>NZ_CP191526.1:0-4800000 GCF_050516465.1 Micromonospora trifolii | reverse complement strand
GGCGATCGCCATCATCGGCTACATCGCCGACGTCGGCGTCTCCCGGGGCTTCCTGGGAATCTCCTTCGCGGTGGGCACCGTCGGGCTGGAGGTGGCGCGGTTCGCCGCCCGCAAGCGGCTGCACCGGGCCCGCTCGCTGGGCGCCGGCTGGTCCCGCAAGGTGCTGGTGGTCGGCGACACCGCCCACGTGTTGGAGTTGGTCCACACGCTGCGCCGCGAGCCGTACGCCGGTTACCAGGTGGTGGGCGCCTGCATCCCGGACGCGCTGCTCGCGCCGGTGGCGCAGCGGCTGGGTGACGTGCCGGTGGTGGGGTCGTTCCGGGGCATCCCGGAGGCCGCCACCGCGATCGGCGCGGACACGGTCGCGGTGACCGCCTCCGGTGAGCTGACCGCGACCCGCCTGCGCCGCCTCGGCTGGCAGTTGGAGGGGACCGGCATCGACCTGGTCGTGGCACCCGCGCTGACCGACGTCGCCGGCCCGCGCATCCACACCCGCCCGGTCGCCGGCCTGCCGCTGATCCACGTCGAGGCGCCCGAGTTCCGCGGGGTCCGCAAGCTGGTGAAGGGTCTCGTCGACCGATCCGTCTCGTCGCTGGCGCTGGCGGTGCTGCTGCCGCTGATCGCGTTCATCGCGTTGGCCATCAAACTGGACAGCCGGGGCCCGGTGCTGTTCCGACAGGTCCGGGTCGGCCGGGGCGGGCAGGAGTTCGGGGTGTTCAAGTTCCGCACCATGGTGCTGAACGCGGACGCGCTCCTCGCCGAGCTGACCGCCCGCAACGAGACCGACGGCCTCATGTTCAAGATGCGCCACGACCCCCGGGTGACCCGCGTCGGCCGGCTGCTGCGCAAATGGTCACTGGACGAGCTGCCGCAGCTGGTCAACGTGCTGCTGGGGCAGATGAGCCTGGTCGGGCCCCGCCCGCCGCTGCCCTCGGAGGTGGCCCGCTACGACGGCGACGTGGCCCGACGGCTGCTCGTCAAGCCCGGCATGACCGGCCTGTGGCAGGTCAGTGGCCGCTCCGACCTGAGCTGGGAGGACGGCATCCGGCTCGACCTCTACTACGTGGAGAACTGGTCCCTCGCCGCCGACCTCACCATTCTCTGGAAGACCTTCGGCGCGGTGCTCAACGGCCGCGGCGCGTACTGAGCACCGCTCACGCCTGCGGGCCGGTCCAGTCCAGGCAGACGACCACCGCGTCGTCGACCAGGTCACCGGCCACGAACGCGCGCAGGTCACCGATCAGCGAACGGACGGCGTCCAGGGGCGCCATCGGCCCGGTCCGCCGCAGGAACCGGTCCAGTGCCGTCTCGCCGTAGCGCACGTGCTGACCGGTGGCCTCCACCACCCCGTCGCTGACCACGAAGACCCGGTCGCCGCGCTCCAGCGGGAACTTCTGCTCGTGGTAGTCGGTCGCCTCGAACATGCCCAGCGGGAACTGCGCCTCCAGCGGCTGCTCGGCGACGTCCCCGTCGCGGAGCAGGACCAGTCGGGGCGACCCGGCGTCCACAACGGTCATCATTCCGGAGCGCAGGTCCAGCTCCATCAGCAACGCGGAGAGGTGCTGCTCGCCCCGGTACAGGTCGTAGATGGCCTGATCGGCGAGGGCGGCCTGGTCGGCGAGGCTCAGCCCGGCCCGACGCGCGTTGCGCAGAGCGTGGGTGGCCAGCGAGGTGAGCAGGGAGGCGGCCACGCCCTCACCGGTGCCGTTGATGGTGGACAACCAGAGCCGTTCACCGTCGTCGGACCAGTCGAAGCTGTCGCCGCGCACCGCGTACGCCGGCTCCAACTGCCCGGCCAGGCTGAACGAGGGACGGATCCGGCTGCGGCCGGGGAGCAGGTCCCACTGCATCTCGGCGGC
The DNA here is from genome assembly GCF_050516465.1 of Micromonospora trifolii. Taxonomy (NCBI): domain Bacteria; kingdom Bacillati; phylum Actinomycetota; class Actinomycetes; order Micromonosporales; family Micromonosporaceae; genus Micromonospora; species Micromonospora trifolii. The sequence continues at coordinate 4,798,141 of NZ_CP191526.1, read as the reverse complement.
CAGGGTGAGGCGTTGGGCGCGTCGGGCCGCCCGATAGACGTCGGTGCCGGCGGAGACCGCCGCCACCTCGTGGGCGAGCGCGGTGGCGATGTCGGCCAGGTCGGCGAGGACCTCCCGGTCGTCCGGAACGGACGACAGGCGCAGCACCCCTCGGCGCTCGCCACGCATGGCGACCGGGAACCAGGCGGTGCCGTCGATCAGTATCGGCGACTGGTGGTCGAAGGCGCGCCAGGCCGGGTGCCCGGGGCTCGTGATCGAGTCACCGTCGGTGAGTGGCAGTAGCTCCGCGAGTCGGTAGTCGACCTGGTAGAGCTCGACGTCGGTGATCCCGTACGACTGGGCGAGTACGTCCCCGATACCACCGACGAGCCGGTCAGCTGGTGTCTCGTTCAGGGCACGTCGTGCCCGATTGACCGGTTCGCTCATCGTCACTCCCTCGCTGAAAGCTCGACTACCAGTGGGTTCGGAGTACTCTCGGGCCACCATGGCCGAACTGAACCGTCCGACGGACCCTGAGACGAGTATGGCCGCCGCACTGGACGCGGCGGCCGCTGCCCTGTTGGGCATCTGGGAGTCTGCCCGGGAGGGGACCGCCAGCCGCCTGTCTGGTGCCCAGTTACGGGCGGTGATGGTGGTGGAGCAGTTCGACGGGATCAACCTGCGTCGGCTCGCCACCCGACTCGACATGCTGCTCAGCTCCGCCAGCCGCCTGTGCGACCGGCTGGTCGCCGCCGGCATGCTGGAGCGCGAGCCCGGCCGCTTCGACCGGCGGGAGATTTCGCTCCACCTCACCCCGGAGGCCCGTCGGCTCGTCGCCGAGCTGCGGGCCGACCGCCGGGCCCAACTCGCCGCCGTGTTGGCCGGGATGAGCCGGGAGGGCCGCGACGCGCTGCTGCGCGGGATGCGGGAGTTCGACGAGACCGTTCGTGGCCAGCAGGCGCAGAACGCGCCGACGTCGGATGAGTCGACGGGCCAGGGGGACTGGCCGGACGACCCGGACCGGCCCGGTGGTCGGTCGGGGGACTGGTCGGTCGATTCGGGTCGGCAGACCCGAGCGGGGTGGACGGGTTCGTCGGGCGGCCCGGAACGATCGGTCGGCACCACCCGGGAGCGGCCGGCCGGCGACCCGCCGGTGGCGCGTACCGCCTGATCAAGCCGGTCGGGCCGGCACCCGTCGGTCATGCCGACGCCGACGCGCTCACGGCCAGCATCGCGATGTCGTCGTGGGCCTGCCCGCCCAGCCAGTCGTCGACCGCGCGGAGCACCCGGTCGATCAACACCGCCGGCGGTTGCCCGGCCGCCGACGCGAGCGCGGCCCGCAGCCGGGCCTCGCCGAACATCGCCGCGTCGCGCGGGCCGCGCGCCTCGGTCACCCCATCGGTGTACGCGAGCAGCAGATCGCCCGGATCGAGGTGGACCCGGGTCTCGGCGAACCGTGCGGCCGTCAGCGCCCCCACCGGCATGCCACCGACCGGGACCGGGGTGACCGTGCCGTCGGCGGTGACCAGCAGTGGCGCCGGGTGCCCTCCGCCGGCGATCCGGACGTCCAGCCCGGCTGGCCCCCGGTCCAGGGAACCGAGCAGCAGGGTGGTGAACTGGTTGCGCCGTGCCGCGTCCGGCGCGTCGAACAGCGCCTGGTTGAGCAGGTGGATCAGCTCCAGCGGGCGTTGCTCGACGAGCCGCAGGGTCTGCAACGACTGGCGGACCCGGCCGGTCAGCACCGCCGCGCCCACGCCCTTGCCGCACACGTCGCCGAGCGCGAACAGGGCGCCGCGCGGGTGTGGGAACACCTCGTAGAAGTCGCCGCCGATGCGCAGCGTGTCGCCGGCTGCCCGGTAGCCGCCGGCCATGGTCACGCCGGGCACGACGGGCAGCTCGGGCGGGAGCAGACTGGTTTGCAGCACCCGGGCCAGGTGGGCCTGCTCACCGTGCAGGTCGGCGGTGGCCAGTGCGGCACCCGCGCGGGCGGCGAACTCCCGGGCCAGCTCGACGTCGCGCCTGTCGAAGCCGGCCCGCCCAGGCCGACGGATGAGCAGCAGTGCACCGGCCGACCCGCTGGCGCTGAGCAGTGGGCTGACCAGCACCATGCCCGGGGGGCCGAACTCGGACGGCAGCAGGTCGGCCAGGTCGGTGAGCGGGGCATCCGGCCAGGGGCCCGGCTCGGCCCGGTCGCCGGCCAGCGCTTCGGCCAGCCCGGGCACGGAGTGGGTCAGCTCGGGACTGGCCAGCCCGGTGACCGGGGCGGGCTCGCCGTCGGCGTACCGGATCCAGCGGGGATGCGGCTCGGCCGGCGCGGTCGGTCGGGGCAGTGCCACGGCGACGTCGGCCAGGTAGGGAACGGCGAGCGTGGTGGTGGCCAGGAGGACCTGGTCGCGGTGCAGGGCCAGCGCCAGCCGACTGCCGGCCTGGGCGAGGAACGCGGTGCGGGAGCGTTCGGCGAGCAGGGCGTCGGCGCGGGCGTGCTCCTCGGTTATGTCGCGGACATACCACGCCCATCGGGAGCGGGCGAGTTGCCGCCGGACGCCGCGCAGTCGCCGGCCGTGGTGGTCGGCGTCGAACCGGTCAGCGCCGCTGGCGACTGCCCGGGCCAGGGCTGCCACCGAGCAACCGGCCAGCTCGGTGCCAGCGTCGATCTCCGGGATCAGCTCGGCCGCCATGGCGTTGACCAGGGTCACCCGACCGGTCCCGTCCGTTGTCAGCACGGCCTCGGCGAGCCCGTCGAGCAGCTCGCGGGCCAACCGTTCGTCGGCCGGCAACGGGGTGCCGCCGGGTTGCTGCGTCGTGGTCACCGCCGGACGCCGGCGCGCGTCTGACGACGTGTGCGCATGCTGCTTCTCGACTCCTCACCGGGGATCGTTGCCTGGGAGCAAGGATACCGATTCCCCCCGACAGCGGCGCACGGCGCGGGGTGGCGATCAGTCGGAGCGGGCCAGCCAGCCGGCGGGCTGAGCGACGATCCGACGGGCCACCGAGCCGGCGGCGCCTACCGCGGCGGCCTCCGCGCCGAGCGTCGACGGGCGGACCGTGACCGGCGACCAGGCAGCGGTGAGCACCCGGGCGCCGATCTCGGCGAGGACCGGGGGGCACAGCCAGGGTGCGAGCGCCGCGTAACCGCCACCGAGTACCACGGTGTCCAGGTCGAGCAGGTTCACGACGCTGGCCACCGCGACACCGAGCGCCGTTCCGGCGTCGTGCAGCGCCCGCAGCGCGTCGGCGTCGCCGGCCTCCGCCAGCTCGGCCAACCGGGCCGTCGCGGTGTCCGCGGGAAGCTCCGCCCGGGCCAGCCCGGCGGCGGCCACGATCGCCTCCTGGCCGGCGTACTGCTCCAGGCAACCCTGGCCGCCGCAGCGGCACGGACGGCCCTCGGGGTGCACCGGAAGGTGCCCGATCTCGCCGCTCCACCCGCGTACGCCGCGAAACAGCGCGCCGTCCAGCACGATGCCGGCGCCGATGCCCACCTCTCCGGAGATGTGCAGGAAGCTGGACGGGCCGGGTGGCTGAGAGTGCAGCTCGCCGAGCGCGGCGAGGTTGGCCTCGTTGTCCACCACCAGCGCGGGGACGCCGGGCACCTGCTCGATCAGCGGAGGGTGCTCGGCGAGCAGCGCGGGCACCGGCACGTCCCGCCAGCCGAGGTTCGGCGCGAGCCGGACCAGCCCGGCGTCGTCCACCAGGCCGGGCACCGCGAGCGCGGCCCCGACCAGGGTGAGGCCGTGCCGGGCAGCGTCCTCGCGGGCCACCCCGGCCATCTCGACCAGGAGGGCCAGGGCGTCGGCGGGGGCCACCGGGCGCAGGTCGGCCCGGTGCACCGTGCGGTGCCGGACCTGGCCGGCTAGGTCCACCACGCAGACCGCCAGGTAGTCCACGTTGACCTCCAGGCCGAGCCCGGCCGGCCCCTGATCGGCCAGGACCAGTCCGCGCGCCGGTCGGCCGGCGCCCGAGCGGGGCGCGGGGTCGGACTCACTGACCAGCCGGCCGGCGAGCAGGTCCTCGACCACCGCGGACACGGTGGCTCTGGTCAGGCCGGTGGCGGTCGCCAGGTCGGCCCGCGAGGGAGGCCGGTCGGCCGTGGCGATCCGGCCGAGGACCAGGGCGAGGTTGAGCTCGCGCAGGCTGCCCTGACGGACTGCGCCGGCCGGGGCGTGGGTGAGGCTCACCCCTTGACAGTGCCATATGGTGGGCAAATAATTCAATCGCTGAACAAATAGCGGACAACACCACCCCGGAGGTCGCTCATGGCACCCCGTCCCACCCCCGCCGACAAGTTCTCCTTCGGGCTCTGGACCGTGGGCTGGCAGGCCCGTGACCCGTTCGGTGACGCCACCCGTCCCGAGCTCGACGCGGTCGAGGCAGTGCACCGGCTCGCCGAGCTGGGCGCGTACGGCATCACCTTCCACGACGACGACCTGATCCCGTTCGGCGTCGACGCGGCCACCCGTGACCAGCACATCGCCCGGTTCCGCAAGGCCCTCGACGAGACCGGCCTCGTGGTGCCCATGGTGACCACCAACCTCTTCACCCACCCGATCTTCAAGGACGGCGGCTTCACCAGCAACGACCGCGAGGTCCGTCGCTACGCGCTGCGCAAGGTGCTACGCCAGGTCGACCTGGCCGCCGAGCTGGGCGCCAGCACCTTCGTCATGTGGGGTGGCCGCGAGGGCTCCGAGTACGACCTCGCCAAGGACGTCCGCGCCGCCCTGGACCGCTACCGCGAGGCGGTGGACCTGCTCACCCAGTACTCCATCGACAAGGGCTACAACCTGCGGTTCGCGCTGGAGCCCAAGCCCAACGAGCCGCGCGGCGACATCCTGCTGCCCACCATCGGGCACGCGCTCGGCTTCATCTCCCAGCTGGCCCACCCGGAGCTGGTCGGCCTCAACCCGGAGGTCGGCCACGAGCAGATGGCCGGGCTCAACTACGCCCACGGCATCGCCCAGGCGCTCTGGCAGGGCAAGCTGTTCCACCTGGACCTCAACGGCCAGCGCGGCATCAAGTACGACCAGGACCTGGTCTTCGGCCACGGTGACCTGATGAACGCGTTCGCCCTGGTGGACCTCCTGGAGAACGGCGGCCCCAACGGCGGGCCGGCCTACGACGGGCCGCGGCACTTCGACTACAAGCCCTCCCGCACCGAGGACATGGACGGGGTGTGGGCCTCCGCGGCGGCCAACATGAGCACCTACCTGCTGCTCAAGGAGCGCGCGGCGGCGTTCCGCGCCGACCCCGAGGTGATCGAGGCGCTCGCCGCCAGCAAGGTCGGCGAGCTGAGCACGCCGACGCTCAACGACGGCGAGGGCTACGAGGAGTTCCTGGCCGACCGGTCGGCGTTCGAGGATGTCGACGTCGACGCGGTGGCCGCCCGGGGCTTCGCCTTCGTCCGGCTCAACCAGCTCGCCGTCGAGCACCTGCTCGGCGCCCGCTGAGGCCCCGCCATGCCGTTGGTCGCAGGCGTTGACTCGTCCACCCAGTCCTGCAAGGTGGTGATCCGGGACGCGGAGACCGGCACCCTGCTCCGGCAGGGCCGGGCACCGCACCCGGACGGCACGGAGGTCGACCCGGAAGCCTGGTGGCAGGCGCTACGTAGCGCCGCCGACCAGGCCGGCGGGTTGGCCGATGTGGCGGCGATCTCCGTCGCCGGCCAGCAGCACGGCATGGTGTGTCTCGACGAGGACGGCCGGGTGGTCCGCCCGGCGCTGCTGTGGAACGACACCCGATCCGCCGACGCCGCCGCCGACCTCATCGAGGAGGCCGGCGGCGGCTCGGCCGGGAGTCGGTTCTGGGCCGAGGCCACCGGCAGCGTTCCGGTGGCCAGCTTCACCATCACCAAGCTGCGGTGGCTGGCCAGGCACGAACCGGAGCTGGCCGCCCGGGTGGCCGCCGTCTGCCTGCCCCACGACTGGCTGACCTGGCGGTTGGCCGGCGCACCGGGGTTGGGCGCCCTGCGTACCGACCGGGGTGACGCCAGCGGCACCGGTTACTGGTCGCCGGCGACCGGTGACTACCGACTGGACCTGCTGGAGCGGGGCTTCGGTCGGCGGTTGGTGGTGCCCGAGGTGCTCGGCCCGGCCGAGTCGGCGGGGAAGCTCGCCGACGAGCTGGGCGGGCCGGGCGGTGCGCTGCTCGGCGCGGGCACCGGGGACAACGCCGCCGCCGCGCTGGGTGTCGGCGCCGGCCCGGGTGACGTGGTCGTCTCGATCGGCACCTCCGGCACCGTGTTCAGCGTCGCCGACGTGCCGGCCGCCGACGAGAGCGGCGCCGTCGCGGGCTTCGCGGACGCGTCCGGCCGTTTCCTGCCCCTGGTCTGCACGCTCAACGCGGCCCGGGTGCTGGACGCCGCCGCCGCGATGCTCGGCGTCAACCTGGACGAGCTGGCCGAGCTGGCGCTCTCCGCGCCAGCCGGGGCGGACGGGCTGGTCATGGTGCCCTACCTGGAGGGTGAGCGGACGCCAAACCGGCCGCTCGCCACCGGTGCGGTGCACGGCCTGACCCTGCGCACGTCGACCCCCGCGCACCTGGCGCGGGCCGCCGTGGAGGGCATGCTCTGCGCGCTCGCCGACGGGCTGGACGCGTTGACCGCGCAGGGTGCCACCGCCCGCCGGGTCATTCTGGTCGGCGGCGGGGCCCGGTCGGCCGCGGTGCGTCAGATCGCCCCGCAGGTCTTCGGCTGCCCGGTCGTCGTCCCGCCGGCCGGGGAGTACGTCGCCGACGGCGCCGCCCGGCAGGCCGCCTGGGTCGCCCTGGGTGGTGCCGCGCCGCCGGTCTGGGCGGTCGAGGGCACCGAGGAGTACGCGGCGGCGGCCGTCCCCGCCGTCCGCGAGCAGTACGCCGCGGCTCGCGGGTTGGTGCTCGACCGGCGCTGAGCGTCGGGATCGACGCGGGTGGGTGCCGGTCGACGGTGACCGGCACCCACCCGCGTGACGACCTCCTCCACGCAGTCTGGTTGGCTGCCGGTCATGACGGTGACCAGTGGCGGGCCCGGTCTGCGCTCGCACGGTCGGGGTGGTGGGCCGGCGCACCGGTTGTACAGCGTCGTGGTGTTCGTGCTGCTCGCCTCCCTGGACAACGTGGCGATCGGGCTGGTACCCCCGCTGTACGGCCCGATCTCCGACGCGTTCGACGTGTCCGGGCGGCTGCTCGGCGTGGTCACCGCGGTCAGCTTCCTGGTCAGCGCGGTCGCGGCGGTCGGCTGGGCGTACGTCGGGGACCGCACCAACCGCAAACCGCTGCTCATGGTGGGCACACTGCTCTGGGCGGCGGGCACCGGCGGTAGCGCGCTCGCCGGCGGCTACCTGACGTTCCTGGCCGCGCAGTTGGTCGCGGCGGTCGGCCTCGGCGCGGTCGGCTCGGTGGGCTTCTCCGTGGTCACCGACCTGATCTCACCGACCCGGCGCGGGCTGGTGATGAGCTTCTGGGGGCTCTCCCAGGGGGTCGGCACCCTCGCAGGCACCCTCGTCGGCGGGCTACTCGGGGCCGCCGACTGGCGGCGGCCGTTCCTGCTGTTGGCCGGCGTCGGCCTGGTCGCCACAGTGGCCTACCTGTTCACGTACGACGTCCGGCGTGGCCAGAGCGAGCCGGAACTGGCCGGCAGGTTGGACGCCGGCGCCGAGTACGACTACCGGATCAGCCGCGCCGACCTGCCGCGCATCCTGGCCCGGCGGACCAACCGGTGGCTGATCCTGCAGGGGCTGACCGCGCAGGCCGCGTTCGGTTCGCTGGTCTGGCTGCCGGTGCTGTTCGCCGAACGCGCCGAGGCCCAGGGTTACTCCACTTCGACCGCTGTGGTGGTGGGCAGCGTCTTCGCCACCCTGTTCCAGCTCGGTGGGGTGCTGTCCATCGTGGGCGGGCTGATCGGCGACGCCGTGCAACGGCGTACCCCGCGAGGGCGGGCGCTCGTCGCCTCCATCGGCATCCTCGCCGCGCTGCCGTTCTACCTGGTGTTGTTCTTCGTGCCGGTGACCATCGACGTGCCGGACGGCGCGAGTGGCGGCGCGGTGGTCGGTGCGGTGCTGTCCAGTGTGTTCACCGAGCCGTCGGTCGGGCTGAGCCTGCTCACCGCCATCGTGGCGCTCGCGTTGACCTCGGCCAACTCGCCGAACTGGTTCGCGTTGATCGCCGACGTCAACCCGCCGGAGCACCGGGGCACGGTCTACAGCCTGGGCAACCTGGTCAACGGGGTCGGTCGCGCGGCCGGCAACGGGCTGGTCGGGGTGGCCTTCCAGGCACTGCGAGTGGCATTCCCGCCGCCGCTGAACTTCGCCGTCGGGCTGGCCGCGTTCCAGCTCTTCTTCATCCCGACCGGTGTCATGTACTGGCTCGCCTCGCGAACCTCACCAGCGGACATCGACAACGTGCACGACCTGCTCCACACCCGAGCCGACCACCTCTGACCCCGCCGCCCTACGTTCGCGGCACTCCCACGTGCCTTGATCCGCGCAACATCAGGCAAGGTGCTGCCTCGGGCGAGCGTGAGGGGCCAACATCCCTGATGTTGCGCGGATCTTGGCCCCCCGCGCCTCCACGTGGGGCTGGGTCAGCCGCGCAGCCAGACGGTCACGTCGGCCGGGACCGCGCCGTCGTCGTCCAGGGGCGCGCTGGCGGCGAGCACCTCGGCGCCGGCCGGCAGCGGCACCGGGGCGGCACCGAAGTTGGTCAGCACGGTCAGCTCACCGTTGCGGAAGCTCAACACCTCGTCGCCGGAGGACAACCACTCCAGGGTGCCGCGACCCAACCCGTGGGCACGGCGCAACCGCAGCGCCGCGCGGTACATCTCGTACGTCGAACCGGGCACGTCGCGCTGGCGGTCCAGCGCGTACTCCGCCCAGAGCGCGGGCTGCGGCAGCCAGCTCGCGTCGGTCGGCCCGAAGCCGTACGAGGGGGCGTCGGCCTCCCACGGGATCGGCACCCGGCAGCCGTCCCGGCCGCGCTGGGTGTGCCCGCTACGCGCCCAGGTCGGGTCCTGCCGGGCCTCGTCGGGCAGGGTGGTGTGCTCGGGCAGCCCCAGCTCCTCGCCCTGGTAGAGGTACGCCGAGCCGGGCAGTGCCAGCATCAGCAGGGTGGCCGCCCGGGCCCGGCGCAGACCGAGTGCGGCGTCCGGCTGCGGGTCGCCGATGCCGATGCCGTTGGGGCGTACGGTGCCGACCGGCAGGCCGAGCCGGGAGGCGTGCCGCACCACGTCGTGGTTGGACAGCACCCAGGTGGTCGGCGCGCCGACCGAGTCGGTCGCCTCCAACGAACGGGTGATCACCGCGTACTGGGCCGGTGCGGTCCACGCGGCGAGCAGGTACTCGAAGTTGAACGCCTGGTGCATCTCGTCCGGGCGAACGTAGCGGGCCAGCCGCTCGGCCGGCTCCACCCATGCCTCGGCGACCAGCACCCGCTCACCGGGGTAGCTGTCCAGGACCTGCCGCCACTGCCGGTAGATCTCGTGTACGCCGTCCTGGTCCCACATCGGCGGGCGGGGCTTGTCGATCTCGTTTCCGGAGAGGATCTCCTGCGGCTCCTGCCAGTCGGCCAGGTCGGCCTGCTTGATGAGGCCGTGCGCCACGTCGACCCGGAAGCCGTCCACGCCGCGGTCCAACCAGAAGCGCAGCACGTCCAGGAACTCCGCGTGCACCTCCGGGTTGTCCCAGTTGAGGTCGGGCTGCCCGGTGTCGAACAGGTGCAGGTACCACTGGCCGGGCTGCCCGTCGGCGTCGACCGTCCGGGTCCAGGCCGGGCCACCGAAGACGCTCTGCCAGTCGTTCGGCGGCTGGTCGCCGGCCGGACCGCGGCCTTCGCGGAAGATGTACCGCGACCGCTCCGGGCTGCCGGGCGCGGCCGGCAGCGCGGCCTGGAACCAGCGATGCGCCGAGGAGGTGTGGTTCGGGACCAGGTCGACGATCACCCGCAGGTTGCGGGACCGGGCCTCGGCGATCAGCTTGTCCGCGTCGGCGAGGGTGCCGAACAGCGGGTCGATGTCGCGGTAGTCGGCCACGTCGTAGCCGGCGTCGGCCTGCGGCGAGGGGTAGAAGGGGGAGAGCCACACCGCGTCCACGCCCAGCTCGACCAGGTGGTCGAGGCGGGCGGTGATGCCGGGCAGGTCACCGATTCCGTCCCCGTCCGAGTCGGCGAACGAGCGGGGGTAGATCTGGTAGATGGAGGCCTCGGTCCACCAGCCGGTGGCCGGGTGACCGGAGGGGGTCTGCTGCGTCGGGTTGGTGTTCAGGGTCGTCTCCCGTGTTGCGGTGTTTGGATTTCAGTGTGCCCGGGGCGGTGCGGTCGAGTCCCGGACCACCAACCGAGTGGGCAGGACCACCGGAGTGTCGCAACCGGCGCCCCGTTGACTGACGATGGGGCCCGGAGGCCGGGCACCGAGCGGGTCGAGCAGCATCTGGGCGGCCAGCCGGCCCTGCTCGGCGGCGGGCTGGGCGACGGTGCTGAGCCCGAGCACACCGGCCAGGTCGTGGTCGTCGATGCCGACCACGCTGACGTCCTGCGGCACCCGCAGTCCGACGTCGCGCAGGGCGGTCATCGCGCCCATCGCCATCTCGTCACAGGCGGCGACGATCGCGGTCGGCGGCTCGCCGCGGGCCAGCAGTTCGGCGGTGGCCCGGTTGCCGCCGTCGATGGTGAAGGTGGACTCGATGTCCAGGGTGGGGTCGGGTCGCAGGCCGGCGGAGCGCAGCGCCGCCTGGTAACCCCGGCGTCGGTCGAGGTGCGTGGTGAAGGCCAACTCGTCGTCCGGGTCGCCGGAGATGTGGGCGATCCGGTGATGGCCGAGGTCGATCAGATGCTTGGTCGCGACCCGCGCGGCCGCCACGTCGTCGATCCGTACGCACGGCCAGTTGGGCACTCTGCTGCCCGAGCTTATGGTGACGCCGGGCAGTTCCAGCGTGGCCAGCGCGGTCAGGTCGGCCGGACGCAGGGGCGTGGCGACCAGCATCATGGCGTCCACCCGCTTGTGCAGGTTGGCCGTACGCAGGACCCGCTGGCGGACCTGCTCCCGACCGCCCAGGTTGTAGAGCAGTAGGTCGTAGCCGGACTGGTGGAGGTACTCCTCGACCGCCTCGACGACGGTGCTGAAGAACCAGCGGGTGATCCGGGGGACCACCACCGCGACAGTGCCGGTTCGGCCGCCGGCGAGCCGGGACGCGCTCGGTGAGACCTCGTAGTCGAGTTGCTCGGCGGCGGCGAGTACCCGGCGTCGGGTGGCGGCCGAGACCGTCGGTAGTCCGCGTAGCGCCCGCGAGACGGTGGCCGTGGACACTCCGGCCAGCCGGGCCACATCATCGATCCTCGTCACGGTTACCCCCGCTCGGTGCCCGGAGCGTCCGCCGCCGCCCGAGGGGCCAGGCGGCGGCGGACGCGCGGGTCAGCCCTTGACGCTGCCGGCGAGCAGACCTCGCACGAAGAAACGCTGCAGGGACAGGAACACGATGAGCGGGACGACGATGCTGACGAACGCGCCGGCAGTCAGGCGCTGCCACTCGTTGCCCCGGGTGCCGGCCATCTCGGCGAGCCGGACGGTGAGCGGAGCGGTCTCGTCGCTGCCGCCCGCGAAGATCAGCGCCACCAGCAGGTCGTTCCAGACCCAGAGGAACTGGAAGATGCCGAACGCCGCCAGCGCCGGGGTGATCAGCGGCAGCACGATGGTGCGGAAGATCTTCGGGTGGGTTGCCCCGTCGACCCGGGCCGCCTCCATCAGGTCACCCGGCAGTTGCGAGATGAAGTTGTGCAGCAGGAAGACGGCGAACGGAAGCGCGAAGCAGGTGTGCGCGAACCACACCTGGGCGAACTTCTGCTCGTCGACCAGGTCCCAGGCCGGCATCAGTGTGACGCCGCCGAGGGTGACCCCGGTGGAGAAGAACCTCAGCAGCGGCACCAGGGCCATCTGCAGCGGCACGATCTGCAACGCGAAGATCGCGATGTAGAGCCAGTCCCGGCCACGGAAGTTGATCCACGCGAGCGCGTACGCGGCGAGGGACGCGAAGGCGAGCGGGAAGAGCACCGACGGGATGGTGATCGCCAGCGAGTTGATGAAGGAACCGGCGAGCTGCCCGGAGGACGCCGAGCGCCCGAACAGGACCTGCTCGTAGTTCTCGAAGGTGAACTGCGGGTTGGTGAAGGCCGTCCACCAGCCGGTGGTCTTGATCTCGTCCTCTGGGCGGAGGGAGGAGACGAGCAGGCCGAAGGTCGGGATGGTCCAGACCACCGCGATGACGATCGAGACGAGCGTCGCGGTGCGGCTGTTCAACCGCTTGCGGACCCGGCCGGCCGCGCTGGTCGGGGTGCCGTCGGTCTTCTGGGTGCCGGCGGCGACGGTGGGCGTTGCGGTGGTCATCTCAGCCCTCCCGCTGTTGACGGAGGTTACGGATCTGGTAGATCACGACCGGGATGACCAGGATGAAGAGGAAGACCGCGAGCGCGGAACCCCGCCCGTTCTCGCTGTACCGGAACGCCTGGTTGTACATCTCGTTGGCGATCACGCTCGTGTCGTAGTTGCCGTTCGTCGAGGTCCGGACGATGTCGAAGACCTTGAGCGTGGCGATCGTGAGGGTCACCATCACGACGATCAGCGCCGGTCGGATGCTCGGCATGGTGATCTGCCAGAACATCTGCCACGGGCTGACACCGTCGAGCCGGGCGGCTTCGACGATGTCGCCGGGAATCGCCTTGATCGCGGCGGAGAGCACCACCATGGCGAAACCGGCCTGGATCCAGACCATGATGACGATCAGCAGCAGCGTGTTCAGTGGCGATTCGAGCAGCCACTGCTTGGGCTCACCGCCCAGGCTGACCACGATCTGGTTGAGCAGACCGATCTGGTCGCCCTCGCCTCGGTAGGCGTAGACGAACTTCCAGATGATGCTGGCGCCGACGAAGGAGATGGCCATCGGCAGGAAGATCAGTGACTTGGCCACGGCCTCCAACCGGGCCTTGTCCACCAGTACGGCGTAGATCAGGCCGAACCCGGTCGCCACCAGCGGGACCAGGAGCACCCAGATCAGGGTGTTGATCAGGACCCGGACGATCGCGTCGTCGGAGAACATCCAGCCGAAGTTGTCCAACCCCACCCACTCCGTGCTGGTCCTGTTCATCAGGGAGAGCAGCACGGTGCGGATGGCCGGCACGACCAGACCGATGGTGAGCAGCAACAGCGTCGGCAGCATGAAGAAGAGCGCGAAGATCCCCTCCCGCTGCTTGAGTCGACGGGGAAGTGGAGCACCACTCGCCGAGGCGGCGACGAGCTGTGCCTCCCGTCGCCGGGCGAACCAGGCCGGCACCACGTCGAGCAGCAGCAGGAGACCACCCACCACCAGCACGAAGGCGACCAGCCCGTACATCAGCATGAGGAGCTTCGGCTGCTCATCGGCGAAGTCGAACTCCATCAACCCTCCCTTCCGGGTCCACCTCGGCCGGTGGCCCGGCCCGCGTCAGCGGACCGGGCCACCGCCGGGGATCACTTAGGCCAGCTGCTCTCGATGCCCTGGAGCACCGGGGCGGTCGCCTTGCCGTTCAGCCACTCGACCATGCCCTTCCAGAACGTTCCCGCGCCGACGCCGGCCGGCATCAGGTCGGATCCGTCGAAGCGGAAGGTGCCCGTCTTGTCCTGGAGGATCTGGACGGAGAGCTTGTCGATCGGGCTGGCGACGTTGGCGATGTCCAGCTTGTTGTTCGCCGTGACCCAGTTGCCGAGCTTCGCGCGGCTGTTCACGTACTCCGCCGAGACGAGGTAGGTCTGCACGGCCTGCACCTCGGGACGGTCGGCGTAGCCGACGACGAACTCGCCCGCGCCCAGCACCGGCTTGCCCTTGGCCGGGTCGATGGCCGGGAAGTAGAAGGCGAACGCGTCGCCGTCCTCGGCCACCTTGGTGCCCTCGGGGAACTGGTTGGCGTAGAACGACGCCTGTCGGTGCATCGCGCACTTGCCGGTGGTCACCGGCAGGCCCGCCTCCTGGAAGGCGGTGGTGGTGATGCTCTTGACGCCGCCGAAGCCGCCGTTGACGTACTTGTCGTTCTTGAGGATGCTGCCGGCGCGGTCGACCGCGTCGATGATCTTCGGGTCGTTGAACGGGATGGCGTGGGTGGTCCACTGGTCGTAGACCTCGGGACCCTGCGTACGCAGGACCACGTCCTCGATCCAGTCGGTGGCCGGCCAGCCGGTGGCGTCACCGGACTCGACGCCCGCGCACCACGGCTTCGTGCCGCTGGCGGCGATCTTGTCGCTCAGGGCGATGAGCTGGTCCCAGGTGGTCGGAACCTCCCAGCCCTTCTCCTTGAACGTCTTCGGCGAGTACCAGACGAAGGACTTCACGTTGGCGCCGAGCGGCACGCCGTAGAGCGTCCCGTTCACGGTGCCGTACTTCAGCCAGTCGGCCGGCATGTTCTGCTCGGCGAGGGCCTTGGTGTCGGCGCCGAGGGACTTCAGCTTGCCGGCGTCCGCGAAACGCTTCACCAGGCCCGGCTGGGGCACGAAGGCGATGTCGGGGGCGTTGCCACCGTCGACCCGGACGGGGAGCTGCGCCTCGAACTCGCCGCTGCCCTCGTAGTCGATCTCGATGCCGGTGCACTCGGTGAACTGCGACCAGGACCGCTCCAGCAGGTCGGCCTCGGCGTCACGGATGGACGCGTAGATGGAGACCTTCTTGCCGTCGTGGCCCTCGTACTTGTCGTATGCGGCGCACTCCGCGGAGCCCGCATTGCTGCTCTTCTTGTCGTCGCCGGTACCGCAGGCGGTGGCGCTGAGCGCCAGCCCGAGTACACCGGCGATCACGAAGGCCTGGCGTGGTCTGGTAAAGACCGCCATGCCGTCCTCCTTCCTAGCCGGCGCGGTCGTGCTGGTGACCCGTCGCCGGTCCGATTGGGCGTGCACACATGTAAGCGCTTGCATCCGGCCCGGTCCACCCCCTGTCAGACACGAGCGAGTAACAATCCGGAAACCTGCGGGCTGCCTGGTGGGCGCGCTCCCGGGACATGCTGGGGACTCTTTCGAAGATTGACGATATCTGTCAGGCTGGGCACACCGGATCGAAGGTTTTCGACATAGGAGGAGCTGTATGCGAAAGCGGTGGATCAGCCTGCTGGTGACGGGTCTCTTCGTCGGGGGAGCGCTGGTGCCGGCGACCCCGGCGATGGCCGCGCCGACCTTCAAAGTGCCGTTCCCGTGCGGCCAGTCCTGGTCCGGGCAGACCCGGTCGGACCACAGCCCGGCGTACGCCGTCGACTTCAACCGCACCGACGACCTCGGCGACCCGGTGGTCGCCAGCGCCCCCGGCACTGTCGACCGGGTGACCGACCTCGGCGGCACCAGCTACGGCAAGTACGTCCGAATCAACCACGGGGGCGGTTACAGCACCTACTACGCGCACCTCAACGGGTTCAACGTCTCGGTCGGGCAGACGGTCGGGTACGGCAAGGTGCTCGGCTGGGTCGGCAGCACCGGCGGATCCACCGGCCCACACCTGCACTACGAGCAGCGCCTCAACGGGGCCGACATCCAGGTCCGCTTCAACGGAACGCTCGCGCTGTACTGGGGCACCAGGAGCTACAGCAGTGACAACGGGTGCTCCTCGGGCAGCGGCAACGGCACTGTCGACACCGCCGGCACGCCGCTGACGGTCCGCTCCGGCCCCGGCACCGGGTACGCCTCGGTGGGCACCGTCGCCGACGGCACCCGGGTGACCATCGCCTGCCAGACCAGCGGCACCACGGTCACCGGCACGTTCGGCACCAGTTCGATCTGGGACCGGATCGGCTCCGGCCGCTACATCGCCGACGCGTACGTGTACACCGGGCACGACGGCTACATCCCCGGCGTGCCCCGCTGCTGACCCGGCTACGGCAACGGTCCCCGGCGGCCACCGCCGCCGGGGACCGGTCGGTCAGTTGTTCAGCTGCCAGATCGACAGGTTCAGCGCGGCGGCGAAGGTGACCCAGGCCCAGTACGGCAGCAGCAGCGCCGCCGCGACCCGGGACACCCGGGCGAACAGCACCACGGTCAGGCCGATCGCCAGCCACATCAGAACGATCTCGGCGAACGCCAGCCCGTACTGCCCCGCGCCGAAGAACAGCGGGGTCCAGATCGCGTTGAGCACCAGCTGGGCGGTCCACGCCCAGAGGGCGGGGGAGAAGCCGACCCGGCGCCACACCAGCCAGCCGGCCACCGCGATCAGCGCGTAGAGCAGCGACCAGACCGGGCCGAACAGCCACGAGGGCGGGGCCCAGCCGGGCTGCCGCAGGTTCGCGTACTCCTCGGTGGTGCCCTGCACGCCCAGCCCGCCGATCGCGGCGGCGACGAAGACCGCCGCCGCGAACCCGGCGAGGCCCCACCACGCTCGCCGCCCGGAGGCCGCCGGCGCGTCCTGAGATATCTCCATGGTCGAGATATTTCCTCCGGAGGTCGGCTCAAACCGCCGAGCGGGAGGGCGGTCCATGGGCCGGCCACCCACGAAAAAGCGCCGGGATCGCCACGGCCGGTGCTTCTGTCGGGAGGACGAAGCTCCGGTCGCGGCGACCCCGGCGGGTCCCGGTGTTAAGGAATACGAGCGCTAATTGAAGATGCTGACACCACCCGGGCCGACCAACAGCCCGACAACGATGAGGACGACGCCCCACAGGATCTGCCGGCGGAACAGCGCGAGGATGCCGGCGACCACGAGTACGACTGCGAGAATCCAGAGAATCAGCTCCATGACCTCTGACTACCCGACTGGCCGATCGGGGAAACCTGGTCGGTGTCGAGTTGATCGCCAACGTGAAAGACGCTGTACGCCTGCTTGATCACCGGGTGCGCGACGTTGCGGACGCGTACCCCACCGGGGGTCGTGCCGCGCTCGGTGCCGGCGTGCGCGTGACCGTGCACGGCCAGCGCCGTGGGCGCCGAGTCGATCGCCTGCCCCAACTGGTACGACCCCAGGAACGGGTAGATCTCCAACGGCTCGCCGGCCAGTGTGTCCGGCACCGGCGAGTAGTGGGTGAGCGCGACCAGCATGTCGCAGTCCAGCGAGCGCAGCGCCGCACCGAGGCGGTCCGCGCTGTCGGTGGTGGTCCGCACGAAGGCCTTCATCTCCGGCTCGCCGAAGTCACTGGCGCACCGCCCGGCGAATCCGCCGCCGAAGCCCTTGACGCCGGCGATGCCGAGCCGGCCACCCGCGCAGTCCAGCACGACGCCGTTGCCCTCCAGCACGGTGATGCCCGCGTCCTCCAGCACCTTGACCACCTGTGGCACCTGGTCACACTGGTGGTCGTGGTTGCCCAGCACGGTCACCACCGGTACGGCCAATCCGCCGAACTCCTCTGCCACGCAGCGCGCCTCGGCCTCGGTGCCGTGCCGGGTCAGGTCCCCGGCCAGCAGCAGCACATCAGCGCAATCCGGCAGCTCCTCCAACGCCGGTCGGAACCGGCCGACCACGTCCTCGTCCAGATGCACGTCGCCCACAGCGGCAATCCGGATCACCATGAAACCTCCCTCAGGGCAGTTGCTCGATCTCCGTGGGCGCCTGGGCGCGGATCACCCCGATGTCGCTGGTGATCGGCACGTCCGGGAAGCGCTCGGACACCCGACGCAGGATCTCCTCCCGCCGGTGCGGACTCTCCACCTCGCCGTAGAGCACGAGGGCGCGTTCCCGTCGAACCACTGTGATCCCCTGTTCGGCGACGGCGGGGTCCTCGACGAGCAACCGTTGGATCTCCGCCTCGACGTACTCGTCCGGTGGCTCGGCGCCGATGTCGCGATGGTGGGTCACGATGTCCCCTCTCCTGGCTGGGTGCCGGCGGCCGGCACCACCTCCAGCCGGTCCAGCAGCATCAGGAACGCCTCGGCGTACGGCGAGTGCTGCGTCTCCTTGCGTACCCGTTCCCAGTCGATCTGCTCCCGCAGCGAGCGGGCCAGCGGCAGACCGCGGGCGAAGTCGCAGTAGTGCTGGGAGAAGCTGAGCAGTTTGTGCACCATCAGCTGGCTGGCGGACAGCACCGGCATGTGAATCGCGTCCACCGGCCGGATGACGGTGTCGGCGAACGTCTCCTCGGTCACCGGCGTCTCGATCGGCCGGTGGATCAGGTCCACCATCCGGCCGTCGTCGAAGACCTTGACCAGCCAGTCCTCCGGTGGGCGCTCGGCGACGAAGCCGGCGGCCACCAGGGCCTCCAGTGCCTCTTCCACGTCGGCCTCCCGGATCAGGAAGTCGACGTCGTGATCGCTCGAGTGGCCCCCGTGGGCGTAGACCGCAAAGCTGCCGCCCAGGGCGAACGGAATCTCGGACTGCTTGAGCACGGCGGCGACCTTCTTGAGGGTGTGCACAAGACTCTCGTCCCCGCGCTCAGCCATCTGGTGCCTCCGTCGTCGTGTTGGTGGACCGGCGGTTGGATTTCAAACTCCGGTACCCGGCATTCCGGTCGTCCACACCTGCTGGTGTCGCGGTCGGGCGTGAACAGGGATGAAGCGCCACAAACCTCGCGGAGCAGGTGCGTGGGTCGGATAACCTGTGGAGAGTGGCCAGATCATCGGGGATGCGACGACGCAAGGCCCGATTGCGCACCGTCGCCCTGATCGGGATCGACGGTTCGGGCAAGACCACGCAGGCACACCGGTTGGCCGACGCGTTGACCGCCGCCGGACGCCCCGCCACCTACCGCCGCAACGCCAGTGGTCGCCGCTGGCTCGGCCGGCTCGCCCACCGTCTCGGCCGGCCGGACGCGCAACGGCTCGTCGGTCGCGACGGCGTGCTGGCGGTGGAGTCGGTGCTGCGCTGGCTGGCCATCGCCATCGCCCTGGTCAGCTGTCTGCTCACCGGCCGGACGGCGGTGATGGATCGCTACTCGGCCTGCCAGTACGCGAGCATCCGGGCGCACGGCGGGCAGCGTTGGGAGCGGCTCGCCCGGGCCGGCTACCGACTGTTCCCGACGCCGCAGGTCACCTTCCTGCTCGCCGTCGACCCGGCGGAGGCGTACCGGCGCATCGAGGAACGCGGCACCGACCACGAGACGATGGGGTGGCTGACCGCCGCCGACACCGCCTACCGGGCACTGCCCGAATACCCCAGCTTCGTGCTGGTGGACGCGGGCCGCACGGCCGAGGAGGTGACCGAGCAGATTCAGGCGCACCTGGAGACCTGGCTGCCGCCGTCCTCGTCGGGCGGAGAGGACGTCGGCCCGGTGGTGGCTCAGGCCCGCCCGTAGACCGGCACGGTGGCGCCACTGGTCGGAGCTGACTCGGCCGACGCGAGGAACCGGATCACTGGCGCGATCTCGTCCGGCGTCACCCAGCGGGAATGGTCGGCGTCGGGCTGGGCCGCCCGGTTCGCCGAGGTGTCGATGACGCTGGGCAGCACGGTGTTGCAGCGCACGTTCTGCGACCGGTACTCCACCGCGACCGCGTTGGCGAAGGCAAGTACCGCCGCCTTGGCCGTCGAGTAGCCGGCCGCGCCACGAAACGGGGCGATTGCCGCGCGGGCCGAGACGCAGACCACCGCGCCGCCGCCGGACGCCACCAGGTGCGGGAGCGCGGCCTGGGTGACCAGGTAGGTCGGCCGCAGGTTGACGGTGAGCATCCGCTCGAACTCCTCGACCGGGGTCTCGTGCACCAACCCGCCGCTGGCGTACCCCCCGACGAGGTTGACCACCGCGCGCAGCGGCGCCGTCGGTTCACCGGCCGCGGCCTCGACCGCCTGCGCCGCGCCCGCCGGCTCGCCCAGGTCCGCGACCACCCGGACCAGTCCGTCCGCCGCCGGCTCCGACCCGGGCCGGGCTTTCCGCTCCGGTACGACCACCCGCCAGCCCGCCTCGACGAACGCGGTGACGACCGCCCCGCCAAGCCCACCGGAACCCCCGGTAACCAAAACGCTGCGCTCTCCCATGACCCCACGCTAGTGCCCCCCGGCGCCCCCACCTCCCCCCGCGCCCCTCCGCCCCACGCCGTCGATCATGAAGTTGTTGCCGTGACACGCCGATCTGAGTGGCGACAACTTCATGATCGCGGTCTGCCGTGGGCAGATTGGTTGGGTTGTTCGGACCTTGGGGGCGCAGGATCGGCGGATGCGGATCCTCATTCTCGGTGGCACCCAGTTCCTCGGCCGGGCGACGGCTCGGCTCGCCGTTCAGCAGGGTCACGAGGTGACCTGTGCGGCCCGGGGCGTGTCCGGCGCCGTGCCGGCCGGGGCGCGGTTCGTGGCGGCCGACCGCGATGATCCCGAATCGCTTGTCCCGCTCGCCGACGCGGGCTTCGACGCCGTGGTCGACGTGACCCGCCAGATCAGCCACGCCCGGCACGCGCTGGCCGCGCTCGCCGACCACGTCGGCCACTGGTCGTTCGTGTCGACGATCTCGGTGTACGCGGACCACACCACCCCGGGCCAGACGGCGGCGGACGCGCCGATCCTGGCGCCGGCCCCGCCGGACGTGGACGGTCCGATCGGCCCGGATCACCGCTGGTACGGCGAGTGCAAGGTGAGCATCGAGGAGCTGGTCCGGGAGCGGATGGGCGTGGACCGTTCGTTCATCTGCCGGGCGGGGCTGATCGTCGGCGCGGAGGATCCGAGCGACCGTTTCCCGTACTGGGTGCGGCGGCTGTCGGCCGGTGGCGAGGTGCTGGCCCCCGGGCACCCGGCCGATCGGGTGCAGTTCGTCGACGTCGCCGATCTGGCGCGTTGGTTGCTGCACGCCGCCGGCACCCGCCTCGTCGGCACGTACGACGGCACCGGTCCGGCGATGTCCCGGGCCGACCTGTTGGCCGGGCTGGCCGCCGGGCTGGGCGTCGCCGATCCGGTCCTCACCTGGGTCGACCAGGAGTTCCTGCTGTCCCACGACGTACGCGAGTGGTCGGGGGAGCGGGCGCTGCCGCTCTGGGTGCGACTGCCGGAGACCGCTGGCCTGATGGACCGGGACGTCCGGCCGGCCCTGGACGCCGGTCTGACGGTCCGTCCGCTGGCCGACACCGTTCGGGCGACCGCGTCCTGGATGGCCGCACACCCGGCCGCCGTCCGGCATGGTGGACTCGACCCGGCGGATGAGGCGGCGATCCTGGGGAAGTGGCAGGCTGTGCGGGACCGGTGATCCCGGCGATCAAAGTTTCCCCCACCTCGGACAGTCATAGTTGACGCTCACGCTTGGTGAAAGTAAGTTTCATCCGTGGCGAAGAGTCCGAAGATTTCTGCGAGTCACGAGCCCGGTGGGCTGATCGTCCACATCAGCGGGCTGTTGCCATCGCTGTCGCCCGCCGAGCAGCGGGTCGCGCGGCTGGTCGTCTCCGACCCGGCGGCCGCCGCCCGGCGGACAATCACCGACCTCGCCACCGCAGCCGAGACATCCGAGGCGACCGTCATCCGGTTCTGCCGTTCGGTGGGCATGGACGGCTACCCCCAGCTGCGCATCCGCCTCGCCGCCGAGGCCGCCCGCCGGATCGAGCCGCCGGACGCCCGAGTGGTCGGCGGTGACATCCCGCCCGGCGCCGACCTCGCGCAGATCATCGCCACCATCGCGTTCAACGACGCCCGCGCCGTCGAGGAGACCGCCGAGCAACTCGACCCCGCCGTCTGCGAGCAGGTGGTCGAGGCGATCAGTGGTGCCGCTCGGATCGACATCTACGGCGCCGGCGCCAGCGGGTTCGTCGCCTCGGACTTCCAGCAGAAGCTGCACCGCATCGGCCGGATCGCCTTCTACTTCCCGGACGTGCACACCGCGCTGACCTCGGCCGCCCTCCTGGGCCGGGGAGACGTGGCGATCGGCATCTCGCACACCGGCACCACCTCCGACGTGATCGAGGTGCTGGAGCAGGCCCGTACCCGCGGTGCCGCGACCGTGGCGCTGACCAACTTCCCGCGCTCGCCGATCACCGACGTGGCGGACTTCGTGTTGACCACGGCGGCCCGGGAGACCACCTACCGCTCCGGCGCGACGGCCAGCCGGCTGGCCCAGCTCACAGTGGTCGACTGCCTCTTCGTCGGGGTGGCCGCCCGCAACCGGGCCCGGGCCCGCAAGGCCCTGGAGGCGACCGCCGAGGCGGTCCAGTCGCACCGGGTGGGTGCCAACCGGAGGCGGGCATGACGGCCGGTGCGGAGATGCCCGCACGGCCCGCTCGCCCCACGGTCCGGGTGGGCGCCCCCACCGAGCGGCGTAACCCGCTCAGCGTCGACCTCGACCTGATGTCGACCCGGGACGTGCTTACCGTGATCAACGAGGCGGACCGGCGGGTGCCCGCGGCGGTCGCCGCGGTGCTCGACGAGATCGCCACCACCGTCGACCTGGCGGTCGCGGCGCTTCGCGGCGGTCACCGGGTGCACTACTTCGGGGCCGGCACCTCCGGCCGGCTTGGCGTGCTCGACGCGGCCGAACTGGCCCCCACCTTCAACTCGCCCCGACACTGGTTCTGCGCGCACCTCGCGGGCGGCCCGGACGCCATGTGGCGGGCCGTCGAGGATGCTGAGGACGACGATCGGGGCGGCGCGGTCGAAGCGGCCAGTTGTGTACGGGCCGGGGACCTGGTGGTTGGTCTGGCGGCCAGCGGTCGCACCCCGTACGTCCTCGGGGCGCTTGCCTCGGCCCGCGCCAAGGGCGCCTCGACGGTGCTGCTCTGCGCCAATCCGGAGGCGGAGGCCGCCCGGTCGGTCGACGTGTTCATCGGGGTGGACACCGGACCCGAGGTGGTCACCGGGTCGACCCGGATGAAGGCGGGCACAGCGCAGAAGTTGGTGCTCAACACGTTCTCGACCGCCGTCATGGTGCGCCTGGGGCGGGTCTACTCGAACCTCATGATCGATATGGTGGCCACCAACGCGAAACTCCGCGGACGAATGATCTCGATCCTGGTCGAGGCCACCGGCTGCTCGGAGGAACTCTCCCGGCAGGCCCTCAGCCAGGCCGACGGGGACCTGAAGACGGCGCTCGTCGCCCTCGTCTCGGGCGCTGAGATCGACGCTGCCCGGGCCGCGCTGGCCCGCTCGGCCGATCAGGTGCGCGGCGCCCTCGCCCTGCTCGCCTCCTAGCGCCACCCGGCCCCGGGAAGCGAATGGGGCCTCGGATTGTTCATCTGGCCGGGGGGTAATAACACCCCCGTGGATGAACCGACCGGCTCACCGGTGCGTATCTGGCAGTGACCAGGATCGCATCGCGGTGGTGACCCGGGTCGCTGTGCCCCCACGGCGGGCGGTGTTGCCATGGTGCGGTAACCCGTACGTGGTGCCCAGTGGCGAGCCACCCGATGGGGTGCTGACAGCAAACATGGACCGTGCTCTCAGCTACTACTCAGGCATTCGTGACACTTTCGACTCACGACGAGGAATCCCCGACACGTCTCATCTGTTGTGTAGGTGTCAGCACCGATGGGCACAGCAGAAGTTACCAGGGGCTGACAGGTGTGGGGAATGGCAAGGAACCGGGCAACCGGCGCGAGCGAGGGGACCGTGGGCAACGTGGACAAGAACATCGGCATGCGAACCGACGAGGTTGCCGAGGAGCGCGACCTGGTCGGCGTCTACCTGCACGAGATCTCCCGGACGCCACTGCTGGACGCCGCCAAGGAGGTCGATCTCTCCAAGGCGATCGAGGCCGGCCTCTACGCCGAGCACCTGCTCGGTGAGGAAGCCGTTCCCGCCGGTGTCGACCGGGCCGACCTGGAGTGGCTGGTCGTCGAGGGGGAGCGGGCGAAGGATCTCTTCATCCGCGCCAACCTCCGACTGGTCGTGTCGATCGCTCGGCGCTACGTGCGCTCGGGGATGCCCATGCTGGACCTGATCCAGGAGGGCAACACCGGCCTCGTCCGGGCGGTCGAGAAGTTCGACTACGAGCGCGGCTACAAGTTCTCCACCTACGCCACCTGGTGGATCCGGCAGGCGATCAGCCGGGCGATCGCCCAGCAGGAGCGCACCGTCCGTCTGCCGGTGCACCTGGTGGAGGACGTCAACCGGATGCGCAACGTGGCCCGGCAGTTGACCCGTGAGCTGGGCAGCGACCCGGAGCCGGAGCAGATCGCCAACGCCCTCGGCGTCACCGTCGAGCGGGTGAACGAGCTGCGCCGCTGGTCGCAGGACACCGTTTCGCTGGACACCCCGGTGGGCGACGACGGCGACACGAACCTCGGTGACCTGGTCGCCGACAGTGACGCGCCGTCGCCGGAGGACATCGTCCTCAGCGGCCTGGAGCGGCAGCGCATCGAGGGGCTGCTCAACCACCTCGACGACCGGTCCGCCGGCATCATGCGGGCCCGCTACGGGCTGGAGGACGGCCGGGAGCACTCGCTCACCGAGGTCGCGTCCCGCTTCTCGCTGTCCCGCGAGCGGATCCGGCAACTGGAGATCCAGGCCCTCGGCCGGCTCCGTGAGCTGGCCCGGGCGGAGGGGCTGCAAGCAGCCTGACCTGGTAGCAATGACGGCGAACGGCCGGCGTCCGATAGGGGGACGCCGGCCGTTCGCCGTTACCGATCGTGGTTAGCGGACCCGTCCGTAACCCTGGATGGACATCATGTTCATGCCACGCTTGAGCACGTTGCGACCGGCGCTGGGCGCGTCGATCACCTGACCGCCGCCCACGTAGAGGGCGACGTGCCCGAGCCCGCTGTAGAAGACCAGGTCGCCGGGGCGTAGCTCGCCCCGCCCGATGTGGGCGACCGCGCTCCACTGCATCCTGGTGTTGTGCGGCAGGGACTTCCCGGCCGCCCGCCAGGCCGCCGAGGTCAGACCGGAACAGTCGTAGCCGTTCGGCCCGTCGGCCGCCCAGATGTACGGCTTGCCGATCGCGCCGAACGCGTAACGCACCGCCGTGCCGGCAGCACCGGACACGGCGGGCACGTTCTTGGCCTCGGTCGTCGCCGCCTTGGGCTCGGGTCGCTCGGTGGCGGCCCCGTACGCCTGCCGGCGCAGCTCGTAGAGCTTGGCCAGGTCCTGCTCGATCTGCTTCTTACCCGCGGCGAGCTGACGAGCCTGTGCGGCCTGCCGGGTCAACGTCGCGCCCAGCCGGGCCTTCTCGTCGAGCAGCCGCTGCTGGTCGGCCGTGAAGCCGGAGATGCGCTCCTGCCGCTGGCGGGTCAACTGCTCGATGGCGCCGAGTCGGTCCAGCAGCGCGGCCGAGCCGCCGGGACGCAGCAGGGCGTCCGCAGTGCGCAGGCCCCCACTCTTGTACGCGGTGGAGGCAAGCTCCGCCACGTCGGCCCGGCTCTGCTCGACCTGCTGTTCGAGCGGGCCGATGCGGGTCTGTAATCGGGCCACGGCGGCCTCGTTTGCCTTGATCTCCTCACGCAGCTTGTTGTACGACTCGACGACCCGCTCCAACTCGGCCGAGGACGTCTCGATCCGGCGGGTCAGGTCGGCGGGGGACGGCTCGGCCTGGGCCACCGCCGTCGGGGCGATCAGCGCGGCCGACATGCCGACCAGCGCCACGGTGCGCAGCAGATTTCTCAGGGATGACAAGAGCGGAAGGCCCCTCTCCCACGGCCGTCGGGGCTGCTGACGCCCTCGACGACACCGGCCGGGGTCATCCGGGCGGACGGCACTGGGCCGGACCGGCTCGCCCAACCTAACCCGGGACGGATGTCGCTCGCAGTTGAAGCAGGGGCGAAAGTTGGGAGAGTTGCGGGTCGGGCCCCTGGGCTGGGTGGCGCCATCGTGGCGGATGACACCTGCGAACGAGGGGACATCGCCCTTTTCGCCGCCTACTGACGGATATGCGACTTTCGTCGTTCCGGGCGTATGCCGCCGGATTCCTGGCCGCGATAACCGATAAAAGCTGAAATGGATGCTGTTTCTCGGCGATGTCACCCAGCCGTGGCGAACTGTCGGGACCTGGTAAATGCCCAGGTCGACTGGCGGTGCCGCAACACAATGAAGTCCGGAGCCGGGAATCCCGTCGACAGGCAGCGATGAATCGCCTTCGGGTCCACTCGGCCAACCGTCCCCTTCGGGAGGAACCGTGAACCGTGAAGGCGCAAAGACGCGACCGCCGCGAACGGTGCCGGGCGCTCGGTCGACCCTGCTGTACGCGCGGCCCGGCATCATCGTGACCGTCGACCGGTTCACCGTCGGTCGGAACAGTTACCGGGTCGCCGACCTGACCCATCTGCGTACCACCCGGGGTCCGCATGACCGGATCGCCGTCCGGGCCGTCGTCATCACCGCCAGCATGCTCGGCGGCGTCGGGGTGCTCCTCGGCTTCACCGGCGGCCTGCAACGCCTCACCGCCGAGGCGTACCTGATCCTCGGCGCTGTGTTCCTGCTCCCGGCCGCTCTTGCCCTGGTCGGCGATCGCTGGCGGCCACCGCCGCACGAACTGTGGGGGTGGTACCAGGGATCGGAGGTGCTGCTGTTCAGCGCCGACGACGAACGGCAGTTCGGCCAGGTCACCAGGTCGCTGCTGCGGGCCCGGGAGGTCAACCGCTACGGCAGTTGGGTCGACCCGCTCGCCTCGGCGGACCCGTGGCGGCCCAACCGCTGACCCGTTGGCGGTGGGCCGGACGCGTGCCGACCCCCCGGCGGTTTGGCGAGCTCAGCGGGCGACCGGCTCCGGAGCCCGTTCCGGCTGCGGCGCGGCCACCCAGGCGCTGACCCGGCGCTCGGCGTAGAACGAGACGAACGGCACGGTGCCGGCCAGCATCACCAGCAGCATCCGCTTCAGCGGCCAGTCGGCTCGGCGGCTCAGGTCGAACGCGGCCACCAGGTAGATCATGTAGAGGAAGCCGTGCGCCGGCCCGATCGTCTCCACCACGACCGGGTTGTCGAACGCGTACTTCAGTGGCATGCCGATCACGACCAGCAGGATCAGCACCACGCCCACGATCCAGGCGATCACGCGGTACCGGGTAAGGGCAGCGCCCACCTTCGTCCGTCCTTCCGAGCCCGGCTCAGCCGGGATAGTCACCGGGCCGGGCGCCCGGATTGGCGTTCAACCATGACAGGTAGTGGTTGTAGGCGGCCAGGTCGTTGTCCTCGACGACGTCGCCGGTGGCCGGCACCCGGGACACCCGCACCGGTCGGCGTACCGTCGGTCGGGACCCGTCGGTGACCGCCGGCGTCGGTTCGACGGCCGGATCCTCGGGCGGCGCGTCGGCCTCCGCCGCCCTGCGGCGGGCCAGCTTCACCTCACGCCACCAGACGTAGACCACGAAGCCGGCGAAGATCGGCCACTCGACCGCGTACCCCCAGCTCAGGCTGTTGCCGGCGGTGGCCCGGCTGATCTGCCACCAGCCCAGTCCGAGGAAGCTCACGACCAGCACGACCATGGCCACGTGGCGCGCGATCCACGCCGGGGTCCAGAGCCGCCTCATGACATTGAGGGTACCGGGGGCGCTACCGCTCTCCGACACCGTGTCGTAGTCGTCGCCTCGCCGGCTTGGTTTGGCATCACCACGCCTGGGCAATCGTCTAGACGCCAGCCCAAACGAGATCAAGGGGGGCGATCATGACCGGATCGGTACGTGAGGACGACTTTGCGTCCAGCGGCAGTGCCGAGATGAGCCCGGAGCAGCGGGTGCCCGAGTGGGGCGGCGACCAGCTCGCCGACCCGGCCGGCGCTCCCGGCCTCGACGGCGACCTGCTCGGCATCGACCCGACGGAGCTGACCGACGAGGACCTGATCCGCGAGATGCACAGCCTGCACCGCACCCGCCTGGACACCCTGCGGCACGCGGCGGACTCCGCACTCGCGAACCACCTGCGGCGCACGGCGGAGCTGGAGACCGAGTACCTGGCCCGCCACCCGGGTCGCGAGGTCGATCCCAGCCGCCTGCGGGACGCGTGATGCCGGCGCGCGCCGTGCGCGGCATGTCCGCGCCACCCGAGGTGGTCTTCAGCACCGCCACCGACCCCGACCGGGCCTCGGCCTGGCTGCCGGAGCCGCTGCGCGGCGACGGCAGCCCCGCGGCGGAGATCAGCGGCGAGGAGCTGCGCGCCCGCTGGGGCGACGGCGACGCCGACGACTGGTCCGCCGAGATCCGGGTGGAGCCGGCGGATTCCGGCGGCGCCCGGATCCAGCTCGACCTGGCCGACGGGTCCGGCGGGCCCGGTCCGGATCAGCTGGCGGACGAGGCGCTCACCAACCTGGCACGCGAGGTCGCCGACAACCTCCAGGCCGGCTGAGCCGGCCGCGCGGGACGCCGTTCCCACACCACCACGACCATGTGAGGAGATCGGGTGAGCGACACTGGCCTGCGACAGAAGGCGGCCCGGCTGCGCCGGGCGTACGCGCCGCACGAGCACCGGCCGCTCGGCGGCTACCTGGTGGCGATGGGCGCCTACGCCGGGGTGACCGGGGCTCTCGCCGGCCTGGTCAAGGCGACCGGCCGGCCGGTGCCGGAACGTCCCGCGCCGTCCGACGTGGTGCTGCTCTCCATCGCCACGCACAAGCTGAGCCGGTTGCTGTCCAAGGACGCGGTGACCAGCCCGCTGCGGGCGCCGTTCACCCGCTACGACCGACCGATCGGCAGCGGCGAGGTGATGGAGCAGGTACGCGACTCGGGCAGTCCGACCCGGCACGCCATCGGTGAGCTGCTGAGCTGCCCGTTCTGCCTGGCGGTCTGGGTGGCCACCGGGCTGACCGGTGGCCTGGTGCTCGCGCCCCGGCTCACCCGCCTGGTGGCCACCGCGCTGACGGCGGTCGCCGCGTCCGACTTCCTCCAGATGGCGTACGCGACGGCGCAGCAGGCCGCCGAGGGTGGGCACCACGACGACGACTGACGAGCAGGACACGAGAAGGGGGGCCGGCAGACGCCGGCCCCCCTTTTCTCGTACGTCTCAACGTTGCATGCCGGACCAACCGTGCGGCGACTCCGGCTCCCGTTCGTCCTCGTCCGCCCCGGTGATGATGTCCCGATCCACCGCCGTGCGGTCGTGCTCGTTGGCGAAGTCCGGCTCGGGCGTGGTGTCCCTGCCCTTCGGGGGCTGACCCAGCGCCGGCACCTTCTCGTCGTGGTCCTCGTGGTGCGTCATGTCGGTGTCCCTCCTGCGGTCATTCACGCGATGGTGCCGCCCAGGTCGTTCACCCGATGGAACCGCCCAGCAGGTCGCTGGCCTCGTCCACCGCGTACTCGCCCTCGGGAAGCGCGTCGATGCGGGCGAGCAGGTCCGGCGAAAGCTCGGCGGCCACCGCCCGGCGATAGATCTCCGCCTGGGTGACCCGCTCCTGCGCCCGGAAGATGTCGTCGAGCAGGTCGTCGAGGGCCTGGGTGCCCGGCTCGCCGGCCACGGATGCGTCGTCGGTCACGTCGATCAGCTACCCGGGGCGGAATCGGTCAAACGTCACGCCGATGGCCGACGTACGGGGCTCACCAGGGCAGCGCCCCCGCTTCGTCCTGGAAGGTCCCCGTCGGCCCGGTCGGCTCCAGGGTCGCCAGGCGTACGACCTGTCGGGCGCTCTCCTCGGCCGGTCGACCGATCCCGAAGGCCGCGGTCATGTCGGTGGCGGTGGTGCCCGGTTCGAGGGCGTTGAACTTGATGCCCGGCTGCGACTTGGCGTACTGCACGGTCAGCATTGTGGCCGCGGACTTGGACGCCGAGTACAACGCGAGCGACATGCCGAACTCCGGTCGCTCAGGATTGTTCACCGCCCAGAACGATCCGGCGCTGCTGGAGAGGGTGACGACGTTGGGATTCGAGGACTTGCGCAGCAGGGGCAGCGCCGCCTCGGTGACGCGCACGATTCCCACCGCGTTGGTGTCGAAGGAACGCAGCGCGGCGGGGCCGTCGAGCCCGGTTTCCAGAATGCCCGCGTTGTGCACCAGGACGTCGAGTCGGCCCTCGGCCGCGTCGATCGTGGCCAGTGCGGCGCGCACGGACGCGTCGTCGGTGACGTCGAGCTGGACGAATCGCGCTCCGAGTGCCGTGGCGGCCTGCTCGCCTCGCTCGACATCACGCGCGCCGATGTAGACGACATGCCCCAGCTCCAGAAGCTGTCTGGCGGTCTCGAAGCCGATGCCCTTGTTGGCCCCGGTGATCAATGTGACGGTCATGTCGCGAACGCTAGCCAGCGCGGGCCGACGTACCCGGAGCCCTGTTGAGACCGGGGTCTGACAGGACCCCCTCTGATCGCTCGACATTGCCATCGGCAGTTTTCAGGCCCTGGCGTGCTCGACTGCTCGTGGCTCGCGGATGGCGGGTAGGCCCGCGGAGGCGAGGAGGGTCAGCTTCTCCGCGTCGCTCGACCCGGCGTCGGCGTGATAGACGACGAGCATCAGGCCATCCGCTCCGGCGATGCTCAGCCGTTCTCGATTGAGGGTCAGCTCCCCGACCTGCGGGTGATTGAGCCGGATCGGCGTTCCGCGCTGTCCGCGTACGTCGTGGCGTGCCCAGAGCTGACGAAATCGGGCGCTCGCCAACGAGAGTTCTCCGGTGAGTTCGATGAAGCGGGGGTCGTCTATGTCGGTGCCCACGGCCTGTCGCAGGTTCGCGACGAAGCACTCCGTCATGTTCTCCCAGTCCGGGTGCAGTGCCTGCTCGGCGGGGTTCAGGAACAGATCCCTGAGCTGATTTCCCCCTTCGGCAAGCCGTGGGGAGAGGGCTCTGGCGAGGCTGTTCGAGGCAAGGATGTCGAAATACCGCCCCTCGATGAAGGCGGGCTGGACGAGGGAGCCCAGGAGTTTGAGCGCACCGGCTGGAACGATTTCCTTACGTGGTCGACGTCTGCGCTTTCGGGGAGTGTCCGCGACCAGCTTCAGCAGGTAGGCCAGGTGCTCGTCGTCGAGCTGGAGGACGCGTGCGATGGACTCGAGCACCTGCACGGACGGGTTGCGGTCGCGGCCCCGCTCCAAGCGCAGGTAGTAGTCAGCGCTGACGCCGGCAAGCATGGCGACCTCCTCGCGGCGCAGGCCCGGAACACGTCGCACACCCCCGTCGGGGATGCCGGCCTGCTGCGGTGTCACCAGCGCCCTTCGAGCACTCAGAAACGCGCCAAGGTCGTTCGACATCTCGCTCACCAATCGATCGTATGACCGGGGAAGACGGTTGACGGGGGCCCTGTCGCACCCCCGGCTTTAGCGGGACCAGGGAAATCCCGCTGCCCCGGGCCCGCGTACAGACAGCGCCGCCCCCGGCCTTGTGGGCCGGGGGCGGCGCTGGTGTCGGTGTGCAGGTCGCCTCTCGGCGAGTGGCACTACGCGGCTCCAGCCGGACGGTATTCCGCGAAGGCTATTTAGGTGAGGCCCGGGGACACTGGACACACCGACACCCCTGTCAACGAGCCGACCCCCGCTCGTGTTCCGTACGCCGCGGTGTCGGCGGTCACACCGTCGTCGGCAGAGTGGCCCGACGGGCCCGCACCGCCGAGGCGAGGTGGTCGAGCACCTCGGCGGTGTCGTCCCAGCCCAGGCAGGCATCGGTGACCGACCGGCCGTACTCCAGCTCCCGGGTCGGGTCGAGCTCCTGCCGGCCGGGCAGCAGGAACGACTCCAGCATCACGCCGGTGATCCCCCGCTGGCCGGCGGCCAGTTGGGCGGCCACGTCCGCGGCGACCAGCGGCTGGTTGCGGTGGTCCTTGCCACTGTTGGCGTGACTGGCGTCGATCACCAACCGCTCCGGCAGGTCGGCGGCGCGGAGCAGGTCGAGCGCCCCGGCGACCGACTCGGCGTCGTAGTTGGGTCGGCCGCCCCCGCCGCGCAGCACCAGGTGCCCGTCGGTGTTGCCCCGGGTGTGCATGATCGCCGGGGTGCCGGAGAAGTCGATGCCGGGGAAGACGTGCGGCACCCCGGCGGCGCGGATCGCGTCCACGGCCGTGCCGATGCTGCCGTCCGGGCGGTTCTTCATGCCGATCGGCATGGACAGGCCGGAGGCGAGCTGGCGGTGCACCTGACTCTCCACGGTGCGGGCGCCGATCGCGCCCCAGGCCACCGTGTCCGCGATGTACTGCGGGGTGATCGGGTCGAGGAACTCGCAACCCACCGGCAGGCCGAGGCGGAGCACGTCGAGCAGTAACGCCCGAGCCAGCCGCAGACCGGTGTTGACGTCCCCGCTGCCGTCCAGGCCGGGGTCGTTGATCAGGCCCTTCCAACCGACGGTGGAGCGCGGCTTCTCGAAGTAGACCCGCATGACGATCAGCAGGTCGTCGGCGAGCCGGTCGGCTGCCGTCCGCAGACGCTGCGCGTAGTCGAGGGCGGCGGCCGGGTCATGCACCGAGCAGGGGCCGACCACCACCAGCAGGCGGTCGTCCTCGCGGTCCAGCACGCGACCGACCGCGCGGCGGCCGGTCAACACGGCCGACGCGAGCGGGGCGTCCAGGGGCAACTCGTGGTGCAGCAGGGCGGGCGTGGTCAGCGGCACGACACGGTCGATCCGCTGATCGCTGACCCGATCAGTCTCCGGGGTCGTCACGGTGGGCATCCTTCCGCCGACCGTGCCCGGGGCCGGTGCCCGGGACGAGCCGGCTGCTCGTACGCAAATGGGCAGGAACGACAGCTCCTGCCCAGCCGGCTCGGTCCGTGGTGACGTCAGTTCATGGTGAAGTCACCGGCGTGCGAGCCGGCTGCCTAAACCATCGATAGGAACGCGTCACCGGGCCAGCGTACCCGACCGGACGCGGTCACCCGCCCTGTCGTCCCAAGATGCGGGGCGGAGATCGCGTGCCGGGGGCGCGGTCGGGGTAACAGGGGTGCCATGACACACGAGCAGAGCGATCAGGACCGGGTGGAGTCCCGCGCGCACCACCTCCTGCCCGAGGAGAAGGCGGTGGGCAGCGACGACCCGGAGGCGCAGGCGGAGGCCATCCTCGCCGACTCGGACCTCCGCGCGGCGGACCAGAACGCCGCCCCCGATACGGTGCTGGAACGTCGTACCTCGGATCAGACCGTGGCGGCGGTCGAACCGCCGGACTGAGCGGTCGCCCCACGGGCCCGGCGCGACCCCCGGTAGGTCTGGTCGCGCAGCCAGGCCAGCGGACCTGCCACCCGCAGTTCGGGTGGCAGGTTGCGCACCGGGTCGAACGCGAGCGCCGCGTCCTCCTCGGCGCTGACCTGGGCGCCGAGACTGACCTGCCCGACCAGCCGCCAGGGCCCCACCGCCGACGCGACCGCGAGCACCAGGCGCGGGGTGTCCGTCCGGGTCGCGGCGACCGCCGTGGCCAGGCTGCGACCGAGGTCGGCCGAGTCGGGGTCGGCCAGCGCGGCCAGCCAGAGGCGGCGTCGACCCGCGCGGTAGCACATGATCGTGCTGTACGTGCCGGTGAAGCGGCGTCGGGGCAGTGGCAGGTTCCGCAGCACCGGGGCCGCGCCGCTGGAGCTGACCAGCAGGTCGAACGGCCGGCCACCGTCACCGTGCAGGCGCAGCGCGAGGCCCAGAACGTCGGGCCAACTGCCGGGCGTGGGCGTTCCCTTGGAGAGCCGGACGGTGGTCCGGTACCGGCCGGGGTCGTCCAGCAGAGCGACCCCGGTGGGCGGTCCGGGCGTACCCCAGATCACCGTCTCGCCGACGAACGAGCGACCGGCCGGATGCAGCAACCGGCCGCGGCGCAGCCGGCCGAGTGCCTTGCTGGCGCGTTCGACGGCGGTGGCGGCCCGGCCAGCGGCCCGGGACGGAGGCGGGGCGACGGTCATTGCTCTCCGATACCCCGCGCGGCGGCTCCGATGCCGCCCGGGTCGGCTCGCCGACCGACCGCACGTCACCTTTCCGCCCCCGAGATCGGATAGCGTCGGGGCATGCCCGACAGCGGTTACCCCTGGCCCATTCAGACGTCCCGACTGGACAACGGCCTGCGCGTGGTGGTGAGTGAGGATCGCACCGCGCCCGCCGTGGCCGTCAACCTCTGGTACGACGTCGGCTCCCGGCACGAGCCGGCCGGGCAGACCGGTTTCGCCCACCTCTTCGAGCACCTGATGTTCGAGGGCTCGGTGAACGTGGCGAAGACCGAGCACATGAAGCTGATCCAGGGCTCCGGCGGCTCGCTCAACGCCACCACCAACCCGGACCGGACCAACTACTTCGAGACGGTCCCGGCCGAGCACCTGGAGCTGGCGCTCTGGTTGGAGGCCGACCGGATGGGCGGCCTGGTCCCCGCCCTCACCCAGGAGACGCTGGACAACCAGCGGGACGTCGTCAAGAACGAGCGCCGGCAGCGCTACGAGAACGTGCCGTACGGCGACGCCTGGCTGCGGTTGCTGCCGCTGCTCTACCCACCGGGGCACCCCTACCACCACGCGACGATCGGCTCGATGGCCGACCTGAACGCCGCCGACCTGGCCACCTTCCAGGCGTTCCACCAGACCTACTACGCGCCGAACAACGCGGTGCTCACAGTGGTCGGCGACGCCACCGCCTCCGACGTGTTCGCGCTCGCCGACAAGTACTTCGGCGCGCTGCCCGCCCGCGACGACATCCCGCAGGCACCGGACGGCCGCAACGTCCCCGCCACGGGGCAGACGGCCGTCGAGTCGGTGAGCGCCGACGTGCCGGCGCCACGGGTCTACATCGCCCACCGCAGCTACCCGTTCGGCAGCCCGGGATACAACGTGATCACCGTGCTCGCCACCATCCTGGGCAGCGGCCGGGGCAGCCGGCTCTACCAGCGCCTCGCCGACGGCGAGCGGATCGCGCAACCGGACCTGGTCGGGGCGTACGGGGTGGACCTCGCACACGCGCCGGCACCGCTGATCGCCACCGCCACCGCCCGCCCCGGAGTGAGCGCCGAGCGGCTGGCCGAAGGGCTGGCCGACGTCGTCGACGAGCTGGCCACCGTGCCGGTCACCGCCGCCGAGCTGGATCGGGCCAAGGCGTTGCTCAGCACCGGGTGGTGGCGTCAGCTGTCCACCGTCGACGGCCGCGCCGACCTGCTCGGCCGGTACACCACGCAGTTCGGTGATCCGGCCCGCATCGCCGACCAGTTGCCGGCCCTGCTCGCGGTCACCGCCGAGCAGATCGCCGAGGCCGCCGCCGACGTGCTCGCCACCGACCGGGTGACCCTGACCTACCTGCCCGAGGAGACCTCATGACGCTGATCGCCGACCGTCCCGGCCCGGGCGCCGCCCGCCCGTACCGGTTCCCGCCGGTGGTCCGCCGTGCCGCGGCCGGTGGTCAGGTCGTCGCCGCGCACCTGCCGGGGCAGAACCTTGCCGTGGCCCTGCTGCTGCTCGACGTGGGCGCGGGCCAGGAGCCGGTCGGCAAGGAGGGCCTGTCCGGTGTGCTGGCCAAGGCGCTGGAGGAGGGCACCGCGCAGCGGGACGCCGCCGCGTACGCGCTCGCCGTCGAAGGGCTCGGCACCGCGCTGTCGACCGGTCTGGACTGGGACTCGTTCCAGGCCAGCGTGGTGATCCCGGTGGACCGGCTGAGTGCGGCCGTGGAACTGCTCGCCGAGGCGGTCCGGACGCCCAAACTCGACCCCGCCGACGTACGCCGGGTCCGCGACGACGAGGCGACCGCGCTCCGGATGGACTGGGCCAACCCCGGCCCGCGCGCCGACGCCGCGCTGCGCGCCGACCTGTTCGGCGCGCAGAACCGCTGGGGACGGCCGATGCACGGCGACCCGGAGTCGGTCGCCGGGTTGGACGTGGAGGACGTGACGGTCTTCCACTCCGAGTGGTTCCTGCGTCCCGGCACCCTGATCGTCGCCGGTGACCTGGACCGGATCGACCTGGACGCGCTGGCCGCCGCGGCGTTCGCCGGCACCGGTGGTGGCCCTGCCGAGCGGGGCGGCCCCACCGAGGTGCCGCTGCACAGCGAACGGCGGATCATCCTGGTGGACCGGCCCGGCTCGGTGCAGTCCACGCTGCGGCTGGGCCACCCGTCACCACACCGGGCGCACCCCGACCACGTGCCGATGACACTCGCCGGCACGGTGCTCGGCGGGGCGTTCACCTCCCGACTCAACCACCTGTTGCGCGAGGTGCACGGCTACACCTACGGCATCCGGGGCGACTTCGCCGCGTCGCGGCGGTTCGGTCGGTTCGCGGTCAGCTCCGGCGTGCAGACGGCGGTCACCGCACCGGCCCTGGTCGAGGCGGTGGGCGAGATCACCCGTACCCAGGCCACCGGGGTGACCGAGGACGAGCTGGAGGTGGCCCGCTCCTGGCGCGCCGGGCAGCTCTCGGTCGAGTTGCAGAGCCCCCGGGCGATCGCGTCCGCGCTGACCACCCTGGTGGTGCACGACCTGCCGGACGACTACCACGCGCGGCTGCGCGAGTCGCTGCTCTCCGCCGACGTGGACCAGGTCTCCGCGGCGGCAGCCACCCACCTGCACCCGGAAGCCCTCACCCTGGTCATCGAGGGCGACGCCGCGGTGATCCGCGCCGACCTGGAGTCCACCGCCCTGGGAACCCTCCTCCCCTAACCCCGAACAAACGCCGTTGATCAAGAGATTTGCGTCATCCGGAGCACGCTTTCTGACGCAAATCTCTTGGTCGACAGCCGTAGGGCGGGGTGTGAGGTGGGACCCGGGGGGTGGGAAAGGGGTCCCGGTTTCGGGGGTGGGGTCGGTAGCCTCGCGGACATGAGGATCGGCATTGTGGGGGCCACCGGCCAGGTCGGTGGCGTGATGCGGCAGGTGCTGGCGGAGCGGGAGTTCCCAGCGGAGCAGGTGCGGTTGTTCGCCTCGGCGCGGTCCGCCGGGCGGGCGCTGCCGTGGCGCGACGGCGAGGTGATCGTCGAGGACGCCGCGACCGCTGACTATTCCGAGCTGGACATCGTGCTCTTCTCGGCCGGTAAGGGCACCGCTCGGGAACTGGCGCCCCGGGTCGCCGAGGCCGGCGCCGTGGTGATCGACAACTCGTCGGCGTTCCGGATGGACCCGCAGGTGCCGCTGGTGGTCGCCGAGGTCAACCCGCACGCCGCTCTGGAACGGCCCAAGGGCATCATCGCCAACCCGAACTGCACCACGATGGCCGCGATGCCGGTGCTGCGTCCGCTGCACGCCGAGGCTGGCCTGGTCGGCCTGGTCGTCTCCACCTACCAGGCGGTCTCCGGCGCCGGGCTGGCCGGCGTCGCCGAGCTGGACGAGCAGGTCCGCAAGGTGGCCGAGCACGCCGCCGGGCTGGCCTTCGACGGGTCGGCCGTGGAGTTCCCCGCGCCGCGCTCGTTCGCCCAGCCGATCGCCTTCAACGTCCTCCCGCTGGCCGGTTCGATCGTCGACGACGGCTCGTTCGAGACCGACGAGGAGCAGAAGCTCCGCAACGAGAGCCGCAAGATCCTGGAGATCCCTGACCTCAAGGTCTCCGGCACCTGCGTCCGGGTGCCGGTGTTCACCGGGCACTCGCTCCAGATCAACGCCCGGTTCGCCCGGCCGCTCACCCCGCAGCGCGCCCACGAACTGCTGGCCGACGCGCCCGGGGTGGCGCTGACCGACGTCCCGACGCCGCTGCAGGCCGCCGGCCAGGACCCGACCTACGTGGGCCGGATCCGCGCCGACGAGACCGTCGAGTACGGGCTGGCCCTGTTCTGCTCCAACGACAACCTGCGCAAGGGCGCCGCGCTTAACGCTGTGCAACTCGCCGAGCTGGTCGCCGCCGAGCGCCGCTGACCGGCGCGGTCGCCGAAACACCGAGCCCTCACCGAGCCCTCGCCGTCCGTCGGCGGGGGCTCGGTGCCGTTCCCGGGTGGTCGCCCGCGGCGGCCGGCCGGTCTGCTTGGATGGGTCGGAGACGATCGTCCAACTGGAGGACACCATGCCGGATGACCGCACCCAGCAGGCGTTGACCGATCTGGTGGCCGGCCGCTCGATGGGCGTGCTCGCCACCATCAAGCGGGACGGGCGTCCGCAACTGTCCACGGTGCTCTACTCCTTCGACCGGGACGCGGGCCTGATCCGGGTCTCGGTCACCGACGGCCGTGCCAAGACCGCCAACCTGCGCCGCGACCCGCGCGCCAGCTTCCACGTCAGCAGCGAGGACGGCTGGGCGTACGCCGTGGTCGAGGGCCGCGCCGAACTGACCCCGCCGGCCACCCAGCTCGGCGACGACACGGTCGAGGAGTTGGTGGCGCTCTACCGGGGGCTGAGCGGTGAACACCCCGACTGGGACGAGTACCGCCAGGCCATGGTCGACGAGGGACGGATCGTGCTACGCCTGCACGTCGAGCGGCTCTACGGCATGCCGCCCCGAGGCTGACCCGCCACAGCCGATCAGCCCGGCTCGATCACGGTCACGCCGGGCCAGCGCTGCGCCGGCCGGTGCCGGGCCAACCGCTGCCGCGACCGGGCCACGTCCACCCGGGCCGGGTTGTGCCGCCACACCCCGCCCAGCAGATCCGTCAGGCCGTACGGGGCGCAGACCTTGAGCCGGTCGGCCGGGTCCAGGCGGACGGCCACCGCTGTCGCGTACTCCGGCCAGGTGGCGACCGCCTCGGCCACGCTGCGGTACGGCTCGATCGGGTCGCCGCCGAACTTGGCCGCGTACCAGGTGTGCACCGCCGCCTGGTTGCGCGCCTGCCACGGCGGCTGCGGCCACATCCCCGCCAGCCGGGCGGTGGCCCGGTCGTCGTCGACGGGGGTCAGCTTCGCCGGGTCGAAGAAGACCACGTCCACGTCGCGGACCCGCGCCGGGTCGAACCCGTCGCCGTACCGTTCGCCCCAGACCAGGTCACGCAGGGCGCCCGCGCCGATCCAGGCGTCCGGCAACCCGGAGTCACGCACCACGCTCAGCGCCCGGGTCAGCCAACCGCTGCCGGCGACCAGGTCCCGCAGTTCGTCCTCGCCCGTCATCATCCGCCCACGGTAGGCAGCGGAGCCGACGCGCGCCGCCCGTAGGCGGGTGTGCCGCCCGTCGACGGGTATACCGCCCTGCTTTGCCGTTGCGGGACGTCGGGGAGGGGATGGGCGATGGGCGCCGGCACGAGCAGCGACGACACCGGCCCCGCCGGCCCGACCCTGCGGCGGGAGACCTCCCGGCTGCTGTCGTTCAGCGACGGGGTCTTCGCCATCATCATCACGCTGCTGGTGCTCGACCTCCAGCCGCCTCGGGTCGGCCGCGGTCGGCTGCTCCACGCGCTGGTCGAGCAGTGGCCCGCGTACCTCGCCTATGTCACGTCGTACGTGTACGTGGCGGTGGGCTGGCTGAACCACCGAGCCGCCTTCAACCGCGTGGTGAACAGCGGAAAAGCCCTCCAGTGGTACAACCTCGGAGTGCTGTTCAGCACCGCGCTGCTGCCGTTCGCCACCTCGGTCGTCTCGCAGGCGATGCGCGACGGCGACCAGGCGGACCAACGGACCGGCGTGGTCGTCTACGGTCTGGTCGGCGTGCTGGTCTCGGTGAGCTGGCTGGGGCTGTACCACTACCTCGCCCGGCATCACGATCTGCTGGACCAGACGGTGCCGCTTGGGTTCTTCCCGGCCGAACGGGCCCGGGCCGCTGTCGGCCTCCTGGGGTACGCGCTGGCGATCCTGGTCGGATTCCTGGCCAGCCCGCTGTTCGCGCTGGTGATCTTCCTGCTGCTGCCGGCGTTCTACAGCCTGACCAGCAGCGGCCTCTACGAACTGCGACGCCTGCGGCACCCGCGTCGATAGGCCGGGGCCGTCGGCGTTACCCCCTCCCGGGCGGCGGGTAGACGGCCGTGCCGACACCGAGAGGGGAGCACCATGACAACGGTCGGAGAGTTCATGACGACCCGGTTGGTGACGATGGACGGCAACGACACGCTCATCGCCGCCGCGCAGGAGATGCGTGACAGCGCGATTGGCGATGTGGTGGTGACCGACGGTGACAGTGTGGTTGGCATCGTCACGGACCGGGACATCACGGTCCGAGGTGTCGCGGAGAACATGGACCCGGGCTCGACCCGGTTGAGCCAGATCACCACTCGCGACGTGATCACGGTGAGTCAGTACGACGATGCCGTGGCCGCCGCGGACCTGATGCGGACGTACGCCGTACGCCGACTTCCGGTGATCGACGACGGGCGCCTGATCGGTCTGGTGTCGATGGGTGACCTCGCGGTCGAGCGCGAACCGCAGTCGGTCCTGGCCGACATCAGCGCCGACGAGCCGAACAACTGACCCGTCCGCCGCGGCGCGCGCCGGCTCTCCCCTTCCGGGAGGGCCGGCGCTGTGGCGTCCCCACCGGGGCGGGGCGGCGCTCACCCGAATTGGGCGAGGTTGACCGGGGGAGCGGCGGGGACCCGTGCGGGGACGTGCAACGCCGGCCGTCCGTGCGACGCGAGCGCGGTGGGTGGGATCCCCGGCCCGGCAACTGGGAGGAGTGGACCCGATGGTGGACGCGACCACGAGGTTCTTCGAGGACCTGGACCGGCGGGGGTACGAGCCCCTGCTGGCCAAGACCTCCGGGACGCTGCGGATCGACCTGCACGAGGGGGCGCAGACCCGGCACTGGCTGCTGAGGATCGACCACGGCCGGCTGAACGTAAGTCAGGAGGACCAGGAGGCCGACACTGTGATCGGCGCGAGCCCGGTCCTCTTCGACGACATCGCCTCGGGGCGCGAGCACGGCCTGGCCGCGCTGTTGCGGGGGGACATGACGGTGTCGGGCGACGCTCGTCTCGTCGTACAGGTGGAGCGGATCTTCCCGGGTTCCCCGGACGCCCGTGGGCCGCGTCGGCGATTCGCCGGGGAGGTGCACTGATGGGGCAGAGCAACACGATCCGAATCCTGGACGGCAACACGTTCGTCGTCTGCGAGGACACCGGTGACATCGAAGCGACGCCGAGCGAGCCCACCGGGCTCTTCTCCATCGACACCCGGTTCCTGTCGACCTGGGTGCTGACCGTCAACGGTGAGCGACTCAACTCGCTCTCCTACGACGACCTCCAGTACTTCGAGTCGCGATTCTTCCTGGTCCCGGGGATGGCCACGCACTACGTGGACGCGAAGCTGTCGATCATCCGGGAGCGCACGGTGGGCGGCAGCTTCTGTGAGCAGCTGACCATCCTCAACCACGACGAGAAGCCGG
The DNA here is from genome assembly GCF_050516465.1 of Micromonospora trifolii. NCBI lineage: Bacteria > Bacillati > Actinomycetota > Actinomycetes > Micromonosporales > Micromonosporaceae > Micromonospora > Micromonospora trifolii. The sequence continues at coordinate 4,757,382 of NZ_CP191526.1, read as the reverse complement.
TCGACCTGGAAGTCCGGATGGACGCGGCGTCGGACTTCGCCGACCTGTTCCAGGTCAAGGACGAGATCCTGAACAAGAAGGGCGAGATCTACACCGAGGTGGAGTCGGACCGGCTGCGGCTGGGCTACCGGCGGGGGAACTTCCGGCGGGAGACGGTCATCTCGTCGTCGATGTCGGCCCGGTACGACAGCAAGGGCTTCGCGTACACCGTCCACCTGGAGCCCAACGAGCAGTGGGATGCCTCGATCGACGTCCAGACCCACGCGGTCGGGCCCGGCGGCCGGGACCTGCGGTTCGGGCTGCGCAAACACGGGACCGAGCGGCTCGCTCTCCAGCACGACCTGGAGAAGTGGATCGCCGACGCGCCCAAGGTCAACAGTGAGCACGGCCGGGTGGCCAGCACATACCGGCGCAGTCTGATCGATCTGGCGGCGCTGCGCTTCTCGCCGCTGTCGCTGGGCGGCGCCACCCTCCCTGCCGCCGGTCTGCCCTGGTTCATGACCATGTTCGGCCGGGACAGCATCCTCACCTGCCTGCAGACGCTGCCGTTCACCCCGCAGCTGTCGAAGACGACGCTGCGCATCCTGGCGTCCCTTCAGGGCAGCCGGTTCGACGACTTCCGGGACGAGGACCCGGGGCGCATCCTGCACGAGATGCGCTACGGCGAAACCGCGGCCTTCGAGGAGCAGCCACACTCGCCCTACTACGGCTCGGTCGACGCGACGCCGCTGTTCATCGTGCTGCTCGACGAGTACGAGCGGTGGAGCGGGGACGTCGCGCTGGTCAAGGAGTTGGAGCAGGAGTCGCGGGCGGCGCTGAGGTGGATCGACAACTACGCCGATCTGGTCGGCACCGGCTACATCTGGTACGAGCGACGCAACACCGACACCGGCCTGGAGAACCAGTGCTGGAAGGACTCCTGGGACTCGATCTCCTACTCCGACGGCACGCTCCCGCCGTTCCCACGGGCCACCTGCGAGGTGCAGGGGTACGCGTACGACGCGAAGGTCCGCGCGGCTCGGTTGGCGCGCGAGTTCTGGGGTGACCCGGAGTTCGCCGACCAGTTGGAGCGGGAATCGGCAGAGCTGAAGGAGCGGTTCAACCGGGACTGGTGGGTGGCCGACGGCGAGTACTTCGCCCTGGCCCTGGACCCGGACGGCCGGCAGTGCGACATCCTCAGCTCCAACATCGGCCACCTGCTGTGGAGCGGGATCGTCGAACCCGAGCGGGCGGAGAAGCTCGCCGCGCACCTGGTCGGGCCGCGGCTCTTCTCCGGCTGGGGAGTGCGCACCCTCGCTGAGGGGGAGGCCCGGTACAACCCCATCGGCTACCACAACGGCACGATCTGGCCGTTTGACAACTCGTTCATCGCCTGGGGTCTGCGCCGCTACGGCTTCGCCGAGGAGGCCGCGACCATCGCCAACGGCATCCTGGACGCGGCCACGTACTTCGACGGCCGGTTGCCGGAGGCCTTCGGCGGCTACCCGCGGGAGCTGACCAAGTTCCCGGTGGAGTACCCGACGGCGTGCAGTCCGCAGGCCTGGTCGACCGGTACGCCGCTGTTGCTGCTGCGCACCATGCTCGGTCTGGAGCCGCACGAGGGTCACCTGGCGGTCGAGCCACGGCTGCCGGTGGGGATGGGTCGCATCGAGGTGCTGGACATCCCCGGTCGTTGGGGTCGGGTGGACGCGTTCGCCCGGGGTCGACTGGACCTGAACAACCTCGCCGACTGACCGACTGGTCCGCCGAACCGGCGGTGGCGCGCCACCCGCGTCGCCGCCGGTTCTCCACCCAGCCGATCCCCAGCCGGTCAGGGTAGATTCTGCGAATGCCGGAGCTCGTGTACCCGCCCGTTATCGCCGCCGCCAAGACGCTGTTCCGGGTCCTCGACCTGAAGATCACCATCGAGGGCGCCCACCACGTACCCCGCACGGGCGGGGCGGTGCTGGCCAGCAACCACGTCAGCTACCTCGACTTCATCTTCGCCGGTCTGGGCGCGAACGCGTCGGGCCGGCTGGTCCGCTTCATGGCGAAGGATTCGGTCTTCACGCACAAGATCTCCGGCCCGCTGATGCGCGGCATGCGGCACATTCCGGTGGACCGGCAGGCCGGCGCGGCCTCGTTCCGCGCCGCCGTGGGCGCGCTCAAGCAGGGCGAGGTCGTCGGCGTCTTCCCCGAGGCGACGATCAGCCGGTCGTTCACCGTCAAGGAGCTCAAGAGCGGCACGGTCCGGATGGCCCGCTCGGCGAAGGTGCCGGTGCTGCCTGTCGCGTTGTGGGGCACCCAGCGCCTCTGGACCAAGGGCCGCCCGCGCACCCTGACCCGTCGGCACACGCCGATCACCATCCTGATCGGCGAGCCGATCAACCCGGCGGACTTCCCGGACCCGAACGTGCTGGCCGCCGAGCTGACCACCCGGCTCAGCGCCCTCGTCGACCGGGCGCAGCGGGACTATCCGGACACCCCGGCCGGCCCGGACGACACCTGGTGGCAGCCCGCGCACCTGGGTGGCAGCGCGCCCTCACCGGAGGAGGCCGCCGCTCTGGACGCCGCCGCCGAACACCGCGCCCCCACCGCCTGACGCCGAGTTGGCCGGATCGTTCCGCACCCGGGCAGAATGGTGTCTGCCGGCGCGGACGCCGTCCGAGCAGGATCGACGTCATGAGCAGAGCAGCACTCGTCGTGATCGACGTGCAAGAGTCCTTCCGTCAGCGCCCGATCTGGGCGTACGGCTCCAACCCCGACATGATCCGCCAGGTCGACCGGCTGGTGGCTGCCGCCCGGCAGCGCGGCGACCTGGTGGTCTGGGTCCTGCACTCGGAGCCCGGCACGGGCGGGTTGTTCGACCCCGCCCTAGGGCACGTCCGGCTGATCGACGGGCTGGTCCCCGCCGAGGGTGAGCCGACGCTGGTCAAGACCGCGCACAACGCGTTCACCACGACGAACCTCCAGCAACTGCTCACCCAGGCTGGCATCACCGACATCACCGCCTGCGGCATCCGCACGGAGCAGTGCGTGGAGACCACCACCCGGGTCGGCGCGGACCTCGGCTACCGGATGACCTTCGTCACCGACGCCACGCTGACCTTCCCCATCCCACACCGGGACCTGCCGGAGACCGCCACGGTCGCGGAGATCCTCGCCGACCCGCGCACCCTGACGAACGAGGAGATCGTGACCCGCACCGAGTACGCGCTGGCTGGCCGCTTCGCGACCATCCGCACCGTGGACGAGGTCACCGGCGCGACCCTCGCCGGCAACCGGGGCTGACGGCGTGACCCGGGTCGTCTTCCTGCTGGTCCCACAGCTGCACCTGCTGGACCTCGCCGGGCCGGCCCAGGTCTTCTCCAGCGTCGCCGACCTCGGGTACGACTATCAGCTGCACTACGTCGCCGAGCGCGAGCAGGTGCCCACCGTGCAGGGCGTACCCCTGGTCGCCGACACCCGGTGGCCCGAGCTGGCCCCGGACGACCTGGTGATCGTGCCCGGTTGGCGGCCGGCGGCGCACGGGCCGCAGGGGCCGGTGTCGCCCGGCGACCTGCGGCGGCTCGCCGAACACCACGCGGCCGGCGGCACGGTGGCCAGCGTCTGCGCCGGGGCGTACGCGCTCGGGCGGGCCGGGCTGCTCGACGGCCGACGCTGCACCACCCACCACGAGGTGCAGGACGACCTGGCCCGCCGGCACCCGGCGGCCCAGGTCGTCCGGGACGTGCTGTACGTGGTGGACGACCGGGTGGTCACCTCGGCAGGCATCGCCAGTGGCATCGACGTGGCGCTGCACCTGGTGGCGACCCGGCACGGCCCGGCGACGGCCGCGAAGATCGCCCGCACACTGGTCGTCTACGCCCGCCGCAACGGGCACGAGCCGCAGGCCAGCGCGCTGATGCGGCACCGCTCACACCTGTCCGACTCGGTGCACCGGGTGCAGGATCTGATCGACAGCCGGTACGCCGAGCCCCTGCCCCTGGCCGAGCTGGCCGCCGCCGGCGGCGTGGCCGAACGAACCCTGACCCGGCTGTTCCGGGCGAGCACCGGCCTCACCCCGCTCGGCTACCAGCAGCTGCTCCGGGTGGAACGGGCCGAGCACCTGATCGGGCACGGCACCACAGTGGAAGCCGCCGCGCGGGCGGTCGGCTTCACCGATGCCCGGATGCTGCGCCGCCTGCGAGCCCGCCCCACGAGGTCGGATCCGGTCTTGAGCGGTAGTAGTCGTCCCGGGAGTGGAACTCCACCGGCAACGAGCCGGGCAGCGTGATCCGGCTGCCGCCGGCGAGCAGAGCGGGGCCGGCCCGCAGCAGCAGCACGTCACGCTCCTGGGCCGAGAGGTCGACCAGTTGTGGACGGTTGAGCCGGAACATGGCCACCGCCCGGCGGACCTGCCGGGCCAGCGCCACGACCTCGGCGGCGGCTCCGCTGAGGGCCAACGCCGGCTGCTGAATGGTGCGCAGCGCGTCGCAGACGATCAGCAGCTGCGCCTGGGCACCCGGCTCGGTCGCCGGCAGTTCCAACCGGGACGGCCACTGCCAGCGGATCTGACCGCTCATCAAGCCGTTCAGTCGAGCGGGTGGTCGGGCCCGGTGCGTGCCGTCGGCGACCAGCGACAGCTGCGAGCCACTGCCCACCCAGCAGATCCGCTGGTCGGTGACTGTCACCGCGACCGGCTCGGGCAGCTGCCAACGGCGGCGCACCTCGCTCGGCCCGAGCAGGTAGCCCGCGACCAGTAGCGGGTATCGCCCGAGCACCCGCTCACCGGGCCTCGGTCGCAGGTTGTAGCGGCGGTCCAGGGTCGGGCCCACGTCGTCGTCGGGAGCGTCGAACCGGTGGGGACCGATGAAGAAGGGGGACGCGTCGGAGTGCATCGTCACGACCTTCCGGTCAGCTGGCTGTGTACTGAAGCCTGGCGGACCGGAGGACTCCTGTCATGACGCCTGTTAGGGGGTCGGCCGGTCGTGCGTCGCCTGTGACCGGTAGATGCCGATCTCCTCCGGGCGGACGAGACCGTCCTCGATCGCACGGGCGAGCAGTGCTGCCTTTGTGGCGGCTGGTCGCCCCGCCCGGGTGTACTTGATCCGCGCCCGGTCGACGTACTGCTTCACGGTGTGCTCGCTGATCTGCATCCGCCGAGCAACCGACGCCTTGGACATCGACTGGAACCAGAGCAGCAGCGCCTCACGCTCCTTGTCGGACAGCATCGGCCGGTCCGGCCGCGGGTCGCCGACCATCGCACCGGCCAGCGCCGGTGGCACGTACGGACGGTCGCTCGCGGCGGCCAGCACCGTCTCCACGCAGTGTTCCCGGCCCTCGTGCTTGGCCAGGAACGCGACCGCCCCGGCGTCCAACGCGGCGAGCATCGTCTGCGGGTCGGTGTGCTCCGAATAGACCACCACCCGCCGGCCGGCGGCGCTCAGCTCGGCCAACTTGTCCAACGCCATCCGCCCGTGCAGGCGCAGGTCGAGCAGGACGACGTCGGCGTCCGGCGCCGCCCGCAGCACGGCGTCCGGGTCGTCGCCGGTGGCGAGCACCGTCAGGCGCGGCTCGGTGGCGAGCCAGGCGCGGACCCCCTCGACCACCACCGGGTGGTCGTCGACGATCGCCACCCCGACCGGCCGATCGCCAGTCACCGCCGCCACCGGGTCTGCGCCCATCTGATGTTCCCGTCCCGTTCGTAGAGGTACTGCACCGGCCCGTCGTCGTGCTCCCCGGGGGGTGGGCCGGTCGACTCCGGCCCCTCCCGGTCCGGCGTGACCAGGCTGACCACCACCTCGTCCGCGCCGGATACCACGGTCAGACGCGCCCATCCCCGGGCATCGGCGAGGGTGCCGGTGAGTGGGTCGGCCAGTCGGCGGCGGACCTCCACCGGCAGCGGCGGCGGGGTGCCGATGGTGACCAGGTCGATCGGTAGGCCGTTGCGTTCCGCCAGGTCGGCGGCGGCTCGCAACTCGTGCAACAGCGGGTCGGGCACATCGTCGGACTCGGCGATCAGCCGGCGCAGCCGGGCGGCGGCCAGCATGCACCGACGCTGCACCTCCGGGTCGTCCGGGTCGGCCTGGCCGGCGGCCAGATCCCCGAGGACCCGACCGGCCGCCGAGCTGACCAGAGCGAGGCGGTCCCGGCGTTCCCGAAGGCCCCGCTCGGCGGCATCCCGCTCGGCGGCCATCGCGTGACCGGCGGCCGAGACGGCGGCCCGTTCCCGAGCCAGGCCGACGATGACCGTGCTGCCCACGAAGACCGCCACCGGCAGCGAGAACGTGCCGTAGACGTACATCACGTAGCGGACCACGTCGGCCGGGTCGGGGCCGTGCCCGAGCACGGCGACCAGGGCGATCAACGCGTGCGTGCTGAGGAGCGCGATCAGCCCCACGACGCGCCGACCCCACACCGCCAGCACGAAGAACCAGCCGAGCGTGCCCCACACCCAGTTGGCGGCGGTGAACAACTGCCGCTCGCCGGCCGCGGCGAAGACGGCCGCGTCGACGACCAGCAGCAGCCCGGCCAGCGGCCACGGCGGCAGCGGCGAACCTTGCAGCAGTCGTACCCCGGCCACCGCGCCGATCACGGCGACCAGGATCCAGGCGCCGAGCACCACCGCTGGCGCGGCGAACTCCGCGCGGGCGGACAGCACCGCCGGCAGCGCGATCGCGACGTGCCAGGCCAACGCGATGGCGACGGCGGCGATCCGGGCACCCCGGTCGGACGCGTGCGCCACGGCGGCCGGCGCGGCGAGCGCCGCGGGGGAGCCCGGCTCGCGGGGCGTCGGAACGCGGGTCCGGTGCGGTGCCTCCGGCACGTCGGTGGGGTGCGCCGGGGCGTTCAGGTCAGCCGACACCGGGCCACTCCAGTCGAATCCGGGTGCCTGCTCCGACGGCCGAGTGCACGACGGCCCGCCCACCGACCGTCGCCATCCGGCCGCGGATCGACTCGCGCAGTCCGTACCGGTGCGGGGGGACGGTGGCCAGGTCGAAGCCGGGGCCGTCGTCGGCGACCTCGACCACGACGCCGATCGCGTCGCGGCTCAGCCGCAGCGTGGCCCCGGCGCCCGGTGCGTGGCGGACCACGTTGGACAGCGCCGCGTAGGCGCTCTCGCTGATCGCGTCGGCCACCCCGACGGGGACGGTGCAGGACGCCAGATCCAGTCGTACCGCAAGCTCGGGCAGCCGGCCGACCACCAACCGCAACCGCCCGTCGAGCGGCACCGGACCGTCGCCGGCCACCGGGCCGATGTCGGTGAGCGAGACGAGGGTACGCAGGTCGGCCGCGCACCGGTCCCGGAAGACAGCCGAGGGTCCGGCCACCGCGCCCAGCCCCACCATGGTCAGCGTCCCGAGCACTGTGTCGTGCAGGTCGCGATTCTGTTGGCGTTCGGCCTCGCGGGCGGCGCGCGCGACCAACGCCTCCCGGGTCAGCCGCTGGTGTTCGACGAAGGCGCGGTCCGCCCGGCCGATGCGTCGGCGCATGACCGCCGCCATCATCGCCGTGCAGAGGGTCTGCGCCAGCAGCGTGGCCGCGTGCGCCCTGGCTTCGATGGGATTGCCGGCGGCCTGCGCCCCGGTCACGTAGGTGGCGATCACGAGTAGCCCGGCCGGGATCGACCAGCGTGCCGAGGTGGTGGCCTGTGCGTTGATCACCGTGGTGCTGGCCAGCACGGCGATCCAACTGCCCTCGCCAGGCAGCACCTCGGGCGCCACCAGCACCGGGATGAGGAGGCAGGCCAGCGCGGTGACCGCCACGTCACCGGCGACGAGGGCGGGGCCGATGCCGTGGCGCAACGCGCGGTGCGCGTACCAGAGGGACCAGCCGGTCAGCACGGCCACCGCGGGCAGCAACACCGCCTGCTCCACCGGCGGGGTCTGCACCGACACGGCCACCGCCGCGCCGAACAGCCCGCAGCTCAGCCGCAGCAGCGCTGGCAACGTGGTGAAGATGAGGCCCAGGGCCCCACCGGCCGGATTGTCCAACGTGGGCGGCGGCACGGTTGGGGTGGCAACGGCCGGCATCGGGAAGTGTCCTTCCGACAACGACCCGGTCCGGGTCCACGCGGCGTAGATCGACATCGGACAATAGCATGGCGGACGGTGACGGGCCGACCCTTTGTTGCGGAGTGTCGCTAATGTGTCACTCTGTGCTGCGGGGCTGAAGGAGGTCCCAGCGGTTGCCGTAGATATCGACGAATACCGCTACCGAACCGTACGCCTCGTGCCGCGGTTCCTCCAGAAAACGCACCCCGGCCCCCACCATCCGGGCATGGTCCCGGGCGAAATCCTCCGTGTACAGGAACAGCCCGACCCGACCGCCGGTCTGGTCGCCGATCCGAGCCTTCTGCTCGGCGCTGCTCGGCCGGGCCAGCAGCAGGGCCGTCTCGCGGGCCCCCGCCGGGCGTACCACCACCCAGCGCGAACCGTCCGGTCGGGCGGTGTCCTCCACCAGCTCGAAACCGAGGTCGCCGACGTAGAAGTCGATCGCCTCGTCGTACTCCCTGACCAGCAGCGCGACAAGTCCCAGATGTGCCATTCGGCCATTCTGCCGGCGGGCACCCGGACCCAGCCGGCGACGTCCCCACCGGTCACCCTCGTCACGCCGCCGGTCGGATGGCTGCGACCGGCCGGCCGGAACCAGACGTGTCTGCCGTCCGTCTCATCCTCGGGTGGAAGGGTGGTGAGCCGGATGCGCTCGTCCCGGACGGTACTGGCGGTGGCACTGCTCGGCATGGCGCTGGGTGGCTGCGGTGGCACGGTGATCGGGCCGGGCGGGGCCGACGAGCCCGCTCCGGCCCAGATCGTCGATGGGTGGACCTCCTGTGCCAAGGCGGCACCCCGGGCCGGCGAGATGATCACGGTGCCGAACACGGAGACGCCGCCGGCGGCCGTGAAAGAGCCGGCGATCGGTCGCATCGACCCCGCGTTCACAGCGGTCGCGGCCGTGATCTGCGGGCGCGAGATTCGGCCGGGCCCCAACGGCGGCCAGGAGCAGATCGCCACCGAGCAACGCGCCGAGCAGATCGCACCGCTGCTCACCGCGCTGCGCCTACCCAGCGAGCAGACCGGCGGGGAGGTCGCCTGCACCCTCGAGATGGTCATCCCGCCGTGGTTGGCCCTGGTGGACGACCGGGGGCGCTGGCTGCGGCCACACATCCCGACGGACTCCTGTGGCAAGCCTCGCACCGAGGTGATCGCCGCGTTGGCCGGTCCGCAGTGGACCACGGTGGACACCCGCACCATCCGGCAGATCGAATCCGCGGCGGCCGAGGCCGCCGGATGCGCGCAACAGTGGACGGACCTGGTGTGGGTGGAGACCCGCAACGGTAGCCCCGGGCCGGCCGGGCCGGGGCTACCGCCGGCCGCCGGGCCGCTGCGCCTCTGCGTCTACCAGGTGCCCGCGTCGCTTCAGGACGGCGAGAAACCGGCGGGCGACTTCGTGTACGGCGGGCCGCTGCCACCCGAGCGCCAGGCGGGCGTGTTCCGTGCGCTGTCCAACCGCCGGGCGGTGGCCGACTGTGCCACCCCGGCGACCCGTTTCGCCGTGCTGCGCCCGCTCGATGGTGCTGGCCCCGACCGGTACGTGGAACTCGACGGCTGCCGCCGGTTCCTGGTCGCGCCAGCGACCGGCGCCGCGCAGCTCGGCCAGGGCGACGACGCGCTGGTCGCCCTGCTGGGGCCCGTCTGAGCCGGCTCGCCGGATCCACGACACACGGCCTGTCAGGGCGGGGACCGCCGACCGGGGGGCAAACGAGTGCGCCCGAGCCGATCCGGCTGCGCCTTCCGGGACGTTCGACTCGGCGTCGTATAGTTGGCGCCGCAGCCGACGCTTGGGCGTCGGTCAGTCAGCGTCCAGCAGCGGGCGCCCGGGCTCCGTTGGCGAGTCCGTGCGGCGCCCCGTGCTCGCGGTGCGCCATCACCACGCGCGCTGCCGTCGCCTTCCTGCAACCGGTACGCGCCCCGGGCACGAGGACCTTGAAGTCATGGCACAGCAGCCCATTGATCCCAATGTGGCGATCTCCGAACTCGGCCAGATCAAGCTCGGCGAGACCGATCTGTCTGGGGTGTTGACCCAGGTCTCCGAACTGGCGCGGCGCACGATCCCCGGCGCCGAGGAGGTGTCGGTGACGTTGATCAAGCGGGAGGGTGCGCACACCGCCGCGTTCAGCGGTGAGATGGCACTGCGACTCGACGAACTGCAGTACGAGCATGGCGAGGGACCGTGTCTGGAGGCGGCCAGAGACGCCGCTGTCGTGTCCGTCCCCGACATGTCCGACGAGGCCCGCTGGCCGCAGTGGGCGGCCCAGGCCGTACAGGGCGGAGCGCACAGCTCACTGTCGATCGGGTTCCCGATCCAGGAGTCCGTGCTCGGTGCGCTGAACATCTACGGGGCCCAGGCGGGTGCCTTCGACGAGGACGCGGTCACCCTCGCACAGACATTCGCGGGGTACGCCGCCGTCGCCCTCGCCAACGCCCACCTCTACGACGCCACCGCCACCCTGGCCGCGCAGATGCAGTTGGCCATGCAGAGCCGGGCCGTCATCGAGCAGGCCAAGGGCATCATCATGGGCGAACGCCGCTGCACCCCCGACGAGGCGTTCGCGGTCCTCGCGAAGGTGTCCCAGGACTCCAACCGCAAACTGCGGGAGGTTGCTGCCGCCCTGGTGGAAAGGGCCACCCGACCGCCGAGTCTCAAGCGTGATCGCGGTGGGTTGGGCAGCCTGCCGTAGGGGTTCGGCAGCGAGCTGCTGTGCCGCGGGAAGAGGCGGCCTGCCAGCGCAGCGCAGCGGGTCCGGCCAGAAGCGGACGCGCCGACTGGCGGCCGACTGTGCGGCCCATTATCGTCGAGGTTGGTCAAGCCATGCGCCAATCCTGTTACGGATTTCCACAGGAGGCGTGTGTTCCTATGACCGAACGTTCCTGGTTCTTTCAGACCCACTTCGACACCTACCCGACGGCAGTCAGCCTCGGGCAGGTCACGCCAGCGGCGCTCGCCGTCGGCCAGCGGGATGGTCGTCTCGACGTCGACTCCTCAGGCCCGTCGTTCCAGGTGACTCGCTACACCGAGCTCACGAACCTGTCCGCGACCATCTCGGCCGACCGGATGGTTGTCGCCCCGATGGGGTACGTCGACATGGACACCGCGCCACGCCTGGCCACGGCCCTGATGGACGCGATCGACAGCCATCCCGAAGTGTGTTGCGACCTGACCGGCGTCGGCTTCTTCAGCGCAGCGGGTGTGCGCGTACTCCTGCTGGCGCGGGACCGGGCGGACCGGGTCGGTTCCCGCTTCTCGGTCCGCGGCGCCGGGGGAATCACCCAGCGGGTGCTGCGGATCACCGGGGTGGAGCCCCTGCTCCTGGGCCCCGAACAAGACACCGGGCCAGCCGCGCGGCTCGGCTGATCCCCAGCTCATGACCAACGATTCCGCAATGCGGTGGCGTCACCAGGTGTCTGGGCGGTCGAGATCGCGGGCCGGCTGGTACCCGCCGAGGATCGCCAAGCCCTCGGCCTCGGTGTAGCCGTTCCCCCAACCCTTGCGGAACGCCTCGACGACGCACGGCTCGACGGCCATCTCCAGCACGTCGCTGCCTTGCCGACGAGCCCGGTACGGGCCAGCGACGAGATCCCCGGGCCGGGCGTCGTCGCCGGCCGGGGCGGGTTGCGCCCGAACAGTCAGCCAACGGCCGGAGGCGTCACCGACCACCAGAGCGCCCTCGACGAAAGAGTCCCGCGCCGACCGGCCGAGCGTGACCGAGCACTCCAGCAGCCGTCCGTCGGGCGGCAGCGACTCCAGGCGGAACGGCACGATGCACCGGTGGGCACCGTCGAACCGGACCCGGCTCGCCGTGCCGGCCGCCTCGTCGCGGGTGGTCGCGTACATGTCCACCTGGGCCCAGAGCCCGTCGGCGGGTTGCCAGCGGACGAACCACAGCTTCCGGTCGCCGGACGGATCGAACCAGGCGACCCCCGAGCGGTCGCCGACCCGCACCTCGGTCCGTCCCTGCGGTCGCCCCTGCGAGGACAACGTCTGCTGAAGCCCATCCAGCAACACTTCGGTGCGCGCCAACACGAAACGGGCCTGACCGCTCGGGCCCCGGAACTCGACGCTCTCGATGCCGCGCCCGGTGCGCCACGACGCGAAATCGGCATCGCTGACCAGAGCGTGGGTCGAGAAGTGCACCGTCGCGGGATCGGCACCGACCTCCTCGGGGCGTACGGTCCCATCGCTCTGCGCCTCCGGCAGCATCAGTGCCGCGGCCGGCATGATCGGGCCATCGGTGCTCCGAACGCCCGGGATCGCCAGCACCACCGAGGTGAGAGCGACACACGCTGCTGCCACGCCGCCGGTGATCAGCCCCCGCCGCCGCAGTCGCAACCGCCGGCCCCGATGCCGGGCCTGCTCCACGATCGGCGTCGGGTCGACGTCGCCGCCCGCCCGATGCCTCAGCGTGGCGGCGAGCTGCTCATCGAGGTCACTGAACATCAGAGGTCTCCTGCCCGTGCGGGGGTTGCCGCAACCTGTCGTTGACGCAGCGCCGCCAGGGCACGCCTCGCGTGTGTGCGTACCGTCCCGGTCGAACAGGCGAGGATCTCCGCGATCGACGTGTCGTCCAGATCCTCGTAGTAGCGCAGCACGATCACGGTGCGCTGACGTGCCGGCAGATCACAGACCAACCGCCACAATGCGTCGCGCTCGGCGACCCCGGCGGCCTCATCCACCTCGCCCGCCCGATCGAGCACCGCGGCAACGGAGATCTCCTGGCTGCTGCGCCGACGCCACCACGAGTTGTGGGTGTTGACGAGCATGCGCCGGACGTAGGCGTCCGGCCGATCCGTCCGCGAGATGCGCCCCCACCGGGCGTACGCCCGGGCCAGGACCTCCTGAACCAGGTCCTCGGCTCGGTGCTCGTCACCGGTCAGCAGCCGGGCGAGCCGCACCAGCGCCGAAGTGCGAGCGAACGCGTACTCCTCGAACGTCACGCCCTATTAACGCCGCAGGCCGGCCAACTCGTAGACACCTGCCGGGCACTTCTTACCGGCAGGCCCGGATCGACCTCGTTGCGTGCCTACCTGTCGCTGACGTGGCCGTCCCGCCGCGGCACGGTCATCACCCGTCCACGCTCTCGAGTTGTTGGACGATCTGGATCGGGTTGCCGTCCGGGTCGGCCGTCCAGGCGATCAGCAGGCGATCGAGCCACCGGTGCGGTGCGGCCAGTGCGGGCGCGCCGTTCGCCGTGAGTTCGGCGTACGCGGCGGCCGTGTCGTCGGTCCAGAGGATCACCGCGGCCCGCTGGCCTTGGGATACGGGGTCGAGCCCGTGATCGTCGCGGGTGGAGGCCACCGAGGCGACGCCGATCTGGTAGCCGTCGAGCACGAGATCGATGTGGATCGGCTCGCCCTCGGCCGGCACCCGGAAGGTCTCGGTGAAGCCGAGACCGGCGTAGAACTCGGCGGCGCGGGAGACATCCTCGCTGAAGAGAATCACCTGAGGAGTGCGGAACATCGACACGGCCCGACGCTATCAGCGCGGTGCTGGTGTTGAGCGCCAGGAGATCTCCGCGCACACCCAGCCACGACGGTCTTGGCTGCGCAGGCGGGCTATCCCCGTCCTCGGAGAAAATCTATGTGCGAAGCGCTAGACATTCGCGCCGGTGCCGGCTAACGTTCCTGGTGTCGAAAACAGAGCAAACAAAGACGCTGACGTTGCCGCCCCGCACGAGGGCGAAGGAGTGGGGCCAGGGATCTTGCAAGCCCTGCTCAGCTCGGCGGCAGACATTTGCCGTAGTGAGGTAGTGGTGTGACAGCGGGTGGAGCCGACGCTTGTTCAGGGCTTCACCCGAGGTAAGGAGAGTTCGTCGTACGTGTTGGGGCCATGAAGTCGCGTGGGGCTCGGACACCGACGGACAGCACGGAGTACGGCACAGGAAATCAGAGGCAAGGGAGGGCATTACACCGTTGGATCGCCCGCTGCCAGTCGCACTCGTGGGCTGGGCGCGGACACCGCAGTTTCCCTCGAACGAGAGGTGGTCTCCGGTCACGCTTATGCGATCCTCGCACCCGAAGCCGTCCCTGACGGCTGGTGCGGACAAGACAAGCCGACGTTCTGTCGGTAGATGGTGTTCCTGACCCACAACCCTTGGGCCCCGGTGCTTTCGAGCACCGGGGCCCTCGTGATGGAGGTTCCATGGCTCAACCCGACGACATGCTCGACGATGAGGACTACCCCGCCTACACGATGGGCCGCGCCGCCGAGATCCTCGGCTGCTCACAGGACTTTCTACGCCGGCTCGGCGATGCGAAATTGATCGACCCGCAGCGCTCCAACGGAGGGCACCGCCGCTACTCCCGCTACCAACTGCGCCTTGCCGCGAGAGCTCGGGAGATGTGCGACCAGGGCACCGACATGGCCTCGGCCTGCCGGATCATCATTCTTGAGGACCAACTCGAAGAGGCCCTTCGGCGCAATGAGCGCCACCAGCAGGGCTGAGCACACGCTCCCGCGCGGGCCTGCCCGCAAGGTGAAGCCGAGCGCCATACGGTCCCTCCCGTCAGGGCAGGGGCCGTCTGTCGTCTGGGGAAGGTCTCGGGCGTCCGGAGGGGCGGGCCTGGCGGCAGCGCTCGATTGTGGTCCCGTGCCTGCCGGCTTCTGGATGACCAACTTCTGAGCGGAAGCTGCAAGTCAGCGGTGGCGCGCCCGGCAGGATTCGAACCTGCGGCCTTGGGATTAGAAGTGGTGTTCACGTAGCGATCTCTGGTTTCAGAGTCTGCCCTAGCTGCTAAAACCCGCTCCACAGACTCTCTGGCTTCCGTGGTTGGCTGTTTTTCGCACCACGGATAGCTCCACAACTCTTTTGGTCCGACGGGTTTGGCAGGTCTTGGTGCCGTGACTCTGAGTGGTTAAAGGTTCTAAACGGGGCTTCGGCGCCGTCGGAGTGGCTCAGAGTTTTGTACGTCTTCAAGGCGGCCCTGAACGGGCCGCACGCGCCGCCGCTTGGGCGCGCGCCGGCCGCTATCGCACACGGCCGCCAAGCCGACGCCCGGCGGCTGGCGGCTGGCGCGGAAGCGTGAAGCCCAAGGGGCCGCCCCTAGCGACAGGGGCGTTGACCGTGGTGTGGTGGGCCGGCAGCCGGCCGGGCCGCGCGGCCACGAGCCCGCGCGGCGCAGGTGAGCGCACGCCGGCCGCGTCGGCGAACTGGCGGCGATGGTGGGGTTGCGGCCATTGCGCCTCCGGCGGGGGCGCTCCGGCTCCAGGATGGGAGGGGATCCGTCGGCGGGTGCCGGGCCGTAGGTGGTTGCGCGGGCCATCCCGTCTGCCATCGACCCGGGCAGCCGAGCGGGCCGCCGCCCGAACCGCCAGCGTCCGACCGTGGGTCAAGGCCGTCTTGACGTGGCGGTCCGGGCGGCGGCCCGCTCCCCAGGAGGGCGGGTCGATGGCAGACGGGATGGATGGCTTGCAATACTTACTGTTTGCGGCTAACAAAGTGTTCCTCACGATAGGCCTTATAAAGCCCAAGCCAAGCTTCAAAATATTCTTCCTTCTCAGGCTTCCCGTGATTGGCTAGGAGCCATTCCGGGTCGAACAAGTGCATATTTTCGCGTATTTTCTGTAGAGCGTTGTTGTGGATACTGATAACCCGTGCGTCAAGGTATTCGCTTAAGTGGGGGAAGCTCACGACATCAAAAAGATAAGACCCTTGAAGGTCGCCTGCTTTGAATGTCCGAGTTAGCGACCCCCAACTGCAGGCACTAACTTCCGGCTCCTCCGCCTTAATGTTGACAGAAAATATAGGCCCGCTAGTCACCAAGACGAGGTGAAAGAAGCCGAAATCTGCGGATATCTCCGTAGGGTCGGGCTCTGAGAAGCCGTCAGCAAGGTGCTTTGCGGCTTTCGCAAGCGGATAAACAATGCTATCGAAAATAGATGAGTTATCCGCCCGCCAGCTGCTTCCTTGGCGGTTCATGCGCACGAGTTGCCGGCCAACCAGGTCAGATTTGGTCAGCTGCCCAGGAAGCGACCCGAAATTTAGCTCCCACTGAGATTCAGAGACAAGACCTCCGAAATTGAGTCCCAGTGGATCGAAGCCACTCACAACCTGGACACTGCCACGTGAATCGAAGTGCTCCAAATCCTCGCCGACGATGATAAACGGCTGATCTGTATTCTTGCACTCGCAAATCACCTGGGTATCGAGGTAGATCGAAAGCAGGTCCCTTCGGGCAAAAGAGCTCAGGCTGGCCCAGACATCCATCTCTCTTGACTTTCCAGAATCACCGTCGGGAAAGGGGCGATTTAAGTCGGTCTCAAATCCTTTGCTTCTCAGCACTTGCGCAACGCGATGCTCCAGGATGAACCCTGTCTGATCGAGCGCTTTGATGATTTGGTCAGGCGAGGGGAGGTTCGGCGCGGGCATAGTCATTTGGCCTCTTCATCCAGCACTGGGTCGACTTCAGTCAGGCTAGGTGACTTGCGCGAGGAGCGGAACTCTCACACGGACTGGGGTTTTCTACGCCGAGCACGACCTCTACCGGCCTGAGTGACTAGCTGGGTGACGATCACGCCGTACACGTCTCGGTCAGTCCGCTGGCTGGACAACCCACACGAAGATCATCGGGCACAGATCCGGCACAGCCAACAGCGAGAACGCGTGTGAGACGTCGAGAGTTGCCGAGGGAAGCAGTCCAGGCCAGCGCACCGGTACGTCCGTCTTGGCCGGCTCCTCCGTGACGTCTCGGGTTAGGGGTTCAAGCCCGCTCCACGACCTGGCGCTCGGGCTGGAGTGGCTGCTCTACTGATGCGGTGCGCACTCATCTTGTTCTCCGCGTCGCCTTGCTGGTGTCGGGTGTGATGGTGACGGGGGCCGGACTCGTGGTCGCCTTGGGATACGTCGAGCAGCTAGGGCCCTTCAACGCGGCGATATTGGGTGCGATGGGCGGGGGGATGATCGTCGTGGGCCTCCGCCGTTGGAGGAAGCACCGCTCCTCGGGCTCGGGGCACACACGGGGCACAAGACAGCGTGCAACGTCGGCAACCAGCCACCAATGACGTGAGCCCAAGACGGAACGTGACCAGCATGCCGGCCAGCCTGCCGCAGGTCACGCGAGGGCGGGTCTAAGTTCCGCTTCAACGTCTGCCCCTCGGGCCGGCGACAACAAAGTGGAAATCGGGGCGCTTGCTCTGGCAAATGGCAGCGAGGGCCGTTGTGTCGACTATCTGACTAAAGAGTCGCTCTGCCGTCAGCAGCCGCGAGCGTAGGCCGTGCAGAAGGGAGGCCTTGTGGCCGCGCTTGGGATGTCAGCTGAATCGATGGAGCGCCTAATACTGGCTGCTGAGGAAGCGGCGCGGGAAGGAGATATACCGCGCCTGGAGGCCATGCAGCGCATAATTGCCATGGCGGCAGACAGTTTGCGAGCGCAGCAAGCCGTCGAGCAGCAAATGCAAAGGTCAACCGACGTTTCATCGCTGCAAAGCCAAGCACTTGCGCATCGTTCGAGGCTGGAGTTTATGCGATTCGGCGTGGCGATCCTCCTAATCGTTGCTCTGTTTTCCGTGATCTTTGCAGGAGTAGCGGAGGGAATTGCAGGCGACAGTGTGGCCCAGTTTGCGGCTCCAGTTAGTGGACTAGCGGGTATTGCCATCGGTTGGCTCTTTAGTGGTCGCGATCAAGGATCCTCGATAGTGGATACGCTTCCTGCCCTTGAACAGCAGGTAGCCGAAACGCCCCAAGCGCAACCGAGCATATACATCGGCGGAAGCAACTTCGGAGGGCGCGTAGGCGATGAAAGAGACACCCGAACTGAGGAAATCCGTTAACCGTCGGACGGGCTCGGGATTGAAGTCTTAGAGGGAGCGGCGGAGGATGGTGAGGCCGCAGGTTGCGCCTCACCCTGCAGTCCTCAGAGAAGTCCGCGCTACAGAGCATGCTCAACACCTGCGCCTCCTGACCAGCGTGTGCCACCCGGTCGGCCGTCACGCCGACGACTCAGGCCGGCCGGGTCACACGCCAATGAAGCTGGAACGTCGGGGGGTGGTGGGGTTCGGCCGTGCCCGTTGCGTGCCCGATCTCGCGGTCGCTGATGGGTAACCACGGTCATTTGCTGACGGCAGACAGCGTCCCTGGTAAGGGGTATCGGCAGACAGCGAGGCTGCTCGACGTGCAGCGCCGAGAATTCTTAAGCCGTGTATCGAAGGCGAGCAGCCAGCGGGTGTTAGGAGGGCAGCGTGGTGGCGGAGTAGCGTGCCTATGGAGCGCGTCGGAATGTGTGGCCTCTGTGCCAGGCGAAGTAGGGTTCGCGCTGGGGCGACCACCAGTTGGTTGCCTTACTGGTGAAGAGAGTGCTGCAGTGAGCAGCAACCGCCGGGGCAAGCGCTGCCTGTGGGCTGATTTCGATCGCACCTCCCAGTTGGACCGTGATAAAGCCGTGTTCATAGAGGCTGTCGCAGCCAAGAACGCAGGCGAGCATCGCTACATTGTCATAATCGAGCTTCTCGGCGTCCGTGCATTCGGAGCGCTTCTTGATGTGGGCAGCGACGAGAAACTGCGGCGGCAGTCCACGACCGCAGAGTGCGCAGGTCTTTCCGCCGATGTTACGCAGCCGTCGTTTGAGCTGGGCTTGTTCTCTGCGGTAGGCCGCGGTGCGGCGACCGTCAGGGTCACCGGGGAAACTCCTGATGGCCTCCCTGAGCTCGTGTAGATCGGCAGGGAGATTTTCGGGTTCGCTGGCTGTCCTGAACGACGGTTCTGCTGAGAGATCGGCGCCGAGACGATCCGCGTCGGAGGGGGCGTAGCCAGGGATGCTAAGACGTAGCCGAATCCGCTTGGTGCTGTTGCCGGGGCGTCGAGCGCTGGGTGCCTGCCCGATCGTGGTTTGAGCATTGGTCAGTCGTTTTCGTAGCGCTCCGGTGTCGAGGACGTCAATCAAACGAATGGGCTCGCTGATCAGACTGCGGCTTGACTCAGGAAGTTGTTGAGTTCGTCGCGAATCGACTATGGCTGCCTCGATGACAGCTCGCCGTTCCTTGAGGCGCCTCAAGATCAGTTCTAGAGCGGGTTTATAGTGGTCGTTCCGCGGCGCTCTGCCCTTGGCCCGGCCACTCCTGCTTTGCAGGATGATGGCGACGTGGTTGCCGTCGGGCTCTACCGAGAATTCAGCTTCGAGCACTTTGCCGTGGTCGTTGGTCATTCGCACGGGCTGACTCTTGCACAGGCGTGCGACGGCCTGCTCAGGTCGCTCGGTGGTCGGCAAGGCTGAACCATCTCCGCATCTCCGCATCTCCGCAAACGTGCCTCTGAGCTGGGCAAATACTTGCGGAGATGGAGCGGGGTGGTGGGGGGTCATCTCCGCAAAGAGAGGGGATCTCCGCAGTTGGTTGCGGAGATGCGGAGATCGACGATCCTCTTGGTTCTGATCTTCGGAGGGTGTTTTCCCTGGTGGTGGGGGTCGGTGGCAGTGACGGCAGCGTTCTGGATGGTGTGAGCGCTGCTGCTGAATCGGTCGCCAACGATTCCTTGCTGATGAGTCTTGCTCTGCCGCACGACTCTATCGAGTCCCTACAGGAAGACGTAACGCTGCTCGCCCGGTCGGGTGGAATGACAGCCTTCGACGTGTTCAGCGGCGCCCGGCGGTTGCGCGACGAGGCAAGGGCGTTAGTCGAGCGCACCCGACGGCCCGTTGATCTGGCCGATCTCTACGTGATTATCGGCCAGAGCGCGTCCCTGATGGCTTCTACCGCCTTCGATCTCGGGCATTGGAACGAGTCGGCGGCGCTAGCCAGGGCGTCGACGCAGTACGCCGACCTGGCCGGACATGCTTCATTGAAGGCATGGACCTACGGCCTGCAAATGACACTTGCCAACTGGCGCAACGAGCCTGATTCCGCACTGAGCTACTTCGCTCGTGCCATGCGGGCGGCCCCGGAGGGAGAACCGCGACTGAGGCTCCGCTATATCGCTTCCCGCTCTCACGCACTGCTCGCCGATTCCGATTCAGTCGCGGCCGTCTTGGAAGCAGCGCAGCGAGACAGGGAATCGGCGGCGGACCGACCCGACGAACTCGCCACCTCTACTGGCGGGGAATTCGCGTTCGGCGAAGCGCGGGCGGCGGCATGTGCGGCGGCGGCATGGCTTGACCTCCGAAACGGCGAGCAGGCCGCGAGGTACGCCCGAGAGGCGTTGCAGGTGTACGAGGCGTTGCCCTCGCCAAGGCGGCCGTACTCGCAGATCAACGGGACGCAGATCGATGTAGCCGCTGCTCACCTCCACATGCGAGACAAGGACGGTGCGGCCGAAGCGCTGCGTACCGTATTGGGCCTACCACCGCAGAAGCGCAACGTTTCGCTGACAGGCCGGCTGTCGCGGATAGAGCGCCTGCTGAGCGAATCGCCGTGGGACCGCGATGCGGACGCGCGCCAGCTCGCCGAGCGCATTGCGGCGTGGTTGTCGGAAACGTCAGCCCGTCCGCTGACCTGCCCGGCGCCAGGCGGCCAACACCTGCTCTTCCTTCTCCCAGCTGATGCCGATCTCGGCGGCCCGATCGTGGCTGCTGGCCTCGCCGCTCTCCACCAGCCATCGCCAGGTGTCGCGGACGGTTAGTGAGAGCGGTCGACAGCGGAGGCCGGCTGCCTGCGCCCTGGCCGTGTCGACGCGCCACACACCGTCGAACGTGCGCCAGAGCGGCAGTTCGGACCACTGCCGGACGCCTTTGCTGAGCAACACCTCATCGGACACCCACTCGAAGGAGGTATCACCGCGGGTTGCGTGGACGCAGTCGCCCAGCAGTCCGCCGAACGTGGCGCCGTCCACCGGGGCGCAGACGTTAAACGCGCCGGAGGATCCCTCGGCGATGGTGTGGAGTGCGAACGTGGCCAGGTCGCGTACGTCGATCGGCTGGATAGTGCGGTCGGGGGAGCCGGGGGCTAGGATTTCTCCACCGGCAGCCACGCGGCGCAGCCACCACGGCAGACGGCCGACGTACTCGCGCGGGCCGAGGATGACACCGGGGCGCAGGATCGTGGTCCGATCTTCTCCGAACGCGGCGACTGCTGCTGCCTCGCAGCCGGCTTTCTGGTAGCCGTACTGGGTCGGTCCGTCCTCGGTGTCGGTGCCGTAGTCTGGGCCGGCGTCAGGCGGGCAGTAGAGCACTTCGGACCGTTCGCTGAGCGGCTTTGCCGGCCAGTCGCGGTAGACGCTGACCGTGGACATGAAGACGTAGCGACCGGCGGCGGGCGCGAGTGCGCGAGCCACGTCGAGAACATTCCTAGGCACGTAGCCCGAGGTGTCGACCACGGCATCCCAAGGGCCAGCGGCGGCGAGGGCGGCGACGTCCTCAGGATGGGTCCGGTCGCCGCGGATGGGCCGTACGGCTTCCAGGAAGGGATCTGAGGTGCCCCGGTTGAACGTCGTCACCTCCCAGCCGGCATCGATCGCAGTCGTGACGACCGCGTGTCCTACGAACCAGGTTCCGCCGAGCACCAGCAAACGCATGTGCCCATCATGCCGAGCGGCGCGACCGCTCGGTCGGCGGAGGGTCTCGGCAGGAAATCGGCTTCTGCTAGCGGTTCAGCTCGCTGCGATCTAGTTGCTTGCTGCCGGCAGCGCCGGAGAAGACGGAGCCGCTGTAGGGGAAGGTGCAGTCGACGGTGCTGGTGTCAAGGGAGGCGTCGCTGACGGAGACATTGGTGTGGTCGAAGGGGTCGGAGTTTCTCGCTGCGGTAGACCCGACGGGCAAGCTGGGTGGGAAAAAAGCTGCTTTGATCTACGCAGATGTGCGCTGAGGGATTGCGAATACCACGATACAGTTTCATCGTTGCAGGTCTTTCGGTCGTGCAGTTCATCGAGGGGCAATACTCGCACTTGGCCGGCAGAGCGGTCGAGTACGGTAGCTGACCCTTCCTTGGTGTCGAGGACGTAAATAACGCTAGATGATGAGGAATTTCCAATTCGGGCTGTCTCGGCAGGAACCCAAGCAGTGGGCATTAGGGAGAACCCGACAGGCATGAGCACAACATACGCAAAGGAAATGTTCTTCGCAAAACGTTGCAAGTAGTCTAGGGGTTCGGGAAGATCCTCACCGCGCCTTCGCGACAGAATCATCGCGCCGCCGATAACCACTGCCAAAAGCAAGGCGGAAAGCGTGAATGCTGCCGGAACGACGAGGGCAAGCTGTAAAACAAGCATCGCGCAACCCACCCGATAGAGGTTCAGTCGCTGTTGATTTGCGAGCGGCGACTCGGGCGCCAGTTGTTTGGCCGGATAGAGGGTCAGCACTACAAGCGTGAGAGTCGCGGCACTTATTAGGAAGACGGCGGATATGGGCGCAAATACCGACAGTAGGAGGCTGCGAAGGTCTAGGGTTTGGCCCAGGAACCTCATCGTGGCCGGGTCGCCGCCAGCAAACGCATAGATCCGAAGGATCGCAAGTGCACCTGCGGCTGTTGGAATGAGGACTAGAAGGTCCACCCAGAGTGCTGGCTTAGGCGTTCCTCTCGACCCCTCCTCGGCCGACACGGGGGTGATCATGCCTCAGCCTCTCGCTGCTTGGGCGGTTGGCCGCCGGCGGGTGGCTGAAAATCGACTAGACCAAGCTGTATCAATGCCAGGTCGTTCTTGTTTAATGGTTCGCCGGCTATGACCTTCTTACGGATCTCCTCAGCCCTGAGTTTGATGCCGATCGCCGTAAGATTATTCTCCGGCCGACGTAGGAAGAGATTAACTACCAGCCATGCGAGTATCCCAAATGCCGAGACGATGAGGAGGGTTGACAGCGCGATTGATAAAGGTCGAGTGCCTTTTAGTAGGCCGGATGCGACAGCGACAAGATAGATTAAGCCGGCCCCTAGTGCGGTACCAACGGCTTGAACCACCAAACCACGCACCATCTCTCCGACATGCAGCTTTATCTGCTGCCGAGACGCGCGCCTTCGCGCCTTTCGTTCCTTGACCACCGCTGCAATTTCCGCATACTGCCGTTTCAGTTCTTCAGGGCTTTTCTGCTTGCTGTCCGTCATCTTGCTCATGCTCCCGGCGAGTCAAGGGGTCCCGGTCGAGAAGTACGTGAATGCACGTCGGAGGCAGGGTATTGCAGTCCGGTTAAAACTATTTCGGTCGTTTCGGCTCTACCTTCACGATCATGCGCCGACTGCAGTAGCCGGGCCCTTAATCAGGTTGTTGCAAGGCTATCTGGCGAGTTCCCATCGCGAGGGTACGCGACGGTCGCCCGGCGACCTCGGACTACGCTTACCAGGCCCTCCGCCGTCAGCAGCGCCACGGCGCGGTGAGCGGTTCCGACCGAAACGCCATGCGCCGCAGCCAGTTCGGCAACCGCCGGGAGTTGGTCGCCGGGTCGAAGCTGACCAGTAGCGACCTGCTCGCGTAGCTCTGCCGCTATCACTTGGTACGGGCTGCTCGACGCAGTGCCTTGAGTTGGCGTGACAGGGCGCGGCGGCATCCGAGCGGCGAGCGTCCCGGCAGCACGCTGGTCCGATTCCGACAGCCAGGCTGCGTACACCCTGAGGGTGGTTGTTCCACCACCGCCATGACCAAGCCGGCCGGCGACCGTCCGTACGTCGACACCGGCGTTGATCAGCTCAGTAGCCGAGTAGTGGCGCAGTGCGTGAATGTGACTGTTGATGTCGAGCCGGGTAGCGAGTCGGCCATACCGCTGGGTGATGGTGTCGGGCCGGTAGCCACGGCTGTTGTCCGGCTGGGGGGAGAAGACGTAATCGGCAGTGTCGGCGCCAGCGTCGAGCTGCGCCAGCCGGTCAAGGTACCGGCCGTGCAGCTCACGCAGTACCTCGATGGTCTCCGGGTCGAGCGCCACCCGCCGCTGCTGGTGCGTTTTGGTGTCCTTCTCGCGCAGCTCGCCGTGTTCGTCCAGGTAGGCACTGCGCCGCAGCGTCAACACCCCGGCGTCCAGGTCGAGATGCTGCCAGCGCAGCGCACACAGTTCACCGCGTCGGGCGCCCGTCGTCATGGCGAGCCAGACCAACGCGCCCCAGTCCGGATCGCGCCACGCCTCATTGATGATTCGGGCCGCGTCGGCAGGATTCGGCGGCTGCGGGTCGGGGTGCGGCGGCGCCGGTGGTTCGGCTTGCCCGGCGGGGTTGACGGCGATCCAGCGCCACCGGACGGCGCGACTGAGCGCACCACTCAGGATCCAGTGAACCTGGCGCACGGACGAAGCGCTGAGCGGTTTGCAGACGTGCGGCCGGCACTTTGCCGTACAAGTGTGCTCACCTTCTACGCGGTGCTTCACGTACGCCTTACCGCCGCACCAGTCGCGGCAGCGGCGGAGGCTCGCGTAGAACGACTCCAACGTCTCGGCGTCGAGTCGGCCGACCGGCAGCTTGCCGAGCACCGGCCGTACGTGCTTGTTGAGCTTGTTGACGTAGCCCATGCGCGTCGTGGCCTCGATGTCGGCCACCTCAAGCCACCGGTCTAGGAGCTGGTCGAGCGTGGCGCGGGTGCGGGGGTTGCGCCGCTCGTCTACCTGAGCCAGCAGCCGCGTGCGTGCCTTCTCGGCTTCCTTGGCGGCGGTGCGGCCGGCGGGGATGACCTCGGTGAGGTAATGCCGCTTCCCGCTGATCGGGTCGACGCCGGCATAGACCTTCACCCGTAGTGACCCGCTGGGCAGGGTTTCGATCTCGCCGCGCTGGCGCTTGGTGCGTCCGTTCGAGGCTGCCACGGGGCCACCGTAGCGCGCTCGCACCACGAATAGCCCCACGCGAGCCGGCCAGATTGAGGAAGTACCTGTGCGCCCGGCAGGATTCGAACCTGCGGCCTTGGGATTAGAAGTCCCCTGCTCTATCCGCTGAGCTACGGGCGCCTGTGGCGTGGATGTCGCGCCCAGAGGGTACCGCCGTCCCACTGCCCGACGGCAAAAAGGGTGCCCGCGTCCACGTTGCCGAGCAGAGTCTCACGTCCGCCTCGTAGCGGGCATCCGGGTTACCGCGGACCGGCCTCGCCTCGGACCGTACCTTTGGCTGGTGTTGCTGGATTCCGACGCCGAGAGCGACGTCGCCTACGAGCTGTGCCAGGTCGTCGGTCGCGCCATCCTGCCGTACCGGTCCTCGGGCGACTTCGGTACCGCCTTCTTCTTCCAGGGCGGTGACGACCCGGTGGGGGAGTCGCTGCTGACGGCGGCCGACCTGGTGGGCGGTTCGGGTGGTGAGTTGGGCCTACGGACGAGCGTCACCGAGCCGGCGGGGGTGGCCCCGGCGGTCATTTCCGAGGCCGAGATCGTGCCCGGTTGGGCCCGCTTCGCGGGCGACGGGGTCGCGGTGTTGCCGACCGCCGGCCTGCACCGGTATGCCGGCGACGGCGGCTGGCGGTGGCGCGTCCAGCCGGTGCCGGCGGGGATCGCCGCCGGGCCCGAGGTGATCGCCCGCCTCGCCGCCGACGCCAGTTCCGCTTTCGTGCTGGCCCATGGGGTACGCGAAGACGGGTCGCGCCCGCTGGAGGTCGCGATCGAGCGGGTGGTCCGCGACGGGGACGCCGTGCTGATCACCACGGAGCTGCCACCGGGGTACGTCGGGGCGCCGGTCTTCATCGTTCAGGCTGAACCCACCGGTGAGGTCTCCCCGTACTGCCTGGGCCTGGTCCTGCCCGGCGTCGGCGAGCACCCGGTGGCGACCTTCGACCGGATCCGTGCCGTCCTCCCGGCGACGCCCGGCGACATCTGAACCGCGTTCCGTTCGGCCTGGTCAGCTGCCCGGCGACGCCGCCCCCGCCGCGTCGGCCGTCTGCGCGTTGGCCGGCGCCGCGTCAGCGCGGCCGGCGTCGGTAGACGCGGCGTCAGCTGGGGCCGCCTCTGATCGTGCGGCGTCGCTCGGCGCGGCGTCGGTCAGCGCTGCGTCGGCCGGGGCGGTGGGGCCGGCGGCGAGGAACGCCTCGGCCCAGCGGCCGACCTCGTCGAAGACCTTTTTCCGTACGACGGGGCCGGAGAGCGTGAGGTCGTGCAGGCCGCCGTCGAAGCGGGCCACTGTGACGTGGCGGCCGAGGCGGGGCGCGTAGCGGACCATGTGCTCGACGTCCAGCACGGCGTCGGCCAGGGTCGCGTTGTCGTGCCACTTGGTGCCCCGGAAGGACCGGGTCGAGCAGGCCAGCAGCACCGGCACCTGGATGTCCAGCCCGGCGCGGAGCCGGCGTTGCCCGGTGCGGATCGCGTTCAGCCAGCCGGCCCGGACCGGGAACCCGGCCAGCGGCTTCCACGCCAGGTCATAGGTCCACTCGCCGCGGTGGTCGGAGTGGATGCTCTCGCCGTACACCGTGCCGAGCCCGAACGGGAGGATGCGGTGCGGCGCCCTGCGGCCCAGCCGGGACGCGGCGGCCGCGAGGGGTCGACGGACCGCCCAGGGGGCGTTCAGGTCGAAGAAGGGGCTGTTGAGCACCAGGCCGTCGATGGTGCCGGTGTCGCGGCGGGCGTCCGCCCAGAGCGAGATGATCAGGCCACCGGTGGAGTGGCCCATCGCCAGCAGGGTGTCGTGCCCGTCGTCCTTGCGGATGATCTCGGCGGCGGCGTCCAGCTCCGGGAAGTAGTCGCTGATGTCGTGGCAGAAGTTCGGAGTCTGGGCCGGGAGCAGACTGCGACCGTACTTGCGCAGGTCGAGCGCGTAGAAATCCCAGCCTCGCTCGGCGAAGAAATCGGCCAGATGCGTCTGGAAGAAGTAGTCGACGAAGCCGTGTACGTAGAGCACGGCCCGGCCGGTGGGGCGCTCGGCCCGCCGCCGGACCAGAGTCGCGACAACGGGGCCTTCGTCGTCGGTGCCCAGGTCGATCGTCTGCCGCTCGTACGGCGGCCCCAACACGTCCGGTTCCACGAACGCGACGCTACGCCGCCAACCTACCCAGCGGTAGCCCGCGCCCCGCCCGCCCCGCCCTCGCCCCGCTCGTCCCCGCGATCTTGCACTTTCTGTCCCGACATAAGGGGCGTTAGCCGCTGTTCGGGGGCCGAAAGTGCAAGATCGCGGGGGTGCGGCGTGGGTCAGGCCGTTTCCGCGTCGGCGCGGGGGGCCGGGTCGTCGGACTCGACGGCCTCCACCTGCGGCTGGGGGAGGTCGCGTAGGTGCTTGTTGTGCCGGGGCTCCTGGCGGGTCTTGGCGTCGTTGAGCCGGCGGCGCAGGTCGTCACGGACGTCGTTGAGGGCGGCGTGCAGGTCCTCCTCCGCGGAGGTCGTGACGATTTTCTGCCGGCCGGCGATCCAGCACTCCAGGGTGACCTTCTGGCCACGCGCCTCCCGGTCCTTCACCGACACCTCCAGCTCGGTGGCGTCAGCGTGGAAGCTCGCGAGCCGGGCGTCGAGGGTGGCGAACTGCTCGGCGATCCAGTTGCGGTCGCCCTGGGAGAACCCGGCGCCCACCCGCAGGCACTCAGCCACGGTGGCCGGGTTCGCCACGGCGCTCATCGCTGCGCCTCGGAAGCGTTCGCGGAGTCGATGGTAGTGATCGTCATGGCGCTGACCTCTCGTCGACGTGGAGCTGTCGGTGGTGCGTTGATCAAGTCCTTACCCAGTTCGGGAGGCCTGGGAAACCGTGGACGGCGGGTCGGGCGGGTCGGGCGTACCACATCCGGGCGTGATCAGGGCGTTGTCCACAGGTGGGTTCGTCATCCACAGGTCGGGGATCGGCGCTCGCGATGGGTGCTCTCAGTGTCGATGCTCGGTGTCGAGTCGACTCGCGCTGGCAGGCCCCGATCCCCCTGGAGGGACGATGTTCGACACTTACGTGACAATCGTCGGCAATGTGCTGACCACGCCCGAGTGGCGGCGTACGACCCAGAGCAACACCCTGGTGGCCAACTTCAAGGTCGCCTCGACCGCCCGCCGACTCGATCGGGACAGCGGCCGGTGGGTGGACGGCAATTCGCTCCGCGTCCGCGTCAACTGCTGGCGCAAGCTCGCCGAGGGGGTGGCGGCCTCCGTCATGGTCGGCGATCCGGTGGTGGTCTGTGGGCGGCTCTACACCCGCGACTGGACCGACGACGCTGGCAACCACCGCACGCTCTACGAGCTGGAGGCGGTCGCCGTCGGCCACGACCTCTCCCGGGGCCGGGCGCGGTTCCTGCGCAACCGGCCGAGCATGACGACCAGCACCGTGGAGGACGCGGAGGCCGAGAGCCGGGTGCACGGCGAGCCCACCGAGCCGGTGCCGGCCGGGCAGGCGCCCGTGCTGCCCGACGACCGTCCGCTGGACGACGACTTCGAGCTGCCCGACTACGCCGAGCTGCGGACCAGTCCGTTTGGCAACATTCCGGAGGACGACGACAGTTCCCCGAGAGGCGGGGTCTCCGCGAACGGCGGGATCTCCTCGGGCGGTGGGGTCTCCTCGGGCGATGGAGTCTCCTTGAGCGGTGCGGTCTTCGGTGACGGCGGAGCGCTCCCGAGCGGCGGGCAGGTCGGGCAGGTCGGGCAGACCAACGTCCCGGCGGGCCTCGACGACGAGTTGGCCCCTTCGCCCGAGGCGGACGGCGACAGCGCCGACGGTGACCTGGACATCGAGTTGGGTCCGGTGCCCGACGAGGGGCAGCCGGAGCCGGCGCAGCCCGGTCGAGGGCGGCGTGGTCGGGGCCGGCTCCCGCAGCCAGCCTGACCGATCGGCTCGACCGTCGCGGGTTGGGCGGCGGTCGAGCTGGCTGAGGTTCCCGCATCGGTCGCTGGTGCTGCGACGAAACGGCACCACGCGGCATGGCGCGGTGCGGCGCGGCACGCGCTTCGCGGCGCGGCACGACGGGGGCGGGGTGGCGGCGCGACCAGCGTCGTCACCCCGCGTGACGGGCGTCGGCGGCCGGCCGGCCGGTTCGCTCCACGGGTTCTCGTTGCCGGTGCGGGACCGTGGGTTGGGCTGGTTCACGGGGTGCTCGTCTAGGCTGGCCGGCCGGAGGTGGTGCGGGTGCGACGGACAGCGCCGATGGCGAACGCGGTGGGGCTGCTGGCCGGGTACGCGCTGGACAGGGTGCTCGGCGACCCCCGCCGATGGCACCCTGTGGCCGGCTTCGGGCAGGTCGCGGGTGCGCTGGAGCGCCGCCTCTACCACCCGGACCGAACGGCGGGTGCGGCATTCACCGCGCTGGCCGTCGGCGGGCCGGTGTTGCTCGGGGCGGTCGCTGCGGCGGCTACCCGGCACCGTCCGGTGACCCGGGCGGTGCTGGTGGCGGCCGGCACGTGGACCGTGCTGGGCGGCCGCACGCTACGGCACGAGGCGACCGTCATGGGTCGGACGCTGCGTGACGGTGACCTGCCCGCCGCCCGGCGACGCCTCGGTCACCTCTGCGGGCGGGACCCGTCGACGCTGGGCGAATCGGAGCTGGCCCGTGCGACCGTCGAGTCGGTCGCGGAGAACACCTCCGACGCGGTGGTCGCTCCGCTGCTCTGGGGAGCGGTTGCCGGTCTGCCCGGGCTGCTGGGCTACCGGGCGGCGAACACCCTCGATGCGATGGTGGGGCACCGGTCGACGCGCTACGCGCGCTTCGGCACACCGGCCGCTCGGCTGGACGACGCGCTCAACCTCGTGCCGTCCCGGCTGACCGGGCTGCTCACCATCGCCGTCGCGCCGGTCGCGCACGGGGACCGGCAGCGCGCCTGGCAGGTGTGGCGGCGGGACCGCAACGACCACCCGAGCCCCAACGCCGGTCAGTGCGAGGCGGCGATGGCCGGTGCGCTCGGGGTCCGCCTCGGTGGCCGCAACGTCTACTTCGGGCGCTCCGAGGTGCGGCCGTTCCTCGGCGACGGTCCCCGCCCGGAGGCGCGGCACCTGAAGCGGGCCGCCCGGATCTCCGGCGCGGTGGGGCTGGCCGCCGTCGGGCTCGCCGCCGCGTATCCGGTGACGCTCGGCCGGCTGGTTGGTGCGGTGAGCAGGCGCGCACTGATCGGCGCCGTGGGTCGGCGGGGGAGTGGGCGGTGAGCGGCGGGCTGCTGGTGGCCGGCACGACGTCCGACGCCGGCAAGAGCGTGCTCACCGCCGGCATCTGCCGCTGGCTGCACCGGCAGGGCGTGAAGGTGGCGCCGTACAAGGCGCAGAACATGTCGAACAACTCTGCGGTGGTCGTCGGGCCGGACGGGCGCGGCGGCGAGATCGGGCGCGCCCAGGCCATGCAGGCCGCGGCGTGCGGGCTCGCACCCGACCTGCGGTTCAACCCGGTGCTGCTCAAGCCGGGCAGCGACCTGGCCAGTCAGGTGGTGCTGTTGGGCGAGGCGGTCGACACGATCACCGCAGGCACCTTCCGGCAGCTGCGTCCCCGGCTCGCCGAGACCGCGTACGCCGCACTGGCCGAGCTGCGCGAGACGTACGACGTGGTGATCTGCGAGGGTGCCGGCAGCCCCGCGGAGATCAACCTGCGGGCCGGTGACTACGTCAACATGGGGCTGGCCCGGCACGCCAACCTGCCCACCATCGTCGTCGGCGACATCGACCGGGGCGGTGTCTTCGCCTCGATGTTCGGCACCGTGGCCCTGCTCGACCCGGCCGACCAGGCGCTGATCGCCGGCTTCGTGATCAACAAGTTCCGGGGCGACCTCGGGCTGCTCCAGCCGGGCCTGGGCATGCTGCGTCAGGTCACCGGCCGCCCCACGTACGGGGTGCTGCCCTGGGCACTGGACCTGTGGCTCGACGCGGAGGACTCTCTCGCCTACGGCCGGGTGCTCGGGCGACCCGCCGCCCCGCACGGCAGCGAATGGCTGGACGTGGCCGTCGTCCGCCTACCCCGGATCAGCAACGCCACCGACGTGGAGGCGCTCGCCACCGAGCCGGGCGTCCGCGTACGCCTCACCATCGAACCGGCCGAACTGGCCGCCGCCGACCTGGTCGTCCTGCCCGGCTCCAAGTCCACCGTCGCCGACCTCGGGTGGCTGCGCGAGACCGGCCTCGCCGACGCGGTAGCCACCCATGTGGCGGCCGGCAAGCCCCTGCTCGGCCTCTGCGGCGGTTTCCAGATGCTCGGCCGCGCCATCCACGACCCGGTGGAGAGCCGGCAGGGCAGCGTGCCGGGGCTCGGTCTGCTGCCCATCGACATCACCTTCGACCCGCGCAAGACCGTCCGGCAGTCGGTGGGCACCGGCCACGGCGGCCTCCCCGTGCGGGGCTACGAGATCCACCACGGGTACGTCTCACACGCCGACCCCAGCCTGACCCCGCTGCTGACCAGCGACGGCGGTGTCGGAGAGGGTGCCGTGCTCGGCGCGGTGCACGGCACGCACTGGCACGGGGCGTTCGAGTCCGACGAGTTCCGCCGGTGGTTCGTCACCGAGGCGGCTCGCCTGGCCGGTCGCAGCGGCTTCCGGGTCGCACCGGCCACCAGCTTCGCCGCCGCCCGGGAACGCTCACTCGACCTGCTCGGCGACCTGGTCGAGGAACACCTGGACACCGATGCTCTCTGGCGTCTCATCGAAGCCGGCCCACCCGCCGACCTCCCCTTCATCCCACCCGGCGCTCCGTCCTGACCGGCACACCATCCACTGAGGACGGTGACAGCGGGGACCGCGCATGATCGTGCTCGATCGTTGTTGTAGAGGCCTCGTCCGCGCGAGGAGGGGCCCGCTTCCTGGATCGAGCGCGATCTTGCGACGTCCTCCCGCCCGGGATGGGCTTGAGGGCGAGGCCGGGATTTCAGGGGCGGATGTCGGCGGGCCGGTCGGTGGTGGGGAGGCCGGCGGCGAGCCAGGCGTCCACGCCGCCGATCATGTCGGTGGCCCGGCGCAGCCCGAGGGTCTGGAGGCTGGCGGCGGCCAGGCTGGAGCTGTAGCCCTGCCGGCACACCAGCACGATCTCCCGGTCGTACCCGGTGGCCTCCGGGATCCGCCAGGCGCTGGCCGGATCGAGGCGCCACTCCAGTACGGTCCGGTCGATGACGACCGCGCCCGGCAGGTCGCCCTGTTCGCGGCGCTGTAGTTCGGTACGGGTGTCGACCAGCAGCGCACCGCCGCGGACCGCCTCGACGGTCTGCTGCGGAGTCAGTCGGTGCAGCCCAGCGCGGGCCTGTTCGAGTAGGGCGTCTATACCGGGGCTCATTACGTCTCGGAGCACCACCCGATCATGCCGATTCGGTGGCACCCCGGGCGGCGAACGGGCCGCCCGTCACCCGTCGCCGCCCCAATTCCCCCGGACGTGACGGTGGTCGGCGAGCGCGATCAGCCGGACGTGTCAACGCGGCCCAATTTGGCCCCCCGATCGGCATGATCGACGCCGTCACTGACAACTGTGGTTCCGCCGACAGGGCCGTCGATGAACCGGAGCCGATCACCCCGCCAGCAGCGGTGGCGGCATACTTCGGTCATGCACCACGGGAGGCTGCGCTGAACCCGGGAACTGGCGGGCCGACCGTGGCGGTTGTCGAGGCGTACGCCGAATTGGCTCGTCGGGTGCTCGCGGGCCCGGCGCGGTTGGGGCGGACCCGGCTGGTCGCGGTCGACGGGCCGAGCGGCGCGGGTAAGAGCCGGTTCGCCGCGCAGCTCGCGGATGCCCTGGCGGGGCCGCTTGGCGGCCGACCGCCGGTGGTGCACACCGACGACCTGCTCGACGGGTGGGACGACCAGGTCACCTTCTGGCCCCGGCTCGACGACTGGGTGCTCGCCCCGCTGCGTAACGGAGAGCCGGGCGGCTACCGGCGGTACAGCTGGGTCCGGCAGTGCTTCCTGTCCCGGCCGGTTCCGGTTCCGGTGGCTCCGGTGCTGCTGGTGGAGGGGGTCAGCGCGGCCCGGGCGGTCGTCCGGCCGGAGCTGACGGTGGCCGTGTTCGTCACCGCGCCCGCGTCGCTGCGGCTTGCTCGCGCGGTCGCCCGGGACGGGCCGGAGATCCTGCCCGAGCTGCGCCGCTGGCACGAGGGGGAGCGGTCGCACTTCGCTGTCGACGAGACCGCGACCCACGCCGACCTGTTGGTGGATGGCGCGCCGACACTGCCGCACGACGCGGACCGGTACTACGTGCGGCTCCGCTGAGCGGGGCATGGACGTCGGCCACCGACTGCGGCACGATGCGAAGAGCTACGGCGAACGGGGAGCCACCATGACGGCAGCGGACGCGCCAGCGCGGCGTCGGATCACCCTCACCGGCATCAGCTCGCGGGCCTGGGAGCATCCGGCCGACCGGGGTGCCCTGGTCGCGCTGCGGGAGCTGCGCGGCTTCGACGACGTGGTGCGGGCGTTCTTCGGGATGTGGAACGAGCGGGGTTTCCGGCTGTCCGTGCTGGCCTCCGGCATCCGGGTCGACCACCGGCAGTACCCGGCGGTGTGGCAGCGCTACACCGAGGCCGCGGCGACGCTGGACGTGGCCGAGCTGCCCGAGCTGTACGTGACCCAGTCGCCCTGGTTGGGCGCCGAGGCGGTCGGGCTGGAGCGGCCGTTCATCGTGCTGAACTCCGCGTGCGTGCAGCAACTCGACGAGGACGAGCTGCGCTGCCTGCTCGGCCACGAGTTGGGGCACGTGGGCAGCGGGCACGCCGTCTACAAGACCATGCTCATGATCCTCACCCGGTGGGCGGCCAACCTGAGCTGGTTGCCGGTCGGCGCGATCGCGCTGCGCGCCATCATCGCGGCGATGCTGGAATGGTGGCGCAAGGCGGAGCTTTCCGCCGACCGGGCCGGCCTGCTCGCCGGGCAGGACCCGGCCGCCGCGCTGCGGCTGCTGATGAAGCTCGCCGGCGGCGGTGACCTGTCCCAGGTCGACACCACCGCCTTCCTGGAGCAGGCCGCCGAGTACGCCGGTGGCGGCGACCTGCGCGACAGCCTGCACAAGATCCGGATGACCGCGTGGAGCACCCACCCGACGCCGGTGGCGCGGGCGGCGCAGCTGCGCCAGTGGATCGACTCCGGGTCGTACGGGCGGGTGCTGGCGGGGGACTATCCGCGCCGCGAGGACGACAGCTCGACCAGCGTCTCGGAGGAGATCAAGGCGGCTGCCGAGTCGTACCGGGAGGAGTTCAGCCGGTCCACCGACCCGCTGGTCGGGTTGCTGCGCCGGCTGGGCGACGGCGCGAGCGACGTCGGCGAGTGGGTGGGCGGCACCGCCGGTCGGGCCCGTTCCTGGATGGACGCCGCCACCGAGGCGGCGGGCCGCGCACACCGTGCCGGGCGGGCCGCCCCGGGCGCGCGGGCCGGTGCCGGCCCCGCGGACAGCGGTGACGGTACGGGCTCCGCCGGCACGCCTGGGTAAGGCCGGCATACGATGCCGGTCATGACCTCTCCGATCATGTCCGAGTCCGAGGTGCGGGCCGCCGTCGAGCGGGAGATGCCCGGCGTCCGGGCCGACCTGGAGCGCCTCGTCCGCATCCCCGGCATCGCGTTCGAGGGCTTCGACCACTCGCACGTGGAACGCTCCGCCGAGGCGGTCGCCGAGCTGCTGCGCGGCTGCGGCCTGGACGTCGACATCGTGCGATCCGGCGGTCAGCCGGCGGTGATCGGCCGTCGGGCCGCCCCGCCCGGCGCGCCCACCGTGCTGCTCTACGCCCACCACGACGTCCAGCCGGTCGGCGACCGGTCGCTGTGGGAGTCCGACCCGTTCGAGCCGGTGGAACGGGACGGCCGGCTCTACGCCCGGGGCGCGGCCGACGACAAGGCCGGCGTCATGGCGCACGTCGCGGCGCTGCGCGCGTACGGTGACGCGCTGCCGGTCGGCGTGGTCCTCTTCATCGAGGGCGAGGAGGAGTACGGCTCCGACTCGCTGGAGCAACTCCTGGCCGAACACCGCGACGAGATCACCTCGGACGTCATCGTGATCGCCGACTCAGGTAACTGGGACATCGGCGTACCGGCGTTGACCACCTCGCTGCGGGGCATCGTCAACTGCTTCGTCGAGGTGCGCACGCTGGACCACGCGGTGCACAGCGGCATGTTCGGCGGTGCCGTGCCGGACGCGCTCACCGCGCTGGTCCGGCTGTTGGCGACGCTGCACGACGACGCCGGTGACGTGGCCGTGGACGGCCTGGTCGGCCGGGAGGGCGCCGTCGTCGACTACCCGGAGGACCGGGTCCGGGCCGAGGCGGGGCTCGCCGAGGGCGTGCAGTTCATCGGCACCGGCCGGATCACCGACCGGCTCTGGACCAAGCCGGCGCTGGCCATTCTCGGTGTCGACGCGCCGTCCACCGGCGAGGCGCCGAACGCCCTGGTCCCGGCCGCGAAGGCGAAGCTCAGCATCCGCCTCGCTCCGGGCGACGACCCCAAGCGGGCGTACGCGGCGGTGCGCGCGCACCTGGAGCAGCGCGCGCCGTGGGGTGCGCAGGTGACTGTCACCTTCGAACACGACGGTGACCCGTGCGTGATCGACGCGTCCGGGCCGATGTTCGACGCCGCGCGTTCGGCCTTCCGGACCGCCTGGGACGGCACCGACCCGGTGGACATCGGCGTCGGCGGCTCGATTCCGTTCATCGCCACCTTCCAGGAGATGTTCCCGAAGGCGGCGATCCTGGTGACCGGTGTGGAGGACCCGCACGCCCGCGCGCACGGCCCGAACGAGAGTCTGCACCTGGGGGAGTTCGCCCGGGTCTGCCTCGCCGAGGCGCTGCTTCTGCGCAACGTGGCAGCGGTGAGCGGTTAGGTGTCGGAACGGCAACTTTGGGCCTGATCTGGGAGTTTACGGCGTGTCGGATGGTCAGCTGTTATAGCCTTTCGTACATGAGTACGAACGAGGTGATGGCCCGGTTGGGGGCCGCTGTCAGCGCGCTGGGAGATGTCGATGTCTCCGCGTGGTCCGAGGACACGCTCAACGAACAGCTCGGTGAGCTCTCCGCCGCACTGGTCGCCCTCGACTCGGTGCTCTCCCGGGTCGCCGGCGAGGTCCGCGCCCGAGGGTTGCGCATCGAGGAGCCCGTCTCCGCCTAGGGCCTGTCCTCATGAAGCAGGCCTAATCCGTCGTCCGCGTGAGTGGGCGGCACCCTGCCGACACCGCCCGGGCACGGCAATGCCCGGGCGGTGTCGGAGGTGACTGGCAGGATGAGCTGCGTGCGGTTCCTCGATCTGGCAGCCACCTCCGCCGCCGTCGGCGCCACCAGCGGCCGACGGGCCAAGGTGGAGCTGCTCGCTGACGCGCTGCGCCGGCTCGACCCCGGCGAGGTCGAGCCCGGCGCCGGCTACCTCGCCGGCGAGCTGCGCCAACGGCAGACCGGGGTCGGCTACGCGAGCCTGCGTGACCTGCCGCCGCCTGCCGCCGAGCCGACGTTGACGGTGGCCGCCGTGGATGCGGCCATCGCGCAGATCGCCGCGGTGCACGGCTCGGGCTCACAGGCTCGGCGTCGGGCGTTGCTCGGTGCTCTCTACGCGGCGGCGACGGCCGACGAGCAGCGGCTGCTCACCGGCCTGTTCAGCGGCGAGCTGCGGCAGGGTGCCCAGGCCGGGCTCCTGGCGGACGCGGTGGCCCGGGCCGCCGAGGTGCCGGTGGCGGCGGTCCGCCGGGCGCTGCTGCTCGCCGGTGATCTCCGGGCGGTGGCGGTGGCCGCGCTGGCCGGTGGGGCCGCCGAGTTGGCCGGCTTCGGTCTGCAGGTCGGCCGCCCGCTGGCGCCGATGCTCGCGCAGAGCGCCCCCTCTGTCGACGAGGCGCTCGCCGCGACCGGCACGCCCGCGGTGGTCGACGTGAAGCTCGACGGCATCCGCATCCAGGTGCACCGCTCCGGCACCGACATCGCCGTGTTCACCCGCAGCCTCGACGAGATCACCACCCGGGTGCCCGAGGTGGTCGCCGCGGTCCGTGCCCTGCCGGGCCGGGAGTTGGTCCTCGACGGCGAGGCGATCGGCCTGGACGAAACCGGCCGCCCACTGCCGTTCCAGCAGACGTCGAGCCGGGCGGCCCGACGCACCACCCCCAGCACCACCGGGCGCACACCGGTCGCCCCGGCGGTGCTCGCGGCGGCCGCCAGCACGGGCGCGACGGTGCTCACCCCGTACTTCTTCGACCTGCTGCACCTCGACGGCGAGGATCTGATCGACCTTCCCGGCCGGGAGCGGTGGGCCGCCCTCGCCGGTTCGGTGGATTCGTCGCTGCTGGTCGGCCGGATGGAGGTCGACGGCCCGGAGCAGGCCGCCGCCGCGTTCGCCGCCGCGCTCGACGCCGGGCAGGAGGGCGTGGTGATCAAGGCGCCGGACGCCCCCTACGACGCCGGCCGGCGCGGTGCCGCCTGGGTCAAGGTGAAACCGCGGCACACCCTCGACCTGGTGGTGCTCGCCGTCGAGTGGGGCAGCGGCCGCCGCAAGGGCTGGCTGTCCAACCTGCATCTGGGTGCGCGTGACGCGCGCACCGGTGACTTCGTGATGCTCGGCAAGACGTTCAAGGGGCTCACCGACGAGCTGCTGCGGTGGCAGACCGAGCGGTTCCTCGACCTCGCCGTGGACCGCGGCGACTGGGTGGTCCGGGTCCGGCCCGAGCAGGTGGTGGAGATCGCCTTCGACGGGGTGCAGACGAGTTCGCGCTATCCCGGTGGAATGGCGCTGCGGTTCGCCCGGGTGGTGCGCTATCGCGACGACAAGTCCGCCGCCGAGGCGGACACCATCGACGCGGTCCGCGCCATCCACGCCGGCCGCGTGAGCGGCTGACGGGGCGAGGTCAGGCGGACGCGGTCGGCGTCGGCTCGGCGGCCCGGTCCAGCGGAGCCGGGGTGGTGCCGATGCCGGCGGCCCGGCGGGCCTCCCGACGGGCCACCCAGCCGTAGCCGAAGATGGACATCACCGCGAAGAGCCACCACTGCACGACGTAGCCGAAGTTCTGCCAGTTGTTGGCGTGCCCGACCGGCACCGCCTTGAACACCGGATCGGCTGCCGGGGTCTGCTCGTCGAGCAGCAGGTACGCACCGTAGACCGGGTAGGGAAGCTCGCCGGCCAGCCGCGGCACACCGATCCGCCGGATCTCCAGCAGCCCGTCGCGTCGGGCCACCGCGCCGGCGCCGCTCTCGGTCTCGTGCACCCGGCCGACCACCGTCACGTCGCCGGTCGGCGCGGCCGGCACCGACGGCTGGGCGGTCGCCCCACCGGGCGCCGGCGGGATCCAGCCCCGGTCCACCAGCAGCGCCGTGCCGTCGGCGAGCACCAGCGGGGTGAGCACCTCGAAACCGACCCGGCTGTCCACCGTCCGGCCACGGACCAGCACGGTGTTCGTCGGGTCGTACCGGCCGGTGACGGTGACCCGGGTCCAGACCTTGTCCTCGGCGGGGGCCGGACCGGCCGTTCCCGCGCCGCCGGTGGGAGCGCGCAGCGCGTTGGCGAGCGGCACGGGGGCCATCCGCTGGCCCGCGTCGATCCGCTCGTTGACCTCGGTGCGCCCCCGGTAGCGGTCCAGCTGCCAGTTGCCGAGGAACACCATGACGGCGGCCGCGACCAGGGTCAGCGCGAGAGCGCCCAGCCAGCGTGGGCTCAGCAGGAACCGGTACACGGCACCGAGGCTACTCGTATGACCGGCGCCACTGACCTGGACCGGGCCGGACCGGGCCGGGACCGACGCCCGGGGGCCCTGCCAGGGCCGGGCCGGCTGTCCCGGTTGGCGGTGCTCGCGCCTTCAGCCGGGCGGGTATCGTCACGCCGACGGATCGGCCTCGGTCGTCCCGTCGCGTACCCGCCGCCGCTCGCGAGGAGTCGATGATGACCGTCGTGCCGCGCCTGGTGCTCAGCGCGCCGTCCTCCGGGCACGGTAAGAACGCGCTGGCGATCGGGCTGCTCGCCGCCCTGGCCGAGCGAGGGGTCGACGTCGCCGGGTTCAAGCTCGGGCCGGACCACGTCGACGCCGCGTACCTCGGCCTCGCCTCCGGTCGGCCGGGTCGGGTGATCGACCCCCGACTGGTCGGCCTCGACCGGCTCGCCCCGCTGGTGGCGCACGGTGCCGCCGATGCCGGGCTGGCCGTGGTGCAGGGCAGCATGGGGCTGTACGACTCGGTGGGTGGCCGTCCCGAGCAGGAGTCCACGGCCGCTGCGGCCGCCGCGCTGCGCAGCCCGGTGGTGCTCGTTGTCGACGTGGCCGCGATGGGTCAGTCGGTGGCGGCCCTGGTGCACGGTTTCCGCTCGTACGACGAGCAGTTGTGGCTCGGCGGGGTGATCCTCAACCGGGTGGCGTCGTCACGGCACGAGGGGATGCTGCGCGAGGCGTTGGACGACGTGGGGGTGCCGGTCTACGGCGCGTTGCGTCGCCAGGACCTGCCGGCGGTGCTGCCGTCGCGGCGGCACGGGGTGGCGCCGGTGGTCGACGACTCGGCCGACGCCGTCCGTGCGGTCCGCCGCCTGGGTGAGGCCGTCGCCGCAACTGTCGACCTGGAACGGCTGCTCGGGCTGGCCCGCTCCGCCCCGCCGCTGCCGGCGCCGGCCTGGTCTCCCGAGGAGGCCCTGGGCACGTTCACACCCCCGGCGAACCGCCCACTGGTGGCGGTTGCCGGTGGGCCGGGCGGCAGCTTCAGCCACCCGGAGACCACCGAGCTGCTTCGGGCCGCCGGCGCCGAGGTCGTCGTCGTCGACCCGCTGCGCGACGAGGCGCTGCCGGTCGGCACCCGCGCGCTGGTCGTCGGCGGCGCGCTGCCCGAGGCGTACGCCGAGCAGTTGTCGGCCAACCGGCGGCTCTGCATCGCGGTGGCCGAGTTGGCGCGGACCGGGCGTCCGGTGATCGCCGAGGGCGCCGGGCTGCTCTGGCTGGCCCGGGAGTTGGACGGGCTGCCGATGTGCGGTGTCCTGGACGCGGTTGGTGTCAGCCGCGACGGGGTGGTGGCCGGCTACCGGGAGGCGACCGCCCAGACCGACAGCGTGGTGGCCGCCACCGGCACTGTGCTGGTCGGGCACAAGGCGCACCGTGCGGTGCTCACCCCCCGCGCCGGTCAGCGCCCGGCCTGGAGCTGGGACGGCGGCGCGCCGGAGGGCTTCGTCTGGCGCAACGTGCACGCCTCGCAGCTCACCCTGCACTGGGCGAGCCATCCGGCGACGGCGGCCCGGTTGGTCGCCGCGGCGGCGGCCGACCCGACGAGCGAGGTGGAACCCGCGCAGTCGGGCGAGGTGTCGGTGTGATCGGTCAGGTGGCGGTGCGCCGATTCCCGGCGTTGACCGTCTCCACCCCGCGTACCGAGGTGCGTCAGCTCACGGCGGCCGACGCGGCGGCGGCCGGGGAGATCTTCGCCGACAAGTTGACCCGGCGTTGGCTGCCGCTGCCCGACGACTCCGGCCCGATCGACGGGCTGGCCTGGTGCACCGATCTGGCCCGGCAGCGGCGCGACAGCGGGGAGGGCGACCACTACGCGGTGCTCCGTCGGGAGGACGACCAGGTGGTGGGCTCGCTGTGGACCCGGCGCACCGACTGGGGCGCCCGCCTCACCGAGATCTCCTACGCGATGGCGGCGCACGCGCGGGGCTTCGGCTTCGCCGCCGAGGCGGTCGACGCGGTGGCCATCGCGCTGATCCTGGAGCACGGCTTCCAACGGGTCGAGCTGCGGGTGGCTCCCGGCAACCTGGCCTCGCGCCGGGTCGCCGAGAAGGCCGGGTTCAGCTACGAGGGTCTGCTGCGCAACGCCGGGTTCGTCAGCGGCGGCCGGGTGGATCTGGAGCTGTGGTCGTTCGTCGCCGCCGACCTGCGCTGAGCCCCGCGCACCGACCTGCGATCCGTCAGCCGACGATGGCGTCCGATGGTGGGGTGAACTGGCGGGTCGGGGTGCCCTTCAGGCCGTCGCGCAGGGTCTCCGAGACCGCCTTGATCGGGATCTGGGACTGCCCGTCACCGACCGCGTTGAACGGGTTGTCCGGGTCGGAGATGAAGCTCGCCGCGGCCAACTCCGGGGTGTAGCCCACGAACCAGGCCGATCGGGTGCTGTCGGTCGTACCGGTCTTGCCGGCCACCGGGCGTCCGACGGTGCCCCGCACGCTGTCGGCGGTGGACCAGC
Organism: Micromonospora trifolii; assembly: GCF_050516465.1. Lineage (NCBI taxonomy): Bacteria > Bacillati > Actinomycetota > Actinomycetes > Micromonosporales > Micromonosporaceae > Micromonospora > Micromonospora trifolii. The sequence goes on along the minus strand of NZ_CP191526.1, from coordinate 4,716,596 downwards.
CGCCGCAGCTGCCGCGCGCCGGGGTGTCTCCGGTCGGGCAGCGGGCCGCGTCGGTGGCCGCCCGCGCGGCGTCCGCGCTCACCACCTGCCGGCAGCGCGGCTTGGCCACCTCGCGGTGCAGACCGCCCGGGGTGGCGTACGTGGCGGGCGTGCCGTCCCGGTTCATGATCGCTTGCACCGGAATGGCCTCGCAGTAGCGGCCGTCGGCCGCGATGGCGGCGTACGCGTTCGCCATCTCCAGCGGGGTGGCGTCGGAGACGCCCAGGGTGAACGCACCCCACTTCTTCGCCTTGTCCGGGGACGCGTGGTCCCGGTCGACGTCGGTGCGCCACCGCAGCCCGAGCTGCTCGGCCAACCGGACCGCCCGGTCCGCGCCGACCTTCTCCTCCAGCCACACGAAGTACGTGTTCACCGACTTGCCGAAGCCGGACCACATGGTCTGCTGACCGGACATGGCGCCGCTGGCGTTGGAGGGCGCCCAGCCGTCGTAGACCTCGGAGCGGTAGCGGTGTGGGGCGTTGAACGAGGTGGAGAGGGGCATCCCGGCGTCGAGCGCGGCCAGCATCGGGAACATCTTGAACGTCGAGCCGGCCTGGTAGCCGGCCAGGTCACCGCCGCCGAGCAGCGGTGCCACGGTGTTCGGGTAGTTGGCCTTCACCTTCGGCCCGGCCTCGGGGTTGGAGCTCTGCGGGTTGTCGGCCAGGTCCAGCGAGTACGTCCGGTTCACCGCCATGGCCTTCACCCGCCCGGTGCCCGGCTCGGAGACCACGATCCCGTTGGCGAACGGGCTGCCGGTGGCGTCCTTGGCGCCGACGTTCTTCTCCGCGGCCTCCTGGATCTTCGGGTCGAGGCTGAGCACGATGCGGTAGCCGCCCCGGCGCAGGTTGTCCATCCGTTCCAGCCGGTTCGCCCCGAACGCGGGCTGCGCGCTCCACCAGTTCTTCAGGTAGTCGCAGGCGAAGCCCCAGCTGTTGTACTTCTCCGCCACGGCGGCGCAGTCGTGCGGTGGGGTGGTCAGCTTGAGCCGGATCGGCTCGGACTTGGCGGCGGCGGCCGAGTCGGGGGAGAGGTAGCCGAGTTGGCTCATCCGGTCCAGCACGTAGTTGCGCCGCCCGGTGGCCTCCTTCTGGTCGGAGTCGGCCGGGTCGTACTCGGAGGGGGACTTGACCAGTCCGGCGAGGGTGGCGGCCTCGACAGGGGTGAGGTCCTTCGGGGTCTTGGAGAAGAAGATCTCGCTGGCCGCGTAGATGCCGTACGCCCGGTGCCCGAAGTACGCCGAGTTCAGGTAGCGCTCCATGATCTGTTCCTTGCTTATCTCCTTCTCCAGGTCCAGCGCCATCCGCATCTCCTTGACCTTGCGCAGGCTGGTCTGCTGGGTGGCTTCCTGGACCTCCTTGGGCGTGGTCGCGCTGTCCCGCAGGGCCATCCGGACGTACTGCATGGTCAGCGTCGAGGCGCCCTGGGAGCCGCCGGAGCGGGCGTTGGAGACGAAGGCCCGGGCCACGCCCTTCGGGTCGACGCCGTGGTGCTGGTAGAAGCGGGAGTCCTCGGCGGCGACGATCGCCTGCTGGATGTTCGGCGACATGTCCGACAGCTTGGTGTACTGCCGGTACTCCTCGTAGAACATGGTCAGCACGGTCTTGCCGTCCGGGCCGTAGACGTACGAGGTCTCAGCGGGCAGGGCGGTCTTCAGCACCCGGGTCTTCTGGTCCACGGCGTGCGCGGTGGCCTTCGCGCCGAGCCCGGTGAGGGCGACCAGCGGGTAGGCGGCGGCGGCGATCACGATTCCGGCGATCAGTCCGGCGCGGAGGAGAGGGACGAGTCGACCAGCGGCAGCAAGGGGTCGGTTGCTCACCAGGTCAAGTTATGACATTTCCGATTCGTACATGAGAAGAACTCTTAAACCGGCGAGTGGTGACGCGGCTTACGCCGAGATCGACTGTCCCACCGGCCACCTTCCCGGCAGGATCGCGGACATGTCTGATCAGCCGAGCGCTGTCGCCCCACCCACCGGGGTCGAGCCGGACCTTGCCCACCACGGCGACGCCGAGGCGACCGCCGGCCTGATCGACCTAGCCGTCAATGTCCGTCGGGCGCGGCCGCCCGCCTGGCTGGCCGACCCGATCGTGGCGACCCTGACCGACCTGGCCCGCTATCCGGACCCGACGCCGGCCCGGGCGGCGGTCGCCGTCCGGCACCGCCGTCACCCGAACGAGGTGCTGCTCACCGCGGGCGCCGCCGAGGGCTTCGTGCTGATCGCCCAGGCGCTGCGCGGCGTTCGCCGCCCCGTGGTGGTGCACCCCCAGTTCACCGAGCCGGAGGCGGCGCTGCGGGCCGCCGGGCACCCGGTCGAGCGGGTGCTGCTCGACGCCGCCGACGACTTCCGGCTCGACCCGTCCCGGGTGCCCGCCGACGCCGACCTCGTGATGATCGGCAACCCGACGAACCCGACCTCGGTGCTGCACCCCGCCCGGACGGTGGCCGCGCTGGCCCGCCCCGGCCGGGTACTGGTGGTCGACGAGGCGTTCGCCGACACCACCATCGCCCCCGGGCACCCCGGCGAACCGGAGTCGCTGGCCGAACGCCGCGACCTGCCCGGGCTGCTCGTGGTGCGCAGCCTCACCAAGACGTGGGGCCTGGCCGGCCTGCGGATCGGCTACCTGCTCGGCGCCGCGGAGCTGCTGTCCCGACTGGCCGCCGTCCAACCGCTCTGGGCCGTCTCCACGCCCGCGCTGGCGGCCGCGTCGGCCTGCGCCAGCACCGTCGCGGTCCAGACCGAACGCGCGATCGCCGCCGACCTCGCCGCCGACCGCGACCACCTGGTCGCGCGCCTCACCGACCTGCCCGGTGTACGCGTCGTCGGCCGTCCCGCCAGCGCGTTCGTCCTGCTGCACCTGCCGGGCGCGACAGCGATCCGGGCCGCCCTGCGCGAGCGCGGCTGGGCGGTGCGCCGAGGCGACACGTTCCCCGGCCTCGGCCCGGACTGGCTGCGGGTGGCCGTACGCGACCGAAACACCACCGACGCGTTCATCGACGTGCTGCGCGAGACCATGGAGGCATGATGCTGGAGACCACTATCGCGGCGATCCGCCCGGCGGACGAAGCGGCCATGGCCGCCGCCCGGGAGCTGCACGGCCGGCTGACCAAGCCGGCGGGCTCGCTGGGCGCGCTGGAGGAGCTTTCGGTACGCCTCGCCGGCCTCGCCGGAGCCTGCCCACCACCGCTGCCCGAGCCGGCCGCGGTGGCGATCTTCGCCGGCGACCACGGGGTGCACGCCCAGCGGGTGAGCCCCTGGCCGCAGGAGGTCACCGCGCAGATGATCGGCAACTTCCTGGCCGGTGGAGCGGTGGTCAACGCGTTCGCCCGGCAGGCCGGCGCCTCGGTCACAGTGGTCGACGTCGGCGTGGCCACCCCGCTGCCCACCGAACCGGCTGTGCTCGACCCGGTGCTCGACTCGGCGGTGCTCGACCCGGCCGTGCCTCGGCTGGTTGTCGCGTCCGTCCGCCGGGGCACCCGCGACCTCACGGTGACCGCCGCGCTGACCCGGGACGAGGCGCTGGCGGCGGTGCAGACCGGCATCCGGATCGCCGACGAGCTGATCGACGCCGGCGCCGGCATCCTGCTCACCGGGGACATGGGCATCGGCAACACCACCCCGGCCGCCGTGCTGATCGCCGCGTTCACCGGCGCCGACCCGCTCGACACCACAGGTCGGGGCACCGGGGTGGACGACCCGACGTACGCGCACAAGGTGGCGGTGGTGCGGGCCGCGCTGGCCCGGCACACCCCCGACCCGACCGACCCGCTGGGGGTGCTGGCCGCCGTCGGTGGCCTGGAGCACGCCGCCCTGGCCGGGCTGATCCTCGGGGCCGCAGCGCGCCGCACGCCGGTGCTGCTGGACGGCGTGATCGCGGTCTCGGCCGCGCTCGCCGCCGCCGCGTTCGCCCCGGACGCGGTCTGCGCCATGGTCGCCGGTCACCGCTCGGCCGAGCCCGGTGCCACTGTCGCGTTGCGCCACCTCGGCCTCGACCCGCTGATCGACCTGGGGCTGCGCCTCGGCGAGGGCACCGGCGCGCTGCTGGCGTTGCCCGTGGTCACCGGAGCGGTCCGGGTGCTGCACGAGGTGGCCACCTTCGACTCCGCCGGGGTGGCCGAGAAGTGAGCACGCGCATCGAACGAGCCGTCCGCCCCGGTGGTGCGGCGTGACCTCCAATCCGTACCCCCTGGGTTTGCGGCTGCACGGGCGGCGGGTGGTCGTGGTGGGTGGCGGCGCGGTCGCCACCCGGCGGGTACCCGCGCTGCTGGACGCCGGTGCGGACGTCCTGCTGGTGGCCCCGGAGCTGACCCCGGCGCTGCGTGCCCGGGTCGACGCGGGTCGGCTGCACTGGGTGTCGCGCCGGTTCGTACCGGAGGACCTGGACGGCGCCTGGCTGGTCCAGGTCGCGGTCGACGACCCGATCGCGGCGGCTTCGGTGAGCGCCGTCGCCGCCGAGCGGCGGATCTTCTGCGTTCGGGCCGACGACCGGACGGCCGCCACCGCCTGGACCCCGGCGGTGACCCGGCACGGCCCGGTCACCGTGGCGGTGCTCGGCGGCGGCGACCCCCGCCGGGCGATGACCGTCCGCGACGCCATCCGCGACCTGCTCGCCGTGCGCCTGGCACCGGACGGGGCCGCTCCGACGCCGGGCGGACCCGACGCTTCGACCGGGACGACCGCTGGGCCGCAGGCCGGGCGGGTGGCGCTGGTCGGGGCGGGGCCGGGGGACCCGGAGCTGATCACCGTGAAGGGTTGGCGGCTACTCACCGAGGCCGACGTGGTGGTCGCCGACCGCCTGGTGCCCGGGCTGCTCCTCGACGAGTTGCGCCCGGACGTCGAGCTGGTGGACGCCTCGAAGATCCCCTACGGCCCGTCCCGGGCGCAGGAGGAGATCAATCAGATCCTGGTCGACCGGGCCCTGGCCGGCGCCTTCGTGGTGCGGCTCAAGGGCGGTGACCCGTACGTCTTCGGGCGCGGCGGCGAGGAGTTGTTGGCCTGCGCGGCGGCCGGCGTGCCGGTGACCGTGGTGCCCGGGGTGACCAGCTCCATCGCCGCGCCGGCCGCGGCTGGTATCCCGGTCACCCATCGGGGGGTGGCGCACGAGTTCACTGTGGTCTCCGGGCACCTGGCACCCGACGCGCCGGCTTCGCTGGTGCGCTGGGACGCCCTCGCCGGTCTGCACGGCACCCTGGTGATCCTGATGGGGCTGAAGAACCTCGCCGCCATCACGGCCACCCTGATCGCGCACGGCCGACCGCCGCAGACGCCGGCCGCTGTCGTCCAGGAAGCCACGACAGGCACCCAGCGGGTGCTGCGGTCGACACTCGGCGAGGTGGCTGCCGACCTGCGTGCGGCCGACCTACGCCCGCCCGCCGTCGTCGTGGTGGGCGATGTGGTGAACGCCCTCGACGGGTGAGGGAACGGGTGGCGCTGCCGGCACGAGGATCGGGAACGCGGGGTTGTCGGGGGCTGTGGACACAATGTCGACCATGCTCACCGTGAAGGATCCTCACGAGACGTGGCGGACGGAACTGCTCACACCGGTCGCGCTGCGGTGCGGAAGCCCCGGCCTGACCACCACCTTCGAGGACCTCCCCTCGCGATGGCGCAATGCTCCGGTCCGGACTCTGAGGTGCACTGTCGTGGACGGCTCCTGGGCCGTCCTGGTCACTGTGGTCCGCGGCTATCGCCAACAGCCGGGCGACTCGCTCGTCGGCAACGAGTTCGGCCGTGACCCGCACACCGCCTACGACCTGGACTCGCCCGGCGACCTGGTGTACGAGCTGCAGGTGACCGAGGACGACGGGTCCGACGAGCCCGAGCTGCTGGAGTTCCGGCTCTTCGGCGACCCGCAGGCGGCCGGGTCGGAGGTGCTGCGGTGGGCGGGGAAGAAGGCGGCGCACTCGGTCAGCCCGTTCGTCGAGCGGGCCGAGATACGGCAGCGCCGGGACCGTCGCCAGTTCGACCATCGTCAGGCCAGTGCGGCATCGCCGCCGGCCCGGATCGGCGTGGTGTCGGACGAGGCCGCCGCCGACCTCGACGCCATCGACCTGTCCGGGTTGTGCTGGCACTTCCCGCGCGGGAACACCGGCGCCTACCTGCGGTCCGCGGTGGTCGCGCTGGCCGGCTACGGCGGGCAGCGGCCGCACCTGCGGGGCCGGTGGCTCACCGCACGGGTAGAGGGCGAAGAGTTGGTCATCGGCATGGACGACCTGATCCCGGCCAACCAGCGGCACCGCTGGGACAACGCCCGCTGGCTGTGGGACCGCCGACAGGCGAACACCCCGGCAGGGCTTCGCTGGCAGGTCGATCGGGTCGAGCAGGCCGCCCCCGCGGTCGCGGCCGTCCGCCGTGGCGCGCTGCCCGAGGCGCTGACCAACGCCGGGGTGGAGACTGATCCGGAGCTCGACGCGTTGCTGACCGGGGTGCCGTACCGGCTCTCCGACGCCGAACTCACCCCGACCTGGGTGGCGAACCTGTACCGCGGCCTCGCCGACCTCGCGCCCTGGCGGCTGGACGCGGCATACCGAGGTTGGCGTGACGCCCGGCAGGCACAGGGGCTTCCGGTCCAGGACTCGGTTGTCCTGTTCGGCCTCGGCGGCGTCGGCGCGGCCCGTAAACCGAAGCTCGCGCTCGACCACAACGGTGACGCCCCACTACTGTGCCTGATCCACACCGGCAGCAGCGCGGTGCTGCCGTACGCGCACTGGACCGTGCCCGCCGACCTCGCCGCCCAGCTGTACGGGTGGCGACCGAGCCTGCCGTACCCGCAGTGACTGACGGGGCCAGAGCATGCGCTCCGGCCCCGTCACACGAGCTGTCGACTACTGCTTGAGCATGTTGTCCAGCAGCAGGGCGCAGCGGATCAGACCGAGGTGGCTGTACGCCTGCGGGTGGTTGCCAAGGCCGCGCTCGGCGAGCGGGTCGTACTGCTCGGGGAGCAGGCCGGTCGGGCCGGCGGTCAGCACCATCTGCGCGAACAGCTCCTCGGCGTCGGTGCGGCGGCCGGTGCGCAGGTACGCCTCGATCAGCCACGCCGTGCAGATGTGGAAACCGCCCTCACGGCCGGGCAGGCCGTCGTCCCAGTGGTAGCGGTAGACGACCGGGCCGCTGCGCAGGTCCGCCTCGATCCGCAGGACGGTGGACAGGAAGCGCGGGTCGTCGCCCGGGAGCAGGCCGGAGAGCCCGATCCAGAGCGACGAGGCGTCCATGTCCTCGTCCCCGTACGCGACGCTGTATGCCTCGACGTCGGAGTGCCAGCCGTGCTCCAGCACGTTGGCGCCGATCCGGTCGCGCAGATCCTTCCACTCGGGCCGGTCCTCGCCGCCGTGCTCGCGCATCACGTGCAGCGCGCGGTCGACGGTCATCCAGCACATCACCTTGGAGAAGACGTGGTGCCGGGGTGGCAGCCGGGCCTCCCAGATGCCGTGGTCGGGCTCGTGCCAGCGGCGGCGGACCGCCTCGACCATGTTCTCCAGGACCCGCCACTCGTCGTCGCGGACCGAACCGCGTGCGTCGGCGACGGCCGCGATCAGGTCGGCGATCGGGCCGAAGACGTCCAGCTGCAACTGGTGGTTGGCGAGGTTGCCGACCCGGACCGGCCGGGAGCCGGCGTACCCGGGCAGCGTGTCGATGACCGCCTCGGCACCCAGCTCGTAGCCGTCGATGGTGTAGAGCGGGTGCAGCCGCTCCGGGTGCCCGCCGGTGCGCTCGATGCAGCCGTCCACCCAGCGCAGCAGCGCCTCGGCCTCCTCGACGGAGCCCAGGTCGACAAGTGCGCGGGCGGTCAGCGCGGCGTCGCGCAGCCAGCAGTAGCGGTAGTCCCAGTTGCGGACGCCGCCCAGCTCCTCGGGGAGCGAGGTGGTCGCCGCGGCCAGGATCGAGCCGGTGGCTTCGTGGCAGAGCCCGCGCAGGGTGAGGGCGCTGCGCGCGACCAGGTCACGGGCGGTGGACGGCAGCCGCAGCGAGGCCACCCAGTCCTTCCACGGCTGCTCGGCGGCGGCCTGCCGCTCGTGGATCGGCACCCGGTGATGCTCCAGGCTGTGCGTGCCGAAGCGCAGCTCCAGCACGACCTGGCCACCGGCGGCGGAGAGGTCGACGATCGCCTTGGCGGTCTCGTAACCGCCGTCGTTGCCGACCTCCCACTGCACGCCGGGGGCGTAGAGCGCGACCGGTTCGTTGGAGCCGAGCACCAGCAGGCCGTCGCCGAGCGGCTGCAGCTGCACGGCGACCTGACCGAACTCCGGCCTCGGCGCGAACTCCACCTTGGCCTTGCCGCCGCCGGTCAGCACCCGGACCAGGGTCGAGTCGCCGGTGATGACCGCCGGGCTGTCGTCCGGAGTGGTCTCCCGGGCCGGCTTGTCCAGCCAGTCGGTGACGGTGAGCCCGGACCAGCGGGTCTCCACGGTCATCGTGCCGGAGCGGTAGCGCTGGCCCAGCGGGATGCCGCCGCGTTCCGGGGTGATGCTGAAGTGGCCGGCCGGGCTGCCGCCGACCAGGTCGGCGAAGATCGCCGCCGAGTCCGGCTTGGGGTGGCAGAGCCAGCTCACCTTGGCCTCGGGGGTGAGCAGAGCGACGGTACGACCGTTGGCCAGCATGGAATGCCGTTCGATCGGCACCGCCCGCTCACCGAAGAGCCAGTGCCGCCGGGTCTCCAGCAGCAGCGCCAGCGCGCGGGCGGCCTCCAGCGGGTCGGCGACCCGGTAGCTGGCCTGGGTGTCGCCGGGGCCGATCTTGATGCCGAGGTCGGGACCGTGCAGGTGGCCGAATGCGTTCTCGTCGGTGACGTCGTCGCCCATGAACAGCACCGCGCTGGAGGCGAGCTGGGTCCGCAACTGGTCGAGTGCGGTGCCCTTGTGGGTGGCCACCACGGAGAGCTCGATGACCTCTTTGCCCTGGGTCACCGTGACGCCGTCGAAGGTGGCCGGACCGTTGCGGACCGCCTCGATGGCGGCGGCGGCGATCTGCGGGTCGACCCCGCGGGTGTGCATCGCGACGCTTGCCGGTTTGCGTTCCAGCCGGATGCCCGGGTGCTGGGCGGCGATCTCGCGCAGGGCGTTGCGGACCTGGGTCCGCACGGCCACCAGCTCGGGGGAGAGCCGCTCGACGAAGCCGATGTCGAATTCGGAGCCGTGGCTGCCGACGAGGTGCACCTCGCTGGGCAGCCGCGAGAGGGCGGCCAGGTCGCGCAGCGCCCGACCGGAGACCACCGCCACGGTGGTCTGCGGCAGCGCGGCGAGCGCGCGGATCGCGGCTACCGACTCGGGCAGCGGGACGGCCGTGCTCGGGTCCTCCACGATCGGCGCCAGCGTGCCGTCATAGTCGCAGGCGACCAGGAGCTGGGGGACCCGGGCGATCCGGCCGATGGCGGAACGCAACTCAGGGTCCATGACCCCGGTGACGGTTGCCGCCCCATCGTTGACGGACGTGTTCACTCGGCCTCCGCCTCGGGAACTCCGAGCTCCGAGAGGAAAGACTTGGCCCAGTGGCCCACGTCGTGGGTACGCAGGTGACGTTGCATTGTCCGCATCCGGCGGCGTGCCTCGGTTTTCTCCACGTGCACTGCCCGGAGGAGGGCGTCCTTGACCGCGTCCGGGTCGTGCGGGTTACACAAAAATGCCTGGCGAAGCTCGGTGGCGGCACCGGCGAACTCACTGAGCACGAGCGCGCCACCCTGGTCGGCACGTGATGCTACGTATTCCTTCGCCACGAGGTTCATTCCGTCTCGCAGCGGGGTCACCATCATCACGTCGGCAGCAACGTACATCGCCGCCAGCTCACTGCGACTGTACGACTGATGGAGGTAATGGACCGCCGGCACGCCGACCCTGCCGAACTCGCCGTTGATCCGACCGACCTCGCGCTCAACCTTGACCCGTAGTGCCTGGTAGTGCTCCACGCGCTCGCGGCTGGGTGTGGCGACCTGAACCATGACCGCGTCGGGAACTGTCAACTTTCCGTCAGCCAGCAGCTCCCGGAAGGCCTTGAGGCGCAACTCGATGCCCTTGGTGTAATCCAGCCGGTCCACGCCCAGGATTATCGTCTTCGGATCGCCCAGCTCGGCGCGAATCTGCTTGGCCCGGGCCTGGATCGCCGGATCGGCGGCCATCCGTTCCATTTCCTGGGTGTCGATCGAGATGGGGAAGGCGCCCGCCTTCACCTGCCGACCGTCGACCTGGATCATCTGCCCCTCGTAGCGCAGCCCGAGCAGGTGCCGGGCCAGCCGGACGAAGTTCTGCGCGGCCAGCCGCTGCTGGAAACCGACCAGGTCGGCGCCGAGCAGACCGCGCAGGATCTCGGTGCGGAACGGCATCTGCATGAACAGCTCGATGGGCGGGAACGGGATGTGCAGGAAGAACCCGATCCGCAGGTCCGGGCGGAGCTCACGGAGCATCGCCGGCACCAACTGGAGCTGGTAGTCCTGCACCCAGACCGTCGCGCCCTCGGCCGCCACGTCGGCTGCGGCCTCCGCGAACCGGGCGTTGACCAGGCGGTACGCCTCCCGCCACCGGCGCTTGTAGGCCGGTGTCTCCACCGCGTCGTGGTAGAGCGGCCAGATCGTCGCGTTGGACTGGCCCTCGTAGTAGCGCTCCAGCTCCTCGGCGCTGAGCGGAACCGGGTGCAGCCGGATCCCCTCCAGGTCGAACGGCTCGGGGGCCGCGCCGGTGCCACCGGCCCAGCCGACCCAGGTGCCCTTGTGTTCGGCGAGTACGGGATGCAGCGCGGTGACCAGCCCGCCAGGGCTGCGTCGCCACTGCCGGCCCTCGGGTGTGCTCACCTCGTCGACCGGCAGACGGTTCGCCACTACGACAAAGGAGCTACGGACGGTCACGATCGGCCACCTCCGGGTACTGACGGGTCCACCGCGATGAGCGTACTGAGCGTAGCTGCGGCGTCTTGTGCCCCGTGCCGGAGTCTCCTACCCGCCTCGGACCGACCGAATCCTATAGGTGATCTTGTCGACAGCCCGTGGGTCAGAGGTCGATGATCGGCCATTCCTTCGGCAGCACCTCGCCGAGCAACTCCCGCCGATCCGTCATGATCGGTGTGATCGCCCGAGCCGCCTCCATCGCAGCCTGGGCCAGGTCCATGGCCGGCACGCTCCGCAACCACAGGCCCAGCGCAGCCGAGCAGTCTGCGGTCAAGGGCTTGACCCGCGTCGGGCGTAGACCGTCCGGCACCTCGATGACGAACTCGGTAGACATCGAGTCACGATAAAAAACGGACTGCCGAGCGGCAACGCGGCGCGCTTGCGTACTCCTGGGACGGGGTGATGTGGGCGAAGCGCGTCGTACCTGTCAGGATTGACGATGGCGTGCGCGCGGCCGGCTTCCCGGCCGGCGGCGGCGGGCGGTCCTCGCAGCCCGCGCCGCGCCGCCGATCAGCGACAGCAACCGACGGAGGTAGCCCGCACCGTGGCCCAGTACATCTACGTCCTGGAAAAGGCGCGCAAGGCGCACGGCGACAAGGTCGTGCTCGACAACGTCACGTTGAGCTTCCTGCCGGGGGCCAAGATCGGTGTGCTCGGTCCGAACGGCGCCGGTAAGTCCAGCCTCCTCAAGATCATGGCAGGGCTGGACAAGCCGAGCAACGGCGAGGCCCGACTCATGCCCGGCTACACCGTCGGCATGCTCGCCCAGGAGCCCCCGCTCAACGAGGCCAAGACCGTGCTCGGCAACGTCGAGGAGGCGGTCGCCGAGACCAAGGCCAAGCTGGAGCGGTTCAACAAGATCGCCGAGCAGATGGCCACCGACTACTCCGACGAGCTGATGGAGGAGATGGGCAAGCTCCAGGAGGAGCTCGACCACCTCGACGCCTGGGACGTCGACTCCAAGCTCGAACTGGCCATGGACGCGCTGCGCTGCCCGCCGCCGGACGCCGACGTGACCCAGCTCTCCGGTGGTGAGCGTCGCCGGGTCGCGCTCTGCAAGCTGCTGCTGGAGGCGCCCGACCTGCTGCTGCTCGACGAGCCCACCAACCACCTGGACGCGGAGAGCGTCTCCTGGCTCGAGCAGCACCTGGCGAAGTACGCCGGCACCGTCATGGCGATCACCCACGACCGGTACTTCCTCGACAAGGTGGCCGGCTGGATCCTGGAGCTGGACCGCGGCCGGGCGATCGGGTACGAGGGCAACTACTCCACCTACCTGGAGAAGAAGGCCGCCCGGCTGGCCGTCGAGGGCCGCCGCGACGCCAAGATGAAGAAGCGCCTCACCGAGGAGTTGGAGTGGGTCCGCTCCAACGCCAAGGCCCGCCAGACCAAGTCCAAGGCCCGCCTGGACCGGTACGACGAGATGGCCAACGAGGCCGAGAAGACCCGCAAACTGGACTTCGAGGAGATCCAGATCCCGCCGGGCCCGCGACTGGGCAGCACGGTCATCGAGGCGGACCACCTCACCAAGGGCTTCGGCGACCGGATCCTCATCGACGACCTGTCGTTCTCGCTGCCGCGCAACGGCATCGTCGGCATCATCGGCCCCAACGGCGTCGGCAAGACCACGCTCTTCAAGACCATCGTCGGGCTGGAGCAGCCGACGGACGGCAAGGTGCGGGTCGGCGAGACGGTCTCGCTGTCGTACGTCGACCAGAACCGTGAGGGCCTCAACGGCGACAAGACCGTCTGGGAGGTCGTCTCCGACGGGCTCGACTACCTGATGGTGGGCAAGGTCGAGATGCCGTCGCGGGCGTACATCGCCGCGTTCGGCTTCAAGGGCCCGGACCAGCAGAAGCCGACAAAGGTGCTCTCCGGTGGCGAGCGCAACCGGCTCAACCTGGCGCTGACCCTGAAGATCGGCGGCAACGTCATCCTGCTCGACGAGCCGACGAACGACCTGGACGTGGAGACGCTGTCCAGCCTGGAGAACGCGCTGCTGGAGTTCCCCGGCTGCGCCGTGGTCATCTCGCACGACCGGATGTTCCTGGACCGCGTCGCCACGCACATCCTGGCCTGGGAGGGCGACGACCAGGACCCGGCCAAGTGGTTCTGGTTCGAGGGCAACTTCGAGGCGTACGAGAAGAACAAGATCGACCGCCTCGGCGCGGAGGCCGCCCGGCCGCACCGGGTGACGTACCGCAAGCTGACCCGCGACTGACCGGCCGAGAAGGTGTCTGACCGCTTCGTCTACCACTGCACCCTGCGCTGGTCCGACCTGGACGCGTACGGCCACGTCAACAACTCGCGCTTCCTCACCCTGTACGAGGAGGCGCGGGTGGCGTTGATGTTCGCCGGCGGCCGGGCCTGGGGCGTCGGCTCGTTCGCCGACGGCGTGGTGATCCGCCGGCACGAGGTCGACTACCTGCGCCCGGTCGACTACGCGCTCGGCCGGGCCACCGCGGAGGCGGCACCCACAGTGCGGATCGAGCTGTGGGTGGAGGAGATCCGGGCCTCCCGGTTCACCGTCGCCTACGAGCTGTACGACGGCGAGGTGCTGGCCAGCCGGGCCCGTTCGGTGCTGGTGCCGTTCGACCTGACCCGTCAGGTGCCCCGGCGGATCACCACCGAGGAACGGGACTTCCTGCTCACGTACGCGCCGCAGGGCGGTCTGGCGTGACCCGGCCGGGTACCGCCGAGCCCGGCCGGGTGGCGGCGTCCACCCACGGTATTGCCGGGGTGGCGGACGCGGGCGCCTTCCTGGCCCGGCTGGTCCGGTTGGATCCGGTCGCGCCGGTCCGGCTGCGACCGGCCGGCGCGCCGGGCCGGGTTGCCCTGTGGGCCCGGCTGCCGTGGCAGGTCCTGGTGGTCCGCACGGTTGCCGGTGGGCCGGCCGACGGCGACGCCGAGGACGTCACGGTGGCAGCCGCAGAGCTGCTCGCCGAGCTGGAGCGGGGCGGCGCGACTCTGCCGACCCGCCGGGACGCCCAGTGGCGGTGGCCGCTGCCGCCGACGCGGAGCCGCCAGGTGGAGGCGCTGCCCGCTGCCGAGTTGCGACGGATCGCGGACGCGGCGGCGGGCACCCTGCGGACGGCGAGCGAGCAGGGTGTGGCCGGCCGTGCCGTGGGCCAGCGGGCCCTGCGTGACGCGTTGCTCGACCACGTGGCGGTGCTGATCACCCCGGACGGGACGCCCGCCGCGCCGGTCGAGGTGTCGCAGCGGCTGGTGCAGGGGGTGGTCCGGATGGGCTTCCTCGGCGCCCCCGACGGCTCTGCGGGTGACGAGGGCGGGCACGCCGTTCAGGTGCGGGTGGCCGGTCGTTGGGTCGGCCTGGTGGGACCGCACGGAGCGGCTTGGTTGCAGAAGGCCACGGATCTTGCCGTGACACCGCTGAGTGCTCGTCCGAACGGATGACCCCGGGTCATTCTTCTGGTCAGGGGCGGTCGTTGGGGGGATGCTTCAACCCGGCTGTCCGGGTACCGTCCATCCTCGGATCCAACGCACCGTAGGCGACTGGATCCGCTGGGGAGTGAGGTGCGCGAGCGATGCCGTGGTGGTCATGGCGCCCCGGTCCCGCCGACGGCGGCGATCCGGAAACCCGAAGCGGGATCACAGTCGACAGCGCGGTCCGGATCGGGCCGCCCAGCCCTCGTCAGCCGGGGGACGACTGCCCGTCCAACGAGCGGCCCGTGCTGACCGAGATGCCCGCCACAGTCGAGCCGGTGAGTCTACGCCGGGTCTGTGACGCGCTCGATCTGCTCGACGTGCGTTACCTGGCCGACGGCGACGGCAACCTGCTGGCGATGTGGGAGCGGCACGCGGTGCTGGTCACCCTCGAAGGGCCGGAGGACGAGATCCTGGTCATGCGGGCACGCCCGCACGCCACGGTCCCGCCGGACTGGGCCGACCGGGCGTACCGGGTGGTCAACGAGTGGAACCACACCCGCCGGTTCTGCAAGGCGTACATCGGTGACCCGACCGAGCGCGGTCAGCTACCGATCTACGCCGAGCTTCAGGTGCCACTCGGTGCCGGCACCCACGACGCGCTCCTGGTAGAGATGCTCGACTGCGGCGCGGCGGTCGCCACCAGCTTCGTGGACTGGCTGCACGACGAGGGCGCGCTGCTCTGACGCCGCTCCGGGTCGGGTGGGTCAGCCGCCGTTGGCCGGGTCTTCCTCGGCGTTGACCATGAAGTACGCGGCCCGCTCCAGGTAGTCCCAGAGGGTGTTGGCGATCTCCGGCTCAAGGTCGAGCCGGTCCACGGCGCGGCGCATGTTCCGCAGCCAGGCGTCCCGTTCGGCCGCGCCGATCCGGAACGGCGCGTGGCGCATCCGCAGCCGCGGGTGCCCGCGCTGGGCGGAGTACGTGTTCGGCCCGCCCCAGTACTGCATCAGGAACAGGGTCATCCGGTCCGCGGCCGGGCCCAGGTCCTCCTCCGGGTACATGGGCCGTAGCAGGGGGTCGGTGGCGACGCCGGCGTAGAACTCGTCGACCAGCTTGCGGAAGGTGGGTTCGCCGCCGACCGCTTCGAAGAGTGTCATCGACGCACCGGGACGGTCGGATTCACCTGCGGAAGTCACAGTTCCATCCTGCCAGGTGTGTCCGGTGCCGACCCGACCCGCACGGCGTGCGTCGGATCACGCCGGGTCGACAACCCCGAATGTCGGTCACCCGGCCTGTCGGGCGGAGGTCGGTTCGACGGTCAGGTGACCGCGTGCCGGCGGTGGCCGTCACCGGCATGCGGGTCGGACGTGCCTCCCACCGGGCCGTCCCTGGCCGGGTCGCCGAGCCCGGAGGGCGGCGGATCGGCGTTGGCCAGCGAGGCGGCAGTGATCGCGTCGTCCACCGTCTGCTGGTCGGGCCAGCGCAGGGCGGCCACCGCCATCAGCACCACCCCGGCCGCGCTCCACACCCCGACCACGATCGGAATGGGGAACCGTTCGGCGAGCACCCCGGTGACCAGCACCGCGAGACCCTGGATGACCTGTATGCCGGTAGCCATCACCCCGAAGGCGCGGGCCCGGAACCCGTTGGGCAGCGCCTGGACGAACAACCCGTTGGCCATCGGGATCATGCCGGCGACCGCGAACCCGCAGAGCGCGGCGAGCAGCGCGACCACCAGCGGCGGAGGGTCGAATAGCGCCGGTACGAGCATCAACGGGGCGAGCACCGCGAGCGGCCGCATCAGCTTCAGCCGGCGAGCCGGCCCGAACAAGCGACTCACCAGCAGCCCGCCGAGGATGAAGCCGACCGGGTTGGCCACCATGATCGCTGCTTGTGCGGTGCCCGCGCTCACCGCGCCGCGGCTCTCTTCGTTGGCCCAGGCCGCGGCCAGACCCTCAGGAACGATCGAGAAGAGCATCGCGCTGAACACCAGCACCGCGATGGCCCGCAGCACCGGCGTGCGGAACACGATGTCGAACCCCTGGCGAGTCTCCCGCAGCAGGTGACTGCGGTGCGCCGGGTTCATCACCGCCGGGCGGTGGCGCACCCCGAGGCGAACCAGCAGCGCCGAGAGGCCGAACGTGGCCGCGTTGAACAGCAGCGCCGCCTCCGGGTCGATCGCGGCGACACCGGCGCCGAAGATGTACCCCACGACCTGGGCGGCCTGCCCGACGCTGCTGTTCAGCGACAGCCCCAGCACCAGTCGGTCCCCGGTGAGCAACTGCGGGATCAGCGCGGACTTCGCTGCCTGGCTCGGCGGATTGGCCAACGTGGCGGCGAAGATGAGCACCAGCACCGCCTGGTACGGCAGGCTCGGAATGGCGATGAGCAGCATCAGCGCCATTCGGATGAGGTCGCACGCCACCATCACCCGTCGGTACGGGTAGCGCTCCGCGAGTGCGGCGAGCACGGGACCGCCGAGCAGCCAGGGAAGAAAGCTGACCGCGAAGGCAGTCGCGGAGAGCGCGACGGACCGGGTCTGCTGATAGACGAGCAGGGTGACGGCGGCCTTCGCGACGTAGTCGCCGACCCAGGAGAGGGTGCCAGCCGCGAACACGGCCCGGAACTCGTGCTGGGCGAAAACTTCGCGGAATGTGGCGGGGCCTTCCGCAGAAGGTCGCTCGTCAGGCACCGTCGCCTCCATCGGCCCCGGCTCGGCCGCTCGTGGCAGCCCGGCCGGAAGCGCTCGTCAGATCTACGGATCAGCGAGGATGTGATCACGCTTTGGTGGGAACGCGTGCTCCGGATTCTGCCCGATCGTCTGACAACTAGCTAGGTCGAACGGGCCGTTCGTCGCCTCCCCGACTGAACGAACGGACGATACCCGAGGGGCCGGCCGGCTCGCGACCCCCGAATTGCCGGACAGTGTCGGCGGTTTCAGGTAGCGCCGCCCTGACCAGTCTCACCCTCGGGCAACGGCCGGGTCGACAGACCGGGATAGATGCGGGCGGCCGCGATCTGCGCGGTGATCCCCGAATTCTCCAGCGCCTCGGCGAGACGCCGACGCAGTTCCCGGCCCACCGCGAACTGCCCGTCCGCGGTCGTCTTCACCACGGTGCGGATGACCGCGCCGTCCACCGTCACCTGCTCGACACCCAGCACCTCGGGCGCCTCCACGATCTCCGGCGACAGCTCCGGGTCCATCGCGATCGAGGCGGCCGCGGTCCGTAGCACCGCCGTCGCCTCCTCGGTGCTGTTGAAACCGATCGGCAGGTCCACCACCACGAGGGCCCAACCCTGGCTCTTGTTGCCCACCCGGATGATCTCGCCGTTGCGGATGTACCAGAGCACGCCCCGGCCGTCGCGCACTGTGGTGACCCGCAGGCCGACCGACTCGACCACGCCCATCGCCTCGCCCAGGTCGACGTTGTCGCCCACGCCGTACTGGTCCTCGATCAGCATGAAGAGGCCGGCGATCAGGTCCTTCACCAGGCTCTGCGCACCGAAGCCCAGCGCGACGCCGGCGATCCCCGCGCTGGCCAGCAGCGGAGCCAGGTCGAAGCTGAACTCCCGCAGGATCATCAGCAGCGCGATGCCGAAGACGAACGCGGTGGTCAGGCTGCGCAGCACCGACCCGATCGCCTCGGCCCGCTGCCGTCGTCGCTCGGGTACGAACTCGGCCGGGTCGACCGCGGCGGTGGGTACCCGCTCGCGCAGCGGCCGCAGCATCGTCGGCACCGCACCGTCGGTGGTCGTCCGAACCAACCGGTTGATCGTCCGGTGCAGCGCCCAGCGGGCCACCATCGCCAGTGCCAGGATCAGCAGCACCCGAAGCGGTTTGAGCAGGATCCAGTAGCTTCCCTCGGCGAACCAGGCCGACCCGGTGATCCGGTAGATCCACTCGCAGGAGGTGCTGCCCTGGCAGCTCACCGAGACGGCGTCGGACAGGGCTAGGGGCGTCACACTGGCGGCACTCACTATGTCTTCGTACCGTAAGGGGCCCGAGCGCCCGCCGCCGACCCACCGGCGGGGTGGCCTACCGGCGCGGGCAGGATGCCGCCGCCGGTTGTTACTCACTCTCTCCCGGGCAACGCGGCGCGGAGCCGTTCGTACTCGGCCTGGCTACCGATCGCCGCCCGGTGTTCGGGGTGCGCGACGTAGTGTCCGATGACCGCGGCGAGGAATCCCGCGTCGACGATGTCCGTCCGCAACGCCCCCCGGCTCCGCGGAATGCCGCGCCGCCGAACCAGCCGGGGTTCCGTGATCCTCATCGGGAGCCACGGACGGCGATCGGCAGGCGGGGGGATCTGCGGGGCCAACAGGGCCTCCCATGGCACGGTGAGCGAGCCCAGCGGCCAGGTCTGCCGTACCCCGGACGGATGCAGCCGTACCCCGTGACCCCGCCACGCCCACGCCACCACCAGCGCGGTCAGGCCGACCCAGAGAACATCGAGAACCACGTCGAACGTCGACGGCGTGCCCTGGCTGGCCGAGCGCGCCAGTGCGTCGACACGTGTGGACGCGGGCCCGAGGTAGCCCAGGGCGAAGAGCACCGTCCAGGCGGGCCCGGGTGTGACGAAGGCCGGAACCTGCGGCCGTACCACGAGGTAGGCCGGACGGACCCCCATGATGACGATCGCCAGGATCAGGGCCGCCAGCGAGATGAGGATCAACAGGCGCTGCCCCACGATGGACGCGGACCCCGGGGTTGCGACGTTCACGCCGACCAGGAGAAGCCCAAGTGCCAGGACGACGTGCCGGTGGCGCACGGTGGCGGCGGACAGCTTGTCGATCATGCCCGTGACCATAGGAGCCGATGGCTGCTGGACCGGCTGGCCGATCGGTCGAGGCTGAGCACCGAAGCGTCGTAAATCGAGGTGCCTGGCTCGGCGTGGGTGATCCGCTTACCAGAAGAGAGATTAGTACGTGCAATCCGGGGTCCGATCAGGGACTATTGGCGCAACGGACGTCGGTGATCGGCCCGGCGTCGACCGTGTGGGCCGTTGTGCCCGGCCCCGGTCGGCGGCGGTCCCCAGCAGCCGCTGAACCGGGAGGGTGAGCGCGATGCCTGACATACGACCCACGGTGGGCTCCGGCGCGTTGGTCCTCAACGCCACCTACGAGCCGCTGTGTGTCGTGTCGGTGCGCCGCGCCGCGATCCTCGTCCTCTCCGCCAAGGCGGTCTGCGTCGCCGATGGTGACGGCATCCTGCACAGCGCCCGGGACGCGCTCCCGGTGCCATCAGTGGTCCGGTTGACGCGCTTCGTCCGGGTGCCGTACCGAACGCACGTCGGGCTGTCCCGCCGGGCGATCTTCGCCCGGGACGGGTGGCGGTGCGCCTACTGCCGGGGCCCGGCCGAGACCATCGACCACGTCTTTCCGCGCAGCCGGGGTGGCCGGCACGCCTGGGAGAACGTGGTCGCCGCGTGCGCCCGGTGCAACCACACCAAGGGCGACAAGACCCCGGCCGAGATGGGGTGGCGGTTACACGCCTTGCCGGCCGCCCCGAAGGGCACCGCCTGGCGGGTGCTGGGCCACCGCGCCCCCGACCCCCGCTGGGCCGACTGGCTGGACCTGCGGGAGCCCGAGGCGGCCGCCTGACTCCGCAGGGCGTGGTCAGGCTCCGGATTGCGGGCGGTTTGCCCGGCGCGCTGCGCGTTCGTGGCGGTCGACCGCTCGGTGGTGCGCGATCGCGAGTAGCCGGTCGATCTCGGGCAGCAGTTGCGGGCCGGGCATGACGATGCTGGCGAAGCCGTACTGTGCGTAGCCCGGGTGCGGCGCGAGGGTGTCCAGTCGGGCGAAGTCGAACTCGTGTCGGTGCTCTTCGAATGCCTTTGGCGGGAAGCCGAACAGCCGCTCGAACTCGGCCCGGCCCAGGTCCAGGTTGAGGCGGAAGACGCCGGGCCGGTCAAGCTGTGCTGCCTCGTCGAAGCCGGGCACGTCGTGCTCGACGACGGTGGCGAATGGCTGGCGGCGGTCCGGGCCGACGAAGAAGAACCGGTCACCCCAGGCTGCCTCGGGTGATCCGTTCTCCTCGCTCGCCACGACCTGCTCGACGCCGGGCAGCGCGACGATCCGATCGGCGAGCACGGCCGCGTCGACACCTGTCGGGACGTGTAGGACCACGTCGGCGTGTTCGATGGCGGCCCGGTCCAGCGGGAAGTAGCGGTAGTCGTGCGTCCGCTGCTCGGCCGCTCCGATGTCGGACGCTGGCAGGTAGCGGGGAAGGCTGGCCTCCTGCTGGAGTCCGCCCTCGTAGGTGCCGGGGGCGGGCGGCCCGATGCCGAGCGCCGGGCTCGCGCCGAGGCTGCCGGCGATCACCGCGTACCGGTCACCCAGTAACGACGCGAGGATCGCGCCGGCGCCGGCCCATGACACCTCCGTGTCGGCCAGCGTCATCGTGCTCTGGTGGCGCTGGAGGTGCGCGTTGTGCGAGAAGACCAGCGTGGGCCCGCGGTGTGCCTCGGCCGATCGGATCGAGAGCAGGTTCTCGGCCATCAGCGCGTCCCGGACCGCGACCAGGCGGGCGAAGCGTTCCTCCTGGGCCAGTGGTGCGGCGGCTGCGGCGTGGTAACGCAGCAACGCGACTGCGGCAGTGGCGTGCACGAACGCCGCCTGCCAGCCCGCTGACTTCCACGGCGCCCACAGGTACAACTCGGTCAGCAGGTCGTCGGCGAGCACCCGCAGTCGCTGGGCGTCGGTCGAGCGCCCGACCGATCGGCCCGGTTCCCAGATCGCGGCCGAGTCACTCCACCGCGCCTCGTCCCCGATCAGGTCGTCGATCTCGGCAGACCGGTCCAGGTCGAGGAAGTGGCAGACCTGGTCAAGGTGGCGGCGCGGGCTCGGGGCGCTCTCCAACTCCACCGGGGCGTCGAAGCCGTGGAACGTCAGGCGCTCGGCGACCGGCCGTCCGGCGTTCCACTCCCGCATCCGCAGCAGGAGGTCGCGGTTGGCCGGGGCCGCTCCGAATCCGTGGCTGAACCCTTCGGTGAGCGCCCGGTCGAGCGTCACGGCGGCGACGCCCTGCACGAAATCGTCGGCGATCAGCCCGGCCGCCCGGTCGCTCTCCACGGCGATCGAGCGGTAACCGTGCTCCGTCAGCGACATGAAGGCCTCGTTGCGGAGCTGGAGGAAGGCGGACTCACCGTGCGTCGGCTCGCCCAGCGCGAGCAGGTCCGGGGATACCGCCAGCAGGTCGAGAAAAGATGGCATTCCATGAACCGTATCGTTGAACCAGCGGTTGAAACTCACGAGCGGCGGAGCGCGGTGGCAGCCATAAAACCTTCAAACCCGGGGGTACGCCGACCGATCGATCTCGCGCGCGCCCACGGCCTCTCCGCGCAGGCCGTGCGCAACTACGAACGAGACGGCGTCCTGCCGCCGGCCCAGCGCACCACGAACGGCTACCGTCGCTTCACCGAGCTGCATGTAAAGGCGCTGCGTGCCTACCTCGCGTTGATCACGGGCCATGGCTATGCGGCCAGCGGCGAGATCATGCGGGCCGTCAACCGGGGCGAGATCGACACGGCGTTGCGCACCATCGACCAGGGCCATGCCCTGCTCCAGCGCGATCGGGAGACCCTGGACGCGGTCGAGGCGGCGGTGGCGACGCTCACCGGAACGAGACCGCAGCCACAGAGCCAGAAAGCCGTGCCGATCAGCGCGCTGGCCCACCGGCTCGGTCTACAGCCGGCCACGCTGCGCAAATGGGAGCGGGCCGGGGTGCTGCGGCCGGTACGTGATCCGGTGACCCACTATCGGCTGTACCTTCCCGACGACGTCCGGGACGCCGAACTCGCCCACCTGTTGCGCCGCGGCGGGTACCAGCTCGACCACATCGCTGGCGTGCTGCGTCGAGTGCGCGACGCCGGCGGTGCCGAACCGCTCGCCGCGTCGCTGCGCCAGTGGCGGCAACGGCTCACCGAGCGAGGCCGGGCCATGCTCACCGGCGCCGCCCGGCTGGCCGATTACCTCGAGGCTGGTCAGCCGCCTGAACGCGCCTTGACCAGCGAGGCGAAGACCACCACGTTGTCCGCGTAGCCGGTCTCGCCGCCGACCCACTGGCCGCCGCAGGTGATCAGTCGGAGGCTCGGGCGGCTGAAGTCGCCGTACACCTCGTCCACCGGCAGTCGGCCCTTGTCGAACTTCTCCACCGAGTTGACCTCGAAGACCGCCACGCGCTGGTCGGTGCGGGTGACCTCGATCTCGTCACCGGAGCGCAGCTCGCGGAGTTTGTGGAAGACCGCCGGCCCGCTGGTGGTGTCGACGTGCCCGACGATCACGGCTGGGCCGTACTGGCCCGGGGTGGGCCCCTGGTCGTACCAGCCGGCCTCCTGGGCGCGGGCCGCGTCCGGCACGGCGATCGTGCCGTCCGGGGCGATGCCCACGTCGTGTACGGGCGCCCGCACGTCGATCTTCTCGATGGCGAGGCTGGTCGGAGGGCTGGCCGGCAGCACCGGGAACTTCTTCGGCGGCGGTCGCAGGCCGGCGCTGAGCCGGTCCGGCAGCAGGCTCATCCCGGTCACCTGCTCGACGCCGAGCATCGCCACGATCAGCACCATCAGCGCGGCGATGGCCAGCACCGGCAACCCGGGACTCGTACCGAATCGGTGTCGGGCCGACGGCGGCCCGGCCGGACGCCGCGGCGGCAGCGGGCGGGTGGCCGGGTCGGTGGTGGTGACGCTGGCCGACACGGCCTGCCCGGCGACCCGGCGCAGCCGCCCGGAGACGCGGGCCACCAGCCGGCCGGACGCGCGCAGCGCCGGCCCGGCCCGGAGGCGGGCGCGGCGGTCCGGCCGCGCACGCGCGGATCTGCGGGTCATGGGTGATCCGGCTCAGGAGCCGGCTCCCCGTCTACGTCGGCCGCCGCTCATCCCGAGCATGATCGCGGTCGCCACCAACGCCACGCCACCGAGCACCAGCAGCGAGCCGGTGCCGCGACCGCCGGCCATCCCACCGCCGCCGGTCGCCGGTCCCTTGCTGGGTGAGGCCATGTTCAGCACGGTCAACGTGGTCGACGCCGTCTGGCCGTTCTCGCAGCGCAGGTCGACCGGGTAGTCACCGGCCGGCTTGTCCCTCGCAATGGTGACCTGCGCGGTGAGGAAGCCCTTGTCCGGTTTGAGCATCACGTGCCCGAACGCGTCGGAGTGCACGTTGGACTGTCGGTTGTTGTTGTCGTTGTCGCAGCTCGCCTTGATGCTGACCCGGCTACCGGCCTGGGCGCTGTTCGGTGTCACCTCGACGAAGACGTTGTCGCCGGCTCGCGCTGGCGCGACCGACAACAGGACGAACGCCCCAACCAGCCCCACCAGTGTCAGTGCGGACGAGAGCGCGCGGTTGATCGTGCGGATTGCCTGCATGATTTCCCCCCAACCGGCGACGACCGCCGGAACCCTCCCCTGGGCACGCGCTGCTTTCCCGCTGGCACGTAGGCAAACCAGCCCCACCCCACCCCACCCGCGCTCGCGATCTTGCACTTCCTGCAGCGGCGAACCAGCGCAGAGCCGGCATTTCGCCAGCAGAAAGCGCAAGATCGCGGGACGAGGGGGGTTAGCGCTGGCGGGGGAGGGGGGTGATGGGGTGCCAGTTCAGTGGGGAGGAGAGGACCATCGTGCTCGACGGTTGGCCGTACGGGGCGAGACGGTCGATGACCCCCTCGAACGCGCCGATCGACCCGGCCGCCACCTTCAGCACGCTGCACGCGTCCCCGGTGATTCGGTGGATCTCCAGGATCTCCGGCCAGTCGGCCACCGCCGGGTCGTGCAGGATGCACCGCGCGCCGTAGCAGGACATGCGGATCAGCGCGACCACGCTACGGCCGGCGCGGCTCAGGTCGACGTGGGCGTGGTAGCCGGTGATGATCCCGGCCTCCTCCAGCCGGCGGACCCGCTCCGCGACGGACGGTGGCGACAGGTGCACCCGGCGGGACAACTCGCTGAAGGAGAGCCGCGCGTCGGCCTGCAACTCGCGCAGCAGCGCCCAGTCCATGTCGTCCACGCTCAGACCTTACTTTCGTGAACCGACTTCGCCTAGTTGCCTTTGGTTTGCCAGGAGAAGCCGGCGAGAGCCGTTGATTCGGCATTCCGCAGGCCGATCCGACCGCGAGATCATGACGTCGGCTAGTCCGGGGGAGGGAGACGAGATGGTGGATCAGACGGAGCGGCGGGCGCCGAACCGCCGTGCCACGGTGCAACCGGTGACCCCCGGGCAGCGCGCCGCGCAGGCGGAGCGCACCGGTGGCGAGCCGACCCTGGAGTTCGCCGACATGGTGCCGTACGACGCGTACGTGCAGGCCAGCGCCCTGCACAAGATGCAGCACCCGCTCAGCAGCGACCCGGGCGAGATGTCCTTCCTGATGGTCAGCCAGATCATGGAGCTGTACTTCGGGCTGACCTGCCACGAGCTGCGGGAGACCCAGCGGCTGATCCGCGCCGACCAGATCTGGGAGGCGCTGGCCCCGCTGGGCCGAGCCAAGCTGCACCTGGAGGGGCTCAACGCCGCCTGGCAGGGCCTGCGCTGGATGAGCCCGGCCGACTTCAACCGGTTCCGCAATCTGCTCGGCGAGGCGTCCGGCTTCCAGTCCGCGATGTACCGGCAGTTGGAGTTCCTGCTCGGGCTGCGCGACCCGACGCTGATCCGACCGTTCCGCCGGCAGGCCGAGGTGCACGCCGAGCTGAGCGCCGCGCTGGACACCCCGAGCCTCTGGGACGACGTGCTCGCGCTGCTCGCCCGGCGCGGCTTCGACCTCCCCGCCGACCTGCTCGGCCGGGACGTGGCCGTCGAGCACGACCCGCATCCGTCGGTCGAGGCGGCCTGGGTACGGATCTACGACGACGCCAGCCCGGACAATCACCTGCGGCTGCTCGGCGAGGCGCTGAGCGCTGTCGCCGAGGAGTTCGGCGACTGGCGCTGGAACCACGTCAAGGCGGTGCAGCGGACGATGGGCGCCAAGGTTGGCAGCGGAGGCTCCGCCGGCCTGGCGTGGTTGCAGCGCAGCATGGCCCGGGTGGTCTTCCCGGAGCTGTGGTCGGCCCGCACCGCGATGTGACCGGAGAGCGAGACATGCACACCCCAGAACACGAGGCGCATCGCCGCGACGAGGCCGACCCCGGCCACCGGCACCTGTTCCACGTGCCGCCGGCCGACGGCGGCGACCACCCCGAGTCGGCGTACCTGGCCGGCAACTCGCTCGGCCTGCAACCTCGGGCCACCCGTGACGAACTCCTGGCCGACCTGGACGCGTGGGGGCGGCTCGGCGTGGAGGGGCACCTGGAGGCGGAGCGCCCCTGGCTGCCGTACCACGAGTTGTTGACCGGGCCGGCCGCGCGACTGGTCGGCGCCCGGCCCGCGGAGGCCGTGGTGATGAACTCGCTGACGGTCAACCTGCACCTGCTGATGGTGAGTTTCTACCGACCGGCCGGCGCGCGCACCCGCATCGTCATCGAGGACGCCGCGTTCCCCTCGGACAGCTACGCCGTGCGCAGCCAGGCCCGGTTCCACGGCCTGGACCCGGACGACACAGTGGTCCGGTTGCGTCCGCGCCCGGGTGAGGACGCCCTGCGCACCGAGGACGTGACCGACTACCTGGCCGCCGAGGGCGACCGGGTGGCGCTGCTGCTGCTCGGCGGGGTCAACTACCTCACCGGTGAACTGCTGGACATCCCGGCGATCACGGCTGCCGGCCGGGCCGCCGGCGCGGTGGTCGGGTGGGACCTGGCCCACGCGGTCGGCAACGTGCCGCTGGCCCTGCACGACTGGGACGTCGACTTCGCCGCGTGGTGCTCCTACAAGTACCTGAACTCCGGTCCGGGTGCGCTGGCGGGTGTCTTCGTGCACGAGCGGCACCTCGGCGACGAGAACCTGCCCCGGTTCGAGGGGTGGTGGAGCACCGCGGCGGCCACCCGGTTCGAGATGACGCCGGTGTCCCGGCCACCGGCCACTGTGGAGGCCTGGCAGATCTCCAACCCGCCGATCTTCGCGATGGGCCCGGTGCGTACCTCGCTGGAGCTGTTCGACGCGGTGGGGATGACCGCGCTGCGCGCGCGCAGCCAGCGCCTCACCGGCTGGCTGGAGTCGCTGTTCGACGAGGTGACCGTCGGCCGGCCGCTGCGAGTGGTCACCCCGCGCGACCCGGCCCGCCGGGGCTGCCAGCTCTCCGTGCGTATCGGTTCCGGCAGCGCCGCCGAGCTGACCAAACGCCTACGGTACGAACACGGGGTGATCGCCGACGCCCGCGAACCGGACGTCGTGCGGTTCGCCCCGGTGCCGCTGTACTCCACGTACCTCGACTGCTGGCGGGCCGCGGCCGCGCTGGCGTCCACCGTCGGGCAGGTGAACTCATGACCGCGCGGCGCGACGAGATCGCGATCATCGGGGCCGGGCTGGCCGGTTGTCTCGCGGCCTGCTTCCTGGCCCGGCGTGGCTACCCGGTGGCGCTCTACGAGCGCCGCTCCGACCCGCGCGCCGGCACCGCCGAACGCGGTCGCTCGATCAACCTGGCGCTCTCCGAGCGTGGCCTGGACGCGTTGCGCCGGATCGGGCTGGCCGAGCAGGTGATGACCGACGCGCTGCCGATGCGCGGCCGGATGATTCACCCGGTCGAGGGCGAGCAGCAGTTCCAGTCGTACAGCGCGGCCGGCGACCGGGCGATCAACTCGATCAGCCGGGGTGCGCTGAACAACGCCCTGCTGGACGAGGCCGCCGCGCTGCCCGGGGTGCGGGTCGTCTTCGACCACCGGCTGGTCGGGCTCGACCCGACCGATGGCGCCCTGAGCTTCGAGACCCCGCAGGGCACGGTCGCGGCGAAGGCGTCGGTCGCGCTGGGTGCCGACGGCGCCGGCTCCGCGGTGCGTGGGCAACTGCTGGCGTACGGGCTGCTGGACGAGAGCGTGGACTTCCTCGACTACGGCTACAAGGAGCTGACGATTCCGCCGCTGGGCGGGGACTTCGCCCTGGACCCGGACGCGCTCCACATCTGGCCGCGGGGCACCTCGATGATGATCGCACTGCCGAACCCGGACCGCTCCTTCACCTGCACGCTGTTCTGGCCCAACGACGGCGCCGGCAGCTTCGCCTCGCTGACCAGCCCGGCGGAGATCGAAAAGCACTTCACCGAGCACTACCCGGACGTGGTCCCGCTGGCCCCGAACCTGGTCGACGACTACCAGCACAACCCGGTGGGCGTGCTCGGCACTGTGCGCTGCACCCCCTGGCAGGTCAACGGCAAGGTCGGCCTGCTCGGCGACGCGGCGCACGCCATCGTGCCGTTCTACGGCCAGGGCGCCAACTGCGCCTTCGAGGACGTGGTGGAGTTGGACCGCTGCCTGGACGAGTGCGCCGACGACTGGTTGGCGGCGCTGCCGCTGTTCCAGCGGCGCCGACAGGAGAACGCCGAGGCCATCGCGACGATGGCGCTGACCAACTTCGTGGAGATGCGGGACAAGGTTGCCTCCCCGGTCTTCCAGACCCGACGGCGGGTGGAGCACGCACTGGAACGGGCCCTGCCCGGCCGGTACGTTTCCCAGTACGAGCTGGTGTCGTTCTCCACCACCCCGTACGCGGAGGTGCGCCGCCGGGTGCGCCGACAGCACCGGGTGCTCGGGGCGGTCGTCGGCGGGGCCGCCCTGCTGCTGGTCGGCGCGATCGGCGCGGCACTGAGCCGAGGGAGGCGGGCATGACCGGCAACTGGGATCCGCGGCTGATGGCCGGCCACGCGCCGAGTGGCCCGCAGCGGTTGCGCAACTTCGTCGCCGGTGAGTTCGTCGACGGCGCAACGACGTTCACCAAGGCCAGCCCGGTCACCGGGGAGCAGGTCTTCGAGGTGGACGAGGCATCACAGTCCACGGTGGACGACGCGGTGGCCGCCGCCCGGGCGGCGCTGCGGGGGCCGTGGGGCCGGATGGGGGAGCGCGAGCGCGCCGAGGTGCTGCGCCGCGTCGCCGACGAGCTGGAGCGCCGCTTCGACGACCTGGTCACCGCCGAGGTCGCCGACACCGGCAAGTCCATCGCCCAGGCCCGCACCCTGGACATCCCGCGCGGCGCGGCGAACTTCCGGGCGTTCGCGGAGATCGTGGCGACCGCCCCCACCGAGTCGTTCACGACTGTCACCCCGACCGGCGGCCGGGCACTCAACTACGCGCTGCGCAAGCCGGTCGGCGTGGTCGCGGTCATCGTGCCGTGGAACCTGCCGCTGCTGCTGCTCACCTGGAAGGTGGCCCCGGCGCTGGCCTGCGGCAACGCCGTCGTGGTCAAGCCCAGCGAGGAGACTCCCGCCTCGGCGACGGTGCTCGCCGAGGTGATGGCCGCCGCTGGCGTACCGGCCGGGGTGTTCAACCTGGTGCACGGCTTCGGGCCGGACTCGGCGGGCGAGTTCCTCACCCGCCACCCGGGCGTCGACGCGATCACCTTCACCGGCGAGTCGGCCACCGGCGGCGCGATCATGCGGGCCGCCGCCGACGGGGTGAAGGCCGTGAGCTTCGAACTCGGCGGCAAGAACGCCGGCCTGGTCTTCGCCGACGCCGACCTGGACGCCGCGGTGGCCGGCTCGGTGCGGTCCAGCTTCACCAACGGCGGGCAGGTGTGCCTCTGTACCGAGCGCATCTACGTGCAGCGCCCGGTCTTCGAGGAGTTCACCGCCCGGCTGGCGAAGCGGGCCGGCGAGCTGGCGTACGGCTGGCCGACCGACGAGGCCACCGCCACCATGCCGCTGATCTCCCACCAGCACCGCAGGAAGGTGCTCGGCGCGTACGAGCTGGCCCGCTCCGAGGGCGCCGAGGTGCTCACCGGTGGCGGCACGCCCACCTTCGGCGACACCCGCGACGGCGGGTCGTACGTGCAGCCGACGGTGCTCACCGGGCTCGGCCCGGACGCCCGCACCAACCGGGAGGAGATCTTCGGCCCGGTGGTGCACGTCGCGCCGTTCGACACCGAGGACGAGGCGTACGCCCTCGCCAACGGCACCGAGTACGGCCTGGCGGCGACCGTGTGGACCCGGGACGTGGGCATCGCGCACCGGGCCGGCGCCCGGCTCGACGCCGGAATCGTCTGGGTCAACACGTGGTTCCTGCGTGACCTGCGTACCCCGTTCGGCGGGGTGAAGGCGTCCGGGATCGGTCGCGAGGGCGGCGTGCACTCGCTGAACTTCTACTCCGAACTCACAAACGTCTGCGTGGACCTGTCGTGAGCCGTAGCGAGGGAGCGGGCATGGAAGCTGACATCGAGGCCGCCAACCGTGAGTTGGCCGACGCCCGCAGCACCGGCAAGCCGTGCGCGCCGCTCCGGGGCCGGCTGCTGCCGGAGGGCGACGTCGAGGCCGCGTACCGGGTGCAGCAACTCCAGTCGCGGGCCTGGCAGGGCCGCGGCGAACGCCGGGTCGGCGCGAAGATCGGGTTGACCTCCCGGGCCGTGCAGGAGACCTTCGGGGTGTTCCAGCCGGACTTCGGCATGCTGACCGACGCCATGGCGGTCGGCGACGGGGTCGAGGTGCCCATCGACCGGTTGCTCCAGCCTCGCGTGGAGGCGGAGATCGCCTTCGTACTCGACAAGGATCTCCCGAACCCGCAGCTCACCACGGTCGACCTGATCCGCGCGGTCGACCACGTGCTGCCGGCGATCGAGATCGTCGACTCCCGGATCGCCGCCTGGGACATCTCCATCGTGGACACCGTCGCCGACAACGCGTCCAGCGGGCTCTTCGTGCTCGGCACCACGCCGCGCCGGCTCGCCGACGTGGACCTGCGACTGTGCGGAATGGTGCTGGAGCACGCCGGTGAGCCGGTCTCGGTGGGAGCTGGCGCTGCCTGCCTGGGCAACCCGCTGCACGCCCTGCAGTGGTTGGCCGGCACCCTGGCCCGCGCCGGCGACCCGCTGCGCGCCGGGGACGTGGTGCTCTCCGGGGCGCTCGGTCCGATGGTGCCGGTCACCCCGGGTGCCGCGTACGAGGCCCGGATCTCCGGGCTCGGCTCGGTGCGCACATCCTTCTCCCGAGGGGAATCAGCATGAGCGTCGGAGTGGCGGTGCTCGGTTCCGGCAACATCGGCACCGACCTGATGATCAAGGTGTTGCGGGTGAGTGACAGCCTGCGCATGGTGGCGATGGCCGGCATCGACCCAGCCTCCGACGGCCTGGCGCGCGCTCGCCGCCTCGGTGTCGCCACCACCGCCGACGGCGTGGACGGGCTCGTCGCGCTGCCCGAGTTCGCCGACGTCGAGCTGGTGTTCGACGCCACCTCTGCCGGCGCGCACCGACGCCACGACGAGGTGCTGCGCGCCCACGGCCGCACTGTGGTCGACCTGACCCCGGCCGCGCTCGGCCCGTACGTGGTGCCGCCGGTCAACCTCGACGAGCACCTGCACCAGCCCAACGTCAACATGGTGACCTGTGGCGGGCAGGCGACAGTGCCGATCGTCGCCGCGGTACGCCGGGTCACCCCGGTGGCGTACGGGGAGATCGTCGCGTCGATCGCGTCGAAGTCCGCCGGGCCGGGCACCAGGGCCAACATCGACGAGTTCACCGAGACCACGGCCCGGGCCATCGAGGTGGTGGGCGGGGCCGAGCGGGGCAAGGCGATCATCGTGCTGAACCCGGCGGACCCGCCGCTGCTGATGCGGGACACCGTCTACTGCCTCTGCCCGGACGCCGACGCCGACACCGACGCCATCGCCGCCTCGGTGGCCGAGATGGTGGCGGCCGTGCAGGAGTACGTCCCCGGCTACCGGCTCAAGCAGGACGTGCAGTTCGACCGGGTCGAGGCGTACCTGCCGACGCTCGGGCGGCGGCTCACCGCCCTCCAGGTGTCGGTCTTCCTGGAGGTCTCCGGCGCCGGGCACTACCTGCCCGCGTACGCCGGCAACCTGGACATCATGACCTCGGCCGCGCTGCGCACCGCGGAACGGCTGGTCGCCCTGCGTTCTTCGGAGGTGGCCGCGCCATGACCGAGCTGTACATCCAGGACGTGACGCTGCGCGACGGCATGCACGCCATCGCCCACCAGTACTCCGTCGACCACGTACGCACCATCGCCGCCGCGTTGGACGCCGCCGGGGTGGCCGCCATCGAGGTGGCGCACGGCGACGGCCTCGCCGGCTCCAGCGTCAACTACGGCCACGGCGCCGCCAGCGACGCCGAGTGGATCTCGGCGGCTGCCGAGGTGCTGACCACGGCGAAACTGACCACCCTGCTGTTGCCGGGCATCGGCACGATCGCCGATCTGAAGGCTGCGAAGGCGCTCGGGGTGACCAGCGTCCGGATCGCCACCCACTGCACGGAGGCGGACATCTCCGCCCAGCACATCTCCTGGGCCCGGGAGAACGGCATGGACGTCGCCGGGTTCCTGATGATGTCGCATATGAACGATCCGGCCGGGCTCGCCGGGCAGGCCAAGCTCATGGAGTCGTACGGGGCGCACTGCGTCTACGTCACCGACTCCGGCGGCCGGCTGCTGATGTCCGACGTGGCGCAGCGGGTCGACGCGTACCGGCAGGTCCTCGCCCCGGAGACGCAGATCGGCATCCACGCCCACCACAACCTGTCGCTCGGGGTGGCCAACAGCGTGCTCGCCGTCGAGCACGGCCGGGTCACCGGGTCCGCGCCGGTCGGCCCCGACGCGGTGCACGGCCGGACCGTCCGCGTCGACGCCTCCCTCGCGGGCATGGGCGCGGGTGCCGGAAACGCCCCGCTGGAGGTCTTCGTCGCGGTCGCCGAGTTGCACGGCTGGAAGCACGGCTGCGACGTGTTCGCGCTGATGGACGCCGCCGACGACATCGTCCGCCCGCTCCAGGACCGACCGGCCCAGGTGGACCGGGAGACGCTCTCCCTGGGCTACGCCGGGGTCTACTCCAGCTTCCTGCGGCACGCCGAGCGGGCCTCCACGAAGTACGGCGTGGACGTCCGGTCGATCCTGGTCGAGCTGGGCCGCCGCCGGATGGTGGGCGGCCAGGAGGACATGATCGTGGACGTCGCACTCGACCTGGCCGGCAAGGAGCCCTCATGATCGGACCAGACATCGCCGGGATCGCCGACAAGCTGGGCGCGGCGGCCGACACGGCCACCGCGATCCCGCAGCTCGCCGCCGAGACCGGCCTCGACGTGGACACCGCGTACGCCGTGCAGGCCGCGCTGCTGCAACGCCGGCTGAACGCCGGTGAGCGGTTGGTCGGGTTGAAGATGGGGCTGACCAGCAGGGCGAAGATGGCCCAGGTCGGCGTGGACGAGGTGATCTGGGGGCGGCTCACCAACGCGATGCGGGTGCCCGACGGCGGTGCCGTGGACCCGGCCGCGTACATCCATCCCCGGGTCGAGCCGGAGGTGGCGTTCCTGCTGGACCGGCTGCCCGAGCCTGGTGAGCCGGTCGGCGACTTCGCCACGGCGGTCCGCGCGGTCGCCCCGGCCATCGAGTTGATCGACTCCCGGTACGCGGACTTCCGTTTCTCGCTGCCGGACGTGATCGCGGACAACACCTCGGCCGCCGCCTTCGTGATCGGGCCGTGGTCGCCGGTGCCGGCGGGGCTGGACAACCTGGGTGTGCTGCTGGAGGTCGACGGGCGGGTGGCGCAGGTCGGCTCGACGGCGGCGATCCTCGGTGATCCGCGCCGGGCGCTCGACGAGGGCATCCGGCTGGCGGGCCGACACGGGGTGCGGCTGGAGTCCGGCTGGGTCTTCCTGGCCGGTGCCGCCACCGCCGCTGTGCCGCTGCGCCCCGGCGCCCACGTCCGTGCCGTCGTCGAGAAGCTCGGCACGGCCTCGCTGCGGGCGTCGTCGTGACCGCCCGGGTGGTAGCCGGGAAGGCCGTCCCGCGGGGGGCCTTTCCGCACGTCAAGGTCGCCGGTGGTTTCGTCTTCGTCTCCGGTACGTCGTCGCGGCGCGCGGACAACACGTTCGCCGGTGTCGAGGTGGACGGGTTCGGCACCACCAACCTCGACATCCGGGTGCAGACGCGGGCCGTCATCGAGAACGTGCGGGACCTGCTGCGTTCGGTCGGCGCGGACCTCACCGACCTGGTCCAGGTGACGACGTACCTGGTCAACATGAACGACTTCGGTGGTTACAACGAGGTGTGGGCCGAGTTCTTCGACGCCTCCGGACCGACCCGTACGACGGTGGCGGTGCACCAGCTGCCGCACCCGCACCTGCTGATCGAAATCCAGGCCGTGGCCCTTCTTCCCTCGGGAGGTCAGTCGTGAGTGAGATCGCCGAGCCGTTCAGCTTTCCGGGCTGGATCGCGGACAACCAGCACCTGTTGAAGCCCCCGGTGGGCAACAAGGAGATGTTCCCCGGCGGAGACGACTTCATCGTGATGGTGGTGGGCGGGCCCAACCAGCGCACCGACTTCCACGTGGACCCGTACGAGGAGTTCTTCTACCAGGTCAAGGGCAACATGCACATCAACCTGGTCACCCCGGAGGGGCCGCGTACTGTGCACGTGCGCGAGGGCCAGATGTGGATGCTGCCGCGCAACACCCCACACTCGCCGCAGCGGCCGGAGGCCGGCTCGATCGGCGTGGTCGTCGAACGGGTCCGCGAGGAGGGCACGCTGGAGACGTTCCAGTGGTACTGCCCGGACTGCGGCAGCAAGGTGCACGAGGTCGAGTTGCAGGTCCGCGACATCGCCGCCGATCTGCCCCCGGTGTTCCAGGCGTTCTACGCCGACGAGCAGGCGCGCACCTGCGCCAACTGCGGCACCCTGCACCCGGGCAAGGGCTGATGCCCGCAGGTGTGGTCGACGTGCACACGCACGTCGTACCGAAGGGTTGGCCGGACCTCGGCGCGGCGTGCGGCGGGTCCGGCTGGCCGTGGTTGCGGGTCGACTCCGAGCGCGCCGCCATGATCATGGTGGGGGAGACGGAGTTCCGCCCGGTCGGCGCCGAGTGCTGGGACGCGTCGCGCCGACTGGCCGACATGGACGCCGACGGCGTGGCCGTGCAGGTGGTCTCGCCCACCCCGGTCTTCTTCAGCTACGACCGCCCGGCCGACCAGGCGGTGAAGGTCGCCCGGATCTTCAACGACCTGACCCTGGAGGTCACCGCGGCCGGAGGCGACCGACTGGTGCCGTTCTGCCAGGTGCCGCTCCAGGACCCGGACGCCGCCTGTGCCGAGCTGGACCGCAGCCTCGCCGCCGGGCACGTGGGCGTGGAGATCGGCAACCACGTCGGCGACCGTGACCTGGACGACGCCGGCGTGGTCACCTTCCTCCAGCACTGCGCCGAGGTGGGCGCGCCCGTCTTCGTCCACCCCTGGGACATGCCCGGCGGGCCGCGACTGGACCGCTGGATGGCCCGTTGGCTCACCGGGATGCCCGCCGAGACGCACCTGTCGGTGCTGGCGATGATCCTCGGCGGGGTCTTCGACCGGGTGCCCGAGACGCTGCGGATCTGCTTCGCGCACGGCGGCGGCAGTTTCCCGTTCTGGCTCGGCCGCGCCGACAACGCCTGGCACCGCCGTGGTGACCTGGTCCGGGGCGCGTCCGCCGGCCCACCCAGCAGCTACCTCGACCGGTTCAGCGTCGATTCGGTGGTCTTCGCGCCGCCCGCCCTGCGGCTGTTGGTCGACACGCTGGGGGAGGATCGGGTGCTGGTCGGCAGCGACTACCCGTACCCGCTTGGCGAACGGCCGGCCGGCGCGGTGGTACACGCGGCCGACTTCCTCACCGACGACCAACGCG
Source organism: Micromonospora trifolii (assembly GCF_050516465.1). Lineage (NCBI taxonomy): Bacteria > Bacillati > Actinomycetota > Actinomycetes > Micromonosporales > Micromonosporaceae > Micromonospora > Micromonospora trifolii. Next base: position 4,681,649 of record NZ_CP191526.1, on the reverse strand, counting down.
ACAAGCTTCTGTCCACCAACGCCCTGCGCTTCCTGCGCGGCTGAGCACAGCGCCTCGCCCCGGCGGCCCGACCGGTCAGGCGTGCGGCGGGCGTCCGGTTGGTCCGTTTCCGGTCGCCAGCGCGTGTCGGCTGCGCGAACGACCGACTGCCGGCAGGATGACGGCATGGCCGAGCCGCACGACCTGACCGCGCTGGAGCAGGCCGCCGCGATGACCCGCGGCGAGCTGTCCAGCGTCGAGGTGGTCGAGCATTCCCTGCGCCGGGTGGCGGCGCTCGGCGACACCGTGGGCGCGTTCGTCACCGTCACACCGGACCTCGCCCGGCAGGCCGCGCGCGCCGCCGACGCGGTGCCGAACGAGGCGCGCGGCCCCCTGCACGGGGTGCCGACCGCGATCAAGGACCTGACGCTCACCGCCGGGGTCCGCACCACCTTCGGTTCGGCCGCCTTCTACGACTTCGTCCCGCCGGTCGACGCCGACGTGGTCCGGTTCATCAAGGCCGCCGGTCTGGTCAGCCTGGGCAAGACGACCACCTCCGAGCTGGGCTGTTCGCTCTACTCGGAGGGCCGGGTCGCGCCGCCGGCCCGTAACCCGTGGCAGCTGGCGTACACCGCGGGCGGGTCCAGCGGCGGCGCGGCGGCGGCGGTCGCGGCCGGGCTGGTCCCGGTCGCCCAGGGGTCCGACGGCGGTGGGTCACTGCGCATCCCGGCATCGCTCTGCGGCCTGGTCGGCTACAAGCCCAGTCGGGGCCTCGTCTCCGGTGGGCCGATCGGTTCCGGCGCGTTCGGCCTGCCCACCAGCGGCCCGCTCGGGCGGACGGTCACCGACGTCGCCGCGCTGCTCGACGTCATGGCCGTCCCGGTCCCCGGTGAGCCCTACCTGCCGCCGCCCGCGCCGCCCGGCGGCTACCTGGCCGTCGCACGCCGGGCCGAGCCCGGCCCGCTACGGATCGGCCGGTTCACCACGCCGATGCTCGCCGACGAACCGGTGCATCCCGACTGCGTGGCCGCCGTGGACCGGGCCGCCGCGCTGCTCACGGCGGCCGGCCACGAGGTGGTCGAGGTGCCGCCGCCGCTCGGGCCGGCGGCGTGGCCGCTGTTCGAGATCCTCTGGTACGTGCTGGCGCTCTCCCCGGTGCCGCCGCAGCGGGAGGCGGAGCTGCTGCCGTTGACCCGGCTGCTCCGGGCCCGCGGCGCCGAACTCTCCGCCGGCACCCTGGCCGCCACCCTCGGGGAGTTGCAGGCGCAGGTCCGCCTCGGCGCCCGCCGCACCGCCGGCTGCGACCTGCTCCTCTGTCCCACCCTGGCCACCCCGCAGGCGCCCGTCGGCTGGTTCACCGCCGACGCGGACCCGGCCGCCGACTTCGACCGGCAACGCCGGTTCTCGCCCTACTGCGCCATCTTCAACGTCACCGGCGATCCCTCCGTCTCGCTGCCGCTGGGCACCACCACCGACGGACTGCCCGTCGGGGTGCTGCTCACCGGCCGGTACGGCGACGACGCGCGGCTTATCGCTACCGCTGCGCAACTGGAGAACTCCAGTGACGGATGGGATCGGCACCCCGCAATCTGGCGGGCCGCCGACTCCGCTAACGTGAATGGCGACGGAGTCGGGCGGTCGGCAGCGTGATCGTCCATCCGACCCGGTTGTTCAAGGTCGTCCTTCTTCCGCCTGGGGGCGTTGGGATTGTCTGTTACCGAGACGTTGCTGGTCTTCGTCGGCATCCCGCTGGCCGCGGTGCTGGTCATCGCCGGCCTGTCGTACGCCGGTAGCCGCGGGGGTGCCACCGGCGGTGGCGGTGGCGCCAAGCGCTACCGTCCGGGCCGGCCCTTCGACTTCACTCCGGTCTGGTTCCTGGGCCGCCCGGAGCAGCTGGCCGACTCGGCCGGCACCGCGCTGACGGCGGGGGCGCAGGCGCCCGCGCTGACCAGCCACAAGCTTGAGCAGGCCAGCGTCGAGGCGCCGGCCGGTGGAACCGGAGGCGCAAGTGACCGTTGGTGAGAAGCAGACCGGGTCGGAAAATCCGCCCGAGGTGCTCGACGGGCCGTTCTCGACCCGCCAGCTGCTGCGCATCGACGAGGCGTTGCGCCTGGCCGACCAGGGCACCGGCCTGGTCTTCTCGGTCTTCGTCGGCGGTCTCGACGAGCCCATCCGCGAGCACGCCCAGCGGCTGCACCGTCAGCTCGCCGAGCCCGACAAGTCGGTGCTGATCGCCGTGTCGCCCAACCAGCGGCAGCTGGAGATCATCACCGGGCGGTACGCCCGCAAGCGCATCCCGGACACGTACGCCAAGCTGGCCGCGCTCTCCATGGTCGGCGCATTCAGTGGAGGTGACCTGGCCGGCGGCATCATCAACGGCCTCGACCAGCTCGCCAGCCACGCCGGCAAGGGCTGACCCACTCGTACGACGAACCCCGGCCCGCTGATCGCGGACCGGGGTTCGTCGCGTGCTGTTCTACCGCCGCACGTCGTCAGCGTTGGCCGCTCCGGGACCGGAGCCGGGTGAGCGCTAGGCCGAGCGGGACGGTCACCGCGCTGGCGGCGACCCAGCTGACCAGCCCGACCCAGATCGGGCTGTCGTTGAGCACCGCCAGCAGGACGCACACGGGCAGCAGTCCCAACACCGTCGCGAGCACCGGTCGTAGCGACATTCTCATCTGCGTGTCCTCCTTCGTCACCGTGTCGACCACTACCCGTGGCCTCGCGCCGTCAGTCCTCGTCGGCCTCGTCGGTCAGGTACTTGGTGACGACGCCACCGACGCAGCCGCCCACCGCACCGAGGGCCCCGCCGGCCAGGGCGCCGGCGACTCCGCCGGTCGCCCCACCGATCGCCCCGGTGATGAGGCCGCCGGCGGCACCGATCGCGCAGGACTCGCCGTAGTCGACTTCCAGGCCGGTGGGGTCGAGGTAGTTCACGGGGTTCGCGGCGGCGTAGGCGTACCGGTTGCCGGTGGCCGGGTCGCCGATGAAGGCGAGGCTGTCCTGCTGGGTGAAGCGACCCGTCGCGGGGTCGTACCAGCGACGGCCGAACTTGGTGAGGTCGTCGCTGCGCAGACCAGCGGCGAACCCGAGCGCGTTCTCCTCGGTCTCGTCGCCGTTGTCGACGGTCTTGACCACCTTGCCGTACGGGTCGTAGGTGTAGGAGGCCGCCAGTGAACCGTCGTACTTGACCAGGGCCACCACCGACCCGAGTCCGTCGAGGACGTAGAAGTAGTGGTGGAAGACCCCGTTCGTCTTCGCCCGGAAGCCCAGCGGAGTGCCGAGCTGGTCCCGCTCGACGTAATGCCTGCTGTACGAGCTGGGCACCGTGTAGCTCTGCAGCATCGGCTGGCCGTTCTGGTCGTCCAGCCCGTAGAGGTACCGGTGCTCGAACGACGGGGTGGTCTTCCAACCGAGCTCGATCTGGTTGGGTCCGCTGTACTCCCAGGTCACCGACGCGTTCGTCGAGTCCTTGCCGCTGGTGACCTGTCCTGCGGCGTTGTAGACGAAGGAGCGTGCGGCCGACCCGCTCTTCTGGTTGCCGGCCGCGTCGTAGCTGAAGCCGGAACTGGTGATCTGGTTGCCGGCGTTGTACGTCAGCGTCTGCGTGGTGGTGCCGTCCACCTTGACCGAGGTGCGGTTGCCGTTGCTGTCGTAGGCGTAGTCGTAGGTCTTGCCGTCGATGCTGGTGGCCTTGGTGAGCCGGTTGCCCTGGTCGTAGGTGTAGAGGCTGACCGCGCCGCTGCGGTGGTGGTCGGTCTGCCACTGCCGCAGGCCGGTGTCGTCGGTCTTGGCGTTGGAGCAGGCGGCGGTGCCGACTCGCTTGGCGTAGCAGTAGGAAACGTCGAAGACGGTGCTGGCCGTGCCGGACTGCCAGCGCTTGCTGGTGGTACGGGTGATCCGGCCGGACTGGTCGTACGCGGTGACCGTCTCGGCAACGGCCACCGAGGAGACGGCGAGTCTGGTGGCGGTCCGCCGCCCGTCGTCGTCGTACTCGAAGGTGTAGGTGCCGTTGGCGGCGACCAGCTTGGTGAGCAGGTTGCGGGCGTTGTACGTGTAGAACGAGCTGCCCCGCTGGTCGCGCAACTCGACGAGGTTGCCGACCGGGTCGTAGACGTACTGGTGGGTGGCCTGACGGCCGACCAGCCGGTTGAGCCGATCGTGCGCGAAGTTCTGGTAGCCGTTGCCGTCCTCTCGGGCGTAGACGTTGCCGGCGGCGTCGTAGGTGTACGAGACGTCGGGCGTCGCGTCCGAGTAACTGATCTTCGTGACCCGGTCGTTCTTGTCGTAGTCGAAGTGAGTGGTGCGCCCGGCGCCGTCGGTGGCCTCGTGCACCCGACCGAACTCGTCGTAGTTGATCGTGCGGACGCCCAGCGAGGTGCCACTCGGGGGAGTCACGGAGATCAGCTGCTTGTTGGAGTCGTACTGGTAGGTCGTCTTGTTCGTGCCGTTGCCCGGATCGGTCGAGGACTTCACCGTGCCGTCGCTGTTGTACTCGATCTTCGCCTCGGCGGCCTGGGCGTCCTTCGAGGACAACCGGTTGCCCGCCCCGTTGTACGTGTAGGTGCTGCTGTTGCCCTGCGAGTCCGAGCTGGACGACGGTTGGAAGTTCGCCGTCGGATTGGTGGGGGTGGCGGAGTTCGCGTACGAGTAGGCGATGTCCGCGCCGCTCGGCGCGGCAGAGGCGGTCAGCGACTGCCCGCCGTTGGCGGCATACCCGTTGCTGGTGACGCCGCCCGTGCCATTGGTGGAGGTCAGCACGTCGTTGTACGGCGTGTAGGAGTTTTCCCGCGTCTTGCCCTCCGGGTCGACGGCCTTGGTCACCCGCTTGTCGGAGTTGATCGTGTAGGTGGTGCGCGGCACGGAGGTGACCGGCTGCGACTGGTTGGTGTTGGCGTCGGCGATCAGCGTCTGCGTGGCGGACGGGTACGCCCAGCGGGTGACGGCGGTCGCTCCCGGCGCGTCCTCCTCGTCGATGACCCGCTGGATCGAGGTGACCCGGTGCGCGGAGTCATAGGTGAGGGTGGCGACGGAACCCACGTCCGAACCCCTGATCCCGCTGGAGATCTTCGTGATCCGGTGTGACGAGTCGTAGACGAAGCGGACGTCGTCCTCGGTCAGCGAGCAGATCTCGGTGAGATCGCCGTTGGCGTTGTACGCGTACTCGACGCGCCGGTACAGGCCGCCGTCGCCGTGCTGCTCGATCTTCGAGATGTAGCCGTGGCCGCCGTAGACCACCGTCGCCGTGCGCACGGCCTGGGTGCCCCGGTCGGAGATGACAGTGGTCAGTCGACCGTTGCCGTCGTAGGCGTAGTCGGTGACGTTGTCGTTGCGGTCCAGGCTGCGGTCCAGCAGCCCGGCGGAGGTGAAGTAGAGCCGCCGTCCGCTCTCGTGCTCGGTCAGCTTCCAGCCCGAGCCGTCGGTGACGAGGGTCGCCTTGAACTCGTTCGGCGTGGTGTAGCCGGCCCCGTTGGGCGTGAACCGTCCGACCACCCCGTCCGAGGCGACGTAGGTGACGGAGTTGTCGTCGGCCTTGATCAGCTTCACGTCCACGCCGGTGCGGGTCCGCCAGCCGTGACCGAGCGATCCGGTCGACAGCCCGCTGCCGGTGAACAGGCTGTTGTATGCAGAGCCGAGCACGAGGTCGCGGGCGATGCCGGGCAGTACCAGGTCGGTGCTGCGGATGAGCAGGTTGCCCGAGCCGGTGTTGACCTCGGCGGTCACCCGGTCGGTCAACGCGAAGCTGCTGAACGAGCCGTTGCGGACCGGGCCGGTGCCGACCGGCACCGAGATCGGGCCGGCGAGCATGCTGACCGGCGCGCTCGACGGGCCCAGCGCGATTGCTGCGGACGAACCGGGTGAGCCTGGTTGTGCCGGCGCCGCGCTGCGTTCGGTGGCGGGCTCAGGGCGACTGAGTGCGGCGGTGGCGGGCGCCGTCGGTACCGTGAGGACCGATGCGGTGACGATCAGTAGTGTCCAGAACGCGCGATGGCGTAAGGCCACGGTTCCTCCCCGTGCGTTGGTGGCGACAACGCACGAGATCGTCACACATCGATTACTTGATGCGCGGCAACCATTCGGATCTTTTGTCTAGGACCCGGAAAGTTCCGTCGATGCGTACCAATGCGAGTGACCGCGTGTTATTGGCCGGTCACAGAAGCGACCAAAGCCGGATCTTCGGACGGGACCGAGAAACGACCCGGGGCCGGCGCGGGCTCACACCCACGCCGGCCCCGGGCCGGACAACGCTGCTCAGGCGCTCTGGGCGTCCTTCGCGCGGGCCTTCAACGCCCGCACCACACCGTCGCGGCCCTCAGCCACCAGCCGACGCAGCGGGGCGGGGTGCCCGTCACCGGCCAACCACGCGTCGGTGGCCGCCACCGTGTCGTCCGCCACCAGGTAGGTCGGGTACGCCAGCTGGGCGAACTCCTGCGCCGGCTCGCTGTCCCGGGTGGCCCACACCTGCCCGACCGCCGCGAAGTACCGCTCCCGGTACGGGGCGACCAGATCCACCTGCGCCGGATGGGCGAAGCCCTGCAACAGCGCCCGGTGCCGCCAGTTGGGCAGCGCGTCCGGGCCGGTGAGCAGGGCCCACACGGCGGCCTTGTTCTCGGCCGTCGGCATCAACGCGTGCGCGTACGCGGCCTCCCGCTCGCCGCTGGCCGTGCGATCGCTGCTCAGCTCCGCCTCGATCTCGGCGGCGCTGGCGGCACCGTTGGCCACCAGCGCGGCGAGGACCGACCAGCGCAGCTCGGTGTCGACGGTCAGCCCGGTCGGCATGCCGGTGCCGTCCAGCCAACCGCGCAGCGTCGCCAGGTCTTCCTCGGAGCGGACCGCCGAGGTGAACGCCCGGGCCCAGGCCAACTGGAACCCGCTGCCAGGCTCGGCGGCGGCGAGTGCGTCGCGGGCGGTACGGGCCAGGTCGGCCCAGCCGGTCGGCGCCCAGGCCGGGTCGGCGTACAGGGTGAGCGCGGTGGTCGCCTGCCGCAGTGTGGCGGTGACCAGGTTGATGTCGGTCTCCGCGGGCAGCCCGCTCAGCGTCAGCGCCACGTAGTCGCGGGCGGACAGTTCGGCGTCGCGGATCATGTCCCAGGCGGCGGTCCAGCAGAGCGCGCGGGCCAGCGACGACTCGAAGCCACCGATGTGCTGCACCACGGTCGCCATCGAGCGCTCGTCGAGGCGCAGCTTGGTGTAGCTGAGGTCGTCGTCGTTGAGCAGCAACACGTCGGCCGCCCGGACGCCACGCAGCGGGGCGAGATCGGTGTGCTCGCCGGTCACGTCCACCTCGTACCGCTCCCGACGGACCAGCCGCCCGTCGGTCAGGTCGTACAGGCCCACGCCGATCCGGTGGGTGCGCAGCGTCGGGTACGCCGCCGGCGCCTCCTGCCGCACCAGCACCTGCTCGTACGTGCCGTCGGCCCCGATGGTCACCTCCGGCCGCAGCGTGTTGACCTGCGCGGTCTCCAACCACTGCGCGGCGAACTTGCGCAGCTCCCGCCCGGACGCGGCCTCCAGCTCGGTGAGCAGGTCGTCGAAGGTGGCGTTGCCCCAGGCGTGCTTGCCGAAGTAGGCCCGCAGCCCGGCCACGAACGGCTCCTCACCCACGTACGCGACGAGCTGCTTGAGCACGCTCGCGCCCTTGGCGTAGGTGATGCCGTCGAAGTTGACCTCCACGGCCTCCATGTCCGGCATCTCGGTGTAGACCGGGTGGGTGGAGGAGAGCTGGTCCTGCCGGTAACCCCAGTTCTTCCGGATGGACAGGAAGGTCGTCCACGCCTCGGTGAACCGGGTCGCGTTGGTGTTGCACCAGTGGCTGGCCCACTCGGCGAACGACTCGTTCAGCCACAGGTCGTTCCACCAGCGCATGGTGACCAGGTCACCGAACCACATGTGGGCCAGTTCGTGCAGGATCGTGTTGGCCCGCTGCTCGTACTCGAAGTCGGTGACCTGCGAGCGGAACAGGTAGTGCGACTCGGCGTGCGTCACGCAGCCGAAGTTCTCCATCGCGCCGGCGTTGAAGTCGGGCACCCAGAGCTGGTCGTACTTCGGCAGCGGGTAGCGCACGCCGAACTTCTCGTGGAAGAAGTCGAAGCCCTGCTTGGTGATCAGGAACAGGTCGTCGGAGTCCAGGTACTGTGCCATCGACGCCCGGCAGAACACCCCCAGGTCGATGCCGTCGTGCGCGTCGCGGACCTCGTGGTACGGCCCGGCGCACATCGCCGTGATGTAGGTGCTCATCCGGGGCGACTCGGTGAAGTGCAGCGTCTTGAGCGCCTCACCCGCCGGCTCCTCCCGCTGCACCGGCATGTTGGAGACCGCCCGCCAGTGCGCCGGCACTGTGACGTGCCACGTGTAGACGCTCTTCAGGTCGGGCTGGTCGAAGCAGGCGAACACCCGCTGCGCGTCGGCCGTCTCGAACTGGCTGTAGAGGTACGTCTCGCCGTCCACCGGGTCGACCGTGCGGTGCAGACCCTGACCGCTGTTGGAGTAACCGAAGTCGGCCTCGACCACCAGGACGTTGTCGCTGTCCAACCCGGACAGGGTCAGGCCCTTCTCGGCGGACCAGTCGGAGAGGTCGACGGGCGTGCCGTTCAGCGTCGCGGACCGCACCGACTCGGCAGCCAACTCGATGAAGGTGCTCGCGCCCGGTTCGGAGCAGCGGAACCGCACCTCGGTGGTCGACCTGAACGTGCGGCCGTCGGCCGCCAGCACGGCGCTGGACAGGTCCAGACTGATGTCATACCCCGTCACGTTGAGCAGGCGGGCCCGCTCGGTCGCCTCGACCTGCGTCAGGTTGCGCACTCCCGGCACTGTTCGTCTCCATCCCACATGTCGCCGTACGCCCGGCGGCGCCCGTTCGCCTACCGCTCGTGACGGCTGGCCCGATTCGAGTCTTCCATGTACGGGCAGCCCGCGGTGGCCGAGGTCACGCTCTCATTCGGGTGCCGGTCGATGCGCTGCGGGGTGAAGATTCTCCTGAGACGCCGACCTGTCGGCGCCACCCGTCACGAAGGGATCTGACCGTGACCGAACGTGTCACCGCCGACATGTGGTTCGACCCGGCCTGCCCGTGGGCCTGGATCACCTCTCGCTGGCTGCTCGAGGTCGAGCAGATCCGGGATGTCGACATCCGCTTCCACGTGATGAGCCTGGCCGTGCTCAACGACGGCCGGGACGAGCTACCCGAGGACTACAAGGAGTTCCTGAAGACCGCCTGGGGCCCGGTGCGGGTCTGCATCGCCGCCGAGCAGCTCCACGGCAATGACGTGCTGCGCCCGCTCTACACCGCGCTCGGCACCCGGATCCACCTCCAGAAGCAGGAGCGGGGTCCGGAGCTGTACGTGGCCGCGCTCACCGAGGCCGGCCTCGACCCGGCGCTGGCCGCGGCCGCCGACAGCACCGACTACGACGAGGCGCTGCGGGCCAGCCACGAGGCGGGCATGCGCCCGGTCGGGCAGGACGTGGGCACTCCGGTCGTGCACGCGCCCGGCCCGGACGGCGTCCCGGTCGCGTTCTTCGGCCCGGTGATCACTCCGGCTCCGAAGGGGGAGGCCGCCGGCCGACTCTGGGACGGCGTGCTGCTGGTCGCCGGCACCCCGGGCTTCTATGAACTCAAGCGCACCCGCGAGCAGAGCCCGATCTTCGACTGAGCGACGACCACCGCGCCCCCGTCCGTGCTTCGTCAGTCGCGCGGACGGGGGCGTTTCGGGTCGGGCGCCGAGGTCGGCGGAGGGTCGTGGCGTCACCGGGAGGCGGGCGGCGTCGTTTCCCTCGGTGTCCGCCGCAGCGACCCGCAGGGCCGCACGCCGCAGTTCGTGGAGGCAAATCCCGATGGCCAAGCACCGTGCGTCCGGTGACGATCAGTTGACCCGGCAGGGGGTGATCGAGACTCCCGGCGCGGACTACTGGTCCGTTGACGACTTCCGCTGGCCGACGGTCCGCCCGGACCTGCCCGCCCACCTGGTGGATCTGCTCGCGCCGCCCATCGTGGTGGGCGTGGCGCGGGTCCCGGTGACCTCCCGGCTCACCCCGCCCGCGTCGATCGACCCACTGCCGTCGCCCGTCGACGCCGTGCCGGTCGACGCGCCGGCGCTGGTGCCGTCGGGGGCGGCACCGGCCGAACCGGCGCCCCCGCCGCCGGCGCCGGCTCCTCCGCGCCCGGTGCCGACGCCGCCGCTGAGCCCGCGGCCCGTGCCCACGCCTCCCCCCGACCGTCCCGTGCCGGGGCCGCCCGCGTCGCCCCGCCGCGCCCTGAACGCCGGGCCGATCGGGACCGGTCGGCGTGGCAACGGTGGGCCGGCGAGCGCGGGCAAGCACCGCCGGGGCACCTCCGACCGCGCCGGCTGACCACCCGGGCCCCACCCGGCGCTTTCATCTGGTGGACGCCCCGCGGGTCCCCGCCGGCGGCGACACCGTCGCCGGTAGCGTCAGTGGGCATGACGGTCGTGCATCCGATCACCCGGGCCTGGGTCACCACTGGCGGCACCGGCGCGCAAAACTACGACGAGTTCGCCGACGACGCGGAAATCACCGCGATCATCGAGTCGAACCCGCACAGTGCTCTCGGCATCGAGATGCCGCACCGCGCCCCGCAGAGCCTCGGCAAGTCGTTCCTCGACGCGCTGCCGGACGCGGTGGCCCGCCTCGGCGAGGCCAAGGCCGACGGCAGTTACACCCCCGCCGAGCAGGTGGTGGTGCTCTACCGGATCAGCGCGCCCGGCGAGGAGCCGGCGTACGGGCTGTTCGCGATGGTGGACACCGACCAGATCTCCACCCGGGCAGACGAGCCGGGCCTGGTCATCCGCAACGAGGACGTCTTCATCGCCAAGGTGCGCGAGCGGGTGGCGCTGGCCGACGCGCTTGGCCACCTGCTCTCACCCGTACTCCTGCTGCAGACCGGGCGTGGTGACGAGCTGCACGCCGCGCTCGCGGCGGCGACCGAGACGGCCGGCGCGCCCGCCGCGACGGACACCGACCAGGCGGGGCGCACGCACGCCATCTGGCTGCTCGGCCCCGGCCCGGAGCAGGCCACGCTGACCGCTCTCGCCGGTGGCGGAGACCTGGTCGTCGCGGACGGCAACCACCGCAGCCTGGCCGCCCAGACCGGCGGGCTGCCGCGCTTCCTGGCCGTGGTCACCACCCCCGCGTCGGTCGCCATCCAGCCGTACAACCGGCTGGTCAGCGAGCTGACCACCACCCCGCCCGAGCTGCTCGACCGGCTGCGGGCCGCGGGCGCCGAGGTCGAGCCGATCGACGGCCCGGTCGAGGTCCCGGCGGCCGGCGGCACCGTGCACCTCCGCCTCGACGGCCAGGGGTACGCGGTGCGCCTGCCCGCCACCGCCGCCGCCCGCCTGGAAAACCTGGACCACGCCCTGGTCGAGCGGCTGGTGCTGCGCGACGCGCTCGGTCTGGACCCGGGTGACAAGCGGATCACCTACGTCGGCGGTGACTACCCGGCGAGCTGGCTCACCGGTGAGGTCGACGCCGGACGGGCCGAGTTGGCCATCCTGATCGCGCCGGTGACCGTGGCGGATTTCGTCGCGGTCAACCTGGCCAGGGAGAAGATGCCCCGCAAGAGCACCTGGTTCACCCCGAAGGCGCGGGGTGGTCTGGTGGTCGCCGAGCTGCCGCGTTGAGCGCCATCCCCACGACCGTGTGACGAACTCGGCTCGGGGACGCCGCCCCTGTGACGTCCCCGAGCGCGGCCTGACAGACTGCGCGGTATGCGCGTCTACCTGGGATCCGATCACGCCGGTTTCGAGTTGAAGGTGCACCTGGCCAACCACCTGGCCATGCAGGGCTACGACGTGGTCGACGTCGGCCCGCACAGCTATGACCCGGACGACGACTACCCCACGTTCTGCCTGCACACCGGCGATCAGGTGGTGGCCGACGAGACGGGCCTCGGAGTGGTGATCGGTGGCTCCGGCAACGGTGAGCAGATCGCCGCGAACAAGGTCGCCGGCGTCCGCGCCGCGCTGGCCTGGAGCGTCGAGACCGCTCAGCTGGCCCGCCAGCACAACGACGCGAACGTGGTCGCCATCGGTGCCCGCCAGCACACGCTGGACGAGGCGACCGGCATCGTCGAGGCGTTCCTGAACACGCCGTTCTCCGGCAACGAGCGGCACGCGCGTCGGATCACCCAGGTGGCCGAGTACGAGCGGACCCGGAAGCTGCCCGACCTGCCCTGACCGTGCGGCGCTCAGCGCGGCGAGCGGGGCAGCTCCTCGCGGGGCACCCAGTTCCGCCGGACGACCACCACCCGGGCTTCCGCCTCGGCCAGGTCGTCGTCGGTGGGGCGGGCCGCGTCCCGGGCCCGTAGCGCGGCGCTCAGCCCCACCTGGGACGAGCCGGAACCGACCAACCCGCGCAGCCCTCGCTCGCCGTCGCGCTCGTCACCGCCCGTGTTCCTGCGTCGCGGCGGCGGGTCGTCACCGTCGTGCACGCCGGGCGTGCTGGCCGTCGGGCCGTCGGCACCCGGCCTGGCCGTCTCGGTGTCGGCGTGGTGGCGCAGCCGTCGCCGTCGTCGGTCGGGGTCACCCATCAGCCGACCGTACCCTGGCCGGGTCTGATCCGGGACCGTCGCGGGGCCTCGCGTCCCGGCCGGGGTCGGCGACCGATTTGCCGGCTGGCTACCCTCGAATCCAGGCGGTGCTGTTGCCGTCGGTCAGGGGGAGGACGAGATGGCAGACCAGACGCAGCCGTGGGCGGAGCGGACCGTGGAGGTGCCACCGCAGGCCGGCGTCGGGGTGCCGCCGCAGCGTGACGGGTTCCGCCGGGGGGTCGCTCCGGTGGGTGAGCCGCGCACGCCGCGGACGGAGCCGTTCCCGGTGGTGGAGCAGGAGCCGACCGGCACCGGTTGGCCCGGTGAACCGGTGCCCCGCCGCTCGCTGAGCTCGCGGATGGCGCAGCTGCGGCGCGGCGGTGAGTGGAGCGCGGCGGCCGGCCTCTTCGCGTTCGTGTGTTGGGGGATCTGGGCGCTGTCCGGTCAGGGCGACCTGAGCGGTCCGCTGCTGGTGCTGGTGCTCAGCCTGCTGGTGGCGGTCGGCCTGTTCGCCCTGTTCCGGCTGGTCGGCCGGGTGGTGCTGGAGCGGCAGTTGGGCCGGGTCCGGCGCAGCGCCCGAGGTGCCCACTTGGCGACGGCGGTGTTCCTCGCCGGCCTCGGCGTGGCGTGGCTCCAGCAGACCGAGTGGGTCGTCTCGGCCTGGAACTGGATCTCCTCGAACTGACCGGGCGTGCACGGGCGGGCTGTCCAAGACCGCCCACCCGTGCACCCGGTCGTCTCCCCACCAGGCAAGGTTGCCGCTTACCCGGCCGGCCGCGGTTCATCCGTGGCCGGCGGCTCCGACCGGTACCTCCTTCGTGGGCTTGCGTGATCCCGATGGTGCGGCGGTCAGTGGGTGCCGCCGTGCCCCTCGGCGTCGGCTCGGGGCGACGCGACCCGGGCGGCCGGATCCTCGACGCCGGGCTCGCCGCCGTCCGGGGCGACCGCCCCGTCGTAGTTGTAGAGCGGTCGACCATCGTCGTGCTGCTTGGTGGTCTTGATGTAGCGGTGCATCAGGCCGTCGATCTCCACCTCGACGAGTGCCTCGTTGCCGGTCTCGTGGGTGCTGCCGTCTCGGGGGCCGCCCACCAGGTGGGCCGTGGTGTTCGTGTCCATGGACTCGCCCTACCCGCCAGGCACCCGGCGGAAACGGGTGAAATCCGGCCAGCGGTGCCGCGCCCCGATGAGTGGACGCGGCACCGCCGAGGGTCAGCCGGCGGGTTCGGCGGCGGCGTAGTCGCGGGCCACCCGGACCATCTCCACCAGCCCGCCGGCGTACTCCTGCGATTCGCCGTGCGCCTCGTCGAACGGCGGCTGGAAGCCGACGCCCTCCCACTGGTTGGTCGCCGGGTTCCACCGGTCGTTGCCGACCTCGAAGTCCCAGGCGAAGATGCCCAGCTCGTAGTAGAGCTGATCGGCCGAGTTGCCGGCGGCGGAGTAGAGCACGTCGGCGACTGGTCCGGTCTGCGACGGCCAGGTGACGGTGCCGCGTTCTTGCTCGATGGCGCCGACGATCCGTCGGGCGCTGTTGAGGAACAGCGTCGACTCGTCGATCGACGGTCGCGGCAGGGTGACCCTGCCGTCGGCCCGGTACGCCCCCGGCGGCCACATGAAGTACCCGCCGTAGGAGTGCACGTTCATCGCGAACTTGATGTTCGGGTGGTCCTGAGCGAGCGCGATCACGTTGCGGCTCTCCGCCTCGGACAGCTCCGCGGTGCCCGCGTAGGTGCCGGACAGGCAGTTGGCGCTGGCGCCCACGTACCCGTCGAAGTACGACCCGACGGTGTAGTTGCGGTTGAGGTCGACGCCCCACGAGGTGCGGTTCTTCGGGTCGCGGGCCGCCCCGGTGCAGTGGTTGACGAGATTCTTGCGCTGCATGTTGAAGTCGTTGAACGAGTAGTTCGCGCCATCCGGGTTGACCATCGGGATGACGAAGATGTCGACCTGCTCCAGCAGCTCACGGGTGGCCGGGTCGGTCCGGGCGTTGGCCAGCATCCGCTCGGCGAACTCCAGTGTGACCAGCGGCGTGGCCCACTCCCGGGCGTGTTCCTGGGAGTACGCGAGCACCCCGACGCGGGAGCCGTCCCGGTGTACGCCGAGGCGCAGAGCCTGCACCGTCCACGGTCGCGCCGGCACCTCGGTGCCCTGGAGGCCGTCGTCGAGTCGGGTGGGGCCGGCGACGGGCATCGGCAGCCCGGCCGAGCCGTCCTCGACGGTGGCCCGGAACCGGTCCGGCTGACGGGCGTTGATCGCGGCAGCGACCTCGTCGGTGGTGCTCACCGTCTTGCCGGCGGTGTCGGTGGCGAGTGACACGGTGAGAACGCGGTCGCGGTAGCCGACGGTCAGTGGCCGGTTCGCCCGGCCCGGGTCGACCGTCCGCACCTGTACGCCGTTCATGCTCTGGTCGCCGAAGCGGACCGACTCGACCACCAGGGCGGCCACCGCCGGGTCGCCCAGGTAGCCGGCGGCGGTGCGCCGGTAGCCCTGGGTCTTGTTCGGCAGGTCGATCACGTCCACCAGGTCCCGGTACTGGCGGGCCAGCCGCTTGATCCGCGCCTGGATGTCGGTCGGCGTCAGGTACGCGTCGATGAAGTCCTTCTGGTAGCCGGCCGGCAGCGGCGGCGGAGAGGCGTTCGGCCAGAGCGTCGGGGTGACCGCCCGGCTGACCCCGCCGAGGGTGGAGGTGGCGCTCAGCTGCACCGGTCGGCTCGGCACCGGCTCAGGGAGCGCGTAGTGGTACTGGTACTCGCCGGAGTCCTCGAACCGGTACAGCGGGAACGAGCCGGTGGCGCCGTCCGCCGTCCGCCAACTGACGGTGATCTCCACGTCCGGGTCGTCGGTGGCGGTGGTGGCCACCTGGGCCTGCAGGAAGGTCTGTCCGGTAGTGGTCCACCAGTACGCCTGCTGCACCTGGAGGGTGTCCACGGCAGCGGCGGCGGCGGTGGACCGCTGGCCAGCGGCCGGCGCGCGCAGCCCGGCGGCGGTGCGGGCCTGAGCCGCGCGGACGCTGTCGGCGTAGTGCCGGTTGCCGTCCCCGGCGCGCTGCACGATCTGCACGGCCGTCGCGCCCTGCGCGGTCAGTTCGGCGAGCTGCGCGCCGCTGAGCACCAGGTCGGCGATGATCCGGCCGTCCCGCGCCCGGGGCCGGTTGGCCAGGTCCGCGCCGGTGGCGACGAGCCGGTCCAGCTGGGCCTGATCGCGGAGCTGGACTCGGACCAGGGCGGTTTCGGTGGCGCTCAGAGTGATCGGTGCGGCCGGGGCGGCGGGTGCGGCCGATCCGGAAGCGGGATGGGACAACACTGCGCTGAACAGGATCACTGTGGTGGCGGCAGCTGTCCACCGTCGTCGGACGATCATGTGCCCTCCTGTGACGGACGTCGATGTGTTTGGTCCTTACACACCAGTGCATAGATCGACACCTGTCAAGATGGGGTAGCGTGCTCCGTGCCTTTCCGGCGTTGATCCCCGTGACATCAGCGCGAGTTCCGGAGCAACCCCCGGGGCCGGACCCCGCGTGACTATCTCGAAACGGGGATCGGAGGCCTTAATGAGCGATCGCGACGAGGCGTTCGCCGAGTACTTCGCGGCACGGTCCGGTGCCATGCGCGGCACCGCGTACCTGCTGTGCGGCGACTGGCACCGTGCCGAAGACCTGGTCCAGACCACGTTCGTCAAGCTCTACGGGGTCTGGAACCGGATCTCCCGGCACGAGGTGCTCGACAGCTACGTGCGCCAGATCCTGATCCGGACCTTCCTCGACGAGCGCCGCCGCGGCTGGTGGCGGCGTGAGCGGGTGGGTGGCGAGGACGCCGAGCAGGTGGCCCCGCCCGACTCGCCGGAGAGCCGACTGGTGCTGCTCCAGGCGCTTGCCCGGGTGGCACCGCGCCAGCGGGCCGTGCTGGTTCTGCGGTACTGGGAGGACCTGTCGATCGAGGACGTCGCGGCGCTGCTGGAGTGTTCTCCAGGGACGGTGAAGAGCCAGGCGGCACGCGGGCTCGACACCTTGCGCGGCCTCCTGACACCCACCTACAGCGGTATCGAGATGGGGGAGCGATGAACGAGCAGGAGTTGCGCGAGGGGCTGCGCAGCGAGATGGCGGGGATGACCCCGCCACCACCATTGAGTACGACAGCCGCGCTCGGCGCGGCACGTCGGACGCACTTCCGCCGACGTGCGCTGTGGGCGTTCCTCGGATCGGCGGCTGTCGTGCTGGCGGTCACCGGCTTCGCGGCCGTCGCCACTCCGGACGGCCACGTCTACCAACCGGCGGGCCAGGGGCCACTGGCTTCTCCGGACACCAAGGAGCCGTGGCCGACCGGGCCGGACGGGCAACCGCAGGAGGACCGGACCGCGCGGGCCGGATCCAAGCACGACCAGGGAGTTCACCTGCTCAATGAGGCCGTCTCGGTCGTACCTTCCGGCTTCACCACGCCGGAGGATCCGCCGAGCCAGTCCGCCGAGGAGCGGACGCTGCGGACCCACCAGGCGCAGTTCGAGGAGAGGGTGGGCGGCGTCGACGTGTGGAGCTACTCCTCTTCAGTGGCCGTGGCGCAGGGCAAGGGCACCGGGCGAGTGATCGTCGAGGTGCACGACGCCGGCAACCAGCTGCCGACCGAGCCGTGCGACCTGGCCCAGAAATTCTGGGGCATGCGGGGCGATTGCCGGGTCGAGACCGTCGGAGCCGCGCGGGTCGGCGTGGTGGTTCGACCGGGCAGCGACGATCGGCTCGACCAGTGGTCGGCGTACCGGCACCCGGACGGTGTGGTGGTCTTCGTGGCGCAGGGCGTGCGGCTCGACGAGAGGCGGCCGGCGTTGAAGAATTTGCCGTTCTCGGTGCCGCAGTTGGCGGCTCTCGCGGTCGACGAACGGTTCCACCTGAAGTGACACGGCGACTCGGCCTCGCCGAGTGGGTCCAGGTGCCGCCACCGTGCGGTCCACCTGGGCCTCGCTGTGTGTCAGAGCCCGCCGCCTCGTGACCCGTACGAGGCGCGGCGCGTCTCTCTCAACGGCGCGCCGTGAGCGGAACCAGGACGAGGACGGCAATGCCGAGCGCACCGGCGCCGACCGCCCACCACCAGAAGAATCCAGCGAAGACCGAGGCGACCAGGAGCCCCACACCGAGGCCGGCCAGCAGGCCGAGTGCGAACAGGGCCCGTGGGGGCAGGGCCAGGTACGGCAGGCGTCGTACCACCAGCACCTCCAGCCAGGGGCCGCCGCAGGTCAGCAGCGCCGCGCCGACGCCGTCCACGGCGGACAGCCCATGGCCCTCGCTGATCGGTACGAGAACCCAGCCCTCGTCACCCGCCGGGACGAAGAGGACCAGCACGCCGAGAAGGATGAGCAGAGTGGCGCTGGCGACCTGCCTGCGCGGGGCGCCCTCACCATCGGATGACATCGCTACAGTCTCGGCCGCCCGTCGTCGTTTGCACAGGAGCCGTATCGGCGAACACCGAACTTCCGGTGCCCCGGGCTGGTCGGCGGTCAGCCCGCTCAGCAGTCGAAGACCGACCAGCAGATGTCGTTGCGCAGCCGCTGGTCGTCGAGCACCAGCTCGCGGATCGCCTCCGGGAGTTGCGCACGCTGCCACCGACACTCGAGACGCCCCGCCGCCTCGCTCTCGCCGTCCGGGGCGGCGGCGCGCACGGCCTTGATCGCGTAGGCGGCCGCACCCAGTTCGTGCGCGGCGACGTGTGCGACGGCTCCCGCCTGGCCGGCGGCGTACGCGGCATGTCGTGCCGCCCCGCGCAGGTCTCGGGCCGCGCCCATGGCATGACCGCCCGCCGCGCGGGCCTGCGTCATCGTGGCCTCGCCACGCACCCAGGCGCGGGTGTGCTCGATCGCCTGCTGTGGTCGTGGGTCGTCGGGCCGCACCGACTCGAACAGGTGCAGGACGTGCTCCGCGCATGCCGCGGCCCACAGGGCGAGCAGGTGGTGGTCCGGATCGGTGAGGCTTCCACCGCGCCGAAGAGTGGTGAAGCGGGGGTCCCGCACCTTCGGAAGGATCATGGCTGGCGCTTCTTTCCAGGGAGGACCGGATCTGCGACCGTAGCGTCCCGTGCGCCAAGTCCTGTACGCCAAAGCGCCCTCCGACCGGGGCCGGAGGGCGTTGGAGCGGGCGACGAGAATCGAACTCGCGTAGTCAGTTTGGAAGACTGAAGCTCTACCATTGAGCTACGCCCGCGTGCATCCCGCCGAAACAGGACGCGCCCCTAGCGTACCCAATGCCGACGCCCGACGCGTAACCGCGCCACCGCCCTGCGGTGCCGCGTCGTCCGCGACCCGGCGGCGCGGCGACCCAAGATCCGCGCAACATCCGGGATGTAGTGGCCTCGCCGCGCGCGGAGACCACTACATCCGTGAAGCTGCGGGGATCTTGGAGCCGCTCCGCGGCGCCCCTTTGCGGATCTTGGCGGCACGCGGGCGGGGTGGAATGGTGATTTTCGGGTGATGTGTCCGGGTGGGGGATGCCCCGGCACCGACTGAGGCGTGGCGACGGCATAGACTGCACGTCGCCACGGGGTGTGGCGCAGCTTGGTAGCGCACTCGCTTTGGGAGCGAGGGGCCGTGGGTTCAAATCCCGCCACCCCGACTGTCGTCCGCGGCCGGGCCGCCCCGGGTGCCGCCCAGTGCGGTCCCCGGGCGATGCCGGAGCGTCAGGCCGGCTCGCCTACACTCGATGGGCTGAATCACGCCCAGACTCAACTGAGATCCGTCAAGGAGTACGCCTGTGAAGAGCACCGTCGAGACTCTGAGCCCGACGCGCGTGCGGCTCGCCATCGAGGTGCCGTTCGTCGAGCTCGAGCCGAGCCTCAAGAAGGCGTACCGGGAGATCGGTTCGCAGGTCCAGGTTCCGGGCTTCCGCCGGGGCAAGGTGCCGACCGCGGTGATCGACCAGCGGGTGGGCCGGGGCACCGTCCTCAACGAGGCGGTCCAGGAGGCCATCCCGGAGAACATCCTCGCCGCGGTGCGCGAGCACGACCTGAAGACGCTGGGGCGCCCGGAGGTCGAGATCACCGAGTTCAACGACGGTGACTCGCTGAACTTCACGGCCGAGGTCGACGTCCGCCCGGAGATCACCATCCCGGACGCGAGCACCATCGAGGTGACCGTCGACGAGCTGCAGATCGACGAGAGCGAGATCGACGAGCAGGTGAAGAACCTGCGGGAGCGTTTCGCGACCCTCAAGACCGTGGAGCGGGCCGCCGCCGAGGGCGACTACGTCCAGATCGACCTCAACGCCACCGTCGACGGCGAGGACGTGCCGGGCGGCCAGGCGAGCAACATCTCCCACGAGGTGGGCAGCAAGCAGCTCCTGCCGGGCCTGGACGAGGCCGTGGTCGGCCTCGCCGCCGGTGACGACACCACCTTCACCACCCAGCTGGTCGGCGGCGACTTCGCCGGTCGGGACGCCGACGTGGCGGTGACCGTGCGCACGGTCAAGGAGAAGGAGCTGCCGGAGCTGAACGACGAGTTCGCCCAGATGGCGAGCGAGTTCGACACCATCGAGGAGCTGCGCGGCGACCTGCGGGCCCGGGTCACCCAGGGCAAGCAGGTCGAGCAGATCTACGCCGCTCGGGACAAGGCCCTGGCCCAGCTCGTCGAGGCCGCCGACATCCCCGCCCCGGAGGGTGTCGTCCGCGAGGAGGTCGAGAGCCGCAAGCAGGCGATGGTCGACCAGCTGGAGCGGATCGGCGCCTCGATGGAGGAGTACCTCGCGGCCGAGGACAAGACCGAGGAGCAGATCGACGCCGAGCTGACCGAGGCGGCGACCGAGGGCGTCAAGGTCCAGCTCCTGCTGGACACGCTGGCCGACGCGGAGGACGTGCAGGTCTCCGACGACGAGTTCGGGCACGAGATCGTGCACCGGGCGCAGCGTGCCGGGATGGCCCCGCAGCAGTACTACGACCAGCTGGTGCGCTCCGGCGCGGCCGCCGCGGTCTTCGGCGACGTGCGGCGGGGCAAGGCGCTCGCGGCCGTCATGGAGAAGATCACGATCAAGGACTCGGCCGGCAACGGGATCACCCTCGACGCCCTGCGCGCCGCCAACGAGGCGGAGCACAACCACGACCACTGATCGTCGGGTGCGGCCGTCGTCCGCCGCTGAGCGGCGGACGACGGCCGTTTCCCTTTCCGGGTACGCCCGGGCAGCAACAAGCACTGCCGGGTACGCCCGGAAGCCCGCGCCGCGGGTACGCCCGACACAGCTGCGCTGAGAGCGAACACTGCCCCGACCGGGACTCTGCCGCCCCGCACAGCGGTTAGTGTCGGGAAAGACGGTACGGAGAGCGAAGGGCTGCCATGACCGACATGCACATCCCCAAGAAGTCGCTCCGGGCGATTGAAGCGCGCGGTGGCGACTCCATTGGCAACCTCGACGACTCGGTCTACAACCGGTTGCTCAAGGAACGCATCATCTTCCTGGGCAGTGAGGTGACCGACCAGGTCGCCAACCGCATCTGCGCGCAGCTGCTGCTGCTCGCCGCGGAGGACCCGGACCGCGACATCAACCTGTGGATCAACTCGCCGGGTGGCTCGGTCTACTCCGGCATGGCGATCTACGACACCATGCAGTTCATCGACAACGACGTGTCGACCGTGGCGATGGGCATGGCTGCCTCGATGGGTCAGCTGCTGCTCTGCGCGGGCACCAAGGGCAAGCGGTACGCCCTGCCCCACGCACGGATCATGATGCACCAGCCGTCCGGTGGTCTGGGCGGCACGGCGTCCGACATCGCCATCCAGGCGGAGCAGATGCTCTACACGAAGCGGATGTTCCAGGAGCGGGTCGCGCACCACACCGGCCAGAGCCAGTCGCAGATCGAGGCCGACTCGGACCGGGACCGTTGGTTCACCGCCCAGGAGGCCATGGACTACGGCTTCATCGACAAGGTGATCATCGGGGCCGCACAGGTTCCGGATGGCGCCGGGACCCTGAGCTGAGGAGCTGACGATGACCGATCTGAGCCTGCCGCCCCAGTTCGCGGCCGTGCACAACCGCTACGTGCTGCCGTCGTTCGTCGAGCGCACGTCGTACGGGGTCAAGGAGTCGAACCCGTACAACAAGCTCTTCGAGGACCGGATCATCTTCCTCGGCGTCCAGGTGGACGACGCGTCGGCCAACGACGTGATGGCCCAGCTGCTGACGCTCGAGGGCACCGATCCGGACCGCGACATCATCATGTACATCAACTCGCCGGGTGGGTCGTTCACCGCCATGACGGCGATCTACGACACCATGCAGTACGTCCGTCCGGACATCTCGACGGTCTGCCTCGGGCAGGCGGCGAGCGCGGCGGCGGTGCTGCTCTCGGCGGGCACGCCGGGTAAGCGGATGGCCCTGCCGAACTCGCGGATCATCATCCACCAGCCGGCCACCGAGGGCGGCTACGGGCAGGGCTCGGACATCGAGATCCAGGCCCGGGAGATCCTGCGGATGCGTACGCAGCTGGAGGACATGCTGTCCCGCCACTGCAACCGCCCGATCGAGCAGGTTCGCAAGGACATCGACCGTGACAAGATCATGACGGCCGAGGAGTCCAAGGAGTACGGGCTGGTCGACACGATCCTGACCAGTCGCAAGAAGGGTCTGCTGGCGGCCAACGCCGCCCGCTGAGCTGTATCGGGTCAGAGGTTGGCCGGGGCTCCGTTCCTGGCCGACCTCTGACACACCCGTTTTGGGGGTCGGAGAATGCCCCGCCAGCGGGTAACGTCGGGTCCGTACCGCTTCGCCGGTTGAGCCGGCGGCGCGAACTAAGCCGGGCGGCGCGCAACGTCCGCAGGTCAGGGCCGGGTCTCCGGCCGATGAGTGCAGGGAGAACGTAGGTGGCACGGATCGGTGACGGCGGCGACCTACTGAAATGCTCCTTCTGCGGCAAGTCGCAGAAGCAGGTCAAGAAGCTCATCGCGGGCCCAGGGGTCTACATCTGCGACGAGTGCATCGATCTCTGTAACGAGATCATCGAAGAGGAGCTGGCCGAGTCCGGCGAGGTGAAGTGGGAAGAGCTTCCCAAGCCGATGGAGATCTGCCAGTTCCTCGACACCTACGTCGTGGGTCAGGATCAGGCCAAGAAGGCGCTCGCCGTAGCGGTCTACAACCACTACAAGCGGATCCAGGCCGAGGCGGCTGGCGCGCCGGGCTCCGGCAGTGACGCCGTCGAGCTGGCCAAGTCCAACATCCTGCTGCTCGGCCCGACGGGGTGCGGCAAGACCCACCTGGCGCAGACCCTCGCCCGGATGTTGAACGTCCCGTTCGCCATCGCCGACGCCACCGCGCTGACCGAGGCGGGCTACGTCGGCGAGGACGTGGAGAACATCCTCCTCAAGCTGATCCAGGCCGCCGACTACGACATCAAGCGCGCCGAGACCGGCATCATCTACATCGACGAGGTCGACAAGATCGCCCGCAAGTCGGAGAACCCGTCGATCACCCGGGACGTCTCCGGTGAGGGCGTGCAGCAGGCCCTGCTCAAGATGCTCGAGGGCACGGTGGCCAACGTGCCGCCGCAGGGTGGCCGTAAGCACCCACACCAGGAGTTCATCCAGATCGACACCACGAACGTGCTGTTCATCTGTGGTGGCGCGTTCGCCGGCCTCGACCAGATCATCGAGTCCCGCACCGGGCAGGGCGGCACCGGCTTCGGCGCCCGGCTCCGGTCGGTCTCCGATCGGTCGACCGACGACATCTTCAGCCAGGTCATGCCGGAAGACATGCTCAAGTTCGGGCTGATCCCCGAGTTCGTCGGCCGGCTGCCGGTGATCACCAACGTTCGCAGCCTGGACCGTAGCGCCCTCGTTCGGATCCTCACCGAGCCGCGCAACGCCCTGGTCCGGCAGTACCAGCGCCTGTTCGAGCTGGACGGTGTCGAGCTCGAGTTCGACGAGCCGGCGTTGGAAGCCATCGCCGATCAGGCGATGCTGCGGGGCACCGGTGCCCGTGGTCTGCGGGCCATCATCGAGGAGGTCCTGCTCTCCGCGATGTTCGAGGTGCCGAGCAACCCCGATGCCGCCCGCGTGCTGATCACCCGCGAGGTTGTCCTGGAGAACGTCAACCCGACGATCGTGCCGCGTGAGTTCACCGGGCGCCGGGCTCGGCGGGACCGCGAAGAGAAATCTGCCTGATCCTTCCCGCATCACGCCGGCCGTTCGATCCTGACGCGGCCGGCGTGATCGTGTTCGGGGGCGCCTGCGTGCGACCCGCACCGGCCAGACCGTGACGCTGTCCGTGAGCGGCCCTCCAGCCGTACCCTTTGCTCATGCGTGTCGCCGTCTGCCAGCTGAACGCCCGGGACGACCGTAAGGCCAATCTGGCGGCCGCGGAGGCCCTACTGGAGCGCGCCGCCGCCGGCGGCGCGGATCTCGCCGTCCTCCCGGAGTACGTCGACTACCTGGGCCCTGCCGCTGGGCTACCCGAACCGGAGCCGGTCGACGGGGAGGTGGGCAGCTTCTTCGCCGGGGTCGCCCGGCGGCTCGGGATCTGGTTGGTGGCCGGGTCGTTCCACGAGGCCGGCCCGGACCCGGAACACACCTGGAACACGTCGCTGGTCTTCGACCGTTCCGGCAGTCTGGCCGCGAGCTATCGCAAGATCCACCTGTACGACGTGGAGATCCCCGGTCGCGTCTCCTACCGGGAGTCGGCGAGCGTCGCGCCCGGGGTCCAACCGGTGGTGGTCGACGTCGAGGGGCTGCGGGTCGGCCTGTCGATCTGCTACGACCTGCGCTTCCCGGAGCTGTACCGGCTGCTCGCCTCCGACGGCGGCGCGCAGCTGCTGGTGGTTCCGGCCGCGTTCATGATGCACACCGGCCGGGACCACTGGGAGGTCCTGCTGCGGGCCAGGGCGATCGAGAACCAGTGCTACGTGGCGGCGGCCGGTCAGACCGGCGACCACGAGCCGGGTCGTACCTGCTTCGGGCGCAGCATGGTGGTCGACCCGTGGGGGACGGTCATCGGCCAGGTGCCGGACGGCCCGGGGGTCTCCGTCGTCGACCTGGACCTGGACCGGCTCGACACGATCCGCGCCGAGCTGCCCAGCCTCGCCAACCGCCGGCTCTGAGCCTCAGCCCTCGAGCAGGACGCCGATCACCGCGAACCCGGCGATGGCCGCTGCGGTGACCAGCAGCGCCGTGGTCATCCGGGACCTGCCCCGTCGGGCCAGTCGTCCCACCGAGAGCACAAGTACGACCAGCACTACCGCACCGATCACCACCTGCCAGAACGGCCCGATGAGGCCGAGCAGCGCTTCCTCGGCGAACACCCTGGCACCGTGCCCGGACTCATCCATGACTGACACTCTGGCACGTCGAGGCGGCCCGCGTCCTCGGCTGCGTCGGGGAGGCGAGGTGCTCGCGTCCCCGGCTGAGCCGGGGGGCCGGTGGGCGCTCTTCGTCCGAACCAGTGATGAACCCTGATTTGCCTTCTCCGGGCCGTCCGCGTAACTTTCTCTCTGCACGGGGGAGGCCGGACAAACCGGCCGAGAACGGGCGCCAGGCTCGTGGCGGGAACGCCGAGCGAGACTGAGGATCGGGCGGTGCGGAACACTCCGGAAACGGGGTTGCGAACGCGAAGCCGACCGGGTAGAGTTCTGAAGCCGGCAGGAGCCGGGCGGAGAGCCGCGAAGCGGCGATCGGCCGGTCTGCGGCTTCCCACGACAGAAACGAACGTCGGTAACGACGTGCGTCATCGTGGAATCGAACGAGTAACAGTATCCGCAGGTCGGGTGAAGCACGACGAACCGTGAAACACCGGTTTGACACGGCGGAAACGAGCGGGTAACGTAGTAAAAGTGCCTGGCGCTGGAAAGCGTTAGGGATTTGGTTCGGATAGCCCCGGGTTGGGGTTCCACTGTGGTGGGGCTTCTGGTCGGTGTGTGGTTGTTCTTTGAGAACTCAACAGGGTGCTTGTAAAGCCAGTGCCAATTATGATTTATACCCCGGACTGGTCAGTTTTTGCTGGCTGGTTGGGATTCCTTTGGCAACATTTGTTTGTTGTCAGGATGCTGTTCAACTAATTTTTTGTTGGAGAGTTTGATCCTGGCTCAGGACGAACGCTGGCGGCGTGCTTAACACATGCAAGTCGAGCGGAAAGGCCCTTCGGGGTACTCGAGCGGCGAACGGGTGAGTAACACGTGAGCAACCTGCCCCAAGCTTTGGGATAACCCTCGGAAACGGGGGCTAATACCGAATATTACTTCTGGCCGCATGGCTGGTGGTGGAAAGTTTTTCGGCTTGGGATGGGCTCGCGGCCTATCAGCTTGTTGGTGGGGTGATGGCCTACCAAGGCGACGACGGGTAGCCGGCCTGAGAGGGCGACCGGCCACACTGGGACTGAGACACGGCCCAGACTCCTACGGGAGGCAGCAGTGGGGAATATTGCACAATGGGCGGAAGCCTGATGCAGCGACGCCGCGTGAGGGATGACGGCCTTCGGGTTGTAAACCTCTTTCAGCAGGGACGAAGCGAGAGTGACGGTACCTGCAGAAGAAGCACCGGCCAACTACGTGCCAGCAGCCGCGGTAAGACGTAGGGTGCGAGCGTTGTCCGGATTTATTGGGCGTAAAGAGCTCGTAGGCGGCTTGTCGCGTCGACCGTGAAAACTTGGGGCTCAACCCCAAGCCTGCGGTCGATACGGGCAGGCTAGAGTTCGGTAGGGGAGACTGGAATTCCTGGTGTAGCGGTGAAATGCGCAGATATCAGGAGGAACACCGGTGGCGAAGGCGGGTCTCTGGGCCGATACTGACGCTGAGGAGCGAAAGCGTGGGGAGCGAACAGGATTAGATACCCTGGTAGTCCACGCTGTAAACGTTGGGCGCTAGGTGTGGGGGGCCTCTCCGGTTCCCTGTGCCGCAGCTAACGCATTAAGCGCCCCGCCTGGGGAGTACGGCCGCAAGGCTAAAACTCAAAGGAATTGACGGGGGCCCGCACAAGCGGCGGAGCATGCGGATTAATTCGATGCAACGCGAAGAACCTTACCTGGGTTTGACATGGCCGCAAAACTCACAGAGATGTGAGGTCCTTCGGGGGCGGTCACAGGTGGTGCATGGCTGTCGTCAGCTCGTGTCGTGAGATGTTGGGTTAAGTCCCGCAACGAGCGCAACCCTCGTTCGATGTTGCCAGCGCGTTATGGCGGGGACTCATCGAAGACTGCCGGGGTCAACTCGGAGGAAGGTGGGGATGACGTCAAGTCATCATGCCCCTTATGTCCAGGGCTTCACGCATGCTACAATGGCCGGTACAATGGGCTGCGATACCGCGAGGTGGAGCGAATCCCAAAAAGCCGGTCTCAGTTCGGATCGGGGTCTGCAACTCGACCCCGTGAAGTCGGAGTCGCTAGTAATCGCAGATCAGCAACGCTGCGGTGAATACGTTCCCGGGCCTTGTACACACCGCCCGTCACGTCACGAAAGTCGGCAACACCCGAAGCCGGTGGCCCAACCCTTGTGGAGGGAGCCGTCGAAGGTGGGGCTGGCGATTGGGACGAAGTCGTAACAAGGTAGCCGTACCGGAAGGTGCGGCTGGATCACCTCCTTTCTAAGGAGCACCTTCACCTGAAAGGGTGCAAGGAGCCCGCGGCCCACGAATGTTGGGTCGGGGTGCTCAGATGGCGGAGACACTGGCAAGTTTTTCCTCGGCAACGGCCGGGTTCCTTCTAGTACAGCCACTTCGGTGGTGGGAACGAAGTCCCTGGTGCGGCTGAGAAAGAATGTGAGCACCCTGTTGGGTCCTGAAGGAACAACCATCGTGTTGTTGTTTCAGAGACTTGGCCAGCCTCCTGTGTGGGGGCTGGAAGTCTGCCAGGCATGGCCTGGCCCCACATACCGCCAACAGTTTGTTGGGTTTGGTGTGGGGCGGATCGGGTTGTGGGTTGGTCGTTTGTTGAGAATTGCACAGTGGACGCGAGCATCTTTGTGGTCAAGTTGTCAAGGGCGAACGGTGAATGCCTTGGCACCAGGAGCCGATGAAGGACGTGGGAGGCCGCGATAGGCCTGGGGGAGCTGTCAACCAAGCTGTGATCCCAGGGTGTCCGAATGGGGAAACCTGGCACCAGTCATGTGGTGTCACCCACACCTGAACACATAGGGTGTGTGGAGGGAACGCGGGGAAGTGAAACATCTCAGTACCCGTAGGAAGAGAAAACAATTTAGTGATTCCGTGAGTAGTGGCGAGCGAAAGCGGATCGAGGCTAAACCGGCTGCGTGTGATACCTGTCAGGGGTTGCGTGGTCGGGGTTGTGGGACCCTGCTGAACAAGCTGACACTTGTTCGAGAAGTTACAAAGTCAGTGGCTAGTCGAACAGTCTGGAATGGCTGACCGTAGACGGTGAAAGTCCGGTAGGTGAAAGTTGCTGACCTTCTGTGGGTGTTCCCGAGTAGCGGCGGACCCCTGAAATCTGCCGTGAATCTGCCAGGACCACCTGGTAAGCCTAAATACTTCCTGGTGACCGATAGCGGACAAGTACCGTGAGGGAATGGTGAAAAGTACCCCGGGAGGGGAGTGAAATAGTACCTGAAACCGTTCGCCTACAATCCGTCGGAGCCTTGCGGGGTGACGGCGTGCCTTTTGAAGAATGAGCCTGCGAGTTAGTGGCATGTGGCGAGGTTAACCCGTGTGGGGGAGCCGTAGCGAAAGCGAGTCTGAATAGGGCGATTCAGTCGCGTGTCCTAGACCCGAAGCGGAGTGATCTAGCCATGGGCAGGCTGAAGCGCGGGTAAGACCGCGTGGAGGGCCGAACCCACCAATGTTGAAAAATTGGGGGATGACCTGTGGTTAGGGGTGAAAGGCCAATCAAACTCCGTGATAGCTGGTTCTCCCCGAAATGCATTTAGGTGCAGCGTCGCGTGTTTCTTGCCGGAGGTAGAGCACTGGATGGTCTAGGGGGCCCACAAGCTTACCGAAATCAGCCAAACTCCGAATGCCGGTAAGTGAGAGCGCGGCAGTGAGACTGCGGGGGATAAGCTTCGTAGTCGAGAGGGAAACAGCCCAGATCACCAGCTAAGGCCCCTAAGCGTGTGCTAAGTGGAAAAGGATGTGGGGTCGCATAGACAACCAGGAGGTTGGCTTAGAAGCAGCCACCCTTTAAAGAGTGCGTAATAGCTCACTGGTCAAGTGGTTCCGCGCCGACAATGTAGCGGGGCTCAAGCACACCGCCGAAGCTGTGGCATTCACATTTTATCCTCGCTTGGACTTGATTCCTTGTGCAGGTGTGTGGATGGGTAGGGGAGCGTCGTGCCGCGAGTGAAGCAGCGGGGTGACCCAGTTGTGGACGCGGCACGAGTGAGAATGCAGGCATGAGTAGCGAAAGAAGGGTGAGAAACCCTTCCGCCGGATGACCAAGGGTTCCAGGGCCAGGCTAATCCGCCCTGGGTGAGTCGGGACCTAAGGCGAGGCCGAGAGGCGTAGTCGATGGACAACGGGTTGATATTCCCGTACCCGCGAAAGAGCGTCCCTGATGAACCTCGTTGTGCTAACCACCCGAACTTGGTGAGGTCTTCGGACTGATCTGAGGGAGCGTGGGAACCTGATGGGTAGTAGTCAAGCGATGGGGTGACGCAGGAAGGTAGCTGAGCCCGGCCGGTGGTTGTGCCGGGGTAAGCGTGTAGGCCGTGTTGTAGGCAAATCCGCAACACATGAAGGCTGAGACGTGATGCCGAGCCGATTCAGGTGAAGTCAGTGATCCTATGCTGCCGAGAAAAGCCTCTAGCGAGTTCTTAGCGGCCCGTACCCCAAACCGACACAGGTGGTCAGGTAGAGAATACCGAGGCGATCGGGCGAACTGTGGTTAAGGAACTCGGCAAATTGCCCCCGTAACTTAGGGAGAAGGGGGGCCGGAGACGTGAAGCCCCGCGCGGGTGGAGCGTTGTATGGCCGCAGAGAGCAGGGGGAAGCGACTGTTTACTAAAAACACAGGTCCATGCGAAGAAGTAATTCGATGTATATGGACTGACGCCTGCCCGGTGCTGGAACGTTAAGGGGACCTGTTAGCTCTTCGGGGCGAAGCGGAGAACTTAAGCGCCAGTAAACGGCGGTGGTAACTATAACCATCCTAAGGTAGCGAAATTCCTTGTCGGGTAAGTTCCGACCTGCACGAATGGCGTAACGACTTCCCCACTGTCTCAACCACAGGCCCGGCGAAATTGCAGTACGAGTAAAGATGCTCGTTACGCGCGGCAGGACGGAAAGACCCCGGGACCTTTACTATAGCTTGACATTGGTACTCGAATTAGCTTGTGTAGGATAGGTGGGAGCCGGTGAAGTCCATACGCCAGTATGGGTGGAGGCAATCTTGAAATACCACTCTGGTTGATTTGGGTATCTAACTTCGGACCGTTATCCGGTTCAGGGACAGTGTCTGGTGGGTAGTTTAACTGGGGCGGTTGCCTCCTAAAAGGTAACGGAGGCGCCCAAAGGTTCCCTCAGCCTGGTTGGCAATCAGGTGTTGAGTGCAAGTACACAAGGGAGCTTGACTGTGAGACTGACAGGTCGAGCAGGGACGAAAGTCGGGACTAGTGATCCGGCACTTGCGAGTGGAAGCGGTGTCGCTCAACGGATAAAAGGTACCCCGGGGATAACAGGCTGATCTTCCCCAAGAGTCCATATCGACGGGATGGTTTGGCACCTCGATGTCGGCTCGTCGCATCCTGGGGCTGTAGCAGGTCCCAAGGGTTGGGCTGTTCGCCCATTAAAGCGGTACGCGAGCTGGGTTTAGAACGTC
Organism: Micromonospora trifolii; assembly: GCF_050516465.1. Classification (NCBI taxonomy): domain Bacteria; kingdom Bacillati; phylum Actinomycetota; class Actinomycetes; order Micromonosporales; family Micromonosporaceae; genus Micromonospora; species Micromonospora trifolii. The sequence continues at coordinate 4,651,422 of NZ_CP191526.1, read as the reverse complement.
GTGAGACAGTTCGGTCCCTATCCGCCGTGCGCGTAGGATACTTGAGAAGGGCTGTCCCTAGTACGAGAGGACCGGGACGGACGAACCTCTGGTGTGCCAGTTGTCCTGCCAAGGGCACGGCTGGTTAGCTACGTTCGGAAGGGATAACCGCTGAAAGCATCTAAGCGGGAAGCCTGCTTCAAGATGAGGTATCCCACCCACCTTGGTGGGGTAAGGCCCCCAGCTAGACGACTGGGTTGATAGGCCGGAAATGTAAGCCCGGTAACGGGTTCAGTTGACCGGTACTAATAGGCCGAGGACTTGACTACTAAGCTGCTACGCGTCCACTGTGCAACTCTGAACAAGCGAACACCCGTGTATTGGTGCCGGGGATGTTTGATATGTTCATAGAGTTACGGCGGTCATGGCGGAGGGGAAACGCCCGGTTACATTCCGAACCCGGAAGCTAAGCCCTCCAGCGCCGATGGTACTGCACTCGTGAGGGTGTGGGAGAGTAGGACGCCGCCGGACAATCTTTCAGGAAAGGCCACCCCCGAATGGGGGTGGCCTTTTCTGCGTTTCCTTTCAAGCCGGCAAGGTGATGCTTGATCCTGGTTGTAGTGGCCTGACCGGCGGGCTGACACCACTACAACCAGGATGCTGCGCGATCTTGCGGTCTGCTGTCGGTGGTCTGGGCGGGTCCGGTGGACTGGGCGCCTGGTGTTGCGGGTCAGTCTCGGGTCTGCATGCCGTTGCGGAGGTTGCGCAGGAGGCCGCCGGCGTCGGTGACCGACCGGCCGGGGAACATCGCCATCACCACGCTGCCGTGGTCGGCCCAGCCGCACACTGCGAAGTCCCCGCCCTCACCGCTGGTGCTGCCACACTTCAGCACCCCGCCGAGATCGCCCGCGGGCAGCTCCCGCAGACCGTTCACCGCACCGGTCTCGTCCGACATCAGGCGGAAGAGGCTGTCCAGGTCCCGCTCCGGCTGCCACAGCAGTGTGGTGCCCCCGAAGATGAGCACCGAGCGCTTGTCGTCGGCTGGGTCGCGGTAGACCGTGCCGAAACTGCGGTCGAGTTCGATGTTCGCCGCCAGGCCGCTGCGCAGATAGTCGGCCGTGCTCTTCGCCCGCTCGCTGTCGTCGCGGGTCAGACCCGCCACCCGATCGGGTGAGGCCAGTTGGGTGTCCTTCTGCTGCGACACCCGCCACCCGGCGACACCGAGCACCCCGGCGCCGGCGAGGCCGACCACCAGCGCGACCGTCCAACCGATCTTGCGGCGGCGTGACCAGCCGCTGGACCGCTCGTCGGGGTCGCCTCCGGAGTCCCGGGTGCTCAGTTGGATCGGCTCTTCGGTCAGCTCGACCGGATCGCGGCCGCCGTCGCGCGACCGCTCGGTGAGATGTGCGTCGGACATAGCCGACACCGTACGCGAACGGTAGGTGGCGCACGCCGGGTCTGCGAAAGCCCTCCGTAGACTTGGCCGGTGACCGAGAGACTGGATGCCCGACGCCCCGACGCCCCGACCCTTGCCGGCCAGTACCAGCCCGGTGAGGTAGAGCAGCGACGGTACGAGCAGTGGGTAGCCGGCGGGCACTTCCGGGCCTCCGCCGACAGCGACAAGCCCCCCTTCACCATCGTCATCCCGCCGCCGAACGTCACCGGCTCGCTGCACATGGGCCACGCGTTCGAGCACACGCTGATGGACGCGTTGACCCGGCGTAAGCGCATGCAGGGCTTCGAGGCGCTGTGGCTGCCGGGCATGGACCACGCCGGCATCGCCACCCAGAACCTGGTCGAGCGTCAGCTCGCCGCCGAGGGGCTTTCCCGGCACGATCTCGGCCGCGAGAAGTTCGTCGAGCGGGTCTGGCAGTGGAAGGCCGAGTCCGGTGGCGCCATCCTCGGCCAGATGCGCCGCCTCGGCGACTCCGTCGACTGGGACCGCGAGCGCTTCACCATGGACGCGGGGCTGACCCGCGCCGTCCAGACGATCTTCAAGAAGCTCTTCGACGACGGCCTGATCTACCGGGCCAACCGGATCATCAACTGGTGTCCGCGCTGCCTCACGGCGCTCTCCGACATCGAGGTCGAGCACACCGACGACGATGGCGAGCTGATCTCGATCCGCTACAGCGACGAGGTCGTGGTGGCCACCACCCGGGCCGAGACGATGCTCGGCGACACCGCCGTGGCAGTGCACCCCGACGACGAGCGCTACCAGCACCTGATTGGCACCGAGGTCGAGCTGCCGCTGACCGGCCGCCGGATCCCGATCGTCGCCGACGCGCACGTCGACCCGTCCTTCGGCACCGGCATGGTCAAGGTGACGCCGGCCCACGACCCGAACGACTTCGAGATCGGCCAGCGGCACGACCTGCCCGCGCTGACCGTGATGGACGAGCGCGGTGTGATCACCGTGCCCGGCCCGTTCGAGGGGTTGGACCGGTTCGAGGCGCGGCCCGCGATCGTGGCGGCGCTGCGGGAGCAGGGCCGGATCGTCGCCGAGAAGCGCCCGTACGTGCACGCGGTCGGGCACTGCTCGCGGTGCAAGACCACCGTCGAGCCACGGCTGTCGTTGCAGTGGTTCGTCAACACCGCCCCGCTGGCACAGGCCGCGGGTGACGCGGTGCGCGACGGCCGGGTCCGCATCGAGCCGGCCGAGCTGGCCAAGCGCTACTTCGCCTGGGTCGACAACATGCACGACTGGTGCATCTCCCGCCAGCTGTGGTGGGGGCACCGCATCCCGGTCTGGTACGGCCCGGCAGGTGAGATCGTCTGCGTCGGCCCCGACGAGGCGCCGCCGACCGGCGAGGGCTGGCACCAGGACGAGGACGTCCTGGACACCTGGTTCTCCAGCGGCCTGTGGCCGTTCTCCACCCTGGGCTGGCCCGAGCAGACCCCGGACCTGGCGAAGTTCTACCCGACCAGCGTGCTGGTCACCGGGTACGACATTCTGTTCTTCTGGGTCGCCCGGATGATGATGTTCGGCCTCTACGCGATGGACGGCCGGCCACCCTTCGACGTGGTCGCGCTGCACGGCATGGTGCGCGACCAGTTCGGCAAGAAGATGTCGAAGTCGTTCGGCAACGTGGTCGACCCGCTGGACTGGATCGACCGGTACGGTGCCGACGCCACCCGGTTCACCCTGGCGCGGGGCGCGAACCCCGGCCAGGACGTCCCGGTCAGCGAGGAGTGGTGCCAGGGCTCCCGCAACTTCTGCAACAAGCTCTGGAACGCCACCCGGTTCGCCCTGATGAACGGCGCGCACACCACGGGCGACCTGCCCCCCGCCGAGCAGCTCTCCACCGTCGACCGGTGGATCCTGTCCCGGTTGGCGCACGTCACCGCCGAGGTCGACGAGCAGTTCGAGGCGTACGAGTTCGCCAAGGTGTGCGACCTGCTCTACCACTTCGCCTGGGACGACGTCTGTGACTGGTACGTCGAGCTGAGCAAGCCGGTGCTCGCCGAGGGCGGTGAGCGCGCGGAGGCCAGCCGCCGGGTGCTTGGGCATGTGCTCGACCAGCTGCTGCGGCTGCTGCACCCGGTCATCCCGTTCGTCACCGAGGAGCTGTGGCTCGCGCTGACCGGCGGCGAGACGGTGCAGGCCGCTGCCTGGCCGGTGGCCGACCGGTCGCTGGTCGACGACGCCGCCGAGGCCGAGCTGGTCGGCGTGCAGCGGGTGGTCACCGAGATCCGCCGGTTCCGTTCCGACCAGGGGCTGCGCCCCACGCAGCGGGTGGCTGCCCGCCTGGACGGGCTGTCCGGCGCGGGTATCGCTGCCCACGAGCCGCTGATCCGTTCGCTGGTCCGGTTGGATCCGGCCGGTGACGACTTCCAGGCCAGCGCCACGTTGGCCATGCCCGGCGCGGTCGGTGTCGCGTTGGACACCCGCGGGTCGATCGACGTGGCCGCCGAGCGGGCCCGGCTGACGAAGGACCGCGCGGCAGCCGAGAAGGAGGTCGCGCAGGCTCGGGCGAAGCTCGACAACCCGGCCTTCATCGGCAAGGCCCCCGAGCCGGTGGTCGCGAAGATCCGCGACCGGCTCACCACCGCCGAGGCCGACCTGGTCCGGATCAACGCTGCTCTGGAGACACTGCCCTCGTGACCGACCGTAACGAATTCGCCGCCGTCGAGGCCGAGCTGAACGCCCGCGGTTTCACCCGCATGGTCTTCGAGCTGGACCGGATCGAGTCACTGCTCGACCTGCTCGGCAGCCCCCAGCGGGCGTACCCGGCGATCCACCTGACCGGCACCAACGGCAAGACCTCCACCGCGCGGATGATCGACTCGCTGTTGCGGGCGCACGGGCTGCACACCGGGCGGTACACCAGCCCGCACCTGGAGACCGTCCGGGAGCGGATCAGCCTGGACGGGGAGCCGGTCAGCGAGGAACGGTTCGCGTCGGTGTACCGGGAGATCAAGCCACTGGCCGAGCTGGTCGACGCGCGGTCCGACGAGCCGCTGACGTACTTCGACATGACCACCGCGCTGGCGTTCGCCACGTTCGCCGACGCGCCGGTCGACATCGCGGTGGTCGAGGTGGGCCTCGGCGGCGCCGAGGACGCCACAAACGTCCTCCAGGCGGGGGTCTGCGTGATCACCCCGATCGGGCTGGACCACACCGAGTGGCTCGGTGACACGCTCCAGGACATCGCGCTGGCCAAGGCCGGCATCATCCACCCGGGGGCCACCGTGATCTCGGCGGCACAGGAGGAGGAGGCCGCTGGTCCCCTCCTCGAACGCTGCGCCGAGGTCGGGGCCACCATCGCCCGGGAGGGCGGCGAGTTCGGCGTGCTGGGTCGGGCCGTCGCGGTCGGCGGTCAGGTGCTCACCCTTCAAGGGCTGGGTGGCGTGTACGACGACGTGTTCATTCCGCTGCACGGTGCCCACCAGGCGCAGAACGCGGCGGTGGCGCTCGCCGCCGTCGAGGCGTTCCTGGGTGCGGGGGCTCGACGTCAGCTGGACATCGAGGCGGTCCGGGAGGGCTTCGCCTCGACCAGCTCCCCGGGTCGGCTGGAGCGGGTCCGGAACGCCCCGACCATCCTGCTGGACGGTGCGCACAACCCGCACGGCATGAAGGCCACCGTCACCGCGCTGCAGGAGGAGTTCGCGTTCAGCAAGCTGGTGGCCGTGATCGGCGTACTGGCCGACAAGGACGCTGAAGCGCTGCTGGAGTTGCTGGAGCCGGTAGTCGACCAGGTGGTGGTCACCCGTAGCAGCTCGCCACGGGCGATGCCGACGGAGGAACTCGCCGCGCTGGCCGCCGAAATCTTCGGCGAGGAGCGGGTGGCTTCGGCCGAGGAGATGCCGGATGCGATCGAGCTGGCGGTGGCGATGGCCGAGGAGGACGTCCCCGGTGAGCTCAGCGGGGTCGGGGTGTTGGTCACCGGTTCGGTGGTGACGGTCGCCGACGCCCGTCGGCTGCTGAAGCGATGACCAGCCCGGAGCGGGACCCGAACTCCACCGAGGACCCGACCGGTCCGCCGGTCGAGCAGCCGGTGGGGGAGGAGCCCACGGCCGGGCAGCCGCGACGCTCCGGGTTGCGCAACCCGGAGCGGGCGGTACGCGGTCTCGGCGCTGGCACGCTCAGCCTGGAGGCGCTGGTGCTGCTGCTGGCGATCCAGCCGATCCGGGTGGTCGGCGGTGACCTAGGCGGCGCCGCGATCGGCGCGGTCGTGGCACTGGCGGTGGCCGCCGTGGTGCTCGCCGGCATGATGCGTCGCCCGTGGGCCTGGAACGCCGGCACCGTGCTCCAGGGCCTGCTGTTGCTGGGCGGTCTGCTGCACTGGTCGCTGCTCGGGCTGGGCATCATCTTCGCCCTGGTCTGGGCGTACGCGTTGCACGTTCGCCGCGTCATTCTCGGCTGACGCCGGACCCGGCCGGCGCCGTCCGAAGGCGGGCCGGGTCAGGCGTCGGCGCGTTCACGCCACTGGGTGAGCGCGACGCCGTGGCCGTCCGGGTCGCGGAAGGCCGCCGCCCACACCTCCAGCTTGGTGCCGCGGTTGACCACCCGGGGCGCGTACGTGAAGCGGACGCCCGACTCGCGCAACCGCTCGTACGCCGCCTCGATGTCGTTCACCTCCAGGTTGACGTGCACGAGTCGGCGGCTGATGGGCGCCGCTCCGGTCACCTCGCGCAGGACGATCCGGGTCGTCCCGGAGGCGAGGACGGCGTTGTGGGCACCCTGGTCGACCTCGCTGAAGCCGAGCACGTCGCGGTAGAAGCCGAGCGACCGGGGCAGGTCGGTGACCAGCAGGGTGAGGCCCACCCCACTGATCGGCCCGGTCGGGTCCGCGGCCGAGTCGGCGTCGAACCCGAAGATCGCCTGGTCCAGTTCCTCGTCGGTCACCGTCGCGCGTGCGGCCCCGGCCGGGGAGGGATCGTCCAGGGGAAGATCGAGTGGGTCCAGCGGGTCGACCGAACCCGGGCCGGACCGCTGGGCGGGCGGAGGGTCGAAGCGCTGCGCGCTGGGCTGCTCGAAGCGCTGCGCACTGGGCGGGTCGGCGGGATCCTCGACGGGTGGGGTGGTCGTGCCGCCCGCCTCCGACGCGTCGAACCGGTCGGCCGCGGGCTCGTCGAAGCGCTCCTCGGCGGGCGGGCGCGGCGCGGGAGTAGTTGCCCGTCGGGGCAGCCCACCGGCCTGCGGTTCGACGACGACGCCCTCCAACACCACCGGGCCACCCGGGCTCTGATGCATCACCACGGGCTCGCGCTCCTCGGGCACGACGCCCGGGTCATCGCGCCGGATGTCGTCGCGCCGGAGGTCGTCGCGCCGGAGGTCGTCATGCCGCGGGTCGTCGCGCCGAGGGTCGGTGCGCAGCGGGTCACCGAGCGAGTCCCGGAACGGGTCACCGACCGGATCGCGGAAGTCGTCGCGGAAGTCGTCATCGGGTGCCCGGTCGGCCCACGGCGGCGCGTCCTGCTGAATCAGCAGATCGTCCATCGCCTCCGCGTCGGCGAACTCCGGCGGGAGATCGGCGACGGCAGCGGCGGTCTCGGCGTGGGTGGGCACCTCGTCCCAGAGGACCTTGACGTGCCGCTGGTCGTCCAACGCGACCCGGATCGGCAGGGTCTGGCCCAGCGACGGCCACTTGGAGACCGGCACCCTCGGCTCAATGATCTTCTTGGACCGTGGTGGCAGACCAGGGGCGTCGATCACCAGTTGCAGTTCGCAGCGGCCGAACGCGTACTGGGTTGGTGGTTCGGAGGCGCTGTGCACATGACCGACGCCGACGACCCAGGTGCGACCGCCGCCGCGTACGGTCGCCAGCGCGATCGCCAGCACCAGCAGGGCGACCCCGAGAGCCACGATGGCCCAACTGGTCATGCCCAGCCCGAACAGGACGACGAACGTGGCCACGGTGCCCAGCACCGTGCCGATCAGCTTGCGTACCGGCGCGATGGGTCGGTTCCCGCCATTCGCCACAGTGGACCTCCCGGGGGTCAGGGCCAGGCTAGGCCGGATCGGCCACCGGGGGAAAGACCGGCCGCCGCGCCGGCGCCGGGACCGGGTCGCTAGGCTGACCGTACCGATCCCAAGCGTTCAGCGCGTACAGGAGGAACCCAGCGTGTCCAGCAACAGCCCGGATGAGCGCAGCCTCGTTCTGATCAAGCCCGACGCGGTCCGCCGCGGCCTGGTCGGCGAGGTCCTCTCCCGCTTCGAGCGCAAGGGGCTGCGGATCGACGCGATGGCGCACCGGACGATGGACGCCGCGCTCGCCGACGAGCACTACGCCGAGCACGTCGACAAGGCGTTCTACCCGCCGCTGAAGGACTTCATGACCGGCGGCCCGCTGGTCGCCCTGGTGCTCTCCGGCGACCAGGTCATCGATGTGGTCCGCGGGTTGGTCGGCGCCACCGACGGACGCAAGGCCGTCGCCGGCACCATCCGGGGTGACCTGTCGCTGTCCAACCGGGAGAACCTGGTGCACGCCTCCGACTCGACGGACAGCGCCAAGCGCGAGATCGCGCTCTGGTTCCCCGAGCTGGGCTGACGCCCACCCGCCCCGGGCCGACCGACGAGGCACGGGTTCAGCCGACCGCCGGCACCTTCGCCGGGTTGCCGACCACGTAGATCCCGGTGATCTGTCCGTCGGCCGCGGCGATGGTCAGCGTGTACCGACTGCCGTCCGCACGGGTGATCAGCATCGCCGGTTCCCCGTTGAGCTCGACCGGATCCATTGTCACTCGGTGACGCGGGCCGTAGACCCCGGCGTAGAACCGGGCGATCCGGTCCGCGCCGGTGACCGGGTTGAGGGCGGCCCGCACCCGACCGCCGCCGTCGTTCCACGCTGTGGCGTCGGCGGCCACCAGGTCGGTGAGCCTGGCCAGGTCGCCGTCGCGGGCGGCGGCGAGGAACGCGTCCAGCAGCCGCTCCCGCTCCGGGCGGCTGGCGGTGAAGCGACGCTGCTCCTGCCGTACCCGAGCGGTCGCCCGGTGGTACAGCTGCCGGCAGTCGGCGACGGACCGGTCCAGGATCTCGGCGATCTCCGCGTACGGCAGGTCGAAGGCCGTGTGCAGGACGTAGACCGCCCGCTCCGGCGGGGTGAGCCGCTCCAGGACGTGCAGCAACGCGGTGGAGAGCGAGTCGCGTAGCTCCACCCGGTCCAACGGCCCGAACGGCGAGGGCGCGGTCGGCACCGGCTCGGGCAGCCACGTCCCGACGTACGTCTCGCGGGACGCCTGCCGGGCGCGCAGCCGGTCCAGGGCCAACCGGGTGACCACCCGGGACAGGTACCGGCGCGGCTCCTCCACCCGGGCCCGGTCCACACCCAGCCAGCGCAGGTACGCCTCCTGGAGCACGTCCTCCGCGTCGTGCCGGCTGCCGAGCAGGCGGTACGCGAGCCCAAGCAGCATCGGCCGGTGCGCCTCGAGCGCACCGGCCGCCTCCGCTGCCGCCTCGGTGGTCACGCCTGGGCTGGAGGCTCCAGCCGCATCGTCACCCCGATCCGATTCCACACGTTGATTGTGGCAATCGCGATGACGAGGTCGGCCAGTTCCTTCTCCGACCAGACCTTCGCGGCGTCATCCCACACCTCGTCCGGCACCCCGTGCTCGCCGAGCCGGGTGACCGCGTCGGTGAGGGCCAGCGCGGCCCGCTCCCGCTCGTCGAAGAAGGGCGCCTCGCGCCAGGTGGCGACCGCGAACAGTCGCTGGCTCGACTCGCCGCCGGCGAGCGCGTCCCGGCTGTGCATGTCCACGCAGTACGCGCACCCGTTGATCATCGACGCCCGCAGCTTCACCAGCTCCAGCACGGTGCGGTCGACGTTCGTCTGGACGTACTTCTCCAACCCCATGACGGCCTTGTACGCCTGCGGCGCGACCTCGGCCGGGTTCATCCGTTGCACGACTACCTCCTGATCGGTCCGACGCTGGTACGACGGTTGGGCCGGGCCAGGTCGTGACAACCGGGGCTGTGACCCCGCTCATGCCGCCGAGGCGGACGGGGTGGCCAGCCTCATGATCAGCGGCGGTCGCCGCCGGGGGTAAGGACCGGCATGGCGGGCACCGTGCGCTCGGAGAGTTCGGAGCGCTCAGGGGTGGGGGACTCGGCGGGGATGGGGGAATTCGGTGTGGCGGTCGGGGTGCCGGGGACCACCTTTCCCCGTCCGGAGAACCGGCGTCCCACCCCGATCATCGGCTGCTCCACCCAGCGGTAGAGCAGGTCGGCGGCGAGCAGGCCGACCACGGTGGTGGCCACGAACAACCGGGTGCTGTGCCCGGCGTACGACGGGACCAGCGCGATCACCGTCGCCATGGCGAGGTACTGCACCAGGTAGAGCGAGTAGGAGCGTTCGCCCACCCACACCAGCGGTCGCCAGGAGAGCACTTTCGTCGGCAGGCCAGGGGCCAGCATGGCGGGGAGCAGTAGCGCCACGGCCACCGCGTACACGCCGATCATCGACTCCGCGTGGCCGTCCGCGGCGGGCGGCCAGTACGGCAGCGCCAGGTGTACGGCGACGAACCCGACGAGTACGGCGAGGGACGCCACGGGACTGGTCAACGGCCGGAACAGCGCGTACCCCCGGGGGTGGTGCAGGACGACCGCCAGCAGGCAGCCCACCAGGATCGACACGTAGTGGATCGGCCAGTAGGGCCAGTCCTTCTCGAACGGGATCAGCGCGACCAGGGCGGCGATGGCCAGCACCGTCACCGCCATCCGACGCAGAAACGCGGCGCGGACGAACACGAAGGCGAGCAGCGGCCACACCAGGTAGAACTTCCACTCGATCGCGATCGTCCAGGAGTGCGGAAACGCCTGGTTCGGCGCGAACTCGTTGACCATGAGCAGGTAGTACGGCATCGATTCGCGGAGCCTCGTGCTGGCGCCGTTGAGGTGCGCGAGGGCGTACGTCGCGGCGAGCACCACCAGGTAGACCGGCAGGATCCGGAAGATGCGCCGGACGTAGAAGGAGCGCAACGACACCCGGCCCCGCGACTCCTCCTCGCGCAGCATCAGCGTGGTGATCAGGAAGCCGGAGAGCACGAAGAACAGTTGAACGCCGACCCAGCCGGAGAGCCAGGTCCATCGCGGCCCCCCGAAGTGGAAGGCGACGACGATCACCGCGGCGATCGCACGGAGCCCGTCGAGGGCAGGGAACCGGCGCATCGCACGGTATTCGGCGTAACTTATCGTGGCCACGCGCTGAATTCTGGGGAGCGGCACACAACGCCGTCAAGGCGGCTCTCCCGCCCCTGGTCGGGTTCGTCGTGACTCGAAGGCGCGGCGGTGGGCGCGTCGAGTATCGTTGAACACCGTAAGGCGATGACCCGGCCATCACCGGTGAGCCTCCGGAAGAACAGCCGGGCAACCGGCCCAGTAGAACCGGACGGGTGCGGCCCGTCACAGCCGGTAATGAGCGGGCGGTCGATCGTGACCGCCAAGCGGGGTGGTACCGCGGACCACCCGGGAGCGCCGTTCCAGGCGTACCCGGAGGTTCGTCCTCGCAGACCCACGTTGAGTGAGCTGCATGAGGAGAGCGACCCCCGATGGCCTATCCGTTGCACGACCCGACCGCCGCCGGTGTCCCGGCGAGCCCGGACCTGCCCGCGGTCGAGCGCCGGGTGCTGGAGCACTGGACGGCCGACAAGACCTTCGAGGCCAGCATCGAGGCTCGCCCCGCCGGCACGGACGGCAAGAACGAGTACGTCTTCTACGACGGCCCGCCGTTCGCCAACGGACTGCCGCACTACGGTCACCTCTTCACCGGCTACGTCAAGGACGTGGTGCCGCGCTACCAGACGATGCGGGGCCGGCACGTCGAGCGGCGCTTCGGCTGGGACTGCCACGGCCTGCCCGCCGAGGTGGTGGCCGAGAAGCAGCTCGGCATCACCAGCAAGGCGGAGATCATCGACCTGGGCGTGGACCGGTTCAACGAGGCCTGCCGCACCTCGGTGCTGGAGTTCACCCAGGACTGGGAGCGGTACATCAACCGGCAGGCCCGGTGGGTCGACTTCACCAACGACTACAAGACCCTCGACCTGGACTACATGGAAAGCGTCATGTGGGCCTTCAAGACCCTGCACGACAAGGGTCTGATCTACGAGGGCTTCCGGGTGCTGGCGTACTGCTGGCGTTGTGAGACGCCGCTGTCGAACACCGAGACCCGAATGGACGACGTCTACCGGGACCGGCACGACCCCACCCTGTCGGTGTGGTTCGAGCTGACCGCCGACGAGTCCGCGCCGGAGCTGGTGCGCGGGCCGGTCAAGCTGGGCGTCTGGACCACCACGCCGTGGACCCTGCCGTCGAACCTGGCGCTCGCCGTCGGGCCCGACATCGAGTACGCGGTGCTCGAACGCGACGGCGACCGCTACCTGGTGGGGGCGGCGCGGCTGGCCGCGTACGCCAAGGAGCTGGAGTCCTACGAGCAGGTCGGCACTGTGTACGGCCGGGACCTGGTCGGGCGCCGCTACACGCCGCTGTTCGACTTCCTCGTCGAGCAGGCCGGAGAGAACGCCTACCAGGTGCTCGGCGCGGAGTTCGTCACCACCGAGGACGGCACCGGGATCGTGCACCTGGCCCCGGCGTTCGGTGAGGACGACCAGAACGTCTGCAACGCCGCCGGCATCCCCACCATCGTCACTGTCGACGACCACACCCGGTTCACCGCGCTGGTCCCGCCGTACCAGGGTGAGCAGGTCTTCGACGTCAACAAGCCGGTGATCCGGGAGCTGAAGGACCGGGGGGTGGTGCTCAAGCAGGACACCTACACCCACTCGTACCCGCACTGCTGGCGCTGTGACACCCCGCTGGTCTACAAGGCGGTGTCCTCGTGGTTCGTCGCGGTGACCCAGTTCCGGGACCGGATGGTCGAGCTGAACCAGGAGATCAACTGGACGCCCGGCCACATCAAGGACGGCTCGTTCGGCAAGTGGCTGGCCAACGCCCGGGACTGGTCGATCAGCCGGAACCGGTTCTGGGGCTCGCCGATCCCGGCGTGGAAGTCCGACGACCCGAACTACCCACGCCTGGACGTCTACGGCTCGCTGGCCGACATCGAGCGGGACTTCGGCGTACGCCTGACCGACCTGCACCGGCCGGCGGTGGACGACCTGGTCCGCCCCAACCCGGACGACCCGACCGGGCAGTCGATGATGCGCCGGGTACCGGAGGTGCTGGACTGCTGGTTCGAGTCCGGGTCGATGCCGTTCGCCCAGGTGCACTACCCGTTCGAGAACGCGGACTGGTTCGAGCACCACTACCCGGGTGACTTCATCGTCGAGTACATCGGGCAGACCCGCGGCTGGTTCTACACGATGCACGTGCTGGCCACCGCGCTGTTCGACCGGCCCGCGTTCCGCAACTGCCTCAGCCACGGCATCCTGCTCGGCTCGGACGGACGCAAGATGTCCAAGAGCCTGCGCAACTACCCCGACGTCTACCACGTCTTCGACGCGTACGGCTCGGACGCGATGCGCTGGATGCTGATGTCCTCGCCGGTGCTGCGTGGTGGGGACATGGCGGTCACCGAGGCGGGCATCCGCGACGCCGTCCGGCAGGTGCTGCTGCCGCTGTGGAACGTGTGGTACTTCTTCACGCTCTACGCCAACGCCGACGGGTACCAGGCGCGGCGGCGCACCGACTCCACCCACCTGCTCGACCGGTACGTGCTGGCGAAGACGAACGAGCTGGTGTCCACGGTCGGCGCGCAGATGGACGCGTACGACATCTCCGGTGCCTGCGCCACCGTCCGGTCCTACCTGGACGCGCTGACCAACTGGTACGTGCGCCGGTCCCGGGACCGGTTCTGGTCCGGTGACGCCAACGCCTTCGACACCCTGTCGACGGTGCTGGAGACCCTCTGCCGGGTGGTCGCGCCGCTCGCGCCGCTGACCGCTGAGGAGATCTGGCGTGGCCTGACCGGGGAGCGTTCGGTGCACCTGACCGACTGGCCGGAGGCGAGCGAGTTCCCGGCCGACCACGACCTGGTCGCCGCGATGGACAACGTGCGGGCGGTCGCCTCGGCGGCGCTGTCGCTGCGCAAGGCCAAGGGGCTGCGGGTGCGACTGCCGCTGTCCAAGCTGACCGTGGCCTCGCCGGTCGCGGAGCAGCTGCGGCCGTTCGCCGACCTGGTCGCCGACGAGGTCAACGTGAAGACGGTGGAGTTCAGCGCGGAGCTGTCCGCGTACTGCGAGCAGGTGTTGACGGTGGTGCCCCGGGCGCTCGGCCCGCGGGTCGGCAAGCAGGTGCAGCAGGTGATCAAGGCGGTCAAGGCGGGCGAGTGGGAGCTGGTCGACGGGGCCCCGGTGGCCGCCGGCGTCACCCTCGCCGAGGGCGAGTACGAGCTGCGCCTGGTCGCCGCCGACGCCGAGCACTCCGCGCCGCTGCCCGGCGGCGAGGGCGTGGTGGTGCTGGACACCGATGTCACCCCGGAGTTGGCCGCCGAGGGGCTGGCCCGCGACGTGGTGCGGGTCGTGCAGCAGGCCCGCCGGGACGCCGACCTGGACGTCTCGGACCGGATCGTGGTGTCGGTGTCGGCGTCCGACGAGGTACGCGCGGCGGTGGCCGCGTACGTCGACTTCGTCTCCGCGGAGGTGCTGGCCGACTCGGTGGACTTCGCCGAGGGCCCGGGCGGCTCCGCCGTTGAGGGGCAGAACGGCTCCGCCGTTGAGGGCCTGGAGGGCTTCGCTGGCGAGGTCGGCGATGGTGAGCGGGTAACGGTGGTCGTCCGCCGGGTATAACGGACCATCGCCAGGGTGCGGGCGCCTCACCACCTCCGTCTGGGAGGTGTGGAGGCGTCCGCTACCGTGACACCGCCTGTTCGCACCTGATCTGCCGGAGGACCAGTGCCCCTGCTCTACACCATCGGCAAGCTCACCGTGGCGCCCACGCTGCGGTTGGCGTTCCGCCCGACCGTGGAGGGGCTGGAACACGTGCCGGAGATCGGTGGCGCGGTCTTCGCCGGCAACCACCTCTCGGTGGCCGACGAGTTGTTCCTCGGCACGGTCGTGCCCCGGCACCTGGCGTTCTGGGCCAAGTCGGAATATTTCAAGGGCACCGGCGTGAAGGGTGCGATCTCCAAGTTCGTCCTCACCGGCCTGGGCGCGATCCCGGTCGAGCGGGCCGGTGGTCGGGCGGCGCTGTCCGCGTTCGACGCGGCGATCCCGGCGCTCAAGGGCGGTGACCTGGTGGTGGTCTACCCGGAGGGCACCCGCTCGCCGGACGGCAAGCTCTACCGGGGGCGTACCGGCGCGGCCCGGCTGGCGATCTCGGCCGGCGTGCCGATCATCCCGGTCGGCATGATCGGCACGGACAAGGCGCAGCCGATCGGTGCCCGGGTGCCCCGGCCGGGCACTGCCAAGATCACGGTTCGATTCGGCAAGCCGCTGGACTTCAGCGGCCGACCGGACGACCGCACGTCGCTGCGGCAGATGACCGACGAGCTGATGAGTGAGATCCAGAAGCTCACCGGCCAGGAGTACGTGCCCCGCTACGCCCCGCCGCGCGCCCACCCGGACCCGACCCGCGACGCCTGACCTCGGCCCTCGGCCGCAGGCTCCCGGCACCCAGGCCGAGGCACCTAGTCTCAAAGGCGGTATACCTCTGAGTCATAGATATGACTCAGAGGTATACCGCCTTGCGCTTTGTCGTCTTGGCGCGGTGTGACGCTGCGTCACGGCTGCTGCCGCCGGTGCGCGTGCGGTACGGGTCGATCGCCCGGCGTGCCGCTCAGCCCCGCTCGGGCTGGACGATCTGGGCGCGCAGGGTCGCCAGCAGGTCGGCACTGTCGGCGACGGAGAGTCGGGTGAACACGCCGGTGGCGATGCTGCCGTGGTCGACCGATGTGCAGACCACCACGGCGCTGCCGTCGGCGCTACCCACCGCGCACCGTTCGTGCCTGCCCCGCACACCGGTGTCCACGCTCTCCGGGGCATCCAGCGTGTACCGCTCGGTGAGCCGGCTGATCTCGGCCTCCGCGTCCGACTCCGGGCTCAGCCGGAAGCCGGTGCCGCCGAAGACCGTCACCCGCTTGCCGCTCGTCGTGGCGTAGACACCGGCGAACGTGTCCTCGGCCAGCCAGTGCTCCTTGCGTACCTCGCTCTCCAACTGTTTGGCGGTCTCCGTGCTGCGGCCGTCCTGCCGCAGGCTGAGGTCGTCCACCTGGACGGGTAGTGCCGCGCGCGCCGGGTACTGGGCCGAGATCGGGAACCCGTAGTAGGCGGGGCAGCCACAGCAGCAGGCAAGGGTGAGCAGCAGCAGCCACGGCCAGCGGCGTCGTCGGCGGACCGGTACCGGCACGTACCCCTTGGGGGCCTGCCAACCGGGCGGCGGCGTCGGCGGTGGCGGCGCGGTGGATCGCCGGCCCCGGCGCTGCTTCGGCACCTTCGGCACCTTCGGCGGCGCGGGTGGCGCGGGTGGCGACATCGGTCGGGCCGGCACCATGGGTCCGACGGCCCGCGGTGCGCTCGGGGCAGCCGGCGGCGGCACCGGCGGCGGCACTGGGTGCGGCACCGGGTGCGGCCCGGCCGGGGGGGCGGGCGGCCCGGACCACTGCCGGGTCTCCGGCGGCGTCGGATACGACATCGTCGGTGGCAGCGGGGGCAGTTCGGCGGAGGGAAGGTCCCAGCCGCCGGTGTCCACGCCGGCCCACGGGTCGACCGGCGTCTGGTGCTCCGGCGGCCCGAAGGAGACCGGCGGAGGAGGAGTCGGCTCGACCGACTCGCCCCAGCTGGACCGACGTGGCAGCGGCGGCGGCACCGGGGCCGAACCGCTCCACCTGGGCGCCGGGACCTCCGCGGTGGCGGCAGGCTCCGGCTCGTCCGGGGGTTCTGGCTGGTCCGGGGACTCTGGCTGGTCCGTGGGTTCCGGCTGGTCCGAGGGGTCCGGCTGGTCCGGGGGTACGGGTGGGGAGGTCGGCTCGTCGGCGACCGCCGCGTCCCGCTCCGGCTCCGCGCCCGGGGTGCTCCCGTCGGCCGGCCGTGCTCCCGGCTGGGGCTCCGGCATCGCGGCAATCTCCTCTCGCGCCGATCCGAGGTTAGTACCGCGCCGCCACCACCGCCGATCGGGCGTGCGCGCGATCGCCGCCGGACGAACGCGTACCCTTGGGCATCATGAGTGCCCCGTCCACGACGCCGCGCGCGGCCGCGACCAACTCCGTGTGGTCCCAGCTCGAGCCGCTGCTACCCCAGATCTCCAAGCCCATCCAGTACGTCGGGGGCGAGTTGGGTGCGGTGACGAAGGACTGGGACTCGGCCACCGTGCGTTGGGCGCTGATGTATCCCGACGCCTACGAGGTGGGCCTGCCCAACCAGGGCGTGCAGATCCTCTACGAGGTGCTCAACGAGCTGCCCGACACCCTCGCCGAGCGGACGTACGCGGTCTGGCCGGACCTGGAGACGCTGATGCGCACGCACGGCGTGCCGCAGTTCACCGTCGACGCGCACCGGGCGGTGCGCGGGTTCGACGTGTTCGGCATCTCCTTCTCCACCGAGCTGGGTTACACCAACATGCTCACCGCGATCGACCTGGCCGGCATCCCGATGCTGGCCGCCGACCGCACCGACGCCGACCCGGTGATCGTGGCCGGCGGGCACGCCGCGTTCAACCCGGAGCCGATCGCCGACTTCATCGACGCCGCGGTGCTCGGTGACGGCGAGGAGGCGGTCCTGGAGATCACCGCGATCGTCCGGGAGTGGAAGGCCGAGGGCTCACCGGGCGGCCGCGACGAGCTGCTGCTGCGGCTGGCCCGCACCGAGAGCGTCTACGTGCCGCGCTTCTACGACGTCGACTACCTGCCGGACGGCCGGATCCAGCGGGTCGTGCCGAACCGGGCGGACGTGCCGTTCCGGGTGCACAAGCGCACGACGATGGACCTGGACGCCTGGCCGTACCCGAAGAAGCCCCTCGTTCCGCTGGCCGAGACGGTGCACGAGCGGTACGCGGTGGAGATCTTCCGGGGCTGCACCCGGGGCTGCCGGTTCTGCCAGGCCGGGATGATCACCCGGCCGGTGCGGGAGCGGTCGATCACCACGGTCGCGCAGATGGTCCGCGAGGGCCTGGAGTTCTCCGGCTTCTCCGAGGTCGGCCTGCTGTCGCTCTCCTCGGCGGACCACTCGGAGATCGGCGACATGTGCTCGGGCCTCGCCCAGCAGTACGAGGGCACGAACGTCTCGCTGTCGTTGCCCTCGACCCGGGTGGACGCCTTCAACATCGACCTCGCGCAGGAGCTGTCCCGCAACGGGCGGCGTACCGGCCTGACCTTCGCCCCGGAGGGCGGGTCGGAGCGGATCCGCAAGGTCATCAACAAGATGGTGTCGAAGGAAGACCTGATCCGTACGGTCGTCACCGCGTACACCAACGGCTGGCGGCAGGTGAAGCTCTACTTCATGTGCGGCCTGCCCACCGAGACCGACGAGGACGTCCTCGAGATCGCCGAGATGGCGCACGAGGTGATCAGGGCCGGCCGGGCCGCGACCGGCTCCAAGGACATCCGCTGCACGGTCTCCATCGGCGGGTTCGTGCCGAAGCCGCACACCCCGTTCCAGTGGGCCGCGATGGACCGTCCGGAGGTCATCGATCACCGGCTCAAGATCCTCAAGCAGGCCATCAACGCGGACCGTTCGCTGGGCCGTGCCATCGGCTACCGCTACCACGACGGGGAGCCGTCGCTCATCGAAGGGCTGCTCTCCAGGGGTGACCGCCGGGTCGGCTCGGTGATCCGCAAGGTCTGGGAGAACGGCGGCCGGTTCGACGGGTGGAGCGAGCACTTCTCGTACCAGCGCTGGGTGGACGCGGCGGCCGAGACGCTGCCGGCGTTCGGGGTGGACCTCGACTGGTACACCACCCGTCAGCGCGACGAGCTCGAGGTCCTGCCCTGGGACCACCTCGACTCGGGCCTGGACAAGGACTGGCTCTGGCAGGACTGGCAGGACTCGTTCAGCGAGTTCGAGCAGGACGACTGCCGGTGGACGCCCTGCTTCGACTGTGGCGTCTGCCCATCCATGGACACCGAGATCCAGATCGGCCCCACCGGCAAGAAGCTGCTACCGCTCACCCCGCTGGGTGGCAACGGCATGAAGGTCCCGTCGGGCCACTCGCACTCGCACCCCTGACCGGGCTGCCTTCGGGCAGCGCCGGCCGGCGGTGACCTCACCACTCTCCACATCCGACATGTCGCCCAACGGGTCCGCGTCTCGCGGGCCCGTTGGCGTGTTCCGGCTCGACCCGCGCGGTGGTCAGCACCGGACGATCCCGGAGATCGGCCGCCATCTGTACCACGTGCTGGTGGCTGGGGCTGCCCCGACTAGGTCAGACTCGATACGCTGCGTCTGACATGGACCGACCCGGCGGGTCGGGGACGGGGGAGGAATCGCATGGGTAACATCCCGCCGCCGAGCATCGGCGATCTGCAGGTCAGCGTCGAAGACCTGGACGCGGCCGCCACGTACGTCGAGCGGCTCCGGCAGTACATCGACGACACGCTCAAGTACGAGATGGAACGCATCAAGACGCGGATGAAGGGCGACAGCAACAACGCCCAGACCGTCCCGAACGGCACCCCGTTCGGCGCGTACGAGGACGCCGTCATGCAGTGGCGGGCCCTGGAGACGTCCACTGCGAACATGGAAGCGCACCTCACGACGCTCTCCCAGAAGCTCAGCGCGCTCAAGGAGGGCACCGAGGAGATCGCCAAGGCGTTCCGCGACACCGAGGCGCGTAACGGCGCCAACGGCAAGGAGATCGAGCGGCTGCTGGAGTCGGCGGCGCCGCCGCCCACTGCCAGCGGCGCACCCACCTACCCGTACACGGCCTGAGGGGGACGTCATGGCTGGAGGAACCTGGGAGCGGTGCGTCCGCGAGGTGACGCTCTCCGCGGACCCGGAAACTGTCGGATCGGTCGGAGCGGGCTGGAGCAATCTCTCCAGCGGCCTGCAACAGTTGCGGGACGCGCTCGTCGGTCGCTCGTTCGTCGGCCCGATCGCGACGGGCCAGGAACGCCCGCACGTCGGCGGCCTGCCCGGGATGCTCGCCGGTTGGCAGGGCAGCGGTGGTGACGCGTACCGCGAGCACCTGGGCAAGATTGGCAAACAGATCGAGGATCTGATTACCGACGCGACAAACGTCAGCGGCGCG
This sequence comes from Micromonospora trifolii, assembly GCF_050516465.1. Classification (NCBI taxonomy): domain Bacteria; kingdom Bacillati; phylum Actinomycetota; class Actinomycetes; order Micromonosporales; family Micromonosporaceae; genus Micromonospora; species Micromonospora trifolii. The sequence continues at coordinate 4,631,867 of NZ_CP191526.1, read as the reverse complement.
TTGACGCGGATCGAGGGCGACATCCGCAAGTCGGTCTCCACGATTCCGGTCCCACTGATGGACGACTTCGGCTTCAACGAGTGGAGCCTGCCCAACGGCACCGAGCTCGACGACGCCCGCGACGGCGAGAGCTCGTCGGGGTTCCTCGCCGCGCTGCGCAAGGACTACCAGAGCAACCCCGGCTCGTACGCCGACGGCGCGTTCCGCGACAAGGCCGACGACCTGGAGGCGACCATGAAGGTCGACGGCCAGGCCGGCGACCAGAAACGGGGCGGCTGGTGGGACACCGGGGCCCACCTGGACAACTGGTACCGGGACAACCAGCAGGCGGCGACCGCGGCGATGGCGCCGCTGCCCCAGGCGGTCTACACCGAGCGTCCCAAGCTCACCGTGAACCGGCCGGAGGGCTACGGCGGCTCGGACGAGGTCGAGCGGGACCCGCGGGTTCCGCCGACGGGGCGGCCCGACATCGGTAGTGGTGAGATCGGCGGAAAGCCCGACATTGGTGGTGGCGGCCCCACCATCGGCAGTAGGCCACCGGGCCTCGGCGACACGGGCGGTCCGACGTCCACCGTCGACCCGTTCTCCCCGACCAAGCCCGGTGGGATCGGCGATGGCTCGCCCTCCGGCGGCACCGGTCAGTTCACACCCCCGTCCACGGGCTCCGGCTACCCGGGCTACCCGGACGGCGACGCCGGCTACAGCAGCGGCCTGGCTGGCGCCAGCCCGAGTGGCGTCGGTGGCCTTGGTGGTGGCATCGGCGGAGGCGGGGTCGGCAGCGCCGGTCTCGGTGGCGCCGGCGGTGGTTTCGGAGGCGGCGCCGGCGTCGGCTCGGCCGGCGGAATCGGCTCTGGCGGTGGCCTGGGCGGCGGCGCGGGCGGTGGCATCGGCGTGGGCGGCATTCCCGGCATGGTGGGCGGCGGCAACGGAAAGCTGCCGCCGTTGACGAGCGCCGCGAACGCGCTGCGCACCGCCGCCGCCGCCGGCGCCGGCGGGGCCGGTGCCGGGATGGCGGGCGGCGCGCGTGGTGCCGGCGTCGGCGGTGCCGGAATGATGGGGGGCGGCATGATGGGCGGCGCGGGCGGCGCCGGACACGGCGGTGGTGGCAGCGGCTCCGAGCACTCGTCGTGGTTGACTGAGGATGACGATCCGTGGGGCCCTGGTGACGGGGCGTCCCCGGGTGTCCTTCGATGAGGATGGACGGATGAGGGTGAACGTCGGAAGCCTCCGGCCGGTGGTCGCCTGCCTGCTGGCGGGGCTCCTGGTCGTGGGGGCCGCTCAACCGGCGGCCGCCGCGCCCCGGCGGGCCGAGCAGTGGTATGTGGACGAGCTCCGGATCGAGCAGGCACACGAGATTTCGACCGGGCGGGGCGTGGTCGTGGCCGTGATCGACAGTGGCGTCGAGGCCAGCCATCCGGACCTGCGCGGTCAGGTGCTCGCCGGTGGTCGCAGTTACGGCGCCTCCGGTGACGGCCGGTCCGACGATGACGGGCACGGCACGCACATGGCCGGCATCATCGCGGCGAAACCCAGCAGCGACGGGGTGGTAGGCGTCGCCCCAGGTGTGAAGATCCTGCCCATCAAGATGCGCAAGGACGACGGGTCCTACCGTGACACCGGGGTTGCCCGGGGCATCCGGATGGCCGTCGACGGCGGCGCCAAGGTGATCAACATGTCATTTGGTGGCCCGGGCGTCGCCAACCCGGTGGAGCGGGACGCGATCAAGTATGCGTTGGACCGTGACGTCGTCGTGGTCGCCGCTGCCGGCAACACCGCCAGGGGCAGCGTCGCCGTGGACAGTCCTGCCAACACCCCGGGTGTGATCGCGGTGACCGGGACGACCCGGGGTGGCGCGTTCTGGTCCGGCTCCGTCCAGGGGCCGGAGGCGGTGGTCGCCGCTCCGGGCGACGGCATCTACAACGTCCTCAACGAGGCGGGCTACGGCTGGGGCGACGGAACCTCCGACTCCACAGCGATCGTCTCCGGTCTCGCCGCGCTGATCCGATCGAAGTATCCGGACCTCAGCGCTCCCAACGTGATCAACCGGATCATCCAGACCGCCCGGGACGCGGGTCCATCCGGACGAGACCCGCAGTACGGCTTCGGCGTGATCGACCCGATGAGGGCGCTGACCGCGAGCGTGCCGTCGGTCGCCGCCAACCCGTTGCTCGACCCGGCGGCGGCGGCGGCGACCGACCCGGGCCCGGCCCGCACCGGGGGCGCGGACGAGGAGTTCGACGTCACCCAGCACGGCGATCGCGGTGGTCCGACCGACCAGCAGGTCATGGTCATCGGCATCGGCATCGCCGTGGCGCTGGTGTTGCTGCTGGGGCTGGCGGTGTTCCTCATCTGGAACCGCCGTCGGTACCGGCGGGAGGCGGCCCGGGCCGCCGACATCCCGGATGAGGTGCTCCACCGGGAGGCCCCCGGCGGATACCCGGGGTCGGACGCGGACTACGCCCCGCCGCCCGGCTACCCGCCGCCGCCCGGTTACGCCCCACCCTCCGGCTACGGCCAGCCGTCCGGTTATGCCCCGCCCTCCGGTTACGGCCCCCCTCCCGGTTACGGCCCGCCGGGCGGGCCGCCGCCCGCCCCGCCGAGGGAGCGGTAACCGGTCCCGATCATGGTGGCCGGCTGGTGACCTCCGCGTCACCGGCCGGCCATCGGCTTTCGCGGCGGGCGGTCACGACCCCGTCGACCGGTTTGTACCCGTCTGACGGGGCGATCCGGCCGCCCCGGCTGCGTACCGTCACGAGCCCTGCGCCAGGATGGGCGGACACGCAGGTACACCCGAGGAGCCCACGATCGCCAGAAAGCCTCAACCCGAGGGCGGCCAGGCACCGGTCGTCCAGCGCGTCCGCATCCGGTACGCCAAGCGCGGGCCGCTGCGATTCACCTCGCACCGGGACTTCGCCCGGGCGTTCGAGCGCGCGCTACGCCGGGCCGCCGTGCCGGTCGCCTTCTCCCAGGGTTTTCACCCGCACCCGAAGATCTCCTACGCCAGCGCCGCGCCGACCGGGGTGGCGAGCGAGGCGGAGTACCTGGAAATCGCCCTTCAGGCGACCGTCGACCCGGAGGCGTTGCGCGCCGCGTTGGACGCCGCGCTCTCGCCGGGGCTGGACGTGCTGGACGCCGTGATCGCCGAAGGGGGCAACCTGCCGGACCGGATCGAGGCATCGCACTGGCACATCGAGTTGCCTGAGGTCGACACGGCGGTGCTGCGCGCCGCTGTGGACGCCTTCGTCGCGGCCGAGGAGGTGCTGGTCGAGCGGATGACCAAGCAGGGTCGACGCACTTTCGACGCCCGAGCCGCCGTGATGTCGATCGATGTCCAGATGCCTACGCCGACGCCTTCCGGGGCGCCGGCCGTACCGTGTGCGATACTCGAACTGGTCGTGCGGCAGGTCACCCCGTCCGTACGGCCCGATGACGTCCTTTCCGGCCTCCGCGTGGTGGCCGACCTGGAGCCGCCGGTTTCGCCGAGGGTGACACGGCTGGCTCAGGGCACGTTGACCGCGCAGGGTGCGATCGTGGATCCGTTGGATGCGGACCGCGACGGGGCAGCCATCGTTGGGCACTGACCGACGGTCGGTGTTCTGGCAGGCAGACTTCGGCGGTCGCGCACCACGCGCGCCCGGCGGAAACACTTTTGCGGCGACCCTGCGTGGCAGCGCTCACCCGCGCCCGGGCTAGCCAGAACTGGAGAACGTCCATGCTCGAGAACGAGCCCGAGGGCGGCGAACGGACCGGTTCACAGCCGGCCGGTGAGACCGCCGACCAGAGCACCACGGCCGACGGCGCCGCCGTCGAGACCTCCACCACGGCCGTCGGTTCGGCCTCGGTGGAACCGGACGGCGCGGAGAGCGCTACCGCTGGGGCCGAGCCGGCCGCGCCGGTGCGGCGTACCCGGGCGACCCGTCGTCGGGCCGCCCCGCTCACCCAGCCGGAGCAGACCGACGCCCCGATCGAGGCGCCCACCGGTGGCGCCGGCAACGTCGAGTCGCCGCAGGCGGAGGTCTTCGCCCCGATCTCCGGCGACCTGGACGTCGCACCGAAGACTCCCCGGCGCCGCCGCAAGGCCACCCCCGTCGAGACGACCGCTGAGGAGCCGCTGGTCGCCGCCGCCGCGGAGGAGGCCTCGGCCGAGGTGGTGCCGCCGGTCAAGGTGACCCGTACCCGGCGCAAGAAGGCCACACCGGCTGCCGTCGAGGAGCCACCCGCGGTCGAGGAGCCGGTCGTCGTGGAGCCGGACGTCGCCGAGGAACCGGCGGAGTCCGACCTGCGCGAGGCCGAGGCCGAGTTGAACGACTCCCCGGCCCTCCCGAGCACGTCCGCCGCCGAGCTGGCCTGGAGCAGCGGTGCGCAGGAGCGCTCCGGCGAGGTGCCCCCGGGTGTGGCCGTCTCCGGTGTGACGGATGAGCCGAACGAGCCGGCCGAGATCGAGCCGGAGCAGCCGCGGACCCGTCGTCGGCGCGCTGCGCTCTCCGCGCCCACCGTGCTGTTCATGGCGCCCCAGCCGGACGCCGTGCCGGTGACCCGACCGGTGGAGCCCGCCGCGGCGGCCGAGGAGCCGGCCGTCGAGGAAGCCGCCGAGCCGTCCCGCCGCCGTCGGCGTGGTCGCCGCGAGGTCGAGCCGGTGGAGCCGATCGAGGCGATCGAGGCCGAAGAGGAGCCGACCGACGAGGCCGACGAGGCCGCCGAGGCGGATGAGGACGACGAGGACAGCGCCGCCGCGCGCCGCCGCCGCCGGCGTGGTCGCCGGGGCCGGGGCCGGGGCAAGGGCGGGGCCGACGACGCCGACGACGAGGAGTCCGAAGAGGCGGCGCAGGCCGACGAGGAAGAGACCGCCGAGGTCGAAGCCGAGGGCGACGAGGACGAGGAGTCCGAGGGCGGGGACGGCCTGACCCGTCGTCGTCGTCGCCGTCGCCGTCGTGGCGCCGGTGACACCGAGGGCGCGGCGGACGACGGCGTGCCGACCGTGGTGAAGATCCGTGAGCCGCGCCGGACCGTCGACGAGGTACAGGGTGTCTCCGGCTCGACCCGGCTGGAGGCCAAGCGCCAGCGGCGCCGGGACGGTCGGGAGCAGCGCCGTACCCGCCCGCCGATCCTCAGCGAGTCGGAGTTCCTGGCGCGCCGGGAGGCCGTCGATCGTGTGATGGCGGTCCGCCAGCGCGGTGACCGCACCCAGATCGCCGTCCTGGAGGACGGCGTGCTGGTCGAGCACTACGTCACCCGCAACTCCTCCGGGACGATGGCCGGCAACGTGTACCTGGGCAAGGTGCAGAACGTGCTGCCGAGCATGGAGGCCGCGTTCGTCGACGTCGGTCGGGGCCGCAACGCCGTGCTGTACGCCGGTGAGGTCAACTGGGACACCTCCGGGCTGGAGGGGCGGGCCCGCTCGATCGAGCAGGCGCTGCGCTCCGGCGATTCGGTGCTGGTCCAGGTCACCAAGGACCCGATCGGGCACAAGGGCGCCCGGCTGACCAGCCACATCGCGCTCTCGGGCCGGCACCTGGTCTACGTACCCAACGGCAACGCCTCCGGGATCAGCCGCAAGCTGCCGGACAACGAGCGCAAGCGGCTGCGGGACGTGCTCAAGAAGCTGGTCCCGGACGGCGCGGGCGTGATCGTCCGGACGGCCGCCGAGGGTGCGACCGAGGACGAGCTGGCCCGCGACGTCAAGCGGCTCCAGGCGCAGTGGGAGGACATCCAGGCCAAGGCCGCCGAGGGTGGCGCCCCGGCGCTGCTCTACGGAGAGCCCGACCTGGTCATCCGGGTGGTCCGGGACCTCTTCAACGAGGACTTCCGCGAGCTGGTGATCGAGGGCGAGCAGTCGTACGACATCGTCGAGTCGTACCTGTCGCACGTCTCCCCGGACCTGGTCGACCGGGTGCGCCGGCATGTCGGGACGAGCGACGTCTTCGCCGAGTACCGGATCGACGAGCAGATCATCAAGGGCCTGGACCGGAAGGTGTTCCTGCCCTCCGGTGGCTCGCTGGTGATCGACCGCACCGAGGCGATGACGGTGGTCGACGTCAACACCGGCAAGTACACCGGCTCCGGGGGCAACCTGGAGGAGACCGTCACCCGCAACAACCTGGAGGCGGCGGAGGAGATCGTCCGTCAGCTCCGGCTGCGCGACATCGGCGGCATCGTGGTGATCGACTTCATCGACATGGTGCTGGAGTCGAACCGTGAGCTGGTGCTGCGTCGACTGACCGAGTGCCTGGGTCGGGACCGTACCAAGCACCAGGTCACCGAGATCACCTCGCTCGGTCTGGTGCAGATGACCCGGAAGCGGATCGGCGCGGGCCTGCTGGAGGCGTTCAGCGAGACCTGCGAGTGCTGCAAGGGTCGGGGCGTCATCATGCACACCGAGCCGGTGCCGGAAAAGCCGCGTCCCGCCGGTGCGGGGGAGAAGGTCAAGGCGGTCGCCTCGGCGGTCGCTCCCGCTCCGGCGGCCGAGCAGGGCGCCACCTCGTCCCGCCGCCGGGCGCGCAAGAACGCCCCGGCCGCGGCCGAGCGGACCGCGGTCGAGGTCGTCGACACCGACACCAGGGCCGAGCCGGACGCCGACTACCAGGACACCATGGGCTACGACCTGTCCCGCTACGAGTCGGACACCGCCGCCGCGCCGGCGATCTCCGACGCTCAGCAGGGCGAGTCGGCTCGGCTGGCTGCGGCGGACGACCCCGACGCGCTCGCCGACGGGGAGGGCGACGAGGAAACCACCGAGGGTGGTGGCGGCCGTCGCCGGTCGCGTCGCGGTGGAGCCCGTCGGCGGACCCGCCCCTGAGCGCCTGACCGGCCACGTGTTTGACGAGGTCCCTCTCCCGGCAAAGTGACGGGGGAGGGACCTCGTCGTTGCGGCCACCCGGTCCTCGATCGGCCCTCCCAGGTCAGGAGAAGAAGATGCGCCGTCTGCTCGCGGTCACCGGGCTGCTCACCATGCTTTCCGGCGCGGCCGGCTGCTCCACCGCTGGGACCGCCGAGGGCGCCGGCTCGGCGGCCGCTGGCACCCCTCCCGGCCCGACCGGCACGCCGGCCAGCGGTGGCGTGGCGGGTGGAAACGCCACCCAGGTCTGCGTCGCCGCGCAGAAGGCCAGCACCACTGCCGTCCGGACGTACGTGGCGGAGTTGGGTCAGATGCTCGCGGCGGTGGGTGCGGGGGACAGTCGCGCGGCCGAGGCCGCCCGGGGACGGGCCGAGGCGGCGCTGGCCGACTGGCGGACCGTGCTGCGTGAGCAGTCGGACCGGACCGACGATCCGCAGCTCAAGACTCTGCTCACCGACCTCGGAACCGAGGTTTCCGCGCTCGGTGCCGACGTCGAGTCGATCGACGAGACCGAACTCGACCGGCTCCAGCAGCGCCTCGACCAGCTCTGCGCGCGCTGAGCAGGGCGGGCCGGTTTGGGGTCCGGGCCAGCAATGGCGTACTCTTGCCTGCGGCCCACCTTTGGTGTGCCGAGTTCCCGTGTGCCCGCGCCGCCGTGCACTGCTACCCGGCGAGCCGCTGCGGGGACGACCGCCAGCAGCCTCAACGACAGGGAGTCCGCCTCCGATGTACGCGATCGTCAAGACCGGCGGCAAGCAGTACAAGGTCGCCGAGGGCGACGTGATCGAGGTCGAGAAGCTCACCGGTGCCCCCGGTGACGCGGTGAAGCTCACCGCGGTGCTCCTCGTCGACGGTGACGACCTGGTGACCGACGCGGCGAAGCTTGCCGAGGTCGCGGTGTCCGGCGAAATCGCCGCGCACACCAAGGGCCCGAAGATCCGGATCCACAAGTTCAAGAACAAGACCGGCTACCACAAGCGCCAGGGTCACCGCCAGCCGTTGACCCAGGTCAAGGTGACCGGCATCTCCAGCGGGAAGTAGGTCGTCCTCCAATGGCTCACAAAAAGGGTGCGTCCAGCTCGCGTAACGGTCGCGATTCCGCGGCCCAGCGACTCGGCGTGAAGCGCTTCGGTGGTCAGGTCGTCAGCGCCGGTGAGATCATCATCCGGCAGCGTGGCACCAAGTTCCACCCCGGTGACCTGGTCGGCCGTGGCGGCGACGACACGCTGTTCGCGCTGTCCGCCGGTGCGGTCCTGTTCGGCACCAAGCGCGGTCGCAAGACCGTCAGCATCGTTCCGCAGCAGTAGTTCTCGGGCTAAGCGGGCCGCGGACCTCCGGGTCCCGGCCCGCTTAGCCTTTTTCGCGAAGTGCGAGGTTGAGCCTCGCTGGAAGGATTGACGCCGTGGCAACGTTCGTTGACCGGGTCGTTCTGCATCTGCAGGCCGGCGATGGCGGGCACGGTTGTGCCTCGATCCACCGCGAGAAGTTCAAGCCCTTCGGTGGGCCGGACGGCGGCAACGGTGGGCACGGGGGCAGCGTGTCCCTGGTGGTCGACCCGCAGGTGACCACGCTGCTCGACTTCCACTTCCACCCGCACGTCAAGGCCGACAACGGCAAGGGCGGCGCCGGCTCGAACCGGGACGGGGCCAATGGCCACAACCTGGTGCTGAAGGTGCCCAACGGCACCGTGGTGCAGACCTCCGATGGCACCGTGCTGGCCGACATGGTCGGCGCCGGCACCACCTTCGAGGTCGCCCGCGGCGGGCGCGGCGGGCGGGGCAACGCCTCGCTGGCCAACGCCAAGCGCAAGGCGCCCGGCTTCGCCGAGCTGGGGGAGCCCGGCGACCAACTGGACATCGTGCTGGAGCTGAAGAGCGTCGCCGATGTGGGCCTGGTGGGCTTCCCGTCCGCCGGCAAGTCGTCGCTGATCTCGGTGATCTCCGCCGCGAAGCCGAAGATCGCCGACTACCCGTTCACCACCCTGGTGCCCAACCTCGGCGTGGTCCGGATGGACAACCACACCTTCACCGTCGCGGACGTGCCGGGCCTGATCCCCGGCGCGGCCACCGGTAAGGGCCTGGGCCTGGAGTTCCTGCGGCACATCGAGCGCTGCGCCGTGCTGGTGCACGTCATCGACTCGGCGACCCTGGAGCCCGGCCGTGACCCGGTGGCCGACATCGACGCCATCGAGGCCGAGCTGAGCCAGTACGGCGGCCTGACCGACCGCCCACGGCTGGTCGCCATCAACAAGGTCGACGTGCCGGACGGCCGCGACCTCGCCGAGATCGTGCGCCCCGACCTGGAGGAGCGCGGTTACCAGGTGTACGAGGTCTCCGCGGCCACCCGGGAGGGGCTCAAGGAGCTGACCTACGCGATGGCCGAGCTGGTCGACGCAGAGCGTAAGGCCGCTCCGCCCGCCGAGCCGACTCGGATCGTCATCCGCCCGATCGCTGTGGACGACGACGGTTTCACCATCACGGCCGAGGCGGACGGCTCGTTCACCGTGCGCGGTGTCCGGCCGGAACGCTGGGTCAAGCAGACCAACTTCGACAACGACGAGGCGGTCGGCTACCTGGCTGACCGGCTGGCCCGGCTCGGGGTGGAGGACAAGCTGGCCAAGGCCGGCGCGCAGCCCGGTGATCTGGTTCGGATCGGCGTGCGCGAGTTCGACTGGCAGCCGACCCTCTTCGCCGGTGTGGACTTCGTACCCGGCAACCGGGGCACCGACGTCCGCCTGGAGGAGAAGTCGAACCGGGCCTCCGCCGCGGATCGGCTCGCCGCCCGGAAGGCTCGCCGGGTGCGGTCGGCGGACGAGGTGGGCGCGGACGCGTCCGACGACGCCATCGACGACGAGGACGACGCCGAGTAGTTCGTTGCGCTCCGTGGTGGGGTTGATTTCCGGAAACCTCCCCGAAATCCACGCGTCCTAGCGTGGGGTGATGCTGATCGAGTCCCGTCCTGCCATCGATCCGGAGATCGCCGCCATGGTCACCGCGCAGCAGCGTGAGCTGCGCGAGGCCGATGGTGGGTTGGATGGGCAGGTCTTCGTCCCCCACGACGACGTCCGCTACCTGGCGGTGGTGGTGAACGGTCGGGCGGTCGCCTGCGGTGGGCTCCAGGCACTCGATGCCGAGAGCGGCGAGGTCAAGCGGATGTACGTCCGGCCCGCGTACCGGGGGCGGGGGATCGGTCGTCAGTTGCTCGCCGCGCTGGAGGAGTGCGCGTTCCGGCAGGGGCACTCGGTGGTCTGTCTGGAGACGGGCACCTACCTGCCGGCCGCTATCGCCCTGTACACCTCGTGTGGCTACGAGCGGATCCCGGTCTACGGCGAGTACGTGGGCAACCCGTACAGCGTCTGTTTCGCCAAGCGGTTGCCGGTCGCGGCCTGACGGCCGCGTCGCCGGTTCAGGCGCCGGTGCTGGCGTGCTCGACGGTCACCGGCTTCGACTCCGGCGAGGCGTGCTGGCGCAGCACGATGCTCAGCAGGATCAGGGCGCCGACCGCGAGAAACTCGCTCTGCCAGTTCTGCATGGACTGGAACCAGAAGTCGCTGGTGCCGAGGAACTCCCGCACCCCGATCGGCGGCGCCCCGCTCTGGAGCGCCTGCTCCTGGTTGTACGCGGCGGTGCCACCGAGCAGGTGACCGACGAACGAGCCGGCGAAGATCAGCAGCAGGGCGAGGGAGAGGCTGTTCCGGTAGATCACCAGGGGTAGGCCGCCGACGCGTACCGGCCAGGGTGACTGCGGGGTCGCCCGGCGCTCGTCGTCCTCTGGTCGGTCGGTCTGGTCCACCGGCTTCGACTCGGCCGAGCCCCGCTGCACCAGGTACGCGGTGAGCAGCACGTACCCGCCCATCTGGAGGAACTCCGACTCCCAGTTCTCGAAGACCGCCTCGGCGAAGTGCCCGCTGGTCAGGTACGCCGGCCAGCTCAGCGGCGCGGCCCCGAACTCGGTCAGCTCCTCGTTGTGGGTCTGCCAGCCGAAGACGCTCTGCAACACCAGGAAGACCAGGAACGCCCCCAGCATGGCGACGGCCAGGGCATTGTCACGCAGCCAACGAGGCATGATCGCACCTCCTTCGCCGGCCGATTACCCGTGTTGGCGTGACCGCGAAACCCCAAGAGTCCAGGTCAGTGCCGGTCGGCGGGGTTGTCCAGGCGCCCGCCGGTGCCGGCCTGGTTCGACAGCAGCAGCCCGAGCGCGAGCATCCCGAAGCCGAGCGCGAGGTGCAGCCAGTTGTCGGCGTCGTTGACCGGCAGGATGTTCGCCCCGCCCTCCGGGTTGACCGCCTCGATCGCCAGGCCGTAGAGCCAGAGAGCGAGGTAGATCGCGCCACCGGCGGCGAGGAACACGCGGGCGCCGGCGACGCTGCGGGCCAGCACCAGGCCGACCAGCCCGAAGAGCAGGTGCACCACGTTGTGCAGGATCGACACCTGGAACAGCCCGAGCAGGTGGGCGTCCGAGTGGTGCCCGGCGAACCGCAGCTCGCCGTAGTCGGTGGTGATGCCGGGGATGAAACCGAGGACGCCGATCAGCAGGAAGACCCCGGCCACGACCAGCGCGGCCAGCTGGACCCGGGGTCGGGGGCTGGCCGCTCGGCCGCCTCGTGCGTCTCGTGCCATCGCTGCCTCCTCCGTGGATCTGCCGGCCTCGCGAACCTCACTGTCCGCAGCGGCGACGTGACGCAGCCCGACGATCCTCCATTTTGAAGACCAACCGGTGGGCCGCGCAGATAAATGCACGAAGAGGTATGGAAGCCGAAACGCAGGGTAGGTGAATGGTCAGCGGCGGCGGCAACGCGCCGCATCCCCCCAGCACAACCGCGACGACTTTCTGAGCGGAAGGGAAATCATGACTCACGATCTTTCACCTACGTCTTCCACGTACGGGCAGCAGTCGACCAACGGCGGTGGCGTCCGCGACCAGGCGCGCCAGGTCGGGTCGGAGGCCGCGCAGGCCGGTGGCGCGGTCGCCCAGACCGCCAAGGAGCAGGGCACCGAGGTCGGCCGTGAGGCGGCCCGGCAGGCCCGCAACCTGTACGGCGAGGCCCGCAGCCAGCTCGCCAGCCAGACCGGTGAGCAGCAGCGCCGAGCCGCCGGTGGGCTCCGTTCGCTGGCCGACGAGATGCGCTCGATGGCCGAGCAGGGTGGCCAGGCCGGCCCGGTGAGCGAGCTGGCCCGTCAGGCCGCCGACCGGGTGCACGGCGTCGCCGGCTGGCTCGAGGAGCGCGAGCCCGGTGACCTGATCACCGAGGTACGCGACTACGCGCGGCGTAACCCGGGCACCTTCCTGGTAGGCGCGGCGGTCCTCGGTGTGCTGGCCGGCCGGCTGACCCGTGGCATCTCGGCCGCCGGCGACGACTCCGGCAACGGTTCCTCGACCTACCGGGGCGCCGGGGCGTACGACCCGGAGCAGACCGCCGTGATCCCGACGCCGCCGCCGGCGCCCCGCGCGGTGCCGGATGCCGTTCCGCCGGGCGGCTACCTCGACCCGACCCCCGGCACCCACACCCCGCCGACGTCCGGTGGCTACGCCGACCCGGCGCCCGGTGACTACGCCGAGCCCACTCGGGGCGAGCACCCGGAGCACTCCAGCACCGGTCAGCCGCTGCCGCCGGTGACCCAGACCGACCCGCTGCCGGGCGTGCCGTCCAGCGGCAGCCCTCGCCCGTGAGCCGCCGAGTCATCCGAAGGGAGGCGACGGCATGAGCATGCCGACGCAGGGGTCCGGACTGGACTCCGGTTACCACCCCGACGCGGGTGCCCCGCACACCGCGTCGGAGGTGAAGAGCAGCTCGCTGGGTGACCTGATGCGTCAGGTCACCACCGACCTGTCGACGCTGATGCGTCAGGAGGTCGAGCTGGCCAAGGCCGAGATCCGGCAGGAGGGCAAGAAGGCCGGCAAGGCCGCTGGCCTCTTCGGCGGTGCCGGCTTCGGCGGCTACATGGTGGCCCTCTTCGTGTCCATCGCCATCTGGCAGTTCCTGGACAACGTCATGGACTCCGGCCTGGCCGCGCTGATCGTGGCCGTGATCTGGGCCGTGGTCGCCGCGGTCCTCTACTCGATGGCCAAGAAGAACGCCCAGCACGTACGCGGGCTCAAGCAGACCAACGACAGCGTGCAGCGGATCCCCGACGCGCTCAAGCCGCACCCGGAGGGAGTCACCCGATGAGCACCGATCCCGATCAGATCCGCCGGGAGATCGAAGCCACCCGTAACAGCCTCAGCTCCGATGTGGATGCGCTGGCGTACAAGGTCAGCCCCAGCCGCATCGTCGACGACCGCAAGCAGCGGGCCCGTTCCGCTCTGCAGAATGTGAGGGACAAGGTCATGGGAACCGCGTCTGACCTCGGCCACGGCACCGGCCAGGCCGCCCACTCGGTGGGTGACCGCGCCTCGTCGGCGGCCTCCAGCGTCAGCGACGCCGCGCACTCCGCGGCGGCCACCGTCAGCGACGCCGCGCACAGCGCGCCGCGGGTGATCCGGCAGAAGTCCCAGGGCAACCCTCTCGCCGCCGGCCTGGTCGCGTTCGGGGTCGGCTGGCTGGCCTCGTCGCTGATCCCGGCCTCCCGCCGCGAGCAGCAGGCGGCCACCCAGGTGAAGGCCAAGGTCAGCGAGCACAGCGGGGCGGTCAAGGAGAAGCTGGGCGAGGTCGCCAGCGAGCTGCGCGAGCCGGCCCAGCAGGCCGCCGAGTCGGTGAAGTCCACCGCTCAGGACGCCGTGCACGCGGTCAAGGACGACACGAAGTCCGCCGCCCACCACGTCAAGGACCGCGCCACCCCCTGACCCCACCCCCAACCAGCACGACAGCTCGCGGTCACCCGAGGGTGGCCGCGAGCTGTCGTGCTGGGAAGCGCCGATCTTGCGGTTTCGGCTGACGTTCCGTGGGCCTACCGGCGGTTTTGTCCCAACCGAAAGTGCAAGATCGCGGGGAGCCGCGGATTGCGCGGGGCGGGGTTGGCGGCTCGGCGGATTCGGGTGTCGCCGTAGCGGACGCCGCCGAGCAGGAGGCGTTGGGTGACCGCCAACCAGCCGCACACACCGCGTTCCAGCAGCCAGAGTGGGGCCGCCAGCGCCGTGGTCGGCGGGAACACCCGGGTGCCGCCGGCGCGGCGGCGACCCGTCTCGGCCAGGGCCACGACCCCGGCCACCGCGCCGAGCAGCAGCCTGGGCCGACGCGACGCGACCGCCGTCGCCAGCGCCGGCAGCACCGCCAGCGCCGTCAGCAGGCGAGCCGGCTGCGCCAGATCGTCGTACGCCTGACGGACCCGTTGACCGCGGAAATGCGCGGCGTCCGGAGGTAGTCGGCGGACGTACAGCCAGGCCGGGGTGGCCTCGGTGCCGCCGTACCCGCGCACCGTGCGGATCAGCTCCAGGTTCTCGAAGAGCACGTCCGAGTCGTACCCGCCCATGGCGAGGAAGGTGCTGCGCCGCACGGCGAGGGTGCCCGGGTAGTCCGCCCCGAGCGCCCGGTTGAGCAGCGTGCGACCGGTGTCCCACCAGGCGTGCCAGGGCAGCGGGTCGAAGTAGTTCTGCGGTCGTACCAGGTCGGCCCGGCCGAGCAGCCGGTGTACCGCGCCCAGCGCGGACTCGTCGTACCGGACGTCGTCGTCGGCGATCACCACGTGCTCGTGGCCGGCCGCGCGGACCCCGGTGTGTACGCCCAGCACCTTGCCGTTGAGCCCACGCTCATTCGGGTCCGGTGGCAGGTGCCGGACCAGCCCCCGCCACGCCTCGGCGTGCCGGGCGAAGAGGTGCGGAGGCGAGCCGTCGACCACGAGCACCTCCACCCGGTCACCCAGCCAGCGCAGGTAGTCGGTCAGCTCGGCCAGGCCGGTGTCGGTGTGCCAGCGCAGCGGCAGCACGTACGTCATCGGTAGGCGGACCGGCGACGTGCCGGCGCCATCGTGCTCGACCTCCCACCGGCGGGTGGCGGGCCGGGCGTCTCCATTAGGGCTGAACGTGGACATCACAACTCCGTGGCGGCCAGGGTCGCGGTCGATGTTGAGCAGCATCTGCCCGCATTTCCGTCGATCAAACAGCGGGTCGTTTCGACTGCCGGACCCCGGGTAGCGCTGCCCTTAAGAGCTGTCCATGCCCGGTTGTCCGGGTGGAGGAGAGAGACGAGATGACCAACAACGGAACCAGGTGGGCGCTGCTCGGCGTCACCGCGGCGACGGCGGTCGGCGTGGGGCGGGTGGTGGCCCGCCGTCGGCATCGGCATCAGCCGGAGCGGCAGGACGGTTGGTACGTGGTGCGTCGCGGGGTGACCGTGGACCGGTCCCGGGACGAGGTGATCGGCTTCTGGACCGACCGGGAACGGCTGGACGGCGCGCTGGCCGGGTGGGCCACGCTGCAGCAGCTCGACGAGCGGCGTTGGCGGTGCGTGGCCCGCGACCGGGCCGACGGGGAGACGCAGTGGCGGGCCGAGATCACCGTCGAGGGGACGGGCACCCTGCGGTGGCGGGTCGAGGACGGGCCGATGCCGCAGCTGGGACGGATCGAGCTGGCCGAGGCACCCCAGGGCCGGGGCACGGAGATCCGGGCCGAGCTGCGCTACCGCTCCGGTCCGGTGCGTCGGTTGGCTGGCCTGGTCGGCGGCGACGAGCCGGACCTGGCGCTGCGGGACGCGCTGCGCCGGGTGAAGGCGCTGATCGAGTGTGGCCAGGTGGTGGACACCCGGGACGACCCGTCCGGCCGGAGCCCCGCCCAGGAGAAGGCGACCGACAAGGTGCGAGAAAAGCTGATGACGGGAGGACGGGCGTGAGGGCGCTCTGCTGGGAAGGCGTCGGCAAGCTGGCCGTCCGGGACGTGCCGGAGCCCCAGATCCGCGCCGAGGGGGACATCATCGTCCGGGTCCGGGCCAGCAGCGTCTGCGGCTCCGACCTGCACCTGATCAACGGGTACCTGCCGGCGATGCGGGAGGGGGACATCCTCGGCCACGAGTTCATGGGCGAGGTGGTGGAGACCGGACCTGGCGTCCGGCGGCACCGGGTCGGCGACCGGGTGGTGGTGGGGTCGGTGGTCGCCTGCGGTGGGTGTTGGTACTGCCGGACCGAGCAGTACTCGCTCTGCGACAACTCCAATCCGCAACCGGTGTTCACCGAGAAGCTGTGGGGGCACTCGCCGGCCGGCATCCTGGGCTACTCGCACGCCGCCGGCGGCTACGCCGGATCACACGCCGAGTACATCCGCGTGCCGTTCGGAGACATCGGCGCCTTCGCCGTACCCGACGGGGTGCCGGACGACTCGGTGGTGTTCGCCTCCGACGCGATGCCCACCGGGTGGATGGCGGCGGACTTCTGCGGGCTCAGTGGCGGCGAGGTGGTGGCCGTCTGGGGTGCCGGTGGAGTCGGTCAGATGGCGGCCCGTTCGGCGCAACTCCTGGGCGCCGAGCGGGTCATCATGATCGACCGATTCCCGGATCGGCTCAAGACCGCCACCGAACGGATCGGGGTCGAGACGATCAACTACGCGGAGACCGACGTGCTGGAGGCGCTGCGCGAGCTGACCGCCGGGCGCGGGCCGGACGCCTGCATCGAGGCCGTCGGGATGGAGTCGCACGACGTCGGACCGACCTATGCGTACGACCGGGTGAAGCAGGCGGCGCGGTTGCAGACCGACCGCCCGACCTCGGTCCGCCAGGCGATCATGGCGTGTCGCAAGGGCGGCACGGTGAGCATCGTCGGTGTGTACGCCGGTCTGGTCGACAAGTTCCCGCTCGGCGCAGCCATGAACAAGGCCCTGGTGCTGCGGATGGGGCAGATGCACGCGCAGCGCTACATCCCGATGCTGCTCGACCGGCTCGCCGCCGGCGAGATCGACCCCGGTTATCTGGCCACCCACCCGCTCTCCCTGGAGCAGGGCGCCCAGGGGTACGAGCTGTTCGAGAAGAAGGAAGACGGCTGTCTACGCAGCGTTCTGCATCCCTGACGGGCTGGGCGTATCCGCCTCGCCGGTCGCTGCGATCGGCGAGGCGGGATCAGCCCGCGTGGCGGACGTTGGTGAGGGTCAGCCCGAGGGGCGGCAGTGCGGGCATCCGGTGCAGATCCAGGGCAAGGTTCTGGACCGGCACCTCGTAGCGCATGGTGGCGGCCAGGTTGGTGACCGCCCGCTTCATCAGGTCGATGGTGATCCACTCGCCGGCGCAGCGGTGCCCGGCCCAGTGGTCGCCGCCGCCCTGCGGGATCAGCTCGAACGGGTCCACCCGGCGGCCGGCGAACCTCTCCGGGCGAAACAGCTCCGGTTGTGGCCAGAGCGTCGGGTGGTGGTTGGTGCCGTAGAGGTCGAGCAGCACCCGCCGGCCGCGGGGAAAGTGGTGGCCCTGCCAGTCGAAGGACCGCCGGACCCGGGCGGCCGCGACCGGAAAGAACGGGTAGTAGCGGCGTACTTCCTGGACGAACTGCTCGGTGGCCTCGTCGTCGTCACGGACCCGTTCCCGCCAGGCCGGATGGTCGTGCAGGGCGAGCGCGGCGAAGGTCATGTACTGGTCGACGGCGACCACCGGGCGCAGCACGTTGAGAAGCTCCACCGCCGCGATCCGCCGGGGCAGGAGGTTGCCGCGCCCGTCCCGGTGTTCGGCGATCACGGCCAGGGCGCTGCCGGCCGGCGCCGGGGCGAAACCGACGCGGGTCCGTTCGATGAGGTCGGCGAGCCAGCGTTCGGCGCGGTACCGGGCGACCCGTCCCCGCCAGTGCCGGGGTCCCAGCACGGCCGGGGCCTCGATCATGGCGTGCAGCTCGACGGCGCGGCGCTCGACCTGCGACGCGGGCAGCGGCACCCCGGCCCAGGCGCAGACCACCCGGGTCAGCAGCCGACCCAGCTCGTCGTAGAGCGACACCGGGCCGGCGCCCTCCCAGGCGGCGACCCGGGTCCGCCACTCGTCGTCGAAGAGCTGACCGAGCCGCTGGATCGCCGCCGGCGTCATGATCGACATGAACATGGCCTTGCGGTCGGAGTGCTCCGGCCCGTCCAGCCCCTGCACGCCCCCCCGACCGGTCAGGGTCCGCTGCACCCGCAGCGGCATCGCGGTGGCGCGTTGGAAGCGGTCGGTGTCGTAGAACAGCTCCGCCGCCGGCCGGCCGCGCAGGCAGATGGTCGGAGCGAGCAGGATCCGGGTCTTGAAGACGTCGCTGCCGTACCGCTCGCAGCGCTCGCCGATGAACCGGTAACCGGCGCGGAGCAGCGCGAGGGTGCTGTCCGGGTTGCGGTCGGCCGGCATGGTCGCCATCGGGTCTCCTCACGCGCAGGTGCGGCTGGTCGCCGTTTGCCAGCGCGCTTACCCCCGTCAACGCCGCTGAACCCCGCCCGGCTGGCCCCTCCCAGGGGCGGCGGAACCTGGTTTGCTGCTGGTGGGACGAGCACGGGGGAGGGCGGATGCGCGACAACAGATCGCCGCACTGGCGGCAGCGGCGAGCGGCCGGGGCACTGGGCGGAGGCCGCGACGGGCGGTCACTGATCGGGCCGCCGCGGCGGCCCACCCGTCCGCACCGGTTCTTCACCGTGCACCTGGGCTTCACCGCGCCCGGCCCGGCCGAGGCCCGCGAGCTGGCCGTGGCGTACGCGGAGGCGTTGAGCCTGCTCCGCTCGGAGGTGGCACTCGGCGCGGCGGCCCTGTCACCGGCGGACGCCTGGCAGCGGGCCGAGCGGCTGTTCTGCGGCGCGGTCGGCCCGGACGGCGAGCGCTGCGTCGACGTGGCCGATCATCCGGGCTTCCACCACGCGCCGGGCCCGGGTGGCCTCGGCTGGGGCGACGGCGACCTTCCCGGCGATGGTTGACCATCAGCCCCGGGTGGTCGATCCGGGAGTGCGCCGGCCAGCCCGCCAGCGTGGCCGTGCCGGTGTCCCGACCACGGGCACCGGCACGGCGATCCACCGCCGACGAGTCGGCGGGCACTGTCAGTCCAGGTCGAACTCGCCGTCCTGCGCGCCGGCCACGAAGGCGTCCCACTCGGCCTGGGTGAAGACCAGCACCGGCCCGTTCGGCTCGGCTGAGTTGCGCATCCCGATCAGGTCGTCGACGAAGGCAACCTCAACGGCGCTGTCGGAGGTGTCCCCCTCGGCCCGCTGCCAGACCGCCCGAGAGAGGTCGAAGTCGCCCTTGGGGTGCTGCGCCATGTTTCTTTCCTCCAGTGCCGAGGGTCGTGTGGTGACCGGGTGCCGATCCCCATCGGGCAGGATAAGCGGATGCCGAGCCTGACCCGTGTAGAGGCGACCGCGCGTGGCGCGGCGATTACTGTCGAGTCCTATCAGGTGGACCTCGACCTGACCGGTGACGGCGACCTGTTCCGCTCCCGCGTCGAGGTCCGGTTCCGGGCCGCCGCCGGCGCCGCGACCTTCGTCGAGGTCAAGCCCGCCAAACTGCGCGGTGTACGCCTCAACGACCGCGACCTGGATCCCGGCCTGCTCACCGACAACCGGCTGCCGTTCGACGACCTGGCCGAGGAGAACACGCTCGTCGTCGAGGCCGAGATGGCGTACTCCAATACGGGGGAGGGGATGCACCGCTTCGTCGACCCGGCCGACGGCGAGACCTACCTCTACGCCGAGTCTTTCCTCGACAACGCGCCGCGCATCTTCGCCGCCTTCGACCAGCCCGACCTCAAGGCCCCGGTCACCCTCTCGGTCACCGCGCCGCCCCAGTGGATCGTCGCCGGCAACGCCGAGCTGGCCGCCAACCCGGCCCCCGGGCGCTGGGAGTTCGTGCCGAGCGCGCCCCTGGCCACGTACTTCTTCTCGCTGATCGCCGGGCCGTACCACGTCCGGCGGGCCGAGCACGACGGCATACCGCTGGGCATCTACTGCCGCCGGTCGCTCGCCGAGCACCTGGACGCCGACGCCGACGAGATCTTCACCATCACCCGGCAGTGCCTGGACCGGTTCCACCAGCTCTTCACCGAACGTTATCCGTTCGGCAAGTACGACCAGGCGTTCGTGCCCGAGTTCAACGGCGGCGCGATGGAGAACCCGGGCCTGGTCACCTTCCGCGACGACTACGTGTTCCGCTCGGCGGTCACCGACACCCAGCGCGAGCAGCGGGCCGGCATCATCGCCCACGAGATGGCCCACATGTGGTTCGGCGACCTGGTCACCATGCGCTGGTGGGACGACCTGTGGTTGAACGAGTCCTTCGCCGAGTACCTCGGCACCCGGGTCACCGCCGAGGCGACCCGCTTCGATCAGGCCTGGACCACCTTCGCCATGCGTCGCAAGGCCTGGGGCTACGCCGCCGACCAGCGGCCCTCCACCCACCCGATCGCCCCGCAGGAGGTCGTCGACGCCGAGGCGGGCCTGCTGAACTTCGACGGCATCTCGTACGCCAAGGGCGCCAGCGTGCTGCGGCAGCTGGTCGCGTGGCTCGGCGACGAGGCATTCCTCGCCGGCCTGAACGCGCACTTCGCCGCACACCGCTTCGGCAACGCCACCCTCGCCGACCTGCTGGCCAGCCTCTCCGCCAGCAGCGGGCGGGACCTGTCCGACTGGGCCGAGCTGTGGTTGCGCCGCCCGCAGGTCAACACGCTGCGTGCCGAGGTCGCCGTGGACGCCGACGGCCGCTACACCGAGGTGGCCGTGGTGCAGACCGCGCCCGAGTCGTACCCGGTGCTGCGCCCACACCGGATCGGCGTGGGTCGCTATTCGATGGACGGTGCCGGGCGGCGCGACGAGGTGGACATCGACCCGAACGCCGACGGTGGTCGCACCGTGCTCGGTGCGCTGACCGGCGAGCCGGCGGCCCGGTTGTTGCTGCTCAACGACGGTGACCTCACCTTCGCGAAGGTACGCCTCGACCCGGCGTCGGCGGACGCCGTTCCGCAGGTGCTGCCCGGTCTGACCGACCCGCTGGCCCGGGCGGTGCTCTGGCGCGAGGCACTGGACGCGGCGACCGACGGCGAGCGGCCGGTCACCGGCCTGGTCGATCTGATGGCCGCCGCGCTGCCCGCCGAGACCGAGGTGATCATCGCGGAGGACGTGCTGACACTCAGCCGGTCCCTGGTCGACCGCTACCTCGACCCGTTGACCCGCTCCACGGCGCTGGCCAGGGTCGCCGGGACGTGCCAACGGCTGCTCGACGGCGCGCCGGCCGGGGAGTCGTTGCAGCTCGCCGCCGCACGGGGTTGGATCGCCGCGACCACCGACGCTGATCTGCTCGTCGGGTGGCTCGCCGGCCGGGACGTGCCGGCCGGCCTGAAGGTCGACGCGGAGCTGCGCTGGGCGGTGCTGCGTCGCCTGGTGGTGCTGGGCGCCGCCGGCGAGGCGGAGATCGCCATCGAGGCCGCCGCCGACAACAGCTCCACTGGCGCGGAACGGGCCGCCCACTGCCGGGCGGCCCTGCCCGACCCGGTGGCGAAGCAGGCGACCTGGGAGATCATCGTGCGGGACACCGAGCTGTCCAGTCGGCTGCTGGAGGCGATCACCGAGGGGTTCTGGCAACCCGAACAGGCCGACCTGACCGCCGCGTACGTCGATCGGTACTTCGCGGAGATGCCGGCCGCCGCGCACCGGCGTACCCCCTGGACGGCCGACCGGGTGGCCGCCCTGGCGTTCCCCCGCTACGCCGTGGCGCAGCCCACCCGGGAGGCGGCCGCGGCGCTGCTGGTCCGCGACGACCTGACCCCTGGCCTGCGCCGGGTGGTGACCGACGCCGACGACGACCTGCGTCGCGCGCTGGTCGCCCGGACGGCGGTGGCCGCCGCCTCGGCCTGACCGCTGAGCAGCGCTGGCCTGACGCCGCCGGGCTGGCCCTGCGCGGTGCGGTCCGCGCCGGGCTGGCCGCTGCGGGGTGGCTGGTCGGCCACCCCGCAGCCGCAGCTCAGCGCAGGGCGGGCTCCGCCGTGACCGGCGCGTCCCAGTCGATGACGTAGCGCTGCTCGTCGGCGACGGTCTTCTCCGGGTCCAGCACCGTGCGCACCATCAGCGGCATCAGCAACGGCATCAGCGTCCGCGCGACCGCACCGGGGGCCTTCGCGTGGTTGATCCGGGCCGCCCGGGCCGCGACCTTCTCCACCCGGGTACGACGCAGCCGGACGTACGCGGCGAACGCCGCCTGGACGTCCGGCAGGTCGCGCAGACAGCGGGCGAGTTGTACCGCGCTCTCGATGGCCAGTGACGCGCCCTGCCCGGAACTGTTCGACGGCGCGTGCGCCGCGTCGCCGACCAGCACCATCCGGCCCCGATGCCAGTGCGGCACGGGCGGCATGATCTGCAACGACCCGACCACCTGGAGGTCGTCGGCGTTGCTGGTAGCGATCAGCTCCCGGCCCGGGTCGTCGTCGCCGTAGGTGGCGCGCAGGGTGTCCAGCCACTGCTCCGCCGGCACCGCCCGGGCCTCGACGAGACTCATCGGCCGCTGCTGCGGCAGGTTGGCCCCCCACCGGGTGCCGCCGCCGGGCTCCGGCCAGTACAGGTAGTAGCCGCGTCGGCCGAACGCGAACGTCATAGTGCCCGGCTCGGCGTCCACCTCGTGCCGGGCGACCGCCTCGAAGCCGAGCAGCCCGGTGAACCGGGGTCCGGGCGCGGCCGGGTCGATGAGACCCCGGACCGTGGAGCGGATCCCGTCCGCGCCGACGAGGATGTCGGCGGTCGCGGTGCTGCCGTCCTCGAAACGCGCGGTCACGCCGTCGCCGGTCTGCTCGGCGTCGACCAGCCGCTTGCCGTACGCGAACGGCACGCCCTCAGCGAATGCCTGGTCGTGCAGCACCTGGTACAGCTCGGCCCGGTGCACCACGTGCAGCGGCGGCACCCCGGTCAGCGTGGGCATGTCGATGCGGCGGCGGCCGACGGCCAGAGCGCTGCGTTCGATCCGGGTGGCGATCGCCGTCACCGCCTCGTGCGCGCCGACCGTACGCAGAGCCGCCACGCCGTTGGGCGCGAGGGCGAGGGTGCCGCCGATGCCGCTGGCCGTGGTCGGGTACGCCTCGTAGACGGTCGCGGTGATGCCGGCGCGGCGTAGCGCGAGCGCTGTCACCGGCCCGGCGACGCCGCCGCCGATGACGATCGCGGTTCGTACCGTGGTCATGGTCTCTCCCTGGGTGTGGTCGTTGAGCGCGCGGCGCACGGACCTGGCGTGGTCGGTGCGCGGGCGCGCGGACCTGGGAGGGAGCCCGGTTATCCTCGTGGTTGCCGCTTCGGGCCGGGTGCCTTCCCAGGCGTCGGTTCGGGGTCAGGGCCCCGGTGAGGTGTTGGCGCACCTCGCCGGGGCCGCTTTTCAGCCGGTGCTGTCGGTGCTGGCCTCCGGGGTGTTGGTCGTTGGGGTGTCGGTGCTGGCCTTCGGGGTGTGCGTTCTCTCGGCCAACTCGGTCAGCTCGGCCGGCATCTCGCCGGTCTCGTGGAAGGCCCGCCAGGCGCCCAACCCGGGGTAGCTGCCCGAGGTCAGCTCCGCGAGCAGTGCCCGCAGCCAGGCCGCCTCCGCGTCCCGCATGGCGAGGTCGTACTCCGACTCGACCAGGAACAGCCGTGGAATCTCGCGCAGGTGCGCGTCGAGCGTCTCGCGGTCCTGCCGGATGGCGACCTCCAGCAGGTCGAGCCGTTGCCGCAGCAGGCCGGTGGCCTCGTCGGGGTGCAGCGCGGCGAGCACGGACAACCCGGCCCGGAAGCGGGGGTGCTCCGCCATGGGGGTGGAGACCAGCTCGCGGGCCCAGTCGACCAGCTCCGCCCGCCCCGCCTCGGTGATCCGGTAGACGGTGCGTTCCGGGCGTCGGCCCTCGCGCACGCTCTCCACGGCCTCGATCAGGTGGTGTTTGTCCAGGTTGCCGATCACCGTGTAGAAGGATCCCCACTTGAACTCCATGTCCTGGTCCTTGCCCCAGGCACGCAGTGCGGTGGCGATCTCGTACGGGTGCATCGGCCGCTGGGCCAGGGCGGACAACACGGCCAGCGCCAGCAGGTTGCCGACCTTGCGGCGCTTCGGCACGATGCCCCACCCCTCGCTCGTCGACGGTTACTCGTCGACGAATATACGCCGACGCGCGCGATGCTGCGAGCCCCTGCCGAGCGGATCACAGCGATCCGCAGGGGTGATCGCCGACGCTGAGCCGGGCCGGAGTGGGGTGACGTACGGCGGTGCCGGGCCGGGACGGTCGGCCGCGACGCTCGGCCTACGATCATTGGGTGGAGGAAGATATCCGGCGGATCGGGATCATGGGTGGCACCTTTGACCCCATCCACCACGGGCACCTCGTCGCGGCCAGCGAGGTGGCGGACCGGTTCGGCCTGGACGAGGTGGTCTTCGTTCCCACCGGGCAGCCGTGGCAGAAGGCCGACGAGCCGGTCAGCCCGGCCGAGGACCGGTACCTGATGACCGTGATCGCCACCGCCTCCAACCCTCGCTTCCAGGTCAGCCGGGTCGACATCGACCGCAGTGGGCCCACCTACACGGTCGACACGCTGCGTGACCTTCAGGCCGAGTACGGCCCGAAGGTGCAGTTGTTCTTCATCACCGGCGCGGACGCTCTGCAACGCATCCTGTCCTGGAAGGACCTGGACGAGATCTTCGAGCTGGCCCATTTCATCGGCGTGACCCGGCCCGGCTTCCCGCTGAGCGACAAGCACCTCCCGGCGGATACCGTCAGCCTGATCCAGGTGCCCGCGATGTCCATCTCGTCGACCGACTGTCGCGCTCGGGTCGCCCGAGGTGAGCCGGTTTGGTATCTGGTCCCCGACGGTGTGGTGCAGTACATCGCCAAGCGGAGCCTCTATCAGCGCTGAGTGCACCCGTTATGCCCAGGTTCGTGGCGCTAACCGACCAGAACTGGACGATCGGGGTGCCGGCGGGTATGAGACGCTTGGAGGATCGCACGCTTGATCGAAGGAGAACGGTGACGATTTCCGAACGCGCTCACGAGCTGGCTATCGCGGCCGCCCAGGCCGCCGCCGACAAGAAGGCGCAGGACATCACGATCATTGACGTCGGCGACCAGCTCGCCATCACCGACGCGTTCGTGCTCGCCGCTGCCCCCAACGAGCGTCAGGTGCTGGCCATCGTCGACGCCATCGAGGAGAGCCTGCTGGAGCTGCCGGACAAGGCGAAGCCGGTGCGGCGCGAGGGCGAGCGTGGTGGCCGTTGGGTGCTGCTCGACTACGTCGACATCGTGGTGCACGTCCAGCACACCGAGGAGCGCGAGTTCTACGGGCTCGACCGCCTCTGGAAGGACTGCCCCACCATCCCGTTCGTCGACCGCGACCTGGTCGAGGCCGACGCCAGCGGGTCCGCCGCAGCCGAATGACCCGACTGATCGTCTGGCGGCACGGCAACACCGACTGGAACGCCGCCAACCGCGTCCAGGGGCAGACCGACGTACCCCTCAACGAGCTTGGTCGCGACCAGGCCCGCGCCGCCGCGCCGCTGCTCGCGGCGCTGCGGCCCGACGCGATCGTGGCCAGCGACCTGAGCCGCGCCGCGGAGACCGCCGCCGCGCTCGCCGCGCTGACGGGTCTTCCGGTACGCACCGACGCGAGGCTGCGCGAGCGGCACTTCGGTCAGTGGCAGGGTCTGCACCTCACCGAGGTCGCCGAGCGTTTTCCCGCGGAGTACGCGCGCTGGCGGGCCGGCGACCCCGACCCGGGTGCGGATCTGGAGCCCCTGCGCGACCTCGGCGAGCGGGTCGGTGCCGCGCTGCGGGAAGCAGCCGACGCGGCACCGGGCGGCACCGTGGTGATCGCCACTCACGGTGGCGGCTCCCGACAGGGCATCGGTCACCTGCTCGGCTGGGACACTGCCGTGCTGCGCACCATCGGTTCGCTGGCCAACTGCCACTGGAGCGAGCTGCGGCACGACGACCGCGCGCCGGTGGTCGGCCGTCCGCAGGACGTCAGTGGCTGGCAGTTACGGGCGCACAACGTCGGCCTGGTCACCGCTCCGGTAGCCGCCGACGCGATCTGATCGCTCGCGCTTCGGCGTTGGGGGTCTCGATCGGCTAGCGTGCCGGGCATGCCCGTCGCGGTTGTCATCGACTCCACCGCCTACCTTCCGCCCGAGCTGGTGCAGGCGCACCGGCTGACCGTCGTGCCGTTGACCGTCGTGCTCAACGGCGCGGAAGGGCTGGAGGGGGTGGAGACCCAGCCCGCTGACGCGACCCTGGCGCTGAGCGCCCGCCGGGTCACGGCGACCACCTCCCGCCCGGCACCCGAGCAGTTCGCCCGTACGTACCGCCGACTGCTCGACGCCGGCGCCGACGGGATCGTCTCGGTGCACATCTCCGCCGCGCTGTCCGGCACGGTGGATGCCGCCCGGCTCGCCGCCGCCGACCTGGACGGCCGGGTCGAGGTCGTGGACAGCCGCTCGGCGGGCATGGGGCTGGGCTTTCCGGCCATCGCCGCCGCCACCGCCGCCGAGGCCGGCGCCGACCTCGCCGCTGTACGCGACGCGGCGCTCGCCGCCATCTCCCGCACCACCGTCTGGTTCTACGTCGACACGCTGGAGTTCCTTCGCCGGGGCGGCCGGATCAACGCAGCCGAGGCGTTGGTCGGCACGGCTCTGTCCGTCAAGCCGATCATGCACATGCCCGATGGGGCGATCGTGCTGCGGGAGAAGGTCCGCACCGCCAGTCGGGGAGTGGCCCGTCTCGTGGACCTGGCCGTCGAGGCGGCCGACGGCGACGACGTGGATCTCGGGGTGCACCACCTGGCCGCGCCGCAACGGGCCGAGGCGTTGCGCGCCGCGCTGACCGAGCGGTTCGGTGACCGGCTGCACGACACGTACGTCTCCGAGGCGGGTGCCGTCGTCGCCGCGCACGCCGGGCCGGGCCTGGCCTGCGTGGTCGTCCACCGCCGACCGGAGGGTTGAGCCGGTGCACACGTCGTGCGTGGTGACCGGCGGCGGTCGCGGTGTCGGCCGGGCTGTGGTGGAACGGCTGGTGGCGACCGGCGCCACCATCGTCGTCCTGGAACGCGACGCCGACGCGGTCGACTGGTTGGCCGACCATCCGGCCGCCGATCGGCTCGTCGCGGTGGTCGGCGACGCCGCCGACGAGCAGGTTGCGGAGCGCGCCGCCGAGCTGGCGGACCGCGCCGCGCCGCTGACCGGCTGGGTGAACAACGCGGCGGTGTTCCGCGACGCCACCCTGCACTCCGCGTCGGCCGACACGGTGCTGGACCTGATCGGGTTGAACCTGCGCCCAGCCGTTGTGGGCGCCGCGGTCGCCGTCCGCCGCTTCCTGGCCCGCGCCGCCGGCGGCGCGATCGTCAACGTCTCGTCGCACCAGGCCCGTCGACCGGTGTCCGGTGCCCTGCCGTACGCCACGGCGAAGGCCGCAGTGGAAGGGCTGACCCGGGCGCTGGCCATCGAGTACGGGCCGCACGGCATCCGCGCCAACGCGGTCGCGCTCGGCTCGATCGCCACCGAGCGGCACGCCGAATTCCTCGCCACACAGGAGCCCGCCCAGGCCCAGTGGATCGACGCCGAGCTGACCCGGCTACACCCGGTGGGCCGCATCGGGCGGGCCGAGGAGGTGGCCGAGGCGGTCGCGTACCTGCTGTCGCCCGCAGCGAGCTTCGTCAACGGGGTCACGCTGCCGGTGGACGGCGGCCGGGCCGTACTCGGCCTCGACCCAGAGGCCCGCTGAGCGCCGCGCGGCTCTCGTGCCGGTCGGAGCCTAGCTGTCGGCGACGAAGACGCCCTGGCCCTGCTGACCGTAGATCAGGTTCCGCTCGTGCAGCTCCTTGACGGCTCGATAGGCCGTTGAGCGTGCCACGTTGTACAGCTCACCGATCTCGGAAACCGATGGCAGTTGTTGGCCAGGCGAATACGCGCCCGAGCGGATCTTCTGCTCGATGTCATCCGCCACGCGGCGGTAGTGCGGTGGTCTCGTCGGCATGAGCGGCTCTCCCGGACTTCAGCGGAGATCATGTTTCCAGCCCGGGCGTGATCGGGACAAGGCGGCAACGCAGCAAAGTGGAGATAGTGAGAACTTGACTACACTGAGACAGCGAATACAGTGAGACAGTGACCGGCTGCTCCTGGACTTCAGCACTCCTGAGATATCCGGTCTGCCCGCCCTGAGGGAGCGCATCGCAAGGCCTCGGCCCCCCAGGGCGGGCTACTTCGGCCGGGCGGAGGCGCCGAACATGCCAATCGATGAACCCGTGTCCACGGCGACCGAACTGTTCATTGCCAAGCGGGTGCTGGATGCTCACTGGACCCGGGCGCTCGACCGGCCGTGGCGGGCGGGCGGGTGCCTGGAGTGCCGAGCACACAGCGACTGTCGACAACTCGACTGGGCGTTGGCGCTCATGGCGGAAGTCGCCTCGGTCATGCTCCAGAAACGGTGAATGAACCCGCCCGCGCCGCTGTGTTAGCCTCCGTGCGCGCCCCAGATGGGCCTACCCCCGGAGGTTCTGGCTACTTCAGCCACCACGCCGACATCGACGCGATGTACGCGTCTCTCGTGCGGGATCCGGGGCGTCAGTTGCCTCGGGGCTTCATCATCTGCGTGGCTGGGTGAACGCTGTGGGCCTCCGGTCGGGTCTTCGGATCGACCGGGAAGAAGACGGTACGGATGACAGTCACGTTCAACCACACCATCATCGCCAGCAAGGACAAGAGCGCGTCGGCCGCGTTCTACCGGGAGCTGTTCGAGCTGCCGGAGGCGCCGTCGTGGGGGCCGTTCGCCAACGTCCAGCTGGACGAGGGTGTGTTGCTCCAGTTCGCCGAGCCGCCGGTGGACATCCAGATGCAGCACTACGCGTTCCTCGTCGACGACGAGTTGTTCGTGCGGTGCCTGGCGTTCGTCGAGGGACGTGGCATCACGTACTGGGCCGACCCGCAGCTGAAGCGGGAGGGGGAGACCAACACCGAGCACGGTGGGCGGGGCTTCTACTTCTTCGACCCGGCCGGCCACGCGATCGAAATCATCACCCGGCCGTACCTGTAGGAGGCCCGTCGGCCGGTGGGGTGCGGATGCCCCACCGGCCGTCAGTCTCGCTGCTGAGCCTCGTGGGTCGTACGGTCCGCGCTCTCGCCCGGGCGTACGGGATTGGTCAGCTGGAACCCCGACGCCGCGAAGGTGGCCCCATGCTCGCGATCGGACAGCACGAACGTTCCGCCCCGCTGCTCTGGCTGCCAACCACTCTTCAGGCCGCAGATGATGACCGCCCGCACGTCGGCGGGTGTGGGGTAGCCGTTGTCGACAACGTACGGCCCGGGGGCCGACAGCAGATCCGCTTCGAGTTTCTGGCTGTTCTTGTCGCCGGATCCCCAGGCGCGAACGTAGACGGCCCGGTGGTGGAAACCGTTGACCTGCACGTTGTGCAGCGCCGCGCGCCAGGTGAAGGTGTGCCCGTCGATGTGTATCTGCCGTAGTCGAGCCCGCATCTGAGCCACCTCCCTGCCTTCAAGATCGGCGGACGGTCAGGCGTGCGCGGGCAGGTCGAGGAGGTCACGGGCACCCTGCCGGAGCAGGGCGGCGGCGACGGAGGTCCCGAGGGTGATCGGATCCGCCGCCCATTCGTGTGCGTCGAGCACAGTCTTACCGTCGAGGCTGATCACCCTTGCCCGTAGGCCGAGGCGGCCGTCGGGTTCGGTGCGGGCAAGCGCAGCGATGGGGGAGTGACAGTTCCCCTGCAGGATGTGCAGCATGGTCCGTTCCGCCACGGTCTCCCGCCAGGCCCGTGGGTCGCCGAGACTGGCTGCCAGGTCACGGGTGCTGGTGTCGTCTTCCCGGCACTGCAGGACCAGGGTGCCGGACCCGACGGCCGGGACCATCGTGTCGACGTCGATCGGGTGGGTGATGCGGGCGGCCTGCCCGATCCGCTCCAACCCGGAGAACGCGAGCAGCAGCGCGTCGTACCTGTCCCCGGCGTCAAGTTTGGCGAGCCTGCTGTTCGCGTTGCCCCGGATGGCCACCGGCACCAGGTTCGGCCAGTGCAGCGCCAGCTGCGCCACCCGCCGGACGGCGGAGGTGCCGATCCGGGTGCCGGGCGGCAGTTGGTCGATCCGCAGCCCGCCCGGGTGCACGAGGCAGTCCCGGACGTCGTCACGGGCCAGGTAGGCGGCCATCACCGTGCCGGCTGGCGCCGGCCGGTCTCCGGGGACGTCCTTCACGCAGTGCACCACCAGGTCCACGTCCCCGGCGACCAGGGCGGCGTCCACCTCCTTGGTGAACGCCCCCTTGCCGCCCAGGGCGGCAAGGTCACCGTGCCAGCGGTCCCCGCTTGTCGACATCGACAGCACGTCCACGGTGACCTCGGGGTGCCGCTCGGCGAGCATCGCGCGGACCCGCTCGACCTGGGCGAGAGCCATCGGAGAGTTGCGGGTGCCGATGCGCAGCAGGCGGGAGTCGGACATACCAGGGAGGGTAGCCCGGTCGATGCGAGCGTCGGCGACCAGACCGGGTGCCCGGGCCAAGTGCCGAAATTCGACTCCCGCATAGCAGATCGCGGCATGATCAGGGCGATGTCCACAGTGGCGCTGGTTGTCCACAGGACGGTGTCGTCCCCCTACACCAATCCGGCCGCCGCCATAGCGTCGCGCTGTGTCGCACGACGAGGAGACAGAGGTACGCCAGCGCCTGCGCCGGCTGACGGAGGCGGCTGTCGCGCGGCCGCCCCGGCCGGACGCGCCGCTCACGGGCGTACCCCCGTCGTCCCTGGTCGGCTCGCAGCCCGTGGACGTGCTGTCCTCCGAGCCCGCCGGGCTGGTCGCGGAGCCGACATCGGACGGCCTTGCGGTCGCGTCCGAGTCGCGGCTGCCCGGCCCCGGGGCGTTCGACCCTGGGCGGCGGGGTGTGCGGGCGTTGGCGGTGGTCGCCGTGGTGGTGGTCGTGGGCGCGGCAGGTTGGGCCTGGCAGGCCCGGCCGCAGTCGGAGCCGGTCGCCCCGCTGGTCAGCGACGCCGCGTCGGCCACGCCGGCGGTTGACCCCAGCGTGTCCAGTCCCAGCGAGGTGGTGGTGGCGGTCGCGGGCAAGGTCCGAAAACCCGGTTTGGTACGCCTGCCGGCCGGGTCCCGGCTCGCCGACGCGGTGCAGGCGGCCGGCGGCGCGCTCCCGGGGGTCGATGTGGCGCTGCTCAACCCCGCCCGCAAGGTCACCGACGGCGAGCTGATCGTGGTCGGGGTGACGCCACCGCCGGTGCCGGGCGGCGCGGCCGGGCCTGCGGCGGGCGGTGCGGCACCAGCCGCCGGGCCGCTGAACCTCAACACCGCGACGCTGGCGCAGCTCGACGCGCTGCCCGGGGTGGGGCCGGTGCTCGCCCAACGGATCCTCACCCACCGAGATCAGCACGGCGGGTTCAAGTCCGTTGGCGACCTACGCCAGGTCGACGGGATCGGCGATGCCCGTTACGAGCAGCTCAAGGATCTGGTGACGGTGTGAGCGAGTCGGCCGTCGTCGCTGACCCACTGCCGGAGGGCGGGGCCCGGTCCGAGCCGCCGGATCTGCGACTGGCTGGGCTCGCCGTGGCGGCCTGGCTCACGGCGCTCGCCGGCCTGCACCTCGGCGGCCGCCCCATGCTGCTGGTGGCGGGCACGGCGGCCGGGCTGACGGCAATTGGTGCTGTGCACCTGCTCGGCCGCCTCGGCAGTCCCCGAGCCGTGGTGCGGCGCTACGGGTGGGTGGCCGTGGCGGTCGGCCTCGGTGTGGTGTGCGGTGGTGCGGCCACCGCCGCCCGGCTCGCCGTTCGCGACGCGCCGGCGATCCGTGCCCTCGCCGAGCAACGCGCTCCGATCACCGCCGACCTGGTCGTCCGGGACGACCCGCGCCCGATCCGGAGCGCCGGGCGGCCGGGGATGCTGCTGGTGTCGGCCAAGCTGGACCGGCTCACCGGCCCGGACGGTCG
Organism: Micromonospora trifolii; assembly: GCF_050516465.1. NCBI lineage: Bacteria > Bacillati > Actinomycetota > Actinomycetes > Micromonosporales > Micromonosporaceae > Micromonospora > Micromonospora trifolii. Next base: position 4,600,267 of record NZ_CP191526.1, on the reverse strand, counting down.
ACGGATCCACGCGTCGGTGCGGCTGCTCGTCCTGGCGACCGACCCGGCGTGGCGGGGCATGCTGCCCGGGCAGCGCCTCACCGTCGACGGCCGGCTCGGCGTTCCACGCGGCGGCGACCTCACCGCGGCGGTGCTCAGCACCAACGATCCGCCGGAGCGGCACGGCGCGCCGTCCTGGGCGCAGCGCGCCGCCGGGGCGCTGCGTACCGGCCTGCAACGGGCCTGCGCGCCGCTGCCCGACGACCCCGGTGGGCTGCTGCCCGGTCTCGTGGTGGGCGACACCAGCCGACTGCCACCCGCCGTCGAGGCGGACTTCCAGGCCACCGGAATGACCCACCTCAACGCGGTCTCCGGCTCCAATGTCGCGATCGTGGTGGGTGCGGTGTTGTTGCTGGCCCGGTGGTCGCGCGCCGGCCCGTGGCTCGCCGCCGCGCTGTGTGGGGTGGCGCTGGTGGGGTTCGTCATTCTGGTCCGCCCGTCACCGAGCGTCGTGCGGGCCGCCACGATGGGAGCGATCGGGCTCGCCGCGCTCGCCTCCGGTCGTCCTCGCGCGGCGCTGCCCGCGTTGGCCGCCGCCGTGACCGTGCTGGTGCTCGTCGACCCCGAGTTGGCCGGGGATCCCGGGTTCGCCCTCTCCGTGCTGGCCACCGGTGGTCTGCTGCTGCTCGCGCCGCGCTGGCGGGACGGGTTGCGTCGGCGAGGCGTCCCGCCTGGGCTGGCCGAGGCGTTGGCCGTGCCGGCGGCCGCCCAACTCGCCTGCGGCCCGGTCGTCGCCGGGATCTCCGGCACGGTGAGCCTGGTGGCGGTGCCCGCCAACCTGCTGGCGGTGCCGGCCATCGCGCCAGCGACCGTGCTGGGCGTGCTGGCGGCCATGGTGTCGCCGATCTGGCCGGCCGGTGCCGAGTTCGTCGCGTGGCTGGCGAGTTGGCCGGCCTGGTGGCTGGTGGTCATCGCCCGCCAGGGTGCTCGACTGCCAGGTGGCACGCTGCCGTGGCCGGGCGGGGTGTCCGGTGCCCTGCTGCTGACCGGGCTGACCGTCGCGTTGCTGATCGCGGTTCGCCGGCCACTCGTACGCCGGCTGGTGGCGGTGGTTGGGGTCGCCGCCGTGCTGGGTGCCCTGCCGGTTCGGCTGGTGGCCGCCGGCTGGCCGCCCGGCGGGTGGGTGGTGGTGGCCTGCGCGGTGGGGCAGGGCGACGCCCTGGTGCTCCCGGTTGACTCCGGCCGGGCCGTGGTGGTGGACGCCGGGCCGGAACCGGGTGCGGTGGACGGTTGCCTGCGTCGGCTCGGCGTACGGGAGGTGCCCCTGCTGGTGATCAGCCACTTCCACGCGGACCACGTGGGCGGGGTGGCCGGGGTGTTCCGGGGGCGGCGGGTGGGTGCCGTCCTGACGCCGTCGTCCACCGACCCGGAGAGCGGCCGGGACCTGGTTCGGGCGGCGGCCACCGGCGGGCGGGCCGCGCTGCTGACCACCGTGGCCGGCGCTCGTCATCCCGTGGGCGGGGTCGACCTGCTGGTGCTCGGCCCGCCGTACCCGCTGGCCGGGACCAGGTCCGACCCGAACAACAACTCGCTGGTGCTGCGCGCCACGGTGGCCGGGGTGCGGATCCTGCTGGCCGGCGACGCGGAGACCGAGGAGCAGCACGCGATGGTGGCGCGGGCGGCGCCCGGCCAGTTACGGGCGGACGTGTTGAAGGTCGCGCATCACGGGTCGGCGTACCAGGACCAGGGCTTCCTGGATGCGGTGCGGCCGAAGGTGGCGCTCGTGCCGGTGGGCACGGGCAACACCTACGGGCACCCGAGTCCGGGGCTGCTCGCCCAACTGGGCAGGGGCGGCGTGCGGGTGCTGCGCACCGACACGGACGGCGACGTGGCGGCGGTCCGAACGGGCGACGGTCTGGCGGTAGCCCGGCGAGGTGTGCCCGCAGGCCAGCGGCCCTGAGCGCAGGCCGACAGCCTGGACCCGCGATAGCCCCCACGGTCGCTGATCGACTCGGGATCATTGAACCCGGGGTATCACCGGCGGTCCGATACCGCGGTTCCCTTGATCCCGTGTGGATCAAGGTGGACGGCTTGCGATTGGACGGGCGACTTGCGGATTAAACAGGGAATTGAGCTGGATGTCTGGATTTGCACTGTGTGCGGGCTGCGCCGATCAAGCAGCGAATGAGCAGGCACGATCCCGCCGCAGGCCGTGCGAATATGGGCGGCGTGACCCCCGCCAGCCTCGCCCCCATTCTGCTCGTCCTCGGTGACGAGGAACTGCTCGCCACGCGCGCGGTCACCGAAGCTGTCGCGAAGGTTCGCAGTGTCGACCCCGAGGTGGACGTCCGCGAGTACCAGGCCAGCGCGCTCACCGTCGGCGAGATCGCCGAGATGCTCAGCCCCTCGCTGTTCGGGGGGCGGCGGCTGCTGATCCTGCGTTCCGGCCAGGATGCCCGCAAGGACCTGGTCGCCGCGCTGCTGGCATACGCGAAGAATCCCGACCCGGAGGTCCAGCTGCTTGTGCTGCACCTGGGCGGTGCCAAGGGCAAGGCGTTCGCCGACGGCCTGCGGGCGGCCGGCGCGACGGTGGTTCCGGCGGCCAAGCTCAAGGGGCACCGCGACCGGGTGGCCTTCGTCCGCGACGAGATCCGCCGGGGCGGCGGAAAGTGCACCGACGACGCCTCCGAGGCGCTCATCGCCGCGGTCGGCAACGACCTGCGCGAGTTGGCCGCCGCCTGCTCCCAACTGATCGCGGACACCGATGGGCGGATCAGCGCCGAGACGGTCTCCCGCTACTACCGGGGCCGGGTCGAGGTGACCGGCTTCACGGTGGCGGACGCCACAATGGTCGGCGACGTGCCGGCTGCGCTTGAGGCACTGCGCTGGGCCCTGCACGTCGGGGTCGACCCGGTGCCCATCGCCGACGCCCTGGCCGACGGGGTGCGCACTGTGGCCCGGGTGGCATCGGCCGGGCGAGGTAATGCGTACCAGCTCGCCAGCAGCCTCGGAATGCCCGCCTGGAAGATCGAGCGGGCGCAGCGGCAGGGGCGGGGCTGGACGCCGGAGGGCCTGGTCCGGGCCATGCAGGTCGCCGCCGAGTGCAACGCGGCCGTCAAGGGCGGCTCCGACGACCGGGCGTACGCCCTGGAGCGCGCGGTCTTCTCGGTCGCGGCGGCCCGGCAGGGCAGCGCCAGGTGACGGGGGCGAACCGCCCAGCGTGGGCCACCATCCCCGTGGACGAGGAGCGTTACCGGCCGCTCTACGCCCGGCTCCTCGGCCTGCGGTTCCTCAACCCCGGCGGTGTGCTGTGCTTCCTCTTCTTCGAGGGTGCCATCGCCCTGGCGGTGCTGCTCGCCCTCGCCGAGCTGGTCAGCTGGTGGGCGGTGCTGGTGCTGCCGGTCGTGGTGGCCGCCATGGTGAAGCTCAACGACATGGTGGCCGCGGTCGTGGTCCGCTCCGCCGCGCTCGTGCCCGAGCAGGAACGGGACCGGTTTCGCCGGCAGATGGAACCGGTGGTCGGCCGAGCCCGGGTGGAGTGGGTCTCACACAGCGTTCCCGGCGTGGTGATCACCGCCGACCCGGTGCCGCCGCCCCGGCGGGCCAACCCGTCAGACTGAGCGCCGACCCCCGTCGGGGCCCACGCACAGAACGGCCGGCCCGGATAGGCGCGGCCGGCCTCTGGACACACGGAAACCCCGGGCCGGGGCCCGGGGTTTTCCGAATCAGTCTGACGGTGAAAGCGTCAGGCAGAAAGCGACACCACGCGCTTCGCGATCGCGGACTTGCGGTTCGCGGCCTGGTTGGAGTGGATCACGCCCTTGCTGACGGCCTTGTCCAGCTTGCGCGAGGCGTCCAGCATGAGCGCGGTCGCCTTCTCGACGTCACCGGCCTCGGCAGCCTCGTGGAACTTCCGGACGGCGGTCTTCAGCGACGACTTGACCGACTTGTTGCGCAGCCGGGCCTTCTCGTTCTGCCGGTTGCGCTTGATCTGGGACTTGATGTTCGCCACGCGACAGCCTCGTCTTGATAGCTCGGGTTGGTCAGCTTATTGCGCGTGATGACGAACATGCGTCATCGCTGCGCGAAGAGCCAGGTTACCAGGTCGCCCGGGACGAGCCAAAACGGCTCGGCCTTCGCGCGGACGGACCCGGCCCGTCGGGGACCAGGTTACGCCCTCGGCCAGGGCGGCGGCTCACCGCCAGCCCGACCCAAGGCCGGTCCGCGGCGCCGCCAGCCCAGCCCGATCCCAGGCCGCTCCGGGGCACCGCCAGCCCAGCCCGATCCCAGGCCGGTCCGCGTCACCGCCAGCCCTGGCGGCGGGCCAACCAGTCGAGCGACTGCTCGCCGCTCCACCGCTGGTGGGCGGGCAGGTGCGGCGAGGCCGTCGGCGGTGCCGCCGCAGCGCCGGTGAGGTAGTAGCCGGCCAACGCGGCCAGCGTCGCGTCCAACGCGTCCGGGGGTGCGCCGGCGGTGGCCGGGTGCGCGGCGAAGAGCCGGTCCGCGTCCAGCCCGCTGGCGTACGCGGTGAGCAGCAGGCCGGCCAGGTCGAACCAGGCCGGCCCGGCGCAGACCCAGGTCCAGTCGCAGAACCAGGCTCGGCCGTCCGAGTCGATCAGCACGTTGTCGACCCGCAGGTCACCGTGGATCAGGCCGGTCGCCCCGGCGGCGTACCGGGGGAGGAGGGACTCCAACTCCACCAGCTCGGGCAGCCGGCCCAGCAGCGGCGCGGGCAGTGGTGGGGTCGGCTCGCGACCGGCGGCGACCTCCTCCCACCAGAGGATGTCCGACCGGGCCAGGTCGGCAAGGTGCGGCAGGCCGAGCGCGGTCAGCTCGGCCGGCGGGTCGGCCAGGGCGGCGGCGATTCGCGCGTACCCGGCGAGGGTGGCGTCCAACTCGGCGGGCACCCAGGGCAGGTGCGGGGTGTGCCCGTCGACCGCGTCGGTGCAGAGCACGAACCAACCGGCCGCGGAGAGGGTCCACCGGGGGCGGGGCGCCGGCAGGTCGGCCGGCAGCCGATCCAGGATCGCGGCCTCTCGGGCGTACCAGTCGACCAGATGCGGTTGCTCGGCGGCGGGCGCGGCCTTGACGAAGGCCCGACCACCGTCGGCGGTGTCGAGCACGGCGGCGAACCCCCGGGTGAAGCCCGCGCCCGCGACCCGGGCGGTGACCACCGGCGCGCCGAGCCGTTCGGCGACCGCGGCCCGCAGCGCCGCCGGCAAGGCCGGCCACGACGGGCGCAGGGCGCTCGCGTGGTACGGCACCGGCGGCAGCAGGGAAGGGGACACCCCACCATGCTGCCCCGGGGTACGTGCGCGACGCACGGCGACACTGCCAGACTGCCAAGCCATGAGGACCGAGGACTTCTGGAAGCTGATCGACGAGGCGCGGGCCGGCGGCGGGGGTGAGCCCGGCCCGGTCGCCGCGCGGGCCGTGGCGCTGCTCACCGAGCGCGACCCGGAGGACATCATCGGGTACGCGCGGCACCAGACGCGGGTGCTGGCCGCCTCGCACAAGGCGGATCTGTGGGGTGCCGCGTACCTGATCAACGGTGGTGCCTCGGCTGACGGCTTCGAACACTTCCGGGGCTGGCTGATGACCCAGGGTCGGGCCGTCTTCGCGCGCGCGGTCGCCGAACCGGACTCGCTGGCCGAACTGCCCCAGGTGCGGGCGGCCTCGCTCAGCGGCGAGGAGTTCTCCGCCGAGCGGATGCTCTCGGTGCCCTGGGACGCGTACCGCAAGGCCACCGCGACCGAACTGCCGGCGGACCGCGACCCGGTGCGGACGCCGGACCTCAACGACTTCTGGGACTTCGACGACGAGGACGAGGCGCGTCGGCGGCTGCCCCGGCTGGCCGCGCTCTTCGTCGAGCCGCCGATGGAGTGAGGGGTCCTCGGGCCGTTCCATCGCCCGCGCAGTGGGCGCACCCCGGCGGCGTGGGAACATAGAGGGGGTCGGCGGCGCGCCGGCCTGTTCACGTCAGCCGACCAGAACGGACCGCTGTGCCACCGAAGCTCGATCCCGGCGCGAACGCCCCTGGTGCCACCGACCCCGGTCGCATCCGGAACTTCGGCATCATCGCCCACATCGACCACGGGAAGTCGACCCTGGCCGACCGGATGTTGCAGCTCACCGGAGTGGTCGACCCGCGGCAGATGCGCGCGCAGTACCTGGACCGGATGGACATCGAGCGCGAGCGCGGCATCACCATCAAGAGCCAGGCCGTCCGCATGCCGTGGACCATCCGCGAGGGTGAGCGGGCCGGTGAGCACGCGGTGCTCAACATGATCGACACCCCGGGGCACGTGGACTTCACCTACGAGGTGTCCCGGTCGCTGGCCGCCTGCGAGGGTGCCGTGCTGCTGGTCGACGCCGCGCAGGGCATCGAGGCGCAGACCCTGGCCAACCTCTACCTGGCTCTCGAGAACGACCTGCGCATCATCCCGGTGCTCAACAAGATCGACCTGCCGGCGGCGCAGCCGGAGAAGTACGCCGAGGAGCTGGCCCACCTGATCGGCGGTGACCCCGCCGACTGCATCCGGGTCTCCGGCAAGACCGGCGAGGGTGTTCCGTACCTGCTCGACGAGATCGTCCGGCAGTTCATCCCACCGGTCGGTGACGCCGTGGCGCCCGCCCGGGCGATGATCTTCGATTCGGTGTACGACGTCTACCGGGGCGTCGTCACGTACGTCCGGGTCATCGACGGGCGGATCAGCGCCCGTGACCGGATCAAGATGATGTCCACCGGTGCGGTGCACGAGCTGCTGGAGATCGGTGTCATCTCACCCGAGATGGTCAAGGCCGAGGCGCTCGGCGTCGGCGAGGTCGGCTACCTGATCACCGGTGTGAAGGACGTCCGGCAGTCCCGGGTCGGTGACACGGTCACCATCAACAGCCGGCCGGCGGCCGAGGCGTTGGGTGGCTACAAGGACCCGAAGCCGATGGTCTACTCCGGCCTCTACCCGATCGACGGGTCGGACTACCCCAACCTGCGCGAGGCGTTGGACAAGCTCAAGCTCAACGACGCCGCCCTGGACTACGAGCCGGAGACCTCCGGTGCGCTCGGCTTCGGCTTCCGCTGCGGCTTCCTCGGCCTGCTCCACCTGGAGATCATCCGGGAGCGGCTGGAGCGCGAGTACAACCTCGACCTGATCTCCACCGCGCCCAACGTCGTCTACCGGGCGATCACGGACGACGGCGAGGAGATCGTCGTCACCAACCCGAGCGAGTACCCCACCGGCAAGATCGCCGAGGTGTACGAGCCGGTGGTCCGGGCCACCGTACTGACGCCCAACGACTACGTGGGCGCGGTGATGGAGCTGTGTCAGGGCCGGCGCGGCAACCTGCTGGGTATGGACTACCTCTCCGCCGACCGGGTGGAGCTGCGCTACACGCTGCCGCTCGCCGAGATCATCTACGACTTCTTCGACCAGCTGAAGAGCCGTACCAAGGGCTACGCCTCGCTCGACTACGAGCCCACCACCGAGCAGGCGTCCGAGTTGGTGAAGGTGGACATCCTCCTGCACGGCGAGCCGGTGGACGCGTTCAGCGCCATCGTGCACAAGGACAAGGCGTACAACTACGGCGTCACCATCGCCGCCAAGCTGCGCACCCTGATCCCGCGCCAGCAGTTCGAGGTACCGATCCAGGCGGCCATCGGCAGCCGGGTCATCGCCCGGGAAACCATCCGGGCGATCCGTAAGGACGTGCTCGCCAAGTGCTACGGCGGCGACATCAGCCGTAAGCGCAAGCTGCTGGAGAAGCAGAAGGAAGGCAAGAAGCGGATGAAGATGGTCGGCCGGGTCGAGGTGCCGCAGGAGGCCTTCATCGCCGCCCTCTCCTCCGACTCCGGCGACGGCAAGGCCGCCGGCAAGAAGTAGTTCGCGCCGCCGTACGCGCCCGGGTGCCATCCGCACCCGGGCGCGTCGCGTTTCCGGCTGTGCTCGCCGGCCGCGCCCGCCTCGCCTGCTCGGCCCACCCTGGCCCCATTGGGCCCGTCAGGCCCGCCGTGCTTACCGGCCGAGCGCCGCGGCGCGGCGAGTGTGAGCACCCGGTGCGGAAGAATTTTCCGTTGCTGTCGTGGGGTCGGCGGGTTGACGAGATGGGCTCCTACCTGTGTGGACGTCCTCACGCGCGAACCGACGCACCGCCAGAGCATTGACAACTGACGTTGTCCTTTGAGGTGAGTCGGTTTGGGCTTTCGGTGGGTCGGGCACTTAGTCGCCACGACAGGAAGCACACGCCTCGTGTGTCAGACATTCTTTGAAGGAGGGCGACCGTGGAGTTCACCGTGTGGGGCATCATCACTGCGATCGTTGTTGGTCTCATCGTCGGCGCGCTCGGCCGTCTGGTCGTCCCGGGCCGGCAGAACATGCCGATCTGGCTGCACATGCTGATCGGTATCGGCGCGGCCCTGCTGGGCACCGTCCTGGCGCGGGCCATCGGCATCGCGACCGAGACGAACGGTATCGACTGGGGCGAGCTGCTGGTGCAGGTCGTGGTGGCCGCGATCGCTGTCGCGCTGGTGGCCGGTGTGGGTGGCCGCCGCCGCGTGACCCGGTAACACCACAGCACCAACTCGTACCACCGCGACACCTCCGATGGGCGCCCGGCCGACAGGCCGGGCGCCCATCGGCGTTCCGCCCGACGTCTCCGGGGCTCCGTCGGGCGTCTTCGGCGGGCTGGATCGCGGTGATCGACTCGGTTTTGGTGATGTCGGGGTGTCCCGGCGGCTCTGATGCCACGGTTTCAATGACCTCGTGTTGATCATGCCTCGCGGCCTCGCCGGCCGGGGCGCTGCTGGGCCTGCGGTGGAACGTGTCCTTGTCGGCCAAGTCGTGATCGTTTCGTGAGTGAAGTCGGTTTGGATTTTGGGTGGGTCGGGCAATTAACGGTCACGACAGGAAGCACACGCACCGTGTGTCAGACATTCTTTGAAGGAGGGTGGCCGTGGAGCTCACCGTGTGGGGCATCATCACTGCGATCGTTGTTGGTCTCATCGTCGGCGCGCTCGGCCGCCTGGTCGTCCCGGGCCGGCAGAACATGCCGATCTGGCTGCACATGCTGATCGGTATCGGCGCGGCCCTGCTGGGCACCGTCCTGGCGCGGGCCATCGGCATCGCGACCGAGACCAGCGGTATCGACTGGGCCGAGCTGCTGGTGCAGGTCGTGGTGGCCGCGATCGCTGTCGCGCTGGTGGCCGGTGTGGGTCGCCGCCGCAGCGTCACCCGATAACGACCCGGCATCATCTGGCGACACAGCACCACTACTAGGACAGCACGACTGGAAAGGGCGCCCGGCCGAGAGCCGGGCGCTCTTTCGTGCTGAAGTGCCCATCTTTGGCCCGATGCCGGAGCGCCGGCCGTCGGGCCGCTGCGGTACGGTCGCCACGCTTCGGCCAGTCCCGCCCACTGTCGTAAAGGAATTCTCCGTACTAGGGTGCGGCGGAGAAGGTTAGTTCCAGGCGGCGCGAGGGGAGAAGTGGCGTGAACAGGTGGAAGCGGCTGGCCCCGGTCACCGCCATGGTGGCCTCGGCCGCGATGGTGCTGACCGGCTGTGGAGGTTCCGGCGACGACGCGGCCGACGACAGCAAGCTCACGGTCTGGATGATGGGCGAGGGCGGGGACGCGCAGAACTCCTTCCTCGACGGCGTCGAGGCCGAGTTCCGCCAGAAGCACCCCGACACCGACGTGGCCGTGCAGTACATCCCCTGGCTGGAGGCGCCCAAGAAGTTCCAGGCGGCGCTCGCCGGCGGTGAGGGGCCGGACATCACCGAGCTGGGCAACACCGAGACTCAGGGTTGGGCCGCCCAGGAGGCGCTCGCCGACGTGAGTGGTCGGATGGGCGGCTGGGCCGACGGCAAGGATCTGCTGCCCGACCTGGTGCGCAACGCGCAGCTCGACGGCAAGCAGTACGGCGTGCCCTGGTACGCGGGTGTGCGCGCGATCTACTACCGCACCGACTGGTTCGCCGAGGCCGGTGTGCAGCCCCCGAAGACCTGGGACGAGCTGGTCACCGTGGCCAAGGCGGTGCAGGCGAAGAAGAAGGGCACCTACGGCATCGCGCTGCCCGGCAACTCCGAGCTGCCCTTCTACTCCTTCCTCTGGGGCGCGGGCGGCGAGATCGCCAGCAACCAGGGCGGCACCTGGAAGTCCGGCTACACCACGCCCGAGGCGCAGCGGGCCGTCAAGTTCTGGACCGACCTGGTGACCGTGCACAAGGTCGCCCCGCCGGCGGCGGCGGGTTGGAACGAGATCGACGCGCGTACCCAGTTCGCCACCGGCAAGGCCGCGATGGCCTTCGCCGGTAGCTGGCAGCAGGGCGCCATCAAGAAGGACAACCCCGAGATCGAGAAGGTCTGGGGTACGTTCCCGATCCCCGGCCCGGACGGCAAGGCGGCGCCCGGTTTCGCGGGCGGCTCGGACGTGGCGATCTGGAAGGACAGCGAGCGGCAGGACCTGGCCTGGGACTACCTGACCGTGCTGCTGAACAAGAAGAACGCGCAGAGCTTCGCGAGCAGCCTCGGCTTCTTCCCCGTCTACCAGGACCTGGTCTCCGGTGACGCGTACGCGAACGACAAGGTGATGGCGGCCTTCGCCACCACCATGCAGAACACCAAGCTCACGCCGCTCACCCCGAAGTGGGTGGAGGTCAGCCGGACGAAGACGGTGACCCAGGCGATGAACAGCTCGGTTATGAAGGGTCAGAAGACGGTCGAGAAGGCTACCGCCGACGCGGCCGGTGAGATGGAAGGCATTTTGAACAGCAAGTGAGCTCACAGACAAAAAGCCCGGAGACGGCCACCGCGCGGGAGACCCCCGCGCGGCGGCGTCGCCGGGTGGACCGCCTGCCCTACCTGCTGCTCCTGCCCGCCCTGCTGATCATCGGGGTGCTGCTGCTCTGGCCGCTCGGCCAGGTGGTGGTGATGTCCTTCTACCGGCTGAACAGCGTCCGGCAACTGCGCGGCGATCGGGAATGGCCGTGGGTGGGGCTCGGCAACTACGCCGACATCCTCTCCGACCCGTTCTTCCTGACCGTGCTGCGCAACACGGTCCTGTTCGCCGCGGCCAACGTGCTGCTCACCATGGTGCTCGGCACCCTGGTGGGGCTGCTGCTCAACCGGCTCGGTCGCAAGATGGCGACGTTCGTGGCCAGCTGCGTGATGCTCGCCTGGGCCACGCCGGCGCTGACCGGCACCATCGTCTGGAAGTGGATCTTCGACGACACGAGCGGCCTGGTCACGTGGCTGTTCAACGCGTTGCCGGACGGGCTCTCGAACAGCCTGTTCGGGCGCAGCGACTGGACCGGCTACGGCTGGTTCAACTCGCCGCTGCTCTTCTTCGCCATCCTCACCCTGGTGGTGGTCTGGCACTCGTTCCCGTTCATCGCGGTGAGTGTGCTGGCCGGTCTCAAGAGCGTGCCGAGTGAGCTGCACGAGGCGGCCCGGGTGGACGGCGCCAGCCCGTGGCGGGTCTTCTGGAAGATCACCTTCCCGTTGCTGCGCCCGGTCTTCGGGATCCTGATCGTGCTCTCCACGATCTGGGACTTCAAGGTCTTCACCCAGCAGTTCGTGCTGGCCGGCGGCACCCAGGACCGGCCGACGTTCATGCTCGCCATCTACTCGTACGCCGAAGCCTTCTCACCGCCGCCCAAGTACGGGCTCGGCGCGGCCATCGCGGTGATCCTCACGCTGATCCTGCTCGTGGTCACCGGCTTCTACGTACGGATGGTGCTCAGGCAGGAGGACGAGTCGTGAAGAAAGTCGCCCTCAACGGCGCCGGGCTGCTGGTCGCGCTCTTCGCGGCGTTCCCGGTCTACTGGATGATCTCCACCTCGCTGAAGCCGAGCAGCGAGATCTTCTCGGCCACCCCGCAGCCGGTGCCGACCCATCCGACGTTGGCGCACTACCGGGAGATCCTGACCGGCAACCTGATCCCCGGCGTCAGCTTTTTCGACTTCTTCCTCAACAGCGCGCTGGTCGCCGTCTCCACTGTGGTGCTCAGCGGCCTGGTGGCGTTGCTCGCCGCGACCGCTGTCGCCCGATTCCGGTTCCGGCTGCGGACCAGCTTCCTGATCATGCTGCTGGTGGTGCAGATGATCCCGCTGGAGGCGTTGGTCATCCCGCTGTTCCTGATGATCCAGCGGCTCGGGCTCTACAACACCCTGCCCAGCCTGATCCTCACGTACCTCGGGTTCTCGCTGCCGTTCGCGGTCTGGATGCTGCGCGGCTTCGTCGCCGCGGTGCCCAAGGAACTGGAGGAGGCGGCGGCGATCGACGGGGCCAGCCGGGCCCAGATCTTCCGCCGGGTGCTCTTCCCGCTGGTCGCGCCCGGCCTGGTGGCCACCAGCATCTTCTCCTTCATCACGGCGTGGAACGAGCTGATCTTCGCGTTGACGTTCATCAACGACCAGGGCAGCTACACGCTGCCGGTGGCGATGACCTTCTTCTTCGGCCGGGACGACACCAACTGGGGGCCGGTGATGGCCGCGTCCACCCTGTTCACCCTGCCGGTCATCATCTTCTTCCTGCTGGTGCAGCGTCGGATGGTCTCCGGCCTGGTGGCCGGCGCCGTCAAGGGCTGACCCGCGCCGCGACGGGCTGACGCCGGTGCTGACCCCCGGCCGGAGGGCTGGCCGGCGTCGGACCGCCAACTAGGCTGACGGTCATGACGGGCAGGGTGGCAGCGGTGAACCTCGGCATCGTGACCGAGGCTGGGTGGGCCGGCGACGCGAGCGGTCGCAGCGGCATCGACAAGCGGCCGGTCGACGGCCCGGTGCCACTGCTCACCGGCGGCCTGGCGGGCGACTTCATCGGCGAGCGGGCCCACCACGGTGGCCCTGACCAGGCGGTCTACGCCTACGCGGAGGAGGACGCCGCCTGGTGGGTGGCCGAGTTGGGCCGCGCCATACCGCCCGGCGGCTTCGGCGAGAACCTGACCACCTACGCGATCGACGTGACGGGTGCGGTGATCGGCGAGCAGTGGCAGGTCGGCTCCGCCCTGCTCCAGGTCACCAAGCCGCGCACCCCCTGCACCACCTTCGCCGGGTTCTGGGGCGTACCGGATCTGATCAAGCGGTTCACCGTTCGGGCATCGCCCGGGGCCTACCTGCGGGTGCTGCGCGAGGGGGAGGTCGGCGCGGGCGACCCGGTCGAGGTGGTGGACCGGCCGGCGCACGGTGTCACCATCGGCGAGGTGTTCCGGGCGACCAGCCTGGAGCCGGAGTTGCTGCCTCGGCTGCTCGACGCCGAGGACCTGCCGGCGCCGATCCGGGAGAAGGCCCGACGACGCCTCGCCGCCCGCGGCTGACCGGCCGCGACGACCGCCGACGCGACGGGACCCGGGAAGCACCGACGGGCACGCTACCGATTCGGCCCGGAAGAACCCGACGACGGGCCCGACGGGCGACTTGCCCGTATTGTCCCCACAGAGGGTGTGCGGCGGGGACCGGGTGGAGCGCGATGTCGATGGCGACGGACGGCGGTGCCGCAGCGGCGTCACACCCCGATCCGGGCCTGGAGCGTCCGGCGTTCCTGGAACTCTTCTTCGACCTCGTCTACGTTTTCGCCCTGGTCACCTTGGCGACGGTGCTGGCCGACAACCTGACCTGGACCGGCATCGTCGAGACGCTGGTGCTGCTGCTCGGGTTCACGATGATCTGGGCGTTGACCGTGTGGGCGGCGGACAGCGTCGACCTGACCCGCCCGATCGGGCAGGGGCAGTTCATCTGGGTGGCGGCGGCCAGCCTGCTGTTGGCCGCGCTCGCTGCCGACGCGTACGGCGACCGCCGACTGCTCTTCGCGACCACGTACGTGGTCATTCACCTCAGCACCACGGCCTACTACGTCCTGGTCGTCTCGTCGAGGAGATTGCCGCGTCGCACCATCCGGATCCAGATCTGGGAGGGCATCGCCGGCATCGGCTGGATCGGTGGGGCGCTCGTCGGCGGTTCGGGGCAGTTGGCGATCTGGGCGCTCGCTGTCGCCGTCGAGTACTCCGCAGCCGTGTGGGGCTGGCCGGTGCCCGGGATCGGCCGCTCACGGCCGCGCGACTGGCGGCTGGTCGGCGGGCGGGTGGCCGAGCGTTACCGGCAGTTCGTCATCGTCGCGCTCGGTGTCTCGATCTTCGTGACCGGTACGACCTTCAGCATGAGCGAGTACACGCTGGAGCGAGCCTGGGCGTTACTCGTGGTGTTCACCACCATCGTGTTGATGTGGCGGATCTACATCTACCGCGCCGGTGAGCTGCTGACTGACGCGATCGCCCGGTCGTCCAACCCCGCGCTGCTCACCCAGTCCGCCGCGGTCACCCATCTGATCATGGTGGCCGGAATAGTCGGCGCGGCGGTCACCAGCCGGCTCGTGGTGGGCCGCCCGTTGGGCGAGACCCCGCCGTCGTGGGCCGCGGTGATCCTCGGCGGACCCGCGTTGTACCTGATCGGTCGGGGCGTCCTCGATTTCACCGTGTTCGGACGGATCTCGCGGTCCCGGTCGGCCGGGCTGGTGCTGTTGGCGGCCGTGGCGCCGGCAACGCCCCTGCTGCCGCCGGTGCTGGTCGCCCTGCTCGCCATGACGGTGCTGCTCCTGATCGCCGCGGCGAACCTGGTGAGCACCCGGCGACACGCGCGTACGCCGGCACCGCCGATGCTGCGGTGACTCCGCACGGCGGGCGCGGACGGCCCTTCATCGTGATGGCGCGGCGGCCCCGACCAGGCGTCGGCGCGCGGCCAGCCCTTCCCCGACCAGGGTGATCAGCAGGACCAGGTTCGCCAGCGCCAGGGCGGCCAGGGGCGGGAGCAGGAGTGTGGCGGGTGCCATCAGGGCGCACAACACCACGATGGCCAGCACCCGGGACCAGAGGGTCCGGCCGGTCACCACGGCATCGAACAGGACGCTGCCGAGCAGGAACAGGACCGGTCCGCCGAGGGTGGCGACCATCAGCTCGACCGGGGCGTGGCCGAACGGCCGGTGGATGACCAGCGAGGTGCTGGTCGAGACCAGCACCACCCCGGCCACCATGACCAGATGGCTGTACGAGGTGGAGGTGCCGGAGCGGACCCGTTCCACAGTTGCGACGCTCGGTGGCGCCAGGATCCGCTGGACCCGCTGGAAGTAGAGCTGGAATAGCAGGACCGCGCTGACGAACGCGACCGCGCCGGTGGCCACCGCGCCGGCGGTGAATCCGCTGCCGGCCAGCCCCGTGCCGGTGCTCAGGATCAACTCGCCGAGCGCGACGATGAAGATCGCCCGGTGCCGTTCGGAGAGATGCACCCCGGTGAAGATCTGGCTGGCAAGCTCGGTGCGCCCCAGCCTCGGCGTCGGCCAGCCGATCCGGGCCGAGCCGAGGTCGACCGCCACCGCGAGCGACCAGAGCGCCAGTCGAGCGGTCTCGTCCACGAACACCCCGGCCACCCAGGGTGTCACGGTGACGCCGAACCAGAAGAACACCCGGATGCTCCTGGCCTGGATCGGACGGTTCACCCGGGTGCCGGGGATCAGGACGGCGTCGCGGACCAGGTGAATGCCGAAGTAGGCCGCGACGAAGAGCCACCCGTACCGACCGAAGGCGTACGGCGTCGCGATCGCCATCAGCAGGGTGCCGAGCATGACCAGCAGGGTGGTTGCCTGGATGATCGGCAGTCGGGGGTTGAACAGGTCGGTGAGCCACGCGGTCAGCACCCAGACCCACCAGGCGGCCAGCAGCAGGACGGCCGTCTGCGCCGCGCCCCGGAGGGTGAGGTTCTCGGCCAGGCTGGCAGCGAGCCGGGAGAACATGAAGATGTAGACGAGATCGAAGAAGAGTTCCAGGAAGGTCGGGTATTCCGGCTCGCCGCGGCGGCGGAGGATCCGGGGGAGCGGAGCGGATGTCACTGCGCTGCCTCCTGTGCCACCCCACGCCCTGGGCACCGCGCCCCGACCTGCGCACCCGCCACGCTACCGACAGTGCGGTCCCCGATGGTCGGGAACGGGCTCGGCCCGAACGGTCGGGTCCGCAGACGTGGAACGGCCCCCCGCCAACGCTGAGCGTCGGTAGGGGGCCGTTCTACAGGCAGGAGGGGTCAGCGGAGCCAGGGGATGTTGCGGTCGAGCAGACCGCGCTCCTTGAGCTCCTTGCGCAGCGGGATCTCGTCGTCGACGTACCCGTCCCAGTTGATGCCCCAGTAGTTGGCGGTGTGGGTGCCCTCACCGATCAGCTGGCGCTGCACCGGGGTGCGGTTGCGGTACCACTCGCCGTTCACGTCGGGGTGCAGCTCGTCCAGCGGACGGATCCACCGGTAGGTGTAGCCGACGAAGAGCATCTTGCGGGTGATGGTCGACAGGTTCGTCGACCGCGAGTGCCACTGCCGGCGGTCGAAGATGAAGGCGTCGCCCGGGTTGGCGGTGATCTCCACCGTGCCCTCCGGGTCGGGGTTCTGCACGGTGAGGTCCGCCGGCCGGGGCAGCGAGTTCTTCAGGTGGCTGCCCGGGATGACCTTGGTGGCGCCGCGACCGGTCTCGGAGAGGTCCGACAGCACGTACGCGACCTTCAGCGAGAACATCGGCCGAGGCAGGTTCGGGTCCATCGTCTCCGGGTCGGAGTTCTGCCGGTACCCGTCCTGGTGCCAACCCCAGTACGGCTTCTCCGGCTCGGCGGCCGGCGGGGTGACGTCCAGGTGGTTGTGGTGGGTGTAGATGTTCCAGCCGGCCAGCCCCCACATGTACGGGAAGGCGATCGGGTGGGTCAGCAGCTCGCCGAAGAGCTCGTCGCGCTCCAGGAAGCCCAGCAGGTGCAGGGTCCCGTCCTTCTTGGTGGTGCCCTTCGCCTGCTCCTCCGCGTAGACGCGGTCGACCGCCGCCTCCAGCGCCGCCCGGTGGTCCTCCGTCAGGACGTTGCGCAGCAGGAGGAAGCCCTGCTCGTGGAACTCCTTGCGGTCAGTGTCGCTGATCGGTTCGTAACCGGTCCGGTCGCCGTAATCGAACACCGCGTCGTACCCCTCCCCATGAGGTGAAACCTTTTCTGGCACAGGCCGCCGATCGTAACGCGGCGGCCCAGGCGTCGGGGAGGGTGTGGCGCGGGATTGGGCCACGGTGGGACCCCACGCAGCGAGAGAAACGCACAGAGTGAGATCTAGGCGATCAATAGCGGGATTTGGCACGCATTGCCCGATTGTGCGGTGACTGCCGGTTAAGAGATCCGGGTCGGTCAACCCTCGTTGAACACCTCGGCCACCACCTGGCCGGCGGGGCTCTGCCGACCGTCCACCCGGCCCCACGAGCCGTCGCGGGCGGTCCACTCCAGGTCGCCGAAGCGGACCCGCTTCACCCCGTGGTCCTGGGCGTGCGAGACCAGCCAGTGCGCGTACCGCCAGCCGTCGCGCTGGTCGCCCGGAGTCACCGCCAACCCGTTCGGGTCGGTCGGGTCGGTGCCCTTCAACCCCCAGTCCAGCACCAGGTTGCGGGTCAGCTGCGCGGCGGCCGCCGCGCCGTGCATCGCCGGGGTACGCCCTACCGAGCAGGCGACCGCGCCGCTGGCGTCGCCGAGCAGGGCCCGGCTGAGCACCTCGGAGTCGTCGGACCACTTCTGGTACGCCTCGGGGAACGCCGAACGCTGCACCCGCTGGGCGGCATCGGTGACCCGCATCTTCTCCCAGCCGCGGACCTTCTTGAGGGCCGCGTAGAACCGGTTGGCCGCGTAGCGCGGGTCGCGGATCTGCGCCGGAGTGCCCCAGCCCTGGCTCGGCCGCTGCTGGAACAGGCCGACCGAGTCGCGGTCGCCGTCGGCGAGGTTGCGCAGCCCAGACTCCTGGTACGCGGTGGCGAGCGCGACCACGACGGCCCGCTCGGGCATTCCGCGCTTCGCGCCGATCGCGGCGATGGTCGCGGCGTTGGCCATCTGGTCGGCGTCCAGCGCGACCCGTCCGTCGGCCTGCACTGTGCACTTCCGTGCCACCAACGGCAACCTGAGGTTGTCGCCTACCTGCCGTACGACGAGCCAGATCGCGATCACGGCGACGAGGATGAGCACCACTCCACCCGCCACGGTTGCCCGAGTTCGCACCCACACCCCCAGATCGACAGTTCGCCAAGCGTACGTCCCCGCAGGCCCTCTGCGGGTCGTCCGAGTGGTTCGGGCCCCGCCTGGCCGACTCCGACCGGTTCGGGGGCGGCTCCGCTGTCGCGTACCGGTTGGCGACGTTCCCGCTCCGGTCGCGATCTCACCTGCCGCGTCGTTCTGTCACCTGCCCCGGTTCGTGGCTGTCGTGAGCGTCACCGGGTAAGCGACAACGGGAAGCGATTGACCGGTCAAGGAGTTGATCCAGTTGACATATCAATCCGACCTACCACCCATACCGGGCGCGTTGGTCACCGAACGAGGAGGAGTTCCATGGGAACGCTCGACGGCAAGATCGTGCTCGTCACCGGCACCGGAGGCGGTCTGGGGCGCGTCGCCGCGCAGATCTTCGCGCGGGAGGGCGCAAAGGTCGTCGGGGCCGATATCCAGGTCGACGGCAACAACGAGACGGTCGAACTCGTTCGCAGCGCCGGCGGTGAGATGAAGGGCATCGCGCCGGTCGATCTCACCGATCCGGACCAGGTGCGCACACTCGTCGAGGACGCCGCTGCGGCCTACGGCGGCCTTGACGTGGTCTACAACAACGCTGCGGCGCTCCGCTTCGGCCCGATGCCCGACTTCTCCGTGGAGGACTGGCGCTACACCATCACCGGAGAACTCGACATTCCGTACTTCGTGTCGAAGTTCGCCTGGCCGCACCTGGTCCGGCGCGGTGGCGGTGTCATCATCAACGCCGCCTCCATGGCCGGCATGATCGCCGGTCACGTCCCACCGATGGTCGGCCACACCGCCGCCAACGCCGGCGTCATCGGCCTGACGCGACAGCTCGCGCTCGAAGGCGCGCCGCACGGTATCCGCGCGGTGGCGGTCAGCCCCGGGCCGATCGTCAGCCCCGCAAGTGAGCGTGACCTGGGCGACAACCAGGAGGCGCGGGACGCAATCACCGGCAAGACCCTCCTCAAGCGGTTCGCCCAACCCGAGGAGGTCGCCGAACTGGTGGTGTTCCTCGCCTCCGACCGGGCGTCGTACATCACCGGGGCGAACTACGCGGTCGACGGCGGCGCGACCGCCTGGTGACCCGGCCTTGGGGCGCCGCCGCTCCCGGTGGCGCCCCGACCGTCAGTTGTCGAGGGCGGGCACCCAGCGCGCCGGTCGACGTTCGCGGAACGCCATGACCCCCTCGCGCCCCTCGTCGGAGAGGAAGTAGCCGGTCGAGACGGCGGAGAGCCGGGCCAGGTCGGCGCGCAGCTCGGCGGTACCCGGTCGGCGCAGCAACTCCTTCGCGCCGGCCAGCGCCCCGGGCGCGCCGCGCACCAGCGAGTCGCAGTAGCCCCGTACCGCGTCGTCCAACCCGTCCGACGGGACCGAGGCAGTCACCAGGCCGATCTCGGCGGCGCGGCGACCGTCGAAGGTGTCGCCGGTCAGGTACAGCTCGGCTGCGGCGCGGGGGTGCAGCCTGGGCAGCACGGTCGCCGAGATCACCGCCGGGACCACCCCGATGCGTACCTCGGTGAACGCGAAGGTCGCCTCGTCGGCGCAGACCGCCAGGTCGGCGGCGGCGATCAGGCCGAGCCCTCCGGCCCGCGCCGGTCCGCCGACCCGGGCCAGCACCGGCTTCGGGCACTCCCAGAGCGCCGCGAGCACGTCACCCAGCATCCCGGCCGGCACCGTCCCGCTGGCGTACGCCGCGGCGGTCTCCTTCAGGTCCGCGCCGGAGCAGAAGACCGGGCCGGAGTGGTCGAGCACGATCACTCGGACCGCCTCGTCGGCGACCGCTTCCGCCAGCCCGGCCAGCAGCTGGGTCATCAGGCCGGTGGAGAGCGCGTTGCGGTTGTGCGGGCTGTCCAGGGTGAGGGTGGTCACCCCACGGGCCGTGGCGACCCGCACGAGGACGTCGGGAGAGGTCATGCCGGGCACACTAGTGGCCATGCCCGGCGTCCTTCCAGATGGTGAGACCGTCCCCGTCGACGGATCGTTGCCCGCCACCGCCACCACGGCGGTCGGCGCGCGCGGCTTCGGCGTGTACGTGCACGTCCCGTTCTGCGCCAGCCGCTGCGGATACTGCGACTTCAACACCTACACCGCCTCCGAACTGGGCGGCGGCGCCAGCCGCGAGGGGTACGCCGACACCGTCCTGGCCGAGCTGACGCTCGCCGCCCGGGTGCTCGGCGACACCCCGCCGCCCCGGGTCGACACCGTCTTTGTCGGCGGCGGCACGCCCACCCTGCTCCCCGCCGACGACCTGGCCCGCATCCTCGACGGCATCGACCGCACCTGGGGGCTGGCCGCCGACGCCGAAGTGACCACCGAGGCCAACCCCGAGTCGGTCACCCCGGAATCGTTGAAGCTGCTGCGGGCGGCCGGCTACACCCGGATCTCGCTGGGCATGCAGTCCGCCTCCCCGGGGGTGCTGGCGATCCTGGACCGCAAACACAGCGCCGGCCGGGCCACCGCCGCCGCCCTGGAGGCGCGCGACGCCGGGTTCGAGCACGTCAACCTGGACCTGATCTACGGCACCCCGGGGGAGCGGGCCGAGGACTTCGCCGCCTCGCTGGAGCAGGTCGTCGCCGCCGGAGTGGACCATGTCAGCGCGTACGCCCTGATCGTCGAGGACGGCACCCGGCTCGCCGCCCGGATGCGGCGCGGCGAGCTGGCGTACCCCAGTGACGACGTGGCGGCGGACCGCTACCTGGCCGCGGAGGCCGCGCTCGACGCGGCCGGGCTCTCCTGGTACGAGGTCTCCAACTGGGCCCGCACCGAGGAGGCCCGCTGCCGGCACAACCTGCTCTACTGGACCGGCGCGGACTGGTGGGGGCTGGGGCCGGGGGCGCACAGCCACGTCGGTGGGGTGCGCTGGTGGAACGTGAAGCACCCCTCGGCGTACGCCCAGCGGTTGGCCGCCGGTGCGTCTCCCGGTCTGGCCCGGGAGGTGCTCACTGTCGACGAGGCGCACATGGAGGACGTGATGCTCCGGCTGCGGCTGGCCAGCGGTCTCCCGCTGGCGGTGCTCGACGCCACCGGCCGGGCCGGCGCCGAGCGGGCGCTGGCCGGCGGCCTGCTGGCTGCCGACGAGTACGCCGCCGGTAGGGCGGTGCTCACCCTGCGCGGACGGCTGCTCGCCGACGCGGTCGTCCGCGACCTGCTGCCCTGAGTGGCCCACCGCCCCCGGACCGGGTCAGCGGTGTTCCGGACCGGCCGGGGGAGCGGCCGGCCCGGTTCACTTGATGAAGTTGGCCGTCATCGGGTAGCGGTACGGGGTGCCCTCGTTGGCCTTCATGCCGGCGATGATCCCGAACAGGATCTGGATCACCACGACGGCGATGCTGGGCAGGAAGAGCAGGCACCAGCTCACGAAGAGCAGCACGAACGCGATGATCGACCAGAGGATCTGGAAGTTCAGGGCGGCGAGGGCGTGCGCCCGGACGGTCGGCGACTGCTGGCCGCGGGCCAGGTAGGCGATCAGCGGGGCGACGAAGCCCAGCGGCCCGAAGCTGACCAGCGCGCCGAGGGCGCCGCCGAAGTGCGCGACCAGCGCCCAGGTCTTGTCCTCGTTGTTGGCGTAGCCGCCGCCGGGGCCGCCGTAGGCCCCACCGGCCGGGTAGCCGCCGGGCGGGGGATAGCCCCCGGGCGGGGGGTAGCCGCCTGCCGGAGGGTAGCCGCCTGACGGCGGTTGGTCACCGGTGGGCGGCGGATAGCCACCGGGCGGGGGATAGCCGGCCGGGCCGGGGGCCCCGGAGAGTGGTGCGGTGGGCGGCTCGGCCGACGGGAACGGGCCTGGGGAGGTGGGCTCCGGCGGGTAGTTGCCGGGGTCGCCCGACCCGGGAGGGCGAGGAGGTTCAGTCATGGATGTCACGGTAGGGGCCCGTGGCAACGCGGCACCAGAGCGACACCGCCTGGCAGTGCGGGCCGATCGGCCCAACAGGGTGGCGCGGGCCGCACCGACGGGTGGCCGTTGATCATCGCGTCGGCGGGTCCGCCGACGTAGACTGGCACTCGCTACAGTCGAGTGCCAGTACGGCCCGGCCGGCCCAGAGCGCCGGCGGCCGACGTGCGACAGGAGGTGCGGAGGATGGGTCTCGACGACCGGAAACTCGCCGTGCTCCGCGCCATCGTCGAAGACTACGTCTCCACCCAGGAGCCGGTCGGCAGCAAGGCGCTGGTCGAGCGGCACCAGCTCGGGGTCTCCCCGGCCACGGTCCGCAACGACATGGCCGTGCTGGAGGAGGAGGGCTACATCCGGCAGCCGCACACCAGTGCCGGCCGGGTGCCCACCGACCGCGGCTACCGCCTCTTCGTCGACCGGTTGTCCCGGGTCAAGCCGCTCAGCCCGGCCGAGCGCCGGGCCATCGAGCGCTTCCTGGTCGGCGCGGTCGACCTCGACGACGTGGTGCACCGCACGGTGCGGTTGCTCGCCCAGCTGACCCGGCAGGTCGCCGTCGTGCAGTACCCGAGCCTGGCCCGCTCCTCGGTGCGCCACCTGGAGCTGGTGCCGATCTCCACCACCCGGCTGATGCTCGTCATGATCGCCGACACCGGGCGGGTCGAGCAGCGACTCGTGGAGCTGCCCGGGCCGGTGCCCGCCGACGACGTCACCGACCTGCGCCGACTGATCAACGAGAAGCTCGCCAACGCCCGGCTGTCCGAGACGCCACCGCTGGTGCAGGCGCTGGTCGAGGAAGCGCCGAACGGGCTGCGTCCGACCATGACCACGCTCGCCACCGTCCTGCTGGAGACGCTCGTCGAGCGGCACGAGGAGCGGATCGCGCTCGCCGGCACCGCGAACCTCACCCGGGGCGGCCTGCTCGACTTCCAGGGCTCCCTGCGGCCGATCCTCGAAGCTCTGGAGGAGGAGGTCGTGCTGCTCAAGCTCATCGGTGAGACCGAGCCGAGCACGACCCGGGTGCTGATCGGCGACGAGAACGAGTTCGACAACCTGCGCGCCGCCTCGGTGGTCAGCACCGGGTACGGCCCGGGCACCACCATCGTGGGCGGCCTGGGGGTGCTGGGGCCCACCCGGATGGACTACCCCGGCAACATCGCCACGGTGCGCGCCGTGGCACGCTACGTGGGCGAGTTGCTGGCCCAGAACTGATTGGTCAGGGCCGACGCGGCCGGCTGCGGCCGCCGACCGGCGCAACGCGAGACGAACATGAGGACACGGAACGCAGTGGCCAGGGACTACTACGGCATTCTCGGTGTGAGCCGGGAAGCCTCCGATGACGAGATCAAGCGCGCCTACCGCAAGCTGGCGCGCCAGTTCCACCCGGACGTCAATCCGGACCCGGAGGCTCAGGAGAAGTTCAAGGACATCAACGCCGCGTACGAGGTCCTCTCGGACGACCGGAAGCGGCAGATCGTCGACCTCGGTGGCGACCCGCTCGCCCCGGGTGGCGGCGGCGCCGGCGGCCCGGGCGGCCCCGGAGGCGCCGGCCCGTTCGTCGGTTTCCAGGACATCATGGACGCGTTCTTCGGTGGTGCCGGAGGTGGCGCCCGTGGCCCACGCCCGCGTACCCGCCCGGGCGCCGACGCGATTCTGCGGCTCGAACTCGACCTGCACGAGACGGCGTTCGGCGTCGAGGCCCCGATCACCGTCGACACCGCCGTGCTCTGCACCACCTGCTCCGGCGCCGGCACGGCCGCCGGCACACACCTGGCGACCTGCGAGGCGTGCGGCGGTCGGGGCGAGGTGCAGTCGGTGCAGCGCACCTTCCTCGGCCAGGTGGTCTCCGCCCGGCCGTGCACCGTGTGCCAGGGCTACGGCACCACCATCCCGCATCCCTGCCCCACCTGCGCCGGCGACGGCCGGGTGCGGACCCGCCGCTCGCTGACCGTCAAGATCCCGGCCGGCGTCGAGGACGGCATGCGGATCCGGCTGGCCCAGCAGGGCGAGGTGGGCCCCGGCGGCGGCACCGCCGGTGACCTCTACGTGGAGATCCACGAGCGCCCGCACGACGTGTACTCCCGCAAGGGCGACGACCTGCACTGCCGGGTCACCGTGCCGATGACCGCGGCGGCGCTGGGCACCCGGCTGACCATCAAGACGCTGGACAGCGAGGAGACCGTCGACGTCAAGGCCGGCACCCAGCCGGCCAGCACGCTGCGACTGCGCGCCCGGGGCGTGCCGCACCTGCGCGGCACCGGCCGAGGTGACCTCTACGTGCACCTGGACGTGCGGACGCCCACCAAGCTCGACCCGGACCAGGAGAAGATGCTGCGCGACTTCGCCAAGACCCGTGGTGAGGAGGTCGCCGAGCTGTCCAAGCAGGGCGGCTTCTTCTCCCGGATGCGCGACGCGTTCAACGGGCACGCCTGAGGTGTCCGCACCGCTGTTCCTGGTCGAGGCGCTGCCCACCGGCGACGCGCTGACCCTGGACGGCCCGGAGGGGCACCACGCCGCCACCGTGCAGCGGTTGCGCGTCGGCGAGGAGCTGCTGCTCGCCGACGGCCGGGGTGGCACGGCCGCCGCCGTGGTCACGGCCGTCGGCCGGGGCAGCCTGGAGGTCACCATCACCTCCCGGGGGTACGCGGACGCGCCCGTACCCCGGCTGGTGACCGTGCAGGGCATCGCCAAGGGCGACCGGGGCGAACTGGCCGTGCAGGCGATGACCGAGGTCGGGGTGGACGAGATCGTGCCCTGGGCGGCCTCGCGCTCGGTGACCCAGTGGCGCGGCGACCGGGGCGTACGCGCCCGGGAGAAGTGGGTGGCCACCGCCCGGGAGGCGGCCAAGCAGGCCCGCCGGCCGTGGCTGCCGGTGGTGGCCGGTGCGCCGGACGAGTCCACCGCCACGGTGGCCCGTCGGATCGCCGGTGCCGCCGCCGGGTTCGTGCTGCACGAGGAGGCCGAGGACCGGCTCACCACCGCGGAGTTGCCCTCCACCGGCGAGATCGTCCTGGTGGTCGGCCCGGAGGGTGGCATCGCCCCGGCCGAGCTGAGCGCGTTCCGGGAGGCTGGCGGGCGACCCGTACGCCTCGGGCCGGCCGTGCTGCGCACCTCCACCGCGGGGGTGGCGGCCCTCAGCGTGCTTGCCGCCCGCCTCGGCCGCTGGTGACCCTTCGGCGGCTGGCTCGGTCAGGGTCGGGGAAACACCGGCACGACCTCTTCCTCCGGCCCTAGGTCCAGCCCGGCCGGCCCGATGATCTGCGGGTCCGGTGTGCCGACCACCTCGGGGTCCTTGCCGGTGTAGTCGAAGCGGTGCAGCACGTGCCGCATCGCCTCGAGCCGGGCCCGCTTCTTGTCGTTGCTCTTCACCACCGTCCACGGCGCGTCGGCCGTGTCCGTCCAGAAGAACATCGCCTCCTTGGCCTCGGTGTACTCGTCCCACCGGTCGAGCGAGGCGATGTCCATCGGGGACAGCTTCCACTGACGGACCGGGTCGACCTGGCGGATCGCGAACCGGGTGCGCTGCTCGTTCTGGGAGACGGAGAACCAGAACTTGACCAGCCGGATGCCCGAGCGCACCAGCATCCGTTCCAGCTCCGGTGCCTGCCGCAGGAACTCCAGGTACTCCTTGCGGCTACAGAAGCCCATCACCCGCTCCACGCCGGCCCGGTTGTACCAGGAACGGTCGAACAGCACGATCTCGCCGGCCGCCGGCAGGTGCGCCAGCCACCGCTGGAAGTACCACTGGGCGGCTTCCCGCTCGTCCGGCTTGGCGAGCGCCACCACCGACGCGCCACGCGGGTTGAGGTGCTCCATGAAGCGTTTGATGGTGCCGCCCTTGCCGGCCGCGTCCCGGCCCTCGAAGAGGATCACCAAACGCTCGCCGGACTCCTTCATCCAGTCCTGGAGTTTCAGCAGCTCGATCTGGAGCAGCCGCTTGTCGCGGTCGTACTCCTCGCGGTCCAGTCGCTCGTCGTACGGGTAGTCCTCGCGCCAGGTGTCGACGGGAGTGCCGTCGGGGCGGAGCAGGACAGGGTCGTCGTCGTGGCCATCGGCCACCCGGTAGTCGGCGGTGAGGTCCAGCAGCGCGGAGTCGGCCATGTTGGTGGGACTTACCCGCCCGCGAACCGTCAACCACCTCCCCGTCCGGGTGATCCGCCGGCGGTCGGCACGCGAGCCCGCCGCGACCGTGCGAGCGCCACGGCCAGGGACGGTCCAATGGCTGACAATCGATCAACCCTTGTGGATGGTCACGCGTACCCTGGCGCGGTGCTCGCTGCCGAGGCTCCGAAGATCACCGACTGGATGCAGGCGTGGGGAAGTGTCGTCGGCCTGCTGCTGTCGGGTCTTGCCGCAATGGCCACCTGGCTGCTGTTTCGCCATGAGATCCAGGTGCGGCGAGAGGAACAACGCGACAATGAGGCAGCTCAGGCGCGGTTGATCGTTCCGGTGTTGGACGACCTGCCTCGGGGTCTTGATGAGGTGCGAAGCTTCACGATTGCCAATTACAGTGGCGTGCCGTTCTATGACCTGCGGGTCATGCTCCTCCGGAATGAGCGGTTGATTGGCAACTATTCGTCCCCTCTCCACGTCCTGATGGGTGAGGTCAAGGGGAGCTTTTCCTATCTGGCGGTGCCAGGGGTTGACGTCGTAGGGATCGCCAAGACCGGTGATCTGGCCATCGGAGTCTATTTCACCGACGCTTCTGGTTTGCGCTGGAGCAAACTCAACCGTGAGCCACCGACTCGGGTGCGACAAGATGATCGTTGGATCGAGATTGACACTATCCGTCAACGGCAACGTGCAGCGGCGAGAGCGAGGCTTGAAACTGAGATGAAGCTGCGGGCGATGGCCCGTCGAAACAAATCAAGGTTCCGGATTGCAGCCTCGATCGCCGCAGTTGTTGCTGTGGCTGTTTTCTTGGTGTTCCTCATCTACAGGTAGGCACGCCTACCACGTCACTGTCACCCGCTTCGCGATGGCGGGTCAGCTGCGTAGGTAGGAGGCGCCGTTGAGGTCGACGATCGTGCCGGACGCCCACTCGGCCTGCGGCGAGGCCAGCCAGTGCACGGCGGCGGCGATCTCCTCCGGTTGGCCCACCCGGTCGAACGGGCTCTGCGCCCGGATCGCCGCGCCCTCCTCACCGCGCAGGTACTCGGTGACCATGTCGGTCGCCACGAAGCCCGGCGCGACGGTGGCGACCGCGATGCCGTACGGCGCGAGCGCCACGGCGAGGGACTGGCCCAGCGCGTTCAGCCCCGCCTTGCTGGCCCCGTACGCCGGCTGGTGCGGCTCGCCACGGAACGCGCCACGGGACGAGACGTTGACGATCCGCCCGCCGCGTTGGCGCATGTGCTGGGCGGCGCACCAGATGACATTGCCGGCGCCGGTCAGGTTGGTCTCCAGCACCTGCCGCCAGCGCTGCTGCCACTCCTCGTACGAGGCGCCGAAGATCGGGTGCGGGTCGTCGCGGTCGCCGTACGTCCCGGCGTTGTTGACAAGCACGTCCAGCCCGCCGAGCAGCTCGGCGGCCCGGTCCACCATGACCCGGACCGCGTCCGGATCGGTGAGGTCGGCGCGGACCACCACGTGCCCGTCGCCGGGAAGCTGCGCGCGTAGCTCCTCGGCCGCGTCGGCGGAGTCGCGGTGGTGGATGGCCACCCGGTCGCCGCCGGCCGCGAACGCCTTCGCCACCGCGCGGCCGATCCCGCGCGAGGCCCCGGTCACGAGTACCGCCCGATCCGTCATGCCGGCCATCCTGCCTCAGCCGAATGTTCCCCTGCGAACGGGCCGGCGGCGCATGCTGCGCCGGAGCGTCCCCGGCCCGTTGGTCCTTACACTGCCCCGATGGGATCCGACTGCCTGTTCTGCCGCATCGTCGCCGGGGAGATCCCGGCCACCGTGGTCCGGGAGACCGACACCACGCTCGCCTTCCGCGACATCGACCCGAAGGCGCCGGTGCACGTCCTGGTCATTCCGAAGGAGCACTACGCCGACGTCGCCACGCTCGCCCAGGGTGACCCGACGCTGGCCGCCGACGTGCTGGCGACGTCCGCCGCCGTGGCCGAGGACGAGGGGCTGCTCGGCGACGGTTTCCGGCTGATGTTCAACACCGGCGCGTACGGCGGGCAGGAGGTGTTCCACGTGCACGCGCACCTGCTCGGTGGTGCGCCGCTCGGCCCGATGCTCGCCCGGAACCTGGCGTGAACGAGCGCAGCGAGCGAACCAGCAGGCTCGGTAGCGGGGCGCCTCACGTCGGCGCGCAGCGAAGCGGAGGCGACGGCGTGAGCGGGCGCGGTCCCGTGCCCGAAAGTCGCGGCAATGAGCACCTGGACCGGTTGGTCCGGCGGGTGCAGGCCGAGGCCCGGGTGCCGGCGGTGTCGGCGGCGCTGCACCGGGCCGACCGACCGCTCTGGAGCTGCACCGTCGGCGAGACCGGCACCGACAGCCCGCTGGGGCCGGGCACCCAGTTCCGGATCGGCTCGGTCACCAAGACGTTCACCGCGGTGCTGGTCCTACAGTGCCGCGACGACGGGCTGTTGGACCTGGACGACCCGGTGGGCCGGCACCTTGACCTTCCGGCGCACGGCGAGCTGACCGTACGCCGGTTGCTGTCGCACACCGGTGGCCTGCAACGCGAGCCGTTCGGCGATGTGTGGGACAGCCTCCGCGCACCGGACGACGACCAACTGGTCGCCGAACTGGACCGGGCCGAGCGGGTGCTGCCGACCGGCCGGCGGTTCCACTACTCCAACCTGGGCGTGGCCGTACTCGGCCGACTCGTCGCCCAACTCCGGGGCGGCAGTTGGGCGCAGGCGCTCACCGAGCGGATCCTGACGCCGCTGGGGCTGACCGACACCACGGTGACCCCACGGCCGGCGGCGGCCACCGGGTTCCTGGTCGACGCGTACTCCGACGAGGCGCACCCGGAACCGCCCACCGACTTCGGCGCTGTCGGCCCGGCCGCCCAGCTCTGGAGCACCGCGACCGACATGGCCCGGTGGGCGGCGTTCCTGGCCGACCCGGCGGCGCTGGACCCGGCCGGCGCGGTCCTCGCCCCGGCCACGCTGGACGAGATGCGCTGGCCGCTGACCACCACCGACGAGACACTCTGGGGGGCGGGCTTCGGGCTCGGGCTGATCCTGATCCCACAGGGGGAGCGGGTGATGCACGTGGGGCACGACGGGGCGATGCCCGGGTTCCTCGCCGGGGTGTACGGCCGCCGCGGCGGTGACGGCACGGCCGGCGCGATGGGCGCCGCGGTGCTCGGTTCGTCCGGTACGGCGACCGAACTGTTCGACCTGCCGCATCGGCTGCTCGCCGCGGCGGTCGAGCACGACCCGGCCGAGATCGAGCCCTGGCGACCCGGCGCGCCCGCGCCGGCGGCCCTGCGGGGTGCGCTCGGCCGCTGGTGGGGCGAGGGCTCCGAGTACGTCTTCTCCTGGCACGACGGCACCCTGCGGGCGCGCGGGGTCGGTGACCCGGCCGGACGTCCGCCGGCGATCTTCACCCCGCTGCCGGACCAGCCGGACGTGTTCCGGGTGGTCTCCGGTCGGGAGGTCGGTGAGCTGCTGCGGCTGACCCGGAACGAGGCCGGCGCGGTGGTCCGGATGCACTGGGCGACGTACCGGTTCACCCGCCATCAGGAGACCTTCGACCGGTACGACTTCCGGGCCGGGAGTTGATCGCGGCCAGCGGAAATGGGCGCGATGCGGCCCGCGTTGAACCGATACGATGGGTGTAACGTCCGCACGCCAGGCCAGCAGGCCGGCGCCGAGATCGAGAGCAGGTGGCGCAGGGCCCTTCGGCCCAACCTATGACCGGCACCCCACCTCCCGGCCCGCCCCGGGTGCAGACCAGGATCACCGTGCCCGACCCGAAGATCATGGTCAATCTGCTCGGCGCAGGCGACGAGATCCTCAGACTCGTCGAACGCTCGGTCACCAGTGACGTGCACGTCCGCGGCAACGAGATCACCATCACCGGTGACCCCGCGGACAACGCCCTCGCCGAGCGGGTCTTCAGCGAGCTCCTCGAACTCATCGAGAAAGGCGAGACCCTGACCACTGACGCCGTCCGGCGTACCGTCGGCATGCTCGAGCAGGGCAGCGCCGAGCGGCCCGCCGAGGTCCTGACACTCAACATCCTCTCCCGGCGCGGGCGCACCATCCGACCCAAGACGCTCGGGCAGAAGAAGTACGTCGACGCGATCGACACCCACACCATCGTCTTCGGCATCGGCCCGGCCGGCACCGGAAAGACCTACCTGGCGATGGCGAAGGCCGTCCAGGCGTTGCAGGCCAAGCAGGTCAACCGGATCATCCTCACCCGGCCGGCGGTCGAGGCGGGCGAGCGACTGGGCTTCCTGCCCGGCACGCTCAACGAGAAGATCGACCCTTACCTGCGCCCGCTCTACGACGCGCTGCACGACATGCTCGACCCGGAGACCATCCCGAAGCTGATGGCCGCCGGCACGATCGAGGTCGCCCCCCTCGCCTACATGCGGGGTCGGACGCTCAACGACGCGTTCATCATCCTGGACGAGGCGCAGAACACGACGCCCGAGCAGATGAAGATGTTCCTCACCCGACTCGGCTTCAACTCCAAGATCGTCGTGACCGGTGACATCACCCAGGTGGACCTTCCCGGCGGGACGAGCAGCGGCCTGCGGGTGGTTCGGGAGATCCTGGAAAACGTCGATGACGTGCACTTCTCCCAGTTGTCCAGCTCCGACGTGGTCCGCCACCAGCTGGTCGGGGAGATCGTCGACGCGTACGCCCGCTGGGACGCCGAGCGGGAGAACCAGCAGGCGCAGGGCGTTCACGCCGTGCCTGGGCGACCCGCCCAGGGCGGCCGGGCCGCCCGCCGCCGCTAAAGCAGAGGAAAGCAGTTGTCCATCGAGATCGCCAACGAGTCCGGTGTCGACGTCGACACCGACGCCGTGCTCGCCGTCGCCCGGCACGCCCTCGACGAGATGGGGGTCAACCCCCTCGCCGAGCTGTCCGTGCTGCTGGTCGACATCGACTACATGACCGAGCTGAACCACCGCTGGATGGGTGGCGACGGCCCGACCGACGTGCTCGCCTTCCCCATGGACGAGGGCAGCGTCGACCACGGCCCGGGTGAGTCCGCACCGGCCGGCGGCGAGCCCGCCCTGCTCGGCGACATCGTGCTCTGCCCGGAGGTGGCGGCCAAGCAGGCCGCGACGGCCGGGCACGCGCCGGCCGACGAGCTGCACCTGCTCACCGTGCACGGGGTGCTGCACCTGCTCGGCTACGACCACGCCGAGCCGGAGGAGGAGCGGGAGATGTTCGCACTCCAGGCTCGGCTGCTGGCGAGCTGGCGGTCGACCCGCACCCAGTGATGTCCACTCCTCCGTTACTGGCGGCCGGCGCCACCGCCGGCCTTCCCGACTTTCAGCTGATCGTCTTCGCGGCCGGTCTGGTGGTGCTGGCCGGCCTGATCGCGATGACCGAGGCGGCCCTCGCCGCGGTCTCACCGGCCCGAGCCGCCGAGCTGGCCCGCGACGGCGTGCGCGGCGCCCGTACTCTCCAGGTCGTCGCCGGCGACGTCGTCCGGCACCTCAACCTGCTCCTGCTGTTGCGGCTGCTCGCCGAGCTGACCGCCACCACACTGGTGGCGCTCGTGGCGGTGGACAGCTTCGGCGCCGGCTGGCGGGCCGCGCTGGTGACCGCCGGCGCGATGACAGTGGTCAGCTTCGTGGTGGTGGGCGTCGCCCCGCGCACCATCGGCCGGCAGCACGCCTACGCCGTGGGTCGTGCGGTGGCGCCGCTGGTCCGCTGGCTGGGCCGGGCGCTCAACCCGCTCGCGTCGCTGCTGATCCTGATCGGCAACGCGGTCACCCCGGGGCGCGGCTTCCGGGAAGGTCCGTTCGCCACCCAGGTGGAGCTGCGGGAGCTGGTCGACCTGGCCGAGCAGCGCGGCGTGGTCGAGCACGGCGAGCGCCAGATGATCCACTCCGTCTTCGCGCTCGGCGACACCATCGCCCGTGAGGTGATGGTGCCGCGTACGGAAATGGTGTGGATCGAGGAGGGCAAGACGCTCGAGCAGGCGCTGGCGCTCTTCCTGCGCTCCGGCTTCTCCCGCATCCCGGTGATCGGCGAGAGCGTCGACGACGTGCTGGGGGTGCTCTACCTCAAGGACCTGATCCGGCGCTCCCGTGGCGGGGACCCGAGGGCCGAGCAGTTGCCGGTGGCCGAGCTGATGCGCCCGGCGACCTTCGTACCGGAGTCCAAGCCGGTCGACGACCTGCTGTCCGAGATGCAGGCGGCCCGCAACCACCTGGTCATCGTGGTGGACGAGTACGGCGGCACCGGCGGTCTGGTCACCATCGAGGACATCCTCGAGGAGATCGTCGGTGAGATCACCGACGAGTACGATGTCGAGCGCCCGCCCGTCGAACGTCTGGCGGACTCCTCGGTGCGGGTGACCGCCCGCCTGCCGGTGGAGAATCTCGGCGAGATGTTCGACACCGACCTGCCCACCGACGAGGTGGAGACGGTCGGCGGTCTGCTCGCCCAGTCGCTGGGGCGGGTGCCGATCCCGGGTGCCGAGGCCGAGGTCGCCGGTCTCCGCCTGGTCGCCGAGGGCACCACCGGCCGGCGCAACCGGATCGACACCGTCCTGGTCAGTCGGGTGGAGCCGGGCGATGAGCAGGACACCGCGGGGCGCGGCGAGCACGCCGGCCCCGGGGACGACACGGACAACTATCGAGACGACGAGAGGCAACCCGCCGATGCCTGACACACCCGCCGCGCCTGCCGCCCGGCCCACCCCCACCGCGTCGGGCGCGCTGAGCGCCGAGGACGGCAAGCTCGTCGTCCTGGCCCGGGGAGCCCGCGCGCGGGTCGGCGCCGTGGAGGGCGCCGCCGTCCGCGACCAGGACGGCCGGACGTACGCGGCGGCCAGTGTCGCTCTGCCGTCGCTGACGCTCACCGCGTTGCAGTTGGCGGTTGCTTCGGCCGTGGCGGCCGGGGCGAGTCGGCTGGAGGCCGCGGTGGTGGTGACCGAGGCGTCGACGCTGGACGGCGCCGGGCACGCGGCGGTACGGGACCTCGCGGCGGACGCGCCGGTCCACGTGGCCGCTCCGAACGGCACGGTCCTCGGCACGGTGACCCAGTGAGCCCGGTGCAGGATCCGGAGGCGCGTCCGTACCGGGCCGGGTTCGGCTGCTTCGTCGGTCGTCCCAACGCCGGCAAGTCGACGCTGACCAACGCCATCGTCGGCACCAAGATCGCCATCACCTCGAACAAGCCGCAGACCACCCGGCACGTCATCCGGGCGGTGCTGCACCGACCGGAGTCGCAGCTGGTCCTCGTCGACACGCCGGGCCTGCACCGCCCCCGTACGCTGCTCGGCGAGCGTCTCAACGACCTGGTCCGGTCCACCTGGACCGAGGTCGACGTGATCGGCCTGTGCATCCCGGCGGACGAGCCGGTCGGGCGCGGTGACCGGTTCATCACCGGCGAGCTGGCCGAGTTGAAGGCGACCGTGTTGGCGGTGGTCACCAAGACCGACCTGGTGGACAAGCGTCGCCTGGCGGAGCAGCTGCTGGCGGTCAGCAAGATGGGGGAGTTCGCCGAGATCGTGCCGGTGAGCGCGGTGTCGGGGCACCAGGTGGACACTCTCGTCGAGGTGATGACCAAGTACCTGCCGCCGTCGCCGCAGCTCTACCCGGACGACATGCTCACCGACGATCCCGAGCAGGTGCTGGTCGCCGAGCTGATCCGGGAGGCCGCCCTGGAGGGGGTCCGCGACGAGCTGCCGCACTCCATCGCCGTGGTGGTGGAGGAGATGATCCCCGAGGGTCAGGTCATGAAGATCTACGCCGACCTGTACGTGGAGCGGCCCAGCCAGAAGGCCATCGTGCTCGGGCACAAGGCGAGTCGGCTCAAGGAGGTCGGCACCAACGCCCGCAAGCAGATCGAGGAGCTGCTCGGCGGTCGGGTCTACCTCGACCTGCACGTGCGGGTCGCGAAGGATTGGCAGCGCGACCCGAGGCAACTGCGCAAGCTGGGCTTCTGACCCACCTCGTCGGCGGTGCCCGACCGGCGGCCGGATCGCCTTCGGTCGGGCAGTTGGCGATGTTCACGCTCGGTTGAGGTAGCTGTCGTTTGGTGCGGGCGCCACGCAGGGTAGGAAAGTTGTGCCCCGCGTCCCCGACCGAGATGCAGGCTGATGCGCAACAGGTACCTCGACCTCCTCCGTGCCCTGGCCATCGTTCGAGTGGTGGTCTACCACGTCACCGGATGGGCGACCCTCACCCTCGTCTTCCCCGCCATGTCGGTGATGTTCGCGCTGGCGGGCTCCCTGATGGCCGCGTCGCTGACCCGCGCCGGACCGGCGGCGGTCGGGCGTCGGTTGCGTCGGCTGCTGCCGTCGCTGTGGGTGCTCGCGGTGGTCTTCGTGCCGGCCATGCTGTTCACCGGGCTGTCGGTGAGCCCACGGGTGCTGCTGTGGTTGTTCCCGATCGCGGACCCGCCGGCCAACAACTGGGGCGCGCTGGCGTTGAGCATCATCTGGTACCTGCGCGACTATCTCTGGTTCGTGCTCGCCTCGCCGGTCGCGTTCTGGCTGTTCCGGCGTGCCCCGCTGCTGACCGTGCTCGCCCCGTACCTCCTGCTGGTGACGATCGAGGTGGGGATCTACCCGGCGCCGCCGGTGCTGCGCGAGTTCGGGCTCTACTTCGGCGCGTGGCTGCTCGGCTTCGCCCACCACGCCGGGATGCTGCGCCGACTCTCCGGCCGGTTGCTGTACCCGTTGGCGCTCGCCCTCGCCGTGGGCGGCGGCGCCTGGATCGTCGGGCATCCCGGGCCGCGCGGGTACGACCTGAACGACAACCCCCTGGGCAACGCCCTCTGGTCGGCCGCGTTCATCCTGATCGTGCTGGGCCGGGCGCCGGCCGGGGTGGCCTGGCTGAGCCGGAGCCGACTGGCCGAACGGGCGGTGACCCTGCTCAACCGGCGGGCGCTCACCGTCTACCTCTGGCACATGCCGTTCGTGGTGGCCCTCACTCCGCTGGTCGACGTGGTGGGCTGGTCTCACCAGGACCCGGTGGGGCTGGCCATCCGGGTGCTGCTGGTCTTCGCCCTGGTCGGGCTGGTCACCCTGGCCGTCGGCTGGGTCGAGGACGTCGCCGCCCGCCGCCGCCCGGAGCTGATTCCCGGCGGCCCGGCGCAGTCCGCCGACCCGGCGCTCCGACCGGGTGCCGAAGCGGCGGACGGTGCCGGGGCGACCGTCGGACGAGCGGTGGTGCCGGCGCAGCGGACGGCCGGGGAGGCGGCCAGCGTCGAGATCAACGCTCGCTGATCGTGAGGTTGCCGCTGTCGGCCGAACCGTCGAGCACCAGGGACGCCGCCGGGTTGTCGGCGACGGTGACGGTCTTGTCGCCGGAGTCGGCGTTGGACCGGACCCGGTAGCTGCCCTGCGGCACCAGCAGCGTGACATCACCGCTGGAGGCGTGGACCCGGGCCGAGGCGGGCTTGTCCAGCTCCACGTTGACATTGCCGGAGCTGGCCTCGGCGTCGACCGTGCCGCCCAGCCGGCGTGCGCTGATGTCTCCCGACGAGGCGCGCAGCCGTACCGCCGCGGCGGCCTCGTTCACCTCGATGTTGCCGGAGCGGGCCTCGACCCCGACCGCGCCGGACGCGCCGGAGACTCGCACGTCGCCCGAGCTCACCTGGAGCTCCACGGTGCCGACCCGGCTCAGCTCGACGTTGCCGGAGCTGGTCTCGCCCTGCACCGCCACGCCCTCCGGCACCGTCACCTCGTAGGAGATGCTGCACCGCGAGCCGCAGTCGGTGTTCAGCACCAGCTCGCTGCCCTTGATCTCGTAGCGGGCGTTGTCCGGTTCGCCGCCCTGGTAGCGCACCACCCGCTTGATCCGCACCTCGGACGCCGGGCCGGTGCCGCGGATCACCACGTCGCCCGAGCCCCCGGAGAGCCGGACCGTGGTGATCCGGGCCGCCTCGGTGTTGTCGTAGTCGAGTCGACGGAACGACAGGTTGTCGCACCCCGCGAGCACGATGAGGGTGGTGGCGAGCCCTAGCGCGACGGGAGCGGCGACGCGACGGCGGCGGGGGGTGGTGGTCAGCTGTAGTGCCATGACCAGCACGCTACGACCGAGCACGAGTCGGCCGCATCGGGGTTCATCCGCGCTTGCACCCCGAACCAACCCTGATTTCACACCCCGAGGGAGAATGGCCCGATGGCCGGGTATCGCCGACAGCTCTACCGCGACGACGCGGTGGTGCTGCGTGTGCAGAAGCTCGGCGAGTCCGACCGGATCATCACCCTGCTCACCCGCCGGCACGGCCGGCTGCGCGCGGTGGCGCGAGGGATCCGCCGCACCACCAGCAAGTTCGGTGCCCGGCTGGAGCCGTTCGGCCACGTCGACCTCCAACTCGCCGGTGACCCGAAGGGCAACCACGGCAGCTCCCTGCACACAGTGAGCCAGGTCGAGGGCATCGAGCTGTACGGCAAACGGTTCCTGGGCGACTATCCGCGCTACACGGCGGCCAGCGCGATCGCCGAGACCGCCGAGCGGCTGACCCCGGTGGAACGGGAGCCGTCGCTGCGGCTGTTCCAGCTCACCGTCGGCGCGCTGAAGGCGCTGTCTCGCGGCGAGCACGCCATTACCCTGGTGCTCGACGCGTACCTGCTGCGCGGGATGTCCCTGGCCGGCTGGGCGCCGGCGCTGGTCGCCTGCGCGGTCTGCGGCACGCCCGGGCGGCACCGGGCGTTCTCGGTGCCGGCCGGTGGCGCGGTCTGTCCGGATTGTCGGCCACCCGGTGCGGCTCATCCCGCACCGGCCACCATCGATCTGATGTCCGCGCTGACCACCGGCGACTGGGTGATCGCCGACGCCACCGACGCCGCCGTACGTCGGGAGTGCAGTGGGCTGGTCGCGGCTCACCTGCAGTGGCACCTGGAGCGCGCGCTACGCTCGCTGCCGCTGGTCGACCGGGGTTCCTCGGCGGCCGGCACGGCCCCGCCGCCGGAGGGCACCGGGGCCGTGGTGCTCCGGCCACGCGGCGACGTCGAGGCCGGGGCGGACGGCGCGAACAGGGAGTGACCGAGTGATCCGATCGAAGAAGGCCGGCCGGCGCGAGCCGACGCCGCCGGTGCCACACCCGTCCGGGGCCCGCCCCCCGGCGCTGCCCACCGAGGCGGTGCCGAAGCACGTGGCGGTGGTGATGGACGGCAACGGCCGCTGGGCCAAAGATCGCGGGCTGCCCCGCACCAAGGGGCACGAGGCGGGGGAGCACAGCCTCTTCGACACCATCGAGGGCGCCATCGAGATGGGCATCCCGTACCTGTCGGCGTACGCGTTCTCCACCGAGAACTGGCGGCGCTCGCCCGACGAGGTCCGGTTCCTGATGGGGTTCAACCGGGACGTGATCCGTCGCCGCCGTGACCAGCTGGTCGACCTCGGCGTACGGGTGGTGTGGTCGGGGCGGCCCGGTCGGCTGTGGAAGAGCGTCATCTCCGAGTTGCAGACCGCCGAGGAGATGTCCCGCGACAACTCGACGCTGACCCTGCAGTTCTGCGTCAACTACGGGGGGCAGGCCGAGATCGGTGACGCCGCCGCCGCGATCGCTCGGGACGTGGCGGCCGGCCGGCTGGACCCGGCGAAGGTCACCGAGAAGACCGTGGCGAAGTACCTCTACCACCCGGAGATCCCGGAGGTGGACCTGTTCCTGCGCCCCTCCGGGGAAGAGCGGATCTCCAACTTCATGCTCTGGCAGACCGCGTACGCCGAGTTGGTCTTCCTGGACACGCTCTGGCCCGACTTCGACCGCCGCCACCTCTGGTACGCGTGCGAGTTGTACGCCCAGCGGGACCGACGCTTCGGCGGCGCGCTGCCCAACCCGGTCGCCCCGGTTATCTGAGCCGACACGCTTACCCGCACGTCACTCTGGGTATCAGAGACGTCAGAAGCCACTGACGGAGGTGAACCCACATGATCCAGAAGCGCATTGCCCAGTGGGCGGTGATGGCGGTCGCGGTGCCGTTGGCCGCCGCCGGTGCACGCCGGCTCAGCCACACCCTGGAGGCCCGGCGTGGTCCCTCCGGGGCGACGCGGTTGCTGACCAAGGGCGCGGACCTGATGCGTCCGCAGAAGGCCAAGCGCCGCCGCTTCTTCTGACCGATCGACCCGCAGCTGTCCCGGCGCCGCCCGCACCCCGTGCGGGCGGCGCTGTCGCGTCCCCCATCGGTGCCGAGGTGGGGTGGTGCGCTCGTTTCGGGGTCCTGCGCAAGGGCGGCGGGTAGGGTCCGGAGGTGGTGGGACGACGGCGGTTGGGGGGCACATGCGCGATCTCCGATTTAAAATGATCATGGCGTTGAACGCCGCCGACCTGGGCGACCCGATCTGCGAGCAGGTGGCCGAGATCTGTGCCGAGATCGCCGAGCAGCACTGCGCCGAGTTCGGCCACACACCGCAGCTGCGCACCGGTGAGATCGCCGAACTGGCCACCGGCGAGCCGGCCCTGACCTGGGCGCCGTCGACCCCCGACGCCGGGCCGCGTGCCTGGTGACCGCGCCCGCGCCCGCTGTCGACATCCGTCGTGCCGATGATCGCTTCGCCACCCGGATCTCCTGGCTGGACTCCAAGCACTCCTTCTCGTTCTCCCGGCACTACGACCCCGCCAACACCCACCACGGCCTGCTGCTGGTCAACAACGACGACGTGGTGCGACCCGGGGCCGGCTTCGAGACCCACCCGCACCAGGACATGGAGATCGTGACCTGGGTGCTGCGCGGTTCCCTGGTGCACCAGGACTCCACCGGGCACTCCGGGGTGATCTACCCGGGTCTGGCCCAGCGGATGAGCGCCGGCACCGGCATCCTGCACTCGGAGAAGAACGACGCCTGGCGGCTCAACAACCAGGAGCCGCATACCGACCCGGTGCACTTCGTGCAGATGTGGGTGCTCCCCGACGAGCAGGGTGTCGACCCCGGCTACGAGCAGTTGGAGATCGAGGACGAGCTGCTGCGCGGGGGTCTGGTGCCGATCGCCTCCGGGATGGACCGCTACGACGGCGCGTCCGCGATCCGGATCCGCAACCGGTACGCGACCCTGCACGCCGCCCGTCTCGCCCCCGGCGACGAGGTCACCATCCCCGACGCGCCCTACGTGCACCTCTACGTGCCCAACGGCACGGTGACCCTGGAGGGCAGCGGTCCGCTCGGCAGCGGCGACGCCGCCCGGCTCACCATGACCGGTGGCCGGCGGGTCACCGCCGACGAACCGGCCGAGATCCTCGTCTGGGAGATGCACGCCACGGTCGCCTGACCGTCACCCCGTGCGGGACGCGCCCCTGTGCCGCCAAGATCTCGCCCGAACATGGATGTAGTGGCCTCCCCACCGGGGGAGACCACTACATCAAGGGTCGAGCGCGATCATGGCGGCGCGCCCGGCGCCGCCCCGGCTACGCCGGAGACTCGGTGCGGTCGGCGGCCCAGGTGGTGTGGAACGAGCCCTCGCGGTCCACCCGCTGGTAGGTGTGCGCGCCGAAGTTGTCCCGCAGACCCTGGATCAGCGCGGCGGGCAGCCGCTCCGCGCGCAACGCGTCGAAGTACGCCAGCGACGACGAGAACGCGGGCGTCGGCACACCGGCTCGGGCCGCGTCGGCCACCACCCGCCGCCAGCTCGGCACGCCAGCGCTGACCGCCTCGGCGAAGTACGGCGCCACCAGCAGCGTCGGCAGGTCGGGCTGCTCGTCGTACGCCTCGCGGATCCGGTTCAGGAAGCGGGCCCGGATGATGCAGCCGCCCCGCCAGATCGTCGCGGTGCCGCCCAGGTCGATGTCCCAGTTGTATTCCTGGCTGCCCGCGCGGATGTGGTCGAAGCCCTGCGCGTACGCGACGATCTTGGAAGCGAGCAGCGCCCGGCGGACGTCCTCGACGAAGGTCTCCCGGTCGGTGACCTGCCACTTCTCACCCGCGTCGGGGAACGCCCGACGGGCCGCCTCGCGCTGGTCGACGTGCCCGGAGAGCGAGCGGGCGAAGGTCGCCTCGGCGATTCCGGTGATCGGGATGCCCAGGTCCAGGGCGCTCTGCACGGTCCACCGACCGGTGCCCTTCTGCTCGGCCCGGTCCTGCACGATGTCAACGAACGACCGGCCGGTCGCCGCGTCGGTGTGCGCGAGCACGTCGGCGGTGATCTCGATGAGGAACGACTCCAGCTCGCCGTTGTTCCACTCCCGGAAGATCTCCGCGATCTCGGCCGGCGTCGCGTCCAGGCCGGCCCGGAGCAGGTCGTACGCCTCGGCGATGAGCTGCATGTCGGCGTACTCGATGCCGTTGTGCACCATCTTGACGAAGTGCCCGGCGCCGTCCGGCCCGACGTGCGTGCAGCACGGCATGCCGTCCACCTGGGCGGCGATCTTCTCGAACATCGGCCCGAGCTTGGCGTACGACTCGGCGGAGCCGCCCGGCATGATGCTCGGCCCGCGCAGCGCGCCCTCCTCGCCGCCGGAGACACCGGTGCCGCTGAAGTGCAGCCCCTGCGCCCGCAGCGCCTCCTCGCGGCGACGCGTGTCGGCGAAGTGGGCGTTGCCACAGTCGACGATGATGTCGCCCTCGTCGAGCAGCGGCACCAACTCGTCGATCACCGCGTCGGTGGGCGCACCGGCCTTCACCATGACGATGACCGCGCGGGGGCGTTCCAGTGACGCCACGAAATCGGCCATCGTCTCGCCCGGCACGAACGTGCCCTCGTCGCCGTGCTCGGCGACCAGGCTGCGGGTGCGCTCCGGCGAGCGGTTGTGCACTGCCACCGTGAAGCCGTTGCGGGCCAGGTTGCGGGCCACGTTGCGACCCATCACCGCCAACCCGGTCACACCGATTTGTGCCCTCGCCTGATCAGCCATCCGTGCCGCCACCTCTCGTCACACCACTATCAGCGTTTGGAAACTTACCGTGATGTGAGCCGATACGGACCAGTGATCGACGTCCCGTTACTGCACGTGATGTGGACGTTGCCGCTGGCGGCTCGGGCTCTCGACAGTGGTCGGTGAGCCCCGCGCAGGGAAACGTGTCGTCATTCCCCGCCGCGCACGTCAGCCTTCGGCGAGACGGGCTTCGATTCGGGCGATCTTCCCGGTCAGCGCGTCGGTGACCCCGGGCCGGACGTCGGCCTTGAGCACCACACTCACCCGGGGCGCCTGCGCGGCGACCACGTCGACCGCCCGCTTCACCACCGCCATCACCTCGTCCCACTCGCCCTCGATGGTGGTGAACATGGCATCGGTCCGGTTGGGCAGGCCGGACGCACGGACTACCCGCACCGCCTCGGCGACCAGGTCACCCACGGAGTCGTCACCGCCGAGCGGGGTGATCGAGAACGCGATCAGCATGTGCCGATCGTGCCAGTAAAAACGGATGCGCGTCGGTCGGGCGGTGGCTACGGTACGAACATGCGTAACTGACGCCCCACTTCCGAGCCGGCCCGCCGTCCCGCGTCGCGGTCCGTGCGCTCCCGGGCGTCCCGCATCCCCTCCCCGCCGTTCGGCGGCGATGGCCCTGCCTGGCCCCGGTGAGCAGTCCCTTCCCACTCGATCGTCGTGCAACGGCGGTCACCAGCCGATCCGACCGACCGCCGCAGCGCGGGACCGGCCGTGCCGGTCGGCATTGAAGGAGGCCCGGATGCCTGCCAGGCGTAACCCGAAGAAGTCACGTACCCCCAGAGCGACGCCGCTCGGCGTCGACCCGGCGGCCGGCCACGGCCCGCTCCCAACCACCCTCCCGGCACTCGACCTCGCGGTCGAACCGGCCCTGCCGGCGGTGCTCGTCGAACCGGCGGCGCGGGCCGAGCCGGCGCTGCCGGCGGCACTGGTGGAGCCGGCGCTGCCTGTGACCGCCCCGGACGAGGTGGCGCTGCCGGACGAGGTGGCGGTGCCGGCAGCCGTCGATGTGCCGGCGGTTGTCGACGCGCCGTCGATGGGCGATCTGCCGAAGCCGACCGGCCGACCGAAGGCGCCGACGGCCGGGCCACCGCAGGGCGGCGCCAACCGCTCCGGCAGCGGCCGCAGCCAGCAGGCCGGCCAGACCCGCCGCTACGCCTTCCGCCGAAGCTGACCGAGCCGCCCCACCCAGCGCGGCCCAGCGCGATCTTGCACTTTCTGTCCTCGCATCACCGGCATATCGGGATGAATCAACGACAGAAACCGCAAGATCGACGGGGGCGAGGGCGGGTGGGCGCTGGGTGGTGACAGCAACATCGGGGATGTAGTGGCCTCCGTCGCCAGCGAGGCCACTACATCCCTGATGTTGTGCGGCGGGCGGCGGGCGGGCGCGCTGTGGCGCGGGGCGCGGCGGGCTGGGGTCAGCTGATCAAGGGGCGGAAGGCGCCTAGGAGGATGCTCGTGGTGAGGGTGGCTGCGGCGAGGACGGCGGACCCGGCGATGAGGAGGACGTCGGCGCGGGTGAAGTGCTGCCGGCGGGCGACGGTACGGGGTGTGCCGGCGTCGAAGCCTCGCGCGTCCATCGCCACCGCCAGCCGGGTGCCTCGACGGATCGCCCCCACCAGCAGCGCGAACGCGGTGGAGGTGAAGAGCCGCAGCTTCGCCACCGGGTTGCGTCCCGCGTCGACGCCCCGGGCGCGTCGAGCCATGCTGATCATCTGCCACTCCTGACCGAGCAGCGGCACCAGCCGGAACGCGGCCAGCGCCCCGATGGCGAACCGGGCCGGCGCCTTCGCGTTCTGGATCAACGCGTCGGCCAGGTCGGTGGGGTCGGTGGTCGCGAAGACGATCACACCGGGCAGGGCCACCGCGAACACCCGCAGCACCAGGCCGAGCGCGGTGAGCAGGACGCCGGTGCTCACCAGCACCGGTCCCGCGTCCAGCAGGACCCGGCCGGACCGGTCGGCCGCGAACAGCACCAGGGTGACCAGGATGCCGGCGGCACTGAGCAGCAGTGGCCAGGCCCGTCGGGCCAGCACCCGGTAGCGGATGCCGAACAGCGGCAGGACGGCCAGTTCGAGGGCGATGGCGATCGCCGGGGCCACCGGGTCGAGGGTCGCCAGCAGGGTGAACGAGAAGACCAGTGCGGCGGCGACCTTCGCCACCGGGTTGCGGCGGGCCAACGGCGCGTCCGGCGCGGCGACCGGCTCGATGCTGATCATCGCTGGTCGTCCGGGGCGCGGTGCAGGGTGACGGTGCGATCGGCGAGCGCGGCGACGAAGTCCGCGTCGTGGGTGACAGTGACCACGCCGTGCCCGGCGTCGCGTAGGTCGGCGAAGAGGTCGACCAGCTCCCGCCAGGTCCGCCGGTCCTGGCCGAAGGTGGGTTCGTCGCAGATCAGCAGGCGTGGCGCGGTGGCCAGGGCGGTCGCCACGCTCAGTCGCCGCGCCTCGCCACCCGAGAGGGTGTACGGGTTGGCGGCGGCGAGCCGGTCCAGCCGCAGCCGGTCCAGCAGCCCGGCCACGGTGTCCTTGACGGCCGCCTCGGGTTGACCGGTGCGGCGCGGGCCGAGCGCCAGCTCGTCGAAGACCGTGCTGGTGACGAACTGGTGCTCCGGATCCTGAAAGACCGACCCGATCCGTCGGGCCAGCGCGGGCGCCCGCCACCGGTGCGGGGGAGTGCGGTGGTCCGCGCCGGCCAACTCGGCGGACGCGGTGACCCGCCCGCTGCCCGGCCGGAGCAGGCCGCCGAGCAGCAACGCCAGGGTGGACTTGCCGGCACCGTTCGGTCCGCGTACGGCGAGTGCTTCACCGGCGCGTACCGCCAGATCGGTGTGGCCCAGCCGGGGCGGCAGGCCGAGCCGGTCGGCGGTGAGCAACAGCTCCCCGGGGCCGGCGGTGGCCGCCCGGGGCGCGATGGGGTGACCGGGCACCCAGACCCCCTCGGCGGCCAGGGCGGCGCCGTGGGCGGCGAAGACCGCCTCGGGCGTGCCGTCCGCGCGGACGCCGCCACCCGGTTCCAGGAC
The DNA here is from genome assembly GCF_050516465.1 of Micromonospora trifolii. Taxonomy (NCBI): domain Bacteria; kingdom Bacillati; phylum Actinomycetota; class Actinomycetes; order Micromonosporales; family Micromonosporaceae; genus Micromonospora; species Micromonospora trifolii. The sequence goes on along the minus strand of NZ_CP191526.1, from coordinate 4,556,404 downwards.
GACCACCCGGTCGACCAGCGGCAGTGCCTCGGCGACCCGGTGTTCGACCAGGATCAGCGTGGTGTCGGCGTCCAGCGCGCCGGCCACCGCGTGCCGGACCAGCTCGGCCCCGGCCGGGTCGAGGTTGGCGGTCGGCTCGTCGAGCAGCAGCAGGGCGGGGCGCAGGGCCAGCGCGCCGGCCAGGGCGAGGCGTTGCTGCTCGCCGCCGGAGAGCGCCGCGGTGTGACGGTCCCGGGAGTACGGGAAGCCGACCCGGTGCAGCGCCTCGTCCACCCGGGGCCAGATCTCGTCGGCCGGCACACCCCGGTTCTCCAGCCCGAACGCGACGTCGTCGCCGCAGCGCGTCATCACCAGCTGGGTCTCCGGGTCCTGGAAGACGATGCCGACCCGTTCCCGCCCCTTGCGCGGGTCGAGCCCGTCGATCTCGACGGTGCCCTCCTGCTCGCCGGAGTCCTCGGGAAGCAGCCCGGCCAACGCGCTGAGCAGGGTGCTCTTACCGGCCCCCGACGGCCCGAGCAGCAAGACTCGCTCCCCAGCCTCCACCCGCAGGTCAACACCCCGAACAGCCCAGGCGCGCCGCCCCGCGTGCCGCCACCCGAACCCCCGCAGCAGTACCCCGCCCACCAAACCCACCCCCTCCGGGCCGCGCGCCCCGCCTCCACCCTGCACGGTCGATCATGAGATTGACGGTGGTTATGAAGATCCATCCGCCCGTCAACCTCATGATCGACGCGAGTTGGTTGGGTCAGATCAGGGCTCGGTTTCGGCCTGCTGGGAAGCGGTCCAGGACGCCGGTGTTGGCCAGGGCCTGGGTTAGCAGCCAGCCGCCTAGGCCGGCGATCACGGTGGCACTGACGATGGTGAGCAGCGCGTACGGGATGCGGTAGTCGGTCAGTGCGTAGTCGACGTTCCAGACGAAGAAGTCGAACAGTGCGGCGCTGAGGCCGGTCAGCGCGCCCGCGAACACCGCGGTCGGCAGCCGGAACGACCGGTACCGGAAGGCGGCGAAGGCCAGCTCGGCGCCGATGCCCTGCACGATGCCCTGCGGGATCACCGTGCCGGCCCACTGGCTGCCCAGCAGCGCGGACAGGACCGCGGCCACGGTTTCGCAGTAGAGCGCGGCGCCGGGCTTGCGGATGACCAGCCCACCGATCACCGCCGGCATCAGCCAGACGCCGTAGAGCAGCGTCTGCGCCGGCGGGAAGAAGGCGAACGCGCCCTCGGTGGCGCTCCAGACCAGGCCCCAGGCCCAGAAGATGACGCCGAAGGCGACCGCGATCACCGAGGCGACCACGATGTCGATGGTGCGCCAACGGTGTGTGTCGGTGGTGGATCTCATGTGTTGCTCCCAGTTCGTGAGTGCGAACCAGGAGAAGACGCACGCCGCGTCCGGTGGCACCGGACTGCGGCGCGGCTGGAGGTCGACCGAACTCCCTGCGCTGGCATTACCCAGATCAGGTTCGAGGGTCTGCGGGCGTGCCCGCACTCTCAGCGCTGTGCGCTCCCCTGTCGGATATGAAGTTGTCTCGCTGACGCTAACACCGACCAGGGTCGCGGGCCCAGCAGGGCATCCGCCTGACCTGCGGGAGCGACCGGCGCACCGCCGTCTGGGTACGCTTCCGATCATGCGGGTTGACGCGCGAGGCTTCACGTTCGAGGTGACCGTCGGCGGTCCGACGGACGGCGTACCCGTCCTGCTGCTGCACGGTTTCCCTCAGCACAGCGGCGAGTGGGACGACGTGGTGCCGGCGCTGCACGCGGGTGGGCTGCGCACGTACGCGCTGGACCAGCGCGGTTACTCACCCGGTGCCCGGCCCACCGCGGTGGCCGACTACCGCATCCCCGAACTCGTCACCGACGTGGTGGCGGTGCTCGACGCGCTCGCGCTCGACGCCGTGCACCTGGTCGGCCACGACTGGGGCGCGATCGTGGCCTGGGGGGTTGCCGCCCGGCACCCCGAGCGGGTCCACACGCTGACCGCGGTGTCCGTACCGCACCCGGCGGCCATGGCGCACGCCCTGAGCACCGACGCCCAACAGAAGGCCCGGTCGTCGTACATCGCGCTGTTCCGCAAGCCCGACAAGGCGGAGAAGGTGCTGCTGGCGTGGCACGCCACCGCGCTGCGCAAGCTCCTCGGCGGGGTGGGCGACACGTCTCGGGTGAACCGGTACGCCGACCCGATGCGTGAGCCGGGGGCGCTCACGGCCGCGCTGAACTGGTACCGGGCGATGTCCCGCGCCGACCTGGCCGGCGTCGGCCCGGTCGCGGTGCCCACCACGTACGTCTGGAGTGACCGGGACGTCGCCATCGGCCGGACCGCCGCCGAGGCGTGCGCGCAGAACGTCACCGGGGACTACCGGTTCGTGCAGCTGCCCGGGGTGAGTCACTGGATCCCGGACGCGGCGCCGGCCCCGCTCGCCGAGGCGATCCTGGCCCGAGCCGGCGGAACGGCCTGAGCCGTGCGGGTCAATGAAGGAAAGTCATCGTGACGACGGACGCCGGCGGGCCGGGCAGCCGTCGCTCGATCGCCGCGCAGCTGCGCGTGCTGGGCGTACGCCCGGGCGCGACGCTGCTGGTGCACGCCTCGCTGCGTCCGCTGGGCTTCATCAGCGGCGGTCCGCACGCGGTGGTGCTCGCCCTGCGCGACGTGCTCGGCCCGGACGGCACGATCGTCGTGCCCACCCACACACCCGACAACAGCGACCCCGCGCAGTGGCGCAACCCGCCGGTGCCGGCGGGCTGGTGGCCGCTGATCCGCTCGGAGATGCCGGGCTTCGACCCGGCGGTCACCCCGAGCCGGTTCATGGGTGCGCTCGCCGAGACGGTCCGCGGCTGGCCCGGTGCGCTGCGCAGCTCCCATCCGCACGTGTCGTTCGCCGCGCTCGGCCCGGCCGCCGAGCAGGTGGTGGCCGGGCACACCCTGGCGGACATGCTCGGCGAGGGCTCCCCGCTGGCCCGCCTCTACGACCTCGACGCCGACGTGTTGCTGCTCGGCGTGGACCACTCGGTGAGCACCTCGCTGCACCTGGCCGAGTACCGCTGCCCCGGCTCGCCCCGGGAGCGGATCGGTGCCGCCGTGCGTACCGCCGACGGTGGTCGGGAATGGGTGTGGTGGCAGGACGTACGACTCGACGCGGACGACTTCGCCGCGTTGGGCGGGGACCTGGAGGCCACCGGGGCGGTACGCACCGCACCGGTCGGCACCGGGACCGGCAGGTTGATGCGCCAGCGGGCGGCGGTCGACTTCGCGGTTCGCTGGCTGGCCCGTAATCGAACGACGGAGGACGTATGACGGTGAGTGCCGAGGACTACCTGGCCGTGGTGACCGAGACGATCGGCCAGGTGGCCGCCAGTCAGCGGGAGGCGGTGGGGCGGGCCGCCGATCTGATCGCCGAGGCCGTCCGAGCCGATGGCGTGGTGCACGCGTTCGGCACCGGGCACTCGGAGGCCCTCGCCATGGAGATCGCCGGCCGGGCGGGCGGTCTGGTGCCGACCAACCGGATCGCGCTACGCGATCTGGTGCTGCTCGGCGGCGAACCGGCCGACCGGCTGGGCCCGCTGCTGGAACGGGACCCGTCCGTCGCGCACCGCCTCTACGAGCTGGCCCCGGTGCGTCCCACCGACGTCTTCGTGCTCGCCTCGAACTCCGGGGTCAACGGCGCGATGGTGGAGTTCGCCACGCTGGTGAAGGAGCGCGGGCACGGGTTGGTGGCGATCACCTCGGCGCGGCACTCCGGCCGGATGACCTCCCGGCACCCGTCCGGGCGCAAGCTGAGCGACCTCGCCGACGTGGTGCTCGACAACGGCGCGCCGTACGGCGACGCGACGCTGCCCCTGCCCGGTGGCGGCGCGGTCGGCGCGGTCTCCTCGATCACCGCGGCGCTGCTGGCGCAGCAGGTGACCGTGGAGGTGGTGGCGCGGTTGCTGGCGGCGGGGGAGCGGCCCCCGGTCTACCTGTCGGCGAACATCCCGGACGGCGACGCGCACAACAACGAGTTGGAAGCGCGGTACGCGGGCCGGATCCGACGCGGGTCCTGACACGGTTCCGGTGGCCGACTTGCGTCGCCGAGATGAACGGCAGATGTCGTGAACCTGTTTCGCGCTCGGCCGGGTGGGGCATTGGCGTTGCTGCCGGCGGCCGGGACCGCCGGCAGTAACGTCTCACCGGAGGTAGCGCGTGTCCAAGGAGACCGAGAAGCAGCGCTGGCAGCGCAACTTCGCCGACCTGCTCCAGGAGTTGCGGGTCGCCCAGACCGGCGTGCAGATCCTCTTCGCCTTCCTGCTCACCCTGCCGTTCAGTAACGGGTTCACCGAGACCACGGAGTTCCAGCGCGACGTCTACATCGTGGCGTTGCTCGCGGCGGCCGCCGCCACCGCGCTGATCATCTCGCCGGTGGCGTTCCACCGGGCGCTGTTCCGGCAGGGGCGCAAACCGGAGCTGGTCCGCTTCGCGCACCGGATGGCCACCGGCGGCCTCGCCTTCATGCTGATCGCGATGGTCAGCGCGGTGCTGCTGATCACCGACTTCGTGCTGGACCGGCCGATCGCCTTCGTGCTCAGCGGCCTGGCCGGAATCTGGTTCCTCACGTTCTGGGTGGCCCTGCCGTTCGCCCGACGCAACTGGGGTGAGGACGACATCGACGACGATGACGACGACCCGGACATGATCAGCGGTCGCTGACCGCGCCGATCTTCACGCAGCGCTACCCCTGGGTAACAACCGGGGGTAGCGTGGCAATAGTCGCGCACGTCGACGCAGCCGCACCGAGCTTCGAGGGGGCAGCCGTGACCACGACGCAGGATGGCCGACCGGCACCGGACGGCCCCGACTCCGAAACCACGGCCGGCGCCGCCGCGCCGCTGCCCGCGGAAGCCGGGCAGGTCACCGAGAAGGAGGCCCGGCAGGTCGCCGAGGCCGCCCGCGAGTCCACCTGGGACCGGCCCAGCTTCGGCAAGGAGCTGTTCCTCGGCCGGTTCCGGCTCGACCTGATCGACCCGTGGCCCCGATCCGATCCGGACGACGTGGCTCGCGCGGAGGAGTTCCTTGGTCGGTTCCGCGCCTTCCTGGCCTCCGAGGTGGATGGTGAGGCCATCGAACGGGACGCGTCGATACCCGACTCGGTGTTCCACGGCCTGGCCGACCTCGGCGCGTTCGGCATGAAGATCGACCGGAAGTACGGCGGGCTCGAGCTGAGCAACCTGCACTACTGCCGGGCGCTCATGCTGGCCGGCTCGGTCAGCCCGGCCATCGGCGCGCTGCTCTCGGCGCACCAGTCGATCGGGGTGCCGCAGCCACTGAAGATGTTCGGCACCACCGAGCAGAAGCAGCGCTTCCTGCCCCGGCTCGCCGCCGGTGAGGTGTCCGCGTTCCTGCTCACCGAGCCGGACGTCGGCTCCGACCCGGCCCGGCTGGCCACCATCGCCGAGCCGACCGAGGACGGTACGGGTTACCGACTCAACGGGGTGAAGCTCTGGGCCACCAACGGCATCGTGGCCACCCTGCTGGTGGTGATGGCCCGGGTGCCGGCAACGGAGGGCCGTCGGGGCGGCATCACCGCGTTCGTGGTGGACGGTGACAGCCCCGGCATCACTGTCGAGCGGCGCAACGAGTTCATCGGCCTACGCGGCCTGGAGAACAGCCTCACCCGGTTCCACGACGTGATCGTCCCCGCCGAGAACGTCATCGGCGGCGAGGGCAAGGGGCTGAAGATCGCCCTGACCACTCTGAACACCGGCCGGCTCTCGCTGCCGGCCATGTGCGTGGGCGCCGGCAAGTGGGCGTTGAACGTGGCCCGAGGGTGGGCCGCCGACCGCGTCCAGTGGGGACGGCCGGTGGGCGAGCACGAGGCGGTCGCGCAGAAGCTCTCCTTCATCGCCGCCACCACGTACGGCATGGAGACCATGCTCGACCTCTGCTGCCTGCTCGCCGACGACGACCGCAACGACATCCGGATCGAAGCGGCACTGGTGAAGCTGTACGCCAGCGAGATGGCCTGGAAGATCGCCGACGAGCTGATCCAGATCCGGGGTGGGCGCGGCTACGAGACGGCCGACTCACTGGCCGCCCGAGGCGAACGCCCGGCCGCCGTCGAGCAGATGCTGCGTGACCTGCGGATCAACCGGATCTTCGAGGGTTCCACCGAGATCATGCACCTCCTGATCGCGCGGGAGGCGGTCGACGCCCACCTGTCGGTGGCCGGCGACATCATCGACCCGGACGCGGGGCTGGGCCGCAAGGCCCGAGCCGGCGCGCGAGCGGGCGCCTTCTACGCGAAGTGGCTGCCCACCCTCGCCGTCGGTCGGGGGCAGAGCCCTTCGGCGTACGCCGAGTTCGGCCCGCTCGCCGCGCACCTGCGCCAGGTGGAGCGCTCGTCCCGCAAGCTGGCCCGGTCGACGTTCTACGCGATGTCCCGCTGGCAGGGAAAGATGGAGCGCAAGCAGGCGTTCCTCGGCCGGGTGGTCGACATCGGCGCCGAGTTGTTCGCGATGTCCGCGGTCTGCGTCCGGGCCTCCGCCGAACGGGACAGCCGCCCGGAGAACGTCGAGCTGGCCGACCTGTTCTGCCGGCAGGCGCGGGTGCGGGTGGACGCCCTGTTCGCCGCACTCTGGGACAACACCGACTCGGTCGACACCGCCGCCGCGAAGCGCATCCTCGCCGGCCGCTATGCGGGCTTGGAGGAGGGCGTGCTCACCCCGTCCGACGAGCTGCCCTGGGTGGCCCGCTGGTCGCCCGGCCCGTCCACCGCCGAGGACGTCCGCCGCCGCATCCCCCCAAAGCCCTGACCAGCTCGGTCAGCGGGAGACCGCCCAGGCCAGCACCCCCGCCAGGATCAGACCGTTGAGCCCGGCCAGGGCCAGGTACGCGGCGGGTGGGATCTTCTTGCCCCGGCGGACGAAGGAGACCAGAACGGCGGCGTAGCCGAGCAGCAGGACGGCGATGACGACGAGGAAGTAGAACACCCGACGACCTTAACGACACCCTCGTCGGGCTGAACCTGCGCCCGGCCGAGCGACTGTCCGTCAACCCACCCCTGCCTGGTCGATCATGGAGTTATGGTGGGTCACAAAGGATCATATAAACACCCAAACTGGGCACCACAACTCCTTGATCGACGGGGCTCAGCGGCCCCGGCCGCGTAGGCCGAGTTGGCGCAGCTCCAAGGCCGCCAGGGCGTCTACTGTCGCGTCGTCGCCGCGCCGCCACGCCTCGGCGACGTCCGGACCGATCCGGGTCAGCTTGCCCAGTGGTTGGGTGGCCAGCGCGCGTAGGGCGAGCAGGTCCCGGCCAGCCGGCCCGGCGGCCAGTTTCGCCGCTGATCCGGCCCGGCGCATCCAGCGGACCCGCAGCGGCAGCCAACCGAACAGCACGATGCCGAGCGGGAAGATCAGCACCGCGATGGCGAGGGCCAGGGCGAGCTGGTCGACCAATTGCTGCTGGTCGCGTCCGGCGTCGGCGAGCGATCGGGCGGCGTCGGCGGCGCGCTGGAACGGTGCGGTGAGTTCGTCGCCGACCAGTGGCACCCGCCCGACCTTGCTGCCGGCGTCGCCCAGGTTGTCGGCGAGCCCACTGCCGGCGCCCTCCAACTTCTGCCCCGGCACGGCGAGCTTCTGCACCAGGTCGTGCAGCCACAGCGCGCCGCGGATCACCACGTACACCCAGGCGACGACGAGCAGGTCGGTGAGCAACTGACGGGCGGCGGTCGGAAACCGATCGGCATAGATCTTCACGCCGGCCAGCGTGCCACGAACGCCCCGCCCGGTGTACCCGTGAAGTGAGCCCGGATCGCGATCGACCGGGGCGCTGGTGGTCAGCGCGGGCAGGTCGGGCAGGTGCCGAAGATCTCCAGGGTGTGGCTGACGTCGGCGTAGCCGTGCTGCGCGGCGACCCGATCGGCCCAGCTCTCCACGGCCGGACCGGCCACCTCGACCGTACGCCCGCACACCCGGCAGACCAGGTGGTGGTGGTGCCCCTCGCTGCACCGGCGGTAGAGGTGCTCGCCGCCCGGCGGACGCATCACGTCGATCTCACCGGCGTCGGCGAGCCCCTGGAGGGTGCGGTAGACGGTGGTCAGACCGACCCGCTCGCCGCGCTGCCGCAGCATCGCGTGCAGGTCCTGAGCGCTGTGGAAGCCCTCCATCTCGCCCAGCAGCGCGCTCACCGCCGACCGTTGCCGGGTGTTGCGCACCGCGGCGCTGCTCTCGCTCATGATCCCTCCCCGGCGTGGCTGACCGCGTCCGCCACGATGTGCGCGACGTGCTCGTCGACCAGGCTGTAGGCGATCTCCCGGCCTCGGCGGGAGCCGCGCACCACGCCCGCCCCGCGCAACACCCGCAGGTGCTGGGAGACCAGTGGTTGCGCCGCCCCGAGCTTCTCCACCAACTCGTGCACGCACCGCTCGCCGCCGGCCAGCTCACTGACGATGGCCAGCCGAATGGGCGCGGACAGGGCGCGGAGCAACTCGCTGGCCCCGTCGAACCCGTCGTAGCCCGTGGCGCTGGTCATCCTGCAACGGTAACCAATACCACCGACGTCGCGCTGATCAGGCTCAGCTCAGCACGACCTCGTGCGGTTCCGGGGTAGGCGCGGCGGTCGGCGTCGTCCGGCGGCGCACGACCCGCCAGGCAGCGCCGGCCACGGCCACCACCAGGAACGAGGCGATCGCCACCAGCACCACCGAGGCGCCCGGCGCGGTGTCCGCCGTGGCCGCCACCCAGACACCCGAGCCGGCGGCGAAGAGCCCGAGCGCCATCGCGGCGGCCATCGTGCTGCGGAAGCCCCGGGTGACCTGCTGGGCGGTGGCGACCGGCACCACCATCAACGCGCTGATCAGCAGCACTCCGACGGCCCGCATGGCGATGGTCACGGTGACCGCTGTGGCGACCGCGATCAGCAGGTTCAGCGTGCGGACCGGCAGGCCGGAGACCCGGGCGTACTCCTCGTCGTGACTGACCGCGAAGAGCGCCGGCCGCAACGCGATCATCGTGACCAGGATCGCCGCGCCGAGCACCGCGATGGTGGTCAGGTCGGCGGGCGAGATGGTGGTCAGCGACCCGAACAGGTAGGCGTTGAGGTTCGCGCTGGTCGCGTCGGAGAGGCCGACCAGGAGTACGCCGCCCGCGATGCCGCCGTAGAAGAGCAGGGCCAGGGCCAGGTCACCGGAGGTACGCCCCCGGGCCCGGACGATCTCGATGGCGATCGCGCCGATGGTGGCGGCGATCACCGCGACCAGCACCGGTGAGCGGTTGAGCAGCAGCCCCGCCCCGACGCCGGTCAGCGCCACGTGCCCCACACCGTCGCCGATCAGCGCCAGCCGGCGCTGCACCAGGTAGATGCCGAGCGCCGGCGCGGCCAGGCCGATCACCAGCGCGCCGATCAGGGCGCGCTGCATGTAGGGGTACTGGAAGAGTTCCATGGGTCAGTTGCTCCACAGCCCGGCGGGCTCGTCGTAGCAGTGCGGGTGCACGTGGTCGTGGTCGGGCTCCGCGTGATGGCCGGCCGGGTCCGGCACCGCGCCGTCGTGGGCGATGCGACCCTCGTGTACGACGACAGCCCGGCTGATCACCGGTCGCAGCGGGCCCAGCTCGTGGGCGACGAGCAGCACCGTTCCGCCGTCGGCGACGAAGTCGCGCAGTGCGCCGGCGAACGCCTCCTGGCTGGCCGCGTCCACCCCGGCGGTGGGCTCGTCGAGAACCAGCAGCTCCGGCTGGCCGGCCAGGGCGCGGGCGATCAGGGTGCGCTGCTGCTGGCCGCCCGAGAGCGTGGAAACCGGGTCACCGGCCCGGTCGGCGAGCCCGACCGCGCGTAGCGCGGTGTCGACGGCGGACCGGTCGGCTCGACCCGGCGGACGCAGCACCCCCCGACGGGCCAGCCGGCCGGAGGCCACCACCTCGCGGACGGTGGCCGGTACGCCGCCGCCGGCGCCCAGGCGCTGCGGGACGTACCCGATGCGTGCCCACTGCCGGAACCGGCGCAACGGCCGGTCGAAGAGGGTGACCGAGCCGGCGCTGATCGGCACCAGCCCGAGCACGGCGCGGATCAGGGTGGACTTGCCCGAGCCGTTGGCGCCGAGGATCGCGACCACCTCGCCGGCGGTCACGGTGAGCGAGATGTCCCGGAGCACGGGACGGCCGTCGTAGCCGACCACCCCGTGCTCGACGGTGATGACAGGTGAGGTCACGAGCAGCTCAAGGCCGTCTGCAGGGTCCGCAGGTTGGTGCGCATCACCGAAAGGTAGTCCCCGTTGCTGCCGGCGGCGAGCCCTTCGATCGGGTCGAGCACGGCGGTCTTCGCGCCGACCTGACCGGCGATGGTCTCGGCCACCTTCGGGCTGACCAGGGTCTCGAAGAAGATCGTGGTGGCGTGGTGCTCCTTGGCCTCCTCGATCACGTGCGCGAGGCGCTGCGGCGAGGGCTCGACGTCCGGGCTCAGCCCGGTGATGCCGACCTGGTCGAGCTGGTAGCGGTCGGCGAGGTAGCCGAACGCGGCGTGGCTGGTCACGATCTCCCGCCGCTGGCAGGTCGCCAGACCGTGCTTGAACTCACCGTCCAGGGTCGTCAGGTCGGCGCGCAGGGCTGCCGCCCGGGAGGTGTAGTCGGCGGCGTGGTCCGGGTCGGCCTTGCCGAGCCGCTGGGCGAGCTGGTCGCCGATGCCGGCCAGCCGGGTCGGGTCGAGCCAGACGTGCGGGTCCTTGCCGCCGCTCTCCTCGGCGTGCCCCTCCTCGCCCTCGTGGTCGTGCCCGCCGGCGGACGCGTCCAACAGTGGCTGCACGCTGGTCACGTCGAACGCCCGGTCGCCGCCGTTCTGGGCCACGGCGTCGTCCACCGCCGGCTGGAACCCCTTGAGGTAGACGATCAGCTCCGCGTCGCTGACCTCGCCGACCTGGCTCGGGTTGAGTTCCAGGTCGTGCGGCTCAGCGCCGGGCTTGGCCAGGTTGGTCACCCGGACCGCGTCGCCACCGATCCGCTCGGCCAGGAACTGGAGGGGGTAGAACGCGGCCACCACGTCGACTCGCTGGGGATCGGCGCCGGCGGCACCACCGGTGGAGCAGCCGGCCCCGGCGCTCAGGGCGAGGAGGGCGGTTGCGGCGGCGAGGACACGGTACGTGGCGCGGTTGGTCATGTCGTCAACTGTCCGTGGCAACGATAATGATTGTCAAAAACGCATGATTGCATGTCAGAGGAGCTTCGCGAGGCCCACCGTCACCAGCAGGGTGAGCATCACCAGTCGGATCAGCCGGGTTTGCGGTGCCTGAACCGCCCATGTCGTCGCCAACAGGGTGATCAGGACCCCGGCGAGCGCGAGCGTGAGCAGCCCGCCGATCACCCCGGGCGTGAAGAACGCCACCAGCACCACCACCAGGGTGAGCAGGAACACCGACGTCGGGTTCGCCCCGGCCAACCGGGCGAGCAGAGGGCGCTGCGTACGCTGCATCCCACAGACTCTACGAGGAGGAACCCCCGGTGCTGGTGACCAACCGGTTCGTGGTCGACGTCGATGCCGCCGACGGCTTCACCGAACGGGCGCACGCCGCCCTCACCGCGCTGGCCGCCCGGCCCGGCTACCTGCGCGGCCAACTGGTCCGGGCGCTGGACGACCCCCGGCACTGGTCACTGGTCACCGAATGGGAGTCGGTCGGCACGTACCGGCGGGCGCTCGGCGCCTTCGAGGTCAAGGTCAGCGCCGTGCCGCTGCTCGCCGAGTCCGTCGACGAGCCCTCCGCCTACGAGGCGCTGGCCACCGCCGCCCCCGGCGGGGCCGTGGTCGTCGCCGACAGTGATCGGGCTGCGGGTCCTTACCGCTGAGCCGCCGGACACTACGCTGCTCCTATGACCGCACCCGCCCCGCCACCCGGTCCCGGGGTGGCTCCGCCGTTCGCCGCGCCGCCCACCGAGGGCCGCCGGACTCGGCTCTGGATCGGCCTCGGCGTCGGCGCGCTCGCCGTGGTGCTCTGCTGCGGCGGGGGTGGCACCGCCGTCGTCGGCCTGGCCGTCAGCGGAGTCCAGGCCATCCGCGAACAGGCCCGTACCGTGACCGGCGACTACTACCAGGCGCTGGTCGAGCGGAACTACGGGCGGGCGTACGACCAGCTCTGCGACGACGCGCAGCGGCGTGAGTCCCGGCCGGAGTTCGAGCGGCGCGCTGCCGCCGAGCCGCAGGTGACCGCGTTCCGGGTGGGTGAGGTGGACACCACCTACCTGACCGTGCCGGTCGACGTGACCCTCGACGGTGGCGACCGGGACCGGCAACAGGTCAGCCTCGGCCAGGACGGGCAGACCGGCGGCGTGGAGGTCTGCGAGGTCAGCTGACCCGTCCCCGGTATTCTGCTGGGCTCGGGGGGACGGTGGTCGTACCGTTGTCCCCGAACCGACCGTTCCATCCACATCTCGCCCCCGCCGACCGCCAGCCGGCGTAGGAGGAAACATGCCAGCCGACCGTATCGACGCCGTCGTCAGCCTCGCCAAGCGCCGAGGCTTCGTCTTCCCCTCCAGTGAGATCTACGGAGGCACCCGATCGGCGTGGGACTACGGCCCGCTCGGCGTGGAGCTCAAGGAGAACGTCCGCCGGCAGTGGTGGAAGACCATGGTCCAGCAGCGCGACGACGTCGTCGGCCTGGACTCCGCGGTGATCCTGTCCCGCAAGGTGTGGGAGGCGTCCGGCCACATCGCCGAGTTCGTCGACCCGCTCACCGAGTGCCAGTTCTGTCACAAGCGGTTCCGGGCGGACCACCTGGAAGAGGCGTACGCCGAGAAGCACGGCAAGCCGCTCACCTCACTGGCCGAGCTGAACTGCCCCAACTGCGGCAACAAGGGCACCTTCACCGAGCCGAAGATGTTCAACGGCCTGATGAAGACCTACCTGGGCCCGGTGGAGAGCGACGAAGGGCTGCACTACCTGCGCCCGGAAACCGCGCAGGGCATCTTCGTCAACTACAAGAACGTCGAGACGGTCGCCCGCAAGAAGCCCCCGTTCGGCATCGCGCAGACCGGCAAGTCGTTCCGCAACGAGATCACGCCGGGCAACTTCATCTTCCGGACCCGCGAGTTCGAGCAGATGGAGATGGAGTTCTTCGTCGAGCCGGGCACCGACGAGCAGTGGCACGAGTACTGGCTCCAGGAGCGCTGGAACTGGTACCTCGACCTCGGCCTCTCGGCGGACAATCTGCGCCTGTTCGAGCACCCCAAGGAGAAGCTGTCGCACTACTCGAAGCGGACGGTCGACATCGAGTACCGCTTCCAGTTCGGTGGCACCGAGTTCGCCGAGCTGGAGGGTGTCGCCAACCGCACCGACTTCGACCTCTCCACGCACAGCAAGCACTCCGGCGTCGACCTGTCGTACTTCGACCAGGGCAAGAGTGAGCGCTGGATGCCGTACGTCATCGAGCCGGCTGCGGGTCTGACGCGCGCGGTGCTCGCCTTCCTGCTGGAGGCGTACGACGAGGACGAGGCGCCCAACACCAAGGGCGGCGTGGACAAGCGCACCGTGATGCGGTTCGACCCGCGGCTCGCCCCGGTCAAGGTGGCGGTGCTGCCGCTGTCCCGCAACGAGGCGCTGTCGCCCAAGGCCAAGGACCTCGCCACGCTGCTGCGCAAGCGCTGGGTGGTGGAGTTCGACGACTCGCAGGCGATCGGGCGTCGCTACCGCCGGCAGGACGAGATCGGCACCCCGTTCTGTGTGACGGTCGACTTCGACACCCTGGACGACAACGCGGTGACGGTGCGCAACCGGGACACCATGGCCCAGGAGCGCGTCTCCCTGGACCAGGTCGAGCGCTACCTGATCGAGCGTCTCCCCGGCTGCTGACGCGCGCCGAGGGGCGGGACGCGAAACAAACCGCTGGGCGGTTCGCGGGCCGATGAAATTAATTCAATGCCATCTTTCGATATCTTGGTCTGAATCGAAAGAAGGTGGGGACGACATGGCAAAGCGGATTTCCGTCCTCCGCTTGTTGGCGGCTGCGTCGGTTGTCGCGGGGCTGTCGGCGCTCTCGGGGTCCACGGGCCACCGCATTGCCGCCCAAGCTCCCTCGGCCGAGGCTGCCGCCCACGCCACGCCGTCGCCGAGCGCGTCATCCGTGTCGCGCGGATCGGCCGGTGCGGTCGCCACGTCCACGCCGCCCGAGTCGTCCGTCGGGGGGATGATCGAGGCCGCTCAGTCGAGGATCGAGCCACCGGTCGCATCCCGTCGCGCTATCGCGCGGGGTGCGGCCCCGGCGGTCCCGGCATCCCCAGCATCCCCGGCGGTTCCGGCATCCCCGGCGGCCCCTGCGGCCCCTGCGGCCCCCGTGACACGTCTTTCCCCCGTCACGGCGATCCATTCGCAGAGCACGATCGACCGGGGAGCGCTGGTCACCTGGACGACCTCGCCGACGTGCCTCCTCGCGGGGCACGACACCATGGGTTGGGCATGGCTGGACGACCTCCCGGCAGGGAGGCTGGTGCGGGTCGTGTCAGGGCCGTGCTCGGGCACCTACCAGGTGGTCGGGCACCGTTGGCAGCCGCGCAAGGGCGGTGCGCTGCCCCACTGGATGAGCCGATACGACCTCGTGCTCCAGACCTGCACGGGGCGGAGCGGGACGGGATTCAGCACCGCCCGACGAGTGGCCCGGTAAGGCCCGTTCGGTTCGGCCAGGGCGTCGAGCCGAGCGCTCGCCCTCCGGCAGGCATAGGGGGAGGAACCCCTCCGTATACTTGCAGGGTGAGTGATGTGGCGGTGGCGGCCGGACGCCCGTTGACCCTCGGTGGCCACCAGGTGTGGCCGCCGGTCGTGCTCGCGCCGATGGCCGGGATCACCAACATCGGGTTCCGTCGGCTCTGCCGGGAGCAGGGCGGCGGCATCTACGTCTGCGAGATGATCACCACTCGGGCGCTGGTCGAGCGCAACCCGAAGACGCTGCGCATGATCGCCTTCGGCGACGACGAGAAGCCCCGCAGCCTCCAGCTCTACGGCACCGATCCGGAGATCACCGCCGCCGCCGTGCGGATCGTCGTCGAGCGCAACCTGGCCGACCACATCGACCTCAACTTCGGCTGCCCGGTCCCCAAGGTCACCCGGCGTGGCGGCGGCGCGGCGCTCCCGTGGCGGCGCCGGCTCTTCGCGCGACTCGTGCGGGCCGCGGTGGCCGCCGCGTCACCGTCCGGCGTGCCGGTAACTGTCAAGATGCGCAAGGGCATCGACGACGACCACCTGACGTACGTCGAAGCCGGGCTCGCCGCCCAGGAAGCCGGCGTGGCCGCGGTGGCCCTGCACGGGCGCACGGCGGCGCAGCGCTACTCGGGCACCGCCGACTGGGACGCGATCGCCACCCTGAAGCAGGCCCTCGACGTGCCGGTGCTCGGCAACGGCGACATCTGGGAGGCCGACGACGCGCTGCGCATGGTGGCCCACACCGGCGTTGACGGCGTGGTCATCGGGCGCGGCTGCCTGGGCCGACCGTGGCTGTTCGCCGACCTGGAGGCCGCCTTCAACGGTCGGCCGGAGCGGCGGCTACCCACCCTCGGCGAGGTGGCGGTGACCATGCGCCGGCACGCCGAGCTGCTGGTCGACCAGTTCACGGCCGGCGCCCGCAACCCGGCCCGAGGTGAACGGGACGGTTGCACCGACTTCCGCAAGCACGTCGCCTGGTACCTGAAGGGCTTCCCGGTCGGCGGCGAGCTGCGCCGCTCGCTGGCGATGATCGAGAGCCTGGCTCAGCTCGACGACCTGCTCGGCAAGCTCGACCCGGCGGAGCCGTTCCCGGTGACCGCCCTGGGCCAGCCGCGCGGGCGTACCAACTCGCCCGGCAAGGTCTTCCTGCCGGAAGGCTGGCTGGCCAGCCGGGACGACGACACGGTCCCCGAGGGTGCCGAGATGGACGACTCCGGCGGCTGAGCCCCTGGCCGGTCGGGCGGAGACGCCCCGCGGTCGCCCTCCGGAACGCGGCATGCAGCAGAGTCCGTGCCGGCGCGCCGGTCACCTCCGAGCCCTCGGGTCGCGGCGCTCGGTCTTTCCTCGACACTCCGCGCCGAGGCTGGGCAGGTGAGTTCGGCGCCCTATCGAGCCGATGTCGTGAACGAATCACCAGCTCGACTCGGTCGGCCATGCCCCTGATTCGTCTACGACATCAGCTCCAAAGGACCCGTGACGCAGTCCGTGGGGTGGCCCGCCGTGGTCGGGTGGTTCGGTCCGATGGGTGGCTTGCCGGGGGTGGGTGGCGTGATCAGCTCGGCATGCCGAAGGGCCGGGCCCCGTGGTGGGGTCCGGCCCTTCGGTGTGTGCGTGGTGTGGGGGTCAGCTGGTGGCGTAGCCGCGGGTGGCGATCCAGTCCGCGAGGTGCTCGACGCTGATCCAGTAGGAGGCGGTGTTCGGGTCGGCGGAGTCGGCGATCTTCACCGTGTCGCCGTTGTCGCGGTAGCCGACGACGCTGATGTAGTGCCCGCCTTCGTAGGAGTGGGTGGTGCCGTCGGTGTCGGTGCTGGTGCCGGCGATGTTGGCGACCACGGCCCGGCCGTTGTCGACGGTCTTGACGACGTCGGCGCGCAGGGTGTCGGTCTGCTTGGCGTCGGCGTCGGGGGTGCTGATTTCCACGGACCGGTAGGCGTTGGTCTTGCCGGTTTCCTTGTTCAGGACGGGGGTGATGTCGTTGATGGAGTTGGTGCCGGCCTCGGTGGTGCCCATTTCCTTGGCCATGTCGTCGACGTTGATGTTCTTGCCCTGCACGGACAGGGCGTTGCGGGTGGCGGCGGGGCCGCAGTAGTAGAAGTTCGGCTGGGCCTCGTAGCGCACGCCGAGTTCCCGCTCACCGTGACCCTTGCGGTCGGTCTGGGTCTGCGTGGTCGCCTTGGCGGTGCTCGGTGCGGCGAACGCGGTGGTGACGGGGCCGGCGATGGCTCCGCCGGTGAACGCGAGGCCGGCGGCGGTCAGGGCGGTCTTACGGATCAGATCGGTACGCATGATGGCGTGCTCCTCTGCATCGGGGGTGCCCACACAACCCCTGGGGGGGGTGGATGGTTGTGCGGGGGGAAGTTCGGGGGGTTCTGCCCGGTGACCCGCGAGGGGGTCGGCGTCGGGACAGGGTGTAACGGGTGCCGGTGGCGGATCATTCCGCCTGCCCGTCGGCCGGCTGGGGTGCTCGGCCGTGCCGGGGGTCGGCCGTTGTGGTGCTCGGCCGTGCGGGGGATGTAACCGGGGTGGCCTGCCGGGTGTTCCCGGCGGCTGCTTCCGGCGGGAGGCCTGACGGCGGTTCCCGGCGGGGCCGGCGCACCATGACCCGGGCTGTTGCGGTGGTCTGCCAGGTATAACGACCCGGCCCGGTCGCCGATTCCGCAGCCGGGGTGGCCCCGACCACCCGACACCCGAGGCCAAACCCGACAACCCACCCAGCCCCACCCACCGGACGGACCCGACACGGCGGCCACGGCGTCGTGATCCACTCGGGTTCACGGAAATCGCGGTGTCCCGGCGCCGGAGATACCCCCGACATCATGAAAGCCGAGTGGATCATGCCCGGCTGCCGCGTTCGCGCGCCCCGGACCGGTCCGAGACGGGTCAGAACGTGGCGGGGATCGGCCCGGCCCCGACCCCGGGGGCAGAGCGTGATGTGCACCGGCCCGCTTCGGGGGCAGAGCCTGGTGGTTGGCCCGACTCGGGGGCAGAGCGTCGTGCGGACTGGCCCCGGACAGGTGCAGCGGGCCGTACGAAACCTCGCGCCCCGAAAAATCGTGCTCAATCCGGGAAACAGGCCCCTGCCCACGCCGGGAGGCCACTACATCCAGGAGCAGCACGATCATGCGCGAACCGCTCACCACGGACGACCGAGGACAGCCAGCGTGAACGGTCGGCTGAGCGCCGGGCGGCCGGGCCGAGCCGGGCATCAGTGCGTGGCGGTGTCGGGCTGGGGCACGTTGCGCTGTGCCGGGATGGTCGGTGCGGTCGGCCAGGGGATCTCGGGTGCGCGGTGGAAGATGATCCCGGCCGACGTCCAGCGCGGGCCCTGGCCGGCCAGGCGGTCGCGGAAACCGGCCCAGTCGTGGCTTGCCCGGGGTGACCAGCCCAACTCGGCGATGGCCGGGAGGCGGGGCAGGAGCAGGAGTTCGATGTCGGCCAGCGAGGTGACCGATTCGGTCCAGAGCGGGGCCTCCACACCGAGCACCGCCTCGGCGGGTACGCCGGCGACGTGCGTACCCGGATCCCAGTCGTAGGCCTTTCGTACGTCGATGAGGCCGGCCCAGTCGTGCCCGATCGGGGTGTCCGGGGCGTACTTCATGTCCAGGTAGGCGTGGTTGCCGGGGGAGACGATCAGCCGGGCGCCACGGCGTACGGCGTCGACGGTGGTGGGGTCTTCGCCGTTCGTGCCCCACCACTGGAGGACCCGCCCGTCGAGGTGGGCGGCCGGTGCGAGCTGGTGCCAGCCGACGACGGTCTTGCCGAGGTCGGCCACGATGCGCTGGACCCGCTCGACGAAACCGGTGTAGACCTCGCCCTTCACCTTGAACGCCTCGTCGCCGCCGATGTGCAGCCACGGGCCGGGGGTGAGCGCGGCCACCTCGCCCAACACGTCGGCGACGAAGTCGTACGTCCGTTCGTCGGCGGGGTCGACGTAGCTGAAGCCGACCTCGGTGCCGGTGTACGGCGGCGGTGCGATCTTGTCCGGTGCCAGCTCCGGGTACGCGACCAGCGCCGAGTTGGTGTGCCCCGGGAGGTCGATCTCCGGGACGACGGTGATGTGGCGGGCGGCCGCGTAGGAGACGATCCGCTGGTAGTCGGCCTTCGTGTAGTGCCCGCCGGGGCCGCCGTCGACCTCGGTCGTCCCGCCGACGGTGGTCAGCTTCGGCCAGGAGTCGACGGTGATCCGCCAGCCCTGGTCGTCGGTGAGGTGCAGGTGCAGGTGGTTGAGCTTGTAGCGGGCCAGGTGGTCGACCACCCGCAGCACGTCCTCGACGGCGAAGAAGTGCCGCGCGACGTCGAGCATCGCGCCCCGGTAGGGGAACCGGGGTGCGTCGGTGATGGTGCCGCCGGGCAGCGCCCAGCGTTCGGTGACCTGGCTGGGGCTCTCGATCGCCGCCGGCAACAGTTGGCGCAGCGTCTGCACGCCGTAGAGGAGGCCGGCGGCGGTGGCGGCGGTGACGCGTACCCCGTCGGTGGCGATGTCGAGCCGGTAGCCCTCCGCGCCGACGTCGGCGCTGTCGTCGAGCACCAGCGCGATGCCACCGGCGGGCTCCGGCGTGGTGGCGTCGGTGACCGGCAGCGGGTAGCCGGTGGCCGGACGTAGGAGCTGGGCGAGCTGCTCGGCGACCGCCAGCGCGGCGGGGTCGGCGCTGGCCACGATGACCGCTTCGGCCGGCAGCGTCCAGTCGGCGGTCGGGTCCGGCTGGACCTGCTGCGGGGCGGGCACGACGTCGGCCAGCCGGTGCGGGGCCGCCGGGGCGAGCAACGTGCCAGCGGTCTGCTCGGCCGCGCGGGCCAGCGTGGCCGCGTCCGGTTCCCCCGCCGAGAGCGGAGCGGGGACGGCGGTGGGGCCGGGGGAGGGGGTGGTCGACACGGTGGCGACTCCGGGGGGTGTATTCGCGTCGGTTATGGCAAAAGTGAGGTTCACCGGCTGGCGTGGCGTCAAGCGTACGACGCTCGGCCGGGATGCGTGATGGTGCGCATGGAAGCGTTCCCAAAAACCGGTACGAACACGGATAGTCGTGATGGCTGTGCCAATTGTCACCGAACGGTCCCAGGTCACTCGATGTTCGCTTAACCTTCGCCCACCGATCGACGTTGACCCCGGGATTACCGGCGGTCCGTCCCGGGAAGAAGAAAACTGAACCTTCGTTAAGTGTCAATCCGGCGCGTGTGTTGTGGAGGCTCTGGTGGCAGCGCAAGAGACCGTCGATCACAAGTACGTCTACGACTTCTCCGAAGGCAACAAGGAACTCAAGGACCTGCTCGGCGGCAAGGGGGCAAACCTCGCCGAGATGACCAACCTGGGCCTGCCCGTCCCGCCCGGCTTCACCATCACCACCGAGGCGTGCCAGGCGTACCTCGCGACGGGACGGGAGCCGGACGGGCTCGCCGGTCAGATCGAGGCGCACCTGGAAGCGCTGGAGCGCGAGATGGGCAAGCGCCTCGGCGACCCGCAGGACCCACTGCTGGTCTCCGTCCGCTCCGGCGCCAAGTTCTCCATGCCCGGCATGATGGAGACCGTCCTCAACGTCGGCCTCAACGACCAGAGCGTGGTCGGGCTCTCCGCACAGGCCGGCGGCAACGACAGGTTCGCCTGGGACTCCTACCGGCGACTCATCCAGATGTTCGGCAAGACCGTCTGCGAGGTGCCGGGCGAGGAGTTCGAGCACGCGCTCGACGAGGCCAAGCACGCCAAGGGCACCCACAACGACCTGGATCTGGACGCCGACGACCTGCGTGGGCTGGTCGACGCGTACAAGAAGATCTTCTTGAAGCACACCGGTCGGGAGTTCCCGCAGCAGCCACGCGAACAGCTCGACCTGGCCATCCGGGCGGTCTTCGAGTCGTGGAACGCCGAGCGCGCGGTGCTCTACCGCCGCCAGGAGCGCATCCCTGCCGACCTCGGCACCGCGGTCAACGTGGTGACCATGGTCTTCGGCAACCTCGGGCCCGACTCCGGCACCGGGGTCGCGTTCACCCGCGACCCGGCCAGCGGCGCGCAGGGCATCTACGGCGACTACCTGGCCAACGCCCAGGGTGAGGACGTGGTCGCCGGCATCCGCAACACAGTGCCGTTGCAGGAGTTGGAGCAGCTCGACAAGTCCTCCTACGACGAGCTGCTCGGCATCATGGCCCGGCTGGAGGAGCACTACAAGGACCTCTGCGACATCGAGTTCACCATCGAACGCGGCAAGCTCTGGATGTTGCAGACCCGGGTCGGCAAGCGCACCGCCGCCGCCGCGTTCGTCATCGCCGGGCAACTCGTCGACGAGGGTCTGATCGACCTGGACGAGGCGCTGCTCCGGGTCAACGGCGCGCAACTGGCTCAGCTGATGTTCCCGCGCTTCCAGCTCGACCACGAGTTCCAGCCGGTCGCCAAGGGCATCGGCGCGTCGCCGGGCGCGGCGTCCGGCACTGTGGTCTTCACCTCCGCCCGGGCCGTCGAGCTGGCCGCCGAGGGTGAGTCGGTGATCCTGGTGCGCCGGGAGACCAACCCGGACGACCTGAACGGCATGATCGCCGCGCAGGGCATCCTCACCTCGCGCGGCGGCAAGACCAGCCACGCCGCGGTGGTGGCCCGGGGCATGGGCAAGACCTGTGTCTCCGGCGCCGACGAGATCGAGGTGAACGTGCCGGCGAAGCGGTTCACCGTGGCCGGGCAGACCGTCACCGAGGGCGATGTGGTGTCCATCGACGGCACCACCGGCAAGGTCTACCTCGGCGAGGTGCCGGTCATGCCCTCCGAGGTCGTGCAGTACTTCGAGGGCAGCCTCGACCCCGAGCACATCGACAACGCGCTGGTTCGGGCCGTACACCGGATCATGACGCACGCCGACGGGAAGCGGCGGCTGGCGGTCCGGACGAACGCCGACACCGGTGCGGACGCGGCCCGGGCCCGGCGCTTCGGCGCCGAGGGCATCGGGCTGTGCCGCACCGAGCACATGTTCCTCGGTGACCGGCGGGAGCTGGTCGAGCGACTGATCCTGGCCCGGGCCCCGGGTGAGCGGGAGGCGGCGCTTGCGGCGCTGCTGCCGTTGCAGCGGGCCGACTTCGAGGAGATCTTCCGCGAGATGGACGGCCTGCCGGTCACCGTGCGGCTCATCGACCCGCCGTTGCACGAGTTCCTGCCGCCGTTGGAGCAGCTCGCCGTCAACGTGGCGGTCGCCCAGGAACGCGGCGAGGACGTGGCCAAGGAGGAGGCGCTGCTCGCCGCCGTCCGGCGGATGCACGAGGAGAACCCGATGCTGGGGCTGCGGGGCGTACGCCTCGGCCTGGTCATCCCCGGCCTGTTCGCGATGCAGGTTCGGGCCATCGCCGAGGCCGCGGTCAGTTGCGCCCGCAGCGGGGGCGTGGCCAAGCCGGAGATCATGGTGCCGCTGGTCGGGGCCGTGCAGGAGCTGGAGACGGTCCGCGCCGAGGCCGAGAAGATCATTGCCGAGGTGGTCGGGGACAGCGGCGTCGAGGTGCTGATCGGCACCATGATCGAGGTACCCCGGGCCGCGCTGACCGCCGGGCAGATCGCCGAGGCCGCCGAGTTCTTCTCCTTCGGCACCAACGACCTGACCCAGATGGGCTGGGGCTTCTCCCGCGACGACGTCGAGGGCGCGTTCTTCTGGCGCTACCTGGAGTTGGGCATCTTCGGCATCTCGCCGTTCGAGTCGATCGACCGCGACGGTGTCGGTCGGCTGGTGCGGATCGCCGCCGAGGAGGGTCGGGCCGCCCGGCCCGGGCTGAAGCTCGGCGTCTGCGGCGAGCACGGTGGCGACCCGGACTCGGTGCACTTCTTCCACGAGGTCGGCCTGGACTACGTGTCCTGCTCGCCGTTCCGGGTGCCGGTGGCCCGGCTGGAGGCCGGGCGGGCGGTCGTGGAGAGCGGCGGGTCGGACAGCCGCTGACGCACGTCGGCGGCGGCCTGGTCACCCGGCCGCCGCCGGCGCTCAGATCGGCGGGCGACGCCAGGTGGGTCGGGACGAGCGGCGCAACTGCGCCGGCAGGGTCGCCATCGGGGTACGCGTGGCCAGCGGGGCGTGTGCGTCCGGCACGGAGGTCGCTCCGATGCCTGCGCCACGAACGTCCAGGAAGGACCCCGCCCGACGGGCAACCTCCCGTGCCTCCTCGTGCAGCGCCTCCAGGTCTCCCGCCGCCGACACGGTGACGAGGGTCAGCAGCGCGCTGCGCCCGGCTGGATAGGTGACCACGCAGCCGGCGGTGGTGTGCACGACCGACTCCCGGAACTCACCCTGCCGGACGGTGTCGGCCACCCGGTGACCGAGCCCGAAACTCGCGGCGGCGAGTGCGGCGAGGTGGGTGGCGTCGGTGCTGGGCAGGTCGCTGGAGATGAGCAGGCCGTCGGTGCCCGCGAGCACCGTGCCGGCGATGTCGGGTCGGCGTTGGCGCAGCCCACGTAGCTCCGTTCCCATCACCGTGTCTGCGTCCACGAGCGTTACCCCTCACCGGTCGGGCTCTGCGTGTCAGTCGGCTGGTCACGTTCCGCGCTGGGAAGGCTACCGGTGGCGACTTCCAGCCGCGAGCCCGTAACCCTCGGCGATCGGTTGGCAACTGCGAGCCAATCGGTGGTTGTGTGCCCTTCGTCGATGCGTCGTGAGCGGGTCGAGCAGTGGTGGCGGGCGTAACCTTGGCTCGCTCGCACACGGCCGCTTGGGCGCCGCGTCGAACGGGAAGAGGTGACTGCATGACCAGTGTCTGGGAGAGCCTGACTGTCGACGCCCGCGATCCGGCCCGACTGGCCCGTTGGTGGGCCGAGGCGCTCGGCTATCAGGTCGTCACCGAGACCCCGAGCGGCGTGGAGATCCGCCAGTCCCCGGACCAGTTGCCCGCCCTGTTCTTCGGCCCGGTGGCCGACGGCAAGGAACGCAAGAACCGACTGCACCTCGACCTGCGCCCCGCCAACCAGGAGGCCGAGGTCGAGCGGCTGGTCGACATGGGCGCCCGGCACGTCGACATCGGTCAGGGCGACGTCGAGTGGACGGTGCTGGCCGACCCGGAAGGCAACGAGTTCTGCGTTCTCCGTGAGCGCGAGGACTGAACCGGGGGCGGCGGACGCCCGGTTGGTCGAGGAGCCGCCCAAGGACACCGGGCATCGCCGGTCGCCGTACGAGCGCGACCGGGCCCGGGTGCTGCACTCGGCGGCGTTTCGCCGGCTGGCCACCAAGACCCAGGTGCACACCGCCGGCACTGACGACTTCCTGCGTACGCGGCTGACCCACTCGTTGGAGGTGGCCCAGATCGCCCGGGAGATGGGTGCCCGGCTGGGCTGCGACCCGGACGTGGTGGACGTCGCGGGGCTCGCGCACGACCTCGGGCACCCGCCGTTCGGGCACAACGGCGAGGCTGCGCTGGACCTGCTCGCCACGCCGTGCGGGGGCTTCGAGGGCAACGCGCAGACCCTGCGGGTGTTGACCCGCCTGGAGGCGAAGGTGCTCGCCCCGGACGGCTCGTCCGCCGGGCTGAACCTGACCCGGGCGTCGCTGGACGCGATCGGCAAGTACCCCTGGCCGCGCCGGCCGGGGGAGCGCAAGTTCGGGGTCTACGCCGACGACACGGCCGTCTTCGACTGGATCCGGGTCGGCGCGCCCGGCGACCGGCGCTGCCTGGAGGCCCAGGTGATGGACTGGGCGGACGACGTCGCGTACTCGGTGCACGACGTGGAGGACGGCATCCACGGTGGCTACGTCAAGTTGCACCCGCTGCTCACCGACGGCGACGAGCGGGCCGCGCTCTGCGCCGACGTGGCGGCCGCCTACTCCGGGGAGTCGGCGGCGGACCTGGCCGAGGTGCTCATCGATCTGCTGGCTGGTCCGCTGCTCGCCCCGTTCGCCGGTTACGACGGCAGCCATCGCGCGCAGGTCGCGTTGAAGGCCACCACCAGCGGGGTGACCGGGCTGTTCGTGTCGGCGGCGGTGGCGGCCACGGAGGAGCGCTTCGGTCCGGGCCCGCACCGCCGCTACGCCGCCGACCTGGTTGTGCCCCGACTGGTACGGGCGCAGTGCGCGCTGCTCAAGGGCATCGCGCTGCGGTACGTGATGCGTCGCAGTGGCTTCCGGGGCCGCTACGAGCGGCAGCGGACGATGCTGGCGGAGTTGGTCGCCGCGCTGGTCCGGCGCGCCCCGGAAGGGCTCGACCCGATCTTCGCCCCGCTGTGGCGGGCCGCCCCGGACGACAGGGCCAGACTGCGGGTGGTGATCGACCAGGTCGCCTCGCTCACCGACCCGGCGGCGGTGACCTGGCACACCCTCCTGGTCGGCAAGGGGACACCCCCGGCCGACCACGAGCAGCTTAGGCTAACCTAACTGACATGACGGAACGCTCCAGGAACGTCACCTCGGCCCGGGTGCTGCGCACCGAGCGGCCCACCCCGCACCTGATCCGGCTCGTCCTCGGTGGGGATGAACTGGTTGGCCTGCCGGTGGGCGAGTTCACCGACCACTACATCAAGGTGGTGTTCCCGCAGCCCGGGGTCGCGTACCCGCAGCCGTTGGACCTCGCCGCGATCCGTCGGGACCTGCCCCGGGAGCAGTGGCCCCGGCTGCGCGCGTACACGGTGCGGCGCTGGGATCCGCTGTCCGGGGAGCTGACCGTCGACGTGGTGCACCACGGCGACGAGGGGTTGGCCGGCCCGTGGGCCGCCGCGCTGTGCCCCGGCGATCCGGTGCACTTCGTCGGCCCCGGCGGCGCGTACGCCCCGAGCCCGGTGGCGGACTGGCATCTGCTGGTCGGTGATGAGAGCGCCCTGCCGGCGATCGCCGCCGCCCTCGAACGCCTGCCGCTGGGCGCCCCGGCCCACGTCTTCGTGGAGATCGCCGACCCGGCGGAGGAGCAGAAGCTGCTCAGCCCCGGGGCGGTCGAGCTGACCTGGCTGCATCGCGGCGAACGCCCGGTGGGCGAGGCGCTGGTCGCGGCGGTGCGGGCGTTGGAGTTCCCGGCCGGCCAGGTGCACGCGTTCGTGCACGGCGAGGCCGCCTTCGTCCGGGAGTTGCGCCGGTTGCTGCGCGGCGAGCGGGGCGTACCTCTCGACCGGCTCTCCATCTCCGGCTACTGGCGGCGCGGCATGGACGACGAGGGCTGGCGCTCCACCAAGGCCGACTGGAACCAGCAGGTGGCGGCCGAGGAGACAGCCATTCCGGAGCCGGCCGCGGCGGCCTGAGCGCCGCTCATCCCTCGGGGGTGTTCATCTCCTTGCCGGCCCGGGCGAGGCGCCGGCTGAGCAGTACGGCGTACCCGACGACGGCCAGGGAGAGCAGCGACAGCATCACCCTCGGCTGGTGCACCGTCGCGGTGATCAGGCTGACCGAGACCACCCCGTAGGCGGCGATCGCCAACCGGGCGGTGCTCGGTCGGGTCCACAGCCAGTACAGGGCGAGCCCGCAGGCCGTCCACACCACCATCGAGGCGCCCAGCAGCAGCCGCAGCTCCAGTGGCAGCCGGTTCGCGTTGTCGTCGACCAGGCGGACCACCTGCCCGAGTGCCCAGCCGAGCAGCAGCAGCGCACCGCCCAGCGGGATGTGCAGGTAGCTGTACGCCTGCCCGCCGCGCAGCCGGCTCTGGGTCAGCCGGGTGGTGACGAAGGTGGTGTAGACCCACCAGACCGCCGCCGGGATCAGGAAGGCCATCGCGGCGGTGAGGATCATGTGCGGCGGGGGGTGGTCCGGCACGGCGAAGAGCAGGCTGGCCAGCGCGCTACCCAGCACGATGATGGTGAACTGGCCGATCCGTTCCGGCAGGTGCCGGTTGTCCACCGGCCAGCGGTTGAGCCAGGGCGCACCGACCCAGGGCGTGGCCAGTTCGATGACCATCGCGACGATCCAGAACACCGGGCGCAGTTCGGTGGGCAGGGTCAGCGACACCAGCCAGATCAGCCAGCCCGACCCGAAGCCGATCAGGTAGATGGTCGTCACCATCCGGGCACTCGGGCTGGTCGGACGGGCGCGCAGGTACAGCAGGAGCAGCACGCCCCGCACGATCAGGTACCCGACCGGCAGGAGCACGCTCTCCGGGACCTCGTCGACCCCGAGGGTCATCGCGCCCGCGCCGACCAACGCGACAAGCACCAGCAGTCGGTGCAGCGCGTCGTCCGGATCGAACCGGGTGTCGTAGTACACCTGCCCCATCCAGGCCCACTGGATCACCACGAAGAGCCCGATCACGGCCAGCACGGCCCTCGGCGACGGGGTCGGTTCGTTGCCCAACCGGGCCACCACCGCCGCCAGCGCGTACACGAAGATGAGGTCGAGGAAGAGCTCCAGCCAGGTGGCGTGCCGGTGGCCGGCCTCGTCTGCCTGCGGGGTCTGCCCGGGTAGCCCCATCCGAGCGGCCAGCCATCTCGGCAGGCGAGGGGCTTCGGTCCGTACCCTGCGCATCTGGTCATGGTCCCCGCGCGGACCCGGCTTGCGGGCCGGAACCGCCCAGCCGGCAGCGGCCGCCGCCACACCGGCGTCCCCCGGCCGGCGTGTCGCCGGTCCGGCAGGGCAGGATGTACGGCGAGGGGGTGGCGCATGGCTGGGCGGATCCGGGACGAGGACATCGCACTGGTCCGGGAACGCACCTCGATCGGGGATGTGATCTCCGAGACGGTCACCCTGAAGTCCGCCGGCGGCGGCAACCTCAAGGGTCTGTGCCCGTTCCACGACGAGAAGAGTCCGTCGTTCAACGTGTCCCCGGCCCGCAACGTCTGGTACTGCTTCGGCTGCGGGGCCGGCGGGGACGCGATCAAGTTCCTGATGGACGCCGACCACCTCAGCTTCGTGGAGTCCGTCGAGCGGCTGGCCGGCCGCGCCGGCATCCAACTGCGCTACATCGAGGACGACAAGGGCACCCCGCGCCCCCGCCCGCAGCAGGGCCAGCGGCAGCGCCTGGTCGCCGCGCACGCCGCAGCCGTCGAGTTCTACCGCGCGCAACTGAGCACCGCCGGCGCCCGGCCGGCACGGGAGTTCCTGGCGCGCCGGGGCTTCGACCGGGCCGCCGCCGAACGCTACGGCTGTGGCTTCGCGCCGGAGGGTTGGGACCTGCTCACCAAGCACCTGCGCCAGCAGGGCTTCACCCACCAGGAGTTGGTGACCGCAGGGCTGTCCCGGGAGTCCCGCTCCGGCACCCTGATCGACAGGTTCCGCCGCCGGCTGCTCTGGCCGATCCGCGACCTCGCCGGCGACGTGATCGGGTTCGGGGCGCGCAAGCTCTTCGATGACGACGACGGCCCGAAGTACCTGAACACCCCCGAGACGCCGATCTACAAGAAGTCGCACGTGCTCTACGGCATCGACCAGGCCAAACGGGAGATCGCCAAGCAGGGTCGAGCGGTGATCGTCGAGGGTTACACCGACGTGATGGCCTGCCACCTGGCCGGCGTGACCACGGCGGTGGCGACCTGTGGCACCGCCTTCGCCGCAGACCACATCTCGGTCCTGCGTCGGCTCCTGTTCGACAGCGACGAGGTGGCCGGCGAGATCATCTTTACCTTCGACGGCGACGCCGCCGGGCAGAAGGCCGCGCTGCGCGCCTTCGAAGACGATCAGCGCTTCGTCGGGCGCACGTTCATCGCGGTCAGCCCGGACAATATGGACCCGTGCGATCTGCGGCTGGCCAAGGGCGACCTGGCGGTGCGTGACCTGGTCGCCCGCCGCGAGCCGCTCGTCGACTTCGCGCTGCGACACGTGATCAGCCGCTTCGACCTGGACACCGTCGACGGCCGGGTCGAGGCGATGCGCCACGCCGCGCCGCTGGTCGCGCGACTCAAGGACCGGGAAAAACGCCCGGAGTACGTTCGCAAGCTCGCCATGGACCTCGGCATGGAGATCGAGCCGGTGCAGCGGGCGGTGCTCGCCGCCAGCAACACTCCGCCGTCCAGTGCCCGCGACGCCGCCCCCGGCGCCCGGCCCGCCTCGGCGCGCCCCGAGCCGGCACTCGACAGCCCGCAGTCGATGGTCGAGCGGGAGGCGCTCAAACTAGCCCTCCAGCAACCGGTCCTGGCTGGGCCGATGTTCGACGCGGTCGAAGCCACCGAATACCGCCACCCGGTGCACGTCGCGGTGCGGGCGGCCATCGCGGCGGCCGGTGGTGCCGCGTCGGCTGCCGGCGGCGCCGTCTGGATCGAGTCGGTCCGCGACGCCTGCGACGACCTGGCGGCCGCGGCGCTGGTCGGTGAGTTGGCCGTCGAACCACTGCGGATCGACGGCGAACCGGACCCGCGCTACGTGTCGATCACCATGGCCCGGGTGCAGTTCGGGTCGGTGACCGCCCGGGTCCGGGACCTCAAGTCACGTATCCAGCGGATCAACCCGGTCAACAACAAGGACGAGTACTTCGCCGCCTTCGGTGAGCTGCTGTCCCTGGAGCAGCACGCCCGGGCGCTGCGCGAGCAGGCTGCGGGAGGCCTCTAGATGGGACTGTTCAGCCGCAAGCCGAAGCTGCCGCCGGCCGACCGGCCGCCGCTGACCGCCGACGAGCGGGTGTTGGCCTGGGCCGCCGCCGGAAACGGCGAGGGCGACGGGGTGGTGGTCGCCACCAATCTGGGGTTGTGGCTGCCCGGTCGAGGGCACCGGTTCGGGTGGCACACCATTCTCAAGGCGGTCTGGTCCGGCCGGGAGTTGACCGTCACCCCCGCCGAGCCGCTCGTCGAGCGGGACGGCTACACGGTGGTCGCCGACGGTCCGGCCGAGACGTACCTGCTGCTCGACCCGGGGGAGTTGCCGCACCAGGTGCGGGCTCGGGTGACCCGTTCGGTCGCGTACACCGAGCACCAGCCGGTGCCCGGCGGCGCGGCGCGGGTCGCGGCCCGGCGCGTGGCCGGGGTCGACGGTCTGACCTGGACGGTCCGACTCGACCCCGGCACCTCGGCGGACGACGAGGCCCTGCTCGCCGAGACCGACCGGCTGGTCGGTGTGGCCCGCGCCGCCACCGCGCCGGCCGACGTCTGACCGGCCGGCTCAGTTCGCGCCGAGGTCCTTCAGCGCCTTCTCGGCGCCGCGGTGCAGCGGCACCGGGTCGGTCTTGCGGGCGGTCTCCAGCGAGATGCCCCGGGCCGCCGGGTTCGCCTGGGCCAGCGTGTCCCGCTTGTCGAAGACCGTCCGGGTGATCGCGCAGGCGACGTTGGCGTCCAGGTCCTTGCGGACCAACAACACGTTGGGTACGACGATGGTCGGGGTGTCGGTCGCCGTCCGGTACGCGTCCCGGCCGATCGTCCCGGCCTGGTAGGCGGGGCTCAACGCGGTCATCTTCGGCAGCAACGGCGAGATGTCGACGAACTTCACCGAGTCGCCGGCCGTGGTGAACAGGTCGGTGAGGCCCCCGGTGGGCAGGCCACCGGACCAGAAGAAGCCGTCGACGCTGCCGTCCTTGATTCCCTCGACCGTCTTGGTCAGGTCCAGTCGCTGCGCCCGGATGTCCTTGGCCGGGTCGAGGCCGGCGGCCTCCAACAGCCGGTTGGCGATCACCTCCGTGCCGGACTTCGGTGACCCGGTGGAGATCCGCTTGCCCCGCATGTCGGCCACCGAGGTGATCCCGGAGTCGTTGCGGACCACCACCTGGGTGTAGTTGTCGTAGATGCGGGTCAGCGCCTCCACCGGCTGCGGCGCGGTGAAGCTGCCCTTGCCCTGCACCGCGTTGACCGCCGTGTCGAACAGCGAGAACGCCACGTCGTACTGGCCACTGACCAGTTGCTCGACGTTCTGCACCGACGCGCCGGTCTCGGCGGCGGTGCCGGTGAGCTTGCCGCCGGTCGCCCCGGACAACTGCCCGGCCAGGGCGTTGCCGACCACGTAGTAGACGCCCGTCGCGTTGCCGGTGGCGATGCCGACGCGGGTCTCCCGGGTCACCTCGCAGGTGACCTCGCTGGCCGCGTCGTCCTTTGCCGCGCCGCCCTGCTGACCTCCGCAACCCGCGGCAGCGACCGTGACGAGGGCGAGCACGCTCAGGCCCGCCGCGAGCCGTACGTCGATTCGTCTCACAGTTTTTCCTCCACAGGGTTGGCTGGTGATCCGGACGATGACCGGTCGGCGGAGCCGCGTCGGATGAACACACCCGCCGCCGCGACGACGGCCAGCGTCGCGCCGACCGTGACCGGCACGGGTTCGAGCCAGAGCAGGGTGACGCCGGCGAGGGCGCCGAGCACCCGTTCCGGGGCGCCGGCCGGCCCCACGCCGGGCAGCCAGCCACCGGCGGCGACGGCGAGCACCGCCACGCTGAGCGCGGTGACTCCGGCGGCGAAGGCGATCCGCTGAATGCCGCCGATGCCGAGCAGACCGAGCCCGGCCGGCGTGATGACGAACGCGATCGGGGTGAGGTACGCCGGCAGCGCGTACCGCAGGGTCTGCCACATGGTCGGCACCAGCCGGCCGCCGGTGACCGCGGCGGCGGCCACCGCGGCGAGCGCGGTCGGTGGGGACACTTCGGACAGCACCGCGAAGTAGAAGACGAACATCGCCGCCGCCGGCGCGGTGACGCCCAGGTCGAGCAGGGCCGGACCGACGATCACCCAACCGATCACGAACGACGCGGTGACCGGCACGGCCAGGCCCAGCAGGGTGAGCGCGACGGCGGCGAGCAGCGCGGTGAGCACCAGCACCAGCGTCGGGTCCGAGGTGGCCGCCTGCGCCCCGCCGATCAGCAGCGCCGCCGCCTGCGGCCCGAGGCCGGTCTTCGTGGTGGTCGCCGTGATGATGCCGGCGGCGGCGCAGACAGCGGTGACGGCGAGGACGCCGCGTACGCCGGTGACGAGCGAGGTCACCAGCCGGCCCGGGGTGAGCCGGTGCGCGCGGTCCAGGAACGACAACGCGACGGTGAGCACGATGGCGAAGACGACAGCCCTGGTCGCAGACACGCCGATCGCGAGGAACACGATGATGGCGATCAGCGAGGCGAAGTGGTAGCCGAACCGGGCCAGCAGCCGCCAGGGCGAGCCGACGTCGATCACCACGGGGCGTACGCCGGAGCGGCGTGCGTCGATCTCCACGGCGAGCAGGATGCCGAGGTAGTAGAGCACCGTCGGCACCGTTGCCCAGCCCAGCACCTGGAGGTACGAGACGCCCAGGTACTCGGCGATGATGAACGCCGCCGCACCCAGGGTGGGCGGGGAGAGAATGGCACCCACCCCGGCCGCGGCCAGCATGCCGCCGGCCCGCTCCGGCGGGTAGCCAGCACGGCGCAGCAGTGGCCAGGTGACCGCGCCGATGCTCACGGTCGTCGCCGCGCCGGAGCCGGAGACGGTGCCGAGCAGGAAACCCGAGGCCACCGCCGTCCGGCCGGCGGCGGTACGCGAGCGCCGGAATGCCGCGGCCGACAGCTCGACGAAGAACCGCCCGGCCCCGGACAGCTCCAGCACCGCGCCGTAGATGGTGAACAGCACGATGTACGAGGCGGCCACGTCGAGTGGTGTGCCGTAGAAGCCACTGTCGGAGTTGTAGAACGCGTCGACCAGTTGACTGAAGTCGAGCCCGGCGTGCGCGACCGGCCAGGACTGCGGCAGCAACCCGCCGTAGTAGCCGTAGCCGAGGAACAGCAGGCAGACCGCGGGCAGGATCCAACCGGTGGTACGTCGACACGCTTCGAGCAGCAGGAGCAGCAGGACGGTGCCCAGCACCAGATCCGTCGGCGCCAGCAGACCCTGCCGGTCGAGGAACGCGTTGTAGCCGCCGCCACCGCTGCCGATCCGGATCGGCAGGACCGGATAGAGACAGGCCGCGACCGCCAGGGCACCCAGAGCCCAGTCGGTCACGGTGGGCCGCGCCGACGCCTGTCGTCGCCGGGTGCGTAGGCGGGCCGGCAGCCGCAGGTCGGCCGGGTAGGCGAGGAAGACCAGCGGGAGTACGCCGGCCAGGAAGATGATCAGGTAATACTTGCTGCCCTGCGACAGGGGGCGGAACACCTGCCACAGGGCGAGAGCGCCCACCGCCAACGCCGCCGCGGTGAGGAGCAGCCCCGCCGGCCCGGAGAGCACCCGTCCCGGTTTCTCGTCCTCGAACTGGGCGGCCAGGTCCCGAGTCGCCTGCTCGGCCACGTCCGGCCCGCTCGGGTCGGGCTTGCTCGCGTCGGGTTTGCTGGGGTCGGGTTTGCTCGCGTCGGGCTTGTTTGCGTCGGGCTCGATCTGGTCGGGCTCGGTCGCGAGGGTGGTGGGGTTGGGCGGGTGGGTGCCGGACGGTTCGCCGGGCTCCGTCGGCTCGGCTTCCGGTCGTGGTCGGGGTGGCCCGCCGCCGGGGCTCGCTGCGGGCCCATCAACGGGAGAGTTGGCTGGTCGGGCAGGTAACGGCGAACCATCGGGCGAGCTGATGGGCGACACAAAAGGACGATACACGTCGATTGGCTGACGGGTGGGGCATCGATCGGCGTTTCGCCGCCGGTGGTACGGACACCGGGGTGACCGGCCGGTCGCCGGCGGATATTTGCGTGGAGGGCTGTCGCACCCGGCGGTTAGGGTCGGGCGGTGACTTCGGGGCGACCACTGATTCAGGCTCGCGGGCTGGTGAAGCGGTTCGGCGATTTCACCGCCGTGGACGGCATCGACGTCGAGGTGCGCCCGGGTGAGGCGTTCGGCTTCCTCGGGCCCAACGGCGCGGGCAAGTCGTCCACTATGCGGATGATCGGCTGCATCTCCCCACCCAGCGGGGGTGAGCTGCGCATCCTCGACATGGATCCGGTGGCTGACGGGCCGGCGATCCGGGCGCGCCTCGGGGTGTGCCCCCAGCTGGACAATCTCGATCCGGAGCTGACCGTCCGGGAAAACCTGACCGTCTACGCCCGCTACTTCGGCATCTCCCGACGGGCGGCCCGGGAGCGCGCCGCCGAGCTGCTCGACTTCGTCCAGCTCACCGAGCGGGCCGACAGCAAGGTCGAGCCGCTGTCCGGTGGGATGAAGCGCCGGTTGACCATCGCCCGCGCGCTGGTCAACGATCCGGAGATCGTGCTGCTCGACGAGCCCACCACCGGGCTGGACCCGCAGGCCCGGCACCTGGTGTGGGAGCGGCTGTTCCGGCTCAAGCAGCAGGGCGTCACGTTGGTGCTCACCACGCACTACATGGATGAGGCCGAGCAGCTCTGTGACCGCCTGGTGGTGATGGACGGCGGCCGGATCGTCGCGGAGGGCTCGCCCCGGGCGCTGATCGAGCAGCACTCGACCCGTGAGGTGGTCGAGCTGCGCTTCGCCGCCGAGTCGCAGGAGCCGTTCGCCGGCAAGCTCGACGGGCTGGGGGAGCGGGTCGAGGTGTTGCCCGACCGGGTCCTGCTCTACGTGCCGGACGGCGACGCGGCGGTCGCCCAGGTCACCGCGTTGGGGCTCCAGCCGGCGAACGTGCTGGTCCGGCGCAGCGGCCTGGAGGACGTCTTCCTGCACCTGACCGGCCGCACCCTGGTCGACTGACCGCCGAAGATCGACTCGGCTTCCTGGAAGTCGGGGTGATACGGCGGAGCGGACAGCCCGATTTCCTGAAACCCGAGTCGATCAAGCGCCGGCCAGGACCGTAGGGTGACGGCGGTCTGTCGTAACCCGGGGGAGTTTCATGTCTGATCTGGTGACCGCCAACCGACGTCAAGCCGGGCTCACCGCCCTCTACCTGGGCATCTTCGCGATGGTCTGGTTCAGTGTGCCGGCGGCGGAGCAACCGCTGCGTGCCCTGCTCGTGGTGGGCAGCATCGTCGCACTGCTCACCGCCGTGCTGGGCGGAGTGCTGTCCTCCCGACTGCGGGGTGCCGGCAGCCCCCGGGACCGGGCCGCCGACCGCCCGTACCTGCTCATCGTCGTGGCCGAGTTCGCCGCCGCCGGGCTGGGTGCCGCCGTGCTGGTCGCCGCCAACTGGTCCGAGTACGTTCCGGTGCTGGTCTGCCTGGTGGTCGGTCTGCACTTCTTTCCGCTCGCCCCGCTCCTGCGGGATCCGTTGCTTCGCCCGCTCGGTGCCGCGCTGTGCCTGGTGGCGGTGGCGGGCCTCGTCACCGGCCTCGCCTCGGCGGTCTCCGCCGGGCTGGTGGTCGGCGTCGGCGCGGGAGTGCTGCTGCTCGCCTACGCCGTGCAGGCGCTGATCCGCGGGTACCGGCCGGCCTGACCCGCGCAGCCCGCCGGGGTCGACCCGGCCCGGCCGTTGACGCTGGTAGCTGTCCGCGACTCCAAGGATCCGGCCGGCCCCGTGCTCGTGTTCCCGCCCGACGTGTGGCGCACGTTCGTCGGCTCCGACTCCGCCGCCGGTAACCAGCGGCCACACCGTCTAGATCAACTCGGCTTGTAGGAAGTCGGGGCATCAGGGCGGCTCGGACACCACGACTTCCTGGAAACCGAGTCGATCAAGGCGGGGAAACCCGGGCGACACGTCGACGCGGTCGTCGTAGGGTGACCGGCGGTCTGTCGTACCCCGGGGGTAGACAGGTCGTGGTGGCCGACGCGGTGGGCGGGGTGATCGGGTGAGTGTGGAGCAATCGGCGCGGTTCCCATGGGTGCCGGCGTACGCGGTGTTCGAGCACTACCTGGTGGGTCTGCGGCGCACCTGGCGGGCCGGCGTGTTCTCCTCGTTCCTGCTGCCGGTGCTGACCGTCCTCGGGTTCGGGGTGGGCGTCGGCGCCTACATCGACCAGGGCGTCGGCGGGGTGCGTTACCTCGACTGGTTGGTCCCCGGGCTGATCGCTTCGACCGCGCTCCAGGTGACCGTCGGTGACTCGACCTGGCCGGTGTTCAGCAACTTCCAGTGGGTCAAGACCTACTTCGCGCAGGGCGCGTCACCGCTGCGGGTAGGTGACATCGTGGCCGGGCACCTGGCCTTCGTGCTGTTCCGGGTGCTCACCACGATTGTGGCGTTCCTGCTGGTCACCGGGCTGTTCGGGGCGTTGCGGTCGCCGTGGGCGGTGGCCACCCTGCCGGTGGTGGCGTTGCTCGGGCTGGCCGTCGCCGCGCCGACCTTCGCGTACGCCGCGTCGGTGTCGACCGACAGTTGGCTGGCGATGCTGTTCCGGTTCGCGGTCATCCCGATGACGCTCTTCGCCGGGGTGTTCTTCCCGGTCGAGTCGTTGCCCGAGGCGCTGCGCTGGCTGGCGTACGCGACGCCGTTGTGGCACGCCGTGGACCTGTGCCGCGCGGCCACGCTCGGCGTCGCCCCACAGTGGTCGATCGCCGGGCACCTGCTCTACCTGGCCGCCTGGGCGGTCGCCGGCTGGTTGCTGGCGGTGCGAGCGTTCCGTCGCAAGCTCGTCGTGTAGCCGAGCAAGCCCGGCAGCCGAGCAAGCAAGAGCAACTCGTCGTCTGAAGAGCAAGCAGAGAGGGTGTCGTGATCACGCTGATCCTGCCCCGGCTGGTCGACGTCTCCGCCGCGTCCCGGCGGTCGGCGTCGGTGATCGGGCGCAACGTCGCGGCGCTGAAGTCGGTCTACTGGCTGCTGCTGCTCTCCGGCTTCGTGGAGCCGCTGCTCTACCTGCTCTCCATCGGGGTGGGCGTCGGCGCGCTGGTCGGCGACCTGCCGCTGCCCGACGGGCGGCTGGTCTCGTACGCCGAGTTCGTGGCCCCGGCGATGCTCGCCTCCTCGGCGATGACCGGGGCGCTCGCGGAGACCACCTTCAACTTCTTCGGCAAGATGAAGTACATGAAGCTGTACGACGGGATGATCGCCACCCCGGTACGGCCGATCGAGATCGCCGTGGGCGAGTTGGGTTGGGCGATGCTGCGGGGCAGCGCCTACTCGGCGGCGTTCCTCGGGGTGATGGTCGCGCTGGAGTTGACCAGCGTCACCCGCGCGCTGACCGCCCTCCCGGCCGCGGTGCTCGTCGGGTTCGCGTTCGGGGCGCTCGGCATGGCGATCTCCACCTTCATGCGCAGCTGGCAGGATTTCGACCTGATGGGCTCCGCACAGTTCACGCTCTTCCTCTTCTCCGGCACCTTCGTACCGGCGCAGGCCTATCCGACGCTGCTGCACTGGCTCGTCGAGATCACCCCGCTGTACCGGTCGGTGCACCTGATCCGGGGGGTCGCGCTGGGCAGTGGGGGTTGGCTCTGGTTGCTCGACGTGCTCTACCTGCTGGCGATGGTGGCGATCGGCCTGCTGGTGGCTTCTCGCCGAATGGCGAGGTTGCTCTACAAGTAGGGGTTATCCGCGCCCGTCGACGGGGCATGTCCAGAGGTGACACCGCCGACCAGGAGGAGGGGCGATGGCCTCGGACGAGTCTTCCGCCCAACGTGAGCGTGAGCGTGATCCCGCCACCACGCCGGTCGGGCCCGACGCGGGCCCGGACAGCCCCACCGACCTGCCCGGCAGTGGCTGGAAGGCGGCGTTGCGCCGGACGATCAGCGAATTCCAGGACGACAGCCTGACCGACTGGGCCGCGGCACTGACCTACTACGGGGTGCTGTCCATCTTCCCTGGCCTGCTGGTGCTGATCTCCCTGCTCGGCCTGCTCGGCGAGAGCGCCACCGAGGGCGTCAGGGACACCGTCAACCAGGCGGTGCCGGAGGGCAGCATCCGGCAGATCCTCACCGACGCGATCGGCACGGCGGACAAGAACGGCGGTCTGGCCAGCATCGCGGCGATCATCGGTCTGCTGGCCGCGTTCTGGTCCGCCTCCGGTTACATCGGCGCGTTCATGCGTGCGTCCAACACCATCTACGACGTGCCGGAGGGGCGGCCGATCTGGAAGACGCTCCCGATCCGGCTCGGCGTGACAGCGGTGGTCGGGGTGCTGCTGCTGGTCAGCGCGGTGATCGTGGTCTTCACCGGGCGTCTCGCCGAATCGGTCGGTGACGTGATCGGGTTGGGCTCGACGGCCGTCACTGTGTGGGACGTCGCCAAGTGGCCGGTCCTGCTGATCCTGGTCAGCCTGATGTTCGCGATCCTCTACTGGGCCTCGCCGAACGCGCGTCACGGCGGCTTCCGCTGGGTCAGCCCGGGTGGCGTGCTGGCCGTGGTGATCTGGCTGGTGATCTCCGGCCTGTTCGCCTTCTACGTGAGCAACTTCGGCTCGTACAACAAGACGTACGGGGCGCTCGCCGGGGTGATCATCTTCTTGGTCTGGCTCTGGCTGAGCAACATCGCGATCCTGTTGGGCGCCGAGTTCGACGCCGAGCTGGAGCGGGGCCGCGCCATCTCGGCCGGCCACGCTGTGGACGACGAGCCGTACGTCGAGCTGCGCGACGACCGCAAGCTCAAGAAGAAGCACAACCAGCGCGGCTCGGTCGATTGAGCCGGTGCGTCCTTGGCTGCCGGACCCGTGCAGGACCCGGCAGCCAAGGACGCGCGCATTTTGGAGATAACCGTTAACTGCAGGCTGAAGTGAGGCACCAGCCGTTGAGCGTGACCACTTGCAGGTCATTCACCTTGTGCCAGCCGGGATAATATTTGTTACCCACGCTGTCGTAGTAAATGTAACCGCTGGGCACCTGGAATCCGTCGGTGTCCCGGAATTCGTAGTAGTACCTCGAGTCGGATGCGCTGCCCTGCCCGGCCGGCAGCCACATCGTCTTGCTGTTGGTCGGCCAGTTGCCCGAGAGCTTGATGGATCGGCCGAGCCGGTTCTTCACCTCGCCGCAGAAGATCCCGGCGGTGCAGTTCCCGAGGGTGCCGAAGTCGCCCTCAGCAGTGCTGGAAGCGGCCTGCCGGACGGGCGCCGCAGCGGCGACACCAAGGTCGGAGCCCTTCGGGGATGGCGCCGCCTGGGCTGCCGATGGCGAGAACAGCGCGACGAACGCTACTGCGGACACGGCCGCGACAAAGCGCGTCGGTCGATTCATTGGGGTCCTTCCCGTCGGGGTATTCGGGCACGCCAGAACGGTAGGTCATCGCGATTGGAGAATTGCGGTGCGCGACAAGTCCCGTAGCTGTCGATGCCCAGGAACGTTAACGACCATGTTGATGACTGTCAACGTCCTTACCAATTGCGGCGACGGTGGAGCCGACGATTCGGGTGGGCTGCGGGCGTCCGCCTCGGTGGCGTAATCGCTGCTTAAGCGCATCGATATCGATTACCACCGGTGGTGGTCGATGGTGACGACACTCGCCCGTCGGATGCGCCCGGAGGTTGACGTCGCCGCGGTGGGGGTCGGGGTGGGCTCGTCCGTCGCCTCACCCGGTCGGTGGGTACCGGTGCGACGAGGGGTGCACAGCGAAGTCGGTCCATCCCGTCGCAAGCGCGACCGAAACTTCTGTCCGTTTGAGCAAAAGTTAGCGTCGGAACAGCCGAAGCTCTGGACAGGCGATCCGACCGCTCTTACTGTGTCGGACACAACACATCGACATTGCGTCGATGTGAACGCTGCCAAAGAAGAGGGGGCCCCGGGTGCGCACCGTCGACCCCCTACACGTGCGCCTGTTGCGACTGCTTCGCGACGAGGGCGCCGTGTCCCGGGCTGAGCTGGGCGACCGACTCCAGATGCCGCGTCCGCGCATGCTGGCCGAGCTGGATCGCCTGGTGACGCTGGGTTACGTGGCCGAGGCCGGGCTCGCCGCATCCCGAGGTGGGCGTCGCTCGACGCTTGTCGAGCTGAACCCGAAGCTGCGCTTCGCCGCCGTCGACCTCGGCGCCAGTTCGATGGACGTCGAGGTGGTCAACGGCCGCCTCGAACCGGTGGCCCACTACGCCGAGGCAGCCGACATCCGAAACGGCCCGAAGGTGACCCTGCAACGGGTCAACGAACTGCTGCACAAGGCCCGGGTCGACGGCGCGTACGAGCGACTGGACGCCGTCGGCATCGGCGTACCCGGCCCGGTCAGCTTCCGCGACGGCGTTCCGGTCTCACCACCGATCATGCCGGGCTGGGACCGGTTCCCGGTGCGCGAGCTGCTCAGCCGGGAGCACGGCTGCCCGGCCGTCGTCGACAACGACGTCAACATCATGGCGATCGGCGAGCGGCACGGTGGGGTCGCCCACTCGGTGGACGACTTCCTCTTCGTGAAGATCGGCACCGGCATCGGGTGCGGCATCTACCTCACCGGCGAGGTCTACCGGGGCACCGACGGCTGTGCCGGCGACATCGGCCACATCCAGGTCGACTCGCACGGTCCGATGTGCTCCTGTGGCAACGTCGGCTGTCTGGAGGCGCTGTTCAGCGGCGCCGCGTTGGCCAAGGACGCCGCAGCTGCCGCCCGCAGTGGGACGTCGCCGGCGCTGGCCGAGCGGTTGGCGCTGCGGGGTGTCGTCACCGCGCTGGACGTCGCCGAGGGCGCCGTCGAGGGCGACGTGACCTGCATCCAGTTGATCCGGGACGGCGGACGGCGGGTCGGCGGAGTGCTCGCCGGCCTGGTCAGCTTCACCAACCCGTCCATGATCGTGATCGGCGGCGGGCTGGCCCAACTGGGCCACATCCTGCTCGCCGAGATCCGCAGTGTGGTCTACCGCCGGTCACTGCCGCTGGCCACCGGCAACCTTCCCGTCGTCCTGTCCGAGCTGGGCGGCCGCGCCGGTGTCGCCGGCGCGGCGGTGCTCGCGAGCGACGTCGCCTTCGGGGAAGCCGCATGAAGCTGTTCGAGATTCCGTCGTGAGCGAGGAGGAGACTGTGGCTCTGCCCGAGGATGACCCCGCCACCGCGTCGGCCGAGGCCGTCGCCGAGGCGCCGCTGGTCGAGGCTCCCGCCGACACCGTCGCGGGCGAGGTGGTCCTGCGCCTCACCGATCTGGTGAAGACCTTCCCCGGCGTACGCGCGCTCGACGGCGTGCAGCTGGAGGTGCGTGCCGGCGAGGTGCACTGCCTGCTCGGGCAGAACGGCGCCGGCAAGTCCACCCTCATCAAGGTGCTCGCCGGGGTGCACCAACCGGATTCCGGGCAGGTGGAGTGGCGCGGTGAGCCGGCCACGTTCGCCAACCCGCAGGCCGCCATGAAGGCGGGCATCGCCACGATCTACCAGGAGCTCGACCTCGTCGAGGACCTGTCGGTGGCGGAGAACGCGTTCCTTGGGCACGAGTACCGCAACTTCGGTTTCGTCCGGCGCGGCCGGATGGCCCGGCACACCCGGCAGATCCTCAGCCGGCTCGGCCACGGTGAGATCCCGCCGGGGCGGATGGTCCGGTCACTGCCGGCGGCCGGCAAGCAGATCGTCAGCATGGCGCGGGCGCTGTCGCACGAGGCCCGACTGATCATCATGGACGAGCCGAGCGCGGTGCTGGCCCACGACGAGGTCGGCAACCTGTTCCGGATCATCCGAGAGCTGACCGCGCAGGGCATCGCCGTCATCTACATCTCCCACCGGTTGGAGGAGATCCGCGAGATCGGCGACCGGGTCACCGTACTCAAGGACGGCCGGACCACGGCGGCGAACCTGCCGGCGCGCGACACCCCGACCCGCGACCTGGTGAGCCGGATGACCGGCCGCACCATCGAGTACGTCTTCCCGGACCGGCCGACCGACGACCCCGCGGGTGCCGACCTGCTCCAGGTGGAGGGGTTGACCCGCACGGGCGAGTTCGCCGACGTGTCGCTGACCGTGCGTGCCGGGGAGATCGTGGGCATCGCGGGGCTGGTCGGCTCCGGTCGTTCCGAACTGCTGGAGACGATCTACGGTGCCCGCCTCCCGGAGGCCGGCACCGTGCAGATGGACGGAAAGGTCCTGCGGCCCGGCGTCGGCGCGGCGGTTCGCGCCGGCATGGGAATGGCCCCGGAGGAACGCAAGAGTCAGGCGCTGCTGCTCGGCGAGCCGATCTACCGCAACGTCACGCTGGCCACCTTCGGCCGGTACGCGCGGCTCGGCTTCACCAACGCCGCCAAGGAACGCGCCGAGGCGGACCGGATCGCGGAGACCCTGGAGCTGCGGCCCCGGGACGTCGACCGGCCGGTACGCACGCTGTCCGGCGGCAACCAGCAGAAGGTGGTGGTCGGGCGTTGGCTGCTCGGCGGCACCAAGTTGCTGCTTCTCGACGAGCCGACCCGGGGCGTGGACGTGGGCGCCCGGGCCGAGCTCTACCAGGTCATCCGGGCATTGGCCGCTCAGGGCGTGGGGGTGCTGCTGGTCTCCAGCGAGGTGCCCGAGGTGCTGGGTCTGGCCGACCGGGTGCTGGTGATGCGGGAAGGGCGGGTCGTCCGCGAAGCCGCGGCCGGCGAACTCGACGAGAACACCGTGCTTGACCTCGTGATGGCGGGGTCCTTGATGGAAGGCGCACCGGCATGAGCGACGCGACTCCCACTCCCACCGCGACACCGGAGCGCCCGCAGCTTCCGGCGCAGTCGCCGCCGGTGGACCCGGCGGAGACGGCGGTGGCCGGTAACAAGGCAGGATCCGGGGGCAAGCTCTCCTGGTGGCGGGGTGACGGTGGCGACGGTGCCAAGCGCAACCTCGGTCTGATCGGGGTGCTGGCCGCGCTCATCGTGGTCGGCGCTGTCACCAAGCCCGACCTGTACGGCGACCCGAACTGGGTCTGGAACAACGTCCTGGCCATCCTCCAGTTGGCCTCGGTCGTCGGCGTGGTCACGGTCGGGATGACCTTCGTGATCATCGGCGGTGGCATCGACCTGTCGGTCGGCGCGATCGTCGCGCTGGCCGGGGTCTGGTGCACCACGGTGGCCACCCAGAGCTACGGCGCCGGCGGCATGATCTTCGCCGCCCTCGCCGTCGGTATCTGCGTGGGCCTCGTCAACGGTGTGCTCATCTCGTACGGGCGGCTGGTCCCCTTCATCGCGACGCTCGCGATGCTGGTGGCCGCACGTGGGCTCGCGGCGTCGATCTCCAACAAGCAGACCCAGGTGTCGAGCAGCACGTTCATCAACGACATCGCGGCGCGCAAGGTGATCGGGATCCCGATCCTGGTCTACATCCTCGGCGCGGTCGTGCTGGCCGGTTGGGTAGTGCTCAACCGCACGACCTTCGGCCGGCGAACCATCGCCGTCGGCGGTAACCCGGAGGCGGCCCGGTTGGCCGGCATCAACGTCCGGCGGCACACCATGCTGCTCTACGCGCTCTCCGGTCTGTGCTGCGGTATCGCCGCCATCATGCTCACCTCACAGGCGACCTCGGCGCAGGCGGCGATGGCCAACCTGTACGAGTTGGACGCGATCGCCGCGGCGATCATCGGCGGGACGCTGCTCAGCGGCGGCCGGGGCACGATCGTCGGCTCGCTGCTCGGCGTCATCATCTTCGCCACCATCACGAACCTCTTCGCCATCAACGGCCTCTCCATCGAGGCACAGAACATGGTCAAGGGCGGCATCATCGTCGCGGCCGTCCTGGTCCAGCAGTTCCAGTTCAAGTCAGTCACTCGGCT
The DNA here is from genome assembly GCF_050516465.1 of Micromonospora trifolii. Taxonomy (NCBI): domain Bacteria; kingdom Bacillati; phylum Actinomycetota; class Actinomycetes; order Micromonosporales; family Micromonosporaceae; genus Micromonospora; species Micromonospora trifolii. The sequence continues at coordinate 4,513,600 of NZ_CP191526.1, read as the reverse complement.
CCTCGCGCGGAACAGGGTCACCACCGCAACCTGACGCACCGCACCGTTGTCCTGGCGACGTCGAGACATTCGACGGTGGCCGGGCCTCGCACACCCTCAATAAGTCAAATCCCGCTCCCAGGAGGTCATTCATGACCCAGCACAGTCGCGACCTGTCGCGCCGCCGGTTGCTCTTCGGTGGAGCCGCAGTGGGCGCTGCCACCCTGCTCACCGCCTGCACCAGCAACGACACCCCGGCCGCCAGCACCCAGACCAAGGCCGCCGGAAACGCCGAAGGCAACAACGCCCCGGGCAAGAAGGTCGTCATCGGCTTCTCCGCCCCGGCCGCCGACCACGGCTGGATGGGCGCGATCCACGCCAACGCCAAGGCGCAGGCCGCGGCCTACTCGGACGTGGAGTTCAAGGAGGTCGACGGCGGGTCGAACTCCGAGGCCCAGCGCTCCACGCTCGGCACGCTGATCGCCCAGAAGCCGGACATCATCGTCGTGCTGCCGCACGACGGCAAGGAGGTCAACGCCGTTGCCCTCCAGGCGATGCAGGCGGGCATCCCGATCGTGAACCTCGACCGGGCGTTCCCCGACGCACTGGCCTCGCGGCTGGTCATCAAGGGCGACAACTACGGCATGGGCGTCTCGGCCGGGCACTTCATCGGCAAGCAGCTCAAGGACAAGGGCATCGCCAACCCGGTCATCGGTGAGATCGCCGGTCTGGAGATCCCGCTGACCGTTGAGCGCAGCGAGGGCTTCAAGGCCGCCCTGGCGACCTACGGGTTCACGGTGCGGAACCGTCGTTCGGCCGAGTTCACCTCGGACAGCGGTCAGCGTGAGGCGTCCCAGCTGCTCCAGGCGCTGCCGAAGATCGACGCCATCTGGAACCACGACGACGACCAGGGCATCGGTGTGCTCGCGGCCATCAAGCAGGCCAACCGGTCGGAGTTCTTCATGGTCGGCGGCGCGGGCTCCAAGCTCGCGATCGACGCGATCAAGGCCGACAACAGCGTGCTGAAGGCCACTGTCACCTACAACCCGTCGATGGCCTCCTCGGCGGTCTCGCTCGCGCGGCTCATCGCGCAGGGTCGGGGCCTGGGCGACCTGACGGAGCTGCAGGTGCCGAAGGAACTGACCCTGGCCTCGGAGACGATCACCAAGGAGAACGCGAGCAGCTACGACAAGCTCGGGTTCTGACATACCGGGGGGAGACCCACCTTGTCCACGACAGACAAAGAACTGCGGGTCGGCATGGTCGGCTACGCGTTCATGGGCGCCGCGCACTCACAGGCGTGGCGCACCGTGAACCGCGTCTTCGACCTGCCGGCGCGGGCCCGGATGGCGTTGATCTGCGGCCGAGACACTGGGAAGGTGGCTGACGCCGCCGACACACTCGGCTGGGACGCGTACACCACCGACTGGCGTGACCTGATCAACCGGGACGACATCGACGTAGTCGACATCTGCACCCCGGGCGACAGCCACGCCGAGATCGCTCTCGCCGCGTTGGCCGCAGGCAAGCACGTTCTGTGCGAGAAGCCGTTGGCCAACTCGGTGGAGGAGGCACGGGCGATGACCGCTGCGGCGGATGTCGCCCGGGCCTCCGGAGTGCGGTCGATGTGCGGGTTCAACTACCGCCGGGTCCCCGCGGTCACGATGATGCGCCAGTTGGTCGCCGACGGACGGCTCGGGGTGATTCGACACGTCCGTGCGACGTACCTGCAGGACTGGATCGTGGACCCGCAGTTCCCGCTGGTCTGGCGGTTGCAGAAGGACAGGGCGGGCTCCGGCGCGCTCGGTGACATCGGTGCGCACATCATCGACCTGACCCAGTTCGTCACGGGTCAGCGGATCAGCGGCGTCAGCGCGGTCACCGAGACCTTCGTCAAGGAGCGGCCGTTGCCGGCCGAGTCGAGCGGTCTGGCGGCCTCGGTGGACGGCCACACGGCGCCCACCGGGACTGTCACCGTCGACGACGCCGCGGTCTTCGTGGCGCGACTCGACGGCGGCGCCCTGGCCACGTACGAGGCGAGCCGCTTCGCGACCGGCCGTAAGAACGCGCTGCGCGTCGAGATCAACGGCTCGCTGGGCAGTGTGGTCTTCGACCTGGAGCGCCTCAACGAGCTGGAGTTCTACGACGCGACCCGCCCGGCTGTGGAGCAGGGCTTCAGCCGCATCCTGGTGACCGAGGGCGAGCACCCGTACATGTCGGCGTGGTGGCCCCCGGGCCACATCATCGGCTACGAGCACTCGTTCACGCACGAGATGCGCGATTTCATCGAGGCGGTCGCCACCGGTGTCGACCCGACTCCCTCCTTCGCCGACGCGTTGCAGGTCCAGTTGGTGCTGGACGCGGTGGCCCGTTCGGCGGAGCTCGGCTCCTCCTGGGCCGAGGTGGAACCGACGCTGACCGCGGCGGCTGTCTGACCATTGACGATCCGCGACGGCGGTGTTCGCACCGCCATCGCCCGACCGGCTTTCCGGAGCCGACCGGCGAGGGACCAGCCACGGATTGCGCCCCGTGGCCGGGACAGAGGTCGGTTTCGGAGAGCGTGCAGCCGGGCCCCACGGCCCGGTGGCGCACGAGCAGGACGGTCGTCCGGTGCGACCGGACCGGGATTCCCCGGCCGCACCGGAGGACCGCCACCACCGGTGACCTCCGGAGGACCTGATGACACCGCCCGCCGCCGCCCCCACCCGTACCGCACCCGCTCGCCGGTTCCCGGCAGGTCGTGGTTCGGTCGGTGTTCCGGTGGGCGAAACGGCCTGAGACGCCCGGCCGGGGCATGCCAATGCCCCGACCGGCCGGATGCGGGGGAGGCAGGGTCGAGACGCCGACCCGACCCTGCCTACCAGCCCCGTCTGCTCGCACCTGCCGGGATCCGGTCCGGCGTCGTCGCCGCCGACGCCGACGTCGGAAGCCGGTGCTGTTCCGGTGCGGGGCGAGCGGACGGGGCCCATCCACCCGGCCCGAAACTTTCCGAAACCCGGCCGTATCTTTCCGAAACATATTCTGATATTCCTATATTTAGCGGTACCGACGGTTCCTCGTGAATGGGGAAGGAGCACCATGCGAACAGGTGTCTGGCTGGTAGGAGCGCGCGGTTCCGTCGCGACCACCAGCATCGTCGGGGGGCTCGCGCTGCGGGCCGGCCTGGCCGGGCCCACCGGCTGCGTCACCGAGCTGCCCGAGCTGCGCGGCCCGGCCCTGCCGGCCTTCGCGGACCTGGTCTTCGGCGGGCACGACCTGGCCACCACTCCGCTGTGCAAGCGCGCCGAGGCCCTCGCTGACGCCGGTGTCATCCCCTGGCGGCTGGTCGCCGCGCTCCGCGACGAACTGGGCGTGGTCGAGCAGGAGCTGCGCCCCGCACCGGTCGGCGACACCCAGGCCGACCGGGCCGAGGCCGTGGTCCGCGACCTGACCACCTTCCGCGATCGGCACGAGCTGGACCGGGTGGTGGTGGTCAACGTCTCCGCCACCGAGCCGGCCCCTCGACCGCACCCCGGGCACGACGACCCGGCCGCGCTGCGCGCCGCCCTCGACGGTCCGGACGAGGTGCTGCCGGTCAGCTCCCTCTACGCGTACGCCGCAGTGCTCGCCGGCTGCCCGTACGTCGACTTCACCCCGTCCACCGGGCTGCGGCTGCCGGCGCTGGCCGCGCTGGCCGAGGAGGCCCGACTGCCGTACGCCGGGCACGACGGCAAGACCGGGGAGACCCTGGTCAAGTCGGTGCTGGCACCGATGTTCGCGATGCGCAATCTGGCCGTGGGCTCCTGGTCCGGGGTCAACCTGCTCGGCGGTGGCGACGGCGCCACCCTCGCCGACCCGGCCGCGAACGCGGCGAAGGTGCAGAGCAAGCAGCGGGTGCTCGGCGAGACGCTGGGCTACGTCCCGCAGGGCGGGACCCGCATCGAGTACGTCGAGGAGCTGGGCGACTTCAAGACCGCCTGGGATCTGATCACCTTCAGCGGTTTCCTCGGCACCGGCATGCGGATGGAGTTCACCTGGCACGGCTGCGACTCCGCGCTGGCCGCGCCGCTGGTGCTCGACCTGGCCCGACTCACCGCCGCCGCGCACGCCGCCGGGCAGGTGGGGCCGCTGGCCGACCTGGGCTTCTTCTTCAAGGATCCGCTGGGCTCGCCCAGCCACTCGCTGGGCGAGCAGTGGGCCCGGCTGACCGCCTTCACCCGGCAACTGCACGACGGCGGGGACGGTGTCCATGACAACGTTGGCTGATCTCGCCGAGCTGGTCCGGGCGCCGGCCGCGCTCTCGGTGCCCGGTGACGTGATCGCCGGGGCCGCAGCGGCTGGCGCGTTGAGCCCGCGTACCCCTGCCCTGGCCGGCGCCTCGGTGCTGCTCTACTGGGCCGGCATGGCCGCCAACGACTGGGCCGACCGGCGTCTGGACGCCGAGGAACGGCCCGAGCGGCCGATCCCGAGCGGGCGGGTCACCCCGGCCGCCGCGGTCGGTCTCGCGGCGGGCCTCACGGCCGCCGGCGTGGGCCTGGCCGCCGCCGTGGGCGGTCGACGCGCCGCCGCGCTCGCCGTGCCGCTGGCCGCCACCATCTGGGGGTACGACCTGCTGGCCAAGAACACCGCAGCCGGCCCGGCCGTGATGGCCGCCTGCCGAGGCCTGGACGTGCTGCTCGGCGCGTCCGGCGGCCGGATGACCCGGGCGCTGCCGGCGGCGGCCACCATCGCCGCGCACACCTGGACGGTCACCGCGCTGTCCCGCCGGGAGGTCACCGGCGCCGACGCCACCCTGCCGATGCGCACCCTCGCCGGCACCGCTGTGGTCGCCGCCAGTGCCGCCGTCGCCGTGCCGGGCGCCCGACGCGCGGCCCTCCGAACGACGAACCAGGCCGGGCCCACCGACCGGACCGAGACCGTTGACGAGGCCGGTGGGCGCGCGGGTCGCAGCCGGTCGGCCACGATCGCGGCGGTGCTGCCCGCAGTGCTGGCCGGCTGGTACGCCGCCCGCTACGGCGCGGCCCAGGCCGAGGTGGTCCGGGACCCGTCGGCCGGGCGGGTCCGCGCGGCCGTCGGCGCCGGGATCACCGGGTTGCCGGCCCTCCAGGGAGCCCTCACCGCACGGGGTGGAGCAGGTCTGCTCGGGGTGGCCGTCGCGGCGGCCGCGCCGCTGGGTCGACGGCTGGCCCGGAAGGTCTCCCCGACATGAGCGTCCCCGAGCCCCGGCCCGGTGCGCCGGCCGCCGACGCCACCACGCTGCGCCTCGGATACGGCACGAACGGCTTCGCCAACCACCGCCTGGACGACGCGCTCGCCGTCATCGCCGACCTCGGCTACGACGGGGTGGCGCTCACCCTGGACCACGACCACCTGGACCCGTTCGCGCCCGGGCTCACCCGCCGGGTCGCCGCGGTCGGTCGACGGTTGGAGTCGCTGGGCCTGGCGGTGGTCATCGAGACCGGCGCCCGCTACCTGCTCGACCCGTGGCAGAAGCACGCCCCGACGTTGCTGCACGACGACCCGACCCGGCGGATCGAGTTCCTGCGCCGGGCCGTGCGGATCGGCGCCGACCTGGGCGCCGAGGCGGTCTCGTTCTGGGCCGGTGTCCGACCCGAGGCGGTGTCACCGCAGTGCGCCTGGGACCGGCTGGTGGCCGGTTGCGCCACAGTGGTCGACGCGGCCGACACCGCCGGCGTCACCCTCGGCTTCGAGCCGGAGCCGGGCATGCTGGTGCAGGACATCGCCGACTGGCGTCGGCTGCACGCCGCTCTCGACAACCCGGCCCGCTTCGGCATCACCCTCGACATCGGCCACTGCCGGTGCCTGGAGCCCTGGCCGGTGCCGCAGTGCGTGGCCGAGGTGGCCGAGCAGCTGGTCAACGTGCAGATCGACGACATGCGCCGAGGCGTGCACGAGCACCTGGAGTTCGGCGTCGGCGAGATCGACTTCCCGCCGGTGCTGGCCGCGCTGCGCGACGCCGGCTACCGCGGCCTGGTCGCCGTCGAGCTGCCCCGGGACTCGCACGCCGCGCCCGCCGTGGCCGCTCGGTCGATCGAGTTCCTGCGTGCCGCCGCACTGGCCGGCCGCACGAAGGACGAACTGCCCGCAGACATTCCTGGGGTGCCTGCGTAGCAACAAGGGGAGGAGACGGGATGACACCGGATTCACTACGGGCCGCGCTGGGAGGCGTACCCGATCCCGATTGGCTGGACACGGCGCTGCGCCGGGTCACCACCGAGCCCACCGCGATCACCCGGCTCTTTCCCGCCGTCGGCCGACGCTGCGGGCGGGCCGCGCTGCCCGACACCCCCGGCTGGACCGCCGACGACGCGGCCCGGGTGCTGCTGCTCACCAGCCTGCCCGGCGAGCACGCGGCGTACGCCGAGCGCCTCTACCAGCACGGTGACGCGGCCGAACGACGAGCCGTGCTGCGTGCCCTGCCGCTGCTGCCGATCGGCGCCGACGGGGTTCCGTTGCTGCACGACGCGATCCGGACCAACGACACCCGGCTGGTCGCCGCCGCGCTCGGCCCGTACGCCCGGCACCTCGACCAGGCCGCCTGGCGGCAGGCGGTGCTCAAGTGCGTGTTCAGCGGCGTCCCCCTGGCCAACGTGGCCGACCTGGACACCCGGGCCGACAGCGAGCTGACCGCGATGCTGGCCGCGCTGGCCGCCGAACGGCACGCCGCCGGCCGGGAGTTGCCCGCCGACGCCACCGACCTGCTCCACCGGCTCACCGCCGCACTGCCCCGGGAGGCGTGAATGCGCATCTTCGACCCCCACATCCACATGACCTCACGCACGACCGACGACTACGAACGAATGGCCGCCGCCGGAGTGCGCGCGGTGGTCGAGCCGGCGTTCTGGCTGGGTCAGCCGCGCACCAGCGCCGCCTCGTTCACCGACTACTTCGACTCGCTGATCGGCTGGGAGCCGTTCCGGGCCGGGCAGTTCGGGGTGCGCCACTTCGCCACCATCGCGTTGAACCCGAAGGAGGCCAACGACCCGCGCTGCCGGCCGGTGCTCGACCTGCTGCCCCGCTACCTGGACAAGGACGCGGTGGTGGCGGTCGGCGAGATCGGGTACGACTCGATGACGCCCGAGGAGGACGAGGCGTTCGCGGCGCAGCTCGCACTCGCGGTGGCGTACGACCTGCCGGCGCTGGTGCACACCCCGCACCGGGACAAGGCGCGCGGCTGCGAGCGGACGCTCGCCGTGGTCGCCGAGTCCGGCATCGACGCGGGTCGGGTGGTTGTCGACCACCTCAACGAGGTGACAGTGAAGCTGGTCCGCGACAGCGGTTGCTGGCTGGGTTTCTCCATCTACCCGGACACCAAGATGACCCCGCAGCGGATGGTGGAGTTGCTGCGGGAGTACGGCACCGAACGGATGCTGGTCAACTCGGCAGCCGACTGGGGGCGCTCCGACCCGCTGCTCACCCGGGCCACCGGCGAGGCGATGCTGCTGGCCGGTTTCAGCGACGACGACGTCGACAAGGTGTTGTGGCGAAACCCGGTGGAGTTCTACGGGCAGTCGGGGCGGCTCGACCTCAGCGACCTGGACGTCGCCGCCGCCGTGGACCCGCAGACCGGCAACTCGATCCTGCGCGGCGGCAGCTGATGCGGCTGCGACATGCCGGCGGCGAGACCGTCCACCTGGGCTACTGCACCAACGTGCACCCGGCCGAGGACCTCGCCGGCATCCTCGGTCAACTGGACACCTACGCGGTGCCGGTCCGCGAGGCGCTCGGCAGCGACCTGCTCGGGCTCGGCCTGTGGCTGGCCGCTCCGGTCGCCGCCGAGCTGGCCGCCGACCCGACGCTACGCCGCCGGTTGCGCACCGAGCTGGACGCGCGGGGGCTGGAGGTGGTCACCCTCAACGGATTCCCGTACGCGGCCTTCCAGGCCCCGGTGGTCAAGCAGGACGTGTACCACCCGGACTGGACCACCGAGCAGCGCCTGACGTACACACTGAATTTGGCCCGGGTGCTCGCCGACCTGCTGCCCGACGACGCCGCCCGGGGTTCGATCTCCACCCTGCCGCTGGCCTGGCGTCAACCGTGGGACACCGGCCGGGCCGACGCGGCCCGACGCCGGCTGGACCAGCTCGCCGCCGGCCTGGCCGACGTGCAGCGGGACACCGGCCGTGAGGTGCGGATCGCTTTCGAGCCGGAGCCCGGCTGTGTGGTGGAGAGCACCGGTCAGGCGGCCGCGCTGCTGTCCGGGATGGACACCGAGCGGTTGGGTGTCTGCCTCGACCTGGCCCACCTGGCCTGCGCGTGGGAGGAGCCGGCCGAGGCGCTGGACAGACTGCGGACGGCCGGACTGCCGGTGGTGAAGGTGCAGGTCTCCGCCGCCGTCGAGGCCGCCGACCCGGAGGGCGGGGCCGAGGCGTTGCGCCGCTGGGTGGAGCCGCGTTTCCTGCACCAGACCCGGGGCGCCGGTTGCGCCGGTCTGGCCGACCCGGCCGACCCGACGTACGCGGCCGACGACCTGGACGAGGCGCTGGACCGGACGCTGCCCGGCCCGTGGCGGGTGCACTACCACGTGCCGCTGCACGCCCCACCCGAGGAGCCGCTCGGCTCGACCCTGCCGGTGCTCCGCGCGGCCCTGAGAGCGCTCTTCGACGGCCCGACCGCCGGCTGCGACCACCTCGACGTCGAGACGTACACCTGGGGGGTGCTGCCGGCCGCACGACGGCCCGGCACCGACGCGGAGCTGGCCGCCGGCATCGCCGCGGAGCTGGCCTTCGCCCGGGACGAACTGGTCGGCCTCGGCCTGACCGCAGAGCGAACCGTGAGCATGGGGGTGACGCGATGAGCCGGCGACTGGTGGTCCTCGACGTGGTGGGGTTGACGCCCCGACTACTGGCGCACATGCCTCGACTGCGGGGGGTCGCCGACGGCGGCTTCCGGGCCGAGTTGGGCACCGTGCTGCCCGCCGTGACCTGCTCGGTGCAGTCCACCTTCCTCACCGGCGAGCCGCCCAGCGGGCACGGGATCGTCGGCAACGGGTGGTATTTCCGGGAGCTGGGCGAGGTGCTGCTGTGGCGGCAGCACAACGCGCTGGTCGGCGGGGACAAGCTCTGGCAGGCCGCCCGTCGGGCCGAACCCGGCTACACAGTGGCCAACGTCTGCTGGTGGTACGCCATGGGCGCGGACGTCAACTGGACGGTGACGCCCCGCCCGGTCTACTACGCCGACGGGCGCAAGGAGCCGGACTGCTACACCGACCCGCCGGAGCTGCACGACGCGCTCACCGGGCGGCTGGGCACCTTCCCGCTCTTCACCTACTGGGGGCCGACCGCCGGGCTGCCGTCGTCGCGGTGGATCTGCCAGGCGGCCGAGCAGATCCTCGCCGACGTGTCACCCGACCTGACGCTGGTCTACGTCCCGCACCTGGACTACGACCTGCAACGCTTCGGTCCGTCGTCGGCCCAGGCCGCGGCGGCGGCAGCGGAGCTGGACGCGGTGCTCGGTCCGCTCCTGGACGCCGCACGCGCCCGGGACGCCACAGTGGTGGTGCTGTCCGAGTACGGCATCACCGACGTGTCCCGGCCGGTGGACGTCAACCGGTTGCTGCGCGCCGAGGGGCTGTTGCACGTGCACACCCAGGCGGGCATGGAGTACCTCGACCCGTGGACGTCGAAGGCGTTCGCGGTCGCCGACCACCAGATCGCGCACGTCTACGTCAAGGACCCGGCCGACGTGTCGGCGGTGGCGAAGCTCTGCGCCGGCCTGCCCGGGGTGGCCGAGGTGCTCGACGCCGAGGGCAAGGCGGCACACGGGCTGGACCATCCGCGCGCCGGTGAGCTGGTGCTGGTGGCCGAGCCGGACGCCTGGTTCACCTACTACTACTGGCTGGACGACGCCCAGGCACCGGACTTCGCCCGGCTCGTGGAAATTCATCGGAAGCCGGGCTACGACCCGGCGGAGCTGTTCTTCGACCCGGCCAAACCCGGTGCCGCGAAGGCCCGAGCCGGGGTGGCGCTGGCCCGCAAGAAGCTCGGCATGCGGTACCTGATGAGCGCGGTCGGCCTGGACGCCGGCGCGCGGGCGGTGCGCGGCTCGCACGGGCGGCTGCCGGACGACCCGGCGGACGGCCCGGTGCTGCTCTGCTCCGACCCGACCGCGGCCCGGGACAAGATCGCGGCGACCGAGGTCAAGGCGCTGTTGCTGGAGCTGGCCGGGCTGAGCCCCGGCGGTGCGGGCGGGTCGGGGGAGGGCTCATGACGGTCACCGTCGCGCCCACCGACGCCAGCGAGCTGCGGGCGCGCTTCGACGCGGAGCTGGCCGGGTTTCTCAGTCGGCAGGGCCCGGACTGGCCGGACGGGGCGCCGCGGGGCGTGTTCACCGCGCTGCAACGGTTCGTGCTGGCCGGTGGCAAGCGGTTACGACCGCTCTTCTGCTACTGGGGCTGGCGCGGCGCGGGGGCGGCCGACGGCACCCCGATCGTGGTGGCCGCGGCGGCCCTGGAGCTGTTCCACGCGTTCGCGCTGATCCACGACGACATCCTGGACGGCAGCGACCGCCGTCGGGGTGAGCCGTCGGTGCACCGGCTCTTCGCCGACCTGCACGCCCGCTCGTCGTGGCGCGGTGACCCCGAGGCGTACGGCCGCAACACCGCGCTGCTCTGCGGGGACCTCTGCGCGGCCTGGTCGGATCAGATGTTCCACGAGTGCGGTCTGAGCACCGAGCAGGTGCACCGGGGGTATGGCGTGTTCGCCCTGATGCGCACCGAGGTGATCGCGGGGGAGTACCTGGACCTGGTCTCGGGTGTGGGTGACGGCTCGGTGGCCAGCGCGCTCACCGTGATCCGGATGAAGGCTGCCCGGTACACGGTCACCCGGCCGTTGCAGATCGGTGCGGCCCTGGCCGGCGCGGGGCCGGAGCTGATCGCCGCGTTGGGCGAGTTCGGTGACCCGCTGGGTGACGCGTTCCAGCTCCGCGACGATGTCCTGGGCGTGTTCGGTGACCCGGCGGTCACCGGGAAGTCGGTCCTGGACGACCTTCGTGAGGGCAAGCCCACCGTCATGATGGCGCTGGCCCGCAGCGCCGCCGACCGGCCGCAGACCATCCGGCTGCGGGAGCTGTTCGGCAACCCGGCGTTGGACGCCGAGGGCGCGGCGGAGCTGCGCGACATCATCGAGGCGACCGGCGCGCGGGAGCGGATCGAGCAGATGATCCGGGTCCGGACCGAGGCCGCGCTCTCCGCCCTGCAGAGCGCAGTGGTGGCCGATGAGGCCCGCGCGGCCCTGGTTGCGCTGGCCGGGCAGGCGATCGACCGACGCGCCTGACCGGCGACTTTCGATCAAATCGACAAAAGTTGATGCTGAACCGCCGGAAGGTATGGACACATCGACACGTGCGACTTAGTGTCGTGACCAACACGACAATGTTTCGTCGAGGTGAACCGGCGGCGCGGTAACCCATCGACCCCCCCCACCACCGCTACGGCATCCGGCGCGACGGCGCGCGCCCGGCCTGGCAGTCACACGTCAGGAAGGGACAGCACAGATGTCCATGAAGGACGCTCCCAGACAACGGTCCCGACGATGGTTCTCCGCCGGATCAGCGCTGCTGCTGGCGGTCGCCGCCGGCACTGTCACCTTCGCCGCCGGCTCGGCCCCCGCCCAGGCGCACACGATCGTCGCCAGCGACTTCCAGCAGGTCGAGCTGGCTCGCGGCGTGACCGACATGGGTGAGCCGATGTCGCTGGCGGTGCTGCCGGACCGCTCGGTCCTGCACACCGCCCGCAACGGCACCCTGCGCCGCACCGACGCCAACGGCACCACCTCCCTGATCGGCACCCTGTCGGTCTACACGCACGACGAGGAGGGGTTGCAGGGCGTCGGGATCGACCCGGGCTTCGCCAGCAACCGCTACATCTACCTCTACTACGCCCCGCCGCTCTCCACCCCCGGCGGCGACGCGCCGGCCACCGGCACCGACTTCTCGGCCTGGAACGGCGTCAACCGGCTCTCCCGGTTCACCCTCAACTCGGACTTCACGCTCAACCAGTCCAGCAAGGTCGACGTGCTCGACGTCCCGGCCAGCCGTGGCGTGTGCTGCCACGTCGGTGGGGACATCGACTTCGACGCCGCCGGCAACCTCTACCTGTCCACCGGCGACGACACCAACCCGTTCGAGTCGTCCGGCTACTCACCGCTGGACGAGCGGACCAACCGCAACCCCGCGTACGACGCGCAGCGCAGCGCCGGCAACACCAACGACCTGCGCGGCAAGATCCTGCGGATCAAGGTGAACGCCAACGGCACGTACTCCATCCCGTCGGGCAACCTGTTCGCCCCCGGCACGGCCAAGACCCGGCCGGAGATCTACGCGATGGGGTTCCGCAACCCGTTCCGGATCAGCGTGGACAAGGCCACCGGCGTGGTCTACGTCGGTGACTACGGGCCGGACGCCGGCTCCACCAGCTCCACCCGCGGGCCGTCCGGCCAGGTGGAGTTCAACCGGGTCGCGGCACCGGGCAACTACGGCTGGCCGTACTGCACCGGCACCAACACCAGCACCGAGACGTACAACGAGTTCGACTTCGCGACCAGCGCCAGCGGCGCGAAGTACAACTGCACCGGCGGGCCGACCAACAACTCCTTCCGCAACACCGGCCTGACCACGCTGCCGCCGGCCCAGCCGGCCTGGATCCGGTACGCCGGCGACGCCGGCACCCCGACCGAGTTCGGCGGTGGCTCCGAGTCGCCGATGGGCGGCCCGGTCTACCGGTACAACGCCTCGTCGACCTCCACCACCAAGTTCCCACAGTCGTTCGACGGGCAGTTCTTCGCCACCGAGTTCGGCCGGGGCTGGATCAAGCCGATCCACGTCAACTCCGACGGCTCCCGAGGCGCCATCGACACCTTCCCCTGGGTCGGCAAGCAGGTGATGGACTCGGCGTTCGGCCCGGACGGCGCGTACTACGTGCTCGACTACGGCACCGGCTACTTCAACGGTGACGCCAACTCGGCGCTCTACCGCTTCGACTACGTCGGCGGCGGCAACCGGGCGCCCACCGCGAAGGCCAGCGCCAACCGCACCTCCGGCGCGGCCCCGCTCGCTGTGACGTTCTCCTCGGCCGGCTCGGCCGACCCCGAGGGCGGCGCGTTGACCTACGCGTGGGCGTTCGGTGACGGGACCACCTCGACCGCCGCCAACCCGACGAAGACCTACAGCGCCAACGGCACCTACACCGCCACGCTGACGGTGCGCGACCCGCAGGGCGCCACCGGCAGCAGCAGCGTGCAGATCAGCGTCGGCAACACCGCGCCCACGGTCACGATCAACAACCCGGGCAACGGCCAGCTGTTCGGCTTCGGGGACACGGTGCCGTACAGCATCACGGTGACCGACCCGGAGGACGGCACCATCGACTGCACGAAGGTCAAGATGACCTACGTGCTCGGGCACGACCAGCACGGGCACCAGATCACCTCGAAGACCGGCTGCTCGGGCTCGATCACCATCCCGGTCGACGGTGAGCACGACGACGCGGCGAACATCTTCGCGATCTTCGACGCCGAGTACACCGACGCCGGTGGGCTGACCACGCACACCCAGCACACGCTGCCGCCGCGGCACCGCCAGGCCGAGTTCTACGGCACCTCGTCGGGGATCAACGTGTTCAGCAAGACCCCGGCCGAGGGTGGCAAGACCGTCGGCGACATCAACAACGGCGACTGGATCGCGTTCCAGCCGTACCGGCTGGGCAACGTGACCTCGTTCAACGCCCGGGTCTCCTCGGCGGGCGCCGGTGGCACCCTCCAGGTGCGGGCCGGCTCGGCCACCGGCACCGTGCTCGGCTCGGCCACGGTCCCGGTGACCGGCGGCTGGGAAACCTTCACCACGGTCACCGGGACGATCAGCAGCCCGCCGACCGGCACGACCACGCTCTACCTGACCTTCGCCGGGTCGGGCACCGGGGCGCTCTACGACCTGGACGCCTTCACCTTCGTCACCGGGACGCCCCCGGCCGGTGGGGCCGGGGCGATCAAGGGCCTCGGCGGCAAGTGCCTGGACGTGCGCAACGCCGCCACCGCCGACGGCACGCAGATCCAGATCTACACCTGCAACGGCAGTGCCGCGCAGACCTGGGCGGTCACCCCCAACTCCACGATCAAGTCGTTGGGTAAGTGCCTGGACGTGTCGGGCGGTGCCACCGCTGACGGCACCAAGATCCAACTCTGGACCTGCAACGGGACCGCTGCCCAGAACTGGGCCGCCCAGGCCGACGGCACGCTCCGCAACACGTCGTCGGGCAAGTGCCTGGATGTCTCCGGCAACAGCTCCGCCGACAGCACGGTGGTCCACCTCTGGACCTGCACCGCCGCCGCCAACCAAAAGTGGACCCTGCCCTGAGCTGGCGGGAGGGGTCCTTCGCCAACGCCTAGTGTGAGGCGAGGGGCCCCTCCTAACCGCAATTAGGAGAGCGATATGCGCAGACGCCTGCGACCCGTCCTCGGTGCGGCCATGGCCGCACTCGCCGTCATCGCCTGCACCACCCCGGCCACCCCGGCCAGCGCCGCCGACGCCCCGTACGACGTGCTGGTCTTCTCCAAGACCGCTGGTTTCCGGCACGACGCGATCCCGGTCGGCATCCAGACCATCCGCGACCTGGGCGCGGGGAACAACTTCACAGTCACCGCGACCGAGGACGCCGCCGCGTTCACCACGAGCAACCTCAACCAGTACGAGGCGGTCGTCTTCCTCAACACCACCGGCGACGTGCTCAACGCCAGCCAGCAGACCGCCTTCGAGTCGTACATCGGCTCCGGCCGCGGATACGTGGGTGTGCACGCCGCAGCCGACACCGAGTACGACTGGCCGTTCTACGGCAACCTCGTGGGGGCGTGGTTCGCCTCGCACCCCGCGATCCAGCAGGCCAACATGAAGGTGGAGGACCGGGGCCACGCGGCCACCGCTCACCTGCCGCAGACCTGGACCCGCACCGACGAGTGGTACAACTACCGCACCAACGCCCGGTCGAGCGCCCACGTGCTGGCCACCCTGGACGAGTCGTCGTACTCCGGCGGCGGGATGGGCGCCGACCACCCGCTGAGCTGGTGCAAGAGCTACAGCGGCGGCCGGTCCTTCTACACCGGGGCGGGGCACACGCAGGCGTCGTACGCGGAGTCGGGCTTCCGGAACCACCTGCTCGGCGGCATCCGGTACGCCTCCGGTCGGAGCAAGGCCGACTGCCGGCCCGAGACCGGCTACACCCCGCTGTTCAACGGCTCGACGGCCGGCTGGTCACAGGCCGGCCCGGGCAGCTTCACCAACTCCGACGCCACCCTGACCTCGGTCGGCGGCATGGGGCTGTACTGGTACAACGCCAAGCAGTTCACCAACTACTCGCTGAAGATGGACTGGAAGCTGGCCGGTGACGACAACTCCGGCATCTTCATCGGGTTCCCACCGTCGAGTGACCCGTGGTCGGCGGTCGACAACGGTTACGAGATCCAGATCGACGCCACCGACGCGGCCGACCGCACCACCGGCGCGGTCTACACCTACAAGTCCGCCGACATCGCCGCCCGCGACGCGGCGCTGAACGCGGCGGGGGAGTGGAACACGTACGAGCTGCTGGTCGAGGGTGAGCGGCTACAGATCTTCCTCAACGGGGTGAAGATCAACGACTTCACCAACACCAACCCGGTCCGCTCGTTGGCCGGTCACATCGGCATCCAGAACCACGGCACCGGTGACGACGCCTCGTTCCGCAACATCCGGATCAAGGAGCTGGGCACCACGCCGCCGCCCACCGGCACGATCCAGGCCGAGGCGTTCAGCTCGGCCAACGGCGTCTCCGCGTTCACCAAGGCGGGCGCCAACGGTGGGCAGACCGTCGGCTACATCGACCCGGGTGACTGGGCCGCGTACAACGGGGTCAACCTGGCCGGGGTCACCTCGTTCACGGCCCGGGTCGTCTCCGGCGGCGCGGGTGGCGCCATCCAGGTGCGTACCGGTTCGGCCACCGGCCCGGTGCTCGGCACTGTCGCGGTGCCGAACACCGGCAGTTGGACGACCTTCGCCAACGTCTCCACGGCGCTGTCCAACGTCCCGTCCAGCACCCAGAACCTCTACCTCACCTTCACCGGTAGCGGCACGGGGCTCTTCGACCTGGACGACTTCACCCTGGTGAAGGGCGGCGGCGGCACCGGGGTCGGCCCGATCAAGGGTCTCGCCGGCAAGTGCCTGGACGTGCGCAACGCCGGCACCGCCGACGGCACCCAGATCCAGATCTACACCTGCAACAGCAGCACGGCGCAGACCTGGACCGTGACGCCGAACTCGACGATCAAGGCGCTCGGCAAGTGCCTGGACGTCTCCGGCAGCGGCACCGCCGACGGCACCAAGATCCAGCTCTGGACCTGCAACGGCAGCGGCGCGCAGAACTGGGCGGCCGCGTCCGACGGCACCCTGCGCAACCCGTCGTCGGGCAAGTGCCTGGACGTCTCCGGCAACAACTCCGCCGACAGCACCATCGTGCACCTCTGGACCTGCCTCAACGCGGCCAACCAGAAGTGGACCCTGCCCTGACCGACTGACCCCCTGACCCCATGACCCCGGAGGGGCCGGCGACTCACGTCGTCGGCCCCTCCGCGCCGATCTTGCACTTTCGGTCGGGATCAATGCCACCATGCCGACCTTTCGGCAGCACAAAGTGCAAGATCGGCGGGATAGGGGTGGGGACGCCGGGAGGGTGGCTCACAGGTCGCTGCCGTACCTTGACCTGCATGGGGTTGTTCGCGCAGTGGCGTGGGACGGTGCTGGCGCGAGGCCATCAGCTGCTCGGTGCGCTGGGCCGGGCCGACGAGCCCGACGACCCGTCCGAGCCGACGCCCAGCCTGAACCGCCTCGACGCGTTGGTGGAGGGCTTCACCGCCGGTCAACCGGTGCGGTGGACGATGGCCGGGCAGCCCCGGCCGCTGCCCGGCCCGGTCGACGTGGTGGCGTACCGGATCATCGAGGAAGCGCTGACCAACGCGTGCCGGCATGCGCCGGGCGCTCCGGTCGGGGTCCGCCTGCGTTACGACGCCGCGGGCATCACCATCGAGGTCCGCGACGAGGGCGCCGGTCCCGCTCCGTCCGGCGGCGGCACCCAGGGCGCCGGTCGAGGTCTGCTCGGGGTACGCAGGCGCGCCGAGCGGCTCGGCGGCACGTTCTCGGCCGGCCCGCGCGCCGGTGGCGGCTTCACCGTACGGGCTGTCCTGCCCGCACCCGAGGAAATGATCGGATGATCGGCCGACCGCGGGGCTTCCCCGATGGGGCACTGCGGAAATAGGGTGGGGTCGGCGACCGTGCTGGTGGCCGGTGACCCGGTGGGAGGCGCAACCCGCCGGGCTCAGGTGTGTTCCGCACCCACCGGTAACCGCCCGGGTGCCGCGTACGTCCGGTCACCCTCGCCCCGGTCCGCACAAGGAATCCCCATCACAACAGGGGAGAAGGACAATGGCGCGACCCATCACGCTCTTCACCGGCCAGTGGGCCGATCTTCCGTTCGAGGAGGTCTGCCGGCTCGCCTCCGAGTGGGGCTACGACGGTCTGGAGATCGCCTGCTGGGGCGACCACTTCGAGGTCGACAAGGCGCTCGCCGACGACTCGTACGTCGAGCGCAAGCGGGAGACCCTCGCGAAGCACAACCTTGAGGTCTTCACGATCTCCAACCACCTCGTTGGTCAGGCGGTCTGCGACCACCCGATCGACGAGCGGCACCAGGACATCCTGCCCGGCCGCATCTGGGGCGACGGGGAGCCCGAGGGGGTTCGTCAGCGGGCCGCCGAGGAAATCAAGGACACCGCGCGGGCGGCGGCGAAGCTCGGGGTGAAGACGGTCGTCGGCTTCACCGGTTCGTCGATCTGGCACACCCTCGCGATGTTCCCGCCGGTGCCGCCGTCGATGATCGAGCGCGGCTACCAGGACTTCGCCGACCGGTGGAACCCCATCCTCGACGTGTTCGACGAGGTGGGAGTGCGGTTCGCGCACGAGGTGCACCCCAGTGAGATCGCGTACGACTACTGGACGACGAAGCGGACGCTGGAGGCGATCGGCAACCGGCCCGCGTTCGGGCTGAACTGGGACCCGTCGCACTTCGTCTGGCAGGAGCTGGACCCGGTGAACTTCATCTTCGACTTCGCCGACCGGATCTACCACGTGGACTGCAAGGACGCGAAGGTGCGTACCGGCGATGGCCGGCGCGGCCGGCTCGCCTCGCACCTTCCCTGGGCCGACCTGCGGCGCGGGTGGGACTTCGTCTCCACCGGCCACGGCGACGTCCCCTGGGAAGACTGCTTCCGCGCGTTGAACGCGATCGGCTACACCGGCCCGATCTCGGTCGAGTGGGAAGACGCCGGAATGGACCGGCTGGTCGGCGCCCCGGAGGCGTTGCAGTTCGTCCGCCGGCTCGCCTTCGACGCACCGAGCGCCGCCTTCGACGCGGCGTTCAGCAGCAAGGACTGACCGCACGTCGGACAGACCACGGGCCGGTCGCCCTGCGGCGACCGGCCCGTCGACGTGCGATTGGTCAGAGCGTGCTGGCGTTCGTGCCCGAGCCGGACGGCTTGGTGCGGGGGTTCGTGGACGACGGCGACCCGGAGGTCGTGCCGACCGTGCTGGTGCCCGTCTTGGCGCCCACCGTGGCGGGCGTGCCGGCGAACGCGTCGTCGGCGGCGGTCAGCTCCTGCTTGCCGGTGCTGCCGTTACCGTTTCCCAGCTTCTCGCCCAGTTTGGTCTGGCCGAGCTTGTCCTTGCCCTCGCTGTAGAGCTTGTTGGCCTGGGCCTGCGCGACCCCGGCCGCCTCCTGGACGGTCGGGTGGTCGAGCACCTTGCGGCCCCGGACCACTAGCTCTTCGTACTTTTCCCGGCCGGCACGGGCGCCCAGGACGAATCCCGCAGCCAGCCCGCCAAGAAACATGATCTTTCCGCGCATGGCGGCTCCTTCCGTACCTGACGCGCCGTCACCCCGGCGAGTTGCCCCGTCGGAAGGCGACCTGTTCGCGCCTGCGTCCTCTGTCCGCAGCTAACTACCCATCCTGCTCTCCGCTCAAGCATGCTTGTGCCGGGATGGCGATTTACCCCTATTGTCAAGGCAGCGGCGGGGAGGGAACCCACTGGACCGCCACCGGGGGAAGTCCTGTACTCTTGTCCCGTCGCAAGGCGTCGGGGAGATCCGAAGTCGTGCGGAGCACGATCCCCTGTAGCTCAATTGGCAGAGCAGCCGGCTGTTAACCGGCAGGTTATTGGTTCGAGTCCAATCGGGGGAGCTTTTCCACGTACGCCCGTCAGCCACCGGCCGACGGGCGTTTTCGTGTGCGTGACCCGGTTTCACCCACCCTCGACCGGCTTGCCCGGCAGGATGGTCGATGTCGACTGAGGCTACCGCTGCGTCGATTGATGCGTCGATCCTTGGGGTGAGTGCGGATGTCCGGACGAGGCGGCAAGGCCACGCTGATCGCGGTGGCGGTCGTGCTGGCCTGGTTGGTGATCGGCGGCGTGTCCGGCCCGTACGCGGGGCGCCTCAGCGAGGTCGCCACCAACGACAACGCCGCCTTCCTGCCCACCGACGCCGAGGCGACCCGCGCCCAGGACCTCGCCGGCGAGTTCGTCGACCGGCAGACCATCCCGGCGCTGGTCGTCTACGAGCGGCCCTCCGGGATCACCGACGCCGACCGGCAGCGGGTGAGCGCCGACGCCGCCCGGTTCGCCCAGATCCCCGGCGTGGTCACCCCGCTGCCCCCACCCATCCCGAGCGAGGACGGCCAGGCACTCCAGGTCGTCGTACCGGTGGACGACGCCGAGGGCGAGGAGATCGGCGCGGTCGTCGAACAACTGCGCGACATCACCGGCGGTGACCGGGACGGACTCACCGTGGACGTCTCCGGCCCGGCCGGTCTGCTCGCCGACCTGATCGAGGTCTTCGCCGCCATCGACGGACCACTGCTGCTGGTCACCCTGGTCGTGGTGCTGGTCATCCTGCTGATCGTCTACCGCAGCCCGGTCCTCTGGATCTTCCCGCTGCTCGCCGCCGGGATGTCGTACGCCCTCGCCTCGGTCTTCGTCTACCTGCTCGCCGACGCGGACGTGGTCAAGCTCAACGGGCAGGCCCAGGGCATCCTCACAGTGCTGGTCTTCGGCGCCGGCACCGACTACGCGCTGCTGCTGATCGCCCGCTACCGGGAGGAGCTGCACCGGCACGACCGCCCCTGGGACGCCATGAAGACCGCCTGGAAGGGCGCCGCGCCGGCCATCATCGCCTCCGGCGGCACCGTCATCGTCAGCCTGCTCTGCCTGCTGCTGTCCAGCCTCAACTCCAACCGGGCGCTCGGCCCGGTCGCCGCCATCGGCATCGCCGCCACCCTGCTGGTGATGCTCACCTTCCTACCCGCGCTGCTGGTGCTCGGCGGACGGTGGGCGTTCTGGCCCCGACGACCCCCAACCGACCAGGCCGACCCACGTGCCGAACACGGCATCTGGAGCCGCATCGCCGGCTTCGTCGCCCGGCACGCCCGCCCGATCTGGCTGACCACCGCCGTCGTGCTGGCCCTGCTGACCCTCGGCCTCACCCAGCTCGGCGCCACCACCCTCGGCCAGTCCGACCTGTTCACCCAGCGCACCGACTCGGTCGACGGCCAGGAGGTGATCTCCCGGCACTACCCGGCCGGCACCGGCAGCCCGGCCACCATCTTCACCACCGAACAGACCGCCCGGCAGATCGCCCAGGTCGCGAAGGACGTTCCCGGCGTCGCCGACGTCCGCCCCCTTCCGGCCGGCCCGCAGACCGGCCCACCCGAGGAGAACGCCGCCCCGAAGGTCGTCGACGGGCGGGTGCAGCTGGAGGCGACCCTGGCCGACCCACCCGACAGCGACGGCGCCGAGCGGACCATCCGTGAGCTGCGGGTGGCCGTACACCAGGTGCCCGGCGCGGACGCGGTGGTCGGCGGCTTCACCGCGATCAACGTGGACACCTCGGACGCCGCGAAGCGCGACCAGAACGTCATCATCCCGGTGGTGCTGGTGGTCATCGCGGTCATCCTGGCCCTGCTGCTGCGCGCGCTGCTCGCCCCGCTGCTGCTGATCGCCACCGTGCTGCTCAGCTTCGCCGCGACCCTCGGCCTCTGCGCGCTGCTGTTCCGCCACGTCTTCGACTTCCCCGGCGTGGACTCGGCGTTCCCGCTGTTCGCGTTCGTCTTCCTGGTCGCGCTTGGCATCGACTACAACATCTTCCTGATGAGCCGGGTCCGCGAAGAATCGGTGAAGCGCGGCACCCGCGCCGGGGTGCTCGCCGGCCTCGCCGTCACCGGCGGGGTGATCACCTCCGCTGGCATCGTGCTCGCCGCGACGTTCTCCGCCCTCGCCGTCCTGCCACTGGTGGTGCTCGTCGAGTTGGGTACGGCGGTCGCGATCGGGGTACTGATCGACACCATCATCGTCCGGTCGCTGCTGGTGCCCGCACTCGCGTACGACATCGGGCCGAAGATCTGGTGGCCGGGCCGGTTGTCCCGGGCGAACGGTGAGCGGGAGGCGCGCGGTGCTGGCTGAAACCGATGTGGTCATCGTCGGCGGCGGCCTGGCCGGCCTCGCCGCCGCCCGCCGGCTGCACCGCGCCGGCGTGCCCTGGCGGCTGGTGGAGGCCGAGGGTCGGCTCGGCGGCCGGGTCGCCACCGGCGTGGTCGACGGTCACCTCATCGACCGGGGCTTCCAGGTGCTCAACACCGCCTACCCCCGGCTCGGCACGCTGCTCGACACCGACCAGCTCAACCTCGGCTACTTCACCTCCGGAGTGCTGGTCCGCAAGGGCGACAGGCTGCTGCGCCTGGTCAACCCCCTGCGCGAGCCGACCGGCGGGCCCGGCACCGCGCTCGCCGGGGTCGGCTCCCTGCTCGACCGGCTGCGCTTCGCCGCGCTCGCCACCGGCTGCGCCACCCTGCCCGCGTCCCGGCTGCTCGCCGCGCCGGAAACCAGCACCGAGACGGCGCTGCGCCGCGCCGGCCTCTCCGACGCCATCATCGAGGAGTTGCTGCGACCGTTCCTGTCCGGTGTGTTCATCGAACGGGAACTCTCCACCTCCAGTCACGTGCTGGCGATGGTGCTGCGCTCCTTCGCCCGCGGCCGGATCGGCCTGCCCGCCGAAGGGATGGCCGCGCTGCCCCGGGCCATCGCCGCACCGCTGCCGGCCGACCTGCTCGACCTGGACACCCCGGTCGCGGAGGTCACCCCGGGCCGGGTCCGCACCCAGGCCGGCGACATCCGCTGCCGGGCCGTCGTGGTCGCCGTCGACCCGCCCGCCGCGGCCGCGCTGCTGCCAGCCCTGGCGACGGTACGCATGCACAGCTACACCACCTACTACCACAGCGCCCCCGAGCCGCCGCTCACCGAGCCGATCCTGCTCGTCGACGGCGACCGACGTGAACTCGTCGCCAACACTGTGGTGCTCAGCAACGCCGTCGCGACGTACGCGCCCGCCGGACGGCACCTGATCGCCACCTCGGTGGTCGGCCCGACGGCCCCACCCGAGCCGACCATCCGGGCCGAGTTGACCCGGCTGTACGGCCGCTCCACCGCCGACTGGACCCACCTGACCACAGTGGCCATCCCCGAGGCGCTACCCGCCGCACCGCCGCCGCAGGGACGGCTGCGCAAGCCGGTGGCGTTGGGCGAGGGCCTGTTCGTGGCCGGTGACCACCGGGACAGCCCATCGATCCAGGGCGCTCTCACCAGCGGCTGGCGCGCCGCCGGGGCCGTGCTGGACGAGCTGCGCGCCGGCTGACAGGCGTACCCGAGCACGCTGTTATATTCCTGTTGCCCATCGTGCTGGTGCAGGCGTGGGCGCCGGCCGGCTCGATGCTGGCTGCTGATCGCCGAGCGGGATAAGATCCGGCGCGGTGTTCGGGGCGGTAGCTCAGCCGGTTAGAGCAGGGGACTCATAATCCCTCGGTCGCGGGTTCGAGTCCCGCCCGCCCCACCACCTGTTTCCCATGGTCAGCCATGCTGCCGACGACCCGGGCGAACCGCGTCGAGGTCCGGACCGACGCCCTCGGTCCGCACTGAGTCCGCAGCAGCACGACCCGCCGCTCGGTCGAGGCGGTCCGCCACCTGGTCCAGGCCGTCCTCGAACAGGTCCGCGTACACGTCCAGCGTCATGGCCGCCGAGGCGTGCCCGAGCATCCGCTGCACCGCCTTGACGTTGGCGCCCTCGGCCACCGCCAGACTGGCCGCCGTGTGCCGCAGCTCGTACGGGGTCAGGCCGGCGAGACCGATTGACTCCGCAGCCCGATCGAAGACGCGGCGGCGGAAGTTGTTGTCGCGCAACACCTCGCCGGACGGGGAGGTGAACACCAGTTCGTCACCCGCACGGCCGGCGATCTGCGCGGTGATCGGCTCGACCAGGAACCGGGGGAGCGGCACCGACCGCCGTTGGTGCGTCTTCGGCGTACCGAACACCGCCCGACCGTTGACCCATGTCACCGACTCCGCCACCAGCAGCCGTCGCTTGGCCTGTAGCGAGCGGCAGGCCGCAGCCATCGTCAACGCATGGGACCAGGTGCTTGCAACGTCACCCGACGAAGAGGACCCCAGCATGGATTGGGTCGATGACTCGGAATGACGGGTGACCCGCTGTCCAGGCACGCGTGCAAACCAGTGGCCATCCACGGGCCAGCAACCGTGGCGCGCAGCGGTCATGAGCGGGCACAAGCGGCATTCGCCTCTGCGCCAGCCGCAGGCGTTTCGGGCATCACGGCCGGTTGAGCACGCTCTTCCAGCTTGAGGGGTGCTCTCCACACAGGGAACGGTGGCGGCAGTTGCACCTCGGCGGTAGCCGTCGCCGCGGCATGGTCTACGTCCGCCAGCTCTACCTAGGGCTGCCACAACGGCCGCCACGTCGACTGGGCCGTCAGGCACCCCGTAGGACCAGGTGTTCAGCCGAGTCTCCTGCTCGGGGTCCTCGGGGAGCAACGTCACCTGCGTCTCGGTTGTGCATGACCGCTCATCGCCCAAGGTTATGGCGTGATCTCGACCACGTCCCGCCCTGACCTCGCCTTTTGTCCAGACTGCAAGTTTGTACAGCGGTCGAGCCTTTACGCTAAATTGTAAGGCATCAAGCGTCGGCCAATCGGATAACATCTATCCATGCCTGCTCAGTCATGGGTCGCTTTGATGGCGGCCGTCATTGCCGCCACAGTAGCGGTCACGATACCCGTTTGGACGTTCCGAAACACCATTAAACAAGAACGTCAGCGCTGGATTCGCGATCAGCGTGGAGTTCTGTATATCGATATTCTAACCGAGGCGCAAGCGGAGTTGCGGTGGGTTACAAACGAAATGAAGATTCGGCCGGATAAGTCCTTCGTCGACATGCGGACATCAAGACACGACCGCGCACGACTTGGGGCTCGTATAAGCGTATTCTCTACTGCGGATATACACAGCGTGTTCGACGCATTTCAAGAACGAATGGCAGAACTGCAACATGTCGGACCGGAGCAGCCCGCTGACATCAGGATCGCACGCCTACGGGAAGCCGAAAATACCTTTAGCGCTCTAGAAGAGGCAATACGAACAGAACTTGAGACAAGGTAGTGCGTCGACCGAAGCCCGTTCGTATCAATCACGTTGCCTAAGCTCCCCGACCGATCAATTGCTGCTTGACGTACGCGGCGATAGCTCGACCACGCATCCAGCGTCGGCTTGGCCGCGACAGCCTGATCGGCCGCCTAAGTTAGCACTACCGCGAACTCTAGTTGCGTGAATTTCGAGCATTCTGATCCAGCGTTGCCTATACACTTCGCTCCCTGTGCAGTATGATGCTCTCCGTCGGAGATATACTGTGGAGGGACACCTTGCTTTTTTCCGAAGGATCAACCGGCTCGCGCAAGCCGTACGATGACTTGACCATCAAGCCGTTATTCGACGGGTCAGATTTTTCGTTCGACGTCGCTAAGGCCATGCTCGCAGGCGTGCACCCGCCAGTCATTAATCGGGTGAGCGATCGCGCATACTACATCCTAAAAGGGTCCGCATCCGTGGTTGTTGATGGCCGAGACTTCACGGCTAAGGCGGGTGACCTCGTCGTTATTAAGTCGGGCCAGAAGCATCAGATCAGAGGGGAAGTAGAGTTCCTCGTGATTACGTCACCTTCCTTTGACCCCGCTAACGAGGAATCAGCTGAATAGCTCCCTCACGCTAAAGAGTGATCTTGGAAATCCAAGATGACCTTTAGCATTTGATCGACCCACTACGACGATCAGGCACGGTGCATTATGGGGAGTGACTCCACAATGGATCTCATCGCCGACGTTATGAACGCCGACCTCTCAACCTCGATTTTCGAGAACTTTGATAACGCCGCACTAATGCGCATACTGCTAGATCCGGCTGGCCCGCTGAGCCCCGCCCGCATACAGTCCGGAGCGCTGACGAGCTACGCACACACCAACGGGTTCATCAAAATCATCATAGCGCAGGATAGGACCTCCGGGCGCGCACTACGACTACACGTTTGGCCGCCGGCAATGGAGGAGGCACCTAATCTCCACGATCACAGGTGGAGGTTCGTGTCCAAAGTGTTCGCGGGCGCACTTCATGAGAACCGATACAAATTGGTGCCTGGCACTACGGCCAACCTATTTCAGTACAGCCGACATCGAGGCGGACGTGACGTGGAAGACCCGCGCCTCATGCGGATTGGCCCTGTCGGTGTGGTGTTGGATTCCACGAACAACTACGAGGCAGGCGATATATACGAAATGCCCACTGGCCTCCTTCACCGCGCCAAGTCAGGCATGACGGGAGCCCTAACGTTAATTGTTACGGGACCTCCAGAGGCCGATGCTGACTTCTCGCGAGTAGTCACCGAAGGTGACGAGACCCCTCGCGACGTACCCCCTAAACAACTAACGCTCGACGAACTCGCGGGCGCTCTAGACATAGCTAGGTCCGCACTATCGGGTAGACATAGCTAGGTCCGCACTATCGGGTAGCTACTAAAGGCCATCCGTTGATTCTCAACCGTCGAAACGAGATCCGATGATTATTCGAGGTAAAACAGCACTCGTAACTGGCGCAAGTCGAGGCATTGGAGCAGAAGTGGCTCGGATGCTAGCGGCCGAGGGCGCACGAGTCGCCGTTAGCTACAACCAATCGAAAGACGCCGCTGCGAAAGTCCGGGACGGGATTGTGGCCGCCGGCGGCGAGGCGCGCTCGTATAGGGCCGACCTAGCCATGGCTGATCAGGCTGAACGCCTAGTCTCCTCAGTCATCGACGACTTCGGTCAGATCGACATCTTGGTCAACAACGCTGGCGCAATCCTGCGTCCAGGAAATTGGGATACCCAAGACCTGGACCGTATTGATGAGACCTTAAATCTGAATCTACGAGCGCCGCTGCTGATGACTCGCCATGCGGCCAACGGTATGTCCGAGGCGGGAGCTGGCGTAATTATCAACTTTTCCAGCACGTACGGCATCACGGGCGGAGCGGCCGTCTTGGCGTACACAGCAGCGAAGTCCGGCGTAATCTCTATGACATATTCTATGGCGCGAGAACTCGGCCCTAAGGGCATCCGAGTTAACGCGGTCGTGCCCGGCAATATTGACACTGATATGACCCGCGGCGCAGGTGACCAAGTCGTTCAATGGGCGATCAATACCACCCCGCTAGGCCGCCTTGGAACTGTCCAAGAGGTTGCATCCAGCGTTAAGTTCTTAATCGAGAATGACTTTATCTCCGGTCATGCTCTAGTGGTCGACGGCGGGCAGATTCTCAACATGTGACCTCAAGTTTCCGCGTAAGCATCCCGTGCGCAGCAAGCCAAGCGTTCAGCCACATGCGCTACGGACCGTAACAAAGTTGGTCATTCACGGGGTGGCACGCCAAGTGAGAACTGTCGGAGGCCCCATGTCGGACATGTCCAAGCGTTCACCAGAATCGGCTGCCAGTGATCCCGATGGCTCGACCGTTGGCCGACAGCATATGACTGCCTCCGGCGGGTTGGCTGAATTCCGCAGTCGCCTAGAGGATCGACGCCTACCGGGCATTGACCAACTGACGCTTGGCGATCTACTGAAAGAAGTTGAACTGGCGGTTCCCGTGCAGGCGCGCGCCGGCGAGGTTCTACTAGAAGGACACGCATACGACTTGATGCAGTTGCTTCAGCAAGAGAGTCGACTGCGGAATCGGTACTTGATCGTGGCGGAGCCGGGAATGGGGAAGTCCACGTTCGCGGCCTTGCTCTGGTGCGCCCTCACGGATCGTAGGGCTGGCGACGACAACCCTACTCCACTACTTATTGACCTTAAAACATACCGCGGCAGTGCTGACTTGGACGCTAGTCTCGGACGTGAGTGGCGCAATTCTGCAGCATTACAAGCCTGGCTTGGCGCAAGTTACAATCCGAACGGAGCACCTGAGCAGTCGCAAGATTTTTCGATTATCTTGGACTCGCTAGACGAGCTGCTGTCCGGTCAGAGGCAAAGCGACATTCTCCCTGTATTGGATCAAACGCTTCTTCGAAATGCTCACATCGTGTTGTGTCGCCTCCACTTTTATGAGCAACATCTGGTCGACACTGAATTCGCTCGCGATCGAGTGGTTATCCATCTACAACCTTGGTCGAACGCTCATATCGAGCGCTACGTCCGTGCTTACTATAAGTTCCGGCATGGTGGCAAAGGATCGCAGACCGCCTCGGCCCTCCTGAAGCGCCTCAAACGTTCGCCGATACTCCAACAGATGGCTGCCGTGCCTATCCGGCTTAACATGCTCATTGAACTATACGGGGAGTCTTCAGGTTCGGACGAGATTCCTAGAAGACCTTCGCTCTTGAGGGTATACGAGGCTTTCGTGAGGCGAGCGTTGCGCCTAGACGCCGCGAACCGAGGATCTTCGCTGTCGTTAGACAGCAAGTTTGAATTGCTAGAGCAAATGGCGTGGCACTCGTATGACGAGGGTGGTTTGTTCAGGTCCCAGGTAAGCGCTCTCACTGAGCGCGAGCTGCACGACATCACGTCCGAGACGTATCCAAACTTGGATGAAGTGGCGCGGACGCGCGTTCTGGACGAGTTCGTCGAATCTGGCTTGCTTGTCTCAAGTCGTGGAGATTTCATTGGCCGCGGGGCCTACTACTTCGCGCATAAATCATTCCAAGAGTTTCTCGTAGGTAGCAAGACTCAGATGGCAATGTGCGAGTCGCCCGAAGCCTGTATCGAAATATTTGGTCGAGTTTTTACTCCTGAAGTTGACGAGTTCGTCAAGGAAGCAATTCAGGAAATTAATTCCTTCGGTCGTCACCTCCAGGCTGCGGCTCGAACGATGATCACCGCCATTGAGATCCTCAACGAAGATGACTCGGGAAACGGGTCCACTACGAGAACGTACGGCGCAGGCGGCGGCATTAGTAGCGGTGCAAGTCGCCGACTCACCCTGGAGCAACTTTGTTACTGCCTGGGAAATTTTGAGTCAACGGAGTCTCAACGTTATCTCCTGCAGCGGCTTGATGCCGAGCCAGACATGTGGATTCAGCGTGGTATTGTCCTGGGCTTGGCCTTCGGCGGCGAATTGCGCCCGTTGGAGGACTATGTATCGAAC
This sequence comes from Micromonospora trifolii, assembly GCF_050516465.1. NCBI lineage: Bacteria > Bacillati > Actinomycetota > Actinomycetes > Micromonosporales > Micromonosporaceae > Micromonospora > Micromonospora trifolii. The sequence continues at coordinate 4,485,048 of NZ_CP191526.1, read as the reverse complement.
CTCTCGGCCGAGCGATCAGCGCCAGGACCGACACCGCTGAATGACATTAATATCGCGTGCCAGTTATCTTGGTGCGGCGATCAACCGTTCGACGCAGAGGCTCCGGACGTTGACCGCGGAGGGCCGCACTGCGGCAGAACCGTCAGTCGCATGATCTATCAGATGGGCACGACGACAAATTTGCCTCACCGGCGGTTGGATCTTTACACAGTTTTAGATCTCTGGCGCTACCGCGCCCCGTCCCGCCAATCGTTCATCGACACCGTGGTCCGACTTCGACAAGAGCTGCGCCGGCTGCTGCGAGATTTCGAACGAGAACCGGAATCAGCGCAGTGGCCGGAAACGGCTGATCTGCGACTGCTTGTGCAGTCGCTGCCGTCAAGATGAACGTAGGTCTCTCACTTTGCCGGAGGCGAACTGGGCCAGCGTGGACCGCACGTACTCGTTGAATTGATACGACAGCGGCTGCCTTAGAACGCTGGTGATCGCGCGCTCTTCGCCGGCTAGCGCTGCCGCGCGCAGGACCCTCTCTATCTCAATGAGTTCGCTCGCTACGGCACTGCCATGGCCTTTCGGCACGAGATCTAATTCGATCGCTCTGGTGACGGGGCCATCTCCGATCACTTTCGCTAATTCAATCTCCGAATCGTATATATGGAAAGTGCCGGAATAGTGATAATAGGGGCCTGGCTGCACGCCGAGGTCGCTCGCTATAAAATGATGTAGTGCCGTAAAGAGAAATAGGTCGTACGGCAAAATTGTTAGCGCCTGCTGAGCACGCATAGTGGTTATGAAATGCAGCTCACCGGCTCTAAGGAATAGCTGGACTCCTGAGGCGCACGGCAACTCGCGCTTTTCTTCCACGTTGTCCGACGGTCGGAGGATGGTGGCGTACGTACGTCGACTCGCTGGGTCGACGGCGAGCCGCTCGCGTATTGCCTGAATTTGACTGCTCGAATGATGGATGCCGAACAGTCGCGCCCCGAATGCGCCACACATCGATGTTCCGTCATCGCTGAACTCGCGTGCACCACGCCGGTAATACTCCAGTGTCGCGAGGTCGTCCCGAGCGTCTAGGGTCCATGCTAGCAATCCCAGGCAGTAGGGAATGTGTGTGGGTAACTGCGTGGGAACGAGGATTCGCAAACGCTCATTTACAAATGAGAACTGATAGGCTATTAGCTCTCGCCAGGGTCGATCAATCGTGCCGAAGTTGGAAGCCTTAGACAAGGGACTGACGACGGACGGGACGGGATTGCCAGTGTTGAGGATGTCTCGTAGACCTTGTTGGTAATAATGCCCGATTGTCCTCAACAACCAACCTCGCCAATCAGCGTAGTCTCCGCCTCGCGGGACCTCTTGGCCTCGTTATGTCGCTGCAGCTAGCGTTTGCCCTTGGGTCAGCAGTCGACTGACCTACCGAAGTGTTGCATAGGCCACCGTGATTGGACAGGGCAGGCGTTGGTGCAAGGCCGGTGCCGAGGCGGCTGGCGTGATCCCCGACGCCGCTTGCGTCGGCCGTCACCCGAAGCCCGGGCGACGCTGAGTCAGGTCCGGGGCATACCGGAGATTCTCGGCGCATCATCGAACATGCCAACGGGCACCGCGAGTTCCTTCTGACTGCCGAGGGCCTGTCGCCGTACGTCGAGTCGAGGTCTGAGCCGTTCCCTAAGGCTGTGCACATGGAGATCGCGCTGAACGGCCGTCGCAAGATGAACGACTGGCAGGAGCAGTACGGCACCGCGCGTACCGCGAACAACCTGGCGGCGGTTCACATCTGCACCGGCGATCTTGAGGCAGCGTTGGCGGCCTGCCAGGAGGCAGAATCGAAACTGATCGACATGCTCCAGGAAGGCATCCCGCATCCCGAGCCGCTTACGTTCGCTGGGTTGGCGATGGTGAGGTACAACGCGGCTGTCCTGTTCTGGACGGCGGGCGACTTCTTGCTTCACGAGGCCGGTCAAGGCGGCGTGGTCCCGTGATCAATGCGAAAATCTCCTCTATGAAGCCAGCCAAGAACCCGTGGTGGCAGATATCGAAGACGCCGAAGCAGGGCTTCGTCAGGGCAGGCGTCTGGTTCGCCCTGGCCGTCGGGTGGATGCTCGTGGCCGTCGGAGACCCCACGCCGCCCCACTGGATATTTGCCGCACTGTGGGCGGTCGTCGGTGTGGGCTACCTGGTGTCAGCCGTGTCGCTGCGGCGATGGCAGCGCGCGACTCAGGACAGGACAGGGCCAGAAACCGCGGCCTGGGCCGCTTGAGCGCGACCCGCCAGCAACGGCCACGAGGATCGACCCGCCCCAGGTCGAGTTGGTGTCCTGGTGTCATGGCCAGGACGTAGATGTTCTACCGCTAGCCGTGGTGGATGTCCGGTTCGGCAGTGCCGAACGGGTTGTCGATGATGTACCGCCAGCGGCCGTCGGGACCGCGGCGGGCGACGTCGGTGGCGGTTCCTTCGATGTGTACGGGTCGGCCGTCGCGGTCGGTGCCGTCGATGGTCCAGTCCACGATGAGCAGGGCGACATCGTCGGCCACGTAGACGTGGCGGGGTCGCACCTCGATGGGGATCCCGAGGTCGAGGAAGCGCTGATTGGCCGCGATCCGGGCGGCGCCGGTGACGGGCTGGCCGGGGACGGCGACGAGTAGGCCCTCGGGTTCGTAGACCTGCTCGACCGCCGCGACGTTCCCTGAGTTGAAGGCGTGGGCGAACACCGACGGGTGCTGGGCCGCGCTGTCGCTGAGCGGGACACTCGTGAAGTGGGTGGTGAGATCGTGAGACATGCTGACAGTCAAGGTGCTGCTCGCGGAGGTATCCAAATGGTGAGTGGCGGCTGGGATCGTGACCTGGTGCCGGACCAGCGCGGCGCGGCCCGCCGGCCGGAGCCCGGCTGCCCCGTCGAGGTCGCCCTGGCCGCGGTGAGCGGCCGGTGGGCCACCCTGGTGCTGCGGGAGTTGATGCACGGCCCCCGATCGTTCGGCCAGCTTCAGGCGGCGCTTCCCGACCTGAGCGCCAAGGTGCTCAGCGAGCGGCTTGCGTCGCTGACCGCACGGGGCTTGGTCGAGCGTGATCGCTCTCGCACCTTCCCGCCGAGTACCTGCTATCGCCTCACCCGCGCCGGTACGGAGCTGCGCCGGTTGCTCGTCGAGCTCTACCGGACCGGGGACGCCCTCTTGCGCGAGCGGGCGTGACTGGCGACAGATCCGCTCTCATGGACCAAGGAACCGCAGGATGGCGTCACGAAGTTCTCGGTACGGGTCACGAGGCCCAAGGTCGGGGTCGGAGAACGGGGGACCGGCAAGGAGCTTGGCCAGCACCGGCGCCAATCGCTTGCGTTCCGCGCGGAGGTTCGACCAGGCCGAGTCGGGCAGCCGCAGCACGTTGCGCAGCAGGTCGCCCGGGTAGTAGTCACCTTCCGCCAAGGGTTCGCGGAGCAGGACTTGTACCGCGAGAGGCAGTAGGGCCGGCACGCCGATCTCTTGTCCGAGCATGATGCGCAGATCTTCGACCGTGAACTCAGCCAACGGCTTGCGTCGCAGCTCTGTGCAACGCGTCACGAGGAACGTGTCGTCCGGGTCGGGGTCCGGCCACACGTCCCGTTCAAGCTGCTCGATGGTCGTCACGGCGGTGAGGGTAGTTCGCACCAACCTGAGATGCCGACGAGGATGGGCCCATCCACGGGCTAGTCGTTTGGCCGCGACGGCAGACGGTCCCGCATCCAGTCCGCAAGAGGTCCACGGACTGCGGGGGAGCGGTGAGAGATGTCGCCATGAGGGCCCCATCCCTACGCCTCTCTGCCACGTCCGCTGTCACGGGGCCGATGCCTGATGAGGCCGAACGCGAGGAACGCGAGCGCGAAGCCCGCGAGCGTCCACGTTGTTGCGGGTCCGAACGTGCCGATCAGCCGGCCGAGGTACCCCACTGCGAGTGACAAGAAGAAGAGCCCAGCGCAGATGAACCAGCTCCCCGCATCGACCGACCGTCTCCATCGTCTCCGGGCAAAGGCGACATCCGGCCGGTCAGTAGGAGACGAACGCCGTAGCCGGCAAGGACCAGACCGGCGATGCCCAACAGCATGTGGAACAGGGTCCGGGGGTCCATAGATCACCCTCTACCCGGGTGACCTGGTTGGCAACCAGGTCGCCCGGCAGTACCCCGCCCGCCGGTCAGGTTTGGTACAGCACCGCCCGGTAGCCCCACATTGCCGCGACGATCAGCACCGTGATCCCCACCGTCATCGGCCACCGGCGACCACGCGGGCGGGGAGGGCGACGACGACGGTCGCCGCGTACAGCACCGCGACGACAGCGGTCCAGAGTGTTGCGGTGGCCACCCGATCGGCGATCCGGCAGCCTGCAGGTGCGGGCAGGACGGCAGCGCAGATGTCAAAGCGCGGCACGGCCAACCACCAGAAATCCGCCGTGGCGGTCGCCGCTGTGACGGTGGCGGACGCGACCCCGAGCCACGAGCGGAGGCGTACGGGCATCCGCATCCCCGCAGGCTCATTCACGGTCGGAACTATATTCGTCGGCCTCGCAGGCCACGTGCGAACGTTCACTACCGCGTCAGTCCGATGGTGGCGGCCAGCCGAGCAACGTCGGCCGCGCTGGGTCCCGCGTGGAACACGGCGGTCAGCGTTGCCCGGGCCACGGGGCGAATTCGTGTCTCCCAGGTGGCGATCCGGTCGGCGGCGACAAGCGCCCGGCCGGCGGAGCGTGGGTCGCCGAGGTCCAGGTAGGCGTGCGTGATGTCGATCAGGTGGGCGGCTCGGTGCTCGGCGGGGAGCAGGTGCCAGGCGTTACCGCTGGCGGCCCTTTCGTGGGTGATCACGGCCAGTTGATGGTCGCCAGACCACATCGCGATCAGGGCGCGGGTGAGGTCAACAGGTGTCGGACCGAATCCGATGCCGTCGCAATCGTGCTGACGCGAGGCCGTGGAACTCAAGAACTTCGAGCCGATGCTCGTGCTCGGTCTACTCCAGACCGAGAGCTATGCCCGCGAGGTCAACGTCATTGGCCGCGAGACCGACCCGGAAACCGTCGACCAGCGGGTTTCCGCCCGGATGACCCGGCAGGAGGTGCTGCATCGGAAGCCGAGTCCGCTGCGGATGCACGCCATCCTGTCCGAGGCATCGGTGCGTACCGAGGTGGGCGGCCCGGACGTGCTGCGTGAGCAACTGGATCACCTGGTCACCTTGAGTCGGCTGCCGAACGTGACGATCCAGGTGCTGCGCTTCGAGGCCGGCGCCCACCTGGCGGACAGCAGTGGCTTCGCCCTGCTCAGCTTCGAACGGGACGAGCCACCACTCGGCTACATCGAGACCCTGGCTGGCGAGCTGTTCCTTGAGTCGAGCCGCGACCTGGCGCGGCTGTCGGCGGCGTACGACAATCTGAGGACGCTGGCGATGTCACCCGCCGAGTCGATCAGGTTCATCAAGGAGCTGAGCAAGCATGGAACGTAACGCCTGGCGTACGTCGAGCCGTTCCGGCAGCAACGGCCAGTGCGTGGAGGTGCGCGACCGGCGCGTCCAGGTCGACGTCCGTGACTCGAAGGCGCCCGATGCCGGAATGTTGAGCTTCGCGCCCGCCGTCTGGGACGCGTTCGTGGACACGATCAAGACGAACGCCTGCCGCCCCTGACCCGGCAGGACGGTGGCATGGTTCAAGGCACCCGCGACGAGCTGATCGGGCACCTGGCTGAGGCAGTCGGGGCCATCGCAGTCGCCCACCCGACGCGGGTTGCCGTCGACGGACCGCCCGCCGCAGGCAAGACCACCCTCGCCGACGAGTTGGCGGTCGTCCTGCGCGAACAGGGGCGCGACGTCATCCGCGCCACGATCGACGACTTCCTCTTCCCCCGGGCGCGGCGCTATCCGCGCGGCGAGTACTCGGCCGAAGGCTGCTACTACGACACCCACGACTACGACGCGCTGAACCGGGTTCTGCTCGATCCGCTCGGCCCGGGCGGAGATCGACGCTTCCAACCCGCGGTGTACGACCGCACCGCGGATGCCGTGCTCTCCCCGCCGGCCACGACCGCCCCGGCCGACGCGGTGCTCGTCTTCGACGGCGTCTTTCTCCTGCGTCCGGAACTGATTGATCGGTGGGACCTGCGCATCTTCGTGTCGACGGCACTGGAGAAGACAGTGGATCGTGCCGTGATCCGAGAGCGTCGGGTGTCAACTCGGGCCGACGTCGAACGACGCTGGCGCGAGCGATACATCCCCTCGCAGCAGCTCTACTTCGCTAAGGCCCGCCCGACCCAGCACGCCGATATTGTCGTGCACAACGACGAGCCCCAGCGGCCGGTCTGGGAGACTGCCCGGCGAGGAGATCCACTCCCCGGAAGCCCTGGCAGCCGGTGAGTGAGCCGCGCTTACGGGTGGTCGACATACTCGCCAAACGGTTCGACGGATCCATCCCAGCCGTTCCAACCCTGTTGGGTGAGCTGCCCGTTCGCGTAGGTGTATGACCAGCGGGCGCCGTCCTCACCCTCGATCTGAACCGTGCCCGAGCGAACGAACGGCGCGATAGCGACGTAGAAGGCCGTCGCCCGGTTCGACCACTTGGGGTCACCCTCGTCGTCGTACCCGAATTCGATCCAGTCTCCGTCGCGGACGATTGCGGCCCTGGCCACCTCCGCCAGGTCGGCAAGCGTGCCGCTCGACGGAAACGCATCCGGCTCGTACCACTCACCTCGTCCAGCCAGGGCGGCTTGGACGGCGGCGACCGCAGCGGCGTCCTCCGACTCCGGGAGGTTCAGGCGGCCTGAAGGACTCACCGTGTATCCCACGGTGCGCACCCTACAACGGTCGATGTTCACCATGCGTTGGTGTGGCTGGCCGCCCTTCAGGATGTGGTGGGGCGCATGTCGCGGAGGCGGAACTGGCCCGGGAGGTCGCAGCAGCCTTCGGCGTGGAGGTCGAGGGTGGGGGCGTTGAGGGTGGACGGCGTGAAGTAGGACGGGTCGAGGTGGTAGGTCAGTTTGGTGCCCGTGCCGGGTGGGCCGACGGGCGCGGCTTTCGGGCCCGGGTGGAGGGACGCTATGACGACCGCGGTCAGCACGCTGGTTGCCAGGTGCGCATCGGCCCCGAAGTTCATGCCTGGCCGGCGGCGGACCGACTCGTCGAATTCCAGGACCGTGATGTTCGCTGCGGTGTACTCACTCACGCCCATACGGTGCCCGATCCGGCCGGGCAAGAGAAGGTCGGGCTACGTGTCGCCGGGACTCTGCTCGCGGGTGCGCTTGATGCTGCCGACCTCGCCTTTGATCGGCAGCCAGTAGAAGGGGATGAATGCGATGACCACTACGAGGCCCACGACCGGATGAAGGGCGCCGAGTGCGGTCCCGACGGCGATCCAGAGTGGCGCGGGGCGGAACCGCCTGCTGATCGCCCGGGCGGTGGCGTTGTCGGTGGCGGAGGTCAGCAAGCGACGGCCGTTCCTGGCGTACTCCCAGATCACGTTGAAGAGGATGGCGGCCACCTCGTAGGTGGCCCCGTAGAAGATGAGTGCGGTGCGCTGGCCGTGGCCGGACTCGAACGCGTGGGCCAGGAGGGACGAGGCGAACGGCAGGAACGCGATCACCATCAGCAGCAGGGTGTTGAGCAGGAGCAGCATGCGGTCGGCGGAGCGGATGTGATCGAACATGACGTGGTGATTCACCCACATCTGCCCGATCAGCAGGAAGGTGATGGCGTACGCCACGTATGAGGGCCACAGTTCGATGAGGCCGCGGAGCAGGTGCTCGGTATCCTCCGGCGGCTGGATCTCCAGGACGAGCAGGGTGACGGCGATGGCAATGACCGCGTCGCTGAAGGTGACCGCCCGCTTCGGATCTCGTTCCGCACCGACCGGGTTGCTGGATCTGGTTGCGCCCTTCGTGGAGGCGCCGCGAGCCGCGCGGAACCAGCGCATGAGCCTCCCCCAAAGATGAGAGCACGCGGTCACGCACCGCAGGCAGGGCCGCCCACGGTGGTCATCCAAGAGCCTTCCGGTGCCGCGGGTTCCCGCCGTCGCATGAGCCAAACCGGCTATGGAGCTGCCTGCGCACCCGGTGTCGTCGCGAGGTCGTGGAACAGGTCACGTGCCGCTCGGCCACTGTCTTTGATCAACTGCGGTAGGTACCCGGCAATCTCTTCAGGCTGCCGGCCTGCGATGTGTCGGTTCCAGCGGTTGATGAGCTGCTGTAGCTGTTCCGGGACTTCGCGGCCCTTGAGCAGGGTCACCCACAGGCGCGACATCTGGTCCGAGAGCTGCTCGAAGGTTGACCGCAACCAGCGGTTCGCGCTGGCGATGGCAAGGACCTGGAAGACACGCATCGACAGCTCAGAGAAGCGCAGGACCGCTTCCAACTGATGCTCGCCGTCGGTATCGGGCGGGGACCACTCGCTCAGCAGCCCGGCAAGCTCTTGCGCCTGGGCGTCGGAAAGGCGTTCCAAGCCCAGGCGGACAAGCTCGGGGCCGATGAGATCCCACGCCTCGACCAGCTCCGACACTTCCTGAGCGTCGAGGGGGCTCACGACGTAACCGGCCCGGGGCAGCGTGATGATCAACCCGTCCCGGTCCAGACGGGCGAGCGCCCGACGAATCGGAGTCAGCCCGTAGGGAGTCGAGCGGGCCAGTCCCCGCTCTGTGAGCGACGACCCGGGCGGGAGCTCGCAGGTCACGATGCGGGTACGCAGAGCCGCGTAGGCCTGCTGCGTCAGCGAAGCCTCCCCCGTCGCACCCTGGTCGGTCATAGGAGGAAACCCTAGCCCGCCGCCACCCCCGATCCGAGGCGACATCGCACGCTCTCCGCGAACCGGACTTGACCATGCCGGCCACGACAGACATGCTCGACACTGAAATTTCAGCGAGGTCAGAGGGGTTCTCAGCAGAATGAAGGCATTCGTGCTCGCGTTCGGGACGCGTGGCGACGTGCAGCCGTTCGTCGCCCTGGGGCGCGCGCTGTCCGACGCCGGCCACGAGGTACTGGTGGCCGGGCCGGCGTGTTACGAGTCGCTCGCCGCTGCCCACAGCGTTCCGTTCGCGCCCGTCGACGACCAGTGGAACCGGCTCACCGACGAGCCCCACATCCAGGAGGCGCTCGCGACGAACTACCGCGGGCTGAAGGCGAAACGGACAGCCGTCGAGGTGGTGCGTCGGACCCGGCAGCACGTCGCCGCCGTGCTCGACGACATCACCGCAGCCGTTCCCGCCCAGACCGACGTCGTCGTGCACCACACGATGCTCCCCGGCCAGCACCTCGCCGAGGCCCTCGGCGTCCCCTCGGTCCCGGTGGCACTACAGCCGAACTGGGTTCCGACCGACGCCTTTCCGTGCCCGATGTGGGCCCCGCCATGGCTGCCCAGACCCTTCAACCGGCTGAGCTACCGACCAGCCGCGCTCGCACCTCAGATGCTCCTCGGAGTGGTAGGGCAGCACTGGCGTGCACGACTCGGGCTGAGGTCCAGGCGTGGGTCCGGTGACCCGTTCCGCCGCCCCGATGGAGGCCCCGCCTTCGTACTGCAGGCGTTCAGTCGCCACGTCCTGCCGCGGCCGGCCGACTGGCCCGGATACGCGCCCGTGACGGGATACTGGACCCTCGCCAGCGAGGACCACGGCCCGTCGCCCGCCCTGGCCAGGTTCCTCGACGGCGGAGCGCCGCCGATCTATGTCGGCTTCGGCAGCATGCGAGGCCAGAACCCCGAGGCGATCGGCGAGATGGTCCAACACATGGTCCACGCAACCGGCCTGCGAGCCGTTGTCGCAACCGGTGCCGGCGGGATCGCACTGGCAGGCTCGAACAGCGACTCCGTCCACGTCGTCGACGAAGCTCCGCACGACTGGCTTTTCCCCCGGACCGCAGCGATCGTCCACCATGGTGGAGCAGGAACGACAGCTGCCGCGCTGCTCGCCGGACGCCCACAGGTGATCTGCCCCTTCACCGGTGACCAGCCGTTCTGGTCCGAGCGAATGCAATCCATCGGCGTTGCTCCGGGCCCCATCCCGCAGCGGCACATCACCGCCGAACGCCTCATCGAGGCAGTCGAAGCGACGAGATCCGACACCACGATGCCCCGTAGGGCCGCCGACATGGGAGAGCTGGTGCGCTCCGAAGGCGGAACACATCGTGCAGTCGAACTTCTACTCGAGCTCACGGCCCACCGGGCCACACGCTCGGCCTGAGCGGACGGCCTCAGCCGATGTTGAGCAGCAACACCTGGTCGTCGCGAAGGTCGGAGACGGTGTCGCGCAGCAGCCTCAACGTGTCCAGACCGGCCAAGCCGCTCTCCTCGAAAACCACCCCCATCTCCTCGAAGTGGGCGGCCAACTCCTCCTCGCGGTGCGCGCCGGGATCGAGCTGTTCCGACAACCCCGGGGCTGGGGTGATGAGCGTGGTCAGGCCGTACGCGCTGTTGATGGCCTCCGACTCGGCATTGAGCTCCGGCTGGTCCAGGTCGATGCCGCGCTCCTCCAGATAGGTCAGGACGTAGAGCATGCAGTAGCCGGACCAGTCGTACTCCTGCCGCGTCTTGCTCCCGTGTTCCGCCAGGTACGTGTGGAACGACGACGGCGACGTGCGGGCCAGGCGGGCCAGCTCGGTGATGCTGTCCCTGGGGACCACTGTCAGTGACGCGATAGCAGACAACGCATCCTCCGTCGGTTCAGGAGAGCACGCGGTAGGTCACGTGCAGGACCGTGCTTGCCGCTCGCGCCGTCACCTGTTCGAGGTTCAGCGGCGGGACACCATCGAACAGCCGCACGCCGGCGCCGAGGGTGACCGGCACGATGTGCAGCCGCAGCTCGTCGACCAGACCGGCGGCGAGGTACTGGTTGATGGTGGTCGCGCCGCCGTGGATCAAGATGTCGCCGCCACCGGCCGCCGTGCGTGCCTGCGCGAGCGCCGACTCGATCCCGTCGGTGACGAAGTGGAAGGTGGTGTCGCCCGCCATCGGCTGCGGCTCGCGCGCGTGATGGGTGAGCACGAACACCGGCTTGTGGAACGGTGGGTCGTCACCCCACCAGCCGTTCCACTGCCGATCCCACTCGCCCCGCACCGGGCCGAACATATTGCGGCCCATGATGACCGCTGAGGCGGCGTTGCTCAGGTCGAGCTCGGCCTGGTTCTCCTCAGCGGCGTCGAACATCCAGGCGTGCAGCCCTCGGCCCCAGCCGTCGCCACCGTCGTCACCGAAGGGTCGTTCCTCGGTCTGGTTGAGCCCGGCCGAGTACCCGTCGGCGGAGATGGTCTGGTCGGCGATCACCTTGCCGCTACGTGTGGTCACAGCGCACTCCATTGACGACTTGTGGGCGAGAGATCAGCCTACGGCCACCCTTGATCCCGATCGTGCTGAAGTTCTGGCACCTATCGGGAGGGCTGCGCTCGAACGAACATGAAGAGCAGCGCGGCGGCCATCACCACGGGGGCCAGGGCGCACGCGACACTGACCACCACCGCCGTGACCCGAGAGCTGGGGTCGGTCCCGGTCTCTCGTTTCGGGAAGGCGTACACGCCCACCAGGAGGAGAACGAGCCACAGGGGCACCAGCAGGGGAGCGAGAGCGGGCCAGACGGGCCAGACCGGCTCGGTGACGATGCCCGGGCCCAGGGCTGTCCAGGTGAGGGCGACGCCAGGCAGGAGGCCAGCCGTCACCAGGGTGGAGACCAGCAGGCGTACGGGGCGACGTCGCCGTGCCACCCACCCGAACAGCGCCGCGCCGGCTGCGGCGCCGGCGACGGTGCCAGCGACCGTGCTGGGCAGGAACTTGCCGGGCGCGGCCGGTGCGATGGTCAGCGCCGTCCCGCTCGCCGAGTATTCGAGCGTGACCGTCAGTCCGTCGCGCTCGGCCCGCCAGCCGTCGCACAGGTAGCCAGGGACGCGGCGCAGGCCCTGCCACCCCTGCGTCCCGGCGCTGCGCCGCAGCTGCTCGGAGAGCCCACAGTCGTCACCATCGTCGTACCGGAAGAGCTCCCGGCCCGAGCCCAGGTCGTCGGCAGCGAGAGGGACGCCCCACCGGTAGCCCTGCACGATCCGACCCGAGTCGACCGGCACCGCACCAGGAAGCAGCTGCGCCGCCAGGCTCTGCGCCTGGTCGCCGCTGGGCGGCGTGACACCGCGACCGCCGTACCAGGCACCGAGGCTCAGGCCGACCGTACCCAGCAACACCGCACCGAGCAGCACCATCGCGACGCGCCGCAGCCGATGGCCCACCGGCGCACCTCCCTGCAGTAGTGCGCTAGAGGTTAGCTCCCGAGGCCCGTCCGTGCTGCCCGGCTGTGTCGCCGCAGGGGCGAGGTGGATCGTGTCCATTACGCGACGAATAGATCGAGTTTGCTGGGCGGGGGACGTTAGTTTGATTCGGTGATGTCAATCGCTGGTACGGGCGTGCGCGTCAGGCTGCTCGGGCCGGTGGAGGTTGTCGTCGCCGGCAGTCCGCAGGCGGTGAACGGCGTGCGCCGCAAGGCCGTACTGGCGACGTTGGCGCTGCACGCGGGCCGGGTGGTCAGTGTCGACCGGCTCATCGACGTGGTCTGGGGCGACCAGCTGCCGGCCACCGCGGCGAACACGTTGCAGCGCCACGTCTCCTACCTACGCGGGGTGCTCGGCGAACCCGGGTCGATCGTGGCGCGCCAGCCCGGATATCTGCTCGACACCGGGCCGGATTCCACTGACGTCCAGGCCGCCGAGCGCCTCATCGAACTGGCTCGGCGCTCGACGGACCGCAACGAGCAGGTGAAGCACCTGACGGCCGCTGTGGCACTGTGGCGGGGCCCACCGCTGGCCGACGTGGCCGGGTCGGCCTGGCTTGAGGAGCAGGCGGAACACCTGGCGCGCCTGCGGTTGGAGGCCGAACGATCGCTCGCCGAGGCCCGGTTGTCCGTCGGTGAGCACGCTGGGCTGGTCCCCGGGTTGGAACGGCTCGTCCGACAGCACCCCTTCGACGAGCACCTGCACGCGCAGCTGATGCTCGCCCTGTACCGCGACGGCCGACAGGGCGAGGCGGTCGCCACGTACCGGCGGCTGCGCGACAACCTGCGGGAGAACCTCGGCCTCGACCCGGGTCCGCGGTTACGGGACCTGGAGTGCGCCATCCTGCGCCAGGACACCGCGATCGCCGCGCCGGCCGCGGCGGCACCAACGCGGGTCGCGGCGCAACTGCCTCCCCCCGTACCGACGTTCACCGGGCGCGACGCGGAGCTGGCGGCCCTCGACGCACTGGTCGACCGGGGAGGCACCGTCGTGGTGTCCGGAACCGCCGGCGTCGGCAAGACCGCGCTCGCCGTGCACTGGGCGCACCGCGCGGCCGAGCGCTTCCCCGACGGGCAGCTCTACGTCAACCTGCGCGGCTTCGACCCGGCGGCCACCCCGACCGAACCGGCGCGAGCGCTGCACGGCTTCCTGGAGGCGCTCGGCGTTCCGGTGGCACGGATGCCGCGCGACCCGGACACGATGGTGAGCTTGTACCGCACGACGGTGGCGGGCAAGCGACTGCTGGTGGTGCTGGACAACGCGCGCGACGCGGAACAGGTCCGGCCGCTGCTGCCCGGCTCACCGGACTGCCTCGCCATCGTCACCAGCCGCGACCAGCTCATCCCGCTGGTCGTCACCGAAAGCGCCCAACCGGTGCCCCTCGACCTGCTGAGCCCCGGCGAAGCCCGCGACATGCTGATCCGCCGGCTCGGGGAGCGCCAGGTCGCCGCCGAACCCGCCGCGGCCGACACCATCGCCGACCGGTGCGCGCGGCTGCCCATCGCTCTGGCCATCGTGGCGGCCAGAGCCGCCACCAACCGGCACTTCTCGTTGGCCGCCGTCGCCGGCGAACTGGGCGACCTGGACGCCTTCCGCGCAGGCGACGAGGCCACCGACGTACGAGCGGTCTTCTCCTGGTCGTGCCGGACGCTCAGCCCACCCGCGGCGCGGCTGTTCCGGCTGTTGAGCCTGCATCCCGGCCCGGACGTCTCCGCCCCGGCCGTGGCCAGCCTGGCCGGCGTCGACGGGCAGGCGCTCGGCCCCCTGCTCTCCGAGTTGACCCGGGCGAATCTCTTCACCGAGCACACGTACGGGCGCTACGCGTTCCACGACCTGCTGCGCGCGTATGCCGCCAGTCTCGCCGACGAGGCCGAGCCGCCGGCCGAGCGTCGGGACGCCGTGCACCGGCTGCTCGACCACTGCCTGCACACCGCCCACGCCGCCGACCTCGCGCTGCACCCGCACTTCAGCGCGATCAGCCTCCCGTCACCCCGAGCGGGCGTGACGCCGGAACGCCCGAGGAGCCGGTCGGCCGCCGCGGCGTGGTTCGCCACCGAGGTCCCCGTCCTGCTCGCCGCGGTACCGCTCGCGGCGCGGTCCGGGTTCGAGGGACACGCCTGGCGGCTCGCCTGGGCCATGGCCGGCTTCCTGCACCGGCAGGGGCACTGGCAGGACTGGCTCGGCACGCAACAGATCGCTCTGGCCGCCGCGTCCCGCATCGGGGATCAGGCGGGGCAGGGCCACGCGCACCGCAGCCTCGGTCTCGCCTGCTCCCGGCTCCGACGGTACGACGAGGCCGACGACCACCTGCGCCGCGCGCTCGACCTGTTCACCGACGTCGGCGACGACGCCGGCCGGGCGCACACCTGCCTCAACCTTGGCCAACTGGCGGAGCGGCAGGGGCAGCACCAGCAGGCGCTGCGCCATTCCCGGCGGGCGCTGGCCCTGTTCCGGGGGACCGGAAACCGGGCCGGGCAGGGGTACACCCTCAACGCGGTCGGTTGGCAGGAAGCGTTGCTCGGCAACTACCACCATGCCCTTGAATCGTGCGGCGAGGCGCTGCGGATGTTGCAGGAGGTCGACGACGTCCAGGGGCAGGCCGACACCTGGGACAGCCTCGGCCACGCCCACCACCAGCTCGGGGACGACCGGCGAGCGATCGCCTGCTACGAGCGCGCCCTCGAACTCTTCACGCAGGTCAACGACCGGTACGCCGAAGCGGGCACGTACGTCAATCTCGGCGGCAGCCACCGGGCGCTCGGCGACGTCGGCGCCACCCGTGCCGCGTGGCGCCGAGCCCTGACCATCCTTGACGAGCTCGGCGATGCCGACGCCGACTCGATCCGCGCCGACCTCGAACAGCTCGACGCCACGAGGCTGCACTGACGTACCTCGCTTTCAGCGCCGTTTCCGGGCCGCTTCAGCGGGCCCCGCCACTCTTCGGACACCAGTTTCTTCCGCATCAGGGATGGAGCGTTCGATGAGTCGTTTGGCACACCGCCTCGCGGTGATCGGGGTGGTCAGCGGGATGGTGCTGGCCATGTCCTCCGCCGCCGTGGCCCAGACCGAGAAGCCGCCACAGAAGGGCGCCGACTGCGTGGTCCAGCACGTCGACGAGCGCGGAAAGATCCTCCGCACCGAGACCGCGCCCGAGGGACGGGAGTACGGCCAGTTCCGCTGTGTCGCCGGGAAGTGGACGTTCGCGTGGGCGCCGTTCGGCGCGGACGACATGATCACGGCCGACGAGATCCAGATGGAGCCGTCAGGTGCCGTGTCGGTCCGGCGGTTCATCGGCCCCGCCCTCGGCAACGACCTCACGGTGGGTGAGATCGCTGGCATCGCCCAGGCCGTCAGCGGCAGTCGAGAGGTGCTGATCGACCGCGCGATCGTGGCGGTCGACGACGGCAAGGAGCGGACCCCGGAGCAGGTCGCGGCGCTGCTGGCCGGCAAGGACGACACCGGGGTACGGGTGCTGGACATCATCGAGAAGCCCAATGCCGCCATGTCGACGAAGGACGTCATCGACGAGGCCGGCGGCACCCCCGAGTCGACAGTCGTCTACTTCAGCATCTGGGGCGCGATCAAGTCGGTGTTCGCCTGGATCGTGGACACGATCGGCGACATCGGCGAGTGGATCGACGACCACTGCGACGTGGGGTCCCCCAACGACTTCGGCGACATTGTCACGTGTCGCTGGTAGCCCGTCCCACCCCGCCGACACCGATCACCGAGATGAGGACAGGATGACAACTCTGCGGGACATCACCAGGCGCGCCACCATCGTCACGACCGCCCTGATCGTCGGGCTGACCGCTTCGTACGCCCCGTCGCAGGCCGCCGAGGGGGAGGCCCGGACGACGATCACCGACCACCCCGGTGCCCCGGGCGCGATGCTCCAACAGTTCGAGGATCTGACCGGCCGGCCCGTCGGCGACCTGGACAAGGTGCTGGCCGTCGACACCGGCGGGCGGAACCTCACCGGCGACCAGCTCGAAGCGCTCGCCGCCGGCAAGGAGGTTGACGGCGTCAAGGTCGTCGGCACGATCCCGGGCAGTCGGGACGTCCTCGGCACCACAATGGCCGACCTCGCCGACGGCGCGTACGACGGCAGCGGCGACAGCGGGACAGCGACGTCCCTGCTCTTCTCCTCCTCCACCCCCGACGGCCGGGAGTGGTGCCTGACCATGTGCGTCGCCTCGGGCAAGACCATCTGGCAGTGCCTGCTGTCGCGCCGGACGGGCGATCTGATCCTCACCCTCGACCTTGACGGCGGCACCACGGTCGGCGGAACGAAGGCCGCCTTCGAGAAGGCCAACGGCGTCGCCGTCGACGGCCCGTACACGGTGGACACGCTGATCGGCGACCGCGAGCCCTCGGCGGACGAGATCAAGATGCTCCTCGACGGCAAGGACATCGAGTCGATGCGCCGGGTGGCGACAGTGGACGGACCGGACCCCGGGTGGGCGCTGGCCGACATCGCCGGGAAGTCCGGCGTTGTGTACGCCAAGAACAGGGGCCACCTCTTCACCCTCAACCTTCCGATCCTCGGCAAGATTCTCATTTGGTGCGACTCGAAGGATGGCGGGAAGACCTGGAAATGCTCGGCCAATAAATGGGGCGGGTTCTGACGGGTAGCCCGTCGACGGTCCCGCTCCGCCTTCGCCCCCCCGGTCGAGGCGGAGCGGGATTCCGCGCTTGAGCGCGCCGCTCATACTCGGCAGGTGATCAGCAACGAGCCTCGCGTCCCTTGGTCGCCTCGCGCGCCCCACCCGGCAGACAGTTCGACACTGCCGCTCTACATGGTTTTCTTCTTCCTCCTGGGCATCTTCGGCTTCGCGATCTACGGACTGAGCGACGGCGAGGGGGCGTTCGTTCTCGCGAGCATCATCTCGGGAGTGTTCTTCGCCTGCTTCCTGATCCTCTTCGCGATCTACTGGATCGGATACCTGCTCAAGGGACACGCCATCTGGCAGGCCGAGCGCCAGGCTGAGTCCGAGGGGCCGTCCATGGGTCAACAACCGGAGGACTGAGCCCGTCGGCTTGAGCCCGGCGTGCGAACCTCCACTCAACCCCGGAGGCCGCCGGTGGCGTCTCACTCTGCGTCCGCAGTTAGACGCGAGGTGGACGCGACCTGGAGGTGGCGTGAGTCGGCACGAGGACGACGAAGAGTTTCGGCTGTTCGTCCAACGACAGTGGGGATCGCTGCTCCGAACGGCCTACCTGCTGACCGGCGACCGGGGGACAGCCGAGGACCTGACGCAGTCGGCGTTGGAGAAGACCCATCGGCGCTGGGGTCGGGTGCTGCGCAGGGACGCTCCGGAGGTCTACGTACGCCGGGCGATGGTCAACACGGCGATCTCCTGGCGGCGTCGGCGGCGGCCGTTGGAGGTGCCGCTGCTGACCGGCGACAGCCAGCCGACGCATGACGCGTACGTGCAGGTGGAACAGCGGCAACTACTCCTCGCCGCGTTGCGGCGATTACCGCCCAGGACGCAGGCGGTGCTGGTGCTGCGCTACTTCGAGGATCTCAGCGAGGCGGACACCGCCAAGGTTCTCGGCTGTTCCGTCGGCGCGGTGAAGAGCCAGGCGTCGCGCGGGTTGGCCCGGCTGCGGAGCGACTTCGCCGCCCCACCCGCCGCTCAGTCCCCGGTACGGCTCGAGGAGGAACTGGCATGACCGGAAGCTTCGCCAATTCGACGCTCAGTCCGGCGCTGCGGCAGGCCGCGCACGGCGTCGACGTACCCGAGGACCCCTGGCCCGGGTTCGCCCGCCGGGAGCGACGCCACCAGCGGACGCGGCTGGTCCGCACGGCGTTGGCCGCCGCGGTCGGGGTCGCGCTCGTCGGGGTCCAGACCAACGTGGTTCCGCTGCCCGGATGGGCACCGGGCATCGCGGTCGCCGCCACTCCGACGGCGCTGCTCGACGCGCCACCGCGGGGCGCGCTGGCCGGGGATCGGGCCTGGCTGGACACGCTCCGGACGCGGATCAGCGCAGATCCGCCGGTGCGAATCGACGCCCCGGTGGGTGCCTGGAAGGTCGGCGATCGTGACCGGATCCGGCTGATCTACGGCAGTGACCAGCCGGGCCACCGGGTCGCGCTGGTCGCGGTGCCGCTGCGGTTCGGTCTGCTGACCAGGGAGGCACTGGTCTGGTACGTGGGTCCGGCCGGAGCCGGTGCCCAGCAGATGCGCTACGGCGGCCACAGCGAGGGTGACGACGACCCGGTGATGACGCTGATGCAGGCATACCCCGACCGGGCCGGGTTCGCGGTCGCCGTCGGTCCGCCCGAATCCACAGTGACGATCAGTGGCGACCCTCGATACACACCGAGGGGGACTGTGGAGTACCAGGACATCGCCAGGGCGGACGGAGGCGGGGTTGGGCTCGCCGTGCTGCCTCCCGAACCGCTTCCGCACGAACCCGTCGTCCGGGTCAGCCGCGGCGACCGGGTGTTCTTCCAGGGCGGTCTGGGCGGCGGCCCGTACACCGGGCTCGATCCGACCGGGCCGGAGATCGACGCCCTGCTCGCCGGCGCTCGCCGACCCGCCCGAGGTACGCCGCTCGACGACGCCAACCTCCGCAACTTCGTCCATACGGCACTCCAGGACAGCCACCTCCCGGCCGTCGGCACGACGGTACGGGTGCGGTGGTCGGGCCGCGAGCACGGCCAGGCCGCCGCCCTGCTCACCGTGCAGCCGGCCGGCGGTGGGGTGATCGCGTACGCAATGCACGGCGACGACCGGACCGGCTGGTGGACCGACCTGCGGCTGCTGCTGCCCGCCGAGGGCGCCGACCGGCGACCGATCGGCTGGCGGGTCCGGACCGAGGACGGGGCCCGGCCCCCCACGGGGGCGGTGCGGGTGATCGCCCCGCCGGACGCGGCCCGCGTCACGATGACGGTCGCAGGCGCACCCCCGGCCACGGTCGCCCTCGACGCGTCGAACGCCGGCACCACCCGCGTACCGCCGGACCAGGCGGCCATTCTCACCGCGTACTCCAGGGATGGCGGCGTCCTCGGAACCGCCCCGCTGCCGCCGGTGGAAACGGACCACGACGCGGGGGGTCTGCCGGGCGACAGCCCGGCCACCCGGGTGACCCCCTGACGCTCCGAGAAGCGGGCCGAGCCGTCCGAGGGCGGGATGGCGAGCTCGTCCTCGATCCGCGCGACCGTTGCGGGACCGGCCGACCGGGGTCGCAACGTCGCGAACCCCGATCGGCCGGCGAATGGGGCCGGGCCAGGGTGAGTGGCTCGGACACGCAGAGGCTAGAGCTGGTGGATGGAGTCGGCTGCATGTGCCAAAGGGTCAAGAAACCGACAATTTTGCGAGAAGAAACGCGTTACCACAACGCCATATTCATCCCACCCGAGAAAGGACCGCCTCGGTGCAGCCCGGGGGCGCGATATGAACGATCTCGATTGTGACCTGGTAGAGAACCATCACGCGACCCCTGGTTCGCGAAACGGCCAGCCTTGTACGGGAAACGGATCGGCTCGCGAACTCGGCGTGTCGTGTCGACGTGGATATCGCTGCTGTCGGTCTGACGTCGCCGACAGGCCGTTGCGTACCGCTGAGTATCACGTTCAACCAGTTCGGGCCGGATTGACGGCCCGACGGAGGTGACGGCGCATGCCGTGGACGGGAAACCCTGACGGGCAGGAGCCTGTGACCCAAGACGTCGTCGAGACCGACGACCCAGAACGAGCGCACTATCTGATCGCGCAGAGGTTCGGAGAACACCGAGTTCGGATTTCCGGGCCGCCTGCCCGGTTCCGCTACCGGCAAGCCGTGTTGCGGGCCGACGAGCTGGAGATCGGCGAGACTCGCTACACCATGCGCAACCGCAGCGAATCGTTGCCCTACACCGATCTGGCCGTGACGACTGTGACGCACGGCCGGTACGCGGTGCGCACCAACGACGAGGAACTGCGCCTCGGCCCCGGCACGACCGGCCGCTACCCGGAGGTGGGCGCAATCCATCTCATCGACGACCTGGCGTCCGTCTTCGTTCGGCTGCCGATGCAGCGGGTCGCGGCGACCGCCTCCGCTCGAACCGGCCTGCCCGCCGCGAATTTCCAGTTCACCACGATGGCACCCCTCTCCCCGGCCATGGCGCTGCTCTGGCAGTCGATGACGGCGTTCGTCCGGCGACAACTCGCGGTCAACGCGGTGGTTGCCAGTCCACTGGCCCGGGCGGGCCTGGTGGACCTGGTGGCGACCACCGCCATCGCCGTGTTCCCGAACACCACCATGACCATCAACTATCTGCCCCGACAGGCCGGCGTGGGCCGCGCGGTCGTGCGTCGGGCCGCCGAGTTCATCGAGGCGCATGCCGCGGTCCCGTTGACCGTGGGCCGGATAGCAGAAGCCTGCGAGGTCAGCCAGCGCGCGTTACAGGTCGCGTTTCAGCGTCACCACGGCCAGAGTCCGATGGCGTTCCTGCGTGCCGTCCGATTACGCCAGGCGCACTGGGACCTGCAACACGCCAAGCCGGGGCAGACCGTGGCGGAGACGGCCCGACGCTGGGGTTGGACCCATGCCGGGCGGTTCGCCCAGGCGTACCGCGGGACGTACGGCTGCCATCCCTACGACACACTGCGGGCATCGGGAGTACCGGCACCGGCGGAGCAAAACCGCTGACGAATGATGTCGGCTGGACGGCTGGCCGAATTGAGCTGCGAGGCGGTCGAGCAGGGAGTACCAATGCCGGTATGGCTGAGCTGCGGAGCCCGCTCGTGGACGTGCATCGATCCTTTCTCGCCGCGATGGCCGAGCTGAGCGAGGAGGGGCGTGGGGGCGCAGCCGACCCGACCGAGATCGGTCGGGAGATCCGGACCTTCGGTCATTCATGGTCATCGGTGGACGGCTTCGCGGCCTACGTGCGCTGGCTGAAGGACCAGGCGCGGGAGGACGCGCCGCGCCCGGAGGGCTACGTGCCGGCCACGAACCTGTGGTGGGTGGACGACGATGACTACCTCGGGCGCATCGCCATCCGGCACCGTCTGACCCCGCAACTGCGCGAGCTGGGTGGGCACATCGGCTACGACGTACGTCCAACGGCACGTCGTCGTGGGTACGCCACCTCGATGCTCCGATTGGCGCTGCCGGTCGCTCATGAACTGGGCATCACGTCGGCACTGGTCACGTGTGACATCCAGAACGTGGCCTCCCGCAAGGTGATCGAACGTAACGGTGGGGTTCTGGAGGACCAGCGCGGCAACAAGTTGCGCTTCTGGGTGCCGACCGGGTGACGCAGCGCCGCAACGCCAGTCTCTAGGATCGACAGCCTTGATGGCGACGGCCTGCGGGAGCGCATGGTGACAAGCGAAGCAGTGCGGCCACCCGACCGGCTCGCCGACATCGCCGAGCGGGCCGAGGCCGTACTCGTCGATTTCGACGGTCCGATCTGCCGCCTGTTCGCCAGCAAGGCCGCGCCGCGCATCGCCGCCGGCCTGCGTCAGCTGATCCTCAGCCGGGACGTCGTCCTGCCCGATGAGCTGCGCGACGAGGACGACCCGCTGGAGCTGTTCCGCGCGATCGCTGTGGTCGCGCCCGAACTGGTCGGTGTCGTCGGTGCGGCCCTGGCGGCGGCGGAGGTCGAGGCAGCGGCGTCCGCGGAGACCACGATCGGAGCCTTCGACCTGGTCGCGGCCTGCCTGGCGACCGGGCGGCCCCTCGCCATCGTCAGCAACAACTCCGCCGCCGCCATCGGCGCCTATCTCGGGCGCCGCGACCGGGCCCGCTACTTCGCCGCCGTCATCGGGCGAGGCGAGCATCCCGATCTGCTGAAGCCCAACCCGGCGCCCGTTGTGCAGGCCCTGCAAGCGCTGAAGGTCGCACCCGATGCCGCTGTTCTGGTCGGTGACTCGATCACCGACATCGCCGCAGCCCGAGCCGCCGGTGTCGCCTGCATCGGGTACGCCAACAAACCCGGCAAGGCCGAACGCCTCGCCGCCGCCGGTGCCGACGCGATCGTCACCGACATGACCGACCTGTCCGGCGTCCTCGCTCGTACGCGCAGGCCGGTCAGCCAACTGCCGTGGGTCGACTCGGGCGGCGGGCCGCTCATCGTCGTGCCGACGACGGCGCTCGGCGAGTGGAAGGGCGCGTCGGACGACGACGATGACTCCTGGGGTGACTACGACCGGGCCTGCGACGTCGATGGTTACGTGGGGGTGCTGGATGTCGGGGCCGACCAGGCGCTCGTTCTGGCCGACGAACCGGCTTCCACCACGTACCTCCCGGATCGGCGGATCTTTGTGCGGTGGCTCTACGCCGTCTCCGAGACAGAGGTCGTCCGCCTCGTTCCCCGGGCGGTCGAGATCGCCGAGTGGGAAGACGCGGGTACGTGGACGACCAGCGGCCCAGCCGAATTGTTCGACTCCGGCTATACCGGCGACGGGTTGGAGCACACCACCCATCTCACGGTGGACCTGGTTCGTGGCACGTACCTGATTCGCACCGCGTTTGTGCAACCCGACAAGAGGACGGCGCTGATGCTGGTCCACCTGATCGAGCAGACGCAGCCGGTCTGAGTGGCCCGAACATATCCGGACAGACCCGTGAGCAGCCCGGACAGGGCACCTCTGTTCGGAACAGGCATCGACCGTAGCCAACGCCTTATTCGCGCCAATACGCTGATGTCCGGTCACCCAGGACGCTGGCCAGCAGGAATGGGTGACGAGTTTCGCCGGTACGTGGGGGCCTTCAACGATCCGTCAGCACTGTCGCCCGTTTAAGCGGCAGCACACTTCATGATAGGGAGACCTCATGCGAATCCGTCGTGTCATCTACGCAACGGCCCTCGGAGCCATCCTGGCGGTCACCTGGATGGCCGCGCCCGCTCAAGCCGGCTGGGGCCACGGCTGGTAATCCGCTCCGCGAATGCGGGCGGGCCGGTGCCCAGCGGGACTCCGGCCCGCCCGACCGCTGCGCTGTGCTCAGCCGCCGACATCGCGGGCGCGTTTGTCCGGAGATCGACGTTGCGCCGGGCACTGTCCTGGTGACATCGAAGGCTGACACAATGTGATGCGTGGATGGGGAGCAGCGGGAGCGCGCCGTCTTCATCGCTGAAGCCGAATTGCTCGAACAGCGGCACGACTCTTGGGCTTCACTTCAGCGGAGGCAAGCCGCGTTTTGGCAACGCTGGAACACCCTGACCACTGTCTCGTCGGCGGTCCTCGCAGGCGCTTCGGGTGCGGCCGGGCTGGCCTCCGCCGAGCTGGGCACGGCAGCTGCGATCGCGGCCCTGGTGGCAGCCGGCCTCGCCTCGGTGGCCAGCAGTTCCGGGGCCGCCCACCGCAGCGAGGTGGCGTTCACCTCCGCTGCGGCCAACCAGGCCCTGGCCGACCAGGCCAGGGCCTTCCGGACCATCTGGGCGCCACACCAACCGCTGACCGATGTGCGCGCCCGGTTTGCCGAGCTGTCCCATCAACGTGATCAGGCGGTCACCAGCGCGGCGTTGAAGTTGGGCAGGCGGTCGTTGATGCGGTATCTCCGGAGGAACGCGTCCACGATCAGCCCGTGAGGGCAGGGCACTGACGCCGCCCGCCCAGTTTGGCTCGCTCCCGAAGCGCCGGAGCCGGGCGCTGTGCCCTAGCCACCGGTCAGGACGCGGCCGTGCGGATCTCCGATCGGGTCGGGACGACGCGGTGACGGCGGACCGGGTACAGCACCGGGTGCGCGATGCTCCAGGCGGCGCCCGTGCAGACGAACTCCTTGTACCGGGCCGCCAGCTTCCCGGTGAGGAGGGCCGGCCGGGCCCGGTCGTCGGCGGTCACGTACTGGATGATGCCGTCGCGGCGGCCGAGGCTGATGCACTGGTTGAAGTAGCGCAGCGGGGCCTTCGGGAACTTCGTCCGACCGGTCAGTCGTGCGGCGATGGCGTCGGCGGCCTGCCAGGCCATCGGGATGCCCGAGGCGCAGGACATCCGCAGCGGCTTGCCGCCCGGTCCTTCGGCGATCGCGGCGTCGCCCACCGCGTACACCTCGGGGTGTGAGACCGACCGCATGCTGGCGTCGACGATGATCTGTCCGGTGTCCGCGACCGCCAGGGTCGTGGCGGCGGCGATGGGGTGCACGGCGAAGCCGGTTGTCCACACCGTCACCTGGGCCGGGATCTCCCGACCGTCGCGGGTGACAGCACCGGCCGCCTCGACCCGCGCGATGTCGGTGTGCTCGTGCACGGTGATGCCGAGCCGGTCGCAGACGCCACGCAGGTGCTGCTGCGCCTTGCCGTTGAGCCAGTCGCCGAGACCGCCGCGTGCGGCGAGCGCGACATCGAGGTCCGGCCGGGTCTCCGCGATCTCGGTGACCGCTTCGAGGCCGGTGAGGCCGCCGCCGACGACGAGCACGGTCCCGCCGGCCGAGAGGTGGGCGAGGCGGTCGCGCAACCGCAGCGCCGAGGGCCTGCCGGCGATGTCGTACGCGTGCTCGGTGACCCCGGGGACGCCGTGGTCGGCGGTGACGCTGCCGAGGGCGTAGACGAGCGTGTCGTAGGTGATCTCGTCGGTGCCGTTGTCGTCGGCGAGCGCGACGGTCCTGCGATCGGCGTCGACGGCGGTGACCCGCGCCCGCCGAGGGTTGACGCCAGTGCCGGCGTAGACCTCGCTCAGTGGGCGTGGTTTGAGGTCCTGTCCGGTGGCGAGTTGGTGCATGCGGACCCGCTCGACGAAATCCGCGTCGGCGTTGACGAGGGTGATCTCGGTGTCGTCCGGGTGCAGCCGCTTGGCGAGGCGCCCGGCGGCCATGGCTCCGGCGTAACCCGCTCCGAGGACGACGATGCGGTGCTTCATGGTGGCACTCCTGTCTCGGTGGTGGTCGCTTCCTGAACCGGACAGCGACGCGATTCCTGACAGGCCGCGGCTATGACCTGGGTCACCAGTTTTCGATCTGCCTCGCCCGTGCGAGGGAGGCGCTCATGCGTGCGGGGGAGGCACCGGGCGGTGGCAAGATCGCCGGGCGGGGCGATGTCCGCGCGGCGGCGAAACGGCAGGCTCAATCACGTCGAACACCCGACGTGAACGCCTCCCAAGGAGTCACCACAATGCAGTTTCGCCCCGCATTCATTGCCGCCCCCGTCCTGGTCATGGGCTACGGCATCGTCCGTCTGATCGACGGCCTGGACGGTGTTCGTGGTCCCGGCCCGGCCTGGACCATCGGGCACCTCGCGTTCCTCGGCGCGCTCGTCGCGTTCATCTCGGTGTTCTGGCAGATGCGCCGCATGGCTGGCGGCCGGACCCTCGCGACGGTGAGCGCCACGGCCGGCACCGTCGGGGCACTGGCGCTGATCACCCAGTTCTCGATCGACCTCGTCGCCGGCTTTCTGGCCACCGACAACTACGGCATGAGCATGATCATCCACGACGTGCGCACCCTGCCCGGCATCTCGCAGCTGGCCTACGACTTCGGGCCGTACGCCTTCTATCTCGGCCAGCTCGTACTGGTCGTCCTGCTTGCCGTGCAGCGCCGGGTCAAGCTGTGGACGCCGGTCCTAGTGCTGGCCGACCTCGCCACGCCGTTCATCGACAAGGACCTGATCCCGCTGGGTTCGGCCCTGCTGCTGGTCTCCTTCCTCCCGCTGGCCCGGGGCACCGCGGCCACCCCCACGCAGCCGGTGCCCGCCCTCGCCTGAGCGGCGAGTCCCGAGCCGATCCCCCACCAGCGGGGGGATCGGGTTCCGATGGGGGAGGAGGTCAGGGGCTGTGAATACTGTCGCGATGTCGCTTGCCCGCCTCGTGCGTACCACCGATCCGTACGTGGTGGACGCGGCGATCACCGTGTCCGTCCTGATCGCGATGTCCCTGCCGTTCGTGCTTCCCGCACCGGGTAGCGAGCCAGGGCCGCTGGCCTACCTGCTGACCGCCGGTACGGCGATCCCGCTGATCTGGCGCCGACGGGTCCCCCTCACCGTCCTGCTGGTCGTGGCACTGGCCACGATCGCGGGCAAAGCGGCGGACGCGCCGGGGCAGCCACTCGCCTACGGCGGGCTGATCGCCCTCTACACGGTCGCCGCACTCGGTGGTCGCCGGCAGCGCTGGTGGGCACTCGCCGCGACCTTCCCGGGGGTGGCCGCGGGGGTGGCGTTCAACACCAACCGCGTCAGCGAGTACTTCTACACCTTCCTGGTCTTCTTCACCGCGTACGTGCTGGGTCGGCTCAGCGCCGCCCGGCAGGAGCGCGCGACCGCCCTGGAGGACCGGGCGCTCCGGGCCGAACGTGAGCGCGAGTTCGAGGCCGACCGGGCCGCCGTCCGCGAGCGGGCCCGGATCGCCCGGGAGATGCACGACGTGCTGTCCCACGCGGTGAGCCTCATGATCGTGCAGGCCGAGGCCGGGCCGGTCGCGGTACGCACCGCACCGGACCGGGCCGAGGCGGCGTTCGACGCGATCGCCGCCGCCGGCCGGGACGCCATGGTGCAGCTGCGCGGCATGCTCGGCCTGCTGCGCTCCGAGCCCGGGCCCCGCAGCCCACAGCCCACCCTGGCCCAACTGCGGTCGCTGATCGACGGTGTACCGGTGGCCGGCCTACGGGTGACCGGGGAGCCGCGCCCGGTGTCGGCCGACGTGGAGTTGGCCGCGTACCGGATCGTGCAGGAGGCCCTCACCAACGCGCTCAAGCACGCGGCGGCCAGCACTGTCGACGTACACCTCGGCTGGTCGTCCGATGCCCTCACGGTCACCGTGACCGACGACGGCGCTGGAACCGGCGGCCCGGGCGGCGGACACGGCCTCGTCGGCATCCGGGAACGCGCGATCGCCTGCGGCGGTACGGCGAGGGCCGAACCGGCGGCAGGCGGACGCGGGTTCACCGTCGAGGCTCGGCTACCGTTCCCGGCGTGACGATTCGGGTGGTGATCGCAGACGACCAGGAGCTTGTCCGCAGCGGATTCTCCATGATCCTCGACGCCCAGCCGGACATCACCGTCGTCGCCGACGTCGGTGACGGGGCTGCGGCCGTGGCCGCCGTCCGGGAGCACCAGCCGGAGGTGACGCTCCTGGACATCCGCATGCCGACGATGGACGGCATCGAGGCCGCCCGCCGCATCTGCGCGGAGAGCTCCAGCCGGGTGATCATGCTGACCACCTTCGACCAGGACGACTACATCTACGAGGCGCTCTACGCCGGCGCCAGCGGCTTCCTGCTCAAGGACGTCCGCCGCGACGACCTCGTCCACGCCGTACGGGTCGTGGCCGCCGGCGACTCGCTGCTGGCCCCGTCGGTGACCCGGCAGATCATCTCGGACATCACTGGCCGCCACCGGCCCGGATCGCCTCGGTTGGCCGCCGCGCCCGACGCCCGCCTCAACGTGCTCACCACCCGCGAACGGGAGACCCTGCACCTGCTGGGCCGCGGCCTGGCCAACGCGGAGATCGCCCAGACCCTGGTGGTCAGCGAGCACACCGTGAAGACCCACGTCAGCAACGTGCTGACCAAGCTCGGCCTCCGCGACCGCACCCAGGCCGTGATCTGCGCCTACGAGACCGGCCTGATCACCGCCGGCGAGAACTGAGCGGCCGCACCGCAGGTCACCAGACGTGGAGGGCGGGCTCCTCGTGCTCGGAGGCCGACCACTGCCGGGTGGCGCGGACGAGCTTGTCGGGATTGACCTGGTTGTGGATGGCCGTGACACCCTCGGGCGTCACCTCCAGCGACATCACGCCGATGACCCGGTCGTCGATCACGACCACCACCGCCGGAGCGCCGTTGGCGGTGGTGACGTACATGGCGGGGCTGCCACCCACCAGGTCCCGTTTGACGTCGGCGGGCTTGAACAGGCCACGCAGGAACTTCGCCACCGCCAGTGCGCCGACGATCGGCGCGGCCCGGGCCGGGATCTGGCCGCCGCCGTCGGCGGTGCTCGTCGCGTTGTCGGTCAGCAACTCCACCAGCCGCTGGATCTCGCCGTTGTTGGCCGCCGTGAGGAACTCCGCGACGATCTTCCGCGCGGCGGCCTGGTCGACCTCCGCGCGGGCCCGCTCGGCGGTGACGTGCTGCTTGGCGCGCCGGTAGGTCTGCTGGCAGTTCGACTCGGTGATGCCGAGGATCTCGGCGATCTCGCCGTGCGAGTAGCCGAAGGCCTCCCGCAGCACGTACACCGCGCGTTCGTTGGGCGACAACCGCTCCAGCAGGGTGAGCACCGCCATCGAGACCGATTCGCGCTGCTCGGCGGTGTCGAGTGGGCCGAGCATCCGGTCCCCCGCGAGGACCGGCTCGGGCAGCCAGGTGCCCACATAGGTTTCCCGCCTGGCCCGCGCCGAGGTCAGCTGGTTGAGGCACACGTTGGTGAGGACCTTCGTCAGCCACGCCTCGGGCGTCTCGACATGCTCCCGATCGGCGCCCTGCCAGCGCAGGAAGGTGTCCTGGACGGCGTCCTCCGCGTCGCTGGCCGAGCCCAGCAGGCGATAGGCGATCGCCTCCAGGCGGGCCCTGGAGTGCTCGAACAGCTCGACCTCGTCCGGACTGAGCGGCATGGCTAGACAGTATCCGGGCGGACGGCGAACGGTTTAGAGCTGGCTCGTGCCTGGGCCGGAAACCCGGCTCGGTTCCCGTCGACCCACGTAGAAGATCAGCCCGGCCCACAGCAGGACGAGCGCCAGCGGCACCAGCACGGGAGCGAGGGCCGGCCAGGCCAGCCACGCCAGCCACGCCGGCTCAGCCAATCCATTCGCCATCAGGCCCTGCCAGGTGAGGACGACGCCCGGGAGGAGGACGATTGTCACAAGCGTGCCAACCAGTCGGGGTACGGGTGGACGTTGCCGTCCCGCCAGCCAGAACAGCGCCGCCCCAGCTGCGGCACCCAGGGCGGCGGCAGCGAGCGTGACGGTGACGTAGCCGTCGGGCGCGGCTGGCGCGAACCTCAGGACGGCCATGCGGTCCACCTGGGTGAGCGTGGCCGCCAGCCCGTCCCGTTCGGCCCGCCAGCCATCGCATGGCGTGCCCGTGACCCGATGGCTGCCCTGCCAACCCAGTGCGGTGGCGTTGCGCCGCACCGATTCGGAGTGCGCGCAGTCGAAAGCGTCGAGGTAGAGGTATTCCGCGTACGCCGAGCCGAAGTCGTCGGGGCCCAGGACACCGTAGACGTAGTTGTTCCCGACGTTCGAGCCGACTGATTGGGTGCCGGGAAGCAGTTCCGCCGCCACGCTCTGTGCCTGGTCGAAGCTGAGTGGCGCGGTGCCGCGGCCGGCGTACCAGGAGCCGAGGCTCAGGCCGGCCGTGCCGAACAGCGCCGCGCCGAGCAGCACCATCGCGACCTGCCGTAGGCGAATTCTCACCGGTGGACCCCTTCCCTGGTGCGGGGGAGCGTAGCCAAGGCGAACCAGCTCTGGTGTCCCGCGAGAGGGCCGGGCGCGCGCGGTGGTCGTACCCTTGCCGTGGTGACGTCCGATTCGTTGCGCCGCGCCCTCACCGCACCCGCGGACCCGCCGCTGCGGCCCCTGCCCGACCGGGTCGTCGCCCTGCTGGAGGCCCTGCACGCGCCGCCGCGCCTCGCCGCGCACCTGCGGGCCGTGCACGACGTGGCCGCGCAGCTCACCGACGCGATGGCGCACCGGTTCCCGCAACTCCCGTTCGACCGCGAGGCGGTGCTCTTCGGCGCCGCCACCCACGACATCGGCAAGATCCGGCACCCGGAGGAGTTGTCCGGACCCGGGTCCGCGCACGAGCCCGCCGGTTACGAGCTGCTGCTCCAGCACGGCGTCGCCGAGTCGTCGGCCCGGTTCGCGCGCAACCACGCGTCCTGGCACCGGGACGGCATCGACGTCGACGACCTGCTGGTCAGCGTGGCCGACAAGGTGTGGAAGGGAAAGCGGGTCACCGACCTGGAAGAGTTGCTCGTGGACCGGCTGGCCGACGTGACCGGCCGCGAGCGGTGGTCGGTCTTCCTCGACCTGGACGACATCCTCGACCAGATCGCCGCCGACGCGGACCGCCGACTCGCCTTCCAGGCAACCCATCCGGTGCGCGGCTGACGTTCAGCGACTCGTCGGGCCCGTTCCAGCCGTTCGGCGCGGCGTGGGCGCGGTCGGCGTTTCGCGGTGCGGCGTCGACCGGCGGTGGAACGTGGCCACCACCACGGCGGTCAGGCAGATCGCCGCGGCGGCGATGAGCGGCGGGCGGGCGCCGAGGTGGACGGCCGCGGAGCCGAGGGGGATCGCCACGACGAGCGGTCCGAACATCGCGGTGTTGGCCGTCGCGGAGACGCGTCCCAACAGCGCAGACGGCGTGTGGGTCTGCACGGCGGTCACCGCCGCGACCAGGGTCCAGGGCAGGCCGACGCCGATGACCACCGCCCCGACGACAGTGGCCGGCCACCACGGCACGCAACGCGCCAGGCAGCCGATCGCGAACAGCGCCGTTCCGGCGACACCGACGACATCGGCACCTCTCGCCACGATGAGCCGGCCGACGATCAGGCCACCGAGAATGGAGCCGGCGCCCTGCGCGCTGGCCAGCACCCCCAGGAACGTCGTCGGCAGGCGCAGTTCGGTCACGACGACCGCGTAGATTCCCGCCGTGGTGAAGCCGGACATGGCGATCGACACCGCGGCGAGCACGACCGGCAGACGTGTCGCTCGCTGTCCGAACAGGACCACCAATCCGGTACGCGGGCTGCCGCCGCGTCCGGTGGGCCGGCCGGTGGGGGTCCGGTTCAGGCGGAGTAGCGCGTACAGGGTGGCGACCAGGACCGGCGTGACCGCGCTGAGGACGGCGACCGCATGGCCGCCCCGCCACGCGTAGAGGCCGGCCCCGGCCAGGGGAGCGACGAGCTTCATGCCCTCCTGGGCGCTGGAGCGCCACCCGTTGACGTCGCCGAGTTCGGTCGGCGCGAGCGCCGACGGCAGCAGCGCCGTCTCGCCGGCGTCGATCAGCACGTAGCTGACGCCGTAGGCGCACGAGACGGCGAAGATGAGCCAGGTCTGCCCCGGCCCGCGTACCGCGAGGAGCGCCAGCAGGGCGGCGGCCAACATGAG
Organism: Micromonospora trifolii; assembly: GCF_050516465.1. Lineage (NCBI taxonomy): Bacteria > Bacillati > Actinomycetota > Actinomycetes > Micromonosporales > Micromonosporaceae > Micromonospora > Micromonospora trifolii. Next base: position 4,453,847 of record NZ_CP191526.1, on the reverse strand, counting down.
GTTGACGGCGATGACCAGAGGCCGCCGGGGTGCCCGGTCGACCAGACCGCCCAGCCACGGGCCGGCGAGCACCGGGGCGTACACGCAGAGCCCGGCGAGGGCGGCGAGGCTGGTGGAGCCGGTGAGGTCCAGGATCCAGATGCCGGCGACCAGGGACATGGCGCTGCTGCCGAAGCCGGACAGCAGGGAGATCGCCACGAACAGGCTCGCGTTGCGACGCATGAGCCCTCCGAGTTGAGTCGAGGTGACTCACATCCTCAAGCTTGAGCGAGGCACAGGCAATGCCGCTGAACCATGTCAACGAGCCGTTGACATGGCCACGTCGATCTTCGTCGCGGCGGTCCGAGCGGGCGCGGGCAGTCGCTCATCCGCTTCGGCGAGATCGGTGGCGAGGTGCAGGGCCAACGCGTGCAGCGAGCCCGGGGTGGCGTCCAGCGCGGCGTCCACAGTGCTCCGCACGAGCGCCGCTCGACGAAATCGGCTGTCCCACCGCTGATCGGCGCCGATCCACCGGCCGAGGTCGGCCACCGCCGCCCGCAGCGCCGCGATCTGCGGGGGCAACCGGAGGTCGAGCTGCTGCCGCCGCGACCACCGCGCCGCCACCAGCCGTTGTCGACGCTGCTCGGCGGCCTGGCGGCTGCCGAGGCCGAGTGCCGTCGCGATCTGGGCCCACGTCGCACCGTCATGGCGCGCGCGGTCGATGATCTCCAGCTCCTGCTCGTCCAGGCGGGCGCGGGTAGCGCGAACCTCCGCCAGCCGAGCCAGCTCCGACGTCATCTGTCAACGTTACATTGACACTGTCTCGGCATCGGCGGTGATCGTCCTAGGTGCGCGGACCATGAACACGTCCACCGGATCCTCGGTGTCGAGGGTGAAGCCGTGCCGCTCGTACAGCCGCCGGGCCGGGCTGCCCCGCAGCACGTTCAGCCGGACCCGCGTGCCGGCGCTGTCGCACCGGTCCAGCAGCTCGCGCAGCACGGCCGTGCCGATGCCACTGCCCTGTAGCCGCGGAGCCAGGTAGAAGTGCTCCAGCCAGTGGGCGTCCGCGTCGGGCCGCAGCGCCACGCAGCCGGCGAACGCGCCGTCCACCTCGACGACCCAGGTGTACGCCGGTGCGAAACCGTCCCGCAGGCGCTGCCGCACCCGCTGTTCGTCGTACCGCCCGAGCCGCCCCAGATCGGCCCGCAGCACCACCGCCCGCAACTCGGCCACCGCGTCGACGTCCGCCGCCGAGGCCGGCCGAAGCTCCCAGTCCGCCATGATCAATAAGCTATCGCGGCGCCGCGCCCTGGTGTTGGCGCAGCCCAGCGACGAGTAGTTCGACCATGCGACGCGCGTCGTAGCGGGGTTCGCCGGCACCGATGCAGAGATTGCCGACACCGCGCAGCAACTCGAAGGCCGTCACGTCGGGGCGGATCTCGCCGGCTGCGGCGGCGGCGTCGAGCAGTTGGGCGCACACCGGCACGAGGCGGTCCAGGAAGTAGGCGTGCAGAGTCTCGAAGGCCGCGTTGTCGGACTGTAGCGCCTCGGCGAGGCCGTGCTTGGTGACCAGGAAGTCGACGAAGAGGTTGATCCATCGGGCGAGGGCGGCGTGTGGTGTGCTGCTGGCGGCCAGCAGAGTCGGGCCAGCCGCCGCACACGCCTCGACCTGGTGCCGGTAGACGGCGACGATGAGGTCGGCGCGGGTCGGGAAGTGGCGGTAGATGGTGCCCACACCGACGCCGGCCCGGGCGGCGATGTCGCGTACGGGCGCGTCCACGCCCGAGGTGACGAAGGCCGAGGCGGCGGCGTCCAGCAGTGTCGCCTCGTTGCGCCGGGCGTCGGCCCGCTTCCGCGGGGTCGGCCTCCCTGATCCGCTGTCGATGTCGGCCACCGCGCCGTTACCCCCGTCACTTGGCAAACGGAACGCTGTTCCGTATCGTTCTTAGCGGAACATCGTTCCACTTACTCAGGATGCCAGAGCGAGTGGGCCAGTGTCACCTCACCCTTCCGTGGAGGAACAGCCATGCAGTACCGCACCCTGGGACGCACCGGCGTCCAGGTCAGCACCCTCGTGCTCGGCGCAATGAACTTCGGCAAACTGGGGCACACCACCCAGGGCGAGGCGACGGCGATCGTCGACGCCGCGCTGGAAGCCGGAATCAACCTGATCGACACCGCCGACATGTACAGCCAGGGCGAGTCGGAGCAGCTGGTCGGCAAGGCCATCGCCGGCCGCCGCGACGACATCGTGCTGGCCACGAAGGCCGGCATGCCGATGGGCGACGAGCGCAATCAGCGGGGCGCCTCGCGCCGCTGGCTGGTCACCGAGTTGGACAACAGCCTGCGCCGCCTCGGCGTCGACCACGTCGACCTCTACCAGATCCACCGGTGGGACCCGACCACCAGCGACGAGGAGACCCTGTCGGCGCTGACCGACCTGCAACGGGCCGGAAAGATCCGCTACTTCGGCTCCTCGACCTTCCCCGCGTACCGCATCGTGCAGGCCGAGTGGGCCGCGCGGGAGCACCACCTGGGCCGTTACGTCACGGAGCAGCCCAGCTACTCGATCCTGCAACGGGGGATCGAGGCCCACGTCCTGCCCGTGACCGAGCAGTACGGGCTCGGCGTGCTCGCCTGGAGCCCACTCGCCTCGGGCTGGCTCTCCGGCGCGATCCGCGCCGGCCGGGAGATCACCACCAGCCGATCGGCGCTCCTGCCCGCCCGCTTCGACCTCAGCGTCCCGGCCAACCAGGCCCGGCTCGACGCCGTCGAGCAACTGGCCACCGTCGCCGACGAGGCGGGGCTCACCCTGATCCAGCTCGCGCTCGGGTTCGTCACCGCGCACCCGGCCGTGACCAGCGCGATCATCGGCCCCCGCACCATCGACCACCTGCACGCCCAGCTCGCCGCCGCAGACACCGTGCTCCCGGCCGACGTGCTCGACGCGATCGACGCGATCGTCGCACCCGGGGTCGACCTCGCCGCAGCCGAGAAGTTCGACACCCCGCCCGCCCTGCTCGACCCGGCGCGGCGGCGTCGCTGAGCATTCGGATGCGGTGGTCGGCGTCGCTGGTCACCTAGGATGTGACCCATGAGCGCTGAGGCTGTCGGCATGCACATGCCCGCCGTTGTGACGCTCGACGATGTGGCAGCGATGAACGCCGCCGACCCGAACGGTCACCGCTACGAGACCAGCCCCGAGGGGGTCCTGTCGGTCATGCCGCCGCCCGATTCGGAACATGCCATGATCGCCAGTCGCCTCTTCGCCTGGTTGATCGTGGCGGGTTGGCCGGCCGAGCAGGTGCTTCAGGCAGTTGGTGTGCGCATTTCCGGACCGGACGGTGACGGTGGCCGCATCCCCGATGTGAGTGTCTGGCGTAAGCCGCCGTCCCGCAGCGTCTGGGCCGCAGTCGCCGACGTCGTACTCGTCGTGGAGATCGTCTCTCCGGGCTCGGAGGCGATGGACTCCGTGACCAAGGTCCGCGAGTACGCGTCGGCGGGGATCCCGCAGTACTGGGTGGTCGATCGGGACGGCGCGCAGACGGTCACCCTGCATCGGCTGAGCGGGGACGGCACCTACGAGACGCGAGCGCGGATGCCGCTGGCCTGGCTGCTCCAGACCGCCCCCGCCGACCATCTCGACTGAACGCCAGCATCGACAGCCCCGGCCTGTCGTATCGTTCCGGGATGGCGCAGCCGGTGTGGGCGAACGGTGACGCGTACGAGGCGTACGTGGGTCGGTGGAGCCGCCTGGTCGCGGTGGACTTCCTGCGCGGGTTGGCCGTGCCGCCGGGGCGGCACTGGCTCGACGTGGGTAGCGGCACCGGGGCGCTGACCTCGACGATCCTCACCACCACGGATCCCGTCCGGGTGACCGGCATCGACCCGTCGGAGGGGTTCGTCGCGGTCGCGCGTACCCGGGTCACCGACCCCCGGGCGGCCTTCCAGGTCGGTGACGCCCGGGCGTTGCCGCTGCCCGATCGTGTCGCGGACGTGGTGGTCAGCGGGTTGACGCTCAACTTCGTGCCGGAGCCCGCACGGGCGGTGGCGGAGTTCGCGCGGGTGGTCCGGCCGGCCGGGGTGGTGGCCGCCTACGTCTGGGACTACGCCGAGGGGATGGCGATGATGCGGCACTTCTGGGCCGCCGCCGCACAGCTCGACCCGGCCTCGACGAAGCTGGACGAGGGGAACCGCACCACTGTGTGTCGGCCCGACACGCTCCGCACGCTGTGGGAGCGGGCCGGGTTGCGGGACGTTTCGGTCTGGCCGGTCGACGTACCGACGACCTTCACCGACTTCGCCGACTACTGGACACCGTTCCTCGGCGGTCAGGGGTCGGCGCCGGGGTATGTCGCGACGTTGGCCGAATCCGACCGGGCCGCGCTGCGGGAGTCGCTGACGACCCGACTGCCAGTCGAGCCGGACGGGTCGATCCGGCTCACCGCGCGGGCCTGGGCCGTACGCGGCACGCCACCCGAGTAGCCGTCGCGCCGGGCCCCGCCGCCACTGTCGCAAAGCGGACAAGACGGTAAAGCCCCTGGTAGAGCACCCTTGGGGCAGGTGGAGGTAGACGGGTGGCGGGCCACATCCCGATCCTCCGGCACCGGCGGGGACAACATCGTCCCCACCGGTGCCGCCCTCACCCAGCCCGGCCTTGATGCCGCGGCGGTCACGGCACAGCTGCCGTGCCGAGCGCGCACACCACAGGCCACGGCTGCCAACGACACCCTGCGGGCGCCCCGCAGCGGTGCCTCCGCCCATCGGGACAGGGACGTCAGCACCGCCGGGCAGTCAGGTGACGCCGCCCACCGGCCGTATCTGCCGTCCACGTGCCCCGCCGGCCTTTCGCACTGTCGACCCGCCGGGTCCGGCGCCGCCCAACTGCGCGCCGAGCCCTGGCGACCGAGCCAGAAAGGGCCCGACATGGCCGCTCCCACTGCGACCGCAGCCTTGAACGCATCCGTCTTCGCGCCGGGTGCCCAGATGCTGCTGACCGTCACCTACTCAGACGCCGACACCAAACCGCTGACCGTCACCATCGTGGTCACCGACGCGCAGGGCAACAGCAGCGCACCGGTCAAGGTCACGGCGGTCATCGACCCGCTCACCGTGACCGTCACCGACAACTCCGGGCGTACCTGGACCCGGGTTTCCGACAACGGCTCCGTGGCCGTGTACCGGTCGGTGGCGTGATGCCCCGGGTCACCGTCCAGGTCCGCGACGCCGCCGGAAACACCGCGACGGCAACCGCCGACTACAGCCTGGGCCAACCCGTGCTCGGCGGCTACTACCTCTCCGGTGGCGCCGATCCGACCGCCGACATGGCCGGCGGCAACTTCCGGTCGCTCACCCAGTACCGCAGCTTCGCCGACGGCTACATCTTCCCCGGCTACAACCGACCCTGGCTGATCAGCTTGGGCAAGGCCGGGGTGCAGATGAACATGGTCCTGGAGTTGAAGCACTACGGTGCTCCGAACTACGGACCGCAGAGCTTCGCGGTGGACGGCACCAGCTACACAGTGCCGGCACCGACGATGACCATCCAGCAGCGACCCGGCGCGACCTGGCCGAAGGCGTACGGGTACGGCCAGGTGCTCAAGGGGCAGTGTGACGGGTTGTTCGCCCGCGCCCTGTCGCAGTACCGGACGCTCGGCTTCGGGGTGAACATCCAGCTCGCCTCGGAGTTCGACACCGACCACGAGTTCGGGACCACCGAGGACGGCAAGGCCTACACCTGGGCCGAGTCGGACGCCCGGGCGGTGCAGGCGGTGAACTACATCCTGACGTGGTTCAAGGCGCGGACGCTGCCGGCCGGGACGACCTTCTCGGTCGGGCTGGGCGGCTTCGACCGGGGCTGCTTCCAGCGTATGCACCCGGAGTCGCTGATGACCCGCCTCGACTATCTCCAGTGGAACGCGTACGCCACCAACGCCAGCCACACCGCGCTGGCCCGATTTCGCCGCACCAAGGACTGGGCGGTGGCGGACCTCGGCCCGGTGGCGCTGTCCCGACCCGTGATCATCGCCGAGTGGGGGGTACGGGTGGCCGAGGTCCCCAACCAGGCGGCCTGGATCGCCACAGTGCCGGCGGCGATCGCCCAGCTCAACGCCGAGCCTGGGCCACGGATCGTGCGCACCAACTACTTCAACTCCGGGTGGGGCACCCTGACGCCGAAGGCGGTCGGGTTGGCCGCGCTCCGCGAGGCGTACGCCAAGCGGCCGTACGTCTGACCGGTGTCCGGCGGCTCCGGGCTCCCGGGGCCGCCGGGACGGTGCCGGTCAGCCCTCACCGAGCCGTTCGGCGTACGCGTCGCGCAGCTCGGGCCAGCCGAAGTCCTTGGCCTCCGCGCCACGGATCGGGCCGACCGGGTCGCCGTCGAGCAGCCGGTCGGCCACGTCGAGGCAGAGGTGCCAGCCGGCCGCGACCATCGGCAGCATGCCCCGGTCGGCGACTGTGTGCCGCAGGGTGAGCCGGGTGCCGCTGCCCAGCGGGCTCAGCTCCCAGCGCAGCAGGTCGTCACCCCAGGTGTACTCCAGCAGGTGCGGCGGCTCGGCCCGGCGTACCGTCGCCGGGTCCTCCTGGGTGGTCTCGCCGTCGACGAGGGTGAGCACAGCGGCGCCGGCGTTGCCGAGATCGCGGTCGGCGAGGAACGGCGCCCACTGCGCGAGCTGGGCCGGGTCGGTCAGTGCCGCCCAGACGGCGGCCGGCGGATGCCGCAGGTCGCGGACGAAGACCAGTGTCGCGCCGTCGTCGGCGCGCACGTCGGCGGGTGGGCTCGGGCGGAACGCGTCGCGGTCCATTCACTGCTCCTGACTGTCGAGGTGCCGTTCCAGGGCGTCCAGGTGTCGGGCCCAGAGCCGCCGGTACGGGTCGAGCCAGCCGTCGACGTCCCGCAGCGGGCCGGGGTCGAGGCGGTAGATCCGCTGTCGGGCGGCCGTCCGGCAGCTGACGAAGCCGGCGTCGCGAAGCACCCGCAGGTGTTTGGAGACGGCTGGCTGGCTGACCCCGAGCCCATCGACCAGCTCGCCGACGCTGCGTTCGGCGTCGCGGAGCTGATCGAGGATCCGGCGCCGGGTGGGCTCGGCGAGGACGGCGAAGGCGTCGGTGGACACCTTCCCAATATGCCTCCTCCGTCATATGACTGTCAAAGCATACGACGACAGCCGCCGTCCCGACGCGGCACCGCCGATCGGCTCCCTATGCTCGGATCATGGAACTTCGGATCTTCACCGAGCCCCAGCAGGGTGCCAGCTACGACCAGTTGCTCGCCGTCGCCCGCTGCGCCGAGGACGCTGGATACGGCGCGTTCTTCCGGTCCGACCACTACCTGATGATGGGTGACGTGAGCGGCGAGCCCGGCCCCACCGACGCGTGGACCACGCTCGCCGGCCTGGCCCGGGACACCAGCCGCATCCGGCTCGGCACGCTGATGACCGCCGCCACCTTCCGGCTGCCCGGCCCGCTGGCGATCACCGTGGCGCAGGTCGACCAGATGAGCGGCGGCCGGGTGGAGCTGGGCATCGGCACCGGCTGGTACGCCGAGGAGCACAGCGCGTACGGCATCCCGTTCCCGCCGCTGGGCGAGCGGTTCGACCGGCTGGAGGAGCAGCTCGCCGTCATCACCGGGCTCTGGTCCACGCCGGCGGGGGAGCGGTTCGACCACGACGGCCGGTACTACCCGGTCCGCGACTCGCCCGCCCTGCCCAAGCCCGTGCAGCAGCCACGTCCACCGATCCTGCTCGGCGGCACGGGCCCGAAGCGCACCCCTCGGCTGGCTGCCCGCTACGCGGACGAGTTCAACCTGCCGTTCGCCTCGGTGCCGGACACGGCGGCGCAGTTCGACCGGGTCCGCGCGGCCTGCGTCGAGATCGGCCGGGACCCGGCCGGGATGGTCTGGTCCAACGCCCTGGTGCTCTGCTGCGGGCGCGACGACGCCGAGGTGGCCCGCCGGGCCGCCGCGATCGGCCGCGAACCGGACGAGCTGCGGGCCAACGGTCTGGCCGGGACGCCCGGTGAGGTGCTGGACACCATCGGCCGGTACGCGGAGATCGGCAGCGAGCGGCTCTACCTCCAGGTGCTGGACCTCAGCGACCTGGAGCACCTGGAGCTGGTCGCCAGCGAGGTGATGACGAAGCTCTGAGTCGGCCGGGTGGCCGTGGGACGACGCCGCCGGTCAGGCCCGGTGGGCGCCCGTCCCGGCCGCGTTCGGGTCGCCCAGCACGGTGTCCAGCCGCCCGTCGCGGTCACTGTCCACATAGGTGATGTCCGGGATCCCGTCACCGTCCACGTCAATCTGGACGACGTCGGCGACGCCGTCACCGTCGAGGTCGGTGACCACCTCCACCGAGCCGTCCAGGTGACGGGTCACGATCGACTGTGCTCCGGGAGCGCGCGGTGGCGGCCCGGGTGCCGGCACCGGCGTCGGGGCGGGCGCGGGCGCCGGTGTGGGCCGAGGGCCAGGTGTGGGCGACGGGTGGCTCGGCAATCCGCCGGCCGGCGGCGCGCTGGCCTGCTCGACCCCGGTGCCGGTGGGGTCCAGCTCCTCCTCGGAGGGGAAAACGTCGCCCCGCGGGGCCGGATCACGGTAGCTGCTCATGGGCGTAGGGTTCCCCGACGATGACGAGAACAACCGTGCCCGATCGACCGGTGTCCTCGGTGCCCGGTTTGGTGGAAGATGCGGGGACCGACGCCACGGTCATGAACGGGGGTCCGAGCGTGGAACTGCGCCGGAATCGGGGGTCCCGTGCGCTCGCCTCGGTGTGCGTACTCGGTGGAGTGCTCTTGTTGGTCTATCCCAGCGACGGCGCCCTGCTACGGACGATCGTCGCGGTGGGGGCGATCGCGCTCGGCGCGGTGGCGCTGGTCAGTGCGTTGCGGCCGTTCCGGTTCAGGATCCACTCGGATGGGCTCAGCATCCGGCGGCCTGGCCTGCGTCGGGAGATCGGGTGGGCCGACGTGGACGTGCTGGTCCTCGACGAGCCGCCGCGACGCGACGGCTACCCGAAGCCGCCGCGACTGCTGCTGGTGCCGGTTCAGGGTGTGCCGCGTGAGCTGGTGACCGCCCGCCACCCGCTCGACGGCCGAGCGGCCGTCGAGTTGCTCGTCCTCGACCAGGTCCGTGAGCAGCCCGAGCAGGTGTCGGCAGCGCTCACCCGCTATGCCGGAGACCGGTTCGTCGACCTGCTCGCGCTGCGTCGCGCCGCCTTCGAGGCCCCGGAGCTGCCGGTCGGCCTGCGTGGCTACCAGATGGACCGGGTCGACCGGTTGATCCGGCGCGGCCAGGACGCGCTGATGTCCGGGGACGCGTCGGCCCGGCAGGCGGCCCGGGGGGAGATCGAACGCGCCACCACGGCCGGTCTGCCGATCGCCCAGCGTGGCTACAACACGTTCCAGGCGGATACCGTTCTGGGCGCCCTCGTCGCCGCGTTGGCCGACCACCAGAGCACCGATCGGGAGACCGCCACATGACCGCGCAGGGACCGCAGGCCGCGTCGATGACCGACGTTCCGCGCCGCAACTGGGCCGGCAACGTGCGGTACGCCGCGAAGGCGTTCCACCGCCCCACCTCCGTCGACAAACTGCGCCGGCTCGTCGCCGGCAGCAGCCGGATCCGGGCGGTGGGCAGCGGGCACTCCTTCAACCGTTTCGGCGACACCGACGGTGACCTGGTCAGCCTCGCCGGGCTGCCACCGGTTGTCGAGGTGGACCGCGAGCGCGGGCAGGTCACCGTGAGCGGCGCGCTGCGCTACGGCGACGTCGCCCGACAGCTGCACACCCAGGGGTACGCGCTGGCGAACCTCGCCTCGCTGCCGCACATCTCGGTGGCCGGCGCGGTGGCCACCGCCACCCACGGCTCCGGCCAGACCCACGGCAACCTGGCCAGCGCGGTCGCCGGCCTGGAACTGGTCACCGCCGACGGCGATCTGCTCCGGGTCGACCGTGACACCGACACGTTCGCCGGCATGGTGGTCGGGCTCGGCGCGCTCGGCCTGGTCACCCGCGTCACCCTGGATGTCGTGCCGACCTTCGCGCTGCGCCAGTACGTACGCCTCGACCTGGACCGGACGGCGTTGGACGAGGCGCTCGGCTCGGCGTACAGCGTGAGTGTCTTCACCGACTTCCGTACGCCCCGGCTGCGTGAGGTGTGGCGCAAGCAGTTGGCCGACCAGCAGCCACCCCCGGCGGACTGGCTGGGCACCGCCGCCGCCGACCAGCCCCGGCACCCCGTGCTCGGGATGCCGGCGGAGAACTGCACCCCGCAGCTCGGCGAACCGGGCCCGTGGCACGAGCGGCTGCCGCACTTCAAGCTCGGCTTCACACCGAGCAGCGGCGACGAACTGCAGTCCGAGTACCACGTCGCGCGTACGGCGGCGACTGACGCGCTCGCCGCGCTGGACGACATGGCGGACCTGATCGCCCCGGTGCTGCTGGTGTCCGAACTGCGGACGGTGGCGGCCGACGAGCTGTGGCTCAGCCCGAACTACCGGCGGGACAGCTTCGTGCTGCACTTCACCTGGGTCGACGACACCGCGGCGGTGCTGCCCGTGGTGGCCGCCGTTGAGGAGCGGCTGGCGCCCTTCGCGCCCCGCCCACACTGGGGCAAGGTCTTCGTCACCGACCCGGCCGAGCTGTCCGCCCGCTACCCGAGGTACGCCGACTTCGCCGCGCTCCTGGCCGACCTGGACCCGAAGGGCACGTTCCGCACCGACGTCCTGGACCGCTACTTCCCCCGGTGACCCAGCCCGTGCCATAGCGCTGTGGCATGGGGTGGCTGGGATTGGTGGGGTGCGAGACCCGGACACACACTGATGTCTGTCGATGAGTCTCATCGTCCGGTTCCCGTCCCGGGACCGTCGGCTCCACCCCTCGGAGCGAGACATGCAGCCCGTACCCGCCATCACCCCCGAACCAGTCGCCCGCCGCCCCCGCCGCGGTCTGCGGTGGGCGCTCGCCCTGGCCGTGCTCGGCACCGGACTGGGCGCAGCGCCGGCCGCCCATGCCGCCGCCAGCCCGTACGAGCGCGGCCCGGCACCCACCGTGGCCAGCATCGAAGCCAGCCGGGGCGCGTTCGCCATCGCCCAGAGCACCGTCGCCGCCTCCAGCGTCAGCGGTTTCCGGGGCGGGACGATCTACTACCCGACCAGCACCGCCGAGGGCACCTTCGGCGCGGTGGCGATCTCACCCGGCTACACCGCCACCCAGTCCAGCGTGGCCTGGCTGGGACCGCGCCTCGCCTCGCAGGGCTTCGTGGTGATCACGATCGACACCTTGTCCCGCTACGACCAGCCGGCCAGCCGAGGCACGCAACTGCTGGCAGCCCTGGACTACCTCACGAACACCAGCGGTGTGCGTACCCGGATCGACCGCAACCGGCTGGCCGTGATGGGGCACTCGATGGGCGGCGGCGGCAGCCTCTCGGCGGCGAACTCACGACCGCAGTTGCAGGCCGCGATCCCGCTGACCGGCTGGCACACCGTCAAGAACTGGTCCGGCGTACGGGTGCCGACGCTGGTGATCGGCGCGGAGAACGACTCCGTGGCGCCGGTCTCGTCGCACTCGGAGCCCTTCTACACCAGCCTGCCGTCCACGCTGGACAAGGCCTACCTGGAACTCAACAACGCCAGCCACTCCGCGCCCACCTCGACGAACGTGACGGTCGCCAAGTACAGCATCTCCTGGCTGAAGCGCTTCGTGGACGACGACACCCGCTACGACCAGTTCCTCTGCCCCGCACCCCCCGCCTCGGCAACCATCCAGGAGTACCGCAACACCTGCCCCCACTCCTGACCCGCGCCCCTTCCGTTGATCATGGGGTTGGCGGTGCCGAGGTCGGCGTGTCGCGCCGTCAACTTCATGATCACCGGGAGGGGGTGGGGGTGCGGAGGGTGCTGCGTTGGACGGCGCGGCTGATGTCGCTGGGGGAGACGATTCCGGTCAGGCGGCCGTCGTCGGTCACCACCAGGGCGCGGCCGTCGGCGCACTCGCTGAGCCGGGGAAGCAGGTCGTTGAGCTGTTCGCCGGGCTGGGCCAGCACCAGTTCGTCGGCTCGACAGGCCACCTCGGCCAGCGTGGTCGATGCCCGCCGCTCCGGCGGCACACCCCGCACCCGGTCAACGGTGACCAGGCCGGTCGGCCGGCCGTCCTCGGTCAGCGGCAGCGCCGAATGCCGGTACGCGAACAGGTAGTGGTCGACGAAGTCCGCGACAGTCATCTGCGCCGAGGCGGTCTGCGGCTGCGGGGTCATCACATCGCCCACCCGAATCCCGCGCAGCGCGGTGCCGGTGCGGGCCTGCCGTTCCTCCATCCCGGCCGCGCCGATCAGGAACCAGCCGATCAGCGCCAGCCAGAGCCCACCGAAACCGACCCCGGACAGGAACTGCCACAACCCCAGGCCGATCAGCAGCACACCCAGCACCCAACCGGCGCGGGCGGCGACCACTGACGCCCGGGTCCGGTCACCGGTGGCCTTCCAGACCGCGGCGCGCAGCAACCGGCCACCATCCAGGGGCGCGGCCGGCAGCACGTTGAAGATGGCCAGCAGCACGTTGATCCCCGCCAGCCAGGCCACCGCCCCGAACAGCAGCCCGCCCTGCCCGGCCAGCGCGAGCAGCGCCGCGATGGCACCGAAGAACGCCCCGATCAGCAGGCTCACCAGCGGGCCGACGCCCGCGATGCGCAACTCCGCGCCCGGGTCACGCGGCTCGCCCCGCAACTCGGCGACGCCGCCGAACAGCCACAGCGTGATGCCGTCGACAGTCAGCCCGTTGCGCTTGGCCACCACCGCGTGCGACACCTCGTGGGCGAGTAGCCCGACGAAGAACACCACCGCTGCGGCCAGCCCGGCGATCACGTACGCCACGGGCGAGCGGTCGGGGTACGAGCGGGGGAACTGGTTCGCGGCCAACCCCCACGCGATCAACGCGAAGATGACCAGCACGCTCCAGTTGACGCCGACCGGCACTCCCGCGACCCGGCCAAGCCGGAAACTGGCCCTCATCGCACCGAGATACCCCGCCAGACGGTGGCCATGCGAGGAAGGATCCACTCCGGTTTCATGAAGTCGGGGTGTCCTGGCGCCAGGGATACCCCGAGTTCACGAAAGACGAGTGGATCGGGCCCGCTGTCTGGCGGCCGAGCCCAGGTCAGCGGCGAGGGGTTTCGCTGGCGATGGTCGCCTCCCGGGGCAGGGCCGCCGCGCGCAGCGCCCAGTCCAACGCGTAGTCGGCGATCTGCTCCCAGCCGTCCTGCCCGACGGTGAAGTGTGATCGGCCGGCGAACTGCTCGTACGCGGTGAGGGCCCGGGACTTCTGGTAGAGCCCGGCGTTGGCGCGGACCACCGACGCCGGCACCACGTGGTCGACCTCGCCGGCCATCAGCAGCAGCGGCGCCCGGTCGTTACGCCCGACGTCGACGCGGGCCGGCGAGCTCGGGTCGAGGTTGGCGAACGCGCCCTCGAAGAAGACCCGCCCGGCGCCGGGAACGGCGTAGCGCCGCCAGGCCCGGTCGGAGTCCTCGCGACTCATCGTGTTGCCGAAGGTGTAGGCGAAGTCGTCCGGGGTGAACGGGACGGCCTTGCCCCGGTTGGCGGGGCTGCGCAGGATCGGAAAGCCCGAGCGCAGGGTGCTCAGCGGCACCTTGAGCACCCCCTTCACCGCCGCGGGATGCACCCCCACCACCGCCGCGCCGAGACCCCGGTCGGCGAGGACCTGGGCGAACAGGCCGCCGAACGAGTGCCCCATGATGATCGGCGGGCGGGGCAGCGCTCGGATGATCCGGTCGTAGTGCGCCACGATCGTGGCCATGCTCTGCTCGGCGATCGGGCCGGGGTCGTCGCGCAACTCCTCCACGGACCGGTCCATGCCGGGCCAGGCGGGGGCGATGACGTGCATGCCGCGCTCGGTGTACCGCTGGGCCCACCCCTCCCAGCTGCGCGGCGTCATCCAGAGCCCGTGGATCAGCACGACCGTGTCGACCTGACCCTGCGGCGTGGCACCCATCGCGTCCTCCCGGTGTCGCGGTTCGGCCCGGCGGTTACCCGCTGTGCCCGTCCGGAATCCGGCCGCCCTGACAAATGTCACGGTCGGGGCGTGACGACCGCTCCGGGCATCGGAGTACGCCCCGCCGGAGCATCAGTGGCATGACCAGTACGCATCCGGCTGTCGAGTTGGACGGCCTCACCAAAAGCTTCGGCGCGGTCACCGCTGTCGACGGGTTGAGCCTCCGGGTGCAGCCCGGCGAGGTGGTGGCGTTCCTCGGCCCGAACGGCGCGGGCAAGACCACCACCATCGACATGCTGCTCGGGCTGTCCCGTCCGGACACGGGCACCGTCCGCGTCCTCGGCGGCACCCCGGACGAGGCGGTGGCCCGAGGTCGGGTCGCCGCCGTGCTCCAGACCGGCGGGCTGCTCAAGGACCTCACAGTGGGCGAGACGGTACGGATGACCGCCCACTTCTACCGGCACACCCGTCCGGCGGCGGAGGTGCTGGAGCGGGCCGGTATCACCGACATCGCCGACCGGGTGGTCGGGCGCTGCTCGGGCGGTCAGCAGCAACGACTGCGCTTCGCGCTGGCCCTGCTGCCCGATCCGGACCTGATGGTGCTCGACGAGCCGACGACCGGCATGGACGTCGAGGGTCGGCGGGACTTCTGGCAGGCCCTGCGCCGAGACGCCCGGCGCGGACGGACCGTCATCTTCGCCACCCACTACCTCGACGAGGCGGACGCGTACGCCGACCGGATCGTGCTGGTCCGGCAGGGGCGCATCGTCGCCGACGGCACCACCGCGGAGATCAAGAACCTGGCCGCCGGCCGTACCGTGCGGGCCACCCTGCCCGGCGCCGACCAGGCCGCGCTCGCCGCGCTGCCCGGCGTGGACGCCGTGGAGGTGCGCGGCGACAGCGTGCTGGTGCGGACCGGCGACTCGGACGCCGTCGCCCGGCACCTGCTGACCCGGACCGCCGCCCGGGACGTCGAGATCACCTCCCGCAACCTCGAGGACGCCTTCCTCGCCCTGACCACCGCGCAGACCGGAGCCTGAGATGACCACCTCCACCTCCACCCCCACCCGCGCCGGTGTCACCGAGCCGGACCGTCGGCTGCCCGCGCTGGGCGGGTTCGCCCCCGGCGCCCTGGGCATCGAGCTGCGCCGGGTGCTGCGCAACCGCCGCACCCTCGCCTTCACCCTGATCATGCCGGGGGTCTTCTTCCTCATCTTCGGCCTGCCGCAGGGCGGGCAGTCACTGGACAACGGTCGACCGGTGACGGCGTACGTCATGATCAGCCTGGCCGTGTACGCGGCAATGGTGGCGACCACCAGCGTCGGTGGTGCGGTGGCCACCGAGCGGGCGCTGGGCTGGAGCCGACAACTGCGGCTCACCCCGCTCCGCCCGGCGGCGTACGTGGCGACCAAGCTGATCACCGCGATGAGTCTCGGTCTGCTCGCGGTCGTCATCGAGTTCCTGGTGGGTGCCGTGGCCGGCGTCCGCGTTCCGGCGTACGTCTGGCTGCTGTCCGGGCTCGCCGCCTGGGTCGGCTCGCTGGTCTTCGCCGCGTTCGGTCTCTTCATCGGCTACCTGGCGCCGGCCGAGAACGTCATGCAGATCATCGGCCCCGTCCTGGCGGTGCTGGCCATGTTCGGCGGGCTGTTCGTCCCGGTCGAGGTGCTGCCGGACGTGCTTCAGCAGGTCGCGAAGTTCACACCGGTGTACGGCATGGGCGTGCTGGCCCGCGCCCCACTGACCGGCGACGGGGTGAGCATGGCGGCGGTGGCGAACCTCGTCGTCTGGGCGCTGCTCTTCGGCGTCGGCGCGGCCCGGTTGTTCCGCCGGGACACCGCGCGGGTCTGACCGGCCGCGACCGCTAGCGTGAACCCGATGGACCTCTCGACCGGGCAGCCCTGGCCGGTGAGCCGCCACTGGCGGGTCACCGGCTGGCTGCTGGCCGCCGTCTGGCTGTTCTTCCTCAACGTGCCGCTCGCCACCGCGCTGCACCAGCCGGAGCCGTGGCGGCGGGTCCTCGGCGTGGTGGCCCTGGTCGTCTTCGGCGTCGGTTACGTGCTGCTGTTCCAGTGGGCCCGCAAGCTGCGCCAGTCCCTGCAGCCGATTCCTGCGGGCCGGGCACGGGCCGGGCTGGCGCTACTGCTCGCGGTGGGCCTGGCCAGCCTCCCGGGTACCGGCGGGGACTGGCTGGCCACACTGGTCTACGTGGCCGCGGCGGCGGTGTTCCTGCTGCCGCCGTGGGAGGCGTTGGCCGCCGTGGCGCTCTGCGCGGTGACCCCCGTGCTGGCCTCCTGGCTGGTGCCGGGGTGGGAGGCGGAGAACGGCATCGTCTTCGCGGTGCTGCTCGCCTCGTTCGCCATGTTCGGGGTGTCCCAACTGGCCCAACGCAACAGCGAACTCCGCGCCGCCCAACAGGAGATCGGCCGGCTCGCGGTCGCCGAGGAGCGGTCCCGCGCCGCCCGCGACCTGCACGACATCCTCGGGCACTCGCTCACCGTGGTGGCGATCAAGGCCGAGTTGGCCGGGCGTCTGATCGAGGTCGACCGGGAGCGGGCCGCCGCCGAGATCGCCGAGGTGGAGGCGCTGGCCCGGGCCGCGCTGGCCGACGTACGGCAGACGGTCGGGGCGTACCGAGAGGTCAGTCTCGCCGCGGAGCTGGCCGGCGCCCGCTCCGCGCTGGCCGCGGCGGGCGTCGCGGCGGACGTGTCGACCGAGGTGCCGCAGCTGCCGGAGGAGTGGGACCAGTTGTTCGGCTGGGCGGTACGGGAAGGGGTGACCAACGTGGTCCGGCACAGCGGGGCGCGGTGCTGCGTGATCCGGGTGCACCCGGATCGGGTCGAGATCAGTGACGACGGTCGGGGCCCGTCCACTCCCGAGCCGAGCGGGCACGGGCTGGTCGGCCTGCGGGAGCGGGCGCGGCGGCTGGACGCGGTGGTGACCGTCGGCCGCCGACCGGCGGGCGACGGTTTTCTGCTGCGGGTGCACGCGCCGGGGGAGGCCCGGTGAGCGGCGGGTCCACGCCGATCCGGCTGCTGCTCGCCGACGACCAGGCGCTGGTCCGGGGTGCGCTGGCCGCCCTGCTCTCGCTGGAGGAGGACCTGACCGTGGTCGCCGAGGTCGGCCGGGGCGACGAGGTGGTGCCCGAGGCCCGACGCAGCGCACCCGACGTCGCCCTGCTGGACGTGGAGATGCCCGGCCTGGACGGGATCGCCGCCACCGCGGCGTTGCGGGCCGCGCTGCCGACCTGCCGGGTGCTGGTGGTGACCACCTTCGGTCGACCCGGCTATCTGCGCCGGGCGATGGAGGCCGGTGCGAGCGGTTTCGTGGTCAAGGACACCCCGGCCCGGCAGCTCGCCGACGCGGTCCGCCGGGTGCACGCCGGCCTGCGGGTGGTCGACCCGACGCTGGCCGCGGAGACGCTGGCCGCCGGGGTCAGCCCGCTGACCGAGCGGGAGACCGAGGTGCTGCGCACCGCGCGCGGCGGTGGCAGCGTCGCCGACCTGGCCAGGGCGTTGCACCTCTCCGAGGGGACGGTACGCAACCACCTGTCGGCGGCGATCGGCAAGACCGGTGCCCGCAACCGGGCCGACGCGATCCGGGTCGCCGAGCAGAACGGCTGGCTGCTCGGCGAGTGACCGTGCGCTCAGGTGCTCAGGTGCTCAGGCGGTCGGCGGCGGGGCGGCCAGTTGGTCGACCACGACGACGCTGCTGCCGGGACGGACCTCGGCGAGCAGTTCCCGCTGACCGCTGCGGGTCAGCCGGATACAGCCGTTCGTGGTGTTCTCGCCCAGCTCGCCGTCGTGGTGCCAGGTGTGCACCCCGATGTGCGCGCCGCGCAGCCCGGACGGCACCGACTCGGGGTCGTCGGGCACCGAGCCGAGGGCGTAGATGTCCACCCCGCCGTAGACCTCCTCCGGCGGTGGGGTGCGGCCCAGGATGAAGGTCCGCCCCAGTGGAGTCTCCTGGCCCGACTGGCCGAGGCTGACCTCCCAGGAACGCACCGCCTTGCCGGCCCGGTACCAGGTGAGACGGTGGACCTTGCGTTCCACCACGATCTGATCGCGCAGCGGCACCGTCTCGAACCCGCCGGGCGGCAGCCAGGCGAGCCGGCGGTTGGCCGAGGGCAGCAGGACGGCCGTCCAGCCGGCGCGCCGCTGGGCGATCGGCATGGTCAGCTCGACACCGCGGATGGTCGGTTCGAGGAAGGCGCGTGGCCGACCGCCGGGCGCGTCGTACGCGGCGATCCGTCTGGTCGGGTGCACGCCGTCGGTCAGCGGTGTGACGTCCGTGCTGTTCGGATCGGCGGGGAACCCTCCGGGCGCGGGGTCGTAGTCGACCACCGGCAGCCCGTCCGGGGCGGGCGCGGCCGGGGGGATCGACTCCTCCGGGCTCTGGTCCACACTGCTCGGAGTGGGGTCGGCCACCACCACGTTGCGGTCGTCGGGGGCCGTCGAGCTCGGGGTGAGGGCCTGGCCGACCAGCAGCGCGGTCACCAGCAGCGCGGGTACGCCGATGGCGGCGGCGACCCAGACGCCGCGACGACGGTACGGAGTCTTCTGGTCAAACGGCACGAAACCACTCTATGGTGGCGGATGCTTCGGGGCCTCCGGTTCGGCGAGACCCGCCGTCCGGAGGCCCCGGTCGAATCAGATTCGCGCGCCGATGTGGATGGCCACGGCGTCGTGCGCCGGCACGGTCGCCGCGAACCAGCCACTACCGTCCACGGTGATCACCGGTCCGCTGCACGTGCCGCCCGCGTACGTGCCGTGGATGACGTCGCAGTATCGACCGGCGGGCAGCCCCGTGTAGTAGGAGCGGCCGTTCACCGCCGCGTCCTCGTCGTTGACGGTGAGGAAGCCCTTGCCGCTGCGGCTGAACGCGATGTGGTTGTTGCCGTTGTCGTACCAGTTGGCCACGCCGGCACCCTCGGTGGCGTTGCGGAAGCCGACCATGTTGGCGATCACCGGCCAGCGGTGTTCGCACTCCCAGCCGGAGTAGCAGGTGGCGTTGAGCGTCTTGTTGGCGCCGTCCGACGGTGGGCCGGCGTCCCGGTTGCTGAAGGTGTAGCTGGACATGACGGTCGGGGAGCCGTACGGCCAGGCCAGCATGAAGGCGTTCGCCAGAGCGTAGATGCCCCGGTCGCGGTAGGTCAGCACCCCACCGGAGTCGCGCTGGGTGTCGTGGTTGTCGACGAACACCGACGCCGGGCCGGTGGGCAGGTGCCCCCAGCCCTCGCCGAAGTTGCGCAGGTACGCCAACCGCTCGGAGCGGAACACCCGGGCCAGGTCCTTGCCGTAGCGGAACTCGTGCACGTCGCCGTTGCCGGTGTACTCGGTCGGCTGCACCGGCTCGCCGGCACCGTGGATGACCTCCTGCACGATGTACGCGGAGCGGGACAGCTTGCCCCTGATGGCGGCGATGTCGGCCGCCGGCATGTGCTTGCTGGCGTCCATCCGGAAGCCGTCGACGCCGAGCGAGAGCAGGTCGTTGAGGTATGAGGCGATCTTCGTGCGGACGTAGTCCGACTCGGTCTTGAGGTCCGAGAGGTTGACCAGCTCGCAGTTCTGCACCTCGTACCGGTCGTTGTAGTTGGCGATGTCGTCGCCGCCGTTGCGGCCGCAGTGGTGGAAGTCCTGGGTCTGGTAGATGCCCGGGTAGTCGTAGTGCGAGTAGGACGAGCCGGCCCAGCCGGTGCCGCCGTTGTCCTGACCGGACATGTGGTTGACGACCGCGTCGACGATCACCTTGACCCCGGCCGCGTGGCAGGTGTTCACCATCGACTGGAACTGGGCCCGGGTGCCCTTGCGGGACTCGATGCGATAGCTGACCGGCTGGTACGCCAGCCACCACTGGTTGCCCCGCACGTGCTCCTGCGGGGGCGAGACCTGCACGTAGCCGTAACCCTTCGGGCCGAGGGTGCTCTGACACTCGCTGGCCACCGAGGGCCAGTTCCACTCGAAGAGCTGGACGATGACTTTCTTGCCGCCGGACGGGGCGGCGACGGCCGGGGGCGCCGTCACGGCGGTGGGAACGAGCAGGCTGGCGATCAGGCCGAGGGCGAGGAGCGCCGAGCCGCGTCGACGTCGGTGCATGGGGACTCCTGACGGGAGCGGGGGTGGTAGTGCGGTGGGGGAGTGCCGGCTTGCCGGAATCTTGCAAGCCTGGCTGAAATTTGCTGAAAGGTTACAAGCGTGTTGCGGCGACTGTCAATGCATGCACATTCGTCACTGTCTAGTCGGTGGGTGGAAGCGGGTACAACGCACGGCCGCGCCCCTCGGTTCGATTTCGGCCCAGAAATTTCCGTCGGCAGGTGATCCGCGGGCACCGCCGGTCCGTACTGGATGGGGGAGCAGGGGTCGGCCGGTGGTACGCCGCCGCGAGACGATCGAGGAGCAGATGGCCCGGGCACAGCAGGACAAGAAGGCGGCGACGGTCCGGACCAGCGCCAGCAGTCGGGGGGTGCGTACCCCGTCGCGGTCGGCGAGCGCCCTGCTGATCGCGTCGGTGCTCGCCGCGTTCTGGGCGGCGATCATGCTGACCGGCGTCGGTCAGACGGCGTACGCGTACGGCTTCTTCTTCACCGAGTTCTTCGCCGGGGTGGTTTCCCTGGTGGCGTTGAGCCTCACCGTGATGCTGGGCCTGCTCGCCACCGACCGGCTGGTGCTGCGCATCTCGCACCGGGTGCTGATGCAGTCGGCGCACCGGGCCACCGGCGTGCTGGGCGTGGCCGGGCTCGGCTTCCACGTCCTCACCAAGATCGCCACCGGACGGGCGGCGGCGACCGACGCGCTGGTGCCGTTCGTCGGCGGCCGAGGGCTCTACGTCGGGCTCGGCACGGTGGCCGCGCTGCTGATGGTCAGCGTGATCTGGACCGGCATCATCCGGGCCCGCTTCGCTGGCGTCGGTCCGAAGTGGCTGTGGCGCACGCTGCACTCCACCGCCTACCTGGCCTGGCCGTTCGCTGTCTTTCACGGCCTCAACGCCGGTCGGGCCGCGGCGCCCTGGGTGATGTTCAGCTACCTCGGCTGCATTTTGCTGGTGGTGCTGGCCCTGCTGGTCCGGTTCTCGGTCACCATCGGTCGGCGCAGCCGCGAGCAGCACCAGGCCGCGGTGCGCAACGCGGTGATGGCAGGCCGGGCCGAGGAGGCGAAGACCGCCCGATCGCTGCTGGCCGGGTTGGGTCGGCGCAGCAAGGCCGCCGACAAGCGTCCCGCCTGGGCGGAGACCACCACCGCCACCTGGGCCGCGCCGGCCGCACGACGTGACCCCGAACGGTTCACCGTCCCGGTGGTGCCCGAGCCCGGTTCCCTCGTCGAGCCGACCCGGCCCAGCCGACGTCGGCGGGAGGAGGAGCCGGCGGCCCGCCGCGACACCGAACGGTCCTCGCGCAGCCGGCGGGCCGAGGAGAGCACGACCAGCCGATCGGCGCGCCGCAGCGTGGAGGAGACCGGCACGTTCCGACGTGACGAGGAGGAACTGGAGCCGGTGACCCGGCGGCGCGGCTCCCGCACCCGCGACGAGGCCGTGCCGACCGGTCGGCGTCGCGCCGACGAGCAGACCTCTGAGCGGTCCCGTCGCCGGTCCCGCAGCGAGGACGACGGCAGCCGTTACTCGGCGCCGCCGCAGCCGACCTTCGACGACGCCGAGGAGCCGTGGGACAGTCCACGCCGGTGGCAGGCCGACGAGCCCATCTCCGCCGGCCCGATCTCCGTCGAGCCGATCTCGGCCGGCCCGGTCTCCAGCAGCCCTATCTCGTCGGCGCCGCGCAGCGGCAGCGGTCGACACAGCGTCGATGACGACCTGCCCGAGGAGCCGGACTACTGGCGCCCGCCGGCCCGGTACGTGCCGGACGAGGTGGCGCCGCCCGTCGATGACACCCCGACCCTTGTCGACCTGGCGTCTCGCCGTGCTCGACGGGCAGCCGGCGAGGGCAAGTCCAAGCGCCGCAAGGCCAGCGCGGACGCGGTGGACGGGGCGTACTGGGCCGGGCTGCGGGGTGAGGCGAAGTGATGCGAACCGCCGTACCACCGGTCGCCTGTGTCGGCGAACCGCGGCTCACCGCCGGCTTCGCCGAGTACGGCCGGCTCGACCTGCTCGCGCACGAGGAGGTGCACGGACCGATCGGCCCGATGGAGCCGGCGCAGCTGCTCCAGCTCGCCGAGGGCATGCAGCTCAAGGGCAAGGGCGGCGCGGGTTTCCCGTTCGCCCGCAAACTGCGCGCGGTGTTGGAGTCCTGCGAGCGGCAGGACCTCGCCGCCGTGGTGGTCGTCAACGCCACCGAGGGGGAGCCGGCCAGCTGGAAGGACAAGGTGCTGCTGACCCGCGCCCCGCACCTGATCCTGGACGGGGCGGCGCTGGCCGCGTACGCGCTGGACGCCGACGAGATCGTGATCGGGGTGGCGGACGACGGGGTCGGCCGGGACTCGCTGATGGATGCGCTCGAAGAGCGCCGGATGCCGGTGCAGACGACGATCGTCACAGTGCCGCACCGGTTCATCTCCGGCGAGGGCGGCGCACTGGTCAACGGGATCAACGGGCTGCCGCACATCCCGCCGGGCACCAAGAAGCGCTCCAGCGACTCCGGGGTCAGCGGCCTGCCCACCCTGCTGTCCAACGCCGAGACGTACGCCCAGCTCGCCGTCGGCGCCCGGCTTGGCCCGTACGAGTACGCGGCGCTCGGCACCGACGACGAGCCCGGCACCGTGCTGTTGACAGTGACCGGCGCGGCGGGCCGACCGGCGGTGGTGGAGTGCACGGCCGGCATGCCGCTGCGCGACGTCCTCGACCTGTGCGAGGTGCCGGCCACCCAGGGCATCCTGATGGGCGGCTACCACGGCAAGTGGATCACCCCGGAGGCGGCGGAGAACGCCGAGGTGTCTCGCAAGGGCCTGGCCGCGGTCGGCGGCACCCTCGGCGCCGGCATCATCGTCCCGCTCGGTGTCGACACCTGCCCGCTCGGCGAGGCCGCCCAGGTGGTGCGCTATCTGGCCGGCGAGTCCGCCGGCCAGTGCGGGCCGTGCAAGATGGGCCTGCCGGACCTGGCCCGCGCGGTGGACCTGGCCGTCGCCGGCAGCCAACCGGCGGACGTGGTGCGCGCCGCCGCCGGCGAGGTGAAGGGCCGGGGCGCGTGCAGCCACCCGGACGGCACCGCCCGGTTCGCGCTCTCCGCGATCGAGGTCTTCGCCGAGGACCTGCGGCTGCACAGCACCGGCGACGGCTGTGGCCGACGGGTCAAGGGCGTGATGGGGCTGCCGGGCGCACCCGACGCGAACCCGCAGAAGCTCACCCTGGACTGGTCCCGCTGCGACGGGCACGGCCTCTGCGCGCACGTCGTACCGGACTTCATCCGGCTCGACGCGAACGGATATCCCGCCTTCCCGGCCACCCCCGTGCCGACATGGCTGCGCGAGGGCGCGCTGAAGGCGGTCAAGGTCTGCCCGGAGTTGGCTCTCCGACTCGCCAAGGCCGAGTAGCGAAGCGTCAGGCGCCAGCAGGGGTCCCTTCCGGACCGGAACGGAGAAGCGGATGCGGATCAGCATGGCGTGGACAGGGGCCGGGCAGCTACGCCGTGCCGCCACCGCCGGGGCGCTCGTGGTGGCCCTGTTCGGCGTCGCCGCCTGCACCGGCACCGCGCCGGGTGGGCCCACCGCCGCCGGATCGGCCCCGGCCTCGACCGGCGCCCCGCCCACCCCGACCGGCACGGCGACCGGCGGAGCGCCCGCGGCGCAGGTCCCGGCCGTGCTGCGTTTCACCGGGACCACCCTCGGCGGGGCCGCGTTCGACGCGGCACAGCTCGCCGGCAAACCGGTGGTGCTGTGGTTCTGGGCGCCGTGGTGCGCCACCTGCGCCAGCCAGGCCTGGACGGTGGCCGAGATCGAACCCCGGTACCGGGACACCGTGCCGATCGTCGGCGTCGCCGGGCTGGGCGAGCGCAAGGCCATGAAGGAGTTCGTCACCGAGTTCGACCTCGGCGCGACGCCACAGATCGAGGACACCAAGGGCGCGCTCTGGAAGCGGTTCAAGGTGACCGAGCAGAGCATCTTCGTGATCATCGACCGGAACGGCACTGTCGTCCACCAGGGCTTCCTGGACGGTGAGGCGCTCACCGCCAAGGTCGCCGCGCTGGCCGGGGCGTGACCGCCACACTGCTGCTCGCGCTGACCGCCGGCATGCTCGGCGCGGTCAACCCGTGCGGCTTCGCGTTGCTGCCCGCGTACCTCTCGCTGTTGGTCGCCGGGTCGGACACCCGCGGCGCGGTCGGCCGCGCGCTCACCGCGGCGGCCGGGCTGACAGTGGGGTACGTGCTGGTGTTCGGCGCGTTCGGCCTGGCGCTCGCGCCGCTGGCCGGCTGGCTGCGGCCCCGGCTGCCGTGGCTGACCGTGGCGCTCGGCGTGCTGCTGGTGGTGGCCGGCTGCTGGTTGCTCGCCGGTCGGCGGCTGCCCGCCCCCGGCTGGTCCGCCCGGGCGCCCCGGCTGACCCGGTCCTGGCCGTCGATGGCACTGTTCGGCGCGGCGTACGCGCTGGCGTCACTCGGCTGCGCCATCGCGCCGTTCCTGGCCATCGTGGTGACCAGCCTCCAGGCCGGCTCGACCGGTCAGGGGTTGGCGCTGTTCGGCGCGTACGCCCTCGGGATGGGTCTGGTGGTCGCGGTCGCCGCGCTCGGGGTGGCGCTGCTGCGCGACGGCCTGGTGGCCCGGCTGCGCGTCGCCGGCGCGCTGGTGCCCCGCCTCAGTGGCCTGGTGCTGCTGCTCGCCGGCGGCTACGTCGCCTGGTACGGCTGGTACGAGCTGAGGCTGGCCGCCGGCCGCCGCGACGCCCTCGGAGACCCGGTCATCCGAGCGGCGTCCCAGCTACAACACACAGTGGCCAACGCCCTGGACGAAATCGGCCCGGCGTTGCTGCTAGCCGCCCTAGCGGCCCTCCTGCTGGCAGCAGCCCTGACGAGGCGCCGCCCCCGCCCCCGCGATCTTGCAGTTTCTGTCGCGACAAAGGCCGCGGAGCCCCGCAACACGGAGACCGAAACTGCAAGATCGACGGGGTGAGGAGGGGTCCGAGCTAGCGGGGGGTCAGGCGGTCGGTGCCTAGGCGGTCCTGGAGGACCTTGGGGATCAGGACGCTGCCGTCTGCCTGCTGGTACTGCTCCAGGATGGCCGGGAAGAGCCGGCTGGTGGCCAGCGCCGACCCGTTGAGGGTGTGCACGAAGCGGGTCTGCTTGCCGCCCGGCTCGCGGTAACGGATGGCCGCCCGACGAGCCTGGTAGTC
The DNA here is from genome assembly GCF_050516465.1 of Micromonospora trifolii. NCBI lineage: Bacteria > Bacillati > Actinomycetota > Actinomycetes > Micromonosporales > Micromonosporaceae > Micromonospora > Micromonospora trifolii. Next base: position 4,428,606 of record NZ_CP191526.1, on the reverse strand, counting down.
GCCGGCCCAGGAGACCGACGACACCTCCTTGTACTTGCCGGTGCTCGGCATCCACACCTCGATGTCGAGGGTCTTCTTCATCGAGGCGCTGGCGTCACCGGCCGAGAGCAGCGTGCGCTGGTAGTGCAGACCCAGCCCCTCGACCAGGCTCTCGGCGTGGGCGAGCATCTCCTCAAGCGCCGCGTCGGCCTGCTCCGGCAGGGTGAACTGGAAGATCTCCACCTTGTTGAACTGGTGTCCCCGCACCGTGCCGCGCTCGTCCGAGTGCGAGCCGGCCGACTCCCGCCGGTAGCACGGGGTGTACGCGAACGCCTTCAGCGGCAGCTTCGGGGTTTCCAGGATCTCGTCCTGGTACGCGCCGAGGATCGCCGTCTCCGACGTGGGCAGCAGGAACTGGCCGCGCGGGGCGGACGCCGAGTCCAGGTGGTAGACGTCGTCGTAGAACTTGGGGAACTGCCCGGCGGCGAAGCCGGCCGAATCCAGCAGCAGGTGCGGCGGGAGCAGGAACTCGTAGCCGGCCTTGATGTGCTGGTCAACGAAGTAGTTGAGCAGCGCCCACTCCAGCCGGGCGCCGACTCCGGTGTACATCCAGAAACCGGACCCACCGAGCTTGACCCCGCGCTCGTAGTCGACCAGGCCCAACGCGCGGCTCAGCTCCACGTGGTCGCGGACCTTCTCGATCACCGGAGGCTCACCGAAGGTCTTCACCACCCGGTTGGCTTCCTTGCCGCCGGCCACCACGTCGTCGCTGGGCAGGTTGGGCAGCTCACTCATCGCGTCGCGCAGCCGGGCCTGCACCTCGTCCAGCTGGGACTCCAGCTCGGCGAGCTGCTTACGCTCCGCCTCCGGCGCGGCGGCCTGCGGCTCCTCGCCGGCCCGCTTCGCCTGCGCGTACGCCCGGGCCTCGGCCTTGCGGCGCTGCCGCTCGGCGTCGATCTCCGTGATCAGGGCGCGGCGTTCCTGGTCGAGCCGCTGGATCTCGTCCAGGGCACGGGTGACCTCGGCGGGATCCAGACGCTTCGCCAGCGCGGTCGCCACCGCCTCGCGATCCTTCCGGATCAACTCCATGTCGAGCATGCTGCTCCGTACGCCTCCGTCCGGGGTCACAGGTGAACCACCAGATGCTACCGTCGCGGGCTTTTCGTCCCGGGACGGGGAGTGCTGGTCGTCGGCTCAGAGCCGGATCGGCATGAGCACCGAGTAGGTGTCCGCGTCGTCCGGTCGGCGTACGGCCAGCGGGGCGATCGGCCCATCCAGCTCCAGCACCAGTTGCGGCGCACCGGCCGCGTTCAGCGCGTCCAGCAGGTAACCACCGTCCACCCCGACCCGCAGCGCGTCGGTGCCCAGGTCGGCGGCGGGGAGCAGCCGCAGCCCGCCCTGGTCGTCGACGCCGAGCACGGTGACCTCCCGGGTCGTGCCGTCGTGGTCGAGGGCGACAGTGGGGGCCGCCGGGTCGGCCAGCGCGGCGCGCAGCGCTGCCACGTCCACCGGGATCCGGCGCGCGGTCGGCCGCTCACCGACGGACTTACGCAGCAGCCGGTGATAGTCCGGGAAGTCGTACGGCAGGGCGGCGCCGGTCAGCGTGCGGTCGGCCACCCGCACCCGCAGGTCCGCGCCCGCCACGGTCAGCCGTACCGGCCAGGTGTCGGCGGTGTCGAGCAGTGGCCGGAGCTGGTCGACGAGGGCCACCGGCAGGAATACCCGCACCGGCGGCCCGTCGACGTCGGCCCCGGCCCGAGCCAGCGCGAGCCGGTACCGGTCGGTGGCGACGAGCCGGACGCCGTCGGACTCCACGTCGAACAGCACTCCGGCGAGCATCGGCAGCTCCCTGTCGACTCCGACGGCGAAGCGCACCGCGTCGAGCGCGGCGGCCAGGGCGGCGGGGGCGACCAGAAGCGTGGTGGCGGTCGGCGGGGCCGGGTCGACCAGGGCCCGAAGCCGGTCGACCTCGCGGCGGGCGTCGCTGAGCCCGTCGGCCAGCCGGCGCAGGTGCGCGTCGAGCAGTTGGTGCACCACGGCCGGCTCGGCGCGTACCGCGGCGGCGATCTCCGGCACCGGCATGCCGATCCGACGCAGCCCGGCCACCAGCCGGGCCGGGGCGATCTGCTCCCCGGCATACCAGCGGTAGCCGGTCACCGGGTCGACCAGGGTCGGCTCCAGCACCCCCGCCGAGTCGTAGAAGCGCAGGGCGCTGACTGTCAGGCCGCTGGCCCGGGCCAGCTCGCCGATGCTGTGCAGGTCGCTCACGCTGGGCATCCTGCCCCCTCGACCCGGTCGAGGGTCAAGCCGAAGGCTCCCGAGTCTCCTGCTTGAGCACCCGGAAGGTGAGCCCGGCCCGGACGAGCCGGTCGAACAGCGCGTCACCCATCGCGGCGACCGGGGTGAGCTGGCCGGCGGTCGGCGGCAGCTCGTCGAGCGCCAGGCACAGCGCCGACTCGGCGAGCATCTTCGCCGTCTCGTCGTAGCCGGGGTCACCGCCGGCGACCTCGGTGACCACCCGCTGCCCACCGCCGGTGCCGACGAACCGGACCCGGAACCAGGACGACGCCCGCTGCTCTGCGGTGGGCCCCTGCCCGGACGCGAGCCGGCCGAGCAGCCAGCGTCGGCTGGGCGGCAGCTTCACCAGCCCGATCAGCGCGCCGAGCCCGGCCGCGCCGGCCAGCACGGTGGGCAGCCGCTTCACCGCGGCGAAGTGCCGGTAGCGGAAGTCCGGGCCGTACTCCGGGCGGGCCGCGGCCGACCGGCGGACCACCTGCGGGTCGATGGTCGGCAGCGGCACGGTCCAGATGCCCAGCTCCGCCGAGCGGGCGAGCCGGCCGGGCACCGCCCGGACCCGCCGGTCGGTGGGGCGCGGCTCGACCGCCCGGCGATCCCGGGCGGCCTGGCTGGCCTGCCCGGTACGGGAGAACGCGGTGAGCGCCGAGTGGTAGGTGCCGGCGGAGAACCGGCCGCCGGCGCGCACGTACCCGTCCACGGTGATCGGGACGTCGGCGGGCAGCTGCTTGACGGTGAACCAGACGCCCAGGTCGTGCGGGACGGAGTCGAAGCCGCAGGCGTGCACCAGCCGTGCGCCGGTGCCTGTCGCCTCGGCGTGGTGACGCACGTACATGAGGTCGACGAACTCCGGTTCGCCGGTGATGTCCAGGTAGTCGGTGCCGGCCCGAGCGCAGGCCGCGACCAGCGGCTCCCCGTGGTGGATGTACGGGCCGACCGTGCTGGCCACCACCCGGGCGCTCTCCGCCACCGCCCGCAGCGAGTCGGCGTCGGTCACGTCGGCGGTCAGCAGCGGCAGGTCGGCCAGGCTCGGGTCGATCGCGGCGAGCCGATCCCGTACGGCGGCGAGGCGCTGCGGGTTGCGCCCGGCCAACGCCCAGCGCAGCTCGGCCGGCGCGTGTCGGGCCAGGTATTCGGCGGTCAGGCCGCCGGTGAACCCGGTCGCTCCGAACAACACCACGTCGTACGTTCGCTCCACGGCCATCCCCGGAGTCTGCCATCTACCGCCGACGATGAGGCGGTCACGAATGGGAAGTCAGGGCGTGAACACGGCGCGTACGCAGCCGTCGGCCCGGTCCCGGAACAGCGCGTACCCCTCGGGGCCCTGCGCCAACGGCAGCCGGTGAGTGGCCAGGTGCTCGGTCCGCAGCTCGTCGCGGGCCATCCGGTCCAACAGCATCGGCACGTCCCGCAGATCCGGTCGACCGACGCCGCGCAGCGTGAGCCGCCGCTCGGTCAGCGCACCCAGCGGGAACGCGTCGACGAACCCGCCCGCCGCGCCGAGCACCACCACCACGCCGCCCTTGCGACACGCGTGCACGGCTTCCCGCAGCGCGTCCGGTCGGTCGGCGTGCTGGCCAACGAACCGGTCGGCCCTCGACCGGGCCGGTGGCGCGCCGACCGCCACCACGCACACGTCCGGCCCGCGCCCACCGCTGCGGTCGCGCAGCTCGGCCGCGACGTCGCTGCGGCGGTAGTCGAGCGGCTCGGCGCCGGAGTGCCGCTCGGCCATCCGCAACCGATCCTCGTGCCGGTCCACAACCAGCACCCGGGCGGCGCCGCGCAGCACCGCCGCCCGGGCGGTCAACTGGCCCACCGCCCCGGCGCCCCAGATCGCCACCACGTCGCCGGGGCGCACCGCACCCAACTCGGCGGCGAGCCACCCGGTCGGCGCGACGTCCGCGGCGAACACCGCCCGGTCGTCGTCGACGGCGTCCGGCACCCGGAAGGCGCTCACGTCGGCGTACGGCACCCGCACGTACTCGGCGTGGCCGCCCGCGAAGCCGCCCGCCGCGCGGGGCCGGCCGAAGCAGCCGGCGTCGGAGCGGGCCCAGTCGGGGTCGGCGCTGAGCAGGTCGGCATGGGCGTTGTCGCAGCAGGAGTGCAGGCCCTGGCGGCAGTACCAGCAGCCGCCGCATGCCACGCTCGCGCCGACGACCACCCGATCGCCGGCGCGGTGTCGGCGGACCCCGGGGCCGACCTCCACCACCTCGCCCAGGAACTCCGCGCCGAGCACGTCGCCGGGCCGCAGCAGCGGATGCCGGCCGGCCAGCAGCGGCAGGTCACCTCCGCAGGTGGCGCTGCGCCGGACCCGGACGATGACGTCACGCTCGTTGCGTAGCTCCGGGTCGGGCACCTCGCGTACCGCCAGCTCGTCGGCGGCCACCCAGCACAGCGCCCTCACCGGTGGACCTCGGGGCGGTCGAGCGCGGAGCGGTCCGCGCGGAGCACCTCACCGGCCTCCACCCGTTGCTTGATCTGGCGCAGGGTCCGCCGGACCAGCAGACCCGGGTCGTCGCCGACCAGGTGCGCGGCCAGCCCGGTGGGCGGGGTGACGCCGGCCAGCGGCCGGGCGGCCAGCTCGGTGCCCCGGGCGCCGGGCGCCGGCCGCACCCGCACCTCGACCGCCCCGTCCAGGCGGCGCAGCGGCTCCGGCCAGCGGCCGTCCGGAAGCACCTGCTCCGGCGGCCGGTCGACGGTCACCACCTCCCACCGGGCCGGCGCGGCAGCGTCGCCGTCCGCGCCGGGCCGGCCACCCCGATGGGGTACGCGCAGCAACCGCGCCGCCCCGGCCAGCGCCGCGCCGCCGAGGGCGGGTCCCGCCCGCGCCAGCCGTCCCATCGGTACCACCCGTCCTCCCGGTTCACGTCCCCCGATCGTCGGTCGCGCCCGGGTGAAGCGCGCTCGCCCGGAAGGGGTGAACCGGCCCGTGCCGGGTAACCGCTCGCCGACCGGGGGCGGAGCGCGTGGTGGGGGTGGGGCTGGGTGCCGGAACAGGAACACGTACGCGTCGAACCGGCACCGGGGCCACCGCTGCTGGCGTCCCGGCTGACGCCGGCCGTGCCGCCGGAGCCGGTGGTGGCGCGGCCCCGCCTGCTGCGCCGGTTGGACGAGGGCAGCGGGGGACCGGTCACCCTGGTGGCCGCCCCCGCCGGCTGGGGCAAGACCACCCTGCTCGCCTCCTGGGTGCGGCTGGGCGGGGCGCCGCCCGACGTGGAGCCGGGCGCGGTCGTGCCGGACTCCGGCGACCTGTCGGTTTCGTCGGCTGACGACCCGGTCTCGGCGTGGATGTCGGTGGAGGCCGGCGACGACGGGGACCGGCTCTGGGCGTACCTCGCCGCGGCGTTGCGCTCGGCGACCGGGGCGACGGGGGGCGGCCCGGTGCCCGACCGGCCGCCGCGCTCCGACCAACTGGAGGCGCTGGCCGCCACGCTCGCCGCCGCCGACCGGCCGGTGCTGCTGATCCTGGACGACCTGCACCGGGTCGCCGACCCGGCGGCGTTGACCGGCCTGGAGTTCCTGCTGCGGCACGCCGGGGGACGGCTCCGTCTGGTGATCGGCGCGCGGGCCGGGCTGCACCTGCCACTGCACCGGCTCCGCCTCGCCGGCGAGCTGACCGAGATCGGCCCGGACGAGATGGCGTTCACCGACGACGAGGTGGCCGACCTGCTCACCGCCCACGCCGCCGCGCTGCCGGCGACCGCCGTGCGCCGGCTGCGGGAGCGCTCCGGCGGCTGGCCGGCCGCGCTGCGCATCGCCGCCCTGGCGGTACGCGGACAGCCCGACCCGGAGCGCTGGGTGGCGCAGTTCGGCGGAGACCAGCCGGAGATCGCCGGCTACCTGCATGAGGAGGTGCTGGCGACGCTCGACCCGGCCGAGGCGGACCTGCTGCGCCGGACCGCCGTCGTCGACACCGTCTGCGCCGACCTGGCCGAGGCGCTGACCGGCCGCGCCGACGCCGGGCAGGTGCTGGCCGATCTGGCCGGGACCGGTGGTCTGCTGCACCGGGAGGACACCCGGCCACCCTGGTACCGGTGCGAGTCCCTGCTCGCCGACCTGCTTCGCGCCGACCTGGCCCGGTTGCCCGCCGACGAGCTGCGCGAGCTGCACGTCCGGGCCGCCGACTGGTACGCGGGCGACGGCCGGCCCGCCGACGCTCTGCGGCATGCCCTGGCCGCCGGTCGCTGGGACCTGGCCGGTGACCTGTTCGTCGCGCACTGGCCGGAGCTGACCCGCTACGACCGGGACCCGGTGCGTGCCCCGGCACCCGCGCCGCCGCCGGCGGAGGTGATCCGCGCCGACCCGGAGGTGGCGTTGGCCTGCGCCGCCGAGCGCGCGTACGCCGGTGACCTGCCGGCCGCCACCGATCACCTGCGGACCGCCGCCGGGCACGCCGCGGGCCTGCCGGTGCCGCGCCGGGACCGGTTCCTGCGGTTGGTCACCGCGCTGGAGTTGACAGTGGCCCGGCTCGCCGACGACCGGGCTGAGGTCCGGGCCGCCGCCGCTCGCCTGCTGCGCACCCGCCCGGCGGAGGCCACGCCGACCCGGCTGCCGACCGGGGTGGCCGGTTCCGCCCCGACGGCCGGTGGTGGCGGCGCTGCCGACGACCTGGACCTTCGGGCGTTCACCGGCACCGCGCTGGGGCTGGTCGAGTTGGCCGACGGGGCGCTGCCCACCGCCCGGTTCGTCCGGGCCCGGGCGGCGGCTCGGGAGGCCGGCCGAGCGCGCACCGAGCTCGTTGCCGCGAGCCGCGCCGCGCTGCTGCTCGCGGTGCGCGGCGAGCTGCGGGCAGCCGAGCAGGCGGCCCGGGACGCGCTCGGCATGCCGCTCTGTCGGGGCTGGTCCTGTCGGCTCGACTGCGGCCACGCGTACCTGGCTCTCGCCGTGGTGGCGCTGCTGCGCGACCAGCCCGAGGAGGCCGCGGCGAACCTCGCCCTCGCCCTCCCGGCACTCGACGTGGCGGGCGGCTGGGCCGGCAACCCCGAGGTGGGCGACGACTGGCTGGCTGCCGCCTCCGACGAACCGGTGGCGGCGGCGGTGGCCGCGCTGTGCAGGGCGCAGCTGCGCCGCGACTCCGGTGACCCGGCGGCCGGCCAGCGGCTGCTCGTCCGGGCCCGGGAGGCGCTGACCGACCGGCCGTCCGCCGCCGAGTTGACCGGTCTGCTGCGGGCCGCCGAAGCCGAACTGCGGGCCGCGCGGGGCGACCTGGACTCCGCCCGCGACCTGCTGGCCGACGCCGCCGACGAGGGGGCCGACCCGGTGCTCGCGGTGACGTTGGCGAAGGTGCAGCTGCTGGCCGGCGACGCCGCCGCCGAGCGGACCCTGCCGGACTGGCAGGCGCCGGCCGCCACGGCCTGGCCGCTACCGGTGCGCCTGGAGGCGGGCCTGCTGGACGCGGTGCTGGCCGAGCGCGCCGGGGACGGGCGTCGGGCGGGTCGGATCCTGGAGCAGACGCTGGACCTGGCCGGCCCGCAGGGCTGCCGGAGGGTCTTCACCCGCGCCGAACCACAGGTGCGGGACCTGCTGGCCGTGCACCTGGACGCGGGCACCGCGCACTTCGCGCTGGTCAGTGACCTGGTGCGGGGGGCCGGGCAGAGCACCGCCGGGCCGACCGTCGGGCCGAGGGGCGCGCTGCACGAGCCGCTCACCGAGCGGGAGCTGACCATCCTGCGCTACCTGCAGAGCATCCTGTCCAACGTGGAGATCGCCAGCGAGTTGTCCCTCTCGGTCAACACGGTGAAGACCCACGTCCGCAACATCTACCGCAAACTCGACGCGACCCGCCGGCGCGAAGCGGTCCGGCGGGCGCGCGAGTTGCGGCTGATCTGAGCGGGTCAGGCGTTGGCGGCGGCGTCCGCGGCCGTCAGCAGGTCGGGCAGGTCGTACCCGCCGTCGTGCCGGATGCCGTTGACGAACAGGGTGGGGGTGCCGTTCACCCCGCTGCGGATGCCCCCCACGAAGTCCCGGCGCACCCGGTCCGCGTGCGCACGGTTCTCCACCTCGGCGTTCAACTCGTCCGGCGGCAACCCGACCTGCTCGACGCCGAGCGAGAGGTGCACCGGGTCGAGCTGGTCCTGATGCTCGTAGAGCCAGTCGTGCATCTCCCAGAACCGGCCCCGAACCCCGGCGGCCTCGGCCGTCTCGGCGGCCCGTTCGGCGTACGGGTGCACGTTGGCGATCGGGAAGTACCGGTAGACCAGGCGTACGGTGTCGGCCCGCTGCCGCAGCAACTCGTGCAGGTTCGGGTACGCGGCGCCGCAGAACTGGCACTGGAAGTCGCCGTACTCGACGATGGTCACCGCCGCGTCGGCCGGCCCCCGGATGTGGTCGTCGGTGGTCACCGGGTCGCGAAGTCGGGCGGTGACCTGCAGTGGCGTGCTCATCCGGCCATCACCTTCCGATCGGCGGCGAGTTGGTCCAGCGCGTCGAAGATGCCGTCGGCGCCGGGGTTGACCTCGGGCGGCGACAGGTAGCTCCAGGCCACCTTCCCCGCCGGGTCCAGCACCACGAGCGCGCGGGCCGCCTCACCGTTCGGCATGTACGCGCCGTAGCTGCGGGCCACCTCGCCCTTGGGCTCGAAGTCGGCCAGCAGGGGGAACTCGATGCCCCGGCTCTCCGCGAATGCCCGGTGTGACCAGATGCTGTCCACCGACAGGCCGAGCACCACCGCCTGGTACTGGGCGAAGACGGGTGCCGCCGACTGGTAGAGCGACATCTGGTCGCCGCAGACCGGGCTCCAGTCGGCGGGGTAGAAGGCGAGCACGACCGGCCGGCCACGGAACTGCTCAGGCCCCAGCAGAGCCCCGTCCGGGGTGGCAGGCAGGGTAAAACCGGGCGCGGTGCGCCCCGGTTGGATCAGCCCGTTCGGATCACTCATGCCACCAGCCTGCTCCCGGGGTGGGTGAGACGGGCTCACCCACCCCGGGTGGTTCCGCGCCCGTTCAGCGCACGCTCACCGGGCGCCCGCGCCCGCTCAGCGCAGCACCGGGGCGACCGCGATGTGGTTCTGCACCTCCCGGATGCCCGGCGCGGACCAGGCCACCTGCTCGACCTCGGCCCGTTCGGGCATCGAGTGCACCAACCCGGCGAGTATCGCGGTGTCGCCGTGCACCCGGACACTGATCCGTTCGGCCTCGGTCGCTCCGGCCCGGGCGAGGGCGTCGACGATCCGGTCGGCCAGGTTGCGGGCGTCCGGCTCGGTGGCCGGTCGGACGGTGATGCCGTTGCTCACCCCGCGTACACCGGTCAGTCGGGCGACCGCGCGTTCGGCGGCTCGGCGCTGGTACTCCCACTCGACGTCGCCGTGCAACGTCACCCAGCCGGCCGAGACGGTGACCTGGAGCTTCTCGATGGGCACGAACGCGTCCCACTCCAGCCCGTGGCTGGCCGCGGCGGCCAGGTCGCTGTCGGCGCGCTCGGTGCCGTTGGTGAGCTGCACGGCCACGTCGTTGGCGACGGCCCGGACCGAGGCCACCCGGTGGGCGGCCCGTTCGGCGGCCCACTTCTTGGCGTAGCTGTCCACTCGGCCGGTCAGGGTGACGACGCCCTCGGCGACGGTCACGCCGATCTCGTGCGGCTGCACCCGCGGTTCCCAGGTCAGCTCGTCGAGCACGGCGGACTGGATGTCCTGGTCGGTGCGGTTGATCTCCGCGATGGCCATCTGTCCCTCCTCCGCTGTTCGATGGCGGACCGGGTGCTGGCCGCGGCCGGAGGTCCGCCGTGCTGCGATCCTGCCGCCGCCCCGGGTGAGTCGCCCTCGCCCGGACCGGGTGACGGCGCGACCCGACCTGGGCGGCACGGGTGGGAAGCGGGGACGAACATCGATGATGGGAGCGCTTCCAAAGCGAGCGACTTTCGGTTACGGTAATCGCGTTCCTCGATCGCGGGAGCCGTCGCGTCGGGTGGTGGAGCCAGGGCAGCTCCGCCCGTCCCCGTCGTCGTGCTCGTCCCCCGGGCCACGGCGTCACCCAGGCGATCGACCCCGTCCCCCGGGGCTCCATCCCGAGAGGAACCGCAGATGCGGAGAAGTCTCGCCGGCACGGTCGTGTCCGTGTTGGCCGCCGCCACAGCCGTCGTGGCGGTCCCGTTCACCGCCGCTGGGTCGGCCCCCACCCCGGCCGCAGCGGAGGCGTACACCTGGCGGAACGTCCCGGTGGGCGGTGGCGGCTTCGTACCCGGCATCGTCTTCAACCCCACCGAGAAGAACCTCATCTACGCGCGCACCGACATCGGCGGGGCGTACCGCTGGGAACAGACCAGCCAGTCCTGGACGCCGCTGCTCGACTGGGTCGGCGCCGACCGGTGGGGCTACAACGGCGTGGTCAGCATCGCCACCGACCCGGTGCAGACCAACCGGGTGTACGCCGCGGTCGGCATGTACACCAACGGCTGGGACCCGAACAACGGCGCGATCCTGCGCTCGGCCGACAAGGGCGCCACCTGGCAGGCCACCGAGCTGCCGTTCAAGAACGGCGGAAACATGCCGGGCCGGGGAATGGGGGAGCGGCTCGCCGTCGACCCCAACCGGAACAGCATCGTGTACTACGGCGCCGAGGGCGGCAACGGGCTGTGGCGCAGCACCGACCACGGCGTGACCTGGGCCCGCGTCGCTGCCTTCCCCAACGTCGGAAACTACCGGGCTGACCCCAGCGACCCGAACGGCTACAACGGGCAGAACCAGGGCCTGACCTGGGTCAGTTTCGACAAGAGCACCGGCACCGCCGGCTCCACCACGCAGACCATCTACGTGGGCGTGGCGGACAAGGAGAACCCGGTCTACCGCAGCACCGACGGCGGCGTCACCTGGGCGCGCATCGCCGGTCAGCCCACCGGCTACCTGGCCCACAAGGGGGTCGTCGACCCGGTCGGTGGGCACCTCTACATCGCCACCAGCGACACCGGCGGCCCGTACGACGGCGGCAAGGGCGACGTCTGGAAGTTCACCCGGTCGACCGGGGCCTGGACGCGGATCAGCCCGGTGCCCTCCACCAGCGCCGACGCCTACTTCGGTTACAGCGGGCTGACCATTGACCGGCAACGCCCGAACACCCTGCTGGTGGCCACCCAGGTCTCCTGGTGGCCGGATGCCATCTTCTTCCGCAGCACCGACGGCGGGGCGACCTGGACGCGGATCTGGGAGTTCAGCAACTACCCGGAGAGGTCCCGCCGCTACACCATGGACATCAGCTCGGTGCCCTGGTTGACCTTCGGTCTCAACCCGGCACCCCCGGAGGACGCGCCCAAGCTCGGCTGGATGAACGAGTCGGTGGAGATCGACCCGCACGACTCCAACCGCATGATGTACGGCACCGGCGCCACCATCTACGGCACCACCGACCTGACCAAGTGGGACACCGGCGGTCAGTTCACCCTCCGGCCGATGGTCCGAGGGCTGGAGGAGACCGCGGTGCTCGACCTGATCAGCCCGCCCAGCGGCGCACCCCTGATCAGCGCGCTCGGCGACGTCGGCGGCTTCCGACACACCGACCTGGACGCGATCCCGTCGATGCTGTTCACCCAGCCGGTGTTCACGACCACCACCAGCCTGGACTACGCCGAGAGCAAGCCCGCGGTGCTGGTGCGCGCCGGCAACTTCACCGACGCCGACCGGCCCAACGACAGTCATGTCGCCTTCTCCACCGACGGTGGGGCCACCTGGTTCCAGGGCACCGAACCGTCCGGGGTCAACCAGGGCGGCACGGTGGCCGCCGCGGCCGACGGCAGCCGCTTCGTCTGGGCACCCGGTGACGCGGGCCAACGCGTCGTCCACTCGGTTGGTTTCGGCAACTCCTGGGCAGCGTCGACCGGCATCCCGGCGAACGCCACGATCGAGTCCGACCGGGTCGACCCCACCCGGTTCTACGGCTTCAGCGGTGGGCGTTTCTACCTGAGCACCGACGGCGGGGCCAGCTTCACCCCGACGGCAGCGACCGGGCTGCCCACCACCGACGTGCGGTTCAAGGCCCTGCCGGGCCGGGCCGGCGAACTGTGGCTGGCCGGACCGGGTGGCCTGTGGCGCTCCACCGACGCCGGGGCCAGCTTCACCAGGCTGGGCGGCGTCAGCGCCTCCGGCAACGTCGGTTTCGGCAAGGCGGCACCCGGGCGGACCAACCCCGCCGTGTTCCTCTACGGCACGGTGAACGGTCAACCGGGCGTGCACCGCTCCGACGACGCCGGCGTGACCTGGGTACGCGTCAACGACGACCGCCACCAGTACGGCAATCCGACCGAGGCGTTGACCGGAGACCCGCGCGTCCACGGTCGGGTCTACCTCGGTACCAACGGTCGCGGCATCCTGGTCGCCGACCCCGCCAGCGGCGAGCCCCCGACCACGCCGCCGCCGACGACCCCGCCGCCGACGACCCCGCCGCCGTCCTCCGGGTGCGCGGCGACCTACCGGGTGACCGGCTCCTGGTCAGGCGGTTTCCAGGCCGAGCTGGCGGTCCGCAACACCGGAAGCGCCCCCATCGCCGGCTGGACGCTGGGTTGGACCTTCGCCGACGGTCAGCGGATCGACCAGCTCTGGGGCGGCACCCACACCCAGACCGGGGCCGCCGTGTCGGTCCGGGACAGCGGCTGGAACGGTGCGCTCGCCGCCGGGGCCAGCACCACCGCCGGTTTCCTCGGCTCGTGGACCGGTAGCAACACGTCCCCGGCCGCCATCACCTGCACGAGTCGCTGAGCGGGTGATTCGGGCCGGGATCCCGGATCACCACCAAACACCGGTCCGCCGGGCCGCCTGAGGGGTCCGGCACCCGGCGGACCGGTCCACCCCAGCACCACGGCGGGCCCCGCTCGACCTGAGTCGATCGGAGCCCGCCGTGGTGGTGCTGTCGGTCAGATGGCGGGGGAGTTGGGACGGTCGACGTCGACGAACTCCACGTCGTCGACCGCGCGGTCGTCCCGGCTGCCGGCGGCCCGCGCGGCGGAGCCGACGGCCCAGCCGACCGCCGCGCCGACGAGCGCGGCGCCGATCAGGAGCGTCCAGGGCAGTGCCGGCTGGCGGCCGGCGAGCGCGTCGAAGGCCAGCGAGGCGCGGCGTCGCGCCTCCTCGGCGGCGGATCCCACCAGGTCACCCGCGCCGTCGGCGAGGTCGCTGCTGTTCTGGCGGGCCGAGCGGGCGGTGTCCCGCACACTGTCTCCGGCGTAGCTGACGGCCGAGAGCAGGTGCTCCCAGGCCTGGTCCGCAATCCGCTCCGGCTTGCTGCGACGGTCCAGCAGGTTGGTTCCGAACATCGTGGTTACCTCCTCAGGTGCCGAAGCCGCCGGCCACTTCGGACTTCGGCGTCTTTCCAGCGCGTCACGGTGTCGCCTACCCCGCAGTGCCCCGCGTCAGCCGGACGCAAACCCCGACCTCCGCGGAGCACCGATAGCTCGACGCTCCGGAACCCGGCCCGCCAGCCGGCTCAGCGCACCGCTGACACGGCGACACCTCGGGCGAAGTCGTCGTCATCGTCGTCATCGTCGCCTCCGCCGCCGAAACCGCAGGCCAAGACGAGGGCGAGCAGAACACCGACGCCGGCCAGCCCGGCAAGTCGCTTGATCATCGAAGATCCTCTCCGTCGCGGTGGTGTCCCGGCCGATGCTAGGGCGTGTCGGCAAGCGGGGCGCGGATCGCGGCGGCCGGCAGTGGGCGACACGCCGACGGCACACGGGGCAGGCGTACGCCCTGGGCCGGTTGTCGGGCGCGCCGGGTCCGGACCGCTACCCTGGTTCGGCGGCGCGTCGGTCACGACCGATCGTCGATGGTCAGATAACGAAAAGTCTTGAGTAATCAGATACTGAAAAGTACGGATATGGGCGGCTTTGTGGGCCCGGATCCGCGAATTGCTCATCCCGAGGGGTGGCGACCGAGGCCGTCAGAGGAATACTCTCGGTCGCGGCCCGCGTACTGATGAGGCGCCCGGGGGACGGGCGGGTGGAGGTGCTCGCGTGAGCCTGTCGATCGTGAAGTCGGTTCTGTCCGGTGGTGTCGTGGAGATCGCCCCGCGGGGCGAGATCGACGTCGACACAGCGTACGAGGTGCGCGAAGCGATCGCAGAGGTGCTGGCCAAGGGCCGCCCGCTGCGCATCGAACTCAACATGAGGTTGGTCACCTTCATCGACTCGGTCGGCATCAGCGCCATGGTCGCCGGCTTCCAGACAGCCGAGGTCAGCGACGTCAAGCTGGTGGTCACCGAGCCGAGCCGGTTCGTGCACCGGCAGCTCTGGGTGACCGGCCTGCTGGGCCTCTTCGGCGCCCCGGAGCCCTACTTCGCCGGCGCTGCCACCCCCGAGGTGCTGCCCGGCGCCTGAGCGCGCCGGGCGTCCCCGTCAGGGCTGCTCGTCCAGGCCGGTCAGGTCGATGTCGGTCGCCTCGGTGACCGCCCGGATGGCCGTCACCGACGCGTACCCGGCGGCCAGCAACGCCACGTCCGTGCCCGGCTGTGCGGCCTGTCCCGGCTCTTCCAGCGAGGTACGGACGAACCCGTGGCCGGATTCGGCCACCGTCATCTGCACCTGACCGAAGCTGGCCAGGGTGCCGCGCCGCACCCCGCGCAGCTGCCCGTGCGGCAGGTCCGGGGTGTTCACGTTGAGCACGCTCTCCATCGGTGCGGAGGTCAACCGGGGGAGCAGGTCCAGGGCGACCCGCGCGGCGGTGCTCCAGTGCCGCTCGGCGTCGCGTACCCGGGCGGCGGCGTCCACGGCGGCGCCACCGCTCGCGGCCGTCGCCTCGCCGGCGGAAAGCACGTCCAGGGAGACCGCCATCGCCCGGCAGCCGTTGGTGGCGGCGGTGAACGCGGCGCCCACCGTCCCGGAGTGCAGCACCGCCCGGCCGGCGTTGGCGCCCCGGTTGACGCCGGAGAGCACCACCGACGGCGGTGGGCCGAACGCCCCGTGCAGGGCGATCAGCGTGATGAAGCCCGGAGACCCGGCGACCCCGTACGCCGGCACACCCGCCAGGTCCGGCAGTGGGTGGTCGTTCACGACGACTCGCCCGTCGCGCTCCATGGCGCTCATCGCGGCGCTGGTGCCGCTCGCCTCCTCCATCGGCGCGGCCACCACCACGTCCAGGCCCCGCTGCCGGGCAGCCCAGGCCAGCGCCTGGATGCCCGGCGCCGCGATCCCGTCGTCGTTGGTGATCAACACCCGCAGGGTCATCGCTCGGCCACCCGCTCGGCCAACTCGTCCGGGGTGGTCCGCTCCTGTTGCCGGCTGTCCGCCGGTACCAGCCGGACGCGGTCCACCAGGCCGGTGATCGAGTCCAGCCGCCCGGTGCCCAGGCCGTGCCGGGTCACGTTCAGCGCGCCGGCGGCGGCGCCGGTGCGGATGGCGGTCCGAATGTCACCGCCCCTGGCCACGACGGCCGCCACTCCGGCGGTCATCGAGTCGCCCGCGCCGCGCGGGTCGGCGGCCTCCAGCCGGGGCATCTCGACCTGGAACAGCTCCCCGTCGATGAGAGCCAACGCCGGCTGGTCGGCGCGGCTGACCACCACCGTCTCGGCGCCGCCCGCGTGCAGCTCGTACATGGCCCGGGTCAGCTCCTCGGTGTCGTCGCTGCGGGCGCGACCGTCGCGGATCAACTCCTCGTGACTCACCTTGAGGAAGAACACCCCGCTCTCCAGCACCGAACCGAGGTGATCGCCGGAGAGGTCGACCACCACCCGGCCGCCGTTCGCGCCGAGGTCGGCGGCGAAGCGTCGGTACAGGTCGGCCGGTACGAGCCACGGTTCGTTCGGCCCACTGAGGATGCTCACCGAGGCCCGCAGGCCCTCGCCGAGGGCGAGGTTGTACAGCTCGTCGATCTCATGCCGGCTCAGCGGCTGCCCGGGCACGTCGGCGATCTCCTGCCGGGAGCCCTCGCGGCGATCGTGCACGTACCCGCCGCTGCCGGAGTCACGGACCACCACCTTGAGGTCCACGCCCTCGCTGACCAGCAGCGGCTCCAGCACCTGGCCGATCTCACCGCCGAGGGCCGCGCAGAGCACCACGTCGACACCGAGGGAGATCACCATCCGGGCCTGCCAGACGCCCTGCCCGCCGGGGTGCAGGTGCAGCTCTGGGTGGTCGTTGGGCTGGTCCACTGTCACCGTCAGCTGTGGAGTGGGCGCGAAGACCATCACGTGCCCACTCATCGGTCGTCGCCGCTCATGCTGGCCGCCCTCCGGCATCTTCGGAAGATTTTGCACTAACCGACCTTAATGGCGCAGGGGGTGACAGGTCGTCGCATCGGCCGGTCCGGCGCGGCGCTGAGGGGCCCTGGGGCGTTGCCAGCCAGACATCGGTACGGGACGATCGTGCGACCAACGACGGCGGGAGACGGTGTGCTCAGCAGCGATACCTTCAGCTACACCGTCCAGGCCCGGTGCTCACCCGCCGAGGCGGCGGCGTTGCTCAGCGACCTGACCCGGCAGGGCGAGCTGCATCCGCTGATCGTCCGGGTCCGCCAGGTGCCGCCCCGGCCTGGCGCCCAGGCCAGCTACACGATCAACGACCGGTTGGCGGCCGGTCCGCTGCGCTTCCGGACCACCTACCACGCGGACGTGCTGATCAGCGAGGCCGACGAGATCGTCATGGTGGCCCGCCAGTGGCCGGCCACCACCGTGCGCAACCACACCCGACTACGCGCCGAGCCGGACGGCCTGGTCCGCATCGACGTCGAGATCACCCTGACCGCGCCGAAGCCCCTGTTCCGGTACGCGTTCCGCCAGGCCCAAGCCGCTCACCTCGCCCTCGCCACCCGGCTGGGCGCGGCCCTCGACCGCACCGGCGACCCCCCGCCCACCTGACCCGCCGTCCCGAGGGCTTGCGCGCCCCACTGCGCCGATCTTGCGGTTCCGGTTGTCGATATCGGTGGGATGCCCTTTATGCCGGGACAGTAAGTGCAAGATCGCGGCGCAGGATCTAGATCTTGGCTGTTGCGCGATCACGGGTTGGGCGGGCGGGTCGGGCGGCGGGACGCCGGCCCCACGGCTTGTAGGTGGACAGCACCGTCGCGATGATCATCAGGCTGGTCGACACCGCCGGCGCGATGACCAGGTCGGCGCGATCCCGGGCGGGCAGGGCTGCGCCGACCGCTCCGGCGTGGCGCAGGTTCGGGGTGAGCAGGAACAGCACGAGCCCGACCATCACCGTGGTGAGCACGAGCTTGACCAGCACCCAGCGGTGGCGCAGCAGGCCCCACGGGGTGAGCAGCGAGCTGGCGACTCCGATCAGCCAGACCAGGACGCTCAGCGGCGCGAACAGCACCGTGCCGACCAGGGCCGTGACCGGATAGACCACCGCCGGGTCGGCGCCCCGCTGCACGGCGATGCCGAGGGTGAGCAGCACCAGGTCGGCGCCGAGCCAGCCGAGTGAGGTGACGAGGTGCAGGGTGAGCAGCGCCTTGCGAGTGGTGGGTCGGATCCGAGGCATACCGCGATGCTGCCCGCCGGCGGCGGCTGGGTCGTCCGACGAGCGACGACATCAGGGGTACGCCCGGCGACGTAGCCCGGCCCTGGACGCAGTGAGGCCTGTGAGTCATCACGACGACTCACAGGCATCACATCGCGTGGTCAGTAGACCGACAGGTGTACGTGGTTGGTGTGGTCGGTGGACGGGGTGCCGTGCGCCCCGCTGTACGACTTCCACCCGCTGCTGGGCAGCCAGATCTGCCTGTACCAGATCACGTAGAGCACGGCGAGCCGGTCCGCGTTGCGGATGAAGTACGCGGCCAGGTTGTTGCCGTACGTCTTGTCGCCGCCGGTGGCGTTCCCGCCGAAGCCGCCCTTCTGCGCCGCGAAGTCGCAGGCCCGGCCCTTCGGGTGTTCACCGGAGCCGCTGGGGCGGTGGCACGAGACGTACCGGGTGAAGCCCGCGGCCTTGGCCTGGTTGAGCGCGTGCAGGGTGCGTGGGGTGATGCAGCCGTTGGCGGGCGTGGGGTCGTTGACGCTGCACGACTCGGAGGGCCAGGAGCCGTCGGAGTTGCGCGGTGCGGCCGTCGCGTTGGCGCTGGAGGTGCCCCGGTTGGAACCGGTGTCGGCGGTGGTCTGCGGCTTGGGTGCGGTGGCCACGGTCAGGGCCCGTTCGGCCTGCTCCTTGCGCTTGGCCATCACCGCGACCTGCTTGCGCTGTTCGTTGATCTCGCCGTCCAGGGCGACCCGGGTGCGGTTGGCCTTGTCCTTGCTGTCCAGCAGGTCGCGCAGCACCCGGTCCTCGTTGGCCGCCACCGCGTCCAGCGCGGCGGCCCGGTCCATGAAGCCTTCCGGAGTGTTGCTGTTGAGCAGCGCCGACATCGCACCGAGCCGGCCGGTGCGGTAGGCCACTTCGGCGATCTCGCCGACCTTGCCATTGCGCTGGTCGATCTCGACCTCGATGGTCTTCAGCTGGGTGACGAGCTGCTTCTGCCGTTGCACGGAGGTGTCCAGGGCGCGCTTCGCGTCCAGGTAGCCCTTGCTGGCCGCCTCGAGTTGGGCGCGCAACGCCGGGGTGCCGCCCTCCTCGTCGGAGTCGGGTGCGGCGGCCCGCAGGCCGGTCGGGGGAGCGGCCGAGGCGGTGCCGGCCGGAAGCGCGACGCCGAGGGCGAACATCGCGACGATCAGGGCCGCCAGTCGGGCGGCGGGTGGTCGTGCTGGTGCCACTGCGCATGTCCTTCCGTCAGCCGCCGACCGGGTTAGCTGACGGGTTCGGGACGGAAGATCCCTACCGCTGACGCGGATGCACCCCAGGAACATGGTTCCCCGGTTCGCCCAGCTGGGCGATTAGGCGGCGACCACCACCGGCGCCGGGAGGGCGCCGCCTGGTGGAGGCCGGGACCGAGCCTACCGGTGCCGATGGGGCCGCTGCAGCCAATGTGACGGACGGTGCGTGCGTCACCACGGAAAATTACCGCTAAAGCCGAGGAATGCTCCGAAAAGCCTCAGTCACCACTCGATGGAGCCACACGCTCCGGAGGCGGCGCCGGGCTCGATCTGCAACGTCGCGTGCTCGATGCGGAAGTCGTCGTGCAGGGCCGTGCGCGCCGCGGTGAGCACCGCGCCGACCTCCGCGCCGGGTGCCATGGTCAGGTGAGCGGAGGCCACCTCCATGCCCGAGGTGAGCGTCCAGACGTGCAGGTCGTGCACCTCGACGACACCGGGGACCGCGGCCAGCCGGTCGTGCACGGCGGTCACCTGGAGGTGCTCCGGGGCGGCCTGCACCAGGATGCGGATGGCGGCGCGGGCCAGCCGCCAGGTGCGCGGCAGGATGAACACGCCGATGGCGACCGCGACCAGGGGGTCGGCCCACCACCAGTCGGTGACGGTGATGAGCAGCGCCGCGCCGATGACGCCGAGCGAGCCGAGCAGGTCACCGAGCACCTCCAGGTAGGCGCCCTGGAGGTTGATGCTCTCGCGGGCTCCGGCGCGCAGCAGCGCGAAGGCGGCGATGTTCGCGAGCAGGCCGAGCACGGCCACCGCGAGCATCGGGCCGGCGATGACGTGGTGCGGGTCGCCGAAACGGCGGATCGCTTCGATCACCACGTAGATCGCGACGCCGGAGAGCAGGACAGCGTTGGCCAGCGCGGCGAGCACCTCGAGTCGGTAGAGCCCGAAGGTGCGCTGCGGGTCGCCGGTGGCCCGCCGCGTCGCCGTGATGGCGGCGAGCGCCATCCCGATGCCGAGTACGTCGGTGAACATGTGCCCGGCATCGGAGAGCAGGGCGAGCGAGCCGGTGTGCAGGGCGACCACCGCCTCGACCACCATCAGGGTGGCGAGCAGCCCGAATGCCGCCCAGAGTCGACCTCGGTGCTGGTGTGCGGCATTGGCGACGGACCCATGGTGGTGGTCATGACCTGCGCCCACGAGAACCACCTTCCGCCGCTGGTCGGGACCCGGTCAAATATATGTTCACATCGCAATGTGTGCAAGTGTGCGGGCAGCGCCTCCCGCTGGCGGCGGTCCGCACACGTCAGCCGGTCGGGTCGATGGTGGTGAGCCGCTGGGTGGCCCGGGAGAGCGCCACGTACAGGGTGCGCACCCCGGCGCCCGGATCCGCCCGGATCTCGCTCGGGGCGACCAGCACCACCCCGTCGTACTCCATGCCCTTGGCCTCCAGGCTGGTCACCACCTGCAACCTCGGCGCTCCGAGCGCGCCGAGCCAACCGGCGACCTCGTCCCGGCGGGGGACCGGCGTGATCACCCCGACCGTGCCCTCCACCTCGGCCAGCAGGCCGGCGGCGGCCTCCACGGTCGCGGCCTCCAAACCCGTCGCGGGCACCACCAGCTCGACCGGCTCGACGCCGGTGGAGCGCACGGCGGTCGGCAGCGGCAGGTCCGGGTAGAGCCGGCGGATCTCCGCCGCCGCCACCGCGAAGATCTCCGCCGAGTTGCGGTAGTTCGTGGTGAGCGTGAAGTCGTGTCGCTTGCGCCGGCCCAGCGCCTGGTCGCGGGCGCGGGTCAGCTCCTCCGGATCGCCGGTCCACGCGGTCTGCGCGGGGTCGCCCACCACGGTCCAGGAGGCCAGTCGGCCGCGTCGACCGATCATCCGCCACTGCATCGGCGAGACGTCCTGCGCCTCGTCCACCACCACGTGCGCGTACTCCCGGTAGTCCTCCGGACGCTCCCGGGCCGCCGCGCGGACGGCCCGCTGCCGTTCACCGAGGGTGCTCAGCTCGCGGACGCCGCCGGCGAGCTGGAACGGATCGCGTCGCGCGCGGGCCGGCTGCGCGGGCTTACCGAGCAGGGCGTCCAACTCGTCCAGCAGCGCCACGTCGGCGATGGTCAGCCCGGCCGAGTCCAGGTTCCGGTACGCGGCGTTGAGCAGCCGGATCTCCGCCGAGGAGAGGATCCCGCTGGCGTACCGGCGCAGCCGGTCCGGCTGCGCCAGCCAGCCGAGCACGTGCCGGGGGTGCAGCCGAGGCCACCACGCCTTGAGGAACTCCCGGAACTCCGACCGCTCGGCGATCTCCGCCTCGAAGGCCGGTTGCTCCGGCAGCCGACCGCTGCTCAGCTCACGGGCCTGCGTCCAGAGCGCGGCGAACACCCCGTCGAAACCGGCCCGGCGCACCTCGTTGCGTCGTGCGCCGCGTTGCAGTGCGCGGTCCCGGATCCGGTCCAGCGCGGCCCGGTCCAGCCGCAGCAGGGTGCCCCGGTAGAGCAGTCGCAGCTCACCCGGGCCGCCCGGCACCGCGTCGCTGGCCGCCCGCTCCAGCACCCGGCGCATCCGCAGCGAGCCCTTCACCGCCGCCACCTCGGGCGGGTCCGGGCGGGTGGCGGTCATCCCCGGGAAGAGGGTGCCCAGCGAGTGCAGGGTCGCGGTGTCCTCACCGAGCGACGGCAGCACGGAGCCGATGTACTCGACGAAGACCGACGACGGGCCGACCACCAGGATGCCGCCGCCGGCGTAGCGGCTGCGGTCGGAGTACAGCAGGAACGCGGCCCGGTGCAGGGCGACAGCGGTCTTGCCGGTGCCGGGGCCGCCCGCGACGATCGTCACCCCGGAGCCGGGCGAGCGGATCGCCTCGTCCTGCTCCCGCTGGATGGTCGCCACGATGTCGCGCATGCCCCGGCCGGTGGCCTTGGACAGGGTGGCCAGCAACGCGCCGTCACCGACGACGGTCATCCCCTCCGGGGCTGCCGTCGGGTCCAGCAGGTCGTCCTCGATCCGGGTGACCCGCTCGGCGCGGGACTGGATGGTGCGGCGGCGCACCACGTCCAGCGGCTGCGCCGGAGTGGCCTGGTAGAAGGCGGCTGCGGCCGGCGCGCGCCAGTCGACGACAAGCGTGACGGCGTTCTCGTCGCGGATCCCCAGTCGCCCGACGTGCAGCACCTGACGGTCGCGCAGGTCCAGCCGGCCGAAGACCAGCCCCTCGTGCTCGGCGTCCAGGGTGTGCCGCCGCTGCGCCGCGTGGAAGACCATCGCGTCGCGCTCGACCAGGGCGCCGTGCGTGCCCACCCGGGCCATCCGGTAGCCGTCACGCTCGGCGCGGACGGCCGACTGCCGCAGCTCGGCCAGTCGGGCGTACACCCGGTCGAGGTGTCGTTGCTCGACGGCGATCTCCTGCTCGAGGCCGGTCTGGTCGGTCAACGCACGCTCCTTCAGAGGTCGCCGGCAGGCGGCGAAAACCGCGCGGGCCAACCGAGAAGAGTACGGCCCTGGGCCCGACCCGCCGCGCCCGAGGTGCGCGAACGTATTCAGGCACCCGTCCCGGCGGGGGCCGCGCCACGGTGAGCCGGCGGCGATGCGGCGAGCGCCCGTCGTACGACGCCGGTCAGCGCGGCGTTGACCTCGTCCGGACGTTCCATCATCAGCATGTGCCCGGCGCCCGGGCAGACGGTCAGCTCGGTGGCCGGCAGAGCCGCCGCGATCGACTCGGCGCACGGCGGTGGGGTCAGCCGGTCCCGGTCGCCGACCAGGGCCGCGGCCGGCAGGTGGGCCAACGCGGCGAGGGTGTCCAGTCGGTGCTGGGTGCCGATGGAGGCGCGGAACCCGCCGATCGAGCGCAGCGAGGCCCGAGCCACCGCCGACGTCACCAGGCGGATGTCGGCCGGCTCGCAGCGGTCACCGAAGAGCATCCACCGGATGCTCGGTTGCAGCGCGTTCAGCAGTGCCCGGGGCGCGCGCCACGAGCCACACCGGGCCAGCACTCCGGCGCCGGTCGTCTCGGCCAGCCGGATCAACCGGGCGATCCGCGGCGAGAGCCCGTAGACGGTGTGCGTGTGCCCCTCGGCGGTGGTCGAGACGAAGACCAGGCCGGCAGTACGGGCGGCGAAGTGCGCGGGGTGGCGGTGGGCGTACTCCATGATCGTCATGCCGCCCATCGAGTGCCCGACCAGCACCACCGGGCCGGTCGGCGCGACCGCGTCGATCACCGCGGCCAGGTCGTCACCCAACTGGGCCAGGGTGGCCGTGGGCAGCGCCATGCAACTGGACCGGCCGTGCCCCCGCGCGTCGTAGGCGACCACCCGCACCGCACCGCCGAACGGCGGCGCCGTTAGCGCGTCGACCTGCCGGTGCCAGGCGCGCCCGTCCAGCGTCCAGCCGTGCAGCAGGATGGCGGTGACCTGGGCGTCCGTCGGACCCGTCGCCTCGACGTTGAGCCGTACGCCGTCCGGCAGACCGACCTCGAACCGCTCCGGCATCGCCACCTCCTCAGGGCCGCCCAGTACCACCAGCACCGGGATACCCGGCGGTAACACCGGCTACCCGCCATGACACCACGCCAATCGCGCCGTGGCGAACATTCCCGACCTCGCCCGTGCCGGACGGAGGCGGGCCAAGCTGGACGGCATGGGGTCGTCGGGAGCGCCCATGGGCGCGACGTCGGGGCAGGGGCGGCAGGCCGGCGGTACGCCCCGCGCCGCGCTGGCCGATCTGCTCGCCGGCAATCGGCGGTTCGTCAGCGGCCAGCCGGTGCACGGACACGACGTCACGGCCGCCGCCGCGGCCTCCGGCGACCAGCAGCCGTACGCCGTGGTGCTGGGCTGCATCGACTCTCGGGTGCCGCTGGAGGCGATCTTCGACCAGACCTTCGGCGCGATCTGCGTGATCCGTACCGGGGGGCACGTGCTCGATCGCGCGGTCTGCGGCTCGATCGAGTACGTGGTCGGCCAGCTCGGCGTACCGCTGGTGATGGTCCTCGGCCACGAGCGGTGCGGCGCGGTGCAGGCCACGGTGGAGGCGCTGCGCACCGGGCAGCGTCCCGGCGGGTCGCTGGCGCACCTGGTGGACGAGATCGCCCCGGCGGTGACCGAGGCGGGGCTCGACGATCCGGCGGTGCAGCCGCTGGCGATCCGCCGGCACGTCCGGCGCACGGTGCGCACCCTGCGCGAGGACGATCTGCTGGCCGGGCCGGTGGCCGCCGGCCGGGTGGCCGTGGTCGGCGGCCTCTACGACCTGGCCACCGGCGAGGTCGCCCTGCTCGATCCGGGCTGACCCGCCCCCCGGACACGCGAAACCGCCCGCCGGGAAGTCCCGGCGGGCGGTTCAGTTGGTGCGGTGGGGGAGGGCTCAGCCCTCGAAGACGCCGGCCGCGACCAGGCGCTTCTCGGTGGCCTCCCAGCCGTCACCCGGGTGGGTGGCAGCCAGGTTGTTGATCTCCGCCCGGATCTTGGCGGCGTGGCCGGCGGCGGCCAGAACGCGGATCTCCTCGACGAAGGCGTCGGAGTCCGTGCGCAGGTGCGCGGTCTTGCCGTTGGTCAGGTTCCGCACGTAGGCGTGCTTGCCGCCGTTGAGCGGGATGAGGTACTTGAACTCGCCCAGCACGCTGAGGGCGCCACCCTGGCCAGCCTGGCCGGCCCGGACGGACGCGCGCGCGGTCTTAGAGGTGTTGCTCGCCACGGAGGTACTCCTTGCAAGACGTACGGGAGGACTGGACGTCCGGGGGCTGTGTGCGGGTCGTACGTGACTCGACCCGCGAAGGTGTAACGCGGCATAAGCCGCCGGTGGAACTGTACAGGACCACGACATCATGCTGGTCGTCGCGGTGTCCTGAGAGGCAACGGCGACCACCCGTCCGGCTATTCCACCCGGCGTTTTTTTCGATTCCCTGGCGCACCACGCGTCACAGGAGTCATCATGTGTTGCAGCAGCCACCTGGGTGGACGAGGTCGTAGGGGAAGACGCACCTCGCTCTCCGGGAGGTCACCGTGCCAACGCGTGGCGTCGTATACGTCCACTCGACCCCGCTCGCCGTGTGCTCACACGTCGAGTGGGCGATCGCGCGCGTCCTAGCCGCGCCGGTCAACCTGCAGTGGACGGCTCAGCCCGTCGACCCCGGCGCACGCCGGGCCGAGTGCGGGTGGACCGGTCGTCCGGGGACGGGCGCCGAGCTGGCTGCTGCCCTACGGCAGTGGCCCATGATCCGTTTCGAGGTCACCGAGGAGCCGAGTCCCGGTGCCGATGGTGAGCGCTTCATGTACGTGCCAGCCCGCGGCCTGTTCCGGGCAACGGTCGGCGTGGCCGGCGACATCCAGCTCGGCGAGGACCGACTTCGGGCGCTGATGGCGGCCTCCCGGGCCCCCGAGGCGCTGGCGCACGCCCTGGACAAGGCGCTCGGCACGGCGTGGGACGCTGACCTGGAGCCCTACCGGTACGCCGGCGACGGCGCCCCGGTGACCTTGCTCACCCGGGTCGGCTGACCCGGCGGGCGGGCCGCTGGCCGTACGGCGTCGCGCCGGTGACGACCGGTAAGGTCAAGTTGCCCCGATAAGGGAGAAGCTGGTGGGATGGGCGGCGTGTCGAATCGCCCGTGGCGCGCCAGTGTCGCTGTCGCCGCCCTGACCGCCCTGCTCGTCTCCGGCTGCTCAGGTGACCCGGAGCGCCCCACCCCGACGCCCAGCCCGGTCGGCACGTCCGCGGGCCCGAGCGTCCCGGCCGCGCCGCCGGCCAGCGACCCCGCCAGCCGCGCTGCCGCGCTGGTGGCGACGCTGTCCGACGAAGACCTGGTCGGCCAGGTGCTGATGCCGTACGCCTACGGCGACTCGGCGACCAAGGTCTCCGCCGGCTCGGCGGCCGGTAACCAGGCCCTCGCCGGGGTCGACACCCCCGCCGAGATGATCGCCAAGTACCGACTGGGCGGCCTGATCCTGGTCGGCTTCAGCGCCGACGACCCGACCAAGGGCAACCAGGAGACCACGAACGTCGACAACCCCAAGCAGGTGCACGAGCTCACCACCGGGCTCCGTACCGCCGCCGGTCGGCTCGCCGCCGGTTCCGCGCCGCTCCTGATCGGCACCGACCAGGAGTACGGCGTCGTCACCCGCGTGACCGACGGGGTCACCGTGCTGCCCAGCGCCCTCGCGGCCGGCGCGGCCGGTGACCCGAAGCTCACCGAGGCCGCCTGGCGGGCCGCCGGCGCCGAGTTGGCCGCGATGGGCATCAACATCGACTTCGCCCCGGTGGCCGACGTGCTGGCCACCCGCAGCACCGTGATCGGCTCCCGGTCGTACGGCGCCGACCCGAAGCAGGCCGCCGCGCAGGTGGGCGGCGCGGTCCGTGGCCTCCAGGCGGTCGGGGTCGCGGCCACCCTGAAGCACTTCCCCGGGCACGGCCACAGCGCCGACGACTCCCACCAGGACCTTCCGGTGCTCACCCAGTCCGCCGCGGCGTTGCAGAGCGGCGCGTGGCCGCCATTCACCGCCGGGATCGACGCGGGCGCGATGGCCGTGATGTCCGGTCACCTCGACGCGCGCGCGATCGACCCGGGGACCCCGGCGACGTTCTCGCACAAGCTGCTCACCGACGTGCTGCGCGGCCAACTCGGCTTCAAGGGCGTGGTGATCACCGACGGGATGAACATGCCGCCCGCGAAGCGCTGGGCTCCCGGCGAGGCGGCGGTCCGGGCGCTCAACGCCGGCAACGACCTCATCCTGATGACCCCGAACGTCGGTCAGGCGTACGACGGGCTGCTCGCCGCGCTGCGCGGCGGATCGCTGCCCCGGACCCGGCTGGTCGAGGCGGTCACCCGGGTGCTGACCATGAAGTTCCGGCTCGCGGAGCTGCCGGCGGCGCAGATGTCCACGCTCAACACCCCGGCGCACCGGGCGGCGGCCGACGCGCTGGCCGCCGCCGCCGTCACCGTGCTGCGCGGCGCCTGCGGCGGAGCGGTACGCGGGCCCGTCACCGTCACCTCGTCCGGCGGCCGGGACGGCACCCGGGCCACGCTCACCGCCGCGCTGACCGCCGCCGGGGTGCAGGTGAAGCCCAGCGGCGGCACGATCGTGCACCTGGTGGGCTACGGCGACGGCGCCAAGGACCTACGCCCGGACGCGGCGGTCACGGTCGCCATGGACACCCCGTACGTGCTGGCCGACGCGAAGTCACCAACGCTGCTGGCGACGTACTCCTCCAGCCGGGCGTCGATGACCGCCCTGGCCGCCGTGCTCGCCGGCAAGGCCCGGCCGGGCGGCCGGTCCCCGGTGGCCGTTCCCGGACTGCCCGCGACGACCTGTCGCACCTGACCCGCCGGCGCGGACGGCTCAGCGCCCACCCTCGGCCGTCGGCCGGTCGGTGATGTCTTCGCCGGCCGGCTCCGGGCGCGGCGCGCCGTCCGCTCCCGGCCGGTCAGCCGGAAGGCGGGTCGCCGGTGGGCGCAACAACCGCAGCGGCATGCCACCGACCGTGGACGGTGACATCGGTGGCGGATCGGCGCTGGCCACCGTACGGGCGAGCAGCGCCGCCAGCCCGGCTCGGGTGGCGACGACCAGCAACCGATCGGTGCGCACCAGGGGCCGGCGTTGCGGCAGTGACCAGATGGTCTGCCCAGCCCGCCCGGTCCGCATCGCGATCACCCGGGCCTCGCGCGGGCGGCTGACCTCCGGGCAGGAGCGACCCTCCAGATCCGAACCGGCCCCGACCGGCAGCTCGGCGACCAGCAGGACCCGCCGTCCCACCGAGATCGTGTCGATCACCTCGCGGCCCATCATGGCCGCAGCGAACGCCGGAGCCGCCAGGTACGAGACGCTGCGCGAGTGGTTGATCCCGAAGGCGCGCTGCACCCGCTGAGCGAACCCCTCGTCGAACAGCCGCAGCACGACCCGCAGCGGAGCCGCCACACCGCCGTTCGCCGCCCTGTGCAGCGAACGCCCGAGCAGTGCGGTCTCCAGGTTCGTCACGTCGTCCGCACAGAGCACCACCAGCGCCCGGCAGGTCGACACGGACGCCGCCCGCAACGTCTCCGGGCTGGTCGCGTCGCCGATCAGGAACGGCAGGCCCAGCTCGCGGGCCACCGCCACGCCACGTGCCGTCGGTGCTCGGTCCACCGCCACCACTGTCACGCCGAACGAGTGCAGTTCCTGGATCACCCGGGTACCGATGTTGCCCAGCCCGATCACGATCACGTGGTCGTCGAGCGGTTCGGTGATCCGACCGGCCGCGACCGCCAACCGAGCCCGTACCACCGAGTCGACCACCAGTGCGGTCACCGTGGGGACCAGGGCCACGCCGATGATCACCAGCAGCAGGGCGGTGAGCTTCTCCACCGATGACCCGGTCGGATCCGCGTCCGCGCTGCCCAGGGCGGTGAGCACTGTCAGGTAGCCGGCCTGAACCGGGTCCAGGTTCCGGGCTTGGCCGAGCAGCACGCTACCGACGGCGAGCAGCACGGCCGAGGCGCCCAGCGCCCAACGCAGCCGCCTGCTGAGAATCAGCCGGGCGGTCTGCAGCCAATGGCGGCGAGGTCGGGCACGGACAGGACGCCGTCGGCCGTACGCCCGCACCAGCACGAGATCGGCGGAGTCCTCGTTCTCCGGCAGCGTGATCGGCTCAGGGCCGCTGGTGTCGGCGAGCGCGCAGATCACGTCCGTGGTGGCCGGGTCGAGCGCGTCCCGGCTCGCCGTCCGCAGCAACTCGTCGTCGGGCAGCCGGAGAAAGGTCGGCGCGTCGTCGCCCAGGGTGGCCGCGACGAACGCGGGCGCGGCGATCTCCGAACCGGACAGCACCGCGCAGTCGCCGAGCATGGTGGCCACGCCCTCGCCGAGCACCGGATTGAACAGGCGGACGACGATCCGTACGTCCGGGTCGAACTCCCGGATGATCAGCGCGGCATCCACGTTGGCCACGTCGTCGGCGCTGACCAGAGCGACCGCCGCCGCAGCCCGTACGCCGGCCCCGTCCAGGACCTCGGCGGTCAGCCGGCGAGCCACCACCACCTCGGGGCGTGAGCCTGTCGCGTCGGTGTCCGACGCGAGCTCGGCGATGTCCGGGGCGTGGTTGTCGGACAACGATGGCAGTAGGACGGTGACCGCGACGCCGTGCCGGTCGACCAGTTCGGTGATCAGTCGGCGGGCCAGAGCGTTGTCGCCGCAGACCACGAACCGTCGACCGGGCTCCGGCTCGATGCCGTCCGCGCTGTCGTCGGGCACGCCCGCATGGTAGCTGTCGCTGACCAGGGCCGGTCCCGCGCGATCGCGTGCGGAAGGGGCGTTGGGAGGGGGGATCGGATTGACGGGAACAATCAGGTTCGGGGCGACCTCACTCGCCCTTCGCGAGCCCTCGCACCGCGAGCCGGTACGCCGGCAGCACGTCGGTCCGTTCGGTGATCAGCCCCTCGTTGACCGCGAAGACCAGCGTCTGCCCCGCCGACTGGACGGCCAGCGCCCAGTTCCGCGACTCCTCCTCGGTCAACGGGCTGGTGGCGAGCCAGGTCATCTCGGTGGCGTCGAAGCCGCCGGCGCGGAGGTCGCGGAACTGTTGACCGGCGATCGTCTCCTCGGCCCCGGTGGCGAAACTCTCCAGCGCGGCGCGCGGGGTGACCGTCGGTGAGTCCGCCGCCCAGATCCGCAGGAATCCGCCGCCGGCTGGCCGGCCGTCCACCTCGCAGCGCACGGTGGTGCCGCCGCGCTTGGTGAGCGCCTCGCCGACCAGCTCGGCAAGCTCGCCCTTGGGCGGCTCGATCGCCTTCGCCGTCCACCCGTCGGCCAGCGGAAACGACACCGGTACCGGACAGGGGGAACCGGTGCCGCCGGTGGTGCCGCCGGGCGACGCCGGGGTCGTCTCGTCGTACCAGGGCTCGCCCGTGGCCTGTGGGGCCGGGCCGCCGGCCGCGGGCCCGGCGGGAGCGGCGGTGTCGTCGCCGCAGCCGGCCAGCAGGCCGAGGGTGAGCGCCGTCGACAGGGCGACGCGGGTACGAGTGTCCATGGTGGTGATCCCCGTCAGTCGATCTTCAGTCGGCCCATCTAAGCCGTGCGGTCTCTCGACGTCAATCGGGATCGTGTGCCCGCGCGACGGTAATCGGGTCGCCCCCGCGCCGGTCGGTCTGACAGCCTCACCCCATGGGAGCGGCAGCAGGATTCCGGCACGAGCAACGGGCGGACGGCACGGTGGTGATCACCCACCACGGCCGGGTCGCCGGCACTCTGCGCGGCGCTCGGGCCGCGGAGTTCCTGGCCGAGGTCGACGACGACCCGCAGTTGGTGATGGCCCGCTGGACCGGCAACTATCGCCACGGCAACGAGCGCACCGCGAAACAGCACCCCCGCAACCGAGGCTGAACGACGCAAGGGCCCCTCCTCGACGAGAGGAGGGGCCCTTGCGGAGGATCTCAGGGACGAGCGAAGACGAGCGCCACGTTGTGGCCGCCGAAGCCGAACGCGTTGTTCAACGCGGCCGGGATCTCCATGTGGCGGGCCTTGTGCGCGGCGACATCCAGGGTGAGGCCTGGCTCCGGGTCGTCGAGGTTGATCGTCGGAGGGACGACACTGTCGCGGATCGCCAGGATGGTGGCGATCGACTCCAGCGCACCGGCCGCACCGAGCAGGTGACCGGTCATCGACTTCGTCGCGGACAGCACCGGGTGGTCGCCGAGCGCCTTGTGCAGCCCGCCGATCTCCAGCATGTCCCCGACCGGGGTCGAGGTGGCGTGCGCGTTGACGTGCACGATGTCCCGCTTCGCCACGTCCGCGTCGGCGATCGCCTTGGCGATGGCCCGGATGGCGCCCTCGCCCTCGGCGTGCGGCTGCACGATGTCGTACGCGTCGGAGGTGATGCCGGCGCCGGCGAGGCGCGCGTACACCCGGGCGCCCCGGGCTGCGGCGTGCTCGGCCCGCTCCAGCACCACGATGCCGGCGCCCTCGCCGAGGACGAAGCCGTCCCGGCCCCGGTCCCACGGGCGGGAGGCCCGTTCCGGGTCGTCGTTGCGGGTCGACATGGCCCGCATCGAGCTGAAGCCGGCGATCGGCAGCGGGTGGATGACCGCCTCGGTGCCGCCGGCCACCACCACGTCGGCCCGGCCGGAGCGGATGATGTCCAAGCCGAGGGCGATCGCCTCGGCGCCGGTGGCGCAGGCGCTGGCCACCGAGTGCACGCCGGCCTTGGCGCCCAGCTCCAGCCCGACCCAGGCGGCCGGACCGTTCGGCATCAGCATCGGGATGGTGTGCGGGGAGACCCGCCGCGGCCCGGACGCCTCCAGGATGTCGTCCTGGGCGAGCAGGGTGGTGGCACCGCCGATGCCGGAGCCGACGCTGACGGCCAGCCGCTCCCCGTCGAGGTCGGAGCCGGCGAGGCCGGCGTCCGCCCAGGCCTGCTGCGCCGCGATGATCGCGATCGCCTCGGAACGGTCCAGGCGGCGCAGGCGGACCCGGTCCAGCACCTCGGACGGCTCCACGGCCAACTGGGCGGCGATCCGGACCGGCAGTTGCTCGGCCCACTCCTGGGTGAGGGCACTCACCCCGGAGCGGCCGGCGAGCATTGCGTCCCAGGTCGACGCGACGTCCCCGCCAAGCGGGGTCGTCGCGCCGAGCCCGGTGACGACGACGTCAGGACGACTCATGATCAGGACTGCGCCGCGATGTAGCTGACAGCGTCGCCGACGGTCTTGAGGTTCTGCACCTCGTTGTCCGGGATCTTGACGCCGAACTTCTCCTCGGCCGCGACAACGACCTCAACCATGGAGAGCGAGTCGACATCGAGGTCGTCGGTGAAGGACTTCCCCTCGGCCACGTCGTCCGGGTTCACCCCGGCAACCTCTTCGAGGATCTCGGCGAGGCCGGTGGTGATCTCGTCACGGGTCATTGCGGTTGGTTCCTTTCATCGGGGTTCTCCGGCGGTCGGCGTCGCCGACCGCCACTCCTGGACGCGTACGCGCCCGAGGGGGTCATCAGGGGCAGCGGACGACCTGACCGGCGTAGGTCAGGCCACCGCCGAAGCCGAACAGCAGCACCGGCGCGCCCGAGGGCACCTCCCGGCGCTCGACCAGCTTGGACAGGGCCAGCGGCACGCTCGCCGCGGAGGTGTTGCCGGACTCGACGATGTCCTTCGCGATGATCGCGTCGGGGATGTTGAGCCGCTTGGCGATGCCGTCGATGATCCGGGCGTTGGCCTGGTGCGGCACGAACGCGGCCAGCTCCGACGGGTCGACCCCGGCCCGCTCGCAGGCCTGCAGCGCGAGTGGCGCGATCGCGGTGGTGGCCCAGCGGAACACCGCCTGCCCCTCCTGCTGGATGTACGGGCGCCAACCCTCGATGCGGACCGCGTCGCTCTTGTCCGGCACCGAACCCCAGACGACCGGGCCGATTCCGGCCGGCTCGTCGTCGGCGGTGGCGGAGACCACTGCGGCACCGGCCCCGTCCGCGAAGATGATGCAGGTGGAGCGGTCGGTCCAGTCGGTGAAGTCGGACAGCTTCTCCGCGCCGATGACGATCGCGTTGCGCGACGCCCCGGCCCGGATGGCGTGGTCGACGGTGCCCAGCGCGTACGCGAAGCCCGAGCAGGCGGTGTTGAGGTCGAACGCGCCAGGGGCGGTGATGCCCAGCTTGGCGGCGACCCGGCAGGCCACGTTGGGGCTACGGTCGATGGAGGAACAGGTGGCGACCACGACCAGGTCGATGTCGGCGGCGGTCAGGCCCGAGTTGGCCAGCGCCTTGCCGGCGGCCGCGGCGGCCATGTCGGCGACCGTCTCACTGTCGGCGATCCGCCGGCTGACGATGCCGACCCGGTCGCGAATCCACTCGTCGTTGGTGTCGACGAGCTGGGCGATGTCGTCGTTGGTCACCACCCGGGAGGGCTGGTAGTGCCCCATCGATACGATGCGACTGCCAGTCATGAACGACCTCCGATACGGGCGATCAGGTCCCGTGCGGCCGGCAGGTCGTCCGGGGTGTTGAGGGTGACGATCTCCGGGGCGCCGTCGCCCTTGAGTTCCCGCTTGACCAGGCCGGCGAGGGTGCCGGCCGGGGGTAGTTCGATCACGCCGGTGACCCCGAGGTCGGCCAGCGTACGCATGCACAGGTCCCAGCGCACCGGCGCGGTGACCTGACGGACGAGGCGTTGCACCATGGCCGCGCCGTTGTCGACCGCCGTGCCGTCGAGGTTCGACAGCAGGGTCCGGGCCGGGTCGGCGGGGGTGATCCCGGCGGCCTCCGCGGCGAGCGCGGTCTCGGCCGGAGCCATGTACGGGGTGTGGAACGCGCCGGCCACCTGGAGTCGGATGATCCGGGTCCGGGCGGGCGGCGCGGCGGCGAGCTTGTCGAGCCCGTCCAGGGCGCCGGCGGCGACGATCTGCCCGGCGCCGTTGCGGTTGGCCGGGTACAGCCCGTTCGCCTCGATCGCGGCGATCACCTCGTCGGGGTCACCACCGAGCACCGCGGCCATTCCGGTCGGCTCCAGCGCGCACGCGGCGGCCATCTCCCGGCCGCGGACGCCGGCCAGGGTGATCGCGGCGTCGGCCGACAGCACACCGGCCAGGGCGGCGGCACCCAACTCGCCGACGCTGTGGCCGGCGGTCAGCCCGACGCCGTCCAGCGGCAGGTGCTCGGCCGCGAGCAACGCCGCGGCGACCAGCAGCGGCTGGGTGCGGGCGGTGTCCTTGATCTCGTCGGCGTCGGCGGCGGTGCCCAGGTGCAGCAGGTCGACCCCGGCCAACGCCGACCACTCGCGCAGTCGCGCCTCGGTGCCGGTCAGGTCGAGCCAGGGGGTCAGGAAGCCGGGTTTCTGAGAACCCTGGCCGGGACTAAGTACGGCGAGCACGCCTATGACTCTCCCGGATAAAGGCGGGTAACGCTGTGCCGCCTTCGACCAAACCGTACTAGGACCTTTGGAGGTTTCCTACAAAGATCGGCGGGGATCATCCTCAGTTTGGGAGGATTTCCGGTTTGCCGGGGTCATTGTCTGAGTCGGGACCGGCGAGGCGAGCGGGGCGACCGGATCCAACCGACCCACGGTCAGCGCGACCTGAAGGGCGAACGCGTCGCGCGGCGACAGCGGCGAGAACCCGGTCACCTCGGCGATCCGGCGCAACCGGTAACGCACAGTGTTCGGGTGCACGAACAGGGCCCGAGCCGCGCTCTCCAGCGTGCCACCGGCGGCCAGGAAGGCGTCCAGGGTCGCCAGCAGTTCCCCGCCGGCGCGCACCAGTGTCGCGTACACATCGTGACGTAGCCGCCGACGGGCCTCCGCGTCGCCGGCGAGGGCCCGCTCCGGCAGCAGGTCCGCGGCCGGCACCGGCCGGGGCGCGCTGGGCCAGGCCGGCGCGGCCCGAAAGCCGGACAGCGCCGCCCGCGCCGACTCGGTCGCCTCGTCCAGACTCGGTACGGCGGGACCCACCACCACCGGGCCGTCCCCGAATGCGCTCAGCAGCTTCGCCGTGGCGGTCAGCGGATCCGGTGCGCCGCCCAGCACGATCACCAGCCGGTCGCCGTGGACGCCGCCGATCACCTCCACGCCGATCCGGCGGGCCTGCCGGTAGACCACGTGCAGCACCGCGGAGACCTCGCCGCCGGGCGACCGACCGACCGCCACCGCCACCGGCGGCGCGTCCGCCCAGCCGAGCGCGGCGGCCCGACTGGCCAGGACGTCCGGCGAGTCACCGCGCAACAGCGCGTCGACCAGCAGCGCCTGCAACCGGGCGTCCCAGGCGCCGCGCGACTCGGCGGCCCGCGCGTACACCCGGGCGGCGGAGAACGCGATCTCCCGGGAGAAGCGCAGCACCGCCTCGCGCAGCTGCTGCTCCTCGCCCTCGGCGGCCAGGTGCGACACCTGCTCCTCGACCACGTCGATCGTCACCTTGATCAACGCCACGGTCTGCTGGAGGGTGATCGACCGGGCCAGCGCCTGCGGGGCGGCGGCGAAGACCTCGTCCGAGACCTCCTGGGTGCTGTCCGCCGTGCCGCCGCCCTCGCGCAGCCACTGCACCAGCGACCTCGCGCCCGCCTGGGCGACCAGCATCACCCAGGAACGCTGGTCGGCCGGCAGCGCCCGGAACCAGGGCAGCGTCTCGTCCATCCGGGCCACGCTGGAGGTGGCCAACGCCCCCGCCGATCGTTCGATCCGGCGCAGCGTGGCCGACAGCTCTCCACCGCCCGGCGTGCTCACCGCCCTAGCCTGACACGTCGTGAGCAGGCCAACCACGCCGGCACCGGTCCACCCGGCGCCCGCCTCACGGCTGCGGGGGAATGGGCAGGCCCACCTCCTGGGCCAGGATCGCGGCCTGCACCCGGCTGCGTAGGTCCAGCTTCGCCAGGATCCGGCTCACATGGGTCTTGGTGGTGCTCTCCGCCAGCACCAGCCGGTCGGCGATCTGCTGGTTGGACAGACCCAACCCGAGGCAGGCCAGCACGTCACGCTCACGCGGGGTGAGGGTGCCCAGCGCGGCCCGGGCGTCCGCCGACGCGCCCGGCGCGGTGGCCGCGAATGCGGTGATCAACCGGCGGGTCACAGTGGGCGCGATGAACCCGTCACCCCGCGCCACCGTCCGCACCGCGCTGACCAGGCCGTCGGCGTCGGTGTCCTTGAGCAGGAACCCGGCCGCGCCGGCCCGCAACGCCCCGAAGACGTACTCGTCCAGGTCGAAGGTGGTGAGCACCAGCACGTCGGCGAGCCCGTCGCTGACGATCACCCGGGTCGCGGAGATCCCGTCCCGGTGCGGCATCCGCACATCCAGCACCGCCACGTCGGGGCGCAACTCCCGGCAGAGGCGCACGGCGGCGTCGCCGTCGGCCGCCTCGCCGACCACCTCGACGCCCGGTGAGCCGTTCAGGATCAGGGCCAGTCCGGCCCGTACCGCCGGCTGGTCGTCGGCGAGCACCACCCGTACCGTCGCCGGGCCCGCGTCGTCCGGTGGCCGCGCCGGCCCGGTCACCCGACCTCCCCGGTGGGCAGGGCCGCCCGCACCTGCCAGCGACCGTCGTGCGGCCCGGCGGTGAACCGGCCGGCCAGCAGCGTGGCCCGCTCCCGCATGCCGATCAGCCCGGCCCCGGCGCCCGGCAGCCCGGACCCGCCCCGGCGCACCGGGTTCTCCACCGTCAGCACCACCTCGGCCGGCCGGTACGCGATCGTCAGCTCCGCCTCACCCGTACCGTGCTTGAGAGCGTTCGTCAGCGACTCCTGCACGATCCGGTACGCGGCGAGGTCCACCCCCACCGGCAACGCGCCCGGTGTGCCATCGGTCCGGACCCGCACCGCGAGGCCGGCCGCCCGGACCCGCTCGACCAGTCCGTCCGCCTCGGCCAGCCGCGCGGTGACCACCTCCGGCGTGGCCGGATCGACGCTGGTCCCGGGCTCGCGCAGCACCTCGATCATCTGACGCATCTCGGCGAGACCCTGCACGCTGCTCTCCCGGATCACCCGCAACGCCGACTCCACCTGACCGCGATCCAACCCGGGCACGGAGAGCACGGCGGTGGCGTGGATGGCCACCGCGCTGAGGTGGTTCGCGACCACGTCGTGCAGTTCCCGGGCCATCCTGGCCCGTTCGGCGCTGACCGCCTGCCGACGGTCCAACTCGACCAGCCGGGCGGTCTGCTCGGCCCGCGCCCGCTCGGCGGCGGCCTGATCGCGGTACTGCCGCACACTGATGCCGGTCAGGACCGGCAGCAGCCCGGCGAGCACCACCAGCACCCCGAGCGCCGCGTACCCGAGCACGCCGACGACCACCCCGAGCAGGCTCAGCGCCACGGTGATCCGCAGCAGCCACCGCCACAGCCGGGGCGGGCCGTACACGCAGGCGTCGTAGAGCACCTGCGTGTAGATCAGGACCGTGCCCAGCGAACTTCCCAGCACCGCGTCCACCACCAGAGCGGCGGTCCCCACGGCCAGGCTGGCGCGCGGTGCGACCCGCCGTAGGCCGACGGCGACGCAGACCGCCACCAGCGGCGGCAGGAACAACGCCGATGGCACCTCCACGTCCGGACGGACCTGCGGTTGCCAACCCAGGGCGTACAGCACCAGGCCACCGGCCAGCGACGCGCCAGCCAGCACGAGGTCGCGGCCGAGAGTGCCGGAGTCGAGCCATGGTGGCGCACGCATGCCCCGATCCCACCACAGCCGTCGCCCGCCGAACTCCCACCGGGGGAGGACGTCGACCGCACGGCCATGCGCCGAAAGGGGTACGCGGGCCCTTCCCGACGGTGGGTGCGCCCTCGGCCGTGACGCGCCGGGTGAACGGCACGAAAAGAAGCTGTGAACTGCGTAACCGGCTTCCGCGCTCAGCGGCGTCTTCGAGAACCGGCCGCTCCGGACCCCGGGTACGCTGCGCGCGGCCCGTCGGTCCCGGCCAGTACGGTGACAGGGCACCTCGGGGAGAGCACCCGAGGGTGAGGCGAGCGTGAGGAGACCGGGGATGGCGCACGGGGAGGCCGAGAACGGCTGCGCCCAGGGCGAGCCCTGCCGGCCGGGGCACCACGACCCGCAGGCGGCCGGCAAGCACCGCCGGCCGGTCGGCGGCTCACCATCGCACCCGGTGGAGCCACTGCACGGGCGCGTCGATGACGAACCCGTGCTGCCGCGTCAGCGCTCTGCCGAGCCCGCCGGCCTCGCCGAGCCCGACTTGGACGTTCCCGCTGGTTGCCTGAGCGAACTTCCCGGCTGGGCCGGGGCGCATCGGCACGGCGCGGTCCGACCGCGGCCGCGGGCCACCCGCCGGGAGCGCCCACCGCGCCGCTGGTGCTGAGCACCGCCGACGCACCCGCTGATCAGCGAGTGCGTCGGGTCAGCGAGTGCGCCAGATCAGCGAGTGCGGCGGCGGATCAGCAGGGCGATCCCGGCGAGGCCGACCGTGATGGTCAGCATCACGCCGACGTTGAGCAGCAGCAGGCGCTGCAGGTCGCCGAGCGCCTCGTCGAGGTCCTTCGCCGGGTCGAGCGTGTCCTCCGGGAGGACTCGCTCGCCGCCGCCCGCGCCGCCACTGACCGTGTCGAACTGCCGCTCCAGCGGCACACCGGCGGTGCGCAGGGTCTCGGACATGCTGAGCCGACCCAGGAACCAGCCGGCGGTGGTCTTGCGGCCGTCCGGCTGCTTCGCCGGCCGGTAGACGCGGGGGCCACCGATCGCCTTGGGATAGAGGTCGTAAGTCTGTTTCGGCGTCTCGCCGGCGAGCACCACGACCGTGTATTTCGGACCGAGGTTGGCCGCCTTCGGACCCGTCGGCATGCCGGTGCGAGCGAGGAAGTTGACCTGGTCGATTACCGCGCCCACGACGGCGGGCTCCTTGTCCGCGTGCAACCGCAGCGGCGCGGACAGCCCCGTGCCGGTGATGTCCACTCCGGCGGGTGCCGGCTTCGGCGCCGCCGAGGCCGAGCCGGCGGTGCCAAGCGACAGCAGTGCCACCGCCAGCGTGCCCGCCAACACGGCGGCCAACCGCCTCATGTGTCGGACCATCCCGCCTCCTCGCCCCGTTCGATGGATGGCTTCGTCGTGACGTCCGGACCGATCTGCCGGTGCGGCATCGACCAGATGGTCGCGTCCACTCCTACAGACTCCGCAGAACATCGATAAGTTGCAGCTTTCGGAACAGTAATTGGAACTATCTGCGATCTCTGCTCGACTAATGAGGAGCCGTTTGATCAGCGGGCGGATCGTACCCTTACGGAGGGGTTCATGGGGGGCAGGGTTACACGTACGGTGCGGGTCATGCCAGTGGTGCTCGGCGTGGCGCTCGGTGTGTCGTTTCTGGTGCCGGCGACACCGGCCGCCGCCCACAATGAGCTGACCGGCAGCAACCCGCGCGACGGCGCCCGCGTGGCGTCGGCACCCGCCCGGGTCGAGCTGCGGTTCCTCGCCAAGCCGTCGCCGACTACGACGAAGATCACAATAACCGGACCGGACAATGTGGTCGCTGGCGGGACTCCCGCCTTCGACGGCAGTCGGGTGCGGGTGCCGTTCAAGCCGGCCGCCGCCGGGCTCTACATCGTCGGCTACCAGCTCACGTCGTCCGACGGGCATCCGGTGAAGGGCGAGGTGCGGTTCACCCTCACCGCCGGCACCGCCGCCGACCCGTCCGCCTCGCCGTCGGCCGCCGCCAGCGCCAGCCCGACCGGTTCGCCCTCAGCCGTCGGCGTACCCCCCGCCGGGCCCGCGTCGGCGACACCCGGCAGCTCGACGGCCTCCACGGTGCCGGCGGCGTCGGAGCAGTCCGACTCCGGCGGTCGCTGGTGGATCTGGGCGCTCGGCGGCCTGCTGCTGCTCGCCGCACTCGGGGCCGGCCTCGTGTTCCGCCGCAGGCGCGGAGCCCAGTAATCAGCGGAGCGGAGCGCACTGCGCTCCGCTCCGCTCCGCGATCTTGCACTTGCTGTCCCGACACAAGGGGCATCCCACTCATGTCGACAACCGAAACTGCAAGATCGGCGCGGTTGTCCTTCGTCAGACCAGGCGCAGGCGGGCGGCGCGGATCCGGGTCAGGGTGCGCTCGCGACCGAGCACCTCCAGCGACTCGAACAGCGGCAGACCCACGGTGCGGCCGGTGACAGCGACCCGCACCGGCGCCTGCGTCTTGCCGAGCTTGAGGCCCCGCTCGGCGCCGACCGCCTCCAGCGTCGACTTCAACGATTCGGTGTCCCACGACTCCAGCGCCTCGAACGCCGCGACGGCGTCGTCCAGCAGCTCGGCGGAGCCGTCCTTCATCGTCTTGGTCCAGGCGGCCTCGTCGATCAGCGGCGAGGCCAGGAAGAGGAAGTCGACGTTCGGCACGATCTCGCTGAGGACCGCGATCCGCGTCTGGGCCAGCGGCGCCACTGCGGCGAACGCGTCGGCGTCGAACTCCTCCGGCTGCCACGGCGGCGGCGCGATGGTCCCGGTGCCGGTCAGCCACGGCTGGCAGGCGTCGATGAACTCGGCCACCGGCAGCGCACGGATGTATTCGCCGTTGAACGCGCGCAGCTTCTTCTCGTCGAAGAACGCCGAGGAGAGGTTGACCTCGTCCAGCCGGAACTCGTCCTCGATGACCGACCAGGGCACGATCTCCCGGTCGCCGGAGGGTGCCCAGCCGAGCAGCATGAGGTAGTTGCGCATCGCGCCGGCGAGGTAACCCTCGTCGCGGTACGCCTCCAGGGCGACCTTGTCCCGGCGCTTGGAGAGCTTCTGCCGCTTCTCGTTGACCACCACCGGCACGTGCGCCCAGATCGGCGGCTTGACCCCGAGGGCTTCCCAGAGCAGCTGCTGCTTGGGGGTGTTGGGCAGGTGCTCCTCGGCCCGGATCACGTGGGTGATCCCCATCGTCATGTCATCGACGACGTTGGCCAGCAGGAAGACCGGCGAGCCGTCGCCCCGGGCGATGACGAAGTCCTCGATGAGCTTGTTCTCGAAGGTGGGCTCACCACGGATCAGGTCGACCACCACCGTCGTGCCCTCGTCGGGCGTACGGAAGCGCAGCGCGTTCCCCGGGCCGGGGCCGAGGCCACGGTCGCGGTGGTAGCCGTCGTAGCCCTGGTACTGCGACCCGGTGCGGGCCTGCACGTCCTCGCGGGTGCAGTCGCAGTAGTAGGCGCGGCCCGACTCGTACAGGCGCGCGGCGGCGGCCCGGTGCTCCCCGGCGTTCGCGGACTGGAAGTACGGGCCCTCGTAGCTGCCCCGGGAGATCCCGATCCAGTCCAGCGCGGAGAGGATGC
The DNA here is from genome assembly GCF_050516465.1 of Micromonospora trifolii. NCBI lineage: Bacteria > Bacillati > Actinomycetota > Actinomycetes > Micromonosporales > Micromonosporaceae > Micromonospora > Micromonospora trifolii. Next base: position 4,388,083 of record NZ_CP191526.1, on the reverse strand, counting down.
CCTCGGTCCACTCGGGCTTGTTGCGCGCCGCGTCGGTGTCCTCGATGCGCAGCACGAACACGCCGCCCTGCTGCTTGGCGTAGATCCAGTTCTGCAGCGCCGAGCGGGCGCCGCCGACGTGGAACATACCGGTCGGGGAAGGGGCGAAGCGCACACGTACTGTCACGTGCCCCAGCCTACGGCGGTACGCGACTGCTTTCCGCCACCGCCCCCTGGCTCAGGGGACCGAGCGGATCTTGACGACCAGCGCGCTGCCGAGCAGGGTGACCACGGCGGTGACCGCGTAGAGCGTGGGATAGCCGCCCAGGTACACCACGAGCGGGGCGGAGAGCGCCGGGCCGAGCACCTGCGGCGCCGAGTTGGCGATGTTGATGACGCCCAGGTCCTTGGCCCGGTCGGTGGCCCGGGGCAGCACCTGGGTGATCAACGCGGCGTCCACCGAGAGGTAGACGCCGTAGCCGGCGCCGAGCAGCAGCGCCGCGACGACGGCCATCGGCCAGACCGGCGCGACCGCGAGCAGCAGCGCCGCCACCGCCATGATCAGCCCGGAGACGATCACGTAGATCTTGCGGCGGCCGGAACGGTCGGACAGCCGGCCGGCGACCACTGCGGTCAGCATCATCCCGAGTGTGTAGAGCAGGATCAGCACCAGCAGGCCGCCCTCGGGGTCGGGGTGGCGCACCCCGTCGGTGAGGAAATACAGCAGGTAGAGAGTGCCCAGGGCGTTGCCGAGCTGGACCAGGAACCGGGTGATCCAGGCCCAGGCGAAGTCCGGGTGCCGACGCGGGCTGATCCACATCGAGGCCAGCAGCGCCCGCGTGCGCACCACGGGCCGATGGGTACGCGGCAGCGGTTCGTCGGGGGTGAGCAGCGCGAACGGCAGCGACAGCAGCAGGATGGCTACGGCGATGGCCAGGTAGCCGGCGGCGTTGCCGGTGACCACGGCGGTGACCAGCACCGCGCCGAGCACCAGCCCGAGCGCCTGCGGGATGCCCACCCAACCCGAGACCCCGCCGCGCTGCGTCACCGGCACCCGGTCCGGAATGGCGGCACTGAGGCTGGCCAGCATCGCGTTGAAGCAGACCTGCGCGGCGACCCAGCCGAGGGCGACCCCGAGGATGGTCCGTTGTTGGGCCAGCAGCACCAGGGCCGCCGCGCCGAGCACGGCCCCGCCCACCGTCCAGACGTGCCGACGACCGAACTCGCGGCCGGCGATCCGCAGGCAGGTCCGGTCGGAGAACGCGCCCGCCAGGGGGTTGGCCAGCACTGCGGCCAGCGCACCGAGGCCGGTGACCACGGCCAGCATGTTCTCCTTGTCGCCGGGCGCGATCTGCTCGATCTGCTGCGGTAGCAGCACCTGGATGGGCGTGAAGAACGCCATCCACACGCCGAGGTTGGCCGCGAAGATCAGACCGATCCAGCCGCGCCGCACCGGCACCGTCGGCTCGGCGAGCGCCGCCGGTAGCGACGCTGGCGTCGGATCGAGGGTGGTCACCGCGTCGACCCGGGCCGGCTGGCCGCGATCACGTCGCGCAACCAGGTGTACGACGACTTCGGCGTACGGGTCTGGGTGGCGTAGTCGACGTGCACCAGACCGAAGCGCTTGGTGAACCCCTCGGCCCACTCCCAGTTGTCCAGCAGCGACCAGACGAAGTACCCGCGGACGTCCACCCCGTCGTCGATGGCGGCCCGGACCGCCCGTAGGTGCCCGTCGAGGTACGCGATCCGCTCCGGGTCCGCCACCTGGCCATCGGCGTCGGGCGCGTCGTCGTACGCGCAGCCGCTCTCGGTGATCTCGATCGGCGGCAGCGCGTCGCCGTAGGTGTCGCGCAGCCAGCCGAGCAGCTCGCGCAGCCCGTCGGGTGCCACCGGCCAGTCGAAGGCGGTACGCGGGTAGCCGTCCAGCGGCACGAGGTCGAACGGCAGGGGCGAACCCTCCTCGGCCGCCCGTACCCCGGTGGGGTTGTAGTAGTTGACCCCGAGCACGTCGATCGGCGCGGCGATCGTGTCCAGGTCGCCGGGGTGGACGACGCTCGGGTCGAAGCCGGGCAGCTCCGGGTAGCCGCGGCCGAGCAGCGGGTCGGTGAAGAGCCGGTTGTGCAGCACCTCGTATGCCGCACCGGCGTCACGGTCGGCATCACGGTCGCCGAGCACCCGCACCGGCGAGTAGTTGTTGGCGATCGCCACCGGGCTGGTGGTGTGGGATCGCAGCGCGGCGACCGCGAGCCCGTGCCCGAGCAGTTGGTGGTGGGCGACCGGGAAGGCGTCGAAGAGCAGCGTCCGGCCGGGGGCGTGCTCGCCCATGCCGTAGCCGAGGCTCATGTGGATGAACGGCTCGTTGAGGGTGATCCAGAGCCGGACCCGGTCGCCGAGCCGGGCGGCGGTCAGATCGGCGTACTCGGCGAACCGGGCGGCGGTGTCGCGGTGCAGCCAGCCGCCGGCGTCCTCGAGCGGTTGCGGCAGGTCCCAGTGGTAGAGGGTGGCCACCGGGTCGACGCCGGCGGCCAGCAACTCGTCCACCAGCCGGTCGTAGAAGTCCAGGCCGGCCGGGTTGGCCGGGCCGGCGCCGGTGGGCTGGACCCGGGGCCAGGCGATGGAGAACCGGTAGGCGGAGACGCCCAGGCCGGCCAGCAGCGTCACGTCCTCGGTGTGCCGGTGGTAGTGGTCGCAGGCCACCTCGCCGCTGCTGCCGTCGCTGATCCGCCCGGGGGAGCGCGCGAAGGTGTCCCAGATGGACGGAGCTCGGCCGTCGGCCGTGGTGGCGCCCTCGATCTGGTGGGCCGATGTGGAGACGCCCCAGCGGAAGCCGGTGGGGAACTGGGGCATCGGTGCGGTCGACATGCGCCCTCCCGGTCAACGTGAAACGTGCTCGGGACTTTAGGGCGCTCTCGATGAATGCGCCATAGGCCGGCCTGGCGCATTCCGCAATGGTTGATCGGCGTGTCTTTTTCCGAACCCGTCCAGGTAAGTCCGATTTAGCGCATAGAGTGCCGATATCGTGGGATGTCCTCACCGGAGGAAAGACGGAAATGATCCTCGTGGAACGCAGTGCGCACGTGGCGGCGCCAATTGAAGTGGTCTGGGATGTCGTGCAGCGGGCCGAGCAGTTGCCGGCCTGGCTGGCCGGGGTTCGCGCGGCCGAAGTGCTCTCGGGAGAGGGCTTCGGGCGGCGACAACTGGTCCAGGCGGGGCGCGGCTCGGCGCATGAGGCCGAGGTGATCGCCTACCAGGAGCCGACGCTGATCGGCTGGCGGGAACGGGCCAAGGGCGCCGGTGCTCGGGCGGAGGCGCGCACCGAGATCTACGTCCAGCTCACCGGAGACGAGGAGGAGGGCGGGACCATCGTGCGCCTCATCGTGGTCCGCTGGCCGGCCGGCCCGGTCAAGGCGGCCCTGCTGCGCCTCGGACTGCGTCGGGTCGGCGCCGACCTGGAGGACTCGCTGGCCCGGCTCACCGACCTGGCCGCCGTCGGCTGACGAGCGCCCATCCTCCCGGCGTCACCCGCGACGGCGGTGGTCCGGATCCCCGCCAGGGCCCCCGGACCACCGCCGCTCCGTACACCGAAAAGGGCCCGGCGCGATGCGCCGGGCCCTCCTCAGTGGTGCGTGGTCAGCTGTCGCCGCCGGTCTCGCCGACCGGGGCGGCGTTGACGTCGTCGATCGCGTACTTCTTCGCGGCCTCGGCCGGCACCGTGGTCGCCACCGCGCCGCTGCGGGCGAGCTGCCGCAGCGTGGCCACCACGATCGACTCCGCGTCGACGTGGAAGTGTCGGCGCAGCGCGTGCCGGGTGTCCGACATGCCGAAACCGTCGGTGCCGAGCGACGTGTAGTCGCCGGGTACCCAGCGGGCGATCAGATCCGGTACCGCACGCATGAAGTCGCTCACCGCGATCTTCGGCCCGTCCGCGTCGGCCAGCTTCTGCTGGATGTACGGAACCTTCGCCTCGGCGCCCGGGTTGAGCAGGTTGTACTCCTCGGTCTCCACCGCGTCGCGGCGCAGCTCGGTCCAGGAGGTCACCGACCAGACGTTGGCGGCCACCCCCCAGTCCTGGGCGAGCAGCTGCTGGGCCTTGAGCGCCCACTGCATCCCGGTGCCCGAGGCGAGCAGGTTGGCCTTCGGGCCGTCGACCTGCGGTGCCGGCGAGTAGCGGTAGATGCCCTTGAGCAGGCCCTCCACGTCCACGTCGGTCGGCTCGGCCGGCTGGAGGGTCGGCTCGTTGTAGACCGTCAGGTAGTAGAAGACGTTCTCCTGCGCGTCCCCGTACATCCGGTGCAGACCCTGCTCCAGGATGTGCGCGATCTCGTACGCGAACGCCGGGTCGTACGCCACCACGGCCGGGTTGGTCGCGGCGATCAGCAGCGAGTGCCCGTCCTCGTGCTGAAGGCCCTCACCGTTGAGCGTGGTCCGACCGGCGGTGGCGCCGAGCAGGAAGCCCCGGGCCATCTGGTCGGCCGCGGCCCACAGCCCGTCGGCGGTCCGCTGGAACCCGAACATCGAGTAGAAGATGTACATCGGGATCATCGGCTCGTCGTGCGTGGCGTACGCCGAACCGGCCGCGGTGAACGAGGCCACCGAACCGGCCTCGTTGATCCCCTCGTGCAGGATCTGCCCGGAGGTCGACTCCTTGTACGACAGGAACAGCTCGCGGTCGACCGAGGTGTAGCGCTGGCCGTGCGGCGAGTAGATCTTCGCGGTCGGGAAGATCGAGTCGAGACCGAAGGTGCGGGCCTCGTCCGGGATGATCGGCACCCAACGCTTGCCGAACTCCTTGTCCTTCATCACGTCCTTGAGCAGACGGACGAAGGCCTGCGTGGTGGCCACCTTCTGCTTGCCCGAGCCGCGCTTGATGTCGGCGAACCGCTCCGGGCCGGGGATGGCCAGCCGCTTCGTGCTGGTCCGCCGGGACGGCAGGTACCCGCCGAGCTGCTCGCGACGCTCCTTGAGGTACGCCAGCTCCTCGGACTTCTCACCCGGGTGGAAGTACGGCGGCAGGTAGGGGTTGTCCTCCAGCGCCGAGTCCGGGATGTCCAGATAGAGCCGGTCCCGGAAGGTCTTCAAGTCCTCCAGCGTCAGCTTCTTCATCTGGTGGGTCGCGTTGCGGCCCTCGAAGTGCGAGCCGAGCGTCCAGCCCTTGATCGTCTTCGCCAGGATGACTGTGGGCTGACCGGTGTGCTCGGTGGCCGCCTTGTAGGCCGCGTAGAGCTTGCGGTAGTCGTGCCCACCCCGCTTGAGGTTCCAGATCTCGTCGTCGCTGAGCGGTTCGACCATCTTGCGGGTCCGTGAGTCACGGCCGAAGAAGTGCTCCCGCACGTACGCGCCGGACTCCGCCTTGTAGGTCTGGTAGTCGCCGTCGGTCGTGGTGTTCATCAGGTTGACCAACGCGCCGTCGGTGTCCGCGGCGAGCAGCGGGTCCCACTCACGACCCCAGACGACCTTGATCACGTTCCAGCCGGCACCCCGGAAGAACGCCTCCAGCTCCTGCATGACCTTGCCGTTGCCCCGGACCGGGCCGTCCAGCCGCTGGAGGTTGCAGTTGATCACGAAGGTGAGGTTGTCCAGCTCCTCGCGGGCCGCGACGCCGATGGCGCCGAGCGTCTCCGGCTCGTCCATCTCGCCGTCGCCGAGGAACGCCCAGACGTGCTGCTGGGAGGTGTCCTTGATGCCGCGGTGCTGCAGGTACCGGTTGAACCGGGCCTGGTAGATCGCGTTCAGACCGCCGAGGCCCATCGAGACGGTGGGGAACTCCCAGAAGTCCGGCATCAGCCGAGGGTGCGGGTACGAGGGCAGCCCACCACCGGGGTGCGACAGCTCCTGGCGGAACCCGTCGAGCTGGTGCTCGCTGAGCCGCCCCTCCAGGAACGCCCGCGCGTACATGCCGGGGGAGGCGTGGCCCTGGTAGAAGATCTGGTCGCCACCGCCCGGGTGGTTCTTGCCCCGGAAGAAGTGGTTGAAGCCCACCTCGTAGAGCGACGCCGAGCTGGCGAAGGTGGAGATGTGCCCGCCGACGCCGATCTCCGGGCGCTGCGCCCGGTGCACCAGCATGGCGGCGTTCCACCGGACGTACGCCCGGATCCTCCGCTCGACGTGCTCGTCACCCGGGAACCAGGGCTCGCGCTCCGACGGGATGGTGTTGATGTAATCGGTGGTGGTCAGGGGCGGAACCCCGACCTGGCGCTCACGGGCCCGCTCCAGCAGGCGCAGCATGACGTAGCGGGCGCGTTTGGCGCCGCGTTCGTCGATGACACCGTCAAGCGACTCGACCCATTCGCTGGTCTCTTCAGGGTCGATGTCCGGAAGCTGGCTCGGTAGGCCGTCGCTGATCACCGGGCGCTTGCGTTCCGTAGCCACAGGCGTTCCCTCGGTTGTGTGTGGGATAGGTCTCTAGCGCCATCCTGCCCCCTGGTGGCACCCGTCGTCACGTCTAGGTCCCCCCGACGCGATGCTGAACACAGGTACTCGCCGGTAACTTAGCGCGACGACCGGCTGGAACCTGAGTGGTTTGACCGCCACTCCTACCGTCAGCACCATGAACGGACGCCATGTCGCGGTCGCCGCGAGCATGATCGTTGTCGGGGTGGTTGGCCTGGTCATCGGCGCGGTCGCCCTCGCCGCCGGCAACCTGCCGATGGTGGGGCTGGTGGCCCTCGGCGCACTGGTGGCCGTGCTCGGCGCGGCCCTGCTGCGGGACGCGGTCCGCGCGGCCCGTCTGAACGGCCAGGCCGGACGTCGTCGTCGCCGTCCGGACCCGGACGGCGGCGGGTACGGCTTCTACCCGATGCCCGCCGGGGACGCCGGGAGCGGGCACGTCGGCCGCCAGCGGGACGGCGACCACGACAATTCCGACGGTACGGAACCAGCCGGCGGCGGCGACTCCGGTGGAGGCTGGTCCGGCTGGGGCTGGTCCAGCGGTGACTCCGGCGGCGGCAGGTCCGGCGGTGACTCCGGGGGCGGCTGGTCCGGCGGCGGCGACTCCGGCGGCGGTGGCGGCAGTTCCTGACCGCACCCTGCGGCAGAATGCGACGTATGCGCAGCGATGTGATCACCGTCCAGACCGGGTCCCGGCCGACAGTCCGGGACATCACCGCGGAGGCCCAGCAGTTCGTCTCGGGCGAGGGCGACGGCCTGCTGCACGTCTTCGTGCCGCACGCCACCGCCGGTCTGGCGATCATCGAGACCGGGTCGGGGTCCGACGACGACCTGCTCACCGCGCTGGACGACCTGCTCCCCACCGAGGACCGCTGGCGGCACCGACACGGCTCGCCCGGCCACGGCCGCGACCACGTGCTGCCGGCGTTCATCCCGCCGTACGCCACGCTGCCGGTGCTCGGCGGTCGGCTGGCGCTGGGCACCTGGCAGTCGATCTGCCTCGTCGACACCAACGGCGACAACCCGACCCGCCAGGTCCGCTTCTCCTTCCTCCCCGGCTGACGGCCGCGCCGCCGTCCCGCGTCACGATCCGCGCGGCGTCCCCGGAACTGCCGCCTCGACGGGAGTGAGGCGGCGCCGTGCGCGGATCGTGACGCGTCGGGCGGGTTACGGGCGGGCCGTCTCCTGGTCGACGGTCTGCTGGCCGGGGTCCCCGGACGGGGCGGCGCTGCGGACCGCTGACGGGACCGGGTTGTCCGCCGTCTGGTGCAGGCCGGGCACGCGGTCCTCGATCACGAACGAGGCCCGGGTGTACGCGGGCGCGCCCGGCCGACTGACGTACGGCAGCACGTCGAAGTCGGCGGTGAGCTGTCCCGGGGTGATCGTGGTGCGCACGTACCCCCGCAGGTTGTTCTGGAAGCGGAGGTGCGGGTTGAACGCGAACCACGGGTGCGAGCCGGACGCCGAGTCCGCGCCGTCACCCGTCGAGGTGATCGAGGAGCAGACCAGTTCGGTGCCGACGGTGCGCGAGGTCGGGTCGGCATAGTCCAGCTTGAGATCGCTGGCCCAGTGCGCGTGCACGTCGCCGGTCAGCACCACCGGGTTGCGTACCCCGGCGGCCAACCAACCCCGGGTGATGCGGTCCCGGGAGGCGACGTAGCCGTCCCAGGAGTCCATGCTGGTGACGGTGAGCGGGCCGGAGTTGTTGTCCCGTTGAGCGAAGAAGACCTGCTGGCCCAGGATGTCCCACTGGGCGTCCGAGCGACGGAAGCCGTCCAGGAGCCACGCCTCCTGCTCCGCCCCGGTGATCGACCGGGCCGGGTCGGATGCCGCCGCGCAGTCCCGGTAGCCGTCGCCGCAGGCCTGGTCGTCGCGGTACTGCCGGGTGTCGAGCATGTGGAACGTGGCCAGCCGCCCCCAGCGCACCCGCCGGTAGAGCTGCATGTCGATGCCGCGGGGGATCGAGGTGCGCCGCAGCGGCATGTTCTCGTAGTACGCCTGGAACGCCGCCGCCCGCCGCGCGGGGAACTCCGGGTCCGGCGCCTCGGGCACCTCGTCGGCCCAGTTGTTCTCCACCTCGTGGTCGTCGAACACCACCGCCCACGGCGCCACCGCGTGCGCGGCCTGCAGGTCGGCGTCGGTCTTGTACTGGGCGTGCCGCTGCCGGTAGTTGGCCAGCGTCCGGGTCTCCGGTCCCTCGTGGTCACGCGGGTTGCCACCGGGGACGTTGTACGTGTCCGGGGCGTACTCGTACTGGTAGTCGCCCAGGTGCAGGATCAGCTCCGGCTCGGTCTCGGCCAGCCGCCGGTAGGCGGTGAAGTAGCCGTGCTCGTACTGGGAGCAGGAGGCGAAGCCCATCGCCAGGGTGGCCGGCATGGTCCATGGTGCCGGGGCGGTGCGGGTGCGTCCGGTGGGCGAGACGTGGCGCTCGGCACGGAACCGGTAGAAGTACTCGCGCCCCGGCAGCAGGCCGGCCAACTCCACGTGCACGCTGTGCGCCGAGCGGGTGCGGGCGACCGCGACCCCGCGGCGCACCACATGCCGGAACCGCTCGTCGGCGGCCAACTCCCAGTGCACCGGCACGTCGCGGCCCGGCATGCCGCCGAGGCCGTCCTCGGCCAGTGGCTGCGGGGCCAGGCGGGTCCACAACACGAACCCGTCGTGGTCGGGATCGCCGGAGGCCACACCGAGGGTGAACGGATAGGCCAGCGGCCGGCCCGCCGCCGCGCCGGCCGCCGCCGGCAGCCCGGTGGCCGCGCCCGCGGCGCCGAGTGCGCCGGACAGCAGGATGGTACGTCGGGACAGTGACACGGATCCTCCCCAGAGTCCGATCTTCGTGACTCCGGGAGCCTCGCGAGCCCTGGTGGCCGACAGGTGACAGCGAGTGGCCCTGCTTGTCGCCGGCAGTCGAACACCGATGACCGCTGTCGATCCGTTCTGACCGCCGCCCACCGATCCGCCGCCCGACGGGTGATCCGGCCGGCCGGACCGTGACCGACGATGCCCGTCCGGCCGGTGTGCCCGAACCTGATCGCTGAGCTGGACGACCGGCGCACTGCGTACGATGTGGCCGTGACGCAGGAGGTGGGTCCCGCGGCAGGTGAACGGGTGGATCGCGCTGGTCTCGCCGTCGATGTGGTGCGGCGGATGGCGCATGTCACCGCCGCGCTGCGACATCGGCAGGGCTCCGCGTTCGCCGAGTTGGGGCTCACCCCGGCGGCAGCCCGGGCGCTGCGCGAGTTGGATCCGGACCACCCGCTGCCGGCCCGGGATCTCGCCGGTCAGTTGGGTTGCGACCGGTCGAACGTGACGGTGCTGGTCGACAAGCTGGAGCAGGCCGGGCTGGTCGAGCGCCGTACCGACCCGACGGATCGGCGGCAGAAGACGCTGCTGGTGACCGAGGAGGGCCGTGCCATGCGGGCCCGGGTGATCGAGGTGATGTCCGACTCCCGACTCCTGTCCAGGCTGAGCGACGAGGAGCTGAACACCCTTCGTGACCTGGTCTGGAAGGTGTCCGACGGTGGCTGTCCGGAGTCCTTCGGGCCGGAGTGAGGGCACCACTGCGGGCCGTGTCCCACTGGGCGAGCAGGGCTTCCGTCGGTAATGCTGTCCGACGTGACCACCCCGCAAGATCTCGACGACCGGTTCCGGGAGACGCTGGCGGCGCTGCCTGCCGCCGAGCGGCGGCGTGACCCCGCCGACCCGGTCACCGACGACGCCCCGCTGACCGGCGCGCAGGTGCTGGACCTGTTCGACGCGCAGGTGACCAGCCGGCAGCTCGACCTGGCCGGCCGCTGGTTGCGCAGCTTCGGGGAGGGTTTCTACACCATCGGCTCGGCCGGGCACGAGGGCAACGCCGCGGTCGCCGCCGCGCTGCGTCCCACCGATCCGGCGCTGCTGCACTACCGCTCGGGCGCCTTCTACTGCCTCCGCGCCGCCCAGGCCGCCGCCGACCCAACGCTGGCCACCGACTCCGAGCCGTCCGCCGACCCGGCGCGGACCTCCGACCCGGCGCGGTCCGCCGACAGTGAGTCGACCGTCGACGGCCCATCGACCCGCGACCCCGAGCCGACCGCCGATTTGCGGTTGTCCGAATCGGAGCCGGTCGGGACCGAACCGACCTCGGCGACCGTGGTCGCCAACGGGTTCGGGGCGTACGCCGACGCGGCCCGGGACGTGTTGCGCGGGATGGTCGCGTCCAGCCTTGAGCCGATCGCCGGGGGCCGGCACAAGGTGTTCGGCCGGGCCGACCTGGCCATCGTGCCGACCACCTCCACCATCGCCTCGCACCTGCCCCGCGCGGTCGGGATGGGACTGGCCGTGGAGCGGCTGCGCCGGCTGGACAGCGCCGGTCGGCGTACCGGGGCCGGGGTGCGGGTCGGCAGCGGCGCGGGCGCCACGCACGCCCCCTGGCCACCGGACGCGATAGTGGTCTGCTCCTTCGGCGACGCCTCGGTCAACCACGCCAGCGCCACTGCCGCCTTCAACACCGCCGGGTGGTACGACCACGCCGGGCTGCGGATTCCGGTGCTCTTCGTCTGCGAGGACAACGGGCTGGGCATCAGCGTCCGCTCGCCGGAGGGCTGGGTCGAGGCGACCCTGCGGGCCAAGCCGGGCATCCGCTACTTCAGCGCGGACGGAGCCGACCCAGTGCGGACGTACGAGGTGGCGGCGGAGGCCGCGGCCTGGGTCCGCCGCAACCGGCGGCCGGCCGTGCTGCACCTGCGCACCGTACGACTGATGGGGCACGCCGGGGCGGACGCGGAGTCGGCGTACCGGAGCCCGGCCGAGCTGGCCGAGGACCTGGACCGGGACCCGGTGGCCGCCACCGCGCGGCTGCTTGTCGACGCCGGCGTGGCGACCGGCGAGGAACTGCTGGCCCGGTACGACGAGACCGGCTGGCAGGTACGCCGGCTGGCCGAGGAGGTGCTGGGCGAGCCGAAGCTGGCCTCCGCGGCCGACGTGGTGTCGGCGCTGGCGCCCCGCCGTCCGGTGCGGGTGGCGCGGGCGGTGGCCGACGCTGCGGCGCGGGCGAGCGGGCCGGGCGCGGGCGCCCGGGCGGAGGCGTTCGGCGGCAAGCCGCCGGAGTTGGCCGGGCCGATGACCCTGGCGCAGAGCATCAACGCCGCACTCGCCGACGGGATGCTCGACCACCCGCAGATGGCGATCTTCGGTGAGGACGTGGCCGCCAAGGGCGGCGTGTACGGGGTGACGAAGGGGCTGCGCGACCGGTTCGGGGCGGCCCGGGTCTTCGACACCCTGCTCGACGAGACGTCGGTGCTCGGGCTCGGCCTCGGTGCCGGGCTGGCCGGGATGCTGCCGGTGCCGGAGATCCAGTACCTGGCGTACCTGCACAACGCCGAGGACCAGCTGCGCGGTGAGGCGGCCACCATGCGGTTCTTCTCGCAGGGGGCGTTCCGCAACCCGATGGTGGTGCGGGTGGCGGGCCTGGCGTACCAGGAGGGGTTCGGCGGGCACTTCCACAACGACAACTCGGTGGCCGTACTCCGGGATGTGCCCGGTCTGGTGGTCGCGGTGCCGGCGCGGCCGGACGACGCCGCGCCCATGCTGCGGACCTGTCTGGCGAGCGCGGCGGTGGACGGCAGCGTCTGCGTGTTCCTGGAGCCGATCGCGCTCTACCACACCCGCGATCTGTACGCGGAGGGTGACGGGGAGTGGTTGGCCGGCTATCCGGAGCCGGGCGGGTGGGTGGCCGGGCACGTGCCGATCGGGCGGGCCCGGGTCTACCGGGTCGGCTCGGCGGACGACCTCACCATCATCACCTTCGGTAACGGGGTACGGATGTCGCTGCGGGCCGCGGCCGTCCTCGCCGAGGAGGGGGTGGGCACCCGCGTGGTGGATCTGCGCTGGCTGGCTCCGCTGCCGGTGGCGGACATCATCCGGGAGTCCTCGGCGACCGGCCGGGTGCTGGTGGTGGACGAGACGCGCCGCTCCGGCGGGGTCGGCGAGGGCGTGATCGCCGCGCTGGTCGACGCCGGATATGTCGGTGCCGCACGTCGAGTGGCGGGAGTTGACTCGTTTGTACCATTAGGTCCGGCAGCACGTCACGTACTGGTCTCCGCTGAAGCCATTACCGACGGTGCCCGTACGCTGCTGGCACGGTAAATTCCGTTCCACCCGGTGCGCCACTTGCGCGCAGACCAACAACTGTGTGGACTTTGCCTGACGGCGTCGCAGCGACGCCGCGAGCAGGGACGAGATGAGGAGGCACGCGACAGTGAGCGCGACCGCTGGTCAGGCCGCCGACGGGGTACGCAGCCTGGCGGACCGGTTCGGAATCGAACCGGGGATGGTCGTCATGGAGATGGGGTACGACGACGACGTCGACCAGGATCTCCGAGACGCCCTGACCGACCGCTGTGGAGATCTGGTCGACGAGGACACCGACGAGGTGGTCGACGCGGTGCTGGTCTGGTACCGGGACGGCGACGGTGACCTTTTCGAGCTGCTCGTCGATGCCCTCGGCCCGCTGGCCGACAACGGCGTCGTGTGGCTCCTCACCCCGAAGGCGGGGCGTGAGGGGCACGTCGAGCCGAGCGAGGTCGCGGAGTCCGCGCCCACCGCCGGCCTTCAGCAGACCTCGACCGTCAACGCCGGCCGGGACTGGAGCGGCGCACGTCTGGTGCTGCGTCGAGGGGCCAAGGCCAAGAAGTAGCCAGCGCCACTCCGCTCGCCCGACGGTCCGCCCACCGCCGGGTAGCAGGCTGGTGCCGGTCACCCGACTCGACGCGAGGAGAGTTCGCATGCCCATCGAGGTTGGTGCCGAAGCACCCGACTTCGTGCTCAAGGACCAGAACAACCAGGAGGTCCGCCTCTCGGATTTCCGGGGCAGGCGCGCCGTGCTGCTGGTCTTCTACCCGCTCGCCTTCACCGGCACCTGCCAGGGCGAGTTGGGCGAGGTGCGCGACAACCTCGGCGAGTACGTGAACGACGACGTCCAGGTGCTGACCGTCAGCGTCGACTCGGCCTACAGCCACAAGATCTGGGCCGACCGTGAGGGCTACCAGTTCCCGATGCTCGCTGACTTCTGGCCGCACGGCGCCGTCGCCCAGGCGTACGGGGTCTTCAACGACGTGGCCGGCTTCGCCAACCGGGGCACCTTCGTCATCGACAGGACCGGCGTGGTCCGCTTCGCCGAGATGAACGGCCCGGGCGAGGCCCGCGACCAGCAGGGCTGGCGCAAGGCCATCGCCGAAGCGACCAGCTGACCGGGGTACGCCGTGCGCCCGGGTCGGTGGCGGGCAGGTAAGCTTGCCAGCCACCGGCCCGCCACACGGGCGATCCGGGCGCGTAGCTCAGTGGGAGAGCACCCGCCTTACAAGCGGGGGGTCGCAGGTTCGAAACCTGCCGCGCCCACCAACACCGACGTGAGCTGTCATCCTGGCTTGCCTCCGGGGCGCAGCAGCCTGAGCAGAACGGTGCGCAGCGCGTCGGCGGCCTCGGCCCGGGACATCCGGCCGGCGTCGACCTCCTCGCCGGCGGCATGGCCGATCTTGATGGTGATCGCGGTCAGCCAGTCGGCCGGCAGTCCATTGTCGAACTCGCCTGTCGTCTGACCGCGCCGGATCACTCGGCTGATTCGGTCGGCGACCGGTGCGTGCTGTTCCTCGTCGACGTGCGGGCTCACCGGAATTGACGCGATCTGCTGGATGAGGACCGGGTAGCGCCCGGCGGTCTGGGCGCCGGCCTCGAGGACGCGGATCAGCGCGTCCGTGGCGGAACCGTCGTCCGGCTCGGCGGCGTCCATTGCGGCGACGGCCTCGTCGGTGATCCGTCGGACGACGGCTGCCATCAGGTGCTCGCGGGACGGGAAGTGGGCGTAGACGGTCTGCCGGGTCACCCCGGCGGCGCCGGCGATGGCGTCGAGGGTCGCGTCGGGCTGCGCGTCGAGCAGTCGGACCGCCGCGTCGAGGATCGTGCTGTTGTTGCGGCGGGCGTCGGCGCGTCGGTTGCGGTCTACTGAGCCACTCATCTCTTACACCTTGCCAAAGTTCTCGGAGGTCGATATTTTACAAGCCGTAAAGATTCGCCGAATCACGAGCTGACGGTGGTGACATGGGCGGTTTCGGCATCGACCCGAAGGAGTTCATCGCCAACTTCTTCACCTCCTTCATGGGCGATCTGGTTCACGGCGACGAGGATCCGGCGGTGGTCGTCGACCGGTACCACACGCCCGACATTGTGCAGGTCGCCGACGGCAACCTGATGGACCGCGCCAAGCTCATCGCACACACCCGCCCGGCGCGGAAGCACCAGACCGGCGCCCGGTGGGAGGTGCACGAGGCGATAGCAGACGGGGACCGGATCGCCGCCCGCTACACGCTGCATTTCCAGACCTCCAAGCGCGAGGGCAGTGTGGACGTCCACTTCTTTGGGCTGTTCGCGGTCGATGGGCGGATGCGCCGGGCGCACATGCTCACCCGCTCGGTCCCGGTGAAGGCCAACGGTGTCGCCCCGGCCGAGGTCAGTTCGGAGCCCTCGCCACCAGAGGCGCCCGACCGAAGGCAGTTGCCGGCATGACCCTCAGCAGCTATCGGGTGATCGGTATGGCCTGCGGACACTGCGCAGGCTTCGTCGCCGAGGAGATCGAACGGATTCCCGGTGTCACCGCCGTGGCGGTGGACGTCGAACGCGACACCGCCACGGTGACGAGCGATCGACCTCTCGACATCGCCGAGGTACGTGCCGCAGTCGAGGAAGCCGGCTACGAACTGCCCTGACGTCCAGCGGTACCGCAACTCCAGTCAGCCCGGCGGCCACCTGGATCGGTCCAGGTAAACATACGATCGGTGGAAGGGCCGTCGAGCGGCTGCATCAGCGCTTTCTGGGATGGCCGCGCTGAACGCGCCTCGGACGACCCAGCGCGTGACAGGGGCGCAAATCGCCACCGGCGGTGGCTCCAACTTCGGGCACCGCCATGATGGGCGGGTGCAGGACACCGTCGCCGTCGCGCTGATCACTTCTCTGTCCACCTTGGCCGCCGCCGCCCTGACGGGGCTGGTCGGCGCGCTCAGCACCCGTCGGCAACTGGCCCACCAACTCACCGTCGCCCGAGAGGAAAGTGTCGAGCGCCGGGCAACGCGTCGGGATGAGCTGCGGCGGGACGCGTACGTCGGGTTCCTGAGCGCCTGCGACCAGGCGTACCGGCAGCTGGACCGGCGGTGGCTGGACACCGGCGGGGGTGAGCCGGTGCCCGGCTACGACGAGGCGTACGCGGCGATGCGTGCAGTGGACGAGGCGTACAACCTGGTGTTGCTGGAGGGCCCGGCGGAGGTCGCGGTGGCCGGCCGGGCCGTGTTGACCAGCCTCACCACGGAGTACGCCGACCAGCGCCGGTTCGGTGACGAGCCGGGCGACGGGAGCGCGCCGCTGCGCGACCGGCACCGGGAGCGCTGGCTCGCGGCGATCGAGGTACGGACAAAGCGCCGCCTCTCGTTCGTCGACGCGGTGCGCGCGGTGTTGGGTCACGACGGCTGACGAGTCGGCACTCTCCGGCGCGCCTGCCGATCGTCGAGCCACCGCCGGGTCCGTCCGCGGGTGCCGTAGAGGACAGTCCCCGCGACGAGCACCGTCAGCAGTCCCGTCCAGAGCCAGAACCGCCCGCCCACCCCGCCCGGTGGCTGTGCGTCGCGGACCCGTCCGCCGCGGATCACCTGATCGGCGACGTCGACGGCGTTCACCTGGGCGGGCGCGGTCAGCACGGTCCGTGGGGCGGTGGCACCGGGAGTGAGCGCCAGCACCCGTACGCTGCTCACCTGCTCGGCCGTCGCGGGCGGCCCGGTCTGCTCCTCCAGCGGAGGCTCGGGCGCGTCAGGGTCCTGCTGGTAGGCGGCCACCAGCGCCGAACCGTCCGGTGCCCAGCCGAGCAGCCGGATGGAGACCATCCCCGTCACGGCGGGCAGGCGTAGTGGTTCTCCGTCGCGCCCGGTACGGGGGTCGACCCGGCGCAGTGTCCACTGGCCGGTGGCCGGCTGTCGGGTGGCCAGCGTCAACGTGGCGCCGTCGGGGCTCCACGCACCCCTGCCGGCCAGCCAGGATTCGTCGGGCAGGAGGAACGAGGAGAGTTCCCGACCCTGCACGTCGGCCACCGCGACCGTGCGGCCGTACTGGTAGGCGAGTCGGCCCGGGGTGGCGGCGACGGTCGATCCGAAGCGCGCCTCCTGCGCGCCGGAGGCCAACGCGGTCCACCGCCCACCGTCCAGCGGGACGATGCTCAGCACCGACGTGTAGGTGGCTCCGTCGAAGGCGACCGGCACCTCGTCCCGGACGACAAGTGACGCGCCGTCGGCGGACCAGCCGACCGGTGTGCTCGCCACGGTGTTGGTGACGCTCGACTTCAGGTGCCGGGTCCGGCCACTGGCCAGGTCGACGACGTCGACGCCGGGCTCGTCCTCGTCGCCGTCGGGCCGGGCGAGGTGCTGGCCGTCCGGAGAGAGGTGCACCGTCTCGCCGGCCGCCGCCTCCCCACCCGTGCGCATGATCCGATAGCGGTCGGAGTCCGCGCCGACCAGCCCGACGATGCTCGCGTCGTTCCAGCCGCGCAGGCGTGGTGCGGGGCCGCTGAAGATGACCGAGGCGGACCCGAGCCGGGGACGGTCGGTGACGTGCAGCGTGCCGATCGGCGGCAGGCCGAGCCGGTCGGGCAGCGCGGCGTCGGCGGCGGCGGGGTCGAGGGCCGGGGTACGGGTCAGCGGCACCATCACCCCGGCCAGCGCGAGCAGCACCACTGCGCCGGCAGCGGCGGCCAGCCGGCGGCGGCGGGAACGACGGGCGGTGGCGAGAGCGCGCTCGTACACCGGGTAGGTGGGCACGTCCTCGGCGGTGGACCGCAGCGCGTCGCGGAGTCGGACGGTCATCGGGTGCTCCTCTCCGCGGTGTCCTGCACCAGCTCCGGAGCGACGGCTCGCAGCCGGCGCAGCCCGTCGTGGCCGTGTCGCTTCACGGCGCCGATCGAGCAGCCCAGCAACTCGGCGACCTGGGCCTCGGTCAGGTCCTCGTAGTAGCGCAGCACGATCACCGCCCGCTGACGGGGGCTGAGCTGGAGCAGCGCCGCGTTCAGGGTCAGCCGCAGCGTGGTGGCCTCGCTGTGATCCACGTCGGCCCGTTCGGTGGGCGTCGGCTCCAGCCGCTCGATCGGCCGACGGCGTCGCCACCAGGAGATCTGCTGGTGGTACATGACCCGCCGCACGTACGCCTCCGGGTTGCCGTCGCGCACGCGCCGCCAGTGCCGGTAGGTCCGGGCGAGGGCGGTCTGCACCAGGTCCTCGGCGAGCTGGTGATCACCGGTGAGTAGGTACGCGGTCCGGCACAGCGCCGGCGAACGGTGCACCACGAACTCGTGGAACGACTCGACCATGCCCACCCCCTCGTTCAGGAGAAACGCCTCCCACCCAGGAGATGGTTGAGGCCGGGCGGCGCCGGATGGCGCGGCGACGCCGCCCGGGCTCCTCAGCTGGTGAAGCCGCCGTCCACGTTGACCACCGCACCGGTCACGAAGCCGGCCTCGGGGCTGGCCAGGTGCGCGACGGTGGCCGCGATCTCGGCGGGGCGAGCGTACCGGCCGACGGCGGTGAATCCGCTGATCGCCGCCGCGTTCGGTCCGTCCGCCGGGTTGGCGTCGGTGTCCGTCGGCCCGGGGTTGACCAGGTTGACGGTGATGGCCCGTGGGCCCAGTTCACGGGCCAGGCCCCGGGTCAGCCCGACCAGAGCGGTCTTGCTCATCGCGTAGAGCGTCAGCCCGGGAAAGACCGCCCGCTCACCGACGTTGCTGCCGATGCTGATGATCCGTCCGCCGTCGCCCAGGTGCCGCAGGGCCGCCCGCGCGGCGACGTACGGCGCCCGGATGTTGACCGCGATCGTCTGCTCCACCTCTGCCGAGCCGAGCTCGTCCAGGGCGCCGACCAGGAACACCGCGGCATTGTTCACCAGGATGTCCAGCCGGCCCAGCTCGGCGGCCGCCCGGTCGACCGCGCCCCGCACAGCGGCCGGGTCGGCGCCGTCCGCCTGGATCGCCAGCGCCCTGCGGCCCAGCGCCTCGATCTGCTTCACCACGATCGCGGCCCGCTCGGCGTCCTGCCGGTAGGTCAGCGCCACGTCGGCCCCGTCCTGTGCCAGGCGCAGCGCGATGCCGGCCCCGATGCCCCGGGAGCCCCCGGTCACCAAGGCGACCTTGTCGTTGAGTGTCGTCGTCATGCAAACGATCATCTGGCCGCGCCGACCTCCCGTCT
This sequence comes from Micromonospora trifolii, assembly GCF_050516465.1. NCBI lineage: Bacteria > Bacillati > Actinomycetota > Actinomycetes > Micromonosporales > Micromonosporaceae > Micromonospora > Micromonospora trifolii. The sequence goes on along the minus strand of NZ_CP191526.1, from coordinate 4,369,469 downwards.
GGCGGTCATCGGACGCCTCGCTCCGACCGCCAGGTCCGATACCCGCCAGCGAAGTTGCGGGCATCCCGGGGGTGGGCGGACCATCGCGCCTTACCCTCGCGGGGCGAGCGATTCGGGGAGCGTGTGTAGTGGAACTGGCAGGCATTGGCGCGGTGCTGTTCGACATGGATGGCACCCTGGTCGACTCCGACGCCGCCGTCGAGCGGGCCTGGGAGCGGTGGGCCGCCGAGTATGCCGTCGACCCGGCGGCGGCGTTGGCGATCGCGCACGGCAGCCCGGCCGACCGGACCATCCGTCGGTTGCTGCCCGCGCTCGATGAGGCCGCGGTCGCCGCTGCCGCGGCCCGACAGTTGGCGTTGCAGTACGACGACCTGTCCGACGTGACGGCCACCCCGGGGGCGCACGAGCTGCTGAACGCGCTGGCCCGGATGGCGTTGCCCTGGGCGGTGGTGACCAGCGCCGACGCGCGGCTTGCCGAGGCCCGGCTCGGCGCCGCCGGCATCAAGGCGCCGGTGCTCGTCACGGTGGAGGACGTCAGCGTCGGCAAGCCGGACCCGGAGGGCTATCTGCGGGGCGCGGCGCTGCTGGGCGTACCCGTGGCGCGGTGCCTGGTCGTCGAGGACGCCGAGGTCGGTCTGCGGGCCGGGCGGGCGGCCGGGGCGATGACCGCCGCCCTGAAGGGGCTCGACGGCGACCTGCGTCTGAACGACCTGGCGCAGCTGGCACGCGGCCTGGAGGCGGCGCAGACGGCGCCCTGACCCCGCAGGGTCAACCAGTGCGCCGTCTACTCAGGCGGACGGCGGTCAGGGCGATCAGCAGCAGGGTTCCGCCGAAGAGCAGGGCGTTGAGGGCGACGGTGGGATACCCGAGGCGGGGTACGTCGAGGAACGGGTAGAGGTAGCGGTCCTCGGCCCCGCCGACGGCGCCCCGGATCAGGATCACCGTCAGCCACAGCAGCGGGTAGCCGAGCAGGCTGACCGCGTACGCCGGACGCAGCGCGGCCCGAGGTCGGCGGTGGAGCCACTGCGCGGCGGCCAGCGGCGGCACCACGGCGTGCAGCAGCAGGTTGCCGGCGTCGGAGATCAGCCCTCGAGCCTCGGGGGTCGCCACCATGGCGTAGCCGCTCCACGGGTTGGCCAGCACGAGGACGAAGACCACTGCGGTGCCGACGAGGTAGACGGTGAGCGCGGTGCGCACCCGGTCACCGCAGCCGGCCAGCAACACCACCAGATAGGCCAGGTCGACCTGCACTGTGAAGTAGAACAGCAGCTCGACGGGCTCCTCGCGGGCGGCGATTCCGGCGAGGGCCAGCCCGACGGCGAGCACCACCGCGGTGCTCACCCGCAGGAGCCGGTCGGCCACCGGCGGACGCTACCACCGCCGCATCGATGGTCGCCACGACGAGCAGCCGCGCCCGGTTCCCGGCGCCGGGTCGCCTGGTCGCTCCGACCTGGTCCCCGCGTCACCTCGCCGCGCCTTGGGAATGGCAACTCCCGCTGGGCTGACGGGCGGCAGCGAGGCGTACAGCTTGACCAGCTCGGCCAGGTAGCGCCCGGCGGACCAGGACGTCGCCGCCGCCCGGCCGTCCCGGATCACGGCAGCGCGCAATTCCCGCTCAGTCAGCAGCCGGGTGAGCAACGCCCCGAACGCCGCCGGGCTGGGCTCGGCGACCGGCCGGGTGGTGCCGGTGCCGGGCCGCTCGGCGAGCAGAGTGTCCACCATGGCCACCGGTAGTCCGTACGCCTCGGCCTCGGCGAGCACCAGGCCCTGCGTGTCGGTGGTGGAGGTGAACGCGAGCACATCCGCCGTCCGGTAGTGGGCGCCGACCCGCTGCCGTGGCACCGGACGGAGCAGGTGCAGCGCGCCGGTGACGCCGTACCGGCGGGCGATTCGGCGGACCGCGAGCCGGTGCCGCCGGGCCCCGAGCAGCACCAGCCGGGCGGCCGGCAACTCGCGGCGCACCTGGGCGAACGCGGCCAGCAGCAGCTCCGGGTTCTTCTCCGGCGTGGCCCGGCCCACCGCGAGCAGCACCGGCGCGTCCGCCGGGATGCCCAGCCGGGCCCGTAGCCGCCGCCGGTCGTCGGCGTCGGCACGTGGCGCGGCGGCCGGGGTCGGCAGGACCACGATCGGGGTACGCCCCGCCATCGTCGCCATCATCGCCGCGGTCTTCGCCGACGGGGCGATGAGGACAGTGGTGCGAGCAAGGAGAGTTCGCCCGAGCTCCACCAGCCGGGCCTGGCGACCCGGTCCGGGGTGGGCGAGCGCCCACAGATCCCGGGCCCGCCAGCGCAGGCCCAGCCGCAGGCCGGCGTACGCGGCCCCGATCGGGATCTCCGGGTAGTGCGCGGCGTACGCGACGAGGTCGGTGTGCCAGGTCAGCACGGTCGGTACGCCCCGGGTGGCGGCCCAGCGCAGGCCGGCGACGCCGAGCGGGCCGGTGGTGTGCACGTGCACCACGTCGACCGGTGCGCTGGGCGGCCGGGGCAGCGCCAACCGGTACGGCCGGGTCGGCACCGACAGCGAGGGCACCTCGCCCGGTCGGCGGCGACACCGGAACAGTGGGCCGGGGCAGTACAACACGACCCGGTGCCCGGCGGCGCGCAGCAGCGCCACTGTGGTGCCGACCGAGGTGGCCACCCCCTCCGGGTTGGTGAGGTGGCTGTCGCTGACGTGGGCGATCCGCACATGGCCATCGTCGCCGGCCCGCGCACCCCCGGCCGTGCCGTCCGCCCCGGACGGGGAAACCGTTGGCGTGTCCGGGCCGGTTCTGTTGCACTACCCGCTCGCGACGACGAAGGGGGAGACGCGGTGGAGTTGACGTTGACGCCGATGACGGAACAGGACCTGGCCCGCCTGCTCGGATCACTGGAGCAGGGGTACGCCGAGGACCTGGTGGCGCACCGGGGGATGACCCCGGAGGCGGCCCTTGAGCGGTCGGTCAACCAGATCCGGGAGTCGCTGCCGGCGGGTGCGGCCACCGAGGGGGCGCTGCTGCGGTTGGGCCGGGTCGGCGACACCGAGGTCGGCTGGATCTGGGTGACCCTGCCGACGGCCGCCGCCCCGGACCAGGCCTGGATCCACAACATCGAGGTGCAGGAGGAGCACCGGGGACGCGGGTACGCGCGGCGGATGATCCAGCTCATCGAGGCCGAACTCGCCCAGCTCGGCGTGCCCGTGCTGGGTCTGAACGTCTTCGGTACGAACGCCGTGGCGATCGGCCTCTACCGCAGTCTGGGCTTCGAGGTCACCTCGCAGCAGATGGCGAAGCGTCTCACCTCGGCGAGCTGAGCCGGCGGCGGCCGGGGACGGGTCCCTTCGGCAGGACTGTTCACCTGCCCAGCGGGAAACCGGCGCGGACCGCACCTGGGGAGGAGCGACGGATGACGCATGGCGCCGGACTGACCATCGGTGTGCTCGGCTCGTACGGTGGGCGAAACCTCGGCGACGAGGCGATCCTCACCGGCCTGCTCACCGATCTGCGTACGCAGGAACCGAACGCCCGGATCATCGTCTTCTCCAGGAACCCGGAGCACACCCGGGCCGCACACCCGGACGTCGAAGCGGTGCCCTGGGAGGGCGTGAGCCGGACCGACTCGGCCCTGGTCCTGGCCCAACTCGACCTGCTCATCCTGGGCGGCGGCGGCATCCTGTACGACCGGGAGGCCCGCCGTTACCTGCGGGTGGTCCGGGTGGCCCAGGAACGGGGCCTGCCGCTGATCACGTACGCGGTGGGGGTCGGGCCGCTCAGCGACGGGGTGGACACCGGCATGGTCCGGGAAACGCTCTCCAGCGCGACCCAGGTGACCGTCCGGGACCAGGAGTCCCGGATGGTGCTGGAGGAAGCCGGTCTGCTCAACCCGATCACGGTCACGGCGGACCCGGCGTTCCTCCTGCAACCGGAGGAGTTCCCGGCCCACCTGCTGGCCGAGGAGGGTGTGCCGGTCGGTAAGCGGTTGGTCGGGATAAGCGTGCGGGAGCCGGGCCGGGCCGCCGAACGCCTCGACGTGGATGGCTACCACCGGCTGCTGGCCCAGATCGGTGACTTCCTGGTGCACCGGATCGACGCGTACGTGCTGTTCGTGCCGATGGAGCGCGACGACATCCGGCACGCCCACGGGGTGCTGTCGCACATGGTCGCCGCCGAGCGGGGTCGAATCCTGCACGGCACCTACACTCCGCAGCAGGTGCTGGGGCTGATGCGCCACTTCGACCTGGCCGTCGGCATGCGCCTGCACTTCCTGATCTTCGCGGCGATGGTCGGTACGCCGTTCCTGCCCCTGCCGTACGCCGGCAAGGTCTTCGACCTGGCCCAACGCCTCGGCGTGCCGGCGCTACGCGGCGTGGAGCGGGAGGTCGAGGGGCCGCTGCTGGCCGAGGTCGACCGACTCTGGGACGAGCGGGAGCAACGGGCCGAGGCCACCGCACGACGGGTGGCGGAGGTGTGCGATCAGGCGCGGGGCACCTCGGAGGTCACCCGTGGCGTGCTGGAGAGCCTGCGCAGCCAGGCCCTGACCCGGGTCTGAGCGGCGGTCACACCGCCGGGCCGGTCCACCGGTAGCGCCACTCGCGGGCCTCCTCGCGGGCGGTCTCCAACTCGTAGATCTGCGCGTTGGCCAGCCCACCGGAGCCGAGGTGATGGTGGGTCAGCGGCGGACGGCCGTTGCTGTCCAGTTCGACGGTGATGGTCTGCCCGTCCGCCGTGCCGCCGACGAGAAGGATCTGCACGGATGAAGCCATGCGCCCATCCTGCCCGGCGCAGCGCCCGCCCGCAGCGGATAGCGGGGCAGCGGGGCACCCGGCCCGTGGCTAGGGTCGGCGGATGGAGCAGACGATCGATCCCACGCTCGGTCCGGTGCTCGCCCGCACCGGCGACGAACGCGCCGTCCTGACCTCGTTCCTCGACTTCCACCGGGCCGTGCTGCTGCGCAAACTGCGCGGTCTCTCCGACGCCGACGCCCGCCGCCGGCTGGTGCCGTCGGCGACCACGCTCGCCGGGCTGGTCAAGCACCTGACCCTGGTCGAGCGGAACTGGTTCCCGACCCTGTTGGCCCCCGAGCCCGGCGACGTCTACCTGACCTCCGAGGAGGACGCGGTCGCCAGCTTCACGCTCGGCGACCAGGAAACCATCGTCGGGATCACCGAGGCGTACGAGCGGGCCTGCGCCCGCTCCCGGGCGGTCGCCGCGAGCGTCGACCTCGACCACGTGGTGCCGCACCCGCAGCTCGGTGAGGTGTCGGTGCGTTGGATTCTGGTGCACATGATCGAGGAGACGGCCCGGCACGCGGGCCACGCCGACATCCTGCGCGAGCTGACCGACGGCGAGGCCGGCGCGCTCTGAGCCTCGGTCGGCGCACGCCGTCGACCGTCAACCGGTGGGCAACAGGCCCGGCGGGTACTCCATCCCGTCATGCGTACAGGCCGCAGCGGCAACCCGCCCCGCGTACCGGGCGGCACGCGCCAGTGGCTCGCCGCGAAGCCGAGCGGCGATCAGGCCGGCCGCGAAGGCGTCGCCTGCCCCGTTGCTGTCCACCACCGGCTTGTCCGGGACGGTGGGCGGCACGGGCACCGCCGTGCCGTCACCCGGGTACAACTCGGCGCCGTCCGCGCCGCGGGTCACCACCACCGTCCGGGGCGCCAGCGTGCCGGCGAGCGACGCGGCCCGGTCGCCCAACCGCACCGCGCTCAGCAGAACCAGGTCGGCGACCTCAGCGAACGGCTGATGGTAGGTGTTCTCGCCGTCCCAGTCGTGCAGGTCGGTGGAGAGTGCCACGCCCGCCGGAACGGCAGCCCGCACGGCGGGCAGCAACGGCACCGCCCAATCCATGATCGAGAGGTGGACGTGCCGGGCGTCGCGGACCAGTGCGGCCAATTCGCTGGCGGGAAACGGTGGACCACCCTGCCATGGGCGCGGGTCGTACAGCGACGTGCGCCGCCCGCGCGGGTCCACCAGGTTCACCGACCGGCGGGTGCCGCCCCGGTGCTCGGCCAGCAACGCCGGCACCTCGGCCCGGGTCAACGCCGCCCGGACCAGCTCACCGGCCGGATCGGCACCGAGGGTGTCGACCACCAGTACCCGCAGGCCGAGCGCCCGGGCAGCCAATGCCACCCCGGCACCGGTGTTGCCGATCCGCAGCTCGATCGGCTCGACGGTGTGGGAATCGGCAGCCGGTAGCGGCAGCGCGGGCACCCGAACCCGTACGTCCACGCCAAGCCCGCCAAGAACCAGCAGATCGACCACGACGCTGACGCTAGCCCGTTGCCGCTCCCACCTCCAGCGTCCCGCGATCTTGCACTTTCTGTGGCGACAAAAGGTGCACCGTTCGCAGAACGTCGACACGAACTGCAAGATCGGCGCGGGTGGGCCGGTGGGTGCGGACGCCTGGTCAGGCGGGCCGCCTATTCTGGGGGCGGGCGGCGACTAGGGGGAGCAGGTGCTGGTCATCCACGGGCTGTGGTTGCCCGGCGGCAGCTCGACCGGCGGCCTCGCCGTCTGGGCCGAGGACAGCGCCGCACCGATTCCCGCTCCGCGTTCGGGCCGGGCGGCCCGGGAACGCCCACACCCCTTCGCCGCCGGCCACACCGACCTGGCCGCCGTCCTCGCCGATGCCGCCGAGCCGAGCCGGCCGGACACCGCACTACTCACCCTGCCCACCCTGGCGGGCGCGCCGACCGACTCACCCGAGCTGATCCGGACCACCGTCGCACCTGCGGCCCGCGGCCGGCTCACCCTTGCCGGGTGGCGGGTCCCCACCCTGGTGTACGCCCCGGACGACACCCTTTCGCTGCTGCAAGCCCTGGACGACATCCCGGCGGTGGCCGGGGCCACCCTGCGGCACCTCGCCGAGCTGGCCGACTTCGCCGCCGACCTGGTGACCCGTGGCCGCGTCCTCCCCGGCGTGCGCGCGACGACGGCCGACCAGACGTCCGACACTGGCGCGACGGCGGGTGACTGGATGCGCGGCGCTGGTACGACGACGACGGCGTCGGGCGGTGCCGGGCAGGGGCCCGCGCAGGGGCCCGCGCAGGCGGTCTGGCGTCCGCTGCTGACCGGCACCGACGCCGCTTGGGCGCGCTCGTTGGCGCTGGCCCTTCCGCCGGCGGCCCGAGCCGCCGTCCAGCCGTCCGCCACCGCCGCGCTGCCGCCGCCCACCGCCGCGGCTGCTCAGGGGCCCACCGGGAGCGCCGCCACCTCCGCCCCGGCGACCGTCGGTTCGGGCGGACCTGAGCTGACCGCTGCCGCGCTGGTCGCTGATGCGCTGGATGCGTTGACCGACGCCGCCGCGCGGGCTGCGCTGGCGGCCACCACGCTGGCCCGAGGGCTGCGCCCGGGTGGTCCGGCACCGGCCTGGCTGGCCGCGCTCGCCGGCCCGCAGCGGGACTTCACCATCGACCCGGCCGGGCTGGCCACCCTCTCCGCCGAACTGGACGCCTGGCAGCGCGACGCCGCCGGTGGCCCGGTGCGGGCCAGTTTCCGCCTGGTGGAGCCGGCCCCCGACGAGGTCACCGAACCGATCCTGGCCACCCGGGCGGTGTCCGCCGACAGTGTGCCGGTGCCGGCGTCCGCCGACGGTGCGCCGGTGCCGGCGTCCGCCGACGGTGCGCCAGTGCCGGTGCCTGTCGACAGCGCGTCGGTGTCGGCCGCGTCGATCGGTGCCGGGCGCTGGCGGTTGGAGTTCGGGTTGCAGGCCGCGGACGAGCCCGGCCTGCACGTCGACGCCGGGGAGATCTGGCGAGCGCCGCAGACCCTCGGCGGCCTCGTTGGCCGGACGACCAGCCCGCAGGAGACGCTCCTCGCCGAGCTGGGCCGGGCCAGCCGGCTCTGGCCGGACCTGGACGCCGCGCTGCGTACCGCCGCCCCGGAGTCGATGGAACTCGACGTCGAGGGGGCGCACCGGTTCCTCAGCGCGGGTGCCCCGGTGCTGCACGCGGCCGGTTTCGGGGTGCTGCTGCCGTCCTGGTGGCAGCGTCCGTCGGCGCGACTGGGTGCCCGGTTGCGAGCGCGCAGCCGCACCGCGCCGGGCACTGTGGGCGGCGCCGACGCCGGTGTCGGTCTGGACGCCCTGGTCGACTACCGCTGGGAGATCGCGCTCGGTGACCAGCCGCTCTCCGCCGAGGAGTTGGCGGCGCTGGCCGAGACGAAGACCCCGCTGGTACGGCTCCGCGGCCGGTGGGTGGAGCTGGACCCGGGGCGGCTCGCCGCCGGTCTGCGCCTGCTCCGCTCCGCGGGCGAGCTGACCGTCGCCGACCTGCTCCGCCTCGGGCTGGCCGACGGCGAGGCCACCGGCGAGTTGCCGGTGCTGGAGGTGACCGCCGACGGGGCGCTGGGCGACCTGCTCGCGGGAGCGGTCGAGCGGCGGCTCACCCCGCTGGACCCGCCACCGGGCTTCCAGGGGACGCTGCGGCCGTACCAGCAGCGGGGGTTGGCCTGGCTGGCCTTCCTGCGCTCACTCGGTCTGGGCGGTGTGCTCGCCGACGACATGGGGCTGGGCAAGACGGTGCAACTGCTCGCGCTGCTCGCCGGGGACCCACCGGAGGCCGGGCCGACCCTGCTGGTCTGTCCGATGTCGCTGGTCGGCAACTGGCAGCGGGAGGCTGCCCGGTTCACCCCGGAGCTGCGGGTACACGTACACCATGGTGCCGAGCGGGCGCGGGGGGCGGAGTTCACCGCGGCCGCGCACGGCGCGGACCTGGTCCTCACCACCTACTCGGTGGCCGCCCGCGACGCCGCCGACCTGGCCGGCATCGACTGGCACCGGGTGGTGGTGGACGAGGCGCAGGCGATCAAGAACGCGTCGACCCGGCAGGCCGAGGCGGTTCGCGCGCTGCCCGCCCGGCAGCGGGTGGCGGTGACCGGTACGCCGGTGGAGAACCGCCTCGCCGACCTGTGGTCGATCATGCAGTTCGCCAACCCGGGTCTGCTCGGGCCGGCCGCGACGTTCCGCAAACGGTTCGCCGAGCCAATCGAGCGGCACGGCGACGCCGAGGCCGCCGAGCGGCTCCGCCGGATCACCGGCCCGTTCGTGTTGCGCCGGCTCAAGACCGACTCGTCGATCATCTCGGACCTGCCGGAGAAGCTGGAGATGGAGGTGCTCTGCAACCTCACCGCCGAGCAGGCCGCGCTGTACCGGGTGGTGGTCGACGACATGCTCGCCCGGATCGAGACCAGCGACGGCATCGAGCGGCGTGGCCTGGTCCTGGCCACCATGACCCGCCTCAAGCAGGTCTGCAACCACCCCGCCCAGCTGCTGCGCGACGGCTCGCCGCTGGAGGGCCGCTCCGGCAAGCTGGCCCGGCTCACCGAGATCCTGGAGGAGGTGCTGGCGGCGGGGGAGCGGGCGCTGCTCTTCACCCAGTACGCCGAGTTCGGTGCGATGTTGCGGGGTCACCTGTCGGCGCGGTTCGGCCGGGAGGTGCTGTTCCTGCACGGTGGCCTCGGCAAGGCCGAGCGGGACGCCCTGGTGCAGCGCTTCCAGTCGGCGGAGGGTCCGCCGCTGTTCGTCCTGTCCCTCAAGGCCGGCGGCACCGGGCTGACCCTGACCGCCGCGAACCACGTGGTGCATGTGGACCGGTGGTGGAACCCGGCGGTCGAGGACCAGGCCACCGACCGGGCGTTCCGGATCGGGCAGAGCCGACGGGTGCAGGTCCGCAAGTTCGTCTGCGCCGGCACGGTCGAGGAGAAGGTGGCCGCGCTGATCGCCGACAAGCGCAGCCTCGCCGAGCGAGTGGTCGGCACCGGCGAGCAGTGGATCACCGAGTTGTCCACCGGCCAGTTGAGGGATCTGTTCGCCCTGGAAGCCGGCGCGGTGGTCGAGTGAGCGAGCGGAGCGAGCGAACCATCAGGCACAGCAGCCTTGGGCCTCAAGTCGGCGCGGAGCGCAGCGGAGCGTCGGTGTGAGCACCGACCGTTTTGCCGACTACGGGCGCCCGCGTCGGGTCGACGGGGGTCTGCGGGCGCGCAGCGCCCGGGGGGCGATCGGCCGGTCCTGGTGGTCGCGGCGTTTCCTGGAGGTGCTGGAGTCGTTCGCGCTCGGCACCCGGCTGACCCGGGGCCGGTCGTACGCGCGGGCCGGTCAGGTGCTCACGCTCGACATCACTCCCGGGCGGGTCGACGCGGTGGTGCAGGGTTCCCGGCCGCAGCCGTACCAGGTGTCGATCGCGCTGAAGCCGTTCCCGGCGGCGCTCTGGTCCCGAATCGAGGACGAGCTGGCCGGGCAGGCGTTCTTCAGCGCCCGGCTGCTCGCCGGGGACCTCCCCGACGAGTTGGAGGAGCTGTTCGCCGCCGCCGGCGCGCCGCTCTTCCCGGCCGCCGTGGACGAGTTGACCCAGCGCTGCAACTGCCCCGACTTCGCGGTGCCGTGCAAGCACCTCGCGGCGACGTTCTACCTGCTGGCCGAGGCGTTCGACGCGGACCCGTTCGAGCTGCTGCACTGGCGCGGTCGGTCCCGGGCGGAGTTGCTCGACGAACTCCGCGCCCGGCGGGCCGCGACAACCGGTGCCACCCCACCGCCCCCACCGGTCGACTCACCGTCCGGACCGGACGGTGACGTGTCGACGGTGGACGCGGTGGCACCGGTCGGTGCCGCCCGCGCGCTCGCCGGGCTGTCGGCGACGCCGCTGGCGGAGACGGCGGACCGGTTCTGGTCGGCGCCGGTGCCGCTGCCGGATCGGCCGCCCCGACTGGTGACCGGCACCGACCTGCTGCTTCGCCAGCTCGGAGCGCCCGCCCCGGCCATTGGTGGGCCGGGACTGCTCGAACGGTTGCGCCGCGCGTACCGGGCGTTCGGTCCGGCCGACCGGTGAGCTGTCACGTCCACCGGTTGAGCCGTCCTGTTGAGCGGTTGAACAGTCACGTCCAGCGGCGGCGGAACCGCCACATGATCGCGGCGTTGGCCACCAGCACCACCGCGCAGATCGCGCCGGTGAGTCGACCGGCGAACACGGCTATCGCCGGCAGCGACGCCCACAGCACGATGGTCAACAACATCAGGTAGCGGCCCCTGCGGGCCCGGGCCCGGTGGTCCAGCCGGTTGAAAAAAGCTGGGTCACTTTCCCGGAGCTGACGGGTGATCTGGTCGAATCTGCGCTGATCCTCTTTGCTGAGCATGGCGCTGCCTTCCCCTCACGCGTTCAGCGGTTCGGCGGCATACCCGCTGCGGTGGCGGCTCACGCTCGCCCGCTGTTGCTACTTTTCCTCCGAGCGAGCGCGCTTCATGTCCGGCTTACCTGAACCTTAAGTTTGCCTTTGGTGTTGAACGACGTCGAAACTGCCGCGTACGGCCGCGAGGTCCGATCCGTGCTCGGCTGCCGCGCGTACGCCCTGCTGGGAAGGTCTGCGGGCGGGCCCGTCCCGCCGCCCGCCGCCGAGGTCGCACTGAGCGCTGTCTTAAGTGCCCTCACGAGTGGGTTCCGGCCACCTTGAAGGGCCCTGGGGCCTTGGTTACCTTGCCGTAGCAACCCCCTCAGGCAACAGTCGCCGCACCTGCCGCACCTGCCCGGTAGCAGCTTTCGGCGCTCATCAGAAATCGGGATTGGTACATGGCCGACCAGAATGTGCCACCACGTCGACCGCGGGACGACCGCGGTTGGGACGGACATCAGCACCCCAGCGCTGACGGCTACGGCGACCCCCACACGCCCGCGCCCTACGGCTACGACTCGCCCCACCCCTACCAGGGCGGCTACGCCGCGCAGGCCGACCCGCGTGAGCAGTACGCCGGGCAGCCCGCGCCGGCCCCGCGCGGTCCGCAGTGGGTCGGCCCGGAGGGCCTTGGCCGCCCGGCCCCGGCACGACCGGCCGGCACCGGACTGCCCACCCTCGACGATGACAACGAGCCGGGTCGCAAGGTCGGCCGACGTAAGGCGATGGTGGCCCTCGGCGGCACCGCCGCTGTCGTCGCCGGTGGCGCGGCGCTCGCCATGACCCCGCAGATCCGTGGCCTCTTCGGCGACGAGGCGGCGGCCGGCGACGCGACCGGCAGCACGGTGACCGACGGCACCGCGGCGCGTCCCAGCGGCCAGCAGCCCAGCACCGTGCGTACCTACACCGAGCAGAACGAGAGCTACATGGGCTCCCGGGCCGGTGAGGCGCTGAAGAAGAACGCGCCGGCCGGTGGGCGGACCTTCTCCGGCCCAGCCGCTGCCGCGGCGGCGACCAAGGTGACCGTGAAGACGGTGCTGGCCAAGGACCCGATCCTGCACCTGGCCCGGCGCGCCACCTTCGGCGCGACGCCCGCGGTGGTCGCCGACATCAAGCGCGAGGGCATGGACGCCTGGATCCGCGCCCAGCTGGACCCGGACAAGCTGGAGCCGAGCAAGGGTGAGCTGAAGCTGGCCGAGCTGCCGACCCAGAAGCTCTCCGTGCAGCAGCTGCGCGACCAGCGGGACAAGCTCAACGAGCGGGACGCCCAGCCGGAGCGGGAGATGGTCGACGCCACCATCGCCCGGCAGATCTGGTCCAAGCGCCAGCTGTTCGAGGTGATGGTCGACTTCTGGAACGACTTCCTGCACGTCGCGGCGGACTTCGACGGCGGCGAGGTGTACCGCAACTCGTTCGACCAGGACGTCGTGCGCAAGCACGCGCTGGGTAGCTACCCGGAGATGCTGGTCGCCGCGAACAAGCACCCGGCGCTGCTGATCTACCTGAACCAGAAGGACTCCCGCAAGGACGCGATCAACGAGAACCTCGCCCGGGAGAACCTCGAGCTCTACTCGGTCGGCGTCGACGGCGGCTACAAGGAGCCGGACGTCCGGCAGGCCGCCATGCTGCAGACCGGCCGCGGTGTCGACGACAAGGGCAAGTACGTCTTCCGCCCCGAGCAGCACTACGTCGGCAAGGTGAAGATCCTCGGCTTCACCCACGCGAACAACTCGGCCGACCCGAAGAAGGCCGAAGCGGCGATCGACGCGTACATCACCTACATCGCGACGCACCCGTCGACCGCGAAGTACGTGGCGCAGAGCCTGGCCACCCGGTTCGTCTCGGACACCCCGCCGAAGTCCCTGGTGGACCGGCTGGCCAAGACGTACACGACCAACAAGGGCATGATCAAGCCGGTCCTGATGACGCTGTTCTGCTCCTCGGAGTTCTGGGCCGGTGTGGGCCAGAAGGTGCGCCGGCCGATGGAGTACCTGGTCGCCACGTACCGCACCCTGGGTGTCTCGCCGGAGGCGTCGCCGAAGCACAACAACGGCGACAGCAAGCGCACCGCGTACGCCCGGGGGCTGCGCCAGATCCACGACAAGATGCGCGAGCTGGGCCAGTCCCCGATGGGTCATCCGACCCCGGACGGCTACCCGGACGTCTACGTCGCCTGGACCTCGGCCGGCACCATGGTCAACGGCTGGAACGAGGCGGGCGAGATCCTCGCCGGCTACCGGACCACCTTCACGTACACGGCGCCGGAGAAGCTGGTCGCCAAGCCGCCGGCGACGGCCGGGGCGTACGTGGACGCGCTCTCCCTGCGGCTGGTGGGCCAGAAGCTGAGCACGCGGGAGAAGAACCTCATCCTCGGCGTGGCCGGTGTGGCGACGACCACCAAGGTCGACGCCACGTTCAACGGGGCCATCACCGCCGTCGCGCGGGCGATCCTCGCTTCCCCCCAGCACCACCTCCGGTGAGGCACCCGATGGAGAAGACTGTGTACAACTCTTTCCCCCTGCACCCCGAATGCCCCGACGTGCGACGGCTGGCCGACAACCCGGCCGAGGCGTTGCTGCGCGCCGAGGCGGACATCGTCGCCGCCGAGAACGCCGCCGAGTTCGACAGGTACCGCACCCTGGAGAACCTGGAAGAGGCCCAGCAGGACGGTCGCGGCGTGACCCGGCGGACCTTCGTCGCCGGTGCCGCCGCCACCGCCACCGCGCTGGCCACCGCCCAGTTCGTCACCACCTCGGCGTCGTTCGCGGCGACCAAGACCGGCACCCTGATCCACGTCTTCCTCTACGGCGGGCTGGACGGCCTGAGCCTGATCGCGCCGGACAACGACGCGGTGCTCAACAAGGCCCGGCCCGACCTGCTGCTCGGCAACGACTCGCTGGCCCTGGGCCGCGGCTTCAAGCTGACCAGCGCGTTCAAGCCGCTGGAGAAGTGGCTCACGGCCGGTCAGCTGGGCTTCATCCCGGCGGTCTCCGACGAGCGGCTGTCCCGCAGCCACTTCCAGGCCGCCGACGCCTGCAACCTGGGTGGGCTGCCCAACGAGACCGGCGGCCGGGGTTGGCTCGACGGTCTGGTCGACAACCTGGGCAAGGGCACCGCGTTCCGCAGCGTCGGCATCGGCAGCACCCTGCCCCGCTCGCTGGTCGGCAACAACGGCGCGCTGTCGCTGAACAACGTCGGCTCCCTGCGGCTCAACGGTGACGAGCGGTTCCGGGCCGCCACCGAGAAGGCCATCAAGGGGCTCTTCACCGGGATCAACCACCCGGTCGAGGAGGCCGTGCAGGAGGGCATGGGCGCGCTGGCCACCGCCCAGAAGCTCGCCGCCAAGCCGTACCAGCCCGCCGAGGGCGTCAAGTACGAGGGCGTCGGCAACGCGTTCCAGCAACTCGCCCAGCTGATCAAGGGCGGCGCCAACGTGCGGGTCGCCACCGTCGGCATGGGTGGCTACGACACCCACGAGAACCAGGGCACCCGCGAGGGCGGCCAGCTGCACCGCCGGCTGAACGAGCTGGCCAGCGCCATGGCCGCCTTCTTCACCGACCTCGGCCCGAAGGCCGCCGACGTGACGATCATGGTGTCCAGCGAGTTCGGCCGTCGGGTCGGCTCCAACAACAACGGCACCGACCACGGGCACGGCGGCGTGGTCACCCTGCTCTCCGGCAAGAAGCTGGCCGGTTCGCTGCTCGGCACCTGGAACGGCCTGGACAAGCTGGATTCCGGTGACGTGCCGGAGTACAACAACATGTTCAACGTTTACGGCGCGGTGGCGCAGGGCCGGTTCGGGCTCACCAACGCGGAGGTCGACAAGGTCTTCCCCCGCCAGAAGTACGCCCCGATGAAGCTGTACGCGTGACGCATTCGCACACCCACGCCGCCGGCCGTCGTACCGGGACCTCGTCCCGGCACGGCGGCCGGTCGGCTGCGCCCGTACCCCCGCAGATCCCGGCCCGGCGCGGACCCGGCGGCCGACGGCTGCTGGGCGTGCTGCTCCTGGTCGGCCTGCTCGCCAGCGTGCTGCCGTGGTGGTTGGGCACCCCCGCCGGATCGTTGCGGAGCACCGCGGCCACCGTCACCGCGGCCGGCCGGATCACCGGCCTGATCGCCGGCTACCTGCTGCTGGTGCAGGTGCTGATGATGAGTCGACTGCCGATGCTGGAACGGTGGATCGGCGGCGAGCACATGGCCCGCTGGCACCGGGACGTCGGCGCCACCCTGCTGGTCACCGTGCTGGCGCACATGTCGCTGATCCTGGTCGGCTACGCCGACCTGCGTAACCAGTCGATCCTCGCCGAGGTCGGCACGTTGCTCGGCGACTATGAGGACATGGTCTCGGCGTTCGTCGCCACCGGCATCATGATGCTTGTCGGGTTCAGCAGCGTCCGGGCGATCCGGCGGGCACTGCCCTACGAGCTGTGGCACCTGCTGCACCTGTCCAGCTACCTGATCCTGCTGCTCGGCTTCGGCCACCAGTTCACCCACGGCGCGCAGCTG
This sequence comes from Micromonospora trifolii, assembly GCF_050516465.1. Classification (NCBI taxonomy): domain Bacteria; kingdom Bacillati; phylum Actinomycetota; class Actinomycetes; order Micromonosporales; family Micromonosporaceae; genus Micromonospora; species Micromonospora trifolii. The sequence continues at coordinate 4,353,823 of NZ_CP191526.1, read as the reverse complement.
TACAAGCCCGGCCCGGTGCGCACCGGCTGGATCGCGCTCTACCTGCTGGTGATCGCCGCCCTGCTCTGGGGCCGCGTGATCGCGCCGCTGGCGTTCAACCTGCGCTACAAGCTGCGGGTCGCCGACGTGGTCGCCGAGAGCACCGACACCATCTCCATCTACCTCACCGGGGAGCGGCTCGGCCGGCTGGCGATGCTCGGCGGCCAACACTTCCGCTGGCGGTTCCTCACCCGGGGCTGCTGGTGGCAGTCGCACCCGTTCTCCGTCTCCGCCGCCGCCAATGGCCGCTGGCTGCGGGTCACCGTCAAGGTGGTCGGCACCCACACCGCCGACCTGCGCGACCTGGAACCGGGCACCCGGGTCTGGGCGGAAGGCCCGTCGGGCACCTTCACCGCCGCGCACCGGCTCCGCGAGCGGGCGCTGCTGATCGCCGGCGGCAGCGGCATCACGCCGATCCGGGCGATGCTGGAGGAGTTGCCGCCGGGCGCCGCGCTGATCTACCGGGCCCGCACGCCGGCTGACGTGCTGCTCAGCCGCGAGTTGGACTGGCTGGCCCAGGAGCGCGACACCTCCGTCTGGTACGTCATCGGCTCCCGCGACGACCCCGGCCCCCGCCAGCTGATGAGCCCCGACGGGCTACGGCAACTGGTGCCCGACGTCGCCCGACGCGACGTCTACCTGTGCGGGCCGCCCGGTTTGGTGGAACAGTCGGTGCGTGCGCTGCGGCGGGCCGGCGTGCCCCGGCGGCAGATCCACCTGGCCACGTTCGAGCTGTAGGAAGGGCATCCCCATGCGTCGCGCGCTCCTCGCGATCACCGGCCTGGCCGCCAGCACCACCGCGCTGGTGGTGTTCAAGGGCTCGCCGGGCACCACCCAGGTCGCCCAGAACCTACCGACCGCCCAGCCGGTCAACCCCACCCCGCAGGATGTCGAGCCGAGCGCCGACCCGTCGGGCGTGGCACCGAAGCCGTCGAAGACCGCCGACGCGCCCACGTCGCCCAAACCGACCAAGAGCACCGCCCGCCCGTCCGGCACCCGCACCACCACGAAGGCCGCACCCCGGACCACCACCAAGGCACCCCAGTCGACCACCCGCCGGGTCACCGGCAACGGCTTCGAGAACGAGTACGGGTACGTGCAGGTGCAGATCGTCGTCTCGGGTAGCCGGATCGTCGAGGCCGTCGCGCTGTCGCTGCCCAGCGGGGGTGAATCCGACATCCACAGCGGCGACGTCCGCAACCGTTACGACGGCGGCGGCGGCGAGGTGGTGCAGAAGCAGAACGCGAACCTCAACACCGTCTCCGGGGCCACCGAGACCAGCAACTCCTACAAGCAGTCGCTGCGGTCGGCCATCGAGCAGGCATTCTGACGTGCGGGCCACGCTGACCCGACCGGGGCTGTGCCGGGTCGAACAGATCATGGGTACGGCCATCACCCTGGACCTCGCCGACGACCTGCCACCGGCGACGCTGCGCGAGTTGGCCGATGAGGTCTTCGCCTGGATGCGCGAGGTGGACGCCCGGTTCAGTACCTACCAGCCGAACAGCGAGGTGTGCCGCTTCGACCGGGGTGAGGTGCTGCTCTCCGAGGCGTCCGCGGACCTGCGGTACGTGCTGGAGACCTGCGCCGACCTGTGGGGCGCCACCGACGGGTTCTTCGACGCGTACGCCACCGGTCGGCTCGACCCGTCCGGCTTCGTCAAGGGCTGGGCGGCTCAGGTCGCCTCGGACCGCCTCGTCGCCGCCGGTGCCGTCAACCACTGCGTGAACGCCGGCGGTGACGTACGGGTGCGGGGCCTGTCGCCGTCCGGGGAGCCCTGGCGCATCGGCATCCGGCACCCGTGGGACGCGATGGCGGCCTGCCTGGTGCTCAGCGGGACCGACCTGGCGGTGGCCACGTCCGGCGTGTACGAGCGGGGCCGGCACGTGCTGGACCCGCGCCGGGGCGCACCGGCCAGTGGGCTGCGCTCGGTGACGGTGGTCGGCACCGACCTCGGGGTGGCCGACGCGTACGCCACCGCCGCCCTCGCCATGGGCACCCCCGGTCTCACTTGGCTGGCCCGCCTGAACGACCACACCCACGCGGCGATAACCGACAACGCCCGCCAGCACCACTCCGTCGACCTCCCCCTGACCGACTAGCGGAGGGGGCGGTGGGTGCCGGCTGGGCGGGAGCCGGTGGGGCGTGGGCGGCCGGGGCGGGAGCCGGACGGTCGGGTGCCGGCCCAGCGGCGCCCTGGGTGGCTGCGCCGGGGCGGCTCGGTGCCGCCGGGGTGAGGCGCTCTGTCGTTGCTGGACATCGTTCCCCCGTTCGTGGCGCGCGTTCGCGCTCTTGCCATGTCAACGAGGACCGGTGTCCCGGCGACGCTGTCGGGCACCGGATCGAATCGTCGACCGGGCCGGTTTCACATGCCTCGTCGGGGCAGCGGCAGGTGACCGGGGAGCAGGTCGGGGGCGAGCGTCACCCCGGCAGCGCGCAGCGCCCCGATCAACGTGTTCTGCACGAGGTACGAATCCGGGAGCTGCCAGCGCGCCTGCTCCGGGGCGACCGCCCAGCGGACCGTGCCCTCCGGCAGCCGGGTGGGCGGCGCGGGGATCCACGAGCCCGGCCCGTGCCGGACCACGTGGAAGCAGTGCTCCAACTCCGGCCGGAGCGGATCGCCGGGGCGGACCAGGAACATCCACCGTCCGGTGGGCGTGACCAGCACCGGCCCGCGTACGCCGGTGCCGGCCGGGTGGATCTGGACCGCGTCGAGCACGTGCCGGCCGAGGTGGGCGGGCACCTCCAGCACGTCGAAGGCCCGGCCGGTGGGCAGCAGCACCCCGTGCGGTCGGCTCCGCCACCAGGTCGCCACCCGGGCCGGGTCGGCGCTGGCCGCCAGCTCCCAGTTCTCCAGGGCGGGGTGACAGCCCACTGTGGGACAGCCGGCCCGGCCGCAGACGAAGCGGCTGCGGGCCAGGCAGGCACCCGGGGTGACCTCCCAGCCGTGTACGGCGTACCGGATGGCGACCCGGCGCAGCCGGACCCGTTCCAGCGGCGACAGTTCGGCAACGCGCGGTACGACATTCCCCCACATGTGTGCCAACTCCTCTCGTCGGGCCCGGCGTTCGCCAGGTCGCATGTCGAGCACCGTCACTGCCGTAACCCACGATCGTTGAGGTTGACGAACGGCTCGTGCAACTTGCACGAAAACTACGAGGACTAGCTGTACGGCTGACGTACATCCTGTGCGACCAGCGAAAACCTGAAAGTGAACGGCAGTCGCCGTACCCGCAGACATCGCTCCGACTCGATTGGTCGTCGGTGGCAGGGGAGGATGGGGAGATGGACGAGCTACCCATAGGACGGCGAGTTGCCTACTGGCGGGGGCGACGCAAGATGTCGCAGCAGGTCTTCGCGGACCGGCTGGGCAAGTCCAAGAGCTGGGTGGACAAGGTCGAGCGCGGCGTCCGGCGGTTGGACAAGTTCTCCGTCCTCTACGAGATCGCCGACATCCTCCAGATGGACGTCCAGCTGCTGATGGGCAAGGACCCGGAGCGGCGCGCCGACGCCCTCAACTGCATCGACCAGGTCGAGGTGCAGGAGATCCGGGCGGCGCTGGAACGCTACGACTCGATGAGCGCGTACTTCGACGCGGCGCCGTACCCGCCGCCGATGGACGACATGCGCAAGGCCGTCAACCACGCCTGGCTCACCTACCAGTACGGCCGCTACGGGATGCTCACCCGGGCGCTGCCGAAGCTGCTGCGCGACGCCCAGGCGGCCGACGCCGCCTACGGCGGTGAGCAGGCCGCCGAGGCGGCCCACCTGCTCGGCCAGGTCTACCAGATCGCCTCCTCGGTGCTGCGCAAGCTCGGCGAGTGCGAGCTCGCCTGGTTGGCCGCCGACCGGTCGATGGCGGTGGCCCAGCGGGCCGACGACCCGCTGCTGGCCGGGATCGCCACCACCCGGGTGTGCAACGCCCTGGTCGCGATGGGCCGGGCTCGCCCCGCGCTGGAGCTGAACGTCCAGATCGCCAACCGGCTGGCACCGGGTGGCAGCAACGAGGTCTCTCCGGCCCGCCTCTCCGTCTACGGGATGCTGCTGCTCCAGGGCGCGATGGCCGCGTCCCGCATCGGCGACTCGGCCAGCGTCGACGACCTGATCAACTGCGCGCAGGAGGCCGCCACCCTGCTCGGCGGCGACCACAACCACTACTGGACGTCGTTCGGTCCGACCAACGTCGAGCTGCACCGGGCCGCCGCCGCCGTGGAGCTGGGCGACGGGGGGCGGGCCGTGGAGGTGCACCAGCTGCGCATCGCGGAGCCCTCCTTCAACGCGCTGCTGCCCGAGCGCCGCGCCCACCACCTGCTCGACATCGCCCGCGGGTACGCCCAGATAGGTGACGTGGCGAACGCCGGCGAGATGCTGCTGCTCGGTGATCGGCTCGCCCCGTCGGAGATCCGCTGCCGGCCGATCGCGCACGAGGTGATGTCCGACATCCTCCGTCGCACACGTGGTGCGCCGCCTTCTCCGGTAGCGGAGTTGGCTGAGCACATGGGAGTAGGGGTATGAGCGCGGAGCCGGTCTGATGGCCGGTGCAGCGCACAACAGCGGGCACCGCGAGGTGCTCTACGTCATCGCCTGCGGTTCGCCGCTGGCCCGGCACGTCGGTCGTCTGGTCGACCTCGCCCAACAGGACGGTTGGGACGTCTGCGTGGTCACCACGCCGGACGGCGCGAAGTTCGTCGACCAGTCGGCCCTGATTCGGCAGACCGGCCACCCGGTGCGGACGCACTACAAGAATCCCGGTGACCCGGACGTGCTGCCGCCCGCCGACGCCATGATCGTCTGCCCGGCCACCGTCAACACTGTCAACAAGTGGGCCGCCGGGATCACCGACACCCTGGCGCTCGGGCTGTTGGTCGAGGCCCAGGGCAAGGGCGTCCCCATCGTGGCGGTGCCGTACACCAACGCGGCGATGGCCTGCCACCCGGCGTTTCGTGCCGGGGTGGCGCGGTTGGCCGAGTGGGGCGTCACGGTGCTCTTCGGCGACGACGTGATCGCTCTGCATCCGCCCGGCACTGGGGAACAGCACCTGCACGCCTTCCCCTGGGCGATGCCGCTGGCCGCATTGCAGACCGTCTCCTGGAGCGCCGCCTAGCGCGTCCGGCAGATCTTCCACCCGAAGCGGCCGGGCCGGGTGTCACCGCCCGGTGGCCCCGACGCCGGTAAGCTGGCCCGCCGTGAGCACAAGCGGATCCGCCCCCACAGTCAGCGACGTGGTGGCCGCGCTGGAACGGCGCTTTCCGCCGGTCTGGGCGGAGGAGTGGGACCGGGTGGGCCTGGTGCTCGGTGAGCCGGCCGCCCCGGTCCGCCGGGTGCTCTGCGTTGTCGACGTGGTGCCCGAAACGGTCGACGAAGCCCTCGCCGCCGACGCGGACATGATCGTTTCGCATCACCCGCTGCTGCTGCGCGGGGTGTCCTCGGTCGCCGCGACGACCTTCAAGGGGCGGATCATCCACCAGTTGATCCGGTCCGGGGTGGCGCTCTACGCGGCGCACACCAACGCCGACGTGGCCTCCCCGGGCGTCTCCGACGCCCTCGCCGCCCGCTTCGGGCTCACCGGTCTGCGCCCACTTCAACGACCCGCGCCCGGCTCGCCCGCCCACGGCGACGACCGGGGTTTCGGCCGGATCGGCGAGCTGCCCCAGCCGATGACCCTCGCCGAGCTGACCCGGCACGCCGCAGCGGTGCTCCCTGTCACGTCCTGGGGAGTTCGCGCGGCGGGGGATCCCGGGCGTATGGTTCGTACCCTCGCCGTCAGCGGCGGGTCGGGGGACAGCTTCCTCGGCGCCGCGACCGCCGCCGGGGTGGACGCTTTCCTCACCGCCGACCTGCGGCACCACCCGGCCGGCGAGCACCTCGCCGCCGATGGTCCCGCCCTGATCGACGCCGCCCACTGGGCGACCGAACGACCGTGGCTGGACGACCTGGCCGCCTTCCTCCGGGAGGCGCTGGACGTCGAGACGCTGGTGTCCGACCTGGACACCGACCCGTGGACCGTGCACGCCGCCGCACCCGTTGTGGACGACAAGGAGCCCGACCGTGAAGGCTGACCCTCAGGTGCAGCGCCGCCTGCTCGACCTCCAGGCGATCGACACCAACCTCGCCCAGCTCGCCCACCGTCGGCGAACGCTTGCCGAGCGGGCCGAGCTGGAGTCGCTGGCCCGGGAGCTGTCGTCGATGGAGGACGAGCGGGTCCGCGCCCAGGTGGCGGTGGACGACCTGGACCGGGACATCGCCCGGTTGGAAAAGGACGTCGAGCAGGTCCGGGCCCGCAAGGAGAAGGACGAGAACCGGCTTGCCGCCGGCACCGGCCCGGCCCGTGAGCTGGAGGCGCTCCAGCACGAGCTGGTCTCGCTCAAGCGCCGCCAGGGCGACCTGGAGGACGCCGAGCTGGAGCTGATGGAGCAGCGGGAGACCGCGCAGGGCGTACTGGACGGCGTGGAGCAGCGGCTGGCCGAGACCCGGGACAAGCGGGCCGCGACCGAGCAGCGCCGCGACGAAGCGCTGGCCGAGATCACCAAGGAGGAGGAGTTCAAGCGGGGCGCCCGTCAGCCGCTCGCCGGCGACCTCCCCAGCGAGCTGGTCAACCTCTACGACAAGATCCGCGAGGACACCGGGCTGGGTGCCGCGCTGCTCACCGGGGGCCGCTGCGGCGGGTGCCGCCTGGACCTGTCCGGCGCCGACCTGGCCCGGATCCGCAAGGCCGCCCCCGACGACGTGGTCCGCTGCGAGGACTGCCGACGGATCATGGTCCGCACCAACGAGTCGGGCCTGTAGGTCGTGGCGCCGCGCGTGGTCTCCATGGAGGCCGACGGTGGGTCCCGGGGCAACCCCGGCCCCGCCGGCTACGGCGCGGTGGTCCGCGACCCGGAGACCGGCGAGGTGCTCGCCGAGCGCTCCGAGTCGCTCGGCACTGCCACCAACAACGTCGCCGAGTACCAGGGCCTGATCGCCGGGCTGACCGCCGCCGCCGAACTGGGCGCCGCCGAGGTGGACGTCCGGATGGACTCCAAGCTGGTGGTCGAGCAGATGTGCGGCCGGTGGCAGATCAAGCACCCCGGCCTGCGGCCCCTCGCCGCCCAGGCCGCCGCGCTGGTGGGCCGGTTCACAGCGGTCCGGTTCAGCTGGATTCCGCGCGAGCAGAACCGGCACGCCGACGCCCTCGCCAACGCCGCCATGGACGCCGCCGCGGGTCGCCCCCCGGCGACTGCGGCCCCCGCCCGTCCTGCGACGGCTGCAACCACCGGCCAGCCCTCGACGACGCCCGCCACCCCGATCGTCGGCAGCGACCCGGCGACCGCGCCGGCCTCCTGGGAGCCACGGCCGACCTTCACCGCCACCCGACTGATCCTGGTCCGGCACGGCGAGACCGAGTACACCGAGCAGCGCCGCTACTCCGGGCGCGGCGACGTGCCGCTCTCCGAGCGTGGCCGGGCCCAGGCCCGCGCCACCGGCACCCGGGTGGCCGAGCTGGCCCCGTCCGTCGCGGCCGTGCTCAGCTCACCGTTGTCCCGGTGTACGGCCACCGCGGCGTCGATCGCCGGGGCGCTCGGTGACGTGCCGGTCCGCACCGAGGACGACCTGATCGAGTGCGACTTCGGCCAGTGGGAGGGGCGCACCTTCGCCGAGGTGCGCCAGCAGTGGCCGGGGGAGATGGACGCCTGGCTCGCCTCACCCCGGATCGCGCCGCCGGGTGGGGAGTCGTTCACCCACGTCGCCGAACGCGCGCACCGCGTCATCAGCGGGCTGCTCACCGCGTACCCCGGTGAGACCGTGGTGGTCGTCTCGCACGTCTCGCCGATCAAGCTGGTGCTGCGCGACGCCCTCGCGGCCGGCGACGGCTTCCTGCACCGGCTCTTCCTGGACGCGGCCGGCATCTCGGTGCTCGACATGTGGCCCGACGGTGGCGTGGCCGTGCGCACTGTCAACGACACCGCCCACCTCTCCACGCTCGACTGAGCCGCCGCACCCTCCGTTCGTAGGGCCGGTCGGGCGCGCCGTTCGGCGCAGCCGGCCGGCCGTTCGGCGCAGCACCCTCCGAGCGGGCAAGGTGGCCGCCATCACAGAGTCGTAGCCTCCGGCCGTTACATCGAGAGCCACGACTCCCCGGAGGTGTGTCAGATGGCTGCACCCGAACCGGAGGCGCCGCCCACGGCGCCGACCAGGGCGAAGGACCACAGCCCCTGGAACTGGTTGCTCTTCATCCCCATCGTGGTGCCGCTGATCCCGGCGTTCTTCAATGGCGACTCGCCCCGGGTCTTCGGCTTCCCGCGCTTCTACTGGCTGCAACTGGCCTTCATCCTGCTCGGCGTCGGCACCACCACGTTGGTCTACCAGATGACGAAGAAGCGGGGAGGCCGCTGATGTGGCGCGACCATCTCACCGAGATCATCGTCTTCTCCCTGCTGTTCCTCCTGGTCAGCGTGATGGGCTTCGTGGCCGCCCGGTGGCGGGCACCGAAGGACATGGCGCACCTGGACGAGTGGGGGCTGGGCGGGCGCAGCTTCGGCGGCTGGATCACCTGGTTCCTGGTCGGCGGTGACCTCTACACCGCGTACACCTTCGTGGCGGTGCCGGCGTTGATGTTCGGTGCCGGCGCGGCCGGGTTCTTCGCCGTGCCGTACACCATCGTCATCTACCCGCTGGTCTTCCTGGTGCTGGTGCGACTCTGGTCGGTGTCGCACCGGCACGGGTTCGTCACGCCGGCCGACTTCGTCCGCAACCGGTTCGACTCGCCGGTGCTGGCGCTGCTGATCGCGATCACCGGCATCGTCGCCACCATGCCGTACATCGCGTTGCAGCTGATCGGCATCGAGGCGGTGCTCAAGACGATGGGCGTCACCGGCGACAACGCGCTGGCCCGACACCTGCCGATCATCATCGCGTTCGCCATCCTGGCCGCCTACACGTACCAGTCGGGGTTGCGCGCGCCCGCGCTGATCGCGTTCGTCAAGGACAGCCTGATCTACATCGTGATCCTGGTGGCGGTCATCTACCTGCCGTACAAGCTGGGCGGCTGGGGTGACATCTTCGCCGCCGCGGACGCGAAGTTCGACGCCTCGCCCAACCCGAACGACGGCATCCTGCTCAACGGCAACAACCAACTTCAGTACGTGACGTTGGCGCTCGGCTCGGCGTTGGCGCTCTTCCTCTACCCGCACAGCATCACCGGTGTGCTGGCCAGCAGGAACCGCGACGTGATCAAGCGGAACATGTCGGCGCTGCCCGCGTACAGCCTGCTGCTCGGGTTGATCGCGCTGCTCGGCTACATGGCCATCGCGGCCGGCGTGAAGCCGCTGCCCGGCGCGAAGGAAGGCACTGTCGACAGCAACACCGTCGTCCCGCTGTTGTTCGACCAGCAGTTCCCGGACTGGTTCGCCGGTGTCGCGTACGCGGCGATCGGCATCGGTGCGCTGGTGCCCGCGGCGATCATGTCGATCGCGGCGGCGAACCTGTTCACCCGCAACATCTACAAGGAGTACCTGAAGAGGGACGCCTCCCCGGCCCAGGAGGCGAACGTCTCGAAGATCACCTCGCTGGTGGTGAAGGTCGGCGCGGTGGCCTGCATCGTCTTCCTCGACCCGCAGTTCTCCATCGACCTCCAGCTGATCGGTGGCGTGATCATCCTTCAGACGCTGCCGGCGGTGGCGCTGGGCCTCTACACCCGTTGGTTCCACCGCACCGGCCTGATCGTCGGCTGGGTGGCCGGCATGGGGTTGGGCATGTGGATGCTCTACCAGGTGGCCAGCCCGACCCGGAAGCACTTCGGCGGCTCGGCGTTCCCGCTGTCGGAATTCGGGTTCGACACCACCCGGACGATCTACGTCGGCATCGTGGCGGTGGCGGTCAACCTGGCCGTGGCGGCGCTGGTGACGCTGGCACTGCGGGCCGCGAAGGTCGAGGAAGGCGTCGACGGCACCGAGCCGGACGACTACTTCGCCGACGAGGGCGACCCCCGCATCACCCCGGGCCCCGAGCGCGACGCCGACTCGGCCCGCGAACCGGTCGCCTGACCCCAGGCACACGTACGCCCGGGCGCCGACGTGGTTCGGCGCCCGGGCGTCCCTGTTTGCGCGCGCTGTCCCGCGCTGGCCCGCGTCGATCTTGCCCGCGCGCTGTCCCGCGCGCTAGCCCGCGCGCTGGCCCGCGTCGATCTTGCAGTTGTGGTGCCCGATCGGTGGTGATTCACGCCGATCGTCCCCCACCACAAGTGCAAGATCGGCGAAGCGGGGGTGCGGCGAAGCGTGGCGGGGCGGGTGGCGCGGGGTGGGGGCTGCGGCTGGGGGTTAGCGGGGGCGGTTGCGGTTTATCAGGGCCTGGTTTAGGCGGCCCAGTAGGGCTGCCAGGGTGGAGCGGTCCTCGGGGCTCCAGTCGGCCAGCATGTCGCCGTAGAGCCGGGTGCGGGCGGCCTGGACGGCGGCCATCCGTTGCAGACCGGCCGGGGTGGGGGAGATGACAGTGCCGCGGCCGTCGGACGGGTCCGGGGTGCGGGTGATCAGGCCGTCGCGCTGAAGCGCGGAGACCTGCCGGGTGACTGTCGAGCCGTCCAGGTTGAGTCGGGCGGCGAGCGCCGAGACGTTCTGCGGGCCGGCGTCGGCCAGGTGGCGCAGGATGACGTACGCCGCGCGGTCCAGCACCCGGTGCTCGGCGGTGCCGGTGGCCCGCCGGGTGGCCTCGCCGAAGCGCATCAGCAGGGCCACCTCGGTCTCGATCTGGCCGAGGGTGCTCTCGTCATGGTCGTCACTCATAGCTGCATGATACAGAATAAGTATCTGTACGATACAGCTATCTGAGGAGTCGGAGTGGATCGGCGTTCCGAACCGAACCGCAGTGCCATCTAGGCCACCACACTGGTGGCCTTCCTCGCCATCGCCGGCATCGCCGTCGTCGACCCGATCCTGCCCGCCATCGGCGAGGCGATCGGGGTCACCGCCTGGCAGGTCGAGCTGCTGTTCACCGCGTACATCGCGGTCATGGCCCTTGGCATGATCCCCGCGACGCTGGCCAGCGGCCGGTTCGGCTTCAAGCCGGTGCTCATCACCGGCGTCTCCGTGGTCGGCCTCGCCGCGATCCTCGCCTCGTTCAGCGACAACATCGTGCAGCTCTCCGTGCTGCGCGGCGTCTGGGGGCTGGGCAACGCGATGTTCTTCGCCACCGCCATGGTGGTGCTGGTCAACCTGGCCATCGACCGGGAATGGGTGGTGGGCCTCTTCGAAACCGCCCTGGGTCTCGGCTTCGCCGTCGGACCGCTCATCGGTGGCCTGCTCGGCGAGGTCAGCTGGCGGCTGCCGTTCTTCGTCTGCGGCGTCTTCATGGTCCTCGCCCTCGGCGTGGCCTCCCGCAAACTCCGCGAGCCCACCAACCGCCAGGCACCGGTACGCGTCGGCCAGATCTTCGCCACCTACCGCCGGCCGGCGTTCATCGCCCTCTGCGTGGTCACCGCCGCGTACAACTTCGTGTTCTTCGTGGTGCTCGGCTACACGCCGCTCTTCCTCGGCCTGGACGTCATCCCGCTGGGGCTCGCGTTCACCGGCTGGGGGCTCGGCCTGGCCGCCGGCATCATGGTGATCGGCCACCGGCTGGCCCACCGGATCGGCGCGGTACAGACCGTCGGCGTGGCCATCGCCGGGCTGCTGGTCTGCATGGTCCTCTTCGCCACCTCCACCAGCACCGCCGAGGCACTCGTGGTGCTGGTGCTCGCCGGACTCTGCATGGGCCTGGCCAACGCCAACCTCACCGACCTGGCGCTCGGCCTCGGCTCCAGCGACCGACGCGTCGCCACCGGCGCGTTCAACCTGGTCCGCTGGGGCGCCGCCGCGCCGGCACCGATCATCTCCGGCAAACTCGCCGAGCAGTCGCTGTCGCTGCCGTTCTGGGTCGGCTTCGGGGTGCTCGCCGTCGGCGTGCTGGTCTACCTGGCCTTCGCGCACCTGATGGCCGCCGGCTACGGCGAGCGGGTTCTCTGGTCCCGCTGGAACCGCGCCGCCGCCGACACCGAACACGAGCCCGTCGGCGAGACCTATTGACCGCCGGTCGGGCGGGTCAGTTCAGGGCGCGCCAGAGCAGGTAGAGGCCGATCGTCGTGCCGAACACCACGATCACCGTCTTGAGCACCACCGGCGGCAGCCGGCGGACTAGCCGGGCGCCCGCGTACCCCCCAATCAGGGTGGCGGGCGCGACCACCGCGACCGCCGCCCAGTTCAAGGGGCCGAACAGGGCGAACACCACGAGCGTCGTGAACCCCACCACCGCGGAGAGCAGATTCTTGATCGCGCTCACCCGGGCCAGTGTCGCGTCCAGCACCAGGGCCAGCCCGGCCACCAGCATCACCCCGAGCGCCGCACCGAAGTAACCGCCGTACACCGCACCGAGCGCGACCATCGTCTGCACCGCAACCGTCCGCCGCCGTGGCGACAGGTCCCGGGGGTGACCGACCAGGCGGCGCAGCGGGTCCTGGAAGGCCAGGACCGCTGTCGCGCCGAGGACCAGAAAGGGTACGACCAGCTCGAACGCGCGAGCCGGAGTGGCCAGCAGCAGCAACGCCCCGACAATCGTGCCCACGATGGTGGTAGGCACGAGCGTGGCTAGCGCGCGGGGGCGCGGCAGGTCCTGCCGGCTGCCCGCCACGCTTGCCAGGTACCCGGGGAAGACGGCGACGGAGTTGCTGACGTTCGCCGGCACCGGGGGCAACCCGATCGCGATCATCGCCGGAAAGGTGATCAGCGAACCGCCACCGGCCACCGCGTTGACAGTGCCAGCGGCGAGACCGGCGGCGAGCAGCAGCGCGGCGTGGGAGAGATCCATAGCCCCACGAGGCTAGCCGTTGCCCTACGACACGCATTCGGCGGATCGTTCGTGAGCTGCGCGATCTTGCCCAGGCGGGGCGGGAGTGTTGGAGCAGCGTCTGTCGTTAGGATGAGAGCGCGACGGACGAGTCGACCGGGCGGCCGCGTCGGCGGGCTTCGGCCCGCCGCCGAGGAACGTCCGGACTCCACAGGGCAGGGTGGTTGTTAACGGCAACCCGGGGCGACCCGCGGGAAAGTGCCACAGAAAACAGACCGCCGACCCCAACGGGGACGGTAAGGGTGAAACGGTGGGGTAAGAGCCCACCAGCACCCCGGGTGACCGGGGTGGCTCGGTAAACCCCACCCGGAGCAAGGCCAAGCAAGGGCCGTCACCGCAAGATGACGACCCGGCGCAGACGCTTGAGGGCTGCCCGCCCGATGTCTGCGGGTAGGCCGCTGGAGCCTGCCGGCAACGGCAGGCCGAGATGGATGGCCGCCGCCGGCGCAAACCCCTTGGGGTACGCGCCGAGCACAGAATCCGGCGTACAGGTCGACTCGTCCGTCGCCCCACCAGCCCAGAGATCCGATCTAGGCTCTGATCTGGTCATTCGTTGGGTGCCGTTGCGGAGTGCGATGCTTGAACTAGAAGCGATCTATTCGGCGGCGTTGCGGCGTCCTCTGCTGGATCCACAAGGATCCGCGACACGCGTCCGCCAACTTGACATGCAACAGATCCAGAGTGCATCGCTATGCTCGTCCCTCGGCGCTGCGGCCGGTTCGAAGGATGTACGCGGGCATCGGCGAGCTGCTGCAGCTCGTCGAGCGTCAGCAGGTAATCGAATCGATCGAATCCGCGCTTGCGGCTGTCCATGATCCGGCGATACTCGCCCAGCATCCGCATGTAGGTGTCGAGCATCCGCGAGTGGGAGTTTCCGCGAGTGGGAGTTTCCGCGGTCGTTCCGCTCGACCTGCGGCTTGAGCTCCGACCATCGATCATCTCGCATCTGGTACTCGACGTACGTCGCCATGTGGCCTTCTAGCGCGTCGTTGTGGTCGAAGCCCCGGAACTCAAGCTGGAAGGCCAGCTTCTCGTCCACCGGCGTGCCGCCCTCCTTGAGGTGGTCGATGCTGAAGGTGATGATCCGGAACATCTCGAGGATGTCGGACACTCGACCGCAGTCGCGCTTCGACAGCTCGGTCCTGAGTCCCGCGACCTCCAGCCAGTACTCACCGGCGAACCCCTCTTCGAGGATCTTCGTGCGCTTGAGCTGGTACTCCAGGTCACCGTCGACGTCGTTCGCGTCCTGCGGCAGCACACGCGCGAGGATGCGGTGCAGCAGCGAGAGAACCTGCCGGTCGAGGGTCCGCATGCTCTCGGGCGCAGGCGCATCGCCGTGCCTCACGTCCGCCGCATACACGGGCACCACAGCCTCTAGCAGTAGATCGCGGACGTATTCGCTGAGGGTCACCCCCTCGGCGTCCGCCATCTCCTTGAGCTGATCACGGACATGGTCGTCCACTCTTACATTCAACACAGCCACGTTGTCCTCCGAATGAACCGGATGACGCTACCTGTCGTCGTGTCATACGGTTTATCATGATCGAGGACCATCGGATGAAAGGTCCATGCGGCGGTGCGGCGCGCTTGTGTGAGTGCGAGGACCCACAGAACGCGAAGGCGTAGCCCTCCTCGGCCTGAGGCCCGGGCTCACGCCACCGAGGGAACAACGTGCAATGTGTCCGCTACTGCCGCGATCAGCGGGCTGAGGCCTCGCAGACCAGGTGGCGGACACGTGTCGCGCATCAGTCGAACGGAGAACATGCTACGTTTTCTGCCGTTGTTTCCTTATGTGTACTCCAAGTCTTCTGGGTTGCCCGTGCAGCGACCGGACTGTGGCGGCGATTCGCCGCACGGACCCGGCGTGTCCTTCCCTATGCTGCTTGCGCTTGGCCCGGCTGCCGGCCTACTAACATCCACCACCCTCGGCACACCGCCTACGACGCTCAGTGCTTTTCGCCCTCTCGCGCCATGAGTTCAGCAATCTGCATCCGAGGCGTCAGTCTGATCATTCCTAAATTCCAAATTCCTTATTTTTCGCGTTGCTGCAGCGTTGACCCTGAAGGTGGCGAAAGTGTCAGAAATTGGTCCTCACTCTTATCGCGGCGTCGTCCAGATCCTCCTGCGACTACTGCAACCTTCACTAGATAGGCGACGGATCCAACTTAATGCCGATAGAGCCCTTCAGGTTCCAGGTGGCGGAGCTGTCGGCGACATCATAGACACCTTATCCAGCGAGCAACTAAGCGGCCTGCACGACTACCTTATGAGTCCTGATCTAGATTATGTGGCACACCAATTTTATGCCGCCAGGTCTCTCGAACAGCGCGGCAAGAACTCGGAGGAATTGCTGTCCGCTTGCCGACAGCAACTGCGATCAGGAATACGGAATCGTTTAGATTTGAAGGATGACAGTCTGTTTGAGGTGGCGGAGCTGATCTTCTCGACCGTCTTAGTAGCGACCCAGACAGCTTGGAACCAAGCGAATGGCTCAATACTTCACTCGACTTTGGATTTCGCAATCGCTGGCCGACTCACGGCCGCGGCCGTCCGGAATGCTGACTTGCTTTCGAAGATCGACCATCTCAGTCAACTTCATGCTTTCGAGAACGAGCTGCGCAGCCAGATCGCTAGTCTCCACGCGGAGATGCGCCTACCTCACGCCGGCACAAGTAGGGCTGTTCCCTACTCGCAGCTGTACGTTCAGCCCATCCTCTGCCACATCGACGAAATCGACAATCTCAAGAGAGAGCGGTCAGCGTCAAGGATCAGAGATTCCACCGTACAGATCGCAGATTGTCTAGCACCTGGTGGCCGGCTGGTAATTCTAGGCGCCCCAGGAGCCGGAAAGTCGACGCTAGTAAGTAAGCTGTCCCACGATCTCGTTACCAATTCGGATCCAACCTTGCCCCAGCTGACGCCCTTGATTTTGATTCTCAGGGACATTGTGGACGGGCTGACACGTGGCGGTTCCAGCATTGTCGATTATATTGTCGACAGGTGCAAGGATCCCTACAACATAGAGCCTCCGGAGAATGCAATTGAGTACCTGCTTCTGAATGGTCGCGCTGTTGTCATTTTCGATGGGCTCGATGAGCTTGTTGACACATCTCTGCGAACCAAAGCCGTAAGATTAATCGAAGGATTCGTTTCTCGTTATCCACTGACGCCAATTCTAATCACTTCTAGACGTGTAGGCTACGATGCGGCTCCCTTAAACGAAAGCGTCGTAACCGTAGCCATCTTGTCTGACTTCGACGAAGAACAAGTGGAGCAATACGCCTCGAACTGGTTCCGCCTTGACGACTCGATTCCTGCCGGTGATAGATTCGCGCTAAAGGATTCGTTTATTCGAGATAGTGCGATGGTACGCGACCTCAGGGTCAATCCTCTCATGCTATCGCTCCTTTGTAGTATGTATGCCACCGAGCGCTATATCCCACGAAACCGTCCAGACATCTTCGAGAAGTGCGCAACGATGCTATTCGAACGATGGGATAGGATGCGTGGCATTGAGAGCGGAGTGCCCTTCGGGGCGCACATAAGAAGCGCTGTTCAGCACTTGGCGTGGGAACTATTTACCAAGCAGAAGTATGGCGGGGCCATGCCGAGGAGAGAGCTTATTGAGAAGCTGGCTGCCGAGTTTTTCGGCAAGCGTCACCAGGACCTGGACTTAGCGAGGGATGAGGCAGAACGATTTCTCGACTTCTGCACTGGTCGAGCATGGGTCCTTACAGACGTGGGCGCCACTGAGACCGAGCCTCGCTACGGTTTCGTCCACAGGACGTTTCTTGAGTTCTTTACGGCTGAACACCTCATTCGTACTCGTGAAAGCTCCCCAAGGCGTGTTCTCCAGGCGTTAGGGCGGCGATTGGAGCGTGAGGAGTGGGAGATCGTCGCCCAACTAGCGCTACAGATCCTGGAAAGGAACGTTTCCAGCGGTGCGGACAAGTTCTTCGCTGCCCTTGCGGACCGCGCCGCCCAGGCTCCTCAGCCTCAGTCGGCAAGCCTCCTGTCCTTCGTGGTTAGAAGCGAGCCATTCGTGACGCTATCAGTCGCTACTGCGCAAAAGCTTCTGAAAATCATGATTGAACATGAATTGCAAATCCATGACTCCTTCCGGTACTGGAATGATTTTCAAGCATGGGCGGCGAGAATATCTCGGGCACCAGAGGCGTTCTCTGGTACTTTCGAGTTCATAGATCAAGTGTCGGCAGAAAACAGCCCTGTGATCGCAAGAGCACTCGCCAATGAGCTATCGGAGCGAGTGGCCGACCTGGCAGACGAAGACATAGCAGGAGCTGCCTACCTCTATCACGCGGCATGCCTTTCCGAGAGTCAGGATGTACGCAGTGCCGTATCTGGATTGGATCTGGCCGCTTACCCACTAGTGCAACGGTATGTCGACTCGTCCCCAGGCATCGGCTACTACCAAGTGCTTGCGTCGAAGGATGCGCCTGCCGTGCAACTGGAGTCCGCATTAACGAGACTCGGTGGTACGGTATTGTTTCAGAGCCCGAGGGCGAGTGTTTTTCGGTCTGCTTACACAAGCATCTCTGAGCAATTATTGTCGGAATCCAAGTCGCGTTTTACTTCCGATGACAATGTGCTTTTCGCAATTGATCGATTCCTGGGTCGACTTGATTCGCGGCCATGGTTTCTCATTTCGGAGAATGAACCGTCACTTCTCTCGATTGATCTTAGGTATGGCAAGGAGAATGACATGACACCGATGCAGCAATCTCTCCGGTTGGCGATTCTTGCACCCTACGTTGAAATTGGACTCTTGAGCAAGAGGCCATTTGATGTGCCGGATTGGCATCGCCTCGTTATTGCGCGGACTGGGTCAGATCCCAGTGTGATCAAGGGCATCTTGGGGGCCAATGCTGCTCAGGCAGTGGGTGTGACAGCATTCCTGGAGGCGTGGGCGGCGGGAGAACTGAACACCGTCGCCTACTCCGGAGGCGCACGTATTCCTTTGCAGAGTCAGGAGCCGGCCATTCCGTCTGCCGTCAACCCGCTCTAGGGATCGTCGACCCCGCTCTAGAGAGCAAAGTGGCGTACGGCCGGTCACATCAATCGGGCGTACGGCTCGCAGGCCACTGGCGGCTCGGGCGGCGATCTGCTCGGCTTGCCCGGGTTGACGCAGGCGCCGGAGCCTGGGCGCGCGTCTGTCGCTCCGCTGACGCTCCGGCTCTGGCCACGCAACAGCTTCGGCGGCTGGCGCGGAAGCGAGAAGCCTGAGGGCCGCCGCAGGCCGACGGGGGATAGGGCCGGCATCCGGCCGAGCCGCGCGGCCGCGAGGCTCGCGCGGCGTAGGAGAAAGCACGCCGGTCGTGTCGTCGAGGTGGCGGCGGTTGCGGGGTTTGGTTAGTGCCCCTCCGGCTTGGCGCTGGCCGAAGTTGCGCTGGCGGGACATTTTAAGGGTGGGGGCGGTAGGGCATCTAGCCAGCGACCCGCTCAGGGCCGCTCTCAGGATGTATCGAAGGTGCGAAGTGTTCTACGGCCAAGGCTGCGGCGTATCTCCGCGGTCATGGGATGGTCTGGTCCTTGAGCTGCCTCACTAATCGCCAGCGCGCGCTGGAGCAACGACACCGCTTCCGCCGGCCTGCCCAGCGCGTCCAGTATTTGAGCGAGCATGTTGAGCTTGATAGCGACATTGGGGTGGTGTGGGCCCAGCGCTGCCTCGCTGATGGCCAGCGCCCGCTGCTGCAGTGGCAGCGCCTCGGCGAACTTTCCCCGCTCGGCCAAGGTGCCCGCGAGGTTGTTCAGACCGGTGGCGACCTGGGGATGGTCTGGGCCGAAGGCAGCCTCACTGACTGTCAGTGCACGCTGCTGCAACGGTAGGGCCTCCACGGTCCGACCGAGATTCTGAAGTGCATACGCAAGGTTCCCTAGGGCGATGGCGACGGTCGGGTGGTTCGGACCGAAGGTCGCCTCAATGATCGACAGTGCACGCTGCAGCAGCGGTAGTGCTTCGGAGGCCCGGCCCACGGTGACGAGGGCTCCGCCGAGATTGAGCAACCCCTTGGCGACGTCGGGATGGTCGGGCCCGAGGGCCGTCTCACCAATTGCAAGCGCACGCTCCCGTAGCGGCAACGCCTCCGTCGCCCGGCCCAAGGCGTCGACGGTTTGCGCAAGGTTGCTCAGCCAGATAGCAATAGTCGGATGGCCAGGGCCTAGGGCGGCCTCGCTGATGACCAGTGCACGCTGCTGTAGCGGCAATGCCTCGGCCGGCTTGCCCAGATCGTTCAACGTCTGCGCAAGGTTGTTGAGCCGGACACCGATCGTGGGGTGGTCGGGTCCGAAGGCGGCCTCGCTGATCGTGAGCGCACGCTCCCGTAGCGGCAACGCCCGCGCCGGCTTACCCATCGCTTCGAAGCTCAGTGCCAAGTTGTTTAGCCGGGCGGCGAGTTCAGGATGATCGCGGCCTAGAACGGTCTCGCTGATTGCCAGCGAACGCTGATGGAGTGGCAATGCGTCGGCGGGCCTCCCCAACTCGGTCAACGTTACCGCCAGATTGCCCAGACGGATGGCCACGGTGGGATGGTCGGGTCCGAAGGCAGCCTCACTGATCACAAGGGCACGCTCCCGCAGCGGCAATGCCTCTGCGGACTTGCCCAGCGCCTCCAAGGTTCCCGCGAGGTTGTTGAGCGCGATGGCGACGGTGGGATGGTCAGGAGCGTAAACAGCCTCATTAATTGCCAGCTCACGCCGCCGCAACGGCAGCGCCTCCGCCGGTCTGCCAAGCTCGGTCAACGCCCGCGCGAGGTGGCTCAGCCCGATACCGACGTCCGGGTGTTCCCGGCCGCGGGCAGTCTCAGTGATCGTCAGACCCCGTTGCAGGAGCGGCAGTGCCTCCGAGGCCGCGCCGAGCGCGGTCAATGTCTGCCCGAGGTTGAACAGTCTGGTTCCCACTACGGGGTGATTCTCTCCCAGGCGGGTCTCGGTAATGGCCAATGCACGTCGTTCTTGTGGGAGAGCAACCTTATGTTGACCTTGGGTCGAGGCGAAGAAAGCTGATTTCGCCAGCAGTGCTGCGGTTCCTACAGTCGCCTGATTGTCGGTAGTCGCGCGGGTTAGTGCATCGACGTGAGGTGTCAACTCACGCCAAGCTGGCCATATCCCGATGTTGATATGAGGGTCCGCATGAGGTACCGCGTCGGTAAGGAATCGTGTGGCGGTCGCAACCGGGGTCTCGGTGCGGAAAATTTCATCGTATAGGTCGCTGTCTTGTTCTCGCAGCACAGCTTGCACGAGTCGATGTATCGCGACGCTTTGCTGGTTGAGAATGATCATACTGTATGACGCAAGGAGGCCAAGAGATTTGTCTGCCGCGTCGGCATCAGACGCATCGGCGACCAGGATGCGGCGGGGAATGTTGTCGGGGGCGAAGTACGCCATGACACGCAAAAGAAATTCCGCTCGCGGATCCTTGCCCCTAATTGCTTCCAACGTGATATCCCAGACGCGTGCTATTGTGCGTGATGCTTGCCCGCCCTCGTCTACGCCCAGGAATGCTTTAGCAGGCTTCCTTCTTAGAAGGTTCAGATACTTTGCAACTGCAATCCGCTGCTCCGCGATATAGGCGCCTGCCTGCTCTAGCGCGAGCGGAAGGTAGCCAAGTTCCGCCGCAAGGTCGGCCAATGCTTCAGCCTCGACAGGGCTTCCCACAAGGTCCACTAGCAGATCGACGGAAGCGTCGGAAGTGAGGACGTCCAGTAGCAACGGCTTGGCCGACCCCCGCCAATTGATGTTTCGGCGTGTGGTGATAACGATATGCCCGTGCCGGCCGACCTGAGCAAGGAAAGCAGCGATGGTCGCATGATCTTCGACATTGTCCAGTACTAGCAGCCAGTTCGAATGGCATTGCAGCCATTGCATCGCCCAGCCGGCAGCATCAACCGTCGTGCTCCCCAACAATGAATGGGCCGGTTCGAGCTTGCGAGCTAACTCCGCTAACGACTCTTGCAGTACCTCGCCGTCTTCGGCGGATGCCCACCAGATCAGCGGGTGAACGTCGATATGGCGGGCGGCGTACTGCAACGCCAATTCGCTCTTGCCCACCCCACCTAGGCCGTAAACTGCCTGTGTTACCACGCTGGCCCGATGTCCGTGGAGGGCCTGATCTAGAAGCTGAAGGTCAGCTTCACGACCCACGAACGGATCGGCCGGCGAACGGGGGAGGCTGGCCAGCCGCGCCGGCATCGGCACCTCATCCGGCGCCCGTAAGGCACCCACGGAGACATTGATGACTTTGGCGTTATCGCCACTGATCGCCGTGCCGCTGTTCGTTCCGATAGCAATCGAACGCGTACCTATAGCGGTCGGCCCAGGGTCGATGGCGTCAGTCACCGCTGAATCGTGGCATTCTCGCCCGTGCTGGCAACGCCCGAATTGTTGTCGATCGCGATCGATCGTTCTCCGGACGCCTCGACATGCACCGACCCGGCTGGCAGCATGGCTGTCACCTCTCGGGCAAGCTCAGGGTCGGCCGCAAGCGCCTTTCGGATCTGCAGTTTGAGTGCGGCGGCGCTGTCCTCCTCGCCGGCTGCCACGTCGATGACGGCACCCTCGATCGCCTGCCGCGACTCTTCGCGGCCCAGAATGCGGTTCAGCAGCCGATGGCCCACCCCCACCGTCGCGTCGGACGTCTTCTCCACGACCGTGTCGCGAACCCTGTCCAGAGTGCTCATGCCGTACGTTGTCACCGCGGCGGTCACGTAGGGCATTACCGCCGCAGCGGTCTGCGCAACTTCGAGATCCACCTCACCTGCATACACCAGGCGGTGATATCTATGGAAGTGCCATCCGGGACATTCGCCGCTGGCGAGACACGAACCAGCCGAACAGTCAGGGCTTACCAGAGCAGTTCTAGTAGGTCCGCATGAGGACGGGACGCCCGCCAGACCAGCCGAGTGGTGCGCTGCGTGGTTAAGGCCGCACGACAACTTGGGCGACGAACGCGGCCCAGTCAGCGGGAGCGAAGGTCAGTGCCGGTCCGGTGACGTCCTTCGAGTCGCGGACAGCCACAACACCGGGCAGGTTGCTTGCCACCTCGACGCAGTTGCCGCCGCTCGCGCCGCTGCGGGTGGACTTGCGCCACCGGGCGTTACTGAGGTCCATGATGGCTCTCAACTTCCTTCAGCAGGTCGATGGACTGCCGGCGCGGTAGAGCCTCGTTCCGGACGCTCTCCCACCTTGCCTGAAGCGTAGCTACATCATCGTCCTTGTCGATGACGTCCCCGCCAAGCTGGTTTTCAAGGTGGCCAACCCACACGCCCTCGCTGGACCGAGCCAGCGCGAACGGTCCGGACAGCCCGATGTGCAGGCCGCTGCCGATCGGAATGACGTGGACGTGGACGTGCGGAAGTTCGGCCATCGCGACCAGGTGGGCAACCTGCTGGGCCATGATCCCGCCCAGACCGTCACCCGTACGCCTTATCGCGGCTTCGTCCAGCACGGCGACAAACTGCGGCCGGCGCTCGCCGGTCAGGATCGCCTGCCGACTCATGCGCCCCTGCACGCGTTGCTCAACCTCGTCATCGGTGAGGCTTTCGACTGTTCGCAGGACGGTTCGGGCGTAGTGCTCCACCTGTAGAAGTCCGGGGATCAGGTTGGGCTCGAAGTAGCGGAGCTGTGTCGCTTCGCGCTCAGCGTCCAGCCAGGGCAGGAACCACGACGGTGCGCCGAACTTCGTCGCCAGGCGCTCGAAGAGCCCGCCGTTGCTCAGCGCCCGGTCGGCACCCTTGATGAAGTCGATCGTCAGCGCTCGCGTGCTGCTCTCGACGGCGCTGACATGTGAAGCACTGAAGCCCGCAGCGCGGCCGAACGACTCTTGCGTCATGCCGGAGGCCCCTCGGGCGCGGCGGATCTCGCCAACGATGAACGCCGATAACGGCCCTGGTACGTCAGCCATACAACGCCCCTCAACTCAAAGATCGACTGCCCGAGGTGCCACACGTCGGCTCCCTGTTAGGCCAGGTCACCCCGGACCTCGGTTGCACCTTCCGAGCGTAACTACCTCCACAGCAGAGTGTCACCAGGCGGCGCGGCCGGCAGGCCCACGAGATCCGGCGGTCGCGTTCGTAGCGGGGCCGCTTCCGACGGGCGAGCACTCACGGGAGCGGCCCCTTCCCACCAGCACCAAGGGGAGACCGTGCCCGACGACAAGCCCGAGAAGATCGGGAAAATGAAGGCCGGCGACGTGGTCCACCTGACCACCGCGGCGAGCGTGCAGTTCCTGCGCCCGATCTTCGTACGCGTCATCCGTGAGCTACCCGAGCGGCACACGTACGACGGATGGGTCTGGATTGAGGGCTACGAGCTGAACGCGGCGGGCGACGCGGTGGCGCGGCGCGAGCTGTACGTGATGCGGGCGGGCGTGCGCTTGCAAGCCCTGCCCGTCAAACCGACCAGCAAAGCCAAACGCCGGTGGCACCCGGTGAGGGTCGGATGACCGCGCGTCCTCGCCCGCACCTGCCGATGCGCCCGGCGTGGCTGTGCCGCAACTGCGCCGCGCCCTGGCCGTGTGCCCCGGCTCAGCTCGCCCTCGTGGCCGAGTTCTACGGTCATTCGATCGTGCTGGCGTTCTACCTGGCCGCGTCGATGCAGGAGGCGATCGACGATGTGTACGGCCTGGGGCTGCGCCCCGACCCGTCCGCGATGCACGCCCGGTTCCTCGGCTGGTTGTCCCTGGCCCGCCGACCCCACCGACGCTAAGCCCAGCCAGACAACGAACCGGCCGGGTGGGTTGCCCCACCCGGCCGGTGTCCGGATCCCTGCAAGCAGACTTTAGTGCTTCTTGAACACCGGCATGGTGTCCAGCGTGGTGGTGATGTTCTGCGTGGTGCCGCCCCGGTACGTCTTCCCGGTGAAGATGTCGGTCCAGCTGTTGCCGGGCGGGAACCACACCGACGTCGTGGCGGTGGTGCCGGGCGTCGTCACCGGTGCCACCAGGTAGTCCGGGCCGTAGAGGTACTGGGAACCGGCGGTGGCGTACGCGGCCTGCTCATTCGGGTACGCCAGGTACATCGAGCGGACGATGGGCGTACCCGTGCGGGTGGCCTCCTTGGCGGCGGCGTAGGTGTACGGCAGCAGCTTCTCCCGCAGGTTCAGGAACTTCTTGGCCGACGCGTTCGCCGCCGGGCCGTACTGCCAGGGCAGCCGGTCGCTGTGGTTGGAGTGCAGCCGGTCGATCGGCTGGAACGTGCCGAACTGCACCCACCGGGCGTAGAGGTCGTCGGGCAGCTTGGTGCTGCCTGGTTCGCTGCCCGGCTCCTGGAGGCCGCCGGTGTGCCCGCCGATGTCGTGGCTGACCGCGGCCAGCCCGGTCGCGGCCGACTCGCCCGGCGTGTAGCCGACCTCCATCTGGAGGGTCGACCAGTCGGAGGTGGTGTCGCCGGTGAAGTGCAGCGTGGTGCGCTTGTCGGCCCACGGTCCGGTCGACACCGGGGTCGGGCTGCTGTAGCCGCCGGCCTGCAAGGAGCCGTACGCCCGGGAGAAGGCGAAGCCGGTCTTGTCGGCGTACTGCTGGTTGATCCACGCGTCAGCGGTCACCCCGGCGAGCGAGGACTTCGTGTTGTCGCAGCACCAGTCCAGCCACCACAGGTCCGGGCCCTTGCTGCCCTTCGGGATCATCCCGTCGTGCAGCTGCATGTACGCAGTGAGCTGGTCCGGGTCGCCGAAGTCGAACGCGTAGCAGTCGGCGCCGCCGTTGCAGCCGACGCGCTGGAGCTTGCCCTTCGCGGTGGCCTGCGCCTGCGCGAACTTCGGGTCCGAGCCGAGGATGCTCGGGTGGATGTTGATGCCGGTGTGCAGGCCCTGCTTCCTGGCCCAGTCGAAGAACGCCTTCGGGTCGGGGATCCGGGTGGGGTCGATGCTCCAGCCGTTCCACTTGTCCGGCGCCTTGACGTCGGTGTCGAGAACGAGCACATCCAGCGGCACACCCTCGGCCTTGGCCCGGGTCACCAGGTTCTGGAACTCGGTCGCGGTGCGGTCGTAGTACTCGGAGTACCACACGCCGTACGCCCACTTCGGCAGCAGCTTCGTGGGGCCGGTCAGGGTCGACAGGTCCTTCAGGGCACGGGTGAAGTCCTGCCCGTACGCGAAGACGTAGCCGTCCTGTTCGGCGGCGGGCCGGGGCTTGGTGTCGCTCAGGGCCGAGGCCGAGTCGTCGAGCAGGTACCAGCCGTCCTGGTAGAGCAGGCCCGGAGCGGTGAGGGCGGAACCGGTCACGCCGTCCAGGCCCCGCCGGTAGCCGCCGAGCGGCGCGTGCGGGGCGAGCAGCGGGGAGCCCTTGCCCGTGACGGCGACCGTGTCGACGTTGACGTTGCAGCTGGCGTCAGTGGGACAGCCCAGCGTCACGGTGTTGGTGCCGCGGTTGAGGTGGACCGGGACGGAAACGGTGTTCCAGTAGTCCCATCCGCTGGTCGGCGGAAGGGTCGCCGTGACCGGCGCCGCCGTTCCCGCGGTGACCGACATGGTGCGCGTCTGGCTCGGCTGGGCGCCGGCCTGGCCGTTGGCGTAGCGGATCTGCACCTGGTAGTCACCGGCCGACGGAACATCAGTCACGGTGAGCGTGTCGGCGGACGTGGTGCTTTCCAGGCCGGCCAGGAATCCCGTACCGGAAGCGCCGTTGTGGTCGTTCGCGGGCCTCGCGCCGCCGGTCAGCGCGCCGGTCTCAGCCTCTCCCAGGGTGCCGAACCGCAGGGGCTGCGGCTCGGGCGTGGCCGGCGCCGGGAACGGATCACCCGGGTTGACCACCGCGAGGCTGTCGACGTTCACGTTGCCGGAGTCGTTGGGACCCCGCACGACACGGATCTCGTGCCGGCCGGCGGTGAGGTCGACCGGCACGTTGGCCAGGCCCCAGGTGTCCCAGTTCGCGGTGGGCGGCAGCGTCAGCGTGTGGCCGGCGTCGCCGTCGACCTGCACGGTCAGAGTGCGGTCCACGTTCTGGCCGTCGCCGCCGGTGCTGTTGGCGTAGCGGACGGCGAGCTGCTTCGTGCCGCCTTCGGGAGCGTCGAGCGCGAACGTGACCGAGTCGCCGGACGAGGCGAAACCGGCAGCGAAGCCGCGTCCGGTGAATCCCTGGTGGTCGGTGGCCACGCCGGGGCCGTTCAACTGCAGCGATTCGGCCTCGCAGAGCGCTCCGAACGCGCAGGCCGGGGCGGTGTGGCCGGCCCAGGGTTGGCCCTGCACGACCTGCTTGCCGGTCTTGAGCTGCACTGTGAGGTTGTCGGCGGTGAACGCGCCCGAGCCGACCCGGTACCGCAACGTCATCGCGCCGGTGTCGATGGTGAGCCAGCCGTGGTCGACGTGCTTCGTGAAACGCGTACGGGGGAAATCATCGCGCCCGATGGCGTTGAACGTGGCGGCGTCGGTGAACCTGCCGTCCTTCTGGTACTCGGTGCGGATCAGGGTGGGGGACAGCACCTCGAAACGTGCGTCGCCCGACCGTACGGCTTCGTCTTGCGCCCGGTGGCGACTGGCCTGGGCCGGCGCGGACGGGGCGAGCGCCAGCCCCGTGATGAGAATGCCGACTGCCGCGGCCGCTGTCGCGCTGCGGCGGGGTGAGTTCCGATAGAGCAAGATGCGCTCCTCGTCTCAAATGGAGGAAATGAGTCGATGACAACGCTGTCACTCGCTCGAAACGCATGTCAACGGGCCCCGGAGGGTGTCCCTTCTCTCTTTCGTCACCCGCCGCACTCGTCCGGCAGGCGTCGCTGCGGACGGTGACGAAAACGGGTGCCAGGAGGTGGACTACCGCACGACCACCAGCTCAGACGTACGGGGTCCAGGGCTCGGGCTGCTCGGCGTCCCAGCCCAGCTTGTCGAGTGCACGCAGGACCGCGACCGCGCGGGGAGTCCAGAAGAGCAGGATCTGGTCGCGTCCCTCGACGTCGAAGCAGACGGCGGTCGCCGGCACCGGAAACCGTCGGTGAAACGGATGGTGCGCCAGCGCGGCCACGTAGAAGTGTTCCAGGGTGTCCGATCCGGTACGCGACGTGAAGGTCAGCGTGCTGTCGTCGGCGTGCAGCTTCACTGTCGGCCAGGCCATCCGTCGGACAGCTCGGAGGGGGTCGCCTCGGGTGAAATCGAGGCGGTCAACGTAGGTGAGCCCGCCACGCGCATCGAAGGTTTCCGAGATCATCATCGGATGGTACGGCGGGTCCGAAGCGCGGCGGTGGCGGCTACCAGATAAGTGCGCGCTCGTCGATGAATCGAGGCGGTTCGCCGAGGAAGGTGTCGGCCGGAACTGCGCCGTGCGCCAGATTGAGCGTGTCCAAGCGGTACAGCCAGGCGCCGTCAGTCGTGCCGGTGAAGCGGTAGTTGATCTGCCAGCGCAGCCATTCGCCGTGCGCGAGTCGCACCGCGGGCGGCCGGCGGTGACGGCGCGGCCTACCCCAGGCCGACGCGAGCAGTTCAACCCGGAGTTGGCCGTCCACCAGCCGGAGACGCACCTCGCTCCGGTACGACACGCGTCGCAGGCCCTCGCGAGGCTCGAACCCATCGGCCTCCGCCATGTCCACCTCGTGGGTGAGCGGTGCCGTCCGTGCCGGCAGGGCGAACGACACCGGTACGGCGTTACGCCGGACCGCCTCGGCGCCGCCACGCGAACGCTTGGTCCACGACGTGCGAACCCACTGCACCACAGCATCCACCCGGCGATACTCGGCCGCTACCTGTCCTGCCGCAACCCGGATTCGCTCTCCCATCGTTTCAACACGACGGGCTTCTCACTCGGGGCCGGCCACACCTGCACCCGCAGCCGCTCCATCGTCTGCGGGGATTCGTCGGAGTCGACCCCCAAGCGCTCCGCCTCGGCAAGGTTGCTGCTCGCTGCCCGGACACGAACGGGCCCTACCGGCACCCGGACCCTCGCGGCACCCGGCTCGTAATCGGTGCAACCCATGACCACGATGCGGCCCGACCGAACCTGCATGCTCCCCTCGACCACATGGTCGTAGCCGGCGGAGTCGTCGACGGGCGGAGCGTCCAACACGTCGACTATCACCGCGACCGTGACGTTGACCGACGTGCCGATGGCCATCGCGTCGTCGACCACGGCCAGCCGGTCGACAACCGCCTGGTCCGTCCATGCCTCGCTCAGGTCACCCGTCGACCCGTCGTCGCTCAGGTGAATCTGGTGGTAGTCCGCGAAGAGTTCCACGTCCAACGAATCCACGCCACGCTCCTATGTCGATCGGCCTGCGATGATGTGGTACATGACTCGCCGACGCGCAGACAAGTTGGCGAATGCTGTCGGTCTCGTGACGCTCGGCTTCGGTGTGGTGTTGACGGCCATGCCACGACGCAGCGCGGCAGCCCTCGGATTGGGTGATCGCCCCGTCCTGGCCCGAGCGGTCGGTTTGACTGATCTCGTCGTCGGTTCCGGCGTCTTGTGTGGGCGCCCCCGTTGGCCGTGGATGGCGGCGCGCGCTGCTTTGAATCTCGTGCTGACCGGCTGTTACGCAGCGGAGGCCAACCGCTCGGACGGTGCCCGAGGGGCCCACGCGGGAGCCATTGCCATGGCGTCACTCACCGTCGTGGACGCGACCTTAGCCCGTGCCTTGGCGGCCCAGCGTGGCGGGCAGTGACACCCGTACTGCTTCCGTCGGCGAGTGTGTCGTCAACCGCGTGCCTCGGTGCTTGTCGAGAAATTCGGTCAGTCCGCTGAGCGGAGCAGCCGTCATGAGCGGGTGATCGTCGGCTTGCGGAGAGAACGCCGCAAGCACAGCCGACCGCAGGTCCGCGTCGAGCAGCGGCAAGACGTAGGGCGTTGAGGAATCGGGGTGGAAGTTCTCCGGGCAGGTGCCGCGCAGGAACATCAGGTCGAAGACCCGGCGGGTGGGGCTGCCGAGTTGCGGCTCGTCACCTGTGGTCAGGATCGTCCCCAGCCGAAATCCGGGCGCGGACGCCGCAAGGCGGTCCAAAAGCTCCGTTTCCTTGCTGTTCCACCACCGTCTGACCTCATCGTCGGGCACCTCCTCGACGATCGCGACCAGCCACAGCTCTTCGATCACCGCCTGCCGCCGCTGCGGCCCGTTCAGTAGTGCGGGCTGCCAGCCCTGCCGGTATCGGGGGAATGGGGATGCCGCTCCAGGGTCAGTCAATCGATGCGCTCAGTCGACTGATGACCCGGAGCAGCTCGTCCCGATTGTGTGCGGCCTTGAGCCAGTTCGGCAGACGTGCCACCAGCGTCATGCCACCAGGCTGCGGGCCCCGCTCCCGAAGTCGAGCGCCGATGTATCCGGACAGGAGGTCGAGGTGGGTGCGGTTGAACGCCCAGAGCATGTGCCCGCCACAGCACTGGGCCCTCAGCCACAAGGGTAGGTGGAAGAACGGATCCACTGGACCGTTCCAGGACGAGACCGCAGATCCCTGTGGGGACCAGGACGCTGAGTACGCGCACCCTGGGCACGTGAGTCGACGGGGCCACGAGGCCACCCACCTACTGTTGCTCGGCTGTGGGGCGTTGACCGCCCGGTGCCCACAGCGTGGGCAGACGACGTAGATGTCCTCGCCTGCCAGCTCGTACAAACTGACCAACGGATCGCGGAACCGATCCTGCTCGTCGCCCTGGCTTTCGTTCACGACGGAGACTCTGCCGCGTCTCGTCCAGCCAGCTTTCGTCGTCGAGGAGGCTGGTGGACCGATATCGGCTTGAGGTCTTCATGACCCAGCCGGTGTGCGATGGCCTGGGCTTGAACATCCGGGTCGGTACCGTCGACCGGGAAGGTCACGACGTAGCTTCCCGGTAGTGCATAACGCTGCCCGCTCAGGTCGCGGGCGTAAAAGCTGATCTCGACCAGGTCCGGACGATCCTCGGGCGCACGGATCGCTACGTAGCTGCGGATCCAGGCTCCGCCGTCCTGGTCCCACCCCTCACGCCACAGCGTGGCCTCAAGGTTCTCGGCGACCGACCGGGCCGGCCACGTCCGGGTGGTGCGCTCCGTCGCCTGGGCTATCTCCTGCGCGTACGCGTGCGAGTCGAACCGGAAGCTGCCCAGCCCGAGCTCCGGCCCTTCCTTGTGCACCCTCTCGATGACCGTCAGACGCCAGCGGTCCCAGATCACCTCAGCGCCGGCCTGACGGACGCGGACCGTCAGCTGGTCCTCGCCCATGTCGGATCCGCCTACCGCGACCTCTCGGGCTTCCGGCGCGACAGCAAGCCCGCCCGGTCCCAGTACCGATGAGGGCGTGAATCCCGCTACCGGCTGTCCGTGGAAGCCGTCTGCCGGGTACGCCGTCGCAACGACGTCGAGGCCGTTGACGAGGATTCGCATGCGGTGCGCCGTGAACTCGGCGGGGAACAGCAGCGGCTCCAGCCTCAGGACGTCGACCACCGGGGCAGTCTAGCCAGCGCGAACCTCTGCCAGCCGCTGCTTTTTGCGGTGCCGCGACCCAGTCAGTCGAGAGCGAGCGGTCAGCAGCGGGGGCGGTCGAGTGGAACGGCGGCACCCGCGAGCGCTTCGACAGTCGCCGTCGGTGCGGCCGACTCCGTCGGCGTCGCTGAGGGCGCGATGGTGGGGCTCGGCGGGGCCGAGGGTGAGCTGCTGGGCGTGGGGGAGGCGCTGGCGAGGGTGGCCGTGCTGCGTTGCACCTGCTTGGTGACCAGGCGGATGCCGGTGGCGGTCGTCTGGCGTCCGTACACGTCGGTGACCCTGATGCTGTACGGCCCGGGGCCGATCCCGCCCTCGATGGTCCAGTGGTTGTCGCTCTGCCGGGCGGCCTTGCGGAAGCCGCCGCCCGATCCCTTGGCCTCGACCGAGCGGAGCGGGTTGCCGTGGTTGCCGACCTGCACCGCGAACCAGTATTTCGAGGCGCCGCCCTTCATCCGGAAGGTGAGCCCTCCGTCGAGCGGCGGGTTCACCACCGCCCGGTACGTCACTGACGCGATGCCCTGCGACCGGTCGGCGATCTTGGTGAACGCCTCGGTGGACAGGTCGATCTTGCTGGGTCCGCAGCCGCCGCACTGGTCCATGACCATGACCCGCACCGTGCCCTTCGGACCTGTCACCTCCAGGTAACTGCCGCAGGCCGCCGATCCGGAGTACTGGGACGCGCCGAGGGCCACGTACAGCCGGTCCGCCGGCGGGCCGGGGAAGGAGCAGTTGCCGCCCGAGCGGCCCGCGTCGTAGAAGCTGGCCTTTCCCTTGTGGACGGCGCTGCCCGTCGGCGGCGCGGCGCAGGCCGGGGTGGCGCCGCCGCGGACGGCGAGGGTGATGCCCAGGACGGCGGCCAGGGCGGTGACACCGGCGCCGGCCAACCAGTGTCTGCCCCGTCGACTCGACCGGAGCGTGCCGTTGTCGCCGGCCGGGGTGTCGTTGTCGGGGGCCGTGCCTGGTGCCGTCACGGCGCCTGATGTTGCCGCACCGCGCTGTGGCAGCGCAAAGCCGTCCCACCGATCGTCACTCGCTGAATCGGCGGGGGCGCAATCCGTTGAGGGCGGTGGCGACGACGAGGTCGGCGTACTCGGCGGTGAGCGGCCCGCTGCGTTGCAGCCAGCGGTTGAGCACCGGCCCCCAGATCATGTCCACCGCCACGCCGAGGTCGACGTCGTCGGCGATCTGACCGGCCTGCTGGGCGCTGCGCAGGCGCTGCCGTTTGGCCTCCTTCAACGGTCCGTCCAACCGTTCGGCGTACGAGGCTGCCAGCTCGGGGTCGAGCGCGATCTCGGTGGCCAACGCGCGCATCGGTTGCTCGTACCGGGGGTCGTTCATCTCCTCGACCGTCGCGCGCAGCACCAGGGTCAGGTCCGCCGCCAGGTCGCCGGTGTCCGGCAGCGTCGGCGGCCCACCCTCGGTGGCCTCGCTGAGCATGAGGAAGGCGTCGAAGATGACCGCGCCCTTCGACGGCCACCAGCGGTAGATGGTCTGTTTGCCGACGCCGGCCCGCGCGGCGATGCCCTCGATGCTGAGCTTCGCGTACCCCGTTTCCTGGAGCAGGTCGAAGGCCGCGGTGAGGATGGCGCGTCGGGAGGTCTCTCTCCGGCGGGCCGTGTTGGGCGTCATGGGCAGAACGATACCAGCGAACGAGACGGACCGTCTCGTCTTGACGGTGGTGGTGTCGTGGGCCTAGTCTCGGCACATCACGAGACGGACCGTCTCGTCTTGAAACGCTTGGAGAACACATGCGTACCTGGTTTATCACCGGTGCCAGCCGCGGCCTGGGCCGCGCCTTCGCCGACGCCGCACTCGACCGGGGTGACCGGGTGGTCGCCGCCGCCCGGACCATCGCCACTGCCGACTTCGACGAGAAGCACGCCGACCGGCTGCTAACCCTGACCCTCGATGTGACCGACCGCGCGGCGGTCATCGCCGCCGTGAACACCGCCGTCGAGCACTTCGGCGGGCTCGACATCGTCGTCAACAACGCCGGCACCCTGTCCATGGGCATGATCGAAGAGTTCACCGAGGCCGAGGCGCGCGCCCAGTTCGAGGTCAACCTCTTCGGCGCGCTCTGGGTCAGCCAGGCCGTGCTGCCGCACCTGCGCGCCCAACGGTCCGGCCACATCGTGCAGGTCTCCAGCATCGCCGCGCTCGGCGGCTTCCCGAGCACCGGCCTGTACAGCGCGAGCAAGTTCGCCCTGGAGGGCATGAGCGAGGCGCTGGCGATGGAGGCGGCGGCCTTCGACGTCACTGTCAGCATCGTGCAGCCGGGCGGATACTGGACCGACCTCTACACCAGCGTGCGTGCCACCACCCCGATGGACGCCTACGCGCCACTGCGCGCCGAACTGGAGCGGCAGTGGGCGGAGGGCTCGATCGACAGCGAACCCCGGCTGGCCGCCGAGGCGCTGCTGCAACTGGTCGACAGCGACGAGCCCCCGCTGCGGCTCCTGCTCGGCAGCATGGTGTACGACCTGGCGTTCGACATCGCCCGCCGGCGGATGGACACCTGGGCGAGCTGGGAGCAGGTCAGCCGCGCCGCCGAACATGCCGTCGCGGCCCCCGGAGCTGACAAATGAGAGGGCTGCTCGTATCGCCACGAGCAACCTGTGCGGCGTTCTAGGCTCCGAGATATGGCGGCGGCGTGCCCAATCGTTGGCACATAAGTCCGGGCAGCCTTTCACCCCAATGATTTCTCCTCGCGAGGCGCAAACCTAGACGGAGAGGAAACACGCATGGCTGTCAAAACCAAGACTCGTCCGGGCACCACGGAGATTCGACCGTTCTCGGTCGACATTCCTCAGGCCGACCTCGATGACCTGAAGAGGCGCATCGCGGCCACGCGCTGGCCGGAAAAGGAAACGGTGCCCGACCAGTCGCAGGGTGTGCAACTCGCGACCATCCAGACTCTCGCCCGCTATTGGGAGAAGGAATACGACTGGCGCAAGGTCGAGGCGAGGCTGAACGCCCTGCCGCAGTTCATGACCGAAATCGACGGCCTCGACATCCACTTCCTGCACATTCGCTCGAAGCACGAGGACGCGTTGCCGCTCATCGTCACCCACGGCTGGCCCGGCTCAGTGATCGAGCAGCTTAAAATCGTCGGCCCGCTCACCGACCCCACGGCGCACGGCGGCAGCGCGTCGGACGCCTTCCACCTGGTGATCCCCTCGCTGCCCGGCTACGGCTTCTCGGGCAAGCCGAGCAAGCCCGGCTGGGGTCCGGAACACATCGCCACTGCCTGGACAGAGCTGATGAAGCGCCTCGGCTACACGCGGTTCGTGGCGCAGGGGGGCGACTGGGGTGCGCTCATCACGGAGATGATGGCGGTGCAGGCGCCCCCGGAGCTGCAAGGCGTCCACGTCAACATGCCGGGCGTGTATCCGCCGGAGATCGATGCGCTGCTCCAGTCCGGTATCACCGGAGCCAACAACCCGTTGGGTTCGCTCCCAGCCAATCTCTCGAACGACGAGAAGCGCGCCTGTGAGCAAGCGGACTTCTTCTGGAAGCACTCCAGCTACGCCCTCGAGATGGGTCGCGCCCAGACGTTGACCGGGTTGGCGGATTCGCCCGTCGCCCTGGCGACCTACATGCTCGACCATGACGCGGCCAGCCTGAAGCTGATCTCCGAGTCGGTCGCCGGGCAGCCCAGAGGCATCACGCCAGAGGATCTCCTCGACAACATCACGCTCTACTGGCTGACGAACACAGGGGTTTCCTCGGCTCGTCTCTACGCGGAGAACACGCTCTCCTTCTTCTCAGCCAAGGGCATCTCCATCCCGGTGGCCGTGAGCGTCTTCCCCGACGAGCTGTACGAGGCGCCGCAGAGCTGGGCCGAGCAGGCGTACTCCAACCTCGTCTACTACAACAAGCTCGACGTGGGCGGGCACTTCGCGGCCTGGGAACAGCCGAAGATCTTCTCCGAAGAGCTTCGTACCGCCTTCCGGTCGCTGCGCTAGATGGCCGTGCACCTGCCCCCGCTGAACGGGGCGGCCGAGTGGCTCAACTCCGAGCCACTCGGCCCCGCCGACCTGGGTGGGCGCGTCGTCCTGGTCAACTTCTGGACGCTGACCTGCATCAACTGGTTGCGCCAAGAGCCGTACGTGCGGGCCTGGTCCCAGGCATACCGCGACGACGGGCTTGTCGTCATCGGGGTGCACACCCCGGAGTTCGGATTCGAGCACGACGTCGACTGGGTGCGGAGGGCGGTGGCCGCCCGATCGATCGACTACCCGGTGGCGGTCGACAACGACTACGCGATCTGGCGCGCCTTCGCCAACAACTACTGGCCGGCGCTCTACTTCGTCGACACCGACGGCGTCATCCGCGACGACCACTTCGGCGAGGGACGCTACGAGCAGTCCGAGCGGGTGCTCCAGCAACTGCTCGGCATCGAGCGGAAACCCGTATCCGTGAAGGGGCTCGGCCCGGAGGCGGAGGCCGACTGGGGCAGCCTGCGGACGCCCGAGACGTACCTCGGTTTCAGTCGCGGCGAACACTTCGCGTCGCCGAACGGCCCTGCGCTCGACGAACGCCGCGCCTACCAGGTGCCGGAGAGCCTCGGCCTCAACCAGTGGGCGCTGGCGGGGGAGTGGACGATCGGGTCGGAGAACGTCGTCCTGGACCAGGCCGGCGGCGGCATCGCCTTCCGGTTCCACGCCCGCGACGCGCATCTCGTGCTGGCCCCCGGGGCGGGGCAGTCGATCCCGTTCCGCGTGCTGCTCGACGGCGCGGCTCCCGGCCCGTCACACGGCGTCGACGTCGACGCCGACGGCAACGGCGTACTCCAGGACGGCCGGCTCTACCAGCTCGTCCGCCAGGACGGCGCGGTCCGGGAGCGGACCCTGGAGATCACGTTCGGCGAGCCCGGCGCCGAGGCGTACGCCTTCACCTTCGGGTAGGGCGTGTGTCGAATCCCTGGCCGGGCTTCGACACACGCCTGGGCCGCTCAGCGGCGCAGGTCGACCATGCTGACGGTGCCGGAGACCGGCGAGACGCTTTCCACCCGCGAGCCGGGGCGCAGTCGGGCGTCGCTGGCGTACCGGTCGGCGAGCGCCTTCTCCGCGGCCTCGTCGCCGTCGTCGGCGGCGAGCAGCAACGCGGCGATGTCGTCCACGAAAGTGAGGTCGGCGGTGGCGACGTCGTCGGTCATTGCGTCGAGGCTGTCCCAGAGCAGCAGCTCGTCCTTCTGCCGGTGGGCCAGCTCCAGCAGGACGTAGTCGTGGATGAACCAGTCGCCTCGGATCGGCAGCTCCGGGCTCACGCCGTAGACGTCGGGATCGATCGCCCCGGCCCGGTACGCCGACCACACCCGCGATGCCGAATCGAAGAGGCCGGCCTTCGGGTCGATGTCGTAGCCGTCGAACCCCCAGTCGCCGGCCGGGTCGAGCTCCGGGTCGGCCCACACCCACCGGTCGCCGTTCCAGTACTCCACCAGGACGTGGTCGTGGTGCCAGCCGGGCACGAAGTACGAGGCGAAGCCGACCCGGCTGCGGCTGGGAATGCCGTGCTGACGGAGGATCGCGATCGACAACAGGGTGTGGTCCCGGCAGCAGCCGGCCACCCGTTCGGCTGCCGGACGCCCGGTCGTGAGAGGCAGGGGAAATCGGGACTGGTCGGTGTCGAGGATGAGGTCCACCCAGCGACGGTTCACCTCGTCCAGCCGGTCGTCGGGCAGCTCGACGCCGCCGGCCCGGTAGTGGACGATCACGTTGCGGGCGGTCGCCGCCACGGTGGGAAAGTCGGTCGCCACGGCGTCGAGGAGCCCGCCGTGCCGACCGGGGTCGCTGTAGGGGGAGTGTCTCCGGTAGTCATCGAGGTCCATGGGGCCAGTCTGCGGTCCGCCACCGGGTCAGGGTCAAGGCGCTTTTCCGGATAGTGTCGACTGCTGTGACAACGCCTGAGATCACCATCGCCACCCCGGCGGACCGCTCTGCGGTGGTCGCTTCGCTGGTCGCCGCGTTCGTCAAGGATCCCATCCTGCGGCACCTGTTCCCCGACGAGGAGACCTATCCGCGGTACGCCGCCACCTTTTTCGGAAACCTCTTCGACAAGCGGGTGCACCGGTCGTCGATCTGGACGATCAATGGGGGCGCGTCGGTTGCCATCTGGGAGCCACCGGCAGGGTCGCTGACCGGGTCGCCGGAGGGCGGGCTCGCCGCTCACTACCCCGCCGACGTGCTGGCTCGGGTTGAGAGCTACGACGACGCCGTGCACGACGCCCTGCCGACGTTCCCGTTCTGGTATCTGGGCGTGCTGGGCACCCACCCGGACAGCGCCGGACGCGGTTGGGGTCGTGCCGTCATGCGGGCCGGGTTGGATCGCGCCTCCGCAGAGGGACTGCCGGCGCTCCTGGAGACCAGCAAACCGGCCAACGTCGAGCTGTACCGCCGCGCCGGCTGGGAGGTGGTCGGCTCCATGGCCGAGCCCGTGCCCACCTGGTTCATGCAGCAGCCGCCGCGCTGAGAAGTAACGGTTGGCGATGACCTGCGACCCCGTTCCGCTGGCTGGCCGACCTGCGTCCACGGTCCGCCGCCAGATCTTGGACAGTTTCCGTTCGCTCGGGCGGGCTCAACCGGTGGTTGCAACACCCTTCGGTGATTTTCGTTGGGGTGGCTATGGCGTCGAGGTTGAGTCCGCTGGAGCGGGAGCAGATCGGGTTGGGTCGGGCTGCGGGTGAGTCGTTGCGGTCGATCGCGCGAAGGTTGGAGCGGTCAGCGTCGACGATCTCGCGGGAGGTGGGTCGGTTCGAGCGTTATGGGCAGCGGTATCAGCCGTTGATGGCGCAGTGGGCGTCGTTTCTGCGGCATAACCGGTCCGGGCGGGTGCCGCGGTTGGCTGACGGCGGGCCGTTGCGTCAGGTGGTGCTGGATATGCTGCGGCGACGCCGTTCGCCGCAGCAGGTCAGTGCTCGGCTGCGGGTGCAGTTCCCGGACACGCCGGAGATGTGGGTGTCGCACGAGACGATTTACCAGGCGATCTACCTGCAGGCGCGGGGCAACCTCCGCGCGGAGTTGACGCGGCAGGTGGCGTTGCGATCAGGGCGGGCCGCTCGTCGCCGTCGGGCCGCGCCGGGCGGGGCGGTGCGCTCGGCTCGGCCGTGGGTCGACCTGCGTATCGCTGACCGGCCGGCTGAGGTCGCTGACCGGGCGGTGCCCGGTCATTGGGAGGGTGATCTCCTCGAGGGCGTCCGTCGGGGTGGGCGCGGTGGTTCCGCGATCGCCACGCTGGTCGAACGCGCTACCCGGTTCGTGATCCTGGTCGGACTGCCCGAGGGCAAGGTCTCCGACCACGTCGTGTCCCAGTTGGCCGCGGCGATGAGCTGGCTCCCGCAGCGGTTACGAGCCTCGCTGACCTGGGACCAGGGCGTCGAGATGGCCCGGCACCGTGACTTCACCATCGCCACCGACTGCCCGGTCTACTTCTGCGACCCACACAGCCCCTGGCAGCGTGGCAGCAACGAGAACACCAACGGGCTGTACTTCCCCAAAGGCCAATTCGACTTCACCACCATCGACCAAACCGGCCTCGACCACGTCGCCGACGAACTCAACGACCGCCCCCGCATGACCCTGGGCTGGGCCACCCCAGGTGAGAAGATGACCCAACTTCTAGGTGTTGCAACCACCGGTTGAGCCCGCCGAGATAACGGAAACTGTCCAAGATCTGCGTGTGACCGTCGGCGCCAGGCCACGACACGACGACCGGTGCTTGCCCACCCGACCGATGCGGGCATCGGATGTCGGGTGGGCGACCGACCCCGCGACCTAGCGTCAGTGCTCGAAAGGGAAGGAGGCCCGGGTGCTGGATCGGCTCAACGAGGCCATGGCGTACATCGAGCGTCACCTCGACCAGAAGATCGAGGTCGCCGAGCTGGCGCGGATCGCGCTGACGTCGGAGTACCACTTCCGGCGGCTGTTCTCCGCACTGGCCGGGATGCCGCTGTCGGAGTACATCCGTCGGCGTCGGCTCACCGTCGCCGGTGCGGACGTGCTGGCGGGGGAGCGGACGTTGCTCGACGTCGCGGTGCACTACGGCTACGGCTCGGCGGAGGCGTTCGCCCGGGCGTTCCACGCCGTGCACGGCGTGGGCCCCGGAGAAGCCCGGCGTACGGGGGCAGCGTTGCGCGCCCAGCCCCGGATGTCCTTCCGACTCACCGTCGAAGGGAGCGGCAGCATGGAGTACCGAATCGTCGACAAGGACGCGTTCGCGCTGGTGGGGCGCAAGGCCCGGGTCCCGCTGGTGCACGAGGGGATGAACCCGGCGATCGTCGCGTTCATCCGGAGCATCGACAAGGAGACGACCGAGCGGATCGAGGCGCTCTCCGATCAGGAGCCGAAGGGGATCGTCAACGTCAGCGACAACCTCGCCGACAGCCGGCAGGAGGGCACCGAACTGGACTACTGGCACGGGGTGGTGACCAGCGCCGTGCCGCCGGAGGACCTGGACGCGCTGCCGGTGCAGGCGGGGTCGTGGGCGGTGTTCACCACGTCCGGTGCGTTCCCGCAGGCGGTGCAGTTCCTGTGGCGTGACGTGTTCACCCAGTGGTTTCCGTCCAACCCGTACCGCAGCCGACCCGGACCGGAGATCTCCCGGGTCCGGGTGTCGGCGGACGGCACCCAGGCGGACGCCGAGCTGTGGATTCCCGTCGAACGGGTACCCACCCCTATGTAGAGTTCCGATACAGTGGCCGGATGCGGATGACGATTCCGGTCGCGAAGGTGCTCGCAGCGCTGCTCGCCGAGCCCGACGAGCAGCGCTACGGGCTCGACCTGATGCGATTGACCGGCCTGCCCAGCGGCACCCTCTACCCGGTGCTGCACCGGTTGCAGGGGGCCGGCTGGCTGGCCGCCGACTGGGAGGCGATCGATCCCGTCACGGCCGGCCGGCCGGCCCGCCGCTACTACCGGCTCACCGCCGAGGGCGTGACGCAGGCCCGCCAGGCGCTCGCCGACCTGCGGGCCGCGATCCCCGACGGTCGTCGCTCGTGGGGCGGCACCGAGCCCACCGGAGCGCCGGCGTGGTGACCCGCCGGGCCGCCGAGCTGCTGTTGGGGTTGGCCGCGCGCCGCTGGCCGGCCGAGGTTCGCGACGACCTGCGCCGCGAATGGGCCGCCGAGCTGCACGTGCTCGCCGAGAGCGGCCGCCGGACGAAGATGGTCGGCTTCGCGGTGAGCCTGGCCGTCAGCCGCGCCGGCGCACCAATCGTCGACCGCACCCTGATGCGTGGTCGGGCCAGCCGGACCGCGGCGGCGTTGCTGCTGTCCCCGATCGCCTGCGTAGGGATCGTGGCCCTCGGTGGGTTCGCGATGTACCCCTTCTACGAATGGTTGATGTTCCGGGAGAGTTGGGGGGAGCGGGCGCAAAGGCCGATCTGGGCGGCGATCACCATCCTGCTGGCGGTCGTGCTGGCGGTGTTCGCTGCCCGCTGGGCCCGACACAACGCACTCGACGGCCCACTGCGCATCGCGCTCGGCGTGGTGCTCCCGGTCGGTGCGGCCGTCATCCTGTTCATGTACGTCACCGACGCCGAGGGCCTGGCCGGCGCCGTACCCGGTCTGCTGCTCTGGTTGGCCGGCCTGACCCTCGCGCTCTGGGCCGCGGCGCGCCTCGCCGCCCGGGGTCGCCTCCGCGCCGCCTGGTGGGTGGGCGTCCTCGGCGCACTCGTCGCCGCGGACCTCGCGGTGATCCTCGTCGTCGTCGACGCGTACCCCGCCGGATTCGGCGCTGGGCCGACGATCGACGCACGGGAGCGCGTCGACCCGATCTCCGCGCCGCTGTGGCTCCTCGCCTGTTGGACGGACTGGAACTTCGGCCTGCCCCGGCCGATCGGGTGGGAGATCTTCCTGATCACCAACCGGGTGTTCCTGGAGCCCATGCTCTACCTGGCGTGCATGCCGTACGCGCTCGCGTACACCATCCGGGCGGCCCGGTCGGCCCCCGTCGCGCCGGTCGCCCTCGCGCCGACCCCGGCGTGAACCTCAGTCGGGTACGTCGTCCCACGTCGTACCCGGCTCCAGGTACCCGGCCAGCTGGTTCTCGCGCAGCGCGTACGCGATGACCAGCAGGGCGTGCTTGTCCAGCTCGGGCAGCCGGTCCAGCGGGAACCACCGCACGGCCAGCGACTCGTCGTCGTTGACCCGGGCGGTGCCGGCCACCAGCCGGCACAGGAACCCCAGGTTCAGGTATTCGCAGCGGTCCCCATTCGGGTACGTGTGCGGGTGCGACACCGCGCTGGACATCCGCACCGGGGCAACGTCCAGGCCCGTCTCCTCGCGTACCTCGCGGACCAGCGCGGTGGCCGGCTGCTCGCCCGGCTCGACGAAACCGCTGATCACCGACCAGCGCCCGTCGTCGGCGCGCTGGCCGAGCAGCAGCTCACCGGCGTCGTTGCGGACCACCGCGCTGACGCTCGGCAGCCAGAGCAGGTCGTGGCCGACGTGCTTGCGCAACCCCACGATGTAGTCCGGTATCGCCATCCGGCGATCATAGATGTGCCCTACAGCGAGGCTCACCTGCGCATCTTCTGGTTTTCCCGTCCCACGCGTTTCGCCATTTCGGCCCGACGAACGCAATGCATATCTACTGTGGAGATCGTCGGCGACTTGTGCGATCCGGTGGCGGCCGGCCGGTTCGCGGTGCACAGTGATTCCCATGAGCGACAGCGAACGTGGTGGGCAGTTCTACTGGTGCACCCGGCATCACCGGGTCGAGACGGACTCCAACGTGTGTCCGGCGAAGCACGTTCTCGGCCCGTACGACTCGGCGGCCGACGCGGAGAACGCCCTGCAACGAGTGCAGGAGCGGAACGAGGCGTGGGATGCCGAGGACGCTCGTTGGGCCGGGGAGGACAGATAGGCGGCGCGGGACGGCTCGCGCCGAGGTATTTCGTGCTCCGCGAGGACGCACGCGAGAGCACGTCCCCCGAGGAGGGAACCACGATGGCCGAAGCACAGCAGGCCACCAAGCGCCCGGCCGCCCGACGCACCACCGCGAAGAAGACCGCTGCGGCGGAGCGGAACACGGCGGCGAGCCGGACCACCCCCGTGCGCAAGTCCACCACGGGTGCCGCGAAAGCACCGGCCCGCAAGGCCGCCGGCGGGGCGGGCCGCGCCCCGGCCAAGAAGACCACCACGGCGGCCACGAAGGCCCCCGCGAAGAAGGCCACGACCAAGACCACCGCCGCGGCCAAGAAGGCCCCCGCGAAGGCCTCGACCACCACCCGCAAGACGACCACCGCCGCGAAGCGGGCCCCGGCGTCCACCGCGCGCAAGACCACCACCGCCGCGAAGAAGACCACCGGTACGTCGAAGAAGACGGTGAGCGCGGCGAAGAAGACCACCGCCTCGGCGGCGAAGAAGACCACTACCGCGGCGAAGGCCCCGGCGCGCAAGACCACTACCGCCGCCAAGGCCTCGGCGCGCAAGACCACCACCGCGGCGAAGGCCCCGGCGCGGAAGGTGGCGACCAAGGCGTCCGCCGCCAAGAAGACAGCGACGAAGAAGACGGCCGCGGCGAAGAAAACCGCGTCAACCCGCCCCAGCGGCGGCGCGCGCAAGGCTCCGGCCAAGAAGGCTCCGGCCGCGAAGGTGACGGGTACCTCGTCGACCACCGCCCGCAAGGCAGCGGCGAAGAAGGCCCCGGCGAAGAAGACCGTCGCGGCCAAGGCGCCGGCCCGCAAGGTGACCGCCCGCAAGTCTCCGGCCCGCTCGGTCGCCGCCCGAGCCACCGCCCCCAGGGGGGCCCGCAGCGCCGCCCGCAAGGCGACCGGCTGAGCGCGGACCACCCCCTCACCGGGCGGATTTCCGGCCGGTCACCGGAAGCGGATCACCCGTGGCGCTGTCAGGATTGACCCGTGGTCATCCGACGCGTACTCGCGCCCCGCATCGACTTCGGCGCGTTGCGCCGCGAGCTCGGCCTGCCCGAGGAGTTTCCGGCCGACGCCCAGCGTGAAGCCGACGAGGCGGCTGCGGCACCGCCGCAGCCGCCCGTCGACCGCACCGACATACCGTTCGTCACGGTCGACCCCGCCAGCTCGCGGGACCTGGACCAGGCGATGCACCTCAGCCGCCGCCCGGGTGGGGGCTACCGGGTGCGGTACGCGATCGCCGATGTCGCCGCGCACGTCACCCCCGGTGGGGCGTTGGAGGCGGAGACGTGGCGGCGCGGGCAGACCATCTACCTGCCCGACGGGAACGTGCCACTGCACCCGCACACCCTCAGCGAGGGTGCCGCCAGCCTGCTGCCCGACGACGACCGGGCGGCGGTGGTCTGGACCATCGACCTGGACGCCGACGGCGGCACCGTGGCCGTCGAGCTGGAACGCGCCCTGGTCCGCAGCCGCGCCAAGCTCGACTACACCGGGGTGCAGGCGGCAGCCGGGGCCGGGCGGCTACCCGACCCGATCGCGCTGCTGCCGGAGATCGGCGACCGGTTGACCGCGCGTGGGTTGCGGCGCGGCGCCATCAACCTGCCGCTGCCCGAGCAGGATCTGGAGCCCGACGGTGAGGGCTGGAGGCTGGTGCTGCGCGCGCCGGTGCCGATGGAAGAGCACAACGCGCAGATCTCCCTGCTGACCGGGATGGCCGCCGCCGACATCATGCTGGCCGGCCGGGTGGGCCTGCTGCGGACGATGCCGGCGCCCAAGCCGGAGGCGGTGCAGCGACTGCGGGCCGCCGCCGCGCCGCTGGGGGTGCACTGGCCGGACGACGTGGGCCCGGGGCAGGTCATCGCCGGTCTGGACGCCGCCCAGCCGCGCGCCGCCGCGTTCATCGACCAGGCGGCCGAGCTGATGCGCGGTGCCGCGTACACCGCCTTCGACGGGGAGCTGCCGGAGCAGCCGGAACATGGTGGCGTGGCGGCCGCGTACGCCCACGTGACGGCGCCGTTGCGGCGGCTGGCCGACCGGTACGCCACCGAGGTCTGCCTGGCCCTGCACGCGGGCCAGCCGGTGCCCGACTGGGCCCGCGCCGCGTTGCCCCGGCTGCCCGAGGTGATGGCGAGCACCGACCGGGTCGCCTCGGCGGCCGCTCGTGGCGCCGTCGAGTTGGCCGAGGCGGCGGTCCTGGAGCACCGGGTGGGCGAGACCTTCGACGCGGCCGTCCTCGACGTCGACGCCCCGCCCAACGGCAAGGCCCGGCCCCGGCCGCCCGGTGGCACCGTCGCGCTGGACGCCCCACCGGTACGCGCCCGCTGCCTCGGCCAACTGCCGCTCGGCGAACGGGTCCGGGTCCGCCTGGTCACCGCCGACCCGGCGGCCCGTACCGTCCTGTTCGAGCTGGCCTGACCGGCCGCCAGCCCTGGCCCTGTTCTCGCCCGCCGGCGCTGTCGTCCACCGCAGCGGGGATTCTCACAGCGCTCGGCGCTGCTGACGGACCGAGCGGTTTGCGAGGATGAGGCCATGGCATACGACGCGAGCACGCTGCCCGACGTGTCCGGGCTGACGGTCGGCATCATCGGCGGCACCGGCGACCAGGGGCGGGGCCTCGCCTACCGATTCGCGCGGGCCGGTCAGACGGTGCTGATCGGATCCCGGTCGGCTGAGCGCGCCGCCGAGTCCGCGGCCGAGATCGCCGCCCTGCCCGGGGTGCCAACCGGCGGCAGCGTCACCGGCGCGGCCAACGACGAGGTGGCCCGACGCAGCGACGTGGTGATCATCGCGGTGCCGTGGGACGGGCACGCTGCCACCGTCGCCGCCCTCGCCGAGCCGCTCGCCGGCCGGATCGTCGTCGACTGCGTCAACCCGCTCGGCTTCGACAAGCAGGGCCCGTACGCGCTGACCGTCGCCGAGGGCAGCGCCGTGCAGCAGGCCGCCGCGCTGCTGCCCGACTCCCGGGTCTGCGCCGCGTTCAACCACGTCAGCGCTCCGCTGCTGGCCGACCCCGAGGTCGACCGGATCGACCTGGACGTGCTGATCTGCACCGAGGACCGCGAACTGGTCGACATCGTCGGCGCGCTCGCCGCCCGGATCCCCGGCATGCGGGGCATCTACGCCGGCCGGTTGCGCAACGCCCACCAGATCGAGGCGTTCACCGCCAACCTGATCGCCATCAACAAGCGCTACAAGGCGCACGCCGGCATCCGCGTCACCGACCTCTGACCCGAGCGGCGTGATCCACTCCGGTTTCGTGAAAACGCGGTGTCCCGGGCACCGGGACACCGCGATTTCGGCACAGCCGAGTGGATCAAGCCGTGCTCGGTACTAGAAGGTGTGTTCGGCGGCGGGGAACTCGCCGTCGCGGACCTCGTCGGCGAAACGGCGGGTGGCGTCGGTGAGAGCGCCGGCCAGATCGGCGTACCGCTTGACGAAACGGGGCGCCTTGCCGGTCCGCAGCCCGGCCATGTCCTGCCAGACCAGCACCTGTGCGTCGGTGTCCGGGCCCGCGCCGATGCCCACCGTGGGGATCGGCAGCTCGTGGGTGATCCGCTTGGCCACCTCGCCGGGCACCATCTCCAACACCACAGCGAACGCGCCCGCCTCCGCCACCGCCCGCGCGTCGGCCAGCACC
This sequence comes from Micromonospora trifolii, assembly GCF_050516465.1. Taxonomy (NCBI): domain Bacteria; kingdom Bacillati; phylum Actinomycetota; class Actinomycetes; order Micromonosporales; family Micromonosporaceae; genus Micromonospora; species Micromonospora trifolii. Next base: position 4,309,033 of record NZ_CP191526.1, on the reverse strand, counting down.
TCGTCGGCGGCGTCGCCGCGACCCTGCACGCGGTAGCCGCCCAGGGTGTGCTCGCTCTGCGGGGTGAAGCCGATGTGCGCCATCACCGGAATGCCGGCGCCGACGATCGCGGCGATCTGCGCGGCGTTGCGGCGGCCACCCTCCAGCTTCACCGCGTGACAGCCACCCTCCTTCATGAACCGCACGGCGGTGCGCAGCGCCTGGGCCGGGCCCTCCTCGTACGAGCCGAACGGCAGGTCACCGACGATCAGCGCCTGCCGGGTCGCCCGCACCACGGCCCGGACCAGCGGAAGCAGCTCGTCGGCGGTGATCGGCAGGGTGGTCTCGTAGCCGAACACGTTGTTCGCGGCCGAGTCGCCGACCAGCAGCACCGGAACACCGGCCTGGTCGAAGATCGACGCCGTGTACTGGTCGTACGAGGTGAGCATCGGCCAGCGCTCGCCGCGCTCCTTGGCAGCCATCAGGTCGCGGGTGCGGACCCGTCGGGTGGCCGGGCCGCCGTACAACGCGGTCACCTCGTTCGGAGTGGACTCCACCATCTCTGTCTCCCTTCCTCGAGGCCGCCTGCGCGGTCCCCGGGTTCCGTCGCGATCGTCGCACCGCGAGACGGGCTGACGGCAGGGCCCAGTGCAAGATGTCACTCCACCAGCGCGGAGCCGCCCCGCGAGGCCACCCGGGACCGCGCCGCGAGGTCACCGCCCGGCGGCGCCGGGCCGCGCCACCGACCCGGCACCCCCAGGGGTACGGCTCAGCCGTGCTCGCGCCACCGGCTGGTGATCGGCAGACGGCGGTCCCGGCCGAACGCCTTCATGGAAATCTTCGTGCCCGGCGCCGACTGCCGTCGCTTGTACTCGGCGGTATCCACCAGCCGCAGCACCTTGTCCACGATCGCCGGGTCGTGACCCGACTCGACCAGCCCGTCGCGGCCGAGGTCGCCGTCGACGTAGCCGATCAGGATCGGGTCCAGGACGTCGTAGTCGGGCAGGCTGTCGCTGTCGAGCTGGCCCGGGCTCAGCTCGGCGCTCGGCGGCTTGCCGATCGAGTTCTCCGGGATCGGGGCGGTCTCGCCGCGCCGCGCCGCGTCCCTGTTGCGCCACTTCGCGAGCCGCCAGATCAGCGTCTTCCAGACGTCCTTGACCGGGTTGAAGCCCCCCACCGAGTCGCCGTACAGGGTGGAGTAGCCGACGGCCAGCTCGCTCTTGTTGCCGGTGGTCAGCACCAGGTGGCCCTCCTGGTTCGACAGCGCCATCAGGATCACGCCACGGACCCGGGCCTGTAGGTTCTCCACGGCCACCCCGGACAGCGACAGGTTGGCCAGGAAGCCGTCGACCATCGGCTGGATCGGCTCGACGCGGTAGTCCAGGCCGGTGCGCTTGGCCATGTCGGCGGCGTCCTCCCGGGAGTGCTCCGACGAGTGCTGGCTGGGCAGCGACACCCCGACCACCCGGTCCGGCCCGAGCGCGTCGACGGCGAGCGCGGCCACCACCGCCGAGTCGATGCCGCCGGAGAGACCGAGCACCACCGACGGGAACCGGTTCTTGTTGACGTAGTCGCGCAGACCCAGCACCAGCGCCTGCCACACCTCGGCCTCGTCGGCCACCGGCTCGATCAGCCCGCCGGTGGCGGCCGGTCCGGACGGCGTGGGCGGAATGCCGTCCAGCGTGCTGTGCACGATCCGCATCCCGTCGGCCAGCGTCTCGGTGGTCGGCGGGGTGGCGGCGGCCGGCAACTCGATGTCGTGCACGAGCAGGTGCTCGACGAACTGCGGGGCCCGGGTCAGCAGCTCACCGTCGGCGCTCACGATCATCGAGTCACCCTCGAAGACCAGCTCGTCCTGGCCGCCGGTCATGTTGACGTACGCGATGGCGGCGCCCGCCTCGGCGGCCCGGCGGCGGACCAGCGGCAGCCGGATGTCGTCCTTGTTCAGCTCGTACGGCGAGCCGTTGATGTTGACGACCAGGCCGACGCCGGCCCTCCGGGCGGCGGCGAACGGACCGCCGGCCTGCCACAGGTCCTCGCAGATCGTCAGCGCGACGTCCACGCCGCCGATCCGCACCACTGTCAGCGCGTCACCGGAGACGAAGTACCGGTCTTCGTCGAAGACCCCGTAGTTGGGCAGGTGGTGCTTGAAGTAGCGGGCGGCCACGACCCCCCGGTGCAGCAGCGCGGCGGCGTTGCGGGCACCTCGGCCCGGCTCGGCGTCCCCGCTGACCTGCGGTGGGCCGTCGGCGTCCAGGTAGCCGACCACGACCGGCAACTCGCCGAGACCGTCGGCGGCCAGGTCGGCGGCCAGCCGCTCCACGGCGGCCCGGGACGCGGCGACGAAGGAGCGCCGGAAGACCAGGTCCTCGACCGGGTACCCGGTCAGCATCATCTCCGGGAAGAGCACCAGCTGGGCACCGGCATCGGCGGCCTGGCGAGTCCAGCTGCGGACCAGGTCGGCGTTTCCGGCGAGGTCGCCGACGCTCGGGTTGACCTGGGAAAGGGCGAGACGCAGGGTGGGCATGCCATCATCTTGCCCCAGCCTCCGCGCGACAATCCGTACCCTCGGACGAGATTGCCGCCACCTGCCGCGACGGGCGCCCGCGACGCCGCGGCGGCGTGAGCTCGGCCGTCGTGGCGGCGGACGTGGCAGCGCGGCGGGGGCCCACGCTCGCCGGGCGGGACACGAGGGGACGGCCGGCGGCAGTTCGCGTAACGTCTGCGTAACCAGGCCCGGGAACACTGGGCGATCAGGTCGGGTACAGCCCGGCCAAGGCGGACAAAAGAGTGTCGCGAGGGGTTGGGGAAGTGGACCGTCAGCAGGAGTTCGTCCTCCGCACGCTGGAAGAGCGGGACATCCGGTTCGTCCGGCTGTGGTTCACCGACGTTCTGGGCACGCTCAAGAGCGTTTCGGTGGCACCCGCCGAGCTCGAGGCGGCCTTCGAGGAAGGCATCGGCTTCGACGGCTCGGCGATCGAGGGCTTCGCCCGGGTCTTCGAATCGGACATGGTGGCCATGCCCGACCCGACCACCTTCCAGGTCTTCCCCTTCGAGGGTGGGGTCAGCGGCGAGAGCGCCCGGATGTTCTGCGACATCCTGCTGCCCGACGGCGGCCCGTCCTGGGCCGACCCCCGGCACGTGCTGCGCCGCGCGCTGTCCAAGGCGGCCGAGAAGGGCTTTACCTTCTACACCCACCCCGAGATCGAGTTCTTCCTGCTGGAAAACGGTCCGCAGGACGGCTCGGTGCCCACCCCGGTCGACACCGGCGGCTACTTCGAGCACACCACCCACGCCGTCGCCCGGGACTTCCGCCGTCAGGGCGTACTGGCGCTGGAACGGATCGGCATCTCGGTGGAGTTCAGCCACCACGAGGTCGCGCCCGGTCAGCAGGAGATCGACCTGCGCTACGCCGACGCGCTGACCACCGCCGACAACATCATGACCTTCCGGCACGTGGTCAAGGAGGTCGCGCTCTCCACCGGTGTGCAGGCCAGCTTCATGCCGAAGCCGTTCACCGACCAGCCGGGCAGCGGGATGCACACCCACCTGTCGCTGTTCGAGGGGGAGCGCAACGCCTTCCACGACAGCGGCGACCCGATGAAGTTGTCCAAGGTGGCGAAGTCGTTCATCGCCGGTCTGCTGGTGCACGCCCGGGAGTACACGGCGGTCACCAACCAGTGGGTCAACTCGTACAAGCGGCTCTTCCCGCAGCACCTACCGGACCGGATCACCGAGAGCCCGGCGTACGTCTGCTGGGGTCACCTCAACCGGTCCGCGCTGGTCCGGGTTCCCGCGTACGGCAAGCCCAACTCGGCCCGGGTCGAGGTCCGCTCGCTGGACTCGGCGGCCAACCCGTACCTCGCCTTCGCGGTGCTGCTCGGCGCCGGCCTGAAGGGCATCGAGGAGGGGTACGAGCTGCCGCCGGGCGCCGAGGACGACGTCTGGTCGCTGACCAGCGCGGAGCGGCGCGCCATGGGCTACGAGGCGCTGCCGGAGAACCTCGCCGAGGCGATCGATGTGATGGCCGGCTCCGAACTGGTCGCCGAGGTGCTCGGTGAGCACGTCTTCGACTTCTTCCTGCGCAACAAGCGGGCCGAGTGGGAGCAGTACCGCCGCGAGGTCACCCCGTACGAGCGGCAGCGCTACCTGGCGCTGTAGACGCAGGGGCTGACGCCGTTGCGCGCTGCCGCTATCGTCTCGATCACCGCGCCGGTACCCCTCCGGGCGGAGAGTCGGGAGGCAAGTCGGTGCTGGAGGATCTGTTCAGCGGTGCCTGGCAGAGCGTCGTGTTCGGAATCGTCGGCGTCGGCCTCATGGCCGCCGGCTTCGGGCTCGTCGACCTGCTCACCCCGGGCCGGCTGCGAGACCTGATCTGGGTCGAGCGCAACGCCAACGCGGGGTTGCTGCTCGCCGCCAACCAGCTCGGCATCGCCGGGATCGTCTTCACCGCGATCCTGACCAGCTACAGCGACTTCGGGAAGGGGATCGCCTCCACCGTGGTCTTCGGACTGGTCGGGTTGGCGATCATGGCGTTGGCCTTCGTGGTGCTGGACCTGCTCACCCCCGGCAAGCTCGGCGAGGTCATCTGCTCGCCCGAGCCGCACCCGGCGGCCCGGGTCAGCGCCGCCACCCACTTCGGAGCCGCGCTGATCGTCTGCGCCTGCATCGCCTGAGGCGGCTGCCCGCGTCGCCGTGCGGAGCGGCTGCCGCGTCGGCTGTGGTTGGTTGCCGCGTTGCCGTGCGGGGCGGTTGCCGCGTCGGCTGTGGTGGTTGGCCGCGTTGCCGTGCGGGCGGTCGTCTGCGTCTCTGTGGCGGTGGTCCGCGTCGTCGTGCGGGCGGTCGGCGGAGGGCGTCGTACCCCGGCCGTAGCGTGCCGGGCATGAACCGCACGGATCGCCTCTACGCGCTGGTCGAGGAGCTGCGGGCGGTGTCACCACGGCCGCGCAGCGCCCGCTGGTTGGCCGCGCGCTTCGAGGTGAGCAGCCGGACCATCGAACGGGACCTCGGCGCGTTGCAGGAGGCCGGGGTGCCGATCTGGGCCGAGCCCGGGCGCACCGGCGGCTACGTCCTGGACCGCGCCCGCACCCTGCCGCCGGTCAACCTGACGCCCGCCGAGGCGGTGGCGATGGCCGTGGCGCTGCACCGGCTCGCCGGCTCGCCGTTCGCCGGGCCGGCCACCACCGCGCTGCGCAAGCTGGTGGCGGTGCTGCCGGCCGCCGACGCCGCCGAGGCGCACCGCCTCGCCGGCCGGGTGCACCTGATCGGCGACGGGCCGGCCACGCCCGTCCCGGCCACCGTCGCCGACGCGGTCGCCGCGCGGCGCGTGCTGCGCATCCGGTACGCCGACCGCGCCGGCGCCGACTCGACCCGTGACGTCGAACCGCTCGGATACCTCGGCAACGCCCGACACTGGTACCTGGTCGCCTGGTGCCGTCTGCGCGACGAGTTGCGGTGCTTCCGCACCGACCGGATCCGGAGCGTCTGGGCGCTGCCCGATGTGGTGCTCCGGGAGCTACGCCTGACGGACCTCGACATCCCGCACGAGCGGGTCCGCCCGCTGAGCCTGGTCTGAAACGCGTCCGCAGCGCGGCCGTCCTGGTCTGAGACCCGTCGGCGGCGCGGCCGGCCCGGGTGGGTCTCGTCGTGCGAAACCCCGCCGGGTGATCCGGAAACACCGACAGGACGCTGTCGCCAACGGCCCCGAGACTGCTTCAGACGACGGCCGAACGGCCGGCACGGAAATTCTGGAGGCAGTAGATGTCCAGGTCCACGACGCCCATCACCTGGTTCGAGATCGGCACCGACCGGCCCGAGGACGCGGAGCGGTTCTACGGAGAGCTGTTCGGCTGGACCTTCGAGGAGCAGGGCTCGACCAACGGCGGGTCCTACCGCGTGACCGGGGCCGGTGGCGACACCGGGATCGGCGGAGCCATCCGGGCGACCGACGGGACGTCGCCGAACTACGCGGTGTTCTACGCCGAAGTCGCCGACGTGGCAGAGACCTGCCGACGGGCCGAAGCGGCCGGCGGCCGGGTGCTGGTGCCAGTGCGTACGGCACCGAGCGGTCTCACGCTGGCCCACCTACTCGACCCGGCCGGCAACCACCTGGGCGTGTTCACGCCCCCGCCCCCGCAGCCCTGACCCTCGCCAGCGCTGATGGCCCGGGCAGGAGTTCTGCCCGGGCCGACGCGCCCCCAAGCCGATGATCGACTCGGTTTTCATGATGTCGGGGTGTCCGAGTGCGTCGGATACCGCGACATCACGGAAACCGAGTGGATCAAACCGCGACCGCGGCACCGGCCCGACAGGACGGCCCGGGCCGGCCGGTCCTATCAAGGCGGCCCGGGCCGGCCGGGGCGTACCGAGACCGGCCCCGGCCGGCCAGTGCCTGCCGGGCCCGGACCTCGTCGGACTACTTGCCGGGCGTCCCTGCGCCGTGGTGGCCGCTCGGGCCGCGGTGGCCGCCGGGGCCGGGGAAGACGCCGGCCTCGACGGCCTTGGTGATGGCGTCGGCCTGCTCCTGGGTGAGCTTGCCGTCCTTGACCGCCTGGTCCAGGCGCTGCTTGAGCGCGGCCTGCCGATCCTCGGCGGACGGGCGCTGCGGTCGGTCGGCCGGTCGGTGCTGCTCGCGGACCTTCTCCAGTGCGGCGGTCACCCTGTCGGTGGGCACGCCCAGCTCCTTGGCGAGCGCCTCGGCGAACTCGCCCTGCCGGTCGGCCTTCGCGCCCGGAGCCGCGTCGGGAGCCGGGGCGGTGCTGGCGCTCGGTGTCGGCGTGGGAGTGTCGGCGGCGAACGCGATCGTCGGGGCCGCGATCCCGACGCCGAGGACGCCGGCGGTGGCCAGGCCGGCCAGCAGATGCTTCCTGCGGATGGTGCGGGACATGCTGTCCTCCAGAGGTTCGGTCATCCTGCGCTGTCGTCACCGACAGTGACCGGGCAGTCTGGGCGGAAGCCGTGGCGACCCTGTCAGCGAGCTGACAATCAAGGCCGGCGCTGGGCGAAATCGGGTTGTGTCGGCGCTGGCCGAGCGGTCAGGGTGGACGATCCACCGACGGAAGGACACCGCGGAATGACCGTCGAGATTCGGGAGATTCCACTCGTCGAGCCGGACGCGGGGCCGTACGGCATCACGCCTGGCCCGGACGGCGCGCTCTGGCTGACGTTGGCCCATGCCGGCGGCATCGCCCGGCTGTCGCCCGACGGCGAGGTCCGGACCTACCCGCTGGATCCGGCCGGTGGTCGCCCGTTGATCATCACGGCCGGGCCGGACGGGGCGCTCTGGTTCACCCGCTCCGGGGACGACCGGATCGGTCGGATCACCGTCGAGGGCGAGCAGCGCGCCATCGCCCTGCCGGCCGGCACCGGGCCGGGCGGCATCGCGGCTGGACCTGATGGCGCGCTCTGGTACGCCGGGATGACCTCCGACACGATCGGCCGGGTGGAGACCGACGGCACCCACAGCGCATTCCCGCTGCCGGTGAGCGGCGGATTCGCCTCGATGATCACTGCTGGCGCGGATCAGGCTCTCTGGTTCACCCTCAACCAGGCGAACGCGATCGGCCGGATCGACCTCGACGGCCGGGTGACGCTCCATCCGTTACCCACCGTGCAGGCAGGTCCGGTCGGCATCACCCTGGGCGTCGACGGCGTCATCTGGTTCGTGGAGATCGCCGCCGGTCAGCTCGGTCGGATCGACCCGGATGGCGAGATCGTCGAGTTCCCGCTGCCGGACCGGGCGGCCCGCCCGCACGCGATCGTGGCCGACCCGGACGGCGGCGTGTGGTTCACCGAGTGGGGTGCCAACCGGATCGGTCACCTCGACTCCACCGGACGGATCGAGGGCTACGCCCTGTCCACCCCCAACGCCGAACCGCACGGCATCACCCGCACGCCCACCGGCATCTGGGCCGCCCTGGAAATCGGCGCGGTCGCCCACCTAACCCCAAGCACCATCCCGCCCGCCCCCTGAACCGCCCTGGTTGATCAAGAGATTTCCGTCAGGATCCGCCCCGAAGATGACGCAAACCTCTTGATCACCGGACCGGGGCGGGGGGCGGGGTGGGGGGAGAGATGGGAGCGGGGGCTAGTGGACCGCGGGGGTTGCGGTGAGGGTGGCGGTGGTGGTGTCGAGGGTGGCGGTTGTGCCCACCGGGACCGTGAGCTGGTTGGGGCCGTGGCCGATGGGGAGGCCGCCGAGGACCGGTACGCCCAGGTCGCCCAGGCGTTCGGTGAGCACGTCGACGATGGCGGTGTCCCAGCCGTCGCCGCAGTCGGTGAACTGCCCGACCGCCACCCCGGCCAGTCCGTCCAGCACGCCGGCCCGGCGCAGGTGGGTGAGCATCCGATCGACCTTGTACGGGGGCTCCTGCACGTCCTCGATCAACAGCACCGCGCCGGTCAGGTCGGGTAGGTCCGGGGTGCCGATCGACGCCGCGATCATGCACAGGTTGCCGCCGAGCAGGGTGCCGGTGGCGCGACCCGGGACGCGTACGCCGAAGGTCTCCTCGGTGGGGACCGCGGTGATCGACACCGGTTCGGTCGTCATCAGCGCCGCGTGCAGGGACTCGGCGGAGCGCAGCGGCGTCCGTTCGTCGCGCCAGGCCGCCCCGGGGCCGTGCACCCCGGCCAGGCGGGCGCCCCGCCACAGCGCGAACTGCAACGCGGTGATGTCCGAGAAGCCGGCCACCACCTTCGGGTCACGGCGGACGGCGGCCATGTCGATGGCGTCCACGATCCGTTGGGCGCCGTAGCCGCCCCGGGTGCAGATCACCCCGCGCACCTCAGGGTCGGCGAAGGCGGCGTTCAGGTCGGCGGCGCGCAGGTCGTCGGTGCCGGCGAGGTAGCCGTGGCGGGCGTATGCGTTCGGCGCCGGCACCGGGCGCAGGCCCCAGCCGGTGAGCAGCTCCATGCCCCGGGCCACCCGCTCCGGCGAGGTCGGCCCGGACGGCGACACCAGCAGCACCGTGTCGCCCGGGCGCAGCGCGGGCGGGCGTACGGCGGTGGTGTCCTCGCTGATCACAACCGCAGAGCCTAACGACCCCGACCATGGCCAGGCCGCCACCCAGCGGGCGGACCTGTGCCGGGGCGTGGTGCCGTGCGGCGTACCGGCTAGCCTCGACGGGTGGCAACCGCGCTGGTGATCGAGAACGACCCGACGGACGACGCGCGCCGGCTGGGTGAGTGGCTGACCGAGGCTGGGCTGGAGCTGTGGGTGGTGCGCCCGCACGCCGGCGACGAACTCCCCGCCGACCTGGAGGGGTACGCGGCGCTGGTGGTGCTCGGCGGCGACCAACAGGCGTACCCGTTGCCGGACGGTTCGCCCGGCGCACAGTGGTTTCCCGCCGTGGAGGGCCTGCTGCGCAAGGCGGTCCGGTACCGGGTGCCGACCCTGGCGGTCTGCCTGGGCGCGCAGCTGCTCGCCACCGCGCACGCCGGGTTGGTGGAGCGCAGCCCGTCCGGGCCGGAGATCGGCCCCGGCGTGGTCGGCCGGCGTGACGCCGCCGAGAACGACCCGTTGTTCCGTTACGTGCCGTTGATCCCGGACGTGCTCCAGTGGCACTCCGACGAGATCACCGAGCTGCCTCGGGGCGCGACCCTGCTGGCCGCCTCCACCCGCTATCCGCATCAGGCGTTCCGCCTCGGTGACCGGGCATGGGGTTTGCAGTTCCACATCGAGTGCGACGCCGCGATGATCGCCGACTGGGCCACCGACTCGACCCAACTCGCCGAGCTGGGCTACGACCCGGAGCTGGTGGTCGCGGCCTGCGCCTCGGTGCTGCCCGACGTCGAGGAGGTCTGGCAACCGTTCGCCGCCCGGTTCGCCGCGCTGGCCCTCGGCGAGTTGGACGACAGCACGACGCGGCGCGGCCTGCCGCTGCTCGGGCACTGATGAGCCGGCCGACCAGGGCACCGGGCCGGCTCGCCCGGTACGGCTTCGGCACCGCCGAAGGCGACGGCGGCGCGCGCGCCGCGGACCTGCTCGGCCCGGAGGGGCTACGGCTGTGGCAGCCGGCCGAGCAGGAGCCGGTCGACGAGGCCGCCGCGGAGTTGCTCGCCGCGCTGTCCCGGGCCGCCGACCCGGACCTGGCGCTGCGCCAACTGCACCGCATCGTGGAGGCCGAGGGCCGGACCACCGAAGGCAACGCTGAGGGCCGCGTGGCGTCGCCGCTGCTCGCGGACGTGCGCGACGACCCCGGGCTGCGGCGGCGACTGATCGCGGTGCTCGGCGCGTCGGCGGCGCTGGGCGATCACCTGGTGGCCCACCCCGAGCACTACCAGGCGCTGCGGACCGCCCCGGACGGGCTCGCCCCGATCGCCGAGGGGCGGCTGGAGCCGGCCGACGGCGGCAACGCGGTGGCGGCGCTGCGGACCGCGTACCGCCTGGCGTTGCTGCGGATCGCGGCGGCCGACCTGACCGGCGGTCGCGGCCTGGAGCAGACGATGGCCGCGCTCTCCGCGCTGGCCGACGCGACGCTCTCCGCGGCGTACGAGATCGCGGTCGCGGAGCTGGCGGAGGGGACCGAGCGGCCCCGGCTCGCGGTCGTGGCGATGGGCAAGTGCGGCGGCGGCGAGCTGAACTACGTCTCCGACGTGGACGTCATCTTCGTCGCGGCCGAGGACGCCGACCTGTCCGCCGCGACCCTGGTGGCGACCCGGTTGATCTACATCTGCGGGCTGGTCGCCTGGCCGGTGGATGCCGCGCTGCGCCCCGAGGGCAGCCGGGGCCCGCTGGTGCGGACCCTCGCCAGCCACCTCGCCTACTACCGGCGGTGGGCGCGCACCTGGGAGTTTCAGGCGCTGCTCAAGGCCCGCCCGGCCGCCGGGGACCTGCCGCTGGCCCAGGAGTGGATCGACCAGCTCGCGCCGCTGGTCTGGCGGGCGGCCGAGCGGCCCGAGGCGGTCGAGGACGTTCGCGCCATGCGCCGCCGGATCATCGATCACATTCCGCCGAAGGAGCTGGAACGCGAGATCAAGCGCGGTCCGGGCGGGCTGCGCGACATCGAGTTCGCCGTCCAGTTGCTGCAACTCGTGCACGGTCGCGGCGACGAGACGCTGCGCCCGCCCGGCACCATCCCGGCGTTGCGCGCGCTCGTCGCCGGCGGCTACGTCGGTCGGGCCGACGGCGAGGCCCTGTTGCGCGGCTACCGCTTCCTGCGCAGCGTCGAGCACCGGCTGCAACTCCAGGGCCTGCGTCGTACGCACACAGTGCCCGCCGAGCCGGGCGCGCTGCGCTGGCTCGCCGCCGCGCTGGGTTTCACGGCCGCGCCGGGGCGCAGCGCCGTGGAGAGCTTCCGGGCCGAGTGGGTCACCCACGCCACCGAGGTACGCCGACTGCACGCCAAACTGCTCTACCGGCCGCTGTTGGAGTCGGTGGCCCGGGTGCCGGCCGACGGGTTGCGGCTCACCCCGGAGGCGGCCAGGAACCGCCTGGAGATTCTCGGCTTCGCCGACCCGGCCGGGGCATTGCGCCACCTCCAGGCGCTCACCGGCGGGGTGAGCCGCACGGCGGCCATCCAGCGCACCTTGCTGCCGGTGCTGCTCAGCGAGTTCGCCGACGCGCCGGAGCCGGACCGGGGGCTGCTCAACTACCGCAAGGTCTCCGACAAGCTGGGCAGCACGCCCTGGTATCTGCGGCTGCTGCGCGACGGCGGCCCGGTGGCCCGTCGGCTGGCCCGGGTCCTCGCGCTGTCCCGGTACGTCGCCGACCTGCTCGCCCGCGACCCGGAGGCGCTGCGGCTGCTGGCCGAGGAGAACGAGCTGGCGCCACGCGCGCCCGAGGTGCTGCGGGAGGGGTTCCTGGCGGCGGCGGCCCGGCACACCGAGCCGGTCGAGGCCACCAGCGCGGTGCGCGCGCTGCGACGTCGGGAACTGGTCCGGGTGGCCTGCGCCGACGTGCTCTGCCGGGCGGGCGCGCTCGCGCCCAGCCCCACCCGGGCGGACGGCGCGAACCGGCCGGCCCGCGGGCTGTCCGACATCACCGAGGTCGGTACGGCGCTCGCCGACGTCACCGACGCCACCCTGGCCGCCGCGCTGCGGGCCGCTCAGGCCAGTCAGCCGGCACCAGCAGGGCTGCGGTTCGCGGTGATCGGCATGGGCCGGCTCGGCGGGTACGAGTCGAACTACCTCTCCGACGCCGACGTGCTCTTCGTCTACGACCCGCCGCCGGGCACCAGCGAGAGCGCCGCCAGCGCCGCCGCGCACGCCGTCGCCGAGGAGCTGCGCCGACTGCTCGGTGTGCCCGCCCCCGACCCGCCGCTGGGCGTCGACGCCGACCTGCGACCGGAGGGCCGCCAGGGTCCGCTGGTACGCAGCCTCGCCGCGTACGCGCAGTACTACGCCCGCTGGTCGAAGGTGTGGGAGGCACAGGCACTGCTGCGCGCCCGGTTCGTCTGCGGCGACGCCGAGCTGGGCGCCGAGTTCGAGGCGATGATCGAGCCGGTGCGCTACCCGGCCGACGGGCTGACCCGCGAGCAGGTCGTCGAGATCCGGCGGATCAAGGCCCGGGTGGAGACCGAGCGGCTGCCCCGTGGCGCCGACCCGGCCACCCACACCAAGCTGGGTCGCGGTGGGCTCGCCGACGTGGAGTGGGCGGTGCAACTCGTCCAGCTCCGGCACGCCGGCGCGAATCCGGCGCTGCGCGGCACGCGTACCCTCGACGCCCTCGCGGCGGCCGAGCGGGCCGGCCTGATCGACCCCACGGACGCCGCGGAGATGGCCGCCGGTTGGGCCCTGGCCGCGCAGGTCCGCAACGCGTTGATGCTGGTCCGGGGCCGGGCCGGCGACCAGTTGCCTCGGCACGGGGTGGAGTTGGCCGGGGTGGCCCGGCTGCTCGGCCGCGACGACCCGGGGGAGTTCCTCGACGAGTACCTGCGCACCGGCCGCCGCTCCCGCGCCGCGGCCGAACGGGTCCTCGATGCCTGACGCGTCGCCGCGCCCAACCGGGTTGCGCATCCCGGGCACCGGCTGGGCGGCGGCGACCGGGGCCGCGGTGGTGCTCGCCGTCGTGTTCCTTCTCGCGCCGCCGATGGGCACCGACCTCGCCGCCCAGGTGGCCCGTGCCGGGTTCACCGAGCGGTACGGGGCCGCGCCGGTCGACTTCGGCTGGTACGGCGGCGTCAACCAGTACGGCTACAGCCTCTTCACCGCCCGGTTGGGCGCGCTGATCGGGGTGCGTCCGCTGGGGGCGGTCGCCGCCGTGGTCGGCGCGGCCGCGCTGGGTTGGCTGTTCACCCGCAACCGGGCCCGCCGACCGCTGCTGGCCGGCGTCCTCGGCGCTGTGGTGCTGGTCGGCAACCTGGCGAGCGGTCGGATCACCTTCGCGGTCGGGTTGGCGTTCGGGCTGCTGGCGCTCTGCGCGGTCAGCGCGGAACGCCCACCACGCTGGCTCCGGTTGACGCTCGCCGCAGGCTGCGCCGCCCTGGCGACGGCGGCGAGCCCGGTCGCCGGCCTGTTCACCGGGCTGGCCGGCGCGGCGCTGCTGCTGGGCGCCCTGCGAACCGGTGACGGGCCGGGCCGACCGCTGCCCGGAGGCTGGCGAGCCGAGCGACCACTGGCCGAGGGGCTCGTCCTGGCCGTGGCGCCCGCCGTCACGCTCGCCCCGATGGCGTTCGTCTTCGGCAACGGCGGCACCCAGCCGTACTCGGCCGAGTCGATGCGCATCAACGTCGCGCTCGCGGTGCTGGTGGCGGTCGTGCTGCCGCGTCGCCGCCGGGTGCTGCGCGTCGGCGCGGTGCTCACCGTGCTGCTCCTGATCGGGGCGTACTACCTGCCCAGCCCGATCGGTTCGAATGCGCTACGACTGCCGATGCTGTTCGCCCTGCCCGTGCTGGCCGGGTACGCCGCCTTGCCGGGGCCGTGGCTGGCCGCGCTGCTCGCCGCGACCGTGTGGTGGCAGTCCCCGGTGATGACGAGCGACGTGACCCGGGCCGGCGCCCCGGAAAGCGCCGAAAGCTTCTACCAACCGCTCGTCGCCGAACTCGACCGGCGGCAGCCGGCCGGGCGGGTCGAGGTGGTGCCGCTACGCGACCACTGGGAGTCCGCGTACCTGCCGCCGACCGTGCCACTGGCCCGGGGCTGGGAACGCCAGGTCGACAGCGACCGCAACGCGCTGTTCTACGACGGCAACCTGAGCGCGCAGACGTACGAGCAGTGGCTACGGCACGAGGCGGTGGCCTACGTGGTGCTCGCCCCGGACGCACCCGCCGACCGGTGGGGCCGCGACGAGGCCGCGCTGATCCGCGCCGGCCTGCCGTACCTGCGGGAGGTCTGGCGAGACTCCACCTGGCAGGTGTACGCAGTGGTCGATCCGACCCCGCTGGTCGGTGCCCCGGGTCAACTCGTCGCCGCCGACCGCGGCGCGGTCCGGCTGACCGCCACGCCCGGGGACGTGCCGGTCCGGGTGCGCTGGTCGCGCTGGCTCACGTTGACCGGCCCGGACGGCTGCCTGCGACCGGGCGCGGACGGGTGGACCGAGGTGCGGGTACGCGCCGCCGGTGACTACTCGATCTCCAGTGGGTTGGCACCGGCGCGGCACTGCTGACCCGTGCCTGCCGTCGGCCTCCCACCGACGGGCTGGCAGCATGTCCGGCGTGCCCTCCCACCTCGCGCGCTGGACCGGCCTGGCCGGCTCGATGCTGCTCGCGCTCTCCGCTTTCCTAGGCGGTGCGTTTCCCAGCGGCCCCCTGCGCAGCACGCCGGTCAGCATCTGGCAGGGGCCCAACGGCCCGCTGATCCTCGCCGCCTGGGTGGTCGGCACCGGCCTGATGGCGTACGCCTGGTGGGCGTTGCGCGACGGGGGACCCTCGACGCGGTGGGCCCTGGTCACCGTCGGGCTCTGGCTACTGCCGTTGCTGATCGCGCCGCCCTTCGGCAGCCGGGACGTGTACGCGTACACCTGCCAGGGCGCCAGCTTCGTCGGCGGCATCAGCCCGTACGAGCAGGGCGTCTCCGCGCTGCCCTGCCCCTGGCTGGACACGGTCTCGGTCATCTGGCGCGACACCCCGGCGCCGTACGGGCCGCTGTTCGTGCTGATCGCGGGCGCCGTGGTGAAGGCCACCGGATCGCTGACCGCCAGCATCGTGCTGTTCCGTGCGCTGTCGCTGGTCGGCGTGCTTCTCACCGCGTGGGCCCTGCCGGCGCTGGCGCGTCGGGCCGGCGTGCCGGCGAAGCGGGCGGTGTGGCTGGCGTTGGGTTCCCCTCTGGTCGCCGCGCACCTGATCGGTGGACCCCACAACGACGTGCTGATGCTCGCCGCCCTGGTCGGTGGGCTGGCCGTGGTGGCGGCGCACCCGGGCCGGCGCGGAATGCTGCTGGTCGGCGGGCTGCTCCTCGGAGTCGCGGTGGCGATCAAGGTGACCGCCGTGGTGGTGGTGCCGTTCGCCGCACTGGCGGCCACCGCCGGGCCGTACCGGATCCGCACTCTGATCCGCGACGGCGGCTGGGTCGTCGGCGGCGCGGTCGCCAGCGTGGTCGGAGTGACCCTCGCCGGCGGGCTGGACTTCGGCTGGGTCGGCGGGCTGTCCCAGGGTGGAGCCGCCATCGCCTGGACGTCCCCGTCGACGGCGGTAGGGCAGACGGTCGGATACGTCGCGGCGCTCTTCGGTGGTCACATCGACGCGCTGCCGGTCACCCGCGGGATCGCCGTGGTCCTCCTGGCCGTGCTGCTCGTCTGGCTCTGGTGGCGGGCCCGCACCCGCGACCCGCTGTACCACGCCGGTCTCGCGCTCGCCCTCACCGTCGCGCTCGCCCCCGTCGTGCACCCCTGGTACTGGACCTGGCCGCTGTTCGTGCTGGCGGCCACCGCCCAGCGGACCAGATGGTTCACAGTGGTCGCCCTGGTCGCGTCCTTCCTGGTGCTGCCCGACGGCACCGGGCTGCCCCGGTACACCAAGACGGTCGGGGCGCCGCTGATGACGCTGTTGGTGATCGTGCTGGTCATCCGGTTGGTACGGTCGGCTCGGGCGGCCCGTCAGCCGGTCGCCGCCGATTGAGGGAAGGTGCGCCGGTGACCGCTCCCGGCCCGCCCGTCTCGCCGCTCTCCGTGTCGTTGGCGGCCTCGGGTGCCCGGTACGCCGGTCTGGCCGGCGCGGTCCTGCTCGCCGTGGCCGGATACCTCGGCGGGGCGCTGCCCGACGCCCCGCTGGGCGTGACACCCGCGTCGATCTGGCGGGCCCCGGACGGCCCGGCGACGCTGACCTGCTGGCTGATCGGCACCGTGCTGCTGGTCGGGGCGTGGTGGTCGCTGCGCGAGGGTGCGCCGTCGACCCGTTGGGCGTACGCCACCGCCGGGCTGTGGGCACTGCCGCTGCTGCTCGCGCCGCCGCTGGGCAGCCGGGACGTCTACTCGTACGCCTGCCAGGGCTGGACGTACGCGCACGGCGTCGACCCGTACACGGTGGGGGTGGCGGCGGCGGGCTGCCCCTGGCTGGACACGGTGGCGCCGATCTGGCGGGACACCCCGACACCGTACGGGCCGGTGTTCGTCCTGCTCGCGGCGCTCGCCGTCGGCCTCGGCGGCGGGCTCACCGGCACCATCGTGGCGCTGCGCCTGATCGCCGTGGCGGGGCTGCTGCTGGCCGCGCTCTGCCTGCCCGCCCTGGCGCGGGCGGCCGGGGTGCCGGCTCGGCGGGCCGCCTGGTTGGCGCTGGCCGGTCCGCTGGTCGGCGTACACCTGGTGGCCGGCGTGCACAACGACGCCGTGATGCTGGGCCTGCTGCTGTGTGGGCTGCTGGTCGTGGTCCGTCGACCGGGTCGGCCGGCGGCGCTGCTGCTGGCCGGAGCGCTGCTCGGGCTGGCGGTCACGGTGAAGGCCACCGCCGTGGTGGTGGTGCCGTTCGCCGTGCTGGCCGGGATGCCCGGCCGGTACACGGTGCGGACGTTGCTGCGCCACGGTGGTTGGCTGGCCGGAGGGCTGCTCGCCGCGCTGCTGGTCACCTCGGCGGTCTCCGGCCTCGGCTTCGGCTGGGTGGGCGGGCTGACCCACAGCGGCGACTCGGAGCAGTGGACGTCACCACCCACCGCCGTGGGCTTCGTGGTCGACTACGCCGGCGCGCTGGTCGGCCGGGACCCGCAGGCGGTGCCGGGAGTCCGGACGTTCGCGCTGCTGCTGCTCGTCGGAGTGCTGGTGGTGCTCTGGTGGCGGGCCTGGCAGACCCTCCGGGGGTCCAACGACGCCCGGCGGGTAGCGCCTGTCGAGACGACGCCGTCCCGGGTGGCGCTGCACGGGGCGGCGTTGGCGCTGGTCGCCACCGTCGTCCTGTCCCCGGTCTTCCACCCCTGGTACGCGACCTGGCCGCTGGCGCTGCTCGCGCTCACCGCCGCCCGCACGACGTGGTTCGTGCTCCCCGCCGCGGCGGCAGCCTTCCTCGCCCTGCCCGACGGCACCAACCTGGCCCGCGTCACCAAGGCACCCGGTGCCCTGGCGATGACCGCCCTGCTCCTGACCGTGCTCGTCCGCACCGCCCGCACCGCCCACCGCCGCCGCCGTTGATCATGAGGTTGACGGGGGCAATCTGGACGGAACGCCTCGCCAACCTCATGATCGTCATCGTTAGGCTCGCGCGCCGCAGGTGGGGCAGAGTTGGTTTGAGGGCTGGGGGGTGGAGGTCCGGCGGGAGCGCAACCGAACGGACAGGAACAGTGCGGCCGGGCCGGCGAGCGCGACGGCGACAGCGGTCACGGCGAGTTCGGCGAAGGTGACGCTGCCCTGTACCGGGCCGAGGCCGTCAGCCAGGCCGGGCACCGCCAGGAAGCCGGCGGGAGTGAGCAGTGTGACGAGCGCCCAACCGCCGCGGGTGTCCCCGCCCAGTGCCAGCCCCATGGCCAACAGGGCCCCGACGACCAGCAACAGTCCGCCGGCGGTGGGCAGGAAGATCTCCAGGGTGGCGCCGTAGTAGGTGCCGACCGCATCCAAGCCCACCAGGAATTCCGTCGCCACCACCGCCAACAGCGCGGACAGCGCCGGCGCGAGGCGGATCGCCCGGTAGGGTCGGTCGGGCAGGGCGAGCCCCAGCAGGCCCAGGACCACCTGCGGCAGCAGCACCATCAGCGGCGGTCGGGGTGCGTCGAGCGCAGCGGCCACAGGTGGCAGCGCAATCGTGAGCAGGAGCGCGAGGGTGATGGCCCAGCGGGCGACCCGGCTCGGCGCGACGGCGATCACCACCGCCGCCAGCAGCCATGCCGCCCACGTGACGACACCGAGCGAGACGAACGGGCCGACGTGGGGGACGCCCCACTCCACGGGCGGCGGATGCAGCTCTGCCGTACCCCAGACGCCAGCGAGAGCGCTCGCGGTGACCAGGGCCAGCAGCGCCGCGAGGCGTACCCCGGGGATCAGGTCGGTGACGCCCGCGGCCCGCAGCCGCTGGCGGAGGCCGCCGCGCACCAGGTCCGCGGCGTCCGCCGGCGCCGGCCAGCGTTGGTCAGGGGCGGCCAGGTCGAGGTAGGTACCGACGATTTCGGCGCCGCGGGCGCGCCGGTAGTCGGCGGGGTACGCGCGCAGCAGCCGGAGGTAACGGCGTTCCAGGTCGTTCATGCCAAGCCTCCGGCCGTGCGCGGGATGGTCGGGAGGGCGGCGCGAGTCCGCTTGGACAGCCGGGTGGTGGCGGCTTCGACGTTGCGGCGCAGCCGCTCGGTCTCGGCGCTCAACGTGGTCTCGCCGCCCGGGGAGAGGCGGTAGTAGCGGCGCAGTCGGCCGTCCACCACCTCTTCCCGGTCGACCTCGACGAGGCCGGCGTCGACCAGTCGGTCGAGCGCCCCGTAGAGCGTCCCAGGGCGTAGCGACACGCGGTTGTCGGAGAGTGCGGCGACCTCACCGATCAGCCCGTAGCCGTGCATCGGCTGGGCGGCCAGCGCGGTGAGGATCAGGAACGTCGGTTCGCGTAGTGGTGTGTCCACGCGAGCAATATATCGGACGCGAAGGTATGCCGGGGTGGCGCACGAGCGAGCCGGGCCGGCTCCGCGGTGAGCGGAGCCGGCCCGGCCGGTGTTCGAGCGACTGCTCAGCAGTCGTCAAGCATCTGACTGCTCAGCAGTCGTAGTACATGGCGAACTAACCGCGCGTGGCGGCTGACCTGGGGGAGTGGCGTCGATCAGGGCGCTGAGCAGGTCGTACGCCGTATATCAACTTCCATCGTTGTCCACTGTTTCCAGGCGGCATCTGTACCCCTCGTGTACCTAATGATCATGGGGTGGTGTTGTGTGCGAGCGGTTCGGAAGGGGGCCGGTGCGGCATCCCGTCGCGCAGGCTCCGCCCTGCCGGGCCGCGCCGACCTGGTCCAGGTGGAGCGCCCTGCTGGACGAACGACCTGGACCAGGTCGGCGCGGTCTGGTGGCTTCTGGTGGGCGACGGGTCCCCGGTCGCGGCCGAGGCATCCCAGAGTCGCCGAGGGTCCGGGGCGAGTAGCCCCGGCCGCCGGAGGCCATCCCCGGGTCGTAGGGCCGGAGGCCCTACCCGCCGGAGGCGATCCGCCTGACCGCCGCCGGACCGCGCCCCCTTCAATTCTCTTGACTTGCGCTTCGGTCTGCTTTAGCTTCTTTGGCAAGCGGAACAAGGGAGGTCGGCATGGCGACAATCGAGGTCGATGACGGAACCAAGCAGACGTTGGCGTTCGCAGCCAGGATGGCCAGCGCCACAGAGGGCGAGATAGTCCGTCGGCTGATTGCTGCGAGCTCGCTGGGGCAGGTGCAAGAGGAACCCAGGCAGGAGGCAGAAAGCGCCCAGCCTATCTACGCCGACTATGAGGGGCACCGGACGCGGGGGCTGTATTACCCACCCGGGCGCGTCGAGATCATCGACGGACCGCTAAGGGGCCAGTCGTTCAAGACGCCTACAGGGGCAGCGCGCGCGGTCGTCCGTCACTACAACCCGAGCGTGAACGACAACCGAAACGGCTGGGGCTTCTGGCAGATCGACAATGGTGGCGGGCCGCGAGTGTGGCTCCAAGCGATTCGGCCGAAAGACCACTGATCTGGCTAAGCGGCATTAACCCCGGAAGCGTCTCCGTGACACTTCCGGGGCTTCCGCGTTCGCACTGTCACGACGTGCGACGCCGGGGTCGCCGCGCCGGGAGCGAAGCGGCAAGGCGCGGCGTGCCCCGAGCGGCGCACTGCGGGCCGCTTGCGGCCCGCCTTGAAGACGTATGGAAAGTTCTCACCGTGCCGGTCACCCGACACTGTCGTGCTCCGCTTGATGCGTTACACGGTGACTTCAGTTGTTGGGTTACACGGGGCCTTGAGCATGCCGGATACGGACCGTGACGCCGACTGTCCACGACGGCCGGTGTGCCAGGCATCCGCTTCTGCCGATGAGCGTGCATTCGCTCATCGTCCACGAGCCGTTCGGCGTGATGAAAGCGCCTCGACGTGCGTCGATGAAGTCCGGGTTGGGAAAGTGTTGGTGTGTGTAGTGGCCGGCTATAGCCCTTTCGAAGGGTGGTCGGATTTCCCGTTACCATGAGTGGGTCACGGGGGATCACGTCAGTCGGTCGCTCGGGCCGTGCGGACGGTTTTGCTCAGTGTCGCGGCGAGGGCGAGGAGCGTGAGCCATCCGGCCAGGATGAGCGTCAGCGTTGTGGTTCCGAGGAGGGCGATCAATGTGCCGCTAGCCGTGGTTCCTATCGCTGCGCCTCCGGTGGTGAGAGTGTCGACCGCGCTGGTGACTCGGCCGCGCAGAGCATCGGGGGTGACGGCGAGCCGATAGGAGTCAAGGGCGACGTTGTAAACCGGCGAGACCGTCGACTCTGTGAAGGCCACCAGCGAGAGCAGCCACCATGTCGGCGCTACGGCGTAGAACGGAAAGGCCAACGCTTCCGCCCACAACATCGTGATCGAGAGTGCCCCGAGTGGGAATCGGCGGGCGAGCGCGGGCGCCAGGAGGCTGCCGAGCAGGGCGCCGATGCCAGCGCTGGCGAATACCGTGCCGACTTGGGTGGGGTTCGCGTGTAGCCCCTGGGCCAGCATGATGATCAGCAGATAGCCGGCGCCGTACCGCAGGCCGTCTGCTGCATCGAGCAGAGCCAGCGTCCGGATTACCGGTTTTTGCCACAGCCAGGCCAGGCCGCGACCGATGTCGGTCACCAGTACCCGTGGCGAGCGGGGCGTCGTGGCGCGTACCTGCTGGAAGTCGGTGCGGATGGCGCGGAGGGATGCTGCCGACGCCAGGAACGAGACGGCGTTGAACGCGAACGGGAACATCCGGCTTACGGCGTAGGCAGTGCCCGCCACAGCGGCGCCGACGATCCGGAGTGCGTTGGACATCGCTCCGACCGTCCCCAGCGCGGTGGGAAGGTTGCTGCTGGGAACGATGTTCGGTAACGCCGAGCTGTTCGCCGCCCCGAACAAGGTGCTGAGCACACCATTGAGCACCGCGACGGCATAAAGCTGCGGCATGCCCAGCGTTCCGAACATGGCAGCGATAGGGATGGTGGCGGTGAACGAACCGCGGCCGATTTCGCACCAGATCATCGTTGTCTTGCGATTCCATCGGTCGACCAGAGCGCCCGCGAGCAGTCCGAAGACGAGGTAGACCACAGCTTGCAGACCGAGCAGGATACCGGCCTGCGTCGAGGACCCAGTCAGGGCAATGACCAGAAGAGGCAAAGCGAGGAACTGAAGTGAGTCACCCAGCTGTGAAACTAGCCGTCCCCCGAGCAATAGTCGGAAGTCGTGCTGGCGCCACAGGGGCCCCGGCAGCGTTGACGTGAGGTTGTCCATAGCGAACTCCGGTCGATGAATGCGCCTACCCGGCGCGCCGTCACGGGCTGACCGACACGCAGGCACCGCGAGGCAGGGCCTCGCAGCGAGGGACGAGGAGCGCCAGAAACCGCCGAAGAGCGGACAGACTCCACCCGCGTGTCGTAGCGTGACCGCTAAACGTCACGGGGCGTGAACATGAGCCCAGACGGTAGTGGGCGAAGTGACCGTCAGCAACACAATTCCGTTCAACGCTGACGAGCGAGCACTCCGAGCGTGCATGGCGTAAGAGTCGTTACGTCAACTGCCCGAGACGCCGGTTTAACCGGACCGGCAGGGCTGGCGGATCACGCACCGGACCGTTCTTCCCCACCAGGGGCACGCGCCGGGACCCGTAAGTAACCTCTAGACCACGGAAGCTGCGACGGCATTTCAGCCCTGGCGAGTGTCCGGATCTGCCGCTGATCGCGCGTCTCGACCGGTGTCGAGGATCGCATGCCCCAGCGATAGGCGGCACGCCTATTACGCACCGTGACAGCCGAGCCCGAAGAGCCGGCCAACTGTCACCCTTCAAGTGAAGTTGATGTGTAACGGATCAAGTGGAGCCCGGCACCGGTCACCCGACACCGGTCACCTGTCCGAGTTGAGGCGGCGGATTACTCCTCCTGCGGAGGCAGGTGACCGCGCCGCAGCAACGCTCGGCCAGCGGCTAGCGTGTCAAGGACGTCCGCCCGAGCCACATCCAGGGATGGGTACGGGACCGGTCGACGGTCCTCGCTCCGACCACGCTGCGGGTGGTCTACACCTACCTCAGCTCGATGTTCGCCATGGCGGTGCGGGACCGGCTGATCTCGGCCAGCCCGTGCGACAAGGGCATTCGGCTTCCGCCGGTCAGCCGGGGGAGCCGGGTCCTTCCCACGGCGGAGCAGGTGCACGACCTGGCGCGTCTGCTGCCGGCCCGGTTGGCCGCGACGGTCTATCTCGCGGCCGGTTGCGGGCTGCGCCTGGGTGAAATCCTCGGCTTGGAGGTGGACGACATCGACTTCGACGTGCGGGAGGTGCACGTCCGACGCCAACTCAAGGTGCTCAAGGGCCGTCAGCCGTTCCTCGGACCGGTCAAGACCAGCACCAGCGCCCGCACCGTCGAGCTGCCTGATGTCGTGGCGGTGGCGCTGCGTCAGCACCTGGCCGACGGGTGCGACGCGGTCGAAGTCGACGACGACACGGACCGTCGCCGGCCGGTCCGCCGGGCCGCACGCCTGCTGTTCAAGGGTGTCGGCGGCGAGCCCGTCAACGCGGCGACCTTCTCGCGGACGTGGGCGAGCGCCCGGGAAGCGGTCGGCCTGCCGGCGCGGTGGGGAATTCACGGACTACGGCACTACTACGCGACGGTCCTGATCCACGCGGGCGCGTCGGTGAAGACGGTGCAGCTCGCGTTGGGGCACAGCACACCGACCATCACGCTCAACACCTACGTGCACGAGTGGCCGGACGTGCTCGACCGGACCCGGCTGCTCATCGACGGTGCGCTCGGCCAACACGAAACGGCGGCCACGCCGGCTGTGAGCCGGGCATGACCGCCGTCCGTGAGGTTGTACCCAACCTGTACCCAAGATCAGTAGTGATCCTGTTGGTGCAGGTCAGAGCCTTGATCAGGCTCAGCAGTCGTAGTACATGGCGAACTCGTGCGGGGTCGGGCGCAGACGCACCGGGTCGACCTCGTTGGCGCGCTTCCAGTCGACCCAGGTGGAGATCAGGTCGGGGGTGAAGACGCCGCCGTCGAGCAGGTAGTCGTGGTCGGCCTCCAGCGAGTCGAGCACGGCCGACAGCGAGCCCGGCACCTGCTTGACGTCGCCCCACTCCTCCGGCGGGAGGTCGTAGAGGTCCTTGTCGATCGGCGTCGGCGGCTCGATCTTGCTCTTGATGCCGTCGAGGCCGGCCATCATCATGGCCGAGAAGGCCAGGTAGACGTTGGCCGACGGGTCCGGGACGCGGAACTCGACGCGCTTGGCCTTCGGGTTCGCGCCGGTCACCGGGATACGGGTGCAGGCGGACCGGTTGCGCTGCGAGTAGACCAGGTTGACCGGCGCCTCGAAGCCCGGCACGAGGCGGCGGTACGAGTTGATCGTCGGGTTGGTGAAGGCCAGCAGCGACGGCGCGTGGTGCAGCAGACCGCCGATGTACCAGCGGGCCATGTCGGACAGGCCGGCGTAGCCGGTCTCGTCGTAGAACAGCGGCTCACCGTTGAGCCAGAGGCTCTGGTGGGTGTGCATGCCGGAGCCGTTGTCGCCGAAGAGCGGCTTGGGCATGAACGTCGCGGTCTTGCCGTTGGCCCAGGCCTCGTTCTTCACGATGTACTTGAAGAGCTGGAGCTGGTCACCGGCGTGCAGCAGGGTGGAGAACCGGTAGTTGATCTCGGACTGGCCGGCGGTGCCCACCTCGTGGTGCGAGCGCTCCACGTTGAAGCCGGTGTCGACCAGGCGGCGCACGATCGAGTCACGCAGGTCGGCGTAGTGGTCGACCGGCGGGACGGGGAAGTAGCCGCCCTTGTACGCGGTCTTGTAGCCGCGGTTGCCGCCCGGCTCTTCGCGGCCCGTGTTCCAGGCGCCCTCGATCGAGTCGATGTAGTAGAACGACTGGTGCGCCGAGGTCTCGTGGCGGATCGAGTCGAAGATGTAGAACTCCGCCTCGGCGCCGAAGTAGGCGGTGTCGGCGATGCCGCTCGCCGCCAGGTACGCCTCGGCCTTCTTCGCCACGTTGCGCGGGTCGCGGCTGTAGGCCTCGCGGGTGAACGGGTCGTGGATGAAGAAGTTGAGCGCGAGCGTCTTCTGCGCGCGGAACGGGTCGATGAACGCGGTGGCGACATCCGGGAGCAGGAGCATGTCCGACTCGTGGATCGCCTGGAAACCGCGGATCGACGAACCGTCGAACGCGAGGCCGTCGGTGAAGAGGTCGTCGTTGACGGACTCGACCGGCAGGTTGAAGTGCTGCATCACGCCGGGCAGGTCACAGAAACGAACGTCGACGAACTTCACGTCCTCGTTCTTGAGGTATCGCAGCAGTTCCTCGGGATTGGCGAACACACATCCTCCTGGCACGTCCACGGGGTGGCTAGGCTTCTGGCGACGCTAGGGCCGGGGGGTTGCCCGGCCGTGTCTCCGTTGTTTCTGCCGTGTTACGTCCCTCGCGGAGCGTCAGCGACGCCCCGGTCCGCGCCTCCGGCCCGCCAGGAACGCCGTACCGACTGTGCCAGTGTAATGACATCTGATGCCTTTGGCCTGAATCGGCACACAGCGGCGGCGGCACCCGGCAAGCCCTCATCCCGGCGCGGATACCCTTGACCGCTGTGACCAATCCGCACCTTCCGGCAGCGCCGGCCACCGACCCCACCTTCACCGCGCCGAGCCTCGGTCGGCGGTTCGGGGCGCTGATCATCGACTGGGTGCTCTGCCTGCTGGTGTCCAACTTCTTCGCCGACCCGGTACGCGACGGCTGGGCGCCGGTGCTGGTGCTGGTGCTGGAGTACGGCATCTTCCTCGGCCTGTTCGCCCAGACTCCGGGCATGTACATCACCAAGATCCGCTGTGTGAACTGGAACGACGGTGGCCGGATCGGCGTACTCCGGGGGCTGATCCGTGGCCTGCTGCTGGCCCTGGTCGTCCCCGCACTGATCATGAACGAGCACCGGCGCGGCCTGCACGACCGAGTCGCCGGCTCGGTCATCGTCGACGCCCCCCGAGGCTGAGGCCGACCCCTCCCTGGGCCGGTCCGGGGCCTCCCGAACCGCAAGATCGCACACGATCCAGGAAGTAGTGGCATCCGCCGCGCCCGAGGCCACTACATCCAGGATCGAGCACGATCATGGCGAGGGTGACCCGAGGCGGGCGGCGCGTCGGGGGTGGGCACATGAGGGTGTACGTGAAGGAGCCGGACCCGTGTGGGTCCGGCTCCTTCGCGTACACCTGTGGGGGTCAGCGGCCCCGCGACTGGCGGAAGGCGCCTGGCGGCCGCATGTTCTTCGGGATCGCGCCCTTGGGCATCTGCGGCCGAGCGGTGAGCGCCTTGAGTCGCTTGTCCAGCGAGTTGACGTCCTTGCCGGAGAGGGCGCGGGGCAGGCGCAGCAGCGTCGTCCGGAGCTTGCGGATCGGCAGTTCGCCCTCCTCCTGCCCGATCACGTAGTCGTGCAGGGGAGCGGAGCCGATCACCTTGGACAGCCGCCGCTTCTCCTGGCCGAGCAGGCCGCGCACCCGCTGCGGGTTGCCCTCGGCCAGCAGGATCACGCCCGGGCGGCCGATCACCAGGTGGACCATGTCCATCTGGGTGGTCGAGCTGACCGCCGGGGTCACCCGCCAGTCGCCGCGCATGTTTTCCATGATCTGCGCCGCCGCGCCGGGTTGCCCCTCGGCGGCGTTCATCATCGCCTTGTTGGACCGCAGGTTGAGCACGATCAGCACCGCGAGCAGGATGAACAGGATGCCCAGCGGCAGCCAGATCCAGCCCCAGAGGATGACCGCGACCACGGTGAGCGCGAGCGGGAGCAGCACCGCTGCGGCGACCAACGGCGCGAACCACCGGTCCTGCTTGGCGGTGAACTGGAACACCATCCCGATCTGCTTCAGCCGCTGGCCGAACGAGACCTTCTCCTGGGGCTTTGCCATGCCGCAGAGTCTAGTGGTCGCCGCCGGCCCGGTTGATCCGCGTCCGGGTGCCGGGGCAGCTGAGTACCTTACGTCGCCGTACGCGCCCGGAGCGGCCGGGTAAGGAGGCTGCGGGCGGGGAAGATGAGGCGCCATGCCCATGCCCGGGTGGGGCCTTCGCGCGAAGAGTCGTCAGCAGAAGACGACGACGCCACGAAGGAGCCCGACATGTTCGGCAACGACGCAGATTTCCTGCTCACCCTGCACCGTACCCACGCCGCCGAGTTGCGCGCCGACGCGGCCGCCGACCGGCTCGCCCGGTCGCTGTCCCGTCCGGTCAGCCGCGGGTGGTTGGGCCGGCGCAGGCAGGCCGGTCGCACCGGCGACGCCCGCCGGTGACCGCGCCCAGCACGGCCGCCACGTCCAGCGCGGCCAGCACGGCCGCCACGTCCACCGCGCCCGTCGGGCTGGCGGATCGACCCGGTCCGACCTCGCCGCCCGGCCGCCGGCCGATCGGCGGGGCCGG
The DNA here is from genome assembly GCF_050516465.1 of Micromonospora trifolii. Lineage (NCBI taxonomy): Bacteria > Bacillati > Actinomycetota > Actinomycetes > Micromonosporales > Micromonosporaceae > Micromonospora > Micromonospora trifolii. Next base: position 4,282,198 of record NZ_CP191526.1, on the reverse strand, counting down.
TGGGGCGGGCAGCCATGGCATGCTCGAACACGTGACCGTACGCGCCGCCAGCTCCGTCCTCGTCGGACGCCACCGTGAGACCGTGGCGCTGCGGGACGCGCTGGGCCGGGCGCGGGCCGGGGAGCCGACCACCGTGCTGGTCGGCGGCGAGGCGGGCGTGGGTAAGACCCGGCTGCTGGAGGAGTTCGCCGGCTGGGCCACCGACGGCGCGGCGCGGGTGCTCGTCGGCCAGTGCCTGGAGCTGGGCGAGGCGGGTCTGCCGTTCGCGCCGTTCGCCGCCGCGTTGCGCGCGGTGCTCCGCGCCGACGGCCCCGAGGTCTTCGCCGGCTACGAGGCGGAGTTCGCCCCGCTCCTGCCGGAGCTGGGCCGCGCCTCCGCGACGCTGGCCACCCCGCGTGCCGTCCCGCTCAGCGACGCCCCGCGCGGCTACCTGTTCGACCTGGTCGCCGAGCTGTTCCAGCGGCTGGCCGATGCTCGCCCAATGGTCCTGATCATCGAGGACCTGCACTGGGCCGACCGTTCCACCCGCGACCTCATCGGCTTCCTCGTCCGGGCGGCGAGGCCGGGCCGGCTGCTGCTGGTCTGCACCTACCGCACCGACGAGTTGCAGCGCGGGCACCCGCTGCGCCCGTTCCTCGCCGAGCTGGATCGGGCCCGGGGTGTGGAGCGGGTCGAGCTGGGTCGCCTGGACCGCGACGGCACCGCCGCTATCCTCGCCGACCTGCTCGGCGCCGAGCCGCTCGCCCGCGCCGTCGACGATGTCCACGACCGCACCCAGGGCAACCCCTTCTTCATCGAGGAGTTGGCCGTCGCCGGTGACCCGATCGGCTGCGCGGCGCTCCCCGAGACGCTGCGTGACCTGCTGCTGGCCCGCGTGGACCGGCTCCCCGAACCGGCCCAGCGGGTGTTGCGGATCGCCGCCGCCGGCGGCACCCGTTTCGCCCATGACCTGCTCGCCGAGGTCGCCGGGCTGCCCGAGGCCGAGCTGGAGGACGCGTTGCGCGCCGCCGTCGCCGCCCAGTTGGTGGTGGCCGACCGGGACGGTGACTACGAGTTCCGCCATGCGCTGGTCCGCGAGGCCGTGCACGACGAGTTGTTGCCCGGTGAACACGCCCGGCTGCACGCCCGCTTCGCCGCCGCCATCGAGGCCCAGCCGCACCTGGTCGCCGCCGGCCGGGCCCCGGCCGAGATCGCCCACCACTGGTACGCCGCGCACAACCACCCGAGGGCCCTCGTCGCCGCACGAGCCGCCGCGTGCGCCGCCGCCGACCGGTACGCGTACGCCGAGCAGCGCCGACTGCTGGAACGGGCGCTGGAGCTGTGGGAGCTGGTGCCGGACGCCGCCGACCTGCTCGGCATGGACCACCTGGCGTTGCTGGAGCAGACGCTGGCCGCGGCGGTCACGGCCGGCGACTTCAGCCGGGCCATCACCCTGACCCGGGCCGGCCTGGCCGAGGTGGACGCCGACGCCGCACCGCTGCGCGCCGCCCGCCTGCTCAACCAGCGGGGTCGACTGATGGCCCTGCTCGGCAAGAGTGACGGTCGCCGGGAGCTGGATGAGGCGTACCGACTGGCCGCTGGCGGCCCCCGTGACGTGGCGCGGGTTCGGCTGCTCGCCGACATCGCCGCGCACATGGTCAAGATCGATCCCAAGCAGGCGGCCCGGGTGGCTGCCGAGGCTGCCGTGGACGGCGAGGCACTCGGCGAGGACCTGGCGCTGCTGCACACGCGGATCGCCCTGCTCTGCCACGGCGAGCGGGACCTGGAGCGGGGGTTGGCCGAGCTGAGCCAGGCCGAGGCCGTCGTCCGTGCGTCCGGGGACTCCACGGCTCTGGTGCTCGCCCGGGTGTACCAGTCGGACGTGCTCTGCGAGCTGGGCCGCTACGCCGAGTCCGCGCAGGCCGCCGAGGCCGGCGTGGCCGAGGCGCGACGGGTGGGGATCAGCCGCTCCACCGGGGCGTACCTGCTCTCCAACCGGGCCGAGGCGCTCATCGCGCTGGGTCGGTGGGACGAGGCCGAGGCGGTCTGCGCGGAGGCCGCCCGGATCGACCTTTCCGGTGTCACCGGGCTGCACTGGCTCCAGCTGGGCGCCGGGCTGCGGCTGGCCCGCGCCCATCCGGGCGCCGATGAGCTGGTGGACCGGGCACTCACCTTCCTCAACCGGCCGTACCTGTGGCCGAACCACCGCCTGCCCCTGCACGAGCTGGCAATCGAGGCGGCGCTGGCCGCGGACGATAAGGTCGAGGCGGTACGGGCGGCCCACGTCGCGGTGGCCGACGAGAGCCTGCCGCAGCTTCCCCGGGAGGGGTGGCCGGTGCTCAGCGCCGCCGCGCGTACCGCGGCCCGGGTGGGTGACCGGGAGTTGGCCGCCGCCGTGGCGGCGCTCGCCACCGACCTGCCAGCGCGGCACCCGGCGGCCCGTGCGCACGCCGCCCAGGTCACCGCGCTGCTCGCGGTCGGCGACCAGGCACTGCCGGCGTGGCGTGCGGCCGTCGACGCGTGGCGGGCCGACGGGCAGCCCTACCCGTTGGGCAGGGCGCTGCTGGCGCTGGCCGAGGCGACCGCCGCAGCCGGGGAACGCGACGAGACGGCGGCGGCGGTCACCGAGGCCACCGAGATCGGCCGGCGGCTGGGTGCGACCCCGCTGGTCGAGGCGGCCGCCACCCTGGCGCGGCGGGTCGGCCTGCGCGGTGCCGGGGGCGGGGCCGGCGCGGACCTGCTGACCGCTCGGGAGCGGGAGGTGCTGCGCCTGGTCGCCGAGGGGCACAGCAACAGCCGGATCGCCGAGCAGCTGTTCATCTCACCGAAGACGGCAAGCGTGCACGTCTCCCGGATCATCGCGAAGCTGGGTGTGACCAACCGGGTGGAGGCCGCCGCGCTGGCCCACCGCCTCGGCCTGCTAACCGAGGCCGCCGCGCCGCGCTGACGCGCGCACAGGGGCCGCCCGGCCGCACACCGAGGCCGCCGGGCCGCGCACCGCCGAGGTCAGCGCGGCAGGTAGATGCGCCAACCCTCGATGGTGACCAGGTCGAGGCTGCCCGGCGTAACTCGCTGCCGCTCGTCGAGCACCTCCGCCAGGGGCGACCCAGCCGGCGCGACCCAGGCCGGTGCCGCCGCGCTGTCCACCTCCCGCCGGTACGCGGGGTAGCGGTCGAACCCGGGCCGCAGGGTGTCGTCGACGACGGCGCAGACCACCTGTTCCGCGCTGGCGAAGGTGAGCCGGTTGCAGGTCCAGTAGCCGGCGCGCACGTGCCGTACGCCGAGCTGACGCAGGGTGCTCACCAACTCGGTGTGCCGGGCCTCGGTGGCCCGGGTCGCCGGGACGGTCTGCGCTGCCCGCCAGGTGGCGTGGGCGGCGGTGCCCAGCGTGGCCGCGAGCAACACCACAGCTACCGACCGGGCCAGCGTCGACCCGACGCCGAGCCGGCCGGTCGCCGCCGGACGCAACCCGTGCCGGGCCGCCGCCCACACCGGCCAGAGCAACGCCGGAAGGGAGATGAGCAGGCAGGACAGGTAGCGGGAACTCTCCACCGGGGTGAGCCCGGCGGAACTGCTCACTGTGTACGCGCCGAGGGTGGCCACCGCGGCCAGCACGAGTGCCAGCCGGACCGCCGCCGCCACCCGGGGCGACACCGCCTCGGGGCCGACAGCGGCAGGGTCAGCAGGGTCGGGGCCGGGGGCGCGCAGGGCCCGCCAGGCGGTGACGGCGGCGATGGCCAGCAGCAGCGGCAGGGCGAGCGCCCACCACAGTTGCCAGGTGGCGCACTGACCGGGAGCGCAGAAGCCCATGCCCAGCGGCGGGCCGAGCACCAGGCCGCCGTGCAGCCGGTCCGGCAAGCCCGCTGTTGCGTTCGCACCGCCGGCCGCGAGCACGGCGTGCAGCGGGTTGCGTCCGGTCAGCAGGCTGTGCAGCAGCAGTGGGGCTGCCCCCAGCACGGCCGCCACCCCGAGCAGCGCCCCGGCGGCACCCCACAGCTCCCGGCGGCAGAACCCGACGAGGACCGCGCCGGTCGCCGCGACGTACGGCAGCACGAGCGGGTCGACCCAGAGCATCAGCCCGGCCAGGAACCCCCACGCGGCCCAGCGCGCCAGCCGCCAGCCGGGTCGCCCGGTGCCGGCTGTCGGCCCGTCGGGTCGCCCGGCGTCGGCCGATCGCCGCCCCGGTCGACCGCCGGCCAGATCCACGGCGAGCAGGGCCAGCGCCGCCCCGGCCGCGTTCATCTCGGGGTAGCCGCCGCCGGCGATCAGCTGGTTCTTGACGATCCGGTCGGAACCGAGGGCCAGCAGCACCACCATCAGCAGCCCGAACCACCGGTCCCCGGTCAGCCGCAGCGTCAACCGCCAGGCCAGCAGCAGGAACAGCGCGTACAGGGCCAGCGTGGGCAACCGCAGGCCGAGCAGCGACGGCCCACCCGCGAGGGCGAACACCGGCGCGGCCAGGTACGCCTCCAGCGTGCCCATGTACTGCTGGCCGTAGAACCACACCGGGAAGTCCTCGCCCCGGGCGATGTGCAGCGCGGCCAGCCCCATGGTGGCCTCGTCGCTGTTCGTCGGCGGGGCGGCGTGCAGCAGCAGCCACAGCCGGTAACCCACCCCGGCGAGCGCTGCCAACCCGGTGAGCCAACCGACCAGGCCGGGGCGTGCGCCGGGTCGCGGGCGGGGCGAGTCCGCGCCGCGTGGCTGCTCGCGTACGCCGACGGTCATCACAGGATCATGACACCCGGGCGCCGAACGGCCGCGCGGCGTTGCCGGCGGTATCAGCCCGCGGTGGCGACCGGGGTAGCGGCGCGGGCGTCGAGCGCCTGCTTGTAGAGCCGACCGGCTCGGTACGACGAACGCACCAGCGGCCCGCTCATCACCCCGGCGAAGCCGATCTCCTCGGCCTCCTCGCGCAGCTCCACGAACTCCTCCGGCTTGACCCAGCGGGTCACCGGGTGGTGCCGGGGGGAGGGGCGCAGGTACTGGGTGATGGTGATCAGCTCGCAGCCGGCCTCGTGCAGGTCGCGCAGCGCCTGCGAGACCTCGGCCCGCTCCTCGCCCATGCCCAGGATGAGGTTGCTCTTGGTGACCAGGCCGTCGGCGCGGGCCTGCCGGATCACGTCCAACGAGCGGTCGTAGCGGAACGCCGGCCGGATGCGCTTGAAGATGCGCGGCACGGTCTCCACGTTGTGGGCCAGCACCTCGGGGCGGGAGCCGAAGACCTCGGCCAACTGCTCGGGGACGGCGTTGAAGTCCGGGATCAGCAGCTCGACGCCGCAGCCGGGCTGGAGGGCGTGGATCTGTCGGACGGTCTCGGCGTACAGCCAGGCGCCGCCGTCGGGCAGGTCGTCACGGGCGACACCGGTGATGGTGGCGTAACGCAGCCCCATCGAGACCACCGACTCGGCGACCCGACGCGGCTCGTCGGCGTCGAACTCGGCCGGCTTGCCGGTGTCGATCTGGCAGAAGTCGCAGCGCCGGGTGCACTGGTCACCGCCGATGAGGAAGGTGGCCTCCCGGTCTTCCCAACACTCGTAGATGTTGGGGCAGCCGGCCTCCTGGCAGACGGTGTGCAGCCCTTCGCGCGAGACGAGCCCGCGCAGCTGGGTGTACTCCGGGCCCATCTTGGCCTTGACCTTGATCCACGGCGGTTTGCGCTCGATCGGCGTCTCGGCGTTGCGCGCCTCGATCCGCAGCAGGCGTCGCCCCTCGGGGGCCGCCGTTGCGGTGCGCGCTGCCTGGCCGGTCGTCGGCGCGGAGTGCTCGATCGTCACGAAAATGAGCCTACGCCGGACGGCGGGTGTCTATGTGCGTCAGGCGACCGGCGTCACGCCCGGAACGTTGTGACGCCGGACACCGACCGGTCGGAAAAGGGCGTCACAGACCGGGGATTCGGATGCTACGGTCCCCGGCAACAGCGACGACGGAGCCGAGTAGTGCCCCGACCCGCCAGTGCAGAGAGCCGCCGGTGCTGAGAGGCGGTCTGGCGCCGGGGCGCGAAGACCCTCCCGAGCTGCGGGAAGAACGGCCGCGGGTCATCCGCGCCCAGTAGAGCCCGCCCGGCTGGCCCCGGTCATCAGGCGACGAACGAGGCCCCCGCTTCGGCGGGGGTGAAGGTGTGGTGGCACCGCGAGGTTCCCGCTCGCCCACACCTCCCTGGGGCTGATGCGACGCTTTCGCCACCCCAGGGCGGCGACGGCGTGGCGATCGACCGAGGAGCAGCCCGCCATGCAACGAACCCTGTCCCAGCAACTACCCGCCAGGATCGGCACGACCGTGCGGATCGCCGGCTGGGTGCACCGCCGCCGACTGCTCAAGTCGGTGGCCTTCCTGATCGTGCGTGACGCCACCGGTCTGGCCCAGGTGGTCGTCACCGACCCGGCCGTCCGCGCCGAGCTGGAGAAACTCACCGAGGAGACGGTCGTCGAGGTCACCGCGACGGCCACCGCGAACGGCACGGCGCCCGCCGGGGTCGAGCTGACCGACCCGACGGTACGTCCACTCGGGCCGCCCGCCGCACCGCCACCGTTCGACCTGTACCGGCCGGCACTCACCGCGAGCCTGCCCACCCAGCTGGACAACGCGCCCACCGCGCTGCGGCACCCCACCCGGTCGGCCGCGCTGCGAATCTCGGCGGCCGCGGTGGCCGGGTTCCGGGCCGCACTCGACGCCCAGGACTTCGTGGAGGTCCACACGCCGAAGGTGGTCAGCTCCAGCACCGAGAGCGGGGCGAACGTCTTCGCGCTGGACTGGTTCGGCCGACCCGCGTACCTGGCCCAGTCGCCGCAGTTCTACAAGCAGCTGATGGTCGGCGTCTTCGAACGTGTCTACGAGGTGGGGCCGGTCTTCCGGGCCGAACCGCACGACACCGTCCGGCACCTCGCCCAGTACACGTCGCTCGACGCGGAGCTGGGCTTCGTCACCGACCACCGGGACGTGATGCGCGTGCTGCGCGACACCGTGGCCGGGATGCTGGACGCGGTGAGCGGGCGGGCCGGCAGCGCTCTGGCGACGCTCGACGTCACGCCGCCGCAGGTGCCGGTGGAGATCCCGGCGGTGCACTTCACCGAGGCGCTGACGATCGCCGGCGCGCCCGCCGACGAGCCGGACCTCGCGCCTGCCCATGAGCGGGCGCTGGGCGAGTGGGCCCTGCGCGAACACGGGTCGGACTTCCTCTTCGTCACCGGCTACCCGATGGCGAAGCGGCCCTTCTACACCCACCCGGACCCGGCGCGGCCCGCGTACTCGAACGGGTTTGACCTGCTCTTTCGTGGTCTGGAGCTGGTCACCGGCGGGCAGCGGCTGCACCGGCACGCCGACTACCTGGCGGCGTTGGCGGCCCGGGGTGAGCCGGTCGAGCCGTACGTCGGCTACCTGGACGCGTTCCGGCACGGCATGCCACCGCACGGTGGCTTCGCCATCGGCCTGGAACGGTTCGTGGCCAGGCTGGTCGGCGCGGCCAACATTCGGGAGGTCACCGCGTTCCCGCGTGACCTGCACCGACTGACGCCGTGAGCGAGGCGGCCCCCGGCGGCGACGTCGGGGGCCGCCGCTCAGACCTCGATGAGGGTGGAGAGTCGGCGCTCGACCACCGGCAACACGTCGGCGACGCTGATCGGGCGGCCCAGTTCGGCGGTGAGCGAGGTGACGCCCGCGTCCCGGATGCCGCACGGCACGATCCGGTCGAAGTACGTCAGGTCGCAGTCGCAGTTGATCGAGAAGCCGTGCAGGGTGACGCCTCGGGCCACCCGGATGCCGATGGCCGCCACCTTGCGGGCCGGCCCCCGGTCGTCCTCGGGCACCCAGACCCCGCTGCGCCCCTCGACCCGGCCGGCGGTCAGCCCGAACTCGGCGCACACGTCGATGAGCAGCTCTTCGGTCCGGCGCACGTAGGCGACCACGTCCACCGGGTCGGGCAGGCGCAGGATCGGGTAACCGACGAGCTGCCCCGGCCCGTGCCAGGTGATCTTGCCGCCGCGGTCCACGTCGACGACCGGAGTGCCGTCCATGGGTCGGTCCCACGGTTCGGTGCGCTTGCCCGCGGTGTAGACGCTCGGGTGCTCCAGCAGCAGCACGGTGTCGCCGCGCTCGCCAGCCACCACCGACTCGTGCAGGCGCCGCTGCTCGTCCCAGGCGGCCTGGTAGTCGAGCAGGCCGGCACGGACGGCCGTCAGGCCGGGGGTCGTCGTTGTCACGGCATCCAGCCTAGTCCCGCTACCGGCGATCATCCCTGGTGAGCCGCCTCACGAGGACCTCGTCGTGTCGGTCGCGGCACCGCTCGGCGGCTCGTTGTCACGCGGAGCCGGGCCCGTCACAGCGCGGCGGCGGCGGATCCGGCGGATGACGAGGGCGATTGCGAGCAGCATCGGCACGGCCAGCGTCAGGTAGACCCAGAGCGGGGCGGCGAACGGCGACGGCCGGGGCTCCGGCCCACCGAACGCGGCCCGGGTCAGCAGGTCGCCCGGCACCATCAGGTTGGTCGACCCGATCGGCGTGGTCACCAGCACCTCGCGACCGCCGTCGGGCGACAGCGCGGCGAGAAGGGCCTGCCGGTCCGTGTCCGCCTCCGTTTCGCTGACATACCGCAGGAGCGGGTCATCGCCGCGCCAGCCGATGATCCCGCTGACCGAGGTGCCAGCCGGCAGGGCCTGGCCGACCGCGCGACCGGTGGCCGTGTCCACGAACTCGATCCGCCAGGTGCGCGCCGCCGCCTGCTCGGACGTGCACCTCGGCCCGGCGCAGCCATCGAAGGCGAGCAGCGCGAGCCGCCGGCCGTCGGGATGCCAGGCGGCCGGGCCGGCCAGCATCCGCCGGTCGCCCAGGTCGACCTGCCAACGAGGGCCGCCGCCGGCCGGGTCGACGACCACCAGCCGCTGCCGCTCGGCGAGTTGGGCCGGCACGTCCGGCCAGCCGGTGACCGCCACCAGGTCGCCTCCGGATGACCAGGCCGCTGCGGTGTGCGCGGCGAAGGTGCCGATGTCGATGACCCGTTCGGTGCCCCGGTACGGGTCGACGACGAGCAGGTCGTCGGGCTTCTCCGGGTCGTTGAGCTGCTGATTGTCCGGCCCGTAGCTGATCACTTGATCGTCGTTGTTGCGGGTGCCGAGCACGCTCCGCCCATCGGGTGACCACGCGAAAGGGTCCAGCCCGGGTTTCACTGTGCGGCGCTGCCGGCCGGTGGTGAGGTCCAGCAACTCGCCGGACTGCGGCCGTAGGTAGTGGCGCCCGTCGGGGGAGAGCAGCCCGTGCCCCTCGGCGATGCGGATCGGGATGAGCCGGTAGGCGCCGTCCCGGGCGACCAGCACGCCGGTCGACTCGAAGTAGCGGGTGCGGTCGGTGAAGAACAGCAGCGCTGCCGGACCGGCCGGGCGTTGCCCCACTGTGGCCTGCCACAGCCACGGATCGCGCACCCGGGTCGGCACCACCCCGGCCGTGCTGTCGGCGACAGCGCTCCCGCCGGCCGTGCTGTCGGCGACAGTGCTCCCGCCGGCCGTGCTGCCGGTGACAGTGCTGGTCGCGGCCGTGGCGGGTGGCGCGCCGAGCGCGACGAGCCCCAGCGCGAGCCCGGCCACGGCGGCACGCCGCAATCGCCCGCCGGTCAATCTCATCGGCCCATTAGACGCGATGGCGGCCGGTCGTGATGCCCCGGCTGGCCGCGTCGCTGTCTACCGATCGGCAGGGGGAATGCGCCAGAGCCAGACGTCGTCGACCCGTTGCGGCTCGCCGAACAGGGCGGTGCCGGTACGCAGCAGCGCCCCCTCGTCGACCTCGAACTTCGCGCCGTGCACCTCGTCGGCGAGCACCACCGTCTCGATTCGCCAGTGCCGCAGGTCCGACTGGATTTCGCGGATCGTCCCGTCAGTGACGATGGGGACCAGCCCGGTGCGGCCGGCCTGGTCCATCAGCGCGCTCAGCGTGCGCGGCACCGGGCCGATCCGGCCCCGCCCGTCCGGCCCGCCGGGGCCGAGGAAGAAGCCGCCCGGGATGGCGAACTCGCCCTGCCGGTGCGACAACGCGTACGCCTGCCAGCGCTGGCCGTCCGGGTAGATGTCCACTGTCAGCGGCACCGGGGTCAGCACTCCGTCGGGTGAGACGTAGTCCCGCCACGTGCCGGAGGTGATGAAGCGTGGGATGGGCTCCCGCTCGTCGGTCAGCAGCGGGGTGGGCAGCAGCGGCACCAGGGCCACCGCGAAACCGAGCAGCCAGGCCAACTCCGTGGAGCGGTGCCGTGGTGGCGCGGCGCGCAGCTGGTCGACGACGTACGCCAGCAACAGCCCGATCACCGGCGCGACCACCAGCGCCAGCCGGGCCGGTAGCGCGGCGTTCACCACCGGCAGTTGTCCGACCAGGTCGAACGGCATGGGCAGATCGGTGCGTCGGCCGTCGACCTTGGCGACCGGCCCGAAGGAGAGCACCGTGAAGATCAGAGCGAGGGCGCCCAGCGCCCAGAGGGTGGCCCGGCGGTGCGGGTCGGCCCGCCGCCAGAGCACGACGAAACAGACCACTGTGAGCACCAGCAGCGGGATGCCGAAGAACGAGTTCTCCTCGGTCGGGTTCGGCGCCAGCGAGGTGCCCAACCCGGCCTCGCCGGCCAGCGAGCGGCGCGGGAAGGCGGCGAACGCCGCGATGTCCTCGGAGTGGATCACCGGGTCGAAGCCGGTGCCGTGGAACCGTTGCGGCCCGGCGAAGTGCAACCACAAGGGGTACGACAGCAGCACGCCGGCGACCACTGCGGTCACCCCAAGTCCGCGCAGGAAGGTGGGCAGCGCGGCGCGGGCCTCCACCCGGTTGGCCGGGTGCAGCGCCCAGATGGCGACGAACACCCCCAACGCCAGCGCGGTGAAGAAGAGCCCCTCGGCGGCGATCGAGAAGGCCACCGCGACCAGCACGCCGAGGATCACCCCGTCGCGAAGCCAGTGCCCGGCGCGGCGTAGCGCGAACAGCCGCCAGATCAGCAGTGGCACCAGCCAACCGGCGGTCCAGTTCAGGTGCGCGTTGGCGTGCGACACCATGCCGGGGGAGTAGGCGATGAACAGGGCGCCGACCCCGGCGGCCAGCCGGCTGCGGACCAGGTGCCGGGAGAGCAGCCAGTACCAGACCAGCGCGGTGGCGAGCAGATTCAGGGTGAGGATCACCAGGAACGTCGCAGGCGGCCCGATCAGGTACGTGAGCGGGGCGAAGACCACCGCGTACACCGTGATCGTCGTGTTGACCGCGAGGTTCACGCCGTCCGGGACGTTGATCAGATAGGTGAAGAGCGGGTTGTCCCCGTGAGTGACCGCGTGCCCGCCGAAGGCCAGCAGCCATTCGAACAGCGCCTGGTCGCTGGAGTTGACGGTGATGGTGCGGACGTTCGGGTCCCGCCACAGCCCACTGGTCACCCAGACGGCGAGCGCGAGCGCCACCAGCACGACGATCAGGTCGGCCCGGCGGTCCCGGACGGTGCGCGGCGGTGACACGGGTGCGGGCCCGGTGGCCAGCGACGGGGAGGACGGCACGCAGCGGACGTTACCAACCGGACCTGGACGGGCCGGTCAGACCTGCAAGGACGGGACCGTTGGGGACGGATTCGGGCCGCCACGTCGACGGTCTGGCGTACACAGCGTCCGTCGTGAATGTGTGACTGTGCCCCATGTCATAGCGGCGACACATCGTCGTAACGTCACGGCAATTCGACCGTGACCCAGTTCACAGTCCGCCCCTCCAGGAGGCCGCCGTGCGCCGCTCCTCGTCCACCCTCACCCGGCTGCTCGGTGCGGTCGCCGGGCTCGCCCTCGCCGTAGCGGGCGCGGTCGCCATCGCCGCACCCGCCCAGGCCGCCACCCTCACCCAGGTCACCGGGTTCGGCTCCAACCCCGGCAACCTCGCCATGTACGCCTACCGGCCGGACGGCCTGCCGGCCAACTCCCCGGCCGTCGTCCTGCTGCACGGGTGTACGCAGAACGCCTCCGGCTACTTCGCCAACTCCGGCTGGCAGAAGTACGCCGACCAGTGGAAGTTCGCTCTGATCGTCGCCCAGCAGCCCTCCGGCAACAACGCCAACTCCTGCTTCAACTTCTTCGAGGCGGGGGACACCACCCGGGGTCAGGGTGAGGCGCTGTCGATCAAGCAGATGGTCGACCACGCCAAGGCGAACTTCGCGGTGAACGGCTCCCGGGTCTACGTCAGCGGGCTCTCCGCCGGCGGCGCGATGAGCGCGGTCATGCTGGCCACCTACCCGGACGTCTTCGCCGCCGGATCGATCATCGCGGGGATCCCGTACCGCTGCGCCACCAGCATGGTCAACGCGTTCAGCTGCATGAACCCGGGTGCGGACAAGACCCCGGCCGCGTGGGGCGACCTGGTCCGTGGCGCGTACTCCGGCTACGCCGGCCCGCGCCCCCGGGTGGCGATCTGGCACGGCACCTCGGACACCACTGTCACCCCGCTCAACGGCACCGAGTCCCGCGACCAGTGGACCAACGTGCGGGGCGTGTCGCAGACCCCGACCAGCACCTCGTCGCTGCCCGGCAACACCAGCCTCGAGGTGTACGGCACCGACGACGTGCGGCTCTACCGGATCTCCGGGATGGGCCACGGCACCCCGGTCGACCCGGGCTCGGCGGCCGAGCAGTGCGGCACCGCGGGCGCGTACTTCCTGGACACCATCTGCTCGACGTACCGTGACGCGCTCTTCTTCGGTCTGAACGGCGGCGGGACCAACCCGACCCCGACCCCGACGGCCACCCCCACCCCCACGCCGACCCCGACGGCCACCCCGACCACGCCGCCGACCTGCGTGACGGCCAGCAACTACGCGCACGTGGCGGCCGGTCGGGCGTACCAGTCCGGCGGCTACGCCTACGCCAACGGCTCCAACCAGCGCATGGGCCTGTACAACACCTTCTACACCAGCGCCCTCAAGCAAACCGCCCCCAACCACTGGGTGATCGGCTGCTGAAACCCGTCTCCAACCCCTGTTGATCAAGAGGTTTGCGTCAGATTCCGGCCTCCGGATGACGCAAACCTCTTGATCAACAGGGGTTGGGGCGTCGACGTCGGCGGTTCGGGGCCGGCACCCATCGGTGGCGTGCACTCCTCGATCAGTGGCCAGGCGTTGAAGAACTTCGGCTGGGGACCGAACAGCTCGGTTAGACCCCGTGTTGAAGGCGCGTGGCGGTCGTCGTCGGGCAGCCAGATCGAGTCGCACTCCGGGCACAGCAGGAAGACGCGGCCGTCCTCACGAACCCGCTACCAGGTCTGCCAATCCTGCCCGCAACCTGTGCAGGCGACCTTTACGGAGTCCATGATCCACTCCTGTTCACGGAAGTCGGGGTATCCGGGACGCCGGGATACCCCGACTTCAAGGAATCCGAGTCGATCATGCCGCCCCCGCCACGCGGGCGGGGGTGGGGTCAGGGGGTTAGTGCTGCTTGGAGGGCTTGGGCGAGGGTGGGGTGCTGGTAGGGGTAGGCGGCTCTCGTCAGGACTCCGGGGAGGACTCGGGTGCTGGTGAGGGCCTCGTGGGCGAAGCCGCCGAGGACCACCTTGAGCGCCAGGGCGGGGATCGGGATGATCGCCGGGCGGTGCAGCTGCCGGGCCAGCTCGCTGGTGAACTCGATGTTCGTCACCGGGTTCGGCCCCACCACGTTGACCGGGCCGGCGACCTCGTCGTGGTCCAGCAGGAAGCGGGTCGCGTCCAGCCAATCGGCCATCGAGATCCACGGCAACCACTGCCGGCCGCTGCCCAGCCGGCCGGCGATGCCCAGCTTGAACGGCAGCAGCTGCGGCTTGAGCATCCCGCCGTCGCGGTCCAGCGGCAGACCGGTACGCAGCCGGACCACGCGTACCCCGGCGTCCTCGGCCGGCCGGGTCGCGGCCTCCCACACCCGGCAGACGTCGGCCAGGAATCCCTCGCCGGCCGGCGCGTCCTCCTCGACCGCCCGGTCACCCGTGTTGCCGTACCAGCCGACGGCCGACGAGTTGAGCAGCACCCGGGGTCGGTCCGCGGCGGGCAGCCCGGCGATGGTGGTCGCCAGCGTGGTGGTGCTGTCCACCCGGCTGGTGCGGATCAACCGGCGGTAGTCGTCGTTCCAGCGTTTGTCGCCGACGCCCGCGCCGGCCAGGTTGACGACGGCGTCGGCCTCGGCGACCACGGCCGGGTCGAGCTGCCCGGCGGCCGGGTCCCACAGTCGCTCCTGCGGCCCGCCCGGCGCCCGACGGACCAGCCGGGTGACCTCGTGCCCGTCCCGGACGAGCAGGTCGGCCAGCCGGGTGCCAAGGAAGCCGGACGCGCCGGCCAGAAGGATCCGCATACCCCCATCTTCGTCCAGAACACCACCGGTGGATGCACGGAGCCGCCGACATCCTCGGCACCGGGGCACTCCGGCGAAGAAAGTTGCGCGGATCGGCGAGCAGCACAGAAAACGCAGGTCAGCGGCTGTTCCGGGTACCGAAAAACGCTGCCGCGCGCATTCGGCGCCGGTCGCGTTTCCGCAGGTCAGAGCGAACGTGAATGCAATGTTCGCGATTGCTTCCGGCACCGATCTGACTGACCATGAGCCATCCGAGAGCGCCCCCGAATGGCGGGGTCGACTCACCGTGCCCACCGTCGGGTGACAGCTGAGGAGAAACCATGCCGATCCTGGTGACCGGAGCGACCGGAACCGTCGGAGGCAGCCTGGTCCGGCAACTGGTGGCCGCCGGCCACGACGTACGCGCACTGACCCGCGATCCCGCGTCGCCGGCGGCCGTCGCGCTGCCCAGCGGGGTGGAGGTGCTGGCGGGCGACTTCGCCAGGCCCTACACGCTGGCGCCAGCGCTGCGCGGCGTGACGCGCATGCACCTGGTCGCAATGAACGGGTACGGACCGCTGACCACCGGTGCGGAGATCCTGGAGCTGGCCCGGAAGGCCGGGGTCCGTCGGGTCACCCACCTCGGTCACAACGATCCGAGCCGGGCCGACGACGACCCGCTCGAGGCCCCGCACCGGCCCCTGCACCGGGCGATCGAGAACTCGGGTCTGGAGTGGACACACGTGTTTCCCGGCGAGTTCATGGCGAACACCCGGGACTGGGCGCCCGCCATCCGGGCCGAGGGGGTGGTCCGGGCGCCGTTCGGTGACTGGAACAGCGCCCTGGTCCACGAGGCGGACATCGCCGCGGTCATCCTGGCGGCGCTCACCGACGACGGCCATGCCGGCCAGGTCTACCAGCCGACCGGTCCGGAGCCGGTCCGGCGCCGGGACGCGGTCGAGATGATCGGTGCGGCGATCGGCCGCCCGGTGCGGTTCGAGGAATTGACCCCGGAGCAGGCCCGGGAGTACTGGAAGGACGACTATCCTGCCGAGGTGATCGAGTGGTTCCTGGAGATGGGCCGGTATCTCGACGGCAACGCCTGGGTCGCCCCGGACGTCGAGCAGGTGACCGGCCGCCCCGGGCGCACGTTCCGGCAGTGGGCCGTCGAGCACGCTGACGACTTCCGCTGACGACGCCCGGGGCGTGGACCGGCCCGGTGGTCAGGCCGCGGGGTCCGGACGAAGGTCGGCGAGGAGACGCTCCACCTCGGCGTAGGACTCGGGGCTCAGCGGGCCACGCTCCAGGGTGGCCAGGTTTTCGTCGGCCTGGGCCACCGTGCGCAGGCCGGGGATCGGCACGGTACGAGGGCTGCGCGCCAGCAGCCACCCGAGCGCGCCCTGCGCCAGGGTGCGCCCGTCGGCGGTGAGCGCCGCGCGGACCTGGTCGACCCGGGCCGCCCAGCGTGGCGTCGGCCGGCCGTCGGTGAACCATTCCAGCCACTCCGGCGCCCGTCCGCGCACATCGTCCGCCCCGACCGCCCGGGTCGACCCGGTGAGCAGCCCCATCGCCAACGGCCCACGGTTGAGGCTGGCCAGGTCGTGCTTGTCGCAGACCGCCAGCACCGCCGCGTTGTCGCGCAGCACCGACTCGTCGTGCTGAATCGCCGCGCAGTGCGGGCCGGCAGCCGCGAACGCCTCCGCCGAGGTCGGGTCGTCGGTGCTCCAGCCGTACGCCCGGATCTTGCCCTGGTCGACCAGGGCCTCCAGGGTGTCGACCAGATCGAGCGCGGCGGGCACCGGCAGTGCGTTGATGTGCAGTTGATAGAGGTCGACGTAGTCGGTGCCGAGCCGGCGGAGCGAGTCGTCCAGGCTGCGCACCGCGAAGGCCGGGCTGGCGTCGGTGCCGAGCGCCCGCCGGGTGCCCTCCTCGCTGACGTTGCCGAACTTGGTGGCGATCACCACGCTGTCCCGCCGCCCGGCCAAGGCTTGACCGAGGATCCGCTCGCTGTGCCCGGCGCCGTAGTTGCTGGCGGTGTCGAACAGGGTCACCCCGAGGTCGAGCGCCCGGTGGATGGTGCGGATCGACTCGTCGTCGTCCACCTCACCCCAGCCGAACGGCTGCCCGTCGTCACCCCAGAGCGGGCCGCCGACGGCCCAGCACCCCATTCCGATCGCGCTCACCGTGATGCCGCTGCGTCCCAGCGTCCGTGTCGTCGTCATGGTCAACAGCCTCCAACCTGGAGCGCGCTCCAGGTCAAGCACTACCATCTCGCGACATGAGCGGTTACGCCCCCTCGGAGGCCGCCCGCCGCAGCGGCTTCAGTCTGGACACTCTGCGGTACTACGAGAAAATCGGCCTCCTCGCTGACGTGGAGCGGACGACAGGCGGGCAGCGGGTCTTCACCGACGACGACCTCGGCTGGCTGGTGCTGTTCCGCTGCCTGCGCGACACCGGGATGCCGATCGCGCAGATGCGCCGCTACGCGCAACTGGCCCGCGACGGCGAGCACACCGCCGACGAGCGGCACGAGCTGCTGCGCCACCACGCGGCGCGGGTCGAGGAGCAGATGCGCCTGCTCCAGCGCCAGTACGACCACCTTCGGGAGAAGATCCGCTTCTACGAGCGACTGCCCGCAGTCGCCGCGGGCCCGGAGGCCAAGCACGGCACCTAGAGGGGGTCGGGCGCGGTCAGGCCGAGTAGTTCCTCGGTCGTTCCGGTTCGACCGGTGAGCGCGTTCAGGGCGGTGACCAGCCGCTTCTCCTCGTAGCGGAAGTGCGACTCCAGCAGGGCCGCCAACCCGCCCAGCTCGGCGCGCACCTGGGTGACCGGCACCCCCGCGTCGCCGCCCAGCAGTGCCTCGACCCGTTCCAGGATCCCCGCCACCACCTCGTGATCGGTGATCAGGTTGTCGATGACCGGGCGCAGCTCGGGGGCCTCCTCGGCCAGCAACCGGAACGCGCCCGCGTCCTCACCGGTGTGGTGTCGGCCGAGCGCGGCGCAGAAGGTCAGGCAGTGCGCCCGCAGGTCCCGGGACGGGTTGTCGAGGCTTGCCTGGAGCCGGGCCAGTTCCGCGCTGAGCCAGAGGTGGATCTCGATCATCTGATTGCCGACGGCGGCGAGCCGGCCGGCCGGTGAACCGGTTGGGTGCACGTTCGTCCCATGCTGTCCCCGCGCCTCCATGCCCACGGCGGCCTTCGGGCCGGGTGCACTGCGACGCTGCGTCGAAGTCTAGGGCCGGCCGGTCACGCCCTCAACCCGGGAACGCCGCAGTCACGGCGTGGTCGGCTCGTCGGTCTCCCGGACGTCGTGCCAGCGCGCACGCCAGGCGGCCTCGTGGGCCTCGTGGGAGGTCCGCTCCTCAAAGACGGCGGCCCGCAGGGCGTGCCGGGATTGCGCCATCACCATCACCTCCACGGCCACCAGCGCCACGCAGATCACTGTCGCGAGGGTGAGCGCGCCCAGCGCTGGCAGGTGCTGGCCGATCGGAAGGGCCGCCGTGAGGACCACTATGACGCCGACGCGGGTCCAGCTGACGGTGTGCAGGGTGCGTAACTGGAAGAGCAGGTTGACGGCGAAATAGCAGATCAGCCCGCCGAAGAGCATCGGCACCGCCGGTCCCTCGACCTTCTCGGCGATCCCGCCGGCCGGGTCGGTGATCTTGTGCAGGACCTCCTCGTTGCCGATCGAGAAGAGGATCACCCCGGCGATCATCGGCAGGTAGAGATACGCGTACGCGTCACGGGCCATCGCCACCCGAGGGGCGCCCTCCGCCGCGTGCAGGGCGATCCGGGCGGCCGGTCCGATGAAGTCGAAGTGCGCCCACCAGAGGGCGGCGGTGACCACGATGCCGAGCGCGGCGGCGGCCACCGCCGGCCAGGTGACCGGCTTGCCGAGCAGGTTGCCGCCGACGCCCGTCGAGATGATCGACTCGCCCAGCGCGATGATCAGGATGAGGTCGTAGCGCTCCGTCCAGTGCTCGGCGCTGGTCACCCCCCAGCCCCAGGTCCCGACGATGAAGCCGGTGGCGTACTGCACCACCACCACTGTGATCCACAGCCCGTCGCGGACCAGGGCGGCCCGGTCGGGGTCGGTGATCTGCGGCGGGATGAGCGCGGCGGCCAGCAGCAGCACGATGCTCACCGCCAGCTCCGGGGCGAACCGCCGCAGTTGCCGCCGTTCCTGCGGGCTGTCCCGCACCACGTGTTGATAGAGGATCATGTGTACGGCCCGGACCACGACGTAGCTGATGGCCACCAGCATCGGGCCGGCGGCGCTCCCCTTCGGGTCGTTGAACGCCTGCGGAAGCGCCAGCGCGAACGCGAACAGGGCGACCATCGCGATCACCATGAGCACCGGGACGTAGCCCTCGCCGAGCCGGACCCGGGTGGCGACCAGGCTGTGCACCACCCAGATCCACCAGAGGACGGCGAGCACCAGACCGGCGTGCACCAGTTGCCGGCCGGAGATGTTCGCGGCGGTAGCCCGGGTGATGATGAAGAACGAGAAGACGAAGACCAGGTCGAAGAAGACCTCGAACTTGTCCACCCGGGCGCCCGGGGCGATCGGGACGGCCGGGCCCAGCTGTCCACCCCGCCGGTAGCCGCCCACGATCCCACTCTGGCAGCGTCCGAGCTGGTCGGAGGGCCGAACGGCGATGGCGACGGGGTCCGGCGTTACCTCCGGCCCGGGTCGGGGAAACACCGGGGCCGCGGCCTCCCGCAGCGGGCCGGTCGGTCCGCCCACCCCGGACAAGGATGGACAATGACGACCAACAACCCGATCACCACTTCGTTCGCCCATCACTCCACGGCCATGGACGTGATCCGGGGCGTGGACCTCGTCGGGCGGCGGGCGATCGTCACCGGCGGGTCCTCCGGGATCGGCGTGGAGACCGCCCGCGCCCTGGCCAGCGCCGGCGCGGAGGTCACCCTGGCCGTCCGCAATCCTGACGCGGGTCAGCAGGCCGCCAACGACATCACCGGCACCACCGGCAACGACAGCGTCCTGGTCGCCCCGCTCGACCTCGCCGACCAGGGTTCGATCGCCGACTTCGTGGCCAACTGGGACGGCCCGCTGCACATCCTGGTCAACAACGCCGGCATCATGGCCGCACCCCTGTCCCGCACCCCGCAGGGCTGGGAGATGCAGTTCGCGACCAACCACCTGGGGCACTTCGCGCTCGCCTCCGGGCTGCGCCCGGCACTCGCCGCCAGCGACGGGGCCAGGATCGTCTCGGTCAGCTCCGCCGCCCACCTGCGCTCACCGGTGGTCTTCGAGGACATCCAGTACGACAAGCGGGAGTACGAGCCGTGGCAGGCGTACGGGCAGTCCAAGACGGCCAACGTGCTGTTCGCCGTGGAGGCGACCCGGCGCTGGGCCGACGACGGCATCCTCACCAACTCGCTGATGCCCGGCGCGATCCGGACCAACCTCCAGCGCTACGTGAGCGATGAGGAGCTGGATCGGCTGCGCGCGGGCAACGCGGCAACCTGGAAGACCGTCGAGCAGGGCGCCGCCACCTCGGTGCTGGTCGCCGCCTCACCGCTGCTCCACGGGGTGGGCGGGCGCTACTTCGAGGACTGTCAGGAGGCCGCCCCCAACCAGCCCGGTGGGCGGACGGGAGTGGCGGCGTACGCGCTGGAGCCGGAGGCCGCCGAGCGGCTCTGGCAGGTCTCGACCGCCCTGCTCAAGGGCTGAGGACCGTAAACGGAAGGGCACCCCGGTCGACGACCGGGGTGCCCTCGCGGCGTTGCGGGTGGATCAGGCCAGGCCCAGCTCCGACTCGAAGTTGCCGGCCTCCAGCCGCTCCTTGACCGCGGTCAGGAAGCGGGCCGCGTCGGCGCCGTCGATCAGCCGGTGGTCGTAGGACATGGCCAGGTAGACCATCGACCGGATCGCGACGACCTCGCCCAGCTCCGGGTCGTTGACCACGACCGGCCGCTTGACCACGGCACCGGTGCCGAGCATCGCCGACTGCGGCGACGGCACGATCGGGGTGTCGAAGAGAGCGCCCCGGCTGCCCGTGTTGGTCAGCGTGAAGGTCGCCCCGGCCATCTCGTCCGGGGTGATCTTGTTGGCCCGGGTGCGCTCGGCCAGGTCGGCGATCCGCTTGGCGATGCCGCCCATGTTGAGCTCACCGGCGTTGTGGATGACCGGCACGAGCAGCCCGCGCTCGGTGTCCACGGCGATGCCCAGGTGCTCTGCGGCCGGGTAGGTGATCGTGCCGCCGTCCAGGTCCATGCTGGCCTGGATGATCGGGTGGGTCTGGAGCGCCTCGATGGCGGCGAGCGCGAAGAACGGCAGGAAGGACAGCTTCACGCCGTGCTTGGCCTGGAAAGACTCCTTCGCCCGCGTCCGCAACTTGGCGACCCGGGTGACGTCCACCTCGACCACCGTGGTGAGCTGGGCCGTCTCGTGCAGCGACTGCTGCATCCGCTTGGCGATGGTCGCCCGGATGCGCGGCAGCTTCTCGGTGGTGCCCCGCTTGCTGCTCGGCTGCGGCTTCTCGGCCGGCTTGGCCGCAGCCGCTGACGGCGCGGCGGCGGGGGCCGGTGCGGCGGCAGGAGCGGCCTTGGCGGCCTTCGCCTTCTCGGCGGCCTCCAGCACGTCCTGCTTGCGGATCCGACCACCCACGCCGGTGCCGTTGAGCGCGGCCAGGTCGACGCCGTGCTCACTGGCCAGCTTGCGCACCAGCGGGGTCACGTACCCGGCGGCCTCCTCGCCGGCACCCGGTGCCGGGGCGGACGGGCGCGGCGGCGTCGAGGTCGACGCGGCCGGCTGCGCGGCCTGCTCGGTCTTCGCCGGCTGCGCCGAGCTCTCGGTCTCCGCGGCGGGCTCGTTGTACGACATGCCGGGGGTCGGCTCCTCGACCTTCGGCTCCGGCTTCGGCTCGGCCTTCGGCTCCGGCTTGGCCTCCGCCTTCGGCTCGGGCTTCGGCTCGGGCTGCGCCTGGGCCGGGGCCCCGCCGGCAGCGCCGATGATCGCGAGGTCGGCGCCGACCGCGGCGGTCTCGTCCTCGGCGACCTTGATCTCCAGCACCGTGCCGGCGACCGGCGACGGGATCTCGGTGTCCACCTTGTCGGTGGAGACCTCCAGCAGCGGCTCGTCGACCTCGATGGTCTCGCCGACCTGCTTCAGCCAGCGGGTGACAGTACCCTCGGTGACGCTCTCGCCCAGGGCGGGCATCTTCACCGCGGTGCCCTCGCCCGACGAGGCGGCGGCCGGAGCCGGCGTCTCGGCCGGGGCCTCGTCCTGGGCCACCTCGTCCGCGGTGCCCTCGGCGGCGGCCGTCGGCTCGGCGGCCGGCTCGACCGACTCGGCCGGGGCCTGCTCCTGCGGGGCGGCCTCGCCACCGCCGGTCGACTCGCCCTCACCGGCGATGACGGCCAGCTCGCTGCCGACCTCGGCGGTCTCGTCCTCGCCGACCACGATCCGGCTCAGCACGCCCGCAGCGGGCGACGGGATCTCGGTGTCGACCTTGTCGGTCGAAACCTCGAGCAGGGGCTCGTCAACCTCGACCGTGTCGCCCTCCTGCTTGAGCCAGCGAGTGACGGTGCCCTCGGTGACGCTCTCGCCGAGCCGGGGCATGGTGACCGATACCGGCATTTTCTGAGACTCCTTCATTCCCCTGGTGGGATCTTCGCCCGTCGCCGGACGCCGCGGTTTGGATGATCAGGCGTGCGCGTGCAGCGGCTTGCCGGCGAGGGCCAGGTGCGCCTCGCCCAGGGCCTCGTTCTGGGTCGGGTGGGCGTGCACGAGCTGGGCGACCTCGGCCGGGTACGCCTCCCAGTTGTAGATGAGCTGAGCCTCACCGATCAGCTCACCGACCCGGGCGCCGATCATGTGCACGCCGACCACCGGGCCGTCCTCGACCCGGACCAGCTTCACGAAGCCGGTGGTCTTGAGGATCTGGCTCTTGCCGTTGCCACCCAGGTTGTAGTTGTACGTCTTGACCTTGTCGGCGCCGTACTGCTCCTTGGCCTTGGCCTCGGTGAGACCCACCGACGCCAGCTCCGGGTCGCAGTAGGTGACGCGCGGGATGCCGACCTCGTCGATCACGGCGGGGGTCTGCCCGGCGATCTCCTCGGCCACGAAGATGCCCTGCTGGAAGCCCCGGTGCGCGAGCTGGAGGCCCGGGACGATGTCGCCGACCGCGTAGACGTTCGGCACGCTGGTGCGCAGCCGCTCGTCGGTCAGCACGTAGCCGCGGTCCATCTTGACGCCCTGCTCCTCGTACCCGAGGTTGGCGGTGTTCGGGCCGCGACCGACGGCGACCAGCAGCAGCTCCGCCTCGACGGTCTCGCCGCCCTGGATGGTCAGCTTGACGCCGCTCTCGGTCTTCTCGACCTTCTCGAACGGCTTGCCGACCTTGAAGTTGATCTTCCGCTTGCGGAACGCCCGCTCCAGCGCCTTCGACGACTCCTCGTCCTCGGCGGCGACCAGCCGGGGCAGCGCCTCGACGATCGTCACGTCCACGCCGAAGGACTTCCACACGCTGGCGAACTCGACGCCGATCACGCCGCCACCGAGCACGATCACCGACGACGGCACCCGGTCCATCGTGAGGGCATGGTCGCTGGTGATGATCCGCTCGCCGTCGACCTCAAGGCCGGGCAGGCTCTTCGCGTACGAGCCGGAGGCCAGGACGATGTTGCGGCCGGTGTAGCGCTTGCCCGCCACCTCGACCACGTTCTTGCCGACCAGCTTGCCGGCGCCCTCGACGACGGTGATGTTCTTCGAGCCGCCCACCAGGCCCTGCAGGCCCTTGTACAGGCGGGAGATCACGCCGTCCTTGTACGAGTTGACCCCGGCCATGTCGATGCCGATCAGCTCGGCCTTCACACCGAACTGCTCCGACTCGCGGGCCTGGTCGGCGATCTCGGCCGCGTGCAGCAGCGCCTTCGTCGGGATGCAGCCGTTGTGCAGGCAGGTGCCCCCGAGCTTGCCCTTCTCGACCAGCGCGACCTTCAGGCCCAGCTGGGCGGCGCGCAGCGCAGTCGCGTAGCCGCCGCTGCCACCTCCGAGAATGACAATGTCGAAGGTCGCTTCGTTCGGCTCGCTCACGTCCAACTCCCAGGTCGCGTCGCTGCATCGGGGGTCACGGGGGTGTAACACGGACACACCCCACCTCGGTCATCTTGTCACCACTGAGCACAGGGTGCGTACTGAGGTGCCCAACGACACGTCATCGACACGTACCCTTGGCACCGTTGTCGATGACGCACGGTGGGGGAGAGATCCGGTGGGCTTGTTCCGGCGCCGCAAACAGGCGGCTGTGCCGAGCCATGACCGTGCCGCCGATCGTGGCGATCTGGAGCATCTGGAGAACTTCATCCGGAGTCGGCGCGGCGTCGAGGCGTACATCGAACCCCGGACGACCGTGACGGAGACCACTGTCATCCTGATCGCCGACGACGGGGAGTGGACCCGCCGGCGCATCGACGGCCCGGACGGGGCCCGGCGCTTCGCGTACCGGATGGGCATCCCGGTGTACGACGTCCGGCTGATGGGCTACCCGCAGCGGATGCGCGACTTCAACGAGCGCCGCAAACGACGCCCCGAGCGGTACTGACCTGCGCGAAGGGGCCCCCTTGAGCAGGGGGCCCCTTCGCGTGTCCCGTCAGCCGTTGGTGGCGACGTCCTCGACGAGCTGCACCAGCGTGCGGACCGGTACACCGGTGCCGCCCTTGGTCCAGTAGCCGACCGGCTCGCCCGAGTGGTAGCCCGGCCCGGCGATGTCGATGTGCGCCCAGGCCACGTCGTCGGTCACGAACTCGCGCAGGAACACGCCGCCCTGCAGCATGTGGCCGGCCCGGTCCATCCCGGCGTTGACCTGCGAGATGTCCGCCACATCCGACTCCATGCCCTTACGGACGTCGTCGGGCAGCGGCATCGGCCAGGCCGGCTCGCCGACGGCGTCGCCGACCACCTTCACCCGGTCGCACAGCTCCGGGGTGCCCATCACGCCGGCCATCCGCTTGCCCAGCGCGATCACCTGGCCGCCGGTCAGGGTGGAGGTCTCGAACAGGTAGTCGGTGCCGTCCGCGCAGGCGCGGGCGATGGCGTCGCCCAGGATCATCCGGCCCTCGGCGTCGGTGTTGAGCACCTCGACCCGCTTGCCGTTGAACATGGTGATCACGTCACCCGGCCGGTAGCTGGTGCCCGACGGCATGTTCTCCGCCATCGGCAGGTACGCGCTGACCGCCACCGTCGGCTTCAGCGCGGCGATCGCCAGCATGGCCGCGCCCACCGCGGCGGCGCCCGCCATGTCGGACTTCATCTCCCACATGCCCTGCGCCGGCTTGATCGAGATGCCGCCGGTGTCGAAGGTGATGCCCTTGCCGACCAGCGCGACCCGCTTGCCGTTGCCGCCGCCCTGCGGGGTGTAGGTCAGCTTCACCAGCCGCGGCGGGGCCTCCGAGCCCTGCCCGACCGCGACGATGCCGCCGTACCCGCCGGCGGCCAGCGCCGCCTCGTCGAGCACCTCGACGCCGAGGCCCGCCTCGCGCGCCGCGCTGGCGACCGCCTCGGCGAACGACGGCGGACGCAGCTCGTTCGGCGCGGTGTTCACCCAGTCCCGGCTGAGCCGGACCGCGCCCGCCACCGCCTGCGCCCGGGCGATTTCCGCCTGGGCGCCCGCGTCGCCGGCGTCCGGCACCGCGATGAGCACCTCGGCCACCGGCTCCCGCCGGGTCGGCTGGGGCCGGGTCTTGTACCCGGCGAACCGGTAGCCACCCAGCAGCGCGCCCTCGGCGACCGCGCGCAGCTCCGCCGAGGCGTCCGCGTCGTCCGGCAGCGGCAGCGCCAGCGCGACCTTGGGTGCGCCCGCCAGGGCCCGGATCGCCGCACCGGCGGCCCGGCGCAGCGTCTCCGGGGCCGGGGCGGCACCCGACGGCTCCGGGCCGAGCCCGACCGCGGTGACCAGCGGGGCGGTCACGGTGCCCAGCGTGGCCAGCTTGATGACCTCACCCGGCCCGCCGGTCGCGCCGAGCAGCGCGAGGGTCTCGGTCAGCTTGCCGTCGAATGCGGCCGCGATGCTCTCCGCGCCGCTGGCGAGCAGCAGGGTGCCGGCGAGGCCGCTGGTGGCGCCCTGCTCTCCGGTCTGGCTGTGCACGCCGATCACGATCGCGTCGACGGCGAGCTCGGCCGGGTCGGTGTCGACCAGGCTCAGGTTGGTGGTGCGGGGTGAAGTCACTGAAGCTACTCCGGGCGGGCCGGGCTGGTCGCGGCGTCGCGTACCAGCGGTGAAGGTCTCCGGCGGAACCTACCTGCCGGACGTCATGGCTGTCCCGCCGACAGCGCCAGCGGGCTCCCGCCGATGCTAACCAGCGACGTTGCCCCCGGTAAGTTGCCACCCATGACCGACGTGACCTCCGACGCCGCCGCGACCCGGCTGCGCCGTTCCCCGCTGCACGAGCGGCACACCGCCGCCGGAGCCAAGTTCGCCCCCTTCGGGGGCTGGGAGATGCCACTGGAGTACGCCGGCGGCGGAGTGCTCAAGGAGCACACCGCGGTGCGTACGGCGGTCGGGGTATTCGACGTGTCACACCTGGGCAAGGCCCGGGTGAGCGGCCCCGGCGCGGCCGACTTCGTCAACTCCTGCCTCAGCAACGACCTCGGTCGGATCGGCCCGGGCCGGGCGCAGTACACGCTCTGCTGCGACGACGCCACAGGCGGTGTGGTGGACGACATCATCGCCTACCTCTACGCCGACGACCACGTCTTCCTCATCCCGAACGCGGCGAACACCGCCGAGGTGGTGCGCCGGTTGCGCGCCGCCGCGCCCGCGCAGGTGACCGTCACCGACGAGCACGAGGCGTACGCGGTGCTGGCCGTGCAGGGCCCCCGCTCGGCCGAGTTGCTGGCCGCCCTGGACCTGCCCACCGAACACGGCTACATGAGCTTCTCCGCCGCGAGCCTGGCCGGGGTGGAGCTGACCGTCTGCCGTACCGGCTACACCGGCGAGCTGGGCTACGAGCTGGTGGTGCCGGCGGAGCACGCGGTCGCCGTCTGGGACGAGCTCTTCGCCGTCGGCGCGACGTTCGGGCTGCGAGCCTGCGGGCTGGCCGCCCGGGACACCCTGCGGACCGAGATGGGTTACCCGCTGCACGGGCAGGACCTCTCCCTGGACATCAGCCCGGTGCAGGCCCGCTCCGGCTGGGCGGTCGGCTGGGACAAGCCGGCCTTCTGGGGCCGCGACGCGCTGCTCGCCGAGAAGGCCGCCGGCCCCCGGCGTACGCTGCGCGGCCTGGTGGCCGTCGACCGGGCCATCCCCCGCCCCGGCATGACCCTGCACGTGGGCGACACCCAGGTCGGCACCGTGACCAGCGGCACCTTCTCGCCCACCCGCAAACAGGGCATCGCGCTCGCCCTGCTGAACACCGACGCCAACCTGACCGACGGCGACGAGGTCGAAATCGACATCCGAGGCCGCCGAGCCCCTCTGAAGCTGACGAAGCCCCCCTTCGTAACCCCCTCAGTGAAGTAACCCCACCGCCTGCCCCCACCCCTGCCCCTGCCCCCGCCCCCGGCTCCCCAGCGTTGATCATGAGGTTGACGGGACGCTGGGAGATCAAATCCCCCGCTAACCCCATGATCAACCGGGGCGGGGCGGGGCGGGGGTCAGCGTGAGGGGGTTGGGGGTTCGCCTGAGTCCAGGACTGCTTGGGTCCAGCCGCCTTCTATGACGCCTGTCGCGTCGAGGACGGCCCAGTCGACTACGTCGGACGCCTCCACGACCACGGGGGCGCCGATGCGGACGCTCTGGTCGGTGTTGGCGTCGCTGGCGCTCACGCCGACGATGCGTTCCGGGGTCTCCCACGAGGTGACGCCCGCCCAGACGTACTCCGGGCCGTCGTCTCCGGGTAGGCCGTACTTCACCACCAGCTGCGACTCGGTGGGGAGTTGGCCAGCGACGAACCGGCCCCGCGCGTCGTCCAGCGCGGCCCGGGCGGTGGCGACCGCACGGCTCATCGCGTCACCGGAGCGGGCGTAGCGCACGTCCGGCTGGATCCCGGAGAACAGGGTCGCGCAGGCGGCGGCGTAGTAGCGCCCGTCCGGGCCGGGGTGCCCGGCCGGCGGGCGCAGGCTGAGGAACGAGTCGGCCTCCGGGTCGGTCGCCGGGTCAAGTTCGAGGCGGAGCAGCACCGGGGCGGTGGCGCCGTGCTGCTCCGGGTTGCCGTACGCCACCGCGATGTCGTGGCCGGTGACCGTGGCGAGCACCGGCAGCTGCACGAACGCCGGCACCTCCTCGCCGGTGAGCCCGTCGGTCCAGTCCCGCAGCAGTCGGCGGGCCGCACCGGTCATCACCGCACCCCAGGCGCGGGTGAGGTGGTCGGGCACCCCCTGGGTCTGCAACTCCAGCAGACCGAAGCGGCGCAGCCCCTTGGTGGTGAACCAGAGACCCTCGGTGTCCGAGGAGTACGGCACCAGCACCCAGTCGACAAGTCGGATGCGGCCCTGCTCGTCGGGGAGGGAGCGCAGCGCGGTCGCCGGGTCGAGGAACTGGAGGCCGAAGACGTCCACCACGTCGCTGTCGACGGATTCCGCCACGGCGGCCGCGACCGCCCGGGCGGCCCACTCGTGCGCGGGTGGCCAGCCGGGCCGGTACTCGGCCTGTACGACCACCAGGTGCGTCGCCGCCGCCAGCCGGTCCAGCTGCTCCTTGGTGGCGCCGAACGCGGTGAGCAGGTCCGGTGGCAGCTCGGGGAACTCGGCGATCGGCCGGGTGTCGACGCTCATCAGCGGGCTGTCGAGCATCTGCCGGGCCAGCCCGTGCACCGGCTCGGCCAGCCGGCCGGTCAGGGCCGCCACCGCGGTCTTCGCACTGACCTTCGGTAGCCCCGCCATCGGCACCAGGTAGGTCGCGCTGAGCGACTCCGGCACCGGAACGGGCAGGAAGTCGTCCGTGATGAGCATTGTGGGATCCCCCGGTGGCCGCGCCGGTGTTGTCGAGCCGAACGCTACCCGGCCCGCCGGGCCCGGTTCAGCCGGACAGCACCAGACCCAGGTAGACCAGCGTGGTGACCACCTCGACGGTCGCGCCCAGGACGTCGCCGGTGATCCCGCCGAGCCGGCGTACCACGTGGTTGAGCAGCGGTAGCGCGACGGCGATCGCGGCGACGACGGCCAGCGGCCCCTGCCACGGACGGCCCGGCACCGCGGGCACCGCCAGCAGCACGACGGCGACCGCGCCGGCGGCCACTGCCACCGGGCCGACCGTGCCGGCGACCAGCGCGCCCAGCCCGTCGGGCCGGGCCGCCGGCACTCCTCGCCGACAGGCCACCGTGACACCGAACCGCCCGGCCGCTGTCGCCGCGACCACCGCCGCGAGGCACGCCGGCCAGGACCGACCGGCGAGGTCGGCGAGCGCCGCCGCCTGCACCAGGAGTACGACCACCAGGGCGACCACCCCGAACGGGCCGACGTCCGGCTTCTTCATGATCTCCAGGGCGGCCGCGCCCCGCCGGTACGAGCCGAGCGCGTCCACGGTGTCGGCCAGCCCGTCCAGGTGCAGCCCTCGGGTGAGCAGCGCGGCGGCGCCGACGGTCACGCCGGCCGCCACCAGCGGCGGGGCGAGCGCGCCGGTCAGTAGCAGCACACCGGCCAGCAGGGCGCCGAGCATCGCGCCGACCACCGGGGCGAGGGCCATCGCCGTGCCGGCGACCGGGCGGTCGATGCGCCCGGCCCGCACCGGCAGCGTGGTGAACGTGGTGACCGCCAGCCGGGCTCCCGCGAGCAGCCGTGGCTCAGCCGGCACGCCAGCCCGACGCCGGCTGCTCGTCCGCCCCGGTGCTGGCCGGACCTGGCCCGGCCGGCTCCGGCTCGGCGAAGTCGGGCTCGGTCGAGTCGGGCTCGGTGAGATCCGGGTCGGCGTAGCTCGGGTCGACGTAGCTCGGGTCGGTGGACGCCGGCTCGTCGGCGGCCGGGTCGGTGTCGTCCGTGCCGCCCAGCGACGGGTGCACCGGCAGCGCGGCGGACAGCGCCAGCACCGAGCGCAGCAGCGGCAGCGCGACCAGCGCGTTCGCGCCCTCGCCGAGATCCAGCCGCAGGTCGAGCAGCGGGGTGAGGCCCAGCACGTCGGCGGCGAGCCGCACGGCCGGGTGCCCGCCGTGGTCGGCCAGCAGACACCAGTGCCGGGCCTGCCCGGCCAGGTCACGGCTCACCATGCCGGCGGCCAAGCCGACCGGCCCGTCGAGCAGCACCGGCACCCGGCGGGCGGTGGCGCCGAGCAGCACGCCGGTGGCCACCGCCACGTCGCCGCCGCCCAGCTCGGCCAGGATGTCCTTGGCGCCGCGGGCGGAGCGCCGGGTGCGGTGCAGCGCGTCGCGTACCGCCGCGCAGCGGATCATCCACGCCGCGTCGTCGATCTCACCGGAGTCGGTGATCACCCGGCCCAGCACGGCGGGCGGCTCCGCGCCCGCGGTCGCCGCGAGCACCGCCGCGGCCGCCGCCTCGGTGCCGGCGCCGCACGCGCCGAGCACCAGCAGTTGTACGCCGGCGTCGGCGGCCTGTTCGGCCAACCGCCAGCCGTAGCGCAGCGCGGACTCCACCTGCTCCGGCGCCAGGGCCGGCTGGTCCTCGATCGGCGCGGAGGCCGGAGTGTCCACCACCTGGAGGCTGGCGCCGCTCTCGGCGGCCAGCCGTGCCAACGCGCCCTGGCCGGCGCGGGCCTGTGCGGCGCGGCGCGCCGACTCGCCGGCGACGGTGCCGGCCGCCGCCCCACCGGCGTGGTCGCCGTGCAGCAGCAGCACCCGCACCGAGCCCCAGGCGGCGGGGGTCGAGGTGCCCTGGGTGGCGGCGGCGAAGCCCACCACCCGGTCCAGCACGCCCAGGCCGGCGCCCGGTACGTCCAGCGTGGCCAGCCGGTCCACCGCCTGCGGGCCGGCGTACTCGTCGGGCATCGGCAGCTCCATGCCGGGCTGGATGACCAGCCCGGTGGCCACCATCGGCAGCGCCATGGTCGGTGCGGCCCACGTGTTGCCCGGCTCCGCGGTCGGGGTGGCCGGCGGCGTGTGGGTCAGCACGTCGGGCAGCTGCACCTCGGGGGTCGGCTCGCTGTCGGCCAGGCTCGCCACCACCGCTGCGCTGGCAGCGGTCGTCGGCGCGGTCACGGTGGCGGGAGCGGGCGATTCGGTCGCGCCGGCGACCGACTTGAGCCAGACCGGCTGACCGGCGACGACCAGCACTACCGCGTCGCAGGCGTCGGCGACCGCGCGGTTGGCCGCGCCCAACGCGTCGGTGAACGCCCGGCCCAGCGGGGTGGTCGGCACCAGCGACAGCCCCACCTCGGGGCTCACCAGCACCACCCGGGCGGCACACGTGCGGATCGCCTCGGCCAACTCGGCGATGGTCGCCACGTCGTCGGCGGGCTGGTGGTCCGGGTCGAGCAGCACCGTCACCCAGCCGCCCAGGTCGTCGACGAGCAACATCTCGTTGGGCTCGGCGGACTCGAGCACGTCGGCCAGCCGGCGCGGGTCCTCGGTGGTCTCCTCGGTGGTCCAGCTGCCCGGCCGTCGGGCGCGGTGCGCTGCCAGCCGGGTCGCCCACTCGGTGTCCTCCGGGTCGCCCTCGGGCGCGGTGGCGATGTAGCGGACCACCGGCGCGTCGGTGACCAGGGACTCGGCGAACTCGGACTTGCCGGACCGGATACCGCCGAGCACCAGGACCGTGTTCCACCCGTCTACGGACATGCCCGTACCTTAAGGCCGCCCAGGGTTGCGGTGCCTGCCGGCCCGGTGCTCCCCGTCGTTCAGTCGCAGTGTTCGAACCCGCTGCCGTAACTGACCCCGCCGGTGGAGCCGCCCCACTTGACGCAGGTCCCGGCGGCGCTGGCCCGGACCGGCCCGGCGTAGTAGTCGAAGGACCCGCTGTCGGTGCTGCGCGCCCGCCCCTGCACCTCCAGGTACGCCGAAACCGCCGACTTCGCGCCGACCGAGGTGTCCTTGAGGGTGACCACGCAGTTGGTGCCGGTGCCCGCGTGGAACAGCAGGAACACCCGGCCCTTGCGCTGACCGTCACCACCGGTCAGCGTCGCCGAGTCGATCACCTGGTAGCCGCTGCCGCACGCCTGTGCCGCCGTGTACGGGTTGGGCCGGCTCGACGGGGTGCGGCTGGGCGTCGGTCGGCTGCTGGCCGTGCCGGTCGGCGTGCCGCCCGGTGCCCCGGTGCGGGCGGGGTCGCTGCTGGTCGTCGCGTCGGTGGGGGACCCGGTCGGGTCGGCCGTCGCGGTGCGGCTGGCGCCCGGCGTCGCGCTGGGCCGGGGCCCGGTGGTGGTCGCGTCTCCGGGTGGCAGCGGAGCTTCGGCGACCGACGCCGACTCGCCGGCCAGCGCGGGTGGCCGGTCCGCCGCATCCGGGTCGACTCCGGGTCGCAGCGCGACCACGGCCACCACGGCCACCGCGACGAGGACGACCGCGCCGGCCCCGACCAGCAGTGCACGGCGTCGGCTCGACGGCCCGCTTCCGAGCGCGTCCTCCCGGGTCGGCTTCGGCTCGGTCGTCGGTTCGGTAGCGACGCTCGCCGGTGGGCGCGGCGCGGCGGGCCCTGCATGCGACACCGGCGCGGCGGGCGACGTCGCCGCGACCCTCGGCGCGGAAGCCGGGCCGGCTGGCGGCGCGGGGGCAGCGGCGGGAGCCGCGAGGCCCGGGGTGGGAGCGGCCAGCGCCCACGGTGGGCGGGCCGAGACCGGAATGCTCGCCAGGGTCGCGTCGCGCGCATCGGCGGCGGCAGCGGCCAACTCAGCGGCGCTGCCGAACCGGTCCTCCGGACGCTTGGCCAGCGCGCGGGCCACCACGGCGGCAACCGCCGGTGGGGTGTCCGCCGGCAGCGCCGCCGGGTCCTCCTGGGCATGCCGCAGCGCCACCGCGAGGGGGTTGTCACCGTGGAAGGGCGGCTGCCCGGCAAGGCAGAAGTACGCCACCGCGCCGAGCGCGTAGATGTCGGTGGCAGCCGAGACCCGCTGCCCGGTGGCCTGCTCGGGAGACATGTACGAGGCGGTGCCGAGCACCATGTTCGCGGCGGTGAGCCCGGCCATGTTGCGGGACCGGGCGATGCCGAAGTCGACGAGCACCACAGTGCCGTCGGCCTTGACCAGCAGGTTGCCCGGCTTCACGTCCCGGTGCACGATGCCGGCGAGGTGGGCGGTGTGCAGCGCGTCGGCGGCCTGGGCCAGCACCGACATGGTGGTGGCCGGATCCAGCCGCCCCACCGCGCGCACCCGGGCGGACAACGGCTCGCCCTCGACGTACTCCATCACCAGGTAGTCGACCTGGCTGCCATCGTCGAGCGCGGCCTGCCCCACGTCGTGCACCGGGACCACGCCGGGGTGCCGCAGCGCTGCCAGCATCCGCGCCTCGGCCCGGAACCGGGCGGTGAACTCCGGATCGGCCACCAGCGACGGCAGCAGCACCTTCACGGCGACCTCGCGTTCCAGCAGCACGTCCGTGCCGCGCCAGACCGCGCCCATCCCACCCGTCGCCACCCGCTCGCCCAGCCGGTACCGGTCGCCGAGCAGCACTCCCCGTGTCAGCACCGAGCCACCGTACCGGCCGGCGTCGATCGGATTGATCCACCCCGTGGGTCCCGCCGGGGCGAGCGAGCGGCCGTTGCGCGCCGGGCCGACTACGCTGGCGAGGGTTCGTCCCACGGGGACTTCAGCGGCGAGGGGAGACGCGGCATGGCGTGGAGCTGGCGGTACGAGGGCACGGACGGCCAGACGGTCGAGGGACCGGCGGAGTCGTTCGGCAGCCAGGCCGACGCCGAATCCTGGATCGGTCAGACCTGGCGGGAGCTCGCGGCGTCCGGCGTCACCTCGGTCGCGCTCATGGAGGACGACCGGGTGGACTACCGGATGAGCCTGCTGCCCACGGCCGAGTGATGGCCTACGACCGCCCGGGCGGCGACGGGCTGGTCCTCGGCGTACCCAAGGCGGCGTTCCGGCCCAGCCCGGTCTTCCTCGGCCTGGTCGCGCTCTTCGCGGTCAGCGGGGTGCTGACCTGGAACGGGTACGGCAGCGTCCGGTTCAACGTGTTCCTCTTCGTGGTGTCCGGCTGGCTGGTGTCGCTCTGCCTGCACGAGTACGCCCACGCGGTGGTGGCCTACCGGGCCGGCGACCGGGACATCGCCCATCGCGGCTACCTGACGCTCAACCCGTTGAAGTACACCCACCCGTTGCTGTCGATCGTGCTGCCGGTGGTGGTGGTGCTGCTCGGCGGCATCGGCCTGCCGGGTGGCGCGGTCTGGGTGGACCGGCACTCCATCCCGGGTCGACTGCGGCACACCCTGGTCAGCCTCGCCGGCCCGGCGACCAACGTGCTGTTCACGCTGGTGTTGGTGGCGGCGGTGCGGCTCGGCACCCAGTCGGATGGGCCGGTGGAGTTCTGGGCCGGGGTGGCGCTGCTCGCCTTCCTCCAGCTCACCGCCAGTGTGCTGAACCTGCTGCCGGTGCCCGGCCTGGACGGCGGCAACATGATCCAGCCGTGGCTCAGCCCGCAGTGGCGCAAGATGTACGACCTGTTCGCGCCGTACGGCTTCATCCTGCTCTTCGCGTTGCTGTGGAACCCGCGCATCGGCGGCTGGTTCTTCGACGCGGTCTTCGCGGTCGGGGATCTGCTCGGTCTGCCGTCGTGGCTCTACGCCACCGGCCTGGAGCTGATCCGCTTCTGGCAGAGCTGACCTGAGCTAGGCTGACCGGCCCGGTCGGCGTGCAACATCCGCGCCGGCCGGGCCGGAACGGCGTCAGGGACGCTGCGCGGGGGACTCGGTCTTCGCCGGGTCCCGCTCGACGATCGGCCCGACGATGTCGTCGATCGCCTTGAGCAGGTCGGCGTCGAGCTTCACCCCGGCCGCCTTCACGTTGTCGTGCACCTGCTCGGGGCGGGACGCGCCGATGATCGCCGACGAGACGTTCGGGTTCTGCAGCACCCACGCCACGGCGAGCTGGGCCATGCTGAGCCCGGCCTGCTCGGCGAGGGGCTTGAGCTGCTGAACCCGGGTCAGCACGTCGTCGTTCATGAACCGGGAGATGAAGCCCGCACCCGACTTTTCGTCGGTGGCGCGGGAACCGGCCGGCGGCGGCTGGCCCGGCAGGTACTTGCCGGAGAGCACGCCCTGCGCCATCGGCGACCAGACGATCTGCCCGATGCCCAGCTCCTCGCTCGCCGGCACGACCTCGGTCTCGATGACCCGCCACAGCAGCGAGTACTGCGGCTGGTTGGAGACCAGCGGGATGTGCAGCTCCCGGGCGAGCGGGTGGGCGGCGCGCAGCTGGGCGGCGGTCCACTCGGAGACGCCGATGTAGTGCGCCTTGCCGGAGTGGACGACGTCGGCGAACGCCTCCATCGTCTCTTCCAGCGGGGTGCTGCTGTCGTAGCGGTGAGCCTGGTAGAGGTCCACGTAGTCGGTGCGCAGTCGGCGCAGCGAGCCGTTGATCGACTCCATGATGTGCTTGCGGGACAGGCCACGGTCGTTGCGGCCGGGCCCGGTCGGCCAGTAGACCTTGGTGAAGATCTCCAGGCCCTCACGGCGCTCGTTCTGCAACGCCCGGCCGAGCACGTCCTCGGCCCGGGTGCCGGCGTACACGTCGGCGGTGTCGAAGGTGGTGATCCCCGCGTCGAGAGCGGCCCGGACGCAGGCGAACGCGGCGTCCTCCTCGACCTGCGAACCGTGGGTGATCCAGTTGCCGTACGAGATCTCGCTGACCATCAGGCCGGAACGGCCCAGGTGTCGGAATTCCATGTACCGACCCTAGCTCTAGTGGATCAACGGTGACGACCGGTGACTCAGAGCACCGGGTTGGCGTCGGTGAGTAGCCGGTCGATCTCCTCCAGCACCTCGGCGCGATCGCGGTGCACCGGGTCGATGAGCGGCACGCCGCGCCGGTCCAGCGCGCCCCACCGCCCGTTGTCGCTCTCGACCAGGAACGCCACCGGGTGGATGACCAGCATCGGGTGCGCCGGCGGCACCAGCACCGTGCCGGTGCGGTCCACCACGCCCCGCCGACCCGCCACGTCGACCACGGCGAGCCCTTCGTCGGTGAAACCGTCGATCTGCTGGCCGTCGGCCAACTCGGTGACGAAGCCGTGGTAGCGGGTGGGCACGATGACCCGACCGGTCCGGTCGACCGCCCCCCACCCCTCCCGCCGCACCGCAGCCAGCCCACGCCGGAACGGTCGTACCTCGGCGAAGTTGGGCGCGACCTGCACCGCGCCGGTCGCGTCGATCGCCGTCCAACCGCCCTCGCCGACCACCCAGGCCAGGCCGTCGCTGAACGGATGCGCGGCCCGGAAGGACGGCGGGATCACCGTCGTACCGAGCAGGTTGATCAGCGACCAGCGGTCGTTGTCCGGCCGGCGGACCCACGCCAACCCGTCGTGGAAGGGCTGCGCCTCGGCGTACCGGGCGGGGATGACCACGTCGCCGTCCTGGCTGGTGTAACCCCACAGCGGCCCGTCCCGGTCCGGCAACGGGGGTCGGTCCCGGTCGAGCACCTCGTCCCGACCCCGGGGGTACGGCCCGAAGCCATCCGCCTCGGCCCGGACGGTGACCGCGTCCAGGGCCACCCGGACCCGGTCGAGCAGTTCGGCGTCGCCCGCGCCGCGCAGGTCCAGCGCCTTCTCGAAGTGCTCGCAGGCCTCCATGAGCCGCCCCTGGTCGTAACACGACCGCCCGGCGTGCTCGTGCAGCGCGGCCCGCAACCGGTCGGGCAACTCGACCGAGTTGGCCTGGGCGAAGAGTTGGTCGGCCTCGGCGAAGTCGCCGCGCCAGCGCAGCACGTGGGCCAGCCGGGCCTGGGCCAGCGCGGTCCGACGCAGCTCGCCGGTGGCCTCGGCGTAGGTGAGGGCGAGCCGACCGTCGGCCAGCGCGTCGTCCAGGTCGCCGAGAATCCGCGAGGCCACCGCCCGCAGGCTGAGCAGCCGGGCCCGGGCACGGTTGTCGACCGCCGAGCCCAACTTCTCGGTCAGCCGCCGCCGGATGGCCCGCAGGTCGTCCGGCTCCGTCAGCTCCTCGCGCAGGGTGACCGGGTCCAACCGCCACCGGTACGCGGCCAGCACCTGCTCCGGGTCGCCCGGATCGGCCAGTGAGGCGCGGGTCACCACCGGCCGTGCGTCGTCGGGTGGCGCGGACACCGGCTCGTTGTCCCCGTCCGAGCCGCTCCTCGGGCCGGGTACGGCCGAGGCGGGTGGCCCGGACGTCGGCACCACCGACGCCGGCGGCCCGGAGACGGGCGCCGCGGCGGGCGGTGGTGTCGAGGCCGGTGGCGCGGAGACGGGCGCTGCTGCGGGCGCTGGCGGTGCGGAGACTGACGCTTCGGAGTACGGCTGCGCCGAGGCGGGTGGTGCGGAGACGGGCGCTCCGGAGTACGGCTGCTCTGAGGCGGGTGGTGCGGACACCGGAGCTGCGGTCGGCGCTGGCGGCGCGGAGACGGGCGCTGCTGCGGACGCCGGCGGTGCGGAGACGGGCGCTGTCGCGGACGCTGGTGGCGCGGAGACGGGTGCTGCGGGCAGGGCCGATACCGGCGGCGCCGGGGGAGCGGAGACCGGCGTGACCGAGGCGGGCGGTGCCGAGAACGGCGGTGCAGAGACCGGCGGTGCCGAGACGGGCGGGCTCGCGTCGTCCGCAGACGTTGCGGACAGCGCAGCCTCGCCCGGCCACTCGTCGGCTCGCGAGTCATCCGCCGGGCTGGTGCTCGGATCGTCGATCTGGTCCGCCGGCTCGTCGGGTGGCGCGAGTTCGTCCCTCGGGTCGTGCTCGACCGGATCGGTGTCGTCGTGGCGAGAGGCGGTGAAGGGCTGCCGGTCGCCCTCGACTTCGAGGTCGGCTTCGGCCGGCTGGTGGGGGATAGCGACGACAGGTGCGCCGGATACGGGCTGGTCGCCGTCGAGCGTTCCCGTGTCGAGAGCGGGCTGCGGGTCGTCGTCCAGGTCGTCCGCCCAGAGCCGGGGAGCACCGGAGACGGGATGGGCGGGCGGCGCGGAGACCGGGCCGAAGGCGTCGTCTGGTGTCGGCCCGCTGGCGTGCTCGTCGGCCACGTCGACGTGGGTGTCGGCCACCGGCGTCGACGTCTGTGCGTCCGGTGCGACCGGTTTCGCGAAGAGGTCGGGGTCGCCGGCCGTCGACTCGTCGTCGACCGGGTCGGACGATCGCTCGTCCGTCGTCGGCTCGCCCTGGTCGGATTCGGCGGGTTGAGCGGGGCTGAACCACGCTTCCGGCCCGCGGGTGCCCGGAACGTCGTCCGGCTCGTGAACGGCCGCCTCCGGCTCTTCCGAGGGCGGCGGGGGTACGTAGCGGCGCGGCGTACCGGGGGCCGGCGGGAGCGTCGGCGCGACCTCTGCCGCTGGCGGCCGCGAGGCCGCCGGAGCTGGAACCGCGCGGGTCGGGTCGGCCGGCGTCGGGTCGGGTCGGGTCGCCGGTGGCGGCGGTGCCTGCCAGGTGGGTGGCGGGGCCACCGACGGGCGGGCGTCCGCCGTCGGGGCCGGTCGCTCCGGCGAGTACGGGCGCTGCGGCGCGGCCGGTCGATCCGGCGCGGCCGGTCGGTCGGCGGGGTGCGGCCGCTCCGCGGGGGACGAGCGGTCCGGGGAGACCGGGCGGCGGTCGGTCGCTGGGGTGCTGGACAGCGGGTCGCCGACCCGACGGCGGTCCGGGCCCGGCTCCTCGCCGCGCCGCTGGTCCGCCGGACGGTCCCTGGTGTCCGGGCCGGGGTAACGCGGCGGCGGGGCCGGATGCGCCCCGGATGTCGGTGGCGGTTCGGCCAGCGGCCGGCGTCCCGATGCTGGCGCTGTATCCGAGCGTTCGTCGGCGGCGGGCGGGTCCACCGGCGCGGGCAGGTACTCCAGCCGCAGGCGCGCGGCGGGTGGCCCCGAGACGGGCCGGTCGGAGGCGGGGGAGACCGGGGCGGCCGACACCGGTCGGTCCCAACCGGGCGCGGCGGGGGAGACGGGTGCGGCCGACACCGGTCGGTCCCAGCCTCGGGCGGCGGAGGAGTCGGGTGCCGGCGACGCCGGCCGTTCCGGGGAGGCCGGGGCGCCTGATACCGGTCGGTCCCAGCCGCGGCTGGCGGGCGAGTCGGGTGCCGCTGACACCGGCCGTTCCGGGGAGGCCGGGGAGACCGGGGCGGCTGACACCGGTCGGTCCCAACCGGGGGAGACGGGTGCCGGCGACACCGGTCGCTCCGGGGAGACCGGCATGGCACGGCCGGACGCGGGTGGCGCCGTCGCGGCCGGGCGTGCCGGTCGCTCGTCGTACCGTGCCGGAGTGGCCGCCGGGCGCTCGTCGGGCCGCGACGGCGTGGCCGCCGGCCGGTCGGGCCGGGCGGCCGGCCGCGGCGCGATGCCCGGCTCGGCGCTGCGGTACGGGTCCGCGGTGCGGTGCGGGTCTGGGCTGCGGTGCGGGTCGGTGCTGCGGTGCGGGTCCGCAGTGCGGTGTGGGTCGGTGCGGTGGCCGGGCTCCCGGGTGCGGTCCGGGGTGCGGTCCTGGCGCACCGGACCCGGTACTGGCCAGGGCAGGCTGCCGTCCGGCCGTTGGCCCGGCTGCGGCCGGGGCTCGCGGTACGCGTCCTCGCGGTACGCGTCCTCGCGGTACGCGTCCTCGCGGTACGCGTCCTCACGGGGCGCGTCCTCGCGGTACCCGTTGTCGCGGTACGTGTCCGGGCGGGCCTGCTCGCGGGGTCGCCGGTCCGGGTACGCCTCGGCGCGGGCCGCCGCCTCACGGGGCTGCTGCCGGTGCGGGTCGGTGTCGGGCCGTCGCCGGTCGTCGTCGAGGCGGGGCTGATCGGGCAGGTCCGGCTCGGGGCGACGTCGTCGTCCACCGTTGGGTGAGGGCGCAGTACCGATCCCCTCGTCCGCGCGGTAGCGCGGTTCCGGGCGGCGCGGGTCGTCGGCGGCCCGGTCCGGGTACCCGTCGGCGCGGTATCGCGTGCGGCCGTCCACGGGTGCCCACGGGTCGACCCCGTCGGCGATGCGGCCGTCGTGGTCGCGGGTGGGTCGGACGCCGTACCCGTCGCCGGGGTGCCGTTCGTAACCAGCTGCCGGTCGTTCCGGTGTGCCGCGCCGACGTGGTGTGTCGTCCGGCTCGGGCACCCAGCCGGGGTCGGGCCGGGGCGCGGGGGAGACCGGCGGAGAGCCGCGGTAACCCCGATCCCGCTCGGTGGGCTCCTGCCGGGGGCGGCGGCTGTCGTACCGCTCGGGGGTGGGCTGGTCCCGGTGCCAGGCGGCTTCCCGCGCGGGCTCCCGCTCGTCGGCGGGGCGTCGGTCGGACCAGGCGGTACGTCGGTCCGACTCAGGCGAGCGGCGTTCGTCGCGGCGGGGCGGCTCGGGCAGCGGACGACGGTACGGCTCGTGGTCGTACTGGCGGGAGTCGGCGTTGTCGGGCCGGCCGTAGGCGGAGGTGTCCGCCGAGCGCTCGTCGCCGCGGAGTCGGCCGTAGGCCGCCGATGCCTCGCCCGGCTCGTCGTCCACCCAGGAGCGGCCGTGAGGCGCCTGTTCCGCCGGTGGTTCGTCGGACCAGGACCGGCCGAGGTAGGTGCCGTCCGGGCGGGTGGGCGCGAGTGGCGGCACCTCGGCGCGGCCGGACACCGTCGCGCGGCCGCGCGGTGGCGGCTGGTGCGGCATGCCGATGTCGCCGGGGTAGCGCTGGCCGGGGAACTGGGGGTGCCACTCGGAGGTCGGCTCGCCCACCCAGGACGGTTCGTTCGGGTCTGGCCACCGGTCGGTGTAGCGGCCGTTCATCCGTCGAGCCCGTCGCCACACCCGGCCGCTGGGCCGATTCTCGCCGGGGGTGAGGTGTCCGCAGCCGTCGTCGGGTGACCGCTGGGCGTCCGGTCGCCGCCTGCCACGCCCCGGTGGCCGGCTCGCGTCCGCTCGCTCACGCGTTGTCACCTCGTTGCAAATTGTCGCGCTGGGGCCGCACGTGCCGGTCAGATCGCCGCTCCGGCAGGCCGTGGCTGCGGATGGAGGGTAACGGCGTGGGCTCGCTCACCGCCACTGTGGTGCCGCCCACCGGCGCAAACGTTATCCCATTGGTTTCGGACATTTGGTCCTATAAGCGAATCTGAACTCCGACCCTACCGCACGCGAGGACCCCCCGGCTGCGGCGGGATCGCCGTCCTCGTTCAGGGATGCTCCATGATGAGGACGGCGAACGTACCGGGAGCGAGCGCCTCGTAACGGTGCGGGGCGTCGCCGGGGAATGTGGCGTAGTCGCCGGGGTCGAGTTCGACGGGCGCCGCTGCGGGCCCCACCCGCAGCCGGCCGGCAGCGACCACCACGTGCTCGATGCTGCGCGGGGTGTGTCCGTGCCCGGCTCGGACCGCGCCGGGTTCCAGCCTGATCAGGTAGACGTCCCGTCGCAGGTGCGCGGCACCGGCGCTGAGCAGCGTTCCGCTGAAGTCGGCCTGCTCGGAGCGAACCTGCGGCCCGTCCCCGGCCCGGATGACCCGTACGCCCTCGTCGACGGGCTCCACCAGCCGGCTGAACGGCACACCGAGCGCGACTCCCAGCGCCCAGAGCGTCTCCACACTCGGGTTGCCGGTGCCCGACTCGAGTTGGGAGAGGGTGGACTTGGCCACCCCCGCCCGGCGGGCCAGCTCGGTCAGCGAGATGCCGACCCGTTCCCGCTCCCGGCGCAGGGCGGCGGCGATGGTGGCCAGCGGGGCAGCCGGTTCCGAAGGCATGCCTTCGCTCCATTGGGTCGAACGTTCGGTCTGGCGAACAACGGCAACCCGTTCAGCATGATGAACGCACGACAAGATCCGCGCAGTTACGGCGAAACTGCTACCTCGGGGATGTCTGAGGCAGCAGTTTCGCTGATGTCGCGCGAATCTTGGAGGTGCGGGAGCCCGGGGGTCAGACCTTGTCGCCCAGCTTGACCTGGGGCGCCGGAGCGCGCATCCGCCGGAAGGTGATCGACCGCATGACCGCGTAGAGGAAGAGTGAGCCCATTCGCTGGTCGCTCTTCGGGAAGCGCTCCCGGACCAGCTTGCTGATCTTGCGGCAGATCAGCACCGAGTCGACGACCACACCCAGCGCCAGCGCGCCCCAGAGCACGTTGGAGATCAGCCGGACCAGCGGCGGCATGGCCGCGTTCGACCCGACCAGCACGATCAGCGCGCCGCCGAAGAACCAGGTGCCGACGGTACGCCGGGAGTCGACCACGTTGCGGGCCAGCAGCCGCTCCGGGCCACGGT
Source organism: Micromonospora trifolii (assembly GCF_050516465.1). Classification (NCBI taxonomy): domain Bacteria; kingdom Bacillati; phylum Actinomycetota; class Actinomycetes; order Micromonosporales; family Micromonosporaceae; genus Micromonospora; species Micromonospora trifolii. The sequence continues at coordinate 4,240,762 of NZ_CP191526.1, read as the reverse complement.
CGCGGGGGCCACCCTCGCGGCGGAACTCCGACGCCGCCTCGGCGCGCAGTTGACGGCGGCGCTCCCGCTCCTCCTCCTTGGTGAGGGGGCGAGTGGGGCCGGCCGGGCGACGGCCGACGGTTGGCCGCTTGGGCGTCTCCCGACCCTTGGCCGGGGTGTAGCCCCGGGAACGCTCAGCGGTCTCCTCGGGGGTCACCGAGGTGACGGCCTCGTCGACGAGGTCGGTGGACTTGCGGCGAAAGAGCGACGGCACGCGGCAAGGGTAGCCAACGGTCCGCACTCGGTGCACATCGCGGTACAGCGGCCGACGGCTCCAGGTCGCAGTGCGACCTGGAGCCGTCGTAGCCGAACGATGGGGTGACCGAGGTTACGGACGCTCGGCGTGCGCGCCCAGGTCGGCGAGCTTCGCCTCGAAGTCCTCGTAACCCCGGTTGATCAGGTCCACGCCGTACACCCGGGAGGTGCCCTCGGCCGCGAGCGCCGCGATGAGGTGGCTGAACCCGGCCCGCAGGTCCGGGATGACCAGGTCGGCGGCGTGCAGCTTGCTCGGCCCGGCGATCACCGCGGAGTGCTTGAAGTTACGCCGGCCGAAGCGGCACGGGGTGCCGCCGAGGCAGTCCCGGTAGACCTGGATGTTGGCGCCCATCGAGTTGAGGGCCTCGGTGTAGCCCAGTCGCTGCTCGTAGACCGTCTCGTGGACGATCGACAGGCCGCGGGCCTGGGTCAGCGCCACGACCAGCGGCTGCTGCCAGTCGGTCATGAAGCCGGGGTGCACGTCGGTCTCCAACGCGACCGCGTTCAGCTCGCCACCCGGGTGCCAGAAGCGGATGCCGCCCTCCTGGCCGGGGTCGCCCAGCTTCGGCGCGCGGGCGTCGGTGACCTCGTACTCGCCGCCGACCGAGCGGAAGATGTTCAGGAAGGTCATCATGTCGGCCTGCTGCGCGCCCAGCACCTCGACGTGACCACGGGTCGCCAGGGCGGCGGCCGCCCAGCTCGCCGCCTCGATCCGGTCCGGGATCGGCCGGTGGGTGTAGCCGTGCAGCTTGGGCACGCCCTGAATCTCGATCACCCGGTCGGTGTGGACCTTGATGATCGCGCCCATCTTCTGCAGGATGCAGATCAGGTCGATGATCTCCGGCTCCACCGCGGCGTTGCGCAGCTCGGTGACGCCCTCGGCCATCACGGCGGTCAGCAGCACCTGCTCGGTGGCGCCGACGCTCGGGTACGGCAGGGCGAACTTGGTGCCGTGCAGCCCGTTCGGCGCGGACAGGTGCAAACCCTCGGGCCGCTTGTCGACAGTGGCGCCGAACTCGCGCAGCGCCTGGAGGTGGAAGTCGATCGGGCGCGGGCCGATGTGGCAGCCGCCCAGATCCGGGATGAACGCGTGCCCGAGGCGGTGCAGCAGCGGGCCGCAGAACAGGATCGGGATCCGGCTGGAACCGGCGTGCACGTTGATCTGGTCGGTGCTGGCGCTCTCCACGTTCGCCGGGTCGAAGACGAGCTCGCCGTCCTCGGTGCCGTCGGTGACCTTGACGCCGTGCAGGCCGAGCAGACCTCGCACCACCTCGACATCGCGGATCTTGGGCACGTCGAACAGTCGGCTCGGGCTGTCGCCGAGCAGCGCGGCGACCATCGCCTTCGATACCAGGTTCTTCGCGCCGCGCACGCGGATCCGCCCTTCGAGCGGAGTGCCTCCGTGCACAACCAGGACGTCGTCGGTCAACGCAACCTCCAGCGCGTCGGTGCTGCCGTGTTGATGGTGGGGCGCCTGAACGTCGTCGCTACCCCGGATGCGGCCATGTCGAAACGGCCCGCGTGTGTCGTCGCTTGGGCAGCATAGCCCTCGGTGACGAAAAAGGACTCGGTCACATCGGCGTGTGTGGCATTAATCGGTGATCCGGCACTTTTGCGTACCAAGAGCGCTACGGATCGTGATCAGGACACCGCCGGCGGCGGAGTGTCCGCGCCGGGCAGCGCGAGCATCTGATCCAGCGCCACCCGGGCGTGGTGCGCGGTGTCGGCGTCCACCGTGATCTGGTTGACGACCCGGCCCGCGACCAGCTCCTCCAGGGCCCAGACCAGGTGCGGCAGATCGATCCGGTTCATCGTCGAGCAGTAGCAGACGGCCTTGTCCAGGAACATGATCTGCTTGTCCGGGTGCGCCAGCGCGAGCCGGCGGACCAGGTTCAGCTCGGTGCCGAGCGCCCACGCCGAGCCGGCCGGAGCCGCCTCGATCGTCTTGATGATGTATTCGGTGGACCCGACGTAGTCGGAGGCCGTGACCACCTCGTGCCGGCACTCCGGGTGGACCAGGACGTTGACCCCGGGCACCCGCTCCCGTACGTCGTTGACGCTGTCCAGCGTGAACCGGCCGTGCACCGAGCAGTGCCCCCGCCACAGGATCATCTTGGCGTCGCGCAACTGCTGCGGGGTGAGCCCGCCACCGGGCTTGTGCGGGTCGTAGAGCACGCAGTCGTCCAGCGACAGGCCCATCTCCAGCACCGCGGTGTTGCGGCCCAGGTGCTGATCCGGCAGGAAGAGCACCTTCGACCCCTGCTCGAAGGCCCAGTCCAGGGCGCGCTTGGCGTTGGACGAGGTGCAGACCACGCCGCCGTTGCGGCCCACGAAGCCCTTGATGTCGGCCGAGGAGTTCATGTACGTCACAGGCACGGTGTCGCCGGCGATGCCCAGCTCGGTCAGGGTGTCCCAGGTCGCCTCGACCTGGCCCAGCACCGCCATGTCCGCCATCGAGCAGCCCGCCGCGAGGTCCGGCAGGATCACCCGCTGGGTGTCGGTGGTGAGGATGTCGGCGCTCTCGGCCATGAAGTGCACGCCGCAGAAGACGATGTACTCCGCGTCCGGGCGGGCCGCGGCCTCCCGGGCCAGCTTGAACGAGTCGCCCGTCACGTCGGCGAACTGGATCACCTCGTCGCGCTGGTAGTGGTGCCCCAGCACGAAGACCTTGCTGCCCAGCTTCGCCTTCGCGGCGGTGGCACGGGCCACCAGATCCGGATCGCTGGGCGCCGGCAGGTCGCCCGGACACTCGACGCCGCGCTCGGTGTCGGGGTCGCTGCCCCGGCCGAGCAGCAGCAGAGCCGTCGCCGTGTTGGAGGGTTCCACCCAGGTCGAAGTCACGTAGCCCATGGTCCCACAGCGCGAGCGCGACGCAGCTTCGCTCGGTGTGGGCTGCCACACTGCTCGGCATGCGCGTGCTGCTCTGCCCGGACAAGTTCGCCGGCACCCTGTCCGCACCGGAGGTCGCCGCCGCCGTCGCCGCCGGTTGGCGCACCGTCACCGACGGAGACGATCTGCTGATCCGGCCCCTCGCCGACGGCGGTCCGGGCTTCGTGGAGGTGCTCGCCGAAGCCCTCGGCGGCCGGCGGGTGCCGGTCTCGACGGTCGACCCGCTGGGCCGGCCGGCGGCCGGTGAGATCCTGCTCACCGCCGACGGCGCGACCGCCTATCTGGAGAGCGCGCAGGCGTGCGGCCTGCACCTGCTCTCCGCAGCCGAGCGCGACCCGAAGAACACCACCTCGTACGGGTTGGGTCTGTTGGTGGCCGCCGCGGTGGAGAGCGGTGCCCGCACTGTGGTGATCGGGCTGGGCGGCTCCGGCACCAACGACGGGGGCGCCGGAATGCTCGCCGCGCTGGGCGTGACCCCCCTCGACCAGGGCGGCGCCGCGCTGCCGTACGGCGGGGCGGCGCTCGCCGCGGTCGACGCGCTGGACGGCGCGCCCCGGCTGCGCGGCGTCCGGCTGGTCGCGGCCACCGACGTGGACAACCCCCTGCTCGGCCTGCACGGCGCGAGCAACGTGTTCGGCCCGCAGAAGGGCGCCGACCGCGCTGACGTTTTGCTGCTCGACGCGGCCCTGGAGCGTTTCGCGGCGGTGCTGGAACGGGACCTGGCCGGCTGCCCGGCGGGGCTCGGCGCGCTGCCCGGGGGCGGGGCCGCCGGTGGCATCGGCGCGGCGCTCCTCGCCCTGGGCGGCGACTGCGAGTCGGGGATCGGCCTGGTCACCCGGGCCACCCGTCTCGATGCCGCGCTGGACACCGCCGACCTGGTGATCACCGGTGAGGGGTCGTTCGACCACCAGTCGCTGCGCGGCAAGGTCGTGGCCGGGGTGGCCGGCGCCGCCCGCGACCGGGGAGTGCCCTGCGTGGTGGTGGCCGGGCAGGTGAGCACCGGCCGGCGGGAGGCCGCCTCGGCCGGGGTGACCGACGCGTACAGCCTGGTTGAGCACTTCGGCGGTGAGGAGGGCGGCGGGCTCGACGCGGCGCTGAGCCGGCCCGCCGAGGGGCTGTGCGAGTTGGGCGCCCGGCTGGCCCGGCAGTGGAGCCGCTGAGCGTCCCGACCGCCCGTGCGCCCGCCCCGACCGAGGGCCGACCTGCGGCGGGGGTCACGCCACGCGGGTGAGCCCGGCCAAGGCGGCGTACGATCGGTTGAGGACCACAACCGGGAATCACTGGACGGCGCGCGACGTTGGCCAGTGCGTCCGGACCCAAACCGCGCAGGGAGACTTCCACGTGACCACGCCAGCGCAGACCGAGTCGACCGAGGCCAAGGCCCCTACTTCCGTCGTCCTCACCGACGTCGCGGCGCAGAAGGTCAAGGCCCTGATCGAGCAGGAGGGCCGCGACGACCTGCGGCTCCGCGTCGCCGTGCAGCCGGGCGGCTGCTCCGGCCTGCGGTACCAGCTCTTCTTCGACGAGCGTTCGCTCGACGGTGACGTCGTGACCGACTTCGGTGGCGTCGAGGTCGTCGTCGACCGGATGAGCGCCCCGTACCTCTCCGGCGCGACGATCGACTTCGCCGACCGGATCGACGCCCAGGGCTTCACCATCGACAACCCCAACGCGGGCAGCTCCTGCGCCTGCGGTGACTCGTTCAACTGAGTCACACCCCACACCATCGACGATGGGGCCGTTCCTCGGGACGGCCCCATCGCCGTACCGGTCGGCGGTCGCATCGGCCTGGGAGCGATCCCGAAGGGGGCCGTGGCGGGCTGGTTGCCGTTGTCCGACCGAGCGGTGACCATCGGGTTGCCGTCCCGGTAGGCTGACCGCGCCCTGCTCCCGACCCCGAGGGTTGACATGAAGATCGCCGTCACCGGCTCGATCGCCACCGATCACCTGATGAGCTTCCCCGGTCGCTTCGCCGACCAGCTCATCGCCGATCAACTGCACAAGGTGTCCCTCTCCTTCCTGGTGGACGACCTGGTGCTCCGCCGCGGCGGCGTGGCGGCGAACATCTCCTTCGGGATGGGTCAGCTCGGGCTGCGCCCGGTGCTGCTCGGCGCGGTCGGCGCCGATTTCGCCGACTACCGCTCCTGGCTGGAGCGCCACGGTGTGGACTGCGACTCGGTGCACATCAGCGAGATTGCGCACACCGCCCGCTTCGTCTGCACCACAGACACCGACATGTGCCAGATCGCGTCGTTCTACGCCGGTGCGATGAGCGAGGCCCGCAACATCGAGCTGGCTCCGGTCGCCGACCGGCTCGGCGGTCTGGACCTGGTGCTGGTCGGCGCGAACGACCCCGAGGCCATGCTGCGCCACTCGGCCGAGTGCCGCACCCGCGGGTACGCCTTCGCCGCCGACCCGTCCCAGCAGCTCGCCCGGATGCCCGGTGAGGACGTGGTGGCGCTGATCGAGGGCGCCGAGTACCTGATGACCAACGACTACGAGAAGTCGCTGCTGCAGAGCAAGGCGCAGCTCAGCGACGACCAACTGCTGGACCTGGTCAAGGTGCGGGTCACCACGCTGGGCAAGCACGGTGTGGAGATCGCCGGGCGCGACATCGACCCGATCCACGTACCGATCGCGCGGGAGATCCGGGCGGTCGACCCGACCGGCGTCGGCGACGGCTTCCGGGCCGGCTTCTTCACCGCGCTCTCCTGGGGCCTCGGCCTGGAGCGCGCCGCCCAGGTCGGCTCGCTGCTGGCCACGCTGGTCCTGGAGACCGTCGGCACCCAGGAGTACGACGTTCGCCGCGACCTGTTCGTCAAGCGGCTCGCCGAGTCCTACGGCGACACCGCAGCGGAAGAAGTCCGCCCCCACCTCCTCCCGGCGTAGCCCCCACCCCACCCACCCCGGCGATCTTGCACTTTCTGTCGCTTTATCGCGGCTTCTGCACCCATTTGTCCACGCAGAAATTGCAAGATCGCGGGGGTGGTTGGGGAGTGGCGGGCGGGGTTTGGTTAGTGGGTGCGGCGGACGTCGTAGGCGGGACCGTCGGGGCCGTTGACCGAGCCTAGGAACTCCTGGCCGCGCATCCGGCACCAGGCGGGAATGTCGACCGCCGCCGCCGGGTCGTCGGCCAGCACCCGGACCACAGTGCCGACCGGCACCTCAGGCATCCGTCGCGCCGCCGCGATCACCGGCAGCGGGCAGCGTTGCCCCCGGCAGTCGATCACCTCGTCCGGCATCGTCACAGCCCCACCACCCCGGCCTCGGCGCGCAGCCCGGCGACGATCCCCGGCAGTTCGGTCAGGAACCGCTCCACGTCCGCCTCCGTCGTCTCCCGGTGCAGGCTGACCCGCACGTTGCCGTGCGAGAGCACCCCCATCGCCTCCAGCACGTGCGACGGGCGCAACGTGGACGAGGTGCAGGACGAGCCGGACGACACGGCGAAGCCCCGCCGGTCCAGGGCGTGCAGCAGCGCCTCCCCGTCGACGTACAGGCAGGAGAAGGTGACCAGGTGGGGGAGCCGGAGCACCGGGTCGCCGACCACCTCCACGTCGGGCACCTCCGCCGCGACCCGCTCCCGGACCCGGTCCACCAGGGCGGCCAGCCGGGTCGCCTCGGTCGCCGCGTCGGCCGCCGCCGCCCGCAGGCTCGCCGCCGCCGCCACGACCGCGGGCAGGTTCACCACACCGGGGGTACGTCCGCTCTCCCGCTCGTCGGCCGGCCAGGGTGACTCCCAGCGAGTGCCCTTCCGGACCGCCAGCACCCCCACTCCGGGTGGTCCGCCCCACTTGTGGGCGCTCGCCGTGAGCACCGACCAGCCGGCCGGCAGGGGCACCCGGCCCACCGACTGCGCCGCGTCCACGTACAGCGGCACACCCACGTCGGCGCACGCCGCCGCCGCCTCGGCGACCGGCTGCACCGTCCCCACCTCGTGACTGGCGGTAATCAACGCGGCCAGCGCGACCCCCGGGGCCCGAACGGCGGTCGACCACGCCGTCAGGTCCAGCCGGCCCAACCGGTCGACCGGCACCGCGGTGGCGGTCCCACCCGCGTCGACGTGCCGCTCCGCCGCATGCAGCACCGCCGAATGCTCGATCGCCGAGTGCACCAGCGTCGACCCGACCCGGCGCCGCCCCGCCAGCCCCCCGAGCACCGCGCCGTGGGCTGCGGACGTACCACTGGGGGTGAAGGAGACCTCATCGGCGCGGACGCCGAGCGTCAGCGCGGTGGCCTCGCGGGCGGCGTCGAGCAGTTGCCGGGCCCGGCGGGCCTGCGTGTACAGCTTGCCCGGGTCGGCCCAGCCGTCCTCGAGCGCGGCCAGCAGCGCCTGCCGCGCGACCGGATGCATCGGCGCGGCGGTCGCCGCGTCCAGGTAGACCGGGGATGCGCTCACAGACCTGCCTTCGTTCGCGACTGCGGGGCTCGCAACCCCGGCTCACTCCTCGCGCTCACAGATCATTACGGTATCGCGGCGGTATGCCTAGGATCCCCCCGATGGGGGTCGGACAGTGACCCCACCACGGCCGAGTCCGTCATGGTCGAGTAATCTGCGACCGTCGGTGACGCCTTTGCCGCCGGTGCTGACGAAGGACGCACCGCGGCGCGCTAGGGAGGCAGGACCAGGTGGTCGCAAGGAGTTCGGAGGTACGGCCGTCGGCCGTACGGCACAGCGCTTCCCCAGGGGTTGGTGGACGCCGGGGGCGTGGTGCTGGTCGCCTGGCCGGGCTCGGTCTCGGTGGCGTGGCGTTGCTGGTTCTGCTCACGGGCTGTGACGTGGGTCAGACGTTCCACGGCTTCGGCTGGCCGCAGGGCGGCATCTCGCCGGAGTCCAAGCGGATGTACGACCTGTGGATCGCCTCCTGCATCGCCGCGCTCGCGGTCGGCGTCTTCGTGTGGGGCCTGATCTTCTGGTGCGTCGTGCGCTACCGCAAGCGTGGCAACGCGCTGCCAGTGCAGACCCGCTACAACATGCCGATGGAGTTCCTCTACACCATCGCGCCGATCCTGATCGTCTCCGTGCTCTTCTACTACACGGCGATCGTGCAGACCGACGTCGACAAGTTGTCGAAGAACCCGGACGTCACGGTCGAGGTCGTCGCGTTCAAGTGGAACTGGCAGTTCAACTACCGCGACGGTCAGGGCACGGAAGCCCGCACCACCGCGTCGACGCTCGGCACCAGTGAGGTCATCCCGGTGCTGGTGCTGCCAACCAACCGGTCCATCCGGTTCGAGGAGACCAGCCGCGACGTCATCCACTCGTTCTGGGTGCCGGAGCTGCTCTTCAAGCGGGACGTCATGCCGGGCAAGATCCGCAACGTGTTCGAGGTCTCAAGCCTCGACGCCGAGGGTGCCTACGTCGGGCGCTGCGCCGAACTGTGCGGCAGCTACCACGCGTTCATGAACTTCGAGCTGCGGGTGGTCTCGCCGGAGAAGTACGACCAGTTCCTCGCGGCCAAGCAGAGCGGCAAGTCCACCCAGGATGCGCTGTCCGCGATCGGTGAGCAGCCGTACGCGACGACCACGCAGCCGTTCGACACGCGGCGGACTCAGGACAACTTCAACCCGGACGACGTTCCGGCCCGCACGGGAAGCTGAGGCAGCCGCATGAAGACCGAGTGGCGTATCTTCCTGATCATCGCCGGGTTCCTCTTCGGTGCCACCATCCTCTACGGCGCCTGGACGCACGGGGAGTCGGGCGGCGTCGAGTGGGTCGGCACCGTCGCCCTGCTGCTGTCGTTCCTGCTCTGCTCGATGTGCGGTGGCTTCTTCTGGTTCGTCTCCCGCCGCATCGACCTGCGCCCGGAGGACCGCCCGGACGCTGAGATCGCCGACGGCGCTGGTGAGGTCGGCTTCTTCAGCCCGGGCAGCTACTGGCCGTTCGGTCTGGCGCTGGCCGCCGCGATCGCCGCGCTCGGCATGGTGTTCTGGCAGTACTGGCTGATCGGCGCCGGCCTGCTGGCTGTTGTCTTCTCCGCCTGTGGGCTCCTGTTCGAGTACTACAGCGGCACCCGGCGTACCGCCGAGCACTGACCCACCCGGTCGCCGTCGCGACCGACCCGGCACGAACGAAGGCCCGTTCCCCGAGTGGGGGAGCGGGCCTTCGGTCATGCGCCACCCCGCCTCGGGTGGCGCGGCGGTCAGGGGTGCGGGCGGTGCTGCGGTCAGGCGGCGCGGCGGGCGGGCTGGCGGCGGCGGGCGACCAGTCGGGTGACCGGGAAGGCGAACGCGCTGACCACCACGGCGGCGCCGCAGTCGGTGCAGATCAGCTCTGGACAGTCGATGCCGTGGCCGTCGACGCAGGGCGGCGCCTCGAACAGCGCCACGCCCTCACAGACGTCGCAGTAGAGCTCGCGGTGCGACACGGGCGTCTCCTCTCGGATACCAGGCGGACCGCCCCCGGATGCGACAACGGCGCACCGACGGCAGCAGAGAACTACTCAGCTGTAGTTTCCCAGACGGGTCCGACAAATCTCCGCGCACCGTCGCCCACTCGTCGGCAGCCGTCTAGGCCGTGATCCACTCGACTTCATTGAAGTCGGGGTATCCGGGCTGGCCGGACACCGCGGATTCAAGGAACCCGAGTCGATCAAGCCCGTACGTCGCCGCCGGCGGGTGGCACCGAGGTCAGGCGGTAGCGGTCTCGATCCAGCGGTCCAGGGTCGCGGCGGCCGCCCCGGAGTCGATCGACTCGGCCGCGCGGGCCAGGCCGGCGCGCAGCGCCTCGGTCAGGTCGCCGTCCAGCGGGCCCTGGGTGGCCAGCGCCGCCGCCGCGTTGACCAGCACCGCGTCCCGGACCGGGCCCGTCTCGCCGGCCAGCAGGTGACGGGCCACGCCCGCGTTGTAGGCGGCGTCACCGCCCCGCAGGTCCGCCAGGGTGGCCCTGGGTACCCCCAGGTCCGTCGCGTCCAGCACAGCCTCGCGTACGGTGCCGCCCTGCGCCGCCCAGATGCGGGTCGGCGCGGCGGTGGTGAACTCGTCCAGCCCGTCCTCGCCGCGCATGACGATCGCCGAGTCGCCACGGCCCGCGAACACGCTGGCCATCACCGGGGCCATCCGCAGGTCGAAGCAGCCGACAGCACCGGCCCGTGGGCGGGCCGGGTTGGTCAGCGGGCCGAGGAAGTTGAAGAAGGTGGGCACGCCCACCTCGCGGCGGACCGGACCGGCGTGCCGCATCCCGGGGTGGAAGCGGGCCGCGAAGCAGAACCCGATGCCGGCCTCCTCGACACAGCGGGCGACCTGCTCCGGGCCGAGATCCAGCGGGATGCCGAGGAACTCCAACAGGTCGGCGGTGCCGCACAGGGAGGAGGCGGCCCGGTTGCCGTGCTTGACGACGCGGACGCCCGCGCCGGCGACCACCAGCGCCGTCATCGTGGAGATGTTGACCGTGTGGGCGAGGTCACCGCCGGTGCCGACCACGTCGAGCGCGGTTTGGCGCAGCTCCTCGGGGAGCGTCACCGGGACCGCGCGACCCAGCATCGCCTCCACCAGGCCGGCCAGCTCCGCGGGGGTCTCCCCCTTGGCCCGCAGCGCCACGGCGAAGGCGGCGATCTGCGCCGCGCTCGCCGAGCCGGTCATGATCTCGTCCATCGCCCAGGCGGTGTCGGCGGTGGAGAGTTCGTCACCGCGCAGCAGCGCGTTGAGCAGGTGCGGCCAGGTCCGATCGCCCATGGCGGGCCTCCCGAGCATGCGAAGTGCGGGTGGGCTGGAACCGGCGCCGAGGAGATCCGGCGCCGTGGGGGTGCCGGAGGAGCGTGGGACGTCAGGCGGGTGCGTGCGTCCGCAGCAGCTCGGCCACCGTGCCGCCGGTGGTCACCGGGTCGAGCGGGTGCACCAGCGTCGCGTCGACCTCGGCGTACGCGGCGAGCCATCGGTCGGCGGCGCGGGCGATCACCAGGCAGGTCGGGGGAGCGTCATCCCGGTCGTCCTTGACCTGCCGGGCGATGCCGATGCCGCCGCCCGGGCTCGCCTCACCGTCGAGCAGCAGCAGGTCGATCTCGTAGTCGTCGACCAGCCGGATGGTCTCCGCGTAGGTCGACGCCTCGACGAACTCGATCTGCAAACCGGGAGCTGGCCGGGTGCCGACAGCCATCCGCATCCGATCACGGACCTGCGGGTCGTCGCTGTAGAGCAACACGGTGCAAAGACGATCGGTCATGCCGGAACTCCCACCTCGTAGCTGCCCGCAGATCGTACCGGTCGGCGTGACGTAGCCGACATCCCGCCCGGTGTCGCGCGTCGGCGCGTACCGTCCGGGCAGCTCAGGCGGGTGCGGCGTCGGCGGCGCGTTCGCGGGCCTCCTGGCGGTCCAGTTCGCGGTCCACCCGGCGGGCCTCCCGCTCGGACTGCTTGACCCACTGCACCACCAGCACCGCGAGCATGGTCACACTGACGAACTCGCCACCGGCCCAGAGGATGCCGCCGGCGACCACCTGGTCCTGCCACGGGTCGACCCAACCGAGGTTGAGCGACGGGTACCAGTCGCCGCCGAAGAGCGTGCTGCTCTGCATGATGGTGAGGCCGAGCACGGTGTGGAACGGCACGGAGAGCAGCATCAGCAGCGCGCGGGCCGGGTACGGCCAGCGGCCGGGCAGCGGGTCGAGGCCGAGCAGCGGCCAGAAGAACACGCAGCCGGTCATGATGAAGTGCGCGTGCACCAGCTCGTGCGCCCAGGCGTGTTCGAGGGTGTAGCGGTACAGATCACTGAAGTACAGCACGAACGGGTTGACCACGAAGATGGCGAACGCCACCAGCGGGAAGCTGTAGACCCGGGCGACGCGGCTGTGCACGATCGCGAGCAGGCGCTTGCGTGGCCCGACCGGCAGGGTCCGCAGGGCCAGGGTCATCGGCGCGCCCAGCGCCAGGAAGATCGGCGCCACCATGGAGAGCACCATGTGCTGGATCATGTGCACGGACAGCAGCGCGGTGTCGTACGCGTGCAGCCCGCTGACAGTGACGAGCGCGATGCCGCCCAGGCCGGGGCCGAGGAAGAACACGGTACGGGCGATCGGCCAGCGGTCGCCGCGCAGGCGCAGCCGGTACACCCCGTAGAGGTACAGGCCGGCGGCGAGCACCAGGCCGAGGGCCAGCCAGCTGTCCAGCCGGGTCTCGGTCAGCACCGCGCCGACGGTGAACGGCGGCGGGGCCGAGGTGGCGGCGAAGATCGGATCGACGTGCAGCACGCTTTTCAGGCTAGGCCAGGCGAACCGGACCCTGACGCTCGGGCCACGGAAGGCGCAGGTTTGCCACCCCGCTGATCGGCGGCCCCGGTCAGGGGCAATAATGACGGCGTGACTGCGGCCCCAGCCATTGACAAGAGCCGGATCCACTCTCTGACCCGACCAAACATGGTCAGCGTCGGGACGATCGTGTGGCTCTCCAGCGAACTCATGTTCTTCGCGGCGCTGTTCGCGATGTACTTCTCCATCCGCGCGGCTGCGCCGGAGCAGTGGGAGAAGCACACCGAAGCGCTGAACATCCCGTACGCGACCACCTTCACGGTGATCCTGGTGCTGTCCTCGGTGACGTGCCAGCTCGGCGTCTTCGCGGCGGAGAAGGGTGACGTGCACGCGCTACGGCGCTGGTTCACCGTCACCTTCGTGATGGGCCTGATCTTCGTCCTCGGCCAGCTGAACGAGTACCGGCACCTGGTCGCCGACGGCATCAAGATCAACGAAGACGGGTACGGGTCGGTGTTCTACCTGACCACCGGCTTCCACGGCCTGCACGTGACCGGTGGTCTGATCGCCTTCATCATCTTCATGGTCCGTACGACCATGGGCCGGTTCACTCCGGCGCAGGCGACGTCGGCGATCGTCGTGTCGTACTACTGGCACTTCGTCGACGTCGTGTGGATCGGGCTGTACGCCATGATCTACTGGCTCCAGTGATCTTGCGCGTCACATTCCGCGCTGCTGCTCCGTCCCCTGAGACAGGTCCAACCGGTTAAGGACACCGCTCATGACTTCTGACAACGACCGCCGACGCGGTCTGCTCGCGCGGTTGCGTGAGCGGCCCGCCGCGCGCAGCAGGGGCCGCCGCCGGCTGGGCGCCGCGGTCCGGCTGATCGCCGCGCTGATGCTCGCCGGCGGCGCATACACCGTCTTCGCCCCGGGCGCGCAGGCGCAGGACAACCCGCAGCTGACCGGCGCCGCCGCCGAGGGCAAGGCGCTGTTCGACGTGAGCTGCGTGACCTGCCACGGCCGCAACGCCCAGGGCGTCGAGGGCCGCGGGCCGAGCCTGATCGGCGTCGGCGCGGCATCGGTCGAGTTCCAGGTCAGCTCCGGGCGGATGCCGCTGGCCCGCCAGGAGGCCCAGGCGCACCGTAAGCCCCCGGTCTTCAACGACGAGCAGACCCGTCAGCTGGCCCAGTACATCCAGGAGTTGGGCGGCGGCCCGGTCGTGCCCGACGGCGACGACCTCCGTGAGGACGGCAACATCGCGTCCGGCGGTGAGCTGTTCCGGATCAACTGCTCGCAGTGCCACGCCTTCGGTGGCGGCGGCGGTGCGCTCTCGTCGGGCAAGTTCGCCCCGAGCCTGCACCCCGCTACCGACCGCCAGATCTACGCGGCGATGTTGAGCGGCCCGCAGAACATGCCGGTGTTCGGCGACAACCAGCTCCGGCCGGAGCAGAAGGCCGACATCATCGCCTACATCCAGGAGACGCTGAAGCACGACCAGGACCCGGGTGGGCTCAACCTCGGGCGGTACGGCCCGTCCACCGAGGGCCTGGCGATCTTCCTGGTTGGCATCGTGGCGCTCGTCTTCGCTAGCCTGTGGATTGCGGGTAAGTCGTGATCGAGCAGGCCATCCGATTCAGTGCTGTGGTGCCGCTCGGCGCCACCCGTAGCGAGGTGACGGCATGAGCACCCACCCCGAGCACCAGGCCTCACAGGGCCCGGAGCCGCTCGACGTCAACGACCCCAAGCTGACCCGGTTCGACATCGTTCGTGAGGGCGCACGCCGCGACGACATCGAGATCGTCCACTACGAGCCGCAGGTGCTGCCCGGCACCAAGGCGGAGCGTCGGCTGACCCGGGTGGTCGCCGGCTTCTTCCTGCTCACCGGCCTGGCCGCGACCGCGTTCATGGTCATCTACATCGCGTGGCCGTGGAAGTACGAGGCGGGCCGGGGCGGCGACAAGTTCTACACCCCGCTGCTCGGCTTCACCCTCGGCGTGGCGCTGCTCGCCGTCGGCTTCGGCATCCTGACCTGGGGCAAGAAGTTGCTGCCCAAGGAGGTCTCGATCCAGGACCGGCACGAGGGCCAGGTGGACTCCGAAGGCCGCACGATCACCGGCCAGACCATGCTCTACATGGCGGACGAGCTGGGCGTGAAGCGTCGCCCCCTGCTCGGCATCTCGCTGCTGGCCGGTCTCGCGCCGGTCGCCGCGGTCGCCGCGGCGCCGCTGGTCGGCGGCCTGATCTCGCAGCCGCACAAGAACAACCAGATGTTCACCACCGGGTTCGCCACGGCCGAGGGCGGCGAGCGGATCCGCCTGGTCCGCGAGGACGGCCGTCCGGTCCGTCCGGAGGACATCAGCACCGGTGGCCAGATCACCGTGTTCCCCGGCATCGACCACGGTGTGAGCAACAAGCACGCCGACTCGCCGACGCTGCTGATCCATCTCCGTGACTCGGACGCGCAGGAATCGCGCCGGGCCAACGAGAAGATCGGCCACGGCGACTACATGTGGGGCAACTACGCGGCGTTCTCCAAGATCTGCACGCACGCGGGATGCCCGGCCAGCCTGTACGAGCAGCAGACCAACCGGCTGCTCTGCCCGTGCCACCAGTCCCAGTTCCTGATCACCGACAACGCCCGGCCAGTCTTCGGCCCCGCCAGCCGGCGGCTGCCGCAGCTGCCGATCGAGGTGGACTCCGAGGGCTTCTTCGTGGCGAAGTCCGACTACACCGAGACCGTCGGGCCTGATTTCTGGGAGCGGCCATGAAGCGTCGAAAGTTTGACCTTGCGGCGACGCCGGGCAAGGCCGCGGTGGGAGTGGACGACCGCTTCGCGGTGGCCACCCCGCTGCGCAAGCTACTGAACAAGGTCTTCCCGGACCACTGGTCCTTCCTGCTCGGCGAGATCGCGCTGTTCTCGTTCGTCGTGCTGTTGCTGACCGGCGTGTTCCTCACCTTCTTCTTCGAGCCGGCGATGACCGAGGTGGTCTACGACGGCAGCTACGCGCCGTTGCAGGGCACCCCGATGTCCGCCGCGTACGCCTCCAGCCTGGACATCTCGTTCGACGTCCGCGGCGGTCTGGTGATGCGGCAGATGCACCACTGGGCGGCGCTGCTGTTCATGGCCGCGATCGTCGTGCACATGCTCCGGGTCTTCTTCACCGGCGCCTTCCGCAAGCCGCGCGAAACCAACTGGATCATCGGTTCGCTGCTGTTCTGGGTCGGCTTCCTGGCCGGCTTCACCGGTTACTCGCTGCCGGACGACGGCCTGTCCGGCACCGGCCTGCGGATCGCCTCGGCGATCATGCTGTCCATCCCGGTGATCGGCTCCTGGGTCACCTCGTCGATCTTCGGCGGCGAGTTCCCGGGCACGATCATCATCAGCCGGTTCTTCATCGCCCACGTGCTGCTCATCCCAGGTCTGCTGGTCGCGCTCATCAGCGTCCACCTGGGTCTGGTCTTCAAGCAGAAGCACACCCAGTGGCCCGGCCCCGGCCGGACCAACAACAACGTGGTCGGCGAGCGGATGTTCCCCCGGTACGCGCTGAAGCAGGGCGGCTTCTTCATGGTCGTCTTCGGCGTCATCGCGCTGATGGGCGGTCTGTTCCAGATCAACCCGATCTGGTTGTTCGGCCCGTACGAGGCGTGGGTGGTCTCGGCCGCCAGCCAGCCCGACTGGTACGTCATGTTCCTCGACGGGTCGACCCGACTCATGCCGGCCTGGGAAATCAACATCCCGCTCGGCGACGGGTACGTCATCCCGCCGCTGTTCTGGCCGACAGTCGTGCTGCCCGGCATCCTGGTGGGCCTGTCGACGATGTACCCGTTCCTGGAAGCCCGGCACCTCAAGGACCGCAAGAGCCACAACCTGCTCGAGCGTCCCAGGGACGCACCGGCCCGGACCGCCGTCGGCGCCATGGCCGTCTCGTTCTACATCGTGCTGACGCTCTCCGGCGCCAACGACGTGATCGCGGACAAGTTCCAGATCAGCTTGAACGCGATGACCTGGGCGGGCCGGATCGGCCTGCTGGTGGTCCCGCCGCTGGCGTACTACGTCACCTACCGGCTCTGCCTGGGTCTGCAGCAGCACGACCGGGAGGTGCTCGCGCACGGCGTGGAGACCGGCATCATCCGGCGCATGCCGGACGGCCGGTTCGTCGAGGTGCACCAGCCGCTCAGCGCGTCCAACGGGCACGCGGACGGCCACGGCCAGCTCGACTACGTCGGTTGGGTCGTGCCCAAGAAGATGAACCGGCTGGGGGCCCTCGGCCCGGCCATCCGGGGCTTCTTCTACCCGATCGAGAAGCCGGTCGAGGCACCGGTCTCGCCGGGGCACCCGCCGGTCGAGGCCCGACCCGAGCGCGAGGAGATCGGCAGCGGCGAGAGCCGCCGCTGACCGCCCAATCGCACCGTTACGGGGCGCCCGCCGGATTCCGGCGGGCGCCCCGTCGTATTCACACCCCGCGACCCATCCGACCAGGAGTCGGACGGCCCTGATGGGACCGGTCGACCCCGCGCGACGGGCGATCGCAGGAATAACCCCGGTGAGCCGGGTATCCGTGCGGTCCAACGTCTCAAGGGGGGGAAGCATGTTGGGTATCAAACGCCTCGGCCTGTTGGCCGCGCTGGTACTGGTCGGTGTCGCGCCGGCTGCGGCCGCGCAGGCCGCGGCACAGCCGTCAACGCAGGACACCCAGTACCTGCAGGCGGTACACCAGGTCAACCTGTTCGAGATCACCGCTGGTGACCTGGCTCAGCAGAAGGGTCAGGACCAGGGGGTCAAGGACCTGGGCGCGATGCTGAAGACCGACCACACCCAGCTGGACCAGACGGTGCAGCAGACCGCGTCGCAGCTCGGGGTGGAACTGCCGAACGAGCCCAGCGCCGATCAGCAGGCGGTCATCGACAAGCTGAACAACGCCAGCGGTGCGGAGTTCGACCGGCTCTGGGTGACCAGTGAGCTGGCCGGCCACGTCCAGTCCATCCAGGCCACCCAGACGGAGATCTCGCAGGGCTCCGAGCAGTCGGTGGTCCAGTTGGCGCAGACGGCGCTTCCGACGCTGCAGACGCACTACGACGAGTTGGTGGCGCTCGCCAACAAGCTCGGCATCCCGGTTCCGCAGACCAGCGCCAGCGGTACGCCCAGCCCGGGCGGCACCGGCACTGAGTCGCCGGCTCCGGGCGGCACTGTCACCGAGTCGCCGGCTCCGGGCGGCACCGGCACCGAGTCGCCGGCTCCGGGCGGCGGCAGCACCGAGGTACCGGCTCCCAGCGAGAGCTGACGTAGCCACAGCAGACGGCCGGTCCACCCAACGGGGTGGGCCGGCCGCCCTGTGCGCGCTACGCGCCGTTGTGCGGCCGGCGCGGGCCCCGCAACGGCGGGCGGGTCAGTCGGCGCTGGCCAGGCCGATCGCGAACGCCTCCTCCAGGTCGTGCTGGGAGTACGCCCGGAAGGCGATGTGCGACTCGGTGTTGAGCACTCCCGGGACCTTGGAGATGCTGCCCGCGATGACCTGGGCGATCTGGTCGAACTCGCGGACCCGGACGATGGCGATGAGGTCGACGTGCCCGGCCACCGAGTAGACCTCGCTGACACCGGGAAGGTTGGCCAGATTCTCCGCCACCTCGGGGATCGCATCGGTGGCGCAGTCGATCAGCACGATCGCGGTGATCACGGGGCATTTCTCCGTTCGTCGGCGTCGTCGCCCATGCTAGATGTTCCGACCCGAGACCGGAGGCGGGAGCCGTCGGGGCTCAGCCCTGGGCGGGGCAGGGCACGGTCAGGTCGCTCCCGGCCCGGATCACGTTCCGCAGCCGCTCGCCGGCCCGTACGGTCGCGCCCGGCCACACCACGGTGCGGGACACGTCGCCGTCCACTCGCGCGCCCGCGCCGACGACCGATTCCACGCAGTGGCCGGTCACCGTCGCGGACTCCTCGACGAGAACGCCGCCGGCCGCGGCGTGCAGGTTGGCCGCGAGGTAGTCGGCCGGGGTGCCGGTGTCGAAGAAGGTGCCCGGGTAGGGCACCACGGCCAGGGCGCCCGCCGCCTCGGCCGGACGCCACACGGCGCGCACCAGGTCCGAGAAGACGACCGGCAGGTCCCGGACCAGCCGCCAGGGCAGCAGCGAGAAGCCGGTGAAGCAGTGCCCGGTGAAGGTGCCCGGCGCCGCCGGGTCCGCGGCGGGCTGGCCGAGCAGGCGTACGGTGTGCCCGTCCCAGCCGTCGAGCAGGGCGACCACGTCCAGGCCCGGGGGAGCAGCCGGGTCGGCGAGGTACGCGTCGGCGTTGCCGACCAGGACCGGCCGCCCGTCGATCCAGTCCCGCAGGTTGGCCACCCCGCCCGCGGTGCCCAGCGGGTCGCCCGGCTCCACCGACAGGTGTGCACGGTCGCCGACGTGCGCCACCACCTGGTCGCCGAGGTAGCAGGCGTTCACCGCGACCCGGTCGGGACCGGTCAGGCCCAGGCCGGCCAGCCGCGCCAACGCCCGATCCAGCAGGGGCACGTTGCCCACCGGGCAGAGCGCCTTGGGCACCCGTTCGGTGAGCGGGCGCAGCCGCGTGCCCTCGCCGGCGGCCAGCACCACAGCGCACAGCTCCGGCGGCACGCCGGCCGCGACGGTCACGGGGTGTCGTCGGGCACCGGCGGCGGGAACTGCCCGGCCAGCGGCCCGATGTCGTAGTAGGCGAGCAGTCGGGCCGTCGGCCAGGTCAGCTTGGGCAGGTCGTCCAGGGGGTGCCAGGCGGCCTCGAAGACCTCCGCGCCGTCGACGGTCAGCTCGGTGCTGGACGCCGGCACCTCGGCCTCGAAGACCATGTCCACCCAGCCCTTGGCGTGCACGATCGCGTTCGGCACCGCCGGGCGCAGCCGGGATGGTGGGAGCCGGACACCGGACTCCTCGAACAGCTCACGGGCCGCGCCCACCACCGGGGCCTCGCCCCGGTCGAGCAGGCCGGCGGGGAGTGACCAACCCTTGCCGGGCGGCTGGCGCAGCATGAGCAACCGACCCGCGCCCGTCGCCTCGGTGTCCCGCACCAGGGTCACCGCGCCGACGATGTACTTGGGCACGGCCAGCCGGACCAGGCGCCGACGCACCGGCAGCGGCAGTCGGTAGAAGGCCTGGTAGAAGAGGGCCCGACCGGTGGCGCGGGAGCGGGGGATCATGACTCCAGGCTAGTGGTCACGAATGTCCTTCGGACGCGCTGGGGCCCGCCGGGTCACTGTCGATGGTCGACCAGGTCGATGAGCTGGCGAACCACGGTGTCCGGTTCGATCACCCGGTCGAAGACCGCGACCAGCAGGGTCTCCAGGTCGGGGTAGCCCAACTCCTCGGAGAGGCGCAGCAGCGGCAGATCACTGGCGAGGCCCCGGTTGTGCTGGCGCAGGGCGAGCCCGATGGTGGCCCGACCGAGGCGCACCTTGTCGCTGATCGTGATGCCCGGCTCGGTGTGCTCGGCGAACCACCTGTTGATCTGCATCTGCGCGTGCGGCGACTTGACGAAGGTCAGCCACTCCCGCCGGGGGCCGCGCGGCGCCACACCGGCCTCGAAGCCGTTGTCGCCGTCGTTCTCGGTGAAGATCTCCACCACGTCGCCCTCGTCCAGCTCCGAACTGAGCGGGGCCAGCCGACCGTTGATGCGTGCGGCGAGGCAGTGGTCGCCCCGGTCGTTGCCCAGCTCGTACGCGAGGTCGACAGGCGAGGCGCCGGCCGGCAGCACGACCTGCCGTCCGTCGGCGAAGACCTGGATCTGCCCCTCGGCCAGGTCGCAGCGCAGCGACTCGTAGAACTGTGCCGGGTCGGCGGCGTCCGGCTCCCAGTCGAGCACCCGGCGCAGCCAGTCCAACTGCTCGGCACGGGCCGCGGCGGTGCTGCTGCCGGAGTGGGGGAAACGGAAGTCGGCGGCGATGCCGTACTCGGCCGAGCGGTGCATCTCCTCGGTGCGGATCAGCACCTCCACCGTGCGGTCCTGGGGGCCGCAGACGCTGGTGTGCAGCGAACGGTAGAGGTTGTTCTTCGGTGAGGCGATGAAGTCCTTGAAGCGGCCGGGCACCGGTCGCCAGGTGCCGTGGATCGCGCCCAGCGCGGCGTAACAGTCGGTGGCCGGGCCGTCGACCACCACCACGATGCGGGGCAGGTCGTACGGGGCGGTGTGGCCGCCGGCGATGGTGTCCTTCCAGATCGAGTAGAGGTGCCGGGGACGGGGGCTCACCTCGGCGTCGACCCGGCTGCGGCGCAGCGCCACCCTGGTCCGGGTGACCACCGAGTCGAGGTACGAATCCCAGCCCGGCCGATCGTGCACGTGCCGGGCCAGCCGGGCGTGCTCGTCGGGCTCGAGGTGCAGCAGCACCACGTCGTCCAGCTCGCGTTTGAGGGTCTGGATGCCCAGCCGGTCACAGAGCGGGACCAGCACCTCCTGGGTCTTGCGGGCGATCCGTTCCCGCGACGACGCCGAGCGCACCCCGAGCGTCCGCATGTTGTGCAGCCGGTCGGCCAGCTTGATGATCAGCACCCGGACGTCCTTGGCGGCCGCGACGATCATCTTGCGGACCGTCTCCGCCTCGGCGGCCTTGCCGTAGAACGCCTTGTCGAACTTGGTCACCCCGTCGACCAGGTGGGCCACCTCGCCGCCGAAGTCCTCGGAGAGCGCCTGGAGGGTGTAGCGGGTGTCCTCCACGGTGTCGTGCAGCAGCGCCGCGACCAGAGTGGTGGTATCCATCCCCAGCTCGGCACAGATCTGCGCCACCGCGAGGGGATGGGTGATGTACGGTTCCCCGCTCTTGCGGAACTGCCCGCGGTGCATGTTCTCCGCGATCGTGTAGGCACGGCGCAGCACCGCGGGGTCGGTGCCGGCGTGGATGCCCCGGTGGGTGCGGACCAGTTGGGTGACCGGGTCTGAGTCGGTGGTTGGCCAGCTGAGCAGCGACCGCAGCCGGCGGGCGAGCGGCAGCTCACCCGGCTGTGTCGGCAGGGCGCCCCCCAGGGCGGCGCCGTGTCCGGCGTCGACGTCCACGAGGGACACCTCCTCACCCCGGCTCCGCATCGCCGGGACCCGGCGGGGGAGCAGGCCCACGAATCGGGCAGGACTGCACTTCTCTAACAGACTAAGCGAGTCGACGTAGTCCGATCGGTCAGTTGGTCATGAGCGTTCGGTCGAGAGTTGGTGGGACGCGCCGCCCTCGGCCTTCGCCAGCAGGTCACGGAACCGGGCCGCGCCACTCGCCGGAGAGGACCAACCGGAGGACATCTCGACGAGTCGGGTCTCCGGTCGCTCCAACCAGGACAGGATCCGCTCGGACTCCTCGGCGGTGGCGGCCGGCACCGGGCCGTGCCCGCCCGACACCGTCTCGGCGGTGGCCCGGATCGTGGTCAAGGTGGGCCGCGGGTGCACGCCCGGCGGGGACACCCCCGCGCCGGCCAGCCGGCCGTGCCGGACCAGCGCCAACTCCCAGCCGCCCCGGGCGGCCGGCCGGGCCGCGGCCAACTCGACGATCCCGGTCAGCGCGGCCAGCCGCTGCATCCGCACGGTGGCCCGCAGCACGGCGGCCAGCCGGGACCGCACCACGGCGGCCTCCTCGTAGCGCTGGTCACGGGAGAGCACGTCGATCCGCGCGAGCAGGGCGTCCACCACCGGCTGGGGGTCGCTGGCCGTCGCGGTACGGAAGGGCGCGGCGGCTCTGTCGTCGTACTCCTCGGGGGTGATCTTGTGTTCGCAGGGCGCCGGGCAGCGACCCAGCTCGGCCAGCGCGCAGGCCGGCGTGACGGTACGCAGCGAGAGCCGGTGCGTGCACTGGCGCAGCGGCACCGCGTCGTGGAAACCGGCGGCGGCCAGCTCGGCGGCCCGCCGGGAGGTGAACGGCCCGAGGTACGCGGTGTCGGTGGGGGAGAGGTCACGGACGATCGACAGCCGAGGGTACGGACCGTCGGTCAGCTTGAGCCAGACCATCCGTTCCGGGTATTTGGACCGGCGGTTGTACGGCGGGGCGTGCGCGGCGATCAACCGCAGCTCACGGACCTCCGCCTCCAACGAGTGGGCGCACTCGACCGCCTCGACCCGCTCGGCCGCGCCCAGCATCTCGGAGATCCGGGCACGCTTCTCGCCGGCGGTGAAGTAGCTGCGCACCCGGGTGGCGATGTCGACGGAGGTGCCCACGTAGAGCGGCCGGTCGTCGGCGGCTCGGAAGATGTAGACCCCCGGGACCTTGGGCAACCCCTCGGCCAGGTGCCGTTTGCGGCGCTGGGTCGGGGTGACCGCGCGGGCGAACTCGATGGCGTCGCCGACCGTGTCCACCCGGTGCCCGCCCAGCCGGCCGATCAGGCCGTGCAGCACGTCGACGGTGGCCTTCGCGTCGTCCAACGCCCGGTGGGTGGGCTGGGTGGCGGTGCGGAAGTAGGCGGCCAGGGTGCCCAGCTTGCGGTTGGGCACCTCGTCGCGGGTCAGCACCCGGCGGGCGAGCGCCGCCGTGTCCAGGACCCGGGGGTTGGGCCAGCGGTAGCCGTGCTTGGCGCAGGCGGCCTTGAGGAAGCCCACGTCGTACGGGGCGTTGTGGGCCACCAGCACCGCGTCGTCGATGAACTCCAGGAAGCTCGGCAGCACCTGCTCGATCGGTGGCGCCGGCACCAGCATGGCCTGGGTGATGCCGGTCAGCACGGTGATGAACGGCGGAATCGGCTGGCCCGGGTTGACCAGGGTCGCCAGCACCCCCAACTGCTCGCCACCGCGCACCTTGACCGCGCCGATCTCGGTGATGCCGCCGCCGTCCGGCGCGCCGCCGGTGGTCTCCAGGTCGACCACCACGAAGGTGGTCGCGTAGAGCGGCAGCGCCGGGTCCACCCCGCCCACCGCCGGGTCGAGACCGGCCAGTGACTCCTGGACGTACTCCGCCTGTGCCATCGGCGGCACGCTAGCGCCACGGTCCGACACTCCCGTCGCAGCCGTCCCATCCGTCACCATGGGGCTAGGATGAGAGATCGGCTCACTCACCGGGCGGTGGGCCCGGTCGCGGTGGGAGACTTGCCACATGCCCCTCACCGAGCCGTACGACGACCACCTCCCGCAGGAGGATCCGGTCGCGCTCGACGGGGCCCTGGGCAACCCGGACGACAACGTAGTCAGCGAGACATCTGGCCCATCGGGCCCGACGACGGGCGACGGCCCCGCCGCCGAGCCGGAGCCGACCCTGCCCGAGCCGGTCCGGCAGCGGATCGTGACGCTGACCGCGGCGGTGCTGCCCACCCTCCCCACCGACGAGGTCCCGGTGCCGTTGCGCCGGGTGGCCAAGTTCGCCCCCAATCGACGCGCCCGGCTCGGCGCGCCGGTCATCGCCGCTCAGCTCGCCGCCGACCCGCTGTTCCGGCAGCGGGTCACCGCGCGGGTCCTGGCCGACGCCGGTGACCTCGGCGCGGCAGTGGTCGAGGGCACCGCGCCGGCCGCCGCCGACCCGGTCGAGGTGGCTGCGCTGGCCTACCTGGCCCGGCCCCGTGGTTGGCGGGAGCTGATCGACGCCAGCGGCGCGGCCGTGCGCGCCGAGGCGGACAGCGCGGTCGTCGCCGAGTTGGTCCGCGAGGCCGAGCAGCGGGCCACCCGGGCCGAGCACGACCGCGCGGTGGCCCGGGTCGAGGCCGAGAAGCTCCGCGACGAGCTGGCCCGCGTCCGCGAGGAGCTGGGCCAGCTCCGCGAGGAGTCCCGACAGGTGGCCCGCACCCTGCGGGAGACCCAGGCCCGCGAGCGGAAGGCCACCGAGCTGCTGGCCACCGAGCGCGGCCGGGCCGCCCGCGCCAGCGCCGACGTGGACGCCGAGCTCCGTCGCGCCCGGGCCCGGCTGGCCGAGGCCGAGGCCGCCGCCGGGGTGGCCCGGGCCAGCGCCAAGGAGGCGCGTTCGGTCGACGACGCCCGGCTCTGGCTGCTCCTGGAGACCATCGGCCAGGCCGCCGTCGGGCTGCGCCGGGAGCTGGCGCTCGACCCGGTGGACAAGCTCCCCGCCGACTTCGTCGCCGACGCCTTCGCCGAGCAGCCGGGCACCGCCCCGGCCGGCCCCGCCGCCCGCGCCCGCGACACCGACGACCCGGCCCGGCTCGACCAACTGCTCGCCCTGCCTCGGGCGCACCTCGTGGTGGACGGCTACAACGTCACCAAGCGTGGCTTCGGCGAGATGTCCCTGGAGCAGCAGCGCAAACGCCTGATCACCGGGCTGGGCGGGATCGCCGCGCAGACCGGCGACGAGGTCACAGTGGTCTTCGACGGCGCCGAGCGGATGCACGGGCTGCCGCCCGCGCCGCGCGGCGTACGGGTGCTCTTCTCCCGCAAGGGTGAGACCGCCGACGAGCTGATCCGGCGACTGGTGCGCGCCGAGCCGGCGGGCCGGCCGGTGGTCGTCGTCTCATCGGACCGCGAGGTCGCCGACGGGGTACGCCGGCACGGGGCGTACCCGCTGGGCGCGGACTCGCTGCTGCGGCGGCTCGCCCGCTCCTGACGGACACGTCGTTCTGCCGCACCGCGTCTTGGCCTATCCGGTTGTCGTACCCGAGCGTTAGCGTCGCTGCTGTCGCTGACGGGAGGGAGTCGCCATGGCACAGGACGACGTCAAGGTCTTTGTCGACCGGGACCTGCGGGGTGCCCGGTTCAACAGGTCGACGCTGGCCGGTGCGGTGATGCGCGGCGTCGATGTGGATGCTCTGGACATCGATGCGCCGTGGCTGTCCGAGGGCACGTTCCTGATCAACGGCGTCGATGTGGTGCCGCTGGTCGAGGCCGAACTCAACCGACGATTTCCCGGGCGCGACCTCCGACAGGCCAAGAATCCGGACGACCTCCGCGTGGCGTGGGCGGCACTCGAACGGGCCTGGGCGGCGGCGGTCGACCGGACCGTGTCCATGCCCGAGGGTGCTGTCGACGTCTCGATCGACGGGGAGTGGTCGTTCGCGCAGACACTGCGCCACCTCGCGTTCGCCGTCGACACCTGGCTGGGCAAGGCGATCCTGCGCCTGCCGCAACCCTTCCACCCGCTCGGGCAACCACACGCCGAGTACGAGACGGAGGGCTTCGACATGTCGATCTTCGCCGTCGAGCGGCCGACGTTCGCCGCGACCCTGGAGCTGCGGGCCGAGCGGCAGGCGATGGTGCGCGACTTTCTCGCAGCCGTCACGCCGGACCTGCTCGCCGAGACACGACCGGCCGCCTGGTGGCCCGAGAAGCAGGTGACCGTCCTGCACTGCCTTCACGTGATCTTCGACGAGGAGTGGCAGCACCTCCGCTTCGCCCTGCGTGACCTCGACGCGCAGGGCTGAGATCTCGCCCCGACGGCCGCTCGGCCGCTCGGGCGCTCGGACCGCCGCCAGTCAGCTGGTCGGTAGTCGCCGGGCCAGCTCACGACGCAGTGCGTCGGGGCCCGGCGTCATCCAGGTGAGCCGGACGACCAGCTCGTAGGGGCCGCGTCCGGGAGTCGACCACTGCCCGGGTCGCATGGGGGGCCGAGTCTGCTCCGGGTCGAGTGGCCTGACCACCAGCCGTGGATCCAGGCGGCCTCGGACCTGAGCGCTGGCCATGTTGACCCAGTCGATGCTGAGCCCGGTCCCGTTCGGTCCGCTCAGGTGCAGCGTCTCGTCGGTCAACCGCAGCGGCAGACGAGGCTGACGGCGCAGCTGCCAGTTGGTGGTCAGCGCGACGACGACGCCGATCATGCCGAATCGCAGCAGCACCTGCCACCACACCTCGTCGAACACCATTGTGTAGAAGGCGAGGAGAGCCGCGGCGCCCAGCACAACGAGGACCATGGCGAGGCGGTGTCGGCGCGGGGAGTACCGGAAGTCCACGACGGACGAAGCATCGAGGTCGGCCACCGTCGCCCAGTGCCCGGGTGGCCGGTCGGCCAAACGACGCCCCTCCTTCGCTTGATCGACACGCGTTCCTTGATGTCGGGGGTTCCGGCCGGGTGGGATACCCCGATATCGCTGATCTGGAGTGGATCTAGCCCTGAAACGGGCGGTCGGACGGGGTTCCTGTCGTACCCGGTGGTTAGTGTCGATGTCACCGACGGTGCTCGGCCGGCGACGACAAGATCGCCCCGGGCGCCGCGAGCCGATCAGGAGGCGTGATGCTCATCGACTGCGACGGGTGCGCGAAGCGGGCCGACGGCTGTTCCGGCTGCCCGCTGACCGCCCTGTTCGACGAGACGTCCCCGGCGGCCGGGTTGGTCGCCGCCGAGGTCGAGGCCATCGAGGTGTTCGCCCGGGCCGGCTTCGACGTGGAGGTGCTGGCCGCGCCCGCGCGCCCGGAGGCGGCTCGCCGTCGTGCCACCCGCCGCGTCGCCTGAGCGCGACACCGCGCCCGGAAGCGGGCTTCTCGCGGGCCATAGGATGAGCGGTCACGGCGGGAGGAGCGGCGCGATGAACGGGGAACAACGGGTGGTGACGCGGTGACCCCGCGCGGCTGGGCGCTGCTGACCCTGGCCGGGCTGACCATCGCGCTGGTCGTGCTGGCCGCGCTGCTCATCCCGTGGCACCGCCCGCCGGCACCCCGGGCCGACCAACTCGCCGCGCTGGGTGACCTGCCGGCCGAGCAGGTGGCCAAGGGTCGAGAGTTCCGGGCCGCGCTGCGCCCCGGCAGCTATGCCGCGCTCGCCGTGGGGCTGCTGATCGCGCTCGCGCTCGGGCTGACCCCGCTGGGCAGTCGCCTGGTCGAGCTGGTGGGCAGGCCGTTCGGTGGGCACTGGGCCGCGCAGGCGGTGCTCGGCGGGCTGGCGGTGGTGCTCGTCGCCGACCTGGTGACGCTTCCGTTCGCCGCCTGGCGGCAGAGCGTGCTCACCCGCTACGGGTTGAGCACCAACGGCTGGAGCGGCTGGGCGATCGACCTGCTCAAGTCGTACGCGGTCAGCGCGGTGATCGGCGCGGTGGCGCTGTTCGGCTTCTACGCGGTCATCCGGCTCGCGCCGCGCTGGTGGTGGGCGTTCGGCGCGGCCGGCGCCGCGGTGCTGGTGGTGCTCCTGTCGTTCGTGCTGCCGGTGCTGGTGGAGCCGGTGTTCAACCGGTTCACCCCGATGGAGCAGAGCCCGTTGCGCACCGAGCTGATGAGCATGGCCGCCCGCGACGGGGTGCCGGTGCGCGACGTGCTGGTCGCCGATGCCTCCCGGCGTACCAGGGCGGTCAACGCGTACGTCTCCGGTCTCGGGCCGACCCGACGGGTGGTCGTCTACGACACGCTGCTGCGCGAGGCGACCCCGGCCGAGGTGACCGCCGTCGTGGCGCACGAGTTGGGGCACGCGAAGGACTCCGATGTGGCGGCCGGCACGCTGACCGGGGCGCTGGGCGCCGCGGCGGCCGTGGTGGCGCTCTACCTGCTCGGCTCGTGGGGGCCACTGCTGCGGTTGGCCGGTGTCGACTCGGTGGCCCAACCGCGCGCGTTCCCGCTGCTGGTCGCCCTGGTCGCGGTGGCCGGGCTGGTTGCCGCTCCGGTGCAGGCGCTGATGTCCCGACGGGTGGAGGCGCGGGCTGACGCACACGCGCTCGCGCTCACCAACGACCCGGAGTCCTTCGAGTCGATGCAGCGCCGGCTCGGCTCGGTCAACCTCGGTGACCCCGACCCGCCCCGCTGGGAATACCTCTATTCGGCCTCACATCCGTCCACCGTGGAGCGGATGGCCGCCGCCCGCGCGTACGCCCGGGAGGTCGGCCGATGAGCCGTACCCTGCTGATCACCAATGACTTTCCGCCCCGCCCGGGTGGCATCCAGTCGTTCGTGCACAACCTCGCGGTCCGTCAACCGGCCGGCTCGGTCGTCGTCTACGCGTCGAGCTGGCGCGGGGCCGCGAAGTTCGACGCCGACCAGCCGTTCGAGGTGATCCGGGAGCGCACCCGGGTGTTGTTGCCCACCCCGTTGATCGCCCGCCGGGCGGCCCGGTTGGCGCGCGCGTACGACTGCGACACGGTGTGGTTCGGCGCGGCGGCCCCGTTGGGTCTGCTCGCGGCTGGCCTGCGGCGTCGGGCCGGCATCCGTCGGGTGGTGGCGCAGACCCACGGCCACGAGGTCGGTTGGGCGGCGGTGCCGGCCGCCCGGCCGGCGCTGCGGCGTATCGGTCGGGGTGTGGACGTGACCACCTATCTCGGCGAGTACACACGTAGTCGGTTGGCCCGGGTGCTGGACGGGGTGACCGAGCTGCGCCGCCTCGCGCCCGGGGTCGACGTGGACACCTACCACCCGAGCGTGGACGGCGAACAGGTCCGGGCCCGGCTCGGGTTGACCGACCGTCCGGTGGTCGTCTGTGTGTCCCGGCTGGTGCCGCGCAAGGGCCAGGACACCCTGATCCGGGCCCTACCGGAGATCCGCCGCCGGGTGCCCGACGCGGCGCTGCTGATCGTCGGTGGCGGGCCGTACCGGGCGACCCTGCAGAAGCTGGCCCGCCAGACCGGTGTGGAACGGGATGTGGTGTTCACCGGCACGGTGCCGTCGGTCGAGTTGCCGGCGCACTACGCGGCCGGCGACGTCTACGCGATGCCGTGCCGCACCCGCAACCGTGGCCTCGACGTCGAAGGGCTGGGCATCGTCTACCTGGAGGCATCCGCGACCGGCCTGCCGGTGGTGGCCGGTGACTCCGGGGGCGCACCGGACGCGGTCCGGGAGGGGGAGACCGGCTACGTCGTGCGCGGCCGGGACGTCGCCCAACTCGCCGACCGGGTCGCCCGGCTGCTCGCCGACCGGGACCTGGCCCGTCAGCTGGGCGCGGCCGGCCGGGCGTGGGTGGAACGGGAGTGGCGCTGGGAGGCGCAGGCGGAACGCATGGCGGCACTGCTCGCCGGCTGATCGCCGCCCGCGTTCAGCTCTCCCGGGTGGGCGCGTAGCGCGGCACGTACTCCTGGCCCGTTAGCTGCTGGATCGCTGCCATCACCTCGTCGGTGACCGTCCGGATGTCACGCGGCCCGTCGATCCGGTCGGCGACCGGGATCGGCGGGCCGAACCGCAGGGTGACCGGGTGTCGACGGGGCAGCCGCGCGTCGACCGGCAGCACCTCGGCGGTGCCGAGCACGCCGACCGGGATGATCGGCACCTCGGCGTCGCGGGCCAGCCGGGTCATCCCGACCCGGCCCCGGTAGAGCCGCCCGTCCGGGGAGCGGGTGCCCTCCGGGTAGACGGCGACCAGGCCGCCGGCGCGCAGCACCGGTATGGCGGCGTCGAGGGCGCGCAGGGCTGCCCGGCCGTCGGCGCGGTCGACCGGGATGGCGCCCATGCCGGCGACGATCCGCCGGTTGAGCCAGCCGCCCGGACCCCGCCCGTTGAAGTACTCGACCTTCGCCCAGAAGGTGACGTGTCGGGGCGTCGAGGCGACGAGAAACAACTCGTCGGCGACGGACAGGTGATTGCCGGCGAGGATCGCACCGCCGTGTCGGGGCAGATGCTCCAGCCCTTCCACCCGGGGTCGCCAGCCAAACCGCAGCGCGGTGCGGACGGTCAGCTTGGTGACGTCGTACAGCAGGGGCACGTGTCCTCCGGGGTCGAGTTTCAGGCGGGCGCGGGGCCGAGGTGGGCCTCCAACGCGGCGCGCAGCAGGGCGTCGTCGTCGGTGGCGCCGGTGGCCAGCGGCAGGCTGCCCCAGGCCCAGAGCTGGGCGATGCCGTGCAGGTTCGCCCAGAGCGCGCCGGCCAGCACCGCCGCGGGCGCGTCGTTGGGCCGGCGTGCCTGCGCCACCAGGTCGGCCAGCACGGCGAACAGCGGCAGGCTCGTCTCGCGCAGCCGAAGCCGGCCGCTGTCCAACAGGTCGTGGCGGAACATCAGCTCGAACATGCCGTGGTGGGCCGCCGCGAAGTCCAGGTACGTCCGGGCCAGCGCGGTCAATCGGGTACGCGGGTCCGGATCGACGTCCCGCAACGTTCGCTCGACCTGTGCGGTGAGGTCGGCGAAGCCCTCCCGGGCGATGGCGGAGAGCAGGTCGACGTGGGTGGGGAAGTAGCGGCGCGGTGCGCCGTGCGAGACCCCGGCACGACGGGCGATCTCCCGCAACGACACCGCCGACTGGCCCTCGCGCAGCACCAGTTCCACTCCGGTGGCCACCAGCCGCGCCCGCAGCCCGGTCTCGTCCGCGTCCATAGACACTGTCTACCAGTTGCCGTAGACGCTGTCTACCGCCGGTGCGGCATCTCTCCTGGCACAGCCTGCCGCTCGCCGACCGCGACGCCGTTCGTCGGCGCGTTCCGCTCGTCCACGACGTCGGTGGGATCGTCGGCTCAGCCGCCGATCAGTGGATAGTGGGATGCCAGGCATCATCGCTGCCTCGTGTGGTCCACTCCGGTTCCTTGAAGTCGGGGTGTCCTGGAGCTAGGGATACCCCGACTTCATGAAAGACGAGTGGATCGTGCTCGTCTGCCCCGGCGGGGAGGTTCAGCGGATGCGGGCCAGGATGCGGTCGGCGGGGGCCGGGCGGCCGAAGTGCCAGCCCTGGGCGGCGTCGCAGCCGATCGCGCGTAGCCGCTCGGCCTGCCCGGCGGTCTCCACCCCTTCGGCGGTGACGGTCAGGTCCAGCGCGTGCGCCAGCGAGACCAGCGAGGCGAGGATCCGCTCGTCGGTGCGGCCGACGGAGGGCGACCGCAGGCCGGCCACGAACTCCCCGGCCACCTTCAGTTCGGTCACCGGCAGGTCCCGCAGGTACGCCAGGTTGCTGTAGCCGGTGCCGAAGTCGTCGATGGCGATGCGTACCCCGAGGTCGGCAAGGACCCGCAGGGCGCGGACCGGCTCCTCGGCGGTGCTCATCATCGTGCTCTCGGTGATCTCCAGTTGGAGCCGCTCCGGTGGCAGGCCGGTCTGCCGCAGCAGCGCGCGGACCTCCTGCACCAACCCGGGCCGGTGCACCTGTCGTACCGCCAGGTTGACGCTGACGAACGGCGCGGCGGCACCCCCGGCCGACCACGCCTCGGCCTCGCGGCACGCCTCGGCCAGCACCCAACCGCCCAACTGGACGATCAGGCCGGTCTCCTCGGCCAACCCGATGAAGCTGTCCGGGCGAAGCACCCCCAACTCGGGGTGCCGCCAGCGGACCAGCGCCTCCACGCCGACCAGGCTGCCGTCGCGCAGTGAGGTCAGCGGCTGGTAGTCGAGGTAGAACTCGCCCCGCTCCAACGCCGCAGGAATGGCCGCGGAGAGCGCGTAGCGGGCCAGTTCACGTTGGTTGCGCTCGGCGTCGTAGAGCGCCCAGCGCGCCCCACCGGCGGACTTCGCCCAGTGCAGGGTGCTGTCGGCGGCCCG
This sequence comes from Micromonospora trifolii, assembly GCF_050516465.1. NCBI lineage: Bacteria > Bacillati > Actinomycetota > Actinomycetes > Micromonosporales > Micromonosporaceae > Micromonospora > Micromonospora trifolii. The sequence goes on along the minus strand of NZ_CP191526.1, from coordinate 4,209,172 downwards.
CATCAGGTCCGTGGGGTTGGCCCCGGCCACCTGGCGCTCGACGATGCCGATGCTCGCCGAGATCTGCAACTCGTGCCCGTCGACCAGCGCCGGTGTGCGTACCGTGGCGAGCGCGGTCTCGGCCACCGCCACCATGTCGTCGGTGCCGGCGGTGCGTTCCACCAGGATGACGAACTCGTCGCCGCCGAGCCGGGCCACCAGGTGCTCGCCCATGGCCTTGCGCAGCCGCTCGGCAACCGTGGCCAGCAGCAGGTCACCGATCTGGTGCCCCAGGGTGTCGTTGACCACCTTGAAGCGGTCCAGGTCCAGGAAGCACACCCCGACCCGCTGCGCGCCCCGGCCCGGCTCGTTGAGCGCGGCGGCGAGCCGCTCGGTGAACAGCGTCCGGTTGGGCAGGCCGGTGAGCGGGTCGTGGGTGGCCTGATGCCGGAACCGGGCCTCGCTGGCCCGCAGCGCCCGCTCGGCCTGGGTGCGGGCCCGCATGGCGGCGCGGCGGATCGACTCCTGCTCGTCGAGCGTCCGGTCGCGCAGCGCGCGGGCGTAACCGGTCGCCACGGCCGCCAGCAGCCGGGCCATCCGGTCCTCGACGTCCTCGGCCACCAACCCCAGGTCGCGCACCAGGCGGAGCTGGATGACCTCGACGGTACGACCAAGCCCCTCGGCGGAGGCGATGTGCGCGGCGACCAACTCGGCGCCGACCCGGTGCCCGGCACGCAGGTCGAACGGCTCGGTGAGCAACGCCCCGGCCAGTTGGCCGGTGAGCCGGTCCAGCAGGGACTCCAACTGGGCCTGGGTCATCGGTAGGTAGCTGGTGCCGGAGACCGCCTTAGCCCAGGCCCGGGCAAACGTCCCCGGGTAGGGGGTCGCCCCGGGCGACTCAGTCACCGAGGCGCCCGACGCCGCCCATGAAGACCGCGCGCTCGGCGTCCTCCGCGCTCTCCGGGGTGTCGGGTCGCCACTGGGGCACCCAGACCACGCCGGGGTCGAGCAGCTCGAACCCGTCGAAGAGCGCGGTCAGCTCGGCGCGGCTGCGCACCCACAGCGGGTTGTCGGTGCGCCGGTAGACCCGCTCCGCCTCGGCGCGTTCGTCCTCGCTGCGCCCGTCGTCGCTGGCCTGTGACAGCACCAGGAAGCTGCCGGGCGCCAACGCGTCCCGCAGCGTCCGCAGCAGCTCCGCCGGCCGGTCGTCGTCGGGGACGAAGTGCAGGACGGCCACCACCATCACGGCCACCGGTTGGCTCAGGTCGAGCAGCTTGCGGACGTCCGGATGGGCCAGGATCGCCTCCGGGTTGCGCAGGTCCTCCTGCACGACCGCGGCCTGCTCGTTGCCGGCGAGGATCTCGCGGCTGTGCGCCACCGCCACCGGGTCGACGTCCACATAGACCACTCGCGACTGTGGGTCGAGCTGCTGGGCGATCTCGTGCACGTTGCCGACGGTCGGGATGCCCGAACCGATGTCCAGGAACTGCCGGATCCCGGCGTCGGCGAGGTGGTGCACGGCCCGGCGCAGGAACGCCCGGTTGGCCTGGGCCATCAACGGCGCCTCGGGCACCGCGGCGACCATCGCCTGCGCCGCGGCTCGGTCGGCGGCGAAGTTGTGCGAGCCGCCGAGGTAGTAGTCGTACATCCGCGCGACGCTCGGGCGCTCGATGTCGATGGTGTCGGGTGCCCAGTCCGGCCGCTGCATGCGTTTCACCCCTCGAATCCGCGACGCGAGCATCGTCGCCCGCGCGGGTATTGTGCACCCGCCACGCACGCCAGACCATAGCGCGCCGAAGGTTACCCGCCGACGTCGGTCGATGCGCGACGGTCCGCGCCGGCCGAAGCTGGCGCGGACCGTCGGTCGCGTCGTCCCGCTCGACGAGCGGGAGGCAGGTCAGAACTTCGGCGCGTCCGGTGCCTCGAGCAGGCCGAGCCGGAGTGCGGTCATCAGGGCCTGAGCCCGGTTGGCCGCGCCGAGCTTCTCGTAGAGCTTCGAGATGTGCGTCTTCGCCGTGGACTCGCTGACGAACAGCTGCTTGGCGATGCCCGCCACGCTCATCCCGTCCGCGAGCAGCCGCAGCACCTGCCCCTCCCGGGGAGACAACTGCGGACCGGACGGGGCGAGCCGGCGCTTCATCGCCTCGGCCAGGTCGGCCGCGGTGAACGCGCTGGGGGAGGAGGCGGCGTGCCGTGCGGCGGCCACCACCTCGTCGGCCGGGGCGGTCTTCGGCACGAAGGCGCTCGCGCCGGCCTCCAGGGCCCCGAAGAGCTGGTCGTCGCCGGCGTACATGGTCAGCACCACGATGCCCATTGACGCGCTGGACTTGCGCAGCGCGCGGGTGGCCTCCAGGCCGCTGCCGTCGGGCAGCCGCAGATCCATGATCACCACGTCCGGCTGCAAGGCGCCGGCCTGGCGTACCCCCTCCGCCGCCGTGGCCGCCTCACCGACGACCTCGAACTGGCGGTCGCGCTCGAAGGCGTGCCGCAAACCCTTTCGAATCAGGTCATGATCGTCGACAAGGAGGACCTTGGTACGGGTGGCCGGTATCGGACTTGTGGTCATCCTCGGGTTACTCCCCTTCTGGTGCTGCGCTGCCGCGCACGTTATCGCGCCGGGCCGAGGTGCCGAGAACCACCGCCACAGTCGTGCCGCTGGGTTGCCGCGGCCTGATCTCCAACCGGCCCCGGATACGTTCCGCCCTCTCGGCCATGATCGCAAGACCGTACCGCCCGTCCGGGCGCTGGTCAGCCATCCCCTGACCGTCATCCGACACTTCAATTTGCGCGTACGGGGGGTCGATCTCACACGTGACCCACAAATTCGACGCCCCGGCGTGCTTGCGCGCGTTGGTCACCGCCTCCTGCGCGATGCGCAGCAACTCGGCCTCGGTGGCGGCCGGCAGGCGGGCGGTGGACTCGTCCAGCGAGAGGTGCACCCGCAGCCCGCCGGACGCGCCGACGGTGCGCGCGTACTCGGCGATCGCCGCGGCCAACCCACCCTGCCGGTCCACCTCACTGCGCAGCTCGAAGAGGCTCAGCCGCAGCTCCTGGATCACCCGGGTCACCTCGCCGCGCAGCGTACGCAGGGCCTCGGCGGTCTCGTCGGCGTCGTCGAAGACGGTGGCCAGGGCGTTGTCGATGCCGTAGCCGACCATCACCAGCTCCTGGGCCACCCCGTCGTGGATCTCCCGGGCCAGCCGCTGCCGCTCCTCGTTGGTGGCCAGCGAGCGCACCTCGTCGAAGAGCAGCGCCGCCTCCAGCCGCAGCGCGGCCGGGCGGGTCAGCGCGGTCACCCGGGACACCACCGGCGGCGGGTACGCGTGCGCGGCGTCGGCCTCCAGCACCACCAGCCCCACCGTGCGCACCCCGGCGACCAGCGGAATGATCAGCGCGGACACGTCGCCGCCGCGGTGCGAACGGGACTGCGAGCGGGCGGCAGTGGTGGCCTGCTGGGTGGCCCAGGCGTCGGCGATCGCCGAGTCCGCGTCCAGCGTCGTCTCCCAGTCCACCCGGTCGACGCCGGCCTGGGCGAGCACTACGAGCCGGCCTCCGCCGCTGGCCGAGAGCACCGCGCCCCGGTCCGCGCGGGCCACCGTGCGCAGCTCCTCCAGCAGGTGCTCGGAGATGCCGCCCGGGTCCAGGGTCGCCCCGGGCAGCTGCCGGGCCACCGTGCGCAGCTGGGTCAGCAGCCGGGTGGCCTCGGCGTACGGCTGGGGTTTGCCCTCACCGCGAACCGCCATCACCCGGTGCAGCGTGCCGGCGGCGTAGAGCCCCAGCGCGGCCAGGATCAGCCACTGCGCGCAGACCGCGAGGTAACCGAGTTGGCCGAGCTGGGGCCCACCGTCGACCTGGGTCAGCGCGCCGCTGAGCAGCAGGGTGGCGGCGGTGACCACGAGCAGCGCGGCGCCCTCCGGGAAGCGGCGGCGCAGCGCGGTGACTGTCACCGGCACCGCCAGGTAGGGCAGTACCGCCGACGCGCCCAGGCCGTCGACAGTGCCGCCGATGGACGCCACCGCGGCGACGTGACTCGCGGCCAGCCCCAGCACCACCACCTCGGCCACCCGGCCCAGCGGGCCGACCAGCCGGTGCTGCGGTGCCAGCAGCGACGGCAGCCCGGCCACCGCCAGCAGCGCGATCCACCACAGCTGGGTGACGTCGCGGGTGGCGAACAGGGTCAGGATGGCGACCAGCGCCAGCATCACCAGGCGGGCGGCCGCGGCGAGGGGATGCGGGTGCGGTGCGGTGGCTGTGGATGCGGGCACGTGACGGATGGTAGTCAGCCTCGGTAGATATCGGCGATCTCCGCCGCGTACGTCTTGTGGACAACCTGGCGCTTGACCTTGAGCGACGGGGTCAGCTCGCCGGTCGCCTCGGTGAAGTCATGGGGCAGGACCCGGAACACCTTGATCGCTTCGGCCTTTGACACGGCCTGGTTCGCGGTGTCGATCGCGGTCTGGATCTCCTTGCGGAGGCCCTCGTGCTCGCGCAGCTGCTCGATGGTGGTGTCGAGGGACATCCCGGCGTTCTCCAGCCAGGTCGGCAGCGCCTCCTCGTCGACGGTGACCAGCGCCGCGATGAACGGCTTCCGGTCACCGACCACGACACACTGGCTGATCAGCGGGTGCGCCCGGACCAGGTCCTCCAGCACCGCCGGGGCGACGTTCTTGCCGCCGGCGGTGACGATCAGCTCCTTCTTGCGGCCGGTGATGCTCAGGTAGCCGTCGGAGTCGAGCTGGCCCAGGTCGCCGGTGCGGAACCAGCCGTCGGCGCTGATCGTCTCGGCGGTCGCGGTCTCGTTGCGCCAGTAACCCTGAAAGACCAGCTCGCCGGAGATCAGGATCTCGCCGTCGTCCTCGATCCGCACGGTCACGCCGGGCAGCGGACGGCCGACGCTGCCCATCCGGGTGCCGCTGGGCAGGTTCGCGGCGGCGGCGGGCGAGGTCTCGGTGAGGCCGTAGCCCTCCAGGACCGTCACGCCGATGCCCCGGAAGAAGTGGCCCAGCCGGGCGCCGAGTGGCGCCCCGCCGGAGATCGCGTCCCGGCACCGTCCGCCGAGCGCGGCGCGCAGCTTGCGGTAGACCAGCCGGTCGAAGACCACGTGCTGGGCGCGCAGCGCCAGGCCCGGTCCGCCGGGGGTCTCCAGCGCCTCGCTGTACGCGATGGCGACCTGCTCGGCACGGGCGAAGATGCCGCCCTTGCCGTCCGCTTCGGCCTTCTGCTTGGCGGCGTTGTAGACCTTCTCGAACACCCGGGGTACGGAGAGCACGAAGGTCGGCCGGAACGCTTGCAGCTCGGCGACCAGGTTCTTGGTGTCGGCGCAGTGCGCCATGGTGGCCCGCGCCTGCACGACGCCGATCTGGATGAGTCGGGCGAAGGCGTGCGCCAGCGGGAGGAAGAGCAGGGTGGTCGCGCCGGCGTTGAACAGGTTCGGCAGCACCGGCACCGCGTTGGCGATGTCGGCGTACATGTTGCGGTGGGTGAGCACGCAGCCCTTGGGTCGGCCGGTGGTGCCGCTGGTGTAGATGATCGTGGCCAGGTCGCCGGCGCGGACGGCCTTGCGCCGCCGCTCGACCTCGACCAGCTCGACAGTGGCGCCGGTGGTGACCAGCTCGTCGACCCCGCCGAGGTCGATCTGCCAGACCTGGCCCAGCTCGGGCAGCCGGTGCCGGACACCGGCGATCAGGGCGGCGTGCGCCTCGCTCTCCACCACGACGGCGACCGCGTTGGAGTCCTCGAGGATCCACGCGGCCTGCTCGGCGCTGGACGTCTCGTAGATCGGCACGGTCACCGCGCCGACGGCCCAGATGGCGTAGTCCAGCAGCGTCCACTCGTAGCGGGTGCGGCTCATCAGCCCGACCCGGACACCGGGCTCGATGCCGGCGGCGATCAGCCCGCGGGCCACCGCGGCCACCTCGTCGCGGAACTGGAGGCAGGTCACCTCGGTCCACTCGGTGACGGTGCCGTCGGCGCTCCCGGTAGGGCGGGCGAACTGGACGGTGTCGGGCGCGACTTCGGCGTTGTCCCAGACCGGATCGGTGAGGTTGGCCGCGTCGCCAACGGTGACGATCGGCGGGACGGAGAACTCGCGCACCTGCACTCCTTCGTGCTCGCACTGGATGGTCCGGCCGCCGCCGTGGCGTCGGCATGTGACGAAACCTACCCGGCGGGCGGTCGGGGTGAGACAACCAGGAGGCGGGTAGCCTCCCCCCATGGCGGACTCCTCCACCCAGTCGATCATCATCGGCGCCGCACCGGATCGGGTGACGGCGGTCATCTGCGACTTCGCGCGCTACCCCGAGTGGACCGACGCGGTGCGTCGCGCCGAGGTCGTCGAGGAGTACGAGGACGGCTACGCCAGTCAGGTGCGTTTCACCATCGACGCCGGGGTGATGGCCGACGAGTACGTGCTCGCCTACGAGTACGCCGAGGACCTGTCCCGGATCGAGTGGCACCTGGTCGCCCCCTCGAAGATGCAGAAGGCCCAGCGTGGTTCGTACGACCTGGTGGGTAACCCGGACGGCAGCACCACTGTGACCTACACGCTGGAGGTCGACCTGTCGGTCGGCATGCTCGGGATGTTTCGGCGCAAAGCCGAGAAGATGATCATGGACACCGCGTTGAAGCAGCTCAAGCGCCGGGTAGAAGCAACCGGTGCGGCGCAGTGACGTGTCCGGTGGCACGGTAGAGGAGCCGACGGTGGGCGGAACGGATCCGGGTTCGGCCCGGGAAGAGGCGGAGCGGCTGGTCGCCACCCTGCTGGCGGGGGCGCGACTGGCCTCCGCAGGCTCGGCGGGGGGCGCGCTCGGTTCGTTGGGCGGGATGCTGTCCGGTGTCCTCGGTCACAGCGCGGGCCCGGACGCCCGCTCCGGCACCGGTGGTGCTTTCGCCACCGGTTCGGCCGAATGCTGCGTCTGCCCGGTCTGTCGGGGCATCGCCGCGTTGCGGGACCCGAGTCCGGAATTCGCCGAACGGCTCGCCACCGGCGCCGGTGACCTCGCCGCGGGCGTCGCCAGCCTGCTCCGCGCGTTCTCCCCGGCGGAACCGCCCGCGCCGAGCCCCGCCGAGCCGGCCGCCGAGCCGACCGCCCCGCCCTCGCCGGCACCCACCGCGAGCACCGACGACGTGTTCCCCGAGCCGGCACCGAGCGCCCCGCCCACCGCGACCGTCGACGACCACGTGTGGCGCGATGCCACCCGTACCGGGCATGATTCTCAGCCGGCGCCGGAGCGGGATGTCTGGTCGGTCGCCACCCGGACGGCGGACCCACTCGCCCCGGCCGCCGTACCACCCGTCGACGAGGCCGGGACGGCGACCGTACCGGCACCGACCACCCGCCCCGTGGTGCCCGCCTCGCGGGTGCCCGATGACGCCGACGCGGAAGCATCGGGCGACGGCGCCTGAGCGCGGGACCTTCCGACCCGGACCGGCACTGGGCCGGGACCGGGGCCGGACAGCACAGCAGAGGGGGGCGGTAGCGGTGACGCTGACCATCGGAGTCGACGTCGGTGGCACGAAGGTGGCCGGCGGTGTCGTGGACGACACCGGCACGGTCCTCGTGCAGACCCGACGGGACACTCCCGCCGATGACGTGGCCAAGACCCGCGACGTCATCATCGAGTTGGTCGGCGAGCTGGCTGCCGGGCGGACCATCGAGGCCGTTGGCATCGGCGCGGCCGGTTGGATCGACGCCAGCCGTTCGACGGTGCTCTTCGCTCCCAACCTGGCCTGGCGTGACGAACCGCTGCGCGAGTACGTCAGCGAGGCCGTCGGGCTGCCCGTGATCGTGGAGAACGACGGGAACGTCGCCGCGTGGGCCGAGTTCCGTTACGGCGCGGCCCGCGACGCCGACGACTCGATGATCATGTTCACCATCGGCACCGGTGTGGGTGGTGGCATCGTCCTCGGTGGCGACCTGATGCGCGGCGCGCACGGCATCGCCGCGGAGTTGGGCCACATGCTGGCCGTGCCGGACGGGCACCAGTGCGGCTGCGGCCGGCTGGGCTGCATCGAGCAGTACGCCAGCGGCAGCGCCCTGGTCCGGTTCGCCCGGGCCGGCGCCCGGCAGGAGCCCAACCGGGCCACCGCCCTGCTGAAGCTGGCCGGCGGCGAGGCCGAGGCGATCACCGGCCCGATGGTGACCGCGGCCGCGCAGGGCGGCGACCCGGTCTCCGCCGAGGCGTTCGCCCAGATCGGCCGGTGGCTGGGCACCAGCCTCGCCGACATGGCGCAGATCCTCGACCCGCAGACCCTGGTGGTCGGCGGCGGGGTGATCGACGCCGGTGACCTGCTGCTCGGCCCCACCCGCCGCTCGTACCTCGACGCGCTCGCCCAGCGTGGTCGCCTGCCGGTGGCCGAGGTCCTCCCGGCGGAGCTGGGCAACAGCGCCGGGGTGATCGGCGCCGCTGACCTGGCCCGCCGGATCTGAGGCGGTCCGGAATGGGCGTGCCGCTGCGCGTGGTGTCGTACAACATCCACAGCCAGCGCGACGACACCGCCGCCCTGGCGGCGGTGGTCCGGGCCGCGACGCCGGACGTGGTGATCGTGCAGGAGGGGCCGCGCCGGTTCCGGTGGCGGCAGAAGTCCGCCACGTTGGCCGAGTCGTTCGGTCTGGTGGTGGCCGCCGGTGGGCTGCCCGCCCTGGGCAACCTGCTCCTGACCAGCTTGCGGGTCCAGGTGCTGGGCACCCGCTGCCAGCGCTTTCCGCTGACCCCCGGCCGGCACCTGCGCGGCGCCGCGTACGCCGACTGCCGGGTCGGTGACGCCCGGTTCACCCTCGCCGGCTCGCACCTGTCCACCGACCCGGCCGAGCGGCCCTCCCAGGCCACCGAGTTCAAGCGTGGCCTGGACGCGACGACCAGCCCGGTGCTGGCCGGGGCGGACCTCAACGAGGGCCCGGACGGACCTGCCTGGGCCACGGTGTCGCGCGGGTTGACCGACGCGGCGGTGGCGGCCGACCGGGCCGAGCGGCTCACCTACTCCTGCGCCGACCCGCGCCGGCGCATCGACGCGCTCTTCGTCGACCCGCGGATCACGGTGGTCGACTACGACGTGGTGGACACCCCGCAGACCCGCCGGGCCAGCGACCACTTCCCGGTCCTGGTCGACCTGCTGCTACCCACCACCGGCTGACCCCCGGCCCCGGCTCGACCGTCGGCGGTCCGGCTCAGGACTGGACATCCGGCCCGGTTGTGGAGAGGATTTCGCGGCGACCGGCACGCCTGCCGTACCAAAAGGAGATGTCCCCGGTGTCCACCTCCACCGACCACGGCCGGCCCGACCCGGAGGCGACCTCGCCCGCGCCGAACAGCGACGGCCGCCCGGTCTCCGACCGGGGCGACACGGTCTGCGTCATCGGGGCCGGGGCCAGCGGCCTGACGGCCATCAAGAACCTGCGCGAGCACGGGTTCGGCGTGGACTGCTACGAGCGGGAGACGGGCGTCGGCGGCGCCTGGAACTGGCGGCACGACCGCAGCCCGGTGTACGCCAGCACCCACCTGATCTCGTCGAAGCCGTTCACCCAGTTCCCCGACTTCCCGATGCCGGACTCCTGGCCGGACTACCCGCACCACGGTCAGCTGCTGTCCTACTTCGAGCGGTACGCCGACCACTTCGACCTGCGCTCGCACATCTGGTTCGGCACCGAGGTGATCCGGGTCGAACCCGTCGAGGGCGATCGGTGGGACGTGACCACCCGCTCCACCGGCGGGTACGGCCCCGAGCGCACCGCCCGGTACGCCGCTGTGGTGATCGCCAACGGCCACAACTGGTCGCCGAAGCTGCCCCGCTACGAGGGCCTCGAACAGTTCCGCGGCGAGATCATGCACGCCTCGTCCTACAAGGACCCGGCGCAGCTGCGCGGCAAGCGGGTGCTGGTCGTCGGCGCCGGCAACACCGGGTGCGACATCGCCGTCGAGGCCGCCCAGCAGGCGTCGCGCTGCTGGCACTCCACCCGGCGCGGCTACTGGTACGCGCCGAAGTACGTGCTCGGTCGCCCCGCCGACCAGGTCAACGACAGCCTGTTGGCGCTGCGGGTGCCGCTGCGGGTGCGGCAGTGGCTCTACCACTGGACGCTGCGGCTGACAGTCGGCGACCTGACCCGCTTCGGCCTGCCCAAGCCCGACCACCGGGTGTACGAGACGCACCCGATCGCGAACAGTCAGCTCGTCTACTACGTGGGCCACGGCGGGATCGGCCCGGTGCCGGACGTCGCCCGGTTCCACCCGTACGCCGTGGAGTTGGCCGACGGTCGCGAGATCGACCCCGAGGTGGTCGTCTTCGCCACCGGTTACCTGCCGCGCTTCGAGTTCCTCGACGCGTCGGTGTTCGGGGACAGCGCGGGAGCGGGCCGGCCCACGCTGTGGCTCAACGCGTTCACCCCGGGGCATCCGACGTTGGCCGTCGCCGGCCTGCTGCAACCGGACTCCGGGCTGTTCACCCTGTCGCACTGGCAGACGGTGCTCTTCGCCCGGCTGCTACAGGCCCGCCGGGACCGCCCGGAACGGGCGACGGCGTTCGCGCAGCGGGTGCGGGACCGGGCGGGGGAGCGGTACTCCGGGCCGGTCAAGGACAGCAGCCGGCACTGGTTCGAGGTCGGGCACGCCGACTATCTGCGCGCCATCCAACGCGCCCTGGTCGAGCTGGAGGGCAAGTGAGCGCGAGGAGTGAGCTTGCGAGCCCCGCAGTCGCGAACGAAAGGCTGGCACGGTGAGCGCGAGTAGTGAGCTGCGGATCATGCGGGGTCGGGAGTGGTCCCGGCCGGTCCGGCCGGCCCGGCGGGAGGTGCTCAGCGCGGTCCCCGAGCTGGAGGAGGGGCGTCCGCCGCTGCTCTTCGTACCCGGGTTCGGGCACGGCGCGTGGGCGTTCGCCGAGCACTGGTTGGGTCACGCGGCGTCGCGGGGGTTCCCCGCGTACGCGGTGAGCCTGCGCGGGCACGGTGGCAGCGAGCCGGCGCCGGAGGCGACGCTGCGGGCGTACGCCCACGATGTGGTCCAGGTGGCCGCGAGCCTGCCGCGGCAGGCGGTGCTGGTGGGGCACGGCGCCGGGGCTCTGGTGGTGGCGCACGCGTTGGCCCGCTACCCGGCGCGGGGCGCGGTCCTGGTGGCGCCGGTCTTCGGCGGCTGGGGATTGCTGGGCGCGGCGTTGCGCCGCAACCCGGCAGGCACGTTGCCGGCGGTGTTCGGCGGGCCGTTGCGGCTCAACCGGGGGCAGTTGTTCAGCCGCGAGTTGCCCGACGAGGAGGCCCGGCGGTACGTCGGACGCCTCGGTCGGGCGGGTCGGCGGGCGCAGTGGGCGCTGCTGGGTGAGCCGGAGGCCGAGCCGGCCGTGGGCGCGCCTCCGGTGTTGGTGCTGGGCAGCCCGGACGACCGGGTGGTGCCGGCGTCGACGTTGACCCGGGTGGCCCGCCGGTACGGGTCGGCCCCGCTGCTCTTCCCCGGGATGGGCCACGACCTGATGCTGGACGCGCGGTGGGCGGAGCCGATCGACGCGATCCTGGACTGGCTGGAGAAGGAGCCGGCGGCGCATTGAGCAGCCGGGCCACCGGCGGTCAGCCGCCGGGCTGGTGGACGGCCGGGCTGCCGGTCGGGGTGGCTGGCCGGGGCACCCGAGCGCTGCCGTCGGAGCCGGCGTCGGTGCTGTTCAGGCGACTGACCAGGGCGCCGCCCTCGTCCAGGGCGTGCAGGTAGGAGCGGGCCCAGGCCCGGATGTCGTGCTGGTGCAGGTGGGCGCGCATGGCCCGCATCCGCTGGGTGGTGTCGGCCGGGTCGGCCCGCAGCGCCGCGCGCAGGCCCTGCTTGAGCCCTTCCAGGTCGTGCGGGTTGACCAGGTACGCCTGGGACAGTTCGGCGGCGGTGCCGGCGAACTCGCTGAGCAGCAGTGCGCCCGTGTCGTCGACCCGCGCGGCCACGTACTCCTTGGCGACCAGGTTCATTCCGTCGCGCAACGGGGTCACCGCCATCACGTCGGCGACCCGGTAGAGCGCGGCCAGCTCGGCCCGGTCGAAGGGCTGGGTGAGGTAGTGGATCGCCGGCTCGCCGACCCGGCCGAACTCGCCGTTGATCCGGCCGACCTCGCGCTCGATGCGCTCGCGCAGGATCTGGTACTGGCCGACGCGTTCCCGGCTCGGCATGGCGACCTGCACCAGCACCGTGTCGCGGACCTTGACGTCGCCGCTGGCGAGCAACTCGCTGTACGCCTTGAGGCGCTGCTCGATGCCCTTGGTGTAGTCCATCCGGTCCACGCTGAGGACGACCTGCCGGGGATCGCCGAGGTCCTGGCGGAGCCGGTGGGCCCGGGCGGCCACGTCCGGGCGGTCGGCGAGCGCGGCCATCTCGGCGGTGTCGATGGAGACCGGGAACGCGCCGATGCGGACGACCCGGTCGTCGATGCCGATCCGCCGGTCGGTGGCCGGCAGCTCCAGCACGCGGGTCACCAACTGGGCGAAGTTGTGCGCCGCCTGCACCCGCTGGAAGCCGACCAGGTCGGCGCCGAGCATGCCGCGCAGCAGTTCGGCCCGGCGGGGCAGTTGCATGAAAAGCTCCGGCGGTGGGAACGGCACGTGCAGGAAGAACCCGATGCGCAGGTCCGGCCGGAGCGCGCGCAGCAGACCGGGGACCAGTTGCAGGTGGTAATCCTGCACCCAGACCACCCCGCCCGGCTCGGCCACCTGCGCGGTCGCCTCGGCGAAGCGCTGGTTGACCCGCTGGTACGCCTCCCACCAGCGGCGGTGGTGCTGCGGCTGCTCCACGGAGTCGTGGTAGAGCGGCCAGAGGGTCGCGTTGGCGAACCCCTCGTAGTGATCGCGCAGGTCTTCCGGGCTGAGCGCGACGGTGTGCATCCGTACGCCGTCCACGTCCGGCAGGGCGGGGGCCGACCCGGTGCCACCGGCCCAGCCGACCCAGGTCGCCGGGGTGTGCCGCAGGAGCGGGTGCAGCGCGCTGACCAACCCACCCGGGCTGCGCCGCCACTCGCAGGCACCGTCGGGGGCCTGGTTGTCGTCGATGGGGAGGCGGTTGGCCACCACCACGAGAGAACTCTGTCGCATCTCGGGCATTCCGATCAGCAGAGACTGACCGCCGCGAGCAAGGGAAAACCGGTCAGTCAGCGGGGGAAGTGACGTACAGCGGTATTCCTACTGACAGTAAGTTACACCACTGTTACGCCCCCGGCGGGGCGCTGCCGTCCCGGGATGCGGGCCGACCTCAGACGACGGCGCCGTTGTCCGGGTCGTCCTCGTCCTCGTCGCCGGGGCGTAGCCGCCAGATCAGCGTGACGAAACCGGCCAGGATGCCGGTGAACCCGAACAGTGTGACCGCCGAGCGGTCGATCGGGAGCAGCCACGGGAAGAGGAACAGCACGAACCCGACGACCACCCCGAGCACGCCGATCACCGCGTACTTGCTGACCCGCGGCAGCGGCGGCGGTGGCGGCGGGTGGTAACCCTCGTCGTCCTCGTCGTCGGGCAGGTCGGCGCCGAAGGTGTCCAACCCGTCCAGCAGCGACGGCTCGTCCGGTCGGGTGCCGCGCCCCACGGAGATCCCGGAGATGTCCGTCGCGGACGGTAGCCGGCGAACGTCGGTGGCGGTCGGACCGGGTTCGTCGGTGCCGGAGCGGGTCAGCGGCCCGGAGGTTGGTTCGTCCCGGGTGTCCCGTTCGTCCACGTCCTCCGAGGCCGGCCACGGGTGGTCACCGGGCGTGGAGGTGGTGTGGAAGCCCGCCACGATCCGCGCCCACTCGGCGTCGATGTCCGGTTCGTCGCGCGCCGGCGGCTGCTCCGGAGCGGTCTCGTCGGCGAGCTGGGTCAGGTAGTCCCGTGCGGTGGTCAGGTGCGAGCGGTCGACGTAGAGCCGGTCGACCGGCCGGGCCGGCACTGTGGTGGTGCGGGTGACCGGGTTGAGGTCGGCGGAGGGCTGGAGGTAGGCGGCGATTCCACCGGCGGCCAGCACGTCGAGCAGGTGCTCACCGACGCGCGGATCGACGTCGCCGACGACGGCGTACTCGTTCGCGTCGAGCCCGTTGTCCCGCCGTCCCCGGCGGGCCCCACCCGCTGACACCCGGACATCCCCCTTAACGCGCCTTCCGGCGCGGCCACCGCTGCCCTTCGGCGCCCGTGCGCACGCCGTGCTCTGAATCGTGACACGTCAGGGCATGGTTCCGGGAGTGCGTTGTGTCGCGTCTTCCAAAGTCACGGCTGCTCCCGCAGGTCGCGGTGGGGCTCCTTTGTCCGTTCTTGCGCGACAAGTGCGATCTCGGTGATCGTTGGCGGCGGGGCGCCGCGACCCGCCGCACGCGCCCCACCGACCCGCCGGCGGTCGAACGACGTGGGCAGCGGTGACCGCCGATGAGTGCCCCGGTCTCGTCCGTTGTGGTGAGAGCGCTCGCTTCGTAGGCTCGGCGGCGACGACGGCTGGCGCTGTCGCGGGCACACCACGGGAAAGGACGCCGGTGCTCTACTGGCTGCTGAAGTACGTCATCCTCGGTCCGCTGCTCAAGCTGATCTTCCGCCCGCAGGTGGAGGGCCTGCGCAACGTGCCGGCGACCGGCCCGGTGATCCTGGCGAGCAACCACCTCTCCTTCTCCGACTCGATCTTCACACCGTTGATCACCGCCCGGAAGGTCACCTTCGTCGCCAAGGCCGAGTACTTCACCGGCAAGGGGATCAAGGGCTGGCTGACAAAGATGTTCTTCGTCGGCACCGGCACGATTCCGGTGGACCGTTCCGGCGGCCGGGCCGCGCGCGCCGCCCTGGACACCCAGTTGCAGGTGCTGCGCGCCGGGGGAGTGGCCGGCATCTACCCCGAGGGCACCCGCTCCCCGGACGGGCGGCTCTACCGGGGCAAGACCGGAGTGGCCCGGCTCGCCCTGGAGAGCGGCGCGGTCGTGGTGCCGGTGGCGATGCTCAACGCCGACGAGATCCAACCGCCCGGCAAGCTCATCCCCAAGATCGATCGGGTGAAGATCCGGTTCGGGGCGCCGCTGGACTTCTCCCGCTACGCCGGGATGGCCGGCGACCGGTTCGTCGAGCGCGCGGTCACCGACGAGATCATGTACGAGTTGATGGAACTCTCCGGTCGGGAGTACGTCGACATCTACGCCCAGAAGCTCAAGGAGCCCGTCCCGGCGCCGCTGGCCGCCTGAGCCACCGCCCTGCCGGCCCGCCCTGCCGGGCCCGCTCAGCGGTCAGGGCAGGTGGAGCAGCGCGGGGGCGTGGTGACGGGTGGCGAAGTCGTGCAGGCGGGCGCGGGTCGCCACGGCGGCGGGTGGGTCGGTCTCGGCCAGCGGGCCGATGGCCAGCGCCAGCGTGATGACCTCGTCGGTCACGTCGGTCATCCGGGCGTAGCTCGCCGCCGCCGAGCGCAGCAGGTTCGCCGCGGTCGAGGCGTCCCCGGCGTGCCGGGCCAGCGTGGCGTCGGCGACCTGACCGGCGGCGTCAGCCCACGGCGTCATCCGGGGCGCCCGGTCGAGCAGCTGCCGGACCAACCGTGCCGCGTCCGCGCCGAGCACCCCGGCGACGTGCCCGACGGCCGGTACCCACTCCGCGAACGGAATCATCCGGGTCCGTTGCCAGTCCTCGTCCAGTTCGGTGAGCAACGCCATCGCCTCGTCGCGGCGGCCCTGCACCGCCCGGCAGAGAGCGGCGTGCGCCAGGGTGGAACGCAGCACCCGGTGGAAGCCGCTGCGCCGCGCCGCCACCAGCGCCTGCTCGACCAGATCCCCACCCGGTCCGTCCGGCCCCGCGGTGTCGTCGGGCCCGACCAGCTCGGCTCCGGCCAGCCCGCGCATCCAACCCGAGACCGCCACGATGTGCAGATCCCACTCCGCGGTCGGCCGTCGGGTCGACTCCGCCGCCATCGCCAGCGCCGCCGTCCAGTCACCCGCGTAGTACGACCGCGCCCACTCGTCGGCGAAGCTGGTGGCCAGGCTGTGCTCGCCGCCCAGGTCGAGGGTGAGCTGCTCGTCGACCAACCGGGCCGAGCCGGCCAGGTCGCCCTCCTCCTGCAACGCCCAGGCCAGGTTCTGCACCGCCCGGCGTCGACTGGTCAGCCGCTCCACCCGGCAGTGCTCGGTCACCTCCGCCAGCTCCGGGAACGCCGAGGCGGAGCCGGCCAGGTAGCGCGCCACGGCCAGGGTGATCCGCGCGTTGGCCTGGACCTCGCGCAGCTGGAGCCGCTCGGCGAGGGACGCTGCCGCCCGCGCCGCGGTGCACGCCGGCTCGGTCTCCGCGTTGAGCATGTGCACTCGGGCCAGCTCCAGCAGGGCGCCCGCCTTCTCCTGACTGTCCGGTAGGTCGCCGTAGATGCCGATCGCCTGGTCCAGGCAGTGCAGGGTCGCCGACCGGTCGGCCCGACTCCAGGCGGCGGTGGCGAGCAGCGTCCAGGCGCGCGCCGCCCCCGTCCGGTCGCCGCTCGTGGTGAGCCGCTCGGCCAGCCTAGTGAGGATGTCCGTGCCCCCCGCCACCAGGAAGGCGTCCCCGTCCCGATAGAACGCCAGCTCGGCGTCGAACAGCTCCAGCGCCGGGTCCGGCCCGACGTCCAGGGCCAGCGCCCGGCCGACCAGCGCGGCGGCGGTGTCCAGCGCGTGCAGCTCGTACGCCCGGCGGGCCGCCCGGTGCAGCGCGGCCCGCGCCGACGGGGCGTAGGGGGCGGTGTCCAGCCCGACCGTCCGGGCGATCTCGTGCGCCGCCCAACGATGGTTGGCCAGCACCTCGGCCAGGTCGTACTGCCGGCCGTCGGTGAGCTGCGCCATCCAGTCGGCGGTGCGATGGTGGCGCAGCACCCGCTCGGCCCTGGGCAGCCGCTGGTAGCAGACGTCACGCACCAGGATGTGCCGGAACCGGTACTCGGACTGGCCGGGCATCGTCGACGTGCTCTGCTCGTACACCAGGTCGCGACGTTGCAGGCGGTCCAGCGCGCGCTCGACCCACTCCACCGGCCGTCCCAACGCCATTGCCACCGGCGCGGCCCAGAACACCACGCCGACCACGGCGGCGGCCTGGAGCACCGCCCGGTCGGCCGGGTCCAGCAGGTCGAGCCGGTTGGCGATGACCGCCTGCACGGTGCGGGGCATCTCCGCGCCGCCGTCGAGGTCGAGGCGGGGGGTCGGACCGACCGCGTCGAGCAGGCCGCCGTCCAGCAGCATCCGGGCGTACTCCTGGGCGTAGAGCGGGTTGCCGTCGGCGAACTCGATCAGCGGCGTACGCGAGCTGGAGGGCAGCGTCGCCTGCCCGAGGAGCAGCGAGTAGAGCGTGTCGATGTCGGTGTCGTGCATCGGCGGCACCGAGATGGACATCGCGCCGCTGATCGTGCCGGTCCAGGCCGGGTTCCGTTCCCGCAGCTCCGGCCGGGCGGTCGCGACGACCAGCAGCGGTACGCCGCGCGCGGACGCGCCCAACTGCTCGACGAAGGCGAGCATCGCCTGGTCCGCCCAGTGCATGTCCTCGAAGACCAGCACGGTCGGGCCGGTGGTCGCCAGGGCGATCAGGAACCGCCGCCAGGCGGCCTCGGTCT
Organism: Micromonospora trifolii; assembly: GCF_050516465.1. Taxonomy (NCBI): domain Bacteria; kingdom Bacillati; phylum Actinomycetota; class Actinomycetes; order Micromonosporales; family Micromonosporaceae; genus Micromonospora; species Micromonospora trifolii. Next base: position 4,191,686 of record NZ_CP191526.1, on the reverse strand, counting down.
CACCGGGGGTGAGCCGTTCACCGGGTACGCCGATCAGCGGCCCGAGCGCCTCGGCCAGCCGGGTCGCGTGCGGGTCGGCGAGCTGCCCCAGCCGGGACCGCAGCCGCTCGCGCAGCGCGGCAGGGTCGTCGACCTCCGGCACGCCCACCCAGGTCTTCACGATGTCCGACAGCGCGGCCCAGGTGACGTTCTCGCCGAACGGCGGGCACTGCCCGACGAGCCAGGTGATCGGCGGGCCGGGCATGCTGCCGGCGTGCCGGGCCAGCTCGCGCAGCAGCCGGCTCTTGCCCACACCGGCCGGGCCGAACACCGTCACCAACTGGGAGGTCCGCTCGGTCACCATCCGGTGCAGCGCGTTGACCAGTAGGCCGCGCTCGTGGTCCCGGTCCACCATCGGGGTCAGCTCGGCGCCGCGCGGGTCCCGGTGTGGTCGCACCTGGACGGCCAGCCAGATCCGGCTCACCGCGGACCGCCCGCGCAGGGTGACCGGTGGTTGGTCGGCGTACTCCATCTCGTGTCGGGTGGCCGACCAGGTGCTCTCGTCGACGACGACACCGCCCGGTGGGGCGAACCCCTGCAGGCGGGAGGCCGTGTTGACCACGTCTCCGGTCACGAAGGCCTGCCCACCGTCGCGGGTGGCGGAGAGGTCGACCAGGGCCTCGCCGGTCGCGATGCCGACCCGGAAACCGAGCGGCGGCTGCGGACCGGCGGGCTGGCGGGCCAGGTTCCGTTGCAGCTCCAGGCCGGCGCGGACGCACCGCAACGCGTCGTTGTCGGTGGCCACCGGTGCGCCGAACAGCGCCATCGCCGCGTCGCCGATGTACTTCTCGACCACCCCGCCGTACTGGTGCACGATCCGGCGCACAGTGGCGAAGTAGGTCTGTTGCAGACTGCGGGCCTGCTCCGGGTCGGCCCGCTCCGCGTAGCTGGTGAAGTCCACGATGTCGACGAAGAGCACGCTGACCTGACGCCGGTCCTCCTGCACAGCGACGACGTGGTCCCGCAGCGGTTGACCGCAGCTGGTGCAGAAGTTCACCTCGGTGCTGTTGGCGTGCCCGCAGTGCGCACAGTTGACCCCGAGCGGCTGGCCACACCCGCCGCAGAAGCGGTCGTCCGGCCCGGCCGCGCGTGCGCAGTGTCCACACTTGAGGTCGATGTTCAGCTCCGTGGGCGAAAGAGGTCAGTATCGCGGCCGGTCGGCCCAGTCGGGTACCCGACGTGCGGACGGGCAACGGCGTCGATCGGTCGGGGTTAGTGTTCCGTACCAGGAAGTTTCATGTCAGGGAGAGTGCCGTGCAGGTACGACTGTCCGCCTCGTGGACCGATCCGGGTGGCACGCAGTGGGCGCCGGGCGACACGATCGACGTCGATGCGGTCACTCTCGCCGAACTGGAGGAGCAGGGCATGGTGGAAGAGCCTGAGGGTCAGTCGGGCGGGTCGGGGGAGACCACGACCACCTCGTCGAGCACGTCCACGGCTGGTAAGCCGACCGATCCGAAGAAGATCGGTCCGGGGCCGGGTGCGCCGCCGGCCGACGGCAAGGAGAACTGATCGTCCGGGTGCGGTCGGCGGGCCAACGGTCCGCCGGCCGCACCTGTCGTGCGGCCTCACCCGTTGACCGCCGCGAACCTGCCCGGTGTCGGCAGCCGTAGCCCCAGGGCCCGGGTGAGCAGGGGAGCGATCAGCCCCAGGGTGGCCAGCACACCCAACCCCGAGATGACCAGCACCCATCGTGGCCCGACCACCGCCAACAGCGGTGCGCCGACGGCGTAGGCCAGTGCCTCCGCCGCGTACGGGAACATGTAGACGGTGCCGAACACCACGCCGAGGCGTTCGGCCGGCACGTTCTGCTGGATGAGGGTGTCGGCGGCTACGTTGTGCCAGCCCGCGCCGACACCGGCCACCGCCTGACCGGCTATGGCGAGCGCGATCACCGGGCTGAGACCGGTGACCAGCGTTCCGGCGCCGAGCGCGAGCAGCGCTCCGTAGAGGACCAGGTCCATCCGGATGCGTACGCCGGTTCGCGCCAGGCACATGGGACCGAGCACCATGCCGACGCCGTAGGCGGTGCCCAGCAAACCGATGGTGACCTCGGTGGCGCCCAGTTCGGCGCGTCCGAGGGGGACGATGGCGAGGTTGTCCAGCGCGGCGAACATCACCATCACCAGGAACCCGACCGAGACCGCACGGACGACGCTGTGCCCTCGGACCACCCGCAGCCCTTCGCGCAGCACCGTGTGCAGTGGTTCGGACCGGCGGGTTGCGCCGGTCGTCGAGAGCGTCCGGACCCCGCCGATCAGCAACGCGGAGAGGACGAAGGTCGCCGCGTCCACGAGCAGCGTGGCGGTCAGCCCGAGGGTCGCCAGCAGGAGGCCGCCGACGGCTGGCCCGGCAGCGAGCCCGATGTTGACACCGGTCGCGAGTTGCGCGTTCGCCGCCGGCAGTTGCTCGCGTTCGACCAGGCGGGGGAGGAGGCTGCGTCCGGCGGGAGTGAACGCGGTGGCGGCCGTGGTAGCCGCGGTGATCAGCGCCAGCAGGACGGGCAGGGGCGGCGCGAGCAGCGCGACGGTGAGGTACGTCAACGCCTGGGCGGTGTCGCAACCGATCATCAGCCGGCGCTGGTCGAACCGGTCGGCCAGAGCGCCGAGCAACGGTCCGAGCAGCCGGGGCACCGTCGACGCCAGCAGCAGCAGGGCGACCGCGCCGCCACCGTGCCGGTCGTAGACGGCGATCAGCAGCGCCGTCCGGGCCAGCTGGTCACCGGTGTACGACACCAGGCGCGCCGACCAGTACCGACGAAATGCGACATTGCCGCGGAGTAATGACATGACCGGTGGCTCCTCACTGCTGCGGGTATGTCGGCACGGGCCCTGGAACAGGGGCGGGCGCGGCAACCTTGTCAGCGCGGTGTGGAGGCCAACAACCGCTCTTCAGCCAGTGATTCATGTCGATTTGTCCTATTTTGTCATACCGGTCTACGCCATAGCGTCCTTGGCAAGACAGGCACGACACCCACCACTCATCGACCAGGGGGACGACATGGCGACCACGACGACGACCACCACGACCGCGAGCGGCTGGGCCGGACCGGGCATCTGGGCCGGACCGGGTTTCTGGGCCGGACCGGGCTTCTGGGCGGGCCCCGGCTACCAGTCGGCCGCGGCCCGTTGGCCGGGCGCGACCCGCTGGCTCGGCCCGACCCGCTGAGCCCGACCCGCTGAACCGCGAGAACGGTGACGCCGGCTGCCACTGGCAGCCGGCGCAGCCGTGCGTACGGATGGGGGAGCGGGCGGCGGCGGGTGGCGCGTGTCCAGCTCGGATGCTCGACCGGCGACGAACCGGGCGGGCCGGTCGGTCAGCGGTCGGCCATGCCGGCGCGGCGACGCAGCGCGGCCACGTCGGTCACCACGATCCGGCGGCCCTCGGTACGCAGCCAACCACGGCTGGCGAACGAGCCGATCGCCTGGTTGACGCTCTGCCGGGAACCACCGGCCATCTCGGCCAGTTGGCTCTGGTTGAGCTCGATCGTGATCATCGGTGCCTGGCTCTCGCCGGCCAACCGGACCAGCGTCTTCGCCACCCGACCGGGCAGGTCGAGGAAGACGTGGTCGGCGTTCTGCTCGGTGAGCCGGCGGATCAGCCCGCCCAGTGAGCGCATCACCGCATCCAGGATGCGTGGGTTGGAGTGCACCAACTCCATGAACGCGCCCCGCGAGAGCGCCAGCGCCGCGCAGTCCTCGATGGCCTCGGCCGAGGCGGACCGGGTGGACGCGTCGAGCAGGGAGACCTCACCGAGCACGTCCGGTGGACGGATAACCGACAGCACGGCCCGCTCGCCGGTGGGTGCGGTGCGAAAGACCGCCACCGCGCCGCGGCGCAGCACGATCAGCGACTCGCCGGGGTCGTTCTCCACGAAGAGCAGTTGGCCCTTGCGGTAGGTGCGCGGAACGGCGGCGGCGATGACGCGCTGCCGCACCTCGGGCTCCAGTCCGGCGAACATCTCAACACCCGTGAGCGCGTCACCCGGCTCTGGCAGGCGAACCTCCACGGCCCAACCCCTCCCCCGGTCATGGACCACAACTCGCTCACCGGGCGAACCTGATGGGCCCCGACAAGGTGAACTGACACCGATTCGGCGTCCGGTAGCGGTACACATCAGATCATGACGGTCCGGTCGCTTGCTGTACACCCCTCGAAGCACTTCCGTGACCGTCACGAGCTGCGACGCGCCGTTCACGAGGTGTCGCCGCGGCTCGGTCGACCTCCGGACGGGCCCCGCCGGGCGCGGCCGTGCGGCGGTGGGCGAGGATGCCCGGAATGGTCTACCGCTATTTCTACGACTGCGAGTTCATCGAGGACGGCACGACCGTCGACCTCGTCTCGATCGGTGTCGTCGACGAGTACGGCCGCGAGTTCTACGCGGTCTCCACCGAGTTCGACGACACCCGCGCCGTGCCCTGGGTCCGACGCAACGTGCTGGACAAGCTGCCCTCCCCGGCGGACCGGGCCTGGCGCTCGCGTGAGCGCATCCGCGACGACCTGTACGACTTCCTGGTCGAGCCGATCCGGGATCGGCCGGGGGAGCAACTGGAGCTGTGGGCCTGGTTCGCCGCGTACGACCACGTGGTGCTCGCCCAGCTCTGGGGTGCGATGCCGGCGCTGCCCCGGGAGATTCCCCGCTACACCAAGGAGCTGCGGCAGCTCTGGGACGACCGGGGCCGGCCGCCCCTGCCGGACGCGGACGCGGCCCGGCACGACGCGCTGGTCGATGCCCGACACAATCTGGCCCGCTGGCGGGCGATGACCGCCCGTTGAATGGTGGCCGCGCCGCCGTAGGTTTGACCGGTTCTGTCCCGGGCAACGGTTCGACCAGCCGAGCCGAGGGAGATTGCCATGAGCGACCAGCCGAGCAACGCCGCGGAGGCACGCGCCCGGGTCACCGGCCTGGCCCGGGCCGCGCGGATCTGCATGCTCACCACCACTGCTCTGGACGGGCGGCAGGTGAGTCGACCGATGGGGCTTCAGGAGGCCGAGTTCGACGGCGAGTTGTGGTTCTTCGCCTACGCCGACTCGGCCAAGGTCCGCCAGATCCGGGTGAACCCGGAGGTCAACGTCGCCTTCTCCGACCAGAAGCACAACGCGTGGGTGTCGATCTCCGGCACCGCCACCGAGGGGTTCGACCGGGCCCGGGCCGAGCGGCTGTGGAACCCGCTGCTCAAGGCGTGGTTCCCCGGCGGGCTGGACACCTCCGGTCTCACGCTGATCAAGGTGCACGCCAGCTCCGCCGAGTACTGGGACTCGCCGAACAGCACTGTGGTGAACCTGCTCGGCTACGCGAAGGCCGCGGTCACCGGCCGGCCGCCGAAGGCCGGCGAGAACCACGAGGTGACCTATTGACCGGGGGCTGGTGCCCGGGGCGCGCTGTCGTCGTACTGGCGGGCCGACTACAGTTCGCAGTGACGGCCCGCCCCGGGCCGGCAACGGCGCCGATGGTCTGACCTGACACATATCCTGGGGCATATCGGGCTTTACCTGATGCTCCAGGAGGATGAGCGGATCATGCGTATCGGCGTGCTCACCGGCGGGGGCGACTGCCCCGGTCTCAACGCGGTCATCCGGGCGGTGGTCCGCAAGGGCGTCGCCACTTACGGTCACGAGTTCGTGGGCTTCCGGGACGGCTGGAAGGGCCCGCTGGAGGGTCTGTCCCGCCCCCTGGGTATCGCCGACGTTCGCGGCATCCTGCCCCGCGGCGGCACCATCCTCGGCTCGTCCCGGACCAACCCGTTCAAAATCGAGAACGGCGTCGAGCGGATCAAGGACAACCTCGCCGCCCAGGGCGTGGACGCGCTGATCGCGATCGGCGGCGAGGACACCCTCGGCGTGGCCACCAAGCTCTACGAGCTGGGCGTGCACGTCATCGGCGTGCCGAAGACGATCGACAACGACCTCGGCGCCACCGACTACACCTTCGGCTTCGACACCGCGGTCAACATCGCGATGGAGGCCATCGACCGGCTGCACACCACCGCGGAGAGCCACCACCGCACCCTGGTCGTCGAGGTGATGGGCCGGCACGCCGGCTGGATCGCCCTGCACGCCGGCCTGGCCGGCGGCGCCAACGTGATCCTGCTGCCCGAGCGCCAGTTCGACGTCGACCAGGTGGCCGGCTACGTCGAGAAGCGCTTCCAGCACCAGTACGCCCCGATCGTCGTGGTCGCCGAGGGCGCCCAGCCGCTCGACGGCCAGATGGTCCTCGCCAACCAGGAGCTCGACTCGTTCGGCCACGTCCGCCTCGGCGGCATCGGCCAGTGGCTCGCCGAGCAGCTGGAGGCCAAGACCGGCAAGGAGGCCCGCACCGTGGTGCTGGGCCACATCCAGCGCGGTGGCACCCCGACCGCCTTCGACCGGGTGCTCGCCACCCGCCTCGGCCTGCAGGCCATCGACGCCGTCAACGACGGCGACTGGGGCAAGATGGTCGCGATGCAGAGCACCGACATCGTCCGGGTGCCCCTCGCCGAGGCCACCCGCGAGCTGAAGACCGTGCCGCTGGAGCGGTACGCCGAGGCCGAGGTCTTCTTCGGCAGCTGATCGATCGTCGGCGGCGCGGCGGGCCTGCGGGTCCGCCGCGCCGCGACCCAATGCGAGGGGGTACGGGCCGACATGTCAGCCGGAGTGCACACGGTCGCGGTGATCGGCGCGGGCAAGATCGGTGAGCTGATGCTCTCCGGGCTGCTGCGCTCGGGATGGCCGGTGGACCGGCTGCTGGCCACCGCCCGCCGGCCCGCTCGCGCCGAGGAGCTGACCGCCCGTTACGGCGTACGGGTGGTCGACAACCTGACCGCGGTGGACGAGGCGGCGGTGCTCGCGGTCTCGGTGAAGCCGCAGGACGCCGCCGCGCTCCTCGACGAGATCGGCCCCAAGGTGCCGGCCGACAAGCTCGTCATCTCGCTCTGCGCCGGTCTGCCCACCAGCTTCTTCAGCCGCCGGTTGCCCGACGGCACCCCGGTGGTGCGGGTGATGACCAACACCCCGGCGCTGGTCGACGAGGCGATGACCGCGATCTCCGCCGGCGCGCACGCCACCGGGGCGCACCTGACGTTGGCCGAGGAGATGTTCAAGCCGCTCGGCCAGACGATCCGGGTGCCCGAGTCGCAGCAGGACGCGGTCACCGCGCTCTCCGGCTCCGGCCCGGCCTACTTCTACCTGCTGGTCGAGGCCATGATCGACGCGGGGATCCTGCTCGGGCTGCCCCGCCAGGTGGCGCACGAGCTGATCGTGCAGACCGCGATCGGGTCGGCGGTGATGCTGCGCGACTCCGGCGAGCACCCGGTCAAGCTGCGCGAGGCGGTCACCTCACCGGCCGGCACCACCATCTCCGCGATTCGTGAGCTGGAGAAGCACGGCGTACGCGCTGCGCTGCTCGCCGCGCTGGAGGCCGCCCGGGACCGCGCCCGCGAGCTGGCGGCACAGGCCGACTGAGCGATCGGGTCGCGTCGCGGGGCCGTGCGTGCCGCATACTGGCCCGGTGTTCACACTTGCCCAGGCCCGGCACCTGGTGGCCACCCTGCAACCGCGCGTCGACGAGTTGATCCGGGTCCGGGCCGACCTGGCCGAGTTGCGCGCCGACCTGGCCGACCACGGCGTGAGCGCGCTCGGCGGGCTGGCCGAGGTCAAGGCGCTGGAGGCTCGGCTGCACGCCGTCGTCGACGAGCTGCACCAGCACGACATCCAGGTCAAGGGCATCGCCCCGGTGCTGCTCGACTTCCCCGGCGAGCGGGCCGGCCGTGCCGTGCTGTGGTGCTGGCTGGAGGGCGACTCCGACGTGCGCTGGTACCACCGCGCCGAGTGCGGCTTCGCCGGCCGCCGCCCTCTCTGACTCAGCCCGCCGCGGACGTCGGCAGGACCGGGTCGGTGGCCTCGGTCACCGCGAACACCACCACGTTGTCGACGTAGTGGCCCCGCCGCCGGTCGAAGTCGCCCCCGCAGGTGACCAGGCGCAGCTCCGCCCCGGGTGTCGGGCCGTAGACCACGGCCGTCGGAAACTGGTCCTTGCGGGTACGCAGTGACCCTGTCACCCGGAACGACAACCGCTGCCCGCCGCGCCACACCTGCACGAGGTCGCCGGGCCGTAGCTCGCCGAGCCGGGCGAAGACCGCCGGGCCGCGTCGTGAGTCCAGATGCCCGGCGAGTACGGCCGGGCCGGTGTCGCCCGGGGCCGGGCCGCCGCCATACCAGCCAGCGATGTGGAAGTCGGTCGGCGGAATCAGCGCGCCGGCGCGGTCCAGACCCAGCACGGTGAGCGGTGAGTCGACGTCGATGCGCGGTACGCGTACCCGCGTGGGCGGACCGTGTGGCGTGGGCGCGGCGGCCACCGACGGGCAGTCGCCGCCGCAGCCGGGGTGCCAGCTCGCCACCGGCGGTGGCGGGCCGGTGGTGGCCAGCCCGACCCCGGTGCCAACGGCCAGGCAGACCGCCGCGCTGGCCGCGACCAGCGCGGCCAGCGGTATCCGGCGGTCACGGTGCCGCCGGATCGACGGGTCCGGCCCGGCGCTCACCAGGTGGTGCGCCGCCGCCGACGCCAGAGCAGCAGGGCCACCGCGCCGGCCGCCGCGGCCAGACCACCGGCCACCAGGGGGTACGCGTCGAGCTCGGCCCCGGCGGTGCCACCGGCGCCGGTGTCCACCCCGCCGGCCGGGACGACGGTGCCGCCCTCGGCGTCGCGGCGCAGCTCGGCGGTGAGCCCGCCCTGTTTCGCGTCGAGCACCAGCAGCGAGTAGACCGCGCCGCCGGTGAGCCGCACCTCGGCCTCGGTGCTCGGCCCGCCGGCACCCGTCAACTTCAGCCGCCAACTGCCCGGCTCGACCTGCTGGTATTCGGTCGTGGTGGCGAACTGCACCCCGTCGGCGATCATCGGGCCGTCGGCGGCGGCCACGTCGAGCACCGGGGTCCGCACCGACGCCTGCACGACCCGCACCTTGGCGCGCCCGTCGGTGGGGGCGCTGAGATCGTCGTTGAGCACTCGCAGGCCGAGGTCGGCGTGCCGGCCGACACCGGCCACCGTGAATGCGTCGCCGCTGGTCACCGCGACCTCGGTGGTCAGCACCGGGGGGTCGGTGGCGGGGGCGCCGGCCTCGCGCATGGCCACCGCGTACCGGCCCGGCGCGAGTTCGAGGTAGTCGGAGACCACGCCGTAACCGACCCCGGGAAAGACCTGCGGCTTCGCCGCGCCCGGCGCGGCCAGGTAGACGTCCACCGCCGGGGTGTCCGGGGAGAGGTGCGCGAGCCGGACGTATCCGACGGTGTCGGCGCCGGTCGCGGCGTTGGCCGGAATCGGAATGGCGGCGGTGGCGAGGGCGGTGCCGAGCAGGAGCGCGCCGGAGCCGGCCAGGAGCCGGCGGGGCGCGGTACGGAGCGTGTGCATGTCGCCTCCGGGGGCACGTTCGGTGAGCGGGCGGCAACCCAGAGAACAGGGTCCCGTGAACAGGACTGTGACGCAAGTTGCCACGGCGATGTTTTTGTCGACTGTCGCTACCGATCGAAGGTATGGAGACGAGCGGGCTGCCGCTCCGGTTGACCCGCGACTTCCTCGAACTGACCCTGCCTGGCGGTGGGACGGTTCAGGTGGACTGGCCCGACCTGACCCGAGCCGAGGTGCGGGGCCGGATGAGCCCGACCCTGGTCGTCGACATCGCCGATCGGGATCGGACCCGGCCGGTGCTCAACCGCTGGGAACGGGGCCGGGTGGGCCGGTGGAACGGGGCCCGCGGGCGGAGCCAGCAGGAGATCCACCTGTCGCTGGTCGCCACCACGCCGAACGTCCACCGACTGCGCGCCGAACTGGCGCACCGGGTGGCCCGCGTCGCCGACGAGCCGTTGCCCGATCCCACGACCTGACCCGGCCGATGTCCCGCGTCTGCCGCCACGGGGCCGTCGCGGGCCGCCGTGGTCGCCTATTCTCGGACGATGCGGGATCGCCGGGTGGCGCTGGCGTGGGCGGCCTTCGTCGTCGTCGCGCTGGTGTCCTGTGTGCTCGTTCTGCGCCGTCCAGACCGCCTCTCCGACCTGCACATCTACTACGGCGCGCTGTCCGATCTGCACGCCGGCAAGCCGCTGTACGGATATGTGGCGGAGAACGGCGGGCCATTCACCTATCCGCCGTTCGCCGCTCTCGTGCTGTGGCCGATCACCGCCGTCAGCGAGGGCGTACTCCAGGGGATCTGGCTGGTGGCGACGTGCGCGGCGGTCGTCGCCATCGCTGGGTCGGTCGGTGTCGCGCTGACCACCCGACGTTCCCGGCGCCCGCTCGTCGTGGCGCTGGCGGCCACCGTGCTGATGCTCTCCGCGCCGGTGCAGAGCAATCTACGCTTCGGGCAGGTCAGCATCTTCATCGTGCTGATGGCCCTGCTCGACGGGCTGGGCGTCGTCCCACCCCGACTGCGCGGGACGTTGGTCGGGGTGGCAGCGGCGATCAAGCTCACCCCGCTGCTGTTCGTGGTCTACTTCCTCGCCGTCGGGCGCTACCGCGACGCCGGCCGTTCGGCGGCCACGTTCGTGGCCTGCGCGGGGCTCGCCGCGATCGTGCTTCCCGGGGAGAGCTGGTCCTACTGGACCGAGACCGTGCGACAGACCTCGCGCATCGGCAATCTGGCCTCGTTGGGCAACCAGTCCCTGCACGGAATGTTGCTGCGCGTCGGCGTCGACGAGACGGCGCTGCCCCTGCTCTGGGCCGGCATGGTGGCAGTGGTCTGCGCGGCGGCGCTGCTCCGGGCCCGACAGTTGACGCGGCAGGGCTTCCCCGGGCACGCCGCCGTGCTCGTCGGCTGCGCCACAGTGGCCGCGTCCCCGGTGTCCTGGACCCACCACCAGGTGTGGCCGGTGCTCGCCGCGATGCTCCTGATCGGGGCGTCCGGCCTCACCCAGCGGGCCGCCGGCGCGGCGCTGCTCGCCGCCATGGTCGTCTCGTTGGGCGCGGTGCTCAGCCCGATCTCGACGCGGCCGGGGGTGCAGTTCCTCTTCGAGAACGCCCGCGCCGTCGGGGTGTGCCTCCTGTGCCTCGTCGGCTTCGGCGGTGTCGCTGTCGCCGCCCAGCGCACGAGCAGACGACCGGCCGCCGGCCGTGCCTGGCTGCGGGTGGGCGTCACCGCCACGGTGGCGGTCGCGTTCTTCGCCGTGCAGCCGCTGCCGGCCGGGGCCGATCCCACCTTCAAGGCGTACAGCCTCGACGACGTGGTCAACCCGCGATACTTCTTCGTCTGCCGTGGTCCGGCCGAATGCGCCGCCTTCGCCACCGACGTGCCGGTCACCTTCGGCACCCGCGCGGAGAAGACCAAGGTCCGGGTCAACGGCGTGGTCTCCCCGCAGGTGACCCGCCTGGAGTACTACTCCGCCCCGGGTGGCGCACCCAGGGCCATTCCGCTGCTCGCCGCCTACCCGGGCACGCGTACCTTCTCGTTCCGGTCGGCGACGATGGCGCACGGCCGGCTCGTCGCGTACGCCTCGGACGGGCAGCAGATCGCCAGCTACGACGACGAACTCGCCGCCGCCCTCCGCACGACCACCCGGTAGGAGGTGGGGTGTTGGCCGGGGAGAACGAGGGCTACGTCATCCACGTCCACCGGGACGCCGAGATCACCGGCGGGTACTACGTCTTTCTGGTCGACCAGCTCGAGGATCCGTCAGACGGCGGAGACCACTGGGTGCGGGACCAGGAGGAGTTGGCCACTCTTTTCCGTCTCTCCGAGTGGGCCATCGAATGGAGCGGACGACGTTGTACGGGTTCACGCGCCTAGGTCTCGGGGCGATATGAGCTGGATCGACCTGGTCACGAATCCGAAGGGCCTCCAGGAGATTTTTCCGGAGGGGCCTCCGTCGCTCAGTGGGGTCAGCCTGCACGAGTTGGTCGTCGAGCGCGAGGGACCGACTGTTCGGTTCAGACTGGACCTGCCCGCGTACCCGGCCAACCCGCCAGCCAAATGGCTTCGCGCCGGATTCAACATGGTTCAGGTCGAACTTCTCTTCGGCGGTGTCAGTGAGCTACGACTGGTCGGCATCTCCACCGAAGTGATCGCCGATATGGAGATTCGACCCGCAAACGGGGTGAGCCTCGAGGTTCGCTCCGCGTCGATGGTCGTATCGGCGGTGGCGGCTTCAGTCACGGTGTCCGTGTTGGGGGCGTACCTGGATGGTGGGCGGGAAGCTGACCGTTAGGCGGCTCGCCGCCGCCCTCCGCACGACCACCCGGTGGGCGATCGCGGGCGGGGCGGCGGCGGACCTTGCTCAGCGGGTGGCGGCGGCCAGGGCGGCGCGCAGCTTGGCGGCTTCGCCCGGGGCCGGGTGCTCCCAGTCGGTCGGGCTGGCGGAGTAGATCGTGCCGTACGCCGGGGTGTCCGGCTGGTAGCGCCACCCCTCGGCCAGCGGGCCGACGTCCACCGCGTCGTAGCCGGTCCGGTCCAGGAAGGCGGTCACCTCGGCCTTCGCGGCGGCGTCGTCACCGGCGATCGCGAGGGCGCTGCGGTCGGCGGCGGCGGACGGCCGGGGGAGCGCGGCCAGGCCCTTGAAGTAGATGTTGTTGAAGACCTTGACCACGCGCGAGTCCGGCAGGTGCCGTTGGAGCAGCTCGCTGCTGGTGGTCTCGCCCGAGTCCAGCTCGGGAAAGGTGCCGTCGCGCTGCGGGTAGTAGTTGTTGGTGTCGATGACGACCTTGCCGGCCAGCGGTTCCACGGGCACCGCGCGGTACGCCTTCAGCGGCACACTGACCACCACCAGGTCTCCGACCCGCGCCGCGTCCTGCGTGGTGCCGGCGCTGGCGTGCGCGCCCAGGGTCTCGACCAGGTCGGTGAGGGTCTCCGGGCCCCGCGAGTTGCTCAGCACCACGTCGTAGCCGGCGTCGACGGCCAGCCGGGCCACGGTGCCGCCGATGTTGCCACTGCCGATCAGTCCTACAGTTGTCATGCCCGTTCCCAACCTCGTTCACCCACGACGCATTCCCGACCAGACTGGTGGGTTATTTCGATTGCCCGCTGCCGGGTAGCTGCGCAGGCCGCTCGCGACCCTCGCCGTCGCGGCGGGTGCCTGGTTGCGCCGCGAGCCCGCCCTGCACAACGTACTGCTCACGCTGGTCGCCGACCGGCTCTCCGGGGACGTGCCACTCTCCGGTGACGAGCGATTCGGGCGGGCGGTCGACGGCGGAGCGACTGTCGTCCCGCGGCACCGGCCCGGCAAGATCACGCTCGATCCGGGATGTAGTGGCATCCGAAAGTCGGGAGGCCGCTACATCCATGCTCGAGGGTGATCAAGGCGGTGCCGTGGAGCGCCCCAGGGGCGTCAGGAGGTGGGGAGGGCCTTCTCGACGGCTGCGCGCAGGTCGTCGGAGTCGGGCTCGACCGTGGGGGCGAAGCGGGCGGCGACCGAGCCGTCCGGGGCCACCAGGAACTTCTCGAAGTTCCAGCGCACGTCTCCGGTGTGCCCGTCGGCGTCCGGGGTGCCCACGAGCGCGGCGTAGAGCGGGTGCCGGTCGGGGCCGTTGACGTCGACCTTCTCGGTCAGCGGGAAGGTGACCCCGTAGTTGACCTGGCAGAAGTCGCTGATCTCGGCGGCGCTGCCCGGCTCCTGCCCGGCGAACTGGTTGCACGGCACCCCGAGCACCACCAGGCCCCGGTCGGCGTAGGAGTCGGCGAGCGTCTGGAGGCCGGCGTACTGCGGGGTGAGGCCACAGCGCGAGGCCACGTTGACGACCAGCAACGCCTTGCCGCGGTAGCGGGCCAGGTCGGCGGGGCCGCCGTTGAGGGCGTCGATCGGGATGTCGAAGACGGTCATGGGCCGAGGCTACGCGCCGGCCGGGCGTCCACCCGGGGTGGGCGCAGCGTATGCACTCCGTGCACCAGGAGAAATCGAAACATGCACATCTTGACGAACTGATGACGCCGTGAGTACCGTCTCACCATCTCTTTTGGAAAGTTTCCTAACAGTTCGGGAGACGCCTCATGAAAAGATCGCTCCGCCGGGCCCTCTGGGCCGGTGCCGTGGTCGCCGTGACCGTCGCAGCGGTGCCGGTGACCACCGCGTTCGGCGCCGGCACGGTCACCACCACCTTCACCAAGGCCCAGGACTGGGGGACCGGTCACGAGACGAGGGTGACCGTCACCAACGGTTCCAGCGCCACGGTCACCACCTGGCGCATCGAGTTCGACCTGCCGTCGGGCACCACCATCAGCAGCGCGTGGGACGCCGACGTCACCAGCAGCGGCAACCACTACGTCGCGGTCAAGAAGAGCTGGGCCGGCGGCATCGCCCCCGGCGCCTCGTTCAGCTGGGGCTACAACGGCAGCGGCGCCTACAAGGCGCCGCTGAACTGCACCATCAACGGTGCCGCGTGCGGCGGCGGGACGACCCCGCCGACCACGACTCCGCCGACCACCACCCCACCGACGACGACGCCGCCCACCACCCCTCCGCCCACCACGCCACCGCCGACCACCAACCCGCCGAACCCGGGTGGCAAGAAGATCGTCGGCTACTTCGCCGAGTGGGGCGTCTACGGGCGCAACTACCACGTCAAGAACATCCAGACCAGCGGGTCGGCCGCCAAGCTGACCCACATCCTGTACGCCTTCGGCAACACCACCGGCGGTCGTTGCGCCATCGGTGACAGCTACGCCGACTACGAGAAGGCGTACACCGCGGCGGAGAGCGTGGACGGCGTCGCCGACACGTGGGACCAACCGCTGCGCGGCAGCTTCAACCAGCTGCGCAAGCTCAAGCAGCTGAACCCGCACCTCAAGGTGATCTGGTCGTTCGGTGGCTGGACCTGGTCCGGCGGCTTCACCCAGGCCGCGCAGAACCCGGCCGCGTTCGCCGAGAGCTGCCACAACCTGGTCGAGGACCCGCGCTGGGCGGACGTCTTCGACGGCATCGACGTCGACTGGGAGTACCCCAACGCCTGCGGTCTGAGCTGTGACAGCAGTGGCCCGAACGCGTTCAAGAACGTGATCAGCGCGTTGCGGTCGAAGTTCGGGTCCAGTGCCCTGGTCACCGCCGCCATCACCGCGGACGGCAGCAACGGCGGCAAGATCGACGCCACCGACTACGCCGGTGCCATCGGCAACCTCAACTGGCTGATGCCGATGACCTACGACTACTTCGGCGCCTTCGCCGCCCAGGGTCCGACGGCACCGCACTCACCGCTCACCTCGTACACCGGCATCCCGCAGCAGGGCTTCAACTCCGACGCGGCGATCCAGAAGCTCAAGAGCAAGGGCGTCCCGGCCAACAAGCTGCTACTCGGCATCGGCTTCTACGGTCGGGGCTGGACCGGTGTCACCCAGGCCACTCCGGGTGGCAGCGCCACCGGCGCGGCGCCGGGCACCTACGAGGCCGGCATCGAGGACTACAAGGTCCTCAAGAACACCTGCCCGGCCACCGGCACGATCGCCGGCACCGCGTACGCCAAGTGCGGCAGCAACTGGTGGAGCTACGACACCCCGTCGACCATCAACGGCAAGATGACGTACGCGAACAATCAGGGCCTCGGTGGCGCGTTCTTCTGGGAGCTCTCCGGTGACACGAGCAACGGCGAGCTCATCGGCGCCATCAAGGGCGGTCTCGGCTGAGCCGAGGGCCGACGCACCACCCACACGGCGGGAAGGGGCCCGCACCGTCCCTTCCCGCCCGTGACACAGCGGCCCGGTCGACGCCCAGCGTCGACCGGGCCGCCGCCGTTGGGCTCGGTCAGTTGGATGTGGCAGACTCGCGGCTCGGCACGTCTCGATCTCACCGCCGACGGAGGTGATCATGCGCCCGACCCACCGCAGGCTGGCGGCGACCGCCGCCGGGCTGGTGCTGCTGCCGGTTGCCCTGGTCGGCTGCGGAATCGGCGGCGAGGACGAGGAGAAGTCCGCCACCAAGCCGGCCCGAGCCCCCGCCGAGGAGGCCGCCACCCGCTCCCGTGAGCGCGTGCAGGCGTACCTCGACGCGATGGCCGCCAAGGACGTCGCCGCCGGCCGCAGCCAGCTCTGCGCTCTGCTGCACGACGGCTTCGACCTGGGTGCCACCGGCCCCAACGGTGACTTCGCCGACCACTTCCAGGTGCCGGAGGCGGCCATCACCGACGTCCGGTCCGGTCCGCTCGGGCAGGAGGTCCGCGTCTCGGTCTCGGTCGCTGTCGGCAAGCGCACCGTCATCCGGCCGCTGGTCTTCACCGTCACCCGGGACGGAAGCGACTGGTGCATCGCCGGGGAAGCGCCGGGCAGGTCGGACACTCCGTCGTCGCCCCCGCCGCGTCCTGAGGGGGCGCCCCCACCGATTCCTGGGCCGAGCCCGGGGGTTTGATCTCCCATCTGCCGGAACCGTCCCCCTCGCCGCCCGGCCACCCCGACCGTCGCCGTACGCTTTCTGTCATGCGCCATGAGTGGCATCAGCTGAGCCATCCCGCGGTGGGCAGCCCGGGCCTACAGACCAGCCGACCGACCGTCGACTCCGCCGAGGACGCCGCGCTCGGTCTGGACCGTTGGCGGGAGCTGCCCCGCGAGCAGGTCCCGCCGTGGTCCGACCCGGCGGCAGTGGCAGCGGTCTGCAAGGTCCTCGACACCGTGCCGTCGGTCGTCGCGCCCTATGAGGTGGACCAGCTCCGGCAGAAGCTCGCCCTGGTCTGCGAGGGCAAGGCGTTCCTGTTGCAGGGCGGTGACTGCGCCGAGACGTTCGTGGACAACACCGAGAGTCACCTGCTGGCCAATGCCCGCACCCTGCTCCAGATGGCGATCGTGCTCACCTACGGCGCGTCGCTGCCGGTGGTCAAGGTCGCCCGGGTCGCCGGGCAGTACACGAAGCCCCGCTCGCTGCCGACCGACGCCCGCGGCCTGCCCGCGTACCGCGGCGACATGATCAACTCGCTGGAGACCGACCCGGCCGCCCGGGTCGCCGACCCGCAGCGCATGATCCGCGCGTACGCCAACTCGGCGGCCGCGATGAACATGCTCCGGGCGTACCTCGCCGGCGGGCTCGCCGACCTGCACGCCGTGCACGACTGGAACAAGGGCTTCGTGAAGAACTCCCCGGCGGGAGAGCGTTACGAGGCGATCGCGCGAGAGATCGACCGGGCGCTGGCCTTCATCCGGGCCTGCGGCATGACCGACGACGAGGCGCTGCGCACCGTCACGCTCTACTGCTCCCACGAGGCCCTCGCCCTGGAGTACGACCGGGCGCTCACCCGGGTCTCCGACCGTCGGGCGTACGGGCTCTCCGGGCACTTCCTCTGGATCGGCGAGCGCACCCGGCAGATCAGCGGGGCGCACATCGACTTCATCTCCCGGATCGCCAACCCGATCGGGGTCAAGCTCGGCCCGACCACCTCCCCGGACGAGGCGATCGAGTTGTGCGAGAAGCTCAACCCGGACAACATCCCCGGCCGGCTCACCCTGATCAGCCGGATGGGCAACCACCGGGTACGCGACGCGCTGCCGCCGATCGTCGCCAAGGTCACCGCCGCCGGGGCCAAGGTGGTCTGGCAGTGCGACCCGATGCACGGCAACACGCACGAGTCGTCCAACGGCTACAAGACCCGGCACTTCGACCGCATCGTCGACGAGGTGCTCGGCTACTTCGAGGTGCACCGGGGGCTGGACACCCACCCCGGTGGCCTGCACGTCGAGTTGACCGGCGAGGACGTCACCGAGTGCCTCGGCGGCGCCCAGGGGATCGAGGACCTCGACCTGCCCGACCGGTACGAGACCGCCTGCGACCCGCGACTGAACACCCAGCAGTCGTTGGAGTTGGCGTTCCTCGTAGCGGAGATGCTGCGTGGCTGAGCTTGCGCGCCCCGTGATCGGCGCTCGCGAGCCCCGCAGTCGCCAGCCGAGAGGATGACAGTGCCTGATCTGTTCGTGGACCTGCGGTCCGACACGGTGACCCGCCCCACCGCCGGGATGCGGGAGGCGATGGCCGCCGCCGAGGTCGGTGACGACGTCTACGGCGAGGACCCGAGCGTCAACGCGCTGGAGGCCGAGGTCGCCGCGTTGTTCGGGCACGAGGCGGCGCTGTTCGCCCCGAGTGGGTCGATGGCGAACCAGATCGCCCTGCAACTGCTGGTGTCGCCCGGCGACGAGTTGCTCTGCGACGCCGACGCGCACGTGGTCACGTACGAGATCGGCGCCGCGGCCGCGTACGGCGGAATTTCCTCGCGGACCTGGCCCGCAGTGGGCGCGGACATCGACCCGGAGGTGGTGGCCGGGATGATCCGGCCGGACGGCTACTTCGCCGTCCCCACCCGCGCGATCGCCGTCGAGCAGACCCACAACCGCGGCGGTGGCGGGGTGATTCCGCTGGCGACCCTGCGGGATCTGCGCGGGGTCGCCGACGAGGCGGGTGTCGCGCTGCACTGCGACGGCGCCCGGATCTGGCACGCGCACGTCGCCGACCGGGTGCCGCTGATCGAGTACGGCCGGCTCTTCGACACGCTGTCGGTGTGCCTCTCCAAGGGTCTCGGCGCGCCGGTTGGTTCGCTGGTGGTGGGCAGCGCGGAGAAGATCGGACGTGCCCGGCTGATCCGCAAGCGGATGGGCGGTGGCATGCGCCAGGCCGGCATTCTCGCCGCCGCCGGTCGGTACGCGCTCGCGCAGCACATCGACCGGCTGGCCGACGACCACGCGAAGGCGGCCCGGCTCGCCGAGGCGGTCGCGCCGTTCGGTGTGCTGGCCACCACGGTCCGTACGAATCTGGTCGCGCTGGATCTCACCAAGCACACCCTGGACGCCCGGGCCCTGGCCGCCGCGGCGCGGGCCGAGGGCGTACTGATCTCGGTGCTCGGCCCCCGTACCGCCCGCCTGGTCACCCACCTGGGCGTCAGCGACGCGGACATCGACCGCGCCCTGGCAGCCCTACCCCGAATCCTCGCCGCATCCTAAAACCCCACCTCCCACCCCCGGTTCACCCCGATGATCAAGAGGTTCGCGTCAGATTCCGGTCGCCGGGTGACGCAAACCTCCTGATCAACAAGGTTGGGGTCAGGGGTGGGACAGGCGGGTGAGGGTGGTGATGTCGGCGGCGTGGCCCACGTGCTTCTCGCTGGGGGTTTCCACGACGATCGGGACGCCGGCGGTCGCCGGGTGGGCCATCAGCTCGGCGAAGGCGGGCTCGCCGATGCTGCCCTTGCCGATGTTCTCGTGCCGATCCCGGGTGGAGCCGCACAGATCCTTCGAGTCGTTGGCGTGAACCAGCCGCAGCCGGTCCGCACCGACGGTGGCCACCAGGGTGTCCAGGGTCGCCGTCATGCCGCCCTCGGCCGCCAGGTCGTGGCCGGCCGCCCAGGCGTGGCAGGTGTCGAAGCAGACCCCGAGCATGGGGTGCCCGTCCACCGCGTCCAGGTAGGGCCCGAGCTGCTCCACCCGGGAGGCCAGTGACCGGCCACCGCCGGCGCTCGGCTCGACCAGCAACATCGGCCCGCCGGCGTCGGCAGCCCAGTCGAGCAGCGGCAGCAACACCTCGCGGACCTGTCGCATCGCCGCTTCGGCGTGCCCCTCGTCCACCGAACTGCCCGCGTGGAACACCACCCCGCGCGCGCCGATCGCCACGCCCCGGCGCAGCGCGTGCGCCAGCGTCTCGGCCGATTTCTCGACAGTGGCCGGGGTGGGTGAGCCCAGGTTGACCAGCAGCGCGGCGTGGATGAACGCGGGAATGCCCCGCTCGGCGCAACCGTCGCGGAACAGCGCGTCCTGCACCGGGTCGCCGGTGGGCAGTGCCCAGCCTCGAGAGTTGGAGACGTAGACCTGCACCACCTGCGCACCGGTCGCGTCGGCGTACGGCAGGGCAGCCTTCGCCAGCCCACCCGAGGTCGGAGTGTGCGTGCCCACCGGCCGCGCGGAGATCGTCGGCATCAGAAGCACGTCAGGGTGACCGGGGTGCCGGGCGCCACCTGCGAATTCTCGCCCGGGATCTGGATCCGGACCACGGCGTTCGGGTTGATCGCCATCGTCACCGGGAAGCCCTGGCCCTCCAACGCCTGCTTGGCCTGCTGGCAGGGCAGGTCGATCACCCGCGGCATGGCGACCAGCGGTGGCCCCTTGCTGACGTCCAGCTTGACCTCGGTGCCCTTCTCCACGCCGGCGCCATCGGCCGGGCTCTGGCCGAGGATCTCGTCCCTCGGCTTGTCGGAGTCCTTGTAGGTCTCCTTCAGCACCAGGTTGAGCTGGGCCAGGGCAGTCCGGGCGTCGGTCAGGCTCTTGCCGACCAGGTTCGGCACCGTCACCGGCGCCCGGCCCCGGCTCAGGATGAGGGTGACCTTCGCACCGGGTTTGACCTCGGTGCCCACCTTGGGGGAGCTGTCCACCACGACCCCGGCCGGCAGGCTGTCGTCGTAACGGGCGGTGCCCTTGGCCACCACCAGCTTCACGTTTGTCAGGTCCGCCTCGGCGAGCTCGAACTCCTTGCCGATCACATCCGGTACGGGGAAACGCTCCGGGCCGAGGGAGAGGGTCAGGGTGACCGTGCCACCCTTGACGATCTTGGCAGCGGACGCCGGGCTCTGCTCCAGCACGCTGTCCTTCGGGGCCTTCTCGTCGAAGCGCGGCTCAGCGTACTTGAGGAGAAGCCCGGAGCGGTCGGCCCGCGCCTGCGCCTCGGCCTTGCTCAGGCTCACCAGCTGCGGAGCGTCCGTGTAGCGACCGACGCCGAACCACCAACCCCCGATGGCGGCCACCAGGCCCAGCGTCACCACCACGGCCGCGACGGCCAGCCGGCCACGGGGGTTGCTCAGCGCCGTGCTGCGCAGCGCGGCGAGCCGGGCGCCCAGGCCCTCCGCCGGCTCCGGGGCGGCCCGACGTCGCCCCGGACCCTGGCTGCTGGCCCCCTCGGGCAGTCGTGCCCACGACGGGCGGTTCGGCGGCTGGACCGTCGCGACCATCATGGTCGGCTGGGAGAGCGACGGTTCGTCGCTGACCGGGCGGAGTACGGCGGTGTGGCTGTTGGCGTCGCCCAGACGATCCCGGGCCACCTGCACCTCGGCCAACAACGCGCCGGCGTCCGCCGGCCGCGCGCCCGGATCACGCCGGGTGGCCCGCTGCACCAGGTCGTCGAGGACCGACGGCAGGCCCGGCACCAGCGTCGAGGGCGCCGGCACGTCCCGGTCGACGTGCTGCCAGGCGACGTCCACCGGGCGGTCCCCGTCGTACGGCACCCGGCCGGTGAGCATCTCGAACAGCACGATGCCGGCCGAGTAGACGTCGGTGCGCGGATCGGCGCGGCCCTCGGTGACCAGCTCCGGGGCGACGTACGCCACGGTGGCCATCAGCTGGTTGCCCTGCTCCTCGTCGGCGCTCGCCTCGACCGCCCGGGCCAGCCCGAAGTCGGCCACCTTCACGACGCTGTCGACCAGGTTGGCGACGCCACCGGTAGGCGCCTCCGCGACCAGCACGTTCTCCGGTTTGACGTCGCGGTGCACGAGACCGGCCCGGTGCGCGGCGGCGATCGCGGCGAGCATCTGCTCGGCGATGGCCAGCGTCTCGTCCGGGTTGAGCCGGCGTCGCTCGGCCAGCACGTCACGCAGTGTGCGGCCCCGGACGTACTCCATCACCAGGTACGGCAGGCCGGCGTGTGTGCCCTGGTCGTAGACCGCCACCACGTTCGGGTGGGTCAGCCGGGCGATGGTCTTCGCCTCGTCGGTGAACCGGGCCACGAAGTTGGCGATCCGGGCCCGTGCCTCGCTCGCCTGGGTCGGGTGAATGATCTTGACAGCGACGGTGCGCTCGAGGCGTTCGTCGGTGGCGGTGTACACGGTCGCCATGCCACCACGGGCCACGCGACCGCGAATGCGGTAGCGCCCGTCGATCAGCGAGCCCAGCAACGTGTCGGCGACCTGAGTGTCCATCGGCAGGCAGTCTATGTGTCCAGGGGGTGAAGGATGAACAGGATGCTACAGCCGTCCGCCGAACCGGTCCGTCCCGCCGCGCTCTCCGCCCCTTATTCGCTGGTCAGCGGCGATCAACAGAGTGGGCGCCGATGGGTCGCCCGGGGTGCCGCTGGCTCGTCGCGGCGGCGGCGTGGCAGGGTGGTCGGGTGACCGAACCCGTACCCGACCAGGCCGCGCCCGGCCTGGAGCTCGCCGGCCCCACCGACCCGGCCGGCTGGTTGACCCTGCCCGACGTCGCCGAACGCCTCGACGTGTCGATCAGCAAGGTGCACCAGATGATCCGTGACCGGGAGCTGTTGGCGGTCCGCCGCGACGGCGTCCGCCGGATCCCAGCGGATCTGGTTGCCAACCAGACCGTGCTCAAGCACCTACCCGGCGTGCTCAATCTGCTCGCCGACAACGGCTACGACGACGAGGCGGTCCTGCGCTGGCTCTACGAGCCGGACGACACCCTGCCCGGCGCCACCCCAGCCGCCGCCCTCTCCGGCGACCAGGCCCGCGAGGTAAAACGCCGGGCCCAAGCCCAAGGCTTCTAACTAACCCCTGTCCCGCCCCCGGACCCCCGCTTCCCCGCGTTGATCATGAGGTTAGCGGCGCGACACGCCGAGGCGAAGGTCGCTAACCTCATGATCAACCCTGGCGGTGAGGGAGGCCTGGGGGTGGGGTGGGGGTTAGTCGGATCGGCGGGTTGCGGCTATGGCCAGGTCGACCAGGGCCTGGCGGGCCTCGGTGTCGAGGTCGACGGCGGTCAGGGCGGCCAGGGCGGCGTCGGTGAGTGTGACGATCCGCTGTTCGGTACGGGCCAGCGCCCCGCTCCCCGAGATCACCTCGCGGAGCCGGGCCACCCCCTGCTCGTCCAACTCCGGGTCGCCGAGCCGGCCGAGCAGCAGCTCGCGGCCCGCGTCGTCGGTGGCCTCCACGGCCGCCGCCACCAGATAGGTGCGCTTGCCCTCGCGCAGGTCGTCCCCGGCCGGTTTGCCGGTCAGCGCCGGGTCGCCGAAGACCCCCAGCACGTCGTCGCGGAGCTGGAACGCCTCGCCCAGCGGCAGCCCGTACGCGGAGTAGGCCGTTCGTACCTCCTCCGGCGCGTCGGCCAGCGCGGCGCCGAGCAGCATCGGACGCTCGACGGTGTACTTCGCGGACTTGTACCGGGCGACCTTGCTGGCCCGTTCCACCGAGGTGTCCCCGGTGGCCTGCGTCAGCACGTCGAGGTACTGCCCGACGGTGACCTCGGTGCGCATCTCGTCGAAGACCGGCCGGGCCCGGGCCAACGACCACAGGTCCAGGCCGGCGGAGTGCAGCAGTTCGTCGGACCAGACCAGGCACAGGTCACCGAGCAGGATGGCCGCGGCGTCGCCGAAACCGTCCGGGTCGCCGCCCCAGCCGGCCTCCCGGTGCCGGGTGGCGAACCGTCGGTGTACGGCGGGCTCGCCGCGACGGGTGTCGGAACGGTCCATCAGGTCGTCGTGGATCAGGGCGCTGGCCTGGACGAACTCCAGCGCGGCCAGGGCGGTCACCACCTGGTCGGCGTCCAGCCCGCCGGCCCCCCGGAACCCCCAGTACGCGAATGCGGGACGCAGCCGCTTGCCGCCGCCGAGCACGAACGCCTCGATCGCCTCGGCCACCGGACCCAGCGCGTCGTCCACGGCGGCGAGCCGGACCCGTTGGCCGGCCAGGAACTCGGTGAGAGCCTTGTCGACCCGCTGCCGCAGGCCAGCGCGGTCGACGGGGGACACGGGAGCAGCGTGGGTCACGCACCGACGCTAGCCGGTCGTCCGTGCTCGTGCTCCACCGCCACGCGTTGTCCCGGCGGTGCGGCCGGGGCCCGTCCGCCCGGCCGGTCGTGCCCCGGCCGCCGCGGCGCGGCCCGGCCCGGTGGCCCGCGTCGAGCCGGCCCGACGGGTGGCCGCGGCGGCCTCGGCGAGCACCACCAGCGGCACGTCCAGGACGACGGCGAGCCAGCCGAGCCAGAACCCGCCCGGCACGCGACGCTGTCGTTCCCACCGGGAAACCTCGTGCCGACTCAGCGTCGGCACCCCGGCGGCGGCACACAACTCGGCGGCGGCTCGCTGCTGGCTCCAGCCACGGGCCAGTCGGCACCGGGCCAGCAGCGGCCCGAGCTGCCCGGGGCGCGGCGATGCGGGCGGGATCATGGGTCCTCCTGCGGGCGTCGGTGCGGTGACGACCCGCCCGCCCGACCGGACGGGACCGGCGTCACCGCTCGGTTGCTGACCCCCGCGCGGGACCCGGGCCACCCCCGCCGCCCCTCCCGCACCGTCCCTTCCTACCTCGGAGGTACGACGCCTTTCCGCCCGTCGGGTCCGTGCACGCGGTGCGACACCGCCCACCGGCTCACGGCGCTACACCGCCCACCGGCTCACGGCGCGACGCGGCGCTACACCGCCCACCGGCTGACGGTGCGACACCGCCCACCGGCTCACGGCGGGCGCGGTGCGACACCGCCCACCGGCTCGCGGTAGACCGGCCGGTGCCGCCCACCGGAGCGGGCGGCACCGGCCGCTGGGTGGGAAGGGCCTGGGTCCTGGTGCCATCGACCGCTAGAGTCGGGTCGTGGCGCTCGGTCTTCCCTCGACACTCCCCAATCCGCAGCCGGCGATCGGGGAGCTCATCCGTGAGCACCAGCCGACCTTCTCGTTCGAGTTCTTCCCGCCCAAGACCGAGGCGGGGGAGCAGCTCCTCTGGCAGGCCATCCGCGAGTTGGAGTCGCTGCGCCCGTCGTTCGTGTCGATCACGTACGGCGCCGGCGGCTCGACCCGGGACACCACAGTGGCGGTGACCGAGCGGATCGCCACCGAGACCACCCTGCTGCCGATGGCCCACCTCACCGCGGTCAACCACTCCGTCGCCGAGCTGCGGCACGTGGTCGGTCGGCTCGCCGGGGTGGGGGTGCGCAACGTGCTGGCCGTTCGCGGCGACCCCCCGGGCAACCCGGGCGGTGAGTGGATCCGCCACCCCGAGGGCGTGGACTACGCCGAGGACCTGGTCCGGCTGGTGCGCGACGCCGGCGACTTCAGCGTCGGCGTGGCCGCCTTCCCGTACAAGCACCCCCGCTCGCCCGACGTGGCCAGCGACACCGCCCAGTTCGTCCGCAAGTGTCGGGCCGGCGCGGAGTTCGCGGTCACCCAGATGTTCTTCGACGCCGACGACTACCTGCGGCTACGTGACCGGGTGGCCGCTGCCGGCTGTGACACCCCGATCCTGGCCGGCGTGATGCCGGTGACCCAGTTCAGCACCATCGAGCGGTCCGTGCAGCTGTCCGGTGCGCCGTTCCCACCGGCGTTGGCGGCCCGCTTCGAACGCGTCGCCGACGACCCGGACGCCGTCCGCCGGCTCGGCATCGAGCAGGCCAGCGAGATGTGCCGCCGGCTGCTGGACGAGGGCGTGCCCGGAATCCACTTCATCACCCTCAACCGGTCCACCGCGACCCGCGAGGTCTGGCAGAACCTGAAGGCCGGCGCCCGCGTGTGAACGCTGCGCCTGCGACACCTGTTGCCCGGCACGACGGTTGATCCGTGGTGGGCACACAGCTGAACTGGGATCAGTACGCCACGGCGTGGGCGCGGCTGCACGGCGGTTTCGACCCTCGGGTCGCGGCGCCGGTGGTGCGCGCCTGGCTGCGATTCGCGTACCACGTCGGATATGTGCTGGGTCGGCTGCGGGTCAGCCCCACCGCGGTCACAGTGGCCGGGGTGCTGCTCTGCTTCTGCGTACCGTTGCTGGTGGGCCGGCCGGGGGACGGGCCGTTCCTCGGCGCGCTGTTCGTGCTGCTCGCCGCCGTGGCGGACAGCGTGGACGGTGCGGTGGCGGTCGCCACTGGCCGCACCACACGGCTCGGCTACGTCTACGACTCGGTCGCCGACCGGCTCGGTGAGGTGGCGTGGCTGCTGGCGTTCTGGCTGGTGGGCGCGCCGGGCGGGCTGGTCGTCGCGGGTGGCGCGCTGTCCTGGTTGCACGAGTACGTCCGGGCGCGGGCGGTCGCCGCCGGCATGCGGGAGATCGGCGCGGTGACCGTGGGCGAACGCCCCACCCGGGTCTCGGTGGCGCTGGCCGGCTTGCTGGTCGCCGGGCTGGCCGGGCTGATCGAGCCGGACCTGGCCGCCGGCACCATCACCATGGCGACCGCGGTCTGGGTGCTGCTGGCCGGTTTCGGCCTGGGGCAACTGCTCTCCAGCATCCGCCGCGCACTGCTCGACGCCGACTGAGCGGGCCAACCCGACGCCGACCGAACAGGCGCCGCTGAATGGCGCCGGCCGAACAGGCGCCGCTGAAAGGCGCCGGCCGAGACAGACACCGGCTGGAGCAGGCCGGGTCTACCAGGCGGGACCGATCTCGTCGGCGACGATCTGCGCGGACAGGGTCACCATCGGCAACCCGCCGCCCGGGTGGGTGGAGCCGCCCACCAGCCACAGCCCGTTCGCCGGGCCCCGGTTCGCGGGGCGGAGCAGCCCACCGGCGGTGCCGTAGATCGAGCCGCCTGGCGCGCCGGTCGCCACGTCCAGGTCGGCGGGGGTGCGGATCTCGCGGAACAGCAGCCGGTCGCGCACGTCCACCCCGCGCTGCGCCAGCACGTCCAGGATCCGGTCGGCGTACGCGTCGGCCAGCCCCGGGCGTCGCCAGTCGACCGCGCCCGCCGCGGTGCCCTGCCGAGCGGCGTTGACCAGCACGAACCACGCCTCGTGTCCGGCTGGGCGGGCCATCGGGTCGTCGGCCACGGTGACGAACACCGCCGGGTCGGCCGCCGGCCGGGCCCGTACGCCGCGCCCGGGGTCACCGAAGACCGCGTCGAACTCGGCGTCGTAGTCGTCCGGGAAGAAGACGTTGTGGTGGGCCAGCCCGGTGCTGCCGGAGACGCCGAGCAGTAGCACGAAGCCGGCGAGGCTGCGGTCGGTCAGCCCGGCCAGCCGACGCGGGTGCGGCAGCAGGTCACGGTAGACGGTGAGCGCGTCCACGTTGGCCACCACCACGTCGGCGGGCACCGGGGCGGTGACGCCGGCGAGGCGTACCCCGTGCACCCGGCCGCCGGTGGCGTCGATCCGGGTGACAGTGGCGTCGGTCTGCACGACCACGCCGAGGTCCAGGCAGCGGGTCAGCAGCGCGTCGGCGAGCGTGCCCAGCCCGCCGCGCAGGTACCAGCCGCCGAAGGCCAGCTCGGCGTAGGGGACCGCGACCAGCGCCGCAGGTGCCCGACGTGGGTCGGCGCCGGTGTAGGTGGCGTACCGGTCCAGCATCATCCGCAGCCGTGGGTCGGACAGGTGCCGGCGGCCCAGGCCACGCAGACTGCGGCCCGGGGCGATGGCGGCCAGGTCACCGACGCGCCAGGCCAGCGACGCGAGGTCGCGGGGAGAGTCGACGGTACGGCGCAGGATGTCCCGCGAGGAGGCCTGCCACACCCGCGCCGCCCGGCGCCACAGCCGCTGCCAGTCGGCTGCCGCCCGGTCACCGAACGCGGCCCCGATCCGGGCCGTGAACTCCACCGGGTCGGCGCACGAGTCCAGGGCCGGGCCACCGTCGGCGAAGACGTGCCGGACGATCGGGTCCAGCGGGACCAGGTCCAGATATTCGTCGAGCTTCGCCCCGGTCGCCTCGAACAGGTCGTGGAAGACCTCGGGCAGGGTGAGCAGGCTCGGCCCGGTGTCGAAGTGGAACGACCCGGCCGGGGTTTCGTGCGCGTACCGGCCGAGCTTGCCGCCGACCGTGTCGGCCCGCTCGAAGACGGTCACCTGGTGCCCGGTAGCGGCCAGCCGGGCGGCGGTGGCGAGGCCACCCACCCCGGCGCCGACGACCACGATCCGCGCCATGCCGCGTCCTCCCTAGCTGACCGGGCGGCCCCGCCAGGTCAGGCGGCGTCGCTTTCGCAGATGGTACGACCGCAGAGTCAGCCAACCGAGGACCACGACCGACACGGGGTGTGCGAGCGCGTCGGGCCACCACCGGCCACCGGTCGCGCGGGCGGTGAGCACCCGTCCGGCCACCCCGAGCAGGTAGCCGGCCAGGCCCACGGCGGCCACCCCCGGTGCGCCGACCGCCGCACCCGTCAGCGCGATCAGCGGTGGGGCGGTGTAGAGCAGCAGTAGCGCCGCCACCACGGCTGCCGCCGCGCCCGGGTGCCCGAACGACGCCCAGAGCGACTTCGAGTACCCGTCGCGCAGTTGCGGCCAGTCGTCGTACATCCGGCAGGTGGCCAGTCGGGAGCCGTCGGCCAGGGCGATCCGCCCACCGGCCCGCTTGACCGCCCGGGCCAGTTCGACGTCCTCCAGGATCTTGTCGGCGACCGCGGCGTGCCCGCCGGCGGCGGTGTAGCCGGCCCGGTCCACCACCAGGAACTGCCCGCCCGCCGCCGCCAGCGACGGCCGCTGCGAGCGTTCCATCGCGCGCAGCGGCAGGAAGGTAAGCCAGAGCCACTGCAACAACGGCTGCACCAACCGGTCGCCGGCCGTCGCCACCACGATCCGGGGGTACGGCGACAGCAGCGTCACCCGGGCGGCGCGCAACTCGGTGACGGCAGCGGCCACGGCGTGCGGGGCGAGCACCACGTCGGCGTCGACGAAGACCAGCGCGGTGGCGTCCGGGTCGGCCCGGGTGGCCAGCTGCCAGCAGGCGTGCGGCTTGCCCAGCCAGCCCGGCGGCGGGGCGACCCCGGTGAGCAGCGTGACCCTGGGGTCGTCGCCGGCCACCGCGCGGACCACGTCGGCGGTGCCGTCGGTGGAGCCGTCGTCGAGGACCACGACGCGCAGCCCGGGTACGCCGCGCTGGGTCAGCAGGGCGCGCAGGCAGGGCGTGACCCGGGTGGCCTCGTCGCGCAGCGGCAGCAGCACGGTGACCGGCTCGTCGACGTCGTCGGGCCGGTCGGTGGGTCGGCGCAGCCACCGGGTGGCGTTGAGCCAGGTGTGCCCGGTCAACGCGGCGACGGCGATCAGCAGGACGAGCAGGACGGTCATCGGGTCGCGTCGACGCCGGGGCGGTGTGGCTGGTGGGCCTCCCGACCGGGGTCACCGCCCCGGCGGGCACGCAGGAGGGTCACCGCCAGGGGTACGGCGGTCACCGACATGCCGGCGGCGCCCCAGAGCGCCGAGGCGGGCAGGTCGAGGAAGACGGCGTGGGCCAGGATGCTGGAGAAGTACGTCCACAGGTAGAGCGCGACCATCGGGTGGTCCCGCCGATCGGTGTGCTCGGCGGCCGGCCCGGCCAGCGGGCGCAGCGCGCTCATCATCAGCACCGCGAAGAGCAGCCAGCCCAGGTAGTTGCTGACCGGGATGCCGGCCAGGCCGGGCAGGGCCGGGGTGGCGTCGCGCCAGACCCAGTAGCCCTCGGCCACCATCTGCGGGTCGAGGAAGAGGTCCCAGGCGGCCAGCCCCACCGTGGCCAGCGCGATCCGCCCCACCCATCGACCCACCGCCGACCCGCTGCCGCCGGCTGTCGGCCCGCTGCCGTTGGCCGTGGCGGCGTTGCCGCCGGTCAGTCGGACCGCTGCCAGCCAGGCCGGCCAGGCCATCCAGGTCCAGGCCAGCGGAATGATCAATGGCACGCCGGCCAGCTTGGGGCCCAGCTCTCCGGAGTAGTCGTAGCTGCCGAACGGCACGCCGGTGGCCACCCCGATCGCCTCGATCGCGAACCCGCCGCCGGTGGCCACCGCGACCAGCGCCGCCGCCACCCGTGGACCCCGGCTGAGCAGCGCATGACCGACCGAGAGCAGCCAACCGAGGACGACGGTGGCCACGGTGAGCCCGGCCCGGGTGGCGCCGGTGGTCAGCGGGTAGCAGATCTGGGCGAGCACCAGGACGGCCAGCAGCGTCCAGGAGATCCGCCGGGTCATGACGCCGGTGGCTCGAGCGGCAGATCCCGACCGAGTACGCCGAACGGTCGCTCGTCGCCGGGGAAGTGGAAGTCGCGCAGCACGTCGACGAAGCCGAACCGTCGGTACAGCCGCCAGGCCCGCGAGGTCTGCTCGTCGGCCTCCGGGGTGGACAGCAGCGTGGTGTCGCCCTCCGCCATGCCGAGCAGCGCGCGCAGCTGACCGGTGCCCAGGCCGTGCCCCTGTGCCGGTGGCCGGACGTGCAGTTCGACCACCTCGAAGCAGTGGGTGAGCCAGCGCGTGCGAGTCGGGGTGTCCAGCGCGCGGTGCACCTGGTCGTGCCACCACTGACCGGAGGCGCCCAGGTAGCCGTAGCCGAAGCCGGCGAGGTGACCCTCACTGGTCAGGCTGGCGACCGCCCGGAAACCCGGCCGGCGGACGTGGGTGGCGATGTAACCGCGCCGGGCCTCCAGCAGGTCGGTGCGGTATCCCATCGCCTCGCCGTAGACGGCCACCACGTCGTCCAGCCGCCGGACGAGATCGTCCGGCGTCCAGCGCACCAACCTCATGCCCGTCCACCCTTCACCGTTTCCGGACCGCCGTCGGCGACCCACCCCAGCACCGACCGGTCGCCGACCACGTCGCGTACCTCGAACCGGGCGAACAGCTCCTCGGCGTACCAGCCCGCGGTGGGGGTTCGCATGATCGCCGCCCGATGCTCCGGGTGACGGTACGCGAACGCCACCAGGTCCGTCGGGTCGCGCCACACGCTCACCGTGCCCTGCCAACCCAACGGGGCCTCTCCGACCCCGAACCGTGCCAGCAGCCCGGGCGCGTCGCGCAGGGCGGCGGCCACCGGCGGGATCGCCCGCCAGAAGGTGGCCGCCCGGCGGGCCCGCAACCGGGCCCGGGTCAGCGCCAGCACCGGGCCGGTGACCCGACCGCCCGACGGGTCGCCGAACGGCCGCTGGCCGGACCACTCGCCCCGGCTGGTCAGCGGGCGTAGGTCGATCCGCGCCTGGGCGTGGGCGATGCGCGCCCAGGCCCGCCCGACCGACGAGTCATCGAAGCCGGCCGCCGCGGCGGGAGAGTCCCAGACGGTCAGCGCCGCCCACCGGGTCAGGTCGGCGTCCCGTGGCCCGAAGTCGGTGCCGGTCCCAGTGCCCAGCAGCTTGCCGAACCGAACGCCGGGGAGGGCCCGCAACCGGCGGGGGTCCACCGCCATCCGGGTCAGCGCCCGGGGCAGCGCGCCGTGGGAGGTCCGCCACACGTGCAGCGTGACCAACTCCGGAGCCGCGCTCGCGTCGCTGCTGTGCCTGCTGGTGCGCTCGCTTCGCTCGCTCACGCCACCTCGGCCGGGGTGCCGGCGGTGACCCGCAGCAGCTCGGGGTAGGTGGTCGGGAAGACCGCCTGGGGTACGCCACCCGCGGCCCAGATCTCCGGGTACGCCGCCAGCGCCGTGTCCACCAGGGTGCGCAGTGGGTGCGGGTGCCCGAGTGGGGCGACCCCGCCGATCGGCTGCCCGGTGTGGGCCCGGACGAACTCCGGGGTGGCCCGACGCAGTCGGGTGATGCCGATCGATGCCGCCAGGCCGGCGGTGTCGACCCGGTGTGCGCCGGAGGTGAGGACGAGCAGCGGTGTGTCGTCCGCGTCGAAGATCAGTGAGTTGGCGATCTGGCCGACCTCGACGTCGAGCGCCTCGGCGGCCGCCGCGGCGGTGTGCACCGCGTCGGGCAGCAGACGGACCATGCTGGGCTCACCGGCGCCGTCGAGCGTGCCGGCGGCGGTGAGCGCGTCCTGCACCGCCCGTACGTTCGGGTGTGGCTGCATTCCGCCATTCTTCCCGGTCCGTCGGTGGCCGGTTCAGTCGGCCGGCACGCTCGGCGCGTCACACGTTGCATTTTCGTCGGAGGGGAGGTGTACTGTCAGCAGCAGTTAGAACGAGTGTTCGATTGCCTCGAACGCCCGTTCCAACCAGCCGGAGCGCGGCGTTTCGCGGCGCCACCTCCGGGCGGTGCGGCTCCGCGGGCCGCACCTGGGTTTCCGGGCAGTCGCGAGCCTGGTCCCAACAGGCAGGAGCGTCGCCCGCCGCCCACGACCCCCGGGCGGCGGGCGACGCACCCGCCGGTCCGCCGGCCGGGTGTGGTGTGGGGAAGCATCCACACCCGGCCGGCCACACCCGGTGCGTCTTCCTCCGCACCACCCCGACCTCGGCGTCTCGTCGGTGGCATCAGCCGCCGGAGTGACGTCTCGGCCACGTGGAGGAGAGACATCCATGCCGACCAACCCGGCTCAGGCACCGACGGTGCCGGCACACGTGCTGCCGCACCGCACCCCCGCCCAGCTCCTCACGTTGGCCCGCCGTGGGCTGGTCGAGGCCGGCCAGACCCGACCTGACGGCCTGCGCTACGCGGCTGCCCACCTGGCCGCCCTGCGCGCGGCGGCGGCCCTGCTCGCCGCCCGGGCCCGACCCGCGCCGAGTCGACGCAACCGGATCACCAGCGTCTGGGTCCTCCTCTGCGCCGTCGCTCCGGAGCTCGACGAGTGGTCCCGGTTCTTCGCCGCAGGGGCCAGCAAGCGCGCCGCCGCCGAGGCCGGCATCCCCCGGGTGGTCAGCGCCCGGGAGGCCGACGACCTGCTCCGCGCTGCCGAACAGTTCGTCACGGTGGTGGAAACCGCGCTCGGCGTGGCCCACCAACCGGCCCTGGACGGCCTCGCCGCCTGATCCCGCCGTGCCACCGGCTGCCCCGCGGGGGAGCCGGGCGGCCGGTGGCACGGCGTGCCGGTCCTGATCTGATCCACAGCAACGACGGGGGAGTTGGTCCAATGGCGGGCCGCATGGTGGTCGGTTCCGCCGCGCTGGCCGATCTGGTGCGCCCGGCGAGCGCACCCGACCCGGTCGGTGGGCACCGGGTGCTGCCGGTGGTGCCCGAGCTGACCGGTCTGCTGCCCAACCGGGGCCTGCGCCGGGGCAGCACCATCGCTGTCGCCGCCGGCCAGCCCCGCCGCAGTGGTGGCACCTCGCTGATGCTGGCCCTGCTCGCCGAGGCGTCCCGGGCCGGCTCGTGGTGCGCCGTGGTCGGGGTGCCGACGTTCGGGGCGGGCGCGGCCGCTGAGCTGGGCATCGCCCTGGACCGGCTGGCCCTGGTGCCGAACCCCGGCCCCGAGTGGGCCACAGTGGTCGCCGCGCTGATCGACGGGGTGGACGTCGTGGTCACCACAGTGCCGGCCTCGGTCTCCGCCTCGGTCGCCACCCGGTTGGCCGCCCGGGCCCGGCAGCGCGGCAGCGTGCTCGTCCCGTACGGCCGGTGGGACGGCGCGGATGTGACGTTGCAGGTGGTCCGGGGAGTCTGGGAGGGGCTCGGGCTGGGCCGGGGGCGGTTGCGCCGCCGGGAGATCACCGTCTCGGCGCGCGGGCGCGGGGCGGCCGCCCGGCCCAAGGAGATCAAGGTCTGGCTCCCGGGTGACGAGCTGACCCGGGTGATCCCTCGTACGCTGCCGTCGCCCGTGGGTCGATCGGCCGCGCCACTCGCCCTGGTCGGTCGGGGGTGACCGGCGCGCCGGCACGCACGCTGCTGCTGTGGTGCCCGGACTGGCCGGTGCTCGCCGCCGAGATCGTCGACGGGGTGCCGGCGACCGGCCCGGTCGCCGTGCTGCACGCCAACCGGGTGGTCGCCTGCTCCGAGCGGGCCCGCGCCGAGGGGGTGCGTCGAGGGCTGCGCAAGCGGGAGGCGCAGGGGCGCTGCCCGCAGCTCACCGTCGTGGAGTACGACCCCGGCCGGGACGCCCGGGCGTTCGAGCCGGTGGTCGCCGCGGTGGAGGAGTTGGTCGCCGGCGTCGAGGTGGTCCGTCCGGGTGCCTGCGCGGTGGCCGCCCGGGGGCCGGGCCGTTACCTCGGCGGCGAGGAGGCGGCCGCCGAGCGGATCATCGAGCACGTGGCCCAGTCGTGCCTGGTGGAGAGCCAGGTCGGCATCGCCGACGGGGTGTTCGCGGCCGGGTTGGCCGCTCGCGCTGGCCGGGTGGTGGCACCGGGCGGGACACCGGAGTTCCTGGCCGGGTTGCCGGTCGAGGCGCTCGGCCGGTCGGCGCTGGCCGACCTGCTGCGCCGGCTGGGGGTGCGCACCCTCGGTGACTTCGCCGCTCTGCCGGCCGGTGACGTGCTGGCCCGGTTCGGGTTCGACGGTGCGCTGGCCCACCGGCTGGCCGCCGGGCGGGACCATCGCCCACTCGCCGTCCGGCAGCCGCCGGCCGACCTGACGGTGACCGCTGAGCACGACGAGCCGATCGACCGGGTCGACGCGGCGGCGTTCGTGGCCCGGGCGCTGGCCGAGCGGCTGCACGAACGGCTGGCCGGGCACGGGCTGGCCTGCACCCGGCTCGGCATCGAGGCGGTCACCGAGCACGGGCAGGAGCTGCACCGGGTGTGGCGGCACGATGGCCTGCTCACCGCCGCGGCCATCGCCGACCGGGTGCGCTGGCAGCTCGACGGGTGGCTCTCCGGCAGCAACGGCCGCGCCGGTGCCCGACCGGCCCGACCGACGGCCGGCATCATCCGGCTGCGACTGATCCCGGACGGGGTGATCGCCCAGGCCGGTCTCCAGGCCGGCCTCTGGGGGGAGACCGGCGAGGAGCGGGAACGCGCGCACCGGGCGTTGAGCCGGGTGCAGGGCATCCTCGGCCCGGAAGCGGTGGTCACCGCGGTGCTCGGTGGAGGGCGCTCCCCGGCCGACCAGGTGCGACTGGTGCCGTGGGGCGACGAACGCGTCCCCGCCCGCCCTGGCCCGCCGGCCGATGCCGGCGCCGACCCGGCCACCGGCCGGGGTGGGGGCGGGGCTCCGCCGTGGCCGGGCCGGCTGCCGGCGCCCGCGCCGGCGGTGGTGCTGCCCAGCCCGCTCGCGGCGACGGTGCACGACGCCGCCGGCGAGCCGGTGGTGATCAGCGCGCGGTTGGCGGTGAGCGCCCCACCGGCTCGGCTGGTGGTCGGCACCGGCCAGCCGGCGGAGATCGTGGGCTGGGCCGGCCCGTGGCCGGTGGACGAACGGTGGTGGGCGCCGGTCGAGGCCCGCCGCCGGGCCCGGTTCCAGGTCAGCCTGGCCGACGGTGCCGCCCTGCTGCTGGCCGTCGAGGCCGGGCAGTGGCTGGTGGAGGCGATCTATGACTGAGCCGGTGCTCCCCAGGTCGGAGGCGGATGCTCGATGAGCTTCCACAACCCGAAGATGCCCTGGTCGGAGCTGGAGCGGGTGCTCTCCGGGCGGGCCAGCGGAGGCTCCGGCCGGCGGTCGCGCGAGGAGCGGCACCTGCACGTGGTGGACCCGCTCGCCGTGGACGCCGATGGCGGCGACTCCCCGGCCTGGAGTCGCCGCCGCGAGCAGTACCAGCCACCGGAGCTGACCCGTCCCGACGGCGTGGTGCCCTACGCGGAGCTGCACGCGCACACCAACTTCAGCTTCCTCGACGGCGCCAGCCACCCGGAGGAACTGGCCGAGGAGGCGGCCCGGCTGGGGCTCACCGCACTCGCCGTCACCGACCACGACGGCTTCTACGGGGTGGTCCGCTTCGCCGAGGCGGCTCGTACGCTGGGCCTGCCGACCATCTTCGGCGCGGAGCTGTCCCTCGGCCTGCCCGGTCCACAGAACGGCGAGCCCGACCCGCACGGCGCGCACCTGCTGGTGCTCGCACACGGCCACGAGGGGTACGCCCGGCTGGCCACCACCATCGCCCGCGCCCAGCTACGCGGCGGGGAGAAGGGCCGCCCGGATTACGGGGACCTGGAGGAGGTCGCCGCCGAGCTGCGTGACCATGTGCTGGTGCTGACCGGCTGCCGCAAGGGGCACGTGCCGGGGGCGCTGCTCACCGAGGGGGTGGACGCGGCGGCCCGCGAGCTGGACCGGCTGACCGCGATCTTCGGCGCGGAGACGGTGGCCGTGGAGCTGACCGACCACGGTCATCCCATCGACGCCGACCGTAACGACGCGCTCGCCGAGCTGGCCGCCACGGCCGGGTTGCCGACGGTGGCCAGCAACAACGTGCACTACGCCAGCCCCGGTCGGCGTCGACTGGCCACCACCGTCGCCGCGGTCCGGGCCCGACGCAGCCTGGACGAGATCGACGGCTGGTTGCCCGCGGCGGCCACCGCCCACCTGCGCAGCGGCGCGGAGATGGCGGCCCGGTTCGCCGCGTACCCGGGTGCGGTGGCGCGGGCCGCCGAGTTCGGCGCCGAGTTGGCCTTCGACCTCCAGCTCGTCGCGCCGCAGCTACCGGCGTACCCGGTGCCGCCGGGGCACACCGAGATGAGCTGGCTGCGGAAGCTGACAGCTGACGGGGCGCACGAGCGCTACGGGCCGCCGCAGGCGCACCCGACGGCGTACGCGCAGCTCGACCACGAACTGAACATGATCGAGGAGCTGGGTTTCCCCGGCTACTTCCTGGTGGTCTACGACATCGTCACGTTCTGCCGTGACCAGGACATCTACTGCCAGGGTCGGGGTTCGGCTGCCAACTCGGCGGTCTGCTACGCGTTGCGGATCACCAATGTGGACGCGGTCCGGCACCAACTGCTCTTCGAGCGGTTCCTCGCCCCGGAACGGGACGGCCCACCCGACATCGACGTGGACATCGAGTCCGACCGCCGGGAGGAGGTGATCCAGCACGTCTACACCCGCTACGGCCGGGAGCACGCCGCCCAGGTCGCCAACGTCATCTCCTATCGGCCCCG
The DNA here is from genome assembly GCF_050516465.1 of Micromonospora trifolii. Taxonomy (NCBI): domain Bacteria; kingdom Bacillati; phylum Actinomycetota; class Actinomycetes; order Micromonosporales; family Micromonosporaceae; genus Micromonospora; species Micromonospora trifolii. The sequence goes on along the minus strand of NZ_CP191526.1, from coordinate 4,155,263 downwards.
GTCGGCCGTGCGGGACGTGGCCAAGGCGTTCGGCTACTCGCCGGGGCAGCAGGACGCCTGGAGCAAGCAGATCGACCGGTGGGGCTCGGTCGCCACGGTCGATGTCGAGAACATCCCCGAGCAGGTGGTGGAGTACGCCAACGAGCTGCAGACGTTCCCGCGGCACCTGGGTATCCACTCCGGCGGCATGGTGATCTGCGACCGGCCGGTGATCGAGGTCTGCCCGGTGGAGTGGGGGCGGATGCCCGGGCGCAGCGTCCTGCAATGGGACAAGGACGACTGCGCCGCGGTGGGCCTGGTCAAGTTCGACCTGCTCGGCCTGGGCATGCTCTCCGCCCTGCACTACGGCTACGACATGATCGGGTCCCGGCTCGACCTGGGCGACATGACCCTGGACGACCCGGAGGTCTACGACATGCTCTGCCGGGCCGACTCGGTCGGGGTGTTCCAGGTGGAGAGCCGGGCCCAGATGGCCACCCTGCCCCGGCTCAAGCCCCGCGAGTTCTACGACCTGGTGGTCGAGGTGGCGCTGATCCGCCCCGGCCCGATCCAGGGCGGTTCGGTGCACCCGTTCATCCGGCGCAAGAACGGCCAGGAGCCGGTGACCTTCGCGCACCCGCTGATGCGCAACGCCCTGGAGAAGACCCTGGGTGTGCCGTTGTTCCAGGAGCAGCTGATGCAGCTCGCCATCGACCTGGCCGGCTTCGACGCGGCCGAGGCCGACCAGTTGCGCCGGGCGATGGGCGCGAAACGGTCGGTCGAGCGGATGACCCGGATCGCCGACCGGCTCTACGCCGGGATGGCCGAGCGGGGCATCACCGGTGAGCTGGCCGACGACGTCTACCGCAAGCTCACCGCGTTCGCCAGCTACGGCTTCCCGGAGAGCCACGCGATGAGCTTCGCCTACCTGGTCTACGCCAGCTCCTGGCTCAAGCGTTACCACCCGGCGCCGTTCCTGGCCGCGCTGCTCAACGCCCAGCCGATGGGTTTCTACTCGCCGCAGACCCTGGTCGACGACGCCCGCCGGCACGGGGTGGAGGTCCGTCGTCCGGACATCAACGCCAGCGGGGCTCTGGCGGTGCTGGAGTCCACCCCGGAGACCCGGTGGGGCAGCGGGCCGGGGGAGCCGCCGCACGCCTGGGGGCTGGGCGGCCCCGCCGTGCGGCTCGGCCTGTCCAGTGTGCGGACCCTCGGCGCCGACGTGGCCGAACGGATCGAGGCCGAACGGGTCGCCGGTGGGCCGTACCGGGACATGCCGGATGTGGCCCGGCGGCTCGGTCTCACCGCCGCGCAGCTGGAGGCGTTGGCCACCGCGGACGCCTTCGCCTGTTTCGGGCTGAGCCGGCGGCAGGCGCTGTGGGCCGCCGGTGCGGCGGCCCAGGACCGGCCGGGTCGGCTGCCCGGCACGGTGACCGGCGCGGCGGCGCCCACGCTGCCCGGGATGGAGGCGGTGGACCGGCTGGTCGCCGACGTGTGGGCCACCGGGTTGTCGCCGGAGAGTCATCCCGCCCGGTTCATCCGGGGTCAGCTCGACGTGCTCGGCGCGGTGCCGATCGCCCGGCTCGGCCGGGTGGAGCCGGGGCAACGGATCCGGGTCGGTGGCATCGTCACCCACCGGCAACGCCCGGCGACCGCGGGTGGGGTCACCTTCCTCAACCTGGAGGACGAGACGGGGATGCTCAACGTCACCTGTTCGCCGGGGCTGTGGCAGCGCTACCGGCGGGTGGCGCGGACCAGCGCCGCGCTGGTGGTCCGGGGGCGGTTGCAGCGACACGAGGGGGTGACCAACCTGGTCGCCGACCGGCTGGACGCCATCGAGCCACCGGTGAGTCCAGCCTCCCGTGACTTCCGCTGATTCAGTGATCCACATTACGGTTTCCCGAGCCGTCGAGCGGGAGACTCGTCCCGAGCGGGCAGAGCGGCCCGTGATCCGTGAGGGGGAACAACAGTGACGGGAAATCACGCGTACACCGGTGGAATCGCCAACGCCCGGCGGACCCGACTGGGCACCGGCTGGGTGCCGTCGCACCTCGCCGACCCCCGCGAGTACGAGGTGACCAACGGTCCGGTGGCCAACGAGCGCCGGTCCCGGGCGGAGGACGAGGCCGAGGGCGCCGAGGCCTGACCGACCGCCGCCCCACGCACCGATGCGGGCGTGTGGTGGGCGCGCCCGCCACACGCCCGCACCACCAACCGGCCGGGTGACTAGGCTCGGCCGGGTGGAGCAGACCCGAGGCCGGTTCGCCGAGCCGCCGCTGACACCCCGCACCGCCGTGATCTGGTCGGTGCTCCGCGCCGAGCTGGACCGGCGCGGCGACGCCGAGCTCACCGTGCTGGACGTGGGCGGCGGCACCGGCGGTTTCGCCGTTCCGCTGGCCCGTGCCGGGCATCGGGTCACCGTCGTCGACGCCAGCCCCGACGCGCTCGCCGCGCTCACCCGCCGTGCCGCCGAGGCCGGGGTGGCCGACCGGATCGCCGCCGTGCAGGGCGACGGTGACGCCCTCGCCGGGCTGGTCGAGCCGGCCGGCGTCGACCTGGTGCTCTGCCACGCCGTCCTGGAGGTGGTGGACGACCCGACGCCGGTGGTGGCCGCGCTGGCCACCGCGCTGCGCCCGGGTGGCGCGGCCAGTGTGCTGGTGGCCGGCCGGGCCGCCGCCGTGCTGGGCCGCGCGATGAACGGGCACCTGGACGTCGCGACCACCCTGGCCGCCGATCCGGCCGGCACCGCGGGCCCGCGCGACACGCTGCGCCGACGCTACGACGCCCCGGGCGCCGCCGCGCTGCTCGGCGCGGCCGGGCTGGTGGTCGAGGAGATCCACGGGGTACGCGTGCTGGCCGACCTGCTGCCGGCCGCGGTCGCCGATGGGCAGTCCGCCGCCGTGGTCGAGCTGGAACGTGCGCTGGCCGCCCAACCGCCGTACCGGGACCTGGCCGCCCAACTGCACCTGTTCGCCCGCCGGCCGGCATGATCGCCGAGGCCGGTGGTCGGCCGGCGCCGCTGGAGATCCTCGGGCCGGACCACGGCGGTGGCCGTCTCGCCGACGTGCTGCCCAGCGCGCTGGCCGTGCTGGGGGTGCCCGGCTCGACCGATCCGCTCGGGCTCCGGCCCGAGCTGGCCGGGGTACGCCGGATCGCCGTGCTGCTCGTCGACGGGCTCGGCTGGTACCAGCTGCCGACCGCGGCGCCGTACGCGCCGACTATCGCCGGGCTCGCCGCGACGGTGGCCCGGCCGCTCATCGCCGGTTTCCCGTCCACCACGCCGACCAGCCTGGTGTCGCTGGGCACCGGTGTCGCGCCGGGCGCGCACGGGGTGCTCGGCTTCACCGTGCGGGTGCCCGGCACCGATCGGGTGCTCACCCACACCGACTGGGCCGCCGATCCGTCGCCGCTGCGCTGGCAGCCGGTGCCCACCCAGTTGGAGCGGGCCCGCGCCGCCGGGGTGACGACGAGCGTGGTGAGCCGGCCGGAGTTCGGCGGCAGTGGGTTGACCCTGGCCGCCAACCGGGGTGGCGACTTCCGGGGCGCCGCCGGCGGGGACGCGGTGGCCACCGCCATGCTGGCCGCGCTGGCCGCCGGGGCCGGGCCCACCCTGGTCTCCGGCTACCACGCCGACCTGGACCGGCACGGCCACGTCAGCGGCGTCGACTCGGCGCCCTGGCGGGTCGCCGCCACCGAGGTGGACGCCCTGGTCGCCCGGCTGGTCGACGGGCTGCCGCCGGACGCGGCGCTGCTGGTGACCGCCGACCACGGGCAGCTCGACATCCCTGCCGCGCACCGCTTCGACCTGGACACCGATCCGCGACTGCGGGCCGGCGTGCGGCTGGTGGCCGGCGAGGCCCGGGTGCGCTACCTGCACGTCGAGCCGGGCGCGGTCGACGACGTGCGGGCCGCCTGGTCGGAGGTGCTGGGCGCCACGGCCCGGGTACGCACCCGCGACGAGGTGGTGGCCTCCGGCTGGTTCGGGCCGGTGCCCGAGGAGCACCTGGGCCGGATCGGCGACGTGGTGGTGACCTGCAACGACACGTACGCGGTCATGGCCAGTCGTACCGAGCGGCCGATGGCGTCGAAGTTGGTGGCCTACCACGGGTCGGACACCGCCGCAGAGCTGACCGTGCCGCTGCTGGTCGTGCGGGGCTGACCCGGGGAGGGTTCGGCCCGCTGGCCGATGGTGGTGTCGTACCCCCGGGATAACCTGCCGGGATGGGCCGCAGCCAGTCGTTGCCCCGGGGCGACGATCCGCGCTTCGGGCCGGACGCCGACGACTCCGCCAGCCCGATCCTGCACGTCGACATGGACGCCTTCTTCGCCGCCGTCGAGGTGCGCCGCCGCCCCGAGCTGCGCGGCCGGCCGGTGGTCGTCGGTGGCGTCGGCCCGCGCGGGGTGGTCAGCTCGGCCAGCTACGAGGCCCGCCGGTACGGCGTCCGCAGCGCGATGCCGACCAGTCAGGCCCGGGCCCGCTGCCCGCACGCGGTCTACCTGCCACCGGATTTTTCCGCCTACACGGCCGCCTCCCGGGCCGTCATGCAGATCTTCCGGGACGTGACGCCGCTGGTCGAGCCGCTCTCCCTCGACGAGGCGTTCCTCGACGTGACCGGCGCCCGTCGGCTCTTCGGCTCCCCGGCCACCATCGCCCGGCTGATCCGCCGCCGGGTCGCCGACGAGCAGGCGCTGACCTGCTCGGTCGGGGTGGCGTCGACCAAGTTCGTGGCCAAGCTGGGTTCCACCCGGGCCAAGCCGGACGGCCTGCTGGTCGTCCCCCCGGGGCAGGTGCTCGACTTCCTGCACCCGCTGCCGGTGGACGCCCTGTGGGGGGTGGGGGAGCGCGCCGCCGAGGCGCTACGCCGGCTCGGCCTGAACACCGTCGGCGACCTCGCGGAGGCTCCGGTGGGCATGCTCCGCCGGGCCGTCGGTGCCGCCTCGGCCTCGCACCTGCACGAGTTGGCCTGGGGGCGCGACCCGCGCGGGGTCAGCCCCGAGCACGTCGACAAATCGATCGGCGCCGAGGTGACCTTCGACGTCGACGTGGCCGACCCGTTGGAGATCCGCCGTGCGTTGCTCGCGCTCAGCGCGAAGGTCGGTGTCCGGTTGCGCGGCTCCGACCAGGTCGGGCGCACCGTCTCACTCAAGGTCCGGCTGGCCGACTTCCGCACCGTCAGCCGATCTCGCACCCTCGACGTTCCCACCGACACCGCCCGCGAGATGTTCGACACGGTCTGGGCGCTCTACACCGCGTTGGACCCGGGCGAGCGGATCCGACTCGTCGGTGTCCGGGTGGAAGGGCTTGCCCCGGCGCAGGGCGCTCCCCGGCAACTCACCCTCGGCGCGCCCGAGCGTGGCTGGCGCGAAGCGGAAGCTGCTGCGGACGCCGCCGCTGCCCGTTTCGGGCGGTCCGTCATAGGTCCGGCCAGTCTGATGGGCAACCGTGATCCCCGTCGAAACGAAAATCCACCCCGCCCATAGGTCGTCCCGCTTTCCGACGCGCGACCCCCCTCGTAGACTTGCGGGTAAGCAGCCGGTTGGCTGCCACGGTCTGTCGGCCCGAGTGGGCCCGACCAACGTGACCGGGGAGGAGTGCCGTGCCGCTCTCGGAGCACGAGCAGCGGCTGTTCGAGCAGATCGAGCGGTCGCTTGCCGAGGACCCCAAATTCGCCTCGGCCGTGCGCGCCAGCGATCCGCGCTTCCATGCGCGGCGTCGCCTGCTCGTCGCCGCCGGCGTCATCATCGCTGGCTTGGCTCTACTGGTCTATGGCGCGGTGATCAAGACTCCACCACTGGCGGTGGCGGGCTTCGTCGTCATGCTGGCGTCGGCCGCGTTCGCGGTGCAGTCGCACCGGCGGGCGCAGTCACCCGACCTGCACGTGGTGGGCGGCACGACGAGTCGTCGTCGTCCCCGCGGTGGCCGATCCGGTCGCCGGTCGTCAATCCTGGACCGCATGGAGGACAGGTGGCGGCAGCGCCCGGAGGGGCACCGCTGAGCCGGTCCCGCCGCTGAGGCGGGCCATACGCCGCGACGAGCGGTCGCCGGGCACAGGCCCCCGGCGACCTCCGTCGTATCCGCGCGCCCTATGCGATGCGCGCCTTCTCTGCTGCGCCCTCTCCCGCATGATCGTGCTCGATCCTGCAAGTAGTGGCATCGTGCGCGAGGGGAGCGGCCTCTTTCCTGGATCGAGCACGACCTTGGAAGGCAGCAGCTGAGGCGGGTGGGGCGGCGGTGGTGGCCGCCGCCCCGGACCTGGAACTGATCAGCGAGCGGCCCGGTCGGCCAGCAGCCGTCGAGGGTTCCACCGCAGCAGTCGGTACCGGGCCTGCCCGGTGAGCGCCACCATTCGGCCGGACCTGTCGGCCATGGCGGTGCGCCAACGCAGCAGCACCGACGGCGGCAGCACGGCGGCGAGCAGGCGGGTCCGTCGGTCCGCCCGCGCGGCGAGCGCCCCACGGACCGCGCGTAGCGCCGGCAACAACCGCTCACCGGTCAGCGGATCCCGCGCGTAGCGGGCCCGCTCCTCCGCCCGGCCGAGCAGCCGCGCCGACCCGATCGCGTCGGCATCGTCGAGGGCGTCCCGGACGAGGCGGTCCGCGGTCGCCCTGGGCGTCTCGGTCGGATCGACCGGGACCCGGAAGTCCACCAGCGTGTCGAGCAGCTCCGCCCAGGCGGCGTGCGCATCCGCGCGGGCCCGGTTGGCGTCCGCGCTGACCACCACCGGACGTGCCCCTGGCTCGCTGTCGCCGTCGACCCTGGCGGAGGCCATCGCCCCGCTCACCGCGCGGCCACTGCGTCGGCGGCGCAGGGCCATCCGGCGCAGCGCGGGCACCGCGAGCAGCAGCAGCAGGGCAACCAGGCCCGCTGCCCACCAGGGCCAGACCGGTGGTTGCTCGTTCGGCGTCGTCCCGCCGAGAGCGAGCCCGTCGTCGGTGTCCCGGTCGGCGTTGTCCACGTCGGACGGCCCGGCCGAGGCTCCCGGCTCCGTCGGGGCGCCCGTGGCCTCGCTGCTCGGGCTGGTCGCCTCCGGCGCGTCAGTGTCCGGTGCCCAGGCCGACCGCGTGGAGCCGGGCACCCCGTACGCCGGGGTGGCGTCGAACGGCACCCAACCGGCCCCGTCGAAGAAGACCTCGGTCCAGGCGTGCAGGTTGAGGTTGGTCAGCGTCAAGGTGTCACCGTCGCGCTTGCTGCCGTTGGTGAATCCGAACGCCACCCGGGCCGGGATGCCGGCCGCGCGGACCAGCCAGGCCATCGCCGCTGCGTACTGCTGGCAGTAGCCGACCTTGTTGGTCAGAAAGTTGACGATGTCCTGACCGCTGCTGCCGCTCTCGGTGCTCAGCTGGTACTTGAATCCGTTGTCCGCCGAGAAGTGCCGGTAGATCGACAGCACCCGGTCGTACTCCGTGCGCTTGCCCTGAATCAACCCCTTGACCAGCTCCTCCACCTCGGGCACCGGCCCGGGGGTGGCGGTCATCTGTCGGCGCACGGGGTGTTCGGTCGGCAGTGACTTCGCAGCCCGCAACGCGTCGGGCGTGAAGGTCGAGCGGACGTAGTCGAAGGAGTACTTCCGACCGCGGGAGTTCTCCCGGTTGGAGAAGACGACCTGCTGGCTGGCGTCATAGAGCCAGTTGTCGCTGAGGTCGTCGGCGCGGGTCGGCTCGGCGTACACCGGCATCAGCGACATGCTCAGGCTCTTGGTGACCTCGACGGTCGCCTGGTAGGTGGTCTGCTGCACGCCTGGACCGGCACGGTCGGCCGGGTTCGGCAGGTCCCCGTTCACGGACCGACCGCTGGGGTTGCGCGCCTGGAAACCAGCGGGGCGCAGCTCGTCGGCGACCGCGTAGCGCAGGTAGAACGGACTCTGCTCGGACGTCTTCACCTTGACCAGGTCGGCCACCTGGGACTGGTTGAGCTGACCGGCGAGCGAGGCGAACAGGTCGATCCGACCCGACGTGCCGCCCGAGCCGGACCCGTTGCCGGATCCGTTGCCCGGCCCCCGGCTGAGCGAGTCGAGCAGCCCGCCGGTCATGCCGGGCACCGCCAGCGGCAGCACCACCGCCAGGGCCACCCCGACCGCCGCGAGTCGGCGGCCGGCGGACGCCAGCGGAGAGGCCTCCCACACGTCGACGTCGCGGCCATCACCGGTGAACCGGCGCCCGAAGCGGCGCACCCGGTCGACGTTGTCGGTGACCAGCAGCCAGAGGTAACCGGCGGCGCCCACCACGAACGGCACCGCGGGAACGCTGTCCACGTAGACGGCGACCGGCACCGAGTAGATGGCGAGCATCGGCAGCCCCGCCAGTGCGGGCCGGCGCAGCCCGACGGCCAGTACGTCGACCAGCACGGCGACCGCACCGACGCCGAGCACGGCGATGAACAGCAGCGGGTCCGTGTCCGGGACCTCGACCCCGTACGAGCGCATGTCCTGCACGGAGCCGGCGAGCAGGTCGCCGAAGTACGCGAACGTGCCCGGGGTGGGCAGGATCGCGAGCAGCTCCTGGCCGCTGGGGAACAACCAGGTCAGGGCGAGCATCAGGCCGGCCAGCATGCCCAGCACCTGACCCCACAGTGGTGCCCGGGCGAGGCGGGTCAGCGCGGCCACCCCGGCCACCACGGCGACCGCGATGATGGACTCGATCAACCACGTCCAGCCCTGGAAGATGGCCGACAGCGGCGCGGCGGCCAGCAGCGTGGCAGCGGCCGCCACCATGCCGATGTTCCGACTGCTGATCATGAGGGAAGCCTTCCGTTCATCGCACACCGCCGGCGACCGTCTCGGCCAGCGCGGCCCGCAGGGCGAACCCCTGGGCGCCCCGACCGACCTGCGGCCACAGCGCCGGCAGCCGGCCGCCGTGGTCGACGCCGACCACCCGCCAGCCACTCTGCAACATGGCGAGGACGGCGGCGGCGTGGGCGTGCTCCGCCTCGGACCGCGCCTTCTCCGGCAGGCTGAGCCAGGTGGAGCTGTTCAGCAGGAAGCCGACACAGGTGGCGCCGTTGCCCCGCAGCCCGGCCAGCAGCTCCGCCTCGGCGACGCTCACCGTGCCGAACAGGCCGATGATCAGACCGCCGTCGGCGCGCTGGCGGACCCGCTGCACGAGGCCGGTGACCTCGGCGCGCTGATCCAGTCGGACCTCCGCGAGGTGGTCGAGCAGCGCGCCGTCCCCGCCGGCCTCCGAGGCGTCCACATCTGCCCCCGAGCCGGTGACCAGGCGCAACTTGTAACCGGCCTGCCGCAGGTGGACGGCGATGCTCGCGGCGGCCGAGACCGACCACTCGAAACTGGCCGTCGGCCCCTCGCCGCGGTGGCCGTATGCCCGGGTGTCCAGGACGACGGTGGCCCGGCTCTCCCACGGTTGCTCCTCGCGGCGCACCATCAGCTCACCGGTGCGGGCGGTGGACTTCCAGTGCACCCGGCGCAGGTCGTCGCCGCGCCGGTACTCCCGGGTCGCCGCGTCGTCCTCGCCGTGCACCGCCACCGAGCGGGCCCGGCTGTCGCCGCTGCCCGCGTACTCCCCGGGGAGCCGGACTGACGGCAGCGGGGTGACCTGCGGGATGACCGTCAGGTGGTCGGTGCTGGGGAAGGAGCGGGTGAGCTCGCAGAGGCCGAACGGGTCGGTCATCCGGACGACCAGCGGGCCCACGTCGTAGCGACCCCGCACGTCGGCCCGCACCGTGTACGCCACGGAGCTGGCCTGGTGCGCGCCGAGCCGCTCCAACACCACCCGGGGCCGGCTGCCCAGCGCGTAGGGCAGCCGGTCCTCCAGGAGCAGGGTGCCGGTCGGCAGCCGGGAGAGGTTCTGTAGGCGCAGCACCACCCGGGAGTTGGCGCCGACCGGAACCCGGTGCGGGTCCAGCGAACGGTTGCAGGCCAGCTTGTAGCGGCTCCGCCCTACGTAGGCGGCGGCCAGCAACGGCAGGATGGCCAACAGCACAGCCACCCGGAGCAGGTCCTTCTCGCCGAGGATGCCGGCCGAGATCGCCGCCGCGACCGCAGCGGCGAGGAAGGACCGCCCGCGGGTGGTCAGCCCGCGTAGCCCGGCACGCACGTCATGGCCTCCGCGGCTCGTAGGGTGCGCGACCGTTGCCGGTGGCGGGGGGCCGGGTGTCGTACGGGTTGCGCTGCCGGTCGTGTGGCAGCGGCAGGCGGTGCACCAGCTCGGAGACGATCGCGTCGGTGGTGCGCCGGGCGAGCTGCGCGTCGGCGGTCGGGATGATCCGGTGGGCGAGCACCGGCACCGCCAGGGCCTGGAGATCGTCGGGAAGGACGTAGTCGCGGCCCTCCAGGGCGGCGACCGCCCGGGCGGTGCGCAACAGTTGCAGGGTCGCCCGGGGGGACGCGCCGAGCCGCAGGTCGGGGGCCTCGCGGGTGGCGGTGACCAGGTCGATCGCGTACTGCTTGACCGCGTCCGCGACGTGCACCTGCCGGACGGTGGCGATCAGCTGCCGGACGATGGCCGCGTCGGAGACCGCGCGCAGCTCGTTCAGCGGATCGGTGGCGCCGTGCCCGTCGAGCATGGCCAGCTCGGCGTTGGAGTCCGGGTAACCCATCGCGATGCGGGCGGTGAACCGGTCGCGCTGCGCCTCCGGCAGCGGATAGGTCCCCTCCATCTCGATCGGGTTCTGGGTGGCGATCACCATGAACGGCGTCTGGAGCTGGTACGTCACCCCGTCGACGGTGACCTGCCGCTCCTCCATGCACTCCAGCAACGCCGACTGGGTCTTCGGCGAGGCCCGGTTGATCTCGTCGCCGACCACCAGGTTGGCGAACACGGCACCGGGACGGAACTCGAAGTCGTGCGTCTCCTGGTTGTAGACGCTGACCCCGGTGACGTCGCTGGGCAGCAGGTCGGGGGTGAACTGGATCCGCCGCACGGTGCAGTCGATGGACCGCGCGAGGGCCTTGGCAAGCTTGGTCTTGCCGACGCCCGGGACGTCTTCGATCAGGAGGTGACCCTCGGCGAGCAGGACGGCCAGGGCGAGCCGCACGGTGGCGGTCTTACCCTCGATGACCTGCTCGATGTTGGCCACGATGGCCTCGCTGGCGGCGCGGAACTCGTCGTGCGGCAACAAGCCGCCCACCTCGTCCCAGGTCTGTTGTGTCACGGGCCTCCTCCTCGTCGCCGTCACGGCAGCTCTCTAGAGAGCACCTGGACCCGCCGTTGGGTTCGCGACGTCGAGCCTCGTTTGCCGCAGGAATCTCACTAGTCTCTCAGGCTAACCATGTTTGTCGTTATCGCCGACCCCCGCAGGTAGTCCGTCGGTTACGCACCGATATTCGCCAGCTCGGGGGAACGGGCTTCGACCCGCCCGGGGGCCGGCAGGGCGAACCGTGGAAGAGGTACACTGCGGGGCATGGCCGGAGTCTTCCTGCTTCTTACCGGGCCGTGCTGATGCGCTGAACGCAGCGACAGCACGGCGGCCCCTCCTGCGCGAGGGGCTTTTTTGTGCCCGCCGCCGGCCCGGCCCGGTGGTGCCGAGACGAAGCGAAGCGAAGCGAGGAGAGACGATGAGTGAGGCAGCCGCACCGGCGGGCGACATTCCCCCGTTCCGGTACACCGCGGCCCTGGCCGACGAGATCGAGATTCGTTGGCAGGACATCTGGGCGCGCGAGGGCACCTTCCACGCACCGAACCCGACCGGCCCCCTGGCCGACCCGACCCACCCGCGCGCGGGCGCGGAGAAGCTGTACGTGCTGGACATGTTCCCGTACCCCTCCGGAGCGGGCCTGCACGTCGGCCACCCGCTGGGCTACATCGGCACCGACTGCTACGCCCGCTACCAGCGGATGGCCGGCCGCAACGTGCTGCACGCGATGGGCTTCGACGCGTTCGGCCTGCCCGCCGAGCAGTACGCGGTGCAGACCGGCACCCACCCCCGGACCACCACTGTCGCGAACATCGAGCGGTACAAGGCGCAGCTGCGCCGGCTGGGGCTGGCGCACGACGAGCGCCGCTCGGTGGCCACCATCGACACCGACTTCTACCGCTGGACCCAGTGGATCTTCCTGCAGATCTTCAATTCCTGGTACGACCGCGACGCCGGCCGGGCCCGTCCGATCGCCGAGCTGATCGCCGAGTTCGAGGGCGGTAACCGGCCCACCCCGGACGGCCGCGCCTGGGCCGAGCTGAGCGTCGCCGAGCGCCGCCAGGTCGTCGACGACCACCGCCTGGCGTACGTCTCGCAGGCGCCGGTGAACTGGTGCCCGGGGCTGGGCACCGTGCTGGCCAACGAGGAGGTCACCGCCGACGGCCGTTCCGAGCGGGGCAACTTCCCGGTCTTCAAGCGCAACCTGAAGCAGTGGATGATGCGGATCACCGCGTACGGTGACCGGCTGATCGACGACCTGGACACACTGGACTGGCCCGAGCCGATCAAGCTGATGCAGCGCAACTGGATCGGCCGCTCCACCGGCGCCCACATCGACTTCCCGACCAGCGCGTCGCCGGTGCGGGTGTTCACGACCCGCCCGGACACCGTCTTCGGCGCCACCTACATGGTGCTGGCGCCCGAGCACGAGCTGGTCGACACGCTGGCGCCGGCCAACTGGCCGGACGGCACGAGGGACGCCTGGACCGGCGGGCACGCCAGCCCCCGGGAGGCCGTCGAGGCGTACCGCAAGGCGGCAGCCGCCAAGACCGACGTCGAACGGCAGTCCGACACCAAGGAGAAGACCGGCGTCTTCATCGGCGCGTACGCCACCAACCCGGTCACCGGTGGGCAGATCCCGATCTTCATCGCCGACTACGTGCTGGCCGGCTACGGCACCGGCGCGATCATGGCGGTGCCGGCACAGGACGAGCGGGACTGGGCGTTCGCCGAGGTCTTCGAGCTGCCCATCGTCCGTACCGTGCAGCCGGCGGAGGGCTTCGACGGCAAGGCGTACACCGGGGACGGCCCGGCGATCAACAGCGCCGCGCCCGAGCGCGGCCTGGACCTGAACGGCCTGGGGGTCGCCGACGCCAAGGCGGCGATCATCGCCTGGCTGGAGGCGAACGGGCACGGCAGCGGCGCGGTGACCTACCGGCTGCGCGACTGGCTGTTCTCCCGGCAGCGTTACTGGGGCGAACCGTTCCCGATCGTCTACGACGAGACCGGCGCGGCGATCGCCCTGCCGGAGGAGATGCTGCCCGTCGAGCTGCCGGAGGTCGACGACTTCTCCCCGAAGACGTTCGACGCCGACGACGCCAACAGCAACCCGGAGACCCCGCTGTCGCGGCGGCGCGACTGGGTCGAGGTCGAACTGGACCTGGGTGACGGGCCGAAGCGCTACACCCGGGAAACCAACGTGATGCCGCAGTGGGCCGGCTCCTGCTGGTACGAGCTGCGCTACCTGGACCCGACCAACAGCGAGCGGTTCGTCGACGCGGAGAACGAGCAGTACTGGATGGGCCCGCGCGCCGACGGTGACTGCGGGGGCACCGACCTGTACGTCGGTGGCGCCGAGCACGCCGTGCTGCACCTGCTGTACGCGCGGTTCTGGCACAAGGTGCTGTTCGACCTGGGGCACGTGTCGTCGTTCGAGCCGTTCCGCAAGCTGTTCAACCAGGGCATGATCCAGGCGTACGCGTACACCGACTCGCGCGGCAGCTACGTGCAGGCCGAGGAGGTCTTCGAGCGCGACGGCGCCTACTACCTGGGTGACCTGGCGGTCAACCGCGAGTACGGCAAGATGGGCAAGTCGCTGAAGAACGTGGTGACCCCCGACGACATGTGCGCCGCCTACGGCGCGGACACCTTCCGGGTGTACGAGATGTCGATGGGCCCGCTGGAGGTCTCCCGCCCCTGGGAGACCCGGGCGGTGGTCGGCTCGTACCGGTTCCTGCAGCGGGTGTGGCGGGCCGTCGTCGACGAGCAGACCGGCGCCCTGCGGATCACCGAGGACCCGGCCGACGAGGCGACCCGCCGGCTGCTGCACAAGGTGGTCGACGGGGTCCGTGGCGACATGGACGGGATCCGGTTCAACACCGCGATCGCCAAGCTGATCGAGCTGACCAACGGGCTGACCCGACTGTCGGCCACGCCCCGCGAGGTGGCCGAGCCGCTGGTGCTGATGGTGGCGCCGTTCGCCCCGCACGTGGCCGAGGAGCTGTGGCGCAAGCTGGGCCACGACACCTCGCTGACGTACGCGGACTTCCCGACCGCGGACCCGGCGCTGCTGGTGGCCGACACGGTGACCTACCCGGTGCAGGTCAACGGCAAGGTCCGTGGCCGCATCGAGGTCCCCGCCGACGCCGCAGAGGAGACGGTCCGCGCGGCGGCCCTGGACGCTGTGGCGGCGGCCCTGGCCGGCAAGGAACCCCGCAAGGTCATCGTGGTCAAGGGCCGAATGGTCTCCGTGGTCGCCTGACGCTGCCCGCCCTCACCGGCGTCGATCATGGAGTTGTGGTGCCTGGTTCGCCCCTTGGCAGGGGTTTGATCCCCCACCACAACTCCATGATCGACCACGCGTGGCCGGTCAGGCCTCCAGCGCGGCCGCCACGGCTTCGCGGTGGGTTTGCAGCCAGTCCTGCCAGCGGCGTATCCCGTCGACCACGCCTGCGGCGCGCAGCCGGAGCATGGCCGGCTCGCCCCGCTCGGCGCCGGCGTCGATGCCCCGCCAGGTGCTCCCGATCTGATCGAGCATCACGTCCACCAGCTCACCCCGGTCCAGTGCCGGCGACGCCGCCTCGTAGGCGTCGCAGAGAACGCGACACCGTCGGCCCAGTTCGGCGGGATCGGCATCCTCACCCAACGCCGCCCAGTGCCAGCCGGCGAACGCCACGTCCTCGATCCGCCGGCCCGGCGCGGCCAGGTCCCAGTCGAGGAAGGCAACCGGGAGCGGCCCGGCGGGGAAGTCCCGGTACACAGTGTTCTTCGGGGACAGGTCGCGGTGGCACACGGTCTCGGCGTCGCCGGACAGGTCGGCGTCCGCGCACGCGTCGTGCAGCCGCCGGATCAGCTGGCCCAGCCGCACCAGCGCCGGGTCGGCGAAGAATTCGGGGTCCTCCCGGTCCCGCCACGGCACCCGCCCCGCGACGTAGGTGAGCATCTGCCGACCGTGGGCGTCGACGCCCAGGTGGCGGGGCGCGAGGTCCGCGCCCATCCCGGCCAGGTGGCGCAGCAGCGCGCCGACGAAGTCCAGGTTGGCGGGCGGGGTACGTCGTACCGTGTCGCCGACCCGGACCACGGCGGCGATGAATCCGCCGGTGAGTGGCTCCTCGGCAGAGCTGTCGGTCGGCTCGGACACTGTCATACCGGCATGCGACGGCGCTGGCGCTCGGCGCGCCACCACTGGTGGATGAGGACCAGGCTGGCGATCAGGCCGAGGCTGGCCGGGGCGGCGGCGTACCAGTTGACGTGGCCGGGGGAGCTGACCGCCGCGCCGATCGCCGCGTAGCCGAAGGCGGTCGGCGCGGACGCGATCACGCTGCCGGCCAGGAACGGCAGCACTCGGGCGCCAGTCGTGCCGTAGCCGTAGCTGACCAGGCCGAAGCCGGCGATCGGCAGCAGCCGGACGGTGACCACACCGAGCACGCTCTGCCGGGCGAACCAGCCGTCGAGGCGGGCCAGGCGACCGCGGACCCGTTCGGCTACGAACTCTCGACCGAGCAACCGGCCGACCGTGAACCCGATCGCCGCGGCCACCAGAGCGGCGCCCAGGGCGTACGCGGCGCCCTCCAGCGGGCCGAAGATCGCGCCCGCGGCGAGCGTGATGAAGGTCCGGGGCACCAGCGCTACCAGCAGCAGCGCACCCCCGAGGATCGCCGCCACCGGGGCGAGGTCACCCAGCCGGTCGGCGACCAGCGGCAGCTGCGCCGGATCCGGCCGAGGCACCAGCAGCAGCAGTAACCCGCACCCACCGATCAGCAGCACGAGCAGGGCGAACCGGGCGGCCGACGGCTGCCGGAGCAGCCGCCGGACGGCACGGATCATGCCCGGGCGGCGGCCACCGCGGAGCGGCGCTCGTTGCGGAGCCGGTCCGACCAGGTGTCGTCCAACGGCGGGAGCTGGTGTGCCCCGGTGGCCCAGCGCAGCAGCAGGTCAGCCAGGGCCGGGTTGCGCGCCAGCGCCGGCCCGTGCGAGTAGGTGCCCAGCAGCTTGCCGCGCCACGCGCCCTCGGTGGCGCCGTCGTTGCCCACCCCGGCGGTGACCCGGGCCAGCGGGGAGACCTCCGGACCGAGGTGGGTGCGGCCGCCGTGGTTCTCGAAACCGGTCAGCGGGGGCAGGCCCAGCCGGGGGTCGATCTCACCGGCCAGCTCGCCCACGGCCCGGCTCTCGCCCCGGTCGGACTGCAGGTCGAGCAGCTCCAGCCCGCGGCACTGCACACCCTTGGCGAAGAACGAGGTGCCGAGCAGTTGGTAGCCGGCGCAGACGCCGAACACGACCGAGCCCTGCGCGACGGCGCGGTGCAGACCGCCGTCGGCGAGCAGCCGCTGGGCGCCGAGCGCCTGCGGGCCGTCCTCGCCGCCACCGACCAGGTAGATGTCGGCGGTCGCGGGCAGCCGCTCGTCGGAGCGGACCTCCAGCACCTCGACCGGCATCCCGCGCTGACGGGCCCGCCGGGCGAGGATCAGGGCGTTGCCCCGGTCTCCGTAGGTGGAGAGCAGGTCGGGGTAGATCCAGACGATGCGCAGACTCTCAGATGACACGGTCCAACTCCGCTCGGATGTCCTGGAACGCGGTGTAGTTCGCGATGACCTCCAGCCGCCCGGGCGGGACCGACCGGAGTGCGTCGTCGAACGTGCGGACGTGCTGGAACGGCACGTCGTTGACGTCGAGTCGAACCGCCAGGTCGTATGCCCGGTCGCCAGTGATCAACACCTGCCGGCCGCGGAGCGGGGCGAAGTCGACGTCGTAGAGCCAGGAGGTGTCCAGACCGTCGGGGTCGCGCGCGTTGATGGAGAGCAGGGTCGGTGCGTCGTCGGCCATGTCGAACGCCTCCAGCCAACTGGCCGGGTTCTTGGCCAGCAGCAGCCGGATGTTGCGCCCGTCCTTGTCGACCTGCGCGTAGCGGCCGGCCACCGAGGTGACGATGCCGAGGCGGGACACCGCGTCGACCGGGCGGACGCCGAACTCGGCGGCCACCGCCAGCGCGGTCGCCGCGTTGCCGAGGTTGACCTTGCCGGGTAGTTGGAGGGAGACCTTGTGCCAGGCTCCGGTGGGGTCGAGCACGCCCTCGTCCTCGACGACCCAGTGCGGCTCCGGTCGGCGCAGCGGGCAGCCGGTGCACCACCACTGCTCGCCGGAGCGCTGGATGGTGGAGCCGCACTCCGGGCAGACCCAGGAGTCGTCGTGCCAGCGTTGGCCGGCACTGAACCACGTCACGTGCGGCGGCTTGATGCCCCGGGCGGGGTCGCCCGGTGGGGTGGCGGCCCACACCACCAGTGGGTCGTCGGCGTTGGCCACCACCCGTACGTCGGTGTGCCGGACCAGCGCCGCGCGCCAGAGCTGCGCCATCATGGCGACCTCCTTGGCGCGGTCGAGCTGGTCGCGGGAGAGGTTGAGCAGCGCGACCACGTGCGGCTCGGTCGCCTCCAGCACCTGCGCCAGGTAGTGCTCGTCGACCTCCAGCACCGCGTACGGGGTGCTGCCGGCCTTGGCCAGCGCCGAGGTGTGCCCGCTGGGCATGTTGGCGCCGAACGAGTTGGTGGCGACCCGGCCGAGCACGCCGACCGCGGCGGAGGTCAACCGGGTGGTGGTGGTCTTGCCGTTGGTGCCGGAGACGAGCGCGATGGCGCGCCCGGCCGACAGGTGGGCCAGCAGGTCCGGGTCGATCTTCAGGCCGATCCACCCGCCGATCACTGAACCGTCGCCTCGGCCGGCCGCCCGGGAGAGCGCCGCGGCGGTCCGTGACACGGAGCTGGCCACCTTGGCCCGTAGGGGCATTTTCGCGTCGGTCACGCGAGCGAGGTTACCGGACCGCTCGCCCCACCAGATCGCCGCCGACTGTGAACCGTTCGGCCGTGGTGGCTGCGCGGGCGGCCGGGTCAGCGTCCCCCGGACGGAGTCGATCAATGTCGGAAAGCGGACCACGCCGAGGGGCGGCCGGAGCCCTCCACTCCGCTCCACCCCTTGTGACGTGCGGTTTTGCCTCCGGGCCAGGCGCGCCACGCGGGCGAATTTGGTTGCGGGTGGAGGGAAGTGGAGTAGAGTGGGGACCAATGGTGAGGCCGGGAGGGCTCACCGGCCCGGGGGGTCAGCGGCGCCGCGAACGCCGCTCAAGGGCGAGGGGGTTGGGCCGATGTTTCTCGGCACCCACACTCCGCGCCTGGACGAAAAGGGCCGGTTGATCCTTCCGGCCAAGTTCCGGGATGAGCTGGCGGGGGGTGTCGTGGTCACTAAAGGGCAGGAGCGCTGCCTCTACGTCTTCCCGACCCCTGAGTTCCAGCGGATCGCGGAGCAGTTGCGCGCACAGCCGATGACCCACAAGGCGGCCCGGGCCTACAGCCGGGTCTTCTTCGCCAGCGCGCACGACGAGGTTCCGGACAAGCAGGGTCGGGTGACCATCCCGGCTCACCTGCGGGCCTATGCCGCGCTGGACCGCGAGTTGGTGGTCATCGGCGCGAGCACGCGGGTGGAGATCTGGGACAAGGTCGCCTGGGAGACCTACCTCGCCGAGAGCGAAGACGACTTCGCCGACATCGAGGAGGGGGTGCTGCCCGGCGGTCTGTAGGGCGGTAACGGCGCCCGACGTACTGCGAGATCTCCAGCCGCTTTCGAGTTCCTGGCATCACTTCCCCGGTGCCAGGCGCACGATCCAGTCATCGGGCGACGGCCTGGTGTCAGGCGGGAGCGGATGGGGATCTGGCGGTACGACGGCAGCGCCGTCCGACGACAGGCGCACGAGAAGAACGGACGTTTCAACCAGTGGGGGTCATCATGGGGGAGTTGCGCGGCACGCACGTGCCGGTGCTGCTCGAGCGGTGTCTCGAGCTGCTGGCCCCCGCGCTGGGTCGAGGCGGCCGGACGGTCTACGTCGACGCGACGCTCGGTCTGGCCGGGCATGCGGAGGCAGTGCTCGAGGCGCATCCGGAGACGGTCCTGATCGGGCTCGACCGGGACACCGAGGCGCTCGCACACGCGCGGGTCCGGCTGGCCCGGTTCGCCGATCGGGTGCACCTGGAGCACGCCGTCTACGACGAGTTGCCGGACGTACTGGACCGGCTGGGCTATCCGGCCATCGACGGCATCCTGTTCGACCTGGGTGTCTCGTCGTTGCAGCTGGACGCGCCCGACCGCGGGTTCGCGTACGCCCAGGACGCGCCGTTGGACATGCGGATGGACCAGACCCGGGGGGTGACCGCCGAAGAGGTGGTCAACACGTACGCGCATCCGGACCTGGCCCGGGTGCTGCGGGTCTACGGCGAGGAGAAGTTCGCCGGTCGGATCGCCTCGGCGATCATCCGGCAGCGGGAGCGGGCCCGGATCACCTCGTCCGCGCTCCTGGCGGAGTTGGTTCGGGACTCCATTCCGGCGCCAGCCCGACGAACGGGTGGGCACCCGGCAAAGAGAACGTTTCAGGCTTTACGGATCGAGGTAAACAGAGAGCTGGCAGCGCTGGAGACAGCGTTGCCATCCGCACTCGACGCACTGACCGTGGGCGGTCGCATGGTGGTCCTGTCCTACCACTCGCTGGAGGACAGGCTCACCAAGGCGGCCCTCACGGACCGGGTCCGCAGTAAGGGCCCGATTGACCTCCCGGTCGAGCTTCCCGGGTCCGGTCCGACGTTCCGGCTGCTCAGCCGGGGCGCCGAACTGCCTGGGGAGGCGGAGGTCGCCGCGAACCCGCGGGCCGCCTCGGTGCGGCTGCGGGCCGCGGAGCGACTCGATCCGAACGCGACAGAGCAAGGGCGGACCGACCGCGAACGGTCTCGCCGACGGGTGAAGGGAATGCACCAACCGGGCACGGGGTCCGCCTGATCCGTGGGGGGTCAGGGGCACCGGGACGGCTAGAGGGACGAGGGTTGAGGGGGAGGGACATGAGCATTGACAAGCGCGACCGCCGGGACGTCACCGGCGGCGGGCAGCGCGCACCGCGGTCGGGGGGCCGGATCGCGGCGGAGCGGGCTCCGCGCCTCGGAAACGGTACGCCACGCATCGATCGAACGAATCGGCAGGGGGACACTCGCGCCCGGGGGGCGCGCGAGTTCCCGACTCAGGGCACCGCCGCCCTGCGACCGGTCGAGAAGGCCGCCAGCGCCACCAGCGCCCGGCCGCCGCGGCTGCGGGTGGCGCCGCCGCCGCCGATCTCGGTGCCGCGTGCGCCGTTCGCGGCGCTGATCGTGGTGCTGGTGGTCGGCGGGGTGCTGGGCATCCTGGCGGTCAACACCAAGATCAATGAGAACGCGTTCCGGCTGGAGCGGTTGCAGCAGCAGCAGGCTCGACTGGACCTGGAGAAGCAGCAACTGGACAAGCAGATCGCCGACGCCGAGGCGCCGGGCAACCTGACCGCCGAGGCGCGGCGGCTGGGCCTGGTCGACGCCGGCGAGCCGGGCTACATCCGGCTGCCGGACGGCAAGACCATCGGTGTGCCGCAGCCGGCGAACGGCCAGCCGTCGGTGACCAGCCAGGGTGCGGGAGGCTGACCGGTGCCACCAAGGTCGGACGAGCCGCGCCGGGACCCTACGGGGTCCCGGCGCGGTTCTGCACGTGATGCCGGGCCCGCCGACGGCGAGCCGCGCACCGGCGAGCCGGGTATCGGGGGCATCTCCGGCGCCCGGGCGTACACCCCGAGGGGTCGGACCGTGCGTGAGGAGCGCGGCACGCCGGCGCGCGGTCAGGGCGCCGAGCAGAGGCGTACGCCGCGCAGCACCCGCTCCGGTGACCCGTTCCGGCCGGCGTTGCAGGTGCTCGACGGCGGCCGGGCCGCCGCCCGGGCCGGCCGCCGCGACGCTCCGGCGGCCGGACGCGGTGGGGTGGTGCGCACCGTCGCGCCGCGTACCCCCCGTGGCCCGGGTGGGGACGAGCCGCCGCCGCGTCGCCGGACCACGCCGCGCGCGCCGCGGCGCACCGACCGACCGGCGGCCCGGCGGCCGTCCCGCAAGCCACGACGCCCGCCGAAGCTGGCCGACTCGCGGCTGCGGCTGCGGCTGGGCACCGTGCTCGCCCTGACGCTCTTCGCCACCATCGGGATCCGGCTGATCTTCCTCCAGACGGTGGACGCTCCGGCGTACGCCGGGGGTGGCATCAGCGACCGCCTCCGCACGGTCGAGCTGCCGGCGCCGCGGGGCGCGATCTACGACAGCACCGGCGCGCCGCTGGCCCGCAGTGTCGAGGCGCGGTACGTGTACGCCGACCCGACCGAGGTGAAGGACTCGGCCGCCGTCGCCAAGGCGCTCTCCCCGCTGCTCGGCATCCCGGTGTCGAAGCTCGTCGAGCTGATGAAGCCCCGCAAGCTGGAGGACGGCAAGGCGTCCCGATTCGTGTACCTGGCGCGAGGGGTGGAGATCTCCACCGCCAAGCGGGTGCAGGCGCTGGAGCTCCTCGGCATCGGGGTGCACCGCGACGAGCGCCGCGAGGTGCCCGGCGGTGACCTGGCGGCCAACCTGATCGGCTTCACCAGCCAGGACATGGTCGGGTTGGAGGGGCTGGAGGCCCGCTACGACGAGGTGCTCGCCGGTCAGGACGGCAAACGGGTGTACGAGGCCGGTCTCGGCGACCTCGCCGCGCCCATTCCGGGTGGCTACAGCCGGACCACGCTCGCCAAGCCGGGCAGCTCGCTCGCCCTCACCATCAACCGCGACCTCCAGTTCCGGACGCAGCAGATCCTCAGCGCGGGCATGGCCCAGGCGCCGGGCGGCACCGGTGCCGCCGTGGTCATCGAGATTCCCTCCGGCGCGGTGCTGGCCCAGGCCAGCAACCCCACCTACGACGCGGCGAAGCCGGTGCCCAGTGACCCGGTCGCCCGCGAGGACGCCGCGACCAGCTTCGTGGTCGACCCCGGCTCGGTGCACAAGGCGATCACCTACGGCGCGGCGTTGCAGGAGGGGGTGATCGCGCCGGACACCACGTTGCCCATCGCCAACAGCATCAAGAAGGGCGACACCTGGTTCTCCGACACGCACCCCGCCAACGGCAAGCGGATGAGCGTGCCGGGGATGCTCGCCTTCTCGTCGAACGTCGGCACGATCACGATCGCCGACCAGCTCGGTCCGGACCGGCTGATCGACTACCAGAAGCGGTTCGGGCTGGGTAAGCCCACCGGCGAGGGGATGCCCGGGGAGGCCAGCGGGCGACTGCTGCCGGCCGACGAGTGGAGCGAATCGTCGCAGGGGTCGGTGCCGATCGGGCACAGCGTCGACGCCACCCCACTTCAGATGGCCGCCGCGTACGCCGCCATCGCCAACAACGGCACGTACGTGCAGCCGCACCTGGTCAAGGAGGTGATCGGCCCGGACGGCAAGCGCACCCCCGCGCCGGCCCCGGCGACCCGGTCGGTGCTCAGTCCGCAGAACGCGGCGGCACTGCGCACCATGCTGGAGGCGGTCACCACCGTCGACGGCGCCACCGGCGTGACCGCCGCGGTTCCCGGTTACCGGGTCGCCGGCAAGACCGGCACCGGGTGGCGGCTGGTGAACGGCAAGAAGCAGCCCGGCGAGGTGTCCTCGTTCATCGGGATGGCTCCCGCCGAGAACCCCCGGTACGTGATCGCGGTCTTCGTGTACGCGCCCAACGGCGGGGGCGCGGCGATCGCCGGGCCGGCGTTCCGGGACATGATGCAGTTCACTCTGCGTCACTACCGGGTGCCGCCCTCCACCGGCGGATCCGCGCCCAAGTTCGTGGTCTATCCGCGCTGAGCAGCAACGGCGGGACATCATCGGTGAGTGCCGACGAACCACCGGGGCGGCTGTGCGGCCGGAACCGGACGACCGGGTAGGGTCTGACGCCGTGCCCGGCAATCCACGTCCACGTACCGTGACCGGAGTCCGGCTTGGTGATCTCGCCGTCCGGCTCGCCGTCGACCTTCCGGCGGACACCGCCGCGGTGGTCGTCTCCGGGGTCACCCACGCCAGCCAGGAGGTTCGCCCCGGCGACCTGTACGCGGCGCTGCCCGGTGCCCGTCGGCACGGCGCGGAGTTCGCCGCCGGCGCCGCCGAGGCGGGTGCCGTGGCGCTGCTGACCGACCCGGCCGGTGCGAAGTTGGCGGCGGGAACCGGTCTGCCCGCCCTGGTGGTGCCCGACCCGCGCGCCGTGCTCGGCGAGCTGGCCTCGGCCGTCTACGGCGACCCGACCGCCGACCTCACCGTGATCGGGGTGACCGGCACCGCGGGCAAGACGTCCACCGCGTACCTGATCGAGTCGGGGCTGCGGGCCGCAGGGCACACCACCGGGCTGGTCGGGACGGTGGAGACCCGGCTCGGTGATCTGGTGATCGACAGTGTCCGCACCACCCCTGAAGCGACCGACCTGCACGCCATGTTGGCCACCGCCCGCGAGCGGGGGGTCACCGCCGTGGTCATGGAGGTCTCCAGCCACGCGCTGGCCATGGGCCGGGTGGGCGGTGTGCGGTTCGCCGTCGGCGGTTACACCAACTTCGGCTCCGACCACCTGGACTTCCACGCCGACAGCGACGACTACTTCGCCGCGAAGGCCCAGCTGTTCGACGGGCGCTGCGCGGTCGAGGTGCTCAACCACGACGACCCGGCGTTGAAGCCGCTGCTGAAGCCGACCACTGTCACCTACTCGGCGGCCGGCGAGCAGGGCGCGACGTGGTGGGCCGACGGTGTGGGCGGTGAGGGGTACGCGCAGCGCTTCACCGCGCACGGCCCGAACGGCGTGGCCCTGTCCGCCGGTGTCGCGCTGCCCGGCCGACACAACGTGGCCAACGCGCTGCTGGCCATCGCCGCACTGGTCGGCGCCGGGGTGGACCCGGTGACCGCGGCGACCGGTGTGGCTGCCTGCGGGGGCGTCCCGGGTCGGCTGGAGCTGGTCGACGTCGCCGCGCCGGTGCGCGGGGTGGTCGACTACGCCCACAAGTCGGACGCGATCGTGGCCGCGCTGGCCGCGCTGCGTGAGTTGAGCGCCGGCCGACTGATCTGTGTGATCGGCGCCGGTGGGGACCGGGACCGGGGCAAGCGGCCGGTGATGGGCGCCGCCGCGGCGGAGGGAGCCGACGTGGTGCTGGTGACCGACGACAACCCGCGCACCGAGGATCCGGGGGAGATTCGCGCCGAGGTGCTCGCCGGGGCGTACCGGGCCGCCACGGCCGCTCGGATCATCGAGGTGGCGGGCCGCCGCGCCGCGATCGACGAGGCGGTGCGGCTGGCCGAGCCGGGCGACGTGATCGCGCTGCTCGGCAAGGGCCACGAGCGTGGCCAGGAGGTGGCGGGCCAGGTGCTTCCGTTCGACGACAGCATCGAGTTGGCCGAGGCGCTGCGGGCCCGCTTCGGGGACCTGGCGGGCCAGCGGTGATCACGCTGAGTCTGGCCGAGGTGGCCGCGGCGGTCGACGGACGGCTGGTGGCCGCCGACCCGGCCGCCACCGTCAGCGGGTCGGTGGAGTTCGACTCGCGCAAGGTGGGGCCCGGTTCGCTCTTCGTGGCCTTCCCGGGGGAGAAGGTCGACGGGCACGACTACGCGGCGACGGCGATCCAGGCCGGCGCGGTGGCGGTGCTCGGCAGCCGTGAGGTGCCCGGGGTGCCGATGGTGCTGGTCGACGACGCCCTGACCGCGTTGGGCCGACTGGCCCGCGCGGCGGTGGACCGGCTGCCCGGGTTGACCGTGATCGGCGTGACCGGCTCGTCCGGCAAGACCACCACGAAGGACCTGATCGGTCAGCTCACCGCCCGACTCGGGGCCACGGTGGCGCCACCCGGCTCGTTCAACAACGAGCTGGGGCACCCGTACACCGCCCTCCAGGCCGACCCGGGCACCCGCTACCTGGTGATGGAGAAGGGCGCGCGCGGGGTCGGGCACGTGCGGTACCTGTGCGAGCTGGTGCCGCCCCGGATCTCCGTGGTGCTCAACGTCGGCACCTCGCACATCGGCGAGTTCGGCTCGCAGGACGCCATCGCCCTGGCCAAGGGCGAGCTGGTGGAGGCGCTGCCGCCGGACGGGCTGGCCGTGCTGAACGCCGACGACCCCCGGGTGGACGCGATGGCGAGCCGCACGCAGGCCCGGGTGGTCCGCTACGGCGAGGCGCCCGATTCCGACGTGCGCGCCGAGGACGTGACGCTCGACGAGCGGGGGCACCCGTCGTACACCCTGGTCACCCCTGAGGGAAGCGCGCCGGTGCGGCTCCGGCTGGCCGGCCGCCACCAGGTCGGGAACACGCTCGCGGCGGCGGCGGTCGCCCGGGAGCTGGGCATGCCGCTGGCCGAGCTGGCCACGGCCCTCGGCGAACTGGGGCTGGTCTCGACCCGACGGATGGACGTCTTCGACCGCCCCGACGGGGTGACCGTGATCGACGACTCGTACAACGCCAATCCGGCCTCGATGGCGGTCGCGGTGCGGGCGCTCGCCAGCATGGGCCAGGGGCGGCGTACCGTCGCGGTGCTTGGTTACATGGCCGAGCTGGGCCCGTTCGAGTACGACGGCCACGCCGAGGTCGGCCAACTCGCGGCCGAGCTGGGTGTCGACCGGCTGCTCGTGGTGGGTGAGCCGGCTGCGCCGATCCACGAAGGCGCGACAGCTGTAGCAAACTGGGGAGGAGAGTCGGTGCTGCTCACCGATCAGGCGGCGGCCGTCGAGGTGCTGCGGAGCGAGCTACGACCGGGTGACGTCGTCCTGGTCAAGGGCTCCCGGTACCGGACCTGGGAGGTGGCCGACGCCCTGCGCGCCGACGCCGGTGGGGAGTCGACCCGATGAGGGCGGTCATCGTCGCCATCGGGGTGGCCTTCCTCGTCTCGCTCTTCGGCACCCCGATCGCGATCAAGGTGTTCACCCGGCTCAAGGCCGGCCAGCCGATCCGGTCCGACGGCCCCGCCATGCACCAGGGCAAGAAGGGCACGCCCACGATGGGTGGCGTGGTCTTCATCCTGGCCACGGTGATCGCGTACGTGGCCGGGCACCTCGCCCTGACCACCCTGCCGGACCAGCAGATCGCCCAGGTGGAGCCGACCATCACCGCGCTGGTGCTGCTGGGGCTGATGGTCTTCTCCGGCGCTGTGGGTTTCCTCGACGACTTCCTCAAGGTGCGCAAGCGCAACAGCGCCGGGCTGAACAAGCGCGGCAAGTTGCTCGGCCAGATCCTGGTCGGTGCGGTCTTCGGGGTGATCGCGCTGTGGTTCCCGAGCACGATGACCAACGGTTCGGGCCTGGCGACCAACACCGAGACGGTGGGCAGCACCACGCTGAGCTTCATCCGGGACATCGACTTCCTGGAGGTCAGCAAGGTCGGCGCGGTGATCATCTTCATCTTCGTGGTGATGGCCGCGACGAACGGCGTCAACCTCACCGACGGCCTGGACGGTCTGGCCACCGGCGCGTCGGTGATGGTGCTCGCCGCGTACGCGCTCATCGCGTTCTGGCAGTACCGGCACTGGTGCGCCGACCCGAACTACACCCAGCCGTACTGCTACGAGGTCCGCGACCCGTTGGAGATCGCGCTGATCGCCGGGGCGGCGGCCGGGGCCTGTGTGGGCTTCCTCTGGTGGAACACCTCCCCGGCGCGGATCTTCATGGGCGACACCGGGGCACTGGGGCTGGGCGGTCTGATCGCCGGCATGGCGATGTCCACCCGCACCATCCTGCTGCTGCCGATCATCGGTGGGCTCTTCGTGATCATCACGATGTCAGTGGTGATCCAGATCATCTCCTTCAAGACCACCGGTAAACGCGTGTTCCGAATGTCTCCGCTCCAGCACCACTTCGAACTGGCCGGCTGGAGCGAGGTCAACATCGTGGTGCGCTTCTGGATCATCGCCGGCATCGGCGTGGCCATCGCCCTGGGCCTGTTCTACAGCGAGTTCCTCGCCAACATGACCTGATCCGCGGGGCCCGCGCCCCGCTCCCACTCCCTCATCCGTCGATCTTGCACTTCGGATGGCGGAACGTCCTTTTGTGGGTGTTTCGCCGGCACGGAAAGTGCAAGATCGATGCGGGAGGGCGGCGTGGGGGCGGGTTCGACACGCCCGGTGGGGCGTTGTGGGGCGGTGGGGCGTGTTCAGCGGTGATGATGTCGGGGTGGGGGAGGAAATCGGCACCGAGGATGGGACTGTCGGACGGCCGCGACGGTCGCCGAGCGCGGCGCGTACACCGTCGGCCGCCGGGGCGCGCGGCCCGGAGCCCGGCGCGGCGGCCCGCGAATCCGGGCCAGGGGCGCGGGAGCCCGGGCCGGCGGGACGCGAGCCGGAGGCCGTGGCGGCGACCCCGCTGCGCGGTATCGACGCGGCCGGCGGGCTCGCCGCGCTGCGCGGCCTGCTGGACCGGCCGCTGACCTCCTACTACCTGCTGCTGTCCTGCGCCGGCCTGCTGCTGCTGATCGGGCTGACCATGGTCTTCTCGGCGACCAGCGTGAAGGACTACGCCGAGGACGGCAACGCCTCGGCCTCGGTGACCAAGCAGGCGATCTTCGCGGTGATCGGCATCGGCGCGTTCTGGGTCTGCCAGCGCCTGCCCGCCAGCACCTACCGGTCGCTGGGCCGGCCGCTGCTGTTCACCTCGATCGCCCTACTGGTGGTGCTCAACCTGCTGGTCGCCTACGCCCGGCTGACCAACCAGCGGTCGGCCGCGTTCGGGCCGGTCGAGGCGCGACTGAACTGGCTGTTCGTCGGCGGGATCCAGCTACAACCGTCCGAGCTGGCCAAGTTCGCGATGGTGCTCTGGGGTGCGCACCTGGTCGCCCGAAAGGGCGCCGCGCTGGGTTGGTGGCGCGAGCTGGCCACCCCGCTCTTTCCGGTGATCGGCCTGCTCTTCGTCCTGGTCGGTTACAACGACACCGGCACCATGCTCTGTCTGCTGGCCCTGGTCGTGGGCCTGCTCTGGGCCGCCGGGGTGCGGATGCGGGTCTTCGGCGCCCTGGCCACGGCCGGGCTGATCGGGATCGGCCTGCTCGTGGCGGTGGCCTCGCTGGGCGCCGGCTCCGGCGAGCGCGGCGCGGACAACTACCGCCTCGCCCGGCTGGACATGTTCTTCAATCCACCGGACCCGGAGACCTGCAAACTCAACGACTGCCTCCAGTTCTACCAGGGGCGGCTGGCCATCGAGCACGGTGGCTGGTTCGGTGTCGGGCTGGGCAAGGGCAGCCTGAAGTGGGACTGGCTACCCGAGGCGCACAACGACTTCATCTTCGCGATCATCGCCGAGGAGTTGGGCGTGATCGGGTGCGTCGTGGTGCTCAGCCTGTTCGCGGTCCTCGCGTACACCGGTTTCCGGATCGCCCGGCGGGTCGACGACCCGTTCCGGCGGCTCGCCGCCACCGCCGTGACCACCTGGCTGGTCAGCCAGGCCGTGATCAACATCGGTGGTGTGGTGGGGCTGCTGCCGATCACCGGTCTGCCGCTGCCGTTCATCTCCGACGGCGGAAGTGCCCTGGTGGTGACGTTGGCCGGTATCGGCATGCTGGCGTCCTTCGCCCGCGCCGAACCCGATGCGGCCAGAGCACTGCATGCCCGTCCGCCGGCCCGGTGGGTCCGACTACTCTGGGCCCCGTTGCCGCCGCTTCCCGGCCGGCGCCGCCGACCGGCGACGCCGCCCGCTGGCCGAGGGTCCGTGCCCCGGTCCCGCGAGCGGCGCCATGACGATCAGGCCGCGCCGCGCGGGGTCCGACAGGACCGCAGCCGCCGGGGTACGGCGAGCGAGAGGAGACGCTGATGGGTCCGCTGCGTTCGGTGGTGCTCGCGGGAGGTGGCACCGGGGGGCACGTCTACCCGCTGCTCGCCTTCGCCGACTGCCTGCGCCGACACGACCCGGGCGTCCGGATCACCTGCCTCGGCACACCCCGGGGCATGGAGAACGACCTGATCCCGCCGCAGGGCTACGACCTGCGGCAGATCCCGGCGTACCAGCTACCCCGGTCGGTCAACATGAACCTGGTCCGCACGCCGGGCCGGATGTGGACCGCGGCGCGCGCCGCGGGCAAGGTGATCGACGAGGTGCGCGCCGACGTGGTCGTCGGCTTCGGCGGGTACGTCTCGGTGCCGGCCTACCTGGCGGCGTGGCGCCGCGAGCTGCCCATGGTGATCCACGAGGTGAACGTGCCACCGGGCGTGGCCAACAAGCTGGGCATGAAGTTCACCAAGAACGTGGCCGTCGGCTTTCCGAACCAGCCGAGCCAGGCCGAGTCGCTGCGGGACGCCACAGTCGTCGGAGTGCCGCTGCGCCGCGCCATCGCCGGTCTGGACCGGTACGCGCTGCGCAACGCCGCCCGCGCCCACTTCGGGCTCCGCCCGGACCTGCCGGTGCTCTTCGTGTCCGGCGGCTCGTCCGGCGCCCGCTCGATCAACCTGGCGGTCTCCGGGGCGGCCAAGGAGCTGGCCCGCAACGGCGTGCAGGTGCTGCACGTGATGGGCGCCCGCAACGAGCCGGTGCCGATCCCCACCGACCTGCCGGTGCCGTACGTGACGCTGCCGTACCTGTCCGAGATGGAGCTGGGCTACGCCGCCGCCGACCTGATGCTGGCCCGGGGCGGGGCGATGACCGTCGCCGAGGTGGCCGCGATCGGGCTGCCCACGATCTACGTGCCGTACCCGCACAGCAACCAGGAGCAGCGGCGCAACGCCCTGCCCGTGGTGGAGGCCGGCGGTGGGCTGCTGGTCGACGACGCGGAGCTCACCCCGGACTGGCTGGAGCGCACCGTCATTCCCCTCATCCGGGACCCACAGCGGCTCTACAACATGGGTGCAGCCGCCGGGTCGTACGGCCGGCGCGACGGCGACGAGGCGCTGCGTTCCTTCGTGCTGGCGGCGGTGGCCCGGTGACCGCGCAGTTCACCCCGGCCGGCACGCTCACCGCCGAGGACCTGGGCGCCGTCCACCTGATCGGAGTGGGTGGGGTGGGCATGCTCGGCGTGGCCCGGCTGCTGCTCACCCGCGGCATCCGGGTCTCCGGCAGCGACCTGCGGGAGTGGCCCTCGCTGGCCGGCCTGCGGGCGCTCGGCGGCACCATCCACCTCAGCCACGAGGTGACCAACCTCGACGGCGTGGACACGGTCGTCTACTCCTCGGCCATTCCCCAGGACCACCTGGAGCTGGTCGAGGCGCGCCGGCGCGGCCTGCGGGTGCTGCACCGCTCGGAGGCACTCGCCGCGGCGATGACCGGCCGCCGGGCGGTGGCCGTCGCCGGCACGCACGGCAAGACCACCACCACCTCGATGGTGACGATGGTGCTCCAGCAGGCCGGAGTGGACCCGTCCTTCGTGATCGGTGGGGAGATCTCCGAGGTCGGTTCGGGCGCCCACCACGGCACCGGCGAGCACTTCGTGGTCGAGGCGGACGAGAGCGACCGCTCGTTCCTCATCTACCGCCCGTACGTCTCGATCATCACGAACGTCGAGGCGGACCACCTGAACACCTACGGCGACTACGCGACGCTGGAGGCGGCGTTCGTGGAGTTCGCCCGCCTCACCGACCCGGACGGGTTCATCATCACCTGCGCCGACGATCCGGGCGGTCGGCGGTTGGCCGAGAGCCTGCGGTCCGAGGGACGGCGGGTGTTCACCTACGGCGAGGCCGCCGACGCCGACCTGCGGTTGACCGACATGGTCTCCTCCGCACGGGGGGTGCGCTACCTGGCCGCGATCGACGGCCGGTCGCTGGGCGAGTTCCGGCTGCCGGTGCCGGGGCGGCACATGGGGCTGAACAGCGCCGCCGCGGTGCTGGCCGCGTACCTGCTGGAACTGCCGCTGGAGTCGGCGGAGGCCGCGCTGGCGGTCTTCCCCGGGGTGCGACGGCGCTTCGAGCGCAAGGGTGTCGCGGACGGCGTGCTGGTCTACGACGAGTACGCGTACCACCCGACCTCGATGACGTTGGCGATGCAGACGCTGCGCGAGGTCGCCGGGGACGGCCGGCTGATCGTGGTCTTCCAGCCGTACCGGCTGTACCGCACCCGCGACAACCAGGCGGAGATCGCCGAGGCGCTGGCCATCGCCGACGAGGTGGTGCTGTTGGAGGTCTTCGGGCCGGGTGAGTTGCGTCAGCCCGGCGAGGGCTCGGCGGCGCTGATCGCCGCGGTGGATCTGCCCGCCGACCGCAAGGTCTTCGTGGAGTCGTGGGAGCAGGCCCCGGTCGAGGTGGCCCGTCGCGCCCGCTCGGGGGACGTGGTGGTCACCATGGGCGCTCCGCCGATCTCGCTGATGGGCGACGAGTTGCTGGCCGCCCTGGGTGAGCGCACGGCCGGCTCGGCACCGAGCGCGACCGTCGACCCGGTGGCCGCCACCCCGGCGATCGGTGACCCGGTGCCGGGTGGGGCCACCTCTGGTGGCGACGGCGCGGCTCTCGGTGGCACCGCCGTGCCCGGCGGCTCGGCGCCCACGGCCGGATGAGTCCCGGCCCGGCCCGAGGGCGGACCAGCGCCGCCGACGGTGGCGCCCCGCGCCGCGGTCCGGCCCGGCGGTGGCAGCTGGTCCGGGCGGGCCGCGACGCGGTACCGCCCTCTACCCGCCGCTTCATGGCCCGTGCCCGGCAGCGTCGCATGCGTGCGGCGCTGCCGTGGGCGGTGGCCGCCGGGGTGCTCGCCCTGGCCGGGCTGGTCGCCTGGACGGTGCTCGGCACCGGGCTGTTCGGTGTGCGCGAGGTACGCGTGGAGGGTGCCGACCTGGTCACTCCGGTGCAGGTGCACGACGCGGTCGGGGTGCCGGACGGGGTGCCGCTGGCCCGGGTGGACCTGGCCGCCGCCGGCCGTCGGGTCGGCGCGCTGCCGGCGGTGGAGCGGGCCACGGTCTCCCGGGACTGGCCCGGCGCGCTGGTGGTGCGGGTGACCGAGCGGACCGCTGTGGCGGTGGTGCCGCAGGGCGAGGCGTTCGCCTTGATCGACAAGAGCGGGGTGGCGTTCCGGACGGTGGAGCGACGCCCCGCCGACCTGCCACAGGTGACGGTGGCCCGGCCGGCCGCCGACGACCCGGGCACCCGGGCCGCGCTGGAGGTGCTCGTCGCGCTGACGCCGCAGCTGCGCGCGGAGCTGGTGGACGTGAACGTGGCGGGGCTGGCCCGGATCAGCCTGCGGCTGCGCGGGGACCGGACGGTGGTGTGGGGCGACGCGACCCGGGGTACGGACAAGGCTCGGGTGGCCACCGCGCTGCTCGACGAGGACACTGACCGGATCGACGTGAGCGCACCGGATGTGGTGACCTTTCGTTGACCAGTGAGCGTGCGCGGACGTGACCCGTGGCGCTCCGCGCGGCGACACGCCGCCCGGGTCCTTGGCTCATCGCGCGGTGGCGCTTACGTTGCCCCGAAGAGCTTCAGTGGTTGACATAACTGTAAGCCTCTAGTAGAGGGTTAGGGTTCACCCCCTGATCCTCGTTGGTGACAGCTGTCGTCGGCCGCTGGTCTGGCCACGCCGTAACCGGTCGGCCGAAGCCAATCTCGAAGGAAAGGACCGGAGATGACACCTCCGCACAACTACCTGGCGGTCATCAAGGTCGTCGGCATCGGGGGTGGCGGCGTCAACGCCGTCAACCGGATGATCGAGGTTGGGCTCAAGGGCGTCGAGTTCATCGCGATCAACACCGATGCGCAGGCGCTGCTGATGAGCGACGCCGACGTCAAGCTCGACGTCGGCCGGGAGCTGACCCGTGGCCTGGGGGCCGGGGCCAACCCGGACGTCGGGAAGAACGCCGCCGAGGACCACCGCGACGAGATCGAGGAGGTGCTCAAGGGCGCCGACATGGTCTTCGTGACCTGCGGCGAGGGCGGCGGCACCGGCACCGGCGGCGCGCCCGTGGTGGCCAACATCGCCCGCAAGCTCGGCGCGCTGACCATCGGCGTGGTGACCCGGCCGTTCTCCTTCGAGGGCAAGCGCCGCCAGGTGCAGGCCGAGACGGGGATAGACGAGCTTCGCAACCAGTGCGACACGCTGATCGTCATCCCGAACGACCGGCTGCTGGCCCTGGGCGATCGCAACATCAGCATGATGGACGCGTTCCGCACGGCCGACCAGGTGCTGCTCTCGGGTGTGCAGGGCATCACCGACCTGATCACCACCCCGGGTCTGATCAACCTGGACTTCGCCGACGTCAAGAGCGTGATGAGCGGCGCCGGCAGCGCGTTGATGGGCATCGGCAGCGCCCGCGGCGAGAACCGCGCGGTCGAGGCGGCCGAGGCGGCCATCTCCAGCCCGCTGCTGGAGCAGAGCATGGACGGCGCGCGGGGCGTGCTGCTCTCCATCGCGGGCGGCTCCGACCTGGGCCTGTTCGAGATCAATGATGCCGCCCAGCTGGTCACCGACGCGGCCCACCCGGACGCCAACATCATCTTCGGCGCGGTCATCGACGACGCGCTCGGTGACGAGGTGCGGGTGACGGTCATCGCGGCGGGCTTCGACGGCGGCACGCCCGCGTACAAGGCGGCCGAGCCGACCCGCAAGACCAACACCAACCAGCCGGCACCGCAGAGCACTCCGACGCCGGCGCCGGCCACCAACCCGGCTCCGGCCCAGTCGCCGCGTCGCGTGCTCTTCGACGACGTGGACGTTCCCGACTTCCTCAAGAACGGGTCCTGAGCACCGCCGATGACCGACAGCTCAGCCACGGTACGACCAGATCGGCACGCCGAACTCGCGGCCGGTCTGGCCCAGGTGCGGTCCAGGGTCGATGACGCCTGCGCGCAGGCCGGCCGGGACCGCGCCGAGGTCACGATGATCGCGGTGACGAAGACCTACCCGGCCAGCGACGTGTTGGCGCTGGCCGGGCTCGGGGTGACCGACATGGGGGAGAACCGCGACCAGGAGGCGGCCGGCAAGGCCGCCGAGGTGGCAGCCGCCGGGGTGAGTCCCCGCTGGCACTTCATCGGCCAGTTGCAGCGCAACAAGGCCCGTTCGGTGGTCCGCTACGCCGACGTGGTGCATTCCGTCGACAGTGTCCGGCTGGCCCGGGCGTTGGCCACCGCGACCGCCGACCGGCAGGAGCCGCTCGACGCTCTGGTCCAGGTGAGCATCGACGGCGACGCGGCCCGGGGCGGAGCCCTGCCCGGCTCGGCGGATCCGGGCGCCGGTCTGGAGCCGGTGGCCGAGGCGGTGGCCGACGCGCCGGGGTTGCGTCTGGTCGGTCTCATGGCGGTTGCTCCGCTGGGGTGGGAGCCGGAGCGGGCCTTCGTCCGGCTCGCGGAGGTTGCCGGCGCGTTTCGGGCTGTCCATCCGGGAGCCACCGCGTTGTCCGCCGGTATGAGCGGGGATTTCGAAATCGCGATCCGTTACGGCGCGACACATGTCCGCGTCGGTAGCGCGTTGCTCGGAATGCGTCCCACGCTGCGGTAGCCTGACCGCGAGACAAGCAAATTACATCAGTGTTGTTTCAGGGGCGGGCGTCTCCTAGTCGGGGGTCGTGGCGCGCGACGCGAATCGCGCGCTGGGGGATTGCCGTTCCGGTCCGATGGGCATGGTTGTCCACTCGCGACGGGCGACATGGCACGGGGGCGCGTGCCGCACGGCGGACGGAAGGGCGCGGGATGGGTGCACTGCGCAAGGCGGGGGTCTGGCTCGGTCTGGTCGAAGAAGACGACGAGCGGGCCTACGACGACGGTGGCTACGACAAGGGTGGCTACCGCGACTCGCGTTACCGGCAGAGCCGGTACGCCGAGGAGTTCGCCGACGACGACGAGGACGACGCCGAGGAGCCGCCGGCTCCCCGGTCGCGCGACAGCGGGCGGGGTCGACTCTCCGAGCGGTCGAGCGGGCGGTTGAGCGAGTCCGAGCGCGGTGACGGTGAGCGGCCGGAGCGGATCGAGCGGTCCAGCGTCCGGTCGATCACCCGGTCGTCGGCGGGCGAGACCTCCGGTGCGTTGACCTACCACACTCGGGACAACCTGGCCCTCGCGCCGCAGGTCACGTCGCGTGAGCGGGCCCTGCCCGAGGAGGAGCAGCGTTACCAGATCACCACGCTGCACCCCACCACCTACCGGGAGGCGCGCACCATCGGCGAGCACTTCCGCGACGGCGTCCCGGTGATCATCAATCTCACCGAGATGGATGAGGCCGATGCCCGCCGTCTGGTGGACTTCGCCGCCGGACTGGCGTTCGGCCTGCGCGGTACGATCGAGCG
Organism: Micromonospora trifolii; assembly: GCF_050516465.1. NCBI lineage: Bacteria > Bacillati > Actinomycetota > Actinomycetes > Micromonosporales > Micromonosporaceae > Micromonospora > Micromonospora trifolii. The sequence goes on along the minus strand of NZ_CP191526.1, from coordinate 4,120,168 downwards.
CGTGACCAATCGGGTGTTCCTGCTCTCACCGGCTAACGTCCAGGTCACCGCAGAGGACAAAGCCAAGATCGCTGAGGGCGGCTTTTTCAGTCTGAGTTGACCCCGCCCGACCCGAGGGACGTCGCTGACCGTGTTGTCGATCTTACTGCAAGTGCTGTACCTGATCCTTTATGTCTTCCTGCTCCTTCTTCTGTCCCGGTTCGTGTTGAGCGCCGTCCTTCAGTACGGCCGTCGCTGGCAACCGGGGCGTGGAGCATCGGCAGGATTGGAATCCGTGTGGAGCGTCACTGATCCCCCTCTCAACGCGTTGAGGCGTGTGATCCCTCCGCTGCGAATTGGTACCGTGAGCATCGACCTGGCCTCCCTTGTGCTCCTGGTTATCCTGTTCGTGCTGATGGAGTTCGTGTTAGGGCCGTCGATCAGGGCATCTGCCTGATGACCGACGCGCTTTCGCGGCCGCAACTGACCCGAGGAGTTTCGATGCCGCTGACCCCGGCCGACGTCCACAACGTCGCCTTCAAAAAGCCGCCGATCGGCAAACGGGGGTATGACGAGGAGGAGGTCGACGCCTTCCTTGACGAGGTCGAGCGCGAGCTCGCCCGTCTCATCGAGGAGAACAACGAGCTGCGCGCCCAGGTGGAGCGCGGCGGCCGTGGCGGTGCCCCCGCCGGCCCCGGCGGCGACGCCCGACTGGCGGCGGAGCTCAACGATGTCAAGGCCCAACTGGACCGGGTGCAGCGCGACAAGTCGGCGGCCGAGCAGGCTGCCCGCGCGATGCAGGCCGAGCTGGAGCAGGTCCGCGCGACCGGCGGCCCGGCCGGCGGCGTCACCGGTGACGGTGAGCAGCAGGCCCTGCGCGTGCTGATGATGGCCCAGCGCACCGCCGACGACCACGTGTCCGACGCTCGCCGCGAGGCCGACCAGCTGCTGTCCGAGGCTCGCGGCAAGGCCGAGGAGGTGACCCGGGAGGCGCGCGCGAAGGCTGACGCCCTTGAGCGGGACGCCCGCCAGCGGCACCAGGAGGCCATGGGCGGCCTGGACGCCAAGCGCACGGCGCTGCAGAAGCACATCGAGGAGCTCAAGCAGTTCGAGCGCGAGTACCGCACCCGGCTCAAGGCGTACCTGGAGAGCCAGCTGCGTGACCTCGACGGTCGTGGCCAGGGCCTCGAGGCCGAGATGACCCGTTCCGAAGCCGGCCGTGTCGCTGGCGGCAACGGGCTGGCCGCAGCGGGTCTCGCTGGTTCGTACGGCGGCGGCGGGCGCTCCGGCGCCCTCGAAGCCGGACGCTGAGCACCGGCCGGCGATCGCTGTCCGCCAATGGTGACGGTCGCCGGCCCGGCCTGGACGGTTCGACGCGGCGGGGGTGAGCCGTGATAGTCGCGAGTCTTCTGCTCATCCTCGTCGCGGTGGTGCTACTGGTGCTCGGCCTGGCCGGTGGCTCCAGCTTCTTGTTGGTCATCTCCATCGCGGCCAGTCTGCTGGCCGCCGTGGCGTTGGTGGTGGGCGCCCGCCAGGCAGCCGCCAACCGCGCCATGGCGGATCCCGGCCGGACCGACCGGCGGCACCCCGACGCGCCCCGCACGGCCAGCCAGGCCACACCGGGTGTCGCGTACGGGCCACCGCTGGTCGAGCCGGAAGTGCCGGTCCAGCACGTGCCCACGACGTTTGGTACCGGCGGCACCGGGTGGCGGCAACCACCCGCGCCGCCGGTCGACCACGCTTCGCCGATCGATGAGGCGTCGCCGGTCGCCCCGCCGCACGTCGATGACGCGTCGCCGTTCGTGAGTACGGCGGACGAGGTGCCCTCGCGGGCCCGGCCGGTCAGCCCGGCGTCGCCGATCGCGGCGTCGAGCGACGATGTGTTCGACCCCGCGGTCGCGGCGGTCGACGAGCCGGCCGCCCAGCAGATCACGGCCGCCGAGGCGGCCCGGGTGGCCCGTCTGCTCGACGCCGTCGAGGTCGTCGACGGCCGCCCCCGTTACCACCTCGACGGCTGCCCCCACCTGATCGGCTGGCAGCCCGAGACGTTGCCGGTGGCCGAGGCCGTGGAACTCGGCTTCACTCCGTGCGCGCACTGCGCGCCGGCGACCGCTCTCCTCGCCGACGCCCGGCCGATCTGAAGCGGCGCCGGTGCCCGCGCAGGACACGCTCACCGTGGCGGTACGGGTGAAGCCCGGTGCCTCCCGGGACCGGGTGGGTGGCCGCTTCGACGGCCCGCACGGGCCCGCCCTCGTGATCGCGGTCCACGACCCTGCCGTCGACGGTCGGGCCACCGAGGCCGCCCGCCGGGCGTTGGCCGGCGCGTTGGGCGTCCGACCGTCCGACGTGTCACTGCGTGCCGGCGCGGCCAGCCGGGACAAGCTCTTCCTCGTCGATCGGCCCGGCCCGGGGTTGCCCGAGGTGCTGAGCCGCCTGCGCGACGGATCCGCCGAGTGAGGACAGCCCAGGCAAGGCAGCCGTGACGCCCGGGTTGGATATCGCGCTGCTGCTCGGTGCGGCGGTGCTGCTGGTCGCTGTCGGCGCGGTCCGACTCTCCACCCGGCTCGGCGTGCCCAGCCTCCTGGTCTACCTGGCTCTGGGCGTGGCGATCGGCGAGAGCGGGTTGGGCATCCGTTTCGACGACGTCGAGCTGACCCGGACCCTCGGCTTCTGCGCGCTGATCGTGATCATCGCAGAGGGCGGCCTCACCGCCCGGTGGACGACGCTGCGCCCGGTGCTCGGGCTGGCCTCCGCGCTCTCCACGGTCGGCGTGATCGTGAGCATCGTGGTGGTCGGCGTGGCCGTGCACCTGCTGCTGGGGCTGGACTGGCGGTTGGCGCTGCTCTATGGCGCGGTGCTCTCGTCCACCGACGCGGCGGCCGTCTTCGCCACCCTGCGCCGACTGCGGTTGCCGCCCCGGCTGGTGGCGACACTGGAGGCCGAGTCGGGGATGAACGACGCCCCGGTGGTGCTGCTGGTGGTGCTGCTGTCCCACCGGGGCTTTGCGCACCCGTGGTGGTACGAGGTCGCGCTGGTCTTGTACGAGCTGGGCGTCGGTGTGGCGGTCGGCGTGGCCGCGGGTGTCGCCGGCACCTGGGCGCTGCGCCGGGCGGCGCTGCCCTCGGCCGGGCTCTACCCGATCGCCGCGGTGGGCATCACCGTGCTGGCGTACGCCGCGGGGGCGGTTCTGCACGCCTCGGGCTTCCTCGCCGTCTATGTGGCAGGGGTGTTGCTGGGCAATGCCCGCCTGTCGCACCGGCAGGCGATCCTCGGTTTCGCGGACGGGCTGGCCTGGCTCGCCCAGATCGGCTTGTTCGTGCTGCTCGGGTTGCTGGCCTCGCCGGGCCGGCTGGACGCGGCGGTGCTGCCCGCGGTGGTCGCCGGGCTGGCTCTGGTGCTGTTGGCTCGGCCGCTGTCGGTGGCCGTGTCGGCGTTGCCGTTCCGGGTCGGCCTTCGAGAACAGGCGTTCCTGTCCTGGGCCGGGCTGCGGGGGGCGGTGCCGATCGTGCTGGCCACCATCCCGCTCTCCGAGCGGGTGCCCGGCGCGGAGAGGCTCTTCGACGTGGTCTTCGTGCTGGTGGTGATCTTCACGCTGGTGCAGACCGGGACGCTGGGGCCGTTCGCCCGCCGGTTGCGGGTGACCGCGCCGGCCGAGGCCGCCGAGATCCACGTGGAGACCGCGCCGCTGGAGCGGATGCGGGCGGATCTGCTCCAGGTGGAGGTGCCACCGGGCTCGCGCCTGGCCGGCGTGCACGTCGACGAGCTGCGTCTTCCGCTGGGCGCGGCGGTGACCCTGGTGCTGCGCGACGGCGTGGGCTTCGTGCCCGCACCGGACACCCGGTTGAAGACCGGCGACAGTCTGCTGATCGTGGCGACCGCAGGGGTGCGGGACGCGGCGGAACGGCGGTTGCGGGCGGTCAGTCGGCGGGGTCGTCTGGCCCGATGGTTTGGTGAGTACGGGGATGAGGTGCCCAGTTGATCTGCTAGCGTTCCCTTTGCCCCAGTTAGGCAGGGCTAGGGGCTGTTAGACGGTGCGACGGTGCGGCACGTTGTCGGACGCCTGTACGTTCCGTATTCTTGCCAACCTCCGGAGTGCGCGGCCATCGTCGCCGTGCGCCCCTTTTCGTACATAGGGGACGCCCTGGTCGGCGCCCCCTGACCAGGCGCCGCGGACCGCGCGGTTCCCCCGGCCGAGGGAGCGACCCATGGCGAAGCCATCCGACACCAGGACCGCCGGGCGCAAGCCGGCGGCGAAGGCCACCCGCAGCACCGCGGAGACCGAGAAGATCCGGGCGGCGCTGGCGGCGCGACGGGACGAGCTTCGTGCCGAGTACGATCAGACGCTGAGTGAGATCACCGAGCTGCAGCGCGATCGGCTGACCGACTCGGCCGGGGACGACCAGGCCGACACGGGCACCAAGACGCTCGAGCGGGAGCAGGAGATCTCTCTCGCCAACAGCATTCTGGAACGGATCACGCAGGTGGAGCGCGCTCTGGAGCGCCTCGACGAGGGTGGTTACGGCTGGTGCGAGCGGTGCGGCAACCCGATCCCGGTCGAGCGCCTCGCCGCCTTCCCGTCGGCCACCCTGTGTGTGACGTGCAAGCAGCTGGAGGAGCGGCGCTGAGGTCCGTTCCCCGGCGGCGATGAGACGGTGAGCGATCACCGCCAAGACTGTCGATGGGGAGCGCATGACCGCAGTACCGTCCGCCGAACCCGGCCGCACCGACCCGGGCGGCGGCACCCGCCGGCCCCGGACCGTCGCGATTCTCGCCGGAGTCGCCCTGGTGGCCCTGCTGGCCGACCTGGTCACCAAGCACCTGGCGCTGGCCGCGCTGACCGACCGGGAGCCGGTCCGGCTGCTCGGCGGGTTCGTCTACCTGAGCCTGACCCGCAACAGCGGCGCGGCCTGGAGCATCGGCGCGGACCACACCTGGATCTTCCCGCTGATCACCATCGGCGTGGTCGGCTGGATCGTCTGGATGGCGTTGCGGCTGCGCTCGCTGCCCTGGGCGATCTCGCTCGGCCTGGTGCTCGGTGGCGCGTTGGGCAACCTCGTCGACCGGATCTTCCGGGCGCCGTCCCCGTTCCACGGGCACGTGGTCGACATGATCAGCCTCTTCGACCCGTACGGTCAGGTATGGCCGGTGTTCAACCTGGCCGACAGCTCGTTGGTCTGCGGCGTGCTGCTGGCCGTCCTGCTGGAGTTGACCGGCCGCCAGCGTGACGGCCGGCGGGCGGGGCGCGACGGCGACCCGGCCACGACGGACGCCGCGTCGGGCGCCGAGCAGCGGGAGCGGGCATGACCTCCGCATTCGCCGCTGGCGGCGACCACCGTTCCCTTCCGGTTCCGGACGGCCTCGACGGCATGCGCCTGGACCAGGCCGTGTCCCGCCTGTTCGGGCTCTCCCGCACCGCCGCCGCGGCTCTGGTCGACGCCGGAGACGCACTGGTCGACGGCTCCGCCCGGCCCAACTCGCACAAGGTCAAGGCCGGCTCCTGGCTGGACGTCACGCTGCCCGCCCCGGTCGCGCCGCCGACCGTGGTGCCGCAGGCGGTGCCGGGCCTGCGGGTCGTCTACGCCGACGACGACATCGTCGTGGTCGACAAGCCGGTCGGGGTGGCCGCGCACCCGAGCCCCGGGTGGACCGGGCCGACGGTGATCGGCGCGCTCGCCGCGATCGGGCACCGCATCTCCACCAGCGGCGCCGCCGAGCGCCAAGGCGTGGTGCACCGGCTCGACGTGGGAACCACCGGGATCATGGTGGTGGCCAAGAGCGAGCAGGCGTACACGGCGTTGAAGCGGGCCTTCAAGTACCGCGAGGTCGACAAGGGCTACCACGCGGTGGTGCAGGGTCACCTCGACCCGCTGCGGGGCACCGTCGACGCGCCGATCGACCGGCACCCCACCCACGACTACCGGTGGGCGGTGGTCTCCGGCGGCAAGCCGAGCATCACCCACTACGACACCCTGGAGGCGTTCCCGGCGGCGAGTCTGGTCGACGTCCGGCTGGAGACCGGCCGGACCCACCAGATCCGGGTGCACTTCTCCACCCTGCGGCACCCCTGTGTGGGTGACCTCACCTACGGCGCCGATCCCACCCTCTCGGCCCGTCTCGGCCTGGCCCGGCAGTGGCTGCACGCCCGCGAACTGAGCTTTTTGCACCCCCGAACGGGGGACGAGGTCCGGTTCGTCAGCGACTACCCTGACGACCTGGACCGTGCGCTTCAGATCCTGCGTGACTGAGCGGCGACCGCCCGACACCGTTCCACAGAGGGGATCCCGCCCGTGCGCGCCGGCAACCTGCTGCGGCAGCTGGACCAGCGGTTGCTGCCGCCGCTGACCCGGGCCGTGGCCCGGCTGGGCGACCGGTCGTCGCGATCCGGTGTGCTCAGTTGGGCCGCCGTGCTCTCTGCGGCGGCGGTGCTGGGCACCGCCGTCTGGGCCGTCGACGACACTCCGGTCGGCGACCGGACGGTGGGCGAGGTGACCCGGGTCGGCGTTGCCGACGGCGACTCCGTCCCCGGCTACCTACGGTCCGCCGCGGCCGACCTGGCCGCGCTGCCCGCGACCGCCGAGGCCGCCGAGGCCGCCGAGGGTGGGACGTACGCGCTGGTCACGCTCGAGGCGTACCTGCCTCCGCAGCGGCTGGCGACGGTGCTCGGCGACGTCGGGGTCTCGACCGTCTTCGGGCGGGTTCCGCTGCCCGGCCGGCAGACCGAGATCGTCAAGATCCCCGCGCTGCGGGTGCCCGACGACGTGGTCGCCGGGATGGAGCAGGTGGCGGCCCGCAAGGAGACCGAGGCCGCCGACTACCGGGCCAGGGCCGCCGCTGTCGACGGCGACGGGGTGGGCGAGCGGGAGTTGCGGGAGCAGTACGCCAGCGGCGCCGAGGTGGCCGCCGCCGAGGCGGCCGCGTACCGCACCGGCTGCGCCTGCGTCTACGCGGCGGTGGTTCGCGCGACGCCGGTGGCGCTGCGCGGTGTGGCGGCCCGGCCGGATGTACGGGCGGTCGACCCCGCCCCCGAGGTGTACCGGCTGGACCGGACGGTCTTCACGCCGCCCCTGCCCGAGCAGCGCGACGTGGTGCGCCCGCCGGCCGACACCGGGCCGAGTCCCGCACCGACCCAGTCCGAGCGGCCAGCGCCGGTGATCACCGCACCTTCGCCCTCGGCCCCCGTGGGCGAATCGTCGGAACCCGCACCAGTCGTGACGATTCCGTCACCCGAACCGTCGAAGCCGGAGCCCACCGAGTCGGCGCCGCCGAGCTTCACCACCTCGCCGGACGCCACCGTCGCCGAGCCGTCGTCGTCGTCGCCGTCGTCGTGATCTGCGCCGGCTGGTGTGCGCTCTGAGGTGTGGTCCGAATAGGGTTGGGTTCGTAGCCTGTCAGACAGAGATCGATGGCGCTGGGAGGGCGGGCCGTGGAGGGCAGTGAGACCGGCTGGGGCCGGCCGGCCGAACCAGCGCCGCGGTGGCGCGCGTTGTTGGACCGTGCCCGGCTCAGCGGTCGCGGCGCGGAGCAGACCGAGCCGGAGCGGCGCGGCGAGGAGCCGCCACCGGACCCGCTGCCACGGCGTGCGGCCCCCAACGGCTACGCCGGGCGGGCACCCGCCATCGGGCATCCGGGCGACCTGTCGTACGGCGCGGAGCCTGGTTACCGGGCCGAGGCGACCTACCGGGTCGACCCCGCCTACCGTGCCGAGCCCGCGTACCGGGCCGAGCCGGACTACCGGGCTGAGCCGGCGTACCGGACCGAGCCTGGTTATCGGGCCGAGCCGGACTATCGAGCGGAGCCGGCGTACCGGACCGAGCAGCCGGACTACCGCGCCGAGCCCGGCTACCGGGCCGAGCCGGGCTACCGCGCTGAGCCGGACTACCGCGCCACGCCCGGCTACCGGGCCGAGCCGGATTACCGGGCCGAGCCCGATTACCGGACCGAGCCGGACTATCGGGCGGAGCCGGATTACCGGGCCGAGCCGACGTACCGGGCCGAGCCGGAGCCACCGGCACGCGGCCCCGATCCGGTCCCGTCGCGCTACGCGTTGCTGGACAACGGCTACCGACCGGGCGACCCGCCGGTGGAGTCGCGCTACGCCCTGCTGGAGACCGGCTACCAGCCGGAGACCGGCTACCCGGCCGTCGCGCCACCGCCCCCGCCGGTCGCCCCGCCGCCCGCGCCGCCGGTCGCCGTGCCAGTCCCGCCGCCAGTCCCGCCGCCGCCCGCCCCGGCGGTCGGCTCGGCGGTCGCCGAACGTGCCTACCCGCCCCGGATCGAATGGCGCCCACCGGCCGTCGACCAGGAGCAGGAGCGCGCCAACGGGGTGCTCCAGCGGGACCTGGGCACGCCCCGGGTGTTCGCCTTCGCCAACCCCAAGGGCGGGGTGCACAAGACGACCGCCACAGTGCTTGCCGCGGCGACGGTCGGCAGCGTCCGCGGCAAGGGCGTGCTGGCCTGGGACGACAACGAGCTGCGCGGCACCCTCGGCCTGCGCGCCGGCAGCGCCCGGCACGCCCGGACGATCCGGCACCTGATCAGCGACCTGGCCCAGATCGAGATCCTGGAGGACGCGACCCTGCTGGACCGGCTGGACGACTACCTGCGGCACGCCTCCGACGGCTCGTACGACGTGCTGGCCGGCGAGGAGAGCCCGCGCTTCGCCCAGCGACTGGACCAGTTCACCGTCCGGCGGGTGCTGGAGCTGCTGCGGCGTACCCACGACGTGGTCTGCGTGGACACCGGCAACAACGTGGAGAGTCCCAACTGGCGCACCGTGATGCAGGCCGCCGACCAGCTGGTGGTGACCACTGTGCCCCGGGAGGACGCGGCGTTCAGCGCGGACTGGATGCTCGACCTGCTGCACGAGGAGGGCATGGGCGAGTTGGCGGACAACGCGATCACCCTCATCTCCTGCCCGACGCCGGGTCGCTCGACGCTCCAGGACGACCTGGAGCGGCACTTCGCCACCCGTACCCGGGGCGTGGCCGTCGTGCCGTACGACCCGGCTCTGGAGACCGGGTCGTCGATCGAGTACCACCAGCTCCAGCCGGAGACCCGTCAGGCGTGGCTGCGGGCCGCGGCGATGATGGTGGAGCCGTTCGCCCGGTGAGCTGGTCTGCCGCCACCGGAGCCCCGGCCGCGTACCGGGCCTGAGAGGATCATCGGGTGAGCCCGGACAACCCCGACCGCGAGCGGCCCGTCGACGAGCCCGGCCAACCCGCGCCACCCCGTACGCCGGACGCGAGACCGCCGGAGGCCGACCCGTCGACCGGGACAGCGCCGGGCGAGTTCGGCCCGGGCCACCTGCCGGCCTCAGCGGCGTACCAGAGCTCGCTGGAGCTTCGGTTCGACGAGCCGCGTCGTCCGCTGCGTGCCCTGGCGACGGTGCTGGGCGCCGTGCTCGCGCTGGCCGCGCTGGGTGTTCCGCTCGGGCTGCTCTGGGCCGCGCTCGCCCCGGACACCCCGGTGCTCAAGACCGCCGAGGGGGCGATCTACGCCGAGCCGCAACCGGAGCAGCCGATCGCCGCCGACGGCTGGTTCAGCCTGCTCGGGCTCGCCTTCGGGCTGCTCGTGGCGCTCGCCCTGTGGTTCGTGCTGCGTCGGCGGCGCGGCCCGGTCGGGTTGCTCGCCGCGGTGCTCGGCGCGTTGGTCGCCGCGCCGGTGGCCTGGCAGGTGGGACGGCGGATCGGCCTGGCCACCTTCGACCGTTTGCTGGCGACCGCCCCGGCCGGGCAGGCCTTCAGCAAACCCGCCGACCTGCGGGCCGGTGGGGTGGACTGGTTGCTCGGCGTGCTGCCGGTGCCGCACGGCAACCTGCTGCTGCCGGCGTTCGGGGCCGCGGTCATGTACACCCTGCTGGCCGGCTGGTCGCGGTGGCCGGGGTTACGCCCGGAGCCCGAGCCGGGGGAGTTCAGTTGGGTGTCGGCGGGGACGCCAGCTCCGCCAGCGGCACCGGAACCGCCCGCACCTGACGCAGCAGAGCCGCCTCGCGGTTGAGCAACCGCAGCTCGGCGCGCAGCCGGGAGGCGGTGTCGTCGATCGCCAGCAGCCGTTGCCGGTCGTCGACGGTGAGCGCCGCGGTCGCCGCCACCAGGTGCGAGAGCACCGTCGGGTCCTCCGGCAACTGCTCGGAGATCTCCTCCGGGTCGGAGCGGATCAGGCCGAGGTACTGCCGGAAGACCGCGATCACCCGGGCGGCCAGCAGATCAGCCACCTCGTCCGGGCCGCCCGGGTCGGGCAGCCACTCGACGTCGGCGGTCAGGTAGGGCTCGGCGCTGTCGTCGACCTCGGCGATCCGGAACCGGCGGCGGCCGACCGTGACGATGTCGAAGCCACCGTCGGCCAGCTCGGTCACCTGGCGCAGCTCGGCGGTGCAACCCACCTCGTGCAGCGTCACCTCGCCCACGCTCGACGTGGCCGGGGCGCCGGCGGGCGCGACCTCCCAGCCGGCTTGGATGGCCACCACGCCGAACTCGCGCGGGGCACCCTCGGGCAGGTCGACCAGGTGTCGGACCAGCGCCCGGTAGCGCTCCTCGAAGATGTGCAGCGGCAGCACCAACCCGGGAAAGAGCACCGTTGCGAGCGGGAAAACCGGCAGCCGTGCGGTCACATGGTCGAGCCTAACCAATCTCGCCCCCGGGGGCGTGGCCCGGCTCACCGTCCCGGCGGACGGGCGGCTCGGGTGGACGTCGGGCCGGCCGCCTAGACTCGCAAGGGTGCTGAATCGGATCGACCTGCGCGACGGTCTCGGTGACCCGCGCCGCCTGCTGCCCCGTGCCCAGCTCGACGTGTCCGTCGCCGTCGAGCGCATCCGGCCCTTGGTGGAGGCGGTCCGTGAGCATGGGTACCCAGCGATCCGGGAGGCCAGCGTTCGGTTCGACGGCATCTCCCCGGAGGTGCTGCGGGTGCCGGTCGAGGCGATCACCGAGGCGGAGGGCGTGCTCGACCCGGCGGTGCGTGCCGCGCTGCTGGAGTCCATCGCCCGGGCCCGTCGGGTGCACGCCGACCAGCGGCGCACCGACCACACCACGAAGGTGGTGCCCGGCGGCACGGTCACCGAGCGGTGGCTCCCGGTCGACCGGGTCGGCCTCTACGTGCCCGGCGGCCTGGCGATGTACCCGTCGACGGTGGTGATGAACGTGGTGCCCGCCCAGGCGGCCGGGGTGCGCTCGCTGGTGGTGGTCAGCCCGCCGCAGAAGGACAACGGCGGCCTGCCCGACCCTCGGGTGCTCGCCGCGTGCGCGCTGCTCGGCGTCGACGAGGTGTACGCCGTGGGCGGGGCCCACGCGGTGGCGATGCTGGCGTACGGCGCGGCGGTGGACCCGGCTGGTGAGCTGCGGTGCGACCCCGTCGACCTGATCACCGGCCCCGGCAACATCTGGGTGACCGCCGCCAAGCGGCTGCTGCGCGGCGTGGTCGGCATCGACGCCGAGGCCGGGCCGACCGAGATCGCCATCCTGGCCGACGACACGGCCGACCCGGCGCACGTGGCCGCCGACCTGATCAGTCAGGCCGAGCACGACCCGCTGGCCGCGAGCGTGCTGGTCACCCCGTCGGTGGCGTTGGTCGAGGCGGTCGAGGCGGAGTTGGCCCGGCAGGTGCCGGCGACCAAGCACACCGAGCGGGTCACCACGGCGCTGACCGGTGAGCAGAGCGGCGTGGTCCTGGTCGACGACCTCGAGGCGGGGCTGCGGGTGGTCGACGCGTACGCGGCCGAGCACCTGGAGATCCAGACGGTCGACGCCCGGGAGTGGGCGCTGCGGGTCCGCAACGCCGGGGCGATCTTCGTGGGCGCCTGGTCGCCGGTGTCGCTCGGTGACTACTGCGCCGGCTCCAACCACGTGCTGCCCACCGGCGGTTGCGCCCGGCACTCCTCCGGCCTGTCCGTGCAGTCCTTCCTGCGCGGCGTGCACCTGATCGAATACACCGAGGCCGCGCTGCGCGAGGTGGCCCCGCACGTGGTCACCCTGGCCAACGTGGAGGACCTGCCCGCGCACGGCCAGGCGGTCCAGGCCCGTTTCCCGGGAGGGTCGGCGTGAGCGAGCGCACCAGCCGGCTTGGTCGACCGATGCGTCACGCCGCCTCGTCGCGAAGCGGGGAGGCGGCGTGACCAGCCTGGACGATCTGCCGATCCGGGCCGACCTGCGGGGGTTGTCGCCGTACGGGGCGCCGCAACTGGACGTGCCGGTGCGGCTCAACACCAACGAGAACTCCCACCCGGTGCCGGAGCCGGTGGTCGAGGCGATCGGCAAGGCGCTCGCTGCCGAGCTGCGTGAGCTGAACCGCTACCCGGACCGGGACGCGGTGGCGCTCCGCGCCGACCTGGCCGAATACCTCGGGCACGGGCTCACCGTCGAGCACGTGTGGGCGGCCAACGGCTCCAACGAGATCCAGCAGCAGCTGCTCCAGGCGTTCGGCGGGCCGGGGCGCACCGCGCTCGGCTTCGTTCCGGCGTACTCGATGCACCCGCTGCTGGCCCTCGGCACCAGCACCCGCTGGGTGCCCGCCGCGCGCGGCGTCGACTTCGGGCTGACCGCCGAGGAGGCGGTCGCCCAGGTCCGCGAGCACCGCCCGGACGTGGTGTTCCTCTGCTCGCCGAACAACCCCACCGGCACGGCACTGGACCCGGCGGTGATCGCCGCGGTGCTGGACGTCGCGCCCGGCATGGTGGTCGTCGACGAGGCGTACGCCGAGTTCGCCCGGCCCGGGACGGTCAGCGCCCTCGCGGTGCTGCCCGGCCACCCGCGGCTGGTGGTCACCCGGACGATGAGCAAGGCGTTCGGCTTCGCCGGCGGCCGGCTGGGTTACCTGGCCGCCGACCCGGCGGTGGTGCGGGCGGTGCAGCTCGTCCGTTTGCCGTACCATCTCTCCGCGCTCACCCAGGCCGCCGCACGCGCGGCGGTGGCCCACCGCGATGCCCTTCTCGGTACGGTGAGCGCGATCATGGCGCAGCGGGACCGGATCGTGGCGACGCTGCGCGAGCGGGGTTTGCGGGTCGCCGACAGCGACGCCAACTTCGTGCTCTTCGAGGTGGGCGGCGACCAGACCATCGTCTGGAACGCCCTGCTGGCGCAGGGGGTGCTGGTCCGTGACGTCGGCCTGCCCGGCTGGCTGCGGGTGACCGCCGGCACCGCCGCCGAGACCGACGCCTTTCTTTCTGCAATGGAGACTTCGCAATGAGTCGGACCGCCCGGGTGGAACGGATCACCAAGGAGACCAAGGTCCTCGTCGAGATCGATCTCGACGGCACCGGCGCCGCCGAGATCAGCACCGGCGTCGGCTTCTACGACCACATGCTGCACCAGATCGCCCGGCACGGCGGCTTCGACCTGACCGTGCGCACCGTGGGTGACCTGGAGATCGACGCGCACCACACGATCGAGGACACCGCGCTCGCCCTGGGTGCGGCGTTCGACCAGGCGCTGGGCGACAAGGCCGGCATCCGGCGGTACGGCTCGGCGACCGTGCCGATGGACGAGGTGCTGGTCCGGGCCGCGGTGGACCTCTCCGGTCGGCCGTACGTGGTGCACGACGAGCCGGTGCTCGCCCCCTACATCGGGCCGGTCTACGCGACCAGCATGACCCGGCACATCTGGGAGTCCTTCGGCCAGGCGGCCCGGGTAACGCTGCACGTCGACGTGCTGCGGGCGGCCCGGCCGGGTGGTCACCCGGACGCGCACCACGTGGTGGAGGCGCAGTTCAAGGCGGTCTCCCGCGCGTTGCGCGAGGCCACCTCGATCGACCCGCGTTCGGCCGGGGCGATCCCGAGCACGAAGGGCGCGCTCTGATGAGCGCGAGGAGTGCAGCGCAGCGGAGCCCCGCAGTCGCGAATGGAAGGCTGCTCTGATGGGTGCCGCGTTGCCGACGTTGCTGCTGATCCTGGCCGGGGTGCTGGTGGGTGGCACCTGGTCGCTCTACCGGCAGGGCGCGCCGAAGGCCGCCGTGCTGATCACCGCGGTGCTCGCGGTGCTCGCCACTGTCGCCGGGGTGCTGCGGCTGCTGCCGGAGAACGGGTGATCGGGGTGACGACATGAGTGACGTGGTGGTGCTCGACTACGGCTCGGGCAACCTGCGCTCGGCGGAGCGGGCGCTGGCCGCCGCCGGAGCGGACGTCCGGGTGACCGACGACCTGGCCGCGGCGGCTGCCGCCGACGGTCTGGTGGTGCCGGGTGTGGGCGCGTACGCGGCGTGCATGGCGGGGATCGAGGCTCTGGGCGCCGGCCCGGTGATCGCCGAACGGGTGGCTGCTGGCCGGCCGGTGCTCGGCATCTGCGTGGGCATGCAGGTGCTGTTCGAGCACGGCGACGAGCACGGCGTGGTGACCAAGGGGCTGGGGCTGCTGCCCGGCGGGGTGACCCGGCTGGCCGCCACCCGGTTGCCGCACATGGGCTGGAACACGGTCCGGGCACCCCGGGAGTCGGTGCTGTTCGCCGGGTTGACGGAGCAGAGCCGCTTCTACTTCGTCCACTCGTACGCGATGGGCGACCCGGCGGCGCTGGCCGCCGCCGGTGCCACGGTGACCACCGCCCACCACGACACGGATTTCGTCGCGGCGGTGGAGCGTGGCTCGTTGTCGGCGGCCCAGTTCCACCCGGAGAAGTCCGCCGACACCGGTGCCGCGCTGCTGCGCAACTGGCTCGCCACGTTGCCCAGCGGTGACTGAGCGCCGTCGCGCGGTGCCCGAGCGGCGGGCGTCGCGGTGAGCCGGGAACGCGCTCGCCGGCGTGCGGAGCGGGAGGCGGAGCAGGCTCGGGAGCGGGCGGTACGGCAGCGCCAGGTCGCCCGCCGGCAGCGCCGTCGCGCGGTGGTCCGCGGCTTGACGCCGCGGCTGCGGCGGGGTCGCTCCGGGCGGCTGGCCCGGCACACTCGGGGTGAGCGGGCCGCGATCGTGCTGCTCACCGGCGCGGCGTTGCTCCTGATCTGGACGTTCGTCGACAACCTGGCGTTGCGTATCGCGCTGATCGTGCTCTTGCTGCTCGTACTGCCGGCGATCGTCGTGATCGCCCTGGACCGTCGTACCTGATCGAGGAGAAGACCTTGAGCCTCACCCTGTTACCCGCCGTGGATGTCGCTGACGGCCGGGCCGTCCGGCTCGTGCAGGGCGCCGTCGGAAGCGAGAGCATCTACGGCGACCCGTTGGACGCGGCGCTGGCCTGGCAGCAGGACGGCGCGGAGTGGATCCACCTGGTCGACCTGGACGCGGCGTTCGGTCGGGGCACGAACGCGCACCTGCTCGCGGAGGTGGTGCGGCAGTTGGACGTGAAGGTGGAGCTCTCCGGGGGCATCCGTGATGACGAGTCGCTGCGCGCGGCGTTGGGCACCGGTGCGGCCCGGGTGAACATCGGGACCGCCGCCCTGGAGGACCCGGTCTGGTGTGACCGGGTGGTCGCGGAGTACGGCGACCGGGTGGCCATCGGGCTGGACGTGCGGGGTCACACCCTGTCGGCGCGGGGTTGGACCCGCGACGGCGGTGACCTGTACGAGGTGTTGGAGCGGCTGGACAAGGCGGGCGCGAGTCGGTACGTGGTCACCGACATCACCAAGGACGGCACGATGCGCGGGCCGAACCTGGATCTGCTGGGCGAGGTGTGTGCCCGTACGGACCGGCCGGTGATCGCCTCGGGTGGGGTGTCCACCCTGGACGACCTGCGGGCGTTGGCGACTCTGGAGTCGGCCGGGGTGGAGGGCGTGATCGCCGGCAAGGCGCTCTACGCGGGTGCCTTCACGGTGGCCGAGGCGCTGCGGACGCTGGCCGAGGCGTGACGACGACCCGGCTGGGGTCGGGTGGCCCGTGGGAGCAGCGTTACGGGTACTCCCGGGTGGTCCGGGCCGGTGAGCGGGCCTGGACGGCCGGTTGCACGGCGACGGTGGACGGCCGGGTGGTGCACGTCGGTGACGCGGCCGCACAGACCGCGCAGGCGCTGCATATCGGGCTGGCCGCGCTCGCCGAGGTGGGTGCGGAGCCGGGTGATGTCGTCAGGACCAGGATGTACGTGACGGACCGGCTGCACGCCGACGAGGTAGGTCGGGCGCACAACGCGGTCTTCGGCGCGGTCCGGCCGGCGGCCACCCTGGTGGTGGTGGCCGGTCTGCTGGACCCGGAGCACCTGGTCGAGGTGGAGTTGGAGGCGTACCTCGGCGATCGCTGAGGTACGCGCCCGAGCGGCCTGCTGGTCGTCCTGCGGCCCGATAAGTTGTGCACAACTTAATTGTGGGCTACGGTTCAGCGGTGACCGATGACCTGGTGCTGCGCCGGCAGGTGTGCTTCGCGCTCTACGCCGCGTCGCGCGCACTGACCGACGTCTACCGGCCGATCCTCGAAGAGGTCGGGCTGACCTACCCGCAGTACCTGGTGCTGCTGGTGCTCTGGGAGCGTCCCGACGACGCCCCCACGGTGTCCGAGTTGGGCACCGAGCTGCGACTGGACTCCGGCACGCTCTCCCCGCTGCTCAAGCGGCTGGAGGGGGCGGGCCTGGTGGTGCGGCGGCGGTCGGCCCGCGACGAGCGGCGGGTCGAGGTGGGCCTCACCGAGCAGGGCCGGGCGCTGCGCGAGCGGGTCTGCGACGTCCCGCTGCGGATCGCGCAGGCCACCGGGCTGGGCTTCGACGAGCTCGTCGCGCTGCGCGACACCCTCACCCGGGTCACCGACACCATCCATCGACAGAAGGAGCAGTGACGATCATGCAGGTTATCTACACCGCGTCCGCTACCGCTTCCGGCGACGGCCGGGACGGCCACGTCGAGACCTCCGACGGCACGTTCGCGCTCGACCTGGCCGTGCCGAAGGAGATGGGCGGCGCCGGTGGGGCGGCCAACCCCGAGCAGCTCTTCGCCGCCGGTTACGCGGCCTGCTTCCACAGCGCGCTGCGGCTGGTGGCCCGCCGGGCCAAGGCCGACGTGACCGGTTCCGTGGTCGGCGCCGAGGTGGGCATCGGCCCGAACGGCAGCGGCGGCTTCGGGCTCACCGTGCAGCTCGTCGTCGACCTGCCCGCCGCGCCCCGCGAGGTCGCCGAGCAGCTGGTCGAACAGGCCCACCAGGTCTGCCCGTACTCCAACGCCACCCGTGGCAACGTCGACGTCACGCTGACCGTCCGCGAGACCCTGTCCGCGTGACCTCGCGGCCCCAGGCCCCCATCCGCGGACGAGAGGACGACCACCCCGTGACCAGCAACCGCGAGATCCACCTGGCCAGCCGCCCCCAGGGCTGGCCCACCGAAGACACCTTCCGGCTCGTCGAGACCGAGGTCCCGACGCCCGGACCGGGCCAGATCGTGGTCCGCAACCAGTACATGTCCGTCGACCCGTACATGCGCGGACGGATGAACGACGTCAAGTCGTACGTGCCGCCGTTCGCGCTCGACGCGCCGCTCGACGGCGCCGCGATCGGTGAGGTGGTGGCCAGCGAGGCGGCGGACATCGCCGTCGGGACCACCGCCCTGCACGGGCTGGGCTGGCGGGAGTACGCGCTGCTCGACGCCGCCGCGGCCCGCCCGGTCGACCCGAGCATCGCCTCGGTCAGCGCGTACCTGAGCGTGCTCGGCATGACCGGTTTGACCGCGTACGCCGGGCTGCTGGAGGTGGCCGCGATGAAGCCCGGCGAGACGGTCTTCGTCTCCGCCGCGGCCGGCGCGGTGGGCAGCCTGGTCGGCCAGATCGCCAAGCTCAAGGGCGCCGGCCGGGTGATCGGCAGCGCCGGCTCGCCGGCCAAGGTCGAGCGGCTGCGGGCGCTGGGCTTCGACGCCGCCTTCGACTACCACGACGGGGTCCGCGAGTCGCTGCGGGCGGCCGCCCCGGACGGCATCGACGTCTACTTCGACAACGTCGGCGGTGACCACCTGGAGGCCGCGATCTCGGCCATGAACCTGCACGGCCGGGCCGCCATCTGCGGCATGATCGCGCAGTACAACGCCACCGAGCCGCCGGCCGCACCGCGCAACCTGGCACTGGTCATCGGCAAGCGGCTCACCCTGCGCGGCTTCCTGGTCAACGACCACAACGACGTGCGGGCGGCGTTCGTGCGCGACGTCGCGGGCTGGCTGCGCGACGGCACGCTGTCCTACGACGAGACGATCGTGGACGGCATCGAGAACGCCCCGGCCGCGTTCCTCGGCCTGCTGCGCGGCGACAACCTCGGCAAGATGCTCGTCCGCGTGTGACGCAGACCTCTCTCACGGCGGTCGACCCGATCGGGTCGACCGCCGTGCCGTGTGCGGAGGATAGGCTCGCGGCATGACGGTGGCGGTACGGGTGATCCCCTGTCTGGACGTGGACGCCGGGCGGGTGGTCAAGGGGGTCAACTTCCTCGACCTGCGTGACGCCGGCGACCCGGTGGAGCTGGCCGCCGCGTACGACCGGGCCGGCGCGGACGAGTTGACCTTCCTCGACGTCACCGCGTCCTCCAGCGACCGGGGCACCATGCTCGACGTGGTGCGCCGCACCGCCGAGTCGGTGTTCATCCCGCTGACCGTCGGCGGTGGGGTCCGGCAGGTCGCCGACGTGGACACACTGCTGCGCGCCGGGGCGGACAAGGTCGGCGTGAACACCGCCGCCATCGCCCGTCCGGAGCTGATCGCGGAGATCGCCGACCGGTTCGGCCGGCAGGTGCTCGTGCTCTCCCTCGACGTGCGACGGTCGCCGAACGGCGGCACGCCCAGCGGCTTCGAGGTCACCACGCACGGCGGCCGGCGCGGCACCGGCATCGACGCCGTGTGGTGGGCGCACCGGGGCGCCGAGTTGGGCGCGGGCGAGATCCTGCTCAACTCGATGGACGCCGACGGCACCAAGGCCGGCTTCGACCTGGAGCTGATCGCCGCGGTACGCGCGGTGGTGGACGTGCCGGTGGTGGCCAGTGGGGGCGCCGGCGAGGTGGCCCACTTCCCGCCCGCGATCGGCGCCGGCGCGGACGCGGTGCTCGCCGCCAGCGTCTTCCACTTCGGCGAGCTGACCGTCGCCGAGGTCAAGGACGCGCTGCGCCTCGGCGGCCATCCGGTGCGCTGAGCCGCTCAGCGCTCGCCGGAGTGCCCCTCCGGTGACCGACGCGGGGTGGGGATCGAACGGACCGCGTACTCCTGGACGGCAGCCGCGTGGTCTGCCTCGTCCAGGATCCAGTCCGCGCTGCCGGGCGCGTGCCGACGGGTCAACACACCCTGCACGGTGTCCACCATGGTCGCCACACCCGCGCGGGGGCGGGTACGCCACAGCTGCTCACCCTCGGCGGTGATCCGGAACCAGCCGTCGGCGACGCTGACCAGCCCGGCGCCGACCAGCCGCTGGACCGCGGCCTCCACCTCGTGTCGCTGCGGAATCGCGTGGTTGAGGTGGTCGGCGGTGGAGAGCACGTCGGTCAGGCGGACACCCTCCGGCCGCCGGCTTGTCGCCGACCGACGGTGCCGTCCGGCCCCGCTCGCGATGACGAGCGACACGAAGATCCAGGCGTCCGTCCAGCGCCAACCGTTCTCCCCCATGCAGAGATGATGACGGCGCGCGTCGCGGAAGGGAACACCCACCCTCCAACCGGTACCTGGCACCACCGCCACGTACCGGTTCGCGGACGGTCGGTGAGGGTTCAGCCGGCGGGGGTGGCCGGTGCGGCGCTACCCGGCGGGGGTGCGGCGCTGTCCTGCGCGGTGCCCTCCGGCACGGCGAACAGCGGGATGAAGAACTGGGCCAACGGACCGATGGCCAGCGCGTACGCGACAGTGCCCACGCCGACCGTGCCGCCGAGCAGCCAGCCCAGGGCCAGCACGGTGACCTCGATGACGGTGCGCACCAGCCGGACCGACCGGCCGGGCCGGCGGGCCACGTACCCGGTCATCAGACCGTCGCGGGGGCCTGGCCCCAACCGGGCGCCGAGGTAGAGAGCGGTGGCGGCGCCGTTGGCGACGATCCCGGTGACCAGCATCGCGATCCGGACGCTGAGCGGGCCACCCGCGGGCAGCAGGGCCAGTGTGGCGTCCACGACCAGGCCGATCACCACGACATTGCTGACCGTGCCGAGGCCGGGCCGCTGCCGCAGCGGGATCCAGAGCAGCAGGACCAGCGCGCCGACGCCGATGGTGACCGTGCCGAAGGAGAGCCCGGTCAGCTCGGAGAGCCCCTGGTGGAACACGTCCCACGGGTCGAGGCCCAGGTGGGCGCGGATCATCAGGGCCATGCTGACGCCGTAGACCGTGAGCCCGAGGTAGAGCTGGACCAACCGTCGAACCGGCCGGTGCCGCAGATTGCCAAGCAGTGCCATGCATGCCACCCTAGGTGCCAATCCTCGTCGAGGAAGAAGCCAATATCCGAGGAGTGGCTATGACCGGGCAGGTGCGAGGCGTCCAATTGGCCCGTCTGCTCGGGCAGTGGCATGCCCTGCCGGGCCGCCGCCGCAGCCCCGACTACGCCGCGCTGGCCGGCTCGGTGCGCGGGCTGCTCGCCGACGGCCGGCTGCCGCTGGGCGTCCGCCTCCCGGCGGAACGGGACCTGGCCGAGGCGCTCCGGATCAGCCGGACCACTGTCACCGCCGCCTACCGGCAGCTGCGCGAGACCGGGCACCTGGCCAGCCGGCGGGGCGCCGGCAGCTGGACGATGCTGCCCGGCAACCACCGGGTGGCCAGCACCGGCCTGTGGACCCCGCTGGACGACCGGGAAATGCTCGACCTCGGCGTCGCGGCGCTGGCCGCCCCGCCGCAACTGCTGTCGGCAGCGCGGGCCGCCACCGAGGACCTGCCCCGCTACCTGAGCGGGGCCGGTTACCACCCGACCGGCATCATCGAGCTGCGCGAGGCGGTGGCCGACGCCTACACCGCCCGGGGTCTGCCCACCACAGCCGACCAGATCATGGTCACCAGTGGCACCCAGCACGCACTGGATCTGGTGCTGCGGCTCGCCCTGG
The DNA here is from genome assembly GCF_050516465.1 of Micromonospora trifolii. Taxonomy (NCBI): domain Bacteria; kingdom Bacillati; phylum Actinomycetota; class Actinomycetes; order Micromonosporales; family Micromonosporaceae; genus Micromonospora; species Micromonospora trifolii. The sequence continues at coordinate 4,099,314 of NZ_CP191526.1, read as the reverse complement.
CCCCGGGCGGCACCGTGCTGGTCGAGTCCCCGACCTACCCCAACGCCCTCGCCGCGCTGGCCGGCCGGCGGGCCCGGATCACCACCCACGGTCTGGCCGCCGACGGCGGCTGGGAGCCCGACCTCCTGCTGGGCAGTCTCCGACAGACCCGGCCCAAGCTGGCCTACCTGATTCCGGAGTTCCAGAACCCGACGGGGCACCTGATGCCCGCCTCGCTGCGCGAGCGGGTGGTGGCCGCCGCGCACGCGGTCGGCACCGACCTGATCATCGACGAGTCCTTCGTGGACCTGTCGATGGACGGCACCGAGGTGCCACCCCCGGTCGCCACCTACGACCGGCACAGCCGGGTGGTCAGCATCGGCGGGATGAGCAAGCCCTACTGGGGTGGCCTGCGGATCGGCTGGGTACGCGCGTCCGCGCCGCAGGTGCAGCGGCTGGCCGCCGTGCGGGTCGGGGTCGACATGGCCAGCCCGGTGCTGGACCAACTGGTCGCGGTGCACCTGCTCGCCGACGCCGAGGCCATCGTCGCCGACCGCCGCGTCCAGTTGGCCGTCCAGCGGGACGCCCTGCTCGGCGCGCTGGCGCACCAACTGCCGGAGTGGCGGGTCACCGTGCCACGGGGTGGCGTGACGCTCTGGGCCGAGTTGGACGGCCCGGTCTCGAGCGCGCTGGCCCGGGCCGCGGAGGAGGTCGGCATACGGCTGGCCCCCGGCCCCCGGTTCGGTCTGGACGGCACCCTGGAGCGCTTCCTGCGGCTGCCCTTCACCCTGCCCGCGGCGGACCTCGTGGAGGCCGTCGGACGGATCGCGGCGATCCGCTACGACCTGGACCGCGCCGGCCGCCAGCGGTGGCGCGAACCGGCTGTCATCGCCTGAGCGCCCCCGCTGCCACGAACGCCGGTGGCCCCGCACCCGGGCGGGTGCGGGGCCACCGGCGACGCGTCAGAGTTCGGCGAGGGTGCCCGCGTACATCTTGTCGATCTCGGCGGCGAAGTTGCTCTCCACACCACGCCGCTTGATCTTCAACGACGGGGTGATCTCGCCGTCCTCGATCGTCAGGTCGCGCGGCAGGATGGCCACCTTCTTGATCGTCTCCCAGCGGTTGAGCTTGGCGTTGAGCTGGGCGACGTACTCCTCGACCATCGTCTGGGCCTCAGCCGACGCGACGATCTCGGTGTAGCTGCGCCCTTCGAGGGGGCCGCCGGCGACCCAGCCCCGGATCGCGTCCGGGTCGAGGGTGACCAGCATCGTGCAGAAGTTGCGGGCCTGACCGACGACGACCGCCTGCGAGGTGTACGGGCAGATGGCCTTGAACATGCCCTCGATGTGCGACGGCGCGATGTACTTGCCGCCCGAGGTCTTGACCAGGTCCTTCTTGCGGTCGGTGATGCGGAGGTAGCCCTGCTCGTCGAGGGTGCCGATGTCACCGGTACGGAAGAAGCCGTCCTCGGTGAACGAGGCGGCGGTCTCCTCCGGCAGGTTGTGGTAGCCGCGCATCACCGGCCGACCCCGCACCAGGATCTCCCCGTCGGTGTCGATCTTGCACTCCAGGTCGCCCATCGCCCGGCCCACGGTGCCGATCCGCAGCCCGGCCGGGGGGTTGACGAAGTTGCCGGCGCTGGTCTCGGTCAGGCCGTAGCCCTCGGAGATCGGCAGGTTCGCGGCGGCGAAGAAGGTGGCGATCTCCGGACTGAGCGGCGCGGCGCCGGACACCAGCACCCGCATCCGGCCGCCCAGGCGGGCCTGGAGCTTGCTGAACACCAGCTTCTCGGCCAGCCCGTAGCGCAGCTTCAGCCCGGCCGGCACCGGCTTGCCGGCCTGCTCCAGGGTGACCTTCTCCTTGCCGACGCCGACGGCCCAGCCGAAGATCTTCGCCTTCGCGCCGCCAGCGCCCTGCGCGGTGGTCACGGCCTTGTTGTAGACCTTCTCGAACACCCGGGGAGCGCCGCACATCAGCGTTGGACGGATGACCGAGAGGAGGTCGACCAGTTTGTCCACCCGCCCGTCGACGTAGGTGGGCAGGCCGACGTGGATGGCGCCGCAGAGCAGGGTCTTGCCGAACGAGTGGGCCAGCGGCAGCCACAGGTACTGAAGGTCGTCGTCGCGCAGCAGCCCGACCTCCGCCTGCGCCACGGCCTCCCAGCACCAGCCGCCGTGCAGCAACTCGACGCCCTTGGGTTGGCCGGTGGTGCCGGAGGTGTAGATCAGAGTGGCCAGGTGGTCCGGGCCGATGCCGGCCACCAGCATGTCGATCAGCTCCGGCTCGGCGGCCAGCGCCTGGGTGCCGCGCTCCTCCAGGTCGGCGAGCGTCAACTGCGCGATCGGGGCGTTCGGATCGACGGCGCCGTCGAGGAGCACCACGTGGGTGAGCGCGGGCAGGGTCGCCCCGGCGATCTTCGCCGCCTGGGCCGGGTTCTCCGCGAACAGCACCTTCGACCCGGAGTCGGCGATGATGTACGTCGCGTCGGCCGGCTCGGTGGTCGGGTAGACGGTGGTGGTCGCGCCGCCGGCGCACATGATGCCGAGGTCGGCGATCACCCATTCCAGCCGGGTGTTGGCGAGGATCGCGACCGGGTCCTCCTGGCCAACGCCCAGGCCGTGCAGGCCGGCGGCGACCGCCTTGGCGCGCTGACCGACCCGCGCCCAGGTCAACCAGACGGGCCCCGAGTCGTCGGGGTTCGGGGACGCGAACGCGTTCCGGTCGGGGGTGGCCGCCACGCGCTTGAGGAACATGTCCGGGATGGAGCGGTACGGTACATCGAGAGCCATCGCTGTAGCCGCCTTCGGGGGTGGTGGCGTGACGGTCGTCACGTCATGATGGTTACCGAAGAGTATTGCCTGTCGCCGTGCATCGGCTAGCCCTGGTGATCGTCCGGCCGGCCCATCCCACCAACCGGTACGGCCGATCAGGCGTACCGGGCAGCCACCACTGACCAGTCGTAGGTGGCCCGGACCCAGTTGCGCCGGGCGGTCAGGGCGTCGCGGATTCCGTCGTCGCCGGCGGCGCGCAGCGCCTCCTCCGCGTCCAGATACGTCGCCAACCCCTGGTTGAACCGGTGTGCCGCACTCCGGAGCGCGGTCACCTCGTCCTCGTCGCTGTCCTGGGCGATCACCGTGACCAGGTTGTGCGCGTCCGGGTCGACCTGGCTCTCCTTGCCGTAGGAGAAGAGGTCGTTGCACCAGCAGACCAGGTCCACCGCCAGCAGGTCCAGGGCGACCAGCCCCGGGTGGGCGCGCTGGGCTGGCCCGGAGGGCCGGGTCGACGCCAGGTCGGTCAGTGTCAGGCAGGGGTGCACGCCGCCGATGTGCCGGCGCAGCTGCACGTACTCCGCCACCTCGGGTACGCGCCGACGTTCCCGGTTGCCCGCCTCCCACAGCAGCGCCAACAGGTACTCGCGCATCTGGCTGACGAACCGCAGCAGCAGTCCGGCGTGATCGTGCAGTCGGGTCCGGCGGCACAGGTCGTGCAGCGCGTCACCCAGTGGCCCGACGGCGGGCGGTACGACGTCCGGGTCACCACACCGGTCCAGCACGTCGAGCAGGGTGCTGATCGCCGGGCCCAGTCGGGCCGGGTCGGCGCCGAGGCCGTCCTCGTCGCAGGCGTCGTCCATCACGAAAAGCCAGCTGATCAGGTCTGTGAGCAGCCGCAGGCCCTCCACGGAGCCGTCCGGGCAGGCGCGGCCGGCCAGTCCGGCGGCGTCGGCCCGTTCCAGGCGGTGCACACGTTGGCTGGAATCGACCAGCCCGAACGCACGCGCCCACTCGATGCTCTCACCCGCCACCTGGTCCGTGGCTCCGTGGCGTCCCGTGGGAAACGGGGGTTCCCGCAGCGCCGAAATCGCGAAGTCCCGCACAATGCGCCCCCACTCCGTGCCGCCCGGCGCGGAGCGGCGCGGTGAAGCGTACGGGAGGGGGTATCAGCGTGTTTCGCTGGGTGTGGGAAATTCCACAGTCGTTTGGTGACCGTTTACGCACACATAGTCACATGCCCAGGTTGGCGGCCCGTAGCCGCCGAGCCGCCTCCGTCGAGCCGTTCAGTTGGACCCGGGCCACCCGTTGCCGGCCGGAGAGGAACAGCACCAGCTCGGCCGGGGCGCCGACCAGGCGCAGTGGCTCACCACCGCGACCGAGGGAGATCTCACCGTGGCCGGGTGCCTGCACGTAGAGGTCCGCTGGAAAACGCCGCAGTGCCAGCCGAGCCATCGGGGCCGCGCGTTTCCAGAGCGCGCTCTGCAGGCCGGTGGACAGATCGCGCGGCTGCCACCCGGAGCCGGCTCGCCGGACGTCCTCGTGGTGGATGAAGAACTCCATCGTGTTGGCCAACTCGTCGGTCAGCGGGTTGCTGACCGGGCTCCACAGCGGCGGCCGGCGCACCTGTGCCACCAGTTCGGGGTAGGGCCGTGCGGCGAGTCGCCGACGGACCCGCTCGGCGTAGCCGCGCAGCGGCGGCAGCACGATCCCACCCGCCGCGTCCGGACGGCGCTCCCGCAGCACCAGATGCGCCGCGAGGTCACGGGTCGCCCAGCCCTCGTTGATGGTCGGGGCGTCCGGCCCGAGGGCCAGTAGAAGATCGGCCAGCGCCTCGCGCTCGGCTCGGGCGTACCGCGGCATGGCCCGATCGTAGGCCCGGCGGCCCGTCGGCGCGCGACAGCGGACGCGGGTCGGCGCCTGCGGCAAGCCGCCGTCCGGTACGTGATGGTCGACATATCCAGTCAGGGTCGGCGGCACTGGCCCCGACCGGTAAGGATGAGGGAGATAATTGCGGCTTACGGCGGGGGAGAGCGTGGCGAGCAAGACAAGTCGGGACGTTCTCAGTCGAGGGCTGGGGGTCCTGCGGCAGGCGATCCGTGAGCAGCCGAGGATCTTCTCGGTGGCGGTCGTCGGCAGCGTGCTCTTCGGCGGGATGATCATTGTCAGCGCACGGGTGGTCGGCTCGGTCATCGGAGAGGTGGCGCTCCCGGCCATCGAACGCGGCGAGGTGGGCGCCGGCACACTGGCGCTGGCCGCGGCCGCGTTGTTCGGGATCAGCGTGCTGCGGGTGGCGGGCATCTTCGGCCGCCGGCTCGGCGCCGGCTACATGCAGTACCGCCTCCAGGCCTCGTACCGCCGCAGGGTGACCCGTCGGTACCTGGAGCTGCCGCTGTCCTGGCACCACCGCAACTCCACCGGCACCCTGCTGTCCAACGCCAACTCCGACGTGGAGGCGGCCTGGTACCCGATCGCGCCGCTGCCGTTCGCCGTCGGCACGTTGGTGATGCTGGTCGGCGCGATCGTGTCGCTCTTCGCCACCGACTGGGCGCTCGCCCTGGTCGGGCTCGCGGTCTTCCCCGCGCTGTTCGCGCTCAACGTCGTCTACTCCCGCCGGATGGCCCCCCGGCAGGCCCGGGCGCAGCGTCTGCGCGCCGAGGTCAGCGGGATCGCCCACGAGAGCTTCGACGGCGCCCTGGTGGTCAAGACGATGGGCCGCGAGGCCCAGGAGACCGCCCGGTTCGCGGGCCGCGCCGGTGAGCTGCGCGACTCGCTGATCGCGGTCGGCCGGCTGCGTGGCATCTTCGACCCGCTGCTGGAGACGCTGCCCAGCCTCGGCACCCTCGCGGTACTGGTGGTCGGGGCGTTCCGGCTGCGCCAGGGCGCGATCAGCGTGACCGAGCTGGTCAGCGTGGCCTTCCTCTTCACCGTGCTGGCGTTCCCGGTGCGGGCCATCGGTTGGGTGCTGGCCGAGCTGCCGCGCAGCGTCGCCGGCTGGGACCGGGTGCGCCGGGTGCTCGACGCCACCGGCGAGATGCCGTACGGGCAGCGGGTGCTCGACCGGGCCGGCGCCGGCCCGGCCACCCTCACCTTCGACGATGTGCACTACTCCTACCCGCCGGCCGAAGCGCACCCGCCCGGCGCGCAGGTCCTCGGCGAGGTCGGCTTCACGGTGCCGTCCGGTCGGACGGTGGCCCTGGTGGGGCCGACCGGCGCCGGCAAGTCCACCATCGCCTCGCTGGCGGCGCGCCTCGTCGACCCGGACTCCGGCACGGTGAGCCTGGACGGCGTGGACGTGCGCGAGCTGACCTCGGCGTCGCTGGCCGGCACGGTGGCCCTGGTCGCCCAGGTGCCCTTCATCTTCGACGACACGGTCCGCGCCAACATCGCCCTCGACCGGTCCGGTGTCGACGACGAGGTGGTCTGGGCGGCGTTGCGGCTGGCCGAGGCGGACGGTTTCGTCGCCGCGCTGCCCGACGGCCTGGACACCATGGTCGGCGAGCGGGGCACCTCGCTCTCCGGCGGTCAGCGGCAGCGGCTCACCCTGGCCCGCGCGCTGGCCGGTCGACCGCGCCTGCTGGTGCTCGACGACGCGACCAGCGCTGTCGATCCTCGAGTGGAGGCGGCCATCCTGGCGGGGCTGCGGTCGTCGACCACGGAGGCGGGGGCCCCGGCCGCGTCGATCCTGGTGGTTGCGTACCGCCGGGCCACCATCGCGCTCGCCGACGAGGTCATCTACGTGGAGCAGGGACGGGTGGTCGCCCGGGGCACCCACAGCGAGTTGTTGGCCACCGTGCCCGGCTACGTCGACCTGGTCACCGCCTACGAGCAGGCCGAGGTGGAGCGGGCGCAGGAAAGTTCGTACGGCGACGACGTGGCGCCGCTGCCGTCGGGCCTGGAAATCGAGGTGGACCGGTGAGCGCGAGGAGTGCAGCGCGGCGGAGCCCCGCAGTCGCGAACGAAAGGTGGGCCCGGTGAGCGCGACTACGGAAACGATTGACGAGCAGGAGGCCCGGCAGGAGACGACCTGGCAGACCCTGCGTCGGGGCCTGGCGCTCTCGCCGGAGCTACGGATCGGTCTGGCCGGCACGTTGGCCTTGGCGTTGGTCTACATGGTCGGTCGGGTCGCCGTGCCGGTCGCCGTGCAGCAGGGCATCGACCGGGGCCTCGTCGGTGGTCTGAATCTGAACGTGGTCTGGACGGTGGTGGCGATCACCGCGGCGATCCTGACGGTCACCACGATCTGCGGCTACCTGATGATGCGCCGGCTGTTCACGGTCAGCGAGACGGCGCTGGCCAACGTCCGGACGCGCGCGTTCCGACACGTGCACGACCTGTCGATGTTGCACCAGCAGTCGGAGCGGCGGGGTTCGCTGGTCTCGCGGGTCACCAGCGACGTCGACCAGATCACGCAGTTCCTCCAGTGGGGCGGGGTGATCCTGCTGGTCAACCTCGGTCAGCTGGTGGTCACCACCGCCGTCATGCTGGCGTACTCCTGGCAGTTGACCCTGGTGGTGTTGGCCGCGTTCCTGCCGGCGGTGTTCGTCATCCGGCAGCTGCAGAGCCGCCTCGGCACGGCCTACGCGACGGTGCGCCAACGCACCGGGACGTTGCTCGGCGCGATCGGCGAGAGCGTGGTGGGCGCGCCGGTGATCCGGGCGTACGGGATCGCCGGGCGTACCGAGCGGCGGCTGGACGAGGCGATCGACCGGCAGCGGCTGGCGCAGCAGCGGGCGATCCGGATCAGCATCGTGGGCAGCTCCGTCGGGGAGTTGGCGGCGGGGCTGGCGCTGGCCGGCGTGGTGGTGCTCGGCGTGCTGTTGGGGGTGGACGGCACGCTGTCGATCGGCCAGCTGACCGCGTTCCTCTTCCTGGTGACGCTCTTCATCCAGCCGGTGCAGATCGCCACCGAGGTGCTCAACGAGGCGCAGAACGCGATCGCCGGCTGGCGTCGGGTGCTGGACGTGCTGGACGTCGCCCCGGACGTGGCCGACCCGGGGGAGCAGGGGCGGGAGCTGCCGGGCGGGCCGCTGGACATCCGGTTCGCAGGTGTGCGGTTCGCCTATCCGGGTGGTCCGCCCGTGCTGCACGACATCGACCTGGAGATTCCGGCGAAGAGCCGGGTGGCGGTGGTCGGTGAGACCGGCAGCGGCAAGACCACGTTCGCCAAGTTGCTGACCCGACTGATGGACCCGTCGGCCGGGGCGGTGCTGCTGTCCGGGGTGCCGCTGACCGACGTCCGGTTCGACTCGCTGCGCTCCCGCGTGGTGATGGTGCCGCAGGACGGGTTCCTCTTCGACGCGACGGTGGGGGACAACGTCCGGTTCGCCCGGCCGGAGCTGACCGACGAGCAGTTGACCGCCGCCTTCACCGAGCTGGGCCTGTCGGACTGGCTGGAGGGCCTGCCGGCGGGCCTGGACACCCCGGTCGGGGAGCGCGGCGAGGCGCTCAGCGTCGGGGAGCGCCAACTTGTCGCGTTGGCCCGCGCGTACGTGGCCGACCCGGACCTGCTGGTGCTCGACGAGGCGACCAGCGCGGTGGACCCGGCGACGGAGGTGCGGCTGCAACGCACGCTGGACGCGGTCACCCGGGGTCGGACCACCCTCGCCATCGCGCACCGGCTCTCCACGGCGCAGGCCGCCGACGAGGTGATCGTGGTGGACCGGGGTCGGGTGGTGCAGCGCGGCCCGCACGACGAGCTGGTCCGCGACGCCGACTCGGTGTACGCCCTGCTCTACGCCTCCTGGTTGGAACAGACCCGGTGAGGTGCGCGGTGTGGTGGACGCCGACGGGCGGGTGCTCTAGGCTCCGGGTTAGGTAAGCCTAACCTCTGAAGGAGGTCGCGCCCATGCGGCCCAACTCCGCCGAGATCGTCCGTACCCTCGTCGCCGGCCGCCTGCCCGGCCTCGTGCACCTGGCCCACCGGCCGGGCCCGCACCACGCCCGGCATGTCACCGACTCGGACGGGCGGGTGCTGCTGCTGGTGCCGGTGGCCAGCCACCTGGCCGCCGCCCTGCAACCGGCTGCCGGGGGCAGCGACGTGGCGGTGGTGCTCGACGTGCTCGACCTGCCGCCCGCCGCCGGCGCGCCCGGCCTGGGTCGCGCCTGGGTGTCCGGCTGGGCGGCCGAGCTGCGCGGCGACGAGGCCCGCCACGCGGCAGTTGAGTTCGCCGCTGTGGAGCCGACCGGCGACCTGCTCGACCTGGGCACCCGGTTCCGGCTGTTCCGCTTCGAGGTGGTCGAGGTCCGCTGGGAGCGGGCCGGCGCCGTGCAGCGGATCGACCCGGTGGAGTACGCCGAGGCCGAGCCGGACCCGGTGCACCCGGTCGAGGCCCGCCTGCTCGCCGACCTCGCCGAGTGCCACGGCGCCCAGGTGACGGAGTACCTGCGCCGGCAGCTCGGGTTGACCGAGCAGACCCCGGACGGGCCACCCCGGGTGGTGCGCATCGACCGCTACGGGCTGGTGGTGGCCCTCGGCCAACCCGGTGCCCGGCGTCGGGTCCGGCTGGCCTTCCCGGGCCCGGTCGCCGACCCGGCCGAGCTGCCGCAACTGCTGCGGCCGCTGCGACTCAAAGTCGACGCCCGCCCGCCCCGCTGACCGCCCCCGCGCCGCGCCCCGCCCCTCGCCGCCGATCTTGCACTTTCGGTCGTCGATACGCGTGGTGTGTCCCTCTGGTCGGGGCAGAAAGTGCAAGATCGCGAGGGGTGTACGGGATCGGCGCTGTCGCGTCAGCTTGGCAGCGGGCCGGTGAGGTAACGCTGGATCGTGGGGCCGATCGCGGCCACCAGGGTCTCCGGGTCCGCCGAGGCGACCGGCTCAAGGCGCACCACGTGCCGCATCATGGCCAGGCCGATCATCTGGGTGGCCACCAGGGAACCCCGCAGCGGTAGCTCGGCCGGATCGACGTCGAGGTTCTCCAGCACCCGGCGCAGCACCTGGGTGGTGACGAACTCACGCAGCAGTCGAGCGGTCCACTCGTTGCTCACCGCGGAGCGCAGCAGTGCCTGGGCGGCACTGCCGGTCGGGGAGTCCCAGACGCCGAGGAAGATGCGCACCATCCGCTCACCGACGCCGTCCCGGTCGCCGGCGAGCACCTTCGGCACCAGCTGACCGGGGTCGACCGGAAAGTTCATCGCGGCCAGGAAGAGCTGGTCCTTGCTGCCGAAGTAGTGGTGCACCAGCGCCGGGTCGACCTGCGCCGTGCCGGCGATGCCCCGGATGGAGGCGGCGTCGTAGCCACGTTCCGCGAACGCCGTCCGCGCCGCGTCGAGAATCGCCTCCCGGGTGCCCGGTTTGCCGGGTCGCCGGCCGGTCCGCCGCGTCATCGCCGCCCTTCGTTCGTCCGCCTCGGCCCGTCGTGGGTCGGCCCGGCCCACGCCGGGGTCGGCTGCCGCGCTGGCCGCCGCCCCCGGCGCTTGCGGTCAGCCGCTGCGTCGGCGCAGGGTGGCCGCCGCGAGCACCAGCGCCAGCACCACCGCGCCCAACACCACCGCCACGTCGCGCCACATCCGGCCGGTCGGTTCGGTGTGGGCGCCGACCTCCTGCAACGCCTCGATGGCGTACGACAGGGGGAAGGCGTCACTGAGCGCCTGGAGCCAGCCGGCCATCTGGTCGCGGGCCACGAACAGCCCGCAGAGCAGCAGTTGGGGGACCACCACGACTGGCAGGAACTGTACTGCCTGGAACTCGGTGCGCGCGAAGGCACTGCACAGCAGCCCGAGGGCGACGCCGAGCACGGCGTCGAGCACGGCGATCCCGAGCACCAGCCCGATGCTGCCGGCGGTCTCCAGATCGAAGACCCAGTACGCCACCGCGGCGGCGACGGCGGCCTGCACGGCGGCGGCCAGCCCGAACGCGATGCCGTACCCGAAGAGCAGGTCGAGCTTGCCCAGCGGTGTGGTGAGCAGCCGCTCCAGCGTGCCCGAGGTGCGTTCCCGCAGCATGGCGATGCTGGTCACCAAAAACATGATCACGAAGGGGAAGATGCCGAGCATCACCAGCGCGATCCGGTCGAAGGTGGTCGGCTGACCGGGCGGGGTCGGTTGGTCGGCGTACATGAAGTAGACCAGCGTGAGCAGGACGGCCGGCACCACCACGAGCAGCGCGATGGTCCGCCGGTCGTGCCGGAGCTGACGCAGGATGCGGCCGGTGGTGGCGGCGAGAATTCGCGGGTTCATGCTGTCTCCCGTGCGGCTGTCGCGTCGGTGCTGGTGGCGGCGGTCTCGCCGGCCCGGATGAGCCGCAGGAACGCCTCGTCGAGGTCGTCCACGCCGGCGGCGGCGCGGATCGCGGCCGGGCTGTCGTCGGCGATCAACCGACCCTGGCGGATCAACAGCAGTTGGTCGCAGCGCGCCGCCTCGTCCATCACGTGGCTGGACACCAGCAGGGTGGTGCCGGCGGCGGCCATCGCGTGGAATCGGGCCCACAGGTCGGCCCGCAGCACCGGGTCCTGGCCGACGGTCGGCTCGTCGAGGATGACCAGCTCCGGCTCCCCGACCAGGGCGCACGCCAGCGAGGCTCGGCTGCGTTGACCGCCGGAGAGGGTGCCGACCAGTTGACCGGCGGCCTCGGACAGCCCGACATCGCTGATCGCCCGGTCGGCCTCGACGCGCCCACGCCCGTACAGGGCCGCGAAGTAGCGGGCGTTCTCCCGGACGGTCAGGTCGGCGTAGACGCTCGGCGCCTGGGTCAGGTAGCCCACCCGGTGCCGCAGCGCGGGGGTGCCCGCCGGTTGACCGAGCACGGTGACGGTCCCGCCACTGACCAGCTGCACCCCGACCACCGCCCGCATGAACGTGGTCTTGCCACTGCCGCTCGGGCCGAGCAGCCCGGTGACCGCGCCGCGCGGGATCCGGCAGCTGATGCCGTCCAGCACCCGCCGCCCACCCCGGTCCACGACCAGGTCTCGGACGGCTATCGCATCGTCCATCACGCACCTCCACAGAAACTCATCACCTGTTGAACTCAACGCTAGATGAAATACTGCGCCGGGCGCAATGCCCGCACCGGTGTCCGGCTGCCGACCGTCGCGCGGAGCGCGAGAACGGGCAGTAGGCTCCGGACCGGACACGAAGTCCGCCAACGGGCATTGCGCGCCGATCGGACGTACGGCACGATGGCGCGGTGGGTCACGCTCCGTTACCGGATAGCGGTTTTCTTGAGGATTGGGCCGCGCGGTTGCGGCAGGCCGCCGAGCGGCCGGTCGTCGGCATTCTGTTGCGCGGCAGCCACGCCCGCCGCGCCGCCACCGCGCACAGCGACGTCGACCTCGACGTGTTGGTCGGCGGCGCCCCGTACGCGGTCCGCCGGGCCTACCTGGCCGAGTCCGCAGGCCAGGTCACTCACGTTTCGGTGGCCGCCCGGGACGTCCGGTCCTGGGTGCACCGACTCGGCGAACCGGCCGACTGGGCCTTCGGGCTGCCAGTCACCGCGCCGGCGCGGCTGCTCTGGGCCGACCCGCACTGGCGGCCCCGGATCGACCTGCCGGTGCTCTGCCAGCCCGCCGAACCGCCCCGACTGGAAGAGATGATCGCCACTCTGGGTAAGGCCGCCGCCGCCCGCGCGGCCAGCGACCGCCTCGGGGTCCGGCTCGCCGTCGCCGACCTGGCGCGGCTCTGTCCCTCGGTGTTGCGCCCGGCCAACCCCTCCGTGCGGGTCCACTCCCGCCGCGCGGCCTTCGCGGCGGCCCTGGAACTACCGGTGGCCCCACCCGGCTACCGGACGGACATGCTGCTCTGCCTCGGGCTGCGCCCGGGCGCCACCGGGCAGCTCTGGGCCGCCGCCGTACGGCTGGTCGCCGGCACGCTGCCGCTGATCCGGCCGTACGCAGAGGAGATCGCCGACACGGCCGGCGCGGACCTGGCCGCCGCCCTGGTCGACGGCCGGCTGGACCGCTACGTCGCCCAGCTGGCCCGGCCGGCCGCGCCCCCGCCGCAGCCCGGGCCCTTGTCGCAGCCCCGGCTTTCGCGGCAGCCCCGGCTCTCGGGGCCTCCGCCGCAGCCCTGGCGGGAGCGGTCGGCGGTGCCCGCGCCGCGTGCGGGAGAATTGGTGACTGTGCCCGTACCTGACCCGCCGGTGACCGGCGTCCCCAGCGATCCGAACGAGCTGCCCGCGCCCGCGCCGGCGCGCCCGTCCCGGCTCGACCCGGCCATAGCGGCCCAGCTGCGCCGCACCGCCGACGGTCTGGTCGCCGCAGTGGTGCGTGCGCACGACTCCGGTGAGGTGCTGATGGTCGCCTGGATGGACGACGAGGCGTTGCACCGCACCCTCACCACCGGCCGGGCCACCTACTGGTCGCGCAGCCGCCGCGAATACTGGGTCAAGGGCGCCACCTCCGGGCACCACCAGTACGTGCGGTCGGTCGCCCTGGACTGCGACGGGGACGCGCTGCTGGTGAGCGTGGACCAGGTCGGCGCGGCCTGCCACACCGGGCACCGGACCTGCTTCTTCACCGAGCTGCCCGTCACCGGGACGGAGGCGCCGTGAGCGCGAGGAGTGCAGCGCAGCGAAGCACCGCAGTCGCGACCGAAAGGCAGGTCGGCTGATGACCGACGGCACCCTCAGCCCCGACCTGGCCACCTTCACCGCGCTGGCTGCCGACTGGCGGGTGGTGCCGGTCACCCGGCGACTGCTGGCCGACGCGGAGACCCCGGTCGGGGTCTACCGGAAGCTGGCCGGTGGACCGGGCACGTTCCTGTTGGAATCGGCCGAGCAGGGCGTCGGCTCGGCCGGCATGGCCTGGTCGCGGTACTCGTTCATCGGCGTACGCAGCAGCGCGACCCTGATCGAGCGCGACGGCGTGCCGACCTGGCTGGGCCAGCCGCCGGCCGGGCTGAGCACCGAGGGTGACCCGGTGCGGATGCTGCGGGAGACGGTGGCCGCGCTGGCCGGCCCGGTCGGGGACCCGTCCGACGGTCTGCCGCCGCTGACCGGGGGCATGGTCGGCTACCTCGGCTACGACCTGATCCGGCGCTTCGAGCGGTTGCCCGAGCTGACCGAGGACGACCTGGGCGTCCCGGAGCTGGGCATGATGCTCGCCACCGATCTGGTGGTGCTCGACCACTACGACGGCTCGGCGATCCTGGTCGCCAACGCGGTGCTGCCGCCGTTGGACGCCCCAGACCGCGCCCCGCAGGTCGCCGCCGCCTACCACCACGCGGTGGGCCGGTTGGACGCGATGACCACGGCGCTGTCCCGGCCCATCCCGCCGATGATCTCCACGGTCGAGCGTCCGCCGGCCGGCGAGGTGCTCTGCCGTACGCCCGACGGCGGCTACCCGAAGGCGGTGGAGGCGGCCAAGGAGGCGATCCGGGCCGGGGAGTGCTTCCAGATCGTGCTCTCCCAGCGTTTCGAGCGGACGACCCACGCCGACCCGCTGGACGTCTACCGGGTGCTGCGCACCAGCAACCCCAGCCCGTACATGTACCTGCTGCGCTTCGACGGGTTCGACATCGTCGGCTCGTCCCCGGAGGCGCACCTGAAGGTCACCGGGGCCGCGGACGGGCGCCGCCGGGCGTTGTTGCACCCGATCGCCGGCACCCGGCCGCGGGGCGGCACCCCCGCCGCCGATGCCGCGCTCGCCGCCGAGCTGCTCGCCGACCCGAAGGAACGGGCCGAGCACGTGATGCTGGTCGACCTCGGCCGCAACGACCTGGGTCGGGTCTGTCAGCCCGGCAGCGTGGAGGTGCCCGAGTTCGCCACCATCGAGCGGTACAGCCACGTCATGCACATCGTCTCCACCGTCACCGGCACGCTGCGTGACGACCAGAGCGCCTTCGACGCGCTGGCCGCGACCTTCCCGGCCGGCACGCTCTCCGGGGCGCCCAAGGTGCGCGCCATGGAGATCATCGAGGAGTTGGAGCCGGTTCGTCGTGGCCTCTACGGCGGCACCGTCGGCTACTTCGGCTTCGGCGGCGACCTGGACATGGCGATCGCCATCCGGACCGCGCTCATCCGCGACGGTCGCGCGTACGTCCAGGCCGGGGCGGGGGTGGTCGCCGACTCGGACCCGGCCGCCGAGGACCAGGAGACGCGCAACAAGGCCGCGGCCGTGCTGGCCGCGATCGCGGCCGCCGAAACCCTCCGGCCCGCCCGTTGAGCGGCGGGGAGCGGTCCGTCGTGGGCCGGCGCGCGTTGACGTACGCCGTGCTGCTCTGCCTCGCCGGCGCGGGCCTGGCGCTGTGGGCCGCGACGCGTAGCTGGTCGGTCGAGCTGACGGTACGTCCGGCGCCGCTGCCGCCGGTGCGTGACACCCGCAGCGGTGCGAGCCTGCTGCCCTGGCTGCCGGCGTTGGCCCTGGTGACCTTGGCCGGGGGTGGCGCGGTGCTGGCCACCCGGGGCCACCTGCGTCGGGTGCTCGGGGTGTTGCTCGGCCTGCTCGGGCTGGCCGTGGCGGCCGGTGGCGGGTACGGGCTGGTGGCCGACGTGGGTGGCGCGGTGAGCCGGCAGTGGCCGGCGCTCTGCCTGCTCGGCGGCCTGCTGGCCGCCGTGGGCGGCTGGTGGACGGCGATGCGTGGCGGTGACTGGCCGGCGATGGGCGCCCGGTACGAACGTCCGGCGCGGACCGCTCCGGAGGCCGCGTCGGCGCAGAACGACCCCGCCGGGCCGCCGACGCCGTTGGCGGGGCGGCGGACCACCGAGGCGTGGGACGCGCTGGACCGGGGCGAGGACCCTACGGCCGACTGACGCGGTGGCCGACTGGCGTCAGCCGACCGGCTGGCGCTCCCACTGGGCGTGGCTACTGGTGGCGCGGGCGGCGGTCAGCTCGGCGACCAGGCGGTTCAGCTCGGCGCGTTGGTCGGCGCGGGCCCGGTCGGCGCAGACCGCCTCCCAGGCGTTGCCCCGGGCCGTCCGCACCCGTCCCTCGCCTACCACGGCTCGTTCCACGGTGTGCACCACTCCGACGGCGAGCGACGCCACCGTCCGCGAGATGGTGGTCAGTCCGATGGTCGGGTGCGGCTCGGAAATGCTCATGGTCACCTCGCACGAGGAGTTGCTGCGGTCGGGGCAGGCGCGCCATCGAGTCTGCCCGAGGACGATGCTCGCCGGTCGACGTTTCGCCGCGGTGACCGCCCGGTCAACTGTCTCGCCTCGGCCGTGACCAGGCACCGTCCGTTTGGCCTTGAGCTTGCTCACAGCATCGACCGACATAACTGCGGTCGGGCGCGGAGGGGAAACTGGTGGCATGATCGATGGATCGGCCCGGTCTGACTGCGGCCGTCAGGCTCCATACCGCGTGACGGTGGTCGATACCGGAGGTGGCGCTGCGTGACAACCCCTTCACGGCAAGTCGGCCATTATGCCGCAGCCCTTTTCGTGAGCAGCGCCATACCCCCGGCATTCGGTGTCGGTCGGCTGCCCCTAGCATCGGCCCATGACGCCCGGAGAGGGGAGTCCGTTCGTGACTGCTGAGCATGCGCACGCGGAGGGGGACGAGGCCGGCCAGGCAGCGTCCGTAAGCGTGCTCGACGAGATTCTGGCTGGCGTGCGTGAAGACGTCGCCCGGCGCCAGGAGCAGGTTCCGCTGGAGCGGATCCGTGAACTGGCAGCGGCGGCGCCGCCGCCCATGGACGCGTACGCGGCCCTGCGCAAGCCCGGCGTGGCCGTGATCGCCGAGGTGAAGCGCTCGTCGCCGTCCAAGGGCCGGTTGGCCGAGATCGCCGATCCGGCCGACCTCGCGGTCGACTACGCGGCCGGTGGGGCGCGGGCGATCAGTGTGCTGACCGAGGGCCGCTGGTTCGGCGGTTCGCTGGACGACCTGGCGGCTGTCCGTGCCGCGGTCACCGTGCCGGTGCTGCGTAAGGACTTCGTGGTCTCCAGCTATCAGATCCACGAGGCCCGCGCGCACGGTGCCGACCTGGTTCTGCTGATCGTCGCCGCACTCGAGCAGAACGTCCTGATGGGCCTGCTGGAGCGGATCGAGTCGCTGGGCATGACCGCTCTGGTCGAGGTGCACGACGAGGAAGAGGCCGACCGCGCGCTGGAGGCCGGCGCGCAGGTGATCGGGGTAAACGCCCGTGACCTGCGTACCCTGGAGGTCGACCGGTCGGTGTTCGAGCGGATCGCGCCGGGCCTGCCCAGCAGCGTCGTCAAGATCGCCGAGTCCGGCGTTCGTGGCCCGCACGACCTGATCCGGTACGCCTCCGCGGGCGCCGACGCGGTCCTCGTGGGCGAGGGCCTGGTCACCCAGAAGAGCCCCCGCGAGGCGGTCGCCGAGTTGGTCAACGCCGGCAACCACCCGGCAACGCCCCGGCCGGTGCGCTGACCCCGCGCCGGTCTGACGTCCCACCGAGAGGATTTCCGATGAGCGCCGACGCGCTGGCCCCGGTGGCCGGCCCGCAGCCCGACTCCGCCGGCCACTTCGGCCGCTTCGGCGGTCGGTTCGTTCCCGAGGCCCTGGTGGCCGCGTTGGACGAGCTCGACGGGGCGTGGCGTACGGCGATGGCGGACGAGTCCTTCCGGGCCGAGTTCGGCGCGCTGCTGCGCGACTACGCCGGCACGCCGTCGCTGCTCTACGAGGCCCGGCGGTTCTCCGCGAAGGTCGGCGCGCGGGTGCTGCTCAAGCGCGAGGACCTAAACCACACGGGTGCGCACAAGGTGCGCAACGTGCTCGGCCAGGCGCTGCTCACCAAGCGGATGGGCAAGACCCGGGTGATCGCGGAGACCGGCGCCGGCCAGCATGGTGTCGCCACCGCGACCGCCGCCGCCCTGTTCGACCTGGAGTGCGTGGTCTACATGGGCCAGGTCGACACCGAGCGGCAGGCGCTCAACGTCGCCCGGATGCGGATGCTCGGGGCGACCGTCGTCCCGGTCACCAACGGTTCGCGCACCCTCAAGGACGCGATGAACGAGGCGATGCGCGACTGGGTGGCCAACGTCGACGAGACGCACTACCTGATCGGCACCGCCGCGGGCCCGCACCCGTTCCCGGCGATGGTGCGCGACTTCGTGCGGGGCATCGGTGACGAGGCCCGTCAGCAGTGCCTGGACCTCACCGGTGGGTTGCCGGACGCCGTCACCGCCTGCGTCGGCGGCGGCTCCAACGCGCTCGGCATCTTCCACGCGTTCGTGGGCGACGAGGCCGTGCGGCTGTACGGCTTCGAAGCCGGCGGCGACGGGGTGGCCACCGGCCGGCACGCGGCGAGCATCACCGGCGGGTCCGCCGGCGTGCTGCACGGCACCCGCACGTTCGTGCTTCAGGACGCCGACGGGCAGACCCTGGAGTCGCACTCGATCTCCGCCGGCCTGGACTATCCGGGCGTCGGGCCCGAGCACGCGTGGCTGCACGACACCGGCCGGGCGAACTACCTGCCGGTCACCGACGACGAGGCGATGGCCGCGTTCGAGCTGCTCTGCCGCACCGAGGGCATCATCCCGGCGATCGAGAGCGCACACGCGCTCGCCGGCACCGTCGCGCTGGCCCCGAAGCTCGCTGCGGAGCTGGGCCGGGAGCCCACCATCGTGGTCAACCTCTCCGGGCGGGGCGACAAGGACGTGCACACCGCCGGCGACTACTTCGGCATCCTCGACAAGGAGCGGTGAGATGAGCCGGATCGGGGTGGCCTTCGACAAGGCCCGCGCCGACGGACGGGCACTGCTGGTCGGCTGCATGCCGGCCGGCTTCCCCACCGTCGAGGGCAGCATCGCCGCGATGACCGCCATGGTCGAGGCCGGCGTCGACGTGATCGAGGTGGAGATCCCCTACTCCGACCCGGTGATGGACGGGCCGGTGATCCAGCGGGCCAGTGACATCGCGCTGGCCGGGGGCGTACGCACCGCGGACACGATGCGCATCATCGAGGCGGTGGCGGCCACCGGCGCCCCGGTGGTCACCATGACCTACTGGAACCCGGTCGAGCGGTACGGCGTGGACGTCTTCGCCCGCGACCTCGCCTCCGCCGGCGGCACCGGCCTGATCACCCCGGACCTCATCCCCGACGAGGCCGACGAGTGGCTGGCCGCCTCGGACGCGCACGGGCTGGACCGCACGTTCCTGGTCTCGCCGTCGTCCACCGACGCCCGGCTGGCGATGACTGTGCAGCACTGCCGCGGCTTCGTCTACGCGACCGCCGTTATGGGGGTGACCGGCGCTCGGGCGCGTACCTCCGACGCCGCCCCGACGCTGGTCTCCAGGGCCCGCGCGGTCACCGACCTGCCGATTGGTGTCGGCCTGGGGGTAGGCACCGGCGCGCAGGCCGGCACCGTCGCCGGCTACGCCGACGGGGTGATCGTGGGCAGCGCGCTGGTCCGGTGTGTGCTTGACGCGCCCACCGAGGCCGAAGGGCTTGCCGCCCTGCGCACGCTCAGCGCCGAACTCGCCGAAGGCGTCCGTAACCCCACCCGCTGAGCCCGGCCGCGCTGAGCCCGGCCTGACCGCGCAGCGCGCGGGGCATGTTTGTCTGTTGAGCGGTATACCTGTGGGTCATAAATATGACTCACAGGTATACCGCCTAATCGGATGTGGCCCGGCAGGCGAGGCTGTCCGCGACCACGCGGCGGACCTCAGGACGGTTGCGGCTTGTCAGGGATGCAGGGACGACGGGTCCGCGGCCTCGCCGCGTTGCTCCGGTGGCTGCCCCGCTCCCGGATGCCCGTCCTGGCTGGTCCCGGGCCGCTGCCCGTCCTGGCCGGTCCTCGGCCGCCGCGCGTCCTGGTCGGTTGCCGGCTGGCCGTCCTCGGCTGGGCGAGCCGCCGGCAGTGGCGCGGAGGCGACGGTGCCGGGCGCGTAGGGGACGTCGCGGAGCACGCCGGAGCGGCCGGCGGTCGAGTCCGTGACGGCGGCCCGGGTGAGCGGGGTGACCACCTCGGGCAGCGCGTCGGGGGAGTGCCAGGACAACCGGCAGCCCGGCGGTGGGTCGCTGGCGGGTCGGACCCCGGCCGCGCGGGCCCGGAACACGTGCACGAGGACGTCCGGCAGCGGCCCGGCGCGTCCGGCGGCGGCATCTCCCGCGGGGACGCTCAGGTGGTAGACCCCGACCAGGTCGATCAGCTCGATGTCCCAGCCGGTCTCCGCGCGAATGTCCCGTAGCGCCGCCCCTACCGGGCCCTCGGCCGGGCGCAGCCGTCCGCCGGGCAACGCGTAGCGGCGGGCACCCCGACCCTGCTGGCAGAGCAGCACCCGCCCGGTGTCGTCGGTGACGACCGCGGCGACCGCCCAGGTGAGCGCGCTCATGGACAAAGAGCCTACGGCGGTGCAAACCAGAAGTCACCGGGATGCGCCCTCCAGCGGCCCGGGGTGCCGCTGCGGGGGTGTGCAGCGGTAGCGTGTGCACCCGTGACCCTCGCCTCGCTCTCCCCCCAGGCGGCCCTGCCCAGCCCCAGCACCGCGGTCTGGCAGCTCGGGCCGGTGCCGATCCGGGCCTACGCGCTCTGCATCATCGCCGGCATCGTGCTGGCCTGCTGGGTGACGGAGCGCCGGCTGCGGCAGCGCGGCGTCGCGCCCGGCGCGGTGCTCGACATCGCCGTCTGGGCGGTGCCCGCCGGCATCATCGGCGCCCGGATCTACCACGTGGTCACCTCACCGGAGAAGTACTTCGGCGCCGGTGGGGACCCGATGAAGGCGTTCGCCATCTGGGAGGGCGGTCTCGGCATCTGGGGCGCGGTCGCCGGTGGCGCGGTCGGCGCCTGGATCGCGGCCCGACAGCTCGGCATTCCGTTCGGTGTGGTGGCCGACGCGCTGGCCCCCGGGCTGCCGCTGGCCCAGGCCGTCGGCCGGATCGGCAACTGGTTCAACAACGAGCTCTTCGGTGGCCGGACGACCCTGCCGTGGGGTCTGGAGATCCACCGGATGGACCCGGACAACCCCGGCCACGCGCTGCGTGACGACGCCGGGCAGCCGATCCTCGAACCGGGTCTCTACCAGCCGACCTTCCTCTACGAGGCGCTGTGGAACCTCGGCGTCGTGGCTCTGGTCCTCATCCTCGACCGCCGGCTCAAGCTGGGCCGGGGCCGGGCGTTCGCGCTCTACGTGATGGGTTACACCGTCGGCCGGTTCTGGATCGAGCTGATGCGCACCGACGAGGCCAACCAGATCCTCGGCGTCCGGCTCAACGTCTGGACCGCCGCCCTGGTCTTCCTCGGCGCCCTGATCTACTTCGTACGCGTGCGTGGCCCCCGGGACTACCTGATCCCGCTCGGCCCGGCGGCGACGACGACTCCGCCCCCCACGTCCGACCTGTCCCAGGTCGACCTCTCCGAGCGGGAGACCCCCACGCGGGCCGCCGCGCCGGAGGGCTACCGGGTGGTGAGCGAGGAGCAGTACGCCGCCTGGCAGGACACCGGCGTCGTACCGCCGGCAAACGACGACGACTCCCGGCCGGATGACGGCGAGCCGTCCGACGACACGGCAGCCGCCGACCTCGCGTCGAGCGACGACGAGCCGGCGGACGATCCGTCCGCCGTTCGCACCGACCGGGCCGACGCCACGGGCGTGCGTCCCGCCGACCGGGACAGCTGAGCGGCACCGATGCGTAGCGCGGTGGTGGTCGGCGCAGGGGTCGGTGGCCTCGCGGTGGCCGGCGCGCTGGCCCGTTCCGGCTGGCAGGTCACCCTGTTGGAACGCGCCGAACGGGTCCGCCCCGAGCCGACCGCCGTGGTGCTCTGGCCCAACGGCGTCCGCGCGCTCCAGGCCCTCGGCCTCGGCGCCGGCCTGGCCGCCATCGCCACCCCGTTGCCCGACGGCGGGGTCCGTCGCCCGGACGGGCACTGGCTCGTGCAGCCCCGGCCCATTCCGGCCGACCGGATGCCGGTGGTGGTGCACCGGGAGGATCTGCACGACGCGCTGATCGCCGGCCTCGGCGAGCGGGTCGAGTTGCGGACCGGGGTGACCGTGCGCCACGTCCGTGTCGAGCCGGGCGAGCGGCCGGGAGTCAGCGACGGACGGCACACCATCGAGGCCGATCTGGTGGTGGCCGCCGACGGCACGGACAGCGGCATCCGCCGCCAACTCGCGCCCGAGTCCCGGGTGGTCAGCTCCGGGTGCGCCGCCTGGCGGGCCGTCATCCCCTGGTACCAGGCACCTCGACTCCCTGACGATCAGCCGCTGGCCGGTGAGATTCTCGGCGCGGGTTACCGGTTCGTGGCCGCGTCGCTGGGCGAGCGCGGCTCCTCGGGCGGGTCCAGCCGGGGCGGCATCTACTGGGTGGCCACGGCCGCCGGCGCGCCCCGCCCGGAACCACCGGAGACCCAGCTCGCCCTGCTGCGCCGCTGGTACGCGGGCTGGCCCGAGCCGGTCGGCGCGCTGCTCGACGCCACCGAGCCGGCCGACCTGGTCCAACAGGAGGTTCGCGAGCTGCGCCCGCTGCCCCGGGCGTACGGCTTTCCGGTCGGGCCCGGTGGGGTGGTGCTGCTCGGCGACGCGGCGCACGCCATGCCGCCGCACCTCGGGCAGGGCGCCTGCCTCGCGTTCGAGGACGCCGCCACACTCGCGTCGCTGCTGCGGGAGGCCCGGCTGCCCGACGCCGTCCAGGCGTACGACAGGGTGCGCCGCCCCCGGGCCGCGACAGTGGTCCGGCAGACCCGGCGGATGTCGGCGGTGCTCCAGACCCGGGGCCGATTGGCGCTGCGCGCCCGGGACGCCGCACTGGGCACGATCAACTCCCGACTGATCTCCAGCGCCGTCGCCTCCGCTGCCCAGTGGCGCCCACCGACCTGACCTCGGTCGTGGGGCAGGTCAGCGGGGCGGGACGGGTCAGGGAATGAGGGCGGCGGGTTCGGCGATGCAGGCGGTGCCGATTCGGCGGAAGCCGACCCGTAGGTAGACCCGCGCGATCTCCTCGCTGCCGGCGGAGAGGAAGACCAGCTCGGTGCCGGCCGCCAGCAGTTCCCGGGCCAGGGTGGCGGTGAGTGCGGCGCCCAGCCCGCGTCGTCGGGCGGACGGCAGGGTGGCCACCCCGGCGATCTCCGCGACGTCGTCCACCCGCATCGCCATGCCGCTGGCCAGCGCGCCCTCGGTCGGCGTGCCGGCCAGCGCGGAGATCCGTCGGCCGTCGGCGATCCGGGCGCGCTCCTCGTCGAGCGCGGCCAGTTCGAGTTCGGTGACGGCGGCGTCGCGTTCGGCCGGGCCGGCCTCACCGGGCGCGGTGCCGGCGGCGGCGAACGACACCGCTGCCACTGCACGCCGGGCGGCGACATCGGCGGCGAAGCCGGGGGAGTCCGCTGCCAGCACCCGCACGGCCGCGTCGGAGAGCGTCGCCGGGTCGGGCAGCGCGCTCGGGTCGAGCACCATCAGCGGCGCCTCCAGCACGCTGAGCCCCGCGGAGCGGGCCACCGCCAGAAGCTCCGGGGTCGTCTCGTGCACCCACTCGAAGGCCTCCGGCAGGCCCAGCTTCCGCTGGCGCTCGCGGACCGAGACCACGTCGGCCAGCGACGGAGGCTCGGTGGCGTCGATCCGGGGGCGGGCGTAGAACGGCCAGCCGGCGCCTTCGCGGACGAACAGCACCAGGGCGCCATACTCCTCCGCACCGGCGACGTCGCGGGGCACCGCGTCGTAGAAACGTTCCAACCGGTCGAAGACATGCTTGTGTAGCGGATCCACCGCGCGAGACTACACGTCCCAGCCAGTGGACGGTGTGATCAATCTCGGGTGGCCGTGCGACCCCGGCCCTAACGTAGACTCAATAGACCCACGGGCCGACGTCGTCCCCACCATGATCCAACCTGAGTGACGACAGGAGGCCCGGTGGCTCAGCCGTACGCGGACACAGAACAGCCGCACCCGCACAGCCCGCAGGCGTCCCCGACGCCCCACCCCCGTCCGTCCGCCCAGGGCCTCTACGACCCAGCGCAGGAGCACGATGCCTGCGGCGTGGCCTTCGTGGCGGACCTGCACGGCCGGCGTTCACACTCGGTCGTCGCCAACGGGCTCGGCGCGCTCTGTCGGCTGGACCACCGGGGCGCCCGTGGCGCGGAGCCGAACACCGGCGACGGCGCCGGCATCATGATCCAGGTGCCCGACGCGTTCCTGCGCGCGGTGGCCGACGTCGCGCTTCCCCCGGCGGGCGAGTACGCCACGGGGCTGGTCTTCCTTCCCGACGACGATGCCGCCGAGGCGCGTGCCCGTCGGGTGGTCGAAAAGTACGCCCTGGTCGAGGGTGCCGACCTGCTCGGCTGGCGGGACGTGCCGATCGACCCGAGTGACCTGGGCGAGACCGCCCTGGCGGCGATGCCCCGGGTCCGGCAGCTCTTCCTGGCCGCGCACCGCCTCACCGACGCACCCGACGGCCCGGCCGGCTCCCCGCTGCGCGGTATCGAGCTGGATCGGGTGGCGTTCTGCCTGCGCAAGCAGGCCGAGCGGGAGACCGCCGAGCGCGGCGTCCCGGCGTACTTCCCGTCGCTGTCCAGCCGCACCATGGTCTACAAGGGCATGCTCACGCCCGACCAGCTGCCGGCGTTCTACCCGGACCTGCGCGACGAGCGGGTGGACAGCGCCATCGCGTTGGTGCACTCCCGCTTCTCCACCAACACCTTCCCGTCCTGGCCGCTGGCGCACCCGTACAGGTTCATCGCCCACAACGGCGAGATCAACACGATCCGGGGCAACCGCAACTGGATGCAGGCCCGCGAGGCGCTCCTGCGCTCGCCGAACGTGCCGGGCAACATCCGGCGGGTCTTCCCGGTCTGCACCCCCGCCGCCTCCGACTCGGCGAACTTCGACGAGGTCCTGGAGCTGCTGCACCTGGCCGGGCGGAGCCTGCCGCACGCGGTGCTCATGATGATCCCCGAGGCCTGGGAGAACGACCCGGGGATGGACCCGGCCAAGCGGGCCTTCTACCGCTTCCACGCCAGCCTCATGGAGCCGTGGGACGGCCCGGCGTCAGTGGCCTTCACCGACGGCGAGATCGTCGGCGCGGTCCTGGACCGCAACGGGCTGCGCCCGGGGCGCTGGTGGCAGACCGACGACGGGCTCGTGGTGCTCGGTTCCGAGGCGGGCGTGCTCGACCTCGACCCGGCCCACGTGGTCGCCAAGGGGCGTCTCCAGCCGGGCCGGATGTTCCTGGTCGACACCGTGGCCGGGCGGATCGTGCACGACGAGGAGATCAAGTCCGAGTTGGCCGCCGCCCAGCCGTACGGCGAGTGGCTGCACGCCGGGTTGATCGAGCTGGGCGACCTGCCGGCCCGCGAGCACACCGTCTACACGCACGACTCGGTGCGCCGCCGGCAGCAGACCTTCGGCTACACCGAGGAGGAGCTGAAGATCCTGCTCGGGCCGATGGCCCGCACCGGTGCCGAGCCGCTCGGCTCGATGGGTACGGACACTCCGATCTCGCCGCTGTCCACCCGGCCGCGGCTGCTCTACGACTACTTCCACCAGCTCTTCGCCCAGGTCACCAACCCGCCGCTGGACGCCATCCGCGAGGAGTTGGTAACCAGCCTGGCGTCGACCATCGGGCCGGAGGGCAACCTGCTCGACCCGGGCGCCGCGAGCTGCCGGCAGATCGTGCTCCCGCACCCGATCATCGACAACGACGAGTTGGCGAAGATCCTCTCCATCGACGAGGACGGCGACCTGCCCGGCTTCAAGGCGGTCCGGGTCTCCGGGCTGTACCGGATCCGGGAGGGCGCCGCCGGGATCAAGGCACGACTGACCGAGATCTGCCGGCACGTCTCCGAGGCGATCGAGGACGGCGTGCGCATCCTGGTGCTCTCCGACCGGGACTCCAACGCCGACCTGGCGCCGATCCCGTCGCTGCTTCTCACCGCCGCCGTGCACCAGCACCTGGTTCGCGAGCAGACCCGTACGCGGGCGGCGCTGATCGTCGAGTCCGGGGACTGCCGGGAGGTGCACCACGCGGCGGTGCTGATCGGCTACGGCGCGGCGGCGGTCAACCCGTACCTGGCGTTCGAGTCGGTCGAGGACATGATCCACACTGGCGCGCTGGCCGGTGTGGAACCCGCCGCGGCAGTACGCAACTACGCGAAGGCGCTCGGCAAGGGCGTCCTGAAGATCATGTCCAAGATGGGCATCTCGACGGTCTCCTCGTACTGCGGGGCGCAGGTCTTCGAGGCGGTCGGCCTGGACAGCCGGCTGGTCGAGCGCTACTTCCGGGGCACCCCCAGCCGCATCGGCGGGGTGAATCTCGCGGGCGTGCACACCGAGGTGGCCGCCCGGCACGCGCTGGCCTGGCCGCCGGCCGGCACCGCCACCTCCGACCGGTTGGAGGTCGGCGGCGAGTACCAGTGGCGCCGCGAGGGTGAGCTGCACCTGTTCAACCCGGAGACGGTGTTCCTGCTGCAACACGCCACCCGCAGCCGGCAGTACGACGTCTTCCGGCAGTACACGGCCAAGGTCGACGCGCTCGCCGCGCAGGCCGGCTCGCTGCGCGGGCTGTTCACCCTGCGCACCGGGGTCCGTCCGGCGGTGCCGATCGAGGAGGTCGAGCCGGCCACCGAGATCGTCAAGCGGTTCGCCACCGGCGCCATGTCGTACGGGTCGATCTCGGCGGAGGCGCACGAGACGCTCGCCATCGCCATGAACCGGCTCGGCGGCAAGTCCAACACCGGTGAGGGCGGCGAGGACGTCGAGCGGCTGCACGACCCGGCCCGGCGTTCGGCGGTCAAGCAGATCGCCAGCGGCCGTTTCGGTGTGACCAGTGAATACCTGGTCAACGCCGACGACCTCCAGATCAAGATGGCCCAGGGCGCCAAGCCGGGCGAGGGCGGTCAGCTGCCCGGCAACAAGGTCTGGCCGTGGATCGCCCGGACCCGGCACGCCACCCCCGGCGTGGGGCTGATCTCCCCGCCGCCGCACCACGACATCTACTCCATCGAGGACCTCGCCCAGTTGGTGCACGACCTGAAGTGCGTCAACCCGGCGGCCCGCGTGCACGTCAAGCTGGTCAGCGAGGTCGGCGTCGGCACCGTCGCCGCCGGGGTGGCGAAGCTCAAGGCGGACGTCATCCTGATCTCCGGCCACGACGGCGGTACGGGCGCCTCCCCGATGAACTCGCTCAAGCACGCCGGCACCCCGTGGGAGCTGGGGCTGGCCGAGGCGCAGCAGACGCTGTTGCTCAACAAGCTGCGCGACCGGGTCACCGTGCAGGTCGACGGCCAGCTCAAGACCGGCCGGGACGTGCTGGTCGCGGCGCTGCTCGGCGCGGAGGAGTTCGGCTTCGCGACCGCGCCGCTGATCGTCGAGGGCTGCGTGATGATGCGGGTCTGCCACCTGGACACCTGCCCGGTCGGCATCGCCACCCAGAACCCGGTGCTGCGGGAGCGCTTCACCGGCAAGCCGGAGTTCGTGGAGAACTTCTTCCTCTTCCTCGCCGAGGAGGTCCGGGGGTACCTGGCCGAGTTGGGTTTCCGGTCGATCGAGGAAGCGATCGGGCAGTCCGAGCTGCTCGACGTGGTCCCGGCGCTGACGCACTGGAAGGCGCACGGGTTGGACCTGGCGCCCGTCCTGCACCTGCCGGAGCTGCCCGCCGGTGCGGCCCGACGCGGGGTTCGCGCGCAGGATCACGGCCTGGAGCAGGCGCTCGACAACGAGCTGATCGCGCTGGCCCGTCCGGCTCTGACGGACGGGGCGCCGGTGCGCGTCGAGGTGGCGGTGCGCAACGAGCACCGCAGCGTCGGCGCGATGCTCGGCGGTGAGGTGACCCGTCGCTTCGGCGGCGCCGGCCTTCCCGAGGACACCATCGAGTTCGTGCTGCACGGCACGGCTGGACAGTCGTTCGGCGCGTTCCTGCCGCGCGGGGTGACCCTGCGCCTGCACGGCGACGCCAACGACTACGTGGGCAAGGGCCTCTCCGGGGGTCGGCTCATCGTCCGTCCGGACGCCGCCGCGCCGTTCCTCGACCCGGACGCCGAGCCGGGGCAGCGGGCCGAGGATCAGATCATCGCCGGCAACACCATCCTGTACGGGGCCACGGCGGGCGAGGTCTTCCTGCGCGGCCGGGTGGGGGAGCGGTTCGCGGTCCGTAACTCCGGCGCGATCGCCGTGGTCGAGGGCGTCGGTGACCACGGCTGCGAGTACATGACCGGCGGCACTGTGGTGGTGCTCGGCGCGACCGGCCGGAACTTCGCGGCCGGCATGTCCGGCGGCACGGCGTACGTGCACCACCTGGACCGGTCCCGGGTCAACGCGGAGCTGGTCGACCTGTTGCCGCTGGGCGAGCAGGAGCAGTCGCTGCTGCACGAGCTGGTCCAACGGCACGTGGCCGAGACCGGGTCGGCGGTCGCCGAGGAGCTGCTCAAGCGGTGGCCGGAGGCGGTGGCCGAGTTCACCGCTGTGGTACCCCGCGACTACCGCCGGGTGCTGGAGATCATGCGGGCCGCCGAAGCAGCCGGCCGCGACGTCGACGACGCGGTGATGGGCGCGCTGAGCGCGCCCGCCGCGCCGGTGCCGCCCGCCCCGCGGGTGGCTGCCCAGGAGGTGGCACGTGCCTGACCCGAACGGTTTCCTGCGCTACGACCGGCGGCTGCCGGCCCGCCGCCCGGTGCCGGTGCGGATCAGCGACTGGCGGGAGGTGTACCCGCCCGCCGGCGAGGAACTGGTCCGTGAGCAGGCCACCCGATGCATGGACTGCGGCATCCCGTTCTGTCACGACGGCTGCCCGCTGGGCAATCGCATCCCGGACTGGAACGACCTGGTGCGTACCGGCAACTGGGACGCCGCGGTGGAGTCGCTGCACGCCACCAACAACTTCCCGGAGTTCACCGGCCGGCTCTGCCCGGCGCCCTGCGAGGCGGCCTGCGTGCTCGGCATCTCCGGCGGTCAACCGGTGACCATCAAGCAGGTCGAGGTGGAGATCGCCGACTTCGCCGCGGCGCGCGGGTTCGCTCCTCGCCCGGTGCCGGCGCCGTCGGGCCGGTCGGTCGCCGTCGTCGGCTCCGGGCCCGCCGGCCTCGCCGCCGCCCAGCAGCTGGCCCGCGCCGGTCACGCGGTGACGGTGTACGAACGCGACGACGCGATCGGTGGCCTGCTCCGGTACGGCATCCCCGACTTCAAGTTGGAGAAGCGGCACATCGATGCCCGGTTGGCCCAGCTCACCGCCGAGGGGGTGCGCTTCCGCACCGGCGTGAACGTCGGGGTGGACGTCACCGCCGAGCAGTTGCGCGCCGAGCACGACGCGGTGCTGCTGGCCTGTGGGGCGTTGCAGGGCCGGGACACCCCGGAGACCCCGGGGCGGGCGCTTCGGGGCGTACACCAGGCGATGGCGCACCTGGTCGCGGCGAATCGCGCGGTCGCCACCGCGGCCATCGACCAGGCCGGCGTGGTGGCCACCGGTGATCGTCGGTTGGCGCGGGCGGTGATGCCGGACGGCACCCCGATCGACGCGGCCGGCAAGCACGTGGTGATCATCGGTGGCGGTGACACGGCGGCCGACTGTCTCGGCGTCGCGCACCGCCAGGGCGCCGCGGGCGTGCACCAGCTCGACCTCTACCCGCAGCCGCCGCAGGAGCGCGACGAGGCACGGGACCCGTGGCCGACCTGGCCGTGGGTGCTGCGCAGCTACCCGGCGCACGAGGAGGGTGGCGAGCGGGTCTTCGCCGTTGCGGTGCAGGAGTTCGTGGACGACGGCACCGGTCAGGTGCGGGCGGTGCGGGTCGCCGAGGTGACAGTGGAGAAGCGCGACGGCCGGCGGGTCGTCACAGTGGTGCCGGGCTCCGAGCGGGAGTTGCCGGCCGATCTGGTGCTGCTGGCGATCGGCTTCGAGGGCACCGAGCAGCAGCCGCTGCTGGCCCAGTTCGGCGTGGCCCGCAACCCTCGGGGCGCCATCGACGCCCGCGACGACTGGCAGACCGACGCCGACGGGGTGTTCGTGGCCGGTGACATGCACCGGGGCGCCTCGTTGATCGTCTGGGCCATCGCCGAGGGGCGGGCGGTCGCCGCCGCCATCCACGGCTATCTGGGCGGTGTTGGTGCGTTGCCGGCCCCGGTGGGCCCGGCCGCGCAGGCTCTCGCCGCTCCCTGAGGTGCGGGCGTCCGGTCGGTGCGGCAGGTCCGCTGTCGCACCGGCCGGACATTCCCGCTGGTGAAGCCGCTCACAAATGTGGGCAAAGAGGTTTAAGCCGGCAAGACTTGCCGGCTGCCGAACCGCGCCGCGATCGGTGTGAATGATCATGCTGCCGATCGCTGGAGGTTCGTCGTGGCCAGAGGTGCCACCTTCGCCGCGTTGCGCCACCGCAACTACCGGATCTGGGCGCTCGCCGGCTTCGTCTCCGTCATCGGCACGTGGATGCAGGTCCTCGGGGTCAACTGGTACGTCCTGAAGGAGACCGGCTCGGCGACGTCCATGGGCTTCGCCGTGCTGCTCCAGGCGGCGCCCACGTTGCTGCTCAGCGTCTGGGGCGGGGTGCTGGCTGACCGGCTGCCGGCCCGCCCGTTGCTGATCGCCGCCCAGGGCGCCCACGCGGTGCTCGCCGCCGGACTCGCGGCGGTCGCCCTGACCGGGGTCGGCGGCCTGCCGCTGATCTTCGCGATCTCGCTGGCCACCGGTGCCGTCTCGGCGATCGAAGGCCCGGTGATGGGGCGCTGGGCCGCCAGCCTCGTCGACCGGGAGACGCTGGGCAACGCCCTGGCGCTCGGTTCGCTCACCAACTCCGCCGGCCGCATCCTCGGCATGAGCCTCGGTGCCGTGGTGGTGGCCGCCGTCGGCCCCGCACTGCTGTTCGGCATCAACGCTGCCAGCTTCGCCGCCGTGGTGGTGGCGCTGTTCGCCGTACGCCCGGGAGCCGTGCCCGGCCTCCCGGTCCCGGACGCCGGCTGGGCCCGGGGCGGTGTGCGCGCCGGGTTCGCCTACCTGCGCGGGCAGCCGGTGCTGCTCCTCGCGCTCGCCCTGTCGTTCGTGCTCGGCAGCCTGGGCCGCAACTACCAGGTGACCATGGCCGCGATGAGCGACGGGCCGCTGGACGCCGGCGCCTCCGGGTACGGCCTGCTGTCGACGGTGTTCGCGGTCGGAACGGTGGTGGGTGCGCTCGTCGCGGCCCGGCGAAGTTCCCTGGGCTACCGGACGCTCGTCGTCGCGGGCCTGTTCGCCAGCGGGTTGCAGATCGTCGCCGGCCTCGCACCGGGCACCTGGAGCTTCGCCGCGGTGATCCTGCCGATCGCCGCCGCCGCGGTGGTCATCGACACCACCGTCGGCACCCGCGCCCAGCTCGACACCGACGGCGCGATGCGGGGCCGGGTGCTCGCCGCCCTGGCCGTCACCGGCTCGGTCTCCGCGGCGGTCGGCGCCCCGCTGCTCGGCTGGCTCGCCGAACATGCCGGCCCCCGGCAGACGCTCGTCCTCGCCGGAGCCGCCGCGGCGATCGCCACGGCGGCGGCGGGCGTCGCCCTGGACCGGCAGCGCGGCCGCGCGGCGACCCTCGCGCTGGTCGTTCCGCGACCCCGCCATCCGGTACGACGAGCGGCGTTCCGGGCCGCCCGCATCGTCCGGCCCACCGGTGCGGTCTGTGTCATCGCGCCCGCCGACGCCGGTGCGGTGCGGTCCGGCGGGGTCCGGCTCCGGGAGTTGGCCACCGCCGGGCCGGCAACGAACCGCTGACACCCCGGGCCGGCCCCGTCGATCATGGAGTTGTGGTGGGCGGAATGCTCACCAGTGCCGGATACGCGAGGCACCACAACTCCATGATCGACCTGGGCGGGGGCGGGTTGGTGCGATCTAGTGCGACATCAGGTGGTGCGACTCGCGGATCTTGGCCCAGGACTTGGGCTCGGCCGGCGGGGCGGCCTTACGGGCGGCGCTGGCCACATCGGGACGGCCGGCGGTGAACAGCCAGGTGGTGAAGAGGTCGTCCAGCTCCAGCCCGGAGATCCGCTCGGCCAGGGCCTGGAACTGCTCGATGGTGCCGTTGCCGTAGCGGCGCTCGGCGGTCCAGGTCGGCAGGATCTCGAAGAACGCGTCGTCGCCGACGGCCAGCCGCAGCTGGTGCAGGGTCATCGCGCCCCGGTCGTAGACGGCGTTGTCGAAGACCCGAGCGGCACCCGGGTCACCGGGCAGCACCTGCCAGAACTCGTCGTCGGCCGGGTAGCTGGCGTAGGTGAAGTCGAAGACCTCCTGGGCGGTGCCCTCGCCCTGCTCCTCCGACCAGAGCCACTCGGCGTACGAGGCGAAGCCCTCGTTGAGCCAGATGTTGCGCCAGTCGGCCACCGAGACCGAGTCGCCGAACCACTGGTGGGCCAACTCGTGCGTCACCACGTAGGTGTTGGCGCCGCGTCGCCAGAAGCCCGGCCCGTACACCGGTCGGGTCTGCGTCTCCAGGGCGAAGCTGATGCCGTCGATCGGCCCGGCCACGCCGCCCTGCGCCTCGAACGGGTACGGGCCGAAGATCCCGCTCTCCCAGTCGACGATCTCGGCGGTCCGCTCGATGCTGGCCCGCGCGGCCGGCCCGAGGGCGCCCAGCGAGGTGCTGTACGCGTTGATCACCGGCTGGCCGCTCGGCGCGGTGTCGGTGACGATGTCGTACTGGCCGATGGCCATGAAGGCCAGGTAGGTGGCGGTGGGGGAGGTGGTCCGCCAGATCCACCGGGTGCGGTTGCCGGCCTCGGCCAGCGGCGGCCTCGGCTGCACGCCGTTGCTGATCACCTCGACGCCGGTGGGCACCGACACCGAGATGTCGTAGGTGGCCTTGTCCAGTGGGTGGTCGTTGCTCGGGAACCACCACCACGCCGACTCGGGCTCGTTGACGGCGAGTGCTCCGTCGTCGGTACGCGTCCAGCCGGTGTAACCGTTGACCAGGGCCTCCGACGGGACACCTGAGTAGCGCACGACGATGGTGAGCTGCTGGCCCCGGGCCACCGTGCGGGCCGGGGTGACCACCAACTCGTGCGCCCCGGCGGTGCTGGTGCTCGCCGCCCAACCGTTGACCCGGACCGACTCGACGTCGAGCAGGAAGTCCAGATTGAACGTCGAGAGGTCCTGAGTGGCGGTGGCGAGGATGGTGGTGGTGCCGGTGAGCAGGTCGGTGGCCGGTTCGTAGCGCAGCCGGACGTCGTAGTGCTCGACGTCGTAGCCGCCGTTGCCGTAGTCGGGGAAGTAACTGTCGCCCAGTCCGGGCGCGCCGGGTTGCGGCGCGGCGGAGACGACCGGACGGCCCCAGCCCGTCGGGGCGGCCTGGCCGGGGGTGCCGGCGAGCATGGTGCCGGCGGTGGTGAGGGTCAGGGCGGTGGTGGCCGCCGTGAGGACTCGTCGCACGGGGTGGACTCCCTCCATCGGGTGTTCGCCAGGCCAACCTAATCGACAACTGTGAACGTCGCCGGCCCGCCACACCCATCGGCGGTCGTCGCCCTCTGGCGTGCCTTGCACCGCAAGGTCACACTGTGTTGATCGGAGGTGACACGTGCGGCGCTCGGAGATCCCCAAGCGGGAGGTGATCGGCCAGCGGCAGCCGGCCGGAGGTCGGGACCCACTGCCGGCCGGCGGGTTGGAGTTCTTCGCGCTGCTGGCGGAACTGCTGCAGCGACCCCGCCGCGGCGAACGCCGGCTGCCGCTGCTCTGGCTGGTCCGGTCCGACGCTCCGGATCTGATGGTGCCGCTGCGCCGGTTCCTCGGCCAGGGCCCCCGGCGGCGGGTCCCGCACGCCGTGCTGGACGCCGACGCGCCGCCCGGCGCCGGGGACGTGTCGGCGCTCCTGCGCGAGCTGCACCGGCAGCTCTCCCTGGAGGCCTTCGGCGCAGCCCGACTGCGCTTCCGCCACTATCCGCTCGCCGACTGGCTGATGCAGCAGAGCCTCAACATGGGCATCGACGCCGACGACAGCCGCGCCGCCCTGGTCCGCCGGCTGCGCGACCGCAAGGGCCCGCGCACGCCGGAGGCGTTGCCCTCCGGCGGCGACGCGGTCAGCATCGTCTCCCAGGTGCTGCTCTGGCTGGTCCGTCGCGCCGTGCCGGGGGTGGTCTTCCGGGCTGCCGTCTCCGGTCGGGTGCCGGTGCTCGGGCGGCACTACAACTGGTTCATGCGCCAGCAGTATCTGGCGCCCCGGCAGTCGGTCACCTTCCTCGGCTTCGCCGAGCGCCTCACCGCGGGCTGGCGCGACGGGGAGCAACCCGACCAGGTCAACAAGCTGCTGCTGCACGCGTTCCTGGAGGACCTGCGGCAGGCGTACCGGCGTCGGCCGTGGCGCCCGTCGGACTGGCGGCGCACCGCGTACCCGGCGCTGCTGATCGATCACGTCGCCCCCGGCAACGTCGGCGGGGAACTGGTCCGCCTGATCGGCGACGTCCGTACCGAGACCGGCCGCAACGACCCGCTGCTGATCGTCGCGTCTGGTGGGCAACCCCCACCGGCTCTGCCCGAACCACACCCGTTGACCGAGGCCGACGAGGCGTACGACGAGTGGGCCGAGGCGCTGCCGGAGATGCGGCGACTGCGCCGCCCGGCCACCTGGCTGGTGGCGCTGCGTCCCGACGAGACCGACACCGGCCCACCGTCGCGTGGTGGCCTGCGGCCCTTCTCCGCGCCCGACCCGCCGTGGTGGTCGCGGCGCTTCCTGCCGGCGGCGCTCTGTCTGGTGCTGGTGGCGTCGCTCGGCCTGTGGGTGGCCAGCCGGTGGGGGCCGGGCTGTCACCCCTCGCTCACCGGCCAGGTCTCGGTCGAGGTGGTCGGCAGCGGCGAGTGTGTCGGTTACAGCGACAGCGCCGCCCAGGTGTTCAACAACGACCCCGGCCAGGACCGGCTGCGCACCGTTCAGGAGCGCATCTTCGCGCAGAACCGCGCCGCCGAGGCAGAACCGCGCCGCCGAGGAGGTCTGGCAGCGCAGTGACCGACGACGGCCCTTCCTCACCCTGGTCTACCTCGGCACCCTCACCGGCAACCGGACCCGCGCGGACGAGGAGTCGTACGTCTCCGAGCGCGAGGAACTCGAAGGGATGGCCACCGCCCAGTACGCGTTGCTGAAGGAGTCGGCCGGCGCCGACGGCGCGGCGCTCCTGCGGATCGTGGTGGCCAACGGAGGCCGCCAGATGATCTACGCCGACCGGGCCGTGGCGATGCTTGCCGAGCTGGCCCGCGACGACCCCACGGTGCTCGGGGTGGTCGGGCTGGTGGAGAGCCGCACCAGCACCGCCCGCGCGCTGCGCGAGCTGAACCAGGTCGGGCTGCCGGTGCTGGCGCCCACCCTCTCGGCCGACAAGATGGACGCCAACTCCCGCCTCTACCTTCAGATCTCCGCGCCGAACAAGGATCAGGTGAAGCTGGTCGACGCGTACGCCAAGCAGGTGCTGAAGGTCAACGAGGCGCACGTCTTCTACACCACCCTGGAGGGCAGCTCGCTCAACGAGGACCTCTACGTGGGCACCCTCGTCGACGGGCTCCGACAACAGTTCGGCACGCGGATCACCCGCCTCGACGAGTGGCGCACCGGGCAGCGGCTGACCGACGAGTGCGGCTACCCCGGTCTGCTCTTCTACGCGGGTCGATGGACGGAGTTCGACGGTTTCCTGCGGGCGCTGCGCGAGTGCGGCGGCAACCCGCCCCGACACCTCGTCGCCGACGACTCGGCCAACCGCTACATGGCCAACCCGGGGCTGCGCGCCGCCGCGCCCGGCAACCTGCCCGTCACGTACGTCTCGAAGGCGGCCCTGGCCACCTGCGAGGCGCTGCGGGCCGCTCAGGACCGGCGCGACGACGCGCGGGCCAGCTTCCTGTCCTGGATCCAGGCCGACGATCTGCTCGACCCGCCGCGCTGCCGGCCTGGCTCCGAGGAGCAGGTCGGCGAGCGGGTCAGCCTCGCCTACGACGCGTCGATGATGCTGGTTCGGGCGGTGGAGAGCCTCGCCGCCCGGCTGCACCACGCCGACCCCCGGCAACGCTGGGAGCCGAATTCGGTCAACCCGGTGGGCGTGCACGCGGAGGTGCTCAGGCAGAACGCCGGACAGGGCTACCCGGGGGTGGCCGGGCTGATCCGGTTCACGCCCGACTCGGGGGAGCCGGTCGACAAGCGGCTGGCCCTGATGCGGGTGGAGCAGGTGCCCGACGTGGCGAGGGCGCCGGTGGAGGTGTTTCGCTGCGGGGCCGCCGACGCGTCCGGTCCGGCGGCGTGCGGTCCCGCCTGACCGGTCCGGCGTGACACGTCCTCGCTGGACTGTCCGGGTGCCACCGGTGTCCGTTAGGGTTCCTGGGACCAGGCGGCCGTGGCGTTGGGGGCAGAGGGTGGGCAGGCTCGCGTCGGCGTACGGGCAGGCGGTCAACTCCCACCGAGCGGCTCGCGCGCATGTGGACACCGCCCGCAGCGTCCTGGGGGCGGCGCCGACCTCCGTCGCGACGACCGGCGCCGAGGACCTGGTGGCCCGCCTCGCCCGCCTCGGCAGCGCCCTGGCCACCCCCGCCCCGGGCGTCACGCCGCTGACCGACGAGCCGGTCGCGGTGCGGATCGGTGAGGCGTCCACCTCGGACGGCGGTTTTCCGGTGCTGGTCCCGCTGGGCGGCGGTCACCACCTCGCCCTGGACACCGACGCCCGGGACCCGCAGGTCGCCGGGCTGCTGCGGGCGCTGGTGCTACGGCTGGTCGCCACCGCGCCGCCCGGTCAGGTCCGCGTCGCCGGCATCGACACCGCCGCGCTCGGCGCCACCTTCGGCCCGCTGCGACCACTGCTCGACGCCGGGGTGCTCGACCCGCCGGCCACCGGCGAGGCAGAGGTGGCCGCGCTGCTGGACGCCGCCGAGCAGCACGCCCGCGCCGCGCAGCACGGTCCGCCCGCCGCCCGCCGCCTGCTGGTGGTGGTCGCCACCGCCGCACCGCCGCCGCGCGAGCTGGCCCGGCTCGCCGCGCTCACCCACGCCGGCCCGGCCGCCGCCGTGTGCGTGCTGCTCGCCGGCCACCCGTCCCGGCTGCCCGGCGAGACCGCGCCGCCGCTGGGCG
Source organism: Micromonospora trifolii (assembly GCF_050516465.1). Lineage (NCBI taxonomy): Bacteria > Bacillati > Actinomycetota > Actinomycetes > Micromonosporales > Micromonosporaceae > Micromonospora > Micromonospora trifolii. The sequence continues at coordinate 4,062,771 of NZ_CP191526.1, read as the reverse complement.
GCACCACGGCGGTGCGGCTCAACCAGGGGTACGCGCACGTCGGCGACCCACCCGGCAACCCGTTCAGCGCCGACGGCAGCGGGCTCGCCGCACCCGTCCTGCTCGACGGCGACCCGCCGCCCGCCTCGGTACGCGCGCTCGCCGAGCACCTCGGCACCGCCACCCGTCGCGCCGACGCGTTGCCCTTCACCGACCTGCTGCCCGAACGGCGCTGGGCCGAGTCCGCCGGCAATGGCCTGCGTACGGTGATCGGCCGGGCCGGCAGCGGTGCCGCCTTCGACACCGCGCTGACGCTCGCCTTCGACGACGCCACCCCGCACTGGCTGGTCGGCGGGCGCACCGGCGCCGGCAAGACCGTCTTTCTCCTCGACGTCCTCTACGGGCTGGCCGCCCGCTACTCGCCGGCCGAGTTGCAGCTCTACCTGCTCGACTTCAAGGAGGGCGTGAGCTTCACCGAGTTCGTGCCCACCGGCCGGGACCCGTCCTGGCTGCCGCACGCCCGTGCCGTCGGCATCGAATCCGACCGCGAGTACGGTCTCGCCGTGCTGCGCGAGCTGCGCCGGGAGGCGCAGCGCCGAGCCAGCGCCCTCAAACGGCACGGCGTCACCAAGCTCGCCGACCTGCCCCCTGACAATCCGTTGCCGCGCATCGTGACGGTCATCGACGAGTTCCACGTGCTGCTCGCCGGCAACGACGCGCTGGCCCGCGAATCCGTCGACCTGCTGGAGGAGTTGGCCCGCAAGGGCCGCTCGTACGGCATCCACCTCGTGCTCGCCAGCCAGAGCATGACCGGCATCGAAGCCCTCTACGGCCGGGCCGAGGCGATCTTCGGGCAGTTCGCGTTGCGGGTGGCCCTGCCCGGCGGTGGTGGGGTGCTCGACCAGCTCAACGACGCCGCCGCGGCCCTGCCGATCGGCTCCGCCGTGGTCAACACCGCCGCTGGCGCGGTCGGCGCCGACACCGTGCTGCGCTTCCCCGACGCGCACGCTGCCGCGGCGGACCTCGCCGCCCTGCGCCACGACCTGTGGCAGGCCCGCCCGCCGGGCTCGCGGGCCCCAGCGGTCTTCAAGGGGTACGAAGCCGCGCGGATCGAGGACGACCCCACGTTCGCCGGGTTGCGCCCCGGTGGTCGACGCCCGATGGCCCTGGTCGGGCGAACCGTCGACGTGCACGGCACCACAGCACTGTTCCTGATGGACACCACCCCCGGTCGGCACCTCGCCGTGGTGGGCACCGCACCGACCGGCGCGGACGTGCTGCGCGCCGCGACGCTCAGCCTGGCCCGCCAGCACACCCCCGGGGACGCCCACTTCCACCTGGCCTGTCTGGTCACCGTCGCCGACCCGGTCGCCGACGACACCGAAACGCTGCTGCGGGCCGCCGGTCACCCGGTGCAGCGCCTCGACGCGGCCGGGCTGCGCGACCGGATCGCCGCGCTGGCCGCCGAGCCCACCGGCCGCGAATACCTGGTGGTGTTCGGCATGGACGCCGCCGCGCCCGTCCTCGGTGCCACCGACCCCGGCACCTTCCGCTCCGGCCTGGACGACCTGCGTACCGTCCTGCGCCAGGGCCCCGGGCAGGGGGTGCACCTGCTCGGCTGGTGGCGGGGGCTGCGCCGGCTCGCCGACGACCTCGGCGGCACCCAGAACCGCGACGACGTCGCCTGCCTGGTCGCGCTCAACGTGCCCGGGGCCGAGCTGGCCCTGCACCTCGGAGCGCACGACCTGGCCTACACGCCCCGCCCCGATCGGGCGCTGCTGATCGACCGGCACGACCAGCGCACCCGGCTGATCGTTCCGTTCGTCGGCGACGGGCACGAGCCGGACGGGGAGCGGTGACAGTGTCCTTCGAGGAGTACGCGGCGCTGGCCCGACAACTTTCCGCCCAGCACCGCGCGGGGGAACAGCACGCCGCCGCCGAGTCCGCCCGCCGACGCGACCTGCACGCCGCCGTCGACTACCTCCAGCAGCGGCTGAACGCCCAGGGACAGCGCCTCGGCCAGCTCGGCCGAGCCATCGGCGTCGACCACCCACCCGCCGCCCCCGCCCCTGCCGCAGGCCCAGGGGCGCCGGGTGAGGCCGCCGCCTGGCCCGGCCCGCCGTCCGGCGCCGGCTCGCCCTCCCCGTCCGGCGCTCCCACCGCACCCGGAACCGGGGACGGGGAACCCGCCGGCGCAGCCGGCGCGCCGGGGCGGGCCGGGGTCGGGGCGTACCCCCAGCTGCCGGCGGGGGAGGCGCGGCTGGCGCTGCCGACGGCGGTGAGCCCGGCGGGCGGCGGGGTGCCCGCGCAGCGCGCGGCGGCGGCCGACCCGGCGGTGGAGTTGGAGCTGGCCCGGCGGATGGCCGACGAGGCCGACCGGCACGGGCAGCAGGCGGAGTTGCTGGCCCAGCGGCCGGCGCTGCTGCCGACGTGGTCGCCGCTGACCCGGGCGGTCGCCGTCTACGCCGGATGCGGCGCGGCGGCCGGGGTGCTCGTGCTGATGCTGGTGCTCGCCTCCGGGGTCGGTCTGGTCGACGGGTTCACCCTCGGCGCGTGGATCTGCGCGGGGTTGCCGGCGGTGGCGTTCTTCGGCGGGTACCTGGTGCTGGGCCGCTGGGGGCGGCCCGCGATGGTCGCCGGCACCCCGCCGCGGTACCTGCCGCTCGGGTTCCTGATCTGTTTCCTGGTGGTGCCGATGGCCTACTGCGCGTACCTGCTGCTGGTGCGCGGCCTGCGCTGATGACCGCCGACCTGGCCTCCGGTCTGCGCTTCGCCGCGCAGCCGGTCGTCAGCGTGTTCGTGCCGGGCGTCCCGGTCCGGGTGCCGGAATTCGCCGACGGCGGCGTCGTACCGATCGAGGTGCAGACGTACACCCTTGAGCGGGACGATCCGTACGCCCGCGTCACCGAGTACGACCTGGTCTTCGGCGAGCTGCCACCGCTCCTGCACCGCTACCTGGCCCACTGCCTGCGGGTCGCTTGTGCCGCCGGCGACACCGTGGTCTGGCTCGGCTTCGAAGGCTCGTTCCACTTCGACCACCTCCTCACCGAGGCAGTCGCGCCCCAGGTGTACGGGGTCTGCGCGCCCGGCGGCGAGCCCGTCGTGGCCCCAGATCTGCGAACCCTCAGAACACCGGAGTGGCGACTGGTCGTCACCTCTCACGGAGGCTGGCTGTAGGGCGACCCCGACCCGGCTGGTCCCGGGCATGATCCACTCGGCTTTCCGGAAATCGGGGTGTCTGGGCCGGTGGGATACCCCGACATCCTGAAACCCGTGTCGACCTCCGGTCTGAAGACCGCCCATACCGGCAATCCACTGTGTTCGTCTCGGTGCCGTAGTCTCGCGCCCCGAGCGCAGTCGGTGCGCAACCCGCTTGCCGAGGGTCTGGATCATCACGCCTCGACGTCTCGCGAGCGACAGGTCGAAAGGTTGGTCAGGGAATTGCAGGGACAGACGTCCACCCAGGTTGAGCCGATGTCGACAGGGGGCGGGGTTGCCGTTTCGCCGCCGGTCAACGCCGGTGCGGCGACGCCTCGCTCCGAGCAGGGGCCGGGGCTGTCGGTCGTCGCCGCATCGCAGCAGGCAGGCGCGGGCGCGGTGGTCGCCGGTTTCGGGCTGATCGCCGTCGGCGCGGTCGGCGGCTGGGCGATCTGGCGCAGCGGCGCCTCCGCGGCGAAGATCCAGCCCGAGGACACCACTGGCGTCTTCCTCACCCTGTTGGTCTTCGCCGCAGCGGTCGAGCGGATCCTGGAACCGTTCTCACGGTGGCTGCCGGGACGCGCCGCCGAGGCCGCGCTGTCCCGGACGGTGACCGACGTGACCAGCCGGGTCGGCGGCCCCACCGATGCTGACCGTGAGGCGGTCGCCGTGGCCACCGCCAAGGTCGCGCGGGCGAAGGCGAACCGCACCATCGTCGCGTGGGGTCTCGCCAGCGGGTTGGCCACCGTGGCGTCCAGCGCCGGCGGGTTCTACGTTCTGCACGCGGTCGCCGGAGCCGACTGGAACGGGGTGGCAGTCTGGGTCGACGCCGTCGTGACCGGTGTGATGGTCGGCAGCGGCACCAAGCCGTTGCACGACCTGATCACCCGGGCCCAGAACGGCCCGCCGTCGCCGTAGTCCGCTGCCTTGCCTGTTCCGGCAGCCCGTCCCGGCCCGCCGGCGGGCATGATCCACTCGGTTTCATGGAAGTCGGGGTATCCGTGCCAGCGGGATACCCCGACTTCAGCAATCTCGTGTCGATCTTGGGCTGGCTTAGCGCCGGTCGGACTCGACTGGTGCGCCTGCCTGCTGGGGATCGGCGCCGTGCTCCGTGCCGTCGGCCACGAGGACTTTGTTGAGTTCGCGGTCGGTGAGACCCTCGTCTTCGAGCAGGCCGAGCAGCAGCACCGTCCGCGCGACGATCGCCGCCGCGTCGTGGGGCACGGGCGGACGTTCGCCGAGCGCCGCCCACACCAACGCCTCGGCCAGCGCACCTGGTCGACGTCGCGCCCGGTCGCGTCGTAGCGTTCCCGGGCGGAGGCCACGAATCGGATCACCGGCGCGCGATCCTGCCTCGAATGGCAGGGCGGACCTGCGAGACACCAATGCCCGCCGAAGCGAAGTGGGCGCAGATCGCCGACGGCGTCCGCGTTGAGATCAAGGCCGGTGAAGTTGCGCCGGGCGACAAGCTGCCCTCGACCTCTGAGCTGTGCCGTCAGCACGACGTCTCGGCCATCGTCGATCGTCAGGCCATCAACGCGCTCAAGATCGAGGCCTTGGTGGAAGGCGTCAGCGGTATAGGCGTGTTCGTCGCCGAGCGCTGAACCAACCCAGTCTCGTGGCATCACTCTAGATCTTGGACAGTTTCCGTTAGCTCGTAACGGAAACTGTCCGAGATCTAGAGTGACATCCGGACTCGGTCGGCATCCGCTGGGCAAACTCCGTCAGAGTCGTTCGCTTGGGCGATCACTGCCGCGAAGTGACGGGGGAGCGAGCGGCCGGTCGCGCTGGGTGCGCGGATCTCGTACGCTCCCATGTGGTCTCTGGCGGTGCGGTGGCGGAGTCGATGGTCGACCACGGGGAGGTGCGCGTGAGCGCAGCACAGATCATCGCGAGGTTGGCGGCGGCGTCGCAGAAGCTGGACGAGGCGAAGGCCAAGACCGCAGCGGCAGCACAGGACGCGGCCGAGGCGCGGGCACTCGTCGCCGGTGCGCTGGAAGGCGTAGCCGCGGGCCCGCTGGTCGGCATGATCGACTCGTACCGCCAGGCGCTCGCGCAGGCGTCCCAGGGTGGCGACCCGGCCAAGCAGCATGTGCAGGAGACGATCGCCAAGGTCCGAGCGCTGGGAAACTGACCACGGGTGGTGGCAGCGCAATCCACCAACCACCCGCGGTGGTGAAACCAGTCATCAGGTCTGCGGTCCCTCGACGACTCGATAGCGCGAACCGGAACCAGGCAGCGCCGCCGGCACCGCGCCGCCAGCATCTCAGCAGCGAGTCGATCGGGTGGTGGACCTCGGCCACGGCTGCGGCGTACGCAAGCTTCCAGGAATTCTTGCCGACGACCGTCAAGGCGGTTGCAGGTACTCTGCTGGCTGCTGCTGCCGCAGCCGGATCTTTTAGAGCGTGGAGAGCGAAGCACCGAGACGGAGGGCCGGGCCGTGAAGATCAATGAGCAGGTAGAGGCTCTGGTCAGAGCTGTCCTGGATGCTGCTGTGCACCGTGATTCCGACAGGTTCGACAGCTCCCTGGACGCCTTGAGCGCCAGTCAGGAGACGTTGACGAAGGCAGTGGAACTGACGCTGGCCGTGAACGCCGCCGTTCTGTTTGAGGTCCATGATGGACTGCCTTCGACCCACGAAATAAACGAGCTCTCGCACAACATCGCTCATCAGGAACGATGGGCTGAGGTCTCCGCAGACGACGTGCAAGCCATCCTGGTCGCCGTGACTACGGGCAATCCGCCACGAGTCACGAACTCTGCGGGCGGCGTGAGTGCGGTGTTCGTGGTAGCGGCCAACCTCCTCGCCACAGCCTCTCAGCCCGACGAGGGGGAGTGGTGGTTCAACTACCTGGACAAGGTGGAGGCTGCTATTGAGGCGGCCGGGTGACGGGCGTGCCTGATCCGATCACCCGGGACGGCGCCAGTGATCAGGTGACAAGAAGTAGGTGTCAGGGACGGTTCTGACCTACTACCCATCACCTGATCATCAAACGCCCCCGTCAACGAGCGTGCGGCGATGGCTCGGCCGCTTGCTCAGCGGGTGATGCGGAACGTCTGCTCGAAGTTCGGGTAGTCGCAGACGTCCTGGTTGCACAGTTCGAACCCGCCGCTGATCAGCGCGACACCCTTGTGCAGGACCAGCCCGCCGCCCTCCACCCACGCTCGCCCGGTCACGGCTTGCGGCTCGCCGGTGCAGCTGTTGAGAGGCGCCCAACCGCCTGCGTAGGCGACCCGGTTGCCCGACCGCTGCCGGACGATCAGCTCGGTCGCGCCGGACAGGCCGGCTGGGCAGGTCACGGTGAGGGTGATGTCCACGGCGACGCCGCGCGCGACCAGGGTCGCGGACGTGACTTCGACGGTGCTTGCCGCGCTCGCCGGCGTTGGCGCAAGCATGACGGAGAGTGACAGCCCGAGCAGTGCGATGGTGGTGATGATGCGGCGCACGACGGTCCTCCTTGCCGGAGTGGGTGCTTACCTGCGGTCACCCTAGCCCTCTCCGGCAGTGAGAGGCATCAATCGACGGCGGGTTCGCGTTCGATGACGACGACCGGGATTTCGCGGTCGGTCTCCTTGGCGTAGCGAGCGTACGTCGGGAAGACCTTCGTCATCACCGGCCACAGCCGGACGCGCTCCGCACCGGTCGCGGTCCGGGCCCGGCAGACGATCCGTTCCGCGCCGACCTGGATCTCGACGGCCGGGTCGGCGCTCAGGTTCAGGTACCAGGCGGGGTGCTTGACCGCACCGCCGTTGGACGCCACCAGCAGGTAGTTGTCGCCGTCGCGCCCGTACATCAGGGCGGTGCGGCGCAGCTTGCCCGATCGGCGTCCGCGGGTGGTGAGCAGCAGCGACGGTACGCCGTGGAAGGTGCCCCCGTCCGCGCCGTCGGTCCGCACGTAGCGCCGGATGTGGCTGGCGACCCAGCCGACCGGGCTGTCCTCGACCGTCTCGTGCTGCTCTTTCGCGGTCACGGGCCCACCTCCGTACTGGAGCCTAGCGACGCTGATGCCTCCGCGCGGCCCGGCCCACATTCCGGCAGGTGCATCGACCGTCGTCAGGAGGCCAGCAGGTCGAACATGCCACCGATGGCGAAGAGTCCGGCCGCCACCCACCGGAGGAGGTGCAGCGGCCGAGCCTGGTCGAGCAGTCGGCCGTAACCGGACAGCAGAGCGCCCCAGACGCGGTAGTGCGCCGCTGCCGCCAGCAGACGTACTCTCGGGACGGGGATGACCGTGGCAGCCACGCTGAGCACCAGCCCGGCGCAGGACCAGAACGGCCCCCACCTCGTGAGGCCGCCTATGAAGACGAAGATGCCGACGAGCGCGACGAGCACGCCGAGCGCGTCGAGCCGGTCACTCTCGGAGCGCTCCATGTCCCGAATCAGGTCCTGTTCGTCCGCCGGTAGTTGGCTGGCGATCAGTGCGTCGACCCGGCGCCGCGCGTAAGCCTGCTGTTGCAGACACACATCGATCTCGTGCCGCGTCCCGCAGCTGTGCGCATCGGGAATCGTGGCCATGACCTGACTGTGGAAATCGCGGTAGGTGGCAAGTGCCATGTTGAGGCCCACGGGAACGGCATCCGGAGGCTTCCTGACAAGACGCACGTATGCGGTGGCCTGCCCGGTCTTGGCCGTCGCGATTATCCGTACGATGTGGCAGCGAATGTCGACCTGAAGCTTCAGTAGCCGACGAAGCTGGCGCTTGCGCCGCATTCGGCCCCACGGCCTGCCGGCGTGCTCAACGGCTGCTGCTCCCCGCTGTCGCAGCTTCTTCGGGTCGGGTAGATCCAGAACGACGGTGAGGCCGGCCAGGTAGAGCATCGACTTACCCAGGCGACCCCAGAAGATCATGCTCAGACCTAGAAGCTCCAGACTTTCCGTGGGCCTACCCGCGAACCACGCACCGACGACGTCGCCCAAGCCCCACATCTAAGAACTCCGACCGATAGCGACAGCTGCAGACAGGTCGATGGTCGCAGGCGGGGCAAAGCGCGGGAACGGTCAGCCGCGCGAGCGCGGCAGGCAGCACTTCTTGTACTTGGCGCCGGACCCGCACCAGCAGGTGTCGTTGCGGCCGGGCGGCCAGGCTGTCACGCCCGCCTCGTCGAGGCTGTCGGCGTACTCGTCGAGGGTTTCCTCGCTGGTGGGGTCGCTGCCGGTGCGTTCGGCGAAGGCGGCCAGGTCGGCGACCGTGCCGACGACCACGCCCAGGTCGACGCCGCCCATTCCGGAAGCGTCGACGAGGGCGCGTTCGATCTGGGCGCGGTGCTCGTCCCAGGTGGCGGGGTAGCTCTCGACGAGGGTGGGCCAGCGCAGCAGCAGCGCGGTGAACTCCGCCTGCGGCCAGAACAGCAGCGTCGCCGGGCCGTCGTCGAGGGCGTCGAGCGCGTGGGTGCTCGCGGCGCGCAGCCGGTCGGCGAGGTTGTCGTACTCGTCGTGGGGTAGGCCCTGCTCTTCGCGCAGGTCGTGCCGCCGTTGGGCCAGGCCGTAGATCATGGCCGCGGCCTCGTCCTGGGCGTCCTCGGACTCGTGCTGCTGGGCGCGGGTCCGTTCCAGGATGGCGTCCAGTGCCCCGGTGAGCCATTCCACCGCCGTGTCGATGTGGTCGGACTCGGCCAACTCGTCGATCAGGTACGTGGCCGCGGGGTCGGTCTCCAGCAGCGGACGCAGGGCGGTCAGCTCGGCCATGCCCTCGTCCGAGCGGTCGAGGCGCAGCAGCAGACCGCCGCGCACCGCTCGGGCGTACGCGTTGTCGTCCGGCTGCTCGGCGATGGCGCGGGTGGCCAGGGCGAGCGCGTCGGCCAGGTCACCGGCCTGTTCCAGGATGTCCGCGGCCACCAGCAGGGCGTACCCGGTGTCGTCGGGGTCCGCGACCCGCCCTTCGTCGACGGCGCCCACCAGTTCGGCGACGAACGCGGCCGGGTCGGGGCTCTTGAGGCCCAGGGCGCCGATCTCGTCGATGCGGTCGGCGGTCAGCAACTCGGACATGGGCGCATCCTGAAAGACGACGGTCGGTGGGCGGGGGAAGCGGTCAGCGTACTCCTGGACATGGAGCAGCCCGGGCGGCGAACCGCCCGGGCTGCGACACGTTCCCTCAGCGGGTCGCCGGCATGGTGGCGAACTCGCCGGCTAGCTCCGACTCGACGATCGTCGCGGCGGACGGCCGGCGACCGGCCGACGCCCGCCGGGCGGACGGGACGGCGAGGGCCGCGAGCGCGGCGGCAAGGGCGATCGCCGTGAGGACGAGAAACCCCATCGTGAATCCGGCCTCCCGGGGCAGGCCGTTGGCCTGCGGGTTGGCGGTGATCACGCCGCTGACCACTGCGGCGCCGATCGCGCCGCCGATGGTGCGGATGTTGGCGTTCATGCCGGTCGCCACGCCGGTCTGGCTGGCGGGCACGCTGGCGACGATCAGGTTGGCCATCGACGCGAAGGCCAGGCCGATGCCGAGGCCGACCAGGCCACCGGCGATGGCGACCTCCCAGCGGGTGTCGTGCGCGGTGGCGAGCATCGCGGAGGCGGCCACGTTGAACGTGGCGCCGGTGGCGAGCTGCGCCTTGGCGCTGAAGACGGCCTGGAGTCGCCCGGCGATGATGCCGGCGACGAACATCGCGCTGACCATCGGGAGCATGAGCAGACCGGCCTGGCTGATGCTCGCCCCGAAGCCGTAGCCGGCGGCGGTCGGGGTCTGCAGGAACTGCGGGAGGAACGCGTACACGGAGAACATCGACGCGCCGTAGAGCAGGGCGACCAGGTTGGTGGTCCAGACGCCGGGCAGGCGCATCATCCGCATGTCGATCAGCGGATTCTTCGACCGCAGTTCGGTGACCAGCCAGCCGGCCAGCAGCACCACGGCCAGCGCCAGCAGACCGAGCACCCGGGGAGAGGTCCAGCCCCAGGTGGCGCCCTGGCTGATCGGCAGCAGCAACGCGACCAGCCAGCCGGAGAGCAGCAGTGTGGCGCGCCAGTCGATGCGACCGGGGGTTCGGACCGGTGACTCGGGCACGAACAGGTGCGCGGCCACGGCGGTCAGCCCGACCACGACCATCGGGATCCAGAACAGCCAGCGATAGTCCAGCGTGCTGACGATCGGACCGGCCAGCACGATACCCAGGCCACCGCCGACGGCGACGATCGCCGAGATGGCGGCCACGGCGGTGGAGACCCGCGCGGCCGGGAACTCGTCACGGATGATGCCGAACGACAGCGGGAAGACCGCTCCGCCGATGCCCTGGACGACCCGGGCGAGGATGAGGACGCCGATGTTCGGCGCGATGGCGGCCAGCAGGCAGCCGAGGGCGAGGGCGGCGAGCGAGACGACAAGCATCCGCTCCTTGCCGACCATGTCGCCGACGCGTCCGAGGATCGGCGTGAAGATCGACGCGCTGAGCAGGTAGGCGGTCAGGACCCAGGTCACGGTGTTCTGGGAGGTGTGCAGGTCCTGCTGGATGGTCGGCAGCACCGGGGTGATCAGCGACTGGAGCATCGCGAAGAACCCGGCGCCGGCCGCGAGCACGGTGAAGGTGAGCCGACGCGAGCTGCGTCGGGAGGTCACTGCCACGAGAGAAAACTCCCTGATTACGTACGGGAATGAAGGCTTGTCGCCCGTCGTCTGTGACGGGAGGTCTGTCGGGGTCCGGGCGATCGGGGTGGCCAGGCGGCGATCGGGCGGGTCCCGAGGTAGAGTAACCGGAGGCAGGCCTCCGGGATTCCGGAGGGGTGCCTCCACTAAGCTAGCGGAGGGTTCCCTCCGGATGCAACCAGGGTGAGGTGACGCACGTCATGACCAGCGCGGGGCAGGCGCCCGAGGTCTTCGCCCAGCGGCCCAAGCGGGCCGACGCGCGGCGTAACTACGACGCCCTGATCACGGCGGCGCGTGAGGCGTTCGCCGAGAACGGCGCCGCCGCCTCCCTGGAGGACGTGGCCCGCCGGGCCGGCGTGGGCATCGGCACGCTCTACCGCAACTTCCCGACCCGCCGGCACCTGTTCGAGGCCGTCTACGTCGAGGAGGTCCGGGCGCTGTGCCACTCCGCCGAGGGCCTGGCCGAGCTGCCACCCTGGGACGCGCTGGTCGCCTGGCTGCACCGCTTCGTCGCGTACGTCGCCACCAAGCGGGCGCTCGCCGAGCAGTTGCTGCACGACTCCGAGATCTTCACCAGCTGCCGGGCGGAGATCTTCTCCGCCGGTGAGCCGCTGATGCGTCGCGCGCAGGCCGCCGGCGTGGTCCGTGACGACATCGGCTTCGACGACGTGGTGCGGCTGATCAGCGGCCTCACCATGGCCCAGTTCCCGTCACCCGAGCAGCGCGACCGGGTGCTCAACGTGGCCCTGGACGGCCTGCGCCCGCCAGCCGCGTCGCGCTGACGGCCCACCCGGCCGCGTCGTGCTGACTCCCGCCCGACCGGTCAGCGGTCGACCAGCAGCAGCCACTCGTCGTCGAGGCGTTCCACAGTCGTGCCCGCCGGCCAGCGGTGACCCGGGTCGGCCACCGCCCGGGCCTGCTCGACCTGCGGCGGCCGGCTGAACTGCGTGTCGCGGAAGCTGGCCATGCTGTGGAACCGGGCCCGGCCGAAGTTCGCGGCGTCGAGAAATCGGGCTCCGTCGAACAGCGCCTCCGCGCCGAACACCGTCCAGCGGAACAGCGCCATGTTCGTGAAACGGGCCGAGTGGAAGCCGGCCGACCGGCCGAACTCGGTGTGCTCCATCGACAGGGCGCCGTCGAAGACTGCCTCCCGGAACGTCGCGGCGTCCTCGAAGCGGGTCGCGTCGAAGCTGGTCGGCTGACCGAAGGTCACCCGGCGAAATGAAGTCGGGCCGGCGAAACTGGCTCGCCGACAGGACAGGCCGCCGGGAAAGGCGGCGCCGTCGAAGCTGGCCAGACCGCCGACGCGAACGCCGTCCAGCATGACCTCGCCCTCGGCTGCGAGCCCCTCGAAGACCACGTCGTCGAAGGTCGCCGCCCTGAGCAGGAGCAGCCCCCGCGCCATCGCGCCCGCGAAGGTGGTCGTGCCGGTGAACACGGCACCGGTGAAGTTCGCGTCGACGAGCGTGCAGCCGGCGGCGTCGAAGTCGACGAGCGTGGCGCCGGTCAGGTCGAGCCTCAGCTCCGGCCAGTGGGTCGCGTCGTCCGCGCGCAGGTGCCGGGTGAGCACGCGCTGCGCGCTGCGCCGGACCTCCGTCTCGCGCGGCTCGCCGTCCGGCGCCGGCATTCGCAGGTACGCGCAGAGCACCGCCGCGATCGTCGGGCGCTGCCCCGGGTTGTCCTGACCGAGGCGCTCCAGCGCGTGCAGGCCGCCGAGGCGTACCGCCGCGCTGTCGTTGCCGAGCAGTTCGACCGCCCTGGTGTAGAGCTCGGTCAGTCGACGCTCCGCCGCGTCGTGCTCGGCGGCCCCGGACTGCCGGTCCTGGTGGCGCTGCGCGGCCTCGGCCACCGCCTCGGCGTGCGCCTGCACCCGGTCGCGGTGCACCTGGTCCCGTGTGGCGACGCTCTCCTGGTGCCGCTGCGCGCGTTCGGTGATCCACTGGCGGCGGGCGGCGAGCAGCAGCGCGAGCCCTCCGCCGGTGCCGGCGACGACTGTCAGGCCGGTGCGGATCGCGTCGATGCGCAGCGTGGCGCGGGTGTCCGGTTGGCTGGCCCGGTCGGCCTCGGTGAGCAGCAGGTCCAGCACCAGCCAGCCCAGGGCGATGGCGACCAGCAGGCCGACCAGGACCAGCCACCACGGCATCACCCGCAGCTCGCGCTCGGTGGGTTCGTCGACAGCCACGGCCACAGCATGCCAGTCACCATCGGTGTCCGATATGGAGCGTGACGGTATGACCGTTTACGCCTCCGCCGGAACAACGGGTTACCGGTGCGTAACAAGTCATTGACGTTTCTGAATTGTTACGGGCATGATCGTCGCACGGTCGACCGGACACCCCCACCCACCTGCCCGGTTCGCCGGGTGCCTCCCCCCGGAGGTGCAGCGATGCTGCTCCGAAAGACCGCCCTCGTCCTGGCCCTCGCCACCGCCGCGCTGCTCGCGTCCTCCGCCACGGCGACCGCCGCCCCCGCCGATCCCGCCCCGGCCACCGCCGCCCCCACGACACCCCTCGCCGCCGCGGCGGCCAACCCCGTCATCGTGGTCGGTGGGCTCAGCGGCGTCGCCGTCGCGTACGAGCCGATCGCCGCCCGCCTGCGCGCCGACGGCTACCGCACCTTCATCTACCAACTGCCCGGGCTGGGCCTCGGCGACATCCCCACCTCGGCCCGCGCGTTCGCCGGCTACGTCAACCAGGTACGCGCCAGCACCGGCGCGGCGGCCGTGGACGTCGTCGCCCACTCCGAAGGGGGTCTGGTCAGCCGGTACTACCTCAAGCGGCTCGGCGGCACCACCACCGTCGACCGGTACGTCAGCCTGGGCACACCGCAGTACGGCACGTACGTGGCCAACATCGTGGCGTTCCTGGGCCTGGGCAGCTGCGCCGGCGTCGTGGCCTGCCAACAGATGACCATCGGCTCGGCGTTCCTCGCCGACCTCAACGCCGGCGACGACACCCCGGGCGCGGTGCGCTACACCACCATCCGCACCTTGCAGGACGAGTTGGTCCGGCCGACCGGAAACGCCGCCGTCAACGACGGTGCGACGAACGTGCTGATCCAGGCGTACTGCCCGCTGCGGGTGGTGGGGCACCTCGGTCTGGTGCTCGACGGCACGGCGTACACCATCGTGCGTGGCGCCCTCGTCGACGGCCCGGTGCGACCCAACTGCCTCGCGCTCTGACCCGCTCCGATGCGGCGGTCCCGGAGGGGACCGCCGCACCGGACCCGCGACGGTGAGTGTCGGGTGCGCGACGATCCCGCGAAACGGTATGGCAGACATTGGATGTCCTCGATAGCCTGCTCCGGCTGTCCATTCCCGACAGTGGACGCCATCCTCCGAGAAGGAGCAGCGCTCATGACCGAGCCGCCCACCGTGCCGCCGGAGAACACCCCGCCGACCGTGCCGCAGCTCGACGTCCGGGCCGCCCAACCGCCGTCGGCCGACACCCCGCCGCCCACCGGCGGGTTCGCCGACCGCCCACCGGGCTACCCCAGCGCGCTGGTCTGGCTGCGCGCCGGGATCCTGCGGGACTGGCGCGGCGTGCTCGGCGCGTTCGTCGCCACCTGGTTCTACCTGCCGGTCGCGCTGCTCCTGGCGTTCTGGGGCGGTCTCCTGTTCGGCGTCGCCGGGCTCTTCGCCATCGGGTCGGGCGCCGACGACCAGGTGCCCCAGGCGCTGCGCGACGCCCCGCTGATCGGCTCCCTGATCGAGGCGTTCCTGACCCGCTCCGGCGGGTTGCTCGGCGGCGTGGCCGGCTTCGCCATCGGCTTCCTCGTCGGCTTCCTCGTCGTGCTGGCGCTGCCCTGGCTGGGCGTCGCCGACGAACCGTTCGCGCTGCTCACCGGCCTGATCGGCACGGTCATCGCGGCGGCGCTGATCGGGGTCCTCTACACGCTCTACCGGGTGCTGCTCGAACCACGTCTGCTGGTCGTCTCGGGTGCGCGCCAGCCCAGCCGCCGCGAGTACGAGCGGCTGCGCCCCGTGCTCGACGACTGCGCCCGACGGCTCGGCCTGCCCAGCGTGCCCCGGCTGCTCATGGAGGACGACCCGGTCCTGAGCAACGCCCGCACCTACGCCCGGCACGTGGTGGTCACCACCGCCGTGCTGACCGAACCGGACGACGAGGTGGCCGCGCTGCTCAGCCACGAGCTGGTGCACTGGCGCACCGGGGACGAGATCACCAGCGCCTTCGTCCGCGGCGTCGGCCTGCCGCTGACCCTCGCGCACGCCCTGCCGACCTGGCTGATGCGGACGTTCCCGCACCCGGGCACCAACTTCGTGGTCTTCGTGTTCTTCTGGCCGGTGCTGCTCACCATGCGGTACGTGGTGCTGCCGCTGCACGCCCGCGACGTGCGGGCCGCCGAGTACCGGGCCGACCTCGGCGCGGTGCTCACCGGGCACGTCGACGGGCTGCGGCGCATCCTGGAACGGCGGCTGTCCTTCGAGACCGGGCGCAGCGGCTGGGACGAGGCGGTCTGCGCCACCCACCCGCCGCACGAGCTGCGGCTCGACGCGCTGGAGCGGGCGTCGCTGGCCGGCGCGCCCGCCGGCGCAACCGAACCCGTCACCGTCGACCGGTTGTTCAACTCCGCCGGCCCGGTCGGCACCCGCCGCACCTGGCTGCTGGTCGGCGCCCTCACCCTGGTCGCCTGCCTCGGCACCAGCGGGCTCGGCGTGGTGCAGTGGGCGTTCTTCCGCCCCCAGGCGGCGATTGACGGCTACTTCGCCGCGCTCGCCGACCGGGACAGCGACGCCGCGCTCGGCTACCTGACCGACCAGGGCAGCGACACCGACACCAAGCTGCTCGCCCAACTGCTGCGCGGCAAGGGCTACCAACCACCGACCGACGTCGAGATCAGCTCGTTGGAGCGCGAGGGCGACAGCGCCACCGCCACTGTGGCGTACCGGCTGGGTGACGCGCGGGAAACCGCCACCCTCACCCTGCGCCGCGAGAACGAGACCACCGCCGGGCTGTTCCACGGCTGGCGGTTGAGCGGCGGGCCGACCCCGCTCAACGCCGCGATCGCCGACCCGGGAGTACGGCTCAACGGGGTCGAGCTGCCAGTGGCCACCGAGGGCCCGCCAGTGGTGCTGTTGCCCGGCGGCTACACCGCGACCGGCCCGTCCAGCGCCCTCAGCGAGACGCCGAGCGCGACAGTGCTGGTGGGCCCGGGGGAGACCGCCGCCGTCCTGCAACTGGCTCCGGTGCTCAAGCCTGCGGCGATCGAGGCCGTCGAGGCGCGGGTACGAGCCTGGTTGGACGAGTGCGCCAAGCAGACGGTGACCAACCCGCCGGGCTGCCCGTTCAGCTACTACAGCGGATCCAGCTCGCCCCAGAAAGTAACCTGGAAGATCCTGGAGTACCCGAAGCTCGCCGTCGAACTCACCGGCCCGGCCAGCGCCCAGGTCTCCACCCCGTCCCAGACCCAGGGCATGGTCGAGGTCAGCGGCACCACCACCTACTTCGGCACCAGCTCACCGTTCAAGGACGAGGACGCGTTCACCGTCGCGGGCGTCGCCACCGCCGACGGGGACAACGTCGCCTTCCGACCCGCCACCAACTGACCGGGAGACCGACCGTGACCGACAGCGACGCCGCAGCCCGGCTGCCCGTCCGGCTGACCATCAATCCCCGGCAGCGCCAGCCACCGTCGGTCGACCTGCTGACCTGGATCCACCGCCGCCCCGAGTACCGGCCGGTGGTCCGCCCTTCCGGCGGCGGCGGGGGCCGGCCGGGCTTCAGCGACGCGGTGATCATCGCGGTGCTGGCCCAGGGGCTGCTTCCCGGGCTGTTCAACCTGTTGCAGTCCTGGGTCGACCAGCAGCGCACCGAGGCCAGCATCCGGATCCAGACCGGGGACACCGAAGTGGAGTTGCAGGTGAGCGGGCGGACCGACTCCGCTCGGCTGCTGGCCCAGGCGACCGAGGCGCTGCGGGCCGCCCGGGAGCCCGGTCCGGACGGACCGTCGGCGCTCGGGAGTCCGGGTTCGGACGCCGCCGGCTGACCCGACGGCGTCCGGACCGGTGTGTCAGCTCGCCTTGGCGAGCGACTCGAACTCGTCGTCGGTGAGCCGCACGTCGGCCGCGCTCACGTTCTCCTCCAGGTGCGCCACCGAGGACGTGCCGGGGATCGGCAGCATCACCGGCGAGCGGCGCAGCAGCCAGGCCAGCGCGAGTTGCGCGGGCGACGCGCCGTGCGCGGTGGAGATGGCGTCCAGCGGGCCGCCCGGGCGGGCCAGCTCACCGGTCGCGATCGGGAACCACGGGATGAACGCGAGGTCGTTGCGCTCGCAGTACTCCAGCACGTCCTCTGCGCTGCGGTTGGCGAGGTTGTACAGGTTCTGCACGGACGCGATCGTGGTGATCGCCCGGGATTCCTCGATCTGCGCGACGCTCACCTCGGACAGCCCGATGTGCTGGATCTTGCCTTCCTCCCGCAGCAGCGCCAGCTCACCGAGCTGGTCGGCGAGCGGCACCTTCGGGTCGATCCGGTGCAGCTGGTACAGCGGGATGCTGTCCAGGCCGAGGTGACGCAGGCTCAGCTCACACTGCTGGCGCAGGTACTCCGGGCGGCCCAGCGCCCGCCAGTCGCCGGGGCCGGAGCGGCTCAGCCCGGCCTTGGTCGCGATCACCAGGTCATCGGCGTACGGGTGCAGCGCCTCCCGGATCAGCAACTCCGAGACGAACGGCCCGTACGAGTCGGCGGTGTCGATGAACGTCACGCCCAGCTCGACCGCACGGCGCAGCACACGAACCGCCTCGGCCGGGTCCTTCGGGTCACCCCAGACACCCGGGCCGGTGATCTGCATGGCCCCGTAGCCGAGTCGGTTGACGGTGACGTCGCCACCGATCCGGTACGTGCCGGACGCCTTCGCGGGCTGCTCACTGATATTTGTCGCCATTGCCCGATCCCCAATCGTCTCGTCGTGGCGGGCGTGGACAGCGCGGGCGTGAAGAGCCCACCCGCCACCGATGGATCATCCCCCGGAACTCCGCCGCCATGCCGCCGGTCGGCCGACTGTGGGCGCGGACACGCCGTCAGCGCGCCGAGCCGAGTTGCCGGGAAGCGCCCGGTACGACCGGGGTGTCCGTGCGACGCTGGCCGGAGCCGGTGCGTTCCGGCGCGACGGCGGAGGGAGCACCCATGGGAGTGCCGCAGGTCAACTTCGCGCTCGACACGTACGAGTGCATCGTGATCTACCCCGGCGCGGCCGGGCGGGCCCTGCCCGCGGAGACCGTGCAGCGGTTGCAGGCCGAGCACGCCGAACACATGCAGGCGTTGCAGCGAAGCGGCATCGTCCTGGTCGCCGGCTCAGTGGACGGGCCGGCGCGCGAGCCGGATCCGCCGATCGGCTTCGGGCTGGCCCGCACCGGCAGCGTCGACGACGTCCGCAGCGTGCTGGAGGCAGACCCGGCGGTGCAGGCCGGGCTCTACCGGGTGGAGGTGCTGACCTTCCTCTGCCCGGCCGGTTCCCTGGAGTTCCCGCTGGTCAAGGCGGGCAGCTGAGCCTCCGGTCCATCGGTGGCTGTCGTGATGACGACGGCGCTCGCCCGCCTGCCGGTGCTACGGTCGCGCCCAGCGCGGGCCGCCGCCGGGGCGTACCCGGTGTCGTGGGTCGGCCCCGGTCGAGGAGTCGCCATGATCTCCGCCGCCACCCCCGATGTCGCGTCGGCCACCGCCCGACTGCGTGCCCTGCTCGGCGACCGGCTGCACGAGCCGGGCGATCCCGGTTACGCCGTCACCACCCGACTCTGGAACGGCGCGGTGGCGCGCACGCCCGCGCTGGTAGCCCAGTGCCAGGACGCCGACGAGGTGGCCGAGGCGGTCCGCGTCGCCACCCGGTGCCACCTGCCCCTCTCGGTCCGCTCCGGAGGGCACGACTGGGCCGGCCGGGCGCTGCGCGACGGCGCTCTGGTGCTCGACCTGACCTGGCTGCGCGCCGTGCGGGTCGACCCGGAAGCGGCCACGGTGACCATCGGCGGCGGCGCCACGGCGGCCGAGCTGCTCGCCGCCGCCCGCCCGTACGACCTGGTGGTCCCCACCGGTGTGGTCGACGCGGTGGGGATGGCCGGCCTCACCCTCGCCGGCGGGTACGGACCGCTGTGCGGCCGGTTCGGTCTGGCCCTGGACAGCCTGCTCGGCGCGGAGGTGGTTCTCGCCGACGGCCGCCGGGTCACCGCCGACCCCCGGCACGACGCCGAGCTGTACTGGGCGCTGCGCGGCGGCGGTGGGAACCTCGGCATCGTCACCGAGCTGCGCTTCCGCGCGCACCGGCTGCCCGGCGTGCTGGCCGGCATGATCATGTTCGCGCTCGCCGAGGCGCCGGCCGTACTGCGCGGCTACGGCGAGCTGGTCGCCGAGGCCCCGGACGAGCTGACCGTGATGGCCGGCTTCCTGCCCGGCCCGGCCGGTGAACCGGTGATCTTCGTCTGCCCGTTCTACAGCGGCCCGGACCTGGCCGCCGGGGCGCCGTGGCTGGACCGGCTGCGCGCGCTGGGCAGCCCGCTGGTCGACCAGATCGGCCCGATGCCGTACGCGGACGCGCTGCGGATGTTCGACGGCGGGATGGTCGACGGCAACCACTACCTGCTGCGGACCCGGTGGTTGCCAGCGCTCACCGACGACACCGTGGACACGCTCGTCGACGCCGCCCGGCAGGTCACCTCGCGGTTCTCCGCGCTGGCCGTGCACCACTTCCACGGCGCGGCCACCCGGGTCCGCCCCGCCGACACGGCGTTCGGGTTGCGCACCAACCACCTGATGGCCGAGATCATCGCGGTGTGGGCGCCCGGCGACCAGGCCGTCCCGCACCGCGAGTGGGCCGAGCGGACCTCCACGGCACTCGCCCCGCACGCCCTGCCCGGTGGTTACCCCAACCTGCTCGCCCCGGAGGAGACCGACCGGGTCCGGCTCGCCTACGGCGCGAACTGGGCGCGGCTGCGCCACGCCAAGCGCCGCTACGACCCCCGCGACCTGCTGCACGCGGTGCCCACCCTGCCGCCCTCCGGGCACCCGGAATGACCCGCCGCCCGCCGCCCTCGGAGCACCCGCAGTGAGCCGCCGCCGGGAGCACCCCGACAGCGCACGCCAACAGAGGCGTACGATTCCCGGCGCGCGGTCGCTGATGCCCGTCGCCACAACGTTCCCGGTGCGGTTTCGCCCGCCGGCCCGACGCGCGCCGCGCGTCGTTGGACACCTGTTCCGCTGCCTGCAAGGGGTCGGCCACGAGTCCGACCTGAAGGAGAGACTAGCCTGATGGGCGTGACACGCCGCGTAAAGATCGTCTGCACTCTGGGTCCCGCCACCTCGTCCCCGGAGCGCATCCGGGGTCTTGTCGAGGCCGGCATGAACGTGGCGAGGCTCAACTTCAGCCACGGCAGCCACGCCGACCACGAGGCGGTCTACCGACTGGTCCGGGAGGCGTCGGAGGCAGCAGGTAAGCCGGTGGCCGTCCTCGCCGACCTGCAGGGCCCCAAGATCCGGCTCGGCAAGTTCGCCGACGGCCCGCACGAGTGGCGTACCGGCGACTCGGTCGTGATCACCGGCGACGACGTCATCGGCACCAAGGAGCGGGTCTCCTGCACCTACACCAAGCTGCCCTATGAGGTGAAGCCCGGTGACCGGCTGCTGATCGACGACGGTCGGGTCGCCGTCGAGGTCACCGACGTCACCGGCAACGACATCCGCTGCCTCGTCACCGAGGGCGGGCCGGTCTCCAACAACAAGGGCGTGTCGCTGCCCAACGTGGCGGTCAGCGTGCCCGCCATGTCGGACAAGGACGCCGAGGACCTGCGTTTCTCCCTGGGTCTCGGTGTCGACCTGGTCGCGCTCTCCTTCGTCCGCTCGGCCGAGGACATCAAGCTCGTCCACAACATCATGGCCGAGGAGGGCGTGTTCCGCCCGGTGCTCGCCAAGGTCGAGAAGCCGGAGGCGGTGGAGCACCTGGAGGCCATCGTGCTGGCCTTCGACGGTGTCATGGTCGCGCGCGGTGACCTCGGTGTCGAGATGCCGCTGGACGAGGTCCCGCTGGTGCAGAAGCGCGCTGTGCAGCTGTGCCGGGAGAACGCCAAGCCCGTCATCGTGGCCACCCAGATGCTCGACTCCATGATCGAGAATTCCCGCCCCACCCGGGCGGAGGCCTCCGACGTCGCCAACGCGGTGCTCGACGGCGCCGACGCGGTGATGCTCTCCGGCGAGACCAGCGTCGGCAAGTATCCGGTGCTCACCGTCAGCACCATGGCCAAGATCGTGACGACCACCGAGGCCGGTTCCATCGGGGTGCCGCGGTTGCAGCACGACCCGCGTACCCACGGTGGCGCCCTCACCGTCGCCGCCTCGTCGATCGCCCGGGCCATCAACGCCAAGGCGCTCGTCGCGTTCTCGCAGACCGGCGACACCGTGCGACGGCTGTCGCGCCTGCACTGCGACCTGCCGCTGCTGGCCTTCACGCCGGTCCCCGAGGTGCGCGACCAGCTCGCCCTCACCTGGGGCGTGGAGACCTTCCTGATGCCGTTCGTGCAGCACACCGACGACATGTTCCGCCAGGTCGACCAGGCGCTGCTCGGCCTCGACCGGGCCAACCCCGGTGACTACGTGGTGATCGTCGCGGGTAGCCCGCCCGGCACCCCCGGCTCGACCAACACGCTGCGCGTACACCAGCTCGGCTCGCTGGTCGACGCCGCGTCGGCGCGGGCCCTGCAGTGAGCGACGGTCGGGTCGCGGTCGGCCAGGCGGCGGTTGACCAGCTGCTGGAAGTGCTCGACCTCGACCCGACCGGGGAGATGACCTTCCGGGGGATGAGCCCCCCGGTCGGCCCACAACGGGTGTACGGCGGCCAGGTCGCGGGTCAGGCCCTGGTCGCCGCCGGCCGCACCGTCGACCCGGAGCGGTTCGTGCACTCGCTGCACGGCTACTTCGTCCGCCCCGGCGACCCGGTTGAGCCGATCGTGTACCAGGTGGAGAACATCCGCGACGGCCGGTCCTTCTCGGTCCGCCGCGCGGTCGCCCTCCAGCACGACAAGCCGATCTTCTTCATGTCGGCGTCGTTCCAGCGGGCCGAGGAGGGCCTGGACCACCAGGCCACGTCCCCGCTGGACGTGCCCCCGCCGCAGGACGTGCCGACGATGACCGACCGGCTCTCCCGCTACCCCGAGCGGCTGGGCATCTGGGGTCAGATCCCACGACCGATCGACGTGCGCTACGTGGGTGAGCCCGGCTGGGTCCGCCCCGGCGACCGGCCCGCCGACCCGCACCAGCGGGTCTGGATGCGCATCGACGGCAAACTGCCCGACGACCCCCTGCTGCACGCCTGCGCGCTCACCTACGCCTCGGACCTCACCCTGCTGGACTCGGTGCTCTCCGCGCACGGCGAGGTGTGGGGGCCGGGCGGGTTGGTCGGCGCGAGCCTGGATCACGCGCTCTGGTTCCACCGGCCGTTCCGGGCCGACGAGTGGTTCCTCTACGACTGCCTGAGCCCGTCGGCGTCCGGCGCGCGTGGGCTGGCCACCGGCCGGATGTTCACCACGGACGGCCGGCAGATCGCCAGCGCCGTCCAGGAGGGTCTGCTGCGCCGCGTCGGCGCCTGACGCTGTCGCTCATCCCCGCCGGGTAGTTGTCGCTCATCCCCGCCAGGCAACTGGCGGGGATGATGTGGTTCAGGCCTGGTAGATGGCCTCGCCGGCGATCTCGATCTGCACCGTCTTGCCGACCAGCACCCCGCCGCTCTCCAGGACGACATTCCAGAGCAGGCCGTAGTCCTCACGGTTCATCTCGGCCGTCGCGCTGAATCCGAAGATGTTCTGCCCGTACGGATCCTGACGAGCACCACCAAAATTCACCTCCAGGTCGACGGCCCGGGTGATCCCCTTCACTGTCAACTCACCGGTGAGCACGAATCGTCCGGGAATGCCGTCGGACTGCGGCGGAACAATGTGACTCCGGCCTCGTCCGCCCAACCGGTGGTTGCGCAGGCGCGCCCACTGGAATATGGGGTCCTCGTTGCCCTGCCATTTGATACCGGTGCTTCGATATTCGAGAGTGGGAAAACGCTCCACATCGAGGAAGTCGGCACTCTTCAGATGCGTGTCCCGATCAGCACTCCCGGTGGTGATGCTGGCCGACATGATGGTGGCCGTCACCGAGGAGAGCAGCGGGTCCTCCGCCACGAAGATCTGCGCCGTCGCCTCGGCGAACTCGCCGCGCACCGGGCTCACCATCATGTGCCGGGACAGGAAACCGATCCGCTTGTGCGCCTGATCGAGAAGATAGGTGCCGGCCACCGGGATGGTCATGCCGTCCCAGGTGCGTGTGGCGATATCGGTCATCGTGTTGCCTTCCCCCCGAGCACACCCGGGTGTTTATCAATATGTTGCTGGCGGCCGGGTAAACGGCCAGACATTCGTACTCCCGCCCAGCATAGGGACGCTCCGGACCGGCATTTCGGCCGCCACCGTACGGTGGATCATGACGTACTTCACCGGTCCCTACCGGGGGCCGTTCATCGGTCCTGGACGCGCGCCAGCGGCGCTACTTTCCATCGATGCGTGCCCGATCGGCCGAGGGTCGCCCGCCCGCCCGGTTGACCAGCGACTAACCTTGCCGACATGCGCCTCTCCGCCCGGGTCGACTATGCCCTCCGCGCGGCCGCCGAGCTTGCCGCGACGGCCAGCGGCCCCGGGCGCGGCCGGCCGGTCACGGCCGACCAGATCGCCCGCGCCCAGGAGATCCCGCCGAAGTTCCTGGAGAGCATCCTTCTCCAGCTGCGCCGGGGCGGCATCGTGCACGCCCAGCGCGGCCCGGAGGGCGGCTACTGGCTGGCCCGCCCCGCCGAGGAGATCTCCCTCGCCGAGGTCATCCGGGTGATCGACGGGCCCCTCGCCCACGTACGTGGGCAGCGCCCCGAGCAGCTCGGCTACCACGGCCCGGCGCACGCCCTCCAGGAGGTCTGGATCGCGCTACGGGCAAGCGAGCGGGAGATCCTCGAACTGGTCAGCGTGGCCGACGTGGCCGCCGGCACGCTGCCCGCGCGGGTCACCGAGCTGGCCGCCGACCCACGCGCCTGGATCTGAGCGCCGGCTCGCCTCCAGCTTCATGTCACCTGGTCGCTGCCTTCTTCGCCTGGGTCTGCACGCCGGCTAGCCTTTCGGCCTCGCGCCCCGGGCACTGACCGGGCGCGTCCCATCCACCGATCGGGGGCTTGACCCTGACTGCCCCATCCCGCATTGTCGACCAAGTCGATAGGAGATGCCGAAAAGTCTGGGGGCGCTCGTGCGCAAGCTGTTGGTCCTCGCTCTGGTCGGGCTCGTCGCGCAACTGATCGATGGTTCGCTCGGCATGGCGTACGGCTTGACCTCGTCCACTCTGCTGCTGGTCGCCGGGGTCGCCCCGGCCGCCGCCTCGGCCTCGGTGCACCTGGCCGAGATCGGCACCACGCTCGCCGCCGGAGTCGCGCACTGGCGGTTCGGCAACGTCGACTGGCGGGTGGTGACCCGCATCGCCCTGCCCGGCGCGATCGGCGCCTTCGCCGGCGCCACGCTGCTCAGCTCGATCTCCACCGAGGCCGCCGCACCGTGGATGGCCAGCATTCTCTTCACGCTCGGCGCGTACCTCCTGATCCGCTTCGCCCGACCACTGCGCACCGACCGGATCGGCCGACGGCTCCGCGGTCGTTTCCTCGGCCCCCTGGGCCTGGTCGCCGGCTTCGTCGACGCGACCGGCGGCGGCGGATGGGGCCCGGTGGCCACCCCCGCGCTGCTGGTCTCCGGCCGCATGGAGCCCCGCAAGGTGATCGGCTCCGTGGACACCGCCGAGTTCGTCGTGGCCGGCGCGGCCAGCATCGGCTTCCTGATCGGGCTGGGCTCGGAGGGATTCCTGCTCCCCACCGTCGCCGCACTGCTCATCGGTGGGCTCATCGCCGCCCCGCTGGCCGCCTGGCTGGTGCGAATCGTGCCCGCCCAACTGCTCGGCGCGGCAGTCGGCGGCGTGATCGTGCTGACCAACGCCCGCACCCTGATGCGTTCGGCCGAACTGGACGGTCCGGCCCGGCCCGCCCTGTACGCCCTGCTGGCCGCCGGCTGGCTGGCCGCCCTGGTGTTGGCCGTGCGCGCCCTACGCCGTACCCGCCGCGCCCGCGCCGAAGCCGCGAGCGCTTCACCCGCAGCCGCGGCCGTGCCCGCCAAGGCCTCCGACGCTGCCTCCGCCGACGAGGTCCCGGCCGATCTGGCCGCAACGGGTACGCCCACCCCGCGCTGAACCCCGCCCGCCCGCCGGTCAACATCGTCATCGCCGAGGTTGAATCACCAAGATCGCGCAACATCCTGGTTGTAGTGGCTTCCTGGCGTTTCGTGGCCACTACATCCTGGTTTGAGCGCGATCTTGGCGGCCGTGGGCGCCCGAGCCTGGGTCCCGGTCTCTCCGGGGGCGGTGTTCGTCGTCAAGATCCGCGCAATATCAGGGATGTTGCTGGCTCTCGCGTGTCGGAGGCAGCAACATCGGGGAAGTTGCGCGGGGCGCGGGGGCGCGAGGGCGCGAGGGTGCGAGGGTGCGAGGGTGCGAGGGCGCGAGGGCGCGAGGGCGCGAGGGCGCGGGGGTGCGGGGGTGCGGGGAGCGGGCGGGGCGACGGCGGGTTAGGGGGTGAGCAGGGTGTTGGCTGCCTCGGAGAGCAGGGTCCAGGCTTCGTCGATGTGCGCTTCGGTGGTCTGGGGTGAGCCGACCGCCAGTCGGAGCGTGTAGCGGCCGGCGACCCGGGTGTGCGTGAGGTGCACCCGTCCGGTGGCGTTCGCCGAGGCCAGCATCGCCGCGTTGGTGTCGTCGTCGGCGCGCAGTCGGAAGCAGACCAGTGAGAACGGGTGCGCCGCGGCCACCTCGAACCGGTCGTCGGTGCGGACCCGCTCGGCGAACCGTTCGGCCAGCGCCACCCCGGAGCGGATGTGCGCCCGCAGCCCTTCGGCGCCGTACCAGCGCAGCACGAACCACAGCTTGAGGGACCGGAACCGCCGGCCCAGCGGCACCTGCCAGTCCCGGTAGTCGATCACCGCGCCGGATTCGGAGGCCGCGTTGCGGAGGAACTCCGGCAGTACGGTCAGCGCCTCGATCAGTTCGGCCCGGTCGGCCACCCAGAACGCGTCGCAGTCGAAGCCGGTGAGCAGCCACTTGTGCGGGTCGAAGCAGTAGGAATCGGCGTACTCCAGGCCGGCGTGCGTCCACCGCAACTCGGGGCAGACGGCGGCGGCGCCCGCGTACGCGGCGTCCACGTGCAGCCAGATCCCGTACTCGGCGCAGATGGCCCCGATCTCCGGCAGTGGGTCGACGGCGGTGGTGGAGGTGGTGCCGATGGTCGCTACCACGATGGCCGGTACGTCACCGGCGGCCAGGTCGGCTTCGATGGCGGCCCGCAGCGCGTCCGGCAGCATCGCCTGGGTGTCCGGGTCAACGTCGATCGTCCGGATTCCGTCGCTGCCCAGCCCGGCGATCCGTACCGCCTTCTCGATGGACGAGTGTCCGTGGATGGAGGTGTAGGCGCGGTAGCGCCGGTCGATGCCGGTGTGCCGCCAGCGGCCGCCGCTGACCCGGTGCAGTGCGGCCAGGGTGGCCACCAGCGTCGCAGAGGACGCCGAGTCCTGGATGACCCCACCGCCAGCCCCGGTGGAGCGGAACCGCTGTGGCAGGTCCAGCAGATGGGCCAGCCAGTCCATCATCACCGTCTCCAGCTCGGTGCAGGCCGGGCTGGAGGCCCACAGCATGCCCTGGACGCCGAGCCCGGAGCTGACCAGGTCGCCGAGCACGCTCGGGCCGGAGGTGTTGCCGGGGAAGTAGCCGAAGAAGCCCGGGTGCTGCCAGTGGGTCAGCCCCGGTACGACGATCGAGTCCAGGTCGGTGAGGATCGCCTCGACCGGTTCGCCGCCGGTGGTGGGCGGCTCGCTGGGCAGGGCGGCGGCCACGGTGCCCGGGGGGTCGGCCGGGGCGACCGGTCGTTGTTCCACTGTCGCCCAGTAGTCGGCGATCCAGTCGACGACGGCGTGGCCGGCGCGACGGAATTCGGCGGGGTCCATGTGGTGAGCGCTCACCCGGACGAGTTGATCAGGCATCGATCACCGAGGCAAGAGTGGGACCCGCAGTCAAGCGACGATGGTCGATGTTGCGTGGCGGAAAGCGCTTGCCTTACGATGCGCGGGGAGTCGGATCCGTGAGTTCCAGGGCGTTTCACCCCGATCAGATCGCCGTCCGCCGCCGTCGTGGTGGGTTCGGTCCACTGTGCTTCCCGGGCAGGGCCGGTGGGTCGTAGCGATCATCACCGGATCCCCGGAGGCAGTGCATGCACCCGTCCAGACATCGGCTGATCCTGCTCGCCGCCACGACGGCGGCCACCGTCGTGGCCGGCACCCTCGGCACGGTCGTCGCCTCGGCCGCCGCCGTCGGCTGCCGGGTCGACTATCAGATCACCAACCAGTGGCAGGGCGGCTTCGGCGCCAACGTCACAGTCACCAACCTCGGCGACCCGGTCAACGGGTGGGCGCTCACCTGGTCGTACGTCGCGGGTCAGCAGGTCACCCAGGCGTGGAACGCCGTCGTCGCCCAGTCCGGTGCCCAGGTGACCGCGCGCAACGTCGACCACAACGTCGCCATCGCCACGAACGGCAGCGCCTCGTTCGGCTTCAACGGTTCGTGGGCCGGCAGTAACCCGGTGCCGGGCAGCTTTGCGCTCAACGGCACCACCTGCACCGGCGCCCCACCCACCGACGAGCCGACCACCCCGCCACCCACCACCCCGCCCCCGACCACGCCACCTCCGACCACGCCCCCGCCGTCGGCCGGGGTGGTGCAGATGGAGGACCTGGACCGAGGGCTGATCAGCGTCCGCTCCGGCAGCGGCAACCTGGTCTCCTGGCGGCTGCTCGGCACCGAGACCTCCGGGGTGGCGTTCAACCTCTACCGGGGATCCGCCAGGGTCAACGCCAGCCCGATCACCGGCGCCACCAACTACCTCGACAGCGGCGCGGCGGCCGGCTCGGCGTACACAGTGCGGGCCGTGGTGGGCGGCGCCGAGCAGGCGGCGTCGGCGCCGGCGTTGCAGTTCGGCGCGGGCTACCTGGACGTGCCGTTGCAGGTCCCGGCCGGGGGCAGCACCCCCAGCGGCGAGAGCTACTCGTACAGCGCCAGCGACGCCTCCGTCGGTGACCTCAACGGCGACGGCAGCTACGAGATCGTGCTCAAGTGGGAACCGTCGAACGCCAAGGACAACTCCCAGTCCGGCTACACCGGCAACGTCTACGTCGACGCGTACACACTTACCGGCACCCGGTTGTGGCGGGTCGACCTGGGCCGCAACATCCGGGCCGGCGCCCACTACACCCAGTTCCAGGTGTACGACTACGACGGCGACGGCCGCGCCGAGGTGGCCATGAAGACCGCCGACGGCACCCGCTCCGGCACCGGTCAGCTCATCGGTTCGTCGTCGGCGGACCACCGCAACTCCAGCGGTTACGTGTTGTCCGGCCCGGAGTACCTGACCATGTTCAACGGGCAGACCGGCGCGATCGCCTCCACCGTCAACTACGACCCGCCGCGCGGCACCGTGTCGTCCTGGGGCGACTCGTACGGCAACCGGGTGGACCGGTTCCTCGCCGGCACCGCGTACCTGGACGGGCAGCGCCCCTCGCTGATCATGGCCCGGGGTTACTACACCCGCGCGGTGATCGCCGCCTGGGACTTCCGCAACGGCACACTGACCAAGCGCTGGACGTTCGACTCGAACTCCTCCGGCAACGCCGCCGCCGCCGGTCAGGGCAACCACCAACTCTCCGTGGCCGACGTCGACGCCGACGGTCGCCAGGAGATCGTGTACGGGGCCGCCACCATCGACGACAACGGCCGGCTGCTCCACTCGACGGGCAACGGCCACGGCGACGCCCTGCACGTGGGGGACCTGGACCCGGGCCGCGCCGGCCTGGAGGTGTTCAAGGTCGACGAGGATGCCAGCAAGCCCAGCTCGTACTTCGCCGACGCCCGTACCGGTCAGGTCCTCTGGTCCACGCCGGCGTCCGGCGACAACGGCCGGGGTGTCTCCGCGGACATCTGGGCGGGCAGCCCCGGCGCGGAGTCGTGGTCGTCAGCGGTCGCCGGACTGGCCAACACCAGGGGGCAGAACGTCGGCCGCAAGCCGTCCTCGGCCAACTTCCTCGCCTGGTGGGACGGCGACCCGGTGCGGGAACTGCTCGACGGCACGAAGATCGACAAGTACGGCACCGGCGGTGAGACCCGGTTGCTCGACGGCAGCGGGGTGGCGTCCAACAACGGCACCAAGGCCACGCCGGCGCTCTCCGGCGACATCCTGGGCGACTGGCGCGAGGAGGTGATCTGGCGGACCACCGACAGCCGGGCGTTGCGCATCTACAGCACACCCACGCCGACCAGCACCCGGATCTACACCCTGATGCACGACCCGCAGTATCGGGTGGCGATCGCGTGGCAGAACATCGCCTACAACCAACCGCCGCACCCGGGGTTCTTCATCGGCAACGGAATGGCCACCCCACCCACGCCGGACATCCACCTACGTTGATGCAACCCCTGGCGGTCCCGTGTGGGGTCGCCTAGGGTGGCAGGCACCGGGCCGCAGCCGCGGAATCCGCTCAGCTCCGGCCCGGTGCGCCACACCGCGGCATTCCCAACCCGTCCCGACCGGGAATGCCGTACCACCACCGGCACCAACATTAGGCACCGTCCGGGTCGGCAGGGTGACGCTGACGTGAAGATCGTGTTTCACGCGCTCCGGCGTAGACCGCCCACCACCTGCTCGGCGATCAATTCGTACGACCGCACCCGGTCCTGCACGTCGTACACCAGCGTGGTCAGCATCAGCTCGTCCGCGCCGGTGCGCTCCAGCAGTTCGGTCAGCTGTCGACGCACCGTCTCCGGTGAGCCCATCGCCTGACCGTCACGGCGCTGCAGGATGAACTCCCGCTCGATCTCCGAGTACGGGTACGCCGCAGCCTCGTCGGGCGTCGACAGCGGCTCCGGCCGCCCGGAGCGCAACTTCAGGAACGACAGGGCGCTCGGCCCGGCCAACCATTCGGCCCGCTCGTCGGTCTCCGCGCACACCGCGTTGACCGCCACCATCGCGTACGGCTTGTCCAGCCACTGCGACGGCCGGAAGTTCTGCCGGTACAGGGCCAACGCCGGCAGGGTGTTCTGCGAGCTGAAGTGGTGCGCGAAGGAGAACGGCAGACCGAGCAGACCGGCGAGCTGGGCGCTGAAACCGCTGGAGCCCAACAGCCACACGGCCGGCTGCTCACCGCGGCCCGGCGTGGCGATGATCTGCCCCGGCTTCTCCCCGCTGAAGTAGTTCATCAGGTCCGTCAGCTCGCGCGGGAAACCCTCCGCCGACAGGCCCTCCATGGTGCGCCGCAACGCCAGCGCGGTCACCTGGTCGGTGCCCGGCGCCCGCCCGATGCCCAGGTCGATCCGACCGGGGTGCAGCGCCTCCAGGGTGCCGAACTGCTCGGCCACCACCAGCGGCGCGTGGTTGGGCAGCATCACCCCGCCCGACCCCAACCGGATCGTCGAGGTGTTCGCCGCCAGGTGCGCCAGCAGGACCGCGGGGGCGGAGCTGGCGATCGCCGGCATGTTGTGGTGCTCGGCCACCCAGAACCGGTGGTAGCCCAACTCCTCCGTACGGCGGGCCAACTCGGTGGTGGCCTGCAACGCCGCGCCAGCGGTGGTGCCCTTGGCGACCGGGGCAAGATCAAGAACAGACAACGGTACGGTGATCACACGGTCAGCCAACCCGTCACCGGCCGGCTTTGTTCCGGCATACGGGTTTTCGTCGGCCACCTCACCCGCCGCTCAACCCATTCCACGCGCCTGCTCGAAGATCAGACTGGTCTGCGTGTGCTGCACCACCGGGTCGACCGCCAGGTGGTCCAGCACGAAGTCCCGCAACGCGTCGCCGGACGCCGCCCGCACATGCAGCACGTAGTCCTCCGCGCCGGCCACGTGGAACACCGACACCACCCCAGGCAGCCGCACCGACCGGGCCCGGAACGCGTCCACCGCCGCCCGCTCGTGCGCGGTCAACCGCACCGACACCAACGCCTGTAACGGCAGACCGAGCGCAGCCGGATCCACCTCGGCGTGAAAACCACGGATCGCACCGCGCTCGCGCAGCGCCCGGGTACGCGTCAGGCACGTCGACGGCGCCACGCCCACCCGGTCGGCGAGGGCGTTGTTCGGCAGCCGGCCATCCGCCGCCAGTTCGGACAGGATCGCGCGGTCCACCTCATCCAGGGCCGGATACGGCCGCACATCATTCGGCTCAGGGGGCATTCCGCCATCCTTGCCCGAACCGAACACGGAAACCAGTCCGAATCGCAGAATGATCTGCCGAACTGTTGCCCATCAGTCGCCAGATGTTCGACGCTACCGCCATGACAACGATGGACACCCGGGCCGTACACGCCGGCCGCGACGACCTCCGCACCCTCGGCGTGCACGTACCACCCATCGACCTGTCGACCACCAACCCACTGCCCTCCGTCGACGACGGCGGCGCCGCGTACGAGCAACTCGCCACCGGCGGAACCCTTCCCGCCGACGGCAGCGCCGTCTACCAACGGCTCTGGAACCCCACCGTCGCCCGCTTCGAAGCCGCCCTCGCCGAGCTGGAAGGCACCGCCCAGGCCGTCGCCTTCGCCAGCGGAATGGCCGCACTCACCGCCACCCTGCTCGCCGCCGCCCGCGACGACCGCCGGCACGTCGTCGCCGTCCGACCCCTCTACGGCGGCACCGACCACATCCTCGCCACCGGCCTGCTCGGCACCACAGTCACCTGGACCCGCCCCGACGAGGTCGCCGCCGCCATCCGCCCCGACACCGCACTGGTCATCGTCGAGACACCCGCCAACCCCACCCTCGACCTGGTCGACATCGCCGCCCTCGCCGCCGCGGCCGGCGACATCCCACTACTGGTCGACAACACCGTCGCCACCCCCGTCCTGCAACAACCCGCCCGCCACGGCGCCACCCTCGTCCTGCACAGCGCCACCAAGAGCATCGGCGGACACGGCGACGTCCTCGCCGGCGTCGTCGCCTGCGACGACACCTGGGCCGTACGCCTACGCCAGGTCCGCGCGGTCACCGGCGCGATCCTGCACCCCCTCGGCGGATACCTGCTGCACCGCGGCCTGCAAACCCTGCCGCTGCGGGTCCGCGCCCAACAGGCCACCGCCGAGAAGCTCGCCGGCTGGCTCGCCGACCACCCCGCCGTACACCGGGTGCACCACCCCTCGGTGGACGACCCGGCGGCGCTGGTCGGGCGGCAGATGTCCGGACCCGGCAGCCTGATCGCCTTCGAGGTACGCGGCGGCGCGCCGGCCGCGGCCGCCGTCGCCGGCGCCTGCCGCCTCATCACCCACGCGGTGTCCCTCGGCGGCGTGGACACCCTCATCCAGCACCCCGCCTCACTCACCCACCGGCCGGTCGAGGGCGACGCCAAACCCGCCGCCGCCCTGCTGCGCCTCTCGGTCGGTCTCGAAGACCCCGAGGACCTGCGCGCCGACCTCGCCCACGCCCTCGACACGATCGCCTGACCCTCAGCGCAGCTCGCGGTTGCCCAACACCCGCACGGGCGAACCCTGTCGAGCCACCCGCAACATCGCCCGACCGATCCCGTCGGTCGTGGTGACCTGGTTCGGCAGCAACCGACGCAGCAGCGGAAACAGCGGACGGGTGACCGCGTACCCGAACCGGTACCACCGCGTCTTCGACACCGCCCCGTACGTCGGCTGGATGAACCCCGGCCGCGCCGCGTAACCGTTTGGCAGCAGATCCATGACCGCGTTCTCGGCGCGCCCCTTGACCCGCGCCCACATCACCCGACCCCGACCCGACGAGTCGGTCCCCTGACCCGAGACGTAGACGAACGTGACCTGCGGGCTCACCTCCGCGAACAACCGCGCCGCCGCCATCGGGTAGTCGTAGCTGACCCGCGTGTACGCCGCCTCGTCCAGGCCCAACGAGGACACCCCCAGGCAGTAGAAACACGCGTCGACACCGGTCAACTCGGCCCGCACCGCGTCCAACTCGCCCACGTCCGCGACCGTCAGCTCCCGCAGCTTCGGATCCTGCGCACCGGTCGGCCGCCGACCGACCGTCAGCACCTCCCGCACGTCCTCGGCGAGCAGGCACTCGCGCAACACGCCCTGACCGACCATCCCGGTCGCACCGAAGACCACCACCCGCATCAGATCCCACCCCTGTCGCCGCCCACCGCCACCGGCCATCCGCCGGCGCGTCAGCCAGGCTGTCACGGTCGGTGTGATCCGCGCGGTACCGGTCAGGACTTGGGGCCGACGTGCCGGTCCAGCGTGGCGACAGCGTCGCGTCGCGCCACCGACAGCGAGTTGCGTCGGTTCATCCGCCAGGCGACGCCGAGCAGGTCGAGGCTCCACTGGCAGAGCCCCATGATGTCGGCCGACTCGTTGACGAACATGTAGCGCGGGTAGACGTACGCCTTGCCGCGCACTGTCACCCGGTTGGCGAACCGACAGCCGTCGGAGTGGAACAGCCCGCGCAGGAAGTCACCCGGATGCGTCGCGACGATGTCCCGTTGCCAATCGGCGAGAATGATCGGACGTTCGTGTTTCTTGCCGGGACCATGCTGGGGAAGCAGGCATGGCCAGTGCTTGCCGGAGCTCTGCACGCTGACGCAGCCAGGCTGCTGGACGCGCTGGACCTTCGCCGCGAGCACCTGCCGCATGCTGGCGTCGCACGCCTCGATCAAGCCCGGCCAACTACTGCTGCAAGCGATGCGCAGCACCGGTACCCGTGCGGAGGTGACGAGATGCCCGTCGCCCAGGTAGAGACCGAG
This sequence comes from Micromonospora trifolii, assembly GCF_050516465.1. Lineage (NCBI taxonomy): Bacteria > Bacillati > Actinomycetota > Actinomycetes > Micromonosporales > Micromonosporaceae > Micromonospora > Micromonospora trifolii. The sequence continues at coordinate 4,029,148 of NZ_CP191526.1, read as the reverse complement.
CAGGTAGAGGTATGCAGACGTCTGATTCTTGACCTCAGGCCGGCAGCGAAAGCAACGAAGCTCGCTGCCGGACCTTCTCGGCTCGACCTGGTGCTTGCACCAGCCCCTGACCGTCGGGTACGGAAGTCTCAGACGTCTGGCAACCTCGGCGACCGTACTGCCGGCGAGGTGCTGCTGCCGCGCACGAATGCGTAGTTCAGGTGGGTGCACATGACGATTTTGGAACAGCCGTACGACACTTTTGGTGCCCCCGGTGGGAGTCGAACCCACACTGTCGGAGGTTTGAGCTCCGCTTCTCTGCCGGTTGGAATACGGGGACGCTTGGCCGAATGCTCTGGTGGCCTCCCATAGGTTACCTACTACGCTGAGGGCGGCGACACCCGGTCGGGTTGGTGTCGGCTTATGACTGGTGGGGGTAGGGCTGGTGGCTGAGATGCCGACGGATGCCGAGCGTAGGCGCGTACTGATCGCCGAGGACGAGGCGCTGATCCGGCTGGACCTCGCCGAGATGCTGGTCGAAGAGGGTTACGAGGTGGTGGGGGAGGCCGGTGACGGCGAGACAGCCGTCCGCCTCGCCGAGGAGTTGAAGCCCGACCTCGTCATCCTCGACATCAAGATGCCGATCATGGACGGGCTGGCCGCCGCCGAGCGCATCGCCGGTGCCCGGATCGCCCCGGTGATCATCCTGACCGCGTTCAGCCAGCGTGATCTGGTGGAGCGGGCGCGGGCGGCGGGCGCTATGGCGTACCTGGTGAAGCCTTTCCAGAAGAGCGACCTGGTCCCGGCGGTGGAGATCGCGCTGTCGCGTTACTCGGAGGTCGCGGCGCTGGAGGCGGAGGTCGCGAGCCTGACCGACCGCCTGGAGATCCGTAAGTCGGTGGAGCGCGCCAAGGGCGCGCTGATGACCACGTACGGAATGACCGAGCCGCAGGCGTTCAAGTGGATCCAGCGCACGGCGATGGACCACCGGATGACCATGAAAGAGGTCGCCGAGCGGATCCTCGCGGAGACCGCCGGCGGCGAGGTGTCGCAGCAGCCGACCGTCTGAGCGCTCCTGGTGACAACGGGCTGCGCTGGGCCACCGTGCGCGGGGTCTGGTGGTTAGCATCGACGGGTGTCCGTCCGACGGGTGATCGCGCTGTTCGGCCTCTTCGCGCTGCTGCTCGCCGGGTGCGACGGGCCGGCCGCGCCGAGCGGCGCGGGGTCGACGACGGCCGCGGCGCCCGCGCTGCGGCCGGGTTGGCAGCCATTGACGCTGCCGGCGCCGCCGGGTGGCCCGGGCCGTTCCCTGCTGCGGGACGCGACGTCGTGCGCGGGTCGGTGGTTCGTGGTCGGTGGTGTCCTGGCCGCCGACGGTGGCACGCGTCCGGCGGCCTGGACCAGCCTGGACGGTACGACGTGGACGGTGCTGCCGGTGCGTCCGGATTCCTTCTACGGGCGGCAGAACGTGTTCCTGTCGGCGGCCTGCCGCGATGGTCAGGTGGCGTTGATCGGCGCGAAGGTCGGCGGTGCGCACGGTTATCCGCGGGTGAGCACGTGGCGGCAGGTGGCCGATGGCGCGTTGATCGAGGTGCAGGCGTCGTTCGAGACGTACGGCGGGCCGACGGCGGTGAACGTGTCCCGGCTGGCGGCCGGTCCGCAGGGTTGGTTGATCGTCGGTAACCGGTCGGCGGGTGCCGCGTCCTGGGTGGCGTCGCCGTCCGCGGGGGAGTTCGCGCTGGTCGAGGGTGCACCGGAGCTGGCCAGTGACGCGGTGGGGGTGACCTGGGCGTTCGACGCGGTGGCGACGTCGTCGGGGTGGCTGGCGGTGGGTGGTTTGTTGCCCGCTGGCCGGATCGACCGTGATCCGGCGGTGTGGTCGTCGCCGGACGGTCGGTCGTGGCGGCGCACGGTGTTGCCGGGTGGGTCGGAGTACGAGGAGATGCAGCGGGTGGTGCTGGCCGACGACGTGCCGGTGGCGGTCGGGCTGCGCGGGGGGACGTTCGGCGCGTGGCGCCAGGAGGCGGCGGGTTGGGTGGCCGTCGGGACGTTCGGGCGGCGGGCTGGGGCCGGGGTGCCGGGGGTGGGGTCGCTGGTGTCGTCCGGTGGCAGTCTGTTCGCCGCGGTGACGGATGGGGCTCGGCATTCGGTGTGGGTGTCGACCGACCGGGGTGGTTCGTGGCGGGAGGCGACGATGCCACTCGATGTGTCGGCGGGCGTTGACCGGGATGTGACGCTGGTGGCGGTGGGTGACCGGTGGTGGTTGGCAGCGGACGACGGCACCCGGGCCGGGTTGTGGTGGGCGGCCGGCGCGGGCACCTGAACGTCGACGGTGCGGTGACGCTTCCACCCGGTACGCGACCTGCGCGGACGTTTCCGCAGGTCAGTCGACTTTTTGTCAGGTGCGCGCGGTCCGGGTTGCTGCGGGTGGAGTTCGACCGGGCGTGGGTTTAAGGACCGTCTGGCGGGTTCACCTGTGACGGACATCGACATGATTGCCCACGTCTTCGTAACGGTTTCGCAGACCCAGCCTTCAGGCCTTCCGGGACGGTATGTCGTGTCGGTACGCTCCGCCATCACGAGCCGTAACGCAGGGGGAGTCCCTGCGGGGTGGGTGGAATTGCGGGTTTGCTGCTGTCGCCGTCGCTTCGGGTCAGTCGCGTCCGCATCTCGAGGAGGTCAGGAAGCCGTGAGGCGAAGCTATGTACGGGCGCTGGGTACCGTGGCGCTCGCCGCGACCCTGGTGGTTGCGGCTGGTTGCCAGGATTCCGGTGGCGGCGAAGGTGGGACCGCGTCGGGTGACTGCGGTGGCAAGATTGCGATCTTCGGTGCGTTCACGGGTGACAACGCGGGTCTGGTGATCCCGTCGCTGAACGGCGCGAACCTCGCCGTGGAGCAGTTCAACGCGGCGAACCCGAACTGCAAGGTCACCATGCAGCAGTTCGACACCCAGGGTGACCCCGCGGTGGCGACCCCGTTCGCGAACCAGATCGCGGGGGACAACTCGTTCCTCGGTGTCATCGGTGGTCACTTCTCCGGTGAGTCGGACGCGACGATGCCGATCTACCAGGCTGCCGGCCTGGCGATGGTCAGCCCGTCGGCGACCCGCACGGACCTGACCCAGAAGGGCAACACGTCCTTCTACCGGGTCGTCGGTAACGACGGCACGCAGGCCGGTGCCGTGGCCAGCTACCTGAAGACCCAGAACGCGCAGAAGGTCTTCATGGTCGATGACGCCAGCGCGTACGGCGCGGGCATCACCGATGAGCTGGGCAAGCAGCTCGGCCCGCTGGTCGTGAACAAGGACAAGATCCAGGAGCGGCAGACGCAGTTCGACGCCACCGTCTCCAAGATCAAGTCGTCGCAGGCCGACTTCGTCTTCTACGGCGGCTACACCCGTGAGGCCGCTCCGCTGGTGAAGCAGATGCGTGCCGCCGGCGTCAACGCCAAGTTCGTCGGCCCGGACGGTCTCTACGACACCGCGTTCCCGTCGGGTGCCTCCGGCGGCGCCGAGGGCGCGATCATCACCTGCCCGTGCCTCCCGGCCGACAAGGCCGGCGGCACCTTCTCCGCCGACTACCAGAAGAAGTTCGGCATCCCGCCGGGCTCCTACGGTGCGGAAGGCTTCGACGGCGCCACGATCTACCTGGACGCCTTCAAGGCTGGCAAGAAGACCCGGGCGGACATCCTGGCGTTCGTGAAGTCGTACGACAAGCAGGGTGTGTCGAAGTACATCAAGTTCGATGCCAAGGGTGACGTCGACCCGACGAAGGTTGTCATCTGGGCCTACCAGATCAAGGGCAACGCTATCGAGGCGCTGCAGGAGCTCAAGCTCAGCTGACGCCCACGAAATGGAGTGCGGCCGGGGTGCTTCACCCCGGCCGCTCTCGATTCAAGGAGACCCCCGGTGCATTTCGATGAACTGATCGGCCATCTCGGCCAGCACACGGTCGATGGCCTGTCCAAGGGCGCCATCTACGCCCTGATCGCCCTTGGTTACACCCTCGTTTACGGCGTCCTTCGTCTGATCAACTTTGCGCACTCCGAGGTGTTCATGGTCGGTACCTTCGCGGTGCTGATCCTGTGGACCCAGCTCGGGGTGCAAAATAACCCCCCTGTCGGCCAGGCGATCCTGTTCCTGGTGCTCGGTCTGGTCGTCGCGGCGGTCGCCTCGGGCGGTACGGCCCTGGCGCTCGAACGGATCGCGTACCGGCCGTTGCGGCGCAAGAACGCGCCGCCGCTGATCTTCCTGATCACCGCTATCGGCCTGTCGCTGGTCTTCGTGGAGCTCTTCGGGCAGGTGCTGCCGAAGTTGCTCGGCACGGTGCTGCCGGAGGCGTTCGGCCGGCCCCGGCAGATCGTCGGTATGCCGACGATCATTCAGCAGGAAACCCTGTTCACCATCGGCAACACCGCGATCACGAACATTCAGCTGATCGTCTTCGTGGCGGCCGTGGCGATGATGGCCCTGCTGGACTGGTTCATCAACCGCACCCGGTACGGCCGGGGCGTGCGAGCGGTGGCCCAGAACCCGGAGACCGCCGCGCTGATGGGCGTCAACCAGGAGCGCGTGATCATGCTGATCTTCGTGCTCGGTGGCATCATGGCCGGCGCCGCCGCGCTGTTGTGGAGCATGCGGTTCGGCTTCACCCAGAACAGCATCGGCTTCGTGCTCGGCCTGAAGGCGTTCACCGCCGCCGTGCTGGGTGGCATCGGCAACCTGCGCGGTGCTCTGCTGGGTGGTCTCTTCCTCGGCGTTGTCGAGGTCTACGGCGCCACGCTCTTCGCGTCCAACTGGGAGGACGTCATCGCCTTCGTGGTGCTGATCGTGGTGCTGATGTTCCGGCCCACCGGCCTGTTGGGTGAGTCGCTCGGGAGGGCCCGCGCATGATCGACAAGATTCGCTCCGCAGACCGCCGTCGGGTCGGCATCCTGACCTCGGTCGGCGACCGTTGGGGGGCCCTGCCGAAGTGGCAGAAGGCCATCGGTGTGGTGGCTCTGCTCGTCTTCCTCTACCACCTGCCGTACCTGGGCAAGCTGCCCGGCGGTCTCATGATCCCCGGTCTGAACAACCTGCGTACCGACTCGATCGAGGGCGGCAACAACTGGGCGGGCGTGCTCTTCGTCTGCGCCATCTACGTGCTGGTCGCCATCGGACTGAACGTGGTGGTCGGCCTCGCCGGCCTGCTCGACCTGGGCTACATCGGCTTCTTCGCCATCGGGGCGTACAGCGTGGCGCTGTTCGGCTCGGTGAACTCGCCTGTGGTGAAGTGGATCCAGCAGGAGTTCAACCTGCCGCCGACCTGGGCGGTGACCTGGGGCATCTGCCTCCTGCTCGCGATCGTGCTGACGATGATCTCGGGCGTGCTGCTGGGTTGGCCGACGCTTCGGTTGCGCGGTGACTACCTGGCCATCGTGACGCTCGGCTTCGGTGAGATCATCCGCATCGTCGCCCGCAACGCCACCGGTGTCACCAACGGTCCGGTCGGTATCTCGGCCATTCCGGGTCCGGAGGGTCCGCCGTCGGCGGACAACAAGGTCTTCGGTCTGATCGACGCGAAGCCTTGGTACTGGCTGGCGATCACCTTCGTGCTGTTGATGGTGGTCCTGGTTCGCCGGCTGGAGCACAGCCGGGTCGGTCGCGCCTGGCTCGCGGTCCGTGAGGACGAGGACGCCGCCGCGGTGATGGGCGTGTACCCGTTCAAGTTCAAGCTGTGGGCGTTCGCCATGGGCGCGGCGCTCGGTGGCCTGTCGGGCTTCCTCTTCGGCAGCCGGAACGCGTTCATCGACCCGACCCAGTTCAACGCGAACCTCTCGATCCTCTTCGTCGCCATGGTCGTGGTCGGCGGTTCCGGCAACATGATCGGCGTCTCGCTCGGCGCGGTCCTGCTGGCGTACCTGCCGGAGCGGTTCCGCGACTTCGCCGACTACCGGTGGCTGGTCTTCGGGCTGGCCATGGTGCTGGTGATGATCCTGCGTCCGCAGGGCCTGATCCCCAGCCGGCGGCGGGCCCGCGAGTTGAAGGACCGCGCGGCAGAGGCAGAGGAGGCGCCCGCTCATGTCTGACCAGACCACCAGCACGTCCGCGCCGAAGATCCCGGCCCAGCCGGGGCCCCGGTCGGTACTGCTCGAAGTCGACGATGTCACGCTCCGCTTCGGCGGCGTGGTCGCCCTCGACAAGATCAATTTTCAGATCTATGAGGGCGAGATCCTCGGTCTCATCGGTCCCAACGGCGCCGGCAAGACCACCAGCTTCAACGTGATGACCGGGGTCTACAAGCCGACCTCCGGAGCGGTGCGGTTCCGCGGCCAGAAGGTGACCGGCCGTAAGCCGCACCAGATCAGCCAGTTGGGCATCTCCCGGACGTTCCAGAACATCCGTCTCTTCCCGGAGATGACGGCGCTGGAGAACGTCATGGTCGGCACCGACTCCCGGCACAAGACCAGCGTGCCCGGGGCGCTCTTCCGGCTGCCTCGGCGCAAGCCGAAGCCGCACGAGTTGCCGCAGGTCACCGCCGCGTCCGGGATCGTCCGGACCTGGCAGCAGGTGCGCCGGACGTTCGCCAAGACGTTCGGGTTGTCCCGGCACATCCTCGAGGAGCGGGCCGCCGAGGCCAAGGCGCTCGAGCTGTTGCGCTTCGTCGGGATCGCCGACCGGGCCAACGACGAGGCGCGCAACCTGCCGTACGGCTACCAGCGTCGGTTGGAGATCGCCCGCGCGCTGGCCACCGAGCCGAAGCTGATCTGCCTGGACGAGCCGGCCGCCGGCTTCAACCCGGCGGAGAAGGAGGAGCTCCTCACCCTGATCCGCAACATCCGTGACATGGGGCTGACCGTGCTGCTCATCGAGCACGACATGCGGCTGGTCATGGGAGTCACCGACCGGATCGTGGTGCTGGAGTTCGGCCGCAAGATCGCCGAGGGTGCGCCCGCGGAGGTCAGCCGCGATCCGAAGGTGATCGCCGCGTACCTGGGGGAGCCCGCAGATGACGCTGCTTGAGCTGGAGAACGTCGCCGTCGCGTACGGCCGGATCGAGGCGCTGCACGGGATCAGCCTCACCGTCAACGAGGGTGAGGTGGTGGCCCTGATCGGCGCGAACGGCGCCGGTAAGACCACCACCATGCGGGCCATCTCCGGGACCCGGTCGCTGGCCGAAGGAAAGATCACGTTCAACGGCGAGGACATCAGCAAGCTCCGGGCCGACCTGCGGGTGGTCCGGGGGCTGTGTCAGTCGCCCGAGGGGCGGCAGATCTTCCCGGGTATGACCGTCATGGAGAACCTGGACATGGGGGCGTACACCCGGCGGGACTCCGCCGGCATCGCCGCCGACCTGGAACGGGTGTTGACCCTCTTCCCGCGGTTGGCCGAGCGGCGCAAGCAGGCCGGTGGCACCCTCTCCGGCGGCGAGCAGCAGATGCTCGCGGTCGGTCGGGCGCTGATGAGCCGGCCGAAGCTGCTGCTGCTCGACGAGCCGTCGATGGGGCTGGCCCCGTTGGTGATCCGGCAGATCTTCGACATCATCACCGAGATCAACCAGCAGGGCACCACGATCCTGCTGGTCGAGCAGAACGCCCAGCAGGCGCTGTCGCGGGCACACCGCGGCTACGTGCTGGAGACCGGTCGGATCGTGAAGGAGGGGTCCGGTCAGGACCTGCTGCACGATCCGTCGGTCAAGGAGGCGTACCTCGGCGTGGCCTGAGCCACCCAGTTCGGCGGCCGGTCATCCCCTCGCGGGGGTGGCCGGCCGTCGGCGTTCGGCTCGGCGTCGCGGCACCCCGTGCCGAGCGCCAGGGATGTCGGTGCGACGGACTAGAGTCGCTGCCGTGACAGCTACGACACCGCGCCTGCTTCTCGTCGACGGACATTCCATGGCATACCGGGCTTTCTTCGCCCTGCCGGTGGAAAACTTCTCCACCACGACGGGTCAGCCGACCAACGCGGTGTATGGCTTCACCTCGATGCTGATCAACGTGCTGCGCGACGAGCAGCCCACCCACATCGTCGTGGCCTTCGACGTCTCCCGCCACTCCTTCCGCACCGACAAGTACGCGGAGTACAAGGCCGGCCGCAGCGAGACCCCGACCGACTTCAAGGGCCAGGTCAGCCTGGTCAAGGAGGTCCTGGCCGCGCTGCAGATCCCGGTGGTGGAGAAAGAGGGCTTCGAGGCCGACGACGTCATCGCCACGCTCGCCTGCCAGGCCCGCGACCAGGGCATGTCGGTGCTTGTCAGCAGTGGTGACCGCGACGCGTTCCAGTTGGTCGACGACCAGATCACCGTCCTGTACCCGCGCAAGGGCGTCTCCGACCTGGCCCGGATGGACCCGGCGGCGATCGAGGCGAAGTACGGCGTTCCGCCACAGCAGTACCGGGACCTCGCCGCGCTGGTCGGCGAGACCAGTGACAACCTGCCCGGCATCCCGGGCGTCGGCCCGAAGACCGCAGCCAAGTGGATCACCACGTACGGCGGGGTCGAGGGCGTGATCGCCCGGGCCGACGAGATCAAGGGCAAGGCCGGCGACAGCCTGCGGGAGCGGCTCGCCGACGTGATCCGCAACTACGAGATCAACCGCCTCGTCTCCGACCTGGAGCTGCCGCTGCGCCCGGAGGAAACCCGCTGGACGGGTTGGGACCGGGAAGCGGTGCACCAGGTCTTCGACACCCTGGAGTTCCGCATCCTGCGCGACCGTCTCTACCAGTACCTGGAGGCGGTCGAGCCGGAGGCCGAGTCCGGCTTCGACCTCACCGGCGAGGTGCTCACCGAGCCCGGCGCGCTGGCCGGGTGGCTGACCACGCACGTCCCGACCGGCACCCCGGTCGGGTTGGCGGTCAAACTCGACACCGGCCCCAACCGCCGACACACCGCCTCCATCACCGGTCTCGCGCTGGCCACCGCCGGCGGCGCGGCGGCCTGGGTCGACCCGGCAAGTCTCGATGCGACCGACGAGGGCGCCCTGGCCAGCTGGTTGGCCGACGCGCAGCGCCCCAAGGTGCTGCACGACAGCAAGCCGGCCGTGCTGGCCTGCGCCGCGCACGGCTGGCACCTCGCCGGCATCGTCCGGGACACCCAGATCGCCGCGTACCTGGCCCGCCCCGACCAGCGGTCCTACGACCTGACCGACCTCGCGCTGCGCTACCTGCACCGGGAGCTGCGGGTGGACGTCCCGGAGTCCGGCCAGCTCACCCTCGACGGCCTCGGCGACGAAGGGGTGGTCGAGCAGAACCTCATGCTCCAGGCCCGGGCCACCCTCGACCTGGCCGACGCGATCGACGCCGAGCTGTCCCGCGACGGAGAGCAGTCCGCCCGGCTGATGGCCGGCGTGGAGCTGCCGCTGATGCGGGTGCTGGCCACCATGGAGAGCACCGGCATCGCCGCCGACACCGACTATCTGTCCGAGCTGGAGGCCCACTTCGCCGCCGAGGTGAAGGCCGCCGCGCAGGGCGCGTACGAGGCGGTGGGTCGGGAGTTCAACCTCGGCTCGCCCAAGCAGTTGCAGGAGATCCTCTTCACCGAGCTGGGTCTGCCGAAGACCAAGAAGATCAAGACGGGCTACACCACCGACGCCGACGCCCTCCAGTGGCTCTACGCGCAGCAGCCGCACCCGGTGCTGGCCCACCTGCTGCGTCACCGGGACGTGGCCAAGCTCAAGTCGACAGTCGACGGGCTGCTCAAGTCGGTCTCCGACGACGGCCGGATCCACACCACCTTCAACCAGACCGTGGCGGCCACCGGTCGGCTCTCCTCCACCGAGCCCAACCTGCAGAACATCCCGATCCGCACCGAGGAGGGCCGGCGGATCCGGCGGGCCTTCGTGGTGGGAGACGGCTACGAGTGCCTGCTCACCGCCGACTACAGCCAGATCGAGATGCGCATCATGGCGCACCTCAGCTCGGACGACGCGCTGATCGACGCGTTCAACTCCGGCGCCGACTTCCACGCCGCCACCGCGTCGTCGGTCTTCGGGGTGCCGCTCGACGAGGTCACCCCCGACCAGCGCCGCAAGATCAAGGCCATGAACTACGGCCTGGCGTACGGGCTCAGCGCCTTCGGCCTGTCCCAGCAGCTCAGCATCAGCACCGAAGAGGCGCGCGGTCTGATGGAGAACTACTTCGCCGGCTTCGGTGGGGTGCGCGACTACCTCCAGCAGGTGGTCGCCCGGGCCCGCCAGGACGGCTACACCTCCACCATCCTCGGTCGGCGCCGCTACCTGCCCGACCTGGTCAGCGACAACCGGCAGCGCCGTGACATCGCCGAGCGGATGGCGCTCAACGCCCCCATCCAGGGCTCCGCCGCCGACATCATCAAGGTGGCGATGCTGCACGTCGACACCGCGCTGGGCGAGGCCGGGCTGCGCTCGCGGATGCTGTTGCAGGTGCACGACGAGTTGGTCTTCGAGGTCGCCCCGGGTGAGCGGGAGGCGCTGGAGGCCCTGGTCCGGCGGGAGATGGGCGGGGCTTACCCGTTGTCGGTGCCGCTGGAGGTGTCCGTCGGTCTGGGCCGGGACTGGAACAGCGCTGATCACTGATTTGGTTGCGGCGTGGGGGCTGCCCCGGAACCCCTGACCGGGTTGCTCTGGTCGCGGCCGTTGGCGTGGTGGATCAGGGTCGTGGCGTTGAAGGCGCCAATGTCACCGACGTTGTGCGGATCGTGCGGCCGGATGACCGGCTACTTCATCGGGTCGTGGCCCCAGTTCATGAGGGACCAGCGCCACTTGGTGTCGCGGACGTTGCCGGAGGGGCGCTGCGCCATGTGCCGGCGTACGTAGCCGACGACCTTGCGCATGTGCTTGTAGTCGCCCTCGGACAGGTCACCGCGTTTGCGGCGGAGCAGGTTGATGATCTTCCGCCCGGATTCGTGCCCGACGGACTCGCCACCACCAGCACGACCGCCCTTGTGCCAGCCGACCTGCTTCGACTCGTCGGTCTCCAGCCAGGTGGACAGCTCACCGGGCTTCATGTTCACCGCTTCGGTGAACTCCCGGTAGGTGTCCCGGCCGTCGTCACCTCTGCTCATGACGCAGCGCCTCGGGGCGGTGGGCCACGTCGCGGCCCGTGCCGTCACTGCGGACCCGGTACTGCGGGTCGTCGGGGGCCGCGTTCACGGCCCGCCCGCGGATCCGCGTCCGCTCGGTGATCGTCTCCCGCACCACGCCGTACGCGCGGCTGCCGTGGGCCGACCAGGAGACATGGTCGCCCTTGTGGAATCGCTGTTCGGCCATGGTCCTCGGCTACCCGAGGCGGCCAGGGCGAAACGACTACGGGGTGATCTCGGCGACCGGCAGCTTGATCTCGAACGGCTCGGTCAGCTCGATCACGTCGGCACCGTCGGCGACCAGCTCGTACTGCCGCTCACCGCCCGGCCCCACCCGCTCACCGATCCGGTACGCGTACACGTGCACCGGGTCCTGCTCGATCCGCCAGTAGAACGGGATGCCGGCGGCGGCGTACTCACCCGGTTTCGCGAACCGGTCGATCCGTCGCGTTCCGGGCGAGACGATCTCCACGGCGAGCACGACGTCGTGCGGCCGTAGCCAGGACCGGTCGGACGGCACGTCGGCGCGGCACAACAGGACATCCGGGCGTCGGCTGGTGTGGTAGCTGACCTCGATCGAGACGGCCTGGGTGGCCCGGATGTCCGCCGGTGCGTGGCATCGCAGCCAGGTCCAGAGCAGGCCGGCGATGTCCTGGTGACCCAGGGTTGGGAAGGGCATCACCTGGAGTGCCCCGTCGACGAGTTCGACGCGCGGCGAGTCGTCGTCCGGCAGGTTCTGCAGGTCGACGACCTGATAGTCGGCGCGCTGTTGTCGTGCCGGGTCCGGACGCCAGCGGTCCGGTGGTGTCGGGTTCGGCCATGCGCTCACCGGCGGACCGTAGCGCCCGCGGCGTGCGGGCCCGTCGCACTGAGCGTGCGGCGCCTACCCGGTGGGCTTCTCGGTGACGAAGATGGCGGTGCCGGGAAAGAGTCGTCCGCGCAGCGGGCTCCACTGCCCCCAGATCCCCTCGTGTCCCTCCGGCCACTCCGGCTCCACCAGGTCCAGCAACCGGAACCCGGCGCCGACCAGCTCGCGGATCCGGTCGCCGAGGGTGCGGTGCTGCTCGACGTAGGTGGCCACGCCGGTTTCGTCCTGCTCCACGTACGGGGAGCGGTCGAAGTACGAGTGCACGGCCGTCAGGCCGCCCTCGCCGGGGTCGTCGAGGAAGATCCACCGCATCGGGTGGGTCACCGAGAACACCCACCGGCCGCCCGGGCGCAGCACCCGGTGCACCTCGGCGAGTAGCGCCGCCGAGTCGTCCACGAACGGGATCGCGCCGAACGCGGTGCAGGCGACGTCGAACGACCGGTCGGCGAACGGCAGGGCGAGCGCGTCGGCCTGCACCAGCGGTACGCGTACCCCGGTGCGGTCGGCGGCCTCGGCGGCGTGCCGCAACATGCCGGCTGACAGGTCGAAGGCGACCGGCCGGGCGCCCTGGGTGGCGAGCCAGCGGGCGGCGGCCGCGGCGCCGGCGCCCACCTCCAGCACCCGCCGCCCCGACACGTCGCCGAGCAGCCGGGCGTCGGCCTCGCGCAGGCCCTCGGGGCACCACACGAAGTCCACGTCGCCGAGGAACGCGCCGTGTTCGGCCTGGTAGTCGTCGGCGTCGGTGTCCCACCAGCCGCGGTTGGCGCGCCGGGCCTCGGCGTCACCCACCCGGCGCCGGGTAACCCGGCTGTCGTCATCCACGCGCTCACGCTAGGCCCCGCCCACCCCATTGGGTACGGCGGCGCGTTCTGGATCCGCACGACTGCTCGCGGAGCGGCCGAAGGGGCTGCTGTGACGCAGGAGACAGCAGGGGTGTTTTCCGGGCGATTGTTCGGCTTTCGCAGGTCATCGCACGAAGAGAACCCGGGAGGGCTTGCACGCTGTGGTAATGCGCACGGTAGGCTAGACGATGCGCTCGCGGATCGCGTTGCCTCGGCAGGGAGCAGGTGCGCGGTCGACGGAACCACATCATGATCTCACTAGGCGATCGTTCGGTGTGCCCGGCGACGGATCCGCTGGCGCGAACAGGTCACTGCGACACACCAGCCTGCTGTGACAACCCACCGACCGGAGCAACCGCCCACATGACGAGCAGCATCGAGGCCCCCTCGAGCGCCACCCGGGTCACCCACGACGATCTCGGTTCCGAGGAGGCATTCCTCGCCGCGATCGACGAGACCATCAAGTACTTCAACGACGGCGACATTGTCGAAGGCACCGTCGTCAAGGTCGATCGGGACGAGGTCCTGCTCGACATCGGCTACAAGACCGAGGGTGTCATCCCCTCTCGTGAGTTGTCGATCAAGCACGACGTGGACCCCGCCGAGGTTGTGACGGTTGGCGACCACATCGAGGCCCTGGTCCTCCAGAAGGAGGACAAGGAGGGTCGTCTGATCCTCTCCAAGAAGCGGGCACAGTACGAGCGGGCCTGGGGCACGATCGAGAAGATCAAGGACGAGGACGGCGTCGTCCGCGGTTCGGTCATCGAGGTGGTCAAGGGCGGCCTCATCCTCGACATCGGGCTGCGCGGCTTCCTGCCCGCTTCCCTGGTCGAGATGCGTCGTGTGCGCGACCTGCAGCCGTACGTCGGGCGGGAGCTCGAGGCCAAGATCATCGAGCTGGACAAGAACCGCAACAACGTGGTCCTGTCCCGCCGGGCCTGGCTGGAGCAGACGCAGTCCGAGGTGCGCACCGAGTTCCTCAACAAGCTGCAGAAGGGCCAGGTCCGCAAGGGCGTCGTGTCCTCGATCGTCAACTTCGGCGCCTTCGTGGACCTGGGCGGCGTCGACGGTCTGGTGCACGTCTCCGAGCTGTCCTGGAAGCACATCGACCACCCGTCCGAGGTCGTCGAGGTGGGCCAGGAGGTCGAGGTCGAGGTCCTGGACGTCGACCTGGACCGCGAGCGGGTCTCGCTGTCGCTGAAGGCGACCCAGGAAGACCCGTGGCGGCAGTTCGCCCGCACCCACGCGATCCAGCAGATCGTGCCGGGTAAGGTCACCAAGCTGGTCCCGTTCGGTGCGTTCGTCCGCGTGGACGACGGCATCGAGGGCCTGGTCCACATCTCCGAGCTGGCCGAGCGCCACGTGGAGATCCCGGAGCAGGTCGTCCAGGTTGGCTCCGAGGTCATGGTCAAGGTCATCGACATCGACCTCGAGCGTCGCCGGATCTCGCTGTCGCTCAAGCAGGCCAACGAGGGCTTCGTCGAGGGCGAGGAGCACTTCGACCCGACCCTCTACGGCATGGCTGCCACGTACGACACCGAGGGCAACTACATCTACCCGGAGGGCTTCGACCCCGAGACGGGCGAGTGGCTCGAGGGGTACGACAAGCAGCGCGAGACCTGGGAGAACCAGTACGCCGAGGCTCGTGTGCGCTGGGAGGCCCACACCAAGCAGGTGCAGACCTCTCGGGCTGCCGACGCCGAGGCTGCTGCCAACCCGACTCCGGTCGTCCCGGCCGCTGGCGGCGGCGGTGGCGGCACCACCTCTTCGTCCAGCCCGGCCCCGAGCCGGCAGGCCGAGGAGCCGGCCGGCACGCTGGCCACCGACGAGGCGCTCGCCGCACTGCGGGAGAAGCTCGCCGGCGGTAAGTGACCCGCTGAACGACGACGGGCCCCGTCCCCGCGATCTCCGGATCGCTGGGGGCGGGGCCCTCGCCGTACCCGCCCCCGCGCTAGTTGCGGGCGGGGCGTGCCCAGGGGGCGAGTTGCGGGCGCGGCGTGCCCCGGGCAAGTTGCGGGGGCGATGTGCCGGCCGCCGGGGCGCTGTGGCGGGCGCGGCATGCACGGCGGCTGGTGCGGACCGCCAAGATCGCGCTCGATCCATGATGTAGGGGCCTCCCGGACGCCGCACACCACCAATTCCTGGATCGAGCACGATCTTGCGGGGCGCGGGGCGCGGGGCGCGGGGCGCGGCGCGCGGAAAGCGGAAAGCGGAAAGCGGGACCGGGGCCGGCGCCGGATGCCCAGGCGCCGGGACGGGCGCGGTCGCGGCCCGAGGCGGGGTGGGTTGGGAGGTCACCGGGCCGTGGGTGGGTTTGGCGGCGGGCTTGTCGATCCGGTTGACTGTTCGGGTGCTGAGGGTGGGGTTGACCGGCGGAATCGGGTCAGGCAAGAGCGCGGTGGCCGCGCGGCTCGTCGAGCGGGGCGCGGTGCTCATTGACGCCGACCGGGTGGCCCGGGAGGTGGTGGCGCCGGGTACGGACGGGCTGGCCGAGATCGTCGCCGCATTCTCCGACGCGGTGCTGGACGCCGACGGCGCACTGGACCGTGCCGCACTGGGAGCTGTGGTGTTCGCCGACGAGACCGCCCGCCGTCGACTGGAGGCGATCACCCACCCCCGGGTCCGGGCCCGCACCGCGGAGCTGGCCGCTGCGGCGGCACCCGACGCGATAGTCGTCAACGACGTACCGCTGCTGGTCGAGGTGGGTCTCGCGCCGACGTACCACCTGGTGGTCGTGGTGCAGACGGCCGTGTCGACCCGACTGGAGCGGCTGGGACGCGACCGGGGAATGGGTCGCGCGGAGGCCGAGCGGAGGATCGCCGCCCAGGCCGACGACGCCCGACGCCGGGCGGCGGCGGACGTGGTGCTGACCAACGACGGGAGTCTGACGGCGCTGCACGACGCCGTCGACCGGCTCTGGAAGCAGCGGTTGGTGCCCTACGAGGACAATCTGCGCCAGCGGCGGGTGGTTCCGCCGGACGCGGTCGAGCTGGCCGGGGCCGACGCGAGGTGGCCGGAGCAGTACGCGCGGCTGGCCGCCCGGATCCAGCACGCGCTCGGCTCGGATGCCCTACGGATCGATCACATCGGTTCGACGGCGGTGCCCGGCCTGGCCGCCCAGAACGTCATCGACGTGCAGGTGGCGGTCGCCAGCCTCGCCGACGCCGACGGGCCGTTGGCCGATCGGCTGGCGAGCGCCGGGTTCCCGCGGGTGCCGGGGCAGTGGTGGGACGACCCGCGTCCGGCCGGCCGGGGCCGGTGGGAGAAGCGGCTGCACGGCAGCGCGGACCCGGCTCGCCCGGTTCGTCTGCACGTGCGGCTGACGGATTCGCCGGGTTGGCGGTACGCGCTGCTGATGCGCGACCACCTGCGTGCCGACCCGGATCAGCGGGCTGCCTACCTGATGTTCAAGCGGGACCTGGTCGACGCGGCGCCGGAGGCCGGCGATTCCGGCACGGCCCGGAACCCGTGGTTCGACGAAGAGTACCTACGGGCAGAGCAGTGGGCCGCGCAGACCGGCTGGCGCCCCTGAGGGTGCCGGTCAGCGGGCACCGGGCCGAGGGGCTGAAGGTCGAGGGGCCGACGGTCGAGGGGCTGCCGGCCGAGGGTTGGCGGCCAGTCGGGGCACGACGGCGGGCTGGAGATCCAGGTGCGCCCACGCGCCGGCGTCGGTCTGCAATTCGAGCCGGCGGAGCGACCCGTCCCGGTCGAGCCAGTACCGCAGCCGTGCGTCGGCGGGACCCGACTCGATGACGTCCACGGTCCGTCCGGCGGTGAAGTCCTCGCGTACCCGCACGGCCGCGCCGCGCTGCCCGACCGACCCGGCGGCGATTGCGGCGTCGACCAGCACGCTCAGGTCGTCCCGGCCGGGCCGGGAGACCCGCCAGGCTCCGGCCGGGGGCGGCAGCGGCGGCCGGGCCGGCGCCTCCGCGGTGCCGCCGCCGGCGTTGACCGCTGGCAGGTCCGCCCGGGCCAGACCGGCGGCGTCGCGTCGCAGCAGGGTCCGGCGATCCGGTACGCCCAGGTCGGCGACCGCGAGGTACGCGGTACGCGCGGTCCAGCTCAGCCAGCCGGCGCCCCGCAGGTTCGTGTCCGTGCCCATCGGCGCGGTCAGCGTCACCGTGGCACCGCCCTGGGCGCGGAGCCGGGTCGGCAGCCGGTCGAGGCGACGCTGCTCGGCGTCGGTCAGCGCGCGGGGCAGACCGGGGCGGCCGCCGAGTGCGTCCACCGGTCGTAGTGTCGGTCGGTCCGCGCGGTTGAAGATCATCGTGACCGGGCCGGCGCCGGGCAGCCGGGTCACCAGTTTGTGCAGCCGGGCGTCCTGATCGAGCCAGTACCGGGTCTGTCCGTCCGGGGCGGGCGTCGCGGCGCTGGGGGTGCCGATGACAGTGCTGGCGGCTGGCGCGCTGGCGGGCAGTGGCGCCTGTATGACGTCCAGTGGGCCGGCCGGCACGGTCTCCCGGGCGATCCAGCGCGCTCCGTCGGACGGTGCCGTCCTGGTCGTGGTGTCCGGGCGGTCGGCGGCGAGATCGAGAAGCAGGTCGAGCACCGGTGCGAGGTGTGCCCCGGGTGCCAGTCGGTGCAGCCGCCACCGGTCCGCCGGGGGCATCAGCGGTGGGGCCGCGGGGGTGGGCACCGCCGCCGGATCGGGCCGGATCACCAGCACCGGACCGCTCTTCTGCAACAGTCCGCGTTCGGCACCCGCGCCCGGCCCGCCCACGTCGAGGTAGAGCAGCGACCGGGACCAGTCCACCCAGCCCACCAGTTCGATGCGGGCTGCGCCGGTGCCGGCCGTGACCCGTACGCCGGCGCGCAGGTCCCGCAGGTTGGTGACCCGTATGGCGGCCAGCCGCTCGCCCTCCGCCAGGGTCAGCGGCCGGGCCGGCTCGGGCGGGTCGGGCGCCCAGCTCAACAGCCCGAGCACCAAGGCCGTCGCGGACGTCACGGCCGTCAAACCGAGCAGCAGCAGCACCGTACGCCGACGACGGCCGGCCGAGGGCGGGCCGGTCGTGTCGGCAGCCTCGGCGGTGTCCGGGGTGTCGTCGCGGCGGGTGGTCTCGTGGCTCCGCTCGGCGGCGGCCCGGCGCGTGCCGTCGGTCTTGCGGCCGGCGGTGGCTCGGCGCGCGCCGCCGCTGGTCCGGCCGGCCGTGGGCCTACCTCCGGTGTCGCTGGTGGTCCGGATGGCCGCCGAGGCGCTGCCGGCCGGGCCGGTGCGGTGCCGCCCGGTGCTCGGGTCGTCCGGCCGGGGGGTGGCGGTGGGGGCGGTGTCGGGCGCCGGGGTCGGAGAGGTGTCCACGGAGATGAAACGGGCGGGGAGGCACCGGGGTGACGAGCAGGGGCGCTCGCGGCGGCCGGTCTGCGCCTCGAGCGCGACCACACGGGTGCGCACGCCGGACGAGCCGGGTGCTGCGACCGCAGTGCCGGGGGTGACCGGCCGTGATGTTGGCCTGGCCACCGGCCCGGTCGGCCGCCGCGAGCGGCCTACATGAAGAGGGTAGTCCCGGTGACATGGGCCACACAATGGGAATATTGAAGCCGATCACGTACCTGGCGTGACGGCCGTTCCTGTCGGACCTCCGGCGTACCGTTGACGGCATGGCGCTCGACATTCCCCGGCTGGACAGCCGCTTCCAGGTCGTCAGTGAGTTTCAGCCGGCCGGCGATCAACCGGCGGCCATCGATGATCTTGAGCGCCGGGTTCGGCGCGGCGACCGCAACACCGTTCTGCTCGGCGCGACCGGCACCGGCAAGAGCGCCACCACGGCGTGGCTGATCGAGCGGCTGCAACGCCCCACCCTGGTGCTCGCCCCGAACAAGACGCTCTGCGCGCAGCTGGCCAAGGAGTTCAGCGAGCTGCTGCCGCACAACGCGGTCGAATACTTCGTCTCGTACTACGACTACTACCAGCCCGAGGCCTACATCCCGCAGACCGACACCTACATCGAGAAGGATTCCTCGATCAACGAGGAGGTGGAGCGGCTGCGGCACTCGGCGACGATGTCGCTGCTCACCCGCCGCGACGTGATCGTGGTGGCGACCGTCTCGGCGATCTACGGCCTGGGCACTCCGGAGGAGTACCTCAACCGGGCAGTGAAGGTGCAGATCGGGCAGGAGCTCGACCGCGACCAGTTGCTGCGCCGGCTGGTCGACATCCAGTACACCCGCAACGACATGGCCTTCCAGCGGGGCACCTTCCGGGTCCGCGGCGACACGCTGGAGATCATCCCGGCGTACGAGGAGCTGGCGATCCGGATCGAGCTGTTCGGTGACGAGGTGGAGAAGCTCTACTACCTCAACCCGTTGACCGGTGACGTGGTCCGCGAGGTCGACCAGCTGGTGATCTTCCCGGCCACCCACTACGCGGCCGGTCCGGAGCGGATGGAACGGGCGATCCGCGACATCGAGGTGGAGCTGGCCGAGCGCCTCGCCGAGCTGGAGCGGCAGGGCAAGCTGCTGGAGGCGCAGCGGCTGCGGATGCGCACCACCTACGACATCGAGATGATGCGGCAGGTGGGCTTCTGCTCCGGCATCGAGAACTACTCGATGCACATGGACGGGCGGCTGCCCGGCAGCCCGCCGCACGCCCTGCTCGACTACTTCCCCGACGACTTCCTCACCGTGGTCGACGAGTCGCACGTGACCATCCCGCAGATCGGCGGCATGTACGAGGGCGACGCGTCCCGCAAGCGGATGCTCATCGACCACGGCTTCCGGCTGCCCAGCGCGGCCGACAACCGGCCGCTGCGCTTCGACGAGTTCCTGGAGCGGGTCGGCCAGATGGTCTACCTCTCCGCGACCCCCGGCACCTGGGAGATGGAGCAGGCCCAGGGCGAGTTCGTCGAGCAGGTGATCCGACCCACCGGTCTGGTCGACCCGGAGGTCGTGATCAAGCCGACCAAGGGTCAGATCGACGACCTGATGCACGAGATCAAGCTGCGGACCGACCGGGACGAGCGGGTGCTGGTCACCACGCTGACCAAGAAGATGGCCGAGGACCTGTCCGACTACCTCCTGGAGAACGGCATCCGGGTGCGCTACCTGCACTCGGAGGTCGACACGTTGCGCCGGGTGGAGCTGCTGCGCGAGCTGCGCAAGGGCGACTACGACGTGCTCGTCGGCATCAACCTGCTCCGCGAAGGCCTGGACCTGCCCGAGGTGTCGCTGGTGGCGATTCTCGACGCCGACAAGGAGGGCTTCCTTCGCAGCGGCCGGTCGCTGATCCAGACCATCGGGCGGGCCGCTCGTAACGTCTCCGGTCAGGTGCACATGTACGCCGACAAGATCACCCCGTCGATGGCGGCGGCGATCGACGAGACCGATCGGCGTCGGGCCAAGCAGATCGCGCACAACGAGGCGCACGGCATCAGCCCGGAGCCACTGCGTAAGAAGATCCACGACATCCTGGACGACATCTACCGCGAGGCGGAGGACACCGAGAACTCCCGGGTCGGCGGCGCGGTGCGTCAGCTTTCCCGAGGCAAGGCGCCGGTCAAGGAGACCCGCAGCCGGAGCCGGTCCGGCGCGACCACCACCTCACGGGAGGGGATGGCCCGCGCCGACCTCGCCCAGCTCATCCAGGAGCTCAACGACCAGATGTTGGCCGCCGCCCGCGAGCTTCAGTTCGAGTTGGCGGCCCGGATCCGCGATGAGGTCTCCGACCTGAAGAAGGAGCTGCGCGGCATGGACGCCGCCGGCGTGAAGTGACGGCCGCCCGGTCGGCCCCGCCCAGCGCACCACTCGGGCCCGGCCGACCGGGGCACGCGAAGGGCGGGCACGGTTGACGGCGGTGGCGCCGATCGGCGAGATGGTCCTCGGGCTGCCCGACGCCAGCCTGCGTCCGTTCGTCGACAGGTACGTGGGCTACCGGGAACGGGCGGACGTGCCACTGGTCCGCCGGGAGTCGGCGGGCGTCTTCGTGGTGCTGATCCTGGGCTGGGGCGCTCCGCTGGACGTGACCGACCCGCGCAGCGCGCAGCGCGGTGTCACCGCTGTCGACTCGTTCGTGGCCGGCACCTTCGACAGTTGGTGCACCACGCGCACTGTGGGTGTGGGGGAGGGCGTCGAGTTGCTGCTCGCCCCCCTGACCGCCCGCCGGCTCCTCGGTCTGCCGCTGAGCGAGCTGACAAATCGGGCCGTCGGCATCGGGCAACTCCCGGGCCGTTGGCTGGATCGGCTGCGCGGCCGGCTCGCCGAGGCCCCCGGCTGGCCGGAGCGGTTCGCCCTGCTCGACCGGGTGCTCGCCGCCCGGCTGGCGGCGTCCCCGCCGGTGGACCCGCGGCTCGACTGGGCGTGGCGATGGCTTGCCACCAGCGGCGGGCGGGGGAGCGTCGGTGCGCTCGCCGACGAGCTGGGCTGGAGCCGGCGGCACCTCGCGTCCCGGTTCCGGCAGGAGGTCGGGCTGCCGCCCAAGATGGCCGCCCGGCTGCTGCGTTTTCAGCAGGCTTCCGCCGCGTCGACGCAGGTCGGGGTGGACGGGCGGGGAGTCGACTGGGCCGCCCTGGCGGCGGGCTGCGGCTACTACGACCAGTCCCACCTGATCCGGGACTTCCACCAGTTCGCGGGGGGCACGCCGGCCGCGCTGCTCGCCGGCCGGTGACGACGGCCGGCTGACCCGCAGCCGGGTCGGCGATCCGCCGAGGTCACATTCGTCCAATCCGGATCCGCGTCGCCGGCCGCAGAATCGGGTCATGCGAACCATCTATCCGATCTTCCGTTATCCCGATCCCCGCGCCGCGATCGACTGGCTCGTCGCCGCCTTCGGTTTCCGGGCGCATGCCGTGCACGAGGCGCCGGACGGCACTGTCGCGCACGCCGAACTGGTCCTCGACACCGGCATGATCATGTTGGGTGGTCGGGCCGACGCCGCGCCCCGGCCGGCCGACGACGACTGGTCGGTCTACGTGGCCGCGCCGGACGTCGACGCGCACTGCGCCCAGGCCCGCGCGGCCGGCGCCGAGATCATCCGCGAGCCGTTCGACACCGACTACGGCTCCCGTGACTACGCCGCCCGCGATCTGGCCGGCAACGTCTGGTCCTTCGGCACCTACCGACCCTGAGCCCGGCCTCGCCGACCGGGGACTCGCGGCCCGCCGAGACCAGTCTTCGCCGCCGTTGACCGCTACTGAGCTGCGGGAACGGTGTGTATGGGCCAGCCCGGCCGGTCCACGGCGCCGAATGCCCTGATTGCGGTGCGCGAGCGAGCTATTGCACTGGGTGATCGTCCTGCGTAGTCTCCCTCGGTGGGGAGGCCGGGATGCCGCTGCCAACAAGTCCTGTCATTCGACGTGCACGTCTCGGCGCAGAGCTGCGCCAACTCCGTCGGCGCGAGTCGCTGACCCTGGAGCAGGTCTGCGACCGGCTGGGCTGGGCCTCGACGTCGAAGCTGTCCCGCATCGAGCTGGGTCAGAGTCGTCCGGACCTCGCCGACGTGCTCGATCTGCTGGATGTCTACAAGGTGCCCACGCCCGCCCGGGAGGCGCTGATCGTCATCGCCCGGGACGCGGCGACCAGCCGAGGCTGGTGGAAGACGCTGGGCGAGATGAGCGAACGGCAGCGCACCTACGCCGAGTTGGAGGCGGGCGCCGCCGACATCGTCGAGTACCAGCCGTCGGTGGTGCCGGGGCTGCTCCAGACGCCCGCGTACGCCCGGGTGTTGGTCTCGGCCGGCGCCCAGCTCACGCCGGAAGTCGATGTGGAGGCCGAGGTGCGCGCCCGGGCCCTGCGGCAGGAGGTGCTGCGGCGGGCCTACCCGCCGCGCTACACGGCGGTGCTCGCCGAGGCCGCCTGCGACCCGGGTGACCTGCCGGTGGCGGTCTGGCGTGAACAGCTACGTCATCTGGTCGCCGTGACCGGCCTGTCCCACGTCACGGTGCGGCTGTTGCCACGCGGGGCGGCCGGTGGCGGGCTGCATCCACTCACACCGTATTCCTGCTACGCCTTTCCCGACCCGGCGGACCCGCGCACCGTGATGCTCGAGGCGTTGACCACCGACGTCCGGTTGGCCACCGTGCTCGACGTCGACCGCTACGAGCGGATGACCGCGGCGCTGCTGGCCGCGGCGCTGTCACCGGAGGAGACGGTCACCCTGCTGGCCCGCCGCGTCGGCGAGTAACGGCTCAGGGGTGTCGACGGTGACGCGCCGCGCGGCCACCGGGCCCGGCGCCCCCGAGTCCGTCGGGACCGGCGGCCGGCGCGTGCGCCCGGCACGATAACCGTGGGGTACGACAGCCCGGCTCAGGCCGGTACGTCGAGGAAGTGTTCGACCACTGGCGGTCCCGCGAAGTGCGGCCCGATCAGCGCCCGCCACTTGTCGAACCGTTCGGTGGCCCGGAAGTTCTTCTCGTGCGCCTCGACCGAGTCCCATTCCACGAGCAGCACGAAGCGGGTCGGTGACTCGATTCCTCGGGTCATCCGCACGGATCGGCAGCCGGTCGCCCCGGCGAGCACCGGGTGACCCTCGGCGTACGCGGCGGCGAACGCGTCCTCGTGTCCAGGTAGTACGTCGATCAGCGCGACCTCAAGCACCATGTCGGACAGCCTCCCACGGCGATCGGGGCAGTCGGTGTCGCGGGGTCTGTTCCGACGTCGCCGACGCACCAAGGGTCTGTCTCGAAGCCCCTGGCCGGCCTGCGGCGGGCCCAGGCGACGACCGGCCGCGTTGGATATTCGTCCGGATACAACACCGGTATCCGGACGAATATCCGCCTTGCCGGACCGCCGCCTGGACTCCGCCTCGGCTCGACCGAGGACTTTGACACAGACCCTAGGGTGGCCTCGTGATCATCGACTGGCTCACCGGCACCGCGTTTCGGGTGGCCGGTACGGGCACCACCTGGGCGGAGCTGCTGGGGTTCGCGACCGGTGTGCTCAACGTGTGGTTGGTGGCCCGGCAGAAGATCGCCAACTGGCCGATCGGCATCGCCAACGTGCTGCTGCTCATGGTGCTGTTCTGGACCGCCGGGCTGTACGCCGATGCCGGGCTTCAGGTCGTCTACGTCGCGCTCGGCTGCTACGGCTGGTGGCACTGGCTGTTCGGGGGCGAGCGGCGCACCCGGCTCACGGTGAGCCGGACGGGGCGGCGGGAGTGGCTGGGGCTGACTGCCGTCGGGCTGCTGCTCACCGGGGCGCTCTGGGTGCTGCTGGACCGGGGCACCGACTCGACCGTCCCGCTGCCGGACGCGTTGACCACGGCGCTGTCTCTGCTGGCCACGTACGGGCAGACCCGCAAGCGGGTGGAGAGTTGGTGGCTCTGGATCGCCGCCGACCTGATCTACATCCCGTTGTACGCGTACAAGGGGCTGCACCTGACGGCCGTCCTCTACCTGGTCTTCCTCGCCCTGTGCGTACTCGGGTTGCGCGCCTGGCGGGCCGACCTGCGTCGGGCCGACCGGCCGAGCGCGGTCCCGCCCGGCCCGGCCCCGGCCACCGCGTGAACGCCGAGACACCCGGCCGTGCGCCAGCGCCACGCGTGCCGGCGCGCTCGGCCGCCGCGGAGTTCGGGCACGGAATGGTGGTGGGCAAGTTCTATCCACCGCACGCCGGGCACCACGCGCTGATCCGGGCCGCCGCCGCCCGCTGCGCCGAGGTGACCGTCGTCGTGGCGCCCTCGCGTCGGGAGTCCATTGCGCTTCCGCTGCGCCTCAACTGGCTGCGGGAGGTGCACGCGGACACGCCGTGGGTCCGTGTCGTCGGCCGGTACGACGACCACCCGGTGGACTACGCCGATCCGGCCGTCTGGGACGCGCACTGCGCGGTGTTCCGGGAGGCGGTCGGGTCGGATTCGGTGGACGCGGTCTTCTCCTCCGAGGCGTACGGCGCCGAGCTGGCGCGCCGCTTCCACGCCGTACCCGTGTCGGTGGATCCGGATCGGCGGACCGTGCCGGTGTCCGGGACGGCCGTGCGCGCGGACCCGGCGGGTCACTGGCGGTGGCTGAGCCCGCCGGTGCGGGCGTGGTTCGTCCGGCGGGTGGTGGTGGTCGGGGCCGAGTCGACCGGGACCACGACGATGGCGGCGGCGCTCGCCGAGCATTACGGCACGTCCTGGGTGCCGGAGTACGGCCGGGAGTTGACCGCTCGCAAGCTGGCCCGGTTGCGGGAACGAACGCCGGAGGCGACCGTGTTCGACGTGGTCTGGGACCGGGACGACTTCCGCGCGGTGGTCCGCGAGCAGCAGGCGGCCGAGGACGCGGCGGCCCGGACGAGCGGGCCACTGCTGGTCTGCGACACCGACGCGCGGGCGACGGCGGTGTGGGAGGAGCGCTACCTGGGCAGCGCGTCGGAGGAGGTGCGGGCGGCGGCGCGTCGGCCGGCGCTGTATCTGTTGACGGATCACCGGGGGGTGCCGTTCACGGATGACGGGCTGCGCGACGGTGAGCACTTGAGGGCCTGGATGACCGAGCGGTTCCGGGCCGAGCTGGCCGGGTGCGGGGTGCCGGTGGTGGAGCTGACCGGGTCGCACGCCGATCGGTTGGCCCGGGCGGTACGGGCCTGCGACGACCTGCTCGCCGCCGGATGGTCGCTCGGCGAGCCGATCGCCGCACCCGACGTGCACTAGCCTCCTAGGAAGCCATAGGCGGTGTGACGCGTCGAGCGGGTGTCCGGCGCCACCGGGTGCCCGGGGTGTGATCACGGGGCGTGGTGGGCAACAATGGTCAGCGAGGAGGGGAGTATTCCCCCGCAACGGAGTCGTCAGCACGGTCGATCGCCGGAACCACGGTGTCCCGACCCGGCCCCGTAGGTCGCCGCCCCTCACCGGGGCGACGGCGGAAGAGACCTCCGACAGTCACCAGAGTGAGCGACAGCGGCACGCCGGCTCCCGCAGGGGCGTACGGTGTGCCCGACGCCGCGTGTCTGCCGGAGGAATGAACGTTGGACGTGTCCGGATTGGTGTGGGCGGGAACGCTTGTCGCACTGACTGCGGTCCTGCTCGTCGACCTGTTGATCATCGGTCGGCGCCCGCACGAGCCGAGTGTGCGGGAGTCGAGCCTCTGGGTCGGCTTCTACGTCGGTCTCGCCCTGCTCTTCGGTGCGGGTGTCTGGCTGACCTCCGGGGCCAGCGCGGCCGGCCAGTTCTACACCGGCTGGCTCACCGAGTACAGCCTCTCGGTGGACAACCTCTTCGTCTTCGTGATCATCATGGCCCGCTTCGGGGTGCCTCGGCAGTACCAGCAGAAGGTGCTGCTCGTCGGCATCGTGCTGGCGCTGGTGATGCGCGGCGGGTTCATCGCCGCCGGTGCGGCACTGATCACGCAGTTCTCCTGGGTCTTCTACATCTTCGGCGCCTTCCTGATCTACACCGCGGTGAACCTGGCCCGGCAGGGTGAGCCGGACGAGGACGAGTTCTCCGAGAACCTGCTGATCCGGTGGAGCCGCAAGGCGCTGCCGATTTCGAAGGACTACGACGGCGCGAAGCTGACCACCCACGTGGCCGGCAAGCGGCTGTTCACGCCGATGCTGATCGTGATGATCGCGATCGGCACCACCGACCTGATCTTCGCGTTGGACTCGATCCCGGCGATCTTCGGCATCACCCAGGAGCCGTACCTGGTCTTCACCGCGAACGTCTTCGCGCTGATGGGCCTTCGGCAGCTCTACTTCCTGCTCGGTGGCCTGCTCGACCGGCTGATCTACCTGAGCTACGGCCTGGCCGTCGTGCTCGGCTTCATCGGGGTCAAGCTGGTGCTGGAGGCACTGGCCGACAACAACCTGCCGTTCATCAACGGTGGCGAGCACGTCGGCTGGGCGCCGCACATCCCGATCTGGCTGTCGCTGCTGGTCATCATCGGCACCCTGGGCATCGCCACCGCCGCCAGCCTGATCAAGTCCTCCCGGGACCGGCGCCGCGAGTTGGCCGACGCCCGACACTGACCGGTCACCGGCCGGGTGCGGACACGCGCCCGGCCGGTGAAGGGCGTGTTTCGGAGGTGCTGGCCGGCCTACGCCGACCGACACTTCCGAAACACGCCCTAGACCCGGTGCGCGCCCACCAGCGTGGCGGTCCGGTCGGCCGGCAGTTCCTCCTCGATGACCCGTCGCCGCCGGTAGCAGGCGTGCAGCATCCGGCGCTGGCCGCCGTCGCCGGGGGTGGCGGTGACGATGCCGATGTGGTGGATCTTGCGGCCGGGTCGGGCGAAGAAGTAGAGATCGCCAGGGCGTTCCGCGCCCAACGACAGCGGGGTGGTGGCCACGGCCTGGTCGTCGGCGTCGCGGGGCAGCAGCACCCCGAACCGACGCCAGGCCAGATGCACCAGCCCCGAGCAGTCGATGCCGTGCGCGGAGAGACCGCCCCAGATGTAGACCACGTCCAGCAGGCGCTGTGCCACCGCGAGCGCCTGCGCGGCGGTCGGCGACGCGGCGTCGGACGGGACCAGGTGGCGGTCGGGCAACCAGAGCGGGGTGGCCCGGCCGGGGACGTGCACCGGCTGCCAGTCGTCGAGCGAGGGGCCGGCCGGGACGAGCCGGGTGCCGACGACGACGCCGGGCAGCACCAGCGGCCCGTTCGGGGCGGCGTGCAGCCCGGTGAACGTGGCGTCCACCACCAGTGGGTGGTCGGTGCTGGTGTGGGCCGGGTCGAGAACGGCCAACTGCTCGGCGGGGAGCCAGCCCGGGTAACCGCGGGGGTCCAGCTTGGCGGCTGGTTGTTCGACGGCGACGACCCGGGCCCAGCCGTCCGGGCGCAGCTCGCTGACGAGGACCCGCTCGCCGAGCAGGAGTTGGGTCAGCACGCAGTCGCCGACCTGCTGGTCGGTGTCCATTCCGGAGACCCAGGTCGGGATGTCGACGCCGGCGGTCAGCGCCGGACGGTCGACCGGGCGGACTGCCTCGGGGGAGGTCCACAGCGTCGCCACGGCGACCCGGACGACGGCCTCGCGGCCCGGTTGCAGCTCCACGTCAACCCCCAGATCGTGTCGGCTGTCCAGGGGAACCCTATGAAAGAAACCGACGGTCATCAACCACGAGCCTGCACTTTTGCTTCAGCGAGGCCGGAAATGCCCAGGCCAGGGGCGTCCGGCAGCACCACGGTAGCCCCGTCGTAGCGGATGCCGCCCTGCACCGGTGACCACGCCAGCCACCAGGCGGCGTCCAGGTCGGCGACCGCTGTGGTGCCGTACGCGGCGACCAGGCTCGCCGCCGCCCCGATGCCGACCTGGCTCTCCATCATCGAGCCGACCACAGTGCCGAGCCCGTGCGCGGTGGCCAGGTCGAGGAGGGTACGGGCTGGATGCAGCCCACCGCACTTGGCCAGCTTGACGTTGACCAGGTCGGCGGCGCGGCGGCGGATTACCTCCACCAGGTCACGGACCCCGAAAACCGCCTCGTCGGCCAGGATCGGCACGGAGACCCGGTCGCTGACCCAGGCCAGCCCGTCCAGGTCCCAGCGGGCCACCGGCTGCTCGACCAACTCCACGTCGAGCCCGGCGTCCTCGATGCCGCGAATCACCCGGACCGCCTCCCGGGGCGTCCAGCCCTGGTTGGCGTCCAGCCGGATCCGGGTGCCCGGGCCCACGGCCGCCCGTACCGCGCGCACCCGGTCCAGGTCACCGGCCGCGTCGGTGCCGACCTTCAACTTGAGCACGCCGAAGCCGTCGGCCTGCCGCTGCCGTGCCGCGGTCGCGAGGTCCACCGCGTCGCCCGCCGCCAGCGTGACGTCCGTCGGGACCCGCAGCGTGGTGCCCCCGAGCAACCGCACCAGGGGTACGCCCAGCCGCCGCGCCGCGAGGTCGTGCAGGGCGACGTCCACCGCCGCCTTCGCGGCCTCGTTGCCGACCACCGCGCGCTGCACCTCGGCGCAACGGGTCACCAGGTCGTCCGGGTCACGGCCGATCAGCCGTGGGCCGAGCAACTCGCGGACGCACGCCTGCGCCCCGGCGACCGACGCGCCGGTGACCTGCCAGACCTGGGGCGCCTCGCCGAAGCCGGACCGGCCGTCGCTGTCGACGAGTTCGACGACCAGGGTGTCCACTGTGGTGGTACGGCGCAGCGCGGTGACGAACGGGGTGTGTAAGGGGGCGGAAACCCGGTGGGTGCGTACCGCCGAGATCGTCATGTAGGGCACCCTATACGGAGGTTCACGGTGGGAGGGGAGACCGGATGACCGGGCAGGGCTGGGAGCTGGTGGGTGCACCGAACGCGCGTGACCTGGGTGGGCTCGTCGGCGCGGGCGGGCGGCGGGTCCGCGTCGGGCAGTTGATCCGTACTCCGGCGCTGGGTCGGCTGACCGACGAGGACCTACCGGTGCTGGCGAAGCTGGGGCCGGCGTGCGTGGTGGATCTGCGCGACGCCTCGGAGATCGCTGTCGCTCCGGAGGACCGGTTCGCCGGTGAGCCACGGGTGGTGCGCCTGCCGGTGCACGACGCGGAGCACCCGGTCTTCACGTACGTCTCGGCGGTGCTGCTCGGTCACGACCTGAACGCGTACGCGGAGCTGGCCCGGCAGGGCACGGCGGGGGCGATGGCGGCGATCTACCGCTGGTTCGTCACCGGTGAGTCGGCGCGGGTCGGTTTCGCCGAGGCGGTGCGGCTCGCGGCCCGGCCGGAGAATCTGCCGCTGCTCTACCACTGCTCCGCCGGCAAGGACCGCACCGGTTGGCTGACCGTCATCCTGTTGACGGCGCTCGGGGTGGACGAGGCGGCCATTCGCGCCGACTACCTGCGCAACAACGAGCTGACCGACAGTCTGCGGGCGGTGATCGTCGAGGCGATGCGCCGACGGAATCCCGAGCTGGACGTCGACGCGGTGTTGCCGGTGCTGGAGGTCCGCGCCGAGTATCTCGACGCCGCTTACGCCGAGGTGCGTCGGGTGCACGGCTCGTTCGACGCGTACCTGCGCGACGGGCTGGGGCTCACCGACTCCGACCTCAGGGCGTTGCGGGCGCAGTTGCTGGAGTGACCGGCGCGTAAGTGGGTGTGCCGGTGCGGGCGGCGCGGCCGGTGACGATCAGTGCCTGGCCGGCGGCGTAGGTCGCCATGACCAGCACCGGTGCGCCGGGTGGTTGGGCCACCTCGGCCACCCCGGCGGCGATCAGCAGGTCGGAGCCGAGGAACAGCGCGGCGCCGAGACCGACGCGCCAGCCCTGGGTGGAGGCGGTACTGGCCATGGCGGCCAACGCGAGCGCGTAGCCGGCCACCGGCACGGCCAGACCGGCGTCGGTGAGCCCGGTCCACATCCAGGTCAGGGCGACGACGGTCAGCACCGCGTACCCCAGGGGGACGGCGACCAGCGGCGCACGGCGCAGCGCGGTCGCGGCGCCGTGCCGGGTGAAGGCCGCGAGGTAGCAGAGGTGCGTGCCGAGGAAGCAGGCCATGCCGGCGAGGAACCAGCCGGTGCCGTCGATCATGAGGGCGACGTCGCCGCCGGTGGCGAAGGCCAGCGCGGCGAGTAGCAGGCGGTCGGGTCGGGCCGCGCGTTCGGTGCTGACCCGCCACAGGTACGCGGCCAGCAGCGGCATCAGCAGCGGCTTGGTGAGCAGGAAGGCCAGGCCGCCGCCGGTGGCGTTGGCCAGCAGGTTTGCCGCCGTCACGACGAGGAAGGCGATCAGCACGGTGCGACTGCGGGGCATCTGCGGCTCCGGGGTGGGGGTGCCAGCAGCCTAGCCGCAGTCGGCGGCGCCGGCCTCGCCGCCGAGGGTGTCGGGGGTCAGAGCTGGTGGCGGGCGGCCCAGACCTGCGCCGAGATGTGCGCGAGCAGCAGGCAGGCGTCGTCCTCGATCTGGTCGTCGCCCCCGGCCAGGTCGGTGGTGGTGCAGACGGCGATGAGGTACGGCGGGGCGTCGTCGGGCAGCACCACGCCGGCGCCGTGGCGGACGCCGCGGACCCAACCGTTCTTGTGCGCGATGCGGGTGCCCGCGGGCAGGCCGGCGGCGAGGTCCTCGCGGTGTTCCTGGGCGAGCAGAATGTCCAGCATCGTGGTGCAGGCGGCCGGTGAGGCGAGTGGGCCGGGGGTGTCAGCCCCGGTGGCCAGGGCGCCGAGCAGGGCGGCCAGGTCGGCGGCGGTGACCGTGTTGGTGATGCCGGCCTCGCGGGCGGCGAAGTCCTCGATGCCGCGGCCCGTGACGCTGTTGCGGGCACCGGCGAGCGCCCAGACCTCGGCGACCGCGGGCAGCCCGACGTGGCCGAGGACGAGGTTGGTGGCGAGGTTGCTGGAGCGCACGATCATCCGGTCGGCCAGCCAGCGCAGCGACGCGGTGCCGCCGATGCGGTCCCAGACCGCGTCGTCGTTGTCATAGGGCTGTGCGTTGGCGAAGCGGGGTGCGCCGGGCTTCGCGGAGTCGAAGTCGTTGACGACCGGGACCGGGGCGTCCAGGTCCAGGGGGCCGGCCTCGGCGGCGCGGTGCAGGGCGGCGAGCACCGCCACCTTCATGGTGCTCGCGGCGTAGTGGCCGGCGTCCGCGTGGCGGGTCCAGGTCGGCGGGGCGTTAAGCCGTCCCACGTACGCGGAGACGGTGCCGGGCACCCGGTCCAGGTGGGCGTCGAGATCATCCCAGGTCATGCCGGTGACCGTAGCGGATCACGTGCGGGCGGGCTCGCGTACCCGTCGGGGGGAAGACGACGGGCGCGCCGGCCGCAAGCGGCCGACGCGCCCGGTGTCGGGTGCGGGTGAGATCAGCCGGCGTGCTTGCGGCGGGCGGTGGCCCGGCCCCGCAGCTGCTGGTCGAGCACCACCTTGCGGATGCGCACCGTGGCCGGGGTGACCTCGACGCACTCGTCCTCGCGGCAGAACTCCAGCGCCTGCTCCAGGGTGAGCTTGCGCGGCGGGACCAGCTTCTCGGTCTCGTCGGAGGTCGACTGCCGCATGTTGGTGAGCTTCTTCTCCTTGGTGATGTTGACGTCCATGTCGTCGGAGCGGGAGTTCTCCCCGACGATCATGCCCTCGTACACCTCGGTGGTCGGCTCGACGAAGAGCTGACCGCGCTCCTGCAGGTTGGTCATCGCGAAGGCGGTGACCGCGCCGGCCCGGTCAGCGACCAGTGAGCCGTTGTTACGGGTGCGCAGCTCACCGAACCACGGCTCGTACGACTCGAAGACGTGGTGCAGGATGCCGGTGCCCCGGGTGTCGGTGAGGAACTCGGTGCGGAAGCCGATCAGGCCGCGCGCCGGCACCAGCCACTCCATCCGGATCCAGCCGGTGCCGTGGTTGACCAGCTGCTCCATCCGGCCCTTGCGGGTGGCGAGGAGCTGGGTGATCGCGCCCAGGTATTCCTCCGGGGAGTCGATGGTCAGCCGCTCGACCGGCTCGCAGGTCTTGCCGTCGATCACCCGGGTGACCACCTGCGGCTTGCCAACGGTCAGCTCGTAGCTCTCCCGGCGCATCTGCTCGACCAGGATGGCCAGCGCCAGCTCGCCGCGGCCCTGCACCTCCCAGGCGTCCGGCCGCTCGGTCGGCAGGACCCGCAGCGAGACGTTGCCGATCAGCTCCTTGTCGAGCCGGTCCTTGACCATGCGGGCGGTGACCTTGGCGCCCTTGACCCGGCCGACCAGCGGCGAGGTGTTGGTGCCGATGGTCATCGAGATGGCCGGCTCGTCGACGGTGATCAGCGGCAGCGCGACCGGGTTCTCGACGTCGGCGAGGGTCTCACCGATCATGATCTCCGGGATGCCGGCGACGGCGATGATGTCGCCCGGGCCGGCGGTCTCGGCCGACGTGCGCTCCAGGCCCTCGGTCATCAGCATCTCGGAGATGCGGACCCGCTGGGTGCTGCCGTCGGTGCGGCACCAGGCCACCGTCTGACCCTTGTTGATGGTGCCCTGGCGGACCCGGCACAGCGCCAGCCGGCCGAGGAACGGCGAAGCGTCCAGGTTGGTGACGTGGGCCTGCAACGGCGCGCCGTCCTCGTACGAGGGTGCCGGGATGGTGTCCAGCAGGGTGCGGAACAGCGGCTCCAGGGAGGTGCTGTCGTCGGGCACCGAGCCGTCGGCGGGCTGGGTCAGCGAGGCGATGCCGTCGCGGGCGCAGGCGTAGACGATCGGGAAGTCGATCTGCTCCTCGTCGGCGTCCAGGTCGAGGAAGAGCTCGTAGGTGTCGTCCACGACCTCCTTGATCCGGGCGTCCGGACGGTCCACCTTGTTGATCACCAGGATGATCGGCATCCGGGCCCGCAGCGCCTTGCGCAGCACGAAGCGGGTCTGCGGCAGCGGGCCCTCGCTGGCGTCGACGAGCAGCACCACACCGTCGACCATGGTCAGGCCGCGCTCCACCTCGCCACCGAAGTCGGCGTGGCCGGGGGTGTCGATGATGTTGATGGTGACCGGGTCGGAGCCGTCCGCCGGCAGGTAACGCACGCCGGTGTTCTTGGCCAGGATCGTGATGCCCTTTTCCCGCTCCAGGTCACCGGAGTCCATCACCCGCTCGGTGTTCTCGCCGCGTGCGCCGTACGCGCCGGCCTGCCGCAACATGGCGTCGACCAGGGTGGTCTTGCCGTGGTCGACGTGAGCGATAATGGCGACGTTGCGGAGGTCGGTGCGAAGCTGCATACCCTCTATCCTTCCGCCTGCGCTCGCGCAGGCTGCGTCGGGGTCACCCCCAGGTGCCCCTGATCTATGGTGAAACCGCTGTGCCGGTGGTTCTCCCGGCTGGCATGCTGGCACCCGTGTCCCGGGGGCCTGAGTGCACGACCTGCTGACCTGGGTGCAGGGTCTGCCCACCCTGTGGATCTACCTGGTCGCCGCGCTGATCGTGGCGGGCGAGACCGCGGTGATCTTCGGCCTGCTCGTGCCGGGTGAGGCTACCCTGCTGCTCGTCGGCTTCCTCACCTACAACGGTACCTTGCGGCTCGGGCCGGCGTTGTTCGCGATGATCGTCGCGGCGGTCCTCGGCGATGGGCTGGCCTTTCGCGCCGGACGGCGGTACGGCCCCCGGCTGCGCGCCGGGCTGGGACACCGGGTCGGGCCGCAGCGGTGGGCCCGCGCCGACGCCATGCTCGCCCGCCTCGGTGGGCGGGGGGTGTTCGCCGCCCGATGGGTGGCTTTCGCCCGGACCCTGGTGCCCCGGCTGGCCGGTGCTGCCGGCATGCCGTACCGGCGGTTCGCCCTCTGGAACCTGGCCGGGGTGGTGACCTGGGTGGGCGGTTCGGTGCTGCTCGGTCACCTCGCCGGTGAGTCGTACGACACGGTCTCCCGGCTGCTCGGCCGGGCCACCGGGGTGGCGGTCCTGCTGCTGGCCGGCCTGGTGGGCGTGGTGCTCGTGGGTCGGTGGCTGGGTCGTAACCCCGACCCGGTGCGCGCGCTGCTGTCCCGGGCCGGCGCGCTGCCTCCGGTGCGGTGGCTCACCGCCCGCTACGGGGTGCTGTTCTTCCTGGTGGCCATGCGGATCGGCCCGGCCTGGACGCTGCTGCTCAATCTGGCCGCCGGGCTGCTGCTGCTGTTCGCCGCCGGGCTCGCCATCGCCGGTCTGCTCGCGGTGGCGGTCCGCAACAGTGGGCTGGCCGCGCTGGACGGCGCCATCGCGGGGTGGTTCGCCGCTCGGCGTACCCCGGACGCCGCCGACGTCACGCTGGTCGTGGTGTCGGTGGTACGCGGGTCGGTGCTGATCCTGTTGGTGGCGCTGGTGGCGGCGGTGCTGGCGTGGCGCAACCGACCCTGGCGGGCGGACCTGCTCAGCGTGGTCGGCACAGTCGGCGCGTTCGTGCCGCTGGTGGTGCTGGCCGTGGTGGCCGAGCTGACCGGCCCGAACGGGACCGGCCCGGGCGGCGGTGAGGTGGCCCCGCTCTCGACCCAGAACGCCGTGGTCGCGGCAAGCTTCTGCACCCTGGCCTGGCTGGTGTCGCGCAGCGCCCGCTGGCCGGTGGCGGTGGCCGCCTGGACCGCCGCCGCGGCGGGGGTGCTCGGGATCGGCGGCGCGCGGCTCTACCTCGGTTTGGACACGGCGAGCGGAACGGCCGCGGCGGTGCTGCTCGGGGTGCTCTGGACGGTGGTGTTCATGGTCGCCTGGGCGACCCGGGACCGGGCGGTGGGCAAAGGTCAGCCCCCGGTGGACCAGACCCCCCGGCGGCCGTCGCAGGGGCACCGCCGCCCGGTCGAACCTTGTTAGGGTGCGGCGACAATCACACGGGGGAGTTAAAGGCATGCTGCGACGCACTGATCGGCTGGGCGTCGCGGTGCTCGCCGGGCTCCTGCTGGCGAGCGCGCTGGTCGGCTGCGCCGCCAAGGGGGAGAGCCCATCGGGCCTGGCCGCGCCGGTCGCCGTCACCGACGGGCCGACCGATGCCCCGTCCGACGAGGTCAGCGGGGAGCCGAGCCCGTCGGTGAGCGCCGTGGAATCGATGGGTTCCGCGCCGAGTCGTAGCGCGACCCCGAAGCCGAAGCCGACGAAGAAGCCGACCCGGGCGGCGCCGAAGCCACGCCCGGTGCCGAAGCCGCCCACCGAGACCGAGGTTCCGCCGGCGCCGCCGAAGCCCGCGCCGAGTTCCTGCAAGCCGACCTACAAGGGCAGCCAGGCGACCCGGGCCGAGGTGAAGGCGGCGCTGACCGATGCGGCCAACCGCACCTACTGGCCGGTCTCGGCGCCGGACATCAAGATCCCGCTCACCCTGCTCAAGGCCACCGCGTGGCAGGAGAGCGGCTGGCAGTCCAACATCTACGCCTGCGACGGCGGCGTCGGGCTGTTGCAGGTGATGCCGGACACCGCGACCTGGATGAACCAGCGGTTCGAGAAGAGCTACAAGATCGACGCCTACCAGGACAACGCCTACCTCGGCGCCACCTACCTGGCCTGGGCGACGAAGTACATCGGCGACATGTACTTCGAGTCCGACTTCCGGCTCGACCCGGCACTGTGCACCAGCGAGCTGAATTCCTGCCTGCTCAACGCGGTCATCGCCGCGTACAACTTCGGGCACGGTGCGGTGGCGCAGGAGGGGAAGCCGCTGGCCATTCCCAACCCGTCGTACGTGCGCAACGTGCGGGCGCTGATGAGCGAGTGTGTCTGCCTGGCGTACTGACCTCGACGGGGCCGTGGCGGATTCGCCACGGCCCCGACGTGTCGGTCAGTCGTGCGCGGCGACCGGTTCGGGCGAGTGCGGGGTGGCCCGCACCGGGTCGCGCGTGATGCGGCCGGGCCACCAGAAGCGGTCGCCGAGCAGGAACGCCAGCGCCGGCACCAGGACCGTGCGGACCAGCAGGGTGTCCAGTAGGACACCGATGCAGACGATGATGCCGATCTGGGTCAACGTGATCAGCGGCAGCACGCCGAGCACGGCGAAGACCGCGGCGAGCAGCACTCCGGCGCTGGTGATCACACCGCCGGTGACCCGCAGGGCGGAGAGCATTCCGGCCCGGGTGCCGGCGCTGCGAGCGTCTTCCCGGGCCCGGGTGACCAGGAAGATGTTGTAGTCCACCCCGAGCGCCACCAGGAACACGAAGGCGAGCAGCAGCACACCGCTGTCCAGGGCCGGGAAGCCCAGCACGTGGTCGAAGAGCAGCCAGGCCGCGCCGAGGCTGGCGAAGTACGACGCGATCACGGTGAGCACCAGCAGCAGCGGCGCGAGCAGGCCGCGTAGCAGCAGCACGAGCACGGCGCCGACGAGCAGCAGGATGATCGGCAGGATGAGTCGCAGATCCCGGTCGTTGGCCTCGTCGGAGTCGTACGTGGCGGCCACGGAGCCACCGACGATCGCCCCGGACGGGGCGTCGGCGCCGGCGGCGGCCGGCGGCGCGGAGTCGGGAACGGCGGCGACCGCCGCCCGCAGCGCCTCGATCGCGCGATCCGAGGCGGTGGTGCCGGGTTCGGCGTCGAGGACCACGTCGACCTGGGCGACGGCCGCGCCGGCGTCACCGGGGCGCGCCGAGGCGACACCGGGTACCGCGGTGGCGGCGTCGGTGACCGCCCGCACCGTCGCCGGGGTGGTGATCACGGCGACGGGTTGGGTGCTGCCGGCGGGGAAGGCCCTGGCCAGGGTCTGCGCCCCGGTCACCGCCTCGGGCTCGGCCCGGAACTGTTCGGTCTCGGACAGGCCGGTGCGGATGCCGAGCCCACCCAGTGCCAGGCCACCGAGCAGCAGGGTGGCCAGCGTCGCGACCACCACCGGGCGGCGTTGCACGGCGGCGCCGAGTCGACCCCAGAGCCGACCCTCGCGGACCGGGCCGCCGACCCGCGGTACGAACGGCCAGAACAGGCCGCGGCCGAAGAGCAGCAGCACGGCGGGGAGCACGAACAGGGCCGAGAGCATGGCGAAGACCACACCGGTGGCGCACGCCACGGCCAGTGCCCGGTTGGTCTCCTGCTCACTGAGCAGCAGGGTGAGGACGCCGAGCACGACGGTGCCGCCGCTGGCGAGGATGGGCTCCGCGGTGCGGCGCAGCGCGGCGCGCATCGCCGTGAACCGGTCCTCCTCGCGGCGCAGCTCCTCCCGGTAGCGGGCGATGAGCAGCAGCGCGTAGTCGGTGGCGGCGCCGAAGACCAGCACGCTGGCGATGCCGGTGACCTGACCCGGCTGGAGGTTGATGCCGACGCCCGGCACGATGACGTCCACCGCGCGCAGGGTGAGCTGCTCGGTCGCGGCGACCACGACCAGCGGCACGATCCACAGGAACGGGCTGCGGTAGGTGATCAGCAGGAGTAGCGCGACCACGGCGGCGGTCACCACGAGCAGCGTGACGTCGGCGCCGTCGAAGACCGAGGAGAGGTCGGCGGTGAACGCCGGGGCGCCGGTCACCTCGGCGGCCAGCCCGTCGGGCAGGTCCGCGAGGGTGGCCCGCAGCTGGGTCACCGTGTCGGTGACGACCTCCTGCCCGCCGGCGGTGTCCAGCGGCACGGCTACCAGGGCCACCGCGCCGTCCGGGGAGACCTGGGCGGGGCTGACCTGCCCACCCACCGCGAAGCGGCGCAGGTCGTCGGCGCGAGCGCCGATGGTCGCCCGGTCGGTCTCGGTCAGCGCCTTGCCGTCGCCACGACTGATCACCACGATGGCCGGCTGCACGTCGCGCGACGGCAGCTGATCCTGGAGACGTTGCACCTGGGTCGACTGCCACTGCACGGACAGGCCGGTGGCGGAGACCGGCGCCGGGTTGTCCGGCTGGGGTGTCCCGAAGACGGCCGCGCCCACGACGATCGCGGCGGCCACGGTGAGCCAGGCGGCCAGGCGGCCACGAGCGACTCTGGTGAACACAGACATCAGGTGACCTCAAGGTCCTTCGAAAGCCGAGTATCTTGATAGCCGAGATTATCCGGGGCTGTTCTATGCTGCAACCCGGGGGACCGACGACGGGAAGAGCGGCGCGAGGTGGCGACTCACGGCATGTACCGACGGCGCGACACGCGCCGCGAACAGCTGGTCGCGGAGATCACCAACAACCTCCGGCGGTACGCGGTGGACGCCCAGCAGGTCGGCCACGCCTTCGCCAACCTGCACGGCCTCAACCCGACCGACCTACAGGCGTTGATCGCGGTGATGGACGCCGAGCTGCTCGGTGACCCGATCACCCCCGGCCGTCTCGGCGAGCAGCTGAACCTCTCCTCCGGCTCGGTCACGGCCCTGATCGACCGGCTGGAGCGGGCCGGGCACATCCGCCGCGACCGGGACACCGTCGACCGGCGCAAGGTGCTGCTGCACTACGCCGACCAGGGCGCCGCCCTGGCCATGCAGTTCTTCCAGCCGCTGGGCGCCCGCACCGACACGGTGATGGCCCGCTTCAGCGAGGACGAGCTGGAGGTGGTGCACCGGTTCATGGCGGAGATGAGCGAGTCGCTGCGGGGGCACCGCGACGCGGTGCGCGCCGCCCGGCCGGAGTCACCCCGCCGCCCGACGGGCTGACCGGTGCCGGATCGGCTCGTCACCCGCCTCGCCGGCGCCGCGCTGCGCCTGCCACCGACCCGCCCCGGACCGGTGCGGGTCAGCCGTGACCTCCCGGTGCGGGCCCGCGACGGTGTGGTGCTGCGCACCGACCACTACGCCCCGGCCGTCCGCGGCGCGCCGACCGTGCTGATCCGCACCCCCTACGGGCGGGGTGGACCGCTGCGGCTGCTCGGTCGGCTGCTCGCCGCCCGGGGTCGACACGCGGTGATCCAGTCGTGCCGGGGCACCGGCGGCTCCGGTGGAACGTTCGCCCCGCTGGTGCACGAGCGCGACGACGGCGCGGACACCCTGGACTGGCTGCGTCGCCAACCCTGGTGGTCCGGGCAGCTCGGCATGTTCGGGGTCAGCTATCAGGGCTTCGCGCAGTGGGCCCTGGCCGCCGACGCCGGCGAGGAGTTGCGCGCGATGGTCGCCGTGGTGACCGCCTCGGCCACCCGCGACTCGACGTACGCGGGGGAGTCCTTCGCCCTGGACACCGTGCTGACCTGGGCGGAGCTGCTGCACGCGCAGACAGTGCCGTGGCTGGCCCGGCAGTGGGAACTCAAGCGCGGGCAGCCCCGGCTGGCCGCCGCGCTGGATCACCTCCCCCTGGCCGACGCCGACCGGGTGGCCACCGGCGTGACCATCCCGTTCTTCCAGGAGTGGCTGCGCCACCACACCCCGCAGGCCGCGTACTGGCGGACCCGGGTCTTCGCCGACCAGGTCGCGAAGGTGCGCGCGCCGGTGGTCATGGTCACCGGCTGGCACGACATCTTCCTGCCCGCCCAGCTCGACGACCACGCCGTGCTGCGCGCCGCCGGCACTCCGCCGCGCCTGGTGATCGGCCCGTGGACGCACGGCAGTCCCGGACTGTTCGTGGCCGCGCTGCGCGAGGGGCTGGCCTGGCTCGACGAGCACCTGCCGGCCGCGCCGCGATCGCCCGGCCCGGCGCGGCCAGCCCGGCCGCCCGTGCGCATCTACGTCAGCGGCGCCGGCGGCGGCTGGCGGGCCCTGCCGGACTGGCCACCCCCGGCGGCCGAGACCGCCTGGCACCTGCACCCCGGTGGCGAGCTCGCGGCACGCCCACCGGTCGCGTCGACACCGGACGCACTCCGCTACGACCCCGCCGACCCCACCCCGTCGCTGGGCGGTCCACTGCTCGTCGCCCAACGGGCCGGCCCGGTGGACAACCGGCACCTCGAGGCCCGCCCCGACGTGCTGACCTACACCAGCGCCCCGCTGACCGGGCCGGTCGAGGTGATCGGCCCGGTCAGCGCCGTGATCCACGTCCGCAGCGACCTGCCGTACCTGGACGTCTTCGTTCGTCTGTGCGACGTGGACCGTCGGGGTCGCTCGTGGAACGTGTGCGACGGTCTGGTGCGGGTCACACCCGAGCGATTCCCGGCCGATCCTTCCGGGACGCTGCGGATTCCGGTGCCGCTCTGGCCGACCGCGTACCGGTTCGCCGCCGGACACCGACTGCGGGTGCAGGTCTCCGGTGGCGCCCATCCACGGTGGGCCCGCAACCCCGGCACCGGGGAGCCGCTCGACACAGCGGTGACGCTGCGTGCCGGTTGGCGGCAGGTTCTGCACGATCCGGATTACCCGTCGGCGCTGCTGTTGCCGATCGTCCACTCTGCCCAGCGTAAATATCCATTTCGAACAGACCCCTCCTGAGCTGGGCGTTTGTCAGAAAAGCGGGCTATGGTTGAGTCAACGCCCGGCGCCGTGCATCAGTAGGCCGGGCTCGTCCAAAGCCCAACACCGCGTACGCGGTGTGATGTCGCGCCCGGTCCCCGCCCTCTCTCGGAAGGGGGACCCCATGACCCGGGCCCCAGCTAATCTTCTGGCCGTCCGAAGTCTTCTCCTCACTCACCTCGACAACGCCCCTGGGCCAGACGACCTGGACCCGGGCGAGGTCGGCATCGTCGGTGACTCGGCCCACCGAGGTGGCTACCACTGCGGATCGGACCGGGTGGTCTCCGGCGACTACTCGGTGGTCGAGTCGCCCCGGGACCGGGCCGGGCTGACCCTCGACGCGGCCGCGCTGGACGTCGGCCCGTTCGACGTCCGCTCCGGCGGTCGTACGAACACCCTGCCCAGCTTCTCGGTCTGGTGCGTCGCACAGTGCGCCGCGAACGCGACCGACACCCGGGACATCCGCGAGATCATCTACAGCCCCGACGGCACCACTGTGAAGCGGTGGGATCGCCTCGGCAAGCGCACCAGCGGCGACAGCTCGCACCGCTGGCACACCCACTTCAGCTTCTTTCGCGACGCCATCAAGGCCGGCCGCGACCAGCGGCCGCTATTCCGCCGCTACCTCAGCTCCATCGGACTCCTGGAGGACGACATGACCCCCGAAGAACACAACTGGCTGGCCACGGTCCACAAGAACCTCACCGTGCTGGACGGCCGCAACCCGGTCGGGCAGATCTACACCCGGATGGCGATGGGTCAAGACGCCACCGTCGAGAAATACACGTCGACGCACCCGACGCTGAGTTCGCTCGCCGTGCAGGTGACCTCCCTGCAGACCGCGCTGACCGCGCTGGCCAAGCGGGACTTCGCCGACGAACCGGCGATCGTCCAGGGCGTGCTGGCCTCGCTGACGCCGGAGAAGATCGCCGCGGCGATTCCGCCCACCATGGCCCGGCAGGTCGCCGAGGAGTTGGCCCGCAGGCTGGCCGCCTGAGCGAAGGGGCGGCCCGTGGCCCGCGGGCCGCCCCTTCTCGACGCATCCGCAACAGCGCTTGAGCAATAGATATTGCGCAAGAGCTGTTGCGGATGTCATTCTGTCGGCATGGACAGCTCCGACGTACGCCAGATCACCGACTCCCGGGTGCTGGCCGCCATGTCCCACCCGCTACGCCGCCGGCTGATGGACGTGTTCAAAGTCCACGGGCCCTCCACCGTCGGGGCGCTCGCCGAGCGCACCGACCAGGCCCCCGCGAACGTCAGTCACCACCTCAAGGTCCTCGCCGCCGCCGACCTGGTCACCGAGGCGCCCGAGTTGGCCCGGGACCGGCGCGAGCGGTGGTGGCGCCTGGTCACCCGGAAGCTGCGCTGGTCCAACGCCGACTTCGACGCCGACCCGGCCGCCCGAGCGGTCGCCGACGCCGCCACCTCGCTCAACCTGGACCGGCACGTCGCCCTGGCCCGGGCCTGGCACGCCGCGGACGAGAGCACCCAGGCCACCTGGAACGACGCGCCGTTCTCCACCGACCACTGGCTACGCCTCACACCCGAGGAGTTGGCCGAGCTGAGCCGCGAGATGATCGACGTCCTCGCGCGCTGGGCCGACCGGGAGCTACCCGACGACGACGCCGACCGCAGGCCGGTCTTCGTGTTCGTCCACGGCGTACCGGCCCGACCGTGACCACCGCCGTCCGCGGCGACTCCAC
Organism: Micromonospora trifolii; assembly: GCF_050516465.1. NCBI lineage: Bacteria > Bacillati > Actinomycetota > Actinomycetes > Micromonosporales > Micromonosporaceae > Micromonospora > Micromonospora trifolii. The sequence continues at coordinate 3,987,260 of NZ_CP191526.1, read as the reverse complement.
CGACGTCCGGCCGACCGGAGGGCTGCTGCGGCACCGCGACTTCCGGCTGCTCTGGGCCGGCCAGGCGGTCAGCAGCGTCGGCAGCAACGTCACCACGGTCGCGCTGCCCCTGGTCGCGGTCGCCGTCCTCGACGCCGGCACCTTCCAGGTGGCGGTGCTCACCGCCGCGGCCTGGCTGCCCTGGTTGCTGATCGGCCTGCCGGCCGGCGCGTGGGTCGACCGGCTGCCCCGCCGACCGGTGATGGTGATCTGCGACCTGCTCTGCGCGGTGGCCTTCCTCAGCGTGCCACTGGCCGCCCTGCTGGACCGGCTCACCGTCGCGCAACTGCTGGTGGTCGCCCTCAGCGCCGGCACCGCGCGGGTCTTCTTCGAAACCGCCGACCAGGTCTACCTGCCGGTGCTGCTGCGACCCGGGCAACTGCCGGAGGGCAACGCCAAGCTCCAGGCGACCCAGACCGTGAGCTACGTCGTCGGGCCCGGCCTCGCCGGCCTGATCGCCCAGCTCACCGGTGCCGTCGCCGCACTGCTGCTGGACGCGCTCACGTTCCTGTTGTCCGCGGTGTTCCTGCTGCGCATCCGCACCCGCGAACCACGCGTACGCGCCGCGGGACGATCCCGATCGCTGCGCCGGGACATCACCGAGGGGCTGCGTTTCGTCATCCGGGACCCGTACCTACGGGTGCTGACGGTCTTCGGCGCGGCCAGCAACATCGGGCTGACCGGCTACCAGGCTGTCCTGGTGGTCTTCCTGGTCCGCGAATTGCGTCTCGAGCCGGGGCTGGTGGGTGGGCTCGTCGGCGTGATGAGCGCCGGCGGGATCATCGGCGCGCTGCTCGCCACCACGGTGGCCCGGCGCTGCGGCACCGCACGGGCGCTGTTGATCGCGGCGGCGCTCACCGGCCCGCCCGCGCTGCTCATCCCGTTCGCCGCACCCGGCGTCGGGCTGGCCTGGCCAGCCCTCGGCGGTCTGCTGATCGGCCTCGGGGTGGCCATCGGCAACGTGGTCAAGGGCGCCTTCCGGCAGACCTACACGCCGCACCACCTGCTGGGCCGGGTGACGGTGAGCATGCATCTGCTCAACTACGGCACGATCCCGCTGGCAGCCGTGCTGGCCGGTGCGATCGGCGCACGTTACGGCGTCGGGACGGCAATTGTCGTGATGACCGCCTGGTTGGCGCTCACCCCGTTGATTCTGTTGGTTGGGCCGATCCGGAGGCGGCGGGACCTGCCCGCCGCCCCGGCGGCGTCTTGAGTGCGCTGCGACGGCGGCCGGAGACCGGCCGCCGTCACCGGCACGGAGCTACATCGGGCGGACGTTGTCCGCCTGCGGACCCTTCTGCCCCTGGGTCACCTCGAACTCGACCTTCTGGCCCTCGTTGAGCTCCCGGTAGCCGCTCGAGGCGATGGCGGAGTAGTGGACGAACACGTCCGGCCCTCCACCGTCCTGCTCGATGAAGCCGAAGCCCTTTTCCGAGTTGAACCACTTAACCGTGCCGGTTGCCATGCATCTCTCCCTGTTCAAAGCGGCTGACCCTCGGCCTCTGGCCGATGATCGCCCGTACCTGTTCGACAGTAACGGGCAAAACCCCGATCCGCTGGCCGAAGTGCCGTAGGTATTTGACTGAACTCGGGTGAACTCTGCGCGGCGGCATGTGAAACCCGCCCCGACCAACCGCCGCTGGGGCATGCTTGCGCCGATGAAGGATGCCCCAGCCGACGCGCTGACCGAGCTGGAACGCGAGATCCACGCGCCCGGCGCCGGTCTGGACCGGCTCCGGTTGATGCCCACCCCGTTCGTCCCCGAGGTGCGGCTGCACCTGGCCGAGGATGCGATCGTCTGGTGGGCCCGGATGGAGGCCGCCGCCGGACACGCGCTGCCGGCGCCGTACTGGGCGTCCGCCTGGGCCGGCGGACAGGCCCTCGCCCGCCACCTCCTCGACCACCCGGAGCTGGCCGCCGGCCGCCGGGTACTCGACCTCGCCGCCGGGTCCGGGCTGGTGGCCATCGCCGCCGCGCTGGCCGGCGCCGCGGAGGTGATCGCCAACGACATCGACCCGTACGCCGTCGCCGCCGTCACCCTCAACGCGCGGGCCAACCACGTCACCGTCGACGCCACCGGGGACGACCTGCTCGACAGCACCGACGCGAAGGTCGACCTCGTCGTCGCCGGGGACGTCTTCTACGACCGCGCGATGGCCGACCGGATGCTGCCCTTCCTTCAGCGGGCCGCCGCCGCAGGTGCCGACGTGCTGGTCGGCGACCCCGGCCGCGGACACCTACCGACGGACCGCCTGACCGTGCTGGCCGACTACCCGGTACCCACCACCGAACCGTCGGTCGACTCGTCGCTCCGCCACGTGCAGGTGCTGCGCCCCGCCTGAGGCGGACCCAGACTCAGGTGCGCCCCTGAGGCCGACCGCGACTCAGGGGCGACCCCGAGGCGGATACCAGGGGTCACTGGGGGCTACGACCGGATGTCCGAAGTGGCACCGCGGCCATAGCGTCAACGCATGACGCAATGGCTGGCCCAGATCGGAGAACTACCGATTCTGCTGCTGATGGGTGCGCTCGGGCTCGTCATGCTCTTCGACGCCGTACCCCTGCTGGGTGTCCTCGTCCCCGGCGACGTCGCGATCCTCGCCGCCGTCGGCGTCGGCCGCCCGAGCACCGGGCTGGCCACCTTCACCGCGGTGTTGATCGGCTGCCTGGCCGGCTGGTCGCTGAGCTTCCTGGTCGGCCGTCACTACTCCGACCGGCTGCGCGACAGTCGCATCGGCGGCTGGATCGGCGAGAGCCGCTGGACAGCGGCCGAAGGAATCCTGCGCCGCGGCGGCGGCCGGATGATGGTGGTTGCGCCGTTCCTGCCGGTCTTCAACGCGCTGCTGCCACTGGCCGCCGGCGGGCTGCGGATGTCGTACCGCCGATTTCTCGGCTGCGCGACGATCGGCGCGGCCGCCTGGGCCGGTCTCTACCTCGCCCTGGGCACCGCGTCACGGTCGGTGGCCGGGCTGCTGCCGGGCAACCCCAGTCCGCTGCTGGTCACGATGGGGGTCGGGCTGGTGCTGGCTTCCGTCGCGTTGCTGGGGGCGCGGCGGCGGTTGTTCTCCGTCGTTGGCTGAGTTGTCTTCATTCTGGGGGGCGCTGGGGCCGGGTGCGGTGGGTGGGGGCGGGGGTGCCGCCACCGTCGGTGGGTTTTGATCTTGGTGGTTCCTGGTCGACGGTTGGTGATCCTGGTTTGGGGTGGGGCTTACCAGCCTCTGGCTTTCCACTGGGGGAGGGCGGGGCGTTCGGCGCCCAGGGTGCTGTCCTTGCCGTGGCCCGGGTAGAACCAGGTGTCGTCCGGTAGTTGGTCGAACAGCTTGTGCTCGACGTCACCGATCAGCGCCGCGAAGCGCTCCGGGTCCTTGTCGGTGTTACCCACCCCACCCGGGAAGAGACTGTCGCCGGTGAAGAGGTGCGGGGTGCCGGCCGGGTCGCGGTAGAGCAGCGCGATCGAACCCGGGGTGTGCCCCTTGATGTGGATGACCTCCAGCGCGCAGTCGCCGACCGCCACGGTGTCACCGTCGGCCAGCCGCTCCGCCTCGATCGGCAGCCCCGCCGCATCGTCGGCGTGCACCAGCGCCCGGGCACCGGTCTTGGCGACGACCTCCTCCAGCGCCACCCAGTGATCCATGTGCTGGTGGGTCGTCACCACGGCGGTGAGCCCACCGGCACCGATCAGTTCGAGCAGCCGGGGCGCCTCGTTGGCGGCGTCGATCAGCACCTGATCACCGGTGCCCGTGCAGCGCAGCAGGTAGGCGTTGTTGTCCATCGGACCCACCGACAGCTTGCTGATGGTCAGCCCGTCCAGCTTCCGAACCGCCGGTGGGCCGCCGTGCGTGACGTCTCCGCTGTATGTCATGACGTTTCTATATCCATTCCGGTGGAGTAGGCAGAGGACCGTCAGGGGTGACGGAGAGCGGGGCGCCGTCGGCGCGGCCGATCAGCCAGGCGGCGAGGTCGGGGGCGGGACCGGCGACGACCGGGGCGTCCACGCGCTCCCCGATCACCACCTCATGCTCGCTGCCGTCGAGGCGCAGCACCATCGACGGCGGTGTCGGCCCCATGGCGTGGTGACTGGCCGCCTCACGCAGCAGACGGTGGGCGAACGTCTCCGACCAGTCCGCGGCACGGTAGTCGGCGGCCAGATCAAGGTGGTGCACCTCGATCTCCCGCAGCCGGCCCCAGACGAGCAGCGCCGCCGGCCACGGGCCCTTACGCGCCTGCACCGTCGCCGCCCAGGCGTCGGCCGGCATCGCCGCGACCGCCTCGGAGAACAGGTCCGCGGTGCGTCGCAGGTCGTCCAGGTGCGCGGCCGGTGGCCGGCCTGAACCGGCTTCGATGTCCGCGGTGCGGGCGTCCAGCGAGGCGTACATCGGCAGCGCCTCCCCGGTGCGGGCCGCGGTGAGCAGGTTGACGAAGCCGTCGGCGTTGCGCGCCACGTGCGCCAGCACGTGGCCGCGCGTCCAGCCCGGCAGCAGCGACGCGGCGGCCAGGTCCGCGGCGTCGAAAGAAGCGGCGGTACGGAGTAGTCGGCTGGTGGCCGCGTCCACCTCGCCCATCAGCAGCAGCGGATCCGTGGTCACCCGTCGACCCTAGCGGTCCGCCGTCGCGCCGTCGCCGGGGAAATCGCTTTCGGCGCGTCGGCGGGCGACCTACCGTCAGCGGCAGACGCGGCACCGGGACATCGGACGGAGGTGGTGATCATGCCGGACGTGGCACGCGTGTTCCGCCATCACCAGCTTCGACACCGATGAGGATGCCATGACGATCGATCTGACCGCCCTCGGCTGGGACGCCGAGCGGACGGCGTACGCCGCGCGACGCGGCGAGCACCAGCCGGGTCGGGTGGCCCGGGTGGACCGGGGGGTCTGCACGGTGCTGACCGCAGTCGGCCCGGTCCGGGCCAGCCTGGGTGGGGCGGTGCTGACCGCCGCCGCGCGGGACCCGTCCGCGCTGCCCTGCGCCGGGGACTGGGTGCTGCTCACCCACTGGCCGGACCGCCGCGTCACAGTGGAGGCGGTGCTGCCGCGCCGAGGCGCGCTGATCCGGCGTACCGCCGGCAAGGACGCCAGTGGCCAGGTGCTGGCCGCCAACCTCGACGCCGCCGCCGTGGTGGAGCCGGTGCACCCCGAGCCGGACGTGGGCCGGATCGAGCGGCTGCTCTCCCTGGCCCACGAGTCCGGCGCCCGGCCACTGGTCGTACTGACCAAGGCGGACCTCGCGGCCGACCCGGCCGCGCTGGCCCGCCAGTTGGCCGCCGTCGCCCCCGGGGTGCCGGTGCTGCCGGTCAGCGCCGAACGAGGCCTCGGGCTGGAACCGCTGCGCGCCGAGGTGGCGCCCGGCCGCACGCTCGGCCTGCTCGGCCCGTCCGGTGCGGGCAAGTCGAGCCTGGTCAACGCCCTCGTCGGGGCGGTGATGATGCCCACCCAGGCGATCCGGCGCGTCGACGGCAAGGGTCGGCACACCACCACCTGGCGGGCCCTCGTACCCATCCCCGGTGGCGGTGCGGTGATCGACACGCCCGGTGTCCGGGCGGTCGGCCTGCTGGACGGCGCAATCGGGCTCGACCGGGCGTTCTCCGACATCGCCGGGCTGGCCGAGGGCTGCCGGTACGCCGACTGCGGCCACGACGGCGAGCCGGCCTGCGCGGTCCGGGAGGCGCTGCACACCGGCGAGCTCTCCACCCGTCGGTGGGAGAGCTGGCGGCGGCTGCAGGGTGAGGTGGCCCACGAGAGCCGACGGCGGGAGGCCCGGGTGGCGGCGGAGCGGCGCGGCGGGTGGCGTTCGGCCCGGCGTCGGGCCGCGCGTCCGCCGACGCCCGGCGGCTACTGACCGGGCGCCCGCCGATGCGCGGGCGCCCGGGCTTGCGGGCGGCGCGGCCGACCGGGCTGAGCTGGGGGAATGTGCGGGCGAGGGAAACTGTCATACCTCGAGGCTAGAGTTGCCGAGGCGTGTTTTCCGCGCCCGCACGACCGCTCAAGACCACCCAGAGCGGGACAGATCCTTCGCTTCGTCTTCTCCCGGGAGTACACGCACCGTGGCCGACCGACTGATCATCCGTGGCGCGCGCGAGCACAACCTGCGTGACGTCAGTCTCGACCTGCCCCGGGACGCACTCATCGTGTTCACCGGGCTGTCCGGGTCGGGCAAGTCGAGCCTGGCCTTCGACACGATCTTCGCTGAGGGGCAGCGCCGCTACGTCGAGTCGCTCTCGTCGTACGCCCGGCAGTTCCTCGGCCAGATGGACAAGCCAGACGTCGACTTCATCGAGGGCCTGAGCCCGGCCGTCTCGATCGACCAGAAATCCACCTCGCGCAACCCGCGCTCGACCGTCGGCACCATCACCGAGGTCTACGACTACCTGCGTCTGCTCTACGCCCGCATCGGTGAGCCGCACTGCCCGGTCTGTGGTGAGCGCATCTCCCGGCAGAGCCCGCAGCAGATCGTCGACCGGGTCCTCGCGATGGCCGAGGGCACCAAGTTCATGGTGCTCGCCCCGGTGATCCGTGGCCGCAAGGGCGAATATGTCGACCTCTTCGCCGAGCTCCAGGCCAAGGGCTACGCCCGGGCCCGGGTCGACGGCGTGGTGCACCCGCTGACCGAGCCGCCGAAGCTCAAGAAGCAGGAGAAGCACACCATCGAGGTGGTGATCGACCGGCTCACCGTCAAGCCGAGCGCCAAGCAGCGCCTCACCGACTCGGTCGAGGCCGCCCTGGGCCTGTCCAGTGGCCTGGTCCTGCTCGACTTCGTCGACCTTCCCGAGGACGACCCGGACCGCGAGCGCCGCTACTCCGAGCACCTGGCCTGCCCCAACGACCACCCGCTCGCCATCGAGGACCTCGAGCCCCGGGTCTTCTCCTTCAACGCGCCCTACGGCGCCTGCCCGGAGTGCACCGGCCTGGGCACCAAGAAGGAGGTCGACCCGGAGCTGCTGGTCCCCGACCCGGAGCGCAGCCTGCGCGAGGGCGCCATCCAGCCCTGGTCCACCGGGCACAACCTGGAATACTTCCTGCGCCTGCTGGAGGCGCTCGGCGAGGCCCAGCACTTCGACATCGACACCCCGTGGCGGGCGTTGCCGGCGCGGGCGCAGAAGACGATCCTGCACGGCTCCGACGATCAGGTTCACGTGCGTTACCGCAACAAGTACGGCCGTGAGCGCTCCTACTACACCGGCTTCGAGGGCGTGGTGCAGTGGATCGAGCGCCGGCACTCCGACACCGAGTCCGATTCGTCCCGCGACAAGTACGAGGGCTACATGCGCGACGTGCCGTGCGCGGCGTGCGGCGGGGCCCGGCTCAAGCCCGAGGTGCTCGCGGTCACGCTGGCCGGCAAGAGCATCGCCGAGGTCTGCAACCTGTCGGTGGGCGAGTGCGCCGACCTGCTCGCCGGCATCGAGCTGACCGACCGGCAGAAGATGATCGCCGAGCGGGTCCTCAAGGAGATCAACGCCCGGCTGCGGTTCCTGCTCGACGTCGGCCTGGACTACCTCTCCCTGGACCGCCCGGCCGGCACGCTCTCCGGCGGTGAGGCACAGCGCATCCGGCTGGCCACCCAGATCGGCTCCGGCCTGGTGGGCGTGCTCTACGTGCTCGACGAGCCGTCGATCGGGCTGCACCAGCGCGACAACCACCGGCTGATCGAGACCCTGATCCGGCTGCGCGGGCTCGGCAACACGCTGATCGTGGTGGAGCACGACGAGGACACCATCCGCACCGCCGACTGGATCGTCGACATCGGGCCCGGCGCGGGTGAGCACGGCGGCAAGATCGTGCACAGCGGCTCGGTTCCGGCGCTGCTGAAGAACAAGGAGTCGATCACCGGGGCGTACCTGTCCGGTCGGCGGTCGATCCCGACGCCGACCGGCCGCCGCCCGCAGGACCCGGCCCGCGAGCTGGTGGTGCACGGGGCGCGGGAGCACAACCTGCGCAACCTGACCGTCGGGTTCCCGCTGGGCCAGCTGATCGCGGTCACCGGCGTCAGCGGCTCGGGCAAGTCGACGCTGGTAAACGACATCCTGTACGCGGTGCTGGCCAACCAGATCAACGGCGCCCGGCTGGTGCCCGGCCGGCACACCCGGGTCTCCGGGCTGGAGCACGTGGACAAGGTCGTCGGCGTGGACCAGTCGCCGATCGGCCGGACGCCGCGCTCCAACCCGGCCACCTACACCGGCGTCTGGGACCACGTCCGCAAGCTCTTCGCCGAGACCAACGAGGCGAAGGTCCGCGGGTACGGCCCGGGGCGGTTCTCGTTCAACGTCAAGGGCGGGCGCTGCGAGGCGTGCTCCGGTGACGGCACCATCAAGATCGAGATGAACTTCCTGCCCGACGTGTACGTCCCCTGCGAGGTCTGCAAGGGCGCCCGGTACAACCGGGAGACCCTGGAGGTGCACTACAAGGGCAAGACCGTCTCGGACGTGCTGGAGATGCCGATCGAGGAGGCCGCCGAGTTCTTCTCCGCCATCCCGCCCATCCACCGGCACCTGAAGACCCTTGTCGACGTCGGCCTAGGCTACGTCCGCCTCGGTCAGCCCGCGCCGACCCTCTCCGGCGGTGAGGCGCAGCGGGTCAAGCTCGCCTCCGAGCTGCAGAAGCGCTCCACCGGCCGGACGGTCTACGTGCTCGACGAGCCGACCACCGGTCTGCACTTCGAGGACATCCGCAAGCTGCTGATGGTGCTGGAAGGGCTCGTCGACAAGGGCAACACGGTGATCACCATCGAGCACAACCTCGACGTGATCAAGACCGCGGACTGGCTGATCGACATGGGTCCCGAGGGGGGCCACCGAGGCGGCACCGTGCTCGCCACCGGCACCCCCGAAGAGGTCGCCGAGGTGGCCGAGAGCCACACCGGCGAGTTCCTGCGCCAGGTGCTCAAGCTCGAGGGCAAGGCCAAGGGAGCGGCTGCCGCCACCACCCGGGCCGCCAAGGCCAACGGCGTGACCAAGGCGCGGGCCAGCCGTAAGGTGCCGGCCGCCGCGCGCTGACAATCTGTGCGTGTTCGAGGGGCGGGGCGGGTCGGTTGACGACCCGCCCCGCTCCATTTGCCGGGTCGGACGAGTGCCGCGGTGAACCATCCGGCACAGTTGCCCGTGTGGAGAAGTGTGGCCGGCTTTCGACCGGCGCAGCGGGCTAGAGAGAGGCGAGGCATGAGTGACGATCAGGCGCTGACCGGTCCGGGTACGCAGACACGTCGTACCCTGCTCACCGGCGTCGGGGCGGTCGGCGCGGCCGTCGTGCTGGCTGCCTGCGGCAGCGACGACGGCGGCAGCGGCAGCGACGCACCCACCAGTGGTGGCCCCGCCGTGCCAAGCACCGGCGACGCCGGCGGCGGCGACCGGCAGAATGCCCAGTCGTTGGCCACCACCGCCGACATCCCGGTCGGTGGCGGCAAGGTCCTCGCCACCGACGGCGTGGTCATCACCCAGCCCGTGGCGGGCCAGTTCAAGGGCTTCAGCCCGATCTGTACGCACCAGAACTGCCCGGTGACGAACGTCGACGGCGGCACCATCAACTGCACCTGCCACGGCAGCAAGTTCTCGATCGAGGACGGCTCGGTGAAGGCCGGCCCGGCCACCAAGCCGCTGCCGCCCAAGGAAATCAAGGTCACCGGCGACCAGATCTCGCTGGCCTGACCCGACGCGGGGCCGGCGGGCTGGCCTGGCCGCCGCACGTTGACCGTCCGGTCGGCCCGGCGTCACAGGATCGACTCGCGTTTCGGGAAGTCGGGGTGTCAGCGGTGTGCCGACACCCCGACTTCCGGGACGCCGAGTGGATCACGCCTGCGGTGGGCTGTCGGTGCTGCGGACTAGGCTTGTTGGCGTGGCTGACCCCTCGACCTACCGCCCCGCACCCGGCACCATCCCGGAGCTACCGGGGGTCTACCGCTTTCGCGACGGCACCGGCCGGGTGATCTACGTCGGCAAGGCGCGAAATCTGCGCAGCCGACTCAACTCCTACTTCGGCGACGTCTGGAACCTGCACGAGCGCACCCGGCAGATGGTCACCACCGCCGAGTCGGTGGACTGGATCACCGTCGGCACCGAGGTCGAGGCGCTCCAGCAGGAGTTCACCTGGATCAAGCAGTACGATCCCCGGTTCAACGTCCGCTACCGCGACGACAAGTCGTACCCCTATCTCGCCGTGACCCTCGACGAGGAGTACCCACGGCTCCAGGTGATGCGCGGCGCCAAGCGCAAGGGCGTGCGTTACTTCGGTCCCTACTCGCATGCCTGGGCCATCCGGGAGACCCTCGACCTGCTGCTGCGAGTGTTCCCCGCGCGGACGTGCTCCGCCGGGGTGTTCAAGCGGGCCGGCCAGGTCGGTCGCCCTTGCCTCCTGGGTTACATCGGCAAGTGCTCGGCGCCGTGCGTGGGCACCGTCTCCGCCGACGAACACCGGGCCATCGTCGACGGGTTCTGCGACTTCATGGCCGGGCGCACCGACACCATGGTCCGCAAGATCGAACGCGAGATGACCGAGGCGAGCGAGCAGCTGGAGTTCGAGCGGGCCGCCCGGCTGCGCGACGACGTGGCCGCGCTGCGCCGGGCCATGGAGAAGCAGACCGTGGTGCTCGGCGACGGCACCGACGCGGACGTCGTCGCGTTCGCCGACGACCCGCTCGAGGCGGCCGTGCAGGTCTTCCACGTCCGCGACGGCCGGGTCCGCGGCCAGCGCGGCTGGGTGGTGGAGAAGACCGAGGACCTGACCACCGGGGATCTGGTGCACCACTTCTGCACCCAGGTGTACGGCGGCGAGCACGGCGAGGCCGACGTGCCTCGCGAACTGCTGGTCCCCGAGCTGCCCGCGGACGCCGACGCGCTGGCCGAATGGCTCTCCGACCACCGGGGCAGCCGGGTGTCGCTGCGGGTGCCGCAGCGTGGCGACAAGCGTTCCTTGATGGAGACGGTGGAGCGCAACGCCAAGGACGCGCTGGCCCGGCACAAGCTCAAGCGCTCCGGTGACCTGACCACCCGGGGCAAAGCACTGGACGAGATCAGCGAGGCGCTGGGCATGAGCACCTCGCCGCTGCGCATCGAGTGTTACGACATCTCCCAGATCCAGGGCACCGACGTGGTCGCCAGCATGGTGGTGTTCGAGGACGGGTTGCCCCGCAAGAGCGAGTACCGGCGGTTCATCGTCCGGGGCGCAACCGACGACCTCTCCGCGATGTCCGAGGTGCTCCGCCGGCGCTTCGCCCGCTACCTGGACGCCAGGGCCGAGACGGGCGAGGTGGGCGTGGAGTCCGCCGACGACGCGGCCGCCCCCCAGGACGCGGTCGAGCCACAGGTCGGCGTCCTGATCGATCCGACCACCGGCCGGCCACGGAAATTCGCGTACCCGCCGCAACTGGTGGTCGTCGACGGCGGCGCCCCACAGGTCGCGGCCGCCGCGCAGGCCCTCGCCGACCTGGGCATCGACGACGTGGCCCTGTGCGGGCTGGCCAAGCGGCTGGAGGAGGTGTGGCTCCCGGATGACGAGTTCCCGGTCATCCTCCCGCGCACCTCCGAAGGGCTCTACCTGCTGCAACGCGTGCGTGACGAGGCCCACCGGTTCGCCATCACCTTCCATCGGCAACGCCGCTCCAAGCGAATGACCGAGTCGGCGCTGGACCACGTACCCGGCCTGGGCGAGGTGCGTCGCAAGGCGCTGCTGCGGCACTTCGGCTCGCTCAAGCGACTCTCGGCTGCAACTGTCGAAGAGATCACCGAGGTGCCGGGGGTGGGGAGGCGCACCGCCGAGGCGATCCTGGCCGCCCTCGACACGGACACGAAGGCCGGCGACGGCGCGGGGGCGAAGCCCGGCGCCTGAGCACGGTCCTCGCTCGCCTGGTCGAAGACGGCCGATCAGCTCACGCTGACGCGCCCCTTGATGGGCGGTTGCCTCCATGATCGTGCTCGATCCTGGATGTAGTGGCCTCGCGGCGTGGGGAGGGGCCTGTTTCCTGGATTGAGCACGATCATGCGGGGCGCGCGGTTCCGTACGGCGCGTTCCCCCTGTCCGGCCAACCGCAGGACGCTCTGCCCCCTGAGTCGGGCCGGTCCGCACGACGCTCTGCCCCCGAGTCGGCCCGGTCTGGGCACGCGAATGGCGCAGACCGGCATGATCCACTCGGCTTTCATGATGTCGGGGTGTCCCCGGCACCCGGACACCCCGACTTTCAGGAACCCGAGTGGATCACGACGCCTTGTCCGGCTATGCCGGTCTCGCGCGCGGCGCTGACCCGCGTCGGGTCAATCCCGGCGCCCTGCCCCCGAGTTAGTGCCGGTCCGCAGCGCGCACTTACCCTCAGGCCGGGCCGATCCGCGCCACGTTTTGGGCCCCGCCCCGCCCCGCCCCGCCCGCCCCGCCCCGCCCCGCCCGCCCCGGACCGTCCCGCCCGCCCCGGACCGTCCCGCCCGCCCCGGACCGCCCCGCCCGCCCCGGACCGCCCTCGCCCCGTCTCGCCGCCGCCCCGCCCCGGACCGGTCTGGGCGTGCGAACGGCGCAAACAGGCTTGATCCACTCGGCTTTCATGATGTCGGCGTATCCCCGGCACCGGGAAACCGCGACTTCCGTGAACCCGAGTCGATCACGACGCCGTGGCCGCCGTGTCGGGTCCGTCCGGTGGGTGGGGCTGGGTGGGTTGTCGGGTTTGGCCTCGGGTGTCGGGTGGTCGGGGCCACCCCGGCTGCGGAATCGGCGACCGGGCCGGGTCGTTATACCTGGCAGACCACCGCAACAGCCCGGGTCATGGTGCGCCGGCCCCGCCGGGAACCGCCGTCAGGCCTCCCGCCGGAAGCAGCCGCCGGGAACACCCGGCAGGCCACCCCGGTTACATCCCCCGCACGGCCGAGCACCACAACGGCCGACCCCCGGCACGGCCGAGCACCCCAGCCGGCCGACGGGCAGGCGGAATGATCCGCCACCGGCACCCGTTACACCCTGTCCCGACGCCGACCCCCTCGCGGGTCACCGGGCAGAACCCCCCGAACTTCCCCCCGCACAACCATCCACCCCCCCCAGGGGTTGTGTGGGCACCCCCGATGCAGAGGAGCACGCCATCATGCGTACCGATCTGATCCGTAAGACCGCCCTGACCGCCGCCGGCCTCGCGTTCACCGGCGGAGCCATCGCCGGCCCCGTCACCACCGCGTTCGCCGCACCGAGCACCGCCAAGGCGACCACGCAGACCCAGACCGACCGCAAGGGTCACGGTGAGCGGGAACTCGGCGTGCGCTACGAGGCCCAGCCGAACTTCTACTACTGCGGCCCCGCCGCCACCCGCAACGCCCTGTCCGTGCAGGGCAAGAACATCAACGTCGACGACATGGCCAAGGAAATGGGCACCACCGAGGCCGGCACCAACTCCATCAACGACATCACCCCCGTCCTGAACAAGGAAACCGGCAAGACCAACGCCTACCGGTCCGTGGAAATCAGCACCCCCGACGCCGACGCCAAGCAGACCGACACCCTGCGCGCCGACGTCGTCAAGACCGTCGACAACGGCCGGGCCGTGGTCGCCAACATCGCCGGCACCAGCACCGACACCGACGGCACCACCCACTCCTACGAAGGCGGGCACTACATCAGCGTCGTCGGCTACCGCGACAACGGCAACACCGTCACCATCGCCGACTCCGCCGACCCCAACCAGGCCGCCTACCAGATCAGCGTCGAGCACCTCGCCGACTGGATCGCCACCCGCGGCTACGCCACCAGCTGACCCCCACACACCAGCACACGAAGTGAAGGGCCGGACCCCACCACGGGGCCCGGCCCTTCGGCATGACCTCAGTCGGTGGCGAGGACGGCCAGGATCTGCTCGCCGTACTTGGCGAGTTTGTTCTCGCCGACCCCGTTGACCCGGGACAGGTCGGCCAGTGTGCTGGGCGCGTCGCTGGCGATCTGTCGCAGCGTGGCGTCGTGGAAGATGACGTACGCCGGGACGCCCTGCTCCTTGGCGGTGGTCGCGCGCCAGCCGCGCAGGCGTTCGAACAGCGACGCGGCGGCCGGGGTCAGCTCGGCCACGACGGTGGACGCGCCGCGCGGCTTCGATGAGCGGCTCGATGCCGGCTTCTCCGGCTCGCGGCGCATGGTGACCGTGCGGCGGCGACCGAGCACGTCGGCGCTCGCCTCGGTCAGCGCCAGCGTGCCGTAGTCGCCCTCCACGGCGAGGAGCCCTTCGGCGAGCAGTTGTCGGACCACGCCCCGCCACTCGGCCTCGCTGTGCTCGGAGCCGATGCCGAAGACGGTCAGCGAGTCGTGACCGTACTGGCTGATCTTGTCGGTCTGTTTGCCGAGCAGGATGTCGATGCAGTGCCCTGCGCCGAAGCGCTGGTTGCGTTCGCGGTCGAGGCGGAAGACGGCGGAGAGCAACTTCTGGGCGGCGACGGTGCCGTCCCAGGACTCCGGTGGGGTGAGGCAGGTGTCGCAGTTGCCGCAGGCGGCCGTCGACGTCTCGCCGAAGTATTCGAGCAGCTGGACCCGCCGGCAGCGCACCGTCTCGCAGAGGGCGAGCATCGCGTCCAGGTGCGCGGCCAGGTTGCGGCGGTGGGTGAGGTCGCCGTCGGACGTCTCGATCATCTTGCGTTGCTGGACCACGTCCTGAAGCCCGTACGCCAGCCAGGCGGTGGACGGCAGGCCGTCGCGGCCGGCGCGGCCGGTCTCCTGGTAGTAGCCCTCGACGGACTTGGGCAGGTCGAGGTGGGCGACGAACCGGACGTCGGGCTTGTCGATGCCCATGCCGAAGGCGATGGTGGCCACCATGACCAGGCCGTCTTCCCGTAGGAAGCGCTGCTGGTTGCGAGCGCGGGTGCCCGCGTCCAAACCCGCGTGGTACGGCAGCGCGGCGACCCCGTTGGCGGTGAGGAACTCCGCGGTCTTGTCGACCGAGGCCCGGGACAGGCAGTAGACGATGCCGGCGTCGCCGGGGTGTTCGTCGCGCAGCAGGGTCAGCAACTGCTTGCGCGGCTCCCGCTTGGGCACGATCCGGTACTGGATGTTGGGCCGGTCGAAGCTGGCCACGAAGTGCCGGGCGTCGTCGAGGTTGAGCCGGGTCGCGATCTCGGTGCGGGTGGCGCTGGTCGCGGTGGCGGTCAGGGCGATGCGGGGGACCTGCGGCCAGCGTTCGTGCAGCATCGACAGCGCGAGGTAGTCGGGGCGGAAGTCGTGCCCCCACTGGGACACGCAGTGCGCCTCGTCGATCGCGAACAGGGAGATGCGCCCCCGGTCGAGCAGGGCGAGGGTGGACCGGACGCCGAGCGCCTCCGGGGCCAGGTAGAGCAGGTCCAGCTCGCCGGCGACGAAGGCGGCCTCCACCCGCCGCCGGGCGTCCAGGGTCTGGGTCGAGTTGAGGAACCCGGCGCGTACGCCGACCGCGGTGAGGGCGTCCACCTGGTCCTGCATGAGCGCGATCAGCGGGGACACGACGACGGCGACCCCGTCGCGGACCAGGGCCGGAATCTGGTAGCACAGGGACTTGCCACCACCGGTGGGCATCAACACCAACGCGTCGCCGCCGGCGACCACATGGTCGATCACGTCCTGCTGGAAACCACGGAACGCGTCGTAGCCGAACACCCGGCCCAGCACGTCCAGGGCGTCGGAGGCGGTACGCAGTTCGGTGGGAGAAGCCATCCGGGGAGTCTACGAGTCGACCCCGACGGTGCCCGCCCGGCGCACCCGGGTCGGGTGGGCCGGACGGGCGACGCGGTCAGCCAGGCTGGCTGGACCGGTTGGCCAGGCCGCGCGGCGGGGCCTTCATCCCGACCACGATGTCGACGATCTCGATGTAACGGGCCTTGTTGCCCATGCGGAAGGCGGTGGCCGCCGCGTTGATCTCCTCGAGGGTGTCGGCCTCGACCATGGTGACCTGGTCGTATTTGCCGTTCACCCCGGTGCAGACGACGTGGGTGAGCTGCTTGGCGAAGCGGCCCAGGTCGCGGGCGTGCTCGGCGGAGATCTCGTGGATGCCCTCGCGACCGAGGGCGAAGTACTCGGGGCTGATTCGCATGAACAGGAAGCCGACGTACTTGTTCTTGTCCGCCAGGTCGTGCATCGCACCCTCCAGATATCGGTCTGACCTGCGACGATAACGTTGAGCGTATTGACAATTACTGATCGTCATCAAGCGTGCGCGCTGTCGGGAGGGCGACCCTCGAAACGGTCCGCGGCCGTCGCCCGGCCACGGGTGCCGGGCGACGACCCGGTGGCGGGATAGAGTCGCTGATTGACCAATCGCGGCCAGAGCGGCCGCGGCGCCACGGCTTGGGGGTACGGGTGAGCGAGGCGCGCACAGCCGGTGACCGGATCGACGGCCCGGATGCCGATGACGAGCAGGTGGCGGCCGAGTCGGAGACCACCCTCGTGGTGGTCACCGGCCTCTCCGGGGGTGGCCGCAGCACTGTGGCCCGGGCGTTGGAGAACGTCGGCTACTACGTCGTGGACAACCTGCCGCAGGCCTTGATGCTGGACATGGCCGAGCTGGCGTTCAAGGCGGGCGGTGCGGCCCGGCGTACCGCAATGGTGCTGGACGTGCGGTCGCGGGCCTTCTCCACCGACCTGGCCGGGGCGATCCGGGAGCTCAAGGAGCGCGGGTTCTCGCCCCGGGTGGTCTTCGTCGACGCCGACGACGAGGTGCTGATCCGGCGGTTCGAGAGCGTTCGGCGTTCGCACCCGTTGCAGGGGGACGGGCGGCTGGCCGACGGCATCGCCGTGGAGCGCGGCCTGCTGGAGGAGGCCCGTGACCAGGCCGACGTGATCATCGACACCAGCCACCTGAACGTCAACCAGCTCCGGCGCCGCATCGAGGAGCTGTTCGGCGGCGAGGACGCCCGCCGGCTGCGGGTCACCGTGCTGTCGTTCGGCTTCAAGTACGGCCTGCCACCGGACGCCGATTTCGTGTTGGACGCCCGCTTCCTGCCGAATCCGTACTGGGTGCCGGAGTTGCGGGAGCACACCGGGCGGGAGGAGGCGGTCAGCGCGTACGTGCTGGGCCAGGAGGGCGCGGACGCCTTCGTCGCCTCGTACGCGGACCTGGTCAACGCCACCACGACCGGCTTCGAGCGGGAGGGCAAGCGGTACCTCACGGTCGCCGTGGGCTGCACCGGCGGCAAGCACCGCAGCGTGGCCATCGCCGAGGAGTTGGCCAGCCGACTGCGTCACTCCGGGTTGGCGGCGAACGCCCAGCACCGCGACCTGGGGCGGGAATGACGGCCCGGCGGGTGGTGGCGTTCGGCGGCGGGCACGGGCTGTCCGCCTCGTTGCGTGCGCTGCGCCACTGCGCTCCCGAACTGGACCTCGACATCACCGCGGTGGTCACGGTGGGTGACGACGGCGGCTCCAGTGGTCGGCTGCGGGCCGAGCGGGGTGGCCTGCCGCCGGGAGATCTACGCCAGGCGCTGGTGGCGTTGGCCGGGGACCACCCGGCCACCCGGCGCAGCGCCGGGTTGTTCCAGCACCGCTTCGCCGCCGCACCGGTGGGCGTACCCGGATCTGGAGCGACCGGCCCGGGCCCGGCGGCGGGCGGCGACCCGGACCGGGGCGGCGCGGCCCGGCGCGGCACCGACGGGGCGTCGGCCGGGACCGACGGTCTGACCGGGCACGCGGTGGGCAACCTGGTGCTCTGCGGCCTCATGGAGCTGCTCGGCGACCCGGTGGCCGCGCTGGAGCACGCCGGCGCGATGCTCGGCGCAGTGGGCCGGGTGTTGCCGATGTCCCGCCAACCGGTCGGCATCGAGGCGCGGGTACGCGGTGCCGACCCGGCCGCCCCCGACGAGGTGCGCACGGTCAGTGGCCAGCACCAGGTGGCTGTCACCACCGGGCGGGTCGAGTCGCTGCGTCTCACCCCGAGCGCCCCGCCGGCCTGCGCCGAGGCCATCGAGGCGATCCGGGCAGCCGATTGGTTGATCTTCGGACCGGGCAGCTGGTACACGAGTGTGCTTCCGCACCTGCTGGTGCCGCAGTTGGCCGACGCGATCGTGTCCACCTCGGCCCGGCGGCTGGTCACGCTGAACCTCGCCGCGGAGAAGGAGACTCTCGGGCTCTCCGTCGCCGATCATCTCGCGGCGCTGCACTGGTACCTGCCCGAACTCAAGGTGGATCTTGTGCTTGCCGATGCCAAGGCGGTGGGTGACCCCGAACCGGTCGAACGTGCGGCAGAATCGCTGGGTGCCCGCCTGGTCCTCGCCCCCGTCGCCGTTGTCGACGGGACTCCCCGCCATGATCCGGCTGCCCTGGGCGCCGCGCTGGTGCCTGTCCTGGGCGCCGATCGTTAGACACGTACGTAATCTCCGGCGACACGCCGGAACAGGTCCGTGAGGGGACGCACAATGGCGATGACGGCCGCGGTCAAGGACGAGCTGAGTCGGGTCGACGTGCCCAAGCCCTGCTGCCGGCGGGCGGAGATGGCCGCGCTGCTGCGCTTCGCTGGCGGGCTGCACATCGTTTCCGGCCGCGTGGTGGTGGAGGCTGAACTGGACACCGGGGCGGTGGCCCGGCGACTGCGCCGGGAGGTCGCCGAGGTCTACGGCTACCCCAGCGAGATCCACGTGCTGGCCTCCGGTGGGCTGCGCAAGGGCAGCCACTTCATCGTGCGGGTGGTCAAGGACGGCGAGGCCCTGGCGCGGCAGACCGGCCTGCTCGACGTGCGGGGTCGCCCGGTGCGTGGGCTGCCCCCGCACGTGGTGGCGGCCAACGTCTGCTGCGCGGTCTCCGCGTGGCGGGGCGCGTTCATGGCCCACGGCTCGCTCACCGAGCCGGGCCGCTCCAGCGCTCTGGAGATCACCTGCCCGGGTCCGGAGTCGGCGCTGGCGCTGGTCGGCGCGGCCCGCCGCATCGGCATCACCGCGAAGAACCGCGAGGTACGCGGGGTGGACCGGGTGGTCGTCAAGGACGGTGACGCGATCGCCGCGCTGCTCACCCGGATCGGCGCGCACTCCAGCGTGCTGGCCTGGGAGGAGCGCCGGGTACGCCGCGAGGTGCGGGCCACCGCCAACCGGCTCGCCAACTTCGACGACGCCAACCTGCGCCGTTCGGCGCGGGCGGCGGTCGCCGCGGCCGCCCGGGTGACCCGTGCGCTGGAGATCCTCGCCGACGAGGCGCCCAACCACCTGACCGACGCCGGTCGACTGCGTCTGGAGCACCGTCAGGCGTCGCTGGAGGAGTTGGGAGCCCTGGCCGACCCCCCGCTGACCAAGGACGCCATCGCGGGGCGGATCCGCCGGCTCCTGGCGCTGGCCGACAAGCGGGCTCGCGACCTTGGCATCCCGGATACGGAAGCAGCCGTCACGCCCGACATGCTCGTGGTCTGATAGGACGGTGGGGCCGCACGGTGCGCCCGGGAGCACGACCCGGCGCAGCGTGGTCTCGCACGCTCGGATAGGGTCGCTGCGTACGGCAAGGGGGCCGACACCGGCACTCCTCGTCGTGCCCCACCGCCTCGGGCGGTCAGGTCCTCAGACCGCGCGGCGGGGTGGCCGAGATGAACCGTCGACGGCCGGCTCCAACGGTCGGCGCACACCATTCCCGCCGGCCCGTTGTCTGAAGCCGGCGGACCAGAACGCGAGGAGATGGGACCTGTGACCATCCGGGTTGGCATCAACGGCTTTGGCCGAATCGGCCGTAACTTCTTCCGGGCAGTGCTGGCGTCTGACGCCGACATCGAGGTCGTGGCGGTGAACGACCTGACCGACAACGCCACGCTCGCCCACCTGCTCAAGTACGACAGCATCCTCGGTCGCCTGCCGTACGAGGTCAAGGCCACCGCCGACGAGATCACCGTCGGTGGCAAGACCATCAAGGCGTACGCCGAGAAGGACCCGTCGAAGCTGCCGTGGGGCGAGGTCGGCGCCGACCTCGTCATCGAGTCGACCGGCTTCTTCACCGACGCCACCAAGGCCAAGGCGCACGTCGACGGCGGGGCCAAGAAGGTCATCATCTCCGCCCCGGCGAAGAACGAGGACGTCACCGTCGTCATGGGTGTCAACCACGACACCTACGACCCGGCGAAGCACACCATCATCTCCAACGCCTCGTGCACCACCAACTGCCTCGCCCCGATGGCGAAGGTCCTGCACGACACGTTCGGCATCCAGCACGGTCTGATGACGACGATCCACGCGTACACCCAGGACCAGAACCTCCAGGACGCGCCGCACTCGGACCTGCGTCGCGCCCGGGCCGCCGCGCTGAACATCGTGCCGACCTCGACCGGCGCCGCCAAGGCGATCGGCCTGGTCCTGCCGGACCTCAAGGGCAAGCTCGACGGGTACGCCCTGCGGGTGCCGATCCCGACCGGCTCGGTCACCGACCTCACCGTCAACGTGGGTCGCGAGACCACCGTGGAGGAGGTCAACGCCGCGCTGAAGGCCGCCGCGGACGGCCCGCTCAAGGGCATCCTGGTCTACAACGAGGACCCGATCGTCTCCAGCGACATCGTCACCGACCCGGCGTCGTGCATCTTCGACGCGCCGCTGACCAAGGTCGTCGGCAACCAGGTGAAGGTCGTCGGCTGGTACGACAACGAGTGGGGCTACTCCAACCGGCTGGTCGACCTCGTCAAGCTGGTCGGTTCGTCGCTGTGAGCATCCGGACCCTCGACGACCTGCTCGCCGAGGGGGTGTCGGGTCGGCGCGTGCTGGTGCGCGCCGACCTGAACGTCCCGCTCGACAAGCAGACCGGTGCCATCACGGACGACGGCCGGATCCGCGCGGTGCTGCCGACCCTCGGCGCGCTGGTCGAGGCCGGCGCGAAGGTGGTCGTCTGCTCGCACCTGGGCCGCCCGAAGGGCGCTCCGGACCCGCAGTTCAGCCTGGGCCCGGTCGCCGGGCGGCTCGGTGAGCTGCTCGGGGCGCCGGTGCACTTCGCCACCGACACCGTCGGTGATTCCGCCCGCTCCACCGTCGCCGACCTGGCCGACGGCCAGGTCGCCCTGCTGGAGAACCTGCGTTTCAACGCCGGTGAGACCAGCAAGGACGAGGCCGAGCGGGGCGCCTTCGCCGACCAGCTCGCCGCGTTCGGCGACGCGTACGTGGACGACGCGTTCGGTGCCGTGCACCGCAAGCACGCGAGCGTCTTCGACGTGCCGGCCCGGTTGCCGCACGTCGCGGGCCGGCTGGTGCTGCGTGAGGTCGAGGTGCTCTCCAAGCTCACCGGTGACCCGGAGCGCCCGTACGTGGTGGTGCTCGGTGGGTCGAAGGTGTCCGACAAGCTCGCCGTGATCGAGGCTCTGCTGCCCACCGTCGACCGGCTGCTCATCGGTGGCGGGATGTGCTTCACCTTCCTCAAGGCCCAGGGCCTGGAGGTGGGCACCTCGCTGCTGGAGAAGGACATGGTCGAGACCTGCCGCAACCTGCTGGAGCGGTCCGGCGGCAAGATCATGCTTCCGGTCGACGTGGTGGTCGCGGACGCGTTCGCCCCGGACGCGGCGCACGACACGGTGCGGGTCGACGGCATCCCGAGCCACCGGCTCGGCCTGGATGTCGGCCCGGAGACGGTGGCCGGCTTCAGCGCCGCGCTGTCCCAGGCGAAGACGATCTTCTGGAACGGCCCGATGGGCGTGTTCGAGATGCCGGCCTTCGCGGCGGGCACCCGGGGGATCGCCGAGGCGATCACCAAGGCCGACGCGTTCAGCGTCGTCGGCGGCGGTGACTCCGCAGCGGCCGTCCGTGCCCTGGGGCTGGACGAGTCGTCCTTCGGGCACATCTCCACCGGTGGTGGCGCCTCCCTGGAATACCTCGAGGGCAAGACCCTCCCCGGCATCGCGGCCCTGGAGAACTGAATGTCGAGCACCACCCGCCGGCCGCTGATGGCCGGCAACTGGAAGATGAACCTCAACCACCTCGAGGCCAACCTGCTGGTGCAGAAGCTGGCGGCGAGCCTCACCGAGAAGCAGCTCACCGACGTCGAGACGGTCGTGCTGCCGCCCTTCACCGACCTGCGCACCGTGCAGACCGCGGTGGACGGGGACAAGCTGCTGATCGGCTACGGCGGGCAGGACCTCTCCCCGCACGCGTCCGGCGCGTACACCGGGGACATCTCCGGGCCGCTGCTGGCCAAGCTCGGCTGCACGTACGTGGTGGTCGGGCACTCGGAGCGGCGGGCCTACCACCACGAGGACGACGCGCTGGTCAACGCCAAGGTCAAGGCGGCGCTGACGCACGGCCTGACGCCGATCCTGTGCGTGGGGGAGGGGCTGGACGTCCGCGAGCAGGGCACCCACGTGGCGCACTGCTCCGACCAGCTCGACGGTGGCCTCGCCGGGCTCACCCCAGAGCAGGTGCGGCAGGTCGTTATCGCGTACGAGCCGGTCTGGGCGATCGGCACGGGCAAGACCGCGACCCCGGACGACGCCCAGGAGGTCTGCGGGGCGGTGCGTCAGCGACTGGCGGAACGCTTCGACCAGGAGACCGCCGACCAGGTTCGGGTCCTCTACGGCGGCTCGGTCAAGGCGTCCAACATCGCCTCGATCATGGCCCAACCGGACGTGGACGGGGGCCTGGTGGGGGGCGCCAGCCTGGACGCCGAGGAATTCGCTCAGATCTGCCGGTTCCCGGAGCACCTCGCCCGCTGATCGCTCGGTATCCTTGACACCGCCCGTCCGCCGGTCGGTGCCGCCGTGCCCGATCAGACCGGGCGAGGATCGCTACGAGAGGAACTGACCCCAGCCATGCCGATCTGGTTCGCATACACGTTGATCGTGTTGCTGGTCATCACGAGCATTCTGCTCACCCTGCTGATCCTGCTGCACCGCGGCAAGGGTGGCGGTCTGTCGAGCATGTTCGGCGGTGGCGTCAGCTCCAGCCTCGCCGGCTCCTCGGTCGCGGAGAAGAACCTGGACCGCTACACCGTTCTGGTGAGCGTCGTCTGGTTCGCCGCCATCGTCGGCCTCGGGCTCTGGCTGCGCCTCCAAATGAACAGCGGCGCCTGAGCAGGCTCAGTAAGTCGTACAATCTGCGCGCGGTTCGTCACTCGACGGGCCGCGCGCAGGCTTTTCTCCGCTGCACCGCGTCGCCCGCCGCTCCACCCCCGAAGACGGCGGGTCCCCTCCGACGACAGGAGCGAGCAGCCGTGCCGAATGGCAACGTTATCCGGGGAGCCCGGGTCGGGTCCGCACCCATGCGCCCGGACGAGCGGCACCAACCCGCCCCCCGACAGGACGTCAGCTACTGGTGCCGTAACGACCACCGGGTCGACATCCGGATCGCCGCGGACGTCGAACCGCCACCCCTGTGGGACTGCCCCCGCTGTGGCCTACCCGCCGGCCGGGACGCCCAGAACCCGCCAGGTCGGGTCCGCGCCGAACCGTACAAGAGCCACCTGGCGTACGTGAAGGAGCGGCGCACCGCCGAGGAGGGGGAGGCCCTGCTCGCCGAGGCGCTCGCCGCACTACGCCGTCGACGCGGCGAGTAGCGGGCTCCTCCGCGCGCTCAGCGCAGGCTGCGCAGCCGGACGGGTACGTCGGCTGCGGCAGCCCGGTCCAGCAGCCAGCGGGTGCGGTTCACCCCGTGCACGCCGGCCGCCGGCAACTGCACCGGCCCGGCGCCGGCCAACGCCATACCCACCGCGCGAGCCTTGTCGGCGCCGGCGGCCACCAGCCAGACCTCCTCGGCGGTGTTGATCGCCGGCAGGGTGAGGGTGGTCCGCGTCGGCGGCGGCTTGGGGCTGCCCCGCACCGCGCTGACCGGCCGGGTCTCGTAGCCCACCGGGTGCTCGGGGAAGACCGAGGCCACGTGGCCGTCCTCGCCGACGCCCAGCATCAGCACGTCGAAGTGCGGCAGGGTGGCGTGCCCGGGCCGGGCGGCGCGGGCCAGCTCCTCCGCGTACGCGGCAGCCGCCGCCTCGGGGTCGTTGCCGGCCGGGCCGTCCGAGGCCGGCATCGCGTGCACCCGGGCCGGATCCAGCGGCACCACGTCCAGCAGGGCGGCGCGGGCCTGCGTCTCGTTGCGGTCCGGATCACCGGCGGGCAGGAACCGTTCGTCGCCCCACCACACATCGACCCGGGACCAGTCCACCGCGTCGCGGGCCGGCAGCGTCGCCACCGCCCGGTACACGGCCGCGGCGACCCGACCTCCGGTGAGCACCACCGAGGCTTCGCCCCGGTCGGCCTGGGCGTCGAGCAGCTTCACCAGCAACCGGGCCGCCACGGCCTGCGCCAGCAGGTCGGCGTCGGCGTGGACGGCGACACTCGCCTCACTCATGGTTGCGCCTTCGTTTCCCGACCGCGAGGCGGTCGCTGTCGTGCCCGGGGCGGTGTGCCCGAGGTGGTGGGGCAAGAACCCCGGAGATTGCGGGGCAGGGCCGGTTCGTACCGGCCCTGCCCGACGTTGTGCCCCGGCTGGGCTCAGCCCTCGCCGCTCGTGCCGACGTGCGCGGTGACCCCGGCCTCGGCGCGCCGCGCGGTGGCCGGATCCTTCCAGACGTGGACCCGCTGCGGGGGGCGCTGCTCCAGCCCCCGCAGCCCGACCGTCGCGCCCAGCGCCTCCGCGTACACCTGGTCGGCGTCCAGCCGGCGCAGCTCCTCGGCCAGCTCGTCGCCGAGCGGGCGGCGCACCAGTGGCAGGGCCCGGTCGTCCTGGCCCGTCCGCCGGAACACGGCCATGCTGTCCTCGCGGGTCAGCGTCAGCTGGTCGCCGTTGGCGCAGCTGAGCTGCACCTCGCGCATCCGGGGGAACTCGTTGCTGTCCACCCGGCGTGGGGTGATGCCGAGCCGGCTGGACAACCAGCCGGCCATCAGCGCCGCCGTCGGGTCGGTGGGCGGCGCGACGATGGTCGCCTCGGTGACCTGGGCGCTGGTGGTGTCGAACGCCCCGGCGACCAGGGTGCGCCACGGGGTGATCCGGGTCCACGCCAGGTCGGTGTCGCCCGGGGCGTAGTCCCGGGCACGCTGCCGCAGCGCCTCCACCGGGTCGGCGGCCTGCGCGGAGTCGGTGATCCTCCGGTCGGCCACCACCCCGAGGAAGTCGGTGGCGATCTCCGCCGGTGGCTCGCCGTGCCACCAGGTGACCACCGGTACGTCGGGAACGAGCAGCGGCATCACGACCGACTCGGCGTGCAGGGACAACCGGCCGTACATCCGGGTGACCACCGCCTCGCACGGGCCGAGCCGGCCACCGACCACGATCTCCGCGTCCAGTCGGTTGCGGTCCCGCTCGATCTCCGAGCGGACCACCACCACGAGGCGGCACGGGTGCGCGGCGGCGGCGATCGTCGCCGCGGCCTCCGCCTCCCGGACCCGCTTCTCGTCCACGACCACGATGAGGGTGAGCGCCATGCCGCTGGCCACCCCGCCGGCGCTGCGCCGCTCGGCGGCGAGCGCCTTGACCACCTCGTTGCCGGTGGTGTCCCACAGCCCGATCATGCTCGTCTCCAGGCGCGGCCCTCGCGGGCCAGCATCTCGTCGGAGGCCCGGGGGCCCCACTCGCCGGCCCGGTACGGCTCCGGGGTGGTGCCCTCCCAGGCGTGCTCCAGGGGGTCGATCACCTGCCAGCTCTGCTCGACCTCGGCCGCGTCCGGGAACAGGGTGCGGTCGCCGATCAGCACGTCCAGCACCAGACGCTCGTACGCCTCGGGGCTGGACTCGGTGAAGGCCTCGCCGTACTGGAAGTCCATCGCGATGTCGCGGACCTCCATGGTCGTGCCCGGCACCTTCGAGCCGAACTTGAGCACCACGCCCTCGTCCGGCTGCACCCGGATGACCAGCTGATTGTTGCCCAGCGACTCCATGTCGGCGTCGTTGAACGGCAGGTGCGGCGCCTTCTTGAACATGATGGCGACCTCGGTGACCCGCCGGGGCAGCCGCTTGCCGGCCCGGATGTAGAACGGCACCTCCGCCCAGCGGCGGTTCTGGATGCCCAACCGCACCGCCACGTACGTCTCAGTGGTGGAGTCGGCGGGAACGTCCCGCTCGTCCAGGTAACCGACCGCGCGTTCGCCGCCGACCCAGCCGGGCAGGTACTGACCACGGACGGTGTCCCGGGCGACGTCCTTGGGCAGGGTGATGGCCTTGAGCACCTTCAGCTTCTCGGCCCGGATCTCGTCGGCGTCGAAGCTGGTCGGCTCCTCCATCGCCACCAGGGCGAGAAGCTGGAGGAGGTGGTTCTGCAGCACGTCGCGGGCGGTGCCGACGGTGTCGTAGAAGCCGGCACGGGTGCCGATGCCGACGTCCTCCGCCATGGTGATCTGCACCGAGTCGACGTACTTGGAGTTCCACAGCGGCTCGAACAGGTTGTTGGCGAACCGCAGGGCGAGGATGTTCTGAACCGTCTCCTTGCCCAGGTAGTGGTCGATCCGGAAGACGTCCTGCCGGGTGAACACGTCGTCGACGAGGTCGTTGAGCGCCTTCGCCGAGGGCAGGTCGTTACCGAACGGCTTCTCCACCACGACCCGGCGCCAACCGCCGGACTTTTCGTTGTCGGCCATCCCGGTGCGGGCCAACTGCTTGAGCACGACCGGGAACGCGGCCGGCGGAATGGAGAAGTAGAACGCCGCGTTGCCGGCGATGCCGTGGGTCTGACGCAGATCGTCCAACGTCGAGGCGAGCTGGTCGAAGGCGGCGTCGTCGTCGAACGACCCGCCGACGAACTTGATGTTGCCGGCCAGCCGCGCCCACACCTCGTCCCGCCACGGGGTGCGGGCGTGCTTGCGGGCAGCCTCGCAGGCCAACGTCTCGAAGTCGCCGTCCCCCCAGTCGCGGCGCGCGAAACCGAGCACCACGAAGCCCGGCGGCAGCAGCCCCCGGTTGGCCAGGTCGTAGACCGCGGGGAGCAGCTTCTTGCGGGCCAGGTCGCCGGTCACCCCGAAGATCACCAGAGCACAGGGCTCCGGGATCCGGGGCAACCGGCGGTCCTGCGGGTCGCGCAGCGGGTTCACCGAACCGCCTCCTCGCTCCGCTTCAGTCACGTCGTCCATCCTCACGCCCGCAGATCACCGGCCGCGTCCAGTAGTTGGGCGACACCGGCGGCCCGGTCGGTCAGGTGCAACCGCAGCAGCGGCCGCTCCCGACCGGCGAGAGCCTGCCGGTCCCCGGCGGCCTGCGCCGCCTGCAACTCACCGAAGGTGTACGGCTTGCCGGGCACCGCCAGGTCCTCGGCGACCGCGCCGGTCACCTGGAGGTAGCTGCCCACCTGCGGACCGCCCTTGTGGTACTGGCCCGTCGAGTGCAGGAACCGCGGACCCCAACCGAAGGTGACCGGCCGGCCGCCCGCCTGAGCCAGCAGCGACCGAAGCCGGGCCGTGTCGGCGTCGGCGAACCGGTCGAGGTACGCCATCACCGCGAGGTAACCGTCGTCGCCCAGCCCGTCGAGCAGCCAGCGCAGCACACCGGCCAGGTCCCCGGGGGCGCCCTGCGGGGCGTACACCTCGATCGCGCCCTCGGTGAACGACGGCGTCTCCGCCGGCAGGCCCGAGGCCAGGATCTTGTTGGTGTTCTCCTTGGACTCGGTCACGTTCGGCTGGTTGAACGGGTCGATGCCGAGCACCACGCCGGCCACCGCGGTGGCGTACTCCCAGGCCAGGAACTGCGCGCCGAGCGGGCCGTTGACGGCCACGTCCGGGGTGGCGCCGCCGCCCGGCATGTCACCGGGGGCCAGCGCGCCGCCGTAGCTGACCGTCAGCACGTCCGCGCCGGTGGCGCCGGGGCTCTGCGGGGACTCCACGACCACCGGCAGGATGCCCACCCCGGCCTTGCCGGTCGACTCGGCGATCAGCTGCTCGGCCCAGTCGCCGAGCCCGTCGATGCCGGTGCCGTCGGAGACCAGGGCGACCTTGTCCCGGGCCAGCGTGGCCGCGGCACCCAGGGCGGCGCCCAGCGCGAGCGCCGGGTTGTTCTGGTCCGCGCCGAGCGACGTGGCCAGCGCGTCGGCCTGGTCGAGCAGTTCCGCGACCTCGACCCCGGCCAGCGCCGAGGGCACCAGACCGAACGCGGTCAGCGCCGAGTAGCGGCCGCCGACGTTCGGGTCGGCGAGCACTGTGAACGCGCCCATCTCGGCCGCGGTGGTCTCCAGGGGCGAACCCGGGTCGGTGACGATGACGAAGTGCCGGCCGGCCTCCGCCTCGGTCATCCCGGCGTCCAGGAACGCCTGCCAGTACGCGCGCCGGTGGCTGTCGGTCTCCACCGTCGACCCGGACTTGCTGGCCACCACCACGACGGTGCGCTCCAGCCGGTCACCGAGCGCCGCCCGGACCTGGCCCGGGTCGGTGGTGTCCAGCACTGTCAACGGGCGACCCAACGTCCGGGTGATCACCTCGGGCGCGAGCGACGAGCCGCCCATGCCGGCGAGCACCACATGATCCAGGTCGGCCAGCTCCGCGGTCAGCTCGGCCAACTGGACGAGCAGCTCGCGGCTGCGCCGGTGGGTGTCCACCCAGCCCAGCCGGATCTTCGCCTCGGCCTCGGCGTCCGGACCCCACAGGCTCGGGTCCTTGCCCGCCAGCTTGCCCGGTACGCCGGCCTTGACCAGCGCGTCCCGGGTCGAGGCGGGCGCGGCCTTGTCGACCGCGTCCGCGCCGTACACGGCGAGCCCGGCGGCTGCCTCCACCGGCCCAGCAAGTAGGTCGCTCATGCCGTCACTCCGCTTCGCTGCGTGCCGTCATGAGGCGCCTTCGCACTGAGCTTGCTGATTCGCTCGCTCATGCGCCACCGGCCTTCTCGGCGGCCTTGGCGTTGCCCTTGGCCGCCTTGTTCGGCGCTCCCTTGCCCTTTGCCGCGGCCTCCAGCGACTTGCGGACCCCGTCGAGCAGCTCCTGCCAGCTGGCCTCGAACTTCTCCACGCCCTCGCGCTCCAGGGTGACGATCACGTCGTCCATGTCCACCCCGACCGACTCCAGGTCGGCGAAGACCTTCCGGGCCGCGTCGTAGGCGCCGGTGATGGTGTCGCCGCGGGTCTCGCCGTGATCGGCGTACGCGTGGATGACCGACTCCGGCATGGTGTTGACCGTGCCGGGGGCGATCAGCTCCTCGACGTAGATGACGTCCCGGTAGTCCGGGTTCTTCGTCGAGGTGGACGCCCACAGCGGCCGCTGCGGGTGCGCGCCGGCGGCGGCGAGCGCCTTCCACCGGTCGGAGGAGAAGACCTCGCTGTAGCGCTCGTACGCCAACTGCGCGTTGGCGACGGCGGCCTTGCCCTTGAGGGCCTTCGCCTGGTCGGAGCCGACCTTCTCCAGCCTCTTGTCGACCTCGGAGTCGACCCGGGAGACGAAGAACGACGCGACCGAGCCGATTTTCGACAGGTCGTGGCCGTTGGCCTTGGCCTGCTCCAGACCGGTGAGGAACGCCTCCATGACCGCCGAGTAGCGGTCCAGACCGAAGATCAGCGTGACGTTGACGCTGATCCCCTCGGCCAGCGTGTCGGTGATCGCCGACAGGCCCTCCTCGGTGGCCGGGATCTTGATGAAGAGGTTGGGGCGGTCGACCAGCCACCACAGGGCCTTGGCCTCGGCCACCGTCCGGTCGCTGTCGTGCGCAACCCGGGGGTCCACCTCGATGGAGACCCGGCCGTCCACGCCCTCGCTGCCGTCGTACGACGGGCGCATCACGTCGCAGGCCCACCGCACGTCGTAGGTGGTGAGCATGCGCACCGACTCCTCGACCTCGATGCCACGGGTGGCGAGGTCGCGCAGCTGCCAGTTGTACTCGTCGGCGTCGCTCAGGGCCTTGGCGAAGATCGTCGGGTTGGTGGTGACACCGGCCACGTGCTTCTCCCGGCGCAGCTGGTCCAGCCCGCCGGAGCTCAGTCGTACCCGGGAAAGATCGTCGAGCCACACCGCCACGCCTGCGGCGGTGAGCTCACTCAGCTTGTCCGTCATGCCGTCCACGCTCCCTCAGTTGCCGGTCGTGAAACCGGTGATGTCGCCCACCCGGGCCAGCGAGGCGTGTGCCGCCGCCACGATCCGGTCACCGGTGAACCCGAACTGCTCGAAGAGCACGGTGTGCGGGGCACTCGCTCCGTAGTGCTCCAGGCTGACGCTTTCGCCGAGGTCACCGACGACGCCGCGCCAGGACATCGCGATGCCCGCCTCCACGCTCACCCGTGCCTTTACCCCGCGTGGCAGCACCGACTCCCGGTACGCCTCATCCTGCTCGTAGAACCACTCCTGGCAGGGCATCGAGACGACCCGGGTCGGGGTGCCGTCGGCCTCCAGCCGCTCCCGGGCGGTCAGGCAGAGCTGCACCTCGGAACCGGTGCCGACGATGATCACCTGCGGCTTGCCGTTGGACGCCTCGGCCAGCACGTAGCCGCCCTTGGCGACGCCCTCCGCGCTGCCCAGGACGCTCCGGTCCAGGGTCGGCAGCGGCTGGCGGCTCAGCGCCATGGCGGTGGGCCGGTCGGTGTGCTCCAGCGCCAGACGCCAGGCCCAGGCGGTCTCGTTGGCGTCTGCCGGGCGGACCACGTCCAGGCCCGGGATGGCGCGCAGCGCGGTGAGGTGCTCGACCGGCTGGTGGGTCGGGCCGTCCTCGCCGAGGCCGATCGAGTCGTGCGTCCAGACGTAGGTCACCGGCAGCTTCATCAGCGCGGCCAGCCGGACAGACGGGCGCATGTAGTCGCTGAAGACCAGGAACGTGCCGCCGTACGGGCGGGTGCCACCGTGCAGGGCGATGCCGTTGAGGATCGCGCCCATGGCGTGCTCACGGATGCCGAAGTGCAGCGTGCGGCCGTACTCGTGGCCGGGGAAGTCCTTGGTGGCGTGCGCGGCCGGGATGAACGACGGCTCGCCCTTCATTGTGGTGTTGTTGCTCTCGGCCAGGTCGGCCGAGCCGCCCCACAGCTCCGGGAGCACCGGCGCGAGCGCCTCCAGCACCTTGCCGGAGGCGGCCCGGGTGGCCACCCCCTTGGCGTCCGCGGGGAAGACCGGCAGCGCGTCGGTCCAGCCGTCGGGGAGTACGTTGCCAGCCAGCCGCTCGTAGAGCGCGGTGCGCTCCGGGTTGGCCTTCTTCCAGGCGTCGAACGCGGTGGTCCATTCCTGCTGGGCGTCGGAGCCGCGGCCCATCACCGTGCGGGCGTGGCTGAGCACCTCCTCGTCGACCTGGAAGGTCTGCTCCGGGTCGAAGTCGAGGATCCGCTTGGTGGCCTTCACCTCGTCGGCGCCGAGCGCCGAACCGTGGATCTTGCCGGTGTTCTGCTTATTGGGCGCGGGCCAGCCGATGATGGTGCGCAGCGCGATGAAGGAGGGGCGGCCGGTCTCCGCCTTGGCGGCCACCAGCGCCGCGTACAGCGCCTCGGCGTCCTCGTGGTAGTCGCCCTGGTCGGCGTCCCCGCTGCGCCAGTCGACGGTCTGCACGTGCCAGCCGTACGCCTCGTAGCGGGCGGCCACGTCCTCGCTCTTGGCGATGCGGGTGTCGTCCTCGATGGAGATCTCGTTGTCGTCGTAGATCACCGTGAGGTTGCCCAGCTGCTGGTGCCCGGCGAGGGAGCTGGCCTCGTGGCTGATGCCCTCCTCGATGTCACCGTCGGAGACGATGCACCAGATGTCGTGGTCGAAGACGGACGCGCCGAGCTCCGCCTCGGGGTCGAACAGGCCGCGCTCGCGGCGGGCCGCCATGGCCATGCCGACCGCGTTGCCCAGACCCTGCCCGAGCGGGCCGGTGGTGGTCTCCACGCCCGGCGTGTGCCCGTGCTCGGGGTGACCCGGCGTCTGCGAGCCCCACTGCCGCAGCGACTTGAGGTCTTCCAGGCTCAGCGGGTAACCGGAGAGGAACAGCTGGATGTAGAGCGTCAGGCTGGAATGCCCGGCGGAGAGGACGAACCGGTCGCGGCCCGGCCAGTTCGGGTCGGCCGGGTTGTGCCGCATGACGCGGTTGAAGAGGAGGTACGCCGCGGGCGCGAGGCTCATCGCGGTGCCCGGGTGACCGTTGCCGGATTTTTCTACGGCGTCCATGGCCAGCACGCGGACGGTGTCTACGGCCCGGCGATCGAGGTCGGACCAGTTCAGTGCGGAGTGCTCGGGTCGTTTAACAGCCACGATGGTTGTGCTCCTCGGCAGATGGGCGGAACCCTCACCGATGACCTTATCGAGCGTCCCTAAACGTGCGCCCAGGGATCTGTGCATGGTGTGCGCTACGTGACCATCCGGATGCTCGGTTCAACCCGGTGGTGTGACGGCCCGCACCGTTGTCGGGTCGGCCGGGCAGCCAAAACGACGACGCGTAGTGTGTGGGGCGGTATGCGGACCCGAGCGGTCCCGACCAATCCGATCTCCCCGTGCCCGATGCCGGAAGGTGGCAATCCGTGAGCATGATCACCGAGCGCCCCGCGAGCAACCCGGCCGGGCAACACCCGGCGCGGGCGGCCGAGGGCCCGGTGGCCCGGCGGGACGTACGCGCTGTCCTCTCGGCGTACGTGGCGCTCACCAAGCCGCGGATCGTCGAGTTGCTGCTGGTCACCACCGTCCCGGCGATGATGCTCGCCGAGGGCGGGCTGCCGTCGCTGTGGCTGATGGCCATCGTGCTGATCGGCGGCTCGCTCGCCGCCGGCGCGGCCAGCGTTCTCAACTGCTACATCGACCGCGACATCGACCAGTTGATGCGGCGTACCAAGCGTCGGCCGCTGCCGGCGCACACGGTGTCGCCGCGAAGCGCGTTGATCTTCGGTCTGGTGCTGGCGGCGGTGTCGGTGGCCCTGATGGCGGCGTTCACCAACCTGCTGGCCGCCGGGCTGACCCTCGCCGCGATCGCCTACTACGACCTCGTCTACACCCTGTGGCTCAAGCGCTCCACCCCGACGAACACCTTCTGGGGCGGTGCCTGCGGGGCGGCGCCGGTGCTGATCGGGTGGGCGGCCGTGACCGGCTCGCTGGCACCGGCCGCCTGGGGCCTCTTCGCGGTGGTCTTCTTCTGGCAGATGCCGCACTTCTACCCGCTCGCCATGAAGTACAAGGACGACTACGCCCGGGCCGGCATCCCGATGCTGCCGGTGGTGGCCTCGGTCCGCCGGGTGAACGCCGAGATCCTGATCTTCGCTTGGCTCACAGTGCTCACCTCCCTGGCCGTCTGGCCGCTGGGGCTCAGCGCGATCTACGGGGTGCCGACCCTGGTGGTGGGGGCCATCTTCGTGGTCGAGGCACACCGGCTCTGCCGGCGCGCGACGCGCGGCGAGGCGGTCAAGCCGATGCGGCTGTTCCACTGGTCGACGACGTACCTGACGATCGTCTTCGTGGCCGTCGCGCTCGACGCGCTGATCTGACCCGTTCCGTACGGCCCGGCCCTGCCCTTCGTGTCCCCTCTGCGATGGCCTCCGCCCGTCGGGCTGCCTTCGCCCGTCGGCTCCGCTGGCTGTCGGCTTCGTTGCGCGTCGCGGCTCGGACCGTCGACTCTCGCGCTGTCGGTCAGCCATCGCACCGTGGCTCGGCTCGACGGCGAATGCCGCCGATGATCTACTGACTAATCATGGACGTGGATGAGTTGTCCGGGTTTAACGTCACATCAGAGTAACTTTCGGCATGAGTCGGATCGGCTCAACTCGGGGCGGTTCGGGAGCGATTTGCCGACGTGCTTTGAGCGTAAAAGTCCGTAAATAAACGGACAGCAAACCTGTGGTCGTCCTTAAACCTGTAGGTAATTGGCATCACAAAAGGTTCATGGTTCTCGCACGACGGGGTGCAACTCTGCTTAGGCTTCGCGTCATGGCAGATGGTTCCGATACGACGCTGACGGCCGAGCAGACCGCCGGCGAGCAGACGCCCCAAAGCCTGGTCGCGGGCCTCAAGGCGTTCGCGGCCGGACACGGCGGTGCGAAGGCGGTCATCGAGTACGTCGGCAAGCGTGGCGCGCGGATCGTCCTGGTGGGTTCCGACGGCGAGTGGGGCGACCAGTTCGCCGACGACACCGTCACCGCCCGGGAGGCGTGCGCCAAGGCGGGAGTCACCGTCGAGAACGCCTGGGAGCGTGAACTGATGGACCAGATGCGTCCGAGCAACGACCTCTGGCGGTCGATGGCTCGCCGCACGATGGCCCGCTGAATAGACAGCTGAATTGACCACACATCACCAGTCGACCCGGGGGGAACCCCGGGTCGCTCTCGTCACCTGCTCCGACCTGGCCGACCTCGATCCGGACGACCGGCTGGTCCTCGCCCCGCTCGCCGCCCGTGGCGTCGCCGTCCAGACCGTCATCTGGGACGACCCCGACGTCGACTGGTCGTCCTACGACCTGGTCGTGCTCCGCTCACCCTGGGACTACGCGCTACGCCGCGACGAGTTCGTGTCCTGGACGGCCACCGTGCCGACGCTGGTCAACCCGGCCGACGTGGTCCGCTGGAACACCGACAAGCGCTACCTCGCCGAGCTGAGCGCCGCGGGGGTGCCGACCGTGCCGACGTCGTGGATTGGGCCGGGGGAGAGCTGGCAGCTGCCCGCCGAGACCGGCGAGTACGTGCTCAAGCCCGCGGTCAGTGCCGGCAGCCAGGACACCGGCCGGTACGACCTGGCCGACCCGGAACACCGGGACCTGGCCGCCGCACACGTTCGACGGCTCTCCGAGGCCGGCCGGGTCACCATGGTCCAGCCGTACCTGCGTGCCGTCGACACCGAGGGCGAGACGGCTCTGCTCTTCCTGGCCGGCCCGGAGGGGCTCGCGTTCAGCCACGCGATCCGCAAGGGTCCGATGCTGTCCGGGCCGGACCTCGGCCCGGACGGGCTCTACAAGGCCGAAGAGATCACCGCCCGCACCGCCCGCCCCGAACAGCTGGCGGTGGCCGAGCAGACCCTCGCGATGGTGCCCGGCGGCACCCGACAGCTGCTCTACGCCCGGGTCGACCTGATCCCCGGCCCGGACGGCGAGCCGGTCCTGGTCGAGCTGGAGCTGACCGAGCCGTCGCTCTTCATCGGGTACGCGGACGGAGCCCCCGACCGCCTCGCCACGGCGATCACCACCCACCTGGCCCGCAACGCCTGACCCCCACAACGAGCGCCCTCCCGCTGCCCGCCGGCGCGGACCGTGCTCGCGGTGCGTCCGTGCCACCGCGCGCCCGCCGCGCCGCGGTGCGCTCGCCGTGTCGCGGTGCATCCGTGCCGCCGCGCGTCCCCCGCCGCCGTCAAGATCGCGCGACATCCTGGTTGTAGTGGCTTCCTGGCGTTTCGTGGCCACTACATCCTGGTTTGAGCGCGATCTTGGCGGCCGTGGGCGCCCGAGCCTGGGTCCCGGTCTCTGCGGGGGCGGTGTTCGTCGTCAAGATCCGCGCAATATCAGGGATGCTGCTGTCTCTCGCGTGTCGGAGGCAGCAACATCGGGGGTGTTGCGCGCGGGGCGCGGGCTGCGGGGCGCGGGGCGCGGGGCGCAGGGCAGCCTGGCGGTCAGGCGGTCAGGCGGTCAGGCGGTGGCTGGTACCGGGGCGGCGGCGTCGGTCGGGGTGGCCTGGGGGGCCGGCGTGACCGGGCGGCGTTCCCGGGTGGACCACTGCACCGACAGGGCGGCCAGCAGCACCAGGCAGGAGCCGAGCATGTGCGCGCCGACCAGGAGCGCCGGTACGTGGGTGAAGTACTGCACGAAGCCGATCAGGCCCTGACCCAACTCCACGGCGACCAGGATGATCGCGGCGCGGGTGGCCCGCTGCGCGCCGACGGCGCGGAACGCGAAGATCAGCGCCACCGAGAGACCGATCAGCAGGAAGACCCCGTCGGCGTGCACCTGCGAGATCGTCTCCGGGTCGAGCCCGTTGCGGGCGGCGCCGTGGTCGCCGGCGTGGGGGCCGCTGCCGGTGACCCAGGTGCCGACGACCAGCACGGCGACGGTGACGCCGGTGGTGACCCGGGCCAGCGCGCGCAGCGGTGCGGGCACCGCGGCCACGGTCGGGCCGTCGGGGTCGCCGATGCGTCGCCAGAGGGCGTACGCGGCGGCGATCACCGCCATCGAGGCGAGGAAGTGCAGCCCGACCACCCACGGGTTGAGGTTGGTCAGCACGGTGACGCCACCGATCACCGCCTGGGCGGGGATGCCCAGGAAGACCGCCACGGCCAGTGCGAGGAGCCCGGGTCGGCGGGGCCGGTGCAGCAGTACGGCGAGCACGGTGGCCAGCGCGATGAGACCCACCGCGAAGGTCAGCATCCGGTTGCTGAACTCGATCACGCCGTACACGCCCATCTCGGGCGTGGTGACGTAGGAATCGTCGGTGCACCGGGGCCAGGTGGGGCAGCCGAGGCCCGAGGCGGTCAACCGGACGGCCCCGCCGGTGACGACGATGCCCACGTTCGCGATGATCGAGGCGAGCGCGAGGCGGCGCAGCAGGATGCCGGAGACCGGACGGACGATTCGGTTCACGGCGCAAATCCTACGCACCGTAGTGATCGAGGTTCGTCCGACTCCGTTGACTCGGTGGTTGGGATCACCGGGGCCCAGGTTTGCGACCCTCCGGGTAATTACGTAACGTTGGCGTTGTGAAAAACGCGGCGGCGCTCTCCGGGCACCAACCGACGGCCGTACCGGCCCTCGGTACGCCTGCCTCCGCGCCTGCCGTGACCACGTCGGCCGGCCTCGCCGGGCCGGCGGCCGCCGAGGTCTCCACCCGGGATCGGGTCACTCAGTTGCTGCTGGAGCAGGGTGCCACCACCGCCGCGCAGCTTGGCGCGGCGCTCGGGCTCAGCCCGGCGGCGATCCGCCGGCACCTCGACGCGATGCTCGCGGAAGGTGACGTCTACGCCCGCGAGCAGCCCGTGCAGGGCAGTCGCGGTCGGGGGCGCCCGGCCAAGGTGTTCCTGTTGACCGAGGCCGCCCGGGTCCGCTGTGGCACACACCACTACGACAACATGGCCACCGCCGCGCTGCGCTGGATCGCCCGCAGCGGCGGTTCGGACGCGGTCGAGGCGTTCGCCACCGAGCAGGTGTCCGCTCTCGAATCCCGTTGTCGGACGGCCATGGAGGACGCCGGCGACGACCCTCTCGCCCGAGCCGAGGCACTCGCCGCAGCGCTCACCGGCGAGGGTTACGCTGCCAATGCGACCACGATCGCCTCCGGCGGCCAGCTCTGTCAGCACCACTGCCCGGTGGCGCACGTGGCCGCCGAGTTTCCTCAGCTGTGCGAGGCCGAGACCGCGGTCATCTCCCGTCTGGTCGGCACCCACGTGCAGCGTCTGGCCACCATCGCGCACGGCGACGGGGTGTGCACCACGCACATCCCGACCCAGCCGGGCCGCGCTCAATCCGGTAATCCCGTAACCACTGTGAGGACAGATAGATGACCGAGCAGATCGTCCAGCCCCTGACCCAGGAAGAGCAGCTCGCCGCCCTGGGCCGGTACGAGTACGGCTGGTCCGACCCGGACGCCGCCGGGGCGGTCGCCCAGCGCGGCATCAACGAGGCGGTGGTGCGGGACATCTCGGCCAAGAAGAACGAGCCGGCGTGGATGCTCGACCTGCGGCTGAAGGGCCTGCGGCTGTTCGGCCGTAAGCCGATGCCGGCCTGGGGCGCGGACCTCACCGGGATCGACTTCGACAACATCAAATACTTCGTGCGGTCGACCGAGAAGCAGGCCACCAGCTGGGAGGACCTGCCCGAGGACATCAAGAACACCTACGACCGGCTGGGCATCCCGGAGGCGGAGAAGCAGCGGCTGGTCGCCGGTGTCGCGGCGCAGTACGAGTCGGAGGTCGTCTACCACAAGATCCGCGAGGACCTTGAGGAGCAGGGCGTCCTCTTCCTGGACACCGACACGGCGCTGCGCGAGCACGAGGACGTCTTCAAGGAGTACTTCGGCACGGTGATCCCGGTCGGCGACAACAAGTTCGCCGCCCTGAACACCTCGGTGTGGTCCGGTGGCTCGTTCATCTACGTGCCGAAGGGCGTGCAGGTCGAGATCCCGCTGCAGGCCTACTTCCGGATCAACACGGAGAACATGGGCCAGTTCGAGCGGACGCTGATCATCGTCGACGAGGGTGCGTACGTGCACTACGTCGAGGGCTGCACCGCGCCGCTCTACTCCTCCGACTCGCTGCACAGCGCGGTCGTGGAGATCATCGTGAAGAAGAACGCGCGTTGCCGCTACACGACCATCCAGAACTGGTCGAACAACGTCTACAACCTGGTCACCAAGCGCGCCGTCTGCCACGAGGGCGCGACCATGGAGTGGGTCGACGGCAACATCGGCTCCAAGGTGACCATGAAGTACCCGGCGGTCTACATGACCGGCGAGCACGCCAAGGGCGAGGTGCTCTCGGTGGCGATGGCCGGCGAGGGTCAGCACCAGGACGCCGGCGCCAAGATGGTGCACGCCGCGCCGCACACCTCCTCGACCATCGTGTCGAAGTCGATCGCCCGTGGCGGCGGCCGCACCTCGTACCGGGGTCTGGTGCAGGTGCTGGAGGGTTCGCACCACAGCCGGAGCACGGTCAAGTGCGACGCGCTGCTGGTCGACACCATCTCCCGCTCGGACACCTACCCGTACGTCGACATCCGCGAGGACGACGTGTCGATGGGGCACGAGGCGACCGTCTCCAAGATCAGCGACGACCAGCTCTTCTACCTGATGAGCCGGGGCCTGAGCGAGGACGAGGCGATGGCCATGATCGTGCGCGGCTTCATCGAGCCGATCGCCAAGGAGCTCCCGATGGAGTACGCCCTGGAGCTCAACCGCCTGATCGAGCTTCAGATGGAGGGCGCGGTCGGCTGACGCCGCCCGCCCCACCGAGCACCTGACACCGTCGTCGTAGAACAGACCAAGGAAGAAATGACTACCCAGGCTTCCGCGCCGCCGCCCAGCACCAAGTCGCAGGCGCTGCGCTCGTACGACGTCGCCGACTTCCCGGCCCTCACCGGCCTGGAGGAGGAGTGGCGTTTCACCCCGCTCAAGCGCCTCCGCGGCCTGACCAGTGAGGCGCCGGCCGCGGCCGGCGCGGTCCGACACGAGTACGGTGACCTGCCCGAGGGCGTCGCCATCACCCGGGTCGGCCGTGACGACGAGCGGGTCGGCAGCGTGCTGACCCCGGTCGACCGGGTCAGCGCGCTGGCCTACGGTGCGGCCGCGGACGCCCTGCTCCTGCGGGTGGCCCCCGACGTGGTACTCGGCGAGGCGGTGCGGCTGCGGGTGGTCGGCGAGGGCGTCGAGCAGCCGGCGTTCGGTCACACCTTCGTCGAGGTGGGCCGGTTCGCCGAGGCGACAGTGGTGCTGGAGCACGTCGGGTCGGCCACCCTGGCCGACAACGTCGAGGTGGCCGTGGCCGACGGCGCGAAGCTGACGCTGGTCACGGTCGCCGACTGGGCCGACGACGCGGTCCAGGCCCAGCACCTGAAGATCAAGCTGGGCCGGGACGCCAGGGTCATCCACATCCAGGTCTCCCTGGGTGGCGACCTGGTCCGGCAGTTCACCAGCGTGGAATACACCGGGCGCGGTGGCGAGGCCGAGCTGTACGGCGTGTACTTCGCCGACTCGGGCCAGCACCTGGAGCACCGGCAGCTGGTCGACCACAGCGTCCCGGACTGCCGCAGCTACGTCGGCTACCGGGGCGCCCTGCAGGGCGAGAGCGCGCACACCGTCTGGGTGGGCGACGTGCTCATCCGGGCCGAGGCGACCGGCACCGACACGTACGAGATCAACCGG
The DNA here is from genome assembly GCF_050516465.1 of Micromonospora trifolii. Lineage (NCBI taxonomy): Bacteria > Bacillati > Actinomycetota > Actinomycetes > Micromonosporales > Micromonosporaceae > Micromonospora > Micromonospora trifolii. Next base: position 3,947,719 of record NZ_CP191526.1, on the reverse strand, counting down.
AACCTGCTGCTCACCGACGGCGCACGGGCGGACTCCGTACCCAATCTGGAGATCGAGACCGGCGAGATCGCCGGCGCCGGCCACGCCAGCGCGACCGGCCGCTTCGATGACGAGCAGTTGTTCTACCTGATGGCCCGTGGCATTCCGGAGAGTGAGGCCCGCCGGCTGGTGGTGCGTGGTTTCTTCGCCGAGCTGATCAACAAGATCCCGGTGGAGTCGCTGCGCGAGAGCCTCGGCGACGCGATCGAGGCCCGGCTGACCAAGGCGGGCGCTTGATGATCCGCATCTGCTCCACCGAGGACGTGCCGAAGGGCACCGCGATCAGCGCGGACGTCGACGGCACGCCGATCGCCCTGGTGCACGGCGAGGACGGCGGCTTCTACGCCGCGTACGACGAGTGCTCGCACGCCTCGGTCGCGCTCTCCGAGGGTGAGGTCGATGGCTGCACGCTCGAGTGTTGGCTGCACGGCTCGCGCTTCGACCTGCGCACCGGGGAGCCGACCGGCCTGCCCGCCACCGAACCCGTCCCCGTCTACCCCGTCGAAGTCCGCGACGGCGACATCTACCTCAGCCTGACGCCGAGTAATGGAGTGACCCGATAATGAGCACCCTGGAGATCCGCGACCTGAAGGTGTCGGTCAAGCTGCCCGAGGGTGAGCTCAAGCCGATCCTGGCCGGCGTCGACCTGACCGTGAAGTCGGGCGAGACCCACGCGATCATGGGCCCGAACGGTTCCGGCAAGTCCACCCTGGCGTACTCGATCGCCGGTCACCCCAAGTACGAGATCACCGGTGGCACGGTGACCCTCGACGGCGAGGACGTGCTGGCCATGACGGTCGACGAGCGCGCCCGCGCCGGCCTCTTCCTGGCCATGCAGTACCCGGTCGAGGTGCCCGGCGTCTCGGTCGCGAACTTCCTGCGGACCGCGAAGACCGCCATCGACGGCGAGGCGCCGAAGCTCCGTACCTGGGGCGGCGAGCTGCGCGGCGCGATGGAGCGCCTCCAGATGGACCCGGCGTTCGCCCAGCGCAACGTCAACGAGGGCTTCTCCGGTGGTGAGAAGAAGCGGCACGAGATCGTCCAGCTGGAGCTGCTCAAGCCGAAGATCGCCATCCTCGACGAGACCGACTCCGGTCTCGACGTGGACGCGCTGCGCGTGGTCAGCGGGGGCGTCAACCGGGTCCGCGACAACGGTGACACCGGCGTGCTGCTGATCACCCACTACACGCGGATCCTGCGCTACATCAAGCCGGACTTCGTGCACGTGTTCATCGCCGGCCGGATCGTGGAGCAGGGCGGCCCGGAGCTGGCCGACAAGCTCGAGGCCGAGGGCTACGAGCGGTACGCCGCCGGGGCCGGCACGGCCAAGGCCTGAGCGGGAGAGGCGCTGCCGAGATGACCAGCATCGCGATCCCTTCGGGGATGCCGCAGTACGACGACGTGCCGCGTTTCGACGTGGCCCGGGTGCGCGCCGACTTCCCGATCCTCGATCGGGAGATCAACGGGCACCCGCTGGTCTACCTCGACAGCGCCAACACCTCGCACAAACCCCGCCAGGTGCTCGACGTGCTCGATGAGCACTACGCGCGGCACAACGCCAACGTGTCGCGCTCGGTGCACACCCTGGGCACCGAGGCCACCGAGGCGTACGAGGGGGCGCGGGCGAAGGTCGCCGCGTTCATCAACGCGCCGAGCACCGACGAGGTGGTGTTCACCAAGAACTCCACCGAGGCGATCAACATCGTGGCGTACGCCTTCTCGAACGCCTCGCTGCGTCCAGACGCCGACCCCCGTTTCCGGCTCGGCCCGGGCGACGAGGTGGTGATCTCCGAGATGGAGCACCACTCGAACATCGTCCCGTGGCAGTTGCTCTGTGAGCGGACCGGCGCGACCCTGCGCTGGTTCCCGGTCACCGACCAGGGGCGGCTGGACGAGTCGGGCCTGGAGGATCTGGTCACCGAACGGACGAAGATCGTCTCGCTGGTGCACATGTCCAACATCCTCGGCACGGTCAACGCCACCTCCCGGATCACCGCGCGGGTCCGCGAGGTGGGCGCGCTGCTGCTGCTGGACTGCTCGCAGTCGGTGCCGCACCTACCCATCGACGTGGTCGACCTGGACGCCGACTACATCGTCTTCACCGGCCACAAGATGTGCGGTCCGACCGGCATCGGTGTGCTCTGGGGTCGGGGTGAGCTGCTGGCGGCCATGCCGCCGGTCTTCGGCGGCGGCTCGATGATCGAGACGGTCACCATGGCCCGCTCGACGTTCGCCGCGCCACCGGCCCGCTTCGAGGCGGGCACCCCGCCGATCGCCGAGGCGGTCGCGCTCGGTGCGGCGGTCGACTACCTGACCGGCATCGGGATGCGGGCCATCCAGTGGCACGAGAAGGAGCTGACGGCGTACGCGCTGGACGCTCTCGGCTCGGTGCCGGACCTGCGGATCTTCGGTCCGACCGTGCCGGTGGGCCGGGGCGGCACCATCTCGTTCGCACTCGGTGACGTGCACCCGCACGACGTGGGTCAGGTGCTCGACTCGCTCGGCGTGCAGGTGCGGGTGGGCCACCACTGTGCCAAGCCGGTGTGCAGCCGGTTCGGCGTCCCGGCCATGACCCGGGCCTCGTTCTACCTCTACACCACCACCGAGGAGATCGACGCTCTGGTGGCCGGTCTGGAGCAGGTGCGGAAGGTGTTCGACTGATGCAGCTCGACCAGCTCTACCAGGAGATCATCCTGGATCACTACAAGCGCCCACACGGGCGCGGCCTGCGCGACGCCGACGACTCGGGTGACCGGGTCGCGGAGGCGCACCACGTCAACCCCACCTGCGGTGACGAGGTCACCGTGCGGGTGGCCACCGACGGCACGGTGCTGCACGACATCTCGTACGACGGGATGGGCTGTTCGATCAGCCAGGCCTCGGCGAGCGTGCTGCACGAGTTGCTGCGTGGTCGCGGCGCCGGGGAAGCATTCGAGGTGCACGAGGCGTTCGTGGAGTTGATGTCCGGACGTGGTCAGGTCACGCCGGACGAGGACGTTCTCGGCGACGGGGTTGCTTTCGCGGGTGTGGCCCGTTACCCCGCCCGGGTCAAGTGCGCGCTGCTGCCGTGGATGGCGTTCAAGGACGCCGCGGCACGCGCCGGTGTGGGCGTGAGCCCGGAGGTGAAGGCGTGAGCGAGCGTCAGCGAGCGAATGACACAGTGGTGCCTTGTGGCATCACGAAGCGATGCGGAGGGACGGCATGAGCGAGAACACCGCTACTGAGGCGACGCCGGAGGCCGGTGACACCACCGTTGTGCCGCAGACCGACGCCGCGACGACCGATGGCACCGGTGACGCCGCCGCTCCTGCGGGCGGCGTCAGCAAGGCCATGATCGCCGACATCGAGGAGGCGATGAAGGACGTCGTCGACCCGGAGCTCGGCATCAACGTGGTCGACTTGGGCCTCGTGTACGGCGTCCACGTCGACGACGAGAACGTCGCCACCCTGGACATGACGCTCACCTCGGCGGCCTGCCCGCTGACCGACGTCATCGAGGACCAGACCCGGCAGGCGCTGACCACCGGCCCCGGCGGCGGCCTGGTCAACGACATCCGGATCAACTGGGTGTGGCTCCCGCCGTGGGGCCCAGACAAGATCACTGACGAGGGTCGGGACCAGCTCCGCTCCCTCGGCTTCAACGTCTGACCCGATCCCACTTCGTCGAGCGCGGTACCCGGACGGGTGCCGCGCTCGACGCGTTTTCAGGCCCGCGCGAAAATAGTGGAACGGATCGTTCCGGTCTGATAAACTGGACTCATCAAGCGGAGCGGAATATTCCGATCCGATGGCGGGTGAGGTAGCTCGCTGGAACCCGGCGGAGAGGGCAGGACGATGAGCGAGATCGCAGCGGGGCAGTGGCGGACCGTGCTCGAAGAGGCGCACGAGGCGCTTCGAACGACCGTCGAGGGGGTTCCGGCCGACGCCTGGGAGCGACCCACCCCGTGCGAGCGGTGGAACGTCACCCAGGTGCTTCAGCACGCGGTCGGCGACCAGCTCGCCTTCGCGGCGGCAATCGACGGCGGGCCGGGGCCGGCGGAGGACCCGTTCGCGCCCTCCGGTCGGGTCGACGGTGACAAGCTCGCCGGCCTGCGCGCCGCCCTCGACGCGTCCGCCCGGGCTTGGACGGGTGTCGCCGATGGCGACCCGGAGGTGCCCACGCCGCTGCCCCAGGGCAAGCTGCCGGCCGACATCGGCGCCGTAGCGTGCGCCCTGGATGCCGCCGTGCACGCCTGGGACATCGCGGTGGCCACCGGCCAGCCCTCTCCGCTCGGCACCGACCTGGCCCGACCCCTGCTGGTGGTGGCCCGGCAGATCGTCGAGCCGCTGCGGGCCTATGGCGCGTACGCCCCGGCGATCGACCCCGCTGCGGAGGCCGACGAGGTCGCCGCCCTGCTCTCCTACCTCGGTCGCGACCCCCGGTGGCCCGAAGTTCAGCTCTGATCGGTCGGCACACCCCCGAACAACCCAAGATCGCGCTCGATCATTGATGTAGTGGCCTCGTGCGTCGCCGAGGCCACTACATCCTGGTTCGAGCACGATCTTGGCGCGGGGCGCGGGGCGCGGGGCGCGGGGCGCGGGCGCGGGCGCGGGGCGCGGGGCGCGGGGCGCGGGGCGCGGGGCGCGGGGCGCGGGGCGCGGGAAATTCGGTGGCGGGGGCGTGGGTTCGGCGCGGAAGATGCGCGTGTGATCGAGGCGTACCCGAAGCAGGTTCCTGTCCGTGCGGCCACTGCCGTGCGTCGACAGCGCACCGTGCCCCGGCCCGCCTCGATCCCGCGCCCGCCGTCGTGAGCGGCGCGTTCCTCGCCGGTCTCGTGGCCGGCTACGGCGTCGCCATTCCGGTCGGCGCGATCGCGATTCTCATTCTGGGGCTCAGCGCCCGTACCTCGTTCCGGGTGGGTGCGGCCGCAGCGCTCGCCGTGGCGACGGCCGACGGGCTCTACGCGGTGGTGGCCGTGCTCGGCGGCGCCGGCCTGGCCGGGATCATCGCGCCGGTCGCCGGGCCACTGCGGGTGGTCGCCGCCGTGGTCCTGCTGGGTCTCGCCGGGCACGGCCTGTGGCGGACGTGGTCCGCGCACCGCACGCAGCGGCCGCCGACGGCACGCGACGGTCGGGGCATGAGCACCCCGGGGCGGGCCTACGCGGCGCTGCTCGGGTTGACCCTGCTGAACCCGATGACGGTGCTCTACTTCACCGCCCTGGTGCTCGGCCGCCGGGACACGGCCGACTCGGGCGCCGTCCCGGTGGCGCTCTTCGTGGCCGGGGTGTTCCTGGCGTCGGCGAGCTGGCAACTGGTCATCGCCGGCGGCGGCACTGTGGTCGGCCAGGCGCTGACCGGGCCGCGGGGCCGGCTGGTCACCGGCCTGGTCTCCAGCGCGCTGATCGCCGCGCTGGCGGTGGGGGCGTTACTGCCAGGCTGAACGGTCGCGGCAACCATCCGACGGCTCAGCCACCCGGCCGAGGCCCGACCGCGCCGGGTCGGCGGTGTCGCCTGGTGTGTCCCTGCGGGGCCCAGGGGTCGCCCGGGGGCCCAAGTGGGTTCGCTGTGCCGTACGGTCGGGCGATGACCAGTCGACCCGCAGCCGGCGGAGGCCGGTGGGTCGAGGTCGACCCGGCCCGCGTCGGCCGCTGGGTCGAGGGCTTCGCCGACCGGCACGGCCCGCCCAGCACCAGCGCGCGGGAGTACGGCCTGCTGCTCGCTGCCCCGGACGGGGCGACCGCCGAGCTGTACGCCCCACCGGGAGCGCCGGCCGGCGTGGATGTGGCCGGGTTCGTGGCCTCCGCCGTCCTGCCCCGCCGGATCGGCCTGCTGCTGGCCCGCAAGGGCGCGGTGGCGCTCGGGGTGGCCGAGGGCGCCGACCTCGTCATCTCCAAGGTGGACACCCGGTACGTGCAGGGGCGCACCGCTGCGGGGGGATGGTCGCAGCACCGGTTCGCCCGCCGGCGTGACAACCAGGCGAAGGCTGCGCTGGGTGACGCGGCGGACCTGGCCGTACGGCTGCTGTTGCCGGAGGCGGCGGCGCTCGCCGCACTGGTCTGCGGCGGTGACCGGCGGGCGGTGGACGGGGTGCTGGCCGACCGGCGGTTGGCCCCGCTCGTGCCGTTGCGGGCGGAGCGGCTGCTCGACGTGCCGGAGCCCCGGCACGCGGTGCTGGTCGCGGCGGTGGGTGCGGCCCGGGCGGTACGGATCCTGGTGCGCGACCCCGACTGACCTCGGCCTGCGCCGGCGGCGTGAAAGGGGAGACGATCGCCACCCAAAACGGGGTTCACGGCGTGCTGCCCGGTCGGCCGCCGGAGGATGGGCGCGTGGAGTTTCTGGTTGACATGGTGACGACGGTGCCGCAGGGAACGTCGGAGGACGGCGTAGCCGACATGCGTGCGCGAGAGGCCGCGCGTTCGGCCGAGCTGACGGCCCAGGGCAGTCTCCTGCGGCTGTGGCGGCCGCCGCTGGCGCCGGGGGAGTGGCGTACGTGGGGGCTGTTCCAGGCCGACGACGCCGATGAGTTGGAAGCCGTGCTCGCGTCGATGCCGCTGCGCGCCTGGCGGCGCGAGACCGTGACGCCGTTGACGCCGCACCCGAACGACCCGGGTCAGCCGCCTCGCTGAGCCTGCGAGCGCACGCCGGCTCGACAGGCACGCCATGTAACACGTCCGTCAGCAGGGAGATCATCATGTCCGAGGCGCAGATTCTGCGTACCGTCCTCGACCGGTGGAAATCTGCGGTCGACGCCCACGAGCCCGATCGGGTCGCGGCGTGCTTCACCGACGACGCGATCTTTCAGGGGTTGCAGCCGTACACGGTCGGTCCTGCCGGCGTCGCCGCGTACTACGCCGGACAGCCGCTCGGCCTGACCGCCGCGTACGACATCCGGGAGATCCGCCGTCTCGCCGACGACGTGGTCCTCGGCTACCTGGAGGTGGAGTTCGGCTTCACCGACCGGCCGGCCCTGACCGTCAACCTCGGCGTGCTCCTGCGGCGGGTCGAGGACGACTGGCTCATCGGCCACTACCAGGTCTCACGGCTCACCTGACCCGGGAGCTCCGGGCAGGAATGACGATCGTGGCAGGCCCGCCGAGGGGGCCTGCCACGATCTCGGGGCGAGGTCAGAGCTGGTCGGTGCCGAAGGTGTCACAGGTCTTCGGGTCGCCGCGGTCGTAGCCCTGGGTGAACCAGCGCTTGCGCTGCTCGGACGTGCCGTGGGTGAACTGGTCGGGGTTGACCCGCCCGCCGGAGCGCTCCTGGATGCTGTCGTCGCCGATCGCCTCGGCGGCCTGCACGGCCTCGCTGATGTCGGTCTGGGTGATGGACGTGAACAGCGGCTCCTGGCCGGTCTTGTCCTTGCTCTCGGTGGCGTGCTTGGCCCAGGCGCCGGCGTAGCAGTCGGCCTGCAACTCCAGCCGTACGGAGGCGGAACGGGGGCCGCTCTGGTCGCCCTGGCCGGCCTTCGCGTTGGTGCCGAGCAGGTTCTGGATGTGGTGTCCGTACTCGTGGGCGAGCACGTAGGGCTGGGCGAACTCGCCCTTGGCGCCGAACCGGGACGCCAGCTCGTCGTAGAAGCTCAGGTCGATGTACACCTGCTTGTCGGCGGGGCAGTAGAACGGGCCGACGCCCGAGTCGGCCTGCCCGCAGCCGGTGCTCACGGCGGCCTGGAAGAAGTTGGTGTCGGTCGCCTCGTACTTTCCGTTGCCCAGCTCCGGGTACGCCTTCTGCCAGTAGGCCTGGATGCTGTTGACGTAGAGCGCGTTGCGACAGCGCGCGTCGTCGAGACGGTCGGGGTTGTCGCGGGAGCACAACTGCTCCAGGTCGGTGCCGCCGGCCTGACCGCCGCCCTCGTCGCCGTTGGTCATGGCGTTGAGGCCGAAGCCGCCGCCGAGCAGCGCGATGAGCACGGCCACCACGATGCCGATGATGCCGCCTCGACCGCCGCCTCCGGGGATCGGGATGCCGAAGCCGCCGCCGGATCCGCCACCGCGGCCCACGTCGTTGACCTGGGAGGTGTCGATTTCGGCCCGCTCGTTGAGTTCCATGGTGACCCCGATCGCCGTATGCCGGTGAGTGTCTTTGTGTGTCGTTTCGTCCATCGAGTGCCGGACGGGGTCCGGACAGGCGTTCCGGTACCCGATGATCTTGATCGGTAATCCGGGCAGGCCGTCCGGCGGCGCCCGGTACACTTGTCAGGTGCTGCGCTGCGAAGGCTGAACCGCCCCGCGCCGTCGGGCCCCTTGAGCCCGCCGGCCGTTTCGCGTGCCCCGAGTCAGCCTTCCAAACCCCGAGAGCGAGCCCGCAAACATGATCACTGCCACCGGCCTGGAACTGCGTGCCGGTTCCCGGATCCTGCTGTCCGACACCACCCTGCGCGTGCAGCCCGGTGATCGGATCGGCCTGGTCGGTCGCAACGGTGCCGGCAAGACCACGACGCTGAAGGTGCTCGCCGGCGAGGGGCAGCCGTACGGCGGCCAGATCGACCAGCGCAGCGCCATCGGCTACCTGCCGCAGGACCCGCGCACGGGCGACCTGGAGGTGACCGGCCGCGACCGGGTGCTCTCCGCGCGCGGCCTGGACGTCCTGATGTCCCAGATGCAGGAGGTCGAGGCCCGGCTCGCCGAGGACGCCAGCGACAAGCTGGTCCGTCGTTACGGCGCGCTGGAGGACCAGTTCGCCGCCCTCGGCGGGTACGCGGCCGAGGCCGAGGCCGCGCGGATCTGCGCCAACCTCGGCCTACCGGACCGGGCGCTCGCGCAGACCATCGGCACCCTCTCCGGTGGTCAGCGTCGCCGCATCGAGCTGGCCCGGATCCTGTTCCGTGACGCGGGCGAGAACGGCGGCGGCATCCTGCTGCTCGACGAGCCCACCAACCACCTTGACGCCGACTCGATCACCTGGTTGCGGGGCTTCCTCGCCAACCACAAGGGTGGCCTGATCGTGATCTCCCACGACGGCGCGCTGCTGGAGTCGGTGGTCAACAAGGTCTGGTTCCTCGACGCCACCCGGTCGGTCATCGACGTGTACAACCTGGGCTGGAAGGCGTACCTGGAGGCGCGCGAGACCGACGAGCGGCGCCGACGCCGGGAGCGGGCCAACGCGGAGAAGAAGGCCGGCGCGTTGATGGCGCAGGCCGACAAGATGCGGGCCAAGGCCACCAAGACCGTGGCCGCGCAGAACATGGCCCGCCGTGCCGAGAAGCTGATCTCCGGCCTGGAGGAGGTGCGGGTCTCCGACCGGGTGGCCAAGGTGCGCTTCCCCAACCCCGCACCGTGCGGCAAGACCCCGCTCACGGCGACCGGCCTCTCCAAGTCGTACGGCTCGCTGGAGATCTTCACTGACGTCAACGTGGCGGTGGACCGGGGCTCCCGGGTGGCCATCCTCGGGCTCAACGGCGCTGGCAAGACGACCCTGCTGCGGATGCTCGGCGGGCTGCTCAACCCGGACACCGGCGAGGTGCACGCGGGGCACGGCCTGCGGCTGGGCTACTACGCCCAGGAGCACGAGACGCTGGACGTGGAGCGGACGGTGCTGGAGAACATGCGCGCCGCCGCCGTCGAGCAATCCGACACCGACCTGCGCAAGATCCTTGGCGCGTTCCTCTTCTCCGGTGACGACGTGAACAAGCCGGCCGGGGTGCTCTCCGGTGGCGAGAAGACCCGACTGGCCCTGTCCACTCTGGTCTGTTCCGGCGCCAACGTGCTGCTGCTCGACGAGCCGACGAACAACCTCGACCCGGTCAGCCGGGAGCAGGTGCTCGACGCCATCGCCAACTACCCGGGCGCGATCGTCCTGGTCACCCACGACCCGGGTGCGGTGCTGGCGCTCAAGCCGGACCGGGCCATCCTGCTGCCCGACGGCGACGAGGACGCCTGGAGCGACGACCTGCTCGAACTGGTCGAGCTGGCCTGACCGAGGAGGCTCGGCCGGCTCTCAGCCGAGCAGGTCGGCCAGTCGGCCGAGCACGCCGGAGCTGACCAGGATCACCAGCCCGATGGCGATGAAGATCGTCGGCACCAGCCAGGCGCCGGCGCGCTCGACCAGCCGGACCACCCTCCGGTGCCCGCCCAGCCAGGCCCCGGCCACGCACCAGAGCGCGATCAGCAGCACGAAGACCAGCAGGAACACCGCGCTGTCGGCCACGCCGAGGGCGCGGAAGACGGGTACGTAGACCGCGACGTTGTCGGCGCCGTTCGCGATCGTCACCCCGGCCACGCCGAGCGCCCCGGTGACGACCGCCGGCGCCTCGTCGTCGCCCGAACTCCGCAGCGCGCGTACGCCGAGCGCGATCGGCAGCAGGCCGAGCAGCCCCGTCCACGGGTCGGGCACCACCAGGAGTCCACCCGCGATCACCGCGCTGGCCAACGCGAGCGCGCCGATGCCGAGGTATTGTCCGGCGACAATTTCCCAGGTGCGGGGTTGGCCGGTGGTGCGGGCCGCGACGAAGAACAGCGTCAGGATGACGATGTCGTCGATGTCGGTTGCGGCGAAGACCACGGCCGCCGCGCCGGCTGTGCTCAACAGGTCGATCACCACCGAAGGCTACGGGCCGCCGGCAGCCGCCAGCTCTCAGCGGTGGTACACCCGGACGCCGCGGCGGGTCGGATCGCCAGGATCACTCTATCGGGAAGCTGACATTGCATAGCGTGTCGGTTGGCGAAGAGTTGATATCTGGCGCATGATCGTTCGAGGCGGTCTAATAGGTGGGACCGTATCCGAACCGCACAGTCTGGGACGTGAGGACACAGCATGGCAGCCACTGGCACAGCCACCAGCACTGAGAAGGGTCGCCGGATCGTCGGAGCCGAGCGTCAGACGCTCGCCAAGGACCTGGTAAAGCGGTACACCTCGGGGGAGAGCATCCGCGCGTTGGCGGCCTCGACCGGCCGTTCCTACGGGTTCATCCACCGAGTGCTCACCGAGTCCGGGGTGCAGCTGCGTCAGCGCGGCGGTGCCCGGCGCCGCAAGAAGGCGTGACCCGCCCCTCAGCGTCGTCCACCAGCGCCGTGCCCCGGGACGTCCGGTGACCGCCGAGGCGACCGGGGTTCGGCTGACTTGCGACGGGCCGGTCGCCACGGTGACGTTGTGCCGGCCCGACGTGCTCAATGCCCAGACGCCCGCGATGTGGCAGGCGATGAGCGACTTCTCCCGCGACCTGCCCGGCGACGTGCGGGTGGTGGTGGTCCGCGGCGAGGGTCGCGCGTTCTCGGCCGGCCTCGATCTCGCGGTGGCGGGCGCCTCGGGCCCGGGGTCCTTCGCTGAGCTGGCCACGCTGCCCGAGCAGGAGTGCGCCGAGCGCATCGCGGAGTTCCAGGCCGGTTTCACCTGGCTGCACCGGCCGGATGTCGTCTCCGTCGCGGCCGTACAGGGCCACGCGATCGGTGCCGGCTTCCAGCTCGCGCTCGCCTGTGACCTGCGAGTGCTGTCCGCGGACGCGAAGCTGTCGATGGCCGAGGTGACCCTCGGCCTGGTGCCCGACCTGGCCGGCACGAAACGCCTCGTCGAGTTGGTCGGATATTCGCGGGCGTTGGAGATCTGTGCGACCGGCCGCCGGTTGGACGCCGCCGAGGCGGACCGGATCGGGCTGGCCACCCTTGTCGTACCCCCGGCCGAGCTGGGCGACGCGGTGCGGGACCTGACCGCCGGTCTGCTCTCCGGTGCCCGCGACGCGGTGGTGGAGATCAAGGCGTTGCTCGCCGGTGCCGGCGGGCGGTCGCACGCCGACCAGCAGCGCGCCGAGCGGGAGGCACAGACCCGTCGGCTGCGTGACCTCGCCGGCAGGGGAGAATAGGTAAGGACCGCACGGGAAGATCCGGGTTACGACCGAGGTTGTCACACTCGTCGGGAGAATTGACCTGACGGTGCGGTCCGCCCGGCAACCCGGAGGTGAGCGATGTCCAACCCGATGTCCGGCGGTGGCATGGCCGGGTGGAGCATGCTCCGGTCGATGCGCAACCGCGACGAGGTCTCCACCCACCGGCTCAAGCGCGGGGTGGCCCGCCGCATCGTCGCCTTCGCCCACCCCTACCGGCGCGACATCATCGTCTTCCTGGCCACCGTGGTGTTGGCCGCCATCATCGGCGTGGCCACTCCGGTGCTCGCCGGTGACGTGATCAACGCGATCAACCGGGGCGGCACCGAGGCCGGCCGGCTCGTGGTGCGGCTGGCCCTGTTCATCGCCGCACTGGCGGTCGCCGACGCGCTGCTGTCGCTGGCCCAACGGTGGTATTCCGCCCGCATCGGCGAGGGCATCATCTTCAACCTGCGCACCCGGGTCTACGACCACGTGCAGCGGATGCCGTTGCAGTTCTTCACCCGTACCCAGACCGGCGCCCTGGTCAGCAGGCTCAACAACGACGTGCTCGGCGCCCAGCGGGCGTTCACCTCCACCCTGTCCGGTGTGGTCAGCAACGTCATCCAGCTGGTGCTCACCGCGGCGGTGATGTTCACCCTCTCCTGGCAGATCACCGCGCTCTCACTGGTGCTGCTGCCGATCTTCATCATTCCGGCCCGCCGGGTCGGTCGACGGCTGGCGGACATCACCCGCGAGGCGTACAACCTCGACGCCAAGATGAACGCGACGATGACCGAGCGGTTCGGGGTGGCCGGCGCGCTGCTGGTGAAGCTCTTCGGTCAGCCCGAGATCGAGGCCCGCCGGTTCGGCGACCGGGCCGAGCGGGTCCGCGACATCGGCATCCAGTCCGCGATGTATTCCCGCACGTTCTTCGTGGCGATGCTGCTGGTCGCCTCGCTGGCGCAGGCGCTGACCTACGGTCTCGGCGGCTGGCTCGCGGTGACCGGTGGCGTCAGCGCCGGCACCGTGGTGACGCTCGCGCTGCTGCTCACCCGCCTGTACGGGCCGCTCACCGCGCTCTCCAACGTCCGGGTGGACGTGATGAGCGCGCTGGTCTCCTTCGACCGGGTCTTCGAGGTGCTCGACCTCAAGCCGGGCATCGTGGAGAAGCCCGACGCGGTGCCGGTGCCCCTGGGCACCGGCCGGGTCGACTTCCGCGACGTGCGTTTCCGCTACCCGAGCGCCGCCGAGATCTCCCTCGCCTCCCTGGAGGAGGTCGCCACGCTCGACCGGACCGTCAACGAACCGGTGCTCAAGGGGGTCTCGTTCAGCGTCGAGCCGGGGCAGATGGTCGCGCTGGTCGGCCCGTCCGGGGCGGGCAAGTCGACACTGTCGATGCTCATCTCCCGGATCTACGACGTCAGCGACGGGCAGGTGCTCGTCGGCGGGGTGGACGTGCGCGACGCGACGCTGGCCTCCCTGCGTGACGAGATCGGTGTGGTCACCCAGGATTCGCACCTGTTCCACGAGACGATCGCCGAGAATCTTCGCTACGCCAAGCCGGACGCCACCGACGACGAGATCTGGGCCGCACTGGCCGGGGCTCAGGTGGCCGACCTGGTCCGGGCGTTGCCCGACGGTCTGGACACCACGGTGGGGGAGCGCGGCTACCGGTTCTCCGGCGGCGAGAAGCAGCGCATCGCGATCGCGCGGCTGCTGCTCAAGGCCCCGTCGATCGTGATCCTCGACGAGGCGACCGCACACCTGGATTCAGAGAGCGAGGCGGCGGTGCAGCGGGCGCTGTCGGTGGCGCTGGCCGGGCGTACCGCGCTGGTGATCGCGCACCGGCTCTCCACAGTGCGCGACGCCGACCAGATCCTGGTCCTGGACGGTGGGCGGATCGTCGAGCGGGGGCGGCACGAGGAGTTGGTCGCGGTCGGCGGGCTCTACGCCGAGCTGTACCGGACTCAGTTCGCGGTCGCCGACTCGCCCACCCCGTTCGTCGACGCGACCGGTCCCGAGCCGGTGGTCATGCCGCTGGGCACCTACCGCGCCGACGAGGTGCTGCCGCCCGCCGCCGCCAACTGACGGCTGCGCCGCGTCGATCAGCCCGGGTTCCCGAAAGTCGGGGTGTCCTGGTCGCCTCGACCGCCCGACTTCCTTGAAGCCGAGTCGATCAACGGTCGGGTAGTCCGGCGGGCCGACGGTCCGGCAGGTCGGTGGCCGCCCGCAGCTCGGCGAAGGCCAGGCCCAGGGTGACCGGGGTGAAGTGCGCATTCAGGCCGCTCGGGTTGGGCAGCACCCACAGTCGAGCCCCGGCCAGCGCCTCCGGCTGCGGCCCGAAGGTGGCCTTCGGCCGCTGAAAACCGATCCGGTACGCGGTCACCCCCACCACCGCCACCCAGCGGGGCCGGTACCGGGCCACCTTGTCGGTCAGGATCGCCGCGCCGTCGAGGAGTTCCTCGGTGCTCAGCTCGTCCGCGCGGGCGCTGGCCCGCGCGGCCATGTTGGTGATGCCGAGCCCGAGCGCGGGCAGCTCGTCCTGTTCGCTGGGGTGCAGCAGCCGAGGGGTGAAACCGCCCCGGTGCAGCGCGGGCCAGAACCGGTTGCCCGGCCGGGCGAAGTGCCACCCGGTCGCGGCCGACCACAGGCCCGGGTTGATGCCGACGAAGAGCACCGCCAGCCCCGGCGCGAGCACGTCGGGAATGGTCCGGTCCGCAGCCGCCGCCAGGTCCGCCCGGGTCGGCCGGGCCGTCCCGGCCGTCAGGTCCGTCCGGGTCGGCGCGCTGATCGACTCGAGTTCCTGGAAGTCGGGGTGTCCTGGTCGCGTCGACCGCCTGGTTTCCTGGAAGCCGAGTCGATCAACGCGCGGGTAGTCGGACTGAGTCTTCTCGTGCGGCGTCACGGCACGGGCAGCTCGGGCCCCGTCGGGGATCACAGCCCGCGCAGCGCGCCGCCGTCGACCGGCAGGGTGATCCCGGTGAGGTAGCTCGCGGCGGGGGAGAGCACGAACGCGGCCACCCGGCCGAACTCGGCGGGGTCGCCGAGGCGGCGCAGCGGGATGTTGGCCTCCGCGTCGGCGCGGGCGCGATCCGGGTCGCCGGTCGCGGCGAAGAGCTCCCGGTTGCGGTCGGTCATGATCCGGCCGGGCAGCAGCCCGACCACTCGGACCCCACGCGGACCGTAGTCATCGGCGATGTCCTTGGCCGCACCGACGAGGCCGGGCCGTAGACCGTTGGAGATGCCGAGGCCGGGCACCGGGCCGCGAGCCGAGGTGGAGAGCACCAGCCCGATCGCGCCGCCCTCGGGCAGTGCGGCGGCGATTGTGCGGACCGCGCGGATGGTGCCCAGGAAGACGGTTTCGAAGGAGACCCGCCACTGCTCGTCGGTGATCGCCGCGGCGTTGCCCGCCGGTGGACCACCGACCGAGATCAGCGCGCCGTCGAGCCGGCCGAAGTGCTCCTGGGCGGCGGCGACAAGCTGCCCCGGGGTCTCCGGGTCGGTCAGGTCCGCGGTCAGCCCGACGGCGTGCTCCGGGCCACCCAGCTGCTGCGCGGCGGCGGCCACCGCGTCCGGGTCCCGAGCCGAGAGCACCACCCGCGCACCGTCGGCGACCAGGCTCTGCGCGGTCGCGTAACCCAGACCGCGGGAGGCGCCGGTGAGGACGTACACGCGGTCGGTCAGTCCGAGATCCATAGCTTAGATCCTGCCGCATCCGGTACGCCGTCGCCAGCAAGGGTGGACAGCCGTGGGGCGGGGCGCAGCAGGCGTACCCGGCCGGCGATCTGCACCGCGACGGCGCCGCCGGCGCGGCCCACCGCCGGCGCCCGGCGCGGACGCGGAGCCCGGAGCCCGTCGTAACGCAGGCGCGCCTCCCGGACGGCCAACTCCTCGGCGGCCGCCGGTGGGAGCGCGTGCTGGGCGCGCAGCGCCCGGGCCAGATCCCAACCGTCGCGAAGCGATCCGGCGGTGGGTCGCCGGGCGGCCCACTCGGCGAAGGTGGTCGACCACCTGGCGCCGAGGCCGGCGGCGAGCAGTGGCCAATGCCGGGCCACCTCGCCGGCCCGCTTACGCAGCAGAGCCGCGCGGGTGGCGGCCAGCGGTCCCGGCGCGAACCCCGGCGGGGGTGGCCCTCCGGCGACCAGCGCCGCGACCAGTTCGGCCTGCCGTTCGGCGAGCCCGGCGCGGGGCATGGGCGCGGAGTCGCCGTCGGGTGCCCCCGTCATGTCACGGCCGGGAAGCCCGCAGCGGCGGCCAGGGCGTCCAGTTCGGCGCGGAGTTCGGCGGCCGGCGGGTACTGGCCGTCGCGCTCCAGCAGCAGCGCCGGCGGTCGCCGACGGGCGCAGAGCGCGCCGACCAGCTCCAACACCGCTGTCGGCACCGGGTCGGTGTGGGTGTCGTGGTAAAAACCGCTGTGCTCCGCGCCGCCGGCCACGTGGGCGTACGCGACCCGCTCCAGCGGCAGGCGGTCCAGCAACGCCAGCGGGTCGGCGCCCCGGTTGCGGGCGTTGGCGTGCACGTTGGCCACGTCGAGCAGCAGCAGTGCCCCGGTCCGGTCGAGGATCTCGGTGAGGAAGTCCGCCTCGTCCAGCTCGTCGTCGGGCCAGTCGACCAACGCGGCGATCGGCTCCAGCGCGATCGGCACCGGAAGCTCGGCCTGTGCCCGCGCCACGTTGGCGCAGACCGCGTCGACGGCTTCCCGGCTGCGCGGCAGCGGCAACAGGTGGCCGGCCTCCAGGCCGCCGGCCCGGACGAACGCGATGTGCTCGCTGACCAGCGGGGCGTCCAGGCGTTGCGCCACCGCGGCCAGGTGCGCGACCCGGGCCGGGTCGACCGGCTCGGCGCCGCCGAGGGAGAGCCGCACCCCGTGCGGTACGACGGTCACCGCGCGTTCCCGCAGCTGGGTCAGGCCGGGCGGGAGCGGCCCGGAGGCGGGCACCCCCTCGGCCACCACCTCGACGAAGCGCAGGCCGGGCAACTCGGCCACGAAGCCGGCGATCTCCGGACGCCAGCCGATGCCGACGCCGGACGGGCCGGTCATCCGCCGCACCCCCCACCACCCCCGCACCCGCCGCCTCCACCGCCGCCGCCGCAGGAGCTGCCGCCGTCCCCACCGGAGCTGTCGCCTCCGCCACCGGACGATCCGTCGGAGCCGCCCGTCCAACCGCCGCTGCTGGAGATGGCCTGACGCTGGATCTCGGCCTGCTCGGCGAAGCCCGGGTCGAGGGCCCAGAGCGAGGCGGTG
Source organism: Micromonospora trifolii (assembly GCF_050516465.1). Classification (NCBI taxonomy): domain Bacteria; kingdom Bacillati; phylum Actinomycetota; class Actinomycetes; order Micromonosporales; family Micromonosporaceae; genus Micromonospora; species Micromonospora trifolii. Next base: position 3,930,658 of record NZ_CP191526.1, on the reverse strand, counting down.
CCGTACAGGGCCACGCCCATCGCCGCGCCGGCCGCTCCGTAGGTGGCGTAGGCGGGCGCGGAGGCCGGCGCGAGGTGGGTGTGTTCGCCGCGGACGGAACGAAGGGCGGCGCGACCGGCCCGGGTGCGGACGGGTGCCCGGCGTAGCAGCAGGGCCGCGCACAGGAGGGCCGCCAGGGTGAGCAGCAGGTAACCCACCGGGCGACCGCTGAACAGGCCGGAGAACAGCCGGAGCACGCCGAGGCCCAGCAGGGCCCACAGGAACTGGCTCCAGAGGCGGGCGCGGGCGCGCTGCGTGTCGTTCGTCAGCAGCCCGCGCTGCTCCAGGCCGTTGCGGATCTGCTCCAGCGCGGTGCGTACGCGCTGGTCCTGCGGCAGGTCCCGGACCCGGGAGTGCTGGTGGGCGGCCCAGTGGATGGCCTGATCCAGTGGGGTGAGCCCGGTCGGCGCGGCGCCGACGGTGGTCAGCCGACGGTCCGGTCGTACGCCGACCGCGCCGCTGCCGCGCAGCCCGCCCAGCGCCGCGTGCACCGCGAGCTGGGGGCCACCGTTGAGGTACGCGACCTGCTGTGCTCCGAGTGGATCGAGGGTGGTGTGCGCCGGGACGGTCAGCAGGCGGATCCGGTGGTACGCCGCGATCGCCACCACCACGATGGCCGCCGCGATGTAGTACCGGAGGAAGGTCGGGCCGGAGATGCCCCAGGTGTCGCCGGACGCGGCGTGGACGATCATCGACTGCTCCTGTCACCGGAGGGATCGGCGGCCCCATTGTGGAGCAGCCTCGCCACGGTCGACCGACCGGTGTCCGCGCGGTCAGTGCCGGCGGACCGCCTCCTCGACCAGGTCGAGCACCGGGCCCAGGTCACCGGCCGGTCGGCCCATGGCCAGGTGCAGCACCAGGCCGTCGTAGGCCAGCTCCAGGAACTGGGCCAGCACGTCGATCGGTACGTCCTCGCGCAGCACCCCGGCGTCGCGCTGGCGGGCCAGCCGGTCCCGGGTCGCCTCCGCGATGGCGGCGGACCGCTCCGCCCAGCGCCGGGCGAACGCGGGGTCGGTGCGCAGCCGCCGGGAGACCTCCAGTTGGCTGCCCAGCCAGCCGGTGGTGTCGGGGGAGACGGCGCGGGCGAGTAGATCGCGCATCACCTGCACCAGGCCGTTGCGGGCCACCGTCTCGACCATCGCCGCGGCGTCGTCCTCGGCGACGGCCAGGAAGAGCGAGTCCTTGTCGCGGAAGTGGTGGAAGATCGCGCCACGGGACAGGCCGGTGGCCTCCTCAAGGCGGCGTACGGTCGCCCCCTCGTAGCCGAGCCGGGCGAAACACGCCCGGGCTGCGGCGAGGATCTCCTGCCGGCGAGCGTCGAGCTGGTCCTGGCTTACTCTGGGCACACGTCGATCGTTGCAGGTCACCCCGGGGCATGCAAACCGTACGTACGGCTTGGGATGTCGTCGACTACCATCGCCCGGTGACCCAGCCCCGCACCCTGCCCAGCTCCCCGCTGACCGTGGCCACCGTCCAGGCCACCCCCACGCCGGGCGACGTCGCCGGCAACGCGGTCATCGCCGCCGACCTGGTCCGCCGAGCCGGTGAGCGGGGCGCCCGGGTGGCCGTCCTGCCGGAGCTGTTCCTCTGCGCGTACCACCCACCGGTCCTCGCCGCCGACCCGGCCGGCACGGACGTCGCGGCCGATTCGGCCGGGATGGTCGCGGATCCCCGGCTCGACCCGCTGCGCGTCGCGGCGCGCGAGGCCGGCGTCACCGCGCTGGTCGGCGCCGCCGTCCGGCACCCCGACGGCCGGCGGACCATCGCGGCGCTGGTGGTCGACCGGACCGGCGAGGTGCGGGTCGGATACGACAAGCAGCAGTTGTGGGGCGATGAACGGGAGCTGTTCACCCCCGGCGAGCGGGGTGCCACGCTGCTCGTCGACGACTGGCGGCTCGGGCTGGGCATCTGCTACGACGGCTGTTTCCCCGAGCACGGCCGGGCCGCCGCCCTCGACGGCGCACACGCCTACCTGTGCCCCAGCGGATACCTGGCCGGCTCCGAGCACCGCCGGGACCTCTACTACGCGGCGCGTGCCCTGGACAACACGATGTTCGTGGTCTTCGCCAACGCGGTCGGCGGCGTCCACCCGTGGCGGTTCAACGGCGGCGCGGCCATCTACGACCCCGAGGGGCGGGTGCTGGCTCGCGGGGCGGACGACGGCACGGCGGTGCTGGTGGCGACGCTGGATCCCGCCGTGCTCGCGGCCACCCGGGCGGCTCACTCGATGCTCGTCGATCGGCTGTCGGACCAGGGCGGCCCGCGGCTGTCGATGCCTGGCTGAGCCCTTCGTCAGGTCGATAGCCGCCGCATCTGTTGGCGGACACGTCGGTCCCGTAGGGTGCCCGAGTGCCACTGCTCCTGCTGGACCTGGACAACACCCTGCTGGATCGGGCCGGGCCGTTCCGCCGCTGGGGTGAGCGCTTCCTGGACAGCATCGGCGCGCCCCACACCGACATCGACTGGTTGGTCTCGATCGACGCCGACGGTCTGACCGACCGCTGGGACCTCGCCGACGCCATCCGGGACCGCTACGAGCTGCGCATTCCCTCGATCGACCTGGTCGAGGAGCTGCACGATGGGGTGGTGGCGCAGACCCGGCTCGACCCGCTGACCGCCTGCGCGCTGCGGATCGCCGACGACGCCGGCTGGGTGCCGGTGGTGGTCTGCAACGGCACCGTACGCGTCGAGGACGCCAAGATTCGCCAGACCGGGCTGGACCAGTACGTCGCGGACTGGGTGATCTCCGAGGAGGCCGGCGTCAGCAAGCCCAACCCGAGAATCTTCGCGCTCGCCGCCCAGCGGGTCCGGATGCCGCTGCGCGGGGCGTGGGTGATCGGTGACAGCCCGGAGGCGGACATCGGCGGCGCCGCCGCCGTCGGGCTGCCCAGCGTCTGGCTGCACCGGGGGCGCACCTGGACGGACGTCCGGTTCGCGCCGAGCCGCACCGTGGACGGGCTGATCGCCGCGGTTGCCACCGTCCTGGCCCGCTGAGGGTTTCCCCGCTGGTGGCGTGCGTCGGAGCGGCCGTTCGGGTGGCGGCCCGGTAATTCGGTTGACCGGCGGACGTGGTGGTACGAGCATTGTCCGCGCATGGTGCATCCCGGGCGTGTGCCCGGTCGAGGAGAGGGGGTCGGTCATGGCCGTCTTCGCAGGTCGCTTCCAGCTGCCTATCTCAGCCTCGACCAAGGGAACCTCACCACAGTGCGCGATCATGACCTTCCGGCGCTCGAGCGCCGAAGCCGCGGCAAGAGCCGCTTCGACGACGACGAACCGCAGTTTCTGAAGCGCGGGCGGCCCACCGAGCCGCTCGCAGACCCCGACAGCGAGCCCGACCCGGACACCGGCGAGCGCTGGTCGTCCTGGGACGACGCCGTGCACGGACCACAGCCGTACCCCACCTGGCTGGTCACCGAGTTGGCAGCCAAGGACACCGAGCTGGGTGTGCTGAAGACCGGCAAGGAGGCGGACGTCCACCTGGTCCGTCGGGCGGTGCCGGACACCGACCGGTCCTGCCTGCTCGCTGTGAAACGCTACCGCGATCCCGAGCACCGGTTGTTCCACCGCGATGCCGGTTACCTGGAGGGCCGTCGGGTGCGCCGGTCCCGGGAGAACCGGGCAATGGCCGGCCGGACGGCGTTCGGCCGGCAGATGATCGCCGGTCAATGGGCGGCGGCCGAGTTCGCCGCGCTCAGCCGGCTCTGGGAGATCGGCGCCGGGCACGACCGGATCGCCGTGCCGTACCCCGTGCAGGTGCGGGGCACCGAGCTGATGCTGGAGTTCGTCGGTGACGCCGAGTCGGGGGAGGCGGCACCCCGACTGGCCCAGCTGCGGCCCGGCCCGACCGAGCTGCGTGACCTGTGGGCCCAACTGGTGGAGGCGCTGCGGGTGCTGGCTCGGGCCGGCTACGCGCATGGCGACCTGTCGCCGTACAACCTGCTCGTGCACCAGGGCCGGCTGGTCGTGATCGACCTGCCGCAGGTGGTCGACGTGGTGGCGAACCCACAGGGGCCTGAGTTCCTGGCCCGCGATGTGCGGGTGGTCGGCGCCTGGTTCGCGGCCCGGGGTCTCCCCGCCGAGCAGGTCGACCCCGGCCTGTTGACCCGGGAGTTGCTGCACGAGGCGGGCCTGCGCTGATCGGAGCGGGTCGGGCGGCCACCGCCCGACCCGCCACGTCGGCTATTGCAGGTAGCGCTCCACCTCGGGCTTGGGGCGTTCGCCCTGGGCGTCCGGGTCGCCGTGGGTCTCCCGGGCGGCCCGTCGGCGGCGCAGCAGGTCCCAGCACTGGTCGAGGGACTCCTCCAGGGCACGCAGTCGCTCGCTGGCCTCGCCCTCGGTGCCCGACTCGTGGGCCTGGGCGTCGGCACGCAGCTTGTGTTCCTCGTCGACCAGCTCGGAGATCCGGTTCAGGATGGTCTTGTCGTCCATGCCACAGAGCCTGGCACAGGGTGCCGGGCATCGCCCGGATTCGGGGGTACCGGTGCGTCCCGGGTCACCGACCCGCACCGGCCAGCCCGACACCGCCCGTCCGGTGCCGATGCCGCAGCCGGGTCGGTGGCCTGCGGCCGCGCTGGTTGGTCGGCCCACCCGGCGGGGTTGCTGCGCCTGAATATCCATTCAGGATTTGAGCAAGGCGAAAACATCGATGAGTGTGCACGCGCTTAGATGGAAATTGCGCCGTCCGCAAGTCTGGAGGTGCCCTTCGTTTGGTGAGATGCTTCCGTCGGCCCAGAAGGTGAAAGTTTCATCAACCCGCCCGACCGAAGTGGACCGCTGCGGTCGCCGGGACGACGAGGAGACGTGGTTCGATGTCGCAGGTGTCCGAGGCGCGCCCCGCCACCGTCAGTATCGAGCCCCGGACAATCCCGTTACGACGCGTTCTGCCGGCACTGGTACGCGATCCGCTGGGCGCGCTCGTCGACTTCGCGCAGGACGCCGACGGCGACGTCGTCCGGCTCAACCTCGGCTCGTTCCGCCCCTATCTGGTCAGCCATCCTGAGCACCTGCAACGCGTCCTGCGGGACAACGTTGCCAACTACACCCGGGACGGCGACGGGTTGCTCTGGCGACCCGTGCGTCGAATCGTCGGTGACGCCATCCTGGTCGCCGAGGGTGAGATCTGGGAGTCCAGCCGAGGCGCGCTGCAACCGTTGTTCACCGCCAAGCGGGCCGAGACGCTCGTCGACAAGATGGCCGAGGCGATCAACGAGGCGGTCGACGAGTGGCTCGAACCGGCCCTCGCCGGTCGCCCGATCGACGGCGGCGCCGAGCTGACCCGGATCGTCCTGCGCACCACCATGCGGGTGCTCTTCGCCGACCGGATCTCGGTCCCCGATGCCCTGCGGATCAGCGCCGCGCTGGACACCGTCACCACCGCGATGCTCCCCCGGCTGCTGATGCCCGCCGTGCCGTACGCGGTGCCGATGCCCGGCGACCGGCGCTTCCGCGACGCGGTGCGCACCATCGACGAGGTGGTGCTGCCGATCATCCGGGAGGCCCGGGCCCATCCCACCGACGGTGACGACATCATCTCCACGCTCTGCCGGCCGCGCGCCGACGGCAGCGAACCCGACGAGTACGCGATCCGCGGCGACGTGGTCGCGATGTTCTCCACCGCCACCGAGACCACCATCGCCCTGCTCTCCTGGCTCTGGCCGGTCCTGGCGTCCCGACCCGACGTGGCCGAGCGGATGACCGACGAGATCGAGCGGGTTGTCGGCGCCGAACGGGTCGGCCGCGAGCACCTGCCCCAGCTGCGCTACGGCCGGATGGTCCTCGACGAGATGCTGCGGCTCTACCCGGCCGGCTGGATGATCCCGCGCACAGCGGTCGGCGACGACGTACTGGGCGGGGTGCGGATCAAGGCCGGCGGCACCGTGCTGGTCAGTCCGTACGTCACCCAGCGGATGTCGACGTTCTGGACCGACCCGGCGCTCTTCGACCCGGAGCGGTTCGCGCCGGAGCTGCCCCGGCGACGCTACCGCTACTCCTACTTCCCGTTCGGCGGAGGCCCGCACCAGTGCCTCGGGCAGTACCTGTTCCTGCTGGAGGCCCAGCTCATCGTCAGCACCGTGCTGAGCCGCTACCGCTTCCGGCTGCGCGAACCGGTCGACCTCACCCCTCGGATGGGCGCCTCGCTGCAACCCAAGCAGCGGGCCGAGGTCATCCTCACCCCGGTCGAGCGCCCGGTCGCACCGTGACCGAGACCCCGCGACCGGCGCGGGCCGGTCAGGACGCGGTCGCCGAACAGGGCCGGGTGTGCGCGCTCGCCGTGCGGGGCGTACGCGACCTCCAGAACGTCACCGCCGCGCACCCGGAGCTGTTCGACGCCGCGCCGTTCGACCCGGCGCTGCTCAGCTCGGTGGCCACCGCCATCGCCTTCACCGCGCCGTGGCACACCGCCGCGGAACTGCGGATCACCACCCGTACCCTGCTCTGGGTCTTCGCCGCCGACTGGCAGGTCGACTACCTCGCGCGGTCCGTCGACGACGTCCGGGAGGTGGTGACCGACTGCCTCGCGGTGGCCGACGGCGCGGCGCCGCCACCGGGGCGACACCTGGCCCGACTCCTGGCCGACCTGCGCGACGAGCTGACCACCGTGCCGGCGTTCGTCCGGCTGCGGCCGATCTGGCGCGACGAGCTGGCCCGGATGCTCGCCGCCGTGGCGCGGGAGTGGGACTGGAAGCACCTGCCGACCGACCCGACCACCGGCCGGCGCCTGCCGGACCTGGACCGCTACCTGGACAACGCCGACAATCTCGCCTGTTCCTTCGTCAACGTCACCCACTGGATCGCCACCGGCGACGAGAAGACCCTCGCCCAGTTGACCGACCTGCTGGACGCCGGTCGTGGCGTGCAGCGCGTACTGCGGCTGGTCAACGACCTGGCCACCCACGGTCGGGACGCCGAATGGGGTGACCTGAACGCCCTTTCGCTGGTCGACGACCCGGCGCAGGTGCACGACCGGCTGGCCGAGCTGACCGCACGGTCCCGGGGGGACCTGGCCGCCCTCGCCGAGCGGTGCCCCCGCCAGGCGGACTACCTCAACCGGCAGATCTCCTTCACCGGCGGCTTCTACCAACTGTCGGACTTCTGGGGCGCCCGCGATGAGTGACGGCGCCACCCGGGTGTTCGCCGACGCGGCTACCGCCGCCGACCCGGTCGCCGCCACCGCCCGTGAGTTGATCGCCGGCCTTGGTCTGCGGCCGTGGGGGCAGGTCGCCGCGTCGGTGTACGAGACCGGGCGGCTGGTCGCCGTCGCTCCCTGGCTGACCGGGCACCACCAGCGGATCGCGTTCCTGCTGCGCAGTCAGCGCCCGGACGGGGCGTGGGGCCCACCCGAGGGGTACGCCCTGGTGCCGACGCTGAGCGCCACCGACGCGCTGCTCGCGGCCCTGGCCGACGGCAGGGCCGGGACGGAACTGCTCGCCCCGGTGGCCCGTGGGCTCGGCGCGCTCGTCGGCACGCTGCTCCCCACCGACGCCCGGACTCTGCCGGACACCCCCGCGCTGGACCTCATCGTTCCGGCGCTGGTCGACACCATCAACGACCGGCTCGCCCGGCTGGAGCGGGCCACCGCCGCCCGCCTGCCCCGCCCGCCGTTGCCGCTGCCCACCGGGCTCAACCGGGACCGGCTGCGCGCGGTGCGGTCCGCTGTGGCCGCCGGAGCGACGCTGCCACCGAAGCTGGCCCACTTCTACGAGATCCTGGACGCGACACCCACCGACGCCGGCCCAACGCTCACCGCGGTCGGCGCCTCACCCGCCGCGACCGCGGCCTGGCTGACCGCGGCCGGCCCGGCCGCCGGCCCCGCCGCGCACGCCTTCCTGCGGGCGTTGATCCGCGACGGCGGCGGTCCGGTGCCCTGCCCGGCGCCGATCACCGTCTTCGAGCGGGCCTGGGTGCTGAGCGGTCTGCGTCGCGCCGGGATCACGATCAACCCGCCGGCCGCCGTCCTGGAGAGCCTGACCGCTGCCACCGCCGGCCAGGGCATCGCCACCGGCGACGGCCTGCCGACCGACGCCGACACCACCTCGGTGTCCCTCGACGCGTTGGCCCGGCTCGGCCATCCGGCGGACCCGGCCAGCCTGTGGGCGTACGAGACGGCTGACGGTTTCTGCACCTGGCCGGGGGAGGACGGCTTCTCGGTCACCACCAACGCCCACGTGCTGGACGCCTTCGGCCAGCACCTGATCCGGTACCCGGACGCGGACGCGCGCTATCACCGGGCGGTCGACCGGCTGAGCACGGTGCTGACCGGGCACCAGCGCGCGGACGGCGCCTGGCAGGACCGGTGGCACGCCTCGCCGTACTACGCCACCGCCTGCTGCGTGCTGGCACTGGCCGAGTTCGGGCGGGGGGCGGCCGCCGCCGAGGCGGTGGATCGGGCGGCCGGTTGGGTGCTGAACAGCCAGCGCGCGGACGGTTCGTGGGGGCGGTGGGCCGGCACCGCCGAGGAGACCGCGTACGCCCTCCAGGTGCTGCTGACGGTGCCGACGACGGTGCCGCGGGTCGACGACGCCGTGGCGCGCGGGCACGCCTACCTGCACGAATCCGCCGCCCGGGAGCATCCTCCACTGTGGTACGGCAAGGAGCTGTACTGTCCGACCGTCATCGTTCGCGCCACGGTGCTCGCGGCCTGCCGGCTGGTAGGCAATCGTGCACCGAGCGTGGACCGATCGGTGGTGGATTGCGGTTACCAGTCAACAAAAACAGCAACTTGAGGGGTTGTGTGGACACTGCTAGCGTACGCAGAGCCTCAGCCCCGGATGCCCCGCTGTGGTGGGACGTCGCCCCCTCTGATCATTCGTTGATGAGCTGAGTCAACGCCCGGCCTGGGACGGTTCAATGCGTTCTCGCGGTACGAGTATCCGCACCAAGGTTGTCGCCCTGCTGCTCTCCCTGGTCGCGCTCTGGATGTTCGCGGCGTGGGTGACCCTGCGTGACGGCTTCAACCTGCTCGGTGTCCAGTTGCTCAACAGCAAGGTCTACACGCCGAGTGAGCCGTTGTTGCAGGAGCTCCAGGTGGAGCGGCGGTTGACCCAGGCGTACCTGAGCAACCCCGAGGCCGCGCAGCGGACGGCGCTCGAAGCCGAGCAGCGCAAGACCGCGCAGCTGGCCGCCGACTTCGCCGCCTCGGTGCGCAACTGGCAGGTCGACATCGCCGGCAGCTCCGCACTGGACACGCAGCTCGATATGACGATCGCTGAGGTCAACGGGTTGGAGCGGACCCGAGCCGAGGTGCTGGACCGCAAGATCGACCGGATCGCCGCCGCCGAGGCGTACACCGACGCGATCGAGTCGATCTTCCAGATCTACGACGTGACGGGCAGCCTTGACGACAAGCAGATCGCTGGCGAGGCCGCGGCCCTGATCCAGCTCAACCGGATGAAGGAGCTGATCTCCCAAGAGGACGCGCTGCTCAGCGGCCTCTTCGGCAACGGTCGGATGAGCGGCGCCGAGTACGCCCGCTACGTCGCGCTGGTCGGCTCGGAGCGGTTCGTCGGTGAGGAGACCCGGGTCCGGCTCGCCGACTCCGACCAGCGCCGTTACCAACAGCTCGTCGAGGGTGAGGCGTTCACCCGCCTGCGCGCCGTGCAGGACAGCATCATCCGCGAGGGCCGGCCGTCGACCCAGCTGCCGGTCGGCGCCGAGCAGTGGCGGGGCACTGTCGAGCCGGCGCTGGCCGAGGTGAACGACGTCGTGACCGCCGGCGGTGAGGGCATCGTGGACCGGGCCACCGGCGTCGCCGTGATGGTCGTCGTCCGACTGGTGCTCGCCACCGGCCTGGGTCTGCTCGCCGTCATCGCCTCCGTCGTCGTCTCGATCACCACGGCGCGGAATTTGCTGCGCCAGCTGGACCGGCTGCGGGAGGCCGCCTGGCAGCTCGCCGACGAGCGGCTGCCCCGGGTGGTGGAGCGGCTCGGGCGCGGCGAGGAGGTCGACGTCGCCACCGAGGCGCCGCCGCTGGAGTTCGGCACCGACGAGATCGGCCAGGTCGGCAAGGCGTTCAACGCGGTTCAGGAGACCGCCCTGCGCACCGCCGTCGAGCAGGCCGACCTGCGTCGCAACGTCCGCGAGGTCTTCCTGAGCCTGGCCCGACGCACGCAGGCGCTCGTCCACCGCCAGCTCACCCTGCTCGACGCGATGGAGCGTCGCGAGCACGACGCGGAGGAGCTGGAGGACCTGTTCCGGGTCGACCACCTGGCCACCCGGATGCGGCGCAACGCGGAAAACCTGATCGTGCTCTCCGGCTCCACCCCCGGTCGGGCGTGGCGGCGCAACGTCCCGATGGTCGACGTGGTGCGCGGCGCCGTGGCCGAGGTGGAGGACTACACCCGGGTCAACGTGCTGCCGCTCGGGCCGGTCTCGCTCGCCGGCCGGGCGGTCGGCGATGTCATCCACCTGCTCGCCGAGCTGATCGAGAACGGCCTGTCGTTCTCCCCGCCCCACACGACCGTGGAGGTCCGCGGTCAGCTGGTCTCCAACGGGTTCGCCATCGAGATCGAGGACCGGGGCCTCGGCATGAGCGAGGAGGACCTGGCCGCGGCGAACCACCGCATCGTCGACCGGTCCGAGCTGAACCTCGCCAACGCCGCCCGCCTGGGGCTCTACGTGGTGAGCCGGCTGACCGAGCGGCACGGCGTGCGGGTACGACTCAAGGAGTCCGCGTACGGCGGCACCACCGCGGTCGTGCTGATCCCGCTGGAGCTGGTCACCGAGACCGGCGCCTCCCCGGACGACTCGGGCTCGTTCCGGGCCGGCTCGGCCATCCCGATGCCGTCGGCGCCCGCCACGGACAGCGGCCGTCCGGCGTCCCTCGCACCGGTCGCGCTCGCCGCGCCGACGACCACCGCGCCGGAGGCGGCGGTGACCTCGGCGGTCCCGGTGCCGGCTGACACCACCGCACCGGCGACGGACGAGGAGGCCGAGGCGGACAGCGTGCTTCCCACCCGACAGCGGACCACCCCGGCAACCGGCACCCCCGACCTGCCCACCCGCACCCGGCGCGGCCCGGCTCAGCCAGCCCTGGAAGCCCCGACCGTGCCCACCGGCCTGCCCGCCGTCGACCGCACCCGCCCGGAGGCCCCCGACGGGGAGCCGGCCCCGGCCGGTGACGCTGGCCCGACGCCCGCCCGCGCCGAGGCGGAGCGGACCGACTCCGGCCTGCCCGTCCGGGTCCGACAGGCGAACATCGTGCCCGAGTTGCGAGACGACCCGGCGGTGTCCGAGACCGACGACGAGGATGTGGTGCGCCCACCGGAGCAGGTTCGCCGGATGATGAGCTCCTACCAGACCGGCACCCGGCGTGGGCGGACCGACGCGGCTCGGCTGCTCGGCGGCGGCGCCTCCGGCACCCCGGCTGCGACGCCGTCCGAGCCGACCGACGAGGATCCACAAGCGACCTGACCGAGCACCGACGACGCGGGTTTCCGCGCGGTGTGACGGTCAAGCCCCAGACGAACACGGCGCACAGCCGGGCGAGAAGAGGACGACGAAGTGACCCAGAAGACGGCTTCGAGTGCCGACCTGACGTGGTTGCTGGATGACCTGGTGGGCCGGGTGAAGCAGGCCGAACACGCGGTCGCGCTCTCCACCGACGGCCTCTTGATGGCCTCCTCCCAGGGGTTGAGCCGGGACGACGGCGAGCACCTCGCAGCGATGGCGGCCGGCATTCAGAGCCTCGCCCGGGGCGCCGGCAAGCGTTTCGGTGGTGGGCAGGTGCAGCAGACCATCATCGAGATGCAGTCGTCGTTCCTGTTCGTCACCGCGGCCGGCCGCAACGCCTGCCTGGCGGTACTGGCCACCGAGGACGCCGACGTCGGTCTGATCGCCTACGAGATGGCGATGCTGGTCACCCGCGTCGGCAAGTACGTCGCATCGCCGTCGCGCGGCACTGATCAGCAGGTCGGCGAGAGGTAGCGGCGATGACGGTCCAGGGAGAGTCCGCAGACCATCAGTGGGTGGACGACCATGCGGGTCCGGTGGTACGTCCGTACGCGGTAACGCGTGGTCGGGCCCGCCCGGTCACCGGCACTTTCGACCTGATCTCCCTGGTCACGGCGACCCGAGCCGAGGTCACGCCCGAGGTCGGTCTCGGTCCTGAGCATTTGGCGATCGTCGGGCTGTGCCAACGCATACAGTCCGTCGCCGAGATCGCCGCCCATCTCGACCTGCCGGTGGGCACCATCCGGGTGCTTCTCGGTGATCTGGCGGCCCGCAGCCTGGTGCAGGTCCGCGAGCCGCAGACCACGGCCGGTCTTCCCGACAACAGCATCTTCGAGGCGGTTATCAATGGACTACGGGCACTCTGACCGGCCGGCGGGAGCGACGCCACTGCCCACCGCGATCAAGATCCTGGTCGCGGGCGGCTTTGGCGTGGGCAAGACGACCATGGTTGGCGCGGTCAGCGAAACCCGGCCGTTGCGTACCGAGGAGGTGCTGACGGAGTCGGGGGTCGGCATCGACGACCTGTCCGGGGTGGAGGGCAAGACCACCACCACCGTGGCCATGGACTTCGGCCGGATCACCATCAGCGACGACCTGGTGCTGTACCTGTTCGGTACGCCGGGGCAGGACCGGTTCTGGTTCGTCTGGGACGAGTTGGCGTTGGGGGCGATCGGCGCTGTGGTGCTGGCCGACACCCGCCGGCTCGCCGACTGTTTCCCCTCGATCGACTACTTCGAGGGTCGGGGTACGCCCTTCGTGGTGGCGGTCAACTGCTTCCAGGACGCCCGGAAGTACCGGCTCGACGAGGTGCAGGCCGCGCTGAACCTGGACCCGGGTGTGCCGGTGCTGCTCTGCGACGCCCGGCAGCGTGAGTCCAGCAAGGAGGTGCTCGTCACGCTGATGGAGCACGCCATGAAGACCCGCGAGGCCCGCCGCCGCGCCGCCAGCGGAGACTGACCAGAGTTTTTCGGGGGAGGGTGTCCGGAACGCTGCCGGCCGATCGTCATGCTGGCGACACCCCGAGAAACCAGGGAGCGACCAGATGAAGTACATGATGTTCGTTTGCAGCGACACCGAGCCGGACACCGACCCCACCGAGCTGCCCGACATCCACAAGTGGGTGGCGGAGAACGACTCTCGTGGCCGCCGCCTGACCGGCAACGTGTTCGCGTCGACCAGCGCGGCCACCACCGTTCGCGTTCGTGACGGTGAGCTGCTCGTCTCCGAGGGGCCGTTCGCGGAGACCGCCGAGGTGATCGTGGGCTTCGACCTGCTCGACTGCGCCGACCTGGACGAGGCGATCGAGGTGGCCCGCACCCACCCGATGGCCCGCGAAGGGCGACTGGAACTGCGTCCGTTCGCGGACCTGTCCGACTGACCGAGTTGTCCACCTCGCAAAGCCGGCCGGTGCCCACCCAGGCACCGGCCGGCGCGGTGGCGGCGGAGGCCGTCGCGGCCGCCAGCGTCGAGGCGTACCCCCGGATCGTCGCGACCCTGATCCGGGTGACCGGTGACTGGGCGTTGGCCGAGGACTGCGCCCAGGAGTCGTTGACCGTCGCGCTGGAGCGTTGGCCCACCGACGGTGTGCCGGCCAACCCGGGCGGCTGGCTCATGACGGTGGCGCGCAACCGGGCGATCGACGTGCTGCGCCGGGCCACCGTGGAGCGGCGCAAGCTGCACGACCTGGCGTTGCTCACGCCGGATGACGCGCACCCCGAGCCCGAGGTGGGGCAGGACGTGGTGGATGACCGGCTGCGGCTCATCTTCACCTGCTGCCATCCCGCGCTCGCGCTCGAGGCCCGGGTGGCGTTGACGCTGCGAACCGTCTGCGGCGTGCCGACCGCTGACATCGCCCGCCTCCTGCTGGTCAGCGAGTCGACGATGACCCGCCGGTTGACCCGGGCGCGCACCCGCATCGCTCAGGCCGGCATCCCGTACCGGGTGCCGAGCGGGCCGGCGCTGACCGAGCGGCTGCCCGGCGTCCTCGCCGTGCTGTACCTGCTGTTCACCCGGGGCTACGTCGCCGGCGGCGAACCGGCCTTCGCTGACGAGGCGGTCCGGCTGGCCCGGCTGCTCAACCGGCTGATGCCCGACCAGTCCGAGGTCGCCGCGCTGCTGGCGCTGCTGTTGTTCCAACACTCCCGTCGGGACGCCCGCCGGGACACCGCCGGCAACCTGCTCACCCTGGAGCGGCAGGACCGCGACCGGTGGGACCGCGGCGCCGTCGCCGAGGGCCTGACCGCCCTCGATCGGGTACGCCACGACGGGCCGTACGCCTGGCAGGCGCGGATCGCCGCCTGCCACGCCACCGCCGCCTCGGCCGACGACACCGACTGGCCGACGATCGCGCGGGCCTACGACGCGCTCGCCGATCTCCGCCCCTCGCCGGTGATCGCGCTCAACCGTGCGGTAGCGCACGGCTACGCGTACGGGCCGGCCGCCGGGTTGGTCCTGCTCGACGCGGCGCGCGCCGGGGGCGGGCTGGACGGCTATCCGCTCGCCGTGGCGGTGCAGGCCGCTCTGGTGGCCCGGCAGGGTGACCGGACACGCGCGGCCACGCTGTTCCGGGAGGCGGCGGCAGCGGTCGACTCGACCGCCGAGCGCCGTGCGCTGCTCGACCGGGCCGACGAACTCACCCGGTAGGGCGGCGGATGCCGGCCGGTCCGGTCCGGCTTCGGTCTGGCCGGGCTTCGGTCCGGCCGGGCTCCGGGCAAGGGGGCTCAGTCGCGTCCTGTGCTCTGCTTCACTCGACGCAACACATATCGCGCATTGTCGTTGCGTGCGTTGAAGCAGAGCAAAGGACGCGAACCTGAACCGGCGGGCCCGGACGCCCACCGAGGCGGGCCCGGACACCCACCGGGGAGAGGTCAGCCGCGCTTGGCCAACACCAGGAACCGGGTCCAGGCCGTCGGGTCGAAGGCGAGCATCGGACCGGCCGGGTCCTTGGAGTCGCGTACGCCGATGACGCCCGCGAGGTTGTCGGCCACCTCGACGCAGTCGCCGCCGTTGTTGCCACTCTTGCTGCTCTTACGCCACCGAGCGCCGGTCAGGTCCATGATGCTGCCGCTTCCCTGATCAGATTGAGGGACTGCGCCCGCGACAGGGCGCCGTCGCGAATGCGTTCCCACCGTCGGTCGAATGTAGCAACGTCGGCAACCTTGTCGATGAGCTGCGCCTGCGCCTGGCTGTCGACGTGCGCGACCCGCGCCCCGTCCGGCATCTCTGCCACTGTGAACGGGCCACCGAGGCCCGGATACATGCCGACGTCGGCGGGCACGACGAACAGCGAGACGTTCGGCAACGTGGCCTGCTCGGCCAGCCGCTCGCACTGCTCGCGCATCATGGCCCGGTCACCGTCGAGGGTGCGTCGGAGGATTCCCTCGTCGAGGACCGCGACGAGCAGCGGCGGGCGTTCCCGGCGCAGGATGGCCTGCCGGCTCAGCCGCGCCTCGGCGAGGTCGTCGGCCTCGGCCGGTGTGAGCGCCTTGCCGACCAGCGTCGCCAGCGCGTACGCCTTGGTCTGAAGGAGGCCCGGTACCCACGCGAGCTGAAACGACCGTAGCGACAGCGCCTCACGCTCGATCTCCGCCCACTGTCGGAACCAGGCCGGCGTCCGGCGCTTCAGCGCGTCCGGCCACAGCTCGTCGACGTTCCGGCCGAGCAGTTCGGCGACCCGTGCGCGATGACGCGTCTGCGGAATTCGTCCCGTGCTCGCCCACTTGGCGGCCGTCTTCGGATCGACACCAATCTGAGCAGCGAGACTGTCCGCTGTGTGGCCCCGCTCAGCCATCGCCGCCTGTACTGCTCGATTCATCTCCAGCCCCTCCGGAACGTTTCAGACGTCGGAAGGAAAGACTTCTACGCGGTGTGATCGCTTGGCAACCCTCGGCAGTGTGCTGTGTAGACAGCATCGAGGAGGGAGCACAGGATGCCCGAGGACAGGCCCTGGAACCACCCGAAGCCGACGGGTGGTCCGCCACCGGTCAGGCCGAGCCTGCCCCGCCCGACCGGACCCCGGCACCCTCCGTACCGTGGCCCCGGTCGCGCGGCGAACGTCGTACCCGAATCACGCTGGCGGTCCCGGTGCGGCCCGCCGGTCGCGCACACCGCCGACGGCCCGCTCTGGACGTGCGACGCCTGCGGTCAGGACTGGCCCTGCCCGGCGCTGCGAGCGACCCCGACGGACGCGGCCCGTCGCGACCCTGATCCCCGAGTTCTCCCGGATCACCCGCCGAGCGATCCGAGACCTGCGCGGCCAGCCGGGCGGCCCCGACCCGGTTGCCATCGTCCGCCGTTTCCTCTGGTTCCTGCCGCTCACCGACGAGGAGGCCCGCGCGGTCGCACTACGTCTGCGCTGAGCGTTCACCCCTGTCGCCAACCCCGTTGGCGCGACTGGCGACCGATATGGTGGCCGCATGGCGTTGCCGTTCGTCGTTACCCTGCGCGGTTATGACATGCGTCAGGTCGAGAGTCTCTTCGCCGAGGTCGATGGGGCTCTGGCCGCTGACAGCGCTGTGTTGCGGGCCGGCGCGCGGGACGCGCTTCGGGCGGCCACCCTGCGGCGGCGGATACGGGGTTACGCTCCCCGGGACGTGGATGCGGCGATAGCCCAACGGCTGGCTGCGCTCGCGCTGCCGGGCACCCGGAGCGAACCGGCGCGACCAGTTGCCACCGCGCCGTTGCCGTTCGTGGTTACCCTGCGCGGTTATGACATGCGTCAGGTCGAGAGTCTCTTCGCCGAGGTCGATGGGGCTCTGGCCGCTGACAGCGCTGTGTTGCGGGCCGGCGCGCGGGACGCGCTTCGGGCGGCCACCCTGCGGCGGCGGTTACGGGGTTACGCGCGCCGCGCTGTGGATGACGCGGTAGCCGAGCGACTACGGGCGCTCTGACTGCGAGTCTTCCTCGGCTTGGACGGCGAAGGCCGCCCCCGCCGAAGCGGGAGCGGCCCTCGACCAGCTGTACGCGATCAGTTGGCGATCATCCGGCGCAGCACGTACTGCAGGATGCCGCCGTGCCGGTAGTAGTCCGCCTCACCGGGGGTGTCGATCCGCACCACGGCGTCGAACTCCACGCCGGTGTCGGTGCTGACCAGAACGGTGCGCGGGGTCTCACCGTCGTTCAGGGCGGTCACCCCGGTGATGGTGAACGTCTCGGTGCCGGTCAGGCCGAGCGACTCGGCGGTGACGTCCACCGGGAACTGGAGCGGCAGCACGCCCATCCCGATGAGGTTGGAGCGGTGGATCCGCTCGTACGACTCGGCGATGACCGCCCGGACGCCCAGCAGCATCGTGCCCTTGGCCGCCCAGTCCCGCGACGAGCCCGAGCCGTACTCCTTGCCGGCCAGCACGACCAGCGGGATGCCGGCCTCCTGGTAGGCCACGGAGGCGTCGTAGATCGAGGTCTGCTCGCCGGTGAGGTGGTTGACGGTGAAGCCGCCCTCCACCCCCGGCACCAGCTGGTTGCGCAGCCGGATGTTGGCGAAGGTGCCCCGGATCATCACCTCGTGGTTACCCCGGCGGGAACCGTACGAGTTGAACTCGTGGCGCGGCACGCCGTGCTCGGCCAGGTACGTGCCGGCCGGGGAGTCCGCCTTGATCGCGCCAGCCGGCGAGATGTGGTCGGTGGTCACCGAGTCACCCAGCTTGGCCAGCACCCGGGCCGCGGAGATGTCGACGACCGGGCTCGGCTCCTGCTGCATGCCCTCGAAGTACGGGGGCTTACGCACGTAGGTGGAGTCGCTCTCCCACGCGAAGGTGTCGCCGGTCGGGGTCGGCAGCGACTGCCACCGCTCGTCGCCGGCGAAGACATCGGCGTACGCGGCGCTGAAACCGGTGGCGCCGATCGCCTGGGCGATGACGTCCTGGATCTCGGCGCTGTTCGGCCAGATCTCGCGCAGGTAGACCGGGTTGCCCTCGGAGTCCTCACCGATCGGCTCGTTGGCCAGGTCGATGTCCATGGTGCCGGCCAGGGCGTAGGCGACCACCAGCGGCGGCGACGCCAGGTAGTTCATCTTGACGTCCGGGTTGATCCGGCCCTCGAAGTTCCGGTTGCCCGAGAGCACCGAGACCACCGACAGGTCGTGCTCGTTGACCGCGGCGGACACCTCCTCGGGCAGCGGACCCGAGTTGCCGATGCAGGTGGTGCAGCCGTAGCCGACCAGGTTGAAGCCGAGCTTGTTCAGGTACGGCGTGAGGCCGGCCCGCTCGTAGTAGTCCATGACGACCTTCGACCCGGGCGCCAGGGTGGTCTTCACCCACGGCTTGCGGGTCAGGCCCTTCTCCACCGCGTTGCGCGCCAGCAGCGCGGCACCGATCATCACCTGCGGGTTGGACGTGTTGGTGCAGGAGGTGATCGCGGCGATCACCACGGCGCCGTGGTCCAGCTCGTACTCGACGCCGTCGGCGCCGGTGACCCGGATCGGGTTGCTGGCCCGGCCGCCCGCGCCGACTGCCGCGGTCTCCAGGTCACGCGGCTCGTCGGCCGGGTCGCTGAACTCGTTGGCCGGCGGGTCGCTGGCCGGGAAGGACTCGGCGCTGGCCTCGTCGGCCGGGCCGTTGGCGCCGCGCGGCAGCTCCTCGCGGGGGACACCCGGCTTGAGGTCACGCTCACCGACGGAGTCGTCGGCCACGTAGTCGGTCAACGCGGAGCGGAACAGCGTCTTGGCGGCGCCCAGCGGCACCCGGTCCTGCGGACGCTTCGGGCCGGCGAGCGACGGCTCGATGGTGCCGAGGTCCAGCTCCAGGCGCTCGGAGTACTCCGGCTCGTGGTTCGGGTCGTGCCAGAGGCCCTGCTCCTTGGCGTACGCCTCGACGAGCGCGACCTGCGCGGCGTCGCGGCCGGTCAGCTCCAGGTACCGAATCGTCTCCGCGTCGATCGGGAAGATCGCCACGGTGGAGCCGTACTCCGGGGACATGTTGCCGATGGTGGCCCGGTTGGCCAGCGGCACGGCGCTCACGCCGGGGCCGTAGAACTCGACGAACTTGCCGACCACACCGTGCTTGCGCAGCATCTCGGTGATGGTCAGCACCAGGTCGGTGGCGGTGGTGCCGGCCGGCATCTCGCCGGAGAGCTTGAAGCCCACCACCCGGGGGATCAGCATGCTGACCGGCTGGCCGAGCATCGCGGCCTCAGCCTCGATGCCGCCGACGCCCCAGCCCAGCACGCCCAGGCCGTTGACCATGGTGGTGTGCGAGTCGGTGCCGACCACCGTGTCCGGGTACGCCTGGCCGTTGCGCTCCATGATGGTGCGGGCCAGGTACTCGATGTTGACCTGGTGCACGATGCCGGTGCCCGGCGGGACGACCTTGAACTCGTTGAACGCGGTCTGACCCCAGCGCAGGAACTGGTAGCGCTCCTTGTTGCGCTCGTACTCCAGCTCGACGTTGCGGGCGAACGCGTCCTCGCGGCCGAACAGGTCGGCGATGACCGAGTGGTCGATGACCAGCTCGGCCGGGGCGAGGGGGTTGACCTTGCTGGCGTCGCCGCCCAGGTCACGCACCGCCTCGCGCATGGTGGCCAGGTCGACCACGCAGGGCACGCCGGTGAAGTCCTGCATCAGGACCCGCGCCGGGGTGAACTGGATCTCCACGCTCGGGGCGGCGGTGGAGTCCCACCCGCCGAGCTGGCGGATGTGGTCGGCGGTGATGTTCGCGCCGTCCTCGGTCCGCAGCAGGTTCTCCAGCAGGATCTTCAGGCTGTACGGCAACCGGGCCTGGCCGTCCACCTTGTCGATCTTGAAAATCTCGTAGCTCGCGTCTCCGACGCGTAGCTGGGTCTTCGCACCGAAGGTGTCGAGGCTCGCCACGTCGTACTCCTTCACACCAGCGACCGTGAGTAGTCCTGAGCAGTCTGTCGCACCGGTCGGGGTGCCGCCGAGGTTAGGTGACACTTACCGCCCGATTCCGCTTCCAACAAAACCGTACGTCCGTCTTGCTATCTGCGCAACCTGGCGTCACGGGTTGGGTGGCCAACGACCGCGCCGCGTCGTCGGGTCGGCGGGGTAGGGTCGGGGCCGATTCGGAAGGGGTGCCGAGTGATCGACGTTCAGCACTGGCTCTCGGCGCTGCCTCCGGGCGTGGTCTACCTGATCGTCGCCGGAGTGATCGGCGTGGAGAGCATGGGCGTCCCGCTGCCCGGCGAGATCGTCCTGGTCAGCTCCGCCCTGCTCGCCGCCACCGGTGTGGTGGAGCCGGAGTGGGTGGCCAGCGCGGCGGCGTTCGGCGCCATCGTCGGCGACTCCGTCGGGTACGCCGTCGGCCGACGCGGCGGTCGTCCACTGCTCGCCCGGCTGGGCAGACGGTTCCCCAAGCACCTCGGCCCGGCGCAGCTCGCCCGTGCCGAACAGAGCTTCGCGCGGCACGGCGTCTGGGCGGTCTTCTTCGGTCGATTCGTGGCACTGCTGCGGATTTTGGCCGGGCCGCTCGCCGGGGCGCTGCACGTGCCGTACCGCCGCTTCCTGGTGGCCAACGCGGCCGGCGGGTTGGTCTGGGCCTTCGGCACGACGTACCTGCTCTACTCGGTGGGCCGGGCGGCCGAACACTGGCTGAAGGACATCTCCTGGGCCGGGTTGGTCCTCGCGGTGCTCGCCGGTCTCGGCAGTACCTGGTGGCTGCGCCGACGCGCCCACCGCGTCACATCGGCCGACGGCGCCGCTGGCATGGAGGCGGCCGAGGTGCCTCCCGGCGCGGAGACGGCCGAGGTGGCTTCCGGGGTCAAGACGGCCGAGGTGGCCCCCGGCGGTCGGTCGGCTGCGGTGGCGTCCGGCGTCGATTCGGTCCGGACGGGCAACGAGCACTGACTTAGGCAAGCCGAAGGGCCGGGCCCCGTGGTGGGGTCCGGCCCTTCGGTGTGTGCGTGGTGTGGGGGTCAGCTGGTGGCGTAGCCGCGGGTGGCGATCCAGTCGGCGAGGTGCTCG
Organism: Micromonospora trifolii; assembly: GCF_050516465.1. Lineage (NCBI taxonomy): Bacteria > Bacillati > Actinomycetota > Actinomycetes > Micromonosporales > Micromonosporaceae > Micromonospora > Micromonospora trifolii. The sequence continues at coordinate 3,909,756 of NZ_CP191526.1, read as the reverse complement.
ACGCTGATCTGGTAGGCGGCCTGGTTGGGGTCGGCGGAGTCGGCGATGGTGACGGTGTTGCCGTTGTCGCGGTAGCCGACGACGCTGATGTAGTGCCCGCCTTCGTAGGAGTGGGTGGTGCCGTCGGTGTCGGTGCTGGTGCCGGCGATGTTGGCGACCACGGCCCGGCCGTTGTCGACGGTCTTGACGACGTCGGCGCGCAGGGTGTCGGTCTGCTTGGCGTCGGCGTCCGGGGTGCTGATTTCCACGGACCGGTAGGCGTCGTTCTTGCCGGTCTCCTTGTTCAGGACCGGGGTGATGTCGTTGATGGAGTTGGTGCCGGCCTCGGTGGTGCCCATTTCCTTGGCCATGTCGTCGACGTTGATGTTCTTGCCCTGTACGGACAGGGCGTTGCGGGTGGCGGCGGGGCCGCAGTAGTAGAAGTTCGGCTGGGCCTCGTAGCGCACACCCAGTTCCCGCTCACCGTGACCCTTGCGGTCGGTCTGGGTCTGCGTCGTCGCCTTGGCGGTGCTCGGTGCGGCGAACGCGGTGGTGACGGGGCCGGCGATGGCTCCGCCGGTGAACGCGAGGCCGGCGGCGGTCAGAGCGGTCTTACGGATCAGATCGGTACGCATGATGGCGTGCTCCTCTGCATCGGGGGTGCCCACACAACCCCTGGGGGGTGGGTGGTTGTGCGGGGGGAAGTTCACGGCGACGCCGGCGATCCGGGGGGACCTGCTCGGGCGTTGCGGGGGATGTAACCGGGGCGGCCTGGCGGATGTTCCCGGCGGCTGCCGCGCCCCACGACCCTGGATAGTCGCGGTGGTCTGCCAGGTATAACGACCCGGCCCGGTCGCCGATTCCGCCGCCGGGGTGGCCCCGACCACCCGACACCCGAGGCCAAACCCGACAATCCACCCACCCCGCCCAGCTGGCGGACCCGACACGGCGGCCATGGCGGGGTGATCGACTCGGGTTCCCGGAAGTCGCGGGGTCTGGGTGCCGGGGATACCCCGACTTCATGAAAGCCGAGTGGATCATGCCGGTCTGCGCCGGGCCACCAACGACGAAACCGGATTCGGCGCCAACGGGATGTCGAGGCTGATCAGTCGCCGGACGATCCGAACCGGCCGCTGATGAGTCGAGTACCTGGTCCACGACGCGCTGCCGCCAGGCAACATCTAGGCTCTGACCGAGAAAGGTGGATCATGGACGCTGCAATTTGCCGGGCTCTGGCTCCTTCCCCACCCGGGGTCGGCCAATGAGCGCACTGGCATTCCTGAACATCGCCATGAACGGGCACATCAACCCGACATTGCCCGTTGTGGGTGAGCTTGTTCGTCGTGGTCACTCCGTCACCTATCACACGACGCCGGCCTACGCCGAGCAGATCGCGGCCACCGGGGCGCGGGTGTTCCTCTACCACGGGGACGACGTACCGCTCTCCGGCCCGCCGACGCCCGTCACGGTGATGGAGCAGCTTGCGCGTACCGCCGTACGCGTGCTGCCCGCCGTCCTCACCGACCTGCGCGGCACCCGGCCCGATCTGATCGTGCACGACTCCCTCTGCCCATGGGGGCCGGTGGTCGCCCGGGAACTCGGCGTGCCGCCGGCGTCGTCGTTCACCACGTTCGCCTTCAACCGGCACGTGCCCAGCCCGACCCGCGGCTCCTGGGAGCTGTTCAGCGCGGCGGCGGCCCTTCCCCGCTCCAGCGTCGGGTACCTGAGATCGCGCTGGGAGCTGCGCCGCCGGTACGACACACGCGCCTTGCCCCTGATCGACCTGGCCAACATCCGTCAGCCGCTCAACCTGGTCTACACCTCGCGGGCGTTCCACCCCGAGGCGGACAGTTTCGACCAGTCCTACCAGTTCGTCGGACCGAGCATCGGTGCCCGCCGAGCAGACTCGTCGTTCCCGGTCGATCGATTGCGGGACCCGGTGATGTACGCCTCGATGGGCACGGTGTTCGACGCCCCGCAGTTGCTGCGCACCTTCGCCGACGCGCTGGCCCCGCTGGGTGGCACCGTGATCATTTCCACCGGACACACCGATCCCGCCGCGCTTGGCCCGCTACCGGGCAACGTGCTCGCCTACCGTTCCGTACCGCAGTTGGAGGTGCTGGGCCGCGCGGCGCTGTTCATCACCCACGGCGGGGTGAACAGCGTCAACGAGGCCCTGTACGCCGGCACCCCGATGCTGGTGGTCCCGCAGGGCGCTGACCAACTGCTGGTGGCTTCCCGCATCGTCGAGCTCGATGCCGGCCTGTCGATCCGCACCGAGGACGTCACGGCGGAGGTTGTGCGGGCCCTCGCGCAGCGTCTGCTCGACGAGCCTCGATTCCGGGCCGCCGCGAGCACCCTGCAGGTCGCCCAGCGTCAGGCGGGCGGCTACGCGCGTGCCGCCGACGTACTCGAGCACTTCGTGCAGCAGACCGGCTCGGTCGCTCAGCCGGGCTCTGCCGATCTGCCGCCACCGGGCTGACCGATGTCTCCCATTGTCGCCATCCTGCTGCTGGTCGCCGGGCTGTCCGAGGCCGCCGGGCGTCTCCTGCCGGTGGTGGCACGCCTGTCCGGCGTGTCGCACGCGAGGGTGGTCGGGTTGTTGCTGGCGGGCGCGATCGTCGACGGCGCGGTGTTCGCGCTCTGGCCGCTGTCCGCGTGGGCCGTTGCCGGTCTGGTGTTGCCCACCGCACCGTCCGACGCCCTGGTCTGGACACCAGGCCTGGCCGTTCCGCTGGTGCTTGCCGGGGTCCTCGCGTTCCCGCTGCTCGGGCCACTGCTGCACCTGTTGCTCATGGTGGGAGTGGGGGCCGGCCTCGCCGGTGCTCTCGCCACGGTGGCCGGAGTTGGCTGGTGGGAGGCCGCCGGCTGCGTAGCGATCGCGGGAGTCGGGCTCGGTGTCTCCGTCGAGGCCGTCCGCCGCCTTGTCGTGAAGCTCAACACCAGGCGAGCACCGGAGCCGGTCGCGTGATCGGACTGGCGCTCCTGCTGCTGCTCGGCGGGCTCGGACTGGTGCTGATCGCCGAGGCCCTGCTCGCCCGCTACGAGGTGCTGGTCTACGCCGCAGGATGGCGCACACCCAACATCTCCCGCCCCGAGGGCATGTCCTACGCCCGAGGGGCGGATCCGGACCGCCCTCCGGCCGCCTACCTGGTCTATCTGGACGGCATCGGGAAGCGCCGTTTCCACGACACCCGCGATGGTGGCCGACTGGTCAAGGCCCTGATCAACCGAGCGCCGGAGCTCCGGGTACTGGGCCAGGTGCAGCCCTACTCCCCGCTCGCCGTGCCGCTCGCCGATCGGCCGGTCTGGACCTGGGTACGCCGCCGCATCGGGCTACTGCTTTTCCTGCACAACGTGATGCAGATCTTCGTCGCCGCCGACCGCCGCTACCGTCCCCTGTACAACCGTGCCGTCGGTGCGCAGATCGCCACCGAACTCCAGGTTGCCGGTTACCGGCCGGACAGCGGCATACCCGTGGTGTTGCTCAGCTACAGCGGTGGCGCCCAGGTCGCCAGCGGTGCGGTGAACGAACTGTGGTCCCAACTGCGTACCCCGCTCTGGCTGATCACTCTCGGTGGGTTCCACAACGGTGCCAACGACATCACCCATGCCCAGCACCTCGACCGGCTCACCAGTGCCGGCGACTGGATCGAACGAGTCGGCACCTGGATCTTCCCGCAGCGGTGGCGGCTGTTCCGCTGGAGCGGATGGAACCGGGCCGACCGCGAAGGCAAGATCACCGTGCACCGGCTCGACCCTGCCACGCACATCGGTCCCCGCAGCTACATCGCCCCGGAGGCCCGCCTGCCCGACGGGCGCAGCCACCTCGACCGGACCACCGACACCGTGCTCGCGCTGATCCGGGATCGCCTCAACCTGACGGCGGAGACCGACGGCCCGCTGCCCTGAACACTCACACGTCGGCGTTCAAACCGGCCTGCTGATTCGCCTCCTTCTGGGGAAGCCCGGAGATCTGGAGCAGTTGACTGACGACAACCCGCAGTTGCGAGACGACGACAGCCCCGGAGGACCCGACACCCTCGGCGCAAGCCTCGTTGATGTCACTGATCACCTGTAGCGCTCGCTCCCGCGCGCGGTCCGGCTCCCGTCCGGCCAGGAAGTCACGATGCAGGAGCCTGAAGGCCTGGCCGAAGTGCTCGAACGCCGTGGAGAGGCCGGCCGGCAGCGTCTCCCCGGCGTGTAGTGCCGACACCGCCCACTGCACCATCTCGCGGCTGCTGGTGTAGGCGAGTTCCAGGTGTTCGGCCGCCCGCGCGTACCGACGCATGATGCCCAGCCGTCTCCTCCGCCACGGTGAGAGAATCGCGACTTCGCATGCTGCGGCGACCACGTCGGCCGTGTTTCGTCGTGACGCCTCCGTCGCTCGCAGTCGCTGTAGGGCATCCTCGGCCTGCCGCACGTCGCGGTGAGCCAGCGCATTGGCGATGGCGGTCATCTCCTGGGCGATGGCATCGACTGTCGGACCAGCGGCGCGGTGCACGATCCGCACCGGATTGAGCGGCAGAATCAGCAAGGCCACCACGATGGCCACCACTACACCGACCAGCGCATTCGCCGTCCGGGGCACGGCCAGGTCCGGCCGGTCCGGAGACACTGTGCCGAGCAGGACGGCGGTGCTTCCCGCCTGCACCATGACGGCTCCGGTGCCACGAAAGACGGCTGCCGCCGAAATGGCCAGTGCCACGACCACACCGGTCTGTATTGGTCCCGCCCCGATGAACCGTATGATCCCGTTTCCGACCAGCACCCCCAGGAACACCCCGGCGAGAAGTTCGAGAGTTCGACGGGCCCGATTACCGATGGCCGCCGCGATGGTGCCGACCGCGGCGGCGGGTGCGAACAGCGGCTGCGGATTGTGCAGCACGTCGCTGGCAACAAACCAGGCCAACCCGGCGGCCACCCCCGCCTGCACCGCGAGAATGAGGTAGGTGCGAAGCCGTTCATAGGCCTCCCGGCCCTCGCGCAGCGCACTCTCCGCCGGTCGGGCACCCCGACGTCTGCCGCGCACCTCTCACCCCCCACCACCGACCGGCTCTCTGACGATCGTCGTACGGCGGCGAACGTCGGGTGCGAGAGATCCCCAATCTGATGCGGCACCGGCGGAAGCCTGCGCATCCGCGGGCGGAGGGGTGTTCGGGCCGGCGGAGTGGGTCAGCCGGCGTCGAGCAGCTCCAGGACCGCGTCGCGGGCGGCCAGAACGGCTGCCTCGGATTGCGGGCCGTGGTTGAGGATGTCGAAGGAGTGCTGGCCGTCCGGCACCTCGATCACCCGCATCGGCCAGCCCTGGGCGGTCGCCGCGGGGAGGAACGCGTCGATGCCGGCCAGGACCGGTGGGATGTCCTGGCCGGCGCGGGTCAGCACCAGTGGCACGCCCGTGCCGGAGCTGAGGGCTTCGACCGGCAGGAACCGAGCGTCGACCTCCCAGCCGGGGAACGGGACGAGCAGCGGGTACGTCAGTGCGATCCCGCGTAGCCATGGCGGCGGGACGCGGAGCCAGTCGGCCGCGAAGAGGCCGCCGCCGGAGAAGAACCACAGCACCACCCGCTCGGGGTCGACCCGCGGATCGGCGCGGACCTGCTCGACCATGGCGGCGATGTCGTCGGCCGCGGCGGGTAGCGCCGACAGGTCGGACACCTGGTAGCTGACCAGCGCGGTGACCACGCCGCTCGCGGCGAGCAGCGCGCCGTAGCCGCGGTAGAGCAGCCAGTCGCGGGGGTCGGGCGCGTCGGGTGGCAGCGGAGCGCCGTGCACCACCACGACGGCGGGCGCGGGGCCGCTGTCGGTGGGCAGGTGCAGGTCGACGTTGCCGTGTCGTTCGACCGGCGCGGCCGGGGTGGACAGGACGAAGGGCCGTTGTGCGACGGGCGTCGTCATGGCCTGATCGTATCGATCATCGACCTGGCCGGTTGCCCCAACGATGATCTACAGGGGACGGTGGGTCAGGCCGGGTCGCGGGGTTTCGCGGCGTCGCCGGCCTGGGCGTGCCGCTCCAGCAGCCGCTGCCGGATCTCCTCGGGGGTGTACGCGCGCCGACGCCGTTCGGCTCGCGCGATGACCACACCGGAGGCCGCGACGCCGGCGAGCCCGGCCAGCCCGAGAACCTTCCACCACCGCATTCGTTGCCGCATCGGCCTAGGCTAGACCCTCATGAGCATCAGCCTGGATGAGGCCGTCGAGTTGACCCGCACCGGTGACGTGTGGGTGTTCCGGGGTCGCAGCGTGCCGGACCGGGCGATCCAGTTCACCACCAACAGCCCGGTGAACCACGTCGGGATGGCGGTGGTGCTGGACGACATGCCGCCGCTGATGTGGCACGCGGAGTTGGGCAGGTCGTTGCCGGACCTGTGGTCGGGCACCCACCAGCGCGGCGTCCAGCTGCACGACCTGCGGGACGCGGTCTGCGTGTGGGCCAACCGGTACGGCCAACGGGCCTGGCTGCGGCAGCTCGACCCGCCGGCCGACGCGGAGATGGAGCGTGCGGTGCTGCGGACGATTGCGCGGTTGGACGGTACGCCGTTCCCGTCGACCGCCCAGTTGGCGTGGCGCTGGGTGCGGGGTCGGGTGCCGGCGCTGCCGCGCCCCGGCCGGCTTCCCGCGCTGCCGCACCTCGGCCGGCTGTCGGCGCTGTCACGCCTCGGCCAGCCGACACCTCGACCGACCCCGGCCGACCGCCCCAACCCGGCCGACCGCGCCAATCAAGCCGACCGCGCCGACCGCGCCACCCAGGGCGACCGCGCCGACCGCGCCAACCCCTCCGGCCCGGTCAGCTCGGCCCGGTCGGCGGGGGAGCGGGACCGGGCGCTGGAGACGGCGTACTGCGCCGAGGTGGTGGCGGTGACCTATGAGGCCATGGGGTTGCTGCCGGCGGGTCGGCGTCCGAACTGGTATGACCCGGGGCGGTTCTGGAGTGGGGACGACCTTGGTCTGGCCGCCGACGCCCGGTTGGGTTCCGAGATCGAGGTGCGGGTACCGCCGCGCTGAAGGTTTGACCTGGGCGGTGACCGGCAATTGCTGTGACCGTGAACGCCTCCACGGATCTTGACACGTTGGCCGACTTCTTCGACCGGTACGGCGTGGCGTTGACCTCCGGCGACCTGCCGGCCATCGCCGGCTGTTACGCCCTGCCGGGGCTGGTGGTGGCCGACACCTACAGCTTCTCGTTCACGTCCGCGGCGGCGGTGGCGCTCTCCTTCGTGGGCGCCGCACCCGACTACCAGGACCGGGAGCTGGTCGCGGCCCATGCCCGGATCGAGGACGTGCAGCAGGTGTCCGCGTTGTTGGCGATGGTGGCGGTGGAGTGGGAGTTCCTGGACAGTCGGGGGCAGGCGGTGCCGGGTGAGCGGTACCGCTACCTGCTTCGTATCTCGGATGACGGACCACTGATCTGCACGGTCGTCCGGACGGGCTGATCGACCGGGGCCGGTCGGTCCGATCCGTACCCGCCCGGTTTCCGGTCCGTGCGGCGCTGGCTACGCTGTCGCGTCGGTGGGGACGAGGGGAGACCAGATGGCGGTGCGGCCGGACGGTGCGGCAGATTCGCGGGCGGCGCGGGTGTTGGCGACAGTGCCGTGGATCGTGGTGCTGCTCGGTGTGTGCGCGCTGGTGGTGCTCCTGGTGATCGCGCTGCTGTCGTTCCGGACCAGGGAGCGGGACGCACCGCCGCAGGCCGCGCCTCCGGCGTTCCTGCCGACCGTGCCGGCCGCCGCGTCGGCCACCGGTGGGCCGACTCCGGCCGCTGTGGAGCGGCGCTCGGTGTCGCCGCGACCTTCGCGCAGTAGTCGGACGCCGTCGCCGCGGGCCACCGTGACCGGCTCACCGACTCCGGGGCGGACGAACGTCCTGGCGGCGCCGCCGGCATCGGCGGACGACACGGTCAGCGCCCGGTACCAGGTCGGTACGAACGGCTGGGACGGGGACTCGGCGGTGCTGTCGATCGCCAACGAGTCGAGTCGGTCGATGGACTGGCAGGTGGAGTTGGTGTTCGACGACGACACCTGGACTCTGCGGTTGAGTGATGACTCGGGCGTCTCGGTGCGGGGGCACGGGCACGGGGAGTTCGTGTTGCGCGGCACCCGTTCGCTGGATGAGGGTGACTCTCGGACGCTGCGGTTGCGCGTCGGCTGGGGTGACTCGGCGCAGCGACCGCTCAAGTGCACGATCAACGGGGTCGACTGCCGGATCGGCTGAGCCGGAGCCGGGTCGTGGTGCGGTGACGCTGCGCGGCCAAGGCTTTCCGGGCCGGGCCGCCGATCGCTACGCTGCGCGGACGGTCCGCTGAAGGAGGTACATGTCCGGCATGCGCCGTGTTCCGCGCCCGCCACACGGTCCGGTCGCGATCGCCACGTCGCCCTGGATCGTGGTGGGCGCCGGTGTCGTCGTGATGGTGGTCCTGCTCATCGTGGCCCTGGGCGCGTACCGGGGACGTAGCCCCGCGCCGGACGGCGCGCAGCCGCCGGCGCTGCCGGTGCCGTCCGCTGTGGTGGCACCGAGCGTGCCCACGTCGGTGCCGTCTCGGGCGCCGGTGCTGCCGGGGATATCCGGCCGAGCGAGCGGGCTGCCGCCGAGCGCCGCGGCCGGGTCCGGTTCACCGTCGGCCGACCCGACGGACGGTCCGACCGGGAAGCCGACGGCGACACGGTCGCCCAGCGGGGCCGCGCCGGGGCAGCCGGCGATGACCGGGCGGTACCGGGTGGTGCAGAGCTTCGACGGCGGCTTCATCGGCGAGGTGGCGATGGTCAACACGTCCGCCCAGAGGCGTGGTTGGACGGTGCGGTTGGAGTTCTCCGGTGGACGACTGGTGACCGCCTGGGTGGAGGGCGTCCCGCAGGGGACGATCCGCCAGTCCGACGACGGCTTCACGTACGTCAGCGGGGTCGAGGTGTCGCCCGGTGGTTCGGTGTCGTTGCGGTTCCACATGGAGCGGGCGTCCCACACACCACGGGAGTGCACTGTGGACGGGGCGCGCTGCAACGGGCTCTGACCGGCCCTTCCGCAAGGATGCTGCTTTGTTGCGACCATGTTTGCAAGGTATTGCAGAATGTTTCGGCAAGGGTTAGCGTGCGGCCAATCAGCGACCAGAGGAAGGCGTCGATGAAACCCCCGCCGATACCGCGCACTGCCCTGCTGGCCCTTGCCTCCCTGCTCACCGTCACGCTCGTCGGCGCTCCGGTCGCCGTGCGCCCCGCCGCCGCAGACCCCCGGCCGTCCGACGGGGCCTCACTCGCGATCGGCGGCGCGACCCAGTGGCGTGACGAACCCACCGCCGACGCGCTGCTGAAGGCCGGCGGCAACTCCGCCCGAGCCGAGCAGTTCTACTTCGTCCTGCCGGACCGGTTCGCCAACGGAGACCCCCGCAACGACCGGGGCGGCCTCACCGGCGACCGGCTGCGGACCGGCCTCGACCCGACCGACAAAGGCTTCTATCACGGCGGCGATCTCAAGGGCGTCATCGACAAGTTGGACTACATCCAGGGGATGGGCACCACGGCCATCTGGCTCGCCCCGATCTTCAAGAACCGGCCGGTGCAGGGTGCCGGCAACGACATCTCGGCCGGCTACCACGGCTACTGGATCACCGACTTCACCCAGGTAGACCCGCACTTTGGCACGATGGAAGAGATGAAGCGGCTGGTCAAGCTCGCCCACCAGCGCGGCCTCAAGATCTACCTCGATGTGATCGTCAACCACACCGCCGACGTGATCAGGTACGCCGAGGACAAGTACGCGTACGTGGACAAGGCGACCTCGCCGTACACCGACGCGCAGGGCCGGGCGTTCGAGGACCGCAACTACGCCGACGGCTCCCGGGCGTTCCCGCGGGTCAACAAGGAGTCCTTCCCATACACGCCGACGTTCGCCGAACCGAAGGACGCGAGCGTCAAGGTCCCGGCCTGGCTGAACGACGCCACCATGTACCACAACCGGGGTGACTCCACCTTCGCCGGCGAGAACAGCGAGTACGGCGACTTCTTCGGCCTCGACGACCTGTGGACCGAGCGTCCCGAGGTGGTCCGGGGCCTGACCAAGGCGTACGGGGACTGGATCGGCGCGACCGGCGTCGACGGCTTCCGACTGGACACCGTTAAGCACGTCAACATGGACTTCTGGCCGCAGTTCAGCCAGGGCATCGAGCGGGCCGCCGAGAAGGCCGGCAAGAAGGACTTCTTCATGTTCGGCGAGGTGTACAGCGCCGACCCGGAGATCAGCTCCAGCTACGTCCGCCAAGGTGGCCTACCGGCCACCCTCGACTTCGCCTTTCAGGAGGCCGCGCGGGGCTTCACCGCTGGTGCCGGCTCCGCGAAGGCGCTCGCCGACGTGTACGCCCGCGACGACCTCTACGCGGCCCGGGACACCGACGCGGGTCGGTTGACCACCTTCCTCGGCAACCACGACATGGGCCGGATCGGATCGTTCATCGCCGGTGGTGGCAGCGACCCGGCCAGCCACCTGCGTCGTGACCAGCTCGCGCACCAGTTGATGTTCCTGACTCGTGGCCAGCCGGTGGTCTACTCCGGCGACGAACAGGGCTTCACCGGCCCGGGCGGTGACAAGGACGCACGGCAGGACATGTTCGCGTCGAGGGTTCCCGACTACCTCGACGACGACCTGCTCGGCACCGACCGCACCCACGCCAGCGACCAGTTCGACACGACCCACCCGCTGTACCGGACCATCGCCGACCTGGGCCGGCTGCGCCAGGCCCACCCGGCGTTGCGCGACGGTGTGCAGGTTACCCGGTACGCGGACGACGGGCCGGGCGTCTTCGCCGCCTCCCGGATCGCCCCGGCCGACCGCACCGAATACGTGGTGGCCGTGAACAACGCCGACACCGCGCAGACTGTCACGGTGGACACCTGGTCGGCCGGCGCCACCTTCACCGGCATCTACGGGGGCTCGGGCGCAGTGCCAGCCAGCGGTGACGGCGAGTTGACCCTCACCGTGCCGCCGCTGTCGGCGGCGGTGTACCGGGCCGGCAACCCCATCGCACCGGCGGCCGACAAGCCGACGATCACCATCACCAGCCCGGCTCCGGACGCGCCGGTCGCCACCCGGGCGACGGTCACCGCCCGGGTGACCGGCGACCCGCTGGCCACTGTCACCGTCGCGGCCCGGGTGGCCGGCGGCCGGTGGACGCTGCTGGGCAGCGCCGACCACACCCCGTACACGGTGCAGCACGACCTGACCGGCCTGGCCGGCGGTACCCGGATCGAGTACAAGGCGGTGGTCCGCGACGGCCGAGGCCGTACCGCCACCGCCCGGTCCACCGCCGTCGTGGGGACCCCGGCGCAGGGCAGCTCCCGGGAGTGGGCGGTGGTGCACTACCAGCGCCCGGCCGGGGGGTACGACGACTGGGGGCTGTACGCCTGGGGGGACATCGACCCGGCGTACGTCACCGAGTGGCCGAAGGGGCAGCCGTTCGCCGGGGAGGACTCCTACGGTCGGTTCGCCTGGGTCAAACTCAAGCCGGGCGCGACGTCGGTGAACTTCCTGGTTGTCGATAAGGCTGGCACGAAGGACGTCGCCCAGGACCGCAGCATCGACGTCACCCAGACCGGCGAGATCTGGCTCAAGCAGGGCGACCCGGCGATCTACCCGAGCAGGCAGGCGGCCGCCGGTGAACCGGACCCGCCGGTCGAGGAGGGCACCGCCGTGCTGCACTACCGGCGGGCCGACGGCAACTACGACGGCTGGGGCCTGCACCTGTGGGACGGCGCGGCCAACCCGACCGAGTGGTCCGCCCCGCTGCGACCGACCTCCGTCGACGCGTTCGGGGCGGTGTTCCGGGTGCCGCTGGCGGCCGGCGCCACCGGCCTGAACTACATCATCCACCAGGGCGACACCAAGGACCTGCCCGACGACCAGCGGCTCGACTTCGCCAGCGCCGGCCGGGAGGTGTGGCTGCTCGCCGCCACGCCGGGCCGCCTGCTGCCGTCGACGGCCACCACCGCCAGCGGAGACACCGACATCAGCAAGCAGAAGGCGCACTGGATCGACCGCTCCACAGTGGCGTGGCAGACACCACCCACCGACGGTAGGACGTACGCGCTGGTCACCGCGCCCACCGGCGGGGTCAGCGTGGTCGACGGCGAGCTGACCGGCACGTACACCACGTTGCCGCTGCGGGCGCAGCGCAACGGGCTCACCGAGGCCCAACGCGACAGATTCCCGCACCTGTGGTCGTACCGTAGCTTCGCCCTGGACCGGGCGGACCTGGCCAAGGTCCCGGCGGCGCTGCGGGGGCAACTGCTGGTCACCGAACGCGACGCCGAGGGTGCGCTGCTCGCCGCGACCGGCGTGCAGATCCCCGGCGTGCTCGACGACGTGTACTCCCGGGCGGCCGACGCCACCCTCGGACCCACGTTCGCGGGCCGGACGCCGAGCCTCGCGCTGTGGGCGCCGACCGCCCACAGCGTGCGCCTGCACCTGTTCGACTCGCCCACCGCCGCGCCGAAGACGGTGCCGATGCGCCGCGACGACCGCACCGGCGTCTGGTCGGTGCGCGGCGACCACACCTGGACCGGCAAGTTCTACCGGTACGAGGTGCGGGCGTGGCAGCCGGCGGCGCAGCGGATGGTCACCGCGGCGGTCACCGACCCGTACTCGGTGGCCCTCGCCGCGGACTCCACGCACAGCCAGCTCGTCAACCTGAACGACCCGGCGCTGGCACCCCCCGGGTGGCGCACGCTGCGCAAACCGGCACCGGTGCCGGCCGCGAAGGCGCAGATCACCGAGCTGTCCGTGCGGGACTTCTCCATCGCCGACGACACCGTGCCGGCCGACCGGCGGGGGACCTTCCTCTCGTTCACCGACCCGAAGACCGCCGGCATGACCCACCTGCGGGCGCTCGGCGACGCCGGGGTCACCCACCTGCACCTGCTGCCGGCGTTCGACTTCGCGACGATCCCGGAGAAGCGGGCCGACCAGCGGCAGCCGGCCTGCGACCTGGCGGCGCTGCCGCCGGACTCGGCCGAGCAGCAGAAGTGCGTGGCGGCGGTCGCCGAAACCGACGGCTACAACTGGGGGTACGACCCGCTGCACTACACAGTGCCGGAGGGCGGCTACGCCGTCGACCCGGCCGGCGCGGCGCGGACCACCGAGTTCCGGCGGATGGTCGCCGGGGTGAACGACGCCGGGCTTCGGGTGGTCATGGACGTGGTCTACAACCACACGTCGGCGGCCGGCACCGACGCGAAGTCGGTGCTCGACCAGATCGTGCCCGGCTACTACCACCGGCTGCTGGAGGACGGCATGGTGGCCAACTCCACCTGCTGCGCCAACACCGCCCCCGAGCACGCCATGATGGGCAAGCTGGTGGTCGACTCGCTGGTCACCTGGGCCCGGCAGTACAAGGTGGACGGCTTCCGCTTCGACCTGATGGGTCACCACCCGAAGGCGAACATCCTGGCCGTCCGGGCAGCCCTGGACCGGTTGACCGTCGCCCGCGACGGCGTGGACGGCAAGGCGATCATGCTCTACGGCGAGGGCTGGAACTTCGGCGAGGTCGCCAACGACGCCCGTTTCGTCCAGGCCACCCAGGCCAACATGGCCGGCACCGGTATCGGCACCTTCAACGACCGGCTGCGCGACGCGGTGCGCGGCGGCGGACCGTTCGACACCAACCCCCGGGTGCAGGGTTTCGCCTCCGGGCTCTACACCGACCCGAACGGCGACGCGGTCAACGGGTCACCGGCCGAGCAGAAGGCCCGACTCCTGCACGCCCACGACCTGATCAAGGTGGGACTCACCGGCAACCTGCGCGGATACCGGTTCACCGACACCGCAGGGCGTGAGGTCACCGGGGCGCAGGTGGACTACAACGGCTCCCCGGCCGGCTACACCGCCGCGCCGGGGGAGGCCGTCACCTACGCCGACGCGCACGACAACGAGATCCTGTACGACGCGTTGGCGTACAAACTGCCGCAGGCCACGACGGCGGCGGACCGCTCACGGATGCAGGTGCTGGCGCTGGGCACTGTGGTGCTGGCACAGGGCACCGGGTTCGTCACCGCCGGCACCGAACGGTTGCGGTCGAAGTCGCTGGACCGCAACTCGTACAACTCCGGTGACTGGTTCAACCAGATCCGCTGGGGCTGTGAACGGGGCAACGGCTTCGGCGCCGGTCTGCCGCCCGCGCCCGACAACGAGGACAAGTGGTCGTACGCGAAGCCGCTGCTGGCCGACCCGGCGCTGGTTCCGGACTGCGCGGCGATCAACACCACCGACGCCCGGTACGCCGAGTTGCTGGGTATCCGGGCGTCGTCGCCGGTGTTCGGGCTGGCCACCGCCGAACAGGTACAGCGGCGGGTGGCGTTCCCGCTGTCCGGCGCGCAGGAGACGCCGGGTGTGCTGACCATGACCCTGGACGCCCGTGGGCTGGGCGGGCCGTGGAAGTCGCTGACCGTCGTCTTCAACAGCACCCCGTCGGCGGCCGACCAGACGGTGACCGGCCTGCGCGGAGCGGACGTGGCACTGCACCCGGTGCTTGTCGACTCGGCCGACCCGGTGCTGCGTACCGCCTCGTTCGACCGGGCGGCCGGCACGTTCGCCGTACCGGCGCGCAGCGTGGCGGTCTTCGTCCAGAAGTGACGTGAACCGGCCCCCTTCCGCGACTCGCGGAAGGGGGCCGGTCCGTTGTGCTGGCGCTACGTGATCGATCAGGCGAAGCAGTTGTCGATCGTGCCGCCCGGGATGGCCAGGCAGTTGGTCGGACGGTTCGCGGTGATGGCGGACTTGTCGTCCAGGTTCACGTCTCCGAAGAAGCTGAAGACACCGCCCGGCTCGAAGGTGGAGAAGTTGTGGGCGACCTTCGTCTTCGACAGGTTGACCTCGCCGAAGATGTTGAAGATGCCGCCGCCGACTCCGATCGGACCCACGGCCCGGTTGCCGACAACCTCGCTGTCGCGCAGCGTGGTGACGCTGCCGGCGTTGAAGAGCCCGCCGCCGAAGAAGCCGGCGGTGTTGTCCTTGATGCTGCTCTTCTCGAACGTGACCACGCTGTCGAAGGCGATGGCCACACCGCCACCGACACCGGCGGTGCTGTTCTTCTCGACCGTGACGTTGTGCAGGTTCAGCTGGCTGTCCGCCGCAGCGATACCGCCACCGGCGAGAACCGCGGTGTTCGAGACGAACTTGGTCTCGTACGCCGTGGTGTTGCCCTCGATGTCGAGGTAGCCACCACCGAAGCCGAGCGTCTCGTTGTCGGTGATCTCGGCCTTCTTGAGCTCGACCGTTCCGCCGTCGACGTCGTCGGTGAAGATCTCCGCGGCACCGTTGGAGATACCGCCACCACCGATGACGGCGGTGTTGTCCTTGATCTTCGACTCCTCGACCTTGAGCAGCCCGGCGTTGAAGACGCCGCCACCGAAGAAGAAGGCGGTGTTACGGGTGACGGTGCTGTGCCAGATCTTCGTGGTGCCGAAGTTGGCCACACCACCACCGTTGCCGCCCGACTGGTTCAGGACGACCTCGGACTCCAGGATCTCGGCGGTACCACCCGGCTGAACCAGGATTCCGGCACCGTCGTTCTCCTCCGGCTGCTCGACGAGCGGCGTGACGACGCCCGGCTTGGCCTTCGGGGTGACCTTCGGCGCGGCCTTCAGGCCCGCCTTCGGGTTGGCCTGCCGCGCGGTGAGCGCCTGGGCCAACGGGGTGCCCGCCTTTACCTGCGCGGCGAGCGCCTCGGAGTCCGAGTAGGCCGCCCAGACAGCGGCCGGCTCGACACCGTTCTCCAGTTCGAGGGTCTGGCCACCCTTGATGGTCAGGCCCTTGATGGTGAGGTGACCACCGGCGCCGACGTTGAGGATGCGGAAGTAGTCTGCCGTGGCTTCCCGAGAGATCGTGGTGTGCTCGCCCTTGAGCGTGATCCGCTCGGTGATGATCGGCAGGCCGTTGCCCTCGTAGTCGTTGCGGGTCAGGTTGTAGGTGCAGCCCTTGGCCAGCTCCAGCACACCGCCGTGCTTGTTGTTGGCGAACACGATCGCCTGAATCAGCTTGTCGGTGTCGCAGGGCACCTCCTTCCCGCGCTCGTGGTCCTTGTCCCGGTCCTTGTCGTCCCGGTTCTTGTCCTTGTCCTTGTCCCAGTCGCGTCCCTCGTCACCCCGCTGGTCGCCGTCCTTGCTGACCTGCGCGGTGTTCCAGTTCAAGCCGACCGCACCGGCGCTGCCCGCGACGCCCACCGCCGCGAGACTGATCACGCCCGTCAAACCGGCCACGCCACTGGCGAGCCAGAGCTTGCGGCGGCTCTTGGCCGTCGCCCGCCCGGAGGCTTCGTTGTTCGTTAGGTAGTTGGACATCGGAGCTCTCTGCCCTCTCCTCGTACCAGACAGGGTCGCCGCCGTCAGACGGGTGTCCCCTGCTACAAATCGGTTGTAGCTCCCAAAACCACCGTATGAGAAGGTTCCTCGCCTCGCGGGCTTATCCGAGAGAAGCCCACATTCGGTTCATGTTGCCCCCAGCGGGGCTCGGACCGACACACGGCCCCCCAAGCCGGCCTGCACGCGCCTGACCTGCCCAAATGGGTACGCCCCTCCGAGCCGGTCACGGCTCGAAGGGGCGCGCCTCTTCTATGTGGTTCAGCCCCACCCGGTCAGGCGAAGCAGTCCGTAACGTTGAAGCAGTTGGTCGGGCGGTTGGCAGTGACCGCGGACTCGTCGTCCAGCGTCACGGTGCCGCCGATGCTGTTGAAGATGCCCCCCGGCTCAAGGGTGGAGAAGTTGTGCGCCACCTTCGTCCGGTGGAGTCTGACCTCGCTCCCCTCGGCGTTGACGATGCCGCCGCCGCGGGCGAACGGACCGACGGCCCGGTTGCCCACCACTTCGCTGTCGCGCAGCGTGGTGACGCCGTCGTCGTTGTAGAGGCCGGCGCCGGACAAGCCCGTGGTGTTGTCCTTGATCCTGCTGCTCTCGATCGTCGCGACGCTGTCGGAGCTCACGAACAGGCCGCCACCCTCGCGAGCGGCGCTGTTCTTGGCCACCGTGGCGTCCTTGAGGGTGAGCTGGCTGTCCGCCACCGCGACGCCACCACCCTCGAGCACCGCGGTGTTGTCACCGACAGTCGTCTGGTGCAGCGTCGTGGTGCCCTCGACATCCAGCACGCCGCCGCCGAAGCCGAGCGTCTCGTTGTCGGTGACCTCGCTCTTGTGAACCCAGACCGAACCGCCCACAACGCCCTCGCTGCGAATCGCCGGCGCGCCGTTGGAGATGCCACCGCCACCGATGATCCCGGTGTTGTCCTTGATCTTCGACTCGTCGACCTGGAGTACGCCGGCGTTGAAGATGCCGCCGCCGACGAAGAAGGCGGTGTTGTGCGCGACTGTCGTCTTGCTGAGCCTGGTGCTGCCGAAGTTGGCCAGCCCTCCGCCGTTGCCGCCGGACTGGTTGTAGAGCAACTCGCTGTCCAGGATCTCCGCGCGACCACCGGGCTGCACCAGCACCCCGGCGCCGTCGGTGAACCCAGGCTGCTCGACCAGCGGTACGACCGCCGTACCGGCACCCGCCGGCTTCGCCGCCGCGGCTACCGGCTTGGCCGTGGCGGCCTTGGTCGCTGCCGCTGCTTTCGCGGCAGGCTTGGCGGTGGCCTTGGCGGGTGCCGCCTTTGCGGGCGCTGCCTTGGCGGCGGCCTTCGCTGCCGGCTTCGCTGCTGCTGCTGCTGCTGGCTTGGCGCCGGGTGCGGCCGCGGCCGCCGGCTTCGCGGCGGGCGCCGCCGCGGCCGGCGTGGCCACGGTCGAGCGGACCGGGGCCGAGTACGGCGCCCAGACCGTCGCCGGGTCGGCGGTCATCGGGGACTGAAGGGTCTGGCCACCCCTGATGCTCAGGCCCTTGAGAGTGAGGTGCCCGCCAGCGCCGACATTGAGGATGCGGAAGTAGTCGGCCGTGGCCTCGCGACCGATGGTGGTGTGCTCACCCTTGAGGGTGATGTGCTCGGTGATCACCGGAAGGCCGTTGCCGTCCTGGTTGCGCGTCAGGGTGTAGGTGCAGCCCCTGGCCAGCTCCAGCACGCCGCCGTCCTCGTCGTTGGCGAACGTGATCGCCTGGATCAGCTTGTCGGAGTCGCACGGGACCTGCTTGGTGCGGTCCTTCTCGTCGTGCTTGCCGTCCTTGCGCTCCTTGCCGTCCTTGCGCTCCTCGCCATCCTTGCCGGACTGGTCGTCGAAGCCGCTCCAGTCGTCGCCGCTCCACTCGTCGTCCTGACCGCCGCCGTCCTTGGCGCCGCCCTTGTCCGCGCCGCCGTCATCGCTGACGTTCTGCCGGTTGGTCGACGGTTGCGCGTCCGACACCTGGTCGGACTTCGGCTTGTCGTCCCGAGCGGCGACGCCGCCGAGGGCCGCCAGGCCTACCACGCCGGTCAGCCCGGCCACACCGGCGACCCAGAGCGCCCGCCTTCGCCGTGTCGGCGGAGCTGCCGAGGCCCCGCCGTCGGTACTCGTTACGTCGTTGGACATCAGAGCCTTCCGCCCTCTCCTGCTACCAGACGGGATCGCACCGCCCGAGGCGCCACGACCAGCTACAAATGGGTTGTAGCCTCTGATCCTCACCGTATGAGAACCATCTTCGCGATGCGGACTTATCCGAGATAACCACGCATTTGGCGCAGGTCAGGCGACGGCGGCCGAGTGGTCCTGACCGGTAGGAAGTGGCCTGGGCGGGACGAACACCGACGGACTACGTCGCTCGCCAAGCCGAGCCCGTGCAGGCCGTCGCCACCGTGCGTGCGTCGCCACCGGTGTGCGGGTCGATGATGCGCCGCGCCGCCGGTCTCTTCGCCGGTCTGGCGGGTCGGGTGTCGATGTGTCGCAGCCGGTGTCGCTGTCGGTGCGCGGGTACGGCCGCCGGGTGGGCGGTACCGAACGTTGCCCGCCCTCAAGGCGTGATCCACTCGGCTTTCTTGAAAGCGCCGTTTCCGGGCGGCGGGGAGAGCGCGATTTCATGGAAACCGAGTGGATCAAGGCCAGGGCCTTTGGTCGCCAGCCCCTCAGCGCGGGGTCGGGCACGCCCGGCGCGACGTGGACGTCGGGGACGGCAGACGTCGTCGCAGTCGCGGATCTGGCCGTGGGCGTGGGGTGTGCGGATACTGAACGTTGCCCGCCCTCAAGGCGTGATCCACTCGGCTTTCTTGAAAGCGCGGTTTCCGGGCGGCGGGGAGAGCGCGACTTCACGGAAATCGAGTGGATCACGGCCGGGGCCCCTGGCCGCCGGCCCTCGAAAGGGCCGGCGGGTCAGGGGCGGGGGAGTGGTCCGCCAGCCCCAGCGGGGCAGGCGGGCTTAGCTGGGCAGGCGAGGGCCGGCTTCGCGCTGCTCGGCCAGCCAGGTCTCCACCTCGTCGGAGGTGCGGGGCAGCCCGGCCGACAGGTTGACCGCGCCGGTCGAGGTGACCAGCACGTCGTCCTCGATCCGAATGCCCACACCGCGCAGCTCGGCGGGGACCAGCTCGTCCTCCGGCTGGAAGTACAGGCCGGGCTCGACGGTGAGCACGTAGCCCTCGCCCAGCGCGCCGTCGCGGTACGTCTCCTTGCGGGCGTTGGAGCAGTCGTGCACGTCGATGCCGAGCATGTGGCCGAAGCCGTGCAGCGTCCACCGCCGGTAGACGGTCGACTTCTCGTCCATCGCCTCGTCCACGCTCACCGGCAGCAGGCCCAGCTCGGCCAACCCTTCGGCGAGGACCCGCATGCAGGTCAGGTGGACGTCCTTGAACTTAACCCCGGGGCGGATGGCCTCGATGCCGGCCTGCTGCGAGGCGTACACGATGTCGTAGACCTGGCGTTGCAGCGCGGTGAACCGGCCGCTCACCGGCAGGACCCGGGTGACGTCGGCGGTGTAGAGGTTGTGGCCCTCGACACCCATGTCCATCAGCAGCAGGTCACCCGGTCGGGTGGCGCCGTGGTTGTGAACCCAGTGCAGGATCGTGGCGTGCTCGCCGGCACCGACGATCGAGCTGTACCCGACGTCGTTGCCGTCGTGGCGGGCCCGCAGCGCGAAGACGCCCTCCAGCAGCCGCTCGGAGACCGCCCGGTCGGCTGGCAGGATCCGGGCCACGTCCTCGAAGCCGCGTACGGTGGCGTCGATCGCGTCCTGGAGTTGGCCGATCTCCCACTCGTCCTTGACCAGCTTCATCTCCGAGATGGCGATGGCCAGCTCCCGGTCCCGGGCCGGCTGGCCATCGGCGCGGGGCCCGGCGTAGGGGCGGACGGCCGCGTCCACCTGGGCGTCGAAACCGCGCAACACCCGGGTACGCCCCGGAGACAGGTCGGCGAGCGTCGCCTCCAGGCCGGTCAGGTCGGCGGTGGGCAGGCCCAGCTCGGTCGACTTCTCGCCGAGGGTGTGCCGCCGGCCCACCCACAGCTCGCCGTTGCGGCTGCGGAAGAACTCGTCGGTCTCCCGGGAGGACCGGGGCCGCATGTACAGCGTCGCGTCGTGCCCCGAGCCGTTCGGACGCAGCACCAGCACGCTGTCGGCGTCGTGGTCGCCGGTCAGGTAGGCGAAGTCGCTGCCCGGCCGGAACGGGTAGTCGGTGTCGTTGGCCCGGACCTTCTCGGTGCCGGTGGGGATCACCAGCGTCTCGCCGGGGAAGGCCGCCGAGAGGGCCGCCCGTCGCTTGGCGTAGTTGGGCGTCTCCGGGCGGGGCGTCACGGGGAGCGCCGTGTCGCTCCAGCCCTGCCGCATGAAGGACAGGAACGCCTCCGGGAAGTCCGGATCGTGCGATTCCGTACCGTCCGTCGGCGTACCGTCGGTCTGTCCCTCGGTCATTGCGCCGCTCCCTCCGCTTCGTTGCTGGTCCCGACGGTACCGCGCGTCCGGTTGGCGGTAACGCCCCCTGGGAGTCGGGTGGATCGACGGACGGCTGCGAGGCCCGACAGCGCGCGTGGAAAGATGGCCACCATGTGCGGACTTCTGGCCTTCTTCAGCGCGAACGGCAACGCCGCAGCGCATCGCGACCACATCGCCGGAGCGTTGGAATGCCTGCACCACCGCGGCCCCGACGAGACCGGGGTCGAGGTGGTCGGGGACGCCTCCGGCCGGTACGCGGACGGCGTGTTCGCCCACAAGCGGCTGGCCATCATCGACGTCGCGTCGAGCCACGAGCCACTGCCCTACGCGAACGGCCGTTACCTGCTGACCTTCAACGGCGAGATCTACAACTACATCGAACTGCGCGAGGAGCTGATCAGAAACTTCGGCGCCCAGTTCGCGACCGCCGGTGACGGCGAGGTGATCGTCGCGGGCTACCACTTCTGGGGTGAGCAGGTTCTCACCCGGCTGCGGGGCATGTTCGCCTTCGTCATCTGGGACCGGCAGGAGCGCCGGGCCTTCGGTGCCCGCGACTACTTCGGCATCAAGCCGATGCACTACCTGGAGACCGCCGACGGCCTCTACCTGGCCTCGGAGAAGAAGGCGCTGCTGCCGTTCGCGCACAGCAACTACCAGGGCGACGCGGGCGTCGACACGGCCAACCTGAGCCACTACCTGACCTTGCAGTACGTTCCCGAGCCCGGCACCCTGCACAAGGGCATCAGCCGGATCGGCTCCGGGGAGTACCTGAACTGGACCCCGGGCGGCCGGATCGACGTACGTCGGTGGTACCGGCCGGTGTTCCGGCCGGCGCCGGTCGACGACGAGCAGAAGCTCTACCACGAGATCCGCGAGACGCTGCGGGAGAGCGTGCGCATGCACATGCGCTCCGACGTGCCGGTCGGCTCGTTCCTGTCCAGTGGCATCGACTCCACCGCGGTGGTGGCGCTGGCGCGGGAGTTCAACCCGAACATCCTGACCTTCACCGTCGGCTACGACGTGCCGGGTTACTCGGAGATCGACGTCGCCCAGGATTCGGCCCGGCACCTCGACGTCACCACGATCCCCACCAAGATCGGTCCGCAGGACATGATCGACGCGCTGCCGAAGATCGTCTGGCACCTGGACGACCCGGTCGCCGACCCGGCGCTGGTGCCGCTCTACTTCGTGGCCAAGAAGGCCGCCGAGCACGTCACTGTGGTGCTCTCCGGTGAGGGCGCGGACGAGTTCTTCGGCGGTTACACGATCTACCGGGAGCCGCTCTCACTGGGCACCGTCAACGGCCTGCCCGGCGGGGTGCAGAAGGGGCTGCGCGCGGTCTCCAAGGCGATCCCGCAGGGGGTCAAGGGCAAGAGCTTCCTGGAGCGCGGCACCACCCCGATCGAGGAGCGCTACTACGGCAACGCCCGGATGTTCACCGAGGAGGAGAAGCAGCACCTGATGCGCCGCTACGACCCCTCGGTGCGCTACACGGACGTCACCGCCCCGATCTACGCCGAGTGCACGGAGCTCGACGACGTCACCAAGATGCAGTACGTCGACCTCTACACCTGGCTGCGCGGCGACATCCTGGTCAAGGCCGACCGGATCTCGATGTCGCACTCGCTGGAGGTGCGGGTGCCGTTCCTCGACCGTGAGGTCTTCGACGTCGCGGCGAAGATCCCGGTCGACCTGAAGCTGCCGCCGCGCTCCGACGCCACCAAGTACGCGATGCGTCAGGCGTTGCAGGGTGTCGTGCCGCCGGCCATCGTCAACCGCAAGAAGCTGGGCTTCCCGACCCCCACCCGGGTCTGGCTGCGCGGCGAGATGTACGAGTGGGCCCGGCACGTGCTCAGCACCTCGGGCGCGGGCGACCTGCTCGACCTGTCGTACGCGCTGCGGCTGCTCGACGAGCACAAGCGGGAGGAGGCCGACCACTCCCGCAAGGTGTGGACGGTGCTGATCTTCTGCATCTGGCACGCGATCTTCGTGGCCAAGACCCTCGACCCGGGTATCCAGCGCAACCAGTCCGCCCTGCTCACGAAGCCGGTGGTCGGCTCCATGGTCCGCTGACCCCGCCCCGCCCTGTCGATCAAGAGGTTTGCGTCATCCGGAGCGTTTCCGGTGACGCAAACCTCTTGATCATTTCAGGTGGTGGTTAGCGGCGAGCGCAGGTGACTGTGGGGAGCCCGTTGGTTCCTGTGGAGCTGGCCAGGAAGCCGAACGTTGTGGTGCCTTCCGGTGCGACAGTGCCGTTGTAGGCGACGTTCGTCGCCGTCACCGTTGAGCCGGACGATGTCTGGGTGGCACCCCAGATCTGACTGATCGACTGCCCGTTGGGCCAGGTCCAGCTCGCGGTCCAACCGGAGAACGGCGTACTGCCGTGGTTCATGATCGTGACCTCGCCCTGGAAGCCGCCCTGCCAGGCGCTGCTCACCTTGTAGACGGCCATGCAGTCACCGCCGGCCGGCGGTGGGGTGGTCGTCGGCGGGTCAGTCGGGTCGGTCGGCGGGTCGGTCGGGTCGGTCGGCGGGTCGGTCGGGTCGGTCGGCGTACCGCCCGGACCCACGCCGGTGACCTGGCCGCTGCCGCCGTCGAAGGTCACGTCTGAGCAGCCGAAGAAGTTCTCCTGCGAGTCCGAGCGGACCCAGCGGGAGTAGATGATGTGCCGGCCACTCTTACCCGACGGCAGGTTGCCGCTGAAGTAGTAGTGCCCGTCGTTGCTGCCGACCGACCCGCGCTGCGGCGGGTTGGTCACCGTCAGGAACGGCTCCTCCAGGTCACTCCAGGCCAGGGCCCGGGTCGGGCTCCAGCTGTTCTTCGTCACGTAGAAGTAGAACGTGCCCGGGTGGTGCGCCCAGTTGCTGTACTTGAAGTCCAACCGCGCCCCGGCGGTCAGGTGGGTCAGCGGCCAGTCGGTGCGGGGCAGGTCGTAGCCGCGGAAACCGGTGTTGCCGCCGCTGCACAGTTGCCCGTCCGGGATGAAGCCGGTGGTCCGGCCGCCAGCGTCGGAGCGCAGCACGCTGAACCAGTTGTACAGCGAGTTCGCCCCGCTCTGCGCCACGGCGGCGGAGCACGCGGGGTTGTTCGGCCTGATCTCACCGGTCTGGCTGCGGCCGTCCTGCCAGCACAGGTAGGTGCGGCTGCCCGGCGTCATCGCCGCGCCGTGCGCGGCGGCCGGCTGAGGATTGGACGCCAGGGCGACAGCGCCCAGCGCGAGGGTCATGGTCGCGGTGAGCAATGCGGCCATACGGGAACGGTTCACGGGTTCTCCTGACTCGCGAGGGGCGCTGGCTGAGCCGCCCCGCCGCAATCGGGTGGGATGTGGCGTGATCGCCCCGCTGTCGTGAGCGGTGCGACGATCACGGCGACGTGCCCCGGCGGAAAACAGCCAGTGGACGTGCGCCGTCGACGGTCCTGTCCTGGACCGGTGCCCTCGCGTCTAACCAACCCGGCAACCGGCGGCGCCGCAGCCCTCGCACCGCCCGGTACGCGTCATCCCACCACGCCGCAGGGTCCGAACGCAATAGGCCTTCCTCGATGCATGAGAAGACCCGCCGGTCGCCGTTGAACGCCATATCCTGCGTACGGGGAGCGGGAACGGAGAGGCGGCCGCCGGTGCCGGACGTGTTCGACGAGGTGCACCGTCGGTGCCGCGACGGCGAGCCGGTCGCGCTGGCAACCGTGGTGGCCACCTGGCACTCCGCCCCGCAGCCGCCCGGTGCCGCCATGGTGGTCGCGACCGACGGCACCGTCATCGGCAGCGTCTCCGGCGGCTGCGTCGAGGCGGATCTCTACGATCGGGCCCGCCGTGTGCTCGACACCGGCCGACCCGAGCTGTGTCGCTACGGGATCAGCGACGACGACGCGTACACCGTGGGTCTGACCTGCGGCGGCATCCTCGACGTGTTCGTGGAGCGGGTCGACGCGGGCACCCTGCCGGCGCTGGAAGCGGTCGCCGCCGCCCGCCGCAGCGGCCACCCGGCGGCGATCGTCACCTGCGTGGCCGCCGACGCCAACGACCCGCCCGCCGACGCCGGCACTCCTCCGGGCACCGGGCCGATCGACCCGGCCCGGCGGCTCGGCCGGCGTCTGGTGCTGACCGGCCAGCGGTCCGTCGGCTCGCTCGGCGACGACCGGCTCGACGACGCCGCCCGCGCCGACGCCCTCGGGCTGCTCGCCGCCGGGCGCAGCGGAATGCTCCGGTACGGGTACCACGGGCAGCGTCGAGGCGGCGGCATCAGCCTCTTCGTGACCGTGTACGCCACCCCGCCCCGCATGATCGTCTTCGGGGCGATCGACTTCGCCGCCGCGGTGGCCCGGATCGGCGCGTTCCTCGGCTACCGGGTCACCGTCTGCGACGCCCGGCCGGTCTTCGCCACCGCGCGGCGCTTTCCCGAGGCGGACGAGGTGGTGGTGCAGTGGCCGCACCGCTACCTGCGTACCGAGTTGGCGGCCGATCGGCTCGACGAGCGGACGGTGGTGTGCGTGCTCACCCACGACCCGAAGTTCGACGTGCCGTTGCTGGAGCTGGCGCTACGCCACCCGCTGGCGTACGTCGGCGCGATGGGCTCACGACGCACCCACGACGAGCGACACAAGCTGTTGAGCGAGGCGGGGCTCAGCCCGCCTCAGCTGGCCCGGCTCGCCTCCCCGATCGGGTTGGACCTCGGTGGTCGTACCCCGGAGGAGACCGCGGTGAGTGTGGCCGCGCAGATCGTCGCGGCCCGGTGGGGCGGCACCGGCCGCCCCCTCGCGGTACTCGACGGGCCGATCCACCAGCCGGGGTAGCGCGCACGTTGGTGCGTGGCCTTCGGCGCCCATCGGGCCGCGCGCTGTGCCAGCCTGGTGCCACGGAGATCGGCTCGGCGAGCGGCGGCCGGTGGCGACGACGAGAGGATCGGCATGGGATACGCGGTGGTGCTCGGCGAAGCGCTCGTCGACCTGCTCGACAGTGATATCGACGGGGAGCGGGTCTATCGGCAGGCCATCGGTGGCGGGCCGCTCAACGTCGCAGTCGGGGTGGCCCGACTCGGCGGTGCGGCACAGTTCGTCGGCTCGCTCGGTGACGACGCGCTGGGCGGCCGGATCCGTGCCTTCCTCACCGCTGCCGACGTCGGGGTGGCCGGTGCGATCACGGTCCCGGCGCCGACCACGCTCGCGGTGGTCACCTACGCCGGGCCGGAGCCGGACTTCCGTTTCTACGGCGAGCCGGCCTCCTACGGGCTGCTCGGCCCCGACGACCTGGACCTGGCGCTGCTGGAGGGCGCCGACGTGCTCTACTGCGGCTCGATCGTGCTGCTGCGACCCGACACGCTGGCCGCCGCCCGTCGTGCCTGGTCGCTCGCCGCCGGCCTGCGGGTCTTCGACCCGAACGTACGCCCCCGGCTGCTGAACGGGCCGGCCGCGCTGGAAGGGTTGCGCGAGGTGGTGGCCGAGTTCGCCGCCGGCGCGCACCTGGTCAAGCTGAGCGCCGCCGACGCGGTGCTGCTCTATCCCGGTGAGCCGGTCGAGGGGGTGGCGGCGTACCTGCGTGAGTTGGGGGCGGCCACTGTGGTGGTGACGCTCGGCGCGGCCGGCGCGGTGCTGGCCGCCGCCGACGCCGACCCGGTCCGGGTGCCGGCCCCCAAGGTCAACGCGATCGACGCCACCGGTGCGGGTGACTCGGTGATGGCCGCGCTGATCGCCGACCTGCTGCGCGACGGCGAGCCGGCGGGCCCGTCGGGCTGGGCCGACCGCGTCGCCTTCGCGCTGCGGGTGGCCGGCCTGGTCTGCGAATCCCCGGGCGGCGCCACCGCCATGCCCACCCGCGCCGCAGTCCAAAACCGCTTCAACACCTAACCCCACCCGCGCCCCGCGCCCCGCCCCCGCCTGCGCCGATCTTGCGCTTTCGGTCGACGGTTGGTCCGCTTTGCTCACCTTTGCCCCCGCGCAAAGCGCAAGATCGCGGCAGGGGTGGGGCAGGGGAGTGTGCGTTGACCTCGAGATTTGTGAGCGTTAACATCGACGATGCACGATGGAAACGTGAGCGTCGTCGGGAGGCTCTGATGCGGGTGGTTCTGGTACCTCTGGCGTTCCGCCGCGTCGCGGCCCTGCTGGTCATGCTGCTCGTGGCCGCCGCGATGGTCGTCGCCGACCCGCCGGAGCGGGCAGCCGCGTGGGACAACGGGGTGGCCGACACCCCGCCGATGGGGTGGAACAGCTACGACTCGTTCAACTGGAGCGTCACCGAGGCCGACGTCCGGGCCAATGCCGACTACATGGGCACCAACCTGCGGCAGTTCGGCTGGGAGTACGTGGTGATCGACTGGGCCTGGTACTACCCCGGTCGGCACAACAACAGCCCCAACCAGGACGCGAACCTGCAACCCCGGCTCCGGATGGACGCCAACGGGCGGCTGCTGCCGGACACCACCCGGTTCCCCTCCGCCGCCGGTGAGAACGGGTTCAAGCCGCTCGCCGACTACGTCCACGCGAAGGGGCTGAAGTTCGGCGTCCACCTGATGCGCGGCATTCCCCGCCAGGCAGTCGCCGACAACGTCCCGATCCTCGGCACCACCTGCCGCGCCAACCAGATCAACAACACCACCACCGCGGCCTGGCTCAACCTGATGTGGGGCCTGAACATGTCCAACCCCTGTGCCCAGACCTACCTGGACTCGATGTTCCAGTTGCTGGCTTCCTGGGGGGTCGACTACGTGAAGGTGGACGACATCGCCGCCCCGACGTACCGGCAGTCGGAGGTCGAGGGGTACCGACTGGCCATCCAGCGCAGCGGCCGCCCGATGGTGCTGAGCCTGTCACCCGGCCCCACTTCGCTGGCCAGCGGCGCACACGTCCAGGCCAACGCGCACATGTGGCGGATCGTCAACGACCTGTGGGACAACTGGTCGTCGGTGGACGCGCTCTTCGACCAACTGCGCAACTGGACCCCGTACCGCGCCACCGGCGCCTGGCCCGACGCCGACATGATTCCGATCGGCCGGCTCTCCAAGTACGGGCCGGTCGGCTCGCCGCGATACTCCAACCTGACGCCTGACGAGCAGCGCACCCTGATGTCACTGTGGGCGATCAACCGGGCGCCGCTGATGTGGGGCGGCAACCTGATCGAGAACCGCGCCGCGGAGCTGGCGTTGATGACCAACGCCGCGGTCCTGGGAGTCAACCAGAACAGCGCGAACAACCGTCAGCTCTACGGCGGCAGCCGGCAGGTGTGGACCGCCGACGTGCCGGGCAGCAACGATCGGTACGTCGCCCTGTTCAACCGGGACAGCAGCGCGGCGCAGGTGTCGGTGAACCTCGCCGACCTCGGGATCGGGTCGGCCGCCGTGACCGACCTGTGGTCCGGCGCGGCCCTCGGCACGGTGACCGGCACTCTCACCCGGTCGCTCCCGGCCCACGGGGCCGGGCTGTACCGGCTGGCCCCGGACACCACAGTGCCGGTGCCGACCACGTACACCCTCACCGCGCGACACAGCGGCAAGCTGCTGGACGTCTACAACAACGCGACCACCGACGGTGCCGAGATGGTGCAGTGGGCTGCGAACGGTCAGCCCAACCAGCGGTGGCGCTTCCAGGACGCGGGTGGGGGTTACCAGACGGTGGTCAGCGTGCACAGCGGCAAGTGCCTCGACGTGTTCGGCGGTGCGACCGCGACCGCCGACGGGGTCCGCGTGATCCAGTGGAGCTGCAACGGCGGCACCAACCAGCAGTGGCGCGTACAGGATCTCGGCTCGGGTTACGTGCAGCTCGTCGCCCGGCACAGCGGCAAGTGCCTGGAGGTGCTCAACGCCGCCACCACCGACGGTGCCCGCCTGGCCCAGTGGACGTGTGGCACCGGCACCCACCAGCAGTGGCGGCGTACCCAGGTGTAGCTGCGCTGGTGGGTCAGGCCGTGCCGGTCAGTTCCAGGTAGCCGCGGTGGGCGGCGACCAGGGCCGGGCGGGCCCCGAACGGGGCCTCGGCGGCCACCCGCTCCGGCGGGGCGCTGCCGGTGTGCGCGGCACGGATCAGCCAGGCCAGCTTCGCCAGCTCCGCGTGCTGGGCCCGGACGAAGTCGACGTCCACCGGGTCGCCGTGGCCCGGGATGACCACCGTGCGCGCGGTGGTCAGCCGCAGCAGGTCCGCGACCGCATCCGGCCACTGCAAGGGGTACGAGTCCTCGAAGGCGGGCGGGCCGCTCTGCTCCACCAGGTCGCCGGCCACCAGCACGTCGGCGTCCGGCACGTGCACCGCCAGGTCGGCCTCGGTGTGCCCCCGCCCCGGGTGGCGCAGCAGCACCCGCCGGCCGCCCAGGTCGAGGACCGTCCCGACGTGCACGGTGTGCGTGGGGGCGAGCAGCGGGGTGTCGGCCAGCTCGGCGGCGAGCGCCGGGTGCTCGGTGCGCAACTCCTCGTACGCCTCCCGGCGCAGCCGCTCCGGCTCCTCGCGCAGGGCGGTGGCCGCCAGTTCGTGCGCGTACACCGGGCGGGGTGGGTCGCCGGCCAGGACGGCGTTGCCGAAGCAGTGGTCGTAGTGGTGGTGGGTGTTGACCAGCGTCAACGGGCGGTCGGTGACCGCCCGGACGGCTGCGGCCAGCTCGGTGGCCTGGGCGGCCGAGGAGAGCGTGTCCACCAGTAGCGCCTCGTCGTCGCCGACGACCAGTGTGACGTTGACCCGCAGCAGCGGTTCGGCCAGCACGTGCACCCGGTCGGCGACCTCGACGAAAGCGGCGTTCACGACGCTCGCCCGGCCCGCTCGACGAAGCGTCCCCGGTCGACCAGGATCCGGTCCACCCGGCCCCGGGCCACCGTCTGGTCGCCGTCGCTGACCGTGACCTCGAACGACAGTCGGCGACCGTCGACGGTCGCCAGCAGCGCCTGCGCGCGGACCGTCCGGCCGACCACCGTCGGCGCCAGGTGCTCCAACTCGACCCGGGTGCCCACTGTCGTCGAACCGGGCGGCATCCCGGTCGCCGTCGCCGCGACGGTGGCGGCCTCGGCCAGCGCCAGCACCCGGGGAGTGCCCAGCACCGGTACGTCCCCGGAACCGACCGCCTGGGCGGTGTCCGCGTCGGTGACGGTCAACTCGACCTGGGCGGTCAGGCCCGGCGCGAAGGCCGGCTCGGGCTGCTCCTGCATGGTCGTCAGCCTAGGTGCTCGCTGGACGCGTCGAGCACGCGCCCGACGATCCGGGCGCAGCCACCCCAACGACCAACGGGTGGTCCCCGTCGGTCGATGCCGTCGCCGTCGTTAACCTTGACCCCGATGGCCGTCGTGACTGACCCCCAGCCCCCCGCCCGGACCGACCCGCCCGCGTCCCCGGACGGGGGTCGTCGGCGCGTCGTCGCCATGACCGTCTGGGCGGTCGCCTTCGTCGCCGCGTGGCTGGCCATCGGGCTGCCCACCGACCCGGCGTACGCCTTCGTCTGGATCTGGCTGGCGACCATCGCCTGGAACAGCGAACGGCCGTGGCGTAGCCACCTGCGCTTCGCCCGGGACTGGGTCCCGGTGGTGCTGCTGTTCGTGATCTACAACCTCTCGCGCGGGTTCGCTGACAACGGGGCGACGCCGCACGCGATGGAGTTGATCGTCGCCGACCGGTTCATGTTCGGCTGGGCCACCGGCGGTGAGGTGCCCACCGTCTGGTTGCAGCAGCACTTCTACCACCCGCAGGTGCACTGGTGGGACGTCGCGGCGAGCTGGGTGTACTTCTCCCACTTCGTGGTGGCGCTGACCGCCGCCGCGGTGCTCTGGCTGCGCGACCGGCACCGCTGGGCCGCGTACATGCGGCGCTGGGGTTTCCTCTGCGCGGCCGGCCTGGTCACCTACTTCATCTACCCGGCCGCCCCGCCCTGGTGGGCGGCGCAGAACGGCCTGCTCACCGAGGTCGCCCGGATCTCCACCCGGGGTTGGAAGGCGTTCGGCATGCACGGTGCCGGCAACGTCCTCAACGCCGGCCAGATCGCGTCCAACCCGGTCGCCGCGATGCCGTCGCTGCACACCGCGTGGGCGTTGTTCGTGGTGCTGTTCTTCCTGACCGCCACCCGTCGTCGCTGGTGGCCGCTGCTGCTCGCGTACCCGCTGGCAATGACCTTCACCCTGGTCTACTCGGGTGAGCACTACGTGATCGACGTGCTGGTCGGCTGGGCGTACGTGGGGTTGACCTTCGTGGCGGTCGGTCTGGCGGAGCGCGGCTGGGCGGCCTGGCGGGCCCGCCACCCGAGCGCCAAGGCGGCACGGCCCACGGAGCAGCCCACCGATCCCACCGACCCCCCGCCCGGCCAACCCGAGCCCCCCACGCCACGCGGCCCAGACACCACGACCACCCACCCCGCAGTCCCCGCCGACCACTAACCCCACCCCGGCCCCTCGGGGTCCGGCCCTCGGGTCCCGGCCCGGTGATCATGAGGTTATCGCCCTCCCGCACGGCGTGTCGGGGCCACAACTTCATGATCAACGCAGGGAGGAGCGGGGAGGCAGGGAGGGGTGGGGGTCAGGGTTGGGGTTGGGTGCGGGCCTGGTGGGCTCTTGTGGTCAGGTCGGCTGCCAGGGCCCAGGCCTCCGCCAGGTCGCGGTCCTGGGCGGTGGCGCCGGAGCCACCCGCGGTGTCCGCGTGCACGGTGGCCAACCCGAGGCGGCGCTGAATGGGCCCCTGCACCACTCGCACGCTCTGGATCCGGGCGTACGGCACGATCACCAACTGCCGGGTGAGCCGCCCGGACCGGGTGGCGAACACCCGCTCGAACAGCCCCGCGCCGAACGCGGCACGGCCCAGCGGGTGCAGCCAACGTGTCCGGCGCGGTGGCGGGCTCAGGTTGAGCGCGTCGAGGCGTACCCCGGGAAGCACCTCGGCGACGATCATCGTCGCCGTCGGCAGGTCGCCGACCGGCAGCAGCCGGTCCGGCCGGTTGCGGTCGTCGGCCTCCGCGACGGAGTACCCGGCCACCTCCAGCCGCAGCCGCAGCCAGCCCTTCATCCGCCACAGCAGCGGCCAGGTGGCCCGCACTGTCTGCACCCGCTCCAGCGGCACGGTCTGCGCCCGCGTCTCCAGCAGGCCGTTGTGCACCCGCAGCGTGCCGCCGTCGCGGGCCAGCCGGAAGTTCCAGTCGTCGAGGACCCGGCGGATCGGTTGCAGCAGCACACCCGCCATCGCGGTCAGGGTGCTCGCCACCGTGACGAACGACCACGAACCGGCGGTGAGGAACTGCACCACGACGAAGGCCACACCGAACGGGAGCAGGAACGCCTGCGGGGTGAGCAGTTGGCTGATCAGCAGGTTCTGGTTGCGTACCGCGTGCAGTGGCCGGCCCGGCACGGCCGCCGGTGGCGCCGTCGCACCCGGGGCCACCGGGGCCGCCGCGTCGCCGGGCGCGGGCTGCTGCGCCACCCGCCCGGCCAGCGCCAGCAGACGCTCGCGCAGCAGGGCCGCGTCGGCCACCCCGAGGTACGCCAGTGGCGCCTCGGTCTTGCCTCCGCCGACCACTTCCAGCCGCAGCTCGGCCAGGCCGGTGAGCTGGGCGAGCAGCGGCCGGACCACCTCCACGGCCTGCAACCGTTCCAACGGGATGGCCCGGGTACGCCGCCAGAGCAGCCCCTCGTACACCCGTAGTTCCCGACCGACGACGTGGTAGCCGGTGTTGTACCAGCTGATCACCGACAGCACTGTCGCGCCGAGCGCCAGCACCGCCACCATGGCGGCGAACCAGCCGAAGCCCACCCGGGACAGCGTCGACCAGGACAGCCCGGCGATCACCACGACCAGGGACTTGGCGCCGTGCAGCACCGGGCTGAGCGGGTGCAGTCGTTGTCGGGGCTCGCCCTCGCCGCCGCCCGGTGCCGCCGGCCACGGCGCGGGCGCCCCCGGCGGCACCGGTGCCGCGCTGGTCGGCACCGGCCCGGACGGTGCCGCGCCAGTAGTTGGCGCACCGGCGGGCAGCATCGGCCCCGGTGGCGTCGGGCCGGTGGGTGGCACGGTGCTCGGCTCGGCGGGCCCGTCGCTCATCGGAGCGGCTCTCGGTGCGGTCGGCGGCTGCCCGCGCGGGTGCTCACAGCCCCTCCGCCCGGTCCTCGCCGAGCGCGGTGAGTCGATCGCGCAGCCGGGACGCCTCCGCCGGGCGCAGCCCGGGCACCCGGGCGTCGCTCGCCGCCGCCGCCGTGTGCAACTGCACGGTGGCCAGGTCGAAGGCGCGTTCCAACGGGCCGGCGCTCACGTCGACGAACTGCATCCGCGAGTACGGCACGATGGAGAGCCGGCGCACCAGCAACCCGTGCCGGACCAGCAGGTCGTTCTCCCGCTCGGCGTACCCCCAGGCCCGGACCGCGCGGACGATCGCGACGGCCCGCCACGCGCCGAGCACCACCACGACGGCCACAGCGAGCCCGAACAACCAGTGCCCGCTGAACGCCCAGCCGACCCCGGTCACCGCCAGCCCGATGGCGACCACGATCGCCAGGCGGATCAGCTCCACCCAGATCAGGTCGGTGGAGATCGGCTGCCAGTTGACAGTGTCCGGCCAGGGCTCCAGCGGACCCCGGCCACCCGGCGCGGCCGTCAGCAGCGCGCCGGGCGCGTCGGGCTCGGGCGGCAGGAGGCCCGGCGACGGCAGGTCGGGCGCGCGCTGGTCGGCGGCGGGTGCCGGCCGGTGACCGGGCGGCAGCGCGCCCGGTGGCAGCGGTGCGGGCGTGGAGACGTCCGGCGCGGTGGGCTCCGGGCCGAGCGTGCCGGGCGCCGGGAACGCGCCAGGCGGCGGATCGACGCCGGGTGGTGCGGTGGCCGGGGTGGGCGGCCAGGACGGGGAGGTGGGGCCGGGGGAAGCCGGAGGGTCGCCGCTCACAGGTCGAGCGTAGGCGATCCGGGCACCGGAGTGACGGCACGCAGGAAGCCTCGAGCGTCGAGGAAGTCGCCGAGGCTGCCCCGGTGCTGGGCGCAGGCCAACCAGGTCTTGCGCCGATCGGCGTCGTGCAGACGGGGATTGTTCCACTCCAGCGCCCAGACGGCGGCGGACCGGCAACCCCGGGCCGAACAGACCAGGGCCTCGTCGGCGGGGGAGGGGATGCTCATCCCGGCCAGTCTAGGGCGGCGGGACGGAGAGGTTGAGCGCCGGGCGACCACGGGGGGAGCCGCCCGGCGACGGGGTGAATCGTACACGCGGCGGGCCGGTCCGCGCATACCCGCGATGTGCGATTCGGCCGCTGGGGACGGCGCGGTCAAAATCGGCTTCTCCCCACCTCGACACTCAGCAAGGCGTGCGAGTCTTGATACCGCACGAGCCGCGACGACCGACAAACGCTGTGGAGGACCGGTGGCCCAGCCGACCATGCCCGACGCCCCGACGCCGAACGGAGCGGCACCTGCACCGGTGACCACGCCGGCGCAGGACGCCTCCCTGCTGGAGAAGGGCCTGTTCGAGATCAAACGTGTGATCGTCGGGCAGGACCGCATGGTGGAGCGGATGTTCGTGGCGCTGCTCGCGCGCGGTCACTGCCTGCTCGAAGGGGTGCCCGGGGTGGCCAAGACCCTGGCGGTGGAGACCCTCGCCAAGGTCGTCGGTGGGTCCTTCGCCCGGGTCCAGTTCACCCCGGATCTGGTGCCGGCCGACATCATGGGCACCCGGATCTACCGGCAGTCGAGCGAGAAGTTCGACGTCGAGCTGGGCCCGGTCTTCGTCAACTTCCTGCTCGCCGACGAGATCAACCGGGCGCCGGCGAAGGTGCAGTCCGCGCTGCTGGAGGTGATGAGCGAGCGGCAGGTGTCCATCGGTGGGGAGAGCCACCGGGTGCCGGACCCGTTCCTGGTGATGGCCACCCAGAACCCGATCGAGCAGGAGGGCGTCTACCCGCTGCCGGAGGCGCAGCGGGACCGGTTCCTCATGAAGATCGTGGTGGGCTATCCGACCGACGCGGAGGAACGGGAGATCGTCTACCGGATGGGCGTGACCGCTCCCGAGCCCACCGCGGTGTTCGACACCCCGGAGCTGATCGCCCTGCAACGCAAGGCGGACCAGGTCTTCGTCCACAACGCCCTGGTCGACTACGCGGTCCGGTTGGTGCTGGCCACCCGCGCCCCGGCCGAGCACGGCATGCCCGACGTCGCGCAACTGATCCAGTACGGGGCCAGCCCGCGCGCCTCGCTGGGTCTGGTCCGGGCCACCCGCGCCCTGGCGCTGCTGCGCGGGCGTGACTACGCGCTGCCGCAGGACGTGCAGGACATCGCGCCGGACATCCTGCGGCACCGGTTGGTGCTCAGCTACGACGCGCTCGCCGACGACGTGCCCGCCGACCACATCGTGCAGCGGGTGATGTCGACGATCCCGCTCCCGGCGGTCGCTCCCCGGCAGCAGGCCACCCCGCCGTCGATCGCGCCGCCGCCGGGCGCTGGCTGGCCCGGGCAGCGCCCGTGACCTCACCCACCCCTCGTCCGGCCCCCCTCGCCGACCGTAGCGAGGCCGTGCTGTCCCGGCTTCAGCTGCTCGTCACCCGCAAGCTCGACGGTCTGCTCCAGGGTGACTACGCCGGCCTGCTGCCCGGACCGGGCAGTGAGGCGGGTGAGTCCCGGGAGTACCGCCCCGGCGATGACGTGCGCCGGATGGACTGGCCGGTCACGGCCCGGACCACCACACCGCACGTGCGGCGTACGGTCGCCGACCGGGAGCTGGAGACCTGGCTCGCGCTGGACCTCTCCGCCAGCCTGGACTTCGGGACCGGGCAGTGGCTCAAACGGGAGGTCGTGGTGGCCGCCGCGGCCGCCATCACCCACCTGACCGTGCGCGGAGGTAACCGGATCGGCGCCGTGATCGGCACCGGTGGCGGGGCGTCCGCGCCGGCCCGACGCTGGCGGGGCGGACCACCGCCGTCCGGGCCCGGGGTGCTCACCCGACTGCCGGCCCGCTCCGGCCGCAAGGAGGCGCAGGGCCTGCTGCGTGCGGTCGCCGGCACCGCCATCCAACCCGGCCGTGGCGATCTGGGCGCCCTGATCGAGATGCTCAACCGTCCGCCCCGCCGTCGCGGGGTGGCAGTGGTGGTCTCGGACTTCCTCGCTCCGGCCGAGCAGTGGGCGCGGCCGATGCGCAAGCTGCGCGTCCGCCACGACGTGCTGGCGATCGAGGTGGTCGACCCGCGTGAGCTGGAGCTGCCCGACGTGGGCGTGTTGCCGGTGGTCGACCCGGAGAGCGGCGAGCTGCACGAGGTGCAGACCGCCGACCCGCGGCTGCGGCAGCGCTACGCCGAGGCCGCCGCCGCCCAACGGGCGACGATCGCCGCCGCCCTGCGCGGCGCCGGCGCGGCCCACCTGCGTCTGCGTACCGACCGAGACTGGCTGCTGGACATGGTGCGATTCGTGGCCGCGCAGCGGCACGCGCGTACCCGGGGGACGACACGATGATCCGTTTTCTGCAACCGTGGTGGCTGCTGGCTGTGCTGCCGGTCTTCGCCCTCGCCGCGTTCTACGTCTGGCGGCAGCTGCACCGCCGGGCGTACGCGATGCGGTTCACCAATGTGGACCTGCTGCGTACTGTCGCGCCGAAGGGGCTGGGCTGGCGTCGGCACGTCCCGGCGACCGCGTTCCTGCTCTGCCTGCTGGTGCTGGCCACCGCGCTGGCCCGTCCCGCGGTGGACACCAAGGAGCCGCTGGAGCGGGCCACCGTGATGCTCGCCATCGACGTGTCGTTGTCGATGCAGGCCGACGACGTGGCGCCGAACCGGCTGGAGGCGGCCCAGGAGGCGGCCAAGCAGTTCGTCGGTGAGCTGCCGGAGAGCTACAACCTGGGCCTTGTGTCGTTCGCCAAGGCGGCCAACGTGCTGGTGCCGCCGGGCAAGGACCGGGACGCGGTGACCAGCGCCATCGACGGGCTGGTGCTGGCCGAGGCGACCGCGACCGGTGAGGCGGTGTTCACCTGCCTGGAGGCGATCCGGTCGGTGCCGGCCGACGGTGCGGCGGGCATTCCGCCGGCACGGATCGTGCTGCTCTCCGACGGTTTCCGGACCTCGGGTAGGGCGGTGGAGGAGGCGGCGGCCGCCGCGCAGGCGGCCAACGTTCCGGTCTCCACCATCGCCTTCGGCACCGACACCGGCCAGGTCGACATCGGCGGGCAGTTACAGCGGGTGCCGGTGGACCGGTTGGCCCTCGCGGAGCTGGCCGAGACCACCGAGGGTTACTTCTACGAGGCGGCCTCGGTGAGCGAGCTGAAGCAGGTCTATCAGGACATGGGCAGCTCGATCGGGTTCCGCACCGAGCCGCGTGAGGTGACCCAGTGGTACGCCGGGGTGGCGTTGCTGCTGGCGCTCTGCGCGGGCGCGTTCAGTCTGCTCTGGTCGTCCCGGATGCTGTGAACGGTGCGCCGGCGGCGGTCGACGACCGCCGCCGGCACCAGCACGAGGCAGCGCCGGCCAGCGGTCAGCGACACCGCCGGTCCGGAGCGGTCAGTGACCGCCGCCGGCGAGCACGAAGACGATGGCCACCCAGACGGCGGCGAGGGTGAAGCCCAGCGGGGCGACGTAGCGGCTCATGACGGCTCCGGGTGGCGGCTGGACGGTCCGCGTGCGGGGGCGGACCGCAGGGGGTGGGGACGCGCACACGAAGTCGTGACCGGGCGGCTCCCGGCGACCGCCCGGGATCGGGCGGCGCGGCACACTCACCTCGGCGGCTGCCGACGTGGTGGGGAGCGGAGCGGGGTCAGCTCACCAGACTGAGTCGTGGCTCAGCGGGACTGACCATCGGCCCGGCCACGACTGGGAGGATCGCTATCTCGCACAGCGATCACCTCCTGCAAGTCGGGCGGGCCGGAACGTCGATGATCGTACACCCGCGGTACCGACGGAACGCACTCGGCCGACCGGCCGGCGACCCCTCCACCGCCCGGTCGGCGACGCCCTCCGCCACCAGCGTGTACGCCTCGCCGAAACGACCTCGGCTGACCCACCCGCACGACAGTGACCAGCACCACGGCGAGCAGCGGCAGCCAGCAGCAGCGCGCCAGCACCCACCCCGGGCCGTTCGGGGCGGTGTGCAGACCGGGCAGGGCCAGCCCGCCGCGTGCGGTGAGCGCGGTCACCGCCACCAGTACCGGCTGGTGCCACAGGTAGATCCGGACCGCGGACCGGTTCACCTCGGTCACCGCCCGGCCCGGCAGCGGCCGGGTCAGCAGCCGGTGCAGTGCCGGCCGGGCGAGCAGCCCCAACCCGACCTGGGTCACCGCCAGCGCCACGACCAGCAGCGACGGCGGATTCAGGTTGGACACCCCGGCCCCGGGCACGCCGACCGCGCTCACCGGGTAGCCCAATGCCAGCAGCGCCGCCAGCGCGATCGCCCCACCGGCCGCCAACGTGCCGCCCGCCCGCCGGCCGTCCAGACGCCCGTCGGCGTGCGCCACGCCCAGCAGGTACGGCACCGACCAGGCCGCCAGCACGGTGACCGGGGGCAGGTCGGTGCCGGCCGGCAGCAGCCGGACAGCCAGGTCGACCGCGGCCACCACGGCCACCGCCGGCGCCGCGCAGCGCGCCACCCCCCACCGGCGTACGGCGACGCGCAGCGGGCCGGTCACCGCGACCAGGATCACCAGCGGTAGCAGGAACCACAGCGGGCTGACCGCGAGGCGCAGCGCGACGGCGAGTGTGTCGTCCGAGGTGCCGACGACGGTGGCGGCGAGCAGCACGGCGGCCCCCACGCCGAGCAGCGCCACAGTGGGCAACAGCAGCCGCCGCAGCCGACCGGCCAGCCAACCGCCCGGGCTGCCCGGGTAACGGGCCAGCGACCGGGTCGAGCCGAACCCGGCGGTGAAGAAGAACAACCCGAGCGTCTGCAACACCCAGGTCATCGGGGCCAGGTCGGGCAGGGCGGTCAACGGACTCGCCTGGTGCAGCCCGCCGTCGCCGGTCAACACCAACCCGGTGACCAGCCAGTGCCCCAGCACCACCCCGCCCATGGCGTACGCCCGCAACGCGTCGACGGCGCGGTCCCGGCTCACCGGGCGTCCCCGATCCGGTCGACGTCGACGCCGCCCAGCACGACCGACGCCACCGCGACCAGCGCGGCGCTGCCCGACGCGAGATAACCGTCGTGCCCCGCC
This sequence comes from Micromonospora trifolii, assembly GCF_050516465.1. Taxonomy (NCBI): domain Bacteria; kingdom Bacillati; phylum Actinomycetota; class Actinomycetes; order Micromonosporales; family Micromonosporaceae; genus Micromonospora; species Micromonospora trifolii. The sequence goes on along the minus strand of NZ_CP191526.1, from coordinate 3,870,948 downwards.
ACCCCGCCCACCGGCAGGGGTCGGGCGCCGAACGCCGGATCGCCGGGTCGCCGGCCGAAGCCCAGGCCGGGTAGCCGCACCTGCGGTACCCGACGGATCCAGTCGGTCGACGCCTCGGCCGCCCAGAACCGCCGCCCGCCGGGCAGGTCGTCGGCGCGCTGCACCCCGGCGCCGACGCCGCCGAGGCTGACCACGTCGGTGACCTGGGTAGGGGCGTCCGCCGCCGCCAGCGACACCACCAGCGCCCCGTAGCTGTGCCCGACCAGCGTGATCGTCGCCGCCGGACGCCGCCCGGCCAGCTCCCGCAGCAGCGTGGCCAGCCCGGCCGCGCCGCGCCGGGCGCTGACGCCGCCTGCGGCGGTCAACACCCCGTCGGGCGGGTCGTAGCCGAGCCAGGCCAGCACCGCGACCCGCGCCGCCGGGTCGGTCGCCCGCAGCTCCCGGTAGAGCTGCCCGGCCTGCACCGCCGGCGCCCGCCGTGCCACCCCGCCCAACCCCCGGTCGAAGTCGGCGAGCGTGCTGCCGACCCCCGGCACCAGCACGACGATCCGGTCCGCGTCGGCGAGGTCGCCGAGCACCTCGACCGCGCGACCGTCACCGCGCTCGTCGAACAGCAGGAACCGGCGTCCGTCGGCCGCCCAGTCCGCGTACGGGGGGCCGGCCGCGCGCATCGCCGCCGCCATCACGGGGTACGCCTCGACGAACCCCGCCGCCGTGGCCGGCTCGGGTCGGCTCGGCAGAACCAGGTTCACGCCGAGCAGCGCGGCCATCGCCACCCGGCTGGCACCTCGTCGTCGCATCACGTTCTCCCTCCGGAATGTCGTCCGGAGGGAGAGTGCGCCCAGGGGCGGGGCCCGGTCGTCGTCCCGCAGAGCCGTTCCCGGGCTGGCTCCACGGGGCTACTCGCCGGCGGCCACCAGACCCGTCTCGTACGCCAGCACCACGGCCTGGGCCCGGTCGCGCAGGCCCAGCTTGGCCAGGATCCGCCCGACGTGCGTCTTCACGGTCTGCTCGGCCACCACCAGGTCACCCGCGATCTCCGCGTTGTTGCGGCCCCGGGCGATCAACCGCAGCACCTCGGTCTCACGCGGAGTGAGCCCCGCCAGGTCGGTGGGGCGCGGGCGGCGGCGGTCCGGACGGTTCGCGAACTCGGCGATCAACCGGCGGGTGACCCCCGGGGCGAGCAGCGCGTCCCCGGCCGCCACCACCCGCACCGCCTGCACCAGATCGGCCGCCGGGGCGTCCTTGAGCAGGAACCCGCTGGCCCCGGCGCGCAGCGCCTCGTACACGTAGTCGTCCAGGTCGAAGGTGGTGAGGATGAGCACCCGGGGTCGCTGCGTCGACCGGTCACCGAGCAGCTTGCGGGTGGCCTCCAGCCCGTCCATGACCGGCATCCGCACGTCCATCAGCACCACGTCCGGGTCGAGGTGGCGGGCGGCGGCCACTGCCTGCGCGCCGTCGGCGGCGTCCCCGACCACCAGCAGATCCGGTTGGGCGGCGAGCAGCGCGCCGAAACCCTGCCGGACCATCGCCTGGTCGTCGGCGATCAGCACCCGGATCATCGGTCCCCGCCCTCCGCGTCGTACGGCAACTCGGCCGCCACCGCGTAACCCCCGTCGGGCAGCGGCCCGGCGGTGAACGTACCGCCCAGCGAGGTGGCCCGCTCCCGCATGCCGGTCAGCCCGTGCCCGGAGCCGCCGTCGGCGGTCGGTCGGACGTCGGCCGGGGAGTTCTCGACGCGTACCCCCAGACCGGACCGGCCGGCGCGGACGGTGACCCGCACCGCGGCGCCGGCCGCGTGGCGGGCCGCGTTGGCCAGGCCCTCCTGGACGATGCGGTACGCGGCCAGCCCGACCGGCGCGGGCACCCGGTCGTCGTCCACCGGCTCGGCGTCCAGGGTCACCGGCAGCCCGGCCCGGCGTGCCGCGTCGACCATCGCGCCCAGGTCGGTCAGGTCCGGTTGCGGCGTGGTCTGCGGCCCGCTCGTCTCGCTGCGCAGCACCCCCAACAGCCGCCGCATGTCGGTGAGCGCGTCCCGGGCCGACGCGGCGATGGCGACGAACTCCGCGGCTGCCGGGGCCGGCACGTCCGTCAGCCGGTACGGGGCGGTCTCCGCCTGCACCGCGATCAGCGACATGTGGTGGGCCACCACGTCGTGCAGCTCCCGGGCGATCCGGGTGCGTTCCTCCAGCACCGCGCGGCGCTCCTGCTCGCGTTCGCTCAGCTCGGCCTGCGCCGCCAGCGCGTGCCGGGACAACCGGTTGCGGCGGATCAGGTCGCCGACGATCGCCAGCGCGCCGAGCATCAGCAGGACGGGGACCCGGTTCTCGGGATGGACCAGGGTGAGCACCGGCACCGTGCTGATCGTCACCACCCAGGCCAGCACCGGTCGGTCGACCCGTGCGACGACCACCGCCACCACCGCGATCGACCCGAGCGCCAGCGGCGGGGTCCACGGCCAGGCCTGGTCGGCTGGGGCGTTGAACGTGCAGATCAGCAGGGCCAGCACCGTCAGCCGCCAGGCCAGCAGCGGACGCCGGGGCAGCGCCAACAGCGGCGCCACCGTCATCGCCGCGAACAGGAGCGCGATCGGCGGTGGCAGGCCCCAGTCGCTCTCCACAGTCAACGTGATCAGGAAGAGACCGAGCGCGGCGAGCAGACCGACCGGCGCTGCGTAGCGGGCCGGTCCGGGCCAACGGGCCAGCAACGGCCGTTCGGTCCGGGCGTCCGGGCCGAGCACTGTCTGCCGCAGGGCCCCGAGGGCCACCGCGATCGGATGCCGGTTCACCACCCGGAGGCTACGGGCCGACCCCGCCACGAGGCGTGCCACCAGGGGTTGATCCCGGTGTCGTACCCCAGTGTGACGCGACTCCCGTTAGCGCTTACCTACCGGTAACGCCTAGGCTCCGACGCGTCCGTGCTGACCATTCGCAAGGGGGAACAGTGGCCCGTACCGTGCTGGTGACCGGGGGCAACCGGGGAATCGGCCTGGCCATCGCGCAGGCCTTCGCCAAGCAGGGCGACCGGGTGGCGGTCACCCACCGCAGCGGCGAGGCACCCGACGGGCTGTTCGGCGTCCGCGCCGACGTCACCGACGCCGCCTCGATCGACGCCGCGTTCGCCGCCGTCGAGGCCGAGCTGGGTCCGGTCGAGGTGCTGGTCGCCAACGCCGGCATGACCGCCGACACGCTGCTGCTGCGCATGACCGAGGAGCAGTTCACCGACGTGGTGAACACCAACCTCACCGGTGCGTTCCGCGTCGCTAAGCGGGCCTCCGGCAAGATGCTCCGCGCCAAGTGGGGCCGCATGATCTTCATCTCCTCGGTGGTCGGCCTCGCCGGCGGCGCCGGGCAGGTCAACTACGCCGCCAGCAAGGCCGGCCTCGTCGGCGTCGCCCGCTCCATCACCCGGGAGCTGGGCAGCCGCAACATCACCGCGAACGTGGTGGCGCCCGGCTTCATCGACACCGACATGACCGCCGGCCTCACCGACGACCGCAAGGCGGAGATCCTCAAGTCCATCCCGGCCGGCCGGATGGCCAGCCCGGACGAGGTCGCCGCCGTGGTCACCTGGCTGGCCTCCGACAGCGCCGGGTACGTCTCCGGCGCCGTCATCCCGGTCGACGGCGGCCTCGGCATGGGCCACTAACCCTTTTGACTACGGAGGAAATCTGCGATGTCCGGACTGCTCGCCGGTAAGCGGCTGCTCGTCACCGGTGTCATCACCGACGCCTCGATCGCCTTCTCGGTGGCGAAGCTCGCTCAGGAGAATGGCGCGCAGGTCGTGCTCACCGGCTACGGCCGGCTCTCCCTGGTCGAGCGGATCGCCAAGCGGCTGCCCGAGCCGGCGCCGGTCATCGAGGTGGACGTCACCAACACCGAGCACCTGGCCGGCCTCGCCGACCGGGTACGCGAGCACGTTGACGGCCTCGACGGTGTCGTGCACTCGATCGGCTTCGCCCCGCAGAGCTGCCTGGGCGGCGGCTTCCTCGACGCGCCCTGGGAGGACGTGGCGACCGCCCTGCACGTCTCCACCTTCTCGTACAAGTCGCTGGCCATGGCGGCGCTGCCGCTGATGTCGCCCGGCGGCGCGGTGGTCGGCCTGACCTTCGACGCGACGAAGGCGTGGCCGGTCTACGACTGGATGGGCGTGGCCAAGGCCGGCCTGGAGTCCGCGTCCCGCTACCTGGCGCTGCACCTGGGCAAGCAGGGCATCCGCAGCAACCTGGTCGCCGCCGGGCCGCTGCGCACCATCGCCGCGAAGTCGATCCCCGGCTTCGACCAGTTCGAGGACGCCTGGGCCGAGCGTGCCCCGCTGGGCTGGAGCCTCACCGACCAGGAACCCGCCGCGCGGGCCTGCCTGGCGCTGCTCTCCGACTGGTTCCCGGCCACCACCGGCGAGATCGTCCACGTCGACGGCGGCTACCACGCCATCGGTTCCTGACGCTGCGCCGTGACGCTCCCTGGTCACCGTCCGCGTGATCTACGCGTCCGGACCAGGGGGCGTCGCCGGGACGTCCCGGCCGAGGGGCAAGAATGACCCCATGTCGTACGACGCGGTGGTGCTGGTGTCCTTCGGCGGGCCCGAGCGGCCCGAGGACGTGATGCCGTTCCTGCAGAACGTGACCCGGGGCCGGGGTGTGCCTCCCGAGCGACTGGCCGAGGTCGCCGAGCACTACCAGCACTTCGGTGGGGTGTCCCCGATCAACCAGCAGTGCCGGGACCTGCTGGCCGCCGTCCGCGCCGACTTCGCCGCGCACGGTGTCGACCTGCCCCTCTACTGGGGCAACCGCAACTGGGACCCGATGCTCGCCGACACCGTGACCCAGATGCGCGACGACGGGGTCACCCGGGCGTTGGCCTTCGTCACCAGCGCGTACGGCGGCTACTCGTCCTGCCGGCAGTACCAGGAGGACATCGCCGCCGCCCGTGCCGCCGTCGGCCCCGAAGCCCCCGTGATCGAGAAGCTGCGTCAGTTCTGGGACCACCCCGGCTTCGTCGAGCCGCACGTCGACGCGGTCCGGGCGGCCCTGGGCCAGCTCGACCCGGCGAAACGGGACACCACCCGGCTGGTCTTCACCGCCCACTCCATCCCCAACTCGATGGCGGCCAACGCCGGCCCGCACGGCGGCCGGTACGAGGCGCAGCTGCACGAGACCGCCCGGCTCGTCGCCGCGGCCGCCGCACCCGACCTCGGGTACGACCTGGTCTGGCAGAGCCGCTCCGGCCCGCCGCAGATGCCGTGGCTGGAACCGGACATCAACGACCACCTGACCGCCCTCGCGCAGGGCGGCACCACAGCTGTGGTGGTCAGCCCGATCGGGTTCGTCTCCGATCACCTGGAGGTCGTGTGGGACCTGGACACCGAAGCGCTGGAGACGGCGAAGCAGCTCGGCCTGGACTTCGTCCGGGCCGGCACGCCGGGCACCGACCCGCGCTTCGTGACCATGGTGCGTGAGCTGGTCACCGAGCGGACCGACCCGGACGGCGCGCAGCTGCGCCGCCGCCTGGGCGAGCTGCCCATGTGGGACAGCTGCCCCACCGTCTGTTGCGTGCCGACCCGTCGCCCCTGACCTCTGAGGATCATCATGCATGACCGTAAGCCCGTGCAGAGTTGGCTGACCGACATGGACGGCGTGCTGGTGCACGAGGGCCAGCCGGTGCCCGGCGCGCCGGAGTTCATCAACCGGATGCGCGCCTCCGGCAAGCCGTTCCTGGTGCTGACCAACAACTCGATCTACACCCCGCGGGACCTGACGGCCCGGCTCAGCCGGATGGGGCTGGACGTGCCGGAGGAGTCGATCTGGTCCTCCGCCCTGGCCACCGGCCAGTTCCTCGCCGACCAGCGGCCGGGTGGCACCGCGTACGTCATCGGTGAGGCCGGGCTGACCACGGCGCTGCACGCCGTCGGCTACGTGCTGACCGACTTCGCCCCCGACTACGTGGTGCTCGGCGAGACCCGCACCTACAGCTTCGAGGCGATCACCAAGGCCGTCCGCCTGATCAACGACGGCGCCCGGTTCATCTGCACCAACCCCGACGTGACCGGCCCGTCCGTGGAGGGCGCGCTCCCCGCCGCCGGCTCGGTCGCCGCCATGATCTCCAAGGCGACCGGGGTCGAGCCGTACTTCGTCGGCAAGCCCAACCCGATGATGATGCGCTCGGCGCTCAACACCATCAACGCGCACTCGGAGAGCACCGCGATGATCGGTGACCGGATGGACACCGACATCCTGTGCGGCCTGGAGGCCGGGCTGGAGACCATCCTGGTGCTCACCGGGATCAGCAGCCGTACCGAGGCGGAGCGTTACCCGTACCGGCCGTCCCGGATCATCAACTCGGTCGCGGACCTGCTCGACGAGATCTGACCAGCCCCGGTCGCCTCCGTGCCGGCGGCGATCATGGATTGGTGCGGCGGTGCTGCGGCGTTCGTGGCGGTCTGGTCAGGGGCGCAGGGGAGCGTTGCAGGCGGCCACCAGCGCCTGCCGGCAGGCTGCGGTGAGTGGCCGCAGTGCCGCGTCCCGTTGCTGCGCCTCGTGGTTGTTGATCGCGCCGCCCGGGGCGGCGTGCCCGGCCAACGCCAGCACCCGGTCGAGCACCGCGGCCCGGGCGAAGAGCCGGCGGGCTCGCGGGTCGAAGCCCGGTGGCAGATCGGTGGTGCCGTCCGGGCGGCGCAGCGCGGCCAGCGCGCCGGCCAGCTCGGGCCGCCACTGGGCCACGTCGAGGCGGGTCAGCACGGCGGTCGTCTCGGCGAGCGCGGCGGCCAACTCGGCCTCCGCCTCGGCGGCACCGGGCAGTGCGAGTGAGGCGGCCGGCGCGTTGGCCGGCAGCGGGTAGACCCGCCAGAGCACCGTCTCGAAACAGTCTCCGGAGCCGGAGGTGTGCAGCCGCACCTGGGGAATCAACCCGAGCCCGCCGGCGACCACCGCCTCGCCCGTGACCAGCGCCGCACCGGCGAAGTCGCCGGGGCCGGGCAAACCCCTCGGGTCGCCCGGCGCGGGCAGCACCAGGCGGATCTCGTCCGGGGAGAGCTTGGCCAGGGTGGGCAGCGCGGCACCCAGCGGGACGTCGGTCCAGGTGCCCGGGGCGTCCGCGACGAGGTGTTCCTCGTCGCCGGCGATGGCGTCGGCGACCTCGTCGTACGGCACCAACCCGGCGCGCCACGCGCGCACCCAGGCAACGAACCGGCTGGACCGGCGCGGCGCGAGTGTGACCGCGCCCGTTGCGGGGGTGGACATGCCGAAAGGGTACGTGGTCACGACCGGCCCTGTCTCGGCTGCCGCTCCGGTCGCCCGGCCTGCCCCCAACTGCCCTGTTCGCCCCAATCCCCGCTCCCTGGCGCGGGTGTGTGGTCGGCGGTCGGAGCGCTGGGCGGTGTGTCGGGGAGTGAGGTCGGCGCGGGCTGGGGTTAGCGTGATCGACATGGCGGGGCGATACGGCGAGGACGTGTTGGCGGGCGACTGGCGACGGCGCAAGGTCACCCCCGAGGTGGACGCCGAACCGGATCTCGTGGTCGAGGACGCCGACTCCGGGTTCTGCGGCGCGGTGGTGGGCTTCGAGGCCGGCGCGGTGGTGTTGGAGGACCGGCACGGTAAACGGCGCAACTTCCCGCTGCTGCCGGCGGCGTTCCTGCTCGACGGCAGCCCGGTGACGCTGCGCCGCCCGACCCGCGCCGCGGTGCCGGCAGCCCGTCGGCGGACCGCGTCCGGTTCGGTCGCCGTGGAAAACGTCCGGGCCCAGGTGGCGAAGGCCAGCCGAATCTGGGTGGAGGGCATCCACGACGCCGCGCTGGTCGAGCGGATCTGGGGTGACGACCTACGGATCGAGGGCGTGGTGGTCGAGCCGTTGGACGGCATCGACGCTCTCGACGCCGAGGTACGCAACTTCGGCCCCGGCCCGACCCGACGACTTGGCGTGCTCGTCGACCATCTGGTGCCGGGCAGCAAGGAGAGCCGGATCGTCGCCCGGGTGAACTCGCCGCACGTGCTGGTGACCGGGCACCCCTACGTCGACGTGTGGCAGGCGGTCAAGCCGGCCGCGCTGGGCATCGCGGCCTGGCCGGTGGTGCCGCCGGGGCGGCCGTGGAAGGAGGGGGTCTGTGCGGCCCTCGGGGTGGCCGAGCCGGCCGACATGTGGCGGCACATCCTGTCCCGGGTGAACAGCTTCGCCGACGTGGAGACCCCTCTGATCAACGCCATGGAACGTCTCATCGACTTCGTCACCGAGCCGGCCTGACCGCCTGGTCCGCCGGATCGGCCCAGCGGCGGGTCAGGGAGCCTCGTCCGGGCTGCGCGTGAAGACGAACGTGGCGATGTCGACCGCCCGCGCCCGTCCGCTGTCGTCGCGCAGCACCGTCAGGATCTCGCCGTTCTCCGGGCCGGAACGTCCCCGCCAGCGGTCCGTCCCCTCGGCGGTGAACCGGCTGACCCGCTCACCGCGTACGTGCGCCACCAGGTCACCCGCGTCCCAGCTCAGGTCCAGCGAAGTGCCCATCCACCACCAGCGACCGGTCAACTCGGCCAACTCGGCCGCGGGCGCGGCGGTGGCCGGCCGCCACGGCTGCGGGAACGCCGGCTCGGCGTCCAGCACGGTGGTCAGCAGTTGGCGGCCGAGCCCGGTGATCGGGAAGCCGTACGAGTTGGCGTAGCCGACCACGGCGGTACGGGTGGGTCGGTGCACCAGGAGGGCAGCCACGTACCCGGGCATCGAGCCGCCGTGCCCGACGTACACGCGCTCGCCGTCCCGGTAGAGCTCCAGCCCCAGGCCGTGCCCGCCGGTCCAGGAGTCGAGGTCGCTGATCACCACGGGGGCGCACATCTCGGTCAGGGTCTCGGCGGCCAGCACGGACGGGTCGGGGTCGGCCAGGAACGCGGCCCAGCGACCCAGGTCCTCGATCGTCGACCAGAGTTGCCCGGCGGGGGCCATGGCGCCGGTGTCGGTACGGGGTTCCTCGCGCAGGGTGCCGTGCCAGGGGTGGACGACGTAGCCGCGGGCGTACGGCTCGGTGGCCGCGTAGGTGGTGCGGCGCAGACCCAGCGGGGTGAGGATCCGTTCGTCGAGCAGGTCGGCCCAGGGTGTCCCGGTGAGCCGTTCGAGCAACCCGCCGAGCAGCCCGTACGCCAGGTTGGAGTAGTGGTACGCGCGGTGCGGGGGGTAAGCGATCTTGTTGGCGTCGACCTCGGCGAGCAGAGTGGTGAGGTCGCCGCCCGCCGCCCGCTCCCACCAGTCGCCCTCGGGCTCGCGTTGGATGCCGCTGGCATGGCCGAGCAGTTGGCGCACTGTGAGCGCGCCCACGCCGGTGCCCGGCAGGTGCTGCTCCAGTCGGTCGTCCAGGGCCAGCCGGCCGGCGTCGCGCAACTGCATGATCAGGGTCGCGGTCATCGTCTTGCTGATCGAGCCCACCCGGTACTGGAGGTCGACATCCGGGCGGGGGTGGTCGCCGGCGACGGCCACATGCGCCAGCGTGCCGTCGCGGACCACGCCCAGCACCAGCGACGGGGTGTGACCGTCGGCCTGTGCCTGGGCGACCCGGGTGTCGATCTGTCGGGCGGTCTCGGGTAGCAGGGTCAACGGATCTCCTCGGGTCGGGCCGCCGATTCGTGGGGTTTCTGACGGGCCGGAAAGGGTCTCGCAGAGCCTACTGATCTTCGCGGGGAGGCCGCGCGTGCATTTGCGTGTCACGATTGGGTGGTGGACGCCGTGGTGTGGATCGTTTTGGGTGTGCTGCTGGCCGTCGCCGAGATTTTCACGACGACTCTATTTCTGATCATGTTCGGGGCCGGTGCGTTCGCCGCCGCCGGTGCGGCCGCTCTCGGCGCACCGGTCGCCGTGCAGGCGCTGGTCTTCGCGGTGGTGTCGGCCTTGAGCCTGGTGGTGGTCCGACCGGTCATCCGGCGGCACAGCCGCTCCGCGCTGGAGAGCGGCGAGCAGCCGTTCGGCGTGGAGGCGATCGAGGGCTCCACGGCGCTGGTGCTGGAACGGGTGGACGCCGAGCAGGGTCTCGTCAAGATCGACGGCGAGTTGTGGAGCGCCCGGTCGTACGACACGACGCAGGTCTACGACCCCGGTCAACGGGTTCGGGTGATAAAGGTCCGGGGCGCTACCGCCCTGGTGTGGCAGGACGACGTTTCTTCCGCCGGCGAGTTGCCGGAATCGAGAGGGTGAACGGGATGACCTTAATCGGGGTGGTGGTGATCGCGGTGGCGTTGATCGCCGTGATAACGCTGGCCAAGGCGGTGCGGATCGTGCCGCAGCAGCGCCAGGACGTGGTGGAACGGCTCGGCAAGTACAAGCGCACCCTCAGCCCCGGCCTCAACCTGCTGGTGCCGTTCGTCGACGCGGTCCGTACCAAGGTCGACATGCGGGAGCAGGTGGTCAGCTTCCCGCCGCAGCCGGTGATCACCTCGGACAACCTGGTGGTCTCGATCGACACGGTTCTCTACTTCAAGGTGGTCGACTCGGTCCGGGCGACCTACGAGATCTCCAGCTTCCTCCAGGCCATCGAGCAGTTGACCGTCACCACGTTGCGTAACGTGATCGGTTCGCTCGATCTGGAGCGGGCGCTCACCAGCCGGGACGAGATCAACCGGCACCTCTCGGGTGTGCTGGACGAGACCACCGGCCGCTGGGGCATCAAGGTGACCCGGGTCGAGATCAAGGCGATCGAGCCGCCGGCCAGCATCCGCGACTCGATGGAGAAGCAGATGCGCGCCGAGCGGGACCGCCGCGCGGCGATCCTGACCGCCGAGGGGCACAAGCAGTCGGTGATCCTGACCGCCGAGGGTGACAAGCAGTCGGCGGTGCTGCGGGCCGACGGTGACCGGCAGGCCCGGATCCTGCAGGCCGAGGGCCAGGCGAAGGCGATCCGGACGGTCTTCGACGCGATCCACCAGGCCAACCCGAGCCAGAAGGTGCTCGCCTACCAGTACCTCCAGGCTCTGCCGCAGATCGCCCAGGGTAGCGCCAACAAGGTCTGGATCATCCCGGCCGAGCTGACCAAGGCCCTGGAGGGGATGGGTGGCGCGCTCGGCGGGCTGAGCCAGATGGTCGGGGATCTGCCCGCACCGGAGGCCGCCGAACACGCGAGCCAGGTCGAGCGTGAGGCCGCCGAGGCGGCGCAGGCCGCGGCGGACGCCGCCCAGCAGATCCACGACGAGGTACGCGTCGCCGAGGCGCAGGCCACCGGCGGCAAGGGGCCGAAGGGGCTGCCCGCGCCGGAGCCGGTGTCGCCGACCAGCCTCGTCGAGGACCCGGCCGACCAGCGCGAGCGCGGCTGATCACGGCTTAATACGAGAAAGACTCATGGGGCGCTCCGACGCCTGCCACGATCGGTCCTAGGACGGGTGGTGACCAGGCAATCGGGGCGCCCCGGCGCGTCGGTGCACCGCTCGACGACGAGCGAGGTGACGCATGAAGGATCCGGCGAATCGGATGTGGTCCTCGGCCCCGGTGCCCGGCGCGCACGACCCGGTCGCCCCGCTGGGCTCCCGGCGCAGCGGTGGCGGGTTCGGCGTACTGCCCTTCGTCGGCGAGCCGACCCCGGGCGCCCCCGCCACGAACGCCAGTTGGGCCTGGTCGGTGCGTCGGTTCGCACGCGCGGCGGTCTGGCTGCTGCCCGCGTACGCCATCCTCTACGGCGCGGTGGCGATGGCCAGCGACGGAGGGGTGGGCAACGACCCCTATCCGGCCGACGGCCGGGCGGTGTACCTGATCGGTTGGGTGGCCGCGGTCTGGCTCGGACTGCTCGCGCTGCTGGCCCTTACCGGGCTGCTGGCCGCGACCCGCAGCCGCCGGGTGGCCGCCGCCGGGCTGCTGGTCAGCATCGCCGGCACCGTGCTGATGCTGCCGTTCGCCGGGCTCGAGGAGCAGACGCCGGTCTTCGGCGCCACCGCGCGGTCGCTGGTCCTGCTCGGCGCGACGTTCTACAGCGCGGGCTGGTTCCTCACCGGGTGGGCGGTGGCCCGCTCGGGCACCTTCAGTCTCGGCGACGGCGTCATGTTGATCATCGCCGCGCCGCTGCTCGGCCTCGGCGGCGCGCTGATCGGCTCGTTGCAGACCTTCGGCGCGATCTTCGTGCTGATCGCCGGCATCGGCATCGGCTACCGCTCCGGCCGTCTGATGCCCCGCGAAACCGCCAGAGACGCCGCCACCGCCAGCCTGAGCACCCCCAACCCCTAACCCACCCACCCACCCGGCCCCGGGCCCCGGCCCCGGCCCCGGCCCTCGACCAACTCCGGTGATCATGAGGTTGACGGGTGATTCCGTGATCAAACCTCCCGCTAACCCCATGATCACCGGGGTGGGGGCCGGGGTGGGGGCCGGGGTGGGGGCGCGGGGGGCGGGGCTGGGGGGCGGGGTGGGAGTTGGCTGGTGAGTGGGCGTGAAGTTGCTGACAATCGCGGGTCGGGGGTGGTCGGTTGGCGGCTTTCGTGGCAATCCTGGGGAGCATGGCCGCCCCCCGCTCGCCGCTGTCGCGGCTGTTCACCGTGCTGCTCGCCGGCGTGTTGGCCGGGCTCGTCCTGGCAGTCGCCGCGCTGCCCGGCAACCTGCTGCTCGGACTCACCGCCCGCTCCGCGCTCGGGTCGTACGCCGCGTTGCCGGCCTCGCTGAAGACCCCGGCCACGCCGCAGCGTTCGTACCTCTACGCCAACGACGGCAAGACGCTGATCACCACGTTCTACGACGAGAACCGCACCGACGTCCCCCTGTCGGAGATCGCCCCGGTCATGCGGCAGGCGATCGTGGCGGCCGAGGACCGGCGCTTCTACGACCACGGTGGCGCGGACCTGCGCGGCCTGGCCCGGGCGCTGGTGGCCAACGTCAAGGGTGGCGGCACCGAGCAGGGCGGCTCGACGTTGACCATGCAGTACGTCCGTAACGTGCTCAAGACCGACCCCACCCGCACCGCCGAGGAGCGCGCCGCCGCCACCGACCCCACCGTCGGGCGCAAGATCCAGGAGATCCGGTACGCGAGCGCGCTGGACAAGAGCCTCGGCAAGGACGAAATCCTCGACCGGTACCTGAACATCGCCTACTTCGGCTCCGGCGCGTACGGGATCGCGGCGGCCAGCCAGCGGTACTTCGGCAAGCCTCCGGCGCAGTTGACCCTCGGTGAGTCGGCCCTGCTGGCCGGTCTGGTGCAGTCCCCGGACGCGTACAGCCCGATCAGCGGCGACAAGGACGAGGCGGTGGCCCGCCGGTCGTACGTGCTGGACTCGATGGTCGCCACCAACGCGATCACCGCCGCGCAGGCCGCCCAGGCCAAGGCCGAGCCGCTGGCCCTGCACCCCACTGCCCAGCCCAACGGCTGCACCGCCGTCTCCCAGGGCCACGACGACTGGGGCTACTTTTGCGACTACCTGCGCCAGTGGTGGCTGACCCAGCCGGCCTTCGGGGCCACCGTCGCGGAGCGCGAGCAGGCGTTGCGTTCGGGCGGCTACACAGTGGTCACCTCGCTGGACCCGAAGATCCAGGCCACCGCGCAGCAGCAGGCCACCAAGGTCTACGGGTACGACAACAAGCGCGCCCTGCCGATCGCGGCGGTCCAGCCGGGCACCGGGCGGGTGTTGGCGATGGCGGTGAACCGGCACTACAGCCTCGCCGACAACCCGGCCGGGCAGGCGAACTACCCGAACACCGTCAACCCGTTGATCTCCGGCGGAGCCAGCGTCGACGGGTACCAGGCGGGTTCGACGTTCAAGCTGTTCACCATGCTCGCCGCGCTGGAGTCGGGCCGTACCCTCTCCACCGGTTTCGACGCGCCCGCCAAGCTGCCCACCCGGTACCCCGCCGAGGGGCCGGGCAGCTGTGATGGCCACTGGTGCCCGGCGAACGCCAACCCGGACTGGATGGACGGGTACCGGATGATGTGGGACGGCTTCGGCCGCTCGGTGAACACCTACTTCGTCTGGCTGGCCGAGCAGGTCGGCCAGGACAAGGTGGTCCAGATGGCGCAGCGGCTCGGTATCACGTTCCGCGCCGACTCGGACGCCGCCTTCGCCAAGAACAACGCCACGAACTGGGGTTCGTTCACCCTGGGTGTGGCGGCCACCACCCCGCTGGACCTGGCCAACGCGTACGCCACGGTGGCCGCCGAGGGCACCTACTGCACGCCGGTGCCGGTGGTCTCGGTGACCGACGCGGACGGCACGAAGGTGCCGGTGGGGCAACCCTCCTGCAAGCGGGTGCTCGACGTCGACGTCGCCCGTGCCGCGACAGACGCGGCGCGTTGCCCGGTGGGTCAGCAGTCGGCGTTCGGGCAGTGCAACGGGGGCACCGCCACCGGTGTGAACGACATCCTCGACGGCCGACCGGTGGCTGGTAAGACGGGTAGCTCGGAGCAGAACTCCACCGAGACGTTCGTCGGTTTCACCCCGCAGGTCGCGGTGGCCGGTATCGCCGCCAACCCGGACGACCCGGCCGACTCGGTGGGCTCGGCGGTGCAGACCAAGGTGATCGACGCGGTCGCCCGGGTCATCGCCACCGCAGTGAAGGGCCAGCCGGAGAAGGCGTTCGTCGCGCCGAGCCACGAGTTGGCCGGCGACCCGCACCGCCCGGTGGAGCGCCCAACGGTCCCGAACCGCCAGCAGGACCCCACCAACGACAACCGCTCAGCCCTCCAACGCTGGCTAGACCGCCGAGGCTGACCCCACCCTCCCGCCCGCACCCGCCCCACCCCCGCGATCTTGCACTTTCGGTCGCCGAATAGCACCCTTTCGCGGGCCTCTGTCCGTGCACAAAGTGCAAGATCGGCGCCGGGTGGGGTGGGTGGGTGGGTGGGTCAGGGTTGGCGGCGGCGGGGGCGGTAGCTGGCCATGGTGGCCGGGAGGCCGCGGCGGATGATTCCGGCCCAGTCGGTGTCGCCGCGTAGCACTGCGGCGGCGGTCTTGCGGGCCTGCTCGACGGTGAAGTGCGGTGGCAGCATCAGCTCCGCCGGGTCGACCAGGGCGTTGATCACCACCGGCCGGTCGGCGGTGAGCGCCCGGTCCCAGACGTCCCGCACCTGATCCGGTGAGTCGATCAGCTCGCCGTGCAGCCCGAGCACCTCCGCCCACTGGTGGTAGGCGATGTCCGGCAACTGCTGGCTGTCCGGGAACATCGGCGTCCCCTCGGTGGAGCGCTGTTCCCAGCTGACGAACGCCAGATCCCGGTTGTTGAGCACCAGCACCACGAAACGCGGGTCGGCCCAGCTGCGCCAGTACTTCGCCACGGTGATCAGCTCGTTGACGCCGTTCATCTGCATGGCGCCGTCGCCGATCAGCGCGACCAGCGGCCGGTCCGGGTGGGCGAACTTGGCGCTCAACGCGTACGGCATGGCGCCGCCCATGGACAGAAGCGTGCCGGAGAGGCTGGCCAGCATGCTGGGGCGTACCTGGATGTGTCGGGCGTACCAGGCGGTGGTGGTGCCGCAGTCGACAGCGAGCAGCACGTCGTCGGGCAGCCGCTCGTTCAGGGTGTGGAAGAGCAACTGTGGGTTGACCGGGTCGGCGGTCTGCTCGGCCAGGTCGTGTTGCACCCGGCGCCACGCCGAGGTGGCCTCGGTGATCTCCGTGCGCCAGGCGGTCGGCCCGGGGCCGGGGCCCAGTTCGTTCAGCAACGCCCGCAGCGTGGGGCGGGCGTCGCCGGTCAGGTTCACCTCGGTCGGGTACCGCAGCCCGAGCTGGGTGCCGTCCAGGTCGATCTGCACCGCGCGGGCCTGCCCGGGCGGTGGGTAGAACTCTGAGTACGGCATGTTGCTGCCCACGATCAGCAGCCGGTCGCAGCCGTTCATCAGCTGCCAGCTCGGTCGGGTGCCGAGCAGCCCGATCGCGCCGGTCACCCACGGTTCGCGGTGGTCGACGGCGGTGAAGCCGAGCAGCGCGGTGGCCACGCCGGCCCCGAGCCGATCAGCGATCTCGCGGACCTCGTCGCGCGCGCCGAGGGCGCCCTGGCCGACCAGCATGGCCACCCGCTGCCCGCCGCGCAGCACCTCGGCCGCCCGGCGTACGTCCGCCTCCGGCGGGACGGTCGGCGTGCTGCTCGGCGCGTTGCTGGTCTGGTAGTAGCCGTGCGCGTGCGGCGGGTTCGGGACGGCCGGCTCGTCCTGAAGGTCCAGGGGCAGGATCAGGGCGGTGACGGTGCGCCGGGCCAGCGCCGTCCGGCACGCCCGGTCGACCAGGTGGCGTACCTGCGCCGGGTGGTCGAGCTGGGCCAGGAACGCCGCGGCCACGTCCTTGTAGAGGGCGAGCAGGTCGACCTCCTGGTAGTAGCCGCCGCCCTCGGCGGTGGTCGCGGTGTGACCGACCAGGGCGATGACCGGTTGGTGGTCGAGCTTCGCGTCGTACAGGCCGTTGAGCAGGTGGATGGCGCCCGGCCCGCTGGTGACCAGCGCGCAGCCCAGCGGCCCACCGCCGTACTTGACGTGCGCGGAGGCGGCGAAGCCGGCGGTCTCTTCGTGGCGGACCTGGATGAACTGGGCCCGCCCGTTGGTGCGTTGCAGTGCGGAGGTGAGGCCGTTGATGCCGTCGCCCGGATAGCCGAAGTAGCGGTGTACGCCCCAGCTGAACAGCCGCGACACGATGTGGTCCGCGACGGTCGGACGCCGGGGCAGGGTGCCCGCTTCGCCCGGCGTGGTGTCGTCTGCGCTCACCTGGCTGGTCCTCTCCGTCGCGTCCGATTCCCCGCCGGTCATTCCCCTTCTTCTTCGGACAAAACACCCCGCCGGGCGGGCCTCGAAGCGTGCTGCTCGGCGTCCGGCAGAATCGTCGGGTGCCTGTCCACCAGATCACCGACCCCGACGACGACCGGATCGCCGACTACCGGGCGCTCACCGACGTCGAGCTGCGCACCCGCTGGGAACCGCCGCACGGCCTGTTCATCGCCGAGGGGGAGCTGGTGCTGCGCCGGGCGCTGCGCGCGGGCTACCCGGCCCGGTCGTACCTGGTCGACGCCAAGCGGGTCGACCAGCTCGCCGACCTGGACACCGGCGACGCGCCGGTCTACGCCGCGACACAGGACGTGCTGCAACGGGCCACCGGCTTCCACGTACACCGGGGGGTGCTGGCGTCGTTCCACCGCCGGCCGCTGCCGACGGCGGCCGAGGTGCTCGCCGCCGCGCGCCGGGTCGTGCTCCTGGAGGACGTGAACAACCACACGAACCTCGGGGCGGTCTTCCGGGGTGCCGCCGCGCTCGGCATCGACGCGGTGCTGCTGTCGCCGTCCTGCGCCGACCCGCTGTACCGGCGCAGTGTCCGGGTCAGCATGGGTGAGGTCTTCGCGATGCCGTACGCGAAGCTCGACCGCTGGCCCGAGGGCCTGGACCAGGTACGGGAGGCCGGCTTCACAGTGCTCGCCATGACGCCCGCGCCGGATGCCGTACCGATCCAGCGGTTGACCCCGGCGCAGCGCGAGCGGGCGGCGCTGCTGCTCGGCGCCGAGGGGCCCGGCCTCACCGCGGCGGCCCAGGCTGCCAGCGACGTCCGGGTGGTCCTTCCGATGCGGCGCGGCGTCGACTCGTTGAACGTGGCCGCCGCAGCGGCGGTGGCGTTCTGGGAGCTGGGGCGCGACGATCCGCCGTTCGGCGGCGAGTAGATCGCTTCGGCTTGCATGGCCATGCGTTCTATTGCATAATTTTCCCCGTGTCCAAGGTTCTCACCTCCCTGCCCACCGGCGAACGTGTCGGCATCGCCTTCTCCGGCGGCCTCGACACCTCGGTCGCGGTCGCGTGGATGCGCGACAAGGGCGCCATTCCCTGCGCCTACACCGCTGACATCGGCCAGTACGACGAGCCCGACATCGCCTCGGTGCCCGGCCGCGCCCTCAGCTACGGCGCCGAGGTCGCCCGCCTGGTCGACTGCCGCGCCGCCCTGGTCGAGGAGGGCCTTGCCGCGTTGACCTGCGGTGCCTTCCACATCCGCACCGGCGGGCGGGCGTACTTCAACACCACCCCGCTGGGCCGCGCCGTGACCGGCACCCTGCTGGTGCGCGCGATGGTCGCCGACGACGTCCAGATCTGGGGCGACGGCTCGACCTTCAAGGGCAACGACATCGAGCGGTTCTACCGGTACGGCCTGCTGGCCAACCCGATGCTGCGCATCTACAAGCCGTGGCTCGACACCGCCTTCGTCACCGAACTGGGTGGGCGTAAGGAGATGTCCGAGTGGCTGCTCGAACGCGGCCTGCCCTACCGGGACAGCACCGAGAAGGCGTACTCGACCGACGCCAACATTTGGGGCGCCACGCACGAGGCGAAGACCCTGGAGCACCTCGACACCGGCATCGAGACGGTCACCCCGATCATGGGCGTCCGGTTCTGGGACCCGTCGGTGGAGATCCCGACCGAGGACGTCACCGTCGGCTTCGACCAGGGCCGCCCGGTCACGATCAACGGCAAGGAGTTCGGCAGCGCCGTCGACCTGGTGCTGGAGGCCAACGCCATTGGTGGCCGGCACGGACTGGGCATGTCGGACCAGATCGAGAACCGGATCATCGAGGCCAAGAGCCGCGGCATCTACGAGGCGCCCGGAATGGCGCTGCTGCACTATGCGTACGAGCGGCTGGTCAACGCCATCCACAATGAGGACACCCTGGCGAACTACCACAACGAGGGTCGCCGCCTCGGTCGGCTGATGTACGAGGGCCGCTGGCTGGACCCGCAGGCGCTGATGCTGCGCGAGTCGTTGCAGCGGTGGGTCGGCACGGCGGTCACCGGCGAGGTGACGTTGCGGCTGCGCCGGGGCGAGGACTACTCGATCCTGGACACCACTGGCCCGTCGTTCAGCTACCACCCCGACAAGCTGTCGATGGAGCGTACCGAGGACTCGGCGTTCGGCCCGTCGGACCGGATCGGTCAGCTCACCATGCGCAACCTAGACATCGCCGACTCGCGGTCGAAGCTGGAGCAGTACGCCTCCCTTGGCCTGGTCGGCGGCGGGAACTCGCAGCGGATGATCGGGGCCGCGCAGGCCGCCTCGACCGGGTTGATCGGCGCGATGCCCGAGGGCGGCGCGGAGGCCATCGCGTCCCGGGGCGTCGCCTCGCCCGAGGACGAGGCGCTCGACCGCGCCGCGATGGAGTTCGGCGTCGACTGACCCCTCGCGCCGGTGGTAAGTCGAGTTCCGGCGTCACGGACGGTAGCGTGGCGGCCGTGTTCCCTACCGTCCGTGAGGTCCTCGCCCTGGACCCGGTCCGCCACGGCGCGCCACGCGTGGTCGCCGGCGACGAGGGGCTGGACCGACCCGTCCGGTGGGTGCACGTCGCCGAGGTGCCGGACATCGCCACCCTGCTCGGCGGTGGCGAACTGGTCCTCACCACCGGCATCGGTCTGCCCGGGGACGACGCCGGGTTGCGCGCGTTCATCGGCGATCTGGCCGACGTCGGAGTCTCCGGGCTCGTCGTCGAGCTGGGCCGCCGGTACGTCAGCGAGGTGCCCCGGGTGATGGCCGCCGCCGCCGAGCGGCGGGGGCTGCCCCTGGTGGAGCTGCGCCGGGCCACCCCGTTCGTCCGGATCACCGAGGCGGTGCACGCGCTGATCGTCGACGCGCAGCTCACCGAGCTGCGCGCCACCGAGGAGATCCACCAACGGTTCAACGACCTCTCCGTGGAGGGCGCCGACGCCGCCGAGGTGATCCGACAGGCCGCCGAGCTGTCCGGTTGCCCGGTGGTGCTGGAGAACCTGTCCCGGCAGGTGCTCGGGTACGACCCGGCGGGCGAGAGCGCCGAGCTGCTGCTGGACGGCTGGGAGCAGCACTCCCGGCGGATCCGCCCGGCCGGGCGGACCGCGTACGACGCGGACAGTGGCTGGCTCGTGACCACCGTCGGCGCCCGGGGCCAGGACTGGGGTCGGCTGCTGCTGCGCTGGCCGGCCAGCGGGGACGTGCCCAGCGCTCGGGCCGTCGAACCGACCGCGGGCTCGCCCACCCGGCTCACCATCCTGATCGAGCGGGCCGCGTCCACCCTCGCGTTGGGCCGGCTGATCCGCCGCGACGCCGAGGGCCTGGAACGGCAGATCCACCGCACCCTGCTCACCGCGCTGATCGACCACTCCCGCCCGGTGGACGAGGTGGGGCTGCGGGCCAAGGCGCTCGGCGTGGTGCTCGACCGGCGGCACCTGGTCGGCGTGATGGTCCGGCACCGCGCCGACGACCCCACCGGGGAGATCGGCCCCGAGGCCGGCCAGGCCCGGTTACGCGATCTCTCCGAGGCGGTCGGCCAGGCCCTGCGGGAGGCGAAGCTGACCGCGCTGACCAGCGCCGTCGACGACCACTCGGTGGGCGCGCTGCTGGCCCTACCGGACCCGGCCTCCGAGGACCGCGCGCTGTCCGCGTTCGCCAGCGCCCTTCGTCGGGTACGCCTCGACGCCGGCACCGGCCGGCCGGCACCCGGCGTCGAACCGGCTCGGGCCACCTCCGGCTCCGACGTGTCGCGTCCCGCATCCGACGCTTCCCGTGCGGGGGTCGGCGCCGATCCGGCCCGCACGGGCTTCGGCGCAGATCCGTCCCGCGCGGCGTTCGGTGTCGAGGCCGCTCGGTCGGGGGGCGGCGTCGATCCGTTCCGGGGTGCTGGCCCGGGTGGCGTGATCATTGCCGCCGGCTCCAGGGTGGGCACCCTGCGGGAGGCCCGACGGTCGCTGGTCGAGGCGCGGCAGATCGCCGAGGCGGCCCGGCGGGACCGGCGTGATCTGCCGATCTTCCGGCTGCCGCACGTCGGTCTGGCCGGGCTGTTGCATTTGCTGCGCGACGAGCCCCGCCTCCAGACGTTCGTGGAGCGTGAACTCGGCGCGCTGCTGGAGTACGACGCCCGGCACCCCCGGGAACGGCTGCTCGACACCCTGCGCGCCTACCTGGAGCAGGGACGCAACAAGTCCGCGGGTGCCGCCGCCGCCCACCTGTCCCGGCCGGCCTTCTACGAACGCCTGGCCCGCATCGCGCGCATCCTCGACGTGGACCTGGACTCGGTAGAGGCCAGCCTCTCCCTACACGTAGCCCTACTGGCCCTAGAAGCAGTCCGCACCCCCTAACCCGCCTACCTCCCAGCGCCCATCGGCGCGAGGGGGGGTTAGGTGAGGGAGTTGAGGGCTTTGGCGTAGGTGGGGGGGATGTGGTTGGGGCCGCCGGGGGTGAAGACGTCCGAGGTCGCCACCGCGGACCAGGCCGTCTCCGGGACGGCTTCGACCAGGGCCTGGATCACCGGGGCGTCGCGCCACTGGTCCTGCTCGGCGAGCAGGCCGAGCGCCACCACCGACTCCTCGACCTCGCCCACGCACTCGAACGGCTTGTGCCCGTCCACGCCCAGCAGCTCGCGGTAGCCGGGGATCTGCGACTCGTCGGCCAGCAGGTCGCCGCCGAAGATGTGGGTGACCCGCTCCCGGGGCATGAAGGGCGCCATGGCCAGGAAGACGAAGCGGCACTTCGGGCAGTCACGGCACCAACGCTCACTCGCGTCGCGCAGCTTGAACGCCTGGTTGCAGCTGGTCACCACGTCGTCGTACCGGGTGAACTCGGCGAACAGCCGGGCGATGTGCAGCTCGGACAGCGAACGCAGCAGCGAGAAGTACGGGTCGGTCAGGCCGGCGTGCTCGGCCAGCGACGCCCGCAGCAGCCCCTCCGCCTCGACGCCCTTGGACCACTGGTGGTTGATCTCGTGGCCGTTCCAGACCAGGTTCGGGTCGGACGCCGAACGCTCGTTGGACATCACCACCGGGCCCAGCCCGTGCAGGACGGCGGTGGCCACCGCGATCAGGGAGTTGATGGCGGTGACCGGGATGTGCCCGTTCAGCGCGCCGGCCGCGTTCAGGTCGAACAGCACCGGGTCGATGCGCCGTCGGGCAGCCAGCGGGACCAGGCCGGACGCCTCGTTGACGGCGACGATCACGTGGTTCGGGTTGACCGAGAACGGCACCGGGTCCAGCTCGGCGCGGCGCAGCGCCTCCAGGCTGACGATCGAGTCCTTACCGCCGCCGACCGCCGAGAGCGGGCGACGGTCCGAGTCGTCGTACACCCGGGGTGACTCCGGTGTGCCGGCCGGCACCTCCGGGCGCAGCTCGAGCACGTGCGGCAGCTGGTTGCGGTACGCGTACTCCGCGAGGCCCCTGGTGTAGACGGCCGTGACGTAGTCGACGGTGGCCGCGCCCAGCGGCGCCGGCAGCACGAGCCGGGGCGGCGCGGCGGCCTTGTAGTAACTGACCCCGGCGACGAGGTGCAGCACCTCCAGCACCCGGTTGAGGGTCGCCACCGTCTCGTCGGAGGGCGGCTCCGCCGGCAGCGGAAGCGTGATCACCTCGGTGAACCGCTGCTCACCGGCCGGGCCGGTCAGGGCGTAGTCGAACAACACCTCGCCGGTGGCGAAGTCGATCGAGTAGGACGGGAAGGTGAAGGCGTCCATCCGCCGGAGCTGCTCGTTGGGCACACGCCATACTAGGCCCTGGTTCGTCCGGCCGTGTCCGGACCGGGCCCGCCCTGCCGCCGCCGTGACCCACGAGGAGAGCCCCGTGCGCCTTTCTGACCTGCGCGGACGTACCGTCGCCGTCTGGGGCACCGGTCGGGAGGGCCGGGCCGCTGTGACCGCCATCGCCGCGCACGGCCCGGCCGAGCTGGTCGCCGTGGACGACAGCGCGAACTTCCTGTCGCTGCCGTGGGACGGCCCCCTGGCCGAGGCGGCGCCGCTGGTCACCGGCGAGGCGGGCTTCGAGCGGCTGGCCGCCGCGGACGTGGTGGTCCGCTCCCCGGGCGTGCCGCAGACCCACCCGTGGCTGATCGAGCTGCGCCGCCGCGGAATCCTGGTGACCCAGGGCACCGCGTTGTGGATGGCCGACCACGCCGCGCGCACCGTCGGGGTCACCGGCAGCAAGGGCAAGAGCACCACCTCCAGCCTGATCAGTCACCTGCTCACCGCGATGGGCCGGCCGAACGTCTTCGGCGGCAACATCGGGGTGCCGACCCTGGACCTGCCGGAGGCGGAGCTGTACGTGCTGGAGCTGTCCAGCTACCAGTGCAGCGACCTCACCGACTCGCCCCGGGTGGCGGTGGTCACCGCGCTCTTCCCCGAGCACCTGGACGCGCACGGTGGGGAACGGGAGTACTACCGGGACAAGCTCAACCTCCTCGCCCACGACCCGCAGACGATCGTGGTCAACGGTGGCGACCCCCGCCTCGCCGCGGAGTTGGGTGAGCTGCCGGCGGTCCGGGCCGGTCGCCCCGACACCACCCACGTCGGCACCGGCGCCGACGGCACACCCTGGTTCCACTTCGGTGACCAGCCGCTCTTCCCGCGTGCCGTGCTGCCGCTGGTCGGCCGGCACAACGAGGGGAACCTCTGCGTCGCGCTCGCCGTGCTCGACGCGCTCGGCGTGGACGTGGTGGCCGGCAAGGACCACCTCGCCGTCGTGGTCGCCGAGTTCCAGGGGCTGGCCCACCGGCTCACCGAGATCACCGACCCGTCCGGGCTGACGTTCGTCGACGACACCCTGGCCACCAGCCCGTACGCGGCCATGCACGCCATCGACGCGTACGACGGGCGGCCGTTGACGGTGATCGTCGGGGGCAACGACCGGGGTCTGGACTACACGCCGTTGGCCGAGCACCTGGCCGAGCGGGAGCTGACCGTGATCGGGATTCCGGACAGCGGCACCCGCATCGTCGAGGTGCTCGCCGGCCTGCCGAAGGTGCGTACCGAACTGGTCGACGACCTGGTGGACGCGGTCCGGCTGTCCCGCGAGGTGACCCCGGCCGGCGGGGTGGTGCTGTTGTCCCCGGCCGCGCCCAGCTACGGCCGGTTCCGCAACTTCGAGCACCGCTCCGAGGTCTTCGCCCAGGCCGTCGCCGACACCGCCCGCTGAGCCCAGCCGACACCGCCCGCTGAGCCCGGCTCAGCGGCGGGTCCAGGCCACCGACGCCAACGGGTCCTCGACGGCGACGAGCCGGTCGACGTACGTCGTGAGGGTGCGCACCGTCTCGGATACGTCGGCGCAGCGCTGTCGCTCCTCGTGCAGCAGGTGGCGGCCCTCCGGCCAGCCGCTGTTGGACTCCGCGCCGGCGAAGAGCACCAACTCCACCCAGACCTCGAACCCGGTCGGGTCCGGCCGCACCCCGGCCTCGACGCGCAACTCGGAGAGGTCGTGGTCGGGATCGAGCGTGGCGACTCCACTGCTGCTGAAGAGCACCGCGCCGGTCTGAAAATCGGTCAGGTAGGGGTGGCCGCCCGGCTCCGCGTCAGTCTCCTGAATGACGAGTTGGGCGACGGCGTACGCGACGAGCCGACGGTGGGCATGCAGGAACGCCGTGAGGAGCCGGGCCAGGTCGGCATCGACATCAGTCACCGTGTCACCACCAGGTGCACCCGCTTGAGGAAGGTGACCGGGGACTCCAGCTCCTCCACCATCGTGGCGAGAGCGTCGATGGCCGCCGCGCTGTCCGGGTGGACCTGCCGGGCGTCGTGCAGCGAATGCTCCCCGAGGGGGTACGGGGACAGCGCGGCATCGCGCATGATCGCCATGACCGTCACCGAGGCCGTGCACCCCGTGGGTTCGATGAGCACCGTCGCTGAGATGTTCAGCTCGGACACGTCGTCCCGCGTACTCAGATCCCACCCGTCCGGGGCGGGCGAGGCGCCGGCGACCCGGTAGACGTAGCGGCTGCCGACGCGAATGCCGGTCTCGGTCTCCTCAAGGTGGAAGAGCGGCTCCATCTCGGCGTGCTCGCCGGCTGTGCTGACCGCGTGCGTCTCGTCCATCGCCTTGTCGAGCCGGTCGTGGATCCGATGCAGCGCCGTCAGGAACTGATGGATCTCGGCGGTGGACACCCGAGCGACTGTATCGGTGTGGTGACCCCGTAGGGGGTCAGCCAGGCTGTCTCGCGGCGGTGTGCAGGGCGCGCATCGAGCGGATCGCCGAGCGGATCTCCTGGAGGTAGCGCCCCGGCGTGAGCGTCTGCTCGGGTAGCACCGCCAGGTCGGCCAGCGTCGGGTCCACACCGACCGTGTCGATGGCGCACCCGTACGGCACGGCCAGCGTGCGTAGCGCGTCGCAGTGCTGGAACGGCACGTAGATCGGCGCGGTGACCATCAGGACCTTGTCGCCCGGCGCGAGCCGGACGTGGCCGGCCCAGAACCGCTGGGTGTCGGCGGTGTGGGCCCGCCGCTGGTCCGGTTCGCTGGACGGCGCGGCCAGCACCCGGATCGGCGGCAGCCCGTCCGGTCGATAGGTCCGCGACGACCAGGAGTGGTGCGGGTGACCGGCGTCCACGCCGTCCTGCTCCGCCGGTGCGGCCACCTCGAACACCCGGCGGACAGCCGTGTCCAGCACGTCCACCTCGGTCTCGTCGGCCGGCAGGCCCGCGTCGGCGAGCGTGCGGCGTTCCCAGTCCGACAGCGGCCGGAAGCTGCCCAGGACGGCGACCTCGCCGCTCACCGGTAGGCCGGCGCGGAGCAGGTGCGCGGCGTAGGCGACGCGGCGTACGCAGGCGTGCGCCAGGCCGCCGAGCACCACCAGGTGGGCGTACGCCGACCGGGCCGGCGGCACCGGGTGGATCAGCCCGAGCGCGGCGGCCGCGTCGAGCACCAGTGTCGCGGTGGCCGGGTCGAGGTCGGGCTCCCGGGCGTCGGGCCGTTCCCGGCCACCCCGGAAGTCCCAGTTGCGGGCGGAGAAGTCGTCGAGGAAGCGGAGCACGTCGGTGAGGTCGCCGTCGGGCCAGGTGCCGCCGAAGTGGGTGACCAGGCCCTGGAGCGGGGTGGAGCAGACCCAGGCCTGGATCTCCGCCGTGATCCGCTCGTCGTCAGTACCGGTCGACGGCGCCGCGTCCGCTCTGTGCACCTGCCGGATGCTACCGGCCCGCTGTGGTGGGACCGGTGGTTGTGGTTGCTGTCTACGCTGGCGGGAGCGGTTGATTGGGGGATCTCGATGACCCGTGACATGGCCCGTCAGCGGTTACGGCAGAGCGGCGGTTCCACCGCCGGCTTCGTCCGGCTGGTGGCGCACACCGACCCGGTGGCGTTGGTCGGCATCACGCTGTCGGTCACCCTCAGCGTCGTGCTCGACCTCAGCAATGCCGCCTCCGGGGTGGAGTCGCTGTTGGCCGGCCTGATGGGCATCACGATCTCGCTGCTGGTCGACTCACTGGCCCGCGCGGAGCGCCGCTTCCACCTGCGCACCCTGCTGGACGGCCCGCCCTGGCTGGTCCGCACCACCACGGAGCTGGCCGGGGCCATCCGGGAGGCGGCCGAGCAGCACGCGGGCACCCGGGTCGCGGTGGAGGCGCAGCGGCGGTACGAGCAGTTCCGGTTGGAGGCCGAGCAGCTCGCGGACGGTCGGATCATCCGGCGCGGTGACGAGGACGAGGATCTGGTCGGCGCGACCCGCGCCTGCGTACGTCGGCTGGACGGGTTGACCAACGTGATGCCCCGGGTGAGCGGGGAGCTGAGCTGGTGGCGCAGCGAGATCGGCCGGCGCTACTGGGAGGCCAACGTGGAGGCCCTGCAACGGGGTGTCCAGATCACCCGGGTCTTCGTCTATGCCCGGCTGACCGACGATCTGTCCGCCCTGGTGGAGAAGCAGCGCGCGGCCGGGGCGCGGGTGGGTCTGCTGCCCCTCGGGGTGGTGAGTCCGCACCTGCACGTCAATTTGACACTCTGGGACGGGTCGAGCTGTTGGGAGGCCCACATGACCGCGCACGGCGAGATCGGCGAGAATCAGTTCTCGGTCAACCGGACGGATGTCGCTCGGCTCACCCGCGTGTTCGACCTCTGCGCGAACGCCGCGACCTTCCAGGACTGACGGCCCTCACCGGGGCGGGAACGGGTGAGCCATGACGTTGAGCGCGGTCCTGCTGGTGACGGCCGTGGTCTGGGTGGTCAGCGTGATCCGCTCCGTCCGGCTTCGCGCGCTGGTCTACAGCCTGCCGCTGCCGATGACGCTCGCCCTGCTCACCACCGACTATCGGGTGGACGGCGCGCAGGTGCTCGGTGTGCTCGGACTCAACCTCTTCTTCGTCACCGTGGCGGTCACCCACCAGCGGTGGCGTTGGCCGATCCTGCTCGCCGACGTCGCGGGGATCGCCGTCTACGTGGCGCTGAGCGCCGGCCTGTTGGCCGTCGACATCCCGTTCGAGGCGGCCCTCGCCGGCACGCTCGTGCTCTGGCTGGCGGCCATCCTGTGGCTGCGCCGTCGCGCCCGCCGACGCGGTGCTCCCGCCGAGGAGGCGGTCGCCGTCGCGGAGACCCGCCCGGACGGGCTGCCGGCGTTGCTCAAGCTGGTGGTGATCTTCGTTGGCGCGGTCCTCACCCAACTGCTCGGCGCCGTGCTGCGCGGCATGGTGGTGACATTCCCGTACTCGGGGGTGCTGGTCGCCGTCGAGGCCCGCCGGCAGTTGGCCGAGTTCAGTCGGCACTTCGCCCGCAACAGCCTCGCGCTGGTCGGCTTCCTCACCGCGTACCACTACCTTCAGGACGTCTCGTCGGCTGCGGCGCTGGGCGCCGGCTGGGCGGCCTTCGCGGTGGTCGCCGCCGCCCTGCACCTGCCGTTGCGCCCCCGCCAGGTCGCGCACGCGCGAGCGGCGAGCCGCCCGCCGAGGACATTGCGGCCGGCGACCGAGCCACCCACGCCTACCGGCCTGCCCTGACCAGCTCGGCGATCCGGGTGAGCGGTTCGGCGTACGCGGGCCAGTCGAGGCCGTCGACGCTGAGCGTGGGGCGCCGGCGCACGCCGTCCACCGCGCCCGCGCGCACGATCGCGGTCAACAGGTCGTACGACCAGGAAGGCTCCAGCAGCGTCCGAAGCTCGGGCACCTCGGGGCGGAGCAGCGACAGCGCGCCGACGAGGGCGGCGGCGGCCCAGTTGGACGTGCCACCCACGAGCAACGCGTCCGCGCCCACCACGCACCGGATCCGCTCGCCTGAGGCGACCACCCGGCCGATCAGGTCCGCCGGCAGAAGGCCCATGCCGAGTTCGTTGCCACCGTCGCCGATGCCGATCCGGTACGCCGACCCGGAGGTGTAGAGCCGGTCCAAGGGTGCCGTGTGCGCGCCGATGTCCTCGCCGCGCATGTTGCGGGGCCGACCGTCCACCCCGGGCCCGACCCGTTCGCAGGCGATGAGGTGGGTCAGCCGGCCGTACTCGGGGAGCAGGGCGGTAGCCCAGTCCTGGTAACCCCGCAGCGGCGCGACGGCGACCGGCAGGCCCGGCGCGGCGGCGGCGACGGCCGCCTCGACCACCGGGGCGCAGGGCTCGTCGGTGACGAGCCGGCACCGGCCACCGAGCAGGCGCAGCGCGGCGGCGATCTGGACCGCGCCGAGCGGGCCGTCGGTCTCCGCGGCGGGTGGCTCGGCGCCGGGGATGAAGAACCCGGTGAACACCGCGGCGTCGGGCGCTCCGGCGGCGGCGAGCGACCGGGCGGCGGCCAGCAGCCCACCCGCCGCGGGCGCGGCCAACGCCTCGCTACCCCGGCCCACCTCGCGCGCGGCGACGCGCTCCAGCTCGGCGATCGTCTCTTCGATGCGCACCGTGTGCCTCCCCGGCGACAGTGGACCAACCCAGGGTAGCGGTGTGCGACCAGGCTGCGGATCGCGTGGGTTTTTCCCATGAGTACTGCGGAAATCATGGGTCAAGGCCAACCCTTGCCGTGGAAACCGTTGACGTGCTGTCAGGTCGGGACGCCCATGCGCTACAGGCTGACAGTTGTTCGCATCGGCCGGCGGTGGGAGCGTGCGGTATCCACGAACGCCGCTGAAGGGTTGCCACGATGACCGACGACCTGCTGGCCCGGCACCGGGCCGTGCTCCCGTCCTGGATGCCGTTGTACTACGCCGAGCCGATCGAGCTGGTCTCCGGCTCGGGCCGCCGAGTCACCGACGCGCAGGGTCGCAGCTACCTGGACTTCTTCGGCGGCGTGCTGACCAACATGATCGGGTACGACATCCCGGAGATCCGGGAGGCCGTCGAGCGGCAGCTCGCCACCGGCATCGCGCACACCTCGACGCTCTACCTGATCCGTCAACAGGTGGAGCTGGCCGAGAAGATCGCCCAGCGCTCCGGTATTCCGGACGCCCGGGTGTTCTTCACCAACTCCGGCACCGAGGCGAACGAGGCGGCGCTGCTGGTCGCCACCAACCACCGCCGCTCGCACCAGATCCTGGCCGTGCGCAACAGCTACCACGGCCGGTCGTACGCGGCGATGGGCGTCACCGGCAACCGCAACTGGTCGGCCAGCGGCCTCAACCCGCTCCAGGTGGCCTGGCTGCACTCCGGTGACCGGGTACGCGGCCTGCTGGCCCGGCTCAGCGCCGACGAGCAGGTCGACGCGGCGGTGGAGGACCTGCGCGAGGTGTTGGCCACCCAGACCGCCGGTGACGTGGCCGCGCTGATCGCCGAGCCGATCCAGGGTGTGGGCGGTTTCGTGCACCCGCCGGACGGGCTCTTCGCCGGCTGGAAGAAGGTCCTCGACGAGCACGGCATCCTGTTCATCGCCGATGAGGTGCAGACCGGCTGGGGGCGTACCGGGGAGCATTTCTGGGGTTACCAGGCGCACGGCGTCACACCGGACCTGCTCACCTTCGCCAAGGGCATCGGCAACGGGTTCGCCCTGGCCGGGGTGGTCGGCCGGGCCGAGGTGCTGGAGTCGGTGCCGGCCATCAGCTTCTCCACCTTCGGCGGCAATCCGATTTCCACGGCGGCCGGCAACGCGGTGCTCGACTACCTGATCGCGCACGACCTCCAGGCGAACGCGGCCCGCGTCGGCGCGATCCTCGCCGACGGCCTGCGGGCCGCCGTGGGCGAGCTCGACTGCGTCGCCGAGGTACGCGGGAAGGGGCTGATGCTCGGCGTCGAGTTCGTCCGACCGGGCAGCAGTGAGCCGGACCCGGCGCTGACCAACCGGGTCTTCGAAGCCGCCCGGGACGGTGGCCTGCTGACCGGCAAGGGCGGGCTCCACGGCAACGTGCTGCGGATGGGTCCACCGTTGACGCTGACCGAGGAGGAGGCCCGGGAGGGCCTGGCGATCCTCGTCGACGCGATCCGTTCGGCGGCGGGGGTGGCGGCATGAGCATCGGTCACTTCATCGACGGCAAGCGGGTCGGCGGTACCTCCGAGCGGCGCGGCGACGTGTTCGACCCGGCGACCGGTCGGCGTACCGCCGAGGTCGAACTGGCCTCGACCGCGGACGTCGACGTCGCCGTGCAGGCCGCCGCCCGCGCGGCGCAGGCCTGGCGGGACGCGTCGCTGGCGCGGCGGTCCGCGGTGCTGTTCGCCTTCCGGGAGTTGGTGCACACCCGGCGGGACCGGCTCGCCGAGGTGATCACCGCCGAGCACGGCAAGGTGCTCGCCGACGCCGCCGGCGAGGTCCAGCGCGGCCTGGAGGTCATCGAGTACGCGTGCGGCCTGCCGTCGGCGCTGCGCGGTGCGTTCAGCGAGAACGTGTCCACCGAGGTCGACTCGTACACCATCCGGCAGCCGCTCGGAGTGGTCGCGGTGATCTCGCCGTTCAACTTCCCGGTGATGGTGCCGCTGTGGTTCGTGCCGGTGGCGGTGGCCTGCGGCAACGCGGTGGTGCTCAAGCCGAGCGAGAAGGACCCGAGCGCGGCGCTGCTGCTGGCCGAGTGGTTCGCCGAGGCGGGCCTGCCCGACGGGGTGCTCAACGTGGTCAACGGCGACAAGGAGGCGGTCGACGCGTTGCTGGAGCACCCGGAGGTGCGGGCGGTGTCGTTCGTCGGCTCCACCCCGATCGCCCGGTACGTCTACCAGCGCGGAACGGCCGCCGGCAAGCGGGTGCAGGCGCTCGGTGGGGCGAAGAACCACATGGTGGTGCTCCCGGACGCCGACCTGGACCTGGCCGCCGACGCGGCGGTCAACGCCGGGTTCGGCTCGGCGGGGGAGCGGTGCATGGCCATCTCCGTGTTGGTGGCGGTGGAGCCGGTGGCGGACGCGCTGGTCGAGCGGATCGCCCAGCGGGTGACCGGTCTGCGCACCGGCGACGGCCGACGGGGCTGCGACATGGGCCCGCTGGTGACCGCCGGGCACGCGGCGAAGGTGCGCTCCTACGTGGACGCCGGTGTCGCCGCGGGCGCGGTGCCGGTGGTGGACGGGCGGGACGTGACGCCGGACGGCGACCCGGACGGTTTCTGGCTCGGCCCGACGCTGTTCGACCGGGTGACCCCGGGCATGTCGATCTATACCGACGAGATCTTCGGGCCGGTGCTGAGCGTGGTTCGGGTCGGCTCGTACGACGAGGCGGTGGACCTGGTCAACGCCAGCCCGTACGGCAACGGCACGGCGATCTTCACCAACGACGGCGGGGCGGCCCGGCGCTACCAGCACGAGGTGGAGGTGGGCATGGTCGGGATCAACGTGCCGATCCCGGTGCCGATGGCGTACCACTCGTTCGGCGGTTGGAAGTCGTCCCTCTTCGGTGACCTGCACGCCCACGGCGAGGACGGGGTGCGCTTCTTCACGCGGGGCAAGGTCGTCACCAGCCGCTGGTTGGATCCGCGGCACGGCGGGGTCAACCTCGGGTTCCCCACCCAGACCTGAGCAGTCGCAGCACGCCCGCCCCGGCCAGGTACGCCACCAGCGCCGGGACGGGCGTGCCGAGCGGCTCCGGCGCCTGCTGCGATGTGGTGCTGTTGACCAGCAGCGCGGCCACCACGGCGGCGTAGCCGGCCACCGCCAACGCCGCCCGGGTCGGGATGCCCCGAGGGGTCCGCCGGCCGGTGCGGTGCCGGCCGCTGCGCGCCTCCACCGGCCCGAAGATGGCGACCAGCACCGCCAGGACGGCGCTGAGCAGCAGCAACCAGGGCACCCGCCAGGCCCACCAGGCGGCCGTGTCGACCGCCGGGGTGGGCAGCGTCCCGACCGCGTCGAGCAACCCGATCAGCAGGATCGCGGCGGTCAGGTGCCAGAGGAAGACGGTCAGCACCACCAGGTTGACCCCGATCACCAGCTGCCACGGCCCGCTGCGGCGCAGCAGCCGCTCGGCCGGGCCGCGCAGCAGCAGGATCAGCCCGAGCTGGCCGGTGGCGACGGCCAGCAACGCGAGGCTGGGTGGCGCGGCGTTGTCGAGCCGCTCGTCGGGCACCTTGAGCATGGCCACCGGCCAGGGGCCGAGCACGGTGAGCAGCAGCACCGCGCCCAGCCCACCCGCGAGGAAGACCAGACCGGCCCGGCGGGAGGTGGGCAGCCGCCGTCGGCGTACCCCCGGACGGTCGGGAGCCGATGGCCCGGCAGCGTCGGTCTCGGTAGGTGGTGGCGGGGTTCGGCCGGCCTTCGCGGGTGGTGGCGCGGTTGGACCGGCGGGTGGTGGTGCGGCGCGGGCGTCGTGCCAGGCGAAGCCGAGCTGGTGGACGGCGAGCCAACCGAAGAGGTAGTTGCCGTAGCTCAGCTCCTCCGGCCCGCTCAGCCGGCCGACGTCGCCGAGGCCGACCAGGGCGACGAGCGCCAGCGGTACGGCCAGGCCGAGGCGGCGGTGCAGCGCGTACATCGGTGGGGTGAGCGCGACCGCCGCCAGGTAGGCGACCAGGAACCAGAGTGGAATGGTGGCGAACCAGAACACCTCGCGGATCTGGCTCGGGTCGACGCCGCGCAGCCACGCGACCGCCGCCGCGGTGGTGAGCACCAGCAGCAGCGTGCTGGTGGGGCGAACCAGGCGGGCACTGCGGTCGATCAGCCAGCCGGCGGCATCGCCGCCGCGGGCCCGCAGCCGAGTCAGCGAGGCCGCGTTGGCGTACCCTCCGACCAGGAAGAAGACCGGCATCACCTGGGCCAGCCAGGTCAGCGGGTACGCCCAGCGCAGGTCGCCGAGCGCGGAGTGCCCGGTGGCCTGCCCGCCGGGGTCACGCCCGATCACCGTGACGCTCCAGTGTCCGAAAACGACCATGGTGATGGCGAGCGCGCGGAGCAGGTCGACGTACCGCTCCCGCCCAGCCGGGGTGCGCTCGGCCAGCTGGCGCAGACGGCGCATCGCCCCAGGCTAGGCGACCCGGCGGCGGCTGGTGGTGATAACGGTTCGACAGTCAGGACTTGAAGTCCGAGCCCGGCTGTCGTAGAAATTCTTCAGCAACAGAGCATGAACTGAAGAGAACTACCGCCCCTCGCGCGGCAGACGCCTCCCCCCACAGACCGGCGATCCGCCCGACCCGACCCGAGGAGAACCCATGAACAGGCGTGACATCCTGCGGCGCAGCGCCGCCGCCGGCCTCCTGGCCACCCCCGCCGCCGGCCTGCTGTCCGGCTGCGCCACCAGCGGTGGCGGTGACAAGAACGATGCCGAGACCTACCAGGGCACCAAGAGCGAGCAGAACCCGCTCGGCGTGAAGGAGGACGCCCCACTCGAGGTGGTGATCTTCGGCGGTGGCTTCGGTGAGGAGTACGCCAAGGCCCACGAGGCCATGTACACCGAGAAGTACCCGAAGGCGAAGATCAAGCACTCCTCCACCCAGGAGATCAGCAAGACCCTCCAGCCGCGCTTCGTCGACGGCACCCCGCCGGACGTGGTCAACAACTCCGGCTCCGGCCAGATCGACTTCAACGGTCTGGTCAGCCAGAACGCCCTCGCCGGCCTCGACGACCTGCTGGCCGCCCCGAGCCTCGACATTCCCGGCAAGACGGTCAAGGACACCCTGCTGCCCGGCGCCGTCGAGGTCGGTTCCTACGACGGCAAGTTCCTGGTGCTCAACTACACCTACACCGCCTACGGCATCTGGCACTCCGCCAAGCTCTTCGCCGACCGCGGCTGGTCGTACGCGAAGACCTGGGACGAGCACATCGCGCTGTGCAAGCAGATCAAGGCCGCCGGCATCGCCCCCTGGACGTACGCCGGCCTGCACCCGCGCTACATGAGCTGGCCCCTGATCTCCACCGCCATCAAGCTCGGCGGCCCGTCCGTGGCGACCGCCATCGACAACCTGGAGCCGAACGCCTGGAAGTCCGACTCGATGCGGACCGCCGCCGACGCCTGGCACCAGATCGTCAAGGACAAGTACATCCTGGACGGCTCGCCCGGCTTGGACCACAAGCAGTCGCAGACCGCCTGGTGTCAGGGCAAGGCCGCCTTCATCTCCTGCGGCTCCTGGCTGGAGAGCGAGCAGAAGGATGTCACCCCGGCCGGGTTCGACATGACCATCGCGCCGACGCCGAGCCTGGGCAGCGGCGACAAGCTGCCGTTCGAGGCGATCCGGGGCACCGCCGGGGAACCGTTCATGGTGCCCGCCAAGGCCCGCAACGTCGCCGGCGGCCTGGAGTACTTCCGAACCATGCTCTCCAAGAAGGGCGCCCAGGACTTCACGAAGAAGGTCGCCAGCCTCACCGTGGTCGCCGGCGCCACCGAGGGCGTCGAGCTGCCGTACGGGCTGAGCACCGTGGTCAAGGCCCTCGACGCGTCCGGCGCCAACGGCTTCAACTGGGTCTACAACAACTACTACCGCAAGTTGGAGCGCAACCTCATCGACGCCGCCTGCGGCGAGTTCTTCAGCGGCCGGATCAGCCCCGCCGAGTTCCTCGAACAGTGCCAGAAGGGCGCCGACTCGATCGCCCAGGACAGCTCGATCAAGAAGTACAAGCGAGCGGCCTGACCGCGAGGCCGGTGGGGGAGAGGTCCGCCCCCACCGGCCGTACCCCAACGGAGAGGTCCCCCTCGTGAAACATGGCAAGTGGCCGCTGATCGTCACGTTCCTGGTGCCACCGGTGCTGCTGTACGTGTTCTTCGTCGTCTCGCCGTACCTCCAGGCGTTCCAGATCTCCACCACCGACTGGCTCGGCTACTCGGCCGACGCCAACCCGGTCGGCCTGGCCAACTTCAAGACCCTCTGGCACGACGACTACGTATGGAACGCGCTGAAGAACAACGTGATCCTGCTGGGTCTGGTGCCGGTGCTGACCATCGTGCTCGGGCTCTTCTTCGCCACCATGCTCGCCATGGGCGGGCGCAAGGGCAGTGCCGGCGTCACCGGCGTACGCGGCGGCGCGCTCTACCGCACTGTCTACTTCTTCCCCCAGGTGCTCTCCGTGGTGATCATCGCGCTGCTGTGGAAGGAGGTGTACCACCCCAACAAGGGGCTGCTCACCACCGCTCTGCACGGCCTCGGCCTGCCCGCCCCGACCTGGCTTGGCGATCCGGCGACCGCCTTCTGGTGCGTGCTCGCGGTGATGGTCTGGAGCAACGTCGGCTTCTACGTGGTGCTGTTCGGCGCGGCGATGTCGGCCGTACCGAAGGAGATCTACGAGGCGGTGCTGCTCGACGGCGCGTCCCGGTTCACCACACTGCGCCGGGTCACCCTGCCGCTGCTCTGGGACACCGTCCAGGTCGCCTGGGTCTACCTGGCCATCTTCGCACTGGACGGGTTCATCCTCGTGCAGCTGATGACCAACGGCGGGCCCAACTTCTCCACCGACGTGATCGGCGTCCGCATGTATGACACCGCCTTCGGCAGCGAGACCAAGTTCGGCTACGCCTCGGCGATCGGCGTGGTGATGTTCTTCCTGACCCTCTCGGTGGCGGTGCTGTCGCTGCGGGTCGGCCGGCGCGAACGGATCGAGTACTCGTGACCACTCTGGATCAACCCACCGCGACCGCCCCGACCCTGGTCACCAGCGGGGACCGCCCGGTGCGCCGGGAACTCGGCGTGGCCAACGCCCTCTCGCACGGCTTCCTGCTGCTCTGGGGCCTGCTGACCGTACTGCCACTGCTGTGGATGTTCATCAGCTCGTTCAAGACCAACGGTGAGATCCTCGCCGACCCGTGGGGGCTCCCCGGAACGCTGCACCTGGACAACTGGGCGCGGGCCTGGACCGGCGCGCACATCGGCCGGTACTTCGTCAACAGCCTGGTGGTGGTGACCGGCTCGGTCAGCCTCACCATGCTGATGGGCGCCACCGCCGCGTACGTCTTCGCCCGGTACGAGTTCCGCGGCCGCCAGGTCGTCTACTACCTGTTCGTCGGCGGCCTGATGTTCCCGGTGTTCCTCGCCCTGGTGCCGCTCTTCTTCGTGGTCCGCAACGCCGGTCTCTTCAACACCTGGCTCGGGCTGATCCTCGTGTACGCGGCCTACTCGCTGCCGTTCACGGTGTTCTTCCTGACGGCGTTCTTCCGGACTCTGCCGACCTC
Source organism: Micromonospora trifolii (assembly GCF_050516465.1). NCBI lineage: Bacteria > Bacillati > Actinomycetota > Actinomycetes > Micromonosporales > Micromonosporaceae > Micromonospora > Micromonospora trifolii. The sequence continues at coordinate 3,834,893 of NZ_CP191526.1, read as the reverse complement.
GGTGGCGGAGGCCGCAATGGTCGACGGCTGCGGTCACTTCCGGCTCTTCTTCCGGGTGATGCTGCCGATGGCACGTCCGGGACTGATCAGCGTGGCGATCTTCAACTTCCTCAGCCACTGGAACCAGTTCCTGCTGCCTCAGGTTCTGTTGCAGGGCGACGAGTCCAAGTGGATGCTGGCGCAGGGGTTGTTCGCGCTCTCGGTCAGCCAGGGCTACGCCGGCGACTACGCCCGGCTCTTCGCCGGGCTGAGCATCGCGGTGCTCCCGGTGCTCGCCGTCTACGTGGCCTTCCAGCGGCAGGTGCAGGCCGGTCTCACCGCAGGACAACTCAAGTAGGGTCCGTTCCTACCGCCTCGCTATCGTGCCTCCTCGCTATCGTGGTCGGCGTGACCGTGACCCATGTGCAGCTACTCTCCGTACCCGTCGCCGACCAGAACCGGGCCCGCGACTTCTACGTCGACGTGCTCGGCTTCGAGTTGGTCCGGGACAACCCGATGGGCCCCGACGGCGGACGCTGGGTGCAGGTGGCGCCCCGGGGCGCCGCCACGGCTCTCACCCTGGTCACCTGGTTCCCCACCATGCCGCCCGGGTCGCTCAAGGGTCTGGTGCTGGAGACCGATGACCTCGACGGCGACGTGGCCCGGCTGGGCGAGCGGGGGGTCGACTTCGCCGACGGCGGCATCCAACTCGCCCCTTGGGGCCGGTACGTCACCTTCGACGACCCGGACGGCAACGGCATCGTCCTCCAGGCAACCCAGGTCTGACCGATCCTGATCGGTCAACGGAGCCGCCCAACGTGCGCCCTGCCCGACGTGCGCGGGCGCGGGGCCGGCTCGGCGCCGACGCGCCGGGCCGGCCTGTCGTCAGATCGCGAGGGCCCCGCCGTCCACGGGAAGGAGTACACCGTGGATGTGTGACGCCTCCTCACTGGCGAGGAAGATCACGGCCGCTGCGGTGTCCTGCACGTTGCCCGTACGCCTGTCTGGGTTGCTCTCGGCGAGCTTCTCCAGGAGGGGGCGGAGGTTTTCGTTACCCTCCGTAATGGTGGGTCCGGGGGCGACGGTGTTCACCCGCACACCGTCGGCGGCCAGCTCCGCGGCCCACGACCTCGTCAACGAGTGCAGGCCTGCCTTGCTGGCGCCGTAGAGCGAGGTGAACTTGATTCCGTCTACGCCGCCGATCGAGCCCATGTTGATCACGGATCCGCCGCCGTGCTCCACCATGCCGGGCACCAGGGCCGCCGTCAGCAGGTACGGCGCCTTGATGTTGACCTCCAGCACCTGGTCGATCTGTTCCTCGGTCGACTCTGTCATGGGGTGAGGCGGCACGAGAAAGGCCGCATTGTTGACCAGGATGTCGATCGGCCGACCCGCCAGGGCCGTCGCCTCCTGTGCAAGGCGGCGGATCTCGGAGCCACCCGCAGAGAGGTCCGCCTCGACGAAGTGGGCGATGCCGCCCTCCGCGACGATTCCGTCGACGATCTGAGCACCCTGCTCCGCGCCAAGTCCGGTCACGACGACGATGGCGCCCTCGCGGGCCATCGCCTCCGCCACGCCGCGCCCAATTCCGCTCGTCGAGCCTGTGACCAGGGCAGCGCGCCCTTCGAGGCGATTCATGTCAGTACCTCCGGTTCCTGCAGTGATGTCAATGACGCGGAACGGCTGAACCTCTCGTCGAACCCGGTCATAGTTGCTTGAACAAGCAAGTATGCCAAAGGATTCCCAGTGGGGAGCGGGCTCTGGTGCCATCGCTGGAGGGCGGGTGCCGCGCCCGCCGTGATCGTGCTCGTCTCGGGCGCCGCGCACCGGTGATCGCGCCAAATCCTGGAAAGAGTCCCCTCGTCGCGGCCGGAAAGCACTACATCCTGGATCTAGTGCGATCATGCGCGGCGCGGCGCGGGGCGGGGCGCGGCGCGCGCGGGGCGCGCGTGGCGCGCGTGGCGCGGCGCAAGGCGCGGTGCGCGCCCCGCCGAGGGCTTCAGGGGGTGGGGAAGAGGCGGGCGTGCAGGGCGGTTGGGTCGGTCACCTCGGGTAGGCCACGGGCGGCGAGCCAGGCTGCGGCGGCGGCTCCGTCTCCGGCGGTGCGCAGCGGAGCGTCCGGCCAGTGTCGCGTGATCTCGGCCCGGACGGCGGCGGCGAGCGGGGTGTCGGCGGTGAGTAGGCCGCCGCCGAGCACGATCGGTGTCACCGCCCCGGCGGGGCGGATGCGGCTCACGCTTTCGCTGAGGTGCGCGGCGGCGTTGGTGATCAGCTCGGTGGCGACCGGGTCGCCGTGGGTGGCGGCGTCGACGACCAGCGGCGCGAGCTGGGCCAGGTCGATGGGAGGTCGACGGGTCACCGTCTGGATGGTGGCGTCGACGGTGTCCCGGGGGCGGGCGGCGATATCGGCGCTGCCCAGAATTTCGGTGAGCACGGTCGTGGCCAGTGCGCCAAGCCCACGGCCGGCGTCCAGATCGGCGAGCAGTCGGCGAACGGCTTCCCGACCGAGCCAGAAGCCCGAGCCGGCGTCGCCGAGGAGCCAGCCGTGGCCGTCGGCGATGCGGTCGAGCCGCAACTCGTGGACCTGGGCGGTGATCGCCCCGGTGCCGGCGATGAGGATGGTTCCGTCCGGGGCGGCGGTGCCGGCGGCGTACGCGACCAGGGCGTCGCCGTGCACCTCGTACGGGCAGCGCAGGCCGGCGTCGTGCCAGGCCTGGTCGAAGGCGGCCCGTCCGGCCGGGTCGGCGAGCAGTCGGCCGGCTCCGGCGAGCCCGATGGTGCCGGCGGCCACCCGCGTCGGGTCGACGTCGGCGAGCGCCTCGCGGAGGGCGGTCAGCAGTTCGGCGGCGGCGCGTTCGGCGCCGTGACTGGTGGGGTTGCCACCGCCGGCGCGGCCGGTGCCGACGCGTTGCCCGGTGAGGGTGAGGACGGTCGCCCGGGTGGACGTACCGCCGATATCGAGACCCACCACGACGTTGTCGGACATCGGCACGAGTCTCCTTGCGCGGAACGGCGATCTGGCTTGTTCATGCTGGTCGGCGGGGTCGTGCGGGGCAAGTTGTGGCGGGCGGAGAGGCCTGTGCGCCAGGTAACAGTTTGAAAACTTCGCCCACAGTCTTGACACAGAGGGTCGGTTAGTAAGAACTTTTACCACTAACAGTTAACAGTCTTTTCGGAAAGCTGAGGCGTCTCATGGTTGATCACGAGGTGGACACCGCCGCGGGGACCGCGGTGGTCGACGCCAACGTGATCGAGCGACGGAGTTCCGCCTCCGACGGGGTGCTGGCCCGCGTCCGCAACGGGCTCGGCGAGTTGACCGGAGCCCTGCGCCGGGTTGCCGAGCACGTGCTCAGTGACCCCGAGGCCGCCGCCCGCGCGACAATCGTCGAGTTGGCCGAGCGGAGCGGCACCTCACCGGCGACCATCACCCGCTTCTGCCGGGCGATGGGCTTCGAGGGGTACGCCGACCTGCGACTGGGCATCGCCTCCGAGACCGGCCGGGCCCGCTCGGCCGGTTGGACAGTCGACATCGGACGGGAGATCCAGCCGAGCGACCCACTCGCGCGGGTGCTCGACCAGATCATGGCCGCCGACACCCGGGCCATGCACGACACCGCCACCCTGCTCGACCTCACCGAGGTGGAGCGGGCCGCAGTGGCGATCGCCGGCGCCAGCAGGGTGAACATCTCCGGTGCCAGCGGCAGCGCCCTGGTCGGTGAGGAGATGCAGTTCAGCCTGCACCGCATCGGTGTGGCGGCGTGGGCGTGGAACGACGTGCACGAGGGGCTGGCCAGCGCCGCCTTGCTGAAATCGGGGGACGTGGCGCTCGGCATCTCGCACACCGGGCAGACCCGGGAGACGATCGAGATGCTCGCCGAGGCGGGCAGCCGGGGCGCCACCACGCTCGCGCTCACCGGCTTCCCCCGCTCCCCGTTGGCCGAACTGGCCGACATCGTGCTGCTCACGGCCAGCCAGGCGACCACCTTCCGGCCGGACGCGCTCTCCGCCCGGCACCCCCAACTGGTGGTGCTCGACCTGCTCTACATCGCCGTCGCCCAACGCACGCACGACCGCGCGCACGCGGCCTTCCGGCGGACAGCGCAGGCCGTCGACGGGCACAAGGCAGCGAAGGGAGCCCACTCATGATCAGCGCCCAGGGGTACGTGGACGCCGTCCGCCCGGTGCTCGACCGGCTGCTCGACTCGGAGGCCGACGGGATCACCCGGGCCGCCGACCTGATCGCCGACAGCCTGCGTGAAGGCGGCGTGCTCCAGGCGTTCGGCGCCGGGCACTCGGAGGCGTTCGCCGCCGAACTGGTCGCCCGGGCCGGCGGGTTGGTGCCCACGAACCGGCTCTCGGTACGGGACCTGGTGATGCACGGTGACGCCCCGCGTGACGTGCTCGCCGACCCCAAGCTGGAACGTGATCCCTCCATCGCCCACCAGATCTACGCGCTCGCGGCGCCCCAGCCGCGCGACGTGTTCGTGGTGGCGTCCCAATCCGGCATCAACGGCTCGGTGGTCGAGCTGGCGGCGCTGGTCACCGAGCGCGGTCACCCGTTGATCGCGGTCACCTCGGTCGAGCACACCGCGCGGGTCGCCCCACGGCACCCGTCCGGTCGCCGGCTCGCCGACCTCGCCGACGTCGTGCTGGACAATGGCGCGCCGTACGGCGATGCACTGCTGCCGCTCGAGGGCGGCGGCGCGGTCTGTGCGGTCTCCTCGGTCACCACGGCGCTGCTGGCGCAGTTGCTGACCGCGGAGGTCGTACGACGGTTCCACCAGGCCGGGGAGGTACCCCCTATCTACCTCTCCGCCAACGTCCCCGGCGGGGACGAGCACAACCTCGCCCTCGAGTCGCGGTACGCCGGACGTCTCCGGCGTACCGCCTGACCCGAATTCCACAAGGAGACACGACGATGTCGATTACCCCCGAACACCCGGCCGCACTCGACCGTCGCACGGTGCTGCGTCGCGCCGCCGCCGTGGGCATGCTCGCCACTCCGGCCATCGGCCTGCTCGGCGCCTGCGCCACCAGCGGCAGCGACGGTGACAGCGAGCAGGTCGCCGGCGGCACCAAGAGCGAGAAGAACCCGCTGGGCGTCAAGGAGGACGCCGCGATCGAGGTGGTCATCTTCAACGGTGGCTACGGCGAGAAGTACGCCACCGACGTGCACGAGCCGCTGTACAAGAAGGCGTTCCCCAAGGCGGAGGTCAAGCACCAGGCCACCCAGGCCGTCTCCACCGTGCTCCAGCCGCGGTTCGCCTCCGGTAACCCGCCGGAGTTCGTGAACAACTCGGGCGAGAAGCTGATGGACTTCGGCGCGCTCGTGGCCGACGGTCAGCTCCAGGACCTCACCGAGCTGTGGGACGCGCCGTCGGTCGACGACCCGGCCAAGAAGGTCCGCGACACGGTGGTGCCGGGCACCATCGAGGCGGGCTCGTTCAACGGCAAACCGTTCGTCCTGTACTACGTCTCCACGGTCTTCGGCATCTGGTACTCGGGGAAGCTGTTCAAGGACAACGGCTGGGCGCCGGCGAAGAACTGGGACGAGTTCATCGCCCTGCTCACGGCCATCAAGGCCAAGGGCATCACCCCGTACGGCTACGCCGGTGCGAACGCGGCCTACTACCAGTGGAACGTGATCCTCACCCACGCCGCCAAGATCGGCGGCACGGACGTGCTGAAGAACATCGACAACCTGGAGGACGGCGCCTGGAAGCAGGACGCTGTGAAGCAGGCGGCCACCGCTTGGGCCGAGGTTGGGGCGAAGTTCAGCGACAAGAGCTTCGAGGGCCTCAAGCACACCGACGTGCAGCTGCGGCAGAACCAGTACAAGGTGGCCATGTACCCCAGCGGTGACTGGCTGGAGGGCGAGCAGAAGAAGGACACCCCGGCCGGCTTCGACTACCAGCTCATGCCGGTGCCGAGCATGTCCGCCTCGGACAAGCTGCCGGCCACCGCGCTGCGCGCCACCGCCGGTGAGGGCTACTTTGTCTCGGCGAAGAGCAAGAACCCCAAGGGCGGGCTGGAGTACATGCGTCAGATGCTCTCGACGGCGGGCGCGAAGGGCTTCACCGAGGTGGTCAAGGCCCCGACCGTGGTCACCGCCGGCTCGGAGGGCTTCGCCTTTCCGCCCGGTGTGGCCAGCTCGCAGGCCGCGCTCAAGGCGGCCGGTCAGGACGTGTTCAACCTGTACTTCGACGGCTGGTACAAGGAGCTCGACACGGAGGCGCGTACCGCCACCAATGAGCTGATGTTCGGCCGGATCAACGCGGACGCCTTCGTGGAGCGGATCCAGAAGCGCGCCGACGCCATCAAGAAGGACAGCTCCGTCACCAAGTTCAAGCGCTGATCGATCGGAGCTAGGGTCATGCGGCACGGCAAGTATCCATTCGTGATCGGGTTCCTGTTCGCCCCGGTCGCGCTGTACGTGACATTCGTGATCTGGCCGTACGCGCAGGCGTTCCAGATCTCGATGACCAACTGGCGAGGGCTGTCGGCCCCGCAGTGGGTGGGCTTCGACAACTACCGGAGGTTGCTCGATGACGGGGCCTTCTGGAAAGCGGTCCAGCACCACGGCGTACTGCTGCTTGCCCTGCCGCTGATCACTATTGCCATCGCCCTGTTCTTCGCCTTCCTGCTCAACGTGGGCGGCAAGAGCAGCGGTGGTCAACGCCAGGGGGTCTGGGGGGCGAAGTTCTACCGGGTGGTGTTCTTCTTCCCCCAGGTCCTCGCGGTGGCCATCATCGCGGTGTTGTTCCAGATGGTGTACCGGCCGAACGAGTCCGGCCTGATCAACGGCGTGTTGATGAAGTTCGGCATCGAGCCGATCCTCTTCCTGGTCAAGCCGAACCTGGCCCTCTGGTCGATCATCGCGGTGCTGGTCTGGCAGGCGGTCGGCTTCTACGTGGTGCTCTTCTCGGCCGGGATGGCCTCCATCCCCGGTGAGATCTACGAGGCCGCCGAGATGGACGGGGCGACGAAGGTGACCTTGTTCTTCCGGGTCACCCTGCCGCTGCTGTGGGACACCCTCCAGGTGGCCTGGGTGTACCTCGGGATCGCGGCGTTCGACGCGTTCGCCATCGTGGCGGTGCTCTCGGTGGACGGTGGCGGCCCGGACGGCGCCACCACCGTGCTCGCCATGGAGATCTACCGCAACGCGTTCGTCTACTCGAAGTACGGCTACGCCTCGGCGATGGGCGTGGCGCTGTTCTTCCTCACCCTCACGTTCGCGGCGCTGACGCTGCGGCTCACCAAGCGGGAAAGCGTGGAGTACTGATGAATCCGCAGTCGACGCTGCCGCCGACGCCGGCGGCGCTGCCGCCGAAGACCGGTGACCCGTCCGCCCCCGCCGGGCCGGGGCACAAGGGCCCCCGATCGGAGGCACGGTTCTTCGCCGGCCTGGGACACGTCGCGCTCGCCGTGTGGGCGGTGATCGTGATCGTGCCGATCCTCTGGACCTTCCTCGCCGCGTTCAAGAACACCAGTGAGATCTTCAGCAGCCCGTGGACGCTGCCGGCCGAGCTGCGCTGGGAGAACTTCGGGCGGGCCTGGACCAAGGCGCACGTCGGGCGATACTTCCTCAACAGCGTGATCGTGGTGTCGTGCAGCACGTTCCTCACCATGCTGCTCGGCTCGATGGCCGCGTACGTGCTGGCCCGCTACAAGTTCTGGGGCAACCGGGCGGTCTACTTCCTCTTCGTCTCGGGGTTGGCCTTCCCGGTCTTCCTGGCACTGGTGCCGCTCTTCTTCGTGGTGAAGAACCTGGGTCTGCTGGACACCCACACCGGCGTGGTGCTGGTCTACACCGCGTACTCGTTGCCGTTCACGGTGTTCTTCCTGGCCGCGTTCTTCAAGACGCTGCCGTCGTCGGTGGCCGAGGCGGGGATGATCGACGGCTGCGGGCACAGCCGGCTGTTCTTCCAGGTGATGATGCCGATGGCGAAGCCGGGTCTGATCAGCGTCGCGATCTTCAACATCATCGGTCAGTGGGCGCAGTACCAACTCCCGTTGGTGCTGCTCTCCAACGCCAAGGACAAATGGGTGCTCACCCAGGGCATCGCCGACATCTCGGTCAACGCCGGCTACGAGGCGGACTGGTCCGGGCTGTTCGCCGCGCTGACCATCGCCATCCTCCCGATGATCCTCGTGTACGCGGTGTTCCAGCGTCAGATCCAGGCCGGCCTCACCTCCGGCGCGGTGAAGTAGGACGCCTCAGCGCTCGTCGACGCGGGTGTGCCAGGAGCGCCACAGCGCGGCGTACGCCCCGCCGGCCGCGACCAGCTCGTCGTGGCTGCCGATCTCGGTGATCCGTCCGTCGGCGAGCACGGCGACCCGGTCGGCGTCGTGCGCGGTGTTGAGCCGGTGCGCGATCGCGATGACGGTCCGCCCGACCAGCACGGCGGCCAGCGCGCGTTCGGTCCGGCGGGCGGTGGACGGATCGAGCGCGGCGGTCGCCTCGTCCAGGATCAGCGTGTGCGGGTCGGCGAGCACCAACCGGGCCAGCGCGAGCTGTTGGGCCTCGGCCGCGCCGAGTTGACGGGCCCCGTCGCCGATCTGGGTGTCCAGGTCCTCGGGCAGCTCGGCGAACCACTCGGCGCCCACGGTGAGCAGCGCGGCGCGCATCTGTTCGTCGGAGGCGTCGGGCGCGGCGAAGGAGAGGTTGTCGCGTACCGAGCCGATGAAGACGTGGTGCTCCTGGGTGACCAGGGCGATCCGGCGGCGTCGCTCGGCCGGGTCGAGGTCGGTGACCGGGCAACCGCCGATGCTGACGACGCCGTGGCGCGGCGCGTCGATCCCGGCCAGCAGCCGGGCCAGGGTGGACTTGCCGGCGCCGGACGGGCCGACGACGGCCAGCCGCTCACCGGGCTGCACCTCCAGGTCGATGCCGTGCAGCACGTCCGGCCCGTCGGAGTAGGAGAACCGGGCTCCACGGACGACGAGCCGCTCACCGCGTGACAGGGCGGTCGTGCCGGGTGGTTCCGGCGGGACCATGCCGACGCCGAGCAGCCGCGCGTACGAGGCGAAACCGCGTTGCGCCTGCTCGGTCCACTGCAACAGCCGGTCCAACGGGTCGATCGCCTGTTGCAGGTAGAGCGCGGCGGCGACCACCGCGCCGAGCGACACCATGTCCCGGGAGAGCAGGTAGCCCCCGACGAGCAGGACCATGGCGACCGGTAGCGGATAGCTGGCCTCGACGACCGAGAAGAACACGGTGCGCAGCGCGAGAGTCGCCCGACGGGCCCGCCACACCATCGTGATGCGGGTGGTGCCGTGCTGGATCCGGTCGTCGGCCAGCCGCAGCGCCTCCACCGTGCGCGCGCCCTCGGCGGTGGTGGTCAGCGTCTCGGTCAGCTCGGCTGCCGCCGCGCCCTCGGTGAGGTACGCGGAGCTGGCCCGCCGTAGGTACCAGCGGGTCACCGCCACGATCGACGGGAGCCCGGCCAACGCGGCCAACCCGAGCAGCGGGTGCAGCAGGAAGACCGCCCCGAACAGCAACGTCAACTGCACCGTGGCGATGACGATGGTCGGCACCACGTCCCGGACGGTGGTGCCGACCGTCGACACGTCGACCGAGCTGCGGGTGGCCAGGTCCCCGGAGCCGGCACGCTCGACGACCGAGACGGGCAGCCCGAGGGTCCGGGAGACGAACTCCTCGCGCAGCTCGGCGACGGCCCGTTCGCCGAAGCGGTGGCCGGCGTACTGGGCGTACCGGGAGAGCAGGGCGCTGACCAGGACGCAGCCGGCGATGGCCAGTGCCAACCGGTCCACCGTGGCTACGCCCGCGCCCGCGGTGACCCGGTCGACGATGGTGCCCAGCAGCCACGGCGGGGCGAGCCCGGCGACCGCCGCGGCGCTGTGCAGCGCCAACACGACCCCGACGGCGCGTCGGTGCCGGCTGATCATGTCGCGCAGGGCCCGGCGTACGGTGCCACGGTCGGCGACCGGCAGCCGGCTCACCGGTACGCCTCCTCGCTGCCGCGGGCCACCAGGTGCCGGTAGGCCGGGTCGCCGTCGAGCAGGTCGGCGTGGCTGCCGGTGGCGGTGATCCGGCCGGCGCTCAGAAGCGCGACCAGGTCGGCCCGGCCGAGCAGCAGCGGCGACGTGGCGATCACCACGGTGGTGCGCCCGGCCCGCGCGGCCTGTAGCCGCTCGGCGATCCGTGCCTCGGTGTGGGCGTCCACCGCCGACGTCGGGTCGACGAGGATCAGCACCTCCGGCTCGCTGCTCAGCGCCCGGGCCAGGCGCAGCCGTTGGCGCTGACCGCCGGAGAGCGTCCGGGCTCGGGCGTCGATCGGCGTGTCCAGCCCGGTGGGCAGGGCGTCGACGACGTCCTGCGCCGAGGCGGTCCGCAGGGCCGCGCCGATCCGTTCGTCATCGTCGTCGGCCCCGGCGCGCAGGATGTCGCGCAGCGTGCCGGCGAAGAGGTAGGAGTCGTGGTCGGCGACGAGGATCCGCGCGCGGACCTCGTCCAGGGCTACCTCGCGCAGCGGCACGCCGCCCCAGGTGACGCCGCTGACGGCGTAGCGGCCGAGCCGGTCGGCCAACGCCACGGCCGCCGCCGGGTCGTCTGCCGCCACCCCGGTCAGTCGGCCGGCGCGCACGGTCAGGCCGGTCACCGGGTCGTGCAGGTCGGCGGGGCCGTCCGGCCCGGCCAGGTCGTCCGGCCGGCGTGCCTCGGGCACGGCGCCGGGCCACCGGCGACCCGGGCCGCCGATGTCGTCCGGTGTCACGGCGAGCAGGTCGGCGATCCGCCGGGCGGCGACCCGGCCGCGGATGAGCTGGTGGCTGCCCTCCAGCAGAAACCAGACCGGCACGATCAGGGTCGCCACGTAGCCGTAGACGGCGACCAACTCGCCGATCGTGACGTCTCCGGTCACCGCCATCCGGGCCGTCAGCCACACCACGGCCGCGAGGAACAACCCGGGGATGGCGACCGTCGCCGCGTCGATCCAGCTGTTGACCGCGCCGACCCGGTAGCCCTCGGCGCGTAGCTCCTGGGACCGGGCCGCGTACCGTCGGGCGAACAGGTCCCGGCCGCCCACCCCGGCGAGCACCCGCAGCCCGGCCACGATGTCACCGGATCGGGCGGTGAGCGCGCCCTGTTGCCGGCGGTAGACCGATTCGACCTGTTCCAGGCGGCGCAGCAGCGGCCCCACGACCAGGCCGACCACCGGCACCCCCACCAGCACGCAGAGAGCGAGCATCGGGGCGATCGACCAGAGCACCACGGCGATCACCCCGTACGCGACGACCGCGCCGACGCCCGGCCCGGTCAGCGTCAGCACCTGCGCCGTCCAGTCGATGTCGGAGCCGCCGATGGTGGACACCTCGCCCGCCCCGACCCGGCGGGGCAGCACCGCGCCGATGCGGGACAGGTGGCGCAGCAGAACCTCGGCCGAGCGGGCCTTGGCGTCCTCCCGGATGAAGGTCATCGTGCGGTGCCGCATGATGCCCAGGTAGGACAGGGCCACGCCCGCGACGACGATCGCCGCGACCCAGAGCGCCAGGGCCTGGCTGTCGCCGGCGCGCAGCCCGTCGTCGACGGCACGGTAGATCAGGTAGGGCCGGGCCGAGAGCCCGATCATCCAGGCCGTGCCGATCAGGCTGCCGCGCAGCACCCGCCAGGGTTGGCAGCGGACCAGCCACCAGAGGTAGCGCATCGGACCGCGGGTGTCGGGGGTGCCAGGATCGGGGTGCGGGATCTGCGGAGGCACCCGATCACGCTACCGACCGGCCCCGACAGCCCACCGGCCCGACAACGGTGAGGTGCGCCTCCGTTTCTGTCGCACGGGAGAGGCAGAATCACGTTCGTGCTGGTGGCGGTGGTGTCCGACGAGCGGGGTGGGGGAGTGCTGTGCCCGCTGGACGCCACCGGCCGGCCGACCGGCCCGCCCGAGGTCGTCACCGATCTGGTCGCCGCGGTCGCCGGCTGCGAGGCCGCCGAGCACCCGCGGTGGGTCTGGTCGACCGCCACGGCGGTCTACCCGACGCTGCTGCGTGCCGGCGTCCGGGTCGACCGGTGTCACGACGTGGAGTTGACCGAGGCGTTGCTGCTCGGGCATGTGGGCCGTTGGGGCGAGCCCCGCTCGCTGGCCGCCGCCTGGGCCCGGCTGACCGGCGCGGCGGTGCCGCCCGACCCGCCGCCGCGCGCCGCCGCGCCACCCGGGCACGGGCAGGGCGCGCTCTTCGACACCCTGCCCGGTCCGGCGGGCCCGGGCATCGAGGCACTGACCCAGGTGTACGCCGACCAGCTCACCCGCGTCGCCGCGACCGAGCACCCCGGCCGGTTCCGGTTGCTGGTGGCCGCCGAGTCGGCCGGCGCGCTGATCGCGGCGGAGATGGGCGTCGTCGGGCTGCCCTGGCGTGCCGACGTGCACAACGAGATCCTGCACGAGCTGCTCGGCGAGGCGTCCCCGGTCGGTGGTCCGCCACGCCGACTCGCCGAGCTGGCCGCCCGGATCGCCGACGCGCTCGGCGTACGCGGCCTGCACACCGACTCCCCGGCGGAGCTGCTGAAGGCGTTCGCCCGGGTCGGGGTGGAGCTGCCCAACACCCGGGCCTGGGTGCTGCGCGGGGTGGACCATCCGGCGGTGCCGCTGGTGCTGGAATACAAGGAGCTCTACCGGATCTGGACGGCGCACGGCTGGTCCTGGCTCGATCAGTGGGCGCGGGGCGGCCGGTTCCAACCGGAGTACGTGCCGGCTGGTGTCGTCTCCGGCCGGTGGGCCACCCGGGGTGGTGGCGCGTTGCAGATTCCCAAGGTGATCCGGCGGGCGGTGGTGGCCGATCCGGGCTGGCGGTTGGTGGTCGCCGACGCCGGCCAGTTGGAGCCTCGGGTGCTGGCCGCGGTCTCCGGCGACGCGCGGCTGGCGGCGGCGGGCGGTGCCGGCGACCTCTACGCGGCCCTGGCCCGGGACTCGTTCGGCGGCGATCGGGCCAAGGCCAAGGTGGCGCTGCTCGGTGCGATGTACGGCCAGACCGGCGGGGCCGCGGTGCCCGCGTTGGCGGTGCTGAAGCGCAGCTACCCGACGGCGTTCGGTTACGTCGAGGCGGCCGCACGGACCGGTGAGACGGGTGGGCTGGTGCGGTCGTGGCTGGGGCGTACGTGTCCGCCCGGCTCGGCCGGGTTCGGTGATCTCGACGACGAGCCCTCCGATCCGGAGGGGGCGGGCGATCCGCACAGTCCGCGGGCGCGTGCCGCCCGGTCCCGGGGGCGCTTCACCCGCAACTTCGTCATCCAGGCCACGGCGGCGGAGTGGGCCTCCACGTTGCTGGCCACCCTGCGGACGGAGTTGTCCGGCACTGACGCCGAGCTGGTCTTCTTCCAGCACGACGAGGTGGTCGTGCACGCGCCGGCCGATCAGGCGGACGCGGTCGCCGAGGCTGTCAACCGTTGCGGGGAGCGGGCCTCCGCGCTGCTCTTCGGTGCGACGCCGGTCCGGTTCCCACTGGACCTGTCCATCGTCGACTGTTACGCCGACGCGGCCTGACCTGCGGGCCGCACTCGGGCGGGGGCACATCACGGGGCGGCGCCCCGGTTAGTCTCATCCGGGTCGTGCCGCCGTCGCGATGGGAGGGTGCGCCATGGTTGTCGGAGTCGTCCGTCATCTGGTGGGGATGGCCGCCGCCTGCCTGGTCCTCGTCGCCGAGGCGGTCGTGGGCTACCTCGGTCTGCTGGCGTACGCGCTGGCCACCGGCTCCGGGATGGGTGGCCCGCTGGCCGGGCCGATGTTCGTGTTGATCGCCGCGGTGCTCGGCGTGGTCCTGATTCCCCTGCTCTTCCTGCCGGCTGTGGCGGTCGCGGAGGCCGTCGGTCGGCATCGGGGGACCGGCCGGGTGGTGGTGCTGTCCGTGCTCGTCGCGGTCGTCCTGGCCGCCGGGTACGCCGTGGCCGGGGCGCTTGCCAGCGGGGTGTCCGCCGGCTACGTGCCTCTGGTCGCGGGAATCGCCGTGCTGCTCATCGTTGCTCCGGTGGTCCTGTACGCGCTCACCGCGCGCGGGCTCGGTTGGGTGGCGCGATGGGTGCCCCGGCGTTGGGGCGGCACCGCGGTCGCGCTGTCGGCAGAGGCGGGTTGATCGCCGCACTCTTCTCGGTGATCATCCGGTGCTCGTGCCGGGAGATGCCGGTCGTGTAACGGTTGTGCTATTTCTCCTTTTCGCCCCGCCACCCTCGGCTGGCCGTCCTCGTTGCAGTGTCCGTAGGAGGGGACGGATCGGTCACGGTCCGTCCCGTGCTGGAGGGGGCGCAGCTGAACCGGATCGCAGGAATGATCATCGCCGCAGGCGGGGGACGACGGATCGGTGGTCCCGAGGCGCTGCTGCACCAGGGCGGCAAGCCCCTGGTGAATCAGATGATCGACACGATGACCGAGGCGGGCTGCGAGCAGATCGTGGTCGTCCTGGGTGCCGCCGCCGAGCAGGTCCAGGAGACCGCTGACCTGGGCAAGGCCACCGTTGTGATCAACAAGGCGTGGGGCACCGGAGTCGGCTCGTCCATCCGGGCCGGCCTGGCCGCCATGGACGACGAGGGGATCGAGGCGGTGGTGGTGGTCCCGGTCGACATGCCGGGCCTGACCGCCGAGGCGGTCAGCCGGGTGGCCGCGCTGCCGTACCCGGACGTGCTGGTCTGCGCCACCTATGACGGGTTGCGCGGCTACCCGATGCTGTTCGGCCGCCGGCACTGGCCCGGCATCGCCACTTTGGCCAGCGCCGACGTGGGCGCCCGGCCGTACCTGTTGGCGCACAAGGACCAGATCGTCGACATCGCCTGCGACTCGGTGGCCGACGGCAGCCGGATCGACACCCCGGAGCTGATGGAGCTCTACGGGCTCACCGTCCCGCCGCAGCGCGTCGGGGTCTAGGCGGTCGAGGGCGCGGGCCACGCCACGTGGTCGATCGCGAGCCACGGCGCGGCGGCCACCGCCGTGGGCGTCTGCCCGGCGAACTCCAACACGTCGCGGTGCAGGTGTGACTGGTCGACGTAGCCGCTCTCGGTGGCAGCAGTGGCGGCGGAGTGGCCTGCGGCGAGCAGGTGCGCGGCGTGGTCGAACCGCACCAGGCGGGCGGCGCGTTTGGGTGTGATGCCCAGCTGGGACCGAAAGCGGGACAGCAGGCGCTTGCGGCTCCAGCCGACCTCTTCGGCCAGGCTGTCGACCCGTACCCGGCCTCGGCTGGTGCGGGTCCGCCGCCAGGCGTGGGCGACCTCCGGATCGGGCGCTCGACGGGCGTCCAGCCGCCGGCCGAGCATCTCCGTGGCGATGGCGAACCGTTCGTCCCAGGACGCGGTGCCGCGCAGCCTGGCCTCGGCCCGTTCGGCGGCGCGGCCCCAGACGTCGTCGAGGGAAACCACCGCCCCGCAGATCTCCGTCGACGCGCCGAGCACGGCGGCCACGGCGACCGGCTCCAGCCGGATCTGGAGGCACTCGCCGAACCCTCGGCCGGTCGCCCGGAGGTCGCCGGGAAGCAGGCCGACGACGGCGCTGCCACTTCTGTGCTGGCCGTCCACGGCGTAGGTGAGGCCCGTTTCCTCGCTGAGGTCGACGATCAGGGTGATCGACGGGTGCGCGACCATGGCGATGTCCACCGGTGCGCAGGCGCGGTGCCGGAACCCGGCCATGCGAACCCCCGGCAACCGGGCCGACGGGCGCGGGACCACCACGTCCACCAACGACCAGTCGAGCGGGGTCGTCCCCATCGGCCGCATCTGCCGAGTCTAGGCAGTCGGGGTCGCCGGTGGGGTGCCCGCGGCCGTTGCCGTGAAGCCCGGCAGCAGCCTGCTGGTCGCCTCGGGTGCTTCCAGCATGGGTACGTGTCCGACGCCGGGCAGCAACTCGACCCGCGCCCTCGGCACCGCGTCGTACCGGTGCGCCGACGACGGCTCCCAGCGGGGGTCGCCGCCGCCGAAGACCACCAGCACCGGGACGTCGAGAGCGGCAAGGCGCTCGGGCACGCTCCGCTCCTCGATGTACGCGTCGTAGGCGCGTAGCACCGACCTCAGCGTGCGGTACGTGAGGTGTCGGACGTCGCTGACCAGGTCGTCCGGAACGTCGACCGGACGCGCGCAGGTGACGCTGATGCCCCTGCGGATCATGGCGTCCGATCGCCGCGCCCAGAGAAGCGGACCCAGCGGCGGAGCCAGCAGGGCCCGGAGCAGGGCCGGCTGTGGGAGCAGAGCGTCGGGACTCGGGCCGGTGCTGACCAGTGCGAGCGAGCGCACCAGGTCCGGGCGTCGTTCGGCGAGCGCGGTGACGATGTAGCCGCCGCTGGAATGTCCGATCGCGATGACGGACCGGACGCCGAGGTCGTCGAGCACCGCCGCCACCCGGTCGGCCTGGTCGGGCACCGCGTACGACGGCGAGGCCGGAGACCGGCCACAGCCCGGGAGGTCCACCCGGATGACGTGGTGGTGGTCGGCGAGTGCCGGCACCACCGGATTCCAGGAGGCGCCGGACATCCCCGATCCGTGGATCAGCAACAGCGGCGGCGCCTCCGGCGGGCCGTCGTGCACCACGTGCATTTTCTGCGACCGCGCACCGTCGTACTCGCTCATGGCAACGACGATGCCCGGGCCGCCGGTCGTGTGTCTTGGACAAATGTCACCGCGAAGTTCACCGGGGTGCAGGCGGCCCCGCGTGCGCCACCCTGGCCGCGCTGTCGTACGCCGCCGCTCGGGCGAGCACCTCGGGGGTCGCGCGGGACGGGTGGCCGCTGTCGAATGGCGGTTGTGGGTCGTATTCCATCCACAGCTGGACGGCCTCTGCGGTCGTCCGGTCGGTGAGGAGTTCGACGAGTCTAAGTCCCATGTCGATGCCGCTCGACACACCGGCCGCCGTGATGATGCGCGCGTCCGGTTCTTCGACGACCCGCTGGTCCGTCGGCTCGGCGCCGAAGCGGACCAACGCCTGGGCTGCGAGGTAGTGGCTGGTGCCCCGCCGGCCCGTGAGTAGCCCGGCGGCCCCCAGCAGGATCGAGCCGGAGCACACGGAGGTCGTGAACGTCGTCGTTTCGTGGATGCGTCGGATCCAGCCCGGCAGTGGCCCGGTGAGAGCCGGAACGGTCCCTGGTCCTCCCGGGACGACGAGAACGTCGGTCGCTTCCACGTCTTCGAGCGCGATCTCGGCCACCAGGGAGACCATCCCGCAGTCGTCCCGGACGGGACCGGGGCGTTCGGCGACCAGGACCACGTCGATGCCCGGGGTGAGGGCCAGTGGCTGATAGACGCCGATGACGTCCAGCGCGGTGAATCGCTCGTACAGAGGGATGACGACGTGGGTCACCAGAGGTCCTTTCGGTGTAGAGCGATGGGCTGTCTGATGCGGTCAGAGCATCGAGAAGCGTTCGCGGAACGCGCCAGGGGTCGTGCCGAGTCGTTCGCCGAAGACACGTCGAAGAGACTCGGCGGACCCGAATCCCGACCTGGCCGCCACCGCATCGAGGGCGAGGTCGGACTGCACCAGAAGGCGTTTGGCGCTCTCCAGGCGAAGCTCGGTGAGGTATCGCCCGACGGTGAGTCCCGTCTCACGTGCGAAGAGGCGCTGGAAGTGTCGAGGTGACATGGCGAACTGCGCGGCAAGGTCATCGACGCGGTGTGTCGCCGTCGGGTCGGCCTCGATGGCACGCTGAACGGCGGCTACCCGCTTCTCCGTGGCGCGTTCCAACCACACCGGGCCGGAGAACTGGGTCTGCTGTCCGGGCCGATGCAGGAACATCACCAGCCAGCGCGCGATCTCCTGGGCGACTCGTGCTCCGTGGTCGGCCGCCACGACAGCCAGTGCCAGGTCGATTCCTGCCGTGACACCACCCGATGTCCATACCGGGCCGTCGTGCACGTAGAGAGCGTCGTGGTCGACGGTGAGATCGGGAAACCGCCGTCCGAGGTCCCTGGACACGGACCAGTGGGTGGCAACCCGGCGACCGCTGAGCAACCCAGCGCGTGCGCAGAGAAACGCTCCGGAACAGATCGACAACAACCTGGTGGGACGGCACTCCCGCAACCAGGCGACGAGGTCGGCGTGCTCGTTCCCGGCGGCCGCCGTACGGCCGCCGGGAACGACGAGGGTGCCGGCGCGGACAGGCTCTCCGAGCGCCTCGGCCACCATGACGAGGCCGCTCTCGGACGCCACCTTGACCTCCGTGCCCGTCAGCCTCAGGTCATACGCGGGTTGCTCACCACGTGCTGCCCGATGCCGGTTCGCCCCGGTCAGGACCTCCCACGGCCCGGCGATGTCGAGGGACTGCACGCCCGGAAAGGCGACAACGGTGACGCGCTCAACCATGCCCTGAGTCTGTGGGCCGAGCGATCATGGCGCAATGACGCCGTACCCACGGATAGTGACACCCCGCTGGAGGCGTCAGTCGAGACGACCGGTGGCGGCGAGGCGCTGGTACCAGTGGGCGCTGTCCTTCCAGGTGCGTACCTGGGTGTCGTAGTCGACCCGGATGATGCCGAAGCGACGGTCGTAGCCGTAGCCCCACTCGAAGTTGTCCAGCAGTGACCAGAGGAAGTAGCCGCGCACATCCGCGCCCTGCGCGCGGGCGTCGGCCATCGCGCCGATGTGCCGACGCAGGTAGTCGATCCGCCGCTCGTCGTGGATCCGGCCGTCGGCCGACACCACATCGTCGAACGCCGCGCCGTTCTCGGTGATCATCATGGGCTGGCTGGGGTATTCGCGCTGGAGGCGCAGCAGCAGCTCGGTCAGCGCCGGCGGGTCGATGTTCCAACCCATCGCCGTGTACGGGCCGGGCTGCGGCAGGAAGTCGACGTTCTCCGCGGCGACCCACGGCGTCGACGTCGACGCGCCGTGCCCGTCGGCGTCGGAGCGGGCCGAGACCCCGTCCCAGGCCCGGACCAGGGTGCTGGAGTAGTAGTTGACCCCGAGCACGTCCAGCGGCACCGCGATCAGCTTCTCGTCGCCCTCGCGGACGAACGACCAGTCGGTGACGGAGGCGGTGTCGGCCAGCAGGTCGGCCGGGTACTCCCCGTCCAGCATCGGGCCGAGGAACGCCCGGTTCGCCAACGCGTCGATCCGCCGGACCGCGTCCTGGTCGGCGGCCGAGTCGGACGCGCCCCGGATGACGTGCAGGTTCAGCGTCACCGACAGCTCGGCGGACGGGGCCAGCTCCCGGACCACCCGGCCGGCCAGGCCGTGCGCGAGGTTGAGGTGGTGCACCGCGGCCAGCGCCGCCGCCGGCTCGGTCCGCCCCGGCGCGTGCACGCCGGAGGCGTAGCCCAGGTACGCGGAGCACCACGGCTCGTTCAGCGTCGTCCAGGTGTGCACCCGGTCGCCCAGCGCGCCGACGATGCCCGCCGCGTACTCCTGGAAGCGCAACGCGGTCTCCCGCGCCGCCCACCCGCCGGCGTCCTCCAACTCCTGCGGCAGGTCCCAGTGGTACATGGTGGCCACCGGGCGGACGCCCCGCTCGAGCAGCCCGTCCACCAGCCGCGAGTAGAAGTCGATGCCGGCCTGGTTGAACCGGCCCGAGCCGCCCGGCTGCACCCGGGGCCAGGAGATGGAGAACCGGTACGCGTCGAGCCCGAGGTCGGCGATGTGCCCGAGGTCGTCGGCCCACCGGTGGTAATGGTCGGCGGCCACGTCACCGGTGTCACCGTTGAGGGTCCGGCCGGGTGTGTGGCTGTAGGTGTCCCAGATGGACGGTCCGCGCCCGTCCTCGGTCGCCGCGCCCTCGATCTGGTACGCGGCCGTCGCCGAGCCCCAGATGAAGCTCTCCGGGAAGTGGTGTTGCGTCATCGTTCCGTCCCCTGGATCTCGCAGATGTAGCCCGTCGAGGTGCCGGCCACCAGTTCGGCGCTGGCCGTCCCACCCTCGTAGCGCACGTCGAACTCGGCGCCCGGCCCGTTGCCGGGTGACGGTACCCGTACCCGGGTCCGCTGCCCCTCGGTCGGTGCGTACACCCGCAGCCGCACATCGTCGGCCCACTCGTAGTCCGGTCGGTCGGTGCGCGAGCCGAACGGGATGACCGCGCCCGGACGGGCCAGCACCGGCAGGCTGTCGAAGTCGTGCTTCTCGGTCAGCCAGGCCGGGCCGGTGACCTGCGCGCCGGTGACCAGGTGCGTCCAGGTGCCGGCGGGTACGTAGTACGTGACGTCGCCGTCGGCGCTGAGTACCGGGGCGACCAGCACGTCCGGGCCGAGCATGTACTGCCGGTCCAGGTGCGCCGTCGCCGGGTCGTCCGGGAACTCCAGGAACATCGGCCGCATCACCGGCGTCCCGTCGCGGTGTGCCTCCTGGGCGGCGGCCGCCAGGTACGGCATCAGGCCGAGCTTGAGGTGGGTGAAGTGCCGCAGCACGTCCACGGCCTCCTCGTCGTACGCCCACGGCACCCGGTACGAGCCGGACCCGTGCAGCCGGGAGTGTGAGGAGAGCAGCCCGAAGGCGACCCACCGCTTGAACACCGCCGGGTCGGGGGTGCCCTCGAAGCCGCCGATGTCGTGGCTCCAGTAGCCGAAGCCGGACGCCGCCAGCGACAACCCGCCGCGCAGCGACTCGGCCATCGCGACGAACGTCGACTCGCAGTCGCCGCCCCAGTGCACCGGGAACTGCTGCCCGCCGGCGGTGGCCGAGCGGGCGAACAGCACCGCCTCGCCCTCGCCGCGCTCGGTCTCCAGCAGCTCGAAGACCGCCTTGTTGTAGAGGTACGAGTAGTAGTTGTGCATCCGCTGCGGGTC
The DNA here is from genome assembly GCF_050516465.1 of Micromonospora trifolii. Lineage (NCBI taxonomy): Bacteria > Bacillati > Actinomycetota > Actinomycetes > Micromonosporales > Micromonosporaceae > Micromonospora > Micromonospora trifolii. Next base: position 3,814,222 of record NZ_CP191526.1, on the reverse strand, counting down.
CGAGCCGTCGTGCCACACCACGTCGGTCGGGATGCGCTCGCCGAAGTCCGTCTTGAAACAGTCGACGCCCATGTCCAGCAGCGCCTTGAGCTTGCCGGTGAACCAGCGGACCGCTTCTGGGTTGGTGAAGTCGACAAGCGCCATGCCGGCCTGCCACTTGTCCCACTGCCAGACCGAACCGTCCGGGTTGCGCACCAGGTAACCGGCCTCGCGGCCTTCCTCGAAGAGGTACGAGCGCTGCGCGATGTACGGGTTGATCCAGACGCACACCTTCAGGTCGCGCTCGTGCAGCCGGCGCAGCATGCCCTCCGGGTCGGGGAAGGTCGCCGGGTCCCAGACGAAGTCGACCCAGTGGAACTGACGCATCCAGAAGCAGTCGAAGTGGAACACCGACAGCGGCAGCCCCCGCTCGGCCATCCCGTCGACGAACTCGGTCACCGTCTTCTCGTCGTACGAGGTGGTGAACGAGGTGGACAGCCAGAGGCCGTACGACCAGGCGGGGATCCGGGCCGGGCGGCCGGTGAGCGCGGTGTACCGGCGCAGCACGTCCTTCGGCTGGGGCCCGTCGATGACGTAGTAGGTGAGCGACTGGCCCTCGACGCTGAACTGGGTCTGCGTGACGACCTCGGAGCCGACCTCGAACGACACGTGCTCCGGGTGGTCCACGAAGACCCCGTAGCCGGCGCTGCTCAGGTAGAACGGCACGTTCTTGTACGCCTGCTCGCTGGCGGTGCCCCCGTCGGCGTTCCAGATGTCGACGGTCTGCCCGTTCTTGACGAACGGGCCGAAGCGCTCGCCCAACCCGTACACCGTCTCACCGACACCGAGGGCGAGCCGTTCGTGTACGTGCCGGCGGCCCTCGGCGTCGGTGACGACGCCGATGCTGCGCGCGGTGGACGCGGTGACCAGCCGGTCGCCGTGCAGGAAGTCGACCCGCCACCCGTCGATGAGCGCGACCCGCGCGGTCAGCTCGCCGGTGGTCAGCGTCGCGCTGAGCCCGGTGACGTCGACGGTGACCGGGTGGGTCTCGTCGGTGCTCAGCCCGAAGTGCGGCTCGCGGGGCAGCCCTCCGGTGTGGTGGGCGATGGTCACCCCGATGACGCCGGGGGCGGGGGAGAAGAACCGGACGGTGACCAGCGGGCGGTTGAGGGTGTCGCCGCGTCCGGTGATCTGGCCGGTCGGTGCGAAGACGGTGAAGCCGCGCTCGTCCGGCTCGATCGACTCCACGGTGCCGGGGCGCAGGACGCTGACGCCGGGGCGCAGCTGCCAGTACCCGTCGGTGAACTTCACTTCTCGGCTCCTGCCGTGATGCCGCGCGCCAGAGTGCGCTGGAAGATGAGGAAGAAGAGGATGGCCGGCACCAGGCTGATCAGCGCGCCGGCGTTGGTGGTCGGAGCGTCCATCAGCCGGTCGCCCTGCAACGACGCGAGCGCGACCGGAATGGTCTGCGTCTGGTTGTCGATCAGCATGACCAGCGGGATGAGGAACTCGTTCCACGTCCAGATGAAGAAGAAGATGAGCAGCACCGCGAGGGTGGGCCGCAGGTTGGGGAAGACCACCCGCCACAGCACCGTCCACTTGCCGGCGCCGTCCAGCGCGGCGGCCTCCAGCAGCGAGCGCGGGAACGTGCCCATCACCGAGGCGAGCAGGTAGGTGCCGAACGCGCTCTGGATCACGGTGAAGATGATGATCACCGAGAGCTGGGTGTTGTAGAGACCGACCTGCTTCGCCACGTAGTACAGCGGGTAGATCAGCGCCTCCTGCGGCAGCATGTTGGCCAGCAGGAAGAGCCCGACGATCCACAGCCGGCCCCGGACCCGGCCGATGCCCAGCGCGTACGCGTTGAGCAGCGACACGGCGACGCCGAGCACGGCCACCGAGCCGGCGATGACCGCCGAGTTCCAGAACTTGAGCGGGAAGTTCACCTCGGTCCAGTACGTGCGCAGACCCTTGGTGTAGAACTCCGTCGGCCAGCTCAGCGGGCCGCCCGACGAGTAGTCACCGGGCGACTTGAACGCGTTGAGCAGCATGAACGCGAACGGCACCAGCATGACGAGCGCGCCGAGGGTGACCAGGGCGAGCACCACCCAGCGGCTGACGCCGCGGTGGTGTCGATCGCGTACGGGCCGGGCCGGCGTCACCGGCGCGGTGCTCGGTGTGAGCGTGACGGCCATGTCAGAACCCCCGGTCCCGGCGCTCGCTGCGGGCCTGCATCCAGATGAAGACCCCGGCCACCACCACGATGATCAGTGTCAGCACCATGGAGATCGCGGAGCCGTAACCGACCTGCAGCTTCTTGAAGAACGTGTAGTAGGCGAAGTACGACGGCACGTTCGTGGCGTTGTCCGGGCCGCCCCGGGTCAGGGCGAAGATCGGCCCGAACACCTTCAACGCGGCGATGGTGCAGGTCAGGGCCACCACGAAGGTCTCCGGCCGGATCTGCGGAAGGGTGATCGCCCGGAACCGGTGCAGCCAGTTCGCGCCGTCGACCTCGGCCGCCTCGTACAGCTCGGGGTCGACCCGCTGCAACGCCGCCATGAAGACGACCACCGGGTAGCCGATCTGCACCCAGATCATCACGGCCATTACGGCCGGCAGGGCGGTGCCCGGGTCGCCGAGCCAGTCGTGGCGTAACGCGCCGAGACCGACCGCGTCGAGGAGGCTGTTGAACGCGCCGTCGGGGCGGAGGATCCAGCCCCAGACGATGCCGGCCACCACGACGGGCAGCACCTGCGGAAGGTAGAACGCGGCCCGCAGCGCGGCGGCGGTGCGGGGCTTGAACCGGCGGCCGATGACGTCGAAGAGCACCGCGGCGAGCAGCAGCCCGAGCACTGTGGGCACCACCACCATCGCGACGAGCATCCAGACGGTGTTGCGGAACGACGCCCAGAACACGTCGTCCTGCAGCAACTGCTGGTAGTTGTCCAGGCCGACCCACCTGGGGTCGCCGATGCCGGACCACTTGGTCAGCGACAGGTAGAGGGTGCCGACCAGCGGCGCGCCGATGACCAGGAGAAAGAGCACCGCTCCGGGGAGCAGGTAGAGCCAGTACGCCGCGTTGCGGCCGCGGCGTCTGCGGCTGGGCGCGGGCGGGGTGGGGGTCGCGGCCGGCGGTGTGGCGGCGACCGTCTCGGAGACTGCCATGGAAGATCCTTCCCGGCGGGGCGGGCGGGCGCGCCGGTCGTGCCGGTCGCGCCCGCCGCTCGCCGTGTCACTTGCCGGTGATCTCCTTGACGCCATCGGCGTACGGCTTGGCGATCGTGTCGAGGACCTGGTCGGGCGACTTCGAGCCGTTGATCAGACCCTGGAAGCCGGAGACCAGCACGTCGTAGTAGCCGGGGACCGGCCAGTCCGGGTAGAAGGCGAGCCCGTCCTGCTTGCTGACCGTGTTGAAGTCCTCGATCAGCTTGCGGTCCTTCGGGTCGCTGATCTTCGACGCGTCAGCGGCGACCGGAACACCACCGTTGTTGCCGATCAGGTCCTGGATCTCCGGACGCAGGGTGATGTCGATGAAGTCGTACGCCAGGCTCTTGGCCTTGCTGTTCTCCGGAACCACCCAGAGGTTGCCGGAGGAGCCGGCCTGAAGGGTGTTGCCGGGGAAGAGGAAGGTGTCCCAGTTGGCCTTCATCTCGGTCTTGAACCGGCCGTACCACCAGCTACCCGAGACGATCATCGGAACCTTGCCGCCGATGAAAGCGGTGCCCATGTCCTCGGCCTTGAGGCTGGCCGAGTTCTTCGCGACGTAGCCCTTCTGCACCCACTGGGCGAAGGTGTCCGCGCCGTACTTGAGCGGGTCGGCCTTGAAGTCGACCGGGTTCTTGTAGAGCTGGTAGTTGTCGACGAACTGCCGGTCGCCCTTGGAGAGGGCAAGCTGGTAGAAGAGCTGCCCGGCCGGGTACTCGGCGCCGGCCATGCCCAGCGGGGTGATGCCCTTGCCGACGAAGGTGTCCATCGCGGCGGTCATCTCGGCCATCGTGGTCGGGACCTTGACGCCGTTCTGCTGGAACAGGTCCTTGTTGTAGTAGACCGTGACGTACTCGCCGTAGTTCGGCACACCGAACCACTTGCCGGAGCCCATCACGCCCTTGTCGCTGTACCGGGCGGTGGTCTGCAGGCTGGGGCTGAGCTTGCCGGCCCAGCCGCGCTTGTCGGCCTCGCTGCTCAGGTCGGCCAGCAGGCCCTGGGAGGAGAGCAGCCCGGCGGTCGCGTTGCCCTTGTTGTACTCCATGATGTCCGGGCCCTCGGACGAGTTGATGATCATGCCAGCGTTCTGCTGGATCTGCTCGAACGCCTTGCGCTCGAAGCGCACCTCGACGCCCGGGTGCTCGGACTTGAAGATCTCGATCGCCCGGTTCCAGCCGATCCCCATGGCGCTGTTCTCGCTCTCGTAGTGCCAGAGCTTGAGAACCTTGGCGTCGCTGTCCCCGTTGTCACCACCGCCACAGGCGGCCACGGTGGTCGTCGCGGTCGCCGCCAGGGCGATCGCGGCGACGAGCCGACGGAATCGCTGCATTAGCATCCTCCTCGTTGAGTATCTAGCCGGTACTTCACGGGGCCCGTCGTCGCGTTGCAGCGCGGCGGCGGGCCATTTACTGATCGGCCCCCATTGGTTGGCGGCTTCGGGGCGCGGCGGTCGAACCCCGGATCTCCAACGCGCACGGCAGCAGTTGCTGGTGACGAAGGTCGGCGGGGCCATCCAGGTGGCGCGTCAGCGCCTCGATCGCGATCCGGCCGAGCGCCGAACCGGGTGACGTCATCGCGGTCAGCGCCGGGGTCGCCAGTTCGGCGACCTGCGGTGAGGTGACCATCGAGACGACGGAGACGTCGTCGGGCACCGACAACCCGCGGCCGGTCAGCTCGCCGAGGATGCCGAAGATCGCCGTCTCGTTCATGGCCAACACAGCGGTCAGCTCCGGGGCCTGCGCGAACGCGGCGGCCAGGGCGGCCCGCCCGCCGGCGGCGCTGTCCTCGGCCGCGATCATCACCGGCTCCAGGCCGTGCCCGGTCATCGCCGCGGTGAAGGCGTCACGGGTACGCAACGCGGGCCCGTAACCGCTGGCCAGCGTGGCGGCCGAGTGGTTGACGTAGACGATCCGCCGGTGCCCCAGGCCGACCAGGTGCGCGACGGCCTCCCGGACGGTCTGGTCGAAGTCGATGTCGACGTAGGAGAGCGTGCTGGTGTCGCCGGTGCGGCCGATCAGCACCAGCGGCACCCCTGCCTCCTGGAGCACTGTGACCCGCTCGTCGGCCAGCTGGACCTCCATCAGCACGACCCCGTCGAGCATCCGCTGACTGGCCAGCCGACGCAGGTCGTCGAGGTCGCCCCCGCCGACCGGCGAGAGCACCAGGTGGTAGCCGGCGACGCTGGCCGCGGCGGCGGCGCCAGTGACGAAGGCGGTCTCGGTGGCGCCGAGGCCGCGTTCGTCCATCGGCATCAGCAGGCCCAGGATCCGGCTGCGGCGACTGGCCAGCCCACGGGCCATCGCGTTGGGCTGGTAGTCGAGCTGCGCCATCGCGGCGAGCACCTTGTTGCGGGTGGCCTGCGAGATCGGCCGGGTGCCGGTGAGCACGTACGAGACGGTGCTGACCGAGACCTGTGCGAGGCGGGCGACGTCATGCATGGTGGCCACCGCGCACCTCCTCCGGCCTGGGGTGGGACCGCTCCCGAACTTTCGTCGAAGCGTTTCGACGAAGCGGTTCGACAGGACGCTAGGCCACCTGTTACGGCGACGTCAATAGCCGATGTCGAAAAGAATTCAGCGGGGTGCGCGGCGCCCCCGCGTAGCGTGCGGGCCGCGCCGATCTTGCAGTTCCCGTTGCCGATATGGACGGACATGCCCTTTGTGTCGGGGCAGAAAGTGCAAGATCGCGGGGCGGAGCGGCGGGGTGCCGGGGCCGGGGGGTCAGGGCAGGTTGAAGAGGGTGGCGGCGCTGTTCCAGCAGACCGCACGTAGCCAGTCGTCGCCCAGGTCCAGTTGGGCCAGCCCGGTCACCTGGTCGGCGTACGGGTACGGGATGTTCGGGAAGTCGCTGCCCAGCAGCACCTTGCCGGCCAGCCCCAACTCGCGCAACCGGGGCAACTCCTCGGCGGGGAAGGGGACGAACTGGTCGAAGAAGGGCGTGAAGGCCATTGTGGTGTCCAGCCGGACCTGCTCGTACGTCTCGGCGAGGTCCAGGAAGGCCCGGTAGTCCGGGGCGCCCATGTGCGCCACCACGGCGGTCAGCCGAGGGTGGCGGGCGAGCAGGGCAGCGAACGGGTCCGGGCCGGTGTTGGCGGTTCCCACCGGGGCGTGCCCGGCGTGGACCACCACCGGCACACCCGCGTCGGACAGCATCCCCCATACCGGGTCCAGCGCCGGATCGGTCGGCGCGAAACCGCCGACCTGTAGGTGCAGCTTGAACACTCGGGCACCTTCGGCGAGGGCCGCCTCGACGTACCCGGGGGCGTCCGGCTCGGGGTAGAACGTGGCCGAGGCCAGGCACCCGGGGGTGTCGCGGGCGAAATCCAGCGTCCAGCGGTTGAGTTCCGCCGCCATGCCCGGTCGGTGCGCGTACGCCAGGGCGCTGAACGCCCGCACCCCGAGCCGGCGCAGGTGCGCGACCCGGTCGGCGTCGCTCCACCGGTAGAGGATCGGCCACTCGGTGCCGACCAGCGGCCCGGCGGCGTCGAAGTAGGCCCACACCCGACGCAGCAGGCGTGGCGGCAGGAAGTGCACGTGCACGTCGGCGAGGCCGGGTAACCCCAGGGCGCGGCAGAACTCCGGCACGCGTTCGTCCGCGGCCGGCGGGACCACCGGCGCCGCATCGGTCATATGTCGATGTCGAATCGGCTCAGCACCGAGGGCGCGATCAGGCCGACGGTGGCGAGCGCCGAGACGACGGTCAGTGCGATGCGCATCCCGACCACCTCGGCCTTGCTGCCGACGCGCAGGGCGATGCTGTTCGGCAGGCCGATCATCATCCACATCCGCCGCTTGATCGGGATCGGCCAGAGGATCGGCACGCCGGCTCTGGTGATCATGTCGCCGAGGATGTGCACGAAGCAGCCCACGCCCAGCGCGGTGCCGATCAGCGGATAGCCGCGTCCGCCCGGCAGGTTGGCGAAGGTGAACCAGGCCGCCCCGGCCGACGCGAGAGTGATGATCACCCAACCGGCCCGCTCGGCCCACTCGTCGAACAGCCCGCGCAGCGCCAGGCCGAACATGAAGAACAGGATGGTGATGACCGCCCACTTGCCGTACGCGGCGCAGAGCGCGGTGGTGCCCCAGCCAACCAGCAGGGTGAACGGCAGCGTGTGGGTCAGCGTCCGGTGCCCGTTGTTGCGGCGGGGGTCCCTGCTGAGCTTGGTGGCGTAGTAGACCCCGAGGGAGACCTTCTCCATCACCTCGGCGGCGAAGAGCGAGAAGACTCCGAAGGTACGGGCCACGGTGGCCCCACCCTGGTTCCTGGTCACCTTGCCCGACATGTCGAGGTCGGGAAAGAGCGCGCCACCGGCGCACACCGCGGTGCCCACCGCCAACGCGAGCGGCGACTGGTGGTAGTCGGCGAACTGCTCCAGCGCCCAGGAGCCAGCCAGCCACACCGCCGCGCCGGACAGCGCGTGTTGCGGTCCCATCATCTCGGCTCACCCTCCCCAGGGATCTTGAGCGCCCAAAACTACGCCACTGTAGTCAGCGTCGGCGCCGCAGGGGCATCACCCGGAAGGTCCACATCGGACCTTGTTACAGGGTGGGGGTGAAGCTCTGCCGGATCATCGGCAAGTATGCCGCGTTGACCTGCCAGTCGAACTCTTCTGTCAACCACGAGACGGTGTAGGAGCGGTCGGCCGAGGTGTTGGCCAACAGCCGGAAGCTGTGCACCGGAACGCCGAGGGCGTTCTGCCAGCCGCACTCCCACACCGCGCCGCCCTCGAAGATGTCCATCGCGGAGATGTCCACCTTGCGATAGTCCGGCAGCGCCGCGCTCGCGGTCAGCCGAGCCTCCTCGGCCTTCCAGTGCGCCACCGGATCCGGGCGGGCCGGCCCCACCTCGACGCTGAGCACCCGGGTCCCGCCGGATTTCCGGAAGCAGGTCACCGAGCCCTCGGTCCAGCGCGCCCACCCCACCGGAACGGCGATCCGGAACCCGGTCGGGTCGTCGTACCAGGTCCAACCCTCGCGCAGTCCGTATTTCACGCCGGGTGGCGGTGACACTGCCACCACCGGGGTCGCCGACGGTGACGGGGACGACGCGCAGGCGAACGCCGCCGGCCTGGGGGTCGGCGCGCCACCACCCGAGCCGGATGGTGGCGTCCGATCATCGTGCCGGTTGACCAGCGCCAGCGTGACGCCTCCCGCGACGAGCAGAGCGGTGGCCGCACCACCCAGGGCGATCAGGCGCCGCCGCCGGCCGGGTCGGCGCCGCGGGCGCGGGGTCGGCCTGGCCGGCTCGCCCGACGGGGCCGCCGGTTCGACCGGTTGGGGCGTCATGGCCCGGCCGGCGCTGAGGACCGCCGCGACCGCCGAGGACCGGACCGGCACGGCGGGCTCGTCGTGGCTCGCGGCGGCGCTGCGCAGCAGCGGCTCCGCCTCGACGGCGGTCAACCGCCGCCAGGGGTCGCGCTGCAACAGTCCGAGGAGGGCGGGACGCAACGGGCCGGCCCGACGCATCGGATCCGGCGGTTCGGTGGCCAGCGCGCTGAGCGTCGCCATCGCGCTCGACCGTGCGTACGGTGACTGCCCCTCGACCGTCGCGTAGAGCGTCGCGCCCAGCGACCACATGTCGGTGCGGGCGTCGGACACCCCTTCGCGGGCCCGTTCGGGGGCGACGAACTGCGGCGAGCCGAGCACCGTGCCGGGCCCGGTCATCGCACCCTCACCGCCGTCGAAGGTGGCCAGCCCGAAGTCGGTGAGCACCACCCGCCCGTCATCGGCCACCAGCACGTTGTGCGGCTTCACGTCGCGGTGCAGCACCCCGGCGGCGTGCGCGGCCCGCAACGCGGCGAGCACCGCCAGCCCGATCCGGGCGGTGCGCTGCGGGCTCAGTGGCCCCTCGGCGCTGATGATCTGCTGCACCGATCGCGACGGCACGTACTCCATCACGATCCAGGGGCTCTCCCGGTCGTGCACCACGTCGTAGATGCGGACCACGTTGGGATGGTTGAGCCGGGCGGCGGTGCGCGCCTCGCGCAGGGTTCGGCGCCGCAACTCCGCGCGCTCGGTCTCGGCCAGCCAGGACGGCGGCACGATTTCCTTCACCGCCACGTCGCGGTGCAGCATCTCGTCGCGAGCAAGCCACACCCGGCCCATTCCGCCGGTGCCGACCAGGTCGAGTAGCCGGTACCGACCCGCGATCAGCAACTGATGCACGGTCGCTCCCCCTCGGTCACCCCCGGGATCCACGATAGCCACCAACGCGGGCTGTCTCATCCACTGAGTGGCCTCGATCCACGCCGGACGGTGGTCCGGATCATGGCCATACGGTGCAGGTCAGCGGGGTGGTCGGAAACTCTCTCGCACCCGTTCCCAGTCCGCTGAGGCCCCGGCCCAGTCCTCGTCCCGGCTGATCCATCCCAGCGTCCAGCGGTTGGCGCCGAGAATCTGCTGCCGGGCGTGCAGCCACGGCCCGTGCGGTGTCTGCCAGCGGAGCTCCCACTCGGCTCCACCCTCGCCCGCGGCGAGCCGGATCTCGTCGTACCCCGGCAGGGAGCCCGTGCCGGCTGCCGCGTCGCGGGCTGTCCGCAGTCGCTCCAGGGGATCGACGGCGCCGCCCTCGGCGACGCTGAAGGCCCGGCCGGTCACCGGGTCCTGGAAGCACGCCACCGTGCGGTCGCGGGAGGTCAGCCACCTCGCCGGTACGGAGACCCGGAAGCCGGCGGTGTCGGCGTGCCAGACCCAGCCGGGCGGCGGCCGGAAATCTTCGCCCGGGTTCGGCGTGCCGGCCTGCACGGGCGTACCGGCGATGTGCGGGCGGACACAGGCGAACGGGGGCGGGGGGACGTCTCGTCCGTTCGGCGGGGGGCCGGGCGGCGGGCCGGGGCCGAACGGCCCGTCGTTGGGCGGACGGTTCGGCGGCGGGGAGGACCAGCCGGTGGTCTCGCTGGGTTTGTCACCGGTGACGGTCAGCGCGGTGCCGACGCCGGCCACGACGGCGACCAGCAGCGCCACGGCGACCACCGCCACCCGACGCGCGGTACGCCCGGCGGCCGCCGGATCCGGGGCCGGCGTGGGGGAGGCGCCACCGGCTGCGGCCGGGGCGGCCGGGTCGGGCAGCGGAACGGTGGGGTCCTGGTCGTCGGGGTCGTCCGCCGTGGCGGGGTGGCCAACCAGCCCTGGTGCCGGCCCGTCGGCCGAGGGTCGGTCGGTCGCCGACGGCAAGTCCGCGCGGCCGTTCGCGGCCGTCCTGAGCAACCGACGGGCCGTGTCGTGGTCGAGGCGCTCGCGCGGGTCGCGGCGCAGCAACCCGTCAAGCACCGGCGCGAGCGCCCCGGCGTGCGGGGCAGGGTCCGGCGGGCCGGCGGCCAGCGCGCTCAGGGTGGCCATCGCGGTGCTGCGGGCGTACGGGGACTGCCCCTCCACGGCGGCGTGCAGGGTCGCCCCGAGCGACCACAGGTCGGCGGCCACCGTGGACACCCCCTCGGCGGCCCGCTCGGGGGCCACGTACTGCGGGGAGCCGAAGACCATGCCGGGGCGGGTCATCGCGCCGTCGCCACCGTCGAAGGTGGCCAGCCCGAAGTCGGTGAGCATCACCCGCCCGTCGTGCGCCACCAGCACGTTCTGCGGTTTGATGTCGCGGTGCAGCACCCCGGCGGTGTGCGCGGCCTGCAGCGCGTCGAGCACGGCCAGCCCGATCCGGGCGGCGCGGGCCGGCTCCAGCGGCCCCTCGGCGTCCACGACGTCCTGCAGGGTGCGGGACGGGACGTACTCCATGACGATCCATGGGCTGCCGTCGACCGCGACGACGTCGTAGAGCCGGACCACGGCGGGGTGGTTGAGCCGGGCCGCGGCGCGCGCCTCCCGCATGGTGCGTGAGCGCACCTCGGCCCGTTCACCTTCGGCCAACCAACTCGGTGGAACGATCTCCTTGACCGCTACCTCGCGGTGCAGCATCTCGTCGCGGGCGCGCCACACCCGACCCATGCCCCCGCGACCCACCAGGTCGAGCAGCCGGTACCGACCGGCGATCAGCACCTGTGCACGCTCCTCCTCAGCCGCTGTCCGGGCTACACCCTAACCAGCGGATCGGAAGTCACCTATCGGTCGTCCGACTCGGCTCAGCAGGCGGCGTGGTCGGCGGCGGCGAGCAGGTTCCCCTCCGGGATGGCGATCCGGGCCCGCCCGCCGCTCAGTCGGGCGGCGGCGCGGCGGGCCTGTAGGGGGCCGTGTTCGCGACGAGCGGTGGCGTAGCTGGCGGCGGTGCGGGCGGCGATGGTGGCCCAGCCGTACCGCTCGCCGACCATCGTGCGGGCCCGGCGGGCCAGCCGCCGGGCGAAGACCTCGTCGCCGAGCAGTTGGCCGACCGCGCCGGCGAGGGCGTCCGGGTCGCTGTGCGGGAACGTCACCCCGGTGACGCCGGGTTCGACGATCTCGGCGAGGCCGCCGGTACGGGCCACCGCCAGCGGCGCTCCGGCGGCCGCCGCCTCCAGCGCCACCATGCCGAACGGCTCGTAGAGGCTGGGGACCACTGTCGCGTCGGTGGCGCCTAGCATCGCCGGTAGTTGGGTGGAGTCGAGGAACCCGGTGAAGCGGACGGTCGAGGTGAGCGCCAGTCGCCGGGCCTCCGCCTCCAGTTCGGTGCGGTACGGGCCGTCGCCGGCGATCACCACGCGCAGCCCCGGGTGTCGTTCGCGCAGCCGGGGTACGGCGTGCACCAGGTGCTGGACGCCCTTCTCGTAGACCAGCCGCCCGGCGTACCCGACCAACGGGCCGTCTCCGGCGAACCGTGCCCGGGCCGACGCGACCGCTCGGGGGCGGGCCCGCCAGGCCCGGTCGTCGACCCCGTTGGGCACCACGTCGACCTGACTGGCCGGTACGTCGAACAGCGCGGTCACCTGGTCGCGCATGTAGCCGGAGCAGGTGATCACCCGGATGGAGGAGCTGCTGAGCCAGTGCTCGACGCCGTGGATGGTGCGGTTCATCTCCTCCGGCAGCCAGCCCTGGTGCCGGCCGGCCTCGGTGGCGTGCATGGTGGTGACCAGGGGGAGGTCCAGGTGATCGGCGAGGGTGACGGCAGTGTGGGCGACGAGCCAGTCGTGGGCGTGGATGACGTCGTAGGAGCCGGCCTGGGTGGCGCGCAGGGCGGTGCGGGTGAGGGTGTGGTTGAAGGCCATCGTCCAGGCCAGCAGCGAGTTGGTGGCGAGGGGGAAGGTGACGGGGTCCTCGGGGGCGCGCAGGATGCGCACGCCGTCGGCGTACTCCTCCATGGGCGCGCCGTCGCTGTGGCGGGTGACGACGGTGACCTCGTGGCCGGCGGCGGCGAGGGCGACGGAGAGGGCGTGCACGTGTCGACCGAGACCGCCGACGAGCACCGGCGGGTACTCCCAGGAGAGCATCAGCACCCGCAGCTGTCGGGCGGGGTTGATGTCGATCACGTGGGCATCGAGTGACATGCGGCCCCCTTTGAGTTGTCCCCGGGCGCGCGCCGACCGACACCGAATCGATGTCGCCGTCGCGTCTGGATCGAGGCCAATCCTGCCGGGATCGCGATAACCAGCGGCGACACCACCGTTGCGGTCGTGTAAAGCGCTACTGGCTCTTTCGCCGCACCCGCAGCAGTTCGGCCACCGACCATGCCTGGAACGGGCAGCCGGTAGCGGTGTGCGGCGCGAGGCCATCGGCCGTCTCGCTCACCGAGCCTATCCCATATTCCATCAAATGGGCCTCAATGCCAACGAATACGTCATCGACGGACATCTTCCCCCGGCGCGCGGCGTCCACGTACGGGCCGAGCAACCACGGCCAGACCGTGCCCTGGTGGTAGCCCCCGTCCCGGTCGGCCGGGCCGCCCCGGTGCCGGCCCACGAACTCCGTGGAGTCCGGGGCCAGACTGCGCGGGCCGAGCGGGGTGAGCAGCCCGCCCGCGACCCGCCGCAGCGTCGCCTCGTCCGGCTCCATCGGCGCGTACGGCAGCGACCAGGCCAGCAGCTGGTTGGGGCGCAACGCGTCGTCGTCGTGCAGGGCAGCGCCGCCCAACGGGTACGCCGGCGCCGGCGCGTCCAGCACGTCGTGCAGCCAGCCGGTCGGGGCCGGGAACCGCTCCCGGAACGAGGCGGTGGCCTGCCGGTGGCGTCGCCACAGCTCGTCGGCGTCCCGCCCAGCCAGCTCGGTCAGCTCCGCGAGCCCGGCCAGTCCGTTGATCCACAACGCGTTGACCTCGACCGGCTTGCCGGTACGCGGGGTGACCGGCACCCCGTACACCCGGGCGTCCATCCAGGTCAGCGCGGTGCCGGCGGCGCCCTGGGTGAGCAGCCCGTCGGCCGGGTCGACCCGGATCCCGTACCGGGTGCCGGCCGCGTGGGCGTCGATCACCGCGCGCAGCGCGGGCAGCAGCTCGTCGCCGAGGTCGGTGTCACCGGTGACGGTGACGTGCCGGCTCACCGCGTGCAGGAACCACAGCGTGCCGTCGACGGTGTTGTACTCCACCCGACCGGTGTCGGCCGTGTTGGCGAGCATCCCCTCGGACAGCGTCGCCGCGTACGCCCGCAGCAGCTCCCGACCCTCGTCGGTGCGACCCGTGCAGAGGAACAACCCCTCGTACGAGATCATCGTGTCCCGCGACCACGCCCCGAACCACGGGTACCCGGCGACCACGTCCACCGTTGCCTGGTCGGTGCGCACCACGAACGCGTCGGCGGCCAGCGCCAGGGTGGCGTCCACGTCGTCGGCTGGCTTCGCCGTCGCTACCACCTGCCGGTTGCGCCGTCGCGCCGTCGCCACGATCTCCTCCGCCGGCGGCGGCTCCTCGTCGAGTCGACCGGCCCAGGCCCGCACCGATACCGTGTCGCCGGGGCGTTCCAGCTCACCGGAGAAGCGGCCCGCGTACCAGAGGTCCTCGTCGGCGTTGAGACCACGGTTGGCCTCCTCGCGATGGTGCACGCCCAGCCACCACTGCCCCTCGGGCGACCAACCCGGGCCGGCGAGCCGGTACGCGCCCTCGACCACCGCGCCGTCGGCCACCGCCTCGACCTGCGGGATCGGGCCGTCGGCCCGCCGTTCACCGTGTGCGTCCCGCCAGGTGCAGGCGGCCGACAGCTCCAGCCGGACCGGACCACCGGCGACCAGCCGGTGCACCACCGCGACGCAGGAGCGGCCGGGCAGCATGGCCAGCTCCCGTTCGATCACCACCGCGCCGATCCGCCACCGCCACCGGGGTAGCCCGTCGACCAGGTCGAAGCGCTCCAACAGCTCGAAGCCGCGTGGGTCCACGTCGCCGGAGGCCCACTCGTGCGCGCCGAGGCGCACCCGCGCGCCGGACGGCAGGGTGACCGCCGGATCGAGGCTGACCAGTCCCACCTGCCGGGACGCCGGCGTTTCGCCGGGGACCACCAACAGACCGTGGTAGCGACGTGTCCGCAGCCCGCCGACCGTGCCCATCGCATAGCCGCCGAGGCCGTCAGGGACCAGCCACTCCCGGCTGGCCGCGCTGGTCAGATCGCCGCAGATCTGCGGGCCGAAGTGAATGTCGATCAACTTTCCTCCACCGGCGGCGGGGTGTAACACGCCACGACGAGAATGGCCGCTGTGGTCAAGTACCGCGGCGACGTCAAAGATGTGCACGTGATCACTGACCGATCGTCCTCCGACGCCTCGCCACCCGACGCTGAGCGGCTCCGGCTCGCCCAGGCCGACTCGGGGGAGCAGGACTGGCGTGCATGGGGTCCCTATCTGTCCGAACGGGCGTGGGGGACGGTACGGGAGGACTACAGCGAGCACGGTACGGCCTGGGACTACTTCCCGCATGACCACGCGCGGTCCAGAGCCTACCGGTGGAATGAAGACGGGATGGCCGGCGTCTGCGACGAACGACAGACCTTCGCGTTCGCCCTGGCCCTCTGGAACGGCAAGGACCCGATCCTCAAGGAGCGGATGTTCGGCCTCGGCGGCGACGGCGGCAACCACGGCGAGGACGTCAAGGAGTACTGGTGGTACGAGGACTCCACGCCCACCCACTCCTGGATGCGCTGGCGCTACCACTACCCGCAGGCCGCCTTCCCGTACGACGAACTCGTCGCGGTGAACGCGTTGCGCGGCCGCGACGACACCGAGTACGAGCTGGTGGACACCGGGATCTTCGACGACGACCGGTACTGGGCGGTGACCGTCGACTACGCCAAGGCGTCCCCGACCGACCTCTGCATGGTGGTGACCGTCGCCAACCGGGGCGACCAGGCGGCGACCCTGCACGTCCTGCCCACCCTGTGGTTCCGTAACACCTGGTCCTGGGGCCTGCCCGGCGGCGACCGGATCCCCCGGCTGACCGGCCAGGGCACCCGCCTCGTCGGCGAACACCGGGTGCTCGGCCAACTGCTGCTGGAGGGCGACGGCGGCCCGGTGCCGCTGCTCTGCGACAACGACACCAACGCCGAACGGCTCTGGGGCCTGCCCGGCCGCTCCCCGTACCCGAAGGACGGCATCAACGACCACGTCGTCAACGGCGCGGCCACTGTCAACCCGGCCCGGGAGGGCACCAAGGGCGCGCTGCACTACGTGCTCGACGTGCCGGCCGGCGGGCAGCGCCAGATCCGGCTGCGGCTGACCCGTACCGCGTCGCCGCCGGCCGCCGCGCCGCCGCCCCCGGCCGACCTCAGCGACGGTTTCGAGGCCGTGGTGTGGGCGCGGCGGGCCGAGGCGAACCGGTTCTTCGCCGGAGTGATCCCGCCGGCAGCCACAGCCGACGAGGCGCTGGTCGCCCGGCAGGCCATCGCCGGGCTGATGTGGGGCAAGCAGTTCTACCACTTCGACGTCAAACGCTGGCTCGAAGGCGACCCGGGCTCGACACCGCCGCCGGCCGGGCGTCGACACGGGCGCAACAGCGCCTGGTGGCACATGACCAGCTTCGACGTCATCTCCATGCCTGACCCGTGGGAATACCCCTGGTACGCGGCCTGGGACCTGGCCTTCCACTGCGTGAGCATCGCCCGCGTCGACCCGGGCTTCGCCAAGGAGCAGATCCTGCTCCTGCTCCGCGAGTGGTACCTGCACCCCAACGGGCAGATCCCGGCGTACGAGTGGGCGTTCGGTGACGTCAACCCGCCGGTGCACGCGTGGGCGGCGCTGAAGGTGTTCGAGATCGACGGCGGCCGGGACTACGAGTTCCTGGCCCGGGTGATGCACAAGCTGCTGCTCAACTTCACCTGGTGGGTCAACCGCAAGGACACCGGCGGCAACAACGTCTTCGAGGGCGGCTTCCTCGGGCTGGACAACGTCGGGCCGTTCGACCGCTCGGCGGCGCTGCCGGTCGCCGGGGTGCTGGAGCAGTCAGACGGCACCGGCTGGATGGGCATGTACGCGCTCAACCTGCTGGACATGGCGATCGTGCTCGCCGAACACGACCGGACCTGGGTGGACACCGCCACCAAGTTCTTCGAGCACTTCGCCTACATCGCCGCCGCCGCGTACGAGCAGGGGTTGTGGGACGACGAGGACGCCTTCTTCTACGACGTGCTGCGCCTCGCCGACGGCACGAAGGTGCCGCTGAAGGTCCGCTCCGTCGTCGGGCTGCTGCCGTTGGCCGCCACCACCCGGCTCACCGCCCGGACCCTGCACCACCTACCAGAGCTGGGAGCCCGGCTGCGCTGGTTCCTCACCAACCGCCCGGAGTACGCCCAGGTGATCGGCACCCGCCGACTGGGCCCCGACGGCCGGCAGCAGCGGCTGCTGTCCATGGTCGGTCCGGAGCAGGTGGTCCGCCTGCTCGCCCGGATGCTCGACCCCGACGAGTTCCTCTCCGACTTCGGCCTCCGTACGCTGTCCCGCGCGCACCTGGACAAGCCGTTCTCGGTCACCCTCGGCGGGCAGGAGTTCTCCGTCGGCTACGAGCCGGCCGAGTCGACCAGCGGACTGTTCGGGGGCAACTCGAACTGGCGCGGCCCGATCTGGATGCCGACGAACTTCCTGCTGATCAGCGCGCTGCGCGACTACGCGGCGTTCTTCGGTGACGACCTCCAGGTGGAGTACCCGACCCGCTCCGGGGTGAAGCACACCCTGGACGAGATCGCCGACGACCTCTCCGCCCGGCTGATCGCGCTCTTCACCCAGGACGACTGGGGTCGACGGCCGATCTACGGCGCCTGCCAGCTCTTCCAGACCCACCCGGACTGGCGCGACCTGATCGCCTTCCCCGAGTACTTCCACGGCGACAACGGGGCCGGCCTGGGCGCCTGGCACCAGACCGGCTGGACTGCCCTGGTAGCCGACCTGATCCTCACCCTGCGCCGCTGACGTCCTCGTGGAGGTCTGCCAGGGCGGCCGCTTGGAAGTCGTCTGTCGGCAGCCCTGACATCCCTGATCGCTGAACTGCTGAGGCGAAGGAACGACGATGAACTGGATCGACCGGATAGTCGAGGCGACCGGATGGCGTCAGGAGCCGATGGGGGCCGATCGGGGCGACGTCGAATCCGATTTCGGGGTGGCGTTGCCGTCCGATTACCAGGAGTTGTGTCACCGCTTCGGGCCGGGATCGTTTTCGGCGTACCTACACGTTCTGCCACCGACGGCGGAGCACAATCCGTCGTCACTGCTCGGGACGTGGCGGAGGTACCGGCAGGACAACCGCGAGGGCGACATGATCGAGCAGTTCCTCGCGCCCCACGGGTTGTATGAGCCGGACAGGGGACAGGGTCTGGTCCGCTGGGCTTCGGATCAGACCGAGGGCGAGTACTTCTGGCTGGCTGACCGTTCGGTGGACGCCGATCGCTGGCCGGTGATCGCCCGGAAGGACCCGCTGGAGTCATGGCACCGGTTTGACGTATCCACCACGGAGTTCGTCTATCGGCTACTTGCGGATCCGGAGTTCACGCCGTTCACGGTGGCCGATCCGACGCGCCGGGCGTTCTATCTGCCCGCCGGTCGAACGCTCTCCAGCGCCGAGGAATGGGATGCCCTCACCAGGCCGAACCGGGGGAGCTGAACCAGCCGACCCGACCCGCGCCGGAAGGGACGCGCGGCGATGGTGTAGCCAATCGCGCCCGGCCTGACGCGGAGCACGGATGTGCGACACATTCACTATCGTGACGTTCGTGGGGGAGTCGGCGAAACCAGTGGGCGAGGTGCTCGTGCTGGGGGAGTCTCGGGCCTGGCCCGCCATCGCGATACCGGGCGTGACCATGATCGTGATGATCGTTGTCGGGGTGCTCTTCGACCTGCTCAACTTGACCATCCTGGCGTTTGGTGCCGCCTCGATCATCATCGCCGTCACACGCTTGCGAAACGCGGTGTTCGCCGATGACCTGGGGATCCTGGTCCGTGATCGCCGAGGCTTGCGGCGTTCGTATGCCTGGAATGAGATCGAGCGCATGGGCTGGGTTGATGCGGGGATGATGTGGGGGAGTTCCCTGGCGGTCTACCCCCGGGGCGGTCCCTACGACGTCCCGGGACCCAATGCGTCCATCAATGTTGGGCGCATCTGGCGTCCGGGCCGTCGACGCTCCGCGGACCCCATGCCCGAGCTGCTCAAGGCCCATGGCGTCAAGGGATTGTTCGATCAGTGAGCCGTTGACGAGGCGCACTGTTCGCTGGCGGCCGATATATGGCGCGCGCCAGCTCTTCCAGAGCCCGCGTCCGCCCGTCGGCCGCGACATGATCGCGCTCGATCCATGTTGTAGTGGTGTCCCTGGCGTCGGGAGGGCACTCGATCCTGGATCGAGCGCGATCATGCGGACGGCGGGCACCACTCAGCGGTTTGCCCGTTCGATACCTCGTCGGACGAGGCCGCTGATGCCGGGCAGGGTGATCGCCCGGATGGTCAGGTCGCTCATCCAGACGTGGAATCGGCTGGGTGGCGCGTACTGGGCCATTCCCCGGCGGGCGAGTGCCTGCCTTTTGCTGACCTCCGGGCGCAGTCCGGTCTCCCACTCGGCGAGTGCGGCCGGGAGGTCGTCGGCGTGTCGCCGTAGGGCGGTGCCGAGGTGGTCGGCGCCGGCCAGGGCGAGGGCCGCGCCGTGTCCGGCGAAGAGCGTCACGCACCACGCCGCGTCTCCGAGCAGTACGACGCGGCCGGTGCTCCAGCGCGGCATGACCACCTGGCTGACGGCGTCGATGTAGGCGCTGGCCGGGTCCTTCGCAAGATGGTCGATCGCGTCGGGCACGCCACCCGACAGATCTCCGAACGCCGCCCGCAGCGCGTCGACCGGCCCGCGTCGCAGGTCGGCGGTGGGCTCCGCGGTGCGGTAGGTGAAGAACGCCGACGACCGCTTCGGACCCAGGTTGACGATCGCCGCGGTGCGCCCGGGGCCGATGTACGTGGTGGCGGACGACTCGGGCACGCCCGGCACCGGGTGGGGCAGCGGGAAGGCGGCCACGAGGTACGGGAGGTCCACCCGGAAGTCGGGGCCGAACACGGCGGCACGGGTGGCCGAATGTACCCCGTCGGCACCGACCAACAGGTCGGCCTGCTCGACGGTGCCGTCGCTCAACTCCACGCGTACGTGATCGGTGTCCTGTTCGACGGACGCGACGGTGGTGGCGAAGCGGATGTCGACACGGTCCCGCACCGCTTCGAAGAGGCTGGCTTCCAGGTCGCCGCGGAACACCGAGAGGGCCCGCTTGCCGAGTGCGGCCTCGGCGATGGCGGACGGCACGGCGAACTTGGGTCGTCCGTCGGCGTGGACCAGCACGGTGGTGAAGAGCCCCAGGTCGGCGGCGGACAGCGCGGGGAGCAGGCCGAGGCGTTCGGCGGCGTCGTAGCCGGGCCCGATCAGGTTCACCATGTAGCCGCTGCTGCGCCGGGCCGGGGCCCGTTCGGCCACGGTGACCTGCCACCCGTCCTGGTGGAGTCGCAGGGCTGTGGCCAGCCCGGCTATCCCCGCGCCCACGATCACCGCACGTTTCATCCAGCACCTCGTCACCGAAAATGAGCATCTGCTCAAACCAGTATGAGCGACTGTTCATACCGACGCAAACGGCGGCGGCGGAACCGCCTAGACTTCGGGCATGCCGCGCGGAGTCGCCATCCCAGCGCTCAGACAGCAGCTCTTTGCTGCCGTCGAGCGGTTGATCGTGGAAGAGGGGCCGAGCCGGCTCACCGGTCGGGCCGTGACGCGCGAGGCCGGCGTCGCGACCGGGCTGCTCTACGCGCACTTCGCGAACTTCGACGATTTCCTGACCGGGTTCGCGGTCGACCGCGTCTTCCACATCTCCGGCGAGGTGGCCGGCCTGCCGGAGCGCGCCGGGTCCGGCACCGTCGCCGACAATCTGCACCAGGCCGTCCTGGCCACGCCGTTGGGCACGCTGACGGCGTTGACCCGGCTGACCGCATGCCGGCCGGAGTTGACGGCGAACGTCGAAGCGGTCCTGGGCAGCGGGATGTCGGGGCTACGGGGGGTCGAACGTGCGGTGGCTGACTATCTGGCCGCCGAGCAGACCCGCGGGCGCGTGCCGGCCGGCGTCGACACCGAGGCACTGGCCCTGGCGGTGGTCAGCGTGCTGCACCACGTCGCGCTGACCGGCCACGCCGACCCGTCAGCGGATCACCGGATCCAGCGGGTGATCGGCGCGCTCACCGACGGGTTCCCCGCCGCCGCACCCTCCTGAGCGCCCGAGCCGTGGTGGCTCCACCCGGCGGCTGTGCCGAGGCCCGGAAGGGCTCACTGATAGCCGACGTGGACGATCAGCTTGCCCTCTCTGGGGTTGGCCCCCACGTAGACAGATGCCGGGTCGAACACTGTCGGCGGCAGGCTCAGGTCCTCGGAGAGACCCATCTCGCGGGCCAGGTCCTCCGGTGACTGCCCCGCCGCGGGCACCAGGGTGATCGTTCGCCAGCATCCACCGGAGGCGCACTCCATGCTCTCGTCGGCGACCGTCGCCCCGGACGGCACCTCCGGCATCCGCGACTTCGGCGGCAACGATCCCTCGGTCTTGAACACCTGCAACCACAGGAACGACAGGACCCACAGGCACGACAGCAGACCCAGTGTGACGGACACGGCCACGAGGGTGCGCTTGGTGCGTCTCCTCAGCGCGGTCCGCGACGTCATTGCGCGAGGATAGCGGGGCACGGTCGATCAGCCGGGGCAGGAGTGGGCTCAGGTCAGCCGGTGAAGGGCTCGGGTCCCAGGCGGCCCCAGGCCACGAACGCGGCCAGCGCGAGGTAGACCAGATTCAGTCCGATGAACCTCGCTTCGCCGTGGCGCAGGTGGGTGATCATCGCGCCGATCATGAGCAGGACCCAGCAGATGGCGGTCACCGGCACCAGCACCGGTGCGATGTCCAGCACGGCGGGCAGGATCAGGCCGACCGCGGCCAGGAGTTCGAGGACGCCGAGGGTCTTGACGAAGCCCACGCTGGCGTCGTCGGTCCACCCGCCGCCGTTGGCCGCGGCCAACTTCTGCTTGGGTACGAATGTCTTGGTGATGCCGCCGGCCAGGGCGACTGCGGCCAGCAGGCCGGCCGCGATCCACAGTGCCAGGTTCATGAGTTTCCCTTCGTCTCGGGTCACACAGGAGACACCGCCGGTCGGTGCGCTGTGACGGCTCGTCGAGTGACGAGGAGCACGGGCGCCCGGCGTCACACAAGGCCGGAGGCCGGTGTCTGGTGGGCGAGGCGGTCGAGTTCGGCGAGACTGGAGGACGCATGGATGCTGGAGGCGGAATCATGAGTGCGGACGGCCAGGGGGACCGCGCCGTCGACGCGTTCGTCAGCCACCGGAACCTGCTCTTCACCGTCGCCTACGAGATGCTGGGCTCGGCCGCCGACGCGGAGGACGTACTCCAGGAGACCTGGCTGCGGTGGGCGGACGCGGATCTCGCGGCGGTGCGGGACCAACGCGCCTACCTGGTCCGGATCACCACCCGACTGTCGCTCAACCGGCTCCGGGCGGTCGGACGGCGCAGGGAGTCCTACGTCGGCTCGTGGTTGCCCGAGCCGCTGTTGACCGCACCCGACGTCGCCGACGACGTCGAACTCGCCGAGAGCGTCTCGATGGCGATGCTGCTGGTGCTGGAGACGCTGGCGCCGACCGAGCGGGCGGTGTTCGTACTCCGTGAGGTCTTCGACCTTGGATACGACGAGATCGCCGAGGCTGTCGACAAGAGTTCGGCAGCGGTCCGTCAGATCGCCCACCGTGCGCGGGCGCATGTCGCCGCGCGGCGGCCCCGCGGGATGGTCTCGCCGGCCGAAACCCGACGTGCGCTCACGGCGTTCCGGCTCGCGGTCGAGACCGGCGACGTGCAGGGCCTGCTCGACGTCCTCGCGCCGGATGTCGTGCTTCTCGGCGACGGCGGCGGGATCAAACAGGCGCTGCTGCGACCGGTCACCGGCGCCGACAAGGTGGCTCGACTGCTGTGCAGCACACACGCCAGGACGGCGACCATGTCGCTGCACCCCGCCCAGGTCAACGGCCACCCGGCGCTGGTTCTGCGGATCGACGGCGCGGTCGACACGGTCCTCGCGCTGCGTATCGACGACAGTCTCATCAGCGGGGTCTACGCCGTGCGTAACCCCGAGAAGCTGTCGCACATGCGGAGCGAAACGGTCCTGCGTCGCTGAACGACCGCCTGGGCGCGCTGCGCCTCCTCGCCCGCTTCAGTCAGCAACGACCGGCCGCGTACGTCGTCGACAGACGCGACCCTCGGCCAGGGGCTTCGACACAGACCCTAGTACGGGGGCGTGGGCGTCTCCGGCGACCGGTGGCGGGAGCGTCGCGTGTCCGCGCTGGCGACGCCGAGCAGCACCACGGCGGCGACCGCGCCGGCGGTGAGCGGCCGCAGGTGCAGTGCTGCCGGGATCAGCAGGCCGAGGACCAGCAAGCCGGCCAGCCGGGACCGGGAGACCCGACCGAAGACCTGGTATTCGAGCGCCGATCGTCCGGCGAGGAAGAGCGCCGGGCCGCCGAGGATGGCGATGAGCCAGGCCGCCGGTAGGTGCCCGAGTGGCTCGGCGATGAACAACTCGAAGCCGACGCCGGTCAGCACGATCCCCGCGATCATGACCATGTGGGCGAACGCCATGTCGGTCGCGAGCCGGGCCGGGTTGCGGGAACGGGCGATGGCCGCGTCCAGCATTCCTCCCGCCACGTGGAAGTAGATCCGCCAGAGCAGGACGGTGCTCGCCAGCGCCAGGACGAACCCACCCGTCTGGTCGGTGTGGAACTCGCTGCCGCTGAAAGCGAGGCCGATGACGAAGATCGCCTCGCCGAGAGCGATGAGGAGGAACTGTTGGTACCGCTCGGCCAGGTGTTCGGCCGCGATCATCTGGACGCCGAGCCGTTGCGCGCCGAGTCGTGGGGTCGGCCAGCCGAAGAACAGCCCGGTGTAGTCGATCAGCACGGCGAGAGTCCAGAGTGCCCCGCGAACCGTGCCGTCGTTGACCAGCCCGCCGACGACCCAGAGCGGTGCGCTCAAGCCGAACCAGAACATGATCCGGATCGACTGTTGGGGGTCTGGTCGGCCGTGCCCGGCGACGTGGAAGAACACCACTCGGCCGATCTGGAGGGTTACCAGGGTGATGGCGAAGAGTGAGGCCCGTGCGCCGAAGCCGTGCGGCACGGCGACGGCCATCGTCATGGCACCGACCAACGTCATGATGATGACGGTCTGGACGATCGGGGCGTCCGGGTCCAGCCAACTTGTCGACCAGACCGTCACCGACCAGACCGCCCACAGCGCCAGGAACAGCAGCAGAGCCTGGCCGAGGCCCGCGTACACGCCGCGGTGGCCGTCGGTGAAGTCGGCGATCAGCCGCGCGGAGATCCGGGTGAGGGCGAAGACGAAGACCAGGTCGAGGAAGAGTTCCAGGAAGGTGGCCCGCTGGCGGGTGGCTTCGCTGCGCAACAGTCCGTCGGGGGTGTGCGTCATCGGCTCGCCACGCGCCGGTGTCGCCGAACGACCACGTGCCCTCCCGTCGCGGTGATCTGCTCGCCTAACGAGCCAGGGGGCGGCGGTGGCACGCGGAGAGAGGGGCCGGGCCACCCACAACAGTCACCAATCCGTCACCCGACCGCTACGGCAGGTGTACGCCTCTACGCTCGTGGGCGTGCCCGGACCTGCCGAGAAGGCCACTGAACAGGACCGGCGTGACCTCATCGTCACGGTCGCGCGAGAGTTGGCCGAGACGGAGGGCTGGGCGGGGGTGACCACCCGACGGCTCGCCGAACGAACCGAGATCGACATGGGCGACATCTATCGGCACTTCGCCGATCTGGAGGCGCTGATCGCCGCCGTCGCGGTGTGCGCCTTCGCCGATCTGGCCGCCGATCTCGCCGAGGCGCACGCGGAGACCTCCGGCAGCCCCGAGGGGGTCTGGCCGGCGGTCGCGACCGCGTACCTCGACTTCGCGTACACGAACCCCGAGGTCTATGACGCGATGCTCGCGCTGACCCCCGACCTGGCCCTCGGCGTGGATGGCGTGCCGGCCGCGCCGCGGGCGGTCTTCGCCGAGCTGCGGGCGGCCCTCACCCCGCTCGCCGAGGGCCGGGACCCGGACACCCTCGCCGAGGTGGGTTGGAGCCTGCTGCACGGCGTGGTGATGCTCACCCGGGGTGGCCGGCTGCGACCGGAGGGGCAGGAGGACCGCGAAGCGTTGATCGCGCAACGGCTGCTGCGGTGGCCCTGACCAGGCCGCCGCCGACGCCCCTCGATCGTGGTCAGTTGATGGGCTTGCGGTCGGCCGGACCCTCGTCGGTGAACCGGAATGTGGTGTTCAGCTTGGCGTTGCCCAACTCCTTGAGGATCAGGCCGTTGCCGGGGAGGTGCTGGAGGAACCGGTTCTCGCTGCCGATCGCGTACGTGCCGTCGCCCTTGGCGATGATGGTGAACCGCTGGATCGGGTCGTCCGGGTCGCAGACGACGGCCCCGATGGTCAGTTCAGGCTCGATATCCAGGCCGTTCACCTGCCAGCAGGACGGGTCGTCGTTGGCGGGGTGGCCGTCCTTCACGCCGAATGCCCTGATCACGTACCGGTCGCCGCCGATCGGCGTCGGCACGAACAGGGTGCGACCGCCAGTGTCGCCGCCCTCCTCGAGCCGCCCGCTGATCTCCAGCGCCTCCCCGGAACCCTGCACCCGGGTGATCGTGACCTCGCGCTTGCCGGACAGCAGTGGGCCGGCCGCCGCTGCCGATGACGTGGCCGGTGCCGCTTCCGTCGGCGTCGGCGTGCCTGTCACAGCACCCGACGGCGTCGTCGTGCCCGCCGCCTTGTCCGCACCGCTCTGGCACGCCACCAGCGCGCTGGTGCAGGCCAGCATCGCCGCGCCGGTGACCCACTTCATGGTGACCATGCCGTACTCCTCGAGAGCCGTCCCGAACCTGGGCGGGAATCATCATGGATGTCGCCTCCGCAGGACGACGGCCGCGCCGGAACGGTTCACGAAAATCCGGAAGATCTCAAATCGATCTCCCGCCTATCCTGTCTCTCGGCCTTGGGGGCGGTGGCACGGGGAGGGTTTGGCATGACGGTCGGCGTGGCGGCGCGACGACAGGCACAGGTATTGATCTTCGACGCGGACGACACTTTGTGGGAGAACAACGTCGTCTTCGAGCGGGTGATCGACGACTTCCTGGGCTGGCTGGACCACCCCACCCTGGACCGGGCCGAGCTGCGGGTCGTCCTCGACGACATCGAGCGGGCCAACGCGGTGGCGCACGGGTACGGCAGCGAGGTCTTCATGCGCAGCCTGGCGGAGTGCCTGGAGCGGCTGCGCGAGCGGCCGGCCACCGACTCCGAACGTCAGGAGATCGACCGGCTGGCGGTGGCCCTCGTCGAGCACCAGGTGGAGCTGATGCCCGGGGTGGCCGACGCGCTCGACGAGCTGGCCGGCCGGCACGAGTTGCTGCTGCTCACCAAGGGCGACCAGGAGGAGCAGCAGCGCAAGCTGGACGCCTGCGGCCTGCTGCACCACTTCGGGGCCGCGCACATCGTCGCCGAGAAGAACGTCGACACGTACCGGTGGCTCACTCGGGAGCACGGCTTCCCGCCGGACGGCGCGTGGATGATCGGCAACTCCCCGAAGTCCGACATCCTGCCGGCGCGGGCCGCCGGGTTGAACGCGGTGTTCATTCCGAACGCGAACACCTGGGTGCTGGAGGACGACGAGCTGGACCCGACCGACGGCGGGGTGCTGCGGCTCGCCGCGTTCCGTGACCTGCTGCGCCACTTCTGACCGTCGGAGCCAAACAGCGTCGGCGATCATGGTCGCGTTACGCCGACCTGCCCGATTTTCATCTTGGGGTCAGTCCTGCCGCCGGTCGTCCGGAGCGGCTTGTCCGGCCGGTCGGAGCCCGCCTAGCCTGGTCCGGCGCTCACGGCCCTTCGGGGTGTGTCGGGGCGCGTCGGCGTTCGGCGGGTGAGCACCGTGGAGCTGAGTGCGAAGTGGCCGGCTCACCCCGTTGCGGCGCGTGGCGTCGTGCCACGCCCGCGCCGCGGGGTGCCGGAGCTGTCCGCTTCCCTGCCGGATGGCCGAGGGTCAGGGCCGGGTAGTTGCGGACCCGGTCCTGACCCGGCCCGCGAATCGTTCGACAGTGCGGAGCGGGGCAGACCGCGCGCCGGTTCGACTGTCAGGATGGCGGCATGAAGCGCAGATCTCTCCTACTCGGCGCGGCGGCGGGTCTGGCCGCCCCGGCCGTGCTCACTCCGGCCGCGCCCGCACTCGCGGCGGACCGGCCGCTGCGGCCGGGCTGGGGCACGCCCCCGGCGCAGCGACCCTGGACGGTGCCGCAGCTATCGAACCGGGCCAGCGCGCTGACCACGCTGCCGGCGGAGACGAAGCAGGTGATCATCGTCGGCGCCAGCAGCTACACCACCACCTACGCCACGCTGGAGGCGTACGTGCGGGTCCGGAACGGCTGGCAGCCGGCCTCGGCGTCGTTGCCCGCCCGGATCGGCTCGAAGGGCTTCAGCGACAACCACGTGGAGGGTGTGCCGACCACGCCGACCGGCGTCTACTCGATCGGCCCGACCATGTACGGCATCGCCGCCAACCCGGGCGTGCTATACCCCTACCACCGGCTGGTCAGCGGTGACTGGTGGAACGAGAATCCGTCGTCCGCGCGCTACAACACGTTCCAGCAGAGTGCGAGCAACCCGGGCGGGGCCAGCGAGGCACTGTGGAAGGAGGTCCCCGCGTACACGCACTTCGCGGTGATCACCTACAACATGCCGCCGAACGTGCCGAAGCCGGTGCCGAACGCGGGCAGCGGGATCTTCCTGCACCAGTTCAGCACCAGCGCCGGCAACGCCACCGCTGGTTGCGTCTCCCTCGCCCACGGTCACCTGGTCGACGTGCTCAACTGGCTGGACCCGGCGCTGTCACCACGCATCGTGCTCAGCCCGTACGCCCAGCTGAGCCGATACTGAGAAGCGTCGCGGCTCAGCCCTCGCGTCGGACGATCGACACCGCCACCCGGCAGAACTCGTCCATGTCCGGGTTGAACCCGGCAGCGATGTCGGGATGCAACCCGGAGCGGGTCTCCTCCAACAGTCGCTGGCAGACCTGCTCGACCGGTTCGCCGGCGTAGCCGGCGCGGACCCGGTCGGTGGCGGCCTGAAGCGCCGAGGTCAGCTGCTCTTCCAGCGGGCCGCGCAGCTTCTGCTGCACAGGATCGAGCCCGCGGGGGTCGAGCGTGACATGTGGCTCCGACATCGGTGCTCCCTTCGTCGGCGTCCGCGATACCCCACCGCGGACGTCGGTCAAACCCCGGTCGGTACGGCGGCGACCCGCACCTGGTACGAGAATTCCTCCGCCGGTTCCTCGTGGTACGACAGCCGGCGGATCTGCCGGTCGTCGTCGTAGAGGGCGACGTCCACCAGCACGCCGAGGTGGGCGAGGCCGATGCTCGACACCCGCTTCTTGTCTTGCAACACCGCGCAGACGCCGCCGAGCAGGGTGCTGGCGTCGGAAGTGCGGTGCCCGGGCGGGCAGCGCAACACCAGGTCCACCTCGATCGGCCCGGGCAACGGCGTCCAGCCGGTGCGCTGGGCCGCGGCGAGGGCGGCCTGGAGCAGGGTGCGGACCCTCGTCGCCTGCCGGTGCCCGGCGGCGAAGATGGACAACGCTTCGGTCTTGACCGGTGGCAGGCCGCTCACCTCGAACGTCAGGGCGAGAGCGCGGGTGTCCTGCACGACGGCACCTCCTCGTTGGGACGATCCTGCCGAACCGGGGGAGCGGCGGTGGGATGTTCCCGCGATTACCAACCGATCGGGCAGGCATGGGTCGGCCGGAGGCGTGTCGACGGCGGCGGCGAACGCGCCGGCTACGGCGCTAGGAAAACGCTAGCCGACGGCGCCCGCGCTCGGTAGTCGGTCGTTCACCCGGTGGGGCGTGGTGCGAAGGCGCAGAACTCGTTGCCCTCGGGGTCGGCCAGCACCCACCATCGGCTTTGGGCGCTCGGCTCGTGCAGCAGGGTCGCGCCCGCGTCGAGCAGCGCGGTCGGCTCCGGGTCGACCAGGTCGACGTCCCAGTGCAGGCGGTTCTTGACCGTCTTGGGCTCGGGCACCCCGACGAACACCCAGTACTCCCACGGAAACCCGGCCGCGCCGACCACCGACGAGGTGCTCGACTCGTGCTCGATGGTGCCGCCGACCACCCCGGCCCACCAGGTCGCCTGCGCCGCCGGGTCGGTCGAGTCCACGACCAGCTCGAACGGGCCCGGTCGGGTGCCCTCCCGGGCGGGGAACGCGCAGAACTCGTTGCCCTCCGGGTCGTCGAGCACCCACCAGGTCTCCTCTCCGGCCGGTTCGCGAACCAGCCGGGCGCCGTCCGCGAGCAGCGCCGCCGGGTCCGCGCTGGCCAACCGCAGATCCAGGTGTACGCGGGTCTTGCCGACCCGAGGCTCGGGCACCTTGTTCACCCAGATGGACTCGGCGTTCGAGCGCGCCGAGCGGGGGTCCACCCGGGTGTCGTCGTCACCGGCATCGGCCACGTCGCCGTCGAGCATCCGGGCCCAGAAGGCGCCGAGTGCGAGCGGGTCGTTGGCGTCCAGACAGAGGTCCTTGAAGCGCGCGATCATGGTTCCAGCATGCCTGGTCCGGGCGGACCGGTGGGCCCAGTGCCGCTTCGAACGCCTTCCAGCCGGGCCCACTGTGGGGTCAGCATGCGCATGACTTCGTAGATCTTGGACAGTTTCCGTTCGGGCGGAACGGAAACTGTCCAAGATCTCCAGTTCGGGATTGCTCGTCTTCGACCGTCAGGCGGGTTTGACTGTGTGAGGGGCGTCGGAGACGACCCGATGCTCGCGGAGCGACAGGCGACGCGCCAGCACCGTGGCACCGGCGAGCGCGGCCAGGACCATGGCGATCTCCGCGACCACCACCGGCGGCGCCGTGCTGTAGCCGGT
Source organism: Micromonospora trifolii (assembly GCF_050516465.1). Lineage (NCBI taxonomy): Bacteria > Bacillati > Actinomycetota > Actinomycetes > Micromonosporales > Micromonosporaceae > Micromonospora > Micromonospora trifolii. The sequence continues at coordinate 3,784,761 of NZ_CP191526.1, read as the reverse complement.
GGACCAGGCGAAGCCGACGGTGATCGGCGTAATGATGATGCCGGCCGCCGGCACGAGGACGGTCATCATCCGAGCCGTCCGCCGGATCCTGGGCAGCTCGCGAAGCCGGGTCCGCACCGCGATGACCGCTCCCACGGTGACCACGGCGCCCGGTACGCCGTAGTAGACGGCGACGGCGAGCTGGATCGGTACCTCGATCGAGCGGGGGATGTCGACAAGGTTGACGAATACCGGGTAGATCGCCATCAGGAGGCCGTAGCCGAGCACCGCACCGAGCATCGCGCCGATCAGTGCGGTGCCGAGAATGCGGCTGTAGTCGCTGCGCACTCGTCGGACGCCAGCCTCGTCGGCGAGCCGCCGCGCGAAGCCGGCCACGTCACCGCCGAGCAGCTGCACAGGATCGCCCCCGTCGGCAGCCGCGGCCCGCAGGTCGAGGCGCAGGTCCGCAGCGAGTGCCGCCCGATCGGCCGAGCCGACCCCGTACCCGCGCCACGCCTGGTCGGCTTCGCCCAGAAGGCCGTCGATGGTGTCCATGGTCAACTCCTCTTGGGGCTGTGGTCGAGCGGGTCGAGAACGGCGCCAACGGTGTCGGCGAACCGGTGCCACTGCTTCTGCCAGGCGTCCAGGTGGATCCGGCCGGACCTGGTCAGCGCGTAGACCTTTCGGGGCGGGCCGGTCGGGCTGACCTGCTGTTCGTGAGCGACCAGGCCGAGTCGGCGCATCCGGGTCAGCAGTGGATAGATCGTGCCGTAGCTGATTGCGCCAAAGCCGGCTGTCTCCATCCGCCGAACCAGCTCGTAGCCGTGCGCGGGCTCGCGTGCCAGCAGCGCCAGCAGGCACATGTCCAGGGCGCCCCGCAAGAGTTGGGTCTGCCGCTCGTTGTCATAGGTCGGCTGACCCTCTGCCACTACCATGCCGCACATAATAGCTCACTACTTGGCGTCACGATATACCGGAGTTCGAAAGCCGTCGACCCGATCCAGGCGGCCGGTCGCTGCGCGCACGCTCGCCGTGACAGTCAGGTTTCGCGGCTTCACGGGTGGGGCAGAGTAGCCGCTACAGAGCATCTGGGCCGGTGTTTCCGCAGCTTGCCGACTCGGAATCGGCTCGCCGTGCGCCGGGGCACGGACGCCCTCCCCGGTCTTTCGCCGAGGAGAGGGGGAGGGCGATGACGGACCCCGAAACGGCTCGACACCGACGCCGGCCGGTTGTTCGGCTGGGCGCGGCGGCTGCCGCGCTGGCACTCGTCGCGCCGCTGGCCGCGTGCGGCGCGGACGACGCTGGCGGCCCACCGACGATCAACCTGTACTACCCGCCCGAGCAGAACCTGCAGAAGGTCGTCGACGACTGCAACGCGCAGGCCCAGGGACGGTACGAGATCGCCTACCGGGTGCTGCCCCGGCAGGCCGACGACCAGCGGGTGCAGATGGTGCGCCGGCTGGCCGCCGAGGACAGCGGGATGGACCTGCTCGGGTTGGACGTCACCTGGACCCAGGAGTTCGCCAGCGCCGACTGGATCCGCGAGTGGACCGGCCAGGACAAGGCCGAGGTCGAGCAGGGCACCCTCGCCGGGCCGTTGGACACCGCCCGGTACGAGGACAAGTTGTACGCGGCGCCGAAGAACACCAACGTCCAGTTGCTCTGGTACCGCAAGGACCTGGTGCCGCAGCCGCCGACCACCTGGGACCAGATGATCAGCGCGGCCCAGCAGCTCAAGGACCAGGGCAAGCCGTACCAGGTGCTCACCATGGGCGCGCAGTACGAGGGTCTGGTCGTCCTCTACAACACTCTGGCCGAGAGCGCCGGCGGGAAGATCCTCAACGACGACGGTACGCAGGCCGTGATGGACGAGGGCACGGTCCGGGCGTTGGAGCAGCTGAAGAAGTTCGCCACGTCGGGCGTGACCTCGCCGTCGTTCACCAACGCCACCGAGGACCCGGTTCGGCTGGAGTTCCAGTCCGGCTCCGGCGCGTTCCAGGTGAACTGGCCGTTCGTCTACCCGGCCCTTCAGGAGGCGAACCCGGAGCTGGCCAAGCAGGTCGGCTGGGCTCGGATTCCGGGCATCGACGAGGGCACCCCCAGCAAGGTCACCATCGGTGGGGTCAACCTGGCGGTCAGCTCCTACTCCAAGCACCCGGAGCAGTCCTTCGAGGCGGCCCGGTGCATCCGTAGCGCCGAGCACCAGAAGTTCTCCGCCATCAACGACGGTGTGCCGCCGACCATCGAGGCAGTCTTCGACGACCCGGAGATGACCGAGGCGTACCCGATGAAGGACACCATCCTGGAGGAGCTGAAGGAGCCGGCGACGCGGCCGCTGACCCCCGCCTACCAGAGCATCTCCACAGTGATGTCGGCGATCCTGTCGCCGCCGTCCGGGATCCGTCCGCAGCAGACCGCCGACGAGCTGCGCGGCGCCATCGCCGACGCCCTCCAGTCCAAGGGGGTCCTGCCGTGAGTATCAACGCCACGCCGACCGGCGCCGATGTCGCCGCCGACGAGACCAGCGAATCCACCAGCCAGCGCGCCACAGTGCCCACCCAGCGTGGTGGCCGTCGCAAGGCCCCGTTGAGTGAGAACAAGAAGGCCGAACGCCGGCTCGGTCTGCTGCTCTGCGCGCCGGCCGCGCTGGTCATGATCCTGGTGACCGCGTACCCGATCATCTACTCGGTCTGGCTGTCTTTGCAGCGCTTCGACCTGCGCTTCCCCGACCAGCGTGAGTTCATCGGGCTGGAGAACTACGTCACCGTGCTCACCAACGAGTTCTGGTGGACCGCGTTCGGGGTGACCATGCTGATCACGGTGGTCACCGTCGCCGTCGAGCTGGTGCTCGGCATGGGCCTGGCGATCATCATGCACCGCACCCTGGTCGGCCGCGGCCTGGTCCGGACCTCGGCGCTGATCCCGTACGGGATCGTCACAGTCGTCGCCGCGTTCTCCTGGCGGTACGCCTGGACGCCCGGCACCGGCTACCTGGCCGACCTGTTCAGCGACGGCGCGCCGCTCACCGAACGGGCCAGCTCCCTGGCGATCATCATGCTGGCGGAGATCTGGAAGACCACCCCGTTCATGGCGCTGCTGCTGATGGCCGGGCTGGCCCTGGTCCCGGAGGACCTGCTCAAGGCGGCCTCCACCGACGGCGCGACCGCCTGGCAGAAGTTCACCAAGGTGATGCTGCCGGTGATGAAGCCGGCGATCCTGGTCGCGTTGCTGTTCCGCACCCTGGACGCGTTCCGGGTCTTCGACAACATTTTCGTGTTGACCGCCGGAGGCAACGAGACGTCGTCGGTGTCGATGCTCGCCTACAACAACCTGATCCGGGGTCTCAATCTCGGTATCGGTTCGACGATGTCGGTGCTGATCTTCATCACCGTGGCGATCATCGCCTTCGTCTTCGTGAAGCTGTTCGGCACCGCTGCTCCGGGCAGCGACGACGGAGAGAGGCGCTGACATGGCTGTCGAAACCACTACCAGGGCAAAGCTGCGCTGGGGTCTGCTCGACGTCCTCGTGGTCGTCTTCGCGCTGGTCCCGGTGCTGTGGATCGCGTCGCTGTCGTTCAAGACACCGGCCACCCTCACCGACGGGAACTTCATCCCCCGGGAGTGGACGCTGGACAACTACCGGACCATCTTCGACACCGACCAGTTCGTTCGGGCGCTGGTCAACTCGATCGGCGTCGCGCTGATCGCCACGCTGGTCGCGGTGGTGCTCGGTGCGATGGCCGCGTACGCGATCAGCCGGCTGGACTTCCCCGGTAAGAAGCTGCTGGTCGGCGTCTCCCTGCTGATCGCGATGTTCCCGCAGGTGTCACTGGTGTCGCCGCTGTTCGAGATCGAGCGTCAGCTCAAGATCTTCGACACCTGGCTCGGGCTGATCCTGCCGTACATCACCTTCGCGTTGCCGCTGGCGATCTACACGCTGTCGGCGTTCTTCAAGCAGATCCCGTGGGACCTGGAGAAGGCCGCGAAGATGGACGGCGCCACCCAGGGCCAGGCGTTCCGGCGGGTGATCGCGCCACTGGCCGCGCCCGGGCTGTTCACCACGGCGATCCTGGTCTTCATCTTCTGCTGGAACGACTTCCTGTTCGCGATCTCGCTGACCTCGACCGAGCGGTCCCGCACGGTGCCGGCCGCGTTGTCGTTCTTCACCGGCGCGTCGCAGTTCGAGGACCCCACCGGGGCGATCTGCGCCGCCGCGGTGGTGATCACCGTTCCGATCATCCTGTTCGTTCTCTTCTTCCAGCGTCGCATCGTGTCCGGTCTGACCTCCGGCGCGGTAAAGGGATAGGTGGGTAGTCATGGCTGACATCGTGCTGGACAAGGTGAGCAAGAGCTTCCCGGACGGGACCGTCGCCGTGCAGGACGTCGACCTGGAGATCGCCGACGGCGAGTTCGTGATCCTGGTCGGGCCCTCGGGCTGCGGTAAGTCCACCACCCTCAACATGATCGCCGGGCTGGAGGACATCAGCTCCGGTGAACTGCGCATCGCCGGGCAGCGGGTCAACGACAAGGCCCCCCGGGACCGGGACATCGCCATGGTGTTCCAGTCGTACGCGCTGTACCCGAACATGACCGTGCGGGAGAACATGGCGTTTCCGTTGCGGCTGGCGAAGCTCGACAAGGGGACCATCGACCGCAAGGTCGACGAGGCGGCGAAGGTGCTGGAGCTGACCTCGCTGCTGGACCGCAAGCCGGCCAACCTCTCCGGCGGCCAGCGCCAGCGGGTGGCGATGGGCCGGGCGATCGTCCGCCAGCCGAAGGCGTTCCTGATGGACGAGCCGTTGTCCAACCTCGATGCCAAGCTGCGGGTGCAGATGCGCACTGTGGTGTCCCGCCTGCAGAAGCAGCTCGGCACCACCACCGTCTACGTCACCCACGACCAGACCGAGGCGATGACCCTCGGCGACCGTGTGGTGATCATGCGCGGGGGCGCGGTGCAGCAGGTCGGGCCGCCCCAGGAGCTGTACGACCACCCGAAGAACCTCTTCGTGGCCGGCTTCATCGGCTCGCCGTCGATGAACTTCCTGCACGCCGCCGTGCAGGACGGCGAACTGCACACCGCCCTGGGCAAGGTGCCGCTCGGTGACCGGGTCCGCCGGGAGCTGGAGGCGGCTGACGCGCCCCGTGAGCTGATCCTCGGCATCCGGCCGGAGCACTTCGAGGACGCCGAACTGGTGGACGACGACACCCGTCGGCGGGGCATCGAGTTCGAGGCGCCGGTGGACATCGTCGAGTCGATGGGCTCGGACAAGTACGTGTACTTCACCGTCGAGGGTGAGAAGGCCAGCGCCGCCGAGTTGGAGGAGCTGGCCGCCGACGCGGGCGCCGCCGACTTCGCCGGCGCCGGCGGCAACCTGGTGACCCGGTTGTCCGCCGAGTCCCCGGTCGCCGAGGGACAAACGCGGCGGGTCTGGTTCAACCTGGAGAAGATTCACCTGTTCGACCCGGCCAACGGCCGCAACCTGACCCTGCACGAGGGGCGGGCCGCCGGCGCGCTCGCCGACTGACTGCCAGCCAGATCGCGCCGATCTTGCAGTTTCGGTTGTCGACATAGGCGGAATGCCCCTCGTGTCGGAACAGGAACTGCAAGATCGGCGCGGGTGGGGCGGCGGGGCGCTGCGGTGTTCGGGCGGGCGTGGCAAGGTGGTCGCAGGTCGCGTCGTGAAGCGGGGGACGGATGAACCGACGATTGGCCGCGCTGGCCAACGCACACGGTGTTTCCACCTGGTACGAGGATTGGCGGCACCGCCGCGTCGAGGTCGCACCGGAAACCGTGGTGGGTGTGCTGGGGCTGCTCGGCGTGGACGCCACCAGCCCGTCGGCGATCGCCGACGCGCTCACCGCCGCCCGTGCGATCGACCGGAGCGCCCTGCCGGAGACGGTCGTGCTCACCCACGGTCGCGGCCGGGCGCTGCCCGGCCCGGGGGTGGTGACCCTGGAGGACGGTGGCCGCCGCGCGGTCGACGGCGAACTGCCGGCGGACCTGCCGCTGGGGTGGCACCGGCTGGCCTGCGCCGACCGTGAGGTGACAGTGGTGGTGGTGCCGCGCCGGCTGCCGGTGCCGCCGTCGAGCTGGGGGTGGATGCTCCAGCTCTACGCGCTCGCCTCGGAGCGTTCCTGGGGCATGGGCGACCTCGGTGACCTCGCCGAGTTCACCGGGTGGGCCGGTGCCAACGGGGCGGGGCTGGTGCTGCTCAACCCGCTGCACGCGGTCGGGCCGGCGCACCCGGTGGCCACCTCACCGTATTCGCCCGCCAGTCGACGCTTCGTCAATCCGCTCTACCTGCGGGTCAGCGACACCGCCGCGTACCGGACGGCGGACCCGGCGACCCGTGCGGTGGTCGACGCGTTGCGTCCCGATCGGGGGCCGCTGATCGACTACGACGAGGTGTGGGCCGCCAAGCGGCGCGCCCTGGAGTTGCTGCATCCGTACGCCCAGCCGGTGGATCTTGCCGCGGACCCGGCGCTGACCAGCTTCGCCACCTGGTGCGCGCTCGCCGAGCGGCACGGCAACGACTGGCGTGCCTGGCCGGCGGAGCTGCACCACCCGGACGGCCCGGCGGTCGCGGAGCAGCGTCGGCGTCTCGCCGACCGGGTCGCCTTCCACGCCTGGCTGCAACACCTCTGCGACGAGCAGCTCGACGCCGTCACGGCGGCGGCCCGCTCGGCGGGGATGCCGGTCGGTGTCGTGCACGACCTGGCCGTGGGCATCGACCCGGGCGGTGCGGACGGGTGGCAGCTCGCCGACGTGCTGGCCCAGGGCGTGCGGGTCGGCGCGCCACCGGACGACTTCAACCAGCTCGGCCAGGACTGGGGGCTCGCCGCGTGGCGCCCGGACCGGCTCGCCGCCACCGGGTACGCCGCGTACCGGGACATGCTGCGCCGCGTCCTGCGGCACGCGGGTGGCCTGCGGGTCGACCACGTCGCCGGCCTGTGGCGACTGTGGTGGGTGCCGCCGGGCGGCGGCGCGGCCGAAGGCACCTACGTGCGCTACGACGCCGAGGCGATGCTGGGCATCCTCGCGTTGGAGGCGCACCGGGCCGGCGCGGTGGTGGTCGGTGAGGATCTCGGCACGGTCCAACCGGCGGTGACCCGAGGGTTGCGGGGGCGCAACATGCTCGGCTCGACAGTGCTGTGGTTCGCACGCGACGAGGCCGGTGACTTCGTCCCGCCGGCCCGGTGGCCGCGCAACGCTCTCGCCACGATCTCCACCCACGACCTGCCGACCGCGCCGGGCTTCCTGACCGGTGAGCACGTGCGGGTGCGCGACGAGTTGAAGCTGCTCGGCACCGACGTGGCGGTGGAGCGGGCCCGCGCCGCCGCCGACCGGGACCGGCTTCTCACGATGCTGGCTGCCGAGAACCTGCTGCCCGCGCCGGTGCCGGGGTCTGAGTCGGCTGAACCGGCCAAGACGCCCGACGACGGCGAGGTGGTGGTGGCGATGCACGCCGCCCTCGCGGCGAGCCCGACCCGGCTGCTCGGCGTCTCCCTCTACGACGTGCTGGGCGAGGTTCGCCAACCCAACATGCCGGGCACTGTGGACGAGTATCCGAACTGGCGGCTGCCGTTGCCGGCCAGCGTGGCGCAGATCCGGGCGGACCCCCGGGTGGCCCGAATCGTCGACCTGCTCAGCGCCGCACGCCCACGACCGGCCGACCCGGCGCCGCCGAAGCAGTGACGCCGCCGGGTCTCAGGTCAGCCAGTCGAAGCGGGCCGGCAGCCCGAGGAAGTCGGCGTAGCGCACGAGCGCCTGCTCCACCCGGGCCCGCGCGGCGATGTCGAGCGTCGTGAGCGGCTGGATCGTCACGGTGACCGCGGTGCGGCCGACCTTGCGCTTCCACACGCCCACCACCCGACCGGCGCGGACCACGGTGGCCTGGAAGATGCCGTTGTTGCCCGGCACGACGGCCGCCTGGTGGGCGGGGTCGAGCATCAACGTGCGGTCCCGGAAGCCGAGCAGGTACTCGTCGAAGCCGGGCAGCGCCAACACGTCGTCCGGGGCGGTGCGTGGCGCGTCGGCCAGGGCCGCGTCGACGTACATCGGTGTGCCGTCGACGCGTACCGTGCTCAGCGCCTCGTCGGCGGCGGCCAGGCCGCGCCGGGCGTCGGTCAGGGTCAGGCCGCTCCACCCGGCGAACTCGCGGTCGGTGACCGGGCCGTGCCCGCGAACGTAGCGGTGGGCGAGCAGGGCCAGCGCCTCGTCCCGCTCCAGCGGGTGGGACGTGGGTGCCCACTCGTCGAGCAGGGCGAAGGTCTGTTCGGTGCCGACGTTCGGCGCCACGCAGGTCACGCCGCGAACGCTGGCATACCACAGCAGGTGGTAGCCACGTTGCCCGTCGGTGCCCAGGCCGGCCTCTCGCAGGGTGGCCAGGCACTGAGCGCGGGTGAGTCGACCGCCGCCGGCCAACGCGGCGCCGAGCACCTCCGCCGCCCGGTCGGCGTCGGCCTCGGTGAGCCCGAGCTGCGCCCGCCGGGTCGCCACGCCGGCCAGGGATCGTACGCCGGTCAGCTCCAGCATCCAGCGGGCGTCGGCGGGCGGAACGAGGTGCACGGTGCCCCGCATCGGCCAGGTGCGCAGCGCCTCGCGCCGCTCCAACGCCGCCTGCACGTCGGTCATGCGGTGACCGGGTAGCCGGGCGCCCAGCGACCACAGCCCGCTGGCCAGGTCCTGTGCCTGCATCGCGCCGAACCACTCGACCACCTCGGCGACGGTGCCGGGCCGGGTGCTCGGATGTGGGCGCAGCAGCAGGCTGGTCATCCGCAGCGCCAACGCGTCGGCCGCGCTGAGGTCGACAGGCATCGGCAGCCCTTCCCGAGGAGAAGACCCAGTTTAGGAGCCGACCGCATCGCCAGGGCACCCCGGCCGTTACGCGAGGGCTCAGTTGATGAGGTCGAGGCCGGTCAGGTCCGCCGACAGAGCCCAGAGGCGGGCTGCCGCGCTGCCGTCCGTGGGGCTGCCGTCGGTGTGGCGGCAGTCCACGCAGTAGTCGCCGCCGTTCGCGTCGAGTTGAGGTGACGTGGCGGCCCAGACCTGGGTGGCCGCGCCCTGCTCGACGGTCTTGAACAGACCCGGAGCGGAGTTCCCGTCCGCGTCGATCCAGCCCGCGCTGACCATCTCCTCGATGGCGAGGTGTCGTTGCAGAGGGGTGCGGATCCAGCCAGGGTTGACGGAGAAGGCCTGGACGCCGTGCGGTCTGCCGAGCAGGTCAAGGTGTCGGGCGAACAGGACGTTCGCGAGTTTGGACTGGGTGTAGGCCTCCCACTTGTCGTAGCCGCGCTCGAACTGCACGTCGTCCCACCGGATTCGCCACGCCGGGTCGCGCCCGGAGGCGACCGCGACGACACGAGCCGTGCCGGCAGCGATGAGCGCGGGCCACAGCAGGTTCGCCAGCGCGTAGTGGCCGAGGTGGTTGATCGCGAACTGCGCTTCCCAGCCGGGTCCCACCCGTGTCTCCGGGCAGGCCATGACGCCGGCACTCGCGATCAGGATGTCGAGGGCGGGATGGCTGCTGAGGAATCGTTCGGTGAACGCGCGGACGGAGGCGAGGTCGGCGAGATCGAACTGGTCGACCTCGATCTCGACTCCGGCCGCGTCGGCGAGCGCCCGCTGCGCCACGTCCGGTCGGAGAGCTGGGACGACGACCCGAGCCCCGGCCTGGGTGAGCGCGAGGGTCGTGGCGAGACCGAGGCCGGAGTAGCCGCCCGTGACGACTGCGGTCTTGCCGGTGAGGTCGATTCCGGTGAGGACGTCTCCGGTCGTGCTGTGGGCACCGAACGTGGTGTGGGTCGTGTCGCTGGTCATGCCGCGGACGCTAGATGCTAGACCGAGGTCTAGGTCAACGGGTTACCGTCGACGCCATGGCGGACAGGGGCCTGAGCATCGGGCAGGTGGCGCAGCGCACCGGATTGAGTGTGCACACCCTGCGGCTCTACGAGCGTGAGGGTCTGCTGGCCAGCGAGGTGCGGCGTGACGGGTCGGGCAGGCGCGTCTACAGCGCCTGGGACGTCGAGTGGCTGGCGAACTGCGTCAAGTTCCGGGCCTCCGGAATGCCGCTCACGACGATCAGCCGCCTGGCCCAGCTCGTTCGCGCGGGCAGCGGCAACGAGGCCGAACGGCTCGAACTGCTCCGCGCACACCAGCGCTACATCACCGAGCAGTTCGCGCAGCTGCGCGACTGCCTCGACCTCATCAACGTCAAGGTGGCCAGCTACGAACGACACCTCACCGCCGGCGCCTCCGGAGATCCCTGGCACCAGCAACGCCTGCCCGCACCGGAAGAGCACCGGATCGACGGGGCATAACGGGCCGCGCACGGGGGATGCGGCGGCCGGAAGTGCGCGCGTCGCGCGTGCGGAAGGGAGCGTCATGACTGCCGCAAGCGAGCCGGCGCGAGGCGCCGGCGTAACGGCCGGGTCCCGCGGACATCGGGGGGACGCCCGCGCGAAGACGAGCGCCGCGGCGACCTTCGCCCTGGTGTTCGGAGTGGCCGGGCTGTTCAGCGTGTTGACGGCGATCCTCGCCTGGCTGGGGTTGGTGCTCGGCATCATCGGGATCATCCTCGGCATCGTCGGCCTCAAGATGGCGCGCCGACCCGGGGTCACCGGTCGTGGCGTGTCGATCGGCGGCCTGGTGCTCAGCATCCTGGCCGTGCTGATCGGGCTCGGTCTGGCCGCGGGCATCACCACGTTCGTCAACAACGAGAACGCGGTGGACCGCCTGCAGACCCAGGTCGACAAGCTGCGCGACAAGATCGACTAAGCCGCGCGTGCCGGTCTGGGCGGGCCCGCCACCCGTCCCGGCCGGCCACAGTAGGGTGGGCGGCGTGCTCCGCCAGGTCACCGCGATCCGTTACGTCACCCCGCTGCGCGAGGGTGGGTCGCTGCCGGGCGTGGTGGAGGCCGACGACCTGGGCACCTACGTGGCGAAGTTCCGAGGCGCCGGGCAGGGGCCCAAGGCGCTGATCGCCGAGGTGATCTGCGGTGAGCTGGCGCGTCGGCTGGGGTTGCGGGTGCCGCCGTTGGTGGTCCTCGACATCGACCCGGTGATCGGGCGGGCCGAGCCCGACCAGGAGGTGCAGGAGCTGCTGCGCAACAGCGGCGGCGCCAACCTCGGGATGGACTTCCTGCCCGGGGCGCTGGGCTTCGACCCGGTGGCGCACCCCGTCGACCCGGCGCTGGCCTCCCGGGTGCTCTGGTTCGACGCGTACGTGGAGAACGTCGACCGGAGTTGGCGTAACCCGAACCTGCTCGTCTGGCACCGGGAGCTGTGGCTGATCGACCACGGCGCCTCGCTGTACTTCCACCACAACTGGCCGCGCGCCGGGGCCGCTGTGCACCGGGCCTACCGCGCGGAGGATCACGTGCTGGCGCCGTACGCGTCGCGGCTGGCCGAGGCCGACGCCGAGCTGGCTCCCCAGGTCACCCCGGAGTTGCTCACCGAGGTGCTGGCCCTGGTGCCGGGGGAGTGGTTGACCGCCGCCGACTTCGAGACAGCCGACGCGGCGCGCGGCGCGTACCTGGATCACCTGTCCCGCCGGGTCGCCCGCACGGCCGACTGGCTGCCATCGGGGAGCGGGGCATGAGGCAACCCTTCGAGTACGCGCTGATCCGGCTCGTGCCCCGCATCGAGCGCGGCGAGCAGATCAACGTCGGGGTGTTGCTCTACTGCCAGCAGCGCGACTTCCTGGCCGCGCGAACGCACCTGGACGCCGACCGGGTTCGCGCGCTGGCGCCCGACGTCGACCTGCCGGCGGTGGCCGCGGTGCTCGACTCCTGGGACCGGACCTGCTCCGGTGACGGGCCGGCGACCCGGATGCGGCTCGGTGAGCGGTTCCACTGGCTGGCCGCGCCGCGCAGCACGATGATCCAGACGGGGCCGGTGCACACCGGTCTCACCGTCGACCCGGCGGCCGAGCTGGACCGGCTGATGGCGACCCTGGTCCGCTGAGCCGAGGCGCGGGCGAGGCAGGGGCGCGGGCGCTGTGATCGTCCCCTGATCGCGCTACGCCAGCGCCGTTGCCGGCGGAGCGCGATCCCCCGTTCAGGTGCCCGGTGCGGGGCGGCGGCTCGATCCCGCCGGCACCGATGGCATCAGGATCGCGGTCCGCGTGCGGCGTCGGGCCGGAACGACCGGGAAGTTGCGGAAAACTTGAGCCGGCGGACCGGTAGCCGGCACCGCCTCGGGCTGTCGTTAGAGCACGTCCGCAGCGGGTAGTCGCGGGAGCTGATCCGAGACGAGAAGGGGACACTCTGATGGCTGCCCAGACCAAGGTAGCGGTGATCTACTACAGCGCCACCGGCACCACCTACCAGATGGCGCAGGCCGTGTGCGAGGCCGCCGGGGACGCCGGCGCCGACGTGCGCCTGCGCAAGGTGCGCGAGTTGGCGCCGGACGAGGCGATCCGCTCCAACTCCGGCTGGCAGGCGCACCACCTGGAGACCCAGGACGTGCCCGAGGCGATGCTCGACGACCTCACCTGGGCCGACGTGGCGATCTTCGGTGCGCCGACCCGGTACGGCATGATCGCCGCCCAGCTGAAGCAGTTCATCGACACCACCGGCCCGCTCTGGAGCCAGGGTGGGCTGGTCAACAAGGTCTACTCCGCCTTCACCTCGACCGGCACCTCGCACGGCGGGCAGGAAACCACGCTGACCTCGCTCTTCAACGTCTTCTACCACTGGGGCGGTGTCGTGGTCACCCCTGGTTACACCGACACCAGCCAGTTCATCGCCGGCAACCCGTACGGCGCCTCGCACACCAGCAACAACGGGGAGATCGCCCCGGACGCCGTGGCGCTCGGGGCCTGCGCGCTCACCGCCCGGCGCGCCGTGCAGCTGGGCGCCGCGCTGAAGGCGGGCCTGGCCGGCTGAGCGGCTGACAGACGAGGGCGACCGGTGGCGCGGGCGGGGGCTCTCGGCCCGTCCGCGCCACCGGTCCACCCAGCCCTACCCCCGGGCCAGGGCGACTATGCGCCTCCGCGCGTCGCGGACAGCTCGTCCGGACGCGACGCGGGCAGCAGCCCGGTCAACAGCTCACTCAGCACGGCGAGCCCGTCCGGGCTGAGCACCGACTCCGCGTGGAACTGCACCCCGGCGAAGCCGCGCCCCCGCAGGGCGTGCACGGCGCCGTCACCCGGGTCCCGGGCCAGCTCCACCGGCCCGTAGGCGGTGGCCAGCCGGTCGACCTCGGCCCGGGCGGTGAACGTCGAGTAGAACCCGACCCGGCGGGTCCGGCCGAACAGCGGCACCTCCCGCTGCAACCCCTGGTAGGGCGCGTCCCGGCGGTGCAGCGTCAGCCCCAGCAGCCCGGCCAGCACCTGATGGCCGAGGCAGACCGCGAGGGTGGGACGGCCGGTGGCCAGCAGCCCGGTCAGCAGCTTCCGCAGCGCCAGCATCTTCGGCTCGTCCGCGCTGCCCGGGTCGCCCGGCCCGGGACCGGCAACCACCAGGTCGTAGTCGTCGACCGGGCCGCTCGCGTGCCACGGGCGGGTGGTCACCGCGAGACCCAACGCGCTCAGTTGGTGGGCCAGCATTCCGGTGAAGGTGTCCTCGGCGTCCACGATCAACACCCGACGGCCGACCAGCCCGGGCAGTCCGGGCGCGTCCGGTGACCGCTGGTCCAGCCAGAACCGCGCCAGCGGTGCGTTGCGCGCGGCCAGCGCGTCGCGTACCGCCGGGTCGTCGGCCAGCCGCGCGACCGGCCCGCGGTCGCCGACGGCCGCCGCCGGCCCGAGGCCGAGCGCGGCCAGCACCCCGGCGGCCTTGGCGTGCGTCTCGGCTACCTCGCCGGCCGCCGTCGAGTGCCGGACCAGGGTCGCGCCGACCGGCACCCGCAGTCGGCCGGTGGGGGAGATCTCGGCGGTCCGGATCAGGATCGGGGCATCGAGGGTCTGCCGGTCGGCGTCGTCGTGGCCGAGCAGCGCCAGCACGCCCCCGTAGTAGCCCCGGCCCCGGCGCTCGTGCCGGGCGATCACCCGGCAGGCGTTCTCGATCGGGCTGCCCGTGACGGTGGGGGCGAACATCGTCTCGCGCAGCACCTCCCGCACGTCGCGGGTGCCCCGCCCGGCGAGCAGGTACTCGGTGTGCGCCAGGTGCGACATCTCCTTCAGGTACGGCCCGATCACCTGTCCGCCGTGCTCGGCGACGGTGGCCATCATCTTCAGCTCCTCGTCGAGCACCATGTACAGCTCCTCGGTCTCCTTCTCATCGGCGAGGAAACGCAGCAGGGCCGCCCGGTCGGCGACGCCACCGGGGCAGCGGAAGGTGCCGCTGATCGGGTTCATCATCACCAGCCCGTCGTCGACGCTGACGTGCCGCTCCGGGCTGGCGCCGACCAGTGTCCGGGTGCCGGTGTGCACCACGAACGTCCAGTACGCGCCGCGTTCGGCTATCAGCAGCCGGCGCAGCGCGGCCAGCGCGGCCGCCAGCGGCGGGCCCTGCACGGTGGCGTGCAGGGCGCGGTGGATGACGAAGTTCGCGCCCTCGCCGCGGCCGATCTCCTCGGACAGCACCCGCTGCACGGTCCGCGCGTACTCCGCGTCGCTGACGTCGAAGCCGGCGTCGGTGGTGCGCACCGGTTCGTCGGGCAGCGCGGCGAGGGCGTCGGTCAGCGTGATCCGTTGGTGCTCGCGGACCTGGAGGAACTCCAGCGGGGCGCCGTCGTCGACGCAGGCGAAGCCGCGCTCGGTGATCTGCCGGTACGGCACCAGGGCCAGCGTCCGCGCCCCGGGCGGGCCCGCCGGCAGCGGGAGGTCGGTGAGCTCATCGACGGTGTCGACCGGGCCGGTGAACAGGTCCAGGTCGTCCGCCCCCTCGCGGCGCAGCAGCGCGAAGGGGCCGGGGTCGACGCCGTGCGCGACGGCGGCGAGCAGGTCGGTCAGGTGGGTCATCGGAGTCTCCGTCGGGCTGGGTGCCGCCGTCGGGCGGCCCTCCGGCCGGGAGATCCGGCGACCGCCTCGATGGCGGCCGCGTGGATGGAGCTACGCGCGGGAGATGGCCGCCGGGTCGGCGGGCCACCAACTGGTCAACTGCGCGAGCATGTGATCCACCCTACGCGCCCGTCGGCCGGCTGGCACGGGGTAACTTGACCGGCGATGAACATTCTCGCGCTCGACCTGGGCACCTCCTCGGTACGCGGGCTGGTGCTGGACGCGGACACCCAGCCGCTGCCCGGCGCTCTGGCCCGCCGCAAGGTCGCCCTTGCCATGGGCGAGGACGGCACCGGCACGCTGTCCGGTCGGGACTATCTGGCGAGCCTCGTCGAGTGCCTGGACGAGCTGGCCGAGTCGGGGCACCTGCACGACGTCGGCCTGGTGGCGGTCTCCGCCCAGTGGCACTCCGTGCTCCCGCTGGACCGCGACGGCGCACCTTTGGGCCCGGTGGTCACCTGGCTGGACACCCGACCCGCCCCCGTCGGCCGCACGTCCGGGCCGGCCGACCCGGACGGCTTCCACCAGCGCACCGGCTGCTGGTGGCACCGTTCGTACTGGTCGATGCGGTTGCCCTGGTTGCGCGAGCAGTCAGGCACCCCGATCGCCCGGTTCGTGGGTCTGCCCGAGTACGTGCTGGGCGAGCTGCTCGACTCGGCGCCCATGTCGATCTCCCAGGCCTCCGGGACCGGTCTGCTGGACCTGCGGACCCTGCGCTGGGACGAGGAGGCGCTGACGCTGGCCGAGGCGCGACCGGAGGAGCTGCCGCCGCTGGGCGAGCTGGACTGGCACGGCCGGCTCCGGGTCGACCTGGCCCGTCGGTGGCCGCAGTTGGCGCAGGCCCGGTGGTCACCGCCGGTGGGCGACGGAGGGGCGTCGAACGTCGGCTCGGGCTGCGTCGACCCGAGCCGGGCCGCGGTAACCGTGGGCACCTCCGCGGCCGTACGGCTGATGCAGCGGATCCCGGCCGGCGAACCGATGCCGCGCCTGCCCGAACGGTTGTGGCGGTACCGCGTCGACCACGACCACGTGGTGACCGGGGCCGCGTACGCCAACGGCGGCAACCTCTTCGCCTGGGCGGACCGGGAGCTGCGGTTGCCTCGGGGCGCTGAGCTGGACGCGGCGCTGGCGCTGGTGCCCCCGGGTGGTGGCCGGCCGGCGGATCCCCGCTTCGGTGGCGATCGGGCGCCCGGGCTGGCGCCGGCGGGCAGCGGTGAGCTGCGCGGTCTCAGCTTCAGCACCACCTCGGTCGACATCCTGGCCGGGCTGATGCAGGGGTTGTGTGAGCTGGTCGCCGAGGATCTCGGGGTGCTGGAGTCCACCATCGACAAACCGGTCGGCGTGGTGCTGGGCGGTGGCGCGGTGGCCGCCTCGGTGTGGTGGCGGCAGGCCTTCGCGACCGCGCTCGCACCGCGGCCGGTGTCGCATCAACGCAACCCGGAGATCGGTGCCACCGGTGCCGCGTTGGTGGCGCTGGGGCGCTTCGGTGACGCGATCGAGCTCGCCGACATCGGCCGGACGGACGAGCTGGTTTTACCGACCACGGCAGGACGTTCCCACCCGCAGTATCCTTCCTGAACCTCGGCCTCGCCCGGGCCGTTGACAGCGGTACCGAGCCTGGTTGGATGGACTGCGCTCCCCCGACCGCGGTGGACGCGGTAGGACGGAGGAGGCAGGGTGGCGGCAGGTCCCGACCCGGCGAACGGTGCGGTGTCGAACCATCGCCGACGCCGCTTCGACGTCCGAGTCGTTCCGCATCGACGGCGGTCGCCGTTCCGGCTGCGCGACTGGCGGATGAGCACGAAGCTCGCCACCGTGCTGCTGGTGCCGTCGATGGCGTTCCTCCTGCTCGCCGGGGTGCAGACCAGCACCCTGGTGGGGCGGACGACGGCGTTGAACGACTTCTCCAGTCAGGTCGGCATCGGCCGGCAGATCACCGCGGCGGTGCACCAGCTCCAGCAGGAGCGTGACCGCTCGGCGGGGGAGCTGGGTGAGCTGCGTAAGGGTGGTGACCGGCAGTCCGCCGCGAACGACCTGAAGCCGTTGCAGGCGGCCACCGACAAGGCCATCGTGGACCTCAGCCGGGCCGCCGAGCCGCTGGCGGACGCGGACGCGTCCTGGCGGGTGGCCTTCTCCGAGGCGCTGGAGGCGTACGACCAGGTGGTCGACATCCGCTCGGCGATTCCGCCGGCGGTGCTCAGTACCGAGACCATCCTGAGCAACTACCACCGGGCCGTCGGGGCGTTGCTCGACCTGCTCGCCGAACCGACGCCGGGGCAGAACCAGCCGGCGTTGAACGACGCGGTGCTGCGCTACGTCCAGTTGGCCCGGGTCAAGGAGCTCTCCTCCCGGGTGCGGGCCCAGCTCTACGCGGCCGCCCGCGTCGGTGCGTACGGCACCGAGGACCGGGTGATCCTCGCCGACCTGCGCGGTCAGCAACTCACCGCGCTCGGCGCGTTCCGGGTGGCCGCGACCAGTGAGCAGATCCGCCGCTACGACGAGACCTCGGTGTCGCCGAATTTCCTGGTCGCCACCGGGTTGGAGGAGCGCAGCCTGTCCTCCGGCGGCGCGTCGCCGCAGGTGCTGCCGTCGGAGCAGTGGTGGTCGGCCAGCCAGCAGCGCCAGGAGCTGCTGCGTCAGCTTGAGGCGGGTGTGCTCGACGACGCCGTGCGGCAGGCCGAGGAGGCCAGCGACGATCAGCTGCGCACGACCCTGCTGGTCGTCGGCGGGGTGGTCACGGTCCTGCTGGCCGCCCTGCTGATCTCGTTGCTCATCGGGCGGTCGGTCGCCCGGTCGATGCGGATGCTGCGCAGCCAGGCGCTGCGGATCGCCCAGGTCGAGTTGCCGGACGCCCTGGACCGGCTGAAGACCGTCACCGGTGGGGTGCCGCGCATCGACGTCGCGCCGGCGGTGGTCCGCTCACTCGACGAGATCGGCGAGCTGGCCGAGGCGTTCGTGGCGGTGCACCGCAGCGCGGTCACGGTCGCCGTCGAGCAGGCGCTGATGCGGCGCAACGTCAACGCGATGTTCGTCAACCTGGCCCGCCGTAGCCAGGTGCTGGTGGAGCGTCAGCTGGAGCTGTTGGACGACCTGGAGCGCGAGGAGAGCGACCCGGACCAGCTGGAGAACCTGTTCAAGCTCGATCACCTGGCCGCCCGGATGCGCCGTAACGACGAGAGCCTGCTGGTGCTCGCCGGCACCGACTCGACCCGCCGGTGGAACCGGCCGGTCGGGCTGGGTGCGGTGCTGCTGGCCGCCGCCGCGGAGATCGAGCAGTACCAGCGGGTCCGGATCGAGTCGGTGGCCGATGTGCACGTGGTCGGGCACGCGGTCGGCGAGTTGGTGCACCTGCTGGCCGAGCTGCTGGAGAACGCCACTGCCTTCTCCCGCCCGGATACCGTCGTGGTGGTGACCGCCCGGGTCGAGGCGGGGGCTGCGCTGATCGAGATCGTCGACCGGGGTCTGGGTATGAGCCCGGCCGCGTTGGTGCAGGCGAACGAGGTGCTGGCCAGCCCTCCGGCCGCAGACGTCGCGGCGGTGGAGCGGATGGGGCTCTTCGTGGTCAGTCACCTGGCGGCCCGTTTGCGTGTCCGCGTGCGGTTGGAGGGCGGCGAGGACGGCCTGGTCGCCCGGCTCGCCCTGCCCGAGGTGTTGCTGGCTCCGGCGGGCAGTGTGGAGCTGGATTCGCCCCCGTCGGCGCGGATGCTGGCGGCGAGCGCGGCGCGAGGGCTGGTTCCGCAGTCCGGGGCCGCCCGGCAGGCCGCTGCCCCGATGCTGAACGGCGCGGTGCGGGACCTGCCGGTGGCCGGCCGCCCGCCGGGTGTCGGCGTGCCGCGTCAGGGCCGCCCGGTGCCGGTACGCGCCGAGGACGTGTTGACCCCTGCCGCTGCGCGCGGTGCCGGCGGGGGCTGGTATTCGCGGCAGGGCCCATCCGCGCCGGTGGTGCCCGCTGCGGCGGCGCCGCCGACGATCCCGGTGACCGCCGGCACCAATGAGCGGGGATTGCCGGTGCGGGTGCCCATGGCGCAGTTGAGCGCGGTCACCCGTTCGGCACAACCGATGACGGCACCGACCCGCACCGACCCGGACCCGGAGGCGGTCGGCGGCATGCTCTCGCGGCTCTACAGCGGAGTACGGCGCGCCGAGGCTGAGGACACCACCGAGATACCCGTGCCACCGTCCGGGGGGCACGACGAAGGGGGACGACGACAGTGACGACGTTGAGCCAGGAGGCGCGTGACCTGAGCTGGCTGGTGAGCGCGTTCGCGGATCGGGTGCCCGGTGTGGCGCACGCGGTGGTGGTCTCCTCCGACGGGCTGCTGGTGGCGATCTCCGATCACCTGCCGCGTGACAACGCGGACAAGCTCGCCGCGGTGACCTCCGGGCTGATGAGTATCACCGCGGGCGCGGCCTCGATGTTCGACGGCGATGTCGTCAAGCAGACGGTGGTCGAGATGGGCCGTGGCTACTTCCTGGTGATGCAGATCCGCGACGGTTCGATTCTGGCCACGCTGGCCGCCGGTGACGCGGACATCGGTGTGGTGGGCTACGAGATGGCCCGGCTGGCCAAGCAGGCGGGGGAGATGCTCACCCCGGCCCTGCGGGCGGAGTTGCAGCAGGCGCTGCCCCGCTGAGTGTGAGCCGGCCGAGGCCCGGACGGTCACCGGCTCACCCGAGCCGAGCCGTCCGGGCCCGGCCGTCCGGGTGGCGGCGCGGTCAGAAGCCGCCGTCGGCGATGACGGAGCGGTACCAGGTGGCGGAGTTCTTGAGCACCCGTCGCTGGGTGGTGTAGTCGACGTAGACCAGGCCCCAGCGCTGGTCGTAGCCCTGGTCCCACTCGAAGTTGTCCAGCAGTGACCAGACGTGGAAGCTCTCCAGCGGCACCCCGTCGGCGATGGCCCGGTGCGCGGCGGTGAGGTGGTCGCGCAGGAAGCTGATCCGCCCGCTGTCCTGGACGGTGTCGTCCGCGCCCAGGGTGTCCGGTGTGGGCAGCCCGTTCTCGGTGATGGTGAGCGGGATCGGGCCGTATTCGCGGGTGATCCGGGTCAGCAGGTCGTACATCCCCTCGGGGTAGATCTGCTGCCATTCGGCCTCGGAGGTCGCCCAGCGGTGTGCGGTGCCGCCGTCGCCGGTGACGTAGATGGGGGTGTAGTACTGCACGGCCAGCAGGTCGATCGGCGCGGAGATGATCTTCAGGTCGCCGTCGCGGATGCCCTGGACCATCCGGCTCTGCGGGCCCAGGTCGGCCAGCAGGTCCTCGGGGTAGCTGCCCTTGAGCAGGGAGTCGAGGTAGAGGCGGTTCTCGTAGGCGTCGTAGAGGTGGGCGGCCGCGGCAGCCCGCGGGGAGTCGTCGGCGGGGTAGCAGGGGTGCAGGTTGAGCGCGGGGCCGATGCGGCTGTCGCTGCCGGTGGCGCGCAGCGCGGCGACGGCGAAGCCGTGGGCGAGTTGCAGGTGGTGGGCGACCAGGTAGGCGGCGTCCGGGTCCTGTCGGCCGGGGGCGTGGTGGCCGGTGAGATAGCCGTTCTGCACCACGGTCTTGGGTTCGTTGATGGTGAGCCAGGCCGGCACCCGGTCGCCGAGGGCGCGGAAGACCACGTCGGCGTAGTCCGCGAAGCGGTGGGCGGTGTCGCGTGACTCCCAGCCGCCGGCGTCCTGGAGCGCCTGCGGGAGGTCCCAGTGGAACAGGGTGGCCATCGGGGTGATTCCGCGCTCGTGCAGGCCGTCGAGGATTCGGCGGTAGAAGTCGAGGCCGCGTTGGTTGGGCGTGCCGGTGCCGTCGGGCTGGATCCGGGGCCAGGAGATGGAGAAGCGGTAGCTGCGCAACCCGAGGTCGCGCATGAGGTCGAGGTCCTCGGCGTAGCGGTGGTAGTGGTCGATGGCCACGTCGCCGGTGTCGCCGTTGCGGGTGCGCCCTGGGACGCGGCTGAAGGTGTCCCAGACCGACTCGCCGCGCCCGTCCTCCTTGGTGGCGCCCTCGATCTGGTACGCGGAGGTGGCCGCGCCCCAGCCGAAGTTGTCCGGGAAACGCAGCGGGCCGGCGGGCCCAATAGGTATCGACATGGATTCTCCTCATGGATACGGGGCCACCGCCGAAAGATTCGGGAGCGCTCCCATGATAGGGCAGACGCTGCCGGCCGGTCAGCCGGCCGTCAGGACGGCCGGCGCTGGCGGATGGGAGGCGGGTGTGTGGCCCCGAGCAGCGAACGAGGCCGTCCGGGCGGCGCGGCGCGCCTGTCCCGTCGGCCTCTTTTCCTATCGTGTACGGGGGTTTAGTGTGGGGACGGGGGAGGGCAACCCCCGTCCCCACCGTAACTGCACACACACGGGCGGAATTTGGGTCCTGCCGTGCGTGTCGCGCGGGAGCCGGGCCACGCGAGTGGCTCTGGTTCCACCTCCCTCCCTGTGGCGGGACGATGGCCGACGACGGCGTCCGGGCTGGCCCGTCGTCGGCCCTCGGTTCTGGTTCCCTGGGCTCGTCAGAGACGACCCCAGCGATCTTCTTGTTGGAACCTTGTCGATGGAAGCGCTCCCATCGACCGATGTTGCGACTGTAACCCCCGTCACGCCTTTGTGAAAGACCCAAAACGAGATCGAAACAAGGAGCTGATCCGGCGCTCCGCGCGCTTGTTGTGGGAGCGCTTCCATGGCACACTGTCGATTCGACGCGACAGGAGCCACATCGCGTGAGTGCGGGTCCACCGAGGGCAACCGGCAGCACCAGCTCCGGTCACGGTCACCCGAGCGCAGCCGGCGGGACCCCCTCCCGTGCGGGCCGCACCGCCCTACCCCGGCCGGGCCCGGGGAAGACCACCTTCCCGGCGCCTCGACATCCCCGCGGACCACCACCCTCGCGGGCAGGCGCCTCGCCGGGGAACCATCCCGGCCTGGTCCGAGGAGACACCGCGCACATGAGACAACTGGCAATACGCCGCCGCGTGGCGCTCGCCGCCGCCGCGCTGCTCGCCATCGGCGGGGTGACCCTGCCTGCCGGCGCCGCACAGGCCGCACCCGCCTGCGACGTGGTCTACGCGACCAACGACTGGAACACCGGCTTCACCGCGAACGTCACCATCAAGAACCTGGGCGACCCGGTGAGCAACTGGACGCTCAAGTGGACCTTCCCGACCAGCGGTCAGCGGGTCACCCAGGGCTGGTCGGCCAAATTCAGCCAGTCCGGCAGCGAGGTCACCGCGACCAACGAGTCGTACAACGGCAACCTTGCCACCGGGGCCTCCACCACCATCGGCTTCAACGGCACCCACTCGGGCAGCAACCCGAAGCCCACCTCGTTCACGGTCAACGGCACCCCCTGCAACGGCACCCCGGCCAACCAGCCGCCGACGGTCTCCCTCGGCCTGCCGGCCGGGCCGTTCACCGCGCCGGCCGACGTGCCGCTGACCGCCACCGCCAGCGACCCGGACGGGACCATCAGCAAGGTCGAGTTCTACCGCAACGGCCTGCTGATCAACACCGACACCTCCGCTCCGTACGCGTACACCCAGGAGGACCTGCCGGCCGGCAGCTACACCGTCCAGGCCAAGGCGTACGACAACGCCAACGGCATCGGGGTCGACGAGAAGTCGTTCACCGTCACCGCCGCCACCGGCCCGACGCTGGTCGCCACGCCGTCCGCGGTGAGCGTCACCGAGGGTGGCACCGCCACCTTCAACCTGAAGCTCAGCGCCGCCCCGACGGCCAACGTGCCGGTCACCCTCACCCGCACCGGTGACACCGATGTCACGGTCTCGCCGGCCACCGCCACGCTGACCCCGAGCAACTGGAACACCGGGGTCACCGTCACGGTCGCCGCGGCGGAGGACGCCGACACCGCCGGCGGCGCCGCCACCATCACCGCCTCCGCCACCGGTCTCGCCTCGCTGGCGGTCACCGCCACCGAGATCGACAACGACACCCCCGGCGGCGACAACGCCTACACCGCTAAGTTCCTCGAGCAGTACGGCAAGATCAAGAACTCGGGCTACTTCAGCCCCGAGGGCGTGCCGTACCACTCGGTGGAGACGCTGATCGTCGAGGCGCCCGACCACGGCCACGAGACCACCTCGGAGGCGTTCAGCTTCTGGCTGTGGCTGGAGGCCTACTACGGCAAGGTCACCCAGAACTGGGCGCCGTTCAACAACGCCTGGACGGTGATGGAGAAGTACATCATCCCCACGCACGCCGACCAGCCGACCGCCGGCTCCGCCGGCACCCCGCAGTACGCCGCGGAGTACAACCTGCCCAGCCAGTACCCCTCGGCGCTGAACGCGAACGTCCCGGTCGGTCAGGACCCGCTGCGCTCGGAGCTGCAGTCCACCTACGGCACCGGCGACATCTACGGCATGCACTGGCTGATGGACGTCGACAACACCTACGGCTTCGGCCGCTGCGGTGACGGCACCACCAAGCCGGCCTACATCAACACCTTCCAGCGGGGCACCCAGGAGTCGGTGTGGGAGACCGTTCCGCAACCCTCCTGCGACACCTTCGCCCACGGCGGTCAGTACGGCTACCTCGACCTGTTCGTCAAGGACACCGGCGCCCCCGCCAAGCAGTGGAAGTACACAAACGCCCCGGACGCCGACGCCCGCGCCGTGCAGGCCGCGTACTGGGCGCTGACCTGGTCCAAGGCGCAGAACAAGCAGGCCGATGTCGCGGCCACCATCGCCAAGGCCGCGAAGATGGGCGACTACCTGCGGTACGCGATGTTCGACAAGTACTTCAAGAAGATCGGCAACTGCGTCGGGGCGAGCACCTGCCCTGCCGGCAGCGGCAAGGACTCGGCGCACTACCTGCTGTCCTGGTACTACGCCTGGGGCGGCGCGTACGACGCCAGCCAGAACTGGTCCTGGCGGATCGGGTCCAGCCACAACCACTTCGGCTACCAGAACCCGTTCGCGGCCTGGGCGCTGACCAACACCCCGGAGCTCAAGCCGCAGTCGTCGACCGCTGTCGCCGACTGGACCAAGAGCTTCGAGCGGCAGCTGGAGTTCTACACCTGGTTGCAGTCCGCCGAGGGCGGCATCGCCGGTGGCGCCACCAACAGCTGGGACGGTAGCTACGCCCAGCCGCCGGCCGGCACCAGCACCTTCTACGGCATGTTCTACGACGTCGACCCGGTCTACAACGACCCGCCGTCGAACCAGTGGTTCGGTATGCAGGCCTGGTCGATGCAGCGCATCGCCGAGCTGTACCAGCAGACCGGCAACGCGAAGGCCAAGGCGCTGCTGGACAAGTGGGTGCCCTGGGCGATCGCCAACACCACCCTCGGCACCAACTGGTCGATCCCGTCGGACATGGCGTGGACCGGCCAGCCGACCACCTGGAACCCGTCCAACCCGCAGCCCAACACCGGCCTGCACGTCGAGGTCATCAGCAAGGGCCAGGACGTCGGTGTCACCGCCGCCTACGCCCGGATCCTGATCGCGTACGCGGCCAAGTCGGGCAACGTGGCGGCGAAGGACACCGCCAAGGGCCTGCTCGACGCGCTGTCGGCCGCCAGCGACGCCAAGGGTGTCTCCACCACCGAGAAGCGTGGCGACTACCGGCGCTTCGACGACGTGTACAACGCGTCCACCGGGCAGGGCCTCTACGTTCCGTCGGGCTGGACCGGGGAGATGCCGAACGGCGACACCATCGCCGCCGGCAAGAGCTTCCTCGACATCCGGTCCTTCTACAAGAACGACCCGGACTGGCCCAAGGTGCAGGCGTACCTGGACGGCGGTGCGGAGCCCAGCTTCAACTACCACCGGTTCTGGGCACAGGCTGACGTCGCGATGGCGTACGCCGACTACGGCAGCCTGTTCCCGAACGGCTGAGACGACCTGGGGTGGGTGGCGTGGACCGCCCACCCCGGGGTCCGGCCCGGGTCCGGGGAACGACGGACCGGGGCTGGCGGACGGCCTGACACCCACGGTCAGGCCGGGGTGGGCCGGCCATCTGGCCGACGCAGCGGATCGGCTGGCCCACCCCACCGCCCGGACTGGAGCCAGCCGCGAAAAAGCCCAGAAATTCGGGCCGTCGCGGGATCACACCGAGGTCCGTGACGGAGTAACGTACGTCACCGGAGAGGCCGCTCCCCCCGTGGCGGCCTCTCCACTTTTTTGCCTCGAGTCCGTCCGCTTCTCGGCCCCGAGCCCGGCCGCGCCCGGGCCGGTTTCAGCGAGGCGGCGCGACCGGGTGGCGCAGCCCCGGGTGCCCGGCCGGCAGCGAGCGCCGCAGCACCACCCAGCTCAGCGCCAGCGCCGCGGCGACCAGCGGCCAGGTCAGCGCCACCCGGGCCACCACCAGCGCGAGCACCTGGCCGCTCAGGTAGAGCGGCACGAACACGGCGAGCCGCAGCAGGTACGTCGCCGTCCACACCCAACTGGCCCGGCCGTACCCGCGCAGCAGCGCCGGGTCGCGCCGCCACCCGGCCCGCTGGCCCAGCACCGCGCCAACCAGCACACCCAGCAGTGGCCACCGCACCACGATGCTGACCGTCCACGCCAGAGCGCTCGCGGCGTTGGACAGCACCTGGATCAGAAAGAAGTTCTCGGCCCGGCCGGTGCGCACCGCGATCAACGCCGCGACGCAGACGGCCAGCAGTCCGATCAGCACCGAGCGCGGCCGGTCACCCCGACGCAGCCGTACGCCGGCCACCACCGCGCCCACGGCCAGCGCCGCACCGACCCCGCCCCACAGCGACTCGCCGCCCAGCAGCCAGCCCGCCGCGAACGCCAGCGGCGGCAGGGTGGCGTCGATGGCGCCGCGTCGCCCGCCCAGCAGATCCGTCAGCGACTCGGCCCGCACCGGCCCAGCCGGACCGGTGTCGCCGCCCGCCGACACCGGCCCTGCCGACCCCCGGTCGTCGCCGTCACGCTGCTCCGAACCGGGCTCGGACCGGCCACTGTCGCGCTCCGGTGTTCCGCTCACCACCGCCTCCTCGCCTCCGGCACAACCT
This sequence comes from Micromonospora trifolii, assembly GCF_050516465.1. Classification (NCBI taxonomy): domain Bacteria; kingdom Bacillati; phylum Actinomycetota; class Actinomycetes; order Micromonosporales; family Micromonosporaceae; genus Micromonospora; species Micromonospora trifolii. The sequence goes on along the minus strand of NZ_CP191526.1, from coordinate 3,758,898 downwards.
AACCGGCCATTGGCGGCGGGCCACCGGTCGGACCGCCGACACCTGCCGCTACGGTGTGCGGATGCGCGCGACGGCACGGGGTTGGACCGCGGTCTGGTTGGTCGTACTGGCCCTCGTCCAGGCGGCCGCCTTCCTCGCCGTGTGGCGGGTGGCCGTGCACCTCGAGATCGGTCAGTGGGTGGACACTGTCGCCCTCACCGGCAACCGGATCGGGCAGGACACCATCGACGGTCCGGTCGATAAGATCCTCAACGCGATGTCGGTGGTCTCGCTGCTGGCCGCCACCGCGATGATCGGGTTCATCGCGCTGATCCGGGGGCGCATCGCCCTGGCGATCACCGCGACCCTGCTGATCGCCGGAGCGAACGTCACCACCCAGCTGCTCAAGTACGGGCTGAACCGGCCCGACTACGGTCTCGACCCGGAACGCGCCGCGGTGGGCAACAGCCTGCCCAGCGGGCACACCACGGTGGCCGCCTCGGTGGCTGTCGCGCTGATGCTCGTACTGCCGCGCAAGGTGCGGGCCGCCGGTGCCTTCATCGGTGCCGCCTATGCCGCCGTCGCCGGGGTCGCCACGCTCTCCGCCGGCTGGCACCGGCCCAGCGACGCGGTCGCCGCGTACCTGGTGGTGGGTGTGTGGGCGGCGTTGGCCGGGCTGCTGCTGTTGGTCACCCAGCGGGAGCAGGCCGAGATCGCCCCCGGCGACGCGCACCGGGTCGCGGCGCTGGTGCTCGGGGTCGGCGGTGTGCTCGCCCTGGTGGCCTGCGGGCTGTCCCTGCTCTGGCTGGTCGACCTGCGCGGCACCGGGCCGCAAGAGCTGACCCGCCGCCCCCTGTTCGTCGGGTACGCGGGCAGCGCCGCCGGGATCGCCGGCACGATGGCGGTGGTGATGGCGTTGGTGCTCACCGTCGTGCACCGGCTGGTGCCCAGGGTCAAGGGCTGAGCGGGCATTCGTAGACTCGTCGGATGATCGAGAGACTGGGTGCCCGCAGCCTGACGGACCCCATCCGCGTGGCGTTCTCCGCCGAGTGCGCGCAGCTCACCGAGATCCTGGCTGAGTTGGTCGACGCCGACCTCGACCGGCCCACCGACTGCCCGCCGTGGACCGTCCGGGAGCTGATCGCGCACGTACGCACCGGAGTCGGCCGGCTGGCCGACATGCTCGCCGCGCCCGCCCCGCCCCGCGCCGAGGTCGACGCCGCCGGCTACTTCGGCGCGGCGAAGTTCACCGCCGAGGTCGACGCCGACCGGATCGCCGGCGGCCGGCAAGACGCGCTACAGGTGGACCGGGCGGCGCTGGCGACCGAGTTCGACCGGGCCTGGCGGGCCACCGAGGCGGCGGTCGCCGCCGCGCCGCCCGACCGGGTGGTGCGAACCCGGCACGGCGACGCGATGCGCCTCGGCGAGTTCCTGCGGACCCGGGTCGTCGAGGTGGGTGTGCACGGGTTGGATCTGGCCGCCGCGCTGGGTCGGCCCCCGTGGCTCACCCCACCGGCGGCCGTGGTCATCGCCGAGCTGCTCACCGGCGGACGACCGACACCGGCCGCGTTGAGCTGGGACCGGCTGACCCTGATCCGCAAGGCCACCGGCCGGGCGGGGCTGACCGCCCCGGAACGGGCCGCCATCGACGCCGCCGACTTCCGTTGGCTCGCCTTCGGCCGCTGACCCCGGGTCAACCGGAATCGCGGCCGTTCGGGCGCTGCTGGCCCCTTGCTGCTGGCGCTGACCAGTCAGCTCGCGGCGCGGGGGGCGGGGACGTGCGGGGCGACACCGCGCAGGTGCGTCAGCACCACCGGGTCGATCCGCCCCGGCACCAGCCGCTCCTCCAGGTTCTCCAACCCGGCCCAGGAGATCAACGCCGCTTCCGTGCCGTCCTCGTGCACCGGATGGCCCAGCGCGCCGAGCAACGCCGCCACCTCGGCGGCGACCGCGCCGCTCAGGTCGAGCAGGGTGGCCGGGTCGGGTCGGCCGAACAGCATGGTGTGCACCGTGAGCAGGCGACCCAGCTCGGCGACCGGGTCCAGGTGGTCGTCCACGCGCAGGTCCACCACCACGTCGCTGGTGCCGCCGTACCCGCCGCCGCGCTCGACCACCAGCAGGCCGGCGCTCTGCCGGCCACGCCGGTCGCCGCCGGCCTCGTCGCCGGCCCGCAGCGCGGCGACCAGCCGCTCGGCGAACGGCAGCGCCGGTCCCGCCAGCCAGGCTTCGCCGAGGGCGTCGACGACCTCCGGGCCGGTGAGCACGTTGCCCTGTGCGGCCCAGCCGTCGCCGGTCCGCCCGCCGGCCCACGGATGGCAGGCCGGCCCCGTCCAGCTGGCGCCCGAACCGGTGGCGCCCACGACGCCGAGCTGGCGGTGCTCCCGCTCGGGGTCGGCGGCGATCAGCCCGGCCACCACGTCGGCGGCGGCCACCCCGGTGCGCAGCAGGGTGAGGCCCTGCGGGCGGTAGGCGAGGTTGACGTGCGCCTGGGTGGCCAGCGCGCCCACCTCGGCGGCGGCGGCCGGCACCAACGCCCCGGCGGCGAGGAACTTGCTGGCGACGGCCACGCCGTGCAGGCGGCCGTCGGCGGAGCGGGCGACGAGCGAGAAGGTCACCGGCCGAGAGTAACCGTCCCCGCCGACGCGACATCGACGCGCGAGGCTCAGAACGGCGGGGTGGCGGCCTCCGGTGGAGCGCCGTGGGCGCGACGGGCGTCGACCACCGCGACCCCCGCCAGCACCAGGGCCCCGAACGCGGTCGCGATCACGCCGGGCAGGTACCGCAGCGGCACCGACGACGCCACCAGCACCGTGACGGCGATCCACCGGGACGGGGAGATCCGCCCGAACACCTCGTACTCCAGGCGGGCCCGGCCGGCCAGGAACAGGGCCGGCCCACCGAGCACCATGGCCAGCCACGGCCCCGAGATCCGCTCCAGAGGATGGTCGATGATCAGCTCGTACCCGATCGCGGTGGCAGCGAGACCGATCACCATCAGCAGGTGGGTATCGGCCGCCGACCGGCCGATGGTGGCGGGGTGGCGGGCCTTCATCACCGCCTCGCCCAGGATCCGCCCGGCGCGCTGCACGTAGATGCGCCACAGCATGATCGAGGTGGCCAGCGCCAGCGCGAACGCCCAGGCGTGCCCCATCTCGTACGGCACCTTGCTGTACGCGAAACCTGCCACCAGGATCGTCTCGCCCAGCGCGACGAGGAAGAACTGCTGGTACCGCTCGGCCAGGTGTTCCCCGGCGATCTCCCACTTGGAGATCGTCGAACGACCCAGGCCGGGCACCGGCCAGCCGCAGCGGGCGGCCAGGTACTCGATGACCAGCGCCGCCGCCCAGAGCAGCACCTGCGCGTTGGTGCTCAGCATCGCTCCGCCGATCCAGAGCACCCCGGTGACGGCGAAGATCACCGCCATGCGCACCTTCAACCGGCGGTACGGGTGCGGCCCGAGCGCGATCGACAGGATCACCGGCCGGGTCACCTGTGCGATGACGTATGCCACCGCGAACATCAGCGCGGTCTCGCTGAACGCCCGGGGGATCGCGACCCCCATCAGCATGCTGCACACCAACGCGGTGATCACCACGGTCTGCAGCGGCACCCGGTACGGGTCGTACCGGCTGGTCGTCCACGCGGTGCCCTGCCAGACCGCCCAGAGCGCGAGCAGCAACAGCAGTGTCTTGCCGCCGCCGGTGACCGTCCCCCAGCCGTGCTCCCGGCCCGGTTCCTGGGTCAGATCCTCGAACGCGCGCGCCGAGATCCGGGTGAGCGCGAAAACGAACACCAGATCGAAGAAGAGTTCCAGGAACGTCGCCCGGCCGGGCGTGGCCGCCGCCGGGACCGGCTCCAGGTGTCCCGCTGCCCTGGAACCCATGGTCAGCGGCCTGCGCCGTCGGTCCGGTCCACCTCGAAGTGGTAGCACTTTCCACCGGGGCGCACGGCCGGAAACCGGCGATTCTGCCCAACCCGGGGATCTTGCTCGGGCCGGCGTCAACGGGCACGATCGACCGGTGACGAATCGATGGGGCATGACGGTGCCGCTGGGCGGGATCGCGCTGGCGCACCACGACGCGGCCTACGCGGCCCTCGACCGGGCCGGGTTCACCGACGTCTGGTCGTCCGAGGTCGCGGGGACCGACGCGTTCACCCCGCTGGCGCTCGCCGCGGCCTGGCAGCCCGGGTTGCGGCTCGGCACCGCGATCACGCCGGTCTTCACCCGGGGCCCCGGCCTGTTGGCGATGAGCGCGGCGGCGCTGGCCGAGGCCGCGCCGGGCCGGTTCTCGCTGGGCATCGGCGCGTCCTCACCCGTGCTGGTACGGGACTGGAACGCGGTGCCGTTCGACGAACCGTTCCGCCGCACCCGCGACGTGCTGCGCTTCCTGCGCGCCGCGCTGGCCGGCGAGACCGTCGACGAGACCTACGACACGTTCACCATCCGCCGGTTCACGCTGGAACGACCGCCGGCGGTGCCGCCACCGATCCTGCTCGCCGCGCTGCGCCCGGGGATGCTCCGGCTCGCCGGTGCGGAAGCCGACGGGGTCATCCTCAACTGGCTCAGCGCCGACGACGTGCCGCGCGCCCTCGCCGAGCTGGGAGAGCGCCGCGCCGGCTTCGAGATCGCCGCCCGGATCTTCGTCTGCCCCACCGAGGACGCCGCGTACGCCCGGGCGCTGGGCCGCCGGCTCATCACCAGCTACCTCACCGTCCCGGCGTACGCCGAGTTCCACCGCTGGCTCGGCCGCGACGAGACGCTCGCGCCCATGTGGGCGGCCTGGGCCGCCGGTGACCGGCGCGGCGCCAGCGCGGCGGTGCCCGACGAGGTGGTCGACGCGCTGGTGCTGCACGGCTCACCGGAGCGGTGCCGCGCCGAGGTGCGCCGCTACGCCGACAACGGCGTGGACGTGCCGATCGTCGCGCTGCTGCCCACCCCCGAGGTCACCGCCGGCGGCGCGACCGCGCTGCTCAGCCTCATCGCCCGGTTGGGCACCAACTCCGTGGAGGCGTCCGCGTGAACCTCACCGACCGGATCGTGGTGGTCACCGGCGGGGCCGGCGGCATCGGCGCGGCGCTGTCGCGCCGGTTCGCCGCCGAGGGGGCCGCCGCCGTGGTGGTCACCGACCTGGACGCCGACGCGGCCCGCGCGGTGGCCGAGGGCATCGGCCCGGTCGCGCACGCCCGCGCCCTCGACGTCACCGACGAGGAGCAGGTCCGCTCGCTGGTCGCCGACACCGAGCAGCGGTACGGCCGGATCGACCTGTTCTGCGCCAACGCGGGGGTGACCACCGGCGGGGGAGTGGAGGTCGACGACGCCGGTTGGGACCGCTCCTGGCGGGTCAACGTGCTTGCCCACGTCTACTCGGCCCGCGCGGTGCTGCCCGGAATGCTGGCCCGGGGAGGCGGGCACCTGCTGCACACCTGCTCCGCGGCCGGTGTGCTGACCGCGGTGGGCGACGCCGCGTACACAGCGACGAAGCACGCCTCGGTGGGGTTCGCGGAGTGGCTGGCCATCACCTACCGGGACCGGGGCATCCGGGTCAGCGCGCTCTGCCCGCAGGGGGTGGACACCCCGATGCTCGCCGACGGGCTCGCCGACGGTCACCTGGGCGCCCGGGTGGTCGCCGCGTCCGGTGCGGTGCTCACCCCGGACCAGGTCGCCGACGCGGCCGTCGCCGGGCTGGCCGAGGAACGGTTCCTGATCCTGCCGCACCCCGAGGTCGCCGACTACGCGCGCCGCCGCGCCGTGGACCCGGACGGCTGGCAGGCCGGCATGCGCAAACTCATCCGCCGGCTGACCACCTGACCCGCTACCGCGTTGGGACGCGTCCGACGGCCAGGAGATGGGCGCTGGCACTGATCAGCGCCGGCTCGCTGCTGTAGAGCCGGGCCAGGTCCAGCGCCGCGGCGAAGACGGCGTCGTGCGCCGGCCCGTTAGCGGCCGCCTCCGCCGCCGTCCAGGCCGGGCCCTCCACCCCGTGTACGACGACATCGGTCAGCCCCGCGGCCGCGCACTCGTCGGTGATCTCCTCGACCCGGTGGAAGTAGGCGTGGGTGAAACCGATCCGCGGGTCGTTGACGCCGTCGCTCAGCAGCGCCCTGGCTTCGTCGAGCAGCCTCTCGTCGAGTCGTCCGGTGGCCGCGAAGTCCAACGGGCCGGCGAAGCGGGAGATGACGGCGGCCACGACGAGACCGCCGGGGCGGGTGACCCGGACCGCCTCGCGGAGGGCCTGGAGCCGGTCGGCGCGGCGTACCAGATGGTAGAGCGGGCCCAGCAGCAGCGCGGCGTCGTACCCGTCGTCGGCGTCGGGAAGCGCACGCGCGTCGCCCACCTGTGCCTCGACCGGAGGGTGCCCGTCGCGGGCCTGCGCGACGTGGTTCGGCACCAGGTCGACGAGGCGGACCTGGTAGCCGGCGGCGACGAGGGCCCGCGCGTACTCGCCGGTGCCCCCACCGATGTCCAGCACCCGGGCGCCGGGACCGGGCAGGAGATCCCGCAGGAGCTGCGTCGTGCGGATCCACTCCAGTCGCGCCTGCGGGCGGGCGGTGAGCCGCTGGTCCTCGCGGTAGCGCTGCGTGTAGTAGTCGACGATGTCGCTCGTTTGCTGATCCACGCCTCGATGGTCGTCGGTGTGTGGTGCGTGGGCCAACGGATTTCACTCGTCGGGCTGGCCGGTCATGGCTGCTGGCGTGTGGCGGTCACCAGGGTCATCCGGCGGGGTGCGGGCGCCTGGCGCACGTCGCGGAAGCCCGCTTCGGTGAGTTGGTCGGCTACCCATTGCGGCTCGATGCGCAGCTTGCGGTAGGAACTGGCGGACAGTGTCCAGTCCCGTTGACCGGTCCGTTGATGGAGCAGGTCGTGGACGGTGACGACGTCGGGCTCGTATTCAAGGAAGCAGGTCAGGATCGAGTCGGCGTCGGCGTGCACCGGGATGAACCGGCTCGTCCCGGTGAGGCTCGTGGTGAGGTCGCGGAAGCTGAGGACGAGGCGACCGTCCGGTGCCAAGGCGGCGTACAGGTCGACGAAGAGCTGGGTGACGGCCCGACGGTCTGGCAGGTGGGTGAGCGTGTCTCCCATGCAGACCGCCAGCTCGGCTGTGCCGGCGGGAAGGGCTGCCGCGACCTGGCTCAGGTCGTCGTGGACGGCGCGGATCGCCGGATGGTCACTGGTGTGCAGCTTCAGTTCGGCGAGGAGCTTGGCGCTGCTGTCGACCGCTAGGACGCTCGGATAACCCATTTTGGCCAGTGCGACCGACTGGAAGCCGGAGCCGCAGCCGAGGTCGACCGCGAGGCCGGTGCCGTTCGGTTCCGCGACGCCGGCTTGACGCAGAGCATCGAGCTGTTCCTCGACGAGAGCTGGGTAGGGCGCACCGAACATCCACGTGTAGTGGTCGGCGAGAAAGCCGTCATAGTGCGGGTTCATCAGCGCTCCACAGTGGTCGACAGTTGGCCTTTGAGTAGTTCACAGGACGGGGAGCCGGGCCATCCCCCAACGCCGGGAGCGCATCCCCTGCGCAGGGGAGGAGGCGCCTGTCGCCGGTGTTGCTTCGGTGCTCCCGCTCATCGGCGGGCGCGGCGCAGGGGAGACGGGTGCACGGACCAGAGCAGGCGGCGCCACCAGGGGCGCGCGGAGCGCAGGGTGGCCACGTAGGCGGTGGCCACCTCGGCTGCGCGAGCCGCCTGGTCGGGCGTCGCGGCACCGGGGGCGAAGCCCACCTGATTGAGCAGGGCCGCCAACTCGTCGACAGCCGGGCTGGACGCGTCCGTCGCCGCCGTGCCGCTGGCGGGCGCGACGGCGTCCGGGTCGGCGGTCGGGTCGTCGCCGGCCGTGCCCGCTCGGGCGTCGGCGAGGGTCTGGCGGGCGTGCCCGGCCACCTCGGTGGCGGCCAGGTCGTCCCCGACCGGTCTGCCGGCCAGCCGGAGCGCGTCGGTGACCTCCCGCCAGGCGCCGGCGATGCGCTGGCCGGGGTCGCCCCCTACGAGCCGGCTGCGGGTGAGGGAACGGCGCATCGCCAACAGGGTGAGCAGGAGTGCCCCCACCACCAGCAGTAGACCGCCGCTGCCGCCGGCGACCAGTACCGGTGTGGAGATCCCGTCCGGGCCGGTCGGGGCGTCGGGCGCGGCTGCCGGCTCCGGTGAGGCGCTCGGCTCCGCGGTCGGTGCCGGTGCCTCCGAGGGGGGCGGGTCCTCCGGCGTCGGGCGGAAGTCCTCCTCCACCGGTCGCGGTTCGTCGTTGGGGCGGGGCAGCGGGTCGAACGCCACCCAACCCAGCCCGTCGAAGAGCACCTCCGGCCAGGCGTACGCGTCACCGGCCAGCACTGGGCCCTGCCCGCTGGTCCGGAAGCCCACCACCACCCGTGTCGGTAGCCCGGAGAGCCGGCCGAGGACCGCGAAGGCCGCCGCGAACTGCTCCGAGGTGCCCTCCTGCCCGCCGCCGTTGCGGGGCCCGAACAGGAAGAAGCCCAGATTCGGGTACGCGTGCCCGCTCGGGGCGTCCGCCACCACCCGGTAGTGCTCGGCCAGGAACTGCTCGATCGCCGACGCCCGCGCGAACGGCGCGCCGTTCTCCTCCGCGAGCTGGGTGGCCAACCGGCGCATCGGGTCGGGCACCCCGTCCGCGACCCGCAGCACCCGGGCCACCTCATCGCCGGCGGGCACGTTCGCGCTGGCCAACAGGTTCGAGTCCGGGCGTTCCTCGGCGGAGGTCACCGTGTACCGCAGCCCCGGCGTCAGCCCTTCCGGCCGGATCAGCGTTCCACTCGCCGGGTCGTACGCCACCCGCGCCCCACTGACCTCCCGGGGCGTCGCCACGGCGGGCAGCAGCCGGCCGCTCAACTCGGCCACGCTGATCTGCTGCCGGACCGTCTGCACAGTGCTGTCCCGGGCCGCGGTCGCGGCCGGCAGGATCCGACCGGCGTTGCGGTACGTCGCGCCGACGCGCCAGGTCACCCCGTCGTAGTCGCTGAGCACCGCCAACCGGATCCGCACACTGCGCGCGGTGTCCGCCGCCGGGTCGGCCTCTGGCGGTGAGTCGGCGGGCGGCGTGTCGGGGCGCTGCGTGCTCACGTCGAGGAGCTTCTGCTCCGGGTGCAGCGCCCAGCCGGAGATTCGGATCAACGGGTTCTCGTCGAGCGTCTGCACCTGCGGCGGCTCCACGTAGCGGCGGGGGTCCACCGGGCGGCCGTCGACCTGCTCCGCGACGACCGGGCCGAGCAACGCGACCAGCCCGACCACCAGGGCCACTCCGAGCGCCGCGCTGGCGGCCAACCGCAGTCGCACCGCCGCGCGTACCCGGGGGGCCAGCTCGGCGGTCGGATCGCCGCCGCCCGGCGCGGTCCGGGTGGGGGTGGCCAGGCCGAGGGCCGCGACCGCGACGAACACCACTGTCGATCCCACTGCCGGTTCGGCGTTTGGGCCGACCACGTAGAGGGCGGCGGCATAGAGCCCCGCCGCCGGCAGGTAACCCAGCAGCACCCGGCCGGTGCGCAGCGCCACCTCCGCGCCGGTCAGCCCGGCCAGCCAGGCGGCGACGACCGGCACCAGCACCGTGTCCGGGGTGGGTTCCACCGGGATCATCGCGGTGAGCAGCCGGGGGATGCCGTTGCGGGCGGCGTCCGCGGTGACCTCCAGCAGGCCGCCCGGCAACTCCGCGCGGGTCGCGGCCAGCCGTAGCGACCACAGTGTCCAGCCGGCCATCGCGGCCACCGACACCGGCGCCACCAGCCAGGAGGGCAGCCGCCGGGCGGCCACGCTGACCAGCACCGAACCCGCCGCCGCGCCGACGACCAGCCAGGTCAGCAGGTTACCGGCGTACACCCGGCCGAGCACCACCCCGGCGAGCGCCGTCAGCCCGATCAGCGCCAGCGGCAGGATCGCCGCCCGCAGCACCCGCAGGGCGCCCGTCACCACCGGCGTACCCCGTCCCACTCGGCGGCGAACTGCGCGCCGTCCGCCGCGTCGACGACCACCAGGCCGGCGGTGCCCGGCGGCGTCGGTTCGGCCGCGCCGAACACCCCGACCACCACCGACGGGTACGCGCCGCGCAGCGCCCCGACGTGCCCCAGCTCGTCCCGGCCGCCCGGCCCGGTCAGGAAGATCAGCGTGTCGCCGAGCCGGTCCTGCCGCAGCCGGGTGGTGGCCGCCCGCACCGCGTCGCCGTCGGCGGACAGGTCGGCGGCGGCGAGCCGGTCCAGCGGCCCGAGAGGGCCGTCGGCCTCGCCGTCGGGCGTCGTGACCTGCGCCGGCTTCGCGGCGACCAACAGCAACAGCACCGGCAGGTCGGCGCGGTGCGCGGCGGTGACGATCGACGCCGCCGCCTCACAGGCCGACTCGAACGACTCCGCCACCCCGCCGACCCGCTGCGGGTGCGCGGCGGTGCGGTTGTCCAGCAGGACGACCAGGTGCGGCAGGCTGGTGTCCACGTTCTCCCGCACCATCAGCTCACCCACCCGGGCGCTGGTCCGCCAGTGCACCCGGCGCAGCTCGTCGCCGACCACGTACTCGCGCAGCGAGTCGAACGTGATCGACCCGTGCGGGACCCCGTCCACCCGGCCGTCGAGGCTGCGCCCCGCGCCTCGGGGCACCGCCGTCAGCGGGTGGATGCGGGGGTGCACCCAGACCGGCACCGCCGCACCGTACGGGCGGGCCAGCGCCACCAACCCCAGCGGGTCGCGCCGGGTCACCCGCAGCGGACCGACCGGCACCACCCCACGCCGGTCGGTCGGCACGTCGTAGCGGACCTCGGTGTCCCGACCGGGTCGCAGGCGCAGCACCGGCACCGGCACTGTCCGCTCCCCGCACCGGTCCTCGGCCAGCAGGTTCGCCGAGCGCAGCCGCCCGGTGTTGCGCACTGTCAACGTCATGCTCGCCGGCTCGCCGCGCGCCACCCGGTCCGGGTCCGCGCGGCGGGTCACCGTCAGCCGGGGCCGCCAGGCCGCGACCAGCGCGGCGTAGCCGACGGCCGCGCCGGCCGCCGCGCCGAGCAACGTCAACTCGGGGTACGCGAACCGGAAACCCACCCCCAGCAGCACCACGGCGGCGACGAGCAGCCCGACCCCACGGGCGGTGATCCCCATCGCGCTGCTGCCGGTCAGCCCTGCACCGGAGCGGGTTGCCCCGACGGCAGCGGCACCGGCACCGAGGCGACGGCCTGGCGCAGCACCTCCGCGGGGGTCATCCCGCGCACCTGGGCGTCCGGGGTGAGCAGCAGCCGGTGCGCGAACACCGCCTCGACGAGCGCCTTCAGATCCTCCGGCATGATCCAGCCCCGCCCATCGATCAGCGCGTACGAGCACGCCGCGCGGGTCAACGCGATCACGCCCCGGGGGCTGACCCCGACGCGTACCTGCGGGTGGGTGCGGGTGGCCGCTGCCAACCGGACCGCGTACGCGTAGAGCGGCTCGGCGATGTGCACCCGGCGGGCCATCCGAACCATCTCGCCGACGGTGGCGGTGTCGGTGACCGGGGCGAGCGCCTCGGGGGACCGCACTGTCGCGCCGCGCAGCACCTCGACCTCGACGGCCTCGTCCGGGTACCCGACGGACAGCTTCACCAGGAAACGGTCCAACTGCGCCTCGGGCAGCCGGTAGGTGCCGTCCATCTCCACCGGGTTCTGCGTGGCGACCACCAGGAACGGCGACGGCACCGGGTGCCGGACCCCGTCCACGGTGACCGTCCGCTCCTCCATCACCTCCAGCAGCGCCGACTGGGTCTTCGGCGACGCCCGGTTGATCTCGTCGGCGATGACGATGTTGGCGAAGACCGGCCCCGGATGGAACTCGAAGTCCCGGGTCGCCTGATTGAAGATCGTCACACCGGACACGTCCGAGGGGAGCAGGTCGGGCGTGAACTGGATGCGCCGCCACTCACCCTTCACCGTGGCGGCGATGGCCCGCGCCAGGGTCGTCTTACCGACCCCGGGCACGTCCTCCAGCAGCACGTGACCCTGCGCGAAGAGCGCGGTCAGCGCCAGCCGCACCACCTGCGGCTTGCCGAGCACCACCGCGTTGACGTTCTCGGCCAGCCGGGCGGCCAGGGCGGCGAAGCCCTGCACCTCCGGCTGGGTGAGCGGCTCGTGGGTGTTCACGGTCGGTGGTGCTCCTCGCCTGGTGTTTCAGCAGGTGGGCAGGACGTGGATGGTGTCGCCGCCCTCCAGGTTGAGCCAGGCCCACGGGATGTAGTTCTTCCCGCTGAACTCGACCTGCACCCACCAGTTGCTCTGCTTCTGGTTGTTGTAGATCCACGAGTCGACGTTCTCGCCCGACTTCTTGCAGTACGCCTTCAGCCGGGTGCCGGGCTTCGCCCAGCCGGCCTGCTGGTCGTTGTCCTGCCGGGTGACCTTGAAGACCTCGTTGCCGTTGCGGCCGTCGACTTCCTTGTTGCAGTAGGTCCGCTGGTCGCCGTCGGGCCCGTTGTTGCAGGTCGCGACCCCGAACAGCGGCTGGGTTACCTGCGCCTTCTTCGCGGTGCCCTTACCGGCGGCGTTGCTCGCCGTCACCGTGAACGTGTAGTTGGTGCCCGGCGTCAGGCCCGTCATCGTGATGCTGGAACACGCCCCGGCCTTCGCCGGCTCGCCCGTCGTGGTCAGCGTGCAGGTGGCCTGACCGCCACCGGCATCCACAGTGAACGTCACCGTCGCCCCGGTGGCCGTCGACGACGAGCCGGTCACCGTGACCCGTGGCTCGGCCACAGTGCGGGCGGTGGCGGTGGCCTCCGGGCCCGGCCCCGCCTCGTTGACCGCCTTCACCTTCACCGTGACGTTCTGGCCGTTGCCCAGCCCGGTGACGGTCGTACGGGTGTCGGTCACCTCGCTGACCCGCCCACCGACGTCCACCAGGTACTTCGTCACCGGCCGACCGTTGGCCTCGGCCGGCGCCCACTGCACCGTCACCGCGCCCGGCTGGTTGGCGACCGTCCCGGCGCGCAGGTCGAGCGGCCGACCGGGCGCCGCGAACGGCACCACAGTGTTGCTGACCGGGGACGCCGCCGACCCGGCACCCTTGCTGTTGACCGCCACCACTGTGAACGCGTACTGGGTGCCGAACTCCAACTCACCGGCGGGCACCACCAGCTCCGTCTTTGTCGACTCGCCGGCCGGCGCGTTCGTCCCCGCTGAACTGGCCGTCACCGCGTACCTCGCGATGGTGTTGCCCTGCCCGTTCGCCGCCGGCCACTTCACGAGGACAGTGCCGTCCGGCCGCTCCTGTGCGGTGACGCTCGCCGGCGGGTCGGGCACTGCCGCGGTCGGCGTCACCGGGTTGCTGTTGCGCGGCGGGCCGTCGCCCATGGCGTTGACGGCGTGCACCGCGAACCGGTACGTCTCCCCGTTGGTCAGACCCTTGACCTCCACCGCACGCTGGTTCGCGCCCACCTCCAGGCGCTGCCCGGCGCCCGCCACCACGTACTTGATGATCTCGGCGCCGTTGGCGGCGGCCGGGCGCCAACTAACCCGCGCCTGGGCGTTGCCGGCGGCGGCGGTGACGCTGCGCGGCGCGCTCGGCTTGCCCACCCGCGGCTTCTTCGGCGGTGGCGGCGGTGGGGGTACCGGCGGCGGGTCGCCGCCGAGCACGTCGTTGGCGTACTTGTTGACCTCGCGCACCTGGTGCTTGTCGTCCACCACCCGGGCGGTCGCCGAGTCGGGGGAGTTGATGAACAGGTGGTTCTCCCGGACCTCCAGCTCCAGCGGTCCGTTGGCTCGCCCGCGGATGGTCTCGACCAGCTGACCCGCCGCGTCGAAGGAGTAGATGGTGCCGGTGGCCTCGTCGGCGCAGTAGAACCGGTTCGCCCAGGCCACCGCCGGGCTGAGCCGATCCCCCTCACCCGGCACTGTGAACCCGCTCTCCTGCCCACCGTCACCCACCAGCAGCACCCGCCGGTCGGCGGTCACCGTGATTGGCACCCGGGGGCCGCTGGTGCGGGCGGGCAGCGCCGCCGGGCCGGACAGCGTCAGCGGCGTCGGGTGCACCTCACCGTGCTGCACCCGCACCAGCTTCCCGGCCGTCCGGTCGAGCACCGCCACCCCGTCGTCCAGGGTGGAGACGACCAGCTCGTGGCTGGCGTCGGCGACGTCGTACGACTCGACCCGCTGCGGGCTGAGCCCGGCGCCTGCGGGCGCGGCCGACGCCGGCGCGGACGGCAGCTTTGCTGCGGTGATCGCCGAGACGGTGCCCTCGCTGGGCACGGCGATCCAGAGTCGACCCTTGCCGTCGAATGTGCCGCCGGTGATGCCCGGCGGATAGCGCACCGGCTCGCCCACCGGGGTGAGCGACCGCGGGTCGAGCTGCCGGACGATGCCCTGCACGGCGTCGACGACGAACGCCGCGTCCTCGTGCAAAGCGACACTCACGCCCAGGCCAGGGGTGGTCCGAGTGGTCGCGCTGAGCTGAAGGGTCGCCAGGTCCAGGGAGCTGACCTGCCCGGTCTGCAGGTCACGCAGGATCAGCAGCCGGTCGGTCTGGGTGATCTGCATCGGATGCTGCCGGGCGCCGGGGATCTCGGTGCGGGTGTCCACCCGGGCGGTGACCCCGTTGACCCGGGCCAGCTCGCTGCGCGCCGCGCTCCACAGCCAGGAACTCGCGTCGTAGTTGGCCACCGCGTTGTCCGCCGCGCCCAACCCGAGGGCGGTCAGCCCCATGGCGGCCAGCAGCGCGGCCACCGTGCCGACGGTTACCAGCCCGCCGCGCAGCCGGGACCGGGAGCGGGGGGCCTCGGTCTGTACGGCGTCGTCGATGCTGGCCACAGCCGGCTGCCTCCCCTGAGTCGTGGCAGGTGGCGCGCCTCGCGGCGACCCCTCCCCTGAGCCGGGTGCCATCATATGGCGCTGGTGGTGGCGGGGGAACCCGCACCGTCACCCCTGTGGATACCGAGCGTGTGCGTTGTGGACGTCCAGCTCCGCCCGGATTCCGCTCCACTCAGCGCGGTTTCGGCTCGACTCAGCGCGGCGACGGTCGGCCCGACGGCTCCCCACTCGACGTGGCTTTGCGCTCCCGCGCGGTGCAGACCTGCCCCGAAGTCGCAAAGCTGTCAGTGGAGTAGACCGCCAACACGGTGAAACAGTGATCCACTCGGGAGTTCAACCCGTTGACCGTGTAGCTGGTCCGGCCCGGGTCCACGGTGGCGATCACGCCCAGGGCCTGCCCGGCCCTGCCCGCGGCGACCATGAACGGCACCGCGCCGCCGCTCGGGTCCGTCCAGGTCAACGTGATCGTGGCCGAATCGTCGCGCAGCTTCAGGTCGCCCGGCGCCGGCCCGACCGCCGTCGGCGGAGCTGCGGCCGTCGGCGCGGTCCCGGTCGGCGGCGGGTCGTCGCGGGTCAGCACCACCGCACCCAGGCCCGCCACCGCCGCGACGGCCACCCCGGCCGCCACGACCGCGCCGATCAGCACCGCCCGGTTGCGGCCCGTCGAGCCACCCTCATCGGCGTACGCCGACCGGTACGCCTCCGGCGCCGGGTGGTACTGCTGGCCCGGGTACGGCGCCTGGTGCTGGTCCTGAGTCGGGTACGGCTGATGGTGGTACTGCTGAGCCGGCGGCGGTGCGGCCGGCGGCGCCAGCGCCGGGTCGGCGCTGACGGCCGGTGACCAGGCAGGCTGCGCGACGGGGCTCGGCTGCGCGGCGATGGGGCTTGCCTGAGCGATGCTCGGGTGTGCCGGGGCGGCCGTGGGGTGCGTCTGCGCGGCGGTGGAGTTCGTCTGGGCGGCCGTCGGGGTGGGCTGGGCGGTGGCGGGCCAGCCCAGACTGGCCTCGACCCCAACCGGGCCGCCTTGCGCCGGAACGGACGGCAACACCACGGTCTCGTCGGACAGCGCGCTACGGGCCCGCTGAGTCGGCACCACCGGGGCGTCGAGGATGCCCAGCCCGGAGTCACCGTCCGCACCGGTGCGACCCGCGTCCATCCTGGTCTGCCCAGCGGCCGTGCTCTGCCCAGCGGCCGTGCTCTGCCCGGCGTTGACAGCCTGCGCAGCCGCCGTGGTCTGCGTAGGCGTCGTGGTCTGGGCGGCGGAGTCTGCACCTGGAGTCGGTAGGGGCTGCGGTGGGGCGCTGCTGCTCCAGGGCGGTGCGGTCAACCCCCACGGTGGCACGGGTGGTGCGCTTACCGGAGGCGCGGAGACGGGTGGTCCATAGGGCGGCCCGGAGACAGGCGGCCCGAAACCGGGCGGCGCGGACACCGGGTAGGTGTGCCCAGGTGGTGCGGACACCGGTTGGCCGTAGCCGGGCGGCCCGGACACGGGTTGGCCATAGCCGGGCGGCGAGGACACCGGGTAGCTGTGCCCAGGTGGTGCGGACACCGGTTGGGCGTAGCCGGGTGGCCCGGACACGGGTCGCCCGTACTCGGGTGGTGCGGAGACGGGTGGGCCGTAGCCGGGTGGTGCGGAGACCGGGTACGGCTGCGCCGGTGGTCCCGAGACCGGGTACGGCTGGCTGGGGGGCGCGGAGACCGGATGGGGGTTCACCGGCGGTGCGCTGATGGGCTGGGCCGGTGGTCCGCTCACCGGGTACGCCGGCCCCGGGTGGTCAACGGCAGGGAAGGGCCTGCCCGATGACGTCGCCTCGGCGCCGGACACATTGTGCGATTCGCTTGGCGCGGTTGACCGGGCGGCGGCCCGGGCCGCTTCCTCGGCGAGCAGTGGCTCGATCTGCCGTACCCGGATCGTGGGGTCGTCCCAGCGAGGTGCCGGCGTCGCCGGTGTCGCCGGCGGGACGGTCGACGTCGGGGCGGTCGGGGTCGACGGCGGGGGTGGCACGTCGACCACTGGCGGTGTCGCCTGGTCACCCACCCGCTGACGTGGTGCCACGGCCGGCCCGGATGGCGGTCGGTGCGGTGACCGCTGCCCGGCCGGCGTCGTCGGCGGGTCTTCAGCCCTCGGCCGGGGCATCGGGCCGCCCGTTGGCCGGGACGGTCCGGACGGTTGCTCGTCGGCACGTTGACGCGGTGGCATCGCAGGTCTGGGTGCGGCCGTCGGCGGGCCGGGCTGCGCCGGCGCGACCGAGGAAGCTGTCGGCTGAACGGGCGCCGCTCGAGGGGCGGTAAACGGTGCCGCAGTGGCGTTGCTGGGCGACGCGGGTGCGCGTACCGCTGAAGGGGTTGGTGGGGGCGCGGCCGGCGGTTGCGGTGGCGCCCAGGGTGAGACGGCCGGCGGCGTGCCACCGGCGGAGGGCCGCATCGCGGCGAGAGTCGCCAGCGACAGGGTCGGGCCGGACAGCGCCGACCGGGCACCCGACTCGGTCATCGGGGCGCCCGGGGCCGGACCGGACGTCGCCGCGGGGTGCTGCTCGCTCGGCGCCGACGGGGGTGGGCCCAGGTAGTCGCGGGCTGCGCGTACCGCTGGGTGGTTCTCCCCGAGCGCGGCGGGCCCTGCGGTGGCGACGCGGGTGTAGTTGCGGCGGGCCTCGTGCCGGTTGCCGAGCTCCTCCGCTACCTCGGCGAGTTCGAAGGCGAGGGCGAGCATCAGCGGGTCGGAGTGCTCCCAGCGCCGCTCGCCCGCCGCGAAGGCCTCCTCCAGCAACCGGCGGGCGGCGAGCGGGTCGTCCCCCTCCCGGTGCAGCCGTGCCAGCACATGCGCGGTGTGCAGCACCTCGGGATGGTCGTCACCGTAGGGCGGGGGAGCGGATTCGACGGCCTCCGCGAGCAGTTGCCGGGCGGCGCTGAGGTCGCCCGCGGCGCGCAGGGCGAGGGCTCGGTGCTGGGCGGCTGCCAGGGGGGAGGGACGGGACACGTGGCAATGCTGCCGTCATAGGGCCGCCGGACGCTACCCGGACACGCTCCGACTGTGTGTCGGTGTGGCCGTTTTGAGGCGGCCTGAGCAGCGGTGGAAGCGCCGGGGGAGAGGCGCCGGAAGGCGATGTGCATGATCCACGAGTGGCGTGTACAGTAACTCCCCGTGCGGCCCGCTGTGCCGACGACTGGTGGAAAGATCATCTGGTCGGCGAGGTAGGCTGAACGTGTAGGTCCGGGTGGCGGAATGGCAGACGCGCTAGCTTGAGGTGCTAGTACCCGTATAGGGTGTGGGGGTTCAAGTCCCCCCTCGGACACATTATTTCCCCACGAAGCGTGGTTCTTCTTCGCGTTTCGAGCGATCCCCGTCCCGTTGGGCGGGGATTTTTGCTGTCGTGGCGAGGAAGCTCCCCGCCGGCTTGAGCGGGTAGATCGCGGTCTCGGCTTCGATGGTCCACGCGTGGTGGTCACACACCATGATCATGTGGTTGGTGCGTAAGTAGGCGACCAGCTTTTCCGGGCCGGAGCTGCGCAGTGCGGGATGGCGACGGTGTAGCCCGCGGTCGTGTCGGATGCGGTCGAGCAGGTGGTCTTCCCGGATGTAGAGGATCTTCGGTTGGGCGGAGGTCCTGGTGCGGGTGCTCGTGTGTCCGTGGCGGCAGCGGTAGCCGGGTCGGCCGTGGACCCAGGGGGAGTCCATGATCCGGCCGCAGATGCCGCAGCACACGAGGCCGGCTAGGAGGTAATGGCGAGGAGTGCCGGACGGCTCCAACACGGCCGTGCTGGCCGGCCCCGCCCGCTGCGAGGCCATGCACGGGTGGACACCGGGAAGCAGCGGCAGAATCACCGTCAGCGCGATCCCGACGTGCAGCAGTCCGAGCAGCGCCCCGATCCACCAGGTGGCGCGGTTCAGCAAGGCGAACGCGGCCGCGTAACCGAGGGCGAAACCCTGACCGACGCAGAGGTGGATGAAGAACCCGACGACCCGGGCCCGATCGGGATTGTCGGTGACGAGGGCCCCGAGCACCAACGGAATGTCGAGCCGGGTGAGGCCGGCCAGTTGCGCGGTGATCATCGCCGCGGTGAGCGCACGGTGGCCACCAACCCGAACAAAGCCCATCCGGCCCAGTCCCTCTCAGCGGTGGTTGACGTCGCGGGCGTTCTCAGTCGGTACGGCCGCTTCGGCGGCGCAAGCGCCGGCGACGCCCGGTCTCCCGACGCAGGCGTCGGGCGGACGCGCAAATGACCGGGTGTGAGCTGCCGAACCGCGGATCCGAGCTGTCGTCACCGGCACGCCGAGGTCTTCTCAGTCATCGCTCCACCCTCCGGCTGGACAAGGTGAAGATCCTGCGGAGCCGGACCGGACACCCGTTCCACACCAGCAGGCGACGACAGTGGCCGCCCGGCTTATCGCCATAAGCGACCGGACCGATCACGCTGGCCTGCTCACCGAGATACGTGGAACGCCGTCACCATCACCCTCGGCGACCGCTTTCCACCAGCCGCTGAAACCTGGTGCCCGCGTGACACTGCCCGGACGGGGCGAAACGGGGGAGCGAGCTGGCGTCGCGCGGGCCTTAGCTGACCGTTAAGTAACGGGCCGCCTGGTTCACCCGGTGAGCCACACTCGGCAGACTGTGACAATGCCCGCCGCCGAGCCGTCCGCTCCCACCACCCACCGTCGTCGTACCCAGGCTCTCGTCGCGGTGGTCGTCGTGCTCGCTGTGGCGCTTGGGGTGGGCGGATGGTCGCTGCGGCACCGGGTTGTCGGCGACGGCGGCGCACCGAAGACCGGGGACGTCGCCGCGTTCGGCGCGGCCACCGACGCCGGCCCGGCGGGCGGTCCGCCCAGCTGCGCCGGCCGGCCAGCCCGGGCGCCCCGCGAGCTGCGGGGCATGTGGATCACGACGGTGAACAACATCGACTGGCCGAGCCGGCGCGGGCTGCCGGCCGAGACGGTGCGGGCGGAGTTCCGGGGCTGGCTGGACCTGGCCGTGCGGCACAACCACAACGCGGTCTTCGTGCACGTACGGCCCAGCGGGGACGCGCTCTGGCCGTCCAGCTACGCACCGTGGTCGGAGTGGCTGACCGGGCACCGCGACGGCCGCGACCCGGGTTGGGACCCGATGGAGTTCATGGTCGCCGAGGCGCACGCCCGCAACCTGGAGTTCCACGCCTGGTTCAACCCCTACCGGGGCGGCCAACCGGCCACGGTGGGCGGCCCCGGACCGAGGCTGGACCAGCTCGCGCCGGCCCACCCGTTACGGCACCACCGCGACTGGGTGGTGACCTACCCCAGCGCCGACCGGCCCGGCAGCCGCCTCTACTTCAATCCGGGCATCCCGGAGGCGCGCACGTTCGTCGAGGACTCGATGCTGGAGGCGGTCCAGGGGTACGACGTCGACGGGGTGCACTTCGACGATTTCTTCTACCCCTACCCGGAGGCCGGGCAGGACTTCCCGGACGACGCGACGTTCGCCCGGTACGGCCGGCGCTTCGCGGACAAGCACGCCTGGCGCCGGGACAACGTGAACACGCTGGTCCGGGAGATGAGCGACCGGATCAAGGCGATCAAACCGTGGGTGAGGTTCGGCATCAGCCCGTTCGGCATCTGGCGCAACGAGCGCACGGATCCCGCCGGCTCCGCGACCGCCGGCCTGCAGAGCTACGACGACATCTACGCCGACACGCGGCTGTGGGTGCGGAAACAGTGGCTGGACTACGTCGTGCCACAGCTCTACTGGCACGTCGGGTTCGCCAAGGCCGACTACGCCAAGCTGTTGCCGTGGTGGGTCGACACCGTGCGGGGCACCAGGGTGCAGCTCTACATCGGTCAGGCCGACTACCGGGTGGGTGAGCGCGGCGCCTGGCGCGACCCGGCCGAACTGGACCGGCAGTTGGCCCTCAACCGCCGAAACGGCGTGCACGGAAGCGTGCACTTCAGTGCCAAGCAGGTCCGCGCCGACAAGCTCGGGGCGGTCAGTCGCTACAGCCGCGTGCACTACGCCAGCCCGGCGCTGGTGCCCACGATGGCGCAGCTCCCGGCGGCGCCGCCCGCCGCACCCACGCTCACCGACGCCCGGCGTGCGGACGCCGGCGGGGTGGCGCTGGCCTGGCGCGGCGACGGCGCCACCAGCTACGCGGTCTACCGGGTGGACGGCGACGAGGCCCGGCTCGTCGGCACCGCCCGAGGAACCGGCTGGATCGATCGCACCGCCCCGACCGACCGTCCCCTCTCCTATTGCGTGTCCGGGCTGGATCGCAGCGGGAACGAGGGCCGACTCGGCACTCCGATCTCCGTCGCCGGGCCCTGAGGGATACCTACGACAAGGTGCCGACCGCCAGCCGGTGAGGCGTCCTTCGTCGGCGCCCCGCGCCGGTCGGTAGTCACCGCGCCACCGTGGTAGCGGCGTTTCGTCGGTCTCGCGCTGCCTTTGCCTCCGCTCCGCGACGCCGCCACATGCCCCGCTCGCGCTGCCCCAGATGCCACCAAGGTCATGGGCCAACAGGGGCGACTTTTATCCAAAAATCTAAAAGTTCAGCTTGATCGATCCAAAGTGATAGCGTCTGCGATCTATCTTTTGTGTTCCGAGACCGTACTGGCCCGTCCAGGGAGGAGAAAGCGCCTCCTACCTCGGCCAGGACCCACCCACCGGGAGGAACCATGCCCGCACCGAACCGATGGCGCCGTCGCCGTCGCGTCAGTCTCGTGGCCGCAGGTGCCTCTGTCGCGGCCCTGCTCGCTGCGGTCCCCATCACCCCAGCCGGGGCCGCACCCATCACCGCCGATGTCCCGCCGCAGGAACCCGGCGTCACCCTGCGCTCGTACGACATGGGAGCTCCGCTGTCGGCGCTGTGCGACCTCAAGCCGGCACAGACACCGAACGTCGACAAGCTCATGCCGCAGGTCAGCTGGACCACCACCGACGAGTTCGGCCTCTCCGACCGGTTCATCAGCCACGTCATCGCCAACCTCGCCGCGCCCGTCGACGGCGAGTACACCTTCCGGCTCACCAGCGACGACGGGTCACGGCTGACGATCGGCGATCAGCGTGTCGTCGACCACGACGGGCTGCACGGCGAAACCTCCAAGGAAGGGTCGACCACCCTCAGCGCCGGCCTGCACCCATTACGCATCGAGTTCTTCGACAACGGCGGCGGCCAGGTCCTGCGGCTCGAATGGCGCCGCCCGGGTGCGACCAGCTTCGAGCTGGTACCGAACTCCGCGTTGAGCACCGACGCCGACGTCGTACGCGTCACCGCCCCGGGATGGAAGTACTGCGAGGGGGCCACCGACTCGGCCGGCGACGGCCTGCCGCTCGACCGGGTGCACCCGGGCTACACCCTCACCGACCTGCGCCCCGAAGGGCTTCAGCCGCAGGTCACCGGTATGGCGTTCCGGCCCGACGGCGACCTGATGATGTCCACCTGGGGCGGCACCGACAACGCGACTGGCGAGATCTACGTTGTCGAGGGCGTCACCGGACAGACCAGCCCCGAGCAGGTGGCCTACCGTAAGTTCGCGGAGGGGCTGCGCGAGCCCCAAGGCGTCGCGGTCGTCGACGGCACCGTCTACGTCAGCCAGAAGCACGAGCTGACGGCCCTGCGCGACACCGACGGCGACGGCCTCGCAGACGACCGCCGCACGGTCGCCACCTGGCCATGGGGCGGCAACTTCCATGAGTTCGCGTTCGGCCTGCTCTACCGGGACGGGTACTTCTACCTCAACCTCTCGGTCGCCATCGATCTGGGCGGCGCCACCACCGTGCCCCAGCCGGCGCCGAACCGCGGAACCTCGATCAAGGTGGACGCCAAGACCGGCGAGATCACCTATGTCGCAGGAGGGCTGCGCACTCCCAACGGGATCGGGTGGGGCCCCCGCGGGGAGGTCCTCGTCACCGACAACCAGGGCGGCTGGCTGCCCGCGTCCAAGCTGGTCCAGATCCAGCAGGGGGCGTTCTACAACCACTACACGACGCCCGCGGGTCCGTTCGACGACAAGGCCGTGACGCGTCCCATCGTCTGGATCCCGCAGAACGAGATCGGCAACTCGCCGTCGACTCCGGTGCTGCTGAAGCAGGGGCCGTACGCGGGGCAACTGGTCGTCGGCGACGTGACCTACGGCGGCCTGCAGCGCGTGTTCCTCGAGAAGATCGAGGGGCAGTACCAGGGCGCGGTGTTCCGGCACACGCAGGGCCTGGAGGCCGGCGTCAACGAGGTCACCCTCGGCCCCGACGGCGCGCTCTACACCGGTGGCCTGGGCGCCGGCGGCAACTGGGGCCAGGAGGGCAAGCTCTCCTACGGCCTGCAGAAGCTCACGCCCAACGGCACCTCGGTCTTCGAGGTCAAACAGATGCGCGCGTCGCGTGTCGGGTTCGAGCTGGAGTACACCGAGCCGCTGTCGGCCGAGACCGCGCAGGAACTCGCCGACGCGTACCAGGTGACGCAGTGGCGCTACGGCGCGACGAGCCAGTACGGCGGTCCGAAGCTCGAGCTGGAGACGCTCAAGGTGGCCAAGGCCGAGCTGTCGACCGACGGCCGCACCGTCAAGCTCAAGATCCCGGGCCTGAAGGAGAACCGCGTGGTGCACGTGCGCTCCCCGCGTCCGTTCTCGTCCGCCGACGGCGAGGAGCTGTGGAACACTGAGGCCTGGTACACGCTCAACGAGATTCCGGGCCGGGTGGCGCAGCCGCAGACCTTCTTCGAGGCCGAGGAGGGCCGTACGGCCGGCGTCGGCATGGCGACCGACCACGCCGCCTACTCCGGTGCCGGCTTCGCCGCCGGGTTCGCCCAGGACGGCTCGTCGACCAGGATCTCTGCCGATGTCCGCGAGGCCGGGACATACGACCTGGCGATGCGCTACAGCAACGGTCCGAATCCGTACTCCGGCGAGAAGCAGCTGAGCCTCTACGTCAACGGTGAACGGGTCGAGCAGACGGTCTTCCCCTCCACCGTGACCTGGGAGGAGTGGGGCACCGTCACCACCACCGCGCGCTTGAACAAGGGTCGCAACGTGGTCGAGTACCGCAAGGAGGCAGCGGACTCCGGGCACCTGAACCTGGACGTGCTCGCCGTCCGGCCACACGGCAAACGCATCACGCTGTTCAACGGCGGCGAGCTCACCGAGTGGCAGCACACCGACGGGCGCGAACCCTCGTGGTCCGTCGCCGACGGCGCCATGACGGTGCGTAACGGGGACCTGCGCACGGTGGAGGCATTCGGTGACTTCCGGCTGCACGTGGAGTTCAACCTGCCGCTGTATCCGCCGGACGTGACCGGCCAGGCGCGCGCCAACAGTGGGGTGTACCTGCAGGACCGCTACGAGATCCAGGTGCTGGACTCCTTTGGCATCGACTTGCCGCAGAAGAACGACGCCGCGGCCATCTACACCCAGAGGGCCCCCGACGTGAACGCGGCGCTGCCGCCGCAGACCTGGCAGACGTACGACATCGTCTATCGGCAGGCCCGCTACGACGCATCCGGGCAGAAGGTCGCCAACCCTCGCGTCACCGTGGTGTGGAACGGCGTCAAGGTGCACGACGACGTCGAGATCCTCGGCCCGACTGGCGGCAGCCGGCCCGAGGGCCCGGCGACGGGTGCGATCCGACTGCAGGACCACGGCAATCCGGTCCAGTACCGCAACATCTGGATCGAGCCGCTGGACCGGTAGTTTCGCCAGTGGTCAGAACGCGGATGGCCGGGTACCGGTACGCCGGCCCGGCCATCCGCGGCACAGCCTCTGCCCTACTCAGCAGGGCACGCAGGTGCGGACTTGAGTGCCGTCCTCGTCAGCGAGGGCTACTGCCGAGGTGGTCCAGGCGCCCACCGCATGCCCACTCCACGAAGACATCCGCGCCCATCGACAAAACCGAGCTCGATCCCGTCAACAGATGCCCTCTGAGCCGCCGGAACTCCGAATTCATCAGGTACGGCTGGAGTATTAGCCGAGGGCCTCGCCATCGACAAGTGGCGACAGTCGAGTCGCCAAGGCTGCCTCGGTGGGATAGGTTACCGGCTCGCTATGATCGGGTCGGTCGTCGAGGTCGTAGTGGTAGGGCGAGCAGGCCAGGACTGGGCGGACATCGCTGCTCCCGGCAATCTCGAACGACGTCACATTACGACCAGTGCTCACCTCGTGGACATCGACCCGGTAGTGGCCCTGGTATTCCATCTCGGTGGACCCGTCCTCCCAGGCGCAGGAGCGGAGCGGCTCCGACGAGCGGCCGATCTGGTTCGGGCAGGCGATGAGCTGCACGACGTCCGGTGCCAGCCGGTCGGCCTGGACCTGAAGGTCGTGCGAGGTCCAAAGGCGCACGGCCACTGGGTGCGGGCCTGGTCCCCGATAGGACGGTGCGCCGCTGAAGGCCCGGCCGCCATCGCAAATCCGGAACAGGTCGTGGAAGTCACCAGGTCGCTCGCCGCGGATGATGTCGAGCGCTAGC
Source organism: Micromonospora trifolii (assembly GCF_050516465.1). Classification (NCBI taxonomy): domain Bacteria; kingdom Bacillati; phylum Actinomycetota; class Actinomycetes; order Micromonosporales; family Micromonosporaceae; genus Micromonospora; species Micromonospora trifolii. The sequence goes on along the minus strand of NZ_CP191526.1, from coordinate 3,733,761 downwards.
GGCACGGCCGCGAACTGGGCGACGAGCACCGTCACCAACCCGGCGGACGCCATACTGGCGAGTCGACTTGCAGACCACGATGGACCAAGGGTCCGGTTGTCGATCGAACGGAGCAACGCTTTCCGTCGAGACACGGCCGGCACGACCAGTTCGTGCACTTGCCCGTCTTCATGCCAGGCAAGTGCGCCGCTCTGAGCGCGGAGTGCCCCCCATCGAATGGTCCACACCACCGCGTTCGACTCCGCCGACCAGATGAGCAGACCACGCTCGGCGACCACGAACCAGCGCCGCCCGTCGGGACCCGCAATCGGACCCCAGTGCCGCCAGGCGGCAGCCCCCCAGCAGAGGGCGGCGTAGCCAACCACCACCGGCCGCCAGTGCGGCGAGCCGACGAGAAGGAGCGCGCCTACCGCGATCACCGCCGGAAACGACGCGAGGATCAGCCAGCCGACGATCGAATCCCCGTTCCGGTGTTGCCGGTGCAGCCGGACGACCCGTCCGATCCCAGCCCGCTCCGCGTGCTCGGCGACCCCGCGTCGAAGCCGTCTGCCGCCCATGCCCACCTCCGTCTGCCGCCGAGGCGCCCGCATGACGTACCGCATCGAAGAGATGCACTGTCCGATCACGGCCGAGCATATAGCGATGCTGCCCCGAGCTTCCGGGCGTCGGGCTGTTGCTGAGCCTGGCGTGGTACGCGACCAGCACGCCGACTGCGCCGGCAGATTCCGGATTGTCTTTCCGCGCGCGGCCACGGTGGGTCGTTGGGCGACAGGCGTCGCAGTCGCCGTGCCGTTGTTGTTCGCAGCTACCCGGGACGCCTGGATGGCCGGTGTTCCCCTCGGTATCAGTGACGTGGCGATGCGGTATCTGTTGGAGACCGGCGGTCGGTGGCGTGGCGGTGCACTGGCCACCTTCGCCGTGGTCGGGGCGGGGCTGACGCTGGGACTTGTCGAGCATTGGGGAGAGGTATTCCCGGTGGTTCTTCCGGCTCGGCCTGAGGCAGGTGCCGGTGCGCCTGGCGGTGGTCCCTGCCAGCATCCACTGGTAGCCGCGCCGTGCCGTACGACCCGTCGCCCGGCACCTGAGCTAGAGCCTGGTCGGTGGCCTTCCGAGTCGGTTCCGTCCGCGAAGGCGAACGGGGCCAGGACGAGGTCGCCCGGCCTGACACGAGCGACATCCGCGCCGACCTCCTCGACGACCCAACCCACTCGTGTCCCATGCGATCGCCGGGCGTGAACGACTCCTGGCCCCGGTAGGGCCAAAGATCGGAACCGCACACGGCGGCCAGGGACACCCTCACCACGGCGTCGCCACGCTGCTCGATGATCGGGTCGGGGACGTCGATTGCGTCCACCCGGCCAGCCTCGTACAGCACCGTCGCCTTCATGGTCGATAACAGTAGGCAGCAGCAGACCCTTCGCCTATGCCATTTCGATCGGGATCGGGGGGTGCTGACCGTCGATAAGGAGTTGACTCTTCGTGACGACCGACGAATCGTCATCTTGGGATGCTGCGGATGTCGCGATCATCCGCGAGCTCAGCCGCGACGGCCGGATCAGCGTCGCCGAGCTTGGCCGCCGTGTGTCGCTGAGCCGCCCGGCGGTCGCGGAGCGGATGCGGCGGCTCGAGGACTCCGGCGTCATCAAGGGCTACGGGGTCCACCTCGACCTTGCCCGGCTCGGGCTGGGCCTACGCGCCCATGTGTCCCTGCGTCCCCGGCACCGTTCCGTCCGCAACGCCCAAGGTGCGCGTGAGCAGCTGCTCGCCGTGGGGCACGTGCTCTCCTGCGTGCATGTCACCGGGCACAACTGCTATGAGCTGGCCATCTCCGTGCGGGACGCGGAGCACCTGGAGCAGGTCATCGAGCGCCTCATGGAACTGGGCGACACCACCACCAGCGTCGTCTTCTCCGAACCCGTACATCCACGTGACGTCGACGTCGCCGCATGGATCCGAGGCAGCTGAGCCACGCTGCCGTTGTCGAGTAGGTCGAGCGCGGGCTCGGCCGGCTGAGCGTCCAGCCGATCCGGCCGGCGACGATCTTGAGGTCGCCAGCTGACCCGCCCGGTGTGATCTGCGTGTGGTCGTCAGTCGGGGCGGTACGTCGGGTCAACGCGGGTCACTCCCTGCTACCGCAGGTCAGCCCGCAGGTCCTTCACTGACCATTCGCGCCTGAGATCCGGCCGCCGGCTGCTGCTCCCGTTGCGGTTTGTGCCCGCCCGCCCGTGCGGGCCGGGAGGCCCAACTGCGTTGGTCGGGCGTTTCTGGAACGCTGCTCCCAGGCACCTGATCGGGCCCTTTTGCACGGTGACCTCCGCGGCGGCGCCGGGGATCACCAATGCAGCTAAACTTGCGTGAGTCTCAGCGTCGCGCTGAGCGTCATCGACGGTGGGGCAATGGGTCGTGTCGCCCCACGGAATTGAACTACCACGCCTCCAGTACCGCAGGTGCCCGAGGGACTGTCCGCGTCACCGGCGGCGAAGCTGCAACATAGTGACCCTTATGGACGGAGTGGTGGCGGCGACCAGCGGCAACGCCCGAGTTTCAGTTCCGCGTGGAACGTTGAGCGCCAGCTGCTCTTCACCGATTAGCGTCAAGGCCCCGGTAGGCGCGACCGATGTTCCTCAATGGATGCGTCAAGGACACGCTCGCAAGATCATGCCGATCTGAGGCAGCGCCGGAGATTCAACGCGGTCCTGAAGCGAGGTGGCCCAGGGTCGCTGCACGGATCGCCCGGGGTGATGTCTACTGGCAACGCCGGATATCGGAATCGCCGGAATAGCGTTGCCCGCCGTCAACGCCGGTTCACCGTCACTCCCCAAGCGCCCGCTCTCCACCCGGGTACCAGATTGGCGTGGGTCAGGCGATAAACCGCACCTCCGGGAAGGCAGGGTTCGGGCCGCTGAGCAGGCGCTGCGGCTGGTGGCGTAGGTGCAGGTCGAAGAACGCGAGTGGGTACGCCTGCTGGATCCGCACCGCCCGGGTCGGGTCGAGGGTGCCGATCCAGCCGGCGAGGGCCTCGTCGGGCATTCCGGTGATCGTCGCCAGTTGCGGGATCAGCCACTGGAGGTCGCAGTAGGACCCGTGGGCCGCGCCCTCGGCGTGCACATTGAGCCGCCATCCGCGCAGGTGTGACCAGAACTCGGCGACACTCGACTCGGGGGCCCGGGTGTACTCCGCGGTCATCAGCATGAACGGTCGGTCCAGGTCGGTGGCCGGTGGGGCCGATTCCATCGGGCCGTCGAAACTCAGCCCGGCCCGCACGCGCCGATCGGTGGTCATGACGAGCGCGGTCGCGGTGGCGCCTTTCGACCAGCCGAACATGCCGATGCGACGCAGGTCGAGTGCCGCGCCCAGGCCGGCCGGCAGCGCACGGCAGTCGGCGTCTGGGTTGCGGCCGGCGGCGAGGTCCTCGACGCGGTCGAGGACGAACCGGACGTCGTGGGCGGAGTCCCATGGTGCGAACGGCATATCGGCGGGGACGGTGAGCCGGCCGTCGGGAAACTCGCCGTACGCGTCGTACGTGTGATCCACCGTTACCACGGCGTAGCCGTGGCTGGCGAGTTCCTGGACCACGATGGTGGTCTCGGATCGGTGACCGTTGTTGCCGTGGGAGAACACGATCACGGGCAGCTGGCCAGGTGTCCGCAATGCCGGAGCTCCCTCGTGGCCGGCCGTGAGGGGCGCCGCCGCGATGTCGGCGTCGAAGTCGCTGGCCGCGAGCAGCGCGCGCGTCGGCGCGGCGGGCATCCACGGCGTCCGCGGATGGTGCCGAGCGTCCCGCGTGGCGGGGTACCAGACGCTGGCCATCAGTTCGCGGTAGCGCCCCGGGCCGGCGACGGGATCCGGGCGTGATCTGTCCACAAGGTGCAGCGCCACGGTGCCCACGGGGTGCGGCCCGGTGGGCGGGGGCAGTGTGAGCCGGGGCGGGCCGGACGCGGCCTTCACCGGGGCAGCCCACCCGCGGCCGGCGCCACCGAGCGGCACGGCGACCCCGGTGACGAGCGCGGCTGCGAGCAGGTGTCGGCGGTTCAGTGCGGTGGTCATCGATCCTCCGGGATGTCGGTGTTCTCGACTCGTGCGATGAGCACCTTCAGACGCGTGACCTCCGCGGCGAGCGCGGCGCTGCCGGCGGGGGTCAGCGTGATCCAGGTGCGGCCGCGCCGACCCTCGTAGCCCTTCTCGACCCCGATCAGGCCGGCCGTCTCCAGCACGCTCAGGTGCTTGGAGAGGTTGCCGGCGGTCAGTTCGAGCTGGGTGCGCAGGAAGCCGAACTCGACCCGGTGGGCCTCGTGCGCGATGGTGAGGATGCCGAGCCGGACCCGCTGGTGCACCACGTCGTCAAGGTCTGTGACCGGATGCGCGGGTGCGGTCTCGTCCGGCGCGGGGCTGTCGTCGGGGTCGGTCATCGGGCTCGCCGCAGCCGCTGGGCGAGCGCGAAGCCGGCGCTGCCCAGCAACAGCAGGCCGCCGGTGATGACCAGCATGGGCGCGAACTGCCAACGGCCGCCCCAGTGGACTGCCCAGCCGAAGGTGATCGGCACGAGCACCACCGTCAGGTACCCGAGGGTGAAAAGCAGCAGCGCGGGGTGCCGTTCCAGCCAGGCCAGCACCAGCAGGGCGAGCCCGATCCCGCCGGTCGGAGTGAGCAGCCGGAACAGGACCTGGACGGAGGTGGACGGGTCGAGGAGCTGCGGGTCGGGGACGATCCACGCCCCGGTGCCGGCTGCAAGGGCGGCGAACAGCACGACCGTGAGCGCGACACCGGTGAGCACGTACGGTCGCACCCGGGCGTCCACTCCGCGGGCCCGGGCGACGCGCAGGTACCCGCGGGCGATCACCACGTACGCCAGGAGCAGCGCCGCCAGCCAGTAGAGCTGCGGGGCTGGTTCCCAGACTTTGCACACCTGACCTCCGTCCACCGCACGGCAGTCGCTGGTGAACGTGGGGCCCCAGCCGGAAACGGGAATCGCGCCGAAGGTCACGACGGCCAGCACCAGCAGCGGCAGCCACGTCACGCGCTGGGTCAGACGTACTCGGCGCGCTAGGCCGCGCGCCTCAGCCAGGAGCCGGCGGGGATCGCCGTCGGCAGGAACCGCGTTGGAAGTCATGCCAACAGGTTTCCACAACAAACCTATTGGCGCTAGTATCGACCGCGTGCGGATATTCCGTCCCGCACAGCGTGGTGACCAGCTCGTCGACCCCGCCGCTGGACCAGGCCAGCCGGGCCCTCCGGCACCGTCCACGGTTCCATGCGGTTCTGCGATGTAGTCGACAACGCTCTATGTCGCCTGGCAGGGGAGTGTGCGCAGGTCAAGGCGGTAAGGAGCCATTGGTTGGCCTGGCTTGCAACTGGGAGCAGATTGGGTGCAGGTTGGCGAAGAGGTCCCCGCGCCCGAAGTGCTCACCGATGCCGGACAGAGACGATGGGCTTTGACCTGCGGTGATGGAAATCGAGCGGTGCGGCGTGACCTCCCAGTGGACACCGAAGTGGTCAGGGCTCGCTGCTCCCGGCATTGCTCGTGCTCCCCGGTCACGGGTCACTGATCGTCATGGTGACTGGTCTGCTGTACATCGATGTCCGGTCGCGCACTTCGGCCGTGCCGGACCAGTAGCTGGTCCCGATGGCCGAGACGCCGGTCCCACTCGCGGTGCCGTGACCAGCGCATCCTCTGTGGGACCTCTTCGGCGGCACCGAAGAGGTCCCACGTCCGTTCAGCAGAGTTACGAAGGTCTAGCTTCCATCTACGCCGACCCTGGCTAACGGTGACTGCGGCGGACGGGTTCGGCCTGAGCTGGCGCCAGGTGATGACCCGGCCGCGGTGGTGGCGGGTCATCGGCCGAGCGCGATAGTCGCTCACCTCGAGCTCTCGCCCGATATGCGACCCGGGCGGTGGCGTGCCGCGCGCAGAGACCTGAGCGAGAATGGGCCAGTTCGAATTCTGCGCAACCCTGGAAGGACCCTCCCTTGGCCGGTGGACTCGTAGCCCTGCTGGATGACGTGGCGGTGCTGGCCCGGGCCGCTGCAGCGTCGATCGATGACATCGGGGCGGCCGCCGCGAAGGCCGGCGCCAAGGCTGCGGGCGTCGTCGTCGACGATGCTGCCGTCACGCCGCAGTACGTGCGGAGCCTGGCGGCCGAGCGCGAGTTGCCGATTATCAAGCGCATTGCCGTGGGGTCGCTGCGCAACAAGTTCTTCATCATCCTGCCGGCGGTGCTGCTGCTCAGTCAGTTCGTGCCCTGGCTGCTCACTCCGATCCTCATGCTCGGCGGCGCCTACCTCTGTTATGAAGGCGCGGAGAAGGTGTGGGCCAAGATCGCCCATCACGATGCCCACGGCGCGAGCGAGCAAAAGGTGCAGGACGAGACGACACTGGTGTCCGGGGCGGTACGAACCGACCTGATCCTCTCGGCGGAGATCATGGTCATCACCCTTAACGAGGTGATCGATGAGGCGTTCTGGTCTCGCCTGGCGATCCTGGCTGTCGTCGCCGTCGTCATAACCGTCCTGGTGTACGGCGTGGTGGCCCTGATCGTAAAGATGGACGACGCCGGGCTGCGCCTGTCGCAACGTTCCGGCGCCGTCGCCACGTTCGGCCGCGGTCTGGTGAGGGCGATGCCGGTGGTCCTCACCGTGCTGACGGTAGTCGGCACCGCGGCGATGCTGTGGGTGGGCGGGCACATCCTGCTGCTAGGCACGAACGAGCTGAACCTGCACTTCCTGTACGAGGCCGTGCACCACGTGGAGGTCGCCGCCCACGACGCCACGGGTGTTCTCGGCGGGCTCGTCGGCTGGCTCGTCAACACGGTGGCCAGCGCGATCCTCGGGCTGATCGTCGGAGCGCTGGTCGTGCTGGTCATGACTCTCACGCTCCACCGCCGCAAATCCAAGGCTGCGGCTGCGACTGCGGCGGCCACGACTCGTGCTGACGGCACCATCCCCGCGCCGCCGAGCCGTGCAGCTCGGCGTCGCGACGCTCCTGCGGACCGAGCGCCGCGCGGTTGACCGCAATATCATCGCAACTCGACCACGCGGTCAGGCGTCCTGGTGCCGAGCCGCGCTCAACCCGGCTGAGCTGCGCGGGTCGTCCCGGGCCGACCTGCGGCCCTTCGTGCTCTTCCTGGCCGCGGCGTGCTCACCGATGCCGGAGAGACGAGGGGCCTTGACCTGCGGTGATGGAGGTCGAGCGGTGCGGCGTGACCTCCCAGTAGAGGTCGAAGTGGTCAGGCGTTGCTGCGCCCAGGATGGCTGGCGCCGGCCGACGTCCCGGTTCGCCTAAGGCCACGTCTACAGGCATGCGTCAGATCGATGTGGAGCGTTGCGGGTGAGCTTGCTGGAGTCCGTTGCAGTTCCGTCATTCGAGACTCCGATCCCACGGGCAACGCCCTGACCAGGCGCTTCGGGGTGAAGACCTCTTCGGCGGACCCGAAGAGGTCGGCCCGTTTGCTCCCGGTCGTCAGTTGAGCGGCGTCCGCTCATGCCGATGACCGGATGTCGATCGGGTGCCGTGACGCGGGTGCCTTTCCGGCAAACGCAGAAGCTGTCCCAACCGCACGCGTGAGCTGACGTCCGGCCCAGATGTGCGCCCTGCCGATGGGCTGACCGGCGGGCGCGGTGCCTCAAGCCATCGCGGGAAGGATGACCCGTTCCAGCACCGTGAGCGGGGTCCGCCACTGGTCGGGGTCGTCGTAGTTGCCGGCGGTGACCGCCACGGTGAGGTCCAGGTCGGGCAGGACGAACAGGCGCTGGCCGCCGTTGCCCATGCCGGCCAGCAGCCGATGGCCCTCGATGGATTCGATGTACCACTGGTAGCCGTACTGCGCGCCCCAGCTGGTCTGCAGGCGTGGCTGGAGCATCGTGCGGATCCAGTCGGCGGGGACGATCCGCTGACCGTCCCAGGCGCCCTCGGCCAGCACCAGCTCACCGATCCTGGCCAGGTCGCGGGGCGCGATTCGCAGCCCGGACGCGGCGGAGGCCACTCCGTCCGCGCCGGTCATCCACTCGAAGCTGTCGATGCCCAGCGGTGCGAACAGGACGGCCTTCCCGTACTGCGGCAGCGACTGCCCGGTGCCCTCGGCGATCAGTCGGCCGAGCAGAGCCGTGGCACCGCCGCAGTAGGTCCATCGGGCGCCGGGCGGCTCGAGGATCGGCCGCTCCAGGATGTACCGGTATCGATCCGGCGCCAGCTCCATCGCGATCTCGGCGTTGGCCGGGCTGTTGTACGGGAGATCTTCACGCCATTCCACCCCCAACGACATCGTCAGGGCGTGCTCGACGGTGAGCCGGGCACGGTGCGGGTCGGCCGCCAGGTCGGGGTACTGCGGGAACCGCTGCAGGAGCGGCTCAGCTGGCGGCGGGACCAGCCCTGCGCCGAGCGCGATGCCGTACAACAGGACGGTCACGCTCTTGGTGACGGACCGGATGTCGTGCAGGACCCCGGGCCCGAACTCGACGACGCCCAGCGAGTCGCCCCAGGCGAAATCTTCGCCGGCCCTGTAGTACTCCAGCACGGTTTGACCACCGCGAACCGCCGCGACGGCGTGCAGACCGCCGACCTGGCCAGCTTGGAGTATTTGGTCGAGACGGTCACGCAACTGCGTCGTCATGGGCACTCCGAGGGGGCGATGTCGGCCAGCGGAACAGCATGCTCGTTATAGCGGAATTTTCGCTTCTGGAGCGACCCGGTTGGGAGGAGGCCCAGCCCAGCCCGGCCCGCCGCAGCTGCCCGCTGCAGCCATGATTCAGTCGTGAGAGACGGCCACACGCTGGCGCAGAGCCTCGACGTCGACGTCCAGGACGTGCTGGCCCATTTGATGAGATCGCTGTCGACGGTGCGCGGGGTCGTGCCGAGCACGAGCAGCGCAACGCGCCACACCCAGCGGGAGCTGTGGCCGCGCATCCGCGTCTGCCGCGAGGCGCGCGCTACGCAGTGTCCCGCCGAGCTGGCCTGAGTGCCGTCCGGACGTGCCGAAGAGCGGATGCGGAGGTCGGGTCTGGACGGGGTCAGTCACAGCAGGCCGCGCTCGCCTAGCCGGGCGAGCCGGTCCGGCGGCAGGCAGTCGGCCAGGTTCCGCTCCAGGTCGACCAGCTCAAGGTCGACCGGGTACACCATGAAGTCGTCGGCGACTGGCAGCGTGTCCGACCAGTCGAGGATGTTGAGCCGAGCCGCCACCGGGCACAACAGCCGCCGGCAGGTTGGGAGCAGCGGGGTGCCCTGAACGGCCTTGAACCACGTCCAACAGCATCGAACGGCGCTCAACTGCACCCACCCCTACCTGCGGCTCCACGTCTCCGCAGGTCAGAGTCGGTGCGGCGTCCTGTTGAAGGGCGAAGTGGTCAGGTGGCGCTGTTCGTAGGGTGGCTGGCGCCGGCCGATGTCTCGGATTGCCTAACGCCGCACCTGCAGGTGCTCTGAGGCACCGATCTCACGGGCAACGTCGTGAGCAGGCCCTTCAGGCTGGAGACCTCTGCGGCGAATGGCTTCAGCGTTGGCCGTCGCCTGTCGAGGCGGTAAGGCCGCGTCCGCCCATGCCGTTGAGCGGTCATTGCTTGGTCAGCCGTGCACCATGCTCCGGCGCGAGCGTATGAAACGATCTTCTTGTGATCCAAGACCGAAAGGCTCCGGTAGTCGCTGCGCTGATCAAGCTTGCCGCCAGCGACCGCGGGGTGGCAGTTTGACGGCCCGGTCAACCGTCGGTGCCGCAGTCGGTGACGGGCTTCATGGACTGGGTGGTGGCGACAATCGTCAGATCCTTCTCTGCAAGCGTCGCAGACAGTTGTCGTAGGTCAGAACGTTGTCTTTCCCACAGCGCATTGCCGTCGTTGGCGGCGACCGCCGACCACGCTACGTCGATGAGCGCGACGGCCTCAGCGAAGAACCGACTGGCCAGATTGTCGGTCCGGTCCTTCACCAGTCGGCGCCCCGCCATGTTTCTCCGGGTCGAGTTGGCCCTTGAGGTGTCGTTGACCGGCTCGATCAACTGGCGGTGGTCCTTGACTCTGGGAGATCCACTGTGGAAGGCCGGGACCTGTACCACGGCTACGGAACAGTAGTGCCGCGAGCGCGGGAAGGGTGGCGGCGACGGCGATCGTCGCCCACGGCCCAGCGCCGGTGACCAGCACTCCGCCCGCGGCGTAGGCCAAGGATCCGGCCAGCCCGTTCGCGGACGCCAGCCAAGCGAACGCGGTCAGCCGATGCCCGCCCGTCAGGTTCTCGCTCAGATCGGTCAGCAGGGCCGCTGCCGCCGGGGTGATGAACACGCCGGCGAGGAACGCCAGCGGGTACAGGGCCGGAGCGGACCGGGCGGCGAGCAGCAGGGCGAACCCGACAGCGCTGCCGAGCAGCAGCAGCCGTACCTGCCGGCGCACCGGCACGCGCCACGACCGCGACCCGTACCACAATCCACCCACGACACTACCCGCCGCCCACGTCGCGAGCACTGCCCCGCTGGCGGCCGAGGAGCTGAACGTGACCGCGACCGCGATCAGCGCGACCTCCACAAGACCGATCGCGGCCATCTGGACCGCCGCCACGCCCAGCCACGGGGCAAGCCGGATCAGCATCCGGCGGTCCGTAGCCTGCTCCGGCGCGTCCGGCGACGACTCCGGCGACGGGACGCGACGCTGCTGGATCAGCAGGGTGGTGGCACCGGCAACCGGGAGCAGCGCGGTTCCGGCCAGGGCAGCCGTCGGGCTGCTCAAGGCCACGACCAGCCCGACGAGGGCAGGCCCCAGTACGAACAGCACTTCAGTGCCCACGGTGTCCAGGCCGTACGCGGCGATGCGTTCCTGCGGGTCCTCGATGGTAGTCGCGATCGTGGCTCGCAGCGTTGCGCTCAGCGGCGGGATCGCCGCACCGGCCAGCACGACACCGGCCCAGAAGTTCCACGACTGCCACGGCAGGACGATGACTAACAGGCCGGTGCTGCTCAGGATCCCGGCGATCAGTAGGACGAGGTTGCCGTAGCGCTCGGCCAGCCGGGCGATCAGCGGTCCGCTCAGGCTCGCGCAGAGTCCGTAGGTGGCGGCGGCCGCGCCCGCAATGGCGAACCCGCCGTACCGCTGGTTGGCCAGCAGCAGGATGAGCAGCGGTGACATCGTCTGGGCTAGCCGCGCGACGAGTGCGCCGATCAGGGCCGCCAGAATCTGCCGGTTCGCGACCACTCCGGCGTAGCGGCGCAGGCCCGTCGTCTCGTTACCGGTCATTCGGCAGTCTCCGTCCCTGGTGCGGTCTGAGCGAAGCCGCGCACGGCCAGCCGGACCGGGCCGCGTCCGTCGCGGCGGGTCCGGCCCGCCTTCTCCACGTGGCCGCGGGTGATTTCCTCGACCGCCTCGCCCCAGGCTTTGAGTTCGGCGGGTGTCATGAGGACGGTCCGGGTGTGCACGGTGGTACTCGATGCCCAGTCGTCGCTGCCTGCCTGCGGTGACGCCAGGAAGCTTAGGAAGAGCCTGAGGTCGTGCCGGGCCGCGGCGCCGATCGCGTCCGTGCGGGCGCTGTCGGAGTCCGCGCCACCGGTCTTTCCTGGCAGGGGCATCCGTACCTCGTCGAAGCGGCGTTGCCAGGGTCGCTGCCGGGTGTCTTCGGCAAGTGGGGAGCCCTGCTCCACTAGGCCCTGTTTGGCGAGCACGTGCAAGTGGTACGAGCAGGACTTGGGAGAGAGTTTGAGCTGCGCCGCGCATTCCGAGGCGGTCAGCCGGTCGTGGACGCGGAGCAGATCCAGGATCCGGAGCCGCGCGGGATGAGCCAGCGCGCGCAGCCCTTCGACATCTGTGACAGATGTGGAAGACATGTTCCGAATCTACCCGCAGCGCCGGATCCCCGCCACCGTTCGGTTGCGGCGGCAGGGCCAGCGATCAGGGTGAACAGGGCAGCCAACGGCTTGACGCCGATCCGGCGGCGGGCCTGGGCCAGAGCCGATGACGTCCGAGCGGCCACGGCGGGACCGCCGAGGCCGGAGACGAGTCTGGCCCAGACCTGGCGGTAGCCGGACTCGGCGAACAGGCCGGCGGCCAGCAGCAGGTAGACCACGACTCGTGACGGCAGGTCCCGGATCCGGGTCTGTGTCGTGCCGGTCGTGGCGAGGACGTCATCGAAGAGGTTAACCTTCGCTGCTCCCCGCCTGGCGGGTGCGGCTCTCGTTCTCGAAGCCCGCAGGCACCTTCGATGAGGGTCTGCCGCATCGACGCACCCCGCTGGGTCGTTCGCGCTGCTGTCGGGATAGTTCCCGGGAGCTGAGACTCGAATCCACCAGCAACCTTCTGGCCAGGGCTTCTTGCTGGGTGACATCTTCGGCGGAGCCGAAGATGTCACCACCACAGCTAGATTTGCGTGAGCTTCAGAGTTGCGCTGAGCGTCATCGGCGGTGGGGCAATGGATCGTGTCCCCCTCGGACACGAACCATAGCCCCACGGTGCACGCTGAGATCCACTGCAGCGCGCACCGTTTGCGTTTCGGTCTGGTAGCTGAGTCGGAGTCCGAGTTGCCGGTAGACCTCGGCTTTGTCGTCTGGGTCGGCGTCGCGCAGCACGGCGACGATGTCGCCGAGTGCTGTTGACGCCGAGCGTCGAGGTCGCCGATCAGGACGAGGACGACCCGGACGCCGCCGCGTACATGCACAGACTGAGGTGGCTCAACGCCGACCCGCGCCGGCGCCTGTCGAACTATCCCGGCTTCCACGGCCACTGACCCCGACTCCGGCCGGCGGCCGGCCGGCCTTGGCGGGCAGCTCGTCGACGCGACGGCGGCGACGCTGCCGGGCACGGCGTCGTCGCCGATGCGCGCCGGCACCGGGACGCCATCGGTGTGCCCGACGCGACCCGGGGTGTCATTCGGCCCACCGGCAGTGTCCATTAGAACGTGCAGGAATCGCGGAACCGGCTGGGGGCCGGGAGGCGACCACCCCATCATGGGGTGTGAGCGGTGGCGCGAGATCCTGTCGGCGCAGCTGGACGGCGAGGAGACCCGCGAGCAGGGGGCCGCTGTTCGCCAGCACCTCGTCGCGTGCCCGAACTGCCGGCACTGGCACGACCGCGCGGCCGAGATCACCCGACGGGCCCGAACCCGACTGGGCGCGTCCCCTTTCGAGCTGACCGAGGTGGTCCTGGGGTCTGCGCCGGGGCGCCGGCCACCGGATCCGCATACGCCGCAGGCGACCGGGCGTCCGGGTTGGGGGAGCAGGTTGGGAGCAACGGGGTGCCTGAACGGCCTTGAACCGCGTCCAACGGCATCGAACGGCGCTCAACTGCACCCACCCCATCCTGCGGCTCCACGTTGCCGCAGGTCAGAGTCGGCGCGGTGTCCTTGAACTACACCCAACGGCTGGCTTTCTCCGCGGTCGCGTCGTGCGTGTGGCCGTCCTGCTGGTGGGCAACATCCGATGCCGCGGCCATCGGCAGGACCGCCTCGAGGATCGTGGCAGTCTGTGCAGCCAGCGTTCGGCCCCACACGCGGTATCCAGCTGGACCGGGATGGAAGCGATCCGAGGCGTAGAAGTCGTCTCGTTCGACGGGCAGGTGCCCGACCGGCAAGTGGAACACGCTCTTGTCCCGTCGAGCCACGCCGGTGAGTTGCCGGTCCAGCCGGCGCGCGTGCATCCCAAGCAGCAGCCGCACTGGCGCGGGCAGGGCGGGAAAGCGGTGCACGGGGGGCAGCCCCGCCAACAGCACAGGGATCGGGGCACCGACCCGACGCCTAATCACCGCCACCAGAAGCTCGACATCGCTCCGAAACCGGCGGGGCCGCCGCAGCCGGACCACATCGTTGACCCCCACCACCACAAGGACCATCTGCGGGCTCCATCGCGTGTGTGGATCTGTAATGCCGTCCATCAGGTCTGTTCGGATCGTTCTGGCCGTCGCTCCCGATCGTGCCACGACCCGCCAGGACAGGTGCCGCCCAGTCAATGCGGCGAGCGCAGCCGCAGTCTGACCGGCCAAGGCCGTCTGGTGGTCGGCAGCACCGACCCCGGCCGCCGCGGAGTCGCCGAGCACAGCCAGCCGAAGGGGCTCTCCGCCGCCGGCCACCGTTCCCCAGTCGTCTCCCTGCGCTTCGGCAAGTCGCGGGATCCGTGCCCGGATCCGAGCCGCACCCAACATGCCACCATCCCCTCATAACGCTGTTATGCCAATAACACCGTTATGATGAACTCGTGTCAAGAGCGAGTACTGATCAGCGGCAGGAACTCGTCGAAGTCGCTGCTCGGCTGCTGACCGAGCAGGGACCCCGGTCGCTGTCCGCGCGAGCACTGGCACGCGAGACAGGCACGTCCACGATGGCCATCTACACGTACTTTGGCGGCATGCCCGGCCTGGTGAGGGCCGTCATCCGGGAAGGCTTTTCCCGGCTGGCCGACCGGTTGGCGACGGTGAAAGCCAGCGACGATCCCGTCGCTGACAGCTTCCAGTTGGCAATCGCGTACCGGCGATCCGCGCACTTGGCGCCTCACCTGTACGCCGTGATGTTCGGCGGTTCAAGCATCGCAGGGTTCCAGTTGTCAGAAGAAGACCGACACCTCGGTCTCTACACGCTGCGCGTAGCCCGGGATGCCATCACCCGATGCATCCAGACGGGCCGGTTCCGTCCCGCCGACCCCTGGTCCATCACCCAACACACGTGGTGTCAGCTCCACGGGCTAGTCAGCCTCGAACTTGCCGGCTTCCTCACGTCAGCCCGCCCATTTAACGACGAGTTCTGCGGGTACCTACGGGACCTTGCGGTTGGTGCCGGCGACACACTCGAGCAAGCCCAGGCATCGATGGCGCTAGCCCTAGACAAGGTGAACAACACCTGACGGCAGCTTGTCGAGCGGCATACGGTTCTCGCCGTTGTGGTCGGGTCGCGGGCGTACGGGCTCCATGACCTGGCCTCCGACTACGACCGGCGTGGTGTGTATGTGGCGCCCACGCGGGCGTTCTCTCATCTCGACAAGCCGCCCACTCACCTCGACGGCCCAGCGGTGGAGCAGTTCTCCTGGGGGTTCGAGCGCTTCTGGCCGCCGTGGGCCGCCGAGGTAGTCTGCGCCCTGCCCGTCCGCTGCTGTTCGCCGCCGTCAGCGGTGCGCATCTGTACGGATTCGCCTCCATCGACTCCGACCTGGATCTGCGGGCCGTGCACCTGGTCCCGGCTGAGGAGGTTGTCGGGTTGCGCACCGGTCCGCAGACGTTGCAGCACATGGGCGTGCGCGACGGTGTCGAGTTGGACGTGGTCAGCCACGATCTGCTGAAGTTCGTCAAGCTGCTGAACGGCCGCAACGGGTACGTTCTGGAGCAGGCGCTGTCACCGCTGGTGGTTGTGACCACTGAGGTGCACGCCGAACTTATTTCCGTGGCCCCGCGGCTGGTCACCCGTCACCATGCGCACCACTACCTCGGATTTGGGCAGCTCAAGCCTGCGCTGTACACGCTGCGGGTCCTGCTCACCGGGATCCACCTGATGCGGACCGGCCGCGTAGGGACGAGCCTTGGCGCAGGCCCTTCAGGCTGCCGTGAGAGTACGAGCCGAGCGCCGAGACGCCGCGCCCGAAGTGCTCACCGACGCAGGACTGAGACGAGGGATCTGACCTGCGGTGATGCGGCTGAGCGGTGCGGCGTGACCACTCAGTGCTTTCTGTAGTAGCCGATGACAGCGCGTACGTGGCGGATGGGGTGCCGATAGTGTCTTCGGCGTGGACGCGAACGAGATCGCGCCGCATCTGTTTCCCAATCGCTTTGCGGATGCGGTGGGACCCAATGCAGGTGATCCGGCGCCCGCGATCACTGCCGCTGCGTCGGCCACTCGGTCGCGACCCGGCCGAACAACATCGTCTTCCACGCGGACCGTCAGGACACCGAGGCGGCGGGTTGGCGGCACCGGCTGGCGCTGATCGGCGAGCCGCAGCGGATGGGCGGACGGTGTTCAAGTCGTTCGTGGAGCTGACTGCGCCTGAACGGCGGCAGATCGTCATGCTACCGGCGACGATCGCGAAGCTGAGCGGCCTCGAGGTCCGGATCCGGTCCCGTCAACCCAGTCGATCCAGCTTCTCGCGAGCGGTGGTGTCGGGCCGAGGCGTGAGGACCACGAGGCGCAGGTCGGTGTTTTGGGTGGTCAGGACGTTGGCGTCCAGCGGGATGGCGCCCACGTCCGGGTGTACGGCGGTCTTGTGCGCGCTCTCGTGATGGGCCACCGCGCGGAGGGCCCAGAGGTGGCAGAACCTGTCGTTCCCGGCCATGCGCGAGATCAGTGCCGCCACGTCGGGGTCGTTTGGATAGCGGGCGCTGGTCGCGCGCAGGTCGGCCACCAACGACTGCTCGAAGTAGACGCGCTCGGTGTCGGTCTGGCGGACTCGGGGGTTTCGGGATTCGAACTGGACGATCAAGGCGTTGCGCTCATCGGCGGTGGCGCCGGCGGGGTCGCCGAAGACGGCTGCGAACAGCCGGTTCCAGTGCAGCAGCCGCCACACGGCGTCATAGACGGCTACCGGGGTGTCGTCGAGGTGGTCAATGACGCGGTGCAGGCCGGTGGGGATCAGGTGGGGTATCCGGTCCGGGGCCGCGGCGAAGCCGGCAAGGCGCATCAGGTGCGCCTCCTCGTCGTCGGAGAGTCGTAGCGCGCGGGCCAGGGAGGTGCACACCTGCGCCGATGGTGTGGCGGCCCGGCCCTGCTCGAGGCGTGCCACGTATTCGGGGGAGATGCCGGCCAGTGCTGCCAGCTCACCGCGCCGTAGCCCGGCGACGCGGCGAGGTGATGCGTTCGTGAGACCGACCGCGGCCGGATCCATGCGATCCCGCCAGGCCCGCAGCGCGGCTCCGAGGTCATTCATGAACCCCATGATCCGCCATCGCTGGGTGGTACCACTGGTACGCGGAAGATCTGTGTCTTCCACAGTGGTGGCTCGGACCGTCAGGATGGGGATCATGAGCAGAGTGACCAGGATGAATCACATCGGAGTGCCGGTCAGCGATTTGGCGCGGTCGGTGAGGTGGTACGAGGACGTCCTCGGCATCGCGCCGAACGGCGTGACGATCGCGGCGACGAACCCGGCGATCGGTGCGGTCGTCGAGGTCGAGAAAGCGTCGATGCGGGCATCGTTCGCGCTGGCCGGTGACAACGTCCTTTTGGAACTCATCCAGTACGACAGCCCGCAGCCGAGGCCCTTCACCGGGCGCAACTGTGACGTTGGGGTGATGCACCTGTGTTTTGAGGTCGACGACCTCGACGCGGCGCACCGCGACCTGGTGGAGCGGGGCGTGCACGTCAACGCCGATCCGGTCGTGCTCCAGGACGGCGATGGCGTCGAAGCGGGGGCGCTGGCCGGGACGAAGATCCTCTACCTACGTGACCCCGACGGCATCCAGCTGGAACTGTTCGAGTTGCCCTCGTAGGAGAGCCGACTCCGAACCCGGCGGCCGCACCCGGTGGGCTGTCGACCCGATCGGTGCACTGCTGTGGATACCATCGTTCGGGCCGCTACCGACACCGCCGTGGGCACCGCACCGACCCCCACCACCATTCGTCCGGTGACATGCAGAAGTTGATGACAGACAACACTTCCGGATCTTTCGTCGCTCGAGAGGCGGAGCTGGGCGAGATTGCCTCGGTGACGGCAGCCGCGGCGCGGGGCCGTGGCGGGGCGATGGTCGTTCTCGGTGACGCGGGGATCGGCAAGTCGACGCTCATCGGTGAGACCGCTTCGCGGCTCGACGGATGGCAGGTGCTGCGGGCCGGTGGTGTCGAGTTCGAGAGCGAACTGCCCTACTCGGCCCTGCACCAGTTGTGCGCGCCCGTGCTCGACCACCGCGCTGGGCTCCCCGTACCGCAGCGGAGCGCGCTCGACGCGGTGTTCGGGCTGCACGCCGGGGTCAGGCCGACCCCGATGCTTGTCGGGCTGGCCGTCCTGGGCCTGCTGAGTGCCGTAGGCCGGCGCAGGCCGGTGTTCTGCGCGGTCGACGACGTGCAGTGGATCGACGCCGGCTCGCGGCTGGTACTGGCCTTCGTCGCGGCACGCGTGGCGGTGGAGCGGGTCGCCATGGTGTTCGCTGCCCGCGACGCCGACTCGGTGTCGGAGCTCGGTCGCCTACCCGCCCTCACTCTCACCGGGCTCTCCGATTCGGAAGCCCTCACCCTGCTGCGGTATCGGGCACCCTTCGGCCACGAGGCAGCGATCGTGCAACGGATCCTCGCCGAAGCAGCCGGCAACCCTCTTGCCCTGGTGGAGTTCGCCCGCGACGCCGGACCGTTCGGGCTACCCGGGGACGCCGGGCACCGCGCCGTGGAGCACCGGTTCGTGAGTCGGTTCCTGCGGCTGCCGGCACTCACGCGCTCGGTTCTGGCGCTGGCCGCGGCGGAGCCGACGGGTGACCTCGTTCTGCTGCGGCGTGCGATGGCGATCCAGGGGTTGGACGCCGTGGACCTGACCGCGGCCGAGGACAGCGGCCTGTTGGTGACCGGGCCCCGGGTGCACTTCCGGCATCCGTTGGCGCGTGCCGCGGTGTACCGGTCGACTGGCGCCGGGGTGCGACGGCAGGCACACGCGGCGCTCGCCGCCGGTACCGACGTCGACGTCGATCCCGACCGTCGCGCCTGGCACCAGGCGAACGCGATCACCGGCCCGGATGAGGAGACCGCGGCCGAGCTGGAGCGTTCGGCCGGGCGGGCACAGCGCCGCGGTGGATTCGCGGCCGTGGCCGCGTTCCTCGAGCGCGCGGCTCGACTGACACCCGGCCGGTCGCGGCAGGCCCGCCGATTGTTGGCCGCGGCCCGGGCGCGGTTGGGTTCGGGGGCGGCTTCTGCCGCCCGGGAGTTGGTGGACGAGGCCGAGCGTCTCCAGCCGGACCTCGTCGACCGCCGCGCCGCGCGACTGCTGCGCGCGACGATCGACTATCACGTGGCGCGCAGTATCCCGGCGACGATCGCGCTCATCGAGGCGGCCGACGGCGTGGGGCCCGACGAGGTCCGCGAGACCTATCTGGAGGCGTTCGCATCGCTCATGTTCAGCGTCGACGAGCCGGGGAGGTTGCGGCGGCTCGCCCTGCACATCCGGGAACGGGTGCCCCAGCGTCAGCCGCCACGCCCGGTCGACCTGCTGCTGCAGGCGTTGGTCGAGCAGAACCTCCGCCCGGTGGACGAGGCGATGCCCCTGATGCGCCGCACGGTCGACGCCTTCCGGGACCACGCCCGCACGTCCGACGCGGATCCGTGGTGGATGGAACGCGCCTGCGTGCTGAGCGTCGACCTCGGTGACAGCGACGCCATGGAGGAGATCGCCGACCGTCAGGTGGATCTCGCCCGGACACAGGGCGCCTACGCGATCCTTCCCCATGCGTTGCGCTTCCAGGCGGCAGCCCGGACGATCGTGGGCCGCTTCGCCGACGCGCATGTCTGCATCATCGAGGCGCGTGCGGTCGACGAGGCCGCCGGGACGTCCAACCTCGTCGGGTCCGACCTGATGCTTGCCGCATGGAGCGGGGACGTCGACCGGTTCCGCGAGATCCGGGAGAAGCTGCGCGGCTGGGTGGGGGTGAATTTCACCGCGCTGCACTACGCGGAGAGCGTGCTGTGCAATGGCAGCGGCGATCATCAGGCCGCGCTCGACGCGTTGCTGCTCGTGCGGGACCAGCACCGGCGCGGCGCGTACGCCGTCACCACCTTCCACAACGAGCTGGTCGAGGCAGCCGCGTACCTCGGACGTCCCGAAGAAGCCAAGGAATCGGCCGACTGGATCGGGGATGTCGCACGGGTCAACCCGAACGCGTGGACGACGGGCGCGCATCTGCTGGCGTGTGCGCTGCTCGACCCGGGGCTCGGCGCGCAGGACCACTACCGTGCCGCGATCAGCCGGTTCGCCGGGAGCAGGATGCGGGTCCACTACGCGCGTGCCCGACTGCTCTACGGACAGTGGCTGCGACGGGTCGGCCGTCGCGCCGAGGCGCGGGTGGAACTGCGCGCCGCGCACGAACTGCTCTCCACCATCGGCGCGCGCGGGTTCGCCGGCCGCGCCGCCCGCGAACTGGAGGCCATCGGCGAGCCGACCCTGGCCGACGACGCCGATCCGCTCGCGGGGCTGACCGCCCGCGAACTACTCGTCGCCCGCAAGGTCGCCTCCGGCGCGGGCACCAAGGAGGTCGCCGCACTGCTGTTCGTCAGCCCGCGAACGATCGACGCCCATCTGCGCAACCTCTACCGCAAACTGGGCATCACCTCACGCCGGCAGCTACGAGAACTACTCCGCTGACGGAGCCGGGCCGACCGAGCGACGAAAGGGCCCGCCGGTACGAGACCGGCGGGGCCCTTGGGTCACGTCAGCGCCGGGCCCGATCACACTCCCGTTCGGCACGCATCTTCAGCTCCGTCAGCCACGTCTCCAGGCCCGCCCTGAGAGCCATGGTGGAGAAACCGACGTCCTGCTCCACCTGGTCACCGCGCCACGTCTCCTCGGTACGCACGAGAACCCGGCCGTCGATCTCGGTGAACGTCCACACGTGCACCCCCTCGTCGATGCGCAGCCCCGCTCCGATCGCCGGGCCGTCCCACCGAAGACACCTCTGGTGTTGAAACTGCCGGACGGTGGACGTGACGACGAGGGTCGTGGCGGGATTCAGCGCGGTCTCGGGGACCGGTGTCGTCCACCGGAACGACGAACCAGGACGCAGTGGGCCACGATCGAGCCGCTTGCTGGATAAAACGGGCTTCTGCCACGACGGCCAGCGTTCCACGTCGGTCTGCAACTTCCAGACGGTCCGTAGCGGAGCGTCGATCGTCGTCTCCGTCCGATAGCGAATCTTCGCCGCGGTGTCGACAGTCCTTCCCGCGCATCGCACCGTCGCGTGGTCGGAGCCGACATCGCGCCTGAACTCGGCCCGAGCCGGCGCACCTGCGGTGCCCACGAGGCCGGCCACGACCACTGCCGTCGCGACGGCAAATACTCGATTCTTCACGAGGCGGTCACCGCCTCGGCGGTGCCCTTGAGTCGTTCCAGCCACATGGCGAGGGTCGTGTCGAGGCCCTCCTGGAACGGCCCAGGGTCGGCATCGACAGGCGGGCCGGCGAAGGACTCCTCGGTCGACACCTCCACACCGTCGCCGGCCGGAGTGAGCGCCCATACATGGATGCCGAGGACGCCGTCCGGTCCGCCACCGTATCCCCGCCACACGAGGCGTTCCCGCGGCCGTATGTGAACGATCGTCGATTCGATCTCCATGCCCGCGGCCGACCAGCGGAACACGGAGCCCGGCGCGAGCGGACCGGGTGTTTCCACGCGTGCGTACGCGATGTCTGGCAGCCAGGTCGTCCATGCGTCGATGTCGGTGAGGATCCGCCACACGGCGTCCGCCGAGGCGGTCACCGTGACGCTGTGGCGGCTGACCACCGGGGCCGACACGTCAATGCCGGCCCCGTCGGTGTCCGTAATGTTCTCCATCGTGAAGCCCTTCTGCGGTCACTGACCATCGGATCGCCGGGCATGAGCGAGCCGCTAGATCCACACCCGGTAGACGCGATCGTGCCAAGACGGCAACCGCTGCACATCGGCAAGAATTACCTAGTTCGCGGTACGTGCGCCGGCCACGGTGAAGATCCTTACCTCCGTGCCTGCTACCGGCCCTAGCCCGACAGGTTCTCGTCGAGTCGCAGCGGTGCTGCTAGGGACCATCTCGGGACTCCTTGCCGGTGCTCGGCTTCGGTACGAATGGCACCTGGGTTGTCTTCGCGGTGCCTCTCGCGCACTCCGCCGTCGCGACGCCGTTCCGTCCACCCTCGTGAGGGGGACGGCAGCATGGCCGAGCAGTGGACGCGCAGGCGCAGGCGGAGGCATATCTGTGATCAGGTGGCTTGTGCAGTGCCTGACGACATCCGCCTCAGGGCCAACGGCCGCCGCACCGGTTGTCGACATCAGAAGGTTTCTGATCTTGTACGCATCCTTCTGCGAGTCCGCCTCGAATCCCTCATGACGGGACTCGACGGCTGCACCACCACGTTCGCATATCTGACCGCTGCGCTGACATCGCCGACACGGAGGTCCACCCGATACCTGCTCCATCGGATCACTCCGCTCGGCCCGTCCTGTCTGGCGACGCGGCGGCGGGCCGCCGACCGCGACCATTCGAGGTTTTTCGTCCCGGGCAATGCCAACGCCCACGGGCATCGAAGCGCTCTTCGTCAACAAGCCCGACCCGGGCAGCGCCGGCCTCGGCGCCAGGGGATTCGGCGAGACACCGATGACCGGCATGGCCGTGGCCATCGGCAACGCTATCTTCGACGCCATCGGGCGGCGCCTGCGCGACCTGGCCTTCGCTCAGGCCAATTTGCTGTGAACGACGGGAATCGAGACGGGCCGGTGCGGGTCACCGGTTGTCGTCCGGTCCCAGCGCGCCTGCCAGCGGGCGAAGGCTGTGGTGGCGCCGCGATTGGTGGTGACGGTAAAGGAACTGTCCTTCGCGGGGTTGGTCGGATAGGCCGTGGGGAGGCATCCCGCGGTGGCGCGCCTCGGCGCATCGGCGAAAATCACCCAGCCCCGACTACAAGCTCTACTACACGAAGTACACCGCTGCCGGCTGGGAGAACTGGGTGAAGGTCGACGCCAACCTCAACAGCGAACCGAGCGTCGCCGCGCACGCCAGCGGGGACCGGATCGACGTGTTCTACCGGGGTGGCGACAATGCGGTATGGCAGGTGTACCACCTCGAGAACGGCGGTTGGCAGCAGCGGGTCTCCTTGGCGGAAACATCGCCTCTCCGCCGACCGCTACCTGGGTGCCGAACGGCAGCCGGCTCGACGTCTTCGCCCGCGGTACCGACGGTTTCCTGTACCAGAAGTTCTGGACGGGGGCGGCGGCTGGAGTGGCTGGTTCAACCTGGCGGTCAAAATGGCGTGGGGTAAGGCGCCCGCCGCGTCCTGGCGCAGGGACGCGAACCGGTTGGACATACTCGTCATCACCCCGGACGACCGGTTGGCCGCGAGTTATTGGACCTGCTGCTGAGTCCGGATCGAGCCGAGGCCAGGTGCGGGCGCTCACAGTCCTGGCCGTCGCCGCACTGCTCGGCCCGTCGGCCACACCGCCGACCTGGACGACCTACGCCGGGAGGCGCGCCGGCTGGTCGAGTCCTCGCCGCTGTGGGATCGCGGCCAGTGGGTGCTGCGGATGGTCGACTCCACCCCGCAGACGGTGGTCATCCAGGTGC
Source organism: Micromonospora trifolii (assembly GCF_050516465.1). Taxonomy (NCBI): domain Bacteria; kingdom Bacillati; phylum Actinomycetota; class Actinomycetes; order Micromonosporales; family Micromonosporaceae; genus Micromonospora; species Micromonospora trifolii. The sequence continues at coordinate 3,710,610 of NZ_CP191526.1, read as the reverse complement.
AGTTCCTGACCGAGATGGGCTTCGCGGTCTCGGTGGGAATCGTGCTATCCGCGTTCATCATGTCGCTGCTCCTCGACCCCGGCATCACCGCGCTCCTCGGCCACACCGCCTGGTGGCCGGGGCACGGCGACGCCACCCGCTCCGATCCGTCGGCAACGCCGGCCGGGGCCAGCCCTTCGGAATCGGCGATCACGTCAGCGCACTGAACAATCGCGACACGCGGTAGACGGGGCGAAACGTCCCCGTCCACCGCGTTTCCCGACAACGTCGCTCACGCCGTATGCGAGGTCGATGCCTCGGCCGCGTCGGCCACCTTCGGCAGCGCCCCAAGCAACCAGTTCTTTCGACGTCCCTGGGTTGGGAAAGCGGGGGCCAGCTGACGGCGTCCCGGGTGGCATGGGCATCGACTGCGGGGCGATCTGATCTCGGAGGGTGTGTAACTACACACCCATGTGCTTCAATGCCGCTACCGGATAGTTGATCGTGACCTCAACACCTGAGGCTCGCAGGACAACGAGGAGAGTGCATGAGGCGACGGATACCCGCACTGCTGGCGGCAATCGTCCTCGGCCTGGGACTGACCCCGGGGCCCGTCCACGCGGCGCCCCCCGCGAGCGTCAGCGCAGGCGGGGGCATCGTCGCCCCGCCGCGGTTCGACTTCGCGACCGCCCGTGCCGCCGCGGACCCGGAGACCCAGGCACGCATCGCCGCCATCGCCGCGCTGCTACCGGAAAACTGGCAGGCCATGCTTGCCGACAAGCGGGAGCGGATGGGCCTGAAACCGTCCCTCGCGCAACAGTTGGTCGCGGACGCGATCGACCCGTCGCTCTACCAGTGCCAGGACACCCAGTTCACCACGTACACACTGGGCCTGCTCGAAGGCGTCGACCTGGACACCCTGCTGGTCCTGCTCATCTTTGGCGTCCTGGATTACGCGGCCTACGACGCGCTCATCTACGGCCAGCCCAACAACGAGGCGGACTACGGCCTGCCCGCCAGCCACAAGAGCACGTTGAAGCGGACCTTCAAGGACGCACAGCAGTTCTGGGACGTCAACCTGTTCGACGTCAAGCTCATGGCCATGCAGAACGACATGCTGCAGGATCCCACGCGAGTAGCTCGGATGGTCGCCTTCATCTGGGGACTGGACGAGGATCAGGCGGCAGCAGCCGCCGCCGAGATCATGGCCATCATCGGCTCCGTCCCCGCGCTCGACGGAGGACGCAACCCGATCTTCACCCTGAATGCCTTCGCCTTCACCGCCGAGGGTGAGGTCGACCCGTTGCTGCGTGACGTCCCGGACAAGGTCGTCTTCGGCGAGGGCATGCTCACCGCGATCGGCGCACTCGGCCTGGGAACAGCCGGCGCGCGCGCGATCCTCGCCCACGAGATGGCCCACCACGTTCAATTCGAACAGGGCCTGTTCGACAGCCCGCTGACCGGCGCCGAGGCGACCCGCCGCACCGAACTGATGGCCGACGGCTTCGGCACCTACTTCGTCACCCACCCGCGCGGGCTCAACTTCAACGGCGTCCAAATCCACCAGGCGCAACAGACGTTCTACGAGGTCGGCGACTGCTTCTTCGACGACCCCAGCCACCACGGCACCCCGAACCAGCGCCTGCGGGCCTCGGTCTGGGGCGCCCAGATCGCCCAGCAGGCCACGGGCATCCGGCCCATCCTGCCGTCGATGAACCTCTTCAACCGATTCGAGCGCAAGCTCCCGGCGCTGATCAAGCCGGACGCGCACCCGGAACCGGCCGGCCGCCTCTGACCCGTCGTACCCCCGGTGGGCCGTCGGAATCCGGACGGCCCACCGGGGCGCTTACGCAAGGTCATCGCCTCATCGCCAGGCTAAAGCCGGTTGGGAAGAAGGCCACCCCAGACGAGGGCGGCAGGTTGCGGTTCATTGACCCCGACCGCGACGAGCGCATGGACGTTGACCCTCCGCTCGTGCTCGCGGACCTTTATCGTCAACCCGTCCATTCGCACGAACGGGTAGTGGGCGGCATCGAGAGGCCGGTCGCGGAACGCCTCGACCTGGACGTCCAGGTGCGCGGCCCGCGTTCGACCCGGTCGTCTACCAGCCGCGTCCCCAACCTCTCTGGGTTGAACACCTAGCGGACGCGAAGCTCGGCCACGAGAAGGTCGACCAGGCGGCGTGCGTCGTGACAGGGATCGTTGCCCGCGCCGATGCAGAGATTGCCGACGCCGCGCAGTAGCCCGTAGGAGTCCATGTCGGGGCGGATCTCATCGGCGGCCGGCGGCCCACGACGCGGCCTTCCTCACCGGCGGCGTCATGGTCCCAGCGACGATGGTCGGCACGTGAGGTCGATGCCATCGAACATCTGCTCGGGGGTCCGTTGGTCGGGCGTAAAAGGCAGGCCAATGCTGCGGGCATCCTGGGTGGGTGTTCGGTCCCCGCCGGCCACCCGCTGCGACGGTGACCTCTTCGGTGCCGCCGAAGAGGGTCACCAGCCTGAAAGACTCAGGACGCTGCCCGCGGGATCGGCGTCTCAGATGGCGGACCCGCAGCACACTTCCGTCCCCTCACCCCACAACGCTCTACATCGATGTACAGCACTTCTGCAGGCGTGGCGTTAGGCGACCCGAGACGCCGGCCGGCGCCAGCCATCCCGGAACCCAGGACCTGTACGCGGGGCAATAAGATCCACTTCTATGGCCCGCACCACACCTCCACGCCCTCTGGATATCGCCGCACTCTTCCCTGAACTGCGGGAACATTCCCTCACCGCTACCCGCCTGCATCCCCGACCCGGCGCTCCGACCATTATGGGCAGTTCGGTCGGCGGACCGCTGCTATGGCCGGCCGACGAGGTATGGCCGGTCTGCGACGACGCCGGGGCGCACGAGCCATGGAACCTGACGACCCCGGCCGCCCTGCACCGCAGGCGGGAGATCCTCGCGACTGCGGAAGCCCGCAAGCCGCTGCCAGGCGGGGACTTCTTGACTGCGAAGGAGCGGGCCGAGCTCGATGCGTCCGACGCTCTGGACCTGGACGACCTGATCGAGGATCCCATCCCGTTGGTCCCGGTCGCGCAGCTGTACCGACGAGATATCCCGGACTACGCCGGTCCTGACGGCACCGACCTGCTCCAGGTGCTGTGGTGCCCGGTGGACCACTCGGACCGGCACTACAGCCCTCGCGTCTTCCTCTACTGGCGTGACAGTTCCGCCGTCGGCCCGCTACTCGAAGCGCCTCCCGAACCGCCGGTGATCAGCGACACGTACCTGCCCATTCCGTGCGTGGTGCACCCCGAGCAGGTCCGCGAGTACCAATACGCCGACCTGCTCCCCGATGACCTACGCGAACGGCTCGACGAGTGGGATGACGACGAAGACGAGAGCCGTCCCCACTATCAGAGCGACTTGTCGCTCGCGCCGGGATGGAAGGTCGGCGGGTACGCGAACTGGTCACTGACCGATCCGTACGCGATGGACTGTGCTGTCTGCGGCACCACGATGACCTTGATTCTCACGGTCGGCTCAAGCGACTGGAACGGCATGTATTGCAGCTGGCGCCCGTCCGAGGAAGACCCGACCGCGTCCCCAGACACCGTCGGCGTGCAGATCGGGCGCGGCTACTCGCTGTACACCTTCCGGTGCCCCGAATCAATCGGTCATCCCCCGGCCACCGCTATGCAGTGACGCGGCCTCCCTCCATGGCTTGCCGACAAGCTGGCCGCCCGCTACGAAGCCCCATCCAACTCGCCGCCATCGACGAATCGCTGTGACGGACTTCAACACATGCACTAGACCGGGCACCGTTCTAGTGCAGGTCACCGTCGGGCCACCGGTCGAACGGCTCGCTCACCGGCAGCGCGATCCCTTCGTGCCTCGGGAGCTCGGTCGCGCTTCCCCGCTGTACCCGCCGGCCGGTCGAGGATCTTAATCATCAGCTCTTGATCAGTTCGCGCGGTCGGTGACGCCGATCCGCCCGACCGGGCGTTACCGGCCGCACCCGGGTCGCCCTGAGCCGAGCGCCGCCGACACGGGCGAGCGTGATTCACCTCGCACAAGTTTGCCCCTCACATCAACGTGAGGTTCTAGCGTGGCGATATGCAAATCAACGGCTCAACAGCTCTCGTGACCGGAGCTAACCGCGGCCTCGGCAAGGCCTTCGCCGAGGCCCTCCTCGCCCGGGGCGCCACCGTCTATGCGACTGCCCGTCGCCTGGAAAGCATCGACATCCCCGGTGCCATCACGCTCCAGCTGGACATCACGGATCCCGCGTCCATCGAGGCCGCCGCAGGCAAGGTGGGCGACCTCGACATCCTCATCAACAACGCCGGCACGTCCACTGAAGCCCCGCTGCTCGGCCCCTCCACGGAGAACATCCGCCGCGACCTCGACACCAACTTCTGGGGCACTCTCAACGTCACCCGTGCCTTCGCGCCCAGGCTGGCCGGTGGCGCCATCCTCAACGTCATCTCGGCGCTGAGCTGGTACACCTTCAGCCCCGGCAGCAACGGCTACGCCGCCTCCAAGGCCGCGGAGTGGTCCCTGACGAATGGCATCCGACTCGAGTTGGCCGACCAGAAGACTCTGGTCACCGCCCTGGCGCTGGCGATCGCCGACACGGACATGATGGCTGGCGTCGACATCCCCAAGCTCGCGCCCCACGAGGTGGTCGCCCAGGCCCTCGACGGACTGGAAGCAGGCAAGATCGAAGTCATCGCTGACAAGCCCACCGCCAACGTCAAGGCCTCCCTCTCCCGCGATCCCGCCGACTTCTACGCCGACATCACCGGCAACCTCTTCGCCTGACTTCACCGGTAATCCGCCTGCCGGAGTAAGCGGCTCGGTCAACGGACGTACGCCCGGCGGGCGGCCCGGATTCTCATGAAGCCGGGCCTCCGCCTGACCGCCGCAGGGGTGCGGACCGCGAGCGAAGCCCTGAAGACCGTGATCGACTTCGTGGTCTTGAAGCTGGCGCCCCAAGGTGCGACCGAGGGCTCCGCGAGGTCACTGGTCCGGTGCGGTGTGTCCGGGCGTCGGGATCACGTCGAGCGCGGCCATGGTCTCGCCGGTCCAGGGTAATCGCGCTCGCGGACAGGTTCTCGTCTAGGTGCCGAATGTCGGCCGTGTCCGGATCAGCAGAGTCGACGCGGAATCACGAGAAGGTCGCCGAGCACCGCAAGCCATTGATCCACGGCATGGACTTCACGCCGCGGCGCTCGTTGGTAGATCCTCGCCAGTTGAAGCCCTCGACGTCGGCAGCTAGCCCGCTTCCGCTGGCAGAACCGCGACGAATGATGGTCGGCACCCGACCGCCCAGGCGTCGGCCCCGCAGCAGATCCGGCTCTCTGCGAGGTGCGAGTTTCAAGACGTACGGCGGTTGGTTGCTTTGTGTGGGTGTCTCAGGCTGAGCCACCTGGAGCATCAGGCAACGCAAACCAACGGCCCTCGACCACCTCGCGTAGGTAACCCTCGCGGGCAAGGCGGATACACGCCTCGACGATGTCCTCATGGTTGTAATCGTCATCGGCGGCTTCGTCGAGGAACCAGCGAATGCGCCAAGCGTCGAATGCTTCGACCTCGCGCCCGAGGACGGGATCGGTGACCAGGTCGACGTCGACTTCCCTGCCGTCGGAGCTGGGTGGGTGATCTCCTTCGAGACCACCCACTTGTCACGCGTGTTCCAGCTTGCTAGCGACAGGCGTGGGTCGCGTCTGCCGTTCATCCGCGCCTCGGCTCCTCACGTCAATCAACGAGTGGCCATCGGCCTGATCTCCAGAAGGCAGGCCCACCGACGGTCGCTGTCAGCCTGCTGGGTGCTGGGTGCTGGCCACTTTCAACTCCACACAAGGTCTCGGCCCGGCCTGCGCCATCGGTATACTCCCCGGGCTGCTCTCTATGGTCACCCTGATGTCCGCGTGGACCGACACCATGGACAAATAGATAGATGACGAGCTTCTCGCGCGATACCCCGGAAGAGCTCAGTGGAGCTTCAGGCCCTCTTGACGACTCCCTCTCAGGCTCGGCGGCGCACCTGCCGGACGGGGCGCGCTTCAGAGGGGTCGGGACGCTCACTACGTCACGGCTGCGCTATCGCCCCCTCTCCCTAGTCGAGGTCGATTTGCGAGCCGAGGCGGACGAGTGCATGGCTTTTGCAAGCGCGTCACGTGACAGTGGCCGGACTCGCCCATCAACTGGCAGGAGCCGATACGTGCGGAAGATCCTCAGCCTGGTCTTGACTGTTCTGTCAGTCGTGATGTCCGCGGCGACCGTCGTTCATGCCGACGACGGGCCCGTGACCCGGGTGACGCTGACCAGCGCGAACAGTTTCCACTCGCGGGTCGAGGAGCGTCTGTTGAGCAGGACGGTCACCCTTGCGGCCGGGGAATCCCGGCATGTGCGCGGACGCCTCCAGGCGACCAGCAGCGTCCCGCAGATCGTGTCGATGAACAACACCCTGAAGTGTGTGAACCCAGCCGGCGCAGTCATCGGCACCACATCAACTTCCTCGCGGAACCACGAGGGCTCGGACACCACCTATTACGCGAGGCCTGGGCACCTGCCGATCTACGCCGACCTGCTCTTCACCGCGCCATCGGCGGGCACCTACACGTGCGGCATGTACGGGTACACGGCCTCCACCTCGCTCGACGGCTACCACCTGACCGCCGTCGCGACAGACACGTGGCTGGAGGTGAGCGACACCAACCAGGTGGGTGCGCGGTGGTGGCAGAATCCGGCCTGCAGCAGCACCGGCACGTCGAGCACGTGCACCTACGTTGGCGCCGGCACGTCCACGGCCTGGGTGTTCTACGACGACGGCACGCCCGTGCACAAATGGAACGCTGCCGCCAACGCGACCTCGGTTCAGGCGCTGGCGACGCTGGAACTGACCACCTGCTACACGGGCACCGCGTCGTGCAAGAGCGCCATCGACGCGTATGAGAAGCCGCGCGGAACGAACGCGGTGGTCGACGTGCGTTTCGAGTTCATCCAACTCGATCCGACCTCCCACACGTGCCGGACCACGAGCACCGCGACCTCGCGCAAGACGATCCGTGACGACGCCCACCACTACGTCGCGAACTTCTCCCTGACGGGCGTGCCGATCGATCCGACCTGCGGAACCCGGACCTTCATCATGCGGATCTTCGTGAAGCACGTCTCCGGCAACCCGATCAAGATCGACGGGGTCCAGAGCACGACCTCATTGACGAACGGCATCGCCATGAACATCTTCTGACCGTCGCCGGTCCCGGTCGCCCGACCGGCCGTCAAAGAAGGACATGGAAAGGATGCGGGCCCTCCACGGGGGGCCCGCATTCGTGCGTTCCGCAGGCCGAGGTGGGGGCCACCGCGATCCGGCGGTAGGCGGACTGCAGGCGGATTGCAAGCGGACTGCAGGCATCCCGCGCGAAGGTAGCGGCATCGAGCCCATCGCCCCAACAGGAGGTTCCGTGCGTAGACGCATGGTGTTTGTGAGCTGTGTACTCGTAGCGGTCGCGGGTACGACGTCCGCAGCCCAGGCAGAGGTGTCCTCGGACCGAGCGGCCGCACAACCGTCGCTCGCCGGTTTCGCCCCGGCCGTCGACGTCGACGCGATGAACCGGCAGTTCCACCACCTGGAAGCCATGGCCGCCGGAAGTCCGGAGGGCTCGGGCGGCACGTACTTCGACGAGAAGACCGGGCAACTGGTCGTCCGGCAGGTGGCGAACGCCGACGGCGCGCGACTGCGGTCCGAAGTGGCGGCACGTTCGCGACAGGCGGGCGAGGTGCCGGTCCGGTTCGAGACCACGACGGTGTCAATGCAGCGGCTGGAGACCGCCACGAAGGCGTTGAAGAGTTCCCGGGCCTGGGCCGGCGGCAGCGCCGGGAGTGTGCACCAGGTATGGCTGGATCGCCTGACACCGCAGATCGTCATCGACGCCTCCGGCGACGCCGAGGCCCTCGTCGCGGCGGCGGTCAAGGCCACCTCCCTGACGCCGAGGGTGTCCCTATCGAAGACCGGAACCGTCGAGGCGAGCCGCCGGGTCGACAGCGCCCCCTACTACGGTGGGCTGGCACTGTTCAACAGCGTTCCCGGAAACGCCCGTACCGCGGACGCGTGGTGCACGACCGGATTCCGGATGACCCGCGGCGGGACCAACAGCAACTGGGTGACCACCGCCGGACACTGCGGCCCGAACCAGCGCAACTTCTGGCACGGCGGCTGGAACCTGCGGGTCAGCTCGAACTACTACAGCCTGGGCACGGACGTCGCCATGCTGGCGGGGGAGAACGGCGCCCTGTTCAGCAGGCACTCCTGGTTCGGTGGGCGGGACACCAGCACGTGGCACCCGGTGACGGCGAAGTTGACCGGATGGCCCGCCATCGGGTCGGCGGTCTACCTGTCCGGTGCCAACGGTGGTCTGGTGTACGGCCTGGTCCGGGACACCAACAACACCGACTGCAACGGCACGCCGACGGTTGTCGTCGACACGGTCACCGGGCACCCGAGCGACGGTCCGGTGCTCGGCGGTGACTCGGGCGGGCCGGTCACGCGGTGGAACACCGCCACCTCGGCGACGGACGACCTCACCGCCGAGGGCATCATCACCTGTAGCGACAGGTCGAGCCGGGCGGACTTCACGCCCATCCACCGCGTCGAGGCGGCGACGGACGCCGTCGTGGTGATCGGCGGCAATTGACCGGTCCGGTACGCGGGTGGCGAGCGTGCCGCCCGCGTACCGGTGCCTTGGGCCGGGGTCAGTTCGTGTACGACGACGTTGTCGGCTCGGGAGGCGAAGGCGCGGCGAGTCCAGGTGCCGTTGCTGTCGGTCCAGGTGGAGGTGACCTCTCCGGTCCGGAAGTCGGTGATGTCGGTGAGCCACTGCGGCCGGGTGTAGAACGCCGAGCCGGTCATGCCGCAGCGCTTGAAGACGTTCTCCTGGATGTAGTCCCAGTACGTCGTGCCGGCCACGGCCTCCACGATCAGCGCGGAAATGGTGACCTCCGCCTCGGCGTGGGTGGTGGTGGGAATGCCCGGGACGCCCACCAGTTTCGCTTGCCGGGCCCGCTGCTCGTAGTATTCGTGCACCTCGTCCCGGCTCTGGAAGACGCATTGCACGTCCTCATCAGGGGAGTCCAGTGCAGCCTCGCGGCCTGGCGACACGGTTCCCTGAACGTGATACGCGCGCTAGCTCGCGTCTTGGCCTCTGCTCTTGAGAAGGTGCTCGGCGGAGCCCACCACCTACCGAACATGCACGATCAACTGCACGCCTCTGCCGCCGCTGACAAGGCGCGGCGGTCGGGGGCGTGCTCCCCGATCGACCGATGCGGCTGCGGGGTAATGGGGCTCACCGGGTCGATCCTTGGCGAGTAGCCGATCGAGTAGGTCGAAGCGATCGCTGTGGCCGCCTGCGGCATCGCCTAGGCGGGTGGGGTAGTTCGCTGGTGCGGGATGGGGCGGTATCGGTGGAAGCCGACGGTGACGACAGTGTCCATCAACTTGGGCAACTCGGTGACGGTCGACCTCGACCATCCCGACCTCGCCTGAGCCTCAGGCGCATCGGCAAGGTGCCGGGTGCCTGGCGCTTGCACCTTGCACCTGCTCGGCTTGGGCAGGGTTGGCACCGGGCGATGCCGATAGTTCGAGGCACCGTGACCTTCATAAATCGCTCACGGGCCGCCGGCAGGTTCGGCGAACGACCGAAGGACGTTCCTTGTGAAGTCATCGAGGGGATAGAACAACTCGATCGCCAGCTCCGATAGCGTCACATCGGCCGGAGCGCCGAAGGTGGCCATGGTGCTGAACATCGACAGCTCGCCGTGTGGAGTACGAATCCTCAATGGCACCTGGATCGGGCTCGGCGGGTGTCCTACGTTGGCGCCCCCCTCCGTGATTTCGCCTACGGGTACCGGATACCGACGTACCTCCTCGTGCAGCGAGTGCAGATCGGCATCGCCGGTGGCATTGACCTGGCGGAGCAGGCGTTCGAGGAAGAGTGCTCGGACTTGGCAGAGGTTGGCCAACCGTCCGGCCAACCCGTCGGGGTGCAGGGCCAGGCGAAACACGTTGGGCTGTGGCTCGAGCAGGTTCGGTGGTATGCCGTTCATCAGGATGGCCATGGCCCGATTGCCGGCCAGTACGTTCCAGCAGCGGTCAACGACGACGGCCGGAAACGGCTCGTGCGCCGCCAGCATGGTGTCGAGGGCTGCGCGGATCGACGTCATGGTGTCGTCGTCGAGGCTGCTCTCTCGGTACTCCGGTGCGTAGTCGGCGGCCAGCAGCATGGTGTTGCGTTCCCGCAGGGGGACATCGAGGGCGGCAGACAGGCGCAGCACCATCGTCCGGCTCGGGCGGGCGCGCCCGGTCTCCAGGCAGGAGAGGTGACGCGCGGAGGTGTCCGCCAGAAGGGCGAGGTCGAGCTGACTGAGCCTGCGGCGCTGCCGCCATTGGCGTAGCAGGACACCCGCCCGGGCCGGCCGCTGCGCATCCATGTGCCGGAGGTTACCCGGCCGCAGGTCGCGGGTGCCATGACCTGTGAGGTCATTGAGTCCATGCCCCTCGCGTGCCACCGTTCCCCAGGACCGGGGCCGACCAGGCCCTAGCCGACGGACGAGGAGAGACCGGGATGGGAACCCTGACCATGACAGCCGAGCGCGGAGCGGGCTTACGGGGCGGCCCCCCGGATCTGCTCCGCCGCAGTTTGCGGATCGACGGCTGGGGCACCGCCGCCTTCGGCGTCGTCATGCTCCTCGGCGGCAGGTGGCTCGGCGGCCCACTCGGCCTGCCGACCGGCTGGTTCGTCCCGGTCGGGATCGCGATGCTTGGCGGGGCCGCCGCACTCGGCCTCATCGCCAGGCAGCCAAGGATCTCGTCGCGGCTGGCCTGGTCGGCCATCGCGGGCAATGCGTTGTCCGGTGCGGTGATCCTGCCGCTTGCTGTCACCGACGTGGTGCCGCTCACCGGACTGGGGATCGCCTTCATGGTCGCCGGAGCGCTGTGGGTCATGACCTTTGCTGGACTCGCACTTGTCGGCCTTCGGCGCTCGCGGAGGCTCCCGTGAGACTGACCGTGTTCGGCGCCACCGGCGGCACTGGCCGACTGCTGGTGCGACAGGCACTGGCGGCCGGACACGAGGTCACGGCCGTCGTGCGAAAGCCAACCGTGCCCGCGATCGACCACCCGTCCCTGGAGATCGTCGTTGCGGACGTTTTCGACCCTGCGTCCCTCACGGCAGCCCTGACCGACAGCGTCGCCGCCCTGTCGGCGCTGGGTCCGCATGGGCGGAACGACACCACCCCGGTGTGTTCGGCCGCGACCGCAAGCATCCTGAAAGCGATGGACCGCACCGGTGTGTGTCGGGTGGTCGCCATCAGTGCCCAACCGGTGCTGCGAGGCGGCGCGGGCGAACCGCTGTGGTTCCGTGCGACGGTCAGACCCCTCATCCGAGCGGTATACCGCAACGTCTACGCCGACCTGGAGCGGATGGAACGGGTACTGGCCGCGAGCGCGGCGGACTGGACGGTGTTGCGGCCTCCGTACCTGACCGACCGGCCGGCGAGCGGCCGATATCGCAGCGCTACCGAGGCCAGCGTGCCCAACGGCAGCATGGCGCGAGGAGACCTGGCCCAGGCGATGCTCGACGTCGTGAACGACCCGGCGACCGTCCGGCACGCCATCGGGGTCGGCCCCGCCAAATAACGCACCACGACCAGGACTTCACCCGCGCTATCCGATTCCTGATCGAGCGCGATCGAGAGAGTTCGCTGCGCCGACGTACCGCTCCGGGCCGTCAGTAGCGCCGTCGGCATGGATCCCGGGAGCTGAGACTCAAATCCCACCAGCAACCTTCTGGCCAGGGCTTCCTGTTGGGAGACCTCTTCGGTGGATCCGAAGATGTAGTCATGGTGCTCCCAGTCATCAGCCGGGCGACGTCCGCTCATGTCGATGAGCGCGTGTGAGACCCGAGGTAGTCGACCGTCTGCCTTCAGGTGTTCAAAAGTGGCCCGTCTGCTGCGTGTCCGAGGCTCAGCGCATGGATGGGAATAGCGCACTGAGCCGCGGGAGGCGCCGGCTCATCTCGGTCTCGTCGTCGAAGGCCCACCGGTCCCCGGTGGGCGCCGGGTCTTCCGGATAGTCGTGGTGGAGTGCCCGCAACGCGTCGATGATGCCCTCGCTCTCACCGGTCGCTGTGTCATACGCCTGACGGCTGACATAGTTGAGGGCCTCCCACTCCGGCCAGTCATCGTCGGTCCACCGGTCCGCCCTCGTAGTGGCCAGCCGGCGCACCTGCGGGACCTCGGCGAGCGCGTCGGGGTCGGCGGTGAGGCGGTCGAAGCTGTCCCGGCCGAGACCGACAAGCCACGGTAGGAAGTACCAGAAGCCGTCGCCGGAGCACAGTCCGGACGTGATCCGATATGCGGCGGCCCACATCGTCCACGTCTCGGCCCGGCGACGCGCCGCGGTGAAGGCGACGTCGAACTCCACGATCTCGGCCGGCGTCCGGGCCGCGAGCCGACACTCGATCCACCCTGCCCGGTCCGCGTGCCCCGCAGAATCCTCGATCAACGACCAGAAGTCACTCACGCCGGGACGATAGCTGCAGCACCCTGGCGGGCTCAGCGAGCCTTGGAACCATCCCCAACCGGCGCTACTGCACCGCGTCGATCCATATCTCGGATCAACCGACATCGACCTCGTGCCAGTACGTCAATGGCTCGACCACCGAGACGACGCCGATCGACCGGCAGCGCACGGATCTGCCGCTGATAGGGCGCCGCGTCCGTGACGGTGCTTCCAAGCGACCAATGTGGGCGCGGAAGCCATCGCTGGTAACAGCAAGGTCTAGGGGGTGCCAGCTCACGATCAGTCGGTGGTCACCGGTCTGGCTCGAGCCGGTTTTGGGGGAGCCGACTGAGAGCAGCCGGATGCCCTGAACGGACTTGAACTGCACCCAACGGCGTCAAACGTCGCTCAACCGCACCCGCCCCTACCGGCGGCTCCACGCTTTGCACAGGTCAGAGAGGGTGCGGGTCCTGTTTCACAACGGAGTGCTTCGGAGCCACGGGCAGCAGTTGACAGCGCTCCATGTTTCCTGGCAGGGAGTGCGCGCAGGTCACGGCGGTAAGGAGCTGCCGGGTGGCTTGGCCTTGCAGCTGGGAGCAGATTGGGTGCAGGTTGGCGAAGTGGTCAGCACGCCCTAGGTGTTCTGCCCAGAGAGGTTGGGGACGCGGCTGGCGGGTGGGCCGCCGAGTGCGGTGTGATGGCGGTGGTGATTGTAGGCGTGGAGCCAGGCGGGTAGGGCTGCTCGTCGGACGGTCTCGGATCGGTAGGCCCGGTCGTCGCGCCCAAGTCGGGCGAGCCGCCATTACTCGGCGCCTCTGGCAGCCCCATCGAGAACCAGATCCAGCCCTGAAACGGCGGAGAGACTGAAGATGTGAGGTGGCAGCCTCGCTGCCGCGACGCTGCCTCTACCTCCCGACTTCGGCCCTCGGCCCTCGGCCCTGGCCTGGCGCCACGCTTGGGCCCAACGCTGACCGCGCCGCAGCCGCTCATGCCGCCGAGGGGACGCTATTGGGCGACCGCTTGCCGTCGGACCTCGGGGCCTGAACACTTCCCCGCCTGATCGGCAATGTCAGGGTGAAGCGCGGACTTTGCCGAGGAGGGCCATGGCTTCGGATGCGGATTTGATAGGCCGGTCGCTGGATGGCGATGTCGACGCCTTCGTAGAGGTGGTCGAGCGTCATGAGGCCGCCGTCGGTTCGTACCTCGTTCGCCGGGCTGGGCGGGATGCGGCTGAGGACCTCCTGGGCGAGGTTTGGGTTGCGGCGTTCGAGTCGCGGCGATCGTACGACCGGTCGTACAACGATGCGCGGCCGTGGCTGTACGGGGTGGCATTGAATCGCTTGCGGCGCTACTGGCGGTCCCGGCCGGCCGAGGACCTGGTCGCGGACGTGCCGGACGTGGCTACTGGATGGGATCCGTGGTCGGCGGTGGACCTCGGCGTGGACGCCCGGGCGGTGCTCCGGTCGGCCCTGACGCGGCTCAAACCCGAAGAGCGGGAGGTCCTGAGGCTCGTCGCCTGGGAGGACCTGACCGCAGCCGACGCCGCGCGGGCACTCGGCATTCCGGCCGGCACCGCGCGGCGGCTGCTGAGCCAGGCCAGGACGGCATTGCGCGACGCCCCGGGGGTGTCCGCGCTTCTGAAGGACCGCAACAGCGCGAAGGAGAGACACCGATGACCGACGAGCTCGATCTGGTCGGTGCGTTGGGCAGCGCAGAACCACTACGCCCGGAGGCGTATCAGCGGGCGCGGGCGGTGCTGCGGGCGGCTATGGCCGACCCCGGAACCGTGCGGCTGCTGGGCGCGATATCAGCGGCGGACACGACTATGGAGGCGACTTCAACCATGGAAACGACGACAACCACGCGGGACCACGAATCCAGCCCGGCGCTTCAGCGCCGCCGCGGGATCGGTATCGCGGGCCGATTGGGCATCGGCGCCGGGGTGGGGGTTGCCGCCGCGGCGGCAGTCGTCGCTGTGGTGCTCAACTCGTCGGCGACCGGGGGCATGGAGGGCAGCAAGGATTCGTCAGCCGCCACCTCGGGCTCGACCACCGTCGACGGGTCGGCTGAGCGCGCGCCGCTGATGACCCTGGCCGGGTCCATCAAGACGGTCACCCCGGCGGCGGGCGACGCGTGGCTGGTGAAGGCGACGCAGGTCCACGGCACCAAGACCATGCAGGTCGTCTACACGCTGTACACCGACGGTCACGCGATCTTTACGGGCAACAGCGTGAAGGACATCAAGCGTGCGATCGTCCGTCACCAGGACCAGATGACGGACGGCGGCTACGCTCCGCTCCTCAAGGCAGCCGTCGCCGCGGCGGACAGCAGCCCGGCCGACGGCCGGACCCAGATGCTCAAGGCAGCCAAGGATCCGCTGGTGGGCCTCGACCCCGCAGCGCAGAAGGCGGTGTGGGACAAGCAGCAGGCGGACGCCCAGGTGATTATCAAGCAGAAGGGCGGCAACGCCGAGCCGAAGCCGTACAGCCCCCAGGCCGTTCAGCGGCACTTCGACAACGCCCTGTGGACGTTCAGCACCCAAGCGCTGTCCGCTGGCGACGGCAACACGCAGGTCCGGGCCGGTGTGCTGCGTCTGCTGTCCACCATCTCCGCGGTCAGCGTCACGAACTCGACCACCCACGGCAAGGCCACGCTGACGATCACCGCCGGCCCCGAGGTGTTCGGCGGCGAGGGCAGCGAGGTGCTGACCATCGACGCCACGACCGGCATGCTGGTCAAGGACGTCTCCACCGTGCCGGGCCTCCCTCGGGCCTCCACGACGTACGAATCCTCCCGCGTGACGAAGGCCGACCTGTAGGCCAGGAACTCCCACCCACCAGCATTCCGGCAGACGGGCGTAACGCGCCCGGCGTTTGATGACGGTGCGGGCCGCCCAGAGGCGGCCCGCACCGTCGTTCTGTTGTTCGCACGGCCCGTGCCTGACTGCGATGATCGACGCGTGATGTACATCCCGGACCTGGCGCCCTATGACTACTACCCGGGCGCCCCGGCCGCCATTGCCATTGGTTGGCTGGATTCGAGCATGCCCTTTACTGTAGGAGCCTGCCCGCGAGATGTGCGAGATCGCTTGGTGAGGCTCGGCGCTAAACCAGTACGGCTCATGCGTGGGTACCACTACTGCCAGTTCTGTGAGGCAGCGGTCGAGCCTCAGCGCCTGATTCGGGCCGACATTCGGCTTTATGAAGCTCCCGATGTTGCGCGCGGGAACGGCGAGATTTGGCTCACCGGAGTGGATGGGACGAACTTCGCTGCACCGGTGCTGATCGGCCACTACGTTGAAGAGCATCGCTACCTGCCACCTGATGGCTTCGTCGAGGCGGTTCGGACCGGTGTCCCCACCCTTGGCGTCGTATAGTGGCGATCCGGCTTCTGCCGCACTCGGCTGGCAAGTGAAGGTCAGCCGGACCGGCACCGCAAAATGTCCGTTGACCTCTCCACCTAGCCTCGCTGGTGCCAACCACCGGGCCGGCAACTCGCGATCTGTCGGCGGCCCGGTGCGAGCCCGGTTTGGGGAGCAGGTTGGGAGCAGCGGGGTGCCCTGAACGGCCTCGAACGGCGTCCAACGGCATCGAACGGCGCTCAACTGCACCCATGCCTACCTCGGCTTCATGTTGTCGCAGGTCAGAGTCGGTGTGGCGTCCTGTTTCCCGCGGAGTGCTCCGCGGTTCTGCCCAGCGGTCGACAATTCTCTATGTCACCTGATAGTGGTGCGTCCGCAGGTCAAGGCGGTAAGGAGCCGTTGGTTGGCCTGACCTTGCAACTGGAAGCAGATGAGGCCACGTCTGCGGGCGTGTTGCAGATCGATGTGGAGCGTTGCGGGTGAGCTTGCTGGAGTCCGCTGTAGTTCCGTCATTCGAGACACCGCTCCCACGTGCAGTGCCCTGGCCAGGCACTTCTGGTTGGTGACCTCTTCGGCGAACCCGAAGGCCTCAACAGCGGTAGCTTGCGCTTCCCGGGCGGCCGGCACCCGCTTGTAGCCGATGTCAGTGCGTCTGACCTTCGCGTGCAAGACGCGGCCAAGATCAACGCCAGGACCAGCGGCCCGTCATCCGGAGCGGACTACCACGAGAGCAACAAGATGACGACCGGCGGCAGGCCGGCGGGGAACCGTGAACGTCCTCCCCGCCGGCCTTTCCTTCGGACGCTACTCGTCGTTCACGGTGAACGCTCGAAGGCCGAGGCTTGGTGCCAGCGCTTCGGCAAGCCAGGTAACACGGTGATCACCAGTGGCCAGCCCAGCGCGAGCGACAGTGCACCAGTCGTCGCGATCAAGCAGGGAAAGGTAGCCGCTCAGAACGCGCTCTCGTCCGCCTTCGGGCCAAGCTATTCGTTCCGCCGCTGAATGTCGCAAGTGCTCAGCCAGTTGCGCGGCGATGACGAAACGCTCTACCGACGGCTCTAGGCGGCCGGCGTGTTCGCAGTGGGCCTCTAGAACGGCGGAGGCGGGCGGGTAGTGCTCGAGCGTGAGGCCCGTGCCGCCGCTGTCAGCCATGATGGTCAGCAGCAGGCCGGTGTGATCGACCAACTCGCTGTCAGGATTCGCCGCGGTGATCGCCTCTTGCAGGTGCGCCGCAGTGGCGACCTCTCCGGCGAAGTAGCGGTTGAGGTAGTCGCCATCACAGGCGCGTCGCAGCATCCACGGCCGCGCTGCGGTGCTGCCGATCGTGCACAGGGACTCCACGACATAGACCCGTCCCCAGCCCGTGACCCGCTCGGCCAGCCACAGCAACGCGTCCGAGCCGCCGGACCACGACCGCCGTTCGAGCGCGCGGGCGGCCAGTGGGCCGAAGTGGCCCGACAGCAACCCGATCGTTTTGATCAACTCGATGTCGTCCTCATCCCACACGGTGGTCAGCAACGCCAGACCAACAATTGCAGCGCAGCGATCGGTCGCGTGCTGGACAAGCCACCGACCGGTCGCTCGAACACGTTCGGCGTCCACCCTGCAGGCCGCAGCCGTGATGTGTTCATTGGGATGGATCGGAACATAGATGTCATGGAACGCCCCGGCAAGATCGCCTGGAACGGCGGACCGATCGGCGAAATGCGTGTCCAAAACAGCGGCGACATCAGCACCGCTGCGGCGCCGATCCTTCGGCTCTCGAGGACGGGACTTTCGACCTCGGTGCTGTCCATCATCCGGATACGGCTCACCGTCACGGAGAAGGGGCGCGTCGGGATCCTCGCGATGCAACCGCGACGCATGATCGTATAACGACAGGTGGGGTCCGAGCAGTCCAGGCTCGGGTGTCACGCTCACCGGCGGACGGAGGACTCGATTCTTTCGATCATGCCCGGATCATGCCAGGCGCTTCAGCCGACGAGCAACCCCGCGCCGGATTGGTTGACCTCCGGGCCACGTGGCCATCGGGGCGAGTGGGCTCTGGCCGACGCCGATGGGCGTTGCCGCAGGTCAGAGCGGGTGCGGCGTCCTGTTTCACACCGGAGTGCTCCGCGGCTCTGCGTGGCATTCGACAGTGCTCTATAGAGCCTGGCAGGGAGTGTGCGCAGGTCAAGGCGGTAAGGAGTCGATGGTTGGCCTGGCCTTGCGCCTGGGAGCAGATTGGGTGCAGGTTGGCGAAGAGGTCTCCGCGCCCGAAGTGCTCATCGATACCGGGCAGAGACGAGGCGCTTTGACCTGCGGTGATGGAGATCGAGCGGTGCGCATCCTTCGTGGTGACCTCTTCGGCGGGCCCGAAGGCGTCGGTACTGGGGGCCCAGGTTGTCAGTCGGGTGATGAGCGACTGGCCGAGGTGCGGCTGACCGGGGGCGGAGTGAAACGGTGGTGCGGTCCTCTCAGGGCCTGTGGATGATGGTTGGCGTGACTGAGAAGGGCGGCGCGTCCGCGGAGCAGCGCCTTTACGACGCTGTGGCGCATTGGAACACCGACACCGGGTACGGCGTGGCGGACCTGATCCATGCCGCTTGTCAGGCGCTGATCGACGGGCTGGACTCGCCGACGTTGCCTGAGCTCGCTGGTGCTTCGGCGCACGACTCGTCCTGGGATATCGGCGATCTCGTGGGCAAGTCGCTTGAGGAATTACGGGTCCCTATCCGGGCACTGTCCCTCCAGGCTTCGCCCTTGCTGCAGGTGGAGGAGTCGCCCGCCGGCCAGGAACCGATTCTCTCCGTCTACAGGTATCGCCGGTGCCCAGCGACGCAGGCGGCGGATTCCAAGTCGCACGGGTGGCCGTGGATCATTCGTGGGAGACGCCCGTGCGGGTGCTCGTGTGTCCACGGCGGCAGCGTTAGCCGGGTCGGCCGTGGACCCAAGTGGGAGTCCATGATCCGGCCGCAGGCACCCCAGCGCGGTCCTGACGGGCGCCGTCCCCTGTCCTGGCCCGGGGTCGCCGCGCCAGATGTCTCGTGCCGCATCCCGTTCGAGGCTGCACGCCCCCGCCGGCAACAGCGGCCCGGGCCAGGCCTCAGTCGAGCAGATAGCCGGCCGGGACCGCGTCGGTGAGCCAGACGCCGTTGGCGCTGCGGTGAAACACGTGCCCGGCGGCGGCCATCGCCGCCGCGTCGATGGTGAGGATCACGACCCGACCGGCCCGTCGGGCGCCGACCCGGTGGGCGGTCTCGGTGTCGGCGGAGAGATGGACGTGGTGCCGGCCGCCGCGGTGCAGGCCGGTGGCCCGGATCGACTCCAGCGCACCGGCGCTGGTGCCGTGATAGAGCCGGTCCGGTGGGGTCACCGGGGGCAGCCCGAGGTCCACCGGGACCGAATGGCCCTGGTTGGCCCGGATCCGCAGCACCCCGTCGGTGCCGCGCTCGACAGCGAACCGCTGCTTGTCGTTGCCGGCGACGACCGCGTCAAGCTCGGCCCGCTCGATCCGTAGGGCGGCGAGCAGAGCGTCGACGGGGGTCCAACCGGCCGGGTCGAGCACCAGGCCTGCCCGGTCGGGATCGTGCCGGAGTGCCTTCGACATCCGTTTGCTCAACTTCACCAGGCGCTCGCGTTCCACGGTGGCATTGTGGTCGATCACCGTCGCTCAAATCGAGAGGTTTCCGGCGACACCGGACCCGGGTTTTACTGCGGTGGGCTTGTCGGGTACGGCCAGCCGGCTCCAACCCGTCCACTGTAAACGCGGGCCATCCCGAGGATCGTCGCGTCCCGAGGACCGGGGTAAACCTGCGGCTCGCCGGCTCGCGGACCTTCGACGACCTGGCCGTACTGCCCCGCTACGAACTCGCCGAACAGGGACGGCAGCGCAATTGGCGACACTTCAACCGGCGGCCGATCGGCTGACCAGGGGTCGGCGGGACCCCGGAATCAGCCCAGAGCGCGGCGATTTTCCTCCGCAATGGAATTGGCCGTAAGGGCCATCGGGGCTCCTCAATTAGACCGTATGTGCCTCGTCCCCGACGACCACTATCGATCCCGAAGGGACCAACGACCTGGCTTTGGTTTGCCTCGGAGCGGCATGATGTAGTGACTCAACCGAGGAGTGGCGATGCGATCGGTTAACGCGGCACGCTCCATCCTGATCGCGCTACCACTCGGCTTCCCCAGCGCCAGCACTTTGACGTACGACTTTCTCTACCCGGTCGCCGCGATCGTCGTCGGTGCGTTCGTTGCGCGGATGATCCACACGCTGATCCGTCGCCGCCGTGCGGCGGCGCCCGCGATGGCGGTCGTGCCCGGCGGTCTGGACCTGGCCTCCGGCAGCTCGCGACGGCAGCGGATCGTGCCCGCCGAACTGCCCCCGCCGCCCGGCCTGCTGGCCGGCCGGGACCGCGAGTTGGATGAGATGTGTGACCACCTGGCCCGGCCCGACCGGGACGGCGACGCTCTGATCGTCATCCACGGTGAACCCGGGGTCGGGAAGACCGCGTTGGCGATCAGGATGGCCCACCTGGTGTCGGACCAGTATCCCGACGGGCAGTTGATGCTCCGGTTCGACAGCTCCGACGACCAGTTGACCGAGGACCGGTTGGAGACGTTCGTGCGGGCCCTACGTGGGCCACGGGAGGTCATGCCGGAGCGCGCGGATCTCGGCCGCTGGTACCGGGACTGGACGCGGCGCCGGCGGGTGCTGGTCATCCTCGACAACGTCGGCGACCCGGACCATATCCGACCCCTGTTGCCGGCCGGCCCCGGGTGCCTCACCATGGTCACCGCCCGCGGCGCGGTCCCCGGGTTCCCTGGACAGTTCCCGGTGGCGCTGGAGCCGCTGCGGGACGAGGCCGCCACCGCACTGCTCGACCGGCTGGTCGGGGGCGACCGGATCGGTGCCGAACCGGAAGAGGCGAAGCACGTCGTGGCCGCCGCGGCCGGCTTTCCGGTGGCGATCCAGATGGCCGGGGCGGTGCTCGCGGTACGCAAGAACTGGACCCTGGAGATCGCCGTCCGGCGCATGCGGGACATGGCCACCGATCCGCAACGAAAGAAGGTCGTCGCCTTCTCCGGCATCCTCGACCTGGCCTTCGCCCTGCTCACCATCGAGGAGCGGGAGGCGCTGGTCCTGCTCGGCCTGACCGACCGGCGCCGGGTCGAGCGGTGGATGCTGGCGATGCTGTTC
This sequence comes from Micromonospora trifolii, assembly GCF_050516465.1. Classification (NCBI taxonomy): domain Bacteria; kingdom Bacillati; phylum Actinomycetota; class Actinomycetes; order Micromonosporales; family Micromonosporaceae; genus Micromonospora; species Micromonospora trifolii. The sequence goes on along the minus strand of NZ_CP191526.1, from coordinate 3,689,538 downwards.
AACGGCGCCTTCGCCGACCGCACCATGCCCGAAAACGTCGCCGGCCGGTTCCTCGACCACCTCGCCTCAGCCCGGTTCGTGGAACGTCGGGTGGACGACCACTCCGGGCTGCTGACCTTCCGGGTACCGGTCTACGTCCACGCCTACGCCGCCACCCATCTCGGCAACCACCTGACGCGCCCGCAGCAGCAGCGCGCCCGTCGGGGACTCTCCGAGGGACGGCGCCGGCGCAACGAACGCAACGCCGACGATTTCCTGCGCCGGACGGTCTTCGCGTTCCTGGACCGGGGCGAACTCGACGCCGCCCTGAACTCCGCCCGGGAGTCACTCGCGTTCTGCCGGGAACGCGCCGCCGCGCTGTCCAGCAGCGACTCCGGGGCGCTGGCGCTCGCCAGCGAGGAAGGTCTCACCCTCGCCGCGCTGGCCGAGGTCAACGCCGAACTCGGCTGGATCGACGAGGCCATGACCTACGCCGAAGACGCCGGGAAACGCGGCAGTCAGTCGCCGCGCACGCTGTCCCGGGCACTGCGGGTGAGCGGCAGCCTGCGCCGGCGGCTACGCCAACTGCCGCAGGCCGAGGCGGACCTGCTCGCCGCCGAGCGCAGCGCCCGGAACGCCGACGACCGCGACGAGCACATCCGGGTGCTCTCCGAGTTGACCGCTCTCCAGGCGCCGCTCAAGGACCTGGAGGCGGCCACCCAGTACCTCGACCAGGCTCGACGGCTGTGTGCGGGCGCGGGACCGTCCGGCGTGCGGCAACTACCCGCCGTGCTGCTGGCGTACGCGCAGGTGTTGCGGGAGTGCGGGGAGCCGGCGGCGGCGGCCACCACCCTCGCCGAGGCCGAGCTGCTCACTGGTGACCCCGACGGCTTGCAGCGGCTCCGCCGGCCGTGGATCCGGCTGCACCGCGCCCTGACCCTCCTCGACCTCGGCAAGTACGACCAGAGCCGCGAATTCAGCTCCGCGGCGTTGGAAGGGTTCACCACGTTGCGGCACCGCTACGGCAGCGGCTGGGCGCGGCTCGCCCTCGGCCGGGCGCACCTCGCCGACGGGAACCTCAGCGGGGCCGCCCCGGAGCTGGAGGAGTGTCACGGGACGTTCCGCCGCTGCGGGGACCGCTGGATCGAGGCGGAGTCGGCGACCTGGCTGGCGGTGGCGTACCACCGGGCCGGGCGCGGCCAGGAAGCGGTCGACCTGCTCTCCGCTGCCGAACAGGCGTTCTCGAAGCTCGGTGACGAGCAGGGCGTACGGCGGGCCGGCCGGCTGCTGTTTGAGGTGGAGTCCTCACTCCCCGCCCAACCGCTGAGACCGTTGCCGGGTGTCCGGGAGTGGCTGGCCGCGGTCGGCCGGCAGCCGACCGATCCGGCCGGCACCCGAGCGGGAATCTGATGCTCTCCAACCGGTCCAGATGGGATGGCTTCCTTGTCGTTACGCTGGTTGATCCGGCGGGCACGCCGACGCCTCAGGCGGTTCCGGCTTCTGATCGCCGCTGCGGTGACCGTGCTGGCCAGCGTGCTCGGCACCGTCTACGACAAGATTCCCGCCGACCTGCAACTGGCGGCGCTGCTGGTGATAGGCGCGTTCGGCGCGGCCGCGGTGATCCTGGTCGAGTCGCCGGAGGCCAGTTACGAACAGTCGCTTGTGGACCCGCCCACCGCCCGCAAGAGCAAGCGCGCCAAGCCGGCCCGACCGCGCCGGGACCGGACGGAGCCGCGCTTCCGGTTGGCCCAATGGCTGGGCTGGTGGCGCAACCAGGTGGTGCCCACCCTGCCGCCCCGCGACGAGCTTTTCCGGGGCCGCGAGCGTGAACTGGCCGACCTGCAGGGACTGCACGACCTGCAACGGGCGGCTCGCACCGGCGGCGTACGGTCGATCTTCCGGCGCGGCGGACGGCGGACGGCGGACCGACGCGGAGCCGCCGGACCGGTGATCCTGCTCCTGCACGGCATGCCGGGGGTCGGCAAGACCGCCTTGGCCGACGAGTTGGCCCGGCGGCTGGCCCGGCGCTACCCGCACGGGCAACTGTTCGTGAACCTCGGCACCGGTGGCGCCGCCCGCACACCGATGGAGATCCTCAAGGAGCTCCTGCTGGCGCTGGGCTGGAGCGAGATGCCCGACACAGCGGTCGGCCGGGCGATGGTCTTCCGGTCGCTGACGGCGAAGAAGAAGATCCTGTTCATCCTGGATGCCGCCCGCAATGCCGACCAGGTCCGGCACGTACTGCCGAGCGACTCCGCCGCCGCCGTAATCATCACCTGTCGGCGCGGCATGACCTGGTCCGATCCGCTGGCCGAACCGTCGTACGCGTTGGGCCTGCCAGACGACGACGAGGCGTTGGCCATCTTCCGGGCCGTCTCCCGGACCGCCGAGAGCGTCCGGCCGGAATGTGCCGCCGAGATCGTGTCGTTGTGCGGACGGCTCCCGCTCGCCGTCCGGGCCGCTGCCGAGCGGGTCTCCAACGACGGCGCCGACATCTGTCAGATCGCCGGGCTGCTGCGCGAGCCGCGGTCCCGGCTCGGCTGGTTGGACCGCCCCGGTCGGTCCCTGCGGGCCCACCTCCAGACTGAGTACGGCCGTCTGCTGCCGAAGGAACAGCAGGCGCTGGCCATGCTCGCGCTGATTCCGTCGCCCACCTTCGTGCCGTGGGTGCTGGGTCCGCTGATGAACCTGCCGCCGGCCGAGGTGGAGGCCCTGGTCGACCGGTTGTCCGCGGCCCAACTGCTCGAAGACCTCGGCATGGACGAGGTGTCGGAGGTGGCCCGGTACCGGCTCCACCCGCTGGTCCGGCTGTTCGCCAGCGCACAGGCCGCCCGGATTCCGGCGCACGAGCGCGAGTGGGCGTTGGACCAGCTCACCGCCGCCTACGTCCAGGTGGTCAGCGCGGTGCTCGCCGTCCTGCACGACGACTTCGCGTACGCCGGGCCGATGGACTGGCTCGCGCCGGATTCGAAGTACCCGCAGCGGATCGCCGACCATCCCGAGGCCTGGGTCCGGGCCGAGTACCCCAACCTGCTGCGGGTGATGGACGACACCGCGGCCCTGCCGGACACCGGTTTCGGCACGCAGTTGCGCTGGCGGGTCGGCGCCTGGCTGGACGGCTGTGTCGCCGAGGGAGTGAGCTCGGCCGCGACTCTGGCGGCGTACGCCCAGGCGGCCCGCGCCGCCGAGCGCGACGGCAACGTCCTCGCCCAGGTGGACGTGCTGCTCGCCAAGGGCACCTTCCTGGTGGCCGTCGAACGGTACCGGGACGCCGAGCAAGACCTGGACCGGGCGATCGCGTTGTCGCACCGGCTGCTCGGGGACCGGTCGGCGGCGCGCGAGGAGGCCGAGCGCCGGATCGCGATCGCCCTGCGGAAGATGGGTGAGGGATTCCTGCAGGCCGCCGCGTACCAGCGCGCGGTCGAGAAGCTGGAGGACGCGCTCGCCCGGGCGGAGACCATAGGGGACGGACCGGCGCAGCGACTGATCCGGATCCTGTTCGCCGAGGCGCACCACGTCGACACGGCGGAGGCCGTCTACGACGAACTGCTCGACCCCGGGCTTTCCGACGCCACCCGCTACCGGATCTATCTCTCCCTGGCCGAGGCGGGTCGCCGACGGGGGGACTGGCAGTCCGCCAGTGACTACCTCGGTCAGGCCGCCCGGCTGGTCGACGGGGACCTGCGCCGGGTCGCGAACGTGCGGTACCGGACCGCACGTCTCGCGCTCGACCAGTACGAGGACGGGACCGGCGGCGGCGACGGTCGCGACCCGGAACTCGCCGCGACCGCGGTCCGGCGAGCCGCCCACGCGTTGCTGACCTTCCGCCAGATGGGCAACCCGCTCGGGACGGTGCGGACCCAGTGCCTGCTGGCCCGGGCGATCCTGGCAATGGGCCGGCCGGTGGAGGCGGACCACGTCGCGCATGCCGCCGAGGGCGAGCTGGCCGCGGTGCAGGGATCGGGCGAGAAGCCGGAGGTACTGGCTCCGCTCACCGCGCGGCTGACCCGGGTCAAGGGCGAGATCCGGCTGCGCGCCGGGGATCGGACCGGCGGACGGCAGCTGTTGATGGACGCCGCCATGGCGTTCGGCGAACTGAAGGACTGGGCAGGGCTGCGCGCGGTGCTCGGCCTGCTGGAGGAGGTCGCCCCGGCCGGGGCCGAGGCGCCCGGCGTCGGAATGCCGGTGGTCGTCCCGGTCGACGGATGGCCGGGGCGCGGTCCGATGCCGATGGGCGGCGGTCCGGTCAACTTGTCGCCGGCTGTCACCGATCGCCTGGCGGCCCGCCTGAGCAGCCAGGTGGTCGACCGGGTGCAGGATGAGCTCCGGCAGACGCTCACCCCGGCCGAACCGGTCGCGTTCCGCGGTGCGCTCGGCGCCGGGCTGACCGGCGCTGAATCGGCCCACGACGAGGAGTTGCCGCCGACTTGGCGCATCCCGGTCGGCGAGCTGTGCCACCTCACGGTGCTCGTAGCGACCGGGCAACAGGCCTTCGCGGACGAGCCGGGGCGGCGGCCCGCCCTAGCCGGCCCGCGGGTCTGGCGCCCGCTCGCCGTCAGCACCGGCGTCCGGGCCGACGACGTCGACCTCACTCTGTTGGTCGACGCGCCGTTCGTCGACGTGTCCGACCCGGAACTGCGTACCACCTGCCGGGTCGAAGGCGGACTGGCCCGCTTGGACAGCACCCTGCGGATCGACGAGCCCGGTGCGAACGAACTGCGAATCACCCTGCTGTCGTCGGGTCGGCTTGTGCAGTCACTGCCGATCCGGCTGCTGGCGGTAACCGGGGAGGAGAGCGTGGGTGGACCTGCCACTGTTCCGCTCGCCTGAGGTGACGGCCCGGACCACGGTCAACGACAAGGGCATCTGCCTGCGGCTCACCGCCGCCCGCGGGCCGGCGCCGACTGACATCCAACTGGTCGACGCGGATATCGTGCGCGAACATTGCGCCAAGCTCGGGAAGCGAGTCGGTCGGGTAGCCGCGAGTTGCCGGCAGTGCTGGCCGGTGGCGACCGACGCCGCGGGCGAGGCGCTCGGCAACCTCGCGGCTGCCGGGCGGATATTTCTCTTCGACGTGCTACACGACCCGCAACGGGACTTCCCCCGGTTGTCGCTGTTCCTGCAGGCGGCCTGCCCGACCTGGCAGAGCAGGCAGAGCCGTACCCCGTTAATCCACGCCATCGCCGAGACGGACCAGTACTTCCCCTGGGAGTTGTTGCCGTTGTTCGCGCCGACGTCGACGGTGCTGGCCGGCAACCAGGCAGAGTTGGAACGGGCCGCGCTGGCCTTCCCTGGCTTCGCGGCTGTCGTCGAACGCCGCGACCCGGACCACGTGCCCGATTCCACCTCCCTGAACGGCTGGGACGGACTCCCGATCCGGATGGTGTACGACGCCAGTTTCCCGGGTGTACAGCAGGAGGTGGGCTTCTTCCGGGGCAAGGATGCCCTGTTCCTGCTGAAGGGGCCGTACCCGAAAGACAGCGACGACCCGGCGGCACCGACGCTGGCGCAGCAACTCTGCGACCCGGCGCTGGGGCTTGACCACAACCGGGACGGCCCGCTCGACCAGGTGGTGCACTTCTCCTGTCACTGCCAGGCAGCCGACGGCGACACCACCCGGTATGGCTACCACCTCTCCGACGAGCAGGGTCGAAAGCTGGTGGTACCGCTGGAGGAACTCGCCGAGGAGATGATGCGGATCTGGGCCGCCGAGGTGATAGCCGCCCGACCGGGGTCACGACCGGACATGCCGTTGGTGTTCCTGAACGGCTGCGGCACCGTGGCGATGGACCCGACGAGCGCGGCATCGTTGCACAAGCCGTTCCGGCACAACCGCAACCGGGGCATCATCGGCACCATCGCGAATGTGCCGGACCGGATCGCCGCGGAGATCTCGAAGTGGTTCTACCTGAACCTACTTGTCGAGCGGCACGACGTAGGGCAGGCACTGCACGAGGCGAAGTGGCGGCTGCTGCAGGACCGCGGCAACCCGCTCGGACTGCTGTATTCCATCCACGCGTACGCGGGCCTGCGGATCGAGCCGGTTCCCACGCACGCCGGTCCCGCCGACGGAGGCGCCCGATGACCAGCCTGTTGACCAGTCTCTGGCACGAGACCCGGGGTCGGTTCGACCGGCTGCCGGTCTGGCTGCCCGGGGCCCGAATGGAACTCGGCGACGTCGGTGTCTTCGACGACGGGGGTTGGGTGAAGCACACCACCCTGGACGCACTCGGCATCCCCTTCACGCCGGACCTTCCCGGCGTTCCGACCGGATACGACTACGCCTCGCACGACGGCGCCCAGGTGAGTACCTGGCTGGCGGCCGACGGCGATCCCACGGTCAGCGGCATCGCCCAGGGCAACGCCGGGCTGCGGATCCGGTTCTCCCGGGCCGGGGCGTTCGTCCTGAAGGCCGACGAGGTGACCGTCCAGAGCCTGGCCAACCTCGCCGAGGTCGACCGGCGGATCCTCGCCCGGCACCGGGCCGGGAGGTGGGAGCGGGGCTGGGTGCTGGTGAGCGAGGTGGCCCGCGGCGGACCGGCGATCACTGTGGTCTCGGGCAGCTCCGACGGCGAGGCCTTCGTCGACCTCGGCGTGACGGCGGCCGCCGCCGGCCAGCCGCTGGCGGCCGCCGGCGCGGGGATCGCCCTCGGTACCCGGCGGGGCCTGGCCGGCTACTTCGTCAGCCCCACCGAGACGACCCTGCTGTGGCGGGGCCGCTGCGTACGGGATCCCTGGTGGTCGTCGAAGGTCTCGATGAGCGACCGAGGCGACCAGATCCATGAGGAGCTGCCGGTCGACGGCATGGGCCTACATGTCATCGAGATCGAGCACCTCGAGGACGTACCGACCGACGACCGGTAGTCCGCCCGACGCCGATGCCGCCGGTCTTCGATCAGGCGCCCCGCCATAGCCAAACGCCTCGGACAAGAGGGTGCCCGGGTCGCCGTCCCAACGTGGGCAAGCCGCCACTGATCGATTTGATGGATGAGCTTCGCTGCCTCGCTCGATCTTGCCGATCCGCCTCTACCTTTTAATCCTGGCCTCAGGTTGATCGGGGACCATGAGCGGCAAAAGCATCGACTGGAAGGGGGCGCGTCGGCGTGCGGATCATGATCGCGGATGATGACGCGGCCATCCGTGAGTCGCTGGAGCGGGTTCTCCAGGTCGAGGGTTACGACACCAGCACCGTCGCCAACGGTCTCGCCGTGCTCGACGGGGTCGGTGGGGCCGGCGGCGACGCACTGGATCTGCTGATCCTCGACGTGATGATGCCCCGCCTCGGCGGGTTGGAGACCTGCCGGCGGTTGCGGGCGGCGGGTCGGGAACTGCCGGTGCTGATGCTGACCGCCCGTGACCAGGTCTCGGACCGGGTCGCAGGGCTGGACGCGGGCGCCGACGACTACCTGCCCAAGCCGTTCGCCACCGAGGAGTTGCTGGCCCGGGTGCGGGCCCTGCTGCGCCGGCGCACGCCGGGCGACGGCGAGTCGCAGGTCCTGTCGTTCGCCGATGTCCGGCTCGATCCCGACAGGTTCGAGGCGTGGCGGGGCGGGCGGCCGCTGCGCCTGACCCGGACCGAGTTCTCCCTCCTGGAGGTCCTCGTGCGTAACGCGACCCGGGTGTTGACCCGCGACGCGCTGTTCGAGGCGATCTGGGGCTTCGACATGAGCGCCACCGCCAACAACCTCCAGGTGTATGTGAGCTACCTGCGCCGCAAGATGGAGGCCGAGGGTGAGCCGCGATTGATCTACACGCTGCGCGGCCTGGGATACACGTTGCGGGAGAGTCCTCTGTGAACAGGCCCGCCGGCCGGGAACCGCGCCGGCTGACCCGATGGTGGCGCCGGCGGTCACTGCGGACCAGGCTGACGGTGATCGCGGCGACGGCCATCGCGGTCAGCGTGTTCATGGCCTTCCAGGTGGCCAGCGAGCTGCTGGACTGGGAGCTGCGGGACACCGCCGAGGATCAGCTGCGCGCCGACTCCCGCGTCCTGGCGACGGACGCGGAGCGCGCCGGTCTGGCGCAGGTCCCGCTACCGCCGTATCCCGGATCCGGTCGACTGGTGCGGGTCATCCTGCCCGACGGCTCGACCCGGACGCTGGCCGGCCAACCCGCGCTGCCCCCGGTCAGCGAGCACGCCGGGCGCGTGGCGCAGGGCGGCTTGGCCGACCTGATGGAGTCGAACGACATCGACGAGGACGGCTACCTCATCTATACGCTGCGGGCGGGCGACGGCGCGGTTCAGGTGGCCCGCGTCGCCGACGACGGCCCGATCAACCGGTTCGGGTTCGGCATGCTGCTGATCGGGCTGCTCTGCGTGGTCGGCGGCGCCCTTGTCGGGCGGACCGTGGCGCGGGCCGGGCTGGCACCGATCGATCGGCTGACCGCCGCCGCGGTACGTGTCGCGCACACCCGGGATCTCGACGCCGACATCCCGGATGAAGGCGGTGGGGAGATCCGGCGGCTGATCCAGTCGATCAACGACATGCTCGCCGCGCTCCGGGACTCCCGGCGGGCCCAGCGGCTGCTCGCCGAGGACGCCGCCCACGAGCTCAAGACCCCGCTTACGAGCCTGCGCCTCAACGTCGAGCTGCTGATCCGGCTCGATCGGCGCGGCACGCTGGACAGCGCGCTGCCGACGGAGAGCCGGACCCGGCTGCTCAACGACCTCGGCGCCCAGGTAGCCGAGTTGAGCACCCTCGCCGCCGAACTGACCGACCTGGCGCGCGGTGACGTCACCGACGAGAGCACCGACCTGCTCGACCTCGCCGACGTGGTGGTGGCCGCCGCGACCCGGGCGCGTTCCCGCGTGCCCGACATCGAGGTCGCGCTCGACGTCACCCCCGTGTGGGTGAACGGGCGTCCCGCTGCACTCGAACGGGCGGTGCTCAACCTCATCGACAACGCCGGCAAGTGGTCCCCCGCGGACCAGCCGATCCAGGTCCGGCTCCGTGCCGAGGGCGCGTCGGCGGTGCTCGAGGTCGACGACGCCGGGCCGGGCATCGACGCCGCCGACGTACCGCGGGTGTTCGACCGGTTCTACCGTGCCGATAGCGCCCGGGCGTTGCCAGGATCCGGTCTGGGGCTGTCGATCGTTCAGCGCGTCGTCGACGCCCACGGCGGCCGGGCCACCGTCGCCCGCTCCGCACGCGGTGGCGCGCTGCTTCGGGTTGACCTTCCGGCCGCGGCCCCGCCCGGTCGAATCACGCGGCCCACCGCCGGGTCATGAAAAAGATCCGGGACGGGCCTGAGGCTCCGTCCCGGATCTCGCCCGTGCCGCCGCGCTCACCGTTGCGGCGCGGGCTCCTCGTCGTCGGCGAGCGACTGTCGCCCGTCCGGCGGCTCCACCGGTCGGGACAGCCGGCTCGGCCACCACATCCGCCGGCCGATCAGCAGGGTGAGGGCGGGCACCAGGACCGATCGCACCAGCAGGGCGTCGAGCAGCACGCCGAAGGCGACCAGGAACCCGACCTCGATCAGCATCACCAGCGGAAGTGAGACGAGGACCGCGAACGTGGCCGCCAGGACCAGGCCTGCCGAGGTGATGACGCCACCGGTGGCGGAGAGGGCTTTGAGCATGCCGTCTCTGGTGCCGAGACGCACGGCCTCCTCCCGGGCACGGCTGGCCAGGAAGATGTTGTAGTCGACGCCGAGCGCCACCAGGAACAGGAATGCCAGCAGCGGCACCGAATAGTCAATGCCCTTGAACCCGAGGATCGTGTCGAAGACGAACACGCTGCCGCCGAAGGCTGCGGCGAATGAGACGACCACGGTGGCCATCAGGACCAACGGGGCCACGACCGCGCGCAGCAGCAGCCCGAGCACGATCAGGACGACGGCGAGCACCAGCGGGATCACCAGCTTCTCGTCGCGGCTGGTGGTCACCTCGGTGTCGAGGTTCTCCGCACTCGGCCCGCCGACGATCGCCTCCGCCCCGCTCACCGCGTGCACGGCGGTGCGCACCCGCTTGATCGTGTCGTACTCTGCGACGGTGTCCGGCGCGTCCGTCGGGAACACGGAGATGTCGGCCCAGCCACCCTTGGTCTGACCCGGGATGGCCATGGCCACACCGCGGGTGCCCTTGACGATGTCGAGCACCCGCTCCTGGTGCGCCGGCCGCGTGAAGATCGTCATCGGCTGGCCGCCGAGCTCCGGGAAGTGCTGGCGGAGAACGGTGAAGCCGGTGACCGACTCCGGCGCGGACAGGAACTGGTCCTGCTCCCGCAGGGCGCCGGTATTGCCCGCCAGCCCGAGGGCGAGCACGCCGAGGACTCCGAGCGAGCCGAGCGTGGCCACCCACCGGCGGCGGCTGATGGCGGTCCCAAGCCGTCCCCACAGCCCCGGCTTCTGCTCCACGGTCGTGCTGAACCGCGGGATGGCCGGCCAGAAGATCCGCCTGCCGAGCACCACGAGCACGGCCGGGAACAGCGTCAGCATGGCCACCAGCGCGCACAGAATGCCGGCCGCACCGATCGGGCCCAACCCGCTGGTGCTGTTCAGGTCCGCGACGAGCAGGCAGAGCAGGCCTGCGACCACGGTGGCCGCGGACGCGACGATCGCCGGCGCCGCGCCGCGCAACGCGTGGACCATCGCAACCCGGACGTTCTCGTGGTGGTGCAGTGCCTCCCGATATCGAGCGATGAGCAACAGCGCGTAGTCCGTGCCGACGCCGAATACCAGGATCGTTAGCAGCGCCGAGTTCTGGTCGTTGACCACGATGCCGAACCCTTTGACGAGCAGGTAGACGGTCGCCATCGCGGTCAGTGCGGCCGCGCTTACGACCACCAGCGGGATGAACCACAACACCGGGCTGCGGTAGGTGAGGATGAGTAGGAGCGTGACGACGACGACGGTGGTGAGGAAGACCTGCAGGTCGATGCCGTCGAAGACGGCGTCCATGTCGCCGTCGACCGCGGCCGGGCCGGTCACGTCGATTTCCAGGCCGGCGGGGCGGTCCTTCGCGGCGTCACGCAACGGCCCGACGATGGCCTCCGGTGCGCCGTAGGTCGTGCTCACGTCGAGGGTGAACATCATCGCCTTGCCGTTGGTGGAGAGTCTCGTCGGTGGGCCCTCGTCGTCCTCGCCGGCCGGGGCCGCCACCTTCGGCGGGTACCGCTTGGCAAGGGTGTTGTAGTGGCGCTCGGCCGTCGCGCGGTCGGCGTCGGTCATGCCGCCGGCGCGGTGGTACACGAACACGAACGTGTTGTCCTCACCGCCGGGGAGACTGTCCTCCAGCACCGCCACCTTGGTGGACTCGGCACCGGCCGGCAGGGTGTCCACGGCTCTGTCGGTAGTGACCGAGCTCAGCTTTCCGCTCAACGGCACCATCGCCGCCGCCAGCGCCACCCATAGGCCAATCACCAACCACGGCACCCACCGGCCTGCCAACCGACCGGCCGGCGCTTCCCCGGACGGCGCTGCGTTGACTGCCATCACTAGCCTCCTACAGACGGGTCACATCGCTTATCGGATGCCGACTTCATACCGAGCGAATCTGAGACGACTGTTAAAACGGCGCTCAGGCCGGTTGGCCGAACCAGCTGCCCAGCGCACGCACCACCGTGGTGGCGTCGAGGTCCTGCCCGGTAGGCAAGGCCCAGGCGACACAGCCGTCGGGCCCGGATGAGCAACGCGTCGACGTCCACCGGGCCCGTGCGGGCAGCGACGGTGTTGACCCGTCCGGTCCACGCGGCTGCGGCGGTGTCGATCCAGCGGGTCCGGGACGACATCGTGGTGATCGTGACGTCGGTGCCGCTCACCCGCCGGATGCTGTCCTGCGGTCCTCGACGGTGAGCGGCTCCACCTGCCGTGGAGGGCCATCAAACTTTACTGTGGACAGTCGACTCACCCCCAGCCCGGACCTGTCCAGCATTCGGCTTCCTGACGGGCGACCCGCTGGGCAGCGCCTCGCCGTCCGACTACGCGCCGCCGGTTCTCCTACGACTCCCGTCGCCGACCGGATCAGCTGCACCGGCCGCCGCGACGTCCGCCTCCCGTATGGCTACCTCGGCGCTGCGGACGAGCGATTCCTGTTGAGCCGTGGGCTGGGGGAGTGGGGGCGGACCCGCGAGTCCAACGGAGGATTTCGCCCGGGCCATGGGATTCGACAGCAAGGAGGACTTGTGGCGGGGCGAGGGGCGCAGCCTGCGAGAGGCGCTGGATTCCGGGAGGTCGCTGACGAGGTCGCAGTGGCGAAAGGCGTTGCTGGCCCTTGAGATCGTCTTCGCGAGCGACGTGATCGGTTCTGGCTGCGACTGGTCAATCACTACTGGCATCTCTGATGAGGAGACGATCAAGCTCCTGCGCGTGGTGCAGCGGAAGTTGGGCCGCGTCATTTGGGTGGCTTAGCCACGAGGCGGTCACCGTGCCATGGTGTGCTCATCCCAGGCGATGTCGGCGGTACTCCGGCGGGAGGTCGCCGAACCCGAGCCCGTTCTCGTCCAAAGCGTTGTAAACGGTCAGCCAGCCGTCCGCGAATCTCAGGCCGACGGTCACGGTACCGGCCGCCAGGTCGTCGCCGGCCCACTCGAGAAGCTCTACCGCCTCAAGCCGCTGCCCGCACTGGGCCGCCAACACGGCGGGGACATCATCGCGCCACCGCAGCTGGAAGCCGTCCGATGTCGGCCACTGCGGCCTCCGGGTCACGTCGATCGAGTTCCACGTGATCGACAGATCGTCGAACTTCTGGTGGTTGACTTCCAGGCGTTCTCCTGCGAAGTCGAGCACTACCGGGCAGTCAGCGAACCACTCGTCGTGGCCGTCATCCCACACCAGCCAAGTAGAGGTCAGCCGGCGACCGACAAGGCTCTGCAGTCGGTGACCGTGACGGTCGGCGATCTCGTCGACTCGGTTGAGCCAACCCGGCTGGTAACCAGCGATACCAAAGTCGAACTCCACCGGGGGATTGTGCCCGACGCCTGCGCCTTCGCGTGACTCTGGCAACCCGGGCCGTGGGCCGCATTGATGTGCTGCGAATTATGTGCGGCGTCCGACGGCGCGGCTCCACCGAGCGTGCGACGAGTCGCTCAGGAACATCCGAGAGGCAGGCTCAGCCCGTAGCCCCGAGGGCCCGGATGACGAAACGGAGACCAGCGGCATGCACCGGCTCGATCATCGCCCGCTTCCCGCGCGTGGCCGTGGGATAGGGCGGGGCGCCCCTGCCGATCCCCTCACTGCGGACTCACCACCTCAACAGCCCGATGCAACGGCGGTTTCCGCAACATCGCGGCTGTGCGGTGTCGGAAATCAGCGCGCCTAGCCGTGGCAGCACTTCCGATGGTGACATCCACGTGCTTCGGTAAGCACACCACCACGGCACGTCATTGGGAGTAGAGATGACCCGGACTGTTCGGAACGGCTTCTTGGTCAGTCTGACCGCTGTCGCCCTCACCGCAACGCTGGGCCTGCCCGGCGTTGCCACGGCCGAGCCGAAGCACCGGCCCGTCCCGGTCTGCGCGCTACGACCACTGCCCTTACCAGCGGACATGAATGGTCGAGCTCTGGCGGTCGACCCGACTGGTCGGTTCATCGCCGGTATCGGCTACCGAACCGATGACGACGATTCGCAGCCGCTACTGCTGCTCTGGGCCGGAACACCGCGCCGACCCGGGCCTGGGGTGTGGGACGTACCCCGCCTCACCGTCGTTACCATAGGAGCGCCGGGGCAAGTCGAGGACATCAATCGGTACGGCGTTGCCGTCGGCAATGCCTTCGTCGGCAACGTCTACCGCCCCTGGCACTACCGCAACGGACGCCTGGAGTGGTTACCCGTCCTGCCGACGGTCTCCAACACCTTTGCGCTGGGGATCAACTCACGCGGCGACATCGTTGGCCTGGGCGCCGTTGAGCAGACCGAGTCGACCCTGCCGCTGCTCTGGCCCGCCGACCGGCCGGGCACCGTCGAGGTGATCGACGCCCCGTTTTACGCTAGCGCGAGGGAGATCCTCGACGACGGCACTATCATCGGCACCGCCGGCAGCTTCGGCTGGGTACGCCATCCCGACGCAAGGACCGACCGGCTCACCGCCCCCGGGGCCCGGTGGTCGGGGATCTCCGCGGCCCGGGGGACCTGGGCAGTTGGTAGCATCGGCACCGGCAGTGAGGGCGGGGACAGCACCCTGGTGCGCTGGGACCTGCGGACTGGCGTGGCGTCCGCCGTGAACCCGGCGCTGGTATCAGCGCAGGACGTCAACAGTCGAGGCACAGTGCTCGGCGACCGAGCCGTCGACCACGGCGACCGGCTCGTCGCCCTAGGCGGCGCCATCCCCGGTGTCCGAGACCCCTTCGGCTGGGGGATCGCCGACAACGGCCTCGTCGTAGGCTCCGTGAACGGCTCCCGACTGCGCCCAGCGCGCTGGATCAACTGTTGAAAACAGTCGGCGCCACGGCTTGTGTCTTGTGTCTTCCTCGCGTCGGAGGCGATGGATGCGCCGAGGGGTCCTTAAGCACCGGCAGTCTCGGAGGCGTCTCCAGTAACCGCAGGCTCCACAGTCGTGCATAGCGCCCTGACAGAGAGCGTGCTCGGTGCATTTACGGTGACGATTATCGGCCAACGGTCCGGCGCGAGCCCGTTTGGGGGAGCAGGCGGGAGGCGCCGCCCGCCAGAACCCCGTGCCAACGGCCAGCATTCTGGCCTTGGCCGGGGCGTCGTCGCGGCGCTGATCGTGCGCCGCCGGATCGCCGTGACCACGGTCGCCCGGGCCCGCAACCGGTGGGTGCCTGCCCGCCCTGAGCGCTGAGTAGCGCCGAGAGTCAGCGTCCCCGTGGGTGTTGCCGCACTCACGGGGACAGACACGCCCGACCGCGAAGTGTCGGCCCGGCGGCTCAGGCCGGGCTGAACTGGATGAGGACCGACGCGGTCGGCAGCTCGTCCGGAGCGGGTGGCGCCTCGGTGCGCCAGGCCAGCCGTACGCTCCATCGGCGGCCCGGCGGAAGGCGGTAGGCGTCGGCGATGCCGCCGGCCGTGCCGCTGGAGAACCCGAGGATGCCCGACTCGAAGACCACCTCGAGGACGTCGCTGCGGTCCCAGCCGGCCGGATCGAAGTCGGCCGGCCCGTCCCAGGTCTCCAGCCGGGTGTCGCTACCCAGCACCACGGCGTCGTCGATGTTCTCGACCACCACGTAGCCCGGCGTCGAGCTGACCCATTGATCGAGCTCGTGCGGCGGGGGCGGCACATTGCGCCGGTCGTTGCTGTCGTCGATCATCGCGAACAGTCGATAGTCGACATCGACGTACAGCTCGGTGTGCTCGACCAGCGCCGCCATGCTGACCCCTCCCCGCTCGGTCGACTACGAGGGTAGCGATCTGCCGCCGACCGTGAGTGTCCGCTTACTTACCCACCCTTGCATCGACAGATGTCGTTGGCTGAACTACTCCTGCCACCATCTATCCAACGGGGGAGTTGCGCTGATGCGACGATGGTTCCTGCCTGTCACAATCCTGATGTCGATGCTCGTGGGCCTGATCCCGGGTTCTCCGGCCCACGCCGAGCCGAGCCCGGACCAGACGACCCGCAAGCTCGTTCCGTACGTCATCTCCGACCCGGATCTCATCGACCATCCCGAGCGGGTGAGCGAGGAGTTCCGCAAGAACCTGAACCTCGATAACCTCGGCGTCAAGCCGGCGACCGCCGACGGGCCCTCGGAGTCGACCAGGGCGCGGCCGCGAGCCGCGGCGGCCGGTCCCGAGAGCTACGTGGTGGACTCCGGGCGTTTCCCGCGCGGGTCGCTGCCTGACGACGTGTACGACTACGCGACGCGCGAGCAGTGCGAGGAGCACAGCGACGAGGCCAAGCGCGAGCAGGGCTGGATCAAGAACCGGTATTCCTACTGCCAGAGCCACATGGTGTACATCGGGGCGATCGAATGCGGGCTGTTCCCGCCGTCGTGCCGGTTAAGCGGTGAGTACCTCTCGCAGAACATGCTGCGCGGCGAGGGCAAGCAGGGCGGCCACATCAACGACCCGAGCAAACTGCGGTGGGCAAGCTTCACTCTCGACGTCGAGGTGCTGTGGGCCCGGGGGGTGTTCTCGGCGCCGACGGCGAAAATGAAAGCCACCATGGAGTGCGACGGCGGCTATCGCGACCCCGTCTTCGACGTCGACGACGACAACGCGTGTTTCCCGGGGCCGGACGACGACACCGAGAAGACGATCCCGGGCTGGCGGACCAACAACTACGCCTTCTTCGAGCTGATGTCCGATGCCCGTGAGCCGGCCGCGGCGAACGGCGAGCAGATCGCGACGGGCGTGTTCCACATCGAGTACGACTTCGACCTGCCGGGCTGGTACTTCCAGTTCGTCGACACGGAGAGCGAAGAAGGCGGGATGCGCTTCGACAGCGCGTGGTATCTGAGCAGCGCCCGTGCCCGGCAGCTCGGATCGGTCTTCGACCGCGCCGTCCCGGGCATCTTCCTCAGCACGACCGACCCGGCCGTCAAGGGCGCCGCCGTGCACATCGAGGAGGCCCGCGCGAACCCACCGGCCAGTTGGCCGCCCAACCCGAACAAGGTCCTGCGTGGGGCGACCGCGAGCGACCCGCTGCACCGGATTCCGCGCGCCAAGAGCGCCGAGCACCGGTTCCGCGCGGACCGCAACCGGACCGTCTCCACCAACACCTGCGCCCGCACTTCGATGCCGCCACCGCCGGACGACCCGACCGTTCCCAACTGGGACTGCGACGAGTACCCGATCGCGGCCACGTACGAGGGCTCGGCCGGACCGGAGTTTCACGACGAGGACCTCGAGCGCGGTCGGCCGGTGCAACTGCCGGACAACTACTCCGTCCGGTTCGTCGCCCGCGCCGAGAACCAGGAGGCCGGTGGCCGCATCGGCATTTGGATGGAGAACGACCGGCTCCTGGACTACGACAACTTGTTCATCCCGGTCGGCGATGGCAACGTCAGCAACCCCCCGCCCGACAACCCCGACATTGACGACTCTCCGGTGGTCAGCGCCGGTCCCGACCGCCGCGGCAACGAGGGCAGCCCGGTCGGCTTGAACGGCTCCGCCCGCGACGACGGCGGCGCCCCGAGCACCCGGTGGTCATACACCGCCGGTTCCGACGTGGACGCGGGCGCTACCTGCGCCTTCGAGGACGCCGGCACGCCGGTCACGACGATCAGCTGCACCGACGACGGCACCTTCACCGTCACGCTTACCGCCGACGACGGCGTCAACGGAGCGGTCAGCGACAGCGCGACGGTCACGCTGAGCAACGTCGCTCCGTCGCTGCGGGAGATCCCCGCGCCGAGCCCGCTGCGCGCGGCCGCCGCAGCCGTCGCGCCCACCCAGTGGCCAGTGCATCGGGCCCGTACGGCGTTCGAGCTGAAGGTCCCGTTCAACGATCCCGGCACCAACGACACCCACACCTGCACCGTCGTCTGGGACGACGGCCGTACAGAATCACTGACTGCCACCAACAACGTCTGCCAGGCCACGCACACCTTCACCGACGCCGGCATGTACACCATCGACGTCACCATCCGCGACGACGACGCCGCCACCGACAAGTCCGGCAGCATGATCGTGGTCTACGACCCCGACGCCGGCACCGCGAACATCGACGGCTCCACCGCCACCCCGGCCGGCGCCCTGGTCAGCGTGCCGAACGCGGTCGGCCAGACATGGCTGCACAACACCGCGCAGTACGAGACCAGCAGTGCCACCACCCCGGTCGGCCAGGGCAAGGCGTGGACGGACGGGACGAGCTTCCGGCTCGAACCCAGCTCCCTGGAGTGGCTCGTGCTCACCAAGGACGGCAAGGTCGCCTCCCGTGGTGAGGGAACCCTCAACGGCCGGTCCGGCTACACCTGGGTGATCTACGGCTGGGACGCCTGTTCGTCGGGCCGCACCGACTGCGTCGGCATCCCCACCGATCGGGCCCGCCTGGTCGTCTTCGAAACCGCCACCGGGACGGTCGTCTACGACCATAGCCCCGGCAGCACCGAGTTCGACGTCGACCGGATCGCCCCGCGCGATTTGACCTCCGGCGCCGTCCAGCTGCACCGCACCGGAACGCGCTGAACCGGTAGCCGGCGCCGGCCGATCACGGCCGGCGCCGGGCCCGGATCTACAGCCCGGCCATCATCTGTGCCGCCGCGTCGCTCGTGGAGATCCTGTCGAGCAGCGCACGCCGTCATGGTGCCCACCAATGCACTGGACTGCAGCCTGATTCCTCGACTCGACGGGCGAGGTTCGCCCACGGCAGGGGTCGATATGAGTGCGCCTCGCCGGCTCTCCACCGAGCCACGCCATGCACGCATCTGCCGCTGATGAGGCACCGCGTCCGTGACGCTGCTTCCAAGCGACCAATGTGGCCGCGGAAGCCACCGCCGGTGACAGCAAGGTGCAGGGGTGCCAGCTCACGATCAGTCGGCGGTCACCCGTCCGGTACGAGCCCGTTGGAGGAGCAGATTGGGAGCAGCCCGGGCCCTGAACGGCCTTGAACTGCACCCAACGGCGTCGAACGTCGCTCAACTGCACCCGCCCCTACCAGCGGCTCCACGTTTGCACAGGTCAGAGAGGGGGCGGCGTCCTGTTTCCCGCGGAGTGCTCTGCGGTTCTGGCGCGGCAGTCGACAACGCTCTATGCCACCTGGTGGGGGAGTGTGCGCAGGTCAAGGCGGTAAGGAGCTTGTGGTTGGCCCGGCCTTGCAACTGGGAGCAGGTTGGCGAAGAGGTCTCCGCGCCCGTTAGTGCTTACCGACGCCGGACAGGGGCGAGGGCTTTGACCTGCGGTGATGCGGTCGAGCGGTGTGGCGTGACCTCCCAGTAGAGGTCGAAGTGGTCAGGCGTTGCTGCTCCCACGGGCATTGCCCTGACCAGCCCTTTCAGGCTGGTGATCTCTTCGGTGACCCCGAAGGCGTCAGCGCTGGCGCTCCCCGCGGAGGGGGTAGGGCGGCGTCCGCTCATGCCGATGTGCGGGCACTCCAGCCCACGAACTGCCCCTCGCAGGTAGGAGCACCCATGACAACAGGCGCCCGCGGGGCATAGCGTGCACTCGATGATCCGACCTGCCTTCCTCGACGCCGCCGAGACCGCCGCAGCTCTGTTGCGCGAACCGATACTGGCCGAGCGGTGGTCCAGGCCCAGCGCGTTGGCCGACTTCTCGACGGGCGGCCTGGCTCGTCATCTTGCCTACCAGGTAACTCACACGCTGACCTTCCTTGGCGCCGCGCCAGGACAGTCGGCGATCTCGGTGCTGGAGCATTTCACTGGCAACACCTGGGTGACTTCAGGCGTTGACAGCGCTGACAACATCGGCATCCGGCGCCGCAGCGAGCAGGGAGCCGCGTCGACGACCGCCTGGGACCTGGCGGACACCTTCGATGCCGCGTTGACCGAGCTGCGGGCCGTAGTGCCAGCACAACCGCCCGGCCGCATCGTGGACCTCGGCGACTGGGGTCTGAGGATCGACGACTTCCTATTGACTCGAGTCATGGAGCTGGTCGTGCACGTCGACGACCTAGCTGTCAGCCTCAGCTTGCCGACGCCATCGATGCCGGCGGCAGCGGCCGAAGCGACGATCCAGCTGCTGAGTAGCCTCGCCGCCTGGCGACACGGTTCCCTGGACGTGATACGCGCACTGGCTCGGGAAGAACGAGCTCCCACCTCAATCGCCGCCCTCTGAATGCCGGAGGCTATCTCGCATCGCCGAGACAGCGCGCCCTCATCTGCCACTGGTCGGGCGTCCGCCTCTGCGTCCCGGTCAGGAACGCGCGGCGCTGGCCTTGAGGCTCCGCAGCTGTTCGACCTTGCGCTCGGCGTCCTGGCGTGAGTACGAGCCGAGCGCCGAGAGAGGCATAGCCCCGGCGTCGTCACCGAGACGGAGGACGGGAGCGTAGAGCGGCAAGCCTCCCCGTACGTCGATCTGTACGCAGTCGACCGACTGGATCGCGCTCCACGGTGTGACCTGGTCACGGCTGTCGAAGCCGCGCACACGGACACCCTCTCCGCCGATTACCACGCCGAGTCGAAGAGCCCGCCAGATCCCGGCCATGCCGCTCGTGACGAGCAGGCATCCCAGCACGATGCCGAATGAGTCGCGCTCGGCCAGTACGTCCCCGGAGGTGAAGTACGTGACGCCCAGCAGGGTGCATACAGCGAATATCACGACTAGGACCGGAATCTGGATGCGTGGCCTGATGACGATGCGGTGCATGGCGGAACATGCTACGGAGGCCTGTCCGGCCAAATGGCGTAGTCCAGTCCGACTGCGGCGTTGGCGGACCAACGGACCGCCGTCACGATCGGTTCCGCCCGATGATCTGAGCGCGTAAGACCCGCGGGGTGTAGGTGACGACTCCCGGCCTCATGGCACCGATCGACACAGGGCGCACCTGGTGGCCCTTTCACCCGGGGCAATGGTTCGTGTCGCCGATCGCCGCCGGCCACCGGTCGCCCCGGCCCGGCTGCGCGCCAAGGCCCGCCGCTCGGCGGACCCTGGCGCCCCGGAGAAGATCAGCGCAGGGTGTCGATGTCGATGACGAACCGGTACCGCACGTCCGAGGCGAGCACCCGCTCGTACGCGTCGTTGACTGCCTCGGCGCCGATGACCTCGACCTCGGGAGCGATGCCGCGCTCGGCGCAGAAGTCCAGCATCTCCTGCGTCTCGGCGATGCTGCCGATGCTGGAGCCGGCGAACGAACGTCGATTGCCGAACAACGCGAAGACGGGCACCGGCAGCGGCTCCGCCGGGGCACCCACGCTGACAAGCGTGCCGTCCAGACGCAGCAGACCGAGGTAGCTGGCCATGTCGATCGGTGCGCTGACCGTGTTGATGATCAGGTCGAAGCTGTTCTTGAGCACCTCGAACGTCGCCGGGTCCTTGGTGGCGTAGTAGTGCTCGGCTCCGAAGCGCAGGCCGTCGTCCTTCTTGCCCAGCGTCTGTGACAGCACGGTCACCTCGGCGCCCATCGCCGCGGCGATCTTGACAGCCATGTGGCCCAGACCACCCAGTCCCACCACGGCGACCTTCTTGCCGGGAGCGGCGTTCCAGTGCGCCAACGGAGAGTACGTGGTGATGCCCGCGCACAGCATCGGCGCGGCCGCCTCGTACGGGATGCTTTCCGGCACCCGCAGCACGAAGTCCTCGTCTACGACGACGTGGGTCGAGTACCCGCCCTGGGTTACGGTGCCGTCCCGGTCGACGCTCGCGTACGTCTGGGTGTTGCCCTTGAGACAGTACTGCTCGTTTCCGGTGCGGCAGTTCTCGCACTCGCGACACGAGTTGACCATGCAGCCAACACCAGCACGGTCGCCGACCGCGTGGCGGGTGACGTCGGCGCCGACCTCGGTGATCCGGCCGACGATTTCGTGGCCAACGGTGAGCGGGTAGGGAACGCTGCCCCAGTCGCCGCGCACGGTGTGGATGTCAGAGTGGCAGATGCCGGCGTAGCGGATCTCGATGAGAACATCGTGCCGGCCCAGGTCCCGCCGTTCGATCGTGGTACGCACGAGCGGTTCGTTGGCAGAAGGCGCGGCGATGGCGTTGACGGTGAAGATGATGTCCTCCGGTGACGTGATGCTGACCTACCTGCACCTCACCACAGCCGTGGCGGCGCTGCGAGTCTCTGTCAAGGCGCGTACTGCTAGTACCCCTCAGGAGCGCCGAATGTCGCTCCGGCCGATCAGGCTACTTCTTTGCTGCGCCCACTTTCCTGGCAACACCAGCTCGCAGGCAGTGAGACCGGTGATAAGTGCCCTGGAACTGCAGTCGCCCCGGCCATCGGTCAAGACACCGGCCGCGGCGTTCGCCGGTGACGTCTACCTGACGCCCATCTGCAACGGCACCGGGCCGTCACGGATGACCGCCGCCCTGGTGCGCCTCACCCCCGGCGCCCCCACCAACTGGCATTCGCATGCCGTCGGGCAGACCCTGCACATCGGTGAAGGGAGCGGGCTGGTCGGGTCCGGGTCTACGTCATGAGGCGCTGTGTCGACAAGGCGCCGCCAGTTCTCGGCCATGGCTGCTGCGCCATGCCTGCGACGGCGACTACCTCAACGGCTACTTCGCCGGCGAGGTTGCGACCACAGCGTCCGTGGCGCGCGCTGTCAGCCGGTGATGTCCTCACTTGCCGATGTCAGGTCGCATTCGACGCCTCGATGATGATGGCCGTTCCTACCGCGGGCCGGCCCTCGTGCATGGTGATCGTCATGCCCGGCTGCAGGTGACTCCAGAGGGCTGGGGACAGTGGACCCAGGCGGACCGACCCGGTTGCGCCTGGTGGCAACGCCGTCGCGGACTCCACCCAGACGCGTGCCACGAGCAGATCGGGATTTCCCGCAGCCGTACGCCCGCCGAGGTCCCACATCGGTCGCAGGATGCCCTTGCCCGGGATCGGTGTTCGCCGGCCACCTTCGGTAGACGGCAAGAGTCGCAACTTGGCGCGGACGATCCCGTGGATGCTCTCCCACCGGCCCCAGTGGCACCACGCGGCGGCGTCAGAGAGCCACATCAGCTCGGCGCTGTCGATCAGCAGATCCCACCAAGCGGTCGGCGGTCGCCAACCCGTGTCGAGGTCTGCAAGGAGATCGAGTGCCACTTCCCACTCGTCGTGGTCGAGGTACTCGCGTACGTCCACCACCGTCACGCCGGCCTCGTTGACGACATCAGCCGGGACCATGGCCGCAGCTCGACCGAGCAGATCGGCAACATCCACCCGCGGATTATTCAATGTCGCCGCAGCATCAGCGCAACAGCTCCCCCTGACGCACGGATCTGCCGCCGAGCGCGCGGGCGTGCTGTACGTCGTTCTGGGCCGTCTTTGACCCACCGTCGATCGGCAGGTAGCCGTGCCCGACTGTGCCGCTGACGAGGTGATACGCGACGATCAACCGATGCAGCGTTTCGACAGCGTCGGTTGTGACCTGGTGGCGGGCACCGCTGTCCGGGCGACGAGCATCAGCCACGAGCCTTGGGGGGCATGGCCGAGGTCCGCGGACATGGGACGGTGGGTGCGTCGGCCGACGCCGGCGCCATCGACAGCCCTTCGGGCGCACCTCGGCACTGCCTGAGGAATACCCGCCAGTCGGAGTGCAGGTCGAGGCGGTCGTCCAAGAGATCCGCCGGTACCACCCGCCCGCTTGGATACGCCTCACGATGCGCGCCGCGGACCTGCGTGAGTTCAGCTGGCCGTGCGGATGCTGCGGCCAGCTCACGATCCTCAGTCCTGGTGGCGACGGCGTCACCGTCGACGTGCGCAGCAGCGACGGACCGGGCTGTGCTTCATTTGCCGCGCACCGGCCGTGTCTGGCCGACCGCCTCGACCCGGACTTCAACGGCGACCGCGCACCGGCCTACGCCCCCAGTTCGGCTTGCCGCCGGGCAGGCCGGAAGCGCGGTCGCGTCTCAAGAAACCGATGCGTGGCCGATCCTGAGAACCCGGAGCGGCCGCAGCAAGGTAGCACCGGGGCGCCGGCAGACCCGTGCAGCGCGCTCAACCGTCTTGACCTCCCTACAGCTGGTCCCCCCTGCTGGGTGGTTCCGGAGGATGCACCCCGCCACCGTCCTTGATGTCCGCTTCGCAGGTGCGTCTGTCGTAGGACTGGTCATTGGGGATCAACAGCACTCCGTCAACCTGCTCAGGGTGCTCGACGGCGAGCCAGTCGTCGCCCGTCAGGGGATCGTCGGCCGGCCCGAACGCCTGGTAGGAGTGCACCGTCTGACACCCCAACGCCACACGTTCCTTGTCGACCGCGCAGGCGTCCACTGCGGGCCCGGAATATTCATCGGCGCCGTCGAAGCGGAAACGGAAGTGGACCCGGTCACCTTCGGAGGGCACCTGCGGGTGGGGCTCAAGGCGCCAGTCAACGACCGTGGCGGTGACGCCGAGAGGCTGCCCATTCGTGTTCACGACCTGCACCCTGACACCGGCCCTACCGCGTTCCGCTGTCGTGTCGGTGCAGACCCAGGAAGAGCAGCCGGAAAGGGCGAGAATCACCAGAGCCAGCGGGGCAACGGCGAGTACCCGTGCAGGTAACACTGAGATGACCTCCGGTCGGGGTGGGGCGGGGCAGATTATCCCGTGGGCTGCGCAGCTGCGGGTGATGGCGACGAGCGCCTGCGGCGGCGGAACCGAAGCGCAGAGGAGCCCTGGGTCGTTGTTTCGTCGCTCCCGTGGAGGTCGCAAATGTTGTCGGTTGTCGGACTGCTCCGGCCGAGGCCAGGACCATCATCACCCGCCGGTAGCGCACCGTGCTGGTGCTGCCCCGACACACGATCTGTTGAAGCTTCTGCCCTTCTTGGTCGGTCAGGCTGCGGACCTTGACCGGCTCTGCCACCGCACCTCCACGCATCAGATTGGATGTCGTCACAGCCAACCGCCCGCAAGGCCCGCGCCGCGAACGGCAACCCGGTGAACCTTCCCGGTCAGAGCACTACTGACCGACAAAGCCATGGTGCAACTTCCCGGCCCGCGGGCCGGGCGAGGGGCTGGGCTGCACCCCCTCCGTGGCCCGCGCGTCCCGGAGGACGTCGGCGTCGACGCGTAGGCGTGGTTCTATGTGTCGCACCTACCGGGAGTGTGCGCCGCTTGCCAGGTAGAGAAGAAGCGTTGGCAGGTGTCAACGGACGGGGTCAGGCAGTTGCGCGCAGTATGTGCAGATGACCATCGAGAGGGTAGGAGGGAGGGACCGACGGCAGGATCCTGTCGAACTGGTAGCCGTTCTTCTCGGCGACGCGGCAGGAGGCCAGGTTGTCGACCTGATGGAGGAGATCGAGGCACTCCAGACCATCTGCTCGGAAAGCATCGAAGGACCAGGTGGTAAGAGTCTTCAGCGCTCGTGAGGCCACGCCTCGCCCGCGAGCCCGTGCTGCGGTCCAGTAACCGACCTCGGCGGAAGGCTTGCCGGATGCGACTTCCTTGATTACCACGTTGCCCACCAACCGCGGCGGCGCCGCGTCAAGGGCTGTTTCAAAAACTGCGAAGGCGAACCGGTCGCCTGCCTCCCAACCCTGCTCCTGAGCCCGCACCCATCCCAGTCCGTCATCCTCACTCTCCACACGCGCGTTCGTCCAACGCCGCAGCTCGGGGTCCCGGTACACCTCAACCAGCGCAGCAACGTCTTCCGCGTGCCAGGGGCGAAGGACAAGAGCGGGAGCGGTCGGCGACGCGGGGGATGTGAGTATGACGGGAGTGTTCACTGCCGGATCAGATGCAGCATGCCCCTGATCCGACCTCGGCGATAACTGGTTCATGCCCTGCCGCGGCTGCCCGATCATCCCTGTATCCGAGGCTGCAGAGCATGGACGGCCCAGTCGAGCACCGGCGGCAGGCTCTGCGGCCCCGGCCAGCCAATGACCACCGCAAGCAGTGAGAGGTACCGCTCTCTGCGAGGGTCGTTGTCGTCCGGCAGTTCCGGGGTCATCGAGCGCGTGATCCCCGCAAATATGGAGCCGGTATCCACACCACCGAAGGAGGCGTCGAGGAAGTCACCGACCAGCTGTTGGCGTTTGGCTTCAGAGAGCTTGGCCAGTTTGTGCATCAGATGTGTCTCCCAGGGGTAGCTCCACGCTCCGCCACGGCGGTCAGCAGTGCATGCCGCAGCCGCAGGATTCGGATCTGCACGTCCAACGCGTCGGCATGTGCCGCGTCCACCTCCGATAGCGCGAGTTCCCGGGATCATGACTGCCCGGATGGCCGTAAGGTCCAGTCCCAGGTCGCGCAGCGTTCGCACAAAATCCAGGCGTGCGACGGCACCGTTTTCGTAAAGGCGATAGCCGGCCGGGCTGCGGTCAGCGGGCGGTATGAGTCCGCAGTCGGAGTAGAACCGGATGGTCTTCACCGAGGTACCAGTCTGCCGGGCCAGCTGGCCGATCGAGTGGAGCGTGTGGCCGTTCATGTCCCCACCTTCGGGTCTCCCCCTGCTGGAGACTCAAGTACCGCGTTGAGCCTGTCAACCAGCGTTTTCAGAATCTTCTGCGCCTCAGCGACGCGGTCGGAGCTGGGCGGAGGGAGCCTGTCGATCGCCCGCACAGCGCTGGCATACGCTTTACAGGCGATCGCTCCGCCACGGGCATGGTCGTCGACCCAGTCGCGGAAGGGGTTGCTCAGACTCGCGGCGAGCCAAGTGTCGGGCTTCGCGCCGAGGACGACCAAACGGACCGCTGTGCCGCGATAACGTGCCTTCAACGCCGGGACAACAGACCGACGTACGCCTCTGATGCGCGTTCAGTTCGGCGAGCCCGACGGCGTTGACCAGTTCACCTGGCGGTTTGCGCCACCACAGCTGAAGAGTGTGAAGGTTCTTGAGGGTGCTCAGAAACGCCGCCGAAAGGACGACGTCTCCTTCGAGCGCTGCTTCTCGCACATGGCGAAGCCCGGTGGGAATCACAGTCTGCGATGCTGGAGCGGCGGCGACAACCGCTGCCCGGGCGGCTGACCCTCAACCCTTCGCTCGAGCGGATGCGCGTGAGCCAGCACGGCTCAGTGCCACCGCAGCTGGTCTCGCAGCGTTCGTGCCACCTGGGCCATGAGCGCTTCGGCGGCGGGCTGGACAGCGGCCGGCACTCGGGATTCGGTCAGGGCGGCGACAGCGAACGTCTGCCCGTCGGCGTGCTCTACCACCCCGATCTCGTGTCGGAGGTTGAGCAGGGTTCCGGTCTTCGAGGACCAGCGGGACGCGTCGGAGGCGAAGTCCGGCGCCAGCCGGTGTCGCTGCACGCTGTCGGCCATCAGCTCGCGGACTCGGGCCGCGACGGCCGGTTGGATCATCGTCGGCCGCCACAACCCTTGCAGCAGGTCGACGAGCGCGCGAGCGGATCCGGTGTTCGCTCGGCTGATGTCCAGCGAGGCCACCGGCTGCCCCTGTCCCGGTGTCGCCGCCGCGATGGCGAGGGAGTGGGCCAGATGCGTCTCCGACGGCGCGAATCGCTCCGCTGGCGTTTCGGTGAGGTCCCGGGTGAGGTGGCGGATCGTGATGCCGCCATAACCGAGCCGCCGCAGCTGCGCGGTGACCGCGGCGGGCGGGGTCAGGGCGAGCAGGGCGTCGGCCGCGGTCCCATCGCTGATGGCGGTGCTGAGGTAGAGCAGGTCGTCGAGGGCCACCGTGGCTGGGTGTCGAAACTTGGACAGGCCGGTCGGTCCGGGCGTGGCGATCCGCCCGGGTTGCACGACGATCTGGGTAGCTGGATCGAGCTCGTCCCGGGCGATCCGTTCGAGCGTCGCGACCGCAAGCGGGATCTTGATGAGCGAGGCGACCGGGAACTCCAGGTCGGCGTCGATCCCGATCTCGTCACCGGTATCAAGGTCTCGCACCAGGAATGATCCGCGCAGACCGCCGTCATCCAGCGCCTCGCGGGCGGCGCGCAACACCGTGGTCATTCCCATTGACGGCTCCCGGCGGCACTCGAAACTTCGTCGCTTGACAGCCCGATGCATCGCCCGATCGCGCCGGGCAGCAGAGTTCGGATCCGCTGCGCGTCCTCGCGCGACCCCGCCGTGACGTCATAGGCCCGGACCAGCTCCAGTTCGCCAATCGGCCGCCAGTGCAGGCCGAGGTCGGCGGCCTGGAAGCGAGAACTGAGCAGCAGGTCGGTCGAGCTAAGCACCTCGGCGGTGGCGGCGACCAGCGACTGCGCCACCTTCACCTGCGCCGGCTGAAGGCCGACGGCGTCGCGCAGCCGGATGATCCGATCGCGGATGTGTGGCACGTCGTCCTCCGGCTGGATCCAAATCCGTCGACGGTGCGCCTGGCGCTCGGCCCGGCCAGCTCGCAATGTCTCCACGTGGATCGCCGGGACACCTGGATCAGCGGCGGCGCCCAGTCCCAATGGCACCCGCCAGGTCGCCTCGTCCGGTGGAACCGCGACCAGGGCAGCCCGGACAGCGAGGGTGCGGGCGAGTTCCGCGCGCTCGCCCGGCTTGGCGGGGTGCAGGTCGAGGTTCAGGTCGTGACGTCTGGCATCGGTGATGAGGCGGGCGAGCAGCCGCGGGGGGCAGATCGTGGGCACTGCCATCCGGAAGGGACGCAGCTTGGCGCGTTCGGCGTTGTGCTCCATCGCCTCCGCGAGTTCGACCAGCCGCCGGGCCGAGGGCAGCATGTCCTGGCCGAACGGTGTCAGGACGACGTTGCGCGATGACCGCTCGAACAGCCGGGATCCGAAGTGCGCTTCCAGCGCGGCGACCCGTCTGCTGGCCACGGACTGCGGAATCCGTGCCGCAGCGGCTCCGTCGGTGAAACTGCCGTTTCCACTGACGGCTACAAATGCCTTACAGGCCGCGACTACGTCCATGGCGACAGAGCCTATGCCAAATCAGCATCGATTCCGACACTTCTGTCTTAGACGGCATCAGCTGCCAGATGCGAGGCTCCTGTTCGCCAGCGGCCGCCCGACCGGCGCGGCCGCCCGATCGACGAACGGAAGCCATGATGAAGTTCAGCCCCACACGCCGCGGCGCCCGGTGCCTCGCCGCGGCTCTGGCCGTCGGGCTCGCGTGCGGACTGGTCAGCGCCTGCCAAGCAGGCGAGCCTGCTGCCGCCCCCTCGGCCGAGGTCACCGCCTCGGCTGGACCACCGACAGCTGTCGCCGCCGAGTTCACCCGGCTTGAGACGCAGTTCGGCGCCCGGCTCGGGATCTACGCCATCGACACCGGCACCGGGCGTTCGATCGAGCACCGGGCCGACGAGCGGTTCGCCTACGCGTCGACGGTCAAGGCGCTGGCCGCCGGCGCGCTGCTGGCAAGAACCACCCCCGAGCAGCTCGACCGCAGGATCTCCTACACCAGCTCCGATCTCGTGCCGTACTCGCCGATCACGGAGAAGCACGTGCAAGATGGCATGACGCTCCGCGACCTGCTCGACGCGATCGTCCGGTACGGCGACAACACCGCCGCTAATTTGATCTTCGATGCGCTCGGCGGCCCTCAACAGCTGGAGCAGGACCTGCGGGCGATCGGCGATCAGGTCACCGAGGTCGAGCGTGAGGAGCCGATGCTCAACGAGGCAGTCCCCGGCGACATTCGCGACACCAGCACCCCGCGCGCCTTCGCCACCGACCTGCAGAAGTACGTGCTCGGCGACGCGCTCGCCGACGATGACCAGGCCCTGCTGACCCGATGGCTGCGCGGCAACACCACGGGCGCCGAACTCATCCGCGCCGGCGTCCCGGCCGGCTGGATGGTCGGCGACAAGACCGGGGCCGCTTCGTACGGCACTCGCAACGACATCGCCGTGATCTGGCCGACCAACGGCGCGCCCATCGCGCTCGCGATCATGTCCAGCCGGGACGGAAAGGACGCCAAGTACGACAACGCGCTGATCGTCGAGGCCAGCAAAGCCGCCCTTGCCGAACTGACCCGCTAGTCAGCAGAAGGAAGAAAACTTACATGAGCGCATCGAACCTCGACCGCCGCCGCTTCCTGGGCGCCACCGCCACCGCTGCCCTGGCCACCGTGGCCGCCACCCCCGTCATCGCGCCCCCCGCCGTGTCCGCAGCGCCGGCGCGTAAACGCGGAACGGAATCTGCCGCGACGTTCCGCTGGCTGGGCACCTCCGGCTGGCGAATCGACATCGGCGAAACCACACTGTTGATCGACCCGTACCTGAGCAGGTTCAAGACCGGGCTGTTCGAGCCGCCGTTCAACCCGGCCACCGCACTGACCATCGACACCACACGCATCGCCGAGCATCCCGGAACCCCGCGAACGATCCTCGTGACGCACACACACTGGGACCACTTCAGCGACGTACCACATATCGCAGCCCAGTCCGGCGCCAGAGTCTTCGGCACACTCACCGCCTACCACCTTGGCTCTGCATACGGGCTGCCCGCATCGCAGCTCAGCCCGGTCAAAGGCGGCGAGTTCCTCGACTTCGGCGACCACACCGTGAAAGTGATCGCGTCGCTGCACAGCCGCAACGTCTCATACTCGATGGCCTACCCCGGCGTCCGAGTGGCCGTGCCGGCCAAGCCAGAAACGATCCAGGATCTGCCAGAAGGCGACACCCTCGCCTACCAGGTGACGCCACGGGGCGGACCATCGGTGTTCTTCATGGGCGCAAGCGACTTCGTCCAGCACAACCTGCGAGGCCTGGCCCCCGACGTGGCCATGATCGCAGTGCCAGCCAGCGACGCCGTCCACGAGTACGTCCCACGCCTACTCGCCGCCCTGGACCACCCGGCCACCATCGTGCCCGTGCACTGGGACAACTTCGAGGTCGAGCTACACAACCCGCCGACGACCACACTCAAAGACAAGGAACGCCTCGACCTGTTCCTCGCCGCTGTGCGCCGGGCCGCGCCACGCTCCGAGATTCTGCTCCCCGAGTACCTGACGCCGTACACATTCGCATAGCACCCGGCGGGCCCGTTGGGTGAGCATGGGCGGCCGGCGGCTGGTCGAGACCGTCGGCCGCCCATGCAGCCGAGAAGACAGGCCTCAGTCCGCTGACCGACCAGACCCGCAGGCTGCTTCGGCAGCGCAAACGGAGCATTGGACTCAACCATCCAGTGAGCACTACCCAAGATCACCGCTCTCAACTTGCGGGCCCGCCACCCCCGGAGAGCACGAAGTGGTCAAGCTTCAGGCTCTATGGATTCGACGGCCTCGCCGATTCGTGCCGGCCATCCGAACGGATCACCGCTGGAAAGAGCTGATCGATGTTGTCTCTGTGCGTCGCTGTCAGGCGGGCGGCATCCGTCCTAACACCTGGAACATCAATCCCGCCGGCAATGCGTTGGGCAGGGCTCTCTGCTCGGTGACCTCTTCGGCGGACCCGAAGGCGTCAGCGTTGGCGCCCCCCGAGGAGGCAGTAGTGCGGCGTCCCCACATGCCGAGATGAGTGTGTTTACGCATCGGCGGTCATGCCGACGGGTGCCGTTTGGGTGGTCGATCGTCGCCGGCTTGGGGCTCTTGCAGCCTCCGGGCGATCTGTTCGATGGCGATGAGGTCTTCTGGGGCGAGCCGGTCGATGAAGCGGCGTCGTACCGACTCGACGTGGGCCGGTGCGGCGTTTTCCAGTGCGTCCAGACCTTGCGCGGTGAGGACGAGGAAGCAGCCTCTGCCGTCGGTCGGGTCGGGTGTGCGCCTCAAGAGACCGCGCGTCTCCATCCGGGTGGCGTGCCGGGACAGCCGGCTGCGTGACCAGCCCATCTTGTCGGCCTGTTCCCCCAGGGTGCTGGTGTGAGCGGGCCGCTCCGACAGCGTACTCAGTACCTCGTAGTCGGGTTCGGAGAGCCCGATCGCGGCCAGATCGCGCGCCGTGCCGGTCTGGACGGCGACCACTACGCGCAGGAACGCCCGCCACGCCCGCTCCTCGTCAGGGTTCAACCAGCGTACGGTCCTGGCCGGCGGCTTCGTTGACATGTAATCAATCTAGCACCTATACTTCGTTTCCATGTCAACGAAACCGGTCCGTGTCCTTGTACTGGTGTGCAGCACCCGCCCAGGCGCCCTCGGCCCCCTGGTGGGACAGTGGCTGATCGAAACGATCACCTCTCGTGCCGTGGAACTCGGCGTCGAGCTTGTACCGGTGGCCCTCGGCGATCTGAACCTGCCGTTCCTCGACGAAGAGGAACATCCGTCGTCGGGTGTCTACCAGCATGAGCACACACGTCGCTGGAGTGCGATCGTCGACGCGGCGGACGGGTTCATCGCGGTCACGCCGGAGTACAACTACGGAATGCCAGCGACCCTGAAGAACGCGCTGGACTACCTCAGCCGCGAATGGGCATGGAAGCCGATCGGTTTCGTCAGCTACGGCCACACGTCGGCGGGCACCCGGTCGGTTCAGCACGCCAAACAGGTGGTGACCACGCTGCGCCTGGTTCCGCTGGGCGCCACGATCGCGATCCGTATCGGTGACGCAACGGAGAATGGGCGACTGCGGCCCGACGCGGCCCGCGACACGACGGGTATCGGCCTGCTGGACGAACTGGTCCGGGTCGCCCACGCCCTACGGCCACTGCGCGAACGCGCACAAGCCGGGGCCCTGCCCGGCCCGCTGCCAGGGTCCTACGCGAGACGGCTGACCCCCGACGACGCGCCCCAGGTCACCGTGCTGCAGCGGTGCTGCTGGGTGGACGAGGCCGTCGTCAACGAAACCATGGCCATACCGGCCCTGCACGAGTCGCCGGAGGAGGTGCGCGAGTGGCTGGCGACCTGGCACACCACGGGCATCTGGCTTGACGGCCGACTGCTGGGCATGGTGCGGACCCGTCGCATCGACGCCGACTGGCACCTGGGTCGGCTCGCCGTCGTGCCTGACCTGCGAGGCCAGGGGCTGGGCCGGTGGCTGCTGCACACCGCCGAAGCCGCCGCCGAACCCGACTGCCGTCGCATCCTGCTGGTCACCGGCAGCAAAAGTCTGCGGAACATCGACCTTTACCACAGCGAGGGATACCAGTCGGTGCCACTTGCCAGCCCTGACGGAACCAACTCCCTTACCAAAGACATATCCGTTAGGCAGCGCTGACGCTGCCGGTCCATTGAACCCGCGTAGTCCGGTGTGCGCTCATGCCGCCGACCGTGCGCGCCGCGCTTCGGCGCCCCGGTCGTGTTGACCTAACGTCGGCCTCGCACTGCTCGGTGAAGACGTGCCGAAGCGGAGCCCCAAGGCGCCTGGGCGACGCCAGGGCGACGGGCCCGGGATCGGGGGAGCAGGGTGGGAGCAGCCAGGTGTCCTGAACGGCGTTGAACTGCATCCAATAGCGCACGACGGCGCTCAACTGCGCTTGCCCCCACCTGCCGCTTCTCGTTTCTGCAGGTCAGAGTGGGTGCAGCGTCCTGTTTCACAGCGGAGTGCTCCGCGACTTTGCGCAGCAGTCGAGAGCACTCGATTTCCCCTGGCAGGGGGTATGCGTAGGTCAAGGCGGTAAGGAGCCGCCAGGTGGCCCGGCCTTGCAACTGGGAGCAGATCGGGTGCAGGTGGCGAAGTGGTCAGCGCGCCCGAAGTGCTCACCGATCCTGGACAGGACCGCAGGCGTTGACCTGTGGTGATGCGGAGGAGCGGTCCGGCGTGAACTCCCAGAGAAGATCGAAGAGGTCAACCTTCGCTGCTCCCCACCTGGCCGGTGCCGGCTGTCGGCGTGGAGCCCTCAGTCGCCCAGTGAAGAGGGTCGGCCCCATCGACGTACCGCTCTGGGCCGTCCGTGCTGCTGTTGATATGGATCCCGGGAGCTGAGACTCAAATCCCACTAGCGATCTTCCAGCGACCCATATGTCGATCATCGCACCTGACTCGAGTTGCCGTTACCACGGGCGGCGGACGGCCGCCTGGTCCTCGCGGTGGACGTCTCGCCGTGGCTGCGTCCGGACGGGAAACTGCAGTCCGCAGCGCTCGTTCTGCCACACCTATGGTCGCGGTAGGGACGCGGATGATCCCGGGCTGGCCGTACTCGATCGTCGCCGCCCTGGAGACCGGCCGCAGCTCGTGGACCGCCCTGCTCGACGCGGTCCGGCTGCCGCCAGCCGCGGACGTCACCGCGATCACCTGCGCGGTCGACCCGTCGCCTGACATCACGGCGACATCCAGCTTCGCGAAGGCGTTGACCACGTCCGTCGACGCCTTGTAGATCTTGTCGGGGGTGGCGTGCTTGTTCCCGGCCGTGTAGATCTCGTGGGCGCTGTGGTATTCGAACCGCCTCGACCAGATGTGGCGTGAGCTGGGAGAATGCATTGCCCACGATTTGTAGCCACGGCCGCGCCTGACTGCCAAACAGCATGAGAGTGGCGTAGCCAAAGGCCCACCCTGCTAGAGCTGCTTCCGAGAGAGTGCCTGGCCTTACCCCACTCCGGCCAACAGGTCGCCGAGATCGGAGCGGCGATAGAGCATGGCTCGGCCGTGTCTGGCGCTGACGAGTAGTCCGCCTGTGCGCATCGCCCGGAGGTGCTGGTTGACGGCTGTGGTGGTGACGCCGAGGCGGGCTGCCAGTTCGGTCGAGGAGCTGGGCGTGCCCAACTGGATGAGCAGACCGGCCCGGGTTGCGCCGAGGAGACCGCTGAGGGCGCCGGGGGCCTGTAGGGACTGCGGCTCCCAGAGGGTGGCCACTCCGCGCGCACTGTAGAGGATCATCGGCGCTTCAGCGGCTGAGATGGGTGTTGAGGCGTTGGTTGTCCACAGTGTCGGTACGAGCGTGAGTCCGCCTGTGGTCGTTCTCGTATAGTCGAGATCCGATCGCAGTTGGACTTCAACTGCGCTGCCGACGAGCCTGACAGTGTTCGACAGATCGGAAAACATCCTCGCGAGCCCATGTTGGGCGATTTGCCGACCGCGGAAGGTGACATCGCCTTCCAGTAGTGCGCGCATCCGTGGCCAATGCGGTTCAAAACAGCGCCGCCAGTACTCGCTAAGTGCGTCGATGATCCGGGCGAGTACCTGTAGGGCGGGGCCACGCAGCGGGGCGGGCAGTGGCGCGCCGTGGACCGCTTGTAGGTCTCGCTGGACGACAGCCGGGTCAGTGTCGACCAGATCTGCCAACTCCTCGTCGATGCGGGTCAAAGGCGAGTAGGGGCGCGGGTTGAGGAAGTCAGGTGTCCAAAGCCGGGCGTTGGTTAGCGCAAGCAGCACGGAGCCATCGAGGCTGTCGCGCACGTCCTCCAGTGCATGCAGCCAACGCAGGTGTAGCGGAAATCGTCCTGGATCGCGCCAGGCACGCAAGGACAGGACCATCTCGTTCAACGGGGATACTGCGAACCGGACATCAGCCAGGTCCAACCCGACTAACTCATACCTGACCATGAAGCAAAACACTACATCAATGGTGCGCGTCCTCGCCCGCTGCGACAACTGTCGGCATGTACCTTGTCGCAAAACGCCCCGTGGCCGGCGGGATCCGGCGCTACCTGTGTCCGGTCGACTCCGTCGCCCGGGCGCTGACCTGGGCGACGGTGGCCGCCTCCCTGTCCAAGGGAGTCTTCTTCAGCGTCAGCGTGTTGTTCTTCACCCAGGTCGCCGGCTTCACCGCGACCAATGTCGGGTACGGCTTGACGATCGCCGGCGTTGCCGGCGTCGGCGCCGCGCTGGGCGCAGGTTACCTAGCCCGTACGTTCGGCGCACGCAGGGTGTTGTTGGCCGTGACCGCTGGCCAGGGCTTGGCGCTGGCTTCCTATCTCGTGGTGCGCACACCATCCGCCTTCGTGATCGTCGCGTGCGCCGCAGTTGGTCAACAGGCCATGCAGCGCACAGCGCTGGCGACCATGATCGCGGAGTCGTTCACGGGGCGAGACCGCATTGAGGTACGCGCCCGGCTGCGCGTGGTCACCAACGTCTCCATCGCCGCGGGAACCGCGCTAGCGGCCGTCGCCCTCGCGATCGGCACGAGACCGGCGTACATGCTGGCGATGCTCACCACATCAGCGCTGCTGCTCGTTTCCGCGCTCCCGCTGAGCCGAGTACGCGGCATAGCCGAGCCTGTCGACCGCCCCCAGAGGCAGGCTTGGGGTCGGTCGCCGTTCT
The DNA here is from genome assembly GCF_050516465.1 of Micromonospora trifolii. Classification (NCBI taxonomy): domain Bacteria; kingdom Bacillati; phylum Actinomycetota; class Actinomycetes; order Micromonosporales; family Micromonosporaceae; genus Micromonospora; species Micromonospora trifolii. The sequence goes on along the minus strand of NZ_CP191526.1, from coordinate 3,654,165 downwards.
TGGACCGTACTTATCTGACGGCGACCTGCCTCTATGCCGTCATGACCATGCAGTTTGGCATGCTGACGGTGGGGGTACCGCTCTGGGTCGCCGGTTGGACTAAGGCGCCGACGGTGACCGTGCCAGCGCTCCTGGCGTTGAACACAGTCATCGTTTCTTTGCTGCAAGTCTGGGCGGCTCGCGGTGCGCACACCCTCTACTCGGCCGGACGGGCGGTCGCCCAAGCCGGCACGTTGCTCGCAATGGCCTGCGGGCTGTACGCCGCGGCCGCTCACGGCGCTGTCGCAGTCATGATTGTGGCGCTGATGCTCGCGACCATCGCGCACAGCTTTGCCGAGATCCTCTCCGAGGCCGGCGGTTGGACGCTCGCCTTCGAGCTCGCCGACCCGGCCAGCGCCGGCGCCTACCAAGGTGTTAGCCAGGCCGGTATGGCTGTGGGCACCATGCTCGCACCACTAGTAGTAACCACGACCGCGATCGAACATGGAACGGCCGGATGGGCTGCGCTCGCCGCGCTCTTTCTGATCGCGGGACTATCGACACTAAGGCTCGTCCGGTGGCATCGCGGACATGCCTCGAGTGCCTAGTACGGCAGCCGCCGTTCGAGATGGCCGCTTCGTACCCGGGTGCCCCCGACCCAACGCTGAGTTCCGGCTACCCCCGACCGGTGGTTCGGCGGCCGGACACGAGCCACCGGAACACCGAAGCACCCGTGAGGAGGCACGATGACCTACGTCCCCTGGTTCTTTCCCGACGGCTCTCCATCGCTGTTCCAGACCGGGCCGGCCTCTGATGATGCCCGGCTGGCCTGCCAACTGCTTGAACGTATGCAGCGGGCTCCCCGGTTGCGTCACGAACGCATCTGCATCGAAGTGCAGAACCGCGTGGTCATCCTGGAGGGCATGGTCACGTGCGCTGACGTGAGCGCGGCGGCCCAAGCTCGCGCCTGGAGCACTCCGGGAGTGCACGACGTCAACAACCGGCTGCGCCCATTGGACCAGTGAACGGCGGTTGCGACGGCGACCCCACTCACGCTCGCAGGTCACGGCGACGGTAGCCGAACTTGCCGGCGACCGCTCCTGCCGCGGCGATGCCGGCCAACACCGACGCTGCGAGCCAGGCCGGTGCGGTGGCCGGCACCGCGGCCAGGTGCGCGAACGGGGACAACGCGTGGATCCAGGAGGGCGCGTCGATGCTGTCGGCAATGACCTGCCACAGGAACCCGGCGGCGGCCGGCAGAGCGCCGATCGCCGCGACGGCGCGCGGCGCCCATCCGAGCGCCAGGACGGCAGCTCCCAGACAGAGCAGTACGACCGGCACGACGTTCCAGGCCCCGGCGAGGGCATCGCCGACCGTGAGGCCGGCATGGACGGTGGCCGTGCCGGCCCACATGGCGAGGCCCGCGGCCGTGATCAGGACCAGCGCGGCGCAGCCAGCGACGGCCGCTTCAGCGGCCAACAGCCGCAGCCGGGTTACCGGTGCGGCCAGCAGCAGGGTGAGCCGCCGGGCATTTTCGTCCGCGGCGACGGCGGCGAGCCGCACGGCGCCGAACACCCCGACCGGAACGGCCAGCAGCGCGTACAGGGTGGCCGCGTAGCCCTCGACCGTGCCGAGCGCCGGGAAGCCAGCTTGGGCCGCCATCGCCGCGAACTCGGGGTTGCCGGTCAGGAATTCGGTCATGGACCGGGCGATCAGGCCCAGGAGCAGGAAGTACGCGCCGATCCCGGCCGACCATGCGGCCAACGGTCGCATCGTGCGCCGTATTGCGAAGGCCGGCACCGAACCGAGCAACGCGGTACGCGCCGGACGGCTGCCGGCCGTAGCAAGAATTGCCGCGCCGACGTCACGCCGCGCTGCGAGCCGACCGGCGAGGGCCAGTAGCAGCACCGCGGCGAACGCCAGCACCGACACCGGCAGCCCTCGATTGACGTCGAACGGGCGGGTCAGCGCCAAGAGCCCGAACGGGGACAGCCACCGAAGCCAGGCCAGAGCGGGCACACCGTCGCCGACCATCCGCATAAGTAGCCCGACGACCAGGACCGCGGCTGCGGCACCGTTGGCCGCCGACCGGCTGGTGAACATCTGCGCGGTGACGCCCCCGACGGCGACGAAGAAGAGCCCGACGACAGCGAGGCCGCTGCCGTGCAACACCGAACCCGTGACGTCTACGCCCGCAGCGATCATCGCCGCTGCGGTCGCCGCTCCAACGAGGACCGTGACAACGGCCAGGACACCGAGGTGCTGGCGGACAGCCCCGGGAAGGGTGATGCGGCCGGACAGCAACAGACTCCACCGGCCAGCGTCCTCCTCCCCGCGGGTGATTCGGGTGGCGGCCAGCATCGCCCACACACCGAGAAGGACGGCCAGGACGGTGCCCGTACGCCAGACCGTGAACCCGCCCGCTTGGTCGAGCGCGACCGGTTCGCCGAACAGGGTGCGGATCGCGGGGTTTCGGGCCAGCGCCGCCAGGGCGGCCGGATCCAGTGCCTCACTGTGGTAGCCGACCAGGACCAGGGCGGACAAGCCCGCGCACACAGCGGTCACGATCAGGGCACCACGGCACACCTGGCGCACCACGAGCCCTCTCAGCACACGCTCCGGGCGAGGTGCTGCCGCCGCAGTCGAGATCATCGGGCGTTCTGCCCGTAGTAGGCGAGGAAAATCTCTTCCAGGCTCTGCTCCCGGACGACGATCGTCGCCACATCAGCGTCGGCCAGGGCGCGCAGCGCCGCGGCGGGGGAGCCGCTCAGGGTGAACCGCACGGTCGCGGCGCCGTCTGCGTGCAGGCCATGGACGCCGTGGACGCCGGTGAGGTCCGGTGGCGCGCCGGTGAACGTCGCGACCACCTCGGTGTGGTGCAGTCGGCGCAGCTGCGCGACGGACGCCACCTCTACTAGTTCGCCGGCGCGCAGGATGCCGACGCGGTCGCAGACGGCCTCGACCTCGGCGAGTTGGTGGGAGCTGAGGAACACCGTCTGCCCGTTGTCGCGGGCGACACCGACGGCCTGCCGGAACTGCAGTTCCATGAGCGGGTCCAGGCCGCTGGTTGGCTCGTCTAGCACCAGCAGGGGCGCCCGGGTGGCGAACGCCGCGATCAGAGCGACCTTCTGCCGGTTGCCCGTCGAGTAGGTGCCGGCCGGTTTGGACACATCCAGCGCGAACCGTTGGATGAGCTCGTCGCGGTAGGCGGTGTCCGTGCCGGGGCCTATGCGGGCGAGCAGGTCCAGCACCTCGGCACCGGTCATCCGTGGCCACAGCGCCACATCCGCCGGCACGTAGGCGAGCCTCCGGTGGGCGGCGGCGACGTCCGCGGCGTCGGTGTCGAAGATCCACGCCCGTCCGGAGGTGGGTCGGGCAAGGCCGAGCAGCAGCCGGATCGTGGTTGATTTCCCGGCGCCGTTGGGGCCGAGGAACCCGAACACCTCGCCCGCCGCGACGTCGAGGGTGAGGTCATCGAGGGCGAGTAGCCGCCCGTACCGCTTGGACAGATTCTCGGTGCGTAGGGCAGAAACGCCCATCGGTGCCTCCAGAGCCGCAGCACGACATGACCTGCCGACCAGACTTCCCGGCGCACCTGATGTGAGAGTACTCCGGCGGTCGCGGCGCGGAGGCCGCGGTGCTGCAGAGCGATGTGGAGCGTCGCGAATGAGTTTGATGGAGTGCGCCGCGGTTTCGTCATCTGAGACGCCGATCGCACGGGCATTGCCCTGACCAGCCCCTTCAGGCGGGCGACCTCTTCGGCGGATCCGAAGGAGTCAGCGTTGACGTTCTCCGCAGAGGCGGGGGCGGTGTCCGCTCATGTCGAAAAGAAGTACGTCGTAGTGAGTGCCGCATAGACTTGCTTGCCACGGAAATTCTCTGGCTCGTCCAACCTCTACATTGGCCCGGTGCTACACCGAGTCGAGGCTGATCTCGAGTCCGACAGCCCGCCCGCCGTGCTTGCGGAGGCGACCGACCAGCGTCACGACCGTGAACCAACGGAATTTGTTTCCGTACTTTGCGGTCATCGCGCGCTTGGCAATGCGCAACTCCGACGCGGAGAGTACCCGCGCGTGGCCCGGTCGCCACCGGTCGTTAGGTTCACCGGCAAAGTTGGACGGCGCCACCTCGACCTTCGAGTTCCGCCGGATCCGCCTCACTTTCCAGGAGCGGCCGGGTGTATACGCGTAGAGGTTCCCTCCGGCTGACGCCAGCCAGACCGGCGTCGACACCGATGACCCATCCTGACGGAACGTCCGCAATGCAAAATACTCATGCCCATCAGCATTGACTTGACTTGTCATGAGTCCAGTGTTCCCGAGATCGGCCAGGGGCAGCAAGCAATCATGCGCGGCGCATCCACGCCACGGACTCTCATGCCGCAGACAGTGCGCGCAGGCACACGACGAGTCGTCATGCTCGGTGTTCGGAGTTCCGTGGCACCCGGCATCCTGAACTGCCGATGAGCGGATCCCGTATCGGGCCGTCTCCCGAGGTCGCCAAGCCACAGTGGGTATACGTTCGGCCGTCGGTGTTAGGTTCGCACCCACGACGGGGCAGATCACTGCCGGGCGTTTCCATGCGGCCGACGGTGTCGAGGACTGGCGTTGTCTCTACCACCTGGTCTCGGCCCACTTCCGGACCGGCTCCCTATCGGCGGGGATCGCGTTCGTCGACGAGATCGGTCGGATCGCCGGCCGCGACGAACAGGAGTACCTCAACGTGGACCTGCGTCATGCGGGTGTCACCGTGTCGCTGTCCCGGCGCGACGTCTCACTGGCCCGACGGATATCGGCAGCTGCCCTCGAGCTTGGCATCACCGCCGATCCCACTGCCGTGCAGCTCATCAACATCACCCTGGACGCTCTGGTGAGCGCCGACGTGCTGCCGTTCTGGCGGGCGCTGCTCGGTTATCGACAGATCGGTGACGATTACCTTGCTGATCCGGCGCGGCGGGGTCCGGGCTTCGGGCTGCAATGCATGGCGGCGCCGCGATCGCAGCGCAACCGTATGCACATCGACATCGCCGTCCCGCATGATCAAGCTGAGGACCGCATCGCCGCTGCCCTGGCCGCCGGGGGCCGCGTGATTTCCGCAGCGCATGCGCCGATGTGGTGGGTGCTGGCCGACGCCGAGGGCAACGAGGCATGTATCGCCACTTGGGTCGGCCGCGAATAGCGGGCCCGCTCGAACAACGTGTGGCAAGGCCATACAAGCAGGTCCTGCGGGCGCACATGCGGACTGCAGGCTTCCGGATCTGCCGCCGACCGGGCGTCACCAGACGGTTTGAACGCCGAATAGCTCGTTCATCGCAGCGAGCGGGTACTCGTCGCGAAAGGTCCGCTCCGGAGCCATCGTCATCCGGCTGGACCGACAGGTCGTCTTCACCGTCAGCGGCCAGGGCCATCTGCACCTGCCGGCGGCCGTCCGGCACTGGTGTGGGCTGGCCGCCGGCGATCGGGTGCTCCTGGCCGCCAGCTCCGCCGACGGCCTGCTCGTGGTGCATCCCCCGCCGCCTTGGACCGTGCGAACACGGCATCAACTGTGTCCGGAGGTCATGAGCCGTCTCCCAAAGCAATGAAGTAATGCGGCGGTGCGCGCGGGGTTTACGCGCTGAGGCTTCGGCGGCGTACCTGCACGGTGAAGCGGTCGCCGCTGCCGCTCCACCCGGAGGAGGTGGCCACGTCCCAGCCCCGCTGGGCGCGCATCTGATCGGCGAACGCGCGCAGGTCGCGGATGGCGCAGCCACACTCGAAATGCACGACCACGTAGATGTAGGCGGCGCGGCCGTTCGAGTCCAGGTCGGCGGGCTGCCAGCGGATCTGATGCTCGTGCTCGGCGAGGCCGGTGCGCTCCTGGTCGTGAACTATCCCGACTGCACGGCGTACGCGTCGAGGTCGTCGATCGCGAACAGGTCGCTGGAGTAATTGCCAGGCCAGACCGCGAATAGTCGCGACGTGCCTGCCACCGCCCGCTCGTAGGCCTGCACGTCCACACCCTGCGACACGCTGCCGTCGCCGCTGACTCTTCGCGATTCGAGCTGTACGGAATGCCGACAGGTGCCTACCTTCCGGCTTATCGATGATGGCTTCGTCCGCGACCTCAACGAACAGCTGATTCGCCGTTCAGGTGAATCGGGCTTCAGCCGCTGGAGCCCCGGCCGCAACTGCCGCACCGCGGACCGACTGGCGAGTCGGCGGCACGCGCGACCGATGCAGCCCCAGACGTCACCTGGACTACGAGCGGCGCTCAGGGCCATCACCCGGCACGTTGACCACTGCGCCGCCCAAGCTCGACTTGCTCGGGCGGCGTGAGACTTGGCATAAACCCAGAGAAACCCGCGACCGGAGACTGCTAGGCGTCGCGGCGCAGCGTGAACCAGAAGGTCGGCACCGAGTTGGTGCCTGGTGTGACGTCGATTAGTTCCCAGCCGGGGAACCTGGCGCGGAGCTCGTCGGCTGTGACGCCTGCCGCCCACGACGTGACTTCGGGGATCGGATTGCCGAGCGGCTCGGGGCCGTACCCGAACATCAGCAACCGTGCTCCGGGAGCGGCGCGGTGGGTGAGCCCGGCGGCGTAGGCGTCGCGGCGGTGTAGCGGGATTCCGCAGTAGCAGCTCAGATCGAAGAACAGGTCGAAGGGGCCCGGCACGTTCAGCTCGTCGAGGCGGGTGGCGTCTCCGTGGAGGACCCGTACTGCCACTCCCGCCGCCGCAGCCTTCTCCGTGGCCTGGTCGACGGCGCGGTCGATCAGGTCGACGGCGGCCACCTCCCAGCCGTGGCGTGCGAGGTAGGTGGCGTTGGTCCCCGTGCCGCAGCCGAGTTCGAGGGCGCGGCCGGGCGGCAGCGCGCCGTGCCCCTCTACCAGGTCGACCAGTTCGGGTGGCGTCACGCCGGTGTCCCACGGTGGCTTGCCGGTGCGGTAGTAGCCCTCCAGTGCGCGGTGGACGGACTCCTCCTCCGGGTCTCGCTGCGTCGAGGCCAGGTCCGGATGCGGCTTCTGGGTGGCGTGGGGCTGGTCCATTGTCTCCTCCAAGAAGTTAGAGTCGAACTCTAGTGACATGCTCTAAAGTTAGACTCGCGATATGGACGAGGTCAAGCGGCCGGACAAGCGAGCCGAGCGTTCACGCCGCACCCGTGAAAAGGTCGTCGAGGCGGCTCGCGAGCTGTTCGTCGCGCAGGGTTACGGGGCGACGAGCCTGCAGGAGGTCGCGGACCGGGCGGGCGTGGCCGTCCAGACGGTCTACTTCGTCTTCCGCAACAAGCGCACGCTGTTCAAGGACGTCGTCGACACGTCCATCGCCGGGGACACGGAGCCGGTCGCCACCATGGATCGTGAGTGGTTTCGCGCCGCGTGCGCCGAGCCCACCGCGGCCGGGCAACTACGCGCGCACGTCCACGGCACCCGCGAGATCCTGGGCCGGGTCGCCCCGATCATGCCGCTGATCGCAGCTGCCGCAGCCACCGACCCTGAGATCGCCGCACAGTGGCCGGACGGCCCCGACCCGCGCTACACAGTGCAGTACGCAGCAGCGGAAGCCTTGGTCAGTAAGCCCGACATCCGTCCCGGCCTCTCCATCGAGAAGGCGGCGGACCTGCTGTTCGGCCTGCTCAGCCCGCAGCTCTACCTGATCTTCGTCCGTGACCGCGATTGGTCACCGGACACGTGGGAAGAGTGGGCCCGCACCGCCTTGATATCCCAGCTCTGCGCCGACTCCGGCTAAGCGGACGGACGTCACGATCGTCGTTCAACCCGGCGCGGGTGATCTGCCTGATCGGCGTCGCCGTGATCATGTGCCGCGCGGCGGGCGCCTGCTGTGGCGCCTGCGGCGAAGTGTCTGATCACCTGGGCGTGGGCACGTCCCAGTCATCGGATCGAGACTCCGCTCCACCGCCAGCAGCGGCGCGATGCGTGAACGGGTGGCAGGGCTCGGCGGTGAGCGCCGTGCCGAGCCGCGCGGCGAGGGCGGATTCAGTGTCCACGCCGACATTCCGGTGGGCCGTATCCGATGATCCGTGTGTTGCTGGTCGGCGACCAGCCGCTGATCCGTAGCGGGTTCCGAGCCCTGCTCGACTTCGAAGACGACATCGAGGTGGTGGGCGAGGCCGCCGACGGTCTGCGGGGCGTGGCGCTGACCGCGGATCTGCGCCCCGACGTCGCACTCATGGACATCCAGATGCCGATCGTCGACGGCATCGAGCGACCCGGCGCTTCGCCACGGATCCCGCACTGTCTGTGGTGCACGTGGTGGTCCTGACCAACTACGGCCTGGACGAGTACGTCTTCAACGCGTTGCGCGCGGGCGCCGCCGGTTTCCTCGTCAAGGACATCGAGCCGGAGGACTTCCTGCACGCCGTCCGCGTCGCCGCGCGTGGCTCGCACCGTCGATCACCCGCAAGCTGATCGACCGGTACGTGACCCAGCCGCAGCACCTGGACGCCGGCAGGGTGCTGAGCGAGCTGACCAGCCGGGAACGTGAGGCCGTCGCCCTGGTCGCCCAGGGCCTGTCCAACGACCAGATCGCCGCCCGGATGTCGATCAGCCCGACGACCGCGAAGACCCACATCAACCGCGCCATGACGAAGCTGCACGCCCGCGACCGCGCCCAGCTCGTCATCCTCGCCTACGAGGCCGGCCTGGTAGCCCCCGGCCACCAGTAACAGCTATTGCATCAAACAGATTTGATGTAATCTGCCGGGCATGAAGGCGCCGCCGTTCCTGACCGCAGCAGGGCACCCGCTGCGCTGGCGGCTCTTGGGCGAGCTGGCCCGCAGCGACCTGGCTGTTCATGAGCTGACGACCGTGCTCGGCCAACCGCAGAACCTGGTGTCGTACCACCTGGGCAAACTGCGTGAGGCCGCTTTGGTGACCGCGCGGCGCAGCAGCGCCGACGGGCGCGACACCTACTACTCGCTCGATCTGGCCCGCTGCTCTGACCTGCTGGCCGGCACCGGAGCCGCATTGCATCCCGCGTTGCGGCTGACCCCGCCGGTGCCCGCCGATGCCGTCGCCGGGAACGTGCTGTTCCTTTGCACCGGCAACAGCTCCCGGTCACAGATGGCCGAGGCGATCCTGCGCGACCGCACCGCCGGCTCGGTCGAGGCCGTCAGTGCCGGCAGCCACCCCAAGCCGATCCACCCGCATGCAGTGGCCGTCATGGCTGACCGGGGCATCGACCTCACCGGCGCGCGGCCCAAACACCTCGACGAGTTCACCGGCCGCCGCTTCGACCGAGTGATCACCCTCTGCGATCGGGTCAAAGAAGTCTGCCCCACGTTCCCCGACCAGCCGCGGCGGGCGCATTGGAGCATCCCCAACCCGGCCGGTGACCCGGCCGGGTTGCCCGCCTTCACAAGGGCCGCGGACGAGATCGCCGGGCGAATCGCCTTCCTGCTGCACACCATCGCCCGCCCTTAAGGACCAGGAGGCGTCATGAACGGACCCGCCGACGGCACGGTGCACGTCCGCTATCTGGTGGACGACGTCCACGCCGCGATCGACTTCTACACCACCCACCTCGGCTTCACGCCGAACACTGCGTTCCTGCCCGCCTTCGCCGAAGTGCGGCGAGGAAGCCTGCGACTGCTGTTGTCCGGCCCGGCGAGTTCGGCAGGCCGTCCTCTGCCGAACGGGCGCCGGCCGCAGCCCGGTGGCTGGAACCGCATCCACCTGCTCGTCGGCGACATCGACACCGAGGTGGCCCGGTTGCGCGCCGCCGGCGTCGTGTTCCGCAGCGAGGTCGTCACCGGGCCGGGCGGCCGACAGATCGTGCTGGACGACCCTGCCGGCAACCCGGTCGAGCTGTTCCAGCCGGCGGGCACTTGAGTGCCGCCCGAGCGGCCACCGGTCGGTCTGGGGACCGTCCTGCGCGAGTGGGGCCGGATCGGCTGTGTGGGTTTCGGCGGGCCACCCGCGCACATCGCATTGCTGCGCAAGCTGTGCGTCGAGGACCGTGGGTGGTTGCAGGCGCAGGAGTTCGAGGCCGCCATCGCCGCCTGCAACCTGCTGCCCGGCCCGGCCTCTACACAGCTCGCGTCCACAATCCATGCTTGAGTCTGTTCGGCGATCATGACGAGGCAGGCGGCGTCTTGGACGGTGAGTGCGAGATCGCCGTCGCCGTCGCCTGGCAACGCGCGAGCGGCGGCGACTGGACCTGCTACGCCGCCGATGTCAACCGCCGGAACAACACCTGATTCGGAGAGTTGATGCCATACCAACACACTGGCCCTGATCAACGGGATCATGCCGACGCGCCGGCCGGTATTCGGCTGGTCGCCTTCGACCTTGATGGCACCCTCACCCGGGGGCAAACGTGCATGGAGGCCATTGCCGATGCGTTCGGATTTGCCGCTCAGATGTCGGTCTGGGAACAGTCGCGCACTGAACAGGAGCTCATCGCGGCGCGCCTCGGAATTTGGGAGTACCTCCAGCACCTCAGCATCGACGACATGGACGCGGTGCTCGCCGACATCCCGCTGGCGCCCGGCGCGATCGAGGGCATCACCGCACTGCACACGGCCGGCATCGTTACGATCATCGCGTCCCTCACCCACGCCCCCAACGTCGCCTACTTCGCCGGCCGCCTCGGCGTCAACGCACACTTCGGCACCGAACCCGACGGAAACGGCGGGTACCGCCACGTCTTCCCGGCAACCAAACCCACCCTGCTCGCCGAATACGCCGACGCCCTCGACGTTCTCCCCGAGCAAATCGCGGCCGTGGGTGACACTCCAAATGACGTGCCGATGCTTCGCGCAGCCCGAATCTCGATCTACGTCGGCACCACACTGCCCGACGACTTCACACCAACCTGGCATCTCCCCGCAGCGCCCATCGACGAGATCGCCCGCATCATCCTCGAACCCGACGAGGGAGAGACGCCGTCGTCGACTCGATAGACAGGGGTATTCGGACAGTTGGAATAACCGACGTCGCCAGAGCATCTGCTGCAGAGCCACGTGGAAGACGCCTGGATCGCCGGGCAGCAGAGCGGCGCCGCCCGGCTCGAAGGACTCTTGTCATGAGGTGGAACCTGCGGTTGACCGCCGCGAACGCTGGCATCTGCGTGGCCGGCGCGATGCAGCGGCTAGTCGCCGAGCGTGGCCTGGTGATCAGCGGATGGTGCGCTCCGGAGCGGTTGACCTCCCAGTAGAGGTCGAAGTGGTCAGGCGTCACTGTTCCCGGGATGGCCAGCGCCGGCCGGCATCTCGGGCCGCCTAACGCCACGCTTGCAAGTTCTGTATATCGGTCTGAAGCGTTGCCGTGAGCTTACTGGGAAGCTGAGACTCAAATCCCACCAGCAACCTTCTGACCAGGGCTTCTTGCTGGGAGACCTCCTCGGCGGCTCCGAAGATGTCGGCCATGGTGCTTCCGGTCATTAATCGGGTGACGTCCGCTCATGCCGAGATCGCTGCGTTCGTGAGGTCAGCCGGCCTGCCAACCGGCCGGGTCGATGCCGCCGGGCAGTGGTGCCGCAGGGTCGTAGGGCTGCCGGGTGAAGATGAAGGTGCCAAGATCGAGGTGGCTGACGGCGTCAGCCGCGTCGCGTTGCACCTGCAGCCGTTCGCCGGCGAAGTAGCCGTTGATCCCCTCCCAGCCACCGTCGCCGGTGGGGCGCAGCCGGGTGGCGCTCCCGCCGGACAGCGGGGTCAGCTCCAGGAAGCCATCGGCCTGCGGGCGTAGCACATAAGGGGCCGGCCCCCAGTACCACGGGCCGGCGAGATCCAGTAGCTGTGGGTCAACTGAGGGCAGCGGTCGCCACGGCGCAGGGATGCGCGGCTCCCGCTCGGCGACCGTCTGCAGCAGATCAGCGGCGAGAGTACCGGCGGACAGGCCAGCGGTCACGTTACCCATGACGACCGCGCCCAGAGCGTCATCGGGGCTGACCCACACGGTCGCGACGAAGCCCGGCATCGAGCCGGTGTGCCCGGCCAACAGCCGGCCGTCGCGGCGCAGCAGCTGCATGCCGAGCCCGTAGCCGCTGTCTGAGTCCGTCGCCTCCGGTGGGCTCGCCGGGTTGCGCATCTGCGCGACGGTGTCCGGATGCAACACCCGGTCGTCGCCGTCGATGAGGAACGCGGCGAACCTGGCCAGGTCCGTCACGGTCGACCACAGCTGCCCGGCAGGCGCCATCAGACCGGTGTCCACGGCGGGCTCCTCAAGGAGCACATCGGCCCAGGGATGCACTGCCCAGCCCGTGGCGTGCGGTGCGATCGGCAGCAGGGTGGTGCGGGTCATCGCGAGCGGGTTCAGCACCTCGCGTCGTAGCACCTCGTCCCACGCCTGGCCCCGAACCCGTTGCACCAGCGCGCCGAGCAGCGCATAGCCGGGGTTGGAGTAGTGGTGGCGCTGTCCGGGCGGATGCACCTGCGGATCGCCGCCCAGCACGTCGGCCAGGTCGGGTCGCAGCGTGCCCCGGGTCCGTTCCCACCACGGGCCGGGCGCCTCAGCGATCAGCCCGGCGGTGTGCGCCAGAAGCGCACCGACCGTGGCCTGGCCCGCCGCCGTGCCGGGCAGGTGCTCGGCCAGCGGGTCGGTAAGCGCGAGTCGCCCCTCGTCGCGCAGGCGCAGCACCAGCACCGCAAGGAAAGTCTTGGTGATCGAGCCGATCCGGTATTGGAGGTTGCCATCCGGCACCCTGCCGTCCACCGTTCCCCACCCGTCCACCCACACAGGACGGCCATCACGCACCACGGCAGCGACGACCGAAGGCGCCCGACCCGCTACCTGACCGGTGGCCAGCCGGTGGACCAGCGCACGTCGGGTTTCGGGTAGCAGCGGCGTCGGGATCGGTGACATGCGGGCAAACCTACCGGGCGGCCTGCACCGCCCCGGTAACGTTCCGACGCGTCTGGATCTGCCGCTGATGAGGCGTGGCGTCCGTGAGGGCGTCCGGTGATGGCCGGGGCCGTGGGAGCAGGTCGGGCACGCCGGGCGTCGGCGTAAGCCCAGGCTGCTGGGACCAGCAGCCACGATCCCTTGCCCAACGACGTGCAGCACCGTCCATCTCAACCCGGCGGCAGCAGCCCGGTCGCGAGCACGGGGTCGGGGGAGCAGATGGGGAGCAACAGGGTGCACTGAACGGCCTCTAAGTGCATCGAACGGCACCCAACGGCGGGTAGCTGCACCCACCCCTGCCTGCGGCTCCACGTTGCCGCAGGTCAGAGCCGGTGCGGCGTCCTGTTTCCCGCGGAGTGCCCCGCGGTTCTGCGCAGCAGTCGACGACGTTCTATGGGGCCTGGCCCAACAGTGTGCGCATTGGGCGGGGATCTTGCTGTGCGGGTCAGGACGCTCGTCGGGGCGGTGAGCGGGAAGACCGCCGTGTCAGCTTCGATGGTCCGGTGGTCGTGGTCGCACACGGTGATCATGTTGTTGAGCCGTAGGTAGCCAGCGACGCTGTCTGGATCCTGGTCGCGCATCGCCGGGTGGCGCCGACGCAGGCAGCTGTCGTGTCGAATCCTGTCCAGGAGATGGTCTTCCCGGACGTAGAGGGTCTTCTGTCGTCTCGATGAGGTGGGCCGGGCGCTGGTGTTGCCGTGTCGGCATCGGTAGCCGGCGCGGTCGTGGACCCAGTGGGAGTTCATGATTCGGCCGCACACGCCGCAGCAGATCACTCCGGCCAACAAATAGCAGCGGGGAATGCCGCCGGCTGGGGTCGGTGCGGTATGGATTGCCTGGACGGCGACGAAGTGTTCTTCGCTGACCAGCGGAGTATGCGCGATCTCGCGGGAGATGACCCAGTCAGTTAGGCGCTCCACCGTTGGATCTCATGGTGTCGATCGAAGGCTCAATTGTCAGGGAGGGCATCACGGTCGGTGTGTTGCCGGTTCCAGACCTGCCGCCCGGTGTAACGGGGGTTGGACAGGATCGCCGCGACAGTGGTGAGCATCCACTGGCAGCCGCCGCGGTGGGGGTTACGCGCTGGGTCGGCGCCGGACGGGCACGGGACGCCGTTGTCGTTGAGGGCGCGGGCGATGCTGGCCACGCTCCGGCCGGCAAGCCGCTGCTCGAAGATCCACCGGACGTGGGGTGCGGTGGCAGGGTCGGGCTCCAAGCGGTGCAGGCGCCGTCCCCAGGCGGCGTGGGCGCGGTTCGGATGAGGGCCGGCGTCGGCGAGCCGGTAGCCGTAGGGTGGCCGGACGCCGAGATGTCGGCCCTGCAACTCTGCCTGAGCGCGCAGGGCCGCGGTCGTGCGATGCCGGGCTCGGGAAACCTCCCGCTGGGAGTGCACGCTGAGCAGGTCCAGCAACGCCAGCTGCCGCGGGTTGTCGAAGTCCACCGGCCCATAGGTTTTCGGCAGCCACAGCTGCAAGTCATGCCTGAGCAAGGTGGGAGTCAACTGTTCAAGCTGCTGGCCGTGGAAGGCGCGCTCGTACTCGCCGACGACGATCGCGTCGAGCAACCGCGTCGAACCCGAACCGTCGGTCGTCTACCACGAGTCGTTGACCGGCGCGCTCTACCTCGACCGTCCCGCCGAGCTGGCCGCGTACGAGGAGATCTGGGCCAGCCTGGACGCCCTCGCCCTGGACCCCGACCAGTACCGACGATTCATCGAGAAAATCCTTGTGGAGGTTCATCACGGCTGAGCCGACCCACCGCGCACCGCCATCGGCGATACATTCAGCGCATGGGTGAACGCGTAGCGTCTGGGCTCGTCGCTCATCTCCCGCAGGATGAGTGGTATCGGGTGCGGCACACCGGCATCCCCGTCCGCTTCGAAGCCCGCGACGTGCTGATCCGCCAGGGTGACACCACTCAGCACGTGCACGTCGTCCTGGCCGGCTGCGTCAAGGTCGTCCGCTCGGAGAGCGACGGCAGCCGGGCGATCCTGACGCTGCGGGCCGCCGGTGACGTCGTCGGTGACCTGGCTGCCGTCGACCTCCAGCCCCGATCGGCGACCGTCACCGCTCTCACCACCACGGTCACTCGGCTGTTGACGGGGCCGCAGTTCCGGCGGCTCCTGGCCCGGCCTGAGTTCGCCATGGGCTTCGCCACCTACACGGTGAGCCGGCTGCGCAGCTCGGACATACAACGGACAGCGCTGGCCGTTTTGCCGGTCCGGGAGCGGCTGGCCCGCGCGTTGATCCAGCTTGACGAGGCGACCCGGAGCGCGGATGGCCGGAACGCGATCCGACTGTCCCAGGCGGAACTCGCCGAACTGGTCGGTGCCTCGCGCAACGCGGTCGTCGGCGAGCTGACAGCCCTGCGTGGGGCGGGCATCGTCGTCACCGGGCGGCGCGAGGTCATCGTCGTGGACCCGGTGGCCCTGCTCGGCCGCACACGTGCGCCCTGCCCAGAACTGGGCAGAGAACCGCGCGGACCCACCCCATGCTGAGGGAGCCCCGCCTTCGAAAGGAGTGCCGTGGAACGTACCCCGTTCGCACAATCGACCGATGCGACGTCATACCGGGCGTCCCCGACCTTGGCTCCCGAGAGCTTCGCCGCCGCACCGGCCAGCACCACTGAAGCACAAGAGGCCGGAAACCTAGTGAGAGACATGAAACATGCCTCCCTCCAACAGGCGAACGAGATGATCCGCTTCGCCGATGTGAAGGCGGCCGCGGTGCTGGCCGCCGCCGGCGTCCTGGCTGGACGCCTGCCGTCCGCCCATGGCCCCTGGGCCACAGGCGTCCTGCTCGTCGCGGGCGCCTGCGTTGCGCTCAGCGCGTTGTTGGCGCTCTATGCGTTGGCCCCGCGGCGGCAGGTGACGACCGGATCACTGCACTACTACGAGCACGTCGCTCGCCGGTACGGCAACGACCAGGAAGCATTCATCGACGCCTGGTTGGAGGCGGCGGCCGACATCAATGCATTCGAGCGGGCCGTCCTGGCGCAGATCTGGGCGGTGAACATGGTGGCGTCTCGCAAGTTCACCCGAGTGGCGTGGTCCATCCGTGCCTTGGTGATAGGCCTCGTGGCTCTCGCTGCCGTCGCCCTCGCCTGAGACGGATGGCAGGCGCCACTGCCGGGTGTACATGTTGTGAGCCTCCCGCTACATTCGACGCAATCAACGTGAGGACAGTTGATGTTGCGGATGGCCGTGATGGGTGCCCACGGGACGGGAAAGTCCACCCTCGTTTCCGCGTTGGCCCGGGCCCTGGAAAGCCCGGTCGTCACAGTGCAAGGCATTCCCAGAAATTTGATGCGGAGCGGATACCGATTCGGGGAGAACCTCCGGCTCGACTCCGTCGCGGCCTACTTCGTGGAGCAACGGCGCCACGAGATCGAGGGGCGGCGCCGGGGCGCCGCCACCCTGCTCACCGAACGAACGCTGCTCGACGCCGTCGCTTACGAGCGAGCGAACAGGAGCATGCACGGTCGCGGCTGCTTCAGTGCTGATATGTCGGCCTTCATGGAGCGGGTCGCCTTCGATCATGTCAATACGTTCGACCGTCTCGTCTATTGTCCCATCCTCTTCCCGCTGGAGGATGACGGCGTCCGCGGCGGCAGCGAAGAGTATCAGCAAAGCGTCGACCACGAGTTGAGAGCGCTCGTCATGAGCGATGCCGTCGACTCTCCCGTCATGGTGGTCGGCGGCACTGTGGAGCAGCGCGTCGCACAGGTCTTGGAGGCACTTGGACCATCCGCTCCCGGCGAACCTTGAGGCATCGGCGCTTCTCCTCCAGGAGGTATCTGCGTGTGCATGCAGGCCCGGCCCTGCCAGGGTCAAGTCGACCATCGCCCCGCGATCGGCGACACCGATGAACGCTGACTACGTCGCAAACCTCAAAGCGCTCCGACAGGCTTTCGGACCGTCAAGTGAAACGCCGCTGTTGGTGGACATCCTCTCGAAGCACTTCCGCCGGCGAGACGAGATCACGATGCTCGACGTGGGGATAGGAAACGGAGCGTCGGCCGGCAAGGTCACGGACGGGTTGACGCGCAGAGGCATCCACGTCGCGCTGACCGGGATAGATCCGTATATCCCGGCCTCGGCCCGCCGGCTCGGATGGGCAAGTAGGGCGCGTCTCGTCCCCACCGGGCTGGCGGATTTTCATCCTGGTGAAGCCTACGACGTGGTCAACGCCAAGCAGTCGCTTTACTACCTCGGAGATGAAGGAGAAGCGCTCAAGAAGCTGGCATCATTGGTCTCCCCCGGGGGCATCCTGACGATCACCGTGTGGGATTCGGGTTGCACGCTGAAGACGATCCACGACACCTACCTGGCTCCGGGTCACTATTCCCCATCCGGCGTCGGCGTGGGCCGTTGCATAAGTGAGATATCCCCGTCGAGCCGACCGGTCGAAATCCATCATTTCGATGGACAGATCATGTTGAGCAGGGCGGATGCCACTGTCATCGAGCCGATCCTGAAGATCGCCAGCCGGGGGGCAGAGGCAACCGACATGGCTTGGCGCATGGCACGAGACTATCTAGCCTCGCTCGGCCCGGTCGCGCCTCGTCGTAACGCCGTTGTGGTCGCCACGTGACGACTTCCTGTAGTCATGCAGTTGCCGTAGTTACCGGGATCAGCCTTCGGCCTGCCACGTGAGCAGCGGCTCGCCATGTTTCGTGGTATTGCCGGAAACGCTGACGAAGCTCACCGCCGGCAGTTCATCCGTGGCCGGACGGACACACTGCTGATAGTAGGAGTCGCTAACTAGGATCTGGTTGGCGCCGGCGGCCGACATGACGCGTGCCGTCCAGTTCACCGCGTGAGAGATGAGCTGCGGCCCACCAGACTCGAAATATATCCATGTGGCTGGTCCGCTGTTGACACCAAAACGCAGATCGTATGCACGCAACTCCTGGTACATTCGCCTCAGGCGTAAAGCTAACCGAATCGGCGACAGCCTGCTCGTGACTTGGCGAAACCCGACGAAAACGCCGTCGCCGGTCAGTAGGACGGCCACGTCGTCCGGATCCTCGGCCACCAGGATGTCCTCGTGCCTCAGCGAGTCCAGCAAATCCCGAAAAATTGTGTACTGCTGCCTGTCGGAACGTTTGCTGAAATCAACCGTATCTATCCCGAGTAGATAGACGTTCTCTTGGCGCTGGCCGGTTATCGCTGGTAGTGGGCTCGGCACTGTCGGCTCCTTCCTCGTCCTTCGCTGGGTGGGCAGGAAGATTTTCGACGGGCGCAGGGGGCGTTCGACCGAGAATAGCTGGCCGACGAATGAGCTGTTGATCGTCCGTTCGGCTTTCAGGATCTGCTGGAATTGCCGGTGTCTCCGACGCTTCGCGAACATGACCCGCGCGATAGCGAGCTGGACGACCGGGTCGTCCTCCCGGGCGTACCAATCGGCCAGCTCGCTGGCGAGCTCGGCACCGAACCCGACGTCCACCAACCCGAGCGCCAGGCCCTCCCGCACCACTGACGCATCGTCGGACATCCCCGCCCGGACAAGGTCGACGTACGGCAGGAGGTTCGTCCCGTTCTTCAGCAGAACTCGGAGATACCACCGGCGCACATTGGGCGGGAAGCGGCCAAAATCCTGAGGATGGAGCGGGATGTCGGAGATTCGTCCACGTGGGTCGTTGTGGACCGCCCACACGGCATATTCAGCGACGCTGGCTGTGGAGCTTGTGACAAGATCGCCGAGCACCTCTTTGGGCAATACCGACGGATCTCGTCCATATCGGAGGCTGATCCATCGGTGCACCAGCGGATCGTCGTCCGCCATGGCTTTCCGCAACACGACCGGCTCGACGGGCACGCTCCCGCGGAAATACCCGGCGGCGAGCTTGACGGCTGCGGCGTCCGGGTCGAGGCCGATCTTGACGAGGCTCGTTCTGGTATGTGCCGTGCCGGCTACGACGTGCAACGCGCCGGCCGCCCAGCTCATGTTCTCGAGATCGGTGTCCACGCCGTTCAATTGTCCTGCGAGCCATGGCGCGAGCTGCTCGATCCGCAGGAGCCCGATGAGTTTGTAGAGCCATCTGCGCACGTGAAGATCGGTCGAACCCTTCAGGTTCGCGGTTGCGGCGTACAACCGAGGATCCTTTGTCAGATCGACTCGCCGGCCAGCTTCGATGGCATAGCACAGCCGCTGCAGCGCGCGCTTGGCCAGCGCGTCGTCACCACTGGCCAGCAGGGCCAGCAACTCTTCACCGCTCGGGAGCGCCATGGCAGATTCCCTCCGGCCGAGTGCGGGCTCGGGTCAGTGCTGCTGCTCCGGCGGCCCGGCATCTGCGGTCAGACCCTGCCAGTCACCCGCCGTGGCGCGATTCTTGCCCTGCAGGTGCCACGAGTGAGGGTTGGTGAGCAGCAACGACTCGTAGAGTTCCACCGCGGTCTTCGTCCGCAGCTTCGAATTCACACCGTCGCGGATGGGCTTGAAAATCTGCGGCAGGTGACTGCCGGTGGCGGCCAGTTCCCTGAGCTCGAAGTCGACATCGAGGGTGTCCGCGTCCTTGACGATGCGCGCCTCCAGACTCTCCTGCTGCTCATACTCGTGCCAGAGCTGCTGAACCCACTCCAACGAGGTCTCGGCGGTCATGTCGTCGAGAGCCTTGGCCTCGTGCCGGTCCGTGTAGAGCCGCGACATGTAGTGGACGTCGCCGGTTCGCGTCTCTGCGGCGTCGTGGATCAGGGCCAGCTGGACGACCTTTCCGCAGTCGGCTCCTTCTCGACTGGCGATGACGAGCGATATCCACGCCACGCGCATCGTGTGCTCCGCGACATTGGCGAAGGTGACGCCGCCGAACTGATTCCACGTTCGAGCTAGGTGCCGCATCGTTCCTATCTCGAAGATTAGTTGAGTGTCGCGATCAAGGTCCATGGCCGCATACCAATCGCTAGACTTGTCGGCTCAACAGGTGGTTTTCATGATTCACCTACCGCGGGCGATCACGCCACCGTCCCCGTTGGCGCGGGTGACGCAGAGGACTCTAGGACAGCTGGGGCGCCGATGAAAGTGACGCCCAGCAAACGGTGCGTCACCTGCGCGTACGCGGGGACGAGGGGCTCAGCGTACTGCGCGATGTGTCCGAAACCCGACGGGCAGTCGAGCCGTACGAAGTCAAATTCGATGACCTGACGGCCGCAACCGTGCCAACGGTCCGGGTCAGAGACAACCCTGAGCCCGAGGTAGACGGCGTCCGCCTTGCCACGATGCACGCCATGAAGGGACTGGAGTTCCGCTGCGTCGCCGTGGTCGGCGTCAACGCCAGCGCGGTGCCATTCGCCAAGGAGGTCACCCCACGTGAGGTGGACCAGGTGCAGCACGACAGCGACATGATGAGGGAGCGGTGCCTGCTCTTCGTCGCGACCACCCGCGCCCGCGAAGCCCTGAACGTCTCGCGGACCGGGACACCGAGCGCTCGGAGTTGGCCGGAGAGCAGGGCCGCGTAGGCGTCGGCGGCGCCAGCCGCATCGCCAGCCCGGCCCAACCAGCGGGCCGTCTCTCGACGCGTCGTCAGGGTGTCTGGGTGATCGCCGCCGAGGTGATCGCTGGCGAGCCGGGGCAGGCTGCGGAAGTAATCCGCGGCTGCAGCGACGAGCCCGTACCTCCAAGGCTGACGCCTGACCCTCAGTGCTCGGCACCAACACAAAAATGGGTGGCCTCGCCAGCCCGTCCCGCCCTACCTTGCAACTGGATCTTCCTTCTCCGACCCTCTCACGAGAGGACTTCACCCCGCGTGACGCCGCCTGCTCTTTAGACCTGACACCTTCCCCGTGCATCGGTCGCCGACGTCGCCGTCGGCTCTTTTCCCATGCCTTCCGTCAGGTCTTCAGAGGGATCATGTCTACGCATCCTCATATCGTTCCGTCCTGGGCCCCTCGGCGCACGCACCTTCGCCTGCTCGCGTTCCGCTGTGTCCACTGCCATTCCGGCCTCGCCAGCACCGGCGACGGCAAGTTCCGCGTCAATGCCAACGGCAAACTCCTCGACATCCTGCTCCTTGTCACCTGCGTTTCCTGCGACCCCACCAGCAAAATCACGGTTCACGATCGCGTCCCGGTCTGGTACCTGAATCCGCTTCTGGGGGGCTGCTCCGGCAACTCCTCCCGCGGTGGGCCTGAGCCGGGGCGAGAGGCAAGGTGGCCTTGCCCCGGACTGCATCATGCGGCGGTCCGCGCGCGGTCGCTCATGACCGCGCGCGAACGAAGATCAGGGCCGGCCCGATACCGGCGACGAAGGTAAACGGCCGGGTTCATTACATCCGGTGCGGCTGCTGCTCCGCTCAGCCGATCCGGCGGACCTGCGGCCGGCTGTCTGTCAGCCGCGGGCCGGCTGGGCGAGACGCTCGAGCGGCTGCGAGCGGTGCCCAGGGGTCGGAGCAGCAGCGCACCGGCGGCGAATGGTCGGCGGTAGAGACCCAGAGCCATCTGGTGTTCGGGGCATACGTAGGTGGGGAACGTCGCGGAGATTGAGCTGGGCGACGGGCAGCAAGGCCACTGGTTCCTCCGGCCGGGGGCGGCCACGATCGATCCGGTCCACGATCTCCTGCTCCTGCGGGTTGAACAGCAGGTCGCTTGCCGGACGGTTGTTCGCAGCCGTCATGAGCTGTCGCAGCAGTCTCACGTCCTCCACCGTTGTCGCAGGTCGGCCATCCGGCTGGTGCGGACCGCCGCAGTGCGGCTCCGACAGCACGGCCCGGCGCCTGCCAGCCCGGCGCCTGTGCCCCGACGGTCGAAGGCCAGGATCGATGGAGCGGGGTCGGCGGCCGCTGAGCCAGCTTCGATCATCCTCGATGCTCACCGGGCCCTTGCTGCCAGACGGTGCGACGATTGCGGAGGCGGTTCGGTCACCGGGGTGGATCGACGTTAACCAACTCGGCGTCCAGTAGATCGGCTGCTTGCTCGACGGTGGCCACGAACTCTTCCGGTGGGATCCTGGCGACGAAGACCTTGCCCAGGTCATCCGGAAAGGGTTGGTCTGGCCGCCAGAACGCGAAGACGATCACCAGGTCGTCGTCCAGGTAGGCGTACTTGAAGACGTTGTCGACGGTCTCGCCCCACTGCAGGAACCAGGACTGCTCCCGAAACTCCGTGTCGTCTGCGTGGAGCAGCCGGAAGATCTCCTCTGGTGTGCGGCCCGGGACGGGACAGGGCTCGACGTCGCGTCGGCGCACCTGCGCCGCGCTCGATCGCATAACGCGGATGAAGAACGGGAGGAACGCGTGGCTGTCCTTGATGGTCAGCCTCTTGCCAGCCGCCCACAGGTCGACGGCGCGGAGTTGGTGCGGCTCGACCTCGCCGATCTCCACGGCGAACGTGGCCGGGTCACCGAAGCGTCGTGTCATCAGCCCACGGGCGCAGTCATAAGGAAGGCCGTGCCTGACGGGGTAGCTTGCCATCCCTCGGCCAATGCCTTGCGGACAATCGCAGCGACCGCCGATGGGAGAACGGGCACAGCCGGCCCGCCAATCCAGTTACTTGGATGGTCCTGGGGCATGCTGACCAGCAACACCCTGCCCTTGCAATCGACCTGTTCTACAGCGACAGCGAGCGGTCGCTCACACAGCCCTTGGACATAGGTTGGTTTGCCGCGCACTCGCCACCTGTAGGTGACCCCGTCAACCGTTATGAGCCGAGAGCCCTTCTTGACCAACGCCATGACGACCCTCCTCGACGTCAGATGGCCGCGCCCGTAGCGTGCCCGATGCAGCGGTCAGTATGGGGCAGCGCGAGACGCCCGATCAGCGAGGCAGAGACACGACGCGTGCCGCCTGCCCCCAGAATGTCGCTACGCCCCGTGTAGATCAACGCGATTCCCAAGCTGAGCGTGGGCCGCTGCCCTAGTCACCTTGCTTGGGCTGGAAGTAGCGCGATTGATCCGTGCAGCGCAGCCGGGCTTCCCAGCCAGAATCTGATGCCCCTACCACTCGACGGTCGGCTCATCACTCCAACCTACGCAGAGGCGCAGTCGGCCGACGGCGTAGAGGTTGCCACGTTTCCGGAAGAGGTCGCCGCCGTACGGGATCGGTTCCGTCAGCAGTAGCCGCGTATCTGGAGGGATGTGCGGCTTGCCGGGAACAGCGCGCCGCTCTCCGCAGTAGCTCGCTGGGCGTCGCGCAGGCTGACAGTGGGTTGCTCAGAGGCCGCTGACCCAGGTGCCGCAGGCCGCACGGACATGCGAATCGGCGGTGACCGTCCGGGTGACGGTCACCGCCGATTGCGTGGTCGATCCGGTCAGGCGGCCGAGCAGACGGTGTCCAGCTCCTTGATGGCGGCTTCCAGGGCTTTCTTGCTGGGCTTGGCGTCGGCGGACTTGTTGTACGCGTCGCTCAGGCCCATCATCTCGTTCTGGATCTTTTCGGAGGCGGCCGTGACTGCCTCGTTGGCACCTATCGAGTGCGCCAGGACCGCGACCGAGCCGGCGGCCCACTGGGCACTGACCGCGAAGTGCCCGGCTGGCGGGCCGATCTTCTCGGCCTTGGTGACCTTGGCCGCGTTGTCCTTGATGTCCTTCTTGATGTCGGCGCAGGCCTTCACTGTGGCCGCGTCGTTGGCCGCGGTGCTGGGCGTGGTGGTGGCCGCACCGCCGGTCGGGGCGGCGCTCGAGGCCGCCGGGGACGGCGAGGTTGCGGTGCCCTCAGATTTGGGCTGCGGATCGCAGCCGGACATCGCGATCGCCGCCGCAACGGCCAAGCCAGTCAGGACGAGCCGAGCTCGGTTCATCGATGTTTCCCCCGTGATCTTCATGTTCGGCGCACGCTACCAGCCCCGGTCGAACGGGTAGAACCAGTTAATGGGCCGACGAGCACCGAGCCCTAGGTCTGGAGCTGGATGCGAGGCGCGTCGTGAGTGGCCTCAGCAGACTCGGGCGCGGATCTCGCGGACCACGGTGGGCCAGATTTCCTGGGGCAGGTCGTGACCGGTGCCGGGCAGTTCGACATAGCGGGCGTCTGGCACCGACGCGGCGATGCGGCGGCCGGCGGCGGGGCGGATCAGCGGGTCCTGCTTGCCGTGTAACACCAGTGTGGGCACGCGGAGCTCGCGTAGGCGCGGGCCGTGCCAGGTGGCGCTGGTCTGCCGGGCCTGGGCACGGCTGTCGCGGACACCGCTGGCCAGCCCGGCGTCGAGTTCGCGCTCCACGCGGAGGCGGGCGTCATGCTCGTCGAACGGGTAGCCGGGAGAGGAGACCGCCCGCAACAGGGCCAGGCCGGCCGCCACGTCGCCGTCGCGGCCGGCGGGCTGGCGCATGCGCGTCAGGCGCGCCAGGAACGGCAGGCGCACATAGCGCAGGACGGCGGCACCACGAATGTCGCTGGGCACGGCGGCGAAGGAGGTCACGGTGCGCACCCGCTCCGGGTGGCGTAGCGCGGTGCGCTGAGCGACCAGGCCGCCCTGGGAGATGCCGAAGAGGTGGGCGCGCCGCCATAGGAGCGCGTCTAGCACGGCGACGGTGTCGTCGGCCATGTCCTCGGCGGTGTAGGCGGGCGGCCGCCGGTGGAACAGCGCGGTCACCGGGTTGCCAGCCGGGGTGTCGTCGAAGTGGGTGGAGCCGCCGGCGTCGCGGCCGTCGAACGAGGCCACGTGAAAGCCGGCATTGATCAGCGCGGCGACCAGCCCGTCGGGCCAGTAGAAACGGGATACGCCGAGCCCCATGAGCAGCAGCAGCGGCTCGCCGCCGGCGCCGCCGAGGTCGTCGGCCGCGAGGTGCACGTCGCCGTTGCGTGCGGTGTACGGGGTTCTGGTCATCTCCGCCTCACTTATTCGGGAACGGCGTTCGCGAACACCGTATGCCAAAAGTTAGGATGGACGCAATCGAGAGGGGTGGCATGGAGGCGATGCCGATATGGCTTCGGGAACGGCGCACGGGAGTGGGCCGGCCGGCCGAGCGGTCCCGGACGGAGGTGACCGCCGCGGCGATCGCGCTGGCCGACCGACAGGGGCTAGCCGCGGTCTCGATGCGCCGCATCGCCGCCGAGTTGGGCACCGGGGCGGCGTCGCTCTACCGCTATGTCGACAGCCGGGACGACCTGCTCGACCTGATGACCGACGAGGTGGCGGCCGCCTATCAGCTGCCGGCGCCGGGTGGTCCCTGGCTGCCGGGTCTGCTGGAGGTGTGCCGACAGGGCCGCGAGCTGATGCGGCGGCACCGCTGGCTGCCGGAGCTGTTGCTCACGCGCTCGGCGCTCGGCCCGCACGGTACCGATCTGCTGGAGCACGTGCTGGCGGTCCTCGCCGGGCACCCGGCGGATGTGGGCCGCAAGCTGGAGGCGTTCGCCGTGATGAACACGCTCACCGCCGCGTTCGTCCTAAACGAACTCGACGGGAGCTCTAGCGCCCGGCAGAGGCAGGGCGCATACCTGGCCCACGTGATCGCGGCGGGCCGGCACGCCCACCTGACGGCGGCGCTGACCGACGGTCCGCTGGTGCCTGCGCCGCGCTTCGAGGACATGGTGTCGCGGGTTCTCGTCGGCTTACTGGGGGAGTGATCAGCCGGCGGCACGCAGACTGCCCGTCATCACGGCCAACGGCACCGACAAGGCGGACCCGGAGGCGATTCCTCCGCGACGGAAGCATTCGCGTCGCGGGCACATTACTCGACGCGCGCTCACCCCGCCGCCACGCTATGAAGGTCGGGGCCGTTGCCGAAGCTTCCGCATCTGCCGCTGAGCGGGCGGAACGCTGGGTCGCGCGTACCTGATGACGGGCAGGCGGCCTGCGTCCGCGAGCAGTTCGCCGACCTGACGGTTGACGGCTAGCGCGTGGTCTTCGGCGCTGGTGCCGGTGGGAACAGTTGACGCAGCGTCGGACCGATGGCCGTGGCCAGCGTGCCGTCGTCGCCGGAGTGCATGACCAGGTTGACCACCCCCGTCGCAACGTCGCCGGTGCGAGTTTCGGCAGCTGCGGCCGCGATGTCGGGTAGCGCGAGATCGGCGAGTAACTGTCGCACCAGGACACCTTCGCCCCAGAATGCCTCTGCCGGAATGGATAGCCGGCCAAGCCAGGACAGCAGGACCGCCGCCCTGCCGGTGGCTGAGGGCGTGGCGGCGGTGAGCTGTCGACGGACATCGTCGACCTGCGTATCGGACAGCTCGCCGCATTGCTGACCGGTGGCGGCGACCAACACGGGATGCAGCACGCTAGGAACACCACGCTCAATCAGGTACCTCTTGCCCTTTCGCCCGGTGGGCCGGAACTGCGGGCGGCCCTCCTGCAGGTTCAGCAGGTCGGCCAAGGGCGCCAGAAATGACGTCAGCTGATCCGGTACACCGTGCCCCGCCAGAAACAGGTGAAGCGCCCCAGGATCTGCCACGACGAGGTCGTCACGGAACCGCGAACGCTCCCAACTGACCGACCCGTGGCCATGCAAACCAGCGCTGGCGAGCACCTCGCCCGCCACATCGCGGAGCACGATCGTCGGCCCACCTAGACAACGACAGATGTCACCGATGAAGCGACCCGTCGTGGTCAGCGCGCGCGCCGCGTCAACCGACCCGGCATCCGGGAGCTCGGCCAGAATTTCACGACCGGCAAGAGGGCCGCTGTCCTCACCACCTTCGACAATCTGCACGGCGTGTGCCCGAGACCAGACATCGTCGAGCCACTCGAGCATGGGGACATCCTGCGCCACCCAACGATCATCGCAGGCGTGCTCACACCGACCACCCACAGTCAGGACACAACGCACTCTCCTGCCGCTGGTCGAGGGTTCGGCCTGAAGAGCTGTTCCTGGGATGATGTTGGCGTGGTCGACCAACGCGCCAGTTCCGAGTTGCTTGGCAGCGACGCCCTGGAACAGTCCGCGGTGGTGGCGAACTGCGCCATGAACCGCGAACGGCAGCTGTCCGGGGTCAACAGCTACACCAGGGAGTTGGGGTTCAACCCTCTTGACGTTCTCGCCGCCGGCCCTGTTGGCGTCAGTCTGGCTGAGCCTTTGGCAGCCGCTGGCTGGTTGGATCTGTGCTGCGGCACTGGTCGAGCGCTGATCCAAGCTGCCGAGGAGCTGCGGCTGGCAGGGTTGACCGAGCGGACAGCCCTCGTCGGCGTGGACCTGGTTGACGCCTTCGATCCCGTACCGGCACCACCGCTGAACCTGGAGCTGATCTGCGCCTCCGTGGCCAACTGGGCACCAACGCGGACGTTCAACTTGATCACCTGTCTGCACGGGCTGCACTACGTCGGAGACAAGCTCGCCGTCCTGACCCGTGCGGCCGGCTGGCTGACTCCCACCGGCCGGCTCGTGGCCGACCTGGACCTGTCCAGCATTCGGCTTCCCGACGGGCGACCCGCTGGGCAGCGCCTCACCGCCCGACTCCGCGCCGCCGGGTTCTCCTACGACTCCCGTCGCCGCCGGATCAGCTGCACCGGCCGCCGCGACGCCCGCCTCCCGTACAACTACCTCGGTGCCGACGATCGCGCTGGTGCCAACTACACCGGACAACCCGCCGTGCATTCCTACTACGCCGAAGACCACTGACCGCACCGACAGCGTCCGCGCCTGCCGCAAAGTGACCGGCGCGGCTGAAGCGCTACGCGTCCGGGAACCACCCGGTCGCTCGGCCGTCCGTGCTGCTGTCGGTGAGCATCCCGGGAGCTGAGACTCAGATCCCACCTGCAACCTTCTGGCCAGGTCCTCTTGCTGGCTGACCTCTTCGGCGGATCCGAAGGCGTCAGCTTGGCAACCCCGGAGGCAGTGAGGCGGCGTCCGCTCATGCCGAGATGAGGGACGCGTTCGTATGGTGAGTCACCGCAGTGCTGTTGCGAGTTCGGTGGCGTTGTCGAAGGCGGGTGCCGCCCTGTCGGATTCGTCTTCCGTGAGCGTGACGGCCTGGGCGCGGGCCAGCATCTCGGCCGCGGTCTTTGGATCGTGCAGCACCATCGCGAGTTCGGCGCGGTAGACCAGGACCTCTACCTGCTCGACCGGGTCGTCGTCGGCTTGCGGGCGGGCCAACGCGCTGTCGAGGATCCGAACGGCCTGTCCGACGCTTCCCCTGGAATCGGCCTGCACGACAGCATTCGCCAGGGCCTTGGCCAGCCGCCCGGCAGGCGTGGCGGCCGGCATGGGAGCGGTGGCGGCGTCCCGGAAGACGCGGATCCAGTTGCCGCCCGGGTCGATGACGCTGAATCCGCCCAACCCGTCGGCGTTCTTCCGCGCCCTGGGCCGGGTCATCCGCGGCGTTCCGGACGCCAGTACCTTGCCGTACGCGGCGCGCATGCCGGCTGCGAATGCCCGATGTAGTCCCTCGATGTCCGCGGTGATTACGAGACAGGAGCCATAGGACTGCTCCGGGTCGAATCCGGCGATCTCGAAGAACTGCAGATGCAGGTCTTCCCGCTGCACCCCCACACACGCGTTGGGCTTGCGTTGCTTGTACGTGGTGCGGAAACCGAGAACTCCGTAGAAGGTTTCGATGTCGTCAATGGATGCGCACGGCAGCAGGGGAACGGTCCGCTCGTTGGTCATGCCTCCTTCCTAGGCGTCGCAGGGTGTCCATCGCACATGGAAATAGCCGATCATCGCGCTCGGCGATCCGATCGGCTGATGACCCAGGAGGCAACGCTGCTCGACCGGGCATGATGGATAGGCATCCGGTGCGGTGAAGCGAGGGAGTGCGCCGTGGAGCTGCGTCTGCGCATGTCCGACAAGGCTCGAGATTTCGTCGAGCAGGTCCTGCACGAGATGCTGGTGCGATTCCCGATCACTCGGGACGAGGCGGTCGGCCGGGTGAATCAGGCTTGGGGACACCTCGACCACATCGGCGACAAGGACCTGATCTTCCACGAATCGCCGGACGACTGGGCTCGTACCATCTACTACGGCAAGGACTCGCGCTGGTGGCAAGGCGAGGACGGGCTCAAGCCGTTGCCGTACGAGTCGGACGCGTGATCGGGCATTTGTTCGCTGAACCAAAGAGGGGTGGCTGCGGCTGCTCACCCGACGCACTGATCTGCCGCTGATAGGGCGCAGCGTCCGTGAGGGCGGCTGGTGATTGCCGCGGCCCTGGGTCTACCCGAAGCTGGGGCACCAGGGCGACAGTGCCGCCTCAGCGATGTACGCGGAGGCGGCACGGTCGCCGATATTCGAGCCGCGACGCCTACTCCTTCACACCGATGTTGTCGATCGGAGGAGCGCTGAGCAGCCGTCGGACGGGCCACACAGTGGTTGCCAACGCCAGCAGTGTCGTGCCGCCGAGCACCGCCACCCAACCGAGCGGCGGGACGTACGGAATCGGGCTGCCGGTCAGTCCGTTGACGATCGCGCTCAGGGTCAGCGCCGCGATCGTCGCGCCGATCAGCACCGCGGTGCCGAGCAGCCCGGCCTGTTCGGCCTGGACCATCCCCCGAATCTGACGGCGGGTGACCCCGACCAGTTGTAGCAACGCCAACTCGCGGCGGCGGGCCAGCGCGGCCATCACCATCGTGGTGGCCGCCGCCAGCGCCGCGTACCCCACCATCACGCCGATCAGCAGCCGGTTCAGCCAGGCGCCGAGCGCCAAATCGGTGCTGATCAGGCGCGTACGGGTGGCGGCGTCGAGAACCTGGGTGCCCGGTTGCCCAGCCGACCATGTGACCAGCGCGGTGTCGGCTTCCGCGCCGGCGCTGACCAGGACCTCGTCGTCGGTATCCCCAGCCGTGTGCCCGGCGACCGTCTCGGCGGCCAGCGTGACGTCGCCGAAGCCGAGGCCACGGCCGTAGATCGCGATGACGTCCAACGTGACCGGGGTGCCGTCGCCCAGCCAGAGCTCCGCCTGGTCGCCGACGTCCCAGCCAGAAGAGGACGCCTGCATCGCAGACAGGGCGACGGTGTCCGCGCGCAGGTCCGCCAGGTTGCCCTCGCGCACCGCGAGGTCCATCGTCGAAGTGATGCCCGCCGGGTCGACCGCCTGCGCGCTGACCGGCTCGATTCCGCCGAGCGCCCGCACCAGCACCTGCGTACGGTGCACACCAGTGGCCGCCCGCACCCCGGCCAACTCGCGGATCTCCCGCGCCGCGTCCGCCGGCAGCCCAGCCGGAGCGACGAGCACCCGCTCGGCGAGGGTTCCCGCGCTGCTCTGCGTGGTGGTCTGCCGTTCCAGGTTGTTCTGCAGGAACCAGACCGAGCCGCCGAACCCCACGGACAGCACGAGGGCGGTCAGGACGGTCGCCATGCCCTGCGCGTTGGCCCGCAGGTTGGCCGCAGCCAGGTAGCCGCTGAGCCGCCACATCCGCGGCAACAACGGTGTGAGCAGGCGTGCCGCGTACGCGTTGATCCTCGGTGCGAGCAGCGCCACCGCGATGACGAACAGGTACAGCATGCCGACCGCGCTGGCCAGTGCCCCGGTCGACCCGGCGGCACCGAGCGTGAACGCCCCGGCGGTGCCGGCCGCCGCCAGCGTCAGCACGCCGGCAATCAGCCGCACCCGACCGCTGCGCCGAGGCTCGACAGCGATTTCGCCGAGCGCCTCGATCGGCTTGATCCCGGTGATCCGGCGTCCGGCGACCAACGCGGCGAGCACCGCCACGAGGACCGCCGTACCGACCGCGGCCGGCACCGCGAACAGGCCGCCGGCCATCGGGAAGCTGGCCGGCACGAACCCCCGCTCGACCAGCTCGCCGTGCACCCAGCGGGCCGCCAGCAGCCCGGCCGGGCCGCCGATCGCCGAGCCGATCAGGGCGAGCAGCGCGGCCTCGGCGATCAGCATGCGGCGCACCTGCCCCGGCGTGGCCGCGACCGCGCGTAGTAACGCGAGGTCGCGTCGACGGTGCCGGACGGACAGCCCGATGGTGCCGGCCACCACGAAGACGATCAGCAGGATGACGTACCCCCCGAAAGCCGATCCGACCTCGACCAGCAACGTCTGGGCGGCCTGGTTCTCCGACTGCTCGACGATCCCACGGTCTTTCCCGCCGTACGTCGTGGCGCCGGCCGCCGACGCGATCTCGCGTACCGCGCCGAGGTCGGCGCCGGGCACCATCCGCACGCCGATCGCATCCACCCGGCCCGGATGGGCGGACAACCGAGCGGCCTGCGCGTTGGTGAAGAACACCGCCGCCGAACCGGTCTCGGCGGTTCCGCTCACCCGATACGACCGCCGGACCCCGCCGACGACCAGGTCGATGCGGTCGCCGGGTGCCACGCCGAGACGGGTGTCGACAAGAACCTCGTCATCGGGCCCTGGCGCGGCACCCCCGGTGATGGGACGACCGGTGAAGGCGTACGTGTCCCAGCCGTGTCCCACGGCAGCGGGTGAGCCGATCAGCACCCTCTCGTCGCCGGTGACGGCCGCGACACCCGGCACCTGGCGGATCCGGTCCACCAGGGCCGCGTCCACCGTGCCGCCCTCGGGCAGCGTGACGGTGCTCGTGGTGGTGTCGCCGTCGAACTCCGTGAACGTGTGGCTGACCGTGCGGTTGGCGACGACCACGTCGGCCGCGGCCCAGAGCCGTGGCTCCGTGCGGAAACGTAGCCCGGACTCGACGAGGGTGCCCATCGCCACCAGGATCAGTACGCCGGCGATCAGGGCGAGCAGGGTCGCGGCGGCGGGGCCGGCGCGGTGCCGCAGCAGGCGGAGGGCGAGCCCGATCATCGGAGGACCCGCCGATCCAGCGATGCCAGGTGCTCGGCGATACCGGCGGCGCCGAGCTGCGGAAGGTCGGCGACGATCGCACCGTCGGCCAACACGAGCACGCGGTCCGCGTACGACGCGGCGATCGGATCGTGGGTCACCATCACCACGGTCAGCCCGTGTTCGTCCACGACCGCGCGAAGCAGCGTCAGCACCTCCGCCGCGGTCCGGGAGTCGAGGGCGCCGGTGGGCTCGTCCGAGAAGATCACCTCGGGGCGGGTGGCCAGCGCCCGGGCGATCGCCACCCGCTGCTGCTGGCCGCCCGAGAGCGCGGCCGGCCGGTCGTGGAGTCGGTCGGTGAGGCCGACCCGCTCGACCACCTGGGTCAGCCAGGCCCGGTCCGGCCGAACGCCGGCCAGGCGCAGGGGCAGCACGATGTTCTCCTCGACGGTGAGCGCGCCGATCAGGTTGAACGCCTGGAAGACAAACCCGATCCGTGTACGACGCAGCTCGGTCAGGCGGGTCTCGGACAGCCCGGACAGGTCGGTGCCTCCGATGACCACCCGACCGGAGGTGGGCCGGTCGAGCCCGGCCGCGGTCTGCAGCAGCGTGCTCTTGCCGGAGCCCGAGGGCCCCATCACCGCGGTGAAGGTGCCCCGGTCGAAGCCGACATCGACGCCCGCAAGCGCAGTCACCTGGTTACGGCCGGCGTCGTACACGCGGGTGAGTTGTTCGACGCGTACCGCCGGTTCGGCGGTCTGTCCCGGATGATCCGGCATTCTGGTGGCCTCTTTCCGTGTCATCGGCAAGAACTGCGCGCACCAGAAACGCTATTGACGTGCGAGAACGGCGACCATCCCGCGGGCTGCCAGGTCCGGGTACAGCAGGCGCTACCGCCGATCACCGTCCAGGTAGCGCAGCACCGCGGTGACCCGGCGGTCGGCATGGTCGTCCGGTGGAAGCTGAAGCTTCGAGAAGATGCTGCGGATGTGCTTGTGCACCGCGCCGTCGGTCACGAACAGCCGCTCGGCGATCGCGCTGTTGCCAAGCCCTTCGGCCATCAACCCCAGCACCTCACGCTCACGCGGCGACAGCTCGCTCAGCGCCGTGTCCGTCCGGCGGTTGCGGGCGAGCAACTGCGCCACCACCTCCGGGTCGATCACGCTGCCGCCGCCCGCGACGCGGTGCAGCGCGGCGAGGAACTCCTCGACCCGGCCCACCCGCTCCTTCAACAGATAACCGAGCCCGACGGCGCCGACCGAGAACAGGTCGGTGGCGAACGCCTGCTCCACGTACGCCGACAGGACCAGCACCGCGAGGCCGGGGCGGCGCCGCCGGGCCTCCACCGCGGCCACGATGCCCTCGTCGGTGTGGGTCGGCGGCATCCGTACGTCCACGATCGCGACGTCCGGCGCATGTTCGTCGACGGCGACCAGGAACTCGCCCGGAGTACCGGCCGTGGCGACCACGTCCAGATCCTCCGCCCGCAGCAGCAGAGCCAACCCCTCACGCAAGAGCGGGTCGTCCTCGGCGATCACGATCCGCATGGCAGCTCCACGTCCATTCTCGTCGGCCCTCCCGGCGGGCTCGTCAGTGTCATCCGACCGTCGTACGCCTCGACCCGCCGGCGGATACCGGTCAGCCCTGAACCACGTGTCTCGTCCGCGTCGCCGTGCCCGTCGTCCTCAATGCACACCAGCAGCCGGCCGCGCTCTCGGCGCACGGCCACGTCCACCTGGCTCGCACCGCTGTGCCGGACGACGTTGGTCAGCGCCTCGGCCACCACGAAGTACGCGGTGGCCTCGACCGAGGCCGCGCACCGCACAGCCACGTCCACCTCAAGTCGGCAGGGCACCACGCAACTGCCGGCCAGGCCCGCCAGCGCGCCGGCGAGACCCCGGTCGTCCAGCACGGGCGGCAGGATCCCGCGCACCACCGTACGCAACTCACCGAGTGCCTGTTCCGCAGCGTCCTGCGCCTGCCCGAGGATCTCGTCGGCACGGTCCGGATTGCGGCGCACGGCCCGCCGCGCGGCACCCAGCAACACGTTGACCGCGACCAACCGGTTCTGGGTGCCGTCGTGCAGCGACCGCTCGATCCGGCGCAGTTCGACCGCGTGGGCGTCGAGCGCCGCAGCGCGGGTGGCGGTCAGCTCGGCCACCCGCAGCGACAGGTCGACACCCGGCGGCGGAGGCAGCAGCAACCGGCCCGGCCACGCCTGGAGACGGGCCAGGACCGGGCTGAACCAGATCGCGGCGGCCAGCCAGCCCACCCCGAGCAACCCGACCGCGAGCGCCTCGGACAATCCGTCGATGCGCCACCAGACGATCCCCGGCGCGCCGGCGTCGGCAGGGATCAGCCGGTACCACAGCGGGAATGTGACGTCCTGCACGGCATAGAGCGGCAGCGCTACGCCGACCAGCCCGGTCACCAGGCCGATGAGCGAGTACAGCCCGACCCAGCCGAGCTCCCGGCGCACGAAGGGATCGCGCGTCGCCGTCCGCAACCCGGCCGGCACCGGCCCCGGTGTAGGGATCGGCTCGCCCCAGCGGGACAGCCGGGCCCGCTCGCGGTCGGCCACCGAGCGCACCGCCCGCAACGCACCGGGCACCGCCAGCAGCCCCACCCCGCCCAGGCAGGTCACCGCCACGATCGCCGCCCAGAGCAGCGCGCCCAGCGCCAGCGTGGCGGTGCCCAGCCCTCCGACGAGGTGCTCCAAGGCGGCGACCGAGGCGCGAACCCGGCCCCGTACGTACGCCATCGACCCACCTCCCTCGCCAACATAGGCCACCCCGGGCCCCGCCCGGCAACGCCCGGCGCGGAAGGTACAGCCTGCTGTACCACGGTCGTCGAGCTGGCGGGATCGTCCCCGCCGCGCCGCCCGCCTAGCGTTGACGGCGTCGAGGAACGTTCGCCGAAGGAGGTAGTCATGACCGATCCGTACCGCATCACCGATGCCCCGGTCGCCGCACCGAAGAAGCCGGGCGGCCTGCTACGCCCACTGCTGTGGTTGGTGCTCTTCGTCAGCGCGGCGGCCAACGTGGTGCTGTCGACCGCGGCGGACAACCAGTGGATCAGCTCGGCGTTCGGCCTGGTGGCGGTGCTCTGCGCGGTCGCGCTGATCGTCCACCACCGCCGTAACCGCGTGCGAGAGTCGTAGGGACACAAACCTCAGCCCCCCGTCGCGCTCGATCGCCCTTGCCAGCGAACCGTACGAGGGCGGGTAGTGAGCACGCGCTTGCCGGCCGATCTCCACCGTCGTCCTGTTATCCGGTAGCGCGATTGCTCAGCTGGGCCCACCGGGCCCCAGATGCCATGCGCCGCTAGCCGCAGGGGGCTGCGTCGGTCGTCCGGGACCGGCACTCGGTTCGCGAAATGGTGGCGCCCCGGCGAGGTCAGCGAGGTGGTGGAGGCAGCGTCGGGCTGTCGAGCCAGGCGGCGAACAGGCCGTCCAAGGGCTCGCGGGCGAAGCGCTGGGCGTGCAGACGGAACTGCTCGGTCGTCACCGTCGCGTGTTGGTGCTCGGCGACCCAGGCTCGCAGGAGCGTGAAGAACGACTCGTCGCCGACCCTCTTCCGCAGGGCGTGCACCGTCAGCGCGCCACGCTTGTAGACCAGCGGGTCGAACATCCGGTCGACGCCGGGATGTGCGACGACGACGTGGCGTGGGCGAGCCGCGACCCACGCGTACCACTGCGCGGCCAAGGCGTCCGTTGGCAGGTCGCCGCAGACGCCGGACCACAGCCACTCGGCGTAGGTGGCGAAGCCCTCGTTGAGCCAGATGTGCCGCCAGTCCGCCACCGTGAGGCTGTTGCCGAACCACTGGTGGGCCAGTTCGTGCACGATCAGCCGCTCGTGCGTGCGCCGCCCGTCGACGTGGTTTCGCCCGAAGACCGCCATGCCCTGCGCTTCGACCGGATCGTCGAGGTCGTCGTCGGCGACCACGACGACGTACTCCCGGAAGGGGTACGGCCCGAAGAGTCGCTGCAGTGCCGACATGATCTGGCCATGCCGGCCGAAGTCGTGAGCGGCGTTCCGGCGCAGCGAGGGCGGGATCGCTGCGCGCTGCGCCACCTCACCGACAGCCAGGTCGACCATCTCGTAGCGTCCGATCTGCACGCTCATCAGGTACGGCGAGGTGGGCTCGCGGCGCTCGTACACCCAGGTCGTGCCGCCCGCGCCCCGCTGCTGAAGTACGGGATCACCGGTCACCAGGACGGTGTACGGGGAGGGGGTCGTGACTGCCACCCGGAAGGTGGCCTTGGCGCCGGGTTGGTCATCGCACGGAAACCACGACGGCGATCCGTTCGGCTGGCTGGCCACGAGCACCCCGTCGGTGAGTTCCTCCCACCCGAGCTCGCCCCACCGGCCGGAGATGGGCACCGGCTTTCCCGCGTACCGGATCTCCACCCGGAAGGTGTCCCCGGCGCCGATCGGCCGCTCCGGTTTGATCTGCAGCTTGTCCGGCCGGTGCAGGTACTTCGCCGGGCGCCCGTTCACTCGGACGTCCTGAACGCGCAGCCGACCGAGATCGAGGGTGAACCGAGAGAGCGACTGCAAAGCCGCCGCGGTGATGTCCGCCCGGCCAGCGAGCCGGTTCGACACGACCCGGTAGTCGAGGTCGAGGTCGTAGTGCCGCACCCGGTAGCCGCCGTTGCCGTGCTCGGGCAGGTAGGAGTCGCCGGAGCGACCGGCGCCGGGCGTTGCGCCGCTCGACGCCGACGCCGCCTTTGGATTCATGCCGACCGTGCCGCTGGCGCCGACCAGGTGGTGATCGGATTGCCCAACCACCGGCTGTCGCACGGCACGGCGTCGCCGCGGGTCACCAGGGAACCGGGCCCGACGGTGGTCCGCGCGCCGATGCTCGCGCCCGGCAGGACGATGCCGTGCGGGCCCAGCGCGGCTCCCGCGCCCAGTGTCACCTCGTCCATGCTCATCACACGATCATGGAACAGGTGGGTCTGCACCACACAACCGCGGTTCACCGTCGCGCCATCGCCGAGGCGCACCAGGTCGTACTCGGGCAGCCAGTAGGTCTCCAGCCAGACGCCTCGGCCGATCTTCGCACCGAGCGTGCGCAGCCACGCCGTCAGCAGTGGCGTGCCGGTCGCGAAACGGACCAGCCACGGCGCGGCGAGGACCTCGACGAACGTGTCGGCGAGCTCGTTGCGCCATACGAAGGAGGTCCACAGCGCGCGCTCGGCGACTCGGAAGCGCCCGACCAGGAGCCACTTCGCGGCCGTCGCGATGGCGGCGGCGACGATCGCCGCACCCAGCAGCACCGGTCCGGCGGCGAGAGCGGCCGCCCACCACCCGGCAGCCCGCCAGACGAGCGTGAGTGCGGCCAGGACGCCGATCGCCAGGGCACCGGCGCACATCACCGGTACGATTCGGCACAGCTCGATCGCTGCGCGGGCGAGCTTCAGCCGGACCGGCGGGTCGAAGGTGCGGCTGGTGTCGGCTGCTTCCACGGTCCGGCGCAGCGGCATCGGCGGTGCGCCGAGCCAGGACGAACCCTTCTTCGCCTTGAACGGCGCTGACGACAACACCCCGACCAGGCCCCGCTTCGGCACCGAACGTCCGGGCGCCGCCATTCCCGAGTTGCCGAGGAACGCCTGCTTACCGATGCGGGCCGGAGCGACGCGCAGCCACCCGTGGCTCAGCTCGTAGGTCGCGACCATGGTGTCGTCGGCCAGGAAGGCCCCGTCGGCGACCGTGGTCATCGCCGGCAGGGCGAGCACGGTGGATGCCTCCACCCCGCGTCCCACCTTGGCGCCCAGCAGCCGCAACCAGACTGGTGTGAAGAGGCTGGCGTAGAGCGGGAACAGCCCCACCCGGGCCATCCCCATCAGCCGCTCGGTCGTCCAGACCTGCCACGCCACCCGCCCCTGCACCGGGTGGTACCCGGCGCGCAGGCCGATGCTGAGCGCCCGGACGGCCCCGAGCACCAGCAGCGCGTAGCCCACGACGTAGGCGACGGTCGCCACCGCGACGGCGGCCAGCACCGCGCCGACCGTTGGTCGGATGACGAGCGTCCAACCGAGCAGGGCGAGCGCTGGCAGGGCGGCCACGACCGGGACCAGTCCCAGCAACTGGGCGGTCAGCCCGTACGCGAGCGGCCAGAGGCGTGCACCCGTCCGCGAACGAGGGGGACGCTGCCCGGGCCACCCGTCCGAATCCTTGCCACCGGCTGCGGCCGGCGAGCCGGCCCAGTGCTGGTTGGCCGGTACGGCGCCGGCCACCGTCGAGCCCGCGGCGACGCGGGCGCCCTTGCCGATCCGAGCGCCGGGCATCAGGGTGCTGCGGGAACCGACCCGGGCGTCGGCGCCGACGCGGACCCTGCCGATGCGGACGACGTCGCCGTCGACCCAGTGGCCGGACAGATCGACCTCCGGCTCGATCGCCGCGCCGCGGCCGAGCTTCAGCAGGCCGGTCACCGGCGGCGCGGAGTGCAGGTCGACGTCGGCCCCGATCTGCGCGCCGAGGGCCCGGGCGTAGGTGATCATCCAGGATGCTCCGGCGACGCTGGTGGCGCCGGTCAGCTCGGCGAGGCGTTCGGCGGCCCACAGCCGTAGGTGCACGCCGCCACCGCGCGGGTAGCTGCCGGGGCGCACCCCGCGCATCAGCAGTCGCGCTCCTCCGGCGGCCAGGGCGATCCGGCCGAGCGGGCTGAACAGCAGCAACCAGCCCAGTGCCATCCACCACCAGGACACCACCGGTGCCCAGGGTGCCGGAGCGAGCAGGGCGAAAACGTTGCCGAGGGCAGCCAGGACGGTCAGCCAGCGCAGCCCGACCAGCGCCAGCATCGGCACCATCATCGCCGCCTGGATCAGCCCGGCGCGCCTCGGCGTCGGCCGGACCTCCAGGCGCGTCGCCGCCGTGGTGTCGAGCGCGTCGAGCACGGCCGCGAGCTGCGACAGTTTCGGGTGGAGGTAGATGTCGGCCACCGCGACGCGCGGGTGCCGGCGCCGGATCCATGCCACCAGTTGCGCGGCGTTCAGGCTGCCGCCGCCGTGGGTGAAGAAGTCCGCGTCCGCCTCGGTGGGGCGTACGCCCAGGATCTCCGCCCAACCGCCAGCAAGCCAGTCCTCCGTCGCGGTCAGCTCACCCGCGGTGTTCTGCGGGGTCGCCAGCGGCCAGGGCAGCGCGGCCCGATCCACCTTGCCGGACGTCCGGGTCGGCAGCGCCTCCACCACGGCCAGCAGTGGCACGAGCGCGGCCGGCAGCTGCTCGCGGATCCGCAGCGCCGCCGTCGCCGCATCGAAGGTGACGCCGTCGTGCGGAACCACGTACCCCACCAGCAGCTGATTGCCCGCAGCGGTGCGCTGCACCGCCGCGGCGGCACCGGCGACGTTGGGTAGCGCCTGTAGCGCGGCGTCAATCTCACCCAGCTCGATCCGGCGTCCGCCGAGTTTCACCTGTTCGTCACCGCGGCCGACGAACAGGAGCCCTTCGGGCTCCGCCCGGACGATGTCACCGCTGCGGTACGCCCGCTGCCAGCCGAGCGCGGGCAGCGCCGCGAACTTCTCGGCGTCCTTGCCCGAATCCAGGTAGCGGGCGAGTCCCACCCCGCCGATGACCAGCTCGCCGGTCTCACCCATCGCTACCGGAGCGCCGGAGGCGTCGACCACGGCGAGCTCCCAGCCGGCCAGCGGCAACCCGATGCGGACCGGTCCCTCGCCGGTCATTCGTGCGGCGCAGGCGACCACTGTCGCCTCGGTCGGTCCGTACGTGTTCCAGACCTCGCGGCCCTCGACGGCCAAGCGCTGCGCAAGCTCCGGCGGGCAGGCCTCCCCACCGAAGATCAGCAGCCGCACCTCCTCCAATGCCTCGACCGGCCACAGCGCAGCCAGCGTCGGGACCGTCGACACCACCGAGATGCGCTGCTCGGCCAGCCACGGACCGAGGTCGACGCCGCTGCGGACGAGCGACCGCGCGGCCGGCACCAGACAGGCGCCGTGCCGCCACGCCAACCACATCTCCTCACAGGACGCGTCGAACGCCACCGACAGCCCGGCCAGGACCCGGTCCTGCGGGCCGATCGCCTCGCTGGCCTCGTCGGCGAGGAACAACCGCGCCTCGGCGTCCACGAAAGCCGCCGCCGCGCCGTGGCTGACCGCCACACCCTTCGGGGTGCCCGTCGAGCCGGAGGTGAAGATGATCCAGGCGTCGTCGTCCGGGCCGGGCGGGCCGGTCCGGCCCACGGGGGTACGACGCAGCGACACCGCCAGCCCGTCACCGAGCACTGCGGCGACCCCCGCCTCGGCGAAGACGAGCTCGGCGCGTTCCTCGGGATCGTCCGCGTCGACCGGCACGTAGGCCGCGCCCGCCGCGAGAACGCCGAGGATCGCCAGGTACAGCTCTGCCGTACCGGAGGAGATCCGGACACCCACCCGGTCGCCGACACCTATGCCAAGCCCGGAGAGCGACCTTTGGACGGCCTCGACCTCATCGGCCAGGTCGCGGTACGTCAATGTGGTGGCACCGCTGTCGAGCGCACCTGCGTCGGCGTGCGCGCGCACGGAGTCGTCGAGAATGTCGACCAGCGTGCGGCGGGCCGGGGCCGAGGCGGATCGGAACACCGCAGGGATCGTCGGTGCGGCAGCTGACGGAGGTAGTGCGACCAGCTGGGGTTCACTCGTCACGGGCACCCGGCGTTCACCATTTTCGTCTTGCGGATCGGCATCGACCAGGCGTGCCGTATTCGGACCGGACCTGGGCAGCCCTCAACGCTACGTCGCATCCGGCCGGAAGGACGGCTAAGTAACGGCTTCGTGTCGACCACCACAGGGATCCGTTGCGGAAACGTTGATCGGCGCGGCATGTCGCCGGCCGATCACACTCCTGTCTCTGCTCAGGCCGTGCTGTCGCTACGGATCTGAACTGTCCCACCGCCGCTGCGCAGTTCGTCCGTCACCTGCTTCTCGGTCAGGGCGACCAGGTGCGAGTCGACGCTCGCCTCGTCCTTGAGCCGCTGGTGCGTCTCGTGAACGAGGGCGGAGAGCTCGCCGTCGTCAGCATCCGGGAAACGTTGTTTCAGCGTCTCGACCTGGCGTTGCAAGGCGATCTCCGGGTCAACGAGACCGCCACTGGCTGCGGGTTCGGTCATCACACACCTCGCACGTCGTCTTCAGTGTCTCCACAGCTGGTGCCCCGAACATCCACTCGACATGCACCCGTTTGCGCAAAGTTCACCTGCGGGGGTAGGCATTACCGCTCCGTCGATGGGACGTTCAAGAAGGCCAGTTCCCTTAACGTTTGGTCATCCCATGATCATTATCGTGGTTCTCACGCTGACGCTGTTCGGCGCGACGACATGGACGGCGCTGCAGCAACCGCTCGCCCGTAGCCCGGCCTTCCATCACCGCCTTACCGGAGCGCTACTAGCCCTGAGCCTGGCGGTGGCAGCCGCGCTGATCACGACCGCGCTAGTGGCCTAATCTGGGGGTGGTTGACAGCCTCAACCAGACGCTGGCCGAGCCCTTCGGGCAGCCGAATGTCGCCGCCCGGTAGACCGTTCAGGTCGTGAGCGCCGATTTGGCCGCGGTTCAAGCGGTCTCGACGATCCGGTTCTCCCAGGCCCAGACGGCGATCTCTGTGCGGTTGCGGAGGCGGAGCTTTGTCTGGATGGTCGAGACGTGACTCTTGACCGTACTCAGGGAGATGAACAATTCGGCCCCGATCTCCAGGTTGGTGCGGCCGCGCGCGATCTCCCGCACCACCTGGATCTCGCGTTCGGACAACGTCGGTAGCGACTTGTCGGGTTCTCGTACCGGCGCGGTCAGGTGTCGCAGTAGCCGTACGGTGACTGACGGGGAGACCAGCGCATCACCGTTGTAAGCCGCGCGCACCGCCTCGACGAGCAGGGCCGGGCCAGCGTCCTTGAGGATGAAGCCGGCCGCGCCTCCGCGCAGCGCGCCGTACACGTACTCGTCGAGGTCGAACGTGGTAACGACGATGACCCGCATCGGGTTGGGTACGCCGGGCCCAGCCAGTGCCCGGGTCACCTCGATACCGTCAAGCCGGGGCATTCGGATGTCCACCAGGCAGACGTCGGGTCGCAGTTGGCGAGCCCGCGCTATCGCGTCGGGACCGTCCGACGCCTCGGCGATGACCCTGATGTCTGGCTGGTCTTCGAGGATGAGCTTCAGGCCGCCACGGATCATCGCCTGGTCGTCGGCGAGCAGTACGCGGATCGTCATCGTGACCGTCGATCGTCGATGGGTAGCGTGGCGAGGACCGACCAACCGATGTCGGCGCGTGGGCCGGTGCGCAGCGTACCGCCGAGGGTCTCGACGCGTTCGCGCATGCCGATGAGGCCGTACCCGCTCCGGTGGGCGGCGCGAGGGGGTCCGGGTGGGGCGTCGTCTGTCACCTCGACCGTGACACCGGAAGGATTCTGATCAATGGTGACGGTGACGCCGCGGGCGTGCGGCGCGTGGCAGGCGACATTCGTCAGCGACTCCCGGACGATCCGGTACACGGTGCTGGTCACCTCCGGCGGCCACGGGGCGCCCTGCTCGGGCATCCGCAGGAGCACCGGCGGGCCCTGCCGGTTGAAGCGCTCGACGAGCAGGCTCATCTGTTCCGGCCCGGCCGAGGCGGGCGGCGCGTCATCGGTGTCGCGCAGCAGCCCGACGACGCGGCGCATCGCGCGCAGCGCCTCCGTGCCGGCTGCCTCGATCCCGGTCAACGACTCGGCCACCTGCCCCGGGTTCTTGCGCGCGACGAGCTGAGCGGCCTGCGCCTGGATCAACATGCCGGTGACGTGGTGGGCCACCACGTCGTGCAGTTCCCGGGCCAGCTCCAGCCGCTCGTTCCGGCGTACCTTCTCGACAGTGGTCGCCGCACGACCATCCAGCAACCGCAGCGCCAGCCCGACCGATACCGCGCCGAGCCAGGCCGCAGCGTTCATGGCTACGACCCCTGAGGCGCCTGAGGATTGCGGCCGGGCGGCGACGTAGGCGCCGCAGACCACTGCAAGCCCTCCGGCGGCATGCACACCAGCTGGCACGGCAGGCAGCGCTCGCACCGCCGACCCGACGAGGACGGCGAGAGCCAGCGCCATCGCCGGTCCCGGCTCCGTCGGTAGGTGGAACACCCGGGCCACCGCGATGGCCAACCCAGCGATCCCGAGACCGGTTACCGCCGCCCACGCCCGCTGCTGCCGTACCAGCGCCAGCACACAGACCACGACGGCGGCCGAACCGCCGGCGAGCCAGTACCTGACGCCCCACGTCTGGGCGATCGCCACAGCCTCGACGCCGAGCGCGGCGAACAAGACCACGGCGAGTCCTGTCGTGGTCGCGACCCTCAACGGTCGGTTCCAGATGCTCACCGCGTTCACGTTACGAGGCCCGTCCGGTCGCCGCGCGCAGCGCAATCCCAACCGCCACGGCGTTCACCGCCGATCGGTGTGTCGTGTCCATACCTGAGGACGCTAGAAGATCGCCACCCAACGCGAACCGGTCAAAAGTAGGGTCGTCGGCGTATCTGCCCCTGCTTTGGGCCGATGCCTGGCGCCGCCGGTCGTCCGCATGCTGAGCCCATGCAAACCCCACTCGTCCTGCACGCCGAGCGGCTGAACAAACGCTATGGCCGCCGCGTCGCATTGACCGACTGCAACCTGCGGATCCCACGCGGGCATGTCGTCGGGCTGGTCGGCCCGAACGGCGCCGGCAAGTCCACACTCCTGCAACTGGCCTGCGGCCTGATCGGAGCGACCTCTGGGACGTTGTCCGTCCTCGGGTCCAGTCCGGCCGCCAGCGCGGCGCACCTGGCCCGGGTGGGCTTCGTTGCCCAGGACACCCCGGTGTACGCCTCGTTCAGCGTTGCCGACCACCTGAAGATGGGTGCGTGGCTGAACCCGTCCTGGGACGCGGCGCTGGCCAAGCGACGGATCGCGGAGGTCGGCCTGGACCCGGCGCAGAAGGCGGGCCGGCTCTCCGGCGGCCAGCGCGCGCAGCTTGCGTTGGCCATCGCCGCCGCGAAGCGACCCGAGCTGCTCATCTTCGACGAGCCCGCCGCCGCACTGGATCCCCTGGCACGCAGGGGCTTCATGCGCAGCCTCGCAGAATTCGTGAACGAGCTCGGCGCCAGCGCCGTGCTCTCCTCACACCTGTTGAGCGACGTCGAGCAGGTCTGTGACTACCTCGTCGTACTCTGCGACTCACGCGTCCAGGTCGCCGGTCCGGTACGGAGCTTGCTCGCCGCGCATCACAGAATCGCGAGCAACCCCGCCGCAACGCCCGCCGGGGCCGAGGTCATCTGGACCGAGCACGGCCACACTCTGGTCCGGTGCGACGCAGCGGTACGGCCGAAGAACGCCGAGCCGGTAGCGCTGGAGGAGATGGTTCTTGCCTACATGTCGCGGGCAGCCGAAACGAGTGCCGTCCCAAGCGGGAGTGCGGCGGTGTCGCGATGATCAGGATGAGCCTGCGGCAGTTCCGCATCCAGGCGCTGGTTGGAGCGGTCCTGCTGGTCCTGTCCGCCATATACCTGATTCACCTCGGCAACGACATCCGTGCCGCGCGCGACACATCCCAGCTTCCGGGCCAGTACGGGCAGACGATGCTGTTCCTCGCCAGCGGTTTTGGCCTGGTACCCGCGCTCATCGGGGCGTTCTGGGGCGCGCCGCTCATCGCTCGGGAACTGGAGTCCGGCACACATCGACTG
Source organism: Micromonospora trifolii (assembly GCF_050516465.1). Taxonomy (NCBI): domain Bacteria; kingdom Bacillati; phylum Actinomycetota; class Actinomycetes; order Micromonosporales; family Micromonosporaceae; genus Micromonospora; species Micromonospora trifolii. Next base: position 3,610,126 of record NZ_CP191526.1, on the reverse strand, counting down.
GCGTGGAACCAGAGCGTGCCCCGCCGCCGCTGGCTCGCGGTCAAGCTGACGGTTCTCGGCCTTACCAGCATGGCCGTCGCCGGTACGCTCAGCGCGCTGCTGACCTGGGCGGCGACCCCAGTCGACCAGGCAGCCGGCGACCGGTTCAGTGCGGTCCTGTTCGGTGCGCGCGGTATCGCGCCCATCGGGTACGCAGCCTTCGGCTTCATATCCGGCGCCGTCACCGGGCTCCTGGTACGGCGTACCCTGCCGGCGATGGCGTTGGTGCTCCTAGCCGTGATCGCCGTGCAGTTCGCCGTACCGAACCTCCTGCGACCGCATTTCATGCCGGCCGAGCAGGTCACCGTGCCGATGAGTGCCGATGCGATCAACCAGGCCCGGAGCTTGGGAAGCATCACTGGCAGTCCGGTCGTCGGAGGGCTGGAGATACCGGACGCCTGGGTCACGAATACCAGCGAGCTCCTGACCTCTGATGGCCGGCAATTGTCCGACGCAGCCTTCAACGAGTGTTTCAACAAGGCCCCGAAGACCGGCGCCACCGGCACGTTTGGGGACACCGCGGTATGCCTCGGCAAACTCGACCTCCACGTCGACATGGCCTACCAGCCCAATCGTCGCTTCTGGCCCTTCCAACTGATCGAACTAGCCCTGTATCTCGGTCTCAGCGCGATCCTCGCCGCGGTCGGCCTCTGGCGCATCCAGCGCCGGGTCAGCTAGTACCGCGACGGCAGTTGGTCAGGGGTAGCCGTGTCGTCGGCAGTGGCAGGTTCGGGCTTGGTGTTGGCGTCGTCGGCACCAGTTGGACCAGGCCCAGACGTGCCGGTACGGGGTGGGCGGCGGATCAGGCCACCCACCCCTGGTGTCCGGGTCAGTAGCGACGCAGGATGCGCTTGTCGGCATCCAGGCGGTGGTCCAGCTTGATCACGATGAACTCGTTGTTGTCCGCCTGGCCGGCCGTGCGGCCCGAGGAGGACGGGAAGTTGTTGTCGTTGAGGACGGCGATCGTCTGGTCGTCGAGGATCACCACATCCTCGATGGTCTGGAACGGGAACGTGAAGGTGCCGCCGAACCCGCCGACGTGTCGCGGGTTGGCGATGTTCATCAGGTCGGCGACCAGCGTTTTGTCGAGGCGCCCGTCCCGGTTCCGGTCGCGCTTGTCGGCCAGGTAGACCCTCTTCACCTTCGCCGTCTCACCCTGGCCGTTGTCCCGTTCGATGATCAGGAAGCGGTCGCGGTCGACCATGATCGCGTCGCCGATCGCGTGATCGGCAGCGTCGAGCGCGTAGGTCCAGCGCCGACCGGTGTAGGCGTTGGTCCTGACGTCGAACTCGTTGAGCCGGAGTGTGCCCGTCGGGTCGCCCGCGACCGTGCCCTCGAGCAGCGGATAGAGGGTGGCGCCGTCCGGTGACTGGGCCATGCCCTCGAAGCCCTTGCTGCTGGCGAGGTTGGCCGGGGTCGTCCCGCGGGTCGGGTTCTCGGGAGCGAACACCCCCGGCAGTGGCACCGGTGCCTGCAGGAGGCGGCCCGCCCGGTCGAAGTGCAGCAGGTACGGACCGAATTCGTCACCGATCCAGTACGTGCCGTCGGCCGTGCGAGTGATCGACTCGACGTCGAAGTCGGCACCGGTGAGCACGCGGTCGGCGCGGGTGAGAGCGAACGGAACCTTGCCGTACGGGTCGGTCAGGTTGATGCCGCCGACGACGTCGACGGCGCCGCCGGCAAAGCCGGGCGCGACCCGCTGGACACGCAGCAGGAAGTCGGCACTGTTGGCCTTGTTGCCGAAGCCGTTGTCGGACAACACGTCGAAGGTGCCGTCGGTGTTGCGGAGGACGCCGCTGAACCCCTGGACCGGTTGGTCCACGAACGGCGGAATGATGCCGTTGATCGGGGCAGTGCCGAGCGACGAGCCGGACGGTTCGCTGCCGGGAACGAAGGTCGCTGCCGGCAGCATGGCGAATTTGATCAACTCGGCCCGGTTCCACGTGCTCCGCTCGGTTGCGGACGCGGCGCCCGGCAGCGTCAGGATCAGCGCGGCCACCGCAGCACCCAGGCCCACCCGCTTGCTTACTGCCATCAGTCCTCATTTCGTCAGGAACGAAGGACCAGCTACTTCTCGGTAGTGATCCGATGGCAAGGTAGAGAGACACGATGAATTCGGACTGACCAAAGGGAATCCGCGCCCGATCCGTGCGGTGACCCTTCAAGGCGACCTCGGCTTGCCGGACGATTGCGCGATCTGTGCCGTCCGGGCAGCCCCTGCGGGTCACGGCGGGCCGAGCACGGGGGCCAACCGGACCACCGTGGCGACCGCGTGTCCGTGGTCAGCGGGGCAACATGACCCTCCGCTTGTCTCCAGACCACTCGGCGACGCGGCCAGCCCTGCCTCGTCACCGGTCAGGCTCAGGCAGCGAACGGACCAGTGCCGCCAGGCGCCTTGACGAGGGGAAGGCCGCCAAAGCTCGCGGGCTCGACGAGCGGCAGTCCGGAAGACGACGGATACTCGCCTGATGACTGGACCCGATCTCGACCCCGAACAGTATCCGCCCATCGACCCGCGCGAACCGGTGCCCGACGACGCGGGCGTCCTTCTGCCCGGCGCGCCGGACGAACTGCCAGAAGCCCCGGCCGAACCGATGCCGGACGACGGTGGCAACGCCGGTGGCGTGCGCGAGCCGGCATAGATCAGTCCGCGAACAGGGGCCTGCGCCGACGGAGATCAAGGGCGTCGGGGGGTTGGGCGGTCAGGCGGATTGCCGGTGGCGGCCGAGTGACAGGAGCAGGCCGGCGGCGGCCAAGGCGATTCCGGTGGCGGCGGTGTATGCAGGTAGTTGGCTGGGGATACCGAGGTGGACGGTGATGCCGAGGATGCGGGACAGGCCCCAGGGCAGCAGCGCGAGCTGGTCATTCCACACCGTCAGCGCGCGTTCCAGGCCCACTACCGAGACCAGGGCGGACAGCACCCCGAGGGGCGCACCCGCGGCGGTGAGGGTCAGCCCGACGGCGCTTCGGCGGCGCAGGCCGTAGCGGTCCCGCAGGACCACGGCGACGGCCACGAACAGCCAGCAGAACGCCGCGAACGCGACGGTGACGTACGCCGCGCGCAGACTCGGCGCAGTCCAGAAGGCGAACCAGTAACCGCCCGGTCCGCGCCCGGCGAGCGCCGCCAGCAGCAGCACGCTGCGCAGCAGCGCGACGCCGCCGACCACGGCCCACAGGTGGAACGGATCCCGCCGGCCGACGACGAGGCGTACGACGAGGGTGAACAGCGCCCACCCACCGAGGGTGACCAGCAGGTGCGCCGGCGCGGCGAACCAGGTCAACACGAGCCGGCTCGCCACCAGTACCACGGCCGGGACCAGCCACACCAACACCCGGTCCGCCCGCGTCATGGGCGTCGGCAGCGAAGCGACCCGCCACGGCCGGAGCGCGCCGAGCAGCAACGCGCGCGCGGCGGCCGCGCCGAACCCGCGCCCGTACAGGCCGAGCAGCACCAGCAGCAGGATCGACCCGAGCATCGCCCGGGCCGCCCAGGCCATCGCCGGGTCCCGGTCGGCGCGCCGCGCCCCGAGGTCGGCGGCGGTGAAGTTGTACGCGGGCAGGTCCAGGTCGGCGCCGTAGCGCTGCCGGTGCGCGTCGCGGGCGTCGTGGTATGCCGCTGCGGCCAGCCGCCAGTCGTGGCGGGCGGCCGGGTCACCCGTGTCCAGCCACTGCGCGTGCCGCAGCACCATGGCCCGGTACGCGCTGAGCGTCTCGAACAGGTCGACCTGGTAGTCGAGAGTCGCGGTGAAGCGCCGGCGCAGTTCGGCGTCCCGCCAGGTCGCCGGCTCGGTCGCGGCGACCAGGTCGCGCATGCGCCGGGCCAGCACGACGGCCTGCGCGCCCTCCTCGATCGCCTCGTCGACGCGGCCACCGGTCACCGCGTAGATGCTGTCCAGCGCCGCAGAGTCGCCGGTAGGGATGTCCCACTCGAAGATCCACATCATGGGCGGTGGTTCCAGCCCGAGCGCCCGCACCGACCGCTCGGCGTACGGACCGATGTAGAGGCCTTTGGTGACCGCCTGCCGGGACAACGCCATGGCCTGCCCGATCGCGGCGACGGTGCCCGGGTCGCCGGAGAACGTGCGGTACGCCCAGTCCGCCGTGACCTGCGCCGGGTCGGCGTGCGGGTCCCAGGCCAGGCGGCCGACGGCGTACGTGTTGAGGTCGTAGAGCTGCCAGAACCCTGCCCGCAGGTACAGCGACATGGGCCCGGCGCGCAACGGGCCGCCGTCTTGGGTCCAGTTCCAGACACCCTCGACGTTCGGGTTGGCGGCAAGGAATGCGCGCAGCGCCTGGCGGTGCAGCGGGCCGAGATCGTTGGGCAGCGAGCCGAACGCCTCGAACTCGCGCCGGGCCTGGAACTCCACGATGCGGCGGTGCCCGCCGCCCAGCAGGGTGGTGTTCAGCGGTAGGTGGCTGTAGAAGTCGCCCAGGGTGTACTTGGTGGACACGATCAGATGCGGATCGTCGAGCCCGCCGAGGACCTGCGCGTACGACACCGGGTTGGTGTGCAGGTCGCCGACGGCACCGACGCCCACCGTCCACGTGCGGAAGATGATCTCCTTCCCGGCTGGGCCCGCGATGTCCAGCAGCGCCCGCAGCATCGCGCGCACGGCCCTTTCCGTGGTGACCGCGAGCCTTGACGAGTAGTCCCAGCCGGTTCCGGCGTACACCTCGCCGCCCTCGCCGACGCGGACCATCAGGCCGTCGACGAACGGCATGCTCTCGAACAGCTCGGCCAGACCGGCCTGGTAAACCGCCCACAGCCGAGGGTCGGCCGCGTCGAGGCCGCCGACGGTCCGCGTCAGGTATGCCTCCAGCGGGGGCGACACCGCGAGCATGTCGGTCAGCAGGAAGACCCGCACGCCCATGTCCTCGGCGTACCGGAAGACGGGGCCGAACGCCGCGACCATCGCCCGTGCGCGCTCGACGTGCGGGTCGCCGGGCGGGTAGACCGCGCGCCCGTCGCCGACCTTCACGAACGTGACGTACTCCAGGAAGCCGGGCACGACGATTCCGTTGAATCCCTGCGTCACCGAGTGGTCGACGAACTGTCGAAACTGCGCGTCGATGCGGGCCACCGCGCCAGCGTCCACCCACGGCGCGTGAGGCAGCACCGCCGACCCGACCACGTCGGTGTTCAGGCCATAGTCGTCGCCGGCGGCGAAGACGGCCGGGTCGGGCTCGCGCCCCACCGAACCCGCGTCGGTCAGCCGCAGGCCGAGCCGGGGGATGACCACCCGACCCGCGTCCGCCGCAGGAAGCACCTCGGCACCGGAGCGGATCCGGTCGGCCAGCCGGTACATCCCGGCTGCCACGCCCGCGACGTCGCCGCCCTGGACGGCCAGCTCGGCGCCGCGCACGTCGAGCCGGTACGACTCGGGCGTACCGCTGAGGGTGGACAGCACACCCGCCCGCAGCGTGCTCACCGCCGACAGGTCCGGGGCCGCGACGCGCACCGTGCCGGTGCCCGGCGCGGTCGTCGCGGACCTGGCCGGGCTTGACGCTGCCGGGACGAGCACCGGCCGGGGCAGGCCGCGGGAGACGACCGCGTCGGCGACGGCGGCCGCGGCCTTCCTGATGCGCAGTTCGTCGGGCACGACGAGGGACGCCAACGGCGGGACCGGTGCGGGCGTCCGCGCCGGCGCGGCGACAGCGTCCTCGCGCGGCACGGCGGCGGGGGCGTGGCTGAGCCCCAGCGTGTCGCCGACGCCCCAGGCCGTGGCCGCGCCGAGCGCCAACAGGACCGCCGCGGCGACGAGCAGCGGGTACGGCCGGCGAACCTGGGCAACATGAGCCACGCTCGCATGGTAATAGCCCGTAGGCTGATTCAATGCGGTCCGGACGTGCCCTCGTCGGGCTCACCACGCTCCTGACCATCGTGTTCGCCGTTCCCGAGTGGCGGATCGTCGAGGAGTACCCGCTCCGCGCCATACCTCTGCTACTCGCCAACACCCTGCCGGTGCTGGCGATCCGGTGGAACCCCGTCGCCATCGCGCTCGTCTTCGGTGTCACGTACCCGCTCTGGCTCGAAACGCCCTTCGACGGAGCGCACGAGGGCCACTTCCTCCAGTCGCTGCCGCTGATGGTCGCCCTCTACGCCGCCGGCGCCTGGCGCCGGCCGCTCTGGCTGCGGGCCATCGCCCTCATCACCCCCCTGTGGATGATGACCGCGGTCGTCGCCGGTCAGTGGCCGGTGAGCGTGACCGATCTGCTCTACGTCGCTGTGGTCTGCGGCGTGGTCTGGGTCCTCGGGGTCGCCATCGACGACCGGCAGCGCTACGCCGAGGACCTGGAGGTCAAGGCCGAGCAGTTGCGGGCGGCGCAGCGGGCGCTCGCCGAGAGTGCCATCGCCGACGAGCGGTCGCGGCTTGCCCGCGAGCTGCATGACGTCATCGCTCACGCGATGAGTGTCATTACCGTGCAGGCCGGCGTCGGCGCTCACCTGGTTGCCGCCCGTCCGGCGCAGGCCGCCGAGGCGCTCACCATCATCGAGCGGACGGGTCGGGAGGCGCTGTCGGAGTTGCGCCGCATGCTGACCGTGCTGCGCGACCCGGCCCGGAGCGACCAGGTCGGCCCGGCGCCGGCGCCGCAGCCGGGCCTCGCCGACGTGCCGTCGCTGGTGGCCGCCGCAGGCGACGCCGGGGTCGCCGTCACCGTCGCGGCCTCCGGACCGCCGGTGCCGCTCCCACCCGGCCTCGACCTGGCCGCCTACCGGGTGATCCAGGAGTCGCTCACCAACGTCATCAAGCACGCTCCGGGCGTACGGGCGCAGCTCACGATCAGCTACCAACCAGATCGGCTATCCGTGGAGGTCCACGACCGGGGCGCTGCCGATCCGGCGTACCTCCCTGGCCAGGGCCTGCGGGGGATGGCCGAGCGGGTCGCCCTCTACGACGGTGAGCTGTCGACCGCTGGCGGACCCGACGGGTTCCGGGTAACCGCGACCTTTCCACTGGAGGCGCCGTGATCCGAGTGCTGATCGCCGACGACCAGGCGCTGCTGCGGGCCGGCTTCCGGGCGCTGCTCGACTCCGATCCGCAGATCGAGGTGGTGGCCGAGGCCGAGGACGGGGAGAGCGCGGTAGCCGCCGTCGCCGTACACCGACCCGACGTGGTGCTCATGGACATTCGGATGCCGAAGCTCGACGGGATAGCGGCGACCCGCAAGGTGCTGGCCGCCGCCGACCCGCCGCACGTGTTGATCCTGACGACCTATGACACCGATGAGAACGTCTTCGACGCCCTGGAGGCGGGGGCGGTGGGCTTCCTGGTGAAGGACACCCCGCCGGCACAGTTGCTGGAGGCGGTCAGATCGGCGGTGCGCGGCGGCGCGGTCATCTCGCCATCGACGACCCGCCGCCTGGTCGACCATCTGGTCGCCGCTCGGCTGCGGCGGGACCGGCCAGCGCCGCCCGCGCTGGCGGCCCTCACCGAGCGGGAGCGAGAGGTGTTGGGACTCATCGCCCGCGGCTGCTCCAACCGGGAGATAGCCGGCCGGCTGCACATCGCCGAGCTGACCGCGAAGACCCATGTCTCCCGGGTCCTGACCAAGCTCGCGGTGGAGAGCCGGGTCCAAGCGGCTGTGGTCGCCTACGAGACCGGGCTGGTCCAGGCCGTACCTCCTTCGGAGTAGCCGCGAACACCGCCTTCGGCGGACGTGCCCGGGCCCGGGGCTCTCGTAGCGTCACCTCATGGATGTCGTGAGGGTCGAGAATCTCCGCAAGAGCTACGGGCGCGTGGTCGCCGTCGAGGACGTGTCGTTCACCGTGCGGCGGGGCGAGATCTTCGGACTGCTCGGCCCGAACGGCGCCGGTAAGACCACCACCGTGGAGTGCCTTCAGGGTCTGCGGGGACGGGACGGGGGGCGGGTCGAGGTCCTGGGCCTGGACCCGACCCGCGAGCCGGAACAGCTGCGCCGGCGGATCGGGTCGCAACTGCAGTCCTCCGCCCTGCCCGACCGGCTGCGGGTGGCCGAGGCGATCCGGCTCTTCGCCCCGTCGGGGTCCGGCGGAGACGTCGAGGCGACGCTGGCGGCCTGGGACCTGGCCGCGCTGCGGCGCCGGCCGTTCGCCGCACTCTCCGGCGGCCAACGGCAGCGGCTCTTCCTCGCCCTGGCGATGCTCGGCCAGCCGGAGGTCGTCTTCCTGGACGAGCTGACCACCGGGCTGGACCCGCAGGCGCGCCGCGTGACCTGGGACCTGGTCCGAGGGGTACGCGACCGGGGGGCCAGCGTCGTTCTCGTCACCCACCTCATGGAAGAGGCACAGGCACTCTGCGACCGGGTAGCCATCGTGGATGGCGGGCGGGTTGTCGCGCTGGATCGCCCGGACACCCTCACCGCCCAGCAGGGCGGCCCGATCACCATCACCTTCACCGTCGACGGTCAGGACGTCGGCTTCATCGCCGGAATACCGGGCATCAGCAATGTCAGCACCACCGGCGGTGTAGTCACCATCGCCGGGCAGGCCTGGGCCACGGTGCCGGTGGCGGCCGCCCTCGCCGAACGGCGGCTGTTTCCCGCCGACTTTCGGACTCACCATCCCACGCTCGAGGACGTCTTCCTCGCCATCGCCGGTCGCCGGCTTCGCGACGAACCACAGAGGGGACCGCAATGACCGCCCGCATCGTCTGGACCGAGATCAAACTGCTCGGCCGGGAACCGATCACGCTCCTGATGAGCCTGGCGTTTCCCGGCCTCCTGCTGGTCCTGCTGGCCGGCTCGTTCGGCAACGAGCCCGATCCGGAGATGGGCGGCATCGGCGGCGTCGACTTCTACGTGCCCGTGTACGCCGCCGCGGCGATCGCCGTGATGGGGTTTCTCGGCGTCCCGACCCACCTGGCCGCGTACCGCGAACGGGGAGTGATGCGTCGGTTCCGCGCGGCCGGTGTCTCCGCCTGGCCGCTTGCGGGTGCACAGATCATCGTCACCGCGCTGATGGCGGCGGTCGCCGCCGCTCTCATGATCGCGATCGGATTCGGAGGCTACGACCTCAACGCACCGTCCTCGACCATCGGGGTGCTGGCCGGGTTTCTCGTCGGCACGCTGGCCTTCGCGGCGCTCGGAGTCCTACTCGGGACGCTACTACCGACCGCGCGGGCCGCTCAGGGGGTGGGACTGCTGCTCTTCTTCGGGCTCTTCTTCATCGCCGGTGGCGGGCCCCCGCCGTACCTGCTGCCCGACGCCCTCAACACCGCCGTCGACTTCACCCCGATGGGGCCCCTGATGGACGTGGTCAGCGACCCGTGGCACGGCGCCGGGTTCAACTTGACCGCCGCAGCGGCCCTGCTCGGCATAGCCGTGACGGCCACGCTCCTCGCCGTCCGCCGGCTCGCCCGAACCTGAACCACGGGCCCATCGAGCCTGCACGCTGCCTCTCCGACCACCGCAGTCGCGGGTGCGGGTTGTTCGTCCTGGCACAGCGACTGGAAGGACAGCGGACGGCTCCAGTGGGAAGGCTGACCACGTACCACCGCGCGACGGTCACAACGACATCCATCGTTTGTAGAACACCTGCGCCGGGCACAAGATATGCCATGGTGAATGAACGAGGCAGGTTGGTCGGCGGCTACCTCATGCGACTCATCGGTGGCGTGGCGGTCATCTTCGGGCTATTGATGCTGTTCACCGCGCTGTCCCGGGGCGACATCATCGGGCTGGTGCTCGGCGGCGTCTTCGTTGTCGGTGGCGCGTTCCTCCTCAAGCGTTCGAGCAAGATCGGCCGGGGGAGAGAGGTGGCCGCTACCCGCCGCACGAGCTGAGGGTCCAAAGCCCTGCGACGGTAGGCCAACGGCCCCTGCCTTCCGGCGCCGAGCTTTTGGTGACGTCCCGGGGCTGCTCCACGGACGTGAACAAGCCCGTCTACTACGGCCCGGACAGCGCCACCGCCTTCGATGCCGTGCTCAGCCTGTTGGAACCCAATAACCTGCTTGCCTATCTCGACGCCGCGGGCGCCGAGCAGACACGCACGCGGCTACGCGCCAACCTCGACACCCACAACACCGACGGCGGCGTGTACTTCGAATCGCGTGCCTGGATCGTCGAGGCTCGCCGCAGTCACAGAAGCTGTCGGGGGAGCGGCCGACGAAGTAGAGGTCCGCGTCGGCGCTGCGGGCAAGGACCTTGCCGGCGCATTCGAGCAGCTCGGGTAGGAACCAGAGATCGGGCTCGGGGACAGCGTCGAGGAGAGCGCCGAGCTGGGCTGGAGAGACAAGGTCCCAGCGGAACGGACCTGTCGGTGCCGGTACTGCCGCCACGGCCGAAATCCTATCCGGCTGGTCGCGTTCGAACTCCACGGCGGAATGTCGCCAGAGGGCGGAGGAGGGTTAGCCATGCGCCCTGGGAGGAGCCGTGGGACAGGGACTGGTCTTGAAGCCCGCACTTGTGCGGTGTCCGGATCCCTTGCGTCCCTTGTGCGAGTGCCCGGTACACCGGTCGTTGCGGGACAGCATCGAGAAGCCGCCGTCGCGTGAGAGATGCCGCGGTGAGCGCCTGAAACGCCGAACGGCGGCCCGCTGAATCAGTCGGGCCGCCGTTCGCAGAGCGTGGATCAGAGCGGGCGGATGTTCTCCGCCTGCGGGCCCTTCTGGCCCTGGGTGACGTCGAACTCCACCTTCTGGTTCTCGTCGAGGCTACGGAAGCCGCTCGCCGAGATCGCGGAGAAGTGGGCGAAGACGTCGGCGCCGCCGTCGTCCGGGCTGATGAAGCCGAAGCCCTTGTCGGCGTTGAACCACTTCACGGTACCTGTAGTCATGTCTGCTCCTCGCAGGCTGTTAGAGACCGCACTGTGCGGACCCTTACGCCGCCGCGTTGATCACCCGCGTCGAAACGACACGAAAAACGAAAAGCGCCTGGAGGGGTTTCAGATGCCCCCATCAGGCGCTAAAAAACGTCTACGGAAATCAAAACTGCAACGGGGCAACCGTAGCACATGATCTGTCGTCGATCCCGGGGAGGTGAGTGGACCTGGTCCCTTGTCTGCCTCATCGATGCCGCCCTGGCCACAACCGTGAAGCGAAGGCCGACCGGCCGTCGCTGCCGCGACCACCCTGCGGCCGGCTCGTGCCCGCGGTTTCCCTCGGAGTCGCCAGCGCGATCGCCGCGCTCCGACGTTGGCGCATCCGGGAACACAGCATGGCATCGCCACCAAGGCTGTCATCCGATGCGGCGGCGACGGGGGATGGCCGTACCGGGGCCAGGCAGCGGGCGTTTCGGAGGACGGGGTCGGGGTGGGGGCTCTGCCTGGGACGCCGCGGCCTTCACGCCGCCCTGGTGGGCCGGTGTACGTCTGAGGCGTGGTCAAGGTGGCGGCGTGCCGCCGAGATCGACATGCGGGCGTGTTCCTTGGCACCCACCTGAGCTACCAGGGTCGCCCGAGGGATCTCCAGGGCGTATGGAATTCCGGGCGGCAGGGCGGCGAGGATGCCGCGCACGTCGATGCCGCCCTCGCCCGGAAAGAGACGCTCGAAGCGTGCCGTGTGGATGAGTTCGTCAACAGTGGCAGGCACGGTGGCCGCGGCGTCGCAGACGTGCGCGAAGTGGAGCCAGTCGGCGGGCAGTTCACGAAGGTCGGCCAGACTGGATCCGGATCGGGCGAAATGCAGCAGGTCGATCAGTATCCCGGCGTTGGGCTGGCCGGCGGCTCGCAGTACCCGGGTGGCCTCGCTCAGGTCGGGCGTCTCGGTCCATGACGGAAACTCGAGGTCAATTGTCAGACCCAGTGGTCGAGCCAGCTCACACAGTTGGGCGAACCGGTCGATCTTGCGGGTCCGGTCGGGGTCGGGCAGCTGGGTGATGACGTGTCGGGCGCCGAGCTCGGCGCCGGCTTCGAGGAAGCGTTCGAAGTCGCGAGGGTCCTCGTGCGGGCCGATCCGTGCCAGTTCGATGTCCAGGACGTCGATTCCGGTAGCGGCGAGGCGTACCTTCGTCGTCCTCATGAGTGCTGGATCGGTCGCAAGGGGATAGTGCGGCTCCTGCGGCGTGACCCGGGTCAGGCGCAGACCGACGTAGCGGTATCCGGCCTCCGAGGCAGCTTCGACCAGCTCCGGCGGAGACAGGCTCAACGCGGTCAGGTGCGCCAGCGAGTAGTCATGCGTCGCGACATTCGGTGGCTGGGGCGTCTCTCGCAGGACGATCAGGCGGCGTTGTCGATGCGCTGCCATACGTACCGGCGCGGCGTCGGTGGCGCCGTATCCGGCATATCCGCCGATCCGCTGCACGACCTCGAAGAAAACTCGGGAGCCGAGCATCTCGGTGTGGAAGTGCAGGTACTCGCCGTGTGCGTCCCGGTCGTAGAGGATCGAGTGCTCGCGCATGGCCGCGAGTAGCTCCGGTCTCAGAGCGAGTCGGCCGTCAAGGTCGTCGTAGTAGTTCTGCGGAATCGTCAGTACGGGGGCGCCGAGTTCGCGCATCGCCTTCGCGCTGGCGATCACGTCGTCGCTGCTGAAGGCGAGATGTTGTGGGCTCGGAACGGCGGGTGCCCAACTGCCGCGTCGCAGCGGGGCTGTGTTGAGTGTGATCCGGAAGCGTTGGTCCGGGCTAGCGGCAGCCCGGCTGCGAATCAGCCCGAACGGCGCGGCGACCTCCGTCGTGGCGTCGAAGCGCAGCCCGAGCACCGAACGGTAGAAGAGAGCTACGTGGTCGAAGTCGTCGACCGACGCGGTGAGCGACACGTGATCGGTGGCGGTGACCAGGCCGTCCTCCCGGGCGGTGGTGCCGGTGGAGATGAAGTCGTCGAGCCAGCTGTCGTCCGCGCTGGTGCGGCAGAAGAAGACGGCGGTGCCGTCGGGTGCGGCCACGGAGCTGAGGTCGGCCTCCTGGGGCTGGCGAATGCGAGGCAGTACGGGTGCCAGCATCTGCTCCGCGCGTTCGGCCGACGCGGCGGGGTCGCTGCTCTCCACGGCCACCGCACAGATCGCGGCCGTGCCAGCGGTGACGGTTCGCTGTGGTGCGAAGTTCAGCAGAACCCGCGCGTTGCCCTGTTGCCACAGCTGCACCGGCTTCGACCGGTGTTGCCCGCAGTGGGCGAAGCCGAGTGCGGTCAGGGCCCGCGCAACGAGAGGGCCGGAGATCGGATCGACGGCCAGTTCGGTGAACACGTGCGCACCCAGGCGTGGGGTGGGTCGCAGGCCGAGTGCCCGCAGTCGTTGCCGGACGGGCGTGGGACCCTTGACCGTCACGGACTCCTGGAGGGCGAGCATCGCGCGCATGCCGTCGATGGCGGCCTGGCGTGGGTCCGCCTGCCGGTAGACATCGTTGAACGCCTCAAGGGACATCGGTCCCGCGTAGCCGGTCGCCAGGGCGTAGCCGACGAAGCCGGTCAGGTCGAACGAGCCCAGGCCTGGCAGCAGCCGGTGCCGGCTCCACTCGACCACCTCCCTCTTTCGCCGAGGCGCGTCGGCGAGTTGCAGGTGGAACACCTTCTCGCCGGGGATGACCCGGATGGCGGACGGGTCGTCATCACGGGAGAGGACGTGGAAGCTGTCGAGGCAGAGACCGAGGGCCGGATGGTTGGCGTGCCTGACGATTCGCCAGGCGTGCGCGTAGGTGTTCACGAACCTGCCCCAGGCCTGGGCCTCGTACGCGATTCGTAAACCTCGCCGATCGGCCCGGTCAGCCAGCTCGCGCAGCTGCTCGGCGGCCAGGTCGTCGTCGTCGACCGCGTCTGCCGACTCGGACGAGCAGACCAGCAGGGTATCGACGCCGAGTTGCTCGAGCACGTCGAACTTGCGCTCCGCGCGACGCAGGTTGGCGCGGAACAGGTCGGGTGGCACCGCCTCGAAGTCGGGGAATGGTTGGTAGGCGGCGATGCGGAGGCCGCGCCGGGCGCACTCCTGCCGGATCCGCGACGGCGACCACGCCGAGGCGATGAGGTCGCTCTCAAAGATCTCGACCCCGTGGAAGCTCGCCGCGGCGGCGGCGGCCAGCTTGTCCTCAAGAGTCCCGGAGAGGCAGATGGTCGCGATGGTCAGCTCGGGGGCTGTGCCTGCCCCGTCGGTCAGGCAGGTCGAGGAGTCACCGTTGGTGACGAACATGTGTGCTCCGCCTTCCAGGTGGGGGGTGGACGAGTTCGTAGAACTGACGCAGCATCCGTTCGGCATCGGGCTCGACGGCGCTGAACAGGCGGAAGGATTCGGCAGCCTGGAAGGCCGTCATCCGACCCCCGTCGAGCACCTGGCAACCGCGGGCGCGTGCGGCCACGATCAGCTCGGTGTCGAGCGGTCGGTAGACGACGTCGGCGACCCAGAGCCCGGGTCGCAACAGCTCGACGGGGAGCGGCAGGCCGGGGTGGCCCTCCATCCCGGTCGGGGTGGCGTGGGTGAGCCCGTCGGCGTCCCGGATCGCGTTCGCCAGGTTGCTGATCGGTCCCGTCTCGGCCCGACGCTCGCCGAACCGTCTGGTCAGGCGCCGCGCAAGCGCGTCGCTACGCCGCGCGTCGATGTCGAACACGCTCACGGTCCCCGCTCCGAGCGACAGCAGGCCGTGGGCGACGGCGGCGCCCGCGCCGCCGGCGCCGAGCACGACCACCCGATCGAGTGCCACATCTGGCATGCCCGTGGTGAGGGCCTGAACGAAGCCGGGCAGGTCCGTGTTGTGGCCGACCGTACCGCCGTCGGCGAAGAGCACCGTGTTGACCGCACCGACGGCAGCGGCGTCGGGGGAGACGACGTCGAGATGCTCGATGATGAGCTGCTTGACCGGATGGGTGACATTGACGCCGTCGAAGCCCGCGAGCCGGACCGCCGCCAGCACTTCACCGACGGCCGTTGCCGGCACCCCCATGACGTCGAGGTCCAGGATGCGGTAGCTGTATCTCAACCCGAGCGCATCGGCCTGCCGCTCGTGCAGGGCGGGGCTCAGCGACGTGCCGATCCCGGCGCCGATGAGGCCGACCAGGAAGCCGCGGCCGTTGTGGGGTGTCACCTGATGCTCCCCCGAGTCGATAATGTACGAACCGGTTAGTTACTTATACGCGGGGACCGGTGTGTGCGGAAGGGGCGGCGGCGATCTCGGTGGCTACAGTGAATTCACCCCGATGGGAGGAGTCACTGATGCCACGGACACCGGCGGTCGTGGCGGTGCCTGCTGCCCGGGACGCGGACCGGACACGGTCGGAGATCCTCGCGGTCGCCACGTCCGAATTCGCCGACAAGGGGTTCGCGGGCGCACGTGTGGACGAGATCGCCGCGAGGACTCGCACGACGAAACGGATGATCTACTACTACTTCGGTGGCAAGGAACAGCTCTACATCACAGTTCTCGAGCGGGCGTACGTGGGCATTCGGGCGTTGGAGCAACAGCTCGACGTGGAACATCTCGATCCGAGCGACGCGATCCGGAAACTCGCGGCATTGACGTTTGACCACCACGAGGCCAACCCCGACTTCATCCGGCTGGTCAGCATCGAGAACATTCATCGGGGCCGGCACATCGCCCGCTCGAAGATCCTGTCCGGGCTGGCCAACCCCGCGCTGGACGTGCTGGCCCGCATCCTGGAACAGGGCCGCGTCGCCGGCCGGTTCCGCGCCGACGTCGACCCCGTCGACGTCCACATGGTGATCAGTTCGTTCTGCGTGTTCCGGATCGCCAACCGGCATACCTTCGATGCGATCTTCAAGCGGGACATGCTCGACCCCGTTCGCCGCGAGCACTACCGGACGATGCTCGGTGACGTCGTGCTGGCGTACCTGACCGCGCGGTGACGGACCGCCGTGTGGCGCCGGGACGCACCACCGTGTCCCGGCGCCGGCCGACTATCGGCAGAACGGTCCGCGCCCCATGGCGGACTCGATGCCGCCGAGGACGTGGTCGAGAAAGTACCGGTCGCCCGTCATCTGGGCTTCCGTCCAGGCCTCCACAGCGTGGCCCAATGTGGTGACCCAGGACCGGCCCCCGTCGTAGTACTGGCACCAGGAGACAGGGTGGTTGGCACCGTGGCCGGGATGTCCGCTGCCGCCCTGCGGCCCCTCGGGCAGGGTCGACTCGTCGACCTTGGCGAGCACGCGGACCTGACTGGGGAAGGGGACCAGGTTGTACCATTCGTCGGCGAAGTCCCAGCGCGTCGGCAGGCCCGTGGTGGAGACGTCACGCCGGTTCGTCGTCACCACGGTGCCAGGCTGGTTGCGGCCATGGTCGTAGTAGTTGGCGCCGCCGAGCAGCCCCTCGTACCACTCCCAGTTGTACTCGGTGCCGAAGGCGTTGTGGACTCCCACGAAGCCGCCGCCACCGCGGACGTACTGCCGCAGCGCGGTCTGGGCGGCGTCGTCGAGCGTGTCGCGGGTGGTGCTCATGAAGATGACCGCGTTGTACCGGAAGAGGCGCGACGGCGAGGAGAGTTGGGTGACGTCCTCGGTCCAGTCGACGGCGAAGTCGTGCTCGGCACCGAGCCTGACGAGGGCGCTCTGCGCGGCGTGCTGCGGAGTCAGTGGTGGGTTGAGCCCGGGGGCCAGGGCAGGGCCGAGGTGGGCGTGGCGGGGGCCGGCGGTGCGGCTGTAGACGAGGACGCGGTAGCCGTCGGTCGTGGGGTCGAAGTTGCCCCAGTCGTGGTAGCAGTCGGGGTCGGTGCCACGGCAGACGCCGTAGTCGGGCTGACCGAGGTTCTCCGCGCCCCCGTCCTTCTGCGGGGGCCTCGCCCGCTCGGCGACGCTGGGCACAGAGGTGCCGAGGAGCATGACGGCGGCGGTGAGGGCAGCGCCGAGAGCCGCGCTGAGGACGGTGGTACGCCGTAAGGGCATGAGTGCTCCTTGTGCAGGGACGGCGTGTGGTGGTGGTGGGCGTCGCGTTCGACGCCGGGTACGAGGTCCGTCAGGTGGTCCATTCGTACCGTGTAGAGGTACGCCGAATATATCGGCGGCGCACCCACCCAGCAAGACGAAACCCGTTGCGGCACAAGTGTTTTCGCAGCATCGAGAGGTGCTGACGGGCAGGCGTGTGCACCCTGCGCGAGGCGCGGGGTGGCTGGCGGCGGGTACGCGGTCGTCAGGCGTTTCCCAGGTATGTCGGCGTGATGGTCGGCGGCATCGGGCCCTTGTTGCGCCGACCCTGTCCGGTCTCCTCCCAGGCGTGCGCGAGGATCCCGACGCTGCGGCTCAGCACGAACAGCCCACGGGCCAGCGGGGGAGCGAAGCCCAACTCGCCGTAGACGACGGCCGTGCAACCATCCACGTTGATCGGAACGGGCTGCGAGCGTCCGCGCGCCAGGATCGCCTCGACCGCGATCGCCGCGCTGAGGTAGGCCCCCTCGGCCACGCCGTCGGCGACCGCTTCCTCGACCCGACGCAGCAGAGGCTCGCGGCGCGGATCCACGTGGTGGAACCGGTGCCCGAATCCGGGCAGGTACCTCGACTGGGCGCGCCACTCGTCGACGACCGATTGGGCGGCGTGCTCCAGCGAAGCGCCGACCGCGTGGCGAGCGGCCACCTCGCCGAGCATGGTCAGACACTGTTCCCCGGCGCCGCCATGCACGTCGCCGAGAAGGTTCACCCCGCTGGCGACGGCGTTGTTCAGGCCGATGCCGCAGGTGGCGGCCATCCGGGCGACCGCGATCGACGGCGCGTGCGGGCCATGGTCGACGGAGGCCACGAGGGCGGCCTCCAACAGCCGCTCCTGACCTCGCGTTGGCGGCTGTCCCCGCAGCAGCAGCCAGATCACCCCGACGAAGCTCGTGTCGCCGATGACCTCCTGGATCGGGCGGCCGCGCAGCTCGATGACGTCGGGCTCGACGCGGGATACGGCGGTGGCCCACCAGTCCGCGACGTCCCGTACTGTCGGCGACTCGCTCACGACGCCGCCACCCCGTCGGTGGCGCCCAGGCTGGCGTTCTCGGCCAGACCGAGTTCCCCGTTGTGCTCGCCGAGCAGCGGCGGAGCCGACTCCGGCCGCAGTGGCGCTCCGTTGACGAGCACGCCGTTGCCGCTCACCCGCAGGGTCCGTTGTGACTGCCCGGGGAAGGGCAGATCGGTGAAGAAGCCACGCGAGTGGAGCTGTTCGAGCTGGACCGCCTGAGGGACGGTCAGGATCCGCGCGGCAGGTACGCCCGCACCGGAGAGCATTTCTTCCCACTCCACAGCTGGGCGCCGCCGGAGCGCACTGTTGATTTCGCGGTTGAGCGCCGTCCGATTGGCCTTGCGCGCCTCCCGGTCGGCGAACCGCTCGTCGGTGACGAGGTCCTCGCGGTGAACGAGCCGGCACAGAGCCTCGAACTGCTCCTGCCGGTTCGCCGCGATGTTGAGTGGACCGTCCGCGGCGTCGAACGTGCCCGACGGCGCGGCGGTGGCGTTCTGGTCACCCATCGGCTCGGGTGGTACGCCGCTGACGAGGTAGTTGGACGCCGCCCAACCCATTGCCGACAGTGATGCCTCCAACATGGAGACGTCGAGGAAGACCCCCTCGCCGGTTCGGGATCGACCGGTCAGCGCTGCGCAGATCGCCATGGCGGCCACGAGACCGCCGACCGAGTCGGAGACGGGGAAGCCGACCCGCAGTGGTGCCGTCTCCGGTGTGCCGGTGATGCTCATCATCCCCGAGAGGCCCTGGATGATCTGGTCGTACGCCGGCGCCTGACTCATCGGGCCGCTCTGCCCGAAGCCCGAGATGGCGCAGTAGACCAGGCGCGGGTTGATCCGGTGCAACACGTCCCAGCCGTAGCCGATCCGGGTGAGCACGCCGGCCCGGAAGTTCTCGAGGAGCACGTCGGCATCCAGGACCATCCTTTCGAAGGCCGCCCTGTCGGCCGGGTCCTTCAGGTCGAGCTCGATCGACTTCTTACCCGCGTTCTGCGCCAGGAACGAGGCGCCCATCGCGGTGCGGTTCAGCGCGGCTTCCGGCCCGAGTCGGCGGGCCAGGTCGCCCTGCCCGGGTTTCTCGATCTTGACGACCTCGGCGCCGAGCAGCATCAAGTGGTAGCTGCAGTAGGGCCCGGCCAGGACATTCGTCAGGTCCAGGACTCGGATGCCGTGAAGCGGTCGTTCGTCCATGTTGTGTGCCCCTCGGTCGGTGTCGGCGGCCGAAGCCGGGTGTCGCCAGCCGGCGACTAGCCTGCGAGTGGGTGGTCGAAGCCTTTCTCCGCCAGGCGGGCCGCCGCGTCACGCAGGGCCTCGACGAAGGTCTCGATCCGCTCGGGTGTGAAGCGCAGGGTCGGTCCACTGAGGCACAGGGCCGCCACCACGGGGACTGATCGCCCGCCGATCGGCACCGCCACCGCCGACAGGCCCGGCTCCCGTTCGCCGGCGCTGGTCGCGTAGCCCTTCAGCGCGGCGTCGTCGATCCATTCGCGCAGGGTCGCCACGTGTGACGCGCTGCCGGGTGCGGTCGCCGCGATGCGACCCAGCAGGGCCTCGGGCGCGTCGCGGAGCAGGATCTTGGACGACGCGCCGGCCCACATCGGCAGTTCGTCGCCGACGCGTACGACGTGCCGCAGTGCCTGGGGACTCTCCTCCTGGGCGACGCAGACCCGGTAGATGTCGCGCGTCATGTACAGGTTGACGGTCTCGCGGTGCGTGGCCGCGAGTTCCCGCATGAGCTGGCGGGTGTCGGCCGGCACCTCCCAACTGCGGTGGGCCAGATGCGCCCAGCGCCACAGCCCGGGCCCTGCCGTGTAACCGTGACTGGTCGCCCAGAGCAGACCGTTCTGCTCCAACGTCTGGACCAGCCGGATCGCTGTCGTCTTCGCCAGCCCGGTCTGCTCCACGATCTCCCGGATCGTGACCGACGGGCGATGCTCGGTCAGCAGGGACATGATCTCCATCGCGCGCTGGACGCTGCGGACGCCGCCGGCATCCGCAGCGTCGGGAGTGGAGCGTCGCAGGGGCGGGCCTTGGTTGGCCACGGATGCCATGGTCTCGGGTCCTCCGTCTGGGTTCACACCCCTGTAACAGATTTGGCATCACCTATTGCCAGGGGCCCTCGCCGCCCGTACGTTACACCTAGTCCACACAGCGGTCCAGCAGTACCACCAGGCGGTCCACCTTTCAGGAGGGGCGATGCTCGACGACCGGATCAAGACTGTGGCGCCTCCCGATGTGACCGAGGTCGGTTGCCTGATCGCCGGCGAGTGGATCACGGACGGGGCGCGTGCCGCCCGGGTCGGTCCGTGGGTCAGGAGCACCGTCAGCGCCGCCCGGCAGGCGACCGACGATGACGCCCACACCGCGCTCGCCTACGCACGCAGCGGCGCCAAGGTCGTCGCCCGGATGTCTCCGTCAGCTCGCGCCCAGGTGCTGGAGCGGGCGGCGGTCGCCGCCTCCGCGCAGCGCGACCGTCTCGCTCGGCTGCTCGCGCTGGAACTGGGCAAGCCGATCAGGGACGGGCGTAACGAGATCGACCGGGTGGCCGACACCTTCGCGGTGTCCGCCGCCGAGGCACGGCGGATCGGTGGTGAGGTGCTGCCGGTCGCCGGTTGGGCCCGGGGTGTCGGCACGACAGCCCTGACCCATCGCGCACCCGTCGGCGTCGCGTTGGCGATCACGCCGTTCAACGCGCCGGCCAACCTGCTGGCCCACAAACTGGCCCCCGCCTTCGCGGCAGGCAACACCACCATCGTGAAGCCACCACCTCAAGCACCGGCGGCGTCCGCCGCCGTGGTGGCGCTCCTACTGGAGTCCGGCATGCCGGAGGAGGCCGTCCAGGTGCTGCACGGCGACGGCCACCTCGGCGGCGTGCTCTGCGCCGCGCCGCACGTCGGGGTCATCAGCTTCACCGGGAGCGTCACCACGGGCGCGGCGGTCGCCCGAGCGGCCGGCGCCAAGCGGCTGGTCCTGGAACTCGGCGGCAACGCCGCCACGATCGTGTGCGAGGACGCCGATGTCGCCGCCGCCGCCCGCATCTGCGCTGCCACCGGCTACAGCAACTCGGGTCAGAGCTGCATCTCCGTGCAACGCGTCTACGTCCACCGCGCACGCTTCGACGAGTTCCTGGAAACCTTCACCCGCGAGGTGCGACGGCTCGTCGTCGGCGATCCGCTCGATCCGGCCACCGACGTCGGCTCGATGGTCGATGACGACGCTGCCGAGCGGGTGGTCGCCTGGGCCGCCGAAGCGGCCGACGCCGGGGCGACCATCACCACCGGTGGACGGCGCGACGGCGCGACCGTGGCCCCGACCGTCGTCGCGTCCCCGCCGGCCGACGTGCGGCTGATCCGCGACGAGGTGTTCGGGGCGGCCGTCAGCGTGCTGCCCTACGACGACTTCGCCGACGTGGTGGCCGCGTGCAACGACAGCCGGTACGGCCTTCAGGCCGGCCTGTTCACCAACGATGTCCGCCGGATCGTGACCGCCTGGCGCGAACTCGAGGTCGGTGGCCTTGTCGTCAACGGCTCGTCCAACTTCCGGCTCGACCATGTGCCGTTCGGCGGGGTCAAGGACTCCGGGTTCGGGCGTGAGTCGCCGCGCTGGATGGTCGACGACTACACGGTGGTCAAGACACTCCTGCTGCGCGGCATGTCCCTTTTCGGCGACCAGGAGGGCACGCGATGAGCCTCGATCAACGTGTGGACACCAGCATGACCGACGACCGCCGGGTGTCCGCAGCGGAAGCCATGGTGGCGCAGCTCGAAGCCTACGGCGTGGAATACGTCTTCGGGACCTGCGGGCACACCAACATCGCCCTGCTGGACGCCATCGGGCGCAGCAGCATCCGATTCGTCATCGGCCGGCACGAGCAGGCCGCCGCGCACGCCGCCGACGGGTACGCCCGGGCCACCGGCAAACCCGGCGTGCTGCTCCTGCACGTCGGCCCCGGGATGACCAACGCGGTCACCGGCGTGCTCACCGCCGCCATGGATTCCGTTCCGTTGGTGGCCATCACCGGCGACATCCCGTCGTATTACCACGGTCGGCACCCGCACCAAGAGGTCAACCTGCACGCCGACGCCGACCAGACCGCGATCTACCGGCCGTTCGTCAAACGGGCCTGGCAGGTGCACCGGGCGGCCGATTTGCCGCGATTCACCGAACGCGCCTTCTGGACCGCGACCTCCGGGCGCCCCGGCGCTGTGCTCCTGAGTGTGCCCATGGACCACTTCTCCCGCCCGGTCGAGCCGGAGACCGCCACCGCCCACCCACTCGCGGCCCAGGAGCGCCCCGGGCTGCCGGCGGATGTCGCCGGGCGTATCGCCGACCTGTTGGTCTCCGCCGAACGACCGCTGGTCTACCTCGGCGGCGGCCTCCGTCGCGGGCCTGGACTCGCCGCCCTGCGCTCACTCGTCGAGCACCTCGACATCCCAGTCGCGCACTCGCTGATGGCCAAGGGCACACTGCCCGACAGTCATCCGCTGCTGCTTGGCATGCCCGGCTTCTGGGGCCTGGAGATCACCAACCGCCACACCCGGGAAGCCGACGTCGTGTTGGCGCTGGCGACGCGCTTCGCCGAGACCGACGCCAGCTCCTGGGACCGCAGGCACACCTGGCAGTTTCCACCCGGCAAGCTCATCCAGATCGACATCGACCCGGCCGAGATCGGCCGGAACTTCCCGGTGACCCTCGGTGCCGTCGCCGACGTCACCCACGCGGTCACGGCCATCGAGGCGGCTGTTCGCAACCGGCAGCCAGTCGCGCGGCAACGAACCGGGTTGCGGGAGACCATCACCGCGACCCGCCGGACCCTCTTCACCGAGAGCCGGGAACGTGGCGCCAGCGCGCAGTTCCCGCTGCGGCCCGAACGGATCCTGGCCGACCTGCGAGCGATCCTCCCATCCGACGCGGTCCTCGTCACCGACGTGGGTTGGAACAAGAACGGCGTGGCCCAGTGCTACGAGCTGCCCGACGAGGGACGGTTCATCACACCGGGCGGCGCCTCGACGATGGGGTTCGGCCCCGCGGCCGCGGTGGGTGTGCAGATCGCCGAGCCCGAGCGCACCGTGGTCGCCCTGATCGGCGACGGCGGAATGAGCGCACAACTACCCGCGGTGCCGATGGCCGTCGAGCAGGGCGCCCCGGTGATCTTCGTCGTCATGAACAACCGCTCGCACGGAACGATCTCGGATCTGCAGGCGACGAACTTCGGGCAGAGCTACGGCTGCGACTTCCTCGGGCCGGACGGCCTGCCCTACAGCCCGGACTTCGCGGCCTACGGCCGGGCGTGCGGCGCGGACGGCCACACCGTCGCCAGCGCCGAGGAGTTCGGCGCCGTGCTGCGCGCCGCCCTGGCCAATCGCCGGCCGGCGGTGCTCGACGTACCCATGATCAACGAACCCGTGCCGACGCCCGGCCACTGGAACATCAAGGACATCTACCAGGGCGTCTTCGACTGACGGCGCAACCCACCACGTCCTCGCCGGCCGCCGACCCCTTCGGCCCGGCCCCGTCTCCGCACCGCACCCGAGTTGCCCGCCCCGTGACAACGACCCGAGGTGACCCATGATCCGCAGCGCACGGCGGCACGTCGCCGCCCCCCTTCTCGCACTCTCCCTCGCCTTCGCTGCCGGCTGCTCCGCCCCCGGAGAGGAGCGATCGGGCGACAACGGCGACACCGGTCCCATCAAGATCGCAATCGCCAACGCACAGAGTGGCCAGCTCAGCTCCCTCGGCGCCTGGGAACTCAAGGGCGCCAAACTGGCCATCGACGAATGGAACAAAAACGGTGGCGTCAACGGGCGCCAGATTGAGGTCGGCGTCTTCGACAGCCAGGGCGACCCGACCGTCGGCACCAACCTCGCTCGCAAGATCGCCAGCGAAGGGTACGTCGCGATGCTCGGCACCGCCGAAAGCGCCGTCACGATCGCCATGGCCCCGATCCTGCGCCAAGCGGAGATCCCGAACATCACCTCGGGCCAATCGCCGGGTCTGGTCGGGGTGAAGAGTCCGTTCCTGTTCCTCAACGGACCGACGAGCGTGACCTACGACGAGTCCCTCGCGAAGCACATCGTGGACAGCAAGGGAATCAAGAGCTTCGCGCTCATCACCAACAACGGCTCGTACGGCAAGGGAGAGCACGACTCGTTCACCAAGGCGCTCGGCAGTCGGGGCGTCAAGCCGGTGGCCGACCAGGTCGTCACGACCGACCAGAAGGACTTCAGCGCCGCGCTCACCAACATCCGGCAACGGAACCCACAGGTGATCTTCCTCGGTGCCGAAGAGGTGCAGTCCGGCCTCATCGTGAAGCAGGCCCGCGACCTCGGTATCCGAGCGACGTTCGCGGGCGCCGCGCCCCAGGGCACCCCGGTCTTCATCGACACCGCCGGCGCCACCAACGCCGAGGGCACGATCGTCAGCACGCCGTACCTGAGCAACGAGGTCAACGACGCCTCGCGTACCTTCGCCGCGGCCTACCTCGCCGCCCACGGCGAGGCGGCCGAGATGCACGGTGCGAAGGCCTACGACGGGGCGCAGATCCTGTTGACCGCGCTCAAGAACAGCAACAACGCCACCGGTAAGGACCTGTCGGACGCGATCCGCGCCGTCAAGCACAAGGGCCTGCTCGGTGACTTCGCCTTCGACGAGACCGGCGTCGGCATCTTCGCCACCTCGATCGGCACCATCACCGGCGGCAAGTTGGTCCCGGCCCAAGGCTGAGCCAGGCGGGGCGGTTTCCCGCGAGCCGCCCCGCGCCATCCCGTCGAACCGGGTCAGGGGAGAAGCATGCAAGTCTTTCTACAGACATTCATCGGCGGGATGAGCCTCGGCGCGATCTACGCGCTCGTCGCGATGGGCTTCTCGCTCGTCTACCGCACCATGGGACTGGTCAACTTCGCCCACGGCAGCGTCGTCATGATCGGCGCCTACCTGGCATCCACCTTCTACCTGTCGCTGACCCTGCCATTCGCCCTCGCGATGGTGGTCGCCATCGGCGTGACCGGCCTCATCGGGGTCATCATCGAACGCGTCCTGCGGCCCTTGGAGAACAAGGACTTCGACCTCATGCTGATCGGCACGATCGGCTTCGGCATCGTGCTGGAGGCCCTCGCCATCATCATCTGGGGCGCGACCGGTCGGGCCGTCCCGTCACCCGTGCCGGCCGCGCCGCTGGAGATCTTCGGCATCCGCGTCCGCACGTACGACCTCGTGGTGCTCGCCATCGCGGGTATCGCCACCGTGCTGCTCGCGTACTTCCTCCAGCGCACGAAACGCGGCGTCGCCATGCAGGCCGTGGCGATGGACCACCAGGCCGCGACGGCGGTCGGCATTCACGTCGGACGCAGCAACTCGATGGCGTTCATGATCGGCGCCGGTCTCGCCGCACTGGCCGGCGGACTCGTCGGTCCACTGCTGTACGTCAACCCGGCCATGGGCGGCCTGCTCGGGATCAAGGGATTCGCCGGCGCGATCCTCGGCGGCTTCGGCAGCATCCCCGGCGCGATCCTCGGCGGAATCAGCATCGGCGTGATCGACTCGTTCGCGGCGGGGCATTTCCAGGGCTACTCCGAACTGGTCACCTTCCTGATCTTCACCGTCATCATCATGATCCGGCCGACCGGCATCTTCGGCGAGAGGACGGTGAACCGGGCATGAGATACCGCCTCGCCACCATCGCCGTGCTGGGGATCGCCGCCTGGCTGCTCCCGTACCAGCTCAACTCCTACGCCATGCACGTGGTCAACGTGATGCTGCTGTACGCGATCCTCGCGGTCGGCCTCGGGCTGGCAATGGGTGTCGCCGGTCAGATCAACCTGGCCCAGGTCGCGTTCTTCGGCGTCGGCGCCTACGCGACCGCCGTACTGACCGTCAAGGCCGGCATGGGGTTCTGGACAGCCGCCGTGATCGCGGTGATCGCCACAGCGGCCGTCGGACTGGTCGTCGGCACACCCGCGCTGCGGGTGCAGTCGCACTATCTCGGCATCGTCACCCTCGGGTTGGCGCTGGCCTTCACCAACTGGGTCACCAACTCCCACCTGGCTGGGGGTGCCGAGGGAATCCCGGGCATCCCGGGCCCGACCCTGCCGGGGGTCGACCTGTCCGACGGGTACCTCTACTACTACCTCGAGCTTGTGCTGTTCGCGGTGACCCTGGCCTTCGGGCTGTTCGTCGTGCACACCTCGCTCGGCAGGCGCATGCGCGCCATGCGCGACGACTCCCTGGCGGCCGGCGCCGTCGGGGTCGAGGTGCCGACGCTGCGGATGACCGCGTTTCTGCTCGCCAGCGTCTACGGCGGCGTCGCCGGTGTGCTCTATTCCGGACTGATCGGCTACGTGGCACCGGAGACGTTCAGCATCGCCAACATGTTCCTGCTGCTCGCGATGGTCATCATCGGCGGCCGGCAGAGCCTGGTCGGCTGTGTCGTCGGCGCGATCGGGCTCGCCCTCATCCGCGAACTGCTGATCGACTACCCGACGTACGCCCAGGTGGCCTACGGCACCGTGGTCGTCCTGACCGTCGTCTTCGCCCCCACCGGGCTGGCTGGTCTGCCGCGCCGCCTCGGCTCGGTGGCGGCACGCCTGGGCTGGCGCGGTCGAGGCGGCGAGACGGCCGGCGCACTGGGTGCATTCCGTCCGTACGACGTGACACCACCCGCGGCCGGCGACGCTACGGTCATGCTGGAGGTGCGCAACCTCAGCATGCACTTTCGAGGAGTCAAGGCACTCACCGACGTCAGCGTCACCGTGCCGGCACGACAGGTCCGGGGGATCGTCGGCCCCAACGGCTCGGGCAAGACCACGTTGTTCAACGTGATCAGCGGCTTCTACCGGCCGACCGACGGCCGGGTGATCCTCGACGGCCGCGACGTCACCGCTGCCCGCCCGTACGCCCTGGCCCACGCCGGGATCGCGCGGACGTTCCAGAACCTTCGGCTCTTCTCGGCGCTGACGGTCCGGGACAACGTGCTGGTCGCCCTCGACCCGACCCGCGACCGCAGCACCTGGCGCTACCTTCTGCTGCCGCTCGGCGTCTGGCGGCGCGACCACGCGTTGCGGCGCGAGGCCGACTCGCTGCTCGACCGGTTTGGACTGGTGGCCTTCGCCGACAACCAGCCGTCGGCCCTGCCCTACGGCATTCAGCGCCGCGTCGAGATCGCCCGCGCGATGGCGGCCCGGCCCCGGCTGCTCCTGCTCGACGAACCGGCGGCCGGCCTCAACGGCGACGAGGTCCGGCAGCTGTGCGACATCGTCCGCTCGATCCGCGACTCCGGGGTGACGGTGGTCGTTATCGAACACAACATGGGGATGGTCATGTCGTTGTGCGACCACGTCACCGTCTTCGCCCACGGCGCGATCATCGCCGATGGGCCGCCCGCGCACGTCGCGGCCGCACCCGAAGTCATCGAGGCGTACCTCGGCGAGTCGATGGCCATGCCCGCCCCGACCGTGTCGGAGGTCCAGCGATGACCGTCATCCGCGACCAGGCCGACGCTGCCGCCGTCCGTGGCGGACGCGCCCTCTCCGTCGACGGCCTCTCCGTTCGCTACGGAGGGGTGACAGCGGCCCAGGACGTCTCGTTCACCATTCAACCCGGGCAGTCCCTCGGCATCATCGGCGCCAACGGCGCCGGCAAGACGTCGACCCTCAAGGCCTTGATGGGCCTTGTGCCCCGGACCGTCCGCTCGATTCAGTTCGGGGACCGGGACCTCACCCGGGTACCCGGACGGAACATGGTCCGCCACGGCATCGGGTACGTGCCCGAAGGTCGGCACGTGTTTCCCGGACTGCCGGTGGAGAAGAACCTGCTCCTGGGCGCGTACACCCGGCGCTGGAACGGCCCGACCCTGGAGACGCTCGACGAGGTCTACGAGCTGTTCCCGATCCTCCGCGAGATGCGCGGTCGGCTGGCCGGCGCGCTGTCGGGCGGGCAACAGCAGATGCTGGCGATCGGCCGGGCCCTCATGTCAACGCCGCAGCTGATGCTGCTCGACGAACCGTCGATGGGTCTGTCGCCCAAGCTGGTCAGCGAAATCGTCGTGGTGCTCAAGAGACTCAAGGAACGTGGCCTGAGCATCCTGCTCGTCGAGCAGAACGCGCAGCTGACGTTCGAGGTGACCACCGAGTGCCTCGTGATGGAGAACGGCGCCGTCGCCATGACGGGCACCTCCGCGGCACTCCGTCAGGACCCGCAGGTCCGCAAGATCTATCTCGGGCTCTGAGGATGCCCGCCACCCGCGACCGCACCATCGCTTAGTTGGCATGCCGAGCTCCCCGAACGGCCGCCGAGACGGCCGAGGAAGAGGTGACCGCAGATGACGCACATCGACCGGAGGAACGTGCTCAAGGGTGCCGCGGCCACCGCCGTGGCCACGGCGGTGGGCCCGGCCGTCGCTGCGCCACCCGCGGTCGCTGGCGGCAACCACCCGCCGTCCTCCGCCGACCTTGCCCGATTCGATACACCCGGAGACCAGGACTTTCCCAAGGTCGGGGGCAACCTGGGCAACCAGAACTACACATCGCTGCGCCACATTGACAGTGGCAACGTCCGCCGGCTGCGCGGTGCCTGGGTCAACCGGATCGAGGGTGGCCTCGCCACCGGCAACAGCCAGAGCACGACGGTGGCCGTCGACGGCGTGCTCTACATCGAATCCGCGCTCGGCAACGTCATCGCCGTCGACGGTGCGACCGGGCAGACCAAATGGCGCTACGACCAGACCCGTGGCGCGCTGACGCGGCGCGGCGTCGCGGTCGGCGGCGGCTACGTCTACACCAAGTCCAACGAGAACTACGTCATCGCCCTCGACCAGGAGACCGGCCAGGTCGCCTGGGAGCACCAGGTCAACGGCTACGGCAACATCGAGAAGGTAGCCGTCGTCTACCACGACGGATTGCTGTTCTGTGGCACCAACGACGGGCCCCGGGGAGCTGCCCTGGCCATCGATGCCCGCACCGGCGACGTGCTCTGGCACTTCTGGGGCACACCCGGGCCGGGAGAGTTCGGCAACGACACCTGGGAGGGCGACTCCTGGACGGAGGGCGGCGCGACACCGTGGATCCACCCGGCCGTCGACCCCGAACTCGGCCTCACCTACTGGACGTTCGGCAACGCCCGGGGCAACAACTCCTCCCAGGACGGGTCCGCGCGCGGCGGCCAGAACCTCTTCGCCAATTCGCTCGTGGCGCTCGACCTGCGTACCGGCGCGTACCGCTGGCACTTCCAATCGATTCACCATGACATCTGGGACATGGACAACGTCATGTCACCTGTCCTCGCGGACGTCCGGATCCGCGGACGGAAACGCAAGGTCGTCGTCTACGGCAGCAAGTCCGGCATGTTCTTCATCCTCGACCGCGTCGACGGCACCGCCCCGCTGGGCATCGTGGAGCGGCGCGTGCCGCAGGAACCCCGCCAGAAGACGTGGCCGACCCAGCCCTTCCCGGTGCAGGGTCCGTGGACCGAACAGCGGGTCGTCGACCAGCCGCTGGGCACCTCGGTGCCGGGCGACCCCAACCGGGCGGTGCCCAACTACGTGCAGGGCGCGTTGTACGACCCGCACTGGGAAACCCCGATCCTGTCGATCCCGGGGCACGGCGGTGGGGCGGACTGGTCGCATCTGTCGTTCAGCCACCGCACCGGCCTGGTGTACACCGGATTCGGCTATGTCGCCGCGGCGCACTCGCTCACCGAGAGCAGCAACGGTCTGCGACCCCCGGGTGAATACCAGACCGGCGGCATCGTCGCCGTCGACGTCAGCACCAACCAGGTCAGGTGGAAGCGCCGGATGCCGTACTCGCTGGCACACGGCAACGGCATCCTCACCACCGCCAGCGACCTGCTGTTCATCGGCCAGCCCGACGGCAACCTACTCGCCCTGAACGCCCGCAGCGGCCACGAGCTGTGGCGCTTCCAGACCGGCGCGGCGATCAGCTCCAGCCCGATCATGTACCGCGTCGGCAACAAGGAGTACCTCGCCGTGTACGCCGGCGGTACCAGCATCCCGTACGGCAATTCCGCACCGCGTGGCGACTTCCTCTGGGCCTTCGAGATCAACGGGAACGTCGCGCCCGCGCCCACCCCGCCGCCTCCGGTGATCCGCCGTCCGGTTTCCGGGAGCCCGGTCGAGGGCGCCGTCGTCGGGAACACGGTTGTCGTCGGACGGACCTACAACGCCTCGACCGGTGAGATCGGCGTCGCCGAGTCGTTCGCGGTGGCGGGTATGGCACCCACCCACCTGCGCGTGCCGCTCGGCACGACCGTCACCTTCATCAACCATCCGGGTAACACCGGTGTCCGTGGTGTGACGCAGTTCTTCGAAGGGCTCTTCGACGTGCGGCTCGCCCCCGGCGAGTCGTTCCGGTACACGTTCGGGCTTCGCGGCGAGTACTTCTTCAACGACCCGGGAAGCCCACGCTCCACCGGCAAGATCGAAGTCTACTGACCGACCCCGTCCCGCTGGCGTGGCCTTCTGCACTTCCTGACCGCCTGCCTGGGAAATCCCCCGGCTGAGGACGGCCGTCAGTCGGGTGTCCATCGAGAGCCCTGTCGCCATGCCGGGCGCGCCTCGCACTGATCACTCCCACTCGTGCACTCCGGGGTTTCGTGGCTGGCGACCTGCTGTCCGACATCTTCATTCCGATGCTCGACGACTTTCAACAGCCCCAATGACCGGGTCGAGGACCACCTCACGGGGCTGAGTCTGCTGGAGGGCGTGGCGGACAAAGTCGATGTCCTCGTCTCCGGGCCAACGGTCAGTCGCCCGGGCTGACCAAGCGCACGCACGGATCGAACAGGACCGCGCCTACATGCACGCCTTACGGGACGCCCGTGCTCCGGACGACCCGCCTCCATGGCGATCATCGACGTCTCCCGCTACGATCCGATGTCGTAAGATTACTGAGCGTCAATGTGTGCTGATCGCAAGCCTTGGACGCTGGCAATCAGGCGCCGCTACGAACGTGGTGCCGGCCTGAGGATCACGCCCTCTCGACGAAGGGAATCCGGATGACGGAGAGCGCGCAGACCACCGAGAGTCGATTCGTCCCGCCCGCGCGGCCGTACCCGTTCAGCGTGCCCGACCGCCTCGTCGTCGATCCAACCTATGGCGAGCTGCGCGAGAACGAGCCGATGACCCGGGTCAAGCTCCCCTACGGCGAGGAGGCGTGGCTCGCCACCCGGTACGAAGACGTCCGTACCGTCCTCGGCGACGTGCGGTTCGGCCGCGCCCCCGCCGTCCAGCGCGACGAGCCCAGACTCACCCCGCGCCAGCAGTACAGCGGCATGCTG
The DNA here is from genome assembly GCF_050516465.1 of Micromonospora trifolii. Taxonomy (NCBI): domain Bacteria; kingdom Bacillati; phylum Actinomycetota; class Actinomycetes; order Micromonosporales; family Micromonosporaceae; genus Micromonospora; species Micromonospora trifolii. The sequence goes on along the minus strand of NZ_CP191526.1, from coordinate 3,579,017 downwards.
ACCCTGGACCCGCCCGATCACACTCGGCTGCGCCGGCTGGTGGCGAAGGCGTTCACCGCACGTCGGGTAGAGGCGCTGCGACCCCGGACCCAGGAGATCGCCGACGCACTTGTCGACAACATGGTCGGGCTCGGTCCTCCGGCGGACCTGGTGGAGCACTTCGCCACGCCGCTGCCCATCCAGGTGATCTGCGAACTGCTCGGGGTCCCGTACGCCGACCGCGACCGCTTCCACATCTGGTCCGAGGCGATCGTCTCGACCACCTCCCTGCCCATGGAAACGATCCAGGAGTACCTGAACAATCTCTGGGGCTACATCGGTGATCTGGTCGCCGAGCGCCGCCGCGAGCCGGGGATCGACGACCTGCTCGGCGCATTGGTGCGGGCCCGCGACGAGAATCAGGATCGACTCAGCGAGACCGAGCTCGTGGAGCTGGCCGGAGGGCTGCTCGCGGCCGGCCACGAAACCACGGTGACCCAGATCCCCAACTTCGTCTACGTCCTGCTGCACAATCCGGACCAGCTCGCTCGGCTGCGAGCCGACCTGTCGCTGGTGCCGGCCGCGGTCGAGGAACTGCTGCGGTACGTGCCGCTCGGCGTCGGCTCCTCCTTCGCCCGGTACGCCAAGGAGGACGTCGAGGTCGGCGGGGTGCTGGTCCGGGCAGGTGAGCCGGTTCTCGGCTCACTGTCATCGGCGAATCGGGACGGTACCGTCTTCGCCGACCCGGACCGGCTGGATCTCGACCGCGAGCAGAACCCGCACCTGGGCTTCGGGCACGGCGTCCACCACTGCGTCGGCGCGCAGCTGGCCCGCATGGAGCTGCAGGTCGCGGTGGCCACCCTCGTGACTCGCCTGCCTCGATTGCGGCTCGCCGTACCGGAAACCGAGCTCAAGTGGAAGCGGGGCATGCTGGTGCGGGGCCTGCTCGGCATGCCGGTGGCCTGGTGAGCAGCGCGTGGCGGATCGACGTGGACGCGCGCCGCTGCATCGGCACGAGCATCTGCGCCGGTACCGCGCCCGAGCACTTCCGCCTGGTCGGCGGCCTGTCCGCGCCGCTGGCCGACGTCGTTGCCCCGGCCGAGGTCATCCTCGACGCCGCCGACTCGTGCCCGGTGGAGGCAATCACGGTCCACGACACCACCGACGACCGGCTGATCGCGCCCCAGGAGTGACCCGAACACCCGCTACAGCTGGCTGCGAGTCATATGAAGGTGGCTCGGAATATCCGTTGCCATCGGATCGGCACAGCGCCTACCTTTAATGAGCAAGGCCGTTCCGACCAACCCAAGGAGTTCCCCGTGTTGCAGTACGCCTACACCGAAACCACGCGGTCCATGCCGCGCGGCGGTGTCGTGCTGCTCCCGATTGGACGAGCCCACGATCTGTGCGCGAGTGAGCAGAACTGGAAGCCGGGGTGGCGGCGCGAATAGCGCCAGCGCAAGCTGCGAAGCCGCCCACCCCGACAGGGATAGGGCGGCTTTCTCGTTACTGGAACAACTTCATAGGGGCGTAGCTCAACTGGTAGAGCACCGGTCTCCAACACCGAAGGTCGCAGGTTCGAGTCCTGCCGCCCCTGCTTTTCGTCCCGGCTGCGGCCGGAGGCGTCGCAAATTCTCAACTTCACAGTGGATGGCATGAGCAAGACCCCGGCCGGCGCCTGTATGGGCCGGCCGGGGGCGCTACCTCCGGGACGAGGGAGACGGCTGACCCGCTCGCTTTGGGAGCGAGAGACACGGGGTTCGACACCCCGGTCCCGGACCATGGGGTCGTAGCTCAGATGGGAGAGCGCCGGTTCGGCAGACCGGAGGTCGAGGGTTCGAATCCCTTCTTCTCCACGCATTCAAGCCCTCCTGCCGTAACCGGTAGCGCACGGGAGTGAAGTCCCCAGGACTCCGTTCGAGTCAGGAAAGGGGGCACGTCGGCAGGGGACCCGCCGGGGTGAGGCTCACGGCGCGCTGCCGACTTAATGGGCCATTGGAGCTGTCGGCAAAGCTCACCTGGTTCTCAGCCAGGAGATCGTCGGTTCGAGCCCGACATGGCCTACGCACGATCTCGCGGTACTAGCTCATCTGGTAGAGCCGCTGGCTTCCACCCAGCAGGGCGGGGTTCGAGTCCCCGGTACCGCTCGACGGGGCAGGGAAACAGGGGCGGCGGACGCCGTGAAACCAGAGGCCAGGTTGCGCAGCCTGGTCGACGGCCGGCGCGGGGTAGCTCCCCGAGTCAGCGCGGAGGGTCACCGCCCCCGAGTACCTGCCCCGGCACAACCCTTTGGGGGCTCGGCTAACCGGCAGGCCACCTGATTTTGGTTCAGGCCGTGGGGGTTCGAATCCTCCGCCCCCAGCTCGTCATGCGCTCGTGATGGAACGCGGCAGACATGCCCACGGGAATCGTACGGCCGGCCGACCCGGCACCAGCGGGACCAAATCGCCCTCGGGGCGAGAGGTACGTTCCCGCCCAGTGGGAGAGGCACCCATGCCGCCGTAGCTCAGATTGGGAGAGCGTCCCCCTGGTACGGGGAAGGCCGCGCGTTCAATTCGCGCCGGTGGCTCCATGCGGTTGTAGCGCAGTTGGTAGCGCGCCACCTTGCCAAGGTGGAGGTCGCCGGTTCGAATCCGGTCAGCCGCTCTTGATTGACGGATCATCTGTCAATTCGTCCAACCACCCACGACCCGAGAGGAGGGACCTGGTGGACGCTGTGCTCGTCATCAACGCCGACCTCGGCCCGCTCCACCGGGTCACGGTCGCCCACGCGATCCGGATGCTGTGCCGGCGGGTCGCCGAGATCCACGAGGCCGAGCCCGACCGGCGCCTCGGCGTGTTCCCCATGCCGAAGGTCGTCCGGCTCGTCCGGTACGTCGTCACCCGGTGGCGATACACGAAGGGCCCCGCCTGGTCCAAGGGCGGTGTCCTCGCCCGCGACGACCGGCGGTGCGGCTACTGCTCCGGTCCGGCCGCGACGGTGGACCACATCCTGCCCCGCTCGCGGGGCGGGCAGAACACCTGGCGGAACACCGTCAGCGCGTGCGCGCCGTGCAACCAGCACAAGGGCGACCGGACGCCGGCCGAGGCCGGCATGGTGCTCCGCACCGCGCCGCTCGTGCCCGCGTGGGGGTCGCTGGCGCAGCGCTGACCCGGCCGGCGGGCCATCACCCCGCCGGCCGCGATGGGAGCTGATGTAACCGGCAGCATCGCTGGCTCTGACCCAGCGCGTAGAGGTTCGAATCCTCTGCTCCCAGCTCGATGCCCTCGTAGCCCAACGGCAGGAGGCACCAGGTCGAGGGCCTGGACAGTGCGCGTTCGAATCGCGCCGAGGGCACCAAGCCGGCGTAGCTCAGAGGCCAGAGCACCGCCCTTGTGTAAGGCGACGCGCGCCGGTTCGATCCCGGTCGCCGGCTCCACGCCAGCGAAGCTCACCAGGCCGAGCGCCGGTTTCGTAATCCGGAGGCAGCGGGTTCGACTCCCGTCGCTGGCTCTCCATGCCGACGTAGCTCAGGTGGTCAGAGCGTCCCGCTCATAACGGGAAGGCCCCCGGTTCGACACCGGGCGTCGGCACGCACATCACGCGCTCGTGGTGGAACTTGGTAGACACGCACGGCTCAGGTCCGTGTATTCCGTGAGGAATGTGGGGGTTCGACTCCCTCCGGGCGCACTCCACAGCACGCGCGTCTACCAGCAGACGGGGTCAAGCGGAAGTTGCGGTGATCGATGCGCAAATCCGACCGCTCTACGAGAGCGGCCAGGGTTGTCGTGTGATCGCCACGGCCCTCAGCGAACATCCGGCCTTCGTCTACAAGCGGGTCGTGGCCATGGGGATTGCCCGCAGCCGCGACCAGACATACGCCGCTCGTCAGGCTGTCCCCGATGTAGCCGTACCATTCGCTTCAGCCGAACTGCCCGACCGGCTTCGGGCCGCCGCTATCGGGGAAGCCATCGCCTGGTTCCTGCGAAGGGGATACCTGCCGTCGATCCCTGTAGAGCCGACCCGTTACGACCTGGTCGTGGAGTCCGATGACGGTCTGAAGCGGGTGCAGGTCAAGAGCACGACTCACCAGGACCCTCGGGGTCGCTACGTGGTGGGGATCGCCCGTTAGCAGTACGGGCTGGCCGAGGCGCTAAACGCTAACGGCCGCCGGGGTAACGCGGTCTACAGCCCCGACGAGGTCGACCTGTTCTTCATCATCACCGGGGCAGGCGAAAGTTACCTCGTCCCGCTCGCCGCTACGGGCGGCGCTGGGTCGCTGACCCTCGATCGAAAGTACGTCACATACAAGGTGGCGTAGCAGTGCTCGGGCAGGCCCGTGTGCCGAAAGGCATGGGAGTTCGACTCTCCCCGAGCGCACGCAGCAACATCTTGGGGTCGTAGCTCAGTTGGTAGAGCGCTGCTTTCGCAATGCAGAGGTCGGCGGTTCGATTCCGCCCGTCTCCACTCCCCGGCCGCCGGCCGGGACCATGCTGGCGTGGCCAAGCGGCTAAGGCACCTCGTTGTCAGCGAGGGGATCGCGGGTTCAAGTCCCGTCGTCAGCGCGCATGAAGGGTTGGCCGAGTCTGGTCGATGGCGCCGCGTTGCTAGCGCGGAGCGGGTCACACCGCCGGGAGTTCGAATCTCTCACCCTTCGCCAAGCCGTCGTAGCTCAGCGGTTAGAGCACCGAGCTGATAACTCGGGGGCCGGAGGTTCGATTCCTCCCGTCGGCACGCAGCGAGAATGCCAGCCAGGCGACCGCGCCGGACCACCAGGTCCGTCGAGGAACGTCCGGGCTCCGCAGGGCAGGGTGGTTCCTAACGGGAACCCGGCGAAAGCCGCGGAACATGCCACAGAGAACAGACCGCCGGCAGCACCACCGCCGGTAAGGGTGAAACGGTGGGGGCCCACCGCGCTCCCGGTGACGGGGGTGGCATGGTAAACCCCACCCGGAGCAAGGCCGAACAGCACGCGGGCGGCCCGCCTGCTGCGTGCGGGTTGGCCGCTAGAGCCTGCCGGCGACGGTAGGCCGAGATGGATGGTCGCCCCCACCACCGGGTCGCCGGGGTGGGACAGAACCCGGCGTACCGGCCGGCTTCCCTCGCCGCAGCACATGCCCCCGTAGCTCAGTTGGAAAGAGCGCGACGCTACGAACGTCGAGGTCGCTGGTTCGATTCCAGTCGGGGGCTCTTTCGGGATATAGCTCAGGTTGGTAGAGCGCTTGGCTGGGGGCCAAGAAGTCGTCGGTTCGAATCCGGCTATCCCGACTCAACGGGTACTAGCTCAGCTTGGGAGAGCGCCGCGTTCGGGACGCGGAGGCCGGGAGTTCAATTTCCCTCGTACCCGACTCACGGAGGGGCCAGCCGACAGATGGCGACGGCCACCGTCTCGAAAACGGTTGGGGTGCAAGCCCGTAGGAGTTCGACCCTCCTTCCCTCCGCCATGCGCCGTTAGCTCAGTTGGTAGAGCTTCCGACTCTTAATCGGAATGTCGCAGGTTCGATGCCTGCACGGCGTACCAATTCCCCCGGTAGCTCAACGGATAGAGCGCTGGTTTCCTAAACCGGGTCGTCGCAGGTTCGAGTCCTGCCCGGGGGACGTCTAATTCGGGCCGCTAGCTCAATGGCGTAGAGCTGCGTACTTTTAATACGTAGGTTCGGGGTTCGAGTCCCCGGCGGCCCACTGCGGGGTAGAGGAGTTCGGTCGTCCTCGCCGGCCTCATAAGCCGGAGAACCCGGGTTCGAATCCCGGTCCCGCTCCCGTCGCGGTAGCTCAGCGGGAGAGCAACGTCTCGACAAGGCGTAGGTCGCTGGTTCGATCCCAGCTCGCGGCACGCACCACCTGGCGCGGTGGACGAATGGAAGAGTCGCCCGGCTTTCACCCGGGACACGTTGCGGGTTCGAGTCCCGTCCGCGCTGCCATTCCCCTGTAGCTCAAAGGTAGAGCGGCCGACTGTTAATCGGCTGATCTTGGTTCGAGTCCAGGCAGGGGAGCCAAGCCCGTGTAGCTCAGTGGCAGAGCACCGCTCCCACACAGCGGGTTGCCCTGGTTCGAGTCCAGGTGCGGGCACTGGCCTTCGGGCCGTAGTTGTGGCTGTAGCTCAGCGGTAGAGCGCCGGTTTGTGGCACCGGAGGACGAGGGGTCAGCACCCTCCAGTCACCCCAAGGGAGTGCGCCACCGATGGTGAGGTGGGCCGGGCTGTAACCCCGGTGCGTTCGCGCTCAGGGAGTTCGAATCTCTCCACTCCCACGCATGCCCGCGTAGCTCAGGGGATAGAGCACCAGCTTCCGGAGCTGGGTGTCGGGGGTTCGATTCCCTCCGCGGGCGCTTCTGCCTGGTCGTGTGCCCGAGTGGTCAGGGAGCGGTCTGCAAAACCGCGCACGCCGGTTCAATTCCGGTCACGGCCTCGAATGCCATCCACTGTGGAGACGGACCGGTTCGGTCAGCCGCCCGGGCAGCGGGTGTCACCGCCGCTGTGTTCCACGCAGTGCCCCGGCGGACCGGGCGTCGTCGCTGCCGGCGCCGGATCCAGGTCCCGGCCGGCGAGGACAGCGATCGGTACGGCGGGCACGGCGATCACGGCGGTCAGCACCAGGAAGACGACTGCGGTGCGTGCCCGTCGCAGTTGGTACGCGACGAGCGCGATGAGGAGCGGCCCGGCGGTCGCCACCATCGCGGCGACCAGTAGGGCCACGCTCGCCTGACGTTTGAGGTCCTCGAACTCGGCGGGACGGTCGCCGTAGCTGACGCTCCACTGCTCCAGGCCGATGCCCACCCACCACATGGCTGCCGCGATCAGTCCGCAGACCCAGACCAGGGCCAGGAGACCAACGATCGGGACACCCCGTCGACCTGTGCCGACTGCTTCAGACGTCATGCGGTCCAGCCTGGATGGCTCAACTCGGCCGGGCATGAGTCGGCGTACTCACGTTTGCTCGGCGAGAACGCGCGGCAAATGCGCCCAGTCGCACGCACTGGGCCGGCTGTCGACGATCGGTCGGCGGCCCGCTGCGAGCCCGGTTTGGGGGAGCAGCTTGGGAGCAGCGGCGTGCCCTGAACGGCCTTTGACCTGTGTCAAACGGCATCGAACGGCGCTCGGACTTCCCGCTGCCGCGTTCCACGCTCGGTTCTGAGCCGTCCTGTCGCGGGATTGGCCCGGACCGCCGCTCGAGAGTGAGGGGGCCGGGGTGCCGCTGCGCCCCGGGCCCCTCCGGCCTGCTCCGTAGGGGGTAGGAGTCTCTCAGAGTCTGCGTCGTCAGTTGACCGTCAACAGCTGCGTCTTCGGTGGTAGCCCACGCGGGCCTGGTCAGGTCCGGCCGACCGAACGGTAGAGCCGGAAGAATTCGCGCAGCTCCTGCGCGTACAGGTGGGGCTCCTCGAAGGGCGCGAAGTGGCCACCCCTGTCGAGCTCGGTGATGCGCACGACGTTGGCCGTGCGCTCGAGCCAGGCGCGCGGCGGGTGGAGCGTGTCGCCGGGGAAGAGCGCGAAGCCGGACGGTACTTCGACGCCCGTCCGGCCAGCGCGTCGCGCGTAGGCGCGCGCGAAGGTCCTCCAGCTCCTCAGGGCTGGCGTGCACCCGGAACGGCTCGACACTCGTCGGGTCCTACGACGGGGAATCATGAGCCGCACCGCCTCGCCGAGCTACGGACGGCGACGGCACCGCCGTCCGTGCCAAGAGTTGTGTCACGGACGGATCATGACAACCTCCGCCTACGTCGACAAGCAACGCGGCGTCTGGCGGGTGGCGGCACGTCGTGGCCGAAAGCTGGCCTTCATCCGTTAGCCGGCGCTGTCCTCGTGTCGTAGCGTCTTTGGCCTGGCGCGGAAGTGGACCTGCTCACCTTGCTGGCCGAAAAGGCTGAGGAACTCGGCCCCTTCACCGTCGAGTGTCCCGAACCAGTGGGGTGTACGGGTGTCGAACTCGGCGGCCTCGCCGGGCCGGAGGACGAGGTCGTGACCGCCAAGCATGAGGCGTAAGCGCCCGTTGAGGACGTAGAGCCACTCGTAACCCTCATGCGTGCGGAGGTCCGGCGTGTCCGATCCGCCTGCCTCAATCACAATCTTGAAGGCCTGGATGCCGCCTGGTCGGCGCGTGAGCGGCAGCAGGGTCGCCCCGTCGCGCCTGACCGGACGGAGGTTGATCCGCGGGTCGCCGCTCGCGGGGGCGTTGACGAGGTCGTCCAGCGTGACCTGGTAGATCTTCGCGAGCGGGAGCAGCAGTTCGAGGCTGGCACGTCGTTGGCCCGATTCCAGCCGCGACAGGGTGCTCTTCGAGATGCCGGTTCTTTCCGCCACGTCGGTGAGGGTGAGGCGGTGGCTGCGCCGCAGCTGTTGCAGTCGAGGGCCGGCAGCGGCGATGGCCTCTTCCATGTCATCGGGCATCCCCCGATGTTGCCATAACTGGGAAGGAAGTTGTCGTTCTGCCGGTTGCGGCGCACTGTCGTGCCCGGAGGTGATCGACGTGAAGAACTACGGAGAACGGACCGCGCGAGCGGTTGATGTTGTGATCATCGGTGGTGGTGCCGCCGGGCTGAGCGGAGCGTTGATTCTCGCCCGATCCCTGCGCTCGGTTGTCGTCATCGACGCAGGTCAGCCGCGCAACGCACCCGCTGACGGGGTTCACGGCCTGCTCGCCAGGGAGGGCACTCCGCCTGCCGAGTTGCTGGCGGCGGGCCGCGACGAGGTCCGCAGCTACGGCGGGGAGATTCTCCCTGGAGAGGTCAGTGGTGCCCGTCGTGACGACGACAGGTTCGTCGTCACGCTCGCCGACGGAACGCAGTTGCGGGCGCGTCGTTTGCTGATCGCGACCGGCCTGGTCGACGTGCTTCCCGACGTGGCCGGGCTGGCACAGCAATGGGGGCACGACGTCGTGCACTGCCCCTACTGCCACGGCTACGAGGTACGCGGACGGCCCATCGGCATCCTGGCCACCGGCGTGCCGTCGGTGCACCACGCCCTGTTGTTCCGCCAGCTCAGCGACGACCTGGTCTACTTCACCCACCGCAGCGAGCTCACCGAGGAGCAGCAGGAGCAGTTCGCCGCCCTCGGCATCGCCGTGGTGACCGGGGAGGTGGCCGCCGCCGAGGCCGCCGATGGGGATCTGACCGGGCTGCGGATGGCCGACGGCCGTGTGGTGCCACGCGAGGTCATCGCGGTCGCGACGCGGATGGAAGCGCGCGCCGGCTTCCTCAGCGAACTCGGGCTGCACGCCGTGGAACACCCCAGCGGTATGGGGCATCACCTGCCCGCCGACCAGTTCGGCCGTAGCCAGGTGCCCGGAGTGTGGCTGGCCGGAAACGTCACCGACCTGACCGCTCAGGTCGGGGCGGCCGCGGCCGCCGGAGCGACTGCCGGACAGCACCTCAACGCCGACCTCGTCGCGGAGGACGCCCGCGCGGCGGTCGAGCGCCATCGCCGTGCGAGCGCAGGTACCTCGTGACCAGCACGACCAGCAACTGACCGAGGCCGGCACGGCAGCCCGGCCCGAAGCCGGGGCTTGCCCAGCGCGCAGGCGGCGGCTCTGGCCGCCACGCGCCGGGCACTGTCCGACAGACACCATAAGGAAGGAACCATGGCCAACACGAACCCCACTGAGGTCGCCGAGGCGCCGCAGGTGCCGGCGACACGGCACCTTGGCTGGGCGCTCGCGCTCATCTCGGTCACCCAGCTGCTGATCGTGCTGGACGGCTCGATCGTCACCATCGCGCTGCCCTTCATCGGCGCGGACCTCGACATGTCCGGCGCCAGTCTCACCTGGCTCACCATCGGCTACGCGCTGTTCTTCGGTGGGCTGCTCCTGCTCGGTGGCCGGCTCGGTGACATGTTCGGCTATCGGCGGATGCTCGTGACCGGCATGGTGGGCTTCGCCGTCGCATCGGTGCTCGGCGGTCTCGCCGCGAACGGGCCACTCCTGCTCGCCGTGCGCATCCTGCAGGGAAGCAGCGCCGCGCTCATCGCTCCCGCCGCCCTGGCCCTGGTCACTACGACCTTCCCGCTGGGCGCGGCGCGCAACCGCGCCTTTGGCGTCTACGCCGCGATGTCCGGCGCCGGCGCCGGGATCGGCTTGATCATCGGCGGCTGGCTGACCAGCATGGACAGCTTCGTCGGCATCGAGCTGGACGGCTGGCGCCTGACGTTCCTGCTGAACGTCCCGATCGCGCTGGCGGTCGCCGCGCTGGCCCCGAAGCTGCTGCGTGAGTCGCCTCGCCGGCCCGGGTTCGTCGACGTTGCGGGTACCTTCACCGGCTCGCTGGGCATCGTCGGTCTGGTCTACGGGCTCACCAGGCCCGGTGAGGGGCATGGCTGGAACGACTCGGCGACGATCGCGACCCTGGCCGTCAGCGCGGCCATGCTCGTCATCTTCGTGCTGATCGAGCGGCGCGCAGCCCACCCGCTGTTGCCGCTGCGGATCTTCCGCAACCGGGTCCGGGCCGGTGGCTACCTGGCTCTGACGCTGGCCATGGCTTCGATGTTCGCCATGTTCTACTTCCTGACCCTGTTCGTTCAGCAGATCCTCGGCTACTCGCCGCTGCGAACCGGCGTCGCCTTCCTGCCGTTCGCGCTTGGGATCGTGGTGGCGGCGACCATGGCAGGCAAGGCGATGGCGCGCGTCCAGCCACGGATCATCGCCGGCATCGGCAGCCTGCTAGCCGCCTTCTCGATGGTGATGTTCTCGCAGCTCTCGGTGGACGACAGCCCCGCCGCCGCCGTGCTGGCCGCCACCGGCGGCCCCACGGTCGGCGAGGACGTCAGCTACTGGGGCCAGGTGTTCCCGTACCTGATCACCATGGCCGTCGGTATGGGCATGGTGCTGGCCGGCCTCACCCCGGCCTCGCTGCACCGGGTGGCACCGGAGGACACCGGCGTCGGCTCCGGCCTGTTCAACGCCGCACAACAACTCGGCGGATCAGTCGGCCTCGCCGTGCTCAGCACGGTGTCTCTGCACTTCGCCGGGCAGCGCAACGAGCAGGTGATCGAGCCGATCACCACAGCGCTTCCTGGCGACCCCGGGGGCGTACAGCGGGCGCTGTTGCAGGCCACCTTCACCGAAGGAGTCACCCACGCCTTCCTGGTCGGCTCGTTCCTCCTGCTGATCGCGTCGCTGATCGTCTGGACGAACACCCGCATGGAACCGCATGAGACAGGCACCGACGAAACTCACCTGGGCTGAATCTGCACCGACGCTACGGAGGACTCCGGGGGCGTCGCCCAGATCGGCGGCGCCGCCGCCGGCGCAACGATCCAAGCCACTACCTGACTATTGGAGATCAACATGATCCACGACGAACAGCCGATTGAACCCGTCGAGCCGGCAAAAACTGTCGTTCCCGACGATCTGCGTCATGAGAATCCGTTCTCCGCCAGAATCGAGGCCGAGATCTGCGAAGGCGTCATCGGCAACCGCCGGCTTGCTCTGGAGGGCCTCCTTCCTGATCGCGCCAACTGAGCGTGCTCCGCTTTGTTGCAGCGCGTGGTCGCTCGGGGCGCGCACGCCGGTGGGCGCGGTGGCGAGGATGTGCAGGATCTGCTGGTAGGGGGCGCTGGCGATGGTCGGGTCGTCGGCGGTGAACTCGGCGGCGGCGAGGGTGCGCAGGGTGGTGCGGGTGGTTGCCAGGTCGGCCAGTTCGCCGTCGACGCGGGCGAGTTCACAGGTCAGCTCGGTGATCTGCGCGCGTAGCCGGTCGGCATCCTGGCGTGCGGTGGTTTCCCGATCGGTGATAGATCAGATCAAGTAACTGCGGACCGCCCTCTCAGGTCACCCGCAGCGTTGACCGTTGAGGTTGAAGGCGGTTGGCACCGGATTGGTGCCGCTCCACGTGCCGTTGAAGCCGGTGCTGGTGGATGCGCCGGGGGCGAGTTTGCCGTTCCAACTCATGCTGTCTGCGGTGACGTTCGTTCCGTTCTGTTTCCAGGTGGCCGACCAGCCCTGGCCGACCTTCTGGCCGGTGGTGGGGAAGTCGAAGGCGAGTTGCCAGCCGTCGATCGGGGTGGTGCCGGTGTTCTTGATCGTCACGGTCGCGGTGAAGCCGCCCGGCCAACTGTTCGCCGTGTAGCCGACCGTGCAGCCGGCGGTCGGGGCGGTGGGCGCGGTCCGCACGGTCAGGCCGGGCGAGGCCGCCGAGACGTTGCCCGCCGCGTCGCGGGCGGTTACCACGAAGGTGTACGGGGTGTCCGGCGTCAGCCCGGTCACGGTGTACGTGGTGCCGGTGGCGTTGCCCACCTTCACGGTGCCGGTGGTGTCGACCCGGTGCACGTCGTAGCCGGTGACGGCGGTGTCGTCGGTGGACGGCGTCCAGGCCAGCGCGATGCTGTCGCCGGTGATCGTGCCGGCGGTCGGCTTGCCCGGGGCGGTCGGTGCCTGGGTGTCGCCGGGCGTGGTGTCGCGCGGTAGCACCAGGTGGGTGATCGAGTTGGCCGGGAAGGTGGCCGTGAGGCCGGTGGCGGTGACCGGCTGGTCGGCCTCTCGGACGACGCCGGCGAGGTCCGCCTCGCTGTAGCGGTAGACCTGAGCGGTGCTGGTGGAGGCGCCGGTGAGGACGACCGGGCTGGTCAGGTCGTCGCCGGTCTTGTTGACTACGACCAGGGTGAGTGCCTTGTCGGCGTTCCGTTCGGCGGCGTACACGGCCAACTTGCCCTGGTCGGCGCTGGTTGCCTGGACGGAGGTTTCGCCGAACGCGCCGCCCTTGCCGTCGTAGTTGCGGTAGACGCGGAAGGCGTTGGCCACTGGCTGGTCGGCCTCGGGTGCGGTCCAGAGGGTGGCCAGGTCGAGTCCTTCGCGGCCGAAGATGCCGAGTACGTCAGCCTGGGCGAGCGCGCCGTTGAGCGACCCGTGGCCGCCCCAGTTGTACTCGGTCATCGCGATCTTCGTGCCCGGGTAGTGCTGGTCGACCAGCTCGCGCAGGCGCGGGATGAATCGGACCGGACTGTTGATCCAGCTCTCGTCCACGTAGGTCGGGTCCCAGAGTTGGCGGGTCGAGCGCAGTCGCAGCGCCTGGGTGTCGGCGTCGCCGGCCGCGTCGCCGAACACGCCGGACTGCTGCGGGTAGAGGTGCACGTCGAAGTAGTCGAGGATGCGTGTGCCGTGCTGCTGCTCGTACTCGCGCATCCTGTCCAGGTACCACGGGCCGAGGTCCTGGCCGCCGTGCGCGGCCTTGTCCGGCGGGTTCGACCAGCAGCCGGTGCGCGAGCAGGTGTCCTGGTCGAGGCCCGAATAGAAGATCGAGTTCAGGCCCCAGCCAACGGGACCGAGGGTCTTCGCGCCGGGGTCGGCGGCCTTGATCGCGGCGGCGTACTCGTAGGTGCGGTCGCGTAGCTCGTCGTAGCCCAGCCCGGTCGGGCGGACGTCGCGGTGGGTGGAGTGCCACAGGTCCGGCTCGTTGTCCAGGTTGTAGAACTGGACCCCGCCGTCGTCGGCGGCGCCGAACTGCCCCTTCAGGTGGTTGACGAAGTCGGTGGCGTACTCCGGACCGACGGCGACGCTGGTGTCCTCCGGATCGTTGCCGGTGACCGGTGATCCGTCCGGCTTAGTGCCGTTGCCGCAGTCCGGTGCCCAGGGGTCGGTGGACTGCTGGGGGCCGTACTTGGCGACGCTGAAGCCACACGCCCGCGACCGGTCCTTGGCGATCCAGCCGAGCATCGGCATTGTCATGACCGTGGCGGCGCCGGTGGCCTTGTTCTGCTGCACGAACCGGTCGGTCTCCGAGCCCTCCGGGAGGTCGTTCGGACTCGGGTTGTCGTTGGGGATGTTCTCGAAATACCAGTCCGACGCGCGGTTGGTGGTGTCGGCACGGAAGTTGTAGCGGGTGGTGGCGTTGCCGCCGTAGCGGTGCACCGGCAGCCGCAGGTCGCGGGCGAGGGCCTGGTCGGCGAAGTTCATGCCGTAGATGTACGGGCTGATCTGGTGCCGGGCCGCGGTGGTGTCCACGGCCAGCGCAGGGCCGGCCGCGGCCAGGGCGGGCTCCGGCAGGGCCAGACCGCCGAGGGCCGTGGCGAGCACGACCGGGAGTAGGAGAGCTGTGGTGGGTCGCACGAGCATTCCTTTCGAATAGGAGCTCGACGATGGGAGCGCTTCCACAGCGTTGCGCCTTCCTGGCTCTGAGTCAACGCCGGATGACTCGACGGTCGAACGGCTGCCGGCCGACCGAAGCCAACCACTTCGCATATAATGACGCTCATCAATGTGAGCGGGTTGATGCGGTAGTGCCGGAACAGCTCGGATCCGCAGCGCGGAGGCAACCGCGCCGCAGCGGTGCGAGCGGGAGCACCTCAGCGTCGCATGTCCGGAGCGTTTCTGCTGGCTCGGCCCCTTTGGTGGGGAACCAGCCGTTTTGGAGGATGACAATGCGCAGTTTTCTCGCGGTGTTCAGCGCCGCCCTGATCCTCGGCGCCGCAGCCGGCAGCGCTCCGGCCGGCGCGTCGGGGGCCTCCCCGCCCTCGTGCCCCCGTGGCCTGCTCTTCTGTGAGGACTTCGAGCGACTGCCTCCCGGGGGGCCCAACACGTTGAACTGGGGCGTCGACACCCGTCACGGCACGCTCACCGTCGAACGTGCCCGCCGTGGCAACCAGGTGCTGCACATCCACACTGTTGACAATGGGCGCGCCTTCCTACGCGTCGACGACTTCGCCGCGCCGGGCAACCGCTTCTACGGTCGGATGCGTCTGCGCGTCGATGCCTTCCCCACGGCCCCGGACTGGGCGCACTTCACGTTGGTGGAAGCGACCGGCACCGGCAGTGCGGAGGTCGTCCGTCCGGTCGGTGGTCAGTACGCGCCCACGGTCCCCGGAACCTTCTGGGGGGTCGGTGCCGATGGCGGTCCGACCGGCGACTGGACCAACTGGCGGGAGTCCGCCCCGGTCGCTGAGGACACCTGGCAGTGCTTCGAGTGGAAGCTCGACGCGGCGGACAACCGCGTCGAGGTGTGGATCGATGGCGTGGCGAACCCGGAGCTGACCGCCTCCACGAGCGACCACGGTGGCAACGATGTTCCCTTCGTCCTACCGACGGTCGACACGGTGAAGATCGGCTGGCAGCTTTACCAGGGCGGCACGGTACCGGGCGAGTTTGACCTCTGGATCGACGACATCGCCCTTTCGAGTAAGCGGCTCGGTTGCTGATCTGGAGCCCCGGGTGGCTCGGAGGCTCTCGACAAATGTGGTCGTGAGGTCGGTCCCGATGGGTGTCCTGCCGGGGTGCGGCTTTGCTACCGCACCCCGGCGGCGGCGTCACCGGTCTGGTCAGGCCACGAAGCGAAGCATTGGCTTCCCGGCGGTGTGGCCGGTCTCGAGCGAAGCCCGGTCCCGTCGCCGTCGCTGCCGGTCCCGATGACCGTCGGGCCCCCGCGTCTAGGCAAGCTGCGAGCCTGGATGCTCCGGCCGGTGTCAGTTGTCGCCGTGAAAGAGGTGGTGCAGGTAACGCCGCGGGTTGGCCAGGAAGGATCGGGTCAGCAGTACCGGCTGTGCGTCGTCGTAGTCGACGTGGCTGATGGTGCCGTCGGTTTCGATTTGCAGGATCCGGGCGTGTGGGGCGGCCAGCAGGATGGGGGAGTGGGTGGCGATGACGAACTGCGCACCGGCCTGGGTGAGGTCGTGGATGTGGGCGAGCAGCGCCAGGCAGCCGTGCACGGACAGGGCGGCTTCGGGTTCGTCGAGCAGGTACAGGCCGTGGGGCTTGAAGCGGTGGGTGGCCAGGTCGAGGAACGACTCGCCGTGGGATCGTTCGTGCAGGCTGGTGCCGCCGTAGCCGTCGGCGACACCAAGGCGGTCGATCTCGGTGGCCACGTTGTAGAACGACTCGGCCCGTAGGAAGAACCCGGTGCGCGGCTTCCTGGTGCCGCGTACCAGTCGTAGGTGCTCACCAAGAGACGATTCGGTGGCCCGCGTGCTGAATCGGAAGTTGGTGGATCCGCCCTCGGGGTTGAACCCGGCCGCTACCGCGATCGCCTCGATCAGCGTCGACTTGCCGGTGCCGTTGTCACCGGCCAGGAACGTCACCGCCGGGTCCAGCTCCAACCGGCCGGCTGCCCGCAGGCCGGCGACGACGGGCAGCGTGAACGGATAGCCGGACTCGTCCGTGTCGTCATCGGTCAACTCGACCCAGCGCAGGAACCCGCCGCTGCCTAGACGCGAGTCCGACGCCTCGTCCCCGGTTGCCATCAGGTGACCCTTTCGCGCCGCCGCCCTGTCTGCCATCCCGACCGTGTGCCCAGGCCGGACGATGTCCGACGGTACGCGCCTGCCTAGGCGGCTGCTGCTGTCACCGTCCGCAGGTGGGACAGGCTCCCGCTGCCGGGGCGGTGACAGTGGCTGACCTGGCTGGTCGTGCTTCGCGGCGGGCGGCGACCGCCGCCGTCAGCGTCACCGCGCTGAGGATGACGACTATGCCAGCGGTTGCGGTGGCGACCTGGAAGTCGGGGTAGCTGGCGCCGACGAGGTCGGCGGTGATCTCGCTCAACGGATACAGGCCGAGCAGCCCGATCGGGGTGAGCAGTGTCAGCAGGGCCCAGAGTCCTCGGGTGTCGTGGCGCAGGGCGAGGATCGCGGCGGTGAGCATGGCGGTCAGCAGCAGCGCGACGCCGGCCTTGGGCAGGAAGTTGCCCCACTCGCCGGACCGGTAGGGAGTATTTCGCTCGACCATCCCGTGAGCTGCGGCCAATGTCGCCAGCGGGGCGACGACCAGCGGCACGAGCCGCTGCCACCGTGGCTGGTCGGCGGCCATGGCCAGTGCCAGAAGGCCGAGCGTGGCGTGGGGTACCAGCACGAACAGTGGCGGTCGCGGTAGGCCGGTCAGGGCGCCGACCGGCAGCGCGGCGGCGCCCAGCAGCAGGGCCACGCCGATGGTCATCCGGGTCCACCGGAGCGGGGCGAGGGAATGCACGACGGCCGCCAGCAGCCAGACTGCCCAGACGATGATCCCGGTGGTGGCGAACGGTCCGAAGGTCGGCACAACCCAGGGCACCTGACCAGCGGTCTTCTCGGCTGCCGTCCAGATGCCGGCGAGGGCGGTCGCGGTGGTGAACGCGAGGGTGGCGGCGAGGCGTACCCCGGGGATGAGGTCGGCCGCGCCGGCGGCCCGCAGCCGCTCGCGGACGCCGCCGGCCACCACGTCCGCGGCGTCGGCCGGTGACGGCCAGCGGCGGCCTGGTTCGGCCAGATCGAGGTACGTCCCGACGATCTCTGCGCCGCGGGCCCGCCGGTAGCCCAGGGGGTACGCGTGGAGTAGCCGTCGATAGCGGCGCTCGAGTTCCCTCATGCCATCCCTCCGACGGTCCGGGGAACAGCCCGAGAGGAGCGGGAGCGATCGCGGAGTCGGGCCGTGGCGGCCTCGACGTTGCGGCGCAGTCGATCGGTTTCCTCGCTGAGCGTGGTGTCGCCGGCGGGGGAGAGGCGGTAGTAGCGGCGCAGCCGGCCGTCCACGATGTCCTCCCGGTGGACCTCGACCAGGCCGGCGTCGAGGAGGCGGTCCAGCGCGCCGTAGAGGGTGCCGGGGCGCAGTGACAGCCGGCTTTGGGAGAGGGTGGCGACCTCGCCGATGATGGCGTAGCCGTGCAGCGGTTCACCGGCCAGCGCGGTCAGGATCAGGAAGGTGGGCTCCCTCAGTGGCGTGTCCACGCCGGCAATGTATCGGTCGCGAAGCTATCCGCGGGGCGGAATCACCGATTCACCCTGCTTGATCTGCCGTGGGTCTGCCGGCGGTGGAGGAGCGTCACCCCCGACGGGCGCGCCGGCTCCACCAGAGCCGGCCCAGGTGGTCAGCTCAGCGGCGGGCGTAGCCGTTCGTCGTCGAAAACGATCTCGATCAGCGGGCTGTGCTTGAGCCAGTCCTCCAGGCGCTGGCGTTGGGTGACGCGCATGCGCAAACCGGGCTCGTCCTGCAGGGCGACGACCGCAGACAGTACGCGATGGCGCACCGCGGGATCCTCGACCGGCACTGCGGTGGCCGGCAGGTCCGCCCGGACGCCGTTTTTGAGGTGGAGGGTGAAGTGCGGGTGTGCCGACAGGTTGGCGTGCCAGCTTCGGGGCACCGGCATCCCGCTGAGGTACCAGCGGCCGTCGACACGGTGGAACCAGATCTCGATTCGCCTCGGGCGGCCGGTGCGCCGGCCCAGGGTGGTGATGTCGATGGTGCGTGCCTCGCGCGGCGAGCCCGGGCCGATGGCCAGAGCGCGCCTGACCGCGCCCACGTCGTAGCTTCTGTCCGCGGTGTCGGTCATGGTCGGCTACCTCACTCGTCCCTGACGGGAATGGCTGTTGGGGCAAGTCAACCGTCACGCCGGGAGGGCTGCTAGGGGCATCCTGGCGGATCCTTGCACGATCCTGCTCACGCGCAGGCAGAGCACGGCGACGAGCTTGGCAGTCACGGCCTATGCCCCGTGAGTCCAAGAGGATTGGGCAAGAGGCGAAGAGGATCGTTCTTTTCGCGGGCCCGACAAAGCGGTCTCCTGGAAGAGACACATCCCCACGGATTCCGACGAATCCTCAGGCCCAGGAGGCACACCATGAAGGTAGCCGTCGTCACCGGTGCGAGCTCCGGCATCGGCCAGAGCGCCGCCCTGCAGATCGCCCGGCGCGGTACCGGCGTCATCCTGACCTACAGCTCCAATGAACAGGGCGCCAAGGACACCGTCGCGCGGATCGAGCAGCAGGGCGGCACTGCCGTGGCGCTGCACCTGGATCTCGGCGATACGGCGGGGTTCACCATCTTCCGGGAGACCGTTGCCGAGGTGCTGCGCGAGACCTTCCAGCGGCACTCCTTCGACCACCTGGTCAACAACGCCGGATTCGCCGGCATGGCGATGATCGAGGACACCCAGGAGGAGGATTTCGACCGGCTCACGGACGGCCTGTTCAAGGGGCCCTTCTTCCTCACCCAGGCCCTGCTGCCGCTCCTCGCCGACAACGGTGCCATCGTCAACCTGACCAGCAACTCCACGCTGCCCCAGGTGACCGCGCCGGGATACTCCGTCTACGCGGCTCTCAAGGGCGCCGTGGCAGTGCTCACCCGCTACATGGCCAAGGAGTTCGGTCACCGCGGGATCCGCGTGAACTCGGTGGCACCGGGAGCCACCGTCACCCGCTTCGCCGACGACGCGTTCAGCAAGAACCCGCAGATCATCCCGGAACTGGCGAAGACCTTCACTCTCGGCCGCGTGGGTGAGCCCGACGACATCGGCATGGTCATCGCCATGTTGGTTTCCGAGGAAGGCCGGTGGATCACCGCCCAGGACATCGAAGTCTCCGGGGGCCAGAACCTCTGAACTACTCCTGCTCCGAGCGGTGAGCTGTGAACCACGGCAAGCCCCTTCCATCCACGCACGCCGCCCACGGCTCACTCCGCGACCGGGTCAAGACAGCCGCCCATAGGCGCCCTGACTGGTGGGGACAGCTGCGGAATCATGTGCTCAATCCTGCCCGATTAGCGACCCCGTGTGGAGGTTCGTGCAAGGATGGATTCATGTCTGCCCTGGACGAGATGCGTGAGCTTCTTAACCGGCATGCGCGGCCCGACATGAGCACGGCGATCGACGGCATCCGGGTATGCAAGTTCACTCATCCGAATGCTTCGGCGGCCGGGATGTCCGGGACCGTGCTCGCAGTCATCGCCCAGGGCGGCAAACGCCTCGCCCTGGGCGAGCGCCTCTACGAGTATGGGCCCGGCGAGTACCTGATCGCCTCTGCCGACCTCCCCGTCACCGGCCATGTCCTGGACACCGGGCAGCCCACCCTCGGCTTCGGCATGACTCTCGCTCCCTCAGCCCTTGCCGAACTCCTCCTGGAAGCCGACCCTCGAGACCTACCGGCCACCCCACGCACGGCACCACCTGGCATTGCCGTCTCCACGGCCTCGCCTTCACTGCTGGACGCCATCGTGCGCCTGCTGCGGCTGCTGGAGCAGCCCGCAGATCGCAAGATCCTCGCTCCCATGGTCAAGCGGGAGATCCTCTGGCATCTCCTGCGCGGTGATCAGGGAGCCGCCATCCGCCAGCTCGGTCTCGCCGACAGCGGACTGGCTCACATCAACCGCGCCGTGCGTCAGATCCGGGAGAACTACGCCACGGCCTTCCGGGTGGAGGACCTGGCGGATCTCGCCGGCATGAGTGTTTCCGCGTTCCACCGCAACTTTCAAACCGTCACAGGGATGAGCCCCATCCAGTTCCAAAAACGCATCCGCCTGCAAGAAGCACGGCTCCTGCTCGCCAGCCGCCCTACAGACATCACCGGGGTGGGCCTGAGCGTCGGCTACGACAGCCCCTCCCAGTTCAGCCGTGAATACCGCCGCATGTTCGGCATACCGCCCAGCAAGGACACCCAACTCCGCACTCTGCCAGCAGAACTCGTCACTGCGCTGCCCTGAGCTCGACCCTGTTGGGGATCTTGGTTTTACCCGGTGCGGCAGCATGATCCGGCTGGGTGCCGGTCCGCCGCGGCGGTGACGGTCCTCGTGCTCGGCGCTGGCCGGCGGGTCTCGTAGGCTCTGTCAGTGCAGAGCAGTCGAGGGCGGATCATGGCGCAGATGTTGGATGCGGCGGAGAACGCCTCGCCGGTCGAGGCGGTCGAGGCGGTCACCCGCGAACTCGGTGCGGCGCTGGGGGCGCGTAGCGTCGCGTTCTTGATCGCGGACCTCAGCGGTCGGGCGCTGGTCCGGTTGGCCCATGTGCCGCTCGAGGGTGCCGGTGCCGGTGACGGCCGCCGGGACGGTGACGAGGTTGCCACGGTGATGCCGTTCGATGGCGGCCCCGCCGAGCAGGCGCTACGCAGCCAGACGGCGCAGGTCCTCGCGCAGCCTGACGGATGGACGGTGTTGGCGCCGGTGACCGACCGTGGTGAGGCTATCGGTCTGCTTGAGATGACGCTGCCTGACGAACCCGCCCCGCCGACGTTGCAGGAGATCGCCCGCACGGCGCACGCGTTGGCGTTCGTGGTGATCGCCAACCGGCGATACACCGACCTGTTCGAGTGGGGGCAACGCACGACCCCGTTCACCCTGTCCGGCGAGATCCAGCGCCGCCTGCTGCCCGCCTCGTTCACCTGTGAGAGTAGTGCGTTCACCCTGTCCGGCTGGCTTGAGCCCGCCGCCAGCGTCGGCGGGGACACCTTCGATTACAGCCTTGCCCGCGACGTGCTGCATTTCAGCGTCACCGACGCGATGGGCCACGGGGTGGCCAGCGCGCTGACTGCCACCCTGGGCGTGGGCAGCCTGCGCAACAGCCGCCGCCGCGCGGTTGGTCTGGTAGCACAGGCCGACGCTGCGGATGCCGACGTGGCCGCAAACGCCGCGGTGCCCGGCAGTTACATCACCGCGATCCTCGGCCGTCTCGACCTGCGTACCGGAGTGTGCGCGCTGCTCAACGCCGGGCACGTGCCGCCGCTGCTGGTGCGCGACGGGGACATCCGGGCGTTGCCGTTACCGGCCAACTTTCCCCTGGGTATGTTCGCCGGAACCGGTTACCGCGCCGGCGAGATCGCGCTGCGACCCGGCGACCGTCTGGTGGTGCTCACCGATGGCATGCGGGAGCGCAACGCCGCCAACCTGGATCTACCAAACATGCTGCGGGCGATTGCTCATTTGCACCCGCGCGAGGCTGTCCGGGCCTTGGCCGACGCCGCGCTCGAGGTCAGCGGACCGACTCTGGCCGACGATGCCACGCTGTTCATCCTGGACTGGCACGGCGGGCACAGCGAGGACCGGCGGAGCAGCGCCGGCGCCGACCAGGCGCGTGCCAGCACCGCGCTGCCTGACTGACTACCGGCCTGTCGCGTCATCCGTGGACGGCACACTTGCTTCAGCGGCCTGCACGCTGTCATACACGTCGATAGCGCGATCCACTGATGTGACCGTCAGCACGCTGCGCACGGCGGGCTGCACCGCGGCGAGGCACAACCGGCCGTCGACGGCACGCATCGCCTTGAACATCACCACCAGCGCACCCAGTGCGCTGGAATCCATGAAACCCACCCCGGCCAGGTCCACCACTACCTGATGTTCACCGGCGTCAACCAACCGTTGCAGATCCTCGCGCAACTGCGGAGACGTCGCCATGTCCAGCTCGCCGCGCACCTCGAGCACGGTGCAACCCCGGCCCGGTCGGGCCGACAACAGCAAGTCCACGACACACTCCCCACGCCGTTGATCCCCGCATACCCTATTCTGCCGGGCGGGCGGACCGCCGCCGGCCGGGGTACGTCGAGCCGACACCCTGACCGTTTCAGCTCAGCAGCCCCGGGTAAGGCTGACCACAACCGGTGCGTTCCGCTTCAGTCCGGCGCGGTGGCGTACGGGCCGAGGAGGAAACTGCGCGATGCGCGTGACCATGACGCTGTCGCTCCCGCGGCAGCCGACCTCGGTGACCCGAGCCCGCCATACACTCGCCACCCTGCTGAGCCTCACCGACGCCACCGAGGACTCTCGTGGCCACCTCGCCGTGCTGATCACCGAGGCATGCGCCAACGCGGTGATGCACGCGGATCTCGACAGCACCGTCGACATCACCATCATCATCGATGATCAAGTGTGCCTGCTCGAGGTCAGCAACCGCGGCATCAGTCCCAACGGCGCTGGGCGGCTCGACGTCGACCTCCCCGCCCCGCTCACCGTCGGCGGCCGTGGACTGCCCTTGATCGCCGCACTTGCCGACACGGCGGCCTTCGTCGCCGGGCCACCGGATCAAGTGCTGCTCCGCATCACCAAACACCTCGCCGACCCGCGGCCGCAGCCGACCCGATGACCGGAAACGCCCGCCCGGCTCCCACCCATCTAGAGGACAGCCAACGAGCCGGCCCGCTCCAAGGTCCCGGACTCCAACAGAGCAACCTTCAACCGTCCGGCCATGACGGGCCCCAACACCTGACGCGAGTCAGGGTGGTGTGGTCGTCGGCCGCGTACCGCCTCCAGGTGCCGCCGGCGTTGGTGACCTGCCGGGGTCAGCTGCGCGGCACCGCGGACAGGTTGACCGGCGACCCTTGCGGCGAGGCGCCGATTCGCCCGCCGAGTGGGGGAGCAGTGCCGTCATCGAGCTGGCCGGCGACGTCGCCCGCCGCAAAGTCAACCTCCTGGCGGTGACGTCGGAGAGTGAGCGTGCCCGCCGCTCCGGTCAGCGCCCCTGCCGCGAAGGCAAGGATGAGTGCTCGCCGCGTGGTGGACTTCCTTTTTCGTGCCATGACCGCTCCCTGAATTCGACGTGCCTGCCGTGTCCTGATTGTTGGACTCGACTGACGGAGTCGCGCGTCTAATCGGCAGACATGCATGAAGCGAATCTCACTCGCGTGCGGGGCGTCGTGGGCTGGTTTCGGCGTGCGAGAGGCGGCGTTGAGGAAGACTGAAGCCATCAGCGGCGGTTCGCTTGTCGATTTCTGCAGGACCACGCATGACTGCGTGCCCCGATCACGGCTGACGGCGGGGTCGGTGAGCTGATGGCGTGGCTGACGAGGAGTGGCGACGGTGAGTGAAACAGATCTTGGCGCCCGCAGTGATCGTGGCAGTGATTACGCCGACCTGTCCCGCCTGGTCCGAGGCGCGGGTCTCCTCGACCGTCACCCCCGCCGCTACGCGGTGCGGGTGACGGTGGTGTTGGTTGGTCTCGCGCTGATGGGCGTCGTGTTCGTCCGCCTCGGGTCGTCGTGGTGGCAGACGGCTACCGCCGCCGGCGTCGCAATCCTGTTCGCGCAGCTGGCGTTTCTCGGTCACGACGCCGGGCATCGGCAGATCCTCCGATCCCGCCGGGCGAACGACGTGATCGGCTTTGTCTGTGCAAACCTGGTGAACGGGATCAGTTACGGCTGGTGGGTTGACAAGCACAATCGCCACCACGCACATCCCAACACCGAGGGCCGCGACCCCGACCTCGTGGTGGCTCCGCTGTCCTTCACCCCGGGTCAGGCCGCGACGCAACGCGGCCTGCGCGCGCTGTTCGTTCGGCATCAAGCGGCGCTGTTCTTCCCCCTGCTGATGGTGGAGGGTCTGCATCTGCATGCCGCCAGCGTCCGGGCGGTCGTCTTCCGCAGCGGGCTCAGGCGCCGACGAGCGGAGGCCGGACTGCTCTTCCTGCACTCCGCCGGCTACCTCGCGGTCGTGTTCCTGGTCCTGAGCGTTCCGCAGGCGATCGTGTTCATCCTGGTCAATCAGGCGCTCTTCGGCCTCTACCTGGGCAGCTCCTTCGCCCCGAACCACAAGGGGATGCCGATCCTGACCGGGGCCGATGACATTGACTACCTACGCCGTCAGGTCCTCACCTCGCGCAATGTGCGCGGGGGCCGGCTCCTCGACGCACTACTCGGTGGGCTCAACTACCAGATCGAACATCACCTCTTTCCCAGCATGCCCCGGCCGAACCTGCGCCACGCCCAGCCACTGGTCCGCCAGTTCTGCGCCGAACATGGCATCGCGTACCACGAAACCACCCTGATCCAGTCCTGGGCCCAGGGGCTGGCACACCTGCGGACAGTCGGGGCCGGATCGACCCGAACCGGCAACGACTGAAACCGCGTCCGCGCAGGTTCTGGATCATGGCGGCATGCCATCGAGGCGGGATCCGGTCACGCGGTCCGGGCGGCTCTGCACCGAGCGCACCGCCGAGATCGTCTTACGCGGGCTGACCTGGTGGCGTTGGACCAAGGCGGCCATCGGAGGCGAGGTCGAACACCTCAAGTTCCTCGAGGAGCATGACCTGCCGTTGACGCGCCGCGGTGCCTCTCCCAGCGTGACGCCCCTGGCCCAACTCGACGGCGACCCTCGCCGCGCCGCCGATCACCTGGTCGGCCCGGAGTTGGTGCGGGACATGGTCACCTCTTGACCAGCACACTGTCGGCGCCGCCGCCACCGCGCTCGGATGGCGGGTGTTCAGGGTCGGCTGAGTGGGGCGCTGATGGCCATGACAGCGGTGTCGTCGGTGAGCCCGGCTCCGAACGTATCGAGTAGATCGGTGACGGCGATGACGGCGTCGGCGGCGTTGGTGGGTGCGAGATGGGCGCCGAAGCGGGCGAGGGCTGCTGTTCCGTAACGGCCATCGGCGCTCTCGCTGTTGGCGGGGCGGGCCTCGGTCAGCCCGTCGCTGTAGAGGAGCAACGTGTCGCCGGGGCTCAGTGTGACGGCTGTGTTGGTGTATTGGGAGGTCGGGAATGCCCCCACGATGCGGCCCTTCGTGCGGTGGTAGTAGACGGAGCCGTCAGCTCGCAGCAGCAGTGGTTCGGGGTGCCCGCCGCTGGCGATGACCGCGGTGAATCCGCCGACGGCCGGTGTGGGTGTGAGAATGCCGAACACGACGGTGCAGTAGCGCGCGTCCTCGCGATATTCCTGCCAGAGCACGGTGTTGAGGTTGTGCAGCGCGGAGGCAGGGTCGGGGTTGTAGACAGTCGCGGCACGCAGCGTGTAGCGGGCCAGGGCGGTCACGGCGGCCGCTTCGACGCCTTTGCCGCTGACATCGCCGAGAAAGAACCCCCAGCGGCCATCGTCGAGGGGGAACAGGTCGTAGAAGTCGCCGCCGACCTCGTCGGTGGAGGCCGCCCGGTAGTACGCGGCACTTTCCAGGCCAGGCGGGGTCTGCAGCACGGCTGGGAGGAGACTGCGTTGCAGTTTGCTGACGAGTTGCCGTAGCCGCTCGTCCTCACGCTCGGCGACTTTGCGGGCGCTGAGGAGTTCTCGTTCGTAGGCGCGGCGCACTCTGGCGTCGAAGACGGCTGTCCGGATGCTGTGAGGTCGACCGTCGCGGCCGGCCTTGACGATAGACGTGACGAGGACCGGCATACGAGAGCCGTCCTTGGAGCGAAGTTCGAGGGAGACGCCGGCGATCTCGCCCTCCATCGCCAGCATCGGTGCGAAGTGAGTTTCGTGGTAGATGCGGCCCCCGCCCGTGAGGAGGTCGCTGAAGCGGCGTCGGCCAACGAGCTCGTCGCGGCTGTAGCCGAGCCATGTCAGCAGCGTGGTATTGATCTTCGCAATGGTGCCGTCCAGGAGGGTGGACAGGTTTCCGCAGGGTGCATCCTCGTACAGGTCTTCGAGGTTGTCCTCAAGTAACGCAGGGAGCCCCAGCTCGCTCGGCCGGGCAATTCTGTCACCGCCGGTCATCGGTAGGCGGTCCTGATGAACGAGGTGATCGCCGCGGCCGTGGCCTCCGGCGCGCTCAACTGCGGGCAGTGTCCGGTGGCATCCAATGTGACGAGGCGACTTCCGGCGATCTGCGCGTGCACGAAGGCACCGACTTCGGGCGGTGCGATGGCGTCCTGGGCGCATTGCAGAATCAGGGTGGGAACGCTCACCGCGGCGAGGTCGGCACGGTTGTCAGACAGGAACGTGGCGCGGGCAAACACCTGGGCCATCGCGGGATCGGTC
The DNA here is from genome assembly GCF_050516465.1 of Micromonospora trifolii. Lineage (NCBI taxonomy): Bacteria > Bacillati > Actinomycetota > Actinomycetes > Micromonosporales > Micromonosporaceae > Micromonospora > Micromonospora trifolii. Next base: position 3,552,737 of record NZ_CP191526.1, on the reverse strand, counting down.
CGGCAGAAGCTGGCCGTCAGCTCTTCACCCAGTTCCGGCCGCTCCGGGTTGCCCATGATCAGCGGTGCCATGCTCGACGACCAACCGAGGTAGTTGCTGTCGAGCGACTCGAGTAGATCGTCGATGTCATCGCGCGTGAAACCGCCTCGGTAGTCCCCGTCATCGATGTAGCACGGCGACGGGGTAACCAGGACAAGCGCGGCGAAGCGATCCGGTTCGCGGTTTGCCGCGAGCACTCCGATGCTCGAACTGACCGAGTGCCCGACGAAAATCGGCTGCTGAAGGTCGAACTCCTGACAAATGCTCAGCACGTCATCGGCGTAGCTATCCAGGGAGGCATACCGGTCGGCGTTCCAGGCCGTCGGATCAGCCTTGCCTGATCCGACGTGGTCGAACAACACCACCTGAGCCCATTGTCCGATTTCGGCCGCCACGGGCTGCCACATGTGCTGATCGCAGCCGAAACCGTGGGCGAACACAACGGTAGGCCCATCCTCACGACCGGCCAACACCACGTTGTTGCGGCTCCGCACACGCATTCAGCTATCTTCCACCCACCTGCACTTCGGGACCAAGTGGCCCGTTCACCTGGGCGAACGTTGTCGCACGTACATCCAGGCGGATCTGGTGGCGCATCGTTGCCCGCCCGGTGAGGTCTTCGGCGTACCCGAAGGCGTCAGTGATCGTGTGTGCCCTCCGATCCGGCGAGTTTGGGGGCATGGTGGCGGAGCCGGTCAAGATCAGGAGGCTGACCGACCAGGAGAGCCGGCAGATACAACGGATCGTGCGCCGGGGTAGCACCGACAGATGCGTCACAAGAGCGCGTCTTACGCGGTCGGGTCCCAGTCTGCGAGCTGCTCCATCGGCTCGGTGTCGCCGTTGGTCTCCAGGCCGTCGAGCGTGACGCGCTCGTAGAAGTAGAGGACCAGGTCTCTCGCTGCGCCTCGCATCGCCATGTCCCCCGGCTCCGCGTCGGCGGCTAAGTCGTCGCAACGGACGCCGTCGGCGTTGAGGGTCAGGCGCCAGGAGCGGCCCTCGGTCGTGTGCAGGTCGATGGTCGCCGGCTTGAACGGCCAGGGGACGGTCGTCGCCGAGACGGTCGTCAGGAACTCATCGACGCCCTCGACCGCGACGTCCGTCGGCAGCGGCTGTGCGGCCCCCTGGGTGAGCTGGGCGTCATAGGTGTGGACGGCCATCTCCTGGATCTGGTGCCGGGCCACGGCTCCGCTGGTTCCCGGGGCCTGCGAGCGGCCCCACCAGGTCCAGCAGCCGCGGTCCGGGCCGGCCTCGCGCATCGCGTCGAGCATGAGCTCGGTCGACTCGGCGAGCCAGGCGTCGAGGGCTTCGCGGTCGCGGGGTGCGGTCGGGGCGCCCTTCGGGTCGGTCCTCGCCGGGGGCTCAGCGCCCGGGCCCGCCGCGATGATGGCGGCCTGGCGGCGGCGGCCGTCGCCGAGGTGCTGCGCCAGTTCGAGCAGCGTCCAGTCCGGGCAGGTCGGGACCTGGACGTCAAGGTCGGGGGCGGACGCGATCGCGGCGCGGAACGCGGCCGAGCGGCCTTCGATCAACCGTAGGACCTCGGGGAATTCCAACATGTTTTGCACCTCGGTGGTGTATCACTGCGCCCCGTTCGCCGGGTAGCGAATTTGTCGGACGAACGCGTCGACAGCCGGGCGGAGTGCCGACGCCGAAGCCGTCCTGAAACTCCGCGCGCTGCTCGCCGACGGTGACTTCGACCGCTACTGGACCTACCACCTGGGCCAAGCACCAGCGCAACCACCAGGCCCAGCCGACCAATGTCGGCGTCGCCCCGACCGGGTCGGTGAAATATGACCACTCAGAGCGCGCGTCATCCGCTCACTGACGGCTCTCCTTTATCTTCGGCAATAGTGTGCCGTCGTCGCATCGCGCCTTGATCTCGCTCTTGTTGCCTGCGGACAGCAGCACCACCTGGATCTCCTTGACAGGCCCCGGGTTGTAATCCCTGATGCTGTAGCCGGGGGCAGGAGCGACGTTGACAACGCGAGCCTGATCGCCGGTGCAGAGCACAGTCACCACGCCACCGAGTGCCCGAAGGGGTGTACCTGGCTTCGGGGAGGTCGGCGCCGGCGCGGCACTGGACGGCCTCGTCAGCTGCTCGGCACTGGGTGACGTTGTAGCGCCAGGGCTGGCCGAGGACCCGGCTCTGGCGGTCGGTTGAGCCGGCCCAGCCGGAGCGGCCAGCGTGCGGCTCGGTCGTGAGACTGGTGCGGGCTCCGCAGAAGTCTGCCGGGGAGCAGGTGGCTCAGTGGCAGACGGATCGAAGGTGGCGTCGGGCGGGATGGCGCCGTGACGTGTGGCGACCCCGCCCGATCCGCCATCGATGGGTGTGAACTGGGCGAGCAAGAGCGAAATGGTCCCTGCCGTCGCCATCAGAACGGGGATCAACACGGCGCGTGGGATGCGGCGACGTCGACTGGCAGGGTTACCGGCGGTAGTCGGTGCCGACTCGGTTACCCGCTGCGCCGCCTGTTCCACCCGCCGCTCGGCGTCATCGGTCAAACCGTGCAGGGCCGCCGCCACCTCTGCGGCGTCCGGCCGATCCGCGGGATCCCTAGCGAGGCAACGGTCGAGGAGACGGTGAACCTCGGGTGACACTCCCTCGATGTCAGGCAGCGGTGCTGGATCGACGTATACGTGAGCAGTCAACATCTGCGTGGGGGTCTCCGCCGACCACGGCAGCTCATTGGTCAGCGTTCGGTAGAGCAACAGTCCGAGCGCGTAGACGTCGGAGGCAGGCAGGACAGTGCCACCGGCGAGCCGTTCGGGCGCGAGGTAGGCCGCGGTGCCCAACAGTTGTCCGTCCGCCTCCAGCTCCGGCCGACCGACAGTGGTGGCGATACCGAAATCGACCACCTTCACACCGGCCGGTGTCAGCATCACGTTGGACGGCTTGATGTCCCGGTGCACCAGTTGACGTTCGTGCGCGGCGGCGAGAGCCTCGGCGACCTGCGCGCACGTCCGCATCGCGGCGGCCGGCGGCAGCGGACCGGCGGCAAGTCGCTGGGACAGGGTCTGGCCGGGCAGCAGTTCCATCACCACGTACGAGACCTGGCGGCCGGCGGCATCGGTGTGCTCGCCATAGTCGTACACACTCGTCACGTGCGGGTGCCAGAGGCCCGCTGCGGCCCTGGCCTCTGCCTGGATGCGTTGCCGTGCGCCTCGGGCGGCGGCCTGCGCGCCGGCCAGGACCTTGACGGCCACCGCACGTTCGAGGACGCGGTCCCAGGCCCGCCAGACGACCGACATGCCGCCTGAGCCGAGACGACTCTCGACCTGATACCTGTCGTCCAACAGATCACCGACCATCACTGGGACAGCTTGCCAGAGTGGACTCGTAGCGGCATGGCGACCGATCTCGACGCTGGTCAGGAGCCTTCACGATCAAGGCTGTCGTCGCTTTCTCTCCGAGGCCGTCCAGACGATGTCCGACTGCGGTGCAGCCGAGTCGATGGCATCATGCCCTGGATCACGGATGTTCATCGATCGAGGAGCGACGGTGCGCGGAGCAGACAGATCGGCGACCCGACGGCGGCTGCGACAGGTCACCGCCGGCATGGTCGGCGCGTTGGCCGTACTGGCCGCCGTTCCGGCACCCGCGCGGGCAACCACGTGGTCCCCGATCCAGGTCGTGTCGGAGGCCGGTTGGAGCGGGCAGGACCAGCCCTTCGTCGCGGTCGACCGGCAGGGCGACTCGCTGCTCGCCTGGGCTGGCTGCGACAGCGACGCGAGCGGTTGCTACGACCAGGTGAAGGCGCAGACTGCGTCGGTCGACGGCGTGCTCGGGCCGGTCCAGACGCTCTCGCCGCTCGGCGCGTCCGCGTCCTGGCCCAAGGTCGCGTCCGACGACGACGGCGATTCCGCGGTGGTGTGGATACAGGACGGTCTCGTGGCGGGCCGCCGGGTGTCGTCCAACGGCGAGCTGGGCCCGCTGCGCACGATCGCGACGTGGAGCGCGATCAGTCCGGCGGTCGCGGTGGACCCCTCCGGTCTGGCGCTGGTGACCTGGACGGAGACTCGCGACGGCGCGTACACGACGAAGGCCCGTTACTTCGGCGCGGACAGCTCGCTCGGCCCGGAGTTGACCCTGGGTGTCGGTCCGGACCAGCCGGTCGTGGCCGTCGAACGCACCGGAACCGCCCTCGTCGCCTGGACGGAGAACTACGAGCGGGTCGTCGCGCGCCGGGTCCGCCCGGAGGGAATTTCCACTCTGCGCGTTATCGCCGGGGCGGCCACCGACGTCAGGTACGCCAGCGTCTCGGTCGCCCTGGATCGGGACGGGGACGCGGTGATCAGCTACCGGTGGTCGAAGGCGGGTGAGGCGCCTCGCCTGCGCGTGCGGCACTACAGCCACACAGACACGTTGGGAAGCGTCATCAGTGTGTCGCCGGCCGCCCACGAGTTGGCCCTCTTCGACGAACTCGCCGGCGACCTCGACGGTGACGCGGTGTTGACCTGGGGCCGTTGGACCTCCGACGGCACGCAGGTCTTTGCCCGCTCGATCTCCAACACCGGCGCCCTCGGCGCGGTCACCAGGCTCGGTGCCGGCGATTGGCCGAAGGTCAGCCTGGACGACGACGGCGACGGCCTCATCACCTGGCAGGCGCCCAGCCCGGACTTCTCGACCAGCCGGGTGCACGCCAGGACGATCGGGCAGGACGGCGCGTTCGGGGCGGCCGAGATCCTCGCCCCCGACGGGCGCTACGCGCAGCCGGCGTCCAGCCCGACGGGCCGATTCTCGGTGATCTGGCAGAAGGGGTCCTACCCGAGCGGCATCCGGGCGCGCTTCGGTGGGCAAGCGGGCTGACCCGGCACTCGGTGGCTCGGCCTCCTGGCTTCGCACCGGGTGGCGCGCGGCGATTCGCGGAGAACACGATCTCGTCGAGTCAGCCGGCCAGTTGCTGACGGCGTGCCGCCAGGTCCGCCAGCACGTGACCGCGCCAGTCGTGCCAGGCCAGGGAATCGGCGATCCCGGTGGACAGGTCGCGCTGCGCCCTCCAGCCCAGCACCTCCCGGGCCCGCCGGCTACGGGTGAAGCCGCCGGCGGTGTCGGCGATGACCGGGCGGCGGCATCAGTGGACTGATCGGCTGTTGCCAGCCCAGCGGGGCGGCGTATGCACCGCAACCATCGCTGTGCGGCCTGTTACTCGTACCGATACTTCAGCGAGTCTGCCTCGGCCTTCTCGATGTCAGCGATCGTCAGCTCGGGCATTCGCAGCTGGGCCAGCGTCACCTCGGCCGAGGTCGGCTGGGCGTCCGCCGGCAGCCATTGCTCGGGCTTCCAGGCCCCGCTGCGCAGCAACGCCTTGGGGCAGTGCGGGTAGACCTCATCGATCCCCAACACCAGTGCGCTGGCCGGTGGCTTGCCCACGGCGGTCAGCTGCGACAGCAGTTCGGGGCGAGTGGAGATGCAGGCCCGGCCGTTCACCCTGAGCGTCGTGGTGCGCCCGGGGATGATGAACAGCAGCCCGGCCCGCCCGGTGGCGACGACGTTCTGCAGGGTGTCCAGACGCTTGTTGCCGGTGGCGTCCGGTATTGCCACCGTCCGTGCGTCCAGGACGGCGACGAAGCCGGCGGGGCCGCCGCGCGGGGAGACGTCGCAGTTGCCCTCGGCGTCCACGGTGGAGACCAGGACCAGCGACGAGCAGCCGATCAACCGTCGGGTCTGCTCGGTGAGCTCGGTCATCTGCTTCCGCACGGCCGCGTCACTGGGGAGTTCATAGGCCCGGCGCAGCGCCTCCTGGTCGGGCACGGCGTCGAGGCGCAGCGAGTCGAAGGCACTGGCGGCAAGGGCTGGCGTCATGCCATCGACCCTAATCGACATACCTGACCGTTCCTGTCGTCGTCACGGCTAACGGCGCCCACACGGCTGCTCTAATCCCACAGGTGACGCCTTCCGAGCAGGGTCGGGGGACGGGCCGGCGGCCAGGCGCGGCGCTGCCCCCCCATTGCCCCTACCCGACCGGCTCCACATCCCGGGCAGGCTCATCGGTCTGCGGCCTGGCCGCTATCGATGTCAGTGTCACCACCCGAACGAACAGGTGCGTTCAGTCCATCATCGCGGTGGCTTCGACTTCGACCAGAAGATCAGGCTCGCCCAGCGCGGCAACACCCAGGAGCGTGATCGGCTTGACCGGGTCGACTCCCAGCTTCGCGGCCGCCCGAGCGACCCCTTCCCCCAGCAGGGGCATCTTCTCGGCGGTCCAGTCGACGACGTAGATGGTCAGTTTCGCCACGTCGTCGAAGGAGCCACCGATCTCGGCCAGGGCGGTGCCGATGTTGAGATAGCACTGCTCGACTTGAGCGGCGAGATCGCCTTCGCCAACTTTGCGCCCATCGGCATCGCGGGCGACCTGACCGGCGAGGAACACGAGCTTCGACCCGGTAGCGATCGACAGTTGTCGGTAGACCTCGGGCTTCGGCAATCCGTTGGGGTTCACCAGGGCAATCGCCATGCTTCCTCCTTGTCGGTGGAGCCGGTAGGCTCCCGTTCCGCAAACCATAGCAGTGATATGTATCGTGATGGCATGGCGAGGACGAAGGATCCGGCCGTCCGTACCCTGCTCATCGAGCGGGCCGGGCAGATGCTCCGAACTCGCGAGCCCATCACCCTCCGCTCGCTGGTGGCCGGAACCGGCGTATCGACAATGGCTGTCTACACGTACTTCGCAGGAATGGACGGCGTGTGGACGGCCCTGCGGCAGGAAGGCTTTACCCGCCTGGCGGCCAGGCTCGCGACGATGGCGGCATCGGCGGACCCGGTGCGGGATTTGGCCGCCCTGGGTGCCGCCTACCTGAGCAACGCCCTGGACAACCCCGACCTGTACCGAGTCATGTTCGACGCGACCTTCGACCTCGAAGACTCCGAAGCCGCAGACGAAACGCTGCGCTGCCTGGTTCACGCCGTTGAACGAGCCAAGAACGCCGGCCGCTTCGGCGCCCATGTCGACCCGGTGGACCTGGCCACAGAGAGCTGGATCATCGGACATGGACTCGCCTCCCTCGTCGCCACAGGTCCCCTCCCGCGACGAACGCTCACCCACGGAATCTCCCTGCTCACCGCCCTGTTCGTCGGTGCCGGGGACGACCCTGACAGATGCCGCCGGTCCGTCGAGCGCGGCTGGAACCAGCTGGGGTCGGTGTAGTGGTGCTGGCCCAGCTCGCGGGCGGGTCTGGCGGTTCGCGGCTGCCTGCCACCTGGCCCGCACGGGCTCGGCCAACCGCGGGGTCTGCCGTCGCACCAGGGCGGCGTACCGGCCGTCGATCCACCGACGAACCACAGTGACATACCGCCCACGGACGCTTGGATGGAAAGCACGGGTAACCGCACCCGCGCGCGGGGGAGTGTGTGGTGGCTGGCGGAGTTCGAGCCGGACACGGTGTCGCGGGACCGGGTGCGAGGCGTACCCTCGACGCCCGGTCAGAATAGGTATCGAGAGGTTCCGGTGACGGTGATGTCCGACCTGTTTGACTACGACGCTGAACTGCGCCTGCACAACGAGTTCTTCCGCGCCGCTGCCCGCGTCGGCTCTCACGACCGTGTTCTCGACATCGGCTGTGGTACCGGCCAGTCCACACGCGATGCTGCCCGCGCCGCCGTCAATGGAAGCGCCACCGGCGTAGATCTGTCCGCGCCGATGCTCGAACGGGCCCGTCAGCTCAGCGACGACCAGGGTCTGTCCAACATCACCTACCAGCAGGCGGATGCCCAGGTTCACCGCTTCCCGCCGACGCATTTCGACCTCTGCATCAGCAGGTTCGGAACGATGTTCTTCGCCGATGCAGTCGCCGCGTTCACCAATATCGGCCGTGCCCTGCGCCCCGCGGCGCGGCTGGTGCTGTTGGTCTGGCAAGACCGCGACCGCAACGAATGGGCCACCGCGATCCGCCAGACCTTCACCGCCGCCTCAGCTGCACCCCGCGGTCCGAACCCGTTCTCACTCGCCGACCAGACCGTCACGGAAGGCATCCTGGCGGCTGCCGGCTTCGCGGACGTCAGCTTCACTGACGTCCACGTACCCGTCTACTACGGCCCGGACAGTGCCACCGCGTTCGATGCTGTCTTCCGCCTATGGGAATTCAAAGACCTGCTTGCCAACCTCGACGACGCCGCCGCCGAGCAAGCACGCACGCGGCTACGCACCACCCTTGACGCCCACAACACCGACGGCGGCGTGTACTTCGACTCGCGTGCCTGGATCGTCACCGCTCGCCGCCGTCACTGAACACCGCCCTGCCTGGCTTCTCGGCGCCGCCACCATCGTCACGTTCACGGTGCTCAGCGGAGGAGGTCGTCGGTGGTGCTCCGGAGCAATTCACGTTGAGGAGTGGCGACGAGGCGGCGAATGCTCTGGCTCATTTGTCGAACCGGATTTCGACGCGTCGATTGCTGGTTCTGCCCTTCGGGTTGTCCTTGCCGTCCACGGTGTTCGGCGCGACGGGTCTGGTCTCCCCGAAGCCGTTGATCTCGTAGGTGATACCGCTGTCAGCGAGTGTTGCGGTCAGCGCGTCGCGCACTGCCTGGGCCCGTCGGCGGGACAACGTCAGGTTCTGCGCGTCGTCACCGACCGAGTCGGTGTGACCGTCGATCTGAACCTTGCCCTTGGCGTGGGTACGCAGCCGTTCGGCTATCTCATCCAGCCGGGCCCGGGCAGCCGGGGACAGATCGGCCCTACCGAAGGCGAAGAGCACATCCGCCGCGAGTGTCAGCTCGATCCGCCTGCTGGACTCGGCCTGCAGGCTGGCGCCGTCGGGGTCCCCGGTAAGCAGGAAGATGTCCTGCACCGGCCCCTGAATGTCCACGATCGGCGCGCTTACCTGCTCGCCGGACGTGACCTGTGGCCCGGGCACGATGCCGATCGGCGGGGCTGGGGTCGGTGTCGGCGCGGACCAGGCGATCGCCGGTTCGCTGACCAGTAGGCAGATGGTCAGCGTGGCGGCCAGCGCTGTCCGCCGGCTAACCGAGCGGTACATTTTCGAAGACCGGCACGCGGGGGATGACGACGTCAACGGCGCTGACGTCATCCGGTGGGGCTCCGAACATGGCGTATAGCTCGACCGACTGGCCGGCCTGGACGAACACCGAGGAGAGGCCCGACGAAGCGAGATACTTCACCTGGCCGGGCTTCGCGTCCTGGTCCCCGCTCCGGGCGACCAGGTGCCGCTTTCGGTTCTTCCGGTCGACCAACGTCACGCCCGAGAAGGCCAGGGCGATCGTGTCACCTTCGAACGCGCTTGCGATCTGCCAACGGTCCGGGTTGTCGCCGGCATCCGTGCGAGTCAGGCGGACGTTGACGGTGACGAAGCCCTGGTCGCGTCGGAGTGGGTACAGCTCGACCTTGACCAGGAAGAGCTTGCCGCTGTCGCTGATCTGAATGTCGTGGCTTCCGATCGGTGCTCCGAGTTTCTCGGGGGTGCCGGCCGTGGCAGCAACGGTCTCCTTCAACTCCTTCCTGCCACCTCCGGGGTCGTGCGATTTGCCGAGGCTGCCGCACGCCGTGAGGGCCATCGTCACCGCGATCGCGAGCGAACCGGCGGTGATCGTGATGCGTGAACCCACGATTTTCTCCGTTACTGGTCGCGGCCTGCCGAAGCCTTCGCACCGCCTGGCGGCCACATCAACGTTCGGCAAACCGGTGAACAGTTTTGGGCCAGAGCGGCTGGCCGTCCGCCCAGCGGGAATCGACTGACCGATTGTCGGCGGAACGGCTTGCAACTCGCCTGCAGGATGCTTGCAGTGGACACATCGGCGCGCGAGCCAGTGGAAGGCATGGTGGGCCGGGCGTGCGTCCGGAGCAGGCGCTGGTGGCGTCGGGAGATCAGGTCAACTGTCGGTCGTCGCCGGCTCGCCCAGCAGCGCCCGGATTTCGTCCGCCTCCGGGTCTCCGAGATCGTTGAAGACGGCGAGCGCTTGCCGCCAGCAGGATCGGGCGTCGTCGGCGTCGCCGCGCTCGCTCAGGGACCGCCCCAGGGCCAGTAGTGTCCGGGCCCTGCCGTGCTCGTTGCCGGTGGACAGGTGCAGCCGTACTGCCTCGCGGAAGCGCCGGATCGCCCGTTCGTGATCGCCCAGTTCGGCGTGCGCCTCGCCGAGATTGGCGATGCAGATGGCCTCTGCGTACCGGTCACCCGCGTCGCGCATCGCGGTCAGTGCCTCCTCGTGGCGGTCGATCGCCTCGCCGGGTTGGCCCAGCAGAACATGACACTGGGCCATGTTCTGCAGTGCCACACCCTCACCGCGTCGGTGACCCCGCAGCCGGTGTTCCTCGCGGGCGAGGGCGAACGTCGCCAGCGCCTCGTCGGGGCGGCCCGCCTCCGCGTGCGCGACGCCCAGGCTGTTCAAGCTGGTGGCTCGCCAGTCCCAGTCGCCGCTGGCCTCGTGCAATCGCAGCGACTTCTGGTACAGGTCGATGGCCTCGGTATAACGTCGGCTCTCGCAGAGCGCGGTCGCGAGGCTGGCCAGCAGCGCTCCCTCGGCCCGCCGGTCACCCACGGCACGGGTGGCGGCGACCCCGATGCGGGTCGCCGTCCGCCAGTCCTCCCTGCGTTTGGTGATGTACCAGTAGGCCGACGCGGCCAGGGCGATCTGCCATGCGTACGTGGGCGCACCGCCGGACGCCGCTGCGCGAACCATCGGGAGCAGGTTCGTCCGTTCGCTTTCGCACCAGCCCAGCGCGGCCTGGTAGGTCTCGACGCGCATAGCCTCGACCGGGGCTGGCGTGGCTGGGCTGACGTGCGGCCGGTGCGGTTGCAGCACTCGTCCTGCGGCGCTGACCGTGTGTAGGTAGCAGTTCAGCAGGCGGTCGAACACCAGTTGTGATTGCGCCGCGTTCTCCGGCGCCTCGGTCAGCTCCCTGGCGTAGGCGCCCACCAGGTCATGGAACTGGTAGCGGTCCGGCCCTGGAAGCTGCAGGAGGTTGGCCCGGTGCAGCTCGGCGGTCAGCTCCCGGGCCCGCAGCACGCTGACGCCCGCGAGGGCCGCCGCTGCGTGGACGCCGACACTCTCGCCCGGGTGCAGTGCCAGCCGCCAGAACAGCTCGGCGGCGGGGGGCGACAGGCCGCGGTACGACCAGGAGAAGACAGCACGGAGGTTGGTGTCGGGGCCGTCGGGCCCGACGAAGGCGTCAAGCCGGCGTCCCTGGCGTAGTTCGTCGAGCAGGTCGCCGAGCGGCCGGTCCGGTAGGTCCAGCGCGCGGGCGGCAACGATACGGATCGCCAGTGGCACATGACCGCAATACTCGGCGAGTGCCTTGCGCTCGTCAGGTCGGGACCGGCGCAGGCACCCGGCGACCAGGTCCACCGACTCGACCGGGCGCAGCGGAGCGAGGCTCAGCGGCAGCGCCTGCTCGCGGACGACGAGTCCCGGAAGCCGGCGGCGGCTGGTCACGACGACGAGGCCGGTCAGATTCCCCGGCAGCAGCGGTCGGACCTGTGCGGCGTTGTAGGCGTTGTCCAACACGATCAGCAGCCGCCGGCCATCGGTCAGGCTGCGCATCCGCCCGCTCTGGGAGTCGACCGTGGGTGGGATGTCCGATGGTGGCACGCCAAGCGAGAGCAGCAATCGGGGCAGCGCCTCCACTGGCGGCATCGGGGTGTCGCCCGGGCTGAACCCCCGTAGGTCAAGGTAGACCTGGCCGTCCGGGAAGTCGTTCCGCCGCAGATGACCCCAGTGCAGGGCGAGTGCCGTCTTACCGATCCCGCCCATCCCGTCGATAACGACGATGCCGGGCCCGCCGCCGCGACGGACGGCGTCGAGTTGGGCGTCGAGCGCGGTCAGTTCGGCCTGCCGGCCGACGAAACCACCGGGTGCGTGGGGGAGCTCCGCAGGCCGCGCGGGTGGATTACCAGGGTCTCGCCGCACCAGGTCCCCGGGTGGCGGCGGCGGATCTGGTGGAACGTCGAGCGCGGGGTCGGCCCGCAGGATCGCGGCTTCCATCTGCCGCAGCTCCGGGGTGGGATCGAGGCCGAACTCGGTAACCAGCCGGGCTCGCAGGTCGCGGTAGGTCGCGAGGGCCTCGTCGGTGCGTCCCCCCCGGTGCAGGACCAGCATGAGCTGACCGACCAGCCGCTGCCGGACGGGATGCTCGGCGAGTAGCTTGGTCAACTCGTCCAGCGCGGCGCGTGACCGGCCCAGCCGGACCAGTGCCTCCAGGCGGTCCTCAACCGCGGTCCACATCATCTCCCGCAGGCCGGCGCAGAGCCGATCTCGTACAACAGTCGGCGCGACGTCGGCCAGCGGATCGCCGCGCCAGAGCGTGAGTGCCAAGTCGAACAGCTTGACTGCCCGTTCGTCGTCGGCCTGCCGGGCGCGGGAGATCAGGCCGGTGAAGCGATGTACGTCGACCGAGCCCGGATCCACCCGCAGGAGGTAGCCCGCGCCCGTGTGCAGGATCTCGATGACCTCGGGCGGATCGGCGTTCATCGGGTTGTGGGCGCGGCGCAGGCAGGCGCGCAGTCGGGATATGAGCGCCTGGAGTGTGCTTCGGGCGGAGGCGGGCGGGTCGGACCCCCAGACGAGTTCGACGAGTCGGTCCACCGCCAGCGCACGACCGGGTTCCAGCAGGAGCAGCCCGAGCACCAGGCGCTGCTGGCGGGAACCGAGATCGACGGGCGCGCCGCCGGTGTACGCCTCGACCGCGCCGAGGACCCGGATATCCACCTGGCCACCTCCCCAATGTCCATTATGGTTCCGCGCCGGCAAGCGGTCTGCCGTGTCTTCGCATCTGGGCAGCGTGGTCCATCGCGCGAGCTGATCTCACGAACGCCGTTTCGTCAGTGGGAAGGGCTTACATTAATGCTGGGGAAGGGCCGTCGCTGAATCCATCTTCGCCACCGTCAAGGCCGAACTACGTGACCGGCGGGCCTGGCCCACCGAGCCCGCTAGGACTTCGTCCAGTGTCCCGTCGTACGCCTGCGCCGCCGCGAGGAGCCGACCCCAGAGTCCATCCGCCGTCCAGTGGCGCAGGCGCTCGTGGCAGGTCTTCCACAGCCCGACGACTCGGGGGCGGGCTGGCCACCTTCCCGCTGCTTTCCGCTACGCCATCGGCGCGGCTTGGCGCGCACTGCCGGAACCGCAGACGGATCCGGCCGTGGGTGATGATCGCCGATAGCGGAGGGATCAGCGGACCACTGCGACGGGGCAGGCGGCGTGGTGTAGGACGGCGTGACTGACCGACCCAAGGCGCCTGCCCGGTAGGTGTGCGCGGCCGCGGGCGCCAAGGACCACGAGTTGGGCTTTCGCGCTGGCCCCCACGATGGCGTCGGCGGAACGGTCGGTGGTCAGGTCCCGGTGCATCGTCACCGTCGGATACTTATGGGACCAGGTCAGCGCGGCATCCATGAGTATCCGGGCGTGTGCGGCGTCTTCCGTTTCGGGGTCGTAACGGAACAGCAACTCAGGAGTGCTGAGATGGGTCCGCTGCCACGCATGCACTGCTCGCAGGTCGGCTCCGCGCAGCGATGCCTCGTGGAAGGCGAAACCGAGCGGGGCGTCGTCGGCGGCGGATCCGTCCACGCCGACCAGAATGTCGCCGGTGACCGGAGCGACGCCTCGGGTGATTATCACGGGGCAGGTGGCGTGCGCGGCGACCTTGATCGCGACGGAGCCCAGCAGCAGCCCGGAAAAGCCTTCCCGGCCGCGGTGACCGAGTACGAGCAGGTCGCTGTGGGCGGATTCGCGGATGAGGACGGTGGCAGGGTCACCGGCCAGAACTTCTGCCGTCACTGTGACTTGAGCGGCTGCCGCGCGGTTGATGGCGGCTTGGATGGCCTGTTGCGGCTCGGACAGCAGGCCGGCGGTGAGTTCGCTGGCTGGGTCGTTGTTCACCCAGGCGGGGTGGTTGGCCCAGGGGTCGCAGTGAACGATGCGTACCGGACGTCCGCGTAGCGTGGCCTCGTGGACTGCGAGGTCGACTGCGATGAGGCTACAGTCGGACCCGTCGACGCCGACGAGGATATGTCTGCCGGTCATTGGCCTGCCCTCCGGTGGATGTTCGAGGATGTTTTCAGCGGGCCGGTCATGATTTCTTGGCCACGGTGAGCAGCACAGCGGCGTCTTCGAGCGCCTCCAGGGTGTGCCGGCAGTCCGGCACGATCAGCAGGTCGCCGGGTGCGCCCTCCCAGGACGTCTCGCCGGCGCCGAGCAGGACCCGGCCGTGCAGGACGTGGACGGTGGCCTCGCCAGGGTTCTCGTGTTCGTTGAGCACCCGGCCGGCGGTCAGCGCGATCATCGTTTGGCGGAGTTGGTGCTCGTGACCGCCGTAGACTGTTGAGCTGCTGCGGCCGCTGGAGGCGGCGTGCGCGAGCTCGAGCTGTTGGCGGGCCAGCGCGGTCAGAGAGGATTTCTGCATTCGGTGTCCTGTCGGTGTGGTCGTACGGGTTATTGCGGGCCGCCCGGCCGGCTCAGGGTGACTCCGGGCATGCCAGGACGGGCTGGCCCGTCTTGCCTGTTGTGGGGGTGGCCGGGTGGATGCGTCGGTCGAGGCGGATGGCGGCGTAGCCCAGCGTCGAGACGGCCATCACGATCAGCAGGTCGGTGGCGGTGACCGGTTCGGTGTCGAGCAGTTGGCGCAGCGGCGGGGTGTAGATGGCGGCGAGCTGCAGGGCGAGTGCGGTGCCGACGGCGGCGAGCAGCATCGGGTTGGCTCGGGTTCCGGGCCGGGCTCGGGAGCCCAGCGCGACGGCGAGCTGGGTGACGCCGAGGGCGAGGAACGTCAGGGTCTGCCATGGGCGGTCGGTGGCGTGCGCCCAGATGCCAACGCTGATGGTGATTGCGGCGATGACCGCGCCGACACGCAGGATGCGCTGCCACAGCCCGGCGCCGAGGATCGTCTCGGACGGCGGCCGCGGCGGCCGGGCCATGACGTCGGGGTCGACGGGTTCACTGCCCAACGCGAGACCGGGCAGTCCGTGGGTGATCAGGTTGATCCAGAGGATCTGTGCGGGCAGCAGCGGCAGGGCAAGGCCGACGAACGGTCCGACCAGCATCACGGTGATCTCCGCGGCGCCACCGGACAAGGCGTACAGCAGAAAACGCCGAATGTTGGCGTACACGCGGCGGCCTTCCTCGGCCGCGGCGACAACGGTCCCGAGTTCGTCGTCCGCCAGGACCAGGTCGGCGGCTTGGCGGGCGACCTCCGTGCCCCGTTTGCCCATCGCGACGCCGATGTCGGCTCGGTGCAGGGCTGGGCCGTCGTTGACACCGTCGCCGGTCATCGCGACGACCTGCCCGGCGTGGCGGAGGGCGTCGATGATGGCGACCTTCTGCTGCGGGGTCGCCCGGGCGAAGACCCGGGCGCCCTGTCCGGCGCGTGCGTCAGGTTCGGAGGTACGGCAATCGACCACGTCGTCGCCGCCATCGATGATGCCGAGCTCGACGGCGATCGCACCGGCGGTTGCTGGGTGATCACCGGTGATGAGCACTGGGATGATGCCCGCGCGTTGACAGGCTGCGATGGTCGCGGCAGCCGATGCCCGGGGCGGGTCGAGGATCGCGACGAGACCGAGCAGGCTCAGACCCTGCTCCGGGGCACCATGATCGGTGGAAGCTGCACGGTCGGACTGGGCCACCGCGAGCACCCGGTAACCGTCGCCGGCGAATGCGTCTGCGCGGGCCGCTGCCAGGTCGATCAAGTCAGCACTGTCGGCGAGGACTGCCGGCTGCAGGACCGCTTCGGGTGCGCCCTTGCAGACAATCCGTATGGCGCCGTCGGGGAGCTGGTGGGTGGTCGACATGCGTTTGCGGACGCTGTCGAAGGGTTCCTCGCTGATGCGGGGCAGTTGGGCCTGTAGAGCCTCGCGGTCGATGCCGAGCTTCGCGCCGGCGGTGAGCAGGGCCACTTCGGTGGGATCACCGACTGGCAGCCAGCCAGGGTCACCGCCGTCCGGCGCGTGCAGGGAAGCGTCGTTGCACAACACCGCGGCCCGCAGCAGCTCTGACAGGTCGGGAGCGTCACCGTCGGCCACTACCATGCCGTCGCGGTGGATGTCGCCGTGCGGTGCGTAGCCGGACCCGTCGACGAGGGCGTCACCAGTGGGGGTCCAGAGCCGTCGCAGGACCATCTGACCTTCGGTGAGGGTGCCGGTCTTGTCGGTGGCCAGGACGGTGACCGAGCCGAGGGTCTCGACCGCGGGCAGCCGCCGGATGACGGCGTGCTTCGCGGTCATCCGGCGGGCGCCGAGCGCCAGGCTGAGGGTGACGACAGCCGGGAGGGACTCGGGGACGGCCGCGACCACCAGGGTGATCGCCGTGACGATCATCAGTTGCAGCGGCTGCCCGCGGAACAGGCCGAGGGCCAGGACAACGGCGCACAGCACCACGGCGCCGGTGGCGAGCAGCCGGCCCACTCCGACCAGGCGGCGCTGCAAGGGGGTCAGGGCGGGGGTGGTCACCATCATCGCGGCGATGCGGCCCATGGCGCTGGCCGTGCCGGTCGCGGTGATGATGGCGTACCCGCGCCCGCGAACGACCACAGTTCCCGCGGACACGTCCGCCATCGACCCGCCCAGGTCGGCGGATTTGTCGACCGGCGCGGACTCACCCGTCAGCGCTGCTTCGTCGATCAGCAGGGCGCTGGCCTCGACGACGTGGGCGTCGGCGGGCACGATGTCACCTTCGGCAAGAACGAGCAGGTCACCGACGACCAGGTCGGCAGCGGGCACCTCACGTTGCCCGCCGTCACGCACCACCCGGGCGTCTGGTGCGGTCAGCGCAGACAGCGCGGATATCGCCCGTTCCGCTTTGACTTCCTGGACCACACCGACCGTGGTGTTGACGACGATCACGAACAGGATGACCGACGCGTCGGTCAGGTCGCCGGTGGCCAGTGTGAAGCCGGCAGCGGCGAGCAGGACCAGGACGAGCGGGTCACGCAGTTGCGACACGACCCGGCGCCACACCGGCGGCGGGCGCCGTGCGGGCAGCACGTTACGGCCATCGTGTACCAGCCGATCAGCCGCCTCTACCGAGGAGAGACCGCTGCGCGGGCTCGTCGACCGTGGAGGTTCGGCGACGCTGGTGTTCCCGCCCGGCGCGTCGATGCCCACGGGGTCGTTGATCGGCGGAGTCATCCTGCTTGTCTCCTCCCGCGGACGGGTGCGATCGGTGCCTCGCCGTAGCGGCTGGCGGACAGTGATGGTCCTCGCCGTCTCACCGGTGATCGACGGTCTGGTCAGCCGGCAGGCGGGGCGTGTGCGACGGCCCGGCGGTGTCGTGGTCGAGGACCCCGAACCGTAGGACGAGGTACGGATGGCCGAGGTCGGACAGTAGGTGCCTGATGGTTTCGCGGGTAACGGTGACCTCGATGGCGGCGCTCAGCGGTACGACCGAGACGCCGAGTTCGGTGGCCTTGAGCCATGCCGCGGACAGTGCCTCACCGGCCCGCAACCAGTCGGGGTCGCCGTCACCGGGTCCGTGGAGGATCGCGAAGACCGCCGTCCGGTCATGGGTGTCGGCGATGGCCATGTCGCCGGGGTGGCCGAAGTCGCGCCCTGGCACCGTTGTGGGCGACGCCTCGCGGGGGATGACCGCATCGGGGATGCCGGTGCCGAGGGTGCGCGCACCACCGGTCCAGTGGAGCAGCTCCGCCTGCCAGGCCTCGTCATCGGACTCGATGCGGTGGGCGTGATCCGAGGCGGACGCCAGGTCGAGGACCTGGCGTGGGCGCAGCACATGCAGCAGCGTCTGCTGCGACTCGACGGCGGCGGCGATCGACCGCAGTGTGTCCGCGTCGACCGGGGTGCCGCTGACAGCCCGGCGGTCGGTGTGCCGCAGTGCGACGCTCTGCAGGTGCCGGATCGCCGCGGGCTCGACCGGTATCCGGGCGTCGACACGTATTGTCGCGAGGTGCCGGGGCCTGGCGTTGTCGGTGTGGCGGGTCACGGTGGCCTGCCGGCCGTCGGCGGCCAGGCTGATCAGGGCGTGGTGCAGCGCGGCGCCGCAGCTCAGGATCGCCAGGCGGCGGTCCGGGTCGGTGACGGCCAGGGTGCGGCTCTCCTCGATGAACAGATCGAGGTGATCGCCGTAGGTACGCCACCGCCACGGTTGAGTGTTGTGGATCGACGGGGCGTGGCTCGCCGCGATGGTGGCGTTGGTCAGCGCCCGGGTCACGGTCTGAGCGTCAGCAGTCGGAGTGGAAGTCATCGTTGTCTCCTCGTGCGGTCCTGAGCGAAGAACTGGACGTGCCGGGTTATGCCGTGGGCCAGGTCCAGTCGCGTACCTCCGGTAGGTCTTCGCCGGTGCGGCGGATGTATGCGTGGTGCTCGGCGCGCTTGTCGACCATCTGCTGGCGCAGCACCGCGGCGCGCCGGGCGAGGCCGGGGACCCGGTCGATGACGTCGATGACGAGGTGGAAGCGATCCAGGTCGTTGAGCACCACCATGTCGAACGGTGTGGTCGTGGTGCCCTCCTCCTTGAACCCGCGCACGTGCAGGTTGTGGTGACCGTGACGACGGTAGGTCAGCCGGTGGATCAGCCATGGGTAACCGTGGTACGCCAGCAGGATCGGCCGGTCGGTGGTGAAGATCGCGTCGAACTCCGCGTCGGGCAGCCCGTGCGGGTGTTCCGACTCCGACTGCAGCCGCATCAGATCCACCACGTTCACCACGCGGACCTTGAGCTCGGGTAGATGCCGACGCAGCAGATCTGTCGCGGCCATGACCTCCAACGTCGGGACGTCACCGGCGGCAGCCAGCACCACGTCCGGGTCGCCGCCGTCGTTTCCTGCCCAGTCCCAGATACCCAGACCCCGTGCGCAGTGCAGGGCAGCGGCGTCCATGTCGAGCCAGGTCGGGGCGGGTTGCTTGCCGGCGACGATGACGTTGATGTAGTCCCGGCTGCGCAGGCAGTGGTCGGCGACCGACAGCAGAGTGTTCGCATCCGGCGGGAGGTAGACGCGGACGACCTCGGGCTTCTTGTTCATCACGTGATCGATGAACCCGGGGTCCTGGTGCGAGGCGCCGTTGTGGTCCTGGCGCCAGACGTGCGAGGTGAGCAGATAGTTCAGCGACGGTATGGGCTTGCGCCAGCTGAGATGCCTGGTCACGTTCAACCATTTGGCGTGTTGGTTGACCATCGAGTCGACGATGTGGATGAACGCCTCGTAGCAGGAGAACAGACCGTGTCGGCCGGTGAGCAGATACCCTTCGAGCCAGCCCTGGCACGTGGTCTCCGACAGGATCTCCATGACCCGGCCCTGCCGACCAAGATGCAGGTCGGTCCGCTCGACGTCGGCCTGCCATGCCTTGTCGGTCACTTCGAGGACGGCGCCGAGGCGGTTCGACTCGGTCTCGTCCGGACCGATCAGCCGGAAATCACGGTACGCCTCGTTCGCCGCCATCACGTCGCGCAGCCAGCCGCCCAGCACCCGAGTCGCCTCGGCGTCCTCGCCGGCTTTGACGCCGTACGCCCGAAAGTCCGGCAGCTCCAGGTCACGGGGGAACCGTCCCCCGTTGGCGTGCGGGTTCGCCGACATGCGCAGATCGCCGCGCGGGAGCCACTCCACGATCGCCGGCACGGGTACCCCGTCCGCGTCGAAAAGCTCCTCCGGCCGATAGGAGCGCATCCACTGTTCCAGCAGCGCGAGGTGTGCGAGGTCGTCGCGGGCGGCGGACAGCGGTACCTGGTGGGCGCGCCAGGTGCCCTCGACCGGCACGCCGTCGACCTCTTTCGGGCCGGTCCATCCCTTCGGTGTCCGCAGCACAATCATCGGCCAGCGCGGCTGGTCGACACTCTCGCCGGTCCGGGCGGCGCGCTGGATCTCGGCGATCTCGTCGAAGACGAGGTCCAGGGTCGCGGCGAGCTGCTGGTGTACGAGTGCTGGTTCGGTGCCCTCGACAAGATACGGCTGGTACCCGTAGCCGGTGAGCAGAGCAGCGAGTTCGTCGTCGCCGATCCGGGCGAGCAATGTCGGGTTGGCGATCTTGTAGCCGTTCAGGTGCAGGATCGGCAGCACCGCGCCGTCACCGACCGGGTCGAGAAACTTGTTCGAATGCCAGGACGCGGCCAGCGGGCCGGTCTCGGCCTCACCGTCGCCGATCACGCAGGCGACCACCAGATCCGGGTTGTCCAGGGCGGCCCCGTATGCGTGCGACAGTGAATAGCCCAGCTCACCGCCCTCATGTATTGAGCCAGGAGTCTGCGGTGCTACGTGCGACGGTATGCCACCGGGGAAGGAGAACTGGGTGAACAACCGTCCCATCCCGGTCTCGTCCTGGGAGATCCGCGGGTAGACCTCGGAATAGGTGCCCTCCAGCCAGGTGTTCGCGACCAGCCCGGGGCCGCCGTGGCCCGGGCCGGTCACGTAGATGACCTCCCGGCCGCGGGATGCGACGATTCGCGACAGGTGGGCGTAGAGCAGGTTCAGGCCGGGGGTGGTGCCCCAGTGCCCGAGCAGCCGCGGTTTGACCTGCGCCGGTTGCAGCGGCTCGCGCAGCAGCGGGTCTCCCATCAGATAGATCTGCCCGACGGACAAATAGTTGGCGGCCCGCCAGTAGGCGTCGATGCGGTGCAGCTCATCGAGGCCCAGCGGCTCCTCCGTTGTTACCTGGAGACTGCCGGTGTAGTCCGAGGGCGCGGTGCGGGTTGCGGTCATCAGGACCGCCGCCTTTCCTGTCATGCCGGAATGGGTGTCCGGCAGCCTGCCGGGGGCGCGATCTGCTCAGTGCGCGACTTTCAGGAGGCCCTCGGCGCCAGCGGTCTACCGTTGATCGGCATCGTGGGCGGTGGGGCAGCTGCCGCGCTGTTCTCGCGGGCCAGGAACGTTTCCCGCTCGGCTTCGGCCTGCCGGGCCATGGCGCGATTCATGCTCTCGGGCAGCTGGATGTCCTTGAGCTCGACCAGGGTGACGACCACGCCTCGTTCGGCGGTGGCGACGTCGAGGATCTCCCGAATGTTCACGTTGATCCGGTCGGTCTCGGCCAGGGTCACCTTCACGGCGAGCGACGCCAAGGCGAAAAGCAACAGGATGACGAGGGCGGTCCACAGGTACCACATGGTCGAGATCCTGACTTCGGCCGCAGCCGGGTATCCGTGCCCGAGAACAGTCTGCGCAAGAAACGCACCTGATCGCTGCGGAGGCGAAGAAGCGCCCCGACACGCACAGCGGCCAACTACCAGGCCACCGGGGTCCAGGGCGACATATCCACCCTACGCCTGTTCACGGCATTCGGCAGCGGGCGCCGGCTGGGTCCACACGGCACGCTCGGCGAAATGCGCGTACGGTCGACCTGTCGCCCGGGACCCCGGTGGCCGTTGAGCCCGCCGTCGCCGTCGGCATCTCCAACCATTCGTGGATCATGCTGTGGTTGAGGCGTCTCCGACCGGTTGCGAGATCCGTACCGGAGCACGGCTGCCGCTCCCGTGATCACCACCGAACGACGAGGACGGGGCACAAGGGACTATTCCAGCAACACGCTTCGGCCGGACAGCGCGCTCATGACGACCGGATAACCGGGATGGCGATGCGGTACCTGCTGGCCGGCATCAGACTCGCGCTGGGCTGGTCACATGCCGCACGGACAAGAGAGATCTCCTGATGGCGATCCGCGATCAATTCGCTCAGTGGATGTACCAGCATGGCCGCCCCAACCGACTGGCCCGCGTCCTGAACCGCATATCCGCCCTCCAGTTCAGTAGTGGGATTTTCGCGCCGCGCAACTGGGTGACGTTGGAGGTGCTTGGACGGCGGAGCGGTAAGCCCGTGACGTTCCCCCTCGTCCTCGCAGAGCACCAGGGGGAGCGTTACCTCGTATCGATGCTGGGAGCCACCTCGAACTGGGTGGCCAACGTGCGAGCCGCAGACGGTCACGCCGTCATTCATCACGGGAAACGCGAGAAGGTCCTGCTAGGTGAGGTCGACGCCGATGCGCGCGCGCCCATTTTGCGCCGCTATCTCGCTGTTGCTCCCGGAGCCCGACCGCACATGGCTATCGACCGGCGGGCACCGCCCTGCGACTTCGAACGTGTGGCCGCGCAATACCCGGTCTTCCACGCTCCGTCCACCGTTCGGCGGGCCGGGTCAGTGCTCGGTCAGGGCGGCCAGGTTGTCCGGGTCGGCGAGCATGTCCTGGGCGGCATCGGTGAGCTTGCGGTTGGTGCGGCGGGCGTATCCGCGCAGCGCGGTGAATGCCGCGTCGACGGAGAGGCCGTGCGCCTGCGCGATAGCACCCTTGGCCTGCTCGATGACGATCCGGCTGTTGAGGGCACCCTGTAACTGCTCGGTGAGTACCTCTCCGCGCCGGATGGCCCGTTCCTGCAGCAGCCCGATCGCGGCCACATCGGTGAGCGCCTGCACGATCTGCACGTCCGCTTCGCCGAAGTTGCCACCGACCGCGCTGCCGAAGACGTTCAACGCGCCGATGACCTCGCGGCGCACCCGCATCGGGAACGCGTGCACGGAGCGGAAGCCGGCGGTGAGTGCGTGCCGGGTGAAGTCGGGCCAGCGCTCGCCCGCACTCTCGAGATCCGCGTTGAGCACCGGCTTTCCGGTGCGGAAGGCGTCAAAGCAGGGACCTTCGCTGCCCTGTACCTGGAAGATCTCCAGGATCCGGGCTCGCTCGTCCGAGGCAGCCATGAACTGCAACCGGCCGCGCTGGTCGGCCAGCAGCAGACCGACCGCGGACGCGCCGACCAGACCTGCCGTGCGAACCGTGAGCATGTGCAGGAAGTCCAGCAGGTCGAAATCGTCAACCAACGTGTCGGCGACCTCGACGAAGATCTTCGAGAGCCGCTCGGCGGATACCGTACTCATTGGTGCCTCCCAGGCATCCGACATCTTGTCACGCTATTCACTCGGTCCGACCGAACCGCAGGTGACGCCCGATGATGTCGCGAGCGACATCGATCAGACGGCGGTCCTCCGCGTACGCGTGCGCACGGATGCGGGCCATCGCTTCGGCAAGCGTCCCGCCGATTTGAATCATCACCATGCCCTGCGCCTGGAACAGTTCGACCGGACCGGCCATCGTGTCACCGCTCGGCCGCTCGCCGCCGCTCCGCTCCTGGCCGTCGAGCAGGATCGTGACCGCCTCGTCAGCGAGGTCGAGCGCACGGTGTAACTCGGGGCCGGACAGCGCACCCGGCTCCGCTCGAAACAAGTCCAGCACGCCGAGCTGCGCGGCACCGACCTGCAGCGGGAAGGCGAAGATGGCGCGGATTCCGGCGTCGCGAATCGCGTCGGCGTACACCGGCCAGCGGGCGGGCCCAACATCTGCGACGTCGTCGATCAGCACCGGCCGGCGGGCGGCTGCGGCGTCGATGCACGGGCCTTCACCGAGGACGAGCTGCAGCTCCTCCAGGCGCTCGCTGGCCTCGTCCGCAGCAGCGAGCAGGCTGAACTGGTTGTCCCGGGCGACCACGGACAGGCCGGCACCCGCGGCGGGCAGGGAGATAACCGCGCGCGCACAGAGCCGGCGCAGCCGGGTGACGACCGGATCAGCCGGCTCCGGAACTGTCGGCACTGGGCTCACCGCCGGACCACAGACCGGCAGCCGGGATACATCTGAGCTCACCTGTGGCGCCGCGCATGGCCGCACCCTTCACGAGAAGGAGGCTGCCGGGGGCCGGGGCAGCGGAACGTCAACGTGTCGCTGACTCGGAAACCGTATCGCAGAAGCTGACGGCCGGCCGCTGCGGGCGAGGGGCCGCCGCTTGGCGCCAAGTGCGGACCGAGGCGGCTGCGCAGTTGCTGGCATCAATGGCCTACTGCTGACGGCGGTGGCACGACGGTCGGCGCGTACGCCGGCGGCCGCCGGGGCTGCACCCTCACCCGGTGGGACCAGAACACGCATACCGTCTCCGACGCGCTGTTCGCCGTCGGCGGCACCATCACCCACCACGACGCCGTCGGCCGCGACGTTGACGTGGTGTCAGGCCTGGTGGTTCGGCGTGCGTCGCTGAAGCGGTGTCATTTCTGCGGAGCGGACCGATGAGGGCGGCGGTAAGGGCCGGACGTGCCCGGCCGGCACTTCGGTGTGCGGTGGGGGAGAATCGACTCATGTTTGTCATCAAGGAGCGGTTCTTCTCGATCGGCGACGACTTCGACGTGCTCGACGAGCACGGCACCAAGGTCTTCCACGTCGACGGCAAGGTGCTCAGCGTCCGCAACAAGGTCGTCATCGAGGACGCCGCCGGCCATGAGGTCGCCACGCTGCACCGGCACCTGGTGGCGCTGCGTCCGACGTACGAGATCCGGATCGGCGGCGAGAAGGCCGCAGAGGTCCGCAAGAAACTGCTCACGCCGTTCCGCGACAAGTTCACCATCGACGTGCCGGGGCCGGACGACCTGGAGATGAAGGGCGACCTGCTCGACCACGAGTACGTGATCGAACGCGACGGTACCGAGGTGGCCTCGGTCTCCAAGCGGTGGCTGACGATCCGGGACACCTACGCCGTGCAGGTCAGTGCCGGCGTCGACCCGCTGCTCATCATCGGCAGCGTCCTCGCGCTCGACCTGGCCATGAACCGCGACAAGAAGAAGGGCGACGACGACTGACCCGCTGGGCGGCATTGGTACTGCTCGGGGTCGGGCTCGTGGCCGGGACGGTCCCACGCGTTCACCGGCGGCGGATTGCTGATCCTCACACGGGCATCACCGGCGCCCCTCCTTCAGGGACAAGAGCCGGAGTGGCCAGCGGTGGCCAGTGTTGCCGACCAGCCGTTGGTCGCCACCGGCTTCAGATCGCCCCGGAGGGCACGTCCGGGCCAGCCGTGCCCTCCGGGACACCGATTACGGCGTGAGTACGCCGGCGATCAGCGCGCGGTGGTCGGAGGCGTCGTTGCACATCGGGAAGAGGTCGAAGCTCTTGCGGACGGAGCCCCGGACCATGATGTAGTCAAATTTGATGGTCGGCTTCCTGTTGCAGTTCTCTGGGTCGTTGCTGACTGTCAGGTACGAGTTCGGGTGCATGTCGCGAAAGCCGGCAGCGGTGAACTGCTGCATCGGCGTGTCTGTCGGGCGCAGGTTGAAGTCACCCACCACGATCGAGTTCGGCCACTGGCTGGCCAGCTGGATCAGTACGGGAACCTGACACCACGCGCGCCCCTCGGTGGCCATGTGGGTGTTGAACACCCGCACGTCGGTGCCGCCCAGGGTCACCGTCACCGACTGGGCCGCCCGCTCCTCCGGGTCCTGCCCGCATCCCGCCTCCTCGTGCGGATATGGGTGGTTGAGCCAGTTCCGGGGCTGCGCCGAGGACTTGATCATGAAGGCCTGGCCGTACGGGCCGACGCAGGAGGCGGCAAAGTTCTGGGCCACGCCGAATCGGGACTCCCAGGAGACGCCGGTGACCTCCTCCAGGTTCATCTCGATGTCGTACACCTGGTGTTTGCACACCTCCTGCAGACCGACCACATCGGCGAGCAGCATGTTGATGTGTTCTGCCCACCTGTCGGCGCCGGCGTCTATCGCGCCACCGGCGATGTTCCAGGTCATCACAGTGGTCTCGGCCGCCGCGACGGCGGACTGGGTGCGGGGCGATGTCGCCTGCCCGGCCTGGACGGAGGGCGTCGGGCCGAGCGCCGTGAGCCCGGCGACGAGTGCGACAAGGGCCGCCACCCAACGGACTGAACGCGATCGTTTCATGGAAATCCTTCCTCGAACCGCTCGTGCCGTCGCACGAGCCGCGAGCAGAGCCGCTGCCTCCTCGGCGCCGGTTCCGACGGGAACGACATGACAGCGGTGTCAGCAGGATGGGACTGCCGAGGTGCGCGTCGAAGCTATCGAGCGCGCGGCGCAGTGACCCGTATCGATCCTGTGCGGAACAGGTCCGAACAAACCCAGCCGTAGGTTGCAGCGAAAACGACCGATCGGCGGTGAGGGTTCGTCAGCCACGGCCGCGGGCGGATTGCCGAAGCAGAGCCGTCAGGGCCGTGCGCCCCCGGAACAGCCTCTAACCAGGCTGGGCAGGAGTAGCCGGCTGCGCTACTGGCTGTGGGGCCGGATGTTGTGGTTGAGGTGAAACACGTTGTGCGGGTCCCAGATCGTCTTGAGTGCGGTGAGCCTGGCGAGCTTGGCGGTCGGGTATGCGCGGCGTACCCCGCGTTGCCCCTCGTCGGCGGCGAGCGAGTTGACGTAGACGCCGTCGGCGTACGGGTCGAGCGCGGCTCCCGCACTGCGAGCCGCTGCCATCCGGATGTCGTCTTCGGATGGCTCGGTCCAGCGGGAACCGGCGCCGAACTCGAACATGGTGCCGCGGTAGCTGAACGCCGCGTCGGCGTCCGCGATGTCGGCGATGGCGCCGCCGTGCGCCTGCAGGCCGACGTTGGCCAGGTGGGCGCCGGTGTGCAGGTCCGACGCGCCGCGCAACAGGAACGCCTCGATCGCGGCGGTGGGGAACCGCCGCAGGTAGTGCGCGCTGGAGTACCGGCGGTAAGCGTGGCCGCCGACGGTGTCGTCGCGTTGCTGCAGTTCCCGGTACGACGGGGTGGTGACCCGCTCAGCGATCGGACGCCCGAGCGCGCGCATCGCCGGCAGCAACCGGTGACCCTGTGCCGGGTCGCCGACCCATACGAAGCCGACGGTGGCGACAGGGCCCCTGGCCGTGCTGTGGACATCGGCGGTGAAGGTTGCCTGCCGCGGCGCGACGGCGTTGAGGTCCCGCCAGCCTTCGAGCACCGGTACGGCATCCTCAGCGCGGAAGTCGAACTCGGCGACCAGGGTCTGCGTTCCGATGTGGTGCAGGTAAAAATCGAAGTCGGTGACGATGCCGAAGTTGCCGCCCCCGCCGCGCAGGCCCCAGTAGAGGTCGGGGTTCTCGGTCCGGCTCGCGGTCACCACCTCCCCGTCCGCGGTGACCATCGTGTAGGAGACGACGTTGTCGCAGGCCAATCCGTGTTGGCGGGCGAGCCAGCCCATGCCGCCGCCGAGGGTCAGGCCGCCGACCCCGGTGTGCGAGACGTTACCCGCGGTCGTGGCGAGGCCGTATGGCTGCGACGCCTGGTCGAGTGCGCCGAGCAGCGCGCCGCCCTGGACCCGGGCGCGCCGCCGGATCGGGTCGACCCGAACGCCGTTCAACGGGGTCAGGTCGATCATCAGGCCGTTCGCGGGGACGGCGAGGCCGGCCACGTTGTGCCCGCCGCAGCGCACCCCGATCTCCAGGTCGAGTTCGCGGGCCAGGCGCACCGCGGCCATCACGTCGCTGACGCTCGCGGCCTGCACGATCACCCGCGGGCGCCGGTCAATCATGGCGTTCCAGACGGTGCGGGCCGCGTCGTAACCCGGATTACCGGGGGTGAGGAGGCGGCCGTCGAAGCGGGGACTGGTCGTTGTCATACATCTGAGCCTGACGGAAATCGGTACACCCGGTAAGGTCCGATTTCATGGGCCGAATCAGGACCAATTCGAGCACTGCGGAGGACCTGCTCATCCATCTCGACCGGTCCGCGGCCGAACCGCTGCACCGGCAGATTGCCGCCTCGATCCGGGACAGCATCCGGGCCGGCCGGTGGCGTCTCGGGACGTCCCTGCCGCCCACCCGCACCATCGCAGCCGATCTGGGAGTCTCACGCGGCGTCGTGGTCGAGGCCTACCAGCAACTCGTCGCCGAGGGCTACCTCACCAGTCGGGCGGGCGGCTACACCCAGGTCGCGGTCGAGCCGGTTCCGCCGTCGGCGGGTCGGCGCGGCGGGGATCGGCCGGCGGCCCGGATCGACTTCGGGTACGGCCGCACCGACGTGTCGTCCTTCCCCCGGGCCGCCTGGCTGCGTTCGGTGCGAACGGTCCTCACCACCACGCCGAACGAACGCTTCGCCTACCTCGACGGGCGTGGCGTACCCGAACTGCACGCAGCCCTGATCGACTACCTCAGCCGGGTCCGCGGCACATCGGCCCGCCCGGAGAACGTCGTGATCTGCAGCGGCTACGGCCAAGGCGTCGCGCTGATACTCCAGGTGCTCGCGGCGCGCGGCGCCCGCAGGGTGGCCGTCGAGGACCCATCAGCGGACGACGACGCCCGCCTCGTCGCGGCCGCCGTCGGCCTGGAGGTGATCGGCGTCCCGGTCGGGCCAGACGGCATTCTCGTCGAGGAGCTCGAACAGACCGACGCGGACGCCGTCGTGCTGACGCCCTCGCACCAGTGGCCCACCGGCGGCGTCCTGTCGGCCAGCGCGCGGGCCCGGGTCATCGGCTGGGCGCAGCGTCGCGGCGCCGTGGTGATCGAGGACGACTACGACGCGGAGTACCGCTACGACCGCTCGCCCGTCGGCGCCATGCAGGGGCTGGCGCCCGACACCGTCGTCTACTGCGGCACAGCGAGCAAGACCCTGGCGCCAGGGCTGCGCCTCGGGTGGCTGCTTGCGCCGTCACACCTGGTCGACGACATCACGGCGGCGAAGGTACGGGCGGACCGCGGCTCTCCCGTCATCGACCAACTAACCTTCGCCGACTTCCTGACCCGCGGCGAATTCGACCGGCACCTACGGCGCATGCGCCCGGTCTACCGCCGCCGCCGCGACGCACTCCTGGCCGCGCTGCACGCACGGCTTCCCGAACTGGAACCGGTCGGTGTCGCGGCGGGCCAACACGTCGTTGCCTGGCTCCCGCAGGGCCTCGACGAGGCCTCGGTCGTGGCTGCTGCCGCCCGGCGCGGACTGGTCGTGCAAGGCGTCTCCCGGTACCGACTGAGCCCTGTCGGACCCGGCGGGCTGATCTTCGGCTACGCCATCCTCACCGAACGCTCCATCACCGACGGAGTGGCAGCCCTTGCCGACGCGGTCGCAGAGGCCGTCGGCGATAGCAGCGAGACACCTGGCCACTACTAGCGAACATGGGACACCCGTCCGGCCAGTTGAGCACCGGACGGGTGTCGCCGCTCGTGGACAAGATCCTAGGTGGCCGGTGACCTGCGGCCGGCCGCGCACATCCGGTCAACTGCTGCGCGGTCGGATGCCGCTCAGCAGCGGCCGAGGTCCTCCCACTGCTGGGTCCAGCCTGGCTCGGATCCCTGCGTCCAGTGCCGCGCCCGCCACAGGTGCTTGCCGTCACCCGACGACGGACCGCTCGGGTCGCCGTACTTGCTCTTCTCGTGCTTCACGGTCTGGCCGCCGGTGTAGACGGTGCCGAAGGCCCACTCCGGTGCGGTGGAGCAATTGCCGGCCGGCGGCGGCGTGGTGGGCGGCGTGGTGGGCGGGGTCGTGGGCGGCGTGGTCGGTGGGTTCGTCGGGTTTGAGCAGGTGCCCGTGGAAGCGACAGTGTCCGCGAACGTGCTGCCCGCCGACCGGTACGCCGTCGTCTTCGACGTCACCTGCGCCGGGGTCAGGACCTGGTTCTTCGCGAACAACACCCAGTCGACCTGCTGGATGTAGGTGCTCAGCCCGCCGGTGTGGGCCGCGGTGTCGATGAACCAGAGGTTCCAGTTGATCGTCATGGTCTGCCGCGGGTAGAACTTGCCCGAGTGGTCGCCCACCTGGACGCCGTCGATGTAGTAGATGACGTGTCCGTTCGCGACCGTCGCCACCAGGTCGTGCCAGCCGTTGAGGCTGCTGCGCTGCTCCGAGTGCACGTTGTCCGCGTACCAGGGGTCGTTGCGGTAGGTGAACCAGGTGGTCTGGTAGTTGATCGGGCCGGTCTCGCCCCACCCGCCGTTGGGCAGGTACTCGGAGATGTCCAGCTCGCTGTAGGTCGGGTCGAGGTCACCGTTCAACGGACTGATCGTGAAGAACGTCTGGTTGATGTGGTCGCCGTCGTTCCCACTGGTGGGGGTGTCGGTGAAGCGCACCCGGCTGGCGTACGTGCCCTCGAGGTAGCGCTTCTGGGTGCTGTAGAGCTCCGCCTGGTTGGTGCCGGCGCCGGTGCCGTCGGTCGAGGCGGTGAGCTGCATGACCTTCTGGCCGCTGACGGTGGGGAAGGTGATGCTGCTCGGCGACCAGGTCGCTCCGGGCACGCCCGGACCGCCGGAGTAGCTGCGCGGGGTCCAGCCGTGCGCGGTCAGGGAGCTGTCGCTCGACGATGTGTAGGAGAAGTCGTCGAACAGGTAACCGCATTCGGCGGCGGAGGCACTCGGTGCGCTGCTGAAGACTGCCAGCGTGCCGAGCAGGGCCGCTACTCCCGCGAACCCTATTGATCTACGTTTGTCGATGTGCATGAGCCGGGTCCTCCGATGGGTGGGGGTGGAAAGGGGACCTACTTGACCGCGCCAGCGGTCATACCGGCGCGGATGTGCCGTTGGAACGCGACGTAGGCGACGAGCACCGGCAGCATGGCGATGGTCAAACCGGCGAACAGGCCGCTCCAGTCGCTGCGATACCCCTGGCTGACCGACAGGGCGGCCAGACCCTGCGCCAGGACGTACCGGTCCGGGTCGGGATTGAGAACCAGTGGCAGCAGGTACTGGTTCCAGAGCCCGAGGAAATTGAAGATGCCGACCGCCACCAGGCCCGGCCGGGCCATCGGCAGCATCACGCGGAAGAACACCCCGCCGTGCGAGCATCCGTCGATGAATGCCGCCTCCGCCACCTCCCCGGGCAGCGTGCGGAAGAACGCGTGCAGGAAGAAGACCGTGAAGGGTACGGCGTACGCCGCGTAGACCAGGATCAGACCGTGGTACGTGCCCAGCAGGCCCAGCTGCTGGACGACGAAGAACAGTGGCACCAATGCCAGGAACACCGGGAAGAACATCGCCGCGACGAAGGTGTAATAGATGAACCGGTTGCCGCGGAATTCGTAGCGTGCCAGGGCATAGGCGACCAGCGAGCCCAACAGCATGGTCAGCGCGAGCGCGCCACCCACGACGATGACGCTGTTGAGGAAGTAGCGACCGATGCTGGCCTGGGTCCACGCCCGGGACCAGTTGTCGAACTGTGGTGCGGCGGGCAATGACCACGGTTCGTTGAGGATCTCGTCGTCGGTCTTGAAGGAGCTGACCACCGCCCAGAGCAGCGGGAGCGCGGTGACGACGGCCCAGGCCAGCATGGCGAGGTGTACCGGGAAGGCGGTTCCGGAGCGCCGGCCGCGACGTACCGGGGTGGGCCGGGCAGCGACCGCCGCCGCTCGCTCACGTGTCACGGTCATGCCAGTTCCAGCCTCTCCTTGCGGCCCGACCGCAGTGCCAGCACGGCCAGGGTCAGCGTGGCGAAGAACAGGGCGACTCCCATGGCTGAGGCATAGCCGAACTTCCCGTACTGGAAGGCGTTGCGGTAGAGCGACAGCCCGATCACCTCGGTCGCGCCGTCCGGTCCGCCGGGCCCGACGGTCATCACCTGGACGACGGCGAAGGCGTCCAATGCGGCTATGCCCAGGTACACGAACGCGACGTGCACGCTCTCTCGCATCAGCGGAAACGTCACAGTGCGGAAGGTTGCCCAGCCGCCGGCTCCGTCGAGCAACGCCGCTTCGAACAGTTCCCGCGGAATGCTGTCGATCGCCGCGCTGAACAGCACCACGTAGAAGCCCACCGACGACCAGACCAGGACCGCCATGACCGCGATCAGCGCCAGGGACGGCGACGCGAGCCAACTCCGGGTCAACCCGTCCAGGCCGACCGACCGCAGTGCCCCGTTCAGCAGCCCGTTGTTGGGGTTGTAGACGAACCCCCACAGCACCGCGATGACCACCAGGGACAGCAACTGCGGAAAGAAATAGACGATCTGGTACGCGCTGGAGCCCGCGATCCCCCGTCGTCCGCCGCGGCCACCGAGGTGCATCATGCTCGCCAGGAACAGCCCGATGCCGATGGTCACCAGTGGCACCACGACCAGCATCACCGCGTTGTTTCGGACCGCGTGCAGGAAGAGGGAGTCGCCGCCGAGGCGGGCGTAGTTGCCCGCCCCGACGAAGCGCGCCTCGCCGGCGACGCCGGTCCAGTCGGTCAGCGACAGGTAGAAGGCCTGCGCGTACGGCGACAGCACGAACACGGCGTGCAGCACCAGCGCGGGCACCAGCGCGCCGGCCAGAAACCGCCACCGACCGTGTCTCATCAGCGGGTGTACTTCTTCACGGTGGAGTCCTTGGCCAGCCCGTCGGCCGCCTTCTGGATCCGGTCCGACCACTGCCTGGCGGTGATCCGCCTGTTCACCAGCTCGCCGGTGGCGTCGTCGACGGCCTTGGCCAGCGGGGCGTACCAGGTGCGGAAGCGGTAGGTGAAGGTCTCGGTGCCGGCCGCCCGGACCACGTCGCGCACCGAACCGAGGCCGCTGCTCAGTGTGAGGCCGTCCGTGGCCCCGGCCACGGCGGGCAGGGTCCCGGCGCTCTCGGCGAACGCCTTCGCTGACTGCTTGGAGAACAGGATCCGCAGATACTCCATACCGCCGGCGGGATTCTTGGCCTTCGCCGGCACCAGGAACGATTCGCTGCTCGCCGCCTGCACCGCCGTGTGCTTCAGGGCGTCCGCCGTCGTCCGTGCGGGCACCGGGGCCATGACCATGTCGAAATTCGCGGGCGTGACGCCCTTTTGCTCACTCTCCAGCCAGGACCCGCAAGGGATGATCGCTGCCTTGCCCTGCGACCAGGCCGCCTGCGCCTCGGTGTGCGACAGCGCCTCGGAGCCGGACATGAGGTAGCCCTTGCCGGCCAGCTCGGCGAACGCCTCGGCCGCGCCGAGCAGACCCGGCGCCTTCCACGCGTTCGGCTCGAGGTTGTCGACGGCCTTCACCAGCGATGGCCCGCCGGTCTTGGCGGCCATGCTGAGCAGCGGGTCGTTGATGTACTCCGGGTACTTGCCCTGGTAGATCCAGGGCGCGATGCCGGCCGCCTTGATGGTCGCGCAGAGCGTGAGCATGTCGTCCCAGGTCGTCGGGAAGGTCCAGCCCTTCGCCGCGAAGAGCGGCTTGGAATACCAGAGACCCCAGACGGTGTAGGTGAAGTTGAGCGTCAGCGGCACCGTGTCGAACGTGCCGTCGTCGATCACGCCGGGCAGCAACGTGTCGCGCACCGTCCTGCCCGGGTCGTCGAAGGCGGGGGCGTCGAGCAGCTCGCTGAGATCACTGACCTGCTTGGCGGAGACCAGCGTCGCGATGTCGAGGCGGCTGGCACCGGTGTTGTCCACGACGTCCGGCGGGGTGTTCGCGACGAATCGAGGCTGCAGCGCCTCACCGATCTTCTGGATGCCCTGATGGTCGATCTTCGCGCCCGCGTACTTCTGGGTGTAGAGCGTCCCGGCGCGCTTGGCGTACTCGTCGCCGTACCCGCCCTTGAAGATCACGACCTCGAGCGGCGCGTCCGCCTTGACGCCCAACGGGTTGTCGGCGCTCTTGGCGCCGGTGTTTCCGGCGGCTCGATCCTGGTCCTCGTTGCCACTGGTCACGCAGGCGCTCAGCAGGGGCAGCGTGACACCGGCGGTCACCGCCGCGCGCAGCACGGTTCGTCTTGTGGGGTACGGTCCGGACAGGGGTGAACGGTTCATCAGCTGGGCCTTTTCCCTATGCGGTACGCCGGATGCGCCCGGCGTACCGCGCTTCGATGAGTTTGTTGTGCTCCCGCCCGCCCGGCACGTTGTCGGACAGATAGACCGGCGGGGTGACGTTGAGCGCCAACAGCCGTGCCACCACCTCGGTGACGATCTGCTGGGCCAGCAGTGCTGCGGTGATCGACGAGACGGCCCCGACCGCGCCGTCGCCGTAGTCGAGGGACGCGTCGCCGTACGGTGCGCCGTTGTCGAGCACGACGTCGGCGAGGTCGGCGAGCTTGAGGCCGCTGTCGTGCCGCGACTCGACCCGGGCGGAGTGCTCGACCGAGGTGATCGCGATCAGCGCGTGTCCGCGCTGCTTCACCAGGTGTGCCATCTCCACGACCGCGCCGTTGACGCCGGAATTCGAGGCGATGACGAACGCGTCGTCGGGCTTGATCGGGGCGAGTGCGTAGAGGCGGTGGGCGATGTCGGGCGTGCGTTCGAGTTGCGGGTCGGTGAGCACGTTCGTCGGCTCGCCGCCGTACAGGACGATGTCGCGTAGGGCGATCTTGTTGGTGGGTACGAGGCCGCCGGCCCGACCGGCGATCTCCATGGCGAGCGCCTCGGAGTGTCCGCAGCCGAACGCCTGGATCACCCCGCCGGCCTGCAGCGTCGCGGTCAGCAGATCGGCGGCCTGCGCCACCCGGTCGTCCTGGGTGGTGCCGACACGTTCGATGGTCTTGGTGATGACCTCGACATAGTCCGCGCTTGTGATCGTCACAGCGGCTTTTCCTTCCGTACTCGCTTGCGGTTCGCATTGGTGTCCGGCATCCGGTGTGCGTCGACGGCCCGCACGGTGAGTTCGAGAGCTTCGGCGGTGCGCTCGTAGGTGCGCTGTGCGACGGCGACGTAGATGAGGTCGAGGATCAGCAACTGCGAGTGCAGCGCGGAGAGGGCCGCGAGCCGGAACGTGGTCTCGTGCACCGAGGTGGTGAAGACGACGTCGGCGACCTCGGCCAGTGGTGAGCGGGCGTACGAGGTGACCGCCACGGTCAGCGCGCCATGATCGGCGGCCTCGGCCAGCATCTCGATCGCCTCTCGGGTCCGACCGGAGTGCGACAGGCTGATCGCCACGTCGCCGGGCCCGAGCAGTGCGGCGTTGGTGAGGGCGGTGTGCGTGTCGGCGCGGTACCGCACCGGGATGCGGATGCGTTCGAGTCGGAACGCCATCTCGCTGCCGGCGGTGCCGCTGCTGCCGAGCCCGAAGATCTCCACTCGGCCGGCGGTGGCGATCGCGGCCGCGACCCGTTCGACAGCGGCCGTGTCCAGGCCGGACGCGGTCGCCTGGATGGCCCGGGTGTCCGCTGCGGTGATCACGTCGAGGACGCCGCCGATCGGGTCCTCCGGCGCGATGTCCCCGGAGATGTCGGTCTCCCAGCGTGCCTGCTCGGCGCGCCCGGTCTCGGTCGCGACGGCCACGCGCAGGTTGGCGTACCCCTTGAAGCCGAGTGCCCGGCTGAAGCGGGTGACCGTCGCGGTGGAGGTCCCGGATCGTTCGGCCAGGTCGACGATGCTGGCGTGCGCCGCCGTCTCCGGGTCGTCGAGGATGGCCTCGGCGATCTTCGCCAGGGCCTCCGGCATGGTGGGTCCCTCCATGCGGAGCCGCACCAACAGCCCGCCACTCTCACCCGTCACTGGTGATCACCTTTTTCATCGATTAACTATGAGCATGAAAATTACGACCACATCGACGCCTAGTCAATATAAAATTTCTATGCTTCGATTTTGTGCATGGTTCTGGTGCTGGGTGTTGACGCCGGAGGCACGGCGTCCCGGGCGGTCGTGGCGACCCGGGACGGCACCGTGGTGGGGCGCGGCACGGCGGGTCCGGGCAACCCGACGGCTGCGGGGACGGCGGCTGCTCGCTCGATCGGCGCGGCGGTGCGCGAGGCCTTGGGGGAGCACGACCCGGCATCCGTACGCAGCGGCGTCGCAGGCATCGCCGGCGCGGGCATCATGGCGGATCCAGGGATCACGGCGGCCTTCACCGCCGAGTGGGCCCAATGCGGGCTCACCTGCCCGATCGCCGTGGTCGGCGACGCGGTGACGGCCTTCGCGGCAGGCACGTCGGCGCCCTCGGGAGCGGTGCTCATCGCCGGCACCGGCGCGGTCGCCGCCCGAATCGACGACCGGCGCGTCAGCCGCACCGTCGACGGCCTCGGTTGGCTGCTGGGGGACGAAGGCTCGGGCATGTGGCTGGGCCTGCAGGCGGTCCGTTCGATCGCCCGGGCCTGGTCGGGTCCCACGACGGACGGCGGGCTGGCAGCCACGATCGTCGCGCAGGCGGGCGTGACCAGCTGCGACGAACTCGTGCAGTGGGCCGGCCGCCAGCAACCCGCGTCATTCGCCGCGCTGGCACCCCTGGTCTGCGCCGGTGCGACGGCCGGCGACGCCCTCGCCGAGCGGCTGACCGCCGAGGCCGCCACCCGACTGGTCGCCACGCTCGGCGAGTTGGGCCCACCGGCCGGCCCCGTCGTGCTCGCCGGCAGCCTCCTGACCAACACCACGCCCGTGCGAACGGCAGTCCTGGCCACCCTTGCCGGCCCGGCCGCGACCGCCGGGGACCCGGCGATCGGGGCCGCCTGGCTCGCACTACGTCAGATCACCGACCAGGAGGAGGCGGCGCGCCTGCACCACCGCATGCTTCGCCCCGACATGTACTCCTGACGGCTAGTGCGGCAGTCGCTGTTCGGATCGTGGCTGGAGTTCCACCTCGGTGTGATCGAGACGCCGAACCTGCGGCCCGCGAGGTACGCCCGCGCGGCGGTGTCGCAAATCGTCCGGACGCACCCTGCGATCTCCAGCGCGGCTCTTCCACCACTTCGGACGAGCCAGCGGTCCTCCGAAGTGGTCGTGCTGATCTACGCTCCGGTCGGGGAGAAAATCGCCGGGTGGGATCAGGAGCCCGGGGTCCCAGGCGGTAAGGGTGAGAGCGCAGCGGCACTCCACCCCTCGTCCACCACACGCACGGTAGGCACCTGCATTTTGGCGAACACCATGAAGGGGAAGACCGTGAACGACGACGTCACCCAGTACATCAACAAGACGCAGCCGTGGCAGATCGACGTATGCGAAAAGCTACGCGCGATGATCGACGAGACTATTCCAGGGGTCGAGGAGCGGCTTCAGTACGGCAAGCCGCACTACTTCAAGAACGGCCAACACGCCGCCGTCATCGCGGTAGCCAAGTCCAAGGTCTCATTCATGGTCTTCAACGCAACGGACATCCCCGAGGTCAAGGGATTCCTGCGGTCGATGGGAAACGGTGAACGCAAGACCGTCGACATCACTGAAGGACAAGACGTCGACTACGGCACACTCGCCAGTTTCCTGGGCAAGACCACCGCGGCCCTGTAGGCGCGGCGTGTCTGCCGCGGCAGGGTCGGATCACCGTCGTTTTTGCGGAATCGCCGGTCGCAGACCAGGAGGCGGACGTACCGCTCAGGTTCATCCGCGGGCGTGATCGGCTTGCGGATTGGGCCCGGCGTCCACCACCGAAGGCTGCGGCTGACGATCCGTCCACTTCCGCGGCGCGCTGAGCCGGCCTGGCTGATGCGGCTGGTGTCCAGGTCGGTTCGGCGGCCACCGCGGTGGGGCCTTTCGAGCCCACCCCACCGCGGTCCCAGCCTGAGCGCCCTCCGTGGTCATCGGCCGGTCAGCAACGCGCCGCGGCCACTTGGATGGTTTCCGTGGTGGGAATGTAGTGCTGGCCAGGGTCCAGGCTGTCGTCGGTCAGGAGCCAGCTGCCGCCGGTGAGAGACCATTCGTATCCGCAGTAGCCGGGGCCGATGTAGTAGCCGGCGGCGCTCGCCCAGAACTCGCTCGTACGGCGGCCTGCGGCGAGGACCGTGTCCTAGTTTCCGCGCGTGTAGTTGCCGTCCCGAACGTGGATGACCCCCACGCCGATTTTGCTGCCGTTGAGAATGTAGTTGGACGCCGCGTTGGCCGGGGCTGCCACGGCAAGTGTGGCTGCGGTCATGCCCAGAGCGGCGCCCACAGCGACGGCCTTCTTCTGCAGAGACAAGGCTCGGTCCTCCCTCTTCGCGGCACCGTCTCGACGCCGACAACTGGTGCCAGCCCGGGCGGGCGGCATCTGTTAGGGACGATCGTGCTGAACCAATGTTGGGTTCTGGTTGGGCTGTTTCGATCAAACGGCGGACAGGTCCCACACCTACGCAGTTCTACTGATCAGGCGTTGTCTGTCCCACAGTGCCGTCCGAGAGCAACTCAGCCAGCCGGGCACGCATCTCGTCGAGGCGACGATCGCCCAGTGTTTCGAGGATGGTGACGGCTTCCTGCATGGCCGCGACGGCGGCGGGAACGTCTCGTCGCGCTGCTGCGACGTCGGAGCAGCCGTGCAGGGCCCAGGCTTCCCGCATCCGGTCGCCGGTGCTCCTTGCGAGTCGGACGGCGGTGTCGTAGTGGGTCTCGGCCAGGTCGACGTTGTCGCGCAAGAAGTGCAGCCGGCCGAGATTGGTGTGGACGCTCGCGGACAACCAGTCCCGGTTG
Source organism: Micromonospora trifolii (assembly GCF_050516465.1). Taxonomy (NCBI): domain Bacteria; kingdom Bacillati; phylum Actinomycetota; class Actinomycetes; order Micromonosporales; family Micromonosporaceae; genus Micromonospora; species Micromonospora trifolii. The sequence continues at coordinate 3,514,820 of NZ_CP191526.1, read as the reverse complement.
CCGGATCGGTCGGCCGCGGCCAGCGCCGACGTGTAGGAGTCCAGCGCCTCCTGCTGGCGGCCAGCCCGGCGATGCAGGAGGCCGAGGTTGTGTTCTACCTTGAAGATGAGGTCGGGGTCGTCCAGCAGGTTCGCGGAGTGCCGGGCCCGCAGCAGTGGTGGGAGTGCTTCGTCAAGCTCCCCGCTTTCGACCAGCATCCCGCCGAGGCTCGCCTCGACGTTGGCCAGGCCGGCGTGGTCGCCGTTACGTTGACACAGTCCGCTGGCGCGCTGGTAGGCGGCGCGGGCCTCAACGCGGTGCAGCAGGAGGCTGTGTGCCACGCCCAGGCTCTCTTGCAGCGTGGCCTCGCCGGTACTGCTGCCGGCCATGGCCGCGGCCCGGATCCCCCGCTCGGTGACGGCGATCCAGGTGTCGCGGTTGGCCCGGCGTTGTAACCAGCCGCGAATGTGGGCGGCGAGGGGCCAGACGAGATCAGGGTGCCTCTGAGCGTGCTCGCTGATCATCTTGATGATCGTGTCCGACTCGGCGTCGACCCAGCGGACGGCTGCGGCCGTATCGGGCAGTTCAGGGAGGAGAAGGTGAAGCGGGTCAGGGGCGCCCTCACCGTCGGATCCGCCTGCGGTCGGCCGGATGCGTTGCTGTGCTTCGCCAGTTGCCTGCCCGTACCAGGACAGCAGTCGCCGTTCCGCGTCGGCGCGATCGGCCGACGTGTCCTCACGGTGGCCCTGCTCGCGAGCGAAGATGCGAGTCAGCTGATGGAGGCTGACTCGTCCCCCTTCGAGGGCGACGAGGTTGACCGCGGTGAGCCTGCCGATCAGCCCGGGCAGCACGGTGCCGGACGTGACACCGGCCAGTGCGGCGACGGCACCCAGCGGGGTCGCACCGGCACCTGACAGTCCGAGGCGGCGCAGGAGCCGACGGTCCGGGGTCGCCAGCCGCCGGTACGACACCGAGATGACGGCGTGCACACTGACGTCGCCGTCGGTGGTGGTGAGCCGGGCGATGCGTGTTCGCTCATCCTCCAGGTCCGCCACGAGGATGTCTGGCTGGGCTCCCAGCCGCAGGTGAGCTCCCACGATCCGCAGGGCCAGCGGCATCCCATGGCACAGCCCCACCAACGTACGGACGTCGCCACTCGCGGGCTCGGACATCCCGGCGGTCTCCAGAAGCAGACGGGTAGCCGGCTCGACGGGCAGTGGGGTGAGTACCAGTAGATGAAGGCCTTCGCGGGCGACGAGCCCGTCCAGCCGATTCCGACTGACGATCACCAGGAGGCTGTCACCGCTACCGGGCAGGAACGGCCGGGCCTGCTCCGCGGTGCTCACGTTGTCCAAGACCATCAGAACCGTTCGGCTGGACAGCAGTGAGCGCAGGTTCGCCGCCCGCGCCTCTGCCTGCTTCGGCACATCGTCCGGGGCGACGCCGAGATCGATGAGGGTCCTGGCCAGTGCCGCCGCCGCCGGAGCGTCGTCGTCGAGGTCGAGGTAGACCTGCCCGCCGGGGAAGCCTCGCTGGTGTTGATGGGCCCAGTGGGTGACCAGAGCTGTCTTGCCCATACCGCCGGCGCCGGTGACGATCATCGACCCGTGGAGCCGTTGGCCGGGACCGACCCTCTTGTGCAAGCTGTCCAGGACCGAAAGCTCATCCTCGCGTGCGACGAAGTTGCTGGGTGGGGCGGGTAGCTGCATCGGCCGAACGGCATCGGAGACGGCGGACGGTGTACCTGCTGGCGTAGGACCGCGCAGGATCGCGGTGTGCAGCTGTTGCAGGCGAGCGCCCGGGTCCGCACCAAGCTCGTCGGCGAGCAGGCGCCGGGTCCGCTCGTAGGTGGTCAATGCCTCCGCCCGGCGGTCACTGCGGACAAGCGCGAGCATCAGCTGTGCCTGGAGACGCTCGCGCAGCAGGTTCTCCGTTGCCAGAGCCGAGAGCTCGGCGCACAACTCGCGGTGCAGTCCAAAGCTGAGTTCGATGTCCACGCAGCTTTCAAAGGCGATCATGCGCTGCTCGCCCAGGTGGTCGGCGGCTGCCCGTACAAGCTCGTTGTCGGCAGTGCCCTGGTACGCCTCCGGCGCGCGCCACAGCCGGAGCGCCTTCCGGTAGCTCCGGCGCGCCTCGGCGAGCCGGCCCCGCGCCTCGTCGTGTGCGGCGCTGTCGACAAGCGCCACGAACTCGCTCGCGTCAAGCTGGTGGCCGTCCAGCACCATCCGGTAGCCCCCGGTCGCACGAACGATCGATTCGGTGCCCAGGTTGCGACGCAGGTGATGGACGAGTACCCGTAGTGCCACGCGCTTACTGTCGCTCGGGCCATGACCCCACAGGATCTCCATCAACGCGCCATCGGTAACCGTTCGACCATCGGCGGCAAGGAGGCACGACAGCACCACCTGATGTTGACGCTTGCCGGCCGGCACCCCCGACCCAGATGCGTCGACGGCTCGCAGGGGTCCCAGGACTTCGAACCGCATGGATTCCCTCCTCGGGACGTAGCCGGCAGGGATTCCGGTCGTGGCACGACGGCCCTAGCTCAGCGAGCCAAGCGGCCCCAGGTCAAGAATTCGGGATCACAACTGGCGCCGACCTTCGGCCAACATCGAGCCAACATGCTCTTGAAAGACTTCCTGCCAACGGGGGTCGGCACGTTCATCGAGATGACAGAGCCAGCCATGAAGCCCATGGCCAGCCTGAACGGTCGAGTGCGCCACAGTGGAGTCGTCGGTGGAGGTGGCGGAGTACCGACCTGAACACCACCTCCACCTGCGACCGGCTCTCGCTCGACATAGCCGGCCCGAAGCCAGTGCAACGACCACGATGGATCCACTGTAAGAAAGTAGCGCTCAAACGCCCCAGCGGGCCTGGCGACTTTCCGATCCTCGCGCAGCCGATCCACGGGCCTTCCGGCCCGTGAAATCAGCAGTGGACGCCTCCGGCGGCGGGAAAGAACCCCGTACGCTGGTGTGGTGATCGACTTTCGCGCGGCGGTTGAAGCACGCGATCCTGATGCCGTCGCGGCGGCCCTGGCCGAGAACGTGGTGTTTCGCAGCCCGGTGGCGTTCAAGCCCTATCCGGGCAAGGCAATCACGGCGGCGATCCTGCGCGGCGTGCTGCGGGTGTTCGAGGATTTCCGGTACGTCCGTGAGCTGAGCGGCGACAACGGTCGCGATCACGCGCTGGTGTTCGAGGCGCGGATGGGCGACGTCGCCATCGAGGGCTGCGACTTCCTGCACCTGGACGAGAGTGGCCTGATCGACGAGTTCACGGTCATGGTTCGTCCGCTGTCCGCCGCGCAGGCCCTGGCCGCCGCGATGGCCGCTCAATTCGAGCAGATCCAGCGTGAGGCCGCCGCCGGTTAGTGCGTCCCATCCTCCCGGTAGACCGGGCGGCCTGGCGGACCGTGGCGTGCTGGCGGCCTTGCCCAAATCATCTTAGTCATTAAGATAATCGCATGGTCACATCGACAGACTTCTCGGTGGCGATCGCCGGTGCCGGCCTCTCCGGCCTCTGCCTCGCCCAGTACCTGATGCGTGCCGGCATCGACGTGCACGTCTACGAACGGGACCCGGGCCCCTTCGTCCGGCGGCAGGGCTACCGGATCATTCTCGACAGGTACGGGCTGTCGGCGTTGCGCGAGAGCCTGCCCCGCTCGCTGTACAGCCTGGCGCTGACCACCGGCGACGAGCCCGGCGGGCACCTACGCTTCACCGACAGCCGGCTGCGGGACGCGTTCACCATCACCTTCAAGGACGAACCGCACGCGACCCGTCAGGTCGACCGGCTGACCCTGCGGTCGATCCTGCAGTCCGGGCTGGACGGGCGCATCCACTACGGCAAGAACGCCGTCGCTGTGGACAGCGGTGACCCGGCGCGGCTGCGGCTGCGGTTCTCCGACGGGGGGTCCGCCACGGCAACCGTCGTCGTGGGCGCGGACGGCGTCGGCTCGGCGCTGCGCGCGCAGATCATGCCGGACGCGCACCCGGCGAACACCCCGATGGCGGGCATCTACGGCAGGTCGCCCCTGCGGCGCAACGGCGAGAGCGTCATCCCGGACGCGCTGCGTACCAGCGGGGTCCTGGCCATCGCCGACCAGCCGGGGCGCGCCTTCTTCTTCACCTCCATGCGGTTCGGCGAGAGCCCGCCGGAGGCGTTCGCGCGCCTGGCCCCGGGCAGCTATGCGCCCACCGGCTACGACTACGTCATGTGGGGGCTGTTGCTCCGGCAGGAGGAGGTGCCCATCGGCGTCCGCGGAGACCTGCTGGCACTGTGGCGACTGGCCTCCCGGATGAGTGCGGACTTCCACCCGGTCATCCGGCGGCTGGTCGGCACGGCCGAGTTGGACGCCACGGTGCTCAACCTCTTCGCCACCGGCCGACGCCCGCGCCGGTGGCCGGTTCCCCGGGCGACGATGATGGGCGACGCCGTGCACGTCATGCCACCGTTCGGCGCCCACGGTGGCAACACGGCGCTCCGCGACGCCGCCCTGCTCGGCCACAAGCTGGTTGAGGCCCGGGCCAGCGGCGCGCCGGTGGAGGAGGCGATCGCCCGCTACCAGGACGAGATGGTGCCCTACGCCTTCCGTGCCGTCGACACCGCCGCCGGGCTGATGCGCCGACTGACCGGGGGAGCGGCCGCACCGCACTGGGTGCTGACCCGCGTGTTACCTCGGCTGCACCGGGTCACCGTACCGGAGGCATGATTGCGGGCATGTCCCACCAGCCGGCCCGTGCGTCCGCGATCGCCGACCTCATGCGCGCCGGGCGGGAGACGTCGCGGCTGTCCATGGTGTTCCGGTACGCCATCGCGGAGCGGCTGGGCCTCACCGTGAGCGACCTGGAGTGCCTGGACTACCTGGCGGACGTCGGTTCCGCCACCGCGGGGCAGGTCGCCGAGCGGACCAACCTCACCACCGGGGCGGTGACCAGCATGCTCCGCCGGCTCCAGCAGGCGGGCTACGTGACGGCCGAGCGCGATCCGGCGGACCGGCGGCGGGTGATCGTCGCCCTGCGGCCGGAGCGGATCGCCGAGTTGGAGCGACCGTACGAGCGGTTCGCCGAGCGGGCGGAGCGGCTCATCGAGGGCTACAGCGGAGAGGATCTCGCGCTGCTGGTCCGGCATTACGACCGCATGCAGGCGATGTACCTCGCCGAGTTGGACAGCCTCGGCGGCGGCGACACCGCGCAGCGGTCCGCCTGAGGGGCGTCGCGTGACTGACCACCCTCCCGGTCCGCTGTCTGACTCCAGCTTCTGACCAACATTTAGCCAACATCCTCTTGCAAGACTGCGGGCAGCGGGCCAACCACTTCAACGAAGCCGGAGCGACCTGAGCGTCCGGTCAGCCCCATGATTCGGCGCCATACCTCAGTTCTCTGTCGGTTCGTTTGATGCCGCGATACGGGAGGCGAGGAGGTCTTTAGTTTCAATTCGGGCTTGAGCAAGTTGGATCTCTATTCAGAACGGGGAAACTGCTGTGCGATCTATCAGGCGACGAGGGCTGTTCACCGTGGTTGTGGCAGTGATTCTGTCCATGGTGCTCCCGGTAAGTCTGGCCTCCGCATCACCCGCCGGGTCCGAACCTTCCGTGACCTCGAGCAAGCAGGCTGCGGAGGCGGCGATGCTCCGCTTCGCGGCGCTGCATCCTCCCGCGTCCCTCGCGGCGGGCAACTACATCGGCAATGCCTGGGGCGGTGGTCTCGGCGTCATCCATGTTCGGGATGGCAAGTACACGCACGGCACTCACGATGCCGTCCTTCCGTCCAACAAGTGGACTGACGAGTGGTTCGGCTGGGCCAACGCCGCTGGCTGGTACACCGGGGCCAACCACTGCACCAGCCAGATGCGCTCCGACGGTGGTGGCCCCTGGTACCGACAGCTGCCGGACCTCGGGCCAGGTCAGCACTTCATCGGTCTATCGACGAGCTACGTCGTCACCGTGTACGACTGTTAACGAAGTGACGCGGCAGGGGGAGATCCACCACGAGGGTGGATCTCCCCCTGAGTAGTGCGTTCCGGCAGTGCAGCCGACGACGCGTCGCAGGCGGCGAAACGTCGGCATTGGCGCGTGGTGAACGACGGGTATCCCGGACGGCGGTCCTACGTCGATCATTGCCCGAGGATAGATATGAGTCACTCTCACCTCCTGGCGGAACGCCCGGGCGCGGAGGGCGAGACGTCGGCACCGGAAGCCGGGCGTGACCGAACGGCCCGACTCCGCGTCCCCGGAGGATCGCCATGCCCCGTCCCGCTCTCCGTAACCGACTCGCGGCGTTCACCGCCGCCGTCCTGACCGCGAGCGTCCTGACGGTGACCCCACCGTCACCGGCGCTGGCCGCCACAACGTTCGCCCCCAACGACTACTGCCTCGGCCAGTGCGCCGACATCCTGCCCGCTGGGCAGAACGGCAACGCCACGCTGGTCGCCATCCTGGCGCACCAGGCGCTCGGCACCCGCCCGGCGCACTCCAGTGACCAGCTCGACGAGTACGCGAACCTGGTCTACAACTACGCCGGGCTGACCGACGAGCAGATCGCCCACTTCTACAACGACGCCTCGTTCGGCGTCCCGGCCGCGCAGGTGGAGAGCACCGTCTCGCCGCGATCGGACGTCACCATCGTGCGGGACAAGGCCACCGGCGTCCCGCACATCACCGGCACCACCCGCGCCGGCACCATGTTCGGCGCCGGCTACGCCGGGGCCCAGGACCGGCTCTGGGTGATGGACCTGCTGCGGCACGTCGGCCGCGGCAACGTCACCTCGTTCGCCGGCGGCGCCCCCGGCAACCGTGAGCTGGAGCAGAGCGTCTGGGCCAACTCGCCGTACACGGAGGCGGACCTCCAGGCCCAGGTGGACGCGCTGCGCACCAAGGGCGTCCGGGGCCAGCAGCTCTACACCGACGTGGTCGACTACATCGCCGGCATCAACGCCTACATCGACAGGTCGATCGCCGAGGACAACTACCCGGGTGAGTACGTGCTCGCCGGAGCCGGCAAGCCGAAGCACTTCACCATGACCGACCTGATCGCCACCGCCGGCGTGATCGGCGGGCTCTTCGGCGGGGGCGGCGGCAGCGAGATCCAGTCCGCCCTGGTCCGGGTGGCCGCCCGCGCCAAGTACGGCGCCACCGAGGGCGACCGGGTGTGGGCGGCGTTCCGCTCCCAGAACGACCCGGAGACCGTGCTCACCCTGCACGACGGGCAGAGCTTCCCGTACGGGGCGACGCCGCCCGGCGCGACCAGCGCGGTGCTCCCCGACGCCGGCACCGTGGTCGCCGAACCCCTCGCCTACGACGCCACCGGCGGGGCCGCCGCCCGTACCGGCACCAGCACCGCCACCAAGGAACTGCTCGGCGGCCTGAGCAACCTGCGCGCGCACGGCATGTCCAACGCGGTAGTGGTCTCCGGACGGCACACCACCACCGGCAACCCGGTGGCCGTGTTCGGGCCGCAGACCGGCTACTTCGCGCCGCAGCTGTTGATGCTCCAGGAGCTGCAGGGGCCCGGCATCAGCGCTCGCGGCGCCGCGTTCGCCGGGCTCAACCTCTACGTGCTGCTCGGCCGGGGCCAGGACTACGCGTGGAGCGCGACCTCCGCCTCCCAGGACCTCACCGACACGTACGCGGTGCCGCTGTGCACCACCGACGGCACCGCCCCGACGCTGCGCACCAACCGCTACCTCTACCACGGGCAGTGCCTCGCCATGGAGGCGCTGGAGCAGCGCAACTCCTGGTCACCGACGCTGGCCGACTCCACCCCGGCCGGCTCATACACACTGCGCGCGCTGCGCACCAAGTACGGGCTGGTGGCCCACCGGGGTCTGGTGAACGGGCAGCCGACCGCGTTCACCAAACTGCGCTCGACCTACCGGCACGAGGCTGACTCGGCGATCGGCTTCCAGGCCTTCAACGACCCGTCCGCGATGGGCAGCGCGTCGGCCTTCCAGGCGTCCGCGGCCGACGTCGGGTACGCGTTCAACTGGTTCTACGTCAACTCGACCGAGGGGGCGTACTACAACTCCGGCTCGAACCCGGTCCGTCCGGCCACCGCCGACCCGAACCTGCCCACCAAGGCCGAACCGGCGTACGAGTGGGCCGGTTGGAACCCGGACACCAACGACGCCACCTACACCCCGGCTTCGGCGCATCCGCAGTCGGTCAACCAGGACTACTACGTCAGCTGGAACAACAAGCAGGCACGGGACTTCGGGGCCGCCGACGGCAACTTCAGCTTCGGCTCCGTACACCGGGCTCAACTGCTCGACGGCCCGGTGCGCGCCGCGATCGCCCAGCGCAAGCTCGGCCGCGCCGACGTCGTCAAGATCATGGCGGATGCGGCGGTGACCGACCTGCGCGGCCAGCAGGTTCTCGGCGACCTGCTGCGGGTGCTGGACAGCACTCCGGTCACGGATCCGGCGCTGGCCGACGCGGTGGGCAAGCTGCGCGCCTGGCAGCAGGCCGGGGCCCGCCGGGTGGAGACGTCCCCCGGCTCCAAGGTCTACCAGCACGCCGACGCCATCCGGATCTTCGACGCCTGGTGGCCGCTGCTGGCCTCGGCGCAGTTCCGCCCCGGCCTCGGGCCGGACCTCTACGCCGCGCTGGTCGACGCCATCGAGGTTAACGAGGCGCCGTCCGGCGGCCAGAACGGCGGGCGCGACGGCGCCGCGAGTTGGGCGTTGCAGGGGCAGGCGCACAAGGGCTCGTCGTTCCAGCACGGCTGGTGGGGCTACGTCGACAAGGACCTGCGGACCGTACTCGGCGACCCGGTGGCCGGTGGGCTCGGCCGCGCGTACTGCGGCAACGGCAACCTCGGCGCGTGCCGGCAGGCCCTGCTCGACGCGCTCGGCCAGGCCGCCGCCGTGCCGGCCACCACGGTCTACCCGGGCGACAAGTCCTGCGGGGCCGGCGACCAGTGGTGTGCCGACTCGATCGCCCAGTCCGGGCTCGGCGGCATCACCCACCCGGTGATCGCCTGGCAGAACCGCCCCACCTACCAGCAGGTCGTCTCGTTCCCGGCGCGCCGGGGCGACGACGTCACCAACCTGGCACAGGGCCGCCCGACCACGGCGTCGAGCACCCAGTTCCTGACCAGCCACACCCCGGACAAGGCGGTCGACGGCAGCCTCGGCAGCCGGTGGGCCAGTAGTTACAACGACAACCAGTGGCTGCGGGTCGACCTCGGGGCGGCCCGCAGCGTCAGCCGGGCGGTGCTGCGCTGGGAAGCCGCGCACGGCACCTCGTACCGGATCGAGGTCTCCGGCGACGGCACCTCCTGGACGCCGGTGTTCGCCACCACCACCGGCAACGGCGGCGTCGACAACGCCACCTTCGCCCCAGTCACCGCCCGCTACGTGCGGGTGTACGGGGTCAAGCGCGCCACCTCGTACGGGTTCTCGCTCTACGAATTCGAGCTGTACGGAAAGTGACAGTGCCCGGAGGGGTCGGCGAGAATCACTCGCCAGCCCCTCCGGTGCGCCGTGCCACGCCGGCAGGCGGGGTTCGAAGGATTCTGGCCGCTTTGCCGCCGGACCCTGTGGCTGATCCGTCGCGGTCTCAGAGCCGGTTCCTGTTCCGCGGCGGGGGACAACTAGTGGGTTGGCTCCCCGGACGGCTGCACGAGGAACGATTTGATGTGCTCCAGCGCCATGTCCAATGCGACTTCCATGGGTGCGACGTTGTGTGCGGCGTTCGCCAGAAGGTAGCCGCCTTGCAAGGCGGCCATCAATCCCGTGGCCAACTTCTCCGGGTCGGCATCCTGGCGCAGTAGGCCGCTGTCACGCATCCGGTGCAGGCCATCACTGATCATCCTTTCCCATGCCGCGAACGTCTCCGACAGGGACGATCGAGCCTGCTCATCCTGATCAGACAGTTCGAGAGTCATCGACCCGAGGCCGCACCCGTATTTGCCGTTGTTCAGCGAGTTGGCCTGGACCAGAGCGTTACGCCACCGGACCAGTCCTGAGAACGATCTCAGTCGTTCGAGCCCTGCACGTTCGCGCTGAAGCACAAGCGCGCCTCGATATTTGACCAAGGCGCGCACGAGTTCCTGCTTGTCGGCGAAGTGGTGGTAGAGCTGAGACTTGCTCGTCTGGCTTGCCTCGCGGATGTCGTCAAGGGTCGTCGCGTTCACTCCGCGCACGAGCATCAGCCGGTTCGCTGCCTCGAGGATCCGGTCTCGCGTCGCGATGCCCCGTTGACTGATCCTCCGCCTATTCGTCGGCGCAGCCACCTGCTCGTCGCTCATCTGTCAAGTGTATCCAGCGCGCCAGATGATCTAGGGGGAATGGGACCTTGGAGTCCATCCGGCGTCGCGGCGCATTCACCTGGGGGTGAAGGGTGGACGTACTTTCCGTCGGCCCGGTGAACGGTTTACTGCTATCGCTGGACCATCGTGGTGCGAGATCGTCTGGACCATCTGGTCCCAAACGCAAAGAATTCTCGGGCGGACCACCTCGGCCCGGACCGGCGCGCGGACCGGGGTCCGCGCGCCGAAGGTGTCAGGCCGTCGCCCGCTTCGGAAGCTTCCACCCGGGGCGGGGGAAGTGGCAGGTGTATCCGTTGGGGTAGGTCTGCAGGTAGTTCTGGTGCTCAGGCTCGGCTTCCCAGAAGTCGCCTGCCGCGGTGACCTCGGTGACGACCTTGCCGGGCCACAGGCCCGAGGCGTCGACGTCGGCGATGGTGTCCTCGGCGACCCGCTTCTGCTCGTCGCTGGTGTAGAAGATCGCCGAGCGGTAGCTGATGCCGATGTCGTTACCTTGGCGGTTCTTCGTCGAAGGGTCGTGGATCTGGTAGAAGAACTCGAGCAGCGCGCGGAAGTCGGTCTTGTCGGTGTCGTAGACGACCTCGATGGACTCCGCGTGGGTGCCGTGGTTGCGGTAGGTGGCGTTCGGGACGTCGCCCCCGCTGTAGCCGACGCGCGTGGACACGACGCCGGGTTGGCGGCGGAACAGCTCCTCCATGCCCCAGAAGCAGCCGCCGGCGAGGATTGCCTTTTCGGTCTTCACTTCGTCTCCTTGCCTGTCGTCGTGCCAGCCGACCTGGACACGCAAGTACAGACACTCTCCAGGTCGGCTGTATTCCCGCAGCCTACCGCCCTTATATGGACTTAAGAGTCCAGGTAGAGCGTGTCTAGCCGATGTCGGATGGCTGCGTCGCTGATGAGGTTGAACTGGCACTTCACGGCCTGCCACAGCAGCATCCACGTGTCCCAATAGTGGACTTGACAGACCAGTTTTACCGCAGCTAGGTTCGAGATGTCCGGCGGGGTGCCCCCGGTAGCGACGAGGTGCCGGACTCGCCCGTCGGCGTCGAGTTCGACAGACGTCCCCGCCGCTCTCGGCGACATCCTCGCCCCAACCGCTACCGATCGCGTGGTGTGGCCACGGCGCCGAGGCTTGGCGTCGCCAATGCCGGGAAACCGAAATGTGCTCCTCGTGCCAGTGCAGCCGAGGGCTGGATACAAGGAGGTATCTGATGAAGGCGATTGTGGTGACGGACGAGGCTGCGGGAACGGCCGGGATGACGCTGGTGGAGCGGCCTGAGCCGGAACCGGCCCTCAACGACGTCGTCGTTCAGGTTCATGCGTCGGGATTCGTCCCGACCGAATTGGCGTGGCCCTCGACCTGGACCGATCGCCTCGGCCGTGACCGGACGCCGTCGATCCCCGGGCACGAGTTGGCCGGAGTGGTCAGCGCTCTCGGGTATGGCACGACGGGACTGTCGGTGGGACAGCGGGTGTTCGGCCTCACGGACTGGACCCGCGACGGCACCCTGGCGGAGTACGTGGCCGTCGAGGCGCGCAACCTTGCGCCGCTGCCCGGCGACGTCGACTTCGCGGTGGGCGCGAGCCTGCCGGTCTCTGGCCTGACCGCCTGGCAGGGACTATTCGAGCACGGCCGCCTTCGGACGGGGCAGAGCGTCCTCGTGCACGGCGCGGCCGGCGCAGTCGGTTCGATGGTGACGCAGCTCGCACGTGAGTTCGGCGCCTACGTTATCGGCACCGGACGCGCTGCCGATCGTCAGACCGCGCTCGACTTCGGCGTACACGAGTTCGTCGACCTCGGCAACGACGCCCTGGAAGACGTCGGCGGAGTCGATCTGGTTTTCGACGTCATCGGCGGTGACATCGGAAAGCGGTCGGCAGGCCTGATTCGAGCCGGAGGAACACTGGTTTCCGTTGTCGGGCCGTCCGAGGCGCGGCCCGCGGACGGCCTGGCGATAGATTTCGTCGTGATGCCTGATCGTGCCCAACTGGATGAAATCGTCCAGAGGGTACGAGGCGGGCGACTGCGGACGAACATCGGCAACGTCGCAGACCTCGACGACGCCGTCGCCGCTCTCAACCCAACCAAGCGGATCACCGGAAAGACGATCATCCGCGCCCGCTCCTAGGGTTCGGGGACAGCGACAGTGGTGGTCAGAGCCTCCACGGCAATGCTTTCCGTGGAGGCTCTGGCCACTGTTGGCGGATTGGTCGACTAGCTCAGAGGCGCGGGTCCTGCTGAACCTTCAGGGCGTTGAGGATCGGGTCGCTCTCGCCCTTCTCGCGGCGGAGCTCGATCTTCAGATCGCCACCGGCGTGCTCGACGGTGACGGTGTTCATGTCCGCGCTCAGCGCGCCCACCTTCGCCTGCACGTCGTGGTCGTAGAGCACGACCTTGCCGTCGGCCAGCACATCGAAGGCACGCTTGCCGGCCTTGACCTTCTCGATCTCGGCGAAGTCGAGGCCGATCCGGTACTTTCCGGCGGGGGCGTTCGTGAACACGTAGCTGAACGTCTGGCCGGTCCGCTGGGTGCGGAACAGCGCGTCGTCCTCGGTGCCGGCGATGTCGGCCCTGGTGGCACGCGCCTTGCCGCCGACGTACCCCCCACGGCCGCGAGCCGAGCCCCTGGTCGGGTGACCAGAAGAAGCCCTCGGCACCGACGTACCCGGATCCGCCGACGTCGACGCCCTTCCAGTAGGCCGAGGTCGCCAGACGGACCGGCTTGAGCTGGGTTTCGCCCTTGCCGGCGTTCGTTGCCACGAGCAGGTCCCCGACGAGTACGCCGAGCTCGACGCCGGTGTTGTCGGCCGTCGCCGTGACCGTGGTGGACGTGCCGGCCGCGAGCGTGACCGTGCCGGTTGCTGCCGCGCCGGTGAGATTCAGCCACGGAAGGCCGGCGGCCTCGTGCCCGCCGTCGCTGGTGCGCTTCTGCTCGCTGATCCGTACCTCGAGCGGGGCGGAGCCGCTGTTGGTCACGGTCACGTCGGCCGTCGCCTTCTGGTCCTTGTCGAGGAGCCAGTCGAAGTCACCTGCGGTGACGGTGGCGACGCCCGTGGTCAACGCCGTGTCGACCGTCTCGGCCTGATCCTTCTTGGCGATGGTCACCGGGCGGCTGGCGGTGACGTAGTTCGGCGACTCGACCTGCACGGTGTTCTCGCCGATGAGCGCCTGGGCCTTCCACCGGCCCTTCGCGTCGGTCGTGATGACCCGCTCAACGGCCGGCCCCTTGAGCGTGACGATCGCGCCCTCGATCGGCTTGCGGTCGTTCGCGTCGGTGACCGTGCCCTCGATGGTGCCCGCGGCCGGGAGGGTGTACTCCAACCCCAGGTCTGCCTTCGCCGCCCGAGCCGCGGATTCAACTGGACCCACATCGGGCAGGTCGCCCGGCACCCCGCAGCGGTGCCTGGCAGCCACAGCGGGGGCATCGATCAAGGGAGCTCGTCGTACTAGTCTTCGCCGCATGGCTTTGCGACCGGACGAGTTCTACGACCATGCAGTCGCCGTCGCGGACGGCGAGCGCCGGCTCCCGTTGGCGGACATGACGGGATGGGACATCAGTCCGTTCGACCCGGACGGGCTGCGCGTCGCACCGTTACACGAGCCGGTGCTCCCGGAGCCCGCGCGGCACGGCGAGGATCCGTCGGACTGCAGCGCTTGCCGCGACCGCGACGAAGGCATCTGGTTCAACGATCACTGGCGACTGACCCGGATCACGGGAGTGGGCGTCCCGCTGGCGCTCATGCTGCACCCACGCGATCACTACGACATGGCTGATCTGCCGGACGACCTGGCCTCCGAACTGGGTCTGTTGAGCACTCGCATCGTTCGCCACGTGCAGGCGCTTCCGCACATCTCGCGGGCACACGTCTACCGCGTCGGGGACGGTGCCGCCCATCTGCACGTCTGGTTCTTCGCTCGGCCCGAAGGGCAGGCCCAGCTGTACGGGTCGTGGCTGGTCGTCTGGGACGACCTGCTACCGGAGTACCCGGCGGCCGTCGCACAAGCTGACGCCGAGATCGTGGCAGATGCGTTGGTCGCGAGCCACGGAGGTCACCGGTCGCCCACCAGCGAACCGGCCGCCTGACCGGCCTGGCCGAGCCCGCTCTCGTACGTGTCAATCAGCTCGTTCTCCGCGCCGCGGCTGTTGCCGCGAATCCGCTTAACCCAGAGCGCGGAGTACGTGTGCCACGAGCGTGTGGAGCTGCTTGGGGCTGGGCATGCCCAGGTGGAAGACGAGCCGGTGATAGAGGGGCCCATAGACCAGGTCGACGGCCACGTCCAGATCGGCGTCGGCAGCGAGCTGCCCATCTGACTGGGCTTGCTGCATGCGCTTGTTGAACGCGTCGATGCGTGGCCGGACCAACCGCTCCCGCAGGTCGTGTCCCAGCCGGTCGTCGTGCAGCGCTTCGGCGATGAGGCCGGCGACGGCAGACGTGCTCGCAGGTGTGAGTAGGGCGATGACCGCCGCGAGCTGGGTTCGGAGATCAGCGGCGAGGTCGCCGGTGTACGGGTGGTCGGCGACCGTGGACGCCAGGTCGTCGACGGCGTCGAGGACGACGGCTCCCTTGGAGGGCCACCACCGGTAGATCGTCTTCTTGCTGACGCCTGCGCGGGCGGCGATGGCCTCGACCGTGAGTCGTCCGTAGCCGAACTCGGCGCACAGTTGCAGCGCCGCGTCGAGGATTGCCCGGCGACTGGCTTCGTTACGGCGCAGCGGATTGGGCGATGTGGGCACGGCCTGAACCCTATCAGGAAACGGCACGTGTCGTGTTGACACTCTGACTACACGACACGTAGCGTGTCGCAATCGACGGACCCGCCCGCCAAAGAGAGCGGGTCAAGCCGGCCGCCAAAGGGGAATCCATGGAATCGTCAGGCACCGAAGGTTCGCGGGCCTGGTTCATCACCGGGGCAAGTCGTGGTCTGGGCCGCGCCTTCACCGAGGCCGCGCTCGCCGCTGGGGACCGCGTGGTGGGCGCGGCGCGGGACGTGTCCCCGCTCGACGGTCTCGCTGCCGAGCACCCGGATCGACTGTTGGCGCTGCGGCTCGACGTTACGGACCGTACGGCGGTCTTCGACGTCGTTGACCAGGCGGTCGCACACTTCGGCCGGCTCGACATCATCGTCAACAACGCAGGAGCGTTGTATGCCGGGATGATCGAGGAGTTCACCGAGGCCGAGGCCCGCGCGCAGATCGATCTCAACGTCTTCGGCGCGCTGTGGGTCAGTCAGGCCGTCCTGCCGCACCTGCGCCGCCAGGGCAGCGGGCACATTGCGCAGATCTCCAGCATCGGCGCGCTCGGCGGCTTCCCCAGCACGGGGCTGTACAGCGCTAGCAAGTTCGCGCTGGAGGGCCTGAGTGAGGCGCTGGCCGCCGAGGCCGCCGGGTTCGGTGTCAAGGTCACCATCGTCCAGCCGGGCGGTTACTGGACCGACCTCTACACCAGCAGCCATGCAACCACACCGAATCCGGTGTACGACTCGCTGCGCGAAGAGTTGGCCAAGCAGTGGGCAGGCGGATCCATCGACAGCGAACCCCGGCTGGCCGCCGACGCGCTGATGACGCTGGTCGACAGCGACGACCCGCCGCTGCGGCTGCTCCTGGGCAGCATGGTCTACGACCTGGCCTTCGACATCTCGAGGCGACGCATGGACACCTGGGCCGGCTGGGAAGCGGTGAGCCGCGCCGCCGAGAAGGCCGTCCCAGCCCCGGGCGCCGAGCCGGCCTGACCGCCGTGTCGTACGACAACACATAACGATTGGGTGATTGATGTTTGATGTGATCGTTGCCGGCGCCGGTCCGACCGGGTTGATGCTGGCCAGTGAGTTGCGGCTCCATGGCGTACGCGTGGTCGTGGTGGAGAAGGAGGCCGAGCCGACGCAGCAGGTCCGTGCGCTCGGTCTGCACGTGCGCAGCATCGAGATGATGGATCAGCGGGGACTGCTGGAGCGGTTCCTCGCGCACGGCCAGCAGTACCCCGTCGGCGGCCTGTTCGCCGGCATTCCCAAGCCATCGCCCGACCTGCCGGACACGGCACACGCGTACATCCTCGGCATTCCACAGACGACGATCGACCGTCTGCTCGCTGAACGCGCCACCGAACTCGGCGCCGAGATCCGGCGCGGCAGGGCGGTGGTCGGGCTCAGCCAGGACGAGTACGGGGTGACCGCCGAACTGGCCGACGGCATGCGGCTTCGGGCGCGCTACCTGGTGGGTTGTGACGGTGGCCGCAGCACGGTCCGCAAGCTGGTCGGCATCGGCTTCCCCGGTGAACCGACCAGGGTGCAGACGATTCTGGGCCACATGGAGGTGGCCGCGCCGGCAGAGACGGTGGCCGCCGTGGTGGCCGAAGTTCGCAAGACCCACACGCGGTTCGGTGTCACGCCGTTCGGAGATGGCGTGTACCGCGTCGTCGTGCCCGCCGAGGGAGTAGTCGAGGATCGCACAGTTGCGCCGACCCTGGAGGAGGTCAGGCAGCGGCTGCGGTTGCTGGCCGGCACCGACTTCGGCGTGCACTCACCTCGCTTCCTATCCCGGTTCGGTGACGCCACCCGGCTGGCCGAGCGCTACCGGGTAGGCCGCGTGCTGCTGGCCGGCGACGCGGCACACATCCACCCGCCGACCGGCGGCCAGGGGCTCAACCTCGGCATCCAGGACGCGTTCAACCTCGGCTGGAAACTAGCCGGCGAAATCTCTGGCTGGGCGCCGGAAGGGCTGCTGGACAGCTACCACACCGAACGGCACCCGGTGGCCGCGGCCGTGCTCGACAACACTCGCGCGCAGATCCAACTGATGTCCACCGATCCAGGACCCCAGGCGGTACGCAGGCTGATGTCGGAGCTGATGGACTTCGAAGAGGTCAACCGCCACCTGTTGGAGAAGGTCACCGGGATCAGCGTCCGCTACGACTTCGGCGACGGCCATGACCTGCTCGGCCGACGGCTGCAGGACGTACGGCTCAAGCGCGGACGCCTCTACGAACTGATGCACGCCGGCCGCGGACTTCTGCTCGACCAGACCCGGCAGCTGTCAACGGAGGGGTGGGCGGACCGGGTCGACTACGTCGTCGACATCAGCGAGGAACTGGACACCCCAGCCGTGCTGCTCCGCCCGGACGGCCACGTGGCCTGGGTCGGCGACGATCAGCAAGACCTGCTCACACACCTGCCACGGTGGTTCGGCCCCACCGCCGACCGAGATTCGGAACCGAATCCGCCAGTGCGGAAATGAAGTGGGCGTCGCGTGGTCGGCGGTCCGATGTCCCTGACCGGGAAATCTCGGACCTGACGGGCGATCGGCATAGTCAGAGCCCGCTACGGGCTCATTTAGGAGTAGAGACATGACGAGTAGGTTCACCGAGCTGGTCATCGACTGCCACGATCCGGAGAGACTCGCGGCCTTCTGGTGCGAGGTCCTGGATTTCACGGTGATCGACCGCAGCGAGGGCAGGGTCGAGATCGGCTCCTGGACGCCGACCGTCGAGGAGGTCCGGGCCCGGCAGATGTCGCCCACTTTGCAGTTCATTCAGGTGCCGGAGGGAAAGGTCGTGAAGAACCGACTTCACCTCGATGTCAGTCCGATCGACGGCAGCACCGAGGACGAGGTGACCAGATTGCTCGGTCTCGGCGCCACGAAGACGGATGTGGGCCAGGGAGCAGACCGAAGCTGGGTGGTCATGGCAGACCCGGAGGGCAACGAGTTCGACGTCCTACGCACCCTGGCTCCTGAGAACTAGCTGCGGCTGGCCAGCCGCACCCCTCCGTGCAGGCCGATGGGAAACATCACGGAACTCGCGAACGCGGCCACGCAAACCCAACCCTCCGGGTGGCGGTTTGGTGCGCTGGTTGCGCCAGCGGATGTGGTCTCCGATGGCGGTGTCCTGCTCGACCGGGGGGTGCGGTGGTCAGTGCCGTCGAGCGCGAAGTAACGCACGGCGGCGAACTCGGCCTTGATCCAGTTCAGCCAGAACACCTAGTTCCATCCACGGTGCTTGCCGGGGGCGCCCGCTTACCTCCCGCTGTGGG
Source organism: Micromonospora trifolii (assembly GCF_050516465.1). Taxonomy (NCBI): domain Bacteria; kingdom Bacillati; phylum Actinomycetota; class Actinomycetes; order Micromonosporales; family Micromonosporaceae; genus Micromonospora; species Micromonospora trifolii. The sequence goes on along the minus strand of NZ_CP191526.1, from coordinate 3,496,550 downwards.
ACTGCCCGCTCTTCTCGTCCCGCCAGCCATCGGGTTGGGGATGGTAGCCGTAAGCGGCAGCCCGAACCGTTTCCTCGTTTTCCAGCCCGGATCCAATCGCGCCGCCGACGGTGGCCAGGGAGCTGGTGATCCAAGCGAGCGTCAGATAGTCGGTGAAGTTGACTGGCCGCTGCAGGGTCTGTTCCAGCACGGATGTGTCGATCAGCAGCACCCCGACGAGCACCGTTCCCACGAACAACACCACGTAGGACAGCACCGTGGCCAGAGTGAGAGTGAGGATCGTACCCAGGTTGAACAGCCGGGCCAGCTCAGTCGGCGTCTCGCGGCTTGGCTTCTCCCACAGGTCGTGCGCAACGATCAACCAGGCCACCAACGCTGTTAACCCGAGCAGCATGATCACGGCGAGCCGGAGTCCGCCGAGCGCATCGCCCATCTGCCAGATGGTGTCCGTGGTGAGTGCAAACACGGCCGTGCCGAATGCGCCGACCAGCAGCTTGGACAGGCCCAGCAAGGCACGCCCCGGACGGTTGGCTCGAACCATGCCGATCAACAGCCGTAGCCGGCCGATGAGCCGCGAGGCTACGTAGCGCCGCTCACCGGCGTCGGCCTCGCCGACCACCCGGTGGACGGCGGAAACCCGGCTCGCCATCTCGGCCGGTGCCCAGCCGGCCGGCGGCACCCGCCGGTCGGAAGCCTCGGTCAGCAGCCGGCTCACCAGATCCGGAACGGCCACGCGGGCCGCCCGCAGTTGGTGCAGTCCCAGCGCGGGCAGGGACACCACCGCGACTCGACGCCGAGCGGAGGTTTGCGCGACCAGCGGCACCCGTTCGGCATGCAGCGGCAGGTCGGTCAGGCAGATGGCGACGTCCCACTGGTCGTCGGCACGCCGTCGCGCAAGATCATCGAGTAGTGCTTCAACGCCGCGGTCGCGGCGCGGCGCCACTTCGCCCCAGCCTTCCCGGACGGTCCACCGCACGTCAGCGTTCACCCGCTCGGCGAGCCCGCTGGCCAGTTCGATGGTGAGCCGCGCGGCTACCCGAGCCGGGTGGTCCGGCGGGGTTGCCACCAGTCCGACGACGATCTCCAGGCGATCCTGTTCACTCTGCGTCATCGGTGCTCCTCACCGGTAGCCGGGCTCGGCCGCTGACGGCGAACAAACCGGGGCCTCAGGCGCCGGCGCGGCAGCTCCCCGTGCCGACTGAGGTAGCGGTACAGCCAGGCCGCCGAGAGGAGCACCCCGACCAGCCCGTACAGAGCCACCGCGATGCACTCGTCGAACCGGGTGCCCCGCCCACGCAGCCTAAGAGACCACCCCGATCAGTGCAGCGGATTCAGTGGTAGACGCGCGCCGCCGCGGCAACATGCTGGTGACACCGCTCTCCGACGAGGACAGGCCGACCGGCTGAAGCGTTTCCACACCGCCAGCACCCTGTCGATCCGCTCCATCAGCTCGTCCTGCGGCATTGCCCCCACCGGTACGAGTGAATGCCCGAGGACCGGCCGGTCGGCCTGCACCGGGCCGGCGATCGAGGCGCTCGTGACAACGGCCCGCGCCGACCCGGTTGAGGCGGGGCGGGTCGACGCGGGTGGAGGCCGTCGCGGCTCGCCGAAGCGGTCGCCCGCACCGTCATCGCGACCATCGTCAACAACGTCATCGTCGAGGCGGCGGCGCTCTCCCAGCAGTGATCGACGGTCCTCTGCTGGCACTCCAGCCGAGGACCCGAGTCAGGAGTACCAGCTCGACGCGGCCACCTCGAGTGTGGCCGTGTCAGGCGAGTCGTGCGCCGGCGGTCTCGGCGAAGAAGCCAGCTTTCGCCTCACCGAGGGAGTCCCAGTATCCGGAGTCGGTGACGCCGGGTGAAATGGCGTTGACGCGGATGGGTCCGAGTTCGACGGCAAGAGCCTCGGCGAGGAACGACACGGCCCCGTTCGTGGTCGCGGTGACCGACAGCCCTGGCGCGGGTCGCCGCACACGGGCTGCGAAAGCTCCCCGCTGCCTGAAGTGTCCGACTAGGTTCTGGTGGGGCACCGCTTCAGGTTGGTGGACCGTAAGGAGCTTGATCGAGATGCGGGAAGTGAACGAGGAGTTCCTGGTTGGCCTCGCAGACATCGCAGCAACGCTCTTCGGGACATTTCTCGTGGGCGTGTTCTTCTATCTGGACTCAGGGCAGCGCCGTGCTCGCCAGTCCGGGGCTGACCGGTACGTGCGTTCGGGTGTGCGGGGTGTGTTCCTGCTGACCGGGCTGCCGCTCGTCGTATCACTCGCACTCGCCAATCTTGATCCGGTCTGGGGGACGTTGGTGTTCGTTGTGCTCAGCGCCCTGCTGGTCGCTGCGTCGGCGGATTCGATATTTCGGATTCTGCGGAATCGCAGCTCACGCATGTCGGTCGCGCTCGCCGTAAATGAGGTCGTGTCGGGCATAGCTGTGCTCTTTATCATCGCGACACCCTGGGTCCTCGGCGGATGGATTCCGCCGCGATCCGCGTTCGTCCCTTCGCTGGTGTTAGCGCTCGGCTGCGGATTCCTCAGCACAGTTGCGCTCGTCATGACTCTTTTTGATCCACCACCAGGCGAATTCGTTTCCAATCGGTGACCGGCTCACCTTCGGACATCGGACCTGCATTGCGGCCAGGCCGCTGGCCACACCGCCCGGCTGGGGCCGACTTCTCCCTCACCACTGCCGACCGTAAGGACGGCAACGTCTGCGTCGCGTTCCGACAAACACTGGTAGCTACGGCCACGGTGAGGCGCGTCGTCGCTCGGGCAGCTCGCAGTGCACGAGGCAGGACGGCCGACAGGCTGCCCTGAACGATCCCGTTGACTACGGGGTCAGGACGATCCTTCCGAAGACCTCGCCACCGTCCATCTTCTGGTGCGCCACCACCGCCTGCTCCAGCGGCAGGACCTCGTGCACCACGGCTTGGAGTTCCCCACGATCGGCGGCGGCGAACTGCTCCGTTCGCACGGCCTGTCGAGCCGCCTCCGTCACCGTCGCCGCGCTGAAGGTGGCGAATGACATCGACTTCTGGAATGCGGCCATCAATCTCGTCCCGAAGTCCGCGGGCGGTTGGCCGCCGACCGCGCCGACGGCCACGAGCCGGCCGTTGGGGTTGAGTCGGTCGAGAAACGCGGGCATGTCCGGACCCGCGACGACGTCGATGATGACGTCGTAGCCGGTGGGATCGTCGGAACCTCCTGCCCCGGCGCGGTCCAGCACGTGGGTCGCGCCAAGGCCGCGAAGTCGACGGCCGCGCTCGGGCGACGAGGTCGTGACCGCGACGGCACCGGCACCACCGCTGACCGCGAGCTGCACCGCCATGATCCCGATACTGCCGGCCGCGCCACGGACCAGGACCCTCTCGCCTGGCGAGAAGTGCGCGTGAGCGAGGCCGAAATGAGCCACGACCCCGGAGCTGCCGAGCGTCACGGCGTCGACCGCGGAGAGGCCCGCCGGCAGGGCCAGAACCTCCCCGATCGGGGCGACCGCCTGCTCGGCGTAGCCGCCGCCCGTACCGGTGAAGGCCCAGACGCGTTGCCCGACCCACGCGGGGTCGACGCCGTCGCCCACGGCCGTGACCGTTCCGGCAACCTCGCCGCCCGGGATGTGACCCTCGCGGAAGCCGTACGCGGCGAGAGCGCCGCTTCGGATCAGGACGTCGGCGCCAGCCACGCCGACCGCCTCGGTGGTGATCAACGTTTGCCCCGGAGCGGGCACCGGGACAGGAAGGTCGACGACCGCCAGCCCGCGGGGATCGCCGAACTCCCTGATCATTACTGCCTTCACCGCTCGTCACCCTTCCCAAGCCAGCCCTGCGGACGCCCGAACGGTAGTGGACGCATGCGTCCGTTTAGCTAGAGTGAGAGAGTGGGCGGTCATTTGACTCAGAATCTGCGGTCGGACGCGTTGAACAACCGTGAGCGGATCCTCGACACCGCCCGGGCGGTTTTCGCCGCCGACGGCATGGACGTACCGATGCGAGAGATAGCCCGGCGCGCCGGAGTGGGCCCCGCCACCCTCTACCGCCGATTCCCCACCAAGCAGGCGTTGGCCACGGAGGCCTTCGCGGATCAGATGAACGCGTGCGTCGCCGTCGTCGACGAAGGGCTCACCGACCCGGATCCCTGGCACGGCCTGTGCCTCGTGATCGAGCAACTCTGTGAGCTGCAAGCCCGAAGCCGAGGCTTCACCGCGGCGTTCACCTCGGCATTTCCCCACGCCGTGGATCTCGCCGCGAAGCGCGAAGCCGCCCTCGCCTCGCTCGCCGAACTGATGCGCCGGGCCAAGGGCACCGGCCACCTGCGGCCTGACGTGGTCCTGGACGACCTCGTCCTCATGCTGATGGCCAACGGTGGCCTGTACGCCACCTCGACGAACGCCCGGGTTGCCGCCTCTCGACGCTTCGCCGCACTCATGATCGAGGCGTTTCGCGCCTGATCGGCGCCCAGCCGGCGGTACGCGGACAATGGCGGGATGAAGCGAGACGTAAGCCTGATGCGGTTGACCGGGACGCGGGCCAACGGCGCGGTGGCGACGGGCGCGGCGGCAACCGGGGCGCGGGCTGCGGGGGCGGCCTCGATCGGTGCCCTCGCCGTGGGGGCGCTGGCCGTGGGGGCCGTTGCCGTCGGGGCGCTGGTCATCGGACGGCTGGCGATCCGCCGGGCGGTCGTGCGGGAGCTGCGCGTCGGCCGGTTGGAGATCGACGAGTTGGTGGTGCACAGTCGAACCACTGCCGAGGGATGACCCACGCGACACTGCTCGGTCCGCGCTCGGCGAGGAACCACGCGCGCTCACCGAGCGCGGACCTTGCATGCATGGGGGAGCGTCGATGCTCCGCGCCGGGGGTGCCGGCGGACGGTGAGCACCCCGGCGGTCGCCAGCAGCGTGCCTGCCAAGAGGTACGTCCAGCGGTCGTGGGCCGCGCCCCAGCCCTCGCCCACACCGACGAGTAGCGCCACCGGGGCCGGCAGCAGCGCCACCACCGTCATCCCGAGCAGCAGCATCGGGGCGGCGAGTGGACTGCCGATCCCGCGTGGTGAACGCCGCCAGCCGATTGGCGACGCGAGGAACGCGACCGCCGCGACGGTCGCGGCCTCACGGGTCAGGTCCGCGTACGGCAGCGACGCGGTCTCCTGCCCGGACCGTGTCACCATCAGCGCTGCCGCCCAGCACGCACCGCCGACGACCGCGGCGGGGACCGCTCGTACCAGCGCGGCGAGCCAGGCCGGAACCGGCAGGGTCTCCGTGGTCGGCTTCGCCGGGTCGTCGAGCGTGAACGTGACGCCGAGGCCGACGCAGGCCATCACCAACCGCAGCAACGTGATGTGGTTGTCGGGGTGCAGGACCGACCCGGTCACGGCCGGTGGGGTCACGATCGCCACACCGACGATCCCGGCGGTCAGCAGCGGCGAGATCCGCGTCGCCCGCAGCGTCGGCCAGATCAGCACCGCTGCCGTCCGCAGTCGCCCGCCCCGCCTCAGCGCGGACCTGCCGATGGCTTGACCCGACGCGTCGATGGCGTCCGCTGGGGGCATTTTGCTCAGGCGGTGCACTGCACGCCCTGATCCGGGGACGGCGGCTGGACCGGCACTCCGAAGATGGCACCGAAGCGCTCCAGCGGTGTGTCCGGCGCGGTCAGCTCGGCCCAGTGTCGCTCGACCAGCGGCGCCACCTCGGCGGACGGCCGCTCCAGCAGCTCCAACGCCGGTGCCGCCGCCCGGTCGGGTGCCGTCATGCCTACCTGTCGCAGCGGGACCGAACTTTGGTTCGCAATACTGGCACGGCTTCTCGTCCCTGCTCGGCGCGCCGCCGGAGCAGACGACCGAGTGCGGCGCCGGCACCCGTCAGCGGCCCTGCAGGCGCTTCACGTTGTCGCCGAAGGTCCAGCCCTTCGACCCGTCCCAGTTCGCCGACCAGGTCATCAGGCCCTTGAGGCCGGGCACGGAGTTCCAGGCCTGCGTGACCAACGACGTCGACATGTAGCCGCCGCCCGCCCCGTTCTGCGCCGGCAGGCCCGGGACCTGCTTGTCGTACGGCACCCGGATGGTGGTGCCCTGGATGGTGAGCCCGTTGTTCAGGCACTGCGTCTGCACCGTGAAGCCCTGCACGGTGCCCGCCGGGTACGAGTCGCCGGCGCAGCCGTACATGCTGCCGTTGTAGTACTGCATGTTCAGCCACCAGAGCCGGCCGTTGTCCACGTACTTCTTGATGATCGGCAGGTACGAGCCCCAGATCGAGCCGTAGACCACGCTGCCGCCGGTGACGTACGCCGTCTCCGGTGCCATGGTCAGGCCGAAGTTCGACGGCATCCGGGCCAGCACGCCGTCGATGATCCGGATCAGGTTGGCCTGTGACGTGGACAGGGTGTTGATGTTGCCGCTGCCGGTCAGGCCGGTCTCGATGTCGATGTCGATGCCGTCGAAGTGGTAGGCCGTCAGGATCGGCACGATCGTCGCGATGAACCGGTCGGCGACCGCGGTGGAGCTCAGGTCGATGCCCGCGGCGGCTCCGCCGATCGACATCAGGATGGTGGCGCCGGCCGCTTTGGCCTGGCACATCTCGGCCGGGGTGGCCACCTTCACGCCGGCGTCCATGCCGTTCTCCCAGAGGACGGTGCCGTCCGAGCGGATCACCGGGAACGCCACGTTGATCACGTTGTAGCCGTGCTGGTTGAGCCGGCTGTCGGTGATCGGGATCCAGCCGAGGCCGGGGTGTACGCCGTTGGAGGCCCCGTCCCAGTTTTCCCAGTAGCCCTGCAACACCTTGCCGGTGGGCCGCGACTTCACCGCGCAGGTCCCACCGGTTGGCGGCGGCGTGGTGGGGGGAGGTGTGGTCGGTGGTGGCGTGGTGGGCGGCGGGGTCGTCGGTGGTGGCGTGGTGGGCGGCGGCGTGGTTCCCGAGCACGCGCCGAGGTCACGCCAGAGCGACGGGGTCGAGGCGGGGTTCCAGCCGGCGCCGGGGTGCGCGGTGTGGGTGACCAGCGCCTGGTAGAGCCGGCCGCCGTAGGTGACCTGGGCGCCCGCCTGATAGGTGGGGCCCTCGGCCCAGGCCGGGGCGGTGCAGGCGACCATCGGGACGGCGTTGGCCGAGGGCACGGCCGCCATGCTGCTGGGGACGAAGGCGACGGCGGCCGTGACGGTCATCGCCGCCCCGGCTACCACTGCGAAAATCCGACGGCTTCTCATGGCTCACTCCCCAGGCTTCGACGACCCGCGACCTCCACATATTGACGTTCGTAACGTTCAATATCAAGGGTTGTTTACAGATACCGGGAAGTCGGGGGAGTGGCCGGCCGAGGGCCGGCGCTCGTGGCATGAAGCTGCCTGCGGTGACTCCTCGTCGTGGGCTGCTCGTCGCGTCCGCCGGTCCGTTGAGTGAGCCCGTTTGGTGGCGTGTCCCACCGCAAGATGAAATCTGAGTCATTTTCCTCTTCTGTCCGAGATTCGCGCTCGGTGTGAATACGGTGAGGTCGGGCGATCAGGCACGCCATCGCGGCAGCGGAGCCGGCCGCCATCGGTACACGCGCTGCTCGGCGGTGCTGCCGAAGGTTGCGGCTTGGGCCGGGTCGCGTTGGCGGCCGTGCACATCTGCCCGCGTTCGGAAACCACTGACCAACGAGGGAGTAGAGACATGCTCGGTATCTCGCTACGTCGGCCGAAGACCATCGCCGCAACGCTCGCCGCCGCAACGCTGGTGACGGTGCTCGGCTCAGCCGCCCCAGGCGTGTCCGCGGACGGCGGTGGGCGACCAACCCCGGACGAGGGGCATCGCAGCAAACCAACCATCGTCCTGGTGCACGGCGCCTGGGCCGACGGCTCGAGCTGGAGTGGGGAGGTCCGCAGACTCCAGGCCCGCGGTTTCGATGTCCAGGTCGCGCCGCAACCCAACCGGGGGCCGTCGATCGACAGCGGCTACCTGAAGGACTTCCTGTCCACCATCGAAGGTCCCATCGTGGTCGCGGCCCACTCGTACGGCGGTTTTGTGGCGAGCGACGCCGCGACCGGCAACAGCAACGTCAAGGCACTCGTGTTCGTCGACGCCTTCGCCCCGGACAAGGGGGAGACCGTGGAGGAACTCACCGCCGGCTCCGGCTCGGTGCTTGAGCCGGCCTTGACCGACCCCACGAGCGTCTTCAAGCTCGTGCCGTTCCCCGGTGCCCCGGAAGGTGCGGTCGACGCGTACGTCCTGCCGAAGGTGTTCATCACCGGCTTCGCCAACGGTCTGCCTCGACGGCAGGCGGAGGTGCTCGCCGTATCCCAGAGCGCCCTGGCCACGAACGCCCTGGGGGAGCCGGCCACGGAGCCGGCGTGGAAGACGATCCCCGTCTGGGCGGTGATCGGCACCGAGGACCGGGTCATCCCGCCGGCCCGCCAGGAGGAGATGATGAAGCGGGCGGGGGCGGACATCACCCGGATCGACGCCGGCCACCTGGGCCTGATCTCGCATCCCGGTGAGGTCACCGAGGTCATCCTGGAGGCGGCCCGGACGACCGCCTGAGGGTTTCCTGACAGCGGCAGCAACCGGAACGGGCGCCGGCCGTGGCATCGCGGTGAGCGATGCCACGGCCGGTTGCCGTGTCAGTCGGTCGCCTTGGCGGCGGCCTCGATCTGGTTGGTGACCGCGCCCGCGTCCGTGATCATGGACAGGTGGGGGGCGTTGATCTCGGTGGTGTGTGCCTTGGCCCGCTTGGACATGGCGACCTGCTGAGCGGCAGGGATGACGGCGTCCTGCTTGCCGATCACCGACCACGAGGGAATGGTGCGCCAGGCCGGCTCGCCGGACTCCTCGACCAGGGCGTTGAAGGCCAGCGGACGCTGCCGGGCCGCCAGCACCGCCACGTCCTTGGCGGGAATGCTCTTGTCGGCGAACGCCTTGCCGAAGATCGACGGCTTCACGTAGAGGTTGACGTTGTCCGGGTCGTCACCGGGGATCGCGACCTGGTCGAAGACGGTGGACGCTTCGGCCGCGAAGACCGAGCCCGGCACGGCCGAGGTCAGCGACAGCACGGTGTCGTGCTGCTCCGGGATGTACGCGTCGACGTACACCAGGGCCTTGACCTGCTTGTCGCCCAGAGCGGCGTTCGTGATGACCATGCCGCCGTACGAGTGCCCGACGAGGACGATCGGTCCGGTGATGGTGTCCAGGTACGCGCGCAGGTTCGCGGCGTCGTTCTCCACGCCGGACAGCAGGTTCGGCGGCGTGACCACCCGGTAGCCGTCGTGCTGGAGCTTGGCCGCCACCTTGTCCCAGCTCGACCCGTCCGCCCACGCCCCGTGCACGAGCACGACTGTCGGCTTGGCCGATGCGGGGCGCGAATGCAGGGCCTGGCTCGTCGAGGCCTGCGCGGTGCCGATACCGGCACCAACCAGGGTGAGGGCACCGATGGCCACGCCTACAGGAATGAGGCGCCGCCGGAAGGACAATTTCACGGTGTTTCCTTTCACTGCTGCAAGAAGTCGAGCAGGGCGGCATTGACCTGATCGCTGTGGGTCCAGGCAATGGCATGCGGCCCGCCCTCGATGACGAGCAACCGCGAATCCCCGACGAAGGCGGACACCCGCTGGCCGGTCACACCGATGGGTAGGACCCGATCCTGGTCGCCCTGGATCACGAGTACCGGAACGTCAATCTTGGAAAGGTCGTCACGGAAATCGGTGAGCCAGGTCGGGATGCAGGCCACCGCGGCGAGCGGAGATCCGGCGACAGCCACGCTCAGGCTGGCCTGGAACGCCTCGTCGCTGACGAGTGAGCCACCGTAGACGTCGAGGTTGTAGAAATTCTCCAGGAACTGCTTGAGCCACGCGTTCCGGTCCGCCCGCGCGGCCTGGATGAACCCATCGAACAACGACTGCGGTGCGCCTTCAGGGTTGTCGTCGGTCCGCAGGAGGAACGGCGGGATCGGCGACATCAGAACGGCCTTCGCGATCCGCTCGGTGCCGTAACGACCCAAGTACCGGGCAACGTCGCCGGTTCCCATCGAGTGACCCACGAGGATGGCGTCGCGTACGTCCAGTTCCGTGAGCAGCACGTTCACATCACTCGCGAACGTGTCGTAGTCGTATCCACTGGCGGGCTGGCTGGAATTGCCCCAACCCCGCCGGTCATACGTGATGACCCGGTACCCGGCTGCGAGCAGGGCGGAGACCTGCTTCTCCCAGGCCTGCCCGCTCAGCGGGTAGCCGTGACTGAGTACCACCGGCGTACCGGCGCCGTGATCTCGTAATAGATTTCGATCGGGTTGGCCCCCTCTGAGCCAACTGTGACATGGGGCATGCGCACTCCTTGGGCTTGCGTTCCGCGCTGGGAACCTTGCCAAAGGTATGGATACAGCGCGTTTCCCGAATCACCCGAATCACGTAGTCCCCGTGTTTGTCGACGGACTCGACGGACAACGCGAAGTGGGCGATGCGGGGGACCCGGGGCAAACCCCAGGCTGGGCCGAAAGGCGAAGCCGCTGCCCCTCCATCTCTAGGATGTCAATCGTGACGACGCCCGACCGCAGGCTGCCGGACGGGCCGCCGTCCCACTGCGAGTTCAAGGTCTTCGGCGGTCTTGGCTGCCGACGGGACGGCTCGGACGTCGATCTCGGTCCGGTCCGCCAGCGGATCATCCTGGCCAAGCTCCTCGCCGCCGGGGGTGACGCGGTCAGCCTCGACAACATCGTCGACAGCCTGTGGGACGAACAGCCGCCGGCCAGCGCCGCCAACCAGATCCACCGCCACGTCGGGAACCTCCGGCGGATCCTCGAACCGGACCTGGACGTCCGCGAAACCGGTCGGTACCTCCTACCGGCCGGTACGGGCTACCGGCTGACCCTCGCGACCGAGGCCTCCGATCTGGCCATGTATCGCGAGTTGGTCCGGCGGGCCCGCGAGGCGCTCGCTAGCGAGGACGTCGTGGCCGGCGTACGGGAGTACCTGACCGCTCTGGAGCTTGGCCGCAGCCCTGCGTTCACCGACCTTCCGACCAGTGCGTTGGGTTCGCCGGAGTTCGTCGCCATCGAACGGGAGCGCGTCGCGGTGGCGCTCGCGGCCAGCGAAGCCGCGATCGCCCACGGCATGGCCGGTACCGCACTGACCCCGCTCCTGAGCGTTGCCGCCGCAGCGCCGCTGGATGAGGCGCTACAGGCGTGCCTGATGCGCGCGTACGTGGCCACCGGTCACCGGGCGGAAGCGGTCCGGGTCTTCGAGCGGACCCGTCAACGTCTCGCCGAGGAACTGGGGGTGGATCCGGGGCCGGAACTGCGGGAGGCGTATCGGGAACTGCTCGCCGGCGGCTGGACCCTGCAGGAGGAACTGCGCCCGCCGGAGGCTCCCCGGCCCGCACAGCTGCCGCCGCAGGTCGCGGGCTTCGTCCGCCGAAACGACGTGGCCGCCGTGCTCGACGACCAGTTGTCTGACGCATTGACCGATGCGACCATCGTTATCACCGTGCTCGGCGGCATGGGTGGCATCGGCAAGACCGCGCTCGCCGTGCACTGGGCCCACCAGATCGCCAGCGAGTTCCCCGATGGCCAGTTGTTCCTGAACCTGAGGGGTCTCGATCCGGACGGGCGCGTCATGCCAGCGGAGGAGGCGCTCGCCACGTTGCTCGCGTCCCTGGGCGAGCAGGCGGTCTCGTCACCGAAGGAGAACGTCGACGCGCAGGCGGCTCGTTACCGCAGTCGCCTGTTCGGTCGTCGCCTGCTGATTCTCCTGGACAACGCGCGCGACTCCGATCAGGTCCGCCCGTTACTGCCAGCCTCCCGGGGCTGTCTGGTCATCGTGACGAGCCGCAACCGGATGACGAGCCTGGTCACCCGGGAGGGCGCACGTTACCTGCAAGTCGATCGGCTGACCGGGGCCGAGTCCCGCCAGCTTCTGATCAACCGCCTCGGCGCCCTTCGCGCCACCGCGAACCCGGACGCGTTGGACAGGGTCATCGCGCTCTGTGCCGGACTGCCGCTCGCACTGGCGATAGTCGCGGCCCGGGTGGCCCTCAATCCGGCCCTGCCATTGAGCGCTGTCGCCAGCGACGTCTCGGCGCCATCCGCCAGGCTCGACGCGCTGTCCAGCGCGGACTCGTCCGACGATGTCCGATCGGTGTTTTCGTGGTCTTACCGGGCCCTCAATCCGTCAACGGCGCGAGTGTTTCGTGCCCTCGCCGTCCATCCGGGTCCAGGGGTCTCGCTGGAGTCGGTGGCCAGTGTCGCCGGCGTCGGTCGCGCACAGGCGCGCGCACAGCTCATGGAACTGGTGACCGCGAATCTGCTCGACCTGTCCCAGGCCGGGCGCTACGTTCTGCACGACCTGTTGCGGGCCTACGCGCTTGAGCTTCTCGACGAAGATCACGAGCGGCCGGAGTATGAGCGGCGTCTCGTCATGCATTACCTGCACTCTGCGCGCGCCGCTTATGCGCGGCACCACCGGCAGCCGGCCGGCACCGTCAGCGAACCACCGTCGGATGTGACGCCTGAATCGTTCGACAGCGTGCCACAGGCTGCCGCCTGGTATGCGCGGGAACGGGCCGCGTTGTGGGCGACGATCGATCTGGCCCTCGCACGCGGCCTGGGGCACGATGCGGCGGCCATGGTCCTCGCCGCCTCAGCACCGGGCAGCAACTCCATACCCGCAGGCCGGACACAGACCGCACTCGCGATCCTCGACGTGGTCGGCGTGCTCGGTGAGCCGCTGATGGAGGCCGAGCTTCTCCGTACCATCGGTGAGGTCTTCGCACCGCTGCCACAGGCCGACGAATATCTCCGTCGAGCCTTGTTCATCTTCGAAGGCGCCGGCGAACTCGCCGGACAGGCCGACGTCCTGCGAAACCTCGCCGTGCTGTCGATGTCGCGTGGCGACCACGACGCCGCCGACGCGCACGGTGAACGCTCGGTGATTCTTGCCCGCCAGACGGGGCACCAGGAGCTGCTCGCCGTCTCGCTGCTGACACTCACGAGAGCGCTCCTGGGGTCCGATCGGATCGAGGCTGGCACACGGGTCGCGGACGAAGGGCTGGCCATTGCGGTGGCGCAGCACCTCGATCATTTGAAGATCTACTACGCACAGCTCATCGCCGAGTCCTCCTGGAAACTCGGCCGGCTCGAACGAGCGGCGAAGGTGTCGGAGTGGGGATTGACGGAAGGTGTCTGTGAGTCGAACGGTCCCCGATGTGCCGTCGCGGCGATCCTCGCGCGGGCCGCATTCGATCTAGGCGACCTGGTGCGCGCGGAACGGGGGTGCCAGCAGTTCGAGAGCCTGATCGCCGACAACGGCTTCCGGGAACTCATCGAGTTCTCCGGCATTGAGGAAGCCGAGGTGTACCGGACCATCGTCGCGTATGTCCGGGCCCGGCTGAGCTTGATGAGGGGCGCCTCGTAGGCGGGTAGGGCGAGCACTCAGTCTGCACTCGTCGTGCACGACGGTGCGATCGGATGGTCGTCGAGACCCCGAACCCTCGCCCGAGGAGCACCATGCACTGCGCCGTAGCCGAGCCTGCCCGAGTCCTTCCCCGGGCGGTACTGACCCCACGACAGGAACAGATCGCTCTGCTGGTGGCGGCAGGTTCCACAAACGTCGAGGTCGCGACGAATCTGGTCATCAGCACCCATACCGTCAAACATCACCTACGCGGAGTGTTTCACCGGCTGGGCGTCGCATCCCGCCGCGAACTGCGCAGCAGGCTGGCCGGCCACGACACGACCAACCACTTCGCCCAGAACTGCTGCCTGACCAGCCAGGAGCGGGACATCGCGCGGCGGGTCTCGAACGGCGCCTCCAACCGCGAGGTGGCGGCACAACTGTTCATCAGCCCGAGCACTGTGGACTATCACCTGCGCAAGATCTTCCGCAAGCTCGGCATCACCTCGCGCAGAGAGCTGGCGAGACGAGACGCGCTTGCCGCGCCCGACCTGGTCCGGCGACCAACCCTCACCTAGCAACACCACGCGTACCGCAGTGTTCGCCTGACCGACGACTCGGCTTGACGTCGCAGTCAGATCTATCTACATCCATATAGCTATGACTGCAGATCACCCACACCACTGCCATCATGACCACGGATCCGACGACAACGTGCCGTACGGCCAGGTTGAAATCCCCGCGGGCTTCGGCCGACGGGCGCTGCTGGCCGGTGCCGGCGGGACGCTGATGCTGGCCGCGCTACCGACCGCCGCCAGGGCGGCCAACACGACGATGGCCGGCGCCCCGACCGCGGCGGTCGGCGCCGGCCGGTCGTCCCTGATCACCCAGGGCACGATGTTGGTCCACACCGACATGCACAACCACACGGTCATGTCGGACGGCGACGGCAGCGCCGAGGCCGCGTTCGCCTCGATGCGCGAGGCCGGCCTGGACGTCGCCGCGCTGACCGATCACGCCACCCTCTTCGCCATCGATGGGCTCAGCTCGTCCGAGTGGCGGACCACCGGTGATCTGGCCAACGCGGCCAACGACCCGGGCCAGTTCACCGCGATCCGCGGGTTCGAGTGGTCGCATCCGTTGCAGGGGCACATCAACGTCTGGAACACCTCCGACTTCGCCGACCTGCTGCGGGCCGGCAGCCCCGGCAGCCTGTACAACTGGCTCGCCGGCCGGCCCGGGGGCCTGGCGAGCTTCAATCACCCCGGTCGGGAGGCGGGCCGGTTCAACAACTTCTCCTTCAACGCCTCGGCCCGCGATCAGCTCGTGGGGCTGGAGATGTTCAACCGGACCGACGACTTCCTCTTCGAGGGCTGGTCGTCGGGTACGGCGTCACCGCTGGTGGCCTGCCTGAACGCCGGCTGGCGGCCGGCTCTGACCGGCGTCACCGACGAGCACGGCACCAGCTGGGGATTCCACGAGGGTAAGGGCCGCAGCGGCCTGTGGGTCGCCGAGAACACCCGCGCCGCGGTGTTCGAGGCGATGGCCGCCCGCCGTTCCTTCGCCACGCGCGTCTCGGGCCTACGAGTGGACGCCACCGCCAACGGCGTACGCATGGGTGGCGTGCTGAACGTGACCTCCGGCGACGTCCGGTTCCTGCTGGATCTGGACCGCGGCTCGGCCTGGGACGGCAAGCCCCTGCGGATCCAGGTCCTCCGTCCCGGCACCTCGGCGCCGACCGTCGTCGACGTCATCGACACCGTCAACGGTCAGGTCACCGACTTCACCGTGCCGCTCAACGTCACCGACGGCGACTGGGTGGTGCTCCGGATCTCCGACCCGTCCCTGCCCAATGGCACCCCCGGCCCAGCCGGCCACCCGTGTAACGACTTCGCGGTGGCCTACACCAGCCCCTGGTGGCTCCGGCCCTGACCTTCGAGGCGTCGGTCCCGGCACTGCCGGCCAGCCGCAGGCGGCTGGCCGGCAGTGCCGGGTCGCCGCAGTCTGTCCACGACCGGCGACAATACGGTCGGTATTCTGCACCGGTCATCCGACAACCTTTCCCTGCGTGTTCGTTCTCGGTGACCTGAGCGCCCAGGGATGCGGCCATTGAGAGGACCCGGCGATGAGCCTGTCGTTCCCGTTGCACCAGAATCCGAGCCCGGCGAGCGCGCAGCGGCGAGCCGAGATCATGGCGAATCCGGGTTTCGGCACGTACTTCACCGATCACATGGCACGGGCGGTGTGGAGGCCGGACGGCGGCTGGCAGGACTCCGAGATCATCCCCTTCGGTCCGATCCTCATGCACCCGGCGGCGGCCGTCCTGCACTACGCCCAGGAGATCTTCGAGGGGATGAAGGCGTACCGGCACCGCGACGGCTCGATCTGGTCGTTCCGGCCGCAGGCAAACGGCGAGCGCTTCGCCCGGTCCGCCCGGCGGCTGGCACTGCCCGAACTGCCGGTTCCGGACTTCATGGCCTCGGTCGAGGGGCTGGTCCGTGCCGATCAGGTGTGGGTGCCGGACGAGGACGAATACAGCGTCTACCTGCGGCCGTTCATGTTCGCGTCCGAGCCGTTCCTGGGGGTCCGCCCGGCGAAGGAGATCACCTACATGGTGATCGCCTGCCCAGTCGGCGCGTACTTCTCCGGCGGCGTCAGGCCGGTCTCCATCTGGCTCTCCACCGAGTACACCCGGGCGGCGCGGGGCGGCACGGGCGAGGCGAAGTGCGGCGGCAACTATGCCTCCAGCCTGGCGCCGATGGTCGAGGCCGCCGAGCACGGCTGTGAGCAGGTCTGTTTCCTGGACGCCGCCGAGGGCCGGTACGTGGAGGAACTCGGCGGAATGAACCTCTACTTCATCACGGCCGACGGCCGGATCATCACCCCGGAACTCGGCACGATCCTCGAGGGCGTCACCCGAGGGTCGATCCTCATCCTTGCCAAGGATCTCGGCCTGGAGGTCGAGGAGCGCCCGGTGGAGATCCGGGAATGGCAGGAGGGCGTGGCCTCCGGCGCGATCACCGAGGTCTTCGCGTGTGGCACCGGCGCGGTGGTCACCCCGGTCGGGCGCCTGGTCTGGGAGGGCGGCGAGGTGACGGCCCCGAAGGCCGGCGCCGAGGACTCGGTGACCATGCGGCTGCGCCGCCATCTGCTCGACATCCAGTACGGCCGGGCCGCCGACCCGTACGGCTGGATGACCCGCCTCGTGTGACGAGGACCGTCTCCTCGGCCGCCCACATCAGCCGCTGCTGTCCGCAATGGCACCACGGCCGGGCGGCGGCGTCACGGCGTGCGGTAATGGCCGGAGAGCCGGCCGAGCTTCATGGCCAGGTGCAGGCACAGGCGTTCGTTGCCGTCCTTGAGGTCGGTCCCGGCGAGCTGTTCCACCCGTTGCAGCCGGTAGTAGAGGGTCGTCCGGTGCAGTCGGAGCTTCTCGGCGGTCGCGTGCGCGTTGCCCGCCAGGTCGAGGTAGGCCTCCAGGGTCTCCAGCAGCACCTGGTGGGCATCGTCGCGCAGCAGCCGCTCCAGCCCGGGATGGACGCCCGCGACGTCGAGGTGCTGGCTGTCCAGTTGTGACAGCACCCGGTAGATGCCCAGGCCGGCCCAGGAGACCACTCCGCCCAGCGCGGGCAGTTGCGTACCGACCCGGGCGGCCTGCGCGGCCTCCTGGTAGGACTCCACCGCGCTGGACAGCCCGGCGCGAGGCTGACCGATCCCGGTCACCGTCCGGTCCACCGAGGCCAGGCCGCGGGTCGCGGTGCCCAGCGCGTCGTTGAGGTGCCCGGCGGAGGCTTCCGGCGAGGGTCGGCCGGCGACCCGGTCGCCGCAGACCAGCAGTACCCCGTGGTCGTGCCAGACCAGGTGCAGCGTCTCCCGCACGCCGATCCACCGGCGGGTGGTGACCAGGGCCTGTTCCAGGGCGATCCGGGCCACCTCGTCGGGCTGCCGCCCGGCGGCCGGCACGAGCTGGGCGACGAGCGCGACGGTCGACCCGTCGGCGACCACCACGCCCTCCTCCAGCAGCGCCCGCGCCGCGTGCTCGCGGGCCTGCCGGCTCTCGACCAGCAGGGTGCGGGTGGCCTCGGTCTCCCGCTGTGAGGCGAGCTCACCGAGCAAATTCTCCCGGTACAGGGCCAACGACAGGTCGGTGAAGGGGCCGGTCGCGGTGGCGATGTCGGCGTCGGTCATCGAACCGTCCGCGTCGATGAACCAGACGAACCCGAGCAGCAGGTCGTCGTGCCGGATCGGCACGCAGACCCTGGCCAGCAGGTCCAGCTCGGCGCACGCGGGGGTGCGGATGGGCGCGTGCGCCGTGAGCACCCCCATGCCCCGGAACCAGGCGATCACCTCCGGCGTCGTCTGCCGGCGCAGGATCGACGTCCGGCGGACGTCGTCCATCGGGCCGTCGTGCTCGCTGTAGGCGACCACCCGCTGTCGCCGGTCCTCGATGAGGGCGGGTCGTCCCACCCGGGCGGCGACGGCGTCGACGATTCGCTGGAGCTCACCGTGCATATAACTCCCATGGATGCGCTGCGTGACAGGGATCGCGCGACCGCCAGTCCTTACCCTCCGGTGCCGGTGGGTCATCGCGCAAGGTCCACTGTCGAAGTCACGACAAAAAGACGGGCGGCGTCGCGACGGTTCCGGCATCTGTCCGAAGACCGGGGGCGACAGACGTTCCTAGGGTTCCGGTACGGACCGCACCAGCGCCGCCGCGCACGGTGGGATGACGGGCGGCGCCGGTGGGGAGGGGATTGCCGAGTGGGAACTGGTAGGCCCTGGCGGGGCGTGCTGGTCGCCATCACCACGCCGTTTCGCGCCGACCTGTCGGTCGACTTCGACAAGCTCCAGGAACACGTCCGTTGGCTCGCCACCGAGGGGTGCCACGGGGTAGCGCCGTGCGCGTCGATGGGGGAGTACCGGGCCCTCTCCGATGACGAGCGGGCCGCCGTGGTGAGGGCCACGGTGCAGGCCGCGCCGTCCGGCTGCGCGGTGGTGCCCGGCGTCGGCGGCCACGGCAGCAGGCAGGCCCGCCGCTGGGCGGAGCAGGCCGCCGAGGCCGGCGCCCACGGCGTGCTGGCGCGGCCACCCGACGGGCCTGCCGCCCGCGCCGCCGACGTGGTCGCCCACTACCGGGAGGTGGCGGCGGTCGGCCTGCCGGTGGTCGCCCACAACGACCCGTACGACACCCGGTTGGACCTCACGCCGGACCTGCTGGCGACCGTCGCCGAGATCGACGGGATCGTCGCGGTCAAGGAGGTCACCGGCGACGTACGCAGGTTGCATCGCCTGCGGGACCTCTGCCCGCACATCGACGTGCTGGTCGGCGCCGACGACGTGGTACTCGAACTGGTGCTGTGCGGCGCCACCGGATGGGTCGCCACCCTGCCCAACGCGCTGCCCCACCAGGCCATGCGCCTGTACGAGCTGTGCGTCGCCCGCGACCTGGGCCGGGCGCTGCCGCTCTACGCCGAGCTGCACCCGATCCTCGGCTGGGCCTCCCGGCCGGAAGCCGTGCAGGCCGTCAAGCTCGCCATGGAGTGCGCCGGCCGGTTCGGTGGGCGGTGCCGCCCACCGCGTGGACCCCTGTCCGGGGCTGCCGCCGACCGGGTGCGCCGCGACGTGCTGCGGGCCCTCGCGGCAACGGCCGATCCGGCTTTCGGGGCCGGCCCTGGCTGATCCGCCGGCGGGCACCGGTCATTCAGGTGTCGGAAGTCGCCGGCCCACCTGCCGACATCTGCACAGTGACCGGCACCGGCCCGTACTCCTAGATTCGCTGCGCGGCTTGCTGACAGGTGTTCCGCGACACCCCCACCGGGACGCCAGCGCCGTGTTCCCTCCGACGAGAGGTGGTTCCGTGCACCGTGCTACCCCCCACCGAACCCGGCTGAGGCGGGCCGTGCTGGCCGCAGCCGTGGTGACCACGCTCGTGGCGACCGGGGCGGCGCAGGCCGCCGCCGCCCCGGCCAACCCGGCCGGCGGCACCGCGCCGTTCCAGGTCCTCGACCCGCAGGCCTGGCAGAACCCGGACACGATGACCTGGAACGACTACAAGGCCGTGCCCGGCAAGAACTGGGCCGACCCGAGCGTGTCCGGCTCGGTCCGCAACTTCAAGATCGCCCTGGTGGCGCTCGACTATCCTGACGAGACGTTCGCGGTCTCCCAGCGGGCCCGCTCGACGGTCTTCGGCAACCCCCAGTCCGTCGCGACCAACATTCCCCGGGCGGACGTGCCGAAGTTCTACCAGGACTTCCTGAACACTCCGAACACCCTCAACAAGGGCCACACCCTGCACGAGTACTGGATGCAGGATTCCAACGGTCGCTACGGCGTCGACCTCACCGGGTTCGGGCCGTACCAGATGCCGGCCAAGTCCTACCAGTACGGGCTGGACAACGGGTTCAACCCGGGTGCCTGCCCGAGTGGGGACGTGTGCGGCAAGAACATCCGCACCGACGGCCTGGGGGCCTGGCGGGCGGCCGTCGGCGAGGAGGTCGCCAACCAGTACGAGCTGGTGTTCATCCTCAGCGCCGGCCAGGACGAGTCGTCGACCTGGCAGGAGTTCGGGCAGATGATCTTCCAGAACAAGGAGGACGTGCCGGACGCCTGGGGCCCGCCGGACCCCAACCTGCCGAACTGGGCGATGACCCGCTATGTGGACTGGACCTCGTGGAAGGCGGCGGCGACACTGTGGCCGAACGCCGGCGGCGGTTCCTCGACGCAGGGGGAGAGCTCCGGCATGGGCGTCTACGCCCACGAGTTGACCCATCTGCTGGGCATCGGCGACAACTACAACAACCCGTACGGCGAGCCGCTGCGCAGGGCGTACACCGGGATCTGGAGCATGATGTCGCGCGGGTCGTTCAACGGCCCGGGCGGTCCGCACACGCGCTGGCAGATCCCGCCGACCAACGGCGGCTCGATGGGCTCGCTGCACACCGTGCGGGACAAGCTCAAGATCGGCCTGCTCGGTGAGGAGCACGTGCTGCGGCTGTCGCGGGAGTCGCTGGCCTCATCGGGCCTGGTGGTCGCGCAGGTCACGGCCCGGGCGGTCGACGCCGGCCAGAAGGGCCTGAGCGGGGTGAACATCGCGCTGAACAAGGACCTGTCGCCGACGTGTGGTGTCACCACCGACCCGTTGTGCGACGGTGGCAGTTTCAACAACTACACCGTCGAGGTCGTCGACCGGATGGGCGCGGACTCCTTCACCCCGGACAGCGGCGTGCTGCTCAGCAAGACGAAGAACGCCGACAGCGCGCCGTTCCAGTGGGTGGTGGACGCCAACCCGCAGGACATCGACATGATCGACTTCTACCGGCCGGACGGCACCCCGCAGAAGATCACCATGGGTGACTACCGGCAGCTCTCCGACGCGCTGTTCCACGCCGGCGCGGACACCGGCAGCCAGTACGAGTACGTCGACGAGGCCAACCGGCTGCACTTCTACATCATCGACCTCAAGCGGGACTCGGCCGGCTCGCTCTCCTACACCGTGGCGGTGCGTTCGCTCGACGGCACCGGCGGGCCGAGCAGTCACGGTGTGCTGCTGGGCAAGGGCGAGGTGAGCGGCGGCGGCAAGCCGACCAACCGCGGGGTGACCTGCTCGTTCGAGCTGACCAACACCGGTTCGTACTCGGCCGGCGGGCAGCAGCACCCGGAGAACGTCAGCGCGTACCTGAAGTCGGACGTCTACCGCCTGTCGGCGGAGGTGGCCGGCAAGGGCTGGCGGACCTGGCTGCCCAACCAGCTCGCCACCGCTCAGTTCGGCAAGGCCACCACGGTCAAGGTGTCGGTGGGTGCCACCGCCGCCGCCGCGGACACCGGTTTCGTGAAGCTCACCGCGACCTCGGAGAGCGACCCGACGAAGACGGTGACCAAGCAATGCCGGGTCGAGAGGTCCTGACCGGCGTCCGAGGTTGACCCCGTTCCTGCCGGGTCCGCGGTGGCAGGCCGCCACGGACCCGGCGGGCGGACGGAAGGAGGATGACGTGCGGCGAAGCATCACGACTCTGCTGCCCCTGCTGCTGGCCGGCGCGACCGGCTGCGGCGCCGTCGGAGCCGCCCAGGAGGCGGTCGATCCGACGACCGTCCGGGTCCTGGTTCGCGACATCAACATCCGGGCCGCCGGCGTTGACTGCGCCGGCACCGGTCCGTACCAGCACTTCCACAACCGGGCGCCGTTCCGCGTGCTCGACCCGGACGGGGCGGCGCTGGCCAGCGGGCAGCTGCCGGCGGGGACCGCGGTGGCTGCCTTCGCCGAGGATCTGGGGGTCGAGCGCCTGCCCACCTACTGCGAGTTCGCCGTCGGAGTGCGCGTGCCGCAGCGGACCTCCTATCGGCTGGAGGTGGACGGCCGCCCGGCGCTCGACCTGACGCCGGACAGCAGCGAGGGCCCGGCGCTGGTGGCGGTGGTCCCGTCATGAGGCGGGCGCTCCTGCCGCTGTTGCTGGCGGCGGCGCTGCTGGGCGGATGCAGCACGCCCGAGCCCGCGCCCGCGCCCGCCGGAGGGGCGGCGGCGCTGCCCGGGCCGGTCCCCGCCGACCTGGCGTTGCGCCCGGCACCCGGCACCGCCCCGGCCGCCCCGGCGTTCACCGGCGCGCTGACCGACGGCACACCGTTCGCCGCCGCCGAGCTGTGGGCGCAGCGTCCCGTCGTGCTCACCTTCTTCAGCTCCTGGTGCACCACCTGCGCCAGCAGCCAGGCGGCCCTCAGCGAGCTGGCCCGTAGCTATCGGGACCGGGTGGTCTTCGTCGGCGTGGCCGGCGCGGACCAGGCCGACGAGGTCCAGGACTACCTCCGCGCTCACCGGGTGGAGTACCCGGTCGTCCTGGACGACCAGCAAACGATCTGGCGGTCGTACGCGGTGCGGGAGCCGCCGGCCGTCGTGCTGGTGGCCAAGGGTGGCGCCCTGCTCCGCGGCTGGCCGGGTGGGCTGGACGCCCCGACACTCGACCGGCGGCTGCGGGAGCTGGTGCTGGCCGACCAGCGGTAGTCCCGTCGCGCAGGCCCTCGGTGCGGCCCGCGTCGAACCACACCCGACGAAGTTCCTACACGTGCAGGTGGTGGCGCAGGCCACCGGCTCGTAGCGTACGCAGCCTCGGACACATCAAGGAGACTGCATGCCTACAGTGGGAACGCGCTGGCGCACAGGCGTGGCCGTACTGTCCGCGACTGTGCTCGCCGCCCTCGGCGCGGCGCCGCAGGCGCTGGCGGCGGACAGCCCGCCGTCGATCGTCGTCCAGGACGGCGTCACCCAGCCGGTGTTCGGCTACGCCGACGCCATCCGGGAACGCCTGTTCATCGACTCCACCTTCGACAGCGACAACGACGGTCTGCGCGACATCATCGCGTTCGACCTGATGCGGCCGGCGGCCACCGCGCAGGGGCTCAAGGCCCCCGTGGTGATGGACGCCAGCCCCTACTACTCGACGGTCTGCCGAGGCAACGAGTCCGAATGCAAGGCGGACCTCGACGGCGACGGGCTGCTCGACAAGTGGCCGCTGTTCTACGACAACTACTTCGTGCCGCGCGGCTACGCGGTCATCCTGCTGGACATGGTCGGCACCAACAACTCCACCGGCTGCCCGACCACCAACGCCAACCAGGACAACCTGAGCGCCAAGCAGGCCATCAACTGGCTCAACGGCCGGGCCACCGCCCGCAACGCTGCCGGCGAGGTCGTCAAGGCGGACTGGCACAACGGCAAGACGGGGATGATCGGCAAGTCGTACGACGGCTCGCTGGCCATGGCCACTGCGGTGACCGGTGTGAAGGGCCTGACCACTGTCGTGCCCATCAGCGGACCGACCGAGTACTACGACTACGTGCGCAGCAACGGCGTGGTCACCCGTGGCAACAGCTACGTGGCGTCGCTGGCCAACACGGTCACCAACCCCGAGCGCCGGGAGTACTGCAAGCCGGTGCGCGACGCGATAGGCGCCGCCGACGGCGACGAGCACGGCGACTACACGGCCTTCTGGAACGAGCGCAGCTACGTCAAGAAGGTCCCCAACGTCACCGCAAGCGTGCTGCTCTACCACGGCCTCAACGACGACAACGTCCGACCGGACCACTTCAGCAAGTTCTGGTACGCCCTGGCGGAGAACAACGTGCCGCGCAAGCTGTGGCTGTCGCAGGAGGGCCACGTCGACCCGTTCGACTCGCGCCGCGCGGTGTGGGTGTCGACGCTGCACCGGTGGTTCGACTTCTGGCTGCAGAACGTCGCCAACGGCATCATGGATGAGCCGCGGGTGGACCTGGAGCGATCCGCCGACGTGTGGGAGACCCACGCCGACTGGCCGATCCCCGGCAAGGCCGACACGGAGGTGTTCCTCCAGCCCGGCACCACCGGCGCGGGCGGTCTCGGGCTGGTGCCGACCGCGAAGCCGGCGACCGGCGCGTTCCAGGACAGCCGCACGCAGAGCCAGAACAGCATGATCCTCAACCCGGACGTGGTGCAGCCCAACCGGCTGGCCTTCCTCTCCGCGCCACTCACCGCGCCGCTGCACATCTCCGGCACACCCACCGTGCAACTGCGGGCCTCCGCCGACCAGACCGACACCAACCTCGGGGCGATCCTGGTCGACTACGGCACCGACGAGCGGGTCGCGCACCGGGCCTCCGGCGAGGGGATCATCACCCTGACCACGGAGGACTGCTGGGGCCAGAGCAGCCCGACCGACGACGGCTGCTACAAGCAGACGGCGAAGCGGGTGGCCACGGCCGACTACGAGCTGGTCACCAAGGGCATCATGGACGCCCAGAACCGGCAGTCGATCCGCGTCGCCGTGCCGCTGGTGCAGGGGGAGTCGTACAACTTCAGCTTCCCGCTGCTGCCCGAGGACTATGTCTTCAAGCCCGGCCACCGGATCGGCGTGATCATCGTGGCCAGCTACCCGCAGTACTCCAGCCAGGCGGACACCACCGCCGCGAACCTGCAGGTCGCGCTGAAGAGCAGCAACATCGTCCTACCTGTGGTCGGCGGCACCGCCGCCGCGCACGCCGCCGGCCTCTGACCGGCTGATCGGCGGGCCGCCCCGGCGCGGCTCGTCACCGGGGCGGCCCGGCGATCAACCCTCCGCGGAGGGCCGACGATCGCCGGGCCGTTCGGTCGTCATTGAATCTCGGCCGCCAATGGGAGGACCCGCGCCGGCGCGAACGCCCAGCAGAGGCCCTCTGCGGTCCGGCCCAATGCGGCGATGGTTGGCGACACGGTCATTGCATTGACATAGATTTATGCCTCGGTCACACTCTTCACGTGAGAGAGCGCTCTCTGCGCCGTCCGATACCTCCTCCGCCACCGCCGGTCCGCAGTCGACCCGCGGCCGGGAGCTGGAAGGAATCGCTATGAACCGTCTACCGAGGATGTTCGGCATCGCCGCTGTGGTGCTCGCCACGCTCGGACTCACGCCGACCGTGGGCTTCGCCGACCGGGGTCCGGCTCCGGACGCGCCGACCGCTTCGCCCACCCTGGACATGGATCCCGCGATGGTCGCCGCCATGCGGCGGGATCTGCACCTCACCGACGCCCAGATCGTCAAGCGGGTACGGGTCGAGGCCGTCGCGCCGGCTGTCGAGCGGCGGCTGCGCGAGAGGCTCGGTTCGTCGTTCGCCGGCGCCTGGATCCCGGAGGGCGGCGATCGCCTGACCGTCGCGGTCACCGACACCTCCGCCATCACCGTGGTACGCGCGCAGGGCGCGGACGTCAGCGTCGTCTCCCGCAGCGAGAAGCAGCTCAACGCTACGCTGACGGCGCTCGACAGACACGGCGCCAAGGCCGGCAGGAGCGTCCACGGCTGGTACATCGACGTCCAGGCCAACCGCGTCGTCGTGCGGGTGCAGCCCGGCGGCGAGCCGGCCGCCAGAGCGTTCGCCCGGGAGAGCGACGTCGCCGTCGACGCCATCGCCGTCGTCGAGACCCCCGAAGCACCCCGGCCCCTGTACGACGTCCGCGGTGGCGACCAGTACGTCATCAACGGCAACACACTCTGCTCGGTCGGCTTCGCGGTCGTCGGCGGCTTCGTCAGCGCCGGACACTGTGGCGGCGTCGGTAGCCCCACCCTCGGCTACAACAACGTCGCACAGGGCAGCTTCGCCGGCTCCTCCTTCCCCGGCAACGACTACTCGTGGATCCGTACCAACAGTTCCTGGACACCTCAGCCGTGGGTCAACAACTACTCCGGCGGCAATGTGACAGTGGCGGGTTCGCAGGACGCCGCGGTCGGCAGCTCGGTGTGCCGGTCCGGCCGTACGACCGGCTGGCGCTGCGGCACGATTCTGGGCCGCAACGAGACGATCAACTATGCCCAGGGCGCCGTCTCCGGCCTGAGTCGCAGCAACGCCTGCGCCGAGCCCGGGGACTCCGGCGGCTCGTGGATCTCGGGGAACCAGGCGCAGGGTGTGACCTCGGGCGGGTCCGGTAACTGCAGTTCCGGTGCCACGATGTGGTTCCAGCCGGTCAACGAGATCCTCAGCACCTATGGACTCAGTCTGATCACCACCGGCGGTGGCGGGAACACCCGCTTGATCAGTAACTGGAACAACAAGTGTATTGACGTGCCGTCGTCCAACTTCTCCGAAGGAGTACCGCTGCAGACCTGGGTATGCAATGGCACTGCCGCCCAGGCCTGGACGTTCAGTGGCGGGGCGTTGCGGTCCCAGAACAACAAGTGCATGGACGTCTCCGGCGGGTCCACCGCCAACGGGGCGGTCGTTCAGCTCTGGTCCTGCAACGGCACCGGCGCTCAGCAGTTCGTCCTGTCGGCGGCCGGCGACCTGGTGAATCCGCAGGCCAACAAGTGCGTCGACATCGACGGCTGGAACGGCAACGACGGCGCGCGTCTGATCATCTGGGACTGCGCTGGCACCGCCAACCAGAAGTGGCGCCAAGGCTGACCGTTTCACGAGACAGTGGCTAGCGGCTGCTCGGCGGCGACCGCCAGTACCAGCGGCACGGTGTAAACCGCCGGCACCACGATCAAGTTGGGCCCGCTTCTCAGGTGCTGGAGTTCGAGTGGTGCCGGCCGGTGCGGTCTTCCCGCCGGGAACGCCGTTGCTGATCGCGGTCAGGCCGTCCGGAGGTTGTTCTCGTCGTACCGAAGCTGGCGCAGTTTCTCGGACCGTCAAATCGATCGACGTCTCGGGCCGGGGGTGCCACCCTGCCCTATGACCGTCGATCTGAGGCAGCGGCTGAACCGGCCACGGTTCCCGAGGAGTGCCGGCTACGACCCCCATTGGATGATCGAGAACTGGATGGGCCCGAGCGCACTCTGGCTGCTCGAATGGCTGTGCTCCGAGCTTCGCCTTGAGCCTGGCGCCCGTGTGCTCGACCTTGGATGCGGCAGGGCCATCACCTCGATCTTCCTGGCGAAGGAGTTCGACGTCCAGGTCGTTGCCGCCGATCTCTGGATCAAGCCCACCGAGAACTGGCGCAGGATCGACGCCGCGGGTCAAGCAGGGCTCGTCACGCCGCTGCTGGCCGAGGCACATGACCTGCCGTTCGCCGACGGCTACTTCGACGCCATCGTCAGCGTCGACGCCTACCACTACTTCGGCACGGACGAGCGATACCTGCCCTACCTGAGCCGTTTCCTGGCTCCCGGCGGTCACATCGGCATCGTTGTGCCTGGGCTGACCGCGGAGCTTGACGACGGGCTACCGGAGCACCTCAAGCCGCACTGGGAACCGGATTTCTGGACCTTCCACACACCGGTCTGGTGGAAACAGTTGTGGAGCCGCAGCGGCGTCGTCGATCACGTGCGCGCCGACTTCCTGGAGGACGGGTGGCGCGACTGGCTGGTCTGGAGCGAAGCCGTCCTGGAGACGACCGACGACGAGACCGCCCGCAAGCTCGTTCCCCGGGAAGTGCGAATGCTGCGAGCCGACACCGGCCGTCACCTCGGCTTTACCCGCGTCATCGCCCAGCGCTCCTGACTAGCTGCGTCACCCTGGATATAGGCCGACATCCTGCCTGCGGCCGTAGAGCCGACGTGACGGTCGCACGCCTGGACGCCGCAGCGCAGCCGGCCGGTCGATGATGGTCGCCGTCCCGCTGCGCGCAGCTGGTTGTGAGTTTCGGGCCTACCGTCGCATGGCGGGTCGCCTGCCGTGGGTCCAGGCGCGCAACGCCCATTCGAACGGGCCGTACCGGAACCGCCGCATCCACCAGTAACTGGCAGCCACCTGGACCACAAAGATCGTCAGTGCGATGAGCAGCGTCTGCGCCGGTGAGGTGTGGCCGGCCAGCCCCAGCCCGATGCCGGTGAAGACGAGCACGCAGACGAGCGACTGGCCCAGATAGTTCGTCAGCGCCATGCGTCCCGCAGGCGCCAACGCGTCCGCGACGCGCGGACGCCGTGTGAACAGACGCAGCAGAGTCGCGGCGTAGGCCGCCGCGAGGAACGGCGCGGTGACGATGCTGACCATCAGTCCGGTCATGTTCGCCGTGCCGCCGCCGATCGCGAACACGGTGGCGCCGGCCAGACCAACCGGATAGCCGACCCGCTCGCATCGGCGCAGCAAGTCCTCGTGGGCGTGCGCGGTGGCGAGCATCCGGTGCTTGCCAGCGGCTAGACCGACGAGGAACGCGGCGAAGGCCAACGGTCCTTGCACGGCAAGTGCGCCGAGCATCGCCGGCAACGAGCGCAGGTGCTCCAGGACGACATCACCGAACCCGCCGCGTAGGGCCTCCGTCGAACGCGCACCGGCGGTGACCGCGGCGGCCTGGTCCGGGACCACCGCGGCACCAAGAACCGCGGCCAGACCGACCACGAACGCGGTAACGCCCACGATGATCGCCGCTGCAGCCAGGGCGCGGCGCGGCTCGATCCGCCGAACGGCGAGCAGCACGAGACCGAGCAACGCGTACGTGGTGAGGATGTCGCCGTGGTACAGCAGCACCGCGTGTAGCGCCCCGAGCACGAACAACCCGGACAGCCGGCGCAGGAACGGCCGGCCGAAGGCCGCCCCACGCCGGGCCGCCGAGTCGAGTTGCAGTGTGAAGCTGTAGCCGAACAGGAATGAGAACAGCAGGTACGCCTTCATCGCGAACAGCAGTTCAACCGCACCTGCGACCAGCCGGTCGAGCGCGCCGTACGCCGGATCGCTGACCAGTTGGAACGCAAATCCGGAGCTGAAGTACCACACATTGGCCAGCAGGATGAGCAGCAGCGCAATCCCGCGCAACGCGTCCACGACGTTGATCCGGGCGCCGTCGATGTTCTGCGCGGCCACATCCGGGGCAGGGCCCGGCTGGCCAGGTCGGAGCAGACTCATGACATCGCTCCTCGAGAGGCGACGAGCACTGGGCCGTCGTAGGTCCTGAGTAGCGACTTCAGAGGAACGAAATCAGTCATGCCGTACAGCGTATGAGTGCACTAGCGCCCGGTAATAGTGAGGCTGTCCCCCGTATTCGTCCACGGGGTACCGTGACTGCACTAGTGCACGGGAGGCTGCTGTGGAGGAACCGCCGTACCGCCGGATCGCCGCCGATCTCGCGGACCGGATCGCGTCGGGCGAGCTCGCGCCCGGGGCGAGGATCCCGTCGACCCGGCAGCTCATGGCCGAGTACGGGATCGCGATGGCGACCGCGACGAAGGTCCTGGCAACCCTGCGCGAACGGGGTCTCGTTGAGCCCATGCGGGGCGTCGGCACCGTGGTCGCCACGGCCGGTGCGGGTAGAGCACCCGACCCCGACCGCGAGCAGGTGGTCGCCGCCGCCGTGGCCATCGCCGACGCCGAGGGGCTGCACGGTCTGTCGATGCGCCGGCTCGCCGGCCAGCTCGGCATTCCGACGATGGCGATCTACCGGTACGTGGCCGACCGGGAAGAGCTAATGCTGTTCATGATCGACAAGGTCATGGCCGACAACCCGCCCCCGACCCTCACCCCGGACCGCGACGGCTGGCGGGTCTGCCTGGAGGCCGTCGCCCAGTTGCAGTGGGCGATGTACCGTCGGCACACCTGGCTGGCCCAGGCACTCTCCTTCACCCGGCCACTGCCGGCCCCGCACGCCATGGCCCACACCGAGTGGGCGATGCGGGCCCTCGACGGACGCGGGCTCGACCTGAACGCACAGTTCACGGCGGCGGTGACGGTGGCCAACTACGTGCGCGGCACGGCGGTGAACCTGGCCGAGGAGGCGCAGGCCGAGCAGGACAGCGGCCTGACCGACACCCAGTGGAATGCGGCCCACGGAGAACGGATCGGCGCGGTCCTGGCCGACGGGCGGCTCCCGCTGATGGCCCGCTTCATCACCGCCGACGACATGGTCTGGAGCCTGGACACGCTCTTCGAGTTCGGCCTCCAGCGCCTCCTCGATGGCCTCGCCCCGCTCCTGCGATGACGTCAGGGGCCTTTACCGGGCCGGCGGCAATGGAGACCGCCGGCGCGGCGCGGTGCGGCGTCAGAGTCGGGAGGTGAAGGTGGCCAGGAAGCGGTGCGGGGTGACTGCGCCGGTGTTGTCGAAGCAGATGACGTCAACGTCGGCGTTGGTGGTGTACGTCCAGGGTTGGGTGAGGTGGCAGTAGTTGCTGCCAGTGCCCTGCGCCACCACCTGCGCGTGTGTCTCCTTGATGCCGACCTGCGGGAAGGTCGCCAGGTAGCGGCCGGCGGGTGCCAGCGGCACCACGGTGTTCGCACCCACACCGAGCACCGAGTTGTCGTTGGTCGGCCCGCCGACGGCGGTGCCCAGGTAGCCGAAGTGCGACGGCGGTCCGAGCGAGCCGATCACCGGCCGCCGACGGTGGTACGAGAGGACGAAATCGGTGTTGATGAAGGCGCCGGCCTGGTCGTAGCAGAAGACGTACACCTGCACGCCGCTGCCGACCGCGCTCCAGGTGTAGACCTTGCAGCGACGCGGACCGGCGTTCGGCTGCACGGCGGTGACCTGCACGTTGCCGGCGAGCAACCCGGCCAGTCCCACCCCGGGCAGCCGCACCAGGTACTGCCCGACGCCCAGCGGCCCGACCGTGTTCGCCACACCCGTGGAGTTGTACGACTGCGCCACCAGGCCGCTACTCCACTGCACGTACGCGTGGGAGGTGCCGGCCGGTAGCACGCCCGAGCTGGTCGTCCAGAGCACGGTGAACGGGGTGTCATCGCGCGTGCCGCCCGGCTTGTGGCACTGCACGTCGACGATCTCGTCGGCGCCGGACTGGAACCAGCGGACCACCTCGCAGTAATGACCGGTCCGGTTCACCGGGGTCACGTGCGGCACACCCCGTGAGCTGGCACCTATCTGCGGGAAGCGGACCTGGAACCGGCCGGGTGCGAGCTTGATGCCGTCGGCCCAGGCGGCGGGGAACGCGGTCTTCCAGCTACCCCACTGCCGGCTGGTGTCCAGCACGGTCCAGACCGACACGGTGGGATCCTTGACGTACGCGAAGCCCCAGCGGTCGGCGGTGGCCGCCGCGGCCGGCGTCGGCGGCGCGAGTGCGCCGGCGGCCAGGACGGCAGCCAGTGTTGCGGTGACGAACGATCGGAGACGCATCTGTCCTCCAGTCGACGGGAACATGTCGGAGAGGAGTGTGCGCGTAGTGATCTCATGGTCACAGTCGGCTACCGCGCGCTGCGGTGTCGGCTGTCCGCTACTCGTGGCCGAATTCTTGAGCAGTGCAAGAACATTGGGGGCGCCTCGAGTCTGTAAACCGCATGCTCAGCGGAGGTGGTCGGCGAGATTACGCACCGCCTCATCGAACGCCTCATCGGATTCGCAGGGCCGATGCCCTTTGATCGGTGGCGGAAAGATGTCGCCGGCCGGAGCTGTGACGTCGGATGGGTCTCGGAGCCGTCGGTCCACCGTCGCCTCTCGGTCGGATGCCGCGGGTGCCTCGTCGGGTTGTTGCGGCGGAAAAACGCGCCCGCCGATGGGATCGGTGTCTCGCCACAGATTCACCCACCGCCAGTCCACCCGGTTGGCGATCTCGTGAATCACCTCGTCGCTGACGTACGCGGGAAAGAGCCGGGCGTACAACCGTCGGAGGGGCGAACCGTGGGTCAGCAGTGCGACCCGGTCGGTGACCCGTGGCGGCAGTTGGAGCACGGTCGCGGCGAGCAGGACGGAGCCGTGGCTGTGTCCGGTGAGCACCACCGCGTTGCCGGAGTCGACGAGGTGAGTGATCCGGCAGGTCAGTTCGGGAACGGCCCGTTCGGCGTAGCACGGTGGCGCGAACGGGTGCGCGGCTCTGGGCCAGAAGGTGCCCAGGTCCCACAGCACGCCGACGTACCGGCGAAATCCGGGGGTGCGGTAGGCGAAGACGCCCGTGCCAGAACAGCACCACCCCCAGGGCAGCCAGCAGCACCGCCTGACCGATGAACAGCCCGACGACGGTCAGGTTGTAGCCGGGCAGCCCGTTCCGCTCCGGCCAGGGGGCCGAACTGGTCAGGACGTGGATCCAGACCAGCACGGTCAGACCGAGGGTGATCGTGCGCAGCACGCTGACCAACCGGTCGAGCCGCCACTCCGTGGGCGCGGTCAGAGGTGGGGTGCAGAGCAGAACCGCACACATGATCAGCAAGAGTCCGGCAGTTGCCGCCAGCGCGACGGTGCCGATCGACAAACCCTGCGCGGCCCGGGCACCGAGCAGGCTGAGGTCCAGCGTGGCAAACGCCGCCGTGACGTGAATCGAGCGCAGTCGACCGACCAGCGGCTCATTGTCCCACCGGCCGACGGCGGTGAGCCGGTTCGCCGCAAAGGGCTGGTCGGCCGCGCGGATGACGTGAGACGGGAGTGCCGGGCGAGCGCTGAGCCCCCACACCAGGCTGATGGCCGCAGCCGGCGCCAGCGCGAGCACCGCCAGACGCAGTCCGGCCGGACGCCCCCCGAGCCAGGAGAGCCAACTGCGTCCGGCCAGGCACTCCGGTGAGGACATACACTTCCACGCAATCACATCCAGCGCGATCCCCACCATGCTCAGCACGTACATCCCGGTCAGGCTGAGCGCCAACAACCGGCACAGGGCCTTGATCACCGGGTCGGAGCCGGCTCCGGCCGGACGCATCCAGATGGCGAGGTTGATCAGCATGAAGGGCAACAGGATCACCATCGACAGCGTTCGCACCGCGTTGCCAGCGGGCAGATTGTTCCAGCGGTAGGCCTCCAGCGTCACTCCGTCCGCCTTGCCGCCCTCGTGGTTTCCCGGCCGGGGCCGGTAGAAGCCGCCTCTGCGGTCACCCGCCACCTGCTGCACATGCGGTCGATCCAGGAGGTCATCCGGGCCGGTGGCGGATACCCCGTGCACCCGCAGTTCAACGAAGCCGTCAGCCCCAGCGCGCCCGCCCGCGTCTCGCTGATCCATCCGGTACCGGCCCCCCGGCGTTTACGCGGCTCACACCGACCCGCTCGGCTGATCCGACGGCGCCCGCGTGGCGCAACGGGCGTACCCCACGAAGGGGGATACAACCCCGTGCTCGTAGCGCGCCGATTCGTGCCGATTACCGGCGGCGGACCAACCCATCGGAGGAATGGGGATCGCGACGCCTACCAAAAGGTGTGCGGTCCACCGGCATTCTTCGGGTATCGACTCGACGACCCGCCCGGCGTGGTACCAATACCCGGATAGGCGAAGCCGGCAGGAATGGGCGGCCCATGTCGACAAGGGCAGCAGCGCTGCTTCGAAAACCCGGGCAACCCCAGCGACCGAGCCTTCTCGAACTTTTCTTCGACCTGGTCTTCATCTTTGCCCTCAACCGGGTCTCACAGCGGCTGGTCGAGGAGCTTACCGAGCAGCGTGTCGTCCTCATCGACGTCGGCGAGACGCTCCTGTTGCTGCTGGCCTTCATCGTGCTGTGGTTCGTCACGGCGTGGGTCACCGACCTCTACGATCCGCAGCGGCCGCAGCTTCAGGTGCTGGTCTACACGGCCATGCTCGGCGCGCTGGTGATGGCAGTCGCGGTGCCGCACGCGTTCGGGGACAGAAGTCTGGCCTTCGCTGGCGCGTACGTCGCCGTCCACATCATTCGTGGGCTGGTCATCGTGCCTCTGCTGCGCGGCCACGAAGCTCAGCGCCGCGCGGCTGGGGTGTTCTTCTGGTTCACGTTGTCGGCAGTGCCCTGGATCGCCGGCGCGATCGTGACGGATCTGGCCCGCAGCCTGTTGTGGACGCTCGCGATCGCCATCGACGGCGCGGCACTGTTGCTGTTCTATCCCGCGCCGTGGTCCCGCCCCACCCAACGGCAGTGGCCCGTCCTGGCCGAATACCTGTCTGAGCGCTACCGGCAATTCTTCATCATCGCTCTGGGTGAACTGATTTTGACGACCGGCTCGGCCTACAGCGACACATCGTTTCGACACGGCGGAGCCGCGGCGGCCTTCGCGGTCTCATTCATCACCACTGTGCTGCTGTTTCGCGTCTACGTCTTCAGGGCGGGCCAGCTGTTGCCCGAAGCCATCAGAGCCGCCGCTAGACCCTCGCACCTCATCCGGGAGGCTTTCCTCGCGCACGTACTCATGGTGGCCGGGATCGTCGCCGTTGCGGTCGGATACGAGATCGTGATCGAACATCCGTTCGGGCACACCAACGCGGCGTGGATCCTCGTTGTCCTCGGCGGACCGATGCTTTTCCTGATCGGGCGAGCCTTGGTGGAACATGCCGTATTCGCCCGGGTGTCCCGCTCTCGGATCGTCGGCGCTGTGGCGCTTGCCGGCGCCTCGCCGTTCATGATCCTTCTGCCGCCGCTGGCCGTGGCCGTCATCGCCGTCATCGTCCTCGCCGGCATCGCCGCTTCCGACGCCGTCAACGCCAAGGGGAAACCTCCCGAACGGCCGCACCCGTCCAACTCCCGAGAGGGAGCGTAGAAGCTTCCACCGACCCGCACACATCCGTCGGTCGTATGGAGGCTGCTGCCAGGGCACGGCGTGCTCCCGCATCTTGCCACGGCGTCGCCCGGTCGTCAGACGGCGACAGTGAGCACCAGCTTGCCGGCGCTGTGACCGGTCTCCACGGCCGCCAGCGCCTCCGCGCTCTGGTCGAAGCCGAACGTGCGCGTGATTTGCGGATCGCCGGTGCCGTCCACCATCAGCGCGGCAACCGTCTCGAGTGACGCCCGGTCGAGGCGGCGGGGCAGGTACTCGCCGCCCAGTTCACTCACTGTGGCGTCGGCGGCCGACAGCAGCTGCCGGGCATCCGTCACCAGCGCGGCCAACGACCGCAGCGAGTCGCCACCGACGAGGTCGATCAGGCCGTCGACACCGGAGGGGGCGAGCTGACGTACCTGTCCGGAAACATCAGCGGCGGTGTAGCTGGCGAAGGCGACGCCGAGCGACTCCGCTGCGGCGCGCTTGCTGTCGCTGCCTGTTCCGATGACCCTCAGGCCCCGCGCTCGGGCCAGCTGCGCGGTGACCTGGCCGGTGCTGCCCCCGACGCCGTTGATCAGCAGCGTCGAGCCCGCAGGCAGGTCGAGCCGGTCGAGCCCGTCGAGGGCGGTGGTGCCGGAGACCGGAATCGTCGCCGCCCACTCGTAGGGCAGGGACTCCGGCTTACGCGCCGAGTTCGCCGCGGGCAGGACCGTCGTCTCGGCGTACGTGCCGGCGCCGCTGAGCGCGAACCCGAACACCGCGTCGCCGACCGCGATGCCGGTGACGCCGGCACCGACCGCGAGCACGTCACCGGCGGCCTCCATCCCCATCACCTGCGGGAAGGGCAGATGGCCGTTGAGCGCCCGGACGAGTCCGGACCGGAGCATGTGGTCGAGGCGGGCCACCCCGGCGGCCCGAACCTGGATGAAAATCTCCCCGTCGCCGGGCCGCGGATCGGGTCGGTCGAAGTAGAACTGGACCTCCGGGCCACCGAAGGTGCGATATCCAAACGCACGGCTCATCGTCGTACTCCCTCGCTCGTTGTCGAGCGGCGACGCTAATTGCTGACACCGATGTCAGAGGCAAGGGTGTGTAGCCCGGGTCACACCAACGCGTTGCTGCCGTTCAGCATTGGCTCGGTCATGTTGCTCGCCTTCGCAATGACTGGACCGGCCTGATCTCGCGCCCTAGCTTCGAGGAAGCACGGTGATGGCCGCGATGGCGCTGTTGACGACGGTGGCCGTCACGGTGCGGGTCACGGCTGCCGCCGCAGCGTCGGCACCCCAGTTGCCCCGCTCGAGTTCCTTGGCCCGGCTGATCACCGATGACGTCCACGGGATCTCGCGGTGGAACTGCGGGAGCGTCCCGCTCGCCGAGAGCAGCGCCGCGAGCGCGGCGACACGAGCTTGCGGCTCCGCGCCGTCCACGAGGACCTGCCGAACGTCGGCGAGCAGGCGGGCCCGTCGTTCGGTTCTGCCGTCCCGCAGGGCCGTCGTCCGGAACAGGCCCAGCACCTTCCGGGGCTCCTGGTCGATGTCGCCTCGTTCGATGAGCCGCTCCAGCACCGGCTGGCGTAGGGCGGGACCGATCGCGGCCAGGGCCGTCTGCACCCCCCTCGGTTTCTCGGCGAGGTAGTCCCAGGCCGGGCGCAGGAGGCCATCCGACGGCGGGTGACCCGCCATGCTCCTGAGCCGCCCCCGGTCCGCTGTGGTCAGGTGGTCGCCGAGGGCGAGGTCCGCGAGAACGGCTCCGCCGAGGACGTAGAAGAGGGTGTTCTCTCCCGCGATGGTCCCGGACCTGGGTTGGAACAGGAGCAGCAGGAGATCTTCCACCAGGGTCGGCGCGTCCGACCGGGCTTCGATGGTCATCGGCGGGGCTCCCAGCGGAAGAGTCGGGTGGCCAGAGCGACGGCGATGACGACCCAACCGAGCGTGGGCGCCAGCAGGAGCAGGGAGTCGGTCACGGCGACGCCGCCGTTCCAGGCATTCATGGTCAGTTCGGTGGCCGCGCCGCCAGGCAGCAGCCGCTTGAGCCAGGCGAGGTCCTCGGTGCCGGAGATGCCCACCCAGCTGGCCATGGCGATCACCCCGAGGGTAACGGGCAGGGTGGTGACCTGGGCGTGCTCGGGGGAGTTCGTCAGCCCGGCCGTGGCCAGCGCCAAGCCGATCATCATGGCCACTGTCGCGAGGACCGCCACCACCAGCAGGGCGACGTTCGCCGGTCCGCCGGCGACCACGGCCAGGGCGGTCAGGATCGCGGTCACCTGCACCACGGCGAGAAGGACCACGGGCAGCAGCAGGCCGGCAAGGATGCCGGCGTCGCCTTCGGCGGTGGAGCGCAGCCGCTTGAGGAAGAGATTCTGCCGCCGGGAGGCCAGGGTGGTGACGGCCGTGGCATAGAGCCCGAACGCGGCCACCGTGAACATGACGATCGCGGCGATGTAGCCGAGGCTCCCGATGGCGGCGTAGGTCTCGTGCTGACGGACGAAGAACACACAGACCGCGACCGGGATGATGAGGCTGGTGATCAGCACCAGCCGGTTGCGGAAGATCTGGATCAGTTCGCTGGACGCGATGGACAACACGGTGAGGCTCCTCGCGGAAGATCGGATCAACTGTTGATGGCGCGGAAGACGTCGTCGAGCCGGGTCGGCCCTGCCGCCAGGT
Organism: Micromonospora trifolii; assembly: GCF_050516465.1. NCBI lineage: Bacteria > Bacillati > Actinomycetota > Actinomycetes > Micromonosporales > Micromonosporaceae > Micromonospora > Micromonospora trifolii. The sequence continues at coordinate 3,459,757 of NZ_CP191526.1, read as the reverse complement.
CCCGCAGTTCCACGGCGTGGTCCTGCGCCCAGCCGAGCAGGAGGTGCAGGTCCTTCTGCAGCTCGAAGGTCTCGACCACGACCTTGCCGTCCGCGTCGACGGCGGCCCGCACCGGCAGCGTCGGCGCCGGTGCCGGGAGGGAGAAGCGGATGACCGCGGGCAGGGTGCGGGTCAGCTCGGAGACGGTGCCTTCCCGGTGGAAGGCGCCCTCGTGCATCAGCCCGATCCGGTCCGCGCGCTGTTGCGCCTCCTCCAGGTAGTGCGTGGTGAGCACGATGGTCGCGCCGTTCTCCCGGAGCCGGTCCACCGTCGCCCAGACCGCATCGCGGGACTGGATGTCGAGGCCGGTGGTCGGCTCGTCCAGGAAGATCAGCTCCGGGGTGCCGTAGACCGCGGTGGCGAAGTCCAGCCGCCGCTTCTCCCCGCCGGACAGCTGCGACACCTTGCGGCCGGCTCGGCCGGTGAGGTCGACCAGGTCGAGCACCCGGTCGACGTCGTCGGTGCGTCGGGTGAGCCGACCGACCAGACCGACGGACTCACGGACGGTGAGGTCCGGGGAGAATCCGCTCTCCTGGAGCATGACGCCCATTCGGGGACGTACCGCTCGCCGGTCGTCGGGGCTGCGCCCGAAGACGCGTACGGTGCCCGACGTTGGCCTCCGGTGTCCCTCGACAACCTCCAGGGTCGAGGTTTTTCCGGCTCCGTTGGTGCCCAGCAGTGCGTAGAGCTCTCCAGGTCGTACCTCGAAGGAGAGGTCCTTCACGGCGTGGAAGTCGCCGTAGGTGAGGTTCAGCCGTTCGACTTCGATGACGGGTGTGGTGGACATGGACCAATGACAGCGCGGGCGCGGCCGACCTGTCAGTGGCACCACGTCACCACCGCATGTGACGTGGTGTCACTGGTCGGGGCCCCTGGCTGCCGGATACTGACATGGTGACCGCGAGATCGCCACGCTTCACCGAGTCGACGCAGGGAAGGCTGCGCCGGCTCAACCTCGCCACGTCACTGCCGCCGGTGGTGTTCGCCGCGGTGGTCCTGCTCTGGACCGACGCGCGCGCCTGGTGGCACATTGTCGTCCTGGCGCCCGGGGCCGTGGCGGCCGTGGTGGCCTTCGAACGGTGGACGGCCAACGACCTCGCCCGGGTCGCGCTGCCCTGCCTGGTCGTAGCGGCAGCGGTCTGGCCGCTCGGGGTCCTGGTGACCGGCAGCCCCAACGCCTACTGGGGCGTCTGCGCCGTAGGTTCGCTTGCCCTACGCGAGGTGCGACGGCGCCGGGCTCTGACGATGGCCGGGCTGTTCACCTACGTCGCCGCCGTCGGCGCGGCGCGGCTGCTGGTGCAGCGGGACGACATCGGTGGAGTGCTGGTCACCTACGTTCTCATCCCGACCGCTCTCACCGTCGTCGTGACGGTCTTCACGGTGGTGGGCGAGCGGTTCTACGACCTGATCCGGGAGCTCGAACAGACTCGGGAACGCGAGGCGGAGCTGGCCGTGGTCCGGGAGCGCGTGCGGTTCGCCAGCGACCTGCACGACATCCAGGGCCACACCCTGCACGTGGTCAAGCTGAAGATCGCCCTGGCCCAGCGACTGCTGCTGCGCGACACCGCTCGGGCGGAGAAGGAGCTGCGGGAGACGTACACGCTGGTCAGCGACACCATCGCGCAGACGAAGGAACTCGCCTACGCGCAACGGCGGCTCAACCTCACCGCGGAGATCGAGAACGCGAAGAACCTGTTCGAGGCCGCCGGCATCCGGGTCCGGGTGACCCGGGAGGCCGAGGTCGATGCCCGCACCAGCGAACTGCTCGGGCAGGTGCTGCGGGAGACGACCACGAACATCCTGCGGCACGCGCAGGCCACCCAGGTGCAGATCACGCTCGCCGCGTCGGGCATCACCATCGTCAACGACGGCGTGACCGCCAGCACGCCCCCCGAGCTCCGGGGACTGGCGGCACTGAGGCAACGGGTGGCCGGCGACGGGGGTGAGCTGACAGTGGAACAGAAGGACGGGCGGTTCCTGACCGCAGCGGTCTTCCCACCCGCTCGGGCCGACGCGGCCCCGACCGTTACGGGGGACGGCCGATGACCACCATCGTGCTCGCCGACGACGAGGCGCTGTTGCGCACGGCCCTGGCCGCGCTGTTGCCGATGGAGGGCGACATCACCGTTCTCGCCGAGGCGCAGGATGGCCGGACGGCGATCGCCGCCACCCTGCGGCACCGGCCCGACGTGCTGGTCATCGACCTGGAGATGCCGGGCGTGGACGGCCTGGGCGCGGTCGCCGAGATCCGCCGGGAGCGACCGGAGCAGGTGATCCTCATGCTGACCCGGCACGCCCGCCCCGGCGTGCTGCGCAAGGCGCTGAAGCTCGGCGTCCAGGGCTTCGTCAGCAAGTCCGCCGAGCCAGGCCACATCACCTCCGTCATCGCCACCCTGCACGCGGGGAAACGCTGGATCGACCCGGACGTGTCAGTGCTCGCCGTCACCGACGACTCCCCCCTCACCGACCGTGAAGCTGACGTCCTGCGGGTCACCGGTGAGGGCTACTCGGTCGCCGACATCGCCGCCCGGCTCCACCTCGCTCCGGGCACCGTCCGCAACTACCTCTCCAACGCGATGCGCAAGACGCAGACCCGGACCCGCCACGAAGCGGCCCGCTACGCCCGCGAACACGACTGGCTGTAACGCCCTGATCGCCCTGTCGGCCGAGGCCGCGATCCCCACGGTGTGACGGTGGTCGGGATGAACGCAGAAAGCTCACGCCTCCTGACGCCGGACCGTGATCGGCATCAGCACTGGCCTGATGGCCATCATCAGCCGCGGCATCGAGGCGCCGGTCGCCTTCCACGTCGCCAACAACGTCCTGTTCACGACCGTCAACACGGTGATGGCCGACGGCGAGGCCTTCGCGATCGACCGATCCACCGACTCCGGTGACGCGTCCCTGCTGATCCTCGGCGCTGTCAACATCGCCATGGTGGCGCTGGTCTGGCTGCGCGAGCGGCGAGCCCGGGCCGTCAGTAGTCGGTGAAGGCGTTCACCCAGGCGGGCAGCTGTTCGGAAGGGAGGAACACCTGGAGGTCGCCGACTGTCTGGGTCGCCGTGCCCCACACCTCGTACCGGCTCCCGGGGCTGATCGGGGTGCGGTCGTGCAGCAGTCCGTGGAGCAGCGCCAGGGTGATGTCATCCACCCGGCCGTGGAGCCGGGCGGTGTGCATCAACGCGAGCAGGCTCTGCCGGCGGGTCTCCGGATTGGGCGAGCGTAACCCGCGGGCGACCCTGGGCAGGACCGCGTCGGTATCGGGGTTGTTGTAGACCAGAGCGATCAGTGCGGCCCCGACGTGCTGTTCCCCGCGGTCGAAGGCCGCGTCGATGTCCGCGGGTTCCTGGCAGTGGTTGAGATTGCTGGCCCGCTCCCAGTCAAGGTCGACGGGCTCGGCGTCGTCGCCCTCCGGTGCACAGTCGCCCGCTGCCGCATAGATCACCGGCCGAGTATCCGCCGATCGGCACGTCAGCACCAACCAGTATGTGAGGTCAGGCGTTGAGGTCGGCCCACTGCGCCTGCGTCAGCAGGCTTCCATACTCCAACCGACGGGCGACCTCGGTCTTCGTGGCCGCGTCCAACGTCTCAGGCAGGTCCTCGAACGAGGCGGGCAGGACATCCAGCAGGGACATGACCTGCTGGCCGTCGCGCATGGCCAACAACAGCATGCACCGCCAGTGCGGCGAGAACTCAGGCCGGTGCCGGGCCTGGTGCACCAGCACCGGCCACAGATAGTGCACCGCTTCGGGGTCAGCGAACGCCGCCAGCCAGCCGGCACCGTGATTACGGTTCAGTCGGCACTCGATCGCCTGCGCGTCGAGCCGGATCAACTCCGACGTGTCGACCGCCTTGACGGTACGGGGAACACCTGAGCTCACCACGCGAGTCTCCCACCCCAGACGGACCCAACAAGCCCGCCCTCGGATGCCGCGACGCCGTGGCCCTGGTCAGGAGGCCAGGCGGCCATCCTGGTTGTCCACCGGGGGCGTCGCGTATACCGATAACGGTCTACCGTGGACATACAACCGAGCCGTGAATGCCGGACGGAGCGCTGCGGACGAACTTGCCCACGGCGGAAGAGCCGTTTCCCGAAGCGGTCATGACATGACAGCGGCATGCGGCACCAGAGCCTGATGTCACATTGGTCTCGCCGATCACGGAGCAGTTCACCTTCCAAGGCCGCCAGCAAGTACGCACCTTGCTCGAAGTGGCCCTGGCCGCGATCGACGACATCACCTACACCGACCAGGTCGCCGAGGGCCGTACCGTGGCGCTCTTCTACGAGGCACAGATCGGTGCGGTGCCTCTCTACGAAGCCCAGCGACTGCGCCTGGGCGCCGACGGCCTGATCAGCGACATCACCCTCTACGTCCGGCCCTTGCCGGCGCTCACCCTCCTGACGGCTCGCCTCGGGCCCGACTTGGCCCGACGCAACGGAAAGTCGGGCCTGGCCCGGCTGATCCCGCTCGCCAGCGGCTCGATGGCCGCCACCGGTGAACGGAGAATCATGCCGAGAGTGGCACCCCGGTAGCAGCCCTTGCTGTCGGCAATCAGCCGGGTTTGGTGCGTTGACACCTCCCGCACCTCGCTCTGCTGGGGGAGTTGAATCGACCCAGGGAGGGAGGCGTCACGGTGTCGGCTTGGCGAGGGTGCTGGTATGCCCACTTTCAGAGGTCGTCGCTGGGCGTACGGCGCCTTCGCTTGGTTGATCTTCTTTGTGGTGTCCCACGTGATCCTGGTGTTCTTCCCCGGGGACGATCCAACCGGTGATGGACCGTGGGGCATGAGGGCCTACGTGATCTTCAACGTGGTGCTCATCTCCATGTCGGCCATCGGAGCAGCCGTCGTTCTCGCCACAGTCCGCCCGCCGGCTCGACATCTTCCCCGGTGGCTACTTCTGACGCCACTGTTGTCTGGCAGCACGCTGCTCGTCATCCGGGGTGTTCCAGGGATGGTCGAGAATCTTCTGATGGTCACGGGTATCCGTCGCGGTGGTTTCGTGGGGGTGGCGGACATCTCCACTGGCGAGTTCTGGACCGGCATCGGAATCAACACCTACTTCTTCGCAGGAGCAGTGTTGTTGGTTGGGACAACCGTTTCCTACGGCTGGCGATCTGCGGAGAGTGCTCCGGAAAGATCAACGGAGCTGTCTCGATGAGGCGTACCGAGGTCCGGGGAGCGGATGTCGGGCGGCGTCGCGAGTATCGACGAGGATTCACCGCGTCTTGTGGACCGCGGCGGCGAACTCCTGCCGCAACAGCGCCGCCTCGTCCTCGCGGTCACAGAGCAGCAACACCCTGAACTCTGGCTGGCCGAATGGGCTCGCCCAGTGATGAACGGCCCGCGACAGGATCCGGAACAGGGTGTGCCGATCCTCGGCACTGCTCGACAGAACCCGGGGAGCGTTGTCGACAACGATGAGATACCCGTCCGCGGGCAACCAGGTCAGATCACGGAGACAATCGGACAACGCGTCCCAGTTCCAGCCGAAGTAGCCGGGAAAGAACAGCGCGTCGGAGAACTCGTAGAAGGTGTGGTCCGCGTCCGTCATCCTCGTTCCGTCGAGCCGGGCGACGACGAACCTGCCCGCTGCCGGTAACACCGCCGCCAGCTCGACCCGGGCACTGCGCGAGCAGACCACGACCTCGTCGGTGGAGCCGTTCCACCAGCTGCTCATCCTTGTGCCCCACCACGGTTGACGTGGTTCCGCGAGCTCAGCGCCTCGCGGACGATGACCAGGTTGGCCATGTCGACGACCGGCCGGTAGCCGAGGGCGGCGTAGATCTTGTTCGATGTCGGGTTGGCTTGGTCGGTGAACAGGCAGACCCGCGTGCCCTCGGTCTGGATTCGCCGGGAAACCTCGGCGACCGCGTTGCTGGCCCACCCGCGTCCGCGCTGGGCCGGCGGTGTGTACACCGGGCCCACGCGGGCCACCCCGAACGACGGTGGGTTGGCGCCGGTGAGGTGCACCGGCGTCCCAGTTTCGTCGACCCAGAACCACAGCCGTCCGCCGCGGAGCCGACGCATCATCTCCGCGTGGTCGGGCACTTCGTGCGCGCTGGCACCGCGCGGGCGGCCCGCCTGTTCGTCGGCGTCGCCCATGAACGCGGCGGACCACTCCGTGACCAGTCCCACGTCGCCCTCGGTCGCGGCCACCAAGCCGCCCGGCACCGGTGGCGGCCACGTCAGCTCGCCGAGCTCGTGCAGCCGTGTGTGCTGGTTGACCTGGACTCGGCCGCCGCCGAGGCGGGTCAGCTCGGCGGCGCACAGGTCAACAGTGGGCAGGGCCCCGTTGACCGCGAGGACCTCCTCCCCGCGCTCGTGCAATGCGCGGGCCAGCGCAACGGCCGCCTCCTCGGGCATGGGCAGCAGGAATGGCGGATAGGGGGCGTACGGCGCCGCGCGCATCCCGGCACCGACCACGGCGCCGGAGTCGTCGCTGACCACCAGCCACCAGTTACGGTCGGGCTGCGAGACCCCCTCGGCCCGCTGCGACAACAGCCGGTTCGCGACGGTGGTCACGACCGTGCTGACGACCGGATCGGCGCTCAGGTAGTCACCCGCAGCGGCCAGGAACTCGCCCGGATCGGCGCAGAATCGCAGCCGCAGTCCGGCCCTCGAGACGGTGCTCATCCGCGTACGCTAACCGCCGCTTACCACATCGACCCAGGGATTTTGGGCGGCCCGAGGAGAGGCAGGCCCACGTGAGCGGGGTGACTGTCAGACCCGCGGCCCGCAGCACCATGCGGTGATGGGCCAGACCGGGGTTCTCGGTGGCGATGGCGCGTACGCCGCGCCGGTGCAGCGTCCGCGCCAGCAGGGAGAGGCCCTGGTGAAGCCGCCGTGATGACCACCGCGTCCGGGCTCGCAGATGCAGGTCAAGCGACTTCGTCACTCGGCAACGATCCCATTCGTGCGAGCAGCTCCGGCAGGTTCGGCGACGACTCACGCGCCAAACCAGACCATCGACCTCGACGTACGTGCCGTCGACGAACTACGCGTCGCCAGGCGCCGGTGCCGACGGTCACCGCTGGAACTGGGCTAGTTTCTGCGGGTTTAGGATGATCAACACTCGTTCGATCCCGGCGGGTGAGGCGTCGATGGTGACCAGAGCGACAGTTGTCCCGGGCCGCGAGACGAGGATCGCGGCTTGGCCGTTGGACTCGACGATCTCCGGTGAGAGGTCGCGGCCGAACTTCCGGATCAGTCCCAGGATGTAACGCGCGACGTTGTCACGTCCGACGACGGGTAGCTGGGCGGCCCGGACGGTGCCACCGCCGTCGGCGAAGGAGATGGCTGTTTCGGCGAGCAGGTCCTCGAGCTGGGTCAGCTCACCGGAGCGGGCTGCGGCGAGAAAGGCATGCAGCAGGCGGTCGCGGTCGGCGTGGCCGACCGGTTCGCGCCGCTGCCGGGCCAGGTGCGTGCGGGCGCGGTGGCCGAGCTGTCGTGCGTATGCCTCGCTGACGTCGAGTACCTCGCCGATCCGCCGGAATGGGTAGTCGAATGCCTCCCGCAGGACGTACACCGCCCGCTCGGCCGGGGTGAGCCGTTCCAACAGGAGTAGCACGGCGAGTTCGAGTGACTCGTTGCGTTCGGCCTGGAGTGTCGGATCGGCGGAGGTGTCGACGGGCTCGGGTAGCCACGGCCCGGGATACAGCTCGCGGCGGGCGCGAGCCGACGTCGCGGCGTTCAGAGCGAGCCGAGAAGTCGTCGTGACCAGGAAGCCGATCGGGTCCCGGACCTGGCTGCGTTCGGTCTGCTGCCACCGGAGCCAGGCTTCCTGCACGATGTCCTCCGCCTCCGCGACACTGCCGAGCATCCGGTAGGCGATGCCGAAGAGCCGCGGACGGACCGCGTCGAACACCGCTAACGCGTCGACCAGTGCCCCGTCTTTTCCTCGCCCTACCATGGCCGCCGCCTCGTCGCTTCTATCCCTGAATGTGCAGGTGAATTCGAACTGCCGCCGATATCGCTGCTGTCTGTTGGGCACCAGCCACACAGGTACCCCTGCGGGGCCGTACTACAGCACTTGAGCGGCGTTATGGCCCGCGGCTTGGGTCGGCGACGATTCGAGCAGACCGATACAGATCTGCACGAGCGTGCCGGCGAGCCAGGTAAAGGGACTGTCGATGCCATCCTGTTTGTCGTCCGGCATCGTGTACCAGACGGTGTACGTCACTTGTACCGCGTGTTCGGCGGCGTCGACTGAACCGAGCAGGTGGTACGCGAGGTTCTTGAGGAGGCGTCGTTCGGCGACGACGACGCAGAACGCGCTGGGTAGCGCGTTTGACCGAAGTGGCCGGAGGGGTTCGGGAACCATCGGCTCTCCCAATGGTTGACGCAGCAGGCTCAGTGGGCGGCCCGAGCCGAGGCGAGGCCGCGCCGAGCCGCCGAGCGGTCGCGTAGCGCCGTCAGCAAGATGATCACCAGGCCGATGAGCGCCACGGCCGCGTTCGCGGTGGTGAGGAGGATCGCCTCACCTACGGTCGCCCCCTGCATGTTCGTGAGGTGATAGAAGAAATGGGGCAGCGCGAAGACCGAATAGGCAGCCGCGGCAGGGATGACGAAGTGGGCCTTGGGTTTAACCGCAGCGATGCCCAGCAGCAGGGCGATCGCTAGTGATGCCGTACCGAAGTCCCGCGCGTAGTGCTCGCTGAACGGCGGCGTGAGATCCACGGTCGGGAAGTTCGCGTAGAAGTTGGCCGGCCAGATCGCGTTCCAGGCTCCGACCACGAAATTGTCGAGAAACAAGATCGCCAGTGCGATGCGGATGATGGCGGTCATGATCGTCGCTCCTTGCGCTGTACCAGTGGTGGGCGAGTGTCACCAGGTACGGACCGAGCAGGTCTCCGATTCGTGACACACGGCCCCGGCCGCGACCTCTGCTGTCACGAATCGGGGGGCCGCTCGGTCCTGTTCGCAGACGTCGCGGTCGTTCGCGGCGGAGGGGAGCACGCCATGAAGAGGAGCGTTGCGGCGCGCGTGACCGACAAGTCAGACACCGGTCGGGCGCCTCGCATTCGTCGTAGCGTCAGATTGATCGTCACGGTCGCGCTTGCTGCCGGTTTCCCGCTGGTGGTCACGCCCGCGCCCGCGTACGCGCACGGCGCGACGCATTCGGTCACGCCGAGCGCCGGTGCCGCGCTCGCGAAGGCCCCGCAACGGGTCGAGGTGGTGTTCGCCGCCGAGATCACGTCCGACAGCAGTGTCACAGTGACGGACCACACGGGGACCGATTGGGCAGGCGGTCGGCCGGTTATCCACGGAGCGACGCTGCGCCATCAGATGAGAGCGGATATGCCTGACGGCTGGTACGAGATCAGTTGGCGAGCAACCTTCACCGATGGACACCCGGTAGCCGGCACGGCGGAGTTCACTGTGGGAGCGGAAGCTGCGGCGGCCGCCGCGGCGAATCCGTTTCGGGCCCGTCTCACACACGGCGGAGTCGTCGCGTTGTACGCCGCTTCCGGTGTAGCCGTACTGGCTCTCCTACTCGCGATCATGACGCTCTCACGCGGTGTATACGGCGCCAGCAAGCGCACCGATACAGGTGAGGGTTCCACCCTTTAGGGCTATTTGTGCATCTATTCCTGGACGAGAAGTCTCGGAGAGGTAGAACCAACAGTGACATCACAGCGGCTTATCCCCCTTTCACCCCGGCCCCCGGTCCGGACTACGCGCCACCGCGGCGTTACGGCGAACGCAGATCGGGAGGTAGCTCAGTGCGTATCGCGGTAGCTGGTGGGACCGGCTGGGTTGGACGTCTCGTCGTCAACGCCGTGCGGGCCGCCGGCCACGAGCCGGTCATACTCGCCCGCTCCACAGGGGCAGACCTGATCCGCGGTTCCGGGCTGGACGAGGCGCTGACCGGCGTACCGGTCGTGATCGACGTCAGCAACACGTCGACGATCAACCGGAAGAAGTCGGAAGACTTCTTTGGTACGGCGACAACCAACCTGCTCAGTGCAGGCCAGCGCGTCGGGGTTCGGCACCACGTCGCGCTGTCGGTCGTCGGCGCCGATCGGGTGAATTGGGGTTACTACGCGGGCAAACGACGCCAGGAGAAGCTCGTCCTGGACGGTGCGGTACCCGCGACGGTGCTCCGCTCGACGCAGTTCTACGAGTTGGCCGCGCAGATGCTCGCCACCATTCCCGGACCGATCGCAGTGGTGCCCCAGATGCTCATGCAGCCGATCGCGGCCCACGAGGTCGCCAACTGTCTCGTCGACCTCGCCCTGGCAGACCCGGCTGGCCGGGCGCCCGAGATCGCCGGTCCGCAACAGTTGCGCATGCCGGATATGGCCCGCCACCTGCTACGCACCCGCGGCAGTCACCGCGTTGTCCTGCCCGTCCGCCTTCCGGGAGCGACCGGTCGAGCCATGGCCGGAGGTGGCCTGCTGCCCACCGCCCTCGGTCCGCGTGGCACACAGACCTTCGACCAGTGGCTGGCCAGCCCGGCAGCGCAGAACGCCACCGGGCGGACCCGATGAACGAAGGCCGGTCACCCACCCCCGCCGCACCGCAGGCAGCGTCATCAGACGGGCGGGACACCGCGCTGACCGCGCTGATCCGGATCGCTCTGGCCGTCCTCTTCCTCGACGAACTCGTTGTCGGGTTCTGGAACCAGGTCTTCCCCGAAAGCTTCTACAACAACTTCCCGACCGTCGCCCTCACCCCGCCGTTCAGCGACCACTACGCGCGAGACTTCGGCGGAGCCACCCTCGGCCTGGCCGTCGTCCTCGGCATAGCGCTCGTCGCACCTCGAGCCGCATTCACCATCCCCGCCGCGGCGGGATTCTCCACCTTCGCCATACCCCACTTCTTCTTCCACCTGACCCACCTTCACCACGCCACCGTTGGCGAGAAGGTGTTCCTCACGACCGCCAATGCCGTCGTCGCCCTGCTCGGCCTTCTCGTCATCGCCCTGACGCTCATCCGAGACGCCAGGCATCGCCGCCGCCAGGGCGGCACCGCCAGCCGATAACCGGCTGGCGGCAGAGTCGGCTGGGTGGCCTGGCGGTGGCTGCACCAGGCCGCCCGGCGTCTCGTCCGACGTGGCGGGTAGCCAGCCCGTGGATGAGGCGGGAGGGCCGTAGCCCGGCGAGGCCGAGGCCAGAAGTGTCGGTTGTTGGTCGCGGCATGTGGATGTCCAGCCGTCGTAAAGGAAGAAAGCATTAACAATTTTCGATTATTGTGGCGGTGGTGCGACAAGTCGGTAGAGGCAGAGGACGCACAGGTTCCGGGTACCGACCGGGGGAGGCGCTAGCCAGGACATGGTTGACACTCAACGGGCAGCGCAGGGGGCGTTCGCTCAGTTCGTGCGCCACGCAGTCGACGCCGCTCACGAGGAGCAGGGCTGGTCGATCAGGCAGGTCGCGGCTCGTAGCGGCGTCGGTCGCTCCACTGTCTTCCGGTGGCTGTCCGGCGACTGGGAGCATCACCCGGAACTGCCCAAGGTGCGGGCGTTCTGCGCGGCCTTGGACCTGCCGCTCGGCGCGGCCCTGCGCGCCCTCACCCCGCTGGCGCACACCACATCGCCGCCGGATGCGCCGGTCACGGACCCGGCGACGGAGGCGCTCCTCGTGGCCGTCCGTGACCGACTTGTCGATCCCCGCACCACCGCCGCCGAAAGAGAGCACATTCGGGCTGCCTTATGCCGTCTCGCGCGCCCAAGGTCCTCGCGCGCTGGCTGACGCCGCCCGGTGAACGCAGCCCGAGCGGCCTATTCCGATGCTGGTCGACGGCGGATGACCAGCAGGGCGATGTCGTCGTTAGGGTGCTCCTCCGCGGTGGTGGCCATGATGTGGTCGCACAACGCCTCGGCTGGCCCGGACTGTACGGCGTCGGCGAGGCGCTCGATCCCGGTGTCGATCAGTTCGCTGCGGCGTTCGACCAGTCCGTCGGTGTAGAAGACGAGCGCCGCACCCGGCGGTAGGTCCAGGACGGTGGTGCGGCGATTGGCCAATGGTCGGCCCACACCGAGTGGCCGGTCCACCGTCAGGTTGACGAGCTGGGTGGGTTGGCCGGGGGCAGCGAGCAGCGGTGGCAGATGGCCTGCGGAGGAGAGGTGCACCGTCGTGCGGTCGGGTGCGATCAGGGCATAGACGGCGGTGGTGAGGGTGCCCGCTTCGAAATGGTGGATCTTGCGGTCGAGGGAGGTCAGCGCCTGGGCGGGATCGTCGGAATCGAGGGCGTAGGCGCGGAGCGCGCTGCGGATGCGTCCCATGACGACGGCGGATGGCAGCCCATGGCCGGAGACGTCGCCGATGACGGCGCCCAGCCAGCCCGAGGGCAATGTGAACACGTCGTACCAGTCGCCGCCGATGCCCAGGTCGTGGCCGGGTACGTACCGGGCCGCCAGGTCCAGGCCGGGGACGTCGGGTAGCCGGCCTGGTAGCAGGCTGTGTTGCAGGGCCAGCGCTGCCTGCCGGTCGAGGACCTGCGCTCGGGCCTGACCTGCGAGGCTGGCTCGATCGGCAACGAGTTGCAACAGCCGCACGTCGTCGGGACCGAACCGCCGCAGGGCCAGGGAGCCGACGTGCAGGACGCCGACGAGGTTGCCGTTGACGAGCATGGGCACGCCCAACAGGGCACGTATGCCAGTGGCGAGCAGGATGGGATTGACTACGTCGTCGGGCGTAACGTTGTCGATGGTGACTGGTGCGCGTGTCGCCGCCACCCGCCCGGCGAATCCGCGTCCGACCCGGATGCGGAAACCTCGGCGTACCTCCTCTTCCAGGCCCTTGGCCGCTGTCGCGACGAGCTCGCCGGTGTGGTCGTCCAGCAGCAGGATGGTGGCGGTATCGACCTTGAGTAGGTCCCGGACCCGTTCAAGTAGCTCGTCGAGCAACTCGGCGATGTTCAGCCCCGACAGGGCGGCATCGGTGATCGCCTCGATGCGACGCAGCCGCTCGTCATTCGTCACCAGCTCGGCATCGGCCACCCAGGAAGCCTAGACGCCGGCACGCCGCCGATAGCATGCCAGCAGCGAGATCAACAGTGTCGCGCCGCCGACGTGGGGTACGTTCCCATGTCACATCGATGCCTTGGTCGACCGGTGAACCCGTTCCGGAGAGCTATCCTCCCTCGTGCCACCGGCGAGGTCACCGGCTCCACGTCCGACAGGGAGGGGAAGCAGTGGCGAACCCACCGCTCGACCAGCATGCCCCCACTGCCGGAAAGCCCCTGTTCTCCTCGTCCTTCACCCTCGCAGACTTGACCCGCGTCCGACAGGAGGTTCAAGCCGTCAGCCGCCGGTGCGGCCTCGACCACGACGAGACTGAGAACTGGGTCATCGCGGTCAACGAATTGATGATCAACGTGATTCGGCACGGGGGTGGCAGAGGTGGCCTACGCCTGCTCCTGGACGGTCAGCTCACCTGTGAAGTCACCGACCAGGGGAGGGGCTTCAACACCGCTCGCTACGTTCTCCGCGCCGAGCGACCGCCCCTGTCCGACACCGGAGGAATGGGCCTGTGGGTGGTCGGGCAGATGGCCGACTACGTCCTCGTCGACAGCGGACCCGCAGGCACGACCATCCGCATCGCGGCACGCACCCGCGACACGCATGAGTAGCCGTCACCGGCTTTTCAAGAAGATCACCTCGAGGACGACGGACGGGCAACCGTTGTGTCACCGCTGCATGCGCCGACCCGGTCAACCACGAACCGTGCAGCGGTCGACGGAGCCGATCGCGAGGGTGAGGGCGGCCTGCGTGATGATCGCCGGGTGTTCGCGCGCCGTCGGGTAGGTCTCTCAGGTGGCCAGACCGACCCGGTGATGTCTGAATGACGCGGGCGGGCCCGGCGTGACGCCGAGCCCGCCCGTTTCAGTTCGGCCTGTGCGCGGAGCCGGCCGTGATCAACGTGCGACGGAGGCGAGCCTGAACTGCTGGTTGGTTTGTCCGTGGCAGTCGTAGAGCTGGATCTGGGCTCCGTTGGCAGTGCTCCAGGCGTCCAGGCATCGTCCGGACTGGGCGTTGCTGATGGTGCCGTTGGAGTTGACGTTCCACTGTTGGTTGGTCTGGCTGTGGCAGCTGTAGATCTGCACTGCCGCGCCGTTGGCGGTGCCTGCCGCGTCGAGGCACATGGTGCCGTACACCTGGAGTTGTTTGTTCGAGGTGTAGGTCCATGCCTGGTTGGTTTGTTTGTTGCAGTCGTAGAGCTGGACCCGGGTGCCGTTGTTACGTGAGGCGTTGGGTACGTCGACGCACCGGCCGGACTGCGTGCCGACGATCTCGCTGGCGGAGCCGGGTGGGACGGTCGGCGGATCGGTGGGGGTCGGTGTCGGGGTGGTCGGCGTCGAGGGCAGCAACGGGCAGGTGCTGCGGTACGTGACCACACCGCTGGAGTCCAGCAGTGGGCAGAGGAACGGGCTGTACCGGGTGTCGCTGTCGATGAACATCTTGACGAACGGCAGCATGGTCCGGACCATCACCGGGTTCGACCGTCCGACCATGAAGCCATGGTCCGCGCCGGCGACCTCCACGTAGACGCTCTCCGTCGTGGCCGGGAGGCTGTTGTACAGGCCGGTGGCGTAGGACGGGGTTACCACCGTGTCCGCCTGCCCAGCGAAGATCATGGTCGGCACCCGGTCGTTGGCCAGGTTCGACGACGGCGAGTACGGCGCGATGCCGACCACTGCCTTCAACGACGGGCGCCGGGTGGCTGCGCTCAGCGCGCCACCGCCGCCCATCGAGTGACCGGCGACCGCCAACCGGTTGGGGTCGACCCGGTCGCGGACGGGGCTCTGCTGTGTGAGGTAGTCCAGTGCGGCGAGCAGTTGGGTGCCTCGGGCCGTGTCGAAGTCATTGCGGCTGTTGGTCTCGATGCCGATCACGACGAAGCCGTGGGAGGCCAGCCACGGTCCCATCCAGGCCAACTCGGCGGAGAACAACGCGGTGTAACCCGGCGAGATCGCGATGGCCCCGAAGGTGCCCTGGCTGGTGTCGGTCGGGTAGTAGATCCTGCCGCCGTTGAAGCCGTACCCGGTCGGGACGCTGACCGACGTGTTGGCGAAGGGGCCGTTGACGGCGGTGACGCTGGTCTGGGTGGGGTCCGGGCCCCGCTGGTACGGGTTGTCGGCGGCCGATGCCGAGCCGGTCGCCACGGTGATGGTGAACAACCCGACTGCGGCGGCGATCCCGGCCGCGGCGAGCTTGAAGAGCCGTCCCCGAAATCGGGCCGACACACGCTCTGTGCGGGTGTCCCCTGAGGGCGGGGGGTGATGTCCGTGTCCTCGCACTGTCGGTACCTCCTGGTGGTGGGGTGGGTGCGGGACGGGCGGGCTCGGTGTGGTGCCGAGCCTGCCCGCCCCGGGGTTGTCCCGTCGTCAGCGTTGCAGCGTCAGCAGACCCGGCCGGTAGGGCAGGAGGCCGTAGTCGCCGCCGGAGCTGGGGGAACGCCCCTGGTAGAGCAGTTGCAGGTTGCAGGCGTCAACGGTCATGGTCTGGTCGGCGTTGCTGCGGATCAGTTCGCCGTGACTGATGTCGTTGGTCCAGGTGGCGCCGCTGTTGGCCTTGCCGGCGAAGGGGTTGCTCTCGGACGTGGCTTGCGGCGTCCACGTACCACCCAGGTTGGTGGCCGTGAACGATCGGAAGTAGCGCCCGTTCGCGCCGATCGCCTCGACGAGCATGAGGTACCGGTTCTGACCCTGGAGTTTGTAGACCTGAACCCCTTCGAACAGGTTGTTCGTCGAGTCGGTCATGATCGTCGTGTAGTTCGACCCGAAGCTGCCCGGGAAGTTCCCGATGGGCATGCTGGCCCGGTAGATCCTGCCGTTGTCACCGGCGAAGAACAGGTACATGTTCTGGTCGTCACCGATGAGCGCCTGGTCGATCGGGCCGGTGCTGGAGTTGGAGATGCTTCCGGTGAACAGCGTCTGCGCCGCGGACCAACTGTTCACGTTGGTCGGGTCGGTCGACGTCCGGTAGGAGAAGGCCGGCCCACCCCACTGATAGGCCAACACCCAGACGTTGCGCGGCGCGAAGTAGAACAACGACGGCGCCACCGCCGCGAACGGCATCTGATTCTGCGACGCCGACCCCATCTGGTTCCAGTTCGAGAAGAGACCGAAGTTCATCGAACCCCACGTCGTTCCCGTGTCGTGCGTTGTCCCGTAGACCAACTGCTGGCCGTTGTACGGCGCGTGAGTGAAGTCCTTCAGCGACACCCACCCCGACCTCGGCTGCGCCAGCGCGCCCGTCGACGACCAGCGGTACGACGACGGAAGATCACAGCTACCGCCGGTCGGCGGCGTCGTCGGTGTCGGCGTCGGCGTTTGGGTGGGCCCGCCGGAGGTGGCGAGCCTGAACTGCTGGTTGGTTTGTCCGTGGCAGTCGTAGAGCTGGATCTGGGCTCCGTTGGTGGTGCTCCAGGCGTCCAGGCATCGTCCGGACTGGGCGTTGCTGATGGTGCCGTTGGAGTTGACGTTCCACTGTTGGTTGGTCTGGCTGTGGCAGCTGTAGATCTGCACTGCCGCGCCGTTGGCGGTGCCTGCCGCGTCGAGGCACATGGTGCCGTACACCTGGAGTTGTTTGTTCGAGGTGTAGGTCCATGCCTGGTTGGTTTGTTTGTTGCAGTCGTAGAGCTGGACCCGGGTGCCGTTGGTGGTTGCGGCGTTGGGTACGTCGACGCACCGGCCGGACTGCGTGCCGACGATCTCGCTGGCGGAGCCGGGTGGCACGGTGGGGGTGGGCCCCGGGGTGGTGGGCGTGGGAGTGGGGCCGGCGCTGTTCAGCGCCTCAAGGGTGGCCGTGTAGGCGGCCTTCTTGTTGCCGTTGCAGTCGAAGAGCAGGGGAGTGCCGCTGGAGCGCCACGAGTCGCAGTCTCGCACCCCCCACACCGTGAGCCCGTTGCAGCGAGCCACGGCAAGGCAGTCGTTGACCACACTGCGGAAGGTGTTGGCCTGCGTCGTGCCGGATCCCTCGATGTCCAACTCGGTGATCTGCACGTCCACCCCAAGAGCGGCGAAGCTGGACAGCGTGGTGCGGTAGTTGCTGTTGTACGGCGAGTTGGCGTTGAAGTGCGACTGGAACCCGACGCAGTCGATCGGCACCCCACGCTGCTTGAAGTCGCGCACCATGTTGTAAACGGCCTGCGTCTTGGCCCAGGTCCAGTTGTCGGTGTTGTAGTCGTTGTAGCAGAGCTTCGCGTTCGGGTCCGCCGCGTCGGCGGCGCGGAACGCCGCCTCGATCCAGTCGTTGCCGGTGCGCTGGAGGTTCGAGTTGCGACGGGCGCCGCTGTTGCCGTCCTCGAACGCCTCGTTCACCACATCCCACGAGTCGATCTTGCCCCGGTAGTAGGTGGCCACCCGGGTGACGTGGTTCAGCATCGCGTTGCGCAGCGCGGTGCCTTCCATGCTCTGCATCCAGCCCGGCTGCTGCGAGTACCAGGCCAAGGTGTGGCCCCGGACCTTCCAACCCCGGGAGATGGCGTGGTTCACGATCCGGTCCGCGTTGCTGAAGGTGAAGTTGTTCTGCTGCGGCTCGGTCGCGTCGATCTTCATTTCGTTCTCGGGAGTGACGCTGTTGAACTCGCGGTTCAGGATCGTCGTGTAGGCGCTGTCGTTGAGTTTGTTGGCGGCGACGGCGGCACCGAAGTACCGGCCGGACTGGGCCGCGGCGGCGCCGAGGGTCGTCTCGGCGGCCTGGGCCAGATTGGGCAGCAGCGAAACGACCAGGGCCAGAATTATCGCTGCTGTTCCGGAAAATGTGAGCGTTCGCAGTCGGGTGCTTCTGATGGGACGGGTCCGGGAGACCATGCTGATCCTCCAGTGGTGGGGTAGGAAATTCCTGTCGCTGTTCCGTTGGGAGGCCCCGCTCGGGTCGCGGCGGCCACGATGGTGAGTTCGCCCGAGCGGGCCGGGACTCACGTCAGGCGTCCGCCTGGATGCGAGTCGGCTGGGGCTGCCTGGCCAGCGGGTAAAGGGTGCTGAAATGTAGGTCCGGTCGCCCGTCGGGGGGGTGGTTGCGGGCGCTGGGCTCTTCCGGTGATGGGCGTGGTCACCTGGCAGGTAGGTGGGCCTGACGGTCGCGTGGAGCGCCTCCAGTGCTAAAGGGATCTTGTTAACGTTCACACTTGTCGATGGCTCTCAGGCTGGCAGAAAATTCCAGAGTTTTCAACCGGTAGTTTCGGACCTGTTACGGGTCAGAGCGGTAGGACACGAGTCCCCGCTCACCGTGGCTGGTCGACCCGCGTTACGCGGTGGTGCCGGGCAGAGTCGGCACGCCGCCCAGATACTGAAGGCGTGGCGCTCGACTCCGGCAAGGGCTACCGGTTCTGGACCCTCGTCGTGACCAACCTCGCGGGCATTGCCATGGGCATCTCCGTCAACGGTCTGCACGACGACTACGGCTGGACTGCCGCCGGTGCATGTGCGGCTGCGGCCGGTGCGACTGCATTGCTGGTCCGACTGCGCCGGCTGCCACCGCGAGCTCCCCTGGTCCGGCTGATGCACCGCGTCTTCCTGGCACTCGCGTTCGCTACGTTGGTGGTCGGAGCCTTCGGATCGGGCAGCACCGCGCGGTACGCCCTCCCGGCGGCGGCCGGTGCCGTCATCGTTGTGCTGGTCACCACACCCGGCGTGCGGTTGTTGGAGACGCTCTTCCGGGTGGCGATGATCGGCGTGGCCGTGGGCTATCTGAGCACGTTACTGCCCGAATGGAACCGGTCGGACGCCACGAAGGCCCTCATCGTCGGCGGTCTCGTGGTGCTGGCAAACGTCTACCTCGTCGGCCGGGATCACGGCTTCGCGTTCGTGGCGGAGTTCTTTGCCGCACCCCGCCCGCATCTGGCCATTCAGCCGCTGGGCGGCGGCACTGCAATGATCATCCTCGGAGTCGCCGGCTTCTTCGAGGCCGGGCCGATGGCCCCGGCGATCTTCGGTTCGCTCGGTCTGGCGGGGGTCGCGGTCGGGCTATGCCTGCTCAAGGGCGGTCCCCACGCGGGTGCGATCGCGGTCACCGTCACGGGGGTCGCCACGATCGTCATCGGTGCGGCGTTCTCCACCATGCGCGGGGGTGCACTGGTCGGCGTCGCGTTGATCATCCTCGGTGTGTCGTTGGCGGGCAGGGGCCTTACCCGGACGAACGTCCTTGCGAGCCTGCAAGCCTTCGGGCGGCGGATGGTGCAGGACCCGGACACCACTTCGTGAGCGAGCCTGGCCAAGTGCACCAGCCAGGAGGCAGGGACATTCGACGACCTAACCTCCTAGGACGCTGTACGGGTTGTGCCTTGACCGACTGTGTCGCCCGTGTGGCCGGAGCCGTGCCCAGCAGCAGCTTTGGCTACTCGAACCACCAAGGAGCGACTGCGGTCGGTGGTTGACAGGGGGATTGGGCCTTGCCCATCCCGGGATGGGGCGATTCGCCGGCGCCATCCTGTTCGTCCTATCGCGGTAAAGCTCCGGACAAGGAAAACGTGACGCTACGGAGATGGCCGCACACGTGCTGAAACCCCGCGTCCAGCTGACGGGGGCGGCAGAAAATTCGCGCCGAGAAGCGGTAACCAAATTGGCTGGCCAACCCGTCGTGTGAGTGATGGATCGCCACTGCGGGCGGCCGGCCGAGGAGGAATAAGGGACATGGGTGACGTCCGTGGGCGTTTCAGGGACGACCTGGCCCGACACCCCGCCCCGCCGTTGGGTGACCTGGTCCAGCAGTCGGTGATGCAGGGCCGCCGAATGCGCCGTCAGCGCCGCCTGGCGCAGTTCGGCGCCGGCGGATCGGCGTTGGCGATGCTGCTCGTGATCGGCCTGGCCGCCGGGCCGCTCGGCGTCGGCACGGGTGACGCCGGCCAGCCCGCCGGGCCGAACGTGGTTTTACCGGGAGGGTCGGTCGACACCGCCACGCCGTCCCCGGCCGACTCCCCAGATGGGTTCGAAGAGGGCACCGACAGAGACCCCTTTCGGCCAGTGCCGCCGACTCCCTCGACCACGGTGATCGACACCGTGGGGATCGGGGCGGGGCCGGACGGTGAGCTGCGGACCACCACGCCGCAGGGCGCGCTGGAACTGCTGACCCGGCTTCTGCCCAAGGGGAAGACCAGCGGTTACGCGAGTCTGGAGAGCAGCGGGGCGGGCCCCGGCATGCCGTACGTCCAGCTCTACCTGGACCGAGGCGATGGACCGGGCATGCTGCGGCTCTCCATCTACCGGGACCGCCTCGGCGGCGACCCCGCCCCGGGAACGGTGGAGCTGACCGAAGTACCCGACAACTGCGTGCAGACCCAGATGGTCACCGTGCACCACCGCGCTGGCCTCCAGATCGATCTCATGATCGCTACCTGTCTGGCCTGGGACGCCAAGGGAACCTCGCCGGCACCGCCCGTCCTCTCCGTGAAGGAGGCGACCGAGATCGCCGCGAACCCGATCTGGGGGACGACACTGCCGGCCGAGTTCGTCATCAACGGTGCCAAGAAATTCCCGAAGCTGGCCCGGTCGAATGGCTGACGAAGACTTCGTGGAGTTCGCGCAGGCGACCGTTGGCCGGCTGCGCGACGCGGCGTTCCTGATGTGCCGCGACTGGCATCTCGCCCAGGACCTCACCCAGACGACGCTGGCCAAGGTGTACGCCAACTGGAGGCGGGTCCGCCGGGCCGACGACCCCCACGCGTACGCCCGCAAAATACTGCTGCGCTGCATGATCGACCAGCAGCGACGCCGTTCCAGCCGCGAGTTGGCGATGTCGGCACCGCCGGAGCGGGGCGAGGAGCATCCGGCCGAGCTGCGCATGACGTTGCTGGACGCGGTCGCCACCTTGCCGTTGCGGGATCGGGCGATCATCGTCCTGCGTTACTGGGACGACCTGAGCGTGGAGACGACCGCCGAGGTTGTGGGCGTCTCCACCGCCGTCGTCAAGAGCCAGAGCATGCGCTCCCTCAACCGCCTGCGTGAGTTGCTCGGCGAGACCCGTTCCGAGCTGTTCGCCGAGGAACGCCATTGACGGGTCCCGTCTGCCGCCGGGGTGTGGCGGATCCCGATGGTGTCGGACCGTCGGCTGGCAACCGCAGCGTCGGTGCTGTGGCGGCGACGAACGTGTCGCCACGCGTCGTCGGCCGAAGCGCCACCTGCGGTGGCAAGTATCTGCGTTTGGGGAGGTTTTCGGTGTCCGTGGCGAGCAGCAGGACGAGCCGAGGCCGGATTCGCGGCAGAGGCCGAGGTTCGGTCGCGGCCGTGCCGGCGGTCCTGTCGGCGTTGATGGTGATGGCCGCGGGGTGCCATCGGGGGGAGCCCGGTGTCGGCCCCGACGAGCTGCGCACCGCAAACGCGGAACGGGGCGATCCGAGCCCGCTGCTGGGGGCGGGCGACCTGGGAGCGGACTGGCGTGAGGACGACGCGCGAACCGGTCTGGCGTCCTGGCCGTGGGAGCAGGACAGCTGCCCCAACTACCGGGGCAGCGACTACCCGGCCAAGTCGCATCGGCGCGCTGCCGTGGAGCGCTACTACCGGCTGTCTGATGGCTCGTCGCCGGCTCACCACGTCGTGGAGACGTACGAACCTGGATGGGCCGAGCGGAACGTCGAGGACGTCCGTCGGGTCCTCCTGCGGTGCGCGAGCTACCCGGTCCTCGGATCGCAGGTCTCGTTCGATGTCGTCGACCCGCATTATCTGGAGGGCGCCGGCATGCTCATTCGAGGTCGCATCGCGCGTGCGGACGTCCCGAACACCGTCACGTACTTCGTGATGGTGAAGCGAGGCGAGACGGTCTCGACGGTCCGCCTGCCCGATCCGGGCAGCCAGGTCGTTGTGGACGAGATCGCGGCGAGGGCGGTGGCCCGCCTTGGCTGAGCGGAAAGGTCGGCAACTGCCGCGACGCTGGGTCATCTCCGCGGCCACCATGTCGCTGGCCGGCGTCGCGACGGCCGCCTTCGGTGCCACGCGCGGTCGCGACGACGGACCATCGCACGGTCCATCCCCTGCCAATCCGATCCCCACGACGCCGGCCATCGACCGGATCGGCCAGGCGAGAACGCGCATCAAGGCTTACGTGGAGCGGTACGACGGCCATCTGGCGGTCGCGGCACTGGATCGACAGGGAACGGCTGCGGTGACGGTCGGCACCAAACGGTTCGAGACCGCCAGCATCGTCAAGGTCAACATCCTCGCGGCCCTTCTGCTGCGCCAGAACCCGCCGGGCAAGGCCCTGGGCTCTGACACCCGGCGGTTGGCCGAGGCCATGATCGTGTCCAGTGACAACGATGCGGCGGTCGCCCTGTGGCAGCGGATCGAGGGCTCGCGTGGCCTCAACGCCGCGAACCGCGTGCTCGGTCTGCGCGAGACGAAGCCCAACTCGCACTGGGGACTCACCACGACCACGGTCGCCGACCAGCTCCGTCTGCTGACCGCGCTGACGTCGCCGACGGGACCGTTGACCCCGCAGGACCGCACCTTCGTCATGGGCCTCATGAAGAAGGTGATCCCCGAGCAGCGGTGGGGAGTCACCGCCGCGCGGGAGCCGGGCAGTCGTTCCGAGTACGTCAAGAACGGCTGGGACACCGCTGATGTCGACGGGGGTCGCTGGCTGGTCAACAGCATCGGACGCATCGTCGAGGCCCGTCATGACTGGCTGATCGCCGTGCTCTCCGACCATCACGTGAGCCAGAAGGAGGGCATCCGCGTCGCCGAGAAGGCCGCCACGTACGTGCTCAAGGAGCTGCGCGCCGCCACTGCGGGCGACGGCCCGTCGCAGGGGTAGCCCACGGCACTGGGCAGGCCGACAGTGGGTGCGGTCGACCTGCCCGGAGGCGGGCGCTCGTCCAATGCTGGGACCGCATGGCGGTGTCCCGCGGAAGAAAGAGATTGCCCCGGGGCCAGAGCTCACGTTGGCTGGTCAGCATGGCTGAACTACGTACGGATCGCCTCGTCTTGCGCCGATGGCGTGACTCCGACCTTGAACCGTGGGCGGCCATGAATGCCGATCCCGAGGTCCGGGAGCACTTGGGCGACCTGCTTACCCGCGAACAGAGCGATGCCTCCGTGTCGCGGTTCCAGGCCGAGTTCGACCAGCGAGGCTACGGATGGTGGGCGGTTGAGGTGGAGGCCACGGGCGAGTTCATCGGCTTCGCGGGCTTGGATGACGTGGACGACGACATGCCGTTCACAGGAGTGGAGATCGGTTGGCGGCTCGCCCGCTCGGCCTGGGGCCAGGGCTACGCTACCGAGGGCGCGCTGACGGTCCTGGCCCACGGCTTTGACGCTCTTGAGCTTCCTGAGATCCTCGCTGTCACAACGGCCACCAACCTTCGTTCCCAGGCGGTGATGCGCCGGATCGGCATGACCCGGAACCCGGCTGACGACTTCGACGATCCCACCGAGCCCGAAGGGGCGCTGCGTCCGAACGTGCTGTATCGCATCGCTCGTAGTGCGGGGGTTTGACGGTCTCCGATTCGGCGCCCCGATTCGTCGAGCACCTGCCAGAGTGGTTCATGCCCTTGAGTACGTACCACCTCAGAGCCTCGGTCGCCGTGTCCGACATTCAGAAGGCCGTGGCCTTCTACGAAGGCGCGCTGGGCCTGCGGGCGCTGCGGTCCGGCCCCAGCGCCACCATCGCCGACGGCAGCCGCGTCTATGGCTCCGGTGGCGGTCCGGCGCTGAACGTGTACCAGTCGGTCACCGCCGGGAAGACCTCGGCGACGTTGGCGACGTGGTACGTCGACGACATCGACCAGATCGTCGATGAACTCACCTCGTCGGGCGTCGAGTTCGTTCGCTACGAGCAGTTCGAGCACGATGAGAAGGGGATTACCGCGCGGGCCGGAGGTGGACGTATCGCCTGGTTTCAGGACCCGGACGGCAACACCTTCGCTCTCGAAGCCGACGCGTGACCTCCACCTGAGCCAACCAATCCGGCTCAGGGCGTTGACGCCCTGAGCCGGATCAGCGTGCTAGTTGTCGGTCTTGCCGATCAGGTGACGTTGATGTCGCTGCACCACATGTAGGTCTGGTCCAGGTGCGACGCCCTCCAGAGCACGAACAGGATGTGGTTCCCACTGCGCGACGGGAGCGAGACGTTGAACGAGATGTTCTGCGCCGGCGCGTAGCGCCCGGTCGTCGTGATCAGGTCGAGGTTGCCCCACCCGAGCTTCTGGGTGGATGGGTTGAACCCCTGCTTGGTGACGTAGACCTGGAAGTAGTCAGCGCCGTGGCTGGCCTGGTCGTACAGCTGGACCGTGAGGTTGCGGCTGACGGTGGTCGTCTTCCACGCCCCGGGCTGGTTCACGCTGTCGTTCCTGGACAGGGCGTTGCTGCACAGCTGCCCGTCCGGGGTGCGAGCCTGGTACTGGCCCCCGAGGCCGTCGCGCAGCTGGCTCATCCAGTTCCACATGGTGTCGGGGTTGGCCTGGAACGCCCGCCAACACATGGGGTCTTGCTGCTGCATGGCGGGGTTCATGTGCTGGTTGCCCCACGCCTTCCAGCATTGGTAGGCGCGACTCATCGGGTTGATGATGGTGCCGTGGGCCTGGGCTGCCCCGGTGAAGGGCAGCATGCCGGCCACGATGGCGAACACCATGACGAACGCTCGCAGGGACCGACGGACTGGTGACCGGGATCGTCCGCCGGATCGATCGGACTTGAGTGAACGCACTGTTCATCCTCCGCTCTTCGGGACTACAAATCAGAATGGGAACGCTCCCAAACCAACTGTTGCATCTATCGAGTTAAATATCAATGCTTATCTATCTATGGTCGGATGTGGATCGAGCTGACCGGGGTGTCCGCAGCCGCCCGGTTCGGATCCGGGTGCGGGTAACGACCGCGCCATCGGTCGCCCGGCATGGTCACAGGTCGGCTGCGGCGTCGTATCGGCGGCGCTGGTCGGCCATCTCCGACTCGGTCAGCGCCTCCTTGAGCGCCAGATCCGCGTACTTGGGCGGGAGCATCTGCCGCACCCGGTCGGTGAACATGACCTCGGCGGTCGCCTCGACCACCTGGATGCCCGGAGGCTCGGTGGACATGTCCATGATCACGGGGCCGGCCAGTTTGACCGCCACGTCCCACGGGCGCTTCTGTTCGGCGACCCCGCAGAGGTGGAAGCCGTAGACCGTCCGCACGTCGGCGAGCGCGGTGGCCTCGGTCGGCTCGTAGCCGTAGACGCGGACCCCGCAGATCACTGCCGGCTTCTCCGTGGTGGCCGCCTGCTGGGCACCGTGTCCGGCGTGGTTGTGCTGCCCCGGGTCCGCCTGTTCGAGCGTGGTGCGCATCCGGGCCGTGATCTGCGTTTGCAGGTCCGCCGGTTTCGCCTCCGGGTCGGCCCGGTTGACCAGTACGACCGCGCCGGCCGACACCACCAGCAGGATCACCGCCACCCACACGAAGCGGTTCCGGTACCAACCCGCGAAGTTCTCTCGGGAAATCATGATTGCTTCTCACCTCGTCGCCGGTTCTGGTGCTGGCAGGCCGAATCGGACGTCCCCGGCGGGTCAGGCGTCGAGCGCGTCGGCCGTCGGGGACACGTGTCGGGATGTACCTACGGCGGGCGGGGATGATTGCCCGGCAAGATGCCCGTCGTCGTAGAGATGGCCCGGCGATCCGGCAGGCGAGCGTCCGCCAAGGGCGGCGCGCTGCCGGCGCTGCGATGCTCCCGTGCTGGCCGTTCCCAGCGCGGTTGCCCCCGCGCTGCGGCGATATCAGCCATTCCAACACGTCTGGATCGGCTTTGGCAACATCGACGAGCATCAGCGTGAATCCGGCCCGGTCTCCCGCTCCAGCGGTTGAGGATCACCGCCCCCGCAATGCCGCCTCTGTGGCCGCAGCGAAGCCATCGGGGTTGTCCAGCATGATGTTGTGGCCAGCCTCTGGTACGGCGACCACCCGCACGCCGGCATCGATCAGAGCGCGCGCACCTCTCGGCTCGTTGTCGGCCGGATGGAGGTATGTGCGCGGCACGGGCAGTTCGACCAGCAGCTCACGCATGGTGGGGGTGGTGCCGCGGCCGAGGTGTGCCGCAGTGCGATAAAGCGCCTCCGGGCCGGTAAGCCGCATCGTGGCCGCCCAGGCCGTGCCGACCCGGGTGAGCGTCTCGGACCGGCCGCCGCCATGGACGAACTGCTCCTCTGTGTAGCGGGCGCCGATGCCTTCGCCCGGAGGCTGCGGGTCGAGGGTGGCGTCCACCAGGACCAGTGCGGAGACAAGGTGCGGATGGCGGGACGCCAGGATGATGGCGACGGCGCCCCCCATGCTGTGTGCGATCACCTGCGCGGCGCCGACCCCGGCTGCCGACAGGGCGATAGCGAGGAGGTCGGCGTGCTCCTCCAGTGTGTACGAGGCATCGGTCGGCCGGTCGCTGATGCCGTGTCCGAGCAGGTCCATCAGCAGGCTGCGCTGTCCGCTGAGGGTGGGGTTGGTGGCCACCGCCGAGTAGTACGCCGGCGAGGAGGCGCCGAGCCCGTGCAGGTAGATCCGAGTGGGTTCGGTGCCGGGGAGTTCCACCCAGCGGATCGTCGTGCCATCTGGTCGAACCTGGGCGCCGCGCATCACATACCTCCTGACCCGTACCTCGTGTTCGAGGTATCTCTCGGCCGAGGTAAGCTAACACGGTGTTGGAGTTCGCGATAATGGGCTTCCTGGCCGACGCCCCGCTGCACGGCTACGAGCTGCGCAGGCGCGTGGCCGCACTCACCGGCCACGTCCGGCCGATCGCGGATGGGACGCTGTATCCGACGATCAAGCGCATGGAACGTGCGGGCTTGCTGCGCCGCGACGTACAGGCTGGCCAGATGGCAGCACCACGGCACGTGCTGACCCTGAGCCCGGCAGGGCAGGCGGAGTTGCTGCGTCAGCTCCGCGCACCCGACGAGCTGTTCATCACCGACGAGAACCGCTGGTTCACGCTGCTGGCCTTCCTGCACCACCTCGACGACCCGGCGGCCCAGGGGGCCGTGCTGCGCCGGCGGCTGATTTTCCTCACCCAGCCGGCGAGCTTCTTCTGGGACGGCGACCGGCCACTGCGCGCCGACGACTTCCCCGACGACCCCTTTCGCCGGGGACTGTTCCGCATCGCCACCGCCACCAGCCGCACGGAGATTGCCTGGCTGCGGGAAATGCTGACATCGCTCACGCGATGACCACCGGACCGGCTTCGGTAGGCCGACTGTCCGCAGCCCGTATCGACGCGCACATCTGCTGCTGGTCGTGCGCGCCGGCCTGCGGGGAACCCAAGCTGCCGTCCGGTGAGTGGGCTGCTTCGCGAACGTCATCGTGGTCTTACCAGCGGTATCCGAACAGATCGGCGGCGGGCGCAGCGGGGATCGGGATATGGTCCGTGACACCCGATTTGCCGTTTGTAAAAGGAAAGATATGAGTCGCTTGCCGTACGTGAACCCCGCCGACGCCCCGGCGCCGGTCCGCGAGGCGCTGCAGGCCGCGCTTCCCCTGAACTTCTTCCGCGTCATGGCCAACGCCGAGACGGCGTTTCCGGACTGGATGCGCTGGGGCGGCAGGCTGCTCACGGACCTGGCCCTCGACCCCCTGCTGCGCGAAATCGCGATCCTGCGAGTCGCCCAGCTGAGCGACGTCACATATGAGTGGGTCCAGCACGAGCCGATCGCCCGCTCCGTCGGCGCCACGGACGAGATGATCCACGCTCTCGGGCGCGACGAGATCGGGGCCGACTGTTTCTCACCAGACCAGCGGATCGTCCTGCGTTTCACGACCGAAGTTGTCCGTGACGTTCTTCCGCCCGACGACACCAACACCGCACTGACCGCGCTGCTCTCCCCGCGCGAGGTGGTCGAACTCCTGATGGTGATCGGGCAGTACATGATGATCGCCCGGGTCGCCGCAGTAACGGACCTGGACGTCGACAAGCCCATGGGCGCCGCCGTCTACGGTGTGCGGGCCTGACTAATGTCATGAGTATCCGTGCACCCCGCATCCAACGTCGTGACTAAGCGCACTGGAGCCCACCACGTCCCGTCGATGAGACTCGATCCAACGCCGGAACAACAGCCGGCCGAGTTCGAGGGGCGGCGAGACGGTGGACGAACGCTACGACAGCTACTGCGCCGCGGATCGGCTGTTCTACGACTCGCTCGGCAGCGCCGTCGCCCAGCCCGTCTTCCCGGCCGCCGAACGGCCGACGCCGACCGGCTGGCGGCGTGAGCCGCTCGACGACTGGCTGATCTACGCACCCGACGGCGGCTCGCTGCCGCAGCAGGGCTGGAAGATTCATGTGTCGGCGGGTCTGGCAAACGCCGAGCGGGTGCTGGACACGGTCTGGAACTACTGCGTCCCCCGTGGCCTGTCCTTCAAGTTCCTGCGCGGGCCGCGCACGCTGCTGCTGCGCAATTCCAAGTACGCCGCCCGGGCCGCGAGCGGCAAGTTCATCACTGTCTATCCGCGCGACGACGCTGAGCTGGAGCTGGCCTGCAAGGAGCTCGACGAACTGCTCACCGGCGAGCCTGGGCCGTACATCCTCAGTGATCTCCGCTACGGCGACGGCCCGGTCTACGTGCGCTACGGCGGCTTCGCCGCCCGCTACTGCCACTCGCCCGACGGCCAGGTGGTACCGGCGATCGAGGACGACGCCGGCACGCTGGTGCCGGACCGCCGGGAGCCCGTCTTTCACGTACCGTCCTGGGTCACCCTGCCCGACTTCCTCGGCCCGCACCTGGCCGCCCGGAGCGACACCAGCACCGACCAGGTGCCGTACCGGATCGAGCGGGTGATTCACTTCTCGAACGGCGGCGGGCTGTACGTGGGCAGGGACCTGCGTACCGACACCGAGGTGGTGCTGAAGGAGGCCCGACCGCACGCCGGCCTGGACGCCGACGGCACCGACGCCGTCGCCCGGCTGGCCCGCGAGGCGCAGGCCCTGCGGCAACTCGCCGACCTGCCGCAGGTGCCTCGGGTGCACGACGAGTTCGTCCTCGGCGAGCACCGGTTCCTCGCGCTCGAGTTCATCGAAGGCCGACCGCTGAACAAGGTGCTGGTCGACCGGTACCCGCTGATCGACGCCGACGCGACCGACGGCGACCGGGCGGCGTACGCCCGATGGGCCCGCCAGACCTACGAGCAGGTCGAATCCGTCGTGGCGGCAATCCACGAGCGCGGCCTGGTCTACGGGGACCTGCACCTGTTCAACATCATGATCCGGCCGGACGACCGGGTCGCCCTGGTCGACTTCGAGGTGGCCGCCCCGATCGCCGGGCACCGCCGACCCGGGCTGCGCAACCAGGGCTTCGCGGCACCGAGGGACCGCAGCGGGCCGGCGGTCGACCGGTACGCCCTGGCGTGCCTGCGATTGGCGCTGTTCCTGCCACTGACCCAGCTGGTCCGGCTCGCCCCGGCGAAGGTGGCTCACCTGGCCGACATCATCGCGGCGAACTTCCCGGTGCCGAGGTCCTTCCTCGATCCGGCGGTCGAGGAGATCACCGGTGAGCCGCGGGTCACCGCGGACCCGCGAGCGACTCTCGGCGCGGATGACTGGCACACCATGCGGGGCCGGCTGACGACGGCGATCGTGGCCAGCGCCACCCCGGAGCGCGACGACCGGCTCTTTCCCGGTGACATCGAGCAGTTCCGCAGCGGCGGCCTGAACCTCGCCCACGGGGCGGCGGGCGTGCTGTACGCGCTGGACAAGAGCGGTGCCGGGCGGTGGCCCGAGCACGAAGACTGGCTGGTGCGGCGGGCGACAGCGCCCCCGTCCGGCACCCGCTGCGGCTTCTACGACGGGCTGCACGGCGTCGCGTACGCACTCGTTCACCTCGGACGCCGGGAGGACGCGCTGGACGTTCTCGACATCTGCCTGCGGGAACCCCTGGACGGGCTCGACCACAGCCTGGCCAGCGGGCTGTCCGGGATCGCGCTCAACCTGGCCGAGCTGGCCGCGCATACCGGGGAGGTGTCGCTGCGCGACGCCGCCTGGCGCGCCGCCGAACGGGTGATCGGGCAGCTGGCCGACGACCCGGGCCCGGACGTCAGCGGCGGACGCAACCCGTACGCCGGGCTGTTGCGGGGCCGGACCGGACCGGCGCTGATGCTGTTGCGGCTCTACGAGCTCAGCGGCGACGACGAACTGTTGGAGCACGCCGCCACGGCGCTGCGTCAGGATCTGCGCCGGTGTGTGCTGCGCCCGGACGGTGCCCTCGAGGTCAATGAGGGCTGGCGCACCATGCCCTACCTGGCCCACGGCAGTGTCGGTATCGGGCTGGTCCTCGACCAGTACCTGCGCCACCGTGCCGACGACCGGTTCGCCGAGGCGAGCGCGGGGGTCCGCCGTGCGGCGCGCTCACCGTTCTACGCCCAGTCCGGGCTCTTCGCCGGCCGGGCCGGCATCATCGCCTACCTCGCCGCCTCGACCGACGACGCCGACCGCCGCGAACTCCGCGCGCAGCTGGATCGGCTGGCCTGGCACGCGCTGCCCTATCGGGAGGGGACCGCGTTCCCCGGTGAGCAGTTGCTGCGGCTCTCCATGGACTTCGGCACCGGTACCGCCGGCGTGCTGTACGCGCTGGCCAGCGCGCAACACGACCAGCCGCTGGCGCTGCCCTTCCTCGCGCCCCTTCCGGGCGCGAACAGACTCCCCCGCGACAGCGGGGGCGACCTGATCGGCGAACGGATGGAAGGGAGGTGAACGACATGGCACTTCTGGACCTCCAGGGCCTGGAGATGGCTCCGGCCGACCGCACCGGTGGCGGTAGCCGGGCGAGCCTGCTGCTCTGCGGCGACAGCTCGCTCTCCGTCACGACCTGCAACTGATCCACGCACACGTGGGGCCCTGGGTGGGTAGACGTGCCCACCCAGGGCAACCGCGTACCAACGGGAGGACCGATGCCGACGTTCGCCGTGGGGGACAGGCTGCTGCGGCAGACGGTCCTGGCGGGCGGCGGCTGGACCGCCGGACTCGCGGCGGTCGCGCTGCTCGGCGCGGCCGCCGAACTGTTGCTACCAGCGGCCCTCGGCCGCGCCGTCGACGCCGCCCTCACCGGCGGCTCCGGCTGGTGGGCGGTGTCCGCCTGCGCCCTGGTCGTCGTCCTCATCTGCGTCGACACCCTGACGGACCTGGCCAGCGGGTTCGGTGCGGCGCGCGCCACCGCCGGGCTGCGCCGGCGGCTACTGCGTCACCTGTTCGCCTTGGACGTCCGCGCCACCCGCCGGCACCCGGTAGGGGATCTCGTCGGCCGACTGGTCGGCCAGGCCGCCGACGCGGGACAGGCCGGCAACGCTGTGGTCCTGGCCATCGTGGCGGTGCTCCCGCCGCTCGGCAGCGTCGTCGCGCTCACCATCATGGAACCGGTCCTCGGGGTCACCCTGCTCGCCGGTCTCGGCCTGCTCGCCGTCCTCATGCGCGCCTTCGTGGCCGACGCCTCGACCGCGACCGCCGGGTACCAGCGGGTGCTCGGCAGCATCGCCGGCCGACTACTGGAGTCGCTGACGGGCGCCCGCACCATCGCCGCCGCCGGCACCACTCGCCGCGAGGAGGACCGGGTGCTGGCGGCCCTACCGGAACTGGACCGGCACGGCCGGCGCACCTGGGGACTGCTGGCCCGGGCGAGTGCCCGCACCTCGGCCGTGGCACCGCTGCTGAACCTGAGCGTCATCGCGGTCGGCGGGTACGCCCTGACCGCAGGCTGGCTCACGCCGGGTGAACTGGTCGCCGCGGTCCGGTACGCGGCCATGGGCGCCGGGCTCGGGGGAGTGCTCGCCACCCTGAACCACCTGGTCCGCAGCCGCGCGGGAGCACACCGGGTCGCCGAGCTGCTGACGCAGCCCGCCACGCCGGCAGGTGATCGGCGGCTTCCACCCGGCGGCGGCGCCCTGCGACTGCGGGGGGTGTGCGTGTACGCCGACGACGGCCGGCCCATTCTGGACGGCGTCGATTTGGACGTGCCGGCCGGCGCGACCGTGGCCGTCGTGGGAGCATCCGGTGCCGGCAAGTCGACCCTGGCGGCCGTTGCGGGACGGCTGTACGACCCCGACGGCGGTGAGGTGCGACTGGACGGGGTGCCGCTGCGGGACCTCGACGCGGCGGCGCTGCGACGGGCCGTCGGCTACGCCTTCGACCGGCCGGTGCTGATCGGCGCGACCGTCCACGACGCGATCGGCTTGGCACTGCCGGTCGACTCGGCGGCGCCGCCGGCCGATCAGAGCCCGGCCACGCCGACGGTTCTGCGGGCGGCCCGGATGGCGGCGGTCGCCGACGTGATCGACCGTCTGCCCAGCGGCTACCGCACCCCGCTGGTGGACACCCCGCTCTCCGGGGGCGAGACCCAACGCCTCGGCCTGGCCCGCGCGTTCGCCGCAGAGCGGCTGCTCATCCTGGATGACGCGACGTCGAGCCTCGACACCGCGACCGAGCATCGGATCACCGAGGCGGTTCTCGGTCGCGCCGGAGGGCGTACCCGACTGGTGGTCACTCACCGAGCCGCGGCGGCCGCGGCGGCCGACCTCGTCGCCTGGCTCGACGGCGGTCGGCTGCGCGGCGTGGCGCCGCACTGGCAACTGTGGACCGAACCGGACTACCGTGCCGTCTTCCAGCCGGCCGGCGGTGGATCGTGAGCCGTCCTGGCGTACGCCGGGTGACCTGGCGGGCGCTGCGGGCCCGCCGGCGGGAGCTCGCCGGGCTCGGCGGCTGGTCGCTTGTCGAGTCGCTGCCCGCGCTGCTCGCCGGCTACCTGGTCGCCCGCGCCGTCGACGAGGGTTTCCTGGCCGGACGTCTGCTCAACGGCCTGGCCTGGTTGGGGGTCCTCGCCGTGGCCGTGCTGGTCGGCGCCGCGGCCACCGGTCGGACGTACCGGAGCCTCGGCGCCGTGGTTGAGCCGTTCCGCGACGAGATGGCCGCCCAGGTGATCCGGGGCGCGCTCCGCGACGCCACCCGGGCGGGTGGCCGTGCGGACAGCGCCGCGGTGACCCGGCTGACCCACCAGATGGAGATCGTCCGCGACACCTTCGCCGGTCTGCTGATGGTGACCCGCGGTTTCCTCTTCTCCGCCGGCGCGGCCCTGCTCGGCCTGCTCGCCCTGGCGCCGGTGGTGGCGGCGCTGGCGGTCGCGCCGCTGGTCGCCGGTCTGGTCGTGTTTCTCGCCGCGCTGCCGGCGATGGTCACGCACCAGCGCGCCTACGTCCGGGCCGGTGAGCAGCTCGGCCAGTCGGCGGCGACCGCCCTGGCCGGTCACCGTGACGTACTGGCCTGCGGCGCCCAGACACGCGTGACGGCGGAGGTGGCCCGCTGGGTGTCGGCGCAGGCCGCCGCCGAACGCATGCTCGCCCGGATGGCGGCGATCCGCAGTCTCAGCCTCGGCATCGGCGGCTGGCTGCCACTGCTGGTGCTGATGGTGACCGCCCCGTGGCTGGTTGAGCGTGGTCTCACGGCCGGCGCGGTGCTGGGCGCGCTGATCTACGTCTCCACCGGGCTGCAACCCGCCCTGCACACCCTGGTGCAGGGCCTCGGCGGCGGCGGGCTCCGCTACGCGGTCACCCTGGAGAACATCCTGCGCACCTATCCGGTCTCCGACGACCAGCGCCCGTCAGCCCCCGCCGCCCGGATGCCCCGCTGCCGACCGCCCACCGGTCCCGCCGGCAGCCCGCCAGCCGTCGAGGTCCGGGGACTGACCTTCGGGTACGGCCCGCGCGCCCGGCCCGTCCTGCGGAACTTCTCGCTGACACTGGCCGACCGGGACCATCTCGCCGTGGTGGGCCCGAGCGGTGCGGGCAAGTCCACACTGGCCGCCCTGATGGCCGGTCTGGTGCCGCCGCAGGCAGGCACGGTCCACCTGGCCGGCGCGACGGTCGCCGAGGTTGAGCCGGCCGTCCTCGCCCGGATGCGAGTGCTGGTGCCCCAGGAGGCGTACGTCTTCACCGGCAGTCTCGCCGACAACCTCCGCTACCTCCGGCCGGACGCCGACGATCACACACTGGAGGTCGCCCTCGACGCGCTCGGCGCGCGTCCCCTGGCGACCCGCCTGGGCGGCCTGGGCGCGCCGGTCGCGCCGGCCCTGCTCTCCGCCGGCGAGCGGCAACTCATCGCGGCGGTCCGGGCCTGGCTGGCAGCCGCCCCGCTGGTGGTCCTCGACGAGGCGACCTGTCACCTGGACCCGGCGCTGGAGGCGACGGTCGAGGCCGCCTTCGCCCGGCGACCCGGCAGCCTCGTGGTGATCGCGCACCGGATCAGTTCCGCGCTGCGGGCCGGTCGGGTGCTGGTCCTCGACGGCGACGAGCCCCTGGTGGGAACGCACGAACAGTTGATGGCCCGCTCGGCCACCTACCGGGCGCTCGTCGGCTGCTGGGACGACTCGGCGGTGCCATCCCAGGTTGCGCCGTCGCGGCAGAGCTGAACCCCGCGCATCCGCGCCGGTCAGATCCAGCCGGCCTCGCCTGCCATCCGCACGGCCTCCACCCGGGTGCGCGCGCCCACCTTGCGGGCGATCCGACCGAGATGGTTTCGGACGGTGCCCCGGGTGAGCCCGAGCGACACCGCCACCTCCGCGACCGGCGCACCCGCGGCCGTCAGCCGCAACACCTCCGTCTCACGGCTGGTCAGGGGGCCGTCCGAGCGCAACGCCGCGACGACGAGATCCGCGTCGAGGACGGGCTCCCGGCGGGCGAGCCGACGGATGCCGTCGATGACCCGCTGAGGGGCCGCGTCACTGCGCAGAATGCCGATCGCCCTGGTCGGGCAGAGCATGCCTCGCAGCCGCCGGGCCCGATGCGGGTGAGCCAGCACCAGGACGGGGCACCGGCCGAGGCGGTCGGGATCGACTCCCTCGACGAGATCGAGATCGGCCACCACCACGTCGGGTCGTTGGGCGTGAACGGCTGCGGAGACCGCGTCGCTGCGATCCACCTCCGCCACGACACGGATGTCGTCCTCGGCAGCGAGGACGAACGACAGCGCGCCCAGAACCAGGGCACCGTCCAAGGCGAGCAGGGTACGGATCACGATGAACCTTCCCGCACTGCGATGGCTGGTCACACAACGTCAACATTCAAACACGCATCCGGCGGGGCTGCACGGCGACGGGGGCGGGTCCGGTCATCTTCACCGGACCCGCCCCGACGGCTAAAGCCAGCCGTTACGCCTCGCGCGCGACACCGCCTCCAACCGGTTGCGAGCCCCGGTCTTGCGCAGAATCACCGACAGGTGATTGCGCACCGTCCCGTGGGCCAGGTAGAGGCGGACGGCGATCTCCTTGAGGGGTAGACCCTCGGCCGCCATCCGCAGCACGTCCATCTCTCGGGGCGTCAACGGCATCTCCGGGGGACTCAGCACCGCGACCGCGGCGGCCGGGTCGATTGCGCGCTCCCCGGCCGCGAGCGCGCGGATCGCCCGCACCAACTCGGCCAGCGAGCTGTCCTTCCCGACCAGGCCGCGCGCGCCAGCTGCCAGCGCCGCCTCCACCAGCGCCGGACTCCACCGAGGGCTCATCGCCAGCACGGCGGCGTGCGGCGCCTCGACGTCGATCCGGGCGACCACCTCCACCGGGTCGGGCAGTTCCGGTGTCAGTGCCAGCACCACCACCTGTGGTCGGCACCGCCGGACCACCGTCAACAACTCGCCGACACCCTCGACGTCGGCGACCACCTTCATGTCCTCCTCGCGTGACAGCGCGGCGCAGAGCGCCCCGCGGAGCAAACCCATGTCCTCGGCGATGACAACGTGGATCACCACGTTTCTCCGATCTCAGGTACGCGTCACGACGGCCACCGATCCCGGAAGGTCCACGGGTTGGTCAGGTCGGTCGTGCGCTACAGACGGGTAGGCATCGGCCCGCCGCACCGTCACGGCGGACGGGCGGGGGCACTGGTCGACCGACCAGCGGTGGGACAGGCCGCTCGGGCCAGCCGCCGGGGTCGGTCGATCCGGCTCAGCCCGGGCGGGCGATCGCAGACGGAGTTCGGCTCTCGGCCAGGAGCGGCACGGGATCGCAGGGCTGCCCGGCAGCGAGGTGCGACTGCCGGTCGAGCGGCCGGACCAGCCCCGGCCCAGGAGTGGATCCATCGTCGACGCCGGCGGCATCCTGGTCGGCGGGCGCGACGGGCTGGTCAGAAGGCTCACCTCCCGCGTCCACCAGTGCCGGGTGTGCGGCGAGGTGCCCCGTCGGGGCCGTGGCACGCGCGGGGCCGACGACGGACAACCGCGGTGGCGCGGCCGGGGCCGGCGGCGCTTCGGCGCGTACGGGGGTCAGCGCCGGACCCGTCGGTGGTGGCGGAACTGTCGGTACGGGAGCCGGGTGGGTCACCGGCACGGCGGACGGCCCGAGCACTGGGGGAGCGGGCAGTGGAGGTGTCGCCCCCGGAACGGTCACGGGGCAGGGAGCGGGTGGTAGGACGGCATCGGCGACCCGGAGGAGCGCCATGACGACGGGCCGGATCGGCACGGTGCTCACGACATCGACGACGTACGGCAGGGGGGCGGTGATCGGGCCCACCACTGGTAGCTCGCCTGGTCCGTGCCGCGCGGGCGGCTTGGGTGCGGCGGTGGCTGGCTTTCGTGCTGGATCGGCGGCCGGCCGCGACAGCCCGACACGGTGAGCTGGACGATGAGCCGCGCGAGCTACGGAGGCCGGCAGGAGCTTTTCGCGCTCCGCCACCGCGCCGGGTGGGACGGGTGCGCCGAGCCTCGGCGCACCCGTCAACCGTCGAGGCTCCGTCGAGGGTGGCTTGTCGCGGGGGACGACGGCGCCACCGGTGGGCCCTGCCGGCGGGGTACGGAGCCCTTGGCGGCGACTGTCGTCGGCGCCGGCGGCTCGGTGGCGGTCCTGGTTGGGGCGCTCGGCGACCGTGAGCCGCGCGACCGACTCGACCAGACCGTCGATCGTCCGATGAGGCTCGTCACCGGACCCGCTGCGCAACCCGTCGGCGGCGGCCGGCCCCTGAAACAGGGCGGCCACCACGAAACCGGCCCCGACGGCGGCCGCGATCAGCACCAGCCGCCGGACGAGCCTGCGCAGCCGGCCGGCCACAAGCGGCGCGGATCGGCCCGGCGTAGACGTCGGCGCGGTTCCGTTGACGGGACTTCGCACGCGGGCACGGCTCCTTCCCTCTGGATTGCTGACCCATAGTAGCGATGCGCTCACGTAGTTGCATCCAGTGATGTGCGCGTCCGTTGACGGAATGCGGACGCACCACGTCCGCCGCTCCGTCCGGCACCGGCCCGTCGGCGGCCGCCGGAGGCGCGGGTGCACCGGTGGCCAGGACGGCAGGGTCACGGCCCACCCGCCCGTGTCAGGTGAACGGTCCGGATCACCCTGGCCTGGCCTGGCCTGCTCGAACGTTCCGGACCGGGGAACACCGCTTACGCGGGTGGCGGCGCGGTCGACCCTCGGATCCGCAGCGATGGGCTGATGACGATCCGGTGGGTGGGGCGGTCGGGGTCGGCGAGCCGGTCGGCGACGAGACGCACGGCGGCTCGCCCGATCGAGCGTCGCGGCGGTCGGACCGCGGTCAGCGGCGGGCTGAAGAGGCCGGCGACCTCGTCGTCGTACGCCACGATGGAGAGGTCGCCGGGAACGGACAGGTGCCGCTCCTCGCAGTGCTGCACCAGCGCGATCGCCTCGGCGTCGGCGTGCACCAGCAGCGCCGTCGTCCCGGTCGCCTGGCACTGGTCGAGGATGCTGTTGAGGACGGTGTCCCGCTCCGGTGACCGTGCGTCGGGTACCACAGCCACCACCGTCGCGTCCGGGTCGAGGCCGCACTCGGTCGTGGCGTCGAGCCAGCCGCGCCGTACGTGCTGGCTGGTGGGGCTGTTGGCGTCGAGCACCAGGCCGACCTTGCGGTGTCCGAGCGAGGTGAGGTGGCGCACCGCCATGGCCGCGCCGAGCGCGTGGTCGGTGACCACCGACTCCATGACCGCGTGGTGGCTGCCTACCGTGGCGGTGCGTTCCAGCAGGACGACCGGGACGCCGACCTGGTCGAGCCACTCGATGGTGCGCTCGGCGCTCGGTGCGTCCATGCTCGGCGCGATGATCAGCGCGTCGACGCCCATCCGCTCCACGAGGCGGGCCAGCTGCGGCTGGTCGTCCTCACTGTCGTAGGAGGAGCCGCGCAAGACCACACGCATGTCCAGCTCGCGGGCGGCTCCCTCGACACCGCGAGCCACGTCCGGCCAGTAGTAGTCCAACGAGGGTACGAGCATGCCGAGGGCGCGCCCGGCCAGCGGGTCCAGGCCTGCGGCGAGTGGCTCGTCGGCTGCCGGGGCGTCGTCCGGCAGGATCAGGGCGACGCCACCGTGGACGCGGCGCACCAACCCTTCGGCGGCCAGCTCCGCGATGTCGCGCCGGATGGTGACCGGCGCGGCGCCCAGCACGTGGGACAGGTCAGAGATGCGCATCGAGCCGTCCCGTTGCAGGGCTGCCAACAGTTGCTGGCGGCGGGCGACCTGAAGCGGCCCTCGGGACCCCTCCGCCGCGGCGACGACAGGACTGTCCTTGGTCATGGGGGACCTCCGAGGAACGCTTCGTGCGGCGAGAGCTCTTGCAGGGTGCGGGCGAGCTCGCCGGCCGGGTCGAACGCGGTGACGTCGACCGCGAGCCGGATCGGCTGATCTCCCCATCCGTCGAAGAGCATAGGAGTCGTGCTCCGCCGGGTTGTCGCGGCGCACGGCGCCGTCCGGTGACCGCGCCACGCCGCACCGACCGGGTCTGCGAAGCGGTCTGCGACCGTCATGACTCCTCGGACGGTGGAGCGGCTATGAACGATTGTGATCGTATCAGAGCACTTGGCGCGTCAAGGCGGCGTTGTGCGCTCCCTTGATCGGTTGTGTTCGCATCGGTTTGAGAACGGCATTGACTTGCTCCTTTGTGAGCGTTTTACTTCGGAAACCCGGCGGATGCCTGCACGTCACATTCATGGGCAACACCCCGCTCGCCACATTCCACGGAGACGGCTCGATGCGACAGGACCTCGGATGACGTTCGGGACGGCCGACCGGCTGGCACCGGGGACGAACCCGGATGCCCCCGCCGCCGCGACCTGGCACCGGGATGACTGGTTGGCCCTCGCCGACCGGATGCTCGCCGCCACCCGGCCGTTCGCGTCGCCCGGCCACGCCCTCGTCACCTTTCCCGGCCCGGAGGGCGGTTACGGGCGAGCCATCGACGGCCTGGAGGGGTTCGCTCGCACCTTCCTGCTGGCCGGCTTCCGCATCGCCGGTGCCCGGGGCATCGGCGTGGACGAGCTCGTGGACCGGTACGCGGCTGGTATCGCCGCCGGCACCGATCCGACGTCTCCGGACCGTTGGGTGCGCTTGGACGAGCACCCCCAGGCCAAGGTGGAGGCTGCCTCCATCGCGCTGGTCCTGGACCTGACCCGCCCGTGGATCTGGGACCGGATGCCGTCCACTGTGCGGGAGCGGGTAGTGGACTATCTGCGCCCGGCGGTCGGCGACGACACGTACCCACGGATCAACTGGGTCTGGTTCCGGCTGGTCGTACAGACGTTCCTGCGTTCGGTTGGCGGGCCGCACTCGCTCGACGAGATGAACGAGGACCTGCGTACGCACGACGGCTTCGCCCGCGGGGACGGCTGGATGTCCGACGGGCCGCACCGCGCCTACGACCACTACGTGGGCTGGGCCCTGCACCTCTACCCGACGTTGTGGGCCCGGATGGCCGGCGCAGCGGACCTGGCCGAGCAGCGCCGCGAACGGGACCTGGCCGGCCTCGACCGCTTCCTGAGCGACGCGGTCACGCTCGTGGGCGCCGACGGATCACCGTTGATCCAGGGGCGAAGCCTGACCTACCGTTTCGCCGCGGCGGCGCCGTTCTGGGTCGGCGCCATCGCCGGCGTGCCCTCGGTCAGCCTCGGCCGGTTGCGCGGCGCGGCCACCCGCATCGTGCGTCACTTCGTCGCCAACGGCGCCCTGGACGAACGCGGCTTACTCACCCTCGGCTGGCACGCGCCGTGGCCGCACCTTGCGCAGTCGTACTCCGGGCCGGGCTCGCCGTACTGGGCCAGCAAGGGACTGCTCGGCATCGCGCTACCCGCCGACCATCCGGTGTGGACTACTGCGGAGGAGCCGCTGCCGGTGGAGGAGCGGGATGCGGTGCGGGCGATCCACGCGCCAGGCTGGCTGGTCTCTGGCACCCGTGCCGACGGCATCGTCCGCGTCGTCAACCACGGCACCGACCACGCCGTCGAGGGTGCCACCGTCTCAGACTCCCCGCTCTACGCCCGACTGGGCTACTCCACCGCCACCACCCCGGTCCTCGACGACAGCGGTTGGGCCAGTCCGCTCGACCAGTCCGTCACTCTCGTCGACGGCGCGGGCCGGGTCACCCACCGCGCCGGCATGCGCCTGCTGACCGTCTACGTCGACACCGACGGCGTGGGCGTGGCCGGGTCACGTGCCCTCGCCCACTGGGTCGACCCGGATCCGGGTCAGCGCGACCACGGCGGCGGTCGCGTGGGTCGGTCCCAACCGGCCGGGCACCTCACGGTGTATTCGCTGGTCCGCGGCCCCTGGGAGCTACGTCTGACCCGCGTTGACGGCCTCGTCGACGGCGTCGAGGCGGCTGCGCTGCGGCTACGGGTCGGCGGCTGGGCGATTGCCGGGAATGCGACGGCCACCGCCGGCGGCGGTGTGGCGGTCGTGACGGGGGCCGACCTGACCAGCTGGCTCGAGAGCGTTCGCGGTGGCGGAACAGCCGGCGTCACTGCCGTTCCGCACGGCGGGCCCCTGGCCGGCGGGCTGGTCGTGCCATGGCTGGACCACCCCGTCCGGCCGGGCGCATGGGTCGCCACCTTCAGCGAGCTGTCGAGGGTGCCGGTGGCCACGGCCGGGCAGGCATGCCAGGCCGTGGTCGACGAGGACG
Source organism: Micromonospora trifolii (assembly GCF_050516465.1). Taxonomy (NCBI): domain Bacteria; kingdom Bacillati; phylum Actinomycetota; class Actinomycetes; order Micromonosporales; family Micromonosporaceae; genus Micromonospora; species Micromonospora trifolii. The sequence continues at coordinate 3,418,967 of NZ_CP191526.1, read as the reverse complement.
GCCACGGCCTCCACCTGGCGGTCGACTGGCCCGACGGGATCAGCACGTCGACCCGTCTGGACACGGAGCATGCCAGGCCCACCCAGGCGTCCTGGTAGCAGTGCGGGCCCGTCCGGGCCCCTTGACCTAAGGAGAAAGGGATGAAGCGTGCGATACCGGCCGTCATCAGCGCTGCGACGGCCCTGACGCTCGTTCTCGCCGGCTGCGGGGGCGGAGACGAGCCAGTCGACCCCAATGCCCCGGTGACGATCACCCTGGCTGGCTGGAGCCTGTCGTCCACGCCCGAGTTCAAGACGCTCGCCGACGGCTTCAAGGCGACCCACCCGAACGTGACGGTGGAGCTCAAGGAGTACGCCCCAGGCAACGACTACGACACCCAGATGATCACGGACCTGGCCGCCGGCACCGCCCCGGACGTCTACGTCATGAAAAACCTCAAGAACTTCTACACGTACCAGAGCGGTGGTCAGCTGCTCGACGTCTCCGACGCCACCTCCGGTCTCGGCTCGAGCCCGGCGCTCGCGTCGTACCAGGTGGATGGCAAGGCGTACGCGGTGCCGTACCGGCAGGACTCGTGGGTGTTGTTCTACAACAAGGACCTGTTCGCGAAGGCGAAGGTGGCGCCGCCGGACGGTAGCTGGACCTGGGACGACTACACCGACGCGACGAAGCGACTGCACACCGGGCTGAAGGGGGCCGGTTCGAACGCGACCGGCGCGTACCAGCACACCTTCCAGTCGACAGTGCAGGGATTCGCGCTCGCCCAGACCCCCAACGCGGACCTGCTCTCCGGAGACTTCGGCTACCTGAAGCCGTACTACGAGCGGTCACTGGACCTGCAGGCGGCCGGCGCGCAGCCGACCTTCGGCACCGCGAAGACCAACAAACTCACCTACCAGGCGCAGTTCGGCAAGCAGCAGTCGGCGATGCTGCTGATGGGCACCTGGTACGTGGCCACGCTGCTCAACCAGCGACAGAGCGGTGACGCCGACAAGTTCCAGTGGGGGATCGCCCCGGCGCCGCAGTTCGACAAGTCCACCACCGGCACCTCCGCCACACCGGTCACCTTCGGTGACCCGACCGGCCTGGGGATCAACCCGAAGATCAGCAAGTCCAAGGCCGCCGCGGCCAAGGCCTTCCTCCAGTACGCGGCCGGGCCGGATGCCGGCAAGGCGCTGGCCGGGATCGGCATCACCCCGGCCCAGGTCACCGACGCGGTTACCGCGAGCCTGTTCGGGCTGGACGGCGTACCGCAGGACGACCTGTCGAAGTTCGCCTACACCAAGCACACCATCAAGCCGGAGAACCCGGTGTCGAAGCACACCGCCGGCCTGCAGAACCTCCTCAACGAGACGCACTCGGCGATCCTCTCCGACAGCAAGGGCGTCGACGCGGAGCTGAGCAAGGCGCAGACCCGCGCCAAGAACGAGGTCCTCAACCAGTGAGCTGGTGGCGGGTCCGGCGCGCCTGAGCCGCACGCCGGTCCCGCCACCATGCCGAACGCTCCCGGAGACTCCCTATGGCAACATTGCCGCGCACGAGACCCAGGAACCGGCGGCTGGTGTCGCGCAACACGGTCGCCGGCTGGTCGTTCATCCTGCCCAACTTCGTCGGCTTCGCCGTGCTCACCCTGCTACCCGTCGTCGTGCTGTTCTACGTGGCCTTCACCAACTGGAACGTCTTCGGGGTCGCCGAGTGGACCGGCACCGCCAACTTCCGGCGAATGTGGGGCGACGCGAGCTTCTGGACCGCACTGCGCAACACCGTCTACTACACCGTCTTCCACATCCCGCTGACCCTCGCGGCGTCACTCGGGCTGGCGCTGCTGCTGAACCGCAAACTGCGCGGCGTGCGGTTCTTCCGCACCGTCGCCTTCTTCCCGTACATCACCTCGATCGTGGCGATCGCGATCGTCTGGAACCAGCTGTTCAGCCCCGAGTACGGCCCGATCAACGCTCTCCTCGGTGCCGTCGGGGTGGACAATGCGCCGGGCTGGACCACGTCGTCGACCTGGTCGATGCCTGCGGTCATCATCGTCGGCACCTGGCGGTACATGGGCTACTACATGCTGCTGTTCCTGGCCGGCCTGCAGACCATCCCGGCCCAGCTCTACGAGGCGGCCGAGACCGACGGCGCCACACCGTGGCAGCGGTTCGTGCACGTGACCCTCCCCGGGCTACGACACACCACCTTCTTCGTCACAGTGCTGCTCACCATCGAAAGTTTCAAGGTCTTCGACCTCATCCTCGTGATGACCGGCGGCGGACCTGGCCAGTCGACCCTGGTGCTCTCGCAGTACATCTACCAGAAGGGCTTCGAGGAGAACCAGTTCGGCTACGCCTCGGCGGTCTCCGTCGTCCTGTTCGCCATCTGCTTCAGCATCACGGTCCTCCAGTTCATGGTCAACAAGCGGAGGAACAGCTGATGACCGCGACCGACCTCTCCCTGCCCACCCCGGCCGTCGCCGCGCCCGACAACCACAGCGCGCCCGGCCGACCGGTCCGGTCCCGGGGCTGGCGGCTCGTCGGGTACACCGCCCTCGTGCTTGCGGCGGCCGGGCTGCTGCTGCCGTTCTACTGGATGGTGGTGGCGTCGTTGAAGACCAACAGCGACGTCTTCACCATTCCGATCAACTGGCTCCCCGATCCCGTGGTGTGGCGAAACTACCTCGACATCTGGCAGCGCTCGGACATGACGACGTGGTTGGGAAACACGCTGCTGCTGTCGGTGGTCGTCACCCTCCTGCAGGTGGTGACCGGCAGTTTCGCCGCCTACGGCTTCGCCCGGGTCCGCTTTCCCGGCCGCAATGCGCTCTTCCTGGCGTACGTCGGGACCATCGCGGTGCCCTGGCAGTCGTACATGATCCCGCAGTTCATCCTCATGTCGAAGTTGCAGTTGTCGAACACGCTGTGGTCGATCGTCGCGATACAGGCGTTCGGCGCGTTCGGCGTGTTCCTGATGAAGCAGTTCTACGAGACGATCCCCGAGGAGCTGAGCGAGTCCGCGCGGGTGGACGGGCTCAGCGAGTTCGGCATCTACCGACGGATCATGCTGCCGCTGTCCCGACCTGCGCTGGCCAGCCTGGCCCTGCTGACGTTCGTGACCACCTGGAACGACTACCTCGGCCCACTGATCTACCTGCGTAGTCCGGAGCTGCGCACCATCCAGCTCGGGCTGAACACCTTCATCTCCCAGTACAACGCCGAGTACGCGCTGATCATGACGGGCTCCGTGCTGTCCGTGCTGCCCGTCGCGATCATCTTCCTGCTCGGCCAGCGCTACTTCATCGAAGGCATCGCCACGACCGGGCTGAAGGGTTGAGGACCATGCGTTCGCGCCACAACACCATCACCGCCATCTTCGACGGGGTCTACGTCGCACTCGTCAGCAACCTGCTGCTGGTGCTCGGTTGCCTGCCACTGGTGACGCTCGCGTTCACCACCGATGCGGCGCGCTCCTGGCCGCTGTACGCGCTGACCGCCCCGCTCTGCGCGCCAGGGCTCTGCGCGGTCTTCGCTGTCATGTCCGCCTACTCCGTCGGCGACTCCGGCGGCGTGCTGCGCACCTACGGCCGCGCCTGGCGAGCCACCGCCCGGCCGGCGATGCTCTGGACGGCGGCGGCCATGGCTGCCCTGGTCGTGCTCGCCGTCGACGCCCGCGCCGCGTGGGGCCACCGGGTCGGTGCACTCGCCCTGCCGGTGTTGGCGACCCTGATCGTCCTCACCGTCGCTACCACGCTGCTGGGACTGGTGACTATCGCCGACCGACCCACCGCGCCACTGCGCGAGGTGGCTCGTGCCTGCGTGTATCTGGCGGTACGCCGGTGGTACCTCACCGCCGCGTCCCTGCTCGTGCTCGTGCTGCTCGCCCAGATCCTGGCGGCCCGCCCCGCGATCGCGCTCGGCCTCGCCGCCGCGCCGCTGCTCTACGTCGTGTGGGCCAACAGCCGCTTCACCATGCGCGCCGCCCTCGACCCGCCGGCGACCGCACCCCAGAGCACCTGAACACCACGTCCCGGCCACCGAGCCGGGACGCCGATGACACACCTGCCCGGCACCGGACCGGACACACGAGGGAGAACAGCATCCATGACGGCGACCGACGTCCGTCCCAACTCCGACGCAGAAGCCACGGCGGCCGCGGTGGCCGCCGCGATACGTACCGTCGACGCGAACATCGCCACCTTCGGCGACCGGTACCCCGCGGACACCACCGACGCCAACCGCTACCCGCTCCGGCCACCCAGTGCTGGCCAGCCCGAGGGCGCCAACGTCGGCTGGACCACCAGCTTCTGGCCGGGCATGCTCTGGCTGGCGCACGACCTGACCGGCGACGAGCGCCACCTGCGGGCCGCGATGTCGCACGTTGACAGCTTCGCGGCACGGATGACCGACGGCATCGACCTGGACACCCACGATCTCGGGTTCCTCTACACCCTCGCCTGCGTCACCCCGGCCCGCCGTACCGGCGACCCACGGGCCCGAGACGCGGCTCTCGCCGCTGCCGACCACCTGATGACGCGCGTCCTCGAACCCGCCGGGATCATCCAGGCCTGGGGCGACCTGAACGACCCCCGCCAACGCGGGCGCACGATCATCGACAGCCTCATGAACACGCCGCTGCTCTTCTGGGCCAGCCAGACCACCGGGGATGACCGCTACGCCGCCGCGGCCCGCCGGCACACCGCTCAGCTACGCCAGCACATCCTGCGGCCGGACGGCACCACCTTCCACACCTTCTACTGGGACACGGACAGCGGTGCGCCGCTACGCGGCGAAACCGAACAGGGCCACTCCGACCACTCCTGCTGGGCGCGCGGGCAGGCCTGGGGCATCTACGGGTTCAGCCTCAACCACCGGCACATCGGCGACCCGGCGCTGCTCGCCGCCGCGAGGACCTGCGCCGACCGCTTCCTCGCCCACCTGCCCGACGACCACGTGGCGTACTGGGATCTGGAGTTCGGCGACGGCAGCGGCCAGGAGCGGGACAGCTCGGCCGCGGCCATCGCTGCCTGCGGCCTGGTCGAACTGGCAGACGGCCTCACCGACACGGCCAGTGCCGACCGGTACCGGACAGCCGCCGCCGAGATCCTGCGCTCGCTCATCGGCCGCTACTCCACTGACGGCCATCCGGTCTCGAACGCGCTGATCCTGCACGGCGTCTACGACAAACCCAAGAGCGTCGGTGTCGACGAGGGAACCCTGTGGGGCGACTACTTCTACCTGGAAGCCCTCACTCGCGCCACCATCCCCGGCTGGACCAGCCCCTGGTGACCACCGCGCACCGACCTGCCCCGCCCCGCATTCCGAAAGGTGACCATGGACTACCGCTACCACTGCTCCATTCCCGCCGTCGACGGCCGGAACACGCTGCCCTTCAATCCCTGCCGGCTGCTGGACTTCACCCTGCTGCGGCTGTCGGCCGGCGAGTCCTGGACCGGCGAGTCGGGTGACCGGGAGATCCTGGCCGTCATCCTCGGTGGCGCGGCCAGCTTCACCGTCGCCGGCCGCCACTTCCCGCAGGTCGGCCAGCGTCCGGACGTCTTCTCCGGCAAGCCGCACTCCGTCTACATCCCGGCCGGCTCCTCGGTGACCGTCGAGGCGCTCACCGCCGTGGAGATAGCCCTACCCAGCGCACCCAGCGAACTGGCCGCGGACCCCTATGTCATCGCACCGGAGCAGGTCGTGAGCGGCCGCTGGGGAGCGGCCAACTTTGGCCGTACCTACCACCAGATCCTCACCGAAATCTCCCAGCCGGACCTGCCCGCCCGCCGGCTCATCGTCGGCGAGACCTACACGCCCTCGGGCAACTGGAGCACCTACCCGCCACACCGGCACAAGGTCGACGACCTGCCCGCCGAGGCCGCACACGAGGAGATGTACTACTACCGCGTCAACCCGGCGAACGGGTTCGGCATCAGCCGGGTCTACACCGACGACGGGTACGAGGAGAACGTCACCATCCGTGACCATGTGATGCAGATGATGCCCGAGGGGTACCACACAGTGGTCAGCGCACCCGGCTACACCACCTATTTCCTGTGGTTCCTGGCCGGCGCACAGCGCACCCAGGGTGCTCGCGAGGACGCCGACCTCGCCTGGGTGGGCCAGACCGTACCGACCCTGCGGGGTCTGGGCCTGTAGTGACGTCGGTGGGACCCATCGCAACGTCGACGGGTAGTCGTCCGAGATCCCGTGGTGGGAGGTGACGTGATTCGGTAGCGAACAGACCACCCATGGCCCTATTGTGCTAGGCAACTAGTGGAATGGGGTGGCGAGGTGATCGAGTTTCACCTGGACGCACGGTCCGGGGTCGCGCCGTACATGCAGCTCATCCGACAGGTACGGCACGCGCTCCGGCTCGGAGTCCTGAACGAGGGCGACAAGCTGCCCACCGTCAAGGAGGTGGTGGCCCGGGTCGCGATCAACCCGAACACGGTGTCCAAGGCGTACCGCGAGCTGGAGTACGAGGGCCTGGTCACCGCCCGACCCGGGCTGGGCACGTTTGTCACCCGCACGCTGGTCGGCGACTCGCTGAGCAAGCACGAGCCGCTGCGGCAGGGCCTGGCCCGCTGGCTGACCGAGGCACAGGAGGCGGGCCTGGACGACGAGAGCATCGAGGCGCTCTTCCTCAGCAGCTTTCGAGCGTTTTCGGAGGCCCGAGGATGACTAGCGCCCTGATCACGGACGGTCTGACCAAGCGGTACGGGCGGCGCTCCGCACTGAAGGACTGCACTCTGGACATTCCGGCCGGCCACGTCGTGGGCCTGGTCGGGCCGAACGGCGCCGGTAAGTCCACGCTGCTGCAACTGGCCTGTGGGCTGCTCGATCCGACCGCGGGGCGGATCGAGGTGCTCGGCGCGCGGCCGGTCAGCGGGTCGCCGCGGGTCGGGTTCGTCGCACAGGACACCCCGGTCTATGCCGGCCTGACCGTCGCCGACCACCTGCGGATGGGGGCGCACCTCAACCCGTCCTGGGACAGTGCGCTCGCCGAGCGGCGCATCGCGCAGGTCGGCTTGGACCCGGCGCAGAAGGCGGGCAAGCTCTCCGGCGGCCAGCGCGCCCAACTGGCACTGACCGTCGCCGCGGCGAAGCGTCCAAATCTGCTACTGCTCGACGAGCCGGTGGCGGCACTCGACCCGCTCGCCCGGCGCAACTTCCTGCAGGGGCTGATGGAACTGGCCGCAGAGCAGGGCATGAGCATCGTGATGTCCTCGCACCTGGTCGCCGACCTGGAACGGGTCTGCGACCACCTGATCGTGCTGGTCGCCTCCCGGGTGCGGGTGGCCGGCGACGTGGACGACCTGCTCGCCACCCACCACCGCCTGGTCGGGCGGCGGCGCGACACCGCCGACCTGGGCGCCGGCCGAGCCCTGGTCGAGCAGAGTCACACCGAGGTGCAGTCGACCCTGGTGGTGCGCAGCACCGCGCCGATCGTCGACCCGTCCTGGCAGGTCGACCGGCTGGACCTGGAGGACATCGTGCTGGCGTACATGAGCGGTGCTACCGGCGACAGTACGGGTCGGGTTCTGGAGGGACAGCGATGATCTGGATGACCTGGCGGCAGTTCCGCACCCCGGCCCTGGCCACCGGCACCCTGTTGCTGGCGCTCCTGGGCGGTCTGGCGCTGACCTGGTCGGAGGTCACCGAGCTTGCCACGCAGACCGGATACACCGGCTGCCAGGGCGACGCCTGTCGTGCCGCCGGCGAGGCGTTCCTCCAGGCGCTGCAACCGGGATGGGCGAGTGAGTTCCACATCGCCGCCATCGGGGCCCTCTACCTGCTGCCTGCCCTGGTGGGCATCTTCTGGGGCGCGCCGCTGGTGGCCCGGGAGTTGGAGTCCGGCACGTACCGCATGGTCTTCAGCCAGTCCGTCAGCCGCGGCCGCTGGCTGCTGGTCAAACTGGCGATCGGCGGCGCTGCCGCCGCGCTCGGCGCCGGCCTGCTCAGCCTGGTGTTGACCGAGTGGGCGCAGCCGATCGACGGGGCCTCGGCGGACCGGATGAACCCGCTGGTGTTCGCAGCACGGGGGGTCGTCCCGGTTGGCTACGCGACGCTGGCCTTCGTTGTGGGTGTCGCCACCGGGCTGCTGCTGCGGCGGACCCTGGGCGCTATGGCGGTGACCCTGCTGGTGGTGGTCAGTCTCCAGATCGCCGCGCCGTTCGTGGTGCGTCCCTGGCTGGCCCAGCCGGTCACCACGGTCAGCCCTCTGCGCTTCGACGGTGATTTCGGGATCTCGATGAGCCCCGACACCGGGCGGATGACGGTTCATGTCGAGCCCGACCGCAGGGGTGACTGGGTCGTGTCGAGCACCACGATCACCTCAACCGGAGCGGAGTTCACCGGTCCGGCCGACATGACCAAGTGCGGACCGATGGCGTCCGGTGGGCGCGAGGCGTGCCAGAGGTGGCTGGGCCAGCAGAACCTCAGCCTGAAGGTGACCTACGTGCCCGGCTCGAAGTTCTGGGGCCTGCAATGGCGGGAGTTCGGCGTGCTGATCGCGTTGACCGTCGTGCTGTCCCTGTTCTCCCTCTGGTGGGTCCGCCGCCGACTGGTCTGACGGCACAGCCGGTGGGGGCAGGCGGAGCGCCCGCCCCCACCGGCCTGGTTATCCCAGCGGGGAGTGTCAGAAGCTGCTGACAAGCTTCACGAACGCCTCGTCGATCTTGGCGGGATCGGTGGCGTCGAAAGCCTTGCCCGACGACGCCTTGGCGATCCGGTCCAGGGTGGCGAAGTCCGACTCCCGGTCGAAGGCGATGCAGAACACCTTCACCGGACGCTGCGGGTCCAGGGTGACCTCGGCGAGCAACCGGGCCAGGTCGTTGTCCTTGCTGTACTCGTTCTTACCGTCGGTCAGCACCACGATCGCGTTGATCCGCTGCGGGTCGTACCGGTCGAGTAGCTCTCGATGTACGGCCCGGACCGTCGCGTAGAGCGCGGTGTCGCCCTCGACCTGCAGGCCGGCGATCTTGCTGTTGATCCGCTTCTGGTCGAACCCGCCGAGAGGGACCTCCTCCCGGTAGGGGCTCTTCGGCCGCTGCTGCGTCTCGGAGGAGAACGACCAGAGACCCACCCGGTCTTCGGTGTTGAGCAGGGCGAGTCCCTTGCCCGCCGCCGCCGAGGCCACCTGGAAACGGGTACGGGTGCCGACCTTCGCCAGCATCGACCCCGAGGTGTCCAGGGCGATCAGGATGTTGGCCTTCTTGCGGAGCGTGCGCCAGCCGTCCAGCATCGCGCCGACGACCTGCGGGTCCGGTGGCTGGAAGTAGTTCAGCCCGCCGGTCGGCTCGGCGCCGACGCTGGCGAGCAGCTCCGTCGAGGCGCGGCGCTCGTGGTCCCGGAAACCGAGGCGGGCGAAGCTCTCCTGCTGGTCGTCCTCGGTCAGGAACTTCTGGAAGTCCGCCGCTGCCGCGCGCTGCCGCTCATCGGCGGAGGGCAGCACCACGAACGGGTGGTCCAGGTTGAACGTGCCCTCCTTGGGGTGGACGGCGACCAGCGGGACGTTCGGCCGGCGGCCCCGCTCCTGTCCTTCCTGCCGAGGGCTGAGCGCACCCGTGTTGTAGAGGTCCACCAGCTCCTCCTGCAGGACGATGGCGCTCATGTCGTCCGTGCTGCCCGCCCCGCCGGCCAGGTCCGCCTCGGCGAGGCTGCGCAGCAGATCCACCGAGTCGTCGCTGTAGTGCGACACGTTGGCCTCGATCCGGCGGACGAACTGGGTGACCTCCGGGTCGGCCAGGTCGGACTGGGTCAGGTCGCTGGCCCGTTGCGCCGCCGCGTAGTAGGTGGCGATGGTCGCCGCCAGCCCGGAGGTGGACAGGTTCGGGTTGTCCTTGCCGAAGGTGAAGCGGCCCCACTCCGGCTTGCCGAAGTGCGCCCACCCGTCCCGTCCGGACAGGCCCAGGATCTCTCCCCAGCCCAGCGGTCCTTGCTTGCGTACCAGCTCGGCCTTGGGCTGCGGCATCGCGATCACCAGGGGGCTGTTGGCGATCGACGGGTAGCGGTCCGGAGTCTGCAACTCCCGCCCGGCGGCTTCGTCGAGCAGCCGGAGCTGGCCGGTCCACAGGCTCGACGTCGGCAGCCAGACCTGTGGCTGCGGCAGACCGGTGTGGGTCCAGCCGGTAGCCAGCGCCTCGGTGGCCTTGCCCGAGTTCAACGCGCTGACGTGTACCTGGGCACAGCCGCCGGCCTCGATCGACCGGTCGCTGCGGTTGTAACGCTCGGCCAGGTCGACCAGCAGCGCCGCCTTCTCGGTCGAGGAGTTGACCTGGAGGATGGTGGCACAGTCGGTGCGCGGCCCCTCGCTGCCCACTTCGCGCTGCCGGACGAACACGAACGCCCCGGCGATGACCACCAGCCCGGCGGTGACGGCGGCGGTGTACGGCAACCACTGCCGCGTACGCGTAGCGGGTGAGGCCATCGGGACGTCCTCCTCGGCGGGCTGCTGGTGGCAGTCAACCTATCGATGCGGCGCCAGTCGGCGACTCCGACCCCGGCGCACCTGTCACCCGCGATCGGACCGTCCCCCGATCGCCGCCGCGACCAGCAGCCGAACCAGGTAGACCACGACGAAGGCGACCGCCCCGACCGCGGCGGCCGGGCCGACCGCGCTCGACGCGACGTAGCCGGCGGCGGCGCCAACCGAACCGAGGAAGAGCGCGGTCGAGATGCCCCAGGCGTCAAGGGCCTCACGACGCAGCCGCCGCAACGCGCCGTCACCGCCAGCACCGACGCCAGGCTCCGCTACCGGCAGGTGTGCCGGCTGGATCGGTTGGGCCTGGGTTGGCACCGTCGGCCGGGCCGGCGGCTGCGGCTGCGGCTGCGTCAGGGATGGCTGCGGTGTCATCGGCGTGACCTGGGGCAGCGGGTGGTTCGGCGTCGGCGCGCCCGCGGTCTCGTTGCCGACCTCCAGCAGGCTCTCCCGACGTAGCGGCTCGGTGACCCTGCCGTCCTGCCGGAGCAGGCGAACCAGCACGCGCTCGGCAGCCGGCCGGTCCGCCGGATCCTTGGCCAGGCACTCCCGGATCAACTCGTCCAGTACGGGAGGCATCGCCGGCAGGTCGGGGGCATCGTTCAGCACCCGGTGCATCACGGCGAAGAGCGAATCGTTGCCGAAGGGCGGCCGACCACCGGCGGCGAAGGCGATCGTGGCCGCCCAGGCGAAGACGTCGCAGGGCGGGCCGATCGGATCGTTGCGGAACCGCTCCGGCGCCATGTACGCGGTGGTTCCCATGACCCGGCTGGACGCGGTCTCGGTGTTGCCCAACGCCCGGGCGATGCCGAAGTCGATCACCCGGGGACCGTCCTCGCCCAGCACCACGTTGTCCGGCTTCAGATCGCAGTGCACCACCCCGGCACTGTGGATCGCGGCGAGCGCCGTGACGGTGCCGACCGCGAGCCGGTGCAGGGCGTTGCCGGTCACCGGACCGCGCTCGCGGACATGCCGGTGCAGGGTCAGACCCTCGATGAACTCGCTGACCACGTAGGGCCGCTCGCCGTCCACCTCGGCGAAGAGCACCTGCGCGGTGCAGAACGGGCGACCCGGCGGGCGGCGGCGATCTCCTTCACAAACTGCGACCGCGCCCGTGGATCACTCAGATCGACGTTGACCATCTTGACCGCGACCCGGTCACCGGCGTCGTCCTCACCGAGATAGACGACCCCCTGCCCACCCGCACCCAGCCGTCCGACCAGCCGATACGGGCCGGCGGTGACCGGGTCGTGCGTCCACAGTTTCGCCAACCCTGGCACCGGCGGGCCGGCCAGCTCTGACATCCCGACTCCATCAGCGTCGTGCCCGGCCACCGGCGGCGCAGGACACGGCCATCGTGCCATGTCGGCTGCCAGCGACCGAGGACGTTCGACGACCCGCGGGATCCTTGCCGAAATCGAGTCGGCGGGTGTCGGTTGAGTTTTCCGCTCAATCGGCACCCGCCTGCTGCTCGACGTATCGTCGATCTTGATGATCGAACCAGGATGTGCGTCGTCAGAACCGTGCGCGGTTCAAGGCTTTCTGGAGTGCGGCGATGGTCGCGTAACCCCAGAACCCATCGACTGCCAGTCCCGCAGCGATCATGGTGTTGAGGTGTCGCTGCAGGGCCTTGATCGTGCCCGGTCCCATCCCACCGTCCACGGCGAGTCCGGCATTGCTCCAGTTGTTCAGATGGCTTTGCAGGGCGCGGATCGAGGCAGGCCCCCACTGTCCGTCGACAGTGGTGCCGAGGGCGCGCTGGGTGGCCCGAATGGTTCCCGGTCCGAAATCCCCGTCGACGGCCAGGAGTGCACCCTCGTCGTAGTAGGCCTGGTAGGCGGCCTCGGTGCCGGGACCCCAGAGGCCGTCAGCGGTGACACCGAGTCGGCCCTGTAGCCAGCGGACACCGGTGTCCGTGCTCGGACCCCAGAAGCCATCGACCACCAGGGCCGGCGAATAGCCCATGTTGTTGACAGCTCGCTGTTGGGAGGCCGTGGACCGCACGGACGACATACCGCCGCCGGGAGCGCTGCCGTTGATCTGGGCCTGGTAAGCGACCTCCGTATTCGGGCCCCACAGTCCGTCGGCCGTGACGCCGAGCCGACCCTGTAGCCAGCGGACACCAGCGGCTGTCTTGGGCCCCCAGAACCCGTCCACGACCAGGGCCGGCGAGTAGCCCGCGTCGTTGACCGCCTTCTGCTGGGCAGCAACCGTGCGTACGGACGTCATGCCGCCGCCCATGCCACCGCTGCTCGGCGGGGGGTCGGTCATCCCGGGAACGTTGTCCGAAACCATGCCGCCCTGAACCCAGGTCCGGAGTTGGGAGCCGGGGCATGCGGTCGAGTTGCCCGAGAGTCCACCATGCCAGGTTTTGGCGAGGGTCTTGCCGCTCAGCGCGTTGGCGCGATCGTAGATAGATCGGATCGAGCGGAGCACGGCCGGTGTGACGTCACCGTCGGAGCCGATGAAGCACACTCCGAGGTGCGTGACGTTGTGCCCACTCGCGTGAGCGCCCTCGACCTCCCAACCGCGGCCCTCGTAGACCCGGCCGGCCACATCGACCAGAAAGTTGTACCCGATGTCCGACCAGCCGTTGCTGTCCATGTGGTAGTTCTGAATCTGCCGCGGCGTCGTCCCGCTCGTTCCCGCCGAATAGTGAACCGTGAATCCCGTACGTGTCGTGATGGGGACCCGCGTGACCGCGGCGGGAGGCCGCGCCCCCCATTGAGAGCGCAGGATGGTGTTCAGCGGCGCCGGTGGGCTCGGAGGGATCGGCGGCGGCTCCAGCGAGCCGTTCGTCACGTACGGGTAGAGCGCTGCTCCGGGGCATTCGGTCGTGGCCAGATCCCGGTGTCCCCTGATTCGTGGTCCCGCCTTGCCGACCAGCCGCAGGTGGCCGATGAGATTTCGGATGGAGGCCAGCATCGCGGCGCTCGGCTGGTCGTCGGAGCCCCAGGGCAACGCCGTCGAGCCGATGAGGGCCATGATGGCGTAGTAGTCCTGGTTCGCCCCCTCGGTTTCTGTGTCGTTGGCCCCCGAGCGGATCCCCGTACCGCGACCTTCGAAAATCACGCCATGTTGGCAGACGACGAAGTTGTACCGGATATCGGTCCCCTCGCCCTCCATGCCCGTGTCCTGTACCTCGCGCATCTGCCCGAAGCAGTCGTTGTGATTGGCGGCTGGGTCCCACCGGTCGGTGTTGCCCTTGTAATGGATGGCGACACCTCCCCGCCAAGGCATCCAGGTGAACGTCTGATCCGGCTCCGGTGGCTTCGCTCCCCACTGGGCGCGAGAGACTATCTGGATGTCGGCGGCCGCCGTTGTGGCGGCTCCACGTGTCGGTGGGGTCGACCGTGCGCTCGCCGGTGACATTGGCAAAAGGGGAGAGACCGCGGCGGCGGTGCCGCCGATGAGTGCGGTACGGCGACTTATCGGCACGATCGACGTCGGAGAGGCCGTCGACGATTCGTGATCGGTGGGAGCGGGTAGCGCCATCTCGTCGCGCTCCCCGGAACGACCATCAGCCATAATTGGGCCCCTTAGAGTGGAACCTGAGCGGAAAGCGTGGTGGCCCATGTCATTGCAACACGGGCCACCTTCAGGTGCAGATCAGGTGCCTACGCTGACCCATTCGGAGCAGCTCGCAGAAGAGATGCTGTTGCTCGGGTAGTTACCCGAGCAGGCGCGGAACAACACGGTCTTGAGGGTGACGCCCGGCTGGCTCTCCGGGAACGATTTGTTCATGTAGCGGTGGCCGCCGTAGTAGCCGGCGGTGTGCCAGATTCTTCCCTCGCGTACGATCGCCCCGTAAGGGCTCACCTCGTCGTCGAAGAACCGCCAGTCGATGACGACGGGATAACCGTCCTCCCAGGTGTCCTCGATACGGAACCACTCCCCGTGCGGGGCGAAGCACGCATAGGCGTTGGCGCTGCTGTTCGTGCAGGCCCAGTCGACGAGCGGGCCGGGGCCGATCTCGTCGGTGGCGAGCTGCTTCCCATCGGCGGCGGCGGCCGGAGTTGCGGTGGCGACAACGGCGACGGCTGTGGTGAGCAACGTGGCCACAACACTTCGTAGCTTTCGGCCCATTGTTGTTCCTCCCGTAATGTGTCGGCACCCGATCGATCCATTCGAACGTCGTCCTGAGTGCCGTTAGGTCGACGGGAATGATTCGAGCACGACGGGAGGCATCGTCAGCGGTCGCTGGGTGTACGGACCTGTACGAACTTGTACGGGCGACAGGCGTCCGCCGTTCGTACACGTTCGTACGCGCTGGCCGTGCCGCAGCTACCTGCGCGGCCGGCGTCGCGGCTACCTGGTCCGCTGGCGGGAAAGTTCACCAACTCGCGATGGTGGGTGGACCTGGGACGGGGCCGGTGCCGTCGGGGATCGCCCGCGTAGCCGTTGCCTCGTCCCGAATTCGGTTGGCAAGCACGATGTCTCCCGCCATGCGGTGTGCTTCGGCCAGGGTGTCGAGGCCGGTAGCCAGCCAGGTCGGGGAGCCGACCTGCCGCCACAGCTTGACGGCGGACTCGGCTCGGCGTCGGGCCAGGGTAGGCCGGCCGGCCGCGAGTTGTGCGCCCGCGAGCGCGTTCAGCACAGCGGCCTCACCCCACAGGTTGCCGAACTCACGGTAGGTCCAGAGGCTTCGCGCGAGTAAGCGGCGTCCTTCCGCGTGCTCACCCTGTCGTACCAGAAGGTCTCCGAGCCAACAGGTCGCGTGTGTGGCGGTGAGCCTGTCCCCGAGGTCTTCGCTGATCGATACGGCCTGCCGGAAACAGGTGGCGGCGACCGGATAGTCACGGAGCGATCGGTGAGCCTGGCCCAGGGCCCGCAAGGCTTGCGCTTCGCCGGGGCGGTAGTTGGCGGATCGGCTCAACCGTAGGCATTCCTCGAACCGCTCTCTGGCGGCCTCGACCCGGCCCTGCTCGAGGTCGATGACGCCGATGCCGTTCGTCGCGTAGACGAGGCAGTTGATGTTGCCTGTCGCGCGGGCGAGGGCGGCGGCTTGCTCGAAGTGCCGCACCGCCGTCGCGTACTGGCCGAGCAGCCGGTGGACGTACGCCAGCCCGGCCGTCGCGCTGGCCCGGTAGGCGGGGCCCAGGCCGTCGGCGAGCAGGAGGGCCTGCTCGAAGTGGTACAGAGCCTCCGGGTAGCGGTCGAGGATGGTGGTGAGTTCGCCCAGGCAGCGGTGAAGCTTGGCGGCGCTGCGACGATCACCCGAGTGCAGGGCGGCTTTGAGTGCCCGGCCCTGGAGTCGTTCCCAATCGCCGAAATGGGTGCCGACCTGGAAGAACGTCGTCAACGAAGTGGCCAGCCCGGCGGCGGGCGCGACCTCGGTGGCGTCCAGCGCCTGCTGAACCACAGCGATGAGGAACCTGCGTTCGTCGTTGAACCAGACCACTGGGTCGACGAGAAGCTGATCGGCGTCCGAGGCTGGCAGCCGCCAGGACATCAGTTCTGTCTGCGTGATGCCGTGGAAGTCGGCGCTGAGGATGTTCGCGGCAAGGTCGGCGAGGTACACGCTGACACCGACAAGCCGGCCGAGCGCCGCCGCCCGGATCTCCCGGGAGATCTCCCGTTCCGCCCTCTCCCGACCGAGCAGCCGCACCAGGTCGTGCAGCCGGTAGCGGATACCGGTGGCGCCGATGGGACCGACCTCGGCCAGATGTACCTCGACCAGGTCATCGAGAATGGCCTCCGCGTGGGGCAGGCTGGTGTCCAGCAGCGCGGCCAGCGCCCATCCGGCGAAGTCCGGTCCGGGCAGCAGACTGAGCAGTTGCAGGGACTGCTGTGCCGGTGCGGACATTCCTCGGTAGGTCAGTTCGAGGCTGGCCCGTACGGCAACGTCGCCGACGGCCAACTCGTCGAGTCTGCGCTGCTCGTCGGCGAGCGCTCGGGCGACCTTGGCCAGCGGCCAGTGCGGTCGGGAGGCGAGGCGGGCTCCGGCCACCCACACCGCGAGGGGCAGGCCGCCGCAGGTCTCCACGATGAACCGGGCCGCCTCGGACTCGGCGGTGGTACGGCCCGGCCCCAACATTTCCCGTAGCAACGCGAGCCCCGCCGTGGAGTCCAGGATGTTCAGCGGTAGGCGCCGGCTGCTCAGATCCGCCAGCGTGCTCCGGCTGGTGACAATGGCGGCGCACCGTCTGCCGCTCGGCAGCAGATTGCTGACCTGCCGTGTCGTCAACGCGTTGTCCAGGATGATGAGCATCTCGCGCTGCGCCAGCAGAGTGCGGTAGAGGTGGATCCTGCTGGTCAGGTCAGGGGGCATCGCGCTGCTGCGTACGCCGAGCGCACGTAGGAAAGCTTCCAGGACCGTGAAGGGATCGGCCGGATCGTCACCGAAGCCCTGTAGATCGATGTAGAGCTGGCCATCCGGAAACCGGGGGGCGAGCAGGTGCCCGAGACGTACCGCGAGTGCCGTCTTGCCGACCCCAGCCGGTCCGGTGACCAGCAGGGTCACCGGGGCCGTGGCATCCGGGTCGAGCAGCCGGCGGGCCTCGGCCACCTCGTCGTCCCGCCCTACGAACGGCGACACCACCGGTGGTAGCAGGAATGGGGCGCTCTGCCGTCCGGCTGACCCGTCCAGGCGGTGCCTGACGTGTTCCTCGGAACCCGGCGCTGTGGCGCCAGAGGGCGGCGGTGCACCCGACGGGTCCGGAGCCGGTCCGGGTACGACCCCTACCGCCGCCGGTTGATCGCACAGGACCAGCGCACGGCGTGCGTCGATCCATTCCTGCACTACCGCCGGGTCGCTACCGCACGCCCGCACCAGGGCGGCCACGATTTCCTCGGACGGCAGCGAGAGTCGGTTGAGCGCGCTCGCGACGGTGCTGGCCGGCAACTGATCGCCGGCACGCCGGGCCTTCCGCTCCAGCGTCCGGTACGAGAGCCCGGACGCCGACTTCAGTGCGCGCAGCCGGGCGACGAACTCAGCTGCGGTCCGCACCGCACCAGGAGGTTGCGGTGTCGACACAGACCGAACCTTACCAACGCGTGTCGCTACGGTTCGATGTTCGGCCCGCCCGAACCCGTCTGGCCGGCCGCGAACCGCGGGGTGTGCAACGCCGCTGACACACGCAGTTCGTGAGTCCATCATGGAGCGGATACGGGGGTGTACCGTCGCCGCATGACGGTGCTGCAGGAGTTTGTCGCCGCTCTTTCCAGCGGCCGGATCCAGGTTGTCGACCTCACCGCTCCGCTCTCGGACCAGACCCCGATCCTGGGTCTGCCCGAGCAGTTCGGCCAGACCTGGCCGTTTCAGCTCAGCGAGATCAGCCGGTACGACGACCGTGGTCCGGCCTGGTACTGGAACAACTTCTCCACCGGCGAGCACACCGGCACCCACTTCGACGCCCCGGTGCACTGGGTCACTGGTCAACAGGGCGCCGACGTGTCGCAGGTCCCGGTGAGCCAGTTGATCGCCCCGGCGGTGGTGATCGACCACGCCGCCGACGCCGCCGCCAACCCTGACTTCCTGCTGGAGGTCGAGCACGTCAAGGCGTGGGAGGCGGAACACGGCGCCCTGCCCACCGGCGGCTGGCTGCTCTACCGCACCGGCTGGGACGCGTACGGCGACGACCCGGAACGGTACGCCAACGCCGGACGTACCCCGGGCATCTCCGTGGAGTGCGCCCGCTGGCTGGCCGAGGAGTCGCCGATCCAGGGCGTCGGGGTGGAGACGGTCGGGACCGACGCGGGCGCCGCGCACTCGTTCGATCCGCCGTTCCCGTGCCACTCGTTCCTCCTCGGCCAGGACAAGTACGGCCTGACTCAGCTCCGTAACCTGGCGCAGTTGCCGGCCACCGGCGCGGTGGTGATCGCCGGACCGCTGCCGATCGTCTCCGGGTCCGGCAGCCCGTGTCGGGTCCTCGCGCTTGTCGAACGGTAGGCCGGGCCACCGATGCGGGTAGCCGAGGTGGTCGGGCGGTCCCTCTACGGACACGGCGCACGGCACGTCTTCGGGGTGGTCGGCAGTGGCAACTTCCATGTCACGAACGCGCTCGTCGCGGCCGGTGCCCGGTTCGTGGCGGCGGCCCACGAGGGCGGCGCGGCGAGCATGGCCGACGGGTACGCCCGCACCGCCGGGACCGTGGGACTGCTCTCGGTGCACCAGGGTCCGGGCGTCACCAACGCGCTTACCGGCCTCACCGAGGCCGCGAAGAGCCGTACCCCGATGGTGGTCCTGGCCCCGGAGGCGACCGCGCCGCGGTCGAACTTCTTCATCGACCTGCCGGCGCTCGCCGCCGCGGTCGGGGCCGACTTCCACCGGGTACGCGCGACGCACGCGGCCGAGGACGCGGGCGCGGCGTACCGGGCCGCCGCCCGGGGTGCGACGGTGGTGCTGGGCCTCCCCTTGACGGTGCAGGAAGCCGTGACCGAACCGTGGTCCGGCCCGGTCCCGGCGGCCGCGCCGACCCCGGCCGGCGTCCCGAACGTCGAGCTGTTGCTGGCCGCGCTCCAGGCCGCACGTCGACCGGTCTTCATCGCCGGTCGGGGTGCCCGGGCGGCCCGGGAACCGCTGACCCGGCTCGCCGACGCGTGCGGCGCGCTGCTCGCCGTCTCGGCCGCGGCGAAGGGGCTGTTCGCCGGGAACCCGTGGAACCTCGACGTGGCCGGCGGCTTCGCCACCCCGCTCGCCGCCGAGCTGATCGGCGCGGCGGACCTGGTCGTCGCCTGGGGCAGCACGCTGAACATGTGGACCACCCGGCACGGCGAACTGATCCCGCCCTCCGCCGTCGTCGTCCAGGTCGACCACGACCCGGCCGCGTTCGGAGTGAACCGCCCAGTCGACCTGACCGTGACCGGCGAGGTGACGGCGGTCGCCGAGGCGCTGCTCGCTCGGCTGGGCGTCGGCTCCACCGGGCCCGGGGACGCCGGGACCGGCGGGTGGCGCACGCCGGAGCTGGCACAACGGATCCGCGACCACGGCCGGTGGCGGACAGTCCCGTACCGGGACGAGAGTGCGGCGGCGCGGGCCGGCGCCCCCGCGACGATCGACCCGAGGACGCTCTCGGCCGCCCTGGACGACCTGCTGCCGCCCGACCGGACGGTGGTGGTCGACTCGGGCAACTTCATGGGCTACCCGGCGATGTGGCTCGACGTGCCGGACGTGGCCGGATTCTGTTTCACCCAGGCGTTCCAGTCGGTCGGGCTCGGTCTGGCCAGTGCGCTCGGCGCGGCGGTCGCCCGGCCGGACCGGCTCACCGTCGCCGCGGTCGGCGACGGTGGCTTCGTCATGTCCGCGAGCGAACTGGTCACCGCCGTCCGGCTGGCGCTACCGCTGCTCGTGGTGATCTACGACGACGCGGCGTACGGAGCGGAGGTGCACCACTTCGGCCCGGACGGGCACCCGTTGGAGACGGTCACCTTCCCCGAGACCGACCTGGCCGCGATCGCCCGTGGTTACGGTTGCGACGGGTTGACCGTCCGGACCGTCGACGATCTCGGACCGGTACGCCACTGGCTCGCTGGTCCGCGTACCCGGCCGCTGGTGATCGACGCCAAGGTCAGCGCCGCGCGCGGCTCCTGGTGGCTGGAGGAGGCGTTCCGTGGCCACTAGGCCACCGCGGGCAGGTCAGTCTCCCCGCGCTCCCGGGGTGTCAGCCGGGCAACGCCCCGATCAGGTCGGTGACAGGGCGTCATAGCTGACGTACGTTGGCGCGGTGGCGACTCTTTGGACCCTGGGATGTGATGCCGACGATCCCCAGCGGATCGCTGCTTTCTGGGCGTTGGCCCTCGGCTATGTCAAGGAACCCGGCTTCGACGAGCCCGACAACGCGTCCATCGTCGACCCGGACGGCCAGGGCCCTGCCATCAGCTTCCTCAAGGTCCCCGAGGGCAAGTCCGCCAAGAACCGTATGCACATCGATATCCGGGTGGCCGGGCCGGCCTCCGGGGACATGACCGAGCGCGCCCGGTTGATCCGGCAGAAAGTGCCCGATCTGGTTGCCGCCGGCGCGACAGTGGTCCGCGAGGAGTGGTACGGCGATGTCCTCGGGCACGTCGTCATGCTCGACCCCGAGGGCAACGAGTTCTGCGTCGCGTGATGCCATCGCCACTGCTGCGGCCGGCCGACCGGGCAGCACCGGCGAGACCGTTTGCTGGTGGAGCCGCAGGGTAGTGGGAATCTTATGACTACGCCTGAGCAGAGTCAGCAGGAGAGAGCCCTCGAGACCGGCGCGGTGTATCAGGACGCCGAGGGGCGCCGAACGACGGATCCCGGCTCCGGGGCCGCGAACGCCGACAGCGAGGCCGACCGCAACGCGGAGCACCTGAGGCGGGGCGAGGTTGGGCCGCGCGTCCCGGAGGAGTAGCGGGCAGGGGTGTGTGGAAGCACCTCGGGGGAGCGGTAGGGGGCGAGGCAAAACCCCCAAGGGGGACGAGATGACGCGCTCGCCCGGCTCTGGTCAGCGCTGAGGTTTTCCGGCTGCCCGGTCCGCCAGGGTCTGAGCCACGTCGCGGAGCTTGCGGTTGGAGTCCTGCGACACCTTGGCCAGGATGTTGAACGCTTCGTTCGAGGTGCACCGGCGCTCAGCCATGATGATGCCCTTCGCCTGCTCGATGACCGCGCGGCTGGCCATCGCATCCTGCATCTGGCGGGCGAGGTTCGCGGTGCTCTCGTAGAGTTGGGCGTTGGCCAGGGCGACAGCGGCGTACGCGGCGAAGGTTTCCAGCACGGCGACCGTGTCGTCGTCGAACGCGTGCGGGGTGCGGGCATAGACGTTGAGCGCGCCGACGACCGCCTCCTGGATCGGCATGCCGACCGAGACGGAACTGCCGAGTCCCGCCTTGCGGCCGCGTTCGGCCCAGTCGGGCCAGCGATCCTCCGCCGCGAGGTCGGGCACCGGAAGGATGTCGCCGGCGGTGGCGGCGGCCAGACACGGACCGCTTCCCTGGGCGTACTGTCGCTCGTCCATGTCGAGCGCCAGCTCGTCAGTGAACGCCGCGGTGTGGCCGGTCCCGCCGCGAACCAGCGTGACCGACACCTCGACCGGCACGGGCAGCACTCGTTTGGCCAGTTCCGCGACGCGCAGCAGAACGTCGTCGAGGCTGTTCTCACCGAGCTTGATCCGGCCGAGCTCGGCGAAGGCGTCGGCGGGGTCCGTCGGCGAGTGGGTCATGGCACCAGGTCCTCACGGCCGGCGCGCCCGTCGGGACATGGAAGATCGAGATGGTGTGGGCGCGCGGGTGGCAGCCCGCGTGACGCGGACCGCTGCACGGACCCCCAACCGGGCGGAGCCGGGACCAACGTCGGTTGCTCGACGCCGATTCGTCACATCCGGTACGCGGATGTGAACTACAGGCCCGCCAGAATACCCGGGTTGTCAGGCGGCGACGACGAGCGCCTGGGGCCTGACGGCCACGCGCCGCCCGGGACAGGACCCGAGCGGCGCGCCGCCGACATGGCGGGTGTTGCCTGGTGCGGTACTAGTTGCGCCTGCTCCACTGCTGGTTGGCGCCGCCGTGGCACGCCCAGAGGTGAAGTTGCGTCCCATTGGCCGTGCCGGATGCGACGGCGTCGAGGCACAGCCCCGATTGGGCGCTGGTGATGGTGCCGTTGGAGTTGAGGTTCCACTGTTGGTTGGCTTGACCGTTGCAGTCCCAGGTGAGGACCGCGGTGCCGTTGCTGGTGCCCGCGCCGCTGGCGTCCAGGCACTTGTTGCCGTAGACGGTCAGGGTGCGGTTGGCGGTGTAGGTCCAGCGCTGGTTGGTGCCACCGTGACAGTCCCACAGCTGCGGGCGGGCGCCGTTGGCGGTGCTGGAGTTGGGAATGTCGATGCACCGGCCGGACTGGCTACCCGCGATCAGCACGTTCTGCTGGCCGGGCGGTGGAGTCGTCGGCGGGGGAGTGGTGGGCGGCACGTCCGACCCGAACTGGGTGAAGAACCGCCACACCTCCTGCTTGACCCAGCTGCGCGCGCCGCTCTCACAGCCGGCGCACCCGTCCACCGGGCCCTGCTGGTGGCCGCCGTCGAACGCGGCCCAGAGCACCGGGTATCCGGGCTGGCAGGAGTACGCGGTGGTGATGTGGGTCAGGCTGCCAGCCCTCGGCTCGGGCGGGCTCTGTGCGGCGCATCCGTTGTTGCGGACGAACCTGTCACGCAGTGACCGTCCACTCGGGATGTTGTCGTTGATGCCGTGAATCCCCAGGTACGCCACGGGCTGGGTGCCGCCACTGCATCCGCTGATCGCCCCCGGCGCCGCGATTGCCGCGACCGCCCGGAACACCGTCGGCCGGGAACACGCCAACGAGTAGCTCATCGCGCCGCCGTAGCTGAACCCGACCGAGAAACGTTGGGTGGTGTCGACGCAGAGAGCATTGTCGATCATGCGGATCATGTCGTCGGTGAAGGTGACGTCTTCACCGTTGGAGTTGCCCCAACCGTTGTTGAGGCCCTGCGGGGCGACGAAGATCGTAGTGTTGTTCGACTGCGAGAGCATGCCGTAGTAGGCCCACGCGGCTCCGTCGGAGCCGCCGCCCGCGACCTGGCTGGCGGTGCCGCCCAACCAGTGGAACCCGAAGGCCAGCCGGTGGGCGTAGGTGTTGTTGTAGTTGTCCGGCAGCCGAAGGATGAAGCTGCGGCTCTTTCCGCTGCTCTGGATGGTGTGGGTGCCGCTGTTCAGTCCGGGCGCCTTGCCGCAGCCGGCAGTGGTGGCCGCCGCCGCTGGTGCGACGGTCGTGAGGACGTACATTCCGACGGCGATCAGAACCATGAACGCCATGGCTGCCCCCAGCCAGGGGGCGGAGAGTTTGCGAAGTGGCACGGTTGAGCCTCCTTGTGGGTGGTGGAACATCCGTTGGGCCGGTACCCGTCCCGGGAACCTCGGCGGGCTCAGCTGCGGCTCCATCGTTGGTTGGCCGCGCCGGTGCAGTCCGAGATCTGGACGCGCGTGCCGTTGGCCGTGCCGTTGCCGACCATGTCCAGGCACCGGCCCGAACCAACTCCGGTGATCGAGCCGTCGGTGTTGAGCCGCCACTTCTGGTTGGACTGGCCGTTGCAGTCCCAAATGATCACCGAGCTGCCGTTCGCGGTGGCGGCGCCGTTGACGTCGAGGCACTTGCCGCCGAAGACGCGCAGCTCCTGGGCGGCGGTCGAGGTCCAGCTCTGGTTGCTCTGGCCGTGGCAGTCCCAGATGATCGCGGCCGCGCCGTTGGTCTGCGAGGCGCCGTTGACGTCGAGGCACCGTCCGGAGGACGTGCTGCGCAGGGCCGACGTGCCGCTCGGTGGCGGGGTGGTCGGTGGCGGCGTCGTCGGGTCGGTGCTGCCACCGAACTGGGTGAAGAACCTCCACACCTCGCCCTTGGTCCAGGTCCTGGCTCCGCTGTCCCCGCCGCCGTCCACCGGGCCGGGGGTGTGCCCGCCGTCGAAGGCGGCCCAGACCACCGGATAGCCGGACCGGCAGCCGGAGTAGGTGGTGGTGATGTGGGTCAGGCTGCCCGCCCTCGGCTC
The DNA here is from genome assembly GCF_050516465.1 of Micromonospora trifolii. Classification (NCBI taxonomy): domain Bacteria; kingdom Bacillati; phylum Actinomycetota; class Actinomycetes; order Micromonosporales; family Micromonosporaceae; genus Micromonospora; species Micromonospora trifolii. The sequence goes on along the minus strand of NZ_CP191526.1, from coordinate 3,395,046 downwards.
GGGTGGGCTCTGTGCGGTGCACCCGTTGTTCCGCACGAACGTGTCGCGCAGGGACCGTCCGGCGGAGACGTTGAGCACCGAGTCCCCGATGCCATGGATCCCCATGTACGCGACCGGCTGGGTGGCGCCGCCGCACCCGCTGAGTTGCCCGCCGGAGTAGACCGCGACAGCGCGGAAGACGCTTGGTCGGGAACAGGCCAGCGAGTAGCTCATGCCGCCGCCGTAGCTGAAGCCGAGCGCGAAACGTTGCGTGGTCTCGACGCAGAGGTCTGCCTCGATCACCCTGATCATGTCGTCGACGAAGGTGACGTCCTGGCCGCCGGGGTTGGCCCAGCCGTTGCCGTTGCCCTGGGGGGCGACGAAGATGGTGCTGTTGTTCGCCTGCTGCCGCAGCCCGTAGTAGGACCAGGCCGCCCCGTCGGACCCACCGCCGTCGACGTCGTTCGCGGTGCCGCCGTTCCAGTGGAATCCGAAGATCAAGCGGTAGGCGTGGTTCCTGTCGTAGTTGTCCGGAATTCTCAGGATGTAACTACGGTTCTGGCCGCTGCTCTGGATGGACCGTTGGCCGCTGGTCAACGTGGGCGCCTTGCCGCACCCGGCGGTCGCTGCGGCCGCTCCGATGTTCGCTGCTGACGCGGTGGTGCTCAAGCCACCCGCCAGTGCCGCCGCGCTCACGGTCACGACGACCGCCGCCGCCGTCGCAAGCAATCCAAGGATGGGTCTACGTCTTGTCATGAAGGGGCTCCCGCCACTCGGCACGGACTTGTTGAAAAGGGGTCCACGGCAACCCGCACGCCGCCACGACGCGCCACCGCCGGTCACCCCCATCGACCACGTTCGCCGCGGACGAACCCCAGAAGACGCGATGTGCCGACGGCGCCCGGCCGGCTCATCGACACAGGTTTCCGCCACTGGTCTCGCCGCCCACGCAGGACCAGTCGGTCGTCGAATCGATGGTGGCCACACCGTGCACCCGAACACCACGTGACCGTTCGCCCAACGGTGCCGGAACACCTGGCTCGGCGTCGAATCGATTCGTTTCGACGCTAGATCGCGCAGTGAAGGATGTCAATGCCGCGTCCGGCAGGTTGCAACCTGGGTGGGCCGGTCAGGCGCTCGTGAGATCTGCCGCGCCGAAGGAGACCGCGAACCGCTTGCACCAGATGGAGACGCTGCGGAAGTCGCCTGGCTCCACCGACGCCGGTAGCTCGTACACCTGGTTGCCCTTGTTGCCCTTGAGCTTCGCCAGCTCGACCCATTCGCCGTCGTCGAACACCCGCCAGCCGGCCGTGCCCCGGATGACCGGTTGGTCGGTCAGCCACACCCGCAGGTCCGGACCGTTCGACGTGTTCAGGTCTCGGATGACGAGCTGGTGGCGCCCGTCGGCGAGCCGGTGGATCTCGGCGCTGCCGGTCGTCCGGTGCTCATGGGTGACGAACTCGCCGGCGGTCAGGATCTCGTTCGCCGCGGGCGTGACCGCCGAGGCCGCGGGGGCCGGGCTCGCGGACGCCGAGACCGGGGCGGCCGAGGTCGTCGCTACGCGGGGAACCGCTTCGTCGACGTAGGTGTCGGTGAACAGTTTCCACGGCTGGAACCAGTAGAGGGCCAGCATCGCCACGACGACAGCACAGGCGAGACCGGCTCGGACCACCGACGACCGGAACATCCGTTTTCCCACCCCCGCAGCGTACGGCCGCGGTCGCCGTCGAACTGTTCGCGAACCCTTTCGGAACTCTTACGACGGTCACCGCTCCGTATCTGCCAGCGCCTGTCCGCACGGGCAGGCTCCCTGGTCCTCCGGCAACGTCTTCACCGCGTCGCCGAGCAGGAGGCGTAGGCGATCGATGTTCTTGGCGAAGACCGTGAACACCTCCTGCTGGGTCACGCCCTGACCAACCTCGACGCCCGAGTCGAGGTCGGTCACCAGGGACAGCGCGGTGTAACACAGTGCCAGTTCGCGGGCCAACACCGCCTCCGGGTGGCCGGTCATGCCGACGATCGACCAGCCCTCCCGGCCGTACCACCGCGATTCGGCACGGGTGGAGAATCGGGGCCCTTCGATGACGACCATGGTTCCGCCGTCGACCGGCTGCCAACCGGCGGATCGGGCGGCGTCGAGGACCGTGGCTCGTCCGACCGGACAGTAGGGGTCGGCGAAGGGCACGTGAACGACCTGGGAGGGTTTCCCGTCCGCGCGTGGCTGTCCGTCGTAGTAGGTCTGCTCCCGGCCGCTGGTCCGGTCCACCAGTTGGTCCGGTACGACGAGGGTCCCCGGGCCCAGCTCCGGTCGCAGGCCACCCACGGCGCCCGGTGCGAGCACCTGGCGGACGCCGAGTGCTCGCAGCGCCCAGAGGTTGGCCCGGTAGTTGATGCGGTGTGGGGGGAGGGTGTGCCGGCGTCCGTGGCGGGGCAGGAACACCACCGGCCGCCCGGCGAGACTCCCGACGGACAGCGCGTCGCTCGGCGGTCCGTACGGTGTGTCGACGGTGGCCTCGGCGACGTCGTCGAGGAACTCGTAGAAGCCCGATCCGCCGATCACGCCGATCGGCGGGCGATCGGTCGTGCTGATGCCTCCTGCTGACATGGGTACCTCTCCTGGGCGTCGAGTGGAGAACGGGTGGGGCCGACTCAGGGACGGTCGGTTCGGCGGTTCGCGACGCGCCGGTCGACAGTGGTGGCGACGACCAGGACGATCACGATCGCGGCCCAGAGGACAGTCAGCCCGACAGTGAGCCCCAGCGGGTAGTTGCGGTCCGGTAGGCCCGGGTTGGCAGGTGCCGAGGGCGGTCGCCACAGCAGGGGCACCGCGATCAGCAGCAACGTGACGCTGGCCAGCAGACCCGCGGTGATCCAGGCCAGGCGCAACCGGTTCGTCACCAGCCGACCCAGCACCAGCCCGACCAGTCCGACCAGCGGTGCCACCAGGACGTCGTGCAGCACCGGGCCGCCGATCAGCCACGGGAGGGCGGTGCCGAGCTGGGGGAGGAGCAACCAACCGCCGTACGCGGTGGCCGAAGCACCGACCACGAACAGGAGCAGCCGGACGGCTCTCACCGCAGCACCTCCAGCCGGGCCACCCACTTCGTCTGGAGGACGCCCGGCCGGCTCGGCGCGATGAGCCGGCAGGGGTATCCGTGGTCGGGCGACAGCTGCTCGCCGTTGATCCGCAGGGCGAGCAGGGTCAGCGGGTCGCGGGCATGGGCCGCAGGCAGAGTGCTCGCCGCGTACAGGCCGTCGGTCTCCAGAGAGGTGATCCGAACCGGTCGGCCGGTCGGTGCGCCAGCCCAGCGAAGCAGCTCGACGACGGGCACGCCGGTCCAGTCGGCCGAGACGCTCCAGCCCTCGACGCAGGCGATCGGCAGCTCTGCCGTGCGGTGTGGCAGGGCCGCGAGTTCGGCCAGGGACAGCGTCTTTCGCCCGCCCGGCCAGACAATCTCCAGTCGCCAGTCCGGGGGAACGGCGATGCGCGCGGCAGCCGCCGTACGGTTGATCGGTACGCCCTGCGGCCCGGACGCGGACCGCCACGCCAGCGGCGACACCCGACGCAGCCACGGCACGGTGACCCCGGCGGTGGCCAGCACGGCGATGCCGGCGACGCCCGCCGAGGTACGCAGGAACGCGCGTCGCTCGGACGAGTCTCGATCGTCAGGCCCCGGTGCCCCAGCCGGCACTGCCCTGCGGCGCCGCAGTGGCGTGCTCAGCGCCGTGCGGGCGACCGGGAGCTTCACCGCGACGTGCAGCAGCATCGCGCCCGCCACCAGCCAGGCGACCGCATAGTGCGCCGTCGGGAAGAAGAATCCCCACGGGTACGACTGGGCGACGTTGAACAGGCCCGTGACCAGTTCGAAGAACGCGGCGCAGACCAGTACCAGGACGGAGATCCGCTCGAGGGCGTGGGCGGACAGCCGGATCGGGTGGCGCACTGGCGGACGGACAAACAGCCGGGGGTAGACGCTCCACAGCTTGGCCAGCAGCAACGGGATCGCCGCGACACCGGAGAGCACGTGAACGCCCTGGGTGACCCGGTACAGGTTCACCGGTCGGGTCGGCCAGGTGAACCAGCCCGGCGGGTGCTGGATGTAGTGGCTGAGCAGTCCGGTGGCGAAACACAGCCCGAACGCCACCCCGAGCCAGAGGCCGAGCCGGGCGGTGACCAGCGGTGAGTGCGAGGGCGCGGTGAAGTCCTCGGGGGCGGGGATGCGTGGCCGGCGGATCATGAGCGCGCCAACTCGGCGAACCAGCGCGTACCGAACCGGAAACGGTCGGAGACCCGCAGGCCGGCAGTGGCGGCGGCACGGGCCACCGCCTCCGCCCCGACCCGCGCCCATCGGAACGCCGGCCCCCGCAGTTCCCGATCGCCGGACGATCCGGACAGGACGTACGCCTGTCCCTGCCACAGCCCGGCCCCCGGGGGTTCCACCTCGACCACCAGCGTCCCGTCGGCCGCGATCAGGGCGCCGCACCGGCGCAGCAGTCGGACCGGGTCGCCGCCGATGCCGATGTTGCCGTCGATGAGCAGCGCGTGCGCCCATCTCCCCTCGCCGGGGAGTGGTTCGAAGACGTCCCGTCGCAGGGCGACCACCCCCCGGCCCTGGGTCAGACGTACCGCCTCGGCGGAGATGTCCACCCCCAGTGCGACGAGGCCGCGCTGGGCGAGCGCCCTGGTCAGCCGGCCGGGGCCGCAGCCGAGATCGATCGTGGGCCCGGCGCAGCGTGCGGCGACGGACTCGATCGCCGGTTCGGGCGGGCCGTGCCAGCGCCGTACCGGCAAGAGGTCACGTCGCCCGTCGGTGTGCACCAACCAATGGTCGGGTTCGGCCGCAGGCCTCGGGCCGACCGGCGTGCCGCAGGCGTCATGGTCGGCGGACCACCCGCCGAGTCTGCCCAGCACCACATCGAAACCGTCGAGACTGATCGTCGAATTCACCGGGGGCGTCCGCTCAGCAGATGGCCGCCCACCGATGCGACGGCGTCCGCGAACCGGGTGCCGGGTAGGTCGGCCGCGACCGCCAGCGCCGTCGACCAGTCGTCGACATCCCGCTGCACGGGCAGGATCGCCGGGCGTACGCCGTGCTCGCGGAGAGCGGCGAGGGTGCGGCGACCGGTGTCGTCGGTCGACATGGGCACATCGCGCAACGCGCTCGCGTACCTCGGATCGCGGAACCCGAGTGCCCACCAACCGCCGTCGAGCGCCGGTCCGAACACCGCCTCGTGTTCGGCGAGCCGCTCCAGCGCGGTGGTGAGCAGGGCCGGCCGGATCTGCGGGGTGTCCATGCCGATCTGGAGCACCGGCCGGCCGGGAAACGCCTCAGCGGTGTCGGCGTGGGCGTTCGCGAGGCGGTCGGCGAACGTGTCCCCGCGCTGCGGAAGCAGGTGCCAACCGGCCAACGCGGCGGTCAATTCCGCGCCGTACTCGGCATCGGCGAACAGACCGGTATGGGCCAACACGGGAATGGTCGAGGCGGTGGCGCGCACCGCCGCGAGGGTGTCCAACAGCGACGCCGCCGCGATCCGGGCCGCCTGGGTGGGATCAGCGGGCGGGCAGAGGCGGGTCTTGGCCAGCCCGGGGACCGGTGCCTTCGCGACCAGGAGCAGGACGTTCACCGGCCACCACCGGCGTCGGCGCGCAGCACGCCGGCGAAGTCCCGGGTCGCCCGCAGCGTGCCCCGGACCGACCCGGAGACCTTCGAGCTGGTGCCGGCGGCCCGGGGCGCGTACGCGACGTCCAGTTCGAGAATCCGCCAGCCCGCTCCGGCCGCGCGGAGCAGCAGCTCCAGGGGGTAGCCGAACGCGCGGTCGTTGACACCGAGGCCCAGCAGCGCCGCCCGGCGGGCCACCCGGATCGGGCTGATGTCGTACACCGGCGCACCCCGACGCCGCAGCAGGGCGGCGACCAGGGCGTTCCCGGTGCGGGCATGCCACGGCCAGGCATCCGCCGAGACCGGCCGACGTCGGCCGACGGCGAGATCAGCCCGACCGTCGAGCACCGCCGCGACGAGCCTGGGCAACTCGGCCGGGTTGAACGAGCCGTCCGCGTCGAGCACGCAGACCAGGTCGGCGTCCGCTGCCAGCAGGCCGGCGTGCACGGCCGCGCCGTACCCGCGTCGCGGCTCGTGGACGACCCGGGCCCCGTACTCGGCCGCGACGACCGGTGAACCATCGGTGGAGCCGTTGTCGACCACGATGGCGCGGTAGCCGGGCGGCAGCCCGCTCAGTACGGCAGGCAGTGCGGCCGCCTCGTCCAGACACGGCAGCACCACGTCGATCGTTGTGTGCATACCGGCGACGCTAGGCCCGCCACTGGCCGTCAGGACTGCTGTTCGTCCTTACGAATCGCTTACACGGCAACGGATCTTACGACTCGCTGACGTCTCACCGTCTGGCCGTCGAATCCCTGGTCGGAGGTCGTAGCGTCGGCCGTCACCATGACCAAGATGACCCGGCCGGGACGACCCCGGTCCGCCGACCTGATCGTCCTCGGAGCCGAGGTGGCCCTGCTCGGCGTTGCCGTCGCCGTCGGCGCCCTGCTCAACCGTCAGGGCGTCCGGCTGCACGCCGACGCGGCGCCGCTCTACGCGAGTTGGCGGCCGCATCTGGGGCCCGGCACCCCCGCCGCGCTGCTCGTCGCGGCGCTGTTCGTCTGGCGGGGCGCACGCTGGGCAACCGACACGTCGTGGCCGCGGCTGCTGGCGGTCGGCTATCTCGCCTCGCTGCTCTGGACGCTGTCGCTGGCCCTGGTCGACGGTTGGTCCGCGGGGTTGACCGAGCGGCTCACCGTGCAGGCCGAGTACCTGCACGAGGTGCCCCGGGTGACGGACGTCGGCATCATGCTGTCCGGCTACGCCGACCGGATTCTCGACTTCCAGCCCGATTCGTGGTCCACCCACGCCGCCGCTCACCCGCCGGGAGCGTTGCTCTTCTTCGTCTGGCTGGAGCGGATCGGACTGGGCGGCGGGACCGCCGCCGGGCTCGCCTGCGTGTTGATCGGCGCCACGGTGTCGGTGTCGGTTCCGGCGACGTTGCGAGCACTCGGCGCCGAGGACGCGGCCCGGGCGGTGTGGCCGTTCCTGGTGCTCTTCCCGGGGGCGGTCTGGGTGGGCGCGTCCGCGGACGGGATCTTCGCCGCGGTGGTCGCGGCCGGGCTGGCGCTGCTGGCGGTGGGTGGCAGACCAGGGGCAGCGCTGGGCGGGTTGCTCCTCGGCTTCGCGCTCTACCTGTCGTACGGGTTCGTCCTGGTCGGGTTGCTCGCGTTGACAGTGGTGTTGCTCCGGGCGCGGAACCGCCTCGGCGTGCTCCTGGTCGCGGCGACGGCGGTCGCGGCGGTCGTCGCCGTGTTCACCCTCGCCGGCTTCTGGTGGCTGGACGGCTACCACCTGGTGGCACGTCGTTACTACCAGGGCTGGGCGGCGGATCGTCCGTACGGTTTCTGGGTCTGGGCGAATCTCGCCGCCCTGCTGCTCTCGGCCGGCCCGGTGGTCGGGCCGGCGCTGCGACGGGCGGTGGCCGCCGCGTCGATCCGGGCACCGCAACCACCGCTCGCGGCAACCGTCCGGCAGCGGATCGCCAGCGCCGGGCCCACTGTGTGGTTGCCCGTCGCGGCGACGGCGGCCGTGCTCGCGGCGGACCTGTCCGGGCTCAGCAAGGCCGAGGTCGAGCGGATCTGGCTACCGTTCGCCGTCTGGCTGCTGGCCGCCACCGCGCACCTGCCACACGGTCACCGACGGTGGTGGTTGGCCGCCCAGGCCGCCACGGCCCTCGCCGTCAATCACCTACTGTGGACGGTGTCGTGACCGATGCCGGATCCCGCATCACCGCGGTGGTGAAGTCGGCGATGCCAGCGGCGAAGCCGACTCGGGCGGTGAAACCAAGCACCCGGGCGGCGCGCGCCGGATCGGCCACGACGTGCCGTACGTCCGCCGCCCGACCGCCCCCGACCGTGATCGGCGACGGCCCGCCCATCGCCGACGCCAGCTCGTGGGCCAACTCACCGACGGTGTGCGGCTCGCCCGAGCAGACGTTGACCGGGGTCAGGGGATCCGGTGCCGGTGTCGTGAGGGCCAGCAGGTTGGCCGCGGCCACGTCGGTCACGTGCACGAAGTCGCGCCGTTGCCGGCCGTCCTCCAGCACCCTGGGCGGTCGTCCGGCGGCCAGGGCCGACCGGAAGATCGACGCGACTCCAGAATACGGGGTGTCACGAGGCATTCGCGGACCGTAGACGTTGTGATACCGCAGAGCCCACACCGATCCGCCGGTCTGCCGCGCCCAGGCGCCGGCGAGGTGTTCCTGCGCCAACTTCGTGGCGGCGTACGTGCTGTGCGGCTCCAGCGGCGCGTCCTCGGGCACGAGACCGGGGGAGAGCGTCTGGTCGCAGCGAGGGCAGGTCGGCTCGTACTGGCCCTCGGTCAGGTCGACGGCCCGGCGGCCGGCAGGCCGGACGATCCCGTGGGTGGGGCAGTGGTAGCGGCCCTCGCCGTAGACCACCATCGAGCTGGCCAGCACCAATCGGCGCACCCCGGTGGCGTGCATCGCCGCGAGGACGGTGGCCGTGCCGAGGTCGTTGTGCGCGGCGTACCGGGGGGCGTCGGCCGGGTCGATGCCATGGCCGACCATTGCTGCCTGATGGCAGACCGCGTCGACCCCGGCCAGTAGCCGGGTCAGCAGCTCGCTGTCCCGGACGTCACCGACCACCAGGTCGTGCCGCTCGGTCCAGGGCGGCGCTGTCGCACCGTGCGCCTCCGGCAGGAGCGCGTCCACGGCCACCACCTCGTGCCCGTCGTCGGCGAGCAGGTCGGCGACGTGTGAGCCGATGAACCCGGCCGCACCGGTGACAAGGATCCGCATTCCGGTCACCGTATGACCTCCCGTACGCCCGCGCGGGTTCGCACACGCAGCCGTAAGAACCTCGCAAGGTTTTGCCGGGGCTGGCGGACCCCGGTGCGTGGCTACGCTGGGCCGATGGACATCTGGGGGAGACGTTGACGGGGCGGAACGGGGAAGGTCCGTGACACAGCGCGTGCTGGTGGTCGACGACGATCAGACCGTGAGCGACGTCATCCGTCGTTACCTCGAGAACGACGGCTTCCAGGTGAGCCTCGCGGCGGACGGTGCGGCGGCGCTGGCGGCGGTGGAGCGGCAGGCGCCACACCTGGTCGTGCTCGACCTGATGCTGCCCCTGATCAGCGGCCTGGAGGTGTGCCGGGCGCTGCGGGTACGCCCGGACGGCGTACCGATCGTCATGCTCACCGCGCGCGGCGACGAGTCCGACCGGATCCTCGGGCTGCAACTCGGCGCGGACGACTACCTGACCAAGCCCTTCTCGCCCCGGGAGCTGGTGCTGCGGGTCCGGTCGGTGCTCCGTCGCGCCGGCGGTGGGACGCCACCCGAGCGACCGGAGGCGCTCACCGACGGCAATCTGGTGGTGCACACGGCCTCCCGAACCGCCCGCCTCGCCGGTGCGGATCTGGCGCTGACGCTGCGCGAATTCGACCTGCTCGTCCACCTCATGCGGCACCCGTCCCGGGTCTTCGGCCGGGCCGAGCTTCTTGAGCAGGTCTGGGGCTGGAACTTCGGGGACCACTCCACCGTGACAGTGCACGTACGCCGGCTGCGGGAGAAGATCGAGGCCAGCCCGGCCGATCCGCAGCGGATCGTGACCGTCTGGGGCGTCGGCTACCGCTACGAGCCGGCCCATGCGTGACGTACTCCTGATCTTCGCGATCGCCCTCGGCGCGGCACTCGGCATCGGGCTCGCCGGCGCGGTGCTGCTCCGCGCGCTTCGACGCAGCTCGATCACCGTGCACCTCAGCGTGCTGCTCACCACCACTGTGGTCGCCGTCGCCGTCGGGGTGATGGCGGTCGCGGAAGCGATGTTCCTCTCCGCTCACGACCTTGAGGTGGTCCTGATCACCGTCGCGGCGGCAGCGGTGGTCAGCCTCGCCGTCGGCGGGCACTTCGGCCGGCGACTGGCCCGCGCCGCGGTCTGGCGCGACCAGGCCCGGGAGCGGGAACGGCAACTGGAGAAGGGCCGGCGCGACCTGGTCGCCTGGGTCTCCCACGACCTGCGGACCCCGCTCGCCGGGCTGAGGGCCATGGCGGAGGCGCTGGAGGACCGGGTGGTTCGCGATCCGGACACGGTCGACGAGTACCACCGACGGATCCGGCTGGAGACCGACCGGATGACCCGACTCGTCGACGACCTGTTCGAACTGTCCCGGATCAACGCGGGAGCGTTGCGGTTGTCGTTGACTGCGGTGCCGCTCGGAGAGGTGGTCTCGGACGCGCTGGCCAGCACCACCCCGCTGGCCAACGCTCGCCGGATCAAGCTGATCGCCAGCGAGTCGGGGTGGCCCACGGTCGCCGCGAGTGAACCGGAGCTGGCTCGGGTCGTGGCCAACCTGCTGCTCAACGCGGTCCGCTACACCCCGGAGGACGGCACCGTACGCATCGAAGCCGGCCGGGAGGACGACCACGCCTGGCTGTCGGTCGCCGACACCTGTGGCGGCATCCCCCCGGCCGACCTTCCCCGGCTGTTCGACATCGCGTTTCGTGGTGAACCGGCCCGCACGCCCGGCCCCGGCGACGGTGGGGCGTCCGGAGGGCTCGGCCTGGCCATCGTCCACGGCCTGGTGGAGGCACACGGCGGTCGGGTCGAGGTGCGCAACACCCCCGACGGCTGCCAGTTCATGGTCCGCCTGGCGACCGCCTGAGGCAACGTTCGCCCAGGGTGGCGGGATGAGGCCGTCGGGCTGCGGCGGCCCCATCCCGTTGTCGGCGGGCGAGGATCAGGCGTCGGCGTGCTGGGTGGCCACGTCGAGGATCCAGGTGATGCCGAAGCGGTCGGTCAGCATCCCGAACGCCGGTGCCCACTGCGCCGGGCCGTACGCCTCGACGACGGTGGCGCCATCGGCCAGCTTCTCCCACAGCGCGCCGACCTCTTCGACGCTCTCGCCGCGGACGGACAGGAAGAACGGCTCGCTGGTCAGCGTCATGCCGTTCTCGCGCCGCGTGAAGGGTGGCGGGGCGATGCCGGCGGCGGCCTGGCTGGGCACGTCGTAGGCCATGACGCGGAATCCGTCGTCGGTGGCGACCTGGCCCCAGACGGCCTTGCCGGCGTCGGGCAGTTCCGCCGGCATCCCGAAGTCGCCGTACGTGATCACCATGATCTCGCCGCCGAACACCGAGTGGTAGAACTCCAGCGCCTCGCGGGTGTCGCCCCGGAAGTTGAGGTGGGCGGTGGTGGTGATGCTCATCAAGACTCCTGGTGAAAAGTTGTTTCCGGTCACGGTGTCCGACCGGCGTCAGCACCAAGGGTCGACGACGTAGGTGACAGGTTGTGTCACCTACTGCGGATAGGTTCATCATCGTGCCGAAAACCTCTGGTCGACTGTTGGCCCTGTTGTCGCTGCTCCAGACGCGCCGCGACTGGCCGGGCACCCTCCTGGCCGAGCGGCTCGACATCAGCCTGCGGACGGTGCGCCGCGACATCGACCGGCTGCGCGAGCTCGGCTACCCCATCTCGGCCGTCAAGGGTCCCGACGGTGGCTACCGGCTCGGCGCCGGCACCGAGCTACCGCCTCTGCTCTTCGACGACGAGCAGGCCGTCGCCCTCACCCTCGCTTTGCAGATCGCCGCCACCACCCTGGGCGACAGCACCGGCGAAGCGGCAGCACGCGCCTTGACCACGATCCGGCAGGTCATGCCGTCCCGGCTCCGGCACCGCATCAACGCCCTCCAGGTCACCGCCGTCGAACGGCCCGTCACCCGACCGGCCGCCCCGATCGACGACGACGTGCTCCTGGCGATCAGCTCGGCCGTGCAGGCCCACGAGACCCTCCGCTTCGGCTACGGCGCCGGGACCGTCGACAAGCCCCCGCGCCGCGTCGAGCCGCACCGCCTCATCACCTGGGACGGACGCTGGTACCTCGTCGCGTGGGACCTCGACCGGTCAGCCTGGCGTACCTTCCGCGCCGACCGGATCACCCTGCGCATCCCGAACGGACCCCGCTTCACGCCCAGGGAACTGCCCGGCGGCGACGTGACCACCTTCATCACCGGCAGGTTCCGCGGCGCCGACGACGGCGTCATCGCCTGGCCCTGCCAGGGCACCGCGATCCTCGACCTGCCGGCCGCCACCGTGGCCCTCTACACCCGCGACGGGACCGTCGAGGACCTCGGTTCGGACCGCTGCCGGCTCACCCTCGGCTCCTGGTCCTGGCCCAGCCTGGCCGCCGCCATGGCCCGGTTCGACACCGAAATCGAAGTTGTCAGCCCCGCCGAGCTTGTCGACGCCTTCGCCCACCTGGCCCGCCGCTTCGCCAGTACCGCCGCCGGCGCAACGCCGGCCTGACTTCTGGAGCGCCCGTTGTCGAGACGGCGACGACGGTGTCTCTTGGCTGCACCAGGAACTACGTAGGCTCTCAATGGCTCAACTCGTGCCAGCCGGGCCATCGCCAACTGTGGACAGCGGGCCAGGTTGTCGCGAGACCGTTGGAGAGCGCGCCGCCGAAGGCCACTGTCCCCTCGTGGGACGCGTAGGCGATCCAGTCGTGATGCTCGTCGCTCCAGAGCCCTTCGGGTCCGGTGTACCTCGGGGCAAAGATCTCGACATCCAGCAGGTGGTCGGCGCCGTCCTCACTCAACTCGACCACCCGACGTCGGCCCAGCTCTCGCAGCACCCGGCGGACCTGGTCAACGCCGTCGTCCTCCCACATCGAATCCCCGGTCAGCACCAGCACGTCGTGCGGAACCTCGCCGCTCAACAGGGGGTGCCAGCAGCCGTCCTGCACACCCCATCGTTGCCGCAGCGACGTGCGCCAGGCTGACGACTCCTCAGACGTCAGCACACGACGGTACGGGAGCGGGTCGACGCTGAGGTTGGGCTGCGCCAACCACCGCTGCACGTTCGCAGCGAACAGTCGACGCTCGTCAGCGATGGCGTCTGCCTTCACCTCGTCCTGCGTTGACGTGGTGAACGGAGAGTTCGCACTATCGGCAGCGGCGAGGAGGTCGTGAGTCACCACGTCGATGCCGGGGAGGTGGTCCGGGTCGAGGCGCTCAACCTCCGTGAGAATGGCTGCCACCACGTTGTAGCGGGGAAAGATTCGCTTTGCCTCCGTGGTGTAGTGGTACCCATCGGCGTGGCGGCCATCGTTGGGCAGTTGGCGGTACCCACTCCGCAGCTCGTCGTACCGCTGCGTCAGGTAGCGCCTCGACGCCCAGTGCAAGGTGTTGGATTCCACCAGGGCATCCTCTCCGATGTGGCGTAGGTGTCCGTGTCGCTGGAGATGCCCGCGGCGTGGTTCGAGGGCGCTGGGCGTACCCGTCGTCTCCCAGGTCGGCGGACGGCTCGCAGCCTTCGACGATCCTCGATGGAACGTCTGCCTGGCGGGACCACACTATTTGCCGGATCTGACTACGCTTTCCACTGTCTCGGAAGCGATCGATGGAGGGCGCATGTCGGTGAATGAGCCGGCGAGCGGGGAGTTCGCTCGCATGCTGGACGCGACGGTTGGCGCGTTGCGCGCCGCCGGCACTGCGCCGGAGGACGAGGAGGCCGCGCGCCTGCGTCGGGTCGGTGAGTCCGCCGAGGGGCAGGTCCGTGCCGAGTTTGGCGCTGACGGCCGGCTGGCGTCGCTGACGCTGGACCCACGGATGATGCGGCTCGGCTCGGCCGAGGTCTGCGACCACGTGATCGCGGCCGTGAACGCGGCGATCGACTCGATGCGCGGCGGCGGCCCATCGGTGGCCTCCGGCGATCTCTCGCAGCTCACCGAGCAGCTGGAACAGGTTCGTGACACGGCCGTGCCGCGGCTCGGTGCGTTCCTCCAGGCGCTCACGGACGCGCAGGAGCGAATGGCCCGAGGAGGTCCCCGATGAACGGCTTCGAGGTCGAGCCCGCGCTGCTGCGTTCCGGCGGCGACGAGGTCATCGGCGCCGCCGAACGCTTCATCGGGCAGTTGGAGAGCTTCGAGGCGAAGATGCAGGGGTACGGCGAGCCGTGGGGCGCCGACGACATCGGCTCGCTGATCGGCATCGCGTACACGGAGACCGCCACCTGGGTCCTGGACTGCATCGGCGTGGCCGCCGAGGAGATCGGCTCGGCCGGCAGCGACCTGACGCAGATGGCCGACAACTTCGATTTGGTCGAGGAAGCCTCCGCAGGCGCGCTGCGGGACATCCAGGGAATGCTGGGGTGACGACATGGGACTCCAACTGCCGGGTGAGCTGATCACGGCCCTCGGCTGGATCGGCTACACCTGGCCCGAGGCCGACGAGGAGAAGCTGTTCGAGATGGGCCAGGCCTGGCTGGACTTCTCCGGCACGGTCGCCGGCGCCTCCGGGGAGGCCGGCTCGGCTGCGGCGGCGATCTTGTCGCAGCACCAGGGCGAGTCGATCCAGGCGTTCCAGAAGTGGTGGTCCAACCCGGAGAGCGGTCCCGCAACGCTGCCGGACTACTCCCAGGCCGCGATGCTGATCGGCACCGGGCTGATCATCACTGCCGCGATCGTGCTCGCGCTGAAGATCCAAGTGATCGTGCAGTTGGCGATCCTCGCGTTCGCGGTGGCTCAGGCGATCGCCACCGCCGTCGTCACGTTCGGCGCGTCGCTGGCCGAGATCCCGATCTTCCAGATGATCACGCGGGAGATCGTCGGCCTGCTGATCGACCAGGTGATCCAGGAGCTTCTCGATGCCTAGCAGGGCGCCGAAGAGCTCGAAACGACGCGGCGACGAGGGCAAGCCGAAGGGTGGCAAGATTGTCCGCGCGGCGGTGCAGAAGGCCGCCGCCAAGCCGGTTGTGCGCAACAACGACCTGCCCGAGGTCACGATCAAGGTGCAGCGCAAGTCGACCTACGCGCGCGCCCAGTTCGACCGGAAGATGAACGCGCTGAAAAAGCTCAGCGACGAGGGCAAGCTGTTCAAGCAGGCGAACCCGGTCGCCCGGGACCGCACCATCACGGATGGTTACAAGGATCGCATCCGGCAGAAGATCTTCGACAAGTACTGGCCCCACGACAAGAAGATGACGGCGAGCCTCGTCAAGCGGCTCAGCAAACAGCAGCCCGACCATGTGTGGGAGCTGCAACTCGGCGGTCCCGACGACGTTAGTAATCTGAAGCTCCTACACGGCACAACAAACGAGGATGTCGGCCGGCAAATCTGGCAACAGATCAGGAAGCTGCCCGATGGCACCCCGATCCGGATAGAGGTAGTGGATTGAACCCCGAGCTGCGGGAGCTCATCGCGGAGCTACGCACCGACCTGGAGGCAGACCAGCCGGCGACGCTGGTGTGGGCCCAGATCGACGAGGGCGCTCCGGTCGACCAGATTCCCGCCGGTCTGCCGCAGTCGGTCCGGGAGCTGTTGGAGACCGCCAACGGCCTGCGGGCTGGCGCGTTCGACCTTCGCGGAACTGACCTACTCGACGACCTCCAGTATTACATCGAGCTGATGCCCGAGTTCACCGGCGTCGCCGACGAACCCGCCGAGTGGCTGGTCTTCGGCACGCTGAGCGAAGAGCCGCTGCTGATCCGACGCGACACCGGCGCGGTCTGGTACTTCCCAGAGGAGACCACCGACGAGTGGTTCATGCGTGAGGCGTTCTTCGAAGTCGCGCCCGACCTCGACTCGTTTCTCGCCTACTACGTCTTCGGCGCCGGGTACGGCGAGGTCGGCTACGACGACGACAAATGGTGGGGCTTCCTCGACGAGCAGGGCCTGACCACGCCTGGCGACGAGGACGAGGAGACGGACGATTGACCGCAACACACGAGGAACTCACGGCGCTCTGGGGCGCCGAGGGGATGATCTACTTTCCGCTCGACCGGTTCGACGACGTCCTCGGCCCGGTGACGCCAGAGGTATTCCCACCGTTCGGTGCCATCCCTGTCGACGTGCCGATCCTGTTCACTGTCGACGTCAACGTCACCGGCATGGAGTTGTTCTCCAAGCTGAAGATCGAGATCGGTGAGGCCAGCCCGCGCGTCCACATCGTCCTCGGCAGCTCGCCCGAGGACCCGCAGCTGCTCTTCTGCCTCGACGCGCTGACCGGAGCCGTCGTATTGCTGGACCTGGAGACCCCCAACTTCGAGACCGTCAACGCGACCTTCGCCGCGTTCGTCGAGTTTCTCTACCGGCTCGGAGGGCTCATCGCGACCGACCCGGGCGGTCGGGCTCGCGCCACCCGCGCCGCCGCTGTCCGCGAGGAGCTGATGGGCGTCGACTCGTCCGCGTTCGCCGACCCGAAGTCCTGGTGGAGCATGGCCTTCGATCAGCTGGAATCCACCAGCGGGTAGCCACACAGGGCCCGTGGGGATGGACATCCACGACCAGTACGAGCGGGACGCCGAGGAACACCTGGCGGCCTACGGCCTGCGCGTCAGCGCTGACCAGATCCCGATCGTTCGGAACCTTCTCGTGCGTGAAACCCGGCACGAGGCGGACACCTACGCCGGATTGGGCACTGTCCCCAGCAATACCCAGCTGATGCCAACCGCCCCAAACAAAGGGGCGACATCCGCGCACGCCGCAGTGCTTGAGTTTCCCACTCAGGTGGTCGGACTCCATGCCGCCCAAGTCGTTGAACAATTGGCCTGCTGTCCTTGGACGCGTCGACCAGGAGGTACCTGATGGCCCGGTTCAACGACTTGGCCCATTGCGCTCGGCGAGCTTCTTCAGGTTGAGCAACTGTCGTCGAGCCATGATCAGGTCGCCGACGGACAGCCCGGGTGCGGCCCAGCGGGTCGTCTGCATGACGACCTTGAGTAGCAAGCGCGTCGTGTGGTGCTCCTGAGGCACGAGGACGTAGGACATAAAGGCACCCATGATGGTGCTCGTCAGCTGCCTGCCGGGGTCGACCGAGACGATCCTGCCCAACTTTCGTCCGCCAGCGGTTGTGAAAGCCTCTCCGACCTGGGGCGCGGGTAGGCCTTCCAGCTGTCGAGGCGAGCGGTGGCCGAGGTTGTCGATCCAGTCGTACGAGTACGGAGCGAGTCTCAGTTGGGCTACCCACGGCCACACCGCTGCGGCGGGCACGTCGACCCGTACTCCGCGCCACGCCTGAAGAGTGGGTGAGACGACGAAGTCGTCGCAGGGATAGGTGCGCAACGTCTCGCTGGTAGTCACGCCCCACCGGTCACCGATCACGCATCCATCTTGCGCCATGCGTGCACTCCAGCGGCTTCCTGATGAGGACCCGGCGAGCATCGTCGGGCGTCCTGGAGCCGGTCGTGCGAGATGACTGAGGGGACTGACCTGATTGTGCGGCTCAATCGACCCGCTGGGCCAGCACCTGCCCCGGCCAGGACCCGGCCAGGAAGGTTTCGGTGGGAGTGAACCCGTGGCGCTCGTAGTACGCCACCAGCTCGCCACCGCCGCCCGCCCAGCAGTCGACCCGTAGCAACCGCACGCCGGCCCGCCGGGTTTCCTCGACGGCGTGTGTCAACAGGACCGAACCGAGCTTCTGGCCGGCGAATCGTCGATCGGAGACCAGGAGGCGAACGTACCGCTCGGGCTCTTCCGCGGGCGCGATCGGTGCCCGCGGATCGGGCCCGGAGTCCAACACCAGGGCTGCGGCCGGCGCCCCGTCCACTTCGGCGATGTACGGGAGGTTCTCGGTCATGTACCGATCGATCTGTTCGGCCCTTTCGGGCTTCTCCGAGAACAGCGTCGTGCCCCACTGCTCGGTGTTGCCGCGGTCATTCATCCAGACCACCGCGGAGTCGAGCATGTCCAGTACGGCGGGTGCGTCGGCCAGGCCACCGCGTCTGATACGTACGCCGCGGGTGGTGTCGTCCATGGCCGAATGGTAGTCCGAGGGCAGGCCGATCACGACCGAGGGCATCACCGGTCCTGGCCCCCGCCCTCGGGTTCAAAATCTCCGGAGCCCAGGGTCCGATTCATCGCCGCCAGTAGGCGCTCAAGGGTTCTGCGGTCGCTGTCGGTCAGGCCGCGAAGGATGGCCGCCTCGTTGGCCAGATGTTCCTCGATGAGCCGGTCGGTCAACGCCACGCCGGCCGGACTCAACCCGACCACCCTGCCGCGCGCGTCGGCTGCGGAGACCGAGCGCGACACGAGGCCGCGGGCGATCAGCCGGTCCACCCGCTTGGTCACGGCTCCGGTGGTCACGAGCATCCGTTGGCTCAGCTGGCCCGCCGTGAGCGTGTAGGGCTCACCCTCGCGGCGCAGCGCCGCGAGAACGTCGAAGTCGCCGTTGCCGAGGTCGGCTGCGGCGAACGGCGGCCGCAGGGCCGCATCGAGTACGGCGGCCAACTGTTGGATGCGACCGATGATCAGCAACGGGGTGGGATCGAGGTCTGGTCGCTCGCGACCCCACTGAGCAACGATGTCGGCGATCCGGTCGTCATCCACTGTTGCATCTTACCTTCCGGGGAAGATAACTTGCCTTCCGTGGAAGACAACTCGACTCGAACGTCGGCTCCGGTGGTCACGGCGTACGTGGATCCGTCCTGCCCGTTCGCCTGGATCACCTCCCGCTGGCTCATGGAGGTCGCGAAGATGCGGCCGCTCACTCTGCGGTTCGAGGTGATGAGCCTCGCGGTGATCAACGAGCACCGTGACCTGGAGCCCTGGTACCGCGAATTCAACGACCGGGCGTGGGGGCCGGCCAGGGTGTGCGTCGCGGCAGCCGAACAACACGGCTCCGCCGCCCTCGCACGGCTGTACCCGGCGCTCGGTCGCCGGATCCACGACGCCGGCGACAAGGACTTCGACACCGTCGTCCCGCTGGCCCTGGCCGAGGCCGACCTCCCCGCCGACCTGGCCGACGCCGCCCACCGCGGCGACGTCGACCCGCAGATGCGGGCGAGCACCGCCCACGCACAGCAACTGGTGGGCGAGGATCTCGGCACCCCGACGGTCGTCGTCGACGACGTGGCCTTCTTCGGCCCCGTGCTGACCTCGATCCCTCGTGGCGAAGAGGCCGTCCGCGTCTTCGACGGCGCTCGCCTGCTCGCCGGCTGCCGGGCTTTCTCCGAACTCAAACGCGCCCGGTCCGACGGCCTCACCTTCGCGTAGCTCCACCACTGCCACTGGGAGACTGGTTGCCCCCGCACCGGTCGACCCAGGTCTGTCGATGCTTCGTCACCGGATGTTCGGCTTCGCGTCGGCTCGAATCGATAGTGTGCGTTGGCCGCCACCGACGGCGGCTCGTGTAGAGGGGACATCGATGCGCAGGACAACGGACTGGTCGGCCCGCGCCCTGGGCGCTCTCGCGGGCGCGGTCGCGCTGGTGGCGGCCCTGCTCCCGGCGGCCCCGGCCACTGCCGCGAGCGTGGGCTTCAAGGCGGCCACGCTGAACATCTACTACGGGCTGAGCCAGGCCGACTTCGCGCACGACCTGAACCTGATCGCGTCCAGGGCCGACCTCGTCGGTCTCAACGAGGTCGGTGCCCGCAAGGCGTTCCTGACGAGCTGGGCCGCTGACAACGGCTGGTGGTTGTACGCGCCGGGCGGAACCAACCAGGCCGGCGAGGCGTTGATCGCCAAGAAGAGCATGTTCGACGTACTCGACAAGGGTTCGATTTTCGTCTGTGACACCAACGGTCCGGGCGAGGTGCCGCCCGCGCGGTACAACAACTGGGTCAAGTACCGGCACAAGGCAAGTGGCCGCAACGTGACCCACATCAACGCCCACGCGGTGGCCAGCATCGAAACCGCCGGGCGGCCGGAGGACCTGCCGCGCACCAGGTGCGCCGAGGCGCAGTTCCAGGGTCTCAAGGAACTGGCGGTCGACAAGCAGGACGAGGGCCAGGTCATCGTGAGCGGAGACCTCAACGTCGACTTCAGCGCCGACCGGAACTACGGGTACGCGAAGTTCCCGTGGCAGGTCTTTGAGGCCAACGAACTGCCGAATCTGCGCTCCAACTACAACCTCTACGGCGAGAAGGGCACCGGGACGCACGGCAACCGGCACATCGACTACGTCTACTTCTGGAAGCGGCTGCCCGAGTACCAGCTGATGTGGATGACCGATTACGACATCGTCGGTGCCACCAGATCCGACCACAGCGGTGTCGTCGCCACGTTCTCCATCCAGAGCTGACGCCTTCGGCCTTCGTCGGCTACGACTTCCGGCGCTCGGGATGTCCCCGGTGCGCCGCCCACTCGGGCGCCAGGATCGACATCACCGTGGCGTCAACCCAGTCCTCGCCGTCGCGCAGTACCTGGCGCAGCACACCCTCGGCGACGAAGCCGACCTTCTCGTACACACGGCGGGCCCGAGGGTTGAAGGCGAACACCTCCAGCGAGATGCGGTGCAGGCCGAGCCGCTCGAAGCCGTGGCCGACGACCAGGCGTACCGCCTCGGTGCCCAGGCCACGGTCGCGGCCGGCGGCGGTGAGCAGCGTGCGGAAGTTGCAGTTCCGGTTGACGGGGTCCCAGTCGTTGAGGACCACCTCGCCGACGCAGGCCCCGGTGGCGCGGTCCACGACCGCCAGGTCGAGTCGGTCGGTCTGCGCGTTGCGGCTGCCGTACCAGGAACGCATCCGCTCCTCGTCGGGAGCATCGTCGGCCGGGCTGCCGGTCAGCCGGGCCACCTCGGGGTCGGCCACCGCCGCCCGGAAGGTGTCCAGGTCGTCGTCGACGAAGGGACGCAGGATCACCCGCTCACCGGTGAGACTCGGCTTGATCGAGAAGTCGGGGGCCGCCCGGTCACTGGACATCGACTGATCTTCGGCGCGACACCGGCGACAGGCAACCAGATTCTGGTTGCTGGTCTGGCGACGCGGCGGCCGCGAGCACCTCGTTGGCGGTCAAAATGCGGGGTACGCGGAGCGCCGGTGCCGCAGACTCGCCATCATGCTGGCATCGGTTCGTAGCGTCGCGGATCTGGCCGCCGCGCAGGCGCAGGGTCATCGGGTCAAGTTCCTGTTCTTCTGGGGGCACCAGCCCGAGCGCGACGGGGGTGTCGGCCCAGGCTGCCTGAGCCAGTGGTGGCCGGCGCCGTTCACCGTCGATGGCATGCGGTTCGCCACTGCGGAGCACTACATGATGTGGCGCAAGGCCACCCTGTTCGGCGACCGCGCGATGGCGGAACAGATCCTTGCCGCGCCGCATCCCCACGCCGCCAAGGCGCTGGGAGGGCGCGTCGCGGGTTTCGATCAGCAGACCTGGAGCGAACACCGCTTCGCGATCGTGGTGGCCGGCAACCTTGCGAAGTTCGACCAGCATCCCGCGCTCCGGGCTTTTCTGCTGGCTACCGGGCCGCGAGTCCTGGTGGAGGCCAGCCCGCTCGACCGGATCTGGGGTATCGGCCTGGACCGCGACGATCCGGCTGCCGGCGAACCCGGCTGTTGGCGAGGGCTCAACCTGCTCGGATTCGCGCTCATGCAGGTGCGTGAGGTGTTCAGCGATCAAGGTCCGCACGATGCGGGTCGAGCGTGACGGGGGTCGCGGGGGAGCGGCCATGGTCGATCCCTTGACACTGGTCGATGCGATCGCTAACACTTGTCCGCAACGCGAACTTAACGAACCGAACACATTGTGCCTGTAGCCGCTTGACGCGCCAATGGTGTCCGTGCGGGCATGTCCCCCACTGCCGAACCGCTAAATCCTGAGCTAGGACACGACCCGCACCTGTTAACGCTAACATAGATGATCTTGCCGAGAGGGGTCGGGGCGTGGTTCCACGGCGTATGACAGCGGCATCGCTGTCGGAAGCATCGACCGTCCGTCTACGTGCCCTCCTCGTGC
This sequence comes from Micromonospora trifolii, assembly GCF_050516465.1. Classification (NCBI taxonomy): domain Bacteria; kingdom Bacillati; phylum Actinomycetota; class Actinomycetes; order Micromonosporales; family Micromonosporaceae; genus Micromonospora; species Micromonospora trifolii. Next base: position 3,373,338 of record NZ_CP191526.1, on the reverse strand, counting down.
TCTCCGCCGTGGCCGCCGCGGCTGTCGTGGTGGTGGCCGACGGGCCGGCGCATGCCGCCACGCTGCCGACCGGCGCCGTCTCGCTGGAGGCGGTCAACCAGGCCGGACGGTACGTGCGGCACATCGACTATCTCGGTCAACTCGACCCGGTGACCTCCAGCAGCGCCAACCAGACCAAGCTCGATGCCACCTTCACCGTGGTCAACGGCCTGGCGTCGCCGACCTGCTACTCGTTCCAGACCAGGACAGGCATGTTCCTGCGGCACCGCGACTACCGGCTCCGGGTCGACCCGAACACCGGCGACGCGGCGTTCCGGGCCGACGCCACCTTCTGCGCCGTGGAGGGCTCGGTCAGCGGATCGGTAGCGCTCGTCTCGTACAACTACCCGAGCCGGCGGATCCGGCACCGCGACTTCGCGCTCTGGCTCGACGCCTACCAGGACACGGCCGCGTTCCGTGCCGACAGCGCCTTCCGCCTCGTCGCGCCCTGGGTCCCCAGGACCACCAAGGGACCGGTGATCCCGGGTCTCTTCGCCGACCCGCACATCACCGCGTTCAACGGCCGCTACTACCTCTACCCGACCACCGACGGCTACGCGAGCTGGGCCGGCACCTACTACAAGGCGTTCTCCTCCACCGATCTGGTCAATTGGACCGACCACGGCGTCATCCTCGACCACGGTCCGGACGTGTCCTGGGCGGACAACTCGGCCTGGGCGCCGGCGGTGGCCAGCGCCAACGGCCGCTACTACCTGTACTTCAGCGGTGGCCCGGCCAGCGGCAACACGGCCAAACAGCTAGGCGTGGCGGTGGCCGACAGCCCCACCGGGCCCTTCCGTGACGCGCTCGGACGACCGCTCATCCGCAGCGACCAGTTCTCCGGCGGGCAGACGATCGACCCCATGGTGTTCACCGACGACGACGGGCAGTCCTATCTGTACTGGGGGCAGGGCGTCGCGCGGGCGGTGCGGTTGAACGCCGACATGGTCTCCTTCGACGCGGCGCAGACGCGGGTCGTCACTCCGTCGGGCTACAACGAGGCGCCGTTCGTGTTCAAGCGCAACGGTCTGTACTACTTCATGTGGTCGGAGAACGACACGCGCAGCGAGGACTACCGGGTCGCCTACGCCACCGGCTCCTCACCCCTCGGGCCGTGGACCAGGCGCGGCGTGGTGCTGCAGAAGCGCCTCGACGTCGGCATAAAGGGCACCGGTCACCACTCCGTGGTCCGGGCGCCCGGCAGCGACACCTGGTACATCGCCTACCACCGCTTCGCCGTGCCGGCCGGCAACGGCACCAACCGCGAGACCGCCATCGACCGGATGGAGTTCAGCACCGACGGCACCATCCGGCCCGTCGTACCGACGCTGTAGCTGACTGGTAAGTCCCTGCGCGAAGGAGAGAGACACATGTCGAGAGTCCTCGCCCGGCTCTGCGCGGTTGCGGTGGCCGCGAGCCTGTTGTTCACCACCTGGTCGGCGGCTACACCGAAGGAGGCGGCCGCGCTCGACCCGACAGTCGGCTACCTGATGGCGCACTTCACCGGTGAGTCGTCCACCGACCAGCAGATCTACCTCGCCCACAGCACCGACGGCCTACGCTGGACCGACCTCAACAACGGTGGGCTCGTGCTGCGGTCCACCGTCGGCACCCGCGGCGTCCGCGACCCCGCCCTGGTCCGCTCGCCGGCCGGCGACCGGTACTGGATCATCGCCACCGACCTGTGCATCGGCTGCGGTCAGGACTGGTCGACCGCGATCAACAACGGCAGCCGCAACCTCGTCGTGTGGGAGTCCACCGACCTGGTCAACTGGTCGGCACCGTGGCTGCTGAACGTCGCCGGCGCGATCCCAGACGGACGCAACGCCTGGGCTCCGGAGGCGATCTGGAACCCGGCCACCGGCGACTACGTCCTCTACTGGGCGACGAACGTCCCGCTCAACGGCGCGACCAAGCACCGCATCTACTACGCGCGCACGGCGAACTTCCGCAGCGTCACCACCCCGCAGGTCTTCGTGAACCGGCCGGGAAACCAGGAGATCATCGACACTCAGATCGTCGAGGTGCCGGCCGGAGTCGGCGCCTACCGCTACGTCCGGGCCTCCCGGGACGGCCAGATTGCCATCGAAGGCAGTAACTCCATTCTCGGCACCTGGACCAGCCTCGGAAACCTCTCCGGCATCGGGCTGACCGGGGCGCAGGTCGAGGGCCCGATGTGGATGAAGATGAACACCCGCAACGAGTGGGTCCTCTACCTTGACCAGTACTCCAGCGGACGTGGGTACCTGCCGGTCCTGACCACCGACCCGTCGAGCCCGGGCAGCTACCGGCTCCCGGCGTCCGGCTCGTACGCCATGGGCGGCACCAAGAAACGGCACGGTTCGATTCTCAACCTGACCGCTGCCGAACAGAACCGGGTGCTCGCCCGCTGGCCCGCCACCGCGGTCAACCGGATCCAGTCGTACAACTTCCAGGACCGGTACGTGCGGCACTACGACTACGACGTCCGCATCGACCCGAACGTCAGCCCCGCCCAGGACGGCCAGTGGCGGGTGGTGCCCGGGCTGGTCGGCTCCGGCACAGTCTCCATCCAGTCGGTCAACTACCCGGGCTACTACCTGCGCCACTACGGGTTCGACTTCCGGTTGGAAGCCAACGACGGCACCGCCACCTTCGCGGGCGACGCCACCTTCCGGCAGGTCGCCGGCCTCGCCAACTCCTCGTGGACGTCGTTCCAGTCCTACAGCCACCCGGACCGCTACCTCCGGCACTACAGCTATCTGCTCCGGCTCGACCCGGTGTCCGACGCGCAGAGCCGTGCCGACGCCACCTTCCGTGTGACCAGCTGAACCTGGTCCTTCTTCAAGGAGTTCCGACTGTGGCACTACATCGACGGGTGCTCTCCGCCCTGGTGGCCGCGCTGACGGCGATGGCTGGCATCGTCGTCGTCGCGTCGTCGCCGGCCACCGCCGCCACCAACCAGTTCCGAGGCATGAACTGGGCCATGTTGGGTGACAACTTCAAGACCAGCCCACTCGTCGTGCAGGGCCTCAGCTCGTCCGACAGCAACGCGACGGTGCGGGCCAAGGCCAATGCCCTCTACGACGACATGGCGTCCACCATGGGGGTCAACACCGTCCGGCTGCCCATCAACACCCACACGGTGGGGACGGCCTGGTGGGAGGCGTACCGAGGCGCCATCGACGCGGCCACCGCTCGCGGCTTCAAGGTCATCCTCGCCTACTGGGAGGACGGCGCCGCCTCCGGCGGCAGGATCACGAACCTCGCCGCGTGGAACGCGATGTGGTCCACCGTGACCAACACGTACGGCACGAACACCAACGTCTACTTCGAGCCGATGAACGAGCCGCACGGCTACAGCTCGGCCGAGTGGCGCAACGTCGCGGCGAACTGGCTCACCTACCACTACTCGGCGGTGCCCGGCCGGGTGCTGATCGGCGGCACCGGCTTCAGCCAGGACCTGCGCGACATCTGCAACGACAGCCGCTTCAACTCGACGCTGCTGTCCTTCCACTACTACGCCTTCTTCTACGGCGCGATGACCTACGACGCCTTCCGCAGCCACATCCAGGCCCGCCTCGGCAACTGCGCCTCCCGCGCGGTCGCCACCGAGTTCGGCGCACCCATGAACGACGGCCGTAACTACGCCGACGCGGGCAGCACCGACAACTTCGTGCGCTACATCCGCGCCATGGCCCAGGTCATGCGCGACAACCAGATGGGCGGCACCTACTGGCCCGCCCTCGGTGGCAAGACCGGCACCATCGGCTACGACTGGTACTCGATGTTCGCCCTCACCGGCAGCGGCACCGACCTCAACCTGACCGTCCGCAACACCTCCGGCGCGGACCGGATCCGGTACGCGTGGGGCGACACCGTCGACGGTGGCCCGACCACGCCGCCGCCGTCGACGGGAACGTACTACCGGATCGATGTGCGGCACAGCGGCAAGACCATGGACGTCCAGCAGCCGAACACCGACAACGGTGCGCGCGTCGGCCAGTACACGTACGGCGGTAGCGCGTGGCAGCAGTGGCAGTTCCAGGACGCCGGCAGCGGCTACTGGCGCATCATCAGCCGGCACAGCGGAAAGTGCCTCGACGTCGTGAGCGCATCGACCGCCGACGGCGCCGAACTCGTCCAGTACACCTGCGGCACCGGCACGAACCAGCAGTTCCAGATGGTTTCCAACGGCGGCTACTTCCAGCTTCGGGCACGACACAGCAGCAAGTGCGTGGACGTACCGGCCGCGTCGACCGCGGACGGGGTGGTCCTCAAGCAGTATTCGTGCAACAGCGGCACCAACCAGCAATGGTCGCGCACCACCGTCTGACGGTCGTTCCGATGTAACGACCGATCCACGGTGGCCGTCCCGAGCCGGACAACGACGTTTTGCCTGTCGGCAATCTGTCGTTGTCCGGGCGGCGGGCCGCTCCGTAGCGTCGCGACTACGGACCGATGCCCAGCGGAAGGACCCCTCGTGACCGAACTCGTCGCTGCGCAGCTCGTCGTGAACAGCAGAATGATCTACTTCGGGTGGCTGCCGGCGGACCCCGACGCGGTGGCCGCCCTGGTGCCCGACGGGCTCAAGCCGGCACCGAACCACCAGGTCTTCATGAACCAGTACGTCGTCGACGACGCCGGGCAGACCTCTGGCTTCGGCGCCTACTCCCTGACGTACATCGGGCCGGACCTCTCCGGGGTCGACGCTCCCGACGGTGTCACGCCCGGCCGCTGGTGGACGCACTACGTCAACTCCAGTCCGGTCGTCCGGGCGTACGCCGCCGCCCGGGGCGTGCCGGCTACCCCGGGAAGGACCACCATCGAGGTACGGGGACACCGGCTGATCGCGACCACCGAGGCGGACGGCGTACCCGTGATCAGGACGACGGCCCGCGTCGGACGCACCGGCGACGCCGTCAACCGGGGCCAGTTGCGCTATCTCACCCGGCTCGACGGCAGGCTGCTCAGTGGCAACTACCCGTTCGTGGCGGAGCCGGTCGACCCGTTCGAGGTCGAGTCGCTGGAGTTCCTCGAACCCGACCATCCGGTCTACGCGCTGCGTCCGGCCGACCCACTGGAGATCGTCTGGGGCTTCTACTCACCACGCGCGTCGTTCGCCTATCCGGGTGGCGAGTCGGTACTCGACTGAGCCCGTTACCTGACCTCTGAAGGTCTCCAAAAGACGATCGGCGGCGTGGGGATCGGCGCGCCGGCGGTGACAACGTCTGCGCTGTCACCGCCGGCGGGGCCTCTATCCAGCGGCAGTTACGGCAGCGGACGGCCGAGGCGGGCACAGGTAGGGGTTCCGTAGGTTCCGCCCGTGTAGGCGGGGAACTTCAGGGATGCGCGTGACTGCGGCCCGAACTGGCCGTCCGCGCTGATGCCCGCCTTGCCCTGGGCGAACTTCAGCGCGTTGAAGGTCAATTGGCCGAACGCCCCGTCATCGTTGAGCAGCGTCTTGCCGGCGGGTGCGAGGTAGCAGTCGTTCAGAGCCCACTGGAGCGCCACCGTGCCCGCCCCGCCGTCACCCCAGACCAGCGAGCACGGCAGGACGCCGTACTTGCCGACCGGCGCGGCGACCCGATAACCCGCCTGGTTGCTGACGACGTCGTAGGACTCGCATTCCGGCTGACTGCGAGCGTGGGCGGGGCTGGCGGCGACGAGCGTGCCCGCGAACACGGTCATGAACAACGCGAGCAGTGCTGCCAAACGCTTCATCGAGTTCTCCTTCATCGCAGTGTCGTCCGGTGCCCGGGGCCCCCGTCGGACTGCTCCCCGGGCAGTCGGACACCTCGGCGGACACCCACCGCACGGCTCGTGTCCTGGAGTCAGGCTGGTTCGGGGCGAGGTTGTCCGACAGGGCGGCGGCACCGGACAAACAACGTCGGACAATCCTGTGGACGTCTGCGCAGCTCAGTCAGCGGCTCAGCGGTGCGCCGCAGGAGGGGTCGTACCGCTCTGACGGGAGGTGCGTCGCCCACCCCTGCCGGGTGATCTCACGCTGCGTCATGATCCGCTCACGAAATGTGTCGAGGTCGTGGCCGGCGGGCAGCAGGTAACGACCGTCCCGCTTGAGCGGGGGAGCAATCAGCTGGGCCTGGCGTTGCGCTACCGTCAAGGCGCGCGCCTCGGCGTCGATCAGTCCGCGTCCGCCGGTCGTCGATGCCCGCAGGACCCCACCAAATCCAAGGAGAACCCGATGCCGGAGCCTGAACCCGCCCAAGACGACCCCGCGGTGGCTGCCGACACCTCGACAACGGCCGAGGCCGAGGCCGAGGCCGAGGCGCCGGCCGTTCCCACGAATCGGGCTGCCCGACGCGCGAAGGGCAAGGTCGCCTCGCCTCAACCGCATGGAAAGGGTCAGCACCTCGGCGGCCGCGGCTCGGTCCAGAGCCCTCGCCAGTATGGCAACCGCCGTAGCGGTTGATCAGCAGATCCCACTGCGGCGCTCAAGATCTCGACCCGGCCGGCCCGGAACCTCTGCGCCGTTTCGGCACCAGTGTCGTTCGTGGTGCGGCGTAAGCCGACCGTGCAAAGTGGAATCCCGAAGCCGGCGTACGTCGGCTTTGTCGTCGACCACAGGTACGGTTTCGGTGCTCGACACGTACGGGCATCGGCGGCACGTCGTCGGGCGGCAGCGGCCAGCCCGGTGGCGACGCACCGTGGGAGGGAGCGATGGTGGCGCAGCGGAGAGCATTGGTGGTTCGGGGCGGTTGGGAGGGGCACCAGCCGGTCAAGGCGACGGAGTTGTTCCTCCCCTTCCTCGAAGGTAGCGGCTACGCCGTACGGGTCGAGGAGTCGACAGAGATCTACGCCGACGCCGCCGAGATGGCAGAGACCGACCTCGTCGTGCAGTGCATGACGATGTCGCAGATCACCGCGGACCAGGTGACCGGCCTCAGCGCGGCGGTCATCGCCGGCACGGGCTTCACCGGCTGGCACGGCGGCATCGTGGACTCGTTCCGCGCGTCATCCGAATACCTGCATCTGGTGGGCGGCCAGTTCGCGACCCATCCGGGCCGGGAGCCCTGTGAGCGTCACGGTGGCCCGGAGGACAACTTCCTACCGCACACGGTGCGCATCACCGACCTCGGCCGGGAGCACCCGATCACCGCGGGCATCGAGGACTTCGACCTGGTCACCGAGCAGTACTGGGTGCTGCACGATGACCTGATCGACGTGCTGGCCGTGACCACCCACCCGACGCAGGCGTGGCATCCGTGGCACCGGCCGGTCACCTCGCCGGCGATCTGGACCCGGCTGTGGGGTGCCGGGCGCATCGTCGTGACGACCCCGGGACACAGCCTCGACGTGCTGGAGCACGCGGATGTCCGTACCGTCATCGAGAGGGGAATGGTGTGGGCGACCCGCACCGCGTCGGCGTCATAGGTCTCGGGGTCATCTCCCGCGCGTACCTGGACACGCTCGCGGACCACCCTGAGGTCAGCATCGTCGCGGTGGCCGACCTCGACGCCTCCAGGTCGGCCGAGGTCGCGGCCACGATCCCCGGAGCCGAGGCGCTGAGCGTCGAGCGCCTGCTCGCCCGCCCGGACTTGCAGACGGTGCTCAACCTCACCATCCCCGCGGCGCATGCCGACATCTCGCTGGGCACGATCGACGCCGGCAAGAACGTGTACGCCGAGAAGCCGCTCGCCGTGACGTTCTCGGACGGCCGGTCGATCATCGATCGAGCAGCGTCGGCCGGCGTCCGCGTCGGCTGCGCGCCGGACACCGTCCTGGGCACGGGTACGCAGACGGCGCGGGCGGCGATGGACGGCGGGCTCATCGGACGGCCCATGTCAGCGTCCGCCGTCATGGTCACTGCGGGGCACGAGCGCTGGCATCCCAACCCCGACTTCTACTACGCCCCGGGCGGCGGCCCGATGCTGGACATGGGGCCGTACTACATCTCGGCGCTCATCCACCTGCTCGGGCCGGTCCGGGCGGTGACCGGAGCCGCCAGCCGCCTGCGCGCCGAGCGCGTCATCGGCTCGGGCCCCCGCGCCGGCCAGCGGATCCCGGTGGGGGTGGACACCCACCTCACCGGCGTACTCGAGCACGCCAATGGTGCGCTCTCCACCATCACGACGAGCTTCGACGCCGTCCGGACGACGGCCGCACCGATCGAGGTGCACGGGGAGGCCGGCACACTCGCCGTACCCGATCCGAACTACTTCGACGGTGAGGTCCGCCTCTTCGCGCTCGGCGGCACCGAATGGCGCGCTCTCGAACCGCTCGCCGGTTACGCCAAGGCTTCCCGGGGCATCGGCCTGATCGACCTGGTCCGGGCCGACGATCAGCGTCCGCCGCGCGCCGACGGAGACGTCGCTCTGCACGTACTCGAAACGATGACCAGCCTGCTCCGGTCGGCGGCGGAAGGCCAGCGGATCGAGCTGACGACGATGGTGGAGCGGCCCGTGCCGGTTCCGCTCACCCCGATCGAGGACTGGAAGGCGTACGACGCGAACGGACGCTGAAGAGGGCCAGACGATGCTCGCGGGTCTGCGGCCCGTACTCGCCGACTCGGAAGCTGTGGTCGCCGTGGGTCAGCAGGCAGTTGACGTTGAAGCTGATCCGCGCTGACGTTGGTGGATGGTCTTCGCGGTCATCGTGGAAGGCCGAAGTGGTGGGTGAGCGAGGCGCGCAGCGAAGGGGCGTCTCCGGCGGACCAGGCGATGAAGCAGTCGGGGCGTACGAGCAATGCGGTCGCTGTCGTGCCCTGCAGTGAGCCGGTGACCACGTCGACCCGGTCTCGCCATGGCGCGGCGATCTCGGCGTAGACGCCCGTGGAGTCCAGCAGCAGCGGCCGGGCGGTGCGGGTCAGCTCGGCGAGGCGTATCGCGCGACCGTCGGCGTGCACGATCACGTCGGGATACCCGTCACACCGTCCGGTACGCCATGCTCAACCCAACGCTGGACCTGCTCGGCGGCTTGGTCAGCAACGGCATGCCCCACAGGGCGAGTCAGCAGGTCACTCAACGCGAACATGTCCAGGACCCGCCCCACATAGGTCCAGTTCTGCACCAGGGGCAGGTCTGCGGGCTGCTGCTCGGCGAAGCCCGCCTGGAAGCCATCCAAGAACCCAGCGGGATAGTCAGCGCCGAACCGGGCCATGTTCGCAGCATCGCCATACGGGCAACCGGAATAACTGAACTCCCAGTCGAGCAGCGCATCCACTCGCCAACCGCCGCCCACCCGAGAGGCCAGAATGTTCTTCGGGTTGATGTCGGCGTGCACCAGCCGACTCTGGCCGTCGATGCCTTCCAGCGCCGTCGCGTGAGCCGCGCACAACGTCACCCAAGCACGACGCGTCTCGCCGTCGAGCCGGCTGTCGGGAACCGCAGCCATACAACCCTCCGCGACCTCCACCAACTGCTGCGACCAGGGGCGCTCCTCCTTGACGGTGAGGTTCCCGTCCACGAAGAAGCCTCGTCGATCGAACGTCACAGCAGCGACTCGCGCGACGACCCGTCCGACCTCGGCCCCCAGATCGCCCGCCTCCAACCGCCCAAGATCGCCTCTGGCGAGCACACCACTCAGCGCGACACCGTCCACATACTCGATGACCATCGCGGGTCGCACCCGCCCGTCTCCGGCGGGCATGACCAACAAGACGTTCGGGACCGGCACGTACCGGCGGGCGACGTCCATGACCCCCGCCTCAATCGTCGGGTCAGTTCCTCCGAACCGGGCAACGACCCGACGGTCAGCAAGCGTGAGAAGGCAGGTCTCGTGAGAGAAACCGCCCGCCAATACGGACGCCGTCACGACTCTGCTACCCAGGGCCGCCGCGATCCCCTCAACTTCCTCGATCTGCATCGGCCCAGTCAATCAAGACACCACGACATCCGAGTCTCGGCGCTCATCCACCTGCTCGAGGACTGGAAGGCGTACCAGGCGTCGTGAGGTGGTCGCGTTGACAGGCGGAAGGGCCGGCCGGCGCCGACAATGGGGGAGTGGCACCCGCCTTCGTCCTGCATCACCACCGCAAACCACGGCCGCACTTCGACCTGCGGCTCGAGGAGGGCGGTGTGCTGCGTTCGTGGGCGGTGCCTCGCGGTCTGCCGGACAGCCCCAGCGATAACCGGCTCGCGATAGCCGTGCCCGACCACGACCTCGATCACCTCACCTACGAGGACGTCGACAAGTCGGTCGCCGACATCGGCACCTGGGAAGAGCACGACCGCACCGACCGCCGGATGCTGTTCACGTTGCACGGCCGCACCGGTCGCCGGCGATACGCGCTCATCCGCACCGGCGAGGGGTGGCTGCTCCACCTGACGAAGGAGCAGCCCCCGAACGAGCTGCGGGAGCCGGAGCCGTTTGTAACCGACCAACCACCTCACCGGCCGGAGCGACCTCGGCGAAGCTGAACAGCACGCGCTGCGTCATGGGCGAACGGTGCCTGAGCTTCAGCCTGTGCAGGCGACCGCGCTACCTCGAAGTGCACCAGGCCCTACTCGACGCGGCTGGCGCGCTCGGCGCCTCGTCTTCCAACCGCAAGGCGTACCGCATCTACCACGAACCGGCTCCGCCTGGCCGCCACGCTTACCGCTATGCCCGCAGACGATCGCCCTTACCCGCCAGACCTCACCGATGATCATCTCGTGTGCTGGCGGGCTAGGTTCATGCCCATGATTCGTTCGTTCTCCTCAGACGACTACGAGGCGGTGTGCGCCGTGTGGACGGCCGCTGGCCGCGAGACGTTGCCGCGCCACGAGATCACCGACCCGTCGCTGATGGTGGTGGCGCAGGACGGTGACCGGGTGTGTGGGGTTGTGATGGGCACCTTCGACGGCCGGCGGGGCTGGATCCTGCGCCTGGCGGTGCATCCGCAGCACCGGCGGCGCGGTGTTGCGACGCGGCTGGTTGCGGAACTCGAGGCGCGCCTGCGCCGCATCGGCTGCCTACGGGCGAACCTGCTGGTGCTGCCGGACAACGCGGCCGGGCTGGCGTTCTGGCAACGGCTGGGCTACCTGCCGTGCCCGGACGTGCTGTGCACCAAGCCACTCGTCTGACGGCGGAGCATGTGGCGCGGCTTCGCGGAGGTGCGGGCGGCAGATGAGATGGCTGGGGACCTTCCCGAACATCTCACCCGCCCGTCTGGACCACGGCTGAGTCGGGGTCGGCGCCGACGGTCAGCGCAGAACGAGCAGATCCAGGACGTCGATCAACGGCCGGGTGGCAGTTCGTGCGGCGGCGTGCAGCCGTTCAAGGCCTTTCGCGTAGGCATCATCGCTGATCAGCTGTAACAAGGTGTGCGCCTCGCGGCGTAGCCCGGTGGCGGCCTCCGGCAGCGAAGGTGCGGAGACCTGCGCGACCGGCTCGAGTCCGGCGGTGGTGAAACCCGAGGTGGCGAACGCGGCCTCGATGGTGGCCACGCTCGGGTAGCTGTCGTTCAGCACGGTGATTGTCTCCGGCCAGAAGCGACACAGGTTGATGCCCTCGTGGCGGCCCGGAAACGCGGAACGGATGAAGACCGGGGCTCCGGGTTTCGCAACCCGGCGGATCTCACGGGCGGCAGCGGGCAGGTCGGGAATGTGGTGCACGACGGTGGAAAGCCAGACCGCATCGATGCTCGCGTCGCCGGCCGGGATGTCGGCGGCGTCGCCGGCGAGAACCGGCGCGACGACAGCACGGTCACGCATCGCGGGGGATGGTTCGACGGCGAGCACGTCAGTGGCGGGCCACCACGTTTGGAACGCCTGTGACCAGCTTCCGGTGCCGCAGCCCAGGTCGAGCAGGCGCATGCCCGGCTGCGGGTCCAAGTACCGGGTGATCGCCTCACGCCATGCACCAAGCGCACCGTCGCCCAGGTGACGGGTCGCCTGGAACGCGGCGGCGTCGGCTTCGTCGTACGCGATGAGCGCCATGCACCAACCCAACCCGGCGGCGATGACGCTGCGCAAGAGCGAAGTGGATCGCTTCACATCACAGTCTCGCCGGCCCTCCTTCGACCTAGCGTGACATCCATGAGCTTCGACAGTGCGGCGCGGGACTTCCTGCGTGACCACGGCGCCGATTCCATCGAGCATCCCGGCGGTACCCTCAACGCGCATCTGTGCCGGGTCGAGCAGCGGCTTGCCGACCTCGGCGCCGGGCCGGACCTGCAACTGGCCGGCCTGACCCATGCGGTCTACGGCACCGACGGGTTCCCCCGCGGCTTGCTGCACTGGTCCGATCGGGATTCGCTGCGGTCGGTCGTGGGGACAGCGGCCGAAACCCTGGTCTACCTGTACGGCGCGTGCGACCGGGACCGCACCTGGCTATCGCTGACCGACACCACCACGGTGTACGACCGCTTCATCGGCCAGCCGTGGCGCCTGGACGCATCGCAGCTCGTGGCATTCGTCGACCTCAGCATCGTCAACGAACTCGACGTCATCGAGCAGAATCCCGCGATGCTCACCGACCACGGCACCTACTTCAATGAGCTGTTCACCCGTTGGGCCCCGGTGGGGTCGCCATCGGTGATAGCGGAAGCCCGGCGTGTCCTCGCCGCCGCGAGGTAGTCGTCCCAACTGTTGCCGGCAAACTGAGCCCATCGGTTGACGGTGTTGGGGTGCATGCCAGCGAAAACAGGGTGGCTACGCCCTGCAGAGTGTTGCAGCGAATGCAATTCATCCTGTTTAACCCTTTCGCTCATCCCCACCTCCCCTGGTGGCTCTGGACGTTCGACTACTGAACCCAGACCTCAGCGGAAACAGATCCGATAGCCGGTGCCCGTGCTGGGGAGAAGGCGCCTTCCGATAGGTCACATACGCTGCTCGAGTGAGCTACGACCTGTACTTCTGGCCGTCCGGGGCAGCAGCGGATCCTCGCCAGCTGGCTGACCGGCTCGCGGACGAGTCGGCAGATGGTCTCGTGCCGGACAACCGCGTCCTCGCTTTCCGTGCCGAGCTGCTACGCCGCTGGCCGGACCTCGCCGACATGATCGCTCCGTGGCATGACGATCTGGGGTGGCGGCAGCCATGGGGCCACACCGATCTCGCCGATCGATTCGTCGGCATGGCTCTGCCTTATGGGTGGGAAGGCATCAGCGCACTCGCTGTTCTGGCCAGTGCCCACGGGCTCGACTCGTACGACCCGCAATCGGATCAGCTGGTGTCGCCCGGGCCGCAGTCGCCGGACGGGGCAGTCCGCGACGGCGTTGCGCGCGTCGAGGGGTGGGTGAACGAGGAACACGTCGTACGGATGCTTCGGCAGATCAGCGCCTATATCGGTTATGCGTATGACGATCTCGACGAGGCAGCACTGACCGGCGCGCTCGATGACACGAACGACGAGACAGCCGACCGCTGGTTCGAGTACCCGCTGTCCGGCACGCCCACGCTGGCAGTCCGACTGGCGCGGTCAACTGGCAGCGCAGTTGTCAGTGTGAACGTCGAAGGCAGCATGGATCTGCTGCTGGCTGCACGAATAGAGACTGTGCTGGACCTGCTGTAGCGCCTTGCCAGGCGTGGCGGCGGCTGGTGTGAACCCGTCCCGTCACCGAAGGGCGGGTACCACCGCCGACTCGACGGGCCTTAGCATCGCCGGCATGGCGACACGGCTTGTTCAGATCAACATGAAGGCTCGGGACGACTCCGCGCTTGGCGGTTTCTGGGCGCAGGTGCTTGGTTGGGGAGTCTCCAGCGAGGGACCCGGCGTGACCAACCTCGAACCCGAGGGCTTCGTCTACCCCGATCCCGTAGCTGTCTGCATCGACCTCATCGTCTCTCCGGAGCCCAAGACGGTGAAGAACCGCGTGCACGTGGACCTCGCCACCACGTCGAAGGCCCACCAGGCGCAGGTGGTCGCGCGCTTGAAGGATCTCGGCGCGACAGCTGCAGAGGTGGGCCAGGGCGACGTGCCATGGACGGTTCTGGCCGACCCGGAGGGCAACGAGTTCTGCGTGTTGGACCCCCGACCGCTCTACCAGGACACCGGGCCGATCGCCGCCGTGGTCGTCGACTGCGCGGATCCGAGAGCCATGGCCCGGTTCTGGAGTGAGGCCACGGACTGGACCCTGCACGAGGTGACCGACCAGGGAGCGAGACTGCGCTCAGCCGAGGGCGTCGGCCCCTATCTGGAGTTCGTCCGTACGCCTGACGTGAAGAGCGGGTGGAACCGCGTTCATCTCGACGTCCGTCCGTACCCCGGTGACGACCTCGAGGCCGAGGCGGTCAGGCTGCGGAGTCTCGGCGCGACCCCCATCGACCTGGGTAAGGACGTCCCGTGGAGGGTGCTCGCCGACCCGGAGGGCAACGAGTTCTGCCTCCTCACCCCGAGCTGACCCCAACCCCCGTCGATCGCTCACCACAGCACGCCGAGGGGTTGGTGCGGCTGACGCTCCGTTGGTCGGGAGTGTGCCTGAGCTTCCATGGTGGGGGCGTGAACCTGAAGGAGTGGGCGGCGGGGACCGGGGTCTCGTATGCGACCTTGCGGGTATCCGGCCAGCAGTTCTGCGGGCAGCCGTCCGGTGATCCCGCAGATCTCGGCTCCGTCGCGCAGCGCGCCGTCGGCGTCCAGCGCCGGGATCCAGCCGGTCGCGGCGCGGATCGCGTCGCGGACCGGTTCGGTGATCGCGACGTCGACGGAGAATCAGGCGTTGACGGCCTGTTCGCGCAGGCTGCGGATGTGTGCCAGGAACCCGTGCGTGCAGCCGGCCGAGTCCGACCGCACGAGAATCTGCGTGCCGTGGCGGTAGGCGTCGGGGATCTGGGCCAAGGCCTGGTCGAGAACGGTGATGTGGTCGGCGGTGGTGTTCGACCCCGCCCGGCCCTCCCGCAGCAGCCCGGACTACGCCTCACGGGTTCCGTCGAAAAATGGGGGAGGGGCTCTCCTTGCGGTCAGTGCTGTGCCGCGAACATGTCTTCGATCGCCTTGATGACGAGGTCGGGGCGATCTGTCGGGATCTCGTGGGAGGTGCCCTCGGCGGTGACGAGCTTGCGGTTGGGGGCTTCCTTGGCGAACGAGGCGGCGGCGTCGCGCCAGCGCTGGGCGTCCTCGGGAGACCCGGCAAAGGGGGTCTTCTCCGACACCATGACCGTGGCCGGCACGGAGGCGGGCCACTTCACCTTGTGGAAGGTCTGGTGGGCGGCGGCGAAGCCTTCCGCGGTGGAGATGAGCTGGCGGTTCGCAGGCTTCTCGGGATCCTTCTTCGCCACGTCGACGTCCGGCTGGCCCGCGGCCACGAGGCGGGGTATTTGCTCGTCGGTGAAGAACTGGGGGAGGTTGGCGTCGACGAGGACCGCGCCGGAGAGCATCTCCGGGTTGTCCTGGGCAAGGTTGTTCGCGATCTCGCCGGCCTGGGAGTGGGACACCAGGGTTACGTCCGTGGTGACGCCGAGCTGCTTGAGACCTGCCTTGAGGTCGCTGACTGCGCTCTCGACCTTCCACGCGCCGGGCACCACGTCGCTCTCGCCGAGGCCGGCCCGGTCGTAGGTGATGACGGTGGCGCCGGTGGCCGCGTGAAGCTTGGGGGCGATGTTATTCCACTGCGAGGAGTACTCGCCGCCGCCGGAGTCCAGGACGATGGTGGAACCGCTGCCCTGCGTGACGTAGAAGGCCAGGCGATGTCCTCCGTTGTTGACCATGTGCAGCTTCGCTGCGGCCGCCCGGCTGGTCGACGGCGAGGCGGACGATGTGGGGGGTTTCGAGGTCGAGGAGGTGGCGGACGAACCGTCGTCGCCACACGCCGTGACGCCACCGGCAGCCAGGGTCAGCACGGCGAGAGACGACAGAACGCGATACGTGGACCGGTGCTTGCGGTGCTTGCGGGGGGTGCGGGACATGAGGATCCTTTGACGGAAGAGGGTGCTGCTGTACCTGTCCAAGCATTCGGGATCCTGGTCGCTTACGTGATCCGGCTGGCATATCTGTTGGTGATGAAGCTGACGCCAGTGAGCACCATGGGGTTAGCCCCCGGGCCCGGCTGATCGAAGCCGCCGCCGACACCGCCCGCCGCCGCTTCGGCGCCGCCGCCGTCATGCCCGCCACCCTCGCCACCCGCCGCACCCCGTAGACCGGAACCTGATGACAGGCACTGCACGGTTTCCAGGAAGGGGCGTCTTCTTTGGGTCATGCCCGGACCGCCGCTGCCTCAATACAGCAAGGGCGTCGCTGAACGCGCTGGTCAACCCGGTGGCATCGGCGACATCCGCGAGGAGCCGCATGCCGGCACGGCCAACCAAGCCCCGCCCGTCACCGCTGACAACGATCTTCGGACGCGCTGAGGTAGCCTGCAATCAGGAAAGTGCCTTCTGTGGCGGGTGATTTGGGCCTTAGACAAGCCAGATCTTCCCAGATCAGAGGGCACTTCGTCTTTCTCGATCCACAATGCGGGCAACCCTTAACGAAGGGCCAAGGCTAGGACTTGAAAGAATGACCTCGCTGCGATATCGAAGGGCACCCACCGGATTGGGGCAACGGCCCTGTTGCGGCGAAAAGCGGCAGTTCGTGGTCGCAGTGAGGTCCCATCGGAGACGTTGGCTTTAGGGCAAACACCCCTCTATGGTGGGGGCATGCCGCCGGTGACCCTCCGCTCGCCCGCCGCCACCGAGGTGGCGGTGGGCGGTGCTGTGCGCGTGCCGACGGCGACCCGCCCCAAGGCCGACATGCGGGTGCCGGTGGTCCGCGCGCCGCACACCGTGCCCACGCACACAATGTCGAGCCCGATGCAAACCGGCCGAGGCCCACCTGCGGAATCGTTGCATACCCAGAACGACCGCCAGGGCGAAGCTATCCAAGCTTCGGCCCTTTTTGTTTTTCCCACCCATTCCCCTGGAAAGGTAAACCATGAGCGTCGATAATCGTCGTACTCTCGACCAGAGTTGGCTGGCTGACCTGCGAGCGTCCCTGGCGGACGACTTCGCCACCCAGACGGCTCGGCTGCGGGAACTGACCGAGCTCAACGCGGACACCGGCGACCCCGGCGAGGCCCACAACCAGGCGGCGCTGCTGCTGGCCACCCGCCAGAACATCGAGCAGATCACCGGTGCGCTGAACCGGATCAGCGATGGCACCTACGGTGCCTGCCAGAGGTGTGGCCAGAGCATCCCGGCCGAGCGACTCGAAATCCTGCCGCACGCTCGCTTCTGCGTGCCCTGCCAGGAGAAGCAGAACAGGTGACGCCCGGTGGCTGCCGTGCCGTGGGCACGGCAGCCACACCGGCAGGCGCGGGAGGCCGACCTTTCACTCAGTGAAAGCTCTGGTTCCCCGGAGGGGACACCGCACGGGACGATCCGGCTCCATCGACGTACGTCTGCATGGAGGTCCGGTCGCATGGTGTTCGCGCGTAACCAGTGGTATGTGGCGGCCTACGGCAGTGAGGTGGGACGGAACCTGCTCGCCCGCACGGTGCTCGGTGAGCCGATGGTGCTGTACCGCACCGGTGCCGGGAAGGCGGTGGCGCTCGCCGACCGGTGCGTGCACCGGCGCTTCCCGCTGTCGGAGAGCCGGCTCGACGGCGACACGATCGTCTGCGGTTATCACGGCTTCACCTACGACCCGACCGGCGCGTGCGTCTTCGTACCCGGTCAACAGCGCATCCCGCGCACCGCGCGGGTGGTCTCGTTCCCAGTCGTGGAACAGGACTCCTTCATCTGGGTCTGGATCGGCGACCTGGATCGGGCGGACCCGACCACGATTCCCCGCGCGCCGTGGCTCGCCGACCCGCGCTACGCGGTGGTGCGGGGCATGGCGCCACTGAACGCGCGGTACGGCCTGCTGGTGGACAACCTGCTGGACCTGTCCCACGAGACCTACCTGCACGGCGGTTACATCGGCACTCCGGAGGTGGCGAACACCCCGATCACCACCGAGGTGGACGAGGACCGCGGGATCGTCTACGTCAGCCGGCACATGGACGACGCCGAGTGCCCACCGTTCTACGCCCGCTCGACCGGGATCCAGGGCCGGATCACCCGCTGGCAGGACATCGAGTACCACCCGCCCTGCCTTTACCTCCTGCACAGCCGGATTGCGCCGCAGGGTGTCTACCCGCCCGCCGAGGGCGAGGACCGCGAAGCGTTCCACGCCGAGATCGTGTACGCCATCACCCCGTCGACCGAGCACACCACCTATGACTTCTGGACCGTGGCGCGCGACTTCGCGATCGACGACGAGTCGGTCAGCGAGTATCTCCACCACAGCAACCACACAGTGGTCATGCAGGACGTGACCGCGCTCAACATCCTGGAGCAGGTGATCGCGACCGAGCCGGACAGGTATCAGGAGCTGAGCATCAACATCGACACCGGCGGCCTGGCCGCCCGGCGGCTGCTGGCCCGGATGGTCGGGTCGGGGACGGTGGGAGCGGCGCGGTGAGTTCCCGAGCAGGCACCCTCAGCGGGGACCGGGTCTACCGGATCCACTGGGTGCCGGGCACCGACACGCTGCGCGGGACCTGCCACTGTGGGGCCGAGCGCCTCGCTGAGGACCCGGTGGAGTTGTGGGAGTGGCTGCTCGCCCACCCGCAGGGCCACCAGGGCGTGGCCGTGCCGGTGCCCGGGCGGCCGAGACGGCTGGCGATGCACGAGTGACAGTGGATGGTCTGACCGGTGCGGAGCTGGTGGTTGCCGGCCGGGAGAGGGTGGCGGCCGAGGTCGTGGCGATCCGCCTGCGTCGCGCGGATGGCGGTGATATTCCCGAGTGGACGCCGGGCGCGCACATCGACCTGGAGTTGGGCACCGGGCTGGCCCGCCAGTACTCCCTCTGCGGCGACCCGGCGGACCGTTCCGTGCTGCGGATCGCGGTGCAGCGCGAACCCAACGGACGCGGCGGCTCCCGACTGGTGCACGAGCGGCTCACCGTCGGCGCGACCGTGCGGGTGAGCGGACCGCGTAACACCTTCCCGTTGGTCGCGGCGCGGCGTTACCTCTTCGTCGCCGGTGGCATCGGTATCACCCCCATCGCGCCGATGGTCGCCGCCGCCGAGGCCGCAGGCGCCGACTGGCGGCTGGTGTACGGGGGCCGCAGCCGTGCCACCATGGCCTTCGCCACCACCCTGCGGGAGAGGTACGGCGACCGGGTGAGCCTGCACCCGCAGGACGAGACCGGGTTGCTCGACCTGGTCGGGTTGCTGGACCGGCCCGGCACCGGACTCGTCTACTGCTGCGGCCCGGAAGCACTGATCAGCGCGGTGGAGGAGCACTGCCGCGGCTGGCCAGCCGGCTGCCTGCACGTCGAGCGCTTCACCGCGCTGGGCGACACCGGGGCGCCGGAGACGACGATCGAGGTCGAACTCGCGCTCTCCGGGCGGACGGTTACCGTCCCGCCGGGCACGCCGATCCTGCAAGCGGTGGAGGAAGCCGGCGTGCCGGTCCTCTCGTCCTGCCGGGAGGGCACCTGCGGCACCTGCGAGACCCCGGTGCTCGACGGCGTGCCGGAGCATCGCGACAGCCTGCTCACCAAGCAGGAGCGGGCCGCCGGGGACACCATGATGATCTGTGTCTCCCGGGCCCGCACGCCCCGGCTCGTGCTGGAGCTGTGAGCGCCCGGCGCGGGCGGGGATGATGACGGGGTGCGCGCAGAACCGGGACGGTCGGTGACGAGCAAGGTGCTGGCGCTGCTCGATGCGTTCAGCCCGGCCACTCCGGCGTTGACCCTGAGCGAGTTGGCCCGTCGCACCGGGCTTCCCCTGCCCACCGTGTACCGGCGGGCCGCGGAGCTGGTCGCGTGGGGGGCGCTGGAACGCGGCGACGACGGGCGGTACCGGATCGGTCTGCGGCTGTGGGAGGTGGGCTCGCTCGCCCCGAGGGGCCTGGGGTTGCGGGAGCTGGCCCTGCCGGTCATGGAGGACCTGTACGAGGTGACCCACGAGAACGTCCAGCTCGCCGTCCGGCAGGACCTCGAACTCGTCTTCATCGAACGGATCGCCGGGCGCCACGCGGTGCCCGTGCTCACCCGGGTGGGGGGTCGCTTCGCGCTGCACGCCACCGGCGTCGGGCTGGTCCTGCTCGCCCACGCGCCCGCCGAGCTTCAGGAGCAGGTGCTGGCCGCGCCGCTGGAGCGATACACCGAATTGACCATCAGCGACCCGAGACGATTGCGTAGCTGCCTCGCGGAGGTGCGCCGGGTCGGTTACGCGGTCAGCGACCGCCAGGTCACGATGGACGCCCTCTCGGTGGCCGCACCCATCCGCGTACCGGAGGGTGTGGTGGCGGCGATCTCGCTGGTGGTCGCCCACGACCGGGCGGACCCGGTGGCGTTGGCCCCGCTGGTCCAGGCCGCCGGCCGGGCGGTCTCCCGGGCGCTGCGGAGCGCCGTCTGATGTAGACAGACTGCAAATCGTTGACGCCCGATCAAAATCTGCATTACGTTGCCCGTGCGCGGGTTACTCCCCACCTTCGTGCGCGGATCGGCATCGACGAAAGGGGGCACTCATGTCACTGGACGGCAAGGTTGCCATCGTCACCGGGTCCGGGCGGGGCCTCGGCCTCGCCTACGCCCAGGAATTGGCGCGGCGGGGCGCCTCGGTCGTGGTCAACGACGTCGACGCCGAGGCCACCGCCGACGCCGTGGCGGCGATCCAGGAATCCGGCGGCCGGGCCGTCGCGGTGGTCGCACCGGTCGGCCCGACCGAGACCGCCAAGGAACTCGTCAGCACGGCGGTCGAGCAACTCGGGCGGCTGGACATCCTCGTCACCAACGCCGGCGTCCTGCGCGACACGGTGCTGTGGAAGATGAGCGACGACGACTTCGACACCGTCATCAACGTGCACCTGCGCGGCACGTTCACCACAGTGCGCGAGGCGGTGCAGCACATGCGGCAGGCCGGCGAGGGCGGGCGGATCATCTGTGTCGGGTCACCCACCGGGCAGCGGGGCACCTTCGGCCAGACCAACTACGCGGCCGCCAAGGCGGGCATCGTCGGCATGGTCCGTACCTGGGCGCTTGAGCTCAAGCGGGCCGGCATCACCGCCAACACCGTCGTTCCGGTCGCCGCGACCGCGATGACCGCCACCGTCCCCTACTTCGCCGCGGCGGTGCGGGCCGAGGCGAACGGCGAGCCGATGCCCGCGTTCTTCCGACACGATCTGGGGTTCGGCACGGCGGACGACGTGGCCGGGCTCGTCGCGTTCCTCGGCTCCGACGCGGCGGCCTCGGTGACCGGGCAGGTGATCGGTGTCGGCGGGGACCGCCTCCAGATCTGGACCCACCCGGAGGCGGCGCTGACCGCGCACCGCGAGGGCGGGTGGACGTACGACGCGCTGGTGGACGCCTGGCCGACGAGGTTCGCCGGCGCCGCGCAGAGCGTCGGCGAACGCTTCCCGAAACTCCCCGAGGAGTTCGAGCCCGCGACCTCCTGACCCGCCCGATCAGACCCGCCCTGCACGGACCCGCCCGACGAAGGTTGGCCCCATGTACCAGCCCGCCATCGACCTCGACAACGTCACGGCGATCGACATGCACGTGCACATCGAGGTCGACGACCACGGTCACACCTCACTGCCCGAGCCCCTCGTGGCCGCGGCGTCGGCGTACTTCAAGACGGACGGGCCACGGCCCGCGGTCGGCGCGGTGGCGCAGTACTACCGCGAGCGGCGCATGGCAGCCGTCGTCTTCACCGTGGACGCGCGTACGCAACTGACGCACCAGCCACTGTCGAGCACCGACATCGCCCGCGCGGCGGCCGAGCACGCCGACGTGCTCATCCCGTTCGGGTCGGTCGACCCGCGCACCGGGGAAGCGGCCCTCGACCTCGCCGACCGGCTGATCCAGGAGGAGGGCGTACGCGGCTTCAAGTTCCACCCCACCGTGCAGGGCTTCGACCCCAGCCACGACGAGTACGCGCCGCTGTGGGGCCTCCTGGAGCGGGCGGGCGTCCCGGCGCTCTTCCACACCGGACAGACCGGCATCGGCGCGGGCACGCCGGGCGGCTCCGGCCTGCGGCTCGGCCTGTCGAATCCGATCCTGCTCGACCCGATCGCGGCCGACTTCCCCGACCTCCAGATCATCATGGCCCACCCGTCGGTGCCCTGGCAGGACGAGGCGTTGTCGGTGGCCACGCACAAGCACAACACCTGGATCGATCTGTCCGGCTGGAGCCCGAAGTACTTCCCGGCCGAGTTGGTGCGCTACGCCAACTCGGTGCTGAAGCGACGGGTGCTCTTCGGCACCGACTACCCGATGCTCACTCCCGATCGGTGGCTGCGCGACGTGCAGGTGACCGACCTCAAGCCGGACGTGCTCCCGGGCATCCTGAAGGACAACGCGGCCCGACTGCTGGGCCTCGCCCGGTGACGACGAGAGGAAACGCCATGACGACGACCATCACCTACGACCGACTCGGCGACCTCGCCGGCACCGATCTCGGCCACACCGGGTACCGCACGGTCACCCAGGACCAGGTGGACCTGTTCGCGGACGCCACGGACGACCACCAGTGGATCCACGTCGACCCCGAACGGGCGAGGACCGGCCCGTTCGGCGCCCCGATCGCGCACGGCTTCCTCACCCTCTCCCTGGCGGTTCCGTTCTGGACCGAGCTGCTCGAAGTCAAGGGCGTGACCACGAAGGTGAACTACGGCCTCGACAAGGTGCGCTTCCCCGCCCCGGTCGTGGTCGGGGCGCGGGTGCGCATGCGGGCCATCGTCGTCGAGGTCGTCGAGGTGCGCGGCGGCTACCAGATCGCTGTCGACCAGACGGTCGAGATCGAGGGCGGGACCAAGCCGGCGGTCGTCGCGCGAGGGCTGTACCGCTTCTACGCCTGAGCCCGGGGGCATCCGTCGAGCCGGGCGAGCACACCACCTCCACCCCCGGGAGAATGATGATGCAGCAGCACGGAATCGGCGCCTGGGTGGCCAAGCGCCGGCTCAAATCCCCGGACCAGGTCGCGTTCATCCACGGCGACCAGCCGCCCATGACGTACGGACAGTTCGCCGACGCCGCGGACCGGATCTCGGCGGTGCTGCGGGAGCGGGGCGTCGGCAAGGGTGACTGCGTCGCCTACCTGGGCGAGAACAGCCCCGAACTCCTCCAGGTGATGTTCGGGGCGGCGCAGGTCGGGGCCGTCTTCGTGCCGGTCAACACCCGGCTCGCCGCACCCGAGATCGCGTACGTCCTCGCCGACTGCGGCGCGCGGGTGCTGATCCACGACCCGGACTTCGCGGCGCCGGTGGCCTCCGCCGCGCCGACCGCCCGGACCCCGTACGTCATCGTCAACGGTGCGGGCACCGCGGACCGGCCCGGACTCGCCCACCTGGCACGGGCCGCCGTCACCCCGTTCACCGACCAGGTCGACACCGCCCACGAGGATCCGGCGGCGATCGTCTACACCTCGGGCACGACCGGCCGGGCCAAGGGCGCAGTGCTGACCCACGGCAACCTCACCTGGGTGGCGCTCAACTGTGTGGTCGACTACGACGTCGTCTCCACCGACGTCGCGCTCATGATCTCGCCGCTGTTCCACGTCGCCTCGCTCGGGATGGGCGCCCTGCCCGTCATCCTCAAGGGCGCCACGATGGTCATCGAGAAGGGCTTCGAGCCGGGCCGCGCGCTCGCGCAGATCGAGCGGCACGGGGTCACCATGCTCAGCGGCGTGCCGACCACCTACCAGCTGATGGCCGACCATCCCGCCTGGGCGTCGACCGACCTGTCCACGCTGACGAAGCTCACCTGCGGAGGTTCGGCGGTGCCGGCCCGCATCCTCAACGCGTACGAGGCGCGGGGCCTGTCGTTCTCGCAGGGTTACGGCATGACCGAGGCCGCTCCCGGCGTGACCGCGCTGCCGCCGACGATGACCCGTGTCAAGCAGGGCAGTGTCGGTCTGCCGCACTTCTTCACGGATGTACGGATCACCGATGCGGCCGGTGCCGTGGTGCCCACCGGCGCTGTCGGTGAGATCGAGGTGGCCGGGCCCAACGTCTTCCCCGGCTATCACGGCCTTCCGGAGGCGACCGCCGAGGCGTTCACGGCCGACGGGTGGTTCCGCTCCGGCGACCTCGGCCACCTGGACGCCGACGGTTACCTCTACATCTCCGGCCGACTCAAGGACATGATCATATCGGGGGGCGAGAACATCTACCCGCTCGAACTCGAGCAGCTGCTCACCGAGGTCGACGGGGTGACCTCGGCGGCGGTCATCGGGGTGCCGGACGAGCGTTGGGGGGAGGTGCCGTGGGCGATCGTGACCGTACGGGAGGGGGCGTCAGTGGACACCGCCACCGTCCGGGCGTGCCTGGATGGCAGGATCGCGCGCTACAAGCTTCCGAAGAACGTGGTCATCGTGGACGAGCTGCCGCGGACTGCGTCGGGGAAGGTGCGGAAGGCCGATCTGAGGAGCCGATTCGGCGCCTAGTCGCGGGCCGGGCCGCGACGAGTTCGGCGAACTCCGCGGCGGACGCCTCGGCGAGCTTCTCGTGCGTCCGACGGTAGGTCTCCACCGATCTCGTGGCGGGCCATTCGGCGTCCATGAACTCGGCCGGCAGCCTCGGGTCGGCGCGCAGCAGCGCGAGCCAGTCCGCCACGAGCATCGTCCGTACGGTGAGGGCGCTCGGCGCCATCGCCGTCGCCGTCGGGTCGCCCCACACGTCGATGAAGGCCAGGTGCGCGCGCCGGATCGCCTCGATGTCCCACGCCGCGCGTACGCTCTCGCCGATCGGGAACCCGGCGAGTTCGCGGGCGTGGAAGGCGACCACGGTGTTGGGCGCGAGGTCCTGCCGCAGCGGCTCCAACGACCCGGCGAGGTCGACCTCGCCGGGCGCGAGCCAGAGCCCGTCCCGGATCGGCGCGAAGCCCTCCCAGGTGAGGGTGGAGCGCAGCCGGTGCCGCAGCATCCGCTGGCCCTCCGGGATCGAGAAGGTGACCAGGGTCCACCCGTTGCCCTGTGGGTCGAACGGCCGTGGCCCGCGAACGCGGTACGTCGCCTCGCGCAACACCGCGACCCCGTGCTCGGTCAGCGAGAACAGCGTCTCCCGGCCACTCCTGCTGCGGGCGAGGATGCCGCTGTGCACGAGCCGGTCGAGGGTCGCGCGGGTGGCCGGCGCGGCGACGTCGGCGCCCTCCAGCACGTTGATCAGGACGCTCGCCCGGATCGGCCCCGTGGCGCCGTCGACGACGTGCTCGCCGAAGAAGGCGAGCAACAACTGCTTCGGCTGACGACTACCCACAGCCCTTCCCTTCGGCGAAATCGTTGGCCTGGCCGCCGATCACCGCGCGGATCGCGGGGCCACAGCCTGCCCGCGCTTGGCCCGCTGGATCTGGTCGTAGACGTGCGTCCGCAGTTCCGTGAAACGGGGCAGAGCGCGGGTCGTGATCTGATCGCGCTCCGGCGGCAGGTCGATCGCGAGGTCCTCCTGGACCCAGGTCGGCGACGTGGACAATACTAGAACCCGCTGACCGAGATACACCGACTCGTCGATGTCGTGGGTGACGAAGAGAACCGAGATGGTGCGGCTGGCGTGCAGCTCGCGGACCAGGTCCTCCAGGTCGGCCCGGGTCTGCGCGTCCACGGCGGCGAACGGCTCGTCCATGATCAGGACATCGGGCTGGTAGGCGATCGCCCGCGCGATCGCCACGCGCTGTTGCATCCCCCCGGACAGCTGCCACGGGTGGCTTCGCGCGGCGTGCGCGAGGCCCACCGCCTCAAGAGCGTCGACCACCAGCGTGTTCCGGGCGGCGCGGGTGAGCTTCTTGTGTCGCAGTGGAAGCTCGACGTTTCCGCGCACCGTCAGCCAGGGGTAGAGGCTGCGACCGTACTCCTGGAACACGACAGCCATGGCCGGGCTGGGCCCGGTCACCGGAGAGCCGTCCATCTCGGCCACGCCGCTGGTGGGCCGCAGCAGGCCGGCGAGGCACTTCAGCAGGGTGGTCTTGCCGCAACCGGACGGGCCGACGATGCAGACGAGCTCGCCGGCGTCCATCGTGAAGCTGATGTCCCCGATCGCCTCGACGTTGCCCGTCGCGGACTCGTAGACCTTCCGCAGGTGCTCCACCCGCAGCAGGGTGCTCTGATCAGGCACGGTTGACCTCCCTGATTCCGTGGTACCAGCGCAGAACGCGCCGTTCGACGAGACCGAAAGCTACGGCGAGGAAGACGCCGACGAGACCGAGGAGGAGGATGCCGCTCCACATCTCGGCGATCAGGTAGTTGCGTTGAAAGTAGGCGATCCGGTAGCCGAGGCCCGAGGAGGAGGCGAACATCTCGGAGATGACCATCAGGATCAGCGCGACCGAGAGGGCCTGACGAACACCGGCCATGATCCGTGGACTGGCGGCCGGGAGTACGAGGAACCAGAGCCGCTCCCACCAGGAGACCTGGAACGACTCCGCGGTCTCCTTCATGACGCTGTCCGTCCCCCGGACGCCCTCGATCGTGTTCAACAGGATCGGCCAGACCGCGCCGGAGACGATCACGACCACCTTCATGGTGTCCGTGATCCCGAGCAGGAGCATCATCACCGGAATCAGCACCGGTGGCGGGATGGCCCGGAGGAACTCCAGCAGCGGTTCGAGGAGTTCCCGCAACCAGTGGGTCAGGCCGATGATGGTGCCGGCGGCGATGCCGAGCACGATCGACGCGGCGACACCGAGGCCGAGGCGGGCGAGGCTCGGCAGCACGTCCTCGACGAACGCCGGACCGACCCAGGTCTCCCGGAAGGCTTCGGCGATCGTCAACGGGCCGGGGAAGAAACGGTTCGTCGCTCTCGTCGCCACCAGACCCCAGATCACCAGCAGCAGCGTCGGCAGCCCCAGCGGGTAGAGGAGGCTCGCAGCGATCCGGGATCCGACCGTCCGGCTGCGTGCCGTGGTGGCGATCCGCCCGGTGTACGCGGTCACAGCGGCTCCTCTCCTCGGATGGACTGGTGCCAGGACAGCACCCGACGCTCGATGAACCGGAAGACGATGTTCACCATGAGCCCGAGCAGGCCGGTGACCACGACCAGCGCGTAGAGGCCGGCGGCGTCTCCGGCGGACCGGGACAGTTCGATCATGCGCCCGAGGCCGGGGTTGCCGATCACCATCTCCGCGGTGATGGCGAGGATGAGCGCGACCGCCGCCGCGAGCCGCAGGCCCGTCATGAGGTACGGCAGGGTGGTCGGCAGGACGAGGTGCGACAGCTGCTCCCGCCGGGTCAGACCGAAACTGCGGGCGGTGTCGCGAGCCACCGCGTCGACGTCGGCGACGCCGTAGATCACCTGCACGAACACCTGCCAGAACGACGCGTAGATGATGATGACGAGGGCGGCCTGCCGCTGGATGCCGAACATCAGCACGGCGAGCGGGATGAGGGCGACCGATGGGATCGGTCGTAGGAACTCGACCATCGTGTGGGTCGCGCGCCGCAGGAAGGGCACCAACCCGACGACCGTGCCGAGGACGACGGCGGCGACCGTCGCCACCGTCAGGCCGATCGCCCAGGACGTCATGGTGCTGCCCAGCCGCCGCCAGAACGCGAGGTCGACGAGCTGCTCGAACAGCCGCGCCAGCACGTCCGTCACGTACGGCAGATACAGCGGGTTGATCAGGCCCAGTGTCGGGATCAGTTGCCAGACGACGAGGAACCCGGTCAGGCCGACGACGCCCAGCATCGCTTTTCGTAACGCGCGCAGGCGTCGGGTGGGAAACACGCGCATGTCACTCCCGTCGTCAGGCGGGCGGCGAGGCCCTCCCGGTCCGGGGGACAGGGAGGGCGGGATCGCGCCGGCTACTGCTGCTGGATGAGACGGTCGAAGTTGGGTTGCTTGTCGAGCACCTTGTACTTCTGCGCGAGCTCGGCGAGCGTCTGGAGGCTCGACCGGTCGACCTCCCAACCGAAGGCCGGCAGCCGCACCGACTCGGCCACCGGCGCGGGCAGCTCCAGGTTGTCCTTGATGGCCTGCCGGAGCGCCGCCTCGTTGGCGGGGTCCTTGGCCCACTCCAACGTCTTCTTCATCGCCGCCGTGAAGTCCTCGACCAGCTTGGCGTCCTTCTCCGTGCGTTCCTTCGTGGTGATGGTCGTGAGCGTGGTCAGGCCGGGCACCACCGCCTGGTAGGGCGCGACGATGAAGGTGTCGCCGCGGGTCTTCAGTTGGGTGACAAAGGGCTCCGGCACCCAGGCGGCGTCGATGTTGCCGGATTCGAGTTGGGCCGGGGCGTCCGGGAAGGCGACCTCGACGAATTTGATCGTCGACGGGTCACCACCGTCCTTCTCGACCGCCGCCATGATCGTCACGTCGCCGGCGGCGCCCAGGCTGTTGACCGAGACCCGCTTGCCCGCGAGGTCGGCGGGCCGCTTGATGCCGGACTTCGCCGAGGCCACCACGGCGTTGATGTCGTCGCCGTCGGCGTACGAGGAGGCGTAGTTGCCGATGATGACGACGCCGAGATCCCGCAGGTCGGCCCGGAACGGGCCGAAGGGTTGGCCGATGGCGAAGTCGATGTCGCCGTTCAGGAGCGCGGGAATGGCCTGCGCGCCGCCCTGGGCGGGCAGCACCTCGACCTGGAGCCCGCGCTCGGCGAAGATGCCCGCCTTGACGCCGCCCCACAGCGCGGCGGTCTCGGTGATGGGCAGCGCCGCGACCCGGACCTTGCGCAGGTCGCCCGAGGTCTGTTCGGACGGGTTGGACGCGTCGGAGTCGGTACATCCGGTGAGGGCGATCGCGGTAGCGGCGATCAGCCCGAGTGCCATGACCTTCTTCATGGACGAGGCCCTTCCTGGGCGGGGGTGGTGGGTGCGTCGGAAGTCGGCGGATGCCTCGGATTTGCAGGTGACCTACCGCTGCGTGGGGGCGCACGCCGCTGTGGTGGCCATGGTCAGTCACCCCGGCATTGAAAGTCAAGAATTTCTGACGCCCGTCAGGAATAAGTTGAACAACGCTCTGCTGCGGTGACGTCGCGCACGATCGCTCTCAAACCTCGGGCAGGCCCACGTAGTTCTCGGACAGGCTCGTGGCGTACGCCTCGGAGGTGGCGACGTACCTCAGCGTGGCGGTCTGGAGCTTCGTCTCGTACGGGTCGTCGCGCTCGAGCCGGTGCAGCATGGAGGTCATCCACCAGGAGAAGTGCTGGGCCCGCCAGACCCGGCGCAGCGCCGTGGCCGAGTAGGCCTCCAGCAGATCGGTGCGGCCCCCGTCGTACCAGGCGGCGAAGGCATCCCCCAGCAGTGCGACGTCGGCGAGGGCGAGGTTCATGCCCTTCGCGCCGGTGGGCGGGACGATGTGCACGGCGTCCCCGGCCAGGAACAGCCGCTCCCACTGCATCGGCTCGACCACGAAACTGCGCATCGGGGTGATGGACTTCTCCAGGATCGGTCCCTCGTTGAGCGACCATCCCGGCACCGTCTCCAACCGTGCCCGCAGCTCCGTCCAGATCCGCTCGTCCGGCCACGCGGCGATGTCCTCGTCCGGCGCGACCTGTAGATACAGCCGGGAGATCTCGGGGGAGCGCATGCTGTAGAGGGCGAAGCCCCGTTCGTGGTTGGCGTAGATGAGTTCGTCCACCGCCGGCGGTGCTGCGGCGAGGACGCCCAACCAGGCAAAGGGGTACGCCCGCTCGTAGGTGGTCAACACCCCCTCGGGCACCGCGCCGCGGCTCACCCCGTGGAACCCGTCGCAGCCAGCCACGAAATCGCAGCGCAGCTCCTCGTCGCGTCCGTCGCGTCGAAAGTGGACGACCGGCGAGTCCGAGTCCAGACCGTCCAGGCGCACCGCGTCGGCCTCGAAGAGGATCGAGCCGCCGGCCGCGAGTCGGGCGGCGATCAGGTCCTTGACCACCTCCTGCTGCCCGTAGACGGTGATCGCCCGCCCGGTCAGGTCTGCCATCGGCACCCGGTGCGACTCCCCGGCGAAGCGCAGCTCGATGCCCTCGTGGCGCAGCCCCTCCCGTTGCAGCCGCTCGCCGACGCCGCTGCGGCAGAGCAGGTCGACCGAGCCCTGTTCGAGGACGCCGGCGCGGAGCCGGTGCTCGACGTAGTCGCGGCTACGGCTCTCCAGCACCACCGACTCGATTCCGCGCAGGTGCAGCAGGTGCGACAGCATGAGCCCCGCGGGCCCGGCGCCGACGATGCCGACCTGGGTACGCATTCCCGGCATGCCCTCTCCTCCCGGTGTCAGAACGGGTAGCGCGTGATGGCGCCCTGCACGGTGAGCCACTGGGTTTCGGTGAACGCCTCGACGTTCGCCGCGGGCCCACCGAACCGGGAGCCGGTGCCGGACGCTCCCACCCCACCGAACGGCGCCACAGCCTCGTCGCTCACCGTCTGATCGTTGATGTGCACGATCCCGCTGGGGATCCGGTCGGCGAGGGCCATCGCCCTCATCACGTCGCCGCTCAGGATGCCCAGCGACAGGCCGTACTCGGTCTGCCGGGCCAACTCCACGGCCTCGTCCTGGTCGGCGAAGCTGATCACCGGCGCGACCGGGCCGAAGACCTCCTGGGCGTACGCCGGGGTCGCGGGGGTGACGTCGGTGAGCACCGTCGGCCGGTAGAACAGCCCCTCGTACATGCCCCCGGCGGCCAGCCGGGCACCCGCGTCGACGCTCGCGGTGACCAGTGCGTGGATCTTGTCACGCTGGCGTTCGTCGATGATCGGCCCGAGTGCCACCTGCTCCTTCGCCGGGTCGCCGACCGGCAGGTGGTTCGCCTTCTCCGCCAGCCGCTCGACGTAGCGCTCGGACAGACTCTCGTGCACCAGGTGCCGGCCGGTGGTCATGCAGATCTGGCCCTGGTGCAGGAACGACCCCCACGCGCCGGCGGAGACCGCGAGGTCCAGGTCGGCGTCGTCGAGCACGATCAGCGCCGAGTTGCCACCGAGTTCGAGGTGCGCACGTTTGAGGTGGCGTGCCGCCGCCTCACCGACCTTGCGGCCGGCGGCGGTCGAGCCGGTGAAGCTGATCACCCGTACGTTCGGGTCGGCCACCAGCGCCTCCCCGACCTCGACCCCGCCGGGAAGGACGTGCAGCAACCCTTCGGGCAGGCCGGCCTCCTCGAAGACCCGGGCGATCGAGACACCACCGCAGACCGCCGTGCGTGGATCGGGCTTGAGCACCACGGCGTTGCCCAGCGCCAGGGCCGGGGCCACGGATCGGGTGGCCAGGATGAGCGGGAAGTTGAACGGCGCGATGACCCCGACGACGCCGACGGGCAACCGGCGAGCCAGGCTGAGCCGCGGTTGCGCGCTCGGGATGATCTCGCCCAGCGGGTGCGAGGCCAGCGCCGCCGCCTCGTAGCACTCCTGCGCCGCGGTGTCGGTCTCGACGCCGGCCTTGGGTGGGATGGATCCGGACTCCCGCACGATCCAGTCGCCGATCTCGGCGGCGTGCCGCTCGAACAGTTGCCCGGCCCGGCGCAGCACCGCGGCCCGCTCGGCGTAGCCGGTGGCGGCCCAGGCGCGCTGGGCGGTGGCAGCGTGGGCGCAGGCACGCGTCACGTCCTCGGCGTTCGCCACGCCGACCTGACCGATCTCCTCCCCGGTGGCGGGGGATCGCACGGGCGCTGTGCCGCCGGCCGGTTTCACCCAGCCGTCGCTGTGCAGGGTGCCCTGCCAGGTCGTGGCGTCCAGCAGTGTCATGGCGGTCCTCCTCGGAGCGTGGGGGTGGTCCCAGGGTGACCGGGCCGGCTTGCGCTCGCGAAAGGCCCGGAGGTGTTCGCTGACCGAACGGCCGTTCTCTCCATGAACGTTGGCACGTGGCCCGGCTCGCGTCAACGCATCGTCCGACGTGACCGCCGTGCACTGTGGACGCCGCTCGCCGGGCGTTGACGGATGTCATCCTCCGTCGTACGTTCGAGATGAGTACGGCAGTCCGCATAGCGAACGGCTGGCGGCAGCACGGTTCTCGCAGGAGTCGGGGAGGCCCATGGCGAAGCTCGTCTCGCTTGCCGACGGCGTGGCGCACCTGGTCCGCGACGGTGACGTGGTGGCCCTGGAAGGGTTCACGCACCTCATTCCGTTCGCCGCCGGTCACGAGATCATTCGCCAGGGACGGCAGGACCTGACCCTCGTGCGGATGACCCCCGACGTCATCTACGACCAGCTCATCGGCGCCGGTTGCGCCCGTCGCCTGGTCTTCTCCTGGGGCGGCAACCCGGGCGTCGGTTCGCTGCACCGCTTCCGGGACGCCGTGCAGCACGCCTGGCCGCGTCCGCTCGAACTGGAGGAGCACAGTCACGCGGGCATGGCGAACCGGTACGTCGCCGGGGCGTCCGGGCTGCCGTTCGCCGTCCTGCGCGGCTACACCGGCACCGACCTGCCCGGGCACACCACGAACATCCGGCCCATCACCTGCCCCTTCACCGGCGAGACGCTCACCGCCGTCCCCGCCCTGCGTCCCGACGTGACTGTGGTGCACGCCCAGCGCGCCGACCGCAACAGCAACGTGCAGATGTGGGGCATCACCGGGGTGCAGAAGGAGGCCGTGCTCGCCGCCCACCGGTCACTGGTCACCGTCGAGGAGATCGTGGACGAGTTGGAACCCGTACCCGGGCAGGTGGTCCTGCCCGGCTGGGCGGTCACGGCGGTGGCCGAGGTTCCCGGAGGCGCGCACCCCTCCTACGCCCACGGCTACTCGGTGCGGGACAACGACTTCTACCGCGACTGGGACGCCGTCAGCCGGCACCGCGACACCTTTCGCGCATGGCTGGACGAGCACGTGCACACGGCCGGGGCGGCGGCATGAGTCAGCGCAGCGAGCGAGCGGAACCGATGGCGGACTGGACCGCTGACGAGATGATGACCGTCGCCGCCGCGCGGCAACTGCGCGACGACACCGCCTGCTTCGTGGGGATCGGGTTGCCCAGCACCGCGGCGAATCTCGCCCGGGCGACCCACGCCCCGAACCTGGTCCTCATCTACGAATCCGGGTGCCTCGGCGCGAAGCCGGACCGGCTTCCGCTCTCCATCGGAGACGGAGTCCTCGCCGACACGGCTGACGCGGTGGTGTCGGTGCCCGAGGTGTTCAACTACTGGCTCCAGCCCGGCCGGATCGACGTGGGCTTCCTCGGCGCCGCGCAGCTCGACCGGTACGGCAACATCAACACCACTGTCGTCGGCGGCGACTACGACACCCCGACGGTCCGGCTGCCCGGCGCCGGCGGCGCCCCGGAGATCGCCGCCTCCTGCGGTGAGGTCGTCGTGATCGTCCGGCAGGACCTCCGGACGTTCACCGAACGGGTCGACTTCGTCACCTCGGTCGGCTATGGGTCGGGCCCGGGCGACCGGGAGCGGCTCGGCCTGCGCGGCGGAGGCCCCCGAGTCGTGATCACCGATCTCGGCGTCCTCGAACCCGACCCGGTCACCTGCGAGCTCACGCTGACCCGCCTGCACCCCGGCGTGACGCGGGAGCAGGCACGGGCGGCCACCGGCTGGGACCTCGCCGTCGCGGAGGGGCTGACCACGGGTGAGCCACCGACGGCACGGGAACTCGCGGTGCTGCGGGCGCTGGAGGCGACGAAGTCCGACAGGAGACGACCTTGACCACTCAGGACAGCCAGGCCAACAGCCGGCTGGTGTTACCTCGTTACCGGCGCGACGACGTCGACGCCCACCCACCCCTGCTGAGCCCCGGCTACAAGTCGACAGTGGCACGGGCGCCGAAACGCCCACTGATCCACCTGCCGCAGCGGCTGACCGAGGTCACCGGGCCGTTGCTGGGGGAGGGGCGGCTCGGCGCGCTCGACCACGACCTGACCCGCCAGCACGACGGTGAGCCGCAGGGACAGCGGATCATCGTGCACGGGCGGGTCCGCGACGGTGACGGCCGACCGGTACCCCGCACGCTGGTCGAGATCTGGCAGGCCAACGCCGCCGGCCGGTACCGCGACGCACGGGACACCTGGCCGGCGCCGCTCGACCCCCACTTCGAAGGGGTGGGCCGGGCGCTCACCGACGACCAGGGGCGGTACCGGTTCATCACCGTGCAGCCCGGCGCCTACCCCTGGCGGAACCACGACAACGCCTGGCGGCCGGCGCACATCCACTTCTCCCTCTTCGGCCGCGCGTTCACCCAGCGGCTGGTAACGCAGATGTACTTCCCGGGCGACCCACTCTTCTTCCAGGACCCGATCTTCAACTCGGTCCGCGACCCGAAGGCCCGGGAAAGGATGATCGCCCGGTACGACCACGCCACCACCGCACCGGAGTGGGCACTGGCCTACGAGTTCGACATCGTGCTGCGCGGCCGGGAGAGCACCCCCTTCGAGGACGAGGACGACGATGAGTGAGCGGTTGGGCGTCGTGCCCGCGCAGACCGTCGGGCCGTACCTGCACATCGGCCTGCGCTGGCCCGACGGCCCGTACGTCGTACCCGAGGGCACGCCGGGCGCGTTCTGGATCAGGGGTCGGATCGTCGACGGAACCGGGACACCGGTGGTCGACGCGATGGTGGAGAGCTGGCAGGCCGACCCGGACGGCCGGTTCGACCATCCGGACGACCCTCGGGGGGCCCGGCCGCCCGCGCTCGCGGGTTTTCGCGGATTCGGGCGGAGCGAGACCGACGGGCAGGGGTGCTACCGGCTGTTGACCGTCAAGCCGGGTTCGCTGCCCGAGCCGGACGGCGGCACCGAAGCCCCCCACCTGACCCTGTCGGTCTTCGGGCGTGGGCTGCTGCACCGCCTCGTCACGCGGCTCTACTTCCCCGACGAGCCGGCGGCGAACGCCGCGGACCCCGTGCTGCGCAGCGTCGACCCCGACCGCCGTGGAACCCTGCTGGCGAGTCCCGCCTCGGACGGGTTCCGGTTCGACATCCACCTGCAGGGAGACCATGAGACCGTCTTCTTCGCCGTCTGACGGCCTGCTCGGCGGCCTCTCCGGCGCTCCGGACGTCGACGCGGAACTCAGCGACCCGTCCCTGCTTCAGGCGATGCTCGACGTGGAGGCCGCGCTTGCCCGGGCCGCGGCGGACGCCGGCATCCTGCCCCCAGCGGCGGCCGAGGCAATCGTCGAGCAGTGCCGCGCCGAGCGGTACGACCCGGGGGCGCTCGGCCGGGCGGCCGACGCCACCGGCAACCCGGTCGTCCCGCTGGTGGGCGAGCTGACCGCCGCCGTGCCGGACCACGCCCGAGCCTGGGTGCACTTCGGAGCGACCAGCCAGGATGTCCTGGACACCGCGATGGTCCTGGTGGCCGTGCGGGCGCTCGGGCCGCTGCTGCGTCACGTCGACACCGCCGTGGACGCCGCCGCCCAACTGGCCGACGCCCACCGGGACACCGTGATGGTCGCCCGGACCCTCGGGCAGCAGGCGGCACCCACCACGTTCGGGCTCAAGGCCGCCGGCTGGTTGACCGGTCTGGTCGGGGCCCGGGACCGACTGCGTCAGGCCCGCGCCGCACAGCCAGCGCAACTCGGTGGCGCGGTCGGCACCCTGGCCGCGTTCGGCCCGGCCGGCGTCGAGGTCGCCGAGCGGTTCGCGGCACACGTGGGCCTCCCGCCGAGCCCGTTACCCTGGCACACCCGCCGTCAGCCCTGGCTCGATCTGGCCGCCGCCCTCGGTGGGCTCCTCGTGGCCACCGGCAAGGCCGCGCTCGACGTCGGGCTGCTCGCCCAGAACGAGATAGGTGAGGTCGCCGAGGGCGGCGCCGGACGAGGCGGCTCGTCGGCCATGCCGCACAAGCGCAACCCGGTGGACTCGGTCCTCGTCACCGCCGCGGCGCGACGCGGTCCGGGCCTCGTCGCCACCCTGTTCGCCACGGGCGTGCAGGAGCACGAGCGGGCCACGGGCGCCTGGCACGCCGAGTGGGAGCCCCTGCTCGACCTGCTGCACGTGGCCGGTGGCGCCGCCGCCCGGTGCGCCCGGATGCTGCACGAGCTGCACGTCCGTCCGGAGCGGATGCGGGAGAACCTCGATGCGACCGGCGGCCTCCTGCTCGCCGAGGCCGTCGCCGCGCGACTGGCGCCCGCTGTCGGTCGCGGCGTCGCACACGACCTCGTGACCCGCGCCGCCGCCGGACCCTCGTTCCGCGCCGCGCTGCTCGCCGACCCCGAGGTACGCGCCTACCTGTCCGACACGGAGATAGCCGAGGCGCTCGACCCGTACCGCTGGCTCGGCTCGGCCGGCCGGTTCGTCGACAGTGCCCTGGGCGCCGCTCGGGGAGTGGGCGGATGACCTCGCGGTTGCATCTCACCGTCGACGGCCCGGCCGCCGCGCCGGTGCTGCTGCTCGGCAGCTCCCTCGGCACCGCCGCCGCCATGTGGGAACCCCAGGTCCCGGCGCTCGCCCAACGGTTCCGGGTCATTCGGTACGACCACCTGGGCCACGGCCGCTCGGCGGTGCCGTCCGGGCCGTACACGCTGGACCTGCTGGGCCGGGAGCTGCTGCGGACGCTGGACGACCTCGACGTGCCGTGGGCCCACTACGCGGGGCTGTCCCTCGGGGGCATGGTGGGCATGTGGCTCGCCACGTACGCGCCCGACCGGGTGCGGCGGCTGGCGCTGCTCTGCACGTCGGCGTCGCTCGGCCCACCGGAGCAGTGGCGGCAACGAGCCGCGACGGTACTCACCGAGGGAATGCCGGCGATCGCCGACGCGGTGGTGGCCCGCTGGTTCACGCCGGCCTTCGCCGCGGCCCGGCCGGCGGTGGTCGCCACTCACCGCGCCATGCTGACCGCGATTTCGCCGGCCGGATACGCCGCCTGCTGCGAGGCGATAGCCACGATGGACCTCCGACCCGACCTCGGCCGGATCGCCGCGCCGACGCTGGTCATCGCGGGAGCCGACGACCCGGCCACCCCGGTGGAGCACGCCCGCGAGATCGTCGGGCGCATCCCACGGGCCCGGCTGGCCGTGGTCGACGCGGCGGCGCACCTGGCCAACGTCGAGCAACCCGGGCAGGTGTGCCGACTCCTGTTGGAACACTTCCACGAGGGACGTGGTGACGAATGAACGACCGCGAGCGGCACGAGGCGGGCATGACGGTACGTCGACAGGTGCTGGGTGACGCGCACGTCGACCGCGCGGTCGCCGGCACGGACGAGTTCACCGCCGACTTCCAGGACTTCATCACCCGCTACGCCTGGGGCGAGGTGTGGAGCAGGCCGGGCCTCGACCGGCGTACCCGTAGTTGCATCACCCTCGCCGTGCTCGCCACCCTGCACCACGACGAGGAGTTGGCGATGCATGTCCGAGCCGCGCTGCGCAACGGGCTCAGCCCGGAGGAGGTGGCGGAGGTCCTGCTCCAGGTCGGCGTCTACGCTGGTGTACCGGCGGCGAACCGGGCGTTCAAGGTGGCCCGGGAGACCCTGCGGCAGGAGGCCGGGTGAGCGTGAGCGAGGAGGCGACGAGGTCGCCGGAGTTCGTTCAGTCGCTGGAGCGTGGCCTCGCGGTGATCCGGGCGTTCGACGGCGAACATCCGCAGCTCACGCTCAGTGACGTGGCCAGACGGACGGGGCTGACCCGGGCCGCGGCGCGCCGGTTCCTGCTCACCCTGGTCGAGCTGGGCTACGTGCACACCGACGGCCGGCTGTTCTCGCTGCGCGCACGGATTCTCGAACTCGGCTACGCCTACCTGTCCAGCCTGAGCCTGCCCGAGGTCGCGCAGCGACACATGGAGGCGCTCGTCGCGCGGGTGCACGAGTCCTGCTCGGTGTCGGTGCTCGACGGCGACGAGGTGGTGTACGTCGCCCGCGTGCCCACCAAGCGGATCATGACGGTGGGGATCAGCGTCGGCACCCGGTTCCCCGCGTACGCCACCTCCATGGGCCGGGTGCTGCTCGCGGCGCAACCGGCGGATTGGCTGGACGACTACCTGGCCACGGCGCAGCTGCGGCCGCTGACCCGACGCACCGTCACCGACCCGGCCAAGCTGCGCGCCGTCCTGAGGAAGATCGCCGCCCAGGGGTACGCCATCGTGGACCAGGAGTTGGAGGAGGGGCTGCGCTCCGTGGCCGCGCCCATCCACGGCGAGAACGGATCGGTGATCGCGGCGGTGAACGTCTCCGCGCACGCCACCCGGGGGTCCTTCGAGATGATCCGTCGGGAGCTGCTCCCGCCGCTGCTGTCCGCCGCGAAGCGGATCGAGGAGGACATCCGGGGCGGCCTGAGCCCGACGGTCGGTGCCGAGCCACCTGCCGCTCGGGCTTAGGGCGTTTCGGAAGTGCTGCCCGGCCTGCGCCGGGCCCAGGCGCCGGTTGCCAGCGGATCTCCGCGGCGTTACGTTGAGATGCCATCGATGAGCTTCTACGTCGCAAGGTACGGGGGCCGCATGTCCACGTCTGTCACTCGCCGCACCGTCCTGGCCGGTGGGGCCGGTGCCGCCATCGGCCTGGCCCTGCCCGGCCTCGCCGCCCATGCCGGTGGGCATGATCCCACCAGCGTGAGCTTCACCCTCGACGCGAGAACGCTCGACGGCGGTGAGCAGGTCACCTCGGTCACCCTCGACACCCGCCGGCTCGGCCCGATCGACCCGGCCGGGCTGACTCCCGGCACGTTCACCGTGCACGCCAGGGCCACCAGCCCGATCCCGATCGCTCCCGGCGATCAGATTTTCAGCGAGTACGACCTGGACCGCACGGTGACCGCGGCCCGACTCGACCGGCACGGGAACATCGTGCTGGAGTTGAGCCACGCCGAGGGTCAACCCGGCGGTGGCACCCTCGGCTACATCCTGAGCAGGGGCCGCAACGTCCGGCTGGACCTCGTCTACACCATCACCCAGAACACCCCGATCGTCCGGCGGCACGGCTCGCCGGTCACCATCAGCCGCTTCGTGCAGGCAGGGCTGTCGAACCCCGAGGTGGACGCCTTCAGCTACCACGTCTCGGGCTCGGGTATGAAGTACCGGCTGTACTCGCCCGACCACTCGCCCCGGCACGGCCGGCGACCGCTGATCGTCTGGCTGCACGGCGGCGGCGAGGGCGCCTCGCTGCCGGACGACTACTACGACAACGAGACCACGCTGCGGGCCAACCGGGGAGCGCTCGGCTTCGCCACCCCGCAGGCTCAGCGGATCTTCTCCGGCGCGTACGTCGTCGCTCCGCAGAGCACCTCCTACTGGATGGAGGACGGCCCCCGGTTCGCCCCGCTGATCCGCGAGATCATTCAGGACCTGGTACGCCGCAAGCGGGTCGACCCGGACCGGATCTACGTGGTCGGTTGCAGCAACGGCGGCTACATGTCCCTGGAGATGACCTCGACCTATCCCGACCTGTTCGCCGCGTCGGTGCCGATCTGCGGCGTCGTCGAGCCGCTCAGCGGGGAGGGCCCGCCACTGATCACCGACGCGGAGTTGGCCAAGATTCGGACCCCGACCTGGCTGGTCGCCTCGCGCGACGACGACACCGTGCCACCCGAGACCAACACGATCCACGCCCACGACCTCATCCCGGGATCACTGATCAGCCTGTACGACCACGTCGTCTGGAACGGCTACCAGTTCCCCGGCCACTGGTCCTGGATCTACGTGGCTCGCAACGATCCGAGCCTCAACGGCACCCACATCTGGCAGTGGATGGCCCGCCGCCGTCGGTGATCTGCTGGCCGGCGAGGCAGGAGTTCGGCTCCGGGTCGGCCGTGCGCGGTCGACCCGGAGCCGTGGACGTTCAGCTGACCTGGGTCAGGCGCCAGTTGTTCCTGGTGCTGCCGTTGTCGGCGTACTGGACGGCCTGGGTGCCCCAGGTGCTGGATCCGTTGAGGATGGCGAGCACCTTGCCGCTGTTGACGTTACGAATCCGGTAGGACCCGTCACTGTTGGCCACCAGCGTCCAGCGATGGTCCGCGGTGCCGTTGTCGCTCCACTGCAGGACGCGGGCGTTGTCGGCGGTCGACATGTTCTCGACGCCGAGCACCTTGCCGCTGTAGACGTTGCGGAACCGGAACGCGTTGCCGTCGGTGACCCTGACCCAGTTGTGGTCGGCGGTGCCGCTGTCACCCCACACCACGGCCAGACCGCCATCGGCGGTGGACATGTTCTGTACGCCGAGAACCAGGCCGGTGTCGACGTTGACCAGCTTGTAGGTATCCCCGGGGCTGGTGGCGCTCACGCTGGTCACGAAGGTCATCACGCTTCGGGCGGGAAGCGTGACGGTGAGCGAGCCGTTCGACATGCTGAGCGCGCCCTGGGGCGCGACAGTCCTGCTCCCGTCGGTCAGCCAGTTCGAGACACTGCCGGACGCGGTGGCGTTGGACAGG
Organism: Micromonospora trifolii; assembly: GCF_050516465.1. NCBI lineage: Bacteria > Bacillati > Actinomycetota > Actinomycetes > Micromonosporales > Micromonosporaceae > Micromonospora > Micromonospora trifolii. The sequence goes on along the minus strand of NZ_CP191526.1, from coordinate 3,333,293 downwards.
GTGAACTGCTGGCTCACCGACGAGGTGTTCTTGTTGATGGCGACGATGACGACGGTGTCGCCACCCCGGTACGCCGAGACGTAGACGTTCGACGCGGGATTCGCCGTCGCGTCGATCCGTACGTATCCGGGGCGGACGAACCTGGCGAAGTGCGCCATCATGGCACCGCGCTTGCTGATCTGGCCGTCCTCCCGCATGGGACCGTAGCTCCGCCGGAGATACCACCAGACGTACGCCTGGAACTCGGCGTCCACCATGGCGCGGTGGACGTGTTCCCCCACGTCGAGCGCCTCGGGCCAGGCGTCACCCGAATTGGTGTTGCTGTTGGGGTAATAGACCTCGGTCATCCAAAGTTCCTTGCCCGCGCCCTTCTGCTTGAAGAGGGGGTAGGGGAAGTTCGCGTACGACGTGCCGTAGAGGTGGGCACCGATGATGTCCACGTTGGCGAGCGCCGCCGAGTCGTTGAGGATCGGGTCCGACACGGACTTCACGTACTGGAAGGACTCCGGCGCGATGACCCTGGTGCTGATCGAGCCGGCGTTCTCCCGTAGGAACCGGAGCATCTCCGAGGACGTCCACCACGTCCACTCGGCCGCGTAGTCCGGCTCGTTCTGTACCGATATGCCGTACAGGTTCACCCCGTTGTTGCGCATGTGGGCGGTGAAGTCGTTCAGGTGCGTGGCGTAGGCGCCGTACGAGCTGTATCGGAGCCGCCTCGCGTTGGTCTGATTGCCGCGGGTGAAGGTCTCGATCATGCTGGCTGGCGGGTTCCACGGCGACGCGAAGACGCTGGCTCCGAGCGCGACCGCGCGCTGTGCCGTCGCCAGATCGCGGCTCCAGTCCGCCTGGTTCTCGTTGACGGGGATCCTCAGCAGGGAGAATCCCAACCGGCCCTCGCCGGTGCCGAACGCCGTGTCCCGCTGGGCAGCTGTCAGGTCGCCGATCCAAGCCGCGTGGGCCATGGCGCCGAAGCCTCGGATCGTCTGCCGCGTCGCGGACGGGTTGATGCTCGCCGGTGCGGCAACGGCTTCGGTGGCCCCCACGACCGTCGCGACCGCTGCGACCGGTACGGCCCCCATCGTCGTCAGGACGGTTCGCCGGGTCAGCAGTTTCCGTTCGCCGGTCACCTGCTCATTCTGATCGTGCGTCATGTCTTGTCCTCCTGGGTGGTGGTGGTACGCGCCCTCTCGGTCCCGTCGGCCCGGTCGGCACCGGTCTGCTGCGCTGTCACGGTGTTGACCGTGGTCCCGACGACCTCTCCGGCTCTGATTGATCGGCGTGACTGTTAACGCTAACAGAAGCTCGGGCGAGTCGCCCCGACGGAATCGGTCGGCGTGGATCACTGCTTGCGGCGTAGTTCCCGCAACACGCCGTGCCGGCGCACCGCCCACGCGAGACGCCGGACGCGCGGGTGCCACACGAACAGCACCGCCGCCCGGCGGATCAGACCGAACCGGTTGTCGCTCAGCTGGTTCTCGATCGCCTGCCAGATCAGCTCGCGCACCTTGGCGCTGGCCAGCACCGCCCGCACCTCACGCCGCACCACAGGATCCTCGGCCGCCGACGCGATGGCCGCAGCCTGACCCGGCCGGTCCGCCAGCGGCTCCACCGCCGCCGCGACGAGCGGCCTGCGTACCTCGTCCCGCTCCAGCAGCAGCAACACCGCTTCCCGAATCTCGACCGTGTCCAGAGCGGACCGCAGCAGGCTCAGCAGGCTGCGCTCCACCTCGTGGTCATGGTCCGGAACGGACAGCGTGGCCAGCAGCCCCGCAATCTCCTCGAGATCGACGACGTGTCGCACCCCGGAGCGGAACTCCGGCAGCTCCCATGCGACCTGTAGAGCCTTGACGAGATTGCGGTTCATGGGCCATCGCTACCCGCAGGCGCCAGCCGGCGAAACCCCGTGACCGGTCCGGGCCGGTGCACCAACCACGATCCGGCTGAGAGCGGCCGCCCCAACCCCGGGCGGCCGCTCCTCACCGGGTCAGCACCACGTCAGCGTCGAGTTGACCCGAGTGACGTTGCTGATCGTGTTGTTCGCCCCACCGCAGGGGCTCTGGGTGATGTTGGTGCCGCTGACGGTCAGATTCTGGAACCGGATGCCAGAGGAGATCGGGAACTCGCTCCGGGCCGCGATCCGCACCTCGCCACCGCCCGTCACCGTCCCCGACACCCCGGCGATGACGACGTTGTAGCAGTTCTCCACCAGGATCGCGTTGTTCCCCGTGTTCGAGATCGTCACCCGGTCGATGACCGCGCCACCGGACTCGGACACGCAGAAGATCCCCCGGCCACCGCCGGACGCGAGCACGGTTCCGACCCGGATGTTGGTCGGGTACGAGTTGCCCACCCGGCCGTTGCGGTTGGCCATCCGGAACGCCGCGTACCCGGTTCCGGCCCCGGCGCCCTGCGCGTCGACAGTGCCCACCGTGGCGTTGATCGTGTCATTGAGCAGCAGGCCGGAGTCCCGGGTGTTCCGGGCCGTGACCGTGCCGATCGTCAGACCGTCCACGCCGTACGTCTCCACCCCGTGGGTACCGGTCCCCGACACGTACACGTTGTCGATGCGGATGTTGCGCACCTTGACCGCTCGATCTCCACCGTGGTTGTCGATGCGGACGCCCAGACCGGCGGAGAGCCGCATGTCGATCTGCCCCAGGGTCAGGTTGTTCACGTTGCGCATGAAGATCCCGTACAACGGCGAACCGGTCAGCGTGAGGTTCTGCACCTCGACGTCAGTGGTTCCCCGCGAGTACACCGGCGCCTGGTCACCCGAGCCCGACCCGGTCACGTTGATCGTGCCGCACACCGCCAGGGTCGTATACGACGGCAGCGACAACCGCGAGCCCGCGCTCATCGAGCCGGAACCGCGAACCACCACCCGCTGCTTCGACGTACGACCCGCCGATAGCGAGTTGACCGCCGCCTGCATCGCCGACAGCATGTCCGAACCCGAGTAGACCGTCGACGAGCCATTGCGGGCCGTCCAGGTGCTCCCGCTCAGTACGGCCTCGGCGTTGCTCGATCCGCTGCCACAGCCGGTGGTCGGTGGCGTGCTGCCGCCGCCTACCGCGACCAGCTGCCACTGCTGGTTCGGGCCGTTGAGGTCGGCGTACTGACTGATCCGGCCCCCGTCGGCGGTGGACCGCTCCCAGACCTCAAGTGCCTTGGCCGAGTGGCGGTTGATCAGCCGGACGTAGCCGCCGTCGGAGTCGAGGACCTGGAACTGCTGGTTGGCGCCGTTGGCATCGGACCACTGGCGGTACTCGGCGCCGTCGGCGGTGTTCCACTCCCAGAGGTCGACGACCTTGCCGCTGTGCCGGGCCTTGAGGCGGTAGTAGCCGCTGCCGGAGGAGACGAACTGGAACTGTTGCCACGCGCCGTCGTTGCGGGACCACTGCTGGATCACCGCGCCGTCAGCCGTCGAGGTGTCCCGGACGTCGAGGACCTTGCCGCTGTTCCGGTTGACCAGGACGTAGTAGGCGTTGGTGTCGATACTCGCCGCCGCTGCCGGCGGTGCGCCGACCAGAGCGGCGCCGGCCGCGCCGATCAGCGTGGTGATGATGGCGAGCACCAGGCCCGTGCGCCGGCCGCGACGGATCGATCCGCCGCCGGACGGCCTTCTCGTGCTGGTGAAGGGCATTGCTCCTCCTGGCTGGAATGGGCTCCGGGCGAACCTGGACGGTGTCGACGACCGCGGGCACCTCGACCTGTGGGCGGCTACTCAAGATGGAAGGTGGCCGAGGCGCGGTCGGCGCCCGAACTGACCGCCTCGATGTAGAGCAGCCCGTCGCGGTGGCGCACGTGGCGGCCCGGGAAGTTCTGCGATTCCAGGGAGATCCCGGCGCTGTCGGCGAGGCCGGCTTGACGACGGAAGCTCGCGTCGCCGCCGAACAGCGCCGAGCCGTCGTTCTTCTCCACGTACAGGGCGTAGCCCCGATGGCGTAGGTAGTAACCGGGGAAGTTTGTCGACTCCAGCGACACCGATCCGCCGCCGGCGAGGCCGGTGACGATGCGGAACTGGGAGTCGGCCAGGTTGGCCACGTTCGGCTCGATCCGGGCCCGGTAGTCGTAGTGCCGGATGTAGCTGCTGGCCTGGTCATGGGACCGCAGCCGCACCGGTGTGGCCCCGTCGGGCACCGGGATGCCGAAGTTCGGGGTGCCGTCGGCGTTCCAGTACACCTTCTGCAGCCGGGTGCGTCGGTTCGGGTCGTTGAGCGGATCGCCGCTGATGTCGCGGTAGTTCCGGTCGTGGTAGACGAGGATGTCGCTCTGCCCGTCCTCGGAGACGGTGAACGAGTTGTGGCCGGGGCCGTACTGGCTGGTGGCCGCGTTGCTGGCGAACACCGGGCTGGGGCTCTTGCTCCAGGAGGCGGCGTCGAGCAGGTTCGCGCTGGCGGAGGCGCTCAGCATCCCGAGGCAGTAGTTGGCGTCCGTCGCGCTGGCCGAGTACGTCAGGAAGATCCGGCCGTTCCGCTGGATCACCGCCGGTCCCTCGGCAACCCGGTAGCCGCGGGTCTCCCAGTCGTAGGTCGGCACGACGAGCCGGGTCACGGTGCCGGTGATCTGCCACGGGTTGGCACCCATCCGGGCGAGATAGACGTTGGAGTTGTTTCCAATCGCCGGCTCCTGCTGGGCCCAGGTCAGATAGCGCACCCCGTTGGCTACGAAGGTCGAGGCGTCCAGGCTGAAGGTGTCCCAGGGTGTGGTGATCCGGCCGCGTTCGGTCCACGAACCGGTCAGCGGATTGGCGTTGGCGTTCTCCAGCACGTACATCCGGATCCGCCACACGTCGTCGGTGCGGCCCGCGGCGAAGTAGACGTACCACCGGTTGTTGATGAAGTGGATCTCCGGCGCCCAGATGTGGGCGCCCATCTCTCCGCTGGTGTGGCGGCTCCAGATCGTCGTCTCCGCGGCCGTTGCCAACCCTTGCAGGGTGGTCGCCCGGCGCAGCACGATCCGGTCGTACTGCGGCACCGTCGCGGTCAGGTAGTAGTAGCCGTCGGTGTGCCGGAAGATGTGCGGGTCGGCCCGCTGGTTCACCAACGGGTTGGTGTAGTTCACGGCCGGTGCGGCGTGAGCCGGTGCCGCCACGGGCAGACCGGCCGACACGGCCAGCACCACCAGCACCGCGGCCAGCATCGATCGCAGACCCCGAGGGACACCGTGGCCGGCAGGCCCCCGGCGGACTGCCCGACGGGTGTTCGGGTCGGTTCGAGGGAATGGCAGCGGCATGTGTCCTCCGCGAGATTGGGAACGGCCATTGACCAGCACCGGTAGCACCGCGGCGATGCCGCAGCCGGTCCGGTCGACGCCGAGCGGCGACGTCGGGCAGGACCGGGGGAGAGGCGCGAAGGGCTGGGAATGTGACGGTGGCGTTGCTACCAGGTGGCGGAGTTCATGTTGGCGTTAACATCGATACATGTCAAGGCGTGATGGCCGCCGACCTGGCCGAAACAGCGGCCCTCGTGTCCCTGGAGGTAGGGTCCTCGGCGTGCTGCGACGGTGGGTTCTGGCGATCGTGATGGCGGCGTGCGGCGTGCTGGTGGCGGCGGCGCAACTGGCCGACGATCTGCCCGTCGTCGGCGGCGTCGAGTTGTTGGTCTTCCTGATGTTGGCGCTGCTGCTGTCGCCGTGGGCCTTCCCCCGCTCGGTGGGCGCCGCCGACGCGCAGCGGGCCAGCGCGGTGGACGGCCGGCCGATCGTGTACTGGCGTCCCGGCTGTCGCTACTGTCTCCAGCTCCGGTTCTCCCTCGGCCGGCTCGCCCGGGGGGCGCACTGGGTGGACATCTGGCGCGACCCGGCCGCTGCCGCCGCCGTCCGGGCGGTAGCCGGCGGCAACGAGACCGTGCCCACCGTCGTGCTTGGCGATCAGGCCGTCGTGAACCCCGACCGAGCCTGGTTCCGCCAGCAACTCCGCTCGTCCTGACCCGGCGACACCCCTTATCCCACGAGGTCACCGGCGAGGTACACCGCGAGCGGGCGGCGCAGCACTGTGATGTCGCTCGTCGGGTCGCCGTCCACGATCAGCAGATCGGCGTCCAACCCGGGGTGGATGCGGCCCTTGCGTCGGCCCAGGCCACACACCTCGGCGCCGACCGAGGTGGCCGCGGCGAGGGCGACGGTGGCGGGAATGCCGCAGGCCACGTACTCGACGAGCGTCTCGGGCAGGATCCCGTGCGGCTTCGCGGGGCCGAGGCCCGCGTCCGAACCGGCCACCAGGCGGACCCCGGCCCGGTGCAGGGTGGCAACGCCGTCGCGCAGCGCGGCCTCGCTGAGCCCGGCCCGCGCCGCCATCTCCACCACCTCCGGTGGCGTGACCACGGCCGGGTCGGTGCCGAGCGTGGCACAGACCGCCACCCCGGACGCGGCCAGTCGGTCCGCGAGCTCGCCGGGGACGCGGGCGCCGGCCGCGGTCACGCAGGTGCAGTGCTCGATACCGTCCACACCGACGCGCAGCGCCTGCTCGACCGCGCTGAGCGCGTGCGCGTGCGCGGTCACCGGCAGGCCCAGATCGTGGGCCTGCGTCAGTGCGGCGGTCAACTCCTCGTCGGTGAACTGCGGCCTCGTGGTGTCGGTGCCCGGGGTGAACACCCCGCCGCTGGCCATGACCTTCACCAGATCGGCACCGGCCGCTGCCCGCAGACGTACGGCCTCGCGGACCCCGTCAACGCCGCTCGCCTCGCCCCCCAGCGACCAGCAGTGCCCGCCGACGCTGGTGAGCGGTGCACCCGCCCCCAGCACCGTTGGTAGGTCGTTCCGCACCCCCTGACCCCGCCACCGGAGCACCGCGCCGCGCCGGTCACCCAGGTCCCGGACCGTCGTGACGCCGGCCGCCAGGTGCAAGCGCAGTGACGCCTCGACGACCGCGTCGAGGTCCGACTCGGGACGCTCGGCGAGCCGGCCGAGCGCGTCGGGACCGGCGTCGGCGCACAGGTGCACGTGCGCGTCGACCAAGCCGGGCAGCAGAGTGCCGTTCGGTTCCTCGCGCACCGGCCAGCCTTCCGGCGCCTCGGCCCTACCCCGGTGCACGTCGACGATGTGCCCCTCGTCGAGCAGGACCAGCACCCCGCCGTCCACGAGCCGTTCGCCGTCGAACATCCGGGCCACCCGGACAGCATGCTTCGTCATCGTCACCCCACCCCGCTCGGTTGTAACTGCCACCACCGATGCCCGCGATGCCCTCGTCCGCTGACGGCCACCGGCCATGGCCTGACCATCGCATCGCCACGGGCACCCGGCCTCCCTCGCCAGAGCGATATGCCATCCCTCTGGCGGGTCGGCACCTGTTGGGTCAGTCGGGACAGCACCTGCCGCAGTGGCGTTTTCGTCAACAGATGCGGGGGATACCGACGCCGCCCGACTTTCCGGCGCTGGACGGGCGACGACAGGAGGACGGTCATGGCGTTGGCCAACCCGGCACCCGACTACTTCGAGCCCGAGGACGGCATGTTCCTCGCAACATTGCTGATCGTTCGCGATCTGGCGCGATCCCGGGAGTACTACGAGCGGGTGTTCGGGGCGACCTGCGTCCACGAGAGCAGCCCGCTGATCATGAAGTTCTTCAACAGCTACATCATCATCAACGTCGAGGGCGGTCCGACGGACGACAAGCCGACGGTGCAGGCCAAGGCGCCGGCCGACTCCAACACCCTGAGCTGCGCGATGAACGTCCGGGTCCGGGACATTCGGAAACTCTACGAGGAGTGGAAGTCCCGGGGCGCGGACTTCCTCACCGAGCCGAAGGACCACGGAACGGAGATCCGCTGCTACCTGCGCGACCCGGACGGATATCTGGTCGAGGTGGGGCAGGGCCTCTGACCGTCGGGGCACCGGCGGTGGTGTCGACAGGGCGAGCCACCCCGTCGCCTGGCGTCCTCTCGTCGTACCCGCGTGGCATCATCCTGGGCCATGGATCATCAGGGGCAGCTTCGCCGTGCCGCGATCGAAGTGGGCATTCCGGACGACGAGATCGACAGGTTCACCACGCATCTTCGGCTGTCGATCCGCTTGGGCGGGGGTTCCGGCGGTGCCCCGGTCGGGCAGTTCGGTGGGTTGCCCCGACTGCCGGTGGGCACCGACTGGCCGACCGCCGGAGCCAGTCCGTTGCCATTCATCTTCTCCGTCGACTGTGCGGCGCTGCCGAGAGTCGACGGCTTCGGCCTGCCGGCAGACGGCTCGATCCTTTTCTTCCTGGCCCACGAGGAGGACCACCTGGCCGGTGGCACCGGAGACCGGAGGTACGCGCGGGTCGTGTACGTGCCGGCCGACACCGATACCGAGGTGGCGGAAGAACCCAACATCCCCGACTTCGTCGGCGAGCAGTACGACGTCTGCGCCACGCTGGACGCGGAGCTGCCCCCTTGGATCGCGACTCACGACGACGATGAGGACGACGAGGACGAGGACGACCTGTCGCCCTTCCAGCAGCAGTTGGCCCGTGACCTGGAGCGTGACCTCCCGCATCTGGAGGAGCTCCGTGCGCTGGCCCATGACCTCTGGCCGCCCGATCAAGGGCTTGCCAGCGCCGATATCGGCGGGTATGCCGACGACGAGGTGATCAGGAGCATCGCGGAGCAGACCCTCGCCGGGCGGGAGAAGGCCGGTGAGATCGTCGTCCCGGTGGCGCAGTGGTATTCCCAGGTGGAGAAGGAGAAGCACCGGCTGACGAGCGAATGGGTGTCGCTCGCCCGGTTCTCCCTGGCCGACGAGTTCTACTACGGCAGTTTCGTGATCCGCCACGACGACCTGGCCGCCGCTCGGCTGGACGAGGCGCTCTCCGTGACCGAGTTCAGTGAGTAGAACAGCGGCGGCAGCGCACCTGCGCCGCCTGCGGTCGTCCGTCGATCAAGCGGCGGGCTACCGTGACCTGCGGTGCCTCGATACCGCGTGACCAGAGGAGTCGATGCTGACATGACGGCAGGACGACCAACGCCGACCCAGGACGAGGTGCTCGGGTACTTCGACACGCTGTCCAACTGGGGGCGGTGGGGCGACGACGACGAACTCGGCACGCTGAACCACATCAGCGACGACGTCCGGTTGACGGCGGCGCGGGCCGTGCGGCACGGCAGGAGCGTGTCCTGCGCATGGGAGGTCTCCGTACCGGCAGACATGGAGCGGTCGACGACGACGTGCCCATGCACCGCTGACATGCCGGGTGCGGAGAACATGCCGCCCGCCTTCCACGCCGACCGGCGCTGGGGCTTCTCGTCCGAGCGGCTCGGCATCTCGTTCCACGGCAACACCCTCACCCACCTCGACTCGCCGTGCCACATCTACTGGGACGGCACTATGTACAACGGGCGGTCACACTCGTTGGTCGACGCCGCAACGGGCTCGGCGTGGGCGGCCGTCACGGCGGCCGCGAACGGGATCGTCACGCGTGGTGTCCTGCTCGACGTCGCGGCGGCCCGCGATGTGCCGTGGTTGGAGCCGGGCCAGGGGGTGTCTCCCGACGATCTCGAGGAGGCCGAGCGTCGCCAGGGTGTGCGGGTGCGACCCGGCGACGCGGTACTCCTGCGGACCGGCTACGGGCGCTTCCGGCACGAGAACGGTGCGGCCAGCGGTTTCACGCAGGCCGGCTGGCACGCGTCCTGCCTGCCGTGGCTGCATGAACGGGGGGTGGCGCTGATCGGCGCCGACACCCCGCAGGACGTTCAGCCGTCGGGGTACGACGACGTGTTGATGCCGGTCCACGCTGTGAGCCTCGTCGCGATGGGTCTGTGGATGCTCGACAACTGCGACCTGGAGGCCTGCGCGACGACGGCTACCGAGCTCGGCCAGTGGGACTTTCAACTGGCGGTCGCACCGGTCCGCTTCGCCGGCACGTCCGGCAGCCCGGTCAACCCGATCGCCACGTTCTGACCACCGGTGCTGCGTCTGCCGGCGCATCGGTATCGCCGGACCATCGTGTGATGATCGAAGCGGTGATGTAGTAGCCGCCTTGGTTGTTCATGGTCGCTACGTGCAGATTTACCGAGGTCGGCGTGATGTGCAGCAGGTGAGCCTGCCAGTGCTGGTAGCAGAGGTCCCGCAGCCACACTTCCTCGAGTTCACCTGCGACCTGGTGTGGCGTAGCGGCTTGTTCGGCTAGGCAGTAGGCGGTCAGTTGACGGGCAGGGTCCGCGCTGCTGGCCACGGTCACCTGCCGGATCGATCGGCAGCGCCAGAGGTAGTGGTCGAAGTCGACCTCCATGCCGGAGAGGTTGTCAGGATCGGCAGGCGGCGTCGCGTCGGCGACAGCACGCACGGCAGCGACGAACTCGGTGACCCGACTGTCGGCGTCGTCGCCGTAGGTGAGGTCACTGGGTGTGACGTCCTCCCACCAGGCTCTCGCGGTGCGGCGCCGCCACCAGTACAGGACCGTCCGATCGTCCGGCCACGGGGCCAGACTCCCGCCGCGTGGCTCGAACCGGTCGCGGCGATCATCGATGCGCCGCCAGAGAGGTTCCCGCTCGACATCGACCACATCGGCGCGGGTTAGCGTACTGCTGGCATCGGGGCTGGACACGGACGGATTGAAGCTCCGCTGGGCATCGAACAACGAGCGTTCGTTCGCGCCGCCCGCCTGATACGGCCAGCGGAGTTGGTAGACGTCGTCCTCCCACCCGCACACGGGACAGATCTCATGAGATCCCGGTGGTTCCGAGAGGGTGCGATATCCGCAGCACACACAGGGGTAGGCGGGCTCCATGCCGCCAAGCGTGCACGAGAAATCTCGTCGAGTCCTGCGCTTATTGGGGCGCCGGCCGCGCTGAACTGCCGCTGCGAAGTGGTCAGCAGTTGTGCGGCCAGCTACGCACGTTCGACTACCCAGCAGGAGACGAGGACGGTGCCATCCGTGGTCACAGGAACAGCAATGGCAGCCATCGCACCGACGTAGGGGCCCCCGGCCCGACGCCCGTACGGCATAATGCGGTTACACATAGAAGAACATGGATTCCTGGCAGGGCTTTCGGCCGCGCTGTCATGCGGTCGGAGCAACCGAGCCGGGCCGGTAGCCGCGGGGCGGTGCCGGGTCAGGTTCTGAGGGGGTACCACCATGACCATGCCACGTAGGGGACGCGTACCCGTCCGGGTTCGCCCGGTCCTCACCGCCGCCGTGTCCGTCCTCGTCGTGGTGATGCTCGCCGCCGCCGGTCCGGCCAACGCCGCCGATCCGCCGCACCGGCTGGCCAACCCCTACGTCGGAGCTCAGGTCTACGTCGACCCCGAGTGGCTCGAGCGTGCCTCGGCCGAACCCGGCGGCGCCGCGGTCGCCGAACAGCCGACCGCGGTCTGGCTGGACCGGATCGCCAGGATCGGGGGAGCCGACGGGAGGATGGGCCTGCGCGAGCACCTGGACGCCGCCGTGGCACAGCACGCCGACCTCGTCCAGTTGACCCTGTACAACCTGCCGGCCCGCGACTGCGGCCGGCGGGCCCCGCAGGGTGAGCTGTCGATCGAGGACATTTCCCGGTACCGGGCGGAGTTCGTCGATCCGATTGTCGAGATCCTCTCTACTCCCGACTACGCCGATCTACGGATCGTCGTCTTCGTCGAGCCGAACTCGCTGCCCGACCTTGTCGTCAACACCGGCAACCGGTACGCGGCCACCCCGGCCTGTGAGGAGGCGCTGGCGCGCGGCACCTACCAGCACGGAATCGGGTACGCCCTGGAACGGCTCGGCACCGTACCCAATGTCTACTCGTACCTGGACATCAGTCACCACGCCGAGGTCGGCTGGCCGGAGGACTCCGGCCCGCTGACGGCGCTGCTGTTGCAGGCCGCGACCACCGCCGGGAGCACGGCGGCCGACGTTCATGGTTTTGTCGCCAACACCGCCAACTACTCGGTCCTGCACGAGGAGTACTTCCGCGCCGACGATGTCATCAACGGCCAGCCGGTGCACCAGTCCAAGTGGGTCGACTGGAACCCGTTCATCGACGAGGTGCCCTACGCGCGACACCTGCGGGGTCTCTTGACGGAGGCGGGCTTCTCCCCGGACGCGGGTGTGGTCGTCGACACCTCACGCAACGGCTGGGGTGGCCCAAACCGACCCACCGGTCCGGCGACCTCGGGCGATCTGAACCGTTACGTCGACGGCAGCCGGATCGACCGGCGGGCAGCGATCGGGAACTGGTGCAACCAGAGGGATGCCGGCCTCGGGCAGCGTCCAGTCGCCGAGCCGGAACCAGGCATCGACGCCTACGTCTGGGTCAAGCCGCCCGGCGAGTCCGATGGCACCAGCGGCAGCCCGAACGCCGGCCAGCCGTACGAGCCGTTGTGCGACCCGAACTACCTGCCGCCTCGCGGATCCGCGTACGACACCGGTGCGATGCCCGGCGCCCCGCCGCTGGGAGAGTGGTTCCCGGCGCACTTCCGTCAGTTGCTGGCCAATGCCTGGCCACCGCTGTGACCGTGGATCCACCGATCGGTGGAGGCGCGAATCAACCCAAGCTCAGACGCGATGGTCGACGTAGCGGGGTGTGGTGCGCCCGTAGCTTCGCAGTGTGACCGCACTGGAAGTACGAAATCTGCACAAGCGCTACGGGCAGCACGTTGCCGTCGACGACGTCTCTTTCACCGTTGAAGAGGGGGAGATCTTCGGCATCATCGGGCCCAACGGCGCCGGAAAGACGACAACCGTCGAGAGCATCGCCGGCCTGCGAACGCCCGACTCGGGCTCGATCTCTGTGCTGGGCCTCGATCCGAAAAAGAATCGCGCGGAGGTGCGTGAGCGACTCGGCGTGCAACTGCAGGAGAGCAGCTTCCCCGACGCGATAAAGGTCGCCGAAGCCGTCGAGCTGTACAGCTCCTTCTACCGGAACCCCGTCGATTGGCGCGAGCTCATGGAGCTCCTGGGTCTCACCGAGAAGCGCAACACGCAGTACAAGGCTCTCTCGGGCGGAGAAAAGCAGCGGCTCTCGATCGCGCTCGCTCTGGTCGGCGGCCCGAAGGTCGCGATCCTCGACGAGCTCACGACGGGACTGGACCCGCAGGCGAGGCGCGACACGTGGAGCCTCATTGAGCGGGTTCGTGACACGGGCGTCACGATCCTCCTTGTCACGCACTTCATGGATGAAGCGGAACGCCTCAGCGACCGGATCGCCGTCATCGATGGTGGCCGGGTTGCCGCAGTGGACACGCCGGCAGGGCTGATCGCGCGGGCGAGCGCGGTGCAGCAGGTCCGGTTCCGTGTGAGGCAGCCGCTCGACAAGAGTGTCCTGACGGAGCTTCGCGACGTGACCGATGTCGAGATCACCGAGGGCCGCTGGCTGGTCAGCGGCAGCGGACAGCTTCTGAGCAGCGTCGCAGGGGCTCTCGCCAAGGCGCAGGTCGTGGCGGAGGATCTCCGCGTCTACCAGCGCAACCTCGACGACGCGTTCGTGGCCTTCACAGGCCGCGCCCCGGAATCCCCAGAACCTTTCCAAAGGAAAGGCTGACCCATGCCTGCTCTCACGAACATGATCAAGGTTGAGACGAAACTCCTCCTGCGAGACTCTGCCACCGTCATCTTCGGCGTGCTGTTCCCGACGGGACTCCTGCTCGGGCTGGGTGCCATCCCGGCACTCAGAGAGTCGTCGCCGGAAACCGGCGGGCTCCGGTCCATCGACCTCTGGGCGCCGACCGCACTGGTGTTCGGGATGGTGATGATCGCCGTACAGCACGTCCCGGTGGTGATAGCGACGTATCGTGAGCGCGGCATCCTGCGCAGGCTGTCGACCACTCCTGCGCATCCGCGGAGCGTCCTGCTCGTGCAGATGATCGTCGCGTTCGCCTCCGTGGTCGTCTCCGCAGCACTCATGATCTTCGCCGCTTGGGCGGTGCTGGATATCGCGCCGCCCACGCGGCCCATGGAGTTCGTCGTCGCCTTCGTCGTCGGCTATGCGGCACTCCTCGGGCTCGGCATGATCTCCGCGGCAGTGGTCCGCACGAGCAGTGCCGCGAACCAGACCGGCACCCTCCTGTTCGTTGCGCTGATGTTCTTCGGCGGGGCCTTCCTGCCCCGTGTCCTCATGCCCGACTTGCTGCGCGAGGTCGGCGAATTCATACCGCCCGGGCTGCAGGCTCTGACGGCAGCGTGGTCCGCCGAAGCGGGCGAGATTACCGCCACCGCCGGTGGGCAGCCCTTCTGGCTGCAGATTGCCATAATGGCGGGCATCGCAGTGATTGCGAGCGCGACCGCCGCGAAGCTCTTCCGCTGGGAGTAGGTGACGATGACGCGAGTCGCCGGGGCCGGTGAGCGTCCGAGCTCCAGTACGCACGGATCCGACATCGCGGAAGAAGCAGAGATCGCGAATCGCTCCCGGTTGGCCTGGAAAGAGGAGCAGCTGCGGGTCTGGGATCTTCTGCAGCTGTTCACACCGTGGCTGCTGCTGACGATCTCGACGGCGATCTACTTTTCGTGGGTGCTTCCGGCCTCCGGTGAACGCTTCTGGCCCGAAGGCACATCCGTCCTCGGACTGGTCACGGTCTCGGTGCTGTGGGTGCTGTTCGGGCACACACTGCCCATCAAAAGGAGGACGCTCCGGCCCGTGCCGACGGGCATCTACTTCGTCGGACTGCTGGCACTGTGCGTCACCCTCATGACGTACTCCGACATCTTCCTCGTCTTCACCATCGCGGGCTTCTTCCACGCGTACTTGCTCAAGCCATGGCCGGTGGGGCTGCTCGGAGTCCTGGCCACCTCCGTGGCCCTCAACGGCTCGCCGATGCGAGTGTGGGCGAACCCGACCCCAAATATGCTCGCGGAGTTCACCCTGATCGTCGCCGTGCAGACCGCGGCGATCGGGGTGGGCATCCTGCTGACGGCGCGCAGCGAACCAGAGGAACGCAAGCGGGAGGAACTCGTCGAGCGGCTCGAGGCAGCGTTGCACGAGAACGCCGGGCTCCATGCGCAACTGGTCGCCCAGGCCCGGGAATCCGGGGCCCAGGACGAACGGCAGCGACTGGCCCGAGAAATCCACGACACTCTGGCCCAGGGTCTCGCCGGCATCATCACACAGCTCCAGGTAGCGGAGCGTTCCGCGAGTGTGCGGGGCGAGACCGAAGAGCACGTCGCGCGTGCACTTCGGCTCGCGCGCAGCAGCCTGACCGAGGCCAGACGGTCCGTGCAGGCACTCGCTCCCCAAGAACTCGGGCGCGCGCACCTCCCCGACGCGCTGCGCACGCTGACCGAGCGATGGTCGGAGGACCAGGGGATCAGCGCGCGGGTGGAGGTCACCGGCACCCGAGAGCCGCTGAGCCCGGCGATCGAGGTGTCGCTCTTCCGGGTCGCGCAGGAATCGCTGACCAACGTGGCGAAGCACGCGAAGGCCTCGCGCGTCGGTGTCACGCTGTCGTACACGGGCACCGAGGTGCTGTTGGACGTGCGGGATGATGGACGCGGGTTCGCGAAAGGGATCGGCACCGGCTTCGGCCTGACGAGCATGCGCCAGCGCATCAGAGGGGTCGGCGGTCACATAGAGGTGCAGAGCGCAACGGGTGAAGGGACGTCCGTCAGTGCGCGCGTTCCAGCGTTCGCCCCCGGGGGCACGACAGCAAAGGGGGAGACCGACCGATGATTCGACTAGTAATTGTCGATGACCATCCGATCGTGAGGGGCGGTCTTCGCGACACGTTCGCAGACGCCGAGGACATCCTTGTGGTCGGTGAGGCCGGGGACGGCGCCGAGGGCATCGAACGTGCGGAGCTGCTGGCGGCGGATGTCGTGCTCATGGACCTTCGGATGCCCGGGATGGACGGCGTCGCCGCGACCGCGACCCTGCGCGAGCGGGCCCCGAGTACCCGAGTGCTGATCCTGACCACCTTCGACAGCGAGAGCGACGTCCTGCCGGCGATCGAGGCGGGCGCGATCGGATATCTCTTGAAGGATGCGCTACCCGACGAACTGATGCGAGCCGTCCGTGCAGCCGCACGTGGAGAGTCGGTGCTCGCGCCGTCGGTGACGCAGCACCTCATGGAGCAGGTTCGAAGGCCCAGCGCCGGCACACTGACCGATCGAGAGAAGGAGGTACTGCAACTGGTCGCGAACGGGAACTCGAATCGAGAGGCCGCTACAGCGTTGTTCATCGGCGAAGCGAGCATCAAGACCCATCTGCAACACATCTACGACAAACTCGGCGCTCGTGATCGAGCCTCGGCGGTGGCCGAGGGCTACCGCCGTCGCCTGCTCACGTGACGCCCTGCTGGCCCCATCCGGAAGACCTCGACGCCTGGAGGTCACCGGCCAGCTGATCCAAACGCGTAGCCGCCGGGCCGGACCGGGTAGCGGGAAAGGTTGTACGGGGCGGTGTCGATGCAGTACCGCTTGGCGGGTCTGTTCGGATCGCCGCCGGCCTGGAGCGTCTCGATCTGGTCGGCTCGACCCGGCCCGCCCTCAATGATCTTGATAGCGAAGACGTGGTTGACCATTGGGCTGCCGCCTGCCGGGACGACCGCGGTTACCAGTGCGGTGTCGCCCACCACGCTGACGCACGTCACCTCGGCCTGTCCTTCGCTCGCCACGCTCCCGTCGGGCCTCGCGTGCCGGAAGCGGAACACACCGTGGCCTGTCCCGTGGCGGTCGACCCAACCCAGGACGCCGAACCGGATCTGATGATCGACCAACCCGGGCTCGTTGTAGACGAAGCCGCCGATGCCGGCGATCCACGCACCCGGCGTGGCGGGCACCTCGGGTGGGTCCTGGTCGTCGGCCTGAGCCGCCACCGGGGCACCGACGGCCGTCACGACCCCGGCGAGCATGGCGACAAGCAACCTGCGGATTTTCATGGCTTCTCCAATCTTCGAACAATGGCTGCGCGCCGGCGATAGTCGGCGGCCACGGCTATGACGAGCGGGCCCCACGCGAGAATTGGGGCGTAGTAGCGGAACACCTCCCAACCGGGAGTCGGGTGTACCGGTTCGTCGTCGCCGATGCCTACCCAAACGCTCTGCACGAGGTGGAACCTCTGGTTCAGGAGGAAGTACACGCAGATGGCGACGAGCAACCAGCCACCGATCAGTGCGACGCGCACGACCGGACGCGCCGGAATGGGACGGCCCCCGATGCGGGGCACCCATTGCGGAACTCGCTGTCCCCACCGGTGCACCAGCCCGAGTGTCAACAGGGCCAGCCCCATCGACAGGGCGGACAGGAAGATCATGTACCACCGTGTGACGGCATCGTCGGTGAACACCAACGACAGTCGCCAGGCCGCGGACGGCAGGACGCAGAGCGGGACGGCGTAGGCGGCCCAGATCGCCCAGGGCGGCGGAGCGGCGGTCGAGACGCGGGCAGCGTCAGTGGGGTTCATGGACGCTCCGATCCTGAGAGGCGGTCATGGGGGCATCGGTCGAGGTGGCGAGGGCGTAGCCGGTGGTGGTGACGGCCAACGACACTCCCCAGCCGAGGAACACCAGCAGCGTGGCGGTGACGGCCCAGCCGTCCCACACGTCGGACCAGCGCGTGTCACCTGTGAGCAGTCGGCCGACGAGTACCGCGATGCTCAGCACGCCGTAGGTGACCAGCGTGAGCGCCACCACCCCGGCCGGGATCACCGCCAGCCGTCGGGGGACCTGTCGGCCGTGTAGTCCCGGCACCCAGCGCGGAAACTGCTGCCCCCACCGCTGTACCAGCCCGAGAACGAGTAGGCCGGCGAGCGGCGGGACGAGCGTGATCGCCACCCCCGTCGGCGTGGAGAGGTTCCGCTCGATGTCGTTCAGTTCCCGCTCGGAGATGCCGACCGGAACGCCGAGCACCCACAGCGCGTGGGGCACGGCCCAGCCGACCACGGGCAGCGCGACGGCGACGTACGCCCAGCGGCGCGTCCACCGCGGCACCGGCCGGTAGCCGACGGCGGCCGGTCCGCGCCGGGGCCCGGATGCGTTCGCGAGCCCGGCGAACAGGACGCCACCGGCCAGCAGCACGAGCCGGGTTCCGAGGTCACGCCAGTCCGAGGGTCGCCCCGCCAGTGCCGCCGGGATCTCGAAGACCAGGTGCAGCGGGAACGCGACCACCAGGAGCAGCGCGGCCGCAGCCCAGCTGCCGGCGGTCGCCCGGCTGCCGGGAAACCGGACCGTGCACCAGAGCACCACCGCGAGGGCGATGCCGACTCCCACCGCGCCCCACCCCGACCAGAACGGCAACGCCACGACCTGGTCCGCGCCGCACCCGCCCGCCGGATCGACCAGATCGGTGCGATCGCAGGCGGTGTACCCCCACCGGCCACCCGCGATCCAGTAGAGCCGCTGAGCCACCGCAGCGCCGACGAACATGGCACACGCCAGCAGCCACGGTCTGGTACGGGTCGGTACTTCAACGACAGCCATGGACCAACGATCGCTGGCTGCGGATCAGCTCTCCTCCCCGACAGATGGGGAAGCGCTCCCTCTGCCGGGGGACCTGCCATCCGGGACACGGACGCGGTCTGATGGAAGCTGAGCCCGGGTGCGCGCTCTATCGCTCGCTCAACCGGGCTCGGGTGCGGGCGGTGCCTGGTCGCCCGTCCGCACCCGACCGGTGCCGCTTACCGGGGCGGTGCCGGGGTCGCCCGGTCCAGCGCGGGCGGGCGGACCGGCGACGCCTTCTCCAGGTAGCGCCAGAGCGCGTCACCGCCGTTGTACAGGCTGCGGTCCTGCTTGCGCGCGTCGAACAGCGCGGTGAAGCCGGGGGTGGCGTTCTTGGCGAAGAAATTGTTCGCCAGGGTCGCGATCCGGTACGTCGACGTGAGCCGCAGCGGCTTCCCACCGATCCGTACGCTGCCGGGGTCGACCCGGTCGCCGACCGGCCTGGACGGGTCGTAGCGGTACCGGACGTTGTCCGACACCGCCATCTGCCGGTACGTCACCGTGCCGTCGGCGGCCTGCTGCCACTGACTCTCCAGCAGTTGGTCGAGCTGCGCGCCGGTGACGTCGCCCCGGACCAAACCCACCCCGATGCCGCTGTCGTAGACGGTGCCCAGCGCAAGCTCGGAGAAGAGCACCCGACCCGGGGCGTCCGCCGGGTTGGCCGGGTCGGCGGCGTACCGGACGTCGCGGCGCAGGATGCCGGGCATCGCTACCGCCAGGTCGGCCTTGCCGTCCCGGTTCGCTGCCCAGAGGAACGCGTCGGCGGTGACGTTGTACATGCTCGACTCGGCGCTGTCGCCCGGTGCCCGGGTCAGGTCGGCGGTCACCCGGGCGACCGGCAGGTTCGACCGCTTCGCCAGCTCGGCTCGCCAGTAGGTGGCGATCCGCAGGGTCTCCGGGTCCGGGGTCACGTCCTGGGTGTTGGCGTGGTTGACCGAGGTGGTCCGGTCCCGCAGCACCTCGCCGGTACGCGGGTCGAGCTGAAGGTTGATCTCGTTGAACAGCCGGCCGTGGTTGGCCGCCTCCACCAGGGGACGCGGGTTGCCGGCCGGGTCGGGGAGCATGCAGTTCACCAGCGCGTGCCAGTGCCCGGTGACGATCGCGTCGACGTCCGGGCTGATCCGGGCGTTGGCGTCGACCATCGGGCCGGACGGGTTGACACACTCGTCGTACCCGGCGCCGGACTGCTGGGAGAAGCCCTCGTGGATGACCGCCACGATGGCCCGGACGCCCTGCCGGCGCAGCACAGCCGCGTACTTGTTGACCGTGTCCGCCTCGTCGAGGAAGTCGATCCCCTTCGGGGTGTAGGACATCTGCTCCTCGGACATCAGCTTGGTGGTGGCGTGCACGAAGCCGACCGGCAGCCGACCGCCGTGCCCGTCGCTGACGTACTCGACGTGGTACGGCGGCAGCTTCGGCTTGCCGCTGCGGTCGTCCACCAGGCTGCCGGAGTAGTAGTCGTAGTCCGCGCCGTGGAACCGCCGACCGGTGGAGTCGGTGAAGCAGATGTCGTTGTCGGGCCGCCACCGGCAGGTGCCGTCGTCCATGTGCCGGAGGAACTCGTAGCCCCGATCCATCTCGTGGTTGCCGACCGTGGAGAAGTCCAGCCCGATCGAGTTCAGGTACTCGATGGTCGGCTCGTTCCAGAACCACCCGGTCTCGTTCGGCCAACCGCTGAAGTCGTCCCCGGCCGAGAAGAGGATCGAGTTCCGCTGGCCGGCCTGGCGCTGCTTGAGGTGCGTCGTCAGGTAGGCGCCACCACCGACCTGACGGGCCGGCTCGCCGGCTCGGGCGCCGGGCACGGTCGTGGTGTAGTCGCCGAAGTAGCCGTGCAGGTCGGTGATGGACAACAGTTGCACCGGGACCGGCGTCCCCGGACGGGCGCCGGCCGGCGAGGCCGAGGCGGCCGTCGTGGCTGTCCCACCGGCCAGCAGTAGGCCGGCGGCCACCGCGGCGACCAGGGTGGACCGGCCACGCCGGAGCAATCGAGCGCTGTCGCGCATGTGTCGGGCTCCCATGGATGGTGAGGGTTGACTCGCCCGGACAGCCTCCGCCTAGTTGATCAACATTGCGTGAACGGCGACGGTCGCCTCAAGGAATGCTCAAATTCGATCGACGTGAACCACTGGAGCTGCGAACGCACATACGCTCACCGGACCGGTCCGCCGGCAATCACCCGTCGTAGGCAGAAGGAGGGGGAATGCGGCGATCACAACAGCGCATCGCGCTGCTCGCGCTGTCCACCCTGGTGGGCAGCATCCTCGTGACGACCGGCCCTGCGGGCGCGGATCCCACGGGGCCGCCAGCCGCCGCCAGCCGATCCCAGCCTGAGGATCGTGAGTCGGTACGCCTCGTACACCTCAGGCTGACCGGTGCCGACATGCTGGACAAGGTGGCCGCAGCCGGCTTCGACCTCGAACACGGCCTCCGGCGCGTGCCGAACGGCATCGAGGGCGAAGCGGTGGTGACCGCCGAGCAGGTCACCGAACTCACGGCGATGGGCGTCGAGGTGCTCGGCGACGACGCGGGCTTCACCTGGAGCGACGAGGCCGACGGCGGCCTTGACGTCGGCGCGGCCAGTGCGCGGGCAGCCCAGCCGGCGAACCACGACGCGACGGTACGCGTCGTTCGCGCCGACTGGTTCACCACCAAGGGTCAGGGCTTCCTCTACGTCGAGGCGCGGACCACCGAGGGGCAGCAGGCGGACCCGATCGTCGGGATGCAGCTGGAGAACGACTCGGGGAAGGGCACGCCGTTCGGCTTCGCCCGGACGATGAGCCGGTTCGTCGACTCCGGGCAGTACATGTTCCACCGGAACCTGTTCAAGCTCGACGTACGCCCCAACAAGATCAAGCTGACGAGTTCCACCGGTGGTGTCGGGACCGGCGTCGTCTCCAACTGGCTGGAGGACGCCCCGCCGCCGCTGACGGCGAACCCGTCCTACAAGTCGGACTTCGTGGACGGCTACCGGCACCCGCAGCAGCTCTACAGCCGCGCCAAGGAGATCGCCCGTCAGTACCCGGACATCGCCGAGATCGTCTACCTGCCGAACCAGACGAACGGGTACCAACGCAACGCGCAGGCCCAGATCGGCGGTACGGGGCAGGCGGCGGTTGTCGTCACCTCGGCGGCGTGGGGTCATCAGGGCGGCAACGACGTCACTGTGGACTTCGTGGACCGGCCCGACCCGGATCTCCCGCTGGCGGTCGAGGTCACCGGCAAGGCGGTCCGTGTCCTGCTCGCCACGGACGCCTCGGGTGCGCCGACGAGCACGGCCGCCGAGGTGGCCGAGGCGCTGCGGACCCGCTCTGCGGGCCTCATCGACCGGGCGCACCCGTACCGCACCAACGAGGGCACCGGAGTCGTCGCTCCGACGGCCGGCCCGGTCGCGCTGACCGACTTCCTCGACCAGAAGCGCGTCGGAGCACCGGAGGGCGAGGTGCCGCGAGGCCCCGCGACGATCCCGGTCCTGCGGATCGGCAAGCACCGTGACGGTAAGAAGCCCGGTGTCCTCATCCAGGCGCAGGACCACGCCCGCGAGTGGGTGCCGGCGACGACCAGCCTGGAGTCGGCCGAACGTCTGGTGCACAACTACCGGTCCGACCGTGAGACGAAGAAGATCGTCGAGAACACCGACGTCTTCTTCATCCTGTCGAACAACCCCGACGGGGCGAACTACAGCTTCTACAACTTCGCCTCGCAGCGGAAGAACATGACCAACCACTGCCCGGACGCGAGCGCCGACCCGGCGCAGCGGAACTCCTGGGGCGTCGACCTGAACCGGAACTACCGGGTCGGGTCGGGCCACGACGGCTACGCGGGAGGGTCGACCAACTGCGTCAGTGGCACCTACCAGGGCCCGGAGGAGCTGTCCGAGCCCGAGTCGAAGAACATCATCTGGCTGGTCGAGAAGTACAAGAACATCAAGTTCATGATGTCGGTGCACTCCAACGGCGGCCAGCTCTTCTGGCAGCCCGGCGCCTACATCGCGGACGGCCGGATCACCACGCCGCGTCCGCCGCTGGGTGACGAGGCGTTCTACTGGCAGTCCGCCGCCCGGATCCTGTCCCAGGTCAAGGCGCACCGGGAAACCGTCGTCACGCCGGAGAACGTCGGTGGCTCGTCCGACGTCCTCTACTCCTCGGCGGGCAACGTACGCGAGGACCTGTACCACACCTACGGGATCTACGCGTTCGGCTGGGAGGTCGGCGGCTCGGTCTACAACCCGGCCACCGGCGACTGGCAGGGCGGTTCGTTCCAGCCGGAGTGGGACGGGAACCCCGAGCTTGTCAGTGGCCACGCCGAGACGATGGAGTACGCCAACGGGATCATGGAGATGTTCCGGGTCGCGGCCGACTGGGGCAGGGACAAGAAGGACCCGACGTCCCAGCTTGTCCCGGGCGCGGGGCGCTACTCCGGGCCTGTCGACGTGCGCTTCGAGACCAGTGAGCCGGCCACCATCTACTACACGACCGACGGCAGCCGGCCCACGCTCGAATCACCCCGCTACGCGGCGACCGAGTTCCGTGAGCCGGGGCAGGTGTTCCATGTGACCGAGACGACGACGTTCAACTGGTTCTCGGTCGACAGCGCCGGCAACATCGAGAAGAACTACGACCCGACGAAGAACGACAAGCGCAACAACTACCGCACCGCGACGATCAGGATCGCCAAGAGGTAGCGCGCCGCGACAATCGTTGCCCCGTCGGTGCGGACCACCCGCGCCGACGGGGCAACCTCCGCACGAACAGGTCGCGCCGGTCAGCCTCGTCGGCCGGCCCACAACGGGCTGTCCACGTAGTGGTTGTCGTAGCGGTCCTGGGTTTCGCCGACGTCCTGCCAGGTGGCTTCGCCCTGGTGCACCTTGTCGAGCAGTCGGTAGTAGTCGAACCGGGGCTTGCCGGGGGTGATCACGACGAGGAAGTCGGCGTCCTGGCCGTCGGCGGGCGCGAAGGCGTGCGGGGTGTTCGGCGGGACGAAGAGCGCATCTCCCCTGTGCAGGGTGTGTACCTCGTCGTCGACGAGCATCTCGAGGGTGCCGTCGAGCACGAAGAACAGCTCACCGGAGCGGGTGTGCAGGTGTGGCGGCGCACCGTCGGTGCCGTGCTTGAGCAGGGTGCGGTTGCTGGTCAGGGCGCCACCGGTGTGCTCGGGGTCGAGGAGCAGCGTGATCACGCTGGCCGGATCGCTGTCGAGAACCTCGGCCTGGGCTGCGCGTACCAAAGTCATTGTGGGCTCCTTCGTCGTGCAACTGATTCCTAGACACTAGATGTCCAGAATCAGTAGACGCCAGTGGTCATGGTCGACGTCCCAAATCCTGGACATGTAGAGTCCAGGAACATGCGGATGAGTCAGGGCGTCGAATGGGCCCTCCACACGTGCCTCAACCTGAGCTGGCTGGACGCCCCGGTGCCGACCAGCACCCTCGCCGCCTTCTACGAGCTGCCACCGGCGTACCTGAACAAGCAGCTCCAGGCCCTGGCCCGGGCCGGGATCCTCACGTCGACCTCGGGGCCGCGCGGCGGCTTCCAACTGGCCCGGACCCCGGCGGCGATCTCTCTGCTGGACATCGTGGCCGCGATCGAGGGCCCGGAGGAGCTGTTCCAGTGCGACCAGATTCTCCGCAAGGGCCCGGGCGAACACGCGAGCGTCGACTATCGACAGTCTTGCGCGTTCGCCCAGGCCATGCGCGGCGCCGATCTGGCCTGGCGGCGGGAGCTGGCCGGCAAGACCGTGGCTGACGTCCGGGCCGACGTCGAACGCGGGCACCCCGAAGCCCCAGCCAACACCCGCGCCAGGATCGTGGAACTGCGCTAGGGCGTGTTCCGGCTGGCCGTCAGCGGCCGTGGACCTCCAACTCCCACAACGAGTAGCCGTACGCGGGCAGGGCCCGCTGGGTGCCCTGGACGCGCAGGTAGCGGCCTGTGGCCGAGACGGCGATGTCGTCCACTCCGCCGTCGCCCGTGGTCGTGGTGTGCACCGGCGACCAGGCGACGTTGTCCGGGGAGACCTGGATCTGGTACGCCCGCGCGTACGCCGCCTCCCAGGTCAGCCGGACCCGGTCGAGGGTGCGGGACGCGCCGAGGTCCACCGAGATCCACTGAGGGTCGGTGTACGCGCTGCCCCAGCGGGTGGTCGTGTTGCCGTCGACGGCGTTGGTCGCCGCGTGCGCGCTGCCCGGCTCCACGCTGGACGCGGTGACCGGCTTGCCCAGGGAGAGCAGGGTGCCACCGGCGGCGGTGCCGTAGACGTTGAGGTCCCACAGCGAGTAACCCCACTGGGTGGCGCGTTGGGTGCCGTAGACCCGCAGGTAACGGCCGGTGCCGGTCACCGTGAGGTCGTCGACGCCGCCGTCTCCGGTGGTCGTGGTGTGCACCGGTGACCAGGTGACGTTGTCCGGCGACACCTGGACCTGGTACGCCCGCGCGTGGGCCGTCTCCCACGCCAGCCGCACCCGGTTGATCGCGTACGCGGCCCCCAGGTCGACGGTGATCCACTGAGGGTCGGCGTACGCGCTGCCCCAGCGGGTGGTTCCGTTGCCGTCCACGGCGTTGGCCGCCGCGTGCGCGCTGCCCGGCTCGACGCTGGACGCCGTCACCGGCCGACCCTGGGCCAGGTCGGTGGCGGGCGGCTCACTCGGGCCGTCGGTCTTGATCCGCACGTTGCGGTAGTTGATGTCCATCCCGGCGCCGTCGTTCTGCAACCCGATGTAGCCGTTGGCGATGGACCGGCTGCTGACGTAATCGTTGATCTTGACGCCGTTGAGCCAGATCTCGACCCGCTGGCCGTGCACGCCGATCTCGTAGGTGTTCCAGGAGCCGGGTGGGTTGAGCGCCGCCGCGCGGGTGGCCTGGTTGGGTGCCTGGAAGCTGTAGACGCTGCCGGTGGTGCGCGTCGGGTCGCCGTCGGTGGCGTCGATCTGGATCTCGTGACCGGCGGCGACCGGGCCCCACGGGTCGCCCTGCGGATCGGGGAACCCGATGAAGACCCCACCGTTGTCGTCGCCCGGCATCATCCAGTCGACCTTGAGCGAGTAGTTGGCGAAGGTGCGCACCGGGTACCAGAGCAGTCCCATGCCACCGCTCGACGTGAGTGTGCCGTCGGCCAGGGTGAACCCGCCCGGCCCCGCCTGCCGCCACTGCCCGAGGCTGGCCTGGGTGCCGTCGAACAGCGGGGTGTAGCCGGGCTCCGGCCGGCAGTCGGCCGCCACCGCCCCGGCCGCCACCTGGATGCCGCCCAGCAGCATGCGGGTGAAGTTCGGGTCGGCGTAGCTCTGCTCGGTGTGGCCGAGGCCGGTGTACCAGGAGCGTCCGCCGCCGTAGCTGTGGCACCAGGTGATGGGGTGGTCACCACCCATTGACCCGCCGGTGTACGACGACTCGTCGAGGCTGGCCAGCACCTTGACCGCCGAGCGGGGGTTGGTCCGGTAGTTGTACCACTCGTCGGTGCGGGTCCAGGTCGACGGCAGGTGCGCGGTCGAGGCGTTGGCCCGGTCCTCGATCCGCACGGTCGCCTGCTGGGTGGCCGGGTGCGAGGCGAAGTACCCACCGACCAGCCCGCCGTACCACTGCCAGTCGTACTCGGTGTCGGCGGCGGCGTGCACTCCGACGAAGCCGCCGCCGGCGGCCACGTACGCCTCGAAGGCGCCCTGCTGGCCGGCGTTGAGCACGTCGCCGGTGGTGCTGAGGAAGACCACCGCCTGGTACTGGGCGAGGTTGGCAGTGGTGAAGGTCGCCGCGTCCTCGGTGGCGGTGACGGTGAAGCCGTTCGCCGCGCCGAGCTGCTGGATGGCGGCGATGCCGTTCGGGATGGAGGAGTGCCGGAAGCCGGCGGTCTTGGAGAAGACCAGGACCTTGCCCAACGGTGCGGCCTCGGCCGGGGTCGAGGCCACCGTCGCCGCACCAGCGGCGAGGGTGAGTCCGGTGACGACTGCGGCGGCGAGCGTGCTGATGGCGCGTCTACGCATGAAGGGCTCCTTGTGGGAGGGGGACGGACGGGTACGGCAGGTTCCGGCCGGCGGGCCCGCCGGCTCCGGCGTCAGAGGGTGATCAGGTCGAACTTCTCCCAGGGGCCGATCGCGTCCCGGTTCGCGATCAGCGCCTCGGCTCCGGCGTTCTCCGCGACCACGTACCTGTTGTTCACCGTCGCCCGCAGGCTGACCGAGCCGTCGGGGTTGCGGACCAGGGCGAAGGTCTCCCACGATCCGGCGGACGCCCGGTTGGCGATCAGCGGGTTGGCACCGGCGTTCTCGGCGCAGACGATCTGGTTGTTGACCCGGGCCCGCAGGGCGATGGTGCCGCCGCCGAGGTCGATCTGCTCGAACTGCTCCGAGCTGCCGACGCTGGCGGCGGACGCGACGAGGTTGCCCGCGCCGGCACTGGTGGCGCTGACGTAGCGGCCGTTCGCCTGGGCCCGCAGCGCGACCGCCCCGGTCGTCGGCGTGCTGCCGGTGAGGATCCGCAACGCGTCGACCATGCCCACGGAGGTGGTCTTGTTGACGATGCGGATCGTGTGGGAGCCGTTGGCCAGCCCGGTCTTGCGGAACACGACCTGCTGGGCCTGGCGGGCGCCGGCGACGTTCAGGTTGACGTTGGTCTGGAACACGTTGTCCAGGTAGACGTCGACGTTGCCCATGTCGCTGAACCGCTCGGACAGGTACTCCACCCCGGTGCCGGTGAAGGTGTAGCTGGCCGCCGAGCCGACAGTGGTGCTGTGGTGGGTGTCGTCGTTGTAGTCGCCGTACCCCCGGGCGGTGGTGTGGTGCCAGTTGGCGTCGTAGGTCAGCATCGTGTCGTTGACCAGCCCGCCACCGCCGGCGCCGCCGAGGCCCAGGGTCGAGGCGGTGCCGGACAGGATCTTCTCGCCCTGGTTGGCGGTGCCGGTCAACGTGGTGGTCGCGTACGTCGACAGCGGCTTGGCGGTGCGCTCCACCACGTACACCGTGTTCGCCGCGGTGGCGAAGCTGATCTCGGCGGCCGAGGTGGTGGTCAGCACGGCGTTGTCCGAGGTACGACGGACCCGGACCTCCTGGCCGCCCCACGGGTTCACCACCCGGGCCGTCTTGCCGTACTGGCTGCGCAGCCCCACGTACTTGGTCTCGCCGGCCTCGCGCTCCGAGCTGACCAGGAATCCGTCCTTGGCGAGCAGGGTGAACTTCCCGACGAAGCTGGAGTCGGTCGGCGCGGCCGGGAACACCCGGATCTTGTCGTTGTACGACTGGAGCAACGACTCGTTCATCGCGGTCAGGTGGACGCCGAGGTACTCGAAGACGCCGTTGGTGTTGTTGGTCATCCCGTTCGGGTAGTTCTGGTACTTCTGCAGCATCGTCCGCATGCCCTGGAACGCCTGGTCGCCGAGGCCGAGCCGGGCGGCGTGGACGTGGTCGTTGGACCAGACGTTGCCGTACGGGTGGGGCCGCACGTTCCAGGTGGTGATCGCGGTCTGCTGGTCGGGGTAGCCGATGCCGGTCTGGTCGTAGGGCCAGGCCAACTCCAGCGCCACGTTCTCGTTGTTGCGGGTCTGCGCGATCGGTGGGTCGTGCGGCAGGTACGCCCCGTTCTGCACCTGGTAGGGGGCCAGGTTGTTGACGATGGTCTGCCAGTTGGCCCGCAACCCGGCGTCGAGGCCGAGTTGCTGGCTCACCTGGATGGTGAGCGGGAAGAGCAGCCGCACCGCCGCCAGGTCGGTGATGGCGTTGCGGACGTCCCAGTACGTCTCGTGGGCGTTCGAGTTCGCCATGTACCACCGGCCGGTGGCGCTGTCGTAGTCGAGCATGTCCTCGTAGAACTTCACCGCCTCCCGCATGTACGGGTAGGCGGTGGTGCGCAGGTACGACTCGTCGTTGCTGTACCGGTACTGGAGGTACATGTTGTAGGCGGCCTCGGTGCCGGTCGAGTAGGTGTCGTTGACGTAGTCGCTGTTGATCGTGCCCCGGGCGTTGCCGTCCCAGCCCATCGTCTCGGGCACCCAGAGCCCGTCACTGCCGTACCGGGTGGTGGTGTACGTCTTCAGCGCGGAGAGGTTGCGGCTGTAGAGCCGGTTGAACCCGGCCATCAGGTCGACGTGGTTGCTGGCCAGGAAGGAGTTGTAGACGTCCCGTTGGTTCCAGTACCAGTACCCGTTGCTCCACTTCGAGGTGTCCTGGGTCGCCCGGAAGACCCCGTTGATGAAGTGCAGCGGGTAGTTGCCGTAGCCGCCCGCCGCGATCATGTAGGTCGCCAGGTAGTAGACGTTCTCCAGGTAGTCGGCGTCGCCGCCGGCGTTGGAGTACTGGACGAACGACTTGGCCCAGAAGTCGTGCCACCAGTTGCGGTAGTTGTTCAACGTGGTGGCGTAGCCGGTGCTCTTGGCTGCCGCCAACTGGTTCTTCGCCTGGGTCACCGAGTTCAGGCCCGGTGAGTTGATCCGGCTGGCCGCGGTGAACCACACGGTGTAGCTCGACGTGGGGGTGATCGTCAGCCGGACCCGGGTGCCGTTGACCACCTGGGAGGAGTACGACGCCCCCTCGACCGTGGCCGCCAGGGTGTACCCGAAGTTGTTCGCGTCGGTCTGCCCACGGCTCAACCCGACGCCACTGGCGTCGGCGAAGGTCGAGACGGTACGCCAGGTGTTGAGGTCGGGGACGTCCGCGATGTTCTGGACGGTGTTCATGTCCCACAGGCTCAGGTCGAGCCCGACGCTGCTCACCCCGGGTCGGGTGTCCTCGACGTGGATGCCCATCACCTCGGAGTTGGGCGCGCCCAGCACGGTGACGGTGCGATTGTTGTCGTACTTCGTGGTCAGCGTCCCGTCGTACAACGAGAGGCGTTGCTGGAAGGTGGTGTAGCCGGTGTCGAGTTGCGGGTTGCTGTACAGGTTGACCAGCCCGGCGGCGTAGGTCGACTGCTGTGCCAGGTCGACACCGGAGACCTGGGCGGTCAGGCCGTTGTTGTTCCACACCATGGCACCGGTGCGGCCGTTGCCGACGGTGAGCCCGTGCAGGGGATTGCTGTTCGGACGGTTGTAGACGATGTCGTGCTTCGACAGGTAGGCCGCCCGGTTGACGTTCAACGTCCCGGTGCTGCTCCCGAACGCGGCGTCCGTGGGCGCCGCGGTCGCTGGCCCAGCCGGCCCGACGGCGACGACACCACCCGCGAGCAGAACAGCGAGCGCGATTCGTAGCGGCGGCGTCAACTTCATCGACACGATCTCCTCTGGATCGTCGCGGATGCAGGTCTCGCACCCCGGGAAGTGCCCCGGTGTGCCCACGTCCGCCGAAACGAGGGCGATGTCGAGACGACGCGGAACGGTGCCACCGCGCCGGGTTGACGGCAACCGGATGAACATCGATCCACATCGTTGATGTGCAGTTAACATCGGGCGTCTGTGAGGGTCAATCCCTCAGGATTGTCGAGATCACCCTCAGGAGCGGTGAGCCGCCACGTTGATGACGTTGCCGTCCGGGGCGCGGACGAAGAACCTGCGCACGCCCCACGGCTCGGTGGTCAGCGGATGCACGATCTCGTAGCCGAGCCGCTGTGCCTCGGCATAGGCGCCGTCCACGTCATCCACCTGCGCGCTGATGACCGAGTCCTCGGGTGCTGTCGCGTCGCCGGAGACGAGCTGCACGGCCACGTCGGGGTCGGCCGAGGTGTAACGGGCCACCCAACCCAGGTTGAACGCCTCGGTGCTCAAACCGAGAAAGTCGGTGTAGAAGCCCTTCGCGGCGCTGACGTCAGCCACCGGAAGGTTGGGCAGAATACGGATGACACGCATGTGGACCTCCAGCTCAGGCGATAGATACCCCCTGATTATTGCGACCGTCAGGCCCTGACCCGCTCGGCAACCCGTACCGCGACCTCCCTGAGCTGCTCGGCGGAGAGCGGGGGCTCCGGCTGCGCGGCGACGGCCTGCTCGTCGACCCCCACCATGTTGCTGACGCTCGCGCTGAGCGCCCGGTTGCCGGGCAGTTGGATCGAGACGATGTGCTGCACGCTCGCGGTCCGCTTCCCGGTCAGCGTCTCGGTCTTCATCCGGAGGCCACCGGGGGTCGTCCCCACCACACAGACACGGTGGTAGCGGGTGTCTCCCGCACCCTCCGGCAGCTCGCACGGCCAGTGGAATCCGGTGGGCCCTTCGGGCGCCGAGGGGTCGACGGGCCGGCCGCTCGGTGCCGGATCGAGAACGTCGGGAGAGATCGAGACCCCCAGCGGACCCTTCCGTCCCCGGTACGACACGCCAGATCCGCCGCCGACCATGTCGTCCCGGCCGTTGTGGGTGAACACCGGCGGCCGCCCGTCCGGCTGGCGGGCCTCGCCCACGTGGTCGGGGATCCAGAACCACGTCGACCCGGACGCCACCGCACGCAGCGCGGCATCGAACTCCACGCCGAGGCGCTCCGCGCTGGCCTTCGCGTTCTCGTCGGTGTCGAAGACCAGGCGGAACCCGGTGTCGGCGGCCGTGGGAGAGGGCGCGGCCAGCGGCCGGCCGGGCTCCCGATCGTGTACGGCGACACCGACGCCGACCGCCAACGCCAGGACAGCGGCCAGCGGGCCGCCGACCAGCCGGGCGCGGCTCGCGCGCCGCTCACGTCGGACGATTCCCGCCACGTCCACCTGGGGTGGCGGTGGCGTCCCGATCAACTCGTCGAACAACTGGTGACCCATCTGCTGCCTCTTTCTCAGGACTGACCGGTGACGACGGCGCGCAGGTTCGCCAGCCCGCGCGCCGACTGACTCTTGACGGTGCCGGTGGAGATGCCGAGGATCTGCGCGGTCTCCTCCACTGAACAGTCCAGGTAGTAGCGGAGCACGAGCACCGCCCGCTGCTTAGGGCCGAGGGAACGCAGCAACGCGGCGAGTCCTTCGCGGTCGGTGACCGTCTCCGGGGCCGCCACGGCCACGTCCGGCAGCGCCTCGCTCACCTGTTCGCGCCGCTTCCAGGGCCGGCGCCGCTCATCGAGCCAGGAGCGGGTCAGGACCCGCTGGGCGTACGCGTCACGGTTGTCCGCCCGACCCGCCGTGCGCCAGTTCCGGTAGAGCTTCGCCACGGTCACCGACACGACGTCGTCGGCGGTGTGCCAGTCCTGGCAGAGCAGGAACGCGCTGCGCCGCCAGCGATCCATCCGGACCGCGACGAAGTCGTGGAAGTCGGTCTCGTCGGCCCGCCTCACCGGGGTCTGTCCTCTCCGGCGACCAGCACGGGTCTGTTCTCTGCGCTGACTGTCACGGCCGTACGACGCGGCCCTCCCGTCCGCAGGTTGCACGCTGCTCGGCTCTCATTGCCGCCGAGGATCTGGAGGTGGTCAGTCGGTGCGGACGCTGGACAGGATCTGCATCGCCTCGCGTTCCCGGTCGGCGAGTTCGCTGAGGATCACCGAGGCGCGGGTGAGTTGGTCCGGGTCACCGGTCTGGCCAGCTGCCGCGATGTGGTGGGCGACCTGGGTCCACAGCGGGGCGATCTCGGCGTACATCTGGTGACCGAGGCGGAGAGCGGCGTCGTCGACGATGGAGGCGCTTTCGGCGAGGAAGTCGCGGTACATGGCGCGGAACAGGGCGCCGCCGGTCCCGCCGTGTTCCATCAGCGCCGCGGCCAGCGGGAGGTCACGCGACGGGTCGCTGGAGCGGTCGAGCCATCGGGTCACCTGCCGGGCCGCCTTGGCGATGCCCCGGTGGCCCAGGTTGGCGATGGGCGGGTTGAGGAAGGCGTCGGCGTTGCTGCGGATGCTGGCCCGGATGGCGGTGCTCAGATCCGGCGGGCCGGTCGGGCTGGCGACGGTGTAGGAGAGGTGGCGGGCGGTCATCGGCCCGCGTTCGTTGCGGGCCCGAGCCAGGCTCGTCAGCGTGGTCGTCACGGCGCCGCCCTGCTGGGCCGTGTCGATCAGATATGCATGGGTTTCGTCGTAGCCGTACATCGCGACGAAGTGACCTCCGAAGTGGACCTTCGTGGTGAAGTAGTCCAGGTGGTACGAGTCCAGTTGCAGGCCGACCGGGCGTCCGACGGCGAGGGAGGCGGCGACGTTCTGCCACGCCTTGGCAGGTGAGGTGGTTTCCTGGATCTGCAACGTCAGGCTTAGCCGGTCGGCGACGGTCCGGGTGATCGTGGTGGGCTTGGTGCGGCCGCCGAGGAACGGAAAGGCCATGCTCCTGGCGTCCCAGTAGACGAAACCCAGCCCTTCGCCGAGGCCGAACAGCATGGGCTCGGACAGGTCCAGGCCCCCGTGGCGCAGCAGGGCGCCGAGCGTGGTGGTCTCACAGTGCTGACCGGCGGGGATCGCCACCTTCTCGATGATCATCCGGCTTCCTGATCTGGTGTTCGGGCGGGTCGGCCAGGCGGTCTGCCGACTAAGCTGCCGGGCCTAGGACGGTAGCGGCGATGCCAGCGGGGGCGACGATGAGCACCGACGATCGGATCGTACGGGCCCGAGAGATCTACGAACGGGCGGTGTTCGGCGGTGACACCAGCGGGCTGACCGACGCCGAGCAGGGTCTGCGCGCCGTCGAGGCCGATGCGGCGTTGGCGCGGGGGATGATCCTGCACGCCCGGTTTCAGAGCGCGCCCGCCGGCGCCGGCTCGTCGCCTACCGAGGATCCCGCCGAGCTGCCACTGTTCGAGCGTGCGCTCGAGCTGTACCGGGCACTGGGGGACCCGCGTGGCGAGGCCGAGGCGTTGTTCTGGATCGGTTGTCTGCACCAGTTCATCCGACGTGACGACGAAATCGCGGTTCCGTACCTGGAGCGGTCCTGCCGGCTGGCGGCGCAGACCGGCGACAAGCCGACCCGGGCCGAGGCGCTCCGGCACCTGGGCATCGCGGCGCACGCCGCTGGCCGGCTGGACGAGGCGCGTGAGCGGCTGGAGGAGTCGACCCGGCTGCGCCGGGAGGTCGGAGCGCTGCCGGGCGTGGCCTCCAACATGATCGGGCTGGCCTACATCGCCGCCGCGCAGGACCGCCGCGCGGACGCGCTCGCCATCCTCGACGAGGCGCACGCCATCGCACGCGCGCACGGCGCGCACGCCATCGCCCGGCACATCGAGCAGGCGAGAACGCAGATCTGAGCCTGCGGCCATGGGCGGGCGAGCGGCGTTCAGGGTTCGGCCGGCGGCGCTGGAGCAGTCAGCTCAGCGCGGCGGCCTTGCCGAGCAGCACCGAGCGTTCGCGCTGATTGGCGCAGAGCCGGGCGGCCAGCTCCAACTCGACGCGCGCCTCCGGAAGCCGGCCGAGGCGGGTCAGCAGCTCGCCGCGTACCGTCGGGACGAGGTGCGAGCCGGGGAGCCGGTTCGCGGCGATCAGCTCGTCCACGATGGCCAGGGCCGGCGCCGGACCCGAGGCCATGGCGACGGCGACGGCCCGGTTGAGTTCGACCACCGGCGAGGGCGCGACCCGGCCGAGCGCCTCGTAGAGCCGGACGATCCGGGCCCAGTCGGTCTCCTCGACCGAGGGTGCCGACGCGTGCGTGGCCGCGATCGCGGCCTGTAGACCGTAGGGGCCGAGGCCGCGCTGCGATGCCCTGGCCAGCGCGGCCAGCCCACGGCGGATCGCCGGTAAGTCCCACAACCGGCGGTCCTGTTCCTCAAGAAGGATCGGGGTGCCGTCCGGGTCGGTCCGGGCCGGAAAGCGCGCGGCCGTCAGCTCGCACAGGGCGAGCAGGCCGTGCACCTCCGGCTCGTCCGGCTGTAGCGCGGCAAGTGTGCGGGCCAGCCGGATCGCCTCGTACGCCACGTCGGGGCGCAGCAGCCGGTCGCCCGAGGTGGCCGTCGACCCCTCTGTGAAGATCACGTAGAGGACGCTGAGCACACCGCCGAGTCGCTCCCGGCGCTCGCCGACCGGCGGCAGCTCGAACGGCACCCCGGCCGCCGCGATCGCCTTCTTGCCCCGGGTGATGCGGGCCTGCACGGTCGGCACGGGCACCAGGAACGCGCGGGCGATCTCCTCGCTGGACAGGCCGCCGACCACCCGCAGGGTCAGCGCCACCCGCGCCTCGGGGGAGAGCACCGGGTGGCAGCTGACGAACATCAGCGCCAGCACATCGTCGTCGATCCGATCGGGGTCGATCTCCTGATCGAGCGCGGGATCGGCCGCCAACAGGGCGTATCGCTCCTGGAGGGCGACCCGGCGGCGGATCGCGTCGATCGCCCGCCGCCGGGCCGTAGCCATCAGCCACCCGGCCGGATTGGCCGGAGAGGCACGCGGCCAGGACACGAGGGCCTCGGCCACCGCCTCCTGGGCGGCGTCCTCGGCCAGCCCGAAATCACCGGTGAACCGGGTCAGCGCGGCGACGATCCGCGCCGACTCGATCCGCCAGACGGCCTCGACGTCGGCCGTACCCATCAGACGTGGCCGTTGCTCTCGCCGCCCTGCGGGACCTCGTCGGCCTCGGCCACCCGCCGGACCTCGATCTTGGACCCGCGGACCGCCGGGACCCGCTTGGCCCACTCGACCGCCTCCTGTTTCGTGGCGACATCGAGCAGGAAGTAGCCGCCGAACAACTCCCTGGTCTCGCCGTACGGACCGTCGGTGACCACCGGTGCCTCGCCGCCGAAGTCGACCACGACGCCCTGGCGCGGATCGTCCAGCCCTTCGGCCGCGACGAGAACGTCCGCCTTCATCATGTCCTCGATGAACTGGCGGGTCGTGGCCATCATCTCGTCGAGGTTGGCCGTCATGGCCGCGTTCGTCTCATCGGTGCCCCGCATGATCAACAGGTACTTCGACATCGCTTTCTCCTCATCCGACGGGGCCGTCTCCCGGCCCCAGCATCCCCACGTCGAACGGGCAACCCACGGATCGACACGGTCCTGAAAGTTTGTCCCCGCTCCGCGATCTTGCACTTGCTGTCTCGACATAAGGGGCATCCCACGCATGTCGCCAACTGAAACTGCAAGATCGACGCGGCGGGGAAGTGGCGCCGACCTTGATTCAATAGGCATTCGTCAATAGATTGAGGGTGGGCGCCGCCGGGGTCCGGGCGACCGGGCCGTCGGCGGCTGACAGGTCCATCCCCGAGCCGGGCATTTCGGTCGTACGCACGACCGGTCGCTGTGGCGCACCGCCGCGCCGCATCCAGGGCACGTTGTCGCGCCGCGTCCGTTCAGGACGCGCCGCCGTGCCGCCTCCGCTCAGCTCGATGGCAGAAGGACCCTTCATGACGATTTTCCGTGCCCGCCGCGCCGCGACCCTGGTGGTCGTCGCCGCGCTGGCCGCCGCCGCGACCACAACCGGAGCGGCCCTGCTCAGCGGCCCGGCCGCAGCCGCCCAGGGCTGCCGGGTCGACTACACGCCCAACCAGTGGCCCGGCGGATTCACCGCCACCGTCAAGGTCTCCCCGGGGGACGCGGCCGTCTCCAGTTGGACCGTCACCTGGACGTACGCCGGGGACGAGCGGGTCACCAGCGGCTGGAACGCCACGGTCAGCCAGTCCGGATCGACGGTGACCGCCCGCAACGCGTCGTACAACGGCAGTATCCCGGCCGGCGGCTCCACCGAGTTCGGGTTGCAGGGCACGTACGGCTCCAGTGGTGGCGCGCCGACCGGGTTCAGCCTGAACGGCGTACCGTGCAACGGCGCCACGCCGCCTCCGACCACGCCGCCTCCGACCACCCCGCCACCGACCACCCCACCGCCAACGACGCCTCCGCCGACCACCCCGCCGCCCACCACCGAGCCGCCGACCGGGTGTGCCGGCGCGGTGCTCTGCGACGGCTTCGAGGGCCAGACCGGGTCGACGCCGTCCGGTGACTGGGCCGTGGTGAGCCCGGACTGTTCCGGCGCCGGTACCGCCACCATCGACACGGCGACCACGCACAGCGGCAGCCGGTCGGTTCGGATCAACGGCGCCGCCGGGTACTGCAACCACGTCTTCATCAGATCCACGAAGAACCTCGGCAGCGTGGGCAACGTCCGGTACGGCCGGATCTGGGTCCGGCACACCACCGCCCAGCCCACCGAACACACCACGATGATGGCGATGGCCGACGCCGCCGACGGCAGCAAGGACCTGCGGTTGGGCGGCCAGAACGGCGCCCTGCAGTGGAACCGCGCCTCCGATGACGCGACCCTGCCCGAGCAGAGCCCGGCCGGGGTGGCGCAGAGCGTGCCGCTACCCACCAACCGGTGGACCTGCGTGGAGTTCATGGTGGACGGTGCGGCCGGTCAGCTGCGTACCTGGTTGGACGGCACCGCCATCCCCGGGCTGACCGCGGACGGCGCGCCGACGCACGACATCGACGGCCAGTGGTACAACCGCACCTGGCGGCCGCAGCTCACCGACCTGAAGTTGGGCTGGGAGAGCTACGGCGGCGGAGCCGACACCCTCTGGTACGACGACGTCGCGCTGGGGTCCAGCCGGATCGGCTGCTGACCCGTCGGGGTCGTGGGCGGGGGCCGTCAGCGGTGCCCCGCCAAGATGATGAATGCGTCGAGGGTGTGACCCAGGTTCCGGGTCACACCCTCGACTGCGTCGGCGTCGGCCTGAGCGGGCGGTGGCCGGAACGCGGGGCGACGTCTGCGTCGGCTGACGCACCGCACCCCCGCCTGCCAGGCCGCGGAAGTGCTGTTGATATGTTCCCGCTCATGGAAACCGTTTTCGTTAAGGCAGGCCTGTGCCTGGTGCTGGCCGCGGCTGGCTGCTCCGACGGGGGAGCCGCACCGGCCGCGCAGGACCACCTGGCCACCCCGGTCCACCTGACCAACTGCGGACTGCCGGTCAGCGTCACCGCGCCACCCCAGCGAGCGATCGCACTGGAGCAGAACGCCACCGAGATCATGCTCAGCCTCGGTCTCGCCGATC
Source organism: Micromonospora trifolii (assembly GCF_050516465.1). NCBI lineage: Bacteria > Bacillati > Actinomycetota > Actinomycetes > Micromonosporales > Micromonosporaceae > Micromonospora > Micromonospora trifolii. The sequence continues at coordinate 3,296,217 of NZ_CP191526.1, read as the reverse complement.
GGATGGTCGGCACCAGCTACCAGACCGACCCGGTGCTGCCCGAGCTGCGCCCGGCGTACGAGAAGGTGCCGGTGCTGGCCAAGCTCTACCCCTCACGAGAGGCGGTCCGGGCGGCGAACCCGGACTTCGTCTACTCGACCTACACCTCCGCGTACGCTCCGGACGCCGCGGGCTCGCGCGCTGACCTGGCCACGCTCGGCGTGCCGGCGTACCTCTCCGAGTTCGCCTGCGAGAAGCCGGCCGACGCGACCCAGACGGTCACCTTCGACGGGATCTTCGACGAGATCCGTGACATCGCCGGCGTCTTCGGCGTCCCGGAGCGGGCCGACAAGCTGATCCACGACCAGCAGAGTCGGTTGGACGCCGCCCGAGGTGCGGCGCCGACGGCCGCGCCGAGCGCCGGCCCGTCAGTCCTCTGGTACTACTCCGGAACGAGCACCCCGTACGTGGCCGGGCACGGCGGGGTTCCGGACGCGATCAGCTCCCTGCTGGGCGCCCGCAACACGTTCACCGATGCCAACCAGAAGTGGCCGGCGGGCAACTGGGAGGAGATCGCCAAACGCAACCCGGAGGTGATCGTGTTGGCCGATCTGAGCAGGGGCGGCGACGGCGACAGTGCCCAATCGAAGATCGACTTCCTGCGCCGCAACCCGGTGACGTCGAAGCTGGACGCGGTGGTCGCCGGACGGTTCGTCACAGTGCCCGGCTCGTCGATGGACCCGTCGATCCGTAGCGTCCAGGCGGCGGAACTGGTCGGCGCCAACCTGCACGGGACCGCTCGATGACCCCGCCGGCCGGCGCCGAGGTCGCCGTGCTGGACCAGTCGGCTGCCCGCCGCCTGCTCGAACTCTGGAACGACCAGCAGTCCGCCTATGTGGCCCACCGCGACCTGCGGTTCGACGCGATGGCCGACGTGCTGCGGCTGCACTGCCCGGACGACCTCACGATCCTCGACCTGGCCTGCGGTCCCGGTGCGATCAGCGACCGGATGCTGGCGCAATTCCCCCGCGCAACCGCCGTCGCGGTCGACTACGACCCGATCCTGCTGGAGGTCGCGCGGCGTGCCCTGGACCGGTACAGCGCACGGGTCCAGGTCCACGACGTCGACCTGGTGGCCGAGGGCTGGGAGGAGGCGCTGACCGGACGGCGGGTCGACGCCGTGCTCACCTCGACGGCACTGCACTGGCTCGCGCCGGAGCAACTGCTGCGGGTCTACACCACCATGGCACGGCTGCTGCCCGCCGGTGGTGTGCTGCTCAACGGCGACCACCTCCGCTACGACGAATCGGCGTCCACCCTGCGCGACATCGCCGGTCGGCACGACGCGCAGGTGCAGCAGGAGACATTCGCTGCCGGAGCGCTCACCTACTCCGCCTGGTACGCCGAGGCGGCCCGACACCCGGAACTGGCCGGCCTGGCTGCCCAGCGGGATCGGCGGTTCGCCGACCGACCGCCGCCGGCCCCAGCCTCACTGGAGTTCCATCTGGCTGCCCTTCGCACGGCCGGGTTCGCCGAGGTCGGCACCGTCTGGCAGTACCTGGACGACTACGTGGTGTTCGCCCGCCGATGAACCCGCGAGCCGCACGATCCCTCGTCTCGGCGAGCGGCCCGCCCGGGTCGACGCGACGGGACTCGCCACCCCCTACCGGCATCTCGAGAAGCGGCCGGTACGTCCTGCCGCTGGCCCTGCTCCTCCTGCTGGTCACCATCGCGGCGGCGGTCAGCGTGGGCTCGGCCGACCTGCCGGTCGACAGCGTTCTGCGTTCGGTGGCCAGCCACGTGGGCCTGCCGGTCCAGCCACTACCGGCGTTGCCGGACAGCATCGTGTGGGATCTCCGGCTGCCCCGGGTGCTGTTGGCCGCGTTGGTCGGTGCCGGTCTGGCGGTGTGTGGGGCGGTGCTCCAGGCGCTCACGCGAAATCCGCTGGCCGACCCGTTCCTGCTCGGTGTCTCGTCCGGCGCCTCCACCGGAGCGGTGGCGGTGTTGGTACTCGGCATTCGGATCGGCGCCGGCCCGGTCGACCTGACCACCGGCGCGTTCGTCGGCAGCATGGCCGCGTTCGGCGCGGTGCTGCTGCTGGCCGGCCGGCGGGCCGGCGAGCCGACCCGGATCGTTCTCGCCGGGGTGGCTGTCTCGCAGCTCTTCAGCGCGGTGACCAGCCTGATCGTGATCTCCGACGCGCACACCCAGGACACCCGTAGCGTGACGTTCTGGCTGCTCGGCTCGCTGACGGCGGCCTCCTGGGCGTCGGTGACGCTGAGCGCCGTGGTGGTCGCCGTCGGCCTGCTGGTCTGTTGGGCCAGTGCGTCGGCGCTGGACGCGTTCGCGTTCGGCACCGATACCGCCCGCTCGCTCGGTTTCTCTCCCGGGCGCACCCGGCTGTTGCTGTTCACCGTCACCGCACTGATGGCGGCCGCGCTGGTCGCGGCGAGCGGCGCCATCGGTTTCGTCGGGTTGACCGTGCCGCACGCCGTACGGTTCCTGTTCGGCTCCGGGCATCGGACGTTGCTGCCCGCCGGCGCGGTGATCGGCGCGATCTTCCTGATCTGGGCGGACACCGTGGCGCGGACTGTCTTCTCGCCACAGGAACTGCCGGTGGGCGTGCTCACCGCGCTGCTCGGGGTGCCGGTGTTCGCGCTGGTCATGCGACGCCGGACGGGTACGCCGTGATCGGGTCGGGCGCCGCCGGCCGGGGAGTGGGCGGCAGTGGTCGGGCGACCGGCGGTGACGCGTACCCGGCGGGAGCGTTGCCGGCGCGGCTGCACGCCGACGGGATCGGGTGGCGCGTGGCCGGCGTACGGATCCTGGCCGGGGTGGCGCTCACCGCCGAGCCGGGCGCCACGGTCGGGTTGCTCGGGCCGAACGGCTCCGGCAAGTCGAGCCTGCTGCGACTACTGGCCGGGCTGGCGCGGCCGGAGTCCGGGCGGGTGCTGCTCGACGACGTCGCGGTGGGCGCGATACCCCGGCGTGCGCTGGCTCAACGGATCGCGGTGGTCACCCAGCAGGTGGCCACCGACGTGGAGATGTCCGCACTGGAGGTGGTTCTGCTGGGCCGGACCCCGTACCGGCCACGTCTTGCCGGGGTCGGCGCCGCGGATCTGGACCTGGCGCGGCGCGCGCTCGCCGAGGCCGGCCTGGCGGGCTTCGAGCAGCGGCGCTGGTCCAGCCTCTCCGGTGGTGAGCGGCAGCGGGTGGACCTGGCCCGCGCTCTGGTGCAGGAACCGGATCTGCTGCTGCTCGACGAGCCGACCAACCACCTGGACATCCGGCATCAACTGGAGTTGCTGCGGTTCCTCGCCGAGTCGGCCAGCACCGTCGTGGTGACTCTGCACGACCTCAATCTGGCCGCGCAGTACTGCGACCGGCTGGTGCTTCTGTACGGCGGGCGGGTGGTCGCGGCGGGTACGCCCGTCGAGGTTCTCACCACCAAACGGATCGAGCAGGTCTATCAGGTGCGCACGGACGTTGCCATCGCCGCTGACGGCCGGCCCCGGATCTGGTACCGCAGCCACGCGACGTAGGCACCGACGGAGCTGACAAAGCGGGGCCGATACCCCGCGGCACTCAGGTTCGCACTCGACCCGGGAGGATGTCTGAACACTGTCTGGTCCGTACGGGGGAGAAGATGACCATGGACCGCACCTTGGCCGAGATCCTGGACGCGGCGGCGCACGGGCACTTCCCGCCACCGGACGGCGGGACCACCGTGGTGTCGCAGCCGAGCCGCCGCGACGCCGGAGTCATCGCCTTCACCGGACACTCGGTGGTGTTCACCGACGAAGACCCCCAGTGGGTACGTCGTACGCTGGCCACCCTCGACTGCGACTCCCTGGCGGCCACGATGAATCCGCGTTTCCTGGGTGCGCTGCTCGACCGCACCCGGCGCTCCATGGACACGATCGACCTGCTGACCGTCGCGAATTACCTTGCCGGGCCACCCCCGTTGCGGCTGACTGAGCTTGCGGACGCCGATCATCCTCGCGAGGTCAGGTCACGTCGGCGCCGTGACGACATCCGCGTCTGGGCCGCCGAGGGTGGGGTGGTCGTGCTCGGCCGCGGGGTGGCCGGCCGTTGGGAGGCGGCGATAGAGGTCGACGACGAGCATCGCCACCGGGGTCTGGGGCGGGCGCTGGCGACGGCCGCCCGACATCTGGTGCCCGACGGTCAGCCGGTCTGGGCCCAGCAGGCCGCCGGCAACGCGCGCAGCGTGCGCGCCTTCCAGGCGGCGGGTTTTCGACCGGTGGGCGCCGAAGCGCTTCTTCTCCAGACGTAGGCACCGCACCGGGCGATCCGCACGTACCACTGTGGGCCGAACCGTGATCGGCAGGAGGTTTCCGAGATCACGCCCGGGGGCATCCCGCGGATGAAGTCAGCCGCCCGCTACCCCTGATCGAGGAGAGCACCATGTCGGTCCAGGCATTTCTCTACGTTGTCGCCGTCATCCTGATCGTGCTCGCTGCTCTGCCGCTGCCCACGAGGGGTGTCTCGCTCGCGCTTCTGGGTGCCGCCTGCGCCCTTCTCGCCTACGCCTGGCCGGTGATCACCGACTGATCGTCGCGTGAGTCGTCGTCGGTGCGGCCGGTGGCCGGCAGCCAGAGCGTGATCGGGCTGCCGGCCACCGGCCGCGAGTCTGTTTCCCTCACGTGGTCGGGGTTCGCTTGCTGAGTTTCTTTCACGAGCGTAGGAAGAACACCACCCATCGATCTGCCGTTCAGTGTCGAAGGAGATGCGTGTGACCACCTCCAGAGGGCTCCGTCTCGCCGTGTCCGTGCTGGTGGCAGCAGGCGCCGTCCTGCTCGGCACGGCGGCCCCTGCCGCACCGCCAACGACTCCCGCAACGGCCGGGCACCCGTCCTGCGATCCGATCGACCCGACCGCCTGCCTGCTGCCGTTCCCGAACGACTACTTCACAGTGCCGGACCGGAGCAGTCCCACCGGCAAGCGGGTGCGGTTCGCCGCCGCCGCGATGCCCGCCAACGTGCAGGGAACCTCGATCGACCCGACGGAGTGGAACCGGCAGGACGGGTTCAGTCCCGGCTCACCGATCCTGGTGCGCGTACCCGGCCTCGACGCCGCGGCGAGCGGGATCCCGCCGGTCACCGACATCGGCCGCTCGCTGGCGCCGGACGCGCCGATCGTGCTGCTCAACACCCGGACCGGTGAGCGCACGCCGTACTGGGCCGAGTTGGACGCGCACGCCGCAGGCCAGCCCGACCGGCAGCTGCTGATCATCAGGCCGGCGGTGGCGTTGACCGAGGGCACCCGCTACGTCGTCGGGCTGCGCGGCCTGCGCGACGGCAACGGGGCGTTGATTCCGGCGCCGAAGGCGTTCACGGCGTACCTGACCGGTGCCGGCCTCAAGCCACGGGACGCTCGGGGGCCGCAGCTGAGGCGGATCGTCACCGACCTGACTCGGACCGGCGTCAAGCGGCACAGCCTCTACCTGGCCTGGGACTTCACAGTGGCCAGCCGGCACGGGCTGACCGGGCGGATGGTGGAGGTCCGCGACGACGCGTTCGCCGACCTCGGTCGGGCCGCGCCGCCGGTCACCGTCACCCAGGTGACCGACTATTCGCCGGAGCAGGATCCGCTGATCGCCCGGCAGGTGACCGGCACCATCGGCGTACCGTCCTATCTGACCGGCGACGGCGGGCCCGGCTCCCGGCTGCACTACGGGCCGGCCGGCGGCGCCGGGACGCCGTCCACGCCGAACGCCCTGCCCACACCGTCCGGCCCGACGCTGGCGGCGGACTTCGTCTGCAACATCCCCCGCAGCGCCTCGGCCACGAGGCCGGCCCACCTCTCGCTCTACGGCCATGGACTGCTCGGCAGGCCGACCGAGATCAACGCCGGCAACGTCAAGGCGATGTCGAACACCCACAACTTCACCTTCTGCGCGACCAGCTGGATCGGCATGGCCGCCGCCGACGTCCCCTATGTGGCCGGCGCCTTCACCGACCTCAGTGTCTTCCCCGCGGTGGCGGACCGGTTGCAGCAGAGCTTCCTGAACTTCCTCTTCCTGGGTCGCGCGATGATCCACCCGGCTGGGTTCGCCGCTCACCCGGCGTTCCGGGACGCCACCGCCCGGCCGCTGATCAATCGCGTCGGCGGGCTGCACTACGACGGCAACAGCCAGGGCGGCATCAACGGAGGTGCGCTCACCGCCATCGCCCAGGACTGGACCCGGTCGGTGCTCGGCGTACCGGCGATGAACTACTCCACGCTGCTGCAACGCAGCGTGGACTTCGCACCGTTCCAGACCGTCCTCGACGGCTACTACCCCGACAAGGTCGACCAGCAGCTGGTCCTCGCGCTGCTGCAGATGCTGTGGGACCGGTCCGAGGCCAACGGGTACGCCCAGCACATGACCGACCGGCCACTACCGCGCACCCCGGCGCACCAGGTGCTGATGCACGTGGCCTTCGGCGACCAGCAGGTCTCGCCCGCCGCGGCGGAGGTGCAGGCGCGCACCATCGGCGCGCGCCTGCACACCCCCGCGCTCGCCGACGGCTGGTCACTGGACGCGCGGCCGTACTGGGGCATCGCGCCGATCCGCCGCTACCCGTACACCGGCTCGGCGATCGTGATCTGGAACAGCGGCGCGGCGCACGCGCCGCCACCGACCAACCTCGCTCCGGCCGGGCCGGAGTTCGGCGACGATCCGCACGAGTTCCCCCGCGCCCAGGCAGCAGCCCAGAAACAAAAGGCGGTCTTCCTGCTCACCGGCAAGGTCGTCGACGTCTGCGCGCGGACACCCTGCCCGTGACCCGAGAGTCGGGGCGAAGCGGGGCGCTGGCTGTGCCAGCGCCCCGCCGGGGCGAACGTCGAGTTCGCCGGGTCAGCAGCGCACTTCGGTCTCCTTCTGCGCCACGTCCGAGATGCCACCGAGGGCCCGGGTGCACACCGACAGCGTGTTGGCGCCCGAGGACCACACCTCCGGGCCGCCGGAACACTGCAGGTCGCGCAGCGTGCTTCCGGTCACGATGGAGGTGCAGACCTGGTACGAGCCGTGGCTGGCCCGGTACTGCTGCCACACGTACGTGTAGGCGTAGTTCTTGCCGCAGCCCTTGTACTGCTTGACCGAAGCCGCGGTCTGACCGCCGACGGTGACGTACGCGGTCGCGCCGATCTGCACCGAGCCGGCGCAGCGCGGGTTGGTCTCGGCGTGCGCGGGTCCGGCGAACGCCAGCGTCGCTGGCACAGCCAGACCGGCGGCCGCGAGAACGCGCACGCCACGTCGGGAAAGGCTCTTCATCGGTGACCTCCTTCAATGCACCGGGACCGTCGAGCCCCGGTGTCGTCGATGCACCACATTGATGGCGGCCTTGGCCCGTTCGGTACCCTCTGACACGCTCTGACAACGCCTGACGACGTCGTCTGACATGGGGGAGTGATGAAGGACCAGCGTGCCGCCGCCCAGTCAATTCAGGACAGACAGGCCGTCGAGAGGTTCGCCGAACAGCTGCGGACCCTGCGGACCGCCGCGGGCGAACCGTCGTTCCGCAAGATGGCGGGGCGGTCGGGCCGGATCTCGCACACCACGTTGCACGAGGCCGCGGCCGGGACCAGGTTCCCCTCCTGGGAGACCGTGCGGGAGTTCGTCCGAGCCTGCGAGGCGGACGAGGTCCAGTGGCGGCGTCGCTGGGAGGACGCGCAGCGCCCCGCGTCTGCGCATGGCACCGAAGACGGCGATGCCGCGCCGGTCAGTACCGAGTCCCCGACCGACGCCGAAACCCCGATCACCACGGGCGGGGGGAAGCCCGACACCGGGACCGACGCCTCGGAGACCCACGGGCCTGTCGTGTCCGTCGTCCCCGCGTCGTCCCCGAAGGAGCAGAACGCGCTGCGCAGCACGGACTATCCGCCGACCGACGAGGACGTCGCGGGTGCACGGCGGCTCCGGCTGCCGTGGCTCGCCGCCGCAGCGGTGGTCCTGGTGGTGGCGATGGTCGCCGTCCTGGGCATCGTCGTCCGCGGCCGGTCGTCGCGGAACGACTCCGGCGCGGTGGCGGCGTCGTCAGCACCGTCGGTCTCGCCGTCGGCCTCAGCGTTCTCGGACTCGCTGATCCCCGGCGACTCCAGCAAGTTCATCTCCGACGTCACCATCCCCGACGGCACCCGGGTGCGGGTGAACTCCCAGTTCGTCAAGGTGTGGGCCCTCAAGAACGTGGGGAAGGTGGCCTGGCACAACCGTTTCCTCCAGCGGACCAACCCCACCGCCGACGCCGACGGTTGCCAGGTGCCGGACCGGGTGGCGATCGGTGACACACCGCCCGACGAGCAGGTGATGATCAGTGTCGAGGTCACCGCGCCGAGTCGTCCCGGGAAGTGCTGGGTGAGCTGGAAGATGGTCGACGAGAACGGGCAGGAGTACTTTCCCACCCGCCGGCCGGTGTACTTCATGGTCACCGTCACCGCCTGAGTGCGCTCCCGGTCAGCTCGACCGGTGTCAGAGTGTGAACCATCGATGTCAGTCCTGGGTGCCGCCGAAGCTGACAACACCACATCCATCGAGGTCGGTGGCGGCCTGACGGATCTGACAGGACAGTAGGGGTACCGAACAGTAGGTCGATTCTCGCAAGGTGATGTCCGTTCCGAACGACACACCAACTGCGAGGAGATCGACCTTGCGCCGTCCCTGGTTATCCGTCGGGCTCGCCGCGCTCTGCGTGGCCGTCGGTGTTCCGGCCCACGCGGGGGCCTCGACATCCGGCGCCACAACGCAGCGAACCGCCACCACGACCGCGCGGCCAGTCGTGGACATGGAGGCCACCGTCCTGGCCGCTCAGATCGACCCCCGCCGGGCCGACAACACCCTGACCCCGGGCGCGAAGAACTCCGTACTCGCCGTCGAACAGGCGCTCCAGGCCCAGAACCTGCTGAACGCGCAGTGGGTCGACGGTTACTTCGGCACCCAGACCGTCTCGGCGTACGCGGCGTACCAGCGCTCGCTCGGCTACACGGGGCTGGCCGCGAACGGGCTGCCCGGCACGACGTCGCTGACGAAGCTCGGGCAGAACCGCTACACCGTCGGCAACACCATCGGCCCGGGCGCGAAGGTCCCGCGTGACGGGTACGTCGTCAACGCCCGTACGCAGGCGATGCTGGGCGAGGCCCAGCGTCTGCTCGGCTACACCCTGGTCCTCGACCAGGGCTCGTACAACCCCGGCGGCGACCCCACCTCGGCCGGCACGCACGACGGCGGGGGTGTGGTGGACATCGCGGTCACCGGCATGACCGCGGCCAAGCGCACCGCCGTCGCGCGGGCCCTGCGCCAGGTCGGCTTCGCGGCCTGGGTCCGTAACCCGAATCAGGGCGACTGGCCGTGGCACATCCACGCCACGGCGATCAACGACACGGACCTGTCCAGCCAGGCGCAGCACCAGGTCGGCGACTACTACCTCGGCATGAACGGCCTGGCCAACCAGGGACCGGACGACGGCCCCCGGGTCCCGATCAAGACCTGGGAGCAGTACCAGCGCGGGCAGTGACCCGCACCCCCTCACCGTTTCTGAAAGGACACCATGAACATCCGTAAAAGCCTCGCCGCCGTCGGCGTCGCGCTGGCCGCGACCACCTCGATCCTCAGCGTCGCATCGCCCGCGTCGGCGGCGGCCCGAGACGGGGTCTGCGACAGCGGCGAGTTCTGCTACTACTACAACAGCGACAACGCGGGATCGATCTCGGACTTCACCGGCTCGCTCGACGACTACGGCACCGAGCAGCCCTCGTGCTACGACTTCAAGGGCGCTGGCGCTGGCAAGGGCCTGTGCATCAAGAACGAGGCCGCCTCGGTCTGGAACCGCAGCACCAAGACCGTACGCGTCTACTACAACAGCGGCTACGCCGGTGCTTACCAGGACTTCGCGGCCGGGGCGAAGGGCAACCTCAACGCCACGCTGAAGAACAACAACGCCTCGCACCAGTTCTCGCCGTCGACCCGCACGAACCTGTCGTACGCCCTGTACCAGGCCAGCGGCGGCACTGTCACGTGCGGCTTCGACGGTTACACCACCACGCCCGGCCGGCACGAGGGCATCGACATCGCCCGCAGCGTCGGCTCGGACGTGCGTGCTTTGGTCTCCGGAACGGTCATCTACGTCGCGCGGGGCACCACCGGCAGCGGCGGCCTGTCCACGATCTCCGTCTACAACTCCTCACTCAACAAGTCGGTGATCTACCTGCACACCGCGCCGAAGTCCGGGGTGAGCGTGGGCGACGCGATCAGCAAGGGCGAGATCATCGCGGATGAGTCGTGGCACGGGGTGTCCTCCAGCTCGGGCGCGCACACCCACGTCGAGGTCCGGGCCGGCCGGCAGACCCACGCGGCCGTCAGCGTCGGCGACCCCACCCTGGACAACGCCGACCCGACCGCGTTCTGGAACTCCCAGGGCTACAACGAGAAGTAGGACGCCATGAATATCCGCAAGGGCCTCGCCATCGTCGGCGCCGTCCTCGCCATGTCCACCTCCATCCTGAGTGTTGCCTCGCCGGCAGCGGCGGCCACACGGGACGGAACCTGCGACAGCGGCGAGTTCTGCTACTACTACAACAGCAACCAGGCGGGCTCGGTCTCCGACTTCACCGACTCACTGGACGACTACGGTACGACCCAACCGACCTGCTACGACTTCAAGGGCACGGGCAGCGGCAAGGGCCTGTGCGTGAAGAACAACGCCGCGTCGGTGTGGAACCGGTCCGGCAAGACCGTGCGGGTCTACTTCAACAGCAACTTCGCCGGTGCTTACCAGGACTTCGCGGCCGGGGCGAAGGGCAACCTCAACGCCACGCTGAAGAACAACAACGCCTCGCACGAGTTGCTGAGTGGGCCGACGGGCTGTAGCACCGACGGCACCAACAGCAAGCTGCCGAGCACCATCCTCGTCTACCGGGTCAGTCTCGGGCGGGTCGACCGGGTCGACTTCAAGACGTACGTCAAGAACGTCCTCCCGAACGAGTGGGTGACGAGCTGGCCGGCCGCCTCGCTGGACGCCGGTGCGATGGCCGTCAAGAGCTACGGCTGGTACTGGGCGCTGCACTCGACCCGGAAGACGTCCGGCGGACAGTGCTACGACGTCCGGGACGACACTGGCGACCAGGTCTACCGGCCGTCGTCGGCACAGACGTCGACGTCCGCGGCGGTGGACCGGACCTGGTCGGCCCGGATGACCCGGAGCGGCAACATCCTGCGGGCGCACTACTGCGCGACGACGACCGCGTGCGGTGGCTGGGTGGACGGGGACTGGCTGTCGCAGTACGGCTCGCGTGATCTCGCCAACGAGGGCAAGAACTACCAGGCGATTCTGCGCTACTACTACCGCGACATCGCGCTCTCCTGAGGTAAGGCACCAAGCGCGCCGCCCGCCGCAGATTTTGCGGCGGACGGCGCGCTCACGGGTACGGCACCGGCTACGCCGGCGGCTCGACCGCCTCGACGAGCACCTCGAGCACATGCCGGTACGGCTGGCCGGTGGCTCGGCTCATGCCCATCTCGCAGGTGCGGTTGCAGGAGGCGTACGCGTCGTGGTCGCGCTCATTGATCTCGGCGGCCTGCGCCGCGGTGGCGCCGGCCGTGACCTCGGGGTGCAGCAGCCCCCGGTCACCGGCGAAGGCGCAGCACCCCCAGCTGTCCGGCACGGTGACGGTGTCGGCGACCGCCCCGGCCACCGCACGCAGGTCGTCGATGCCGCCCAGGTGCACTGTGGAGCAGGTGGGATGCAGGGCCAGCGAGCCGAGTCGCCGGGGCTGCGGCAGCGCCGGCAGGAGGTGCTCGGCGGTGAAGGTCACGCTGTCGACGAAGCGCAGCGCGCCGTACCGTTCCTGGTCCTCCTCGGCCAGCGCGGCGGTCAGCTGCGTCAGCCCGTGCGTGCAGGATGACGCGTCGCACACGACGGGCAGTCGGCCCTCGTCGCTGGCCGCCCAGAGCGCGGCCAGGGTCCGCTCGGCCATCTCGCGGTGACCGGCGGGGTAACCCTTGGACTGCCACGGAGTGCCGCAGCACAGACCTGCCGTGCCGGTCGGTACGACGAGCGGCACCCCCGCCAGTTCGCAGAGGCGCAGGAACGCCGCCGCCGAACCGCCGGACGAGCCGTTCTCCGGTGCGAAGAGGCTGCCGACGCAGGCGGCGAAGAACACCGCCTGGGCGTCGGGCGCGCTGCGGGGGGTGGGCCGGGGCGCGCCGGCGCGCGGCATGTCGTCGCTCCACAGCGGCACGAGTTCGGTGGTTCCGAGCCCACGGATCGCCTTGGTGGCGGCGCGGGTCACCGGCGTCGGTACGGCGTGTGCGGCGGTCAGTCCCACCCGGACGCCCGTCACGGCGGCCTGCCAGTGCCGCGCGGCAGTGCGGGCGGTGCGCTGGGCGCGAGGGGTGTGCCGCTCGGCGCGTAGCCGTTTCATCGCCGCCCCGGTGTCGATGCCGACCGGGCAGGCGGTGACGCAGAGGCTGTCCGCGGCGCAGCTGTCCACCGCGGCGTACTCGTAGTCGGCGGTCAGCTCCCGGCGGCGCTCCTCGTCGCCGGCGGCGGTGGCGAGGGCGATCTGCCGTTGCAGGACGATGCGCTGCCGGGGGGTGGTGGTGACGTCGGCGGTGGGGCAGACCGGCTCGCAGTAGCCACACTCGACGCAGGCGTCCAGCTCGGGGTCGACCGCCGGTACGGCCTTGAGCTGCCGCAGGTGCACGGTCGGGTCGTCGTTGAGCAGCACACCGGGGTTGAGCAGGCCGCTCGGGTCGCACAGCCGCTTGAGCTCGCGCATCACGTCGTACAGCTCGTCGCCGTACTGCCGGCGAACGAAGGGCGCCATGGCCCGGCCGGTGCCGTGCTCCGCCTTGAGCGTTCCCCCCTCGGCAAGCACCAGGTCGACCATGTCGTCGGTGAACCGGGCGTAGCGGTCGATCTCGGCCGGGGTGTCGAAGGACTGGGTCAGCATGAAGTGCAGGTTGCCGTCGCGGGCGTGTCCGAAGATCACCGCGTCCGGGTAGCCGTGCCTGTCGAACAGTCGGATCAGCCCGTCGCAGGTGCCGGTCAGGCGCGGCATCGGCACCGCGACGTCCTCCAGCAGGGCCGTGGTGCCGGGCGGGCGGGCCCCGGCGACGGCGGTGTAGAGGCCCTTGCGCAGGTGCCAGAGGTTGGCCCGTTCGCGCGGGTCGCGGGTCAGCTCGGTGCCGGTGACGGCCGGCAGCCGGTCGAGCACGGGCCGGGCGTCGGCCAGCGTCGCGGCCAACTGCTCCGCGCTGTCCTCGGCGAACTCCACAAGCAGCGCGGCGTGGCCGGAGACCGTCAGCCCGCGCAGGGCCGGGCTCGCACCCGGGTCGCGCTGGCTGACCCGCAGTGCGGCCGCGTCGAGCAGTTCGGCGGTACGGGCGCCGGCGGCGAGCAGGGCCGGCAGCGCGTCGGTGGCGTCGGTGAGACCGGGCAGGATCAGCAGGCCGGTGGCGGCGTGGTCGTGGATCTCGACGGTACGGAAGACGGCCTCGGCCACGAAGCCGAGCGTGCCCTCGCTGCCGATCATCAGGTGGGCGAGCATCTCGACCGGGGTGCTGTGGTCGAGCAGCGAGTTAAGCCCGTACCCCATGGTGTTCTTCATCGCGAACAGCCGCTCGATGGTGGCGCGCGACCCCGGCGTCGCGCGCACCCGGTCGCGCAGGCGCAGCAGCCCGGCGTGCAGCTCGGGCTCGTCGGCCCGCAGCCGGTCGTCGGCGTCGCGGGCGCCGGAGTCGACGACGGTGCCGGACGGGAGCACGAAGCGCAGCGACTCCATGGTGCGGTACGCGTTGTCGGTGGTGCCGCAGGTCATCCCGCTCGAATTGTTGGCCACCATGCCACCCACAGTGCAGGCAGCTTCGCTGGCCGGGTCCGGGCCGAGCCGGCGTCGGTAGCGGGCCAGCCGAGCGTTGGCCTGTCGGATCGTCAGGCCCGGCTGGAGCCGGATGCGGCGTCCGTCGTCGAGGACCTCGGCGTGCCGCCAGTCGGTGCGGACGTCGACCAGCACGCCCGCGCCGCCGGCCTGCCCGGCGAGGCTGGTGCCGCCGCCGCGCAGGGTCAGCGGCACGCCGGCCTCCCGGGCGCCGGCCATCAACGCCCCCACCTCGGCGGCGGAGGCGGCGCGAACCACGGCCTGCGGCTCGAACAGGTACGGCGAGGCGTCGTGCGCCGCCGCCAGCCTTCGGGGCAGCTCGGCGCTGGCCCGGCTCGGATCATCGAGGCGCGAGCGCAGCAGCTCGGCGACAGCGCGGGCACGAGCGCCGGCCGCGGTCGGCGGCGGCACGGGTACGACGGGTCTCATCGGCGGATCCTCCCGGGAGAGTGGTCAGCCGGCCACCGGCGGCACGGCGGGACGGCCGGCGATCAGTAGTCGGCGGGGAGCGGTGCTGGCCGGAGCCGGCAGCCGCAGCGGCTGCCGGCCGGGGGTGATGCTGCCGAGCACGGAGGCGTGCCGCGCGCCGGTGCCCGAGGGCAGGGTGCCCGGCAGTCCGTGCACGGTCAAATAGCCCAGCAGCGCGAAGGCGAGCGCCTCCTTGGCGTCCGACGCGATGCCCAGGTCGTCGCTGGAGGACAGCTGGACGCCGGGCAGTTCGTCGGCGATCATGCGCATCAGCGTCGGGTTGTGTGCGCCGCCGCCGGAGACGACGAGGCGGGTGACGCCGTGGTCGCGGCAGGCGCCGGCCACCGTGACCGCCGTGAGCCGGGTGAGCGTGGCCAACACGTCCTGCGGGTCCGGTGTGGGCGCGTCGGCGAGGGCGGCGAGCAGGTAGGGCAGGTGGAACAGCTCTTTCCCGGTGCTCTTCGGGCCGGGCAGCCGGTAGTACGGCTCGTCGAGCAGCCGCCGCAGCAGGTCCGGGTTCACCTGTCCGGCGGCCGCCCCGCGCCCGTCCCGGTCGTACTCCTCGGCGCCCCCGCTGAAGTGGCGGGCGGCGGCGTCGAGGAGCGCGTTCGCCGGACCGGTGTCGAAGGCGAGCGGGTCCGCGTCGGGAGCGACGACGGTGATGTTGGCGATGCCGCCCAGGTTCAGCGCGGCCGGGACGCCGGGCAGGCCGCCCAGCAGCAGTGCGTCGAAGAGGGCGACCAGGGGAGCGCCCTGCCCGCCGGCGGCCACGTCGCGGCTGCGCAGGTCGGCTACGACCGGGAGGCCGGTGGCCTCCGCTATCCAGGCCGGCTGACCCAGCTGGAGAGTGCCCCGAACCGTGCCGTCCTCCACCCAGTGGTGCATGGTCTGCCCGTGCGAGACGACCAGGTCGGCATCGCCGTCGCACAGTTCGGCGAGGGTCCGCACGCCGGCCTCGGCGAAGGCCTGGCCGATGCCGGTGTCCAGCACGCAGATCGCCTCGGTGGTGGTCGCGGCGGGCGGCAGGGCGGCGGCGATCTGCGTGCGCAACTCGTCGGAGTACTGGTGGCTGAGCCGGCCCAGCGGTCGCATCCGCACTGTGTCGCCGCTCAGCTCGAACTCGGCCGCGGCGGCTTCGATGCCGTCGTAGGAGGTTCCGGACATCAGGCCGATCACGCGCATCACGTCCTCCTTCACGCCCGGCCGGCGGGCGCCGCCGCTGCGTCGTCGTCGACCTCGTCGCTACGTCCATGGTCGTACGGCGTTTCCGGGGCCGGGTGGAACCGGCTGGACACCGCGCCGACGACCAGGGTGATCAGGACGCCGATCGGGACCAGCCACTGCGCGGCGATGGCGGTGGCGGTGGTCGTCCCGGCCGTCGTCACATCGATCTTGACGTAGCGGACGATGTACGTCATCACCGCCACAGTGACCAGGAAGGCGATCACCGCGTCGACCTGGTTGGCCCGCTTGACGAGGCGGCCGAGCAGGAAGGCACCGAGCAGCGCCCCGTAGGTGTAGCCGGCGATGGTCAAACCGGTCAGGTAGACGTTTCCGGTGCTGGAGCTGAACGCGCAGGCGAAGACCGCCATCAGCACCGCCCAGACCAGGGTCATCACCCGGGCGAGGCGGAGCATCGCGTCGTCGGACGGGACCTTGCGGAAAAAGCTGTGGATGAAGTCGGCGACGGTGGAGTTCGACATCGAGTTCAGCGCCGAGGACAGCGAGCCCATCGCGGCGCCGAGGATGCCGGCCACCAGCAGACCCGAGATGCCCACCGGCAGGGCGTGCAGGATGAAGCTCGGGTAGAGGTTGTCGCTGCTCGCCAGGCCGAGTTCCTTGAAGGTCTGACCCTTGTTGTACGACCACAGCAGCGCGCCGACCAGGGAGAACGCCGCGAACTGGATCACCACGAAGATGCCCGAGGAGATCATCGCCTTCTGCCCCTCGCGCAGCGTGCGGGTGGACAGGATGCGCTGCACGATCAGCTGGTCCGACCCGTGGCTGGCCATCGCGAAGATCGCGCCACCGATGATCGCGGTCGGCAGGGCGAACGGGCTGGTGAGCACGTGCGAGAGCGCGAAGTTGGTGTCGAAGAGCTGGAACTTGCCGGCGTCCAGCGCCTGCGAGTAGCCGTCGAAGCCGACGGCG
This sequence comes from Micromonospora trifolii, assembly GCF_050516465.1. NCBI lineage: Bacteria > Bacillati > Actinomycetota > Actinomycetes > Micromonosporales > Micromonosporaceae > Micromonospora > Micromonospora trifolii. The sequence goes on along the minus strand of NZ_CP191526.1, from coordinate 3,279,744 downwards.
TGGCTGAGCACCGCGATGGCCAGGATCGCCCCGCCCAGGTACAGCCCCATCTGGATGGCGTCGGTCCAGATGACTGCCTTGATGCCACCGAGGTAGGTGTAGACCACCGTGATGAGCGTCAGGACGATGATGATGGCCTGATAGCCGACATTCAGCCCGAACTCGTCGAGAAGAAGCTTGATGGGGATGGCCGAGGCGAACAGCCGTACACCCTCGGCGAGCAGTCGGGTGAAGACGAACGTCACCGACGCCAGACCCTGAAGTTTCAGGCCGAACCGCTCACCGAGGTACTGGTAGGCGCTGACGAACCCACCCCGCTTGTAGAGCGGGATGAGCACCGCGGCCACGACGACCCGACCGATGACGTAACCCAGGGCTAGCTCGACGTTGCCGAAGCCCTGACCGCTGTAGGCGCCGCCGGGAACACTGATCACGGTCAGGACGCTGGTCTCAGTGGCAACCACGGAGAACGAGACGGTCCACCAGGGCAGTCGACCCTCGCCCACGAAGTAGTCCTTGGCGGACTTCTGTTTACCGGACAGGCGTAGTCCGACGTAGGCGATCACCACGAGGTACAGCACGATCACGACGAGGTCGAGTTGACGCACGGCTCGCTCCCAACCAGCGGTTGTCAATAAGTGACGGTGACCCAGCCTAACGCGAAACTTTTTGCCACCGCCCGTCCGGGCTGGTTACGCTGTGGTTTCAGCCTGCTGATACGGGGACTGTTCGCAGCTGCGCCCTCGGCCTGGCCGCGGCGGCGGGTCGCGAGGACGCACTCGACGGCGAGCCGCCGGGCGACCGGAGGACCTCTCCCCGCCGGCCGGCGACTGCAGACCAGCGAGAGGAACGAGCACCCCGTGGACCTCAGCACCCTCGGCACCGAGACCCGCAACGACAAGACCGGCGACCTCGACCGGATGTCTCCCACCGAGTTGCTTCTCGCGATGAACGACGAGGACCAGACCGTCGCCGACGCCGTCCGCCGGGCCGTGCCGGACATCGCGGCCGCCGTCGACGTCATCGTGGCGTCGCTCCGCCAGGGCGGACGGCTGATCTACCTCGGCGCGGGCACCAGCGGCCGGATCGGCATGCTCGACGCCGTCGAGATCCCACCCACCTTCGGTACGACGCCCGAGCGGGTCGTCGGTCTGCTCGCCGGCGGGGCACGAGCCTTCGGTGTCGCCGTCGAGGGCGCGGAGGACGACCCGACCCGCGCCGTCGCCGACCTCGACGCCGTCGGCCTGACCGCCCGCGACACTGTGGTCGGGCTCGCCGCCAGCGGTCGTACCCCGTACGTGGTCGGTGGGTTGGATCACGCCCGCGCGCTTGGCGCGGCGACCGTCTCGGTGGCCTGCAACACCGACGCGGTGACCAGCCGGCACGCCGACGTCGCCATCGAGGTGCCCACCGGCCCCGAGGTGCTCACCGGTTCCACCCGGCTCAAGGCCGGCACCGCCGAGAAGCTGGTCTGCAACATGCTCTCCACCGCCACGATGGCCAGGCTCGGCAAGGTCTACGGCAATCTGATGGTGGACATGAACGCGACCAACGAGAAGCTCGTCGACCGGGCGCGTCGGATCGTCGCCGAGGCCGCCGACACCGACCTCGACACGGCGGCGCGGGCGCTCGCGGCGGCGCACGGGCACGCCAAGACGGCCATCGTGCTGCTGTTGGCGAACTGCACCGCCGAGGAGGCCGCGGCCCGGCTGCGCGCCGCCGACGACGACGTTCGGGCGGCCGTCGCTGCCTGACCCAGGGGGTTCGCGGTGGGCGCAGCCGGCGATCGGCGGTGACCGTTGGTCACCTCGGTCGGAGCGGATTCCGTATTGGGCGATATACCTCAGAGGGATATATATACCTCTGAGGTATATCGCCCAACAGCACATCGACATGGCGATCCAGCCATTGCGCACGCAGCCGGCCCAATTGCCGGCGCGTGACGGTGGGTCGGGAACAAGCGCACGCGACCGGGGTGCCGTCGACCGCATGGCGTCGGAGTAGTACCTCCGTCCTCGGCGACGATTTCATCAGCTCGACGAAGCGCCCCGTCCATGCGGACGGGGCGCTTCGTGGTGTCAGTCGAGCTGTGTGTCCGGAACCGTTCAGTCCTCGTCCGCGTCGCCGTCAGGGGAGCTGGCCAGCTCGATCCGGGGGGACCGATCCGGCGGGAGGTGGGCGAAGTCGGCGATGACGACGACATCCACCTCACCGTCGATCATCGTCTGCTCGACGGTCTCCCAGGGGGCCCGCATGATTCCTGCGAATCGGTAGGAGTGTTCGCGAAGGTGGCTGAGACACCTCGCGACGGCGGGCTCCGACGGCTCGATATGGGCGGGGATCCAGATAACGGCGATTTCCATGAACCTCTCCTGATCAACGTCGTGGACGCGAGTGGGTGATCAGGAGTCATTGGGGCGGGGGAGGACCCCGCTCGACGGGACGGCTGGTCGCGCGCATGTCGACGGCGGTGACGGTGAGCCCTGGCCGCAGCGGCGAGGTGGGCGGCGAAGCGTCGGCTGTTGACGTGGGTGGATCAGCGCCGCCGGCACCGACGCCGGTCGGTGCGGACGCCAGCGCCAGCACGAACGCCGGTAGCCCCGGCGCGGGACGGGCGGGCGGGTTGGGCCGCTGTCCGGTGACGGCGGTCATCGTCGCCCGCGCCTGCGCCGACGCCCGTCCATCGGACGTGCCGCGAGCGCCGCTTCGGGTCACTGTCGCCGGCACACGCGTCGACGGTGCCAGCGATGGCCGCGAGGTGACCCGTGCCTCCGGGGATGCCGAGGCCGATGGTGTCGCTGTGGCCTGCGGTGACGACGACGGGTTGCCGGCCGGCCGACTTGGCCGGGCGGTCGAGGGCTTGGCCGACGGTGTCGGCAGCGGAACGGCCGAGGGCAGGGGGTCCGTCGACGGTAGAGGCAGCGGGTGGGTCGACGGTAGAGGCACGGGCAGGGAGACGACAGCGGTCGGCAGGGGCAGGGGGACGGTCAGCTCCACCTCGACCACGTCGGCCACCGAGACCTTGATGGCCTCCGGCGAGGTGGCGACCTCCACCAGCGGGAGACGCGACGGCGATGGGGTGTCGGCGTGGGCGGGGTTGGCGCCCAGAGCCGCACCGAGCGCCACCGCGCCGAGCGCCACCGGGGGGAGGCTGTGCCTCAGCCGCATCAGACGGAGGTCGCCGGCAGTGGGGTCGCCAGGCATGCCCGGTCCGGCTCACCGGTTCGGTGTCGCCGGCCGAGCTGTTGCCCCTCGCGCCCTGCCGTTCCCTCCATGTGCGGGTTCTTGCCCCGGGGGACAGAGGGCTACACCTTCTGTCGATATCTCCCGGTGAGCGATGTGGACGGACCGGGAGCGCACCTGGTCGGTTCACACCCGGGCCTCGGTCGGTGTCGGCGTGGGGTCGAGCGGCAGGTCACGCAGTCGGCGGATCGGCGTCGACAGGTAGATGATCGGGGACAGCACGGTGACCGCCCCGAAGATCAGCAGGGTGGTACGGGCGCCGAGTGGCCCGGCCAGGATGCCGGCGAGCAGACCGCCGACCGGGATGGCACCCCAGGAGACGAACTTGACCGTGGCGATCACCCGGGACAGCAGCTCCGGAGGGCTGGCGAGCATCCGGTAGGTGCGGGTGGTCACGCTGAGCACCACAGTGGAGCCGGCGAAGATCAGATTCCCGACGGCGAAGGCCAGGAATGCGGCGGTGCCGGTGCCCAGCGGGATGATGAGCGCGCCGACCACGCCGACGAAGGCCGCGATGATCAGGCCGCGGGCGGTGCCGAAACGATCGGTGAACCGGGTCGTCAGTGCGGCGCCGATGAGCGTGCCGAGGCCGTCGGTGGCGATCAACAGCCCGACCATGAACGGCGATGCGTGTAGCTCGCGCACCAGGTAGAACGGGAACAGGGCGAGCATGGCGCCGTTGACGAAGTTCGTCGCTGTGGCGTCCCACATAGCCGGCCCGATGATCGGGTGTCGGAGCACGAAGTGCCAGCCCTCACGGATCATCGTGACCATCGGTGGTCGCTCGGCCGGTCGCTGCACCCGCCGGGCCGGCAGGGTGCGCAGCAACACGGCGGAGAGCAGGTAGCTGACGGCGTCCACGAACAGTGTCGGCACCGCACCCAGCAGCTGCACCGCGAAACCACCCAGGGATGGCCCGCCCAGCGCGGTGGCGGCATGAGTGCCGGAGGTGAGGCTGTTGCGGGCCTGCAACTGCGCGGCCGGCACGATCTCCGGCAGGAAGGTCTGGTTCGCCACGTCGAACAGCACGGTGGCGAAGCTCAGCACCAGGGCGACCGCGATCAGCTGGGTCACCGTCAGCATGTCGAACCACCAGGTCAGCGGGACCGACGCGATGGCGAGGGCCCGGACCAGGTCCAGGGCGACCTGCATGCCGCGCAGCGGCACGCGCTGCACGATGACCCCCGCCGGCAGGCTGATCAGCAGGTACGCCAGGTAGCCCGCCGCCGTGATCAGACCCATCTCGAAGGCCGACGCGTGGAGCACGGTCAGCGCGGTCAGCGGTAGCGCCATTGCGCCGACCGCCGAGCCGAGTTGGCTGGTCGTGCCGGCGACCCACCACCGCCAGAACGTAGTAAGTCCCATAATGGAACTCACTATAGGGGCGCGCGGGAGACGGCGTCGACCCCGCCGGTGCGGGATCGACCGAGAACTCGCTGCCTATCCCGCTCGGCGCACCATCTCGGTGATCCAGGTGGGCGCGAACGGAGACGTGCAGCCGGGGGAGGTGGGGTAGTCCTTGAGCACCTCCAGGCGTTCGCCGATATCGATCGCCCGTTCGCGGTGCTCGGCGTGCTCGATGCCGATCTGCGCCAGGCAGTGGTTCATCGCCCACTGCAGGCGATCCGGCGCGTCCTTCATTTCGGTCTCGATCACAGCGAGCAGTCCCGGGAGGTCGAGACTCTCGGGCTTCTTCGTCACGCGTTCGGTGGTCAAGGCCCAGCCGGCACTCGCGACCACGGGATCCGAGTCGGCGAACCAGGCCAGCCGCAGCTCCTCGGAGTGTGGGCTCTTCTTCACCACGTAGTTCAGGAGCCAGTCGTGCACCTTTGGGGCGCGCGCCTCGCGCAACATGACGTCCAACTCGTCCCGCTCGAACGCCCTGGGACGGCAGATCAGGATTGCCAGCAGCCGCGCCGAGGCATCGCCCGTCGCCCAGAGCTGGCGCGCGAGATCGTGCTGCGTCTTCAGCCGCTTCGCGAGCGCCCGAAGCGCGCCGAGGTGCACGCCATGATCGTCACCGTGTCTGGCGTTCACCGCCCGTGCCTTCGGGTCCTCCAGCTCGACCAGTTCGGCCGTCACCTCGGCCAGCGTCGTCGTAGTCATCGGCGCCTCCTGCTCATCGGACCGGACGTTTCACACTCGCGTAACGGGTATCCAGGCGTACCAGTGCGACCGGCGGTGAACAGCTTCACGGAGTGAGGGGGCACCTATCATGCCTGATCCACAGCCCACCATCGTGCTCGTGCACGGCGCGTTCGCCGAGTCGGCGAGCTGGAACGGCGTCCTTGAACGCCTGGGCGCCGGGTACGACTCGGTGGCCGTCGCGAACCCGCTGCGCAGCGTCGCGGGCGACGCCGCGTACGTGCAGGACGTCGTCCGCGGGATCGGCGGTCCGGTTGTCCTCGTCGGCCACTCGTACGGCGGCATGGTGATCACGCAGGCCGCAGCCGGCGACACCTCGGTGCGGGCCCTCGTGTACGTCAACGCCTTCGCCCCGGACACCGGCGAGTCGGCGATGACGCTGTCCGCGAAGTTCCCCGGCAGCACCCTCGCCGACACGCTGGTTCAGTACCCGGTGTCGACCGGTGGGAACGAGGTGGCGATCGGCCAGGACCAGTACCACGCGCAGTTCTGCGCGGACGCGTCGGACGACATGGCCGCGCTGATGGCCCGGACCCAGCGGCCGATCACCGAACAGGGCCTGGGCGACAAGCTCACCGGCGACCCCGCCTGGCGGTCGCTGCCCAGTTGGTTCGTGTTCGGCGACGCGGACAAGAACATCCCCGCCGAGGTGCACCGTTTCATGGCCGAGCGGGCCAACCCCCGGGGGCAGCGCGAGGTCGTCGGCGGCTCGCACGCGATGACGGTGGCCCGGCCGAGCGAGGTCGCCGAGACGATCATCGAGGCGGTTCGGGGAGTGAGCTGACGGTCCGGACGGACAGCCGGCGGTGGGCCGACGACGAGAGGTCGCCGGCCCACCCCTGCCTGTTGGCTAGCGAACCCGTAGCTGCTGGTGGACCGCTGCGGTGGGGGCGTGGACCGGGTCACCCGAGTAGGCGACGTGCACCGGGTACACCCCTGCGGGCAGCCCGTCGGTCGGCAGTTCGGCGACGGCCGCGCCACCACGGAGCGGAACCACCTGGGTGGTGCCGCCGAAGGTGACGGCGACCTCGCCGGTCACCTTCGGAGCCTTGCGGTGCGGAGACTGAGCCCGTACGTCGACGGCCAGCGTGAACGTGCCACCGCGCACGACCGAGGCCGGCGTGGCCTTCGCCTTCACCGCGACTCGGGCCGGGCCCGCAGGCGTCAGGGTGACCTGGGCTGAGCGTGACATGGTCGGATCGACCACCGACGTCGCCACGACAGTGAGCGACGAAGCGGTCTCCGCCGCGGCCACCGAGAGCAGACCGTCCGCGGAGATGGTGGTGTCCGTGGAGGCCGCTCCCTGGACCGACCACGTCACCGCTGGGCTCACACCCTCGTTCGTTGTCACCTGAGCGGTGAACTGCCTGGCCCAGCTCCAGCCCTTCGTCAGGTGCACCGTCGCGGGCGTCACCGACACGGAGTCGACCCCCGACCAGAGGTGGTCCCGGGCGAAGATCGTGAACAGCTGGCCCGCTGTCATCCCGTCGTGCGCGCCGGGGACCTGGGTCGTCGCGGCGGCGTATCCCCGGGCCCGGAAGTTGTCCGCGATGGCGTTCTGGGCGTTGAGGTTGCCCTCGAAGATGCCATTGCCGAGGAAGACGGAGAGGTCTTCGTCCCCGACCGCGTTCGCGATGGTGTCGTAGTCCTGGGTGGTGAGCGACGGATTGCCGGAGAAGTGTCCGTAGAACGCGAAGGTGGTCGGGTAGTTCCTGATGACGACGCCGCCTGTCATCCCGCCGTACGAGAACCCGGCGTAGGCGCGCCCGGAGCGCTCGGTCGAGACGTTGTAGCTGCGCTCCATGAGAGGAAGGATCGTCTGGACCAGGTTGTTGGCCGCGTTGGTCTGGTTGTAGGACCCGAAGCCGAGGCTGGTGCCCGTGAAGTGGTTGCCCATGGTGACGACCACCGTCGGCTCGATCTCACCCTTGGCCGTCATGTTGTCCAGGATGTTCGGGACGTTCGCGGGGACCATGAAGTCGGTCTCGTCGCCGAAGATGCCGTGGGCGAGGTACGCGACCTTGTACGGCTCCGTCCGGTTGGCGTCGTAGTTGGCCGGCAGGTAGACGCCGAGGTAGTGGCCGCTGTCGCCCAGGATCGTGGTGTACGGGACGTACCGGACGGTTCCTCGCTTCGCGCGGTCGGCCACCGGCAACTCGTAGCCCGCACGCGCCTTCAGCACCGGGTCGTTCTGCTTCTTGGCGTACGGCACGTGCACGGCATCGAGCACGTCGTTGTTCCTGACCCGGAACGAGGACTCGCCCGGCGGCCGAGGGTTCGTCGAGGCGGGGTCCCAGATGCGCTTGTTCTCCCAGCCCTGGGTCGGGTCCCAGACCCGGTACCAGAAGCTGAGACCTCCGGCGTGCAGCGGGACCGAGACCGACCAGTTCCCCTTCGGGTCCCTGGTCATGTCCCGGAGGAACTCGGTGCCGCCCGCGTGGTAGCGCCCCGGTTGCCACTCTTCCGGCTGGTAGCGCGTGGTGCCGGTGTCGACGTCGAGCAGGGTCAGGTCCCCGGCGAGGCGGACCTGGGTGGCGTGGAGATTGCGGTAGACGAACGTGACGGTGTAACCGGTCGGTGAGTTGCGGTCCGCCTTGACCGTCGCACCCGGTACGGGTGCGGGCCTGCCGGCGGCGGCAGCCGGCGCGGGGACGACGGCCCCCGCACCGAGTGCCGTGAGCGCGAGAATCGAGATCGCAAGCCGGAGCCTGCGTCTTCCGGTCGTTTCCCTCATGCGCGAAGACTCCTCTGTGGTCGCTCGTCGCGGTCTGGTCCGGGCACTGGCAGTTGAGGGCTTCGATGGTCGCTAAATCGAATTAGCATCGGGAGTGTGGCTGGCTACACCTTTCGATGTCAAGGGTGTCCAGAGCCGAGGCCGGCCAGCGCCTCGATGGGTGCGCTGCCCGCAGCCTGCGGGTTCTCCCAGCTGGCAGCCGCCCGGATGGCAAGGTGATGCCATGGACAGGAAGCACGTCGCGGACTGGCTAACCACCTACGAGCAGCTCTGGCGGACCCCGGGCACGGACGCGCTGGTCACGCTCTTCACCGAGGACGCGAGCTACCAGCAGGGGCCGTACTGGACGCCCGTCGTCGGCCTGCCGGCCATCGCCCGGATGTGGGAGAAGCAGCGCAAGGGCCCCGACGAGGTGTTCCAGCTGACCACGGAGATCGTCGCGGTCGAGGGTGACACGGCCGTGTCGCGCCAGGAGGTCCGCTACGGCGACCCGGTCGACCAGGAGTACCGCGACCTGTGGATCATGCGGTTCGCCGACGACGGACGGTGCCGCTCATTCGAGGAGTGGCCGTTCTGGCCGGGACAGCAGCCGGCCGACCCGCCCGACGGCTCCTGACCGGAAATGGCGCGGCGGCGACGCCCCAGCCACCGGGGTAGGAGACCTGACCGACACGTCGTCGGACCGGTCGCGCTACCTACCGTGAGCTGGGGCGTCACCGTGACGATGTGGACCCGTCAGACCGGGGCGGCCGGGCAGCTCGCGCCGACCGGCGGGGTGGCCCTGGTGATGAGATACCGCTCCACCTGACGACGGGTGCACTCGGTCCGTGGGTAGCTGGCGTGGCCCGACCCCTCGTAGGTGAGGAGATGGCCCCGGCTGCCGAGTTGGCGCACCACCCGCTGGGCCCCGTCGTACGGGGTGGCCGGGTCGTACCGCCCGTTGAGCACCAGCAGCGGCGCGCTCGTCCGTACCCGCAGCTGATGTTGTGGGTTGTTCGCCGTCCAGCCCAGGCAGATCGCGCCGAAGCGGACTGCCAACGGGGAGGCCCGCAGGTGCGGTGCCGTGGCGCGGGACAGGTCGAGATACCGGTTCCAGTCGGCGAACCCGTCGATGGGCAGCGACCAGTCCTGGCAGAACGCCGGAAGCGCGTACTCGGTCAGGTCCTTGTCGCCGTCGACCGGCACCATCGGGGACGCGAGTGAGGCGGGCTCGCCCCGCTCCAGCGCGCGCAGCATGTTCGCGAGATCGGCCCAGGTCGCGTCGAAGAAGTTGACGAAGGTCGCGAATCCCAGCTCGAACCAGGTCAGCGAGGCGCCGGTGGTCGTGTCGACAAGCGTGCCGGCGTCGGCGCGGCGCATCAGTCGGTCGTAGAGCGCCGGCACGTCACGTCCGTGCAGCGCGCAACCAGAGTTCCGCTCGCACCAGGTCACGAACTCGTGGAACAGCGCCTCGTTACTGGCCGCACCGCTGCGGAAATATTCCCGAACCCCCTGGCTGTGGTCCATCACGCTGTCCATGACCAGTGCGCGGACACGGTCGGGAAACAGTTCGGCGTAGGACTGCCCGATCAGTGTGCCGTAGGACCACTGATAGAAGCTCAGCTGCCGCTCACCGAGTGCGGCCCGGATGGCGTCCGTGTCGCGCGCGACGCTCACGCTGTCCAAGTGGTCGAACAGTGGGCCACTGTGAGCGCGGCAGTCGTCGCGCAGCTGGCGGTTGTAGGTGCGGAGCCGCTCGAACTCCGCCGCGTTGGCGGGTGTCAGGGAGGGGTGCCGGGCCAGCAGCGCCGATGAGCAGCGCACCGGCGCGCTTCGGACAGTGCCCCGCGGGTCGAAGCCGACGATGTCGAAGCGGCGCAGCACGTCCGGCCCGAGCTGGCTGTCGGCCGTCAGCGCCACGTCCACCCCGGACAGGCCGGGACCGCCGGGGTTGAAGACCAGAACACCGATGCGGGCGGCCGGGTCGGTGGCGGTGCGCCGCGCCAGCGCCAGTTGGAAGGTCTCCCCTCCCGGTCGGGCCCAGTCGACAGGCAGGCGCAGGGTGCCGCACCGCGTGCCCGGATCGTCGGGCCGTTCCGGGCACGCCTGCCAGTCGATCCGACCGCTCCAACCGCCGGCGGTGTCCGCGGCGATCGACCCGGTTCTGTTGGCCGTCGGCGTGGTGCCCGCGAGCGACGGTGGGGCGTTGAGCGAGAGGGCGACGAGGACCGCGACGACGGCCGAGAGGCTGCCGAGGAGCCGCCGACGTCGAGGGTCAACCCTGCGGGGATGCCGGAAGGTGGTTCTCTTCGTGGTCAACATTCGTCCAGCCTGCCGACGCCCGGTCCACGTCGGATCCATGCCGGTCCGGAGACGGTCGGCGCGGGGAGTTCATCGGTACGCGGCCAGCCGCTCGGACAGCACCGCGGCCTGTGGATGACCGACCCGGTCGAGGATCGCCAACGCCTGCCGCCACAGGTCGACCGAGGTGTCGTGGTCGCCCACCGCCTGATGGATGTCGCCGAGGCGGACGAGCGTGTCCGCCCTCCCGCACGGGTCCTGGACGTCGGAGTAGAGCGTGAGTGCGCGCCGGTAGCAGTCCGCAGCGGTCGGGTGTTTCCCGAGGCCGTGATAGGCGAATCCGAGACTGTCCCAGGTGTGGGCCGCCCCGAGCCGGTCCTCGGCCTCCTCGTAGAGCGCGAGCGCCCGCTCGCAGTAGGTGATGGCGCGGGCGTGCTCGTCCAACTGGGCGTGGCTCCAGCCGAGCGCGTTGAGCGCCGCCGCCTCGCCGAGCCGGTCGTCGGTGCTGCTGGCCAGCGCCAGCGCCTGCCTGGCGTGCGGCAGTGCCGCCCCGGCGTCGCCCTCGATGTCGGACAGCCAGGCGAGGTGCAGGTGGGTGCTGGCCTGCCCCGGGCGGTCGCCGGCCTGGTCGTATCGGGCCATCGCACGCCGGAGGTGATGGTGAGCCGCACCGAACCGGCGGTGCTGGATGTGGGCCAGCGCGAGGTCCCGGTGGGCCAGCGCCTCGGCCCGCGGATCACCGCGGCGGTGCGCGACCGTGACCGCGATGGCCTGTACGGCGGCCAGGTCGTGCCACTGTGAGAGCCGGCTGAGCAGGGGAGTGAGGGCCTGGGCGAGCTGCCCGGCGTGCGCGTCGAAGTTGTGCGCCACCGCGTCGTCGACGGCGGCCAGCAGCACCCGCTGTTCGATGGTGAACCAGGCCAGCGCGGCCCGGTGGTCGGCGAACGCCGACGGTGACGCGTCGGCGGGCAGGGGAGGCGGATCGAGCGGCTGCCAACCGGCGTCGACCAGCCTCGCCGCGTCCCGAGCGACACACAGGTAGTGGTCGAGCACCCGCGTGCGGACGGCGCTACGGTCGGCCGGACGGTCGAGCGCGTACGTCAGCTCCTCCCCGTAGGCGCGGAGCAGATCGTGACAGCGAAAGCGGTTGGGGGACGGTTCGGCCAGCAGGTTCGCCCGGGTCAACTCGTCGAGCGCCGGACGGATCAGGTGCGGCGGCGCCTCGGCGAGGCTGGCTGCGGCCGCCGCGCTGACGTCCGGGGCGGGGTGCAGGCTGATCTGCCGGAACAGTCGGGCCGCGTCCGCGCTGAGCAGGCGGTACGACCAGGAGAGCACGGTCCGCACGTCGGTGGCGGCATCGTCGGTGGCCAGCGCGGCGAGCCCGCCCCGGCTCGCCGCCAGGTCGTCGGCGATGGCCTGGAGCGGAAACGTGGGTCGGGCGGCGGCTCGCGCGGCCACGATGGACAGGGCCAGGGGCAACCGCGCGGTACGTCTGATCAGCTCGTCCACCGCTGCCGGGTGGGCGGCGGCCCGCTGCGCACCCAGTCGGCGGACGAGCAGCCGACGCGCTTCGTCGTCGGTGGGCAGGTCCAGCGCGAGGGGATAAGCGCCATCGGCGGCGACCAGGCCGGGCAGGGTGTGGCGACTCGTCACCAGCACAGCGCAGCGGGTCGACCCCGGAAGCAGCGGTCGCACCTGTTCCGCGTCGCGGGCGTTGTCGAGCAGTACGAGCATCCGCCGATTCGCGGTCAGGCTGCGGTACAGGGCGAACTGGGCCGCCGGCTCGGCGGGGATCTCCAGGGGTTTCACACCCAGGGCGGGCAGAAGCGAGCGTACGACGACGGCCGAGGGTGACGCCTCCTGCGTCGCGGTGCCGAATCCACCCAGGTCGACGTGGAGCTGCCCGTCGGGGAAGTGATGCAGGTTGTCGTGCGCCCAGCGCAACGCCAGCCAACTCTTTCCGACGCCGCCCGTACCGGTGATGACGACGGTGCCGGCCGAGCCGGGGTCGGTGAGCAGCAGCGTGGTGAGCCGGGCCAGCTCCCCGGCCCGGCCGGTGAACAGACTCGGTGGGGCCGGCAGCTGTCGGGGGACCACCCGCGGCGGGCATCTTTCCGGTGGCCGCGAATCGGATGTCAACAGCTCCCGCTCACCCCGCAGGATGCGGGTGTGCAGGTGTTGGAGATCGGGGCCGGGCTCGACTCCCACCTCCTCGGCGAGGAGCTGGCGGAGCTGCCGGTACGTTGCCAGCGCGTCGGCGCGCCGGCCGGTCCGCGCCAGGGCCACCATCAGTTGTCCCCATGGGCGCTCGCGCAGCGGATCGTCGTCGACCTGGCTCCGCAACGGTTCGATCAGCTCGTGATGCCGTCCGGCGCGCAGCTGGAGGTCCGCGACCTCTTCCACCAGGCTAGAGCGCTGCTCCTGAAGCCGTGCCCGGACGGAGAGCAACACCCCCCAGCCGGCGAGGCCCGCGAACGGCTCCCCACGCCAGAGTGCCAACGCGGCCTCGAACGACTCCTGGGCGGCTGACCAGTGACCCTGCCGCAGCGCGGAATACCCGCGCTGGGCCAGGTCGTCGAAGGCCACGCTGTCCACCGTCAGCCCGTCGAGGGCGAGGCGGTAGCCGGTGGGCCCGGCGAGGATGGCGGGGTCGGGGAAGCCCGGGGAGCGCAGCGCCCGGCGCAACGCCCAGACATAGGTCTTCACGTTGCCGGCTGCCGTCTTCGGTGGGCGCCCCTGCCACAGCTCGTCGACGAGTTGATCGATGGACCATCCGGTGCCCGGCTGCGCCATCAGCACGGCCAGGAGGCGCACCTGCATCGGCGTGCCGAGGGCCAGCCGTTCCCCGCAGGCCGACCGCGCCTCGACCGGTCCGAGCAGTTGGTACCGCGTCGCCGGCGGCGCCCCAGCGGGGTCCATCGCCTCATCGTAGGGGCCCGGACCATCCCGCCTCATCGGCTGGACGGCCGCAGCCCGCGCCCGTCTCCCGGTGTGCTCCGTCACGCAGGTGGCATGGTCAGGACGTTGGGGTGCCGCGAGGTGGGCTGCTACAGTCGAGATTGTTGCGGCCGCAAATTTATCAGCGGCAAATACTTTGGGAAGGATGCCTCCGATGACCAAGCTCTCCGTCATCTACTACTCGTCCACCGGTACCCTCCACGCCATGGCCAAGCGCCTCGCCGAGGCTGGCGAGAAGGCGGGCGCCGAGGTGCGGCTGCGTCAGGTTCCGGAGCTCGCCCCGGCGGAGGCGATCGCCTCCAACGCCGCTTGGAGCCAGCACTTCGACTCCACGAAGAACGAGCCGAAGGCGACCGCCGACGACGTCGTCTGGGCGGACGCGGTGCTGTTCGGCACGCCCACCCGTTACGGCAACGTCGCCAGCCAGCTCAAGCAGTTCATCGACACCCTCGGCCCGCAGTGGGCGCAGGGGCTGCTCGCCGACAAGGTGTACGCCGGCTTCACCGCATCCATGACCGCGCACGGCGGCCAGGAGTCGACCCTTCTCGCGCTCTACAACACCGTCCACCACTTCGGCGGTCTGGTCGTCGCCCCGGGTTACACCGACCCGCTGAAGTTCGCCGACGGCAACCCGTACGGCGTCTCGCACGTCACCGGCGGAAGCAACGACGCCCCGCTGGGCGACGCCCAGTTCGCCGCCCTCGACCACATGGCCGAGCGGGTCGTCAAGATCGCCGGGAAGCTCAGCGCCTGAGCGCTGCCGCCATACCGGACGCCCGCGTCGACGCGGGTGCTCGGTTGGGCGAGGGCCGGCCTCCCACGATGGGAGGCCGGCCCTCGGCGCCCTCACACCGCGATCGCCGCGATGGCGGCAAGCGGCCGATGCTCGTCGGTGCCGGGCCGCCGGAGGCGTTCGACCTCCCGGAAACCGGCCCGGCCGAGTCGTTCGGAGATCTCGTCGACCGGCCAGCGGTAGGCGGTCAGGACCTTGTGGTCGAAGGCGCCGACCTCATCGGCGTCGAAGATACCCAGGACCAACCGCCCGTCCGGCACCAACACTCGCCGGAACTCCTTGAGCATGCCGTCGAGCTCCGGCGGCGGAAGATGGATCAACGAGTACCAGGCCAGGATGCCGTCGATGGAGTCTTCGGCGACGTCGAGGCGTTCCATCGAACCGAGGTGGAACTCGACGCCCGGGTGGGACGCCCGTGCATGCGCGATGAACTCGGGGACCAGGTCGATCCCCATCACGTCGACGCCCAGCTCACGAAGGTAGCCGGTGAGGTGGCCAGGCCCGCACCCCAGATCGAGCACCCGGCCGGGCCGGCTGCCCAGGTGTCGTCTGATGAGGGCGAGGTCGTCGGTGTCCACCTGCTGGCTCGTGCCGAACAGTTCGATGTAGAGCTCCGCGACGGACGTGTAAGCCTGCCGCACCGTGTCCGTTTCCATCGCGGAACTATACGGGTCACCAGACCTTGCCGAGGCGGCCTACCGTGATGGCCATGACACGTCGAGCCACACTGGCCGGCATTTCTGCGGGCCTGCTCCTGCTGGGTTGCACGGTTGGCGCGCCGACGGAGAACGAACCCAAACCTCGATCCGCCCCGGTGTCGGGCCCCAGCGCCGATGCCACCACGACGGCCGAGGCGATCGGTCTGCTGCGGGCGGGCACGGCGTTCGTCGATCAGACGAGTTTTCGCAGCGACGTCGATATCGCCAGTCAGGTCACGACGCTGTCGCACAGCGACAACGTCCACAAGCGCTCGATCGGCACCGTTTCGACGCCGGGTGGGGACATCGAGATCCGGATGATCGAAGACGAGGTCTACATGAAGATCGGCCTACCCATGCGCGGTGTCGGCGACGAATGGATGGTCCTGGACCCGGCCCGGGTGCCGTCGGACTTCGCCCTGAGCTTCGCGCCGGGCAGGAACGACTTCGGCGGCTCCGGCCGCCTCATCGAGGCGATCGTCACCGCACGAGCGAACGGGGCCCAGATCACCGGGACGATCGACGTGACCCGGATTGCCGCCGGCAACGGGATCAGCTTCCAACCCCCTCCCGGTGGCGCCCTTCCGGACGGCGCGCGCAGCCACGCGTTCCGGGCGACGCTGGACACCGAGGGTCGGCTGGTCAGCTTCCTGATGCCGGAGGCGAGCGGATTGCCGAACGCCTCCCTGCGCTACAGCGATTTCGGTACGACTGTCACTGTCGCTCGGCCGCCCGGAGCGGTCGCCGCCCCCGACGCCCTCTATCCCCAGCTCGGCCTGGGCGGAGGGAAGTAGCGGCGACCCGCGTTTGCCAGCTTCGGCTAATGCAGTTAGCCTTTAGCTAATTACGTTAGCTTCAGTTGGGGGCGTCATGATCGAAAACCTGGACATTGCCGGCAACACCATCGCCTACGAGGTCTCCGGGCAGGGCCCACTGGTCGTGCTGGCGCACGGCATGGGCGACAGCCGGCACTCCTACCGATCCGTCGCCCCGGCCCTGGCCGCGGCCGGCTACCGGGTCGCCAACGTCGACATCCGTGGCTGCGGCGACTCCAGCCTCGGCTGGGACGGCTACAGCCGCACCGACATCGCGGGGGATCTCCTCGCCGTCGTGCGCCACCTCGGCGGACCGGCCGTGATCATCGGCCAGTCGATCAGCGGCGGTGCCGCGACCATCGCGGCCGCCACCGCGCCCGAGCTGATCGTCGGCGCCATCGAGCTGGCGCCGTTCACCCGCGCACAGTCCTTCGACCTTGGCGGGTTGGTGCGGGTGAAGCGCTTCCGGGCCGGCTACCTCCAACTGGCGCAGGTGCTCGTGCGGGGCAGCCTGGCGAACTGGCGCAAGTACCTCGACGTGGCGATCCCCACCAAGCCCGCCGACTGGCACAGCGAGCTGGCGCGCATCGAGGCCAAGATGAGTGAGCCCGGCCGGATGAAGGTCCTCCAGGCCATGGCCAAGACCAGCCCGGGCGACGCCGGTCGGCAACTGCCCAACGTCACCTGCCCGGTCCTGGTGATCCAGGGCAGCGCCGACCCGGACTGGGCCGACCCGCGGGCCGAGGGTGAGCGCATCATGGCCGACCTGCCGCGAGGGCTCGGCGAGTTGGCTGTGATCGAGGGCGCGGGCCACTACCCGCACGTCCAGACGCCCGACGAGGTTGTCGCCCTGGCCCTGCCCTTCCTCGCCCGGACGCTGACCAATGCCTAAGGCCCGGCTCACCCCGGCGTTGGTCACCGAAGCCGCAGCCGCGCTGGTCGACGAGGTCGGCTTCGACAACCTCAGCATGGGCCTGCTCGCCGAACGGCTCGGGATCAAGACCCCCTCGCTCTACAAGCACGTCACCAGCCAGGCCGAGCTGGCGCACCGGATCGCCATCCTGGCCATGACCGAGGCCGGCGACGCCATCCGCGACGCCATCCAGGGCCGGTCCGGCAGCGATGCCCTCGCCGCGGGCGCGCAGGCGATGCGGACGTACGTGCGGGAACACCCCGGCCGGTACGCGGCCGCCAACGCCACCCGCCCGACCGGCCCCGACGACCCGTTCATCCCGGCCAGCGAGCGGGTGCTCGCCTCCTGGGCGGCCATGCTGAGCGGGTACGGCCTGGACCCCGGCCAGGAGATCCACGCCATGCGGACGCTGCGCAGCGTCCTGCACGGATTCGCCACCCTGGAGGCGGCCGGTGGGTTCCAGATCGACGCGTCCGTCGACGAGAGCTTCACCTGGTTGGTCACGTTCATCGATCAGGGCCTTCGCGCCGGCGCCGCCAGCGGCAGCGACGTCGCCCGCTGACACCGGGTCGCGTCGACCCGTACGGGCTGCCTCTCCATGAGGGGCGGATCGATCACGGGGCGGCCCGGAAGTACGGCCGCTCGCTCGACGAGCCGTCGGCCCTGCTCGAACGCCGACGGCCGAGGTGGTAGGCAGTTGCCGCGGCCAGCGCGACCACGACGATCAGTGCGGCGAAGACCGGGTGCATGTCCTTGGACAGGCTCGGGGCGCGGTCGGGCCCGATGGCCCAGAGGATCAGCGGGGTCGCGTAGGCGGTGGCGAGAGCGACTGTCCAGCGGCGTAGTCCGCGGAGGTGGGCATGCCGCAGGCTGACGGTCAGCGCGAGGACGACCGGGACGATGGCCAGCATGGCGAACTGGCCGACGACCAGGACCGGGACGGCCCAGATCGAGATGATGACGGTCCGGTCGACGCGCTGCGGAGGCGAGGCGGAGGGCATGGTCGTTCCCGTCATCGGGTCGGGTTGGTGGTCGCCCGACGCCACGCCAACCAGCCGCGGCACAGCACGTAGGCAGCCGCGACGACGGCGACGAGCCCGAAGTCGATGATGGCCGACAGGCGTGCCTCGGGGACGTCTCCGATCAGCGCGCCGAACACGACGAGCGCGGCCTTGCCGACGAGCACGATCTCCCAGACGCCGGCCGCTTGACGGGGCCGGACCGCGAGCAGGGCGAAGAGCGCGGCGAAGATGCCGAAGCTGGAGACTCGCCAGCCTTCGATGAACAGGCGGTCGTCGTTGGCGTTGATGGTCAGTAGTACGCCGTTGACGAACGCGACGCCGGTGGCGAGGGACGCCAGGGCCGCCAGCCCGCGGCCTACGAGGTCTGCGCGCTGGGTGGGAGAGGCGATGTCGATTCGGGGAGCAGTCGCGGCGGTCATGGGGCTCCATCTCTGGAAACGGATGTGAACTTACGACCGTTAACTTACGCGCTCGCCTAACATCTGTAAAGTCATGGCGTGACCACACCGAGAACGCGGGCCCGCAACAAGCGCGGCGAAGGTGCCCAGCTGCGCGACGAGATCGTCGACGCCGCGATGGCACTCCTGGAGGACGGCACACCGCAGAACGTGACCCTGCGGGGGATCGCCCGGCAGGCCGGCATCTCCGCGCCGTCGATCTATACGCACTTTCCGGACCTGGACTCGATCCTGCTCGCGGTCGCGCAACGCGCGTTCGACATCCTGGAGCAGGAACTGGGCGCACTGCATGACGCGGACCCGGTCG
This sequence comes from Micromonospora trifolii, assembly GCF_050516465.1. Classification (NCBI taxonomy): domain Bacteria; kingdom Bacillati; phylum Actinomycetota; class Actinomycetes; order Micromonosporales; family Micromonosporaceae; genus Micromonospora; species Micromonospora trifolii. The sequence continues at coordinate 3,261,378 of NZ_CP191526.1, read as the reverse complement.
AGCGCCTGCGCGCGATCTGCGCGGCGTACCTGACCTTCGCCGAACGCCGACCCCATCAGTACCGGGTGATGTTCGGTGCCGTCTGGGATGCCGGGCAGGCCCTTGAGCGGGCCCCGGCCATGGCGGACGAGCTCGCCGTACTCGGCATGGGAGCCTTCGAGGTCTTCCGGCGTACGCTCGCCGACTGCGTCGCGGCGGGACGATCGACCAGCGCGGACCCCTTCGGCGACGCGACGGCGCTCTGGGTCGGGCTGCACGGATTCGCCCAGCTCCAGGTGGCGGCGCCGTTGTTCCCCTGGCCACCGGGGCTGCGCGACTCCATCATCGACCGGATGGCGCTGCTGCGCTGAACGATCGTGTCGCCGTCGTGCGACGATTTCCGGCGTGGCAGAGACTGCGGCGACGTTGACCGAGATCCGTGCTCGGATCGACGAGCTGGATCGGGAGTTGGTCGGGCTGCTCGCCCGGCGGGAGGCGCTGGTCCGGCAGGCCGCCCCGCTCAAGAGCGACGCTCAGGCGGTCCGTGCGCCGGACCGGGTGGCGCAGGTGGTGGCCCGGGTCCGGACGTTGGCCAGCGAGGCCGGTGCCGACCCGGATCTGATCGAACGGATCTACCGGGGCATGATCCAGGCCTTCATCGACATGGAGACCGACGAGCATCACCGCATCACCGGCGGGTCGGCGCCGACAACGCGATGATCCCCCGGGACGGGCGCGGTCAGGTCGCGGAGCGGCTCTCACCGTCCGGGCTCGCCAAGGAGGGCGGCGCGTAGCCGAGCTCGTACGAGATCTTGTTGGCGGTCTCCAGGAGCAGCGGAAGGTTGCTCTTGAGCTGGTCGAGGCTTGCGATGACCTCGATCGCCGTGATCGAGGCGGCGGCGATGACCTGCCCCCGCGAATCCCTGATCGGCGCGGCCACGCACATCACATAGGCGTCGTGCTCGCCGTTGTCCATGGCCCAGCCGCAGTCGTGGATGCGGGCGAGTTCGGCTTCCAGGGCGTCGTGGTCGGCGAAGGTGGTGTCGGTGAATTTCTCGAAGACGACGTGGGAGAGAAGGCGGTCGCGTTCCTGCCGGGGTAGGTAGGCCAGGATCGTCTTGCCCACGGCGCTCGCGTAGATGGACACCGCGCGTCCGATCCGCGAGGGCAGCTTGACGGCGTCGAACGCCGGGCTGTCCACCTTGTCGATATAGATGATCTCGTCGCCGGTCAGTTGCGCCAGGTGTACGGTGTGGCCGGTCTCGCGTTGCAGCGCACGTAGGTGTGCGGCTGCGGGCTGGCGGAGGTCCATCGAGCCGAGCGCGAGCTCGGACAACTCGATCAGGCCGCTGCCGAGGACGTAGGTGCCCGCGCCGGTCCGGCGGACGAAGCGCGCGGACTCCAGTGTCTGCAGGATGCGCAGGGCTGTGGACTTGTGGACGCCGAGCACGTCCGCAGCCTCCGTAAGGGACAGCGGGTGCTCCGCGGATCGACGGATGAGGTCGATCGCGCGACGAATCGATTGCGCCAAGGCTGTGTCTCCCCTCGCGCGACGGGCAGCGCCGTCGCTGTCATTGCACATTATGCAATATAGATGACGCGATGCGCAATCGCCACTTGACACCGTTGCACATGACGCTACGATCGTTGCAATTTCATCGGCTTGATGCCAACTCGTAACAGTGGAGTAACGATGGGTAATAAGCGCGCTCATTTCGGCATCGCCAGGGCGACATGTGCCCTCGGCCTGGTCGCCACCCTCTTGACCGGTTGCGGCTCGGACGGCGATTCCGGCGACGGCGTCACCAAGCTGACCTTCGCCGCCTCGACCTTCGGCGACCCGGGCCGCGGGCCCTTGTTGACGAAGTGGCTCGACGAGTTCAATTCGAGCCAGACCAAGGTCCAGGTCTCCGCCGCCGCGGTGCCGTACCCGACCTTCGGCCAGACCGTGCTCACCCAGATGGGCAGCGGCAAGGGCCCCGACCTGGTCCGCTTCGACATGCCCGAGTTCGAGGCGGCCTCCGACGCCGGCCTCATCGCGCCGCTGGACAAGGTGATCGACGCCAGCAAGTACGACCTGCTCAAGCAGCCGGACCAGTTCATGGTCCACGACGGTGTCCGGCACGGCGTCATCTTCGAGGCGTCGAACTACGCGATGTTCTACAACGCGGACCTGATCCCGACGCCGCCGACCACCTACGAGCAGTTCACCTCCACCGCGAAGTCGCTGACCAAGGGTGACGTCTTCGGCCTGGCGTTCCGCCAGACGGAGGCCGAGGAGGCCGGTGTCTGGCAGGACATCTTCAACTACGTCTACGGCTTCGGCGGCGCGTGGTCCGACGGCAAGAACCTGACGATCAACTCGCCGGAGAACCTCAAGGGCCTACAGGCGTTCAAGGACCTGTACGACGCGAACGTGATCCCGCGCGGAGCGGACGCGGCCACCTTCCGGCGGATGTTCGCCGAGGGCAAGGTCGGGATGGAGCTCAACAACGGCGGCTACGTGACCGCCACCCGCGGCCAGAACGCCAAGCTGAACTTCAACGTCGCGCCCATCCCGTTCCCGGTCCGCAAGCAGGGCGCGATCCTCGCCCCAATCGTGATCAACGAGGCGAGCGAGGGCAAGGACGAGGCCGGCACCTTCATCAAGTGGGCGCTGGAGCCGCAGAACCAGGTCAAGCTGCAGGAGATCCTCGGCGCGAGCAGCGTCGCCACCACCACGCAGCGCAGCGCGGACGCGCTCAAGGCGACCCCGTTCCTCCCCGTCTTCGACGGGCTCACCGAGACCAGCCTGCCGCAGATCGTGCTGGGGTTCGAGGCCAAGACTCCGGACATCCGCAAGGTGGTCGTGCAGAACGTGGTCGCGGCACTGCAGGGCAAGGCCGACCTCAAGTCGGCACTGGATCGCGCCCAGCAGCAGGCGAGCGAACTGGTCCGCTGACCGCTCGACACGGCGACGCTGCCGGCGCAACGATCCGTGCGCCGGCAGCGTCCTTCCCCCAGAAGGATCGAACCCGATGACTGTGGTCGAGCAGACCGGAGCACCGAAGACAACACCTCCAGGCCGGCCCCGGCGTCGGCCCAGCCCGCTGGGCAGCAAGTGGACGCCGTACCTGTTCCTGGCACCCGCCGCCCTGTTCATCCTCGTCTTCCAGGCGGTACCCCTCGTTCAGGAGGTGTACCTCAGCTTCACCAGGACGAGGCTGCTCAACCCCACCCGCAGCGAGTGGGTCGGCCTCGACAACTTCAACCGGATCTTCGGTGACCCCGAATTCCATCGCACCCTGCTGATCACCTTCGTCTACGTGATCACCTGTGTGGTCGTCGCGATCGGCGCCGGGCTCGCCGTCGCGCTCCTGCTCAACAGGAAGTTCCGCGGCCGTGGCGTGGCACGGGCGCTGGTGACCGTCCCGTGGGCCGCCCCGGGCATCGCGGTCGCGCTCATCGCCACCTGGATGCTCAACGCGCAGTACGGCATCGTGAACCGCTTCCTCGATGCCGTCGGACTCGGTGTGCCCGGCGGCGCGATCCTGGACAGCTCGCGCTACGCGCTCCCGGCGGTGCTGGCCACGACGATCTGGCAGTTGTTCCCGTTCACCTCCGTGGTGCTGCTCTCCGCGCTCCAGTCCGTTCCGCAGGACCTCAACGAGGCCGCGACCGTGGACGGCGCCGGGCGATGGGCCACCTTCCGCGCGGTCACCTGGCAGGTCATCAAGCCGACAGTGGGTCTGCTGGCCCTGCTGATGACGATCTGGTCGCTGCGGCGGTTCGAGCTGATCTGGCTGATGACCAAGGGCGGGCCGGTCGGTGCCACCGAGACGCTCGTCATCGACCTCTACTCGCAGGCGTTCGATTCGAAGGAACTCGGATCGGCGGCGGCCATCGGAATGGTCGGCGTCGTCATCTCGCTCATCGTCATCATCGGCAGCCGCCTGGTCGCCCGTGCCGTGGAGAAGGGGGACGTCCGATGAGGCGCTTCCGATTCGGTGTCACCGCACGGATCGTCGCCGTGCTCGTCGTACTGGGTGTCGCGGTGTTTCCGCTGTACTGGATGTTCGTCACGGCGTTGTCCAGCAACAGCGACCTCTTCGCCGATCAGCCCCGGCTCACGCCCGACCTCGGTCAGTTCGGGGTGTTCGTGGACGCGCTCGCGGAGGGCAAGGCGGCCGGGTGGCTGCTCAACAGTCTGATCATCGCCGTCGGCACGATGGTTCTCTCCGTCGGCCTGGGCATCCCGCTCGGCTACGCGCTGTCCCGGTTCTCGTTCTGGGGCAAGGCCGTGCTGACCGTCGTGCTGCTCTTCACGCAGATGCTTCCCGAGGCGCTCATGGTCGTCCCGCTGTTCGCGCTGTTCCGCCGCTTCGAACTGCTCGACTCGCTGACCGGCCTCGTCCTGGTGAACTCCGCCTTCGTCCTGCCGATCGTCGCGCTGATCCTCAAGGGCGCCATCGACGGCATCCCGAAGGAGCTGGAGGAGGCCGCGCGTGCCGACGGCGCCCGGCCCTTCACCACCCTGACCCGCATCAACGTGCCGCTCATCGCGCCGTCGATCGCGGCCACCGCGGTCATCGCCTTCTTCCACGCCTGGAACGAGTACGTGTTCGCGGTGACGTTCATCTTCAACCCCGAGCTGCAACCCGCCTCCGTCGGCATCGCGAACTTCATCGGCGAACTGGGTACACCGATCCAGACGGTGATGGCTGTCGCCTTCCTGTTCACGTTGCCTGCCGTCGCCTTCTACCTGTTGGTGCAGAAGTACGTGGTGTCGGGCATGACCGCCGGTGCGGTGAAGGGTTGAGCCGAAAAATGAAGATCGTCTCTGTCGACACACTGGTCGTCGACTTCTACCGTACGAACCTCGTCATCGTGCGCGTCCACACCGACGAGGGGATCATCGGGCTCGGCGAGGCCACCCTGGAGGGCAAGGAACGTGCCGTCCAGGGCGCCATCGCCGAGCTGGCCGAGGCGGTGGTGGGCCTGGATCCCACCAGCATCTCGAAGATCCTCTACGAGACGGCGCGGGACTGGTACTGGCGCGGCGGGCCGGTCATCATGACGGCGTTGAGCTCGCTGGAGATGGCCCTGTGGGACATCTCGGCGCGCGAGCTCGGCGTACCGGTCTCCCGGCTTCTCGGCGGTGCGACCCGCGACCGGGTCCGCGCGTACGCGAATGGTTGGTTCTCCGGCGCCGTCACGCCGGAGGACTACGCGGCCGCCGCGCGCCGGACGGTGGAGTCGGGCTTCCGGGGCCTCAAGTGGGACCCGTTCGAGAACTACGACCTCACCATCACCACCGCCCAGTTGGACCGGGTGCTCGCCCAGATCGACGCCGTCCGTCAGGCGGTGGGCCGCGAGGTGGAGCTGTTCGTCGAGGGGCACGGCCGCTTCGACGTCCGCCACGCCATCAAGGTCGCCAACGAGATCGCCCAGTTCGACCCGGTGTGGTTCGAGGAGCCCTGCCCACCGGACAACCTCGATGCGCTCGTCGACATCCGTCGCGCGTCGCCGGTGCCGATCGCCGCGGGGGAGCGGTGGTACGGGCGGCAGGGCTTCGCGCCGGCGCTGGCCCGCCAGGCGGTCGACTTCGTCCAGCCCGACGTGACGCACGCTGGCGGGATCGCCGAGTTGGCCTTCATCTCCACGCTCGCCGCGACCAGCTACGTGGGCTTCGCGCCGCACAACCCGAGTGGCCCACTGAGCACGGCCGCGACGCTGCAACTCGGGGCGACGTTGCCCAACTTCCGGTACCTGGAGATCATGGCGACCGACGTGCCCTGGCGTCCCGAGATCACCAACGAGCGGCTGGTGCTGACCGACGACGGCGACATCCTCATCCCGACCGGGATCGGCCTGGGCATCGAGGTGGAACTCACCGCGATCGAGCAGCATCCGTTCACACCGCACCCGCTGCGGATGTTCCAGGACGCCGTCTTCGACATCCGTCCCCGCGACGAGCGGTCCTTCTTCAACCTGGAGAGCGACTCATGACGCTGCCACGGCCCCGGGGGTCGGCCGCGGGCGCGGACTGGGTAGGCACCGCAGCCGAGGCGTTGCCGGACGATGCCGACGGCGTCCTCATCGGCCGGATCTGGGACCCGTCCGGCGACGGCCCCTCGCCGGTGACCGTCCGCGACGGCGAGGTCATCGACATCAGCCACCGGTTCCCGACCGTCCGCGACATCTGCGAGCTGCCCGATCCCGCCGCGACGGTGGCCGGGCTCGACGGGCCGAGGGTGGGCGACTTCGGGGAGATACTGGCCAACACGGGGGCCGCGCCCCGAGACCCTGACCGGCCCTGGTTGCTCGCCCCGGTCGACCTCCAGGCGCTCAAGGCCGCGGGCGTGACCTTCCCGATCTCCATGATCGAGCGGGTGATCGAGGAACGGGCGCGGGGGGACCTGGCGCTGGCGGCGGACATCCGGCACCGCATGCTCGCCGACGTCGGTGTCGACCTGCACAGCCTGGAGGCGGGCTCGCCGGAGGCGGATCGGCTCAAGAGCCTGCTGGTCGCCGAGGGCATGTGGAGTCAGTACCTGGAGGTGGGGATCGGCCCGGACGCCGAGATCTTCACCAAGGGGCAGATCCTCTCCGCCGTCGGCACCGCCGTTCCGGTCGGCGTGCTCGCCGCGTCGACCTGGAACAACCCGGAACCCGAGGTCACGCTCATCGTCCAGTCCAGTGGCCGGATCGTCGGCGCCACCCTCGGCAACGACGTGAACCTGCGCGACATCGAGGGCCGCTCGGCGCTCCTGCTTCCCCTGGCGAAGGACAACAACGCCTCCTGCGCCCTCGGCCCCCTGATCCGGCTCTTCGACGACCGGTTCGGCATGGATCGGGTACGCGAACTCGAGGTGCGCCTGGAGGTTCGCGGCGAGGACGGCTTCCACCTGGAGGCGGTCTCGGAGATGACCCAGATGTCGCGTGACCCCGAGGAACTGGTCCGGCAGCTGATCGGGCCGCACCACCACTATCCCGACGGCGCCGCCCTGATGCTCGGCACCATGTTCGCGCCCATTCAGGACCGGGACCGCCCCGGTGAGGGCTTCACCCACAAGGTCGACGACGTGGTACGGATCAGCTGCCCGGCGCTCGGCACCCTGGTCAACCGGGTGCGGCACGCGGAGGAGTGCGAGCCCTGGCACTTCGGCGTCCGCGATCTCATGGGCAATCTGGTAAGGAGAGGACTGCTGTGAACGTGGTCATCACGGTCGATCCGCGCGACGGTCAGCGTCGCGCGACGGATCTCACCGAGACCGACGAGTCTCGGCTGGAGGTGATCGCCGGTCAGACGTCCCCGGCGGCGCAGTGGCTGGCCGAGCGCGGGAGGCGCGGCCGCGCGGAGTTGCTGGACGCTATCGCCGCGTCGCTGGAGTCCCGTCGAGTGGATCTGGTCGCTGCCGCCGAGGCGGAGACCGGGCTGAGCCACGCGCGACTCGACCAGGAACTCACCCGGGCGGCGCTTCAGTTCCGGATGTTCGGCGAGGTGCTGCGCGACGGGGCGTACGTCGAGGCCACCATCGACCACGCCGCCGACACACCACTCGGTCGTGGCCCGGACCTGCGGCGGATGCTGGTACCCCTCGGGCCGGTCGCCGTCTTCGGGGCCAGCAACTTCCCGTTCGCCTTCTCGGTCGCCGGCGGTGACACGGCCGCCGCGCTCGCCGCCGGGTGCCCGACGATCCTGAAGGCCCACCCGTCCCACCCGCTGACCTCGCACGCCTCCGCCGCCGCGATCGAGTCGGCCGTCCGCGACCTCGGCGGGCCCGAGGGTGTCGTCGCGACGGTGTACGGGGAGCAGGCCGGCCGTTTGCTGGTACGTCACCCGGCGATCCGCGCGGCCGCCCTGACCGGCTCGGTCAACGCCGCCCGTGCCATCCAGGCGGCCATCGACGAACGACCCGACCCCATTCCCCTGTACGCCGAACTGAGCAGCGTGAACCCGATCGTCGTCCTGCCCGACGCGGCTGCCGCCCGGGGAGACCAGATCGCCGAGGGGCTGTTCGGCTCCTTCACGAACTCGGGCGGTCAGCTGTGCACCAAGCCCGGCCTGGCGTTCATTCCGACCGATCCGGAGGGTGATCGCCTGGTCGACGCGTTGCGGGCCAGAGTCGACGCGTCGGGTGGCACCGTGCTGCTCAACGAGCGCATCCGGGACGCGTACGAGAACCGGGCCACGGAGTTCGAGCGGGCCGGCGCTCGGGTCTCGGCGCGGCCCACTGTCGATCCGGGCGCGGGCTTCACAGTGGCACCGACCCTCCTGGAGGTCGGCCTCCCCGGCCTGACCGCCGACATCGCCGACGAGTGCTTCGGCCCGCTTCTGATCGTGGTCCGGTACGACGACGCCGCCGACCTCGACGCCGCGCTGGCCACCGTCCCGCCGTCGCTGACCGGCTCGCTTCACCGCGGACCGGGCGACGACGCCGACGTGGTACGCCGACTGGTCGACGTCCTCGCCGCCCGCGCGGGGCGCATCGTCTTCGACGGTTACCCCACCGGTGTCCGGGTGTCGTGGGCCCAGCACCACGGTGGACCGTGGCCGTCGACCAACGCCGTGCACACATCGGTGGGCGCCACGTCGATCCGACGGTTCCTCCGCCCGCTGGCGTGGCAGGACGCTCCGGCCTGGGTCCTCCCGGAGGAGTTGCGCGACGAGTACACCGCCATTTCCCGGCGAGTCGACGGGAGGTTGCAGCCAGCGGTGGAATAACCGCGTCCGCCGGTCTCTCCCGGGTGCGTTTCCGGGTCATCTGTGACTGGCGCGCGAATTCCTGACGACATTGACCCGACAGGGAATTCGCGCGCCAGTTGTTCTGGCGCCGCTGAAGCGCGCCCAAATTGTTTCGACGCGATTCTATGCTCCGATTTTCGCCTTGACCGCCAATGCGATTCATGGTTGTGTTTTCGACAGGGAACGATGTTAGCGCTCGCATAGCTGCATCGCTCGTTACTGGTATCCCTTCACCTCACCATCGAATGGTCGTCGGCCGCTCGGTGCGGTCTGACCACACGCCGAAGAGGGAGCAGGAACATGCCCGTCGCACCTCCCCGTCCCCTGATGCCGGCACCGACACGCCGGCTGATGCTCGCGCTGCTCGCCGCCATCACCGTGACGGCCGGAACGGTCGCCGCCCCGGCGGCCTCGGCCGCGCCGCCCGCGCCGCTGGGTCCGACCGTCACCCGCACCGACAAGCCTCCGACCGGGCACACCGTCACCTTCCGGTACCGGGCACCCGAGGACGTCCAGCAGGTCCACGTCTACGGCGACTGGTTCTACTCCCGACCGGAGACCATCGGATGCCAGGACTGTGGCGACGCGCGGCCGCCCGCCGAGTGGCAACCCGGCGACGTCGCGGCCACCCCCTGGCACATCCAGGCCATGCAGAAGGGCGCCGACGGGGTCTGGACCTTCACCACCCCGCTGCCCGCCGGCACCTTCCGCTACGCGTTCACCCACGACTGCGCCAACGAGCTCGCCACCGGCTGCGCCCTGCACGACGACCCCGCCAACCGGTGGCAGATCCAGCCGCAGTATCCGGGTGCGCCCGGCGCGGTACGCAGCACGATCTACGTCCCGGCCAGTAGGAAGTTCCCGACGTACGACACCGGCTACCAGGCGCCGGTCGCCAAGGTCGGCCGGCTGGAGTCCCGGCGGTACACCTCGCCGCTGTCGACCAACCCGGTGGGAGTCCACGACGTCGTCGTCTACCTGCCGCACGGCTACGACCCCAACCGGGCCACGCCGTACCCGACCCTCTACCTCAGCCACGGCAGCGGCGACCACTCGACCGCCTGGACGATGCAGGGCGTGGCCCACCTCATCCTGGAGAACGCGATCAAGGACCGCGCGGCGCAGCCCATGGTGATCGTGTCCACCGACTTCAACGGCCTCCCCGGTGGCAACGAGGGCTACGTCAACGAACTACGGAACAACATCTTCCCGTTCGTCGAGCAGAACTACCACGTCTCGACGCGGGCTCAGGACCGCGCGTTCGCCGGCTTCTCCGCCGGTGGCAGCCGGGCGTACACCATCATGTACAACCACACCGACCTGTTCGGCTACCACGCGGCCTGGAGCGCGGGCGGCCCGGCAGCCAACCCGGCCCAGGTCGACAGCATGAAGGCGGTGGCCGGCGGCATCATGATCGGTACCGGGCTCCAGGACCGGCTGGGCAACATCGCCGAGAACTCGCAGCGCAACGCCGCCGCCCTGCGGGCCGCCGGCGTCGAGCTGGACGAGTACAACGTGCCGGGCGTGCACACCTGGCACGTGTGGCGTCCGCTGCTGAACCACTACCTGCGCACCCTGACGTTCCGGGCCACCACCACCGATCTCGACGTCACCACGTCACCGGCGGGCCTGTCGCACCACACGAAGGTCACCGCCACCGCGACGGTCGGCACGGTCAGCACCAGCACGTCGGCACCCTCCGGCACTGTCGACTTCTACGCCGGTGACACGCACCTCGGGTCGGCCCCGGTGCACCACGGCGTCGCCCGGCTGAAGAGGACCGTCAATGGTGAGCTGAACGCGCCGGTGGTCGCCCGCTACCAGGGCGACAAGCTCTTCAACGACTCCCAGAGCGATCCGGTCGACGCCCGGTAACAACGGGCTCGACCCCGTACTCCCTGTGGTGGGGAAGTCCCGGCCGCGCACCCCTGGTGAAGCCAGGGTGTGCGCGGCCGGGGCATGTCCGGGACCCGTTCGTCAGCCGGTCACGGGGTCGTGTCGGTGGCGCACAGGCGCAGCATCGTCCAGGACGCGGGCGGAAGAGTCAGCTGGACGCTGGCGTCGGCGCCGCGCGCCGTGTCGTTGGGGCGCGGCGTGGCGTGGTCCGGACCGTCGGCCGTGTTCTTGGCGTGCAGGTCGGTGCCGCCGACGGTGACGCACTCGATGATGTCGCCAACCTGGGCGCCGGCGACGTCGATGGTCACCTCGGCTGGGGTGTCGAGGGCGCGGTTGACGAGGAAGACGGCCATCTCCCCGGTGTTGTCGTCCCAGGTGGAGACAGCGTCGACCGCGTCGATCTCACCGTAGCGGTCGGTGGTCGTCGTGCTGCCCTCGCGCAGCACGTCCAACACGGTGCCCTGGGCGTGCCGGGCGGTGCGGGCGAAGGGGTGGAAGATGGTCTGGCGCCAGGCCGAACCGCCCGTCTCGGTCATGATCGGTGCGATGACGTTGACCAGTTGGGCCTGGCAGGCCGCGCTCACCCGGTCGCTGTGCCGGAGCAGGCTGATGAGCAGGCCGCCGACGACGACCGCGTCGGCCACGCTGTAGTGATCCTCCAGCAGGGGCGGCGCGACCGGCCAGTCCTCGCCGCTCGGGGGCGTGGACGGGGCGGCGGACTGGTACCAGACGTTCCACTCGTCGAACGCGATCATGATCTTCTTGGTCGACCGACGGATCGCTCCGACCGAGTCGGCGATGGCGGTGACAGCGTCGATGTACCTGTCCATGTCCTCGGCCGAGGCGAGGAAGCTGGCCAGATCGTCGTCGACCGGCTGATAGTAGGCGTGTAGCGAGATCAGGTCCACGTCGTCGTACGCCTCGGTCAGCACGTCACGTTCCCAGCTGCCGAAGGTCGGCATACCGAGGTGTGAGGAGCCGCAGGCGACCAGTTCGAGATCGGGATCGAAGCGGCGCATGGCCTTCGCGGTCTGCGCCGCGAGCCGCCCGTACTCGGTCGCGCTGCGCTGACCCACCTGCCACGGGCCGTCCATCTCGTTGCCCAGGCACCACAGCTTGATCCCGTACGGATCGACCGCGCCGTTGTCGCGGCGCTGGTCGGCGAGGTGACTCCCACCGCGGTGATTGGCGTACTCGAGCAGGTCGACGGCCTCGGCGGTGCCACGGGTGCCGAGGTTGACCGCCATGATCGGGTCCACGCCGGCCTTGCCGACCCAGCGCATGAACTCGTCCAGCCCGAACGCGTTGGTCTCCAGGCTGTGCCAGGCGAGATCGAGCCTCGCCGGTCGTTTGTCGACCGGGCCAACGCCGTCCTCCCAGCGGTAGGAGGAGACGAAGTTGCCGCCGGGATAGCGCACGGTGGTGACGCCCAGCTCGCGCACCAGCGCGAGGACGTCGCCCCGGAAGCCGTCAGCGTCGGCCGTCGGGTGCCCCGGCTCGTAGATTCCGGTGTAGACGCAGCGGCCCAGGTGCTCGACGAACGAGCCGAAGAGCCGGCGTGGCACCGGTGCGACGCGTCGGCGGGGGTCCACTGTCAGGCGGGCCGTGTTCACGCCGTGCTCCGGCGCGCTGTCGGGGTGGGTGTTCAGGGCTGGCTCCCTTCGTGCAGGTCCGACGCGGACGTCTCTGCCCGAGCGCCGGGACCGAGGGGTGGTGGAGGCAGTGTGAGCTCTGGACAACGTGATCGTCTTCGATTACGTTCTCGATCTATGTAAACGTTACCGATTACGTTTACGTAAGGGAACACGGCACCTGGATCAATGTCCGGCCGGCAGGGCCCCAGCGCGCGGCCAGGCGCCGGTGGCGTCGTGACCGACGAGGCCGAAAGACCAGCTTGTCGCGGTGATTGGGGTGACCGGGTGACCACTGTCGAGCCGGAGATCGAGGCGACCTACGCCGATGCGACCGCGCCCGTCGACGAACGGGTGTCGGATCTGTTGGCCCGGATGACCCGCGAGGAGAAGCTCGCGCAACTGGGCAGCACGTGGGCGTTCACCCTGCTGGACGGCGGGCGGTTCGCGGCGGAGCGGGCCCGGCCGATCCTTCGACACGGACTGGGGCACGTGACCCGCGTCGCGGGCGCGACCAGCCTGAAGGCGGCGCAGGTGGCGCGGGCCGCCAACGCGATCCAGCGCTTCCTGGTCACCGAGACCCGGCTGGGGATCCCGGCGATCGTGCACGAGGAGGTCTGCTCGGGCGTGATGGCCCGCGAGGCGACCATCTTCCCGCAGGCGATCGGCGTCGCGAGCACCTGGGCGCCGGAGCTCAACCGGCAGCTGGCGGACGCCGTTCGCGCACAGATGCGCGCCATGGGCAGCCACCAGGGGCTCTCGCCGGTGCTGGACGTGGTGCGCGACCCACGGTGGGGCCGGACGGAGGAGACCTACGGCGAGGACCCGTACCTGGTGTCCCGGATGGGGGTGGCGTTCGTCCGGGGCCTCCAGGGCGCCGACCTGACCGACGGCGTCCTCGCCACCGCCAAGCACTTCGTCGGCTACGGGGCTTCCGAGGGCGGGCTGAACTGGGCGCCGGCCCAGCTGCCGCCGCGTCTGCTGCGTGAGGTGTACCTGTATCCGTTCGAGGCGGCGGTCCGCGAGGGCGGGCTCCAGTCGGTGATGGCCGGCTACCACGAGCTCGACGGCGTCCCGTGCCATGCCAACCGGGAACTCCTCGCCGACGTCCTGCGTGGGCAGTGGGGCTTCACGGGCAGCGTGGTCTCCGACTACTTCGCCGTCAACGACCTCCACTCGTACCACCACTTCGCGCAGGACAAGCAGCAGGCCGCGACGGTGGGCCTCGGCGCGGGCGTGGACGTCGAGCTACCGGCGACGGACGCGTACGCGGATGCCCTCACCCGCGCTCTGGACGCGGGCGAGGTCAGCGAGGCCCAGCTCGACGAGGCGGTCGCACGGGTCCTTCGGCACAAGGTCCAGCTCGGGCTCTTCGAGAACCCGTACGTCGACGAGGACACGGTCGCGACGTCGGCGAACGCCGAGCGGCACCGGGGCGTGGCGCTGGAGATCGCCCGCCGCAGTCTCGTCCTGCTCAAGAACGACGGCGTGCTGCCGCTGCTCGGAGGCGCCGGAACTGTCGCTCTCATCGGCCCGAACGCCGACAATGCCCGACACCTGCTCGGTGACTACTCGTTCGCGGCCCACATCGAGGCGTTGGTCGAGGCGCGCAAGCGGCGCGGCCTGCTCGGCGAGATGATGACGATCCCGGACGATCTGGAGATCGACGAGAGCACCGACGGTGTGCCAACGGTGCGGGACGAACTCGCGGCACGGCTGGGCGACCGGCTGCGCTTCGCCCCGGGCTGCGACGTGCTCGACCCGTCGACCGAGGGGTTCGCCGAGGCGGTCGCGGCCGCCTCGGCGGCCGACGTCGCGGTGCTGGTCCTGGGGGACCGCTCGGGGCTGACGCCCGGGGCTACCACGGGCGAGTCGCGGGACCGATCCAGTCTGGATCTGCCGGGCGTGCAGGAAGAGCTGGTCCGTGCCGTCGTCGCCACCGGCACGCCCGTCGTGGCGGTGCTCGTCGCCGGCCGACCGGTGGGCAGCGACTTCCTGCACGAGGAGTGCGCCGCGGTGCTGATGGCCTGGTTGCCGGGGGAGACCGGGGCGCAGGCGATCGCCGAGGTGCTCCTCGGTGAGGTCAACCCGAGCGGAAAGCTGCCGATCTCGTACCCCCGTGGCGTGGGTCAGATCCCCGTCTTCTACGGCCACAAGGTGTCCGGCGGACGGTCACACTGGCACGGCGACTACGTGGATTCGCCGGTCGCCCCGCGATACGTCTTCGGCCACGGCCTCGGGTACACCCCGTTCGTGATCGACGACGCCACGGTGGCAAGCGCCGAGGTCCGCGCCGGGGACAGCGTCGGTGTCGAGGTCACGATCACCAACACCGGACACCGGGCGGGGGAGCAGGTCGTACAGCTCTACATCCGCGATCCGCAGGCCACGATCACCCGGCCGGTGCTGGAGTTGAAGGCCTTCGCCCGCGTCGAGGCCGCCGCCGGCCAACGGGTGGCGGTGCGGTTCGCGCTCCCCACCGGCCAGCTCGGTTTCTACGACCGGAGCATGGCCTACGCGGTGGAGGCCGGGCAGATCGAGGTGTACGTCGGCTTCTCGGCTGCCGACCATACCCATGCCGGCACCTTTGTCATCAGTGCGGACTCGGACCGGCCGACGTCGAAGGTCTTTACCGGGACCGCCGAAGTTTGGCAGCTGTGAGCGTTCACCCGGGTCGAGGAATGGTTCTTGACGGAGCGTGCCGTTCTGTTGTCAACGGGTAGCACCGGCAGAGAAATCGGGCCCCACTTCGATCGCCGCCAGAGGCCGCCGATTGCGTTATCCGCAACGGCATCCGAGGGTCAACCGCGCCCTTGCGAGCGTCCAGTTAGGACGCTCTTCTTAGCAGTCGGGTAAGGACGAAGAGGTCTTGTGTTCGTAATCGTTCTCAGTTACGTTGGCAACATCCTGGAAACGTAACCGATAACGATTGCAGTCCAGAGAGAGCGGCATGATTGAAGTCAATGCGCCGGTAACGATGAGTGATGTCGCCCGAGCTGCTGGCGTTTCCACCGCCACCGTCTCGCGCGTTGTCAACGGGCATTACGGCGTCAGCGCTCGCACTGTCGCTCAGGTGCGCTCCGCCATCGAGCAGCTCGGCTACGAGTCGAGTCTGGTGGCCACCAGCCTTCGGCGCAGCCGCACCAACGTGCTGGGCCTCGTGGCGCATAGCTTCCAGTCGTACACGGCAGAGGTGCTCAAGGGCGTGATGAAGGCGCTGAGCCGCTCGGGCTTCGATCTGATCATCTACGCCAACAGCGACCTCTACGGGTCGTATTCGGAGGGCTGGGAGCAGCGGCACCTGACCCGCCTGTCGGGCACCCTCACCGACGGGTGCATCGTCGTCACGCCCTGGGGCGAGGTCCGGAGCCGGACGCCGGTCGTGGCCATCGACCCGGTGCGTGGCTCGACGGCGCCCTCGGTGATCTCCGACAACCTCGCGGGCGCCACCACCGCGGTCGAGCACCTGCTCGGCCTGGGCCATCGGCGCATCGGGTTCATTGCCGGCCGCGACAGCCTGGCCTCGGCCTGGTCGCGGGAAGAGGGATACCGGGCCGCGCTGAGCGCCGCCGGGGTTCCGGTCGACCCGACGCTGATCGGCCGGGGAGACTTCAACCCCGAGTCGGCAACTCCGCTGGCACGCGTCCTGCTGCAACGGCCGGACCCGCCATCGGCGATCTTCGCGGCGAGCGACGGGATGGCACTCAAGGTTCTGGAGGTCGCCAGGGAGCTGGGGTTCTCGGTGCCGGGGGACCTGTCCGTCGTGGGGTTCGACAACATTCCCGAGTCGGCGTTGACCCAACCGGGTCTGACCACTGTGGACCAGTCGATGTATCAGCTCGGGTACGAAGCCGCGCGGATGCTGAAGTCACTGGTGACCGGCGAGTGGGACGAGCCGAGCCAGATCGTGCTTCCGACCAGCCTCGTCGTGCGCGACTCGACCGCACCACCGAAGAGCGCGGCACGACCATGACATCGGCCCATGGATGCATGAGCCTGATCGCTCCCGACAGAGCGATCAGGTCAGGTGTGCCCGTGGCAGCAGCCTGAAGGAGGTGCACGCAGCACACACGGCCAGATCCACCGTTGAGTTGAGCCGGTCAGTCGGGTCGCATCCGCTGCCGGCACCTTGAAAGGAGTGGAGTGTGACTACCGAACAGTATCATGGGCGCTTACGCCGTCTGGGCGTACGCCGACGGCTCTCGGCGGCGTTCACCGCCGGGGTCATCGCCACCGCGGCGGTGCTCATCGCGCCGCAACCGGCTGCGGCGGACACGCCGTGGTTGGACGTCTCCGCGGACCGCTACGCCACGTTCGCCGTCCCGGCGGCGTACGTCCAGGAGAACCTGGGCACCGTCTCGCAGGTCGTCGTCGAGGGAAACTTCGGTCCGTCGGCCAGCTGGGCCGAGTTCGGTCTGACCCGTCGGGGTGACGTGTGGTCGGGTGTTCTCGGCGCGCTGGAGCCCGGGATCTACAACTACCAGCTCACCGCCGACGACACCTTGACCATCAAGGACCCGACGAACAGCACAAGTGTCGCGTCCAAGCCGCTCCTGAGCACCTTCCTCGTCGCCGGTGACTCGGCACGGTGGCTGGTCGACGCGCCATCGGGCACCGGCGGAAAGATCGAGACGCTTACCTATCGCACCAGGAACGCGCAGCGCTCGGCCCTGGTCTGGACACCACCGGGCTACGCGGCCAAGGGTCCGAAGGGTTACCCGGCGCTCTTCCTGCAGTCAGGTGACGGCGTGGCCGCCACCGACTGGCTCGACCTCGGTCGGTCCAAGCAGATCCTCGACAACCTCTCGGCCGCGGGCACCATCCGGCCGATGGTGGTGGTGATCAACGATGTCGACGGCTCGGACGACAAGGGGTTGAAGGACCTCCGGAAGGCGGTCACCGACAAGTACCGGGTCCTTCGCGACCCGGAGCACCAGGCGATCGCGGGCGTGTCCGACGGCGCAACGGACGCGCTGCGGGCCGCACTCACCAAGCCGGGTCAGTTCGGTTACGTCGGCTCGTTCTCGGGCACGTCGGCTCCGGCGATCGACCGCAAGGACGCCAGGGCGATCAACCGCGGTGTCAAGCTGCTGCGTCTGTACACGGGCAA
This sequence comes from Micromonospora trifolii, assembly GCF_050516465.1. Lineage (NCBI taxonomy): Bacteria > Bacillati > Actinomycetota > Actinomycetes > Micromonosporales > Micromonosporaceae > Micromonospora > Micromonospora trifolii. The sequence continues at coordinate 3,244,034 of NZ_CP191526.1, read as the reverse complement.
CGTCACCGATCCCGCGTACAACACCACCTACCGGCTGACGAAGGCGTTGGACCGAGCCGACGTGCGGTTCGAGTTCGACGGGGTCAACCCGGACGGCGGCGCGACCTGGACCACCTGGCAGGAGAACCTCGTCGACTTCCTGCCGCGACTGTTCGGTCACGTGCGGGACCACGGGCCGAGCCCCGGTCACAAGCCGCTGAAGGGGGAGTTCACCCCGCCGCCGGCCGGCACCACCCCGACGCCCTTCGTCACCGAGGACGGGTTCGTCACCTTCGAGACGACCACGGACTTCACTGACGCTCAGCACGTCACGGTCTGGGCGAACGTCGCGCCGGGCGGCAGCTGGCTGCGCCTGCCACTGACCCGCGACGGTGACCGCTGGCGGGCGACCGTGGGCCCGCTGAAGCCCTGGTTCTACTACTACCGGCTGATCGTGGACCGGGTCGCGGTCAAGGACGCCTCCAACCCGACGAAGGTCACCACCGAGCCGATGTGGAGCACCTTCTTCATCCCCGGGCCGGGTGCCCGACTGCTGTCGGACGTACCCGCCGGTCGTGGCGGGAAGGTCGAGAGCATGACCTATTCCAGCACGGTGGCCGGCCAGGACCGGACCGCGCTGGTGTGGACCCCACCCGGGTACGACCCGAACCGGACGCAGCCGTACCCAGTCCTCTACCTCCAGCACGGCGGCGGTCAGAACTACACGGACTGGGTCGAGATGGGCCGCGCCAAGCAGATCCTGGACCATCAGTTCCTGGACGGCGTTCTCACCCCGATGGTCGTCGTGATGGGCAACGGCAACTCGTCGAACTTCAACAGCGAGTTGCGGGAGAACATCGTTCCGACGGCCCGTGCCCGCTACAACATCTCCAGCGATCCGTCGCAGCAGGCTCTCGCCGGCCTGTCGATGGGCGGCGGACAGGCGTTCGGGGTGCTGCGGGCCTACCCGGGCGAGTTCGCCTACGTCGCCGCGTTCTCGGCCGGGTTCGGCAGCGGCACCGGCGTCGACGTGGAGGCGATCAACAACGGCACCAAGATGCTGCGCCTCTACGTCGGTGACCAGACCGACTTCGTGTACCCGAGCTTCATGGCATCGCTGACCACGTTGATCAACCTCGGTATCCGCTACGAGTTCGACGGGGTCACCCCCGGGCCGCACGGCTGGGACGTGTGGCAGAAGAACCTCATCGACCTGGCGCCCCGTCTGTTCAAGCGCTAGGAGCCTTCGCCGGCGACGCCACCGGGAGCAGGGTTTCCTGCCCCCGGTGGCGCCCGCCAGCGCATGGATGCAGTACACCGCCATCGCCGAAGGGAACCATCTCAATGAAGAGAAGACGAATACTCGCCACGGTAGCCATGCTCGCGGCGGGGACCGGCCTCGTCGCCTGCTCCTCCGACGAGGGCGGCAGCGACGCGAGCAATTGCACGAACACCATCACCAAGAAGGACCTGCCGGTCGTGACGATGTGGGGCTGGTACCCCAACACCCAGCTCGTCGTCGACAACTTCAACAAGCAGAACAACGAGGTGCAGGTCTGCTGGACCAACGTCGGCCAGGGCAGCGACGAGTACGACAAGTTCCAGACCGCCATCTCGGCGGGCACCGGCGCGCCTGACGTGATCATGGTCGAGGCGGACCGGATCCCGACCTTCCAGATCCAGGGCGCGCTCGTCGACATCAAGCAGTACGGCTACGACGCGGTCAAGGCCAACTACGGCGAGGGTGCCTGGAAGGACGTGTCGGTCGGCGACAAGGTCTACGGCGTCCCGGTCGACGGCGGACCGGCGGCGATGATCTACCGCAAGGACATCTTCGACAAGTACAAGATCACGCCGCCGAAGACCTGGGCCGAGTACGAGCAGGCCGCCCAGAAGGTCAAGGACGCCGGCGGCCCGCTCTTCGGGGACCTCGGCGCGAACGTTCCGGCGCTCACCATGGCGCTGCAGATCCAGAAGGGTGCCGCGCCCTTCACCTACGACCCGGCGCAGCCGAAGGCGATCGGCGTGAAGCTCAACGACCAGGCGTCCAAGGACGTGCTGGACTACTGGGGCGGCCTCGCCAAGAAGGGCCTGGTCGGTACGCAGGACCAGTTCACCCCGGAGTACATCTCCGGCGTGATCAACGGCAACTACGCGACGTACATCTCGGCGGCCTGGGCGCCCGGCTACCTCACCGGTGCCGGCGTCGGTAAGGGGCAGGACACCGGCAAGTTCGCGGTGGCGCCGCTGCCGCAGTGGGATCCGGCCAACCCGGTGCAGGTCAACTGGGGTGGGTCGGCCTTCTCGGTGACCAAGCAGGCGAAGAAGCCGGAGCTGGCCGCGAAGGTCGCCTACGGGCTCTACGCCGACAAGGAGTCGCTCACCGACGGCTGGACCAACCAGATCATCTTCCCGCTGAACCTCACGGCGCTCAAGGACCCCGCGTTCGTCGACCTGAAGGTGGCGTTCTTCAACGGCCAGCAGGCGAACAAGGAGGTCTACCTTCCCGCCGCCGAGGCCTACAAGGGCGTCGCGTACGCCCCCTTCGGTCAGTACTACCTCGACGCCATGACGAAACAGGTCAGCGAGATCATCAAGGGCTCCGTCACCGGTTCGCAGGCTGCCGACCGGCTCCAGGAGGACGTGGCGAAGTACGCCAAGGAACAAGGCTTCACCGTTCAGTGACCGGATGGGTGGGCCGCGCCGACACTGGCCGGCCGGCCCACCCGCCCCCCTCAGCGTCCACGTCCCGGAGACCAAGATGACACTCCTGACCGAGAAGCGCGCACCGCGTCCTCAGCCCGAGACGCGCAAGATCCGTGGCAAGGTGCACCTCCGCGAACACCTGATGGGGTGGCTCTTCGTCGGGCCGTTCGGGATCGTGTTCCTGGCGTTCCTCATCGCACCGCTGGCGTACGCGCTGTACCTCAGCCTCTTCCAGAAGAAGCTGATCGGCGGCACCAGCTTCGTTCTCTTCGACAACTACGTGAAGGCGTTCACCGACCCGAGCTTCCTGTCCGGGGCGTGGTTCGTCATCCGCTTCTCGCTGGTCTCGATCCCGCTGCAGATCATCATCGCGCTCGCGTTGGCCCTGATCCTGGACTCGGTGACCACCCTGTTCGCTCGCTTCTCCCGCCTCATGATCTTTCTTCCGTACGCGATCCCCACCGTCATCGGGGCCGTGATGTGGGGGTTCCTCTACAGCAGGGGCTTCGGCCCGCTCACCGACATCTTCGGGCTGTTCGGCGCCACCGCACCCGACTTCCTGAGCAGCGACCTGATCTTCTACGGGCTGCTCAACGTCGTGACCTGGCAGTGGGCCGGCTACTACATGATCATCCTGTACGCGGCGTTGCAGGGCGTCGACCCGACGCTCTACGAGGCGGCCCGGATGGACGGCGCCGGGCGGTGGCAGATCGCGACGCGGATCAAGATCCCGCTGATCGCGCCCGCCCTGATCCTCATCCTGGTCTTCTCGCTCATCGGCACCCTGCAGTTCTTCAACGAACCGCAGATCCTGCGATACCTCGCCGCGGGCACGATCGGCTCGGACTTCACCCCGAACATGTACGCGTACCAACAGGCGTTCTCGCTCGCCAACTTCAACTACGGGTCCGCGATCTCCTTCGCCCTCGGCGGGATCGTGTTCATCTGCGTGTACGCCTTCCTGTTCTTCACCCGCAAGCGGAGGAGCTTCCTCTGATGACCGACCACACCAGCGTCCGCGCCGGCGCCCGCCGACCGCAGCGCTACCTCCCTCTTCAGATCCTCCTCGGCTTCCTGGTGATCTACTTCCTCGTACCGTTCTGGTGGGTCATCGTCAACAGCTCCAAGGACGCGCCGGGCCTGTTCGGCGGCGGCAACACCCTCTGGTTCACCGACCAGATCGACTATCTCGGGAACCTCCGGCAGCTCTTCACCTACGACGGTGGCATCTACCTGCGATGGATGCTCAACTCCACGCTGTACGCCATCGCCGGCGGAGTCGGCGCCACGGTCCTGGCGGTGATGGCCGGCTACGGTTTCGCCAAGTACCGGTTCGCCGCCCGACGCTTCAGCTTCGCCGTAGTGCTCGGCGCGCTGATGGTGCCCGCCACCGCACTGGTCATCCCGACCTTCATCATGTTCTCCCGGCTCGGCCTGACCAACACGGTCTGGGCGGTGATCCTCCCGTCGCTGCTCAACCCGTTCGGCGTCTACCTGATGCACGTGTACGCGCGCGACGCGGTGCCCGACGAACTACTCGACGCGGCGCGGGTCGACGGCGCGGGAGAGGTGCGGACGTTTCTTCAGATCGCTCTTCCGCTGATGCGTCCCGCGGTGGTCACCGTGCTGCTCCTGTCGGCCGTGGCGTCCTGGAACAACTACTTCCTGCCGCTGGCCATGCTCTCCGACAACCGGCTCTTCCCGGTCACCGTCGGCCTCGGCCTCTGGCAGGGAATCGCGTCCGCGAACAACGCGGGAACCACCTCGCTGTGGAGCCTCATCATCCTGGGTTCCCTGGTGTCCGTGATCCCACTGATCATCGCGTTCTTCAGCCTGCAACGACACTGGCGCGGCGGCCTCTCGGTCGGAGGTCTGCGGTAGGTCGCGCCGACGCCACCAGCCAGTCCACCACACGCGTATTGATCGCCGCACAGGACGCGGCCGGACGGATGACAGAGAGGTGTGCTGATGTCGACGACGAATCGACCGCTGCGCAGCGGGGAGTGGTTCGGTGCGGAAGGCCGCAACGGGTTCATCCATCGGTCCTGGATGCGCAACCAGGGGTTCGCGGACGACGTCTTCGACGGTCGCCCGGTGATCGGCATCGCCACCACCTGGTCGGAGCTGACACCCTGCAACGCCCACCTGCGCGACCTGGCCGAGTCGGTGAAGCGGGGCGTGTGGGAGAGCGGGGGCCTGCCCCTGGAGTTCCCGGCGATGAGCCTGGGCGAGCCGCTGATGCGACCCACGACCATGCTCTACCGGAACCTGCTGGCGATGGAACTGGAGGAGTCGGTCCGCGCCAACCCGCTCGACGGGGTGGTGCTGCTCTCCGGCTGCGACAAGACCACCCCCGGCCTGCTGATGGGAGCGGCGAGCGTCGACCTGCCGACCCTGATGCTGACCGGCGGCCCGATGCTCAACGGCAAGTTCCGCGGCCAGGACATCGGCTCGGGCACCGTCGTCTGGCGCTTCACCGAGGAGATGCGGGCCGGCCGGATGACCGCGGCCGACTGCTCCGAGGCGGAGGTCGGCATGTCCCGCAGCCGCGGTCACTGCATGACCATGGGTACCGCGTCCACGATGGCCTGTGTGACCGAGGCGCTGGGCGTGCAGCTGCCGGGGGCGGCCGCCGTGCCGGCGGTCGACTCCCGGCGGTACGCGCTCGCGCACGCCGCCGGACGCCGGATCGTCGCCATGGTCGAACAGGACCAACGGTTGTCCTCGGTGCTCACCAGGCAGGCGTTCGAGAACGCCGTCCGGGTCAACGCCGCCATCGGCGGCTCCACCAACGCCGTCGTACACCTGCTCGCGATCGCCGGACGTCTCGGCGTCCCCCTGTCGCTGGAGGACTTCGACACCCTCACCGCCGACGTGCCCATGCTCGTCAACCTCATGCCGTCCGGGACGTACCTGATGGAGGACTTCGCCTACGCGGGCGGTCTTCCGGTGGTGATGAAGGAACTCGCCCCGCTGCTGCACATGGATCACATCACCGTCAGCGGCAGGAGTGTGGCGGAGAACGTCGACGGCGCCCAGTGCTGGAACCGGGACGTCATCGGCACCATGGAGGAGCCGTTCCAGCCCGCCGGCTCGGGCACCGTGGTGCTGCGCGGCTCGCTCGCGCCGTCCGGGGCGGTGTTGAAGGTCTCTGCCGCCTCCGCCCACCTCCTCACGCACACCGGCCCGGCGCTCGTCTTCGACCGGATCGAGGAGTACGTCGTCGCCGCCGACGACCCGGACCTCGACGTCACCCCCGACACGGTGATCGTCGTCCGCAACGCCGGACCACGGGGCTACCCCGGCTTCCCGGAGGTGGGCAACGTGCCCATGCCACGACGGTTGCTCGCCGACGGCATCACGGACATGGTGCGGATCTCCGACGCTCGGATGAGCGGCACCGGCTACGGCACCTGCATCCTGCACGTGGCACCGGAGGCGTCCGTGGGTGGCCCTCTCGCGCTGGTACGCACCGGCGACCTGGTCTCCGTCGACGTCTCGACGCGCCGGCTGGAACTCCTGGTCGACGATGCGGAACTGGCCCAACGCCGCACCACCTGGCAACCTCCGCAACCGGTGGCCGACCGGGGTTGGGTACGGCTCTACAGCGAGCACGTCCTACAGGCGGACAGCGGCGCGGACCTCGACTTCCTCGTCGGTGGCAGCGGCAGCGCGGTGCCCCGTCACTCACACTGACGGCCACGAACGGACGAGGCCCACGAGGAACTGATTCCATGGAAGAACGGACGGCCCGCCAGTGCGAGTTCACGCAAAGGCCGCTGTGACAGCGGCCGACCGGCCACCGGTCATGGCCGACGTCGCTCGCCTGGCGGGCGTGTCACACCAGACGGTGTCCCGGGTCATCAACGGGGCGCCCAGCATCAGACGCGAGACGCGGGAGCGAGTCCTCGAGGCCATCCGACGACTCGACTACCGCCCCAACACGGCCGCCCGCGCGCTGGTGCGCGGACGGTCCGGGATGATCGGCATCATCGGCACCGCCAGGACGCTGTTCGGTCCGACGAGCATCCATCGCAGCGTCGAGGACGCCGCCCGCGCCGCCGGCTACTTCGCCACCTCGGTGAGCCTTTCCGAGGTGACGGTACGGGCGCTCAGCGACGCCACCGAACACCTCATGCGCGTCGGCGTGGAGGGCGTCGTGATGATCGCCGGCAACGACGAGGCCCTCGAGGTGGTGCGGATGACGCGCTCGAGTGTCCCCTTCGTCGTCGTGGAGGGCGACCTGTCCCGGGCCAGCGTGACCGTCGGCGTCGACCAGGTGCTCGGCGCCCGGATGGCCACCGACCACCTCCTCGACCTCGGACATCGAGAGATCGTGCACGTGAGTGGCCCGCTCAACTGGGCGGAGGCCCGCGCCCGCCTCGAAGGTTGGCGTCAGGCGATGAGTGCCGCGGGCCTACGCCCGCCGGAGCCGGTCGAGGGTGACTGGAGAGCGCACAGCGGCTACGCCGCCGGGCTGCGGATCGGTGCGATGCGCGGAACCACCGCGGTGTTCGCCGCCAACGATCAGATGGCCATCGGCGTGCTGCGCGCGCTGCATGAGCGTGGGCGGCGGGTGCCACACGAGGTCTCCGTCGTCGGGTTCGACGATGTCCCCGAGGCGCCCTTCCTCATCCCGCCGTTGACGACGATCCAGCAGGATTTCGACGCGGTCGGTCGACGGGCCATCACGGCCGTCACCCAGGCCATCGACGACACGGTGCCGCAGCGTCTGCCGCTGGTCATCCCCAAGCTCGTGGTGCGGCAGAGCACGGCGCCGCCGGCGTCGGCCACCAACGCCTCCCCGGGCGCCGGCTGATCCCGCACCCGCCGGTGGGGGGCCTATAAGTCCTTTCACCGAAATTCGACTAGCTGTCAGGTTCTGTCCGATGCGTGCTTCTCTTGCCTCGCGAGGCTCGGGGCATGACTGTTCCCACTCCTGGCCTGTCCGGATTACGCCGCGCCGGTGCCCTCGCTGCCGCCACGCTGGCCGCGGTGGCGCTTGGTGTCGCGCCGGGTGCCCGCGCCGACGCCGCCAGTGACATCCTGCCGATCGGCGACGCCGACCTGACGGAGGTCACCACCAGCCGAGCCCTGGCCGACGGCGTGACCCTGACCCACATCGTGCGCGGAACCGAGCCCACCCCGGCCGACCAGATCAACACCACCAGTCGCGGCCCGTGGGTGGTGAACGTGCTCACCATCGACCCGCGTCGGGCACGCGGGCACCTGAAGGCGACGTACGGCCCGAACCTCGGCCAGGTCGAAAAGACCACCGATCTCGTTCGCGACTCCGGTGCCCTGGCGGGCGTCAATGCCTCCTTCTTCACCTTCACCGCCAGCCCGCTCTACCCCGGCGACCCGGTGGGCCTGGGTCTGTACGGCGGGAAGCTGCTCAGTGAACCCACCACCGAGCCCGGCGAAGTCAACTTCGTCGTCGACGCCAACAACAACCGCGCACTCACCGGAAAGCTGACCTGGTCGGGCAGCGTACGGAACAGGCGGACCCACGCCGTCCTGCCACTGGAGTTCATCAACCACCCACCGGTCGTCCCTGCCGGTTGTACCGCCCTGACCGACCAGAGCGCGTGCACCGAGCCGGGTGACGTCGTCCAGTTCACCTCGGAGTTCGACTCGGCCACACCGAGCGGCGTCGGCGTGGAAGTCGTCCTCAATCGGCTCGGCTGCGTGGTGCGGACCGCGACGACCCGCGGCGCCACCCTCGCCGCGGGCCAGACCTCGTTGCAGGCCACCGGGCGGGACGCCGGCGCTCTGCTCGCGGTGGCGAGTCGGGGATGCCTGGACCTGACCTCGGCCCTGGCCGACCAGCGGGGCCGAAAGCTTCCACTGCGGTCCGGACTGTTCGGCGTCAACGGACGGTACCCGTTGACGGCGAACGGTCAGATCGTCGTGCCCGACGGCGGATCCGACAGCTTCTTCGCCCGCAACCCTCGCACGATCGCCGGCACCACCCGGGATGGGAAGGTCGTGCTCGCCACCATCGATGGCCGCCAGACCACCAGCGTCGGCACCACCCTGGACGAGACTGCCGCCGTCGCCCAGGCACTCGGCATGTCCGACGCGGTCAACCTCGACGGCGGCGGCTCTACCGCCATGGCCGCCGAGGGCGCGCTGGTCAACCACCCCAGCGGAGCCGAGCGGGCCGTCGGTGACGCGCTCGTCTACGTCGAAGGCCGGTACCACGGCGGGCACTGACCGTCGCCCTTGATCCATTCCTTCTCGACACAGGTTGCGGCCGGCCCGGGACACTGGGCCGGTCGCAACCCGGTTTCGGTCGGCTGACGAGGGGGAGCAGCGCGGGAGTAGAGGATTTCAACCGACCTGGACCGTGCTGGCCTCGCGCACGATCCGGTTCGCAGTCTCCGGCTCGGAGCCCGTCGCGCGGAGCAGGTCGCTGGCCATCGTGCGAAGCTGGATCACCATCGCGTCGGAGAACGGCTTTCTGCCCTTGCGATACGCCCGGCCGGCCAGTCGAGCGCCGTCCAACACCGCCTCGTGCGTCTGGTCGAAGGGTTGACCCGCCCGAGCCTCCCGCCTGAGCAGGCGCACCGCCTCGGCGAACTTCTCCACGGCCGCCGGGAGTTCCTTCGGCACCGGTTCGTCGTACTCCAGCGTGGTGACCGCCCACCGGGCCAGCTCGCGGGCCTCGAGACTCACCCGATCGATGTGCGGGATACCGGCCTGGTAGTGCTCGACATCGTGACGGCGTTGCCAGCGCGCTGGCGCGATCACCGTGACCTCCTCGGCACCGCCGAGGGCCTCGTGCATACGATCCAGGTCAGGATCCATGGCACTCAGCTGATCCAGTGCGCGCGCCGCCCGGCCCCGGTCACGCTCGGCCAGTGCGCAGGCAACCTCCCGCAGCTGCGTGCAGAGGGTCGCGACGACCGGTGCGGTGGCGCGCTCGAGGATGCGCATCGGATTGATGGGTAGCAGGATCGCGACCACCACCAGCGCGATGACGCCCCCGACGGCGGCGTCGACGATCCGCGCCCACTGGAGGCCCCGTTCGGCCTGGGCGAACGTGGCGATCAGCACGGCGGTGCCGCCGGCCTGGGCAACCAGCGCTCCGCTGTACCCGCTCGCCAACAGGGCGACGGTGATGGCCAGCGCAACCACGAGGCCGATCTGCCACAGTCCGAAGCCGATGACACGCACCAGGAGACCACTGACCGCCAGACCGACCCCCACGCCGACCATCAGTTCGGCAGTGCGTCGAGCGCGCTGTCCAAGGGCGGCGACGATCGTCCCGACGGCCGCGCTGGGCGCGAAGATCGGCGAGGGGCGGTCGAGGACGTGGTGCGCCACACCCCAGGAGAGGGCCGCGGCGAGCCCGCACTGAGTGGCGACGAGCAGGATGACGGAGAACAGCCGCAGCCTCAACCGTCCCGCCTCGCCAGCGCGACGCCGAGCCTTCATCGCTACGCCCCTGGCGAGCCCGGAAGCGGCGTTGGGGCGGGAAGCGTCCCCCGGGTCAGAGGCCATGGCGAGAATTACCCCGCCGGGCCGACATAAACCGGCGGCGGCGTCAGGCAGGCAGGTGCCCCAGCGTGTGGCTGGGGCACCCGCCACGCCAACCAGGCCCAAGGCCGAGCAGAGCGTTCAGAGGGTGAATACGAGGGTGGAGATGCTGCGGGCGCCGACGTTGATGGTGGCCTGACCGCCGCTGACGCTGGTCGGCTGGCTGGCCGCGTTGGCGTTCTGCGAGGTGAGGTAGTGCTCAGCCCGGCTGACGTTCTGCGGGGCCTGGATCACGGCGTTGTTGACCGCACTGTTCGAGCGGTTGAGGATCACCAGGGTGATCTTCCCGTCGCCCTGGTAGGCCGTCACCTCCAGCGGCGAGGCTTTCGAGCTCTTCGTCAGGGCGACCCGCTGGTAGCCGGGGCGGACGTACTTGGCGTACTGCGAGAAGGCGTACCCGCGTTTGAGCGGAGCGCCCGCGGTGGTGCCGAACGCGGCTTCGCCGTCACCGATGAAGGAGTAGTAGCGCTTGCCGTACCACCAGATGTAGGCGTTCCAGTTGGCCTCCATCGACTTGTGCACGGTGCGCATGATGTCGTCGAGGGTCTCGTTCCAGACCACCGCGTTGGCGGGGTTGCCCCAGATGTTGGAGCCGCCACCGTCGGCGGCGTGCAGGTTCCACTCGGTCATCCACACCGGCTTGTTGTGCTGCTCGGCCAGGGAGTACGGCCGCAGCCGGCCCGACTCCTCGGTGCCGTAGAGGTGCCCGCCGACGTAGCCGATGTTGTTGCGGGCGGTCGCGTCGTTGAGGGTCGGGTCGGTGTAGCCGTAGTTCATGTTCACCGCCTCGGCCACCATCAGCCTGGTGTTCTGCACCTTGGTGCCCTGGTCGCGGACGAAGGTGCGCAGCTCGGTGCCGCTCCAGTCCATCGAGTCGTAGTCCGGGTGCCAGTCGGGCTCGTTCTGCACCGAGGTGACGTCGATGGGTACGCCCTGGCCACGCATGTACTGCACGTAGCTGTTCAGATGGTTGGCGTAGTCGTCGTAGTAGTCGGTCTTCAGCTTGCCGCCGTTGACGCGGCTGTTGTTGGTCTTCCACGCCGCTGGCGCGGTCCAGGGCGAGGCGAGGATCTTCACGTTCGACCCGTACGACTTCGCCGTCTTCAACGAGTTCACGTGCGTCGCCCACTCGCTGGACACCGGCGACAGACCGGTCCGCACGATGGAGAGCCCCAACTGGTTGGCATCCATCCCGACCAGCGTCTGCGTGTCGGCTGTCGACCAAGCGCTACCCCAGATCGAATGCGCGGCCCCGAACCCGTCGACCGTCTGGTATCTGGTCGCGCTGTTCACAGTGATGTCCGCCGGCCCGTTCGGCGGCGGGGTGGTGGTGGGCGGCGGGTCGGTCGGCGGCGGGGTCGGCTCGGTGCCACCGGTGCACCCCACCCCGTTCAACGCGAAAATGGTCGGATCTGGGTTGCTGCCGGTCCATGAGCCGTTGAAACCGAACGAGACAGTCCCGTTGGTCGGGATGGCCCCGTTGTAGCCGACGTTCTTGGCCGTGACGGCGGCCCCGCTCTGCGTCAGCGTCGTGTTCCACGCCTGCGTGACGGTCTGTCCGGCGTTGTAGTTCCAGGTCAGCGTCCAACTCGTCACCGCGTCATCGAGATTGGTGATGGTGACGTTGGCGCCGAAGCCGCCCTGCCACTGCGAGGACACGGTGTAGTTGACCGAACAGCCGGCGGCTGCGGCCCCCGCCGGCATCGCCACGGCGACCGCTGCCGACGCCAGCAGGACGGCACCGGCCGACACCAGGGCGGCGTTGGTCACTCTTCTTCTTCTTCTTCTCATGAAACTCCTCCTGAAGTGGTGGGGGCTTCCACGCCTCGGGAGGGCTCGTCTGCGGCGAGTTCAGCGATGGTGTGAGCGGCGGAAGGATTGGGAGCGCTCCCAGGTGGTGATTCCAGAAAGTTAATTCGTCCAACGATTCCTGTCAATGCAATCGGCCCACCATCAGTGGTGCCGTCACCGGTCGCAGGTGCCGCACTGCCTGCGAGTGCGCAGGTGGTAGTCGGTGGACGCGATGACCAGGCCCACCCCCATGACGAGGTACGCCGACATCGCCACCCACAGGAACGCGTCGGAGAACTCGCTGTGCGAGCCCGACGACACCTGCACCATCCCCATGCCGAAGTAGGCCACGATGCCCGCGCCGAGCCCGAAGCCGGGCACCAGCAGCAGCGGACGAGGAATCGTGCGGCCGGCGAGCAGCGGAACCCACCCGGGCCAGACCTCACCCCAGTGGTACACCAGCGCCAGCGGCAACAGCACTCCGGCCAGCACCAGGCCGATCTCCAACCCGAGCAGGGAGGCGCTCTGGTCGACGCGGTCGAATCCCACCACGAACTGGGCCGCGAAGCGGGTCACGAGACCGCCCACAACGGCGTACGCGGCCCAGCGCGCCCACCGCGCGGGTGCCGAGCGTCGCGCACCCGGACGGACCGTCCGGCAGCAGTCTGGGCAGTCGCCCCGGGTGCGCCGCTGATAACGCGCGGTGGCCAAAGCGAGCAGGACCGCTCCGGTGACACAGCCGAGCCGGCTGGCGAACGCCAGCGGGTCGAAGAACGGGCCGACGGTGAACAGCAGGAAGCCCACCAACTCCGGCAGCAGGATCGCGGCGGCCGCGACCAGCGCTCCGGCGACCGTCCAGGCGAGCCCCGCAAGCGCCGGCCGCCAGGTCGCCACCCGATCCAGGGCAACCGCCAGCCCGCCGGCGGCCGCGCACAACGCCACCGACCACCAGCCGGTGAAGCCGAGCAGGTCCAGCCCGAGCCGCCCGAACTCCGGAGCCTCGCCGACCGTCCAGGCCAGACGCACGCCCCCGTATGCCACGGCCCAGCCGAGCACTGCGTACGTCAGGCCGTGGACGGTCCGACCGACGATCGGTGTTGATGTCGTCATGCACCGATCCTGCCGGCGCCCCGCAGTGGGCGGACCCCGCTGACAGGGGACGTCACTCCCTCGCGAGAGGGATCGGCCGGACCGTGGGTGCGCCGAACAGAGCGAGGGCTGCCGGTTATCCGGTGTTCCCCGCTGCCTGATCGCGCGCCCGGCGCAGGATCGCCTCCGCCTCCTGGCGGGCGGCGCTCACCGTCTTGTCGGCCTCGAGCCGCGCGGCGTTGAGGTGGTCGTCGGCCTGCTCCTCGGCGAGTTTGAGGATCTGCTCGACCCGGGTTCCCAGGTTGGCGAATGTGGGTCTGTTCGCGTTCCGCCGCTTTCGCTCGGCGACGCCCGCCCTGCCCACCACCGTTGCGTCGCTGGTCACCCCGGCGGGCTCGTCGCGGTCGACCAGGCCGTCCCCCACCAGATCGGACTCTGCCGTACCGATCAGGGAGAGCCCGATGCCCACCGCGGCGACCGCGACTCCGAGCCAGACCGCAACCGGTCCGAAGGCTGAACCGACCGCGACGCCGACGCCCAGCCCGAAGAGGGCTGCCGCGGTCTTGACCGGCTTTGCCATGGGTTCTCCTCAGGTGGTACGGGACAAGGGCTGGCGGCTCCAGCATGGCGAGTGAGTCAAGCTGCCAGGGTCTCCTGTGGAGTGACGGGGAGTAGTGTGAATCCTTGGCCTTCTATACCGTGGCACGGTCACGGGTGGCCACTTCCTCGACCGGGCCGTCCCGCGACGACGTCGCTTACGCGTTCTACATGGGGGTTTCGTCGTGACCATGGAATCGCCGACGACCGGCCGGACCGAGGCTGGTGAGGCTGGCGCGCAGCAGAAGATCGACACGTCGGTGCCGCATTCGGCGCGGATCTGGAACTACTGGCTCGGTGGCAAGGACAACTTCGCTGTCGACCGCGAGGCCGGGGACCAGTATCGCCAGGTCTTCCCCGGCGTCGTCGATGTGGCCCGGGCCTCCCGGCAGTTCCTGGTCCGCTCGATCATGTTCCTCGCTGCCGACGCGGGCATCCGCCAGTTCCTCGACGTCGGCACCGGGCTGCCGACCGCCAACAACACCCACGAGGTGGCCCAGCGGATCGCGCCGGACGCGCGGATCGTCTACGTCGACAGCGACCCGCTGGTGCTGGTGCACGCGCGGGCGTTGCTGGTGGGCGCGGCCGAGGGCACGACCGCCTACATCGACGGCGACCTGCACGACCCGGCCGCGGTCATCGCCGAGGCCGGCAAGACGCTGGACTTCGCGCAGCCGATCGGTCTCATCCTCAGTGGCGTCATGGGCCACGTGCCCGACTACGAGGCGGCCCGCTCGATCACCCGGCAGTTGGTGGCGGCGCTGCCGAGCGGCAGCTACCTCTCGCTGAACGACGGCACGAGCCTGATCAGCGCCGAGATGCAGCAGGCGCAGGACGACTACAACGACAGCGGGGCGACGCCGTACACCCTGCGCTCGCCCGACGAGATCGCCGGCTTTTTCGACGGCCTGGAGCTGGTCGAGCCCGGCGTCGTGCCGTGCCCGCAGTGGCGACCGGACGACGCGGTCGACACGCCTGCCGACATCGACGCCTTCGGCGGGGTGGGTCGCAAGCGCTGACGCTGTCTTCCGGCGGTGGTCGTCACCAGGGCGGGTCGTCCTGGTGTCGAACGCCGCCGTCCGGTGCGGGTGGTCAGCCGGACTGGTCGGCTGGCGGAAGGACGCTCTGCACCGCCACGCAGGGGTCCGTGGCGGGTGCGGCGGCGTGGATCGCTTCGGCGGCCTGGGCAGCGAGGTCGCGAAAGACCTCGCGCTGCTCCTCCGGTAACCCGCCCAGCACATGGTCCTCGGCGTGGGCGACCCGCCGCTCGGCCTCGGCGAGCGTCTGACGTCCGCGTTCGGTGGCCACGACCCGTCGGGCCCGCCGGTCCTGGGGGGCAGGTCTGCGTTCGATGAGACCGGCGTTCGCCAGGTCGTCGATGACGTAGGTCAGCACGCTGCGGTCGATGGACAGGCGAGCGGCCAGGGCACCCTGCGTGGGCACTTCCTCGTGCACGACGACGGCCAGGATGTGGTAGCCCCGGCTGCCGTGCGGCAGGTCCTTCAGCAACTCTTCGACGCGCTCGTGCCAGCGGCGCAGCACCATGCCCAGAGACCAGCCGAAGTTCGAGCCGCGCTTGCGGTCGGCCGGCAGCTCGCAGGGATCGGTCCCGGACATGTCCCGATGCTAGTGGCCGGCGGGTGATCATCATCCGACATCGCGGTAGCCAAGGAATGATTGGCTGTGAAGATAGGTTGTCTGACAAACGATAGGCTCAAAAAACGATAAGTGGATCAAACGATCGTGTGGATGGTGAAGCAATGTCCGACTACGGGCACGAACTCCGGTTTGGGTCGTTCCTGACACCCAGCGTGCACGACCCGGATCAGGTGGTGGCGCTGGCCGAGCTGACCGAGGCGGCGGGGCTGGACCTGGTCACCTTCCAGGACCACCCGTACAACGCGGAATTCCTCGACACGTGGACCCTGCTGAGTTGGGTCGCCGCCCGCACGGAGCGGCTCCGGATCTCGGGGAACGTCCTCAGCCTGCCGCTGCGCCCGCCGGCCGTGCTGGCCCGGGCCGCGGCGAGCCTGGACCGGTTGTCGCACGGCCGTTTCGAACTGGGCCTCGGTGCCGGCGCGTTCTGGGATGGGATCGAGGGCATGGGCGCACGTCGGCTGACCGCAGGGCAGGGAGTGACGGCCCTGCGGGAGGCGATCGACGTCCTGCGCGGTGTCTGGGACGACACCGCCACCGGACCGCTGCGGCTGGACGGGGAGTACTACCCCGTACCCGGCATGCAGCGCGGCCCGAAGCCGGCACATGACATCGACATCTGGCTCGGCGCGTACCAGCCGAAGATGCTGGCCCTGACCGGCCAGAAGGCCAACGGCTGGCTGCCGACGCTGGAATACCTGCGATCTCCGGACCGGGTGACCGCCAACCGGCTCATCGACGAGGCGGCCATCGCCGCGGGCCGTGAGCCCCGGGAGATCCGACGGCTGCTCAACCTGTTCAAGGTCGACGTCTCGTCGCGCAGCCGCGGCTTCCTCCAGGGGCCCGTCGAGCAGTGGGTCGACCAGCTCCTTCCACTGGTCCTCGAGGAGGGGTTCAGCACCTTCCTGATCGGCCGTGACGACCAACGCCTGATCCAGACCCTCGGGCAGGAGATCGCCCCCGCGCTGCGGGAGGCGGTCGCCAAGGAGCGCACCGGGGGTGTGGTCGGCGCCGGGCCGGTCCGCACGAGCATCGCGCTGGCCGAGCGGCACCCCGGCCTCGACTACGACGCGCTGCCCCCGTCGCTGGCCACCACGTCCGTCGAGCCCGGTGACCCGGAGTACGAGCGGGTGCGCCACACCTACAGCCGGCACGGATCGCCGGCCCTGGTGATCCGTCCGCAGAACGCCGCCGAGGTGGTCGAGGCCGTGTCGTACGCCCGGACGCAGGATGTCCCGCTGTCGGTGCGCAGCGGCGGGCACGGCATCAGCGGCCGGTCGACCAACGACGGGGGAGTCGTCATCGACATGTCGAGGATGAACAAGGTCGAGGTGCTCGACCGAGCGACCCGTCGGGTGCGGCTGGAGCCGGGTGCCCGGTGGGGCGACGTGGCCCAGGCGCTCGCCCCGTACGGCCTGGCCATGAGCTCGGGCGACTACGGAGACGTGGGCGTCGGTGGTCTCGCCACCACCGCCGGCGTCGGATACCTCGCGCGCAAGCACGGCCTGACCATCGACCACGTCGTCGCCGCCGAGATCGTCACCGCGGATGGCCGCCTGCTCCGCGTCGACGACGAGCATCACCCCGACCTGTTCTGGGCCATCCGCGGTGCCGGTGGAAACTTCGGTGTGGTCACCGCGCTCGAGCTGGAGGCGTACGAGGTCGACAGCGTCGTCTACGCCCAGCTCGTCGCGGACGCCACCGACACCGCCCAACTGCTGCGCCGCTGGGGCCAACTCGTCGAGGACGCGCCGCGGGAGTTGACGAGCTTCCTCTCCCTCTTTCCCGGTCGCCGTGGCAACCCTCCGGCTGCGCAGGTCACCCTCGTCTACGCCGGTGAGGACGTCGAGGCGGCACAGTCCGCCCTGAGCCCGTTCCTGGAGATCGGGCCGATCCTCGACCAGCAGGCGCAGCTCGTGCCGTACCCGGCGATCGTCATGCCGCCGGGCAACGAGCATCGGGGGCAGGGGCTGGAGGACACCCGCAGCGGTCTGTTGCACCACGTCACACCGCAGGCGGCCGACCTCATGGAGCACATGATCCATTCCGGCGATGTGATGATCACGCAGTTGCGGTCCGTCGGCGGGGCGGTGAACGACGTCGCCCGCGACGCGACCGCCTACCCGCACCGGGAGCAGAACTTCTCGGTGCTCGCCGCCACGGTCCCGGACCGCCGGCCCCAACTCGACAAGCTCTGGGCCGAGCTGTACCCGCACCTCGACGGCCTGTATCTCAGCTTCGAGAGCGACACGGATCCGGCTCGACTGCTGGATGCCTGGCCCGAGCCCACCCTCGGCCGGCTGCGCGCCATCAAGGCCAGCTACGACCCGGACAACGTCTTCAACCGGAACTTCCCCATCCCACCGGCGGGGCCTGGAGGACACCGGACAGGTAGTCGCGGCGACGCTGCGGTTCGAACTTCTCGATCGCGTACCGCAGCATGACCCGTGGCATGACCCGGTAGCGGCGGGCGAGGAACTCCTCCTCCGCCGCTCGGTCCCGGTTGCCCACCTCACGCAGCATCCAGCCCACCGCCTTCCGGACGAGGTCGTGCGGGTCGTGCAGGAGCCGGTCGGCGAGTCGGAAGGTCCACTCGAAGTCGCCGGCCTTGATGAAGGCGAAGGTCGCCATGATGGCGATGCGCCGCTCCCACACGAGGCTCGACTCGGCCAACCGATCCAGGACGCCCCGGTCCCTGTCGATCAGCCAGGGGCCGACGATGTACGGCGCGGACGAGTCCACCAGGTCCCAGTTGTTGATGCGGTCGGTGTTGGCCAGAAGGGTGCCGAAGATCCGACCCCGATCCTGCTCGTCGCCCTTGGCGAACTTTCGTACCAGGATGAACAGTGCGGTCAACCGCTCCTCGTGCGCGCCTCCGGTGAGCAGCTTCGTCGTTTCGGCCAGCGAGAGGTCGCGCCAGAACCGGGCGGCCACCTCGCGCTGGTCGGGCACGGAGACACCGAGGGCCCGGTCGCCCTCGCCGTACCCACCGGGGACCATCTGGAGGAACCGGCTCGACGCCTCGGCTCGACGGGGATCGGTGAGGCTGGCGAGTTCCCGAGACACGTCGACGCTGGTGGCCATGACCGTCGACGCTACCGGGGGTCATCCGGCGCGGCGTAGGCGTCCGAGCATTCCGTTGAGGTCCTGGACGAACAGATCGTGGCGGAAGAAGTGCCCACCCGGCACCTCGCGCCACTCGTGCAACGACTTCATCCGTACGTCGCTGAAGTGGTGGAACAGCCCGGACAACAAGGACCCGTTCCAGATGTGGACCATGCAGCGCGACGGCGAGTACGTCTACGAGCCGGAACGCCGACGACCTGCACCTGATGGTCTCGAAATGGACCCGCACCCCGGACGGCCGCAGCACCGCCTACCACGTCAGCCAGTTCACCGGCCCGGTGTGACGGAGCCGCTGACCGACCTCGTCGTGGCCCGACATTCGCGACCCCGACCCGCTGGAGCTGATCTGCGGAAACGCAGGCGGCCACGCCCTCAGCGGCGTGTGAGTGGGTGATTCAGGGGGTAGGACCCTACGATGACGCAGCCGACGATGGATCCCGCCGACGCGTTGGCCGAGCTGGGCCGGGTCAGACTCGACGAGGTCAGCCTCGACGACATGCTGCTCCGGATCGCCGACCTTGCCAAGGGGAGCATCCCCGGGACGCGAGAGGTGACGGTCACTCTGGTTCGGGGTCGGGTCGGTTGGACTGGGGCATTCACCGGCGAGCTGGCCCGTCAGCTGGACGAGTGGCAGTACGAGCAGCACCGGGGCCCCTGCCTGGATGCCTCCGCCAGCGGTGACACCATCTCCGTGCCGGACATGGCAACCGAAGAGCGCTGGCCGGCATGGGCGGAGAGAGCTCGCGCCGCCGGGGTGAAGAGTTCCCTCTCCATCGGGCTTCCCATCCAAGGGTCGGTGGTCGGTGCGCTCAACGTCTACAGCGATTCGCCGGACGCATTCGATCCGTCCTCGATCGCCAGCGCGGAGGGCTTCGCCGCGTACGCGGCGGTGGCACTGGCCAACGCTCACCTGTACGAGAACGCCGCCACGCTGGCCGGGCAGATGCAGGAGGCGATGCGGAGTCGGGCGGTGATCGAGCAGGCCAAAGGGATCATCATGGGGAGCCGGCGGTGCTCGTCGGAGGAGGCGTTCGCGCTGCTGTCGAAGATCTCCCAGGACACCAACCGGAAGGTGCGCGAGGTCGCGGAGGCCCTGGTCGCCCAGGCAGTCGGAAAATCTCAAGGGTGAGTCTCGCCCTGACCCGATCGCCACCGCACCCCGCCTCGAACGGCGGCAAACCAGGCAGCCGTCCGATGACGAGTCGCGGGTGTGGGTGCCTGAGCGGTGGGTAGGGCTGAACCATGCTGAAGCGAGCGGTGTGGCAGGGCCTGGTGGCGGGCCTGGCCGGGGCGGCGGTGATGACTGCCGCCGAGAAGATCGAACAGCGGGTGACCGGTCGGCCCGACTCCTACGTGCCCGCCCGGGTGTTGGCCAGGCTGACCGGCCTGCCGGAAACCTCCGGGCAGCAGCCCCGGTGGCAGAACCTGGCGATGCACTACGGCCAGGGCGCGCTGGTCGGCGTGCTGCGTAGCGTCATGGCGCAGGCCGGGCTGCGCGGCGCCTGGGCTTCGACGATGTTCACGGCGGTGCGCCTGACCAACGACCAGATCCTGGAGAACGCCACCGGCGTGGGGGCGCCTCCGCTGACCTGGCCCCGCCCCGAACTTGCCATCGACGTGTTGCACAAGTCCATCTACGCGTTCGCCACCGGGGCGGTGGCCGACGCGCTCGCCGTCCGCGACGGGGCGGGTCCCGGGCAGCGGCACGCGGCGCTCCGTCCCGGTCGCCACTCTGACGTCGGTCCGCTGCCCCGGGCAGCAGCACGTCGGGCATAGCCGCCGCAGAGCGCCGACGGCCAGGAAGCTGCGTGCGCCGCCGGAGAGTGTTTAGCTGCACGAATGATCACACCCGTTCCCCTCGGTACCTGGCCGACGCCGTTGGAGGCCGCGCCCCGGCTCGCCGCCCGGCTGGGGCTGACCGAGCTCTGGTTCAAGCGTGACGATCTCACCGGCCTCGGCGGGGGCGGCAACAAGATCCGCAAGCTCCGGTACACCTGTGCGCAGGCGATCGCCGACGGCGCCACCACGCTGATCACCTCCGGGGCGCCGCAGAGCAACCACGCCCGGCTCACCGCGGCTGCGGCCGCGCGGCTCGGCCTTTCCTGCGTGCTGGTGCTCGTCGGCCCGCCCCCGGAGCGTCGACGAGGCAACCTGCTGCTCGACGGGCTCGCCGGCGCGGAGATCGTCTGGAGCGGAGACCGTCCGCTCGCCGAGGTGGTGGCGGCCGAGGCGGAGCGACGATCGGCGTACGTCATCCCGTTCGGCGGCACCGCTCCCGCGTCAATCCAGGGTTATGTGGACTGCGGTCGGGAGCTGCGGGCCCAGGTGCCGGACGTCGACGGGGTCGAGGTCGTGGCGGCGCTCGGCTCCGGCGGGACGATGGCCGGCCTGGTGCGGGAGTTGGGCGCGCAGCGGGTGATCGGCGTGGATGTCGGCGCCGTGCCGGACCCACGGGCGACCGTCGCCGGGCTGCTCGTCGGCGAGGTCGAGCCGGACGCGCTGCGGATCGACGGCACCCAGGTGGGTGCGGGGTACCGCACGCTTACCGACGCCGTCCGGGCGGCGCTGGAGGTGACAGCGCGTACGGAGGGGGTCTTCCTGGACCCGACGTACACCGGTCGGGCGATGGCGGCGCTGCTGGCCGGCAGCTTCCCGCACGGCGACCGGGTCGTCTTTCTGCACAGCGGCGGGCTGCCGGGACTCTTCGGTCACCCCGAGCTGTAGGGGCACGGCCGGCACGCACGGCGGTGCCCTCCGGCGGAACCGCGCCGGAGGGCACCGCGCCGAGCTGTCGACGGATCAGACGCTGGCGAAGTGCTCGCGGTGATCGCGGGCGAACTCGGCGAAGGTCCGCGGCCGCCGGCCCACGATCCGCTCGACATGGTCGTTGGTGAAGTCGCCCCACCCGGAGCCGTAGGCGATCCGGTACTCGGCGAGGACCTCGGCCGACCACTGGTCGAGGCCGGCCTGGAGCAGGCCGTCGCGTGCCTGCTCCGGGCTCTGCGGCACGTAGCGCACCGGCTGGCCGAGGGTCCGGGCGATCTCGTCAGCGGCCTGGTCGAGCGTGATGCTCTCCGGGCCGGTGGGGGTGTAGATCTTGCCCTGGTGCTGCTGTGGGGCGGCGAGGATCGCTGCCCCGGCGGCGGCGATGTCCCGGGCGTCGATCAGGCCGACCCGCGCGTCACCGAAGAGGCCGTAGAGGTGTTCACCGGCCTTGGCGCCGAGCAGGTTCTGCATGAAGTGACTCGGCCGCAGGATGGTCCAGGGGATGCCCGACTCCTGTAGTTCCGCGTCGGAGAGCGCGTGCAGGCGGCCGTTGCGGGTGGGCGCGTCGTGGGCGGCGCCGATCGCGGAGAGCCGGACGATGTGGCGCACGCCGGCCTGCCGGGCCGCCCACACCGCGTTCATGCTCTGGCTCGGTGCCAGTGGGCCCATCGGCGTCAGCAACCAGAGCGTCGTCACGCCCTCGAACGCCGGGGTCAGCGTGGTGGGGCGGTCCAGGTCGCCGACGACGTACTCGACCCCGTCGAGCCCTGGTGTGCGCGACGCGTCCCGGACGAGGGCGCGGACCGGCTGCTTGCCGGCCAGCTCCCGCAGCACCTCCCGCGACACGGTGCCATTTGCCCCGGTTATCAGAATGGTCATGGTCATCCTCTCGATCAGGCGGACCGAGGTCGGACCACGGTCGCCGCCAGCGACGATATAGTCCATAAGTTGTACCGTCCAATGATTGGACCAAATTATGAAGCGCAGCACACTGAAGGAGCAGGACCCCGACCTCGGGATCCTGGCCGTGCAGCTCTCTGCACGCGTCCAGCGGGAGATCTTCCGACGCTCGGCGGAGCAGGGGTTCGACGACGTCCGACCTCGCCACGGCGCCGTCCTCGCGTACCTGGACGCCGAGGGCACCCGCCCCGGCGAGCTGGCCCGGCTGGCCGGCCGGAACAAGCAGACGATGGGCGCGATCCTCGACGAGTTGGAACGGCTGGGCTACGTCCGGCGTACGCCCGACCCGGCCGACCGCCGGGCAAAGTTGATCGTGCCGACGGATCGGGGCCTCAGCTTCATGGGGGCCTCCGACGGCTTCGTGCACCTGATCGAGCAGAAACTCGCCGACACGCTCGGGCCCGACCGGTACCGCGACTTCCGGGACGCGCTGGCCCGTGGCGTGGCGAGCCTCCCGGCAACCGGTCCGGACAGCGAGGGCTGAGCTGGCATGTGCCGGCGCCAACCGGGTACGCCGCCCTGGCCCCGGGGGTCGGCGGAACGCCCAGGCTGACCGCTATTCACGCAGCCGAGGAGCACCGACATGCCCATCGTGCGGCGGGCCCGACTCACACCGACGGTCTCCCTGGTGCTGCTGGCGTCGATCCTGGTGTCGTTCCTGGCCGCGTCGGCGGCCCCGACCCCGCTCTACGGTGTGTACCAGGAACGCTGGCACTTCTCGCCGGTCACCACCACCGTGGTGTTCGCCGTCTACGCCCTCGCGGTGCTGGCGTCGCTGCTCACGTTCGGCAGGTTGTCCGACCACGTCGGTCGGCGGCCGGTGCTGGCCGTCGCGATCGCGGTGCAGATGCTCGCGCTGGTCGTGTTCATCTTCGCCAACGGCGTCGCGGCCCTGCTGGTCGCCCGCCTCGTGCAGGGGCTGGCAGCCGGCGCCGCCACCGGCGCGGTGGGCGCCGCCATGCTCGACATCGACCGGGCCCGGGGCACGCTCGCCAACTCGATCGCCCCCGGCATCGGAACCGGAAGCGGCGCCCTGCTCTCGGCGCTGCTCATCCAGTTTCTGCCCGCGCCGACGCGACTGGTGTACGTCGTGCTGCTCGTGATCCTGCTGATCCAGGCCGTCGGGGTCGCGCTGATGCCGGAGACGGTCACCCCGATGGCCGGGGCCCGTCGCAGCCTGCGGCCGGACATCACGCTGCCCCGCTCGGTGCGCCAACCGGTCCTGGTCGTCGTCCCGGTGCTCTTCGCGGTCTGGGCGCTGGCCGGGTTCTTCGGCGCGCTCGGCCCGGCGCTGGTCCGCAGCCTCATGAACACGTCGATCGTGATCGGCGGTCTGGTCCTCTTCGTCTTCGCCGTCTTCGGGTCGATCGCCGTGCTGGTACAGCGCAACACCGCCGCGCGGACCGTGATCCTGACCGGAATCGTCGCGCTCATCCTGGGCATGATCGTCACGTTGGTGGCGATCATGGCGCAGTCCATCCCGGGCTTCTTCGTCGGCCTCGCGTTCGGGGGCGTCGGCTTCGGCAGCGGCTTCCAGGGCAGCCTCAAGACGGTCATGCCGCTGGTCGAGGCGCACCAACGCGCCAGCGTGCTGTCCGTGCTCTACGTCGTCTGCTACGTCGGCTTCGGTCTCCCCACGGTGATCGCCGGCTTCCTCGTGGTCTACGCCGGCGGCCTGCCGAGGACCGCCGACGAGTACTCCGTCGCCGTCATCCTCCTCGCCCTGGTCGCCCTGTTGGGGGTGCGCAGGGCCACCAGGATGGCGCCGGGCTGATGCCGGGAAGCCGGCGCCGAGCACTGACGCAAGCAGTAGCGTGGTGATCAGGAAGGGGGGCGGCGATGAGTCCGAAGGTGGCCCAGGGCGACGCGAGTGCGACGTCGCGCATCGAGAGCCTGGACGTCAAGCTTGAGGTGATCGTCATCCCGGTCTCGGATGTCGACCGGGCGAAGGCGTTCTACGAACGGCTCGGGTGGCGGCTCGACCAGACCCCGCCCGGCATCGTCCAGTTGACGCCGCACGGCTCCGCGTGTTCCGTACAGTTCGGCCCCGGGCTCACGTCTGCGGCACCCGGCTCGGCCATGGCGTACCTGATCGTGTCCGACATCGAGGCGGCCCACGACACCCTCGTCGCCGCCGGTGTCGAGGTCGGCGACGTTTTCCATGTCAGCCCGGACGGCCCGGTCGACGGGCCGGATCCGCAGCGGCGCAGCTACTTCTCGCGCGCCACGCTGCGCGACCCGGACGGCAACACCTGGCTGATGCAGGAGATCACGACCAGGCTTCCCGGACGCATCGAGGGCGGCCTCACGTCGTTCGGCTCCACGAGCGACCTGGCGAGCGCGCTTCGGCGCGCGGCTGCCGCGCACGGTGAGCACGAGAAACGCACGGGCGAGCATGACGACAACTGGCCCGACTGGTATGCGGCGTACATGGTCAGCGAGCAGTCGGGGGCCAAGCCGCCCGAGTGACCTACGCCGACGCGTAGGACCTACTGATCGACGTGCTGCCGGTGAGTCACCTGATGACTCACCGGCAGCACCGTTTCCGCTTCGGAGTGCGCGCGGCTATCCGCTGCGCGCTGTTCGTACGGGCGATGTACGCGAGTTGTACGCCGAGCGCCCTACCATCCCCCGGACGCGATGATCTTCGATCCAAGCGGCACCGCCGGATTCAGAGCTGACTCGGGTGACGTGCCGTGCCTCGTCGCCTGTGCGCGGTTCCCCGGCCGCCGGTAGGGAGGAGACCTCGATGACGAGTCCTGGTACGGGCGGTGCGATGCCGTGACGCGGGTACGGTTTCTCGCCCTCGGCCCGCTGCACGCCGAGGTCGGCAGAGAGTGGCTCGACCTCGGGCCCGTCCGGCAACAGGCGGTCTTCGCGATCCTGCTGTTCAACGCGGACCGCGTGGTCACACCGGCGTCGATCCTGCAGGGAGTCTGGGGCGGCCAGGCCCCGGCGACCGGCACGAAGCTGATTCCGCCGTACATCTATCGGCTGCGACGCACGCTCCAGGCGGCGTGCGTCGGCCACGACGGCCCCGCGATCGACAGCTCCCGGATCGGCTACCGGCTGCGTCTCGGCTCGGCCCGCACCGACGTCGCGGACTTCGACGAGGCGGTTGAACGGGCGGCTGCCGCCGAGACGGCCGGCGACCTCGCCGGAGCCGCGGCGCTACTGGCCGAGGCCGAGCAGAGCTGGGCGGGTGAGCCGTTGGCGGGCCTGACCGGTCCGTACGCGGAGAGCCGTCGGCAACACCTGCTCGAACGCCGCGTCGTCTGCCTGGAACACCGGTTGGAACTGCACCTGCGGCTGGGCGACTGCCACCGGGCGATCCCCGCGCTCATCGCGTTGCAGACGGAGTATCCCCTGCGGGAACGGCTGGCGATCATGCTGATGACCGCCCTGTACCAGACCGGCAGGCAGGGCGAGGCGATGGACGTGTTCGGCGCTTTCCGTACCCGCCTGGCGACCGAGTTGGGCGTCGAGCCGACCCCGGCGCTGCTCGCCGCGTACACCTCGATGTTGCGCGGCGACCTGGGCCCGCCTTCGGTGCCGGGCCGTTTTCTCGAAGGACCCGCCCGGGCACGGGCGGCCACCACCACGTGATGCGCGGCGACGCCGCGCGGTGAGGCGGAGCAGATGGACGACGGCCTTGCCCCGGTGCAGCCGGGGGACGCCGGATGGTTTCTGGGTCACTCCCTGCGGGAGCGGCTGACCGGCGCGGCGCCGACCGGCCCCGTCGACGAGGATCTCGGCCGGATCCGGCTGAAGATGTGGCTGGACGAGCCGGTCCACACGAGGCGGCCCGACCTGATCCAGCGGCGGCTGGCCCAGCACCGGCTCGACGAGGCCGGTCTGATCCGGGTCCTGGGCGAGCCGCCCGAGACCGTCCGGGCCCGGTTCGACACGGCACCGGATTACGCCCGTCGGCTGGTCGAGGCCGCGCGGCGACATCCGGCCGCCGCGGTGGCGCCCGGTCACGGCGCGGCGGGACACGATGACGCCGCGGGATTCGCGGTGCTCGTCGCGCCACTGATCGCCGCCGCGCTGGAACGGTTGGGCGCGCGGGTGGCGGCGTTGGTCGACGGCCACCCGCACCTGTCCGCCGAGGCGCTGACCACGCGGCTGGGCCCGGGGCCGCTCGACACCGTCAACATGCTGGTGGCCCGGACGATGGCGCTGGAACTCAACGTGCTGCGGATCCGGGGCGAGCTGTCCGGAAGCAACCCGCACGAGCGCTTCCACGACTTCCTCCACCGGTTGGGGCAGTCGCAGCACGCGCTGCGCCTGCTGCGCGAATATCCCGTGCTGGCCCGGGATCTGGTGCGGGTCGTCGAGAACTGGGAGGCCAGCCGGCTGGAGTTCGCCGAGCGCGTCGTCGCCGACTACGCGGAGCTGGCCGACCGGTGCGGCGGGCCGGACTCGCTCGGGGACCTGGCCGAGGTGAGCTTCGGGGCGGGCGACAGCCATCGGGGCGGTCGCTCGGTGGCGGTGGTCCGCTTCGCGACCGGCGCCCGGGTGATGTACAAGCCCCGGCGTCTTCAGGTCGACGGCCACTTCCAACACCTGCTGGCCTGGCTGAACGAGCGCGGTGCGGACCCCGTGCTGCGCACGTTCTGGGTCGTCGACCGCGAGGTGTACGGGTGGACGGAGTTCGTCGAGAGTGGACCCTGTGCCGACCGGGACGCCCTCGGCCGGTTCCATCGGCGGCAGGGTGCGCTGCTGGCCCTGTTGCAGGCCCTCGGCGCGACGGATTTCCATCTGGAGAACGTGATCGCCTCCGGTGAGAACCCGATGCTCATCGATCTGGAGGCGATGCTGCACAACTGGCAGTGGGAACGGCCGGTCGGCGACCAGGCGGGCTACCTGCAGAGCGTCGGCGTCGAGTTGATGAGCAGGTCGGTCGTCACGGTCGGGCTGCTGCCGGCACCCGTGGTCTGGACCGAGGGCAACCAGGTCAACCAGTTCGACATGAGCGGGATGTCGGGGGCCGGCGGGCAGTTGACCGCCCGGCCGGTCACGGTCTGGGACGGGTTCGGCACCGACGAGATGCGCCTGGATCGGCGGCGGGTGCTGCTGCCCGGTTCGGGAAACCTGCCCACCCTGGGCGAGCAGCGCCTGGACGTGACGGAGTTCGCGCCCGAGATCGGCGACGGATACCGCACGCTCTACCGGATCCTGTTGCGACACCGGGACGAGTTGCTGGGGCCGTCCGGCCCGGTGGCGGCGTTCGCGCACGACGAGGTGCGGGTGGTCCTGCGTGCCACCGAGTCGTACGTTCGGCTGCTCGCCGAGACGCAGCACCCAGACCTGCTGCGAGACGCGTTGGACCGGGACCGGTACCTCGAGAACCTGTGGGCCGGGCATGAGCACCGCGAGCACCGCAACCTCCTCATCGCCGCGGAGCTGGCCCAGATGTACGCCGGCGACGTGCCGATCTTCGTGACCACACCGTCGTCGACGGACCTCACCGGTGGCGATGGCACGGTGGTGCCGGGAGCACTGCTCCAGACCGGGCTGGACGCGGTCCGCGACCGACTGGTGGGCATGTCCGAGGACCACCTGGCCCAGCAGAGCTGGATCATCGAAGCTTCACTCACCGCGCTGATCATGGGGGACCCGTCGCGGTGGCGTCCACCGAACCGCCCGGGCGTGGTGGTGCTGCCGCCGCCGGTCGTACCCGCGAAGGTCGTGCCCTCGACTGTTGCGCCCCCGGCGGTCGCACCTGAGCGCTTCGTCGACGCGGCGCGCGTCATCGGGGATCGGTTGCTGGCGACCGCGCTCGCCGAGGACGACCGGATCTGCTGGCTGGGCCTGAGCCTGATCGCCGACAAGGTGTGGATGCTCGGCCCGAGCGCCATGGACCTCTACAACGGCATCAGCGGCATCGCCCTGTTCCTCGCCCGGCTGGCAGACGTCACCGGCGACGCGACCTACCGACAGGCCGCCGACCGGGCCGCCACGATGATGCTCCGCGAGGCGCAGAGCTGGCTCGCCGGCCCGGCCGGGACCGCGGGCGTCGGCGGCTTCGACCACCTGGGCGGTTCGGTGTACGCAATGAGCCACCTCACCGCTGTCCTGGACCGCGCCGACCTGGTCGACACCGCCGTGGGCCTGGCCGCGTCGATGGTCTCGCACGCCACCGAGAGCCGCGAGTACGACATCATCAATGGCAGTGCCGGCGGGCTGCTGGCCCTGCTGTCGCTGCACCAGGTCACCGGTGACCCCAGCCTGCTCGACGGCGCCCGGACGCTGGCCCGGCACGTGCTCACCGGCGCGCAGCCGGTGGGCGACGGGGTCGGTTGGTGCGGCACCCTCTACGCCGAGGCGCCGCTGGCGGGGTTCTCCCACGGTGCGTCCGGTATCGCGACGGCCCTGGCCCGCTGGGACCGGTACGCCGGGACACGCGAGCATCGCGACACGGTGGACGCGGCGCTGCGCTACGAACGCACGGTGTACGACGAGGCGACAGGCAACTGGCGCGACCTACGCCCGGACACGCCGGAGGGCGACTCCATGGTCGCCTGGTGCCACGGAGCGGCCGGCGTCGCGATGGCACGGGCGGAACTGCTCGGCTACGCCACCGGCGGCGCGCTGCTGCGCGACGACCTGCGGCGTGCCCTGACGGCGACGCTGAAGCCGGGCAACCTGCTGCACAACCATTCGATCTGCCACGGGGACCTCGGCAACGCCGAGGCGGCGCTGGCCGCCGCGCGAGCCCTCGGCGACGACGGGGCGGCCCAGCGCGCCGCCGCGATCGCGGCGGCGGCCGTCACGGACATCGAGAACCGCGACTGGCGGTGCGGCGTGCCGCGGGGCGTGGAGACACCCGGGCTGATGAGCGGCCTGGCCGGCATCGGCTACGCCCTCCTGCGCTGGGCCGACCCGGCGGGTGTGCCGTCGGTGCTGCTGCTGGAACCGCCGACCGACCATCGCGGTGCCATCGATCTGCCATAGCGCGGACCTACGGTTCCGCCCGTGGAGGCCCATCCAGGTATCGCACTTCACCACCGATAGATCGGAGTTTCAGATGGACTACATCAGGGCGTGGAAGGACCCGGTCTACCGGGCGTCGCTCAGCGACGAGGAGCGTGCCAGCCTGCCGGCGAACCCGGCCGGCTTCGTCGAGCTGAACGACCAGGAGCTCGACGGGGCCGACGGCGGCACGTGGACCCCGACTCCCACGATCACCGTGGTCACCGGGGCCGCCGGCTGCTTCTCCTTCAACGGCACCTTCTGCAACGGCACCTGCGCGGCGTTCACCGTCGGCTGCTGCGGCTGATCGATCCACCTCGGCGAGAGGACGCGGTCCGTCCTCCACACCTGTGTTCTCTCGCCAGCGCATCCCGAATCCTCTGAGGAGAGCCCTTAATGAACATTGTGCAAGCCTGGAAGGACCCCGAGTACCGGGCGAGTCTTTCCGCCGAGCAGTTGGCGGCGCTGCCGGAGCACCCCTGCGGCGTGGTCGAGCTCGGTGACGACGTCCTCGCACACATCGCCGGCGCGCGCACCGAGGGCCTCTGGACCCTCGGCTGCTGCGGCGGCTTCACCGCCCGGGAGACCCCGTGCGGTTCCTGTGGCGCGACGTGCGGCGGAACCACCTGTGGCACCTGCCAGACGCAGTCGACCTGCGGTCTGTGCACCGCCTGATCCATCCGCTCCACCGGCGGTGCCCGGACGCCTGAGGTGTCCGGGCACCGTCCCCCCGCGAGACCCGACCGCTGCGCGAGAGAGAGCATCCCCGATGACGCAGTCGCACCTGCCCGGTCACGACCCGGTGGACGTTTCGAACCCCTGCTGGTACCTGGCGTACTCCCTGCCGGAGAGGCTCGGCGGTGCGGCGCCGACCGGCTCGGTGGACGAGGACCGGGGGCGGCTCCGGCTCGATCGGTGGAAGAACGAACCGGTCTTCGCCGGTGACACGGACCTGTTCGAGAGCTGGCTCGACGCCCTCGACCTCGACGAGCCCACGCTGACCAGGGTGCTGGGCGAGACGCCGGAAACGGTCCGCAGCAGGTTCGCCGACATCCCGGAGTACGTGCGCACCATCGAGCGCGCCTGGCGCAACCACCGGCCGGGCGAGACCGCTGACACTGACCACCACGGGCACGACCACGAGCATGACCATGACCACCACCACGAGCCGCACCCGCACGCCGCGTTCGTCGAGTTGGTGCGACCGCTGGTGGACGACGGCGTACGCCGGGTACGCGAGGCGGTGCACGCGGCCTGCGCGGAGACGCCCGGACCACACCTGGACGCCGACCTGCTCGCCGACCAACTCTGCGAGCCGCCCTACGGGGCGATCAACCTGCTCGTCGGCCGGGTGCTCGTGCTGGAACTCAACGTCCTGCGGTTGCAGGGACAGTTGGAGGGGGAGACCTCGCAGCAGCGCTTCCAGGACTTCGCCCGGCGGCTGCGCGACCCGAAGTACACGCTCGACGTCCTGATGGAGTACCCGGTGCTGGCCCGGGACGCGACCATCCTCATCGACAACTGGGTGGACGCCCGGGTCGAGTTCGCCCAGCGCCTCACCGCGGACGCCACCGCGCTGACCGCCCGGCTGGGCGACCCGGCGGAGCTGGGCAGCGTCACAGAGGTGTCGTTCGGCGCCGGTGACTCCCACCGCGGTGGCCGCTCGGTCGGGTTCGTCCGCTTCGCCAACGGCGCCCGCGCCGTCTACAAGCCCCGGGGATTGCAGGTCGAGCTGCACTTCCAGCACCTGCTGGACTGGCTCAACACGCGCGGCGCGCAACCGTCGCTGCGCACCATGTGGGTGCTCGACCGCGATGACTACGGCTGGTCGGAGTTCGTCACCGCCGGGCCCTGCGCCGATCACGACGCGCTGCGCCGCTTCTACACCCGGCAGGGCAGCTACCTGGCGTTGCTGCACAGCCTCGCGGCCGTCGACTTCCACCTGGAGAACATCATCGCCGCCGGTGAGCACCCGATGCTGGTCGACCTGGAAGCCCTCTTCCACCCGCAGGGCGAGCAGACAGACCAGCAGATCGGCGTCTCGGCGGAGTCGTTCCGGACGATGCGGGAGTCGGTCCTGGAGGTCGGGCTCCTGCCCCGGCCCATCATCTACCAGGACGACGACGGTGTCGGCGGCGTCGACTTCAGCGGCCTGGCCGGCACCGCCGGGCAGCTCACGCCCACCCCGGTCGCCACCTGGGAGGAGTCCGGCACCGACGAGATGCGCCTGGTCCGTAAACGGATCGAGATGGGCGGCGGGCAGAACCTTCCCAGCCTGAGCGACGCGGCACACCACACCCTCGACTTCAGCGCCGACATCATGGCCGGGTTCGAGCAGACCTACCGGCTGCTGCACCGCCACCGCGACGAACTCCTGGCACCGGACGGGCCGGTGGCCGCGTTCGCCGGTGACGAGGTACGCGTGATCCTGCGCGCCACCCGCACCTACGGCAAGCTGCTGCAGGAGAGCCGCCACCCCGACCTGCTGCGCAACGCGCTGGACCGCGAGCGGTTCTTCAGCTTCCTCTGGTTGCAGGAGGAGTGGCCCGGAGCCGAGGCCCGGATCGCCACCGCCGAGCAGGCACAGCTGAGCCGCGGCGACATCCCCTTCTTCAGCACGACGCCCGCCTCGCACGACTTCGTCGCCGGAGACGGCTCGGTGGTCGCCGGGGTGCTGCCCACCAGCGGCCTGGAGCGGTCGCGGCAGCGCATTGGCGCCCTCTCCGAAACGCACCTGGCCCAGCAGACCTGGATCCTGCGCAGCTCGCTCGCGGCGCTGACGATGGGCGTGGAGAGTCAGGGGCAGTGGTCGGAGTACCAGGTCAACGCCGCCACCGTTCCCGCCGACGTGGACCGGTTCATCGCCGCCGCGTGCGCTGCCGGCGACCGGCTGCTGCTGACCGCCGACACCGGCGAGGACTCGATCGCCTGGCTCGGGCACACCCTGGTGGCCGACAAGATCTGGCAGCTCGGCCCGGTCGGGATCGACCTCTACAGCGGGCTGTCCGGAATCGCGCTGTTCCTCGGCTACCTCGGCGAGGTCAGCGGCGAGCAGCGCTTCCGCAGCGCGGCCGAGGTCGCCGCCGGCATGCTGGTACGTCAGATCGACCTGCTCGACGAGACGCCGGCGGAGAGCCTGGAGAACTTCACCGTCGGCGCCTTCAACGAGCTGGGCGGGCCGCTGTACGCGTTGAGTCACCTGGGCGCCCTGTGGCAGCGCGACGACCTGTTGGACGCCGCCGGACGCATCGTGCCCGTCCTGCTGCAGCTCGCGCCGCAGGACGAGGCGTACGACGTGATCAGCGGCGCGGCCGGAGCGATCCTCGCGCTGCTGGCGCTGCACGCGGCACGGCCGTCGGAGCCGATCCTCGACGCGGCCCGCACGTTCGCCCGGATCCTGGCGGACAAGGCCGAGCCGGCTGGCGACGGGATCGGCTGGGCGGGCGCGGTGAACCCGAGCCGGCCACTTGCGGGTTTCTCACACGGTGGGTCCGGCATCGCGGTCGCCCTGGCCCGGCTGGACCGGGCCCTCGGCAACCGCGACCACCTGCCCCTGGTCGAGGGAGCGATGCGTTACGAACGCTCGGCCTTCGACCCGGAGCACATGTGCTGGCTCGACCTGCGCGACACCACGCCGGAGCGGTACTCCATGGTCGCGTGGTGCCACGGCGGGCCCGGCATCGCGCTCGCCCGCGCCGACCTGGCCGGCTACGTCGACGACCACGAACTGCTCGACCGCGACCTCTCCGACGCCAGCACCGGCATGCTGCGGTTCGGCCTGACCGGTGAGGTCATCACGGGCACCGGCAACCACAGCATCTGCCACGGCGACCTCGGCAACGTCGAGGCCCTGCTGGCCGCCGCCCGGGTCCGCGGGGACGAGGACGCCGCCCGGCAGGCCGAGCTGGTGGCCGCCAGCATCCTGGACTACATCGACCGGGACGGCTGGCTGTGTGGGGTTCCACTCGGCGCGGAGACTCCCGGCCTGATGAGCGGCATCGCCGGCATCGGCTACAACCTGCTGCGCCTGGCCCTGCCGGCCCGGGTTCCGTCGATCCTGCTGGTCGAGCCTCCCGTTCCGGCGGTGGGCGGTGACCCGCGTGGCTGAGCAGCAGGTCTGGCCGTACCGTCCGCAGGCGTTGGCGACCTACCGCGGTGGCGTGCACGACGGCCCAGCACGGAGCCCGATCCGGTCCTCCGGACGGCCGCTGGTCGCGCTCGCAGTGCTGCTGCTGATCGGCCTGGGCTTCGCGGCGTTCATGCGGGTGCCGCGCACTGTCGACGGCGCCGCGATCGGTGCCGACGGGTCGAATCTGGTCTCCATGTTCGCCGGACGTCTCGACCCCGAGCCGGCGCAGGGCACGGAGGTCACCCTGGTCCAGGAGGGCGGACGGGCGACCCTGCGGGTCGTGCGGGCCGAGGTCGTCGTCGACGACGCCGCAGCTCGGCGCTGGAACATCCCGGCGGAGGTGGCCCGGCCGGTCACCATCGTCCTGCTCTCCGGCGAGACGAAGCAGACCTTCGGCCGGCTCAGTCTCGTGGTCGCCAACCCCACCCTGCTGGAGCTGGTGCCGGGCGTTGAGGGGGTCCTCCGATGACGCTGAGTTGGCTGCGACAGCGCCGCCGGGTGCCGATCATGCTCCAGATGAGCGCTACCGAATGCGGCGCAGCGTGCCTGGCGATGGTCTTCAGCTCCTACCGGCGGTGGACCTCCGTCGCCGAGTGCCGCGAGCAGTTGGGCATCGGCCGCGACGGTGCCACGGCGTTGCAGATGACCCAGCTCGCCCGCCGGACGGGCATGCGGGCCCGGGGTGTCAGCGTCGACCTCGACGGACTGCCGCAGCTGCGGCTGCCCGCGATCGTGCACTGGAACTTCCGGCACTATCTGGTGTTGGAGCGGTGGGACCGACGCGGCGCCGTCGTCGTCGACCCGGGGATGGGCCGGCGGCGGATGAGCCGCGAGGAGTTCGGCGAGGGATTCACCGGCATCGCCATCGAACTCACCCCCGGTGAGGAGTTCGAGCGCCGCCCCAGTCCAGGGCGGCTGGCCTCGCTGCGGTTCGCCCGCAGCATGCTGACCTTCTCCCGTCCGCTGCTCGCCCTGGTCCTGGTCGTCTCGCTGCTGCTCCAACTCGCGGTGCTGCTGCCGGCGCTGATCACCAAGTTCGCTGTCGACACGGTGATCGGGAAGGGTCAGGTCGAAGCCCTGACCGTTCTCGGCCTCGGCATGCTCCTGTTGTTGGCCACCCAGGGCGTGGGCACCTACGCCCGAGGTGTCGCTCTCAACGTGTTGCACGCCCGCATGGACGACACCATGATGCGGCGCTTCTTCGACCACCTGCTCGCCCTGCCGTACTCGTACTTCCAACTGCGCAGCAGCGGCGACCTGCTGATGCGGATGTCCAGCAACACCGTCATCCGCGACCTGGTCACCAGCCAGACCATGTCGCTCGTCCTCGACGGACTGTTCGTCGTCGTCTACATCGGCATGCTCCTTGCGTTCACCCCGCTCTACGCCTGGCTGGTGCTGGGCCTGGGTCTGCTGCAACTCGGCGCGATCGTGGCGACGTACCGGGCCATGCGGGAACGCACGCATCGCGACATCGCCGCGCAGGCCGAGGAGCAGAACTACGCCGTCGAGGTGCTGGCCGGCGCCGAGACGGTGAAGGCGATGGGCGCCGAGCAGCAGGTCCTCGGCCGCTGGTCCGGGCTGTTCCAGACCCGGCAGTTCGCCTCGCTGCACCGCCGTCAGCTGGAGACCGGGTTGGAGGCGACGCTCGGGGTGTTCCGGATGGGCTCGCCGTTGCTCCTGCTGTGGGTCGGCGCGCACCAGGTCGTCGCCGGCGCGATGTCGCTGGGCACCATGCTGGCGCTCAACGCCCTCGCCGCGGCCGTGCTCACCCCGCTGATGGGCCTGGTCAACACGGCCCGCCAGCTACAGACGGTCGGCACCCACCTGGAACGGATCCGGGACGTGATGGACGAGGCCGCCGAGCAGGACCGGTCCACGTCCCAGCCACCGGGCCGCATCTCGGGGCAGGTGACGCTGAGCGGGGTCGGCATGCGCTACAGCGCCAACGCCGCCTGGGCCGTACGCGGAGTCGACCTCTCCATTCCGGCCGGCGCGAAGGTGGCGCTGGTCGGACGGACCGGTTCGGGTAAGACGACGCTCGCCAAGACGATCATCGGGCTGTACGTGCCCAGTGAGGGCGAGGTCCGCTTCGACGGGCGTCTGCTCCAGGACCTCGACTTCCGCGAGCTGCGCCGCTGGTGTGGCATGGTCACCCAGGAACCCGCCCTGTTCGCCGGATCTGTCCGCGACAACATCTCCCTCGGCCACCCGTCGGCGACCTACGACGAGGTCGTTCTCGCCGCCGAGCGCGCGCAGATCCACGACGAGATCATGGCGATGCCGATGGCGTACGAGACACGACTCACCGAGGGCGGCGGAGGGCTCTCCGGCGGCCAGCGGCAACGGCTGGCCCTCGCCCGCGCCCTCGTGCACAACCCGCCGCTGCTCCTGCTCGACGAGGCGACCAGCCACCTGGACGTGGTCACCGAGCGTCGGGTGGACGACGTCCTCTCGGCGTTGTCGTGCACCAGGATCGTCATCGCGCACCGGTTGAGCACCGTGCTCAACGCGGACCTGATCGGTGTGATGGAGGAGGGCTCCCTGGTGGAGCAGGGCACGCACGACGAGCTGATCGCGCACGGGCGCTACTACGAGGCGCTGATCCGCGACCAGCTCCAGACCGCCCGGCCGCGGTAGCCGGCTCTCACTGAGACGGGGTCACCGGGCCGGGGTGTCCGGGCGCGACGCGTGCCAGCAGCTGTCGCACCACGTCGGCGGCCGGGTCGCCCAGGTCGTCGTAGATCCGGATGGCCCGCTGCCATGCCTCGGCGGCGGCCGGAGGGTCTGCCATCGCCTCGCGCGCCTCGCCGAGCCGGACGAGGGTCAGCCCTTCGTGATACCGGTTGGCCGATTCCTGGAAGCGTTGGACGGACT
Source organism: Micromonospora trifolii (assembly GCF_050516465.1). Lineage (NCBI taxonomy): Bacteria > Bacillati > Actinomycetota > Actinomycetes > Micromonosporales > Micromonosporaceae > Micromonospora > Micromonospora trifolii. The sequence goes on along the minus strand of NZ_CP191526.1, from coordinate 3,207,841 downwards.
GCTCGTAACAGACCGCCGCCCTGGCCGGGTCACCGAGTCGGTGGTACGCGAAGCCCAGACTGTCCAACGTCGCGGCCTGCCCGACGCGATCGTCGATCGCCTCCTGCTGGGCCAGCGCGTCGGCGCAGTCGACGACGGCCTGGTGGTAGTCGCCGGTCAGGGCGTGCAGGTAGCCCTTGACGTTCAGCGCGCGCGCCTCGGCGTACCGGTTGCCGATGAGCTGCGAGACCCGCAGCGCCTCGGCGCTGTGCTTGAGCGCCTCGTCCAGCCGGCCGTACTGGGTGCAGTGCTCGGTGTACTGGCGCAGGATCAGCGCCAGGCTGTCCAGGTCCTCAAGCTGCTCGTACAGTTCGAGCGCCCGCTGTACGTGGTGCTCGGCCGCGTGCTGATCGCCGAGCCGCATGAGCGCGCGGGCGAGCATCCGGCTGGCCTGCGCCTGCGCCCGGACGTCGCCGATCCGCTGCGCCGCCGCGAGCGCCGCCTGCTGGGCCGCGAGCTGCTCCTGGAACATGCCACGAGGTGCGAGGTACGCGGCCAGGGCCCAGGCGAGCTGGCAGGCGTACCGCTCGAAGCCGGTCTCCGCGGCCTGACGCAGCACCCGCAGCAGAACGGGGTGCTCGGCGTGGAACCAGGCCGCGGCGACGACCCGGTCGGGCATCGGCACGTGCACGTTCGCCGGTATCTGTGGTTCCAGCTCGATGGGTGCCCAGGTCGGCTGGAGCAACACCGCGCCGGGGTGCGCGCTGTGCAGGTAGTGGTCGTACATCCGGCGCGCGGCGTCCTGTCGCTCCTCGGCCAGGTCGGATGCCTGGGCCAGTTCGGCCGCGTACGACCGGAGCAGGTCGTGCAGGGCGTACCGCTCGGGTAGGTGCTCGGTCAGCAGGTGCAGCCGGGTCAGTTCCTTCAGCAGCGGGGTGACGGCCGCCCGGGGGCGGCCGAGCAGCGCGGCGGCGGCGTCTCCGGTCAGGTCTGGGCCCGGGTGCAGGCCCAGCAGGCGCAGCAGGCGGGCCGCCTCGGTGCTCAGCGCCCGGTACGACCAGGAGAAAATCCGGCGGACGTCCCCGTCGGCCAGCTGCTCCAACCGGGATTCCGACGGCCGTAGTTGGGCCGCGACGGCCTCGATCGGGAAGGTGGACCGGGCGGTCAGCCGGGCCGCCACGATGGACAGGGCAAGCGGGAGGCGACCGGTCGACTCGATCACCTCGCTGGTCGCCGCCGGTTCCGCGGTCACCCGGTCGTCACCCAGCCGACTGCGGAGCAGCCTCGTCGACTCGGCGGCCGTCAGCACCTCCAGCGTCAACGGTCGGGCGCCCTCGGCCACGGCGAGGCTGCTGAGCTGATCGCGGCTGGTCACCAGGACCGCGCACTGGCCCACGCCGGGCAGCAGCGGCCGCACCTGGTCGGCGTTGCGCGAGTTGTCGAGGACGACGAGCATCCGACGCGAGGCCAGCAGGCTGCGGTACAGCCCGGCCCGAGCGTCGACGCTGCTGGGGATGCGGCCGACCGGTACGCCGAGCGCCTCGAGGAAGTCGACCAGGGCGTCGGCGGGGGACACCGCGTCCGCGTCGTCGTAGCCGCGGAGGTTGACGTACAACTGGCCGTCGGGAAAGCGGTCGGCGGCCCGATGGGCCCAGTGCAGCGCGAGCGTCGTCTTGCCCACGCCGGCCATGCCGCTGATGGTGACGATGTCCACGGTGGCGGGTCGCTCGGGCCGGGCGCCGAGGGCTGCGTCGAGGAGGTCGAGTTCGGCGCTGCGCCCGACAAAACCGGGCAGGGCCAGTGGCAGTTGCTGAGGGCGGCCCGGTGCCGCGCCGGCCGACGCGTCGTCCGCCGGCCCGGTCGTCGCTGCCTGCTGGCCAAGACGGTGGTGCAGGATGTCGTCGTGCAACCGGGTCAGCTCGGGGCCCGGGTCCATACCGGTTTCCTCGGCCAGCACCCGTCTGGCCTGCTGAAACGCTGCCAGCGCCCCGGCGATGTCGCCGATCTGGTAGAGACCGGTCATGAGCTGGGCCCAGGCCCGTTGCCGCAGCGGGTGACGGTCGAGTAGCGCCCGCAACCGGGGGATCACCTGGGCCGCCTCGCCGAGCGCGAGCCGCGCTGCGGCGTGGTCCTCCTCGGTCAGCAACCGCCGCTCCGTGATCCGCGCGACCCGGCCGGTGAGGAGCCGGGGCAGCGGCAGCCCGGCGAACGCCGGCCCCCGCCACATGCCGAGGGCGAGGGCCAGCTCCGGCTGCGCCGCCGCCGGGTCGCCGGCGGCCAGCGCTGCCCGTCCGCGCGCCGCCGCCGCGTCGAACCGGTCCACGTCCCGCTCGTCCGGCTCCACACGAAGCAGGTAGCCGCCCGGTGTGGTGAGGATCCGGCGGCTCTCGCCCGCGGCGCAGTCGAGTGCCTGGCGCAGCCCCCGCAGGTAGGTGCGCAGGTTCGCGGCGGCCGAGGCGGGGGGCTGGTCGCCCCACACCATCGTCATCAGCTCGTTCGCGGAGATCGCCTCACCCGGGCGGAGCAGCAGAGCGACCAGCACCAGCTGCTGTTTCGTCGAGCCGAGGGCGACCGGTCGGCCGTCTCGGGACACTGTCAGCGGCCCGAGCAGGTCGAAGTGGAGGGGCATCCTCACCTCGGCGGGCGGTGCCGGCCGGGCGAGACTGACGATCGCATACGCATCGATCAATGACGTTAGCATCGATTGAACATGATCTTCATGTTGTGGGGCGGCCTGGGCCGAGGCAGCGTGCGACGGGTCGTACACCGGGCCACCCTGCGCGGTGACCGCCGGCAGGGCGAGCGCCACCGGTGGCCGGTGGCGCTCGCGGATGGGTGAGCGGATCGCACGTGGTCAACGGGCGAGACCTCCGTCGGCCATGACCGTCTGGCCGGTGATGAAGCTGGCGTCGTCGCTGGTGAGGAACGCGATGGTGCCCACCAGGTCGTCCGGCTGGCCGTTGTGCTTGATCGCCTGAGCCTCCGCGACCGCTGCCAGGGTCTCCTTCGAGTGGACCTGGAGGACGCCGGGCGTGATGGTCAGGGTCGGGCCCACCGCGTTGACGGTGATGCCGAACGGCGCGAGGTCGTTGGCCAGGCCCCGGGTGAAGCCGATGTCGCCCATCTTGCTCGCCATGTAGTGCGACAGCCCCGGGCTCGTGGTCGCGATCGAGTTGGAGGTCAGATTCACGATCCGGCCCCACCCGCCTTCCTTCATGGCCGGAAGAATGGCCTTGACCATGAGGAACTGCGAGTCGAGGTTTACCGCGAGGACGTGCCGCCAGGTCGCGTAATCGAGATCGGCGATGTCCCGGAACGGGAAGATCCCCGCGTTGTTGACGAGGATGTCTACCCTTCCGAATCGGCGGATGATCTGGGTGCCGACGGCCGCCGTCTGCTCCGGGTCGGACACGTCGGCCGTGAGGCCGATCGCGGTGTGGCCACCGCTGATGATCAGTTCCACCGTCTCCATCGGGTCTGCGAGGTCGATCGCGACGACGGTCGCGCCTCGTTCGCCCAGGTGGCGGGCGATGGCCTGGCCGATGCCGCGGGCGGCGCCGGTGACGACCGCGACCCGGCCTTCGTGGGTGGGAAAAACAGACATGGTACGACTCCACTTCTGAACGGCTGTGCCGGCTACAGGCGTTGCCGGTCCTGCCACTCACAACAGATGGCCTGGTCGGGGCCTATTCAGGTCCGGCGCACATGGTGGAGATGGTTTGCATCTCTACGGGAAATAACGCTCTCGTGGAACTGCGAAACCTGCGGCACTTCGTCGCCCTGGCGGAGGAGCGGAGCTTCACCCGGGCAGCCGCACGAGAGCTGATCGTGCAGTCCGGATTGTCGACGTCCATCCGGGCGCTGGAGCGGGACGTCGGGGCACTGCTGTTCGTCCGGGGGACACGGCCGGTAAGGCTGACCGCGGCGGGTGAGGCGCTCGTCGGGGCGGCCCGGCGCGCCCTGGAGGCGGCGGCTGCGGCCCGCCAGGCCGTACAGGACGTCGAGGGCTCACTTTCCGGACGACTGCGAATCGGAACGATCAGCAGCGTGGGGCACACGCTGCCCTTCAACACCTGGCTGGCGGAGTTCGCCCATGCCTATCCGGGGGTGACCATCGTCGTCAAACAGGACGCGACGCAGCGCATGCTGGAGATGGTGGAGCATGGCGAGCTGGACTGCGCGCTGCTCTCCGCTCCGCATACCAGCAGGTTGGCGGCCCTTCGGTTGATCTCCGACCCGGTGGTGCTGGCGTGCGCCGAGGACCATCCGTTGGCCGGCAGGCACGCGGTCCGGCTGGCCGAGTTGGACGGCGAACGGTTCGTGGAGACACCCGCCGACTGGGCGGTCCGGGTGCTGGTCGACCGGACCTTCCAGGCCGCGAACCTCACGCGGCGGGTCGTCTGCGAGGTCAACGAGTGGACCAGCGTGCTCGACCTGGTCGACGCCGGTGTCGGCATCTCTCTGGTGCCCGCCGGGCTGGACTTCGCGCGCTATCGACGCCAGCTCGGCGTCCGGCTGATCCCGCTTGCCGACCTGCGCCTGGAGCGCCAACTGGACTTCGTGTTTCCGACGGGAGAGGCGGCCAGCCCCGCCGCGCGTCGCTTCGTCGAGTTGCTGAGGCGCCGACGAAGGCTCGACCCGGCGGACCGGCAGACGGCGTGATTCCAGCGGCCGGTCAGCGAAGTCCGCGGATGAGGTTGTCGACGAGGGTGCGGGCGAAGTCCTCGGTGAGCGGCAGGTCGGCGATGAGAAGCCGGTGGTAGCAGGCGCCCCAGAGTTGGTCGACGACGGATTCGGGGTCGATGTCGGCGCGTAGCTGCCCCCGGGCCATGGCCCGGGTGAGGGTTTCGACGGCGAGGGCCCGACGGGGGCCGGAGTAGCGCTCGCGGTAGGCGGCGGCCAGTTCCGGGTCGGTCTGCGCCTGCCCGATGAGTTGGCTGATGACCCGCCCGGCGGTGGTGTCCCGCACCAGGTGGACGAAGGCGACGAGCTGGTTGGTCAGGTCGGCGACGATGTCGGCGGTATCGGCGAAGGCCAGGGTGGGCGCGACGACGGTGAAGTAGCCGTCCAGGGCGAGCGCGCCCTTGGAGGGCCACCACTTGTAGATGGTCATCCGGCTGGCTCCGGCGTGGGCCGCGACCTTCTCGATGGTGAAGCCGGCCATGCCCTCGGCCAGCAGGAGTTGACCGGCGGCCGTGAGGATCTCCGCGCGTACCTGATCTGCGGGACGCCGGCCGCGACCACGGCGCACTGGCGTCTGGGCATCCGGCGTGAGCTCGGTCACTGGTCCTCCCGGTTATATGGACACGATGTCTACTTGCTGGTTATATGGACACAGCGTACACGCGGTGCCCGGACACCACGACGCACCGCGACGACGACCGAAGGAGACGAGGGACATGACGGGTCTACGACGGCGACGGTTGGGTGCCTCCGGGCCGGAAGTGTCGACCATCGGGCTCGGCGCGATGGGCATGTCCGACCTGTACGGGCCGGCCGACGAGGCGGAGAGCATCGCGACGCTGCACGCGGCGATCGACGCCGGTGTCAACCTGATCGACACCGCGGACTTCTACGGGTCGGGTCACAACGAGCTGCTGATCGGCCGGGTGCTGCGGGAGCGTCGCCGTGACGAGGTGGTGCTCAGCGTGAAGTTCGGCGCACGTCGGACACCGGACGGCGGGTTCCAGGCGGCACCGTACGACGTGTCGGCGGCGGCGGTGAAGGACCGGCTGGCGTACTCGCTGCGGCGGTTGGGCACCGACCACATCGACATCTACCGGCCGTCGCGACTGAACCCGCAGGTGCCGATCGAGGAGACCGTGGGCGCGCTACTGGAGATGCAGCAGGCCGGCTACATCCGGCACATCGGGCTCTCCGAGGTGGGCGCGGACAGCATCCGCCGGGCCGCGGCCGTGGCGCCGATCAGCGACGTCCAGATCGAGTACTCGCTGTTGTCCCGTGGCCCGGAGGCCACCATCCTGCCGACGCTGCGGGAGCTGGGCATCGGGTTGACCGCCTACGGGGTGCTGTCCCGAGGTCTGCTCAGCGGCCACTGGTCGGCGGACCGTGCGTTGACCGGCACGGACTTCCGGGCGAACAGCCCCCGGTTCCAGGGCGAGCACCTGGCCGCCAACCTGCGCCTGGTGGAGGCGCTCGGCCGGGTCGCGCAGCGGCTGGGGGCGACCACGAGTCAGGTGGCGATCGCCTGGGTGGCGGCGCAGGGCGAACAGATCGTGCCGTTGGTCGGGGCGCGGCGGCGCGACCGGCTGACCGAGTCGCTGGCCGCGGTCGACGTGGTGCTCGACCAGGACGCGTTGGACGAGATCGAGCGTGCCGTGCCGGCCGGCGCCGCCTCCGGCCAGCGGTACGCGACCGCGATGATGGCGCTGCTCGACAGCGAGAAGTGACCCCGGCGGGCGGGTTCAGGAAGCTGCTCGCCAGACCCAGTTGCGGCGTTCGTAGAGCGGCACCAGCCCGGCCCGGCGCAGGTTGTTCAGCGAGGGGTTCTGCTGACCGGGCGCGGGCTTGCCGGTCTCGGCGAACAGCCACCGGCAACCCGCCTCGGCGGCGGCTCGGGCGCGGGCGGCGATCAGCGCCGACTGCGCCCCGAGGCCGCGGTGGCCGGAGGCCGTCGCGGCGGCGTTGAGCGACGCGGCCTCGCCGTGCAGGAACAGGTTGCCGCCCGCAACCAGTTCGCCGTCGTCCCAGGCCGCGTACGGTCGCCACGCCGGCTGGCCGACCGTCGCGGCCAGCATGTCGGTGAGCCCGCCGGTCGGCATGCCGAACCCGGCGAGCAGCACGTCGGCCCAACGCTGCGCCTCGGCGGCCGGCACCGGGGCGACGCGCAGGCGGGTCTGTGCGGCGGTGACGTCCTCGGGTCGGGCGGCGAGCTTGATCCAGGTGCTTCCCGGCTCAAGCCCGCGCGCGGCGGCGACCTCGTCGAAACCCGCGGGCAGCACCGACGGAACGAGCTGGAGCACTGCCTGGTCGACGTCCTGCTCCCGGTAGAAGTCGAGGACGCGATCCAGGATTTGCACGGTGAATGGCTCGGTGGTGCCGAAGCCGAGGGCCTTGCTCCAGTACCCGCCGGAGGGATCGTTGCGCATGGCGAGGGCGACACCGCCACCGACGCGGGTGGTCGCGATCCCGAGATCGGTGTACGTGGGCCCGGGCGCCTGCGACTCGTAGGAGTGCATGAATTCGCACTCCACGGCTTCGGCGAGCGGGGTCAGGTCGGCTGGCGCGGTCATCGGCTGATTATCGTCTGGTCCGTTCCCAGGCCCGCACCAACTGCATCCGATTATGAATGCCCAGCTTGTGGTATATGGAGCGGAGTTGGGTGTCTACGGTGTGGAAGGAGACGAAGAGGCTCCTGGCCGCCTCCTTCTTCGTGGCGCCGGCGGCGAGCATCTCGGCCACCCGCTCCTCGGCGGGGGTGAGCGCGTCGATGCCCTGGCTTGGCGGCTCGTCGATCGACGGCCGGCGGTGCGGGCGGGCGGCGAGGTCGGCGTAGCGCCGGTCCGCGATCGCCTGGTCGCCGGGGGCGCCGATCCGGGCGTAGAGGGCAGCTGCCTCGTGCGCGGCATCGCGCGCCTCCCCGGATCGCGCCCGGGGGCTGTTCGCGAGGTCGAGCAACGCGTCGGCCAGCGCCGGCCGGGCGGCGGTGGTGCGCAGTTTGTCCACCGCCGACCGGAGGGCGTCCGGGTCGCCGTCGCGCAACCCTCGGCTCTGGTCGGCCAACGCGCGCCACAGCGGCACCGGAGTACGGGTGGAGACCAGCTCGACCAGTTCGGTGACCCGGCGGGCGGCCCGGGTGTCGTCGGCCGCCACCGCTGCGCGTACCAGTCGGGGGCCGAAGTGCGGCACGGGCAGAAGTGACCGGACCGACCGGTGCAGGTCGGCGACGACCCTGGTGAGCAGGCCGGCCGGCGCGCTGAGGGCGTGGTCGCGCACCGCCACACAGAACGCGAAGGTCCACATCGTACGGTCGGGCCACCGGTCTTCGGCGAGGCAGGTGCGAAGGATGGCGCGGGCGTCGTCGTGTTCGCCACGGCGGTAGCGGACCTCGCCGATCACCGCGACCAACAGGGCGCGCACCTCCCTACTGAGGTCCGCCGAGCCGGAGCTGAGCGTCGTGACGGCCAGCGCGGCCGCCTCGGGCAGCTCTCCCACGGCCACCATGCGCAGGCAGTCCAGCGCGGTCAGCCCGGTGAGTGAAACGTCGGTCGCGTCAGGCCCCTGGCGGGTCGCGGCCCGCGCGTCCTGGTGCCGGCCCAGGCCGAGCTGCACGAGGATCCGTTCCGCCCGGATGGACGGGGCGTCGGCGCGTGCCGCCCAGGAGTCCGGGTCGAGGGCCGCCAGCACGGCCTGGGCGCCCGGCAGATCACCGTGCGCGAGCGAGCGGGCGGCCCGGCCGAGGGCGAGGTGGCGAGCGGACGCCGGGTCACCCGACGCGGCGTGTGCGGTGCCCGCGTCGCGCAGCAGGGCATCGGTGTCCGGATGTCCCGTGCGGGCCGCGATCGTTGCCACCAGGGCAAGCAGGGTGCCGCGGCTGCCGGCGTCCAGTCGGAGGTTCAGCGCCTCCCGGAGACCGGCGAGGGCGATGGTCGGCTGCTCCAGTGCCACGACCTGCGTCAGGCGACCGAGCAGGAGGGCGCGGTGGCGTTCGCCGCTGCGACTCGTGGCGATCTCCGCCGCCAGGACGTGCAGCGCCTCCATCCCGCGTCCGGCGAGTCGGAGCTGATCCGCGGTGGTGAACAGCCGGTGCCGTCGTAGCTCGGCATCGGCGGCGATGTGGTCGGCCGGGAGCGTTCCGGCGTTGAAGGGTGATTCGGACAATGGCGTTCTCCCCGGTTGTTACCAGGCGCGTCGAAATGCCGTCCTGCGACCGAGCCTAGCCATACCGGCAGGTACTGGCGACCAGATCGACGAACCGGCGGGATTGCGCCGAATGGCCCATGCCGTCCGGGATTTGACCTGCGGTAATGGCGCGATCACGTGATGCGACGGGCGGTGTTCGGTGCCGATCATCGAATCATGGCTCAGCTCACCGAACTTCCCGGTCTGCATCGGCTCCGGATCGTACTGCTGATGTTCGTCCTCTATGCCGGCACCGGGGCGGGTGGTCACGCTCCGGCGTGGACCCGCCTGGTGCTGGTGGCGATCGCGGCGGCGGTTCCGGTCGCGATCGCGGTCCAGTACGGCTGGCCCGGACTGCGTGCCCTGCTGGGGATCTCGTCCCGGCTACGGCTGCGGGGCGGATCCGTTTCCGCGCCCCACCCGATCCAACCCGAGTGAGGAGACAGCGATCATGGCGAACAGCGATCCCGAGCCGCGGCGCGGCGACCAGGGCGCCGCCCCCTTCGCGGGCCGTAACGTCGAGCTCGAGCGGCAGAACCCGGACCTCCTGGTTCCACCGACGACCGACAGCCGGCTGGTGCCCAACCTCAAGTTCTCGTTCTCCCAGGCGCACACCCGGGTGGAGAAGGGCGGCTGGACCCGGGAGGTAACCAGCCGCGACCTCCCGATCGCCAGTCAGTTGTCCGGCGTCCAGTTCGGTCTCGAGCCGGGCGCGTACCGGGAGATCCACTGGCACCAGCAGTCGGAGTGGGCGTACATGCTCAGCGGCAGCTGCCGGATCAGCGCCGTCGACCACGAGGGCCGCAACTTCATCGAGGACGTGAAGGCCGGCGATCTGTGGTTCTTCCCGCAGGGCGTGCCGCACAACATCCAGGCGTTGGAAAACGGCGCGCAGTTCCTGCTGGTCTTCGACGACGGCGCGTTCTCGGAGAACAACACGTTCCTGCTCAGCGACTTCTTCGCCCACACCCCTCGACACGTCCTGGCCAAGAACTTCGGCTGGACGCTGGAACAGATGGAGAACCTGCCCGAGCGGGAGAAGTACATCTTCCAGGGCGACGTCCCACCACCCCTGCAACAGGACCGGGTGGTCAGCCCGACCGGCGACATCCCACGAAGCTTCAAGCACCGGATGCTCGCGCAGACCCCGCAGCGGTTCCGCGGCGGAACGGTCCGGATCACCGACTCGACCAACTTCGCCGCCTCCGTGACCACCGCCGCGGCCCTGGTGGAGGTCGAGCCGGGGGGAATGCGCGAGCTGCACTGGCATCCCACCACCGACGAGTGGCAGTACTACATCTCCGGCACCGGGCGGATGGGCGTCTTCGCCTCCCAGGCCGCGGCCCGGACGTTCGACTTCCAGGCCGGCGACGTGGGCTACGTCCCCTTCGCGTACGGCCACTACATCGAGAACACCGGCGACGAGCCACTGGTGTTCCTGGAGATGTTCCGCCATCCCCGGTTCGAGGACATCTCGGTGATGCAGTGGATGGCCAACACGCCCCACGAGATCATCGCCGACACGATCAACGTGCAGAGGTCGATCGTCGACAGCCTGCCGAACACCAAACAGGTAGTGATCTGAGCGAGGCGTCCGACCGTCCGTCGGAGGGCGGACGGCCGGACCGGTGGATCAGCTCCCCGCCGGTGCAGGGGAGGTGGGAGCCGCGGCAGGCCGTCGGTGTCGGGACACCGCACCCACCACCACGTCGATGACAAGGAAGGCGAGCACTGTGAGCCCGAACAGGGGCAGCGCCCAACCGATCGCCACGGTCACCGGTACGCCGATCAGCAGCGCCCAGAGTGGCAAGCCGCGTACGCCGCCGCGAGCTGGCGGGGTGCCGGCGATCGCCCGGCGGTCGGCGCGGGTGGGTCGGCGTTGCCACCACATGCGGTAGCCCCAGAAGATGACGCAGAGCAGGCCGAGGGCGAGCGCGGCGAGCAGGACCTGGTTGACCAGGCCGAAGAGGATCCCCATGTGGGCCTGGACGCCGAGGCCACTCAGTTTGGCCAGCAGGGGCCAGTCGGTGAAGTCGCTGCGGGCGGTGACCGTGTCCGAGGCCGGGTCGACGGCGATGCGGTCCTTCTTGACCGGCCAGGTGTTGTCGACCTGCGTGACGGTCCAGGCGGACCCCGGCTCCGGTGCGGGAGTGATCTCGACCGGGCCGGACAGGCCCGCGCCGCGAGCGACCGCCAGGACCCGATCGAAGGCCGCCGACACGACGACCCCGCCCGCCCCGGTGGCACCGTGCTCGTGGCCCCCGCCGGTCTCGGTAGGGGCGGGGGGACCGGCGGTGAGGCTGGTGGAGATCTCCGGAGTGCGGGCGCTCAGCGCGTCGAGGCCGGCGGCGAAGTTCGCGCCGGCGTAGCGGGACCAGGTCAGGCCGGTGACCGAGAGGAAGAGGAGTCCGACGGTGAGCCAGATGCCGGTGGTGGCGTGCCATCCTCGGGTACGGCGGACACCCTTACCGGTGGACAGGTCCGGCACGAGCAGGTGTCGGACGGCGGCTCTGGCGGCGCCGCGTCGACGCCACCAGAGGATGACCCCACCGAGCGCCATCACCCACAGCCAGCTCGCGGCCAGCTCGGAGTAGTGCTCGCCCACAGTGCCCAGGTGCAGGTGGCGGTGCAGGTCGTCCAGCCAGGTAGTGGCCGGCGTGGACCCGAACCAGGTGGTGAGCTGCCCCTGGGACTCGCCGGTGTACGGGTTGATGTAGACGGTGTGCTGATTCTCGCCGAGCTCGGGCAGGGAGAACACGACCTTCGTGGTCCGGTCGCCGTCGCCGGGTTGCACTGTGGTGATGCTGCCGTCGGGGTGCGCGTTGCGCGCGGCCCCGATCTGCTCGGCCAGCGGGAGCTGACGGTCACCCACCTGGGCGACGGTCAGCTGGTCGCCGTAGAGGATGGTGTCGAGTTGCGGGGTTGTGGTGTAGGCCAGGCCGGTCAGTGCGGCGACCACCAGAAACGGGGCGACGAGGATGCCGGCGTAGAAGTGCAGCCGCAGCAGCAGCGCACCGAACGGCGACGTGCGCCGGGCCGGCCGGGCCGGTTTCTCGGCAGTCGTGGAGGGTTCCGGCGTCGACGTGCCGGACAATTCGGTGAGAGACATGGTGATCCGATCGGAAGAGTCGGGAAGCACGAAGGCGTTTCCCGTACTGGTCTGGTCGCCCGGTGAGGTGTCGCGTCGGCCCTGACTGGTAGTCGGGGCAGAGACGCCGGTGGTTCCCCCCGGGAAGTGGAAGATCGGGTCCCCGACGTCTCAGGGCTGGTCCGGCCGGGCCGTGCGGGGCAGGTCACCGTCGGTCCGTCCGGCTGCGGCGAGAAACGCGTTGTAGCGGGCGAGGTCGTCCTCGGCGCCGGTGGCGTCGGCCCGGTCGGCGGCCCGGTCGAGGCGGCCCTGTTCACGCTGGTCGGCGCGAATCCACTGGCGAATCAGGACGATCATGACGACGACGGCGGGCAGCTCGCCGAACGCCCAGGCGATGCCGGCGCCGAGCTTCTGATCGGACAGCAGCGACGACGCCCAGGTGGGGTGCACGGCGAGGTACCAGTCGGGGGCGATGACGGTGGACGTCTGCATGAGGACCAGGCCGAAGAAGCCGTGCGCCATCATCGACGCCAGATGGATGATCACCAGCAGGGGATGGGGGAGGCGTCGGCGGCCCGGGTCGACACCGATGAGCACCCAGAACAGCAGATAGCCCGCGACCACGAAGTGGGTGAGCATCGCGAGGTGACCGAGGTGCGAGCGCATCAGCACGCCGAGCAGGTCGCTGAAGTACAGGCCGAACAGGCTGGCGGTGTAGATGCCCAGCGCGACGAGCGGATGGGTGAGCAGTTTCGTGAGCCGGCTGTGCACCGCGATCAGCAGCCACTCCCGGGCACCGCGTACCCCCGGGTCGGCCGGTCGACGCAGGGTGCGCAGGGCGAGGGTGACCGGTGCGCCGCCGACCAGCAGGATCGGCACCAGCATCGACAACACCATGTGCTGGGCCATGTGCGCGCTGAACAGCACGTACGCGTAGCGGGCGACACCGAGGTTGGTGGTCGCGGCGAGCAGCAACAGCCCGCCCACCCAACTTGCCGTCCGGGCGACCGGCCAACGGTGTCCGCCGACGTGCATCCGTCGCACGCCGGCCAGATAACCGCCGATCCCGAGAACGCAGAGGGTCAGGAAGAACATGTCCGGCAGCGGCTGCCCGAGCAGGTTGCCCGCAGTGGGTGCGGTGGGCATCGGGAAGCCGAGCAGTTCGGTGATCGGGTCGGCGTCGGTGCCGGCTTCGGCGACCGGAGTGGGGCTACGGGAGAGCGCCACCGCCAGCCCCACGGTGGCGGCGAACACGATCAGTTCACCGGCCGCCAGTCGGCCGAACGCCCATCGCCTTCCGGCGCGCAACGCCGGCAGGGTGCGGGAGCGGTGTATCGCCCCGAGCGTGCCGAGGACCAGCAATGCGGCGAGCTTGCCGAGCACCAACCAGCCGTAGCGGGAGTGCCAGAGCTGGTCGACGGACCCGAGGCGGACGGCGGCGTTGGCCGCCCCGCTGACCGACACGGCGACGAAGCAGCCCAGGGCGAGGCGACTGTACCGAGCGGCGGCGTCGGCCAGCAGCCGACTGCGTCGTACCACCAGCAGGGCGATGAGGGCGCCGATCCACACCGCGGCGGCGAGGATGTGCAGGGCCAGGCTGGTGACGGCGATCTGGTGGTTACCGGCCCCGGCGGAGTGCCCGGTGAAGGCCGGGGGAAGCACCGCCACCAGGGCCAGGACCGCGACGGTCGCGGCGAGCCCACGGGACACCCCGGATCGGGCCAGCAGTGCCACGGTCAGGGCCAGTGCGGCCTGCAACGTGAGTGACTGGCCTTGCGAGATTGTGGTGGCGAAGCTGACGACCGTCGCCGACCCGAGCGTCGTCAGTGGTTGTCCGAGGAGGTCCGAGGCGGTCAGCGCCATCAGGGACAGCGCCGTCACCGACCAACCGAGCGCGGCGACACCGGCCCGTCGCAGGAGCAGGTAACCGTGCGGCGAGACGCTGCGTCCGTCGCCGGGCAGCAGGAACGCGGCGGTCACCAGCATGCCGACGGTGACTGTGGCGAGACCGTCGGACAGTAGCCGGAACACGGGTAGCGCCCGAGTCGTGCTCGGCCCCGCGTCGGGGAGGCCCGGAATCGCGGCCGTGAACGCGCCCCCCACCCGGAGACCGAGCACCAACACTGTGACCGCCGACGCGACGGCGGCGACCGTGACCAACCAGCCGGATCCCGTGGAATCCCTGTCTCGGGCGGCGGACGGGGCTGGACCGGTCGGGGTTACCGAGGCGGTGGCGACGGTGCGGGCACCGCTCGGATCGTCGATGGCGGACTGCAGTGGTTCTGTGTCGGACACGTGTTGACCTTGCTTGGTGAGGTGATGGGGCGAGCCGACCGCACGGGGGCGGGTCGGATCAGCGCCGGGCCGCCCGCCGCCACAGCAGCCCAGCCGTCACCAGGACGAGGAGGGCCAGCACGGCACCCGCGACGAGTACACCGGCGCTCGGCCCGCCGCCGGACTCCATTGCCGCGGCGGCGGGCGCTGACGCGCTGACGGTGGCGACCGGCGCGGTGCTGGACGTGGGATCGGCCACCGTGAACGGATAGGACCCCTGAACCGGGTGCCCGTCGACGGAGACGAACCGGTAGGCGACGGTGTATGTCCCGTTCGGCAGGGTGTCGGTCACCTGGACCGTGCTCTTCGCTCCGGTGACCACCGGCGCGCCGGTGGGAAGCTTCCGCTTGGCGGCATCGGTGAGCACGATCGTGGTGAACGCGGGGTCGAGTCGCTGCATGAATTCGAGCGTGACCTCGGCCGGTGCGCTCGACAGCGTCGCGTCCCGAGCGGGCGTGGCCGTCTTGAGCGAGTTGTGCGCCCAGGCCGGGCTGGCCGGGACGAGCACCGCCACGAGGACGGCGAGCACCGCCGCGCCGAGCCGGACGGCTGTGGGCCGGGACGACGGTGCGGTCATGACGAAACTCCGGGTCGGCGTGGTCATCCGAGCACCTGCTCGCCGATCCAACCGCCCGGTGGACATCCGGGCGGGATGGCGAAGACGGCGGACCCGATCGGCGTGGTCCACTCGTTGAGCAGGTCCCGGTCGGCCAGTCGGCGCTGGATGGGCAGGTACTGCCGGGCGATGTCGGCCTGGTAGGACGTGAAGATCAAGCCGGTGTCGGCGTGACCCTCCGCTGTCGGCGCCCCGTCATAGTTGTAGGGCCGGCGCAGGATCTTCAGCCGGTCGTCGGTGACGTGGGCGCGGGTCATGTGCGAGAAGTCGGGGATGACGGTGAGGCCGTTCGGGTCGGTGGCGGCGAAGTCGGGCTCGTCGTGTTCGGCGGTGCCGGTGAGCGGGGCGCCGGTGTCGAGCCGTCGCCCGACGGCGAGTTCGCGGTCGGTCCGGCCGAGCAGGTCCCAGGTTTCCATGTTCATGCTGATCCGCCGGAGCACCAGTGTGGTGCTGTCGCGCAGCCACGCCGGGCCGTCCGGGACCCAGAGCGCGGTGTCCATCGGCGCGCCGGGTCGGGGGTTGGCGGTGCCGTCGAGCTGACCGAACAGGTTGCGTTGGGTGTGGCCGCCCGGCTCGACACCGGGGCTGCGCCGGAAGCCCTGCTGGACCCACCGCACGGTGGCGAACGGTCGGCTGTCCTTGATCAGGACGCGCTGGGCGTGGGCGACGGAGATCGCGTCGTCCGCGCAGATCTGGAGCAGCAGGTCACCGCCGGACCAGGCCGGCTGGAGCCGGTCGATGCGGAACGACGGCAGGTCGCTGACCGATGCCGGCCGGCGGTCGTCGACGCCGGCCGCCCGGTAGAGGCCGGGCCCGAAGCCGAAGGTAACTGTCAACCGTGCCGGCAGCAGCCCGAGTTCGGCCTCGGTGTCGGCCAGCGCAGGTCGGCCCTGGGTGAGCCGGGCGGCGTCGTCGGTGAGCAACCGCAACATCCGACCCAGGGCGGCCCGGTCGACGCCGGCCCGCAGGATGAGCGCCACGAACGACGCGTGCGCCTGTGGTTCGGTGGCCACCCCGGCCTGCCGGGTGCCGTGGAACGGCTCGACCAGGCCGCCGACGGTCGCCACGGGCGTCGTGTCGGCAGCCGTCGTTGGCGGCGGTCCGGTCCTCCCCACACGGGTGGCGGCGATCGCGGCACCGCCGGCCAGTGCTCCGCCGGCGGCCAGGGCTCCGCCGGTGAGCAGGCCACGCCTGCTCACCGGCCGGACAGGTGGTGTCTGCGTCACGATGCCGGGCTCATGCTCATCCCCGGCGTGGCGCTCACGCCGGGCATGGGCTCGCCGTGTCCGGGGGCGTAGCTCTCCTGCGCGCCGGTGAACGGCTTGGCCACCGCGCGGAACTCCTGGGTCTTGCCGTCGGCGAAGGTCAGGGTGAAGGTCAACTCATCGCCGGCCTGAACGGGCTTGGTGAGGTTCATCAGCATGAGGTGGTCGCCGCCGGGCTCCAAGGCATGCGTGCTCCTGGCCTTGATCACGATGCCGCCCTGCTTCTGCTGCATGACCATCTTGCCGTCCTTCATGGCCATCTCGTGCAGCTCCATCGGCGACAGGGAGGTCGTGGCACTCGTCACCGTGACATCGGCATCACCATCGTTGACCAGGGTCCCGAAGGCCGCCGTCATGCCCTTGTCAGCCGCCTTCACCCACGGGTCACGAATGCCGATCACGCCAGCGTCCGGGTTGGCCGAGGCCGACGCGGACGGGCCCGCCTGCGCTGTCGACGGAGAGTCGGACGAGCCGCAGCCGGCGACGCCCACCGTCAGGATCGCGGCGGCGAGGACGGCGGCCGAGCGGCGCCGTGAAGCGTTTGGGCTGGTGGTGCGCATGTGTTCTTCCTCCGATGGTTGCTGCTGGGAGGTTGGTCGGCCGCAGCTCGGAGAAAGTTCCGGACTCAGGGAACGTTGATCGTGAACTCCCCGGTGTGCACAGTGCCGGCGACCTGGAAGTCGAAGAAGGCTCGGTACCGGCCTGAACTCGGCGCGGTCAGCCAGAACTTGACAGTCCCGTCGACCAGCTCCTGCTCGGGGTGGACGTGCACGTAGCCGAGATCACCCTCGCGAACCACGACCAGGTGCCCGTACGCGCCCAGGTACCGCTCCAGCTGCACCGGTACGGTCGGGTCGGCGCTGACCTGGAAATGGATCGGCGCCGTCACCCCCACCGTCGGGGTGCCGGTCATCGACACCGCGTACGGACCAGCCGTCGCCTGCGCCTGCGCCGGCGGCAGTGCGGTCGGGCTGTGCGCGCCGGGCACGATGTGGTCGACGCCCAGCACGAGCGGCTGCTGCTTGCCGTTGGCCGCGGTGACGGAAAAGTCGGCGAAGACGCGGTAGCCGCCGGGTCGGGCCAGCGTCAGGGGGACGCTCCAGGTGCCGTCGGGCGCCATCGTCGGGTGCAGGTGCTGGTAGCCGGTCAGGTCGCGGCCCACCACGATCATGTGCAACGGCTTGTCGTGTACGACCGCGAAGGTCGTTGCCGGCTGCCGGTCGGTCCCGACGATGCGGAACCGGTAGTCGGCGCGTACACCAGGGGGTTGGGACCGCTCCAGCGGTTGCAGGGTGTACCCACCGGCGCTGACCGTCGTCCCGGTCGCCAACGTCGCGCCCGTCGCGTCGTCACCCCGATGCGTGTGCGGCCCCGTACCGGCCGGGTGCTGGTGCCCGTCGGTCGCGGAGCCCACCTGGCCCGAGTCGGGCGATCCACCGGCTGCCGGTCGTGAATTGCCGGTCGTCGGACTCTCGTCGCCGGTGCCGATACGGGCCAACCCGAACCCGGCCAGCAGGGCGATCACCAGCCCGCCGACGAGCAGCGCCAGGTGGGTGTTGCTCAACCGGGACCCCGGCGTCGCGCCGGCGAGGTCCGTGTCGGGCCGTGGTCCGGGGTCGGCCGTCAGCTCGCCGTCCGTGCTGGCGAGGGCCTTGGTCACCTGATCGCTCGACGTCGGATCGACAGTGACGCCCGTGCGGGCCGTGACGACCGTGTTGCCCTTGCGCTCCGCTGGCACGGTGGCGGGCCGCCGCTTGTCGCTCGCGCTACGCGCGACGACGCCGGTCGCCGCGCCGGCCTTGCCCCCGCCGGTCTTGTCCCCGGCAGCCTTGCCGCCGACGGTCTTGCCAGTGCCGGCCCTGTTCGTGGTACGGGCGCCACCGCCGCGTCGACCGGAGGTCGCCGCCGAGGTACGGCCCCGGCCGGTGGGTGTGCCGGCGGATCGGCGACGCCAGACGACGAACCCGGCCACCGCTCCGACCGCCGCAATCGCCGCCGCCCAGCCGGCCCAGGCCAGTGCCCCGGGACCGCTCTCCTCGGTCGACCCGGTCGACGGTGCCGCCGCAGCCGGCGGGGTCGACGGATCATCCGCGGTGGTCGGCACCGCCGAGGCCTGCCCGGACGAGTTGTGCTGCTCGGTGGCGGCCACCAGCGCCGGGTCCGGTTGAGTCGACGGCGGGCTCCACCCCTTCGGCGCTGCCGTCACCCGCCCGTCGTAGCGGAAGGTCAGGGTGCCCCGCACGGTGTCGCCGTCCGAGGCGACCGACAGGTAGCTCACCGAGTACTGGCCCTTGGCGGGCAGATGCGCGACGGCCACCACGGCCGGGAACCCCGTCGTGTACTCCCGCGGCTCGAACTGCCCGTTGACCAGGAAGTACTCGCGCACCGGCTTGTCCAGCGGCTTCGGCTCCCCGTACGACCAGCCGTTGTCGACCCGGGTGCCGCCCGGGGCGGTGATCGTGAAGAACGCGTTGGCGGCGGCCTTCTCGGTGAAGAACAGCCGCACCTCGGTCACCGGCTCGCGCACTGTGGCGCCGCTCGCCGGTGTGGACATGGCGAGGGTCCCGTGCGCTGCGGCGGGCTGGGCGGACGCGAGGAGGGCGACCGCCGAGGCGAGGAGGAACGCGAGGAGGCCCGAGACCACCCGCCCGCAAGTCTGGGGGAGACGACGCATCTGGATATCCTCACCCTCGCGAGACTTTTTTCAAGAGGTGACGATCTTCTTCCTCAGATGGCAAAAGTTGACGATCAGGCCATCCGTCGCCGCGGCAGGACGCCCCGGGTGGACACATTCCCTGGCCAGCTATGCTCGCCGACGGCGCTGGTTCGCCCCGTCGTGACCGGCTGGGCGTCGTAAGAGGGAACCCGGTGGAAATCCGGGGCTGCCCCGCAGCGGTGAGTGGGAACGACCGCCGTCATCAGCACTGGGCCAGTGGCCTGGGAAGCGACGGCCAGTAGGGGACCGGCGCGACCGGTCAGGCCCGCGAGTCCGAAGACCTGCCGGCGCCGCGTACACAACCGTGTGCGCTGCCGTCGGCCTCGCGGGTGGGCTGAGCGGGTGACGGGCCGTGCGTGTGGTGCACGGCCAGGTCCTCGCCAGCGTCTGTCCGCGACCCGGCGGTGTGGTTTCCCGAGGGACGGACTACCGCTGTGCACGACACCACCACCATCGCCGGCCGAGCACCGTCGGCGTCGCACCTGACCCTTTCGCAGATCATGGACCAGCACCACACCAACCTGATGGGTACGGTCCACGGCGGCCGGATCCTCAACCTCATCGACTCCGTCGCCGGTGTGGTCGCTGCCCGGCACTCCGACGGGCCGGCGGTGACCGCCGCCATCGACGAGACGGCGTTCCTCCGCGCGGTGCGGGTCGGCGACGTCGTGCACGTCGACGCCCGGATCACCTGGGCCGGCCGCAGCTCGATGGAGGTGGCCGTCAAGGTGACCGCCGACCGGTGGGACCGGGCGGTGCCGCCCACCGACGTGGCCACCGCCCACCTGGTCATGGTCGCCATCGACGACGACGGCCAGCCTCGGACGGTGCCGCCGCTGCTGCCGGAGACCGATGGGGACCGCCGACGGTACCGGGAGGCGGAGATCCGCCGGAAGCACCGACTGGCACTGCGACGCGCGCTGCTCGACGGTGCCGAAGACGACTAACCCGCGCTCGGCCCGCCTGTCGCGGCGCGGGCGCGGGCGCGGTCCAAGGAACCCGCCCCGCCGCCTGTCCGGTCGGATAGCGTCCACGTGAAGCCTCGATCACGGAGAGTGTGGATGGTTATGCGCGCCGCGTTGTTGCGGGAGTTCGACGTTCCGCTGACGGTCGAGGAGATCGATAAACCCACCCCCGGGCCCGGCCAGGTGTTGGTGCGGATCGTCGCCAGCGGCGTCAACCCGCTCGACACGAAGATCCAGGCAGGTAAGGCCGCGCACGCGCGTGTCGAGCTGCCCGCGGTGCTCGGCCTGGACCTCGCCGGCGTCGTCGCGGCGGTCGGCGCGGAGGTGACCGGGTTCGAGCCGGGGGACGAGGTGTACGGGCTGTGCGGGGGCGTCGGTGACCTACAGGGTTCGCTGGCCGAGTACGCCGCCGTGGACGCCCGGTTGCTGGCCGTCAAGCCGAGGAGCCTCTCGATGCGGGAGGCCGCCGCGTTGCCACTGGCGGCGATCACCTCCTGGGAGGGGTTGGTCGACCGGGCCGAAGTCCACGCCGGGCAGAAGGTGCTGGTGCACGGCGGTGCTGGCGGTGTCGGATACGTGGGCGTGCAGCTTGCCCAGGCGCGCGGCGCCGAGGCGTACGCCACGGGCGGGCCGGCGAGCATGCGGGTGATCGAGAGCCTGGGCGCCGTGCCGATCGACTACACCACGAGCAAGGTCGAGGAGTACGTCGAGAGGTACACCGGCGGCGAGGGGTTCGACATCGTCATGGACAACGTCGGCGGCGCGACGCTCGACGCCTCGTTCGCGGCGGTACGCACCTACCACGGGCACGTCGTCAGCGCGCTGGGCTGGGGCTCACACTCGCTCGCCCCGTTGTCGTTCCGAGGCGCGACCTACTCCGGCGTGTTCACCCTGCTGCCGATGCTCACCGGGCGGGGCCGCGAACACCACGGCGACATCCTGCGCGAGATCGCGACGCTGGCCGACGCCGGCGCGCTGCGCCCCCGACTCGATGAGCGCCGGTTCACGCTCGACACGATCATGGACGCCCACCACCTGGTCACCGGCGGCACCGCCGAGGGCAAGGTCGTCGTGGACGTCGCCGGTTGAGCCAAGCCGTTCGTACACACCGCAGCGGTCGTCAGAAAGAATCCCGGGGTGAGCTGGGATGAGTTCTTGTGGCACATGGATCACCGATTGGGCATGTACGTCGGGATGCCAAGGTACGACCGCGCGTGGTCCATGCTGACGGGATTCGCCCTGGCGCGCGGTCAGGGCGAGCTGGCGGCGTTCCAAGAGTGGATGTCCGCCCGCCATCGCGGCAGCAGCCTTGCCTTCTCATGCCTAGTGCTAGCGGAGACCTTCGGTGATGGTGCTACCGATGACCGCTTAGCAAGCGATGCTGACCACTTGCTGGCCGTCGCGAAGCTCTGCGAACTTTTCCGGGAGTTCCTCAAGCAGCACGCTCGAACGCCATAGCACTAGCGGCAGGAAGGATGCCCGTCCCGAGCGGGTGACTAACTGAGTGACGACCACGACGGACGCCGGTGGACAAACATGCACGGCTGAGGATCGTCGCAGCAGTAGCCCGAGACCGGCAGCAGGTCAGAGAGCCGTGTTAGTTGCCTGGGGGTCGAGGAGTCTGGGGCTCTTGCGATGCGTCGGGCGCAGTCGTGCGAAAGGCCGCCACCGGCTGGCTAGGTCGCCATCCCTTGCCCAGTGCCTTGCGAATGACTGCCGCGACCTCCGATGGAAGAACGGGGATCGACGGGCCGCCGGTCCAGTTGCTCGGGTGGTCCTGGGGCATGCTAACGAGCAGTACGCTGCCCTTGCAGTCGGCTTGCTCAACGGCGAAAGCGAGTGGTCGCTCACCGAGCGCCTGAGCATAGGTTGGTCTTCCGCGCACTCGCCACCTATAGACGACGCCGTCGACCGTGACGAGCCGAGAGCCCTTTTTGGTCAACGCCACGTCGATCCCCTCGCCATCGGATGCCGGTGCCGGCCGCTAACCACGCCATGCCGGCGGGCGGGCAGGGCACAAGACACCGTCACGTCTTCAGGCGGCCACCAACGATGGCAGCCGGAGACGTCGGCGGACTCGCTCGTACGGATCAAGGCATCATCATGGACGTCCTGGACGGTGACGACGCTGCCACCATCGCCAGATGCGCCTTACAAGCGAGGGGGTCCGACGGCCACGACGGGCGCTGTCACCGGTTGGCTCCGGAGCGCTGAGCCAGTCGGAGAGGCGGGCGGGCCAGTCTTCGTTCCCGAAGTCAGCTCCGACTAAGAGATCACGCCAGTCCTCTCTGGCCAGACTTGAAGCATCGTCGAGCTTGTCGAGTCGGCCCTGAGCGAGGCGCACCACCGCTGCAAACATCCGTTCCGGGTTCTGACGAGAGTCCGCGACTAGTTGATCGAGGCTGTGCAGCCTGCCCACGACCACGTCGGCGTGGTGGGGAAAGTCGGCGTCGATGCGGCGTCGGAGTCGAGGAGAGATGTCCGGCATCTATGGAGCCTACGCGTGTGCCAGGCCGAGCGGGTATCCGCCCGAAGCCAAGCCGGCCCCGCGATCCGCCGAACTGGACCAGCCGCCAAGGTGGACACTGCCAACGTGGCACCCGAACGGCGGCAAGATCCGGAATATGCGCGGATTGATCACGCGCAGCCACGGCGGGAATTCAGGCGTACTACCTTGGTAGAAGGAAGGTCGCCGCCGCAAGAGCTGAACCATTCCTAACCGTGTGCTTGACGGCCGGCGGCAGCTCGCAGCGCAGGTTGTGATGGCCTGCTTTACTGACGGGTGCGTGCCCGTCAACTTAGGGCACACACGGGGCACAAGACAGCGTGAAACGTCGGCAACCAGTCGGCAATGACGTGAGCCCAAGACGCGGCGGGACCAGCACGCCAAGCAGGCCGGTGCAGGTCGCGGGAGCGGCCATCTAAGTTCCGCTTCAACGTCTGACACCGCCCGGGGAGCGCTTCGACCAGATGCGCCTCACGGCCAAGGGGCGGGAGGTGACGGACAGCGCGATCTGGTCGTCAACCGATGTCGTAGGGATCCCGAGCGGCGAGCGCCTCAGCCTCCGACAGCCCAAGGCGACTGGCGGCCCGTCGCCGCATCCGGACTTGGGCGCGCGTTCGTGGCCGGAACTTCGGCTCCCGTGAACACCCGCAAACCTCGAAACCCTCGTAGCGCAGTCCCGCGCCGAGAACTGCCGCAACCGCGGCCCACCCGGAGTCATTCCGCGACGGGGGGCCGCAAAGTCGTGCCCAGCAAAGACCATCGGTTGCCGGCAGGACGTACATGGGTGCTTCGCGTTGTCCCAGGCGTATTTGTGACTACGACGGCACGACACGCACACGTAGTGGACCTTGTAGGTAGTCTCGGCGTACCGGCACATGTCCGAATGCGAGCGGCGTGCCGGGGCGTGGCGGGAAAAGCTATCGACAGCAACGGTGACAGCAACCGGCCGGGACGAGGGAAGCCGCCGGCTGTCGGGCGCGGACAGTCGCCCGAGGTCGCGGATGCGGACAGACCCCGCCAGACGAAGCGCCCAGAACTTACAAGCGAGGGGTCGGGAGGGAGTCCCAGAGACCCCATGATCATGCCGTATCCAGGCCGTCAGGGGTGGACCAGGGGCGACGACCGTTGACCGTCGATGACCGATGAATGGGCAGTTCAGACGGCAACTTGTCCGTGTTGATCGACTGCTCCCACACTTCCGATCAATACAACGCCAAGTGTTGAACGCTTACTCCTGAGGCGGGGGAGTGAGCCAGGCCAGGGGTTGTCCGCTGAGTGCGGCGTCGGCAAGGCGGTGGGCGCTGGCGGTCTTCATAGCGGCTCGTGAGCTGTCGATCCAGCGCTGCACGTTGTCGATGCCTTGGTGGCGGTACTCGACGGCTTGGACGAGGCATTCCAGCTTGTCAGCGTCACGAGCGACGACAGCTTCCAGTGTCTCGCCGGCTTCGTACTCGGCGACTGCGGCGGTGATGACGTCGGCGACGGCTGGGGGACAGGCGGCGACCTGGTCGGCGGTAACGGCGGTGTTGGGTACGGCGGTCAGGTAGCGCTTGGCGATGTGTGGGATGTCGGTGATTCGGGTTTCCTGGGTGTCGTGCAGGGTGCAGAGCATCGACACTCGGGCTGGGTCGGCGCCCTCCATGGCGGCGAGCATCATTCCGATGAGCGCCGTTCGGAAGGAGTGTTCGGCGATGGACTCGGGTTGCTTGACGCCGGCGAACCACCAGCCGGTCCGGGCGGCGCGTTTGAGGACGCCGGCTTCGAAGATGAAGTTCATCGCTCCGGCGGCGTTGTGATCGTCGGTCATCTGCCCGTCCCTGTGCCGGTGAGTCCGTCCGCCCGCAGGCTGTAGACGATAGAGGTTAGTTCCTGCCGCGACTGCGCGGAGAGCTGGTCGCTGTCCAGGAGCGGGACGCTGCGGTCGAGGAGCGCGCGAGTCGCGGCGGGGTTGTCGAGGGCGAGACCGCGTCGTGCGGCCAGCAGAGCCCAGACGTTGTGGATGTTGAGGTCGACGAAGGGGTGCCCTGGTTCGAGGCGATGCACCAGGTGCCGAAGAAGGATTGAGCCGTGCCAGTCAGCGAGCGCTTCGGGCATGAAGGAGTCGTCGCGGTGGCGGTGCGGGATCTCGCCCACCCAGTAGGCCGAGTAGTTGAGAGCCGCTCGCTCGCAGGCGTCGTCGGGGTGTGCGCGAGCGATGAAGTCTCGCAACGGTTCCGGGTCGCCCTGGTTGGCGAGGGACGTGACGACGGAGCGGGCGTCGGGCCACAGCGGTGACCAGGTGCGAAAGGTGGTCGTGCGGTGTGCTCGGGCGGTGGTCTGGCTGAGCCAACCTGCTGCTGCCTTGGTGGGGTCCATGCCGGCAAGGAAGCACGCTTGCCGGTGCAGCAGCACGTTTCGATGCCGTCCGGCTCTGGCGCGATCTGCGAGCACGTGAAGGTGAGTGAAGAACGCACGTTGCTCGTCGACGGGCAGGGTCGGCCCGGACGCGACTGGACCCCGCCGTTGATGGGCGATGGGTAGCCCTCTGGCGAAGGTCGGTGTCTGCCCGAGGACGGCCCAGAGGATCAAGTCGGTCAGACGGTGGGTGAGGACGGACCAGCCCAGCGGCTGTTCGGCGATGTCGCAGCGGTTCACCTGTTCGTTGAGGACGGCGGCGAGGATGAGATCCGCCTCAGCGGCGTCGTCGAGTGCTGCGAGCAGGGTTGTGTGCGCGCCGAGCCGTCCGAGCCGGCGTCGGACGGCGATCGCCTGCCCGAGCGGTACCGCGGTGAATGGTCGGCGTCCGGACTCCCAGCTCTGCACGGTCACCCGATCGACGTTCAGGTCGGCGGCGAGTTGCTCCTGGGTGAGCGGGATGGACTCCCGGATCAGCTTGAACAGGTAGCCGGTCACGTCGCCGCGATGCGGTGCTGATCGTCGGTGACCTCTCATGCGTCATCCCTACGTTGACCCGTGGTCGACGTTGCGCCGTGAAACCAATGCTGCGGCAGCTCATCTGGCCTGCTCACTCGTACTGCGGGTGAGTCCCACCGCCGTCGTCGTGATCGTAGCGTCGCAGTTACCGAACGTTCCAGATCCGGTCCCGTCGTTTCGGGGTGGGCCATGGAGTGCTGCCCAGTGGAGGGAGGTAGTGATGGGGGACAGGACACCACCACGGCGACGAGTGACCTACGACCAGTACCTGATCGCCGTCGCGATGACCCTGGCACGGCGACACCGTCCGGCTTGGTCGTGGCGGAAGTGGAACTGGGTCTGCCGCTGTGGGGCCGAGTTGCCCTGTCGCAGCCGACACCGCATCCCCATCAACCGGGGGCACTGGCCCGCCGAGGAGGAGCAGTGAGCAACGACGCGGAGGGGCAGAACCTGGTCGTACATCTGCACGGGAGAGACGGCCTTTGCAGCGGGTGTCGGGCGTGGTGGTCGTACCCGTGCTGGCAGATGGACTGGGCGACCAGCCGGCAGGCGCGGTCGATGACGGCGGCGCTGCTCGGAGGCCGCGCATGACCACGCACGGCCCAGTGCTGCCGATCTGGAGTTGCGGCGGCTGCGATGCACCCTGGCCCTGCCGCACACGGCAGCGCGAGCTACGCGCCGAGTTCGACGACGCTCCGATCTCCCTGGCTCTCTACCTAAGTGCCCAACTGGTGCGGGCCTCCGAGGACCTGACCTGGGTGCCGGCGGGTGCGCTGCACAGACGCTCCTCGGCTGGCTTCGGTGAGCATCCTGCGGCCGAGTGACGAGAAGTTCCACTACAGCGACGGCTCGCACAAGTGGATCCCACCGGACCCGGACTACGACCAAGAGGTCTGGGACGAACAGGTCCGCCAACACAAGCACGGCCACATCAGGAACGAGCGCCCGAAAGTCCGCATCCAACGCCTCATTTGACGCCAGCAGTACAGCAGCGAAGTACCGCAACCGTGCCAGCCGACCGGTGCCGCCGCTGCTCGACGGCGCCGAGGAGGTCTGAGACGCGGCCCGTAGCGATGGCCGCTGATGGCCGCCGTGGTCTTCGCCGTCGGAGGGTGGACGTGGCTCGGTCGTGCCTGGTAGGCAGGCGGACGTGCGAATCGTCTCCCTGCTGCCGGCGGCCACGGACATCGTGGCCATGCTCGGCCTGACCGGGCAACTGGTCGGCCGTACCCACGAGTGTGACTGGCCGCCGGGGGCTCTGGCCGACATCCCGGCGGTGACCGCGACGTCCCTGCCGGAGACCTTGACGAGCCGGGAGATCTCGGCGGCGATCGCCGGTGACCCGCACCGAGGATCGTCGTTGTACCAGCTCGACGTCGCCATGCTGGAGGGGCTGAAGCCGGATCTGATCCTGACCCAGGATCTGTGCGACGTGTGTGCGGTCTCCTACGAGCGGGTCAACGACGCGGTTGGTCTGATCGATCTCGACACCAGTGTGATGTCCCTGGAGGCGAGAACCATCGGCGGGATCCTGGACACTGTCGATGCCGTGGCCGCGCTGACCAGCACCGAAGGCAGGGCGGGGGAGATCCGAGCCGACGCCGAGCGTCGCCTCGCCGCGTTGCCGGGGCCGGTGCCCGGCGCGCCGACGGTGCTGTTCGTCGAGTGGCTCGACCCGTTGATGCCTGGCGGGCACTGGGTGCCGGAGCAAATCGCCTACGCGGGTGGGCGGTCTCTGCTGCTCGGGCCGGGCGCGCACAGCACCCCGCACCTGTGGTCGGTGGTCGCGGACCTGGCTCCCGAGGTGGTGGTGTTCGGGCCGTGCGGGTTCACGCCCGAGCGAACCTTCGACGAGTTGTCCGTGGCGACCGGGCAACCCGGTTGGGCGGACCTGCCCGCGGTGCGTGACGGGCAGGTGTGGGTGGTCGACGGGCCTGCCTACTTCAACCGCCCCGGCCCGAGGGTCGTCGACGGCGCGGAGATCCTCGCCGGCATCCTCGCCGGCCGTCCGGACTCCCGCGCTCAACGGGTTCCCCTCGACGTCCTTTGACACTGTCGCACTGCACCGAGGGTCAGGCGCGTGCCCTCGCTGCACCGGCGAGGTCGACGATCCGGTCGCTCCAGCGGTCCAGCAGGGTCTGGTCGTGGGTGATGACCAGGACCCCGGCCTGCTGGGTCCGCTGGTAGTCGCGGATGACGGCTGCGACGTGCGCCTGGGTCGAGGCGTCGAGCATCGCGGTGGCCTCGTCGCAGAGCAGGTAATCGGGGCGGTGTACGAGGGCCCGCGCGAGGCAGGCGCGTTGCAGTTGCCCGTCGGACACCGCGTGGGGGCGCCGGCTGCGCAGATCCGCTGTCAGGCCGACGAGGTCGGCGAGTTCGGCCACCCGTTCCCGGACCGCCGACTCGGGCGTCCGGGTGGCGCGCAGCGGTTCGGCGATCAGATCGGTGAGGCTCAGTCGAGGATCAGCGGCGGCGCGCGGGCTCTGGAAGAGAGCGGCGACACGGGTCCGTAGGGCGACCGGCACGGCGTACCGGACGGCGTCGACAGCGGTGCCGTCGATGCTGACCCGGCCCCGATCGGGGCTGTGCAGCAGGGCCAGGACCCGGACCAGTGTCGATTTTCCGCAGCCGGACGGCCCGCGCAGTCCGACCGTCTCTCCCCGGTCGATCCGCACTGTGACGCCGTCGAGGACGACCTGGCGGCCGTAGGAGACGCTCACCTCGTCGGCGAGCAGGTGGTGCGCGTTGGTCACGTGGTGGCTCCGGTGGGGATCGGGTGGTGGCAGGCCACAGTGCCGCCACCGGTGACCGGTGTCGACTGTGGTCGGTCCGCGCAAGTGTCGGTGCGGCGTGGGCAGCGGGGCGCGAACGCGCACCCGGGGGGCAGCGCGGTGAGCATCGGCGGGTCGCCCGGCACCGGCCGGAAGGCCCGGTCCGGCAGGGCGTCGAGCAGCGCCGCGGCGTACGGGTGGGCCGGCGCGGTGAAGAGCTGGTCGGTGTCGCGGTGTTCCACGATGCGACTGGCGTACATCACGGCGACGGTGTCGGCGACCCGGCGTGCGGCGGCCAGGTCGTGCGTGATGAGCACGACGGCCGCGCCGTTCTCGCATCGGCGGCGCAGCAGGTCGAGGGTGTGGTCCACAAGCGGCCGGTCCAGCCCGGTGGTGGGCTCGTCGGCGATGAGCAGCGACGGGTCGGGTGCCAGCGCGAGCGCGGTGACCAGACGCTGTGCCATGCCACCGGACAGCTCGTGGGGGTAGCGGTCCAGGTCCGCCGGGTCGAGCCCGACATCGACAGCGAGCTGGTCGACGTCGGCGCGGTCGCGGCCGTGCGCCCGCAGCGTCTCGGCGAGCAGTCGCCGTCCGGTGCGGACCGGGTTCAGGGCGGTGGCCGGGCTCTGCGGGACCAACCCGACCCGGCGCCCGCGTACGCTGCGGGCCAGTTGGCGTTGGCCGCAGGTGACCAGGTCGACCGGGTCGGCGCCGGGGTGGTGCAGCACGGCGTGACCGGTGGTCGTGGCGTTTCCCGGCAGGAGGCCGAGCAGGGCGTGGGCCAGGACGGACTTGCCGCAGCCGGACTCGCCCACGATGGCCAGCAGTTCGCCGGCCCGCACGGTGAGGCTGAGATCGCTGACGGCGCGCACGCGCGCGTCGCGGAGCCGGAACTCGACGCCGAGGCCGTCCACGGCGAGCAGCGGCTGACTCGCGTCGGCGCGGGGCGACGCCTCGGCGGGAACTGTCTCGGTGGTGGTCACAGGTGCAGCTCCGCTCGGACCCGGGGATCGAGGCGGTCGCGCCAGCGGGCGGCGAGGACCGCGATGGCGAGGGTGACGACGACGATGACCGCGCCCGGTGCCAGGCTGGCCCACCAGGCGCCGGTCAGCAGCGACCCCTGACCGTCGTTGATCATGTTGCCCAGTGAGGCGAGGTGCGGCGGCAGGCCGAGGCCGAGGAACGACAGGGCGGTCTCGTGCCACACCGCGTGCGGGATCATCAGGGTGGTGGCCAGCGCCAGCCGGGGCAGGACGTGCGGCAGCAGGTGCCGGGTGAGGACCCGGAGCCGACCGGCTCCGCCGCTGATGGCGGCGTCGATGAACGGTCGGGTCCGAAGGCTCAACAACTCGGATCGGACGATGCGGGCGGTGGAGAGCCAGTGGGTGAGCCCGACGGAGGCGATCACGGCACCGAGGCTGGGACGCAGCATGGCGACGATGAAGATGCCCAGCAGCAGGTGCGGCATCGCGGCGATGGTGTCCACGATCCGCATCAGGATCCGGTCCACCCGGCCGCCGAGCGTGCCGGCGATCCCACCGACCACGCCGCCGAGGACTGTGGCGACGAGCGCGGCGACCGCGCCGACGAGCAGCGAGACCCGCAGCCCGTAGACGGCGCGGTGCGCCACGTCGCGGCCCAGGTCGTCGGTGCCGGCGAGGTGGGTCCAGGACGGTGCCAACCGGGTCTGGTCCAGCGCGACAGCGCTCTGGTCCAGCGGCCAGACCAGCGGGGCGAGCAGCGAGCCGGCGATGGCCACCAGCAGGACCAGACCGGCCACCAGGACACCAGCCCGGCCGGGGCGCAGCCGCAGCCGCGACCGGGCCACCCGGAGCAGCGGCGGTCGGGCAGCGAGGTCAGCCATCGAGTCGTACCCTCGGGTCGGCGGCGGCGTAGGCGAGGTCGGTAGCGAGGTTCGCGGCCAGCACAACCGCGGTGGTGACCAGCGTGATCGCCGCCAGCAGCGGGAAGTCGCTGCCCAGCGCGGCGGCGACAGTGACGGCGCCGAGGCCCGGCAGCGAGAAGACGGTCTCGACCAGCACCGCCCCGCCGACCAGCTCCGGCAGGTGGGTGCCGACCAGGGTGAGGAACGGCAGCAGCGCGGTCCGCAGCGCGTGCCCGAACAGCACCGTCCGACCGGGCAGTCCGCGTGCCCGCGCGGCGAGCACGTGGTCGTCGCGCATGCTCTCCGCGACCGCGTCCCGGACGAACAGCACGAACCACGGCGCCTGGGACACGGCCAACACCGCGACCGGCAGGATCAGGTGGTGCGCCACGTCGCCCCAGGAGGTGCTGGTCGCGGTGACGTCGGTGAGCCCGCCCGCCGGCAACCAGCCCAGGGTCAGCGCGAACACGGCGATCGCGGCCAGGCCCAGCCAGAAGACCGGCATCGACTGCACCGCGTAGGCGGCCGTCCGCAACGCGCGGTCGAACAGCCCACCCCGCCGGTACGCCGCCAGCGCGCCCAGCAGCAGGCTCGCGACCAGGACCAGGGCGAGGGCCACACCGATCAGGAGTAGCGTCCAGCCGGCCCGGGTGGCGAGCACCGAGGCGACCGGCTCGTGCCGGCTGGTCGACCAGCCCAGGTCACCCTGGACCAGATTGCTGATCCAACGCAGATACTGCACCGGCAGGGGGTCGTCGACGCCCCAGTTCGCGCGCAGCTGGGCCAGGTTCTCCTCGCTGGCGGTGAAGGCCGCAGCGCCCGCGTACTGCTTCGCGGGGTCGACCGGCGAGGCGGCACCGAGGGCGAACATCCCGACGCTGGTCGCGGCGAGCACCGGCACGGCGACGAGGAGCCGCCGCCGGACCACCGCACCGGCCCCGGCCAGTCGACCGGAGCGGGTCACGACCGCGTCCAGGTGTCGATGTTCCACCAGAGGCTGTTCGCCACCCCGTGCTCGTGTGCCTCGACCCGCGGCGTCACGCCCTGAACCGAGGACTTCAGCACGTAGGTGTGCCGCAGGTAGGTGAGGAACAGCCACGGTACGTCGGCGGCCAACTGCTTCTGGAACTGCGCGTACGCGGCCTTGCGGAGGGCTGGGTCGATCTGGTCGCGGCCCTCCTGCAGGGCCCGGTCGGTCACCTCGGAGCGGTACGAGCCGGGGTTGAAGTAGCCCTGCCCCGCGAACGTCGAGCCGAACAGCTTGTACGAGACGAAGTCCGGGTCGTACGGGGTGCCGTAGCCCATCAGCAGGGCGTCGGACTTCATCCGCGGGTCGATGGCGTCCCAGGTCAGCCCCGCCGGAGTGACCTCGATGCCGATCTTCTTCGCGTCGGCGGTGACGGCGAGGGCGAGATCCTTGCGCAGCGTGTCGCTCGCCGGGTACATCAGCGTGAACCGGGCCGGTCGGCCGTCCTTGGCGCGTACCCCGCCGGGACCGGGGGTCCAGCCGGCCGCGTCCAGCAGCGCTCCCGCCGCCGTCGGGTCGGCGGTCGGCTTGCCGATGATCGAGGGGTCGGCGAAGTCGGAGGTCGGCGGGACCGGGCCGAACGCCGGTTCGCCGGCGCCGCCGAGGAGCCCGGTCGCCATCGCGGCCCGGTCGACGGCCAGGTTGAGCGCCCGGCGGACCGCCGGGTCGGCGAGGACCGCGTTGCCCGTCGGCAGCATCACGCCGCGGTAGTCGGCGGTCGGCACCCGCTGCACCCGGTACGTGGCGTCGGCGTCGAATCCGGAGGCCAGCTTCGGCGGCAACTCGGCGGCGTCGAACTCGCCGGCGCGCATCCGCTGGGCGCGGACGTTGTCGTCGGCGACGAACGCGACCACCAGCCGGTTGTTCTTCGGCCGGCCACCGAAGTAGCGCTCGTTGGCAGTGAGCACCAGGCGGTCGCCCGGCGTCCAGGAGTCGACCCGGTACGGCCCGGTTCCGATCGGCTTGCGGTTGAACCCGGCGGTGTTGATGTCCTGCCAGCTGAGCAGGTTAGCCGGCACGATGCCGAGGGTGAGCCGCTGGAGGAACGGCGCGTACGGGTAGCGCAGCCGGAACACGACAGTGGCCGCGTCGGGCGCGGTCACCGACTCCACCATGTCCAGGTCGGAGCGGAGCGTCGAGTCGACAGTCGGATCCAGCACGGCCTGGTACGTGAAGACGACGTCCTGGGCGGTCAGAGCGGTGCCGTCGTGGAACTGCACGCCGTCGCGGAGCTTCGCGGTCACTGTGCGCCCATCGGGTGACAGCTCCGGCAACGCCGTGGCCAGACCGGCGACGAGGCGGTTGTCGTCGTCCCGGCTGACGAGGCCGTCGAAGATCAGCGAGGCGCCGTCGACGCCGTAGTTGAGCACCGGGTTCAACGCGTCCGGCTCGTCGGAGGTGGCGACGACAAGCGTCGCGCCGCCGGATGAGCCGTCGGGGGTGGTCGGGGCCGAGCATCCGGCGAGGACGAGCATCCCCGCCGCCGCGGTCGACGCCACGAGGCGTCGGAAGGTCGGACGCATCCGGGTCACAGAGGGCTCCTGTGGTGTGGGGAGGATCGTTTGTCGGGTGGGCGCGGCGCCGCAACCGTTGATCATCACGGTGGCACAGTTGCCACTCTTTGGCAATTACCAGAGGTATGCATCATGTGGTTGATCCAGAGCAACCGTCGGTGGTGACGGTCGCCGGTGACCGGCTAGGGTTCCGGGATGTTCCGCGCCGTCGTGTTGATCGCTGCTGTGGTGCTCGCCGCGGATCAGCTCACCAAGTACTGGGCCGAGTCCGCGCTCTCCGGTGGGCAGACCATCACCGTCCTCGGTGACCTGCTGCAACTGCGACTCGTGTACAACCCGGGCGCCGCCTTCTCGATCGGCTCCGCGTACACCTGGATCTTCGCGGTGTTCGCGGCGGCGGCGGTGGTCGCGGTGACGTTCGTGGCGCGGCGGGTCACGTCACGCGCCTGGGCGGTGGCGTTGGGCCTGGTGCTCGGCGGTGCGGCGACGCACCTGCTGGACCGCCTCTTCCGGGAGCCGGGATTCGCTCGCGGGCACGTGGTGGACTTCATCGACTACGCCGGGTTCTTCGTCGGCAACGTCGCCGACATCGCCCTGGTGGTCGGCGTGGGCATCGTCATGCTGCTCAACGTGCGCGACGTTCCGCTGCGTGCGACGGCCACCCCGGGCGAGAGTCGCAGCGACGAGCAGGTGTCGTCGTCAGGCTCCTGAGCCGGTCGGCGGGCTGACCAGGACGACCTCCAGTCGGCGCGGGCCGTGCACTCCCTCGACGCGGTTGAGCTCGATGTCGCTGGTCGCGGACGGGCCGGAGATCCAGGTCAGCGGGGCGCGCGGGTCCAGTCGGGTCAGCGCCTCCGGCAGCAGACCGACGACCTGGTCGGTGCGGACGACGCAGATGTGCCGGTCGGGCACCAGGGTGAGTGCGCGTCGCCCCTGCGCCGGGCCCGAGTCGAGGATGATGGTGCCCGTGTCGGCGACCACGACGGCGCAGCCGGTCAGCACCGCGTCCAGGTCGTCGAGCGCGGCCGGTGACAGCGGGGGCGCGTCGCGGTGCAGCTCTCCGGCGTAGCCGGCCAGCCAGTCGGCGGGGACGTCGGTGGGGACGGCGAGCCGGTCGACCTCGCTGAGCAGCCGGGGCAGGGCGTCAATGCCATGGTGGACGACCGCCTTGTAGTCCTCCAGGCGGTCGACGAGGGTTGCGATCAGGTCGGGGCGGTCGTCGACCCGGCGGTACCCGCGGGGCACCTCCACCGGCGGTGGGCTGTCGGCCAGGGCCGTCCGGAGCCGCGCCAGGATCTCGTCACGTGCGCTCACTGCGTTCCCCACCATTCCCGGAAGGTCTGCGGCGCGGGCAGCGGCAGGTCTCGCGACCGGGTCCACGCCGACGCGGGCCAGGGCAGTCGCCGCAGCGTGCGAGCGCCGGTGCGCCGCTCACGGTACGCCCCGAGCGGCCCCGCGCCGGCCCGGGCCAGGCGCAGGGCGGCGGCCCAGCGTCGGGGGCTGCGCATCACCCAGGACAGGACGCGCATGGCGGCCCGTTCGGCCGGCGGGTGCGGTGCCTGCTGGCGGAGATGGACCAGGATCTCCGGAATGTTGATCTTTACGGGGCACACGTCGTAGCAGGCGCCGCAGAGGGTCGACGCGTACGGCAGCGAGGCGTTGTCGGCCACGCCGGTCAGCTGCGGCGACAGGATCGCCCCGATCGGCCCCGGATACACCGAGCCGTACGCGTGCCCGCCGGCCCGCTCGTACACCGGGCAGACGTTGAGGCACGCGGAGCAGCGGATGCAGGACAGCGCCGGTCGCCCGACCGGGTCGGCGAGCACTGCGGACCGGCCATTGTCGATGAGCACGACGTGCACGTCCTGCGGGCCGTCGCCGGGGGTGACGCCGGTCCACATCGAGGTGTACGGGTTCATCCGCTCGCCGGTCGAGGATCGCGGCAGCAGTTGCAGGAAGACCTCCAGGTCGGTGAAGGTCGGCAGCAGCTTCTCGACGCCGACGACGCTGATCAGCGTCTCGGGGAGGGTGAGGCACATGCGTCCGTTGCCCTCGGACTCCACCACCACGAGTGTGCCGGTGTCGGCGATGGCGAAGTTGGCGCCGGAGACGGCGACCCGGGCCGAGAGGAAACGCCGTCGTAGGTGAGCGCGCGCCGCCTCGGCCAGCGCGGCCGGTTCGTCGCTCAGGTCGGCCGGCGCGTCGGCCATGCGACGCTGGAAGATCTCCCGGATCTGGGCCCGGTTGTAGTGGATGGCCGGCACCAGGATGTGCGAGGGGGTGTCGTCGCCGAGCTGCACGATCAGTTCCGCGAGGTCGGTCTCGTACGCGGCGATCCCGGCGGCCTCCAGCGCCTCGTTGAGTTCGATTTCCTGGGTCGCCATGGACTTGACCTTCACGACCTCGTCGGCCCCGGCTGCCTGGGTCAACGCGACCACGATCCGGCATGCCTCGGCCGCGTCGCGGGCCCAGTGCACTGTGGCGCCGGCAGCGGTGGCGGACGCCTCGAACTGCTCCAGCAGCTCCGGCAACCGACGTTGGACGTCGGCCTTGATCGCCGCGCCGGCGTCCCGTAGGGCCTCCCAATCGGGTACCTCGTCGACGACCCGGGCTCGTTTGGCCCGGATGGTGCGGGTGGCCCGGTGCAGGTTGGCCCGGAGTTGCGTGTCGGCGACGGCCGGCTTGGCGGCGGTGGGAAACGGCAGCGGCGTGCGGATCCGCCCGCTCCCGGTGGCGGGTGCTACCGGTTGGCTCATGAGGTGGCTCCCGTCTCGGCGAGAATCTCGGCGTAGTGCACGGCCCGCACGCCCGAGCGGTGGCGGTCGAGGCCGCCGCCGATGTGCGCCAGGCAGGAGTTGTCGGCCGCGGCGAGCACCCGCGCGCCGGTGTCGCGGATCCGGGCGCACTTGTCGGTGAGCATCGCGGTGGAGACGTCCGGGTTCTTCAGGGCGAACGTGCCGCCGAAACCACAGCACTCCTCGGCGTCGCCCAGCTCGACCAGCTTGATCCCGCGTACCTGGCGCAGCAGGGTCAGCGGCCGGTCGCCGAGGCGCAGCATGCGCAGGCCGTGGCAGGTGGGGTGGTAGGTGACCGTCTCCCTGAACTCGGCGCCGACGTCGGTGACGCCGAGGACGTCGACGAGCAGCTCGGACAGCTCGTAGGTGCGGGCCGCCACCGAGGTGGCGGGCGGGTGCAGGCGCGGGTACTGGTCGCGGATCATCGCGGTGCACGATCCGGACGGCGCGACGATGGCGTCGTAGGAGTCGAAGACGTCGACGTAGTTGCGCACCATCGGCATGGCCTCGGCCCGGTAACCCGTGTTGGCGTGCATCTGCCCGCAACAGGTCTGGTCGGCGGGGAAGTCGACGGTGTGGCCGAGTCGCCGCAGGATGCGGGTGACCGCGATGCCGGTGGCCGGGAACGCGAGGTCGTTGACGCAGGTGATGAAGAGGGCGATCCGCATGGCGGCTCCTCGGATCTGTGGGGGTGGGTCACGCCGAGTCGCGCGGTGTTCCGGGGGCGGGGAGTTGGTCGAAGGCGGGCAGGTGGCGCTCCCGGGCGGCGCTGAGGTGGGCGCGCATCGCCTCGGTGGCGGCTGCCGCGTCACCGGCGACGATGGCGGCGGCGATGCGCTGGTGCTCGGTGTTGGTGTCCGGCGCGCCGGCGACCGGGAAGTACAGCCGGTGCAGGTGCAGGTGTGAGTGCAGCCGCGTGATGGTGTCCCGCAGCAGAGGGCTGCCGGAGACCTCGGCGATCAAATCGTGGAACTTCGCGTCCAGCGCGGTGAAGGCGGCGTGTCGGCGATAGCCGTCGCCGGCCTCCACATCGATGCTCGCCGCCGCCTCGATGCTGATCCGTTGGCGGGCTTCGGCGGAGGCGTGCGTGGCGGCCCGTCCGGCGGTGGCGCCCTCCAGCAGTTGGCGGACGTCGAACAGGTCGTTGAACTCGGCGCGGCTCAGCAGCGGCGTGGTGGTGTAGCCGGAGAGCGGGCGTTTACGGACCAGGCCGTCGGCCTCCAGCCGGGCGAGGGCCTCGCGGACCGGGGTGGGGGAGACGTCCAGCTCCCGGGCGAGCGCGTCGATGTTGACCCGCTCGCCGGGGGGAAGGATGTGGTCCATGACCAGCGTCTTTATCGACTCGTAGACGTCCTCGGTGAGGGTGAGTCGACGGGCGGGACGGAGTCGACCCTCGCGAGGTTCCTGCTGGGCCATCTCGTCTCCTCAGCAACCCCTTGACTGTGCCGGTGTGAGCGAGTACACACTAGCAAAGCAACATCCTATAGGAAATAGGTTCCTCCGCCACCGTCTCGCCACCGCCACCCCCGAGGAGACGAACATGTCGCGCAGAATGCTGTCCCGAATCGGCTCCGGCCTCACCGTCGTGGCCCTCGCCACGACCACTGTGGCCTGCACGAAGAAGAGCGACAACGCCGACGCCGAAGCCG
This sequence comes from Micromonospora trifolii, assembly GCF_050516465.1. NCBI lineage: Bacteria > Bacillati > Actinomycetota > Actinomycetes > Micromonosporales > Micromonosporaceae > Micromonospora > Micromonospora trifolii. Next base: position 3,170,956 of record NZ_CP191526.1, on the reverse strand, counting down.
GTGGCCGGGAACCGGCGCAGGTAAAGGTCGCGCTCGTGCCCGGCGGCTCGCACCCGTACTTCCAGCCCTGGAAGGACGCCGGGGCCAAGGCCAAGACCGAGCTCGCGCTCGGCGACGTCACCTTCAACGAGACCGCCGGCTGGGACCAGACCAAGCAGAACGACGTGCTCAAGTCCCTCGCCGCGCAGGGCTACAACGCCTTCGGCGTCTTCGGCGTCTCGCCGGACAACATCAACTCCACCTTCGAGGACCTCAAGCGGCAGGGCTTCCCCGTCGGCTCGCTGGCCTCCTGCCCGGCCGGGGCCAACAAGGCCGACTTCTGCCTCTCCACCGACGTGGAGGTCGCCGCGTACAAGGGCGCCAAGGCCGCCATCGACGCGATCGGCGGTCAGGGCAACCTGGTGCACCTGACCGGGAACAAGGTCGACTCCAACACCCAGCGCCGGATCGCGGGCGTGGAGAAGGCGGTCGCCGAGACCGGTGGCAAGGTGACCCTGATCCAGAGCGTCACCGACATCGACAAGGACCTGCAGAGCGCGCAGAGGGCCGTGGCCGACCTCCTCGCCGCGAAGGGCCGCCAGATCCAGGCGATCGTGAACACCGCCTACAACCCGGCGGTCGCCTCGGCCGAGGGCGTCCGTCAGTCGAAGCTGCCCATCAAGGTCGTCGCCATCGACGACGACCCGACGGTCCTCGACGGGCTGCGCGGCGGTTCGGTGGCCGCCACCATCCTGCAGAACCCGGTCGGTCAGGCCCAGGTCGGCTCGTACGCCCTGATGAAGCTCAGCGGCGGCTGCACCATGGCCGAAGCCGGAGTGACCATCGACTCGGGCTCGTTCGTGGTGACCACTGACAACCTGGACGGCTACGAGGCCGACCGCACCGCCACCACCGAGGCACTGCGGAAGAAGTTCGACGGCGACCTGCTCAAGTGCAGCTGATGTCGACCATCACCAAGGCCGAGGCGTACCTCGTCGACATTCCCGTCGAGACCGTCCGCACCGACGCGGTACAGGCGTTCCTCAAGCAGGAGACGCTCTTCGTCGAGGTGCGCACGGCCGACGGCGGGCACGGCACGGGGTACGCGTACACGATCGGGACCGGCGGCACCGCGGTGCTCGCGCTGCTGCGCGACTACCTGCTGCCGCACCTCGTCGGCCGCGACGCCGCCCGGGTGGAGGCGGTCTGGCGTGACCTGCACGCCGCGACCCGCGCGACCACGGTGGGGGCCGTCACTTCGTTGGCGCTCGCCGCGATCGACACCGCGCTGTGGGACCTGCGGGCCCGCGCCGCCGGCCTGCCGCTGTGGGTGCTCGCCGGTGGCGCCAAGGACCGCATCCCGCTCTACGACACGGAGGGTGGCTGGCTGCACCTCACCGAGGACGAGCTGGTCGCCGGCGCGAAGGCATCCCAGGCGGCCGGGTGGCCCGGCGTCAAGCTGAAGGTCGGCAAGCCCAACCCGGCCGAGGACGCCGCCCGCATCGGCGCGGTCCGGGCGGCCGTCGGCGACCACTTCGACGTGATGGTCGACGCCAACCAGTCGCTGACCGCCGCCGAGGCGATCCGCCGGGCCCGGCTGCTCGAACCGCACCAGCTCGCCTGGTTCGAGGAGCCGCTGCCCGCCGACGACGTCGCCGGGCACGAGCTGCTGGCCCGCGCGACAAGCATCCCGGTCGCGGTGGGGGAGTCGATGTACTCGATCGGCCAGTTCGCCGAGTACCTACGTCGGCAGGCGGCCAGCGTCGTCCAGGTCGACGTCGCGCGCATCGGCGGCATCACCCCGTGGCTCAAGGTCGCGCACCTGGCCGAGGCCTGCAACGTGGTGGTCTGCCCGCACTTCCTGATGGAACTGCACGTGAGCCTCTGCGCGGCCGTGCCGAACAGCCGCTACGTCGAGCACATCCCGCAACTGCGCGCGATCACCCGGACCGAGATCGCGATCGTCGACGGCCACGCGCTCGCCCCCGGCGAGCCGGGCCTCGGCATCGACTGGGACCGCGACGCGATCGAGGACAGGAGGGTGGCGTGAAGACGGAAACAGCGCCGGAGGCGCCGGCGGTTCCTCCGGCCGCGGACCCCAGGCCGCCGGCCAGGGCCCTGCCGGTCTGGGCGAACCCCCGGCTCGGCCTGCTCATCGTCATCGCCGCGCTGGTCGTCCTCTTCTCGTCGCTGACCCCCGCGTTCCTCGACCCCCGCCTCACCCTGGCACCGCTACAGGCCGACATCAGCGTGTACGTCGTGGTCGGTCTCGCCCAGCTCGCCGTGCTCTCACTCGGGCACATGAACATGGCCGTGGGCAGGATGGCCGCGCTGTCCACCTTCGCGATGGGCCTGGCCTACGACCGGCTCGGCGTCCCGCTTCTGGTCGGGCTGCTCGTGGGTCTCGCCGTCGGGGCGGGCATCGGCGCGCTCGCCGGCCTGCTCATCGCCAAGACCGGCGTGAACTCCTTCGTGGTCACCCTCGCGCTCGACTTCGGGCTGCTGGGCCTGGTCACGATCCTCTACACCTGGGCGACCGGCGGGGTGTCGTTCGCGGTGCAGCCGAGTGGGCTCTCCGCCCTGCGCTTCGACACCTTCGCCGACTACTGCATGGGCGAGGTCTGCGGCCCCCGGATCCCGCTGGTAGTCCCGATCGCGGTCGTCGCGGCGCTCGGTGTCGGGCTGCTGTTCCGGCACGCCCGGCTGGGCCGGGAGATCCTGATGACCGGCTCCAACACAGTCGCCGCCGAGCTGTCCGGCATTCCCACCCATCGCCGGGTCGTCGCCGCGCACGCGTTGAGCGGGCTGCTCGCCGCGCTGGCCGGGTTCCTGCTCGCCGCCAACAACGGCGCCTTCTCCGCCAACATCGGTGAGTCGTTCCTGCTGCCGTCGTTCCTGGCCCCGGTGCTCGGTGGGACGCTGCTCGCCGGTGGTGCGGTCAGCGTCCTCGGCACCGCACTCGGCGCGACCCTCACCCAGGTCATCTACAAGGGCCTCAACCTGCTCCAGTTCTCCCTGGAGGAGCTGAAGCTCTACATCGGACTCGTGTTGCTCGCGGCGTTGTCGCTGGACCGGCTGCGGGCCGTGCTCGCCGAGCGAAGGGCGGTGTCACCATCATGAGGAGCGTGATCCGGACCAACGAGTTCACCCTCGCGGTGATCGCGGCGCTCGGGTTCGCGGCGCTCGCGGTCGCCACCGACTTCAACCTGCTCACCGCCGGCACCCTGGACGCCTTCCTGCGCTTCCTCGCCCTGCCGATCGTCATCGGCCTGGCCCAGATGGTGGTGCTCGCCGTCGGTCAGATGAACCTCTCGGTGGGCGTGCTCACCGGGTTCTGCGCGGTGGCCTCGGGCTGGCTGATGATCGACGCCGGGCTGCCCGCCCCGGTCGCGGTGCTCGCCGCCTTGGCTCTCGGCGCCGTTGTCGGGCTGGTCAACGGCCTGCTGGTGATCTTCACCCGGATCAACGGGTTCATCGTCACCCTCGCCACCATGACGATCCTCGAAGGGCTGCGGTACGGGGTGAACGGCACCGGCACCTACCAGGGCTACTCGCCCGGCCTGCGCGAGTTCGGGCAGGCGTCAGTGGCCGGCGTACCAGTGGTCTTCCTGCTGGCGGTCGCGATCGCCGTCGGGGTGGCCCTCTTCTTCCGGCGCACAGTGCCCGGACGGCACCTGCTCGCCTCCGGCGGCAACCCGTTCGCCGCCCGGCTGTCGGGCATCTCCAACGACCGGGCGCTGGTGCTGGCCCACACCCTGTCGGGGCTGCTGGCCGGCTTCGCCGCGGTGATCGTGGTGGCCGCATTCGGCTCGGTGAACGCCTCGATCGGCGACGACCTGCTGCTGCCCAGCTTCGCCGCGCCGATCATCGGCGGGGTGGCCCTGGCCGGCGGCATGATCAGCGTGACCGGCACGGTGCTCGCCGCCTTCCTGGTGCGGCTGGTCGACGTGAGCCAGTCGCAGTTCGACATCAACCGACGGTGGGTGGACCTCATCATCGGCGCTGTCGTCCTCGGCGCGGTGCTGCTCGGTCAGTTCCGCGACAAGCTCTCCGGAGGTCCACGATGAGCGTCGTGCTGTCCGCGGAGAAACTGGTCAAGACGTTCCCCGGGGTACGCGCCCTGGACGAGGCGACGCTGACCCTGACCGCCGGCAGCGTGCACGCGCTGCTCGGCGAGAACGGCGCCGGCAAGAGCACCCTGATCAAGATCCTCACCGGGGTGTACCGGCCGGACGGTGGGCTCCTGCGGCTGCCCGGGCCCGACGGCGAGCTGCGCGCTGTGCAGCTGGGCAACCCGCAGGACGCCCAGCGGGCCGGCATCGGTGTCGTGCACCAGGAGCGGAACCTGATCCCGGCGTTCAGCGTCGCCGAGAACATCTGCCTGCAACACCTGCCCCGCCGCGCCGGCCTGCTCGACCGGGCGGCGCTGCGTACCGAGGCCCGCCGTTGCCTCGACCTGCTCGACCTCGACCTGGACCCCGACCTGCCGGTGTCGCGGCTTTCGGTGGCCCAGCTGCAACTGGTGGAGATCGCCAAGGCGTTGTCGGCGGACTCGACGGTGCTGCTGCTCGACGAACCGACAGCGTCGCTGACCAACGACGAGGCCGACCGGCTCTACGGCATCGTGCGTCGGCTGTCCGAGCGGGGCCACGCCACAGTGCTGGTCAGCCACAAACTGGAGGAGGTCTTCGCGGTCGCCGACACGGTGACAGTGCTACGCGACGGGCGCAGCGTCGCCGAGGCGGAACCCCTCGCCGACCACAGCCGCGAGGAGATCGTCGACCTGATGGTCGGCCGCGCGTACCAGCAGGTGCACCTCGCCGCCCGGACCGTCGCGGCGGACGTCGAACCGGCGCTGGCCCTCGACCACGTCGCCACCACCGCCGGCCACCACGACGTCAGCCTCGCCGTCCGTCCCGGCGAGATCGTCGGCCTGTACGGGTTGGTCGGCGCGGGCCGCAGCGAGCTGGCCAAGGCGCTGCTCGGCCTCGACCGGATCACCGCCGGTGAGGTGCGGGTGCACGGGCGTCCGGCCCGGATCCGGGACGTGGGCGACGCCCTGCACCGGTACCGGATCGGCTACGTCACCGAGAACCGCAAGGAGGAGGGCCTCTTCCTCGACCAGACCGTGGCCCGCAACACGGCGGTGACGGTGTGGCGCAAGCTGGCCCGGCTCGGGCTGGTCCGCGACCGCTCCGAGCGGCTGCTGGTCGACGAGTACGCCGAACGGCTGGGCATCCGACTCGCCTCGCCCGACCAGCACGCCGGTCAGCTCTCCGGCGGCAACCAGCAAAAGGTCAGCCTGGCCAAGTGGCTGGCGGCCGACTGCGACGTGCTCATCATCGACGAGCCCACCGTCGGCATCGACGTGCGCACCAAGGCGGCCTTCCACGAGTTGATCGCCGGCCTGGCCGCGCGGGGAATGGCCATCCTGCTGATCTCGTCGGACCTGCCGGAGATGGTCACCCTCGCCGACCGGATCGCGGTGATGCGGGAGTTCGCCATTGTTGGTGAACTGGACAACGACCACGACTACGACCGGATGAGTCAGTCGGTGATCCGGTTCATCCACGACGGGCAGGGGGTCGTCGCGTGAAGGCCACCGAACTGGTGACCCTGGGGCGTACCGACATGGCGGTGACCCGGCTCGGGCTGGGGCTCGCCCCGATCGGTGGAATGTTCGACGCCGTCGGCGACGAGGTCGCCCACGCCACCGTCGAGGCGGCCTGGGATCTCGGGCTCCGATACTTCGACACCGCCCCGCTCTACGGCTGCGGCCTCTCCGAGCGGCGTGCCGGGGCGGTCCTCGCCGGCAAGCCGCGCGACGCGTTCACCCTCTCCACCAAGGTGGGTCGGCTGCTCGTCCCCGACGGTGGTGACCGGCAGGAGTTCTGGGCCGAGCCGACCGACCTCACGCCGCAGTTCGACTTCTCCGCCGCCGGGGTTCGCCGTTCCCACGCGGAGAGCCTGGCCCGATTGGGGCTGGACCGGATCGACATCGCGCACATCCACGACCCGGACGACCACCTGGCCGAGGCGGTCGCCGGGGCGTACCCGGCGTTGGCGCAGCTGCGGGAGGCCGGCGAGATCGGCGCGGTCAGCGCCGGGATGAACCAGGCCCCGGCGCTGGTCGAGCTGGCCCACGCCGGCGACTTCGACTGCTTCATGCTCGCCGGCCGGTACACGTTGCTCGACCAGGCCAGCCTCGACGAGCTGCTGCCGCTGTGCCAGGCGAAGGGGATCGCGATCATCGCCGCCGGGGTCTACAACTCGGGCCTGCTGGCCGACCCGACACCGGGCGCCCACTACGACTACGCCCCGGCCGACCAGGGGCTGCTCGACCGGGCCACCGCGATCCGGTCGGTGTGCGAGCGGCACGGCGTACCGCTGCGGGCCGCGGCGATCCAGTTTCCGCTCGGGCACCCGGCGGTCGCCAGCGTGGTGGTCGGCGCCCGGGACCCGGAGCAGATCGCCGACAACGTGGCAATGTTCGAGTGGGACGTGCCCGGCGCGCTCTGGGCCGATCTCAAGGCCGAAGGGCTGCTGCCGAGCGAGGTGCCGACGCCGTGATCATCGACGCGCACCACCACCTGTGGACCGCCGACTACCAGTGGCTCACCGCACCGGGCCTGGAGGCGATCCGGCGCGACTACACCATCGCCGACCTCGTACCCCAGCTGGACGAGGCCGGGGTGACGGCGACCGTGCTGGTCGAGGCGGGCCGCTGCGACGCCGAGGAGACCGCCGAGTTTCTGGCCCACGCCGCCACCACGCCCCGGATCGCCGGCGTGGTCGGCTGGGCGTCGCTCACCGACCCGGCCATCGCCGCCACCCTCGCCGGCTACCGCGAGCTGCCCGGCGCGACCAAGCTGGTCGGGCTCCGCGACCAGGTGCAGGGCGTCGCCGACCCCGGGCACCTGGCCCGCCCCGAGGTGCGCGCCGCCCTCGCGGCGATCGGGGCTGCCGGCCTCACCTTCGACCTGGTCGTCCACGTCGGACAGCTGACCAGCTGCGCCGACGCGGCCCGGGCCACGCCCGGCACCACCTTCGTCCTCGACCACCTGGGCAAGCCGAGGATCGCCGCCGGCGGCCTCACCGAGTGGCGCACGGCGGTACGTGACCTGGCCGGCTGTGACAACGTCGTCGCGAAGCTCTCCGGCCTGCTCACCGAGGCCGGCCCCGGGTGGCAGGTGGCCGACATCCGGCCGTACGTCGACACCGCGCTGGAGCTGTTCGGTCCGCGCCGGCTGATGGCCGGCTCGGACTGGCCCGTCTGCGACCTCGTCGCCTCGTACGCCGAGGCGTGGACGGCGATCGACGCCGGCCTGGGGGAGCTGTCGGCCACCGAGCGGGCAGACGTCCTGGCCGGCACCGCAATTCGTACCTATGCACTGGAGGTTGGTTCGTGAGATACATGCGCGTCGGGCCCGTGGGGCGGGAACGCCCCGTGCTGTACGTCGATGGGCGGCACTTCGACCTCTCGTCGCTCACCGCCGACATCGACGGCGAGTTCCTCGGCGGCGACGGCGTCCGGCGGGTCCGCGAGGCCACCGACCTGCCCGAGATCGACGTGACCGGTCAGCGGGTAGGCGCACCGATCGCCCGGCCCGGGGTGGTGCTCTGCGTGGGGCAGAACTACGCCGCGCACGCCGCCGAGTCGGGCGCCGCGCCACCAACCGACCCGATCGTCTTCTACAAGGCGCCCAACACCGTCGTCGGCCCGTACGACGAGGTCCTGATCCCGCGCGGATCGGCGAAGACCGACTGGGAGGTGGAGCTGGCGGTGGTGATCGGTCGTCGGGCCCGCTACCTCGCCTCACCGGCCGACGCCCTCGGGCACATCGCCGGGTACGTGCTGTCCAACGACGTCTCCGAGCGGGACTTCCAGCTGGCCGTCTCCGGCGGCCAGTGGTCGAAGGGCAAGTCCTGCGAGACGTTCCAACCGCTCGGCCCGTGGCTGGTCACCGCCGACGAGATCGCCGACCCGCAGGCGCTGCGGTTGCGTTCCTGGGTCAACGGCGAGCCCCGCCAGGACTCCAGCACCAAAGACATGATCTTCGACGTGGCGTACCTGGTCTGGCACCTGTCCCAGTACACCGTTCTGGACCCGGGCGACGTCATCAACACCGGCACCCCGCAGGGGGTGGGCCTCTCCGGCCGGTTCCCGTACCTGGCCGTCGGCGACGTGATGGAGGTCGAGATCGACGGCCTCGGCCGGCAGCGCAACACGCTCCGGAACGCCTGATGGCGGTGATCACCTCGGTCGACACGTACGACGTCCGGTTCCCGACTTCGCGGGACCTCGACGGCTCCGACGCGATGAACCCCGACCCCGACTACTCGGCCGCGTACCTGGTGCTGAGCACCGACGACGGCCCGGACGGGCACGGATTCACCTTCACCATCGGGCGGGGCAACGACGTCTGCCGGGTGGCCATCGACGCGCTGGTGCCGTACGTGGTCGGCCTCGACCCGGACACCGTGGACCTCGGTGCGTTCGCCCGCTCGCTCACCCAGGACTCGCAGCTGCGCTGGCTCGGCCCGGAGAAGGGCGTGATGCACCTGGCCGCCGCAGCGGTGATCAACGCGATGTGGGACCTGGTCGCCAAGAGAGCGGGCAAGCCGGTCTGGCGCTACCTGGCCGACCTCAGCCCCGAGCAGATCGTCGACCTGGTCGACTGGCGCTACCTCACCGACGCGCTCACCCCCGACGAGGCGCTGGAGATCCTGCGCGCCGCCGAGCCGGGCCGGGCCGACCGGATCGCCCGGCTGACCGAGCGGGGCTACCCCGCGTACACCACGTCACCCGGCTGGCTCGGCTACCCCGACGACAAGGTGGTCCGGCTGGCCCGGCAGGCCGTGGCCGACGGGTTCACCCAGATCAAGCTGAAGGTGGGCGCGGACGCCGCCGACGACGTGCGCCGCCTGAAGATCGCCCGCGAGGCGGTCGGCCCGCAGATCCGGATCGCGCTCGACGCCAACCAGCGCTGGGACGTCGCCGAGGCGGTCGACCGGATGCGGGAGCTGGCGCCGTACGACCCGTGGTGGATCGAGGAGCCGACCAGCCCCGACGACGTGCTCGCCCACGCGGCGATCCGGTCCGCCCTCGTCACCAGCGCACCCGACGGCGGGCCGATCCGGGTCGCCACCGGGGAGCACGTCGCGAACCGGGTCGTGTTCAAACAGCTGCTCCAGGCCGACGCCGTCGACGTCGTGCAGATCGACGCGTGCCGGGTGGGGGGCGTGAACGAGAACGTCGCCATCCTGCTGCTGGCCGTGAAATACGGGGTGCCGGTCTGCCCGCACGCCGGGGGAGTGGGCCTGTGCGAGCTGGTGCAGCACCTGTCGATGTTCGACTTCGTGGCCGTGTCCGGCTCGATGCGCGACCGGGTCGTCGAGTACGTCGACCACCTGCACGAGCACTTCCTCGATCCGGTGGTGATCAAGGACGGGCACTACGTGGCGCCCGACGCCCCCGGGTTCTCCGCCGCGATGCGTCCGGAGAGCCTCGCCACCTACGCGTACCCCGACGGGCCGGCATGGGTCTGACGGCGGTGCGTCACCTCAGCGGACCACTCGGAAGGGGAGAGCAGCATGCGGTGTGACGGTCTCGTGGCGGTGGTGACCGGAGGTGGATCGGGGATCGGCCTTGCCTGCGTGCGGGCGTTCGCCGCCGCCGGCGCCCGGGTGGGTGTCCTGGACCTGGAGCTGTCCGGGCTGCCCGAGGATCCCGGCGTGCTCGGCGTCCGGGCGGACGTGGCCGACCGGTCCTCCCTCAGCGCGGCCGTCGCCTCGATCGCGGAGGCGTTCGGCGGCATCGACATCCTGGTGAACAACGCCGGCATCTCGGCCGTGGGCACCGTGGAGGACAACGACGACGAGCAGTGGAGCCGGGTACTCGACGTCAACGTCTCCGGCGTGGCCCGAACCAGCGCCGTCGCCCTGCCGTACCTGCGCCGGTCGTCGTCCGCGGCGATCGTCAACATCTCCTCGATCGCGGCGACCGTCGGCCTGCCCCGACGCGCCCTGTACTCGGCGTCGAAGGGTGCCGTGCACGCCCTCACCCTCGCCATGGCCGCCGACCTGGTGACGGAGGGCGTCCGGGTCAACTGTGTCGCCCCCGGCACCGTCGACACCCCCTGGGTGGCCCGCCTGCTCGCCGGCGCGGCCGACCCGACGGCCGAGAAGCGGCAGCTGGCGTCCCGGCAGCCGACCGGCCGCCTGGTGACCGCCGACGAGGTGGCCGCCGCCGTCGTCTACCTGGCCTCGCCCGCGACCGGGTCGGTGACCGGTTCGTCGCTGCCGGTGGACGGCGGCATGTCCGGCCTGCGCCTACCGGCCCCGGTCCCGCCCGCGGCCGGTACTGCCGAACCGGGCGCGTGACATGATTGCGGCATGGGGAAACAGCAGGACGTCGGCGAGGCCGACCGTCACAGCGGGTCCGGCACCACCGCCCACCGTCCGATCGGTGGCAGCGCTGACGCTCGGCTCGCCCTCGCTCAGGACCCCACAACGCCACAAATGACCCTTATCGACCTGGCGTCCGACCCGTCGGTCCTGGTCCGCAAGGCGGTCGCCGCTCGGGCCGACGCACCCGCGCAGGCCCTGCGACCGCTCACCCGCGACCATGATCGTCAGGTCCGGGAGGCCGTGGCGAGGAACCCCTCCGCCTCGATCGCCAACCTCATGCGCCTGGTCAAGGACGCCGACCGGTGGGTCCGCTGGGCGGTCGCCGGCAACCCGGCCTGTGACGAGTCGATCCGCCAGGTCATGTCGGAGACCTCGGACAAGGAGCTTCGCGGTCTCCTCGCGGAGAGTCGTGAGCTGGAGCCGGAGCTGGCCGCCAAGCTGATCGGCGACGTGTCACCCGAGGTACGGGAACGGCTCGCCACGCACACCCACGACCCCGACGTGATCGACGCCTTGCTGGCCGATCGCACGGCACGCGTACGCAAGGGGGTTGCCCGCAACCCGCGGACCACCGCCGAGCAGCGCAGCGCGCTCGCCGCGGACCCGGTGGTCGACGTCCGTGCCGCGCTGGTGCGGGCCGTCGAACTGGACGAGGCCGATCTGACCCGCCTGGTCGACGACCGCGCGGTGCAGGTCCGACTGGCAATGGCGACGTCCGAGTTCGTTCCGCCGCACATCCGGCAGGCGCTCGCTCGCGATGCCGACGAGATGGTGGCCAGCGCGGCACGCGACTACCGCCCCGGCGCCGGCAACGCCTCCGCCGTGCGGGCGCCCCGCATCGCGCACCGGCCCTCCGCCGCCGGCGCGAATCGATCGGGTGGCGGCACCAGCCGGTAGGACCGCGCCGCGTCCCGGGCCGTGCGGGAACGGAACGTACAGCTCGGGTACTCAGGATGGTCTCGAAGCATTCACATGTGTCGTCCCGATCCTCTCTACGCTGCGAATGCCCAGCTTGTGGGCAGATGTCGGCAAGGGAGGATCAGCAGTGCGTATCAGGAGATCCAGGTCCAGGTTCGTGGCGGCGGCCGCGGCGCTGATGGTCGCCGTGGCCGGCGGAACACTCACCGGCGGTACGGCGAGCGCCGCCGAGCCCTCCCAATTCACAGTCGTGGACGGGGCGATCCGGACGGCGACCGGCACCCCCGTGCCCGCCTCCGGCACACACGCCTCGCTCTGGGGCAACTCCAGCTACGCCACCACCAGCGTCAGCGGCTCCGGACGGGTGCTGATCGGGGCCATCGGGGACAACTGCCAGGGCTGGCCGACCGTCCGGGTGACGGTCGACGGTGTCGCCGTCGGCCAGACCACCATCGTCAGCGCGACCAGCTACGGCACCTACCCGGTCGGCACAGCGGTCGGTGCCGGGCAGCACACCGTGCGGATCCAGCTCATCAACGACTTCCGGGCCGACCCCTGCGACCGCAACGTCCACATCGCGTACGCGCGGATGGAAACCGCGAGCGCCACCGACACGAAGTTCAGCTTCGCCGTCCTGCCGGACACCCAGCAGGAGGTGCTCAACAGCTCGGACACCCGGTTCCGCAACCGCACCAACTGGCTGGTGCAGAACCGCTCCGCGCTGGACCTGCGCTACGTGACGCACTCCGGTGACGTGGTCAACTGGGACACCCCCGACCACTCCCAGTACGTCATCGCCCGCGACGCGATGCGTCCGATCGAGACCGCGGGCCTCCCGTACTCGTTGGCGATCGGCAACCACGACACCCAGGCGACCGGCGAGGGTGGTTCCGCCCGGGACCCCGCCCACACCCGGGAACTCGTCCGCGACACCACCGTCTTCAACCGGTACTTCACCGCCAGCCAGTACGGCGCGGTGAAGGGCCAGTTCGAGACTGGCAAGGTGGACAACTCGTACTCCACCTTCGAGGCCGGCGGGGTCCAGTGGATGGTGCTCACCCTGGAACTCTGGCCCCGGGTCGAGGCCGTGAACTGGGCCAGGAGCGTCGTCGCCGCTCACCCCCGGCACAACGTCATCGTCGTCACCCACGACTACATCGACGGCAGCGGCAACATCGAGCAGAGCGCCTCGTACGGCGCGACCAGCCCGCAGTACCTCTTCGACAACCTGGTCAAGCAGTACGCCAACATCCGGTTCGTCTTCTCCGGTCACGTCGGCATCGCTGCCAACCGGGTCGACACCGGAGTCAACGGCAACAAGATCTACACGTTCCTCCAGACGTTCCACTCCAACACCACCAACCCGGTACGCCTGGTCGAGGTCGACACCGCCGCCAACTCGCTGCGGACCTGGATCTACGCCCCGTACAACAACCAGTCGTTCACCGAGTACGACAGGTCCTTTACAGGGCTCGGCGTGGTCCGCTGACGCTGAGGTGGTGCGCTCGTGGCACCTGCTGGTCGGGGCGTCCGCTCCCACGACGACCGTGCAGGTTGGTGAGGCCAGCGGCCGTCGGTGGCTGTTGGATCAGTCGGCCGCCACTCACCATCTCGATCAGGCCCGAGTGATGAGTTGTCGCGTCCGCGCCCGTCATACCTAGGACAGGACAGGACATGACGAGGCGGAAGGATGACGTGATGAGTGCGGACACGCGGCTGGAGGAGCTGGGCGTGAGCGGTCTGGGCGAGGTCGACGAGCCGGCGTTCTCGGGGCTGGCGCAGCGGCACCGGCGGGAACTGCACGTGCACTGCTACCGGATGCTCGGGTCGTTCGAGGACGCCGAGGACACCGTGCAGGAGACCTTCCTGCGTGCCTGGCGGCGGCGGGAGACGTTCGAGGGGCGGTCGACGTTCCGGGCCTGGCTGTACCGGATCGCCACCAACGCCTGCCTGGACCTGCTCGCCAAGCGCCGCCCGGAGCCGGCGACCGGCGGCGAGGTGCTGTGGTTGCAGCCCTACCCGGACCGGCTGCTCGACGAGCTGCCCGCTGGCGACGCGGACGAGCCGGAGACCGTCGCCGTCGCGCGGGAGACGATCGAGCTGGCGTACCTGGTCGCGGTCCAGCACCTCGCGCCACGTCCACGGGCCGTGCTGATCCTGCGGGACGTGCTCGGCTGGCCGGCGAAGGACGTCGCGGAGCTGCTCGGAGACTCGGTCAACTCGGTCAACAGTGCCCTGCAACGGGCGCGCGCCGGCATGCGGGAACATCTGCCCGCCGAGCGGCAGGATTGGACCGGCGGCGAGGAGGACGCCGGGACGCGCGAGCTGGTGCGCCGCTTCACCGACGCCAGCGTGGCCACGAACGTCGACGTGCTCGCTGGCATGCTGCGCGACGACGTCCGCTACTCGATGCCGCCCACGCCGGGCCTGTACGTCGGCCGCGACGCGGTGGTGAACAGCTGGGTCGAGGACGGCTTCGATGGCATGACGGGCCTGCGCGCGGTCCCCACCTCGGTGAACCGCCAGCCCGCCGTCGCCTTCTACCACTGGCGGGAGCAGGAGGGCGCGTACCTGCCGCTGACGATCGACGTCCTGCGCATCACCGGCGGTGCCATCACCGAGGTCTTCATCTTCCACGACGACCAGTTCCCGCGGCTCGGGCTGCCGGAGCGCCTGCCGGCGGACGGCACGGAGTAGTCCCGGTGTGGACGCTCACGCTGCCTGGTGGCGCGCGTGCCGCGGTGGTCACGGCGGAGTGGTACGACGCGTTCGGTGTGGTCACCCGTGGGCGGGTTCAGCTGGAGCTGCGCGACGGAGAGCCCGGGCCGGTCCTCGGACGCGATGCCGGGTTCTGGCTGCGCGGCACCGGCGTCCGCGCGCTGCGCAACCCCGGCCGTCGCACGGCGAGAGTGCGTGTCTTCACGCCCGGTGCAGTCACACGCCAGTCGACACATCCTTTACCGCAGCCCCCAGATGAGGGAGACGACATGATCAGCATGAAGGACACCGAGATCGTCGCCGATCCGGCTTCGGGCCGACACAGCCACACCCATCGATTCCGCAGGCTCGCCGGCACCGGCTTGATTGCCACGCTCGCGGCGATGGTGACCACCACCCTCGCTGCCGCGCTGGCCCGGGCCGCCGGCGTCGACTTCGAGATCCCCGATGGTGGCGAGACGATTCCGGTGTCCGGGATCGCAGTGGTGACCGGCTTCTTCTCGGTCGTGGGCGTCGTCATCGCCGTGGCTCTGCTCCGGTGGAGTGCTCGGCCCGCCGACCGGTTCGTGTGGACGACAGTCGCGCTGACCGCGCTCTCGCTGGTCCCGCCCCTCATCTCCGGGGCGAACACGGCCACCATCACCGCCCTCCTCGGGCTGCACCTCGTCGCCGCGGCGGTGATGATCCCGGCTCTGGCACGGAGCCTCCGTACCCGGACCGACTGACGACAATTCGGGCTGGCGGTTGCGCCCATCGAAACGGCAGGAGGGCCGGCCCGCTGGGCCGGCCCTCCTGGGTCTACGTGATCCAGTCGGCTCCGCGGATATCGGGGTGTCCGGCGCGGTGCGACGCCGCGACTTCGCGGAAACCAAGTCGATCAAGGATCGTGCCTCATGCTCCGGTCATCTGGTGGTCGTCGGACCGCTATCCGCGCTTCGGTCGGGTAGGGCGGTCTGCTCCCACAGCGACTTCATCTCGTCGAAGGCCTGCTCCATCAGCTGCACCATGGCCTGCCGGGCACGCTCACCGTCGCGCCGCTGGATCGCCTGGGCGACGTCGGCGTGCATTTGGAGGGCCTGCTCGTGCGGGTGGTGCGGCATGAGGTGGTGCTTGTGCCGGCCGGTGAGCACCTCCGCGACCAGCTCCTGGAGCCGGACGAACATCTCGTTTCCGGAGGCGAGCAGGACGCGCCGGTGAAACTCGATGTCGAGGTGCAGGAAGCGCTCCTCGTCGCCGGCCTCGCCGGCCGCCCACATCTTCGCCGCCAGCCCGACGAGGTCGCTCGCCTCGTCACGACCGATCCGGCTGGCGGCCAGGAAGGCCGCGTGCGGCTCGACGGCGGTGCGTAGTTCGGTGATCGAGCGGAGCTGGGCCATCCGGCCGGCCGAGGCGAGACGCCAGCGGATCACCTGCGGGTCGAAGACGTTCCAGGCGCTCGCCGGCCGGATCATCACACCTACCCGTCGACGCGCCTCGATGAATCCGATCGAGGCCAGCACCCGCAGCACCTCGCGGACGACCGAGCGGGACACGGCGTACCGGTCGACCAGCTCGTCGATGTTGAGGACCGATCCGGGTGCCACCTCACCGCCGCAGATGGCGGTGCCGAGGTGTTCGAGGACGCGCGCGTGCAGCCCGGACTCGGCGGGGAGGGCCGGTGCGGCTGCAACCTCTGTTGAGGACGGTTCCACTCAAAGATCATATCATTTGTATCTACCTCTTGAGGTAATCAGGTTTTTCGGCCTAGCATCCCGATGTTAAGCAGATGTAACACCGAGGTAGCGGCCCTCTCGAGGGCGGCGGCCACGACAGAAGGAGAGACAAGCGTGCGACGTCGATCGATAATCGGCACTTCTCTGGCTGTGGTCGCCGCCATGAGCCTGACCGCCTGCGGCGGCGATGGCGGCGGCGAGGGCTCGAAGACCGTTCGCGTGACACTGGTCAACCACGTGTGGACCGAGAACATCAAGAAGGTCCTGCCGGAGTTCGAGAAGCAGTCCGGCCTCAAGGTCGAAGTCACCCAGCTCGGTGAGGACCAGCTCTCCGACCAGTACAACGTCAAGCTGAACGCCGGGTCCGACGACCTCGACGTGATGATGTACCGGCCCCTTCAGGAGGGGAAGCTGTTCGGCAAGAACAAGTACCTCGCCGACCTGAGCGAGAAGGTCAAGTCCGACAGCGCCTTCGAGTTCGGTGACTTCCAGGCCGGGCCGGTGCAGGCGACGACCTATGAGGACAAGGTCGTCGGGCTGCCGATCATCACCGAGCAGGAGGTCCTCTACTACCGCAAGGACCTGCTGACGAAGTCCGGTTTCACCGCGCCGCCCAAGACCCTCGACGAGCTCAAGGCGCAGGCCGCGAAGATCGAGGCCGACAACCCGGGCGTCGCCGGCTTCGTCGCTCGTACCGGCAAAGCCGCCGCCGTCACGCAGTTCTCCAGCTTCCTCTTCAGCTTCGGCGGCGACTTCGTGGACGCCAGTGGAAAGGCCACTGTCAACACCGAGCAGGCCAAGCAGGCGTACGCCTACTACGGCGGGCTGCTCAGGGACCACGGCCCGGAGAACATCAGCACCGACATGAGCTGGTCGGAGGCGATGGCGATCTTCACGCAGGGCAAGGCCGCCTTCTACACCGAGGCCAACTCGCTCTACAAGAACGCTACCGACCCGACCAAGTCAAAGGTCGTCGACTCCGTCGGCTTCGCCGCCTTCCCGGCCGGCCCGGCCGGATCGAAGCCGTACAACATCCCGTCCTGGGCGCTCGGCGTGAACGACAGCTCGGAGAACAAGGACAACGCCTGGAAGTTCATCCAGTGGGCCGCTGGCAAGGAGCAGGCGCTGGCGCAGCAGACGGCCGGCGTACCCGGTGCCCGCGCTTCGGTTTGGGCGAACCCGGCGGGTACCGCCTCCTACCCGAAGGACCTTGCCGAGGCCAACACGGTCAGCACCACCAACGGGGTCGGGCACGACCGTCCGCTGGTGGTCAAGGTGGCCCAGGCGCGGGAGATCGTCGGCCAGCCGATCGTGGACGCGATCACCGGCAAGGACGCCGCCAGCTCGGCGGACACGGCGAACGCGGCGTTCCAGAAGTTCCTCGACGACGAGGCGAAGTAACCGAGGCGCTGGGCGGCGGGGCCGACCGGCTCCGCCGCCTCGCCGGGACCTGACCCCTCCAACCCGGAGATCTCAATGTCAGCCGTTCTCACCCCCCGTACCGATTCGCCCGAGGCCTCCGCGGCGCCCCCGGACACGACGTCGGCCTGGTCGCGTTGGGCCAACGAACACCGCAAGTGGCTCTTCGCGGCACCCGCCATGGCGTTCGTCGCCGTGCTGATCATCTTTCCGGTGGCGTGGACCGGGTACCTGAGCCTGACCGACGCCGAGGGTTCGGTACGCGCCGAGTCCGAGTTCATCGGCTTCCAGAACTACCTCGACGTGCTCACCGACACCGACCGGTTCTGGCCGGCGGTCTGGCGTACGGTCCTCTTCACCGGCGTCGTGCTGTTCTTCGAGGTCGTCCTCGGCATGGCGATCGCCCTGCTGCTGTGGCGGCCCTTCCGCGGTGAAAAGTGGGTCCGCGTCGCGATCCTCCTGCCGTTGGTGGCCACCCCGGTGGCGGTCGGCATGATGTGGCGGCTGATCTTCGACCCCAACATCGGGATGGCGAACCAGCTGCTCGGCTGGATCGGCATCGGCCCCCAGCCCTGGCTGGCCGGGCAGAACTCGGCCCTGCCGACGACGATGTTCATCGACATCTGGCAGTGGACCCCGATGGTCGTGCTGATCCTGCTCGCCGGGCTCACCTCGCTCTCCGACGAGCCCCAGGAGGCGGCCCGGATCGACGGTGCCAGCAGCTGGCAGCGGTTCCGGCACGTGACCCTCCCGCTGCTGATGCCCACGGTGATCGTCGCCATCCTGCTGCGCGGCATCGACGCGTTGAAGACGTTCGACATCCTCTACGCCACCAAGGGGCGCGGCGGTGGGTCCTTCCACGAGGTCGAGACCCTCAACGTGTACGCGTACGGCCTCAGCTTCGACTACAACGACTACGGCGTCTCGTCGACCGTCCTCATCATCTTCTTCCTGATCATCATCGGGGTGATGTGGGCCCTCACCTATCGCAAGAAGGGGCTGGGCCGATGAAGCCGAGCAAGCCGTACCGGGTGTTCCGCAACTCGGCTCTCGTCGTCGTGGTGTTCGCGCTGATGGCGCCGCTGCTCTGGATGATCGCCGCGTCGTTCAAGACCAACGTGGACATCTACGACACCGCCAAGGCCTTCGTCTTCTCGCCCAGCCTGAAGAACTACGAGACCGTTCTCCAGCAGGCGAACTATCTCGAGTTCATCGGCAACAGCCTCTGGGTGGCGTTCGCGGCCACCACGCTCTCGCTCCTGCTCGGGGTGCCCGCCGCGTACTCGATGAGCCGGTTCAGCATGAAGAAGTCCGCGCTCGTCGTGCTCATGGCTCGGGTGATCCCCGGCGTCTCGCTCCTGGTGCCCTGGTACTACGTCTTCTCGAACCTGAAGATGGTCGGCGGCTTCACAGTGCTGATCCTGAGTCACATGTTCGTGTCGCTGCCGCTGATCGTCTACATCATGATGGGTTACTTCGACGGCCTGCCGACCGAGTTGGAAGAGGCCGCGCTGGTCGACGGGCTGACCCACATCGGCGCGTTCCGGCGGATCACCCTGCCGCTGTCGGTGCCCGGCGTCGCGACCGCCGGCATCCTCTCCTTCATCTTCTCCTGGAACAACTTCATGTTCGCCCTGGTGCTCTCCGGCTCCGACACCAAGACGCTCCCCGTCGCGATCTTCGACTTCGTCGGCTACGCCAGCATCGACTGGGGTGGTCTGATGGCCGCCGCGACAGTGGTCACCCTGCCGATCATGCTGATCGCCCTGTTCGTGCAGAAGTACGTCGTCTCCGGCCTCACCGCCGGTGCCACGAAGGGCTGACCGGGCATGACGACGATCGCAACTGTGGAGACCTTCCTGGTCGCGCCCCGCTGGCTGTTTGTTCGGATCGAGACGGAGTCCGGCATCGTCGGCTGGGGCGAGGCGACCTGCGAGGGCCGGTCCGAGACCGTGCGCACGGCCGTCCACCAGCTCAGCGGGCTGCTCACGGGACGGGACGCGCTGCGCATCGAGGACCACTGGCAGGTGCTGACCAAGGGGTCCTTCTACCGGGGTGGCCCGATCCTGGCCAGCGCGGTGTCCGGTCTGGACCAGGCGCTCTGGGACATCGCCGGCAAGCACTACGGCGCCCCCGTGCACCAACTCCTCGGCGGGCCGGTCCGGGACCGGATCCGGGTCTACGGCTGGGTCGGTGGTGACGAGCCCGCCGAGATCCGCGACCAGATCAGTGCCCGGATCGAGGCGGGCCTGACCGCGGTGAAGATGAACGCGTCCGGGCGGATGGGCGCGCTCGCCTCGGTCGCCGACCTCGACGCGGTGGTGCAGCGGGTGGCCGCCGCCCGCGAGGTCCTCGGCGACGACCGCGACGTCGCTGTCGACTTCCACGGTCGGTTCACCCTCGCCAACGTCCGGCGGGTCGCCCCGCTGCTGGAGCCGTACCGGCCGTTCTTCCTGGAAGAACCGGTGGTGCCGGAGAACTCGCACCTGATCGGTGAGGTCGTCCGCTGCACCACCACCCCCATCTCGACCGGGGAGCGGCTCTACAGCCGGCAGGAGTTCCTGCCCGTGTTGCAGGCCGGCATCGCCGTGGCCCAGCCGGACCTCGCGCACGCCGGCGGCATCACCGAGGTTCGCAAGATCGCCACGTTGGCCGAGGTGTACGACGTGCAGCTCGCCCCGCACTGCCCGCTCGGGCCGATCGCCCTCGCCGCCTGCCTCCAGGTCGGCTTCGCCACACCCAACTTCCTGATTCAGGAGCAGAGCATCGGCATCCACTACAACCAGGGCGCCGAGGTGCTCGACTACTGCCTCGACCAGACCCCGCTGACCTTCGTCGACGGGTACGTGCAGCGGTTGACCGCGCCCGGTCTCGGCATCGAGATCGACGAACACGCCGTGCGGACCGCTGACAAGCGCGGGCACGCCTGGCGCAGCCCGACCTGGCGGCACCCCGACGGCTCCTACGCGGAGTGGTGAGACCCCGACCGGCAAGAACGAAAGGCGCCCCGTGAAGATCGTCGCAGCAGACATCATCGTGTCCAGCCCCGACCGGAACTTCGTCACGCTCAAGATCACCACTGATGAGGGCATCACCGGCCTGGGCGACGCCACGCTCAACGGCCGTGAGCTCTCCGTCGCCTCGTACCTGCGCGACCACGTCGCCCCACTGCTGATGGGACGGGACCCGCACCGCATCGAGGACACCTGGCAGTTCCTGTACCGGTCGGCGTACTGGCGGCGCGGCCCGGTCACCATGGCGGCCATCGCAGCGGTGGACGTCGCGCTGTGGGACATCAAGGCCAAGGCCGCCGGCATGCCGCTGTACCAACTGCTGGGCGGCGCGTCGCGCACCGGCATCATGGCGTACGGGCACGCGTCGGGGCGGGACATCCCCGAACTGTTCGACTCGATCCGTCGCCACCTCGACGAGGGCTTCCGGTCGATCCGGGTGCAGACCTCGGTGCCCGGGATCAACGCGGTCTACGGCGTGGCCGCGCAGCCCAGCTCCACCGGCCAGCGCTACGACTACGAGCCCGCGCAGCGCACCCCGCTGCCCGCCGAGGAGGACTGGGACACCCGCGCGTACCTGCGCCACCTACCGTCGGTCTTCGAGGCGGTGCGCGGCGAGTTCGGCCCGGAGTTGCCGCTGCTGCACGACGGTCACCACCGGATGACCCCGATCCAGGCCGCCAAGCTCGGCAAGGCCCTCGAACCGTACGACCTGTTCTGGCTGGAGGACTGCACCCCGGCCGAGAACCAGGAGTCGCTGCGGCTGGTCCGCCAGCACACCACCACCCCGCTGGCCATCGGTGAGGTCTTCAACACGGTCTGGGACTACCAGACCCTGATCCGGGAGCAGTTGATCGACTACGTCCGGTCCGCGGTCACCCACACCGGCGGCATCACCGCCATGCGCAAGCTGCTCGACTTCGCCGCCCAGTACCAGATCAAGTCCGGCATCCACGGCCCCACCGACATCTCCCCGGTGGGCATGGCCGCGGCGCTGCACCTGGACCTGGCCATCCACAATTTCGGGATCCAGGAGTACATGAAGCACACCCCGCTGGCCAACGAGGTGTTCCGGCAGTCGTTCACCTTCAGCGACGGCTACCTGCACCCGGGCGACCAACCGGGGCTCGGGGTGGAGCTCGACGAGGAGGCGGCGGCCCGGTTCCCGTACGAGCCGGCGTACCTGCCGTTCAACCGGCTCAAGGACGGCACGGTCCATGACTGGTGAGCGGCGCGGCGCCCGGCCCACCCGGCACGTCGTGGTGATGGGCGTCTC
Source organism: Micromonospora trifolii (assembly GCF_050516465.1). Taxonomy (NCBI): domain Bacteria; kingdom Bacillati; phylum Actinomycetota; class Actinomycetes; order Micromonosporales; family Micromonosporaceae; genus Micromonospora; species Micromonospora trifolii. The sequence continues at coordinate 3,149,513 of NZ_CP191526.1, read as the reverse complement.
CGGGGCCGGCAAGACCACTGTGGCGCGCGGGATCGGCGTGGCGACGGGGCTGACGTTCGCCGAGGCGGACGAGTTCCACTCCCCGCAGAACGTGGCGCGGATGCGCTCCGGCGTACCGCTGGACGACACCACCCGGTGGCCCTGGCTGCGGGACATCGCCGGGTGGATCGCCGAGCGCGGCGCGGAGGGCCGCTCGACGGTGCTGGCCTGCTCGGCGTTGAAGAGGTCGTACCGGGACGTGCTCCGCCAGGGCCCGCTCCGGGTGGACTTCGTGCACCTGGACGGCCCGGTGGAGATCATCCGAGCCCGAATGGCCCGGCGCGAGGGGCACTACATGCCGGCCAGTCTGCTGGAGTCGCAGCTCGCCACGCTGGAACCGGCCGAGCCGGACGAGTCGGTGCTCGTACTCGATGTCTCGCTGCCCCCGGAAGCCCTGGTCGCGGCGGCCGTCAAGGGTCTCGGTCTGCCCGCTTCGGTGGCGGTGGGGGAGCATCGCGACCGCGCGTCCAACCCCACTTCGGAGGCATGTTAGGTTAGCCTGCCCTAATCGTAAGTGGAGTCTGTCGCCGTGCCCTCATCGATACCGAGCATGACAGTCGCCGAGACCACCGGTGGTGTGGTGCTCCGTCGCGCGCTGCGTCGACAGCGAACCCGGGTGGCCGCCGGCATCGCGCTGCTCTGCACCCACCAGGCCACCGAAGCCCTCGTCCCGGTGGCCATCGGCGTGGTCATCGACCGTGCGGTGGCCACCGGGGACGTCCGCGCTCTGCTGCTCTCACTGGCCGGTCTGGCCGCCCTGTTCACAGTGCTCGCCTTCGCCTACCGGGCCGGCGCGCGACTGGCGTTCGCCGCCGTCGAACACGAGGCGCACGCCACCCGGGTCGAGATCGTCCGCAGCGCCCTCGACCCGCGTGGACGCCGGTCGGGCATGCGCGACGGCGAACTGCTGTCCGTGACGGCCTCCGACGCCGAGCTGTCCGCGCTCGTCGTGCGGGTCGCGGGACTCACCGCCGCGGCGCTCACCGCCATCGTGGTCGCGGCCGTCGCGCTGCTCGTCGTCGACGTTCCCCTCGGCCTCGGGGTGCTCATCGGCGTACCCCTGCTGGTCGTCGCCCTCCAGCGGATGTCGCCGCTGCTCACCCGGCGCAGCACGTCGCAGCAGGAGGCGCTCGCCGCCACGACCGCCCTCGCCGTCGACCTCGTCTCCGGCCTGCGCGTGCTGCGCGGCATCGGCGCACAGGACCACGCCGCCCGCCGGTACGCGGGAGCCAGCCGCCACGCGCTCGACGTGACCCTGCGCGCCGCCACCACCAAGGGTCTGCACCTCGGGCTCACCACCACTGTCAACGGCCTCTTCCTCGCCACGGTCGCCGGAGTCGCCGGTTGGCTCGCGCTTCAGGGCCGGCTCACCATCGGCGAGCTCGTCGCCGTGGTCGGGCTGGCCCAGTTCATCGCCGAGCCGGTGCAGACGCTCGGGTACTGCGTCCAGTTGTTCGCCATGGCCCGAGCCTCCGCGGGGCGGGTCGCCCGGGTCCTCGGCGCCGCGCCGATCGTCCAGCCGGGTGACGCCGGCCCGCCCGCCCCGAGCCCGTCCCGGCTCGCCCTCGACGGGGTCTCGTACGCGGGCCTCGACGACGTCAGCCTGCGCGTCCGCGCCGGTGAGATCCTGGGCGTGCTCGCCTACGACCCGAGCGACGCCGAGGCGCTGGTCGCGCTGCTGGCCGGCCGGGTGCCCCGCGCGGACCACCGGGGGACGCTCCGCGTCGACGGCGTGCCCGCCGACGAGCTGCACATCGACGCCGCGCGCGCCATTGTCCTGGTCGAGCAGCATGACGTGGCGCTGTTCGAGGGGACGCTGCGCGCCAACCTCAGCGCCGGCGCCTCCGTCGACGACGAGGTGCTGCGTGCCGCCGTGCGGGCTGCCGCCGCCGAGGACGTGCTCGCCGCGCACCCGCACGGGTTCGACCGCCTGCTCACCGAACGCGGGGCGAACCTCTCCGGTGGGCAGCGGCAGCGGATCGGGCTGGCGAGGGCGCTCGTCGCCGACCCGCCGGTGCTGGTGCTGCACAACCCCACCACGGCGGTCGACGCGGTGACCGAGGGGTTGCTCGCCACGAGACTGGCCGAGGCTCGCGGGGTGGGACCCCGCGGCACGCTGCTGATCACCACCAGCCCGGCGCTGCTGCGGATCACCGACCGGGTCGCGGTGATCGACCGGGGACGGGTCGTCGCCGAGGGTCCGCACGAGCGGTTGCTCGCCAGCGACGCCCGCTACCGGGAGGAAACCCTGCGATGACGTCCGAGCCGATCACCCGGCACCTGCTGCCGACGGCCACCGGCCGGCAGACCTGGGCCGCCCTCCGTACCGAGCTGGCCCTCCTGCCGGGGCTCAGCGCCGTCGCCGGCACGTTGCTGGTCGTCGCCGCCGCGACCGGGCTGGTCGCCCCCTGGGTGCTCGGTCGCCTCGTCGACGACGTCATCGCCGGGACCGACACACCTCGGGTGGTGGCCTGGGCCGCCGTGATCGCGGGCGCCGCCGTGCTCGCGGGACTCCTCACCGCGGCCGGAGCGGCGGTCGCCGCGCGACTCGGCGAGACCGTGCTGGCCCGACTCCGGGAGCGGGTCCTCGACCGCGCCCTGCACCTGCCGTCGGCCACCCTGGAGCGGGCCGGGACCGGGGACCTGGTGGCCCGTGCCGGCGACGACGTGGCCGTGGTGACGAATGTGATCGCCACCAGCGGCCCGGCCTTCCTCGGCGCGCTGCTGTCCGTCGTGCTGACCGCGGCGGGGCTCTTCGCCCTCGACTGGCGGCTCGGCATCGCCGGGTTGGTCGCCGCCCCGGCGTACGCGGTGGCGCTGCGCTGGTACCTCAAGCGGTCGGTGCCGTACTACGCCCGCGAGCGGGTGGCGACGGGCGAGCGCGCGCAGGCGACGGCCGAGGCGCTGCGGGGCGCGGCCACCGTGCGCGCCTACCGGATGGAGGACGCCCACGTCGCGCGGATCGCGGAGCGCTCCGGCGTCGCCCGCGACCTGTCGCTGGAGATCTTCGGTCTGTACACCCGCTTCGGGCTGCGCATCAACCGCTCGGAGTTCGTGGGGCTCGCCGCCGTGCTGCTCGCCGGGTTCCTGCTGGTACGCGGTGACCTGGCCACCGTCGGCGCCGCCACCACGGCCGCGCTCTACTTCCACCGCCTCTTCAACCCCATCGGCCTGCTGCTGTTCGAGTCGGACTCGGTGTTACAGGCCGGGGCCAGCCTGGCCCGACTCGTCGGGGTCACCACCCTGCCGGACACCGCGGCCCCCGCCGGCACCGAGCCCACCCGCCACGATCGGGGCGTACCGGCGGCACTGGACGTGACCGTCGGGCAGCACCGCTACGACGACGGGCCGGTGGTGCTGCGGGACACCGCCCTGCGTCTCGCACCCGGGGAGCGCGTCGCCCTGGTCGGCGCGAGCGGCGCGGGCAAGAGCACCCTCGCCGGCATCATCGCCGGCATCATCGCGCCCACCGACGGCGCGGTGACCCTGCGCGGCGTGCCGCTGGCCCAACTCGGCGAGCACCGCCTCCGTCGGGAGATCGCCCTGATCAGCCAGGAGGTGCACGTCTTCGCCGGGCCGCTCGCCGACGACCTGCGCCTCGCCGACCCGGACGCCACCGACGCCGAGATCGCCACCGCCCTCGACCTCGTCGGCGCCACCGAGTGGGTGCGGACCCTGCCCGACGGCCTCGCCACCGCGGTGGGGGAGGGTGGGCGGCAGCTCACCTCGGCCCAGGCCCAGCAGCTCGCGCTGGCCCGCCTCATCCTCGCCGATCCGGCCGTCGCGGTCCTCGACGAGGCTACCGCCGAGGCGGGCAGCGCGGGCGCGCGCGACCTCGACCGCGCCGCCGTGGCGGCCACCGAGGGCCGCACCACGTTGATCGTCGCCCACCGACTCAGCCAGGCGGCCACCGCGGACCGCATCGTCGTCCTCGACCAGGGGCGCGTCGCCGAGCACGGCACGCACGCCGAGTTGCTCAGGGCCGGGGGTGGGTACAGCCAGCTGTGGCGCTCGTGGAGCATGCCCGACCCCGTGCTCCCGCGAGAACGCGAGAGCGCCGACCAGCCCGTCCCGAGCTGAGCGACCCTCGGTTCCCGTCACCTCGGACATCCGCGAGATCAGTCGAACGTGGGAACCCCGGGAACTTTTCCGGACCGGCCGGCGACCACCAGAGTGCGCGGCCGACCGGCGGCGTTCCGACGACGGCATCTCGGCATGAAGGAGCGCCCGTGGCACTCAGGACGGTGGTCTGTGCGGAACGGCGTCGCTGACGACGACCAGGTGACCCGGTGGGCGCGGGAGGCGGGTCAGGGTGACCGGCAGGCCGCCACGGCGTTCATCCGGGCACTACAGGACCAGGTCTGGCGCTTCCTGTCGCACCTGGCCGGGCCGGGGGAGGCCGACGACCTGACCCAGGAGACGTTCCTTCGGGCGATTCGCAACCTGCCCGGCTTCGCCGGCCGCTCGTCGGCCCGTACCTGGGTGTTCACCATCGCCCGGCGTGTCGCCGTGGATCACGTCCGGACGGCGGTGGCCCGGCCGAGGATGGCGGCGGTGCCGGACTGGCAGGCGGCGGCCGAGGCCGCCGGTGCGATCACCGCCGGTGCCGACGAGGGCGTGACCCTGCACCAGTTGATCGCCGGACTGACCCGGGAGCGCCGTGAGGCGTTCGTCGCCACCCAGGTGCTCGGCCTGTCCTACGCCGAGGCGGCGGACGTCTGCCAGTGCCCCGTCGGCACGATCCGTTCCCGGGTCGCCAGGGCGCGCGAGGATCTCGTCGCCGCCTGGCAGGCCGACACCGACCCGAGCCACGAGCGACGAACCGGCTGAGGGTGGATACTGCCGTCACCGTGCGGCGTTCCGGACATTGATCGAAGTAACACCGGACGGCTACCCTCGGTGGTCCATGGTCTTCTGCGACCGTACGGAGACTGGTGATGAAACACGACCATCTGCCTGCCTGCTGCGGCGACGACGGGGAGCAGCCGCGGACGGGGTTGAGCCGCCGCAGGCTGTTGCGCGGCACCGTGTCGGCCAGTGGCGCCCTCGCCGTCGGCGCTGTCATCGGTTTGCCGGGGATCGCCCGTGCCGCGCCCGCCATCTACAACCCGTTCGCTGGCTACCCGATCACCGGAAGCTGGCAGGACCACCTCAACCGCGGCTCGTTGGGCGGCATCGACTTCGCGATGGACGTCGGGACGAACCTGCCGGCCTGCGGTGCCGGCACGATCCAGAACATCCCGAACAACGGTACGGGCGGCCACACGGTGACCATCCAGCACGCGGACGGCTACCGCAGCCAGTACCTGCACCTGTCGCAGTTCCTGCTGGCCAACGGCACAGCCGTCGGTGCCGGCGCGATCGTGGGCCGCTCGGGTGGCGCGGCTGGCGCCCCCGGTTCCGGCAGCTCGACGGGGCCCCACGTGCACTGGCACATGATCAACCCCAGCGGTGTACGCATCAACCCGCTGACCTACGTCAACCAGAACCCGGGTGGAGGTGGCCTGCCGAAGACGTCCACCGAGCAGGACGGCATCCCCGGCACCATCTTCTACCAACGCATGCAGAACTGGCTGCGGATCACCTCCGGCTACACCGGCCCGATCGACGGCGCGCCCGGTGTGCGGACCTATGCCGCGTTGCAACAGGCCATGCGCGGCTACGGCTACACCGGCCCGCTCGACGGCGTGCCGGGAGCGAACACCTGGATGGCGGTCCAGCGCCTCGCCTCGGGGTGGGGCTACACCGGCCCGATCGACGGGGTGATGGGGCCGAACTCGTGGCGGGGTTTCGCCCGGTTCCTCAACCAGGACCGGTGGAACTGACGGTTCAACTGTGGGCGTAGCGCGTTCCCGTCCCTCTGGCTGAGCAGCCGAGGCGCGCACCCCGCGAGCGTCGGCTATTGCCAACATGTTGCAACAAGGTAGGCTGCGTGTCCGGTAGGCCCGGCCGGACACCCCGCCGCCGCAGGCTCGGCCCGGCCGGATTGGATGCTCCCGCGATGGTCGTGCGACGTTCCCTCTTCCTGCACTCGGACCTGCGCCGTCGGCCGCACGGCATGCTGCGGTCGATGCTGGCCCAGGTCGATCCCGACACGCCACCGCATGGGCCGGACGGGCCGGTGGCTGTGCTGGAACGGCGCATGGCATCCCTGCTCGGCAAGGACGAAGCGCTGTTCTTCCCGTCCGGAACGATGACACAGCAGGTCGCCCTGCGGGTGCACGCCGACCGACGTGGCCGCCCGGCTTTCGCCGCCCATCCGCAGAGCCATCTGGAGGTCTGGGAGCACCGGGGGTACAGCGTCGTGCACGGGCTGCGCTTCCAGCCTGCCGGCGACCGTCACCGGCTGATGACTCTGGCCGACCTCGCCGCCGTCGCCGAACCGCTCGCGGCGGCGGTCTGGGAGCTGCCGCAACGGGACATCGGGGGGTTGCTGCCGGAGTGGGACGACCTCGTCGCGCAGACCGAAGCGATGCGGGAGAGCGGCGCGGCCGTCCACCTCGACGGCGCGCGCCTGTGGGAGGCCCAGACGTACTACCAGCGGCCGTTCGCCGAGATCGTCGCGCTGTTCGACACCGCGTACGTCTCGTTCTACAAGGGGCTTCAGGGCGTCGGCGGTGCCGCGCTCGCCGGAGACACCGCACTGGTGGCCGAGGCCCGGGTGTGGCGCCGGCGGCTCGGCGGCGACGTGTACGACGCGTGGCCGTTGGCGCTCACCGCACTGCACGGCCTGGACACCCTGCTGCCCCGGCTGCCGGCACACCGGGAGCACGCGGTGGCGATCGCGGCGGCCATCAACGCCGACGGGGTCGCCCGTGCCTTCCCGGACCCACCACAGACACCCCTGTTCCACGTCCACCTTCCCGTCGGCCCGGACGCCGCGATGCGGGCCGCCGACGCCCTGCTCGCCGCCGACGGGGTGGAGCTGTTCGGCCGGGTCCGGTCCGCGCCAGATCCGGACCGGTGCTCGTTCGAAGTCAGCGTCGGTGAGAACGCCATGGACCTCGCCCCGGACGAGGTCGTCACGTTCATCCGCGAGCTGCTGCGACACGCCACCTGATCCCGAGGGCGACGGGCGGCACCCCGCTCGGTCAACGGGATGGACGGGGCGTACCGGGGTTCCTAAGATCACGCCGGTGAACACCGAACCGCTCCAAGTCGCCGGCGTGGCTGGCCCGATCGTCATCGCCACCAAGGCACTCTTCGGCCACCCTGCCGTCACCGTCGGCGGAGTGCCGGCCCCCAGGACTGGCAAACGTTACGCGTTGCCGGCGGTGGACGGTGGTGTCGTCCAAGCCACGGTGCGCAACGTTCTCGCCGACCCTTACCCGACCGTGGAGGTCAACGGTGTCAAGCACCGGACCGGGCCCTCCACGCCGATCTTCCTGCGCATCCTGGCTATGCTGCCGATCCTGCTGTTGACCGTCGGCGGTCTCCTGGGCGCGCTGGTCGGGGCGTTGGGCGTCTGGGCGAACCTGACAGTTGCCCGCACCCGGATGACAACCGCCGTCAAGGCGCTCGCCATGGTCGGTATCGGTCTCGGCACCGTCATCGTCTGGCTCGCCGTCGCCGTCGCGCTGAACGTGGCGCTCAGCTAGACCGCCAAGCACCTCACCCCCCATACGGTCAGCACCACCGGTCGTCGACCGGTGGTGCTGACGTGGTGTGGGCGTACGGGTCGCGCTAGCCCAGGCGGGCCTCGATGGTCTCGATGATGCGCGGACGCAGCTCGGCGGCGCGGATGACGGCGTCCACCGAGCCGACCTCGACGGCGCGGTGGATGTTGTGCACCCGGTCGAACTCCGCTGCCACCTCGCTGAGTTTCTCCGCGCGCACCGACGAGCGCAGCTCGTCGAGCTCCGCTGTCAACGCGGCGCGTTCGGTGCCGGCCGAGGCGGCGGTGCGGGCCTCCAGGTCCCGCACCCGAGGGTCGGCCGCGGTACGGGCGGTGACGTCGGCGGAGAACACCACAGCGGCGGCGGGTGCGCCGCCGAGCACCGAGGCGAACGAGCCCTCCAGCGCCAGCACCGTCATGTTCGCGTTCAGCGCCTTCGAGAACACCACGAACGCGCCGCCGTGGTAGCGCGAGATCACGCAGAAGACGATGGGCCCCCGGAAGTTCACGATCGCCCGGCCGATCTCGGCGCCGTACTCCAGTTGCAGCTTGCGCATCGACTCCGGTGAGCCGTCGAAGCCGGACAGGTTCGCCAGCACGACGAGCGGCCGGTTGCCGCTGGCCGCGTTGATCGCCCGCGCGGCCTTCTTCGACGAGCGGGGGAACAGGGTGCCCGCCGTGTAGGTGTCCGGACCGTCGGTGGGCGGGAAGCCGTGCCGTGGCACCGACCGGGACTCTATGCCGAGCAGGCAGACCGGGATGCCACCGAGGTGGACGTCCTGCACGACAGCGGTGTCCGCGTCCGCCATGCCGGCCCAGCGCTCCAGCACCGGGTGGTCCTGGTCGGAGAGGGCCCGCATCACAGTGCGGATGTCGAACGGCTTCTTGCGGTCCGGGTTGGACTCGACGGAGAAGATCTCCCCGACGGTGGCGAAGGCGCTGCCCGCCACGTCGTGCGGGAAGGCGGAGATGTCACGGTCGGCGGGGTCGCTGGTGACCGCCCGCCGGGGCGCGTCCTCGCCGGGCGCGACGTACGTGTGGTCGTAGTGCGCCATCACCACGTCCCGTGCGGCCGTCAGGTTCGGCGCCCAGTACTGCGCCTGCCCGTTCGGCCCCATCACCCGGTCGTAGCCGCCGATGCCGAAGTTGTCCTCAGCCGACACGCCACCGGAGAAGTCGAGCGACTGCTTGCCGGTGAGCACCATCGCCGAGTCGGGCGTCATCACCAGGATGCCCTTGGTGTGCATGAGCATCGTCGCCTCGGCGTTCCAGTACGGCTGCGCGCCGACGTTGATGCCCGCGACCACGATGTTGATCTCACCGCCGGCCTGGGTGAACTCGACGATCCGCTTGAGCGCCGCGGCCACCCAGTCCATGTTCTCCGTACCGGAGGTCATCGAGATCCGGGCCCCGGCGGACAGCGCCCACCACTCCAGCGGCACCTGCATCCGCTCGGCCAGGTCCAGTGCGGCGATGACGCGCCGGCACTCCGGCTCCGACAGGGCGCCCAGCGACTTCGTCGGGTCGCCGAGCAGCACCACCCGGGTAACACCCTGGGGGTAGCGCTCGGTCGGCGTCGTGACCACTCCGGCGACGATGGCGGCGCTGTTGCGCCCCTTCGGCCGGTCCACCGGTACCAACACGTGGTCGTCGTCGAGGTCGTGCTCGACGAAGTCGCCGAGCCGGCCGGTCAGCTCGTACGGGTACACGGTGTTGCGGCTGCTGGCCCGCAGCACCTTGAGCCGGTACTCGTCGAGCGGTTCGATCGGCTCGACCGGCGGCTCTCCGACGGCCAGCTCGGCGCCGCCCGCGGCGTCGAACGAGATCCGTACGGCGATCTTGGTCAGCTCGCCGGTCCGGCGGTCGCGCTGGCGCGCGATGAAGAGGATCTCCTCCAGGCCGGCGCCCGCTGTCGTCGGGCGGACCCGCCCGGCGATCATCTCCATCTCCTCGCGGGTCAGCTCGCTCGGCGGCCACACGTAGACCACGATGCGGTTGGTGTTGAAGCGCGTCTTCGACGGCCGCCGCGACTGGGCGCGGCGGATCGAGTCGAGGCAGGCGGCGATGGCGTCCTCGGTCGTCGGCAGCGCGACCAGGCGGCCGTCCTGCTCGCGAAGCTCGGTGAGGTCACGCACCTGCGCGAACGCGACGAGGCGCTCGTCGGCCCGGTTCTCCCGCGCCACGCACTGGAAGAGGTAGACCTCCTCGTCCGACGACGGCAGCCGGGTCAGGTCGAACTTGTGCAGCCGCTCCAGCTGCATCCGCTGCGCGATGTACGGGTGCAGCCCACGGATCAGCCGGTCCTCGGTCAACTGGTCGCCCGACGGGCGGAAGGTGAAGTGGTGGTGCATCACCGCACCGCCGCGACCCGCGACGGTGGTGGTGACCCGACGGACCTGGGGCGGCAGCGGGTGCGCGGCGATGACCTCGGCCAGCGCGGCCGCCATCGCGTCGAAGTCCTCCGGCTGGTTCTCCCAGCCGAGGTAGATGTCGGCGTCCACGGCGTCCTCGCCGGTGGACAGCTCGGCCAGCCCCCGCAGGGCGCTGCCCAGCGCGTCGAAGCTGACCGCGGCGGAGACCACGCTCGAGTCGGCGCGCTCGGCGACCACGAACGTGCAGTCCGCGACCTCGCGGGTACGCACGCTGGTGAGCGACCGGTTGCCGTAGTAGCGCCGGGTCAGCACCTCCAACATGACCGCGTTGTCGAGGTGGTCGCGGACGAGTCGCTGGCCGAGCAGCCGGACCAGCGGCTCGGTGCTGCGTACCATCTCGGCGATGCGCTCGGCGCGGTCCGGCGCGTCCGGGTGCGCGTCGAGGTGCCGCAGGTGTCCACGGACCTCTGCGTAGACGCGGGCGCGGTTGCGGCGCAGCAGTGGCTGGGCGAACCAGGCGAACACGACGCCGCGGGCGAGGTCCGCGACCACGGGGATGCGGACCTGCGTCGCGGCGATGAGCCGCTCCAGCGCGAGGCCGGCCGGCTCGCGCAGCGTCTCGTCCGGCGGGGTCTCCCGCAGCCAGGCGCGCAGTAGCGCCGCGATGACCTGTGCGTCCGCGGAGGCGCGTTGCTGGGCGAGGAAGATCCGGAAGACGGCGGCTTCGAGGGCGGGGGTGCGGTCCAGGTCGGTGACGCCGTAGCGGCCGAGCGCCTTGCCGAGCCTGGTCTGGAAGGCGTCCGGCAGCCCGGCCCGTTCGACGTCGAGGCTCTGCAGGTAGGTGTGGAAGTACTCCCGGGCGCTGTGCACGTGCGCGGCGCCGCCGTCCTCGCCCGTCGGCCGGTTGCGGCTCAGTTCGGCGAGATCGGCGAACACCTCGATGAGGTCGAGTTCGGCGGCCAGGGGCCGCTGACCGGCCTCGGTGGCCGCGCGCCGCGCGGTGAGGTAGCCGTCGAGCACCCGTCGGTCGTCGTGTGGGTCGACGTCGAAGCCGAGCAGCAGACCCCGTAGGTCCTCCTGTCCGCGCCTGGTGCGCTCGTCCGCCGGGATGTCCGCGGCGGCGCTGGGCAGGTCCAGTTCGACGGTCTCGGCGCTCGGGTCGTCAGTGGTCTCCTCGGCGTCGTCCGCGAGCGGCTCCAGGCGCAGCAGCGGCGCGCCCGCCTCCACCTGGCTGCCCACCGAGACGGCGCACTCCTTGAGCCGCGCCTTGAACGGCGCCCGCAGCACCGTCTCCATCTTCATCGCTTCCAGCACCAGCACCGGAGCGCCCGCCTCGACCTCCGCGCCGACCTCCAGGGGCGTGGCGACGACCAGCGCGGGCATCGGGGAGCGCAGGACGCCACCCTCGTCCCGGCTGACCCGGTGCGTCACGCCGTCCACCTCGACCAGGTGGGTCGGCCCGTACGTGCCGGTGAGTAGGCGGTAGCGGATGCCGTTGACGACGATCTGACCGGTGTGCCGGTCGAAGCGGTCGAGCTCGACGTCCGCGGTACGCACGACGGGGCCGGTCTCGATGCCGACCCGGAACCGGTGCGCGCCGACGCGCGCCACGCGGGTGCGGTAAGCGACGCCGCGCAGCTTGAGGTCCAACGGTCGGCCGCTGGCGTGCTGCACCTGCGGGCGCCCGCCGGCCGCCGTCGACAGCAGCCGCTGCCGCTCGACACGCTCCTCCTCCTCGTACGACTCGATGGCGGCGGCGGCCAGGGCGACCGCGGAGTGGCGGTGCGTGACGAGGCGGCCCTCGCCGCGGACGCGGTCGATCCAGCCGGTGTCCGCGCTGGCGTCGATCACCTCGGGCTGGTCGAGCAGGTCGAGCACGAAGCTCTTGTTCGTCGCCCCGCCCTCGATGATCACCGTGGTGTTCGCCATCGCCCGGCGCAGCTTGCCGAGCGCCTCGTCGCGGTCGCGGCCGTACGCGATGATCTTCGCGATCATCGAGTCGAAGTCGGCCGGGATGGTGTCACCCTCGCTGACGCCGGTGTCCACCCGGATGCCGGGGCCGCTGGGCAGGTCCAGCCGGGCGATGCGGCCGGGGGACGGGGCGAAGTCGCGGTCGGGGTCCTCGGCGTTGAGCCGCGCCTCGATGGCGTGCCCGCGCTCGGCCGGCGGCGCGCCTTCGAGTCGCCCGCCGGCGGCGACGTGCAGTTGCGCCTTGACCAGGTCGAACCCGGTGGTCAGCTCGGTGATCGGGTGCTCGACCTGGAGGCGGGTGTTGACCTCGAGGAACGCGAACAACCGGTCCCCGGGGTGGTAGAGGAACTCGACGGTCGCCGCGCCTCGGTAACCGACAGCCACGGCCAGGCGCTCGGCCGACGTCTTCAGCTCGGCGGCCTGCGCCGGGTCGAGCACCGGTGACGCCGACTCCTCGATGACCTTCTGGTTGCGCCGCTGCACCGAGCAGTCGCGGACGCCGAGCGCCCACGCGGTGCCCTGCCCGTCGGCGATCACCTGGACCTCGACGTGCCGAGCCCCGGTGACCAGGCGCTCCAGGAACACGATGCCGCTGCCGAACGCCCGTGCCGCCTCCTGGCTGGTGCGCTCGTACGCGTCGACCAGTTCGGCGTCGTTCCTGATCACGCGGATGCCTCGCCCGCCACCGCCGGCGGTCGCCTTCAGCATCAACGGGTAGCCGACCTCGGCCGCCGAGGCACGTGCCGCGTCCAGGGTTTCGACGGCACCGCGGCTCCACGGCGCGACCGGCACGCCGACCTTCTCGGCGATCAGCTTCGAGCCGATCTTGTCGCCGAGTTGGCGCATGGCGTCCGGGCTCGGCCCGACGAAGGTGACGCCGATCTTCTCGCACAGCTCGGCGAACGCCGGATCCTCGGCGACGAAGCCCCAGCCGACCCACGCGGCGTCGGCCCCGGTCTCGGTCAGCGCGCGCTCCAGCACCGCCAGGTTGAGGTACGGGCGGGCGGACGCCGGGCCGAGATCGTAGGCGATATCCGCTTCGCGAACGAATGTGGCGTTGCGGTCGACATCGGTGTAGAGAGCCACGGTTTCGAGCTGGATGCCGGTCTCCGCGGCCAGCTCGCGGACCGCGTGGATGAGCCGCATGGCGGCTTCACCACGGTTGACGATGGCGACACGGTTGAACACCCGAAGAACCCCTTAGCTAGACCTCGACCTGCGTGCCGAGAGACGACGGCTCCCAGCAGTGATCACCTTTCCGCGTGGCGGCGGCCAGCGCTATGGCGCAACCACCGAACCCACCGTCCCTCAGTTGTAGGAAGTGCACAAAACTTTTTGGCACCCCGGGGACCGTGCTGACCTCCGCCGACCCGATCCGGCCGCTCCGGCAGTTGATCAAGACGCTGCGGGCGGTTCACGTCCGCAGCCTCCCGTGTTCACCCCCGGGTGATCGGCTGACCAGGAAGATCATCGCCGGTCCGGTCAACCGCCGGCCCGGCTCGACCATCCCGGCCCAGGCCAGGAACGCACCAGGAAAGGAGCGGCAATGAGGTCACCGCACCTCGTACGCCCACGTCTGGCGCTGCTGCTCGCGGCGGGGCTGACCGCGCTCGTCACGCCGACCGGCGTCGCCCACGCCGCGACCGCCACGGTACCCGCGACGGACACCCCGATCACCATCACCTCGACCGAGCAGCTCGCCCCGGGCGTCACGTACGGCTCGTTCGAGGTGAACACGCCCCGGGGCGTCACCGTCGGTTACCTGCTCACCGCCGACCTGAAGAAGAACAAGGTCTCCCTCGACCTGCTGCACCCCGACGCGGTGGCGCAGCGCACTGTCGTCTCGGCGATGACGAACGAGCAGGGTGCCATCGCCGGTGTCAACGGCGACTTCTTCAACAACAGTGAGACGCACACCGGCGTCACCCCGACCTACTCGTCGTCCGGTCCGGAGATCGCCGACGGCGAGGAGCTGAAGTTCGCGGTGCCGAACGCACAGCGTTTCGGCCCCGGCCTGGCCCCCGGCACCTCGACCCGCGACGTGTTCGGCGTCGGTGTGAACGGCAAGGCGCGCGTCGACACCCTGAGCCTGGACGGCGAGGTGCGCAGCAGGAAGGGCACGATCGCGCTGGGCGGCCTCAACCAGTACGCGCTCCCGGTCGACGGCGTCGGTCTGTTCACCGCCGACTGGGGGACCGCCTCCCGGGTCCGGTCCACCTGCGGCACCGACACGAGCCGCAGCGACCCGTGCAGCACCCACACCTACGAGGTGACCGTACGCGACGGCGTGGTGACCGCGGTCGGCCCGACGCCCGGTGCGGGCGCGATCCCGGCCGACACCCAGGTGCTGGTCGGCCGTGAGGGCGGCGCTGACGCGCTCGACGACCTCGCCGTCGGTGACCGGGTGCAGGTACGCGAGAAGCTCGTCTCCGCCGGCAAGCCGAAGCTGACCTTCGCGGTCGGTGGCGCGCCGATCCTGCGCGACGCCGCGCCGTTGGCCGGCCTGGACACCAAGACCGCCGCGGTACGCAGCGCGGCCGGTGTCAGCCCCGACGGCCGGACCGTCTACCTGGTCGCCCTGGCCGGCCGCGCCCCGGCCAGCGCCGGGTTCACGATCGCCGAACTGGCCGACCTGATGCGCTCGCTCGGCGCGGACGCCGCCGTGAACCTCGACGGCGGCGGTTCGAGCACGGTCGCCGTCCGCGAGCCGGGCCAGGCCGCTGCCACCGCCCGCAACAGCCCATCCGACGGTACGGAGCGAATGGTCGCCAACGGCATCGGCATCTTCGTGGGCAAGCACTGATCGATCCACCTGCTCGAATTCGCCCCGCCCCTGGTCCCGACGGGGCGGGGCGAAAGCGTGCCCCCAATGGCCGAGGCGGGACGGATAGGGTGCGCGGCGATGGTGATTGGGCACGTTTCACGGGAGGCGATCACATGACATCGATGGGACGACGCGCCGCTCTACGCGCTGGCCTGGCGGCTACGGCCCTGGCGGGTGGGGCCGCTCTGGCGGCCAAGCCGGCTGCGGCTGCGGCTGCGCTGCCCGCCACCGACGACGGCTGGGTCTCGGTGCTGACGCACGGGGCGGTCGGCGACGGACTCACCGACGACACCGCGGCGATCCAGGCGGCATTCAACGCCGCGCGGGCGGCCACTCCGAACCTCGGTGTGCTGTTCCCGGCCGGTCGGACGTACCGCGTCAGCAACCGGGTGACACTCTCGGGGCTGACCGACACCGCGCTGCGGGGCCACGGGGCGACGTTGGCGCTGGTCGACGCCGCCCCGGTAACGGTGAAGGATCAGGTCCGCGGTGTGCTCCAGATCCAGGACTGCCACCGGCTGAAGGTGCTCGGGCTCAACCTCGTCGACGACACCGCCGCGTACTGGTACAGCGGCCTGATCATCACGGCGTCGACCGGCATCGTTGTCGACGGGGTGGTATCCCGCGGATTCCGCCACACCGGCATCAGCGTGTGGGACAACACCCCCGGCGCGTCCAACGACATCGTCATCACGAACTGCACCACCGAGGACGTCCGGTTCGGCATCGCCAGCAACGGCCACGACGTACGGATCACCAACAACCACGTGGCGATGGACTGGCTGTCGTCGCAGGAAGCCGAGGACTGGGGCGGCGTCTGGCGCGCTGAGTCCAAGTACTACGACGGCATCAACGTCTGGTACGGCGCCGACCGCACCGTCATCTCGGGCAACACCATCACCGAGTGTGGCCAGGCCGGCGTCTACACACAGCAGGTGACGAACCTGGTGGTCGCCGACAACACCGTGTCGGGCTGCCAACTGCGAGGCATCGAGGTCGACGGCAGCGCGCGTGGTTCCCTGCCCCGATCGGGGCAGGCCGTGGGCGTCTCCATCACCGGCAACGTGGCGACCAACTGCGTCGGCCACATCAACGTTCTGTCCGCCCGGGACGTCACGGTGGTCGGTAACCGGGTGGAGAACCCGAACGCGAGCCGGGCCGTGAGCTGCGTCGCCGTGCATCAGGGCTCCACAAAGGCCGTCGTGGTGGGCAACCACCTGCGTCAGGCGCACCCGTCGCATCCCGCTGTCTTCGTGGACACCGCCTCGGTCGACGTCACGCTGGCCTGGAATGCGGTGGAGGCGGCCGTCCCCTACCAGGCACCGGCGGACACGGTGATCATCCGGCGAAGTGGCGCGGGGCAGATCCGTACCGACGGCAAACTCATCGCCGTCGGCGGGATCGGAGTCGGCAACAGCGTCGCCGCCACCACACCGGGTGCGGTAGTTCGTAAGATCGAGGTGTTCTCCTCCAGCGGTCAGAGCCTGGGCTGGGTGCCGGTCTACAACTCGATTACCTGATGCCCTGGACCGACGTGATCGGTCGGACAATGAGGTCGACCGAAGGGACCCGATGACCGTTCTCGACACCCGGGCGCTCAACCGCGCGACGCTCGCCCGGCAGCTGCTGCTCGACCGCGCCGACCTGCCGGCGCTCGACGCCGTCGCCCACCTTGGTGGCCTACAGGCGCAGGAGCCGCAGGAGCCGTTCGTCGGGCTGTGGTCGCGGCTGCGCGCGTTCGACCCGACGGTGCTCTCGACCCTGCTGACCCAGCGACACGTGGTGCGTACCCACCTCATGCGCCGCACCGTCCACCTGCTCGTCGCCGACGACGTCGTGGCCTGGCGCACCCGTCACGACGCCATGCTGCGCCAGCGCGTGCTCGGGGTCTACCGCGGCGAGTTCGACGGGGTCGACCTCGACGACCTCGCCGCTGCCGCGCGGGCGGTGGTGGCCGACGGTGAGCCCCGCTCGATGCCCGAGATCGGGCGGGCGCTCGGCGAGCGCTGGCCGACGCCGGGGCTGCGGGTGCTGGGCGAGATCGCGGTGGCGCTGCTCCCGATGACACAGGTGCCGCCGCGCGGGGTGTGGCGGGCGAAGGGGGGCGCGCGCTACGTCCTGCTCTCCGCGTGGCTCGGCCGGGAGATCGCCCCGCCGACCGTGGCGGGCGCCGATCCGGTCGGCCAGCAGCTCGTACGCCGCTATTTGGCCGCGTTCGGCCCGGCGGCCACGGCCGACCTGCGGGCCTGGTGCGGCCTCGCCGGGCTGCCGGCCGCGGTGACCGCCCTGCGCGACGAGTTGGTGACCTTCCGCGACGAGCGTGGCCGGAAGCTGATCGACCTTGCCGACGCGCCGCGCCCCGACCCGGAGACACCCGCCCCGGTGCGGTTCCTGCCGGCGTTCGACAACGCGATCCTCGGCTACGACGACCGCAGCCGGATCATCGACGACGCCCACCGTGGCCTCTCGGTGGCCGGCGAGCGCGTGGTGCTCGTCGACGGCCGGGTCGCGGCGACCTGGAGCGTCGAGTCGGGCACGGTGACCGTCAACCCACTGCGCGGCTTCTCCCGAGCGGACCAGGCCGCCGTGGCCGAGCAGGGGCAGGCCCTGGCGTCCTTCCTCTCCGACAACGAGAGCGACCGGGTGCGGGTCGGCTCGTCTCCCCGGTGACGGACCAGGACGGTCCGACCCCGGGGAGACGAAGAGGTCAGTCGACGGTCGGCGGAGCCGTCCTCGCCGCCTCGGCGAGCGCCGCCGCCGCGCCGGCGTACGGGTTGTAGCTGTAGGTGCGGGCCAGGCCGGCCGGCACGGTGAAGTACGCGGCCGACAGTTTCGCCGGGTCGCTGGCGATCTCGCCCCGCGCGGGGGTGTCGTTGCCGTCGTCCCAGCCCCAGGGCGCGTTGGCCGAGTTGGTCGAACAGCTCCAGGTGCCGACGCCGCAGTCACCGGACGTGTCACCGGCGAACGTGCCGAGGCTGGCGAAGAGGCTCGCGTTGGACCGCTGCGCCCACAGGCCGCCGGAGGCGAAGATGTCGATCAGCTGATACCGCACGTCGCGGTCGTTGCTGCTGGTCGGCGTCTCAGCGACGGTCGACGGGTAGTAGACCAGGCCGTCGCCGTTGATGTCGTACTGCGGGTGTGCCTTGAGGCCGTGGCCCTGCGCCTCCTGCGCCGTCACCGGGTGCTGGAACGTGTCGTGGGGTGATGCCTGGAACCGCAGGGTGCCGTCGATGCTCTCTCCGCCGCTGGTCCAGGTGCTGCCGGTCGGCGTGTAGGAGAAGAAGTCACTGTGCGCGACCGTGACGGCCGAGCGGAGAACGCCGTACGTGGAGCCGTCGCGCTCGATCGCGAACAGCGCGCCCTCACCGTCGTTCTCGTGTTCGGTCTCGAAGAACGGGTGGTCGGTCCAGTCGCGGGGGTGGAAGAAGAAGTACGTGATGTACCAGTGGGTGCTCGTCTCCACGACGGAGTAGTAGACGTGCGCGGCGAGTGCGGTGCCTGCCTGGCCAGCCCGGTCCCAGTTGTCGCGCCCGTCCAGATCGCCGTCGAAGTCGACCCGGGCGAGGTAGTCCGACTGACCGCTCAGGGCGTGGCTGCCGGTGGCATCGACGTCCTGGTAGTGGATGGGCGCCCAGCGGAGGGCCAGCTCGGCCCGGCTGACGGCGGCGTCGGCGGGGGTTGGCGCGGCCAGCGCGGCGGCCGCCAGCACCGCCGCCGTGCCGGCCGCGATCAGTGCCCGCACTCCCCGGAGTCGCCGGGTCGTGCTGCTTGCGTCGAGCATGGTGTGCTCCCGTGTCCGTAGGAATAGACCACAATGGATCATTCGGGGTTCGGGCGCCCAGTGGGTGTCCCTGCGGCGACGAGAAAGCGGACGATGTTCGACGGGATTGGGATCGGCTTGTATCGATGCGCGTCGACTGCCATGCTGTGGATCGGTCGTGCTCGGGGAGCCAGCGCGCACCAGATCTCCTCCGGTCCGCGGGGCGCGCGAGGTGACCATGTCACCCGCGCCGGGCAGCCTCTTCGGCGACCGGAAACCCGAGCGCGGCACCGGCTACCACCTCGGTCGGTGCCCGCTGACCACGGAGGTACCGATGCTTCGCATGTTCCTCGCTGTCACGACCATGGCGCTGGCCGCCTGGACCGGGACGACCACCGCCGCCGAAGCGACACCCACGCCAACGCCGTCGGCCACGCCGACACCGACGCCGTCGCCCACGATCGCCTGCCCGCCGGCGATACCGATCAGCGCGAGCGTGGCCGGGGCCACCACCACGAGCCTGACCATCTCGTACTTCATCCTCTTCCGCCCACCCTGCGGCTACGACCCGCCGATGACCGTCAGCCTCTTCACCAGCCGGGAGGACGCCCAACAGTGGCGGGCCGCGGTCGCCGAGGGCGTCTCCGGGCCGGAGCGCAACGGCTCGGTGACCATCGACGGGCTGACGCCCGGCACCGAGTACTGGTACCGGTTCACCGACGTCGAGGGCCGGCGGGACCCGTACGTGATCGCCTCGGCCCGCACCGCCTCGCTGACCTCGTGCCGCGCGACGGCCACGATCGACGCCCGCTGGGGTAGCGGCTTCGTCGCGACGGTCACGGTCCGCAACACCGGGACGCTGCCGCTGGACCAGTGGCGCGTCTTCTGGCGGTGGTCCGGTGACGAGCGCATCCAGACGGTCTGGGGTGGGGTGGCCGAGGCGGCCGGCGCGGACGTCACCGTTCGCAACGCCTCCTACAACGGGACGCTGGCGCTGGACGGGGCGACGACGTTCGGTCTGCTCGTGGCGAGCAGCGCGGTGCCCGACGGCCTGACCCTCACGTGCGAGCGGTGAACGACGTCCGCCCCGCTCCGGCCCTCGGGCGGGAGCGGGGCGGACGTTGTGTCGGTCAGGGCTTGCGGGCCACCGCGCCGTAGGCGTCGATCCCGACGGCGTCGGGCTCCTCCGGTCGCCACAGCGGGATCGGCACCAGGCCCGGCTCCACCATCGTCAGCCCGTCGAAGCAGCTCTCGAGCTCCTCCGGGCTGCGCAGGATGTACGGAACTCCGCCGCTCTGCGCCAGCCGCTCAGCGCCCGAGACCACCGCCGGGCTGGTGTTGGTGCCGTCCCAGAGCACCAGGTGGGAGCCGGACGGCACCGCGTCCATCGTGCGCCCGACGATCGAGCGCACCACGTCCAGGTCGGGCTCGTAGCCCATCACGCCCATGTACATCACGGCGATGGGCTGGTCGAAGTCGAGCGTCTGCGCCGCCTCGGCGAGGATCTTCTCCGGGTCGTGGTAGTCGGCCGGGACGTAGGTGGTGACACCCTCCGACGTCGTGCTGGCCAGCAGTGCCCGCGCGTGCACCAGCACCATCGGGTCGTTGTCCACGTAGACGATCCGCGAGTCGGGCGCGATGCCCTGCGCGACCGCGTGCGTGTTCTGCATGGTGGGCAGGCCGGTGCCGATGTCCAGGAACTGCCGGATGCCCGCCTCGGCCGCGAGGTGACGCACGGCCCGTACCAGGAACACGCGCGACTGCTGCGCCATGAGGACGATCTCCGGGTAGACCTCGGCGACAGCGTCGCCGGCCGCCCGGTCGGACTGGAAGTTGTCCTTGCCGCCCATCCAGTAGTTCCAGATCCGTGCCGCGTGCGGCACGTCGGGCTGAAGCTTCGCGGCGAGTTCGGGGTCCGGGCCGGCCATGCCTGGCTCCTATCGAGGGGTCGTCAGCTGGAGGTAACCACAGCGGTACGCCCGGGATCGTACTCCGGCAACATCCACTCTCGACGCAGGGTCGCGACCAACCGCCGACTCGGCGACCGTCGGCGACCACAGCGTGGTGCTGGCCGAGCGGAGTGCTCCTGCACGCCGATGTCGGCTCGCCTCTGCAGCAGCACCGAGGCCGCCACTCCACTGGCCGGCGACCGGAACGAGGTGGGGCGGCGGCCCGCCGTCTGACCGGCGGGTCAGCTGCCCACACGGCACCGGACGGCGCGCGCGGTCCCAGTAACCGAAGCGCGCACGCCGAACGGGTTTACCTGAGCCAGGTGTTTCGTCGCACGAGCGGGCTCGCCGCCCACCGGCGACCGAATCCCAGCGTGGTTCCGGCCCCGAGTAGGGCCAGGACGGCCAGGACCGCGGCGTAGACGAGGTGGTCGTCCATGAACGGGTTGCTTTCCGGCGGCAGGACGGCGGTCCACATCATGACGGTCAGCAGCCCGCCCGCGGCCGCGGCGATGCGCATGCCGATGCCGAGGAGAAGCGCTACGCCGATGCCGAGCAGGGCCGCCATGAACAGCACGTCGACAGCGGCGTTGCCGGCGATCGAGTGGTAGAAGCCGGAGAACGGGCCGGCCGCGGCTTTACCGAGGAACCCGGCGGTAGGGCTGCCACCGTCCAGCCAGGAATTGGCGGCGGCAGTGCCGCGCCCGAGGCCGAACAGTTTGTCGAGGAACGCCCAGAGGAAGACCCAACCCAGGGCCAGGCGAATGCCGGCGAGCAGATACCGCGTCGCGGTGGCCGTGCGTCCGGTCACCGAGAAGGCGGTGTCTGGCACGACGGGGGGCCTGGGCTGGTGCCGTGCGGCGTGTTCCGGCCGTTGAGTGGTGATCGAGGGAGGGGATTCGTGGCCTTGGGCGATGTTGACCATCGCACTCACATACCTTCGGGTGTTCATGACGCATGTTCCGCGGCGCGTCCAGCGCGTCAACGGATGGTTCGGAGAACGGCTGCTGCCTACTCAGGGCGGTAGCCGTCTTCCTGAATGGTCTTCGAAGCCCCTTGCGGACACATCTGCCACAGCAGGATCTGTGTCTGGTGGGGAGGTCGACGGCGGCGGTGGGCTCAACGGCCACCGGGGGCCCGGGCGACGCCTATCACCGTACGCGCATTTCGTAGGGTCCGCACAGCTCCTGAACGGTGGCCCATCGGTGGACGCCCTTGCCCGGGTTCCCGGCCTCGCCCAAAAGGCCCGCCCTGCTGCACCAGTAGATGGTCGATCATCCACGCCACACCGACCGGGTCAGCTCCTTCGAGCTGCTGGCGAAGGAGAGGAACAACTGATCCGGTTGGGAGGGCGGTGGTGGTCAGTAGACAGTTACCGGGTGCCGGGCGACACCGTCGAACAGGTAGCCGAGAGCATTGCGGCGGGCCTGGTCCGGCTGGCTCGCCCCGGTGACGTCGGTGGCCCGAGCCCGCAGAGTCCACCGGCCGGGCCGCGGCGGGCGCCAGCACGCCGTCCAGCGCTGCCAGACGCCGCCCTCGTCGTCGGGGTGGAGGTCGGCGGGTTGCCAGGTCGCCCCGTCGTCGGTGCTGATGTCGACCGCACTGATCGGGCCGTTGCCGGACCAGGACCGGCCGGCGATCACCAGCTGCTCGCCGCCCGGGACGCGGACGTCCCATGGCAGCTCGAAGGCGCTCTTGACCACCGGGGTGGTCACGAGTCGGCCGTCGACCGGATGGTCGGGCCCGAACATCCGGTAGAACCGGGTGTTCCACGCTGAGGAGAGGGGTGTCGCGGAGACCTCGATCGGGCCGACCCACTTGATGGAGGAGATGCCGATCCAGCCCGGCACCACCACCCGCACCGGAAAGCCGTGGTCGACCGGCAGCGTCTCCCCGTTCATCTCGTACGCCAGCAGCACGTCGTCGAGGGCCTTGGCGATCGGTATCGGGCGGCGCACCCGGCCGAGATTCACCCCGCCGGTCACGAAGTCCGGGTCCAGGCCCTCGGGCTGCACGTCGACCGCGTCGTCGGTCAGGCCGGCGTGGCGCAGGACGGTCGACAGCCGTACGCCGCGCCAGCGCGCCACCCCCACCGCGCCGAGACCCCACGGCACCCCCGGTGTCGGGTGGGCCTGCTGGGAGGCGAAGAAGCGCCGGCCGTTGCCCGCGCACTCCAGCAGAACCGCGGTCTCCTCGGCGGGCATGGCCCGCAGGTCGCCGTAGTCGAACTCGATTGCGTCGTCCCGGCTCGGCGCGCCCCGCAGGCCGGTGCCGAACAGGCGCAGACGCCACGTGTCCACGTCCAGCAGCGGACTACGGGTGTGGTTGCGCACGAAGAACCGGTCGGTGGGGACCGTGAAGCCCTGCGCCGCCATGGCCTCCCACCGCATCTCGGCGTTGCCGTCGCGGAGGGTGAGCAGTCGAGGGGACAGCGGCTTGGCGATCGTCGCGGCGGCGCGTGACGGGAGGGAAAGTGTCACCCGGGTCCTCCCTGCGAATGGCTTGTTGGCAAGTCCTATTGAATCAATAGGACTTGCGGCCTGACCAGCCAGGCCCTGACGTGCGCGTGGCGAGGTCTGTGCGGGGCCGCTGTCACCGGTGGACCACCCCGTTCTGGTACGCCCAGACGACGGTCTGTAGCCGATCCCGTGCGCCGATCTTCGCCATGGCACGCCCGAGGTGCGACTTGACCGTGCTGGTCTCGATGAAGAGCTGCTCGGCGATCTCGACGTTCGACAGGCCCTGCGCGAGCAGTTCCACGATCTCGGTCTCCCGCGCGGTCAGCTGG
This sequence comes from Micromonospora trifolii, assembly GCF_050516465.1. Classification (NCBI taxonomy): domain Bacteria; kingdom Bacillati; phylum Actinomycetota; class Actinomycetes; order Micromonosporales; family Micromonosporaceae; genus Micromonospora; species Micromonospora trifolii. The sequence goes on along the minus strand of NZ_CP191526.1, from coordinate 3,126,195 downwards.
TGCGCCGCCGCCGCGTCCGAGCGGGGAGCGGGCGTACGCCTGGCGAACTCCGAGATCACCCGACGGGTGACGGCCTGGTCGACGAGCCCGTATCCGCTCGCGAGGCGACGGATCGCCTCAATCAGCTCCTCGGGCTCACAGTCCTTGAGGATGAACCCGCTGGCGCCGGACTCCAACGCACCGAAGACGTACTCATCGAGGTCGAATGTCGTCACGACCAGCACCGCCGGTGGCGTCCCGGTCGCCTCGGCGACGATCTGCCGGGTCGCGGTGAGCCCGTCGCCGTGCGGCATCCGGACGTCCATGCAGATGACGTCCGGTTGCAGCCGGCGGGCCAGCTCGACGGCGGCGGACCCGTTAGACGCCTCCGCCACGACCTCGATCTCGCCGGCCTGCTCCAGGATGACGCGGAAGCCGGCGCGGACCACGGCCTGATCGTCGACGAGCATCACTCTGATCATGCTGGGGCCTCTTCCTTCGGCCGGGACACGGCGGGACCGTTCGTCGGGAGGATCGCGGCGACCGACCAGCCACCGGCCGCCGTCGGGCCGGCGGTGAACGTCGCCCCGATCAGCTGGGCGCGCTCGCGCATGCCCACCAGGCCGACGCCGCCGGTCCGTGCCGCCGGTACGCGTCGCGGCGCGGTGGGTTCGTTCACCACCTCCAGCGACACCGAGCGGGGCCCGAAGCGGAGCACCACCCGCGCCGCAGCGCCCGGGGCGTGCTGGCGAGCATTGCTGAGCGACTCCTGCGCGATCCGGTAGAGCGCGACGTCGGCGACCGGCGGCACCTCGCGCTGCTCGCCCTCCCGGACGAACTCCACCGGGCCGGCGAGGTTGCCCGCGGTGCGGACGAGGTCGTCGAGCATGCCCAGCCCCGGCACCGGGGCGGCGCCGTCGCCGCCCTCGTGCCCCGGCCTGCCGCGCAGCACACCGACGACCAGCCGCAGGTTGTCCAGGGTCTCCTTGCCCTGGCTGCGGATCCAGGCCACACCGGCCTTCGCGGCCGCCGGGTCCCGGTCGATCAGCCGCTCGACCGCCGCCGCCTGCACGACCATGCCGGAGAGGTGATGCGCCGCCACGTCGTGCAGCTCCCGGGCCATCCGGGAGCGCTCCGCGCCGATCGCCGCCTGGACCTTCGTGTGTTGCTCCCGGACCGCCTCGTCCGCCCGCACGCGGACCAACTCGACGTAGCGCCGGTAGGTGGCCACGTAGCCGCCGACGAAGGTCGCGCCGGCGTAGGTCAGGGCGCTCGCCGAGACGTACGCGATGGCCGTCAGCAGATCCGGGGTCACCACGACGGCCGCCCCGATCGACTCCGCCACCACGACCGCGCCGACGGCCAGCAGCGCACGGCGAACCGGCAGCAACGACCCGACGGTGTACGCCACGACGAACGGTGCGAGGCCCCGGATGGTCGCCTCGGGCAGGGAGAAGCCGATGACGGGCAGTTGGAGGCCGACGACGAGTGCGAGGCAGAGCAGTGGCCGGACCCGACGCAGGCACAGCAGCATCGCCTGCGCGCAGCAGATGGCGACGAGCAGCCAGGCCCGCGCCGGGTCGAACGACACCCCGTCCTCCGGCGCCACGAACCAGAACAGCGCGGTGAGCAGTACGAACGTCAGGACGGTCAGCACCGCGGCCAGCAGGCAGTCCCGTGGGAACACTCCGGTCACCCCGAGCCGGGTGAGCCGTCCGTCGAGCCACTTCGTCAGTCGCGGTGTGCCGGGTTCGGTGTCGGCGTGGTCCCTCATGCGGTGCGCGTCCTTGCTCCGGGTCGTCCCGGGTCGGGCGGGTCAGTAGGAGATGCTAGGCGCGAGCAGGTGGAACTCCACGGCGAACCAGCCCGCGCCGGCGAGAGCGAACAGGATCAGGCCACTGCCGGTGATCCGCCGCCAGCCGACGTGGCGTCGCACGTCGTCGACGAGCCGGACCGCGGCGGGCAGCACACCGAGCAGACCGACCAGTTGCAGCACCTGAATGGTGCGCAGGACGGCACCGGGAACATCCTGGAGGCCCATGATGCTGCCGATGCTCAGCACCCACCCGGCGAACGCGAGCAGTGTGCCGGCGACGGCGAGGCGGCTCAGGATCCGCGCGGTGCGCCCCGCCCGCTCCCGGGGAGCGCGGCCGAGCCGACGGCGGACGATCGCGCCGACCGGCCAGGACAGAACGGTGAGCAGCAGCACGACGGTCGACACGGCCAGCACCGGAACGGCCACAGTGGAGGCGCGGGCGGGCTCGACGGGCAGCAACGCGAACGCGGAGTCGAAACTGATCGCCTCGACCCGGTCGTCGGTCGCCCGCATGGCGATCGTGCGTTGCCCGCCGACCTCGCGCCAGACCCAGGGCTTCACCTCCTGGTAGAGGGCGGGGGAGTCGGACAGCGGGCCCGGTTCCACCAGCAACCGGTCGCCGTCGGCGACGCTGACCGTGGTCCGACCGACCAGGCCGATCGCCGTCAGGAAGTTGCTCTGTATCGCTCGCGAGGACTCGTACGTGCCGGCGGCCAGCGGGGCGTGCTTGGCGGTGGTCGCCGGGTCCACGCCGGTGGTCGGCTGGTCGTCGCGGGCGGGGAAGTAGCGGTCGGCGAAGCCGTTCACGACCGACTCGCGAAGCTCGTGGCTGTCGAGGGCACCGGAGCCGTTGCTGTTGAGGGACAGGAAGATGCCGGCCCGGTCGTCGGGGTAGATCTGAAGGTGGGAGTGGAAATACTTGGTGTCGCCGCCGTGGCCGAGGATCCGGTGACCGTTGCGGTCCTCGGCGAAGAATCCGAGGGTCATCCGGGGCCCGTCGGCCAGCGTGCCCAACGACGTCGCGTCGAGTGCCGGCCGCTGCATCAGCTCGCGGGTCGGTTGGTCCAGCAGGGGCGCGAAGCCCGCCGGCTCGCCGAGCTGGGCGAGCATGAATCGCGCCATGTCCGTCGCCGGGGCGCTGAGCGCACCGGGCGGGGGCGTGCCGACGATCTCGAACGGCGCGGCGGGCGCGGTGGAGGTGTCGTACCCGTTGGACATCCGGTCGCGCAGCGCCGCCGGGAGGGGCTGTTCGAAGGTCGACGACGGCATGCCCGCCCGGTCCAGAATGTTGCGTTGGACGTACTCCTCGAAGCGCGTCCCGCTGACGCGTTCGACGATGTAGCCGGCGAGCGCGTTGCTGTAGTTGGAGTACGCGGGGACGGTGCCGGGCTCGTAGATCTGCTCCGGTGGGTCGGTCATCAGGGCCTTGCGCAGGTTGAGGTCGCTGCCGTCGGTGCCGATGAGGCCGGCGATCCGCTCCTCGAAGCCGGCGGTGTGCGTCAGCAGGTGCCGCAGGGTGACGGCCCGCTCGTAGCGGTGCGGCAGCTCGAAGTCGAGGTACGTCTTGACGTCGGCGTCGAGGTCGAGCTTCCCGCTCTGCACGAGCTGCAGCACCGCGGTGGCGGTGACGAGCTTCGACACCGATCCCATCCGGAACAGGTGCCGGTCCGGGTCGACCGGTACGGCCCCGTTTCCGCCGGCTCCGGTGTCGGCGTACCCGTACCCCCGGGCTGTAATGATCTTGCCGTCGTCCACGACGGCGACCGTGGCTCCCGCGATGTCGGTGCGGTCGAGCGCGGCCGGGAGCAGGCCGTCGAGCCAGGCGTTGACGTCGCCGCCGGTCAGGGCGGAACCCGCCCCGCTCGCGGGTGCCGCCGGAGCGTCGATGGGCGGTGCGGGGTTGTGCCGCGGCGCGCCGCAGCCGGCGGCGCTCACGGCGAGGACGACCGCGGTCGCCAGCACCGCGCCGAGTCGGACGACGGGCCGGTGTGGCCGGGATGGAAGAAGAAAGAGTGGGCGCATCGTCTGCCAGTGCCTTCCCAGGCGGACGGGTGTCCGGAGCAGGTCCGTACGGCGTCACCCGATGCCCTGGAACAAGCCTGTTCGAGGAATCGCGCTGATCCATCTGGCGCAGGACGGCACTGCGCCTACGACCTGAGGAGGAGGAGCGTCTGCACCGTTCGCCCCCGATCGAGGGACATCGTTTGACTTGTGCGACGAAGACATCTTTGATGGTCGATGTGCTTGTTCGGCGTGGTCGGGCGCTTCGTCGTCTGGGTGGGCCGGTCGATGCCCTGAGCCTGGAGGACGGATGCGAGTCATCGCGCGGAGAAGCCCACTACGCCCACGACGGCGGCTGTTGCCGGTGGCGATGGTGGCGGTGACGCTGCTGAGCCTGGCCGTCGGTGTGCCGGCGGCCGCCGCGGCGCCGTCGACAGTCGTCGGCGTGGCCAGCGGTCGTTGCCTGGACGTGGTCGGCAACGTCAGAACCGCCGGTGCCGGCATCAACATCTACGACTGCAATGGCCAGGCCAACCAGGCGTGGACCTTCACCTCAAGCGGTGAGCTGCGGGTCTACGACGACACGATGTGCCTGGACGTCGTCGGCCAGGACACCACCGCCCCGGCCGCGCTGCAGATCAACGGCTGCACCGGCGGCGCCAACCAACGCTGGCGGATCACCAGCTCCGGGACCATCGTCGGGGTCCAGTCCGGCCTGTGCCTGGACGTGTCCGGCGCGGGCACCGCCAACAGCACCACAGTCGGTCTCTGGACCTGCAACGGGCAGTCCAACCAGCGGTGGACGACGTCCCTCGGCAGCGCCGACAGCCAGCCGCCGACGGCGCCGGGCAGCCCACGGGTCAGCGGCCTGACCTGCAACTCGGTGACGTTCGCGTGGAACGCCTCGACGGACAACGTCGCGGTGGCCTTCTACGACATCTACCACGATGGCCAGCTGATGAAGTCAGTGAGCGGCACGACGCTCTCCACCAACCTGACCGTGGTGGCCGGGGCGACCTGGGGCCTGTACGTCAACTCCCGCGACGCCGCCGGCAACGTGTCGCAGGCGAGCGCCACCGTCTCGATCACTCCGCCGCCCTGTCAGGCCGACAGCCAGCCGCCGACGGCGCCGCAACAGCTCACCGGCACCGCGTCGGGCACCACCGTGACGCTGCGCTGGACCGCTTCGACCGACAACATCGGGGTGCGGGCGTACGACATCTACCGGGCCGGTGCGAAGGTGGGCACGGTCACCGGCGCGCCGCCGGCGACCACGTTCACCGACAGCGGTCTGGCGGCGAACACCTCCTACCAGTACTACGTGGTGGCTCGGGACGCGCAGGACAACGCCTCGTCGCGCAGCGGCACCGCGACGGTGACCACCGGGTCCGCGTGCGCCAACCCGGTGTGCGGGGTACGGCAGGTCACCACCGACACGGACATCCCGTGGGGTCTGGTGACGTTGCCGGACGGCAGCGTCCTCTACAACCGCCGCGACGCGCACGACATCATCCAGCTCAACCCGACCACCGGGGCCAAGACCAACCTGGGCGCGGTGCCGAACGTGCAGAGCACCGACGGTGAGGGCGGCCTGTTGGGGCTCGCCATCTCGGCCAGCTACTCCAGCGACCGCTGGCTGTACATCATGCACACCTCGCCGAGCGACAACCGCATCGTCCGGATCAGGCTGGAGAACGGGCGACTCAACACCGCCAGCGAGCAGGTCCTGGTCAGCGGCATCCGGCGTAACAAGTACCACGACGGCGGTCGCCTACGATTCGGCCCGGACGGCAAGCTGTACGCCAGCACCGGCGACGCCCAGAACGGCAACTACGCCCAGGACCGGTCCAGCCTCGAAGGCAAGATCCTGCGACTCAACCCGGACGGCACCGTCCCCTCGGACAACCCGTTCGGCAACTACGTGTGGAGCTACGGCCACCGCAACCCGCAGGGGCTGGCGTTCGACTCGCAGGGCCGGCTGTGGGAGCAGGAGTTCGGCAACTCGGTCATGGACGAGACCAACCTGATCACCAAGGGTGGAAACTACGGCTGGCCGGCGTGCGAGGGCACCAGTGGCACCTGCGGTACGGCCGGGTTCGTCGCGCCCGCACGCACCTATCCCACCGCCGAGGGGTCCTGCTCCGGCATCACGATCGTGCGCGACGCGCTCTACGTGGCCTGCGCCCGAGGCGCTCGCATGTACCGCGCGGTGATCAGCGGCAGCAGCCTGACGAACGTGCAGACGTACTTCAGTGGCACCTACGGTCGGTTGCGGACGGTGGAGCCGGCTCCCGACGGCGGTCTGTGGCTGACCACGACCAACGTCGGTGACAAGGACAGCACCCCGAACAACAGCAACGAGAGGATCCTGCACGTCACGCTCGGCAACTAGTTCCGACGTCCCCGCGGGGCCGCCTCCGGGCGGCCCTGGTGGGGCGCGGGTCAGACCGGATGCTTGCTCAGACTCTGGAAGCTCAGTGCCCGCTGGGTCGGAATCTCGGCATCCCCGAACTCCGTCGTCCAGGGCCGGGACAGCGTGGCCGGCGCCCGCCACCGGGCCACCCGCGACCCCGGGCCGGCCGACGAGTCGGTGCGCGGCCCGGCTGAAGTGGCCGGGTCGTCGGCGCGCGCCGGGTCGATGCCCAGCTCCCGCATCCGCTCGACGTACGCGCGGTAACGCCGCTGCGCCTCGCCGTGCCGGCCGGCGGCCCGTAGCACCTCCACCAACTCCAGGTGGGCGTCCTCGTCGTACTGGTCCCGGTGCACGAGCCGCATCAGGTAGACGAGCTTCTGGTCGGTGTCTGAGGCGTGCTGCGCCAGGGCCCGCAACACGCGGGTGTGCGCCACCTGTGCCTCCTCCCGCAGCGGTTGCGCCCAGTCCTCGTACGGGTCGTCGGCGAGGAAGTCCCCGCCGTACAACTCGTCGGCGCGGATCAGCATCGCGGCGGCGGTCGGGTGGTCGGCGCGCTGTGCGGCCTGCGCCTCCTCGGCGGCGGTGAGGAACGACTCGACGTCCACGTCGATCACGTCGAGGTCGATCGCCACCGAGCCCCGGTCGGCCAGCACCGCGCCCCGCCCGCTGGTGCGTTGCCCGGTGCCGAGCACGCGGCGCAGGGTGGACAACAGCACGGAGAGCCGGTTCGCCGTCCGCGACGGCGACTCGTCCGGCCAGAGCAACTCCATCAGCCGTGCGCGCGGCACCGCCCGGCCGCGATGCGCGACGAGGATCTTCAACAGGTCCCGTGCCTTCTTGGACTGCCACTCGCCGTACGGCACCACGGCACCGGCCCGGAACACCCGAAAGTCACCGAGGGTTTGGATGACCACCGCCGGTACGCGCAGCGTCATGGCGGTGAGCCCGTCGGCGACGCCCGGGTCGAGGCGTACCCCGCAGCGGCGCAGCTTCTGCTCGGCCCCCTCCGCGCCGCGCTGCGCCTGCCGGCCCTGGAGTCGGGCCGCGATCAGTCGGACCGCGGCCTCCTGGGCCGGGTCGCCGAGATCCCGGCAGAGCGCGGCGGCGTCGTCGAGCAGACCTGCGGCGGCCCGGGGGTCCTCCGCCGCCAGGACGGTGAGTTGCAGTGCCTCGATCAGGGTCGCTCGCCGCCTCCCGACGGTGGCGCCGGTACGGGCTTCGGCGGCGTCGAAGTGGGCCGCGTCGGTGTCGCCGCGCAGCAGCGCCACCCAGCCGCGGGCCAGCAGCGCGTACGGCCGGTCGGGTTCGCGGGCCATGGTGACCGCTCGTTCGGCCAGGTCCCGGGCGGCCCGCAGGTCGTCGGCGGCCCGGATCCGCGCCAGCTCGGCCAGGATCAGGGCGCGGGACATCGGCCGGTGCTGCCCGTTGCCGAGGATGGCCAGGGCGCTCTCCAACGCCTTGCGGGCCTGGCGCGGTTCGCGCCGGCGGCGGTGCACCATGCCGAGCGTGGTGAGTGAGAACGCCTCATCGGCGCCGACCCCGGTCAGCTCCCGTAGGCGTTGGTCGGCGGCGCTGTCGGCGAGCGCCTCCTCCAGGCGGCCCAGCAGGCACTTCGCCGTCGCGGTGAGGGCCAGCGCGTAGGGCTCGTAGCCGGTGTCGCCGGTCACCTCGGCCAGCCGGACGGCAGCCTCGGCGTGCCGTAGCGCGTCGGAGGCGTCACCGACCCGCAGCAGGTAGCCGGCGAGGTCCAGGTGAATCATCAGCCGGAACAGCCCTACGTCGGCGTGGCGCAGCCCCTCCGACGGCTGCGCGCGTCGCCGTGCCGCCGACGCGTCGCCGGTCGCCGCGTCCAGCAGCATGGCCAGCCGGGCGTACGCCCCGTGGGCGGCGGGGGAGTCGCACCCGTGCGCGGCCTGGGCGGCCTCTTCGGCGTCGGTGGTGGCCCGCTCGATGTCGCCCTCGATCAGGTGGTGCACGGCGGCGTGGCAGTGCACCTGCACGGCGTGCGGGCCGGCCGCGTCGATCGGGATCATCGCCAGCCGGGCGGCGGCCAACTGCGGTTCGCCGTCGAGGTGGTGTTGCAGCGCGACGCGCCAGATGTCGGCCAGCGGGGCGTCGGCCGGGTCGGGCGTGGCGGTGAGCAGGTCCGGCTGGATGGTGAGCCACAGGTGCGCGGCCGTGCGGTCGCCGACGTCGGCGAGGCGGCGCAGCGCACGCCCCGGATCACCGCCTCGGTGCGGTTGACCCGGTGGCGATGCCTCGCCCCCGCGTTGATCGCGAGTGTGCGTTGGCGGGCGCAAGGCATGGTTGAGTCTGTCTCCGGACATCCACCACTCCCGTTTTCTCTCGAGGAGGCTCAGGTGAGTGAAGAGACAACCGGTCGTCCGTGGCCGACGCCCGGCGTGGCTTCCCCCCGGCACGATCATTGTCTTCATTGAGCATCATCGCCATAACCAAAAGAGTCGGTGTACTTACTGACTGCTATGCGGTATCGGCATAATGCCGCCCTCAGGATTCCCTCAGGCAGCCCCCACAGCACGCGCACGGCCCGTACAAGCAACCGGCACGGCTCCGCCGCAGAATTCCGGGCATTGCGTTTCGCCTGCCCGATCGGAGCTGAGATCCGATGTCCGAACAGACCGCCGCGCCTGTCCTCGTCGCCTTCTGGCAGCGACAACTCGACGCCCTTCCGGAGCCACCGGACCTGCCATTCCCGCCCGTACCCGAGACGACGGCGGCCGGCGACCCGACTTCGTCCGGCGGCACGGCCGGCGTGGCGCTGCCGGGTGGTTCGTCCGAGGCGTTGGTCGACGCGCTGGCCGGTGTGTTCGGGTTGCTGCACCGCTGGACCGGGGGCGGCGACCTGCTCGCCGAGACGCCGGCCGGCTCGACCGCGCCGGAACGCTGGCTGCCCATGCGCGTGCGAGTCCCCGAGAATCCCACCTGGACGGAGCTGCGGGACCTGGTCCGGACGGCGCTGCGCGAGGCGCGGGCACACGAGTCGGGGCTGCCCGCGACGGTCCCCGAGCACCGACCGGTGGTGTCGGTGGGCCTCGGGGCGCTGCCGTCGGGGGCGCGGGGCGTGCTGCGGCTGCTGGTCGACGACGACGGATCGCCGACGCTCACCGTCACCCATCCGAACGCGGCGCTGATCGGGGTCACGCTGACCGTCCTGCTCGCCCGCGTCGCGGAGCGGCCCGAGGCGCGCCTGGCGGACCTGCCGCTGCTCGAGCCGGCGACGGAACGGCGAGTGGTGGCCGAGTGGAACGCCACCGACACCGCCTACCCCCGCGATCGGTCGGTGCCCGACCTGTTCGCCCAGTGGGCCCGGGAGACACCGGACGCGCCAGCGCTGCGTAGCGGCGACGAGATGCTCAGCTACCGGGAGGTGGACCGGCGGGCCAACCAGTTGGCGGGGCACCTGCGTCGACTGGGCATCGGCGCCGAGGCGCTGGTCGGCCTCTGCCTCACCGAGACCGCCGGCTGGGTGATCGCCGCCCTGGCGACGCTCAAGGTCGGTGCCGCGTACCTGCCGCTGGACCCCGGGTACCCGCCGCAACGGCTGGCACTGATGTGCCGCGACGCCGCGCCGGGAGCGATCCTGCACACCGCCGCGCTGGCCGACCGGCTGCCGGACGACGGGACACCGCGCATCGTCCTGGACCGGCTGCCGGCCGCCGACGACCCGGCGGGCCCGCCGGAGGTGCGCATCCACCCCGACCAGCTCGCGTACGTGATGTACACCTCCGGCTCGACCGGCCGGCCCAAGGGCACCGGCGTCAGCCACCGCAACATCGTCCGGCTGGTACGCGACACGAACTTCGTCGACGTACGCCCCGACGACGTGATGGGGCAGGCCGCCACGATGTCCTTCGACGCCGCCACCCTGGAGGTGTGGGGGGCGCTGCTCAACGGCGCCTGCCTCGCCGACCTGGACATCAACGACGTCATCGTGCCGGAGCGGCTGCGCGAGCGCCTGCGTGCCACCGGCGTGACGATGATGTTCCTGGCCACCTCCGTGTCCCGACAGTTGGCGACGGAGGCCCCGGACGCCCTGGCCGGGTTGCGCTACCTGACCTTCGGCGGGGAGCAGGCCGACCGAACGGCGGTCAGCCGGCTGCGGGCCGCCTGCCCGGACACGACAGTGGTCAACGGGTACGGCCCGACCGAGGGCACCACCTACACCACGACGTACGACTGCGCCCTGCTCACCGCCGACGACCAGGTGGTGCCGATCGGTGGCCCGGTCGCCAACACCCGGGTGTACGTGCTGGACCGGTTCCTCCAGCCGGTGCCGCCCGGCGTGCTCGGTGAGCTGTTCATCGGCGGGGACGGGGTGGCCCGCGGCTATCTCGGCCGCCCGGAGGCCACCGCCGACCGGTTCGTGCCGGACCCGTTCGGGCCGCGCGGCGGGGGTCGGCTGTACCGCACCGGCGACCTGGTCCGACAACGCGCCGACGGGTTGATCGAGTTCGTCGGGCGGTTGGACCACCAGGTCAAGATCCGTGGGTACCGGGTGGAGCCGGGTGAGGTGACCGAGGTGCTCCGCGGCAGCGGGCTGCTGCGCGACGCCATCGTGCGCGCCGACCGCGACGGGGCGGGCGACGCCCGACTCGTCGCGTACGTGGTGCCCGCCGACGGGGTGCGCGTCGAGGCGGTCCGGGAACGTGCCCGGGAGCTGTTGCCCGATCACCTGGTGCCGGCCGTGTTCGTGGCGCTGCCCCGGCTGCCGCTCAACCGCAACGGCAAGGTGGACACCAACGCGCTGCCCGCACCCGACGCGCTGGCCGTACCGGACGACCCGTCGGCGCCCGACGTGCCACCCGCACCCGAGGTGACCTCGGCCGACGACGAGGACGCCGGCCCGCGTGCCGGGACCGAGCGGACCGTGGCCGAGATCTGGCGGGACGTGCTCGGTGTGCCGGTGCGTCGACGCGACGACGACTTCTTCGACCTCGGCGGCCGGTCGTTGAAGGCGACCCGGGTGCGGTCCCGGCTGTCCGCCGCGATCGGCGCGGAGGTGCCGTTGCGACTGATCTTCGACCACCCGACCGTCGCGGCGCTGGCCGCCGCGGCGGACGAGATCACCGGGGTCCGTGAGGCGGCGGTCCAGTCCTCCGTGCCGGTCGACGCGCTCCCACCGGACGCCGCACCACCCGCCGATCTCGCCGGCCTGCTCGACCAGTACGAGCACGGGAGCGCGAGATGAGCGCCGCCCTCACGCCGACCGGGCTGCGAGAGCGGGTGGACGCGCTGCCGCCCGAGCGACGGCGGGCCTTCCTCGCCGCTCTCCGCGCCGACGGTGACCGGTACGGGATCCACCCGCTCACCGCCGCCCAGGAGTGGATGCTGCTGCTGGCCCAGCTCCACCCGGAGAGCCCGGCCTACCACGTCCCGTACCGGGTGGACCTGCGTGGCGACCTGGACGTGGCGGCCCTGCGCGCCGCGCTGGACCTGGTGGTGGCGCGGCACGAGGCGCTGCGCACGGTGTTCGTGCCGTTGGACGGGGAGCCGTACCAACTGATCCTGCCGCCGGGCGGCGTGCCGCTCGAGGTGCGCGACGTGGCGGCCGACCGGATCGACGAGTACGCCGCCGCCGAGGCGGTCCGCCCGTTCGACCTGGCCCGGGGCCCCCTGCTGCGCGCCACGCTGTGCCGTACCGGCCCGGCCGACTGGTCGCTGCTGCTCTCCCTGCACCACGTGGTTTGCGACGGCTGGAGCATGGGCCTGCTCTTCGAGGAGCTGTCGGCGGCGTACACGGCGGCGCGGGACGGACGGGTCGCGCAGCTACCGCCGGTGCCGCGCGACGTGCCGGCCGCCCTGGCCCAGGACCGGCTGCTCGTCCCGGTCGAGCTGGCCCGGCGGTTGAGTTGGTGGCGCGATGCCCTAGCGGGTGCGCCGCCGGGACTGGACCTGCCCACCGACCGGCCCCGACCGGCGGAGCTGGAGGATGCCGGTCACGAGATCGAGTTCTCCTGGCCGCCTGAGCTGGCCGCCCGGGTCGCCGAGGCGGGGCGGCGCACCGGCGCCACCCCGTACATGATCTTCGCGGCGGCCTGGGCGGCGTTGCTGCACCGGCACAGCCAACAGCCGGACCTGCTGTTCGCCACCCCGGTGGCGAACCGGCAGACCGTCGACAGCGAGACGGCGGTCGGCTTCTTCGTCAACACGCTGGTGCTGCGCAGCCGGGTCGACGGGGAGGTGACCTTCGCCGCGCTGCTGGACCAGTTGCGCGACACGGCGCTGACCGCGCTGACCGACCCGGTGCCCTTCGACGCGCTGGTGCAGGAGATCCGACCCGTCCGCGATCCTGGCCGCCACCCGCTCGCCCAGGTGATGTTCGCCGTGGAGGACGGCTGGGAGCAGCGCCTGACACTGCCCGGGGTCACCGTGCTGGCCAGCGGCGAGACGCACACCGGTACCTCCATGTTCGACCTGACGCTGACCGTCATCCCGTACGAGGGTCGGATCGACGGGCGGATCGAGTACCGGACCCGGCTCTTCGACGAGCCCACCGCCCGCGGGCTCGCCGACCAACTCGCCACGCTGCTCACCGCCGCCCTCACCGACCCGGACACCCCGGTGGCCGGGTTGCCGCTGCTGCGCCCGGACACCGGTCGGGACCTGGTCGACCGCTGGGCCGCCACCGCCACCGCGTCGGCACAGCAGCCGATCCTTCCCGAGTTGGTGACCCGGCAGGCCGTCGCCCGCCCCGACGCGATCGCCGTGGCGTACCGCGAGCAGACGCTGACCTACCGGGAGCTGGACGTGCGGGCGGGCCGGCTGGCCCACGCCCTGGTGGCCCGGGGGGTGCGGGCCGAGACCACGGTCGGGGTCTGCCTGCCCGCCGGCCCGGACTGGGTGGTCGCCCTGCTCGCCGTGCTCCGGGCCGGCGCGGTCTACCTGCCCCTGGATCCGCAGTTGCCGGCGGCCCGGCTGGCCTACCTGCTCACCGACTCCGACGCCGCCCTGGTGCTCACCGGAGCCGAAGCGCAGCTGGCGCTGCCCGCCAGCGACGTGCCGCTGCTGCGACTCGACGTGCCGCTGCCACCCGCCGCCGGGCCGCTGCCGGGAACCGTCCACCCGGACGCCGCCGCCTATCTGATCTACACGTCCGGCTCGACCGGGCTGCCCAAGGGCGTCGTCGGCACCCATCGTGGGCTGGGCAACCTCGCCGAGGCGCAGGCCCGGCTGGTCGGCGTCCGCGCCGACGACCGGGTCCTCCAGTTCCACTCGATCAGCTTCGACGTGTCCCTGTCCGATCTGGTCACCGCGTTCACCGTGGGCGCGACGCTGCGCCTGCTCGGCCCGGACGAGCGCACCCCCGGCCCCGACCTGGCCGCCGCGCTCGTCCGGCACGGCGTCACAGTGGCCGACCTGCCCCCGGTGGTGCTCGACGCCCTGGACCCGGCCGGGGTGCCGGACCTGCGGGTGCTCACCGTCGGCGGCGAACCCTGCGCGCCGGACGTCGCCGCCGCCTGGTCGCGCGGCCGGCTCCTGATCAACGGGTACGGCCCGACCGAGGCCACGGTGACCGCCACCGCCGCGCGCTGCGCCCCGGACGGCACCGAACTGCCCATCGGACGGCCACTGACCGGGGTACGCGCCTACGTGCTCGATGCCGAGCTGCGGCCGGTGCCCCCCGGCGTGCCCGGTGAACTGCACCTCGGTGGTGTCGGGGTGGCCCGTGGCTACCACGGCGACCCGGCCCTCACCGCGCGGCGCTTCGTGCCCGACCCGTACGCCCGGACGCGCGGGGCGCGGATGTACGCCACCGGCGACCTGGTCCGCTGGCGCGCCGACGGGCAACTGGTCTTCCTGGGCCGGGCCGACAACCAGGTCAAGATCAATGGCTACCGGATCGAGTTGGGCGAGGTGGAGGCACGGCTCCGGCAGTGCGCCGGCGTACGCCGGGCCGCCGCCGTGGTCCGCACCGATTCGCCCGGCGGGCGCCGCCTGGTCGGCTACCTCGTCGGTGACGACCTGTTGGTGGACGAGCTACGCCAGGACCTGCTCCGGCAGTTGCCCCGATACCTGGTGCCGACGGCCTTCGTGGTGGTCGACGACCTGCCGGTCAACGCCAGCGGCAAACTCGACCCGTCCCGGCTGCCCGCCCCCGCCGTGACCCGCGCCGACCTCGGCGCCGCGTACGTGGCCCCGGACGGGGACATCGAGCGGGCCGTCGCCGAGGTGTGGCGCGACGTGCTCGGGCTCGCCGACGTGGGCGTGCACGACAACTTCTTCGACCTGGGCGGCACCTCACTGCTGCTGGCCCGGGCGCAGGTCCGGCTCAGCGACCGGCTGGGCCGTCCGGTGCCCGCCGTCGAGCTTTTCAGGTACCCGACCATCGCGCTGCTGGCCCGGTTTCTCGACGGCGGACCGTCGGTGGTTTCGCCACCCGCGGATCCGGCCGCCGGTCGCCGCCGCGACGAACGCAAGCAGGCCCTCGCCGAGCGGGCCCGACGTGCCCGTCCGGTGCCGGCAGGGGAGGGACGACCATGACCGATCAGGAGACCGGACTGGAGATCGCCATCGTCGGGATGGGTGGCCGGTTCCCCGGCGCCGCCGACGTGGACGAGCTGTGGCGGCGGGTCCTCGCCGGGGCGGAGACCATCACCCGCTTCACCGACGCGGAACTGGCCGCCGCCGGGGTGACCGAGGACGAGCGGCGACGCCCCGACCACGTACCGGCGCACGGCGCGCTGCCGGACGTCGACCGGTTCGACGCCGCCTTCTTCGGCTACTCGCCCCGCGACGCCCGGCTGCTCGACCCGCAACAACGGCTCTTCCTGGAGTGCGCCTGGGCCGCGCTGGAACGCTGCGGTCACCTCACCGGCGACCCGGACCGGCTGGTCGGGGTGTTCGCCGCCGCAGCGGCCAGCGGCTACCTGCTGCACCACCTGTTCCGCAACCCGCAGCTCGACTCGGTCAGCGAGTACGAGCTGATGCTCGCCAACGACAAGGACTCACTGCCCACCCGGGTGGCGTACCACCTGGACCTGCGCGGCCCTGCCGTGGCGGTGCAGACGGCGTGCTCGTCCTCGCTGGTCGCGGTGCACCTCGCCGCGCAGGCGCTGCTGGCCCGGGAGTGCGACGTCGCGCTCGCCGGCGGCGCGCACCTGCTGCTGCCCACCGGCACCGGCTACCGCCACGAGGTCGGCGGCATCATGTCCCGCGACGGGCACTGCCGCCCGTTCGACGTGCGGGCCAGCGGTACCGTCGGCGGCGACGGCGTCGCCCTGGTCGTGCTGCGCCGGCTGGAGGACGCTCGCCGCGACGGCGACACCGTGTACGCGGTGATCCGCGGCTCGGCGATCAACAACGACGGCCGGGTGAAGGTCGGTTTCACAGCGCCCGGTGTGGACGGTCAGGTCGCGGTGATCCGGGCCGCCCAGGAGATGGCCGAGGTCGACCCGGCGAGCATCGGGTACGTCGAGGCGCACGGCACCGGCACCGAGCTGGGCGACCAGATCGAGCTGCGGGCCCTCGCCGAGGCGTTCCGGGGCGCCGCCGACGGCCAGTGCGCGCTCGGCTCGGTCAAGTCGATCCTCGGGCACCTCGACGTCGCGGCCGGGGTGACCGGCCTGATCAAGGCGGCGCTGGCGCTGCACCACCGCGTCGTGCCACCCAGCCCGTACTGCACCGAGCCGCATCCCGAGCTGATCGGCGGCCCGTTCCGAGTGCCCACCGCCGCGACGCCCTGGCCCGACCTCGACACGCCGCCCCGCGCCGCGGTCAGCTCGTTCGGCATCGGCGGCACCAACGCCCACGTGGTCCTCCAGGCCGCCGAGCCCACCCCACCCGGCCCGCCCGCCGACACCGGCGCCACCCGGCTGCTGGTGCTCTCCGCCCGGGACGCCGACGCGCTCGACCGGGCTCGCGTCCAGCTCGCGGCCCATCTGGCCGAGCACCCCGACCTTCCGCTGGCCGACGTCGCGTACACCCTGCGCGGGTCCCGGCCGGAGCTCGGGCACCGGCTGGTCGCCGTCGCCGCCACCGCAACGGTCGCCGCCGCCCGGCTCGCCGACCGGGGTTCGGCGCTGGTCCGCACCGGCGTCGCCTCCGGTGCACCGGCGGGAGTGGCGCTGCTCTTTCCCGGTCAGGGCGCGCAGTACGCGGGGATGGGCCGCACCCTGTACCGCACCGAACCCGTCTACCGGGCCGCCTTCGACAGCTGCGCGGACCTGCTCCGCCCGCACCTCGACGTGGACCTGCGCACGCTGCTGTGCCCACCCGGTGACCCGGTCCCCGCCGCGCCGGAGCTGGACGAGACCCGGCTCACCCAGCCGGCCCTCTTCGCCGTCGAGTACGCCCTCGCCGAGCTGCTGCACCACCACGGCGTACGCCCGGCGGCCCTGGCCGGGCACAGCCTCGGTGAGTACGTGGCCGCGTGCCGGGCCGGCGTCTTCACCCTCCCGGACGCGCTCGCCACCGTCGCCGTACGCGGCCGGCTCATGCAGGCCCAGCAGCCCGGGTCGATGCTCTCGGTGCACCTCCCCGCCGACGAGGTCGCGCCTCTGCTGCCCGCCGGCGTCGAGGTGGCTGCCGCCAACGCGCCCCGCCTCACCACCGTGTCCGGCACGACCGCCGCCGTCGCCGCGCTCGCCGGCGAACTGCGCGAGCAGGGGGTGGCCTGCCGGGAGGTGCGCACCTCGCACGCCTTCCACTCGGCCATGATGGAACCGGCCCTCGCCGGGTTCGCCGCGCACTTGCGCGAGGTGCCGCTGCGCCCGCCCACAGTGCCCGTGGTGTCGAACGTGACGGGCGGCTGGCTCACCGACGACGAGGCCACCGACCCCGGTTACTGGGTGCGGCAGCTGCGCCGACCGATCAACTTCACCGCCGGCGCCGACCTGCTGCTGCGCCAGCGGTTCGCGTTGCTGGAGGTCGGCCCCGGCCGCACCCTGGCCACCCTCGCCCGCCAACACGAGGCGGCGCGCGGCGTCCCGGTGTCGACCACCCTGCCCGCCGACCGCACACCGGACGGCGAGGACGCCACTGTCGCCCTGGCGGTCGGCCGGCTCTGGCTGGCCGGGGTGCCGGTGCGCTGGCCCGACGGCCGGGCCGACGGACGGCGGCGGGTGCCCCTGCCCACGTACCCGTTCGCTCGTCAGCGGCACTGGGTTGAGCGGTTCCAACCGCAGCGGTCGGGTCCGCTCGACCTCGGGGACGTCGCGCCGGAGCCCACCCCGGCGTCCCCGGCAACCTCGCCATCCGCGCCGGCCGACGAGCCGTACGAGGTGGTGAGGCGGATCTGGATGGACCTGCTCGGGGTGGACGAGATCGGCCCACACGACGATTTCTTCGAGCTGGGCGGGCACTCGCTGCTCGGCACCCGGGTGGTGGCCCGGCTACGTGACGCGCTCGGCGTGGACCTGCCACCGGCGGCGATCTTCGAGTCACCCACCCCCGTCGCGCTGGCCCGCACCGTCGCCGCGCTGGCAAGACCGACCACCGACGTACCCCCGGCAGTTGTCCCACCCACGGACGGCGACCTGGCCGACCTGCTCGCGGAGATCCGGGCGTTGTCCCCGGAGAGCCTCGCCCGCGAGCTGCACCTGGCCCGACACGAGGAAGGAAACCGTGATGGCTGACGAGCAGCGCGTTCTGGTCAACGACGAGGAGCAGTACGCCCTCTGGCCCCGCCACAAGGAGGTCCCGGACGGCTGGCGGGACGCCGGTTGTGCCGGCAGCCGTCAGGAGTGCCTGGACTTCGTTGCGCGGACCTGGACCGACATGCGCCCCCGCAGCGTCCGCGAACACCTGGCCGCCGAGACCGCCCGGCAGGCTGAGCGGTAGCGCGGCACGCCCTCAGCCGCTGGTCAGGAGCACGAGTTGCTGGGTCGCCCGGGTCATCGCGACGTAGCGGTCGACAGCCCCCGAGATGCCGGTGCCGAACGTCTCCGGGTCGACGAGGACGACCAGGTCGAACTCCAGCCCCTTGGCCTGCTCCGGGCTCAGTGACCGGACCCGGGTCGTGGGCGGGAACGTCGGGTCGCCGATGACGCAGGCGATCCCGTCGGCGTGCGCGGCGAGCCAGGTGTCGAGGATCGACCCCAGGTCGGCGACCGATCCGTGGACGACGGGGAGTCCGTTGCCGCGGATGGAGGTCGGCACGTTGGCGTCGGGGAGCACGGCCCGGATGACCGGCGCGGCCTCCGCCATGACCTCAGATGGCGTCCGGTAGTTGATGCTCAACGAGGCCACTGTGACCCGGTCGAGCCCGACCCGCTTGAGGCGTTCCTGCCACGACTCGGTGAACCCGTGCCGGGCCTGGGCGCGGTCTCCCACGATGGTGAAGCTGCGCGACGGGCAGCGCGCCAGCAGCATCTGCCACTGGGCGTCGGTCAACTCCTGCGCCTCGTCGACGACGATGTGCGCGAACGGGCCGGCCAGCAGGTCCGGGTCGGCGTCCGGCAGCGCGGACTCGTCGACCAGGACGTCGCGCAGGTCGGGTTGGCGCAGCATCGCCAGCAGGCCCTCGCCGTCGTCGTAGGTGTCGGCCGCGAGCAGCTCGTCGACGACCCGGGCCATGTGCTCCCGTTCGACCGCGGCGGCCGGGTCACGCCGGCGGGTGCGCCCCGAGCGTTCCGCGTCGCCGAGCCGCTGCCGAGCCGCGTCGAGCAGCGGCAGGTCGGACACGGTCCAGGCCCGGGGCTCGTCGCGTTGCAGCTTGCGGACCTCCTCGGGGCTGAGCCACGGCGCGCACCTGCGCAGGTACGCGGGCACCGACCACAGGTCGCCCACGAGATCGGCCGCGTCGAGCAACGGCCAGGCACTGTTGACCGTCGCCCGCAGCTCCCGGTTACGCAGCAGCGAGTCGCGGAGCACATCGTCCGGCTCCTCACCGTCGTACCGGTCGATCAGGATGGTGATCAACTCCTCCCAGATCTCCTCGCGCGCCTCGTTGTGCGGGGTGCCCGGACCCGGTGCCCGGAAGGCGTCGGCCCAGTCGTCGGCGCTCAGGCGGACGTCGGAGTCGCCGACCGGGACCGTCATCGGGGCGACCGGTGGGTCCTCGTAGAACCGGACGGCCGCGTCGATCGTCCGGACCAGCTCGGCCGAGGACTTCAGCCGGGCCACGTCCGGGTCGGTGTCGACGGTTGCCGTGGCTCCCTCGGGGACGAGGTCGCGCAGGGTGCAGGTCTGCACGTCCTCCTCTCCGAGGCTGGGCAGGACGTCGGCGACGTAGGCCAGGTAGGGCTGGTGCGGTCCCACGAAGAGCACCCCACCCCGGCGCTGACCGAGGCGCGGGTCGGAGTAGAGCAGGTAGGCGGTGCGGTGCAGGGCGACGACGGTCTTACCGGTGCCCGGACCGCCGTCGACCACGAGGGCGCCGGCCGACCCCGCCCGGATGATGGCGTCCTGGTCCGCCTGGATCGTGCTGAGCACGTCGCGCATCCGGGCCGACCGGGCACTGCCCAGACTGGCGATGAACGCGGACTGGTCGTCGAGCGCGACGGCGTGCCCCACGAACCCGTCCGGGGTGAACACCTCGTCCCAGTAATCGCTGATCCGGCCGCGGGTCCAGCGGTACCGGCGGCGGCTCGCCAGGCCCATCGGGTTGGCGTGCGTCGCGCCGAAGAACGGCTCGGCGGCGGGTGAGCGCCAGTCGAGCAGCAGCCGTCGGCCCGTGCTGTCGGTGAGGCCGCGACGTCCGACGTACACCGGCTCGGGGTTGTCCGCCTCGACCACGTGGCCGAGGCACAGGTCCAGCCCGTAGCGGCTCAGCGAGCGCAGGCGGGCGGTCAGCCGGCGGACCTCCTCGTCCCGGTCGACGGCCTGCCGGCCCTTGCCGCCCGGTGCCCGGCGAGCGGTGTCCAGACGCTCGGACAGCTCGACGCTCAGCTGCACGAGGCCCTGCGCCATGGCCGCGAAGTGCCGCTCGTCCTGGGCGATGAGCGCCGGGTCGGCCTTGGGGGCGAGGTGATCGGGAAGTTCGAACACGGAGGTAGGCAAGGAATCCAATTTATGACTTCCATTTCGGCAGAATTTGGCCTCGGCCGACGATTCTGCGTCATAAATGGGGTCTTGCCGCAAGCCCCCCAGTGCGGTATAAGTTAGAAGTGGCGGGAGGCCGGGTGCCTCCCGTTTTCCGTGTTCAAAGCAGTTCGTCGGCCAGTTGGGTCGGCGCCTCCAACGACGCCTTCACCGCCTGGAGGAAGGCCACCGCCTCCCGCCCGTTGACCACCCGGTGGTCGTAGACGGCGCTGAGGTTGACGAACCGGCGGGTGACGACCTGGCCGGCCGCGTCCAGCGCCAGCTCGTCCTGCGTGCCGCCGATCGCCACCACGCAGGTCTGGCCGGGGAAGACGATCGGCCCGGCGAGCACCACGTCCGGGTCGGTGTGCAGGGAGACGACGATGGTGCCGCCGGCCAACTCGCCGGCGCGGAAACCGGTTCCGCCCGCCCGGGAGCGGAAGTCCATCAGCGTCTCGGCGATCTCCGCGCAGGTCAGCTCCTCCACGTCTCGCACCACAGGTATGAACAGCCCGGTGCCGACGTCGATGGTGACGCCGACGTGTGCCGCCTCGGCGAGCCGTACGCTGCTGCCGTCGCCCGGTGCGGCGAACAGCAACGGGTGCTCCTCGCGCAGCTCACCGATCGCCTTGACCAGCAGTTCCGGCAGGCCGACCAGGGTGCGGGTGGTGCGGGTGAGCTGCCGGGCCACAGTGAGGGCGGCGTCGACGCGTACCTTGATGACCGCGAGGGCCGCCGGCACCTCCCGGTGCGACTCGGTGACCACCGCGGCCACCGCCCGTTGGGCCCGGGAGAGCGCGTGCACCGGGCGGGGGTCGTCCGGCTCCGGGCCGTCGCCGGCCGCGAGCGCGGCCGCCGCGGCCACCACCACCGGCTCGGTCGCCACCGCGGGCGCCGCCGACCGGTCGGCCAGCAGGCGTTCCACATCGGTACGTCGCACCACCGCCTTGCCGAGCGCGCGCAGCTCGTCGTCACCGAGACCGTGTGCGGCGGCCAACTCCCGGGCCGAGTCGGTGAGCACCGGCCCGCCCGGGTGGGCGTCGGGCGCCGGCCCGGTCGGGGCGACCGCCGAGGAGAGGAAGCGCTGCCGGGCCGCTTCGCTGTCGAAGACGTGGCCGATGACGTCGCCGGGAGCGCACTCCTGGTTGACCTCGGTGACCCGGTGCAGCACGCCGGTGTGGTCGCTGAGCAACTCCTCCGCCGCTTTGGAGGTCTCCACCTCGGCGATCGGCTCACCGGCGCGCACCTGCTCGCCGTCCGCGGCCAGCCATTCGATCAGCACGTACGTCGTGTCGTTGTTGTTGAGCTTGGGAACGACCAGGTCAGTCACCGCTGACGACCTCCTTCACGGCTCGGCGGATGTCGGCGTCCTGCACCAGCACGGTGCGTTCGAGATGCGCGGCGGTCGGGATGACGCTGTCGGCGGAGTGCACCAGCCGCACCGGCGCCCGCAGGGCACCCCAAAGTCGTTGGTGCACCACGTGCGCCAACTCCGCGCCCCAGGTGCCGCCGGCGGTGCTCTCCTCGGCCACCACCACCCGGCCGGCCCGGGCGATCGGCGGCAGCAGGGTGTCCGCGTCCACCGGCCAGAGCCGTGACGGCACCAGCACCTGGCAGACGATGTCGTCGCGCAGCAGCAGCTCCCGGGCCACCGAAACGGCCCGCGCGGCCAACCCGCCGGGTACGACGAGCACGCAGTCGGCCTGCCCCGGGTCGTCCACCCAGACCCGGGCCACGTCGGCGTCCGGGCCGATCAGGTCGTAGCGGAACAGCTCGTCCACCACGCCGTCGGCGTACATCCGGTTGGTGTAGAGGACCTTGTCCTCGAAGAGCAGCCCCGGCCGCCCGGTGGCGAGCATGCCGGCGAGGACCGTCCGGTTGTCGTGGAACGGCGACACCTCGTGCAGGCTCAGGCCGGGGATGCCGACGAAGTGTTTCTGCGGGCTCTGGCTGTGCGTCGGGCCGTACCCCCGGTTGCCGCCGGTGGGGCAGCGCACCACCAGCCGGATCGGCATTCGCCGGCCGTACATGGCGGTGGACTTGCTGGCGAAGTTGAGGATCTGGTCGAACGCCAGCGCCACGAAGTCACTGAACATGATCTCGACGATCGCGCTCTGCCCCGCCAGGGCCAGACCACCGGCCACGCCGACGATGCCTCCCTCGCTCAACGGGGTTGACCGCACCCGGTCCGGCCAGCGCGTCGACAGCCCCCGGGTCACCTTGAACGCCCCGCCGTACGGGTCGACCACGTCCTCACCGAGCACTGTCAACCCGGCATCGTCGGCCAGCAACGCGTGCAACGCCTGGTTGAGGTTCTCCACCACCCGCTCAGCCACGATCCGCCTCCGCCCAGCGACTCGCCGGTCGGCCGGCGACCTCCCGGACCACTTGCGCCACGTACGCGCGTTGCCGCTCGTCGTGCGCGGTGAACTGCTCCGGGTACGCCTCGGCGTAGCGGGCGTACCAGTCGTGCGCCTTCGCGTACGCCAACTCGTCGGGGCGGCGGTTGTCGTCGCCCTTGCTGTGCGGCCCCACCCGGTGGGTGAGCAGCTCCACCACGTACGGCGTGGACCGTTCCCGGACCCGGTGCAGCACCGGCCCCAGCGCGGACCGGACCACGGCGGTGTCGGTGGAGGTGACCCGGAGGTGGTCCACCCCGAACGCCCGGGCCCGCCCGCCGATGCTCCCGGCGAGCTGCGCGGTGGTCGGCGTGGACTGGGCGATGCCGTTGTTCTCCACCACCAGCAGCAGCGGCAGCCCCCACAGCGCGGCCATGTTCAGCGCCTCGTAGACCGCGCCCTCGCCCCAGGTGCCGTCGCCGAGGTAGACCAGCGCCAGCCGGCCCGGCTCGGCGCGCTTGAGGTGCAGCGCCACCCCGGCGGCCACCGGCGCGCTCTCGCCCTGCACCCCGGTCGACAGGTACCGGTCGCGCAGGATGTGCTGGCTGCCGCCGACCCCGTGGCAGACCGCGCCCTCGCGCCCCATCACCTCGGCGAGCAGCCCGTGTGGATCGTCGAACCGGGCCAGGTAGTGGCCGTGGCCCCGGTGGTTGCTGAACACGAAGTCGCCGTCGGTGAGCAGCGGACGCAGCGCGACCGGCACGTACTCCTGGCCGAGGCAGGTGTGCGTGGTGCCGTGCAGTTCGCCCCGACCGAACATGTCCAGCAGCGCCAGCTCGAAGTGCCGGATCAGCAGCAGCAGGTCCAGGTCGACGTCGGCGAGCCGGGTCGGCGCGGTCGGCGGCGCCTCGGTGCGGGTGGCGGTCACCGCGTTGCCCCGTCCAACTCGCCGGCGACCAGGTCGACCAGTTCGCCGACGGCGGTCACCGCAAGGTACGCCCGCAGGTCCAGCCGGACGCCCAGCTCGTCCTCCAGAGCGGCGAGCAGCCCCAGTGCCTCCAGGCTGGTCCAGTTGGTCAGCGTCGCGAACCGGACATCGGGCGAGAGCTGCTCGGCCGGTACGTCGGCGACCTGTTCGATGAGGTCCGCGACGGTGGTGAACAGATCAGGCACGAACGTCTCCCTCCTCCAGGGCGATCCACGCCGGCAACAGCCGGGGTGGTGGGTGCAGTGGCAGCACGTGCCGGATGGTGCCGTCCTGTTCGGACGCCACGGTGAACCCGGTGGCGGGCCAGACCGCCCCGCCGGGCTTGTTGCGGGTGGTGGGTCGGAACAGCGCCTCCAACCGGGTCGCTCCGGTCGAGCCGGCCAACTCCGCCACCCGGTGCAGCGCGGCCTGTTCCACGCCGCGGGAGAAGACCCGGCAACTGAGCACGAAGTTCTCGATCACCCAGGCGTCCGGGTCGCGCCGGTCGAGCCACACCCCACCGACCAGCCCCTCGGCGCCGAACCGGTCGGTGACCTCGACCGTGAGCACCAGGTGGTCGGGTGAGGCAGCCCGCTGTCGGGTCTGCGCCTCGGTGTGCGCCCGCTCGGTCATGGTGAACTGGTTGGTACGCAACCCGAGCTGCGCGACCCGGGGCAGGCTGAGGTCGTCCACCGGGCGGACGGTGACCCGCAGTTTCAGCTCGTGCAGGTAGTCCGCCGCGGAGTCGAACGTGGCGGCGAAGCGTTCCCGGCCGCTGCGGGCCCGGTACAGCTCGGTGCGCTCGCGGTCGGTGGCCCCGGTGGCCAGCACGGTGAAGTGCCCCTCGGCGAGCAGCCTGCTGGAGAAGCCGGCCGGGTCGCCGGCCAGCTCCACCACCCGTACGGCCGGTAACTCGTGGCGTACCAGCTCGCACTCGAAGGGGCTGTCGTCGGCGAACACCACGGCGTCCAGGCCGAGGTTGAGGGTGCTGGCGAGCTGACGCAGGTTGTCGTCCTTACGCCCCCAGTTGACCGCCTGCGCCACGAAGTCGTCGGCCCGCAGCAGCAGATCCGGGTGCTGCGCGAACGCCTCGGTCACCAGGTCGGGGTCGTTCTTGCTGCACACCGCCAGCAGTACGCCCTGTCGGCGCAGCGCCAGGGCACGTCGCTGCACGTCCCGGTGGCAGTTGCCCGGGTAGTCGGTGCCCAGCATGATGCCGGCCAACCCGTCGTCGCCGAGCACACCCGCCCACAGCGTGTTGTCCAGGTCGAGCGCGAGCACCTTCGCGGTCCGGCCGAGGACCGCCCGGCAGAAGGCTGCGGCCTCGTGGGCGTAGCGGCGTTCCACTGTGGGCGTCCAGGCCATGCTGGCGAACCGGTACAGGCGCTCGTCGCGCACCGGGCCGTCGTGGTCCACCAGCAACGTCTCCAGGTCGAGGGTGTACGTCGTGTCCCGCTCGCCCAGCTCCAGCAGTCGACCGTTCAGCTCCCGCCAGACCCGCCCCAAACCGGCCCGGCCCCGGAAGCTGACCAGGCTGCGGTGCTCCAGCGGGGACAGCGGCACGGTGTGCAGCAGCAACGCGCCGCCGCTGCGGGCCGCGTACCCGCGAACGGCTGCCTCCAGGACGGCCGCCCGCTCGCCCAGCGCGTCGGCCAGGCCGCCCAGGTCGCCGGGGTCCCACTCGGCGGGCAGGAACCAGCCGTCGTGCAGCAGGCAGAGCGTGACGTCCGGCCGGAACTCGGCGAGCGCGGAGCTCGGGTCGCTGAGGTCGAGGACCACCTGGTCGAAGCCGGAGACGTGGATCTCGGCGGCGATGCCGATGCGCAACAGCGCCACCCGCAGCAGCGGCTCGACAGTGCCCGGGGTGAACGTGCCGGTGATGGCGACCCGCAGCGGCCGGAGCGGGAAGTTCGGGCTGGACAGCTTCTCGGCGGGCACGTCGGCGAGCAGTCTGCCGGCGGACGCGACGGTGGTGACCGCGGCGTCGTCCAGATGGACCAGGCCGGGTGCCAGCTCCGGGTCTGCGGGCGCGTCGGCGCGGCGTAGCCGGCGGATCCGGAGGAGGACCTCCTCGACTCTCATTCCGTCTTCCTTCCTCTCCCGCCGGGCGGGGTCGTTGTCGACAGGCCGGTCACGGCGCCGCCGTCGCTGGGCGCGGCCGGTCAGACCCGCAGCAGGGTGCAGACCCAGTGCATGCCACTGCCGGTGCTGGTCAGGGCGACCAGATCCCCGTCGGTCAGCTCACCGGTGCCGAGGTGGTGCTCCAGGCCGATCAGCTGGTCGGCGCAGCCAACGTGGCCGTGCGTGAGGGCCAGCTCGACGTTGGTCCGCTCCAGCTCCACACCGAGGTCCTTGGCCAGCTCGGCGAACTGGCGGGCGTTGTCGTGGAAGTGCAGGAACCGGCGGACGTCGGCGAGCGTCACGCCCGCCCGGCCGCAGGCCGCCTCCACCACCTGCCGGTTGCGCTCCCGGATGGTGGCGACGAAGCCGAACATCTTCCGCACGTCACCGGCGAAGAACTCGTTGAGCCGGTCCGCCGGGTCGCCGACGCGGGGAGTGTCGCCGCCCGGGGTGAACGGCCGTGCCGCTCCGCCGACCGGCATCCGCATGAACCCCGCGTACCGGCCGTCGCTGATGGTCTCGGTCGCCAACCAGCGGCACCGGCCGTGGTCGCGGACCAGCACGGCCGCTGCCGCGCCGTCGGAGAAGATGCTGGTGTTGACCTCCATCCGGTTCCAGTACGGCTCGGCGACCCGGTTCGCCCCGATCAGCAGGGCGGTTCGATACTCCGGGTGGGTGGCGAACCGGCCGGCGACCGTGTCGAACGCGGCCACCCCACCGCCGCAGGCCTGGTTGAGCAGCACCGCCTCGGCCCGGTGCGCGCCGAGCCGCGCCTGCGTGTGGGCGGCCGGGTCCCAGTAGAGGTATTCGGCCAGGTCGGGTATGGCCAGCACCACCAGGTCCACGTCGGCGGCGGACAATCCGGCCCGGTCCAGCGCGGTGCCGCCGGCCACCACCGCGAGGTCGGTGACCCCGACGGCGGGCCCGGCCCGGTGAAAGCCCCGGTACTCCCAGGACCGCACCCGGTCCAGATCCTCGGTGTACGCGGCGGCGGCCGCCGCCACGTCGACCTGCTCGCCGAGGACATGCGCCAGGGCGGCCACCCCGATGCCGACCGGCGGTGGCGCGCTCATCGCCGCACCGCCGTTACCCGGTCCGCCGCCGCTGTCGCGTCAGCGCCCTCGTCGAGGCGCGCGGCCCTCAGCCTGACCTCCGGGTCGGCGGGTACGACGGCGTGCAGGTCGGCGAGGAAGCGTCGGGCGGTGCCGTTGCGACCGGTGTCGGTCCAGCGGACCAGCACCTCGTCGGCCCCGTCCACCTTGGCTCGCCGGGTCAGCTCCCGGAGCACCGCCGCTTCGACGCCCTTGCCGAGCACCGGGCAGGAGAGCGAGAAGACGTCGACCGTCCACCGCTGAACGGACCTGTCGAGCGCGACGAGCCCCGACGTGCCGTAGTCGCCGAGCCGGTCGCGTACCCGGATCGCCAGCAGGTCACCGGCCCGCTCGGCCAGCACGGCCGCCGGTGGGGCCGGGGCCAGGGCGAAGTCGTGCGCCCGGGCGACCAGCTCGGCGACCTCGGCGACGGCGTCGGCGGTCACCGGTCGGTAGTCGACCTGGACGTCCAGGCCGGCCACGAAGCCGTCCAGCGACAACGCGGCGGGCGCGGCGGTAGGCGTGGACGGGCCACCGCTCCAGCGTCTGCTGGGCAGCCGATCGGTGAGCCGCGCCGCGCGCAGCTCGTCCGACCAGGTCCGCGCGTCGGCGCCGAGCGCCACGCGTCGGGGCACCGGGTCTCCGTCGGTGGGGCCGGTGCCGGCCAGCACGAGCTGGTTCAGCGCGACGTCCACCTCGGCGGCGATCTCGGCGAGCTGGTCGGCCACTGGGCGGTCGTCGGTGACCCAGCCGTCCAGCACCGGCAGCAGCTCCACGACGTCGCCGGTCGACCAGCACCCGGGGCCGCTGGCGCGCAACGCGACGCGTACCCCGGCCTCACGCAGCTCCCGCAGCGCCGGCAGCAGGTGCGCCGCACCGGTCAGCTCGTCGCCGTCGAGCACCAGCGCGCGGCAGACCGCGCCGAAGAAGCCACCCACCAGTGTGGACGCGGCGGCACCGAGCCGCCCGAAGACCCCCTCGACGTACGGCACCTTGGCGAACCGGAACAGCGCCGGGTGGTACGCCCGCCCGTCGCCCACCGTCCGCACCGCCTCGTCCGCGTCGACGAGCAGCACCCCCGGGTCCCCGGCCAGCAGGTCGCGCAGTCGTTCCCGGACCGCCGTGGCGCTGGCGGTCACGCCGTCGGCGTGCATCCCGTCGGCCGGTCCGTGCGGGCGGGTGGCGGGGACGGCCGGCAGCACGTACACCAGCAGTGCGCCGTGGCGACGCGCGGCGGTGACCGCCGCCTCGGCGCCGGCCACCAGCTCGGTCGCCCAGCCGGTGCCGGCCGGGCCGGGATCGCCGGCCTCCTCCAGGCGTTGCGCCACCACCAGCACGTCCGGCCGGGTCTCGGCGAGGAATCCGTCGGTGGCCAGGCACTGCTGTACGACCTGTTGGAACGGGCCGACGCTGAGGGTGGCGGGCAGCCCGGCGTCGTGCAGGCCCAACCCGAGGTACGGCACCAGCGGGTCCACCGTGTAGCTGGCCAGCAGCGCCACGCGCAGTGTCGGCTCCGGGGGCTGCCGGGTGACGGCCTGCCAGCGGGTGCGCCGGGCGAGCAGGTCGGCGCTCATGTCGCCGCCGTGCCCTTGGCGCGCAGCACGGCGCGCAGGTCCGCGACGCTGCGGACGTCGCGGATGTCCTCGAAGGCGAAGGAGAGCCCGTAGACCTCCTCCAGGGTCACGACCAGTTGCAGGTGCCGCAGGCTCGTCCAGGTGCCGATGGTCTGCGGTCCGGAGTCGTCGGTCACCTCGGCCGGATCGACCTCCAGCACCCCGGCGACCACCTCGGTGAGCGTCACTTCGCCACCACCGCGCGGTCGTCGGTCAGCTCGTCGGTGCCGGTGGGTGCCGGCAGCGGCGCCGGCACGGCGGGTGTCTCGTCGTAGTCGGGCAGGTCGATCTCCATCCGGCGGATGCTCGGCGAGGCGAAACCGGCGGCGGCGACGCCGATGCCGAACAGGCCGACGATCACGAAGATCAGGCCCATGCCGGCGCCCGGTCCGGTCCCCACCAACCAACCGAAGTACGGCACCCCGGGCCCGCCGTCGCGCATCATCGGCTCGAACCAGCGGTCCGCGGCGATGCCGGCCAGCGCGGTGCCGCCCGGGTACGCCAGGTCCTCGATGAACTGTCGCGCGGCGAAGACCCGACCCTGGTGCGACGGTTCCACCTTCTCCTGCCAGACCGACTGGGCGTACCCGTCGATGAAGGGGATGGACAGATGCAGGAAGAGCAGGGCGACCGACCAGACGATGATGCTGTCCCCGACGCCGTACACGATCCGGCCGAGGACGCTGAAGACCAGGATGGCGATGAGCATCCGGCGGATCTTGTGCCGGGTGTTCGGTAGCAGTCCCAGCAGCAGGGCGCCGGCCACGCCGCCGACCGCGCCGATGGTCTGCACCAACCCGACGGCGTTGGTGCTGCTGTCGGTGCGGGCGAGGATCTGTGGCACCAGCAGGGCGAAGCCGACCGCCGCGAGCACGTTGATGGCGAACATGATCGCCTCCAGGCCGGTGAAGGCCCGGCTGGCCAGGATGTAGCGGAAGCCGTAGATCGTGTCGGACCAGAAACCGCCGTCGTCCGGCTGGGTGGAGCGGGGCACCGGCGGCAGTTGCACCAGCAGCACCGCGCCGATCGCCACCACGTAGGACATCGCGTCGATGAACAGAATGACCTTGATGTCCATCAGGCCGAGCAGCGCGGCGGCGAAGCCGGGCGCGAAGATCACCGGGATGGTCCGGACCGCGAACATCATCGCGTTGGCCCGCGGGTACTGGCCCTTCTCCATCATCACCGTGATGGTCGCCTGGTACGCCGGCAGCTGGAACGCGAGGAACGCGCCGGTGACCAGGTTGACCAGGTAGAGGTGCCACACCTCGACCGAGTCGGTGAGGAAGAGCAGCAGGATGGCGGCGGTGGTGACCGCGGACCCGATGTCGCTGAGCACGATGGTCAGTCGCCGCCCCCACCGGTCCACCAGCGCGCCGGCGATCGGGCTGAAGATGACTGTCGCGCCGAACGCGCACGCCATCAGCATGGTCAGGTCGAAGGCCCGGCCGGTGGCGTCCCACACCCAGATGCTCAGGGCGAAGTTCGTCATCCGGGTGCCGAGCGCCGACAGCAGCTGGCCGAACCAGATCGTGGTGAACCCGGCGAACCGGGTCGGGCGTCGGAACGCCATGGGGTCTCCTCCTACTGCCGTGGCGGTTGCCCGTGGTCTCCGGCCAGGCGCAGCAGGCTGGTCCGGATGCCGTCGAGCAGTTGTTCAGCGGACCCCGACCGGAAGGCCGGGGTGGCGTAACTCAGGTCGACGCGGAGCCGGGGGCCGGTGAGCGACCCGGTCACGTCGAAGGGGAAGGGCCAGAGCCCGTCGCTGTCCTCGGTCGGCCCGAACGGCGCCGCGCAGACGTCGAGGAGCTGGTTGGCCGGGGCGACGTCGTCGAACCCGAAGCCACCCATGTAGTTCACCGCGACCATCGGCGGTGCCGTCGCGGCCAACCTGGTGCGTACCTCCTCGTCGGGGCAGAGGTGGCGCAGCAGCCCGTAGCCGATGCCGTTGTCCGGCACCCGGGCGAGCTGCCGGATCACCGAGCGCACCGATCGCGTCGGGTCCGCGGTGGAGGGCAGCTGCAACCGCAGCGGATAGAGCACCTGGAACCAGCCCGTCGTGCGGCTCACGTCCAGGTCGTCGAAGAGCGGCTCCCGGCCGTGGCCGGTGGTGGCCACTGTCACCGCGCCGCCGTCGGTGCGCCCGGCGATGGTGGCCACCACCGCCCACACCAGCAGGTCCCGCACGCTGGCCCGCAGCCGCCGCGCGGCGGCGTGCACCCCGCTGGTGGCCGCCTCATCCAGCGTCACGGTCGCCAACCCCAGGTCGCCGAGGCGGACCGGCCCGGTCTCCGGCTCGTCCGCGAGTCGGCGCAGCACCCCGTCGTCGGCCTGGGCGAGCCAGAACGGCAGCTGTTCGGCGAGCCGCGTCGAACCGGCGTACTCGGCCAGTCGCCGCGCCCAGGCGCGGTACGACGTGGTCTTCGCCGGCAGGGTCGGCTTCTCGGCGCGTTCCAGCTGGCCGCACAGGGTCTCCAGGTCGGCCAGGAGCAGACCGCGGGAGACGGCGTCCACCACCAGGTGGTGATTGACGATCAGCAGCCGGTCGGGCAGCTCCGGGCCGAGCCGGAAGTGCGCCACCCGGGTCAGCGGGCCGACTCCGAGATCCAACGAGGTCTGCGCCTCGGCGCAGCGCGCCTGCACCGCCGCCTCCCGCTCGTCGACCGGCACGCCGGTCAGGTCGTGGCTGACGAACGGCACGGCGTCGGTCGGGTCGGCGTGCCGCTGTCGCCAGCTTCCGTCCGCGAGGGGGGTGAACCGCAGCCGCAGCGCGTCGTGCTGGGCGACCAGCCGGCGTACCGCCTCGCGGAGCAGCTCAGGAGGCAGCGGGCGGGCCAGCTCCAGGTAGTAGGGGTGGTTGAACAGGGCGGGCCGGGCCATCGTGGGGGCGAGCAGGTCGGTGAACCAACGCTGCGCCCCGGTCAGCGGCGCGTCACCGCGCACCTCGCCCTGCTCGGCGTCGAGCGCGGTCGCCGCCGGCTCGCCGAGGCTGGCGGCCAGTTCGGCGACGGTGGGGTGGCGGACGAGCTGGCGGGGGGTGACGTCGATGCCGGCCGTCGCGCAGCGGGCCACCAGCTGCATGGCGAGCAGCGAGTCGCCGCCGACGGCGAAGAAGTCGTCGTGGATGCCGATTTGGTTGGTGCGCAGCAGCTCCGACCAGATCGCCACGAGGCGGCGTTCCCGTTCGGTGCGTGGGGCGGCGGCGGCCCGTTCGGCCGACCGCCGGTACCCGTCGGCGACGGCGACCCGCACGGCCGCGGCGTCGGCCAGCTCGGTGGCCACCTCGGCCAGCAGCCCGGGCGCGATCGCGTCGACCGGCTCGTCGGCGTGCGTGCTCAGGGCCGCGTCGAGTGACCAGAGGCCGCGCAGCACCGGCACCGGCCCGGTCGCCGGGTCGAACGGCAGCGCTAGGACGTCCGCGGGGCCGGGCTCGGTGGCCGGGTGCAGGAGCAGCGTCGTGGCGTCGACCGGCGGCGTCGGGGCGCACCCGATGATCCCGGCGGCGACCAGCGCGGACAGCTCCGGGGTCTGCGGCGGCGAGCTGAGCAGCACCTCGCGCCCGGTCCCGGCCTGGGTGGCGAGCAGTCGGGCCAGCTCTGCCTGGTGCGGCGCCGGTCCGGCCGGTACGACCAGCCGGCCGACCGCCGGATGCCGCACCGCGCGCCGCACCAGCAGAGTTGCGGCGACCGCGGCCAGCTCCGGCGACCACTCGTCGCTCGCGTTCAGCTCCGGCACCCGGTAGCGCCGCGCCCAGGCTTCGACCGACACGACGTCGACATCGGGCCGGGCGTCGTGCAGCTGCCCGGTCAGCTCGGCGAAGAGCGCCTTCCACGGCGCCGTCCGGTAGGCCGGTGCGGCGGGGCAGACCGCGATGGTCAGTGGGGCCGCGCTCCGGGCGCGGTAGACGTCCACCGCAGCCAGCAGTTCGCCGTGGAAATCGCGCAGCCCGACGGCCGCCGCGCCGAGTGGGCCGGGCACCAGCCGGTTGTCCCAGCGCAGAACCAGCACGTTCCGGTCCCGGGCGGTGGTCGCCAGGCCGGCGGCCGGGTCGCGCAGCAGCCGCAGCAGCGCCCCGGACGGCATCTGGCCGAGGGTGTACGGCAGGCCGAGCAGCTGCGTCCAGAAGCGGACGGTCGCCGCCAGCTCGGGCAGCTCGACCGTGCCGCCGACCACCAGGCGGGGCGCCGCCGGCGCGGGCCGGCGCGGGGTCGCTGCGGGTCGTGCCGCGCCGGTAATCGGCTCGTCCGGTCGCCGCACCCCGTCGTCGAGCATCCGTCCCAGCCCGGTCAGCAGCCGGATCATCCGCTCCGGTTCGAACAGGTCGGCGCGGTACGCCAGGTCGGCGTGCAACTCGTCGCCCTGCCAGGTGAGACTGAGGAACAGGTCGAAGTCGACGCCGACGCTGGGCACCTCCACCCCGGCGGCGGTCAGCCCGGCGAACTCCGGCACCTCGTCGGGGCCGTCGATGACGTTCAGCACGCACTGGAACAGCGGGTGGTGCGCGGCCTGCCGGGGCAGCCCCAGCGCCTCCACGATGGACGCGAACGGCAACCCCTGGTGCCGGTACGCCTCCCGCGCGGTCCGGTAGGCCCTGGCCACCAGCTGACGGAACGTGGGCCTTCCGGCCACGTCGACGCGCAGTGGCAGCAGGTCGGCGAAGCAGCCGATCAGCGGTGCGAGTTCGGCCCGTTCCCGGCCCGCCGTCGGTACGCCGACAATCAGGTCCGACCGGCCGCTCTCGGCGTGCAGCACGGCGGCGAAGCCGGCCAGCAGGACGGCGAACGGGGTGACGCCCTCGGCGCGGGCCAGCTCCCGTACGGCCGCACCGAGACCGGTGGCGAGACGCTGCGACTGGTAGCCGGCGACGTCGGAGCGCTCCTCGGAACGCGGGTGGTCGGTGGGCAGCTCCAGCAGGGTCGGCGCGTCCCCCAGCCGGTCCCGCCAGTACGCCAGGTGCGGCTCGACCGCCGTCGAGGCCAACCAGTCGCGCTGGTGGCGGGCGTAGTCGGCGAACTGCACCGTCAGCGGCGTCAGCGGCCCGTCGACGCCGGTGGCGTGGTGCGCGTACCGGGTGGCGACCTCGTCGAGCAGAATGCTCCACGAGGTGTTGTCGCAGACGATGTGGTGCATCCCGAGCAGCAGGTGCCAGCGGTGCTCGGGCAGCCGGACCAGGCGGGCCCGCAGCAGCGGGCCGGCGGCCAGGTCGTACCGGTGGGCGGCCAGGTCGCCGGCCGCCCGCCGCAACGCACGGGCCTGCTTCGACGTCGGCAAACCGGCCAGGTCCAGCGTCTCCAGCCACGGATCCAGGTATGGCCGCACCACCGGCTCGGGCTCGCCACCCCGGTCCCGGAAGGTGGTCCGCAGCACCTCGTGCCGGGCCAGCACGTCGTCCAGCGCCCGGCGCAGCGCCGCCTCGTCCAGGTCGCCGCGCAGCTCCAGGGCGGCGGTGGTGTTGTGCCGGACCACGTCGTCGCCGAGCTGGTCGAGGGCCCAGAGCCGGACCTGCGCCGACGACGCGACGGCGGGTGTGCCGGGTGCGGCGGGGGTCAGCGGCGCGAGTGCGGTGGCGTCGGTGTCGGCGTCCAGCAGCGCGGCGAGCCCGGCCACGGTCGGGTTGGTGAACAGCGTGTAGAGCGACACCTCCCGGCCGAACTCGGCCTGCACCCGGGACAGTAGGTGGGTGGCGAGCAACGAATGGCCGCCGAGGCCGAAGAAGTCGCTTGTCACACCCACCTGCTCGACGCCGAGCGCGGTGGCCCACAGGTCGGCCAGCCGCTGCTCGGTCGGGGTGCGTGGCGCGACCGTCTCCGCGTCGTCCGGGCCGGCCGTCCGGGTCGGCGCGGGTCGGCTCCGCTCGGCGACGGCGGCGGCCGTGCTCAACTCCTCGACGAGGTACTCGGCCCGCTCCGGCCCGATCGGCGCGACCAGTCCGGCGCCGGTCCACGGGCCGGGCGGGTCCAGTGGCCAGACGTGGGCGAGGAATCGCCGCGCGTCGTCCCACCCGGCGGGCACCGCCAGGGCCAGCAGGCCCGGGTGGTCGCGCCGGAGCGCCGCCACCGTCTCCGGGTCGGTGTCGAGCACCACCGTCGTCGCCGGGTCGGTGGCGGCCAGCGCGGCCGTCAGACCGTCCGGCGGGCAGGCCCGCACCTCGTGGCCGGTCAGTGCCTCGGTGAGCCGGTCGACCGGCAGCCGGTCGCCGTCGACCAGCACCTGCCGGCGGGGCTGACCGGCGGCCCGGCGCAGCTCGCGCACCAGGATCGTGCCGAGGGTCGCGAAGTACTCGCCGGTGTACGGCACGTGCCCGAGAGCGTCGGCACGTCCGTCGCTGACCTCGCTCACCGGGTAGGTGCCGGCGTGGTCGGCGGCCCAGACGGCGTGCATGCCCGGGGTACGGGCGGCCAGCGCGGTCAGCCGGTCGTCGAGCCGACCGTCGGCCCGTCGCCGGTCGACGCCCGGCGACGCGGGGCAGACCACCAGCAGCAGCGGAGCGTCGGTGCGCCGCCGGTATGCCGCCACCGCCGCGACCAGGTCGTCCATGGCGGCATCGAGTGCGGCCTCCCCGCGCTCCTGCCGGCGCAGCCAGTCCTCCCAGCGCAACAGGCACACGGTGGCGTCGGCCGGTGGCCCGGCGAGCAGGTGCGCCACCAGTTGCCCGTACCCGACCAGCTCGACCGAGGCGGGCACCCGCAGGAATCGCAGCCAGAACTCCACCGGGTCGCGCACCGGGTCGACGGTGAAGGTGGCCGCCAGCGCGATCCGCTGCCGGTGCAACCCCGGCACCTGCGACAACGGTCGCTCCGGGGTGTCCGCCATTGCGCGCAGCAGCTCCGGCAGCCGGCCCACCGTCGCGGCGATCGTCTCGTCCAGGTACAGGTCGGCGTTGAAGTCGACAGCGCCATCGATCCGGTCACCGTGCGCGGTAAGGCTGACGAAGAGGTCGAAGTCGGTGAGGCCGCTCTCGGCGGCCACCGGCGTGAAGGTCACGCCGGCCGCCTGCCGCTGCGCCACACCACCGTCGGTCATCGTGGCCAGCACCTGGAACAGCGGGTTCACGCTCGGGTCGCGGACCGGGCGGACCTCCTCCACCACCCGCGCGTACGGGGCCTCCTGGTGCGCGTACGCCTCGCTGACGGTGCGGTGGACCCGGCGCACCAGATCGCGCACCGTCGGGTCGCCGCTCGCGTCCACCCGCAGCACCACCATGCTGGCGAAGCAGCCGATCAGCGGCTCCAGGTCGGTGCTCGCCCGACCGGCGGCCGGCATGCCGAGCAGCAGATCGTCCTGGCCGGTGGCCTGACGCAACAGGGCGCTGAGCCCGGCCAGGACGACCGCGTTGACGGTCGCGCCGGCCGAGCGGGCCAGCCCGCCCAGCGCCGTCGTCGTCGCGGCGTCGACGGTGAAGGGCAGGCTGCGGCCCCGGTGGGTCTGCACCGGTGGCCGGGGGCGGTCCGGCGGCAGCGTCGATCGGGCCGGCGCGGTGGCGAGCCGCTCCCGCCAGTGCGCCAGGTGCCCGGCGAGTTCCCGTTCGGCCTCCGGTCGGCGGCGGGCGGCGACGTGGGTGACGAACCGGGTGGGCAGCGTCGGCAGCCCCGCCGGCACATCACCGGCGAACTCGCCGTACCAGCTCACCACCTCCTCGACGAACACGCCGGCCGACCAGGCGTCGAAGACGATGTGGTGCGCGGCGACCAGCAGCAGGTGCTCGTCGTCGGCCAGCGCGAGCAGTCGTACCGCGAGCAGTGGGCCGGTGGTGAGGTCGAACCGGATCGCCGCATGAGCGGCGGTCTCCCGGTCGGCGGCGACCCGCCGTTGCGCCGGCGGCAGCGCCGTCAGGTCGACCACCGGCAGCGGCACCTCGACGGCGTCGCGGACCCGCTGGGTGACGGCGACGCCATCCGGGCCGTTGCCGTCGGCCGGCACGAAGACGATCCGCAGCGCGTCGTGCCGGGCCACCACCGCGTTCACCGCCCGGTGCAGTGCCGCGACATCCAGCCGGCCGGTGATCCGCTCGGCGAACGGCACGTTGTAGACCGGGCTGCCGGGCTCCAGCCGGTCCAGGAACCAGAGCTGCTCCTGCGTGAAGGAGAGCGGATAGGCGGTGGCGGCGTCCGGGCGCTGCGGACGAGCCTGGCGCAGTCGCAGCGCCAGCAGTTCCCGCTGCTCGGGGGTGAGGCCGACGAGGTCCGGGTGCAGGTCCTGGCTCACCGGGTGACCCCCTCGACGTCCGCGCCCACAGTCGTCGGCCGGCCGCTCAACAGGCGGGCCAGCGGGGGAGGGGAGTCGTGCAGGTAGAGGTGCCCACCGGGCACGACGGTCAGCGAGAAGCCGGCGGCGGTGCAGGCGGCCCAGCCGGCCATCTCCTCCGGGCTGATCAGAGGGTCGTCGGCCGCCGCCACCGCGTCCACCGGCAGCGGCAGTGGCGTCACAGTGGTCGGTCGGTACGACGCCACGACGGCCAGGTCGGCCCGGACGGTGGGCAGGATCAGGCTCAGCAGGCCGGCGTCGGCGAGCACCTCGTCGGACACCCCACCGAGGTCACGCAGCCACCGGGTCAGCGCCGCGTCGTCGAGGTGGTGCGCCGAGCCGATCGGTGCGCCGTCCTGTGGCGGACGGGCCGCGGAGACCACCAGCCGCTGCGGCGCCGGGCCGCCCCGGGCGAGCAGGCGGATGGCCACCTCGTACCCGATGAGGGCGCCCATGCTGTGCCCGAAGATCGCGTACGGGGCCGGAACCCACTCGACGATCGCGTCGACCAGCGGCGGCGCCAGGTCGGCCATCGTGCTCAGCGGCGGATCGGCCAGCCGGCGTTCCCGGCCGGGCAGCTGCGCGGTCCACAGCTCCACGTCGTCGCCCAGCAGCGTCGACCAGGGCCGGTACGCGCCGGCGCCGGCGCCGGCGTACGGGAGGCAGACCAGCCGCAGCCGGGCGGCCGGACGTGGCGCGGCGCAGCTCAACCAGGCGGCGGCACCGGTCGGTCGGGTGGCGGTCGTCGGCGGTGGCATGCGAACCCCGTTCCTGCTCAGCACGGCGACGACGGGTGGTGTCGCCATGCCCGCACACGCTAGGAACGGCCCGTGACGGCGGTCTTAGCGTCGGATGAGGGTTAGCTGCGGTGTGTGCTGCGGGCGGCCGGACGCGATCCGCTGTGGACCTACCCGGGAGCGGGTCACGGTGCCTCGACGACCTCGCGGCCGAGGGGCCAGAACGCGGCCGGAACGAGCTTGAAGTTGGCTATGCCGAACGGGATCCCGATGATCGTGACGCAGAGGGCGATGCCCGCGAGGATGTGGGAGAGCGCCAGCCACCATCCGGCCAGCACCATCCAGAGGATGTTCGCCAGGCCGGAGCCGACGCCCGCGCCCGGCTTGGGCACCAGGGTGCGGCCGAAGGGCCACAGCGAATAGACCGCGAGGCGCAGCGACGCGACGCCGAACGGGATGGTGATGACCAGGACGAAGCAGATCAGCGCGGCGATGCCGTAGCCGACCGCCAGCACGAGGCCGCCGCCGAAGACGAGCCACAGCACATTCAGTACGAAACGAATCATTACTCCAGCATGAAACATGCTCGCCACCCGGTCGGCCCGCCCGGTGTCCTCAGCGGGGAACGGCCACCGCGTGGCCCTCGGGGAGGGCCGTCTCACCACCGTCGGACAGCTGGGCGAGGGCGTCGTCGCGGCTGTCGAAGATGGGGAAAGCCTTGTCCAGACGCATGGTGTGCAGGACGGTGCGGATGAATCGCGACGGCGCGGCGAGGCAGAGCGTGACACCACGTTCGCGGGCGTCGCGGTGGGCGCGGACGAGCAGGCCGAGGCCGGTCGAGTCGATGATGTGCACCCGGCTCAGGTCGACCACGACATGACCGCCCACCTCGGCCACGTGCCGCAGCGCCGTGCGCAGGTTGTCGCCGGTGTCCAGGTCGATGTCGCCCGTGGCGGCGATGACGGTCGTGCCGTCGAGGTGGTCGATGCCCAGGATGCCGCCGGGGCCGTGGTCGTCGCGCGACGCGTGACCACCGGTCGAGGCGGGCAGGAGGCTGCAGTGCGGGCAGCGGTGCGGCCCGGTGGCGAAGGGGGAGCCGCTCCAGCCGTGCTCGGCCACCAGGGTCCAGACGACCTCGGCGTCGGGGAGCACGCAGGCGGTGCCACGGATGGTCTCGCCGCAGGTGTCGCAGATCAGGGTCATCAGATACTCGTCCGGGACGACGGTCATGCTGCTGGTCCTTCCTCGCTCACGATCGAGAGCACCTGATCCAGGCGGGTGATGTGCAGGATGCGCCGAACCCGGGGGTTCGGATCGCGGACGGTGAGGGCCGCGTCGGCGCGAGTCAGCCGCCGGTGGACGTCGAGCAGCAGGCCGATGGCGGCGGCGTCGAGGTGCCGGCAGTCGGACAGGTCGAGCACTACCTGTGCGGGGCGCAGCGCCAGCAGCCGGTCGAACACCGCGCCGACCTCCGGCAGACAGCCCAGATCGAGTTCGGTGACGCGGACCTCGACCAGCGGCAGCGTGTACCTCGCGGGCAGCACCGGCGTCGCCATTGCCGTACCCCTCTCCGTCGACCCTCGCTCCCTCCCCACCGTGCTGGGCGGGGTTGGCGGTCACTGCAAGGCTCTGTGACAGTTGTGTGACAAAACCGCCGGCTGGCGGGCACGGTTGGCCGCCCAGCGGTCCGCCGAGCATGATTCCGGCATGACGGCCGTACTGGTGATCGAGGACGACGACCGCATCCGGCTCGCGCTGCTGCTCGCACTCGAGGACGAGGGCTACGACGCCCTCGGCGCGGCCACGGCCGAGGAGGGCCTGCGCGCCCAACGCCACCACCCGGCCGACTACGTGCTCGTCGACCTGATGCTGCCCGGCCTCGACGGTTTCGAGTGCATCCGGCAGCTGCGCCGTGACGACGACGTCCCGATCGTGGTGGTCAGCGCCCGCGACGGCACCGACGACATCGTCGCCGCCCTCGAAGCCGGCGCCGACGACTACGTGGTCAAACCCGTGGCCATCCGGGAGTTGACGGCCCGCCTGCGGGCCCTGCGCCGCCGCGCCCGGCCGGTGGTCACGACCTCGGCGCCCGAGCCCGTGCCGGCGGTGGCCTTCGGGGAGTTGGAGATCAGTCCGGAGGCGGGGGAGGTGCGCCGCGCCGGCCAACAGGTCACTGTCACCCGCACGGAGTTCCGGCTGCTCTGTGAGCTGGCCGAGCACGCCGGCCGGGTGCTGTCCCGTCAGCAGTTGCTGCAACGGGTCTGGGGCTACGACAGCGGCGACGAGCGGCTCGTCGACGTGCACGTCGGCCGCCTGCGACAGAAGATCGAGCTTGACCCGGCGAACCCCCGGCACCTGGTCACCCTGCGGGGCCTGGGCTACAAGCTGCAACGATGAGACGCCTCGGACTGCGCACCCGGGTGACCGCCGCGTTCGCCGTCGGCGCGCTCCTGCTCTCGGCGTCGATGGCCCTGATCTCCTACGAGTTGACCCGCCGGTCCCTGCTCGACGACCGGGAACGCATCGCCCTGCGGGCCGCCTACTTCGACGCCGCCGTGGTGCATGCCGGCCTCGACACCGAAACCCCGGACGTGGTGGAGGTGCTCCGGTCGTTGGACACCGGCGGAAGCCGTCGACCGGTGCTGCACCTCAACGGCGAGTGGTACGCGCGGGCCGCCGATCCTGGCACCACGGCCGCCATCCCCGACGAGCTGCTCCGGGTCGTCTCCGCCGGGGAGCCGGCCGTGCAGCGTGTCCGCGTGGACGGGCAACCGGCCCTGGTGGTCGGGGTGCCGCTGTCCGCCTCCGCGACGTACTTCGAGGTCAACTCGCTGCGCGAGCTGGAGCAGACCTTCCGGGTGCTGGCCCTCGCGCTGACCAGCGTCGCGGTGCTGGTCGCCGGGTCCGGCGCCACCCTCGCCTGGTACGCCACCCTGCACGGGCTACGGCCGCTGACAGCGGTCGCCGACGCCGCCGAAAAGATCGCCGCAGGTGACTTCACCGCCCGGCTCGACCCGGCCACCGACCCTGACCTCACCCGCCTCTCCTCGTCGTTCAACCAGATGGTCGACCGCCTCGCCCGGCGCATCGAGCGGGACCGCCGGTTCGCCGCCGACGTCAGCCACGAACTGCGTTCCCCGTTGCAGACCCTCGCCGCGGCGGCCAGCGTCCTGGCCCGCCGTCGGGAACATCAGGACGAACGGACGGCCACCGCCGCCGGGCTCGTCGCCGACGAGATCGACCGTTTCCAACGGCTCGTCAACGACCTGATCGACCTGGCTCGCAGTGACCAGCCGGCCCACCGTGCCCCGGTGGACGTGGTGGAGCTGGCCCGGGAGACCTGCGACGCGTACGACCTGCCGGGCGCCCTCGTCCGCCTGGCGCCGGACGTGCCTCCGACGTGGCAGGTCGAGCGGCGGCGGATCGCCCAGATCCTGGCGAACCTGCTCGACAACGCCGTGACCTACGGTGGTGGCCCGGTGGCTGTCCGCCTGGGCCGGGACGGGGACAGCGGCGTCATCGAGGTCGACGATGACGGTCCGGGCGTTCCCGTCGAGGATCGCGAGGCGATCTTCGACCGGTTCGTCCGGGGGCGAGCCGCCCACACCCGGGGCGCCGGTGACGGCACTGGTCTGGGGCTGGCGTTGGTCGCCCAGCATGCCGCCGCGCACGCGGGACAGGTGACGGTCGCCGACCGCCCGGACGGGGGCGCCCGTTTCCGGGTCACCCTGCCGGGGAGCCTGTCGTGAGGCACCGTCGTCTCGCCCCGTTGGCGCTCGCCGTGCTGCTGACCGGGTGCGGCATCCCCACCGACGACACCCCGCGAACGGTGCCGCCCCCACGAGGACCGCTGAGCAGTGCCGCTCCCGCCGACACCACCGCACCGGCCGGCAGTGCCGCCGAGACGCTCTGCCTGGTCCGGAACAACCGCATCGTCCCCGTGGTTCGGCGGGTTGACAGTCCACCCACCATTGCGGACCAGCTGCGGCATCTGCTCGCCGGGCCCAGCGGCGCCGAACGGGACAGCGACCTGACCAGCGCGCTGCCGGGGGCGGTCAACGCCGCCCGCGCGACCGTGACCGGGACGCAGGCCCTCGTCGCGGTGGACGAACCCGCAGACGTTGGCGGTCGCAGCGACGAGGTCCTCGCCTTCGGGCAGATCGTCTGCACCCTCACCAGCCGCGAGGACGTATCCACAGTGGCCTTCCTGCGCGACGGCAAGGCTCTCGGCGTGCCCCGGGCCGACGGTTCCCTGTCCAGCAGACCGCTCACCCGGGGCGACTACGCCCCCCTCATCAGCGAACGCTGAGTCCGCGCACCACCGGGAGCACGGAGACCGCGATATCGACGACGACGCCCACCGCCGTCGTGCGGCGGGCGGTTGTAAGGTACGCGAAAACCCTTCCACGGCGTGCTCCGGAGTGCGGTAACCCGGTCCCGGAAGTTCAGGAGGATCGCGTGTCGTCCGACGACCGTTGGCTGCTCGACAACCCGATCGCGCACCGCGGGCTGACCGGCGACAATCGACCCGCCAATTCGCTGGCGGCGTTCGAGGCAGCCGCCGACGCTGGCTACGCCTGCGAGCTGGACGTGCAGCTCACCCGCTCCGGCGAGCTCGTCGTCGTCCACGACTACGATCTGACCGCGCTCACCGGTGCGGCGATCGCCACCGCGGAGCTGACCCCGGCCGATCGGCAGCGGCTCCGGTTGCAGGGCACCGACCAGCGGGTGCCCACGCTGTCGCAGGTGCTGGACCGGGTCGCCGGACGGGTGCCCCTGCTGATCGAGCTGAAACGGCCGACGCTCGCCCTCAACTTCGATCTCGTCGACGAGGTGCTGCGACAGACCGCC
Organism: Micromonospora trifolii; assembly: GCF_050516465.1. Classification (NCBI taxonomy): domain Bacteria; kingdom Bacillati; phylum Actinomycetota; class Actinomycetes; order Micromonosporales; family Micromonosporaceae; genus Micromonospora; species Micromonospora trifolii. The sequence continues at coordinate 3,084,043 of NZ_CP191526.1, read as the reverse complement.
GACTACCCGGGGCGGTACGCGGTCGAGTCCTTCGACCCATTGCTCGTGGCGGCGCTGCGGGTCGCGGTGCGGAAGCTGCCGCCGCACCGCCGGGTGCCGGTGGGGCGCATCTGCGGGCTGCTGCGCACCGCCGGGCCGCTGACCCGGATGGTGGGTCGCAGTATGGTCAGCAACCTGATCACTCGACCCGACTTTCTGGCCTACGAGGTGGACGCGTTTCCGTCCCATCTGACGGCATGGTGGCGTCGCCGCGGTGTTCCGGTGATTGCCTGGCCGGTCGCTTCACCGGAGCGGGAGATGTTCGCCCGTCAATACTCCGACAACATCGTATTCTCGGGCTATAGACCGTCGCATGGCCAGCATCTAGCATCGTGACGTGTCTGTTGACCAAGGACAGAGCGGTTTGCTCGCCGAGTCGCAGAACGGGGCTCCCGGCGATCCCTTACAGGTCTATCGCGCGTTGGCGGAAGACAGCGTCAACAAGCTCAGGGACCATTACGACTGGCGAGCGAAATGGCACCGTCGACTGTTTCGTTCCACCGGCATCCTGGTCATCGTCGTCAGTGCGTCACTGCCACTGCTCGCCGGCTTCAGCTACCCGGGTAAGAACCTGATAATCGCGGTCTCCGGCGTGGTCATCGCCACGGCCACCGCGCTACGCACCTTTTATCAGTGGGATCAGATGTGGGCACTGCTGCGGCGAACCCATTTCGGGCTCCTCGAGGCGAGCAACCAGTGGAGACTCGCGTTCGGTCGCGCCGAGGCGACCGCTGATCCGATCGAGCGGGAGCAGCGCGCCTACGCGGCGACAGAGGTGCTGCTGGCGAAGATCGAAGGCATCCGCAGTGCCGAGACGGAGAAGTTCTTCAGCTCGTTGGCGTTCCCGGAGGAGTCCGCGCTGGCCGGCAAGCCTTTCCGTCCCTGACCGGTGGCGCATCCTGGTCGGGCAGGTCTCGGGGTTGTTCGGTGGAAGTCCTGAGACGAAAGCCAGGGCGACTTGAGGGAAGCTCCCGGAGGTCGGCCGGTGCCGGCGGCCACATGCTGGCTGGCATGAAACGCGCTGCGCTCTACGTGATCGCCGGACCGGTCGGCATCGTGGCCTACGGCCTGGTCCGGCTGTGGGCAAGATCCGACGGGGTGCGCATGCTCGCCGTCCGGCGGCGGCTGCCGTGGTGGAGTGTGCCGCTGCTCCTGGCCGGTATCGTCCTGCCGACGGTCACTCTCGATCTGCTTCCCGTCGGCGGCCTGTGCATGGCGCTGGCGTTGGCCCCGGCGTTGCCGTTGGTGCGGCAGCAGAGTGAGCGGGCCGAGTCGGCCGCCGTCTTCCACTGAGGACTCGGGGTGGCGCTGGCCTCGGACCAGCGCCACCCTTCGAGCCGTTACTTCAAGGCGAGGGTGCGGGCGTCGGCGGCGATGACGCTGGCCACCTCCGCCGGCACCAGCTTGCCGGCCTGCCGGTCGGCGTAGGTGGCCAGCTCGGCGTACTGGGCGTGGGCCAGCTTGGTGGTCATCGAGGTGACGGCGGCCGGGTCCGCGCCCGAGGTGAGGATCAGGTAGCCGAGGCCGGCCTGGCTCACCGTCACGGTGAAGGTGCTGGTCGCGGTGGCGGTGCCCTCCGGCCCGATGGCCTCGGTGGAGATGGTGTGCCGGCCGGCGGTCAGCTTGGCCAGGTCGAGCTTGCGCCCGGCGGCCGACTTCTTACCGTCCAGCGTGACGGTGACGGTGTCCGCGTTGGTCGCGGCGACCGCGATCACCGGCGACTGGGCCCGGTCCAGCCGAGCCCCGCTGGCCGGCGAGGTGATCTGCACGGTCGGGTCGGCGGAGGCCCGCTGGACGAACGCCGAGTTCCAACCGACCAGCTCCGCCGCCCGGTTGGTGATGATCGCGTCGGTGCCGATCCGCTCCAGCCGCTGCCACAGGCCGGCGGAGTCCATCGTCCAGGCCATCACGGCGACTCCGGCGGCGTGCAGGGGGGCGACGACCTCCGGCTTGGCCAACAGCGCGTTTCCGTCCGGGTTGTACGCGGTCAGGTGCAGCTCCTTCGCGATCGCCACCGGGTCGGCGTCGAGGGTGCTGCGGAGCAGGCCGAGCGGCAGCTCGGGGGCGATCTCGTAGGTGTACCTCAGGGCGTCGACCTCGAAGCTCTGGATGAAGACCCGGCCCATCATCTGCTCGTCCCGGATCACCTGGATGATCGTGGCGACCTCGTCGCGGGTGTGCTTGCCCTTGATCTCCACGAGCAGGTTGCCGCCCCGGGTCCGCAGGTCGGCGAGCTGCTCGGCGAGGGTGGGCACCCGCTCGCCGACGTACTGCGGGCCGAACCAGGAGCCGGCGTCGAGCGCCTTGATCTGCGCGGCGGTCAGGTCCCGGATGTTGCCGGTGCCGTCGGTGGTCCGGTCGACGGTGCCGTCGTGCAGGATGAACGGGATGCCGTCCTTGCTCGGCTGGACGTCGTTCTCGATCCAGTCGGCGCCACCCTTACGGGCGATCTCCTGGGCTACGAGGGTGTTCTCCGGTGCGGCGGCGGACGCGCCCCGGTGGGCGATCACGGTGAACGGGCTGCCCTCCGGGCGGAGGTAGCCGTTCGGCGCCAGCTCGGTGACGGTGACGTCGTCGTACGACACGGTCGCGCCGTTGACGAAGAGCCCCTGGACGCCGTCGGCGGAACGCTGGAGGCTGCTGGTCCGCATCGCCTCCCGCCCGTCGAAGATCCAGCGGGCCTGGTTGCCGTGCACCTCGACCGCGACGCGCACGTCCCGGCCGGTGCCGGCGGCGGACGGGGCCGAGGCGGTGTTCGTCACGACCCAGGCGTTGGCAGTGGTCCGCTGGGCGAATTCGAGCCCGTTGGCGGCGGTGGTGCCGCTGCGCATGGTGGCGATCCACCAGGGGGTCGCGCCACTGGCGGGGACGTCGATGCCGAGCGAGGCCCAGCGGGTGGCGGCCGAGACCGACTCGAAGCGCATGGTCGCCTCGAGGCGGAAGTCATTCAGGTGCCGACCGAAAGTGATCTTGTTGTTCTCGCTGGAGCTGGCGGAGGTTCCGTACAGTCGGCCGTTCTCGACCTTCCAGGCGCCGTCGACCGCGTGCCAACCGGCGGGCAGCGACCCGGTCGAGAAGTTCTCCGAGACGACGACGCTGCCCGGCTCGGCGGTGGCGGGCGACGAGGTCGCGACGGCGACCGCGACGGCAGCGCCGGTGACGGCGAGGGCGGCGACGGCGGCGGCGGTCCGGGTACCCAGGGCGCCGAGGCGCGACCCGGCGCGGCGAAGCGACGTTGATGCGGGTAGGACAGTCATGGTCGCGACGGTACGAAGCGCGCCCGAACTGATGATCAATCAAGCATGGCTGCCGCCGGAACGCCCGGTGTACCGCGCTCGATCGGGGCGTCCCGGATTGGTCAGCTCGACAGGCCGGAGCAGGCGACCCCGTCGATGGTGCACGCCTTGGGGGCGGAACCGGTCAACGATCCATTGACCCGGAACGTCACCCGGACCGAGGCGCTGCCGGGCACCTGACCGGTGTTCGGGTCCGGCACGAACGTCCAGACCGCACCGTCCCGGCTGGCCTGTGCTCCCTCGACCCCGCTGATTCCCAGCGACTCCCGGGGCAGGGTGACGACCAGCGTCCACCCCGGCGCCGGGACCGGGCCGGGATTGCTGATCGTCACGGTCGCGCCGTAACTGAGCAGGGCGTTGTCCGTGATGGCGAAGGCCGCGCCCAGGGCCGCCGGGGTGGGTTCGGCGGTTGCACCGGTCGGCGTGGGCCGGGTCGACGACGCGACGGCCGGTGGGACCGAGGAGGCCGAGGCGGGCGGGGGAGCGGGCACCGCCGGGCTGGTGACCGCCGGTCGCGCCTGCGCCCGGGGGGTAGCGGACGGCGACGCGCCCACCTGCTCGACCGACGGCGGCGGGTCGAGGGTCACCGGCGTCAGCTTCTCCGGCGTACGCAGCACCCCGACGACGGACACAGCCGTCGCGATCAGCACCCCGAGCGCCGCGACGACGGCCACCCAGGTGGCCCGCGAGACGTCCTCCCGCCCGGTGAGCACCCGCCGTGCGGCAGTGACGAGGGCCACGACCCGATCCAGCAGGATGATCGCCACGGTACGGCGTGGCTGGGGTGGTGTTGCCGGCACTGCCAGTCTCTCCTTCAGTTCGTCGCCGGGTGCGCGCCCACGATCCGTCCGGGTCGCGGGTGGCACTGCCCGGTCACAGCCCACGAAGCCCGACGAGTATCGCCTCGAGCAGATCCTCGGTCGGCAGCTCCGACAGCATCGGCGGTTCGTGCGTCTCGATCAGCCCGGCCGCGAGCAGGTCACCGAGCAGCACCCGGACGGTCCCCAGCGGAAGGTCCAACTCGGCACCCACCTCGGCCACCGACACTGGATGGTGACACAGCTCGACGATCCGCGCCTGTTCAGGGAAGAGCGGTGTGGGGGGCGTGACCCCCCGCCGGGCGACGACCAGCGAGATCAGGTCGAACTGGCCGCGTGCGGGCGTGGTGCGCCCCCCGGTCATCGTGTAGGGCCGGGCGACCGGGCCCGCGTCGTCGTCGTACCACGCCTCGTCAGTGGTGCCGCTGGTGTGCACCAGTGTCCCCGATCGTCACCGAGGAGGCCGGGCCCAACGTGATGGGCAGGTGCTGCTCGGCCTGCCCCACGAAGAGCGCCACCTCGTACGCCATGTCACCGACCTCGACGTCGTCACCGGCGATCCGCACGGTGAGGATGGTCCCGTTCGGGATGGTGGCGATGAACAGGAACGCTCGCGACATCTGCACCACGACCTGGCGCAGCCGACCCGCGTCGCAGGTCCGGGTGGCGGCCAGCCCCAACGCGATCAGTCCGGCGACCACGCCGGAGATCTGCTCGGCCAGCTTTTCCCCCACCCGCCGCGAGCCGCCGAGCGGCAGCCCGTCCGGTGAGAGCACCACGGCGAACTCCGCGCCGTGCACCCGGTCGACCAGATTGTTCAGGGCGTCGGTCAGACCGTCCTCGGTGACCACTGCAGACGTCATTGATGTCTCCTTGCTGTTCTCGCGACTGGCAACTCAACCGTGTCGAGGCTGGTCCTGCCGTGTTCCGGGCCGGTCGGCCCGGGGTGGCGGACCCGCGTCGGCAGCGCGCCGTCGCCGTTCGGGTCGGGCAGGTCGGCGCCCGTGCGGGCCGGTGGGTACGGGGTGTCGGGTGGTGCGCTGGCCGGTGTGCGGCCGGTGGCGGTGACCGTGATCAGCCGGGAGGGAAGGAGCACGATGGCGGCCGTCCCACCGCGCCGGCTGGGGCGCAGCGAGACGTGGGCGCCGCAGCGGCCGGCCAGGATGGCGGCGGCGTACCAGCCGGCGAGGCCCGCTGGCGGGCCGTCCGGTGGCGGGTTGCCGAGCAGGTGGTTCGCCTCGGCCAGCGCGGCGGCGTCCAGGCCGGGCCCGTCGTCGACGACGAGGACGGCACACCCCTGCGGTCGCTGTTCGCCGCTGACCCGGACGGTGGTCTCCGCCCCGGAGAAGGCCAGGGCGTTCTCGATCAGCTCCGCCAGCAGGTGGATGACGTCCGTGACAGCCGGCCCCGCGAGCGACCACGGCCAGTGCGGCGCGATCAGGACCCGGTGGTAGTCCGGCACCTCGGCGACCGCGCCGCGCGCCACGTCGAGCAGTGGCACCGGGCGTCGCCAGCGGCGGGCGGGTGTCGCGCCGGCCAGGGTGATCAGTTTCTCCACGTTGCGTCGGACCCGGGTGGTGAGGTGGTCGAGCTGGAACAGCTCGCCGGTCTCCTCGGTGGACCGTTCCCGACGTTGCATCCCGTCCAGCAGGCTGAGTTGGTCACGCAGCAGGACCTGGTTGCGTCGGGTCAGCCCCAGGAACAGCTCCCGCTCGGTGTCAACCCCCGACGTCGCCGGTTCCTGCGCCGGGGTCGGCGTCTCCGGCATCGGCGCTGGGAGGTCGGCGTCGGGCCTGGTCAGCTCGTCGGTGAGGCGTCGGACGGTGCCCGCCCAGCTCAGCAGGAGTACGAGCACGACGATGAGGCCGAAACCCACCACGGCCCCGGTACGTGCGATGAGTACGGCGGCACCGGGAGTGGCCCGCTCGACGCTGCTGCGGGCGGTGTTAGTCACCAGTGTCTGCAGCGCGCCGAGGGCGGCGTCCGCCGCGGCCCGCCAGCTCTGGATGGTGAGACCGGCCAGGGCGTTGGGCGTGCCGGCCTGGAGCAGCAGCCGGTCCTCCAGGGCGAGCAGGGCCGCGAACTCGGGGCCGGCCGCGAGGCGCTGATGCTCGCCCTGGCCGTCGGACGGAAGCCCCGCCCCGGCCTCGGCGCGCGCGTACCGCTGGATGCTGACCAGTGCGCTCAGCCGGCGCCGCTCGTCGGCGCCGAACCGTGCGCCGGTCAGGGCCGCGCTGACCAGGGTGTCCTCCTGGGCGAGCAACTCCCGGGCGCGGGCCAGCGCGATCACCGCTCGGGTGTCGGCGGCCAAGCCGCTCTCGTACGCGCCCCACTCTGGGCCGTACACCCGGAAGGCGACGTCGATGACCTCGTCGTACCCGTCAATTGCCGCGCCCTGGTCGAGCCCCCCGGTGTCCACCTCGGATCGGGTCGTGCCCAGGCCGTCGAGCCGTCGGACCAACTCGCCGGCCCGGTCGCGGACGGTGCCGGCGCTGAGCAGCCGAAGGTCGCGGCCCTTCGTGAACTCGCGGATCTCGGCGGCGGCCCGGTCGGTGCCTTCGCGGGCCCCGACCAGCGCGGGTGTCGTCTGCCCCGCCCCGGCGATCGTCTCGGCGGTGATCCGACGCTCCGTCTGGAGGCTCAGAATCAGGCGGTCGATGGGCTGGCCCAGCGTGTCCGCCAGCGCCCGGACGCGCAGCAGGTCGACGGTGTCCTGGCTGGACAGGTAGGCCGCGTACGACCAGAGCGTGATCAGCACGGCGGCCAGCACGGCCAGCCTGGTCCGGATCAGCCGAACATCGTTGCGGGTCATCGGCTCGCCCGCTGCGGCCACGGTTGCCCGGCGGTGTCGCTGGCCCGGTCGGCGACGAGGGTGCGCAGCAGCGCCAGCAGTTCGGTGCGGTTGGCGCAGTTCAGCCGGTTACGCATCCGCGCCACGTGGTGTTCGACGGTCTTGGCCGAGATGAAGAGCCGATCGCCGATCTCCCGGTAGGTCAATCCGGCCAGCACCAGTTCGGCGACCTCGTACTCGCGGTCGCTGAGCCCGTGCTGCGTGGGGCCGGCGGCCCGCGCCGTGCTCGCACCGGTCGTCGGTGCCTGGCCGCTCTGCCCACCGGAGGGCCGCCCCTGCAACGCTCGGGCGCACTCCAGCAGGGTGGTCATCGCCCGCCGGTCCGCGGTGCGGATGGCGGCCTGCCCGGCGAGGCGGGCGCCGTCCCAGCACAACCCGGTGTCGTGCAGCCCCCGGGCGGCGGCCTCCACCCGGGTCGGGTCGACGACCCCCCGGAGCACCTCCACCCAGCTCTCCGCTGCGGAGGCGACCACGGCCGCGTACCGGCTGTGGCCAGCGGCGGCGAGCAACGCCGCGACGTGTTCGTCGGCGACCGTCGGCTCGCCGGTCAGGATGGCGGCGTGCAGCCCGCTCCAGTGCAGCGGCACCCTCCACAGAGGTGGGTTGCCGAGGCGGTCGAGCAGCGCACGCCCCTGGTGCAGGTACGGCTCCAGCCGGGCCAGGTCACCCAGCCGCGCGCCCGCGATGGCCAGCTCACCCAGCGGCAGCAGGGTGAACAGGTCGACGGGGTGCCGCACCACGGCCTCCAGCGCCTGCCCCCAACCCCGCTTGAGCGCCCCGAGGTCGCTGTTGCGCCGGCCGATGCCCATCCGGATCGCGGCGGCGAAGAGCTGGTCGCGTGACTCCAGTGGTCGCCCGTCGAGCGTCACAGTGGCGAGCCGCTCGCCGGCGGCGTGGATCTCGCCACGGACCATCAGGATCCAGGCCTGCAACAGCCGGTGGCGGCGGGCCATCAGCGGGCCGCCGACACCGGCGCCCAGGGCGCGGTGCAGCACCCGCTCGGCGATCTCCAGCTCACCGCAGTGCACCGCCGTCAACGCGGCGAGGGCCGCCGGGCTGTCCGGCAGCAACGCCGCTCGGCCGTCCGGCTCCAGCAGCGCGGCGGCCTGCACGAGCGCGGAGAGCGCGGCGGTCGGCGGGCCGGTCACGCTCTCCCGTACACCGTTGGCCATCAGTCGGGCGGCGCTGGCGTGCAGGGTCGGCGGTTCGCCCGCCGGGTCCCCCGCCGGTGACTCGGTGCTGGCGGCCGGGTCACCGGTGGCGAGCCCGCCGACGATGGCGAACGCCGCCGCCGAGGCGGTGCCCGACCACCGGAACAGCTCGACGCTGCGACCGACGTGACCGCGGTGGGCCAGGGCGGTGGCGGCGACCACGGCCGCCTCGGAGCGCTCCGGGGGAGCGGCCGTGGCCAGGAGTCGGTCCGCCAGCCGAAGCGCGTCGTCGAGGTCACCGGCGAGCGCGGCGGCGAGCGCCTGCTGCGCGTTGGGTGGCCGCCCGGCCGCCGTGGCAGCCGCGAACAGCTCGGCGGCGAACGCCGGCTCGTCGGCCAGCGCCTCGTCCGCCGCCGCGGCCAGGGTCGCGGCCGGGCAGTCGCCGAGCGCGCCGACCGCGAGCAGGGAGCGGACCAGCGGCAGCACCGCGCCACCCCGGGCGAGCTGCAACTCGGTGAGCCGCCGCCAGACCGCCGTCCGCTCGGTGGTGGGGCTGAGCGTCGCGACGGCCCGCCGGACGATCGGCGCGAGCCGGCCGTCCGCGCCGAGCAGCCCGGCCGCCCTGGTCGTGGCGATCAATTCGTCCACCCCTGCCGGGTCCCGGCCCAGCAGCGCGCCGAGCATGCTCACCGGCAGCGCCCCGCCGGCCGCGACGGCGAGCAGCAGTCGGCGTACCGCAGCGGGCTGAACGTCCAGGTCCGGCCCGAATTCGAGGATGACGGACCGGGGTGGGTCCACCATGCCGGTCCGCGTCTCCGCGCCGGCCAGGCCGCGGGCCAGCCGTTCCACGTCCCGGGGTACGCCGGCGGTCTGCGTGTGGACGAAGTCGACCAGGTCGGCGGGGCGGCCCAGCTCGGGTGTCGCGGCGAGATGGGCGGCGGTCTGCTCCCGGGTGAACGGCGTGAGCAGCACGGCCTGCCCGTCGCGTCGCAGGGCGTCGACCAGCTCACTGAACGCCGCCGACCGGGGCCACGGGCGGTGGGCGACCACCAACCGGTGTCGACGGCCGGCGACCAGACGCAGCAGCGCTTCGGTCCGCGCGTCGTCGAGCAGGTGCGCGTCGTCGACCAGCACCACCGTGTCGGGGTCGACCGGCTCATCCGGCTCCGGCGCGGCCGTGCGTACGGCGATCCCGGCGCGCTGGTGGATGCGCTCCAGCTCGGCGAGGAGAGCGGTCTTTCCGTGACCGGCCGGGCCGGCGATGCCGACGGCGAGGGGGCCGGTCGGATCCTGCGCAACAGTGTCCAGTAGCGCCTGCAACCCCTTGTCCAGGGTCAGCCCTGGTGCGGCGAGGTCATTCATGATCATTGGGGTCATCCTTCGCGTCCTCGGCCGCGGGCCAGCGCCAGGCGGGACGGCTTCGGCAGTTCCAGTGGGAGGACCCGGACCGGGGGCCGCGGTGGCGGATCGCCCGGAACGGTGTGATGGGGGCGGCGTGCTGCCGGGAGGGTGGCCCGCCCGGCGCCGCTGACCGGGGCCGGAACGCGGGCCGGCGGCGGCTGGCGAGGGCGTGGTGACACCATCTGACAGGCGGCCATCGCCGCCCCGGTGGCGGCGGTCAACTGTGCGTCCGGCTCCACCTCGACGGGCACCGGGAGGGCCGCGCCGATCAGCTCGGTCACGAGCGGCACCCGGGTGGAGCCGCCGGCCAGCAGGACGCCGTCGAGCTGCGCCGGAGTCAGGTCGGCACTACGCACGGCCCGGAGCAGGAGGTCGACGGTGGCCTGCACCGTCGGGCGGATCATGGCCTCGAACTGTGCCCGGGTCACCGGCACCCGTGCCGGGCCGCTCGGCAGGGTCAGCACCACGTCGGCCGTGAGGTCGACGGTCAGCACCCGCTTGACCCGGTCACACTCCGCGCGCAGCCCGCGCAGCGCGGCCTGGGCCCCGCGACGTCCGGTCGCGGCCAACTCCCGGGCCAGCACGGTACGAGCATGCTCGGCCAGCGCCTCGTCGAAGTCGGCGCCACCGATCGAGTCGAGACCCTGCGGGGTGCCGAACGTCTCGTACGTGCCGCGCGGGGTGCGGCGCACCAGGGCCGCCTCGAAGCTGTTGCCCCCCAGGGCGTAGACCACGGCCGTGCTGCCCGCGAACCCGCGAGCGGCGTGGCTCTCGGCGACGGTGACCGTGCGGGGCAGCAACGTCACGTGCCGTAGGCCGAGGTTCGACAGTGCCCGGTGCAGCACCTCCCGCCGGTAGGGGCGCCACCCCGCCGGGTGGCTGAGCACTATCGCCTCGGCCGCCCCGCCCTCCAGGGCTTGGACCCGCTCCACCACCCAGGCTGCCAGCTCGGCGGTCAGCGTCTGCGGCGCGCACGGCTCGCCGCCGAGCAGCACCGGCACGTCGTCGCCGATCCGGTGGACGAAGTCCCGGGTGGTGCGGCTGCCGTCGTCGGTCACGGGCTCGCCGACGCGCAGCGAACCGTCCTCGGCCAGGCAGAGCACCGAGGGCATGAGGGGTGAGCCGGCGCTCAGTGGGACGGCCTCGGGACGGGTCCAGGTCGCGCCGCGTCGCCGTGCGACGGCGGCGGCTGTGTTGCTGCTTCCGATGTCTATCCCCAGGACGTACGGCATCGTCTCTGTCTCTCCCCGTGAGTCGGCCGGTCGGTGGCGATGGCGTCGGCTGCCCGACGACCCACCCCCGGCGAACCCCGCGGGCTCCTACGTTCGTACCAGAGATCAGTCCCTGGTCGGGACCCTAATCTCGCCGGGACGGTTTCCCCCTGTCCCCCTAACGTACGAGGTGGGGGAGCCCCTAGTTCAACCGGCCCGGATGCGGGCTCAGCCCCGATGCCCGGGGGCGGGCCCCGGCAATAACGTCGTCACTGTCGACGTACGACACCCCGCCAAAGCCACATCCGAGGAGAACCGGCACATGGACTCGCAGCAGACGCTCCACGACTTCGTGCTCGACCTACTGACGAACCCGGACGCGCGGTCGGCCTTCGACCTCGACCCCGAGGGTGCGTTGCGGGGCGCCGGGCTCACCGACATCACCGCTGCGGACGTGCAGGACGTCGTACCGCTGGTCGTCGACTACGCGCCGGGTGCGGGCCTCGCGCCGTTGGCCTCTCCGGTCGGGCAGCTCGGGCTGGACCCGCTGCTCACCGACACCACCGACGTGGTGGGTCAGTTGCAGAGCGTGGCGCAGCAGATCAGCGTCACCAGCTCGCCCAGTGGCGTGGACGTCAAGGCCGGCGTGCTCGGCGCCATCGCTGTCGACCCGTCGACCGCCGCCGCCGGGGTCACCGTGCTGCCGGGCATCGGTCTGGGTGTCGGCCCGTACGGCCTCGACACCGACCTGGCCGGTGTCTCCGACGTGGCGCACACCCTCGACGCCGACGTGGTGCAGCCGGTGGACGCCATCGCGGACCCGGTGCTCGGGGACGTCACCGGCACCGTCGGCGACCCGAGCGGTCTGCTCGGCGCAACTGACCCGAATCTGATCGGCGGCGACCTGACCGGTGGTGTCCTCTCCGGCACCCACGGTCAGCTCGGCGGGGTCGTCAGCTCCCTCGGTGTCGACGACACCCTCGGCGGGCTGGGCCTCGGGCACGGCGACGGTGTCGTCGGCGGCATGGTCCCGCCGCTCGACGTGCCGTCGACGGTGGGCGGCGTGACGCACCAGGTGGACAGCCTCCTCCCCGGTGTCACCGACACGGTCGGTGACGTGACCGGTGGGGTCACCGATGGTGTGCTCGGCGGCGACTCGCACGCCTCGTCCGATCACGGGCTGCTGGGTATCACCGGCGGTCTGCTCTGACCCGGATTTCCGGTCGGAGCGGAGGGCCGGATCGCCTCGGGCGATCCGGCCCTTCCCGGTTCCACATCCGGTCCCTCTTGATAATTAAGCCGAAATCCGCACACTTGGTGCGGTGATGGCCGGGATCTGGTTGGACGTGCTGGACGAGATCGCCCGCACGTGCACTGCACACGGTCGCGGTGACCTACTCCAGACGGTGCGGCAGAAGCGCGCGCAACTGCTGGACCCGACGCTGCGTGTCCTGGTCATCGGTGAGCCGAACCAGGGCAAGAGTCAGCTGATCAACGCGATCATCAACGCTCCGGCCTGCCCGGTCGGCGACGGTCGGACGACAGTCCTGCCGACCGTGGTGCAGCACGCCGAGGCCCCCACCGCGGCGGTGGCGCAGGCGCCGCCACCAGCGCCGGGGCATCCCACCGGCGCCGCGGCCGCGGTGACCGTCGAGCGGACCCCGGTGGCGCTCAACCAGGTCGCGGCGGGCGTGGCTGGCCTGGTCGGGCGTCGGCCAGGCGGCGGCCCGGCGTACGTCGAGATCGGACTGCCCCGTGCCCTGCTCGGTGCCGGCCTGGTGCTGGTGGACACTCCTGGCACCGACGAGGTCGCCGGCATCGGCGCCGCCACTTCGGTCGCCGCGCCCGCCCGCGCGGACACCGTGCTGCTGGTCTCCGACTCCACTCGGGAGTTGTCGGTCGCCGAGCTGAACATGCTGCTGCACATCATGCGTTCACATCCGAACGTGGTGGTGGTGCAGAGCAAGACCGATCTGGTGGCGGACTGGCGTACGGTCGCCGAGCGCAACCGGCAGCACCTGGCCGAGGCGGGGATTCCGGCGACGCTGATCCCGGTCTCGGCGGCGCTGCGACTGCGCGCCGCCGCGGCCGACGACCGCGGGCTCAACGCCGAGTCGGGTTTCCCCGCGCTGATCGCCCGCCTGCAACGCGACCTGTCCGGCAAGGCCGACCACCTGGCCCGGGCGGCGGTGCAGACGGTGGCCCGGACGGTGGTGGAGCAGTTGGCCGCGCCGCTGCGCGCCGAGTTGGCGACCCAGGAGGAAGAGGAGCAGTCCGGGCCGATCTCCCGGCTGCACGCGGCGCAGCGCGAGGTCGACGAGCTGCGCCGGTGTTCCACCCGGTGGCAGAACACGCTGACCGACGAGATCACCGACCTGCTCGCCGACCTCGAGTACGACCTGCGCGACCGGACCCGGCAGATCCTGCGCGCGGTGGACGAGGCCTTCGACACCGCCGATCCGTTGGTCGCCTGGGACACCTTCCAGGACTGGCTGGAGCGGAGCCTGGTGGAGGCGGCGGAGGCGAACCACGAGTGGCTGATCCAGCGCTGTGACTGGATCGCCCGGCGGGTGGCCGCCAACTTCGACCGGTACGGCTACGACGTGCTGCCGCCCTGGTCGATGACGATGCCGGACGACATCGGCGAGCGACTGCCCGAGCTGCAACGGCCGACGATCGACCGGTTCACCACCGGCCAGAAGTTGTTCACCGGGATGAAGGGCTCGTACGGCGGCATGCTGATGTTCGGTCTGGCGACCACCCTGGCCGGCATGCCGATGATCAATCCGGTCTCGGTCGGCATCGGGGCGCTCTTCGGCGGCAAGAGCATCCGCGACGAGAGCAAGCAGTTGCTCCGTCGCCGCCAGGCGACGGTCAAGACGGCCATCCAGCGGCATGTCGACGACTTCTTCGTCCGGATCATCCGAGACTGCCGCGACGCCGCCCGGCAGGTGCAGCGGATGCTGCGGGACCACTTCACGGGGCTGACCGAGGAGCTCCAGGAGGCCATCGTGCAGTCGTTCCGCAGCGCGAAGCAGGAGGCCGACACCGATGCCTCCCTGCGCGAGCAGCGGCAGCGCGAGATCAGGTTGAAGATGACCCGGCTGGCGGCGGTGTACGAGCAGGCCCAGCAGTTGACCGGCGCCCGCTCCGCCCCGCTGCTGCTGGAGCCGCAGGCATGACGGTGGGGGTGCGCCTGGACGAGGCGGCGTGGGGGTTGCTGCACCAGGCCATCGAGCTGTATCAGGACAATCCCCGGGCCGTCACTGAGCTTCGGCAACAGGTGGCCCGGTTGGAGCAGCCGCTGCGGATCGCCATCGTCGGCCCGTGGCGATCGGGCAAGTCGACGGTGCTCAACGCGTTGATGGGCGAGGAGGTCGCGCCGGTCGAGCGGGCGGACAGGGCCTTCACCTGGTACGAGGACGGGGCCGCGCCGCGCGCCACCGCCTACCCGGTCGGGCAGCCACCGCAGGAGTTGGCAGTGGTGAAGTCGGCGACCGGGCTGCGGGTGGATCTGGGCTGGGGTGCGGGGGAGGTGCGGGACATCGTGGTGCGGTGGCCGACGCGGGCGCTGCGGCAGATCACGCTGATCGACACCCCGGCGGTCACCGGCGGCGCCGAGCAGGGCCGGGCGCCGGTGTTGGAGCGGGTGCTGCGCGACTCGGACGCGGTGTTGTACCTGACCCGCGACGGTCGCGACAGCGATCTGCGGGTGCTGGAGTCCGCAAGGGACAGTGCTGTCGGGCAGTCCGCTCCGGTCAACGTGATCATGGTGTTGTCCCGCGCCGACGAGACCGGTGGCGGTCGGATCGACGGTCTGCTCACGGCCCGCCAGCTCGCTCGCCGGCACTACCGCGATCCGAGGGTGAACGCGCTCAGCGTCAACGTCGTGGCGTGCAGCGGCATGATCGGCCTGGCCGGCCGGATGCTCGGTGAGTCGGATTTCGCCGCGCTCGCGACCCTGGCCCAGGTGCCCCGGGCGGAGCTGGACGCCCACCTCATCTCCGCCGACCGCTTCCTCCGTGGCGAGCTGCCGGTACGGCTGGACACCGAGGTGCGCGCCGCGTTGCTGGGCCGGTTCGGGGTCTTCGGTGTCCGGCTGGCGGCCACGCTGGTGCGCAGCGGATTCGACAGCCGGGTGAAGCTCTCCGCCGAGTTGATTCGGCGTAGCGGTCTTACCGAGCTGCGCGAGTCGGTGACGCGGTGTTTCATCGATCGCCGGGACGCGCTGAAGGCGCGCTCCGCGTTGGCCGCGGTGGAGGCGCTGCTGCGGGCCGAGCCCACCCGGGGCTCCGCCGAGCTGGTCGGCGCGGTGGAGCAGATCCTCGCCGGCGCGCACGAGTTCCGGGAGCTGCGCCTGCTGGTGGCGTTGCGGAACACCCGGCTGGGGTTCGACGCGGAGCTGGCCGCCGAGGCGCAGCGGCTGGTTGGCGGCGACGGGGTGGGCCTCGCGGCACGGCTCGGCGTCGAGCATGAGGCCGACGTGCGGCAGCTCTGGGAGGTCGCCTCCGACGCGCAGTGGCGGTGGCGGGACCGGGCGGAGGATCCGCTGCTCCCGCTGGCGCAGCGGCGCGGCGCTCAGGTCGTCGTCCGCAGTTGCGAGGGGATGATCGCCGAGCTGGCCGCGGGCGGGCGCTGAGCGTCCGATCGCGGTTTCGCGGCGGTGGTGGCCGTCTTTCGAGGTGGGAGGCACCCGGCATTCGCCAAAACCGGAAGTGTTGGTTAGCCTAACCTAACTTTCGGGCCGGATGGCTCGCTTCTCTTCGAAAGATCGGGAACTTCACCATGCACTCATGGCGTCCGGTTCTGGCCGTCGCGGCGCTGAGCGCCGTGCTCGGCGGGCTCACCGGTTGTGGCAACGACACGGCCAACGGTGACACCGCCGCCGCTGCCACCGCTTCCGGGCCCTGGTCTTTCAACGACGGCTCGGGCAAGGTCGTCAAGGCGGACAAGACACCGACGCGGATCATCGCGCACGCAGGCGAGGCCGCAGCGCTCATGTCCTTCGGCATCAAGCCGGTCGGCGTCTACGCCGACGAGTCGGTCAAGACCGACCCCAACCTGAAGAGCCTCGACCTCACCGGGATCGAGATCCTCGGCGAGGAGTGGGGCAAGATCGACGTGGAGAAGGCCGCGGCCCTGCGTCCCGACCTGATCGTCGGCGACTGGTGGCCGGCCGAGAAGGCGCACAGCGGCATGGAGGAGGGCGTCGACGAGAAGAGCAAGAAGCTCGCCGAGCTGGCCCCCATCGTCGGCGTCACGCAGGGCAAGTCGATCGTCGCGCTGGCCGAGGGGTACGAGGATCTCGCCGAGAGCCTCGGCGCCGACGTGGCCAGCCCGCAGATCGCGGCGAACAAGAAGCGCTTCGAGGACGCGGTGACCGCGTTCAAGGCGGCCACCTCGGCCAAGCCGGACCTGACTGTCGCGGCGATGTCGCCCTCGACCGAGAAGGTCTACGTCGCGAACCCCGAGTACGCGCCCGAGCTGCTGGACCTGCAGAGCTGGGGTCTGAAGGTGATCAACCCGGCCAGCCCGGACCCGGCCTTCCCGTACTGGGAGAACCTCAGCTGGGAAAACGCCGACAAGTACCAGCCGGACCTGATCCTGTGGGATGGCCGATCCTTCACGCCGACCGCCAACGCCGAGTGGAGCACGAAGCAGCCGACCTGGTCCAAGATCAAGGCGGCCAAGGTCGGTGCCACCGTCTCCTGGCCGGCGTTCTGGCTGCACACCTACGGGGACTTCGCGACCGAGCTGGACAAGCTGACCCAGGCGGTCAAGGCCGCTGATCCGAATGTCGGCAACTAACCAGATCGGGACGCGCACCTCGACGGGAGGCGTGCGGCGAGCCTCTGCCCTCGGGCCGGGGCTCGCCGTCCTCTGCGCGGTCCTCGCCCTCGTCGGCTTCCTGAGCGTGACCATGGGCTCGCGTTCGATCGGGCTCTCCGAGGTGCTGCACGCCCTGTTCAGCCTCGACAGCGACGGGCCGATCAGCAGCACCGTCACGCTGGAGATGCGCGTACCCCGCACTCTGCTCGGCATCCTGGTCGGCGCGGCGCTCGGGGTGGCCGGGGCGATCCTTCAGGGCGTCACCCGCAACCCGCTGGCGGACGCGGGGATCCTGGGCATCAACTCCGGCGCCGCCGCATTCGTGGTCTTCGCCATCACCGTGCTCGGTGTGCGCGGCGTCGGTGTCTACGTCTGGTTCGCCTTCGCGGGCGCGATCGCGGCGCTGGCCCTGGTGTACGCGATCGCCTCGCTCGGCCGGGAGGGCGCCACCCCGGTGAAGCTGGCCCTGGCGGGCGCGGCGGTCACCGCCGGCCTGACCTCGGTGACCAGCGGGATCGTGATGACGAACGTGGACGCCCTCAACGAGCTGCGGTTCTGGCAGGTGGGTTCACTCGCCGGCCGGTACACCCCGATCCTGACCGGGGTCGCGCCGTTCCTGCTGATCGGCCTCGCCGCGTCGCTGGGCTTCGGTCGGGCCATCAACGGTCTCGCGCTCGGCGAGGACGTCGCGCGTGGCCTCGGCCAGAACGTGACCCGTACCCGCGCGGCCGCCTTCGCCGTGGTCGCGATCCTCGCCGGCGCCGCCACCGCGGCCTGTGGACCGATCGTCTTCGTCGGGCTCGTCGTACCGCACCTGGCACGGTTCATCTGCGGCCCCGACTACCGCTGGATCCTGCCGTACTCGATGCTGCTGGCACCCATCGTCCTGCTCCTCGCCGACGTGCTCGGCCGGGTGGCCGCCGCGCCCGACGAGGTTCAGGTCGGCGTGATCCTCGGGCTGATCGGCGCGCCCGCGTTCATCGCGATCGTGCGCTACGGCCGGCTGTCGGAGGTGTGAGCATGGTGACGACAACGACAACGACAACGAGCGAGCGCCGCTCTGCTCCGTCCGGTACGGCAGCGGCGCTGCGCGCCAACCGCAGGCGTCGAGCCGGCCGGTCCGTCGTGGTGACCTGCGCCCTGGCCGCGACGGTCACCGCCCTGTTCGTACTCACCATGATGGTGGGCAGCTTCCGCATCGGCGCGGGCGAGGTCATCGCCTCGGTCCTGCACCTGTCCGACAATCCCAGCGTCGACTTCGTCGTCCGTGGCCTGCGGCTGCCGACCGCGGCCGCCGCCCTGACTGTCGGGCTCGCCCTCGGCGCGTCCGGCACGATCTTCCAACAGTTGCTGCGCAACCCCCTCGCGTCCCCGGACTTCATCGGGATCACCTCGGGGGCAGGGCTGGCTGCCGTCACCGGGATCGTGCTCCTGCAGGCCGGTGGGCTCGTCGTCAGCGGTCTCGCCCTCGGTGGCGCGGTCGCCGCCGCCCTGGCGATGTACCTGCTGGCCTGGCGCGACGGCGTCAGCGGCTACCGCTTCATCCTCATCGGCATCGGGGTGGCGGTCTTCTTCGAGGGCCTGATCGGCTACGTGCTCAGCCGGGCGCAGCTCTTCGAGGCCCGCCAGGCCATGCACTGGTTGATCGGGTCGGTCGGGCAGGCCAGCACCACGGAGCTGTGGGTGCTCACCGGCGCCCTGGTCGTCCTGCTGCCGGTCGCCACGTTGCTGCAACGGCCACTGAGCGCCCTCGCGCTCGGTGACGACGCCGCCCGGATGCTGGGCGTCCGGGCCGAGCTCAGCCGGGCCGGGCTGCTCGGCACCGCCGTCGTGCTGGTGGCCCTGGCGGTGTCGGTGGCGGGCCCGATCGCCTTCGTCGCCCTGGTGGCCGGGCCGATCGCCAACCGGCTCCTCGGCCCCGCGGCCCAGGGCGTCCTGCCCGCCGCCCTGGTCGGTGCCGCGCTGCTGCTCACCGCCGACCTCGTCGCCGTGCACCTGCTGCCCACACCGTTGCCCACCGGCGTGGTGACGGGTGCGGTCGGCGCGCCCTACCTGCTGTGGCTGCTGGCCACCACCAATCGACAAGGAGCGGGTGGATGACCCGACTACGCGCCGAGGGCCTCACCCTCGGCTACGACGACCGGACCATCGTCGACCACCTCGACGTCGCCGTGCTCGACGGCAAGGTCACCGCGATCGTCGGCGCCAACGCCTGCGGCAAGTCCACCCTGCTCCGCGGCCTGGCCCGACTGCTGACACCGCGCGACGGCGCCGTTCTTCTCGACGACAAGCCCCTCGCCGACCTGCGCAACGTCGACGTGGCAAAGGTGCTCGGGCTGCTCCCGCAGACTCCCGTCGCGCCCGACGGCATCACCGTCGCCGACCTCGTCGCCCGTGGTCGCTACCCCCACCAGGGGTGGTTTCGACGGTGGAGCAACGACGACCACGACGCCGTCGCCCGGGCCCTCGACGCCACCGGCACCGCGGATCTGATCGACCGTCCGATCCGGGAGCTGTCCGGTGGCCAACGCCAGCGGGTCTGGGTCGCCATGGCCCTGGCCCAGGACACCGACCTGCTGCTGCTCGACGAACCCACCACCTACCTGGACATCAACCACCAGGTCGAGTTGCTGCGGCTGCTGCGGAAACTGAACGCGGAGTCGGGCAAGACCATCGTCATCGTCATGCACGATCTCAACCTCGCCTGCCGCTACTGCGACCACCTCATCGCGATGTCCGGCGGTGCGATCGTCGCCGAGGGAGCGCCGGTGGACGTGGTCACCGGCGACCTCGTCGAGCAGGTATTCGGTCTCAGCTGCCTCGTCGTACCCGACCCGATCGCCGGCACGCCGATGGTCGTCCCCGCGTAGCCGGCCTCTGACGCGGATGAGGGACGGCCGCCACGGCCGTCCCTCATCCGCGTCGCGCCGGTATCAGCGCGGCTCGTACGTCTGACAGTCCGCGATGTCCTGACCCGGACCCACCCGGATGGACGGCGCGTGGCACTCCAGCTCGGCGTTGTGCTGGCAGTCGTCCCGCTTGCAGGCGCCGACCTGGGCGATGACGCGGTCCAGCCCGCCCTTCGCCGAGGTGTCGATGAACGTGGCGCAGCTGGCGTTCTGTTGCCCGATGGTGATGGCGAACGCGTGGCAGCCGTCGTGGTTGTAGCCGCAGTCGGTGACAGTGCACTCGTGTACCCGCGGCATCTCCAGCATGTCGGTCATGGCGATCTCGCTTCCGTCGGTGGTGCCGGGTCACCTTCATACCCGGCCTCGACGGGACAACTCCCTATCAGCCGCCCCTTTTAGGGGTATTTGCGTAGGCCAGCCTTGCCTAACCGCGGGCGAGGGCGGCGGTCGTCAGCGGGCGTGTCGGGCTCGGCAGCCGCCCGAGTGCCGAAGCAGTGCCTCGATCTGCGCGCCGAGTTCGGCCGGATGCCGCAGTGGCGTCCGGAAGTTCAGCCGGACGTCCCGGTCACCAGTGCTCAGCTCCAACCGGAGTACGACACCGTGGCGGTCCAGGCGTACCGGCCGGACCTGGCGAACACCCTGAAGGTGGCGGGCGGGTATCAGCCGGCTCAACCCCTCGACGGTGCGTGGGTGGTGGTGGTCGAGGTGGCACAACAGATCGGCCTCGACGGCGGCCAGCGGGTCGGGTTGGGCGGCCGCGAAGTCGTCCGCGTCGACGCAGGTGATGCGACCGTCGACGGTCAGTTCAGCGGTGGCGAGGTCGAGGACCGTCACCAGCTCCTGATCGATCCCGGTCGTGTCGGTCTCGGTCACCAACCAACCGGTGAGCGTGGCGCGCCCGCGCACCCGGTCGCGTACCGGGGTGGGCGCCAGGTCGGTCACCTCGACCATCGCGACGGTCTCCCGCTGGTGCGCGAGGTGTTCGGCCAGGTGGCAGCCGGCCGGTAGGTCGACCCGCAGCCGACCGTCGCTCGTCACGACGTGCCGTCCGACGACGTACGCCTCGACGCCCGGGATGTGCAGGGTGAGGGAGTCGGCGGCGACGATCATCGATCGGATTCGGACACCCGCGTCGTCCGTGGAGTCCGCCGTGCTGGTCGAGGGCTTGCTCAAGGCGATCATCTCCTACTAGGTTAGGTTAGCCTTACCTTACTTGAGAGGTGACTGATGAATCAGACCCGTCCCAAGGTCAAGCGCTCCCGTGCCCTCGGCATCGCGTTGACCCCGAAGTGCGTGCGCTACTTCGAACGCCGCCCGTTCCCGCCGGGGCAGCACGGCCGGGCCCGACGCACCACCAGCGACTACAAGGTCCGGCTGCTGGAGAAGCAGCGGCTCAAGGCGCAGTACGACCTGCACGAGGGGCAGCTCCGGCGCGCGTTCGACCGGGCCGTACGTCGGCCCGGCAAGACCGGTGAGGAGCTGATCGTCGAGCTGGAGAGTCGGCTGGACGCGCTGGTACTGCGAGCGGGTTTCGCCCGCACCATCTACCAGGCCCGCCAGGTCGTCACGCATCAGCACGTCACGGTGAACGGCCGTCGCGTGGACCGGCCGTCCGCGCGGCTGCAACCCGGTGACGTCATCGAGGTGGCGGAGCGCAGTCGGGGCAAGGCGCCGTTCGTCGTCGCGGCGGCCGGGGCGCACGCCCCGGAACGTCTCGCCCCCTACCTTGAGGTCAGCCTGCCCGGCCTGACCGCTCGGCTGATCCGGCTCCCGCTCCGCTCGGAGGTCCCGGTGGTCTGCGACGAGCAACTCGTCGTCGAGTACTACTCACGCTGACCGACGGTTGGAAGGGCCCCGAGTGCAGGCACCTGCGCCGGGGCCCTCCGCAGGTGGATCGTGGCCCGAAAACCGTTATCCGATCTCACTCCGCACGGTCGCCGTTGACCTGCGGAGATAACGCTCTCACGGATGGTGGGAGAGTGCTTGACGCGCCCGTGATCCGGACGCAACGATGCATTTACATGTCTCGTCCCACCACCGCCAGGCGTGATCGGCGCACGCCGTCCCTCGCACCGCGAAAGGACCCCACTGTGCGCAGATCCCTGAGATCGTGGCTCGGCCTCGCGCTGAGCGCGATCCTCGTGGCGGGCGGCATCGTCGCCTCGCCACCCACGGCCAGCGCCGCACCGTTCACCGTGCTGGTCTTCAGCAAGACCGCCGGGTTCCGGCACGGATCCATCACCCCGGGCATCGCCGCGATCCAGCAGCTCGGTGCGGCAAACGGCTTCACCGTCGAGGCCACCGAGGACGCCGCGCAGTTCACCGGCGCCAACCTGGACCGGTTCGCCGCGGTGATCTGGCTCTCCACCACCGGCGACGTGCTCAACGCCGCCCAGCAGGCCGCGTTCGAGCGCTACATCACCGGCGGCGGTGGGTACGTGGGCGTGCACTCCGCCTCGGACACCGAGTACGACTGGCCCTGGTACGGGGGACTGGTCGGGGCGTACTTCGCCTCGCACCCGGCCGAGCAGAACGTCACAGTGAAGGTCGCCGACCAGGTGCACCCGTCCACCGCGACGCTCCCGCAGCGGTGGAGCCGGTTCGACGAGCTGTACAACTACCGCACCAACCCCCGCGGCAACGCGCACGTGCTCGCCACCCTGGACGAGAGCACCTACACCGGGGGGAGCATGGGCGCCGACCACCCGATCTCCTGGTGCCAGAACTACTCCGGCGGCCGAGCCTGGTACACCGGCCTGGGGCACACCGACGCGTCGTACACCGAGGCGAACTTCCGTCAGCACCTGCTCGGCGGCATCCGGACGGCCGCCGGCGCGGTCGACGCCGACTGTGGCCCCACCGTCACCAGCAGCTTCCAGCAGGTGGAGCTGGCCAAGGGTGCGGCCGAGACCGGTGAGCCGATGAGCCTCACCGTCCTACCGGACCGGGGCGTGCTGCACACCTCCCGCAACGGCGTGATCCGGCACACCGACGCGGCCGGCAACACCAAGATCGCCGCCACCCTGCCGGTCTACACCGGCGACGAGGAGGGTTTGCAGGGCATCAAGGCCGACCCGAACTTCGCCACCAACCGCTGGGTGTACGCGTACTTCGCCCCACCACTGAGCACCCCCGGCGGCGGTGCGCCGGCCACCGGCACCCCGGCCGAATTCGCCGTCTGGGAGGGCGTCAACCGGCTGGCCCGGTTCACAGTGAACGCGGACAACACCATCAACCTGGCCAGTGAGACGTTGATCCTCAACGTGCCGACCAGCCGGGGCATGTGCTGCCACGTCGGCGGTGACATGGACTTCGACGCGGCCGGCAACCTCTACCTGTCCACCGGTGACGACACCAACCCGTTCGACTCGGCCGGCTTCACCCCGATCGACGAGCGGGCCGGGCGTAACCCGGCCTTCGACGCGCAGCGCACCTCGGCGAACAGCAACGACCTGCGCGGCAAGGTCCTCCGGATCAAGCCCAGCGCGGCCGGCGGCTACACCATCCCGGCCGGCAACATGTTCGCCCCGGGCACCGCGCGGACCCGCCCGGAGGTCTACGCGATGGGGTTCCGCAACCCGTTCCGGATGAGCGTGGACAAGGCCACCGGCATCGTCTACCTCGGTGACTACGGCCCCGATGCGGGCACCGCCGACCCGAACCGGGGGCCGGCGGGCAACGTCGAGTTCGCCCGCATCGACCGGCCCGGCTTCTACGGCTGGCCGTACTGCACCGCCCGCAACGACGCCTACAACGACTACACCTTCCCGTCCGGGCCGTCCGGGGCGAAGTTCAACTGCGCGGGTGGGCCGGTGAACAACTCGCCCAACAACACCGGCATCACCCAGCTGCCGCCGGCCATCTCGGCCTGGTTGCCGTACGGCGGCTCCGGCTCGCCGCCGGAGTTCACCGGCGGTGGCCTCTCGCCGATGGGCGGGCCGGTCTACCGGTACGACCCGAACAACACCTCGCCCGTGGCGTTCCCCGAGTACTACGACGGGACCTACTTCGCCGGTGAGTTCGGTCGCCGCTGGATCAAGAACATCAAGCTCGACGCGTCCGGCCAACCACTGAAGATCAACCCATTCCCGTGGACCGGCACCCAGGTCATGGACATGGAGTTCGGCCCGGACGGCGCGCTCTACGTGCTCGACTACGGCACCGGCTGGTTCAACGGCGACGCCAACTCGGCGCTCTACCGCATCGAGTACGCCCGCGAGGGCCGAGCACCCGTCGCCAAGGTCTCCGCCACCCCGACCAGTGGCACCGCGCCGCTGACGGTGGCCTTCTCCTCGGCCGGCACCCTCGACCCGGACGGCGACCCGTTCACCTACGCCTGGGACTTCGACAACAACGGCACCACCGACTCGACAGCGGCGAACCCGAGCTTCACGTACACCACCAACGGGACCCGCAGCCCGACGCTGACGGTCCGGGACACCACCGGCAAGACGGCCACCGCGAGCGTGGTCGTCACGGTCGGCAACAGCGCCCCGGTGGTCACCGTCAACACCCCGTTGAACGGGCAGACCTTCAACTTCGGGGACGCGGTGCCGTTCTCCGTCACCGTCACCGACGCCCAGGACGGCGCGATCAACTGCGCCCGGGTCAAGGTGAACTACGTCCTCGGCCACGACTCGCACGGCCACCAGCTCGGCAGCGTGCAGGGCTGCACGGGGGTCATCCAGACCTCGGCCGACGGCGAGCACGACACGGCGGCGAACATCTTCGGCATCATCGACGCCGAGTACACCGACCTGGGTGGGGGCGGCCAGCCGGCGCTGACCACGCACACCCAGGCGGTGCTGCAACCTCGGGTACGCCAGGCCGAGCACTTCGGTGACTCGTCCGGCATCCAGATCGTCGCCGGGGCGGCGGGGCACGGCGGCGCGGCGGTCGGCTACGTCGACAACAACGACTGGATCTCGTTCCGCCCGTACAACCTGACCGGCGTCCAGTCGTTCAGTGCCCGGGTCGGCGCCCCGGCCGGCGGTGGCGGCACGTTGGAGTTGCGGGTCGACTCGCCAACCGGGCAACTGGTCGGTTCGGCCACCGTCGTGCCCACCGGCGGGTACGCCAACTTCGCCACTGTCACCGGTGGGGTCACCGCCCCGACCGGCACCCGAACCCTGTTCCTGGTCTTCAAGGGCACCGGCCCGTACTTCGACATCGACGAGTTCACCCTCTCCACCAGCCCCGGTGGTCCCGGGCCGGATCCCGACCCGGACCCGGACCCGGATCCCGAGCCGGGTGCCAACCTGGCCCGGGGCAAGCCGGCGCGCGCGTCCAGCTTCGAGGGCGGGTTCGGCGCGGCCAACGCGTTCGACGGCGTGGCCGGTACCCGGTGGGGCAGCGCCTTCGGTGACCCACAGTGGATCGACGTGGACCTCGGCGCCACGTACGCCATCAACCGGGTCAAGCTGACCTGGGAGGCGGCGTACGGCAGCGGATACCAGATCCAGACCTCGCCGGACGGGGTCAACTTCACCACGATCCGTACGGTGACCGGTGGCGACGGCGGGGTGGACGACCTGACCGGGCTCAGCGGGTCCGGCCGGTACATCCGACTGCTCGGCACCACCCGGGGAACCGCCTGGGGCTACTCGCTGTTCGAGTTCGAGGTGTACGGCGGCACCGGAAGCCCGACCGGCGGCAACCTGCTGCTGAACAAG
The DNA here is from genome assembly GCF_050516465.1 of Micromonospora trifolii. NCBI lineage: Bacteria > Bacillati > Actinomycetota > Actinomycetes > Micromonosporales > Micromonosporaceae > Micromonospora > Micromonospora trifolii. Next base: position 3,058,866 of record NZ_CP191526.1, on the reverse strand, counting down.
CCCACGTCGACGTCCAGCAACGAGGGGGCCGACGTGTCCGGCGCCCAGGCGGTCGACGGCAGCCTCACCACCCGCTGGTCGAGCACGTTCTCCGACCCGCAGTGGATTCGGGTGGACCTCGGCAGCGCCACCGCGATCGGCCGGGTCAAGCTGAGCTGGGAGGCGGCTTACAGCAGCGCGTACCAGATCCAGACCTCAAGTGACGGCACCACCTGGACCACAGTGAAGACGGTGACCGGGGCCGACGGTGGCGTGGACGAGCACACCGCCCTCGGTGCCAACGGCCGCTACCTGCGGATCTACGGCACGGCCCGGGGCACCGGGTATGGCCACTCGCTCTGGGAGTTGGAGGCGTACTCCAGCTGAACCACCACCGACGACGTGGCCGGCACGGTGATCCGTGCCGGCCACGTCCGTCGCTGTGCTCCCGCTGTCCTTGCATATACCGTCTGTCGGTATATGCTTCCTGGCATGACTGAGGCTCCGCTGCGGGAACCGACGTTCCTGGTGCTCACCGCGCTGGCGGAGGCGCCCATGCATGGGTACGCCGTCATCGAGGACGTGCTGCGCATCTCCGACGGCCGGGTGCGCCTGCGCGCCGGCACCCTCTACGCCGTCCTCGACCGGCTCCGCGCCGACGGTCTCATCGAGGTCGAGCGCGAAGAGGTGGTGCAGTCCCGGCTGCGCCGCTACTACCGCCTCACCGCCCTGGGCGCGCGGCGGCTCACCGAAGAGGCGTCCCGCCTGCGACACAACGCGGACGCCGCTCGGGTGCGGCTGCGCCGCAGCGGCCTACTGACCGACGGGGGTGCGGCGTGAGCAGCGACGGTCTGGAACGCCGCTACCGACGGCTGCTGGCCGTCTATCCGTGGGAACACCGTCGGGTGTACGAGGACGAGATGCTGGCCGTGCTCCTCGCCGGCGCGCGGCCGGGCCAGCGGCGACCCGGCGCCGCCGACGTGCGGAATCTGGTCGGCGCCGGGTTGCGGGCGCGGCTTCGGGTGGGCGCACGGGGGTTCACCGAGCCGAGCTGGGCGGACGCGGCAACGGTGACCGGCCTGCTGGTCGCGGCCGTCCTACTGGCCCTCGCCAGCAGGGCGCTGCTCGACCAGCTCGTCCGTGCGCCGAGCCTGCCACCAGGGTTCGCGCCGAGCGGCCCGGATCTCGTCGACTGGCTGCGCGTCGCCGGCTGGGCGGGCGTCTGCGCTGCGGTGCTGCTCGGGTGGCGTTGGCTCGCCGCCGCTCTGGCCTGGGCTGGCGTGCTCGGCTGGGGTGCGCTCGTCGCCCCGCAGACGAATGAGAACCCGACGTACGTGGTGGACACGTTGCCGCAGTTCGCCCTCGCCGTGGTGGCTGCCGCCGCGCTCACAGTGCCGGCGCCGCGTCGCCGGGCGATCGCGCTGCTGGGCGTACGCCGACTGCTGGCGCTGGTGCTCGCGCCGGCCGCGATGGTCGCGCTCCTGGTGACGAACCGGGTGACCAGTCCCACGTTCGACTTCGTCGGTGAGGTGTCCTTCCAGGTCTTCTATGGCCTTGAGGCGAGCAGTGGGCTGGTTCTCTGGCTCTACGTCGCGGGCCTGGCGGTCGCCGCGTCGGCCATGGTGATCACGGTTGCCACGCTCACTCCGGAGGTGCGCCGACGGATCGTCGTCATGCTCCTGCCGGTGGCAGCCCTCGACCTCCTGATCGACAGCGCCCTCGCCGGTTGGGCCACCTCGACCATGCACATGGGACACACCATCCCCCTGGTGCCAACGCAGTGGGCGATGCTGGTGCTGGTCGCGCCGGTGACCTTCCTGGCTGGGGCGCTGCTCGTGCGGCGTCGAGAGGAGACCCTGCGCATGGTTGCCCTCGGCCGGAACGCAGACCGCGAGCAGCCAATGGGTCAGTGAAGCGCGGACTGCTCACCCGACCGTGGGTCTCCCGTGACCGTCCCGGAACACCGCTCGGCTGAGATAGTGCCGGGACTGCCGATCGAAGCGCCGGAGCAGAGCACGGGCAGCGGGCGGGACAACGGAGGTTGACGGATCGCCGCCGGTGAAGGCCGACACCGCGGCGAAGTCGGTGAATGTCATAGCGGTGAGAAATTCGCTGCCCTTGGCGGGATCCAGCTCCTGCGGGGAACGACGCAGAACCCGAAGCTCCTGTAGCCCGTCCACGCCCCGGGCAAGGATCGCGGGCGCGATGTCCTGCGTCAACAACCGTTCGTAGGCGTCAGCGAGAGTGGGCTCCGTCCACCCGCTCCACAGTCGGAGAATCATGACAGCATGCTGTCATTTTGGTATTAGGCTGTCAATGTGCGGTAACGTGCTGCCGATGACGGAACGGAAGCAGGACCGGGTCGACGCCTATCGGCTGCTGATGGCAGACGTGTACGAGCTGGCAGGCGAATCTCGGCGCTCAAGTGAGGAGCTCGCCCGAGGAGAGGGACAAACTGCCGCCCGATGGCACGTGATGAGCGTGCTCTCCGACGGCTCCCGCACCGTCGCGAGCGCGGCGCGCAGACTTGGCCTCGCTCGACAGAGCGTGCAGCGAGTGGTCGACGACCTGGCCCGAGCCGGGATGGTGGAGTTGCACGACAATCCCGATCACCGCCGCGCGCCACTCGTGACTCTCACGGAAGCGGGTCTCGTCACGCTCACCGGTCTACTGGAACGCTCGGACGCTGACCGCCGGGACGCCGTGGACCGAGCCGGTCTCAGCCTTAGCGATCTTGAAAATGCTCGCGCGACACTCCGGAGGTTGGTGGACGCTCTACAGAGCCGGTGAACCCACCGCGACACTCACCGCACTTGATCCCGGATCGTCAGTCGTCGGCGACGGCCACCGGCTCCGAGCCGATGCAGCGCAGCTTCAACTCGTACTCCCGGGCCGCCCCCTGGAACGTGACCTCGACATCGTCGTCCGGGCCCCGGTCCACGTCGCGGACCCGGTAACCCTGCGCGGGCGCCCAGGAGACGAGGCGTACGCCGCCAACGCCGCACTCGGCGACGGCCGTGCCGCCGTCGGTGGCGAACCCCCGGCGGGCCCCGGAGCTGGCGCCCTGTGCGGGGCCTGTCGTGCCCGGCGCGGCCGAGGTGGTGGTGCCGGTGGGCGCCGGCTCCGGTGCGGCGAGCGCCCGCTCGATCTCGGCCTCGCTGCGCACCCCGCCCGGGGTGCCGGTGAGGCTCTCGCCCACCAACCGGATCGCGCCCAGGCCGATCAGGGTGGCGATGGCGGCGGTGGCCACCCACCCGGTGGCGACGAGGATCGAACGACGGCCCATCCCCTGACTATCCCCGATCCGTCCTTGTCGTTGGCACATCCGAACGCTAAGGCGTGGTTAACGTGCGCCGCACTGCCGGCGGCAGCGGTTAGCCTGCCAGCTGTGGCCCGCCTGTTGCTCATCGAGGACGACCTCACGATCCGTACCCCGCTGATCCGGGCCCTGCGCGAACGCGGCCACGCGGTGGCGGCGGCCTCGACCGCGATGGCCGGGCTCCGCGACGCGCTGGAGGACCGACCCGACCTCGTCGTGCTCGACCTGGGCCTGCCCGACCTGGACGGCCGCGAGCTGCTGCGGATGCTGCGCGCGGTCAGCTCGGTGCCGGTCATCGTGGCCACGGCGCGCGACGAAGAGACCGAGATCGTCCGGGTGCTCGACGCGGGCGCCGACGACTACGTGGTCAAACCGTTCACCGCGGCGCAGCTCGACGCCCGCGTCCGGGCGGTGCTGCGGCGGGGCCCCTCCGGCGCCGACGAGCAGGACCCGGCGCTCGTCGTCGGCGGGCTCCGCGTCGACCCCCGGGCCCGGCAGGTGACCCTCGACGGGGTCGCGGTCGAGCTGACACCCCGCGAGTTCGATCTGCTGCACCACCTCGCCGGCCGACCGGGTCAGGTGGTCACCAAACGTGAGCTGCTCACGGAGGTGTGGCAGATCCCCTACGGCGGTGCCGACAAGACCGTCGACGTGCACCTGTCCTGGTTGCGTCGCAAGTTGGGGGAGAACGCCCAACAGCCCCGCTACCTGCACACCGTGCGGGGTGTCGGGGTGCGTCTCGAAGCCCCGGCGGCGCAGTCGTGAGGGCGCGTCTTGCGCTGCTGGTCGCCGCGGTCAGCGTCCTCACCCTCATCGCGTTCCTGGTGCCGTTGGCGCTGCTGGTCCGCACTGTCGCCGAGGACCGGGCCACAGTTCGGGCCACCGCCGACGCGCAGAGCCTGGTCCCGGTTGTCGGCACCGCCGACGCGGCGACCATCCGGCTCACCGTCGAGCAACTCGCCGCGGAGTCCGGTCGACCGGTGAGCGTCTTCCTGCCGGACGGCACGGTGCTCGGCGCCCAGACACCGCGTACGCCCGCGGTGGCCCTCGCCGCGCGCGGACAGAGCCTCACCGGTGAGTCGGCGGCCGGCCGGGAGGTGGTCATCGCCGTGCAGGGTCGATCAGACGGCACCGGGGTGATCCGGATCGCGGTGCCGCAGCACGAGCTGACCGCCGGGGTCACCCGGGCCTGGCTGGTACTGGCGCTGCTCGGCGTGATCCTCGTGCTGATCGGGCTGCTGGTCGCCGACCGGCTGGCACGCACCCTGGTCCGGCCGATCAGCGACCTCTCGGCCGTCTCACACCGGCTGGCCAACGCCGAGTTGGACGCCCGGGTCACGCCGGCCGGCCCGCCCGAACTGCGCGAGGTGGCCGGCGCGCTCAACCATCTCGCCACCCGGATCCAGGTGCTCCTGGTGCAGGAGCGCGAACAGGTCGCCGACCTGTCCCACCAGCTGCGTACGCCGCTGACCGCGTTGCGGTTGGAAGCGGAGTCGTTGCGTGACCCGGACGACGCCGCCCGGATCACCGCCGCCGCCGACGGGCTCGAACGCGCGGTGACCGGGTTGATCCGGCAGGCCCGGTGGCGGCACGCACCGGCGCAGCCGACCTCCTCGGATGCGGCGGCGATAGTCTCCGACCGGGTCGCGTTCTGGTCGGTGCTGGCGGAGGACACCGGCCGGGTCGTCACCCTCGACCTGACGCCCGGCCCCCTTCCGGTCGGTGTCGCCGCCGACAACCTGACGGCGGCCGTGGACGCCCTGCTCGGCAACGTCTTCGCGCACACCCCCGACGGGACGCCGTTCGCCGTCCGGCTCGCCCGGGAGGCGGGCGAGGTGGTCCTCACGGTCGCCGACGAGGGGCCGGGAATGCCCGCCGGGGCGATCCGGCGGGGCGCCAGCGCGGCCGGTTCCACCGGCCTCGGCCTGGACATCGCCCGGCGTGCCGCGCAGGCCGCCGGCGGTCGACTGGAGTTGCGGGCCGGCCCGGGAGGCGGTGCGGAGGTGCTGCTCCGGCTCGGGCCTCCGACGTCACCGCAGGACGCATAGCCGCTGCGGTGCCGGGTAGCTGCCAGTCATGGCACGGTATACGAAACCCGAGCTCAGAGAGCAGATCAAGGAAGAGATCAAGGCTTCCGACAAGGGCGGCCGGCCCGGGCAGTGGTCGGCGCGCAAGTCACAGCTGGTCACTCAGGAGTACAAGAAGCGCGGTGGCGGATTCCTGGGCGAAAAGGACGAGCGGCAGAAGTCTCTCCAGCGCTGGGGCAACGAGAAATGGCAGACGAAGGAGGGCGACACCCGTGCGCGCAAGGGCGCCACGACGAGTCGTTACCTGCCCAAGAAGGCCTGGGAGGAGATGTCGGAGAGCCAGAAACGCGCGACCGATACGAAGAAGCGCGAAGCGTCCCGATCCGGCAAGCAGTACGTCGCCAACACCGGGCCGGCCAAACGGGCGCGTCGGGACGCCACCACGGCCGGACGGATGACGGAGATGTCGGTCGCGGAGGCGGCCAAGCTGGTCCGTGGCCTCGACACGCGACAGCTCAAGACCGCCCTGCGTAACGAGCGTGCCAGCAAGGACCGCAAGACCCTAGTCCAGCGGCTGGAAGCGGAGCTCAACCGGCGCGGCTGACCCAGCCCCCGACCGTCTTAACCCGCCCTTAGCCTCCGGACAGCGCGGTGCTATCCCGATCTGGCCGATCCTCGGAATCGACAACCGAGGAAAGGTGGACACCACGATGAAGCGCACCAATCTGCTGCTGGCGTCGGTCGGCGGGTCGGCGGTGCTGGCGGTGGCCGGGGTCGCGCTCGGCGTCAACGCCGCGAACGACTCGCGGACCGGCGGCACGGCACTCGCCGCGGCAACCGTCGCACCGACGGCCACCGACGCGCCGGCAATCACCGGTTCGCCGTCGGCCGGCACCCCGTCGGGTACGCCGTCGAGCGGCACGCCGTCCGGTACGCCGTCGACCGGCAGCGCGCCCGCGGGCAGCGCGGTCGACGAGAAGCGCGCCGGTGAGATCGCGCTCGCCAAGGCCGGTGGCGGTCAGATCGTCGAGGTCGAAGCCGAGCAGGAGAACGGCCGGCCGGTGTGGAGCGTCGAGATCGTCGCGGGCGACACCGAGCACGAGGTGGACGTCGACCGGGACAACGGCTCGGTGGTCAAGGCCGACCAGGAGCCGGTCGACGACGACGACGACGACGACGACGCCGACGACGACGCCGACGACAAGGACGACGACGACAAGGACGACGACGACAAGGACGACGACGACAACGACAACGACTGACCGCCGTCGCCGACCACCCCGGGTGATTCCATCGGGGTGGGCGGCGGCGCGTTGTGACGCGGTGGTCGACCGTCCTTCGCGGGCGGACCGACCACCGCGTGCGTTATATGGCGACGCGTTGCTCCTGGACCGTCGGCTGGTCCTGGGCGAACTGGGTGCGGTACAACTCGTGGTAGCGGCCACCAGCCGCGAGCAGGTCACTGTGTCGCCCGCGTTCGACGATGCGTCCCGCCTCCACGACGAGGATCTGGTCGGCCGCCCGGATGGTGGAGAGCCGGTGCGCGATAACCACGCTCGTCCGGCCGGTCAGCGCCTCGGCGAGGGCGTCCTGGACCGCCGCCTCCGAGGTGGAGTCGAGATGCGCTGTGGCTTCGTCGAGGATGACCACGCGCGGCCGAGCCAGCAGCAGTCGCGCGATGGTGAGCCGTTGCCGTTCCCCGCCGGACAGGCGGTATCCGCGCTCGCCGACGACGGTGTCCAGCCCATCGGGCAGTGAGCGGATCAGGTCGTCGAGGCGGGCTCGCCGGAGCACATCCCACATCTCGTCCTCGGTCGCGTCCGGCTGGGCGAACGCCAGGTTGGCGCGGATGCTCTCGTGGAAAAGGTGCCCGTCCTGGGTCACCACGCCCAACGCCGTCCGGATCGACTCGGCCGACAGCTCACGTACGTCGACGTCGGCCAGCTTCACCGTGCCGTCCTCGACGTCGTACAGGCGAGGCACGAGCTGAGCGATCGTCGACTTGCCCGCCCCGGAGGAGCCGACGAGCGCTACCATCTGCCCCGCTTCGGCGCGGAACGACACCCCGTGCAGCACTTCCTCGCCGCCGCGCGTATCGAGCTTCGCCACGTCCTCGAGGGACGCGAGCGACACCTTGTCCGCTGAGGGGTAGCCGAACCGGACCCCGTCGAACTCGACAGCGACCGGCCCTTCCGGAAGAGGCCGGGCGTCCGACCTGTCGAGGATCAGCGGCTTGAGGTCGAGGACCTCGAACACCCGCTCGAAGCTCACCAGCGCGCTCATCACCTCGACCCGAGCACTGGCCAGCGAGGTCAACGGTGCGTAGAGCCGCGACAGGAGCAGCGCGAGGGCGACCACCGTCCCGGCGTCGAGGCTGCCCCGTAGGGCGTAGAGACCACCGAGCCCGTAGACCAGGGCCAACGCCAGCGAGCCAACGACGGTGAGCGCGGTGATGAAGACCCACTGGAGCATCGCGGCGCGGATGCCGATGTCCCGGACTCGACGTGCCCGCGCCGCGAACTCGGCGGACTCCTCGGCCGGCCGCCCGTACAGCTTGACCAGCGTGGCACCGGGTGCGGAGAAGCGTTCCGTCATCCGGGTACTCATGGCCGCGTTGTGCTCGGCCGCTTCACGCTGCAACTGAGCGAGCCTCGAACCCATCCGGCGGGCCGGGAGAACGAAGATCGGCAACAGGACCAGCGCCAGCAGCGTGATCTGCCAGGAGAAGGTGAGCATCACGGCCAACGTCAGCATCAGCGTGACGGCGTTGCCGACCACACTCGACAGGGTGTCGCTGAAGGCCCGCTGCGCGCCGATCACGTCGTTGTTCAGGCGGCTGACCAGCGCACCCGTGCGGGTCCGCGTGAAGAACGCCACCGGCATGCGCTGAACGTGGTCGAAGACAGCCGTCCGCAGTTGGACGATCAGCCCCTCACCGATGCTGGCGGAGAGAAATCGCGTCACCAGACCCAGCCCGGCTTCGGCGAGGGCGATCACGGCGATCAGCACGGCCAACCGGATCACCACGCCGCTGTCGGCGCCGTCGACGATCGCGTCGACGACCCGACCGGCGAGAACGGGCGCCGCCACCGTGAGAACCGCCGTCACCACACTCAACAGCAGGAACCTGATGATCAAGGCGCGGTGCGGCCGTGCGAACTGTGCGATCCGCTTCAAGGTGGCGCGGGACAGCGGCCGCTCATCCTGCGCGTTCATCGCGTGGTGCAGGGACATCCACGCGGTAACTTCCATACTCATTCCGTACCTCCGATACCGGAGGTTAGGACCTCACCCGAGCTTGAGGTCAAGTCGCCACGCTGGGCGCTCCAGTTCGGCGCCCGATCGGCGGTGACGGTCAGAGGCCGGCGTGCATGGTCAGGCTCTGCCGCAGGTGGAGTTTCGGTCTGGACCCGACGACCGAGCCGACGACCTCGCCCCCACGGAACACCAGTAGCGTCGGCAGGGACATGACCCCGTAGCGTCGCGTGGCCTGCGGGTTGTCGTCGGAGTTGAGCTTGGCGATGACCATTTGGTCGCTGAACTCCTGTGCCAGCTCGACGAGGCTCTTCTCGATCATCTTGCACGGCGGGCACCACTCCGCCCAGAAGTCGACCACGACGGGGCGGTCGTTGGCCAGCACCAGCTCGGCGAACGTGCCGTCGGTGACGGTGATCAGGGAGCTGACGCTCGTTTCCTGGGGCATGTTTCCTCCCGGTGCGCGATGGCGTGGGTGAGCTGGGTGTGCAACTGCCGACGGACCGCTCCGAGCCGATCGAGGTAGTCGTCGACCTCGGCGAGCTTGCGTCGCAGCACCAGGACGGAAGCCGGACAGACGTCGCCGGACGAGTTGCCCGCTCGCAGACAGGCGACGAACGGACGGACGTCCTCGAGGCCGAAGCCGACGTCGAGCAGCGCCCGGATCTCCCGGACGACCCGCAGCTCCGCCTCGTCGTAGATGCGGTAGCCGTTCGCCGAGCGCTGCGGGTGTACCAACCCGTGGGCTTCGTAGTAGCGCAGCGTGCGGGTGCTCGTGCCGGCCCGTTCCGCCAGCTCGCCGATCAGCATCAGACCTCCTCGACCAGCCTGTCGCGACCAGGCTAAACCTTGTCGTCAGCGTCAAGGCAAGGCTGCTCCCGTGCCACGAGCACGGCTCAGGGCGCCGCGAGGCGGCGCCCTGAGCGTCTGCGGGCTGCCGGACTAGCCGATGCGGAACTGGTCGCCGTAGACGGCGAACACCAGTGGCGTGTTCAGGTTGAAGTTGCCGTTGTTGAGGAACACCCGCTGGGCGGTGTCGACGCGGGAGGTGTCCGAGTGGGCCTCCTCCTTCTTCATCTCGATGACCCGCTCGTCGAGGAACGCGTTGAGCCAGGTCCGCTCGTCGCCGCCCTGGGCTGGCGGCTTGGCCCGGTTGAGGGCGCGGCTGCGGATCTGGCGCATGCCCTCGTACCCGTGCATGACCGCAGCGTCGTAGTAGGCGAACTGACCGAGCGCCCGGACCTGGTCGTTCTTGCCGTCGCGTACCGATGGGTTGAAGTAGACCCGGTCGCGTTCGGCCTCCTGGGCGGCCTGGAACACCGAGTCGGTGGCCGCGGTCCGCCAGTCGCGGGGGAAGTTGGGGTCGAGACCGGCGTGCGACGGGGTGCCGTTGACGTTGCGCAGCGCCGGCAGGTAGCCGGCGAGCACGTTGCCCGGCTTGGTGCGGGTGTACGCCTCGACCAGTTCGAGCATGTCGCCGGTGCCGGAGCAGAAGCCGATGATGCCGGCGGTGTAGCCCCGCCCGTCGCCGATGTCCTCGATGTAGGAGAACTGCGCGCGCCAGTCGAGCGAGGAGTTCTCGGCGGCCGAGACGAGCTGCATGGCGACGTTCTTCTTCGCCGGGTCGTCGAGGTTGGTGCCGGTCGGGGTGGTGGGCGTGGGGGTGGGGGTGCCGCCGCCCGGCAGGGTCCACCGCTGGTTCGTGGTGCCGCCGCAGGTCCAGATCTGCAACCGGGCGCCGTTTGCGGTGCTCCGGTCGGTGACGTCGAGGCACTTGCCGGAGCCGGAGTTGACGAGCGCGCCGTTGCTGGCGGTCCATTTCTGCGCGCCGGTGTTGTTGCAGTCGTACAGCTGCACCTTGGCGCCGTCGGCGGTCGACGCGGCGGTGACGTCGAGGCACTTGCCGAGTGCCCGGATCGAGCTGTCGGTGTTGCCGACGGTCCACGTCTGGGCCGCGCTGCCGTTGCAGTCGTAGAGCTGGACGGGCGTGCCGTTGGCCGAGCTGGCGCCGGCCACGTCGATGCACTTACCGCCGAGGCCGGTGATCGGGCCGGCGGTCGCGGCGCTCGCCGACGGCAGGCCGTAGCCGACGGCGGCGACGCCGACCAGCAGGGTGCCCACGACGTAGGCGGCTGTTCTCTTGTGAACCATGGTGTTCCTCGGGGAAGGGGCGGCGTGCCGCCAGCCGGTCGGTGGCCCGGCGCGGCGGTTCGGCCCCGGCGGGCACCGCGAGCATCAGGAAACTGTATTAACAGATACCAGTACGTCGATTCCTCGTCAATCGACGACCGCGAGGCGTGACGGCACCTGTTCATCCCGTCGTTCGCGGGACGTACCTGCCGGTGGCTATCGTCGGGCCGTAACTGATCTACGGGCCGGTCCATCGGAACCAGCACCGTCCGACGGACAGAAGATGGTCATGGAGTCGAGTCTGCGCGCTCGGGTGCGAGCCGGTGACCCCGGCGCGTTCGCCGAGCTGTTCGACACGTACGCGCGCTCGGTGTACAACCACGCGTTCCGGCTGACCGCCGACTGGGCCACGGCGGAGGACGTCATGGCCGCCACGTACCTCCAGGCCTGGCGATCCCGGGAGCGGGTCACCGAGGAGGGCGGGTCGCTGCGTCCCTGGTTGCTCGGCATCGCCACCAACGAGGCCCGCAACCACACCCGCAGCAACCGCCGCTACCGCAGGGTGGCCGCCGCGCTGCTCGCCTCCGACTTCACCCTCCCCGACCACGCCGACGAGGTCGCCGGCCGACTTGACGACAGCCGACGCATCGCCGCCGCGATCGACGCGTTGGCCCGGTTGCGCCGGCCCGAGCGTGAGGTGCTGACCCTGTGCCTGTGGGAGGGCCTCGACTACGAGTCCGCGGCGGAGGCGCTGGGTGTTCCGGTCGGCACGGTGCGCTCCCGGCTGTCACGGGCTCGCGCCCGGCTCCGTACCCTCGTCGACGCCCCGCCGCGTGCCGCACGGCCGCCGGTCGTGGACGCCTCGCTCGTGCGGGAGGGCAGCCAGTGAGCGCGCCGGACCCGGCCGAGTGGGCGAAGATCGCCCCCCACCCCGGTGATCACGACCTGCCGGCGGGCCGGCACGAGCTGCACCGTAGCCGCCTGCTGACGGCGATCGCGCAGCAGCCGCGTACCCGACGAAGGGCCTTCGTCCCGCTGCGGCCCGCGCTTGCGGCGGCCGCGTTGGTCCTGGTCGCGGCGGGGATCGGCGGAGGGCTCGCGGCCCGGTCCGGCGACTCGCCCCCGGCCGCGCTCCCGTCACCCGAGGCGAGCCGCTCGGCCGCGCGGCCGGCGCCGCCGGGCACGGCCGCCAAGAATCGTGGCTACGGCACGGTGCGCCAACTCACCGACACGGCCGACCTGGTGGTCCGCGGCGAGGTGGTGTCGGTGGCGGACGGGCGGGCGGTCTACCGGGTAGCGGAGGTGCTCTACCGCGTCCCGGGTGCTCCGGTGCCCAGCGAGATCATGGTGGTCGCGGAGCCAGCCGGGGCGGCCGGCCGGCCCACAGTCCTCTACCTGGGCCTCGCTGACCCGGGTGCGCGCGTCTACCGCCCGCTCGGCGGCGAATTCGGGATCTTCGACCTCTCAGGGGAGACGGCCACCAGCCGGTCACCGGCGATGTCGGTGACCGGTCTGCGCACCGAGGACGTCACCGGGGCGGGTCGCGCGTTCGTCACCACGGTGACCGAGCTTCGTCAGCTCGCGCGCGAGCGGCGCTGAGCCCCGGAAAAGCTGAGCCGGAAAGCTGAGCCCGGAGGAAAAAAATGGAACTCGGTGCCCGGGGCGCACAGATAAAAGGCGTAAGCAGTGCCGCGTCCCGAGCGAGACGACCCGGGACGGCACCGAGACGCGAGGAGCGTTCCATGGCAGTCGACCTTCGCCGTATCCGGCCGCTGTGGGCCACGGCCGCCGCCGTGCTGGCCGCCGCGGCCCTGTCCGCCTGCGGCAGCGGCGGCGGCGCCGACCCGGGCGCCGCGCTCGCCCCGAGCAGCGTGGCCCCGAGCAGCGCGGCCACGCCGACCGACGTCGCGCCCCCGCCGATCAAGGGCAAGCTGCGCGGGTACGGCACCGTGCGGCAGCTCAGCGACACGGCGGACCTGGTCGTACGCGGTGAGGTCGAGGCGGCCGGGTTCCGGGTCGACGAGGTGCTGCGCGCGGCGACCGGATCGACAGTGCGGGCCGGGGCGCGGATCACGCTCGCCCCGCTGCCCGCCGGCGTGCCGGACATGGCGCACATGTCGAAGCTCGAGGCGGGCCAGGTCGTGGTGCTCTACCTCGCCCAGGACCCGGCGGCCCCGACGTTCCGGACGCTCAGCGGCGACTTCGGTGTGTTCGACCTGAACGGATCCGGCGCGGAAGCCGTCGCCACGACCCGGTCGCAGACCATGGCCGTCAGCGGCCTGAACGCCGAGGACCCGGCCGCGTCCGGCCGCGGCTTCCGCACCACCCTCGGCCAACTGCGGGCCGTCGCCGGCCAGGCCAGGTAGGACGAGTGGGAACGCGGACGGCACCCGCCGAGTGCCGTCCGCGTGGTCACTGCTCCCGGTAGGTGGCCAGGTCGAAGTCGGCGTGCACGCCGTCGCCGCCCAGGTCCTGCACCCACAGGCCGAGGAACGCCCCGGTGAAGCCCCACGCCGCCGGCTCACCGTCGATGATCAGCGCGGCGTGCTCGTCGGACAGGATGGTCGCGTCCAGCTCGACCGGTAGCCGCTGCCAACCGGCGCCTAGGTCGTAGTCGAAGCGCACCGCCGGCCCGTCGAAGACGGCTCGCAGGCCGACCCGGGTGACGCCGGCGACATCGACGGTCAGATCGGGGTACGCGGTGCGCCGCCCGTTGTCGGAGCTGAGCAGCTCCAGCACCGTCCGGCCGTCGTCGGCCCGGGTCAGGTAGAGGTGGTGCCAGTTGAGGGTGTTGTAGTACGCGGTGATCCCGGCGAGCTGACGGTGGTCGGCCGGTTCGAACTCCACCACGGTCTCCAGCGAGCATTCCATCGCGCCGACGCGTCGCCCGACCAGGCTGGGTGCCTGGCGGCCGACCGGCGACTGCCCACCGTGGACCCGCAGGTACGACGGGCGGGTGTGCAGGTCGATCCAGCCGAGGGTGGCCGGCCGACGCAGCGTCGACCAGCACCGGCCCAGCTCGGGGGCGTCGAAGTGGTCCGTCTCGGGCTCCGCCGGCCAGGGGTGCGCGGGCAGGTCGGGTGCGACGACGTCGTCCGCGGGCACCCCTCCGGCGATCCGCGGCCAGCCGCCCGACGGCCACTCGACCCGCTGGATCGCGGTCTCCCGACCCAGCACGCAGTTGCCCAGCGGGGAGTACGGGCGGCCAACCAGGTGGGCCAGGTACCACTCGCCGTTCTGCGTGTGGACCAGGCTGCCGTGACCCGCCTTCTGCAACCGCAGGTCGGGCCGCCCGAAGGAGGTGAGCAGCGGGCCGTCCGGTTCCACCTCGTACGGCCCGAACAGCTCCCGGGACCGCGCCACGGTGACCTGGTGCTCCCAGCTGGTGCCGCCCTCGGCGGTGATCAGCCAGTACCAGCCGTCGTGGCGGTACAGGTGCGGGCCCTCGGTGAGCCCGACCGGTGAGCCGGTGAACAGGATGCGGGGGCTGCCGACCAGGCGGCGTGCGGTCCGGTCGTACTGCTGGATCTCGATGCCGCCGAAGCGGTCGCGGCCGGGTCGCCAGTCCGCGCTCATGCCCAGCAGCCACGTGGTGCCGTCGTCGTCGTGGAACAGCGACGCGTCGAACCCGCGCCCGTGCAGTTTCACCGGATCGGACCAGGGGCCGGTGATGTCCTCGGCGGTGACCAGGAAGTTCTGCGGATCCCAGTAGCCGCTGGCGAAGCTGGCCACGTCGCTGTAAACGAGGTGGAACTGACCGTCGTGGTACGTCAGGTCGGGCGCCCACACACCGTTGGAGTCGCCGCATCCGCGCAGATCGAGCAGGCGCCGGTCGGTGATGATCCCACCCAGGCTGCGCCAGTTCACCAGATCACGCGAGTGGTGCACGAGCACGCCCGGATACCACTCGAAGGTCGAGGTGGCCAGGTAGTAGTCGTCGCCGACGCGCAGGATCGACGGGTCCGGGTGGAACCCGGCAAGGATGGGATTGCGGATCGACCGGGTAGCGGTCGCCACGGTAGCGATGTCGGTCGACAAGAGCACTCCTCTGGGCGGGCTGACTGTAACTTCCGGAAACTCGCGGTCCCCGGCCATTGAAGGTTGTGCCTACGCTAGCCGGTCTTTTCGCAATAGGACAGAGGTCTTGACCGTTGCGACAACAGCTCGTAGCGTGCCGGCCATCGATCGGTACTACCGGCGAAACATTGAAAGTTTCGGAGATCCGAAAACCCCCACCCGCCGGCTCAGCCGGATGACGACGCACCACCGCGAGCAGACCTGAAGTTTCCAGCAGGACGCAGGGGGGACCGTGGGCACGGAGAACGGCCGAAACGTCACCATCGCCATGATCGCGCGGTTGGCCGGAGTCTCCGTGCCCACCGTCTCCCGGGTCATCAACGGCCGCTCCGACGTCGCCCCCGACACCCGGGAACGCGTCGAGGCGCTACTCAACCGGCATGGCTACCGCCGCCGGTCGCCGGCCCGGCGCACCGACGCCGCCCTCATCGACCTGGTCTTCAACGACCTGGACAGCCCGTGGGCCGTGGAGATCATCCGTGGGGTGGAGGACGTCGGCCAGACCAGCGGTGTCGGCACCGTCGTGTCGGCCATCCACTGGCGCATCTCCTCGGCCAAGCAGTGGCTCGACAACATGCGGACGCGCTCCACCGAGGGAATCATCTTCGTGACGTCGATGGTGAATCCGCCGTTGCAGGCCGAGCTGCGCCGGCTCCACCTGCCGGTCGT
The DNA here is from genome assembly GCF_050516465.1 of Micromonospora trifolii. Taxonomy (NCBI): domain Bacteria; kingdom Bacillati; phylum Actinomycetota; class Actinomycetes; order Micromonosporales; family Micromonosporaceae; genus Micromonospora; species Micromonospora trifolii. The sequence goes on along the minus strand of NZ_CP191526.1, from coordinate 3,043,410 downwards.
CATCATCGACCCGGCCGGGGTCGACCCGCAGGAGTCACCCACCATCGGCGCCACCAACTGGGCGGGCAGCCTCAGCGCCAACCAGTACCTGATCAGCCTCGGCCACCGGCGCATCGGCTTCATCGCCGGCCCGCCGCATCTGATGTGCAGCCGGGCCCGGATGGACGGCTACCGGGCCGCCCTCGGCGCCGCCGGGATCCCCATCGACGACGCTCTGATCCGCCCCGGCAACTTCTACCACGAGGCCGGCTTCACCGCGGGCACGCAGTTGCTGGCCCTGCCCGACCCACCCACCGCCATCTGCGCCTCCAGCGATCAGATGGCCCTCGGCGTCTACGAGGCGGTCCGCAAACGGGGCCTGCGGGTGCCCGACGACGTCAGCGTGGTCGGCTTCGACGACCTGCCGGAGGTGCGATGGTGCTCGCCACCGCTGACCACCGTCCGGCAACCCCTCGCCGAGATGGGCATGCTGGCCGCGCGGACCGTGCTGCGCCTCGCCGGCGGCGAGCGGACCGAGAGTCCTCGAGTCGAACTCGCCACCGAGCTGATCGTCCGCGACAGCGCCGCACCACCACGCTCGTGACCTCCCTCAGCCGACGCGCAACGCGTCGTCGACGCCCGTCTCCCGGCGGCCGAGGTGCGCCGGGTCCCGACCGGAGAGCAGATCCAGCGCGGCCTTCAGGCAGGCGCCGTTCTCCCGGGACGAACTGAACCACCACGTCTGGGCGTACCGCTTCGCGCTGTCGTCGCCCACGCCGTTGGCGTCGATGCCGAGGCGCCGGCACAGCGCCACGGCGCGCGGAAGGTGGAAGGACTGGGTCACCACAGTGGCGCGCCGTACCCCGAAGATCCGCTCAGCCCGCGCACACGAGTCGTACGTGTCGAAGCCGGCATAGTCCGGCACCACCTTGTGCGCTGGTACACCCCGATCCACCAGCCAGCTCCGCATCGCGGCGGGCTCGTTGTAGTCGGCGTTCATGTTGTCGCCCGACACGAGGATCGCCCGAACCTTGCCGACCTCGAACAGTCGCCGCGCGATCTCCAACCGGGCCGCGAGGACGGGTGAGGGTGTGCCGTCGGCGTTCACCTTGGTGCCCAGCACCAGGGCGACCGGCGCGTCCGGCACCTCGGCCTCGCCGTAGAGGTGGCCCTCCGCGGTGTCGCGGATCCACGTCACGCTTGCCACCGTGCCGCCGGTCAGCGCCACCGCTCCCACCGCGAGCGCGAGGACCGTACGGCGAACCAACCGCCGGTGCTCCCCGTACCACCGCCTGGCCGCGCCGAATCGTCCCCGCATGCCGCAAGGCTATTCGGCCCGCGCTCACGACTGTCGTCGGCATACACGCGAACCATCCCGAGCAGCGAACGAAGATCGTTGTCTATGGACAATCGCTCACTGTTAGCGCTAACGTGACGGACAGTCGTCGATACTCGAACGACCTCGGGCCGCTGTGACGGAGCTGTCGCCATTGGCCCGAGGCGTGCTGGACGACGATCGTGGCGTGGGGCGGGTGGCACGTGGCCGGCGCGAGACGGCCCGAGACCACCACCGGGCGACCCGCGCGCCACGCGGCCGAGGCATAAACGGCCACCGGATTTCCAGGGCACCGCAGCAGCCGGGACAGTCGTGCGACGACAACCGGTCCGCTCACCTGCTTGGCGCACGCCGCTGAGCAGGAGCCCGCACCTGGGCCGCCCTGATGGCGACCGTCGGCCCCAGCCCTGGCCGCCGGGTCGCGTCCCGCTGTTCGGAGTCCGGGCCCGAGCAGCGGGACGCCACCCGGTCCAAGCAGGGGCGCCCGTCATCCTCGGCGGCGACATCGCCGCCGCCGGTCACCGCGTCAGCTTCGGGTCCACCGCTGGCTGTTCGTGCCGTTGCAGCTCGACAGAACCGCAGGGGTGCCGTTGGCGGTTCCGGCGGCGTTGGGCGTCAGGCACAGGCCGGACTGCACGCCGGTGACCGTGCCATCGGTGTTGACGTTCCACTGCTGGTTGGTGCCGCCGTTGCAGTCCCAGATGATCACGCGGGTTCCCGGCGAGGTTCCGGCGCCCTCGGCGTCCAGGCACTTCGTGCCGTACACCTGGAGTTGTTTCGTGGCGGTCGTCGTCCACTGCTGGTTGGTGCCGCCGTTGCAGTCCCACAACGTCAACTGGGTGCCGTTGGTCTGCGACCGGGACGGGACGTCCAGGCAGCGGTTGGCGCCGGTGTTGCGCAGCGGCGCGGACGTGCCGCCCTGTGGTGGGGTGGTGGGACTCGTGGTGTCGAAGCCGAGGAACCGGATGGCCTGCGCGGCGTCGAACGGGATGGAGTGGCCGTACCCCTGGAAGCTGATCGCCTCGACGGGCGCCGTGCCGCCGGTGCCCCCGTACCGGGTGCGGGTGGCGCTGGTCTGCGGAGAGTCCGTGAAGCTGGGGGTCTGCGACACGCCCTGCACGTTGGTCCACTGCTTGATCTGCTCGCCAAAGTTGACGTAGCTCAGCGTAGTGTCCGTGGTGCCGTGCCAGATCTGGAACCGGGGACGCTTGCCGGAGTAACCGGGATAGGCGTTGCGGACCAGGTCACCCCACTGCTGCCCGGTCCTGACGATCCGTCCGCCGGAGCACTCGCTGTTCCACTCCGCGCCGTTGGTGGTGGCGAAGCACCCGAACGGGACCCCGGAGGAGCTGAACCCGGCGTGGAACAGGTCCGGGTAGAGGCCGACCATGACGTTGGTCATCATGGCGCCGGAGGAGAACCCACCCACGCCGATCCGGCTGGCATCAACGGGGTAGCGGCTCCGGACGTAGTCGACCATGGACTTGAGGCCGACCGGGTCGCTGCCGCCGTCGCGCCGCAGGGCCTGCGGCGACGAGACGTCCCAACACTTGCTGCTCCGGGTCACCGACGGGTAGATCACGATGAAGCCGTAGCGGTCGGCGAGGGTGCTCAGCCCGAAGCCGCTGTGCACCGCCGGACCACTGCCGGTGCAGTAGTGCAGAGCGAGGAGCAGGGCCGGCTGGGCCGCGACCCGATCCGGCACGTACAGGTGCATCTGGAGGTTCGTCGGGTTGGTGCCGAAGTTGGTCACCTGGGTGAGCGTCGCGGCCGACGCCGGGGTGGCGACCGTGACCACGGCCGTCATCGTCGCCAGGGCCGTCGCCAGCGCGGCGGCCAGCAGTGCGATCCTTGATCTCATCGGCGGTTCCTCTTGTCGTGAGTCGGGGACCCGGCGGCAGCACGGCGGTCCGGCGCAGGCGGTCGACGACGGCGCGCCCGGGCGGTCCCGAGGCGCGCGACGTCCGCCGCGCGTCACCGGCGGCTGCTGACGAATCCTGATGCGACGCCCACCTGCCCAGGGACGTCCTGACCACCGAGGTCAGACCAGCGAGGGGGCCTCCCGGTGAGCCACGGACGCTGATCGCCTCGCATCGACTGTGAGCGATAACATGCCGTTCGTCAAGCCGTAACGTATGACGTCTGTCGATCGCTGTCGGGCGTTGACGTCTTCCGCGCGGTGGAGAGTGGGTGCCACAATGAGGGCGGCGCTCAAGCGGTCACCGCTGGGCCCGGGGGAGGGCCTTCCGCAGGAAGCGGACGGTGGGCACGAACCCGGAGGCCGCCTCATGACCCATCTGCCAGACGCTACTGCCATCTCCGGCGCGGTCGATCTGCTCGTTGGCGTGCTGCAACTGGCCGCCGCGGTCGTCACTCTGTTGGCTGCCGTGAGCGTCCGTGGGCGTCGTTCAGGGCGCGGCGAGCGCGGCGAAGACGACGCCTGACGCACCTTGAGATTGTCGAACCGACAGTGCCATTGTGGTACGTCGATGAAGAGCCGCGCGCGGGGCTGACGTCCGTCCACTGGGCAGCCGGGATCCAGATGTGATCTCCGGGGGACGGTGACACGAGCGATGGACCAACCAGAGTCTGCCGTCCACGAGATCGCCCGTCACCGGGTCGCACCCTGACCGGTCGGGCGGCTCATCTGCGCGAAGGAACCCCGCCCATGCGTGAACCGAAGACCCGAGCAGCCCTCCTGGCGGGCCTGCTGCTCGCCACGAGCGCACTCGCCGGCGTCAACCCACCAACCGCCAGTGCGGCGGCCGACCCGGTCACCGTGACCGTCAACACCCGTGCCGGTCTGGCGACCGTGCCGGACACCGCTCTCGGCGTCAACCACGCCATCTGGGACTCGAACCTCGGCACCGCCGAGACGTCGGACCTGCTCAGAGATGCCGGCGTGCAGATGATGCGTTACCCCGGCGGCTCGTACGCCGACATCTACCACTGGAAGGACCACACAGCGCCCGGCGGTTACGTCGCGCCGGGGACCGACTTCGACACGTTCATGGCGGCGGTCCGGCGCGTTGGCGCGCAGCCGATGATCATCGCGAACTATGGCACCGGCACGCCCGCCGAGGCCGCCGAGTGGGTGCGATACGCCAACGTGACCAAGGGCTACGACGCGCGGTACTGGACCGTCGGCAACGAGAACTACGGCAACGGTCACTACGGGTCCGCGTGGGAGGCCGACGACCACCCGGACAAGAGCGCGACACAGTACGCGAGGCTGGTCGTCGAGTACGCCGACGCGATGAAGGCGGTCGATCCGAGCATCAAGGTCGGGGCGGTGCTGACCATGCCGGGCAACTGGCCGGACGGGATCACCGCCGGCAGCGATCCGGGCCCGTGGAACCAGACCGTGCTCTCCATCGCCGGCCCGAAGATCGACTTCGTGGACGTGCACTGGTACCCGGGCGGCACCGCCGCCGAGTCGCTGGCCCGGGTCAACCACCTCCCCGACGCCACCTACCTGCTGCGGCAGCAGCTCGCTCGATACGCCGGCCCGAACGCCGACCGCATCGGCATCAGCTTCACCGAGCTGAACGTCGACGCCGGCCGGAACACCCAGCCGGCCGCGCTCTTCCTTGCCGACGTCTACAGCGGTCTGCTGGAGAACGGCGTCTTCACCGCCCACTGGTGGAACGTGCACAACGGCATGGGCACCGTGACACAGGTGGCCGGCCAGACCGACTACGGCGACTTCGGGATGCTCTCCAGCGGGGCCTGCACCGAGGACGGCTCGGTCTGCCAACCGCCGCTGAACACACCGTTCGCGCCGTACCACGGGCTGAGCATGATGAAGCTCTTCGCGAAGACCGGCGACCAGTTCGTTCGCGCCGGCACCGACGAACCCCTGGTCACCGCCCACGCCGTCCGCCGGAGCAACGGTGACCTCGCCGTGCTGCTGGTGAACAAGGACCCGGACAACGACCGCCCGGTCACCATCGACTACGCCGGGTTCACCCCGTCGGCCGTCGCGCCCACGGTCTCCACCCTCACCAACGGCGCCACCGGCATCGCCACCAGCCAGTCCGGCTCGGCGACCAGCCGGACGCTACCGGCGTACTCGTTGACCACGCTCGTGCTGCGCCCCGCCGACGCGACCGCCGGACGGCCGGTCGCACCCGGCCAGCCGACCGCGAGCGGTGTCACCGACCGCGCCGCGACGATCACCTGGCCGGCGGCCACCCCGGGCGGAAGCCCGATCGCCAAGTACGAGGTGCACCGACAACACGGCGCGGTCAGCGAGCAGCTCGGCGAGACGACGACCACCTCGTTCACTGTCGACAACCTCGTGCCGGGCAGCAGGTACACCATCAACGTGCTGGCCCGCGACACCGCCGGACGGGTCTCCTGGGCCTCACCGCCGCTCACGTTCGCCACCGGCAGCCCCGCGGCCAGCACGTGCACCGTCCGCTTCAGCGCCAACAACGACTGGGGCAACGGTTACATCGGTGGCGTCGACATCATCAACAACGGGACCAGCCCGATCGACGGCTGGACGCTCACCTGGACCTGGCCCACCGGCTGGCAGCAGGTGAGCAGTGGTTGGAGCGCCACCTGGGAGCAGGTCGGCACCGCGGTGCGGGTCACGCCCACCGCCGACAACCGACAGATCGCCGCTGGCGGCACCGTGAGCGCCGGCTTCGTCGGCGCGTACGGCGGCCCGAACGTGCTGCCCACGGCGTTCACCCTCAACGGCACCGTCTGCGCCACCGGCTGACGCCACGGCCGGCTGGCCCGTTCGTCGGGTCAGCCGGCCGCCCGGTCAACCGACCTGACGGACGGTGACCGTCGCCGACCCGGTCTCGTCCGCCCAGGGGTCGAGCACCAGGGCGTACGTGCCGCCCGTGGGCAGCGGGCCCACCTCGAACCGCCCGGCACCACCGATGACGCAGCCACTGCCCACCGCCTCACCGCCCGGGCCGGTGACGGTCAGAATCGCGCACCGGTCGGGAAGGCTGGCGGCGCTCACCTCGACGGTGAGGCGCTTACCGCTGTCGACGGGAAACCGTAGCCGGCTCACCGCACCGGGCCGGCTGACCGACAGGGTGATCGCCCGTCCATCCGCGACGCTGTCCCGCTGCTCGTCGGTGGCGTCGCGCAACCGCACGTCGGCCGAGCCGGTGTCGGTGGAGGTCCCGTCGACCTCCAGCACATACCGGCCGGTGGCCGGCAGGACGAACCCGTCGACGTGGCCCTGGCCGCCGATCACGCAGCCGCTGGCCACCTGTTCACCCGCCGGGTCGCGCAGGCGCAGCAGGTTGCACCGGTCCGGCACTGTGGCGTCGGTGACCTGGAGGAAGACCTTCTGACGGGCGCGCCCGTCGAAGGCCAGGCGGCTGACCGCGCCCGGTTGGGCGAGCGTTGCCCGGACCGCGGGCCCGTCCAGCGTGAGCGTCCTCTCCTCGTCGGTCACCGCAACGACCCGTACCGTCGCCCGACCGAGGTCGGCATCCCACGGGTCGAGCACCACCTGGTGGTCCCCGGTGGCGGTCAACGTGGTCGTGTCGATGAAGCCGACGCCGGAGATGACGCAGCCGGTGGCCAACTGACGGCCCTGCGGGTCGAGCAGCAGCAACACGCCGCAGCGATCCGGCACGGTGGCGGCGGGCACCTCCACGAAGATCTTCTGACCGGCCCGGCCCGGTACCTTCATCGCGGCCGTGGCGCCGGCCCGGGTCACCGCCAGGTCGACGTCACCGGCAGCGGGCGCGTCGCGCTGCGCGCGGGCGGCGTCCTCGGCGAACGCCACCTGCCCGGTGAGGCCGACGTCGAGCACACAGTCGGCGAAGATCTGCGGATCGGTGACACCGGCTCGCCGGCAGACCAGTTCGGCGGTGGCCCGGTTGGGCAGGTCCCCGACGGTGAGCAGCCGGTCCGGGAAGCGCCGGTCGGTGAACGTGCCGGTGTTCTGCCCCGGCTCGTAGTCGAACAGCGACCGCTGTGCCTCGACGCGCCAACTGTCGGCGAAGCCGGGGTACAGCGCCTCGAACGTGGGCGGCTGCGCCACCCGCTTCCCCCCACGCACGGTCAGGTCGTCGCCGGGGTCACCGTCATGGTCGCCGAGCAGGCCCTCCAGCGTCCCGGCCCGGGCGGTGGGCGCGCCGACGCTCACGCTCAACCCCCACACCCCGATCGGCTGCGCGATCACTCGGGCGGCGTCCGGCCACTCCACTGTCACCGTGCCGTCTCCCCAGGTGGTGACGGTGCCACCGCGTGGCAGCTTCACCCCGTCGGGCGCGGACACCGGCGCGGCGCCGTTCACCCGGACCGCCGGGCCGTCCGGTGTGACGTACACGCCGACCCGGTCACCGGCCACCCGAACCGCGACGGCTGAGTTGACGGCCACCACCGAGCTGGCCGGGAACATCGTCTGTCGTACCTGGACCTCGAAGTCGTCGGCAGTCGAGCGGGTCAGCACGAACTCCCCGGCGGCCTGGAAGTCGTACCGCAGACCGTCGTAGGTGAGCAGGTGCGGGTCGCCGTTGCTGTTGGCGCACCGGTAGCCCTTGCCGATCACCGAGATCGAACAACCACCACCACCGGGTGGTCGGGGCTTGGGCTGGTCGCAGTCCTTGCCGTTCGACGGCAGCTTCTGACCGCTGTACGACGGGCGGAGCGGCACACCGACCGCCTTGCGGTACGCGTTCTCCGCCAACACCGCGTGCACCTCGGCGGGGTCCACCGTGCTCGCCTGTTGGCCGCCCTGCGTGCAGAACTGGCCCCGGTCGGTGTCATTCACCTCGTCGAGGGCATGGTTCATCTCGTGGATCAGGGTGGCGCACTGGTCCTCGGTGAAGCCGAAACCCTCGTCGTCCAGCTTCCGCCCGTCGTTCTCCGGCACCCAGTTGATCTGCACATCACTGCCCGGGACGTACGTCGTGGTGCTGCTCTCCGAGCCGAAGATGGGTCTACGCACCTTGATCTGCTTGCCGGAGCGTTCCAGCTCGTCGAGCACGGCGCCATTGCCGGAGCCGCGGATCTGTCCGACGCAGCCTGCGTACTCCGCTTGCAGGTCGCTGTTGACGCTGACCACGGCGGACGCCGCCTGTGGGGCGAGCAGCACCAGGACGCCCGCCAGCACGACACCCAGTCGCATTCGGCTCCGCAACCCGGTCATCCGCCCTTCACCTCGAACGCGACAGTGCCCTGCTCGGCCGTCGCGGCGCAGGCATCCGCCGGCACACCGCGCAGTGGCGCTCGCAGGTAGCCCAGCACCAGCCGGTACGCCCCCGGTTGGTCGACCGGCCACCAGGTGACGGCGGCCCCACCCCGTCCGTCGGGCGCGGAGGTGGTCAGCGCCGCGCCGACCGGGCTCTGCGGGTCGCTGCCCAACGTCAGCTCCACCGACCCGCGCGGCGGCACCCGCACCAGGTTCTCGACCAGGTACGCGGTGAAGTCCCGGTAGTAGGCGCCGCCGCCGACCGCGGGTGCCACCGCCGTGCCGTCGCGGGTCAACGACATGACCGTCACAGCCCCGTCCGGCACCCGACTGAGTTGGCACTCGGCGTCGCGGTTGTTGACCAGCTTCAGCCGCAGGCTGATCTGCTCGCCCACCCGGTACGACGGCTGCGCGGCGCTGACGGTCAGGCCGACCGTCGCCGTGCCGGCGCTCGGGGCCGGTGACGGACGCGACCGTCTGCACCCGACAGTGGTCGCCATCAGCAGCAGGGCGAGACCGCCGACGAGCGCCGCCGTCCCTGCGCGGGGTACGCCCATGGGCCGCGAGCCTCCTCCGGGTGCCGAGGGTCGGCACAGATCCCGGCCAGCCTGCGCCGCGGGGTGCCGGGAGCGCTGTCGTGATCCGGCCCGGTGGATGTCCGCTAGCCGACCCGCGGGGTCCTGGGGAGGGCGGCGGCCGTCCGTGCTAGCGGCGCTCGTGTCTGCCCGGGGTGTGCCCGAAGGCCCGGCGGAAGACGTCGATGAACGCGCTGGCGGAGGACCATCCACACCGATGCGCCACGGCGGTGACCGGAACCTCCTCGGCCAGCATCACCAGAGCACGGTGCAACCGCAGTTGGGTACGCCACTGCGGGAAGGTCATGCCGAGGTCGGCGCGGAACAGGCGGGACAGCGTACGGTCGCTCCCGCCGACCTGCCTGCCGAGCGCGGCCAGGGTGCGGTTGTCGGCCGGGTCGGCGTACAGGATCGCGCAGAGTGCCTTCAATCGAGGCTCGGTGGGCGTGGGCAGGCGCACGGGCTGCGTGGCCGAGGACCGCAACTGGTCGAGCAGAACGGCCCGCAGCCGTGCACGCGTGAGGCTGTCATCCTGGGGGGCGCGGGTGTAGGCGAGGATCAGCTCGCGCAGCAGCGGCCCGACGGCCAGCACTGTCGGTTCCGTCAGATTCAGCGGGTCCTCGGTCGCGGGCAGGCCGATCAGGTGCAGTTCGAGTGCGCCGTGGGCCTGGTGCGCGTGCGCGGTTCCGGCGGGCACCCAGATGGCGCGGCTGGCGGGGACGACCCAGGCACCCGCGTCGGCGGTGACGGCCAGCACGCCACGGGCGGCGTAGACGATCTGGTGGTCGTCGTGGCGGTGCACGTCGATGACGGACCCGGACGCCAGCCGCTGGGCGCGAGTCGGTGCCACCGGCCGGTGGCGGATTCTCGTCATTGGTTGGCAGGTTATCGGAAGCCCGACAGGCCGGGAAGCGGCGAGCATGGCGGCGTGCCGAGAAACAGAACGATCATCTTGCTGTCCGTCGGGCATGGTTGCGTGGACGTCTACCAGGGCGCTGTCGCCGCGCTCGTACCGTTCTTCATCGCCGAGCGTGCCTACACCTACGCGGCGGCCTCCGGCGTGGTGCTCGCCGCTTCGCTGCTCTCCTCGGTGGCGCAACCGCTGTTCGGTGCGCTGACGGACCGGTGGGCAATGCCCTGGCTGTTGCCAGTGAGCACGATCCTGGGCGGACTGGGAATCGCGTGCAGCGGGATCACCGGTTCGTACCCGTTGACGCTGGCGTTCGTGGCCGTCTCCGGGATCGGAGTCGCGGCGTACCATCCCGAGTCCGCACGGGTCGCGCGGATCGCCAGCGGCGGAAGCCACGCCGGGATGGGTTGGTTCTCCCTCGGCGGCAATCTCGGCTTCGCCGTCGCGCCCATTCTGGTCGCTGTCGTCGTCGCCAGCGGCGGTCTGCGACTCACTCCGCTGCTCGTGGTGCCGGCCCTCGCGGGCAGCGTACTGTGCCTGCCCGTGCTTCGCGCGCTGCGCCCGACGACGGAGGCCGGTTACGGTACCCCGCAGTGGATCGGGACCGACGACAGGGCCTCATTCGGCCGGCTGTCGCTGGCCGTGGTCTGCCGCTCCATCGCGTTCGCCGGTCTGAGCACGTTCCTGGCGCTCTACGCGCCGCAGCGCACCGGCGGGGGAACCTCGGCTGGAACGGCGGCGCTGGTGGTGCTCTACCTCGGCGGAGCGGTGGGTACGGTGCTGGGAGGCAACCTGGCCGGCCGCTGGGACCGGGTCACCGTCGTGCGCTGGTCGTACCTGGTGAGCATCGCCGCCGTCGCGGGGGTCGTGCTCGTCCCCGGGCCGGCGTTCTATCTGTTCGTGGCGCTCACCTCGGCCGGGCTCTACATCCCGTTCTCGCTCCAGATCACCCTTGGCCAGGACTATCTTCCGACCCGCGTCGGTACCGCGAGTGGCATCACACTGGGCCTGACCGTCAGCGTCGGCGGCCTGGTCAGCCCACTCATCGGCGGTGTCGCCGACGCGATCTCCCTCCAGGTTGCCCTCGCCCCACTGATTCTGATGCCCGCGCTGAGTTGGCTGCTGTTCCGCACGCTCCCCGAGCCGGCCGTGCCGAGGCGCTGAAGCATGGCTCGACGGGCCACGGGGACCTGACCTCGTTGTCCTCCCACCAGCCGCGTCGCTGCTGACACTCCGCTGTGGAGATAACTACGCTAAGGCAATGCTCGCCGGATCGGATCGAGCTGGCGAGAATTCGACGCCGGGTAGCGGCGTGAGTAGTTGATCCTCCGGTTTGGGAGCATTGCATGGCCGACCTGCCGCACCCGCTCGCCGCGTTCATCGTCGCCGAGATTCGCCGCGCCCGAGGGGTCTCCGGGATGACCCAGGATGCCTTCGGCCGGGGTGCCGGCTTCAGCGCCTCCCATGTCAGCGCCGTGGAGAGCGAGACGCGGGCGCTGACGTTGGACTTCATCAAGGGTGCCGACCGGGCGTTCAAGAACGGCGGGCTGTTCGAGCGCATGGTGGGCAAGCTCGGCGCCCCGTCCTGGTTTCTGCCGTGGTTGGACGCCGAGCGCACCGCGACGCAGCTCAGGTGCTTCCAGCCGAGCCTCGTTCCGGGCCTGCTCCAGACGGAGAGCTACGGCCGCGCCGTCATCCGCTGCGACGACACGTTGAGCGACGACGAGGTCGAGAAGCGGCTCGCCCACCGGATGGACCGGCAGGCGGTCCTCACGAAGGCGAACGCCCCGCAGTTCATCGCTGTCATCGCCGAGGCGGTGCTCCGCCGCGCCGGCGCGGACTTCCGCGACGTCATGGCGGGGCAGATCAAGCAGTTGACCACCCTCGCGGAGCGGCCAAACATCAGCGTTCACCTGTTGCCGGACGAGGTCAGCATGCACGTCGGCCTGACCGGGCCGTTCAGCCTGGCCCGGCTGCCCGACCACAAGTGGGTGGGGCAGATGGAGAACCAGCTCGGCGGCGTCGTCATCGACCACGACGACGATGTGGATACTCTGATGTCGAGGTGGGAGACCGTTCGAAACGAGGCGCTACCCCGCCGGCAGTCACTGGATCTGATGAAGGAAGTGGTGACGTCATGGACCTGATCGGCGCTACGTGGCGCAAGTCCACCCGCAGCGGCTCCGGCGGCGGCGACTGCGTCGAGGTCGCGGCCAACCTGCCCGGCATCGTCGGTGTGCGGGACTCGAAGGACCCCGAGGGGCCGGCGCTGGTCTTCGGGCCGGTGGCCTGGCGGGCCTTCGTTGCCGAGGTCGCCCAGCGGTCGTAACCGATCCCCGAACGCGCCGAAGCGCCCGCCCCCAACCGAGGGGACGGGCGCTTCGCTGTGCGGGGCTGCGTCAGCCCACCACCGACCGCAGTGGCACCTTGGCGGCATTCAGTGCGCGTACCAGATCTCTTGCGAACGGGTGTTCGTCCGTCTGGAGTCCCTGCGGGTTCGGGATCACGACGTACGCGGAGCCGTTCTTCTCGGACGCCTGCGCGTCGGTGGTGAAGCGTTCGACGATCGCCCGGGTGCGGGGTAGGTCGCCGGCCGCCACCTGGATGGTGATCGGCCGCCACCCGCCGCCCAGGTCCGGCGACACCGGCGCGGCGGCGGCGCTGGCGCGCGCCGCGTCGACGCCGGCCGGGCGCCGCGCGTCCGGCGAGGCGGTCGCCGGGTAGAGCAGCGCGTTGGCGACCAGGTGCAGACCATTCTCGTTGTACGCGCGGAAGAGCGGATTGAACGCGAAGAGCACCGCCCGACCGGCGCCGGTCGGCTCGTCGACGACGGCCGCCGTGCCCTTCAGTGTCTCCGCCCCGACGGTGTAACCGTTGGCCCAGAAGGTGTCACCCGTCGGGTAGGTGAGCACGTTCGTCCCGGTGGTGCTCGGGGTGAGGATCGGGTCGCTGTTGTTGAACTCGAAGTCCTCCGCCGGGCGACCCAGCGCCACCGGGCTGTCCTGGTCGACATCGACGCGCAGGTGCGAGCCGATCACCAGGTAGTCCGCCGGCTTGGTCTTCTCCGTGGTCGAGGTGAGCCCGGCGGCGCGGGCGACCCGGGTGCCCTCGTTGCGCAGGCCGAGGTAGGTGTGGCCCTGGCCGATCCAGTCGCGCAGGTTGGCCTGCCCGACCGCGGTCAGACCGCCGGTGGCGCTGCTGCCGTCCGGCACCAGCAGCACGGTGCGCCCGGTGAACGCCTCGGTGTTGTCGTTGATGTCGGCCGTGGTGACCGGTTTCAGGTCGAGCCCCCACCGCTTGCCGAGCACGTAGCGGGCCTCGCCGTGCGAGCCGGAGGTGGTGGAGATGCCGGTGCCCTGGAACAACCCCACGTCGGGCAGGTCGAGGCGGGTGCCGGCGGGCCGACCCCCCGGGGTGAGGGTGACCCCGAGGGATTGGGCCAGCCCGTCGACGGTCCGGCTCACCTTGGCTGCCGGGATGGCGACCCTGCTGGTAGTGAGGTCGCGGACCAGGGGTACGCCACGGCCGAGCAGGCTGAAGGTGAACTCCGCGGCGGCGGCCGAGTCGAGCGGGTACGTGTACGAGCCCCAGGGCCACGCCGCGCCGGTGCGACCGCCGGAGACCTTGCGGACCAGTTCGACCCTCGGCCGGACGGTGTCTCCGGTGTAGATGGCGTTGATGCCCATCAGCAGCGGGTTGCTCCAGGACGACACGTCGTAGAAGTACGGGAACGGCACGTACGGGTCCTCGCCCATGATGGCCTGGATCCAGTGCTTCTGCGGCTGGTCCATCGGAATCCAGTACGCGCCCTTGGGCACTGTCACGTTGGTGGCGCTGCGCCCGCCGAAGACCCGCGCGGTGGGCACCCGGGTCGCCTTCTGCACCTCGTACACCTCGACGTCCATCCGGCGCAGCCGCTCGACGAGTTGGCGGACGTCGGCGAGCTGCCGGTCGGGCAGCAGGAAGTACGAGCGGATGGTGAGGTCCGGCACCGGGAACTGGACCTCGTTGGTGGGCTGCACCACCTCGTTCGGCTCCAGCGTGCCCGCCCTGCCCTGGGCGAGTGCGTCGGTCCAGATGTCGAAGTAGCCGTCCAGCACCTCGCGCTTGTTCGCGGCGGCCCAGCCGAGCGTCGACCACTGGGTGTGGAACTGCTGCTGGACCCGGTCGGCCACTGCCGACGCGCTGCCCTTCTCGTACGTCATGCCGGCCGCGCCGAAGCCGGTGGTCGGCACCGTGTCGCCGTAGCCCATGAAGAACATGTCGTACGTGTCGTAGTTGAAGTAGCACTCGGTGAAGGCGGTGTCGTCGCAGGCGCCGTTGAAGCCGAAACCGGCCTTGTTGGCCTCGCCGATGCGGTTGATCCAGTCCACCGCCTCACCGGCGATCTCGTGATGGATCGGGTCGGCGTTGGGTGGGAAGAAGTACTGCCGGCCGCCCATCTCGTGCGCGTCGATGAAGACCTGCGGCGGGTAGCGGCGCAGCAGTTCGAGCTTACCGTCGGTCTCCTGCTGGGTGCGGGCGAACCAGTCCCGGTTCAGGTCGAAGCCGAACTCGTTCTGCCGGCGGGTCGCGTCGCGGCCGTCCGGGTTCTGGGTGGGGACGATGATGGTGACCAGGTTGTCGTTGCGCTGGGCGACCTCGCAGGACAGGCCCGCCGCCAACTCGTACAGCGTCTTGAGCGCCGCGTCGGCGCCGCTCTTCTCACCGCCGTGCACGTTCGCGGTGACCCAGACGATGGCCGGGCTGTCCTTCGCCGTCCGGGCGGCCGTTCGCGCGCTGGTCCGGCGCGGGTCGCGCAGGTCCCGGATGTCGTCGGCGATCTCGCGTAGCGCGGTGGGCCGCACGTGGCGTTCGTTGGACACCACCGCGTACGGCAGCGGCTGGCCGAGCACGCTGGTGGTCATCACGCCGGTGACGACCCGGTTGGAGGCGCGATCGACGGCCCCGAGGTAGGTCCGGACCTCGTCGTTGGTGACGACCCGCTCCTGCCCCACGCCGAGCGGGAAGCCGAGCACGTTCTCGGGAGTGGGCACCGTGCCCAGTCGGGCGGTCGGGTCGTCGCTACAGCGGGAGGGCTGGGCGGCGCTCGCGGCCGGCGTGCCGCCGAGCAGGGGAGTCATGCCGAGCAGGAGCGCGATGGTGGCGGCACTTGCCAGCCGCCTGGCGGGGACCATCCGGAACGGGCGCATCGATGGGGCCATGAGTCGTGTTTCCCCTCTCGGGAACAACCTCGCAGTGGCCGGAGCCTATGAACCGCCGATACGACGGTCAAGGGTTGATCGATATTGCCGACTACTCGGCGTGCCGGTCCCGACGCGGAGTGGCAGGATGGTGGCGTGGGCTTGTCGTCGTCTGGGAGGAGGAGACGTGCCGGAGATGATCACGCTCTCGGTCCATCCGGATCTTCCGTCCGCCGATGCTCGGCGTTCGCTGGCGTCCTGGCTGCGCGCTGAGGATCGGCTGCGGGAGGGGGTGACCACAACGTCCCCCGACGAAATGTCGGCGGACCGCGCGGACGTCCTGCGGGTGGCGGCCAGCGACGCGGGCACCGCCATGGTGCTGGTGCAGGCGATCGCCGGCTGGCTGACCCACCGCCGCGACGATGTGACGGTGAAGCTCACCCGGCCGGACGGATGGTCGGCCGAGGTGGACGTGCACCGGGCTCGGGACATGGACCAGGTGACAGCGCTCATCGAGGCAGCGGTGCGCGCGGTGACACCCGCGCAGCGCTAACCGGCCCGCCGCCAGCCGAGAGGTCGGCCGGCGACGGGCCGGGTGGCACACGTACGGCTACCAGGTGGTCAGGCCGAGGCCGATCGTCTTGGTCAGCGTGGCGTTGTCGTCGTCGCCGTCGAGCGACCAGATCATCGCTCCGCCCAGGCCGGTCCGCCGGATGTAGAGCATCTTCTGCAGCACGACCGCCGGATCGTCGTACGTCCACAACGTCGTACCGTCGAACAACCAGGCGTGCCCGGCGCGCAGGTCGCGGTGCACGGTGTAGCCGTTACCGGCCAGGGTCTTGAGCTGCTTGTAGTCCTCGTACCCGGCCTCGAAGGTGGCCGGCGCGGGCCCGGTGGCCGGCTGGAACAGGCCGTTCCCGCCGCCGGTGATGCCGGTCCAACCGCGACCGTAGTAGGGGATGCCGAGCACGAGCTTGTCGCGCGGCGCGCCACGGGCGATCCACCCGTCGACGGCCACCTCGACGGAGAAGTCCGGGTTGTCCGGGGCGCCCGCCGGGACGCGCAGCGCCGACTGCTGGTTGGCCCGCGCGTCCCAGCCGCCGTGGAAGTCGTACCCCTGCACGGTGGCGAAGTCCAGGTACTTGAAGATCTTGCGGCCCTCGTAGCCGGCGTCCATGGTGGCCGGGCTGGCTGGCAGGAACGCGGTCAGCGGGTGGTGCGCCCGGGTCGTGCGCCCGTACGCGTCGAGCTGCCGGCGGAACTCGGCGAGCAGTTTGGTGAAGTTCTCCCGGTCCTCCGGGCGGATGACGTTGCCGGGCTCACCCTCCCAGTTGGGCCACTCCCAGTCGAGGTCGATGCCGTCGAAGACGCCGGCCGCGGCACCCGGGCCGCCGGCGGCGCCGTCCCCGCCGGGCAGGTTGCCCTTGAGGTAGAGGTCGATGCAGGACGTGACGAACGCCTTGCGGGAGGCGTCGGTGCGGGCGGCGTTCGAGAAGTACGTCGACCAACTCCAGCCGCCCAGCGAGATCAGCACCTTCAGCTTGGGGTGCTTGGCCTTGAGCTTGGCGAGCTGGCCGAAGTTGCCGTTGAGCGCCTGGCCCGGTGCGTCCGCGACGCCGTCGACGCTCTCCTCGGCCGGGACGGGGCGCTGGTAGTCGGCCCAGGCGTCGCCCTCACCAGGCCCACCGTCCACGTAGCAGCGGCCGTCCTCGCTGACGTTGCCGAAGGCGTAGTTGAGGTGGGTGAGGCGGCTCGCCGCCCCGGAGGTTTCGAGCTTCTTGACCGGGAAGGCCCGGCCGTAGATGCCCCACTGGGTGAAGTAGCCGACCCGGTGGTAACCGGTGCGACGCTGGTGGTTGTCACCGGCGCTGGCGGCGGTGGGCGGAGCGGCGGTGACCAGCAGGGTCGCCAGGGCGACGACGGCGGTGAGACGGCGGTGGCGGAATGGTCGCATCGGCACACTCCCACGAGACATCAAGCAGAATTAGTAAAGAGACTTATCTGATTGATGAAGTTAAGCCGATCACCCTCCGGGGTCAAGAGCCGTCCAGCCACATGGGGGATTGTGACGGCGTTACCGGGTGGTAACGATGTTGTGCCATGGACTCCGCGGTGACTCTGATCGGACTACCCATCGCCCTCGGCATCATCATGCTCGGTCTGGGTCTCGGACTGACCATGGCGGACTTCCGCCGGGTGGCCCACCATCCACGAGCCGCCGTCATCGCCCTGGTCTGCCAGGTGCTGGTGCTGCCGGCGCTCTGCTTCTGCCTCGTCCTCGCGTTCGACCTGGCACCCGAGCTGGCCGTCGGCATGATGCTGCTGGCCGCATCACCGGGCGGCACCACGGCCAACCTCTACAGCCACCTGTTCGGCGGGCACGTGGCCCTGAACATCACCCTGACCGCCATCAACTCGGTGCTCGCCGTGTTCACCCTGCCGATCCTGGTCAACCTGTCGGCGGCGTACTTCCTGCCCGAGGGCAGGAGCATCGGCCTCCAGTTCGACAAGGTGCTCCAGGTCTTCGCCATCGTGCTCGTCCCGGTCGCGATCGGCATGCTCATCCGGGCACGGATGCCGCAGGTGGCCGAGCGACTGAACCGCCCGGTCCGGATCCTCTCCGTCGTCGTGCTCGTCGCGGTGATCGCCGGCGCGGTGCTCGGCGAGCGGGAGAACATCGCCGACTACTTCGTCTCGGTCGGCCTGGCCGTGCTCGCCTTCAACCTGCTCAGCCTCGCCATCGGGTACGGGGTGCCGCGCCTCGCCGGTGTCGACCGGAGCGCCGCGACGGCCGCCGGGTTCGAGATCGGCATCCACAACAGCACCCTGGCCATCACGATTGCGCTCAGCCCGGCGCTGCTCAACAGCACCCAGATGGCGATCCCGGGCGCCGTCTACGGCATCGTCATGTTCTTCACCGCGGCGGCCTTCGGCTACCTGGTGACCCGCGTCGGCGCCCGGTCCTCCGCCGCTCTGACTCCCTGACAGCTGACGCCCTGACGGCTGTCGCCCTTGTCGTCCTGACGGCAGCCGTCAGGGCGACAAGGGCGGGCGGCAGCGTTCAGCCGACCTGGTTGTTGTCCTTCTGCGCGCCCCAACCGTGCCAGCGGTCGATCTCGATCAGGGCAGTGACCCGGGCACGCTCCCGGCGTGGGTACGCGTTGCCCGTGTAGTGCTTCGACAACCGGTCGATGTCCGCGAGACCCTCGTCGGCGCGCAGCTCGGCGACGTGCCCGATGATGCTGACGTGGGTGTACCAGCCAGCCTCGTCGAGCACTGTGAGGGACACCCGGGGGTCGTTGCGGACGTGCTCCAGTCGGCGGCGGCTCTCGTCCATGTTCACCAGGATCCGGCCGTCCTCCCACAGGTACCAGGTGGCGGCGGACACCGGCTGGCCACCGTTGCGAAGGGTGGTCATGACGGCGGGGTTCGGCTTCTGGAGCATGACGACCGCGGCCTCGGGAAGCGGTGGCTTGGACATGAAGTCTCCTCTTCGCGTCAGGGGGTTACCCCTGCACGTTACGCACCCGCCGGTCCGCTCCGGTCCGAATGGGGCGCACGCTCAAACCCCTGTCGATTACTCGGCTCGAGGTTCGCATTCCGGGAACCCAGCGCGGGGCAGCCACGTCGTAGGGGGCATGACGCGTAGCAGCGCCCACGTACCCCAGCCAACGGCCGCCAACGGCGCCCTCCGAGTCATGACTCCAGCTCGCCTCATGGGACTGGCCCTGGTCGCGGGGCTGGCGCTGGTCACCGGCTGTACGGCGAAGCCGGCCCCCGCGCCGCCACCTGACCGGGGAGTGCCGGCCGGCGGGTTCCGGCTCGTCGCGTTCGATTCCTGCCCGGAGGCGCTGCGGCAGCTGAAGACGGCTGCCAGCGCGTACGTCGGGCCCTGGGGGTTCGGGTTGGACGGGGACGCGCGTGCCTTTCGCATCCTCGAACGGGCTGCGGCGCCCGCCGCGGCGGGGGCTGCGGATGCGGCGTCCAAGGCCGCCGCCCCCGGCTACTCGGGCACCAACAGCCACGAGGCCGGGGCCGATGAACCGGACCTGGTCAAGACCGACGGCAGGCGGATCGTCACAGTGCAGCACGGCACGCTGTACGTGGTCGACCCGGCCACCCGCCGGCTGACCGGAGAGCTGGAACTGGCACCGGGCGCTGATCAGTTCGGCGGGGCCGAGGACGCCCTGCTGCTGCACGGTGACCGGGCGCTGGTGCTGCGCCGCGACGGGTGGGCCGGGAGGTTCAAACCGGCCGCTTCCGAGGGAGGCGGGCGGGTCGTGGACGCCCCGACGCCGGATGGCATCGTCGGCCCTCAGCTGATCATGGTCGACCTGTCCGGCCAGCCGAAGATCATCGGCGAATACCGGATCGACGGCAATCTGGTGGACGCCCGCCAGGTCGGCACAACGGTCCGGGTCGTGGTCCGCTCCGCGCCCCGGTTGAACTTCCCGCATCGGGAACGGGCCACCGATGAGCAGCGCACCACCGCCAACCGCGAGATCATCGACAACGCCACCGCCGACGACTGGCTGCCCCGGTACGAGGTCACCTCCGGCGGGCGAACCAGCGCCGGACGGGTCGGCTGCGAACGGGTGAGCCGGCCGGCCGTCTACTCCGGCACGTCGCTGGTGACAGTGCTCAGCTTCGACCTCGGTGCGGCCGCGCTCGGTGCTGGCGACCCGGTCACCGTGATCGCCGACGGCGACACCGTCTACAGCAACGGACCCCGGCTGTACGTCGCCAACGATCAGCGCTGGCGGGTGCTGCCGAGTCTGACCGCGCGGAACGTCGCACCGGATCCCAGGGACGAGACCACCGAGATCTACCAGTTCGACGTCACTGGCACCGGTGCCCCGCGATACGTCGCCGCCGCGTCCGTACCGGGCTGGCTCGTGAACCAGTACGCCATGTCCGAGTGGGACGGGCATCTGAGAGTGGCCACCACCAGTGGCCGTACATGGGGCGACAGGCCGAACTCGACGTCCAGCGTGTATGTCCTGCGTGCCGACGGCACGGCGCTGACCCAGGTCGGGAAGGTCACCGGGCTGGGCAAGGGGGAACGGATATACGCGGTACGGTTCCTCGGCGGCACCGGCTACGTTGTCACCTTCCGGCAGACCGACCCGCTCTACACAGTCGATCTGCGTGATCCGGGGGCGCCGAAGGTGACCGGCGAACTGAAGATCAACGGGTATTCGGCGTACCTGCATCCGGCCGGCGAAGGACGGCTGCTCGGTGTCGGGCAGGAGGCGTCCGGCCAGGGCCGTATCCAGGGCACCCAGCTCTCGCTCTTCGACGTCTCCTCCCCGGCCAAGCCGACCCGGGTCGCCCAGTATCACGTCAAGCAGGGGCACTCCGAGGCGGAGTTCGACCCGCACGCGTTCCTGTACTGGCCGGCAGAACGCCTGGTCGTGGTCCCACTGACCGCTTACGGCGCGGGTCGGCCGAGCAACGTGGCCGTGGCCCTGCGAGCCGGCGACGGCGGGTTCACCGAGGTCGGCACGGTCGACCACACGCCGGACACGACAGATCCCGAGGGTCTGACGCAGATCCGCCGGTCACTGGTGGTCGACGGAGTGCTCTGGACCGTCTCCGCCGGTGGCCTCAAGGCGACCAGCCTCTCCACGATGAGGACCCTCGGCTGGCTGCCTACGGCGTGAACGGCGTGGTGGTGTCCGGCGTCGGGTCGTGCCGCTGTTCGGAGGGGTCGGTCCGCACCCGCGTCCGGGGCGTCGCGCCTCGCCGGAGAAGATGTCAGCATGAGCGATTCCGTACTGCCCAGGCGTGTCGTCGTCACCGGTGCCACCGGCAAGCTCGGCCGTGCCGTGGTCGCCCACCTGCGCGCCGTGGGCGTCGACGTGCTGGCGGTGGACCGCGTCGGTGGCCGAGACCCACGCGACGTGAACGGCGAGTTCCTGCTGGTCGACCTGACCGACTACGGGCAGGTGGTGGAGGCGTTCACCGGGGGCGCCGACGAGCACGCGGGCGGCGTCGACGCGGTCGTGCACCTCGCCGCGATCCCGGCCCCCGGGCTGATGTCGAACGCGACGACGTTCGCGAACAACTCGGCCGCGACGTACAACGTGTTCGCCGCGGCCCGGGCGGCCGGGATCAAGCGGGTTGTGTGGGCGTCGAGCGAGACGGTGCTCGGGCTGCCGTTCGACACCCCGCCGCCGTACGCGCCGGTGGACGAGGAGTACGCGCCACGGCCCGAGTCGACGTACTCGTTGAACAAGGCCCTGGAGGAGGAGATGGCCCGGCACTTCTGCCGGTGGGACCCGGAGTTGGTCATGGTGGGGCTGCGCTTCTCCAACGTGATGGACGTCGAGGACTACGCGCCGTTCCCCTCGTTCGACGCCGACCCGCAGCTGCGCCGGTGGAACCTGTGGGGCTACATCGACGCCCGCGACGGGGCCCAGGCGGTCGAGCGCGCGCTCGCGCACGACCAGCCCGGTGCCGACGTCTTCGTCATCGCCAACGCCGACACCGTCATGACCAGGTCCAGCGCCAGCCTGATGGCCGAGGTCTACCCGGGTGTCGAGATCCGTAAGGAGCTGGGTGAGCACGAGACGCTGCTCAGCATCGACAAGGCCCGTCGGGTGCTGGGGTACGAGCCGCAGCACTCCTGGCGGAACCACGTCGACCCGAGGTAGATCAGCGTGCCGCCTGGTAGGCGCGGCCGACGGCGGTCGCCGTGCTGCCGGTGCGAAACAGGCCGGTCTGGTCCTTGTCGGTGGCGGGCAGGCCGAACCACGCGTACCGCTGTAGCCAGGACAGCCCACCCAGCATCCGGGTCGCCGCGGTGAGGAACGCGGCCTGCTGTGCCTGGGTGGGGAAGCGGACGCCGTTGGAGAAGTCGATCAGGGCGAACTCGGTGAGCCAGACCGGCAGCTTGTACCGGTCGTGCACCGCCTGGAGGTACGACCTGAGCTGGTTGACCGCGTTGGCGGTGGTGAAGTCGCCGCCGTACCAGTGCAGGGCGATGAAGTCGACGCGGTAGCCGCGCTGCTTCGCCCCGGCCATGAACCGGTCGAGCCATTCTCCTGGCCGGTCGCCGCCCCAGGCCACCGCCGGGCTGCCCAGCGGAAGGCCGGTGGCCTGCAACTGCGGCCACAGCTCCAACGCCTGCTCGACGGTCATCTCCGCCTGACCCTTCAGGTCCGGCTCGTTGAACCCGAGGAGGTAGCTGCCGTTCTTCTTGGCCTGTTGCAGGTTTGTGGCGGTGACGCTCTTCGCCCCCCAGATCATCGGGACGAACTCGGCGCCCTTCGGGCTGGTGACGCCCGAGTGGGCCACGTCCCAGGTGTAGTACCAACTCGCCCCGGAGTTCGCCAGCGCCTGGCTGACGCCGTCGAAGGTCCACACCCCGACGCCCTTGCGCTTCGAGGTCGCCGCCGGGGCCGCCGGAGCGACCGGCCGCCCGGTTGTCGGCTTCGCCGTCGGCGTCGGGGTCGGGGTCGCCCGCGCGGGGCTCGTGGTGGCGGCGGGCGTGGTCGCGCTGGGCGCGCCGGGCTGCGGGCTCGCGGGCGGCGGCGCGTCGAGCGCCTGCGTCGCCGCCGGGGCGGGCGTTGGCCCGGTCGGCTGCACCACGACGATCACACCCGTCACCAGTACGGCGACCACGGCGGCCACGAGGAGCGGCCACAGCAGCCGCCTCGCGCCGATCGGGAGGCGGCCGAGCAGACCGCGCCGGGGTTCCGCGTGGGCGCCCCGGGTAACCCCTGGTGTGACGGCTCCATCCGGACCGGATCCGCGCATCGTCTCGACTCCTTCATGTGGTCGTACCGCTACCTGTCGTGGGGACTGGCGGAAGATCCGCTACAGCCTCCCCTCAGGAGACTGACCGGTCGTACCGGGATAACAGTTTCCACCGCTGGTGTCGGTCGTCGATCACCACACGTCCGGCGGGATCGGATTCATCGCCGTCAACGTCTTCACTTGACCATGACGAGCGCCTAGGCTATCTGAAACGATTCATTAACCGGAGGCCGACCGCTGCCGCCACGCCGTGCAGAGAAGGATGAGGGCCAAGAATGATGCGCACCTCGCGGCGTCACGCCGCACTTTCCGCACTTCTCGTGCTGCTGACTGGCCTGACGCCGATGGTGGCACCGCACTCGGCGACCGCCGCGCCGGCCGCCGCAGCGTTGACGGCGACCGACCTGACCGCCGAACGGGCCACCGCGCCGATCGGCCTGGACGTGGCGCGCCCCCGCCTCGGCTGGCGGATCGACGCCACCACCCGGGGCGTGGTCCAGGAGTCCTACCAGGTGCGTGTCGCCACCGGCGCGGACCGCCTCGGCGCCCCCGACGTCTGGGACAGCGGCCGGGTCCGGTCGCGGCAGAGCGCCCTCGTCCCGTACGCCGGGCCGGCCCTGCGGCCACGGACCCGCTACGCCTGGCAGGTCCAGGTCTGGGACACCGCCGGCAACGCCTCCGGGTGGAGCACGCCGACGTTCTGGGAAACCGGCGTGCAGGGTGGGGCCGGCTGGCAGGCCAACTGGATCGGGTTGCCGTCGCCCACCGAATCCTGGACCGACTACACGGTGCAGACGACGGTCCGGCTGGAACGCGACGCGGCCGGGATCTTCCTGCGCGCCCGTGGCGCGGGCAACGCGTACATGTGGCAGTTCTCCATCACCGGCGGCAGCGCCAAGCTGCGCCCGCACGCCCGGGTCAACGGTGCCTGGACCGTGCTCAAGGAGGTGCCGCTCGGCGGTGTCGTACCGGCCGACAGGCTGACGACGCCGCACACCCTGCGCATCACGGCGGCCGGGAACACCATCACCACCTGGGTCGACGGCACCCAGGTCGACGTCACCACCAGCACCGCCCACCAGACCGGTTCGGTCGGCCTGCGGACCAACGGGCTGGAGTCCGGCGTCTTCTCCGCCTTCTCGGTGACCAGCGGCGGTCAGACACTCTTCGCGGCTCCGCTCACCGACGGGGTGAACCCGTTCGGGGCCGGCACGGCCACCGCGGCCGGCCTGCGGGTCGGCGGCGACACCGAGGCCATGCTCGTCGCGCTGGACGCGAACCCGTTGCTGCGACGGGGCTTCCGGGTCGACGGTACGGTCGCCCGCGCCCGGATCTACGCCACCGCGCTCGGTGTCTACCAACTCTCCCTCAACGGTCAGCGGGTCGGCGACCACGAGCTGGCACCCGGCTGGACCGACTACCACAAGCGGGTGCAGTACCAGACGTACGACGTGACCGGCCAGCTCCGCCCGGGTGACAACGCCCTCGGCGCCCTGCTCGGCGACGGTTGGTACGCGGGCAGCATCGCCTGGTTCGGCACCGACAACTACGGCTCCCGGCCGCACCTGAGCGCGCAACTGCGCATCGACTACACCGACGGTCGCAGCGCGACGGTCAACACCGACGGTTCGTGGCGCGCCACGGCCGGGCCGTTCCTGCAGAGCGACCTGATCCACGGTGAGACGTACGACGCGCGGCGATTGCCGGCCGGCTGGAACCAGCCCGGCTTCAACGACGCGGCCTGGAAGCCCGCCACCGTCGACGACGTCGACGCCACCGACAAGATCGTCGCCCAGGTCGACCCGCCGGTGCGGGTCACGCAGGAGCTGCCGGCCCGGGTGCTGACCCAGCCCACCCCCGGCACCTGGATCTTCGACCTCGGCCAGAACATGGTGGGCAAGGTGCGGCTGAGGGTCAACGGCCCGGCCGGTTCGACGGTCCGTATCCGGCACGCCGAGGTGCTCAACCCGAACGGCACCGCGTACACCGCCAACCTGCGGTCGGCCCGGGCCACCGACCTCTACACCCTGCGGGGTGGTGGCGCCGAGGTCTACGAGCCGACCTTCACCTTCCACGGCTTCCGCTACGTCGAGCTGACCGGCTATCCGGGCACCCCCGACCTGTCCTCGGTCACCGGCCTGGTGATGCACACCGACGGGGAGCTGACCAGCGAGTTCCAGACCTCCAACGCCATGGTGAACCGGCTACACAGCAACATCACCTGGGGGCAGCGCGGCAACTTCTTGTCCATCCCGACCGACACCCCGGCCCGCGACGAGCGGCTCGGCTGGACCGGCGACATCAACGTCTTCGCCGACACCGCGACGTTCAACATGGACAGCCTGACGTTCCTCAGCAAGTGGTTGCAGGACCTGCGCGACGCGCAGTCGGCCAACGGCGCGTACCCCGACGTCGCGCCGCGCGCCTGCTGTGGGGACGGCGCGACGGGCTGGGCGGACGCCGGGATCACAGTGCCGTACGCGCTGTGGCAGCGCTACGGCGACACCCGGGTGATCGAGGAGCACTACTCGTCGATGGTGCGGTACGCGTCCTGGCTGGAGAGCACCAGCTCGGGCAACCTGCGGACCAATGCCGGCCCGTACCTGGACTGGCTCAACCTCGACGACCCGACGCCGGCAGGGGTGGTCGGCACCGCCTACTACGCGTACAGCATCCGGCTGCTGGGGGAGTTGGCCGCGGCCATCGGGCGCGACGCCGACGCGACCCGCTACGCCGCGCTGTCCAGGGCCATCACCCAGGCGTTCGTCAACACCTACGTCGCGGCCGACGGGACAGTGCAGGGCGACAGCCAGACCGGGTACGTGCTGGCCATCGGCATGGGCCTGCTGACCGACCCGCTGCGGGCCAGGGCCGCCGACCGGCTGGTCGCCAACGTGCAACGGCACGACTGGCACCTCTCCACCGGCTTCCTCGGCACACCGGACCTGCTGCCGACGTTGAGTGACACCGGGCATCTCGACGTCGCCTACCGGCTGTTGCTCAACGACACCTACCCGTCGTGGGGTTACGAGATCGCCAAGGGCGCGACCACGATCTGGGAGCGCTGGGACTCGATCAAACCCGACGGCAGCTTCGGCGACGTGGGGATGAACTCCTTCAACCACTACGCGTACGGAGCGGTGGGCGACTGGATGTACCGGACCGTCGCGGGCATCCAGCACGACGCCACCAACCCCGGGTACGCGCACGTCACGTTCGCCCCCCAGTCGGGCGGCAACCTCACCTCGGCCAAGGCGTCGTACCGTTCGGCGTACGGGACGATCGGCAGCGACTGGGACCTCGACGCGCGCGGCGACATGCGGCTGCGCCTCACCCTGCCGGCGAACACCACGGCGACGGTGCGCTTCCCGGCACCCGGACGCGAGGCGGTCACCGAGGGCGACCGGCCGGCCGAGCAGGCCGACGGGGTGCGGTTCGTCCGGATGGACGGCGCGGTCGCCGTGTACGAGATCGGGTCCGGCTCCTACTCCTTCGCGGTCGTCCCACCGACGGACGCCTACGACCACGTCGACCTCGGCGTCGCGGCGTCCGAGCAGGCCCACCGCCTCACCGCCTCCACCTACTCGGGCACCAGCACCGAGGCCGGGCTGACCCGCCGGTACACCGACGTGACCCGCCCCGGCGGTTGGTTCGAGTTCGATCTCGCGGTCCGGCCCGGTGAACCGTTCGCGCTGCGCTCTGTCGAGACGTACGACGGGCCTCAGCTCAAGGACTACCAGGTGGTCGTGGACGGGGTGGTGGCGCACACGCGCTCGTGGCAGCGCACGGCGGGCGGGCCCGGCACGGTCAGCTACCAGTTCGTCGTCAACCTGCCGGACGCGACCCGGGACGGTGTCGTGCGGGTGCGGTACGAGGACACCGGGACCGGCTACGACCCGTCGATCGCCGACGTCTGGGCGATGCCCGGCCCGGCGGCCTGACCCCGGCCGGGCGACCCGCGCCGGCCGGCCCGCGGGTTCGTGAATCAGCGTCGGGTGCGTCGGGGCTGGTCGCTGGATCGGCGGACGACCAGCTCGGGCTGGAACACCACGTGCCGGTGCCGGTGCGTGTCGCCGGAATCGGCCTCGTCCAGCAATAGCTCCGCCGCGGTGCGTCCGAGTTGGTCGCGGGGCTGGCGTACCGACGACAGCGGCACCGCCGCCGCGTCGGCGAACTCGATGTCGTCGTAGCCGACGATGGCCACGTCGGCCGGCACCCGCAGCCCACGCGCGGTCAGTTCCTGGAGTACGCCGAGAGCGAGCAGGTCGTTGGCGCAGAACACGGCGGTGGGGCGCTGCCGGGCCGGTAGGGCCAGCAGATCCTCGGCGGCACGTCGGCCGGCGGCGACGGTCAGGCTGCTGGTGACCGCCACCCGGAGTTCGGCGGTGCCGCCGGTTTCCTTCAGCGCTGCGGCGGCTCCGGCGTGCCGGTCGGCGACCTGGGCGATGGAGACCGGGCCACCGAGGTAGGCGATGCGCTGATGGCCCTGGTCCAGCAGGTGGTCCATGGCGAGTCGGCCACCGAGGACGTCGTCGACCGCCACCGAGCAGCGGTTCGCGCGGCCAGTGCCCCGGTCCACCAGCACCACCGGGATGCCCCGGTCGATGAGCTTGTCCAGGTTGGGCTGGGGGCCGTGACCGACCGGGGTGATGAGGACGCCGCGGACCCGCTGCTCCTCCAGCAACTCCAGGTGGCGGCGCTCCCGGGCGCTGTCCTCGCCACTGTTGCAGACGACGAGCATGGCGCCGGCTTCCTCGATCACCTGTTCGGCGCCCCGCACGACGTCGGTGAAGAACGGGTTGGCCACGTCCAGCACCACGATGGCGACGGTGCGACTGTGCCCGGCACGGAGTTGACGCGCGGAGTCGTTGCGGACGTAACCGAGGGTGGTGATTGCGTCGAGTACCCGCTGGCGGGTGGCGGGGGCGACCGTGTCGGGCCGGTTGAGCACGTTGCTCACGGTGCCGAGGGAGACGCCGGCGTGCCGGGCGACCTCTTTGATGTTCGCCGTGCCCATGACTCCCTCAATGCCTGGTGCGGTGGTCGCGGCCCGAGCTGACCGGGTTCGCCCGGCAGTCTATAGCGGCTAAAACGTTTCATCTATTCGACGCGGTGTGGCAACAGGGGAGAAATGGCAGTGAAACTCTTGACGCTCTCGAAGGCCGCCCCATACGGTCCATGTCGATGCGTGAAACGATTCAGGAGGAGGTCGGATGACCGCCGAAGCACCGGACACGGACCGCGGTCCGCTGCTGGTACTCGACGGCGTGACGAAGTCCTTCGGGGCCGTCGCCGCGCTGCGCGGGGTGCGCCTGGCGCTGCACTCCGGCGAGGCGCACGCCCTGGTCGGCGAGAACGGCGCCGGCAAGTCCACACTGGTGAAGATCCTGGCCGGGGCACACGATCCGGACTCCGGCGAGATGACCCTCGGCGGGCAGCCGCTGCGCCTTCGCGGCCCCGGTGACGCCCGGGCCGCCGGCATCGCCGTCATCTACCAGGAACCGACGCTCTTCCCGGACCTGTCGGTGGCGGAGAACATCTTCATGGGCCGGCAACCACTTCGCCGTCTGCGCCGCATCGACACCGCGACGATGAACCGCGACGCGGCGACACTGTTCCAACGGCTGGGCGTCCGGATCGACCCGACCCGCCCCGCTCGGGGGCTCTCGATCGCCGACCAGCAACTCGTCGAGATCGCCAAGGCGATCTCCTTCGACGCCCGGGTCCTGGTCATGGACGAGCCCACGGCCGCACTGTCCGGTGTGGAGGTCGAACGCCTGTTCGCGGTCACCCGGTCGCTCTGCGAGCGCGGAGCCGCGGTGCTGTTCATCTCGCACCGGTTCGACGAGGTGTTCGACCTGTGCCACCGCATCACCGTGCTCCGCGACGGTGCCTGGGTCTCCAGCGACCCCGCCGCGGACCTCAGCGTCGACGAGGTGGTGCGGCGCATGGTCGGTCGGGACGTCTCCTCGCTCTACCCGAAGCAGGACGCCGAACTGCGGGACACGCTCCTCGAAGTCCGTGGGCTGACCCGGGCCGGAGTCTTCGCCGACGTGTCGTTCTCCGTCCGGGGTGGGGAGATCGTCGCCCTCGCCGGGCTGGTCGGGGCCGGGCGCAGCGAGGTCGCCCGCGCCATCTTCGGCGTCGACCGGTACGACACGGGTGAGGTGCTGGTGGCCGGCCGGGCCGTCCCGGCCGGGAACCCGGGCCGGGCGATCACCGCCGGCATGGCGCTGGTCCCCGAGGACCGTCGACAGCAGGGCCTGGTGATGGAGTTGTCGGTGGAGCGCAACGCCACCCTGGCCCGCCGCCGGGCATTGAGCCAAATGGGCCTCCTGTTCGGGAGCGCCGAGCGGTCCGAGGCCCACCGCTGGACACGGCGGCTACAGGTGAAGGGCGCCCGGCTCGGGGCGCCCGTGGCGACCCTCTCCGGGGGCAACCAGCAGAAGGTCGTGCTCGCCAAGTGGCTGGCCACCGAACCACGGGTTCTGATCATCGACGAACCCACCCGTGGCATCGACGTCGGGACCAAGTCCGAGGTGCACCGCCTGCTCTCCGAGCTGGCCGGCGAGGGGCTGGCCATCCTGATGATCAGCAGTGAACTGCCCGAGGTGCTCGGCATGGCCGACCGGGTTCTCGTCATGCACGAGGGGCGACTGGTCCGCGAGCTGCCCCGGGCCGAGGCGGACGAGACCTCCATCATGTTCGCCGCCACCGGTCAAGGAGCGAGCGCATGAGCCGCACCGGCGCTGTTGCGCCCGACCAGACCGCCGAGCACGCCCCGACCGACCCCGGCCGGCAGCGCCGTGGTTTCACCGAGCGGCTGCTGGCCGTACGCGAGCTGAGCCTGCTGATCGCGCTCGGCCTGCTGGTCCTGGTCACGACCCTGCGCAACGACCGATTCCTGAGCGGCCAGAGCGTCAAGGACCTCCTGCTGGGCTGCGCGATCCTGGTGATCCTGGCGGTCGGTCAGACCCTGGTCATCGTCACCCGCAACGTCGACCTCTCCGTCGGCTCGATCCTGGGCCTGGTCGCCTTCGCCACCGGCACGCTGTTCGTCTCCGCCCCCGGCACCCCGTGGCCGGTGGCGCTCGTCCTCGGTGTCGCGTTGGGCGCGCTGTGCGGGGTTGTCAACGGCGGCCTGATCGCGGTGGCCCGGGTGCCCGCCCTGGTCATCACCCTCGGCACCCTCTACGTCTTCCGGGGCGTCGACTACTACTGGGCGTCCGGGCGGCAGATCAACGCCGCCGACATGCCACAGTCGTTCCTGCGGCTGGGCAACCAGACGGTGTTCGGCGTACCCGTGCTCTTCCTCGTCGCGCTGGTCGTCGTCGTCGCCGTCGGCTTCTACCTGCGCTCCTACCGCAGCGGCCGGGAGCTGTACGCGATCGGCTCCGAACCGGCCGCCGCCCGGCTCTCCGGCATCCCGGTGGGGCGGCGGGTGTTCACCGTCTTCGTGGCCAGCGGAGCGCTCGCCGGGCTCGCCGGCGTGCTGTACGCGGCCCGGTTCGGCACCCTCGACGCGGCCGCCGGCACCGGCCTGGAGCTCCAGGTCGTCGCCGCGGCCGTGGTTGGCGGAGTGGCGATCTTCGGCGGCAGTGGCAGTGCCTACGGCGCGGCGCTCGGCGCCGTGCTGCTGACCACGATCGGTAGCTCGCTCGCCGTTCTGCGCATCGACCCGTTCTGGCAGCAGGCCGTGGTCGGCGCACTCATCCTTGCCGCCATCGGGCTGGACCGGCTCCTGGCCCTGCGGGTGGCGGCCCGGCTCCGAGGGAGAAGCGCCCATGGCGCATGACAGCCTGTACGCGGCACCGCCCACCGCCGAGGCCGAGCCCGCCGCGGGCCGTGTCGCCAGCCTGCGCGGGCTGCTCGGTTCCTGGGACGCGGTGATCGTGGCCGCGCTCGTGGTGGTCGTGCTGCTCGCCGGCCTGACCGTGGAGAATTTCGCCACCGGTCGCAATGCCCAGTTCCTGCTGCTCGATCTGGTGCCGCTGGCGCTCATCGCGCTACCGATGACCCTGATCGTGATCACTGGCGAGATCGACCTCTCCGTCGCCAGCATGGTGGGCCTGTGCAGCACCCTGATGGGCCAGCTCTGGCTCTCCAGCGGGTTGTCCCTGGAATTGATCTGCGTCCTCGTGGTGCTGCTCGGCGCCGTGCTCGGCGCGGTGAACGGGCTCTTCGTCACCGGCTTCGGCCTGCCGTCGCTGGCGGTCACCATCGGCACGCTCGCCCTCTACCGCGGGCTGTCCTTCGTCGTGCTCGGCGACCAGGCCGTCGCGGACTTCCCAGCCGACTGGACGGCCGCCGTCGTGCGCAACATCCCCGGCACCTCCGTTCCGGTAGTGGTCGTGCCGCTGCTGCTGCTCGCGGTGGTCTTCGCGGTCGTGCTGCACGCCACACCGGCCGGCCGGGCGCTCTACGCCATGGGCAACAACGACCAGGCCGCCACGTTCACCGGCGTCTCGGTCGCCCGGACGAAGTTCTGGCTCTTCGTGGTCTCGGGTGCCGTCTGCGGGCTGGTCGGCATCTTCTGGACCCTGCGCTATGCCAGCGCCCGCGGCGACAACGCCACCGGCCTGGAGTTGACAGTGGTGACCGCTGTCCTGCTCGGCGGTGTCTCGATCTTCGGCGGCCGAGGTGCTCTGCTCGGTGTGCTGGCCGGCGTCCTGCTCCTCGGAGTCCTGCGCAACGCGCTGCAACTCGCCGACGTCGACGCCAACGCGCTGACGATCGTCACCGGCACCCTGCTCGTCGCATCCGTCGTACTGCCCAACGCCGTCGCGGACGTCCGCGCCCGGCTGCACCGTCGACGACAGCGGCAGCCCGCCGCGTCGTGACGTCCCCCGCGCACCAACCACCCCTGGAAGGATGACGATGTCCGCGTACCGCAGAGGGCTCCGCGTCGGGGCCACCAGCCTCACTATCGCCGCACTGCTCCTCAGCGCCACGGCCTGTGGCGGCACCACCCGGGACGACACCGACAACGACGCCGGCGCCGGCAACCAGGCGAGCGGCGCCGCCAATCCCAACGCCGCTCTCCGCGAAGGTCTCAAGATCGCCTTCCTGCCGAAGCAGCTCAACAACCCGTACTTCACGGTCTCGGACAACGGCGGCAAGGACGCGGTCACCGAGATCAAGGGTGAGTTCAAGGAGGTCGGCCCCTCCGAGGCCAGCGCCTCGTCCCAGGTCAGCTACATCAACACCCTGTCTCAGCAGGGCATGGACGTGATCGTCACCTCGGCCAACGACCCGAACGCGATCTGCGGGGCGCTGAACCAGGCGAAGGCGGCCGGCGCGAAGATCGTCACCTTCGACTCGGACACCAAGCCGGAGTGCCGCCAGGTCTTCGTCAACCAGGTCACCGCCGAGGGCATCGCGGAGAACCAGGTCAAACTCATCTCGGAGCAGATCGGCGGTGCCGGCGAGGTCGCGATCCTCTCCGCCACCGCCAACGCGACCAACCAGAACGCCTGGATCGCGTTGATGAAGACCGAGCTGGCGAAGCCCGAGTACAGCAAGATCAAGCTGGTCACCGTGGCGTACGGCAACGACGACGATCAGAAGTCCTTCCAGGAGACCCAGGGTCTGCTGCAGTCGTACCCGAACCTCAAGGGCATCATCTCGCCCACCACCGTCGGTGTCGCCGCCGCCGCCCGCTACCTCAGCGGGTCGCAGTACAAGGGCAAGGTCAAGCTGACCGGCCTGGGCACGCCGAACCAGATGCGCCAGTACGTCAAGGACGGCACCGTCGACGCGTTCGCCCTGTGGAGCCCGGCCGACCTCGGCTACCTCGCCGCGTACGCCGGTGCGGCCCTGGCCTCCGGTCAGATCACCGGCGCCGAGGGCGACAAGTTCAAGGCCGGCAAGCTCGGCGAGTTCACCGTCGCGAAGGACGGGGTGGTCATCCTCGGCCCGCCCACCGTGTTCGACAAGAACAACATCGACCAGTTCCAGTTCTGAGCGCCCTTCCGGTCGGTGCCGGCGCACGCCGTGCACCGACCGGAAAGCCGACGGGAGAGACACCATGACGCTGCCCGACACGCAGACCCTCGGACGGGTCAAGCAGGCTCTGCGGTCCCAGCGGATCGAGACGCCATCCTGGGCGTACGCCAACTCCGGAACCCGGTTCAAGGTCTTCCCGCAGGAGGGGGTGCCGCGTAATCCGTACGAGAAGGTCGCCGATGCGGCGGTCGTACACCAGCTCACGGGCATCGCACCGACTGTGGCGCTGCACATCCCGTGGGACCGGGTCGACGACTACGCCGAGCTTGCCGCGTACGCGGGGGAGCGTGGTGTCGCCCTGGGCGCGATCAACGCCAACGTGTTCCAGGACAACGACTACAAGCTGGGCAGCGTCACCAACCCGGATCCGGGGGTACGCCGCAAGGCCATCGACCACCTGCTCGAGTGTGTGGACATCATGGACCGCACCGGCTCCCGTGACCTGAAGCTCTGGTTCTCCGACGGCACCAACTACCCGGGCCAGGACGACATCCGTGCCCGGCAGGACCGGCTCGCGGTGGCGCTGCGCGAGACCTACGACCGGCTCGGCGACGACCAGCGGCTGCTGCTGGAGTACAAGCTGTTCGAGCCGGCGTTCTACAGCACCGACGTGCCGGACTGGGGCACCGCGTACGCGCACTGCCTGGAGCTGGGTCCGAAGGCGCAGGTGGTCATCGACACCGGCCACCACGCCCCGGGTACGAACATCGAGTTCATCGTGGCGTTCCTGCTGCGCGTCGGGAAGCTCGGCGCGTTCGACTTCAACTCGCGCTTCTACGCCGACGACGATCTGATGGTCGGCTCGGCGGATCCGTTCCAGCTGTTCCGGATCATGTACGAGATCGTGCGTGGCGACGCACTGGCACCGGAGGCCGGCATCGCGTTCATGCTCGACCAGTGCCACAACATCGAGGCGAAGATCCCCGCCATCATCCGCTCCGTGCTCAACGTGCAGGAGGCCACGGCGAAGGCGCTGCTCGTCGACGCGGGCGCACTGGCCGCCGCACAGCGCGGCGGTGACGTGCTCGCCGCCAACGCCGTGCTGATGGACGCGTACAACACCGACGTCCGGCCGCTGCTCGCCGACCTGCGCGCGGAGTCGGGCCTGGATCCGGACCCGATGGCCGCGTACGCCCGCTCCGGCTACTTCGACAGGATCCGCGCCGAGCGCGCCGACGGCCAGCAGGCCGGCTGGGGCGCCTGACCGGCATACACAGATACGCAGACTGGGGACGTGAGGACGATGCAACCCGAGGTTCAGGCGCTGATCGCGCGCAGCAACCGGCTCGGCGCAGACCCGACCACGACGAACTACGCCGGGGGCAACACCTCTGCCAAGGGCGCGGCCACCGACCCGGTCACCGGCGCTCCGGTCGAGCTGCTCTGGGTCAAGGGCTCCGGCGGTGACCTCGGCACGCTCACTCCGTCCGGGTTGGCCGCGCTGCGGCTGGACCGACTCCGCGCCCTCGTCGACGTCTACCCCGGCGTGGAGCGGGAGGACGAGATGGTCGCCGCTTTCGACTACTGCCTGCACGGCCGGGGCGGTGCCGCGCCGTCCATCGACACCGCCATGCACGGCCTCGTCGACGCCGCGCACGTCGACCACCTGCACCCCGACGCCGGGATCGCGATCGCCGCCGCAGCGGACGGGCCGGAGCTGACCAAGGAGATCTTCGGCGACCGGGTGCTGTGGGTCCCCTGGCGGCGGCCCGGCTTCCAACTCGGCCTCGACATCGCCGCGGTGGCGCGGGCCAACCCGCGCGCCGTCGGTGTGATCCTCGGCGGCCACGGCATCACGGCCTGGGGCGCGACCAGCGACGAGTGCGAGCGCAACTCGCTGGAGATGATCCGGGACGCACAGGCGTTCCTCGACCAGCGGGGTCGGGCCGAACCGCTCGGTCCGGTCATCGCCGGCTACGAGCCGCTGCCACCGGACCAACGTCGGCGTCGGGCGGCGGCGCTGTTCCCGGTGCTGCGGGGCCTGGCGTCCACCGACCGGTCGCAGGTGGGCCACTTCGACGACAGTGACGTGGTGCTCGACTTCGTCGCGCGGGAGAAGCACAGCGCGCTCGCGGCCCTCGGCACCTCCTGCCCGGACCACTTCCTGCGGACCAAGGTCCGTCCGATGGTGCTCGACCTGCCGCCCACCGCCCCGATCGAGGCCGTGCTCGCCCGCCTCGCCGAGCTGCACGCCGCCTACCGTGACGACTACCGCGCCTACTACGACCGGCACGCCGGCCCGGACAGCCCCGCGATGCGTGGCGCCGACCCGGCAATCGTGCTGGTGCCGGGCGTGGGCATGTTCAGTTTCGGTGCGACCAAGCAGACCGCCCGGGTCGCCGGCGAGTTCTACGTCAACGCCATCAACGTGATGCGCGGCGCGGAGTCCGTGTCGCGCTACGCGCCGATCGACGAGGCCGAGAAGTTCCGGATCGAGTACTGGGCACTGGAAGAGGCGAAGCTTCAGCGCATGCCGAAGCCGAAGGCCCTCGCCACGCGGGTCGCGTTCGTCACCGGTGGTGGCTCCGGCATCGGCCGGGCCATCGCCCACCGGCTCGCCGCGGAGGGCTCGTGTGTCGTGGTCGCCGACCGCGACGCCGAGGCGGCCGGCGCCGTCGCCACGGAGATCGGCGGCACCGACGTGGCGGTCGCCGTCGCGGTCGATGTCAGCGACGGTACGGCTGTCGCGGATGCCCTGCGCGACGCGGTGCTCGCCTTCGGTGGGGTGGACCTGATCGTGAACAATGCCGGGCTCTCGCTGTCCAGGTCGTTGCTGGAGACGACCGAGGCGGACTGGGACGTCCAGCACGACGTGATGGCCAAGGGTTCCTTCCTCGTCTCGCGGGAGGCCGCGCGGGTGCTGCTCGCGCAGGGGATGGGCGGGGACATCGTCTACATCTCCAGCAAGAACTCGCTGTTCGCCGGCCCGAACAACGTGGCGTACGGCGCGGCCAAGGCCGACCAGGCGCACCAGGTCCGCCTGCTCGCCGCCGAACTCGGCGGCCACGGCATCCGGGTCAATGGAGTCAACCCGGACGGGGTGGTCCGCGGTTCCGGCATCTTCGCCGGGGGCTGGGGTGCGCAGCGGGCCGCCGTCTACGGCGTGCCGGAGGAGAAGTTGGGCGAGTTCTACGCCCAGCGCACGCTGCTCAAGCGCGAGGTGCTGCCCGAGCACGTCGCCAACGCCGTCTTCGTGCTCACCGGCGGCGAGCTGTCGCACACCACGGGGCTGCACATCCCGGTGGACGCCGGGGTCGCCGCGGCCTTCCTGCGCTGATGACCGCCGTGCGACTGGCCGCCGTGGACGTGGGCGCGTCCAGCGGCCGGGTGATGCTCGCGCGTGTCGGACCGGAGACGCTGGAACTGGCCGAGGCGCACCGGTTCCGCAACGATCCGGTGCGGGTGGCGGGCACCCTGCACTGGGACGTCCTGGCGCTCTACCGGGGTGTCCTGGAGGGACTGCGCTCCGCCGGTCCGGTCGCCGGTCTCGGCATCGACACCTGGGCGGTGGACTACGGGTTGCTCGACGCCACCGGCGCTCTGCTCGGCAACCCGGTGCACTACCGCGACGGGCGCACCGAGGGCGTCGGCGACCGGGTGGCGGAGCAGCTCGGCCCGGCGCGGCTGTATGCCACGACCGGGCTGCAACACCTGCCGTTCAACACCCTCTACCAGCTCGTCGCGGCCGCCGGAACGCCTCAGCTGGAGGCCGCGCACCGGCTCCTGCTGATCCCGGATCTCATCGCCTACTGGCTCACCGGTGTGATCGGCGCCGAGGTCACCAACGCCTCCACCACCCAGCTGTACGACCTGCGTCGCCGCGCCTGGGCCACGGACCTGATGGCCGACGCGGGGATCCGCGGCGAGCTGTTCCCGCCGCTGCGCGAGCCGGGCACCCGGATGGGCCCCGTGCTGCCCACGCTCGATCTGCCCGGAACTCCCGAGGTGGTGGCGGTGGGATCGCACGACACGGCCTCGGCCGTGGTGGGAGTGCCGGCGGTGGGTGAGCACTTCGCCTACATCTCGTGCGGCACCTGGTCGCTGGTCGGCGTCGAGCTGGACGCCCCGGTGCTCACCGAGGCGAGCCGGCGGGCCAACTTCACAAACGAATCCGGCGTCGACGGCACGTTCCGCTACCTACGTAACGTGATGGGCCTCTGGCCACTTCAGGAGTCGGTGCGTACCTGGGGCACCACGGACCTGCCCGCCCTGCTCCGTCAGGCGGCCGACGAGCCGGCCTTCCGATCTGTGGTGGACCCGGACGATCCCGCCTTCCTGCCACCCGGCGACCTGCCCGCCCGCATCGCCGAGGCCTGTCGGCGCACCGGCGAGCCGGTGCCGGGGCACCCGGCGGCGACCGTCCGGTGCATCCTGGACAGCCTCGCGTTGGCGCACCGGCGCGCCGTCCAGCAAGTGCAGCAGCTCTCCGGTCGGCACGTCGACGCGGTGCACGTCGTCGGCGGCGGCGCCCGCAACGACCTGCTCTGTCAGCTCACCGCCGACGCCTGCGGCCTGCCGGTGCTCGCCGGGCCGGTCGAGGCCACCGCCCTGGGCAACGCACTGGTGCAGGCCCGCGCCCTCGGCGCGATCGGTGGTGGCCTGGGCGAGCTGCGGTCCGTGCTGCGCGCGACCCAACAGATCGTGCGGTACGAGCCGCGCGCCGACGCGACGGCGTGGCGGGCCGCCGCCCGACGTCTCGGTTGGGAGGACTGAGCGTGCGGGCGGTCTGACCGGCCCGCTCCACCGGCAGGAGTGGGGCGGCGGTCCGGTGACCGCCGCCCCAGCAACGGGTCAGATCGTGATGCGTCCGGCGCCGGCACCTGCGGTGACGCTCGCCTTCACACCGCTGGCGGCGTCGAGTTGGTAGGAGTAGGGGATGGCCGCGACGTCGCCCGCGCTCTCCGGCGCCCCGGAGTTGACGAAGACGTTGTCGCGCTGGACGAGGTCGCCCGGGTCCGATTCGGCGTAGCCGACCGCCGTCGGCCGGGTCACGTTCTCGAAGTAGTTGCCCTCGACGAGCACGCCGGCGCCCATCGTGGACGCGACGCCGTAGTCCGCGCCGAAGTAGTAGTTGTTGAACACGTGCACCGGGTCGCCGAACCGGACCCGGGGGTGGCGCTCCTTGCTGCCGTCGAACCAGTTGTGGTGGTAGGTCACCCGCAGGTGCCCGATGTCGGCGGTGAAGCCGTCGTCGTGGCCGAGCAGCATGCTCTTTGTGTGGTTGGTGACCCGGTTCCACGAGACGGTGACGAAGTCGGACTCCCGCTTGATGTCCAACGCGCCGTCGTAGCCGCCGTCGAAGGTGTTGTGGTCGATCCAGACGTTGCGCGAGTTCTGCACGTTGACCGCGTCGTCGTCCCAGCCCCGGAAGGTGAGGTTACGGATGATGACGTTGCTGGCGCTGCTGACGTTCAGGCCGTTGTCCAGCGTGGCGTTGCCGACGCCGAGCACTGTCTTGTTGGAGCGGACGTCGTTCATCTTGTCCGGCATGGTGAGCGAACCCTGCACCCGGATGATCAGCGGTGATGCCGACTCCAGGGCGTCGGCGAGCGCCGGGCCGTCGGAGACGGTGACCGTCTGACCACCCGCGCCGCCGGTGGTGCCGCCGTTCTGGGTGGCCCAGCCGACCAGGCCGGTCTGCGGTGGGGTGGTCGGTGGAGGAGTGGTCGGGGGAGGGGTCGTCGGGGGCGGGTTGGTCGGCCCGCCCGGCAGGCCGACCTTGCCGACCCCGGCCTGCGCGGTCACGACGGCCTTGATGTCGCAGGCGGTGGTGATGGTGTACGCGTACGGCGGGTTGGTCACGCTGCCGCCGGTCTCACCCGTGCCCGAATTGATGAGGCAGTTGTTGCGGGCGACCAGCCGGCCGGGGCCGGAGGACGCCTCGGCCAGGTGGTACGGGTCGTCGACGTTCTCGAAGTAGTTGCCCTCCACGATCACGCCGGAGTTCTCCGTCGCGGCGACCCCGTAGTCACCGGTGTTGAGGTAGTAGTTGCTGTAGACGTGCACCTGGTCGCCGAAGCGGACCCGGGGGTTGCGCTGACGGGTCTCGTCGAAGAAATTGTGGTGGTAGGAGACCTTCAGCCGCCCGGTGTCCTGCGCGGCGTTGCCGTCGTCGTGCCCGAGCAGCATGTTCTTGTCGGTGCCGTCGGCGTGGTTGTAGGACACCGTCACGTACGACGAGCCGCGCTTGATGTCGAGGCCGCCGTCCGAGCCGGTCGTCCAGGTGTTGTGGTCGATCCAGATGTGGTGGGAGAACATCTGCACGTTCATCGCGTCGTCGGCCCAGTTGCGGAAGTTGAGATTTCGCAGGATGACGTTGTGCACGGCGTTCGCGGGCGGGCTGGTGACCGCGTTGTCGATCGGCAGACCGATGTTGAGGCCGCCGCCGGTGAAGCCCGAGTTGGCGCCCAGCCCGACGATCGTCTTGTCCGAGGTGACCTCGTGCATCGGGCCGGGCAGTGCGATCAGCCCGCTGACCTGGATGATCTTCGGACCGGCCGAGGCAGCCTCGGCGATGAACTGCGCCGCGGTGGTCACCGTGACGGTCGGGCCGCCGGCCCCGCCGGTCGTGCCGTTCTGACCCCAGGCGTCGACCGAGGCCCAGCCGTCCGCCACGTTCGTGCCCGGGTCACCGGGCGGGTCCGGCGTCGGGTCGGTCGGGTCCGGCCCGGGGGTGGCGCTGGTGACCTGCACGTTGTCGAAGTTCGCGCTGGCGTTGAAGGTGGCGACACCGATCCGGCCGCTGGCGAACTGGCTGTCGGTGGCCTCGGTCAGCAGCGTGCCGTTGACATAGCCCTTCAGTGAGCTGCCGGCGACGTCGATCCGCAGCGTGTACGCGGTGCCGACCGTCACCGTGGTCGCGGCGCTGTCCAGCGTGGTGCTGGAGCCGCCGCTGAGTCGCTTGAGCTCGATGGTGTTGTTGCTGCGCAGCGCCAGGTAGTAGTAGCTCGTGCTGCTCTGCGCCCGGGCCAGCAACGCGACGAAGCGGTTGGAGCCGTTGAACGCTGTCGGTTTGACGGTGGCCTGGACCGAGTAGTCGGTCCAGCTCGCCGTACCGGCCAACGACCGGGCGTCGCTGCTGGTGCCGGACTGTCGGTAGACCCGGGAGCCGTCGGTGGCGACCGTCCAACTGCCCCCGGACGCGGTCCATCCGGTGGCGTTGCCGTCCTCGAAGTCGTCGGTGAAGAGGGTGTCGGCGTAGGCGCCGGTGGCGCCCATGCCGAGGGCGAGGGCGACCGCGGCGAGTGCTGCCCCGATCGTGAGCAGGAGACCTCGGCGATGCCTTCGCCAGGTTTCGGTGGTGTGCACGGAACCTCCTTGGTGGTGGGTTGTCCGGAAACGAGGGGATGCGATAGACAAGCGTCTATGCATGAGGGTGGTGTCCTCCCTTGGTGACGGGGCCGGTGCTGGTCGACCGGCCCCCGCCGCTGCTAGAAGCCGAGCTTTCCGGTGCCGGAGCCGGCCGAGACGACCGACTTGATCGTGTTCGGATCGGTGACCGTGTACGGGTAGTAGGTGCTGGGCTCCTGCACCGAGCCA
This sequence comes from Micromonospora trifolii, assembly GCF_050516465.1. Classification (NCBI taxonomy): domain Bacteria; kingdom Bacillati; phylum Actinomycetota; class Actinomycetes; order Micromonosporales; family Micromonosporaceae; genus Micromonospora; species Micromonospora trifolii. The sequence goes on along the minus strand of NZ_CP191526.1, from coordinate 3,002,951 downwards.
CCCGCGTCACCCGGCTCGCTGGTGCCGGCGAGCACGTTGTTCCGGGCGATCAGCCGACCCTTGGACCCGGCGTAGCTGATCGACCAGGGCACCTCGACGTCCTCGAAGTAGTTGCCCTCGACCACGCAGCCCGAGTTGAGCTGGCAGGCGACCCCGACGTCGGTGTTGTAGACGAAGTAGTTGTTGAAAACGTGCACCGGCTCGCCGAAGCGGACCCGTGGATTGCGCTGCGGTGTCCGGTCGAACCAGTTGTGGTGGTAGGTCACCTTCAGATAGTTGGTGTCCTGGGCGGCGTTGCTGTCGTCGTGTCCGAGCAGCATGTTCTTCGTGTGGTGGTGGGTGTGGTTCCAGGAGACGGTGACGTAGCTGGCGCCACGCTTGATGTCGATCAGGCCGTCATAGCCGTACGCCAGGTCGTTGTGGTCGATCCAGATGTGGTGCGAGAACATCTGCACGTTTATCGCGTCGTCCACCGTGTTGCGGAAGTTCAGGTTGCGGACGATCACGTTGTGCACCGCGTTGGCGGGAGGGCTGGTCGCGGTGCTCACCGGCAGGCCGATGTTCAGGCCCCCGCCGGTGATGCCCGAGCTGGCGCCCACGCCGACGATCGTCTTGTCCGAGGTCACGTCGTGCATCGGGCCGGGTAGCGCGATCACGCCGCTGACCCGGATGTTCAACGCGCCGGCGGTGCCGATCGCGGCGAGGAACTCGGCGGCGGTGTCGACGGTGACTGTCGGACCGCCCGCGCCGCCGGTGGTGCCGTTCTGGCCGAGCGCGTTGACCGATGCGAAGCCGATCGGTGGTGCGCCCGGGTCCAGTGGCGGCTCGGTGGGTGGCAGTGTCGGCTCGCCCGGGGGCTCCCCGGGCGCTCCGGTCTCGGTGTCCACCCGGACGTCGTCGAAGGACGCGCTGGCATACGAGGTGGCAAGCCCGGCGCGGCCGGCGGCGAACGCGCTGTCGGTCGCCTCGACCACCAGCACGCCGTTGACGTAGCCCCGCAGTGTGGTGCCCACGGCCTCCAGGCGCAGCGTGGCCCAGCTGCCGGTGGTCACGCCACCGGCTGCCGAGTCGAGCGCCACCGGGTCTCCACCGGCCCGCCGAAGCAGTTGCACGCCGCCGCTGGCGGTCACCGCCAGCGCGTAGTAACTGCTGCTGTTCTGTGCCCGGGCGATCACCCCGACGTGCCGGTTCGTGCCGCCGAACCCGGTGGGTCTGACCCGCGCCTGGACGCCGTAGTCCGCCCAGCCCGCGGCGGAGGTCAACGCACGGGCGTCGCTGCTGGTGCCGGACTGCCGAAAGACCAGTGAACCGTCGGTCACCACCGACCAGCTGCCCCCCGACCGCGACCAGCCGGTCGAGTTGCCGTCGGAGAAGTCGTCGCTGAGCAGCGTGTCGGCGAAGGCGGGCGGGGTGGCGATGAGCACCGCTGTGGCGGCGAGCGCTCCGGCGGCGAGTGCCGCCGCGATCAGCCGGGGTCTCGGCCGGCCCCGAGGTTTCGGTGATGTCATCGTGGACCTCCCTGGTGGTGGTGGCGGTCTCAGATTTTCGATTCCGTAACGGATACGAAATGAGCCATACACGAACGGTAGGGAGACGCACTGGCGAGAGTCAATAAATTGAATGTGCAGGTATGTTGCAGGCTATTTGGGCAACACTTATTGCTCGGCCGCTGGCGGTCGAGTCGGCAGGCATTCGGTCGGGTTCACCGAAACGACAGTGCCCGTTCTGCGCGGCCGCCGGATGCTGTTTGTGCGGCTGCCGTCGTTCAGTTGTCGATGCCCGATGCGCTCTGTCCGGGGTCGGTCGAGTTGTCGGTGGCGCAGGTCCGTTCGTCTGCCCCGGCGGGTGCCGGCGCGGCGTGGTACCACCCGGTGGGCGGGTGTCCGGGGTTGGCGAGGCGGCCTCGATCAACGGGCCTGGCTGGCACCCGTACGCACCTCCCGGACCTGCAAAGGTTTGCAGCGAAGTAAGCACGGCACTGCGACCGACGTCAATGCCCTGCGGTGAACCTGCGGCATTTATCCGCGTTGGCGGGGGTGGGGCGTCACCGCGCCGGCCCTCGGTGGCCACTAGATCGGCAATGTAGACCATGATCAATGCAACAACCGTTTGCAGGAAACCAAGATCTGTTGATTGACATGAATTAATCGCCGTGCTTAGCATGGGTGCTGGAAAGCGCTTTCCGCCCTCGCACCCCACCACCACGGATCGCCGGCCGATCCGGCGCTGGCCCGTGCCGGGCGACGCCGACGTCCAGGCGTCGCCGACCGGTCCGGGCTCGCCGCCGCGGCCCGTCGGACCACGCCCGGTCCGCGTTCCGTCCCGCGAAAGGCAGCAGCCAGATGCTCTCCACGCCCGCTCGCCGCATCCCGCCGCGCTGGTGGTCAACCGCCGTCGTCGGCCTCGTCGCCGTCCTGCTCACCCCACCCGGGCTGGCCCAGGCCACCCGCACCGCAGCGTCGACGAATCCGGCCACCAAAGCCGTCGCCGGCCCCGCCGACGGCTTTGCCAGCGTCGCCGCGCTTGGCCAGACCGGCACCACCGGCGGAGCCGGCGGACCCACCGTCACCGCCACCACCGCCGCCCAGTTCCTGGACTACATCGCCCGGCCGGGGCCCTACGTCATCCAGGTCTCCGGCACCATCAATCTGCCCGCAGGCAGCAACGACGGAATGCACGACGTCGCCTCGGACAAGACCATCATCGGGCTCGGCGCCACCGCCACGCTCTCCGGCGGCGGGTTGAACATCGGTGTCCCCGTCGACGACGATGTCACCGCACCGCCGCCGAACGCCGTCCACAACATCATCATTCGCAACCTGCACCTGACCGGCGCGACCGACGACCTGATCAACGTGCAGATGTTCTCCCACCACATCTGGATCGACCACAACGAGTTCTCGAATGGCGATGACGGTGCGGTAGACATCAAACGGGGCTCCGATTTCGTGACCGTCTCCTGGAATCACTTCCACGATCACGACAAGACGTTGTTGCTGGGGCATGACGAGGACGCCGGGCCGCAGGACATCGGCCGGCTGCGGGTCACCTATCACCACAATTTCTTCGACCGTTCCGACCAGCGCAACCCCCGGGTACGGTTCTCCGCGTTGGCGCACGTCTACAACAACTACTACTACGACAACAGCTACGGGGTCGCGTCCACCTACGACGCCGCCGTGCTCATGGAGAACAACTACTTCTACTCCGTGAACAACCCCGGCCGGGTGGACTTCAGCGGCGACCTGGGCCGGATCGCGGCCCGGGGAAACATCCTTGTCGCCTGCAACCACCCGATCGAGACCCGGGGCACCGTTCCCGATCCACGCGGTTACTACCCCTACCAGCTCACCCCCGCCGCCGACGTCCCGACCACCGTTCCGGCCGGCGCCGGGGTGGGCAAGCTGTCGTCGACGCTCGCCGCTGCCTCGCCGAGCGCGGTGCCGGCTGGACAGCCGGACGGGTTCGCCAGCGTCGTCGCGCTCGGTCAGAACGGTACGACCGGCGGAGCCGGGGGCCCGGTGGTCACCGCGACCAACGCGGCGGACTTCCTCGACTACATCGACACCATCGGCCCGATGGTCATCCAGGTCAGTGGCGTCATCCGGATCAGCAGCAAGCAGGGGGTACGGCCGCACAAGACGATCGTCGGCGTCGGGAACGCCGAGATCACCGGAGGTGGGCTGGACTTCTACCGGTCGTACAACGTGATCGTCCGCAACATCAACTTCACCGAGGCCGAGGACGACGCGATAAACGTCGGCCAGAACTCCCACCACGTCTGGATCGACCACAACCGCTTTGCCGGCGCGATCGACGGGTCGGTCGACATCGTGCGGGGCGCCGACTACGTGACGGTTTCCTGGAACCACTTCGACCACGCCGACAAGAGCATGCTCATCGGGCATTCCGACGGCGCGGCGTCCGGCGACGTCGGGCACCTGAAGGTGAGCATCCACCACAACTTCTTCGACCACAGCCGCCAACGCCATCCCCGGGTCCGGTTCGGCGAGCCGGTGCACGTCTACAACAACTACTTCCTCGGCAACACCCTCTACGGCGTCGCGTCGACGGAGAACGCCGGCGTCCTGGTCGAGGGCAACTACTTCCGGGACGTCCCGTACCCGCTGCACTCCGCGAGCGGGTACGCAGACAGCGGCCCTGGCCGTGCCGTGCAGCGCGGCAACATCTTCGTCAACTCCGGCCTGCCCGAGACCGCTGGCACAGTCGTCGAACCGCGTACCTACTACCCGTACCAACTGGACCCGGCGGCAAACATTCCGGCGCTGGTCAGCGCGGGCGCCGGGGTCGGCCGGCTGACCTGAGGCCCGCACGTCGTACCGTCCCGCCGGTGCCAGCACTCGGCCGGGGCGGCACGACGCGGGACGGCCCGGTCAGTGCCGCAATGTCGCGGACGGTGACTCGCCGAATCGCGTCCGGTACTCGGTCGCGAACCGGCCGAGGTGCACGAAGCCGTGTTGCAGGGCAACCGTCGTCACGGACATCCCCGGCGGGGCCGAGCGGAGCGTGCGGTGCGCTGCGTCGAGCCGGCACGCCCGCAGGTACGCGGTCGGGGTGGTCTGCAACTCACGGCGGAAACAGTCCTGAAGTGTTCGTACGCTCACCCGCAGCGCCTCGGCGACGTCACCGACGGTCAGTGCCTCTCCGTGGTGTTCGGAGATCAGGGCGCAGGCCCGGCGGACGAGACGCCCGGGGTGGGTGTGCTGGCCCGGCTCGGCCAGCAGGTGGGAGTGGCTGTGCTGATGGGCCAGCAACAGCTTGCCGATGAGCCCCTGTTCGAAACGGGCGGCGACCTGCGGGTGGTCGAACAGGGACGCGTCCGCCGGCTGGGACAGCTCGTCGGCGAGGAACGCCACCCCGCGCGCCCACGCCTGCGCTGTCGGCGTGGTCATGAGCATGCCGACGTCGAGGCGGACCGGCTCGTCCACCGGGTGGCCCAGCAGGCGGGCGAGTTCCCGGTCGACGGCGTGCCGGTCGGCGTAGAAGATCCGGTGGGGCGAGCCCTCGGACCACTGCATGTCCGAGGGGTCGTACGGGGACAGGACCGAGGCGACATCGGGTGTCGAGGTCACGGTCTGACCGGCGTGGCGGACCATCGTGCTGCCGGCGCTGGGGATCTGGACGAGGTAGAAGCTCTCCAGCGCGGGCGGTTGGATGCGCACCGCCTGCCCGTAGTCCAGGTCGATGACACCCACCCCGCCCGCCCGGCGAGCGGCCATCCGCAGTTGCACGCTGTGCACACCCGGCTGTGGGGTGAGCCGATGTGGACAGAAGACCCGACCCACCTCGGCGCGAGCCCGGTCGACGTCGTCCGTCCGGACCGTCACCGCATCCATCCGACACCTCCCGGGCGTCCCGTCGCGCTGACCGTAAGGCTCGACCGGCCCGGACCAGACCCGAAAGCCGTCGACCCGACAGGAAAAGGGTCCGGCCGCGTACTGCGGATAGCGCCCGCGTCGCGCGGATAGCGACCTTCCCGGCCTGCTCGCTAGCGTGCGAGCACCGCGGGCGGTCAGCGCCGGCACGGTTCGCACGTCCTTCGGAGGAGATCATGAGGATTGCCGTCGTTGGTGCCGGATTCGCCGGTGTGAGCGCAGCGAAGGTGCTGCGGCAGAGCGGATTCGACGTCACAGTGTTCGAGCGCGCGCCCGACGTCGGTGGGGTGTGGAGTCGTACCCGGCGTTACCCCGGCCTGCACACCCAGAACGACAAGGGCACCTACCACCTCTCCGACCTGCCGATGCCCGCCGACTACCCGCAGTGGCCGTCGGGTGAGCAGGTCCAGCGGTACCTGGAGAGCTACGTGGAGAAGTTCGGGCTGGCCAGCGCGCTGCGCCTGTCCACGGAGGTCGCCTCCGCCGAGCTCGTCAACGACGAGACCGGGTGGCTGGTCACCTCGCGGCCGGCGGGCGCCCAGGACCCGCTGACTGTGGAACGGTACGACCACCTGATCGTCGCCAACGGCATCTTCTCCGACCCGCTCGTTCCGTCCTTCGACGGGCACGCGAGCTTCGCGGCCGCCGGAGGGCGCGTACTGGCGACGGGGGAGTTCCACGACATCGAGGCGGCCCGAGGTAAGAACGTCCTCGTGGTCGGGTACGGCAAGTCGTCCTGCGACGTGGCGGTCCCGGTGAGCGAGGTCGCCGCCCAGACCCACGTGGTGGCGCGCCAGCTGCTCTGGAAGATGCCTCGCAAGCTCGGTGGTGCGCTCAACTACAAGTACCTGCTGCTCACCCGGATGGGTGAGGCGCTCTTCCGCTACCTGCACCTGAGGGGCTTCGAGCGGTTCCTGCACGGCCCGGGCAACGGTCTGCGCCAGCGCATGGTCGACAGCGTCGGCTCGGTCGCAACCCGGCAGTTCAACCTGCGCGAGCTGGGTCTCGTGCCCAACGGCAGCTTCGAGGACATCGCCCGCAGCACGGTCAGCCTCGCCACCGAGGGCTTCTTCGAGCGGGTCACCGACGGCCGCATCGCCGTGCACCGGGATCAGGTGATCACCGAGTTGTTGGTCGACGGTGGCCGGCCCGCCGCCCGCATGGCCGACGGCACGGTGCTCCCCGCCGACCTGGTGATCTGTGGCACCGGCTTCCGCCAGCACGTGCCGTTCTTCGACGACGCGTTGCACGCCCGGCTTCAGGACGACGCCGGTAACTTCATGCTCTACCGGCAGATCCTGCCGATCGGCGTGCCGCGGCTGACGTTCGCCGGCTACAACTCGTCGTTCTTCAGCCCGCTCAGCGCGGAGATGGCGGCGGTCTGGACGGCCGCGTACCTGCGGGGTGGGCTCACCCTGCCGACCGAGGTCCGGATGCGCGACGAGGTGCGCGCCCGGCTGTTCTGGATGACGAAGCGCACCAACGGACGGCACGCTCGCGGCACGAACATCATTCCGTTCTCGATGCACAACGTCGACGAGGTGCTCGACGAGTTGGGTCTCAACGTCGGCCCGCTGACCCGAGCCCGGCAGTGGCTGTTCCCCGTCGACCCGGGCTCGTACCGCAGGGTGACGGCACAGATGATCCGGCGTACCGCCGACCCGGTATCCGCCATCAGCGACGGGGACCCGATGAAGATGGATAAAATACGCAGATAGGGATCAGCGGGGCCGGTCGGCGAGGGAGGCTCGGGGACGATGGCAGCGGAACAGGGTCGCCACCGTGGTGTGCCCGTGCCGGCGGCCCTGGCCGGCTGAGCTGTCTCGCCGTCCGTGCTGACGCGCACCGAGTTCTTCCGTGGTCTCGGGGACAGTAGGAGCCCCCGCTCGGCGACCGTCCTGGAACTGCTCTTCGACATCGTCTACGTCTTCGCGCTGGCCCGCCTCGCCGGGCGGATCGCGGACGACCTGACCATCGTCCGGCACGCGCTGCTGTCCGAGGCGGGCCAGACCGTCCTGTTCTTCACGGCGATGTGGATGATCTGGTCGCTCAACGCCCTGCTGGCGAGCACCTACGACCCGCGGCGCCCGGACCTGCAGGCCGTCCTGCTGGCGACGATGTTCGGCACGCTGGTACTGGCGGTAACCCTGCCGCAGGCCTTCGGCCAACGCGGCGTCGTCTTCGCCTGCACCTACGTCGTCATCCAGGTCGGCCGACCGCTCTTCCTGTCGTTCGCCCTGCGAGGTCACGCGGGTCACGCGTTCGCGCTCCGGGTGCTGACCTGGCACCTGGCGTCCAGCGTGCTCTGGATCAGTGGCGGCATCAGCGGTGGTCTCGGTCGGGGCGTCTTCTGGACCCTCGCTCTCGCCATCGAGCTGATCGGCGCCGCCACCACCTACCCCCTGCCCCGCATGGGCAAGTGGCAGCTCACCAGCCTGGGGGTCACCGTCTCGCAGGAACATCTCGCCGAGCGGTACAACCAGTTCTTCATGATCGCTCTCGCCGAGGTGGTGCTCGAAGCCGGCGCGGCGGTCAGCTTCCCGGGCTTCACCACCGAAGGGACCATCGTCCTCGTCGCCTCGTTCGTGGCGGTCGTCTCGTTCTGGCGGATCTACTTCTACCACGTCAGGTCTGGCCATGCCTCGACCCCGAGCGGGGAGGGGATCCAGCTGTCGCGGTGGGCGAGCTACAGCCTGCTGCTGATCGTCGGCGGCATCATCTGCACCGCCGTCGGCTTCGGCCAGGTCATCGAGGATCCGCACCCGCCGATCGACTGGGCTCTGGTGGCCATCATCTTCGGCGGCCCGGTGCTGTTCCTGATCGGGCGCAGCACCCTGGAGCGGGAGGACCGATCCGCGCCGCGGTGCCGGGCGCTGTACCTCGGCGTGGCGGCGCTGGTAGTGGCTGCCCCGCCGATGGTGCTGCTCCCGCCGGTCGCCGTGGCGGCCGTCGCGGCGGTGATCCTGGCCGGCATCACCGTGTACGACCAGCGAGCCCACAAGCGCGGGTCGGAGACCAACCCGACGCTGTGACGATCCGTTGCGAACCGGCGACCAGCCCGCGTATGGTCGTCGGGCACGCCGTCGAGCTGGAAGGAGGTCAGAACAATGTCCGATGTTCTGCGCCCCCTCCGCGCTCCGGCGTCCGCGCGGATCTGATCCGGGGCGCGCGCTTCCCGGAGGACCAACCCATGACTGATCTGGTCATTCGTCCGCTCGTCGCGGGCGAGGAAAACCTGTTCGACTCCATGCCCGATCCGCTGCCCCAACTGCGCCAGGTCGCGTACGCCGACGGGATCGCCGGCGGCGGTTACCGACCCGAGACCACCTGGGTCGCCCTTCGTACCGGCCGGGTGGTCGGTCGGGCAGCCTGGGTCCTCCCGCCGGGTGCCATCGGTGCCCCGTGGCTGGAACGGTTCGATCTGGACGCCGAGCCGGAGGTGGGCGCCGAGCTGCTGCGCGCCGCCCACGACGCACTGGGCGGTCCCGGTCTGTACTACGCCGCGCTGCCGGCGCACTGGCGGCGTCGGCCCGAGGTACTGGCCGTGGTCCGGGCACCCATGGAGGCCGCCCGGCTCGCCGGGCTGGTCGAGCGGGGGGAGCGGCTCCGCTGCTCCTGGGCGGGCACCCCCCTGCCGGCGTCCTCCGGGCGGTACGACTTCCGCGCGCCGGTCGATGCGGCGGAGATCAACACCCTGGTTGCCCGGATCGTCGAGCCGGACGTGCTGACCGGCGTCGAGAACGCACGAGCGGTCGGCGGCGTCGACCTCGCCACCGACCCGCTGGCCTGGTTGGGCGACGCTACCGAGGGGTGGCGCGTCGCGGTGGACGCCGGTAAGCCGGTGGGCCTGGCCGGAACGGCCGGCGATGCCTGCTTCCCACTGCTCGCCTATCTCGGCCTGCTCGACGAGGCGGCCCGGCCCGAACTGCTGGCCGAGGCGGTCCGGGTGCTGACCGCCGGCGGTGCCCGCGAGGTCATCGCCGATGTGGAATCCCACCGCGTGGCGGTGCTGGCGGAGCTGGAGCGGACCGGCTTCCGGCAGTTGCGCTCCCGGGTCGTCTTCGCGCCGCCGAACAGTCAGGAATAGCTGACCGGGTGCGCCCGGTCACCCGGGCGCACCCCCTCAGCTGACGCCGAGCGCGGCCCCTGTCAGCATCTGACCATGCCGGAGATCATCGCGCTTCTCGTCGGCGGGTTGGCGCTCGTCGGGGCGGCGGTCGCCGGGCTCTACCTCTGGCCGGTGGGCCGCCGTGGGCTACGGGTCGCGCCGGCCCGACCGCTCGACTTCGGCACGGCCACCCGTGCCGCCGCGGCCATCATCGCCGCCGAGGCGGCCGATCCGGAGGTACGACCGGAGTCGCGCAGCCGCCTGCTGAGCCATGGCTCCCGTACCGGCCGGGCCGTGCTGCTGTTGCACGGGTACACCCTCGCGCCCGAGCAGTACGAAGGGCTGGCCGAGGAGTTCTTCGACAGTGGGTACAACGTCTGGGTTCCCCGGGCGCCCCAGCACGGGACCGTCGACCGGCGGGCCCACCACCGGGTCGAGGCCGGTGAGCTGACGACGTACGCCGCGCAGGGATGGGCCGTCGCGGCGGCTCTGGGAGACGAGGTCGGCGTCGTGGGGATCTCCGGGGGCGCCGTGCTGGCCGCCTGGCTGGCCCAGGTGCCGGGCAACGTCGTACGGCATCTGCTGTTGCTGTCGCCGTTCTTCGGCCCGAACCCGCGACAGGCGCCGGCCTACGCGGTGAAACCGCTCATCGTGCTGTACGGGCGTCGCGTCCTGCGGGACCGCGTCACGTCGCGCGGATATTCGCTCGCCGCCGTCACCCAGTACCTGACGATCGCCCGTGCCCTGCCGAATCCGCCCCGGCGGACCGGTCTGCGGACAGCGGCGGTCGCGATCAGCCCGCTCGACGGCGTGGTGGACCTCAGGGCGGCGGTCGACGTGCCGCGCCGGATCGCCGCCGCGAACGCGATACCGCTGCGGGTGTGCACCCTGCCGGAGACGTTGGGCGTCGAACACAACACCCTCAACCTCGGCGCCGACGGCGACGAGTGGCGCCGGCGGTACGTCGCGCTCTACGAGGGCGCGACCGCGCCGGAATCGGGCCCCGCGACGACGAACGACGCCCCGATCCGTCGGTAACGCCGTCGCCCCCGGGGCCCCCGCCCCGCCGATCTTGCACTTGTGGTTGTCGACATGAGTGGGATGCCCCTTATACCGGGACAGCAAGTGCAAGATCGGCGGGGCAGGGGCAGGGCAGGGGGCGATCGTGCTGCGCGCGAGGTCCTACACGGCGGCGCCGTTGAACACCGGCGGGGCGTACCCGGCGGGCTTGTCCCCGATGCCGAGGCCGGGGCTCACCACCCAGGACTGGTACTGCGGGGTGAACATGGAGTAGAGCAGCGGGACCTTCGGGGCGCTCGCCTCGTCGAGCCGGCGCCGGGCGTCGGCCGGGATCTCGAAGTCGAGCGCACCGAAGTTGCTGGCGAGCTGTTCGGGACTGCTCGCTCCGATCACCACGGAACCGACGGCGGGCTGGGTGGCCACCCAGTTGATCGCCACCTGCGCCATGCTGCGCCCCAACTCGGCGGCCACGCTCTCCAGCGCCTCGATCACCTGCCAGTCGCCGGGGCTGATCTCCCGACCCGCCGCGTCCGGGTTCGTCAACCGGCCGGTCCCGCTCATGCCCTCGCCGGTCCGCCGGTACTTCCCGCTGAGCAGACCCCCGCCGATCGGGCTCCACGCGGTGAGCCCCATGCCCAGGGTCTGGGCCATCGTCACGTGCTCTGCCTCGATGTCCCGCGTGACCAGGGAGTACGGCAACTGCACGTTGATCATCGGGGCCAGCCCGTGCGCCTCGGCGTAGCTCTGCGCCCGAGCCGCGTACCAGGCCGGTACGTCGGAGAGCCCGGCGTACCGGATCTTGCCGGAGCGCACCAGGTCGTCGAAGGTGTGTACGACCTCCTCGACCGGGGTGATCCGGTCCCAGGTGTGCAGCAGGTACAGGTCGATGTAGTCGGTGCCGAGCCGACGCAGCGACGCCTCCACGGCCCGCATGATGTGCTTGCGACCGTTGCCGCTGGCGTTCGGGTCGGACGGGTCGACGGTGTTGGTTGCCTTGCTGGTGAGCACGAGCCGCTCGCGTACGCCGGCCCGGTCGATCAGACGGCCGAGGATCTTCTCGCTCTCGCCGGCGGTGTAGAAGTCCGCCGTGTCGATGAAGTTCCCGCCCGCCTCCAGGTACTGCCGGAAGATCGGCTCGGCCTCCTCCTCGGTCTTGCCGTACGCGGCATGGAACCCGTCGACACCGAAGTTCATCGTGCCCAGCGCCAGCCGGCTCACCCGCAGACCGGACCGCCCGAGCAGGTAGTAGTGGTTCATCGTGGTGTCCTCCCGATCGTGGTGTCGGCCCCGCTGCGGACCGCGCGTTCCCGACCTTGGCTCGACAAAAATGGACCTGCAAGTCCAAAAACCGAGGTAGGGTTGGACCCCCAGGTCCAGACCAGGAGGTCTCATGACACGGGCGTTGACCCGCAAGGGCGAGGCGACCCGGGCGCGGATCGTCGCCGGCGCCGCCGCCGAGATCCGCGAGCGCGGCGTCGACGAGGTACGCCTCGAGGATGTGATGGCCCACACCGGCACCAGCAAGGGCCAGCTCTTCCACTACTTCCCGGACGGGAAGGAGGGATTGCTGCTCGCGGTGGCCCAGCACGAGGCGGACCAGGTGCTCATCGACCAGGAGCCGATGCTCAGCAACCTGACGTCCTGGCCGGCCTGGCTCGCGTGGCGCGACCGACTGATCGAGCGATACCTCGCGCAGGGGGTGAAGTGCCCCCTCAACGGTCTGCTCGGCCAGACCGGCCGGCGGGCGCCCGGCGCGCAGGCCATCGTGACCGGGCTCATGTGGCGCTGGCAGAAGGCGATCACCGAGGGCATCCGGCACATGCAGTCGACCGGCGACATCGACCCGGACCTCGACGCCGACCGTGCCGCCGCGGCACTGCTCGCCGGCATCCAGGGCGGGGTGCTGCTGCTGCTCTCCACCGGAAAGATCGACCACCTCGAGGCCGTCCTCGACCTCACCATCGACTCGCTGCGGGCAGGTGCCCGGACGGCCTGACCGGGTCAGGATCTGTGCAGCGACCGTCGAGTTATCCTTGCGCCCGAGTTGTCGGAGATCGGAGCAGACGTGGCAGGTGACGACGACATCTCCGGGTGAGCACCCGGACCGGCCGCCGACGGGCGCGTGATCGCGCCTCTGTCGCCGCGGCCTCCGTCGTCATGTCCTGCTTCCGCCGGGGTGCCGGTGTGCGCCCCGGATCGTCGTTCTCCGAGGTTCCCCATGTCTGTTCGACCTGCTCTCATCGCCCATGACCTCGTACGGGTCCGCGGCGACCGCCGGGTGCTCGACGGCGTCTCCCTGACCGCCGCGCCCGGCCACCGGATCGGCCTGATCGGTGAGAACGGCACCGGCAAGACGACCCTGCTGCGGGTCCTCGCCGGCGTCGACGAACCCGACTCCGGCACCGTCACGCGCCCACCGGACGTCGGCTTCCTGCACCAGGAGCTGCCGTTGCTGGCATCCACCACCATCGCCGCCGTCCTCGACGACGCGCTGCGCGAGGCTCGCGCCGACCTCGCCGAGCTGGACCGGATCGGCGTCGCGCTCGCCGACTCGCCGGAGGGCACCGAGCAGCACAACCGGCTGCTGGACTCGTACGGCGAGGTGCTGGAGCGGGCGCAGGACCGCGACGCCTGGGACGCCGACCGGCGTGCCCGCACGGTTCTCGACGGCCTCGGTCTCGGCGGTCTGCCCCACGACCGGACGTTGGGCGCGCTCTCCGGCGGGCAACGTGGCCGGCTCGCCCTCGCGTCGATGCTGATCCGCCGGCCGAGCGCGCTGCTGCTCGACGAGCCCACCAACCACCTCGACGACGCGGCGGCGGCGTTCTGCGAGGACCAGCTCCGTGCCATGCCGGGGGTGGTCGTGGTGGCCAGTCACGACCGCGCGTTCCTGGACGCGGTCTGCACCGATCTCATCGACCTGGACCCGGCGGTCGACGGGCCGGTCCGCTTCGGCGGCGGCTACACCGCCTACCTGGCGGCGAAGCGCGCCGAGGCGCGACGGTGGCGGCGGCGCTACGACGACGAGCAGGCGCTCCTCGCCGACCTGCGCGAGGCCGCCGCCGTGACCGGGCACCAGGTCGCCCACGGCCGGGGCCCGCGCGACAGCGAGAAGATGGGGTACGGGCATACCTCCGGCCGCGTCCAGAACCAGATCTCCCGTCGCGTCCGCGACGCCGACCGTCGACTGGAGACGATCGAGCGCGACCCCGTTCCGGTGCCGTCGGAGCCGTTGCGCTTCCACGCGCCGGCGCTCGCCGTCGGCGACAGCGACGGGGTCATCGTCACGGCGGACCGGCTGGAGGTTACCGGCCGACTGCGGGTGGCGCACCTGGAGATCAAGGCCCGCGACCGGCTGTTGGTGACCGGCCCCAACGGCGCGGGCAAGTCGACTCTGCTCGCCGTGCTCGCCGGCCACCTTGCCGGTGCCGGAGCCCTCTGGCGACGACCGGAGCTGCGGGTCGGTCTGCTCGCCCAGGACAGCGTCTTCGCGGATGCGCGGCGGACGGCCCGGCAGGTCTTCGACGGTGCCGTCGGGATGGAGCGGGCCGAGGTCGTACCGCTGTCGTCCCTCGGACTGCTCGCCCCGGCGGACCTCGACCGCCCGGTGGCCGACCTGTCGGTGGGACAGCGCCGTCGACTCGCCCTGGCGGTGCTCGTCGCCGATCCGCCGGAGTTGCTGCTGCTCGACGAGCCCACCAACCACCTTTCGCCGACGCTCTGCGACGAGTTGGAGGACGCCCTGGGCGCCGGCCCCGGTGCCATCGTCGTGGCCAGCCACGACCGCAGACTCCGCTCCCGCTGGCCAGGCAGAGAGCTTCCCCTCCCGCTGGCTCGCCCGTCGAGCAGTGACCAAGAGGTTCGGGTCACGCCACGCCGGGCGGGATGACGCAAACCTCTTGATCAACGGCGGCAGGTCTGCTGGTACGGCGTTGGAAACGTTTTCGTAACGGGCCCTTGACCTCTCCGGCACCTGCGGAGCAGACTCCCCGGAAACGTTTACAGCTATCGGGTGGAGGTGCCGGACGTGGGTCGTAAACGTTTACAGGAACCGGCGGACGGCCGGCCCACGGTGCATACCGTCGCCGCCCGCGCCGGCGTCTCCATCGCGTCCGCCTCGCGGGTGCTCAACGGCGTCGGCGGCAGCCCCGAGACGATCCGCAAGGTTCGTGAGGCGGCGGCCGAGGTGGGCTACGTGCCCAACGCGATCGCCCGGTCGTTGCAGTCCCAGCGCACCGGCCTCGTCGCGCTGGCGGTGGAGGACATCGGCAACCCGGTCTACGTGGAGATGATGCGGGCCATCGAGGCCGTGGTCGCGTCCTCCGGGCGGCAACTGCTGGTGCACGCCACCGGCGGGCGGATCGACAACGAGACCGCCCTGCTGCGACGGCTGGCCAACCGCTACGTGGACGGCATGATCGTCTCGCCGATCCGGGTCACCGACGACCACCTCACCGCGCTGGTGGACAGCCCGGTGCCGGTGGTGGTCGTCGGCCAGCTCGGCGCGGACGCCCCGATCGACAACGTGCGTACCGACTCACGGCACGGTGTGGCGCTGGCCGTGGACCATCTCGTCGCCACCGGCCGACGGCGGATCGGCTTCGTCAACGGCCCGCTCGACACCGTCCCGGGCGCCGCCCGCGACGCCGGATTCCGGGCCGCCCTCGCCCGACACGGCATCCCGCTCGACGCCGAGCTGATCGAGGTCGGCGACTTCCAGTACGCGGCCGGCCGCGCCGCCACCGAGCGACTGCTCGCCCGCGCCGACCCGGACGCCCTGGTCTGCGCCAACGACCTCATCGCGGTCGGCGCGCTGCACGCCCTGCTGGTCGCCGGTCGTCGGGTGCCGCAGGACGTCGCCCTGGTCGGCATGGACGACACCGAACTGGCCCGGATGATGTTCCCCCAGCTTTCCAGCGTCTCGCTCGGCTCGGCCGAGCGTGGTCGCCGAGCCGCCGAACTGCTCCTGCAACGCATTGGCGACGCCGCCCTGCCGCCGCGGCGCGAGCAGGTTCCCCCAAGTCTCGTCGTCCGCGCGTCCAGCGCCGCGACCCTGCCGGTCCCTCGACCCGCCACCGGGCCGGCCGGCCCCCCGACCACCCACCCGTCCAGCGAAGGGGTGACCGCATGACCACCCTGGCCGAGCGGCCGGACGTCGAGCGGGCCGAGTCGGCCCGCCGGCCGAACCGGTTCCGCTCCGACCGCACCACCATCTACCTCCTGTTGCTGCCGTCGCTGCTGCCGATCCTGGTGCTGTCGGTGTTCCCGCTGCTGCGGGGCATCTACCTCGGCTTCACCGACGCCCGCGCCGGACGCAACGTCGAGGTCAGCTTCACCGGCCTGCACAACTACCGCGAACTCCTCGGCGACGAGCTGTTCTGGAACTCGTTCAAGATCGGCCTGCTCTGGGCGGTCGGGGTGACGGTGTTGCAGTTCCTGCTCGCCCTCGGGCTGGCGCTGCTGCTCAACCAGCAGCTGCGGTTCCGAGGCGTGGCGCGGGTGCTGGCCGTCGTGCCGTGGGCGATGCCGCCGGTCGTCGTCGGCATCCTCTGGAAGCTCGTCTACCACCCCGACGCCGGCCTGATCAACGAGTTCTTCCACCGCATCGGCGCCGACGGACTGCGGACGAACTGGCTGGGCGACTTCAGCACCGCCCTGCCCGCGGTGATCATCGTGGGGGTCTGGGCGGGCATGCCGCAGACCACCGTCGTCCTGCTCGCCGGTCTGCAGGGCGTGGGTCGCGAGCTGCACGAGGCGGCGGCGGTGGACGGTGCCAGCACCTGGCACCGGTTCCGGCACGTCACGCTGCCCGCGCTGGCGCCGGTGATCGTGGCGATCACCTCGCTGGACTTCATCTGGAACTTCAACTCGTTCGGCCTGGTCTACGTGCTCACCGCCGGTGGACCGGGCGGCAAGACGATGCTGCCGATGCTCTTCGCGTACGAGGAGGCGTTCCGCTACGGCAACTACGGCTACGCGGCGGCGCTCGGCAACGTCATGGTCGTGATCATCATCGCGCTGCTCGCGGTCTATCTCCGTCGCCGGCTCAGGGAGGCGAACTGACATGTTCGGAAAACCGAGCCGCACGAGCCGGACGCTTCAGTACCTGGCGCTCGCCGGTTACCTGATCTTCCTCGGCTTCCCGCTGGTCTGGCTGCTCTCCACGGCGTTCAAACCGCCGCGCGAGCTGGTACGCCTGCACCCGACGTTGATCCCGGACAACCCGACCCTGCAGAACTTCGTCCAGGCCTTCACCGAGCAGGAGCTGGGCCGGGCGGCGCTCAACAGCCTTCAGGTCTCCCTCGCCTCGGCGGTGCTGACCGTGCTGATCGCCATGCCGGCGTCGTACGCGTTGGCCCGGTTCCGCTCCAAGCTCGGCACCGCTGCGCTGGGCTGGGTGCTGCTGTCCCAGCTCTTCCCGTTCGTGCTGCTGATCATTCCGATCTTCCTGGTGCTGCGGCAGGTCGGCCTGGCCAACACGCACGCCGGGCTGGTGCTGATCTACGTGGTCTGGGCGCTGCCGTTCGCGCTGTGGATGTTGCAGGGCTTCGTCCGCAACATCCCGAGGGAGCTGGAGGAGGCCGCCTCGGTCGACGGCGCGACCCGGGTGCAGGTCCTGCGGCGGGTGGTCTTCCCGCTGCTCGCCCCGGGCCTGGTCGCGACCGCGCTGTTCTCCTTCATCTCGGCCTGGAACGAGTTCTTCTTCGCACTGGTGCTGATCAAGACACCGGAGCTGGCCACCCTGCCGGTGGCGCTGGCCCGGTTCGTCGGCATCGAGGGCACCGCCCGGCTGGGACCCCTGGCCGCCGGCTCACTGCTGGCCACGCTGCCCAGCCTGATCTTCTTCGCGTTCATGCAGCGCCGGCTCTCGTCCGGGTCGCTCGCGGGCGCGGTCAAGGGCTGACCCGTCCCCCCAACCATCACCACCAAGGAGGTAACCCCCATGCTCCGTACCCGATTCCGTCGACTCGCGGCGGCCGCCGCGGTCACGGTCGTCGGCCTCGGCGCGCTCACCGCGTGCGGTGCCGGCGGCGACGACGAGGCCACCTCCGGCCCGGCCAAGCTGCGCTTCCTCAGCCTCGCCTGGCAGAAGGAGTCGTTGCAGGTCAACAAGGATCTGGTCGCCAAGTGGAACGCCGAGCACCCGGACATCCAGGTCGAGTACGTCCAGGGTGACTGGAATTCGGTGCACGACCAGCTGCTCACCTCGTTCGAGGGGGGCGACGCGCCGGACATCGTGCACTACGAGGCGTCCTCCATCGGCGAGTTCAGCAAGCAGGGCTACCTGGCCGACCTCTCCGACCTGGTCTCCGACGACCTGAAGGGCCAGATCGACAGGGGCATCTGGGACACCGCCACCGTCGACGGCAAGGTCACCGGTGTGCCGTTCCTGCTGGAGTCGCAGGTCGTCATCGCCAACAAGAAGCTGCTCGACGCCGCCGGTGTCGCGGTGCCGCCGGCCGACGGCGGCTGGACCTGGGACGAGTTCCAGGCCAACGCGCAGAAGCTCACCAAGCCCGGCCAGTACGGCGCGGCCTGGGCGCTGAAGTCGCCGACCAACCGGGTGCTCAACCTGGCGCTCAACTACGACGGCAAGTTCTTCTACGGCGACGGTGGGCGTACCGAGGTCAAGGTCGGCGACGCGGAGAAGGAGATCCCGAAGCGGATCCACGACATGCTCTACACCGCCAGGTCCGCCTCCCCGGAGGCGCTCGGCATGAGCGGCGCGGACACCTTGCCCGGCTTCTTCGGCGGCAAGTACGCGATGCTGCCCGGCTCGGTGTCGCTGCGCCAGCAGATGGTCGAGCAGGCGCCGGCCGGCTTCGAGTGGGTCACCCTGCCCCCGATCAAGGGGCTCTCCACCAAACAGGCCGCCAACCCGCAGACGCTGTCGATCTCCGAGGACAGCAAGCACAAGAAGCAGGCCGCGCAGTTCCTGGAGTACTTCCTGAACCCGACCAACATGGCCGCCCTGGCCAAGGGCGACTGGTTGGTGCCGACCGGCAAGCAGGCCAACGAGGAACTGGTCAAGCTCACCGCCGGCAAGCAGGGCTGGGACGTCGCCGCGGACAGCGCCGCGGATCTGACCGTCGCCCCGTTCCAGCAGGCCGACGGCTACCCGGAGTGGAAGACCAAGTACGCCACCCCGGCCCTCCAGCAGTACTTCGCCAACAAGATCACCCTCGATCAGCTCGGCACGCAGCTGGTCGACGGTGGCAAGCAGGTTCTGAGGTAACGACATGTCACTCTTGCTCGACACATCGGTCGGTTGCCTGGTCGGCGCCGCGGTCGGAGACGCCCTGGGTGGCGCCACCGAGACGGCGCTGCCCGAGCAGATCCGTACCCGCTTCGGCGGCTGGGTCGAGGGCATCGTGCCCCCGTACCACGCCGACTGGGCCACCGCGCGACCCCTTGCGCCGTACCACAAGGGCGACGGGCACCTCACCGACGACACGTTGATGACCCACGCCCTGGTCCGCGCGTACGCGGCCAAACGGGACCACCTCGACGCGTACGACGTGGTGGAGCTGCTGGTTCCCGACCTGATCGAGCGGGTGGTGTACATCCCCGACCTGGAGCGCGACGGGGTGACCTTCCACCGGCTCGCGGCCGCCGAACGGTGGCTGGTCACCCGACTGCACCACGCCCACGCGGACCCGCGCGAGGCCGGGGTCGGCAACATCGTCAACTGTGGCGCGGCCATGTACATGGCTCCGGTCGGCATCGTCAACGCGGGCGACCCGGCCGGGGCGTACGCCGAGGCGGTGGAGATCGCCGGCGCGCACCAGCACAGCTACGGGCGGGAGGCCGCCGCCGTGTTCGCGGCCTCGGTCGCGGCGGCCGCTACCCCCGGCGCGGGTGTCGAGGACGTCGTCGCGGCGGCGCTGGACCTGGCCCGCGACGGCACCCGCGCGGCCATCGACGCGGTGGTCAAGGAGGCCCGCGGCCACCACGACTGGAAGCAGGCCATCCCGGCGCTGCGGGCCGCGGTCGCCCCCTACGACACTGTGGGGGAGGAGTACCGCAGCCCCGGCCTCGGCGCGCGGCGGCCCAGTCGGCTGCACGCCATCGAGGAGCTGCCGGTGGCTCTCGGCATGCTCGTGGTGGCCGGCGGCGACTTCCGGGCCGCGGTGCTCGGCTCGGTCAACTACGGCCGGGACGCCGACTCCACCGCCACCATGGCCGCCGCCATCGCCGGGGCCCTCGGTGGCGCCGACGCGGTGCCGTCGGAGTGGTCCGACGTGGTCGCCACCGCCTCCAAGACCGACCTGGTGGAGCCGGCCCGGGTCCTCGCGACGGTGGCCGGCGAGGTCTTCGAGCGCGACCAGGCCCGGTTCGCCCGCCGGGCGGAGCGGTTCGCCGGGCTGGCCGCCGATGCCACCCGGGGGGCTGGGGGCGAGACCCGGTGAGGATCACCTGGGTCCAGCCGGAGGACCTGCTGCCGCACGAGCTGGCGGCCAGCCGGGACGAGGGGCGCGACCTCACCGCGATCGCCGAGCGGTGGACGGCGGCCGGCGGGGACCTGACCCCACCGGTCAGCGGGGCGTCGGTGACCCCGGCGTCGCCGGAGCTGCGGGCCCTCGCGACGGAGCTGCTGGACGCCGCCGACGCGCTGCCCGCGGCCGACAGCGCCGACGAGGCCGACGACCTGGCCTCGCTGCGCGCCGGCTGGCCGGCCAGCTGGTCGCTGCCGACCGAGGCGGCGTACGACCGGCTGCACGGCGGGTGGCTCGGCCGGGCAGCCGGGTGCCTGCTCGGCAAGCCGGTGGAGAAGATCCCCCGCGAGGGCATCCGGGAGATCCTCACCGCGACCGACCGGTGGCCACTGCGCGACTGGTTCACAGCGAATGGGCTCCCGGCCGACGTGGCCGCCCGCTGGCCGTGGAACCGGCGCAGCGCGCCGACCAGCCTTGCCGAGAACATCGACGGGATGCCCGAGGACGACGACCTGAACTACGCGTTGCTGGCCCTGCGCGTGCTGGAGACGCACGGTCGGGGCTTCACCAGCGCCGACGTCGCGCAGGCGTGGCTGGACTGGCTGCCCGGTGGGCGGGTCTTCACCGCCGAGCGGGTGGCCTACCGCAACCTGCTGCTCGGGTACCCGCCACCGCAGAGCGCCCGCCGGCACAACCCGTTCCGGGAGTGGATCGGCGCGCAGATCCGCACCGACGTGTACGGCTGGGTCAACCCCGGCCGCCCGGACCGCGCCGCCGAGCTGGCGGTGCGGGACGCGACGGTCAGCCACGTCCGGGGTGGGGTGCACGGCGCGCTCTGGGCGGCGGCCCTGGCCGCCGCCGCGCCGGTGGCCGACACCGTGGACGAGGTGCTGGACGCCGCCGAGGCGGTGCTGCCGCCGGGTAGCCGGTTCGCCGCCACCGTCCGGGAGGCACGCGCCCTCGGCGCGGGGACCGACGACTGGGAGCGCGTGGTCGACGAGCTGTACGCACGACACGGCCACCTGCACTGGGTGCACGTGCGCAACAACGCGGCGCTGGTGGCCGCGGCCCTGGCGTACGGCCGGGGGGACCTGGAACGGTCGATCACCGCGGTGGTCAGCGGCGGCTGGGACACCGACTCGACCGGCGCGACGGTCGGCGCGGTGACCGGTGCGCTTACCGGTGCGTCCGGGCTGCCGCAGCGTTGGGTCGCCCCGCTTCGCAACCGGCTGGCCAGCAGCATCGCCGGCTTCGACGGGATCGGCTTCGACGAGCTGGCCGAGCGGACCCTCGCCCTGGGGCAGCCGACGACGGAAGGGAGCGTGGCATGAGCGCGCGGGTGGCGGTGGTGGGCAGCAGCAACCTTGACCTGGTGGTCACGGCGTCGCGGCTGCCCCGCCCCGGCGAGACGGTGCTCGGTGAGAACTTCCGGACCGTTCCCGGCGGCAAGGGCGCCAACCAGGCCGTCGCCGCCGCCCGGGCCGGTGCGGCCTGCGACTTCGTGGGCGCGGTCGGCGACGACGAGTTCGGTACCCGGATGCGGGCGAGTCTCGTCGACGCCGGCGTGGACGTTCGTGGTCTGCGGACCGCCGCCGGCCCCTCGGGTGTCGCGTTGATCGCCGTCGACCGGGCCGCGGAGAACTTCATCCTGGTCGCGCCCGGCGCCAACGGCACGCTGACCGAGCTGGACGCGGACGACCGGGCGACGATCGCGGCGGCCGACGTGCTGCTGCTGCAACTCGAGGTGCCGCTGACCGCCGTGCTCCAGGCGGCGCACTGGGCCCGGGCCGACGGCACCACAGTGGTACTGAACGCCGCGCCCGCCGCCGCGCTGCCCACCGCCCTGCTCGACCTGGTCGACGTGCTGGTGGTCAACGAGCACGAGGCGGCGGTCGTCGCCGAGGTCGCCTCCGACGACCCACCAGTCCTGCTCGACGCCCTGCTGAAGCTGGTGCCCCGGGTGGTGCTGACCCTCGGCGCGCGCGGGGCCGCGTACGCCGATCGACACGGCCTGCGTCTCGCGGTCCCGGCGCCGCAGATCGACGCCGTGGACACCACCGCCGCCGGTGACGCGTTCACCGGCGCGCTCGCCGTGGGCTGGGCCGAACGCGGCGGCGCCAGCAGCGAGGACACCGTCACGGCCAGCCTGCGCTGGGCCTGCGCCGCCGGCGCGGCCTGCGCCCAGCGGCCCGGAGCGTCCACCGCCCTGCCCGACCGGCCGGCCATCGACGCCCTCTACGACGCGACCTACCGAGGTGCACCGTGAGCTTCAACCCGTACGTCCCACGCCCGATCGACCGGCCGACCGAGGTGCCGTTGGGCGGGCACGCCGACCTGAGCACCCTGGACGAGGCGAAGATCTTCGCCGCTCCGGCCGACCCGGCCGACTGGCCGGCCTGGCGGGAACAGATCGCCCGGTGGCGCGTCGACGCCCGGGACCGGATCGGCTACGTCGGCGAGCACTACGACGAGATCGCCGGTGACTGCTTCAGCGTCTGCCTGGCCTGGCTCTGGGACGAGACGCTCTACGACCACGAGCGCGGCGTCTTCACCGTCGACGAGTTCCTCGACGCTGCCGGGCGGGACTTCGGCGGCTTCGACGGGGTGGTGCTCTGGCACGCGTACCCGGTGATCGGCCTCGACGACCGTAACCAGTTCGACTGGTACCGGGACGTGCCGGAGCTGCCCGAGGTGGTGCGCGCGTTCCAGCAGCGTGGGGTGCGGGTCTTCGTCGACTACAACCCGTGGGACACCGGCACCCGGCGCGAGCCGGGCAGCGACGCCGAGGAGGTCGCCACGCTGGCCGGCAAGCTCGGCGTCGACGGAGTCTTCCTGGACACCCTCAAGGAGGGTGCCGGGGAGCTGCGCGCCGCGCTGGACGCGGTGCGCCCCGGCATGGTCCTGGAGGGCGAGAGCCGGGTGCCGCTGGCCCGCATCGCCGACCACGCGATGTCGTGGGCGCAGTGGTTCGCCGACTCCGAGGTGCCCGGCGTGCTGCGGGCGAAGTGGTTCGAGCGACGGCACGTGCTGCACCACACCCGGCGCTGGCACCGCGACCACCTCGACGAGCTGCACTCCGCCTGGCTCAACGGCGTCGGCGTGCTGGTCTGGGAGAGCGTCTTCGGCGTCTGGGTCGGCTGGAACGAGCGGGACCGCGCGGTGCTGCGGGCGATGCGCCGGGTGCAGGCCAGCCACGCGGCGTGGTTGCGCGCCGAGGACTGGGTGCCGCTCGCCGACCATCCCGGCGACGGCCAGGTGTACGCGTCCCGCTGGACGCACGACGACGAGCCGCTGTGGACGGTGGTGAACCGGGGCGCGGACCACGACGGCCCGTGGCTGATCACCGACCCGAGCGCCGGCCGACACTTCGTCGACCTGGTCACCAGTGCCGAGCTGACCGTCACCGAGACCGCCGACGGTCGACTGGCGGTGGGCGGTCCGCTCCCGGCCGGCGCGATCGCGGCCGTGACGCGCGGAGCCGCCGCCGCGCACCGGCACGAGCCGCCGACCGGTGACCCGTCCTTCCCGGCCCGCGCCGCGGTGCGCGTCCGCACGCCGTGGGCGCCCCGGCCGCAGGTGCCGCCGGGCCTGGTCGCCGTCGAGGGCGGCCGGCATGACCTGGTCGTCCGGCACCGGGTACGGGAGACCGGGCTGTACGGCGAGGCACCCTACGTCGACGAGTGGAAGCCCCTGCCGCCCCGGCTGCACCACCCCGGCACGCTGCGGCGCAGTGTGCGGCTCGGCCGGTTCGCCATCGCCGTGCACGAGGTCACCCACGGCGAGTACGCCGAGTTCCTGCGCGCCACCGGCTACGTTCCGGCGCGCCCGGAGCGGTTCACCGCCGGCTCCGGCCCGGCCGACGCCCCGGTGACCGGGGTCGAGCTGGCCGACGCCCGGGCGTACGCGGCGTGGGCCGGGCTGCGTCTGCCCACCGAGGACGAGTGGCAGGTCGCCGCCGAGGCGGGGCTGCTCGTGCGGCGGGAACCGCTGGTCTGGAACCTGACCGAGAGCGAGCACTCCGACGGTCGTACCCGCTTCGCCATCCTCAAGGGTGGCGCCCAGTACCGGGCGGAGGGCTCCGACTGGTACCTCGACGGTGGCCCGCAACCGGCGGACGTCTCGGTGAAGCTGTTGCTCACCGGCGCCGGTCTCGCCCGCTCCGAACAGGTCGGTTTCCGCTGCGCGGCCGACCTGCCGGAGGTGACCCGGTGACCGCGCCACTGGACGGCGTCAAGGTCGTCGACCTGGCCACCCTCTTCGCCGGGCCGCTCGCGGCGGCGTTCCTCGGTGACTTCGGCGCCGACGTGATCAAGGTGGAGCATCCGGCCAAGCCGGACCCGTCGCGGGGGCACGGCCCGGCCCGCGACGGTGTCGGGCTCTGGTGGAAGGTGCTCGGCCGCAACAAGCGCACCGTCACCCTCAACCTCTCCGATCCGGACGGCGCGGCGTTGCTGCGCCGGCTGCTCGCCGACGCCGACGTGCTGGTGGAGAACTTCCGCCCCGGAACCCTGGAGCGGTGGGGGCTCGGCCCGGCCGAGCTGCACGCTGTCAACCCCCGGCTGGTGATCACCCGGATCAGTGGGTTCGGGCAGGTCGGCCCGTACGCCCGCCGGCCCGGCTTCGGCACCCTCGCCGAGGCGATGAGCGGTTTCGCGGCGGCCACCGGGGAACCGGACGGGCCGCCCACGCTGCCCCCGTTCGGGCTGGCCGACTCGGTGAGCGCGCTCGCCGCCGCGTACGCGGTGATGCTCGCCCTGCGGGCCCGCGACGTCACCGGCGCCGGGCAGGTGGTCGACCTCGCCATCATCGAGCCGATCATGGCGATGCTCGGGCCGCAGATCACCTGGTACGACCAACTCGGCTACGTCCAGCCCCGGCTGGGCAACCGGTCCAACAACAACGCCCCGCGCAACACCTACCGGTGTGCCGACGGACGCTGGGTGGCGGTCTCCACCAGCGCCCAGAGCATCGCCGAGCGGGTGCTGCGGCTGGTCGGCCGCCCCGAGCTGATCGACGAGCCGTGGTTCGCCACCGGCAGCGGCCGGGCCGCCCACGCCGACGAGTTGGACGCGGCGGTGAGCGCCTGGGTGGCGCAACGGGACCGCGACGAGGTGGTGGCCGCGTTCGAGGAGGCGCAGGCGGCGGTCGCGCCCGTCTACGACGTGCGCGACATCCTCGCCGACCCGCAGTACGCGGCGCTGGGCACCGTCCGCACCGTGCCGGACGAGGAGTTGGGCGAGGTACGGATGCAGAACGTGCCGTTCCGCCTCGGCGAGACGCCCGGCGAGATCCGGCACGCCGGCCGACGGCACGGCCAGGACACCGACGCGGTCCTCGGCGCGCTGGGCCTGAGCGCCGAGGAGTTGGCAGCGCTGCGCGAGCGGGGGGTGCTCTGATGCTGTTGAGCTGGCTCTACGTGCCCGGCGACCGCCCGGACCGGTTCGCCAAGGCGGTCGCCTCGGGCGCCGACGCGGTCATCCTCGACCTGGAGGACGCCGTGGTCGCCGGGCGAAAGGCGTACGCCCGGGACGCGGTCGCCGAGTTCCTCGCCGAGGCGCACCCGGTGCCCGTGCAGGTCCGGGTCAACGAGCTGACCGGTCCGGATCTCGATGCCGACCTGGCGGCGGTGACCGGCCGGCCCGGGTTGGCCGGGCTGCGGCTGCCGAAGGTCGAGTCGGCCGCGACGCTGGCAGCCCTCGCCGAGCGGGTCGACGTGCCCCTGCATCCGCTGATCGAGTCGGCGGTCGGGCTGGAGGCCGCGTACCCGATCGCCGCTGCCCACCCGGCGGTGGCCTCGATCGGGCTCGGTGAGGCCGACCTGCGCTCGGATCTGGGGGTGAACGACGACGACGGGCTGCTCTGGGCGCGCGGCCGGGTGGTGGTCGCGGCCCGCGCGGCCGGTCTGGCCCCGCCGGCCATGTCGGTGTACGCCGACGTCGTCGACCTCGCCGGTCTGGCCGCCTCCTGCGCGGCGGGTCGACGGCTCGGCTTCCTCGGCCGGGCGGCGATCCACCCCCGCCAGCTTCCGGTGATCGTCGACGCGTTCCGGCCGGCCGATCGGGAGGTGGCCCGCGCTGCGGAGCTGCTGGCCGCGGTGGCGGACGCGCACCAGCGGGATTCGGGGACCGTGGTCCTGCCCGACGGCCGGTTCGCCGACCGGGCGATGGTGGCCGCCGCCCGCCGCGTCGTGGACCTCGCCGCCCGCTACGCCGCCTGAGCCTCGCCGCCTGCTTCCAACAGGCAGTGGGTGTGGTCACGCAGATCACGGCACTGACACCGGGAGTTCACCCGCCGCGGGTGGTCGGCGGGGCGGCGCCAGCTATCGTTGGCTCTGCCGGACACACTGTCCGGCAGAGTGTCCGATCAGTGAGAGCGTAGGCCATGACCTCGAACCGCCCCACCCTGTTGCTCGTCCACGGCGCCTGGCACCAGCCGGCCGTCTGGGACCGGCTCCGGGCAGAACTGGACGTCCTCGGCTACCAGACCACGGCCGTCGACCTGCCCACCTCGGGGCCGGACGCCCGGGGCGGCATGCAGGACGACGCCGCCGCCGTCCGCAAGGAGATCGCGGCGATCGGCGGGCCGGTCGTCGTGGTGGCCCACTCGTACGGCGGCATCCCGGTCAGCGAGGCCGCCACCGGCCTGTCCGAGGTCGAGCACCTCGTCTACCTGACGGCGTACCAGCTGGACCGTGGCGAATCGATGTTCAGCTTCCACGGCGTACCGAACCCGGTCGAGACCGACGTGTTGATCCCGCTCACCGGGGACCCGCGGACGGCGTTCTACGGCGACCTGTCGGACGCCGATGCCGAGGCCGCCGTCACTCAGCTGGTCGACCAGCGCCTGCGGGCCTGCGTGGACCGGGTGACCGAGCCGGCCTGGCGCTCGATCCCGTCGACCTACATCGTCTGCACCAACGACCAGGCCATTCCGGTGCCGCTCCAGGAAAAGATGGCCGATCGGGCCACCAGCGTCCGGCGGATCGAATCCAGCCACTCACCGTTCCTGTCCCGTCCGGTCGAACTGGCCGCGCTGCTCGACGAGATCGTCACTGCTCGCGGCTGAACGCGCGGTTCACCCCTGCCGCGACGCGGGATCGAGATGATCGAGTCGTGCGAGGTCGGCGGTCCCGGACCGCACAACGGCCGCCGCCAGCGCCACGGTCGCCGGCTGGACCCCGCTCTGCTGCTCCGCGGTGGCGATCCGGACCGACTGCGCGAGATGCGCCCGCAGGTGCCCGGCGAGCAGGCGGTGAAACGGCTGCCCGCTGGCCGCCCGCAGCGCGGTCATCTCCTGCGCGGTAGCCATGCCCGGCATGTCGTGCCCCTCGTGCGGATTCGTCGTCGGGGCGGCGGCATCTGCCAGTAGCCGGCGGGCGCTGTCCAGGTCGGCCCGCCGGGTGGTAGCCACCTGGGTGGCCGTCTGCCGCCAGGCCGGGTCGGTCGTCCGCGCCGGCACCAGATCGAGGACGGGCAGCAGGCGTTCGGTCATCGCCACCGTCAGTTGCAGCCAGGCGATGTCGGTGGGATTGAACGCCGTACCAGTGGGTGTCGGCGCGGTCGTCGCCGGAGGCGCGGTCACGGGTGGTGTGGTGGGGTTGGCCGCGTCCCGTGACCCGCAGCCCGCGACGAGCAGCACGGCGATGAGCACTGTGGGCGCCGTGGGCTGGCGCATCCGATCTCCCTTCCCAACCAGGGCGGCGGGCCCGGGTGACCGGACCCGCCGCCGTGGTGTGGAGCTGTCGCTCAGATCGGTCGGCCGTCGTGACCGCACTTGATGACGGGACGGATGCAGTCCTGGACCCGGCGGGCCAACTCCGCCACCGGCCAGGCGTTGAAGAAGTCGCCGTGCATCGTGTAGCCCGGCCCGGAGGCCAGCCGGAACCGCGACGGGTCACCGGTGACCGGGTATCGAAGCACCTGGCGCAACTTCGGCACGTGCACCGGGTGGGTGCTCGGGCAGGCCTGGTTCACCGGGTACGCCAGGTGGCTCTTGTGGTCCGGCGAGTCGAGGTCACGGCCGTTCCAGCACTGCGGGAAGTCCAGGTACGACTCCAGCATCGTGCCCGACGGGCAGTTGACGAAGTCCTTCGACGGCGGCACGTGCCCGGCGTGCAGGCAGGACCAGCGGGCGATGCTGTCGTTCGGCCCGGTGGCCTTCGCGTTGCCGGCGACGAGCCGCAGCCCCAGCGGGAACGGCTGGGTGTTCGCGACGACGTCGGCGCGTACGCCCTCGCCCAGGTAGTAGAACGTGGCGATCGCCGGCTCAACGGCGACGTTGTCCCGGTACAGCGTCGGCACCCAGTACGACGAGACGTCCACCCGCGGGTTGCAGGTGGTGGGCGAGTTGACCAGGTCCGGAAGGGTGGTCCTGGCGTTCGTCACAGTGCTGCCGAAGAAGCTGTGCATGTGCGACGCCCCGGGCAGCCCGGGGAAGACGATCGGGTCGTCCGGCAGCCGGTGGCTGTAGGTGCAGTCGGCGGGGAACTCGGCGACCCGGATGGCGTTGGCGCCGAAGTCAGCGCCGGCTTGGCCGGGGGCGGCGTCGGCCCGGTTGGTGGTGGACACCAGGTACGTGCCGAGTAGCACCAGCAGGGCGCCGATCGCCGTGGCGAGGCGCAGTCGGCGGGGGATGCCGGAGAGGGGTGCGGCCCTGTCCATCTCGTGACTCCTGTCGGGGGACGGGTCAGGGACAGCTCCGGCGCCGCCGCCGAAGGCATCGGAGTTGTGCCTGGCCAGACTGGGTGGTGGCCGGTTGGGCCGGTATGAGAGAGCGCTCTCACTGCCCCCCAGCCTCACGCTGAAGTCGACATTTGTCAATACGTGCCGCAGTTGGTGGAAATGACGACGAAGGGCCGGACCCCGTGGTGGGGTCCGGCCCTTCGGTGTGTGCGTGGTGTGGGGGTCAGCTGGTGGCGTAGCCGCGGGTGGCGATCCAGTCCGCGAGGTGCTCGACGCTGATCCAGTAGGAGGCGGTGTTCGGGTCGGCGGAGTCGGCGATCTTCACCGTGTTGCCGTTGTCGCGGTAGCCGACGACGCTGATGTAGTGCCCGCCCTCGTAGGAGTGGGTGGTGCCGTCGGTGTCGGTGCTGGTGCCGGCGATGTTGGCGACCACGGCCCGACCGTCGTCGACGGTCTTGACGACGTCGGCGCGCAGGGTGTCGGTCTGCTTGGCGTCGGCGTCCGGGGTGCTGATCTCCACGGACCGGTACGCGTCGTTCTTACCGGTTTCCTTGTTCAGGACCGGGGTGATGTCGTTGATGGAGTTGGTGCCGGCCTCGGTGGTGCCCATTTCCTTGGCCATGTCGTCGACGTTGATGTTCTTGCCCTGCACGGACAGGGCGTTGCGGGTGGCGGCGGGGCCGCAGTAGTAGAAGTTCGGCTGGGCCTCGTAGCGCACACCCAGTTCCCGCTCACCGTGACCCTTACGGTCGGTCTGGGTCTGCGTCGTCGCCTTGGCGGTGCTGGGCGCGGCGAACGCGGTGGTGACGGGGCCGGCGATGGCTCCGCCGGTGAACGCGAGGCCAGCGGCGGTCAGAGCGGTCTTACGGATCAGATCGGTACGCATGATGGCGTGCTCCTCTGCATCGGGGGTGCCCACACAACCCCTGGGGGGTGGGTGGTTGTGCGGGGGGAAGTTCACGGCGACGCCGGCGATCCGGGGGGACCTGCTCGGGCGTCGCGGGGGATGTAACCGGGGCGGCCTGGCGGATGTTCCCGGCGGCTGCCGCGCCCCACGACCCTGGATAGTCGCGGTGGTCTGCCAGGTATAACGACCCGGCCCGGTCGCCGATTCCGCCGCCGGGGTGGCCCCGACCACCCGACACCCGAGGCCAAACCCGACAATCCACCCACCCCGCCCAGCTGGCGGACCCGACACGGCGGCCATGGCGGGGTGATCCACTCGGGTTCCCGGAAGTCGCGGGGTCTGGGCGCCGGGGATACCCCGACTTCAAGAAAGCCGAGTGGATCATGCCAACCTGCGCCCTTCGCGCGCCCTGAGCGGTGGAACGGTCCCCGACGTGCGGGTGGGGCAGCCCGAACGCGTCGGACTGCCCCACCCGGGAGCGCAGGGACGAAATCAGAACCCGAGGACGCTCCGCCCGCCGACGACCGGCAGCCGCAGTTCGCTGTCGTTCGGCGCGACCCGCAGTTCGGTGCCGCCCAACGGCAGCAGGGTGTACTCCTGGTCGCTGGAGAAGACGACCACGCCGATCCGGTGTCCCGCCGGGAAGATGTAGTCCTTCGGCTCCATGGTCCACCGGTAGTCGTACAGCTTGCCCTGCTTGACCGGCT
Organism: Micromonospora trifolii; assembly: GCF_050516465.1. Taxonomy (NCBI): domain Bacteria; kingdom Bacillati; phylum Actinomycetota; class Actinomycetes; order Micromonosporales; family Micromonosporaceae; genus Micromonospora; species Micromonospora trifolii. The sequence continues at coordinate 2,972,695 of NZ_CP191526.1, read as the reverse complement.
CGGTGCGCGCGGCGCTCTTGCGGTTCTGCGGGTCCATCCACCCTCGCGTCACCACGGTCGGGGCGGCGGTCGACCCGGCCGGGCCGTAGTCGACCAGGTACGCGGTGAGGTTCGCGTCCGGCTTGTTGTCGATGGCCATCCGCAGTCGCATCTCCGGACGCCCGGAGATGCGCACGCTCTGCGTCAGCTCGGGGGAGCGGTAGGCGAGTCGGTTGGCGCTCGCGGTGTCCGGGTTGGACACCAGGGTGTCCGGGTGGATGGTCCGGCCCTCGTCGACGAAGCTCTGCTCGACCTTGGCCTTCGGCGGCTTTCCGGTGGTGAGCGCGCCGGGCGCGCTGGTGTCGGTGGCCGCGAAGCGCAGGCCGACCTCCCGCGCCGCCGGGTCGGGCCAGTTGGCGTACGTGGTGTAGGCGCGGTCCTCGCGCTGGAGCACCGCCGTCGGCTCGTCCATGATGCCGTTGCGCACGTTCCACAGCCAGAAGTCGAACCAGCGGTTCTCGGTCTGCTTGTACGTCCACGTCTGGCCGCTGGGCAGGGTCACCGACGCGCTGCTGCCCGGACCACCGTGACCGCCCTGGTGCAGCCAGATCTTGCGGGGGACGTCGCGCTTGGCGAGCTGGTCCCACCAGCCGGCGAAGTGTTCGGTCTTGACGTTCCAGTCGTTGAGGCCGTGCACGACGAAGACGCTGGCCTTGACGTCGCGGGCGTCGAGGTAGTCGCGGTCGGCCCAGAATTTCGAGTAGTCGCCGGTGACCCGGTCCTGCTTCGCGGTGATTCCCGCGAGCTCGTCGGCGCAGGGCCCCTCGGCGCGGGCCTGCCCGGCGGTGTACTGGGCCAGGATGTCGAGGTCCTCGCCCTGGAACGTCCCGGGCGCGACCACCAGACCGTTGGCCCGGTAGTAGTCGTACCAGCTGCTGATCGCGGAGACCGGCACGATGGTCTTGAGCCCCTTGACGCCCGTGGTGGCAACCTGGTTGGGCAGCGTCCCGTTGTAGGAGACACCGGTCATGCCGACCGCGCCGGTGGTCCACCCGGCGGTGACCGGGGCGCCGTTCGCGTCGTACCCCTTGGCCCGGCCGTTGAGCCAGTCGATGACCGCCTTGGTGCCGAGCGTCTCGGCCTGGTCCCCGCTGGTCGGGCAGCCGTCCGAGTCGCCGGTGCCGACGCTCTGGCCGAGCACCACCGCGTACCCGCGGGGCACGTAGTAGTCGTCCAGCGAGCCGGGCAGGTTGGCCTTTGCCTGGGCCCGCTGTGCGCCGGCGTCGAGTGCGCGTCGCCCGTCGCGGTCGGTCAGGCCGTTCTGCGGCAGGTCGTCGACCAGCACGCTCGGGTACGGCACGTCACCCCAGGTGCCCTTGCGGTACGGGCTGTGCTCGAAGATGACCGGCACCTTGAAGCCCTGCGTGGCGGTCTCCCGGGGGCGGGAGATGTCGATCGCCACCCGGTCGGGTCGACCGTCGTGGTCGGTGTCCACCGGGGTCTGGACGAACACCCGCTCCTCGATCGCGTCGGCGAGCGAGAACACCGGTTGGGTCATGCCGTCGCTGACCACGATGCCGGTGGGCGTGGTGGGCGTGGGCGGAGCGGCAGCCGCGGGTGGGGCTGCGCTGAGGACCAGGGCGCCGGACACGCCGATGCTCAGGAGTGCCAGATGACGGGGTCGACGCATGCGCGTCTCCCTTCGGTTGGGCTGGTTGCCGGGGGTCGGCAGGGGCCAATCTCGAAGATCCATTCGTGGTCATGCTAGGTCCGGGCCGGCGTCCCGTCGATCCCTTCGGCTAGGGGCGCATCTGTCGTCCACACCGTCGCTGCCGGTCCGGCGAGCGGCAATCGAAACGACATCGAACTGAGCCCGGCCGCGAAACAGCGCCGGAATCCTCAGCGCGCGGACGGGAGAACCCCTCGTCGAAGGCTCCCGAAGATCGGGTATCCATGCATATGATCTTGCCGAAGTCGCCCGAAGAGGCGGTTTCGTCCACATTAGACGAGGAGCAACATGCTCAGGAAAACGCGGTGGCTGTTGGCCGTCGCCGTCACGGCCACGACGCTGACCGCCCTACCGGGCGGCGCCGCCACGGCCGGACCCATCGACATCGGCCAGAGCGGCGCGCCCGCCGCCTCGGCCGATCCGAAGACGCACACCGTCACCCTGCTGACCGGTGACGTGGTGACCGTGCGGGACACCGGATCGGGCTGCCCACAGGCCACAATTCGGCCGGCGGACGAGAACGCGGTGATCCACCAGAGCTGCGGTCCGGACGGTCACCTGCACGTCATCCCCGCCCGCGTCGCGTCCCAGCTCGGCTCGGTCCTCGACCCCGACCTGTTCGACGTCACCACGCTGATCGCCGACGGCTACGACGACGACAACTCCGCCGAGCTGCCGCTCATCGTGCAGCCCGCCACCGCGTCCGCCCGAGTGGCCGCGCTCGGTGACGTGCAGTCGCTGCCCAGCATCGGGGCAGTCGCCGGCCGCGTACCCAAGAAGAGCCCGGCCACGGCGAAGCTCGCGACCAACTCGCTGCTCGCCGGCGCGAAGAAGGTCTGGCTCGACCGCAAGGTCCGGGCCACCGCCCTGACCGGCGGTGGGCGCCCCACCGGCCTGGACCGCAACCTCGGCCAGATCGCCGCGCCGGACGCCTGGAAGGCCGGCTACACCGGCAAGGGCGTCCGGGTCGCGGTGCTCGACACCGGCGCCGACTTCACCCACCCGGACCTGGTCGGCCGGATCGCCGAGCGGGCCGACTTCACCGTCGAGGGCGGTGACGCCGTCGACCACAACGGCCACGGTACGCACGTCGCGTCGACCATCGCCGGCACCGGCGCGGCCGCCCACGGTCAGCGTCGGGGCGTGGCACCGGACGCCAAGCTGGTGATCGGCAAGGTTCTCGACGACCACGGCTACGGCGACGACTCCGGCATCATCGCCGCCATGGAGTGGGCCGCCACCCGGGCCGACGTCATCAACATGAGCCTCGGCGGCAGCGACCCGGACGACGGCAACGACCCGCTGTCGCTCGCCGTCGACGGTCTGAGCAAGTCCACCGGCGCGCTCTTCGTCATCGCGGCCGGCAACAGTGGCGCCGCCATCTCCTCGCCGGGCTCGGCCGCCAGCGCGCTGACCGTCGGCGCGGTCGACCGGAACGACGAGCTCGCCGACTTCTCCAGCCGCGGGCCGCTGGTCACCAGCAACGTGGCCAAGCCGGAACTGGTCGCGCCCGGTGTCGACATCGTCGCCGCCCGGGCCGCCGGCACCAACCTCCAGGACCCGATCGACAGGTACTACGAGGCGATCAGCGGCACCTCGATGGCGAGCCCGCACGTAGCGGGCGCCGCCGCGCTGCTCGCCCAGCGCCACCCGGACTGGACCGGTGAGCGGCTCAAGGCCGCCCTCGTCGGCGCCGCCGATCCGCTCAGCGGCATCGACCCGTACGCGGTCGGCGCCGGTCGGCTCAATGCGGCCCGGGCCCTCGGCGGCCCCATCAGCGACCAGTCGGTGGTCAACCTCGGCACCTTCGCCTACCCGCAGTCCGGGACCAGCGAGACGAAGCTGAGCTGGACCGGTGAGTCGACGGCCGTTCTCGACCTCGACGTGTCGATCGTCAACCACGACGGCCAGCCGGTGCCGCGCGGCGCGGCGTCGCTCTCGACGAGCCGGCTGACGCTCAAGCACGGCACCACCGCCGCGGCGACCCTGCGGGTCAACCGTGCGGCGCTGGCCGCCCGACCGGGCTTCTACCTGGCTACTGTCACCGCCCGTTCCGGCCGCAAGCTGGTCGCGACGACCCCGGTGAGCTTCTACGTCGAGCAGCCCAGCTACGACCTGACGATCCAGACGAAGCCGCTGCCCGGCCTGAAGGACGGCGCGGAGAGCTGGATCAACCTGATGGTCAGCAACCTCACCGACCCGCTGATCTACTACGGCGGCGCGGGCGGTACGCCCGGAGACACCTTCACGCTGCGGGTGCCGGCCGGCCGGTACGCGATCCTCGGCTCGTCCGTCGCCTACTACGTCGACAGTGACGTGCTGGAGACGACGCTCGCCGCCGAGGCCGACCTGGACGTGCGCGGCGCCCGGAGCGTGACGCTCGACCCGGCGCGGGCCAAGCCGGTGACGGCGACGGTCGATGGGGTGCCCACCACGCCCACCCGGACCGACTTCACAAACGTCCAGACCGCGCCGAACGGCCTGTCCTGGTGGCACCAGATCAGCGGGTACGGGGCCAAGACGACGGTCCGCACCACCGCGCTGCCCAAGCCCACCGTCGGCTCCCGGCGCACCTGGGCGGCCGTCAACCTGGACTCGCCCGCCGGCACCGCCAACCCGTACCGCTACAACCTGGTGCACGAGTACGCGGGCGGTGTACCGGTCGACCCCGCCTTCCGAGTGAGCAAGGCCGAGCAGGCCAAGCTGGCCCGGATCGATGAGCGGTTCCACCAGACGGATTCGCCGGAGATGTTCACCCAGCTGATCCGTACCGGCATGACCCGCGACGGGGTGGGGGTCACCCAGACCCACGAGGGGAACCTGCCGCCGTACCGGACCGACTATCTCTCGCCCGACATCCTCTGGGCCGATCAGGGCGGCTACGGCGGGCTGGCCGCGGACGAGGCACCCCGCAGCTACCAGCCGGGCAGCCGGCAGACCAAGATCTGGGCGCGTCAGCCCCTGCACTCCGACTGGTACGACGACCCGGCCGGTGCCGAGTGGAGCTGCGCCTCCGCGCCGTCGCGGACCCGGGGCAACCTGCACCTGGACCTGGTGTCGCTGACCGACAAGCACCAGCGGGCCGACTGCCTCCAGGGCGAGGCGATCGGCGTGAAGCGCAAGCTGTCGCTGTACCGCAACGGCAAGCTGGTCGACGAGCGGTCAGGCCCGTACGGCGACTTCACCGTCCCGCAGTCGATGGCCGACTACCGGGTGACCCTCGACGTCGACACGAGCCTGATCCTGCCGATCTCCACGAAGGTCAACACCTCGTGGACGTTCCGTTCCGCCGGCCCCGACGGGACCGGGAGCGTGCCGTTGCCGCTGCTCGCGGTCGACTACGCCCTGCCGATGGACCACAACAACCACCCGGTCGACGGAACGGCCGAGCTGGCCGTCCGGCAGGCGCACGGTGTGAAGACGCAGAAGGTGACGTCGTTCCAGGTCTGGACCTCGACTGACGACGGCGCCACCTGGAAGTCGGCGCGGGTCACCGGCAGCGGCGACAGCTACCGGGTCGCGCTGCCGAAGGCCACCTCCGGGCAGGCCGTGTCGTTGCGGGTGAAGGCCGCCGCCAACGGCGGTAGCGGAATCGACCAGACCATCATCCGGGCGTACCACGCCGGCTGACCGTCGACACGGTGGTGCGGCCCGGCCCCGGCCGGGTCGCACCACCGTTTTTCTGTCGCGGTGTCGATCCGGCCCCACCTCGTTCGTCGTGACGGTGAACCGTGACGCCGACACCGAGAGGTACGCCCATGACGTCCGTCGCCGAGACATCGCTGCGCCGAACCCGTTTCCTGCTGGGCTGTGGCACGGTCGCCGGCCTGCTCTTCCCCGTCCTCTCGTTCGGGCAGGCGTTCACCCGGTCCGGATTCGACCTGCGCCGCCACGCGGTCAGCTCACTCACCCTCGGCGACCTCGGCTGGTTGCAGGTCATCGCGTTCGTGGGCACCGGCGTGCTGGCCGTCGCCTTCGCGGTGGGCCTGTGGCAGGCGCTGCGACCGGGTCGGGCCGGCACGGTGGTGCCGGTGCTGGTCGGCGTGTACGGGGTGGCGATGGTCGGCGGCGGGATCTTCGTGCCCGATCCCGCGCTCGGCTGGCCACCCGGCGCCCCGGCGGGACTGCCCGAGCAGGCCAGCACGGGCAGCGTCCTGCACACGGTGTGCGGCGCGGCGGCGTTCCTGTCGCTGACCGCGGCCGGCCTGCTGCTCGCTCGACGGTTCGCCGGTCAGGGGGACCGGAACTGGGCGCTCTACAGCGCCACCAGCGGTGCCGTCGCGTTCGTGCTCACCGCCCTGCCGTGGAGCGAGGGGAGTGCGAGCATCCGCTTCGCCGTCGGAGCGGTGCTCATCTCGGGGTGGCTCGTGGCGCTCTCCGGGCGAACACGCGACGAGGTTGCCTGACCGCTGAGGCGATTCTCGTCGTGGGCAGGTGACAGCATCACGTCATGGCCACAGCGAAGCAGCCAGCAGCCGTTCCGACCGTGATCAGCGTCGACGACTTCCTGGCCGGTAATCCCGACGAACGCAGGCGGGCCGACGCGGGGCGGCTCCGCGCGATCATGGGTGAGCTGACCGGGGAGCCGGCGGTGATGTGGGGCCCGAGCATCGTCGGCTTCGGCAGCTACCACTACACCTACGAGAGCGGGCGTAGTGGCGACGCGCCCCTGGTGGGTTTCTCGCCGCGCAAACAGAACCTCGTCCTCTACCTCATCGGCGGCGGTCTCGAGGAGCAGTACGCCGCGCTACTCGCCCGGCTTGGCCCGCACCGCGCCGGGAAGGCATGCCTCTACCTGAAGCGGCTCGACGATGTCGACGAGAGCGTGCTGCGGCAGCTGATCGAGCGCACCGTCCAGGTGCACAGGGGTGTCGACCGGGCCAGCCGCCGCTGAGCCGCCGGCGTCACTGGCCCTCCCAGACCGCCTTCGCCCCGGAGTCGCCGGTGCGGAACACGTAATACACGGTGACGGCGGCGGCCACCAGCGACAACACCTGCAACGCCAGGGTCAGCGGCCGTCCGGGCCGTCCGTCCGCGCTGGCGTCGGTGGGTCGCGGCGGGACGAGCCGGACCAGTGCCAGGGCCACCATCCCCAACCCGATGCTGGCGTAGAGGGTGATGTCGCCGAACTCCTGGTGCGCCTCCAGCTTCGGGAGGAACTCGGGGGTGACCCGGTTGGCGGCGCGCATCCGTTCGAGGAAGGCGTCGCCGGAGAGCTTCGTCAGCAGGGCGGCGACCGGCGCACCCACGGCGAGCAGCCCCAGCACCCACCGGGTGTGCGGCCGGATCGGCGGGACGAACGCGTAACCGACAGTCAACAGGGCCAGCAACGGCACGAACACGACCGCGGCGTGCAGCAGCAGAGGGTGGGCCGGGATGCCCATGAACTCCTCGAACATCGGCGTCTCCTCCGGTGACATCGGCCTGGACGTTGATCGTCCACACAGGGACGCTATCGGTACCACGCGGGCGTGTCATCCCCGTCGATCGCTCACCTGTCGCAGCGCAGCGCGGCCAGGTCGACGGCGTCCGCCATCGCCTGCATGCCCTTGTCGTTCGGGTGGATGTGATCCCCGCTGTCGAGGAACGGCAGCAGCGCCTGCGGGTCATACGGGCTGCGGGTGATCCGGTCGAAGTCGACCACGGCGTCGAACACGCCGCTGTGCCGGATCCACTCGTTGACGCCCTGGCGCACGGCCTCACCTGCGGCGTCGTACTCCGGCCAGCCCTTGTAGGCCATCACCGTGGCGCCGACGACGCACCTGCCGGCCGCGTGCGCCCGGTCGGCCAGCTGTCGATACCCCGTGGTCAGGTCGTCCACTGTCACGCCGGTGTGGGCCTTGATGTCGTTGATGCCCTCGTACACGAACACCGTGTCGACCCCGGGCTGGGAGAGCACGTCACGGTCGAACCGGCGCAGCGCGGCCTCCCCGGCGCCGTCGGCGAGCACCTTGTTGCCGGAGATGCCGGCGTTGGCCACGCCCTTGACCGGGCTGTCCGGTGCGGCCTGGAGCCGTCGGGAGAGGTAGTCGGGCCAGCGCCGGTTCGCATCCGTGCTGGAGGCCCACCCGTCGGTGATGGAGTCGCCGAGGGCAACCACCGAGCGGGTCGCTGTGGGCGTCCGCACGCTGACCGCGTCCAGCCAGTACCAGGAGGTCATCGAGTCGGTCCAGTTGTTCGCCGCCTCCTCGGCGGCGTGGTCACCGGTGGTCGCGTACGACGTCTGCATGGCCATGCCGTGCCCGCTCGTCGGGCCCTGCGCTCCGGTGACGTAGAGGCTCACAACGAGATTGCTCTGGGCGGCCAGCCTTCCCGGCAGCGGGTCGCTGAGGATCGTCTCCCCGGCCGCGACGGTGACGGACGGCTGCCCGCCGAACGTCAGCCGCCGGTTGCTGCCCCCGACCAACTCGGCGCCCTGCCGCTGCAACCCGGCGTACGCGCTGCTGAAGGTCACCGGGTGCTCGCCGAAGGCGTTGGTGAGGCGGATCCGCAGGGCGTCCCCGCCGACGCTGGTGCGCACCACCAGCCGGTAGCTGCGCTCGGCGGGCCCGGCGCCCTGCCGGTCGGCACTGGCGGCCCAGGTGACCGCGAAGTGCCGGCCGGCCGCCGGGTCGTGCCGCGTCCGCGCCTGCGCCGCCGACCCGAGCAGGGGTAGGCAGATCAGCGCGGCGACGGCGGCGGCCGCCCCGCGCCGGGCAAGGCCGGCCCGCATCAGAGGTTCCTCAGGGTGACCGACTCGCCGGGGCGCACTGTGACCTGGCGGGACCTGCCGTTGGCCAGCACGGTCGTGCTGCGGCCACCCACGCTCGTCAACCGCGCCTGGGTGACCCGCCCGTCGCGCCAGCTGAGGTCGGCGGTGAAACCACCGCGTACGCCGACACCGGCCACCGAACCGGCGGACGCCCAGGCGGCGGGCAGCGCCGGCAGCAACTCGACGTGACCGGGCCGGGAGTAGAGCAGCATCTCGACGATCGCCGCGGGGGTGCCGAGGTTCGCGTCGATCTGGAAGATGCCCCGGCCGGGGTTCGTCTCGTAGATGTCGAAGAGGTTCATGGCGCTGCCGTTGCTGCCGTTCGTCGACGGCCGCAGGTTGTTGACGACGAGCTGGTACGCCTTCTCCGCGTCCTTCAACCGCGCCCAGCACAGGCTGCGCCAGGCGTTGGCCCAGCCGAAGCTGTTCATGCCGCGCGCGGTGAGCAGGGCGGTGGCACCGGCGACGATCGCGGCGGGGGTGGAGCCGTCCGGGCGGATCCGGTCGCCGGGGAAGAGACCGATCAGGGGGGAGAGGTGCCGGTGCGTGGTCTCACCGAGGTTGTCCGGTGACATCCACTCCTGCAACCAGCCGGAGGTGGGGCTGACCTCGGGCAGGTAGAGGCGCTTGCGGAGCGCGTCGACGCTCCGGGCGTGGTCGGCGTCGCGGCCGAGCACCCGGGCGGCGGTGTGGTAGTTCTCGAAGAGATTCCACACCAGCTCCTGGGAGTAGGTGTTGCCCCGGGTGTCCTGCGGCCCGTGCTCGGCCGACCAGTCCCGGTCGGCGACCAGCACCTCGCGCGACGCGCCCTTCGCGTCGGTGACGGTCGCGGTGACCAGTCGGGTCTCCCAGAACTCCACGGCACCCTTGATGACCGGGTAGACCTTCGCCAGGTAGCCGCGGTCCTGGGTGTACTCGTAGTGCTCGAACAGGTTCTGGCATAGCCACGCGTTACCGCTCGGGTGCCACCACCAGCCGCTCCCGCCGTACGGGTTGGTGGAGAAGGCGACGGCCCAACCGGCGACCCGGCCGCTGGTGTTGCGGAACCGGTTGGTCGAGGTGTTGAAGAGCCGCTGGGTGACCTCGGTCCAGACCGGCAACTGTGCCACGCAGTAGTCCGCGTACGCGTCGAAGGTGTCGGTGAGGCCGGCCCGGTCGGCCGGCCAGTAGGTCATCTGGATGTTGACGTCGCTGTGGTAGTCGCCCATCCAGTCCGGGTCGTTGCCGTCCAGCCACGGGCCCTGCAATCCGATCGGCAGGCTGCCCCGCGACCCGGAGATCAGCAGGTACCGGCCGAACTGGAGGTACGCGGCCTCCAACTCCGGGTCGGGGACGTTGTCGCGCCAGCGCGCCTGCACCCGCTCCCAGGTGTCCAGTTCACGTTGGCCGGCGGACGAGGGGCCGAGGTCGATGGCGAACCGCTCGAACGCCGGGCGGACGTCGGCGACATGGGTGTGCAGCAGTTCGCGGACCGACGCGCGCGCCGCGGCCAGGACCTTCTCCCGGGCCAGCCGTTGCGGCTGTACCGATTCGTCGCGGAACCCGGTGGCCGCGGTCGGCGCGTAGGAGGTGCCGCCGCTGACGATGACGGTGAGGTCCCGGCAGTCGGTGAAGGAGATCGACGTGCCGGTCACCGCGACCGTTCCGGTGCCGCTGTGCGCGGTGACGGCGGCACCGTAGCGCAGCCCGTTGGCAAAGGAGGCGCCGAACGACGCGTACCGGCCGGCCGGGTCGGCGGTGATGGACTCGCCGTGGGTGCCGGCCAGGGACACGGTGCCGGTGTACGTGCCGCCTTCCTGCGAGGTGAAGTGCAGGACGATGACGTCGTCCGGGCGGCTGGCGAAGACCTCTCGTCGGTAGCCGACCCTACCGATGTCGTACGCGGCGGTGACCAGGCCCTGCGCCAGGTCGAGGGTGCGGCGGTAGCTGTCGACAGTGCCGAGGTCGTGCCCGGGGAGGTCGACGGTCAGCGTCGCCAGCATGGTCAGCGAGCCGAAGTCCTCGCGCCCGTAGGGGAACTGGCCGTCGCCGTCGAGCGTGTCGTTGCGGCCACCGGTCCAGAGCGTCGCATCGGTGATCGTCAGGAATTCCCGGGACGGGTCGTTGCTGGCGAGCGCTCCGAGCCGGCCGTTCCCCACCGGCAGGCCCTGCTCGATCATCGAGGTGGCGGAGCCGGGTGCCTGCCACCAGAGCTGGTTCTTCGCGGCGACGTTCGGAGCGAGCATCGGCGATTTGGTGGGACGTCGGGGTGTGGGCGTGGCGGCGAAGGCGGGTAGGCCACCGAGGGCGGTGGCCGCGCCGGCGGCGGCGGCCAGCCCGAGGAAGCCGCGACGGCTGGGGTGGTTGTCGCGCGTGCTGCGGTTATCCATGTCGGGTTCTCCAACCTGAGGGTTCGACGGATGCGCGCGGCGGCGCGGGCCCGGCGGTTCGCGCCGGGCCGCGCCGGGCACGTCAGAGGGTCTGCGGTACGGCGATCCGGTCGATGTCGGGGGAGTACCAGGTGCCGCTGTCGAAGGTGATGGTGTTGGCGCCCGCCTTCAGCGCCAGCTGGACGCTGACCGTCTCGACGGTGCCCCAGTCACCAGTGGAGGGGAACTTCAGGTAGCTGCCGTTGCCGCTGTTGGAGGAAACGTGCACCGAGCGCGCGTCACCGCTGACGTAGGAGACGGCGACGGTGTAGATGCCGTCCTTGCGCACTGTGACGTCGTTGAACCGCACCGTGGCACCGACGTAGAGGTTGCCGACCTTCTGACCGCCGGAGCAGGCGTCACAGCCGCCGACGGAGGCGCTGCCGGTCAGGGTGTTGACCGAAGCCTCAGCCTCATAGCTGGTCGAGGTCAGAGCGGTGCCCGGGCGTACGGTGAACAGCCGCGAACCGTGCGCGGGCAGCGCCGCGGTGATGGCGTTCTTCTGCGTTCCGAGGTCGCGGCGGTTCCACACGTCCCGGACCGAGGCGTTGCCGGTGAACCCGAACGACGCCCAGTGCGCGGTGACCGACGCGGGCGCGTCACCGAGGTTGAACAGCGCGACGGTGTAGCTGCCGTCCGGGTTCTTCGCACCCCAGACCTGCTGGTCACCGGCGGGGGTGACCGGCCGGGCGGGCGCGCCGCCGTTCTGGTCGATGGCGATGACCTCGCGGTTGGTCAGCAACGACAACCCGTAGTCATCGAGGCGGGTGAGGTCGTCCCCGGTGTACAGCGGCGACTTCGAGATCGCCCACAGCGTCGCGTACGACTGACGCTCGGCCCTGGTGAGGCCGTCCATCTCGCCGTTGCCCACGTTGAGCGAGTCGAGGTCGTTCCACCCGCCGGGGCCGGCCTTGCGGCTCCAGGCCGGCGCGTCGTCGAACCGGTCGTCGACCGAGTTCTCCCAGCTGACCAGGGTGTTGCAGTAGCACTCGACGTCGGTGTCGATGCGCCACCCGTTGGAGTACCGCTTCCAGTCGGCGGCGTGGTTGATGTCGAGCGACCAGGACAGTTCGAGGTGGATCGGACGGCCGGCGGTGGCGATGGCCCGCTGCCAGGCGGCCACGTCGGCCACGTTGTCGTAGTTGTCGCCGGACTTGAACGAGCCCGGGCCCACCCCGTCGAGCTTCAGGAAGTCGTAACCCCAGTCGGCGAAGAGCTGTGCCTGCGAGTCGATGTACTTCTGTGCGCATGGGTTGTCGAAGTTCAACTTGTACGCACTGTCCCAGCCGTTGGTGGTGCGCAGGTCCGGGTAGACGATGTCGGCGGTGGTGCAGTCGGGGGCGTTCCAGATCGGCGCGGCGCCGTTGGCGTACGCCTCCTTCTCCAGCCCGACCGGCAGGTAGATGCCGGCCTTCAACCCCTTGCCGTGGATGTGCTCGGCGACGGCCTGCATGCCGCGCGGGAACCGCACCAGGTCGGGGGTCTGCCGGGCGTACTGGTCGAACCTCGGCACCCAGTCGTTGTTACGCCACCAGCCGGCGTCGATGTTGACGTACTCGTAGCCGTACGGCTTCAGCTTGGTGGCGAGGGCGTCGGTCTGCTTCAGGACGTTGGCCTCGGTGAGGTAGCTGTAGTCGCCGTCGGGGTTCAGGCCCGGATACTTCGAGGACTGCATGGTCCAGCTGGTCCACCCCATGAAGGGGCGCTGCGCGATGTCCGCCGCGGCCTGCGCCGGCGCGGCCTGAGGGGCCGTCGGGGCGGCCTGGGCTGGGGCGGCGCCCGCGGCGAGGAGCGCGCCCAGCGCCGCCGCGACGAGCGGCACCCGGGTGCGGTGCTGTCTGCGCGGGGTTGTCGGTGACGGCATGGTCAACCTCCTGGTGGCACTGTGGGTCGAGTCGGGCGCTATGGACGGCCGGTGGCCGAGGTGACGCCGGGTCAGGGGACGAAGAGCGACTGGATGCTGACGGCCGCCGCCGCGCGGGCCCACTCCTCGAAGGGCAACGGGCGGATGGAGAGGGGGCACCGCGCGGCGGCGCCGAAGGCCTGCCGCTCGAAGCTGGCGCGGATGTGGCTGTCGAACAGGTCGTACGCGGCCAGCCCCTCACCGGACACGACGATGCGGGTGGGACCGACCAGGTTCGCGACGGCCGCGATGCCGCAACCGATCGCGCCGCCGGCTTGGGCGAAGATGGCTCGCACCTGCTCGTGGCCGCCGCGTGCCAGGGCCACCGCCTCGTCGATGGTGAGGTCGGCGCGGCCGGTGCGGTCGCGGGCCTGGGCCACGATGGCGTCGGTGCCGGCGATCGACTCGACGCAGCCGCGACCACCGCAGTGGCAGTCCGGGCCGGTGGCGTCGACGGTGAGGTGGCCGATCTCGCCGGCCACGCCGTACGAGCCGGAGACCAGGCGGCTGTTGACGACGAGGCCACAGCCGATGCCGGTACCCACGGTGACCAGGGCGAACGACTCGGCTCCCACTCCCTCGCCGAACCAGTGCTCGGCGGCGGTGAGCGCCTTGACGTCGTTCTCCACGGTGACGGTGAGACCGGTGCGCTGGGCGGCGAGTCGACCCAGCGGCACGTCCCGCCAGTGCAGGAACGGTGAGTAGCGCACCAGGCCGATGCCACGGTCGATGTCGCCGGAGAGGGCCAGCCCGAGCCGGCGGACCCGGGTGCGGTCGCCGGGGAACGCGTCGAACAGGTCGTCGGCGAGCCGGTCGATCTCGGTGAGGACCGCGTCGACGTCGGGGTCGTCCAACGGGCGGCGGGCGCTGGCATGGACCTGCGCGCGCAGGTCGCAGACCACGCCGATCACTTCGTCGGCGGTGATCTTCACGCCGAGGAAGAACTCGCGTTCGGCGCGCACCGCGAGAGGGCTTGCGGGGCGTCCGGCACCCGGCCCGGAGCGCTCGGTGGCGGCCAGTTCGTGCAGGTAACCCAGGTCGATGAGCGGCCGGGCGGCCTTGGTGACGGCGGCGGAGGAGAGCCCGAGTCGGCGGGCGAGCGCGACCCGACTCACCGGCCCCTCGGTCAGCAGCGTCGTGAAGACCGCCGTCGCCGCCGGTGGCCCGGCGAACGTACCGGTGTCGATCCCAGGAAACATGGACGAAATCTAAGGCGAATATTTAACTTCTTCAAGTATTGATTTGCCTCAGTGCTCCGTCCTAGAGTCGGCGATGCGCCGGCCACGGCAAACTCAGGTCGCCGCCGCGCGAACGCCGAGGCCGACCAGCAGCGCGCCGGTCAGCCGATCGAGCAGTCGTCGCACCGACGCGGTGCGCAGCAACCGGGCGGCGCCACCAGAGACGACGGTCCAGCCGGCGAGCCAACAGGTGGCCAGCGCGGCGTGCGCCGTGGCGAGAAGCACCATCGGCACCAGCACCGGTCGGCCCGGTTCGAGGAACTGCGGTGCCAACGTGAGATAGATGGCGGCGGCCTTGGGGGTCAGCACGTTGCCGAGCAACCCTTGCAGGTACGGGTGGTCCACGCGCCAGGGCAACCTTCGGGCGGAAACCGCCGGTCGCCGTCCCGCCTCCGAGCGACGGCGCGACGCGGACCAGAGCATCCAGAGCCCGAGCCCGACCAGATAACCGGCCCCGACCAGCTTGACCACCCAGAACGCCTGCGACGAGCGGAGCACCAGCGCGGCCAGGCCGACAGCGGCCAGCGTGGCGTGCACGTAGAGCCCGGTCACCGTACCCAGGATCACCCACCAGCCCTGCCGCCGCCCGCCGGTGGCGACCCGCGAGACGACCAGGGTCAGGCTCGCGCCCGGAGTGGCGGTGATCGGCGCGACGGCGAGCAGGAATCCGAGCACCGCGACCCCGTGCATGCTCAGACCACCACCCGGTAGTGGGTGGTGAGCAGCCCGGCGTCGTCGTACACGTGGAACGCGACGCCGGGCGGCTGGGCCTGGGTGGAAAGCGGGCCCTCGCCCTCCCAGGGCATCCGCAGGGTGGAGACCACACCCGGGGCGATCCGCAGTGGACGGCCCGCGAAGGTGCTCGCCGCGGCGGTGTGGAAATGCCCGGTCAGCACGGCGACGACCTGCGGGTGGGCGGCGACGAGCTCGGCCAGGGGGTCGGCCGGCAGAAGCCGCATCGGGTCGATGACCGGGTGGTGCAGCACCACCGGCGGATGATGCAGGGCGATGAACGTCGGCGTCTCGGCCGGCACCGAACCCAACTCGTCGGCGAGCCAGGCCATCGTGTCCTCGTCCAGGTGACCGTCGTCCGCGCCGGGCACGGAGGAGTCGGCGAGGAGGAAGACCGCCCCGGCCACGTCGTGGCGGGCGTTGATCGGGCCGGTGCCGCCGCCGTCGTCACCGAGCAGACCCTTGCGGTACGCGTCGCGCACATCGTGGTTGCCCGGACAGACCATGACCGGCAGCGGAGAGTCGAAGAGCTTCGCGGCGGTCTCGTACTCGGCCACCTCGCCGTGGTCGGCGACGTCCCCGGTGATCAGGATCGCGTCGACAGGTCGTGGCAGGCCGTGCAGGTAGTCCATGACCCGGGCGGTCCGCTCGGCCGACCGGGGATGGCTGTCGAGGTGGGTGTCACTGAGATGCGCGATGACCAGCACGAAGTCGCTCCTAACGGCTATTGACGTCAAAGCCGTTAGGAACGCTACTCCGGGTCAGGTCGCCCGCCGCAGCGCGACAGCCGCCGCGGTCAGCTCCGGGAGCGCGGCAGGCAGTCCTTCTTGTACTTGAGGCCCGAACCGCACCAGCAGGCGTCGTTGCGCTCCGGCGGCCAGGCGATCCGTGCGCTGGGCCGCGCCGACACCTCGGCCGCGTAGCCGGCCCGGACCGCCACGTCGGCCGGATCGCCGCCACGTCGACCGGCGAACGCGGTCAACCCGGCCACTGTCGCGCCGAACACGCCCAACCCCGCCTGGCCGGCACCCCGCAGCCGAACCAACTCCGTCTCCAACCGACCCCGGTGTGCGTCCCAGTCCGGCCCGTACACGTCCGTGAGGGCGGGGTGCTCGGCGAGCAGGCGATCGAACTCGGCCCGCGGCCAGAAGAGCAGATCCGACTCGGCGTCCCGACGCTCCCCGGCCCGACGCACGAGCTGGGTCTCCAACCGGTCCGCCAGGTCGTCCT
Source organism: Micromonospora trifolii (assembly GCF_050516465.1). Lineage (NCBI taxonomy): Bacteria > Bacillati > Actinomycetota > Actinomycetes > Micromonosporales > Micromonosporaceae > Micromonospora > Micromonospora trifolii. Next base: position 2,956,725 of record NZ_CP191526.1, on the reverse strand, counting down.
GCCGGTCGTGCGGCAGGTTCAGATTCCGGCGTACCCGATGCCGTTGTTGCAACAGGAAGAAGGCGACACCGGGCGCGTCCGGCGGACCGAGATCGACCACCGGGTCGATCGCGGTGCTGGCCGGCCCGGACGCGGCGGTCGCGCGTTCGTTGAGCAGCGTGTCGACCGCCTCGCTCAGCCACGTCTCGGCGATCGCCGAACGCCCGCCAGCGTCCAGCGCGGCACTGACGTACGCGGGGGCGTCGGGCTGCACGAGCAGCAACGGGCGCAACGCCGTCAACTCCGCCATCGCCTCGTCCTCGCGTCCACCGGCCCGGAACAGCGCGCGGGCCCGCAACGCGCGGGCGAACCCGGCCCGAGGGTCATCGCCGGACGGGTACGCCGCCAGGGCCTGCTCCGCGTACCGCAGCGCGGCCTCGGGCCTGGCCCGGATCTCCGCGATCTCGGAGGCCAGCGTCAGCGCGTCCCCGGCGTCGTCCGGGTCCTCCAGCCGGCCCTGCTCGGCGGCCTCCGCGAGGTCGGCGGCGACACCGAGCGGATCGGCCGTCCCGAGCGCCGAGCGGCGAAGTTCGGCGAGGTCGGCCTTGGTGAGTATCTCTCTCGTCGGCACGATCTCACGGTACGTCGGGGTACTCACGGTATGCGGGCAGATCACCTGTTACGCCGCTCTCATGCCGCCCGCCGGGGGACTACGACCAGGCGCCGGCCGCCGCAGCCTGAGCGGCGTAGCTGTCGAAATCGAGCGGGTCCCGACCGAGAACCCGACGTACCCCGTCGGTCGGTTCGGCGAGATGGCCCGCCCGCATCCCGGCGAAGAGGGCGTTCAGCACCGTGGCCGTCTCCGCCGGATAACCCTCGGCGAGCAGTTCGGCGTGGTACTGCTCCGGGGTGAGCTCCACGTAGCGGGTCGAACGGCCGGTCACCCGGGCGATCGTCGCCACCGCCGCAGCGAAGGTGAGCGCACGAGGACCGGACAGGTCGTACACCTGTTCGTGGTGACCGGGCGACGTCAACAGCGCCGCGGCGACGTCGGCGACGTCCTGGGCGTCGACGAACGGCTCCGGCGTGGCGCCCATCGGCAGGGCCAGCCGACCGTCGAGCAGTGGTTGGCGCCACAGGTCCTCGCTGAAGTTCTGACTGAAGTTGTTCGTCCGGATGATCGTCCACTGGACGCCGGATTTCCGCACCGCCTCCTCGGCGGCGACCATGCCGGGGGAGAAGTCACCGATCCGGTCGATCCCCCGGCCGGAGAGCGCCACGAACCGGCCGACACCCGAGTCGACCGCCTGGGTCACGAAGTCGGCCGCCAGCGCCGGGTCCTCCGGAGCGAGCAGATAGACCGCAGAGGCTCCCGCCAGGGCCGGCCGCCAGGTGTCCCGCCGCGACCAGTCGAACCGCACCTCACCGGAGCGAGAGGCGGCCCGGGCATGCCGACCCGCCGCCCGCAGCGTCTGGACCAGCCGACGACCGGTCTTGCCGGTGCCGGCCATCACGAGTATCGAAGGTGCGTCAGTCGTCATGACCACGAGTCAACGCGCCCCGTCGTGGGCGGGACATGTCCTGTCGTACCCCAGGCATGTCCGATCGTCCGCGGTCCATCCTCCGCGATCTATCGTCGGTGACATGGACCCGTTCGACAATCTGCTGCGCGGTCTGCACGCCGACGGCGCGGCCTTCGGCCGGTCGGTGCTGACGCCGCCGTGGGCGCTGCGGTTCACCGACGGCGCCCCGCTGACACTCTGTGTCCCGATGCGGGGCGAGGGCTGGATCTCCCACCCGGAGAGCGACAAGCCACGCCTGGTCCGGGTCGGCGAGGCGGCGACCGTACGCGGGCCGGCGCCGTTCGTCTTCTCCGCCGAGCCCCGGTCGAGCTTCGAGCCCGGGGAACTGCGGGACGTCCGGCGCGGCCAGACCGGGGTGGTCGACCCGGTGGACGCGGACCACACCGACCGTCTCGTGCTGCTGGTCGGGGTGTACCACGTCCGGGGTCGGGTGCCCCAGCGGTTGCTGGGCGCGCTGCCGCCGGTGCTCGTCGTGCCTGAAGACCAGGACTGCGCCGCGCTGCGCGACTACCTGGACGCCCAGCTCGACGCGGGTCGGCCAGGACGACAGGTCGTGCTGGACCGACTGCTGGACTGGTTGTTGGTGTGCACGGTGCGAGACTGGTTCGACCAGCCGGAGGCCGAGGCGCCCGGCTGGTACCGCGCGCTGAGCGACGACACTGTCGGACCGGTGCTGCGCGCCATGCACGACGCGCCGGGCCGCCCGTGGACCCTGGCCAGCCTGGCCGCGCAGGCCGGGGTCTCCCGGTCCACACTGGCCAAACGGTTCACCGCGCTGGTGGGCGAACCGCCGCTCACCTATCTGACCGACTGGCGCATGACAGTGGCCGCCGACATGCTGGCCGAATCGACAGCGACGGTCGCCGCCGTGGCGCGTCACCTCGGGTACGCGGACGCGTTCGGTTTCAGCGCGGCCTTCAAACGCGTGCACGGCATGAGCCCGAGCGGGCATCGACGGCTCACCCGGGTCGACGCCACAGCCGCGTGACCGGCAGTCCGACCGCTGCTCTTCAAGACCCAGAGCCGGTCGACGAGTGGCCGCAAAACCAACGAACTACTGTCATCTGCCGTCAACCCGTCGTCGGTAGCGTCAGGTCGCCAGTTTCCCGACCAGGTCGCACAAAGGCGGAGTTATGGGCACGGTGGATCGCCGTACGTTCCTCAAGGCGATGGGAGTTCCCGCGATCGGCGCGGCGCTCCCGTTGAACCTCAGCAAGGCGCTCGCCATCCCGGCGAACAACCGGACCGGCTCGATCAAGGACGTCGAGCACGTCATCATCCTGATGCAGGAGAACCGCTCCTTCGACCACTACTTCGGCACCATGCGCGGCGTACGCGGATTCGGTGACCCCCATCCGGCGACACTGCCGTCCGGCAAGGACGTGTGGCACCAGCCCAACGGGACCGACGAGCTGCTGCCCTTCCGCCCCGAGGTGAAGGATCTCGGCCAGACCTTCCTGCCGGACCCGCCGCACGGCTGGAACGACGGGCACGCCGCCTGGAACGACGGCCGGTTCGACAAGTGGGTGCCGAACAAGGGCGTCACGGCGATGACCTACCACACCCGCCAGGACCTGCCGTACCACTACGCGCTCGCCGACGCCTTCACCGTCTGCGACAGCTACCACTGCTCGCTGATGGGCCCGACCGACCCGAACCGCTACCACATGTGGAGCGGCTGGGTCGGCAACGACGGCAAGGGCGGCGGCCCGGTCATCACCAACGCGGAGGCCGGCTACGACTGGTCCACGTACCCGGAGCGGCTGGAGCGCAACGGCATCTCCTGGAAGATCTACCAGGACGTCGGCACCGGTCTCAACGCCGCCGGGTCATGGGGCTGGACGAACGACCCGTACATCGGCAACTACGGCGACAACTCGCTGCTCTACTTCCACCAGTACCAGAACGCGCAGCCCGGAACGCCGCTGGCCGACAGGGCCAAGACCGGCACCGAGGTCAGGACCCAGGGCCGCGACCCGGAGGCGCTGCTGGCCGACTTCCGCGCCGACGTCGAGGCGGGACGCCTGCCGGAGGTCTCCTGGATCACCGCTCCCGAGGCGTACACCGAGCACCCGAACTGGGAGCCGGCGTACGGCTCCTGGTACATCTCCCAGGTCATCGACATCCTCGCCTCGAACCCCGAGGTGTGGAGCAAGATGGCACTCTTCATCACCTACGACGAGGAGGGCGGCTTCTTCGACCACGTGGTCCCGCCGACGCCCCCGCAGACCCGCGAGCACGGGCAGTCGACAGTGCCGACCACCAACGAGATCTTCCCCGGCGACGCCGACCACCCGGCCGGGCCGTACGGCCTCGGCATCCGGGTGCCGATGGTCATCGTCTCGCCGTGGACGCGCGGCGGCTACGTGAACTCGCAGGTCTTCGACCACACCTCACTGATCAAGTTCCTGGAGGCGCGGTTCGGGCACGGCCGGCCGGACCTGATCGAGAAGAACATCACCCCGTGGCGGCGGGCCGTCGTCGGCGACCTGACCACGGCCTTCGACTTCCGGCACCCGAACCGCTCACGCGAGGTCAGGTTGCCCGACACCGACGACTTCAAGCCCGAGGAGCTGGTCCGGCACCCCGACGAGGTGCCGGTCCCGCCGGCGGACCAGCGGCTGCCGAAGCAGGAGCACGGGGTACGCCCGGCGCGGCCGATCCCGTACACCCTGCACGCGGACGGGCACCGCGGCGACGACTCGTTCCGAATCGACTTCCGCAACTCCGGCGGGGTGGCCGCGGTCTTCCAGGTCCGCCAGGCCGGCAGCGCGGACGCCCCGCGCAGCTACACAGTAGAACCGGGCAAGCACCTCACCGACACCTGGCCGGTCACCTCCGGGTACGACCTGTCGGTGCACGGGCCGAACGGGTTCTTCCGCCGGTTCACCGACGGTCGATCCCACCTCGACGTCACCCCCTCGTACGACGAGCGCGACTACAAGCTGGCCCTCACGCTCAAGAACCGCGGGTCGAAGCGGGTCGAGGTGACCGTCCGGGACGGGTACAACGCTCGTCCGGTCAAGCTGTCGCTGCGCCCCGGCGAGACCGAGCGCGCCACCTGGGCGCTCGCCCGCACCCACGGCTGGTACGACCTGACGGTCCACGTCGCCGGTGACGGCGACTTCGCGTACCGCTGCGCGGGTCATGTCGAGAACGGCAAGGACAGCATCAGCGACCCGGCCCTCGGCGGGCTCGTCTAGGCGGTTCCGGGGTCGAAGGACGGCGTCCGTCCTTCGACCCCGCCTGAACGTCGAGTGGCAGCGTTCCACCGCCGTACCTCCGGCCTTCACATGATCTTCAGTAGTCGGGCGGACGGGCTGTCGAGGCTGTCGGGACGACTTCGTCTCGATCAAGGCAGGTGTGGCAGTGCCGGACCCATCCACCATCAGCCGTCGGCGGTTCCTGACCATCGCGGGCGGCACCGCCGGCGTGGTCGCGGTGAGCCAGCTGGTCGCCGAGCTCCCCGCGGCGTACGCCGACGAACTGGACCCGGCGCCGTTCACCCTCGGCGTCGCCTCCGGCGAGCCGGACCACGCCAGCGTCGTGCTGTGGACGCGGCTGGCGCGCGACCCGCTCAACGCGGCGGACGGCGGTATGCCGCCGGAGCCCGTCCCGGTCCGGTGGGAGGTGGCCCGCGACCCGCAGTTCCGCCACGTCGTCCGGTCCGGCGAGGTGACGGCCACGCCGACGGCGGCGCACACCGTGCACGTGCTCGTAGACGACCTGGCCCCCGACCGCTGGTACTGGTACCGCTTCTTCGCCGACGGGGTGTCCAGCCGCACCGGGCGTACCCGGACCATGCCGCCGCCCGGCGCGAAGGCCGACCACATGCGGTTCGCGTTCGTCTCCTGCCAGTCCTGGGCCGGCGGCCCCTACCCCGCCTACCGGGACCTGGCCGAGCAGGACCTCGACTTCGTCGTGCACCTGGGCGACTACATCTACGAGACCACCAACGGCAGCCTGACCGAGTTCCGCCGGCTGCACGCGCTCTACAAGACCTCGCCCGACCTGCGTGCTGCGCATGCCCGGTTCCCGTTCATCATGACGTGGGACGACCACGAGGTGCAGAACAACTACGCCGGCGCGGTTCCGGCCGGGGCGGGCGACGGCCGGCCCTTCCTGGAGCGCCGCGCCAACGGCTACCAGGCCTACTATGAGCACCTTCCGCTCCGGCCCGAGCAGCGCCCCAGCGGGCCGGACATGCTCATGTACCGGCGGGTCGACTTCGGACGGCTGGCCCAGTTCAGCGTCCTCGACACCCGGCAGTACCGCAGTGACCAGGCGCTCGGCGACGGGCGGAAGGAACCAACCGGCGAGGTCTTCGACCCGGCCCGAACGATGACCGGCCCCGAGCAGGAGCGCTGGCTGCTCGACGGGCTGGGCCAGTCCAAGGCGCGCTGGAACGTCATCGCCCAGCAGACCATCATGGCGGCGTTCGACTACGACCTGGGACCGGGGCAGATCGTCAACCTCGACCAGTGGGACGGGTACCCGCCGGCCCGCTCCCGCATCCTCGACTTCATCGCCACGCACCGGATCTCGAACCCCGTCGTCCTCGGTGGAGACTGGCACACCCACTGGGTGAACGACCTGAAGACCGACTTCACCGACCCGGCCGCGAAGACGATCGCCACCGAGTTCGTCGGCACGTCGATCTCCTCCGGCGCCGGGTGGGACGCCGACGTCCGGGCCGGCCTTGCGGCAAACCCGCACGTCAAGTTCTACAACGGTAGTTACCGCGGCTACGTGATCTGCGACGTCACCGAGCGGCGCTGGCGTGCCGACCTGCGCATCGTGCTGGACGCGCGGGACGCCCTGTCACCGGCGTACACGATCGCGGCGTTCGAGGTGCGCGACGGCGTGCCGGGGGCGTACCGGATCGACGCCGGCGACGGCATCGTCGGGCGGGTCACCGACGCAGCCACCGGTGCCGCTCTGCCGAACGTGCAGGTGACCGTGCTCCGGGAGGACGGCAGCCGACTCGTGGCGAGCACCACCGACCCGTCGGGGGAGGTTCTCGCCTTCGCGCCGCCGGGCAGCTACACCGTCGCCGTGAACGGGGTCGGCTACGAGCCGGTGAGCCGTCCGGCGGCGGTCGTCCAGGGCGCGCCGACGAAGCTCGACCTGCGGCTGACCCGGGCGGCGACCACGGCCGGCGCCGGCCGTGTCATCCCCGGCCCGCAGGCCGAGGCGACGGCGTCCGACCTGGTGCTCGGCAACGACCTGCTGGCCCTGGCCGTCTCGGCGGGCACCGACGACCCGCAACTGTCCGGGGTCACCGTCGGCAAGCCCCTGGACCTGGCCGCGGTCGGACGCCTCGACCAGCTCGACTGGATCAACCTGCCGTACGCCTCGGCGACGCAGCCGCGCGGCACCAACGCGTGGCAGCAGCGGACCGTCCGCTCCAGTGCCGTCGAGGTGCTCTCCGCGACCGGCCCATTGGCGTCCGTCCGCGCCACCGGCGTCAGCACGGCGGTCGCCGACCTCCAGGTCGTCACGACCTACACCATCCGGCCGAACGAACCGTGGGTGCTGGCGGAGAGCGTCTTCACCAACGTCGGCACGGCATCGCGCACCTTCTGGACCGGCGACGCGCTCGACCACGACGGCGCCGGCCAGCGCAGCGGTGTCGCCGGGCACGGAACGATCACCAGCAGCACCCCGGCCGACTATCCGCCCGCCGCGCCGTGGATCGGCATGACCGGCTCGGACCGGCAGACCTACGGCCTGCTCTACGAGGAGGCCGGCTTCGTCGCGTACGCCGCGTACAACTGGGTGATGAGCCAACGTCAGGTGACCCTCGCCCCGGGCGGGACGTTTACGCTGCGGCGTCGGATCGTCGCCGTGGACAGCGGTGCCGGTGCCGACCCGTTCGCGGTGCTCGGCCAGCTCTGACCGACACGGGGGTGAGTGGCGCTGCCATCCACCCCGCTCCCTCTGGACGACGGTGAGCGTGATGACTCACAGGTATGTTCATACCGCAGAGTCATCACGCTCGTCACGACGTCCGCTCGTCAGGACGTCGGGCGGTCAGAACTCCTCGTACACCGCCGGGTCCTGGTCCGCGAGCCGCCCGTCCGGGCGACCTAGCGCGGTGATGGCCTCGACCTGCGCGTCGGTGAGCTTGATGCCGAAGACGTCCAGGTTCTCGGCCTGCCGCTGCGGGGAGGCGGCCTTGGGCAGCGGAATCACCTGACGGGCCACGTGCCAGGCGAGGATCGTCTGCGCCGGGCTGACGTCGTGCGCGGTCGCGATCTCCACGACGACGGGGTGCTCCTGCAGGTCGTTGCCACGGCCGAGCGGGCTCCAACCCTGCACCAGGATGCCGTGCTCCCGGTGGTAGTCGAGCGCCTCCTGCTGCGGAAAGTACGGGTGCACCTCGATCTGGTTGACCACCGGGGCGACCCCGGTCTCGGCCACCAGCCGCTCAATGTGCTCAGGCAGGAAGTTCGAGAGCCCGATGTGCCGAACCAGCCCGCGCTCGCGCGCCTCGATCAGCGCCCGCCACGCCTGCACGTACAGGTCGACCTTCGGGTTCGGCCAGTGGATCAGGTACAGGTCGACCCGGTCGAGGCCGGTGCGGAACACACTCTCCTCGATGGTGGTCAGCGCCTCGTCGTAGCGGTGGTGCCGCCCCGGCAGCTTCGAGGTGACGACCAGCTCGTCCCGTACGTCACCGGCCGATCGGGCGGCCCGGCCGACCGCGCCCTCGTTCTCGTAGTTCACCGCCGAGTCGATCAACCGGTAGCCCGCCCGGATCGCCTGACCGATCGCGTCGACACCCGCCGAGCCGTTCAGCCGGTACGTGCCGAGCCCGATCGCCGGCAGAGTCGTGCCGTCGGCTGCCGCGAGATGGGGAATCGTCATGATTGGGACCCTACCTGCACTAGATGCGCGGCGACGGTGGCTCGATGTCGGGGCGCACGCGACGGAACGAGCAACCCGCCCGCGGCCGTCGAGGAGGCGAACGACCAGGACGCTGCCACGGGTCACAACGAGACGATGACCGGCTGGACCTGCACGTTCTTGGAAGGTAAGGGTGAGAGGCTCTTCGACGACCGGTACCCGAAGGGGCTCGCCGCCCGCTTTCCGATGGTCGTCCCGGTACGAAGACCACCGGGAAAGCGGGAGCACCGAATCCCGGAAGGCAGAAAACGGCGGGATTCAGCAGACGTGCGTTCGCCAACTCACCTTCGTCACGGTCATGGGAACGTAAAAGAATCCGTCACCAGGAGTAGCGCATTCCGTGCCGGTGAGAGTCATTCCTTGGGTGGTGAACGACCAGCTTATCTCGGCGTTCCGGTTCGTGTAGTTGTAGTAGTTGAAACCCGTGATGTTGCCGGTCCACTCCGTGGTGGTCACCAGGGACGGAGTCGCCGTAGGAACCCCGTTCGGGTGGTCCCAGTGGGGCCAGACGCAGAATGTGCCCGGCTGGCAGTTCCCGGGCGGGTAGACGCCGGCCCCCGACTGGGGTGCCGCCGAGGCAGGAGGGGCAACAGCCAGCACACCTGCGATGACCCCGGCGATGGCGAAGGGTTTCAACAGCACGGCTACCTACTTTCATTGATGAGCGTAAATTAACCCAAGCTACCGCCGGAAAGTTGCGCCGTCAAGTACCTGCGCTACCGCCCAGGTGGACGGCCGCATCATTCGCAATAATGTGGGCAATGCGTCACGATCTCCGCGGCTTGCGACGACAGCAGGACCACCGGTCGGCGGTCAGGGGTCAGGGGTCAGGGCGAGAGCTGCTCCCGCACCGCAGGCCGTGGCGCCTACGGCCACTGACGGCAGGACGCCAGCCGGGAACCCGGCCGCCGGCCGATCCGGCCAACTCCGAACGCCCCCGCGACTCGGGTAGCAGGCGACCAGCTCGCAGCCAGCTCTGCGTTCGGGCCGCTCAGCGACAGCGATCAGCGGCGGGTTGGTTGACACGGGGAACATAATCGATGCAAATAAATCTATCCCTGGGCTGAACGAGCTCCGGTCCCGTCCCTGAACACCGTTAGGAAGGGAAGCTCATGCGCAGATTTACCAGCCGAATCGCTGCGGGTCTCGCCGCCGCCTTGGTCACCACACTGGCCGTGACGATACCGGCGTCGCCCGCAGCCGCTGTCGAGACGCTCAAGGTTCCCGACACCGGCCTCGTCTTCTACCAGGCCTACACGCAGATCATCGTAGGCAGGCAGGCCACGCCCGACGGTATCTGCCGCCCGGTCCCGGCCAAGGCGATCTGGGCGATCGGCTGGAACGGCTTCGGTTCCGTCTCTGGCTACCGGACCTCCGACTGCACCGGCGCTGCGTCCGAGCTCAACAACTTCCACAGCTGGCCGTACGAGGGCTACTACCTCTCCTATCGGGCCGGTTGACCAGCGTTCCCGGTGGTCGTTCGCGGACGGCCACCGGGAGGGCACCGATCCGGAATTGCCCGGGTCGCCCCGCCGGCCGAGCAGGCGACGCCGGGACGTTGTCGGGCTGGCCAGAGTGGCAGGCGATGGTGCCGCAAGTTAGGGGGCCTCGTCGGGGTCGTAGTGCTCCGGGCCGGGGATCCGACACCTGGGCAGGAGGCCCTGCCGATCCCCGCGAGCAGGGTGCCCCCCGCCTGCACGTACCGGTCGACCCTGGGGTTCGGCCAGTGGACCAGATACAGGTCGATCCGGTCGCGGCCGGTTACCGGGTGATCGCCCGCTCAGTCGAGGAACCGCCGCTCAGCAGCGGGTCGGTACGCCGCTCGGTCTCGGGCAGATCCATCGCGGCGGCCAGGAGATTGGCGAGCCGACGGCTGTCGTCCAACCCTTGCCCCTTGCCGGCCCAGTCGTCGAAGGTGAGCCTGATGTTCTCGTCCGTCGTGATGATGTCCAGGACTGGGCCTCGCTTGTCGCGTTCGCGGAACCGCACGTAGCGAACGTCCGCGAGAGGGAACTCGCGCTCGATCGTGCCTTGTTTGCGAACTGAACTCTGTGCCGAGATGAAGAGACGTGCGGGTGTCACTCCCAGGTAGGCGTCCTCGCCGACGAGGCGGTCGAGGTTGACATCGGCGATGGCCAGCAGGGGTTCCTCGCCAGGCACGACCCATCGGAGGATTCGCAGCACCTCATCTGGCACAGCCTCGGCGAAGACGGTGAGAGGCGGATCCAGCGGAGCAGTTTGGGTGTGCACACGGTTGCGAAGAATTGCCACCCGCTCGGCCAACGCCTCGGCCATGTCGACAGCGGATTTGATGTCCTGGCGCTTCGCGGTGAACGGCAGACTGAACTCGGCCGGAAGTTCAGCGATCAGACGACATTGACGTTCAAGACCGGCAAGCAGATTCGCCACGTCCCCCATGGCTTGGGTGTGCTCACGCTGAGTCTCGGCGACCAACTCGGCCAGCAGGCCTTCGTTCTCGGCGGCATGGGCCTCGTCGCGGCTGATGTGTCCCGCGCGCAACACCTGAAAGCGATACCAGGACCACTCCGCCATGAGCATGCCGTGAGCGTCGGCGAGAATCTGGTCGACGTTCTTCTGAACGTAGGTGCGACGGCTCTGCCCGTCAGTATCGAGCGCCGTGATGTGCCGGCGGACGAGCGACGTGAAGAGGTGCCGTTGCTTGCGCAGGTCTGCGTCCCTGGTCGCGATGGAGGCGAAGACGTGGTCGTTGACGCCGCTGGCCGCCTGGGCCTCACGTACGGCGCGCAGCGTCGTCTCATGCAGGCCGAGCAGCGTCGCCCACTGATCCTCGTGCAGCGCCCGAAGAACGTCACGAGTCAGTTGGACGTTCTCGTCCAGTCGACGTGAGATCGACGCCAGCTGCACCTGCAGTGCCAGGAGTGCGGCGGCCGGCCCGAGAGCGCTGAGGATGGAGGCGGTCTGCGCCCCTGTCACGGGCGCCCAGCGCACCAGGTTGGCGATCTTCCCGTTGGTCGTGACAAGTGCACCCAGGTTCCAGCCGCCTGACGTCATCGGTTGCGCGGTCTTGAGCGCCTGCAACGTCTCGGGCGCCAGACGCACGAGCCCTTGCACCGTGGTCGCACCCTGGGCGCCCTGCGCCGCGACATTGCCGATGCCCGAGGCCATCGCGAGCTTGTCGGTCAGGCCTTGGTTTGCGTGAGCGCTCATCATTTCGAAAGGGATCACGTCGAAGCCGATGGGCGGCTGGTCCCCGAAGAGCACGGCCAATCCCGGCTCGATCTCGACGAGGCTGACGGTCGGCTCGTCGTCGGGGAGGACCGTGGCGTCGAGGGTGCCGTTGTCAACGAGTCTGGAGAGTTGGTTCTCGGATCCCTCGGCTTCGGGTGCCATCCCACGTCCTTCATGATCGACAGCAAGAGCATCACATTACGTGTCAACGTGGTCACCCTGGCTCATCCGGAGCGGTACCTCATCGCGCGTAAGGTCCACACGCGAGTGACTGAACAGATCACCGGCGGGTCGTGGGCTCCAGTTGTGCGAGCAGGGCGCTCACCTCGGTGTGCAGGCGCCGCAGCTCCGCTGCGCCAGGGGCAAGCTCGTAGCAGTGGTGGTGCGTGGCGGCGGAGAGCGTCGCCCAGGCGAACGCCACCCGACGAGCGGTTTCACTGCCTGGACCGAGCCGGCCGCGCAGCATCAACTGCTTCGCGCGGCCCTGCCGGCACGCCGCCACGGCCGGCTTCACCCGCCGCCAGTAGGCGTCGACGCCGCCTTCGAGGGCGAGCCGGATCAGGCAGGCGCAGGCCCGCGGCCACCAGCCTGCGGTCACGGCAGCGGCGCCGAGCAGCCCGGCCCCGCGCAGCAGCTGATCGGCCGCCGCCAGGCATCGCTGTGGCGTCGGCGCGGTCACGACAGCACCGCCGCGAGGAGGCGGGCGTCCGCGACCAGGCCGGGCAGGTCCGCCAGGTACGCACCGTGCACACCTTCCCGACACGCCTGGTACGCGTCGACGGCCCGCCGTCCGTGCCGACGGAGCAGCTCGTTGCGTACGTCACCGCCCCGATCGGCGTCGTCGAACACCGCCAGGGCGACTGTGGTGGCGAGCCGGCGGGACGCGTCCTCGATCGCGTCCTCGATGTCGACGTGCCGGACACCCCCCGCCACCCGGTTCCGCCAGACCGAGCGGTGGCAGGCCGCCTCGACCGCAGAGCGGCACAGTTCCGCGACCACTGGGCCGCGCACGTCGGCGGGGATCTCCGCGTTGCGCGCCAACGCGTACGCGTCGTCCAGGTAGCGGGTCACCGGGTCGGAGCCGGGCCGCAGCGTCACCACCGACTTCTCCGCGCGGGTCACCTCGATGATCCGCGCCTTGCCGAGATCGAGTCGGCGGACCGCGTCCGGCAGCCGGGTGTCGTGGGTGAAGACGACCACCTGCCGCTGCTCGGCCAGCTCGGCGAGCACCCGCGCGAGACCGTCCACCTTCGACGGGTCCATGCTCTGCACCGGGTCGTCGACCACGATGAACCGGAACGGGCTCTCCGGCGCGCAGCTGCGGGGCAGGAACGTGGCCAGCCCGAGCGCCTGCATCTCACCCTGACTCATCACGCCCAGCGCCGTGCCGTTGTCGGCGCCGTCCACGCTGACCGGGAAGACCACCCGCCGCCGGGTGTTCGCGCCTTCCAACGTCAGTGACCCCAGCTCGACGTTGCTCTCCTGCCGCAGCTGCGCCCAAATCCGCTGCGAGTGCCCGGCGAACGGCGCGACCCGCTCGTTGCGGATCGTCGCGCCGGCGTCCTTCAGCCAGGCGCGCGCGGCCTTCAACCGGGCCACTGTCGCCTCCCGCGCCGGCAGTCCGCCGGCGGATGCCACCCACTCGCGCACGTCGGCCGCCGCCGCCCGCCAGCCGGTGTCGCGCTGCCGCAGAAATCCCTCGGCGTACGCACGCGCCGCGTCGACCGCAGCCACCACCGCCGGGTACCGCGCGGCCAGGTGGTCGGCCAGGTCGCCCGGCTCCCCGGGTACGCGCCGCAGCGCGACAACGGCGTCACACACGGCCCCGACCGTCGGCTCCGACCCGGGACCCTCGGGCGCCGCGAGGTCGTCGATCAGGTGGTGCGTCTGCCGCAGCAGAGCCGTCAGCCGGGTCGTCGCCGTCTGGGCAGCGACGCTGCGCTGCCGAAGCTCGCTGAGCAACTGCGCGGCGGCGGCACGCCAGCCACCGTCGAGGCTGCCGGTGGTGCAGACCGGGCACGACCCGTCGCCTTCGTCCTCGTGATGTTCGAGCGCCAGGCGGAGCAGTTCGGCGCCACGCAGCGCGGCCTGGGACCGGCCACCGTGGTACCGCTGGGCCTCGATCGCCGCGTCCCGCAGCTGACCGGCGAGCCGGGTCACCTCGTCGACCGGCGGCGGGGCGAGGGCGGCGAGCTCCCGACAGAGCAGCACCTCCCGGTCGGTGGTCGCCTCGTCCGGCTCGTCGAGGATCGCCGTCACTGCCGCGAGGTCGACCGCGCCCCGGCCACGCAGCAGCGCGGCGGCCCGCCGGGCCCGCTCGTCGACGATCCCGTCAAGCGTGGCGACCAGGGTGGCGCGCTGTGCGCGTACCTCCTTGATGGTGGTGTCGTGCGGCCGGGCGGCGCGCAACAGACGCTGGTCGGCGTCGGTGAGCGCGTCCAGCCCGAGGATCGCGAAAAGGGCGTCGAAGAGCTGACTCTGCGTTCCGGCGGCGAGCTTGCCCAGCTCGGCCGCGGTGAGGAACGGCCGGTACAGCTCCAACGGGCGGGCCAGACCCAGCTCGGAGAGGTCCGCATGCCGGCCCTGAGCGCTGGTAACGGTCACCTCGGCGTCGGCCAGTTCCGCCCCGACCGGCCAGGCGCGGTTCACCCGGGTCGGCGCGGCCACCCCGTCGACCCGCAGCTCCACACCTACCCAGCACGGGTCCGGGTTGTGCAGGTTGCGCCACCCGGTACGCCAGACGCTGGTCTTGTCGGCCCACCGGGCGCTGTCCCCGGTGAGGGCGAGCTCGGCGGCCTCGGCGAAGCTGGACTTGCCGGAGCCGTTGCGGCCGACGACCAGTGTGAAACCCGGCCCGGGGCCGATCTGGATGGTCCGCTCCGGGCCGACGCCACGGAACCCAGCGACGGTCACCGACTTCAACCAGATCCCTTCCGCCGGACCGTCGTCGGCGGGGGAGCGGGGGTCGAGCCGGGTGGGAGTGCCGGCGAGCGCGGCGCTCAGGTCGTCCTCGCCGGTGAGGGCGGCGAGGACGAGCTCGGCGGTCTCGGTCGGTACGCCGTCAGCGGCGGCCAGTCGGTCGAAGATCAGCTCGATCAGGGGCGTGGTGGACTGCGGAGGCTGGGTCATGGTGGTCTCCAGGCGTGTGGTGTCCGCGGGCCGACGGCTCGTCGGCCCGCCCGGGGTGAGCGGTGGAAGTGCGGGCTACCGCGGTCGCGGTCAGACCGTGGCGTTCGCGTGCCAGTCGCGCAGGAACGCGTCGACCAGGGCGTGCGCCCGAGGACGCAGATCGAAGGACTCCTCCCGCCGGCGGCGGGCCATGTGCGACAGGCCGTCGGCGGCCTCGTTGAGGGCGTGGCCGCTGTGCCCCTTAACGTGCGCGAACGTCACGTCGGGGCATTGGGCCACCTGTTCGGCGAGCCGGACCAGGGTCGGCTTGTCTGACCAGCGGCGCTGCCGCAGGCTGTAGCCGGCGGGCATCGCGTCGGTCTCGCCGGCCTGCCAGCGGTGTAGGTATCGCACGGCCGTCAGGCTGTCCAGCAGCACGGTCATGCCCGCTGGCACTTCCTCATACCCGGTGAGCAGATAGTCGACCGCGCGCAGTTCGTCGACGAGGACCCGGGACCTGCCGGTCGGGTCGAGCCGGCCGGTGCCCCGCCCGAGCAGACCGTAGTGGCCATCGCTGACCACGTACCCGATGCCACCCGCGCGGCCCTTCCAGCTGGCGTCGGTCGCCGCCACCAGCGGACCGGCCGCCTTCGCCCAGCGGAGCACCCTGCCACGCCCACGGTCCTGGTCGGGAAGCGGCAGGCAGTCGGCCTTGCGCCCAGAGTGTTCGGTGTGCGCGGCGGCGAGGCGCTCGGCCGTGTCGAGCAGCTCGGCGGCGGAGGTCAGCTCGTCGTAGTGGGCGGCGGTGAGGGCGAGGTGGACCGCATCACCGATGCCCTGGCAGTCGTCGCAACGCGTGGCGCGGGTGTAGGGGCGAAGGATGAGGACGCGGTCGTGCAGGGGCGGGGGGAGCTGGGTCAGGGCGCGGAGGAACTCATCGGGGCGCACGACGCCTCCTGACGTCTTGTGATGGGGGCACGCTCATTGAGTCCTCACAGCTCCGTCACGTCGGTCACGACGGCGGTCAGCTTGTCGCGGGAGCGCTTCGTGCTGGCCGTCTCCTCCTGCTGGACGGAGGCGGAGTCGCCGGTCACCTCGAAGGTGTTGATGATCGGGTCCTCGGCGCCCTTGACCTCGTACGTCACCTCGTAGGTGACGGAGGGGTCGAGGCCGTCGCCGGTGTAGGTGACGTCGATGCGGTATGTGATGTTGCAGCCAGCGCTGCCGAAGCACTGCTTCCGCAGGGTCTTGACCTTGAGCTTGAAGTCGCCCTTAGCTGGAGTGTCATAGACCGGTGCGGCTGGCACTGTCGTCGCGGGCGCGGTAGTCGGTGCGGCGGCACTGGTCGGGGCGGACGTGCCGGCCCGCGACTGGGAAGCAGCGGTGGGGGCGGCCTTCCCTTGATCGGGCGACTCCTCACCGTTCCTTGTGGTCAGCAGCACACCGCAGCCGCCGAAGCAGAGCAGCAACACCAGAACGGCAGCACCGGCGATGACCCACCGGACCTGGGACCTTTTGCGGGTGGCGGGCTGCGGGCTCGTTGCGCCCACGGTCTCGGGCTGAGCCGAGGGCTCAGCCGGCGGGTTCGGCTGGTGGTGGGGCTCGGTCATGGTTCTCTCCTCTGTTGAGTCGGAAGCTGTGGAGCTGATGTCGTGAAGGGATCAGACCGACGGGATGCCGACGACCTCGACCTCGACGCCTTCGTTGCGCAGTGACTTCATGGCCCGGTAGAGCGCGACCTGGGCGAAGGTGAAGAGCGAGTCCACGGTGAGTGGCTTGCCGGAGCCGAGCGCGATCGCGTAGATGACCTTGCGGGGCTGGAAGTTCAGGTCGACGACTCGCCCCCACGGCTGCCGCTTGACCATCTCGACCAGTGCGGTGCGGGCGTCGGTCTCGTACCGCAGCGCGTCGACCGACACAGCGCCCTGGGCGAAGAGATGACTCAAGGCCGAGCTGCCCTTGGCCCGCTTGACGTGGATCAGCTCGTCGCCGGGCCCGAGCAGGTCGCAGGCCTCGAAACCGCGGTGGTGCTGGCTCGTCCGCAGCAGCCGCCGGTCCAGCAGGGTCAGACCGCAGACCCGCGCAGCGTGGACGTTGTACGCCTCCTCGTCCGACAGGTCGGCGGTCCAGGCCGGGAGCGCGAAGCTGGCCGGTCCGGCCAGGATCTGCTCGATCTCGTCGCGGAGGAACTTGCGGTGCTGGTCGCCGATTTCGTACCAGCCGCCCTCGTGCAGCAGGAGCTGACTCTCACCGTGGGCGAGCTGTGCGGTGATCCACCGCGAGGCGGCCGTCGAGCCAATCTCCTCCGCGCCGGCCGCATCCGCGTAGAGGGTGACGCGTCCGTTGCAGAGCGACGCCCACCGCTCGCCGTCCGGGACGCCCTCGGTCTGCGCGAGGACGTCCGCCATCGTGAGCTCCGGCAGACGCGCCGGAGCGAGACAGGACTTCGGCACCCGAAGCTTGTACGACCGGATCCGCTCGATCTCGCTGAAGACCCGGCCCGGTACGGCCAGCCCGACCTCCACAGGATCTGGCAACCTGAGCAGCCGATCCAACTGCTCCTCTACCATCGACAGCCGGGGATCCCCGGCCGGCACCGGTCGGATCTGGGTGATGAACTCCAGGTCAGCGAAGGGTGCTTCCTGCCTGTAGACCCGGTCGATCTCCCGCAGGTCGGCGAGCAGACTCGCGGCCTCGACACCGAGGTGGATGCGCAGGGTGTCGCTGCCCCCGACCGGGGTGGCCTTGCCGGTGGACCGGCAGACGGTGAGATTCGGGTTGAACGTCCGCCCGCAGACCTGGCCGACGATCTCGCCCCACTTGTCGATGCCGTACATCCGGATGTGCTGACCGCCCGGGACCATGTTGCGGTCGACGCGGCCGGTGGTGCCGAACACCCGCCGGCGTACCTGCTTGATCTCGTCGGGGGCGAGCGAGCGCACCGCGAAGCCGATCCCGAAGCTCGAGTTGGCCAGGTCCAGATCGACCATGTGGCGGCCGACGGTGCCGTAGGCGAGTGCGTAGACGTGGTCGTCGACCGCGACGAGCAGCGCGGCACCGCCACTGCTGAAACCCAGGTCGATCGTCTCCCCGGTCAACGAGGCGAGCACGTCGCACCAGTCGGCCCGCTCGCGCGGCACCGTCCCGTGCACCAGCAGCGCCGGCGCACCGGCGACCAGGCGCTCCTCGATCATGAAATCGTGCTGTCGCACGTAGCGGTGGTTCACCGCCTCATGGAGACCTTCGACGGTCGGCGTCACCCGTTCGAGCTGGTAAACCGACGTCAGATAGGTGCCCTCCGGCCGCTCGGGCAGGTCGAGGTCGAAGAGGGTAGGCGCTTCGTAGGGCGGACGGGTGACGTCCTTGCGGACGACACGACGGTTGGTCGGTCTGGGCGTGGTCGGCTGGCTCGCACGGCGCACGTCGATCTCCTCGCGTTGAGAATCGGGGTGGCGGTGGTGCGGGGGAGGGGTGCGCCGAGGACGGGCTTCGCGGGTCCCGCCCTCGGCGCGAGGGGTCAGCTCAGGGCGACGGTGACGCCGCCGGAGAACATCGAGTCGTGCAGCTCGAGCTTGGTGAGCTTGACGTTCTTCGGGATGTCGAAGACCACGACGCCGTTGACCTGATTGCCGGGGTTGACGTCGTTGAGGAACGTCTCGGCGTTCTTGTTCGCGTAGATCGCCGCACCGGTGTCGGCGGAGTACTCGGTGCCGTCGGCCGCGTACGCCTTCTGGCTGCTGCCGTCGAACATCTGCGCTTCCTTGCCGATGTTCTTCACGTTGAGCGTGACCAGGCAGAACTGGCCCTGCGCCTTCTGGACGAGCGGCTCGCTGCCGATCTTGGCGACGCCGCACTTGGACGACTTCACCGTGAACTCGAACTTCCCGTCCCGGGCCGGCTCGCCAACCTTCGCGGTCTTCGGCTTGTCGTCGCCCTTGGCGCCGCCGGCGTCGGCCTTGCTGGTTGCGTCATCGGTGGTGCCGGCACCGCAGCCGAGCGCGATGAGGCCGGTGGCGAGCAGGCCGAGGGTAGCGATCTTGCGCATGCTGAAGCTCCTGTCGGAAGAAGGGGGATTGCTGGTCGACTCGCCGGATCGGCGCTTTGTCGACGCCCATGAATCACAGCAGGAGCCACGGCTTGGAGTCCAACATGCAGGCGCCGAAGCGTTGATAACCCCGGTTACCAATCAATGCGGCGCAAAACGATCCCATGCGTTCTGCTGACAACGCACCTAGCGGTGACCCGAGGCAGGGGGTTTAGACGTGCTTGAGGCGAGCGCAGACCTCATTACGCTGCACGAGACCGACATCCTGGCCGTCGTGCGACGGCCCGTCGTCACCACGTGGCGCCGCCGGTACCCCGGCTTCCCACAGCCCTGTCAGGTCGACCGCAGTCGCCCACTGTTCAAGGCATGGGAGGTCGTCGACTGGCTGGTGGTGACCCGACGCGTCCAGCTCGCTCCTCCGCCGTCGCCGCCTTGCCCGGCGCCGGCAGGTCGATGTCCCTAATGCCGGAAAGAGATCCAATTACGGGGACAAGTTCGGGCTCCTCGGCCAACAGGGCTTTGAGCACAGGTCTGCTGGCCTGGTCGGGCAGCTTGCCCTGGTGCTTCAGCGGCCGTCGCTGGTCCTGCCGGAGAGCGGCTCGCGAGTTCCGTTGCGGCTATTTCGCGGTCGCCCGGGGTGACCACTCGTTGGCGAAGGTTTCCATCTGTCGGATGACCAAGTCGACCGCAGTGCGCTCGTGGTCAGGCGGGTAGTCGTAGCGTGCCAGCAGCCGGCGGATGTGACTGCGCAGCTTGGCGCGTACTGGCTCGCGGGAGAACCAATCCACCGTGATCGACGACTGGATCGACTTCACCAGCTCTCGTGCGATCTCTGCGAGGGTGCCGACGCCCATGAGCTCCGTAGCCGCTCCGTTCTGGGCGACGGCGTCGTAAAAGGCCAGTTCGGCATGGTTGAGCGGAGGGTCGAACTGGTGGCCGCGCCGGGCGTCGGCGGACACCTGCTTGGCCAGCTCGACCAGTTCGACGATCAGCTGCGCGCTGGTCAGCTGCTGACGCATGTAGCGGTTCATCAGGTCTTCGAGCTGGGCGGAGAAGCGTTCCTGACGGACCACGTTGTGCTTGGTGACCTCGCGTATCTTTCGCTCGATCAGCCGGCGCAGCGCCGCAGCGGCCAGGTGCGGGGTCTCCGAGTTCTGCAGGCGCTGCAACGCCACCCCGTTGAGCTCGGTGATGTCCAGCTTGCCGAGGCCCGCCTCCTCGTAGATGTCGGTGATGTCGGCGGCGTCGACCACCTCGGCGGCGAGCTGGGACAGGTAGCGCTCTACCTCGGCCGTGTTGGGCAGGCCTTTGGCCTCCCGGTCGGCGGCCTCCTCCTTAACGATCCAGACCCGGACGTCGCGGAAGTAGTGGATATCGCGGCGCATTCGCTGGATGTCGCCGGCACGGTCGACGAAGTCGCGGCTGGTCGCGCAGAGCGTGTAGAACCGTTCCAGCCGGCCCGCTGAGTCACGGAAACGCCGGTGCAGCGGCTGCGTGCCGGGTTCGACGTCGTTGCCGGGGGTTCGCGGGTTGCGCAGGAAGTTGGCGGCCTTCTTTACTGCCCGGCGCCAGCGGGTCGGGTCCTTCTCGTCGGCCAGGATCTCCCGCCACTTGACCGGGGCCAGCATGGCCTCGAGGACCGAAATCTCGTTGTGCACCTCACTGATGGCACGCTCGATTTCGCGGCCGAGGGTCTGGTCCTCCTGGTCGCTAGGCGTGTATTCGGTGAGTGCCTTGCGCAGGTTCTCGGTCAGCGGGGCGTAGCCGACCAGCAAGCCGTCCTGCTTCTCCCGGAACCGGCGGTTGACCCGGGCGAGCGCCTGCATCAGGTTGGCGCCCTTCATCGGCCGGTCCATGTAGATGGTGTGGATCGGCGGCGCGTCGTAGCCAGTGAGCAGCATGGAGTGCACGATCAGCAGCTCCAGCTCGTCGTCCGGGTCCTTGGCGCGGGCCTGGATGGTCTTCTGCTGCGACGGGCGCAGGTGGTGCGGGCGCAGCACCTCCTTGTCGCTGGGCACCCCATGGAAGACGATCTTCATCCTGCCCTTGTCGACGGCAGAGTCCGCCCAGTCGGGCCGCAGCTCCTCGAGGGCGTCGAAGACGCGGACGCAGATCTCCCGGGTCGCGCAGACGAGCATGGCCTTGCCCGGTCCGCCGAGCTGTGGCCGCATCAGCTCACGCCGCTTCTCCCAGTGCTCGACGAGGTCCTTCGCAAGGGTCTCGACCCGGTCGGGAGCACCGTAGACGGTATTCATGGTGGCGGCGTACGCCTCGGCCTTACGCCGCTCGGCGTCGTCCAGGCTGGCGGTGAGCTTCTCCACCTGCTCGTCGATGCTCTCCGGGTCGATGTTTGGCGGCAGCGACACCGGAATGATCCGCGGCTCGTGGTAGACCCGCACGGTCGCCTCGTCGTCGACGGCACGCTTGAGGTCGTACACGTCGATGTAGTCGCCGAAGACGGCGCGGGTGTTCACCTCGGCGGTGGCGATCGGGGTACCGGTGAAGGCGATGAACGTGGCGTGCGGCACCGCGTCACGCAGGTGCCGGGCGTAGCCGTCCAGGCTGTCGTAGTGGCTGCGGTGCGCCTCATCGACGATCACCAGGATGTTGCGCCGGTCGGAAAGAAGCGGATGCGGCCGGCCGGCGTCGCGCTCCTCTTTCGTACGCCCGAACTTCTGCAACGTGGTGAAGATGATGCCGCCGGCGTTCCGGTTTGAGAGCCTGTCCCGCAGTTCGGCGCGGGTGTCGGCCTGCTCCGGCTCCTGGCCCAGCAGCGTCCGGCTGTCGAGAAACGTGTCGAAGAGTTGGTCGTCGAGGTCATTGCGGTCGGTGAGCACCACGATGGTCGGGTTCTTCAGGGCGGGGTGGCGGGCGGTCAGCGCCGCCGTGCACACCATCTCCTCGGACTTGCCTGAGCCCTGGGTGTGCCAGACGACACCCGCCTTCCCGTCGCTCTGCGATGCCCGCACGATGCACTCGACGGCCCGGATCACCGCGAAGTGTTGGTGGGCCTTGGCGATCCGTTTCGCCTTCGACGTGAAGTTGACGAAGCCGCCGGTCAACTCTAGGAAGCGCCGCTGGTTGAACAGCCCGTAGAGGGCGACGGTGAGCGCCTCCGGGCCGTCGTAGTCGGGCGATGTGGTGTCGACACGCTCGCCCTCGTCGTCGATGTTCCATGGCGCGAAGTGCTCGTAGGGGGTGAACGGGGTGCCGTACTTCGCGGTGACTCCGTCGGAGATCAAGCACAGGACGGCGTGCCGGAAGGCGAGCGGGAACTCCGCGAGGTACGCCTGAAGTTGGGCGTGCGCGCCCGTCAGGGTGGCGTTCTCGTCGGTGGCGTTCTTCAGCTCGACGATCGCGACCGGCAGACCGTTGAGATACAGCACGATGTCGAACCGGCGCCGGAAGTCGCCGTCGACGATCGTGACCTGGCTGATCGCCCGGTAGACGTTGCGGCCGGGGTCGTCCAGGTCGGCCAGGCGCACGGTGGGGTTGTGCTCGGCACCGAATGCGTCGGTGTACGTGATCGAACGGATGCCGTGGACCAGCCGTTCGTGTGCCGTCCGGTTCTCGGCGAACGCCTCCCGCGACGCCACGTCGGTGGCTGCCCGCACCGCGTCGGCGACCGCCGTGGGCGGCAGGTCGGGGTTGAGCCGCTCAACCGCCGCTCGCAGGTCCTCGACGAGCACGAGGTCGGCCCAAGTCTGCCGCTGCCCTGACCCCGGCGCGAAGTCCTTCCCGGCACCCGGCTCCCACCCGAGCTCACCGAGCTGATCCAGCGCGAGCGCCTCCCAGTCCGCCTCGCCCATCCAACCGCCCACACCCATCCCAACCCCTCCCCCTGAACCGTTTACTTAGCTAGACCGCTTCTTCGACAACCTTCTCGGCGTCCCTGACCCGCAACCGCCCGGACATCAACTCCGGCAATAGGGTGTCTCGCAACTTGGTAAGGGTTGCGTTCTCGGCTGTGGCGGCCGCAGCCCTTTGGTGTAGTGGGATGGCCTTCCCTGCAAATTCTTTGCGCACGGCGGGTGTCGGCAGTCGAACGCCCATGGCCTTGAAGTTCTTCCTGCTCAGCTCGAGGAATGTGGATCCATTCGCCAAACTGCGCATCTCGTCGACGCGATCCCGCATCTCATGGAACAACCACATTGCAAGTTCTTCATCGGGTGCCACCACCACGATAAAACCTTGATTTACAGCGGTTGGTACCCGCGGAAACGCGAATGCCCCGATAGTAGCCCGCGATGTCATGAAGATTGAGCCAGCGGGGTACAACACCGATGCGCAGTTGTCGAGTCCCGCATCCGTGATCCTCCGGCTCGTGCCGAAGAGATATGGAGCTCCTAGCGCTGTCACGTCCGACGGTGTCGCCCAAGCGATGTTGCCGTCCCAGTACTCCGGAACCTTGGTGCTTGGCGTCCCACCTCCACCCACCTGAGCGAGGGAGCCGAAAGTCTCCGGCCCGGTGGGAACCCCCTCCACTGCGCGGCTGAAGTGTGCGTCAGCGAGCGCCAGCGAACACTCGGCGATGCGGTCGTTGACCGCAATCTTGTCGTCTAGCGCACGAAGCACCGCGACGATCGCATCTTGTTCATGTCTCTGAGGCAGGCTCACCCGGATGCTGTTGAGCGAAGCCTGAGTAAGCTTAGGCTGTGTGGACCCGGTCAAGTATCCGGAGATGTCCAGCCGTTCAATGGCATAGGCGAGATAGTAGGTATTGGCGAGATCGTTGCCCTGTAGCACATGTGCGTGGTTGTTGGCCCAGAACTTTCCTGTGGCGATGAAGGCTACGGGTGTCTTCCGGGTTCGAAGATTTTCCCCGTCTTCTGCGACCAGAAGATACTGGCCATCGAAGAGATAGTTAGCGACGTGGTCCACCACTCCGGATGCCCCATAGTAGGGATACGGACCGGCGGAGCGTTCGGCCGATTTGACCGGCTTCCGACGCCGGTCGAAGTTGATGGTCACATCACTGAGCGAGAACTCCTCAAGAATCAACGGAGCCCTCCGAGCTGTCGGCGGATACCGCCCTGCAGGCGAGTCGACTCGTCAAAATGGGCGTACAACTCCTTGGTGAGGCGCTCGACGCGGTCGGCCAGTGGCTCGGCGTCGGGGTCTTCCTCGGCTTCGACGGCGCCGACATAGCGGCCGGGGGTGAGGACGTGGTCGTGGGCTGCCACCTCGTCGAGCTTCGCTGAGTAGCAGAAGCCCGGCACGTCCTCGTACGTCTGGCCCTTGGTCTTGGCGGACATGGTGCCGCGCCAGGCGTGGTAGGTGTCAGCGATCTTGGCGATGTCGTCGTCGGTGAGGACGCGTTCGGTGCGGTCGACCATAGTGCCGAGGGCGCGGGCGTCGATGAAGAGGATCTCGCCGCGCCGGTCGGTCAGCGTCTTCGCGCCTTGCGGGGTCTTGTCCTTGGTCAGGAACCACAGGCAGGCAGGGATCGCGGTGGTGCGGAACAGGTTCGGCGGGAGAGCGACCATGCAGGCCACCGCGTCCGCCTCGACCATCGCGCGGCGGATGTCGCCCTCGCCGGACTGCTTGGAGGACATCGAGCCGTTGGCGAGGACGACGCCGGCACTGCCCCTGTCACCGAGCTTGAAGAGGATGTGCTGGAGCCAGGCGTAGTTGGCGTTGCTCTGCGGCGGCACACCGTAGCGCCAGCGCGGGTCGTTCTCACGGCGCGCCCAGTCGCTCATGTTGAATGGCGGGTTCGCCATGACGAAGTCGACCCGCCGGTCCGGGTGCTTGTCGTCGGAGAAGGTGTCTGCCCAGCGGTCGCCGATGCCGACCGGGTCCATGCCGTGGATGGCGAGGTTCATCTTCGCCAGCCGCCAGGTGCGCTCGTTGGCTTCCTGCCCGTAGACGGCGATGTCGTGGGCGTGGTCGCGGCCGGCGCGGGCTTCGACGAACTTCTTGGACTGTACGAACATGCCCCCGGACCCGCAGCACGGGTCGTAGACCCGGCCCTCATAGGGCTCTAGCACCTCGACGAGAACCCGCACCACGCTGGACGGGGTGTAGAACTCGCCGGCCCGCTTGCCCTCGGCGCGGGCGAAGCGCTCCAGGAAGTACTCGTACGTCTCGCCGAGGACGTCCTGTGCCTTCCGGTCGCCATGGCCGGTGAAGCGGGCGTCGCTGATCAGGTCGACGAGTTCCTTCAACCGCTTCTGGTCGACGTTGTCCCGGTTGAAGATTTTCGGCAGGACGCCGGTGAGCGCGGGGTTCTCCCGCATGATCGCGTCCATGGCGTTGTCGAGCAGTTCGCCGACGCCGCTGGGTGCGTTCTCCACCAGGTAGTCCCAACGGGCGTTCTCGGGAACCCAGAAGACGTTGGCGCTGGTGTACTCGTCACGATCGTCGAGGAACTCGGCGCGGCGGTTCTCCGGAATGTCGGAAAGGCTGTCGGCGATCTGGTCGCGGCGCTCGGCGAAGGCGTCGGAGACGTACTTGAGGAAGACCAGGCCGAGGACGAACTCCTTGTACTGCGCGGCGTCCATGGAGCCGCGCAGCTTGTCGGCGGCCTTCCACAGGATGTCCTGGATCTGCTTGGTGCTGGACATGCCAGGCAACTCGCCCTGTGCATTGGCACGTTTGCGTGGGGGCACTGTGTGTTCCGTTCTCTCGTTCAGGAGTTCGTACCGTACAGAGTGGTGAGGGTGCCGTCGGCGAAGCCGGTTACGGCGAGTTCGCGCATCTCGGCGAGATGGTCGGCCTGCCGTTGCAGTAGGCGCTCGCGTTCGTCGAGGCGGCGCAGCACCTCGTCCAGGCGGGCCGCCTCGTCCCGGCTCAGGTCGGGAATGGTCACGTCGCGCAGCCGTGGGCCGTGCACCGCGCCGGGGCTACGTGTGGTGTTGCGGGCGGTGTCCAGCAGCGCCTTCAGCACACGCGGGGTGAGGGCGTCGCCGGGGGAGGTGCGCAGACCCCGGGCCGGAAACTCGATCACCGAAAAGCCGTCCTCGTCGAGGAAGACACCGAACTGGGGCACTGCGGTGACTACCAGGTCACCCGGTTCCGTGAGGGAGACGTGCGGGTACTCGGCGGCGAGCGTGAACCGGTCCATCCAGCGCTTCGACGATTGCGCGACGACCTCTACAGCGCCGATGACCCGATGGTGGCCGCGCGCCCTGACCTGCTCGGGCAACAAGCGGTGCCCTGGAAGGAGACGGACCCGGCGAGCCGTGCGCAGTGCCCCGAGAGAAAGCTCCCTCGGCCGGACTCCGTCGCGCTGCACCGCGCCGGTGTTCAGGGCGCCGTGCTCTTCGGCGTATCGAATGGTCTGTTGCTCGGCGTCGTCGAGACGGCGCTCGACCTCGCCGATCAGTGCGGGCCGATCGGCGGCCTGCCGGGAACGCAAGGTTACCGAGGCCGGGCCAGGCGGCCGCAGCGCCGCGCCGCGGCGCAGGTCGAGGGCGTCGAGCGGGACCACCAGGCCCGTTCGGGGGTCGTGGCCGTCACGCCGGTGTCCCTCGGCGCGCCACAACAGAATGTCCTCGGCCGCGGTCTCCACGACGCGCTGATCGAGGGCGCCCCCGCTGAGGTCGGCCAGCAGTAAACGGCCCTGGGTGTCTGGAACTGGATCGCGGGTCAGCGTCCAGAGCGCAGCGGAGTGGCCGGGGCGGGCGGGGAAGACGCCGCCAGGGAGCCGCACCACGGCCTCGACGAGACCACTGGTCAGGAGGTTCGCCCGCTTGGCGACTGCGTCGGTGTCGCGTATGGCGTCGACCAGACTCGCGGCGGGGCCGACTACGACGGCGGTGCAACCGGGGCCGAGGCGATCGGCGATGTCGCCGATCCTGGCGAGATCCTCGGCCGTGTCGCAGAGCTCGGCGGGCTGGTAGGGAAGCCTGGTGACAATCACGTTCACATCGGCGAACTCGTCGTTCAGGTCGTCTGAGAGCACCGCGAAGTTGAACTCGGGCACTCCGGCCAGCAGCAGACGGCGGCGGATCAGACGGGCCAACTCTGGCTCCGGTTGCGCGGCGTTGAAACTCAACGCGTCCGGTTCCTGACCGAGCAGCAGCGCGGCAAGGAGATCGCCGGCGGATGCGTAAGGGTCGCCAACCGTGAGGTGGCCGCCAGTGCGCAGCCGGCCCGGCACGTCGGCGGCGAGCCGGATAAGCGTGACCAGGTGGGGAGTGAGTGAATCGGTGGCCAGTTCGGGCCAACCGAAGCGAGCGCAGTTGCCGAGCAGGAACTGGTAAGCCCGGCTCGCCTCGTACGCACCCTCGATCAATTGCTCGACCAACCCCGGAAGATCGGCCAACGCCGGGGCTTCCCGCAGGTTGGTGAGCAGGAACTCGTCATCGGGGTCCAGGCGCTCGGCCAGCGGCAGCGGGTCGGCCGGCAATGGCCGTCCGGCCAGGTGACGCAGGCAGAGGGCGGCGCCCAGGGAGAGCACTAGGCGGCGACCGCCGTGCTCCCGGGCGTATGCGGCCAAGGTGTGCATCGCGCGCTCGGCGCGCAAGCTGTCGGCATCGGCGTTGCCGAGCTGGCGGTCCAGCAGCCAGGTGAGGACGGCGTCGGCGGGGAAGAGCGGCTGACCGCTACTGCCGGGGATCGGGGCGGGGAAGTCGGGGTGTCGGCGCCGCCAGGTCGTTACCACCGGGCGCTCAACCTGTGCCAACAGGGCGATCTCGCCGTAGGACATCAGCTCAACGCCCACGCTCTCACCTCCCCCGCGATCAAGGAGGCTCACTGTAGTCGTGATGGCCGTCGTAGTCGACAACGCCGGCTGATAACCCCCATTATCGGCTTTTCGTTTCCGTTCATCGTTTTGGGGGTGTGTTCTAGTCCGGTCAGTGGCTGCCGTGGCTCGTCCGCGGTGTGGTTACCGTCGCCCACTCGCGCGGAAGACCTCACTGAGTATCAGGAGCAGCAAGACCAAGATCGAAATCAAGACAACTGAGATCGAATGGCAGGGCTGACTATGCGGTACTTCGTGGGCACCTATGGGCGGACCGACCGCTCGTGGCTCGACGAGCAACCCAAGATGAAGCGACACTTCAAGGAAGATCCGCAGGACTGGCTCGCAGTCCTCCCCTATGACGTGGCGTTGCGTGACGTGGAGCTGATCAAGGCGGTCGTCGAGCCGAAGACGCTGGGTGAGGTGCGCCGGTCGCCGCTTGCGCTTCCACTGGTCAAGGCCGTGTTCGATGATCGGGCGGCCATGGACGGTGAGCCGGCGTTCAGCGACCTCGGGGACGACGTCCCGTTCGATTGGTATGACGATCTCGGTCTCTTCTGGCGGCCGGACCCACGGTTGCGCACGGCGGAACTGGCACCGCCCAGCCTGCTCGCTACCTTCGGCCGGAAAGACCACGCGTACGGCATGGATTACGAGCCGGCGACCTGGTTGTCGCTCGACGACCAGGTCGTCATCGAGGCGGCGCTTCGCGAGCTGGGGCACGAGATCGCCTACGACGACACCCTTCTGGACCGCTACCTGGCGTAAGTCGGTCAGGGAGCCGTGAACTGGCAGCGCTTCAAGATCACCCGGATGGCCGAGTGTGGGGCCGCGGTGTCACCTCTACGGTCGAACGGATCTTCCTGAACGATGAGGTCACTTTGCTCCGGCACGCCGACCGATGCGCGGGATCGCGGCTGAGGGCACACATGGCCGGCCGAACGTTCGTCGCTCGACGTCTGGTTGGGCGGCGGACGGAACGTTCAGCTTCTCGACGAGCGCCTGATCAGCGGCGCGGTAACACGACCTGGTTCGTGCAGTTTGGATGGAGATACCTGGATGGGCGGCACCGAGGACCTTCCGGCGCAGGATCGGCTGCTGCGGGCGACCATTCATCAATGGCGTGACAGTCTCATCAACCTTTCCGGCACGAACCGGCTTCTCAATTTCCGGCTGAGCAAGGCGGGGGCGGTCCGGGTGCTCGGCCCGGCCGCCGCAGAGGTCCTGGCCGGTTTGAGCGCCGGCCGCTACTTCCGGTTCCGTCCCGCTGAGGAGACGAGCGACGAGTCCGAGGGGACGTCGACCGAAGCGGGCCGCGCTCTCCCCGCGGTGGAACTCGACACGCCGGGCAAGGGCCTCCGGGCCGACGTCCTCCGCACGGACAAGCCGGTCGGGGATCTGAGCGCGGCACTTCGCAACCTCATGCGCCGGTCGAACCAGGAGTTCCTGGACCGAGGGCTGTGGATTCTCTACCTCGCCTTCGGATCGCTCACTTGGACTGACGGTGACAAAGCGCGGTACACCAGTCCGCTGCTTCTCGTCCCAGTCCGCCTCGTTCCGACCGGGGCACGACAGCTGCCCCTGCTGCAACGCGCGGACGAAGATCCAGTCGTCAACCCAGCTCTTATGTTGAAGCTCAACCAGCTCATGGTCACGCTGCCGTCCGTCGACGACCTCGAGGACGTCGCCTATGCCGACTTCCTGGCCGACGCGCGGGCCGCCGTTGCCGAGCACGCCGGTTGGCGGGTCAACGACGAGGTCACGCTCTCCTACTTCTCATTCGCGAAGGAGGCGATGTACCGCGACCTGCTCGACAACGAGGCGTCTGTCGCCGGACATCCGGTGATCCAGGCACTGGCGACAGGTGGGCGAGGCTCGGGAGGCGCCGGCTTCCTCTTCGACGAGTTGACCGACGATCGGATCGACCGAGACATGCCGGCGGAGCAGATCCCGCTGGTGCTCGACGCCGACTCCTCCCAGCGGGCCAGCGTCGCCGCCGCGCTGGCAGGCCGCTCGTTCGTCATGGACGGCCCACCCGGAACCGGGAAGTCACAAACCATCGCGAACATGATCGGCGCACTGCTGCACGCCGGTAAGCGGGTGCTGTTCGTCTCCGAGAAGGCCGCGGCGCTCGAAGTGGTCCGGAACCGGCTCCACGACGTGGGGCTCAGCGCCTACCTGCTGGAGCTGCATTCGCACAAGGCGACGCGAAAGGAGGTCGCGTCGGCGCTGGGGCAGGCATTGGAGACCGTTCCCGTCGCCCCGAGCGGGATGAACGACATCGATCTGGACAATGCCCGGCGCCGCCGCGAGGAGCTGAACGCATACGCCGAAGCCATGAACGTGCTGCGGGCGCCGCTCAACTACTCGCTGCACGACGTCCTCGGCATGATCGCCAACTTGCACGACGTGCCCGCGGCTCCGATGAGCGGCATCGCGCCGGTCGATCTGACCGTCGAGATGTTCGGCACCGTGCGGGCCACTGCTGCAGCGCTGGCCAGGGCCTGGCGCCCCGCTTCTCAGGGACGCTCCTTCGCCTGGCGGGGTGTCACGCATCGCGGCTCCCTGGACGCGCGTCTCTACGCAGCGGATTCCGCGCTCGACGCGTTGGCCGGCGTCACTGCGGCCCATGCGCAGCTGGCCGCCGCGTTCGACGTCAGCCGGTTGTGCCAGGCGTCCGATCTCGCGCGCATTGTCGCCCACTGCGCGGTACGGCCGGCCGGAGTGCCACAGCAGTGGCTGACCGCTACGGCGCTCGACCCGGCCAGGGAATCCGCGGATCGTCTCGCCGCGGAACTGCGGGAGCTCGCCGAACGGCAGGACGCAGCCAGCCGTACCGCCGGTGTTTCCTGGTCCGACATTCCCACCACGGAAGGCACACCGGACCTCGACACCTCCGCGCTGGACGACCTCACGGTTGCGCCACTGCACCTCGCAGGACTGACCTCGGAGCAGGCCATCGTGCTTGCCGACACCTTCGCGCGCGACGCCGAGACACTGCAGGCCGCCGGCCGTTCGCTGACCGGGCTGGCCGTCATGCTTGGCCTGCCGCCCGTCGTATCGTTCGACGATGCCGAGGCGACTCTGGCGGTGGCCGGTCTCGGTAGCCGCGACAAGCGTCCGGAACGTGCGTGGCTGTCCGCCGAGGGCCATGCTGCAGCCACCCAGGCCGCCCAGGCGCTCCGGCAGGCAATTGCCGCCCTGCTGGAGGCGGAGAAGGCGGCGGCAGCGCACTACACCGATGCCCTGCTCGTGGCGGACGTCGAGGGATTGGCGCATCGCTTCGCGCACGAGCACCGGGGCATGAAGAAGCTAGGCGGCGCTTACCGCGCCGACAAGCGTGCTCTAGCGGCGTTCACCTGTGCGGGCGTCGCCTGGCAGTCGGCGCGCGACCAGCTGCCGTTGGCGATTGCTTGGAAGCAGGCCACAGCCGCCCTCACCGAGGTAGAAGCTCGGTATGCGGAAACCCTCGGCACCTACTACGACGGCCGTTCCACCGACTTCGACCGGATCGCCCGGGCATTTGCTGCTGCGGACACCGCGATCCGCCAGGCCCGCACCACCGACTTGCGGAAGCTGGCCGATCACATCGCTCGTGACGCGACCCCCAACGCCAGCGTCCTCACCGTCGCCAACGAGACGCGCGAGCGGTTGCAGGACTGGCGATCGCGCCTTGCACCGGAACCGCTGCCCGCCGCAAGGCCGGAGCTCGCGCTGCTTCCCATCACAGAGGCAGTCGGATGGCTGCGCCTCCACCTGACCCCACTGCGATCGGCGGCTGTGCTGGCGGCGTCGGTCAGCCAGGCGGTGAACCGGCAGTTGACCGTCACCGAATCCCGCCACCTGCTTGCGCTGCGCGCGTCCGTCGACGCCGCCTACACCGCGCTCGCGGCAAGCGGCCACGGTTACTCGTCGATCCTCGGCTCGCTGTACGCCGGTGAGCGGACCGATCTGCCGTCGGTGCACACGGCGCTGGACTGGGCCGCGCAGATGCGCGCCTGCACGAAGGGCTTCGACGAGCCCCTGACCCTCGCTCAGGCGGAGACGCTGGGCAATATCGTCCCAACGCCCCAACTCGGCGACATCGAACGGCGGTGGGCCGCGGCGCGTGCCGACCTGCTGGCGGCCTTCGAACCGGGCAGGCACGCGGAACTCGGCACCGAACTCGACGACTACGCGGAGGCGGGCGACCTCATCGCGGCCTTGCGCGAGGACAGCGCCGGACAGGACGAGTGGTTCGCGTATCAAGGCGCGCGCGCTGAACTCGTCGCCGTGGGACTCGAGACCGCCATCGACTTCTGCATCACCGAGGGCATCAGCGCCGAGCAGGTGCCGCTGGTTCTGGAGCGAGCCCTGCTGCAGGAGTGGGCCGACCATCACCTGCATCAGGATGCGGCCCTACGTGTCATGCGGGCCGAGGATCGGGACTCGCTCGTGGCCGAGTACCGCGCCCTGGACCGAGGGCTCATCGGGGCGGCGACCTCGCGGATCATCACCGCGTGCAACGCGCGTCGGCCTCGCAATAACCTGGGTGAATCGGGTGTCATCCGCCGCGAAGCTGGCAAGAAGAAAAAGCACATGCCGGTGCGGCTGCTGTTGGAGCGTACGCGTCACGTCACTCAGGCGATCAAGCCATGCTTCATGATGTCGCCGCTGGCGGTCAGTCAGTATCTTCCGTCCGACATGCGATTCGACGTCGTCATCTTCGACGAGGCGAGTCAGGTTGCACCCGCCGACGCTGTCAACTGCATCTACCGAGGTGGCGCACTGATCACGGCCGGTGACCAGAAGCAGCTCCCGCCGACCAACTTCTTCACCGCCGGCGTCGCCGACGACAGCGACGAATGGGATGAGGAGGCCGAAGACGGTATCGACTTCGAGTCCGTTCTCGACCTCATGAAAGGCTCTGCGGAGTTCCGCGCGCTCACGCTGCGCTGGCATTACCGGTCCCGGCACGAGGCGCTCATCGCCTTCTCGAACTCGTCGTTCTACAAGGGTCGCCTCATCACGTTCCCCGGCGCCGAGGACGTCGGGCCCGACGTGGGCGTGGAGCTGTTACACGCCGCCGGAACCTACCGGCGCGGCTCGTCGCGCGACAATCCGGTCGAGGCAGCCAAGGTCGCCGAGCGGGTCATCCACCACTTCACCACCCGTCCGCACCTCACGCTCGGTGTGGTGAGCTTCTCCGAGGCGCAGGCCGCCGCAATCGAGCATGCCGTGGAACAGGCCCGCCAGGACCGCCCGGAACTGGACAAGTTCTTCACCGACAACCGGCTCGACGGCTTCTTCGTCAAGAATCTCGAATCGGTGCAGGGCGACGAGCGCGACGTGATGATCTTCTCGATCGGGTATGGCCCCGACGAGGCCGGCAAGACGACGATGAACTTTGGCCCGTTGAATCGGGCCGGTGGGTGGCGGCGATTGAATGTGGCCATCACCCGGGCGCGCTTCCGCAACGAAGTCGTCGCCAGCGTGCGGGCATCCGACATCGTTGCCGCTGCCGGTAGCGAAGGGTTGCGGCATCTGCGCCGCTACCTGGACTATGCCGAGCGTGGCCTCGCGGCACTGGCGCTGGACACCAGCACCGGCGGTGATGCCGAATCACCGTTCGAGGAGTCGGTCATCTCCGTGATCCGCTCCTGGGGCTACGAGGTGACCTCGCAGGTCGGGGCCGCCGGCTACCGGATCGACATGGGGGTGCGTCATCCGGATCGGCCCGGCGTCTATGTGCTGGGCGTCGAGTGCGACGGGTTCCAGTATCACTCCTCCAAGGTTGCCCGGGACCGAGACCGGCTGCGTGAGCAGGTTCTGCGTGGCCTCGGATGGCGGCTGCACCGCATCTGGGGCACCGCTTGGTATCGCAACCGGCTCGGTGAGGAAGAGCGCCTGCGTGCCGCGATCGAGAAGGCCGTCGCCGCCCCAGTACGCGGGCTTCTGTCCAGCTTGGAAGAGGCGATCGAGCGCCCCGCCGTCACCATTGAAGTAGCGGCTCTCGACCTGCATCCAACTTGGGTGACGCCGTACCGGACGGCGATCGTTGATCGCTTACCGTACTGGGCGGATCCCGGCGAACGCGGCAGCGCACATGCCATGCGGGTCGGCGTCGCCGAGGTCGCCGACGTCGAAGGGCCGGTGCATATCGCGGTCATGCACCAGAGGTTGCGCGACTGCTGGGGCATTGGTCGGATCGGGTCGCGGATTCGGGACAACATCGATGCCGCGATTCTTCAGGCTGGTCTCGACCGTGATGGGGATTTCGTGCGCTTGCCCGGCGCCGTCGTCAGCGAAGTCCGTAGCCCCGTCGACGCCTGCAGCCGCAGCGTTGAGCAGGTCCACGACGACGAGTTGGCACTCGCCTTGACGAATCTCGTGCGCGACACCGGTGGCGTGGCCCGCGACGAGCTGAGTGCACATGTGGCCAAGCTGTACGGCTGGACCCGGCGTGGACCGGACATCTCGCGGCGGCTTGAACTACTCATCGACCGCCTGGTCACCGACAGCGTACTCATCACCAACGGCCACAGCTTGTCGATCCGATCCTTACCGCCCGGACAAACGTGAGTAGGTAGCGTCACGCTGGCCGAGCCGCAGAAGGGTCGATAATCCGCCTTCATCGCGATCCGTCCCCACGTCATGTCGCGCACACGTGTGAATGCATCACACAACGCGCTACGGCGACCTCGTGCGGGACGAGAGGGGACTGCGCCGACCTGCTGTAGGTCCTGATCAGCATGCCGAGTTAACTCCCCTTGGTCGCAGTGAGGAAGGCGGACCAGCTGTCCGAGCCGAAGGTGAGGACATGCCCAGTGTGGTCTTTGGAGTCGCGGACGGAGACGATGCCGGGGAGGTTGGTGGCGACCTCCACGCAGTCGCCGCCGTTGTCGCCGCTGCGGGTGCTCTTGCGCCAGACGGCGCCGCTCAGGTCAGTCATGCCGCTTCTCCCCAGCGATTCGCTTGATCATGTCCTTCGATTCTGCCTCGCCTAGGGCCAGCCCATCCAGCCCTCTCCAGACCCGCTCGTAGGCTGCCAACTCGTCGGGCTTGTCGAGGTAGAGCGCCCCGGTCAGCGACTCGCTGTAGACCACCGACGGTTCCGGCGCGGCGCGACCGCCCTTGGTCGGCGGAAAGTCGAGGATCACAAACGACCCCGCAACTGCGCCGGGCTGCGGTCCGGCCGCCAGTGGCAACACCCTAACGTTGACGTTCGGCAGCTCGGACAGCTTGGTTAGGTGATCGAGCTGTGCTGTCATGACCACCGGCCCGCCGACGCCACGGCGGAGAACCGTCTCAGACAGCACGGACTCAAGCCTGGGAGCAGCCGGCAAGCGCCGAAAGAGCAACGCCTGCCGTTGAAGTCGGACCTCAACCGCCCGCTCGCGATCTTCCCCGCTCAGGATCCCCCCAAGGCGGTAGAGCGCGTGGGCGTACTCCTTGGTCTGAAGAATCCCCGGGATGAGTGACTCGTCGTAACGACGGAGGCGGGAGGCGGCGGATTCCAGGCCCACGTACAGCTCGAACCAACTCGGCACCGCATCGCCGTACGCGTGCCACCAGCCCTTCGACTTCGTCTCCACGGCCAGCCCGCGCATCGCCTCGGTCATCTCGGGCGACACCCCGTACAGCTCGCACATCGCCTTGACGTCGAGCACCCGGACAGAGCCCTGGCCGCATTCGAGACGCCAGATCTTCTGCCGGCTGTATTCGAGGGCTTCGGCTGCGGCGTCGAGCGTCACGCCGGCCTCGTTGCGGAACTGCCGCAGCAGCCGGCCGAGTTGCCGTCGCGGCACGGTCGATCCGATGTCTTCGGGCATCCGCACACTCCCTGGTTCCAGCACGCAACACTGCGTGACCTGCTCCTGCAACTCCTACGGGTCGCAGCAAAGAAAGTCAATGCACAACAGCGAAATTGCGGTTTAGAACGTTGCGTTTCCGCTGCGGACTGTCGCAGGCTGGTCACAGCACGGCGGCCGGCCGGTCCCCCCGAACGGCCGCCGTGTTTCCCCGAACACCCCTCGCCCCTCCGCATCAGGAAGGCAGGCAGACATGAACGCCAAAAACCAGCGACCAGAGCCGCCGAGTGGTGGCGCGACCTACCGCTCCAGCGCGTACACAAGTCTGCTGCCGTGGCAGGTGCCTGAGCGCCGATTCGCGCCAGCCGGTTTCGGACGTCGCGGTTTGAACCCCGACGACGTGTACGCCTTCCTCGACCGGGTCGCCGTCGACATGGCCGCCGTCTACGCCGCTCTCGCCGAGAGCCGCCGCGAGACGGCCCGGATCAAGGCCGCGTTACGTCGCTGGCAGACCGATCAGGCCGGCGCCCGCAACGAGCGGGACCAGGCCCGATGAACGAGCGGTACGTCATCCACCTACCCGTCGTCGCCACCGACCTGCCCGCCGCGCAACGCCTGGCCCGGGTTATCGGCCGCTGGATGCTGGTGCTGCCGATGACGGACCCTGGGGAGACCACTGTCTCCGAAGAGGACCATCAGCTCGTCCGGCACCGGGTCTTCTGCGACCTGCGGATGGCAGGCGGCCGGCGCTGCCTGCTCCGCGACGGCCACGACGGCGCCTGCTCCCGCCGCCTGCGCCGTTGACAGCCGGTCCAACCCGAGATACCTGCGGCGCGGGTGCGCGTGCTTTTACTACTGGTCAGGGCATAGGCGGTACCGATCCTACGAGCCGTAGTCACGCATGGCTATCGATCGATTGCAGGATGTGCTCGGCGTGAAGCGCCGGTAATCCTGAGGGGCCAGCCCACGGCAGCAGGGGGATTCATGGGTAGTCCCGCACGTCGCCGTCATACGCCTTCCAGTGAGCGTCAGCTACGCCTGGTGCCAGATCCCACCGCCCAGGCAGTGGCTGCCTTCGGTGCCCGAGTCGCGGAGAAGACCGGTCGGGGCGGTGATCCCGAGGATCAGTTGCGCAGTCCTCTGGAAGAGTTGCTTCGTCGCATGGGCCGGCACCTGGGAGTCGACGCCGTTCCCTACGGAGAGGTCCGGCTCGACGTGGTGCGTGCGCGCCCCGACTTCGCCGTGGACGTCGGGGGAGTCCGCGTCGGGTACGTCGAGCTGAAAGCCGATGGGCGCGGGATCCCCTCGACCTGGCATCGCCCCACGAAACGTGAGCGCCTGCAGTGGGAGAAGCTCAAGGCCCTGCCGAACGTCCTCTACTCCGACGGCACTGCCTGGGCGAGATACACCTACGGAGAACTGGCTGGCTCCGTTGTTCACCTGGAGGGCGACCTCTCGGTTAGTCGGCGCCCGCTGCGGGCGAATGGGCCCGAGTTCGAAGCCCTCATCCAGGAGTTCCTGCTGTGGCAACCCGAACAGCCGCGAACCCTGGCCCAGCTCATCCGGATCGTCGCCGGGCTCTGTCGGCTGCTGCGCGACGAAGTTGGTGCGATCCTCGCGGACCCCACCCGTGATCTGGCCCACGAGGAGCTGTCGCTGCTCGCTGATGACTGGCGTGACCTGCTGTTTCCCGATCTGGATGACGCCGGTTTCGCGGACGCCTACGCCCAGACCGTCACCTTCGCACTGCTCCTTGCCCGCATCGATGGAATCGTCTTCGACGAGACCCCGATGCACGAGATCGCCCGTCTGCTCGGCAAGAAGCACTCCCTCATGGGCCGGGCTTTGGCGGTGCTGACCGACAACGACGCCGCCTACGAGCTTCGGATGATCGATACCTTGTTGCGGGTCATCGGTTGTGTGGACTGGAGCACCATCGACAACGGGCGGGGCGATATCCATGCCGACTTGTACGAGCGCTTCTTGTCCATCTACGACCCCACGCTGCGGCGGCGCAGCGGATCCTTCTACACTCCACAGCCCGTGGCGGGTGCGGTCGTCGACTTTGTGGACGAGATTCTGCGTGACCGGTTCGATCGTTCGTGGGGGTTCGCCGCCCATGATGTCACTGTCGTGGATCCCGCCATGGGTACCGGAACCTTCCTCGTCGAGGTGTTACGAGCGGTCTCGGCGACGATCGACGCCAAGCAGGGTGCGGGCGCGCGAGGACCACAATTGCGGCAGTTCTTCCAACAGCGTCTCGTTGGCTTCGAGATCCAGGCCGCGCCCTACGCCGTCACCGAACTTCGGCTGCACCAGGCGATGAAGGCGCAGTTTCGTACCGAACTTCCCCCGTCCGAGTACCGGTTCCTCACCGACGCGCTGGAGGATCCCGATACTCAGCAGGGTCGGCTGCGGGCGGCGTACCGGGTCATCGAACGCTCTCGCCTGGAGGCAAACCGGATCAAGCGTGAGGTTCCGGTCATGGTTGTGGTGGGCAATCCCCCGCACGTGGACAACACGCGGGGGCGGGCACCGTGGATCGAGGAGCGGCGGAAGACGCCCCTTCTTCCGGGCACCTGTCCCGATCGGCCCTCGCTTGACGAGTTCCGGGTGCCCGGCGGAGGCCGCTACGAGTCGGACCTCTACGGGCTGCCGTGGTGCTTTTGGCGCTGGGCGCTGTGGAAGGCGTTCGAGGCTCACCCCGGGGAACCGCAGGGGATCGTGGCCTTCGTGACGCCGTCGAGCTTCGTCAAGGGCAAGTCCTTCGAGGGCATGCGCGAGTACCTTCGACGAACCTGCGACGAGGGATGGATCATCGAGCTGTCCCCTGAGGGGAATCGACCGCAGCAGCACACCCGCCTTTTCGGGCCCGACGTCGGGCGGCAGCTCTGCGTTGCTATCTTCGCTCGCTACGGCCCAGGCGACCGGACCACGCCGGCGACGGTTAGGACCGTGTCACTGAACGGCGCGAGGGAAGACAAGCTCCTGCGGTTGCAGGAGCTGCGCCTCGCCGATCCGGGGTGGCAGCGGTGCCGCGCGGACTGGCGGGCACCGTTCCTGCCGGATTCCGACACCGACTGGCAGCGCTACCCGGGACTGAAGCAGCTCTTTCCGGAGTCGTCCCGCGGTGTGACGGCAGGACGGACCTGGATCTACTCCCCGGACGCCGACACCCTGCGCCGTCGCTGGCGCAGATTTATCCAAGCTGGGGAGGGCCTGCGCCGACGGATGCTGCCCGAGTCCCGGGACCGCAAGCTCGACACCGTCGTCCGTCCGCTGCCCGGGATGCCGGGACCGGCCGGGCCGCTCGCTGCGGAGACGGGCCCGGCGCCGACGGCGGTAAGGGTCGCCTACCGCTCCTTTGACCGACAGTGGGTGCTGCCGGACAGCCGGCTCATGGTGATGCCACGACCACCGCTGTGGGCAGTCCGGTCACCGCACCAGATCTACCTGACCGAGCAGAACAGCCAGCCGATCGACAGCGGTCCGGGCGTGACCTTCACCCAGCTGATACCCGACCTGCACCACTACAACGGACGCAGCGGGCGGGTCTTCCCGCTCTACTGCGACACCTCGACAGAGCGGCCCAACATCGCACCAGGGCTATGCGGAATGCTGGCCGAGACGCTCGGTACCGAGGTGGCGGCCGCCGATGTGATGGCCTACGTCGCCGCAGTCACCGCCCACCCCGGCTACACCGAGCGGTTTCGGGAGGAACTGCAGCATCCCGGCGTTCGGGTGCCGCTGACCGCGGATGCCGAACTCTGGGTCGCAGCGGTGTCGATCGGTCGTGAGGTGTTGTGGCTGCACACCTTCGGGCAGATCAGCCTGGCAGAGCACCCGATGTCGTTCCGCGACTTCGTCGATGAGGCGGCGCCAAAGGTACGGGCAGCGATACCGGACGAGCCGGGAGCCCTCCCCGACAGCATCTCCTGGGAGGCGGACAGCGAGACGCTGCTGGTGGGCCACGGGCGCATCGCTCCCGTACACCGTCGAGTCTGGGAGTACGACGTCGGTGGGATGAGAGTTCTGCGGCACTGGTTCAACTATCGCTGCGCACACCAACGCCACCGACGTCGCTCCTCTTCGCTGGATGACGAGGAGCTGAACCAATGGAGTAGCGACCTCACCGACGAGCTGCTGGAGATCCTCGCGGTGCTCGGGGGTTGCGTGGCTGCCGAACCGCGGCAGCTGGACCTACTGGATCGCATCTGCGCCGGTCGGCTGATCTCTGTGGCAGACCTGGCGGCCGGCGGCGTCCTGCCGGTACAGGGAGCCGCCAAGCTCACCACGGTTGACGAAGGGCGTATCCCGAGGTTGTTC
The DNA here is from genome assembly GCF_050516465.1 of Micromonospora trifolii. Lineage (NCBI taxonomy): Bacteria > Bacillati > Actinomycetota > Actinomycetes > Micromonosporales > Micromonosporaceae > Micromonospora > Micromonospora trifolii. The sequence goes on along the minus strand of NZ_CP191526.1, from coordinate 2,917,086 downwards.
TGACGGCTTCCCGTCGATGCGCCGTCGACCGCTTGGGACACGTCAACAGGCGTAGCGGTGCTGGCGAAGCAGCCGCCGGGCCCTCTCCGAATCGGGACTTTCACCGATCCAGCCCCTCGTCGTGGGTGACGTCGTAGCCGCTCTGGCGCAGCTTCGCCAACAGCGCGCCCGCCTGTGCCGACCCATCGGAATCGAGGATGTCGCCGCAGCGCGCCTTGGTGATTCGCTGCCTGCTCGGCGCTGATCACCAGGGCCCCAGCAACCGCCGCCTGCGCCGCTGACAACACAAGCATGTCGGCTATCCGTCACTTCGCTGGCCGCGTCGTGTCAGTCTGCTTCCGTAGCGCGATGGACCTTGTCGACCAGCCGAAGAACCTGGGGAAGCGCTGGTGACCGCGATGCAGGGTCCGGCGTGGACGCTCAAACCCGACACTCCGGAGGACACCGGCCGCCAGCCGCTCGCCGTCGAGACTGTGATCGGCACGCACGCCGCAGGGCTGATTCCCGGCGTCATCACCACCACCCCCCACGCCCGTTACCTAGCCCTGCACGCCCGTCTCGCGATCGAGGCGCGGCGGCGGGGCTGGACCGACAAGGCGGACCTGGGACAGTTCCGCGCGCTGGTTCGCCGCGCTGAGGTCGTGCTGGGCGCGGTGTCCGTTACGCACGGCGAGAGCGGCGACGACCACCACCTACGGGCGGGATCCTTCGGGTCACACGGCGTGAACACGATTCGGCCCGAACTGGACCGGCAGCGTGCCGTCGATGTCGGTCGAGTGGCCGACGCGTATAGCCGAGTACCTGGCGGCTACCTGCAGACGTACGCCGGGATTGAGACGGTGCTCGGTCTCACCGATGGGGGACGGATTCCCCTGCCCGGGCCGGCGGCCGACGCCGACCAGCTCGCTGCCCTCGACGAGGTGCTGAGCGTGTCAGAACGGGAGAAGCCGCTCTCCGTGGCGGACCTCGGTGCCCTGCGTCACCTGTGCGTGTGCGCCATCGGCGACGCCCCCGACGGCACGTGCGTGCGGAACGCCTACTTCGTCGACCGCGGCCACCTCGATTACGCCAGAACCCATCGGCGCAGCGCCGCGCTGTTGGTGGGGGCGCTCACCGGCGAGCATGTCGAGGCGGAGTCGATCGACATGTCCATGGACCGGTGGTGCTGCTTCCGGCCGGGGCTGCTGGAGTTGGTGGGCGAGGACCTGCACCCTCATGCCCTCGTTTGGCGTGGTGCGCTGCTGCGCAACTGGTCGGTCTGGGCGTGGCGGCTGATCTGGGCGCGGTTGGTGTCGCCGTTGTCCAGCACCGGCACCCTTGAGCAGGCGATCGCCGAGTTCGTCCGCGCTCTTCCGGACGCAACCGTCCGCGAGGCGCTCGTCGACGGCCTCCCTCCAGTGATCGACCACGCCGGCACCCCGCTGCCGGTCGAGCACGACTTGTACGACGACGCGCTCGACGCTGACGACTGGACGGTGCTTGGCATGCTGCGGCTGCTCGCCGTCGGCGCCCGACGGCTGGACCATCTCGACCCGGTGACCCGGGACGCCTTCGTCGGCACGTTTTCCGACGACCTGGGCCCCGGCTACGTCGTCGCGTGGCTCGAGCGCGACGCCGAACGCCCGCTGGCCGATGCCGTCTCCGACCTCGCTGCCGCGCTGTTCCATCGCGCCGAATCGGTGAGCCGGCAGAAGATGCAGTGGACCCGGTACGGCCTGCGCCTGCCCACCCGCCTGCGCCGCGCCGGCGACCGGTGGCGCCTGGAAGGCCGGGAAGGCCGGGGGGCGGTCTCCCTCCGGCTGCCGACCTTCACCAACGTCATGCAGCAACTGGGTGTGGTCGCGCACGACGGCGGCACCTGGCGTCCCGGCCGGCACGCCACGGAGGTGACGTCGTGACGCCGTGGGAGGACCTGCGGGGAGCCGCCCCGCCGGCGCTGCTGCGCGGCCGGCCGCTCGCCGACGCCGAAGAGGTTCTCGTCCTCACGTACACCTGTGACCTGTCCTTCTTCGAGGACGTCTGCCTGCGGGAGGCGCAGGCCGTCCGCGCCCGCACCACCATCCTGTACGACGCCGAACAGCTCACCCAGGGGCCCCGCCGGGCCGATTACCTGGCCCTGCCGGTCGTCTGCAAGGGAGGCGGGGCCTTCCACCCTAAGCTCGTCGTGATCGCCTCCGAGACGGACGCCGTGGTTGCGATCGGGTCCGGCAATGCCACTCCGTCTGGCTGGCACCACAACGCCGAGGTCTGGACGCTGCTGCGCGGCGCAGGCCAGACGGTGCCGCAGCTGTTCCATGACCTCGCTGCCTGGCTGCGTCGACTGCCCACCGCGGTCTGGGTGGAGAACCTCGGTCGGGAACGCCTCGACCGGGTCGCGGCGCTGCTCACCGCCCGTCCAGCGGGGCAGGCGCCCGGCCAGCCGGTGCTGGTGACGACGGCGGTACGGCCGATCATCGAGCAGCTTCCGGTGCCGAAGACGCACGTCACGTCGCTCGCGGTCGCCGCCCCGTTCTTCGACCCGCGGGCGGAGGCAATACGCCGGCTGCTCGACCGCTTCGGACCCGACGAACTGCACCTCCTGCTCACCCGGGACGTCCAGTGCGACCCAGACGCCCTCGCCCAAGTGGTCAAACGCGCGCCGTCGGGCGTGGTCGCCACCCCGAAGGGCAACCGCTACCACCACGCGAAGATCGTGGAGTGGAGAACGGCCGACCAGTCGTGGGCGCTGACCGGCAGCGCAAACTGCAGCATGGCCGCCCTGGTCAGGACCATGGCCACGGGTGGCAACTGCGAGCTCGGCCTGCTCACCGAGACGGCCCCGTTGATCGACACCGGAGCCGCCCACGAGGTAGACCTGGCGCAGCCGGCGATTCTGCACGTACGGGAACCCGGCGAACGCGTCCCGTCGGAGGCGCCCCTGCGCGTGCTCGGGGTCCGGGTCGACGCCGAGTGGGTGGAGGCCACCGTTCTCGCCGACGCGGAGCTGGGCCCGGCATGGCTCATGGTCGACGGGCTGCGGCTCGACCACCACCACAGCGACGGCAAACTCCACCGCTACGTCGGTGTCCCGGCTGCCGACTGGTCCCTCGTATCCGGTGGGCGAGCGACCGTGAACGTAGAGACGGACATGGGCGTCGAAGTCCGCGACGTGGTGGTGACCGACGTGACTGCCGCGCTGTCGCGCATCGACCGCCCGTCCCCGCTGGAACACACGTCGCTGCCGCTCGTCATCGCCGACCAGGCGCACCTGGCCGCGCTCGTCGAGGCGCTCGCCTATCTGGCCTCGGTCCGCCCGGACGGCATCGCCACCCCGCCCGGCATCAACCGGCGGCGCCAGGTGGAAGGTCGCATCACCGCGGCCGTCGGGCCGGCGCTGCTGCGTTTTACCCTCGGCGTGGACGGCCGGAGCCGGTCGACGCCAGCCGACGAAGAGATCTTCGACGACGCGGACGAGGACAACGGCGCTTCGCCCCGGGTCGGGCAGGAGGAGCTGAGAACGACGGCGGAGAGGCCGCCGGCCCGGGCGGAGACTGTCGCGACGGTGCTGGACGCGCTCACGCCGGGCCAGCGCACCCGACTACGACGTGAGATCGAAGGACTGGTCGACGCGTCGGAGGGATGGTCGCTACCGGCGAAGCTGGCCGTCAGCCGACTGGTGCTGACCTTGGTCGCCGGCGGGCTCTGGCTGGATCCGAGCGACTGGTCCGACCCTCTCTACTGGGTCGTGCTGCAACTGTGGATGACCGACCAGGAGGAGTGCCTGGACGACGAGCACGCGGCCCTCGCCACCATCGGGCTCGTGGCACTGCATAGCGGGCTTCACCGCCGGATTGAGTCGGACAGCGAACTCGTCGAGCAGTTCGAGGAGCTACGGAAGGCGTATGTGGAGTGGACCGAATGGCTCGCGGCGGTGCCGGTGGAGACGGTCCGCCGGTACGCGGCTGGCCTGGGCGGACACACCTTCGGCCTGCTGTTCGGGCAGACCGACTTCGTGGCCGAGCTCGGCTGGATCCTGGGACGCTCGGCGTTACACGACGCGGTGGACCGGCTCAACGGTGCCTGGCTCGACAGTGGTTCCGTCGTCCGCGTCACCGGCGGCCGGACCACCCGTCAAGCCGTCCTCTCCGCCCTCGACGCCCTGCGCGACTTCCCCGACGTGCAGGTGGCGTCGGAGGGTGAGCCGGCGGTGCACGGCTGGTGGAACGGGCGACGTCTGCTGCTGGTCAGCCGGACGGGTGCCACGTGGCGGGCCGAGACCTGGTCGAACCTGATGACCGGTATCGCCGCCTACTCGCGCGGCGCGCCGTTGCGCCCGTCTGACCGGCGCTCGACGGCGTCCGGGCCGGACGACGCCTTCGGAAGTCAGACGACCAGCCCATGAGCGAGCCGGACGAAGGGAACCAGACTTCGATGAGGGGCCTCACGATCGCGGAGCGGGTCATGCAGGAGTTGCTGCGTACCAGGACGCCGCTCGACGACGACGAACTCGCCCGACGGCTCGACGTGCAACCGCGGCAGACCATCAACCAGGTGTGCCGCCGGTTGGAGCAGAGCCGTCGGATATGCAGATACGTCGGGCCCACCGGCAAGATTGTGAACGAACTCCCGAGGGAGGGCGGTACGGCGGCCCCGATCGTGCGGCAGGAGACCCGGCCGGCACCGGCCGCCGGCGACAGCGCGGTGCAACGGCACGCCGAGAGCGTGATGCTCGGGTTGCTCGGCGTCCGGTTGCGCTGCGCACTCAGCCCTCGGCGATTCGTGCTGGAGGATGGGTCCGGGGTCGAGGTCGACGGGGCGGACGAGAACCTGACCGTCCTCGTCGAGGCGTGGGCGCACCAGGGGCCGCCGAAGTCCGCGCAGAAGCACAAGGTGCTCGCCGACGCGTTCCGACTGATGTTCGTGGCGTCGTCGCTACCGACCTCGCCGCGCCTGGTGCTCTGCCTCTCCGACCCGGAGGCCGCCCACCATTTCACGACCGCGCGCTCCTGGGCTGCCGCGGCACTACGCGGGTTCGGGCTGGAAGTCGAGGTGGTCGAGCTGCCAACGGAGGTGAGGTCGGAGATCCTCGCTGCTCAGCAGCGTCAGTACCGTTGAGCTCTGGGCATCGGACTTCGCGCGCTCAGGGGAGCCTTCGCCGAATAGGTCGCGTCCACCACTTCCTTGAACAACGCTTGACGTGGACACCGACGGGAGCTGGGCAGCCCGACCGGGTTCAGCTTGCGAAGAGCATTCTCGTCGGGAACTCGCCGCTGGACCGCCAAGCCTTCACGATCTTTGCCGTTATCGCACCTGCCGCCGAGTTGAAATCACCATCTTCGACACTGGCATCGAGGGTGCGTGGATCGATTGTCAGGATCCGGTCGAACTTGTCATCCAGCCCGAACTCGTATCGGACCTCACCCCCTGTTGCCTCCACGCGGCGGGCGGTCACCATCATTCCCATGTTCTAGCCCCAACGCTCGAGTAGTCCTCGTAGGTCGGCCCTGGTACGGACGTCTCCCAGTCGGACACCTGGTTGGCGGCAAGATGTGCTTCCCGGTATGCCGCCTGGGGGTGTTCCCGGTAGTAGCGCAGTTCCGCCAATTCGTGCTCCAGCAGTGCGTAATCCTCGGGCAACGGGCTGCCTCGCCGCAAGCGTAACCATGCTTCAGCCATGGGTGGGCTCGGATCGTATCGTTGATGGCTGATCCCGCCCGCGTAGTCATCCATCGGGTGCTCGTCAAAGAAGATGTGTCGGCGGATCTGCTCGATCTCCTCCTGCGAGAACCCTCGGGATCCGTCGAGACGGGGGGCGTCCGTGAGATGGCGAGCGATGACGTCGGCATCGGCCCGTTGACGGATCGCCTCGTACGCCTCCTCCGCCCAATGATCCTGTCGTCCGTAGTCCGCCAGATTGCGAGGCCGAGTGGTATGGCCACCATGGACCCACCGTGCCCCATCAGTTGCGCTGCCGGGGCCCGCATCCGGCGCGTTCCGAATGCGCCCCAACGCCTGCTTGAGCCTCTCGATGAGCTCACCGAGCCGGCGCATCTCCGGAATCAGCCGTCGCAGGCTGACCAGCAACCCGCGCAACAACCGTGCGATCCGCGCCCCCCAAGACGCCACCAAGGTCGTCACCTGCTCCACGACCAGCGGCGCGGCCAGTCCGCCGGTGATGAGGAGTTCGCCCGCGTACACGATGATGCGGGACACGCAGGTGGCGATGGCGTCGCGGACCAGGAGTCGGACGGCGGCCACCAGGCCGGCGGCGCCTTCGGTGATCGCGGCCATGGTGTCGGCGCCCTGGGCGAGGCCGCTGATGGCCTGTTGTTGTTCGTTGGCCCAGGCCCGGTAGGCGGGCCCGGCGCTGCCGCCCCAGCCGGCGACGTCGGCGCGGATGGCGCGAGCCAGTTCGGCGGCGTCGTCGCGGAGCGACCCGGCGACGTTGCGCCAGGTCTGGGCGTGTGCGGTGATCTGCGTCGGGTCGCCGGCGAGCCAGTCCAGCGCCTCACTGAGCGGCTTGACGTGTTCGATCAGCCAGGCGATCCCGTACTGGAGCAGGGCGCCGACCGGGTCGGAGACGAGGGCGAGGGCGTCCAGGCTCGCGCTCACGACGCCGAGGCTGCCGTCGATCCAACTGCCGGTGCGGACGCCCTGCGCGATGAGTTCGATGTCCTCGCAGATCCACACCCCCGCCCAGGCGCTGGGCGGGGTGTCCGCAGCGGCGGCGACGAGCGGGTTGGACGTCACCTGTGCCGCCGCACCCCGTCGAGCAGCTGCTTGGCGTGGGCGTCGGAGCTCCGATAGCGGTCGGCTCCGACCCGCAGCTTGCCGGTGGTGTCCCGTACCGATGCGGCGGCGGCGCCGATGCCGTCGACCAGGGTTCGCTGCAGGCCGTCGAGCAGCACCGGCATCATCGCGCAGAATTGCCCGTAGGCGTCGGTGCCCAATCGGACGTGCTGGCCGGCCTGCTGGGCGGTGTCGAGGCTGCCAGCACAGCGATCGAGGCGCGCGGCGTGGGCGGTCAGGTCGTCCGGGTCGACCTGGATGCCGTCACCGGCGGGCATCATCTGGTCCCTGGTCGCGGAGCACTCGCGTGCGGTACGAGTCGATGATGGCCTGGGCGCTCGCGTCGTCGCCCAATGACTCCGTGACTGCGTCGCTGACCTGTCGGAGCAGGTCGGCGCGCGCGGCAGTGGTGGTCTCCAGGATCTGCCGAGCGGTGTGCGCCGCGGGTTGTTGCCGGATGCGTTCGTCGAGCCGTAGGTCGATCAGCAGGCCGGCCGAGTCGACGGTGACGTCGACAGTCTGATCGGCGTTGTGGGCGGTGCCGGTCAGATCCCGCATCGTCGCCGACAGAGTCTTGGCTCGTTTCGCCCGCTCGGCGAGCGACGTTTCCCAGTCGTCGAGTCGGCGCTCCGCTGCGTCGAGCGCAGCGTCGTCCGCCCACATGCCGACCCTCCCCAGGGGACACTGCCGGCGGCAACCGCCGACATCACCGGCACGCTACCAACCAGTGGCGCTGCGTGCATGCCCACGGGGTGAACGCCCGCGCCGCCCCGCCGATCATGGAGTTGTGGTGGGCAACAAAGCGCCCGTTGCGCTGCTAAACCGGGCACCACAGCTCCATGATCGACCGAGTCGGGCCGTGACCTTGCACTTACCGTCGCGACAAATGACGCAGAGTCCCGCATCTCGACGACCGAAACTGCAAGATCGGCGCAGCGCGCCGCGAGTAGCCGTCCGTATCATCTCGGCATGACGCGGTTCAGTCGGCGCGCGGTGTTGCTGGCTGGCAGCGGGCTGCTCGTCGGCTGTTCACGGCAGCCGGAGGCGGACCCAGTCCACCTGCGACTGGCGACCGGGCCGGCGGGGGCGGTCTACCGGCGGATCGGCGGTGCGTTGGCCGAGCACATCTCGGAGCAGGTGCCGGGTGTCACGGTGACCACCGTGCCGAGCGGCGCGTCCACCGACAACATCCGGATGCTGCGGGCCGGGGAGGTGCACCTGGGGCTGACCAGCCTGGATGCGCTGATCACCAGCGACGGCAGCGCGCCCGGGGGACTGTCGGCGATCTGCCGGCTCTACGACAGTCATCTGCATCTCGTGGTCATGGCCGGTTCGGCGATCGACGAGTTTCGGGATCTTGAGGGCAAGCGGGTTTCTCTCGGTGCGCACGACTCGGGCACCGAGTTCACGTCGCGGCGGGTCCTGAAGCTCGGCCCGCTCAAAGCCGACGGTTGGAACCTCAGCCAGGCCGGGTCGGCGGCGGCGCTGCGGGACGGCACTATCGACGCGATGTTCTCCCTCACCGGCGTCCCCACGCCCGCCATCACCGAGTTGGCGCAGCGGCACCCGATCCGGCTGATTCCGTTGGACGCGCAGGCCGATGGGCTCTTCACGACGTACCCGGGTCCGTACGCCCCGGCGATGATCCACGCGGCTGCCTATGCCGGCGTCCCGGCCACCCGCACCGTGGCCGTGCCGAATGTGCTGCTGGCGCGCGACGACCTGCCTGACGATCTGGTCTACGCCATCACCGACACGGTCTTCCGGCACACCGGGGCGATCACCTCCGCTGGCCGCGACGATGCCGAGGCCCTTCCGGAGGCGTGGCAGATCAACGTGCGTACCGGAATCTCCACCGCGTCGGTCCCGCTCCACCCGGGTGCGGCGGCCTGGTTCCGCGACCGCAAACGCTGAGGCCGCGACCGCAAACGCTGACCCCGGGACCGGAGTCGTCAGACCGGCGCCGAAGTGTCGGCCGGTGACGCCACCCGGGGAGCGACCGGCAACACCACCACCGCGGCGAGCCCGTGCCCGGAGCCGTCCGGACGCGGCAGGCCCTCCTCCAGCCGTAGCTCACCGCCGGCCGCCCCGATGAGGTCGGCGCAGATCGCCAGGCCCAGGCCGGTCCCGGACACGTTCTGGTGCCGAGGTGACCGCCAGAACCGTTGCAACGCCTGGGCCCGCTCGGGCACGTCGATGCCCTGGCCGTCGTCGCGGACAGCAACCGTCACAACGGCTCCATCGCCCGCACCAGCAGTCACCTCCACGGCCTGCGCGTCGGACAGCCGTAACGCGTTGCTGATCAGCTCGTCGAGGATGCTGCCCAGGCCGCCCGGTGGCTCCAGCAACCGCAACCCCGGCGGTACGTCGACCGCCAGTGTCTGCCCGGCATTGGCAGTCAGGGCCCGCCACCGGTCCACCCGGGTCGCCAGCACCTCGTCGAGGGCCACCGGCGACGCAGTTCGCATGCTCTCCATCCGTGCGCTGGCCTGGAGCGAGTTCAGCATCCGCTGCATCGCCTTCAGCTCGTCGACGGCGACGTCGTACACCTGCTGCCCGTCGCCCTCGGGCCGCAGGTGTGGTGCGAGGCTCTCGACCGCGAGCCTCAGGCTGGTCAACGGGTTGCGTAACTGGTGTGACGCGTCGGAGACGAAGGCGCGCTGTCGCTGCGCGGCGTTCTCGACGGCGTCCATCATGGTGTTGAACGACCGTGCCAGCCGCCGCAGCTCGATCGGGCCGGCCTCGTCGTCGGCGCGGATGGTGAGGTCGCCCTCGGAGATCCGTGAGGTCGCCGCGTCGAGTTTGCGTACCGGCCGTAGCACCCACGCCGACACCGGCCAGGCGACGGCCGTCAGCGCGAGCAACGGCAGCAGCCCGAGGCCGGCCAGCCGGGCCCAGCGTACGAGGATGAGCTCGCGCGTCCGGGACAGGTCAGAGATCGTCACGACGGCGCCGACGACCTCACTGTCCCGGCCGACCGGCTCCGCCACGACGAGTGCGGAGTCGTCCCACGGCGCCCACTCCCAGGACGGTTCGGAACGGGCACCGGCAAGCGCGGCGGTGACGATCCGGGGCAACGCCGCCTCGGCGCGCGCCGCCTTCCGGTACGCGTCGGCGGGTCCGAGCAGCACCGCGCCCGACGTGTCGATCAGCGCGACCGGGATGCCGTAGAGCTCGTGGTACCGCGTCAGCTCCTGCTGTAACGCCTCGGTGCGGCCGGTCGACAGTGCGGTCTCGGCCAGCGAGGCGAACCGGCCGACGTCGTTGAGCCGGTTGACGTACGTCTCCTGCATCTCCCGTTCGGCAACTGTGATGCTGAGCGGCACCCCGAGCGCCGCGACGAGCAGCACGGCGAGGGGGACCAGGACGACGAGTAGCCGGCGGTGCACGGCGGGTCAGCCGATCAGCTCCGGCTGGTCGGCCAGCAGCCGATAGCCGACGCCGTGGACGGTCCGGATGACCACGTCCGGCCCCAGCTTGTGCCGCAGCGCCGCGATGTGGGTGTCCAGGGTGCGGCTCGACGATTCCCAGGACGCGCCCCAGATCTGGTCGAGGATGACGTCGCGGCTGACCACGTTGGGCGCCCGCCGGGCCAGGAGCAGGAGCAGTTCGAACTCCTTGCGGGTCAACGGCACGAGTGCGCCGTCGACGGTGACCTCGCGGGTGCCGACGCCGATCCGCATCGGGCCGAGGACGAGCGGCTCGTCGGTCTGGCCGAGGGCACGAGCGGCTCGGGTGCGCCGCAGGACGGCGTCGATCCGGGCGAGCAACTCGGGGACGCCGAACGGTTTGACGATGTAGTCGTCGGCGCCGGCGCGCAGGCCACGGACGCGTTCGTGCTCCTCGGATCGCGCGGTCACCGCGATCACGGCGGTCTGCGGGTGGTCGCGCAGCTTGCGGATCACGTCGAGCCCGTCGCCGTCGGGGAGACCCAGGTCGACGAGGACCACGTCGGACGGGGCGGCGCGCTCGGCCTCCGCGGCGGTGGCGACGCGGTGAACCTCGAAGCCCGCCTGGGTCAGGACGGTCACCAGACCCCGCGCCACGCGGTCGTCATCCTCGATGACGGTTATCCGCATACCGGCGAATTGTACGGGCCGGATCGGTGCTCGTGCCGGCCCGGGTTCTTGGGATTTTTCTGACACCATCCGTGCCCCGACCAGCCCAGACTGGGGGCCACTGACGTGCCGAGGGATGTCCATGCGTTGATGGGGAGGTCGCCGTATGCCAACGACCAGCAGATACCGGGCCACCGCGCGGATGATCGCCGCGATCGGTGTCGTCTCGCTCGCCGCCGCCTGTTCCGGCAACGGAGGCGCCGCCGGCGGAGGGGACGCCGCGAATTACCCGGACGAGAACATCACGATCGTCGTGCCGTTCAGCGCGGGCGGCCCGACGGACACGGTCACCCGCATGATCGCCGAGCCGATGGCCGCGAAGCTCGGCGGCAAGATCGTCGTCCAGAATGTCGAGGGTGCCGGCGGCACGGTCGGCGCCGGCGACGTCGCGCGGGCCAAGCCGGACGGCTACGCGGTGCTCATGCACCACATCGGGATGTCGACGGCGCCCGCCCTCTACAAGAGCCTGGGATACAAGCCCCTGGAGGACTTCGAGACGGTCGGGCTCGTCACCGAGGTGCCGATGACGATCGTCGCTCGTAAGGACTTCGCGCCCGCGACCCTCCAGGACCTCGTGACCCACGTGAAGGCGAACGCCAACAAGGTCACTCTGGCCAACGCCGGCATCGGTGCCGCGTCGCACCTGTGCGGTCTGCTGTTCCAGAGCACCACAGGTGTGAAGCTCCAGGAGGTCCCGTACCAGGGCACCGGTCCCGCGCTGACCGACCTCGTCGGCGGCCAGGTCGACTTCATGTGCGACCAGACGACAAACACCAGCGGCCAGATCGCCGCGGGGAAGGTGAAGGCGTACGCGGTCACCACCCCCGAGCGGGTGAAGAGCCTTCCCGACCTGCCCACCACCACCGAGGCCGGGCTGCCGCAGCTGAAGGTCAGCGTCTGGCACGGTCTCTACGTTCCGGCCGACACGCCGCCGGAGATCGTCCAGAAGCTGTCCGAGGCGTTGAAGGTGGCCCTGGCCGACCAGAAGGTCATCGACCAGATGGCCAAGCTGGGCACCGCGCCGGTGCCGGCCCAGGACGCGACCCCGGACGCGCACCGGGCGAAGCTCGACGAGCAGCTCGGCACCTGGGCGAAGATCATTGCCGACTCCGGGGTCAAGGTCTCCTGAGGTGGAGCGCCGTCGGTCGTTCCCGGACGTCCTCGCCGGGGGGATCTTCGTCCTGATCGGTGGCGCATTCGTGGTGGGGGCGCTCGGCTACGAGCTGGGCACCCCGACCCGGATGGGCCCGGGCGCCTTCCCGCTGCTGGTCGGCGCGGCCGTGGTCGCCCTGGGCCTGGCGATCGCCGGCAAGGGGCTCATCGCCGGCGAGGTGATCTCGTTCGGGCCGATCCCGTGGCGAGCGGTCGCCGTCGTCGTGCTCGCGATCCTGTTCTTCGGGTTCACCATCCGGCGACTCGGGTTCGTACCGACCACAGCGGTGACCGCACTGCTCACCACCCTGGCCAGCGCCCGCGTACGGCTGCTCACGGCGGTGGCCGTGGCCGCCGGGCTGACAGTGGCCAGCACGCTCATCTTCGTCGTCGGACTTCAGCTGCGGATCCCGCTGTGGGGCCCCTGGCTGGGGTTCTGACGCGGCAACCGGATTGAGGCATGGAACTCCTCGACAACCTCGCGCTGGGCTTCTCGACGGCCCTGCTGGTCCAGAACGTCCTCTACTGCTTCGTGGGAGTGCTGCTCGGGACCGCGGTCGGCGTGCTGCCCGGCATCGGGCCGACGGCCACGGTGGCGATGCTGCTGCCGATCACGTTCAGCTTCGAGCCGGTCACCGCGCTGATCATGCTCGCCGGCATCTACTACGGGGCACAGTACGGCGGCTCGACGACCGCCATCCTGATCAACCTGCCCGGTGAGTCGTCCGCGGCGGTCACCGCGCTGGACGGGCACGAGATGGCCCGCCAGGGCCGCGCCGGCCCCGCCCTGGCGGCCGCGGCGATCGGGTCCTTCGTCGCGGGTACGGTCGCCACCGTGGTGCTGGCCGCCGCGGCTCCGCCGCTGGCCAGTGTCGCGTTGAAGTTCGGCCCGGCCGACTACTTCTCGCTCGTGCTGTTCGGCCTGATCGTGTCGATCGCGCTGGCGCGGGGCACGGCGCTCAAGGCACTGGCGATGATCGCGCTCGGCGTGCTGCTCGGCACTGTCGGCCAGGACATCTACACCGGAACACCCCGCTTCGTGTTCGAGCAGCGCGAGCTGTACGGCGGCATCGACTTCGTGTCGGTCGCCGTGGGCCTGTTCGGGGTGGCCGAGATCCTGCGCAACCTGGAGAACGAGCAGACCCGCACGGCGATCGTCAGCAAGGTGACCAACCTCTGGCCGACCCGTGAGGACCGGCGTCGGATCGTCGCCCCGATCCTGCGGGGCACTGGTCTCGGCGCCGCGCTCGGTGTGCTGCCCGGCGGCGGCCACGTGCTGGCCTCGTTCACCTCGTACGCGGTCGAGAAGCGCATCTCAAAGCGACCGGAGGAGTTCGGGCGGGGCGCGATCGAGGGCGTCGCCGGCCCCGAGTCGGCGAACAACGCCGCCGCGCAGACGTCGTTCATCCCGCTGCTCACCCTGGGCCTGCCCGCCCACCCGGTGATGGCACTGATGATCGGCGCGTTCATCGTCCACGGCATCACCCCGGGCCCGAACGTCATCAACGAGGAGCCGGCGCTGTTCTGGGGCCTGATCGCGTCGATGTGGATCGGCAACGTGCTCCTGTTGCTGCTGAACCTGCCGCTGATCGGCCTCTGGGTGCGCATGCTGCGCATTCCATACCAGGTGCTCTTCCCGATGATCATCCTGTTCGCGGCGATCGGCACCTACTCACTGAACTCCAACGCGTACGACGTCTACGCGATCGCGTTCTTCGGGATCCTGGGCTACATCCTGATCAAGTGCGGCTGCGAGCCGGCGCCCCTGCTGCTCGGCTTCGTCCTCGGCCCGCTGCTCGAGGAGAACCTGCGCCGCGCGCTCATCATCTCCCGTGGCGACCCGTCGGTCTTCCTGACCCGACCGATCTCCGCGGCGCTGCTGGCCCTGGCCGTCGTCGCGCTCGTCGTCGCCGTCCTGCCGACGATCCGCCGACGCCGCGCGGCCGTCTTCGCCGAGGAGGACTAGCAATCCGAACCACGTGACGGTCAGGTCGACGAAGATTGTTCCCGTGACGAGCGACAACACGCCGCGGGGCTGGACCAGCCGGACCGTCTGGGACAGGCGGTTCAACGCCCCGCTGCGCTCGTTCCTGCGGACCGAGACCGGTGGCGCGCGGGTGGTGCTGATCGCCGCGGTGGCGGCTCTCGTCTGGGCGAATCTCAGCGAATCGTCCTACGAGTCCGTCTGGAGTACCTCCTTCTCGATCCAGCTCGGCGACTGGCGCGTGTCACATGACCTGCGTTTCTGGGTCAACAGCGGGCTCATGACGTTCTTCTTCCTGGTCGCCGGGCTGGAGTTGCGGCGCGAGTTTGACATCGGCGAGTTGCGGGAGCGGCGTCGGTTGGCATTGCCGATGCTGGCCGGGGTCGGCGGCATGCTCGTGCCGATCGCGATCTACCTCGCCATCAACGCCGGGCACACCACCGCGGCGGGCTGGGGTGCGGTGATGGCCACCGACACGGCGCTCGCGCTCGGCGCGCTGGCCGTCTTCGGGCCGCGCTTCTCGGAACGGCTGCGGGGTTTCCTGCTGACCGTCGCCGTCGTCGACGATGTGGTGGCGATCGCGGTGCTGGCCATCGCGTACCCGCATCACCCCTCGCTGACGGCGCTTATCGTCGCGGCGGCGATCTTCGGTGTCGTGCTGCTCGTCCGCGGCTGCGGGGTGCGGTTCGGGCCGGTCTACGCGCTGCTCGGGGTGGCGGCCTGGCTCGCCGTCTCGATGTCCGGTGTCGACCCGGTCGCGGTGGGCCTGGTGATGGGGTTGCTGACCTACGCCTACGCTCCCGGCCGCGGCGACCTGCAGCGGGCCAGCGACCAGTTCCGCCTCTTCCGGGAGCAGCCCACCCCGCAACTCGCCCGGATGGCCCGGGCCGGGCTCACCTCGGCGCTGTCGCCGAACGAGCGGCTGCAGACGCTCTACCACCCGTTGGCGAGCTACGTGGTGGTGCCGCTCTTCGCGCTGGTCAACGCCGGCATCGTGATCGACGGCGACCTGCTGGCCAGGGCCGTTACCTCACCGGTCACGCTCGGGGTCGTGGTCGCGTACGTCGTCGGCAAGCCGGCCGGGATCGTGGCCACCGCGTGGCTGGTGACCCGGCTCAGCGGCAACCGGTTCCGGCCACCCGTCGGCTGGGTTGCCGTCGTCGGGGTCGGCACGATCTCCGGGATCGGGTTCACCGTCGCGCTCCTGATCGCCACCCACGCCCTGAGCGGCCCGGCCCTGGACGAGGCGAAGTTCGGCATCATCGTGGCGACGCTCGGCGCGTCCCTCGTCACCTGGCTGGTGTTCCGCTCCGTCGGACGGCTCTCGCCGGCGCGGCGGACCCGTGCGCTGCTGGGCGTCACCGAGGGAATTGTCGACCTGATGCTGCCGGTCGACGCCGATCGCGACCACCTGCGCGGGTCGCTGGATGCGCCGGTGACGGTGGTGGAGTACGGCGACTTCGAGTGCCCCTACTGCGGGCAGGCCGAGCCGGTGGTCCGGGAGCTGTTGGCGGACTTCGCCAACATCCGGTACGTCTGGCGGCACCTGCCGCTCACCGACGTCCACCCGCATGCCCAACTCGCCGCCGAGGCGGCCGAGGCGGCGGGGGAGCAGGGCGCGTTCTGGGAGATGCACGACCTGCTGCTCGCCCACCAGGACGCTCTCGACCCCGTCGAGGTGCTCGGCTACGCCGAACAACTCGGTCTGGACCTGGACGGGTTCCGGGAGCACATGGTGAAGCGGATGGGCGTGGACCGGATCGCCGAGGACGTCGACTCCGCCGACCTCAGCGGCGTCACCGGCACCCCGACCTTCTTCATCAACGGCCGGCGACACCACGGCGCGTACGACATCGCCGCGCTCTCGGCGGCGGTGAAGGCGGCGTTCGCGAGCGCGAAGCTTCGCCCCGAGTACCACCCTCGGGGCCCCGGGCGCCGCGCGGCCGGGCCGGCGAGCTGACCGCGCGGCCGCACAATCGATCCGCGGCCCTGCTTCCCCGCTCGACCCGGCGTCCGCGAGGGCGTTCAGGTGGTGGGGAGGGCGGCGAGCCGGGCGGCGCGGCGGCCCGCGACGGCCACGACGACGGCCAGGGCCAGGGCGATCAGGAAGAAGACGTCCGCGCCGGTGAAGGCCGCGTGGAAGCCGGCCGTCGGGTCGGTGGGGGAGCTGGCCCGGGTGTACGCGATGGTGAGGATCGCGATGCCGAGTGAGCCGCCGAGTTGGTGGGCGACGTTGACGAGGCCGGACGCGGCGCCGGCGTCCTGCGGTTCGACTCCGGCGACGCCGCCCTGGGTCATCAGGATGATGGCGATGCCCTGGCCGATTCCGATCACCAGCAGAGGCAGCAGCACGTCCGGGAAGTAGCTGGAGCCGGTCGAGATGCGCGACAGCCACGCCATGCCGACGAGCGCGAGAACGAGGGACGCCACCAGCAGGATGGGACGGCCGAGCCGGTTCTGCAGGGGCCGGATGGCGTACACCATGGCGAAGAACATGCCGGTGATGGGCACGTACGCGAAGCCGGTCTGTAGGGCGCTGAGGTGCAGCACCTCCTGTAGGTACTGGCTGAGGAAGTAGAAGGTGGAGAAGGTCGCGCCGACGATGAGGATCCGCCCGGCGTACGCCCCGGAGCGCTCCAGGCTGCTGAAGAGTCGTAGTGGGGTGATGGGCTGCGGTGCCCGGTGTTCGATCAGCGCGAAGGCGGTCAGGAGGACGGCGCTGAGGCCCAACGAGACAACGGTGCCCGGTGCGCTCCAGCCGGCCGCGGCGGCCTGGATGAAGCCGTACACCAGGGCGGTCATGCCGCCGGTGGAGGTCAGCGCCCCGCCGAGGTCGAACGTGCCGGCGCGGCGTTCGGTCTCGACCAGGAACCGTGGTGCGAGCAGCGCGATGGCGATGCCGATCGGCACGTTGACGAGCATTCCCCAGCGCCAGGAGAGCAGGTCGGTGAAGACGCCGCCGATGACGATGCCGACGCTGCCACCGGCGCCGATGACCGCGCTGTAGAGGGCGATCACCCTGGCTCGGGCCCCCGGTTGGGGGTGGTCGGCGACCAGCAGCGCGAGCGTGGAGGGCACCGCGAGCGCGGCGGCCAGACCCTGCACGACGCGGGCGGCGATCAGCCAGCTGCCGCCCTGGGCGAGGCCGGCGGCGAGGGACGCCGCGGTGAACACTGTGATCCCGGCGAGGAAGATGCGGCGGCGGCCGAGCAGGTCACCGGCTCGGGCGCCGAGCAGGAGCAGGCCGCCGAACGCCAGGACATAGGCGTTCTGCACCCAGGAGAGCCCGGACTGGGAGAAGCCGAACTGCCGCTGCACGTGCGGCAGCGCGGTCGTGATGATCGAGGTGTCCAGCGTCATCATCAGCTGCGAGCCGAGGATGAGCGCCAGGGCGATCCCGCGACGGGAAGCGGGAGTCGGAGACATGGTGTCCGCCTTCTTTCGGGCTAGACTGATAGGAGACCTCCGAATAAGTGGAGGCGCACTATCACTCTAGTGATAGCCGGCCTCCGGTTGCTAGCGCTGGGAGACATCGGCATCGTGACGGCCCTCACCCACCTGCGCGTGGCCCGCCCGCACCGGGCCGACGCCGCCCGCAACTACGACGCGATCCTGGCGGCGGCCCGGGTCGCCTTCGCCGAGCAGGGCGCGGAGGCTCCGCTGGAGGAGATCGCCCGCCGGGCCGGAGTGGGCATCGCGACGCTCTACCGCAACTTCCCGACCCGCGAGGTGCTGATCGAGAACGTCTACGTCAGCGAGGTCGAGGCGGTGTGCGCGACCGCCGGGGAGGCGGAGAGGCTCGCCCCCCGCGACGGCCTGTACGCGTGGCTGCGGCGCTTCGTGGAGTACATCGGGGCGAAGCGGCCGCTGGCCGCCGGCCTGAACCGGGAGTCCACCGCCTACCTGGAGTGTCGGCGGGCGCTCTACGCCGCCGGTGGGCCGCTGCTGGAGCGGGCCCAGCGGGCGCGTGAGGTGCGCGCCGACGTGACGATCGACGACGTCATGCGCCTGACCAGCGCCATCGCCTCCGGGCACTTCCCCCGCGCCGACCAGCGCGATCACGTGCTCGCGGTCGCCCTGGACGGGCTGAGCACGCAGCCGGAGTGACCCCAGGCCTGCCCGCGCGTCGATGTCCGAAGTGGAACAGCTGCGGAACGTGTTCGGGGAATCACGGTGGACTCGGACCCTTGACTCTCGGGAAACATCGGGCCACCATCTGACAACGTTGTCACAGACCCCCGCCATCTGACAACGTTGTCATGTCTGGAGGCAAGATGTCCGAGCCATCGCCGGTCTCACGGCGTACCTTCCTCTCCGCCGGCGCGACGCTGCTGGCGTCGGTCGGGGTGACCGCGGCCCTCCCGGACGCCCTCGCGTCCGCCGCCGTGCCGGCGCCGACCGCCACCCCGACCGCCACCGACCTCGCGCGGTACCGCCCGGTGGCGGTCTCCTCGACCGACTACGCGCCGACGCCGGCCACCTTCGCCGTGGACGGCCTGCCGCAGGTCGGCGTCCGCGGGAGTGGATGGCGCGCCGCCAACGGCGATCCCCAGTGGATCTCGGTGGACCTCCAGGCGCTGTGCCGGATCGAGGCCGTCTCCCTGGTCTTCGAGGCCACGCTCACCGACGGGCCGTTCGACGGCAACTACACCGACACCGACGGCGACGAGATCCTCTCCAGCGCCGCGACGGCGTACCGGATCGAGGTCTCCACCGACGGCCGTGCCTGGCGGTCGGTGTACGAGACCAGCGAGGGCCAGGGCGGCACGCAGACCATCAAGCTGCCCGAGCCGGTCACCGCCCGGTGGATCCGGATGACCGCCACGAAGCGCTCGAACAGCAACCCGGTGGGCCTCAACGGCTTCCAGGTCTACGGCGTACCGCTGGCCGGCCGGCCGAAGGCCGAGGGCTGGACCAGTTGGGAGGGCGGCAACACCGGCCCGGCCCCCGAGCTGCGGGTCGCCGCCGACGGCACCGTGCCACTGGAGTCGGGCTGGTCGTTGACGATGGACGACTTCGCCGGCACCGCCGACGGCGCCGAACTCTCCCGCGCCGGCGTCGACGTCCGATCCTGGCTGCCGGCGACGGTGCCCGGCACCGTGCTGGGCACCCTGGTCGAGCAGGGCCACCTGCCCGACCCGGTGGCCGGCTTCAACAACATGCGCATCCCGGAGGCGCTGTCCCGGCACACCTGGTGGTACCGGCGCGCGCTGCGGCTGCCGCGCGACCTGGACACCTCGGCCGGCCGACGGATCTGGCTGGAGTTCGACGGGATCAACCACGAGGCGACCGCCTGGGTCAACGGCGTGCAGGTCGGCAGCGTCAAGCACCCGTTCGCGCGGGCGGCCTTCGACATCACCGACGCGTTGGCCGGCCAGCGTGGCGAGCACGTCCTCGCCGTCCGGGTCACCCCGATGCCGCACCCGGGCACCCCCGGCGACAAGGGCCCCGACGGTCGCACCTTCCTCCAGTCGGCCCACCACTACCTCGACGCGCCGACCTACCTGGCGGTGTCCGGGTGGGACTGGATGCCGGCCGTCCGCGACCGGGTCACCGGCCTCTGGGACCACGTCCGCCTGCGCAGCACCGGCGCCGTGGTCATCGGCGACCCGCACGTGCAGACCACGCTGCCCGACCTGCCCGGCACCGACACCGCCGAGGTCACCATCCGGGTGCCGGTCCGCAACGCGGCGGCCAGCGCCACCACGGTCACGGTCCGCGCGGAGTTCGACAAGGTACGCGTCGAGTCCACAGTGACCGTCCCCGCCGGCGGGAGCACCACAGTCACCTTCACCCCGGAGCGCTTCCGCGCGCTGCGGCTGCGCAACCCCCGGCTCTGGTGGCCCAACGGCTACGGTGACCCCCACCTGTACGACCTCACGCTCACCGCCACCGTCAAGCGCGCGGCCAGCGACCGGCGTGCGCTCCGCTTCGGTATCCGCGAGTTCGCCTACGACTGGCACCAGCCGATCGTCATCTCGCCGCCCGGAAAGCCCGCGCTGGAGTTCGTCGACGGCGCGGCGACCCAGACTGTCACGTTCGACCGGCAGCACGCCCGGCACGTGCGCATCCAGGCCGGCCAGCGCGCCACCGGTTGGGGCATCTCGATGTTCTCGCTGTCGGTGGCCGACGGCACCGGCCCGGATCTCGCCCTGCGCCGCGACGCCACCGCGTCGTCGTCGGAGAACGAGGGCAACGGTCCCGGCAAGGCCGTCGACGGCGACGTGGCGACCCGCTGGGCCTCGCAGGCCGAGGACGACCAGTGGATCCAGGTCGACCTCGGCGCGGCGGTCGACTTCGACCGGGTCACCATCGTGTGGGAGCAGGCGTACGCGCTGGACTACCGCGTGCAGGTCTCCGCCGACGGGGACGCCTGGAACGACGTGACGTCGGTCAGCAACGACACCCCGCTGGGCAGCCGCGCCACCCAGGTCGAGACGTTCGCCAGCCAGACCGCGCAGCACCTGCGCATCCAGACCGGCGCGCGGGTGACCTCGTGGGGCGTGTCCATGTGGGCCCTCTCGGTGCAGCGGCAGGCCGAGCCGGACGTCGACCTGGCCCTGCGCCGGACCGCCACCGCGTCGTCGTCCGACAGCGACTCGAACGGCCCGGACCGGGCCGTCGACGGCAACCCCCGCACCCGGTGGTCGTCGAAGTTCGAGGACAACCAGTGGATCCAGGTCGACCTCGGCACTCCGGTCAGCTTCGACCAGGTCACCATCGTCTGGGAGCAGGCGTACGCCCGCGACTTCGTCATCCAGGTCTCGAATGACGGGCAGCGGTGGACCGACGTGAAGTCGGTCAGCAACGCCGTCACCCAACTCAAGATCAGCGTCAACGGTGTGCCGGTGTTCGCCCGGGGCGGCAACTGGGGCTGGGACGAGCTGCTGCGTCGGGTGCTGCCCGACCGGCTGGCCGACACGGTCGAGATGCACCGCGACATGAACTTCACGATGATCCGCAACTGGCTCGGCAGCAGCAACCGCGAGGAGCTGTACCAGGCCTGTGACGAGCAGGGCATCCTGGTGTGGAACGACTTCTGGCAGGCGGGCGCGTTCCTGCCCAACCCGCCCGGCTATGTCGACATCGCCGCCGACACGATCCGGCGGTTCCGCCACCACCCGAGCATCGTGGTGTGGTGCGGCGCGAACGAGGGTGACCCGCCGCCGATCGTGGACGCCGGGCTCAAGCAGGCCGCGGCCACCGAGCACCCGGAGATCCTCTACATCCCCAACTCGGCCGGCGGCATCGTCAGCGGTCACGGCCCCTACCACTGGGTGGAGCCGGCGACGTACAACAACAAGAACACCTACGACACTGGCGCGTTCGGTTTCCACACCGAGATCGGCATGCCGGTGGTGTCGGTGGTCGAGAGCATGCGCAACCTCGTCGGTGACGCGCCGGAGTGGCCGATCGGCGAGGTGTGGAACTACCACGACTGGTCGACCATCGGTAACCAGCGCGTCGGCACGTACCAGGCGGCGATCGACGCACGACTCGGTGAGTCCGACTCACTCGACGAGTTCGCCACCCGGGCGCAGTTCGTCAACTACGAGAGCCACCGCGCCATGTTCGAGGCGTGGAACGCCAACCTGTGGCAGGACGCCACCGGTCTGCTGCTGTGGATGTCGCACCCGGCGTGGCACAGCACGGTCTGGCAGACCTACGACTACGACCTCGACGTGAACGGCGCCTACTACGGCGCCCGCAAGGGGTGCGAACCGGTGCACGTCCAGGCCGACCCGGGCACCTGGCAGGTCCGGGTGGTCAACCACACCGCCGCCCCGCTCAGCGGGGTCACCGTGAGCGCCCGACGCTACGACCTGAGCGGCCGGTCGCTGGGTTCGCCCCAGCGTCAGCGGGTGGACGTGGCCCGCTCGGCCACCACGGCGGTCTTCCCGCTCGCCGCGCCGGACGGCGGCGGGTTGCACCTGGTGCGACTGGAGCTACGGGACAGCCGCGACCGGCTGCTCGCGGAGAACACCTACTGGCGCTACGACAAGGCAGAGCAGTTGCGGGCGCTCAACGACGTGCCGAGCACCCGACTCTCGACGTCGTCGAGCACTGTGCGCGTCGTGGACGGGCGCAACACCGTCACCACGACGGTCCGCAACCAGGGTCGTACGGTCGCCGCGTTGGTGCGGCTCGCCGTGCGCGACCAGCGCGGTAAGCGGGTCCTGCCGGCCCGCTACGACGACAACTACTTCTGGCTCCTGCCGGGGGAGAGCCGCGAGGTGCGGATCTCCTGGCCGGCGCGGTCGGGCCTCGCCCGCCAGGTCACGGTGACCGCGCAGGCGTACAACTCCTAGGAGTACGCGGTGGGAAGCGGCGCCGTGCGGTTCCGCTTCCCACCGTGACCCGTGCGCTGCCACCTGATGCGGGCGTTTAGGTTCGTTAGCGCCCCTCGGCCCGGGACCGAGATCCATGCTGTACGTGTGACACGGTCCGGTTCCACGTCCGGCGCGGTGCGGGTCGCGTTCGCGTTCTGGATCACGCTCGTGGGCACCACCGTGCCGACGCCGCTGTACCCGCTCTACGAGCTGGAGTTCGGCTTCTCGTCGTTGACCGTGACCGTGGTCTACGCGCTGTACGCGCTGGGAGTCGTGGTCGGGCTGCTGGTCTTCGGTCGGCTCTCCGACCAGATCGGCCGACGCCCGGTCATCCTCATCGCGCTGCTGCTCTCGGTCGCCGCCGACGCCGTGTTCCTGGCCGCCGTGGACCTGGCGATGATCATCGTGGGTCGGATCCTCGCCGGGCTGTCCGCCGCACTGATCATCGGCACGGCGACCGCGGCGTTGGCGGAGCTGATCGACCCTCGGCACCCGAAGCGTGCCGCCACAGTGTCGATCTTCGCGAACCTGGGCGGCCTGGCCACCGGCACCCTCCTGTCCGGGATCGTGTCGGACGTGGCACCCGATCCGCTCCGGCTGCCCTGGGTGATCGTGCTGATCCTGGCGGTAATCGCGATCATCGCGCTGCGCGGGGTGCCGGAGACGGTCCGGGAGCGCTCGCCGGTGACCCTGCGGGTGCAGCGGTTGCACGTGCCGGCCACCATCCGCGGCGCCTTTGTCCGCTCGGCGATCACCGCTGGCGCGGGCTTCGCCGCCCTCGGGGTGCTCACGTCGGTGAGCGGGCTGTTCCTCGGCATGGTCCTGCACGAGACCTCACACACCCTGGCCGCGCTGGTGGTCTTCGTGGCGTTCACCGGCGCGGCGTTCGGTCAGCTGCTGACCCGCGTGCTGTCCTCGCGCGCCGCGCTGGCCAGCGCCTGCGCCGGCCTGGTCGTGGGGGCGGGCCTGCTCGCGTTCAGCATGTGGATGGCGTTGCTGACAACGCTGCTCATCAGCGCGGCGATCATCGGGGTCGCGTCCGGGGTGGCGGTCGGCGACGGCATCGCGACGATCACGATGAAGACCGAACCACAGCACCGGGCCGAGGCGGTGTCGACCTTCTTCGCCATCCTGTTCGCCATGCTCGGTGTGCCCGCGGTCGGGGTCGGTCTGCTGATCCAGACGATCGGTCTGCGCCCGGCCGGCGAGGTCTTCAGCGCGGTGGTGGCGGTGCTCGCGCTGGTCGTCCTGCTCAGCCTGGTTCGGGGCGGCCGGACACGGCCCGTGAGCTGATCACCGGCCGGGCCTGTTCAGGGCACCCGGGGTGCCTGGCGAGCCCATTCACGGAGGTCTTGCGGCGGTCATCGTATACAACATACGCTCCCCGAATCGCCCACTTGAGGAGCTCTCCATGACGAACCTCTCCGTCCGCGAAATGAACCTGCCCCGCCGCCGGGTGCTCCGGGCCGCCGTGGCGGCGGCCGCCGTCGTCTGCACTGTCGTCGCCTGCTCACCGGTGTCGAACAACGAAGGCGGCGACCCGTCCGGTGGCAACCAGTCGGCAGGCCAGGATTCCTTCGGTACGCCCGCAGACCCCGCCGCCGTGAAGCAGGGCGGCAAGCTGGTCATCGCCCTCTCCGCCGAGCCCGACGCGCTGGACCCGACGCTGTCGAGAAGCCTCTACTCCCGCTACGTCTTCCAGGCCATGTGCCAGAAGCTCTACGACGTCAACGAGCAGGCGCAGGTCGTACCGCAGCTCGCGACGGCCCTGCCCACCACGAGCGGCGACGGCCGGACGGTGACCATCCCGCTGCGGCCCGGCGTGCGCTTCGCGGACGGCACGGCGTTCGACTCGGCCGCGGTGAAGGCCACCCTGCAACGCCACCTCACCAACGCCCGGTCGGCGCGCAAGAGCGAACTCGGCCCCATTGACGGCGTCGACACCCCGGACGCGCAGACCGTCGTGCTGCGGCTGAAGCAGCCGTTCGCACCGCTGCTCGGGGCCCTGGCCGACCGGGCCGGCATGATCATGAGTGCGCAGGCGCTGCGGACCCGGGGTGACGACTTCGCCTCGGCGCCGGTCTGCGTCGGTCCCTTCAAGTTCGCGAAGCGGGTGCCGCAGAACTCCATCGAGGTGGTGCGGGACCCGAACTACTACGACGCGAGCAAGGTGCACCTGGACGCCATCTCGTGGCGGATCCTCACCGACGCCAGCATCCGCGCGGCCAACCTGCGCTCCGGTGACGCGCAGGTCGCCGACTCGGTCTCCACCCAGGACGTCGCCTCGCTCCGGCAGGACGCGGCGGTCTCCGTCCTCCAGTCGCAGTCCCTCGGCTACCAGGGCCTGACCATCAACGTCGGCAACGTCGACGGCGTCGGCACCGCCGCCAAGCCCATCAACCGCCCCCTCGCCCAGAACGCCAAGGTGCGGCAGGCCTTCGAGCACGCCATCGACCGCAAGGCCCTGGTCGACGCGGTCTTCAACGGTCTGCACGCCGCCGCCTGCTCGCCGATCTCACCCGCGAGCACGTTCTCGTCCCCTGAGGCGCAGACCTGCCCGGCGCACGACCCCGCCAAGGCCAAGCAGTTGCTGGCCGAGGCCGGCGTGCAGACGCCGTACACGGTGACGATGCTCGCCTCGAACAGCCCCGACACGCTGCGCCTCGCGCAGGCGTTGCAGTCCATGGTCAAGGACGGCGGATTCGACCTGAAGATCAACCCGGTGGAGTACTCGTCGCTCCTCGACGAGCAGGACCGCGGCAACTTCGAGCTGCTGCAACTGGGGTGGAGCGGACGGATCGACCCGGACGCCAACATCACGAACTTCGTCGGCACCGGCGCCAGCCAGAACGTCGCCGGCTACAGCAACCCGCAGCTCGACACCCTGTTGACCCAGGCCCGGCAGGCCGGCGACGTCGAGGAGCGCAAGAAGCTGTACGGGCAGGCGGTCACCCTGCTGCAGCAGGACGACGCCCTGATCTACCTCTACCGGCAGCGCAACCTGACCGCCGTCAGCAAGCAGATCCAGGGCCTTCAGGTCTACCCGGACGGCGTGATCCGGGCGGCCTTCGCCGGCTTCGGCAAGTAGGCCGTCGTGGCCCGATATCTGCTCACCCGCGCCTGGCAGTCGGCGCTGACCCTGCTGTTGTCGACGATCGTGGTCTTCGTCGGCGTACGGGCGCTCCCCGGCGACCCGGCCCTCGCCCTGGCCGGGGAGGACCGGTCGCCGGAGGCCCTGGAGGCCATCCGCCGGCACTACGGGCTCGACCAGCCGCTGCCGGTGCAGTTCGCCCAGTACGTGGAGCGCATGGCGCAGGGTGACTTCGGGGTGTCGATCCGCACCGGTACGCCGGTCTCGTCGATGCTCATGACCGCCCTGCCGGTGACCGTCGAGCTGTCCGTCCTGGCGATCCTCATCGCGGCGGCGCTCGGCGTCGGCGCCGGGGTGCTCGCGGCGGTCCGTCGTGGACGTCCGGCGGAGTGGCTCGCCAACGGCCTGGCCCTGATCGGCCTGTCGGTGCCGCACTTCTGGCTGGGGCTGCTGGCGATCCTCTACCTGTCCGTGGCGACCGGGCTCTTCCCCGCCTCCGGCTTCGTGCCGATCCTGGAGGACCCCGTGGACAACCTGCACCACATCGTCCTGCCGGCCGTGATCCTCGGCACCGGTCTGGCCGCCATCATCATGCGGCAGACCCGGTCGGCGATGCTGGACTCGCTCTCCTCCGACTACGTGCGCACGGCGAAGGCGAAGGGCCTGCGACCGCGCGCCGTCATCACCCGGCACGCCCTGCGGAACAGCCTCATCGTGGTGGTGACCGTCGTGGGTCTCCAACTCGGCGGGCTGATCTCGGGCGCGGTCGTCACAGAGCAGATCTTCGGGCTGCCGGGCTTCGGCAAGATGACCATCGACGCGGTGTTCCAACGGGACTACCCGGTGATCCAGGCCGTCGTCCTGCTCACCGCGGCGGCCTACATCGTGATCAACTTCTTCGTGGACCTGCTCTACTCGGTCATCGATCCACGCATCCGGGTGACGGGAGATCCGGCATGACCGTCCTCACCGTACCGATGGCGGAGACCGGCGCCGCCAGCATCACCAGGCGTACCCGGGTGCTGCGGCGGCTGCGGCGCAACCCGCTCGCCGTGGTGAGCTTCGTCGTCCTTGCGCTGGCCGGCGTCATCGCGCTGCTCTCACCCTGGCTCGCGCCGTACTCGGTCGACCAGACCGACTTCGGCCGTACGTTCGCGCCTCCCGGCACCGCCGGGCACCTGCTGGGCACCGACGACCTCGGCCGGGACGTCCTCTCCCGCATCATGCTCGGTGCGCGGGCGTCGTTGCAGGTGGGGCTCCTGGCGGTGGCCACGTCGCTGGTCATCGGCGTGCCGCTCGGGCTGGCCGCCGGCTACTTCCGGGCCTGGGACGCGGTGATCTCGCGCTTCACCGACCTGCTGCTGGCGTTCCCGTTCCTGATCATGGCGGTGGGGTTGGCGGCCATCCGGGGCGCCAGCCTCGGCAACGCCGCGGTGGCCATCGGCATTGCCCAGATCCCCGGGGTGATCAGGGTCGTCCGATCGGACACGTTGCGCCTCAAGTCGCTGGACTTCGTCGCGGCGGCCGTCGTGGATGGCGCGAGCGACCTGTGGGTGCTGGCCCGGCACATCCTGCCGAACGCGACCTCGGTGATCCTGGTGCAGGCCACTGTCGCCATCCCGGCCGCGATCCTCGGCGAGGCGGTGCTGTCCTTCCTCGGCCTCGGCATCCAGCCCCCGGCGCCCAGTCTCGGCACCATGCTGGCCACCGCCCAGCAGTTCGCCGCCCGGGCACCGTGGGCCGCCGTCTTCCCCGGCGTCGTGATCATGGGTTTGGCGCTGGCGTTCAACGTCTTCGGTGATGCCCTGCGTGACGCCCTCGACCCGAAGGGAGACCGGCGATGACCACCGCCTCCGCGCCCGTGCTGGAGATCCGTGACCTGTCGGTGTCGTTCCCGACCGAGACCGGCACCGTCTCCGCGGTCGACGGGGTCAGCCTGGACCTCGCAGCCGGGGAGATCGTCGGGATGGTGGGCGAGTCGGGGTGCGGAAAGAGCGTCACCGCGATGAGCATCGCCGGGCTGCTCCCGGGCAGCGCCCGGGTCACCGGTTCGGTGCGCCTGAACGGCACCCAGCTGGTCGGGGCCCGCGAGTCGGCCCTGCGTCGGGTCCGTGGCCGGGAGATCGCCTACATCTTCCAGGAACCGATGACGTCGTTGAACCCGGTGCTCACCGTCGGGCGGCAGATCGGGGAGGTGCTCCAGGTCCACGAACGGATGTCCCGACGGGCGGCGCGGGCGCGCGCCGTCGAGCTGTTGACGCTCGTCGGAATCCCGTCCGCCGCGCAGCGGGTCGACGGCTACCCGCACCAGCTCTCCGGCGGCATGCGCCAGCGCGTGATGATCGCGATGGCGGTGGCCTGCGGCCCGAAGGTGCTGGTGGCCGACGAGCCGACCACCGCGCTGGACGTCACCGTCCAGGCCGGCATCCTGCAGGTGCTGCGGGACCTGCGCGACCGGCTCGGCACGAGCGTCCTCATCATCACCCACGACCTCGGCGTGATCGCCGACATCGCCGACCGCGTCGTCGTCATGTACGCGGGCCGGGTGGTGGAACGGGCGCCGGTGGACGACCTGTTCGCCCACCCCCGGCACCGGTACACGGCCGGGCTCCTGTCGGCGTCACCGCAGCCGGGCCGGCACGCCGGCACCGACCGGTTGACCGAGATCCCCGGGCTGGTGCCCGTCCTGGCCAGCCAACCCGACGCCTGCACCTTCGCGGATCGATGCCCGGCCGCCGATGAGCAGTGCCGGGCGGCCGCCCCGCCGCTGGAGGGCATCGGTGGAACCGACCATGTCGCGGCCTGTTGGCACCCCTGCACAACGGCACCGACGGCACCGACGGCAGCTCAGGAGGCGAACCGATGACGCCGCAGCCGAACGCCCTGGAGATCGCGGACCTGGTGATGCACTTCGGCCCGGTGCGGGCCGTGGACGGGGTGTCCCTGACCATCCCGCGCGGCCGGGTCACGGCCCTGGTGGGGGAGAGCGGCTCTGGAAAGTCGACGGTGGGCCGATGCGTGGTGCGGCTCGTCGAACCGACCGCGGGAACGGTCCGGATCGCGGGCACTGATGTCACCCACCTGTCCCGACGCCGACTGCGCCCCCATCGCGGCGCGGTGTCGATCGTCTTCCAGGACCCGGCCGCGTCACTGGACCCACGCATGCTGGTGGGCGAGATCGTGGCCGAGCCGCTGCGGCTGGCCGGCAAGCGAATCTCCCGGCGTGACCGGGACGCCCGTGTCGCTCCCCAACTCGAACGGGTGGGCCTGCGCGCCGAGGTGGCCCGTCGCTATCCTCACGAGTTGTCCGGCGGGCAACGCCAACGGGTCAGCATCGCGCGGGCCCTGATCTCCGAGCCCATGCTGCTCATCGCTGACGAACCCACCAGCGCGCTCGACGTGTCCGTGCAGGCGTCGGTGCTCAACCTCCTCGCCGACCTGCAACGCGACATCGGGTTCGCCTGCCTCTTCATCACCCACGACCTCTCCGCGGTCGAGTACCTGGCCGACGACATCGCGGTCATGTACCTGGGTCAACTCGTCGAGACCGGTAGCCGCGAGCGGATCTTCGCCCGGCCCGCACACCCGTACACGCAGGCGCTGCTCTCCGCCGCGCCGGTGGCCGACCCGGTGCGTCAGCGCCACCGTCAGCCGGTGCTGCTCGGCGACGACCTGCCGTCCGCGCTCGACCCGCCGTCCGGCTGCCGGTTCCGGACCCGGTGCCCGCTCGCCTTCGACCGGTGCGCGACGGAGGTGCCGGCGCAGACCGCGATCGGCGACGGCATGGCCGCGTGCCACCTGGTCCGGCCGGACGGCACCGGTCCCGACGTTCGTACCGCAGATCCCAGTGAGGTGTTGTCATGACGTTCACCACCCGACCCACGTTGCAGGGCACCTTCGGCATGGTGTCCTCCACCCACTGGCTCGCCAGCCAGGCGGCGATGGGCATCCTGGAACGCGGGGGCAACGCCTTCGACGCCGCGGTCACCGCCGGGTTCGTCCTGCACGTCGTGGAGCCGCACCTGAACGGGCCGGGCGGCGAGGTGCCGGCCATCGTGGCCACCGCCCGGGACCCCCGACCGAAGGTGCTGTGCGGGCAGGGGCCGGCCCCGGCCGGCGCCACCATCGCGCACTTCCGGTCCCTCGGGATGGACCTCATCCCGGGTGCCGGGCCGCTCGCGGCGGCCGTACCCGGCGCGGTGGACGCCTGGCTCCTGCTGCTGCGCGAGCACGGCACGCTCACCCTCGCCGAGGTGCTGGAGCCGGCGATCGGCTACGCCGGCGCCGGGCACCCACTGGTGGGCCGGGTCGGTGACACAGTGGCGGCCGTCCGGTCGTTGTTCGAGGAACACTGGCCCACCTCCGCCGCGCTCTGGCTGCGCGGCGGCCGGCCACCGGCCGCGGGGGAGTTGGTCACCAACCCGGCGTACGCGGACACCCTGCGCCGGCTCGTCGAGGCGGGACGGGCGGCCGGCGTCGACCGGGAGGCCCAGATCGAGGCCGCCCGCCGGGCCTGGAGCACGGGTTTCGTCGCCGAGGCGATCGACGCGTTCAGCCGACGACCGTTCCAGGACTCCAGCGGACGCCCGCACGCCGGGCTGGTCACCGGCGACGACCTGGCCGGGTACTCGGCGAGCTGGGAGCAGCCCGCCACCCTCGACTGGCACGGCTACTCGGTGGCGAAGACCGGTTTCTGGGGTCAGGGCCCAGTGTTGCTGGAGTCACTGGCCACCCTGGACGCGCTGGACGACCCGGGCGCGTACGACCCGGGGACCGCGGCGGGCGTGCACGCCCAGGTCGAGGCGCTCAAGCTCGCCTTCGCCGACCGGGAGGCCTGGTACGGCGACGGTGTCGACGTGCCCGCCAAGGCGCTGCTCTCCCCGCAGTACGCGCGGGAGCGGGCCGCCCTGATCGGCGATCGCGCGTCGGCGGAGTTGCGGCCGGGGCGTCCGGATGGGGCGCAGCCGCGCCTGCCGGCCCACGTTCGACAGGGCGCCGGGCGGCGTACCGGGCCGACGGATGCCACCACGGGGGAGCCGACAGTGCAGTCGGACGGGGTGACCCGGGGCGACACCTGTCACGTGGACGTCGTTGACCGCTGGGGCAACATGATCTCCGCTACGCCCAGTGGTGGCTGGTTGCAGAGTTCCCCGACGATTCCGGAGCTGGGCTTTCCGCTGGGCAGCAGGTTGCAGATGTTCTGGCTGGAGGAGGGGCTCGCCTCGTCGCTGGCGCCGGGCCGCCGCCCGCGTACGACGTTGAGCCCGACGATGGTGCACCGCGACGGTGAGCCGGTGCTGGCCTGCGGCACCCCCGGTGGCGACCAGCAGGACCAGTGGCAGTTGCCGTTCCTGTTGCGGCACCTCGTCGGTGGGCAGAGCCTCCAGGAGGCCATCGACGCGCCGGCGTGGCACACGGTCAGCCTGCCGGGGTCGTTTTACCCCCGCGACATGGAGCCCGGTGTCCTGGTGGTGGAGGACCGGCTCGACGAGGGCGTGCTGGCGGCCCTGCGGGCGTACGGGCACGAGGTGCGGGTCACCGACGGGTGGAGCCTCGGTCGGCTCTGCGCGGTGACCCGTGACCCGGCGACGGGCGTGCTGGCCGCCGGTGCGAACCCTCGGGGGATGCAGGGCTACGCGTGCGGCCGGTAGCGGGCGCCATGGCCACACGCCCGTCAGCGGGCGCCGTAGCCGCCTTCGGCGTTCTCGTACGCCGCGGCGGATGCCGCGTCGAGGTGG
The DNA here is from genome assembly GCF_050516465.1 of Micromonospora trifolii. Taxonomy (NCBI): domain Bacteria; kingdom Bacillati; phylum Actinomycetota; class Actinomycetes; order Micromonosporales; family Micromonosporaceae; genus Micromonospora; species Micromonospora trifolii. Next base: position 2,885,905 of record NZ_CP191526.1, on the reverse strand, counting down.
TCGAGCGCGGCCCGCTCGGCGCGGTCACCGTCGCCTGACTCGATGGCGTCGACGAGTTGGATGTGCTCGGCCCACGAGTGTGGCGCGCGTTCGGCCGCCCCGAGCCGGAAGACCCACTGGACATGGAGGTAGAGCGACTTGGCGATCGACGACAGCCAGGGGTTTCCGCTGATCTGGAGGATGCGCAGGTGCAGCGTGCTGTTCAGCTCGGCGACCCGGGCCAGGTCGTGGCGCTGCGTCGCCTCGCGGCCCTGGTCGAGCAGGGCGCGCAGGGACGCCACGTCGGCTGCGGTGGCCCGCTCGGCGGCCAGCCGGGCGGCCAGCGCCTCCAGGCGCTCGCGCACGGCGAACATGTCGGTGATGGTCCCGCTGCTCGGTGAGGCGACGACCGCTCCCCGGCGGGGGAGGATCACGACGAACCCCTCCGCCTCGGCGACGCGCAGTGCCTCCCGGACGGGGTTGCGGGAGACGCCGAAGTCCTCGGCGAGCCGGTCCTCGGTCAGCCGTTCCCCGGGCAGGTAGTCGCCGTCGATGATGGCGGTCCGCAGCGCGGCGAGGACCTGATCGCGTAGCGGCAGGTGTTGCGCGCCGAGCTTGTCCCGTAGGTCTTCAGCCACCTGGTCGCCTCTCCGTGAACGTGTCCGGACAAAGTGTATACGAAGAACAATTACTGGAAGGTGGCCGACAGTGTCGAGCACAGCGCCCCGCGTCACCCGCCCCCGCGCCGCCCCGCGCCGAGACGAGCGCCTGCTGCGGCGACGGCAGGCGCTCGTCGTCGTCCTCACCTTCCTCACCGGGAGCGCCGACGCTCTCGGTTTCCTCGCCCTCGGCGGCGCCTTCGCCAGCGTGATGACCGGCAACATGGTCCTGCTCGGGCTCTCGGCCGGCCGGGGTGAAGCCGACCTGGCCCTGACGTCGGGCTGCGCCATCGTCAGCTTCATCGTCGGTGTCCTCGCGGGTGCCCGCGTCGTCGGCTCGGCACAGCCCGACGACCCGGTCTGGCCCCGGCGGGTCACCTGGGCGCTGGTCATGGAGCTGTCGGTGTTCCTGGTGTTCGCCGTCGTCTGGGAGGTCACCCTGCACACCCCCGACGCTGGTGTCCACCTGGCGCTTTTGATGCTGTCCGCGGTCGCGCTGGGCGTGCAGAGCAGTGCGATCCAACGCTTCGGCGTTTCCGGCCTGTCCTCCACGTACCTGACCGGCACGCTCACCAGCCTGATCGCCGGGGTCGCCGCGCGCAGCCCGTGGGCCAGCCTGCGCCCCAAGGCTCAGGTGCTGCTGGCCCTCATGGTCGGCGCGGCGGGCGGCGCCCTGGTCGCCCTGCACCTGCCGGTCGTCGCCCCGGCCCTGCTGATCGTGCCGCTGGTGCTCGTCATCGCCGTGTCCGCGCGGATGCGGGCCTGAGCGTCAGACGCCGCGAGCGAACAGGGCCAGGCGTACCCGGTTGGGGCTGTCGGTCTTGGTCATCAGGCTGGTGATGTGGGTCTTGACAGTGGTGACACCGATGTGGAGCTGGTCGGCGATCTCGGTGTTGGACAGGCCGTCGGCGACCAGGTCGAGCACGTCCCGTTCCCGGGCGGTCAGGCCCGGCAGGGCCGGTGGTGACCCGGGGCGGGCGTGCACCGCGCGCTCCACGAGGCGACGCAGCACCTCCGGGCTGAACGGGCTGTCCCCGACGGCGGCCCGGCGGATGCCGTCCAGCAGCTCGGTCGGCGGCGCGTCCTTGAGCAGGAACCCGCACGCTCCGGCGGTCAGCGCGGGGTAGAGGTGGTCGTCGTCGCCGAACGTGGTCAGCACCAGGACGCGGGTGGTGGGGCGTTCGGCGAGGATCCGGCTGGTCGCGGTGATCCCGTCGACACCGGGCATCCGCAGGTCCATGACGACGACGTCGGGAAGGAGCCGCCCGGCCAGTGGGATCGCCTCACGGCCGTTGTCGGCCTCCCCGACGACCTCGATGTCGGGTTGGGCGTCGCAGAGCATGCGCAGCCCGGCTCGGATGAGGTGCTGGTCGTCGACCAGCAGCACCCGGATCACGCCGGCTCCGGCGCGGGCGACCCGGCCGGGGCCTCCCGCTCGCGGGGCACCGATCCGACCGGAGCGTCGGCGGACGCGGCGGCCACGGCCGGGAGGACGGTACGCACCCGCCACCCCGCGTCGGTGGGGCCCGCCTCCAACCGGCCGCCGAGGACCTCGACGCGCTCGCGCATCCCGGTGATGCCGTGCCCGCCACCGGCCGGCATGCCCGCCGGCACCCCGCCTCGCCCGTTGTCGGTGACCTCCCAGTGCACGGAGCCGCCCCGGACGGCGACCACGAGATGCGCGAGCGCGGACGTCCCCGCGTGTTTGGCCACGTTGGTCAGCGCCTCCTGAGTCAGTCGCAGCACCGCCATGCCGCGCACCGAGTCGAGTGAACCGATCGCCGGATCGAGATCGGCCTCCACCGTGACACCCGCCTGCCGGGCCCGGTCGACGGACGCGCCGATCGCCGCCGGCAGCGCTGACGGTTCGATAGCGGTCAGCGCCGCGTCGCCGCGTACCCCGTCGGGGTTGCGCAGCACCGCGACCAGCCGGCGCAGCTCCGCGAGGGCCGCGGTGCCGGTGCCGTGCACGTCGTCGAAGACCTCGTCCACCCGGGGATCCAGGTCGGTGAGCACGTGCCGGGCGACGCCGACCCGCAGGACCATCGATGCCACGTGGTGCGCGACGACGTCGTGCAGCTCGCGGGCGATGGCGCTGCGTTCGTCGGCGCGCGCCGCTCGGGTCTCCGACTCGTGCTGGCGTTGCTCGGCCACGGCTCGCTCCACGGCCTGCCGACTCAGCTCCCGGTTGGTGCGGATGACGAGGCCGAGCAGCACCGGCACGCCGACCTCCAGGGCCAGCCCGACGGCACCGGAGGCGACCTGGCCGGCCGGGTCGCCGATCGAGTCGGTCAGGTCGACCACCACCAGCAGCGCTGCCGACAGCCAGATGATCCGGGGGCGGTGCGCCCGCATGGTGACCTCGAGCAGTGCCCAACTGGCGCCGACCTGGTTGATGGTGGAGTCGTCGAGCAGGCGGATCGCGACCGTCAGCAGGGCGGCCTGCGCCAGCAGGTTGACCATCGGCCAACGGTGCACCGCCAGCCCCACTGTGAACGCGAGTACCGCGAGGATCCACTGTGTCGTCGTGGGTGCGCTGGTGGAGTGCGGGACGACGAGCAGGTAGCTCAGCCCGGCGAGGTCGAGCAGCACCATCCGCACGAGCGTTTCCCGCATGTCGAACAGTCGCCCCGGCCAGCTCACGGTGGTCAGCCTAGGTGCTGCGGGCCGGTGGCAACGGCCGCCGGCCGCCGCCACCGGGTCCGGACCGCGAGGTACGCGGCCAGGCCGAGCGGTCCGAGCAGGATGGTCAGCAGCAGCACCGGAGCCATCACCAGCGCCGGCACCCCCCGATCCCGGCTGTCCAACCACGCCCACCGTCCGACGAACAGATCGAACGCGATCATGTGCGCCCAACCCGCCGCCGCCCCGTCCGAGGTGCCGAGCAGGTCGCGCACCCCGGCCAGGGTTGGCGACGTCACGGCCGGCAGCACGTCGGAGAACGCCGGCAGCACCAGCAGCGCGTAGATCACCACGACCGGCAGCACGATCAGCGGTGAGGCGATGATCCGGGCGGTCCACGACCAGCGGGGCAGCAGGATCATCAGCGCCCAGAACGGCGCGGCCACCGCGAACGTCAGGGAGAACAGCGTGGCGGTCACGCGGCCAGCGCCAGTTCCGGGCGACGTCGGCGGGCCAGCACCAGGCCGGTCGCGGTCGCCGTCGCGACCACCAGGGCCGCTACCGCGGCGAGCGTGACGGCGTCCGGCCGCAGCAGCGGCTGTTCGCGCAGGGCCTGCCAGGTCAACAGCACTGTGAGTACGCCGTACGCGCCGCCCGCGACGACCAGCAGCCGGGCGCGGGTGCGCTCGTCCAACCGTGTCGCGAAGCGGCTCAGCAGGATCGCCAGGATCGGCAGCGCCTGGAGGGCGTGCAGCCCCACGAAGTGCCCGATCCGCAGGTCACCGCCGGTGGTGCTCCAGCCCACGATCGGCAACCCCGGCCCGCCGTCGGGCACGCCGACGCTGTGCGCCCCACCGATCCCCTCGATCCCCGGGTCCTGCATCGGCAGCACCATCGGCACCGCCGCGAGCATGCCCAGCAGGGACAGGCCGAGCCCCCACCCGACGGCTGTCGCGGCGACCCGATCGGGGATCCGCTGGATCAGGACCACGATCCCGATGACGAGGTGCGCGAAGAACAGGACCATGATCGCCGCGCCCATCGACGCGACCAACACGATGTTCAGCGGGGTGGTGGAGTTGAAATGGCTGGTCTGCCCGCGTATCACCTGACCGACGATCCACGCGTTCTCGACGACCGCCACCGCGACGATGACGACGACCGCCCTCTCGACGGCACGGCTGCGCCGCGGCAGCAGGGAGAGCATCCAGGCGAGCGTCGCGCCGTACAGCACGAACGACACCGCGAACTTGAACGGCTTGAGCCAGATCGGCGCCCCGGTGAGGACGCGCGGGTCGACGAGGATGCCGACCACGGCGACGACGCCGAGCACCCCCATCACGGATACCAGGACCATCAGCGGGCGGTTCCAGCGCGTCGCCCGGCGCACAACGGTAGTCATGTCTGTAGATGTTCGTGGCCACGAGCGCCGATTTCGTCCGACCCCGAGCCCCGGTTGCGGCCGGTGGTCGGAGTGCGCCTCCTCCCTGGGTAGGAGGCGAAACCCGTCGAGGCCGCTCGGCGGTGCTGGCACAATGGCCGGCCTGCCGACCGGACCGGGAGTGACCATGACGACCAACGAGGACCGTGTCCAACCGAACGAGACCACCGTTCCGTTGCTGCACTGCGCGGCCCCGGAGGAGACCCTGGCGTTCTGGCGAGCCCTCGGGTTCGAGGTGGCTTATGAGCAACTCAGGCCCTATGTGTACCTGGCCCTCACCTGGAGTGGGTTCCAGCTGCACTACGGCCCGGCGCCCAAAGACCTTGACCCGGCGAAGGAGCATTCCGGCGGCTGCCTGGTGATGGTGGACGCGGTGGCGTCGTACCACGCGGCGTTCGCCGAGGCGATGCGCCGCAGTTACGGCAAGGTGCTGGTCAAGGGTCTACCCCGGATGACCCGCTACCGCGCCGGGGCGTCGCGGTTCAGCATCGTCGACCCGTCGGGCAACTCCATCGTCTTCATCCAGCGCGACGAGCCGAAGGACGTGGAGTACGGCGGGTCGAAGGAGCTTGACGGACTGGCCCGGGTGCTCGACAACGCGCGGATCCTGCGCGAGTTCAAGATGGACGACAGGGCGGCCTACCGGGCGCTCGACTCGGGGATGCGCCGCCGCGCCGAGGACGCCCCGGTGGTCGAGCAGGCGATGGCGCTGGCCGGCCTGATCGAGCTGGCCACCGCGTTGGACACGGCCGACCGGGTGCCCGAGTGGGGCGCCCGACTCCAGGCCCTGCCCCTGACCTCGGAGCAGCGGACGCAGGTGGCGCAGTACGTCGCCGACCCCACCCTCCTCGAACCATGGTGGCCCGACCCGCGCTGACCCCGGACCTTCCCGCGCCTCGCGCACCGTCGGCGATGTGGTTGTCTCCCGAATCCGTCAGGGCCGTAGCCTGCCGTCGTCCTTGAGGACAGCCTCGGCCAGCCGCTCCGGGAACATGCGCCGCACGCTGGTGGAGTATTCGCTCCCGTCGCCGGGCTGGGTGACGCGATCGCCGTCCACCCGCACCGGTATGGAGAGTCCGAAGACGTCCCCGACCCCCGGTGCTGCTTCGCAGTGCGCCCAGGCGAACGACGAAGAGCCGTCTCGCCCCAGCAGTCGGACCTCGCAGGTGCCCGGTCCACCCAGCAACTCGGCGGGGAGGAGCGTCGCGAGACGCTCCTCCTCAGCCCGCACGTCAGCCGCGTTTCGGTCGGGTAGTGCGTACGGCGGCTCGGAGCAGCCGGTGAGCAGCCCGATCGCCAGACCGAGCCAGACGGCGTGTCGGCGAATCACCCCCGCAGCATCCCACCCGGTGGTGCTGAGCCGCCATCACCGTCGGTCTGCGGACCGAGCGCTCGCGGCGCTGTGGCGGAACAGCGCCGCCACGCCGGCGAGCATGACCAGTAGCAACCCGGTGAACCAGTTCATCGCCGTGCCGGCGGTGACGGCCTGGGTGGCGACGCCGATGCCGACGGACGGCAGGATCATCCCCAGGTAGCCGATGAGGAACAGCCCGGCCAGGGCCTCGCCGCGCTGGGCGGGTGCGGCCATCGCCGCGACCGCGCCGACGGCGGCCTTGAAGAGCACGCCTGCGCCGATGCCGGCGACCACCCCGCCGACCAGGAAGACCGAGAGGCTGGCGGTGTGCATCCCCACCAGCAGGACGGGCACGCCGACGGCCTGGGCGAGCAACCCCAGGCGCACCTTCGCCGGGGCGGCCAGCCGGCTGGTGAGGGTCTGCGCAACGGCCGCACCGCCGAACACGGCGAACACGATCGCGCCGGCCAGGGCCCGCGACGGGAGGTGCAGGGCACCCGCGACGAAACCCGGGGCGACCGAGGTGAACAGGCCGAACACGGCGAAGGAGGCGAACCCGGCGGCTGCCGCGGCCAGGTATCCGGCCCGGTCCCCATGGTCGGCGCTGATCCGCTGCGGCCGGTAGGGGGGCTTGACCAGCCGCTCCTCGACGGTCTCCGGCGTCAGGGCGACCGCCACGATGCTCACCGCCAGCAGGACGGCGAACACCAGGTACGGCGTACGCAGCGGCGCGTCGACGTACTGGGCGAGGACGCCCGCGACCAACGCGCCGACACCCAGCCCGCCGATGTTGGCGGCGGTGGAGACCATCTCGAAGCGCTGACGGGACGAGCCGGGCCGGTGCGCGGCGTGCAACTCCTGGAGGTACGCGGTGGCGGTCGCGGTGATCAGGCCGATGCCCAGCCCGCTCACCAGCCGGGCGACCAGCAGCACCGGCAGGGACGGGTCACCCAGGAACAGGGCGGCGGCCACCAGTTCCAACGCCAACGCCGGAATGAGGATCTTCTTGCGGCCGACCCAGTCCGAGACGTGACCGGCGAGCAGCAGGCTGATCACCACGCCCACCGCGTAGACCGCGAACACGATCGTGCCCATGAACGTGGAGAAGCCGTCCCGCGCCATGTAGAGCGGGTAGAGCGGGGCGGGCACTGTGCAGAACGCCATCGCGGTGAGGAACGCCAGGGCGATCGCCCAGAAGCCACGGCCGTGCCGGCGGGACGAGCCGTCGCTGCGGTCGGACGTGGTGGGGCCGGGTGTCAGGGTCGACAAGGACATGACCCCACTGTCGCCTCGCCCAAGCATCAGGTCCAACGAAAGTTGATGTTCGCGACGATCGCGATCGGTGATACTTGGCGGTGTGGAGCTCCGCCAACTTGAGTACTTCGTCGCCGTGGCCGAGGAACAGAACTTCACCCGCGCCGCCGCCCGCCTGCACGTCGTCCAGTCCGCCGTCTCCGCCGCGGTCAAGACCCTCGAACGCGAACTGGGCGCGTCACTGCTGGACCGCAACTCCAAGCGCGTACGCCTCACCGACGCCGGTGCCGCGCTGCTGCCGCGCGCCCGGATCGCCCTCGACGCGGCCCGCGACGCCCGCGACGCGGTCGCCGAGGTGCACGGCGGCCTGCGGGGCACCCTGCGCATCGGCACGATGACCTCGATCAGACTCCTGCACCTGCCGGCCCTGCTCGGCGAATTCCACCGCCGGCACCCCGGAGTCCTGCTGCACACCAGCGTCGCCCCGCACGGCTCCCAGGGGCTCATCGACGCTCTCGCGGAACGCCGGCTCGACCTCGCGTTCGTCTCGCTGCCCGGCACGCCCCCGGCGGAGATCCACCTCACCGAGCTGGCCAGTTCGGTCCTCGACCTCGTCGTCCCGGACGACCACCCGCTGGCCACCCGCGAGGCGGTCACCCTGGCCGACATCGCCGGGCTGGACTTCATCGACTCCCCGGTCGGCTACGGCAACCGGGCCGTGACCGACCGGGCGTTCGCGGCCGCCGGCCTGTCCCGGCGCGTCACGATCGAGATCCCCGACATCGCCACCGGCGCCGACCACGTGCGGCACGGGCTCGGCATCGCGCTGCTGCCCCGCTTCGCCGTCGCCGACGACCACGGGGTGCGTCTGCTGAGCGTCACCGGCGCCGACCTGAACTGGACGGCGTCCCTCGCCACCCCGGTGGACCGCCCGGTCGGGGCCGCCGCCCGTGCGCTGATCAGCCTGACCGCCGAGTTCCTGCCCTGACGCGTAGGCCAAATTCGCGCGTACGTCTGGTCATTCCACGGAACGGCACGAAATTACCGCTTTAGGGTAAGTGAGGGCAACACGCTTAGTTGCTCCGATAGCTTTCGAAGGAGAGGAAAACTCGTATTCCTCCCTTCGGGTGCACAAGGAGTCAGTGATGAAGCGCAGTGTCGCGCTCGCGGCAGCCCTCCTGGCAGGTCTGACCAGCATCGGATCGATCCCCGGTACCGCCTTCGCCGATGGCGGTGGCCCCGGATACCACGACGACCGCAAGGGGGGTGATTACCACCACGGCGACGAGGGAGCGGTCTTCGTTCAGACCAACAAGGCCGAGGGCAACACCATCAAGGTGTACGACCGCGACGAGGACGGCCGTCTCACCAAGGCGGGCGAGTACGAGACCGGCGGGCTGGGCGGCTTCACCATCGGCGCACCGCTCGACGCGCTTGCCTCGCAGGGCTCACTGACCTATCACCGCGGACTGCTGTTCGCGGTGAACGCCGGCAGCAACACCGTGACGGTCTTCGGCGTCGAGGGCACCAAGCTGCACAAGCTCCAGGTCATCTGGTCCGGCGGTCTCCTGCCGGTCAGCGTCGCGGCCCGTGGCGACCTCGTCTACGTCCTCAACGCCGGTGGGGAGGGCTCGGTGCAGGGCTTCGAGCTGCACAAGGGGCGCCTGTCGCGCATCGAGGACGCCAACCGGTCGCTCGGGCTGCACAACGGCAACCCGCCCGCGTTCGGGACCGCCCCGGCCCAGGTCAAGATCGACCCGGACAGCGAGTTCGTTCTGGTGTCGACCAAGGCCGCCAACGTCATGTTCAGCTACGAGATCGGTCGCCACGGCAAACTGTCCCGCAACCCCGTCATCAGCGACGCGGGGAACACCCCGTTCGGCTTCACCTTCGACACCGATGACTCACTGCTGGTCACCGAGTCGGGAGCGAACGCGGTCAGCCGCTTCGAACTGGAGGACGACGGCGCGCTCGACCAGATCGGCCCGTCGGTGCCCAACGGCCAGCAGGCGACGTGCTGGATCCAGCGCGTCGGCGACTACTTCTTCGTCGCCAACGCCGGCAGCTCCACCATCAGCTCCTACCGGGTCAACGACGACGGCAAGCTCGAAATCGTCAAGAATGTCGCCGCCGACACCAACGGCGGGTCGATCGACATGACCACCAGCGACGGCTTCCTGTACGTGCAGAACGCCACCGCCGGCAACGTGCAGGGCTACAAGGTGCACGAGGACGGGTCCCTGAATCTCGTCACCACAGTGGAGGGCCTGCCGAAGTTCGCCGACGGCATCGGCATGGAGGGCATCGCCGCCTCCTGAGCGCACCACCCGCTGGTCCCGGTCGTTCATCGACCGGGGCCAGCGTCTTCTGGTGGGTCGTCGGCCGACGCGTCGTGCTGCGCCAGCGGGGTCGGGACTAGGAGGCCAACCGCTCGCGCGCGGTGCGCGTCGGTCGAGGGAGTTCGGCGCCGTCGCCCGACGTGTTGATCTCCGACCAGACGGCGTCGAGGGAGAGGCCGAGGACGTCGGCGATCGCCGCGATGGTCGGAAAGGCGGGGGTGGCTATCCGGCCGGACTCGATCTTTCGAAGGGTTTCCGGCGAGACGCCCGCGTCCAGCGCGGTGAGGAGCATCGAACGCTCTCCACGGGCTCGACGCAGGAGCGCGCCGAGGCGCTGTCCGCGTTCGACCTCTGCGGGAGTGAGCGGCAACCTGACCATGACCCGATTCTAGTACCGGGATAATATGGCCGGGATACTTATTGGTCGACCGAGGAAGGCGCTGCATGATCGAGATCCTGAGCCCCACCGACGTGCTGCGAGCGAAGGACACCGGCGCACTGGTCGCCGGCATCCTCAAGTCGCTGAAGAGCCGCTGCGTGGTCGGCACCAACCTCCTGGAGATCGACCGGTGGGCGCAGGCCATGATCACCGAGGCCGGGGCGCAGTCCTGCTACGTCGACTACGAGCCGTCCTTCGGGCGCGGACCTTTCGGCCACTACATCTGCACGTCGGTGAATGACGCCGTGCTGCACGGGTTGCCGCACGACTACCCGCTCGCCGACGGCGACCTGCTCTCGCTCGACCTCGCCGTCTCCCTGGGTGGAGTCGTCGCGGACTCGGCCATCAGCTTCATCGTGGGAGACGTGCGGCCAGCGGAGAGCCTCGCGCTGATCGACGCGACCGAGCGCGCGTTGCAGGCGGGGATCGCCGCCGCCGGCCCGGGCGTTCCCATCGGTGACATCTCGCACGCGATCGGCTCGGTCCTCAACGCGGCGGGGTACTCGGTCAACACGGAGTTCGGCGGCCACGGCGTCGGATCGACGATGCACCAGGACCCGCACGTCTCCAACACCGGGCGCCCCGGTCGCGGATACCGGCTGCGCCCGGGGCTGCTGCTGGCGTTGGAGCCGTGGGTGATGGCGGACACCGCCACGCTCGTCACCGACGCCGATGGCTGGACCCTCCGCAGCGCGACGGGCTGCCGGACGGCGCACAGCGAGCACACCATCGCCATCACCGACGACGGCGCAGACGTGCTCACCCTGCCGACGCCCTGACCCGTACGGCACGATCGACGCCCTCGCCGGTCAGCCGACGACGGGCCACCCACGATGGACGGTTAACGGGCCGCCGAAGGGGCACGTCCCTCCGTGGCACCCTGCCGGGTCGCGTTCAGAATGAACCGATCGGTCATATTTTCCGTGATGACGGTCAGGGTCACCCACCAGAGTCACGGAGGCACGATGTCAACGGTTCGAACTGGTCCGGTCATCGGACTGCTCGTGCAGATCGTCCTGCTGGCGGTGCTGGCGGAGACAGTCGGTCTGGGCGCGGCGGGCTGGGTGGCGGGGCTGGCGTACGGGTTGGTCCTGTGCGCCCTGCTCAGCCGGGGGATGTCCCGCTCGGGCGCGCGTGCGCTCAGCCCGGCCGACCGGGTGACCCTGAGCCGGGCGATCCTCGTCGGCGGCGTGACGGCCCTGGCCGCCGACTCGTTCGGCCGGTCGGCGCCGGTCACCCTGATGGTCGTCCTCACCAGCGTGGCGTTGGCCCTCGACGCCGTGGACGGGTACACGGCCCGCCGCACCGGGACCACCAGCGAGCTCGGTGCACGCTTCGACATGGAGATCGACTCCTTCCTGGTCCTGGTGCTCTGCCTGCACGTGGCCCCCGCGGTGGGTGGCTGGGTGCTCGTGATCGGCGCGATGCGCTACCTCTTCGGCGCCGCGACCTGGGTGTTCGGGTGGATGCGGGGATCCGCGCCGCCGCGTTACTGGAGCAAGGTCGTCGCCGCGATCCAGGGCGTGGTGTTGACGGTGGCGATGGCCGACGTGCTGCCCGCGCCGCTGACGACCATGGTGCTGGTGGTGTCGGTGGCGCTGCTGGTCGAGTCGTTTGGGCGTGACGTCGCGTGGCTCTGGACGACCCGGCACCACCGCCACACCGTCATCCACGGTGCCCCGGGCGCGATGGTCCAGCCAGTCAGTTCGGCGAGCCACAGTGCCCCAAGCACCGGAGCGGGGCTGGCCGAGCTGACCCCGAGTAAGACCGATGGGCTGCCGTGGTCGGACCGTCCCACGGTCACCGTGGCCCGACGCGGGATCGCCCGCGTCTGAGCCGCCCGGATGCCGCGCCCAACAAAGATCATGGAAGGATGCCCGGGTTGTCGCTCTTGACGCGCGTACGTCAGCTGCCGAACCAGGGACGGAGGGCGATGAGGGGCGAGGTATCGGGCGGTACCGCCGACGGCACCGACGTCGAGGATCGGCCGAAGCGCTCCATCGCGGCCCGGCTGACGACCGTGCTGGCCGCGCTGCTCGTGCTGCTCGTCCTCACCCTGCCGTACGACTTCGGCCGGCTCAGCCCGGCGGCGTTCGCGCGGATCCCCCTGGAGGCGCTGCTGGTCGTGGCCCTCCTGCTCGCCCTGCCGTCTCGTGGCAGCCGACTGGTCGCGACGCTCGCCGGCGTGGCCCTCGGCCTGCTCGGCCTGTTGAAGCTGCTCGACCTGGGGTTCACCGCCTCGCTGAGCCGGGCGTTCGACCCGGTGCTCGACTGGGCGCTCCTCGACGAGGGGTTCGCCTTCCTCAGTGAGTCGTACGGTCGACCCGCCGCCATCGGCGTTGCCATCACCCTGACGGTGGTGGTCGTGGGCCTGCCCACTCTGGTCACGCTGTCGATGCGGCGACTGCGGCGGCTGGTGGTTCGGCACCGCACCGGGACCACCCGGATCGTCGCGGCGCTGGTGGTCGTCTGGGTGGCCTGCGCCGCGTTCAACGTGCGGGTGGTCGAGGGCGTACCGGTCGCCGACACCTCCGCGACCACCCTGGCCAACGGTCACGGCTTCCAGGTGCGCCTGCGCCTCGACGACCGCGAGACGTTCGGCGCGCTGATCGAGGCCGACAGGTACGGCGACACCCCGGGTGACCAGCTACTGACCGCGTTGCGCGGCAAGAACGTGGTCGTCGCCTTCGTGGAGAGCTACGGCCGGGACGCCGTCGAGGACCCGGAGTTCGCGCCGCAGGTCGGTGCGGTCCTCGACCGCGGCGCCAGCGAGCTGGGCGCGGCGGGTTTCGCCGCGCAGAGCGGCTTTCTCACCTCGCCGACCTTCGGCGGCGGCAGTTGGCTCGCGCACGACACGCTGCTCTCCGGCCTCTGGATCGACAACGACCAGCGGCACCGCACTCTGCTGGCCAGTGACCGGATGACCCTCAACGGCGCCTTCCGACGGGCGAACTGGCAGACCGTCGGCGTGATGCCCGCCGTCACCAGGGCGTGGCCGGAGGGCTCCTTCTTCGGCTACGACCGGTTCTACGACGCCAAGACGCTCGCGTACCGTGGCCCGAAGTTCAGCTTCGGCACCCCGCCCGACCAGTACACACTGGCCAGCTGGCAGCGCCTGGAGCAGGCGAAGCGCGACGGCAACGTGATGACCGAGCTGGCGCTGGTGTCGAGTCACGCGCCCTGGACGCCCGTCCCGCCGCTGCTCGACTGGGCCGACGTCGGCGACGGCGCGGTCTACCGTGGGGCCGCGGGCAGGTCGGACGACAAGCGCCGCAACACCGCCCAGATCCGGGCGGACTACCGGAAGTCCATCGAGTACACCCTCGGCGCGCTCATCTCCTACGTGCGGACCTACGGAGACGACGACCTCGTGTTCATCGTCCTCGGTGACCACCAACCCGCCGCGGTCGTCACCGGCGAGAACGCCAGCCACGACGTCCCGATCTCGATCATCACCCGGGACCGGGCCGTGTTGGACCGCATCTCCGGGTGGGGCTGGCAGGACGGGCTGAAGCCCGGGCCGCAGGCGCCGGTCTGGCGGATGGACGCCTTCCGGGACCGGTTCCTGACCGCCTTCGGACCGTAACCCCGGCCACCTCTACGGACTGGACCCCAGACAGATGACGGCTATCACCGACACCAGGATCGCCGCGCTCCGGACCGACCCGGCCCTGGCCCTGCTGCACCGGTCGCTGGACGTCTACTACGGCGATCCCGAGCGGGACGCGAGGATGGACGCCTTCTACTCCCGCTTCGTCAGCAGCGGGGACCTCGTCTTCGACATCGGCTCCCACGTGGGCGATCACATCGCCAGCTTCCGTCGCCTCGGTGCCCGGGTCGTCGCCGTGGAACCGCAGCCGCTGTGTCTGCGCGCCCTGCGGGCGATCTACGCCGACGACGACCAGGTGACCCTGGTCGACGCCGCGTGTGGCGCGCTCCCGGGGCGCACCCGGTTGCACGTCAACTCCGCCAACCCCACCGTGTCGACCGCCTCACCGGACTTCGTCCGGGCGGCGAAGGGCGCGGGCGGATGGGAGGGCCAGGTGTGGGATGCCGACATCGAGGTCCCGGTGGTCACCGTCGACGCGTTGATGGAGACGTACGGCGTGCCGACCTTCACCAAGATCGACGTTGAGGGTTTCGAGGACGAGGTGCTGGCCGGCCTGAGCCGCCCACTGCCCGCGCTGTCGTTCGAGTTCACCACCATCGCGCGTGCGGTCGCCGACCGGTGTCTCGACCGCCTGACCACACTGGGCTTCGACGGCTTCGACGTCGCGGTGGGCGACGACAAGTCGATGACGTTCCGACGTTGGATACCCGCGACCGACCTGGCGACGCACCTGCACGACCTGCCGCACGCCGCGAACTCCGGCGACGTGTACTGCGTGGCTCGCGACAGGCAGACCATCACCACGCCGTAGCCGTACCCGACGTCAGATCATGCGCAGGACGAGCGCGGCAGAGACCGCCAGCTCACGATCGAGCACCTCGTCTCGGGGGACGAACAGCATGGCCTGCCCCTCACCGAGGACCACGTCCTCCTGACGAGCCGTGGTGGTGCCACGGAACACGTGGACGGTCACGGTGTGGGGAAAGCCCGCTTCGTACGGGCGCGGTCCGCTCCACAGCGGGTGCAGCTCGCCCGCGGTCAGACCAGTTTCCTCCAGCAGTTCGCGGCGGGCCGCTTCCTCCGGTGACTCGCCCGGCTCGATGTGGCCCCCCGGCAGGCTCCACTGGCCCAGCGAGACGACCGCATCCTCGTCGCGGTGTTGCAGCAGCGCCGCGCCCGACGGATCGATGAGCAGCACGAGGGCGACATCGTAGGTGGCCATGACGAGACCGTGCCACGTCGCCCGTGAACATGTCGACGACGGTCACGCCCGGCGCGCCGGGTCGCGTACCCTCCGTGGATGGACCTCGATGATCTTCCGCTTGCCGAGTTCGCGTTTCCGGGGCCACTGCGGGACAAGCTCGTGGGCGCGATCCTGTCCGGGGCGAAGACCTCGACGACCGGCCTGCTGGTCGGGTACGAGTGCGCGAACGAGCCGCTGCCCGAGGTGGGTCAACTGTCCGCCGTGGTGGACTCCGCCGGCCGCCGGGTCGCGGCCATCGAGCTGACCGACGTACGGGTGGTCCGGCTCGCCGAGGTCGACCTGCCACACGCCCTGGCCGAGGGGGAGGGCGACGAGTCGGTGGCGCAGTGGCGTGCGGGGCACGAGACGTTCTGGCACAGCGCCGAGGTGCGCGCCGAGCTGGGCGACCCCGGCTTCACCGTGGACGACGACACCCTGGTGGTGACCGAACGCTTCCGGCTGGTGCACGTCGCCTGAGCATCCCCGCCCACTGTGGACCGCCTAGCAACGGGCCACGCCGCCGTACAAGGTCACCTATGCTCGGCGCGTGATCCCCCCGGCACTCGAGATCCGCGGCCTGGTCAAGACCTTCGCGGCGCACCGCGCGGTGGACGGCATCGATCTGACCGTCCACCCCGGCACGTTCCACGGCATCGTCGGGCCCAACGGCGCCGGCAAGTCCACCACCATCGGGATGGCCGTCGGCCTGGTCACCCCGGACTCCGGGCAGGTCCGGATCCTCGGCCACGACGCGCTGCGCGAGCGCCGCCTGACCCGCGCGCTGACCGGCGTGCTGCCCGACGGCCTCGACTTCCCGGAACGCCTCACCGGCGCCGAACTGCTGCGCTACAGCGCCGGCCTGCGCGGGCTACCCCGGGCCGCGGCCACCGACCGTGCCGCCGAACTGATCGACGTGCTCGGGCTGGCCAAGGGCGCCGGCACCCCGCTGGCCGACTGCTCCACCGGCACCCGCAAGAAGCTCGGCCTCGCCCAGGCGCTGCTGCACGCACCCCGGCTGCTCGTGCTCGACGAACCGTTCGAGGCGGTCGACCCGGTCTCCGCGGCCACCATCCGCCGGGTGCTGCGCCGATTCGTGACCGGTGGCGGCACCTGCGTGCTGTCCACCCACTCGATGCTGCTCGTCGAGCAGATGTGCGACGAGGTCACCGTGATCCATCAGGGCCGGGTGGTCGCCGCCGGATCGGTCACCGAGGTCGCCGCCGGCAGCAGCCTGGAGGACCGGTTCGTCGAGTTGGTCGGCGCCGAAGCCTCCGGCAGCGCCGGTCTGGACTGGCTGACCGAGGCACGATGAGCGCCGAACCCATCGCCCCCGGCCGGCTGGGCGGCACCCTCGGCGCGATCGCGGTACCGGCCCGGATGCGCGCGACGATGCTGCGTCGCTCGCTGCGCGAGCACCCCGGCCCCACGGTGGCCGGCCTGGTCGGTCTGCTCGCCGCCGCCTGGTTGATCCGGTACGCGCTCCGCGGTGACCCGCACACGCTCGGGCTGCTCGCCGGGGCGTGGGTTCTCGGCTGGATCGTGTTGCCGTTGCTGCTCGGCGGCGGGCGCGGCCGGGTCCGCCCGGCCCACCTGCGGTTGGAGCCTATCGGCGGGGTCCCGGCCGCGATCGGTCTGCTCGCCGCGTCGGCGATCGGTATCGGTCCGGCCGTCTCGCTGGTGGCACTCGCCGCGCTGCCGGTGCACGCCGCCCGGCACGGCACCGTCGCGGTCCTCGTCACCGCCGGAGGCGCGGTGCTGCTCTGGCTGCTCGGGCTGATCGGCTCGGCCATCGCGCTGGAGGTCGTCGGCCACGCCGGCGGTCCGGCCGGGGCCCTGCTCACTGGCATCTTCACCGGTACGGCGATGGGTGTCGCCGGGTCGCTGTGGGCGGTCTTCCCGTGGGTTTCGGTCCTGCTCGTGGCAGCGCCACAGGAGGTGGTCCGGGCCATGGCGTACGTGCCGAGCGCCTGGCCGGTCGCCGCCGCGACCGGGCCAACCGGGCAAGGGGTACGCAGGATAACGGCCCTGGTCGGCATCGTGGCGCTCTGCGCCGCCGCGTACATCATGCTTGTCCGAAGGGTGATCGCCGCCGGCGCGCCGTTCCGGCCGCGCCGGACAGCGGCGGCGTCACCGGCCGGGGCTGAGCGCGAGTGGCTGGGGTGGGTGCCGGCCGCGACGCGGGCGGTCGTCGGCCGTGAGCTGCGTGCCTGGACGCGGCATCCACTGCGTTTGCAGTATCTGGCGTTCGCGGTGGTGTACGGGGCGCTCCTCGCCGGACTGCCGCTGCTGTCCGACGTGGACCTGCTGCTGCCGTGGGCCGGACCGCTAGCCGTGCTCGGCGCGGCGGCGATGTCCGCCGGGCTGGTCGGACTGGACGGCACCGCGTTGTGGCTGCCGCTCACCACGCCCAACGGCGAACGGGCCGAGGTCCGGGGTCGGGCCTTGGCGTGGCTGGTTCTGGTCACCCCGATCGGGGTGCTGCTCACCGTCGCGGGCATCATCGTGGCCCCCGACGTCGACCCCCTGGCCGCGCTCTGCACCCTGCCGGCCCTGCTCGGCGCGGGCGCCGCGGTGCCGGTGTGGGTGTCGCTGCTGCGCGTACGCCCGGTGGCCGACCCGCGGCATCCCACCGCCGCTGACAACCCGACCGACATCGTCAGCGTGCTGGTCGCCACCGCTGCTGGGCTGCTCGCTGCGGCGCCGGTGCTCGCCCTGGTGGTCTGGGGTCCGCCGCCGGCGGCACCGCTGTTGCCGCTGGTCGGGCTGCTCGGAGGCGCCGCAGCCTGGTGGGGCGGCGTGTGGCTGGCCGACGAGCGGCTCGCCCGGCGCGGCACGGCGGTGCTCGCCGCGGCCGGTCAGCGGAGCCGGCCCCCGGAGACGGCACTCCCGCTGACCTGGGACGTGCAGTGGTATCGGGAGAACAAGTCGACCGCGTGGGCGCTGGGGTTGCTGACGGTCGGGTGGATCCCGGTGATCCCGCAGGGGTTGATGCCGCTGGCGTTCGGGATAGACAGCGGGTGGATCGTGGCGGGCCACCTGGACGGGGGCGCGCGTACGTCGGTGGGGTTGGCGATGGTTGGTCTGGGCGTCGCGATGCTGCTCACCGGCCTGGTGCTGTGGGATCGCCGACCGCAGCCGGGAGGTCCTCCCCAGACCGCTCCCCCCGGATGACCGTCCCTGTCCGCGGGATCGCCCGCCTACAGCAGCGCGAGTTGGCCCTCGACCTCATCCGTGTGCGGCTCCCGTAACTGCCAGAGCCGGACCACTCCAGCGTCGGCGTCGTGCGTCAACCACTGTCCCTGCCCACCGGCGGACCGGATGGAGTTCTGCGGCATGTCGATGCCGTAATCCATGACGGTCTGGGGGCGCAGCGTGCGGGTCGAGAGTAAAAGATGCTGCTCGGCGTCGCTCTCGTCGGTCGCGACGCCGACCATCACCCAGTCGTCGGACACGACCGCCGCGGCCTCGTACATTCGGTAGTCGTCGGAGTCGCCGAACTCCGGGATGTCGTCGAAGTGGCGCTCGACCCGCACGCTGTCATCGGCGACCTCGCGTACCGAAACCCAGCCGCTGCCGTGCGGCATCGAGAGATAGCAGGCCCCACTGGCGCTCAGGTCGGCCAGGCAGCCGTTCAGAGTCCGCGCGAGGACCTGCTGCCTATCGACTGTCGTCAACCAATGGCTGAGGCAAGTCTCCGGGCCCACCGCGATGTGCACGCCGACGCGTCCCTGATCGGCGTGCACGACGAAGGTGGCTCCGCCCTCGAGGGTCTGGAGGGGATGCCGGCCGACCTCCGAACCGCCTGCGGAGTCCCATACGACGACCTGGTCTCCGGAACCGTGGGGCACGAACAGCCAGACAAGGCCGTCACCGGCCAGGTGACAGCGTGGTTGTGGCCATCCGGTCGACAGTGCTGCGCCGTGCTCGGCCGACCATTGAACGCGGCCGTCGGCACAGCGGACCTGCACCTCACGTGGTCCCACCAGCGCGAACCGCGACCGGTCCGGTGCCACGCCGACAGCCAGGATCGGATCCGCGTCGCGGCTTACCGCCTCCCACGCGAGCGCGACGGTCAGATCCGGGTCCAACACCCGCAGCGAGCGACGGTCCCAGACCAGCGCCCCCGCACCGGCCACCCACTCGACGCAGCTCGACGGCGTTACGACCGTCTCGGCGATCAGTAACGGGCGCACGGCCGTGAGCCTACGCATCACGACGAGCCGAGGTGCGCGTGGTCGTACCGATCAGGCGTGACGGCACCGGCCCCGCGATGTCGGCTGCGGGCTGCACTGGAGAAGTCGTTCTAATTCGACTGCGTAGGCTCAGCTACATAGACACCCTTGCCCGGATGCCCCTCGACCAGCTCGCGGTCCTTGAGGATCGTCATGACCCGGTTGATCGTAGAAATGTGCACGCTGTACTGCTCGGCCAGCTCGCGTGTGGACGGTAGCTTCTCACCCGGCGCGAGCTGCCCAGATTTGATCTTCTCGGTGATCTCGGTAGCGATGCGCCGGTAGTCCACTTTCTCGGTCGGCATGAGTCGATCTCCGTTGGGTCCCTGGTTTCGGCACCCCAATTCGATCACGCCCGCCGATCGTTGCCCGACAGCGCCATCGAGTGGAGTCTTCAGGATCCCGATGCCGGGGCTGGTCTTCGTAACCTTGGTCCGACAGACTGCGCGGTATGGGTGATCGTTGGCGCCGGTGGGCGTGGGTCGGGGTGCTCGTCATCGGGCTGATCCTCTATCTGGCGGTGCTGCGGACCCTGGTCAGCACCAAGAATCCGAACTTCGTACCGGCGTTGATCCTGCTCGGGGCGACGTTGGTGCCGTTGACGTTCCTGACGTTCGCGCAGGCCCGAACCGGGCGGTGGCAGGTGCCGGCGTCGGTGTTGGTGACGTCGGCGTTCTTCGGCGGCGTGATCGGCACGGTGGTCGCTGGCACCCTGGAGTACGACACCCTGCGCGGCCTCGGCACCCTGCCGATGCTGTTCGTGGCGCTGATCGAGGAGTCGGCGAAGCTGATCGTCCCGGTGGTGCTGCTGTTCACGGTGGTGGCCCAACGTCGTCGCCGGGTGCCCTCCGATGGGCTGATCATCGGGATCGCCGCCGGCATGGGGTTCGCCGCGCTGGAGACGATGGGCTACGCCTTCAGCGCGCTGCTGAGTTCGCAGGGCAACATCGGCGCGGTGGAGCAGACGCTCTTCATTCGGGGTCTGACGGCGCCCGCCGGGCACACCGCCTGGACCGGGCTGACCGCCGGCGCGCTCTGGGCGTTGCTGGCGAGCCCGAGCGTCGCTCGGCTCTTCGGGTTCATCGGCACGTTCGTGGGTGTCGTCGTCCTGCACACCCTCTGGGACACGTTCTCCGGTTCACTGGTCTTCGTCGTGTTGGCGATCATCAGCATCGGCTGGTTGTTCTGGGAGCTGCGCCGCTACCGGACCTTCGGCGACCAGCACATCGGCCAGCTGCAACCGCACTGACCAGCGCCGTACTCCATGCCTCTCCCGGCCCGCACCTAAGGGCTGGGGGAGGCATGACTGTTGGTGATCCCGCTGCGACCGGGCCGGCACCTCATCTAACGTCAGAGTGTTCATATTTGGCGGGATTGGTCGGGAA
Organism: Micromonospora trifolii; assembly: GCF_050516465.1. Lineage (NCBI taxonomy): Bacteria > Bacillati > Actinomycetota > Actinomycetes > Micromonosporales > Micromonosporaceae > Micromonospora > Micromonospora trifolii. Next base: position 2,865,348 of record NZ_CP191526.1, on the reverse strand, counting down.
GGTGCGGCGATGGGGGTGCGCAGCTGGTTCGAGGGTTGGCCGGTCTACCGCCAGCTCACCGGCACCGACCCGCTGGGCCGGGGCGCTGCGGCGAAGTCCGACGGGTCCCGCGCGCTCACCGCCCGCACCGAGACCGCCGATTCGATGGCCCGGTCCGTCTGCCCGTACTGCGCCGTGGGTTGTGGCCAGCGGGTGTTCGTCAAGGACGGGCAGGTCAGTCAGATCGAGGGTGATCCGGACAGCCCGATCTCACGGGGTCGGCTCTGCCCGAAGGGTTCGGCGAGCAAGAGCCTGGTCACCAGTCCGCTGCGGCAGACCACGGTCCGCTACCGCCGGCCGTACGGCACCGAGTGGGAGGACCTGGACCTCGACACCGCGCTGAACATGATCGCCGATCGGGTCCTGGCCGCCCGGGACGAGACCTGGGAGGACGTCGACGTCGAGGGTCGACCGCTCAACCGGACGCTGGGCATCTCCAGTCTGGGTGGGGCGACGCTGGACAACGAGGAGAACTACCTCATCAAGAAGTTGTTCACCGCGATGGGGGCGCTCCAGATCGAGAACCAGGCCCGTATTTGACACTCCTCCACCGTCCCCGGTCTGGGGACCAGCTTCGGTCGTGGCGGCGCCACCCAGTACCAGCAGGACCTGTCGAACTCCGACGTCATCGTCATCCAGGGTTCGAACATGGCCGAGGCACACCCGGTGGGCTTCCAGTGGGTGATGGAGGCCAAGCGTCGGGGGGCGAAGGTCTTCCACGTCGACCCGCGGTTCACCCGCACCAGCGCGCTGGCTGACTCGTACCTGCCGATCCGGGCGGGCACCGACATCGCGCTGCTCGGCGGGGTGGTGCGCTACATCCTCGACAACGAGCTGGACTTCCGGGAGTACGTCGTCGCCTACACCAACGCCGCGACCATCGTGACCGAGGAGTACGCCGACACCGAGGACATGCACGGCCTCTTCTCCGGCTTCAACGATGACAACGCCACCTACGACCAGGCCAGCTGGCGGTACGAGGGCCACTCGCAGAACCAGACGACCCGCGACAGCGAGACGCAGCGGGAGACAGCGGCCGGGCTGGAGAACGAGTCGCACGGCGCGCCCGTCGGTGGCGAGACCGAACGTGACGAGACGTTGCAGCACCCGCGCTGCGTCTACCAGATCCTCAAGCGGCACTTCGCCCGCTACACCCCGGAGATGGTGGAACGGGTCTGCGGCATCCCACAGGAGAAGTTCCTCGAACTGGCCCAGGCGTGGACGGAGAACTCCGGCCGGGACCGGACCGGCATGCTCGTCTACTCGGTGGGCTGGACGCAGCACAGCGTCGGCGTGCAGTACATCCGCACCGGTGCGATCATCCAGCTCCTGCTGGGCAACGTGGGCCGCCCGGGTGGTGGGGTGATGGCCCTGCGCGGGCACGCCAGCATCCAGGGGTCCACCGACATCCCGACGCTGTTCAACCTGCTTCCGGGCTATCTGCCGATGCCCCACCACGCCAATCACCCGACCCTGGACAAGTGGGTGGACAGCATTGCGCACCCCGGGCAGAAGGGCTTCTGGGGCAACGCCCGCACCTACGGCGTCAACCTGCTCAAGGCGTACTGGGGCGACGCGGCCACCGCCGACAACGACTACTGCTACGGGTACATGCCGCGGATGACCGGCGACCACGGCACCTACCAGCAGGTGCTCGACATGATCGACGGCAAGATCAAGGGCTATTTCCTGCTCGGGCAGAACCCGGCGGTCGGTTCGGCGCACGGCCGGGCGCAGCGCCTCGGCATGGCCAACCTCGACTGGCTGGTGGTCCGCGACCTGTTCATGATCGAGAGCGCCACGTTCTGGCAGAACGCGCCGGAGATCGAGACCGGCGAGATCGCGCCCGAGCGGTGCCGCACCGAGGTGTTCTTCCTGCCCGCCGCCTCGCACGTGGAGAAGGAGGGCACCTTCACCCAGACCCAACGGCTGTTGCAGTGGCGGGAGAAGGCCGTCGAGCCACCAGGCGACGCCCGCTCCGAACTCTGGTTCTTCTACCATCTCGGTCGCGTCATCCGGGAACGGCTGGCGACGTCGACGAAGCCGCGTGACCGAGCGCTGCTCGACCTCGCCTGGGACTACCCCACGCACGGCCCGAACGTCGAGCCGAGCGCCGAGGCGGTGCTGCGCGAGATCAACGGGTACGACGTGGCCACCGGCCGGCCGCTGGCGTCGTTTACCGAGATGAAGGACGACGGCTCCACCGTCGGCGGTTGCTGGATCTACACCGGGGTGTACGCCGACGGCGTCAACCAGGCGGCCCGCCGCAAACCCGGCTCGGAGCAGTCCCTGGTGGCGCCCGAGTGGGGTTGGGCGTGGCCGGCGAACCGGCGCATCCTCTACAACCGTGCGTCCGCCGACCCGGACGGCAACCCGTGGAGCGAGCGCAAACGCTACGTCTGGTGGGACGCGGACAAGAGCGAGTGGACCGGCTACGACGTGCCGGACTTCGAAAAGACGAAACCGCCGTCCTACCGACCGGAGCGCGACGCCTCGGGTGTGGCGGGCATCGCCGGCGACGACCCGTTCATCCTCCAGGGCGACGGCAAAGGCTGGCTGTACGCGCCCACCGGTGTGCTCGACGGACCGATGCCCACCCACTACGAGCCGGTCGAGTCGCCGGTGCGAAACCCGCTCTACCGACAGCAGGCCAACCCGACCCGCAAGGTCTACACCCACCCGATCAACACGCTCAACCCGAGCCCGCCGGAACCGTACAGCCAGGTGTTCCCGTACGTGTTCACGGTCAGCCGGCTCACCGAGCACCACACCGCCGGTGGGATGAGTCGGACCGTGTCGCCGCTGGCCGAGCTGCAACCGGAGATGTTCGTGGAGGTGTCCCCGGAGTTGGCGGCCGAACGTGGTCTCACCCACCTGGGTTGGGCGCACCTGGTCACCGCCCGTGCGGCGATCGAGGCACGGGTGCTGGTGACCGACCGGCTCACCCCGCTGCGGGTGGACGACCGGATCATCCACCAGGTGTGGTTGCCGTACCACTTCGGTTTCGAGGGCCTGGTGACCGGTGACTCGGCCAACGACCTGTTCGGCATCAGCCTGGACCCGAACGTGCTGATCCAGGAGAGCAAGGTCGGCACCTGCGACGTCCGACCCGGGCGACGCCCGAGAGGCGCCGAGCTGCTGGCTCTCGTCGTCGACTACCGGCGCCGGTCCGGGGACCTCAGCCCGCACTATCCACCGCAGGTCACGACCGACTCCGCCGACAGCGGCCCGGACCAGGAGGTCTGACCCATGCCCCACACCAATGCCCTGTACGGGCCACTGGACCCCGCACCGGACGCCGGCTACGAGAACGCGCCGCCGAGGATGGGGTTCTTCACCGACACCAGCGTCTGCATCGGCTGCAAGGCGTGCGAGGTGGCCTGCAAGGAGTGGAACGGCGTCCCGGAGAGCGGCCTGGACCTGCTGGGCATGTCGTACGACAACACCGGCGCGCTGACCGCGAACTCGTGGCGGCACGTCGCGTTCGTGGAGCAGCCCCGCTCGGCCGGCTGGGCAACTCCGGCGTTCGCGGGGGACCCGGACGGGCCGGCGATCAGCCCGGTGACGGCGGCGGCCGGCGCGCGTACCAGCACCGACACCGGCACGTACCCCGGCCTGCCCACCGGCTCGCCTGCCGCGGCGGCCCGCATGTCGGGCGGGCCGGAGTTTCTGGGGATGCCGGGTGCGCAGCCGCCGGGGAGGGGCTCGGGCGCGGAGGGGCGGACGGATTTTCGCTGGTTGATGATGTCGGATGTGTGCAAGCACTGCACCCACGCGGCCTGCCTGGATGTCTGCCCGACAGGTTCCCTGTTCCGGACGGAGTTCGGCACCGTGGTGGTGCAGGAGGACATCTGCAACGGCTGCGGTTACTGCATCTCCGCCTGCCCGTACGGCGTCATCGATCAGCGCAAGGATGATGGTCGGGCGTGGAAGTGCACGTTGTGCTACGACCGGTTGGGTGTGGGCATGACCCCGGCGTGTGCGCAGGCGTGTCCGACGGAGTCGATCCAGTACGGGGCTCTGGACGAGTTGCGGGAGCGGGCCGCCGCGCGGGTGGCGAAGCTGCATGAGCGGGGAATGCCGGAGGCGCGGTTGTACGGGCACGATCCGAACGACGGCGTCGGTGGTGATGGTGCGTTCTTCCTGCTGCTCGACGAGCCGGAGGTGTACGGACTGCCACCGGACCCGATTGTGACCACCCGCGACCTGCCGGCCATGTGGAAGCGCGCAGGCCTGGCGGCGATGACGATGGCGGTCGCCACGGCGGTCGCGTTCCTGGGCAGGCGGCGATGACCCGCGGTGGCGAGCAGCTCACGGTGCCGCCGGCCGACTTCGCCTCCTACTACGGACGGCCGGTGCTGAAGCCGCCGGTGTGGAAGTACGACATCGCCGGCTACCTGTTCACCGGCGGCCTCGCCGCCGGAAGTGCGCTGATCGGCGCGGGCGCCCAACTGACCGGACGACCCGGGCTGCGCAAGGTGGGCCGTTGGACGGCCCTCGGCGGCGTCGCCGCCAGCACGTACCTGCTGGTCCACGACCTCGGCCGACCGGCCCGGTTCCATCACATGCTCCGGGTGGCGAAGGTGACCTCGCCGATGTCGGTCGGCACCTGGATCCTCGCCGCGTTCGGCCCGCTGGCCGGTGTGGCCGCGGTCGCCGAGCTCGCGCCGCTGCTCCCGCAGCACGGTGTGCTCGGCCTCGCCCGTCGGATCGCACCGCCCATCGGCAACGTCGCCGGCCTGGCCGCTGCGGCGACCGCGCCGGCGCTGGCGACGTACACCGGGGTGCTGCTCGCCGACACGGCCGTGCCGTCCTGGCACGACGCCTACCCGTCGTTGCCGTTCGTCTTCGCCGGCAGCGCGCTCGCCGCCGCGTCCGGGGTGGGCCTGGTCGCGGCACCGGCCGCGGAGACCGCCCCACTGCGACGACTCGTCCTGGCCGCCGCGGCCATCGAGTTGGGCGGGGGGCACCGGCTGGAGCGGCAGGGCCTCACCAGCGAGCCCTACACGCACGGACGCAGCGGCCGGCTGGTGAAGGCGGGACGCGCCCTGCTCGCCGTGGGCACCGCCACCGCGCTGGTCAGCCGACGCAGCCGGGTCCTGTCGGCGATCTCCGGCGCCGCCCTCGTGGCCTCGTCGGTCGCCACCCGGTTCGGCGTCTTCGAGGCGGGAAGAGTGTCGGCACGCGATCCGAAGTACACGGTCGTGCCACAACGGGAGCGGCTCGACGAGAGGCGGGCGACGACCCGGCTCTGAGCGGGTCGACGAAACGGAAGGCGCCCCTTCGAGGGGGCGCCTTCCGTTGCGATGCAAGAGGTCTGGCCGCGACGGGCCGCCGCGCGTCAGCCGGTGAACAGCTTCGCGGCGGTGATGGCGGTCTGGACGATGCCGTACCCGAGGAGCGCCGCTACCAGCAGCCACGACAACCAGAGCCGCCCGGTCTGGCTACCGACGCGCGGCGGCGCGGGCGGCTGGCTTTCCCGCCCGAGAGCGACCGGCTCGGTGACGGTGGCCTTCGCCACGGGCGAGGTCGGCCCTCGGTTCGGTTCGTGGAACCGCTCGGGCACGGAACGGACCAGCAGGTTCGCGATGAACCCGATGGCGAGGATGCCGACCATGGTGAACAGCGCGGGCCGGTACGCCGCCGCGGTGAGGGTGCCGGGCTTTCCCTGCGTGTCGAGGATCCCGTTGACGATCAGCGGGCCGGCGACACCCGCAGCCGACCAGGCGGTGAGGATCCGGCCGTGGATGGCCCCGACCTGGAAGGTGCCGAACAGGTCACGCAGGTAGGCGGGCATGGTGGCGAAGCCACCGCCGTAGAAGGAGATGATCGCGGCGGCGATCAGCACGAAGACCGCGGTCGCGGAGTGGCCGGCCACGGCGAGCAGCAGGTACAGCACCATGCCGACGCCGAGGTAGACCATGTAGATGGGCTTTCGGCCGATGAGGTCGGATGTTGTCGACCAGACGAACCGCCCAGCCATGTTGAACAGCGACAGCACGCCCACGAAACCGGCCGCCGCGGTCACCGAGACCGTGGTGGCGGTCCCGTTGTCCCGGAAGAAGTCCTGGATCATCGGGCTTGCCTGCTCCAGGATGCCGATGCCCGCGGTGACGTTGCAGAACAGCACGATCCACAGCAACCAGAACGACCGGGTACGCACCGCGTTCGACGCGGACACGCTCGCCGTCGTCACCAGAGGTCGGGCGGCGACGCTCGCGGGGTCGAACCCGGCGGGCCGCCAGTCCGGCGCCGGAACCCGGACGTTGAACGGGCCGAACATCATGATCACGAAATACCCGATGCCGAACGTGACGAAGAGCGCCACGAGGGCATTACCCGACGCCACGGCGGCCGGGTTGTTGGGGTTGTAGCCGGAGTCGTAGAGGGAGAGCAGTTGGCGCGCGAGCGGGCCGGCGACCAGGGCGCCGCCGCCGAACCCCATGATGGCCAGTCCGGTGGCGAGGCCGGGGCGGTCCGGGAACCACTTGATCAGGGTCGAGACGGGCGAGATGTAACCGATGCCGAGCCCGATGCCGCCGATGACGCCGTATCCGAGGTAGAGGAGCCAGAGTTGTTGGGTCGCGATGCCGAGCGCGCCGACCAGGAACCCGACGGCCCAGAAGCACGCGGAGACGAACATCGCCCGGCGCGGCCCGTTGCGCTCCACCCAACGGCCACCCACCGCCGCCGACGAACCCAGCATGACGATGGCGATACTGAAGATCGCCCCGATTGCCGTCTGGCTGACGTCGAAGTGCGCGATGAGGGAGTTCTTGTAGACGCTCGTCGCGTAGACCTGGCCGATGCAAACGTGCACGGCCAGTGCCGCGGTCGGGATGAGCCAGCGGCTGTATCCCGGGGGAGCGACAGTGTGCCGGGGATCGAAGACCGACAGCATGGGCATCGTCCACACCTCCTGCGGCTGAGTAGGCCGCGACGTTGCCGAGCTGTCCGACCCGGCAGGCGGCCGAGCGGCGCCGCCGCAGTGGCGGCCCGGCGCACGTCTGGCGTCAGCCGTTGACCGGCTCAATCTCACGTTACGTGGCAAGGGGTTCGCGCCATGTCGTTACCGAGAAACGCGGCGGCAGGTGGCACAGGACGGGGGCGGGCCAACCGGCCCGCCCCCGCTCTGCTGTCGTACAGCTCAGTGAATCGCGACCTTTGCGGCCGCCTCCTCCTGGGCGCGTCGTTCGTCCCCGCTGAGGGTGTGCAGCGGCTTCTCCTTGATGAACAGCACGACGATCAGCGCGAGCAGCGCGATCGGCGCGCCGACCAGGAAGAGGTCCGCGGTGGCGATGCCGTACACGTCCTGCACGATGCGCAGCACCGGCTCGGGCAGGGTGGACAGGTCGGGCACCTCGGCGGAGCCACCGCCGGCGGTCGCCGCCGGGCCGAGCCGGTCGGTCGTCAGCGAGGTCACCCGACTTGCCAGGACCGCGCCGAGGGCGCTGACTCCGATCGCGCCGCCCATGCTGCGGAAGAACGTCAGCACGGAGGTGGTGGCACCGAGCTCGTGGGCCGGCACGTCGTTCTGCGCGGCGAGCACGAGGTTCTGCATGAGCATGCCGACGCCGACGCCCAGCACGGCCATGTAGATCGACAGCACGACGACGCTGGTGTCGGCATCGATGGTGCCCAGCAGCAGCATTCCGACGGTCATCACCGCCGCGCCGGCCACCAGGTACGCCTTCCACCGGCCGTACTTCGTGATGAGCTGGCCGGCCACCGTCGACGAGACGAGAAGACCGAAGATCATCGGAAGACTCATCAGGCCCGCGACGGTGGGCGACTTGCCCAGCGAGATCTGGAAGTACTGGGACAGGAAGACGGTGCCGCCGAACATCGCGACACCGACCAGCACGCTGGCGATCGTGGCCAGGGAGACCGTGCGGTTGCGGAAGATGCCCAGCGGGACGATCGGCTCCGCCGCCCGCGACTCGACGACCACGGCCAGCGCCAGCAGAACCAGACCGCCGATGACCATCAGGGCCGTCCAGCCGGAGGCCCAGTCGAACTTGTTGCCGGCCAGGGACGACCAGATCAGCAGCGTGGAGACGCCCGAGGTGATGAGCAGGGCGCCCAGCCAGTCGATCTTTGCCTTGCGACGGACGACCGGCAGGTGCAGGGTGCGCTGGAGCAGGGCGATGGAGATGACGCTGAACGGGACGCCGATCAGGAAGCACCACCGCCAGCCCAGCCACGACGTGTCGACGAGCAGGCCGCCGATGAGCGGACCGGCGATGGTGCCCACACCGAAGACCGCGCCGAAGATGCCGGCGTAGCGGCCCAGCTCACGCGGCGGGATCATCGCCGCCATGACGATCGTGGCCAGCGCCGTCATGCCGCCGGCGCCGATGCCCTGGACGACCCGGCTGAGCAGCAGAACCTCGACGTTCGGCGTCAAGCCCGCGATGAGCGAACCCACCACGAACAGTCCCAGCGACAACTGGATCAGCAGCTTCTTGCTGTACAGGTCGGCCATCTTGCCCCACAGCGGCACCGTCGCCGTCATGGCGAGCAGTTCGCTGGTGACGATCCAGGTGTAGACGGTCTGGCTGCCGTCCAGATCCGCGATGATCCGCGGCAGCGCGTTCGCCACCACAGTGGAGGCGAGGATGGACACGAACATGCCGACCATCAGGCCGGAAAGGGCCTGGAGAACCTCCCGACGCGACATGCGCGTGCCGACGTCGGCCGTGTCGGCGGGCGGGACGGTGGTGGTCATTGACGCTCCCTTGTCGGGTGTGTGGCGGGATGGCTGGCCCCAGAGCTGATGCGGCGGGGCGGGGACCTGCGGGTCAGGAGGGGGGCGGCGGATCCGGCAGGCCGGCGGCGATCGCGGCGAACGCCTCGTCGACGAAGTCGTGCAGGGGTCGGGCGTCGTCGTCGGCGGCCCAGCGCAGCATCGCGGTGCGGAACGCGGCACCGGTGACAGCGACGACCAGCGGCGGGTGGCCGTGGTCGAGGCCGACGCCGAGGCGGGTGGCGACGACCGCGACCATGGCCTGCTCGGTCGCGCTGTTGCCAGCCACCAGCCGGGGCAGCAGCGCGGGGTTCTGGGTGATGACAGTCAGTCGCAGCCGCCACAACTCCCGGTCGGCCTGGATCGAGTCGATCGACTCGTCGAGGGCGACCCGCACGGCCTGCAACGCCGACACCTGCGCCGGGGCGGCTGCCAGGCGCGCCACGACTGGGTTGCCGTCGAGCGCCGGATCGTCGGTGAGGGCCTCGTCCTTGCAGGTGAAGTAGTTGAAGAAGGTCCGGGAGGAGACGTCGGCGGCCTCGCTGATCTCCTCCACCGTGACGTGCTCCAGGCCGCGTTCGGCGACCAGCCGTAGCGCGGCGGCGGTCAGCGCGGCCCGCGTCTGTGCCTTCTTGCGGTCGCGACGCCCGGGCGCAGCTTGGTCGGTGTCGGTCACGCGGCGAGATTAGGAGCGAACTTGCACGGCCTGCAAGTTTTTAGACAGTGAAGTGATTTTCCTGACCGCGACGCTGGACGGAAACCGACGGATCCGGTCGTTCGATGCGGGGCACGGCACCGGTGGTCTCCAGGATGAGCGCGGCGACCAGGTCCGGGTCGTCGCTCATCGGCACGTGCCCGCAACGGGGCAGCGTCACCACCCGTGCCGCCGGCAGGCCCGCCCGGGCGCGCTCGGCCTGGTGGACGCCGAAGATCCGGTCGCAGTCCCCCCAGCCGATGGTCACCGGCACCGTCGCGTCGGACAGCCGAAGGCAGTCGAAGCGATAGTCGCGGGCGGCTCGGGCCACGGCGTTGAAGCCGAGCCCGCGTCGCAGGGCGAGCGCGTCGCCCAGCGCGCGCTCGACATCCAGCAGCGTCGGGCGGGCCATCAGCGGCGCGAAGCACAATGCCCGTAGGTACGCCGAGCGCAGCGCGACCCGCATGATCGTGGTGGGCAGGTACGAGTTGGCCCGCAGCATCCGGAGGATGGCCAGCGCCCGGCGGCGCTCCGCCGGGGTGAAGAATCCGGCGGGGGAGAAGGCGGTGGCTGAGGCGACCGTCCCGGTGGCGGCAAGCTCCAGGGCGATCGCCCCACCGAGGCTGTAGCCGGCGACGTGCGGACGCTCCAGCCCCCACTCGGTCAGCGCCGGCAGGACCCCGGCCACGGTGGCGGCCATGTCGGCGGGCATGCCGGTGCCGGGTACCGGGGAGTTCCCGAAGCCGGGCAGGTCGAGCGCGATCACCTCGTGGTGGGCGGTGAGCCGGTCGAACACCGGCTCCCATGCCTGGTGACGGTGACCGATGCCGTGGATGAGCACGAGCGGCTCTCCGCTGCCCGCACGTCGGAAATGAATGCTCATGACCGCTCTCCCACCGACGTCCTGCCGAAGGAACGCCCGAGCTGGCGTACCTCGTCTTCCATCTGGCCGACCATGGTCTGGCCGCCGAAGCGGGTGATCAACGCGTCCGAGAGGCCGCTGAGCACCACCGGCCGCAGCGCCTGCACCAGGGCGAGCGACCGTGGCACGTACACCTTGCGCTTGCGGCGCTCGATGCCGCGGAGCAGGGCCTCGACGCACTGCTCGACGGGTACGACGGTGGACAGCGGCCACGGCAACCGGCGCAGCGCGGTGCGGAACGATGCCAGGTCGTCGCGGATGTCGCGGACCAGGTCGGTGTCGATCCAGATCGGATGCGCAGTGCCGACGGTGACGCCGCGCGGGCGAATCTCCAGGCGCAGCACGTTGGCGAACTGCTCCACACCCGCCTTGGACGCGCAGTAGGCGGCCATGCCGGGCATCGCCGTGAAAGCGGCGGCTGACGAGACGATCAGGACGTGACCACGGGCGGCGGTGACGTGAGGCAGCGCCGCGCTGACCGTGCGGATCGCGCCGCAGAGGTTCACCTCGACGGTACGGACCAGCGCGTCGACCGGCCCCACGGCGACGGTGCCCAGGTTCGCGATGCCCGCGTTGGCCACGACAACGTCGATGCCACCGAAGCGGTCCACAGTGGAGGCCACCGCGGCGTCCAACGCCGCCTGGTCGGTGACGTCACACTCGTACCAGTGCGCGTCGAGGTCGGCGCTGAGCTGCTTGAGCAGATCGCCTTCCAGACCGACGAGGGCGACCCGGGCCCCGCGGGCGACGGCCTCGCGGGCCAGCTGCGCCCCGATGCCGCGCGCCGCGCCGGTGACGAGCAGGACCTTGCCCGCCAGGTCATACCGCATCGGCGTGCTCCCGCTCCGCTTCGTTGGGGGTGCCGCCGGTCGAGGCGACCTGGTAGTCGGCCGGCCGGAACCGGCGCAGCCGCATGCGGAAGCTGGTGGCGAAGCCCGGCCAGATGGTGGTGTTCCGGCCTGTCGCGTCGAGGTACCAGCTCGAACATCCGGTCTGCCAGACGGTGCCGGCCATCTTCCGGTCGACCCGCTCGGTCCAACGTCGTTGCGCCTGCGCGGTGGGCTCGATGGCCTGGATGCCCCTGGCCCGCATGTGACGCAGGGCCGCGAGCACCAGATGCAGCTGCGCCTCGATCATCAGCACCACCGAGGTGTGTCCGAGCCCGGTGTTCGGGCCGAGCAGGAAGAACAGGTTGGGGAAGCCGGCGATGGTCGTGCCCCGGTACGCGCGCATGCTCGGGGTCCATGCATCGCCCAGGCTGCGCCCGCCCCGGCCCTGGATGCGTCGTACGACGGGGGAGTCGGTGACGTGGAAGCCGGTCCCGAGGATGATCGTGTCCGCCCGGTGGTGGACGTCGTCGTCGGTGACGAGGCCATCCGGCACGATCCGGGCGATGCCGACGGTGACCACGTCGACGTTCGGTCGGGTGAGCGACGGCCAGTAGTCGTTGGAGATCAGCACCCGCTTGCAACCCATCGCGTATCGGGGGGTGAGCTTGTCCCGCAGGTGCGGGTCGGGAACCTGACGCCGCAGCGTACGCAGGGACAGGCGCGAGGCGAGGCGGTTGACCGCCGGGTGCAGGAAGCCCAGGCCCATGCTCTCGCGTACCAGATAGAGCCCTGCCCGGGCGGCCCGCTGCGCGCCGGGCACGGTGCGGAACGCGGCCTGCTCGACAGCGCTGATCCGGCGCGACAACCTCGGCATGATCCAGGCGGGGGTGCGCTGGAAGAGCGTCAGCTTCTCGACCGTCGGCTGGATCTGGGGCACGAACTGGACGGCCGAGGCGCCGGTGCCGATCACCGCGACGCGCTTGCCGGTCAGGTCGTGGTCGTGCTGCCAACGGGCGGAGTGGAACACCGGGCCGGCGAACTCGTCGATCCCGGGCAGGTCGGGGATGGCCGGGTCGCTGAGCGGGCCGGTGGCACAGATCAGGACCCGGGCGCTGTGGTCGCCGCCGGAGGTGCGCAACAGCCAGCGTTGGCGCTGCTCGTCCCACCTCGCCTCCCGTAGCTCGTGGCGCAACCGCAACCTCGGGCGTATCCCGAAGCGGTCGACGCAGCCGCGCAGGTAGTCCCAGATCTCCGGCTGGCTGGAGAACGTGTTCGACCAGCGGGGGTTGGGGGCGAAGGAGAACGAGTAGAGGTGCGACGGGACATCGCAGGCACAGCCCGGGTAGCTGTTGTCACGCCAGGTGCCGCCGACGTCCGCACCCCGGTCGAAGACGAGAAAGTCGGTGAAGCCGGCCCGCTGTAGGCGGATGGCGGCGCCCAGGCCACCGAAGCCGGCGCCGATGATGGCAACGTCTGTCTCCATTCACTCCTCCGTGGGCTCGGGCGCGGAAGTCGGGTCGGCCGGGGGCGGCGGCCAGGGCGCGTCGCCCACGCCGGTGATTCGTACGCCGCCCCACGGATCGACCTCGGCCAGTCGGGCCGCCCGGACGCGGTCGGCGATGCGTAACTCGACGTCGCGCCGGCCGGAGCGCAGCAGGTGGGCCACCCGTGGCTCGGGCTCGATCCGTCCACTCCAGTGGAAGCGGCCGTCGACCGGCTCCCACCGCCCGCTGAGGTGCACCCGGACCGGGGTGCCCTCGACACCCGCCGGGCCGTGGTAACTCACGGCACGATCCGCTCGTGGGCGCGGGTGAGCTCGTGCGGCAGGTCGGCGCTGGCCCGTACGCCCTCGATGCCGTTCCACAACAGAGCGGTCAGGTAGTCGGTGAGGGCGGCCCGACTGATCGGCTGGCCGTGCGTGGTCCACCAGTCGCCGACCGCCTGCACGAAGCCCACCAGGCCGTACGCCCAGGGCTCGGCGGGACCGGCGTCCAGGCCCAGTGTGCGTAGCCGGTCGCCGATCACCCGGGCGAGCCCGGCGGCCACCTGCCGGCTGGTGCCGGCGATCACCTGGTGGATGCCGGGGTCGCCGGACTGGTGCATCAGGAACCGGTAGAGCCTCGGCTCCGACTCGATCACGCCCAGGTAGGCGTCGATCGTCGCTTCGACCAGGCCACGTTCCTCGCGGACCTGTTCGACGGCGGGCGCGATGGTGTCGACCATCCGGGCCGCCACCACCTCGCTGACCGCGACCCAGAGCTGCGACTTGTCGGCGAAGTAGCGGTACAGAACCGGTTTGCTGACCCCCGCGGCGGCCGCCACCTGTTCCATGTCGACCTCCGGCCCGTGCCGCAGCAGCGCCTGCACGGCGGCACCGACCAACTCCTGCCTTCGTTGCTCACGATGGTCTGCCCAGCGGTCTCGGCGGCCGTTGCCCTTCGCCTTCGGGCTGCCGTCGGGGGGTGTGGCCGGCGGGTCGGACGCATTGACATCGGTGAGCGGCGATTGCATGCTACTACTCGTAACAGTTACTGGTCGTCACGTCAATATGGAGGAGCCATGGAGACGGCGGAAACCGAGCGTGCGGCGGTCGCCGAGCGACTACTCACGTCCTCACTGCGGACCAGCTACGACCCCACCATCGAGATCGACTGGGACGCCCCGCACACCCCCGGCGCCTACTGGCTCCCGCCACAGCGCAGCAGCCTGTACGGCACGCCACTGTGGGAGCAGCTCAGCGAGGAGCAGCGCGTCGAGCTGACCAAGCACGAGGTGGCCAGCGCGGCCAGCGCCGGGCTGTGGTTCGAGACGATCCTCATGCAGATGCTGATCCGGGAGTACTACCGCTCCGACCCGACCAGCCGGCAGGCCCAGTACGCGTTGACCGAGGTCGCCGACGAGTGCCGGCACTCCATCATGTTCGGCCGGCTGATCGAGGCGATGGGCTGTCCGGTCTACCGGGCGAGCACCGTCGACCACCACCTCGGGCGCTTTCTCAAGGCCACCGCCAGCGGCCCTCGGATGTACGCCGCGATCCTCATCGCGGAGGAGATCCTCGACGCGTTCCAGCGCGAGATCATGGCGGACGAGTCGCTCCAGCCGCTCATCCGGATGGTCTCCCGCATCCACGTGGTGGAGGAGTCGCGGCATGTCCGCTTCGCCCGCGAGGAACTGGCCGCCGCGGTCGCGGCCACCGGCCCGCTGGGCATGGCGTACGCCCGACTGTTGGTCGGTCGCGCCGCCTACACGATCGCCAACCGCCTGGTCCATCCCGACGCGTACGCGGCGGTGGGCATTCCGCCGGCGGTCGGTCGTGCCGCTGCCCGCGCCAACCCGCACTGGCGTGCCACCCTCCGCTGGTCGGCGGCGCGGGTGCACGCCAACCTGGCGGACGTTGGACTGGTGGCTGGACCGGGGCGTCTGTTGTGGGCCCGGGCCGGGCTGATCTGACCCGTCGTCCCTCAGTGGAGCGGCATGGGGCGGGCCGTCTCCGGCCAGGCCCCACGCCGCCCGTGTGGGCTCACTCGCTGCGGGCGAAGCCACCCTTCGGCGCGATGATCTCCAGATTCGTCCCGTCCGGGTCGTTGAAGTACGCGACCTCGGTGCCGACCGCCGCCGACGGCTCCACCTCGCCGGACGCGAACGTGTACGGCTGCCCGAGGAACTCGAACCCGGCCTCGCTCATCCGGTCGTAGACCGCGCGCACGTCGTCCACGTGGAAGCACAGGTGCATCGAGCCCGGCCGGTTGGCCGCCACCTGGGCGGCGTCGCCGACCGGCTCCTGGAACTGGATCAGGTCGATCCCGAGGTTGTCGAGGTTGAACGTGGCGTACCGCAGCTTCGTCGTCGGCAAGCCCTGTGACTGCGCGAACCCGGCGCCGTGCATGCTTTCGTCCCGAACGACCGGTTCTGCGCCGAGCAGGGCCTGGTAGAACGCGACCGAGCGGTCGAGGTCACTCACCGCGATCCCGACGTGCGCGGCCTTCTTCAGCCCGATGGACACGGTTGAGGGATTGGGGAATGCCATCCTGACTCTCCTTACCAGCGCTCTTCGTCGCCTGTGTTGATGCTGATCTTCCTGGCGTACCCCGGGCGAGATCAGTTCATGCGACGTCGCTGTCAGGCCCGTTCGACCCGCGCCTGCTGGTGATCGGTCAGCCGCAGCCCCACACCACGGACGACATCGATGGTGGCCCAGGTACCCAGGGCGTGCAGCTTGCGGCGCAGCCGCTTGACCAGCGACTGCACGTCCGCCTTGCGTTCGCGCCCCTCGTCACCCCAGACCGACCGGTGCAGCTCGGCGTAGCTCCAGACCCGGGCCGGCTCGGTGATCAGGCAGGTCAGCAGGTCGTGTTCCAGGCGGGTGAGGTCGATCTCACGTTCCCCGCAGCGGGCGCTGGAGCGGGCCGAGTCGATCACCAGGGCGGCGACCGGGGCCGGTTCGGACGGGGCGGCCACCTGCTGCGGGGCAGCGATCAGCCGGCGCAGCTCGTCGAGGTCGGCGACCAGCAGCAGCGGTGCGATGCCGTCGAGGAGCTCCGCGAGCCGGATGCGCTCGGCCGGCGACGGGGTCACCGCGATCAGCAGTGGGAACGGCTCGTCGGCCGGATCACCCCTGTTCACCGTTGCCTCGTCCTCGGCCACCGCACCACCCGGGATCGATGGGCATCCCTGCCCAGCTCTCGTCACGGTACTGACAATGATTGGCAAGCGTGCCGCCAGCCAGGGCAACTCTTAGCGACAAGTTGCTCACGGCAAGTTCTTGATCGTCCGTTCTTCTCGATCATAGTGTCCACTCGGGCAACCGGCGTGACCCGCGCGGTGCATGGGGGAGGTCCACCATGGCCCACTACACCCTGGGTCGTTCTGAGGGAGGCAGCACCGATGTTCAGACGTCCACAATGGCGGCGCGCAGCCAGATCACTGGTGAGCGCCGGCGCGGCGACGATCCTCGCCGCGACATGCTTGGCCACTATCAGCTCGGGCGCGCAGGCCGCGCCGGGCGGTGCGATGGGGGCGGGCGCCCCGACCGGGGACAAGATCCGACCGGAGCTCGCCAAGCAGCTCCAGGCCAAGAGTGAAGGGGACTTCTGGATCCGGTTCAAGGACCGGGCGGACCTGAGCAAGGCCAGCGCCATCAAGGACTGGTCGAAGCGTGGCACGGCGGTGGCGGACGCGCTGCGCAAGACCGCCGCCGCGAGCCAGGGCAAGATCCGAACCGACCTCGACAGCTCGGGCACCAAGTACCAGACCTTCTGGGCCACCAACGCCATCAAGGTGAACAGCGGTTCGCTGGCGATGGCCCAGAAGTTCGCCGGGCACTCGGAGGTCGAGGGCCTCTACGCGCCGGTCGCGTACAAGGTGCCGGAGACGACCAAGGGCACCGACGAGAAGACCGTGAACGCCCTGGAGTGGGGCATCGCCAACATCAACGCCGACGACGTCTGGTCCCAGTACGGCGTCAAGGGCGAGGGCATCACCATCGCGAACATCGACACCGGGGTGCAGTTCAACCACCCGGCGCTGGTGAACTCCTACCGGGGCAACAACGGCGACGGGACGTTCGACCACAACTACAACTGGTTCAACGCCGCCAACGGCACCGGGGCCTGCGCCACCGCCCCGTGCGACGGCGACGGCCACGGTACGCACACGATGGGCACCATGGCCGGCTCCGACGGCGCGAACCAGATCGGTGTCGCCCCCGGGGTCAAGTGGATCGCGGCGAACGGTTGCTGCCCCAGTGACGCCGCTCTGGTCGAATCCGGTCAGTGGATGCTCGAACCGCTGGACCTCAACGGTCAGAACGCGGACGCGAGCAAGCGACCGAACATCATCAACAACTCGTGGGGCACCCGGGACCCGTCCAACGAGCCGTTCATGGAGGACGTGACGAACGCCTGGACCGCGTCCGGGATCTTCGGCACCTGGTCCAACGGCAACAGCGGACCGGCCTGCCAGACCAGTGGCTCGCCGGGCAGCCTCGTCAGCAACTACTCGACCGGCGCGTACGACGTCAACAACAACGTCGCCGGCTTCTCCTCCCGCGGCGCCGGCCAGAACGGCGAGATCAAGCCCAACATCTCGGCGCCGGGCGTGAACGTCCGGTCGAGCATCCCGGGCAGCGCCTACGGCAGCATCAGCGGCACCTCGATGGCCGCACCGCACCTCGCGGGCGCGATCGCGCTGCTGTACTCGGCGGCGCCGTCGCTGGTCGGTGACGTCAACGCGACCCGCGCGCTGCTCAACGGCGCGGCGATCGACAAGGCCGACGACCAGTGTGGCGGCACCGCCGCCGACAACAACGTCTACGGCGAAGGCCGACTGGACGCCCTCGCGTTGCTCAACGCCGCCCCGACCGGCGACATCGGCACGCTGGCCGGCACTGTCACCGACGCGACCTCCGGCGCCCCGATCGCCGGCGCGACCCTGACGCTCACCGGCGCGTCCGAGCGTGAGCTGACCACCGGTGCCGACGGCAAGTTCTCCACCCAGCTCCCCACCGGCGACTACCAGGTCGCCATCGCGGCATTCGGCTACGCCAGCACCACCAGGACGGCAACGATCGCCAAGGGCGCGACCACGACGCTCAACGTCGCCCTCACGGCGGTGCCGAGCGTCAACGTCACCGGAGCGGTCACCGACGGCTCCGGCCACGGCTGGCCGCTGTACGCGAAGGTGACCGTGACCGGTGTGTCCGGCGTCTACGACTACACCACCCCGTCGAACGGCCGCTACAGCATCAAGCTGCCGGCCGGGCAGACCTACACCCTGAAGTACGAGCCGCAGTACCCGGGCTACCAGACCGTCACCAAGGAGGTCGTGGTCGGCTCGGGCAACACCACCGCCAACGTCGCCGTGCCGGTGGACAGCACCGTCTGCACCACCGCGCCCGGATACACGACCGGCTCCGACGGTGAGTACGAGACCTTCGATGCCACGACCACGCCGGCCGGCTGGACCGTCGTGGACAACGCGGGCAGCGGTCAGGTCTGGAAGTTCACCGACGACGGCGACCGGGGCAACCTGACCGGCGGCACCGGCAACTTCGCGATGGTCGACAGCGACGCCTACGGCGCGGGCACCAGCCAGGACACCTCCCTGGTCAGCCCGGTGGTCAACCTGACCAGCGTCACGGCCCCGGTCATCCGGTTCAACCAGGACTTCAACCAGCTCAACGACGACACCGCCGACGTGGACCTGAGCATCGACGGCGGTGCCACCTGGACCAACGTGCTCCGGCAGGAGACCGACGTCCGGGGACCGAAGCTGACCGAGATTCCGATCCCGCAGGCCGCCGGCCAGGCGCAGGTGCAGGTTCGGTTCCACTACTACGACGCCTCGTACGAGTGGTGGTGGGAGGTCGACAACGTCCTGATCGGCAGCCAGGTCACCTGCGTGCCGGTCGACGGCGGTCTGGTCGTCGGCAACGTCCGCGACAAGAACGACGACAGCTACGTCAACGGCGCGACCGTCACCAGCAAGGACCGGCCCGCCGAGAAGGCCGTCACCGTGGCGACCCCGGACGACCCGGGACTGGCCGACGGCTTCTACTGGATCTACTCGTCGCTCACCGGCGAGCACCCGTTCACCGCGACCGCCGGCAACTACGTCAGCCAGACCAAGCAGGTCGACGTCGAGGCCGATTGGGCGACCACCGCGAACTTCCAGCTCGCGGCCGGTCGACTGGCGGTGACGCCGACGCAGCTGAGCGCGACGCTCCAGATGCCCAACGGCAAGGCCAGCAGGTCCTTCACGGTGACGAACACCGGCGGCGCGCCGGTCGAGGTCAAGTTCGGTGAGCGGGACAACGGGTTCGAACTCCTGCGGGCGGACGGCTCCAAGGTCACCCGGCAGCAGGTGCTCGGGTCCAGCGGCGCGCCGGAGCAGCGGCTCACCGCACCGACGTCGTTCGCCGCCAAGGCGTCCGGCAAGGAGGCCAAGGCGGCTGCCGCGGCGGCCGGCCCGCAGGCGGCGCCGTGGACCGACATCGCCAACTACCCGGCCACGATCATGGACAACCGGGTGGTGAACCTGGACGGCAAGGTGTACTCGCTCGGTGGCGGCGACGGTGAGGCCTCCACCACCAAGAACTACGCCTACGACCCGGCCGCGCAGACCTGGACGGCGATCGCCGACCTCCCCGGCGCGCGTAACGCAGTGACCGCGGGCGTGGTGAACGGCAAGATCATTGTCACCGGTGGCTGGGCCGACGCGGGCCCGGACTCCGCCACCTGGTCGTACGACCCGGGGGCCAACACCTGGACGGAGCTGGCCGACAACCCGGCGCCGCGGGCCGCGGCCGGTCAGGCCGTCGTCGACGGCAAGCTGTACGCGGTCGGTGGCTGCACGACGGCGGCCTGTCTGCCGATGTCGAACAGCGTCGTCCGCTACGACCCGACCAGTGACACCTGGGAGACGATGGCCAACTACCCGAAGTCGGTGGCCTTCGCCTCCTGCGGCGGGATCGACGGCGTCCTCTACTGCACCGGCGGCAACGACGGTTCCGCCGCGCAGAAGTCCAGCTACGCCTTCGACCCGGGTGCCAACACGTGGACCGCCATCGCCGACGCGCCGGCCGACAACTGGGCCAGCTCGTACGCGGTCGCCAGCGGCAAGCTCCTCGTCGTCGGTGGTTCGCAGGGTGGGGCCATCAGCAACGCCGGCTTCGCCTTCGACCCGGCCGCCGGTTCGTGGTCCAACCTGCCCAACGCCAACACCGCGCGGTACCGCGGCGGCGCGGCGTGCGGCTTCTACAAGATCGGCGGCTCGTCCGGCAGCTTCAACGCGGCTGCGGAGAGCGAGGTGCTCCCGGGCTTCGAGGGATGCTCCGAGTCGGCTGCCGACGTCAGCTGGATGACCATCGACAAGTCGGCGGTCACCCTCGCACCGGGCGCGAAGGTCACGGTCACCGTCGGTCTGACGGCGAACGTGGACCAGCCGGGCACCTACTCCGGCGCGGTCGCGATCTCCGAGAACACCCCGTACTCGGTGGCGCCGGTCGCGGTGACCATGACCGCGAACCCCCCGAAGACCTGGGGCAAGCTCATGGGTACGGTCACCGGTACCAGCTGCCAGGGTGCGACCTCGCCGCTCGCCGGCGCGGTCGTGCAGGTCGACTCGTGGGCGGCGTCGTACACCTTCGCCACCGACGCCGAGGGCAAGTACGCCTACTGGGTGGACCGCCGCAACAACCCGCTCACGATGATCGTGGCCAAGGACGGCTGGAAGCCGCAGACCCGTCAGACCAGGATCGACACCGCCACTCCGACAGTGGAGAACTTCGGGTTGGCGCCCATCAAGTGCTGACGCCTGAGCACTAGCCGAAGAAATCCGGCCCGCCTGGTCTGCGACCAGGCGGCCGGACCACGTCCGGGGTGATCAGACGGGGGCGAGCCGGAAGCCGACGCCGCGTACCGAGTGGATCGTCGCCGCGGCGTTGAGCCTGGCGAGCTTGCCGCGCACCCGGCGGACCACCGAGTGAATGTCGGAGCCCCGGCCGAGGTGCCGGTTGCCCCAGACCTCAAGGTGCAGGCGCTCGTAGGTCCAGACCTGCCCGGGCGCGTGCACCAGGCAGAGCAGGACGTCGTGCTCCAACCGGGTCAGGTCGATCTCCTGGTCGCGCCAGCGCAGCACCCGGCGGTCGGAGTCGACGGCCAGATCCGGTGGCGGTGGCTGAGGGCTCGGCACCACCTCGGCGAGCGCCGCCCTGGTCGGGGGAGCCGGAACGGCAGGCGCCTCGACCACCCCGAGGAACTCTCGTGCCTGGTCGACGGTCGAGACGATCAGGAAGGCGTCACTGCCGCCGAGCAGCCGGGCCAGATGTCGCCGCTCGGCCGGCGAGGATGCGATGCCGATGACCAGGCTGGCGACTTGAATTCCCTGCATTTGCCAACACCTTCCGGTTCCCCAACTCACTCCGGATGGATTTTTCGCACCGCCGACCGAAACATCGATCGGCGTCCTGACCCTAGTGGTGGCTGATCTCGGCTGGGTAAAACATAGTTGCATGTAAGCATGTGAATCCCGCTGCGCCGGCCAGGTCCACCCGGCCCACCGCCGACGATCCGCTTTCCGGAAGCGGTGGGGGTGGTTGTGACAGAACCAAGACAATCCGAGTACGGGGTACGGACCTGCCGGGGCGAGCATGGTCGCCATGTCCATCGGATCGTTGTACTCCGTCGGGCGGTCGACGCCCGGTCCGGCGCGACCGCTGCCCCACGCCCGCGCGGCGGTGCCGCTGGGGCTTCGACTGCTCGCGGCGGCGCTGTGCGGTCTGGTCGCCCTGGCCCTCACCGCCGCCGTCTTCGTGCGGACGTACCCGGGTCAGTGGCTGGACGGGGTGCTCCTGCCGCGCGCCGAGCGGGGCGGAGGGTACGAGCAGCAGACCGTGCTGGTGGGCCCGGCCAAGACCGTGCTGGCCACCTTCGGCAGCCCGAGCCTCATCGCGGCCCTGCTCGGCGTGGTGCTGCTGGTGGGTGTGCTCCGCCGGCGGCTGGTGGCGGGGGTCGTCGGTGTTGGCATGGTCGTCAGCGCGGTTCTGCTGGCCGGCGCGGTGAAGTCGGAGCTGCCCCGCCCGGATCTGCAGATCGAGAGCTCCACCACCCACAACAGCTTCCCCAGCGGTCATGTCGCGGCGGCGACCGCCCTGCTGCTGGCGTTCATGCTGGTCCTGCCGGGGTGGGCCCGGCGCTGGCTGGCGGCGCCGGGCGCGGCAGGTGTCTCGGTGATCGCCTCCGCCACGATGATCGCGGGCTGGCACCGGTTCAGCGACGTGCTCGGTGGCGTACTGCTGGGGGTGACACTGTTCTGCCTGGCCGCGGCCGCGTTGGCGGCCTGGCCCAACGACCGCGACACGACCGGCGGTTCGGACGGCGGCAACCTCTGGCGCAGGCTGGCCGAGGCGGCAGTCGGGCTGGTCGTGCTGGTCTGGGCGCTGCTGGTGGTTGTGCCCGGTCTGGCCGCGTCGGTGCAGCGCGGCCTGCTGATCGCCATCGTGGCCGCGGCCGCCTCGACGATGTTCCTGGTGGGAGCGGTGGTGTTCCTGGTGCGTTCGACGGATTTCGCGGCGCCGCTCTCCCCGCGGAGCCCCGATCAGCCGCCGCCAACGACCGAAACCCGAAAGATCTCATGATGGGATACTTGACGACATGTCCCAGGTCCTGTTGATCGAAGACCACCAGACGGTGCGCGACGGACTCCAGTTGGCGCTCACCCGACAGGGCCACACAGTGCATGCCGTGGGCACCGGCGAGCAGGGGTTGGAGTGGCTGCGCACGACCCCGTCCGATGTCGTGGTCCTCGATCTCATGCTGCCCGGGATGGACGGGTTCGAGGTCTGCCGCCGAATTCGGCAGCTCGGTGACCTGCCGATCATCATGCTCACCGCCCGCAACGACGACATGGACGTGGTGGCGGGTCTGGAGGCTGGCGCCGACGACTACGTGGTCAAGCCCGTGCAGGCCCGGGTGCTCGAGGCGCGCATCCGCGCGGTGCTGCGACGGACCGGTGGCGACTCGCGGCGCGGCGGCGACCGGGCCGGCCTGGAGCAGCACGGCCCGTTGACCATCGACCGGGCCGCGCTGGTGGTCAGCAAGGACGGAACGCCGGTCAGCCTCGCCCCGACGGAGCTGCGGCTGCTGCTCGAACTCTCGCACACGCCGGGCCAGGTGCTCAGCCGCCAGCAGCTGCTGGAGGCCGTGTGGGAGCACGGCTATCTCGGCGACTCGCGACTCGTGGACGCGTGCGTCCAGCGGGTACGGGCCAAGATCGAGGCCGATTCGTCGGCGCCGGTGTTCATTCAGACGGTACGTGGTTTCGGATACCGGTTCGGCCCGCTGTGACGTTCTGGCGCTCGGTCGCCGCCCAGGTCTCGGGCCTGCGGGTCCGGCTACTCCTGGCGTTCGCGCTGCTGGGGATCACCACCACGGCCGTCGTGGCCAGCGGGAGCTACGTGCAGGCCCGGACCGTCATCCTCCAGCAGGCGCAGGACGCAGCGGTGATGTCGCTGACCGACCAGCTCACGAAGGTCTACCCGATAGCCCAGCTCCCACCGACCCAGGACGAGCTCGAACTGTTGGCTCAGCGCCTCAGCGACCGGGAGAGCTTCGCGGTGGTCGTCTACCGGGACATGCGGGCACAGGGCGGCTCCGAATTCGCCGACCCGCTCACCCCCGAGCTGCGGCAGAAGGTCCGTGACGGTCGCCTCGCCTGGCAGCGTGTCTCGCTGGGCGGACAGCCCTCGCTGCTCATCGGCACCCAACTGAAGCTCGACCGACCCGACGGCACGTCCCGACCGTCCGGGCTGGAGGTCTACTCGGTGCGCAATCTCGTGCCCGAACAGCAGAGCATCGACAAGCTCGCCACCAGGGCGTGGCTGACCGGCGGGTTGTCCCTGCTCCTCGCCGTCCTGCTGGCCCTGCTGTCCGCCCGCGGAGTCCTGCGACCGGTCCGCGACCTCGGGCGAGCGGCTCGCCGCCTCGGTGAGGGCGACCTGTCCACCCGGCTGACGGTCCGGGGCGTCGACGAGCTGGCAGACGTGGCGCGGACCTTCAACGACACCGCGGGCACGCTGGAGCGGCAGGTCGGTGAGCTGCGGCGGATGGAATCCGACGCCCGCCGCTTCGTGGCCGACGTCTCGCACGAACTCCGTACGCCGCTGGCCGCGATGACGGCGGTCACCGACGTGCTCGACGAGGAGGCCGAGCATCTGCCCGGGGACGCCGGCCAGGCCGCCCGGCTGGTCGGCCAGGAGACACAGAACCTCACCCAACTGGTCAACGACCTCATCGAGATCAGCAGGTTCGACTCCGGCACCGCACGGCTCGCCCTCGACGACGTGGACGTGGCCGCGGCGGTGACCGCGACCCTGCGGATCCGCGGCTGGGCCGACCGGGTGCGCGCCGACCTGCCGTCCGGAGTGGTGGCCCGGCTCGACCCCCGCCGGCTGGACGTCATCGTCGCCAACCTGGTCGCCAACGCCTTCCGGCACGGTGCCGAGCCGGTGTCCGTGCGCCTGCGCGCCGACCCGGACTGGGTCACCATCGAGGTGGCCGACCAGGGGCCAGGGCTGGACCCGGAGGTGTTGCCACACGTCTTCGACCGCCTCTACAAGGCCGACACCGCGCGTACCCGCTCCGAGGGCAGCGGCCTCGGCCTCGCCATCTCCTGGGAGAACGCGCGGCTGCACCGCCACGGCGAGCGACGCGGGGCCCTCGTCGCCGGCAACGGCCCCGGGGGCGGCGCGGTCTTCACGCTCCGGCTGCCCCGTGAGACGGCGGACCCCGGAGGTGCCCGGTGACCGGCCGGCGGACCGGCCGCGCGCTGCTCGCCAGCGGACTGCTGCTCGGCACGCTGCTGGCAGCGGGCTGTGGGGTACGGCCGAGCGCCGTCATCACCGGTCGCCCCGCGGTCAGCGGCCCAGCGCAGGGCGTCGGGCTCTACCTGCTCGCGCAGGGCGAACTCGTGCTGGTCGTACGTCCGGCGACGGGGGACTCCGCACCCGCCAACATCCTCGCCCTGCTCGCGGCCGGCCCGGAGGAGAACGAACGCCGACAGGGCCTCACCAGTGAGGTGCCGGCTGGACTCGACCCGGTCACTGTGACGTCCGCGGCCGATCAATCCGGTGGCCTCACCGTGCGGACGGACGCCGCGGCGCGGGCGTTGTCGGGAAACGCGGTCGACCAGATCGTCTGCACGGTCGCCGACGCCGCGGCGCAGACCGGCTTCACCAACAGCTCCGCCCCGGTCACCATCGTCGGGCCGGACGGCGCCCGGCCTCCTCAGCGGTGCCCGATCAGCTGACCGGGCACCGACCACCGCCTCACACCAGGTCGACCGCTCGGGCCTGCCGGGGCAACCCGCTGTGGTGGCCGTGGTCCTGGTCGGCCAGCGCGCCGGCGATCAGGATGTCGATCAGGGCGGCGAACCCGATGCCGGCCTGCTGCCAGATCTGCGGGAACTGGGACGCGGCGGTGAAGCCGGGGAACGTGTTGACCTCGTTCACGATGGGCTCGGGCGACCCCTCGGTGGGCAGGAAGAAATCGACCCGCAGCAGCCCACGGCAGTCGAGGGCCTGGAAGGCGCGGATCGCACGGTCCTGGAGCACCTCGGTGGTCGCCGCGTCGAGCGGGGCGGGAATCTGGAAGATCGCCCCGCCGTCGTACTTCGCGTCGTAGTCGAAGAAGCCCGCGCCGGTCACCCGGATCTCCAGCGGCGGGCCGGCCTGCACCCGGCCGTCCGGGTGCTGGAGGACGGCCACGTCGATCTCGCGTCCCCGCGCCCCCTGCTCGACGAGCACCTTCGGGTCGACCCGGCGGGCCTGCTCCAGCGCGGCGGGAACCCCCGGCCAGTCGTCCACCCTGACGACGCCCAGGCTCGACCCGGCCCGGGCCGGCTTGACGAAGACCGGCAGCGCCAGCCGACGCTGGTCCTCGGGAGACAGGTCCTCACCGGGACGCAGGGTCACCCCCGGGCTGACCCGCAGGCCCTCCGCCGCGAGGAGCCGCTTGGTGACCCCCTTGTCCATGCCGGCGGCGCTGGCGAAGACGCCGTTGCCGACATACGGCACGCCGAGCCATTCCAGCAGCGACGACACGGTGCCGTCCTCGCCGTACGGGCCGTGCAGGGCCGGGAACACCACATCCTGGGCGCGCAGGACGCGCAACGCCGCAGGCAGGGGCGTCGGTCGGCCGCCGACGTGCCACCCGCCGTCGCGGCCGATGAGCACCTCGATGACCTGGTACCGCTCACGGTCCAGGTGGGCGAGGATGCTCGCCGCCGAGCGGCAGGACACGTCGTGCTCGCCGCTCTGCCCGCCGTACAGCACTGCCAGTCGGGTTGTCATGAGTTCCGTGCCCTTCCGTGGAGGTGCTCGCGGGCCACTCGGGCCCCGATGCCGGTCAAGATCTCGTGTGGGTTGGTGTCGGCCCAACGGGCCCACTCGACGACCGTCGGAGGGCGGTGGTCACCCTCGGCCGGGCCGAACACCACGACCGGGTCGCCGACCGTCACGGGAAGATCTCCGGCGTCGACCACGCACTGGTCCATGGCGATGCGCCCGACGATCGGGCACCGCCGACCGGCGAGCCACACCGAGGCGCGGCCACCCGCGGCCCGGGGCAGCCCGTCGGCGTAGCCGAGCGGCAGCAGCGCCAGCGTGGTCGGTGTGCCGGTCACGTGCTCGGGCCCGTAGGAGACGCCCGTGCCGGCCGGCACCCGCTTGACGTTGACCACCCTCGTCCGCAGGGTCATCGCGGGGCGCAGCCCGAACTCGCCCGGACCGCTCACGCCGAACGGGTCCACGCCGTAGAGGGCGATCCCGATCCGGCAGAGGTCGAAGCGGGTCCGCGGTGCGGAGAGCGCGGCCGCCGAGTTGGCCAGGTGAACGAGATCGGGGTCCAGGCCGGCCGACCGTGCGGTCCGCAGCGCCTCCTCGAAGATCGCCACCTGACGGGTGAGCGCGGGGGCGCCCGGCAGGTCGGCGTCGGCGAGGTGGGACCACACCCCGCGCACCCGGATCCCGCCCTCCCGTTCGTACTTGCGGGCCCAACCGACCAACTCGGGCCAGTCGTCCCCGGCGGCCCCGTTGCGGGACAACCCGGTGTCCGCCTTGAGCTGCACCATCGCCGGAACGCCGAGCAGCCGTGCCGCGTCGGCGACGGCGTGCAGGTGGGTCGTCGTGGACACGCCGACGTCGACACCACCCTTGATCAACATACCGAAGTCGTCATCCGGGCCGTGCAGCCAGCTCAACGTGGGCGCGGTCACACCCGCCTCGCGCAGGGTCAGCGCCTCGGCCGTCGAGGTCACCCCCAGCCAGGTGGCGCCGGCGCGCAGCGCGGCCCGGGCCACCTGCACCGCGCCGTGGCCGAACCCGTCGGCCTTCACCACGGCCATCAGTCCGGTGCCGGTGACCGACGCGATCGTCCGCACGTTGCTGGCGATCGCGTCCAGGTCGACCAGGGCTTCGGCGAGGGCGCTCATCCGGCCGCCTCCACCCGGGGCGTGCCGGGCAGCGCGAACAGCCAGCCCGCGCGAACCGCCAGCAGCCCACGGTGAATCGCCAGGCTCAGACCGATCACCAGCCCGCTCAGCAGAATCGGATAACCGAGCACGATCAGGCCCTGAGCGGACTCACCCAACCCGGAAACCGGTACGAGCAACAGCCGGTGCAGCAGGGCCAGGACCGGCATGTGAATGACGTAGATCGGCAGGGTGATGCGGCCGAGCCTAGCCAGCGGTTTGCTGAGCGCCGACCACCGGGACAGCCGGGCAGCTGCGGTTATGCCGAAGATCACTGCCACCGCGGAGACCGCCGGCCATACCCCGAACCACTGCTGGGCGCCGGTCACGGCCATCGCGGCGAGCGCCAGGACGTAGCCGCCCGAGGTGAGCAACAGCCGGCGGCGGCTGGCCGTGGCGGCCCACTGCTGGATCTGCGGCCGCAGGTACAGGCCGGCGAGGAAGAAGACCAGGTTCTGGTAGAGACCGGCGCGGTTGCCCGGGGTGTCGAGCAGGCCGGCGGCGGCGACGGCGGACAGCGCGGCGGCGGGGACCAGGACCAGCGCCCGGGGCACCCGACGGGTCGCCTTGGCGATCGTGAAGTACAGAGCCAGGGCGTACAGGTACCAGAGGTTGGACGGCGTGATGGTGAGCTGCTCCAGCAGGCCGAGCGCCGAGGTGGCGCGGTCGGTCGGCAGTTCCGGTGCGGCGGCGAGGACCACCGTGTGGATCAGCAGCCAGACGGCGTACAGGTAGAGGAACCCGGCGATCCGGCTCCGGGCGACGACGCGCCACGGCCGCTGGGCGGCGTTCGCCGCGAAGACGCCCGAGATGGTGAAGAACAGCGGCATCCGCAGCGGAAGGAACTGCTCACCCAGCGTTCCCCAGAAGCCCGGCACCGGTACGCCGATGTGCCAGTCGATCTGGAGGTAGTCCTTCACGACGACGTGCCACAGGACGACGAGGATGATGCAGACGCCCTTCGCGGCGTCGGCCCACTCGGCCCGCTGTGGGCGTCCCACGGCGGGGGTGGCCCTGGGTCGGTGACGGAATCGGACGCGCGTCGCGTCGGACCCCGTTTCGGCGGACCAGGACTCGGTGGGAGACAGCTGTTGGATCACTCACCAGAAGCTGCCAGCCGGATATCCGCACGTGATCCACGAATTGTCATGATCCGGTAATGGACGCGGCCGGGCCCGTGTCGCAAGCAGTTCCCAGTACTCCAACGGGATTCGCACAGTGCTCCTGGACCGGATAGCGACATCGAGGCAGTGCGCTCCGTGTAGACGGGTGCGGTGGTAGCGTGCGGCGAGTCTTTGCGATCTTGGTTACGTCCCTTCGGCAGCCCGATGTGGAGGTCATGATGGCAGGTGTTCCGGCCGATCCGAGCGTGCTGCATCCGATGCCCGAACAGCCGCGCGTGGTGCTGCTGAAGCCGCTGGTCACCTCGCCGCTGATCGAGGTTGGCGAGTTCACCTACTACGACGACCCGGATGATCCAACCGCCTTCGAGGCCCGCAACGTGCTGTACCACTACGGGCCGGAGAAGCTGATCATCGGGAAGTTCTGCGCGCTCGGCGAGGGCGTGCGGTTCATCATGAACGGCGCCAACCACCGCATGGACGGCCCGTCGACCTTTCCGTTCCCGATCATGGGTGGTTCGTGGGTCGAACACTTCGATCTCATCACCAACCTGCCCGGACGGGGTGACACCGTGGTTGGCAACGACGTGTGGTTCGGATACCGAGCCATGGTGATGCCCGGCGTCCAGATCGGCAGCGGAGCGGTCATCGCTTCCGGATCCGTCGTCGTCGATGACGTCCCCGATTACGGCATCGTCGGCGGCAACCCAGCCAGGCTCATCCGCCTCCGCCACAGCGAGGAAGACGTCGCCCGCCTTCTGGCACTTGCCTGGTGGGACTGGCCAACCCAGGACATCACCGAGCACCTTCGCACGATCATGTCCGGCAGCATCGACGACCTCGAGGCCGTGGCGCCCAAGCATCGGTCGACCTGAGGAGGCAAGCCGGCACCAACCGACAAGGGTGAGCGGGTTCGAGTGTCGGCCCCCGCAGACCGACACCGGGGCCGCCAGACGTCCCCTAGGCTCGTTGCGGAGGTGCCGAACATGAAGCTCGGGCTGCACTACTGGAACTACTCGACCCCGGCCGACCCGGCCGCGATCGCACCGACCCTGGCGCAGACGGCGGCCACCGCCGAGCAGGCCGGCGTCGAGTCGTTCACAGTGATGGACCACTTCTTCCAGATGGACGCGGTGTTCGCGGCCGAGGAGCCGATGCTGGAGGCGTACACCACGCTGGGCTACGTCGCGGCCACGACTCAGCGGATGACGCTGGGCGTGCTGGTCACCGGCGTGATGTACCGCTATCCGGGGTTGCTCGCCAAGACCGTGACGACCCTCGACGTGCTCTCCGGCGGCCGGGCCCGCCTCGGCATCGGCGCCTCCTGGTACGAGCGGGAGCAGCTCGGGCTGGGTGTGCCGGTCGTCCCGGTCGCCGAGCGGTTCGAGCGGTTGGAGGAGACGCTGCGCATCTGCCGTCAGATGTGGAGTGCCGACGACGGCCCGTTCAACGGGAAGCACTACCAGCTCGCCGAGACCATCAACTCGCCGCAGCCGTTGAGCCGCCCGCACCCGCCCATCATGATCGGTGGTGGCGGCGAGAAGAAGACACTGCTGCTGGTGGCCCGGTACGCCGACGCCTGCAACCTGTTCGGCCGCGGCGGCATCGACGACATCGCGCGCAAGCTGGATGTGCTGCGCGGGCACTGCGCCGCCGAGGGCCGCGACTACGACACCATCGAGAAGACGGTGGTCGCCTCCCAGGCGCCGCTGGACGACACCGACGCGTTCCTCGCCGAGGTGTCCGAGTACGCCGCGCTCGGTGTGAGCGAGGTGCAGGTGACGCCGGATCGACACCCGGTCGAGTTCGCCCAGCGGCTCGGTGACGAGGTGCTGCCCCGGTTGGCCGACGTCGGCTGATTCCGCCGCGACTGGTGCGGGTGCCATTGTGAACAAAAAGCCAGTTCCTGGTGGCTCAATGGTGCGCTCGCACCGTCTTAGGCTCCACAAACGACGCTCCCGGCGGGGATGAGCCGGATCACATACGGTGGTTCGCTTCGACTGCCGGAAATTGTTCGACGACGTGCCAGGTAACCTCTCCGGGTGTCGCAGATGTTACCGCTTCTTGTTACCGATCGGTATGACGTCGTCGAGCTCATCGGCCAGGGCGGAATGGGTCGAGTGTGGAAAGCCCGCGACCGAATGCTGCAACGGGACGTCGCCATCAAGGAAATCGTTCCGCCCCCCGGCCTGACCAATGAGGCGCGACAGGAATTGCGGGTCCGGTCACTTCGAGAGGCCCGGGCAATCGCGCAACTCGACCACGTCAACGTCGTCCGGGTCTTCGATGTGCTGTTGAGTGCCGACGGCGACCCACAGATTGTGATGGAGTACGTGCCGTCCCGTTCGCTGCACGACACCATCACCACCGACGGTCCCGTCCCGCCGGTGCGGGCGGCCGAGATCGGGCTGGCCGTGCTCGGCGCGCTGCGCGCCGCCCACCGCGCCGGGATCATGCACCGCGACGTCAAGCCGGCCAACATCCTCGTCGGCGCGGACGGCCGGATAGTGCTCACCGACTTCGGCCTGGCCACCGCCATGGAGGACGTGAACCTGACCCTCAGCGGTGTGGTGCTCGGCTCGCCCGCGTACGTCTCTCCCGAACGGGCCATGCGGGGCACTGTGGGTCCGGAGGGGGATTTCTGGTCGCTCGGCGCGACCCTGTACGCCGCCGTCGAGGGCCAGTCGCCGTACGCCCGGCCGTCGAGTCTGATGAGCCTCACCGCGCTGGTCACCGAGCCACCGCCCGCGGCGCGACGGGCGGGACCGCTCGCGCCGGTGCTGGCCGGCCTGCTGCGCAAGGACCCGGCCGAGCGGGTGGACGCCGACGCGGCCGAGCAATTGCTCCGGGCTGCGCTGGACGGCACACCGCGGCCGCCCATCGCGGTGACGTGGCGTACGGCGCCCGCCGCGCCCGCACCAGCGGCGATCACGTCCCATCCGGTCGACGCGCCCGACGTACACCGGTCGTCGGCCGCGACGACGGCGGACGGCGACCGTCCGGGAGCGGCCCGCCGACGGCGGACCTGGCTTCTCGGTGGCCTCGCTGCCCTGGTCGCGCTCGGCCTGGCGGTCGGGGTCCCGCTGGCCACCCGCCGTGCGTCGCAGCCGGACGGGGGAGGGGCCGAGCTGGTGGACGCCGCCGTGCCGGGTGCGCCGTCGACGCCCGGTGCCGCACCGACGACCGCTGTGCTCCGGCCGATCTCGTGGTCGGTCTACCGGGACAGCAGCGGCTTCTCCGTGCCGGCGCCCCGCGACTGGCAGATCGTCCGGCGCGGCCACCAGGTTGAACTCCACGAGCCGGGCGGCGAACGGATGCTGGTCGTCAGCCAGACCGACTCGCCGCGCAGCGACCCGTTGGCCGAACTGGGCGGCCCGACCGTGAGCGAGCGGTACCGCGACTACCACCGGGTCGAGCTGCTCGCCGTCAACTACCAGCTCAAGGCCGCCGACCTGGAGTGGGTCTACACCAGCGAGGCGGGTACCGCGATGCACGGGCGCCAGCGCACCTTCACGACGGGTAAGCGTCAGGGTTACAGCATCGCCTGGCTGACACCCGAGTCCGCCTGGGCGGTGGCCGGGGCGGACGCGTTCCGGGAGATCACCACGGGCTTCCGGCCGGCGTCGCCGGCGGGCGGGGCCACCCCGTCCGCCACGCCGGACCGTCGAGTGTCGCCGACGCCGAGCGTGCCCCCGGCGCGCTCGGGCAACCGGCTCGTCGGGGTGGCGAGCAACCGGTGCCTGGATGTCAGCGCGCCGAACTCCCCCGACCCGGTCCGGCTCGGGATCTGGGACTGCCGGGACGACCGCGCCTCCCACCAGCTCTGGGCGATGCGGTCGGACGGGAGCGTGCAATTGGGTGGGCGTTGCCTGGACGTGCTCGGCGCGTCCAGCGACGCCGGGGCGGCGATCCAGCTCACCACCTGCAACACGACCCCGGCGCAACAGTTCACCCTGAACGAGGCCCGGCAGCTCGTCAACGCCCACAGCGGACTGTGTCTGGGTACTGTCGGCCAGAGCACCGCGAACGGCGCGGTGATCGAGCAGCGCAGCTGTAGCGCCGGCACGAGCCATCTTCAGTGGACCCGGCGATAGCGCCAGGACACCGACGAGGGCCGCCCTCCCGGTGGTGCGGAGGACGGCCCTCGTCGGTGGTTGGGTCAGGCGACCGCGGCGGGGAACCGTTCCCACACCCGGTGCGCGGCCATCAACTGCTGCACCGCCGTCAGCGCCTCGGCGCCCGAGCCCGCCGCCACGACGCCCGGGGTGCCGGCGACGCCGGTCTGCTCCAGCACGGTGACGCCGGCGCCCCAGGCGCCGATCGCCTTGGCGTGCCGCCAGCACTCCTCGACGAGCAGCAGCACGCGGGGGTCCACCGTTGCCGGGCCCGGCCGGCCCGCCTTGTCGTCGCGGGCGGGCCGGGCATCCGGGGCGGGTGCCGGCGCTCCGGCCAGCAGGACCGCGTCGAACTCGACCGACCGGCCGGTGGCGAAGGTGCGCTGCACCGGCAGGTCTCCCACCATGCCGCCGTGCGGGGCGATCAGCAGCGGCACCATGCCGGCGTCGAACACGGCCCGGCGGACCTCGTCGACGTCGTCCAGGTCGCCGTCGGGGTCGACGACGATCCCGACGATGCGGCCGTCACTCGGCCACTCCCGACCGACCTGCGACAGCGCCGCGCTGGGCGTGACGTCGGCGATCGGCACGGTCGGCTGCGGCGCGGGCAGGCCCAGGCCGGTGGCGACCTGCTCGCACAGCACCGGGTCGATGTTGGCGAGGCTCTGCAGCTGACGCTCCTTGATCGCCTGGTGGTAACACTTGCCCAGCTCGAAGGTGTACGCCCGGATGATGTGCTCCTTCTCGACCGGCGACATGCTCAGCCAGAACAGGCGGACCTGGCTGTAGTGGTCGTCGAACGACGCCGGGTTAGCGCGTACCTTCGGTGCCTGCGCGACCGTGACCGGCAGGTCGACGAAGGCGTGCTCGGCGTCCCCGGCGGGGAACGGGTTGCCGCCGTCGAGCGAGTTCGGTCGGTACGGCGCAACGCCCGCGTGCACGGCGTGCTGGTGGAAGCCGTCGCGCAGCATGTCGTTCACGGCGGCGTGCGGGCGGTTGATCGGGATCTGCGTGAAGTTCGGCCCGCCCAGCCGGGTGAGCTGCGTGTCGAGGTACGAGAAGAGCCGGCCCTGCAGCAGCGGGTCGTTCGTGACGTCGATGCCCGGGGGCAGGTGTCCGAGGTGGAAGGCGACCTGTTCGGTCTCGGCGAAGAAGTTCGTGGGCGTCCGGTTGAGCACCAGCTTCCCGATCGGCTGCACCTCGGCCAGCTCCTCCGGCACGATCTTCGTCGGGTCGAGCAGGTCGATGCCGGCGAAGGTCTCCTCGGGAGTGTCCGGAAAGACCTGGATGCCCAGCTCCCACTCGGGGTACGCGCCGGCCTCGATGGCGTCGTAGAGGTCGCGGCGGTGGAAGTCCGGGTCCATGCCGCCGAGCAGTTGCGCCTCCTCCCAGGTCAGCGAGTGCACGCCCAGCTTCGGCTTCCAGTGGAACTTGGCCAGCACCGTCTCCCCGGCCTCGTTGACGAGGCGGAATGTGTGCACACCGAAGCCCTCCATCGTCCGGTAGGAGCGCGGGATGCCCCGGTCGGACATGTTCCAGATGGTGTGGTGCTGCGCCTCGGTGTGCAGCGACACGAAGTCCCAGAAGGTGTCGTGGGCGCTCTGCGCCTGCGGGATCTCCCGGTCGGGGTGCGGCTTGGCGGCGTGGATGATGTCCGGGAACTTGATCGCGTCCTGGATGAAGAAGACCGGCATGTTGTTCCCGACCAGGTCGAAGGTGCCCTCGTCGGTGTAGAACTTCGTGGCGAAGCCGCGGGTGTCGCGGACCGTGTCGGCCGAACCCCGCGAACCGAGCACGGTGGAGAACCTGACGAAGACGTCGGTCTCGCGCCCCTTCTTGAGGAAGCCGGCCCTGGTGACCGCCTCGGCGGTGCCGTACGCGGTGAACACACCGTGCGCGCCGGCGCCCCGGGCGTGCACCACGCGCTCCGGAATGCGCTCGTGGTCGAAGTGCGTGATCTTCTCGCGTAGGTGGTGGTCCTGCAGGAGGACCGGGCCGCGCGGGCCGGCCTTGAGCGAGTGGTCGGTGTCGCGCAGCCGCGCCCCGTTCGCGGTCGTGAGGTAGGCACCCTGCTGACCGTTCGCGATCGTCGGTGCGCCGGTCTCCGCGCCGGTCGGCGTGCGCGTCTGCGGCGCACCCTGTTCCGGCTTCGGCGGCAGCGGGTCGTGCGGAGTCGTCGGCTCCTCGAGGGGCGGTGGCGCGCTTCCCGGCGCACCGGGGACATCCGGGGTGAGGGCGTCGGCGATCTTTCCTGAGGCGGTCTTCACTGCGTTCTTGACCGCCTCGGCGGGCTTGCTGGAATCCACTGAATGAACCTCTCCATGGCGCGTGTGCGGGCCGGCGCCTGCCCTGCTACCCCTGGTCAGAGGGTCGAAACACAACTCGCCTCGCCATCCTGCGCCGGGACTGGTGATTTCGCCGATGCCGGGATCGGCGGAGCGGCCAAAACTGACACACGTCGATATCCCTCGACTTTAGGGAGTGCCCGACGTGTCCTCACCGACCACCACCCGTCCCCGTTCCGTCGCAGCCCGTGCCACCCGATTTGCGCTGGCCGCCGTCCTGGCCGCCGGCGGCGTCCTGGCCGGATCGTCCGGCGCCGCCCAGGCCGCCGGCCCCTACGAGCGGGGCCCCGCCCCGACCACCGCGATCCTGGAAGCCAGCCGCGGCCCGTTCGCGACGTCCTCGCAGAGCGTGTCTTCGCTGAGCGTCACCGGCTTCGGCGGCGGCGTCATCTACTACCCGACCAGCACCAGCGAGGGCACCTTCGGCGCCATCGCCATCTCGCCCGGTTACACCGCCGCCTGGTCCAGCATCAGCTGGCTCGGACCGCGCATCGCCTCGCACGGCTTCGTGGTGATCGGCATCGAGACCAACAGTCGGCTGGACCAGCCGGACAGCCGGGGCCGGCAGCTGCTCGCCGCGCTGGACTACCTCACCCAGCGCAGCTCGGTGCGCACTCGGATCGACAGCAGTCGACTCGCGGTGGCCGGCCACTCCATGGGTGGCGGGGGCAGCCTGGAGGCGGCCTCGTCGCGACCCTCGTTGCAGGCCGCGGTGCCGCTGGCGCCGTGGAACCTGGACAAGAGCTGGTCCGAGCTGCGGGTGCCCACGCTGATCATCGGTGGGGAGAGCGACAGCGTCGCGCCGGTCTCGTCGCACTCGGTGCCCTTCTACAACAGCATCCCGGCCTCCGCCGAGAAGGCGTACCTGGAGCTGAACGGGGCGAGCCACTTCTTCCCGCAGACCACGAACACGCCGACCGCGCGGCAGATGGTGGCCTGGTTGAAGCGGTTCGTCGACGACGACACCCGCTACGAGCAGTTCCTCTGCCCCGGCCCGAGCGGTTCGCAGATCGAGGAGTACCGCAACACCTGTCCCAGCGCCTGACGGCGGTCACGGGGCGGTCGCCGCTGGCGGCCGCCCCGTCCGTGTGCGTGCAGGGGATTGAAGGTCTTGACGCCAAACCCGAGAAACGTACACTGCGAGTGTAAATAAACACCCGCCACGACAGAGGGATGGGTGATGGAGCGCGGCCTCGAACTGCACCACATCGGCGTCCGTTTCGGCGGCCTCACAGCCCTCGACGACGTGTCCCTGCGGGTGCCACCCGACCGGGTGGTGGGCGTCATCGGGCCCAACGGCGCCGGCAAGACCACGCTGTTCAACGTGATCTGCGGCTTCGTCGCACCGGAGACGGGTTCACTCACCCTCGACGGCCGGCCGCTGCGGCCACGGCCGCACCGGCTGACCCGGCTCGGCATCGCCCGGACCTTGCAGGGCACCGGGCTCTTCGCCGGGCTGAGCGTGCTGGAGAACGTGATGACCGGCGCTTCGCACACCGCCCGTGCCGGCTTTGTCCCGGCGCTGCTCGGTCTGCCGGCCAGCGACCGCGACGAGCGCCGGCTCCGCGGGGACGCCCTGGCCATCCTCGACGAGCTGGGCATCGCCGAGCACGCGGAGGCCGCACCGACCACCCTGCCCTTCGCCGTACGCCAGCGGGTCGCCCTGGCCCGCGCGCTCGCCGCTCGGCCCCGGCTGCTCCTGCTCGACGAGCCGGCCGGTGGCCTCGGTGCGGACGACATCGCCGAGCTGGCGGAGCTGGTCCGGCAACTGCCCGGGCGGGACACCGACCCCTGTGCCGTGCTCCTGGTCGAGCACCACATGGACCTGGTGATGGCCGTCTGCGACGAGCTCGTGGTGCTCGACTTCGGCCGGGTCATCGCCGCCGGCACCCCGGACGAGATCCGCGACGACCCCGCGGTCACCGACGCGTACCTCGGTGCCACCGTCGAGGAAGAGGAAGAGGTGTCCCCATGAGCGGCACCGACCTGCTCGTCGTGCGGGGGCTGGTCGCCGGTTACGGCGCCGCGCCCGTGTTGCGGGCCATCGACCTCACCGTCCCGGCCGGCACCATCGCCGCTGTCGTCGGCGCCAACGGCGCCGGCAAGACCACTCTCCTGCGCGCGCTCTCCGGCATGATCCGCCCGGCCGCCGGCCAGGTCCTGCTGGCCGGGGAGGACCTTCGCGGTACGCCGGTGGAGCAGCTCGTCCGACGTGGCATGGCGCACGTCCCGGAGGGCCGGGGCGTGATCAGCGAGCTGACCGTCGACGAGAACCTGCGGCTGGGCGGGTTGTGGCGGCGTGACCGGGCCGACGCGGGGCGGGCCCTCGACGAGGTCTACCAGCTCTTCGAGCCGCTGGCCCGACGCCGCCGGCACCTCGGTCACCAGCTCTCCGGTGGTGAGCGGCAGATGCTCGCGCTCGGTCGGGCCCTGGTCGGCCGACCTCGTCTGCTGCTGCTGGACGAGCCGTCGCTCGGCCTGGCGCCACGGGTGGTCGCCCGGACCATGGCCCTGCTCCGCCAACTGCGCGACCGCACGGGCCTGACCGTCCTGCTGGTCGAGCAGAACGTGCGCAGCGCGCTCGCCGTCGCCGACCAGGGCGTCGTGATGTCCCTCGGTCGGGTGGTGATCGCCGCCCCGGCGGTGCAGCTACGTGACGACGTCGACCTGCGCCACGCGTACCTCGGTTTCTGACCACCACCACCTCGTCCCCCGGAGGGAGGACTGTTGGACCGCTTCGTCTTCCTCACCGTCGACGGCTTGTCCCGGGGCGCGGTGTACGCCGCGTTCGCGCTGGCCCTGGTGCTCATCTGGCGGGCGGCGCGGGTCGTCAACTTCGCCCAGGGGGCGATGGCCGTCGCCGCCGCGTACGTCGCCTACACCGTCAGCACCACGACCGGCTCCTACTGGCTGGGCTTCGTGGTCGCGATCGTCGCCGGCCTGTTGCTCGGTGCGCTGGTGGACCGGGTGGTGATGCGGCACGTCGATCACGCGTCACCGCTCAACCCGGTGATCGTCGCGCTCGGGCTGGTGCTGCTGATCCAGGCCGTGCTCGGCATGGTCTACGGCAGCGAGTTCCGCCCCGCCGAGGCCCCGTTCAGCCGGTCCGCCCTCACCGTGGGCGGGGTCGCCGTGCTGTCCCCGTACGACCTGTTCGTCTTCGCCACGATCGGCGTGGTGGTCAGCGGCCTGGCCTGGATGTTCGCCCGTACCCCGGTGGGGTTGCGGATGCGCGCGGCGGCCTTCGCTCCGGAGGTCTCGCGGCTGCTCGGGGTCAACGTCGGTGGGATGCTGACCCTCGGCTGGGCGCTCGCCTCCGGGGTGGGCGCGCTGGCCGCCATGCTGGTCCTGCCGACCGAGCTGGGCCTGCACCCGCACGCGATGGACCTGGTGTTCGTCTCGGCGTTCACCGCGGCGGTGGTCGGTGGTCTGGACAGTCCACCGGGGGCGGTGGTCGGTGGTCTGGTGGTGGGGCTGCTGCTCTCCTACGTGAGCGGCTACGCCGGCAGTGACCTCACCCCGCTCGCGGTGCTGGTCCTGCTGCTGGCGGTGCTGCTGGTCCGGCCCGGTGGGCTGTTCGCCCCGGTCGCGGCGAGGCGGGTGTGAGCGCCACGAGGGCGGCCCTGCCGCCGAGACAGCAGCTCGACGACCCGGCCGGCCGACCTGTCGACCGGCGACGCGGCTCCACCCTGCTGCGCCACCTCGCGGTGGTGCTGGCCGCCGGGTTGCTGCTGGTGGCGGTCAGCTACGCCGTCGAGCCGTTCCGCAACTTCCAGCTCGCCACCGTGGCCGCCTACCTTTGCGCGACCGCCGGGCTGACCGTCCTCACCGGGCTCAACGGTCAACTGTCGCTCGGTCACGGCGCGCTGATGGCCACCGGGGCGTACACCGTGGCGCTGTGCCAGACCGCGTTCGCCGACCGGGGGATGACCGGCGGCTGGCTGTTGCCGCTGTCGCTGGGCGCGGCGATCGTCAGCACTGTCGCGGTCGGCGCGGTGGTCGGTGTGGCCGCGGCCCGGCTGCGCGGCCCCTATCTGGCCGGGGTCACCCTCGCGGTGGCCGTGGTGGTGCCGGCGCTGGCGGTCACCTTCGACGGTGTGTTCAACGGCGAGCAGGGGCTGTCGGTGCCGGTGGAGCCGCCGCCGCTCTCGCTCGGTCCGTACTTCCCGTACGAGCGGTGGCAGCTCTGGGTCACCGGCACGGCCACCCTGCTCGCGTTGCTGCTGTTGGCGAACCTGATCCGCAGCCGGTACGGGCGTACCTTCCGGGCGGTCCGCGACGACGAGGTGGCGGCCCGCCTAGCCGGCATCCACGTGGCCCGCACCCAGGTCCTCGCGTTCGTGGTCAGCGCCGCCACCGCCGGGCTCGGCGGCGCGCTGCTGGCGGTGCTCGCGCAGAGCGTCTCACCCGGGGCGTTCTCGCTGACCCTGTCGCTGTTCCTGCTGATGGCCGTGGTGATCGGTGGCCTGGGTCGACTGACCGGCGCGTTGTGGGGGGCCGTCCTGCTGGTCGCCCTGCCCGATCTGACCCACTCGGTGACCGAGATGCTCACGCTCTCGCCCGCGGTGGCGCAGCGGCTGGAGGGCAACCTCCCCTTGGCGATCTTCGGACTCACCCTGATCGTCGTCATGATCGCCGCCCCCGGCGGTGTGCAGGGTCTGCTGTCGCGTCTCGGCCGGGCGTTGCTGGCCAGGCGGCCGACCCGGCGTTCCTGAGCTGTCCTCGGTCCGGCCTCGGCCGGGCGCCCCACCACCACACCGTTCCCACAGACAACCGGACCGAGAAAGGTCGGTGTTTCCCATGCACCGTAAAGCGCATCGCGGCCTCGCGATCGCCAGCACCCTTGCCCTGCTCATCACCGCAGCCGGCTGTAGCGGCGACGACGGCCCCGGCTCCGGCGGGGCGTCGGTGCCGGGCGTCACCGACGCCGAGATCGTCGTCGGCACCCACATGCCGCTGACCGGGCCGGCCTCGGCCGGCTACTCGAAGATCGCCCCGGCGACGAAGGCGTACTTCGACTACGTCAACGCCAACGGCGGAGTGCACGGCCGCAAGATCACCTACAAGATCATGGACGACGGCTACAACCCGGCGAACACCCAGCAGGTGGTCCGTCAGCTCGTCCTCCAGGACAAGGTCTTCGCCATCCTCAATGGTCTGGGCACGCCGACGCACACCGGTGTGCTCGACTTCCTCAAGAGCAACCGGGTGCCCGACCTCTTCGTCGCCTCCGGCAGCCGCAGCTGGGACCAACCGGACAAGTATCCGGGCACGTTCGGGTTCAACCCGGACTACACGGTCGAGGGCAAGATCCTCGCCAACTACGCGAAGGCGAACCTGGCCGGGCAGAAGGTCTGCTTCCTCGGTCAGGACGACGACTTCGGCCGGGACAGCCTGGCCGGCGTGGAGAAGGTGCTCGGCCCCGCAGCCGTGGCGGTCAAGCAGACGTACGTCACCAGCAACACCAACGTGGCGCCGCAGATCGGCGCGTTCAAGGCGGCCGGTTGTCAGGTCGTCGTGCTCGCCACCGTGCCCGGCTTCACCGCGCTCTCCGTCGGCACGGCGGCACGGCTGGGCTTCAAGCCGCAGTGGCTGGTCTCCAACGTGGGCGCCGACCACCCGACCCTGGCCAAGCAGCTCGGCGCCGCCGCGCCGCTGCTGGAGGGCATGGTCGGCACCAACTACCTGCCGATGCAGAACGACACCGCGAACCCGTGGATCCAGCTCTTCACGAAGGTCAACAAGGAGCACAACGGGGACGCGCCGTTCGACGGCAACACCGTCTACGGCATGTCGGTCGGCTACCTCTTCGTGCAGACGCTGCTCGCCGCGGGCAAGGACCTCACCCGGGAGAAGGTGCTGGAGGCCGTGCAGAAGGGCGGATTCCAGGGCCCCGGGTTGGTGCCGCTGCGCTTCTCCGCCAAGGACCACTCCGGGTACGGCGGCCAGCGGTTGAGCCGGGTGAGCGGGGGAGTGCAGACCTACTTCGGGCCGGCGTACGAGACGGACGAGGCGGACGGGTCGGTGAACGAGTACACCGCGACCCCGGCCGCGCCGCCGGCGAACGGGGTGCCGACCGTCTCCTAGGCCCTGTCCCCGACGTCCGACCGGGTGTGGTCCCCCTGACCACGCCCGGTCGGACGGCTGCGCGCGTGCTGCCGGAGCGGCCTGCCGACCGATTGTGGGAGGCGTTGACCGATACCGATCGACGCTCCTACTATCTGCACCGTGAATGCATATTCGGGCCGACTCGCGGACCGGGTCGCCATCGTCACCGGTGCCAGTCGGGGGATCGGTCTGGCCATCGCCCAACGCCTCGTCGCCGAAGGCGCGCGGGTGGGTCTGACCGCCCGCCGCCCGGAAGGGCTGGCCGAGGCGGTCGCCACCCTCGGCGGTCCGGCACACGCCCTGGCGGTGCCGGGCCGGGCCGACGATCCCGAGCACCGGGCCGCCGCGGTGGGCCAGGTGGGCGCGGCGTTCGGGCCGGTGAACCTGCTGGTGAACAACACCGGCATCAACCCGGTGCACGGCCCGCTGGTCGAGCTCGACCTCGCCGCGGCCCGCAAGATCCTCGACGTGAACGTGGTCGCCGCGCTGGGCTGGGTGCAGGAGGTCTGCGCCGCCGGCATGACCGAGCGCGGCGGCTGCGTCGTCAACGTCTCGTCGATCGCCGGGCTCGGCCCGTCGCCCGGCATCGCCTGCTACGGGGTCAGCAAGGCCGCGCTCAACCACCTCACCGCCAGCCTCGCCGTGGAGCTGGGGCCGACGGTCCGGGTCAACGCGGTCGCTCCCGGCGTGGTGAAGACCCGCTTCGCCGCCGCCCTCTACGACGGGCGGGAGGCCGAGGTCGCCGCGCGGTATCCGCTCGGGCGTCTCGGTCTGCCGTCGGACGTGGCGGGCGCGGTCGCCTTCCTGGCCTCCGACGACGCCAGTTGGATCACCGGGCAGACCATCGTCTGCGACGGCGGCGTCTCGCTGACCGGCCAGGCCGGATGACGACGTCGGCGGAGCGTCCGGAGCCGCTGATCAACGGCTGTCTAGACTCGGCGGTGCGTCGGGGGACGCCGTGGCGGTGAGGGGGCGAGGGCGGATGGACGGGGTCGATGTGGCGGGCCGGGTCGACGGGCGCACCGCCCGCGCCGAGCGGACCCGCGCGGCCATCGTCGAGGCGCACCTCGCGCTCATCTCCGAGGGCGACCTGCGTCCGACCGGGGAACGCATCGCCGAACGGGCCGGCATCTCGCTGCGCACCCTCTGGACCAACTTCAAGGACATGGAGACGCTCTTCGAGGCCAGCGGCGCGGAAGTGCTCCGCCAGCAGGACGCCGCCTACCGGCCGATCTCACCCGGGCTGCCGTTGGCGAAGCGGGTCGACGCGTACTGCCGGCAGCGGGCTCGGCTGCTCCAGCTCATCGCGCCGTCGGCGCGGGCCGCCCAGATGCGTGAGCCGGTCTCCGAACAGCTGCACCGCAACCGTCTCAAGCACATCGAACGGGTCCGCGACGAGGCCGAGGCGCTCTTCGCCGTCGAGCTGGCCGAGGCCGGGCCGGGGCGGGAGCAGTTGCTCAACGCCCTGGTGGCGG
Source organism: Micromonospora trifolii (assembly GCF_050516465.1). Taxonomy (NCBI): domain Bacteria; kingdom Bacillati; phylum Actinomycetota; class Actinomycetes; order Micromonosporales; family Micromonosporaceae; genus Micromonospora; species Micromonospora trifolii. The sequence continues at coordinate 2,822,930 of NZ_CP191526.1, read as the reverse complement.
CGAGCACGTGGCAGGCCTGGTCGATGCTGCGCTACGGGCTCGGCCTGGGCGTGGACCAGGCCCGCGCGGTGATGGCCCGGACCGTGGGCGCCCTGCTGGCCGAGGTCGCGCCCGACTGATTCCGGCCCGGCCCGATATCGCCCCCTCTTTCCATTCGGTTTCCGATGGGTAACACTGGCAGGCATGGTTACTGCATCAAGAGTGCAACTAACCGTGCTGCGTGGCCGGGACGACGAGTGCCGGGCTGTCCGGAGCCTGCTCGACGGCATGACCAACGCCGGCGGTGCCCTGTTGTTGCGCGGAGAGCCCGGATCGGGCCGGACGGCGCTGGTCGGCTACGCCCATCGGCACGCCGAGGGCTGCACCGTGCTCGCCGGCAGCGGGCTCGCCGAAGAGGCCGCCCTGCCGTACGCCGGCCTGCAACGTCTGGTCGACCCGGTGCTCGACCGGGCCGCCGCGCTCCCCGGCGAGCAGCGCCAACTGCTGCGGCGCGCACTGGCCGGGGAGAGCTGCCCGGCCGACCGGCAACTGACCCTGTCGATGGCGGTGCTCGGGCTGCTCGCCGCCGCCGCCCGGGACCGGCCGTTGCTCGCCACCATGGACGACATCGACCGAGGTGACCCGCAGACCGCGCAGGTGCTGGCGTTCGTGGCCCGCCGACTGCGGCACCTGCCGCTCGCCGTCCTGCTCACCGCGGACGTCACCGCCAACCTCGACGGGATACCGGCGCACCGACTGCGCCCGCTGACCGAGCACGAGAGCAGCGCCGTCCTCACCGACCGGCTCGATCGGCTGACCGAGCGCGAGGGCCTCGACCGGCTCCCCGACCGGGCCGCAGCGTCGGCCCTGACCGCGTTGGCCGCGATCGGCGGCGGCAACCCGCAGGCCCTGGTGGACCTCGCCGAGGTGCTCACGGCGGGTCAGTGGCGGGGCGAGGAGTCGCTGCCCGCCGCACCGCCGGCGGACGGAGCGCTGGGTCGCGCGTACCGCGCCCGGCTGGACCGGCTGCCCCCGGAGACCCGACGGGTGCTGCTGCTCGCCGCGCTCGACGAGGACGGCGAGCCAGGCACGCTGATCCGGGCCGCGGCGGCCGCCGGCGCCGAGGTCGAGGCGCTCGCCCCGGCGGAGGTCGCCGGCCTGGTCCGCGTCGAGCAACGCGGCGTCACCTTCCCGCAGCCGCTGGTGCGCACGATGATCGCGGCCAGCGCCCCGCTCGCGGAGCGCCGGGCGGCGCACCGACTGCTCGCCGAGGTGCTGGTCGCGGACGGGCAGCGGCTGCGCCGGGCGATGCACCTCGCCGCCGCGACGGCGGGTGCCGATCCGGCCCTCGCCGCCGAGCTGGAGCAGGCGGCGGTGGGCGGATCCGACGGCTGGGCCGCCGCCTCGGTGGCCCTACGGTGGGCCGCCGAGCTGAGCGACCATCCGAGGCTGACCGCCACCCGTCTGCTGACCGCCGCCCGGTACGCCTGGGCCGGGGGACAACCCGACGAGGCCCGGCTGCTGCTCGACCGCCTCCGCGCGTTCTGCGTGGACCCGGTCGTCCGGGGTCGCGCCGACCTGCTCCGCGGTGAGCTGGAGCTGCGCTGCGGCACCGCGTCGAACGCCTCGGCCACGCTGCTGGCCTCCGCCACGGCGGTGGACGGCACCGACCGCGCCCTGGCGTTGACCGGGCTGGTGCGGGCCGGCGAGGCGGTCTGCTTCACCGGCGACCAGTACCGATACGCCGAGGTCGGCCGCCGGGCGCTGGCGTTGCGGCGCCCGAACGACCCGCCGGCCCTGGAGGTCATGGACTGTCTGATCGCCGGGGTGGCGGCGACCCTGCGAGGCGACCACGAGCGCGCCGGGCCCGCGCTGCGCCGCGCCGTGGTGCTGGGCGGCCGGCTGACCGGTTGGGCGTTGACCCCCACCGCGCTCAGTTGCGCCGCGGCGGCCGGATTGCTGGTGGCCGTGGACGGCGCGGCCCACCGGCTCGCCGAACGCGCCGTCGAGCTGGCCCGGGAACGGGGCGAGCTGTCGATGCTGTCGCGGGCGTTGGAACTGCGGGCGGTCGCCGAGTACTGGCTGGGTCGACACGAGGCGGCAGCGGAGACCTCCCGCGACGGGCTGCGCGTCGCCCGGGCCACCGGGCAGGTCAACTGCGCCAACGTCCATCTAGGAATGCTCGCCGTCCTCGCCGCGATCCGCGCCGACCGGGACACCAGCCTGCGGCGGATCCGCGAGATCGGCGAGTCGCCGACGCCGGGCAGCCGCCCGCACGCGCTCGCCGCCTGGGCCCTGGCGGTGCTCGACCTGGTCGACGGTCGGCACGCCGAGGCCGCAGACCGGCTGGCCTCGCTGGCCCGGATCGGCACACGTCGAGGTCAGGTCCTCGTGCAGGTGATGGCCACCCCGTACCTGGTGGAGGCGGCGGCGCACCTGGCGCACCGGCCGGCGGCGACGGCCGCGCTCGCCGCGTTCGACAGGTGGGCCAGCAGCACCGCGAGCCCACTGCGCCGGGCCCTGTCCGCGCGGTGCCACGCACTGCTCGCCCCTCGCGGCGGCGCCGAGGCGGAACGGGACTTCCAGACGGCGCTGCGCCTGCACCCGACGGAGGCCGGCACGTTCGAGCGGGCCCGCACCGAACTGCTCTTCGGCCAGGAGCTGCGCCGGAGTCGACGCCCTCGCGACGCGCGGACGCACCTGCACCAGGCCCGCGAGATGTTCAGCCTGCTCGGAGTGGAGTGCTGGGCCGAGCAGGCCACCACGGAGCTGCGGGCGGCCGGGGAGTCGATCGGTCCGCCGGACCTGCCCGCGGCGCGGTTGTTGACCGGCCAGCAACTGCGGATCGCCGAGCTGGTCGCCGAGGGCGCCACCAACCGGGAGATCGCCGCCCGGATGTTCCTCTCCACCCGCACCGTCGATCACCACCTGCGCAACGTGTTCCACCGGCTGGGCATCCGTTCGCGGACGGAGCTGGCCCGTGCGTTCACCGCCGAACGGCACGTCGGTCTGGCCTCGGACCGGTGAGCGTCCGGTCTGGACGCGTTTAACTATCACCGCTAGTTTAAGCGTCATGGACCTCACCCTCTCCGCCGAGCAGGCGGCGGTCCGCCAGCTGGCCGCCGAGTTCGCCGACCGCGAGCTGCTACCGCACGCCGCCGCCTGGGACCGCCGCGAATCGGTCGACCCCGCCATCGTCGGCATGCTCGGTGACCTGGGCTTCCTGGGGCTGACCATCGCCGAGGCCGACGGCGGCTCCGGCGGCGACCACCTCGCGTACTGCCTGGTCCTGGAGGAGCTGGGCCGGGGCGACTCGGCGGTGCGCGGCATCGTCTCGGTCTCCCTCGGCCTGGTCGCGAAGTCGATCGCCGCACACGGGAGCGCGGAACAGCGGGCCGAGTGGCTACCGAGGCTCTGCGCCGGCAGCGCACTCGGCTGCTTCGCGTTGACCGAGCCGGACAGCGGCTCGGACGCCGCCGCACTACGCACCCGCGCGGTCCGCGACGGCACCGACTGGCTGCTCACCGGCACGAAGACGTTCATCACCAACGGCACCACCGCCGACGTCGCGCTCGTCTTCGCCCGCACCGGCGGCCCCGGGCACCGAGGAATCAGCGCGTTCCTGGTGCCCACCGACAGCCCGGGGCTGACCCGGCGGGAAATCCACGGCAAGCTCGGCCTGCGCGGTCAGGCCACCGGCGAGCTGGGCTTCGACGAGGTGCGCGTGCCGGACACGGCCCGCCTCGGCGCCGAGGGCGCCGGATTCCGGCTGGCCCTGGCCACCCTCGCCAAGGGTCGGATGTCGGTGGCCGCCGGGTGTGTCGGCATCGCCCAGGGCTGCCTCGACGCGGCGGTCGGTTACGCCGGGCAGCGCACCCAGTTCGGCAAGCCGATCGCCGGGCACCAGCTCGTCCAGCAACTGCTCGCCGCCATCGCCGTGGACACCGCCGCCGCCCGGCTGCTGGTGTGGCAGGTGGCCGACCTGATCGACCGCGACCAGCCGTTCGCCACCGAGGCGTCGATGGCCAAGCTCTTCGCCAGTGAGGCCGCCGTCCGCGCGGCCAACAACGCGGTCCAGGTGTTCGGCGGGTACGGCTACATCGACGAGTATCCGGTCGGCAAGTATCTACGCGATGCCCGGGTGGCCACGCTCTACGAGGGCACCAGTCAGATTCAGCAACTGCTCATCGGCCGCGCGCTCACCGGCGTCAACGCCTTCTAACTGTAGGGAGATCCGGGATGAGAGTCTTCACCTCGTTCGAGGAGTTGGCCGCCGCGACCGGTGAGAGCCTCGGGCCCGGTCCGTGGCAGCGCATCGAGCAGAGCCGCGTCGACCTTTTCGCCGACGCCACCGACGACCACCAGTGGATCCATCTCGACCCGGTCCGAGCCGCGGCGGGCCCGTTCGGCGGGACGATCGCCCACGGGTACCTCACCCTGTCGCTGTTGCCGGCGTTGGCGGGCGGGCTGTACCGGGTCGAGGGGGTGGCGATGGGCGTCAACTACGGGCTGAACCGGGTGCGTTTCCCCGCGCCGCTGCGGGTCGGCGCCGCCGTACGCGCCACGGCCACCATCGCCGAGGTGTCGCCGGTCAGCGGCGGTGTGCAGCTGGTCGTGACGGTCACCGTGGAGAGCGACAGCGGCGGCAAGCCCGTCTGCGTGGCCGAGACCGTGAGCCGGCTCTACCGCGCCGTGGAGCAGTGACCGCCAAGCTCGGCGAGGGCCGGCCGAGGTGCCGTCCGCGCCGGTAGGCGTTCCGAGGGAAGTTCCGGAAATTGCGATGCCCTGCTGCCCCGTGAACCTGTGCGGTCGAACGGCGGCGGCAATGTCTTCGGCTTCATCACCATGGCCAACGGCAACTGGAGTCGCCCGGTGGTGCAATCCTGCACCGCCTGCTGAGCACCTCCGCATCCTGATGGGGCGGCGACGGAATCCGTCGCCGCCCATCAGCTGTCGAGAGCGGACGCGTCGGTCGCCTCGCTAACGCCAGCCCATCGCTCTGCTGGCGCTCCGACTTCGGCCACGCAACACGCCCAGCAGCGGCTGGTGCCGAGGGAGGGTAGCCCGATGGGCCGCCGGATAACGGCAGGCCGTTGTCCGGCGAGGGTGATGGGCCGGCAGCCGGCTGGGCCGCGCGACGTAGGGAGCGCACGCTGGGCCGCGGCTTGCGGTCCGTGGGTGGTTGCGGTGGGAGCCATCCCGCCCGTCATCGACCTGGGCGAGCCAAGCAGATCGCCGCCCGACCCGCCAGCGTCCGTACGGCGTCTAGACCGTCCTGACGTGGCGGGCCGGGCGGCGACCTGCTCTCCAGGCGGGGCGGGTCGATGGCAGACCGGATGGTGAATCTCCGCGCGGCCGATTGGTTGCGGCTCGAGGAAATCTGTGTCCATTTGCCGATCCGCGCCGGCCTCCTGAGCTGCCTGGGAGGATTCGGATCCTAATCCATTATTGGCAGTAGATGCTTTCAACTTTCGCCCGAGCGATTCCATTAATTCGAATCCACTGGCTCGTGCTGTAACCACGTCGGTCTACCGAATGCGTGTTGGAAGTGCCCTCGAATTTCCAGTTGACTCGGCAGCCTTTGTAGACGCGAAATGCGTCAGTGTCGTAGTAGTACGAGTAGTTGATGGTGCTTGATCCGACAGGAAGCTGGAAATCGGCATTACGCGCATACCGGTTGTCAGAACTCGTCACGCATGGGAGCGAGTCGCCTTGGTAGACGGATGGCAAGCTGCTCGGCCAGCAGTTTGCAACCTTGATTGAATGATTGGTGCTGCTGTTGTTGGTGACAACACCGCCGCACCCGGGTGTCCCGCAGGTGCCTGCGACTGCCGGGCTCACCGTCAATCCGAGGGCGCTCACCATGGTTGCGCTGACAGCAGCAGCGAGGACGCCCAGCTTTTTTAACAAGGCTCTCTCCTTGGGTCGGTGGGGTGGCACGAGATCCTTGTGTCGAACCCGTGATCACTGAATCTCCTGCCGAGATGACAAGAAAAATATTCGTTGCCGCAAGGGAGCAAGTAGTTAAAGTTCAAGAACCTTGCATCGGCACTACGTCTCTCCTGGAGGCCGTTGCGGTTGAGCAGCTGACAGCAGGGAGATCGAATAGGGTAGCCGGTCAGTGCCCTGTATTGGGTCAACGCAGGCCCGCAGCAGGGCATTGACGGGACAGTGCGGTGTCGATCGCGTCGCCATCTCGCGCGAGACAGAAACTAGCGGCACATCGCCCATGCTCCCCCGTCATTCAATAGATCGTCCCGAATCCATCCCCCAATCTGGGTTTGAACACTCTTGGCGTAAGTCCACGTTGGCCTTGGGTTGGCGGTGGAATCCCCCTGGTATGTCCAGCAGTGGTAGTCGAGAACTTCAGAGGGATCGACGACCGCGCGGATCTGACAAACGGTGCTCGATCCGTTGCGGGTATTTGCGCGTGTGGTGGTCTGGTGACGGCCAGGGGAGTCGTCCATGTCCGACGGCGGGGTTCTACCGCAGGCCCAATGCATAATTCCGAAGTCGCTGGGTTCGGCGGCACCCTTGGACACCTCCGCGATGTTCGGGGCGGCCGTCGACGAGGCTGATGCCTGCGGAGCGGCCCCGATCGCGCTAACCACGAAAGCCATCATGACCAATGCGGTGAAACCGGGTTGCCGGATCGACATTTTGATCAATTCATCGCTCCTTCGTGAGTGACTGGTCGACGTAGTTCACAGGCAGTGACAACGGACGTTGATCGATAACGAACCCACAAATAAATAAATGCCCCATCGTCTATTTGTGGGGAACGCGTGACACCCCCCGTACCCAGGACAGCCATCAGTGCTGCGGGTAACAACGCCGACGCCGTTTCTGGCGAGCATCACGCACCCCCTTCCAGTCCTCCTCCGTGTCTGTCGATCGTGTTGGGTCATCGAACGTGGCCGCACGCCTAGTTGCGCTTTGGCTGCTATCCGACACTCATCGATCGGCGTTCACGGAACTAGATATAGTCGTCCTTGGATTGTTTGCCAATCATGTCGCCAGGCTGACAAACAACTCTGTGACGGGGGACAACGTGGGAAGACCGGAGCGTCCGCTCGACCCGGAGGCAGGGGAGCTGGAGCGGTTCGCGCTCGACCTGCGCCAGCTGCGGACAAAGGCGGGTTCGCCGACGTACCGTCAGCTGGCACGGCGCGCGCACTTCTCGGTGACCACCCTGGCGAAGGCGGCCAGCGGCGAGACCGTGCCAAGCCTTCAGGTGACACTGGCGTACGTCGCCGCCTGTGACGGCGATCTGGCCGAATGGACGGAACGGTGGCACAGCCTGATCGCCAGCATGACGTCCGCCGAGACGGCGGAGGCCAGCCGTGGGCCGTACTGGGGAATGGCGGCGTTCCAGCCGGCGGACTCGGACTGGTTCTTCGGACGCGAGCGAATGGTGGCTCAGCTCTGTGAAATGCTCACCCGCCTCCGGTTCGTCGCGGTTTTCGCGCCGTCTGGTGCGGGCAAGTCATCCCTGCTACGAGCGGGTCTGATAGCGGCAGTGGTCGAGAATCCGGTCAAGGGTCAGCCGGCCTGGGCCACGGTGCTGATGACGCCCGGTGAACATCCAATCGAAGAACTCGCGTTCCAGCTCGTCAATGAACAGGACCTGGCTCGTGACGCGGTCGAGCGTCAGCTGGCCGATGACCCGGCGACCATCAGCGGGACGATCGAGCACATTCTTAATGCCCGTCCAACAGTGGCGAACCTGCTCATCGTGGTGGACCAGTTCGAGGAGCTTTTCACGCTCTGCCGCGACGAGGGCGAGCGGGCGGGATTCATTGCCGCGCTGCTCGCCGCGACGGAGGTCCCCAGGGTCCGCGTGGTGCTGGGAGTGCGAGCCGACTTCTATGGTCGGTGTGCCGCCTATCCGGCCTTGGTGGCCGCTCTCCATGAGCACCAACTGTTGATCGGCCCGATGGCCGATGAGGATCTGCGTCGAACGATCACCGGCCCTGCCGAGCGCGCCGGGTTGCTGGTGGATCCGGCGTTGGTCGAGATGGCCGTGGCAGACGTTGGCGGTCAGACGAGTGCGCTACCGCTGCTGTCCCACGCCCTGCTGGAGACGTCGCGCCTGCGGCAGGGCAAACGGATCACGCTGGCCCACTACCGCGAATCAGGCGGCGTGTATGGCGCCATCACCCGTACCGCTGAAGGGGTGTACGCGCAGTTCGATGAGGGGCAGCGAGGGCTGGCACGGGACATCTTCCTGCGCCTGACCGCCCTCGGTGACGGCACCGAGGACACCCGACGCCGGGCACCCCTCCCCGAGCTGGTGGGCGGGGTAGACCCATTGGCCGCGGCTGAGGTGCTGGGCAGGTTGACAGCCGCACGGCTGGTCACGGCGGACGAGAAGGGCGTCATGGTGGCACACGAGGCCCTGATCCAGGAGTGGCCCCGGCTGCGTCGCTGGCTGACCGAAGATCGGGAGCTGTTGCGCTCCCACCGGAGGCTGACGGAGGCCGCCGCCGAGTGGGATCGGCACGACCGCGTGGACGGATTCCTGTATCGGGGGGTCCAGTTGGCGCTCTGGGGAACGCGCCAGGTGATGGACCTCAGCGACCTGGAACGGGACTTTCTGGAGAACAGCCGTGCACGAGAGAGCCGGCGCCGGGCAGCCCGACGGCGGCGGACCAGCGCGGCGTTGACCGCACTCGCGGCAACCGTCGTCGTGGTGAGCGTCCTCGCGGTAGTGGCACTGGTGCAAGCGAACCGGGCGGCCGCCGAACGAGACCTGGCTGTTTCCCGGCAGCTGACGGTCGAGGCCAACAACCAACTGCAGATCGATCCGCAGCAGGCGCAGCGCCTCGCCAGACGCGCTCTGACCACACGCCCGACTGTCGGTGCGGAGATGGTGCTCCGCCAGGCCACCGCCGATGACCGGCTGCAGGCGATTGTGCCGATGAGCAGCAAGAAGGCCCTGGGCGTGGCGTTCAGTCCGGACGGAGAGCGGGTGGCGGCCACCGGAACGGATGGCGAGGTGCGGGTGTGGACCTGGGCCGGGCACGGCGTCTCCGGACCGGGCCGGGCTCTCACCGGCGCGTCCGAGGGACAGGTCTGGACCCCGATGTTCAGCCCGGACGGGAAGCGACTGGTCACCGCCGGCTCAGACGGCACCGTCCGGATCTGGCAGGTCGACGGAACCGCTGGGCCCGTCGTCCTGCGGGGGCACGAGGGCCCGGTCTGGGGAGTGGCCTTCAGCCCCGACGGACGGTTGGTCGCCAGTGCTGGCGAGGACACCACCGTTCGGGTCTGGGATGCCCGCGGCGACGATCGACCGGTGGTGCTGCGTGGGCACAGGAAGGTCGCGGTCGGTGTGGCCTTCAGCCCCGACGGGCGCCAGTTGGCCAGCAGCGGCCATGACGCGACGGTGCGACTCTGGGATCTGGCCGCGCGCTCCACCGGAACGATTCTTACCGGGCCACGCGAGGGCACCAGGACATTGGTGTTCAGCCAGGACGGCACCCGCCTGGCCTGCTCCAGCGCCGACGGTACGGCGTGGGTGTGGCCGCTGACCGGGCCGGCCGCGCCGGTGGTGCTGCGTGGGCATGAGGGCACTGTGGAAGGGCTCGCGCTGAGCCCAGACGAGCAGTGGATCGCGACCACCAGTGACGATCTGACCGTACGGATCTGGAACGCCAACGGCACCGGTGACCCGTTGGTGCTGCGCGGCCACACCAACCGGGTCTGGGCGTTGGCGTTCAGTCCGGATGGATCCCGGCTGGTGAGCGCAGCCGATGATGGCACGCTACGGATCTGGGACCCGGGCAGCGATCGCCTGATTCTGCGAGGCCACAAGAAAGCCACCTGGTCCGCCGCGTTCACCCCTGACGGGCAGCGGGTGGTCAGCGGCGGCGAGGACGGCACGGTACAGGTCTGGAACCTGGCCACACCGGCCGAGCCTCGGGTGCTCGGCCGCCACGACGGCGACGTCTACGGCCTCACGGTGAGTTCGGACGGGACGAGTGTGGCCACCGGCGGCCGCGACGGCAGCGTACGAGTCTGGGACCTCGCCGGCAGACACGATCCTGTGGTGCTTCGCGGGCACGAGAAGCAGGCGTGGATCGCCGACTTCAGCCCTGATGGCCGTCGCCTGGCCAGCGTCAGCAACGACGGGAGCCTGCGAATCTGGGACCTCACCGGTCAGAGTGACCCGGTAGTGCATCGAGCTGCCGAAGAGATCCGGTACGCCGCCTTCAGTCCGGACGGCAAGAAGGTCGCCACAGCTGGCGCGGAGGGCACCCTACGGATCTGGGACGCCCTCGGCACGGCCGAACCCCTACTCCTCCCCGGTCACGAGGGGTTGGTCTGGGCCGTGGCATTCAGCCCGGACGGACAACGGGTCGCCAGTGCCGGCTTCGACGGCACCGTGCAGATCCACTCCGTCACGAACGGCATCGCGCCGACGATATTGCGAGGACACGAGGGTCCCGTTTGGCATGTGTCGTTCAGCCCGGATGGGCAGTGGGTGCTCAGTTCTGGAAAGGACGGCACCGCTCGACTGTGGCGCGCTTCGGAGGCCGCGCAGTCCGTGACCTTCGGGGGATTCGGTGCCTCCGTGGAGACCGTCGACTTCAGTCCGGACGGCGAGCGGCTCGTCTCGACGCATGACGACGGCACCGTGCGCGTCTGGCCCTGCCGCGCGTGCGCTCCGGTCCAAAGCCTGCTGGAGCCGTGACCAGGACAGGGGTGGGCCGTTCAGGCCCGCGCTGGGTGGAGCACCGAGTCCAACCAGCGCAGCTGACGCTTGACGTGGACGGCCTCGCCGCCCTCGTGGCCGTTGAACGGGTACACGTGCATCTCCCGCTCGGGTGGGACCGGCCGCCCGTTCGCGGCGCCGTAGTGGTTGTAGGCGGCGAAGGCGGTTCGCGGTGGGCAGACGGCGTCACGCCGGCCGACCCCGAAATGCGCCGGCGCCGTCGCCCGACGCGCGAAGCTCACCCCGTCGACATAGGACAACGTGCGCCACACCGCCTCCTCGGCCTCCCGGTGCACCGCCAGGTACCGGGCGATCTCGCCGTACGGCGCGAGGTCGGTGAGCGCGACGGCCCGGCGCATGTCGCACAGGAACGGTGCGGTGGTCAGCACCGCGCTGAGGTTGTCGACGAGACCGGCAACCGCCAGGGCGATGCCACCGCCCTGGCTGTTACCGACCACTGTGACCCGGTCACCCTCGACCCCCGGCAGCGCGCGGACCGCCTCGACCGCCCGCACCGCGTCGGTGATCAGGCGACGGTAGTGGTAGTTGCACGGATCGAGGATTCCCCAGGTGACCGGCCAGGGCCCGCCGGGCGCGCCGTGCGGGTCGGGGGTGTCCCCGGCGCCGTGCTGTCCCGCCTGGCCCCGGTTGTCCATCAGCAGGTGTGCGTACCCGGCCACCGCCCAGGTCGGCCGTTCGTGTGGCAGGCCCCGACCGCGACCGTAGCCGGCGTACTCGACCACGGCCGGCAGCGGCTCCCGAACCCCGGCCGGGCGGGTGTACCAGGCGCGGACCGGGTCGCCGCCGAAGCCGGCGAACGTGACGTCCCACGAGTCGAGCAGCCGCAGGTCGGTGGGTTCGGGGCGGACGTCGACGAGCACCGGTACGGCGGCCGCCCCGGCGAGCGTGTCCCGCCAGAACTCGTCGAAGTCGTCGGGTTCGGCGACCTCGGGCGCGTACCGCTGAAGGTCGTCGAAGGTGAGGGTGGAGTGGGGCACGGGTCCTCGCAGGGGCCGGGGTCAGTGCGGATGGGCGGGGGGCGCGGTGCTCTCCCGGACGACCAGCTCGGTCACCAGGTCGATCCGGCTGGTCGCCGGCTCGTTTCCCCTGGTCAGGTCGAGCAACATCTGGGTGGCGATGCCGGCCATGTCGCGCAACGGCTGGTTGATCGTGGTGAGGGCCGGGTCGGTCCAGGCGGAGACCGGCAGGTTGTCGTACCCGATCACCGAGAGGTCCTCGGGCACGCGCAGGCCGCACTGACGGGCGGCCCGGAGCACCCCCATGGCCTGGATGTCCGACCCGGCGAAGATCGCCGTGGGTCGGTCCGGCCGCTGGAGCAGTTGCAGCCCGTGGGCGTGCCCCGCTCCGGCGGAGAAGCTGCCGTAGCGGATCAGCTCACGGTCGACCACTATCCCGGCTTCGTCGTGGGCCGACTGGAAGCCGGCGGCCCGGGCACGGCTGCACAGCACGTCGGGTGGCCCGGAGATGATGGCGATCCGTCGGTGCCCCAGCTCCAGCAGGTGCCGAGCGGCGAGCAGACCGCCGTTCCAGTTGTTCGACCCGACGGTGGGCACGGAGGCCGAGGTGGCGCTGTCGGTGTCGACGACGACGAACGGTATGCCCTGCCGGCGTAGGTGCTGCTGTTGGGCCTCGGCCAGGTGGGAGAGGACGAACACCACGCCCAGGGGGCGGTCGGCGAGCAACGCCTCCAGCCATCGTGCCGGCGGGCGGTGCGCGCCGTCGAGCTGGGCGATCGACAGCCCGATGCCGGCCGCGGAGGTCACCGCCTCGACGCCGCGCAGGATCTCCATCGCCCAACCCGTGTCGAACTCGTGGAACACGAGGTCCACCCGGCCGCCGCTGGTCGCGTGTCGTCGGGCGCGGCGCTGGTACTGGTGGCGGTCGAGGCTCGCCTCCACCCGGGCTCTGGTGCCGGGGGCGACATCGCCGCGTCCGTTGAGGACCTTGGACACGGTCGCGACCGAGACGCCGACATCGTTGGCGATGGTTGCGATGGTGGTGGAGGCGGGTGGGTCGAGCGGGCGGTGCTCTGTCATCGCGGCCTCATACAACATCCGAAAGTTTCGGGCGACCTTAACATGATGAGACATTCACGCCAGTCGGTGCCGCAGTCGGACCGGGCATTCCAGGGTCATCGCGCGGCTCGTCGGCGACGGAGCGCCGATCGTGGGGTCACCGTGTGCAGGAAACACCTCCTGGTGGTCCGATTGAGACTCTTGACAGGCATCGATGGGACACTTAGGTTGCCGAAAAGGTTACGCAGGTTTCCGGAAAGTTTCGGATCGTGAGAAACGTCCGCCACGGAGCTGGTTCCACCAGGGCACGGGGATGTGGCCGGAGCTGAGGGGTCATGGCATGAGAAGTCAGTCGCTCGAGGACGGCGGCGCCGCGCCGTGGCGTGATCAGCGGCTGTCGTCGACCGAGCGGGCCGATGCGCTCCTGCCGAAGATGTCCCTCGAAGAGAAGATCGCCCAGCTGGTCGGGGTCTGGGTCGGCGCCGACGCCAGCGGCGAGGGCGTCGCACCGCACCAGTCGGACATGATCAGCGAGTTGCCGCAGTGGAGCACTGTCATCCAGTACGGGCTGGGCCAGCTGACCCGCCCGTTCGGCACCGCCCCGGTCGACCCGGTGTCCGGCGCCCGGTCGCTGGCGGCCTCGCAGGCGCAGATCGTGGCCGCCAGTCGGTTCGGCATTCCCGCGCAGGTGCACGAGGAGTGCCTCACCGGGTTCGCGGCGTGGCGGGCCACCGTCTACCCGACCCCACTCAGCTGGGGCGCGTCCTTCGACCCCGAACTGGTCGAGGCGATGGCCGACCGGATCGGGCGGTCGATGCGCGCGGCCGGTGTGCACCAGGGCCTCGCCCCGGTGCTGGACGTCACCCGGGACTACCGCTGGGGCCGCACCGAGGAGACGATCGGCGAGGACCCCTACCTGGTCGGGACGACAGGTGCCGCGTACGTGCGCGGTCTGGAGCGGGCCGGCGTGGTGGCCACGCTGAAGCACTTCGCCGGCTACTCCGCCTCCCGGGGCGGACGTAACCTCGCGCCGGTGCCGATGGGCCGCCGCGAGCTGGCCGACGTCATCCTGCCGCCGTTCGAGATGGCGCTGCGCCTCGGCGGCGCCCGCTCGGTGATGAACTCCTACGCCGAGATCGACGGCCTGCCCGTCGCGGCCGACCATGGGCTGCTGACCGGGCTGTTGCGTGACGAGTGGGGCTTCACCGGCACCGTGGTGGCCGACTACTTCGCCGTACGGTTCCTCCAGACCCTGCACGGAGTCGCCGGGAATGCCGCCGACGCCGCCCGGCTCGCCCTGCGGGCCGGGATCGACGTCGAACTGCCCACCGTGGACGCCTTCGGCGAACCGCTGGTGGAGGCGGCTCGCCGCGGCGAAGTCGACGAGGCGCTGATCGACTGCGCGCTGCGTCGGGTGCTGATCCAGAAGATCGAGCTCGGTCTGCTCGACGACGGCTGGCAGGAACTGCCCGACGACGTGGCGTCCCTGCGCTTCGACGACGAGGCCAGCCAGGACGTCGCCGTACGCCTGGCCCGGGAGTCCGTCGTCCTGCTCCGCAACACCGGCGTCCTCCCGCTGCCCGTGGCTGCCCGGGTCGCCCTGGTCGGTCCGGCCGCCGACGACCCGATGGCCATGCTCGGCTGCTATTCGTTCCCCAACCACGTGGGCGTCAACCACAGCGACTTCGGGCTCGGCCTGGACATCCCCACACTGCGCGACGAGTTGGCCCGACGCGTCCCGGTGCTCACCCACGAGCCGGGGTGCACCATTACCGGCGAGGACACCTCCGGCATCCCGGCCGCGGTCGCCGCGGCCGCCGCCGCCGACGTGTGCGTGCTGGCCGTCGGTGACCGGGCGGGAATGTTCGGCCGGGGCACCTCCGGCGAGGGCTGCGACGCCGTCGACCTGCGACTACCCGGCGTGCAGGCCGAGCTCGTCCGCGCCGTCCTCGCCACCGGCACCCCGGTCGTCCTGGTCTTGATGACCGGCCGCCCCTACGCGCTCGGCCCGGACTTCGACGGCGCGACGGCCGTGGTGCAGGCGTTCTTCCTCGGTCAGCTCGGTGGGCAGGCCCTCGCCGAGGTGCTCACCGGCGCGGTCAACCCCTCCGGGCGGTTGCCCGTGAGCGTTCCCCGCGACGCCGGCGGGCTGCCGAGCACCTACCTGGCGCCACCGCTCGGCCGGCGCAACAAGGTCTCCTCGATCGACCCGACCCCGGCGTACCCGTTCGGCCACGGGCTGAGCTACACCACCTTCGAGTGGTCCGACGCGACGGTGGTCGACCCGCGCGAAGATCCGGCTGCCTGGCCGGTCGACGGCGAGGTGCGGGTGCGGATCACCGTCGCCAACACCGGTGAGCGGGCCGGCACCGAGGTCGTGCAGCTCTACCTGCACGACCCGGTCGCGCAGACCACCCGTCCGGTGGTCCGGCTGATCGGCTACACCCGGCTGCCGTTGGCGCCCGGCGAGGTGGCGCACGTGACGTTCGGCGTACCGGCCGACGTGGCGTCGTTCACCGGGCTGACCGGCCAACGGATCGTCGAGCCCGGCGACGTCGAGCTGCGGTTCGGCCGATCGAGCGGTGACATGGCGGCGACTCTGCCGCTGCGGCTGGTCGGCACCGAGCGCCAGGTCGGTTACGACCGGGAACTGCTCACCTCGGCGCGGGTCGAGCCCCTCGTGGCTGTCCCACAGTCGGCATAGGAGGCCACGGATGACATCCACCCTGCGGCCACCGCCGCCGGCGCCGCCGAGTTCTCCGCAGCAGGCGCAGAGCCCTGCCCCGCGCTCGCCCCGACGCCGTCGCAGTTGGCGGCAGGCACTGCGCCGGGACTGGCAGCTCTACTCCCTCGCCATCCTGCCGCTGCTGTTCTTCCTGGTCTTCAGGTACCTGCCGATGATCGGCAACATCATCGCCTTCCGCCGGTTCAAGCCGGGCGGCAGCATCTTCGGTGAGTACTGGGTCGGGCTGCGCTACTTCCGGATGTTCCTCACCGACCCGACGTTCTGGGAGGTGTTCACCAACACCCTGGTGCTCGGGACGCTGACCCTGCTGTTCTGTTTCCCGCTCCCGATCGTGCTGGCGCTGCTGCTCAACGAGGTCCGGGCCCGCCGCTTCAAGCGGTTCGTCCAGTCCGTGTCCTACCTGCCGCACTTCCTGTCGATCGTGATCGTGGCGGCGATGGTCATGCAGTTGACGTCGATCGAGGGCACCGCCAACCAACTCGTCAGCCTGTTCGGTGGCGACCCGGTGGCGTTCCTGCAGAAGCCGGAGTGGTTCCGCACCATCTACGTCTCGTCCGAGGTCTGGCAGACCGTCGGGTGGGGCACGATCCTCTACCTCGCCGCCCTCACCACCATCGACGAGGACCTGTACGAGGCCGCCCGGATCGACGGCGCCGGGCGGCTGCGGCAGACCTGGCACGTCACGTTGCCCGGCATCCGTCCGACGATGGTGACCTTGCTGATCCTCAACATCGGCAGCTTCCTGGCGGTCGGGTTCGAGAAGATCCTGCTGCTCTACAACCCATTGACGTACCCGACCGCCGACGTGGTCTCCACCTATCTGTTCCGGATGGGCTTCCAGTCGAGCAACTTCAGCTACGCGGCCGCCATCGGCCTCTTCGAGGCGGTGATCGGGCTGATCCTCGTCCTGTCGGCGAACGTCATCTCCCGTCGCACGGTGGGGACGAGCCTGTGGTGACCCTCGGTACGAAGATCGACGCCCCGAAGACGCGCGGGCCGGTGGACAGCCGTGGTTACCGGATCTTCCGGGTGGTCAACACGATCGTCCTGCTCGGCGTCGTGGTCGTGACGCTGTACCCGTTCCTCAACATCGTGGCCCGCTCGCTCAGCGAAGAGGCGTACATCATCGCCGGCAAGGTGACCGTCGTCCCGCGTGGGTTCGACCTCACCGCGTACAAGCTGCTGATGTCGGACGCGATGTTCTGGACGAACTACCGCAACACTGTTGTGTACACGGTGGTCGCCACGCTCATCTCGATCGTGCTGACCACGTGTTACGCGTACGTGCTGTCGAAGCCGCAGCTCAAGGGGCGCCCGTTCCTCATCGGTGTCGCGCTGTTCACCATGTTCTTCTCCGGTGGCCTGATCCCCAACTATGTGCTGGTCACCAGCCTGGGAATGAAGAACACCATCTGGGCCGTGGTGATCCCCAATGCCATCAGCGTGTTCAACCTGCTGGTCATGAAGGCGTTCTTCGAGAGTCTGCCGAGCGAGTTGGAGGAGGCCGCGGCCGTTGACGGGCTGAACACGTACGGCATCCTGCTGCGGATCGTGCTGCCGCTGTCGAAGGCGATCATCGCGACGATGGTGCTCTTCTACGCGGTCTCCTTCTGGAACTCGTGGTTCACCGCGTTCCTCTACATCGACCGGCAGGATCTGCTGCCGGTCACCGTCTACCTACGCAACCTCATCGCGGGCGCCACGAGCGCCGAGTCGGCCGCGGCCGACGCCGACAAGGTCCAGGCGGCGGCCACCCTCCAGGCCGTGACGATCGTGCTCACCACCCTGCCGATCCTGGCGATCTACCCCTTCGTTCAGCGGTACTTCGTCCGCGGCGTGATGCTCGGCGCGGTCAAGGGATGACGCCGGCGCCGCACCGCTTCCCCAACGAAACCCCACCACCGAAAGGACGAGCCATGCTCCACAAGACGTGGCGCCGCGTGGCATTAGCCACCGCGGGTCTGCTTGCGCTCTCCCTTACCACCGCCTGTTCCGAGGACCCCGGTGAGTCGACTGACCTCTCCGAGAACCGGGTCGGCGCGATGGCCAACTACGGCGTCGGTGACCAGTTCAAGGCCACCGAGGCGCTCTCGTTCTCCACCCTCTACAACAACCACACGTTCTATCCGCTCAAGGAAGACTGGCTGTTCTGGTCGGAGCTCACCAAGCGGACCAATGTCAAGATCGATCCGGTGGCCGTGCCGCTCAGCGACTACGAGCAGAAGCGCAGCCTGCTGATCGGCGCCGGAGACGCTCCGCTGATCATCCCGAAGACGTACCACCCGCAGGAGGACGCGTTCGTGTCCTCCGGGGCGATCCTCCCGGTGAGCGACTACCTGGATCTGATGCCCAACCTCAAGGAAAAGATCACCAAATGGAACCTCAAGCCGGAGATCGACAACCTGCGGCAGTCCGACGGTAAGTTCTACCTCCTGCCCGGCATGCACGAGAAGCCCACGCAGGACTACACGGTGCTGGTGCGCACCGACATCATGCAGGAGCTCAACCTCCCCGTCCCGAAGACCTGGGACGACCTGTACACCGTGATGAAGGCGATGAAGGCGAAGTACCCGAACGTCTACCCGTACTCCGACCTCTTCAGCAAGCCCAACCCGACCGGCGCCCTGCTGAACATCCTCGGCTCGGCCCACGGCACCTACGCGGGCTGGGACTTCCAGCACGCCACCTGGGACCCGGCGGCGAAGAAGTTCGTCTACACCGGCTCGTCCGAGCAGTACAAGCAGATGGTCACGTTCCTGCACAAGCTCGTCGCCGAGGGTCTGCTCGACCCGGAGAGCTTCACCCAGACCGACGACCAGGCACGGCAGAAGCTCGCGAATGGCAAGTCCTTCATGGTCACCGGCAACGCGCAGACGCTCGTCAACAACCACCGGCCCGACCTGGCCAAGACCCTGCCGAACGCGAAGATGGCCAAGATCCCGCTGCCGATCGGCCCGGCCGGCGAGATCAACCCGTTCCCCCGGCTGGAGAACGGCATCATGATCTCCACGAAGGCCCGGGAGAGCAAGAACTTCGTGGCCATGATGCAGTTCATCGACTGGCTCTGGTATTCCGACGCCGGCATGGAGTTCGCCAAGTGGGGTGTCGAGGGCACCACCTTCACCAAGGACGCCTCGGGCAAGCGTTCGGTCACGCCCGACGTCGACTTCCTCGGAGTCAACCCGAAGGGCACCAAGCACCTGCAGAAGGAGTTCGGCTTCCACAACGGCGTCTTCACCTACGGCGGCACCCCCGACCTGGTCCGTGGGTTCTTCTCGCCGGAGGAGCTGGAGTTCCAGAAGGTGATGGACGCCCGCAAGCCAAGGGAGGTCCCCCCGCCGCGCCCGTTGACCGACGAGGAACGCGAGCAGGTGTCGCTCTGGGAGACCCCGCTGAAGGACTTCGTCACCCAGAACACGTTGAAGTTCGCCCTGGGGCAGCGTCCGCTCAGCGAGTGGGACGCGTACGTGGCCGAGCTGAAGGCCAAGAACTCGGACCAGTACATCGACCTGGTCAACAAGGCGTACGAGCGGTTCCAGAAGAACAACGGCTGATCAGCGGGAGTCCGGTCGGGCGGCCTGTCGCGGCCCGACCGGACCCCGGCGACCACGGATCAGCTGAGTCGACCGGAGGGAGCGACCGTGAGTGGCGCGACTCAGGCCCGGCGACAGTTCGGCGACGGACCACTGTCGCGGATCACCTCGCGCGTCTACATCCTGCTCGTGGTCGAGCTGCTGCTGCTGCTCACCACAGTGCCCGCCCTGCTCCCGCTGCTGGTGCTGGGCCGCGATGCCAGTAACCTGCCGCTGGCCGCGCTCCTCCTGGTGCCGGTCGGCCCGGCGATCTCCGCAGCCCTGTACGCCCTGCGCCACCAGCGAACCGACCTGACCGACCTGCACCCGGCCGCCCTGTTCTGGCGTGGCTACCGGGCCAACGTGTTCGGCGTGCTGCGCGTCTGGGTGCCGACGCTGCTGTGGTTGACAGTGCTCGCCGTGAACCTCGCCTACCGCGGCGCGGTTGGCCTGTCGAGCTGGTGGGCCGTGCCGCTGGTGCTGATCGGAGTGGGCGTGACGCTCTGCGCGGCCAACGCCCTGGTGATCACCTCGCTGTTCGACTTCCGCACCCGGGACGTGCTTCGGCTGGCCGTGCACTTCCTGCTGCGTACCCCCGGTGTCTCCGTCGGCAACGCCCTGCTGCTGGCCGCGGCGGCCGGGATCACCGCGGTCTTCTCCGAAGCGGTGCTGATGCTGCTCGCGTCGATCGCGGTGCTGGCCTACCTGCGCATCAGCGACCCGATGATCCACCTGATCCGGAAGGAGTTCACCGCATGAGCCTGCCCCTCAGCGCCAAGGTGCCCTTCGGGGGCGACTACAACCCGGAACAGTGGCCCGAGGACGTGTGGAAGCAGGACTACCGTCTCTTCGACACCGCACGGATCGACCTGGTCACCCTCGGGGTGTTCGACTGGGCACTCACCCAACCCGCCGAGGACACCTACGACTTCGCGCTGCTGGACAGGATCGTCGAGCGGGCCAGTGCCGAGGGACGCGGGATCTGCCTGGCCACCGGCACCGGAGCCCACCCGCCGTGGTTGGCGAAGGCGTACCCCGAGGTGACCCGGACCGACTTCGAGGGCCGCAAGCACCGGTTCGGGCAGCGACACAACTCCTGCCCCAGCTCGCCGGTCTTCCGCCGACTCTCGACCGAGCTGGCCCGCCGGGTCGCCCGCCGCTACGCCGACACCCCGGCGGTGCTCGCCTGGCACGTCGGCAACGAGTACGGCGGCGCCTGCTACTGCGCGCTGTGCGCGGCCGGCTTCCGGAACTGGCTGCGCCACCGCTACGGCACCCTCGACGAGCTGAACGAGGCCTGGTACACCACCTTCTGGTCGCACAACTTCAGCAGCTGGGACGAGATCGAGCCGCCGTCGGCGCTGACTGAGCACTGGCGCGGCCCGGATCACACCGCGTTTGCGGGTATCACACTGGACTACCTGCGGTTCACCTCCGACGCGATGCTGACCAACTTCCGCGACGAGAAGGCCGCCATCCGGGAGTCCAGCCCGACGCTGCCGGTGACCACGAACTTCATGGGAATGTACCGGCCGATCGACTACCACCGCTGGGCCCCTCATCTGGACTTCGTCTCCTGGGACAACTACCCGCCCGACGACGAATCGGCGGCCCGGATGGCGCTGACCCATGACCTGATGCGCGGGCTCAAGGACGGCCAGCCGTTCTGGCTGATGGAACAGACCCCGAGCTTCACCGCGTGCCGCGACGTCAACCCGTTGAAGCGCCCCGGTCTCATGCGGCTCTGGAGTTGGCAGGCCGTGGCGCACGGCGCCGACGCGGTGCTCTTCTTCCAGCTGCGTGCCTCCCGCGGGGCCAGCGAGAAGTACCACGGCGCGGTCATCGGGCACGCCGGTCGCTCCGACACCCGGGTGTTCCGGGAGGTAGCCGAGCTGGGCGCCGAGCTGGAAAGGCTCGGCCCGGCGTCGCTGGGCGCGCGGACCCCGGCCCGGGTGGCGCTGCTGTTCGACTGGGACAGCTGGTGGGCTCTGGAGCTGTCCGACGGCCCGTCCCGGCTGGTCCGCTACCAGCAGGTCGTGCTCGCGTACCACCGGGCGCTCTGGGACGCCGGTGTGGACCTCGACGTCGTCCCGGTGACCGCCGACCTGTCCCGCTACGACGTGGTCGTGGCCCCGGCCCTGCACCTGCTCAAGAGTGACCTGCCGCAGCGGCTCGAGGCGGTGGCGACACGCGGCGGGTCGGTGCTGACCACCTACCTGTCCGGTCGGGTGGACGAGAACGACCAGGCGTTCCTGATGGACGTGCCGGGCCCGCTCGGGCAGCTCATGGGCATCCGGGTCGACGAGTGGGACGCCCGCGGCCCGGAGGTGGTCAACCCGGTCCGCCTCGGCGACGGCGCGGATCAGGTCGACGTCGACGCGCGGCTGCTGTTCGAGCTGGTGATTCCGCAGGGCGCGCAGGTCATCGGCACCTACCAGGCCGACTTCTACGCGGGCACCCCGGCGGTGACCCGCAACTCCTTCGGCGCCGGCGACGGCTGGTACGTGGCCGCCGGGCTGGACCAGGCCGGGGTGTCCTGGGTGGTGCGGCAGGTGCTCGCCCGGCACGACCTGTTCGGGCCCTACCCGGACGTGCCGGACCTGGAGTCCGCCGTCCGGGTCGCGGCGGACGGATCCCGGCTGCTGTTTCTGCTCAACCACCGCGCCGAGCCGGTCGCGGTGACCGCCCGGACCGGCGGCGTCGACCTGCTCACCGGCGACCGTACGGCGGCCGGCGCTGTCCTGCGGCTGCCGGCGTACGGGGTTGTCGTGCTGAAGGAGGACCGGTGAACGCCGAAGAGTCGGTGGAGTTGGAGCAGCTGATGTTCGTCGAGGAGCCGACGGATGGTGACGAACCGCGCGTCCACCCGGCCTGGCTGCCCCCGGAGGCGTTCCGGTCGCTCGGCGCGCGCCGCGTCCTCCTGCACGGCGAGGGATTACTCGTCGACACCGTCCTCCACGAGGTCTCGCGCGCCTGCGCGCGCTACGGCGGACGGGTGTGGCACTCCCCGTCCTGGGATGTCGACGTCGACCTGGTGCTCGCCCTGCGCGGCGCCGGTGAGCTGCCCAACCCGGCGGCGGCGCGTGCCGCCGGCGAGGCGGCGCTGGTCGAGCTGGGCGACGGCGGGACGCTCGGCGACGAGGGTTTCGTGTTGGCGCGGGCCGGCGACGTGACCGCGGTGCTGGCCGACGCGCCCGCCGGCCTGCTGTACGGGCTCTTCCACGTGGTCCGGCTCTGCGCGGCGGCCTTCGACCCGGCCCGACCGCCGGAGCGGCATCGGCCGGCGCTGCGCCGACGCATGCTGAACCACTGGGACAACGTGGCGGTGCACCCGGTAATGGGCCAGGTCGAACGGGGGTACGCGGGCGGCTCGATCTTCTGGCAGGACGGCCGTCCGCGCGGCGACCTGGCCCGGGTGCGGGAGTACGGGCGGCTGCTGGCGTCGTGCGGGGTCAACGCGATCTCGGTGAACAACGTCAACGTGGCCCGCACGGAGGCGCTGCTGCTCACCGAACGACTCGGCGACGTCGCCGAGATCGCCGACGTGCTGCGCCCGTACGGCATCCGGGTGCACCTGTCGGTCAGCTTCGCCGCGCCGGTGCTCCTCGGTGGCCTGCCGACCGCCGACCCTCTGGACGAGGCAGTGCGGGTCTGGTGGGCCGCGACCACCCGGCGGGTGTACGACCGCATCCCGGACTTCGGCGGCTACCTGGTGAAGGCCGACTCGGAGGGGCAACCCGGCCCGTTCACGTACGGCCGCGACCACGCCGACGGGGCGAACCTGCTGGCCGAGGCGCTCGCCCCGCACGGGGGAGTGGTGCACTGGCGGGCGTTCGTCTACAACCACCACCAGGACTGGCGGGACCGGTCCACCGACCGGGCTCGGGCCGCGTACGACCACTTCGCCCCGCTCGACGGGCGGTTCCGCACCAACGTGGTCGTCCAGGTGAAGTTCGGCCCGGTGGACTTCCAGACCCGCGAGCCGGTCTCACCGGTGCTCGCCGCGATGCCGGCGACCCGGCTGGCGGTGGAGCTGCAGGTCACTCAGGAGTACACGGGCCAACAGCGGCACGTCTGCCACCTCGGCCCGTGGTGGAGTGAGGTGCTGCGCTTCGACCCATGGGGGCCGGGCGGACGGACGATCGCCGACGTGGTCACGGGAGAGGCGGCGGCCGGCGGCGGGATGGTCGCCGTCGCCAACGTCGGCGACGACCTCTTCTGGACCGGGCATCCGTTGGCGCAGGCCAACCTGTACACGATCGGCCGGCTGGCTTGGGACCCTCGGCGGGACCCGACGGCCATCCTCGACGAGTGGATCACGCTGACCTTTCCGCCGTCGGCGACCGCCGACGCGGAGCTGGTGCGGCGGACCCTGCACGAGATCATGGACGACTCGTGGCGCACCTACGAGCGCTACACCGCTCCGCTGGGTGTCGGCTTCATGGTCAACCCCGGCGGCCACTACGGACCCGGAGTCGACGGGTACGAGTACACACGGTGGGGCACCTACCACTTCGCCGACCGCGACGGCGTCGGCGTGGACCGCAGCCGCGCGTCGGGCACCGGCTTCACCGGCCAGTACCCGCCGTACTGGGCCCAGGTGTACGAGTCACCCGAGACCTGCCCCGACGAACTGCTGCTCTTCTTCCACCACGTGCCGTACGGGCATGTGCTGCACAGCGGCTCGACCGTCATCCAACACATCTACGACACCCACTTCGCCGGGGTCGAGGAGGTGAGGGCGATGCGACGGAAGTGGCAGACGTTGACGGGCATGATCGACCCGAGCGTGTACGAGCGGGTCGCCGAACGCCTCGACGAGCAGGTGCGCTGCGCCACCGAGTGGCGCGACCAGATCAACACGTACTTCTTCCGCAAGTCCGGGGTGCCGGACGAGCGAGGGCGGGACATCTACTGAGCGGCGGCGAGGCGCGGCCCGGCCATCCGGTCGGGCCGCCCTCGTGCAGTGCGCCCCAGCGGCCTGGCAGGTTCCGAAAACGTCCCGATAATTTATCGCTACCCATCGGCGCTGACAGTGCCCGTCGATGCCCATTGCTGCGCAGGTGACCGCCGGAACCGTTGCGGCGAAAGGTTTCCGGAAGTCTTGACAATCGAGTGTCCTCGATTGAAGCTGACATGGTCACGCGAGCCGCGGTCAAGGTCGGGCGAAGGGCAGTCCTCGACTTAAGTCCCCTTCCACGCGCCTTTTTCGCAAGGGATCGCGACGATGACACTGAAGACGAGAATGCTTGGCGTCGTCATGGCGGCCGTGACACTGGCCGCCGCCGCGTTGACGTTCGCCACTCCCGCGTCGGCGGCGACGCTCACGCAGGTGGCCAACTTCGGCACCAACCCCACCAACCTGCAAATGCACCTGTACGTCCCGGACCGGGTGGCGACCCGACCGGCGATCCTCCTGGCCATGCACTACTGCACCGGGACGGGCCCCGCGTTCCACTCGGGAACCCAGTACGCATCCCTCGCCGACCGGTACGGGTTCATCGTGATCTACCCGTCGGCCACCCGCAGCAGCAAGTGCTGGGACGTCTACTCGCCGCAGGCGTTACGCCGTGGCGGCGGCAGCGACCCGGTCGGGCTCATGTCAATGGTCGACTACGTGCGGCAGCGCTACTCCGCCGACCCCGCACGGATCTTCGCCACCGGCACCTCCTCCGGGGCGATGATGACCAACGTCATGCTGGGTGTCTACCCGGACGTGTTCGCGGCGGGCGCCTCGTTCGCCGGGGTGCCGTTCGCCTGCTTCGCCACCGGCGGCACCTCGGAGTGGAACAGCCAGTGCGCCAACGGGCAACTCATCCGGACCGCGCAGCAGTGGGGTGACCTGGTCCGGGAGGCGTACCCCGGCTACACCGGCCAGCGGCCCCGGATGCAGATCTGGCACGGCACCAACGACGAGACGCTGCGCTACCCGAACTTCGGCGAGCAGGTCAAGCAGTGGACCAACGTGCACGGGCTGAGTCAGACCCCGACGTACACCGACTCCCCGCAGTCCGGCTACACCCGCACCCGGTACGGCAGCAGCGGCCCGATGGCGCCGGTCGAGGCGATCAGCATGCAGGGTGTCACGCACAACCTGCCGGTCGACGCCGCGCAGGTGATCCGCTTCTTCGGGCTGGACGACACCGCGCCGCCGACGACCCCACCGCCGACGACTCCGCCCCCGACGACTCCGCCCCCGACCACGCCGCCCCCGACCACGCCACCACCGACCGAGGGCGCCTGCCGGGTCGGCTACACGGTCAACGCCTGGAACAGCGGCCTCACCGCGAGCGTGGCCATCACCAACACCGGTGCCACAGCCGTGAACGGCTGGGCGCTGACCTTCACGCTGCCCACCGGGCAGCGCATCACCAGCGGCTGGAACGCCCAGTACGCCCCGGCGAGCGGTGCGGTGACCGCCCGCAACGTCTCCTACAACAACACCATCGCTGCGAACGCGTCGGTCGAAATCGGCTTCCAGGCCACGCACCAGGGCGGCACCGGCAAGCCCACCTCGTTCGCCCTCAACGGTGCCGCCTGTTCGGTGTCCTGATTTCCCTTCCCACCCCACCACCCGAAAGAGGAGTCACACGATGAGAAGTACGAGATGGAAGGCGGCATCGAGAGCCGCGCTCGCGCTGGCCGGCGCGGGTGCCCTCGCCGCCGGCATGGCGCTGTTCGCGACGGCGCCGGCAGCCGCCGGGACGACGCTCGGCGCGTCCGCCGCCGAGAAGGGTCGGTACTTCGGTACGGCGGTGGCCGGATTCAAGCTCTCCGACAGTGCCTACACCACGATCTTGAACCGTGAGTTCAACATGGTGACGGCCGAGAACGAAATGAAGATGAACGCCACCGAGCCGCAGCAGAATCAGTTCAGCTACGGGGCGGCGGACCAGATCGTCAACCACGCCCGCAGCCGCGGGATGAGCGTGCGGGGTCACACGCTGGCGTGGCATTCGCAGCAGCCCGGCTGGATGGAGAGCATGAGCGGCAGCCCGCTGCGGCAGGCCATGCTCAACCACGTCACGCAGGTGGCCACCCACTTCCGCGGTCAGGTGGTCGCGTGGGACGTGGTGAACGAGGCGTTCGCTGACGGCAGCTCCGGAGGGCGTCGCGACTCCAACCTCCAGCGCACCGGCAACGACTGGATCGAGGCGGCTTTCCGCGCGGCGCGTGCCGCGGATCCGGGCGCGAAGCTCTGCTACAACGACTACAACACCGACAACTGGACGCACGCCAAGACCCAGGGCGTCTACAACATGGTGCGCGACTTCAAGGCCCGTGGCGTGCCGATCGATTGCGTGGGCTTCCAGTCGCACTTCAACAACGAATCCCCGTACGTGAGCAACTACCGCACCACGCTGTCGAGCTTCGCGGCGCTCGGTGTGGACGTGCAGATCACCGAGTTGGACATCCAGGGCGCTTCGGCGAACACCTACCGCAGCGTCGTCGAGGACTGCCTGGCCGTGGCCCGCTGCAACGGCATCACGGTGTGGGGCATCCGCGACAGTGACTCGTGGCGGGCTTCGCAGACTCCGCTGCTGTTCAACAACAACGGCTCGAAGAAGCCCGCGTACGACGCTGTGCTCGCCGCGTTGAACAACGGCACCACGCCCACGGATCCGCCGACCGACCCGCCGACCGACCCGCCGACCGATCCGCCCACCGACCCGCCCACGACTCCTCCTCCGGGGCAGGGCGGCTGCACGGCGACGGTGTCGCTGAACCAGTGGACGGGTGGCTTCGTTGCCACTGTGAAGGTGACGGCCGGTTCGTCGGCCATCAGCGGCTGGACGGTCACCATCGGTCTGCCGTCCGGCGCGACGGTCACCAACGCGTGGAACGCCAATCGCAGTGGTAGCACCGGCACGACGAGCTGGACGAACGTGGCGTACAACGGCCAGGTCGGCGCCGGACAGTCCACCGAGTACGGCTTCCAGGCCAACGGCACCGCCGGCAGCCTCAGCCCCACCTGCTCAGCAAGCTAATCCCAACCCCCAACCCTCGGTGATCAAGAGGTTCGCGTCACGCCACGCCAGACAGGATGACGCAAACCTCTTGATCACCGGGGTGGGTGGATGGGGGAGTGGGGGAGGGGGAGGGCTAGTCGCCGGAGAAGCCCCAGAAGTAGATTTCCTCGGGCTTGCCTTCGGCGTCGTGCAGGACCGCGCAGCGGCCGAACCAAGTCTGGTCGGCCAGCCCTTCGATCGCGGCCAGGTGCTCGCGGGTTAGCCGCTCGGTGCCGGCATGGCGCAGTGCCTCGGCCGCGCTCACCGGCTCGACAGTGCCGAATTCGGGCCGTTCGCCCTCGTCGAGAACTCGGTAGACGTCGAGGATGGAATGGGTGCCCGATTCCTGCACCCATTCGTCGCTGAACAACTCTTTCATCGTTGCGGGACGGTTGGGATAGTCGCTCGCCGAGTTCGGTGTCTCACCGCGGGCCCACCAGTAGGCACCCTCCGCGAAGACCCTGTCCCGCAGCGCGTCCAACGCCGCGTCCAGGTCTGACTGGTACGCGACGAAGTAGCTCCACCCGGATGCGCCCACCACTGCCTCTTTTCTCAACGTGTCAACAGTGCCGGCACGGTAGCGGGCAGCACCGACATCGGTGGGGGAGCAGTTCGCCGAGTTCGACCCACGATCCCTCTCAAGCCTGGGCGGCGACGAGGAACATCGGCACGACGACGAAAATCCGGTTCGAGCGGGCGCGCTCGGCCTGCTCGGCGAGCCAGGGCTCCTCATCGGTGATCCGCTTCAACAGGTCGAGCGCGGTGTCGTCGGTGAACACAGCGGTGTGCACCTCGACGATCGGGTCGGTGAACCCGGCGTCGAGCAGTAGGTTGCGATACCTACGGGCAATGCGCGGCGACGGAAGCGAGTCCGCCTTCGCGTGGACCAGCCGACGGGCGGTATCCGGCTCGTCCGAGTCAACGGCGATCATGTCCCAGTCCTGGCCGAGCAGCACGGCCCGGCCGCCCGGTGCGAGCACCCGCCGGGCCTCGGCCACGGCTCGGGCCGGGTCGTCGAGCACGTGCAACACCTTCTCAGCCCGGTAGTAGGTGGCCGATCCGGTCTCCAGCGGCAGCTCGGTGGCGTCGCCGACATGGAACTCGCCGGCAGGCCAGCGCTGCCGGGCCACGGCGATCATCTTGGGGTCGAGGTCGACGCCGACTGCGTGGGCCCCGCGCTCGGCCAACTCGGCGACGGCGCGGCCACTGCCGCAGCCAGCGTCGACGACGGTCCGACCGGTGAGGTCGCCGAGCAGCTCGTAGGAACGGGTGCGCAGTTCGACCGCCGCGGGCTCGGTCTCGATGGCATCGAGGACAGCTAGGAGACTGGACATGCCCGCCATGGTCGGCCTTAATGTCGACATGAAGTCAAGCCCGATGACGATCGGCGAGGTGGCCGACCACTTCGGCCTACCAGCGCACGTACTACGGCACTGGGAATCGGTGGGCCTGCTCCGCCCCGCCCGGGTCACCGGCGGCCGTCGCCGCTACAGCCGCGACGACCTGTTCCGGGTGGCCTCGATCCTGCGCGCGAAGCAGGCGGGGCTGTCGCTGCCGGACATCCGGGCGTTCCTCGTCGCGGGCGACCCGGCCGCCCGCAAGGACGTGCTACGCCGCAACCACGGCGCGCTGCAAGCCAGGATGGCAGCGCTGCGGTCGGCGCTCGATCTGCTTGAGGCCGGGCTGAACTGCTCACACGAGGACGTCTCGACCTGCCCGAACTACCGCAGCCAGTTGGCGGAGGTGGTGGAGGTCGGGGGTCGTGGCTAGCCGTCGATGCGGGTGATGTTGCGGATCTTGTTGGACGCGTCCAGGGCGGCGACCTTGTACGCCTCGGCCAGCGTCGGGTAGTTGAACACCGCGTCGACCAGGTAGTCGATCGTGCCGCCGCAACCCATCACCGCCTGACCGATGTGGACGATCTCGGTGGCGGCGGTGCCGAACACGTGCACCCCGAGCAGCCGGCCGTCTTCGGGGGAGACGAGCAGCTTCAGCATGCCGTACGAGTCGCCCACGATCTGACCCCGGGCCAACTCGCGGTAGCGGGCGATGCCCACCTCGAACGGTGTGGAGCTCTCGGTGAGCTGTGCCTCGGTCTGCCCGACGAAGCTGATCTCCGGGATCGTGTAGATGCCGATCGGTTGCAGGCCGTGCATCTCCCGGATCGGTTCGCCGCAGGCATGTTGTGCGGCCAGCCGGCCCTGCTCCATCGAGGTGGACGCGAGCGCGGGGAAGCCGATCACGTCGCCGACGGCGTAGATGTTCTCCACCGAGGTGCGGTAGTTGGCGTCGACCTTGATCCGGCCGCGTCGATCCGCCTCCAGCCCGGCGGCCTCCAGTGCCAGGTCGTCGGTCTGGCCCTGCCGCCCGGCCGAGTACATCACCGTGTCCGCGACGATCTTCTTACCGCTCTTGAGGATGCACAGCGCCGCCGTCTGGTGCTTTTCCACGGCGGCGACCTCCTCGCCGAAGCGGAACGCCACGGAGAGGTCGCGCAGGTGGTACTTGAGTGACTCGACGACCTCGTCGTCGCAGAAGTCGAGCATCCGCTCGCGGCGTTCCACCACTGTCACCTTCGTGCCGAGCGCGGCGAACATCGAGGCGTACTCCATGCCGATCACGCCGGCGCCGACCACGACCATGCTGCGGGGTACGGCCTGGAGGTTGATGACGCCGTCGGAGTCCACGATCGTCCGGTCGTCGAAGTCGACGCTGTCCGGGCGGGCCGGGCGGGTGCCCGCGGCGATGACGATCTTGTCGAAGGTCACCTTGGACTCGCGACCGGAGCCACCGTCGACCCAGATCGAGTGCGCGTCGGCGAAACGCCCGGTGCCGGTGATCATCGCGACCCGGTTGCGGGCCAGCTGATTGCGGATGACGTCGGTCTGTCGGGTGATGACGTGCTGGGTCCGGGCGGCCAGGTCGCTGACCGTGATCTCCTCCTTGACCCGGTAGCTGCTGCCGTAGAGGTCGCGCTGGCTCAGGCCGGTCAGGTAGAGCACGGCCTCGCGCAGTGTCTTGGAGGGGATGGTGCCGGTGTTGATGCACACCCCACCGATCATGTCGCGGCGGTCCACGATGCCGACCCGCCTGCCGAGCTTGGCGGCGGCGATCGCGGCCTTCTGACCGCTGGGTCCGGAGCCCAGCACCAACAGGTCGTAGTCATACACAGGCGCTAGCGTCGCAAGATGTCGCGGCGTGCGCCAGACCCCGGAGTCGAGCGTTATTCGTCTGCCACCCTGCAGAGGCCGCCGTTCAGCGTGATCTCCTCCGGCAGTTGCGTGCCGGTGGCGACGAGCCCCAGCGACACGGTGCCGCCGGGCGGGATCACCGCGTTGCGGCCGGTGTTGGCCACCCGGAGGTAGCTGTTGTTGAGGCGGTCGACGACCTTCGCGCCCCAGATGCCCTGCACCTGCTGGCTTGCCCAGAATCGCCACGTCATCGTCCACCCGTCGACCGTCGTCGAGCCGGTGTTCTCGACGACGAGGTGCGCCACGAAGCCGTCCGGCCACTGCCGCACGACGGATCGGACCGCGCAGCTCGGCGGTGGCGGCAGGGTGGTCACGGTGACCGGCGCGGACAGGGGGGACAGGTGGCCGGCCTCGTCGCGGGCCTGCACCACGAAGGTGTACGCGGTGTTCGGCGTCAGCCCGCTGATCTGGGCACTGTTCACGGGCGGGTACTGGTACACCTCGCGGACCCGGGTGAGAGTGCCGCCGGCGTCGACCCGGAACACCTCGTACCGGTCGAGCGCGACGTTCTCCACCGAGTGCGCCCACCGCAGCCGGACCACCGTGGCGGCGACGTCGTACCCCACCGGTTGACCCGGCGCGCTCGGCGGTTGGTCGTCCCCCGGTGGCATGGTCAGCCGCAGGATCGGGTTGGACACTGAGCTGTTGCCGGCCGCGTCCTCCGCCCGCACCGAGAAGGTGTAGGTGCGCGACGGCCGCAGGTTGGTGATCCGGATGCTGGTGGTGTCGGTCGAGTACTGGGCGCCGGAGTCCTCGAACTGCGCGCCGACCGGGTAGCGGACCACGCCCACGTTGTCGGTCGAGGCAGCCCAGGTCAGTTCGACCCAGGTGGTGTCGATGGCGACGACCGTGATCGGCCCGGGCGCGGTGGGGCGTTCGGTGTCGTCGGCGGCGTGCGCCGGGGTCGCGCCGGCGGCGACCAGAGTTGCCGTCAGTGCGCACGCGACCAGCGCGGCGGCCCTGGACCGGATTCCTCGGAACGGATGACGCACGATGAAGTCCTCGCTTCCGGGTGACCGCAGCGGACCAGGAATAGACTGCCCTGAATTTTAGGGCAGCTGTGGTCAGGTCGGTGTCCCGTCAGCCGACGAGGCGGCGCTCCCAGGCCCAGGCGGCGATCTCGACCCGGTTGCGGGCCTTGAGTTTCATCTGCACGCTCGCCAGGTGGGTCTTGACCGTGCCGACGGCGATGAAGAGCTGGGTGGCGATCTCGGCGTTGGTCAGGCCCCGGGCGACGAGCTTCACCACGTCGAGTTCCCGTGGCGACAGGCCGCCGTCGTCGCGCGCCGGGGCCGGTGAGCTGAGGTGCTCCAACAGCCGTACCGTGATCGAGGGGCTGATCAGCGCGTCGCCGGACACGGCCGCGCGGACCGCCTCCACCAGCAGGGCCGGGCCGGAGTCCTTGAGCAGGAAGCCGCACGCGCCGTTGGAGAGCGCCGTGTGCACGTACTCGTCGAGGTCGAAGGTCGTCACGACGACCACTCGGATCGGGTCGGCGACGCCCGGCCCCGCGAGCAGCCGCAGTGCCTCAAGACCGTCGAGGCGGGGCATCCGGATGTCCAGCAGCACCACGTCCGGGCGCAGTCGTCGGGCCAGTTCGACGGTCTGGACGCCGTCGGCGGCCTCGCCGACCACCTCCATGTCCGACTGGGCCCCAATGATCATGCCGAAGCCGGTCCGGACCATGGCCTGGTCATCGGCGATCAGCACCCGGATCACCGCGTCACCGCCATCTGGAGCGGGAACGCCGCGTCGAGCACCCAGCCACCGGCGACGCCGGGCCCGGCGGTGATCGTGCCGCCGAGGGCGCGTACCCGCTCGGTGAGGCCGATCAGGCCGAAGCCGTGCCCCCGGGCCGGCGCGGTGCGCGGCGAGGCGCCGTCGTCGGCGACCCGGACCAGCAACCAGTCCGGGGTACGCCGAACGGCCACGTCCACCGACCGCGCGTCCGGCGCGTGCTGGCGGGTGTTGGTCAGCCCCTCCATCACCACCCGGTACGCCGACGTCGAGACCTCCACCGGCAGCCCGTTCAGGTCGCCGTCGACGTGCAGTCGTGCCGGCGCGTTCGCCGCGCCGTTGAAACCGGTGAGCAGCGGCTCCAGCTCGGTCACCCCGGCCAGCGGAGCCAGCGGCGCGTCCGGCGGGGCGTCCGGGTTGCGCAGGATCCCGACCATCCGCCGCATCGAGGCCATCGTCTCCGCGCCGGCCCGCTCGATCTGCTCCAGGGCGACGATCACCCGTTGCGGGTCCTGTTCGGCGACGAACCGGGCCCCCTGTGCCTGCACCACGATGCCGGTGACGTGGTGGGCGATGAAGTCGTGCAGATCCCGGGCGAACTCGGCACGCTGCTCGGCCCGGACCAGCGCGATGGCCCGCTCCCGGCCGGCGGCCACGATGCGCAGGTAGAGCCCCACCCCGGCGGCGCCGGCCGCGGCGAGCACCTGGAGCAGGCCGAAGATCACCAGGAGGCTTTCGGTGCCGACGCGCAGCGGTAGCGCGGCCACGGCGAGCCCGGCGGCCACCGCCGCCCACGGGACGAGCCGCGCCGCGCCCCAGCGGGCCACCACGAAGACCACCCCGATCAGCCCGGCCGACTCGGCGAGCCCCCAGCTGCTGCTGATCAGATAGCTGCCGTCGAAGAGGACCAGGACGGCTGCCGTCACGGCCAGTGAGGCGCAGGCGAGCACCAGCGCGGCCAGCGGCAGCAGCCGCGAACCCAGCCGGTGCACTGGCAGCCAGAGCGGCACCGTTGCCACCGCCAGCCCCATCCGCACCAGCAGGAGCAGGAGAGCGGCCAGGCTCTCCGGTGCGCCGAACCGCAGGTCGAAGAGGGCGAGCAACCCCATGGCCACCAGCCCGGCGGCCTGGGCCAGGCGTACCCACCATCGTCGAAGATCCGGCGTGCTCATGGTGACCCAGCGTAGCCAGGCGGGTGGAGGTGGCGGATCGGCCAAAAGGCAGACCCTGCGCCGGCGATACCCGGCCCCGGGCCGATGCGCCCACCCGCCGGTGGCGGCGACGCTTTCCGGGTCACCACGCAGCCACTGGAGGAACGATGACAACCCACGCCCCGCCGGAGACCAGCCACGCCGCGGTCGCCGCGGTCGACCTGGTGAAGGTGTACGGCAGCGGCGACACCGCCGTCCGTGCCCTGGACGGGGTCTCGGTCGGCTTCGGCCGGGCCGAGTTCACCGCGATCATGGGCTCGTCCGGGTCCGGCAAGTCGACCCTGATGCACTGCCTCGCCGGCCTCGACACGGCGACCTCCGGCCGCGTCCTGCTCGGCGGGACGGAGCTGACCGGCCAGTCCGACCGGACGCTGACTCGGGTACGCCGGGAGCGGATCGGGTTCGTCTTCCAGTCCTTCAACCTGCTGCCGCAGCTCACCGCCGCGCAGAACATCACGCTGCCGCTGGACCTCGCCGGTCGGCAGCCCGACGCCGAACTCCTCGCGCACCTGGTGCGGGTGCTGGGCCTCGGCGACCGCCTGAACCACCGGCCCAGCGAGCTGTCCGGCGGCCAGCAGCAGCGGGTGGCGCTGGCCCGGGCGCTGGTGGCACGGCCCGAGGTGGTCTTCGCCGACGAGCCGACCGGCAACCTCGACTCCCGCTCCGGCGCGGAGGTGCTCACCATCCTGCGCGACTCGGTACGCGACCTCGGCCAGACCGTTGTCATGGTCACCCACGACCCGATCGCCGCCGCGTACGCCGACCGGGTGGTGCTCCTCGCCGACGGGCGGCTGGCCGGCGAGATCGACAAGCCGGACCAGGTGTCGGTCACCGATGCCCTGCGTGATCTGGCGGCCCGCCGATGAGGGCGACAGTGCTGCGTACCCAGACGACCGCCGCGGCCCGGCGGCCCGGCCGGCTGATCCTGACCGGCCTGGCGATCCTGGTCGCGTCGTTCGTCGTCTTCGGCACCGTGCTGGTGCAACAGATCACCGAACGCACCGTGCGGGACAACCTCAGCGGCACCCCGGCCGTCACCGACCTGGTGATCGGCAGCGCCGACGTGCCGCCACCCACCGTGACGGACGTGCGGCAGGTCCGGGCCGTGCCCGGTGTGGCCGAGGCGGTCGCCCGGGTGGCGACCGGGGTCTCCATCGGCGAGGGGTACCTCAACCTCCAGTCCGATCCGGGCACCGGCCCGCTGAGCACGGTCCGGGTGATCGAGGGCAGCTACCCGGACCAGCCCGGCGAGATCGCGATCACGCCGCGCACCGCCGAACGGCTCGGGCTCTCGGTGGGCACCACCACCAGCGGTACCGGCGGTGAACTCACCACGCCCGCCCCACTCACCGTGACCGGCGTGGTGGACGTCGGCGCCGACGCCGGCTACGACGCGTACGCCCCGGACAGCGCCGTGATCGCCTGGGCACGTCTGACGACGGTGGAGCGCGTCGACGTGCGGGTTGTCCCCGGCGCCTCGACCGACGCGGTCCGCCAACGGGTGACCGCTGCGGTCGCCGGCCAGCCGATCCGCTCCGGCGCCGAGGTGCGCGAGGCCGAGGCCCAGGCGGCGGCCCAACAGGTCGGGAGACTCTTCATCCTGGTCGGCATGTTCGTCTCCATCGCGGTCGTCGCGGCGGCGCTGGTGGTCACCTCGACCTTCCGCATCGTCTTCGCCCAGCGGATGCGGCAGCTCGCGCTGTTGCGGGCGGTCGGCGCGAGTCGGGCCACCCTGGTGGGGGCACTGACCGCCGAGGGAGCCCTGACCGGGCTGGTCGCCGGCGTCGTCGGGGTCGCCGGCGCCCTCATCCTCGGCTACGCGCTGCCGGCGATCCTGCGCGCCACCGGCCACGCGGTCTCCTCGCCGGGCCTGCCACTGGCGGCGGCGGTCACTGTGGTGCTCGGCGCCGTCGTGATCACCGTGCTGGCCGTGCTGGCACCGGCGCTGTCCGCCGCCCGGGTCTCCCCGCTGGAAGCACTGCGGGCGGCGAGCGTCACCGCCGGCCGCCGCGGCATCGGCGTGGCGCGTCTGGTCTTCGGGCTGCTCCTGGCCGTCGGCGCGATCCTGGCGGCGGTCGGGACGATCAGCCAGTTGCCGAAGCCGGACCAGTCGGACTACGACCCGTCGATGCCGCTGCTCCTGCTGGTCGGGTCCGGCGCGCTGGCGTTCTTCGCGCTGGTGGCCCTCGGCCCGCTGCTGGTGCGCCCGGTGCTGGCCGTGGTGGGTTGGCCGCTGCGCCAGCTCGGGCCGCTCGGGCGGATGTCGGTCGGCGGGATCGGCGGGGCGCCGCGCCGGGCCGCCGCGGTCTCCGTCGTGGTCGCGCTCGGCGTGACCCTGATCTCCGGGGTGGTCATCGGCGGCGCGTCGTTGCAGATCCTCGCCGACCGTGAGATGGCGCTCTCGGCCCCGACCGACTTCGAGGTCACCAGCAACGGTGGGACGCTGCCGCCAGCCGTCGTGAGCCGGGCCGAGGCGGCGCGCGGTGCGCTGGCCACTGTGGTGCCGTACCGGATGGTCGGCGACGCCACGCTGCTGCGCGGCACCGACAAGCTCGGCGCCGTCGAGTCCGGTTACCCGACCAGCGACCTGGACCTGGCGGCGTTGCCGAGCACCGGTGACCTGGACGTGGCCCAGGGCACCCTGAGCGATCGTGGCCCCGGCCGGATCGTGCTCAACAGCTGGGTCGCGCGGGACGCGGGTCTGCGGGCCGGCGACACGGTCACGCTCGCCGCCGCCACCGGCACTGTCGACGTCCGGGTGGCAGCGGTTCTGCCCGGTGACGGGCCACTGCACGCGGGCATCCTCGCCGATCCGGCCGACCTGGACCGGCTCGGTGTGCCGGCCGCGTACACCGGTCTGCTGGCCGACGCGGCCGGCGTCGGCGAGGACGGTCGCACCGCCGGCGTGCGGGCGCTGCGGCAGGCGATCGGGGGCAGCGACGGGGTGGGCCTCGCGGTGCTCGCCGACGAACGGGACCGCAACGACGCGTTGGTGCGCACCCTGGTCTGGATCGCGGTCGGTCTGGTCAGCCTGACCGTGCTGATCGCGGTCGTCGGTGTGGGCTCCACGACCGCGCTCTCGGTGGTGGAGCGGGTACGCGAGTCCGGGTTGCTCCGGGCGATCGGGCTGTCCCGGACCGGCCTGCGCACCATGCTGACCGTCGAGTCCGGCCTGTACGGGGTGATCGGCGCGACCATCGGTCTGGTGCTCGGGATTCCGTACGCCTGGTTGGCGGTCCAGACCCTCGGGATCGAGGCACCGCTGACCACGCCGCTGCTGCCGCTGGCCGGGCTCTTCGTGGTGCTGGTCGGGCTGACCGCGCTGGCCGGGGTGCTGCCGGCCCGTCGGGCGTCGCGGGTCAGCCCGGTGGTGGCACTGGGCGCCGACAACTGAGCACCGCCGTGGGGTGGCGCCGCGCGTTCGGCGCCACCCCACGGAGGCCTGGTCAGTTGGGGTTGTTGGCGTGGGTCAGCGTCTCCCAGGCGACGAAGAGGTTGTTGGTTCCGGCCGGACGCTGTTGCAGTGTGAGGGTCTGGGTGTTGGTCATGACGTTGCCCAACCGGGTGCTCATCGCGTTGAAGCCGACCTCGGTGATCGGCCCGAGGCCCCGGGTGAGGCTGCCGCCACAGAGCCAGGAGGGCGGCGCCTCGCCGAGCTGGTAGCGCGAGTGGAAGCCGAGCGCCTGACGCAGCCGCTCACCGACCTGCGGGTACAGGTCCCGTCCCTGGATGCGGGAGGTCTCCGCGACGTGCGAGATGGCGGAGATCCCGTACCCGGTGTGGACGAAGTCGCGGCAGGTCTCCTGGGCGAGGCCGGCGACGAAGGTGGACTGGCCCTGCCAGTAGCCGATGATCTCCGCGCTGGTGTCCAGGCCGCTGCCGGGCATCGTGTACGGCAACGCGCCGTCGCTGGGCAGGTAGACGAAGGCCCGGGCGCGGTTGAGGAAGCGGGTGGCCGCCGCGTCGTACACGGCCCGGTCCTCCAGGAACACCGCGATGCCGACGGTGGCCTCCATCATGGTCAGTTCCCAGTTGCCGTTGCTGTTCGAGCCGTTGCGCACCATCGGCAGGTAGACGTTGCGCAGCATGGTGGCGAAGCGGTTGGCGTTGGGCCAACTCGTGTACGTGTACTTGATGATCTCGGCGGCCCGGGGCCAGACCGAGGCGGCCCAGCCGGTTTGCAGTGGGGCGTTGCTGCCGGTGTGCGCGGTGATCGTGGCCGACCACGCGTCCATGATCTGGATCGACTTCTGCGCGTACCGGGCGTCCCCGGTGAAGTACCAGGCGAGCGCGTCGGTGTACGCCGCGATCGCGTCCTCCCGCTCGTCGGTGCAGCCGTTGTTCGGGTTCGAGTAGGAACCGCACTCGACCACCGAACGGGGCGCCGGGGTGCGCGACAGGGAGGCGTACCGGCTGCTCATCATCTGGTTGTAGGCCGCCGCCCACGGCTGCGCCCCGGCCTGCACCCGGCCGCGGACGAAGTCGAGCTGGCCTCGGCTGACCAGCACGCCGGGGTGGGTGAAACCACCCGAGGGTGGCGGTGTGGTGCCGCCGCCGGTGGGCAGCGCCCAGGTCTGGTTGGCGGTGCCGGTGCAGCTCCAGATCTGTAGCGGGGTGCCGTCGGCCGAGCTGGGGCCGGTCGCGTCGAGGCACTTGCCCGAGGTGGGATTGACCAGTTGCCCGGCGCTGGGCGACCACTGCTGCGCTCCGGTGCCGTTGCAGTCGTAGATCTGCACCCGGGCGCCGTTGGCGGTGCTGGCGGCGGCGATGTCCAGGCACTTGCCCAGCGCCCGGATCGTGCCGTCGTCGGCCACCGTCCACTGTTGCGCGGTGGAGCCGTTGCAGGTGAAGAGCTGCACCGGCGTGTTGTTGGCAGGGTTCGCGGCGGCCACGTCGACGCACTTGCCGCCGTATCCGGTGATGGCGCCCGTCGCGGCCGCCATCGCGGGTGATGCGCCGACGACCAGGCCGGTCGGTAGGGCGAGCAGGGCCGCGGCGAGCGCGGCGGTCAGTCTGATGCGGGGGCGGCGGGGCACGAGCCCGGCCAATCGTCGCGCCATGTGGGGGTCCTTCCGGGGCGGCGAAACAACTGTAAAGTGTATTAATCATTACAGCCATACACACCGATATCAATGTCTTCGTCGCCACGGATGCCGTTACGGGTGCATGGACGCACCCTTGAGCACCTTGTCCACCACGTTGCGCGGCGCGTGCAGCGCCAGGCCCACCAGGTCGAGCTTCTCCCGTCCGACCGCCTGGACAGCGGCGCGGTTGTCCCGGTCGTTGCCGGTGGCGAACAGCTCGGAGGTGAAGATCGCCATCCGCAGGCCACGGGCGAGGGCGCGGGAGTGCGCGCCGACCAACGTCGCCCGATCCCCGACGAAGACCAGCACCGGCTGGCCGAACATCGGCAGGTAGCTGGCGCCGTCCGCGTCGCGGTACTCCTCACCGACCAGCTCCGGCAGCGTGCTCGCGATGCCGCTGACCAGGAAGGCGGTGACGTTCAGCCGTTGCCAGCTCGCCAGGTCGTTGCGAAGCAGTACGGCGATCTTGGTGGGAAAGCGGATCGGTTCGGTCATGGCGTCGAGCCTGCCCGCCCCGACGCCTACCGGTCTTGTACGTTCTTAGCGTGGTCACCCGCCCGGCGGGCTCGCACGTCAGCGCGTGGCGACCCGCGGTAGCCGGGGTCGCCGAGGTTTTCCACGCCCATCTCGTGGACCACGCCTACCCCCGGCACATCCACGAGGTGTGGACGCTGTTGATCGTCGACGACGGCGCGGTCCGCTTCGACCTGGACCGGCACCGGCACGGCGCGCTGCGCACGTCGGTCACCCTGCTGCCGCCGTACGTGCCGCACGACGGCAGCTCCGCCACACCGGACGGCTTCCGCAAGCGGGTCCTGTACCTCGACACCTCGGCGCTCGACGCCGAACTGGTCGGCCGGGCCGTCGACGAGCCGGACCTGGCCGATCCGCAGCTGCGCGACCGCATCCACCACCTGCACCAGGTACTCGCCGCACCCGGTGACGAGTTCGAGGCCGAGAGCCGACTCGCGTTCATCCTGGACCGGCTGCGCCGCCAGCTCCGCCAGCGCTCCCCGGTCGGTGGCCAGCCGGTCGGACGCGGCCTCGCGGTGCGACTACGGGAGCTGCTGGACGCCCGGACCGTCGAGGGCGTCACGCTGGGGGAGGCCGCTGAGCTGCTGCACGCCCACCCGACCCACCTGGTCCGGACGTTCACCCAGGTGCACGGCGTGCCACCGCACTCGTACCTGACCGGCCGTCGGGTCGAGCTGGCGCGTCGCCTGCTCCTCGCCGGGCAGCGGCCCGTCGAGACCGCCGTCGCGGCCGGGTTCTTCGACCAGGCGCACCTGACCCGCCACTTTCGGCGCTACCTGGGCGTCAGCCCGGCCCGCTACCCCGCCCGGAGCTGATCGCGGTCAGACGAGCTGGCCGCCGATCACGGCGAGCAGCCGCAGCTTCTCGTCGCTCGGCGACCCGGGTACGGCGGTGAAGACCAGCAGCGTCTGAGACTCGTCCGGGTCCACCAGCGTCTGGCAGTGCAGCTCCATCGACCCCACCTCGGGGTGAAGGAAGTGCTTCGGCGGACAGTAGCCGCCAGGCACCGGGTGCTCTTGCCACAGTCGGGTGAACTCCGGGCTCTTGGCGAGCAGGTCGTCGACGAGCGCCATCGCCCGCGAACCCCGGCCGTCCCGGGTGTACGAAGCGTGCAGGTGCGCCACGAGGAGTCGACTCCTCGTCTCGTGGTCCTCCACCGGGTGCAGCTGTCGTGCCGCCGGGTCGGTGAACCAGCGGTGGTGCGCGCTGCGCGCCAACCCGGTGTACCGGGTCTCGTCACCGAGCAGGGCGATGGCCGGCGCGGTCTGCGCCAGGGTCTCGCCGAGGTGGTTCACCACCTGGGCCGGGGTGTCGTGCATCCGGTCGAGGATCCGCATCATTCCCGGGTTCACGTGGTCGGCCCGCACCGCGCGGCGCGGAACGGCGTGACCGGCGAGCTGGAACAGGTGGTCGCGTTCGGCGAGGGTCAGTCGCAGGCCCCGGGCCAGCGCGGCGAGCATCTGCTCCGAGGGGTGCGGCCCGCGCTGCTGCTCCAACCGGCTGTAGTAGTCGGTGGACATCCCGCTCAACGTGGCGACTTCCTCGCGCCGCAGCCCTCCGGTGCGCCGGCGCGGGCCCCGGGGCAACCCGACGTCCTCCGGCTGGAGTGCCTCGCGGCGGGTGCGCAGGAAGCTGGCGAGTTGGGCGCGGTCCACGGTGTCTCCGATCACGAGGTGCCGGCGGCGGCGCGGCACGTTCGGTGCAACAGACGAGCCCGGGGGCGGTGTTCCGCCCGCCCCCAAGATCGCACTGGATCCTGGTTGTAGTGGTGTGCCGGGCGTTCGAAGCCACTACAACCAGGATCCAGCACGATCTTGGGGCTGACGGGGCTGACGGGGCTGACGGGGCTGACGGGGCTGGTGCGTCAGCGCTGGATGGACTTGGTCTCCAGGAACTCCTCCAGGCCAAAGCGGCCGAACTCGCGGCCGTTGCCGGAGTGCTTGTAGCCGCCGAACGGGGCGAGCGGGTTCCAGTGGCCGGCGTTCACGTCGACCTGGCCCACGCGCAGCCGCCGCGCGATCGCCAGCGCGTGCTCCGGCTCACCGAAGACGCCGCTGGTCAGGCCGTACAGCGTGCCGTTGGCGATGGCCACGGCCTCCTCCTCGTCGGCGTACGGGATGATCGTCAGCACCGGGCCGAAGATCTCCTCCTGGGCGATCGCGGAGGCCGGGTCGACGTCGGCGAAGATCGTCGGCTGGACGTAGGCCCCGACGGTCAGCCCCTCGGGCCGCTGCGGGCCGCCGAACACGAGCCGGGCGCCGTCGGCGATGCCCCGCTCGATGTAGCCGATGACCTTCTGCCGGTGGGTCTCGGACGCCATCGGCCCGATCCGGGTGGCCTCGTCGCCCGGGTCGCCGACTGTGTACTGCTTCGCGGCCTCGACGGCCAATGCCACGACCTCGTCCTGACGGGAGGCGGGCACCAGCATCCGCGGCCACGCGCCGCAGACCTGACCACCGTTGGCGAACGCCATCATCACGCCCCGCTCGACCGCGGTGGGCAGGTCGGCGTCGTCGAGAATGATGTTCGCGCCCTTGCCGCCCAGCTCCAACGCCACCCGCTTGACGGTCGCCGCGGCCACCGCGGAGATCCGCTGCCCCGCCCGGGTGGAGCCGGTGAAGGAGATCATGTCGATGTCCGGGTGGGCGGAGATCGCCTCGCCGACGGTCGCGCCGGTGCCGTAGACGACGTTGAAGACACCCGCCGGTACGCCGGCCTCGGCGGCGACCTCGGCGAGGATGTGCGCGGTCAGCGGGGCGTTCTCGGATGGCTTGAAGACCATCGTGTTGCCGGCGAGCAGGGCCGGCGCCAGCTTGGAGACGATTTGCTGGAGCGGGAAGTTCCACGGCGTGATCGCGCCGACCACGCCGATCGGCTCGCGGACGATCAGCGAGTTGCCGACCTCCTCGGTCCAGGCGAAGTCGTCGGCCAGGCTGGCGATGGACTCGACCACAGCGGCCGGGAACGCGACCTGGGCGGTCCGGGACATACCGATCGGGGAGCCCATCTCGGCGGTGATCGCCTGGGCGATCTCCTCCGTGCGGGCGGCCAGGCCGGCGCCGAGGCGGCGCAGCACGTCCGCCCGGTGCTGCGGGGTGGTCGCCGACCAGGCCGGAAAGGCGGCCCGGGCCGCGGCGACGGCGCGGTCGACGTCGGCGGCGGTGCCGGCCGGGGTCTCGGCGACGACCTCGCCGGTGGCCGGG
Organism: Micromonospora trifolii; assembly: GCF_050516465.1. Lineage (NCBI taxonomy): Bacteria > Bacillati > Actinomycetota > Actinomycetes > Micromonosporales > Micromonosporaceae > Micromonospora > Micromonospora trifolii. Next base: position 2,780,851 of record NZ_CP191526.1, on the reverse strand, counting down.
TTCACGACGGGAAGGGTGCCGGCGGAGCCGGTGACGGTCTCGCCACCGATCCAGTGGCCTGCGACGGTGTAGGTGGAAGGTGTCATGGACCGACCGTCGCACCACTGCCGAACCCCAACCAGGTGCGGTTTATCCACGGTTCCGCGATCCCTGGCTGGGGCCCGGCCAGGTCAAAGCAGCGCGAGGACGATCCGGCCGGCGGTGGTGCCGGCGTCCTGCCGGGCCCAGGCGTCCGCGATGGCGTCGAACGGCACGATCTCGTGGTCGACGGTGAGCCGGCCGGCCGCCGCGTGTCCGGCCACCACGGTCAGCGCCGCGGCCCGCTCGGCGGTCGACAACCCGTTGTTGGTGTAGCCGATCATCCGCAGTGCGCCGCTGCGCAGCACGGCGGACTCGATGGGTGCTGTCGCGTCGGCCGCGCTACCCAGGTTGACCAGCCGGCCACCCGGGCGCAGCACCCGCAGCGCCGCCGCGGCCGGGACACCGAAGACCGGGTCGAGGACGAGGTCGATCGGCCCGTCGGCGGCGTGGCGCAACCGGTCGGCCATCGCCGCGACATCGTCGTCGGGGAGCAGCGGGACGGCGACGGCGGCGCCGAGCTCCTCGGCGCGGGCCCGTGCCGCGGCCGACCGGGCCACGGCGATGACTCGGCGGGCGCCGCCGAGCAGGGCGAGCTGGACGGCGGCCTGACCGACCACACCCCCGGCGCCGAGCACGATGACCTGGTCGCCAGCCGTCAGGCCGCCGGCGTGGGTCAGCGCCTCGTGCGCGGCGACCGCGGAGAGGCCGAGGGCCGCGAGCAGGGTCAGCGGTACGCCGGCCGGCAGCGCCACCACGTCGACGGTGGGCACGGTGACCGTGGTCGCCATGCTGCCGTCGACACCGGAGCGCATCCCGGCCGACGTGCCGAACCAGACCGCGGTGCCGTCGGCGAGCCGACCGACCCCCTGCACACCCGGCACGTACGGGGTGCTCGGCGGTCCGAAGTAGCTGGTGCCGCTGGCGCAGAGCACGTCCAGCGGGGTGATCGGCACGGCCTCGACGGTGACCGCCACCGCACCGTCGGCCGGCACGGGCGCCGGCCGCTCGGCGATCGTCGGTGCGGCGCCGCAGGTGGTGAGCAGGGCCGCGCGGATCACGTCGCGATGTCCGGGTAGGGCATCGAGAAGTGGGCCAGCCGCGCGCCGTAGGACTTCTGGTATTCCAGCGGCTCGGTGTTGTCCCGCTCGAAGAGGGCGATGAAGAGGGTCAGGGTGAGGAACGGGTGCGCGCCCAGCTCGAAGAGCTTCACGTGGTCGTGGGTGGCCAACGCCTCGCGCTCCACGTCGTCGAAGCGTAGCCAGGTGCTCGCCTCGCCGGTGTGGCAGTTCAGCACCGTGTTGGCGTACTCGGCCTCCCACCGGGCGACCAGCTCGCGCGGCTCGCTGCGGTAGCGCTCGACCAGCTCCGGGTCCCGATCGACCGTGAAGAGGAACTTGTTCAGCAGATACTTGCTCATGCCGTCGGCGCTCCGTTCGGGTACCAGGTGAAGTACGCCTCCATGGTGTGGAACAGATCGAGGGTGTCGACGTAGTCGGCCTTCACGCCGGCACCGGCCACGCCCATCATCAGCATGAAGTCCATGAAGCCGTGGGTGGCGTTGCCCGGTGAGTGCAGGCTGTCCAGGGTGACCTCGCGCAGGCACTCATCCAGGTCGCCGTTGGCGATCCACTCGACGGCCCGCTGGTCGAACTCCGGGTCCGGGCCGTGCGGGCCGAACTGCCGGGGGCCGCCCAGCTCCAGCGAGAGGTGGCCGGTGCCGATGACGGCCACCCGCAGGTGCGACGGCCACGACCCGACGATTTCCCGGATGCTCTGGCCGAGCTGGACGAAGCGCTTCGGCTGCGGCAGCGGCGGCGCGAAGATGTTCGTGTAGATCGGCACGATCGGCAGGTCGGCCTCGGGCCGCAGCGTGATGATCGGGCAGGTGATGCTGTGGTCGATGCGCAGCTCGTTGCTGAACGCGAGGTCGAAGCCGGCGTCGAGCCCGGCCCGCAGGATGTGCCCGGACAGTTCCTCCTGGCCCTTGAGCAGCATCCGTGGCAGCCCGAACTCGCGCTCCTCGTTGTACCAGTTGGCGTCATAGAAGGGCGCCTTGCCGACCAGGAACTGCGGCATGTTGTCCAGCCAGAGCTGGTGGAAGTGGTCGGAGCCGACCATCACCAGCACGTCGGGCCGGGCCCGGGTCAACGTCTCCCGGAACGCAAGGATCTTGCGGGTCCACTCGTCGGCGAACGGTGGTCGATCCTCGCCGGTGGCGGTGCTGGCCCGGTAGTAGAAGGGGTGGTGGGTGGAGGCGATGACCGCGACGATGGAGGCCATTCCCGCTCCTTTCGGGGGTGGACTAGGAGATCAGGGTTCGTAGACGGCGTTGCGGTCGACGGTGCGGTAGATGTCCATGCCGAGCGGTCGTCGTCGCTCCTCGGCGAGGTGCCCGAGCAGCCCCGCCGCGCGGGCCAGCAGGGCGAAACCGCGCAGCATCTCGACCGGGAGCCCGAGGTCGGCGAGGGCCGCCCCGCAGACTCCGGCACCGTTGAGCGGCAGGGTGCGGCCGAGCACCTGCGGGTGGACGCGTCCGATCGCCTCGAACAGCCGCAGGCGCGGGCCGTGCAGACCCTCCTCGCTGGCGATCCGGATCAGCACGGGGGTGCGCGGGTCCTGCTCCTTGTGCACGGGGTGCCCGAGCCCGGGGACCAGTCGACGCTCCTGCTTGGCCCGGGTGACCGCGTCGAGCGCCACCGCGTCGTAGTCGGTCACCTCGCCGGCCTGGGCGAGCGTGTCGGCGAGGAAGCGTCCACAGTCCTCGGTGACACCGAGGAAGCGGGAGCCGCCGCCGAGCAGGCCGGCGGCGAGCGCGCCCTGCAACGACTCGGGAGCGGACAGGTACGTCAGCCGGGCGGCGATCGCCGTCGGGGTGAAGCCGTGGTCGGCGAGGGCCACCAGCACCGCCTCGAAGACCCGTACCTCACCCGGGGTGGGACGGCGGCCGGCGACCAGCCAGTATGCCAGCTCGCCAAAGCCCACCGTACCCATCAGGTCGGCGGCCAGGTCCTGCCCGAGCAGGGAGATGGTGGTCGGATCGGAGGTGCCGATCCCGGTGGGGAAGCTCAGCTCTTCAGCCACGCGCGGATCTCCTCGCCGTGTTCGTCGAGCCCCGGTGGCGGCAGCTCGTACCGGGCCGGGGTGTCGGAGAAGGTGATGGGGTTGCGGACGCCGGGCACGTCGCCGACGGTGACGACCGGGTCGAGCCCCAGCTCCTCGGCGAGCGCCACACCGCCGTCGATGGTGTTGATCGGCGCGCACGGGACGCCGGCGGCGAGCAGGTCCCGGAACCACTCGTCCTTGGTCCGCTTGGCGAGGCGTTCGACCAGCAGGGGTCGCAGTTGCTCGCGGTTGGCCGTGCGGTCCTGGTTGCGGCCGAAACGACTGTCGTCCGGCAGGGCGGGCAGGTCGAGCACCTGGCAGAGCTTGCGGAACTGCCCGTCGTTGCCGGCGATGACGATCAGCTCGCCGTCGGCGGTGGGCAGTGGCTCGTACGGGAAGAGGCTGGGGTGCGCGTTGCCCATCCGGAACGGGACGGTGCCGCCGGCGACGTAGCCGCTGGAGTGGTTGACCAACCCGGACAGTGCCGAGCTGAGCAGGTTGACCTCGACGTGCTGCCCTCGTCCGGTCTCGCCACGGTGGTGCAGCGCGGCGAGGATGCCGATGCTGGCGTGCAGCCCGGCCATCACGTCGAAGACGGAGATCCCGGCGCGGTACGGCGAGCCGTCCGGGTCGCCGGTGAGGCTCATCAGACCCGAGATGGCCTGCACCATGAGGTCGTAGCCGGGGAAGTCCCTACCGGCGCCGGTGCCGAAGCCGCTGATGCTCGCGTACACGATCTTGTCGTTGTTCGCGGTGATGGTGTCGTAGTCGAGGCCGAACCGGGCGAGGCCACCGGGCCGGAAGTTCTCGATCAGCACGTCGGCGCGGCGGGCCAACTCCTGGGCGGCGGCCAGGTCGTCGGGTTTCCTGAGATCCAGGGCGACCGACCGCTTGTTGCGGTTGATGCCGAGGTAGTACGTCGAGACCCCGTCGCGGGTGGGCGGCATCCAGGTGCGGGTGTCGTCGCCACCGGGGCTCTCCACTTTGATCACCTGGGCGCCCAGGTCGGCCAGGAGCATCGTCGCGTACGGCCCGGCGAGGATCCGGGAGAAGTCCGCGACGAGCAGGCCGGCCAGTGGGCCTGTCGATTGCTGCACCATGTTCCCGCCCGTTCTGCGGACACCTGTCCGCCGGGACAGCTTGCGATACCGCACCGTGCGTGTCAACGGTGCGTTTGTGGCGCGGGACCACACTCTTGACACGAATGGTGACCGGGACCACGCTTGCGCCACTCGGGCTGGCCGCACAGCGGACAACAGTCCGGATTCCCCTCGTACTCCGAAAGGAATGGGTGGCGAATGAGCGCAACCGACCGGCCGGTGGTCTTCCGAAACGGCCTGGTTCTCACCATGGACGACGCGCACACGGTGCTGCCCGGCGCCGACGTGCTGGTCATCGGCGGCCGGATCGCGCAGGTCGGCGTCGGCCTCACCGCACCCGACGACGCCCTGGAGATCGACGCCACCGACGGCATCCTCATGCCCGGCATGGTCGACACCCACCGGCACCTGTGGCAGACCGCGATGCGCGGGTACGGCGCCGACTGGACCCTGACCCAGTACTTCGTCTGGTACTACCTCGAGTCGGGCAGGCTGTTCCGGCCCGAGGACGTCTACGCCGGCAACCTGCTCGGCGCGATCGAGGCGATCGACGCCGGCGTCACCACCACTGTCGACTGGTCGCACGGGTTGCAGACACCCGAGCACGCCGACGCCGCCGTGGACGCCCTGGAGGCGGTCGACGGACGGTTCGTGCTCGCCTACGGCAACATCCAGCAGGGGCCGTGGGAGTGGGCCACCTCGCCGGAGTTCCGCGACTTCCACCGCCGCCGCGTCGACGGTGGCAAGCTGGCCGGCTTCCAGTTGGCGTTCGACGTCACCGGCGACCCCGCCTTCCCGGAAGGGGCCGCGTTCGAGGTGGCCCGGGAGCTGGGCGTCGCGGTGACCACCCACGCGGGCGTGTGGGGCGCCACCAACGACGACGGCATCCGACTGATGCACGAGAACGGGTTCATGAACCCCTCGACCGTGTACGTGCACGCGGCGACGCTCACCCAGGACTCGTACAACCGGATCGCCGCGACCGGCGGCTCGGTCTCCGTCTCCACCGAGAGCGAGCAGAGCGCCGGCCAGGGTTACCCACCCCCCTGGCAGCTGCGCCACCACGACATCCCGGTATCGCTGTCGATGGACACCAGCGTGTGGTGGAGCGGCGACCTCTTCTCCGCGATGCGGAGCACGCTCGGCGCGGACCGCTCCCGGGAGCACCTGGAGGCGCACGCCAAGCAGGAGACCATCACCCACTGCCACCTGCGCGCCGAGCAGGTCGTCGAGTGGGCCACCCGAGGCGGCGCCCGCGCGCTCGGCATGGACGCCATGATCGGCGCCCTCACCCCCGGGCGTCAGGCCGACGTCGTCCTGATCAAGAACGACGCCTCGCCGGCGATGTTCCCGATCCTGAACCCGCACGGTCACGTTGTCTTCCAGGCCCAGCGTGCCGACGTGCACACCGTGCTGGTGGGTGGCCGGGTCGTGAAGCGGGACGGTCGCCTCGTCGGCGTCGACCTCGCCGCCGCGCGGGCAGCTGTGGCGTCGACCATCGATCACCTCCGCGAGGCGATGGGGGAGGAGGCGTGGCAGCGGGGCATGAACCCGGACGTCCCCGAGACCGCGATCCTGGAGAACCCGTACCAGTACACCGAGTGGGACGCCGGGTCGGCGCAATGGAAGCATTAAGGACATGAGTGACAACGGAAGGGGCGCCGGGCCCGACTTCATCGAGGCTCTCGCCCGTGGCCTCGACGTCCTGCGCTCCTTCCGTCCCGCCTGCCCCTCGATGACGCTCAGCGAGCTCGCCGCCGCCACCGGCCTGGCCCGCCCCACCGTCCGGCGCATCCTCATCACGCTCGAATCGCTGGGCTACGTCCGCGCGGTCGGCCGCGGCCACACCCTCACCCCGCGCGTCCTGGAGCTGGGGATGGCGTACGTCAACGCGCTGAACATGTGGGACGTGGCCCGGCCGCACATGGAGAAGCTCGTCGCGCAGACCAACGAGTCGACCTCGATGGCCCAGCTCGACGGCAGCGACATCGTCTACGTCGCCCGGGTGGCCGTCCCCAAGATCGTCACTCTGGGCGTCACCATCGGCACCCGTTTCCCGGCACCCGCGACGTCGATGGGCAAGGTCCTGCTCGCGGCCCTCCCACCGGACACGCTGGAGACCGTCCTCGCCGAGCCCAGCCGCTCCGGCATCACGCCGCGCTGGCAGCCCGCGCCGGGCGACCTCGACGCCGTGCTGCGCGAGGTCCGGGCGAAGGGCTGGGCGCTCGCCGACCAGGACCTGGCGCCGGGCATCCGGTCCGTCGCCACCGGCGTACGCGACGGCGACGGGCGGGTCGTCGCCGCCATCAACGTGACAGTGCACGCCGCCGAGACCTCGCTGGAGACCCTGCGCGAGGAGCACCTTCCGAAGTTGCTGCGCGCGGCCGCCGACATCGGGCACGACTGGGCGCTCACCGCCGCCGTGCCGGTGGTCACCGCCTAGCCGAGCTAGACCTCACGTCGGATCGTCCGGGGCAACGCCGACACCCAGTCGGATGCCATAGTGCCGCGATGAAGGCAGACCTGCACAGTTACTTGAAGGGCGGCCGCGACTCGCTGCTGTGGAAGCTCGACGGGCTCGGCGAATACGATATTCGGCGTCCGTTGACCCCGACTGCGACCAACCTGCTCGGTTTGGTGAAGCACTCGGCGGCCATGGAGATCCTCTACTTCGGCGCCGTGTTCGGCCGACCGTTCGAGCAGGAGTTGCCGTATGTCGGCGACGGGGCGGAGACCAATGCCGACATGTGGGCGACCGCGGATGAGACCCGCGAGGAGATCGTCGCACTGTACCGTCGCGCGATCGCCCACGCCGACACCACCATTGAAGCCCTCGCTCTGGATGAGGTCGGCCGCGTGCCGTGGTGGGGCGATGCGGCGGTCACGTTGCACCACGTCCTGGTCCACGTCATCGCGGAAACCCAACGGCACGCCGGCCACGCTGACATCGTGCGCGAACTCATCGACGGCGCGGCCGGGCTGCTGCCCAGGAACGACAACCTGCCTCCCGTGGACGAGTCATGGTGGCTGGACCACCACCAGCGAGTGGAGCAGGCTGCCCTCGACGCCAGCAAGCGCAGCAACTAGTTCTCTGCCGGTCATGGCAGCCAGATCGATCACGATGACTGAAGGCGTCGAACTCCTGTTCTAGATTTGGGTCGTGGTCGAAGAGTTGACGCAGGCAGAGGGCGCCATCACGGCTGTGCCGATACGGCCACCTGGGCACAGTCCGAGGGCGAGCTGACCGCCGCGCTCGACACCGCGTACCGCATCGAGCAGCGTCTCGCCGCAGTGAAGGTGGCCCTGATCCGTGAGCTCGACGGCCGAGGCACCGCCACCGCGCAGGGCGCCTCCTCCACCGCGGTCTGGCTCCGCGAACGCTTACGCCTCACCATCCCGGCCGCCCGCCGCCTCGTCGACCTCGCCGCCGTGCTGGACACCGGCAACCCCGGGGTACGCCACGCACGGCCGATGGCCACGTCACCCTGGATCAGGCCCGGGTCATCGCCGACACGGTCGACAGCGTGCAGACCGCCGCCGGTCCCGAGGTCGCTGACAAAGCCCTCGGAGTGCTCGTCGAGTGGGCCGGGCAATTCGATCCCACCCTCTCGACCACGTCGCACCCGACATCGCCGACGCCGCCGCCAAAGCCGCCCTGGATGCCGAGGCCCGCCGCGCCACCCGCGACCGCCACCTCACGCTCTCCACCCTCACCGACGGCCGCCTGCGACTCACCGGCACCCTCGACACCGGCCTGCACCTCACCCCCGCGGCCGTGCGCCGTCTCGCCTGCGACGCCACGATCCTTCCCGCCGTCCTCAGCGGAGCAGGCCAACCACTCGACCTCGGTCGACAACGTCGTCTCATCACCGGCCCTCTCCGGCGAGCTCTGGTGCTGCGGGACGGGGGCTGCGCCTGCCCTCACCGCGCTGATCCGAACCGCGACCCGCTTCTAGCTCGCGGTTCTGCCGGCTGATCGCCACCCCGACGTCCGGCCACAGTCGCACGGCCGATCGGATACGCGGTCGGGCGGTCACGAAATCCGGCGGCGAATCGTCACAGCTGGCGGTTAGTCTTCCTGCGCGCGTCGTCGTCCTGGCACCTCGCGCCCCGCGCCCGGTTGGCGCGGCATCGCCGCCACCGCCCACCATCGGCCGGCTCAATCGACTTCAGGAGAGTTAGTGACACAGCAATCCCTCGCGACCTCGGACAAACTCGACGGCGCGGTGCTCAAGGTGGCCGGCGTCGTGGTCATTGGCGCGATCATGTCGATCCTCGACGTGACGGTGGTCAGCGTGGCGCTGCCCAAATTCCAGAGCGAGTTCGATGCGTCCTACGCCCGCGTCGCCTGGACCATGACCGCCTACACCCTGGCTCTCGCCACCGTGATCCCGCTCAGCGGGTGGGCGGCGGACCGGTTCGGCACAAAACGGCTCTACATGGTGGCGCTGGCTCTGTTCACGATCGGGTCGGGGCTCTGCGCCATGGCCGACACGATCGGCGAACTGATCGGTTACCGCGTCCTTCAGGGCCTCGGTGGCGGCATGCTCATGCCGCTGGGCATGACCATCATGACCCGGGCGGCCGGGCCGCACCGGATCGGCCGGTTGATGGCCGTCCTCGGCATCCCGATGCTGCTGGGGCCGATCGGCGGCCCGATCCTCGGTGGCTGGCTGATCGACACCGCGAGCTGGCACTGGATCTTCCTGATCAACCTGCCGATCGGCGTCATCGCCCTGATCTACGCGCAGGTCGCGCTGCCGAAGGACGCGCCCGAGCCGTCCGAGTCGTTCGACTTCGTCGGCATGCTCATGCTCTCGCCGGGCCTCGCCCTCTTCCTCTACGGCGTCTCGTCCCTGCCGGAGACGGGCACCTTCGCCGAGACCAAGGTCTGGGCCCCGATGCTGGTCGGCGGCGCGCTGGTGGTGGCGTTCGTGCTCTACTCGTTCAAGCCCCGGCACCCGCTGCTCGACCTGCGGCTGTTCCGCAACCGCAGCCTGACCATCGCGTCGGTGACGATGTTCGTGTTCATCATCGCGTTCATGGGCGCCGGGCTGCTGTTCCCGAGCTACTTCCTCCAGGTGCGCGGTGAGTCGACGCTGGCCGCGGGTCTGCTGATGGCCCCGCAGGGCATCGGCGCGATGATCACCATGCCGATCGCCGGCACGCTGGCCGACCGGGTGCCGATCGGGCGGACCGTCCCGTTCGCGCTGGGGCTCATCGTCGTCGGGTTCTTCGGCTTCACCCAGGTCGACCCGCAGACCTCGTACTGGCTGCTCGGTGGGTCGCTGTTCGTGATGGGCCTGGGCATGGGCGGCACGATGATGCCGATCATGACGTCGGCGCTGCGGACATTGTCGGCCAACGACGTGGCCCGCGGCTCGACGCTGGTCAACATCCTCCAGCAGATCGGCGGCTCGGTCGGCGCCGCCGTGATGTCGGTGATTCTCACCAACGAGCTGAACGGCTCCCGGCCGATCCCCGGCCTGGTGGACGAGAGTGGCAAGCCGGTCACCGAAGCCGGGCTGGCCATCGCCTCCCAGCAGCGGCCGGAGCTGCTTCAGCAGATGCCGGTGGACCCGTCGCTCATCGAGCGCGGGCTCGACTTCGCCGCCAAGTCGTTCGCCAGCACGTTCTGGGTCGCCTTCGCGCTGGTCGTGCTCACGATCATCCCGGCGGCGTTCCTGCCGCGCCGACGTCAGCCGGCGCAGCTCGACGACCCGCAGGGCGAGCAGGTCAGGACGCCCGTCGTCATCCACTGACCGACCCCGCCGCGCTCGGCACCCGATGAGGTGCCGAGCGCGGCGGGTACGGCGTCAGCGCAACGGCCCGTCGCCGGGCCCGTCCGGGTCCTCGACCAGGTGGATCGCCGCTTCCTCCGCGCTGGCGGCACCCGCGTCGATGCCGGCGTCCCACGCCACCGACTCGGCTTCGTCGTCCTCTCGGACGCCCTCGTCGTAGGCGACGAGACGGCCGGCGCGCGCCTCCGCCTCGTATCCCCGGCGGGTCAGCTCGTCCTCGTCGTCGCCACCCTCGGCGTACGGGTCGACATCCGGCACCTCTTGGGCGAGGTGTTGCTCCAAGGACTCGCCCGCCCGCTCCTCGGCCGGCGTGGTGCCGAACCGGTTTGCCGCCGTCCAGTGGTCCTCGGCGATGATGCCGGTGTCGAGGGGGTCGCCGACCCGGTTGTCGTCGAGGGTGTCGGAGGCGTCCAGGACGCCGTCGTCCTCGGCCACGTTCCACTCGTCGACGGAATCCATCCGTTCGGTCTGGCTCACGGCGGTCTCCTCTTCGTCACGGTGCAGCAAAGCGCTCAGCCTATGACCGTGCAACGCGCCCCCACCCCGAGGCCTGCCCGCTGTGACGAACGGACCTCGGGGCGGGCGGCGCCGCGATGGGTCAACGCTTCAGCAGCTCCGCCACGGCGTCGGTGAACTCCACCGGCTGCTCGATGTGCGCGAAGTGTCCGCTTCGCCCCAGCGTCACCAACCGCGAATCCGGAAGCCCCGCGTGCAACTGCTCGGCCCAGCGGGGGCCACATATGAAGTCGTACGCCCCGACGATCACCACGACGGGCACGGTGATCTCACCGAGGTTTCCCCGTACGTCGAAGGGCGTGGGGTCCTGCGCGCCGGCCGGCGTCGCCCAGATCCGGACGGCCGCCTGAAACGGGGCGAATTCGTCCTGTCGGCCCCAGAAGTCCGCGAAGTACACCGGCAGGGCGGCGCGCAGAGCGGCCCCCAACGACTCGTCGTCCGTCGCGCCGCCGATCTGCGCGAAGGCAGCCGGGACCGCCGCCGCCTCCGGCCGGTCCGGGTGCCGCTGCGGGTAGGCGGCGAGGCCGGCCATGGCCTCGCCCCAGAACTCGGCGCCGGTGACCGGCGAGGTGTCGTAGAGGGCGAGGCCGGCGATCCGGTCCGGGTGGGCGAGCGCGTACCGCTGGACGACGAAACCGCCGTGCGAGTGCCCGAGGAGGTAGACCCGGGGTTCGCCGAGGTGCTCGACGACGGCGTGCAGGAACCGGACATACGTGTCGAGACGGTAATCGTCGGCGTTGTCGAGCGGCCCCGACGCGCCCGTGCCCACCGGCTCGACGTAGACCATTGTGAAGTGCGTCTCAAGGCTGGGCGTCCGCAGGTACGCCCACTCGATGCCCGGGCCGCCGGAGTGCGCCACGCAGACCGGGCCGGTGCCGGCGACGTGGTAGACCTGCCGAACGCCATCCACTGTGAACGTGTGGGCACCGGGTGCGAGGGCGCTGACGTCGTGGCTGGTGGAACCCATGAACTATCTCCCGATCCGAGACCCGCGCGGCGTCCGCCGACACGGCAACTGGTGCATGACACGGACCAGATGCGCGGGTCGAGGCAAAAGTTCGCTCGGCCGGGGAAGTTTTTTCAGACCAGCGCCGGGACGGGGTGGAAGAGGGTGAGTTGGCGTACCCGGCCCTCGCGCAGCACCTGCAACCACAGCGCTGCGGGTGGGCAGTGCTCCGGGTCGTCGGGTGGGCTGATCAGGTCGGTCTCCCAGATCAGCACGTCGCCGCTGGCCGCCACGTTGCGCAACCGCTGACGTACCCCGGCGGCCAGGTCGCGGTTCATGCCACTGATCGCCAGGTCCCGGCCACCGCGCGGGCCGCCGGGCACGATCATCTCGGCGTCCGGCCACCAGCTCTCGCGGACCACCCGCTCGAAGTCGCCGCCCATCGCCGTGGTGATCATGTCCCGGCCCTCTCGCCACCGCGAGTCGTTCGAGGCGCCGACGTCCGTGTGCGCCGCGTCCGCCGCCGTCCGCAGGCCACCGGCGAGCGCCCGGCGGGCGTGGCTGAGGCGGCTGCGGACGGTGCCGACCGGCACGCCACACACGGCCGCGATCTGCTCGTACGAGGACGCGTCGCTGAAGTACCGCAGCAGGGTGACGAGCCGGTCAGGTTCGGACAGTTGCCCGATGGAGTGCCACACCCAGTCGCGCATCGCAGCCCGGTCCAGTGCCTCCTCCGGGGTGGGTGTGTCGGAGGGGCGGGTGAACCACTCGGGTTCGGCGACCGGGACGGCTCTGGGCCCGCGCAACGCCATCCGGCTGTTGTTGCGGACGATGGCCCGCAACCAGGGGCCGACGGCGTTCGGGTCGCGGACTTCGCCGATGCGACGTAGGGCGACGACCATCGCGTCCTGCACCGCGTCCTCGGCGTCCGGCCCGTAACCGAGGACGCTCAGCGCGACGGCCCGCATCCCGGCCTCGTGCCGGGCCAGCAGCGCCCCCAGCGCAGCCGCGTCTCCCGCCTGCGCGAGCACGACCAGCTCCCCGTCGCTCTGCGTCACGCCCAGTTCCTCCCCGAAGCGCCTGTTCTGAACGCTTGTGCTCCATCAAGCGTACGGCGGACCGGCGTGCCGATGTCCCGGGCCGGTTGGTCGTCCTACGCTGCGGTCGGGCTGGCGGCGCGGGTCGCGCGGGTGCCGATCTGCCGCAGGTGCGCGATCAGCTCCGGCGGCTCGTGCACCTCCATGTCGCAACCGAGGGTCAGCAGGCGCCACGCCAGCCACTCCAGGGTGTCGGCGTTGCTGCGTAGCCGGCACGAGGTCGCGTCGATCGGCTCCAGATCGACGCCGGCGCCACCGAGCGGGCCCGCCATCCGTTCGATCGGCGCGTGCAGCGTCACCACCGCCCGGTAGACGGGCGTCAGCTCCAGCAGCTTCTCCGTCATGAACGATGCGGCGTCGGACGCCGGCAGTTGCCGGGCGGCGACCCGGGTCCGGGTGGGCCGCAGGTCGGTGATCCGGTCGAGCCGGAAGATCCGCCAGTCGTCGCGGTCGTTGTCGTATCCCACCAGATACCAGCGCCGACCCGCCGACACCAACTTGTACGGCTCGACGAGCCGTTCGGTGTCCACGCCGTCGCGGCGGCGGTAGGTGAACCGCAGCTGCTCACGATTGTTGACGGCGGCGGCCAGCGCGCTCAGGTGTTCGGGGTCGACAGTCGGTCGGTCCCAGGTGAGCAGCGGCTCGGTGGCAGCGCCCAGCGCGCTGACGCGGTGCCGCAGCCGGGACGGCAGCACCTGTTCGAGCTTCGCCAGCGCCCGTACCGAGGCCTCCTCGATGCCGGCCACCGCGTGACCGGCGGCGGTGCGCAGACCGACTGCGATCGCCACCGCCTCGTCGTCGTCGAGCAGTAGCGGCGGCATCGCCTTGCCGGCGACCAGGCGGTATCCGCCGATGGCGCCCATCGTCGCCTGCACCGGGTAGCCGAGGTCGCGCAATCGCTCCACGTCGCGGCGGATGGTGCGCAGGCTGACGCCGAGCCGGGTGGCCAACTCGCTGCCGGGCCACTCGCGGGGCGTCTGCAACAGCGACAGCAGGCCCAGCAGTCGGGCGGGGGTGTCGGACATGGTTCCACAATGCCAGCGATGTGTGCCAGAACCTGTCCTATATGGGCCGTAGCGTTCCCGCCATGACGCCATTTCGCATCGACATTCCGCAGGCCGACCTCGACGACCTGCGTGACCGGCTCTCCCGCACCCGGTGGCCCCGCTCGTTGCCCGGCACCGGCTGGAGCCGTGGGGTGCCGGTGGAGTACCTGCGCGAGCTGACCGAGTACTGGGCGAATGATTACGACTGGCGGGCCCACGAGGCGCGTCTGAACGACTTCCCCCAGCTCGTCACCGAGATCGACGGCTTGGACGTGCACCTGCTGCACGTCCGCTCGCCGGAGCCGGACGCGCTGCCGTTGTTGCTGACACACGGCTGGCCGAACTCCGTGGTCGAGTTCACCGAGTTGATTGGCCCACTGTCCGACCCGCGCGCTCACGGCGGGGATCCCGCGCAGGCGTTTCACGTGGTGGTGCCGTCGGTGCCCGGCTACGGTTTCTCGCAGGCGCCGCCGGCCGGGTTCACGATCGACCGGCTCGCCCGGATGTGGGTCGAGCTGATGGCCCGCCTCGGCTACCACCGTTACGGCACCCAGGGCGGCGACCTCGGCGCGTACATCGCGCCACGGGTGGCGGCGGTGGCACCGGAGCAGGTCGTCGGCGTGCACATCGACGGCGGGTTCGGCTTTCCGACCGCCGCCGACGTGCCGGACATGAGCACGGCGGAACGCGCCGAGTGGGAGCAGATGCAGCAGTGGATGAGCGGTGGCGTCGACCATCACGCGCTGCTGCGGGCAGCGCCGCAGACCTTCTCGTACGCCTGGAACGACTCGCCGGTCGGGCTGCTGGCCTGGATGATGCAGAAGTTCAAGGAGTTCACCATGACGGTGCCGACGCCGGAGCAGGCCATCGACCGGGACCACCTGCTCACCAATGTGAGCCTCTACTGGCTCACCGGCACATCGGGAACGTCATCGTGGCCCATGTACGAGCGACTCACCGTCTCCGACGATGGCGGTTTCGCCTGGCCCACGGGCCAGCGGCGGGTGCCGTCCGGCGTGTACGGCGGCGGCTCCGCGCTGATGCGCCGGCTCGCCGAGCGGGACAACACCATCGTCCACTGGCCGCAGGGCAACCCGGGCAGCCACTTCGTGGCGATGGATGAGCCGCTGGCGCACGCCGCGGACATCCGCGCGTTCTTCAGGGGCCTGCGATGACCGAACTGAGCTGGGCGCAGGTGTCCGCCCGACGGCTTGCGCGACACCGGCTCTGCACCTCGGCGGCGGGCGCGGCACCGGACGCCGGTAGCGTCGCCGACGTGGTGTCGGCGATCTGCGGCGCGCACGCCCAGATCGCGTCGGCCGCCGAGCTGTCCATCGGACTGCGGGTGCCGGGCACGACCCGCGCCCTGGTGCGCCGGGCACTGTGGACGGACCGCACCCTGGTCAAGACCCGCGGGCCGCGGGGGACGGTGCACCTGCTCGCCGCGGCGGACCTGCCGATGTGGGTCGGCGCCCTGTCCGCGCTGCCGGCCCCGTCGTGGGAGCGGAGTGTGGTCCTGCTGACGCCCCGGCAGACCGAGCAGGTCCTCGCGGCCATCGCCGACGCGGTCGCCGAGGCCGACCTGACCACCGCCGAGCTGACCGAGGAGATCGTCGCCCGAACCGGCCCGTGGGCTGGCGACCTGGTGATGGAGGCGTTCCAGGACAAGTGGCCCCGGTGGATCGCCGCGATGACCGCCGCTACCCGGGCCGGTGTGGTCTGCTTCGGCGCGAATCGCGGTCGGGTCAGCACGTACACCAGCCCGACCCGTTGGCTGCCCGACTTCGCGCCGATGCCCGGTCCCGCCGCCCTGGCCGCCCTCGCCCGCGGCTACCTGCACGCGTACGGGCCGGCCACCCCGGCACAGTTCGCCCGGTGGCTGGCGGTGGCGCCGGGGTGGGCGACGTTGCTGTTCGACTCGCTGGACCTGACCGAGTTGACGGTGGAGGGCACCCGGGCCTGGGTGGCCGCCGACGACACCGAATTCCCCGACGACCGGCCGTCCGGGTTGCGGCTGCTGCCGTACTTCGACGCGTACGCGGTCGGCTGCCACCCCCGCGAACAGCTCTTCCCCGGTGCCGCCGCCGAGCGGGCGCTCGCCGGTGGCCAGGCCGGTAACTATCCGGTGCTGCTGGTCGACGGGGTGGTCGCCGGCGTGTGGCATCAACGCCGCTCCGGCCGCTCGATCCGTGTCACGGTCGAGCCGCTGCGGACGCTCGATGCCGCCCAGCAGCGGGCATTGGGGGAGGAGGTCGAGCGGGTCGGCGAGATCCTGGAGGGCAAGGCGTCGCTGACCATCGGCACGGTCAGTGTCGGTCCGCACGCCTGAGGCCACGCCGGCCCACCGCCTGGGCCACTATGGGAGCGTGCACCCCGAACCGGTCGACCACGCGCCCCGGCAGGCGTTCCCCTGGGCGCTCCTGCGCCAGCGCTGGGAGGACCTCACCTTCCTGCACTGGGCCGTCGCTCCGGAAGTCGTCGCGCCGTTGCTGCCCGCCGGCACCCGCCCGGACACGGTGCAGGGGGTCAGCTACGTGGGCCTGATCGGTTTCCGGATGGTCGGGCTGGGCTTCGGCCGTGGCCCGGGGGTGCCGTACTTCGGCACCTTCTGGGAGACCAACGTCCGGCTCTACTCGGTCGACGACGCCGGCCGCCGAGCGGTCGTGTTCCGGTCGCTCGACGCGTCCCGCCTGCTGCCCGTGCTGGTGGCGCGGGCGACGCTGCGCCTGCCGTACCTCTGGTCGTCGATGCGGTTGGATCGCGACGGCGACCGTCGCACCTACCGCTGCCGGCGGCGCTGGCCGGGGCCGGCGGGCACGACGAGCCGGATGGTGGTGCGGGTGGGGGAGCGGATCGTCGAGCCGACCCCGCTCGAACACTTCGTCACCGCCCGGTGGGGCCTGCACACCCGGGCGTACGGGCGCACGCTGCACCTGCCGAACTGGCATCCGAGCTGGCCGCTGCACCGGGCCGAGGTGCTGCACCTGGATGACGAGCTGGTCGCCGCCGCCGGGCTGCCGGCACCGGTCGGGCCGCCGGTCAGCGCGCTCTACTCGCCAGGTGTCGGGGTCAGGTTCGGCCCGCCGGTGGCGGCCCGGCCGCGTGGTGCCGGGCCGCCAGAGTCTCAGTAGCGGCCACCCTCGGGTGCGGGCAGCGCGTCCAGGTCGGCCAGGTCCTCGGCGCTGAGGCGCACGTCAGCGGCCGAGCAGTTGTCCACCAGGTACTTCGGGGTCTTGGTGCCGGGGATCGGGATGACCTGTTGGCCCTGGGCGACCACCCACGCGAGGGCGACCTGCGCGGGGCTGAAGCCCGCCCGGTCGGCGATCTCCCGGACCCGGGCGACGATGGCGAGGTTGGCGCGCAGCGCGTCCTGCTGGAAGCGCGGCAGGCCGCGCCGGAAGTCGTCGGCGGGCAGGTCGTCGAACGAGGTGAACCGGCCAGCGAGGAAACCGCGACCGAGCGGGGAGAACGGCAGGAAGGCGATGCCCTGCTCGGCGCAGTACGGCAACACCTCGGTCAACGGGTCGCGCGTCCACAGTGACAGCTCGGACTGCACCGACGCCACCGGGTGCACCGCCTGGGCCCGCACGATCTGCGCGACAGTCACCTCGGATAACCCGATCTGCCGGGCCTTGCCCGCCGCGACGACCTCGGCCATCGCGCCCCAGGACTCCTCGATGGGCACCTCCGGGTCGACCCGGTGCAGCTGGTAGAGGTCGACGTGGTCGGTGCCGAGCCGGCGCAGACTCTCGTCGATCGCCGCGCGGATGTGCTCCGGGCGGCCGTTGTTGCCGATCTTCGGTGAGTTGCCGGGACCACCGGTGGGGGAGGTGGCCACCAGGCCGACCTTCGTGGCCAGTACGGCCCGCTCCCGGTGACCGTCGGCCAGCGCTCGCCCGACCAGCTCCTCGTTGGTGTACGGCCCGTACACGTCCGACGTGTCGATCAGCGTCGCGCCCAGGTCCAGTGCCTGTCGGATGACGGAGATCGACGTGTCGTCGTCGCGAGGGCCGGTGATGTCGTAGCCGTGGCTCATGCCCATGCAGCCGAGGCCGATGACGCCGACCTCGGGACCGGTGCTGCCCAGCGTGGTGGTTCGCATGCGCCCCACGCTACGACCGGACCGGCCGAGTCGCACCCGCGGTGGCGGGCGCAGCTGGGCCCCGGGTACGTGACGACTCTCACCGTAAGCGGACTCGGGAGTCCGGTACGGTGGGCGCTAAGCGGACCTGCGAGTCCGGATGCGCTCGACAGTGACCCACGAGGAGCCCCATGACCCCGGTACGGATCAGCGACGCCCTGCGCGCGGTGGTCTTCGAGCCGACGCGCGACCTGACCGAGGCGCTCGACGAGTTCTACGCCCCCGACTACACCCACCGCAGCGACGGCGAGACCCTCGACCGGGCCGGATTCGTCGAGATGGTGACCCGGGTACGCGGTCAGATCGTCAGCGGCACCGTGCGGGTCCTCGACGAGCTGCGCGACGGTCCCCGCTACGCCGAACGACACGTCTACGAGATCACCCTGGCCGACGGGTCGACCGCCCAGCGGGAGATCGCCATCTTCGGGACGTACGCCGAGGACGGCCGCTTCCGCCACCTCAGTGAGACGGGTTTCGACCTGCCCGCCTGAACCGTCTCGACGACCACCGCAGGAGAGAAGCCATGCCCCGCCTTGCCGACCCCGACCCGAACGCGATCCCGGCCGACGTCCGGGACGTCCTGTCCGCCCTGCCGCCCGACCCGATGGTCAAGATGCTGACCCACTCGGTCGGCACGGTGGCACTGTTCATCCAGCTCGCGAGGGCGCAGTTCAGCTCGTTGGAGCTGCCCGCCCGCTCGCGGGAACTGGTCATCCTCACAGTGGCCGAGTACACCGGGTGCGAGTTCGTGGCGGCCCAGCACGCTCCGATGTCCGGGGCGGCCGGCGTCGACGAGCGCACCCGCGAGATCATCAGCAGTCGGGACATCGACAACCCGGACCTCTCCGGGTACGACCGGACGCTCATCCGGTTCGCCGCCGAGGTGGTGCGGTCACCGCGCGTTCCCGACGACCTCTTCGACCAGGTGCGGCACATCCTCAGCGAGCGCGAGATCGTCGAGGTGCTCCAGGTGATCGGCTACTACTGGTCGTTCGGCCGGGTGGCCACGGTGCTCAACGTCGAACTCACCACCGTGTACGGCGACGAGCCGCTGCTGACCAACGAGACCGAGCGGGCAGACTGAGGCCATGACCGCACCGACGCCGAGCGACCCGGACGCTTCCCATCGGCGTCTGGACGCCCGTCGCAACCAGGAGCGGGTCATCGCCGCCGCCCGGGAGCTCTTCAGCGAGCAGGGTCTCCAGGTGACGGTGCCGCAGGTGGCGGAGCGGGCCGGGGTGGGCCGCGCGACGGTGTACCGCAGCTACCCCAGCAAGGAAGACCTGATCGTCGCGGTCGTCCAGCGGCAGTTTCAGGAGCTGGAGCAGCGCACCCGCGCGGCGCTCGACGGCGCCGACGCGTACCGGGAGTGGTGTTCCTTCGTGCCCGACCTGTTCGGACGCCTCGCCCGCGACCGGGTCCTCGCCGACGCGTTCTTCGAGGGCAGGCTGGTGCCCGCCGCGCGCATCCTGGGCCTGATCGGGCAGTTGGTGGCGGCGGCCCGAGCGTCCGGCAAGATCCGCCCGGACGCCGGGGAGCTGGACATCCGCGTCATCCTCTGCGGAGCGGTCCGGCAGCTCATCGTGCTCGACGAGCGCGACCCGGCGGTGTGGCGCCGATACGCCGACCTCGTGCTCAACGCGCTGCGCCCCTGACGGCCACGGCTGACACTGGGAGAAAGCTCGGCCGACGTGTCGAGGACGGTCGCGCCGGCTTCGACCATGGGTTGAGGGCCGGAGACAACCGGTCTCGCCGACGAGCCGACACGGCACGGACCGAGGAGTGGATCGATGACGAAGGTGACGACCGGGGCGACGATGTCGTTGGACGGCTACATCGCGGACGCGTCCCACGGTGGCTTCGAGTATCTCTTCCAGTGGTACGAGAACGGCGACGTCGAGACGCCGACGGCCGACCCCGAATTGACCTTTCGAACCTCCGCCACGAGCGCCCGGCATCTGCGGGCTCTCACCGAGCGGACCGGCGCGCTCGTCGTCGGCCGGCGGCTCTTCGACATCACCGGCGGGTGGGGTGGCCGGCATCCGATGGACGTGCCCGTCGTGGTGGTCACGCACCGCGTGCCGGAGGGCTGGGAGCCGGAGAGCGACTCCTTCGTCTTCGTCACCGACGGCATCGAGAGCGCCATCGCCCGGGCGAAGTCGATCGCCGGCGACAAGGAGGTCGGGGTCAACGGCGGCACCATCGCCGCCCAGGTCGTCGAGGCCGGCCTGCTCGACGAGGTGCACGTCGATCTCGTTCCGGTCCTGCTCGGCGCCGGCATCCCGCTCTTCGCCGACCTGAAGATCGCGCCACTTCAGCTGGACGGCCCGTTCAGCGTCGTCGAGGGCGACGGCGTCACCCACCTGGCCTACCGGGTACGCCCAGCGGCCTGAGCGCCGCGGGGCCGGCCCGGCCAGGGTCGGTCCCCATTGCGGGGAGCGGGTGTGGCGCTGGTGTCGACCCTCTCCGGCCGGCGCCCCGCACCTTGCCCCCATCGGCATTGATCGATATTGTGCGCGCAGGCGCCGCCCCGCCTCAGACCACCACTGTCGATCCGAAGCGGGTTCCGCATGCGCACACTGAGACTTGTCACGACCCTGGCCGTCGCCGGCCTGCTCGCCGGTGGGGTGGCCCTGGTCGCCGCCACACCGGCCAGCGCGGCCACCGCCGTGTTCTCCGTGACGAACAACTGGGGCAACGGCTACCAGGGGCAGGTCACCGTCACCAACGACACCTCCGCGCCGATCAGCAGTTGGCGGGTCGAGTTCGACCTGCCGTCCTCCTCGACCGTCAGCCAGTCGTGGAACGCGCAGCAGACGACCTCGGGCAGCCACTACACCTTCGCCAACGTGTCCTGGAACGGCACCCTTGCCGCGGGCGCCTCCACCTCGTTCGGCTTCCTCGTCAACGGCACCGGCACCCCGGTCAACTGCACAGTGAACGGCGCGTCCTGCGCCGGCGGCCCGCCCCCGACCACGCCGCCGCCCACGACCCCGCCGCCGACCACCCCTCCGCCCACCACCGGCACGCCCGTCGAGCGGCACGGGCAACTGCGGGTCTGCGGCACCACGATGTGCGACAAGTCCGGCGCGCGGGTGCAGTTGCGGGGCATCAGCAGCATGTGGCTCAACTGGGAGACGGCCCCGTACGCCGAGAACCTCTCGGCGTTGACCTGGATGCGCGACAACTGGAACCTCCAGGTGATCCGCGCGGCCATGGGGGTGGAGCCGGCGGGGGCGTACCTCAGTGACCCAACCAAGGCGCGCGCCCAGGTGGAGACCATCATCAACAACGCGGTCACCGCCGGGGTCTACGTGATCGTCGACTGGCACGCGCACGAGGCGCAGAACAACCAGTCCCAGGCGGTGGCGTTCTTCGGTGACCTGGCCCGCCGGTACGGCCACCTGCCCAACGTCATCTGGGAGCCCTACAACGAGCCGCTCCAGGTCAGCTGGACCAACGTCATCAAGCCGTACCACCAGGCGGTGGTGTCCGCGATCCGCGCCGCCGACCCGGACAACATCGTCGTGCTCGGCACCCCGACCTGGTCACAGGACGTGGACGTCGCGGCGGCCAGCCCGGTCACCGGCACCAACCTGATGTACACCCTCCACTTCTACTCCTGCACGCACGGGGCGTCGCTGCGCGCCAAGGGTGACGCGGCGATCCGCGCGGGTCTGGCGCTGTTCGTCACGGAGTGGGGCGCCAGCAACGCCGATGGCGGCCTCGACGGCCGGGCCTGCCTGCCGGAGGCACAGTCCTGGATCGACTGGATGAAGGCGAACGGCATCTCCTGGACGGCCTGGAAGCTCGACGTCGGCACCGACACCACCAACCTGCTCAGCCCGGGAGCGCCGGTGACCGGCGGGTGGAACAACTACCTGCACGGCCACGCGCCGTTCGTGGTGGCGAACATGAGGTGATCCCGGCCGTTCCTTGACCGTGATTGATCGAATCGAGACTGCTGATGTCGGGGTGTCCAGGCCGGCGGGACACCCCGACATCACCGGCCGCCACCACGACCGCGCCACGGCCGCCGTCGGAGGGTCACTGTGTGAAAGCCCGCCGGTACGCGGTAGGGGTGGTGGCGAAGGCCCGCTGGAAATGCGCACGGAGGTTGGTCGCCGTGCCCAGGCCGGTGCGCCGTGCGACCTCGTCGATGGTGATCCCGCCGTTCTCCAGCAGGGTGCAGGCGGCGCGCAGTCGTTGCTGGATCAGCCA
Organism: Micromonospora trifolii; assembly: GCF_050516465.1. NCBI lineage: Bacteria > Bacillati > Actinomycetota > Actinomycetes > Micromonosporales > Micromonosporaceae > Micromonospora > Micromonospora trifolii. The sequence goes on along the minus strand of NZ_CP191526.1, from coordinate 2,758,800 downwards.
GGCTCGTGGGCTCATCCGGAACCGACTCTGGAAGGTGCGGTGCAGCGTACGGCTGGACATCACACCCTGCCGGGCAAGGTCCGCGACGGTGATCGGGCGGCGCAGGTTGCTGCTCGCCCAGGTGATGACCCCGGCCAACTCGTCGTCCTCACCCGGGACGGCAACCGGGATGAACTGTGCCTGACCGCCGGCTCGGTGCAGTGGGGTGACCATGTGGCGGGCCCGCTGGATGGCGGCGGCCTGCCCGTGGTCGCGGCCGAGGAGGTAGAGGCACATGTCGAGACCGGCGGCGAGTCCGGCGCTGGTGAGCACCTGACCTTCGTCGACGTACAGCGCACTCGCGTCCACGAACACCAGTGGATGCTCGCGAGCGAGCGCGTCGGCGTGCGCCCAGTGGGTCGTCGCCCGGCGGCCGTCGAGCAGACCGGCCTGGGCCAGCGCGAAGGCGCCGGTGCAGATCGACGCGACGCGGGCGCCACGACCGTGTGCCTGCCGCAGCGCCCGGAGAGCACGCGGCGGTGCCGGGCCACGGCGGAACCCGGGCACGATCACAGTGTCGGCATCGTCGAGCGCGTCGAGCGTCGCGGCGACGGTCAGCTCCAGGCCCGCGGTGGTGGTGGAGACCGAACCGCCGTCCAGTGCGCACACCGTCATCGCGTACCGGCCGTGGCCCTCGTGGCCGAAGACCTGCGTCGCGATGGTCAGGTCGAAGGCGACAACCCTCGGTAGGGCGAGGACGACGACCCGATGCGTGGCGGAACTCTTACGCATGATGGCAAGAATGCCACTCGTCGCCGCCCGCTCGACAGGACATCCTGACCGGGTGCGAATCGAGATCGTGGTGTTCGACGGCTTCGACGAACTGGACGTCTTCGGGCCGTTCGAGGTGTTGTCGATGGCCGGCTTCGACGTGGCGCTGGTCGCCGTCGAACGATCGGGGCTGGTCACCAGCATGCGTGGTGTCCAACTTCAGGTGCCCGAGGTGCTGAGTCAGGCCGACGGCGTGATCGTCCCGGGTGGCGGATGGCTGAACCGGGCCCCCGAGGGTGCCTGGGCGCAGGCGCAGCGCGGTGTGCTGCCGGCGAAGCTGGCCGCACTGGCGCCATCGGTGCGGTGGATGGCGTCGGTGTGCACCGGTGCGCTGGTACTCGCCGCCGCCGGCCTGCTGACCGGCCGGCGGGCGACCACCAACCGCAACGCGTACGACGAGTTGCGCGCCCACGACGTCACAGTCCTCGACGAGCGGGTGGTCGACGACGGTGACCGGGTCACCGCTGGCGCGCTCTCGGCCGGGCTCGACCTGGGTCTGTGGCTCACGGAACGGGAACTGGGCGCCGCCACCGCCAACCGGGTCGCCGCGACCATCGAGTACCCGGCTGCGCGTCGCTGAGCAGCCCGGACAGAACGGGCGCGTCACCTTAACGCGCCGGAAACACCCCCGGTATCAACCCTGGGAACGCTCGTCGGACAGTCGAGACCACCGACACGCGAACCGGGGTGACCATGGCCGACAACACCACGAACGCGCCGACGTACGACGAGCCGGTGGGCCGGTCCGGCAACGGCCGGACGCCGCCCACCCCCCGTACGAACCCGGCCCTGTCACTGGACGACGGCGACACGGCGGACCTGGCCACGATCGGGGTGGAGGAGGAGTTCCACGTCGTCGACCTGCACACCCGGGAGTTGGTGCCTCGCGCCGGGGAGTTGCTCGACCGGCTGCCGGCGGCCTCGTTCACCGCCGAGCTGCACCGCAGCGTGGTGGAGACCAACACCGCGGTCTGCCGCACCCTGGACGAGATCCGCGCCGAGCTGACCCGGCTGCGTCAGGCGGCTGTCCAGGTCGCCGACCGGGCCGGCTTGGGCATCGTGGCGGCCGGTACGGTGCCGCTGCGCGCCGACGGCGACCCCAGCGTCACCCCCACCTCCCGCTACCGGCGGATGCTCGACGAGTACCAGCTGCTCGCCCGGGAGCAGTTGATCTGCGGCGCGCAGGTGCACGTCGGCGTCTCCGACCGGGACCTGGCGGTGGCGGTCACCCGTCGGGTCCAGCCGTGGCTGCCGGTGCTGCTCGCCCTCTCCACCAGTTCGCCGTACTGGATGGGCCAGGACAGCGGCTACGCCAGCGTCCGGTCCCTGGTCTGGCAGCGTTGGCCCACCGCCGGTGACCCGGGCGAGGTGACCAGTGCCGCGGACCACGAGGCGCTGGTCGCCGAGCTGATCTCCTCCGAGACCATCACCGACCCCGCCATGATCTATTTCGACGTCCGGCCGTCGGCGCACGTGCCCACAGTGGAGCTGCGGATCACCGACGCCAACGCCGACGTGGAGACCATCGTCCTGCTCACCGGCCTGTTCCGGGCGCTCGTCCGGCGAGAGGTCGCCGCCCTGCGCGCCGGGGTGGAGCGCACGGCCGTACGGCCACCGGTGCTGCGCGCCGCCGTGTGGCGGGCGGCCCGCTCCGGGTTGGAAGGTGACCTGCTCGACCTGCCCCGGTCGGCCCGACCGGTGCCGGCCGCCCAGGCGGTCCGCCGCCTGGTGACCGACCTGCGCCCACAGCTGGAGGCGACCGGGGACTGGGAGCAGGTCAGCGAGCTGACCCGGTACGCGCTGGAACGTGGCAGCTCCGCCGCCCGACAGCGGCGGGCGTACGAGCGACGGGGCCGGTTGGCCGACGTGGTCGACCTGCTGCTCGACGAGACCCGGGGCCGGGTCCGAGGTCCGCTGCCTGGTGCGCCGACACCGCCGGCGCTGCCCACGTACGCCGACGCCGGCGACGAGGTCTTCGGACCGGCCGGACCGCAACCGGCGTACGCCCCGATGCTCGCGGCCCTGCGTCAGCTCGGCGCCGGCGCCCTGCGTCAACGCGAACACGACCGGGACGAGGAGCAGCGGGCCCGCGGCGTGACGTTCAGCGTGGCCGGCGAGGCGAGCACCCGGCTCTTCCCGGTCGACCTGGTGCCCCGGGTGGTGCCCGCCGCCGACTGGCGGACCCTGCGTACCGGTCTGGTGCAGCGCGCCCGCGCCCTCGACGCGTTCCTGCGCGACGTGTACGCCGACCGGGCCGTGGTGGCCGACGGCGTGGTGCCGGCGTGGGTGGTGGAGTCCTCACCCGGGCTGCGCCCGACCGGGGCGCTGATGGGCCGGCGGGGCACCCGCGCCCAGGTGTCCGGCACCGACCTCGTGCGGGACCCGGACGGCGGCTGGTACGTGCTGGAGGACAACCTGCGGGTGCCCTCCGGGATCGGCTACGCGGTGCAGAACCGTCGGCTGACCCAGGCGGTGCTGCCGGAGCTGCCGGTGCCGGAGGATCTGCTGCCCGCCGACGAGACGCCGGCGATGCTGTACCGGGCGCTGGTCGCCGCCGCGCCCGCCGCGGCCGACGACCCCGCCGTGGTGGTGCTCAGCAGCGGCCCCGGTGATCCGGCGTGGTTCGAGCATCGGCTGCTCGCCGACGAGATGGGGGTTCCGCTGACCGAGACCAGCGACCTGCTGGTGGAGGACGGCCGGGTCCGGCTGGTCCGCGAGGGCTGCCGCCGCGAGGTCGACGTGATCTACCTGCGGATGGACGAGGACGCGCTGCTGCACGCGCCGGGCGCGGACGGGGTGCCGCTGGGGTGGCCGCTGCTCGCCGCGGTGCACGCCGGGCGGCTCACGCTGGCCAACGCGCTGGGCAACGGTGTCGGTGACGACAAGGCGCTGTACGCGTACGTGCCCCGGCTGATCGAGTACTACCTGGGCGAGAAACCGCTGCTCGGGGACGTGCCGACGTACCTGTGTGGGCTGCCCGAGCAGCGGGCCGAGGTGCTGGGCCGGCTCGACGAGCTGGTGCTCAAGCCGGTCGACGGGTACGGCGGTGACCGGGTGGTGATCGGCCCCCGCGCCGAGGCGGAGGAGTTGGACGCTGTCCGGGAGCAGATCCTCGCGGCCCCGCACCGGTGGATCGCTCAGGAGATGATCGCGCTGACCACCCACCCGGTCTTCGACGGCACGGCGCTGGCTCCCCGCCACGTCGACCTGCGGGCGTTCGTGTTCCTCGGTGACACCGCCGAGGTCGCGCCGGTGGCGCTGACCCGGGTGGCGCCGGCCGGCAGCATGATCGTCAACTCGTCGCGCGGCGGCGGGTCGAAGGACACCTGGCTGCTCGGTGGAGCCGACGAACCGTCGGCGTAACCGACGCTTGACCCACCCGTCATCGGGACGCAACCCGGTCCGCCAAGCCTGGACCGGTCAGCGGCCCCCAGCGGGTCCAGCCGATGAGAGGTGTGTGCCATGTGCGGTATCGGAGGCGAGTTCCGCCTCGACGGGGCGCCATCGGACCTGGCCGCCGTCGAGCGGATGCTCCCCGCCCTGGCCTCCCGAGGCCCCGACGGCGAGGGTCGGTGGCAGCAGGGGCCGGTGGCCCTGGTGCACCGCCGGCTGCGCATCATCGACCTGTCCGACGCGGGCGCCCAGCCGATGGTCGACCCCGAGCTGGGTCTGGCCATGGTCTTCAACGGCTGCATCTACAACTACCGGGAACTGCGCGATGAACTGACCGCGGCCGGTTACTCCTTCCGGTCCACCTCGGACACTGAGGTGATCCTCAAGGCGTACCACCGGTGGGGGACGGGCTGCGTCGAGCGGTTCTACGGGATGTTCGCGTTCGCCCTGGTCGAGCTGGCCACGCACACCCTGGTGCTGGCCCGGGACCGGCTGGGAATCAAACCGCTCTACCTGGCCGAGGGGCCGGGCCGGGTGCGCTTCGCCTCGACCCTGCCGGCGTTGCTCGCCGCCGGTGACGTGGACACCGGCCTCGACCCGGTGGCGCTGCACCACTACATGAGCTTCCACTCGGTGGTGCCGCCGCCGCGCACGATCCTCGCCGGGGTCCGCAAGCTGCCACCGGCCACCGTGCGGGTGATCACCGCGGACGGCCGAAGCACCGACACCACCTACTGGCGGCCGGAGTTCAACCGGGCCGCCGCCCCCGCCATGTCCGCCGACGAGTGGCAGGAACGGCTCATGGCGGCGTTGCGCACCGCAGTACGACGGCGGATGGTCGCCGACGTGCCGGTCGGCGTGCTGCTCTCCGGCGGTCTCGACTCCAGTCTGATCGTCGCCCTGCTGGCCGAGCAGGGCCAGACCGGCCTGGCCACCTTCAGCATCGGTTTCGAGGCGGCGGCGGGGGAGAGCGGCGACGAGTTCCACTACTCCGACCTGATGGCCCGCCACTTCGACACCGACCACCAGCAGATCCGCATCGGCGCGAAGCGGTTCGTCCCGGCCGTGCACCAGGCCATCGCGGCGATGAGCGAGCCGATGGTCAGCCACGACTGCGTCGCGTTCCACCTGCTCTCCGAGGAGGTCTCGCAGCGGATCACTGTGGTGCAGTCCGGGCAGGGCGCCGACGAGATCCTGGCCGGCTACGACTGGTACCCGCCGATGGCCAATGTGGCCCGCGCGGACGCCGTCGAGGCGTACGCCCGGGTGTTCTTCGATCGTCGCCACGACGCGCTCGGCGGGCACCTGGCGCCCGAGTGGATGCTCGACCGCGACGCCAGCCTGGAGTTCGTCGCCGCGCACTTCGGCGCGCCCGGCGCGGACACCGCGCTGGACGCGGCGCTGCGCCTGGACAGCCTGGTGATGCTGGTGGACGACCCGGTCAAGCGGGTCGACAACATGACGATGGCCTGGGGGCTGGAGGCCCGTGTGCCGTTCCTCGACCACGAGGTGGTCGAGCTGGCCGCCGCCTGCCCGCCCGCCATGAAGCTGGCGCAGGGCGGCAAGGGGGTGCTGAAGGCGGCGAGCCGGGGCATCGTCCCGGACGAGGTGATCGACCGGCCGAAGGGCTACTTCCCGGTGCCCGCCATCCGGCACCTCTCCGGTCCACTGCTCGACGACGTGCGGGACGCGCTGACCGCCCGGCCGGCGCGCGAGCGGGGTCTGTTCCGCAAGGACTACCTGGAGGAGTTGCTGGACGCGCCGAACGCCCGGCGGACCACGCTGGGCTCCAACGCGCTCTGGCAGCTTGGGCTGCTGGAGCTCTGGTTGCAGCGGATCGGGGTTTAGATGAGCGTACGGATTGAGCCGCCGCGCACCACCCGGCGGGCCCGACCCGCGAGCCGCCGCCCGGCGTCGTCGCCGGTGCCCATCAGCGAAAACTTCGCCCCCGCGCCGTCCCCCGACGGCCGCCGGGTGGCGTTCCTCTCCGACCGGGCTGGCACGCCCGGCGTCTGGGTCTGCGAGGTCGACGCGGGAGCGCCCGTCGCGCTGCCCGTCGGTGACGAGCCGGTCCTCGCGCTGAGCTGGTCCCCGGACGGCCGGTGGCTGGCCTGTGTCGTCGCCCCCGGTGGCGCGCCCCGCACCGAGCTGTGGGTGCTGCGCCCGGACGGCACGCGACGCCACCAGATCGCCGGGTTCGGCCGCCGCAGCGCGGCGCTGGCCGGCTGGTTGCCCGACGGCGCGGTGCTGGCGGTCACCGAGACCGATGAGCACGGGCAGGCGCTCCTGGTCGACGCGGACACCGGGCACCGGCGGGTGCTCGCCCAGGGTGACCTGCTCACCCTCCTGGACGTGACCCCGGACGCCGGTGTGGCGCTGCTGCGTCGCGGCCCGCGCAACGCCCGCTGGCTGGAGCTGCTCGACGTGGCCACCGGTGTTCGACGGCGGCTGTTCCCGGACACCGGGCGGGGCAGCACCGACCAGGGTTGGTTCGGCCCGGACGGCACGAGCGTGCTGGCCCGCACCGACGCGTACTCCGAACTCGCCGCGCTGGTGCGGGTCGACCTGACCCGACCGGAGCAGCCGCCGACCCGGCTCGCCGGGCGACCGGACGCCGAGCTGGAACACGTCACGCCCAGCGCGGACGGGCAACGCGGCGCGCTGCTGTGGAACACCTACGGCGGGCGCAGCGAGCTGAGCCTGCTCGACTTCGCCAGCGGTGTGCAGCGGGCCGTCACCGCCCCCGGCGAGGTGCTCGGCGACGCCGTCTTCGCCGCCGACGGCGGCCTGCTCTGCCTCACCGCGCAGGGGCCGGTGCAGCCCCGGGAGGTGTGGCTGGTCGACACGTCGACCGGGACGCCGCGCCCGCTGCGGTCGGACACCGCCCCGCGCACGGACGATGCCGGTGTCGCACCGCAACTTCTCGACCTGCGCGCCCGGGACGGGCTGCCGCTCTCCGGCTGGCTCTACCGCCCGGCCGGGCCGGGCCCCTGGCCGACCGCGATCAGCCTGCACGGCGGCCCGGAGGCGCAGGAGCGTCCCGGCTACAACCCACTGTTCCAGGCCCTGGTGGCGCAGGGCATCGCGGTCTTCGCGCCCAACGTCCGGGGGTCGTCCGGGTTCGGCCGCTCGTTCGTCGCCGCCGACAACCTCGCCGGCCGCTACGGTGCGATCGCCGACGTGGCGGCCTGCGCCGACTTCCTCGTCGACGCTGGCGTCGCCCGGCCCGGCCAGCTCGGCTGTCTGGGCCGCTCCTACGGCGGTTACCTGGTCCTCGCGGTGCTGGTGAACTTCCCCGGGCTGTTCGCCGCCGGGGTCGCCGAGTGCGGCATCTCCGACTTCCGGACCTTCTTCGCCGGCACCGAGCCGTGGATCGCCGCCGCCGCCGTCAGCAAGTACGGCGACCCGCACCGGGATGCCAACCTGCTGCGCGACCTCTCCCCGCTGACCCACATCGACCGGCTGGACGTGCCGGTGCTGCTGATCCACGGCGCCAACGACACCAACGTCCCGGCGGGCGAGTCGGCGCAGGTCGCCCAGGCCCTCGCCGACCGGGGTGTGCCGCACGGGCACCTGGTGCTCGCCGGGGAGGGGCACGACTTCCTGGCGCGGGCCAACGCCGAGGCGGCTCGTACGGCCACCACCGGTTGGCTGACCCGGCACCTCGCCGCGACCGCGACCGTCGTCGGCTGAGGCGTTATCCTGCGCCGGTGGAGGTCGCGGCGCAGGGTGAGCGGTTGGCCGCGGACCTGGGTCGCTGGCTGGCCGAGGTGACCTTCGTCGACCTGGACACCGACGAGGTCACCGCGCGGGTGATCGACTCGGTGGCGCGGTGGGCCGAGGCCCAGGGCTGGCGGGTCTACCGGCGCGCGCCCAGCGTGTTGCCGTTGCCACCGCCGATGGAGCAGCGGTACTCGGTGCTCGACGTGGCGTGTGCCCGTCCCGACGGTCCGCCCGTCGTGGTGGAGGTCGACCACACCGACCGGGCCCGTACGGTGCAGAAGCTGCGCGCGGAGGCGGACGCCGGCCGGATCCCGATCTGGGTGCGGTGGGGCATCGGGCGCTTCACCGCCCCGCCACCGCCGGTGCGGATGGTGACCGTCGAGGTGACCCGGCGGGCCGGTCCGGCCGGGCGCGGGCGTCTGCACAGTCGCGGCGGCGACCGCCCCGCCCCGGCCCACTCGACCGGCGGCGGCACGGTCACCCCGCAGGCGCTGCCGATCCCGTCGACCGACCCGGCGCCGGGCCCGGCCGACGACGCGGGTAAGGACACCTGAAGCGAATCGTAAGCGGCTGCCGGCAGAGTTCTGGGTGTCACCGGAGAGCACGACAAACACCCAGGAGATCCCGATGCGCAAGCTCATCAACTCGACCTACATCACCCTCGACGGCGTCATCGAGAACCCGATGTGGACCATGCCGTACTTCGACGAGGAGGCCGCCAGCCTCGCCGGGGCGCAGACCGAGGAGGCAGACGCGATGCTGATGGGCCGGGCCACCTACGACGGCATGTCCGCCGCCTGGCCGACCAGGGACGAGAGCGACCCGACCACGGGCGCCGCGTACTTCAACAACGTCAAGAAGTACGTCGCCTCGACCACCCTGACCAACCCCACCTGGAACAACACGGAGGTGCTCCAGGGCGATCTGGTCGAGGCGGTCACCGCGCTCAAGGCGCAGCCGGGCAAGAACATCATTCAGTACGGCTTCGGCTCGGTCACCGCGCAGCTGATCCGGGCGGGCCTGGTGGACGAGGTCCGGTTCTGGATCCACCCGGTGCTGGAGGGCGGCCCCAGCCTCACCACGCCGCTGGCCGACGTCAAGGCGTCGTTCGACCTGGTCGACACCCGGGTGCACAAGAGCGGCGTGATCGTCGCCTCCTACCAGCCGAAGGTGACCCCCTGAGCACCGGTCAGAGCTGGGCCCGGGCCTCGCCCGGGCTCAGCTGCGCGCCCTCGGCGAGCAGCGCGTCGAAGCGTTCCGGCCCGAGTTCGGCCCGCAGCCGTGCGGTCACCCGGTCGGTGTCGTCGCGTTCGGCCGGTGCGGCGGGGGACTGCGTGGCGAGCCGGGCGGCGGCTGCGGCGCCCAGCAGCCGGGCGGCGACCTCGGGGGAGCGCACTGCCGCCGCCATCCCCTCCAGTGGGTTGATCGCGTCCCGCATCGTCGCCATCGCTGTGGCGACCTCGAACGCCTCGATGTGCAGGGCCAGGGCGGCGTCCGGGTCGCCGCCCTGCTCGACCGCGTAGCCCAGCTCCACCAGCACCATCGGCAGGTAGAGCGCGGGTTGGCTCTCTGCCCGACCCAGGTCGGCGAGGTGGCTGAGGTGGGTGACGGCCAGGTCGAGCTTGCCGTCGCGGCGGGCGGCCAGCCCGAGGCTCATCTCCGCGAAGATCAGCGCACCGGGCGAGCCCTGCTCCACCGCCAGGTCATAGGCGCGTTCGGCCAGTTCCCGACCCTGGGCGTAGTCGCGGGTCTGCACGGCGAGCCAGGCCAGCCAGGACAGCTCTGCGCAGACCTGTGGCCACAGCGCCAACTCCTCGGCCCAGCGCAACCCCTCCCGGTGCAGCGCGGCGGCGCGCTCGTGCTCGCCGCGCATGTCGGCCAGCCCGCCCACCCACTCGGTCGCCCGGAGTCGACCCCACCGGTCGCCGAGGTCGGCGAAGAGCGCGGCGCTGCGGGTCGCGGTGCGTTCCAGGGTGCTCTGGTCACCGTTGGCGTGTGCGATGTGGGCCAGGGAGGTGAGCACCGCGGCCTCGGTCCACGGGTCGGCGTCGGCGGTGGGCAGCAGCTCCGACACCAGGGCCAGATCGCCGTGTTCGATCACCGCGTTGGCCGCGAACCACGCGGCGTGGCTGTCCGGATCGGCGGCCACCGCGGCGCGTACGTCGTCCGGTGCGATCACCTCGCCCTGCGACAGGGCGAAGCCGACCCGCCAGGGTGCCGCGCGGGCCTCCTGCTCCGGGTCGCCGGGCACGGCCAGCGCCCGCCGTGCCTCGGTGAGCCGGCCGCGCAGGAACCAGTACCAGCTCAGCGCGACCGCCAGGCGTAGCCCGCCACCGTGCGCCAGCGCCGACCGCAGGTTCGCCAGCTCGGTGTCGAGCAGCGCCAGCCACCGCTGCTGGTCGGCCCCGCGCAGCCCGGGATCGGCGCGCTCGGCCAGCTCGGTGTAGTAGGTGGCGTGCCGCCCGCGTACCTCGTCGGCGTCGGTGAGGCGTTCCAGGCAGAACGCGGCCACCGATTCGAGCAGCCGGTAGCGGGGGGCCGCGCCGGATTCGTCGAGCACCACCAGCGACCGGTCCACCAGCCGGGCGAGGGTGTCCAGGTCGGTTTGGCAGACCTGTTCGGCGGCCTCCGGGGTGCAGCCGTCCGGGAACACCGCCAGTTGGGCGAGCACCACCCGGTCGGAGTCGTCCAGGAGGTCCCAGCTCCAGCCGATCACCGCGGTGAGCGTCCGCTGCCGGGGTGGCACGTCCCGCTGCGCGGTGGTGAGCAGCCGGAACCGGTCGTCGAGCCGGTCCACCACCCCGCGTACGCCCAGCGCGCGGACCCGGGTCGCGGCCAGCTCCAACGCCAGCGGCAGACCGTCGAGGCGGCGGCAGAGCTGGGCCACCGCCGTCGCGGTCTGCCCGTCGAGGCGGAAACCGCGCTGCTGCGCGGCGGCGCGGGCGACGAACAACCGGGCCGCCGCCGAGCGCCGGACCGCGTCCAGGTCACCGTCGTCCGGCACCGGCAGTGGGGGTACCTCCCAGAGCAGCTCACCGGTCAGCCCGAGTGGCTCTCTGCTGGTGGCCATCACGCTCACCCCGGGCACGTCGCGCAGCAGCCGGGCGACCAGCTCGGCGACCGGTTCGATGACGTGTTCGCAGTTGTCCAGCACGAGCAGCAGCTGCCGGTGTCGCAGGGCCGTGACCACCCGGTCGGCGGGGGACACTGTCGTTCCGGCGGCCTCGTGGGCGCCCAGAGCGCCGAGCACCTGTTCGGCGACGCCCGCGTCAGCCGCCGGGAGCGGGGCCAGCTCGACCAGTCGGACACCGTCCGGATAGGACGCCGCGCGGGCCGTCTCGGTGGCCAGCCGGGTCTTGCCGACGCCACCCGGCCCGACCAGCGTGACCAGCCGCTGCCGGGGCAGCAGCGCCCCTAGCTCGGCCAGCGCCTCGGCCCGCCCGATCAACTCGTCGAGCGGGGCCGGCAGATTGCTCCGGATGATCGTCGCCTTCGGCGGGGCGTTCAGGCCGGCGTCCTGTTCGAGGATCCTGCGGTGCAGGGCGACCAGCTCCGGGCCGGGGTCGAGGCCCAGCTCCTCGGCGAGCCGGGCCCGCAGCTCGGCGTAGCTCTCCAACGCCTCGGACTGGCGGCCGGCCGCGTACAACGCGCGCAGCTGCACCGCCCGCAGGCCCTCGCGCAGCGGATGCTTGGCGACAAGCTCGGCCAGGTCCGCGGCCACCAGGTCATGCTCACCTCGGGCCAGCCGGGCCTGCGCCAGCCGCTCCTGAACGACGAGGCGCTGCTCGGCGAGGCGGGCCGCCTCGGCACGCACGAACTCGGCGTCGGCCACGTCGGCGTACGCCTCGCCGCGCCACAACGCGAGGGCCTCGGTCAGCCGCTCGACGTCGGCGCAGCGGGCCAGCTCGTCGAAGCGGCCGACGTCGACCGCGTCGACCCGCAGCAGGTAGCCGGGTGGCCGGGACTCGACCAGCTCGCGAGCGCCGGGCTCGGCATCGTTGAGCGCCTTGCGCAGCTGCGACACCCGCACCTGGAGGGCGCCGGCCGGGTTGGCGGGGGCGTCGTCACCCCACAGGTCGTCGATGAGGCGGTCCGCCGAGACCACCTGGTTGCGGTTGGCCAACAGGTCGGCCAGCAGCGCCCGTACCTTCGTGCCGGGCACGACCACCGGCTCGCCGGCGTCCGTGGTCACGGCGAGCGGCCCGAGCACCCCGAACTGCACGGCGGTCATCCTAGTGCCGGTAGCGCGACCCGACGTGGACCGTAAGCGCGTTGGCGCACGGTGTGGGCATGGACATCTATTACGAAGCGCATGGCAACGACGAGGGTCGTCACCCCGAGGGTCTGGACGGCGACGCCGGCATGCGTCAGGCCAGGGTGTACTCCAAGACATAGGAGTGGCTGCCGTCGTCGGACTGGATGATCTCGAAATCTCCCACGATCCCTGTGAGGTCACCGGAGCCCGTTCCCGGGACGACGCGGATCGCGAGTTGCTCACCGTGGCTGCCGGGTGCGCTGTGTTGGAGGACGAACGAGCCCTTGAGGCCGTCGAGTTCGCCCGTGAATCGCTCCACGGCGACATAAGCAGCGGGGCTGCCCTCGATGTCGGCCACCGACAGCATGTTCACCGTACTGATGCCGGCCAGGCCGCCCTGGAAGGTCTTGGTGACCCTTACGCGGCCAAGCGCGGCCCCGGGGTCTTCGTCGAGCACCTCCGGCTCGAATGATGTGACGTCGAATGTCCCGCCAGCCTTCGTGCTCACTTCGCACCCTCTCCTCTTGATCGCATTTACCGCGGAGCAGCCTTGCACACGGCACTGACATTCCCCGGACGGTGACCCTCGGAAGCCCTGCTCGATGCTTCCGGCGGAGGGCCGACAGAGCGTCGATGTCCGTCCGCATGTCGACGAGGAACTGGTCGAGGGTGGAGCCAGGACCGCGGGAATCCTCCTGAAAGACGACGCAGGATACGGGGATGGGTGCGGCCTGGTGTCGCCCGTTGTCCGTCGCCCCTGAGGTATCGGCCGCCTTCATCTCGTGCCCCTGGATGTTCCGGCTGCTCGGCGGTGCGGTGCCCGGCGACCTGACGGGCCTACCGGCGTGCCGGCTGGCCATCCTGCCCGGCACCACGCACACGTCGATCCGCGGCGTGCCGACTGGCTGGCCCCGATGATCGACGAGTTCCTGACCGAGGTCGGGTCGGAACTGTAGATCCCTGGATCCCTCAAGTTGACGTGAGGGGGTCGGTCACTGCTGTTCGGGCGACCGCCGGAGCCACAGCCAGACGCCACCGAGGCCGCACGTCACGCCGAGGATCACGATCGCCGTCCGTGCCGCCACCGGGATGTCGTCCAGGAACGGAACGGCCTTCGATGCTGCCAGGGTGAGCAGTGCGATCACCAGCAACAGCCCCGCGACGATCCGGTCACGCATCATGGCGATCTGTATAGCAGCCACGCCCATGAGTCCGTGAAGCGTCCCTCGCCCCGACCAACTCCGCGATCTTGCACTTTGTGCAGTGCGATAAGGCGCGAAAGCCGCGTGATGGCCGCAGAAAGTGCAAGATCGCGGGGAGGGCGGCTCGCGCCCCGGTCCGGCGCGAAGTTTCGCCATCCCTGGTCATGGCGTGCGGGCGGATTAACGGGTAGAAACATGTCAACCCCTTCCGGCCCGGCCCAATCTCCGGCGGCAGGGGTCAGAGAGCGCTCTCACCGCCCCCAGCTGCGCCGGAAGAACGCCCGGCCAGCGGAGAGGACGAACCACATGACAGCCCCGTCCCGAGGTGTACGCCGGAGATCCGGTCGCACCCTCCTGCTCGCTCTGGTGATGACCACCGCCACCACGATGTCCAGCACGGCGGCCAGCGCCGGGCGCCCGACGCACGGCGCACCCGACTTCGGCCCGAACGTGACGATCTTCGACCCGTCCACGCCGGTCGGCGAGATCCAGCAGACCCTCGACGCGGCGCACGCCCGGCAGGTCGACAACGAGATGGGCACCGAGCGGCACGCCTACCTGTTCAAGCCGGGCACGTACGGCACGGCAGCGCAGCCGTTGCAGGCCAAGGTCGGCTACTACACCGAGGTGTCCGGCCTGGGCGCCTCACCCACCGACGTCACCGTCAACGGCAAGCTGGAGGTCTACAACCGCTGCCTCGCCGACGGCGGTACCGGCAACTGCCTCGCGCTGGTCAACTTCTGGCGCACCCTGTCCAACCTCTCGCTCACCATCAACGCGGCCGGCCAGGACGACTGCCGGTCGTCGGCGAACTTCTGGGCGGTCTCCCAGGCGGTGTCGATGCGCCGACTGAACATCGGCGGCGGCGGTCTGTCGCTGATGGACTACTGCACCGCCGGCCCGCAGTACGCCAGCGGCGGGTTCATCGCCGACTCTCGGCTGCCGGCCACGACGAATGGTTCGCAGCAACAGTGGCTGACCCGCAACAGCGAGGTCGGCGGCTGGTCCAACGCGGTGTGGAACCAGGTGTTCGCCGGGGTTGAGGGCGCGCCGGACGACGCTACGTTCCCCGACCCGCCGTACACCACCCTGGAGACCACCCCGCTCAGCCGGGAGAAGCCCTACCTCTTCGTCGACGGCAAGGGTCGCTATCAGGTGCGGGTGCCCGCCGCGCAGCGCGACAGCCGAGGTGTCTCCTGGGCTGACGGCATCACGCCGGGGCGGACCATCGGGATCGGCGACTTCTTCATCGCGAAGCCGTCCGACTCGGTGCGCGTCATCAACAGCCAGTTGGCGCGCGGCAAGCACCTGCTGCTCACGCCCGGCACGTACGACATCGCGCGCAGCATCGAGGTCCGGCGTGCGAACACCGTGGTCCTCGGGATCGGGCACGCCACGCTGACCGCCGTGAACGGCGCGATCCCGCTGGACGTGGCCGGTGTTCCCGGGGTGATCGTCGCCGGTGTCACGATCGACGCCGGCCTCGTCGAGTCGCCGGTCCTGCTGCGGGTCGGGCGTGGGCACGGCCGCAACGCGAGCAGCCCGCACAATCCGACCACGCTCTCCGATGTGTACTTCCGGGTCGGCGGCCCGCACATCGGACGGACGAACACCGCGCTGGAGGTCAACAGCGACAACGTGCTCATCGACCACACCTGGGTGTGGCGCGGCGATCACGGCGTCGAGGGCTTCACCGAGGGCGTCAACGGTGACACCGACCGCTGGCGTACCAACACCGGTCGGTACGGGGCCGTCATCAACGGCGACCACGTGACCGCGACCGGCCTCTTCGTCGAGCACTTCCAGCGCTACAACACGGTCTGGAACGGCGAGCACGGCACCACGATCCTCTACCAGAACGAGCTGCCGTACGACCCGCCGACGCAGGCCGACTGGATGAACGGCGCGGTCGAGGGCTGGGCCGGGTACAAGGTCGGTGACCGGGTGCGTCACCACACCCTCTACGGCGGCGGGGTGTACGTGTTCAACCAGAACAACCCGTCGATCCACACCGAGAACGGCTTCGAGGTCCCGAACCGGCCCGGGGTGCGGCTGCACCACATCATGACCGTCAACCTCAGCGCCGGCACGATCGACCACGTGGTCAACGGCGTCGGGGCCGCGGCCGACATGACCAAGGTCGGCGCTCCGGTCTACCTGACCCAGTACCCGACCCCGTAGCGGGGATCGGGCGTACCGACGGGGCCGGAGCCGGCGATGGCTCCGGCCCCATCACCGTCAGCGCGGTGGTGTCGTCGAGGTGGTCGGCGCGCGGTGCGACCGAACCGGTCGGGCGCGGCGTCGCGGTGCCGTCTCGACCCCAGCCAATGGCGCACGGCCAGCGCGGCGCCGCCGGCGGCCAGCAGCAACACCTCCACCGCGATGTAGCGGCGCACGTCACCGCCGCTGAGCAGGGCGCCGACCACCGCGCCGCCGATGATGCCGACCGGCAGCACGGCCCCGGGCCAGAGTAGGAACGCCCCCGCACCCAGCACGCCGATGGCGGCGGCCAGGCCGACCGGCCCGGGTAGCAGGGTGACCACGGTCAGCACTCCGCCCAGCCCGGTGCCGGCGAGCAGCACACCGGGCGCGACGACCGGCACTCTCATCGCGGCAACCCCACCAGCAGGGAGCGCAGCTCGGCACCTCGTGCCGACCAGCTGTTGCGGGTGGCGACCTCCCGGCGTCGGGCGGATTCGTCCGGTGCGCCGGCGCGCTCCAGCGCGTCGGCCAGCGCCGCGCCGAAGCTCGACGGGTCGGTGGCGAGGGCGATGGTGTCGGCCAGCGCACGCAGCGCCGGCAGCGGTGTCGCGACGACGGGCTTGCCGAGGGCCAGGTACTCGTAGCACTTCTGCGGGTGTACGTAGTCGGCCAACCCGCCCACCCGGTAGGGGATGATGGTGGCGTCGCAGGCCCGCAGGATGCCCGGGACGTCCGCGAAGCCGACGGCGTCGACCAGCTGCACATTGGACAGACCCGCCAGCGGGGCGCGGCCGCCCCGGGTGGACGGGCCGAGCAGGACGAACGTCCACTCGGGGTGGGCCCGCGCCACTGCGGCGACCAGGTCCGCGTCGAAGGCCCGGGTGTCGACCGCGCCGCTGTAGCCGATCAGTGGTCGGCGCAGGCCGAGCAACCAGGGCGCGACCGGGCCGTCCGGCGAGAAACGGTCCGGGTCGCACCCGTTGGCCAGCACCACCGGTGCCGGGTCGGAGGCGGGCATCCGGTCCGGTAGCGCGGTGGAGGAGGCGAGGACGAGGTCGGCGGCACCGACGGCAGAGCGCAGCGCGCGGCGCAGGTGCCGACGGTTCCACGGTCGGGTGAGCGTCCAGTCCAGGTCGGTGGCGTCGTACACGACGGCGGACGCGTCCAGCCGGGAGGCGACCGGCGCGGCCAGGTCCTCGTCCAGCCACAGCAGTCGGACTGATGCCGCTTGCCGCCGGAACCACCGGCGCAGCACGCGCGCGGCGAGCCAACGGTTGACCCGGTTGACCGGGGGCAGGTGCCGACCGAACGGCAGCAGCACCGGACCGGCGCACTGCCACAGACCGTCGGCCACCTGCCGGATCTGGACGCGCCAGCGCGGGAGGTGCCCGGCCGGGTCGACGAAGAGCACCTCGTGGTCGACGGTGAGCTCGCGGGCCAGCGCGTGCTGCCGGTGAACGCCGTTCGCCCACGGCGTGCCGCTGAAGATGACCACCCAGTCGCGGTCGGGGGCGGGCGGGGCGACCGCTTCGGCCGCCGGCTGCAGGGTGATGGTGTGCTCAGCCACGGCCCGACCGCTCCATCGGCCGTGGCGCTCCGGCGGGCAGCAACTCGTCCTCGGCGAGGCGGCCGAGCGCCGGGCGGGCGCGCTCGTCGTCGAGTCGCAGCAGGCGGGCGCCGGCGTGCCGGTCCAGCCAGCCACGCAGCGCGCCGGCCGCGATCCGCCGGTTGATCCAGTTGACCAGCGGCACCGAGTCGCCCAGCGGCAGGGCGGTCGGTGCGACGGCGTGCCAGGCCGCCGAACCGATCGGGGTCACCTCGCACCGCCAGCGCGGCCGGCGTCCCGGCGGGTCGACGAAGAGCAACCGTTGCCCGGGCGCCAACTGCCCCAGCACCGTCGAATGCCCGTCGACGGACCATCGGGTCCGGCTGAACAGCACCACCCAGTCGCGGGTGTCACCGTCGGGCAGCGGGCCGACGTCGCCGCGCAGCGCGGCGAGCAGGTCGCCCAGGCCCAGCGGTACGGATCGACCGAAGACTCGCTTGACCAGGTGGTCGGCGAGCAGCGCGGCCCGGAACACCGGCAACCGGTACCGGGGCTGGGTCATCCGCAGATATCCGACCAGGCTGCCCAGCAGGTGTCGGAATCGGATGGTCGGCCCGAGCGACCGACAGGACGCGCCACGGCTGTGCGTCACCACCGCGTCCGGAAGCATCCACAGCTCGTGCCCGGCCTGGTCGAGCTGCCGCGCGAGGACCGTGTCGTTCCAGTAGACGGGAAACGTCTCGTCGAAGATGGTCTGCTGCCCGAGCACCTTGCGGCGCAGCAGCACGCAGCTGCCCGAGGCGAGTTGCCGGGGACGGCTGAAGTCCTCGCCCCGCATCTGGAACCGGTGCAGCGCCTGGCGGAACCCGGGCAGCCGGCGCAGCGCGGTCACCAGCGCGATGGTGGCGGCGAAACTGGGCTGTTGGACGTAGTGCTGCTGGAAGGTGCCGTCCGGGTTGAGGTACAGCGGGCTGACCCCTGCGACGTCCGGCCGCTCCCGCAGATGGTCGACCATTCGGGACAGGGCGCCCGGGTGAAACCGGATGTCGCTGTTGAGCAGCAGGATCAGCTGGCCGTTCGCCCGGCGGTACGCCTGGTTCACGGCGGCGGCGAAACCATTGTTGTGCTTGTTGCGGATCAGTCGGACCCGGGGTTGGTCGGCGAGCAGGTCGGCTGAGCCGTCGGACGAGCCGTTGTCGACGGCCACCACCTCGTAGTCCAGATCGGGATCGGCGGTCGACGCCAGCGACTCCAGGCACTGTCGGGTCTGCTCGCGGGTGTTCCAGCTGACCAGCAGTACCGACAGCAGCGGAGCGCTCATCACGCCACCGCCCGGTTGTCGCCGTGGCGGACCCGGAGTCTCCCTCAACATGCCGTCCTCCCTCTCGGTCCGGTGCTCCCAGGGCATGCCGGCGGACACCCCCGGGGAGAAAGTACTAGCGATAAAAGGTGAATAATGATGAATACGGCAAAACGTGCTTATCGATATAAAATCTCGTATATCCGCGCAAGGCATCCGGGCTGATAGTCCGTTTGGTGGCCTTTGGTGGGTTACGGTCGTGTCCGGCCGTCCGGTTGCCGCAGCGGGCCGACCGTTCCGTCGTTCCGAGGAGTCCGAGATGGACCTGCCCGTTACCGCCGTCGGTGTCGACCCGCCGACGGACCTGGTGCCCCGGCGCGTTCTGGTGACCGGAGGCGCCGGCTTCATCGGCAGCCACGTGGTTGCCCGGCTGATGCTGATGGGCAGCCAGGTCCGGGTGCTCGACAACTTCTCCAGCGGCCGGATCGAGAACCTGGCCGACGCCGCGTACGGCGGGCTGACCGAGGCGGACGTCATCTCGGGTGACATCCGCACGCCGGAGGGTGTCGAGGTCATTTACCAGTGGCAGCCGGACGTGGTGGTGCACCTCGCCGCGCAGTCGAGTGTTCCCGCAGCCCGTCGCTCACACCTGTACGACGCCGACGTGAACGTGTTCGGCGCCGTCAACGTGCTGGACGCCTGTGCCCGCAGCGGCGTACGGCTGGTGGTCAGCGCGGCCAGCAGCGCCATCTTCGGCAGCATCGCCGCCCACGAGTTGCCGGTCCGGGAGGACCATCCGATCGCGCCGGTGAGTCCGTACGGCATCAGCAAGGCTGCCGGCGTGCACTACCTCGACTGGTACGCGCGTCAGCACGGCCTGCCGTACACCTCGATGGTGTTCGGAAATGTCTATGGGCCCCGGCCGGAGGGCAGCGACTGCGGCGTGGTGTCCCTGATGGTCGACGCCCTACTCGGCGGTCGACAGGTGGTGATCTACGGCGATGGCACGCAGACCCGGGATTTCATCTACGTCAGCGATGTCGCCGAGGCGATCGCTGTCGCCTGTCACCACAGCGGGGTGGGAATGGTCAACATCGCCTCGGGTCGGCAGACGAGCGTCAACGAGGTGTACGACACGGTCCGGGAGGCGTCCGGCGTCGACAACACGGCCCGCTACGAGCCGCTGCCCTGGCCGGGCGAGGTGCGCAACATGGCGCTGGACACCAGAAAGGCGCGCGAACTGCTCGGGTGGTACCCGAAGATCGGCTTCACCGAGGGCGTACGGATGACGGTGCGCGACGCCCGCCGCCGCCAGGCCCCAAGTCAGATCCTGTCCCCGTTGCGGGCGCTGGAGCGGCCCATCAGTCACTGACGACCCAGCGTGTAATTCCCGTCATCTGATCCGGAATTTCATCGAACAGTCTAACTCTTGCGGGTCGGCATCCACTGCTGCCACGATGGCCGTCAATGCCTTCCGTCCCGAAGGAGTGGTCGTCATGGCGGTCTCCCGCCGCAGGTTCGTCACATCGGTGCTGGCCGGGTCCGCCCTCGCCACCGCCTCCACCACCGAGCTGCTCACCAGCATGTCCAGCCCCGCGCACGCCGCCAGTCCCCCCGGGGACGTGGTCGGCAAGGTGACGGTCGGCTACCAGGGCTGGTTCAGCGCTCCCGGCGACGGGGCGCCGATCGGCGGATGGTGGCACTGGGGCCGCGACCGGTTCCAGCCGCCCTCACCCGCCAACACCACAATCGTGTCCTGGCCGGACATGCGCGAGTACACGCGTACCTATCCCACCGCGTACCCCAACCTGGGCAACGGTCAGCCGGCCACCCTTTTCTCCTCGTACGACCAGCAGACGGTGGACACCCACTTCCGCTGGATGCAGGAGAACGGCTGCGACACCGCCGCGCTGCAACGGTTCAACCCGATGGGCGACGAGGGCCCCACCCGCGACGCGATGACACAGAAGGTCCGCTCCGCGGCCGAGCGTCACAGCCGCAAGTTCTACATCATGTACGACGTCACCGACTGGCTGACCTTCCAGTCGGACATCAAGACCGACTGGACGACGAAGATGGCGGCGCACACCGCGTCCTCCGCGTACGCCCGGCAGAACGGCAAACCGGTCGTCTGCATCTGGGGGTTCGGCTTCAGCGAGCCCAGCCGACCCTTCACCCCCGGGCCCTGCCTGGAGGTCATCAACTGGTTCAAGGCCCAGGGCTGCTACGTCATCGGTGGCGTGCCCACCTGGTGGCGACAGGGCATCGAGGACTCCCGCCCCGGCTTCCTCGACGTCTACCACGCGTTCCACGCGATCTCGCCGTGGATGGTCTACCGGGCCAGGACCGTGGAGGAGCTGGACTCCTACTACAACAACGTCAACGTCGGCGACATGGCCGACTGTGCGGCGCGCGGCATCGACTACCTGCCCTGCGTGATGCCCGGCGACCTCGCCGGAGGGCACCGCAAGCACGGCGACTTCTACTGGCGGCACATCTACAACATGGTCCGGCTCGGCTCCCAGGGCCTGTACGTGTCCATGTTCGACGAATACAACGAGGGCAACCAGATCGCCAAGACGTCCGAGACCCAGGCCACCACCCCGGCCGGCGCGAACATCCGGGCCCTGGACGAGGACGGCGTCGCCTGCTCCTCCGACTACTACCTGCGGATCACCGCCGACGGCGGCCGGATGCTCAAGGGGCAACTCGCGCTCACCCCGGTGCGTCCCACCCAACCGATGGTCGGCACTCCGCCACCGGTCAGCGGCAACCTGGCCGCCGGCCGATCCACCTCGGCCAGCAGCCAGGGTGGCGGGTTCCCGGCGTCGAACGCTGTGGACTCGAACGCCGGCAGCTACTGGGAGAGCGGCGGCGGCTCCTTCCCGCACTGGTGGCAGGTCGACCTCGGCGCCAGCCACCAGGTCAACAAGCTGGTGGTGCGGCTGCCCGCCGGTTGGGGAGCGCGTACCCAGACCATCACCGTGCAGGGCAGCGTCGACGGCAGCTCCTTCGCCACCATCGCCGGGGCCTCCGCGTTCGCCTTCGACCCGGCGACCGGCAACACCGTCACCCGCACGCTGACGGCCACCACGGCCCGCTACGTCCGCCTCAGCATCAGCGGCAACACCGGCTGGCCGGCCGCGCAACTCGCTCAGGTCGAGGTGTACGCCGGGAGCACCGTCCCGGACAACCCGCCGACCACCCCGAGTGGCCTCACGGTGACCGGCAAGACGTCGACGAGCGTGTCCCTGGCGTGGACGGCCTCCACCGACGACGCCGGGGTGACCGGTTACCAGGTACGCCAGGGCGGCAATGTCGTCGCGACCGTCACGGGCACCACGGCGACCGTGAGCGGGCTCAGCCCGTCCACCGCGTACACCTTCACGGTCACCGCCCGCGACGCCGCCGGCAACACCTCCGGCGCGTCCTCGGCGGTCACCGTCACCACGGACGCCGCGGCCAACGCGGACCTCGCCCGGGGTCGACCCACGTCGGAGAGCAGCCACGTCCAGAGCTACGGGTCGGGCAACGTGGTCGACGGTGACGCGAACAGCTACTGGGAGAGCGCCAACAGCGCGTTCCCGCAGTGGGTCCAGGTTGACCTGGGCGCGACGCGCCCGGTTGGGCGGGTGGTGCTGAAGCTGCCGCCGTCGTCGGCGTGGGCCAGCCGGACGCAGACCCTCTCGGTGCAGAGCAGCACCGACGGGAGCAGCTTCGGCACGCTGGTCGGATCGGCGGGGCGGACCTTCAACCCGGCCACCGGTAACCAGGTGACGCTGACCTTCGCCGCCGCGCAGACGCGCTACGTGCGGATCACCGTCACCGGCAACACCGGTTGGCCCGCCGGGCAACTGTCAACGCTGGAGGTCTACGCCAGCTGACCGAGGGCGTGGGCGGCCGCCGGGGGAGCGGCCGCCCACGCGGAGGGCAGCACACTCTTCAGAACAGAACTGAACCTTCGGCTAGGACGAGACTCCTGCGGTCGACGTACGTTGCCCGTCAGACCATCGCCAGCCGGAGAATCCCGAACAGCTACCGGGCACTGGGGTGAGACGGGCGGAATCGAAACGATCCCCGACCCAGAGATCGGCAATGCGGACTCGCTCGATCCGCTGCGCTGGCCAACGGTGTAGGGGCACCTGGTGCGGTCTCGTCAGGTGCCGTCGGTTGCTGTGCTTCACTGCCGTACTCGCGCGCCCCGGCTTGGGTGCCTACTTCAAGAGCCCGACGACACTCACGACGGTCCCGACGGCGAAGCTGAGAGTGGCCAGCTTGGCCTGACCCCCCGTCCAAAGCCCTTCGCTCTTCTGACGCCAACCAAGAGACCACCAGTCGCGCCCAAACTTCTGCCACTTGTGCTGGCGGAGATGGCATCCCAAGATCAGCCCGGTCGAGTTGTTCCGGCAGAACTCGACCGAAGTGCCTCGTCTACGGTTGATCGCTCCGCAATAGACCGGAGCCGTAAAAAGTACGAAGACGAGTAGCAGGCCCAACAGCACCAGGTAGACGGCGGGACCAAACCTCGCGCTACCAAGCGACAGAAGGAGCACTGCCAGAACGCCGTAGCCCCAGTACTGCCACAGCTTTGACTTGCTACGGGACGCCATGGGCGCAAAGAGTACTGAGATAGATGCAGAACGTGAAGATCTTACCTTCGTCGCCGATCCGACAGTCACCGCACCACCAGCGGTATTGATCAAGGCCAGGGCGTAGCAGTCAAACCGGACGACCTGGCGACTGGGCTGCTGCCATACCTTGGCTTGGCCGTGTCGCGCGCTGCGATCCGATCGATGTGGACTGCCGGTAAGGCGGTTGGGTCAAGGCGCGGCAAGAGTTCGCAAGGTAGCCTGCGCGCCATGACGCAGTCGGCTGAGGATCCCAACGGGGCAGACGACCCTATCCCATCCTCAGACGACCTTGCCGATCCACTGGATCGCTGGGCACGGCTCTTAGCCGTGGTCCTGGGGATCGGAGCCGAGGCAGCTGGATGTGTCGCGGTATTTCTGACGGAAAACCAGGCCGGAACGGCAGTCCTTCTCCTAGTCGGGGCTGTTCTACTCCTGCTGGGCTTACAGGGCACTCCCCTGCGCAGCTTCGGTGGCGGCGAATACCGATTTGAACTGGCCCGGTTGCGCCGTCGGGCTGCGGAAGTCGTAAGCCAAGCCGCCCGTGAGGAATCAGCCGATGTTGCAGCTGCTGTCGCGGATGCAGTTAGCGCGATAGATCCCGGAATTCGCCTTCCTGATTGGCATGGAATGGTGTACTTGGACCAAGCACGGGAGACGATCAGGGCGCTATTCCCCGACTCACGCGATCTCTCAGTCAAGAGAGATGGAGGGGTCGACATGCATGTTCGACTTTCTGAGGGTCGGGTTAACGTGCAGGTCATCTACCGCAAGCATGGCAAGCTTGGATCGGGATCGGTTACAGCAGCAGTCGCAAAAATGCGGAACAGTCGCCATGATGGCGGCTACCTCATCGTCACTAATGTGGCTCCGACTGCTGATGCGCATATGCGTGTCGCGACCCTCCTGGGCGGATCGGGCCGTGTGGAAGTCGTGACTTGGATCGATGATCGAGACACCGAAGAATTGAAGGCTGCGCTACAGCGATGTGCTCGCTGACGTTAGTAACCCATTGAGTGTCGCTTGCCATCGCCCTCCCAGCCATCCGTCGGCCTTCGTCCGCACACCAGTGGAGTGGTGGCCTGCCCGGTCAAGGTGCGGCACCCCACTATCTGAACCTTGACCGGGTAGGCCCCACCTGCTCAGCTCTGCCCGGACGGAGGTGGCCGGGATGGCGCCACCATCCTGAAGTGCCTGAGCGCCCCGCCGGAGGCACGCCCTGGTCGTCGCCTTCAATATCGAAGCCCCGGATCTGCCATCACTCATGGCTGCCCGGGGCTCTTCGTATGTCGCGCCGCCGGCGGGGCTGCAACCGTTCGGGGTGCGCCCGTGCGCTTGCGCTAAGGGCGCGGGATCCCCCAACCGGCAACCCGCTTCCGTCGGCCCCTGGTTGGCGGCGCGAGCGGCCTGCGAAGCGGGCCGCCCTGATCCCGTACAGAAATTGCTCACAGTCAAATCGAGAAGGCCGATGCCCAAAAACTGAGGGACGTAGGCCCTGGCGCCGGGAATGTCAAGAGTTCTATCTGTAGGTTGACAAAGCCTGAAGCGCGGATGGGGTTGGCCAAGTTGCGGGAGGCTCTTACTTACCCATTCGTGTTACGGTGCCGGCTCTGCAGATTAGCTGACTCATCTAGGGGCCAACATGCCACGCGCGTCCATCCTACTGGCAGCGGGAATAGCAGGTGTTCTCCTAGCCGCTTGCGGCGATGGCGATGCCAGCAAGAAGGCGAGCGGAACAACTCCTTCGCCAACTCCGTCGTCCAGCGCGCCTGCCGCCGCTGCGACTTCTGCAACCCCCACCTCGATCGCAACCCCCAGCCCGACCCCTGAGCCTGGTTTCACAATCAAATGCTCCGCCGTCGGCAGTTTCCAGGAAGTCATTTTCAACTCCCTCGAAGAGGCGTGGAAGAACGGCAAAACGTATTTCTGTGAGACATCAGTCCTCCCTACGTACAAGCTGACTGCAAATGATCGAAAAGCGATCAGTATCGCTCGACGCGACCCCGAGAGAAATGAAAGCGATAAAGAGATCTTGGCCGACCTCCTGGGGATGTGCGCAGAAACTGTGAGCACCGATGGGGCGGGACGGATGGCTTCGAAGGCTCTCCCTTGACGGTTGCGGACTTTCTTGGCTGGGATCGGAACCTGCTGAGCGGAGTCCTCACGCTGTGCCCAAAGACTCCCGCTGTCTCGAAAATCCGTCCAGTAGCAAACAGTGAAGTATTCGAAGATGGGAAGTATTTGGTTGGCCGAGAAATCAAGTCGGGAACATACAAGATCAAGGGAGAAGTGAATGAGTGCTACTGGGAGCGATCAGGGAAGAACGGCGACATTATCGCCAACAATTTCGTTACGTACGCGCCAAACGGAATAACCGTGACTGTCCGGAGCGGGGAGGGATTCACGAGCAAAGACTGCGGAGTGTGGAACCGCGTTAGATAGAACGCGACTGGTGGGACGGCAGCACAGAGGCCACTGGGCGGCAGTATCGGATCCTGACGATCTACCGGTCTTCCTTGCACCGTCGTACCATAGGCCGGTGAACGACACCGTAGGCCAAGCCGCCCGGATCGCGGGTATGCATCTCGCTCGACCACTTCCCCGTCGGTGGCAGCACGTCCAAGCAGTAGCGACCAAGACCCAGCGGATTGGGCGAGTCGTTTCTGCCAAGGACCGCGAGACGCTCATCGCCGCCGCGTGGTTACACGATATCGGCTACGCGCCCGACATCGCCGATACAGGGTTTCACTCGCTAGACGGCGCTAGGTGGTTACTGAGCCAAGGCTTCACACCACGGCTAGCCGGCTTGGTAGCTCACCACTCGTGCGCATCGTATGAAGCAGCGGAGCGAGGGCTAAGCGAGGATCTGGCCATCGAGTTCCCACGAGAGGAGTCGGCTACCGCCGACGCTCTTTGTTTTGCGGACATGACAACTGGACCCGCTGGTCAGGACTTGACGGCCGAAGAACGCTTGGCCGAAATCCGGGAGCGGTACGGCCCGGATGACATCGTGACCCGGTTTTGGCGGAAGGCTGAGCCGGAACTGATGGAAGCTATTCAACGGACACACACCCGTTTGGCTGCTTATCCAATGTAGGGCTCGTTCCGTCGCGCATAGCCGTGGTCAATACGGAGCCGCGTAGACGGATGGATCGAGAGGTTGTTCAACTTGTTGTGGGCGATCCAACAAACTGCCGAAGACTCCTCGCTGGTCACGAGTTGCCCACTGACGTACTCGCCACGGAAGCAGATCGAGAATTGCTGCCGCACCTCGCCGTCGCTGTACTCCACGACGTGGTTGGGGTTGGTGTAAATCCCCACAACACCGGTCACCTCGATGTCGACGCCGGTTTCTTCTCGTGTTTCACGTACGGCTGTCTCGGCGATGTACTCGCCGAGGTCCTGGGCGCCGCCGGGCAATGCCCAGAGGTCGTTGTCAGTTCGCTGGATGAGCAGTACCCGCCCCTGCTCATCTTGGACGAAGACGGTTACTGCTACGACGATGCTGTTCGGCTTCGGGGCGTTCGGGTTGTTGAAGTGCTCAATCCGGACCATGGCCCAGCCTCTCACCGCTGGCGGCTAAGTGCTCGGGCCACACGGCCCGCTTCTTCCCGAGGACTCGGTTGAAGCTGGCGACGTAGCTGTCGAACAGGTCCCCGCCGCCGAGGCGCCGCAGGTGCAGCACCGGCGCATACGCGGCCGGCGTGCCGTAGAGGTGGGTGTTGACCAACATCTCGTCGTCAAAGCGGTAGATGGAGTTGTAAAGGATTGTGTCGTGGTAGTAGATGCCGACGTTGTCCAAGTCCCGTAGGTCTTTGTAAAAGGCCAAGGCGTTCAGAATTTTGTTGGACATCGCTGGCCCGATGCCTTCGGCGTCTCCACGCTCGGTGATGTGCTCGCCCTCCGGGTCGCCAAATAGCAACTCCACCTGCGCCCCGGCCAAGGCCTTCTCGCGGAGCGTCGCGATCCAGCGGTGGTTGAACTCGGGCAGGAACAGTCCTCCATAGACCAAGACGCCGACCTGTCGCGTGGCCTGTTCCAGGAGCCGCTGCCAGAGGTCGGTGGGAACGGCTCCGCGGCGCGGGTAGATGTGGACGAGTTCCGACTGGCTGATCTGCACGGCTCGCTGCGTCGGAAGCGCGTCCGGCCAGAGGTACGACTCACTCTCGTTCAGCAGTTCGGCGATGGTGTGGCGATAACGCGGGTACGGGTTGCGGGTTTGTGTCACCCACCGCTCGACAGTCTTCGGGTCGACCCCCAACTTTTCCGCCAGCGTCGATGCCGTCAGACCGTTCTTGAGCATGCCGTTGCGAAGACGGTCGTTCGGCATCGCGTCTCCTGCTCAGTGGGCTTGGAGGACGGCATGGGGACGACTCAGCCTAGCAAGGACGTCCCCAGTCGTCCGTGACTCGCGGTGAAGTTGTCGCTACCAATTGGCGGAGCCTGGTTCCGCCGGACAGGTCATCCAGACAGGACGCGAGAGGCCCCGCTGAAGTTCGGCGAGTCCAAGCGTCGGCACCGGCTGACGGAGGTGGGCATGCGAGGCGACGAGCCGGCGAGCAGGGGCGAGCAGTGTGAGGCGGTTGAGCGGGAGGCTGCCAAACAGCGCCTCCTCGCGCAGGCCGAGGCGCAGCGCGTACCCGTGGAGGACACGACCCGCGCGGTCCCGGACCGGCGGTGGCGGCGTGAGCAGCGATGACGTGCCGATCGGTCGGCGGGTGGCGCGGTGGCGGGTGCGGCGGTCGATGACGCAGCAGATGCTCGCCGACCGGCTGCGGAGGTCGAAGAGCTGGGTGGACAAGGTGGAGCGGGGCGTGCGTGCCCTGGACCGGTACTCCGTGATCCAGGAGCTGGCTTACGTCCTGCGGGTCGACCCGGAGGTGCTGCTCGGTCAGCAACGCAGCAGTTCGGCGGGCCCGCCGGATGGGGTGGACGACATCCGGGCTGCCCTCGCCCGCTACGACATCACGCAAGCCCCGAAGCAGTCGACGGAGGACGTGAAAAGGCAGGTCGGGTACGCCTGGTTGAGCTACCAGCACGCGCACTATGGGCAGTTGGTGCGGGTGTTGCCGGGTCTGCTCGACGCTGTCCAGGGCGCGCGGTCGGCGGAGTTGCTGGTGCAGGTGTACCGGATAACCTCGTCGTTGCTGGTGAAGCTCGGCGAGGCCGACCTCGGGTGGCTGGCCGCCGACCGGGCGATGTCCGCCGCCGGCGATGACCCGATCCTGGCGGCAACAGCAGCCATCTCGATAGCCCAAGCAGTCCGCGCGTCAAACCGCGACCGCCTAGTCCTAACAGCGACCCTAGCTGCGGCGAACCGCATCATTCCCGCCCCATCTCGCCCGGGTGATCATGAGGTTGGCGGGCTTAGTGGAGATCAACTCGCCCGTCAGCCTCATGATCAACAAGGCGAGGGTGCGCCCGCGCGACGGCGACCACCGGGGGAGTGGGCAGTGGGTGGGACGTTGCTGCTCCAGGCGGCATTGGCCGCCGCCGGCTGCGGTGAGCACCGTCAAGCCGACGAGCTGACCGACCGGGCTGCGGGCGTCGCCGCCAGCCTGAGGGGGTACGACGATCCGCACCGCACCAGCTTCGGGCCGATCGCCGTCGAGTTGGCCCGGGTTCTGGTGGCGGCGCAACGGGGTGATGCCGTTGAGGCGCTACGACGGCATTCGACCGTCATGCGGCGGGAGGGGTGGCGGCGGTTGCCGGCCGAGTATCGGGGCGCATACCTGGTCGACGCCGCTCGGGCGTACCTCCAGGTGGGTGACTTGCGTGGTGCCGCCCGCGCCCTCGTCGACGCGGACAGCGTCGCGCCGGCTGAGGTTCGGTGTCGGCCGTTGGCGCGTACCGTGATCGCCGATGTTGCCCGTGCGCAGCCGGCGCCGGCCGGCGTGGCGCGACTGGCCACGTTGGTCGGCCTCACCCGCTGACGGACGAGCGCCGGCGCAGGTCGTAGGCCGGGTGGATGGTGCGTACCGGCAGCGTCAGTGCTCCCAGAGGTCCTCGGTGCGGAAGTACCTGGCGGTGAACGTCTCTTCCAGGGAACCGGTGTCTGTCTCATCTGTCCACCAGCCTGGCCAGACGTCGACACCGGAAGGCGCGCTGATGGCCGTCAGGACGGTGGAGCACCGGTGGCAGCGCCGAGGCGCCGAGTCCCGGAACCGCCCGCCGCAGTCGCATCGCCGTAGCCGCGCCTCAAGTGCCGCCATCAGCGTGGAGTAGGTCCTGTCCCGGGAAGGAAGGGCGTCGGCGATGGTCATAAACGTGCCGTCGTAGTAACCGACGTCTACCCGCATCGGGCAGCTGTCGCAGTAGAGGAAATAGCAGTCCAGCAGCGGCGAGTGGTCGAGGCGGTAAAGGCGTTCGTGGCACTCCGGACAGGCAACTTCCTCGCCGTTTAGCCAGTTGTCGTCGAATTCGTCCGGTTGGCTCACCTGTTGATCATCCCACGGGTTCGGCGCGGATGCGCGTCGGCGATTCGCGTTTCGGCCCGGGTGGCGTCGGCCCGCTGTGAGACTGGGCGAGTGCGGCACCGTCGGTGCATCGGCACTGGCCGACTCGACTTGGCGAGGTGGGGAAGATGTCCAACGACAACGAGATTCGTCCCTTCCGGCTCGACACACCGGAGGACGCGATCGCCGACCTGCGTCGCCGGATTGCGGCTACCCGCTGGCCCACTCGCGAGTTGGTCACCGATCGCTCGCAGGG
This sequence comes from Micromonospora trifolii, assembly GCF_050516465.1. Lineage (NCBI taxonomy): Bacteria > Bacillati > Actinomycetota > Actinomycetes > Micromonosporales > Micromonosporaceae > Micromonospora > Micromonospora trifolii. The sequence goes on along the minus strand of NZ_CP191526.1, from coordinate 2,729,030 downwards.
GGTACAGCTGGCGACGATCCAGGAGTTGGCCCGCTACTGGATGAGCGATTACGACTGGACTGCGTGCGCAACGAAGCTGAATTCGCTGCCGCAGTACACGACGAACATCGACGGCGTCGAGATTCACTTCATCCACGTGCGATCGCAGCATGAGAGCGCCCTGCCGCTGATCATGACGCACGGCTGGCCGGGCTCGGTCGTCGAGCTGCTCGGAGTCGTCGGCCCGCTGACCGACCCGACGGCGCACGGCGGCACGCCCGAGGACGCGTTCCACCTGGTACTGCCGTCGTTGCCGGGCTACGGCTTCTCCGGCGAGCCGACCGAGCCTGGCTGGAATTCGGCGCGGATGGCACAGGCGTGGGCGAAACTCATGGACCGGCTCGGTTACCCGCGCTACGTCGCGCAGGGTGGCGACGTCGGCGCCGCCGTCACGGACGCCATGGGGCGCCAAGGACCTCAAGGGCTGCTCGGCATCCACGTGAACCTGCTCGCCGGGGCGATCGGCATCAAGGACAAGTTGCCGGCGAGTTCCGAGCAGGAACGTGCCGCGCTCGACGCGCTGAACCTGTTCGCCAAGGACGGCTTCGGCTACTTCCTGGAGCAGTCCACTCGGCCGCAGACGATCGGCTACTCGCTGCTGGACTCACCTGTCGGGATGGCGGCCTGGATGCTCGACCACGACACGGACAGCTACTACAAGATTTCCCGCGCGTTCCTCGACGGCGATCCGGCCGGCGGTCTCACCCGGGACAGCATCCTCGACAACATCACGCTGTACTGGTTGACGGGCACCGGTGCTTCGTCCGCCCGGTGGTACTGGGAGCAGGGGCGGTTTCAAGCAGCGGCCCAGGCGGCCGGTCAGGCTCCGCCGCCGGTCACGGTGCCGGTCGGCTTCACCACGTTCCCCGGCGAGATCTGGGCCGCCCCGCGTAGCTGGGCCGAGGCGGTCTACCCCGGCATCGCGTACTTCAACGAGGCTGACCGCGGCGGGCACTTCGCGGCGTGGGAGGAGCCGGAACTCTTCTCCGCCGAGGTGCGGGCCGCGTTCCGGCCGCTGCGGAAATCCTGACGGCCTCACCCGCTGACGGACGGGCGCCTACGCCTGTCGTCGGCCGGGTTGATCGTGCGTACCGGGTCGGGCACCGGCCCCCGGGGCTGCCACTCGCGGGGGTAGCCGAGGGAGACTTCCTCGAAACGCACCCCGTCGTGGAACGTGGTGCGGGGGATGTGCAGGTGCCCGTAGACGACTGCGGCGGCGTCGAAGCGCAGGTGCCAGTCGCTGGTGCGGACGGTGCCGCACCACTGGGCGAAGACCGGGTAGCGCAGCACGTCGGTGGGCTCCCGCACCAGCGGATAGTGGTTGACCAGCACCGTCGGCAGCGCCGGGTCGCGTTCGGCCAGCCGGCGTTCGGTCTCGGCTACCCGCGCCGCGCACCACGCCTCCCGACTCGGGTACGGGTCGGGGTGCAGCAGCGCCTCGTCAGTGCACACCACACCGGCCGCGTACGCCAGGGCCAGCGACTCCTGCTGGGTGCGTGCCTCCGGCACCCGGAACGTGTAGTCGTAGAGCACGAAGAGCGGGGCGATGGTCGCTGGGCCGCCGTCGCCGTCCCACACCGGGTACGGATCCTCCGGGGTGACCACCCCCAACCGCCGGCACATCCGCACCAGCTCGCGGTAGCGCTCCTCGCCGCGCAACGTGACCGGGTCACGCGGGGGTGTCCACAGCTCGTGGTTGCCCGGCGCCCAGACGACCCGCGCGAACCGACTGCTCAGTAGCCCGAGCGCCCACTCGATGTCGGCGAACCGGTCGGCGACGTCCCCGGCGACGAGCAGCCAGTCGCCGTCGTTGTCCGGGTGCAGCTCCTGCACGAACACGCGGTTCTGCGGGTGCCCGACGTGCAGGTCGCTGACGGCCCGCAGCCGGGGCGGAAGGCTCACACCCCGAGGCTAGGCCGTCACGGCCCGATCAGGACACCCCTGTCCCGCCAGCGGGCACGGTCAGCAGAACCAGCCGTCCTGCACCCAGCCCCGCCGGTTGATGTGCCCGTAGGCGAAGCCGTAGACGTAGCCGCCGCTGCGGGGACCCTCGACCAGGAACGTCTGACCCTGGTAGAGGGTGCCCATCCAGGCGCCGACGGGTTGGGTACGGACGAACAGGTCGCTCGCGCACACCGTCTCCCGTTGACCGATCGTGCCGTTGGCGGCCTGTGCCGGGGTCGGCATGGCGAGTGCCGCGGCGACGACTCCGGCCAGCAGGCCGGCGGTCATCCGGGTGCTGCGCCGGCTCACCATGAGTCGTACCCGCCGATGCACTCGGCGCGGAGGTAACCCCAGTCGTTCGGACCGAAGTCGAAGGAAGCCGCCCACCCGTTGTAGACCGGGTGCGCCCCCGGGGTGTGGCCGATCTTGTTGCCGTAGGCGAGGGTGCGCTTGAGGCCAGTGGGCCCGCCGGCGGAGTCGTAGTTGGCGTAGAAGCTGGCGCTCTGGCAGACCACGATGGCGTGCCGTGGCACCACCGGGTCGGCCTGGGCCGGCGCGGCGCCCAACGCGATCGTTGTCGCTCCGATGGCCAACGCGGCGGCCCCCGTGCGGACTCGTCGAAGCATGCCCACCTCCAGTACGGCGAAACTTTCCTACCGCCGACCCTACCGACGAGGTTGATAAATGTCGATGGGGAGGTGGGTGGCCGAGCGGGCTCCCCAGGTGCCTTCGGTGGTCCGCATATCCGGCGACCCGACGGGAAAGCGCGGGGCGTCCGACAGCCCGAGACCGGAGCAGGAGACAAACATGCCTTTCATTACCGTGGGGACGGAAAACTCCGCGCCCATCGACCTTTACTACGAGGATCACGGTTCCGGTAAGCCGGTCGTGCTGATCGCAGGCTTCCCGTTCAACGGGGCGACCTTCGAGAAGGCGACCAACGCGCTACTCAACGCCGGATACCGGACGATCACCTACGATCGGCGCGGTTACGGCAACTCCGCCCAGCCGGCGTTCGGGTACGACTACAACACGTTCGCCGCGGACCTGGACGTGCTGATGACCGAGCTGGACCTGAAGGAGGCGACCCTGGTCGGTCACTCGATGGGCACCGGCGAGGTCGTTCGCTACCTGGCCAACTACGGCTCCCAGCGAGTGAGTCGCGGTGTTCTGCTCAGCCCGCTGCAACCCATGCTGGCCAAGGCGAAGGACAACCCGGAGGGCGTCGACACGAGCCTCTTCAAGGGCTTCCAGGACGCCATCATCAAGGACCGCTACGCCTACCTGACCCAGTTCTGCGACGCGTTCTTCAACTACAGCGAGAACAAGGGCAAGCTGGTCAGTGAGGACGCGTACCGTGGGCACTGGCAGATCGGCGCGATGGCCTCGGCCAGGGCCACCCACGACAGCGTGACCGCCTGGCAGGAGGACTTCCGTCAGGACCTGCCGAAGATCGACGTACCGATCTTGATCATGCAGGGCGACAAGGACAACGTGCTGCCCTACCCGGTGACCGGTCAGCGTCTCGGGCCGATGATGCCGACCGCGCAGCTGATCACGATGAAGGGCGCGCCGCACGGCATTCCGTGGACCCACGCCGACGAGGTCAACAAGGCGATCATGGACTTCATGAAGCAGCCGGCCAAGGCTCGCGCCTGACCCGTACCGGTAGCCGATCGGACGCCCGCGCCGTGAGGCGCCGCGACACCCGGCCCACGGTTCGCACCGGGGCCGGGTGTCGTCGTCGGTCAGGCCCTCCGGGCCACCACCGCGCCGTTGGCGCCGGGCGCGTCGAGCGGCACATTACGCACGTCGACGAAGCCGGCGTCGGTGAGCCAGGCCGCGTACTCGGCGCCCGAGTAGTTCCGGCCGCCCTCGGTCTCAACCAGCATGTTCATGCCCATCAGGGCCGCCTCCGGCGGTCCGGTGCGTTCGTCGTTGAGCAGCAGTTCGCAGACGACGATCGCCCCACCCGGCGGCAACGCGGCGCGGCACCGGGCCAGCAGTGCCCGGTTCGTCGGCTCGTCCCAGTCGTGCAGGATCATGCTGAGCAGGATGACGTCGTGCCCGTCCGGCAGCGCCGGGTCGGCGAGGAAGTCACCGCCCACCGCGTCGATTCGCCCGGTCAGGCCGGCCTCCGCGATCCGCTCCCGGGCCCGGACGCAGACGTGCGGCAGATCCAGGACGGTCGCCCGCAGCTCGGGCAGGCGTCGGCAGAACTCGATCGGGAACGCCCCGGCACCCCCGCCCACGTCGAGCAACCGGCGATGCGCGGAGAAGTCGTACGCGTCGGCCAACGCGCTGGCGGTGAAGCTGGACGTGGAGAACATCGCGTCCCAGAATTGCGCCAGCATCGCCGGGTCGGCGGTGTCGAACATCGACTGTTGGGCCTCCGGGTCCCAGGTCAACGGCCGATCGGTGCGCAGGGCCTCGCCGATGCGGTGCCAGGGCAGGTAGGTGCGCAGGTCCGAGTAGCGGACCTGCGCGCCGAAGTAGTACGGGCGACCCTCGACCAGGAACTGCTCGGCCAACTCGGAGTTGCGGTAACCGTCGCCGGCCTTCTCCAACAGGCCGAGCGACGCACTGGCGGCCAGCAGCAGGTCCGCGGGCCGGTCGGGCAGCCCGAACTCGGCGGCGGCCTGCTCGACGGTCATCGTCCGCCCACCGGCGAGCCGGGTGAACAGACCGAGTTCGACGCCGACCGCGAGGGTCTTGAACCCCCACACACCGGCCACCAGACGCATGAGGGGAGTCGGGGTGATCACCACGACATGAGATCACACATAAGACGTTTCCACGATGGACCGTCACGCCCGGATCAGCGTCACCAACCCCCCCGCCACCAGCACCCCGGCCCAGAGCCGACCGGGTCGCGGCGACCAACCGTGGCGGGGCCGGCACCGCGCTGGTGGGCAGGCCACGGCGGACCACGTCGACGTCCCGTTCGCCGGTGCGCCCGCGCCGGAGCCCGCCGGGGCCCGCTGACCGGCCGACCCGCGGCAACCGACGCCACGGCCGCTCACAGGTCCATCGCGTAGACCCGGACCTTGCGGCCGGTGTCCGGCTGCACGGTCTCGCGCTCCAGCGACATGCCCAGCTTGACCATCACCCGCGCGGACGCCTTGTTGCCGACGACGTGGATGCTGACCAGCCGCCGCAGGCCGAGCTGGGCGCGAGTGTGGGTGACAACGGCCTGGGCCGCCTCGGTGGCCAGGCCCCGACCCCAGTACGCGCGGCCGAGCCGCCAGCCGATCTCCACGGCCGGCATGATCTCGGGCAGGAAGGTCGGCACCGCCAGTCCGGTGAAACCGGCCAGCTCACCGGTCTCTCTGATCTCCACCGCGTACAGGCCGAAGCCGTGCTCGTCCCAGTGCCGCTGATAGGTGGCCAGACGCTCCGCGGTCGCGGCCCGGTCCAGGGTGCGGCCGTCATGGATGTAGCGCATCACGTCGGGCTGCGCGTTGACCGCGGCGAACCCGTCCAGATCATCGCTTCGCATGCGGCGCAACAGCAGCCGCGGAGTCTCGAGGGACGTGGCATCAAGGGGGCTTGTCAGGTCAGGCACGTCCCCTTCTAGCATTTCCGCGCCCGAGGGGCGATGGGTTATCTCGCGGCGGGTCGGCCGGCGAATCGCTGGCCGACCCGCCGCGCCGCGAGGCTCACCACCGTGCTGCCGGCTGCCATCCCGGCCAGCACCAGAATCCCCCCGACCACCCACAGCCCGCTGTCGTCGGTCGATGCGGCCCGCCACGACCAGGCCGCCGTGAACGCCACAGTCATCACCGGCGCGACCAGCCACGGGCTGAGCCGCGTCCCGGCGAGCGCGGCCAGCACCACGAGCGTCAACACGCAGCCGATCACCTGCCACGGCTCGTACGGGCCGCTGCTAGCGCCGGTCTGCGCGTCGACCGCGTACCGGGTGTCCCAGCCGAGCCAGAGGAGCCACGCCCCGACCGTTGCCGCCGCCAGGAACAGAACACCGAGCAGTGCGCGGGTACCCCTCGTCGCCGTCATCCGGCGATCATCCCCTGCCTGCCGCCGTACCGGTAGCCAGCGGCCGCCGACACGATCCCTGATGGACTGTTGCCTCGGTCGGTGGCGATCCTCTACGGTCTGCTCAGCGGTGGGCGGTGCGGTCCGCATCCGACCCGACACCGCCGGTTGCCCGTCGTGCGGGCCGGGATGGTGGAGTCCCGGGTCGCCCCGTCGGCGGTGGTCCGGCGGTCGTGTGACTCCCAGCTCGTCTCCTCGGGTCCTGTTGCCCGGGTGGCTCCGCGGAGCCGATGGCGAGCCGGGGCACGCCGACCCACCGGGAGAGCCCCGTGTTCCTCAGCCCGCACGAGCAGGACCGCCTGCTCGTCCACGTCGCGGCCGATGTAGCCCGCGCCCGCCGCGAACGCGGCCTGCGCCTCAATTACCCCGAAGCCGTCGCGGTGATCACCGCGTTCCTCCTCGAAGGGGCCCGCGACGGGCGGTCGGTGGTCGACCTGATGTCGGCCGGCCGGGCGGTGCTTGGCCGCGACGACGTCCAGGACGGCATCCCCGAGCTGCTGAGGGAGGTGCAGGTGGAGGCGACGTTCCCGGACGGCACCAAGCTGGTGACGGTGCACCACCCGATCCCGTGATCCCCGGGGAGATCCTGCCGGCGGCCGACCCGGTCGAGATCAACGTGGGTCGTCCGGTGACCACCCTGCTCGTGATCAACACCGCCGACCGCCCGGTACAGGTCGGTTCGCACTATCACTTCGCCGAAGCCAACCCGGCGCTGTCGTTCGACCGGGGCGCGGCCTGGGGGCAGCGGCTCGCCGTTCCGGCCGGCACCTCCGTCCGGTTCGAGCCGGGCATCAACCGCAGCGTCGACCTCGTACCGCTCGGCGGCGCCCGGGTCGTGCCGGGCCTGCGCGCAGAGTGCGCGGGACCATTGGACCCGTCGCCGCACCCGCCTATGGAAGACGGGTCGCCGCGGTGAGCGCCGTGCGGCGGGACCGCTACATCGACCTGTACGGGCCGACGACCGGTGACCGGATCCGGCTGGCCGACACCAACCTGCTGATCGAGGTGGAGACCGACCACTGCGTGGGCGGCGACGAGGCGGTCTTCGGCGGCGGGAAGGTGATCCGTGAGTCGATGGGCCAGTCCCGGGCCACCCGCGCCGAGGGGGCACTGGACACCGTCATCACCGGCGCGGTGGTGCTCGACCACTGGGGCGTGGTCAAGGCCGACGTGGGGCTGCGCGACGGGCGCATCGTGGCGCTCGGCCGGGCCGGCAACCCGGACACCATGCCCGGTGTCCACCCCGACCTGGTCATCGGCCCGTCGACCGAGGTGATCGCGGGCAACGGGCGGATCCTCACCGCCGGCGCGGTCGACACCCACGTGCACTTCATCTGCCCGCAGATCGTCACCGAGGCACTGGCCAGTGGCATCACCACGATGGTCGGCGGCGGCACCGGGCCGGCCGAGGGGACCCGCGCGACAACTGTCACCCCGAACGCCTGGCACCTGGCCCGGATGCACGAGGCGCTGGACACCATGCCGGTCAACGTGCTGCTGCTCGGCAAGGGCAACACCGTCTCCAGCGAAGCGCTGTGGGAACAACTGCGGGCCGGTGCGGGCGGTTTCAAGCTGCACGAGGACTGGGGCACCACACCGGCGGCGATCGACGCCTGCCTGCGGGTGGCGGACGCGTCCGGGGTCCAGGTGTCGATCCACACCGACACGCTCAACGAGGCCGGGTTCGTCGCCGACACCCTGCGGGCGATCGGTGGAAGGGCGATCCACTCGTACCACACCGAGGGAGCCGGTGGCGGACACGCACCGGACATCATCACCGTGGCCAGCGAACCGAACGTGTTGCCGTCCTCGACGAACCCGACCCGGCCGTACACCGCCAACACCCTGGCCGAGCACCTGGACATGTTGATGGTCTGCCACCATCTCAACCCATCCGTGCCGGAGGACCTGGCCTTCGCCGAGAGCCGGATCCGACCATCCACGATGGCCGCCGAGGACCTGCTGCACGACCTCGGCGCGATCTCGATCATCGGCTCCGACGCGCAGGCGATGGGCCGGGTCGGCGAGGTGATCATGCGGACCTGGCAGAGCGCCCACGTGATGAAGGACCGGGTCGGCGCGCTGCCGGGTGACGGGCCCGCCGACAACCACCGGGCTCGACGGTACGTGGCGAAGTACACCATCTGCGCGGCGATGGCCAACGGGCTGGAACGGGAGGTCGGCTCGGTCGAACCGGGCAAGCTCGCCGACCTGGTGCTCTGGGACCCGGCGTTCTTCGGTGTCCGGCCGCACCTGGTCCTCAAGGGCGGCATGATCGCGTACGCCCAGATGGGCGACGCCAACGCCTCGATCCCGACACCGCAGCCGATGCTGCCCAGGCCGATGTTCGGGGCGTACGGCGCGGCGGCGGCGGCCACCAGCCTTGCCTTCGTGGCTCCGGCGGCCCTGGACGCCGGGCTGCGCCTGGACGTGCGACGCCGGGTGGTGCCCGTGAGTGACGTGCGGTCGCGGGGCAAGGCCGACCTGCCGGAGAACAACGCGATGCCGCGCATCGAGGTGGACCCGGACACCTTCACGGTGCGGATCGACGGGCAGGTGGTGGAGCCGGACCCGGTGACCCGGCTGCCGATGGCCCAGCGGTACTTCCTGTTCTGATGACGACGCCGAGCCTGCTGTTGTTGTTGGCCGACGGGCGCTTCCCGGCCGGGGCGCACGCGCACTCCGGTGGTCTGGAGGCGGCCGTCGCCGCCGGTCGGGTCACCGACCTGGCCTCGTTGGAGGCGTTCCTGGCCGGCCGGTTGGCCACCGCCGGGCTGGTCGGCGCGGCGTTCGCGGCGGCCGCCCACCGAGCGGCGGTGCTGGCTGAGCCTGCTGCCCGATCGGGCGCGCTGACTCGGCTCGACGCGGAGCTGGACGCGCGTACCGCCGCCCCGGCGTTGCGGGCGGTATCGCGCCGGCAGGGCCGGGCGCTGCTGCGTGCCGGCCGGGCCATCTGGCCGGACGCCCCGTTCGCCGACCTGCCTGCGACGCCCGGTGGCGCACACCAACCGCTGGTGCTCGGGCTGCTCTGCGCCGCGGCCGGGCTGTCCCGCGTCGAGACCGCGACGATCGCCGCGTACGGGACGCTGACCGGGGCGGCCAGCGCTGGCGTACGTCTGCTCGGCCTCGACCCGTACCAGGTCCAGGCCCTGCTGGTCGGCCTGGCCGACGCCTGCGACGGCGCGGCCGCCGACGCGGCGCGGGCCGCCGATGATCCACCGGAGCGGCTGCCTGCGGCCGCCGCTCCACTCGCCGACATCCATGCCGAAATCCATGCCACCTGGGAGGTGCGTCTCTTTGCGTCCTGACACCGTTGTGCCGAGCGCTGTGCCCGCCGTCGAACCGATCACGCCGCCGCCGGCCACCCCACCCCACGACGAGACCGTTCCGCACACCCACCCGGAGCCGGGGGTGGACCCCCATCCGCCGTTGGCGCGTGCCGGCCGTGCCCTGCGGGTCGGCATCGGCGGCCCGGTCGGTTCCGGCAAGACGGCCCTGGTGGCCGCGCTCTGCCGTGCCTTCGCCGACGAGCTGCGGCTCGGCGTGGTGACCAACGACATCTACACGACCGAGGACGCCGACTTCCTCCGGCGGGCCGGCGTGCTGGACCCGGCCCGGATCCGCGCGGTGGAGACCGGTTGCTGCCCGCACACCGCGATCCGCGACGACATCGGCGCCAATCTGGACGCCGTCGACGAACTGGCCGAGGCGGTCGGCCCGTTGGACCTGGTCCTCGTGGAGAGCGGTGGGGACAACCTGACGGCGACCTTCAGTCGGGGGCTGGTCGACCGGCAGATCTTCGTGGTCGACGTGGCGGGCGGGGACAAGGTGCCCCGCAAGGGCGGGCCGGGGGTCACCGCCGCCGACCTCCTCGTGATCAACAAGACCGACCTGGCGCCGATGGTGGGTGCCGACCTCGCCGTCATGGATCGTGACGCGCGGGCCCGACGCGGCGACCTCCCGACCCTCTTCCTGTCCATCGTGGGAGACCCCACGGCAACGTCGGTAGCGGACTGGATCCGGCACGAGCTGGCCCACCACGCCGCCCTGCACCCACTGGCCGTGCCGGTCGGCCCGGCCTGATGCGAGCGCTCGCTCGGCTGGTCGCCAGGGCCGACGGTCGGGGCGGCACGGCCCTGGTCGAGCTGCACGGCGAAACGCCGTTGCTGCTGCGCCAGACCCCGACCGACGGTGGTGTCGCCACGGTGCACCTCATCGGCGGGGCGGCCGGACCGCTTGCCGGGGACGATCTGCGCCTGGAGATCGAGGTCGGGCCGGGCGCGGCCGTCCGGGTGCACAGCGTCGCCGCGTCGATCGCCCTTCCGGGTCGCGCGGGTGCCGTCTCCCGGATGGCGGTGCGGGCGGTGGTGCACGCCGGTGCCACGCTGCACTGGCTCCCGGAACAGTTGGTCGCTGCGGCCGGCTGCGCGCACCTCGCCGAGTCCCGGATCGCGCTGGCCGCCGACGCGAGCCTGCGGTGGCGCGACGAGCTGATCTGCGGCCGGTACGGCGAGGCGCCCGGCGGCGCCGTCGTGCACACCCAGGTCGACTACGCGGGTCGACCACTGCTGCGCCAGTCCCTCGCGGTGGGCCCGAACGCGCCGGGCTGGGCCGGCCCGGCGGTGCTCGGCGGCGCCCCGGCCACCGGCTCGCTGCTGGTGGTCGACCCGTCGCGACCCGCCGAACCTCCAACGGCCGAGGGCAGCGTCGCCCGGTTACCGCTGGCCGGCGGCCCGGCGACACTGTGGACGGCCACCGCTCCCGACGCGCACACCCTGCGCGCCCACCTCACGCCCTAGCAGCATCGGCGCTGGCCGTCGTGCGGCGTTGGCACGTCGTGCGGCGCTGGCGGTCGTGCGTGGTGTCGGCTGTGGTGGGAACCTGGCGGGCGGCACTTCCGCTCACGAGCGATATACCTGTGAGTCACATTTATGCCTCACAGGTATGTCGCGCTCCGGGGCGACCGACCTCTGACGCAGTCTGGGGCGACGGTCGGGACTTCGGCTTGGCGTGCCGGTCCAGCGCGACGACCCGGCCGGCCTGCCGTGTTGGCCCAGCAACGCCTTGCCCGCGGCGGCCGCTAGCGGTGGGGGCCACCGGCGGCGCCGGCATCGACGCGATCATCGCGTCGGGCGGGGTCGTCGCGGCGGGCGGGGTCCTGGCGGCGCGCGGGGTCGAGGCGGCCGATCAGATCGTCGAGCTGACTCACCAGGTCGGCGGCCGGTGGCACATGCGCGCTGCTGCTCTCTGCGGTGCCGAGCACCGCGCTGCCCAGCTCGACGATGCCCAGTTCGGCGATGCTGGCTCGGACCCGCTCGTCCATGCGGGCGTGCTCACGGCGGCCCCGAGCGGTCAGGTACGCCCGAATCCGTCGACGGTCGATCGGGTCGATCCGGCGGAAGACGAGGTTGCGGTCGACGAGCTGGTCGACCAGCTTGGTGAGGGTGCCCGGCGGCAGCGACGCCTCGGCGGACACCTCGCTCATCGGGTGACCCTGGCCGTCGGCGAGCAGGCAGAGCACCCGCCACGCCTCGATGCTGATCGCGTCGTCGGCCAGAACAGCGCCCAGCCGGCGGGAGAGCAGCCGTTCGGCGCGGGTGAGCGAGCGCAGCAGGTCGGCTGGCGCCCCGGGCACGTCTGACATGAAACTCCCTGGTCCGGTGGCCCTGTCATGGTAGCGAGTCGTCCCGGTCAGTGGTGAGCGCTGGTCTTCGGTCGTGGGCCGGGCAATCATGTGCTCATGTCCGCGCCGGCACCGCCGTGGCTGACCGTCGACCGTGCCGTGGTCAGCATCGCGCTGGTCTACCCGATGCGCGGGCCGGCCGGCATGTTCGGCCCCACCTGCGAGCTCTGCGCGCAGCTCGCAATGGAGGAAATCAATCGGTGTGGTGGCGTACTGGGCCGGGAGGTCCGGCTGGTGCCGGTCGACGGTGGCGCACCGCCGGCCGAGGTGGCCGCCGAGGTCGAGACGTTGGTGTCGGTGGGGGCCGTGCAGGGGGTGACGGGGTGGCACATCTCCTCGGTGCGCCAGGCGTTGGCGCCCCGCGTCGCGCACCGGGTGCCGTACGTCTACACCGCACTCTACGAGGGCGGCGAACGCACCGAAGGTGTCTTCCTGACCAGCGAGACGCCCGATGCCCAACTCTGGCCCGCGATGCGGCTGCTCGCCGGGGAGCAGGGCGTGCGCCGCTGGTTCGTGGTCGGCAACGACTACGTCTGGCCGCGTCGTACGTCGCGGGCTGCCCAGCGGTACGCGCTGCGCGGCGGTGGGCAGGTGGTCGGCCGGCACTTCCTGCCGTTGGACGCGCACGACTTCACCGAGGTGTTGCGCCGCATCGAGCACAGTGACGCGGATGCGGTGTTGATGCTGCTGGTCGGTGCCGACGCGGTGCGGTTCAACCGTGCGTTCGCCCGATCCGGCCTGGATCAGCGCTGCCTGCGGCTGAGCACCCTGATGGACGAGAACATGCTGTTGGCCAGCGGTGCCGGCGCGACCCGGAGGCTGTACAGCACGGCGGGTTTCTTCGCCGGGCTGGTGACACAGGAGAATCTCGACTTCCACGGCGAGTTCGCGCGGCGCTTCGGGGTGGAGGCGCCGCCGCTGGGCAGCCTGGGGGAGTCCTGCTACGAGGGCGTCATGCTGCTCGCCGCGCTGATCGGCCAGGCCCGCACCCTCGACGTGCGGGCGATCGAGACGGCCGCCGACACGGTCGCCTACCACGGCCCGCGTGGGCGGCTGCGGCTGCGGCAGCGGCACGTCCGGCAGCGCATCTACCTGGCCGAGGCCGACGGGCTCGACTTCACAGTGCTCGCCCAACTCTGAACCGGGCAGTGCAGTCGGTTCACCCGACCCTTGACAGCGCCACCCGATCCCGTCCTAAGATGCTTCCTGCGTGAAGGATCTGGCCACGGGGTCAGATCTCGCCAATGTGCCCACCGTCCACGGATTCGTCCGTCGACCATTGTGCTGGCACTTATTCTGCGTCTTTCCGAACGGCCGACACCGTTTCCTCCCCAACGGTGTCGGCCGATTTTCGTGCGCGCCTCGACGGTCCCTCGGAAACAGTCAATTAAGGACCGGGAAACACCCGCGCAATCATGCCGGTCGACGCTTTCCCTGCCCATATCCGATCCGGTGTCCTGCGCGGCGTCCACCCGTCGACCTTGGCATCGCCCACGTCAGCTCCATCGGACCGCACCGACCGTCCTTTCGCCACTTGAGTGCACCGCAGGGAGAGTAGATGTCATTATTCCGGGGCCGCCGCATCCTGGCGGGTGCCATGACCCTGGTCGCCGCGGCCGCGATGACCGCGTGCGGCAGCAAGACCACCGACGAGGGTGGCGCGACCGGCGTCACCGCCGACGTCTCCGGCGACACCGTGAAGGTGGGCCTGCTCAACTCGCTCTCCGGGACCATGGCGATCAGCGAGGTCACCGTCCGCGACTCCATCATGCTCGCCGTCGAGGAGATCAACGCGGCCGGCGGTGTCCTCGGCAAGAAGATCCAGCCGGTCGGTGAGGACGGCGCCTCGGACTGGCCCACCTTCGCGGAGAAGGCCGAGAAGCTCATCTCCGAGGACCGGGTGGCCGCCGTCTTCGGCTGTTGGACGTCGGCCAGCCGCAAGGCGGTCAAGCCGGTGTTCGAGAAGAACAAGGCGCTGCTGTTCTACCCGGTGCAGTACGAGGGCCTGGAGCAGTCGCCCTACATCTTCTACACCGGAGCGACGACCAACCAGCAGATCGTTCCCGGGCTCGACTACCTCAAGTCGCAGGGCGCGAAGTCGGTCTATCTGGTCGGTAGCGACTACGTCTTTCCGCGCACCGCCAACAAAATCATCAAGGCGTACGCGACCGCGAACGGGATGACCGTGCTGGGTGAGGATTACGCGCCCCTCGGCTCCACCGAGTTCGGCACCATCGTCAACAAGGTCAAATCGTCCGGCGCGGACGCGGTGTTCAACACGCTCAACGGTGACAGCAACGTGGCCTTCTTCAAGGAGTACAAGTCCGCGGGTCTGACCGCCGCCGCGATGCCGGTGGTGTCGGTGTCGATCGCCGAGGAAGAGGTCAAGGGCATCGGCACCCAGTACCTGGAGGGTCAGCTGACGGCCTGGAACTACTACCAGACCACCCCCGGTGCGGCGAACTCGAAGTTCGTGGCCGCGTACAAGGCGAAGTACGGCGCGGACAAGCCGACCAGCGATCCGATGGAGGCCGCGTACGTGGGCGTGCACCTGTGGAAGGCGATGGTCGAGAAGGCCGGCGCGTTCGACGTGGAGAAGGTCCGCTCCGCCTCGGACGGGATCACCTTCGACGCGCCGGAGGGTCTGGTCACCGTCGACGGCAAGACCCAACACATCGCCAAGACCGCCCGGATCGGCAAGATCGGCGCGGACGGCCTGATCACCGAGGTGTGGAACTCCGGCAAGCCCGTCGCGCCGGACCCGTACCTCAAGACCTACCCGTGGGCGAGCGGCCTGAGCTGACGACGCCGGCCCGGGCGGAGCGCGTTGCCGCGCGCTCCGCCCGGGCCACCCGACCAGCAGTTCGGAGTACCCACCGTGACAGTCCTCTTCGGTCAACTCTTCACCGGCATCAGCATCGGCGCGGTGCTGCTGCTCATCGCGCTCGGCCTCGCGTTGACCTTCGGCCAGATGAACGTGATCAACATGGCGCACGGTGAGTTCATCATGGCCGGCGCGTACACCACCTATGTTCTGCAACAGAGCATCACCGGCGCGGGCCTGTCGCTGGTGGTCGCGCTGCCGGTGGCGTTCGTCGTCGCCGGCGCCATGGGCGTCCTGCTGGAGGTGCTGCTCATCCGCCGGCTCTACGCCCGGCCACTGGACACCCTGCTGGTCACCTGGGGTGTGTCACTGATGTTGCAGCAACTGGCCCGGGACATCTTCGGCAGCCCGAACGTGCAGACCCGCGCGCCCGAGCTGCTCACCGGCAACGTGGCGCTGCCCGGCGGGCTGACCATCGCCAACAACCGGCTGTTCATCCTGGCCCTGGCGCTGGCCGCCGTCGCGGCGCTCACCCTGGCGCTGCGACTCACCCCGCTCGGGCGTCGTATCCGCGCAGTGGTGCAGAACCGGGACCTCGCCGCCGTGTCGGGCATCGCCACCTCCCGGGTCGACCGGACGACCTTCTTCCTCGGCTCCGGCCTGGCCGGGCTCGCCGGGGTGGCCCTCACCCTGCTCGGCCCGATCGGCCCGACGATGGGCACCAACCTGATCATCGACGCCTTCCTGGTCGTCGTGGTCGGCGGGATCGGCCAGCTCAAGGGCAGCGTGATCGTCGCCTTCGCCCTCGGCGTGCTCCAGGCCACCGGGGAGTACCTCACCACCCTCAGCGTCGCCAAGGTGATCGTGTTCGTGGCGATCGTCGCGTTCCTTCAGTGGCGGCCACAGGGCCTGTTCACCCTGCGGACCAGGAGCCTCGCATGACCGCCGTCACCCCCGCGCCACCCAGCACCGCCGTCCGCCCGGCGCCCGCCGGCGCCGTACCACCGGGCCGCCCCGCCGGCCGATCGCGGCTGCGGACCCTGGCCGGCTTCGCCTTCGGCGCGGCGGTGCTGTTCGCCGTCGCCCCGCTGGTGTTGTCGGACTTCCGACTGGCGTTGCTCGCCAAGTACCTCTGCGTCGCCATGGTCGCGGTCGGCATCGGGATCGCCTGGGGCCGGGGCGGGATGCTCACCCTGGGCCAGGGCGTCTTCTTCGGCCTCGGCGGCTACGCGATGGCCATGCACCTCAAGCTCGCCGACGCGGGCCCGGATGGGATGCCCGACTTCATGCAGCTGTACGGGCAACTCGACGAGCTGCCCCTGTGGTGGCGGCCGTTCGCCAGCCCGTGGTTCGCGCTGCCCGCCACGGTGCTGCTGCCGATGGCGGTCGCCTTCGGGCTCGGCTCGCTGGTCTTCCGTCGCCGGGTCCGCGGCGCGTACTTCGCCATCCTCAGTCAGGCGCTCGCCGCGGCGATGGTGATCCTGCTGATCGGTCAGCAGGGCACCACGGGCGGCACCAACGGGCTCACCGACATCAAGGGCTTCTTCGGCTACGACCTGGACGACCCGGTCAACCAGCGGATGGTGTACTTCATCATCGCCGGGACGCTGCTGGCGTTGCTCGCGCTGACCCGTCAGCTCATCCACAGCCGCTACGGCGAGCTGCTGGTGGCGGTCCGCGACGGTGAGGAACGGGTCCGCTTCCTGGGCTACGACCCGGCGTCGGTCAAGCTGGTGGCGTACGTGGTCGCGGCGGGCATGGCCGGACTGGCCGGGGCGCTGTTCGTGCCCGCGGTGGGCATCATCTCGCCCGCGCTGATCGGCATCGTCCCGTCGATCGAGTTCGTCATCGGCGTCGCGGTTGGTGGCCGGGCGACACTGCTCGGGCCGGTGCTCGGCGCGGTGGCGGTGGCCTGGGCGCGTACCGCCCTCTCCGAGCGGTTCCCGGGCACCTGGACGTACCTTCAGGGGTTGCTCTTCGTGGTCGTGGTGGCGTTCCTTCCCGGCGGCCTGGCGTCGCTGTGGGCGTTGGCCCGCCGCCGCGACGTCGCCGCGCAGCCGTCGTGGCGCGGGCGGTTGTCGCTGGGCCGACGACGCGCCGAGCGGACGGAGGTGCCGGCGGCATGAGCGGCGAGCGGTTGGACGGGTTGTCCGTCCGTGACGTGCGGGTCAGTTTCGACGGTTTCACCGCCGTGGACGGCGTCTCGTTGGAGGTGCCCGCCGGCGACATCCGGTTTCTGATCGGGCCGAACGGCGCCGGCAAGACAACACTGGTCGACGCGATCACCGGCCTGGTCCGGGCCACCGGATCGGCCCGGTTCGGCGACGAGGAACTGCTCGGCCGCCCGGTGCACCGGATCAGCCGGCTCGGCATCGGGCGGACTTTCCAGACCTCGACGGTCTTCGAGGAGCTGTCGGTGTTGCAGAACCTCGACATCGCGGCGGGCGCCCGGCGTAGCTGGGCGACCCTGGCCCGCCGCCGCCGTGGTGTCCCTGACGAGGTCGCCGCCGCGCTGGAGACCATCGGTCTGGCCGAGCGGGCCGCGCACCTCGCCGGGACCCTCGCGCACGGCCAGAAGCAGTGGCTGGAGATCGGCATGCTGCTGGTGCAGGACGCGCGACTGCTGCTGCTGGACGAGCCGGTCGCCGGGATGAGCCACGAGGAACGCGACGCCACCGGCGTCCTGTTGGAGACGGTGAGCCGGGATCGCACTGTCGTCGTGATCGAGCACGACATGGACTTCCTGCGTCGGTTCGCGCGCAGCGTCACCGTGCTGCACGCCGGTCGGGTGCTCAGCGAGGGCACGGTGGCGCAGGTCCAAGCGGACCCGCGGGTGCAGGAGGTCTACCTTGGCCACCCGGTCGACGCCGGGTCGGCCCGCACTGGCCTGGAGGCATGATGCTGACGCTGCGCGGGGTGCACGCCGGGTACGGGCGATCTCGGGTGCTGCACGGGGTTGATCTGGCGGTCCCGCCCGACGGGGTGGCCGCCGTGCTCGGGCACAACGGTGCCGGCAAGAGCACTCTGCTGCGGGTCGCGGCCGGGCTGCTGCGGCCGAGCGCCGGCACCGTCGAGCTGGACGGCGAGGACGTCACCCGCGCCGGGCCGCACGAGCGGGTGGCGCGGGGGATGGCGTACGTTCCGCAGGGTCAGCAGTGCTTTCCGCACCTGACCGCAGCGGAGAATCTGCGGCTGGTCGCCGACGGTCGGCGCGACGGGGCGGTGGCCACGGCGGAGGTGCTGGATCTGTTCCCGGCGTTGCGCCCGCTGCTGCGGCGTCGGGCCGGGTTGCTCTCCGGCGGTCAGCGTCAGCAGTTGGCCATCGCCCGCGCCCTGATCACCCGGCCGCGGCTGCTGATGCTCGACGAGCCGACCGAGGGCATCCAGCCGTCGGTGGTCGCGGAGATCCAGGAGCGGATCGTGGAGTTGACCCGGCAGTCCGGGTTCAGTGTGCTGCTCGTCGAGCAGCACCTGGGCTTCGCGCTGCGGGTGGCGGACCGCTACCACGTGCTGGAGTCCGGTCGGGTCACCTCGCACGGCGACGGGGGTGTCACGGCGGAGCGGGCGGTCCGGGCGGCCCTGACGGTCTGACCGGCGCGGCGTCGGTCAGGTTCTCGGTGCGGGCCCGGTCGAGTCGCGGACGACCAGCAGGTGCCCGGTGGGGCGGCGGCGGGGGCGTGTCGTGCGCGGCTTGAGGGCGAGGGTGAGTGCCGTGCGGCCCATCTCGGCCATCGGCAGGCGGATGGTGGTGAGGCTGGGTGCGAGGTCGGCCGCCACGGAGACGTCGTCGAAGCCGACCACGGACATCCGCGCGGGCACCGGCACGCGACGGGACCGCAGCGTCGACAGCACGCCCATGGCCATCGCGTCGTTGAGCGCGATGATCGCCGTCGTCTCGGGATGGTCGTTGAGGATCTGCTCGGCGGCGGCACGCCCACCGCCGCGGGTGAAGTCGCTGTGCACGACGACGAGGTCGGCGGGGGACCGCCCGCGCTGCCGCAGGGCCGACGACACCCCGGCCAGCCGGTCGGCGACGGTGGTGAGGCCGGCGCTGCCCGCGGCGACCGCGATCCGCCGGTGGCCGAGATCCATCAGGTGCTGGGCGAGGGCGTGCCCGCCGGCCTCGTTGTCCGGCAGCACGGCGTCGACGCCGAGCGCGTGTCGTCCGATGGCAGCGGCCCGTCCGCCGTGGTCCTGGAACGCGGCCAGTTCGGCGCGGGCCGCGCTCTCCATCCGTGGGTCGTCGTAGCCGGAGCCGCTGATCAGGACGATGCCGACTCGCTGAGCGATCAGGTGACGCAGCTGTTGCAGCTCGTAGCCGGGGTCGCGGCCGGACTGGCAGATCTGCACCAGCAGCCCCTGCTCGGCGGCCAGTTGGATGACCCCGGCGGCGATCTCGGAGAAGTACGGGTCGTCGACCTGGTGGACGATCAAACCCACAGTGGAGGTGGCTCCGCTGGCCAGGGTGCGGGCGTACGGGTTGGCCACGTAGCCCAGCTCGCGGGCGACCTGCCGGATCCGGTCGGCCACCTCGGTGCTGACCCCCGCACGGCCGGCGAGGGCGCGGGAGGCGGTCGCCAGTGAGACGGCGGCGTGTTCGGCGACGTCCACGAGGCGCGGCCGGTGGCTGGCCCTGGGCATCGGCAATCCCCCGAAAACATTCATGTCACCCGATCTGTTGCGAGCGACATCGATCGAAGCCTAGGGTACGTAAGCGCTTTCGTAAGCGCGCACGTGACCGGCATCCGGCATGCCGCGAAACGAGGTGACAGCCATGTCCAGGGCCCGACGAGCGGCCGTCTCCCTCCTGGCGATCGGCGCACTGACCGGCGCCAGCGCGCCACCGGCGCAGGCGGATCGCAGCCTCCCGCACGACGTCCACCCGGCGCTGCGCGCGCACCTGGTCGCCGCGTACGACTTCGACCACCCGGTGCCCGGCGATCCCGCCCTCGAACGCGACCAGGGACGTTCCGGCACCGAGATCGAGCTGATCAACGGCGGCGCCGCCATGCGGGTGCCGGACCGCGCCTATCGGGGCAGCCGCAACGCGGTGCAGACCCGGCAGGTCGCCCCCGCCGTCGCCGGTAACGACGACTGGAAGGCCGGCACCTGGTCGGCCAGCGGGGTGCGGACGCTGCGAGCCTTCAGCGCCACCGCGGGCACCACCGTCATGGGCTGGTTCAAGCTGAACATGGACAGCCCGTTGCCCAACTCCACCACCGCCGACCCGGACGACCGGTACAACGCGATCGGGCTGGCCGGAGTGCTGACCGGCGACTCCGACGGCCACGGCGTCCGCGCCCTGCTGGAACTGATCGACGTTGACGGGGAGTTGCGTCTCGTCGCGCTCGGTCGGCGGCTCGACGGCGGCAACTCGCAGACCTTCGCCGCCACCCGGGACTGGCGCGAGCTGCTGCCGGTGGGGGAGTGGGTGCACCTGGCCGCCACCTTCGACTTCAACACCGGCGCGCTCGCCCTCTACCGCAACGGCGAACCGGTGGACGGCTTCTACACCCGCGCCGACGACCCGTGGCTGGTGTCCGGGCCGGGCCCACACGTGACCACCGCGTCCGACCCCCGGGGCATCAAGATCGGCGGCAGCTTCCCCCAGGACACCCTTGAGCGCAACCCGTGCGACTGCCGGATGGACGGCCTGATGTTCCTCGACAGTGTGGTCTCCGCGAACGACGTGCGGAGGCAGTACCGCCACCTTGCCCGCTGACCACCCTCGGCACCGTCCCACCGAGAAGGAGACACGCGTGCGCACCCTGCACCGCCGCACCGGCACCGCCCGCCGGCCCACAGTGAGGGCCGGCCTCACCGCCCTCGTGCTGGTCCTGTCCACCCTGGTCGCCACGCCCGCGCGGGCCGCTGACGCGGTCGACGACCCCATCCCCGAGATGCCGGTCCAGTCCCGACTGGGGCTGGTCCTCAGCGAGTACGCCAGCTTCCCGCAGTCGTACCCGACGCCGGCGCCGACCGACGCGCGGCTCATGCGTACCGCGCGGATCAACACCATCATGGAGGTGCCCGACGGCTCCGGCCGGCGGGCGGTGCCCGACCTCAACGGCAGCCTCTACCTGGTCGAGGGCGGCGTGCCGCACGTCTACCTGGACGTGGCGGCGACGTTCGCGCCGCGGTTCTTCTCCGGTCGTGGGCTCGGCCAGGGCTTCGGGTACGTCGCGTTCCACCCGGAGTTCGGGGTGAACGGCCGGTTCTACAGCATCCACACCGAGTTGGCGTCGACGACGACCGCCACGCCGGATTACGCCCAACCCAACACGCTCTTCCACGGTGTCATCACCGAGTGGACGGCGACCGATCCGGCCGCCGCCACCTTCGCCGGTACGCACCGCGAGGTGCTGCGCATCGGCTTCGGTGGCCAGGTGCACGGCATCCAGGAGATCAACTTCAACCCCACGGCCAAGCGTCACGACCGCGACTACGGCCTGCTGTACCTCGCCGTCGGCGACGGTGGCCAGGGCGCGCGCAACACGGACCCGCAGAACCTGGCCCTGCCCCACGGCAAGCTGCTGCGGATCGACCCGCGCGGCACCAACTCCGCGAACGGGCGCTACGGCATCCCAACCGGGAACCCGTTCGTCGGCCGGGCCGGCGCGCTCGGCGAGCTCTACGCCGTGGGTTTCCGGGACCCGCACCGGTTCAGCTGGGACCGGGCGACCGGCCGGATGTACCTCGGGCACATCGGTGAACACGCTGTCGAGGCCATCTACGAGGTCCGCGCCGGGGACAACTTCGGCTGGAGCGAGCGCGAGGGCTCCTTCGTCTTCGACAAGGCGGCCACGAACCCCTGCGACCGGCTGCTCCCGCTACCCGCCGACGACGACAGGTACGGCTACACCTACCCGGTCGCCGCGTACGACCACGACCCCGCCGCCGGCTGGAACTGCACCGACGACGTCGGTGTCGCGGTGGCCGGCGGCTTCGTCTACCGGGGGCGGGCGCTGCCCGCGCTGCGCGGCAAGTACGTCTTCGGCGACCTGGTCGACGGCCGGGTGCTCTACACCGAGGCCAACGAGATGCGCCGGGGCCGAGGGCTGGCCACGATCCACCAGCTCGCGCTCTTCGACGCGGCGGGCACCCCGGTCCGGATGCGCGACCTGTCCGCCCCGGGCGCGCCCGGTGACCCCAACCGGGTGGACCTGCGCTTCGGCACCGACGCCGCCGGCGAGCTCTACGTCGTCGCGAAGGCCAACGGAAAGGTGTGGAAGGTGACCGGCACCAGAGAGTTCGCCAGCGGCGACGTCGGGGACGTCACAGTGCGCCGCACCGCCGGAGCCGCCAACTGGGCGCCGGTGACGCCGGCGAAGTGGCAGTTCACAGACGACCAGGTCATCCTGGCCGAGGCCGGGGAGAGCCGGCCGGGCCCGCGCCGGCCCTTCGAGTACGCCGTGCTGACCAACGGCCCGGCGTGGTCGTCGGTGCAGGTCGACGCACAGGTACGACTCGACACACCGGTGGAGGTCACCAACCGGGACGTGATCATCGTCTTCGGCTGGCGCTCGGACACCGAGTTCTACTACGCCCACCTCTCCACCGACAACACGATCTATCCGCACAACGGCATCTTCAAGGTGGACAACGCCGACCGGGAGCGCATCGACCACCAGTGGAACGGCCGGTCCCGGGGTGCCAACCCGGCGATCACCGATGCCAGGTGGCACCGCGTCCGGGTGGTGCACCTGCCGGCCAGCGGCGAGATCGCCGTCTACGTCGACGGGCACCGCGATCCGCTGCTGACCGCGAAGGACACCACGTTCGGCTCGGGCCGGGTGGGCTTCGGATCGTTCGACAACGTGGGCCGACTGCGCAACCTGACCGTCACCGGCACGCCGGCCTGAACCGGGAGCGCGGTGGGACGGCGACGCTCGCGCCGCCGTCCCACCGGCTCATCCGTCGACCTGCCACGGGCGGTCGGGTCCGGTTCGTAGAATTCCTGCCATGCCGGAGATCGTCGAGTTGCTGGCCTCGCCCGTGCACCGCTTCCTGGGCCGGCCCGCCGACGGCCCGGCCCCGGCCCCGCCCGGTGAGCTGGTCGACGCCGTCCGGATCCGGGCCGGCCTCGGCATCGTCGGCGACCGGTACTTCGGCCAGCAGGCACACCGCGACGCCAGCGTCACCGTCATCGCCCAGGAGTCGCTACCGATCGGCATCGGCCTGGCCGAGGTGCGGCGCAACATCCTCACCACCGGGATCGCCGTGGACGAGTTGATCGGCAGAGTGCTGGTGCTGGACTCCGGCGATGGCCCGGTCAGCCTGCGGGTCAACAGGGCGGCCCGGCCGTGCGCCTGGATGGACGTCACCGTCGGCCCGGGGACGTGGAAGGCGCTGCGCACCACCGGCGGCATCCGCTGTACGCCCCTCAACGACGGCACCCTGCGCGTCGGCGCGATCGACGCCGTCGTGAGCTGAGGAAGGGCTCGACGTGGTGTGTGTCGACCTGACTGCGGCCGGTCGAAAGCCGGACGAGCGGTGGTGACGGCGCGGTTGGGGGATTCGGCGAGGTGACGCCCCGGCGAGCCGGTGCGTGGTAGAACCAAACCGCACATCGGCTCGCAGGTCTCCGGGCAGCCGAGGGCATTGCCGGACGGGACCTCATCCGAACAGAGGTGATGCGGTGAACCTCGAGCTGCGGCAGCTCATCGAGGAGCTGCGGGCTGAACTGGCCGATCTGCCGGACAGCCTGGCCTACGCCGAGTTCGGCGAGGGGGCTGCCATCGACGCCGTACCGGCGGGGCTCCCGGCCGACCTACGGGACCTCCTGCTGGTGGCCGACGGGCTGCGGGCGGGCCGGGTCGAGCTGGCGTCCTCGTCGACCCTCGCGGGGATCCAGTACCACCTGGACTACGCGCCGGACTTCTCGTCCATCCCGCAGGACCGGGCGGGCTGGCTGGTGGTCGGGGTCCGCAGCGACGAGCCGATCTTCATGGACCGTGGCACGGGAGCGATCTGGTACTTCCCACCCACCGGCACCGAGTGGTTCATGTCCGACGCGTTCGAGGAGCTCGCCCCCGACGTGGAATCCTTCGTGGACTACTACCTGCTCGGGCCGGGATACGCCGATCTGACCCCCGCCGACGACCGGTGGTTCGCGTTCCTCGACGAGCAGGGCCTGCTCGACGAGGACGACGAGGACGGCAGTTGAGTCAGACCGGGCTGATGTGGGCCGCCAGGATCCGCCAGCCGTGCCGGTCGTCGTGGACCCATGTCCGGGTGTAGCGCAGCCGCGCCGCGAACGGCGCCCCCTCGAAGACGCCGGACACCCGGCCCAGGAAGAACGTCACCCCCGTCGCTCCGACGACGAGCAGGTCCAGCTCCTCCTCCACCAACTCCTCAACGACCGAGCGGCGGTCCCGGTGGGCGGCCAGGTCATCCTGCTTGGTGTGCATACGACCGTCCGGGCCGATGGCAATCAGCTGGTCGACCAGCAGCTGATCGAGGGCGCCGACGTCGCCGGCCCGTTGGGCGGCCTGGAGGGTGCGCTCGGCGTCGAGCAGCTCAGCCTCGCGTGCGCTGTCCGGCATTGTTGCGTCCTCCCGTTTCGGGTCCGACCCGGTGCCACCGTCGGCCCGGGCTGTCCGCATTGTGGCAGCCAACCTGGCCCGGGCGGGCAGGGATCGCCTCCGACGTTCACAGACTCAGGCGAATCCGTACGACGGTCTGCCCGGGGCCGGTGAGCACCGCTACCTCGTCACAGATCTGCTCCACGATAGCCAGCCCGCGACCCCGCACCGAATCGGCGGCCGGCATGCTCCGGCCGAACGCCCGCGTCGGACCCCGGTCGACCACGTCGCAGAGCAGCTGACCCGGCTCGGCCCAGAGTCGTACCCAGCCGCCGCCGGTGGTGTGCTGCAACGTGTTGGTGGCCAGCTCGCTGACCGCCAGCGTCAACAGCTCCACCCGCTCGGCCGACAGGCCGCGGGCCAGCGCCCCGGCGCTGACGAAGGCGCGCAGCGCTCGAATGTCGGTAGCGACCTGATACGACATGGTGTCCGCGGCGTGGGTGGGAACACTCTGCTCGGCCACGGTCTCCCGTCGCTCGCCCGGCATCAGCCCGCCCGATGCGGCTGCCCGGCCAGCGGCACCGCGTTCCGCGCGGGTGTCGTGGGCGTGCGAGCCAGGAAGTGCGCCATCGGGCAGCGGGAACCCTTCTCGTAGCGACAGCTGTTGTCGCCACATCATGTCACCCACTGACCTCTTGACCGTCTCGTCCGTTCGGCGGTTGATCACGTACGGGCGGGCCCGACAAGCCTCGCCGCCGCGGCAGCGGGAGTCGGGTCAGGGAGTCGCGTCGAAGGCGATCGACTCGCTCAACTCCCGCCACCGCGCGTCCGAAGCGGCGAGGGTCTCGGCGGCCGCCCGGGCGGCCGCCACGGCGTCGGCGCCGAGCAGCAAGCGGAGCGGCGGGTCGTCGACCCGGGTGATCCGGATGATCGCCTGGGCGGCGCGGGCCGGGTCGCCCGGCTGGGTGCCGCTGGTCTGGCGCAGCCGCTGCACGGCCGGGTCGATGACCGGCCGGTACGGTTCGCTGACCGTCAGGGCGCTCATCGACGAGCCGGCCCAGTCGGTGCGCAGCCCACCCGGCTCGACCGTGGTGATCCGGATCCCGAACGCCTCGACCTCTCTGGCGAGCACCCCGGAGAAGCCGCTGACCGCCCACTTGGCGGACTGGTACGCGCCCAGACCCGTGCTCGCGACCCGGCTGCCGACACTGGAGATCTGCACGATGTGCCCGCGCCCCTGCTCGCGCATCACCGGCAGGCAAGCCCGGGACAGGTTCACCACGCCGAAGAAATTGGCCTCGATCTGCGCCCGGAAGTCGTCCTCCGACATGTCCTCGATCGCGGCGACGTCGGCGTACCCGGCGTTGTTGACCAGGATGTCCAGTCGTCCGAACGTGTCCACCGCGGTGCGGACGGCGGCACGGGCGGCGGCGGGGTCGTTGACGTCGAGGGCCACCGCGCGGACCTGGTCACCGTGCCGGTCGACCAGGTCGTCGAGCTGTGCCGGGTTGCGGGCGGTGGCCACCAGGTGGTCGCCGTCGGCCAGGACGGCCTCGGCGAGGGCGCGGCCGAGACCACGCGAACAGCCGGTGATGAGCCAGACTCGCGGCACGGCCTTCCTTTCGTGTCGGTGGACCAACTCGTCGTCAGGGGCGGATGTCCAGGGCGCCGATCAGCCCGTCGCGCAGCGTGAACCGGTACCGCAGCTCGATCGGGCTGCCGGGGAAGTCGCCGGACACCCGGGTGAGAGCCAGGTACGAGTCGCCCGCCTGCGATGTGACCCTGACCGGCTCGGCGGTGTACGAGTAGGCGTCCATCGTCTTCTGCCGCCAGGCGCGGATCGAGGCCCGCCCGTCGTACAGCCGGTCCTCGTCGGCGACGCTCGCGGTGTCCGCGAAGCAGGCGACGAAGGCGTCCAGGTCCCGGTCGTTGACGGACCGGAAGTACCGGTCGATCACGTCGGGCAGGTCGAGGGCCATCTGCTCCTCCTGCGACACGGGCCGCCGTCGGGCAGCCGTCGGGTTCCCGGTCCGACCTCACCGTACGAGAAGCGGACGGCACCGCGCGGAGCAACCAGCAGAACCATCCCGCTGCGGCTGCCGGGTTTGCTGCCGGTGGGCCCGGGTAGCCACGCGTTTCCGAAAGCGAAGGGCGGGGGCATGGCCGAGCTGGCGTTCGTCGACAAGGTTGCGGCACGGGCGGGTCTCCCGCCGGAGCAGGCGCGCCCCCTCACCGAGGCGGTCCTGCGGACCCTCACCGAGCGGCTCAGCGGCGGGGAGGCGGGCGCGTTGGCCCCCCACCTGGCCGACGAGCTGAGCCCGCTGCTGGTCAAGGCCGCCGAGCCGCCGGAAACGTTCGGCTACGACGAGTTTCTGCGCCGGGTGGCCGACCGCGCCGGGATCGACCGTCCGGCCGCCGAGCGGGGCACCCGCGCGGTACTCCAGACGATGCACCGGGTGGTCGGGCACCGGGAGTTCGAGGACGCCCTGGCCCAACTCCCGGCGGACCTGCGGGCACTGGCGCAGCCGCTGCCGCACGGCCCCTGACCGACGGCCCCATCGCCGGACGCCGCGGGCGTCGGTGACCGTTCGGTCCCTGGTGCGCCGCCACGACACCGGGTCTACTGTGCGTTACCGATCGAACGCGCAGTGGTGGCGGTCCCGCGCCCGTCCGCCGGGTCGTCGCCGCTCCGATCCGAGGAGCGTCCCCCTTGGCGTCCATGGTGTCCCCGCGTCCCCTGCTGACCGCAGCGACGACCGTCGTCGCGCTGATCACCCTCGCTCCTGCTCCCGCCGCCGCGTCTCCGCACAGCTATCGGGTCGTCGACCTCGGCACCCTGAGCGGGGGTGACGGCGCTGCGACGGCGATGAACGACCGCGGCGACATCGTCGGCTGGAGCACCGTCGCCAGCGGCGCCCGGCACGCCGTGCTCTGGCGCCACGGTGTCATCACCGACCTGGGCGTGCTGCCGGGCGACACGGATTCCAGCGCCGTGGACGTCAACGAGTTCGGTGACGTGGCGATCACCTCCTTCGGCTCGGACTTCCTGACCCGCGCGGTGCTGTGGCGTGACGGTCAGCTCCACGACCTGGGCACCCTGGGCGGGGAGAACAGCGTGGCGATCGGCGTCAACGACCGGCGGCAGGTGCTCGGCACCAGTGAACCGGCCGGCGACATGCCGCACCGCTTCCTGTGGCGCAACGGGGTCTTCACCGACCTGGGGCGGGAGTACTTCTACGAGTTCACCACCGACTTCAACAACGCCGGCGACGTGGTGGGCGGGTTCAACGTGCCGCCGCAGGCCTACCCGTGCACCTGCGTCGGTGGCCGGCTGCGCGACGGGGTGCTCACCCAGATCGGCAGCGAGGCCCTCGGGGTCAACAACCGGGGCCAGGTGGTGGGCACGGCGAACGGGCGGGCGTTCCGCTGGCAGAACGGGATACTGACCGACCTCGGCACGCTGGGTGGCGACTGGAGCCGTGCCACCGCGATCAACGACCGGGGTGAGGTGGTGGGCCAGAGCACCACCACCGCCGCGTGGCACCCGTTCCTCTGGCGCAACGGGGTGATGACCGACCTGACCACCCGAGGCGTGTGGGAGACCGACTCGATCGAGGACATCAACATTCGGGGCCAACTCGTCGGCGCCCGGGGCAACCGGCCGGTGTTGTTCCGCTGAGCGGCGGTCCTCTCACCACGGACGAGTGGGGGCGTGGCCTGACCCGCCGGTCAGACCACGCCCCTTCGTCCGAGGTCAGCCGGTTACCCCGCTACTGACCACCCACTTCTGGTGTGCGCCGCCCGCGTACGTGCCGAGTTGGATCTGGGTGCGGTCGGCGCTGCTACCGCCCGCGGCCTCCAGGGCCTTGCCGGACTGCGGGTTGCGGATCGACCCGTCGGCCTGCGGCTGCCAGACCTGCGCGCCGCTGCCGTTGCAGGTCCAGAGCTGAACCTTCGTGCCGTTGGCGGTGCCGCCGTTGTCCACGTCCAGGCACTTGCCCAGCACCCGGTACGTGTCGCCGACCTTCGTCCACGACTGTGCTGTGGTGCCGTTGCAGGTCCAGAGCTGGATCTTCGTGCCGTCGGCGGTGCCCGCGTTGTCGACGTCCAGGCACTTGCCACCGACGCCGGTGATGGTGCCGCCGGTCGGCGGCGGGGGACTGCCCGGGATCGAGTTGAGCGTGTACCACGCCTCGGTGCTCCAGAGGGACTGGCCGCTGGTGGAGGTGAACGGGCGCGGTGACCGCAGGTGCACCACCCTGCCGGCCTTGCGACCGGGCACCGTGAGGCTGACCTTCTTGCCGTCCGCCGAGAGGGTGGCCGAGGTGACGGTCAGGGTCTCCTCGTCGATCTTCGGACCGCCGTAGTTCGACGTCGCCACGTACCGCCACTGCTTGAGCTTGTAGCGCGCGGCCAGGTCGGTGGCGGTCGCCGTCGACACCGGCTGGGTGTACTCCACCTCGAAGCCGGTCGTGGTGGCGCGCATCGCGAGCATCTCGAACGTGGTGGCGGTGTTCGGGGTGAGCTTCTGCAGGCCGTACGACAGCTTGCCGGTCTGGCCCCAGTTGCCGCCCGCGCCGAGCCCGCCGACGTAGATCGCGCCGTCCGGGCCGACGTTGACCTCGGAGACGCCCGCCTCCAGACCCTGGGTGAGCCGGAACAGGGCGCCCTGGTACTCGCCGTTGACCTTCTCCACATTCGCCCGTTGCAGGCCGCCGTACGTCACGTCGCCGATGACGAACTGGCCGGCGTAGCGACCGCTGGTCAGGTAGAGCGGCGTGCTGGGCGAGTTGGCGATCTCGTTCTGCGGCATCCAGAGCACCGGCTGCGTGACCTGAGCGGTGTCGAACGGACCCGCCGGGTTCGTGAAGTGGTTGAAGAACCGGCCCTGCTTGACGTGCACCAGCTTCGACGAGGGCAGCCAGCCGCCCTGGTTGTCGGTGACGAAGATGCCGCCCTCCGGGCCCCAGCCGATCCCGTGCGGCGTACGCAGGCCGCCGGCGACGTAGCTGACCGCACCGGTGTCCTTGTTGACCTTGAGGGTGGTGCCGCGGTTGGTGGCGGGTTGCGGGTTGGTGGTGGCGCCGCCGGAGTTGATCGACACCGACAGGTTCAGATAGAAGAACCCGTCCTGGTAGAGCAGGCCGAACGCGAACTCGTGGAAGTTGCCGCCGTACGGCCAGGTGGCGACGGTTTCCAGGCGCTCGGCCGCCTCGTCACCACCGGTGTTCACCAGCCGGGTCAACCGCTGCTTCTCGGTCACGTAGACGACCCCGTCGACGACCTTGAGCCCCATCGGTTCCTTGAGGCCGCCGGCGATCTTCTTGGTGGTCACGTTGCCGGGGCTCGTCGATCCGCCGGTGTTCCCGAGGATCCAGACCTCGCCGTCCTGGGAGGTGCCGGACTGGTCGCTGCCGCCCCAGGTGCTGATGACCAGTCGGCCGTCGGCCAGCCAGTCCATCCCGGTGACCTTCGGCTGGAAGCCGCTGGGCCGCAGGTTTGTCAGCGTGTAGCCGGGGTGCACGCCGGTCAGCGGCAGGCCGTCACCGGGGGTGTCGGAGACGCCCTCGCACTCCTTGCGTCCGGGTGCGGTCACCCGGACCACGCCGGCGTCGGTGCTCAGCGCCGAGTTCGGTACGACCACGAAGGTCGACGAACCGGGCGTCTTCCATTCCAGGGTGATCTGCTGCCCGCCCCCACGCTCGAAGTGGTCGATGCGCAGCGGGTGCAGGCCGGCGGTGAGGGTGACAGTGCCCTCCTTGGGCGGGGTCGCGCCGTGCAGGCCGTCGTGGTTGATCACCACGGTGTTGTCGATCGACAGCTTGGAGCCGTCGTCGCTGCTGAGCCGGAAGGTGTAGCTGCCGGCCTGGGTGGTGGTGATGTTGCCGAGCACCTGCGAGACGAAGTTGTCCTCGAAGCCGAAGTCGGCCGCCGAGGTCCAGTTGATGGTGGACATCAGCTTGTCCACGTTGGGGGTCTGGGCGGGCTTGAGGGTGCACAACTCGGACAGCGGCACCTGCACGTCGAAGACGCGAAGCGTGACGCCCGGTTCCTGCGCGGGGGCGGCGTTGGCGGGGACGGCCCAGAGACCGGCGGCGAGGACGAGTGCCAGCGCACCCAGGACGGGATGGTGGAGTCGGCGTAGCAGGCGTGTGCCCATCGTTCCTCCAGGAGGCAGCGGAGTGTCCGACGGCCGGCGTGGATCAGCGGTGAGGATGACCGTCGGCCCGGCTCCGTAACGTCCTCGACGCCGACGAGTGACGTTGCGGAAACACCGGGTGGATGGCTCGGAACATTAAGGCGTTTCGATTGGACTGTCCATGGCTTCGCCTCGATACATCAAAAGTTTCCAATGTCCGTGCGAAAGTTCGCGACTGTAAGCGAAGAATGCCCGGCTATCGCGAGGGTCTACCGCCGTCCGCGCCGCGCCGGACCACCGGTCCGATTGCCGGTCTTCCGAGTCGGGTTGACGGACTTGCGGGTCCCGGCGCCGCCTCGGCCCGCTGCTCCGGCGGGCCGGCGTTCCGCTGTGGAGGATCCGCGCGTCGCGGGCCGGCGGCGGGCCGCCACCAGCACGAGCACTGCGACCGTGACGACGATCAGGGCTGGGATCAGCCACGCCGGAAACCCAGTGTCGCGCTGCTCCTCGGCGGCGCCGGCCGGCTCGCTCGCCGGAGCGCCGGTGGGGCCGATCGGGCTGCCGGTGGCCCCAGGGTTGGTCGAGCCCTCACCTTCGGCCTGGGCGAGCAGCGCCGGATCCGGTCCCGCCGTGGGCGCCGACCAGCCGGCCGGGGCCGGCGTACCCGGGCCCTGGTAGTCGAAGGTCACCTCGCCCCGCACCGCCTCACCGTCCGAGGCGACCGAGAGGTAGCTGGCGGTGTAGCGGCCCTTCGCCGGCCAGTGCGCGACGGTCACCATGGCCGGGAAGCCGGTGTGGTAAAGCCGTGGCTCGAACACGCCGTTGACCATGAAGTACTCGGTGACCGGCTTGTCCAGTCGCTTCGGCTCACCGTAGGACCAGCCATTGTCCACTCGCGACCCGTTCGGCCCGCTGATGGCGAAGTGCGCGTTGGACGCCGGCTTTTCGGTGAAGTACAACGCCAACTGGGTCAGCGGCTCGCGTACGACGGTGCCTTTCAGCGGAGTGGAGGTCGCCAGCTGGCCGTGCGCTGACGCCGGGGCGACCGGCAGTAGCAGCGACACCACCACGGTCGCCGCCAGCGCCGCCACGACACGGGTCAGGACCTTACGCACAGTGACCAGCTTCGATCGCATTCGTTCATCATGGTCATTTCCCCGGCACCGAACAAGACGTAGAGTTCTCCTCCCCGACGATCAACACGACACCCGTCCCCCTCGCGTCGTTCGGAGTCCGCCCGTGTTCGTCAGTACCCCCGCCGCCCGGACCGCCGCCACCCTCGCCGCCGCCACCCTCGGCGCCCTGCTCCTCGCCGGTTGCGGGCAGGACGACGACCCCTCCGTGGCCACCCCCTCGACGGCGCCCACGTCCGCCGCCCCGTCGACCGCCACCCCCACCGCGCCGACCCCGACGGCCACCGGCACGCCCAGCTCCTCCGCCAGCACCGCCGCGGTCGACCAACAGATCACCGTCACGATCGCGAAGAAGCGGGTCGATCCGCCGACCGGACGGGTCACCGTCAGTAAGGGCCAGCTGGTCCGGATCACGGTCACCTCCGACGTGGCCGACGAATTGCACGTGCACGGCTACGACCTGGGCGCCCGGCTGCCGGCCGGCACGCCCGGCTCGGTGGAGTTCCGCGCCGACAAGACCGGGCTGTTCGAGGTGGAGACGCACGAGTCCGAGCTGGTGCTCTTCCAGCTCGTCGTCCGCTGAACGACATGACGGCCGCTCCCACGCTGCTGGCACACGGCGTCGGTGGCCGCCAGGACCTGCCGATCACGCTGCCGCAGCTCGTCGTCGCCGCCGCACTGACCCTCGTCGTCACCTTCGTGGCGCTGGGCCTGCTCTGGCGCGAACCCCGGCTCGACCGGGACGCCGTCGGCGGTCGCCCGGTGCCGCGCTGGCTCGCCCGACTCGTCGACGCGCCCGCGTTCCGGTGGGCGCTGCGCGGGCTGGGCCTGCTCGCCGCCGCCTGGTTCTGCCTCGGTCTGCTGGGCGGGCCGGACACCGCGGACAACCCCACCGCCGGCGCGCTCTACGTGCTGCTCTGGGTCGGGCTGGCCCCGCTGTCGCTGCTGCTCGGCCCGATCTGGCGGGCGGTCAATCCGCTGCGTACGGTGCACCTGCTCGCGGCGCTGGCGGCGCGGCGCGACCCGAACCGTGGGCTGCGTGAGCTGCCCGAAAGCGTCGGTTGGTGGCCGGCCGCCGCCGCCCTGTTCGGGTTCGTCTGGCTGGAACTGGTCGCCCCCGACCGGGCCACCCTGCCGGTCATCACCGCCTGGCTGGCCGGGTACGCGGTGGTCCTGCTGGCTGGCGCGGTGCTGTTCGGCGCCGGCTGGTTCGACCACGCAGACCCGTTCGAGGCGTACAGCACCCTGATCGGTCAGCTCGCCCCGCTCGGCCGGGCCGCCGATGGCGTCCTGGTGTGGCGCAACCCGCTCGACGGGATAGCCGGCCTGCGACCCCGCCCTGGGCTGGTCGCTGTGGTGATCGTGCTGCTCGGCTCGACCATGTACGACAGCCTTTCCAACGCGCCGGGCTGGTTGCGCTTCAGCCAGGAGAACGGCCTGCACCCGGCGGTCACCGGCAGCGCCGGTCTGAGCCTCGTCATCGCCGCCGTCGCGGTGGCGTACCTCGCCGCCACCGGCGCCGCGGCGCGCATCGGTCGCGCCGACGCGGCCGAGGCCCGTGGGGTGCCGGGCGAGATCGCCCACTCCATCGTGCCGATCGCGGTGGGGTACGTGGTGGCGCACTACTACTCGCTGCTGATCCTGGAGGGTCAGCGCACCGTCGCGTTGCTCTCCGACCCCCTGGGCACCGGCGCCAACTGGCTCGGCACCGCCGACTGGGAGCCGCAGACCGCGCTGATCACGCCCTCCGGGGTGGCGACCCTCCAGATCACCGTCATCATCCTCGGGCACCTGCTCGGCACGCTGCTCGCCCACGACCGCGCCCTGTACCTGTTCCCCCGGGTCCGGGCGGTGGCCGGCCAACTACCCCTGCTGGCGCTGATGGTCGCCTACACCGTCGCCGGTCTGCTGCTGCTCTACGCGGGGTAGTCCCGCCGGGCTCCGACCCGTGCGCCATGATGGCCCGTGGACTCCGATCTCCAGTGCTACCTCGACGACCTCGTCATCACCGCCCGGGACGTGCTCGGCGCCGACCTGGTCGGCGCGTACGCGGCCGGTTCGGTGGGGCTCGGGGCGTACCAGCCCGGCCGCAGCGACGTGGACGTGGCGCTGCTCAGCGCCGGGCCGCTCACCGAGGCCGCCAAAAGGACGTTGGTCGCCCGGCTGCGGCACGAGGCGCTGCCCTGCCCCGCGCGCGGACTGGAGCTGGTCGTCTACGACCGGGCGGTGGCCGCCTCCGGCACCCCGGAGCCCGGCTTCGAGGTCGAACTGAACACCGGGGCCGGCATGCCGTTCCGGCGCACCCTCGACCCCGCCGACCGCCCGGCTGCCGACGGCCGATTCTGGTACGGCCTCGATCGCAGCATCCTGCACCAGAGTGGGCTCCCACTGCTCGGCCCGCCGGCAGGGGAGGCCTTCACCGACCTCGCCCCGGCCGACCTGCGCCGGCTGCTCATCGAGGCGCTGTCCTGGTGGCTGGCCCTGCCCACACCGCCGGCCGACCAACCCGCGCCCGGCACCGAGGACGCCGTACTCGGCGCCTGCCGGTCACTGGTGCGCCACCGCGACGGCGTCTGGTTGGCGAAAGTGGCCGCCGGCCAGCGGCTGATCGACTCCGGCGACCCAGCCGAGGTGATCCGTCAGGCGGTCGCCGCGCGGCACGACGGGCCGCCGCCCACCGGGGCGCAGGCCCGCGCCTTCCAACAACGAGTACGCGACGAGATCGCCGGGTAGCCGTCGCTCGGTTGCGGGGGCGGGCCTCGCGGCGCTCAGCGGACCCGCTCCGGGCCAAGGTCGAGGACGAGGAGGTCCATGGGTGGACCCCAGGGCAGGACTGATGTGCCGACCTGCCGCCACCCGTTGCGCGCGTACACCTTCCGTGCCCGAGAGCGGGGATCCGAGGCGAGAGTGGCGTACCGCTCCGAGCGGTCGGCGAGCAGCCGGCGCATCAACTCCGCGCCGGCGCCCTCGCCGCGGCGGTGCGGGTGGACGACCCACTCCATCACCGCCAGTTTCGCCGCCGCACGGATCTCGGCGGGCGGGTCGGCGTCGGCCCGGGACCACCAGTCGCCGGCCGACATGGTCCACCCGTAGGCGGCACCGACCAGCGACGAGTCCACGGCAACGGTGACGAGAGTGAAACCGGGCCGGCCGGCCTCCCCGGGCAGGCGGTCGCGGAAACGAGCCACCTGGTCGGGGCCTTCCTCGTACGGCGGCTCGGCGTACACACACTCGTACAAGTCGACCAGCGGTCCGAAGAAGCGGGCCGCGTCCTGGCTGTGGCTGATGGTGTAGATCAAGCCCATGCCCGGATGATGCTAGACGCGTACCCGCTCTACCAACTCGCTGTAAACCGGCCGGTGTCGCTCGGCGTCGGGAACGGCGGCGGCAACTTGCCGGGCGACCGCACGCACGAGTTCGTTGTGCTGTTCGGCGGGTAGCTGGTCGAGCAGGCCCGCGGCGAGGCGTAATCCGTCGGGGATGTGCCCGCTGCGGCACAATGCCGCCGCCTGGTGCAGCTGCACCTGCGTGCGTAGCCGCTGCTGCGACGGCGGGTACAGCTCGAGGGCGCGCTGCTGTGCGGCCTCGGCGGCGTGCTGGTCCCCGGCGTGGGCGTACACCCACGACTCGGTGTGTCGTAGCCGGTGCTCTGGCCAACCCCACAGCGACTCCACGTCGGCCGTCACCGTGGCGGGCAGCGCCTCCACCCGGTCGGCGAGGGCGCGCACGCAGGCCACCGCCTCGGCGTGCCGGCCGGCAAGCGAGAGTGCCTGCGCCCTGCCCGCGAGCAGCCCGCACGTCGCCGCCGAAGGCGTGCCGTCGGTCAGCGGCAGCACCTGGTCGGCCAGCGCTACCACCGTGGTGGGGGCCCGGCCGTCGTAGCAGCCGTTCACCACGTCCCACGCCCGGGTGAGCACCCGCGTGTCTGCGTCGCCGGATTCGTCGGCGATCCGCTGCGCGCTGGCCCGCCACCTGCCGGCCAGCACGGTCTGCCCGCACGCGTTCAGGCTGAGTGCCACGATGACCGACAGGC
This sequence comes from Micromonospora trifolii, assembly GCF_050516465.1. Taxonomy (NCBI): domain Bacteria; kingdom Bacillati; phylum Actinomycetota; class Actinomycetes; order Micromonosporales; family Micromonosporaceae; genus Micromonospora; species Micromonospora trifolii. Next base: position 2,693,658 of record NZ_CP191526.1, on the reverse strand, counting down.
GGCCAGCGGCGCGTAGCAGCAATGGGCGATGGTGCCCGTCGGCGGCGGCGATCTGTTGCTGCAACACGGTCAGGTCCCGCCCAAGTTGGGCCACGAGTTGGTCGTGCGGTTGGCGGTAGTAGCCGCGTCCGTAGTCCGCGACTATCTCAGTCCACTCATCGAAGTCGACATCGACCGCGGCGCTGAGCCCCTGCCGCAGGGCCTCCCATCTCACGAGCCGATCCACCGCGGGCACCGCGGCGAGCGCGCCCATTACCTGGAGTACCGACCGTCTGCGCACGTCCTTGTCGCCTGCCTGCTTGGTCCCGTACGCCGTCTCCAATGCACCACCAGCCGACAACGCGCGGTCGTAGGCGGCCACCACCGCTGCGCTGGTTGCCGCGTTCAATCTGCCCGAGGTAGCCGAAGTCGTACGCCGTCAGTTCGGCGAACTTCCGCAGCGACCAGCCGGCGGCTTTGCGGTGCTGTCTGAGTGTGTCCCCGAAACCGTCCATCTCGCCCCCCGGCGTGTGGGCTCCCATGTGGGCCCACTGCTCACGGCTGCCACACCCCGCAGCGTAGCGGCAACGCTACCCATGTCGGTCGATCTCGGGCGGCGTGAATAGGCGCGGCGGATCGCTGCCGGACGGCGCGGTATGTCGTAGCCGCTGGTTGTGGTTGCCGACCGGAGTCTCACTCTTGTCGGCCACCACGCACAACCCTTGGGGGTGGACGTCATGAAATGGATTGGAAAAGCGGCGGCCGTGGATGTCGACGCGAAGGTGCCCGCCGGAACCAAGCTGTTCCTCCTGGCCGGGGAGTGGCTGTGCGAGCCCACCGTGCTCGCCCGACGGGACGAGGTGGTGATCGTCGTGGCCATCTGTCGGGGGGCGACCAGCGGCTGGGTGTGGGTTAGAGGGCACGTGTGCCGGCGCCAGGACCCTCCGGACTGCGGCACCGGGTCCTGCTTCGAGCACCAGGTGCTCGCCTCGGCGATCCGCCTTAACCTGGCCGGTCAGCGGTGAGCGCGGCCCAGCCCCTGAAGGTTGACACGGAGCGGCACGGGCTCGCGGCCCACCCGGTGCAAGACGGCGAGACGCACACCCCGCTGCGCCCGGGGTGGCGTTGCCGGGTGGACGGCCAGCAGTGGCCCTGCCACGACGCAAAGCTGCTACTCAGGGCGGAGTTCGATGACAACCAGTCGGGACTGACCATCTACCTGGCGGGCATGTTCCATGAGGCCACCCAGGATCTCCACCACCTCAACCCTTACGAAGGACCCAGCCCGCGCGAGTTGTACGACCGCTTCGTGGCCTGGGGTCGGCGGGTTTCGCGGGGCTCAGCGGACCGGGCGGGACTCCAGCGAGGCGAAGAGCAGATTGAGACCCTCGGTCATGGTCGGGTGGGTAATGACGGCGTCCCGCAGGTCGGTCCACGGGATTCCGGCGAGCATCGCCAGCTGCACCGAGGTGATCACCTCACCGGCCTCGGCGCCGAGCAACGCCGCGCCGAGGATCCGGTCGGTGCTGGTGTCGATGACCGCCTTCCACATGCCCTGGGTCTGGCGCAGGGTGCGTGCCCGGGGGATGGCGGCCACCGGCAGGTGGGCGACCTGGACGTCGTACCCGGCGCGGCGCGCCTCGGTCTCGGTCAGCCCGATCCGCGCCAGCTCCGGGGTGGTGAAGACGGTGTACGGGATCAGCCGGTCGGCGGTGCTGCGCTGGCCTCCCGCGAGGTTCGCCCGGATGATTCGGTAGTCGTCCAACGAGACGTGGGTGAACTGCGGGCTGCCGGCGACGTCCCCGGCCGCCCAGGTGCGCTCGGCGCTGGTGCGCAGGTGCTCGTCGACCTCCACGAAGCCCCGCTCGCTGAGCCGTACGCCGGCCACGTCCAGGCCGAGCCCGTCGGTGACCGGTTCCCGGCCGGCCGCCACCAGCACGTCGTCCCCGATCACCACGCTGCCGTCGTCCAGCGTCACCCGGAGCGAGCCGTCGGCCTCCCGGTCGACCCGCGCGACGGCCACACCCACCCGTACGTCGATGCCATCGTCGAGGAAGACGCGCATCACCGCGTCGCTGATGTCGGCGTCCTCGCGGGTGAGCAGCCGTGGGCCGCCCTCGACCAGCGTCACCGCGCTGCCGAACAACGCGAACATCTGCGCGAACTCCACCCCGACGGTGCCGCCGCCGAGCACCACCAGCCGGGCCGGCAGCCGGTCCAGGCGCAGCAACTCGTCGCTGGTGAGCACCCCGGCCTCGGCCATCCCGGGTACCGACGGCAGATGAGGGCGAGTGCCCGTGTTGATCACCACGTCGCTGCCGCGCAGCAGTCGCTCGCCGCCGTCGGCGAGTGCCACCCGTACGGTTCGTGGGCCGACGAACTGGGCCTCGCCGATCACCAGGTGCAGGCCGGAGTCGAGGAACTGCTGCCGGTTGGCGGCGACCATCCCCTCGACCACGTCCTGCTTGTGCGCGCGCAACAGGTCGATGTCGACCCGGCCGCCCTCCACCGTCAGGCCGAGCGCCGACGCGTCCCGCAGTTGGCGGGCGGCCCGCGCGCTGGTCACCAGCGCCTTCGTCGGGATGCACGCGACGTTGATGCAGCTGCCGCCGATCATGCCGCGCTCGACCATGGCGACCCGCTGACCGGATCGGGCGACGTCCATGCTCAACGTCTTGCCGGCCTTGCCGCCACCGACGACGAGCAGGTCGAACTCCTCCGGTTGGTCGGTCACCGGGCGCTCCTCTCGGTCACCGGCCAGGCCGGTGGCCACCGCTGGTGCGCGGCGGCCAGCCCAGCCTGCCAGCTCAAGCGGGCACGGCGACCCGGTTCCGCGCAGAATCCGCCCGGGTCGCCCCCATTCCGCGATCTGCACTTACTGCCCCGACATACGGGGCATTCCGTGAATCTCGGCGACCGAAACCGCAAGATCGGCGTGGGCGGGGGCTCCGGGCCCGGGTGCAAGCGCTGCTGAGGTCAGTGTCGGGCGGCGCCGTTCTCGCTGACCGGCTGTCCGAAGGCCAGGAACGGCACGGGGGTCGGTGCGTCCGTGCCGATGTGCCGAGGGAAGGTCGGCTCGGCGTCGTCGGCGCTCACCTCCCGGGCTGCCGTACGGTCGGGCGCCGGCGACTCGTCCGCCACCGCCGGCGCGCCGCCGTGCTCGCCGTTCGCCTGATCGGCCGGGGTCCGGTCGGTACCGGCCTGTTCTACCGGGGTCCGGTCGACGTAGCTGTTCTCGACCGAGACGCGGTCAACAGATGCGGGGCTGAGCGGGGCGCGGTCGGCGTCCCCATCGTCCACGGTGGGTCGCTCCGGTGAGTGCCGGTCGACGCCGACGCGGTCGACGTTGAGCCGCTCGACGCCTACCCGCTCGGGGGCGGGTCGGTCCGCGCTCGAGCGGGAACCCACCATCGGGTACTCAGCGGTCTCCGTACCGCCGGCTGCCGCGGCCATGACCGCGGCGGCGGCGAGATCGGCCACCCGCTTCGCCTCCCGCTGTACGCGGGCGCGGACCTCCTTGGCGTGCCGCTCGGCGGAGTCCCCGGCCCGCCGGGCCTCGTCCAGCCGGGCGCTCTCGGCGGTCAGGTCCCGGCGGACCTCACCGAGTCGCTGCTGCATCCGGGACAGCTCGTTCTCCAGCGTCTCGCCCTCCTGGCGGATCTCGGCGAGCTGCTGGCGGCCGGTGTCCAGCTCGGCGTTCAGCTCGGCGGCCTCCTGCCGGCGCTCCTCAAGCTCCTTCTGCAGGGCGGCGAGCTGCTGCTGATGGCTGGCGGCCTGCTCGTCGGCGCGGTTGCGCAGCTCGGTCACGTGCTGCTGCGCCTCGGCCAGCAGCGCGGCGATCTGCTGCTCGGTCGCGCTGCGCTGCTCGGCCAGCTCCTGCTCGGCGGCGGCCTGCTGTTCGGCGATGTCCTGCTCGGCGGCGGTACGCCGTTCGTTGACCTCTCGCTCCACGCTGGCCTGCCACTGGGCCATCTCCTGCTGGTTCTTGGAGCGGGCCGACTGGAGTTCCTGCTGGATCTGCGTACGGGCCGACTTCATCAGCGCGTCGGCGGCGACCCGGGTCTGGTTGAGCTGCTGCGCGCTCTGCTCGGTGATCCGCTTGGCCTCGTGCTGGGCGCGCTCGTGCGCGGCCTCACCGTCGGCCCGCAACTGCTCGGCGTGCTCGCGGATCGCGGTCAATTCAGCTTCCGCGTGGGTGCGCCGTTCCTCGTGCGCCTGCTCCTGCTCGGCCCGTCGGGCGGCCAACTCCTCGGCCAGATCCTGACGTGCCTGCGCGGCCCGCTCACGGGTGTCGGCGAGGATCCGCTCGGACTCGCTGCGCAGCTCGTTCGCCCGGTCGGTGGCCGACTCGGTGATGATGCCGGCCTGCTTTTCGGCGAGCGCCATGATCTCGCCGACCATCGGGCCCAGATCGTGGAACGAGGCGCGGTCCACCTGCACGGGTTGCTCCTGAAGCTCGGCCAGTTCGGCGCGCAGACGCTGCACCTCGGCGGTCAGTTCACGGACGCGGACGGCGGAGCGCCCGTGCTCCCCGCTCAGCATCGCGATCTGGCCGTCGAGCTGCTCCAGGTGCCGGTCCACCTGGCGTTTGTCGTATCCGCGCAGGGCGAGCTCGAAGCTCGGCCGGGAGGCCGCATCGTCGCGTGCTGCGTGCGGCTCAGCGCCGATGGACATGCACCATCCTCCGTACGATCGGGGCGTCAGGGTCGGCGGTCGCCTGCCCCACGGGCCGTCAGTGTGGCGCAACGCTACCGCCGAGCGGACCTCATGCGAAGTCCTGCCCCACCACCTCTCACGTTGCCGACCCGCGTTGCCCCGATCCCGCGCCGATCATGGACTCGTGGTGCCGGAAAGGTGGTGCTCCACCACCTTTGTCATCCAGCACCACTCCATGATCGACGCAGGTCGACGTAGGGCGACGCGGTCGCGCGAGGTCAGCGTCGGCGGGCGACCAGGACCGCGTCGTGGTGGGTGATGTCCTCACCGTTCTGGTTGGTGGCGAGGCGGGAGCGTTCCTCAGCCGCCAGCACCTCCCAGTGGGCCGGCTCCAGATCGGCGGCCACGTCCTGAGCGGTGTACATCATGTCCGGCATGTGCATCCGGTGCGCCGACCCCCACAGATCCGACGGGTGGTGCCCGACGATCAGCAGGACGCCGCCGGGTGCCACCGCGGCGGCCAGCCGGCCGAACATCTCCCGCCGCTGGGCCGGGGGCAGGTGCATGAACTGAGCGGACACCAGGTCGTACGCCTCCTCGGTGGGCGGCTTGTCCCGCAGGTCGGCGTGGGTGAACTCGATCCGGTCGCCCGCGCCGGCGGCCTCGGCGTGCGCGGCGGCCCGGCTCAGCGCCGTGCTGGAGATGTCCACCGCCGTCACCTGCCAGCCGCGCTCGGCCAACCACACCGCGTCGGCGCCCTCGCCGCTGCCCACGTCCAGGGCGCGCCCCGGGGCCAGGTCGGTGACCTCGGCCACCAGCTGCGGGTTCGGCCGGCCACTCCACACCGTGGGCCGGGACTGGTAGCGCTCCTCCCACGCCGGCTCCTCGAACGTCGTGGCCACCAACTGCCGGTACGCGGCCACCGCGTCGCGGGTGTCCTCGGCGATGAGATCAGCGTTGATCGCCGCCGCGGCGGCCAGGCCGGCCCCGGCGGACGTGATCACCTGACTGCGGATGTCGGCCACGTTGCCCGCCACCCAGACACCCGGGACGGTGGTCGCGCCGGTGGCGTCGGCGGGGATCTGGGCGCCGATGACGTGCTCACCCATCGTCACCTCCTCCGGGGCCAGACCGAGCCCCACCAGCACATCGGAGCGGGGAGTCAGTCGCGTCCCCACCACGATCGCGTCGAGCGCCACCACCCGGCCGTCGGCGAGCCGTACGCCGGTCAGCGCGTCGTCGGTCACCTCCACCGCGGCGACCGGGCCGGGCACCACCGCGATGCTGCGGGCGGCGAGCCGCTCGGCGGCCTCCGCGTCCGGCGCCGGGGCGTCGTGCAGCAGGAGCAGCACGCTGGAGCTCCACTGTCGCCACATCTCGGCCTGGTGCACGCTCAGCGGGCTGGTCGCCAGGACGCCGATCCGGCGGTCCCGAACCTCCCAGCCGTGGCAGTACGGGCAGTGCAGCACGTCGCGACCCCACCGCTGGGCCAGGCCGGGCACGTCGGGCAGCTCGTCGGTCAGACCGGTGGTCACCAGCAGCCGGCGGGCCCGCACCGAATCCCCGCCGTCCAGGCTCAGCCGGAACCCGTCGTCGTCCCGGGTCGCGGCGTCCACCCGCCCGCTGCGGAACTGCCCGCCGTACCCGGCCACCTCGGCCCGGCCGATCGCGAGCAGCTCGCCCGGCGGCGTTCCCTCTCGGCCGAGGTAGTTGTGTATCCGGTCGGCCGGCGCGTTGCGCGGCTCACCGGAGTCGATAACCAGCACCGACCGTCGGGCCCGGCTCAGCGCCAGGGCTCCGCTGAGCCCTGCGGCGCCGCCGCCCACCACCACCACGTCGTATGTCTCGTCCACAGCTATCTCCCTCTTGCTCTGTCGCTGCGCCCACCATCCGTCGACACCGGCAAGGTGGCAACTATCCTTGCCGTTATGGCAAACGAGGACAGCGCCGCGCTGGCGGCCGTCGGCCCCCGGCTGCGTGCCCTACGTCACCAACGCGGGACCACGCTGACCCAGCTCGCCGACCTGACCGGCATCTCGGTGAGCACCCTCTCCCGGCTGGAGTCCGGTAGCCGTCGCCCCACCCTGGAGCTGCTGCTCCCGCTGGCGAGGGCCTACCAGGTGGCGCTGGACGAACTGGTCGACGCCCCCGCCACCGGCGACCCCCGGGTACGCCCCAAACCGATAGTCATCCACGGCGTGACGTACCTGCCGCTGACCCGCCGACCGGGCGGTGTCCAGGCGTTCAAGCAGATCTTCCCGCCGGACCCGTCCGCCGGGGGCCGAATCCCGCAGGCCCACGAGGGGTACGAGTGGCTCTACGTGCTCTCCGGCCGGCTACGCCTGCTGCTCGGTGACCGTGATCTGACGTTGACCCCGGGGGAGGTGGCCGAGTTCGACACCCGCATTCCGCACCTCTTCTTCAACCCCGGCCCCGGCACCGCCGAAGCCCTCAGCCTCTTCGGGCCGCAGGGGGAGCGGTTGCACGTCCGCGCCCGCCCCGCCGCGCCCGACAAGCAGCAGTGATCAACTCGGCTTCCGTGGAGGGTACGGCGGGACCGTCGGTGCGAAGATGGCCTGATGATCGATGCGGCATCCCGAGGTTGGACCGACCGGGTCGAGCACCGCGACATCGTCGTCAACGAGGTCCCGGGCTTCCGCCCGCTGACGTTGGACCTCGCCGTGCCGGCCGGGGCCGCCACACCAGCCCCGGTCCTGGTGTGGATCCACGGTGGCGCGTGGTTGTTCGGCTCGCCCAAGCACCCGGCGGACTGGCTCATGGAAGCGGACCCGTTCACCGCCGCCATCCGCGCCGGATTCGCGGTCGCCTCAGCGCAGTACCGGCTCAGCGGTGAGGCGCACTTCCCCGCTCAACTCGACGACGTCAAGGCGGCGGTGCGCTGGCTGCGCCGGCAGGGCGACAAGGTGGGGGTGGACCGCGAGCGGATCGGGGTGTGGGGTGAGTCGGCCGGTGGGCACCTGGCCTCGATGCTCGCGCTGACAGGTGACGACCAGGACGACAGCGGCGTCCGGGCGGCGGTCTGCTGGTACGCGCCGTCGAACCTGTTGACCATGCAGTCGCAGGCACACCCGTCCGGGACGATCGACCACGACGTGGCGGACTCGCCCGAGTCACTGCTGATCGGCGCCCCGTTGGCCGAGAACCCCGGGCTGGGCCGGGCGGCCAGTCCGACCACCTACGTGACCGACCAGGCCCCACCCATGCTGCTGATCCATGGCGACCAGGACCTGGTCGTACCGGTGGGGCAGAGCGAAGAACTCGCCGCAGCGTTGACCGCGGCGGGTGCCGAGGTCGAGTTGTCGGTGGTGCAGGGGGCCGACCACTGTTTCGCCGGAGTGCCGCTGGAGCCGCTGATCCGCGACACCCTGGCGTTCTTCACCCGGGTCCTCGCCCCCGAGACCGGGGCGCTGCCGCCTCACTAGGGTGACCCGGTGACCGCCTACGACGTCGCCACCAAACTTCCTGACATCGACCGGCTGCGGCAGCGCTGCAAGGCGTTGGCCGTGCTCGAACGCATCATCGACGGCGGTGACCCGTACTACGCCTACACCTCGAACTGGGGCACGGACGAGGCGGCGCTGATGAGCAATGGCAGCGGCGACGAGTGGGCCATCGTGTTCACCGCAGACGGCGCCTTCATCCGACTCTTCGATCATGAGTCGGCGATGTCGCCGTACTGTCATCCGGACCACGAGCTGTGGCCGGGCCTGGTCGACGGTGTACCGGAGGTCCTGCGTCCACAGGTGACGGAACCCGCCTTCTGCGACGAGGACGGGCAACTCGTCGCGACGACAGTGCTGTGGCGGCTGGCGGGGGACGATCGCTGGCACGCCGGTGACGGCATCGCCTTCCCACCACCGAGCGGGCCGTACGACGACAATGGCCCGGACGGGTCCGGCCTGCTCGACATCCTGTTCGACGACATCGTCGACCGCTTCGTCGAGTTCGCCGTCGACTACTACGAGATGACTGTGGACCGGGCGGCAGTCGAGCACGTCGTCGCCCATCGACCGCTCACCGACACCGTGACCAGGGCCCTGAATCCTCAGCTCACCGTCGCCGACCTGCGCACGGACCTCACCGAGATCGGCTACCCGATCGCCGGGGACGGCACGTGCGACGGCGCCGCGACGGCCGCCGGACCGAATGGGGACGCGGGACGTCGACGCTTCTAGCCTTCGGGGTGACGTGCCGCGAGGGCCGGACCGGTTCCCCTCCGGTCCGACCCCCGCGATCAGGTCCGCGCTAGGCGCGGATCCTGCGCTGCCGGACGACCAGCAGCAGCGCCGCGCCGAGGAGCACCGCCAGCACGCCGGCACCCATCCAGAGCCCCGCCGGGAACGACGTACCGGTCACCGGGAGTTTGCCCTTCACCGGGATGGTGATGGTGGACTCGGGCGAGACCGGCGCCGGTCCGTCCGGCGGAGTGCCGGTCGCCGTCGCGGTGTTGCGCAGCGACCCGTGGTGGTAGTCAGCCTTGCTGACCGTGTACGTCGCCGCGCAGGTCACGGCGGCGCCGGCCGCGAGGGTGACGGCGCCGTTCGGGGTCCGCTCCGGACCACAGGTGATCGGGCCGAGGTCGGCCGCCGAGGCCGGCGCGGTCAGGGCGTCGGTGATCGTCACGGCGGTCAGCGGCACCTGACCGGTGTTGGTGACCACGAACTGGAACGGCACGTGCTGCCCCGGTCGGACGATCTTGTCGGTGCTGCTCGACTTCACCACGGTGATCGCCGCGCCTCGGGTGGCCGTGACCTCGGCCGAGGCCGGCGCGGAGCGTACCGGTGCGGGCGGGTCCTGGCCGGGGATGGTCGGCGGCGTTCCGGCCACGACGGCCGTGTTGGTGATCCGACCGGCCTCGATGTCCGCCGCGGTTACCGCGTAGGTCGACGTGCAGGTGGTGCTCGCCCCGGCGGCCAGGGTGACAGCCCCGTTGGCGACTGGTGGGTTGCCGCAGGTGATCGCCCCGGGCGTCCCGGTGCCGGAGAAGTCGGTCTCGTCGACAGTCACCGCGCTGAGCGCTGTGGTGCCGGTGTTACTCACCACGAACCGGTACGTGACCACGTCACCGGCCGCGGACACCACTGTGGGCGTGACCGACTTGGTGATGGCGATCGCCGGGTGCGGGATCGGGATGTCCAGCGGGGACGGTGGTGAGACCGGCGGCGGCCCGAACGGTGGCGTACCGGTGGCCGTGGCGACGTTGCGCAGCGACGAGCCGGTGAAGTCCTCCGCGGTCACCGTGTAGGTCGTCCGGCACTGGATGGAGGCGCCCGGCGACAACGTCACCGCGCCGTTCGGCATGTTCTGCGGACCGCAGGTGATCGGTCCGAGCACACCGCGCTCGGACGGCGGCAGCACTGTGTCGTTGACTGTCACGTCGGTGAGGGTGAAGCCGCCGCTGTTGACGACCAGGAAGGTGTAGGGCACCTGCTGGCCCGGCGCGGCGATCGCCACTGTGGTCGTCGACTTGATCACCTCGATGTTGGCGACGAGGCCGGACTCCGGGATGGTCACTGTCGACGGCGGCGAGTCGACCGGCGCGCCCCCGCCCGGCGGTGTGCCGTGCGCGGTGGCGACGTCGGTGACGCCGCCGTTGTCGAGGTCGGCCTGGGTGACGGTGTAGGTGGCGGTGCAGGTGGTGTTCGCGCCGGGGGCGAGGGTGGTGGCGGCGCAGGTGATCGGGCCGAGGTCGGCGTTGGACGACGGCGGTGTCTGCACGTCGGTCACGTTGACGTTGGTCAGCGTGAGACCACCGGTGTTGACCACGTTGAACCGGTACGGGACCTGCTGTCCGACCGTGTTGATCGCCACCGTCGTGGAGGTCTTCACGACCTGGATCGCGGCGACGATCCCCGCGTCCGGAATGGTGAGCGTCGCCGGCGTCGAATCGATCGGCGTGTCACTGCCGGCCGGCGTGCCGTGTGCGGTGGCGACGTCGGTGACGCCGTTGTTGTCGAGGTCGGCCTGGGTGACGGTGTAGGTGGCGGTGCAGGTGGTGTTCGCGCCGGGGGCGAGGGTGGTGGCGGCGCAGGTGATCGGTCCCAGGTCGGCGTTGGACGACGGCGGCGTCTGTACGTCGGTCACGTTCACCGAGGACAGCGTCACGGTGCCGGTGTTGGCCACCAGGAACCGGTAGGGCACCTGCTGCCCAACCGTGTTGATCGAGACGGTGGTGGACGACTTCAGCAGCGAGATCGACTGGATCAGGTCGGCCGCCGGGATGGTCAGGGTCGAGGGTGCCGAATCGATCGGCGTGTCACTGCCGGCCGGTGTGCCGTGTGCGGTGGCGACGTCGGTGACCTCGTCGTTGTCGAGGTCGGCCTGGGTGACGGTGTAGGTGGCGGTGCAGGTGGTACTCGCGCCCGGGGCGAGGGTGGTGGCGGCGCAGGTGATCGGGCCGAGGTCGGCGTTGGACGACGGCGGGGTCTGCACGTCGGTCACGTTCACGTCGTTGAGCGTCACGCCGCCGGTGTTGACCACCAGGAACCGGTACGGCACCTGCTGACCGACCGCCGTGACCGACGTGGTGGTCGACGACTTCACCAGGGAGATGCCGGGGACGGCCACGTCGCTCGGAATCGTCAGGGTGGCCGGCGGCGACTGCACGGGCGGCCGGCCGCCGGGTGGTGTGCCCTGCGCGGTCGCGCTGTCCCGGACCGAGCCGAAGTCCAGGTCGGCCTGGGTGACGGTGTAGGTGGCGGTGCACAGGGTCTGCGCGCCGGGGGCGAGGGTGGTGGCGGCGCAGGTGATCGGGCCGAGGTTGGTGTTCGACGACGGTGGGGTCTGCACGTCGGTGACGGCCACGTTGCTCAGGGTCAGGCCGCCGGTGTTGACGACGTGGAACTGGTACGGCACCTGCTGGCCGACCGACGTGATCGACGTGGTGGTGGAGGTCTTCAGGATCGCGATAGAGGCGACCAGGCCGGTCTCCGGAATGGTCAGTGTCGAGGGCGTCGAGTCGACAGGTGGGCCGACCGTTGGGGTGCCGTGCGCGGTGGCGACGTTGGTGACGCCGTCGTTGTCCAGGTCGGCCTGGGTGACCGTGTAGGTGGCGGTGCAGGTGGTCTGCGTACCCGGTGCGAGGGTGGTGGCGGCGCAGGTGATCGGGCCGAGGTTGGCGTTCGACGACGGCGGTGTCTGCACGTCGGTCACGTTCACGCCGGTCAGGGTGAAGCCGCCGATGTTCAGCAGGCGGTACTGGTACGGGACCTGTTGCCCGACAGTGGTGATCGACGTGGTGGTGGAGGTCTTCAGGATGGCGATCGCCGCGATCAGACCGGCCTCGGGGATGGTCAGCGTCGAGGGCGGTGAGGTGACCGGCGTACCGCCACCGGGCGGGGTGCCCCGGGCGGTGGCGACGTTGGTGACGCCGTTGTTGTCCAGGTCGGCCTGGGTGACGGTGTAGGTGGCGGTGCAGACGGTGCTCGCGCCGGGCGCGAGGGTGGTGGCGGCGCAGGTGATCGGGCCGAGGTTGGCGTTCGACGACGGCGGTGTCTGCACGTCGGTGACGGCCACGTTGCTCAGGGTCAGACCGCCGGTGTTGGCCACCAGGAACCGGTACGGCACCTGCTGCCCGACCGTCGTGATCGACGTGGTGGTGGACGACTTCACCACAGTGACGGCGGCGGTGAGCACCGGTGCCGGGATGGTCAGGGAGTTCGGATCGGAGACGACCGGTGGACCGGTGGGTGGGCTGCCCTGCGCGGTGGCGACGTTGGTGACGCCGCCGTTGTCCAGGTCGGCCTGGGTGACCGTGTAGGTGGCCGTGCAGGCGGTCTGCGCGCCGGGCGCGAGGGTGGTGGCGGCGCAGGTGATCGGGCCGAGGCTGGCGTTGGACGACGGCGGGGTCTGCACGTCGGTGACGGAGATGTTGGTCAGCGGGACGCCGCCGGTGTTGACCACGTGGAACGAGTACGGCACCTGCTGACCGACGCTGGTGATCAGCGTGGTGGTCGACGACTTGATCAGTGCGATGTCGGCCGGGGTGGCACCCGCGCAGGACAGGGTGGTGCTGAACGGGAAGTAGTGGATCTCGCCGCCGCGGTGGTCCAGCGTACGGGTGATGACGCTGCCCTCGGTGTCGCTGGAGGAGAGGTCGGTGAGGCTGGCGTTGGGGGCGTAGATGGTGCCCTCGACGGTGGCGGCGTTCGGGGTGAGGGTGAGCGCGGTGGCGGTCGGGAAGTTGAACAGGATGTAGCGCGCCTGCGGGCCACCGATCCCGGCGAAGTTCGGGGCGGTCCAGGCGAACGTGTTGCCCACGCCGCTGGTGTCCACATTGACCAGGAGTGGCGTGTCGGCGCTCGGCTGGCTCGCGAAGGTCAGGATCTGGATGTTGGCCAGGTCGGCGGCGGTCAGGTTGAGCACGTTCGTCACGCCCGGGGTCAAGGTGACGACGGCGTTGCTGCCCGGTGGGATCGGTCGGGGCAGCACGTCACCGTTCGGCGTCCGCAGCACCACCGTGTTGTCGCAGGTGGCCAGGCCGGCGGTGGTGTCCCGGAAGGCGGCGAACGCGCCGGCGAAGTTGATCGGCGAGGTCGGGCCGACGCTGGCAACCGGCTGCCGGGTGACCAGCTCCACCCGGGGTGAGGCGTCGTAGTCGTTCGTCGGCAGGATCCGGGTGTTGACCTGGGCGCCGTTGTTGTCGGTGTTACGGACGAAGGTGCCGGTCAGGTCGCCGACCTTGGCGTAGCCGTTGGAGAGCACCTGGAGGCGGCTGCCGCCGACGCTGCCGGCGAAGTTCACCCGTCCACCCACGACCAGGGCGCTGGGGTTGGCGTCGCCGGGTACCACGAACGACCCGGCGGTCGCTCCGGCGAGTTGGTAGTTGCCGAAGGTGAGGTCGCCGCCGACGGCGAGGGTTCCCTCGTTCTCGTCGTTGTTCACAGTGGCGTTGCCTTCGGTCATCACGCCGAAGCTCAGCGCCTCGGCGACCGGGTCGACCGGGCCGATGGCCTCGTCCACGGCGGCCAGTACCGGGTTGATCGGGGTGGGTGCGGCGGGTGCCGGCACCAGCAGACCGTTGACCGCCAGCACGCCCGCGACGGCGGCCAGCGCCGTCGCCCGTGACCTGCGGCTACCCCACCACGAAATCCTCATCACGCCCCCGTTGGTTCGAATGTGCCAGGGGAGCTTATAGGGGGAAAAGCACCTTATGCCGTATTTGTCCGAATGGTGATCCTGCTGGGCGGGCTTCGAACTGTGCGCGCCGTACCTCCGTGTTTATGATCGACAACCCCGACCGGGGACCCGACATGGCCGATCGGTTTGGCCCGGAGCAGAGGTGAGGTGCGCGACGGTGATCCGCGAGGCGTACGCCTGCTGGGTGCGCGAACCCGGCGCGGCCGAGATCCGGCCGGTGTCGCTGACCGCCCCGGGCCCCGACGAGGTGCTGGTCCGGGCCAGTTACTCCGGGGTCAGCCGGGGCACCGAGACGCTGGTCTTCGCCGGTCGGGTTCCCGCCGACCAGTACGCCACGATGCGCGCGCCCTTTCAGGAGGGCGAGTTCCCCGGCCCGGTGAAGTACGGGTACCTGAGCGTCGGCGTGGTCGAGCAGGGCCCGCCGGAGCTGCTCGGGCGGACCGTGTTCTGCCTGCACCCGCACCAGAGCGCGTACGTCGTGCCGGTGAGCGCGGTGGTGCCGGTGCCGGAGGGGGTGCCGGCCGCCCGAGCGGTACTCGCCGGCACTGTGGAGACCGCCGTCAACGCCCTGTGGGACGCGGCGCCGCTGGTCGGTGACCGGGTCACCGTGATCGGCGCGGGCATGGTGGGCTGCTGCGTCGCGGCGCTGCTGGCCCGGTTCCCCGGCGTGCACGTCGAGTTGGTCGACACCGACGCGCGCCGGGCCGGCGTGGCCGGGGCACTCGGCGTCAACTTCGCCAACCCGGCCGACGCCCACGGTGACCGGGACCTGGTCGTGCACGCCAGCGCCACCGCCGCCGGCCTGCAACAGTCGCTGGACCTGCTCGCCCCGGAGGGCACCGTCATCGAGCTGAGCTGGTACGGCGACCGCCCGGTGCAGGTGTCGCTGGGCGGCGCGTTCCACTCCGGTCGACTCAGCGTGCGCAGCAGCCAGGTCGGCATGGTGGCACCCGCCCGCCGGGGGCGGCGCAGTTACGCCGACCGACTGGCGCTCGCCCTGGACCTGCTCGACGACCCGGCCTTCGACGCGTTGATCACCGGCGCGTCGCGCTTCGCGGAGCTGCCCGACGTGCTCGCCAGACTGACCTCGGGCGATCTGCCCGCGCTCTGCCACCTCATCACCTACGAAGACGGAGAGTGACCGTGTTCAGCGTGACCGTTCGGGACCACATGATGATCGCCCACAGTTTCCGAGGCGAGGTGTTCGGTCCCGCCCAACGCCTGCACGGCGCGACGTTCGTGGTGGACGCGACGTTCCGCCGGCCCGACCTGGACGCCGACGGGATCGTGGTGGACATCGGCCTGGCCACCGAGCAGTTGCGCGCCGTACTGAGCGAGCTGACCTACCGCAACCTCGACGACGAGGCTGCCTTCGCCGGGGTGAACACCACCACGGAGGTGCTGGCCCGTACGGTCGCGGACCGATTGGTCGAGCGGGTGCACGCCGGTGAGCTGGGTGCGGGGGCGCGCGACCTGACCGGCATCACGGTCACCCTGCACGAGTCGCACATCGCCTGGGCGAGCTACGAGCGGTCGTTGTGACCGATGCGGGCCGGGCGGTGCACGTCGTCCTGCCCGGTGACATCGACGACCCGGCCACGCCCAGCGGCGGCAACTTCTACGACCGGCGGATCTGCGCCGGGCTGGGCGAGCGCGGCTGGTCGGTGCACGAGCATCCGGTGCCCGGCGCGTGGCCGCACCCCGACCCGGCCGACCGGGCGGCGCTGGACGCTGTGCTCGTCGCCGCGCCCGATGACGCCGTGGTGCTGCTCGACGGCCTGATCGCCTCGGCCGTGCCGGACCTGCTCGCCCCTCACGCCCGTCGGCTGCGACTGGTGCTCCTGGTGCACCTGCCGCTGGACGACGAGCCGGAGGCCCGCGCGCTGGCCACCGCCCGGGCCGTCGTCACCACCAGCGAGTGGACCCGCCGCGCCCTGCTGGCCCGCCACCCGGCCCTCGCCGACCGGATCTGGGCAGCGCCGCCCGGGGTGCGGCCCGCGCCGCCCGCAGCCGGCTCGGCGGTCGGCGACCGGTTGCTCTGCGTCGCGGCGGTCACCCACCACAAGGGGTACGACGTGCTGGTCGACGCGTTGGCCACGCTGGTCGGTCGGTCCTGGACGATGGTCTGTGCGGGGACGCTGGCCCGGGAACCGGATCTCGTCCACCGACTGCGCGACCGGCTGACCGGAGCGGGCCTCACCGAGCGGGTGCGGCTGGTCGGCCCGCTGACCGGGGCGGCGTTGGACGACGCGTACGCCGCCGCCGACCTGCTGGTGCTGCCGTCGAGAGGCGAGACGTACGGCATGGTCGTCACCGAGGCGCTGGCCCGTGGTCTGCCGGTGTTGACCACCGAGGTGGGCGGGCTGCCCGAGTCGCTCGGTCACGCGCCCGGCGGTGAGCGCCCGGGACTGCTGGTCCCACCCGGTGACCCGGCGGCGCTGGCCGTCGCGCTGATCCGCTGGCTGGACGATGACGCGCTGCGCGCTCGGCTGCGGCGTGCCGCTCTCGCCCGGCGCGACACCCTGACCGACTGGCCGGTGACCGCCGCGCTGCTGGCCGGCGTGCTGAAGGAGGTGGCGGAATGACCGCCGAGGAGACCCTGCCGTTCGCCGACTGGCTGCGGTTGCGTGAGCCGGCCGACGCGGCGGCACGCGCCGAGGACCTGCTGGATGTCGTCCGGGCCCGGTTGACCGGGGACGCGCCGACGGTGATCCACGACCTGGGCAGCGGCACCGGGTCGATGAGTCGTTGGCTGGCCGCCCGGCTACCCGGACCACAGCACTGGGTGCTGCACGACAGGGACGCCGACCTGCTGGCCCGTGCCGCCGAGGGCATGACCGGGGTGACCGCCGCCGACGGCGCCCCGGTGACCGTCCACACCCGCTGCGGTGACCTCACCCGGCTGACCACCGCCGACCTGGCCGACGGTTCCCTGGTCACCGCGTCCGCGCTGCTGGACATGCTCACCGCCGAGGAGATCGAACGGGTGGTGGCCGCCTGCGTCGGCCGGCCGGCCCTGTTCGCCATCTCGGTGACCGGGCGGGTCCGGTTCACCCCGACCGACCCGCTCGACGAGGCGGTCGAAGCAGCGTTCAACGACCACCAGCGGCGTACCGTCGAGGGCCGGCGGCTGCTCGGCCCGGATGCCGCCGCCGCCACCGCCGCCGCGTTCACCCGGCACGGCGTCGACGTGCGGGAACGGCCCAGCCCGTGGCGTCTCGGCCCGAAGCAGGCCGACCTGGCCGCCGAGTGGTTCCGGGGGTGGCTCGGGGCGGCCTGCGAGCAGCGCCCCGACCTGGCCGGCCCCGCCCAGGCGTACGCCCGCCGTCGGTTGGCCGACGCGGCTGCCGGCCGACTCACCGTGCTGGTCGAACACACTGACCTCCTCGCCGGTGGATGAACCGTTCACGCCCTGGGTACGTGCACTAGGGCAAGTGGACGATCTTCAAAGGGGAGGGCCGGCGCCGATGTTCTGGGCCTGGGCACGAGTGGTCGGCGGGGTGGGTCTGCTCGCCGTCCTGCTGTGGCAGGTGGGCAGCGGCCCGTTCCTCGCCGGAGTACGACTGATCGACGCGCCGGCGTTGGCAGCGGCGCTGGTCATCGGGGTGCTCACCACGGTCTGCGCGGCGTGGCGGTGGAGCCTGGTCGCCGGCGGCCTCGGTGTACGCCTGCCACTGGCGACCGCTGTGGCGCACTGCTACCGGGCCGTGTTCCTCAACGCCACACTGCCCGGCGGGGTGCTCGGCGACGTGCACCGGGCGGTACGCCACGGCCGCGACGCCGGTGACGTCAGCCGGGGCATCCGCGCGGTGGTCTGGGAGCGGGCCGCCGGGCAGGTGGTCCTGATCGGGGTCGCGCTGGTGGTGCTCGCCGCCTTCCCGTCCCCGGTACGGCCGTACCTGCCGGTCGCCGCCGCGTTGCTCGTCGCCGGCGGGCTGGTCGTCGTGCTGCTGGCCCGGGTCCTTCCGAACGGTGGCGGGTCGCGCTGGGCGACGGCACTGCGTACCGCAGTGGCGGACGTGCGGTCGGGGCTGCTGGCGCGGCGCACCTGGTTCGGTGTGCTGGTCGCCTCGGCCGTGATGGTCGCCGGTCACCTGGCCACCTTCCTGGTGGCGGCGCGTACCGCCGGATCGGACGCCCCGCTGTCCCGACTGCTGCCGTTGACGTTGCTCGCCCTGCTCGCCATGGGCCTGCCGTTGAACGTGGCCGGTTTCGGGCCGCGCGAGGGGGTGGCGGCGTGGGTGTTCGGCGCGGCCGGCCTCAGCGCGGCCGAGGGCGTCGCCACCGCCACCGTCTACGGCGCACTGGTGTTGGTGGCGAGCCTGCCCGGGGCCGCCGTGCTGCTGGCCCGTCGGCGTCGAATCCCGGTCGCTGCCCGGGAAGCCGCCTCCGGCGGCGGATGTTGAGTCGGTTGTGAGACGGTACGCGTCGCCGGACGACGGTGGCGCCGGACAGAGGAGTCCCATGCCCGAAGCATTGCCGGTTGCCACGATCCGCACGCAGGTCACGGTGCCGCTGGCGTTTCCGGATGGCTACACCACGACCGCCCGGGTGTTCACCTTCAAGGGCCTGGTGGACGGTCGGGAGCACCTGGCCATCGGCCTCGGCGATTGGGCGGGCGCCCTGGACCGGCTCGCCGCCGGGGGAGCAGCCCCGCTGGTGCGTCCGCACAGCGAGTGCCTGACCGGCGACGTGTTCGGCAGCCAGCGCTGCGACTGCGGGCCGCAACTGCGCGAGGCGGTGCAGCGGATCGCCGAGACCGGCGGTTTCCTGCTCTACCTGCGACAGGAGGGCCGTGGCATCGGCCTGTACGCCAAGCTCGACGCGTACGCGTTGCAGGACGCCGGGTTGGACACCTACCAGGCCAACGTCGCGCTGGGCCGGGGCGAGGACGAGCGGGACTACACCGCCGCCGCGCAGATGCTGGCCACGTTGGGCGTGCCGCGGGTCCGACTGCTGAGCAGCAACCCGGACAAGGCCGAGCAGCTGACCCGGCTGGGCGTGGACGTGGCCGAACGGGTGCTCACCAGCGTCTTCCTCTCGCCGGCCAACGCCGAGTACCTGGCGGCGAAGGCTGCCAAGGCGGCGGAGGTCGAGGCGGCCGAGGCGCTGGCGGGTCATGCTCCCGATCGGCCCGTCTCCCGATGAGTCGGCGGCCGGGGCCGGCGCGGCCGTACGTGCTGCTGAGTTGTGCCGCCTCCATCGACGGGTACATCGACGACGCCTCCGAGCAGCGGTTACTGCTGTCCAACGAGGAGGACCTGGACCGCGTCGACGCGGTCCGGGCCAGCTGCGATGCCATCCTGGTCGGCGCTGGCACCGTCCGACGAGACGACCCTCGGCTACTGGTGCGTTCCCCGAGTCGCCGGGCCGAACGGGTGGCGGCCGGTCGGCCCGCGTCGCCCACCAAGGTCACCCTGACCGCCCAGGGTGACCTCGACCCGACCGCCCGCTTCTTCACCGCCGGCGATTCGGCCCGGCTCGTCTACTGCGCCACTGGTGCGCTGGAGAAGACCGAGGAGCGGGTCGGCCGACTGGCCACCGTGATCGACGCGGGTGAGCCCGTCGACCCGGGGTGGCTGCTGACCGACCTGGCCGCGCGGGGCGTAGAGCGGTTGATGGTGGAGGGCGGCGGGACGGTGCACGCCCAGTTCCTCGCCGCCGGTCTCGCCGACGAACTGCACCTGGTGGTGGCCCCGTTCTTCGTCGGTGACGGCCGGGCGCCCCGGTTCGTCGGCGAGGGTCGCTTCCCCTGGCACCCGGGTCGCCGCGCCCGCCTGGCCGAGGCCCGCCAGATCGGCGACGTGGTCCTGCTCCGCTACGCCCTCTCCACCCGCTGCCCCACCGACCCGCCCGCCGCCGACCCGCCCGCCCGCCCTATCGATTGATCATGGGGTTGGCGGGTGATTCGATCTCCACAGAACCCGCCAACCTCATGATCACCCCGGTCGGCCGCCCGGGGGAGGGTTGGGTGGGGTGGGTTTAACTTGTGGACGGCAGTGCCGGTGCCCCGACAGAATCTCCGGATGTCCGTAGCGCCCCTGGCCCTCCTGCGCTGGCAGTTCGACCTGACGTGGTCGCTGTTCGAGTACCACCTTGAGCGACTCGATCCCGCGGACTTCCTCTGGGAGCCGGCCGACCACTGCTGGTCGGTGCGGCAGAGCACCGACGGCACCTGGACCCCGGACTGGGCCGACACCGAACCCGACCCGGTCCCGGTGCCGACGATCGGCTGGCTCACCTGGCACGTCGGCTGGTGGTGGACCGTGGCGATGGACCATCTCCGGGGTGGATCAGCGCGGCAGCGCACGGCCGTGGTCTGGCCGGGCGCGGGCGAGCCGAGTGTCGCCTGGCTGCGGGGCCTGCGCACCGAATGGCTGGGTCTGCTCGACCAGCTCGGCGACAGCGACCTCGACCGCAACGCGACGTTCCCCTGGCCGGACGAGACCGACCACACCGTCACGCACACGATCGGTTGGGTCAACTCCGAGCTGATGAAGAACGTCGCGGAGATCGGTCAGCTCCGGCTGCTCCGCGCCGCACGGACCGATCGGGACGGCCCGGCTGCTCGACCCTAGGCCAACGTGACGAAGGTGCCGGGTGCGGTCAGTGGCCGGGTGGTCGTACCGACAGGTCGTGGTGGAAGACGTCGCCGGGGTCCCAACGGGCCTTGACCTGTTGCAGCCGCCGGTAACCGGACCCGAAGTAGACCTCCGGCCACGGTCGGGTCGCGGTGGTGAGGTCGACGTCGGGATAGTTGATGTAGGCGCCGTCCGGGGGCACACCCCCGGTGTCGGCGTACATGTCCCGGTAGAACTCGCGGATCCAGGCCAGGTGCCGGGGGTCCGCGGCCGAGTCGGCCCAGCCGGCGAGGTAGAACAGCAGCATGGACGCGTCCCGCTGGACGGTGGCGGTGGAAGTCGGTGCCACGGCGTTGATCGCCCCACCGTAGGTGTTGAGGCTCAGGGAGCCGGCCGGCAGGTCACTGTCGCGGGTGAGGTGGCGGTAGGCCACGTGCAACTGCCGCTCGGTCAGGGGCGCGCGCTGGAAGGCGGACTTCACCTTCAACCGCCAGCCCTTGCCGTCGTCGCTGTGGCCGCCGAGGGTCGCGGTCAGCCAGGGCAGCGTCTGCGCCGACACGGTCGGCGTGACACCGACGCCGTCGCCGAGCGCCCGGACGAGTTCGTCGAGCAGGTGGCGGCTGCCGTGCGGAACCTGACCGGCGAGGGTGTGACCGCCGGCCTGCGGGCGGGACAGGACCAACTCGCCGTACAGGTGCCGGCCCCGGGAGTCGGGCGCGCTGTTGCGGGCGCACCAGCGGCCGAAGTTGCCGGCGAGTCGGTGAAAGCCCGGCTCGTCCATGCCGGCCCACGGCCAGGTGACGGTGAAGTCCCGCACCCGCGCGGGTGGGGTGGGAAGCGAGCGGAACCAGTAGCGGGTGACGACGCCGAAGGTGCCCCCGCCGCCACCGGTGTGCGCCCACCACAGGTCGCGGTGCGGGTCCGTCGGCTCCCGGGTGGCGACCACCGCACGGGCGGTGCCGCCGCGGTCGACCACGACCACCTCCACCGCGTACAGGTGGTCCACCACGAGTCCGTGCAGGCGGGAGAGGCGACCGTAACCGCCACCGGTGATGTGACCGCCGACGCCGACTCCCGGGCACGAGCCACCGGGAAGGGTTACCCCCCAGCCCAGAAAGAGCCTGCGGTACGCCTCGCCGAGCGTGGCGCCCGCCTCGACCGCGAAACCGAACCGTCGGGGGTCGTGGTAGACCTCGGTCAGCCCGGACAGGTCGATCACCATGCGGACCGCGGGGTCGTCCACGAACCCCTCGAAGCAGTGCCCGCCCCCGCGTACCGCCACCCGTCGGCCGGTGCGGACGGCATCCTGCACGGCCGCGACGACCTGCTCGGTCGAGCCGACCACGCGCACCTCGTCCGGCGTGCCCACGAACCGTCGGTTGCCGCGGCGGACCAGGTCCGCGTACCGGGGGTCGTCCGGCCGCACCCGGACCG
This sequence comes from Micromonospora trifolii, assembly GCF_050516465.1. NCBI lineage: Bacteria > Bacillati > Actinomycetota > Actinomycetes > Micromonosporales > Micromonosporaceae > Micromonospora > Micromonospora trifolii. The sequence goes on along the minus strand of NZ_CP191526.1, from coordinate 2,671,849 downwards.
GGCCGAGTGGGGGCACGCCGCCCGCCGGTGGCGCGGCGGCGGAGACCGGGGACGGACAGAGGACGGCGGCGGAGGCGACTGCGCCGACGCGGAGCAGATCTCTGCGGCTGGGCGGATTCATGCCCCGATCCTGTCGCCGCCGGGCGGACGACGTGCAGTACTTTCGTCACACGGAGTGCCGTGACGAAACTGGAGGCGGCGTGCTCAGTGTCCGGTGTGTCGAGTGCGAGGCGGACCTGCCCGTCGGTGCCGACCGCGGGCGCCCGCGCCGCTACTGCTCCCGGCGCTGCCAGGCCCGCGCGTACCGCAGGCGTCGTGAGCACGGCCCCACCAGCACGCCGCGTCGAGTGCGGGACCTGCCCGTGCCGACCGGCGGCGACCCGCGCCACCGGTTGGTCGCCCTCGCGGTCGAGTTGGCGGACGCCGGCGGCCTGGACGCCGTCTCCATGCGGGTCCTCGCCCAACGCGCCGGCCTGCCCGCCCACGCCGTGTACCGGCACGTCCGGAACCGGGCCGACCTCCTCGCCGCGATGGCCGAGCAGATCACCGCCACCCGCCCGCCCGGCGCCGCGCCACTACCGCCTGATCCGCGCCAACGGCTCGAACGGCTGGCCGGGGACGAGTGGGCGATGTACCGCCGCCATCCCTGGCTGCTGGCCGTCCTCGCTACCGACCGGCCGCCGACCGGGCCGGCGGTACTCGCCATGGTCGACCGGGTGGTGGCGGCGTTCAGCGGCGCCGGATACGACCCGGCCGAGGCGTTCCGCGCCTACCTGGCGCTCAGCGGCTACATCCAGGGCATGGCCCTGCTCATCCGGCGTGATCCCGTCGACACCACCGACCACGCCTGGTGGTCGGCGACCCTCACCCGGCTGGAGCGGACCGGTCGTACCCGGGACCGGCCCTGGCTGGCCGCGGCCGGGCAGACCAGACCCGACACCGACCTGGACACCTGGTTCCAGTTCGGCCTGCGCGGGCTGCTCGACGGCCTGTTGCACAGACCCGCTCGGTAGGGTGGCCGGCGTGCCGCGACTGGTGAAAGTCACTAAAGACAATGTGGAGGCCGCGTGCCGGGTGAGCGTGCGGCCCGACCAGGAGAAGTTCTCGTCCCCGGTCGCCTGGTCCCTCGCCGAGGCGTACGCGCAGCCCGAGATCGCATGGCCGCGTCTGATCGTCGAGGATGACGAGATCGTCGGCTTCCTGATGGGCTTCTTCGACATCGTGTGGGATCCGGCCCAACCGGCCGACCTGCGCTCGGGGCTGTGGCGGCTGAACATCGCCGCCGAGCACCAGGGCCGGGGGTACGGCCGCTTCGCGGTAGAGGCCGTCCGCGACGAGGCCCGCCGACGTGGCCACGACCGCGTCTACACGACGTGGGAGCCGGGGCCGGACGGCCCGGAGCGGTTCTACCTGAAACTCGGGTTCCAGCTGACCGGGGAGACCAGCGAGGACGAGGTGGTGGGCGTCCACTCCACCCACTGACCGGACGCCACCGACCACCCCGGACCGAGTGATCAGCGGTGCGGCGGGGCCTGCGTACGATGCGGGGTCGAGTTCCCCTCGTCGCGGCGGAGGTATCGGGCAATGGCAGGCCAGCACGAGGGTTTCGCTCTCGGCATCGACCTCGGTACATCCAACACGGTCGCGGTGCTGCGCTGGCCGGACGGGCGGACCCGTCCGCTGCTGATGGACGGTCAACCGCTCAGTCCGTCCGCCGTCTACGCCGACCCGGACGGCACCCTGCACACCGGCTGGGACGCCCGCCGGTTGGCGCAGGCCGACCCGGCCCGGTTCGAGGCGAACCCGAAGCGTCGGGTGGACGAGCCGACCGTGCAGCTCGGCGACCACGCGTACCCGCCGGCCGAACTGCTCGCCGCGGTACTGGCGGCGGTCGCGCGGGCCGCTGTGGGCGCTGTGGGTTTCCTGCCGCCGGCCGTGGTCACCTGCCCGGCCGCCTGGGACGCGACGCGGCGGCAGGTGCTTTTCGACGCGCTGCTGCTGGCAGGATGGCCGCAGGCGGCCGAGCACACCCTCGCCGGGCCGACGCCGCCGGGCACCCGGCTGCTGCGGGAGCCGGTGGCCGCCGCCCGCTACTACACGCAGGTGCTGCACCGTCCGGTGCCGGTCGGCGGGGCGATCGCGGTGTTCGACTTCGGTGGCGGGACGCTCGACGTCGCGGTGCTGCGCAACGAGGGCGCGGACCCCTGGGGTGACTCCGGCTTCAGCGTGGTCTCCGACGGTGGCCTGCCCGACCTGGGCGGTCTGGACCTCGACGCCGCGCTGGTGCGGCGGGTCGGCGAGTTGGTCGGTGAGCGGTACGCCACGCAGTGGGCCCGGCTCACCCGACCGGCTGATCCGGCGCAGCGCCGCGACCAGGTCCGGCTCTGGGACGAGGTACGTGGTGCGAAGGAGACCCTGTCCCGCTCTGCTGTCGCCCCGGTCGCGGTGCCGGGAGTGGCAGAGACGGTCCAGCTGACCCGGGCGGACGTCGAGCGGGTGGCCACGCCGCTGCTGCGCCGGGCGGTGCAGCGGGCCCGGGAGGTCATCGCCGCCGCCGGTCTCAGCCCCGATCAGCTCGACGGGCTGTTCCTCGTGGGCGGGTCGTCACGGATCCCGCTGGTGGCCCGCATGCTCCACGCCGAGCTGGGGATCGCGCCGACGGTGCTGGACCAGCCCGAGTTGCCGGTGGCCGAGGGCGCCCTGACCGACCTGCCGCTGCGCAAGCCGCTACCCGCCCCGGCGTACGCGGGACCGCCGCTCGCACCACCCGCGCCGGCTCCGGTGAGCCCACCCGCCCCGGCCGGAGCGCCCGCGCCGGTCGTACCGTCGCAGCCCTGGCCGGGATCCACCCCACCGGCGGGCCCGCCCTCCGGGCCGGGCCTGGCCGGCGCCACCCCGACCCCGCCGGGGGGCGCGACCCGCTGGCGGCGGGCGCGCTGGGTGGTGCTCGGCGCGGTGCTGGCCCTGGCCGGGGTGGCCACCGCGGCGACGCTCTACCTGACCCGGGACCGCTACCCGGATCTGAAGTTCTCATCGCTGTACGAGCTGTCCCGGCCGTCGGCTGGCGCGGAACGGCCGGTCGGCATGTGGACGGCGGTGCTCGACGATCGGGTCTACCTCGCGTTCCCGCTGCCGGACGACCGGCTGGAGGTGGTGGCCGTCGACGCGGGAGACGGCCACCAGCTGTGGCGGAAGCAGACCGACGTGCGGGCTGACGACTGGGAGGCGATCATCGCCGTCCCCGGGGCGGTCGCGGTCCTCGCCGACGCACCGGGCGACAGCACCCCCCGACCGCTGGCCGTCCTCGACGGTCGTACCGGCGAGCAGCGCTGGCAGCGCGTTCTGCGTGGTGACGACGACGTCTACTTCGCCGACGACACGGCGGTGCTGGTGGACCGGGCCGCGGACGAACTGGTCGGCCTGCGTCTGACCAACGGCTCGGCGAAGTGGACCCAGCCCAATCCCCGCGGCCAGTACGCCGGTGGCCGTACCGTGGTCCGACCGGTCGGCACCGACGCGGCGGCGGGCGGGCCGGCCTTCCTCGACGGCACGCCCCGCAACCCGTGGACGAGCAAGGGGCGGCGACTCGTCCAGGTGGGTGCGGACCGGTCGGTGCGGCTGCTCGACATGGCATCCGGCGCGGTCCTGCGCCAGTGGGGCAGCGTCGCCGACCTCGACGATTTGGTGGTCGCCCACGAGGACCGCCTGTACGTTGCCGCCAACGAGGGCGGTTACCAACTCCTCGCGTACGACCTGGGTTCCGACGCCGAGCCGGTGGTGCTGCACCGCTCCGGCAACGACGAGTACCGCCCGAAGGAACTAATGGCCTGCGGTGAGCGGCGGGCCTGCCTGTTGCAGGTGCCGGACAATGACGTCAAGCGCACCGAGGTGGTGGCGGCCACCGAGGGTGAGGGCATGATCAGCTGGTCGGCGCCGGGCGTGACCGGTCTGGTTCCGTTGGGTGAGCAGGTGCTCGCCCAGCGGGAGTTGCCGGAGCCGACCGTCACCGTCTTCGACGCCGCCGGCAAGCCGGTGCTGCGGGACCGGGGCGGGGTGGCGGTCCGCCTGGACGCGGGCAACCTGCTGGTCTTCGCCAAGACGCCCAGCGTGGTCGCGGACAACCGGGTGCTGGCCGGGGTGTGGGCCGAGTCCGGGGAGGTCGACGAGTTGGGTGAGCTGAAGGACGTGCGCAGCTCGTCCTGCTCGTGGAACACCCGCGTGATCGCCTGTGGCGCGGAGAAGGACTTCGTGCTGTACCGCTTCACCGACGACTGACGTCAACGGCCCACCGGTCGGCTCGTACGATGCTCCGGTGAATCTTCGAGGTACGGTCCGCGCCGATCGTCCGTTGGTGGTTCTTGCCGTGGGGGAGGAGGCCCGCTACCTGCCGCCCGAGCTGCCGGTCCTGCTCACCGGCATGGGCAAGGTGAACGCCGCCAGCGCGGTGGCCGCGGTGCTGGCCGCCGGGCCGCGCCCCGCCCTGCTGCTCAACCTGGGTACGGCGGGCGCGTTGCGCCCCGGCTGGGCCGGCATCCACGAGGTCGCCACCGTGCTCCAGCACGACCTGGACACCGACCTGCTGCGTACGCTCACCGGGGAGACCTACGGGGCGCCACTGTCGCTGGCCGCCGAGGGCGCGGTGCTCGCCACCGGTGACACCTTCGTGGCCGACGACGCGGAGCGGGACCGGTTGGCGCAGCGCGCCGACCTGGTCGACATGGAGGGGTACGCGGTGGCCTGGGCCGCCGCGCAGGCCGGCGTGCCGTGCCGGCTGGTCAAGCAGGTCAGCGACGAGGCGGGGGAGGGCGCGGCCCGGACCTGGAAGGAGTCGGTGGACGCGTGCGCCCGGGACCTCGCCCAGTGGGCCGCTCGACACTTCGCCTGAATAGGCAGGGTCAGTCGTCGGATTGCCGCATCCGCAGGCCCGGTGTGGTCTCCCGGGCCGCTCCCGGAACCAGGATGTGCGCCGCCAGCGTGAGCGCCACGACCGCGGCGACCAGCAGGGGCGGCCAGCGGCCGGCCCACGGCAGGATCAGCAGCGGCAGGGGGAGGCAGAGCATTCGCCGCCACGGCACGAGCATGGACACCAGCAGGGTGAACAGGACGCGGCCGATCACGAACAGCGCGGGGCCGCCCAGGATCAGTAACAACCACCCCACCGGCGTGGTGCCGGTCGGCCGGGTGACGACCCGGTCGAACGAGGCCGCCGTGGCGACCACCCCGGCCAGCATCACCAGATGGGTGTACGGAGCCACCCGGGCCGGCCGGCCCGACTTCGGCCCGGCCCCAGCCTCCAGCAACTCGCCGGCCCGGAAGACGTAGACCTGCCAGAGCAGCAGCATGATGGCGAACGCGCAGAGCAGCGCGGCGACCCGGAGTCCGGCCAGCGGGCCCCGGCTGACCTGCAACGTGGGAACCAGGATGATGTCGCCGAGGGCCAGGATGATGAACTGCTGGTACCGCTCGCCCAGATGCGCGGTGGTCCGCTCGTACTGCTCGGAGGGCACCCGGCCCAGCCAGGGCGTGGGGTAGCGCGCCGCCGCGGAGAGCAGGTCGATCGTGATGGCGATGGTCCAGAGGGTCCAGTTCACAGAGCCGGACGCCGCGCCGGTGATCCAGAAGACGCCGGACACCACGAACCAGAAGAAGAACCGGGTGGCCCGGACCATGGCCGCCCGATGTCGCTTCCGGTACAACGTCGTGACCAGGATGATGCCGCGGATCACGTGCGTGCCGACGTAGGAGATCGCGAAGACCATCGCGTGCCCGTCGGAGACCATCGGCAACGATGCCGCCATCCCCACCGAACCGACCATGGCGACCATCAGGATGGCCTGGATGGGGCGCTGCTGCGGGTCGTAGAACTCGGTGGTGGTGGAGGTGACCGACCAGGTCCACCAGATCGCGGTCAGCATCAGCAGGACCATCGCGGCGCCGAACCAGTTGTGGCTTTCCGCGAGCAGGGTCGAGGTCAGCGCGAGCGAGGCCACGAAGACCACGTCGAAGAGCAACTCCAGCAGCGTGGCCCGCGTCGAACCGTCCGGCCGGCGTACCAGCGCCGCGGTGCCTCCGGTGGTCATGCCCGGCCTCCCGCCGTGTCTCCGAGGATTATCGGCGGTGCCGGCGCGGCCCGTCCCCGGATCGGCGATTCCCGCCGGTCGGGGAGGGGCAGGGGTCAGTCGTCGGGTTGCCGTAGCCGCAGGCCCGGCGTGGTCTCCCGGGCTGCTCCGGGAAACAGGATGTGACCGGCCAACCCGAGCGCCACGATCGCGGCTACCAGCACCGGCGGCCAACCGCCGGCCCACGGCAGCACCAGCAGCGGCAAGAGCTGCCAGGCAATTCGCCGCCACGGCACGACCCACGACACCGCCATGGTGAACAGGACGCGGCCGACCACGAACAGCGTCGGGCCGGTGATGATCAGCACGAGCCACGGCACCGGCGTGGTTCCGGTCGGCCTGGTGACGACCAGGTCGAAGGTGGCGGCAGTGGCGGCCACGCCGGCCAGCATGACCAGATGGGTGAACGGAGCCAGCCGCGTTGCCCGGCTCCCCTTGGACCCGGCCGCCACCAACAACTCGCCGGCGCGGAAGACGTAGATCTGCCAGAGCAGCAGCATGGTGGCAAAGGCACAGAGCAGGGAGGTGAGCCGGAGGTGATCGAGGTGGCCCCGGCTGACCTGCAACGTCGGCAACAGGATGATGTCGCCGAGGGCCAGGATGATGAACTGCTGGTACCGCTCGCCCAGATGCTCGGTGGTCCGCCCGTACTGCACGAGCGGCACCCGGCCCAACCAGGGTGTGGGGTAGCGGGCCGCCCCGGCGACCAGGTCGATCGCTATGGCTATCGTCCAGAGCCCCCAGTTCGGAGTCTCTGACAGCGCGCCGATGACCCAGAAGACGCCGGACACCGTGAACCAGAAGAGAAACCGGGTGGCCCGCTCCCTGGCCGTCCGGTGCCCCTGCCGGTGCAAGGCGATGACCAGGATGATGCAGCGAATCACGTGCGTGCCGACGTACGAGATCACGAAGAGCATCAGGTGCCCGATGCTGACCATCGGCAGCGATGCCGCCATCCCCACCGACCCGACCATGGCGATCATCAGGATGGCCTGGATCGGGCGTTGCTGCGGGTCGTAGAACTCGGTAGTGGTCGTGGTGACCGACCACGTCCACCAGACGGCGGTCAGCATCAGCAGCAGCTTGGCGGCGCCGGACCAGGAGACCTCTTCGGACAACAGTTTCGATGTCAGTGCGAGCGCGGCCACGAAGACCACGTCGAAGAGCAACTCCAGCAGCGTTGCCCGGGTCGACTGGTCCCGCCGGCGTACCAGCGCCGCATTCCCTTTGATGGTCATGCCTGGCCTCCCGCCGCGTCTCCCCGGGAATTATCGGCGGCCCCGACACGGGCCGTCCCCGGATCGGCGATTCCCGCCGGGCGGGGAAGAAGGCGGCTTGAGGTTGCCACGGCGTCGGACGCCGGGCGATGCTTTACCGCATCCATCAATCTCGATCTCTTCGGAGGTTCGGATGCGCCGCTCCCCGCTGGCCGCCCTCGTCCTGACCATCCTGCTGCTCGTCGCGCCCGGCGCGGCGCAGGCCGCCGTCCCCGACCGGGTCGCCGCGCCCGCCGCCGACCCGGCGGCCCTGCTGACCGGGGTACGCACCCCGGGCGCTGCCTGGGGTGTCGACCCCGCCACCGGCCGGATGACACTCACCGTCGACGACACCGTGGACTCCAGTGAACTGGCCGAGCTGCGGGCGGTGACCGACCGGGCCGGCGTGCTGCTGCGCCGCGAGCCCGGAACGCTGCGTCCCCTGATCGCCGGCGGGCAGGGCATCTACGGCGGCGGTGGCGCGCGCTGCTCGCTCGGCGCGAACGCGCGCAGCGGCAGCACCTATTACGTGATCACCGCCGGGCACTGCACAACCGCCGCCGCCACCTGGTACGCCGACAGCGCCCGGACCACAGTGCTCGGCACCCGCACCGCCACCAGCTACCCCACCAACGACTACGGGCTGATCCGCTACACCGGCCGGATCGCCCACCCGAGCGCGGTCTACACCTACCCCGGCCTGCTGACCATCAACGGCCCCGGCAACGCGTACATCGGTCAGGCGGTGTGCCGCAGCGGCAGCACCACCGGCGTGCGCTGCGGCACCGTCACCGGTCTCAACCAGACCGTCAACTACTCCACCGGCGTGATCTACGGCCTGATCCGCACCAACATCTGCGCCGAGCCGGGGGACAGCGGCGGGCCGCTCTACGTGGCCTCCACCGGCACCATCCTCGGCATCCTCTCCGGCGGCACCGGCAACTGCACCGCCGGCGGCACCACCTACTACCAGCCGATCGCGGAGGTGCTGGCCGCGTACGGGCTGACGTTGCCCTGAGCGTCGAGGTGTGACGCGCGACAGGTTGCCCGTCCCGCGCGGGACACCTAGGCTCGGCGACGCCCAGCACCCCCCGCCGCGAGGACGTGTGCCCGATGCCGACCGCCCCCCGACCTGACCAGGCCAGTGCCCCGGCCGGCCTTCCGTCGATCGAGGTGGCCGCGGTGGGGGAGACGATGGTGGTGCTCTGCCCCGCGCCGGGTGAGCCGCTGGAGCGTGCCGAGCGGGTCGCCGTCTCGGTCGGTGGGGCCGAGTCCAACGTGGCCGGTTACCTGGCCCGCCTGGGACACCTGACGACCTGGGTGAGCCGGGTCGGCGACGACCCCTTCGGTCGGGCCGTCGTCCGGCACGTCGCCGCGGCCGGCGTCCGCGTCGACCAGGTGTGCGTGGACCCGACCGCCCCCACCGGCCTGTACGTCAAGGACCCGGGCCCGGAGGGGACCGCCGTGCACTACTACCGGGCCGGGTCGGCGGCCGCCCGGATGGACCCCGCCACGCTGGCCGACCCGGCGCTGGCCGGTGCCCGGGTGCTGCACCTGTCCGGGATCACCCCGGCGCTCTCCGCGTCCTGCCGGGCGCTGGTAGAGCACGCGGTGACCGACCGACCGCTGGCGGAGGCGTTGGTCAGTTTCGACGTCAACCACCGGGCCCGGCTGTGGCCCGCCGAGCAGGCCGCACCGGTGCTGCGCGACCTCGCCAACCGCTGCGACCTCGTCTTCGTCGGGCAGGACGAGGCGGAGACCCTCTGGGGCACCACCGACCCGACGGCCGTACGCGAGCTGTTGCCCGACCCGGAGACGGTGGTGGTCAAGGACGGCGCGGTGGGCGCCACCGCGCTGGTCCGCGACGCCGAACCGGTCTTCGTGCCCGCGCCGCGCGTGACGGTGGTGGAGCCGGTCGGCGCCGGAGACGCCTTCGCCGCCGGCTACCTGGCCGGGCTGCTACGTGGCCTCGACCCGGTGCGGCGGTTGCGCCTCGGTCACCTCGTCGCGGCGCAGGCGTTGACCAGCAGCGGCGACAACGCCCCCGTCCCACCGTGGGCCTGGTTCGAGAAACTCATCGACGCCCCCGCCGACGCCTGGTCGCCGCTCGACCTGACCGACCCGGGGGCGACGACCTGAGTCGGGCCGCCGGGTTGCGACCCGACCAGCAGCAACAGTCCCACCGCGACCTCGGATGGAGTGCACCATGACCACACCGGACTTCGACCACATCTTCGGCGGCGCCCGGGTGATGGCGATCCTGCGCGGCCTGCCGGTCGCCGAGACCGTTCGGCTCGCCGAACGTGCCTGGGACCTCGGCATCGACGTGGTGGAGGTTCCGGTGGCCACCGCCGACGCGGTGCCGGCGCTGCGGGCCGCCGTCGAGGCGGGGGCCGAGCGCGACCGGATCGTCGGCGCCGGCACCGTGCTCGACGTCGAACAGGTCGCCGCGGCGGCCGACGCGGGCGCCCGGTTCACCGTCGCGCCCGGCCTGGACCTCGCGGTCGCCGACGCCGCCGCCGCGCGTGGCCTGCCGCACCTGCCCGGTGTGGCCACCCCCACCGAGGCCCAGCAGGCACTGCGGCACGGCCTCACCTGGCTCAAGGCGTTCCCCGCGATCTCCCTCGGGCCGGCCTGGTTCAAGGCCGTCGCCGGCCCGCTGCCGCAGTTGCGCTTCGTCGCCACGGGCGGCCTCGACGCCGGCAACGCCGGTGCGTTCCTGCAAGCAGGCGTACGCGTGGTTGCCGTCGGCTCCGCCCTCTCCGACCCCACCCAACTAGACGCCCTAGCCAAACTGACCCGCCCCACCCTGTAATTCCCCCCGCCCCCCGCCCCCCGCCGCCCCCCGCCCCGCCCCGCCGCCCCCCGCCCCGCCCCACCCCGCCCCCGTCGATCATGGAGTTGTGGTGGGGTGCGAAAGGCGCATTTGACCCGACGTCGGGCACCACAAGTCCATGATCGACCGGGGGCGGGGCGGACCGGGGGCGGGGCGGGCCGGGGGCGGGGCGCGGGCGGGGTGGGGTGGGGTGGGGTGGCGGGGTTGCGCCATGGCGTAAGTGCGTCGGGGTGCGGTGCGCGGTTGGGGTGGGCGCTGCGTCGATGCTGTGGTGCGTACCACTTCTCGACACAAAGAGGTCATCGTGGCTCTGTCTCACCGGCGCCGCCGATCCGGGCTGATCGCCCTCGGCGCCGCCCTCACCCTGGCGGCCGGGTTCACCCCACCCGGCGCGGGAGCGGCCGCCGCCCCGCCGAACAACCCCGACCGTCCGGCGGGTCAACCCCCGGCCGCCGCCGGACGCGCGTCCACCGTCACCCTGATCACCGGTGACACGGTCACCGTCACCACCGCGGCGGACGGCAGCACGGTGTCGACAGTGCGCCGGCCGGACGGCAGCACCCCGAGTTTCCACCGCACCGTGCGCGACGGCGACACCTACGTCTACCCGGACGCGGCACTGTCCTATGTGACAAGTGGTGTGCTGGACCGGCAACTGTTCAACGTCACCGATCTCATCGCCGACGGCTACGACGACGCGCACACCGACGCGCTTCCGCTGATCGTCACGATGACCGACGCGGCGGCTCGCAACCGCACCCGCCCCGCCGTGGACGGTGCCGAACTGGTCCGACCGTTGGACAGCGTGCAGGGCGCGGCGCTGACCCGCCAGCGCGCCACCGCCGAGCGGTTCTGGACCGCGCTGACCGCCGGTTCGACCCGGCGTACGGGTGACGCCCCGACCCTGGCCAACGGCATCGCCAAGGTTTGGTTGGACGGTCGGGTGCACGCGGACCTGACCGAGTCCACCGCGCAGATCGGCGCGCCGAAGCTGTGGGCCGAGGGCAACACCGCCACCGGTGTCGACGTCGCGGTGCTCGACTCTGGGGCGGACGCCGAACACCCCGACCTCGTCGGCCAGATCGCCGAGTCCAGCAGCTTCGTGCCCGAAGAGCCCGACATCCTCGACTACAAGGGCCACGGCACGCACGTAGCCTCGACGATCGCCGGCACCGGCGCCGCGTCCGGTGGCGCCGAGCGGGGTGTCGCCCCCGGCGCCCGGCTGCACATCGGCAAGGTCCTCAACAGCGAGGGCAGCGGGCAGAACTCGTGGATCATCGCCGGCATGGAGTGGGCGGCCCGTGCGCAGAAGGCCCGGGTGGTCAGCATGAGCCTGGGCGGTGAGGCCACCGACGGCAGCGACCCGATGAGCCAGGCGGTCGAGCGGCTCAGCGCCGAGACCGGCGCCCTCTTCGTGATCGCCGCCGGCAACAGCGGCCCGGCCTCCATCGGCAGCCCGGGTGCCGCCAACTCCGCGCTCACCGTGGGCGCCGTCGACAACACCGACCACCTCGCCGACTTCTCCAGCCAGGGGCCACGCGCCGGCGACGGCGGGCTCAAGCCCGAGATCACCGCCCCCGGCGTGGACATCCTGGCGGCCCGCTCGCACCTGGTGCGGGGCGGATCCGGCGATTACACGCTGATGAGCGGCACGTCGATGGCCACCCCGCACGTGGCCGGCACGGCGGCGCTGGTCGCCGCCGCGCACCCGGATTGGACCGGTCAGCGGATCAAGGAAGCGCTGGTCAGCACGGTCAAGGCCACCCCCGAGTACACCCCGTACCAGGCGGGTGCCGGTCGGGTCGACGCGGTCGCGGCCGCGCACGCCACCGTCTTCGCCACCCCGAGCGCCTACTCCGGCTTCCAGGCGTGGCCTCAGCAGCCGGGCATGTCCGTCGACCGCACGGTCACCTACACCAACGTCGGCAGCGCGCCGGTCGACCTGAAACTGGCCCTCGACGCGGCCACCGCGCCGGCCGGACTGTTCGCGCTCTCCGCCGACCGGGTCACCGTGCCCGTGGGCGGCACCGCCACCGTGACGGTGACCGCCGCGTACGACAAGCTGCCGGTGGAGAAGCAGGTAAGCGGCATGATCGTCGCCACTGACGACGCCGGTGCGGTGCGCGGCCGCACCCTGATCGGGGCCGGCAAGGAAGGCCAGCGGCAGAACCTGACGCTGGTCGCCAAGGACCGGGACGGCAAGCCACTCGTCGGCAAGGTCATCCTCACCACTGACACCCTGTTCACCGCCGTGGACCTGCCCGAGAGCGGCACCGCCACGCTGCGGCTGCCGGTGGCGAGCTGGAACGGTTGGATCTCCGCGGACGTGCGCGGCGCGCACGGGCCGCACTCCAAGGGCATGGCGATGCTCAGCTTCACCGACGTGAACCTGGACCGGGACCGCACCGTCACCCTGGACGCGCGCGCCGCCCGACAGGTGCAGGCCCGGGTGCCGCAGGAGGCCACCGCCAGCGCGCTGCGGATGGACATCCACCGGTCCACGAAGAACGGTCTCACCGAGAGTCAGGTGCTGCCCGACGACTCGTACGACAGCATGTGGGCGTTGCCGACGAGCCGTCCGGTGACCGACGGCGAGTTCGAGTTCGGCGCCCGGTGGCGGCTGGAGCAGCCGGCCCTGACCGTCTCGGCGGGCGGTCGCTCGTACGACGATCTGTTGGTGAAGCGGGCGACCCCGGCGCTGCCGGCCGGTCGTCGCCAGATGGACGCGGTCTACGTCGCCGACGCGTCGGCGGCGGGGCTGGCCAAGCGTCCGGTCCGGGACCGGGCCGTGGTGGTGCGCCGCAGTGACAGTGTGGACATCGCCACCCAGGCGCAGGCCGCCGCGGCGGCCGGAGCGAAGCTGCTGCTCGTGGTCAACGACGGCGTCGGTCGGCTCCAGCCGTGGGACGAGGCGCCGTGGAGCCCGGAGAGCCCGGCCCCGGTGACCGTGGCCACGCTCGGCGCCGACGAGGGTGGGCAGCTCATCGCCGCGCTGGAGCGCGGCGCGGTGCGGCTCACCGTCGAGTCGCACCCGGAGACCAGCTACCTGTACGACGTGGCGCACCACTGGAACGGCACGGTGCCGGCCGACCCCACCTACCGGCCCACGAAGCGGCAGTTGGCCCGGGTCGACGTGGAGTTCCGCAACTACCGGCAGGGCAAGGCGCTGGAGTTCCGCACCGACGTCTGGCGCGGTTGGGCGTCGAGCAACCAGGAGCCGGCCCCGGCGCAGGGCCGGCGCACCGACTGGGTGAGCGCCGACCAGCGGTGGATCGACGACGCGTTCATCGCCGGCGAGACCGGTCAGCACCTGATGGCGGTGACCACGTACCCGGCCGGCAAGCCGAGCGCCGTCACCTGGTTCGGGCCGATCCAGCGACCCCGGATGGGCGGGAACTACGTGCCGGTCCGGTACCTGGACACCGTCTATCTGCCCGCGCCCGGGTGGGGCGACGGGGGCGGCCACATCGGTGAGGCGTACGCGAACTACGACATGGTCAACCGGACCACCCTCTACCAGGGCGACAGGGAGCTGAACTGGGGTAACGCCGAGTACCTCCAGGTCTCCGGGCTGGCGTCTCAGCGACTGCCGTACCGGCTGGTGGTGGAGAACGACCGGGCCGCGTGGACCAACCCGTACTCCCGGCAGACCCGCACCGAGTGGGGCTTCCACTCGGCGGTCACCGGGGAGGAGTCGGCCGAGGTCCTGCCGATGATCCAGATGGACTACCAGGTGGCCATCGACTCCGCCGGCAAGGCGTCGCGGCGGGCACCGCTGACCGTGGTCGCCTCCCACCTGCCCGACGTCACCGGCACGATCGGCGCGGTGACCGTCGAGGTGTCCTACGACGACGGGGCGACCTGGCAGAAGCAGCGGCTGACCCGGCACGGCGACGGCTGGCGTACCTCGTTGGCCGCACCGGGTAAGGCCGGCTTCGTGAGCCTGCGGACCACCGCGCGGGACACCGCCGGCAACACCGTGAGTCAGAGCATCAGCCGGGCGTTCGGCCTGCGCTGACGCCACTGCGGCCGGCCGCCGTCCGGGGTGCCTCGCACCCCGGTGGCGGCCGGTGCCGTCAGTCCCGTTCCTCGGCGAGCTGGTCCCAGTCCGTGATGACCGGCAGCAGGTCCCCGGCCAGCCAGGCGGGGCTCTGGTCGTCGTGGTGCGGGTCGCCGGGCGCCCCGCAGGCGCCCAGCGGGACCACCCAGCGGCTGTCCGCGCGGCGGGCCAGGTCCCAGACGAAGCGCGCCGCCGGCCCCCGGAAGCACCAGTGGGTGACCCCGGGCACGCTGGAGGTGGCCAACACACAGTCGTGGTCACCGTCGAGCCGGGGGCCGGGCCCGGTGTCCGGGCCGGGCAGGGCCCGCCAGGGCACCAGCCGGTGCAGGTCCCCCCACGGCACCTGCCCGGCCGCCGCGTCGGCGACCTCCTCGGCCGCCGCGCGCACCAGCGCGGTGATGTCCACACCGGGCAGCGGGGTCGCGCCGAGCAGGTGCTCCAGCGCGTGACCGACGCGCGGCGTCAGCGCCAGCCAGGGCGCGAACACCTCGGGGTACGCGGGCAGCTCGGCCAGCGCGGCCAGCGTCGGGTGGGCGGCGATCCGGCGTACGACAGCCGCCCGCAGGATGGCGTAGGCCGCCGCGTCCGTGCTGTCGGCGGCCATCCGGCGATCCCAGCGCAGCAGTCGTTCACGCAGCGCGGCGGCGGCCGGACCGAGCCCCGTCGACTCGGCGAGGACCGCCAAGAGCGGCCCCGCCGCGCCCAGGTACGTGTCGGTGTGCACCGAGGCCATCTCGTCGGCCGTCCACGCCGAACGGGCGTCGAGCAGCTCGGCGATGCGATGCGCCCGGTGCGGTGGGGCGAACTCCACCCCGAGCGGCGCCGCCAGCCCGCGCTCGTTGGCCATCACCGACCGACCGACCACCTCGGCGCGGGGCATCGGCGCGTGCCAGCCCTGCCAGGCGTACGCGGCGTCCCATCCGGGGACCACCCGTCGGCCGTTCTCCGGGTGCCGCACCGGCACCGCCCCGGCGACCCGGTGCAACAGCCCTCCGGCGGTGTCCGCCGCCTGCACCACGTTGACCGGCTCCACCCAGTGCCGCAGCGCGTGGTCCACATCGGCCACGGTTCGGGCGCGCAGCAGCTCCGGCAGTGTCGCGAAACCGAGGTCACCCCGGACCCGGGGCGGGTAGCGCAGGCTGACGGCGGTCTCGTCGTCCGGCCCACCGGCGATCACCGGACCACGGTCGGTCTCCACCACCTCGACCTCGACCGGGTCGGCCCCGGCCACCTCGATCGTCTCGACGTGGCGGTGCACCGGTCGCCAACCGTCCGGGCCGAGCGCCTGCACCCGGGGGCCGTCGCGGCGCAGCCGCTCCGCGTACACGTCCTGGTAGTCGGCCATCGCGTTGGTGATCGCCCAGGCCACCCCGCCGGTGTGCCCGAAGTGCGCGATGCCCGGCACACCCGGCACCGCCAACCCGACCACGTCGTACTCCGGGCAGGCCAGCCGGATCTGCTGGTAGACGCCGGGATCCTCGATGAACCGGTGCGGATCGCCGCCGAGCAGCGCCGCCCCGGTACCGGTGCGCTCGGCGGCGAGCAGCCACCCGTTGCTGCCGGCCACGGCCGGCCCGTCGGTGGCGAACAGGTCGATCGCGTCCGGCCCGAGCCGCTGCGCCACGTGCTCGCGCCAGAGCTTGCCGGGGAACCCGGCGAACAGGATGTGGTGGCCCAGCCAGACCGCGAGCGGCGTCCACGGCTCCCACCGACCCGGGCGCAGCCCGGTGGCGGCGAACTCCGGTGACCGGGCCGCCCCGGCGGTGAGACCGGCGTTGACGCCGTCCACGTAGGCGCCCACCCACTCGGCGGTCGTCGGGTCCAGCGAGGCGTGGCAGCGGCGTGCCGTGTCGTCGAGCCGGACCTGCCGGACGAACCGGTCCCAGCCGAGCGCGTCGGGCCCGAGGAACGCCGCGCTGGTGCCCTGGGCGCGGTGCCGTTCCACCTCGATCTGCCAGGCCCGGTCGTACGCGGTCACCCGGCCCTGCGCCACCGCCAGCGCGAGCGGGTCGTCGGCCCGCAGGTGCGGCACCCCCCACGGGTCGCGGAAACGCCGCTCGCCGCTGTGCTTGCTGTGCTGGCTGTGCTCGCTCACGCCGGCTCCGGGGCCAGGGTGGTGGCGCGGCGTCGGGCCGCGGGGACGACCAGCGGGGTGCCCGTCTCCGGGTCGTCGATCACCCGGCAGGGCAGCCCGAACACCTCCGCCACCAGGTCGGCGGTGACCACCGACGCGGGCTCCCCGGCGGCCACCACGCGTCCGTCGCGCATGGCGATCAGGTGGGTGGCGTAGCGGGCCGCGTGGTTCAGGTCGTGCAGAACGGCGACAAGCGTGCGGCCCTGCTCCTCGTGCAGCCGGGCGCAGAGGTCCAGGATCTCGATCTGGTGGGCGATGTCGAGGTACGTGGTCGGCTCGTCGAGCAGCAGCAGGGGGGTCTGCTGCGCCAACGCCATGGCGATCCAGACCCGCTGCCGCTGCCCGCCGGACAGCTCGTCCACCGCCCGGTCGGCGAGGTCGTCGACCCCGGTCGCGGCCATCGACTCCTCGACCACCCGCTCGTCCTCGCGGGACCACTGCCGCAGCAACCCCTGGTGGGGGTAGCGACCCCGGGCGACCAGCTCGGCGACGCTGATGCCGTCCGGTGCGATCGACGACTGCGGCAGCAGGCCGAGCGTACGGGCCACCTTGCGGGCCGGCAGGTCGTGAATGTCCCGTCCGTCCAGCAGCACGGCACCGGCGCTGGGGCGCAGCATCCGGGACAGTGCGCGCAGCAGCGTCGACTTGCCGCACGCGTTCGGGCCGATGATCACCGTGAAGGACCTGTCGGGCACCGCCACTGTCAGGTTCTCGGCGATGGTGCGCTGGTCGTAGGCGAGGGTCAGCGCGGTGCCGCCGAGTCGGGAATCGCCAGGTCGCATGGGTGCTCCTTCGAGGGCGTCACGATTGTTCACAGTCGGCCCGCCCGACGTTCCATCGCCAGCAGCCAGACCAGGTAACCGCCGCCGATCACGCCGGTCACCACGCCGACCGGGAGTTGGTGCCCGGCGAACGCGCGCTGCGCCACCAGGTCGGCCCCGACCAGCAGCGCCGCGCCGACGGCCATCGACGGCAGCAGGTTCGGGCCCGGGGCCCGGGTCAGTCGTTTCGCCACGTGCGGGGCGACGAGCGCCACGAAGGACACCGGCCCGGCGGCGGCCGCGGCGAACGAGACCAGCAGCACGGCGGCAGCGAGCAGCACCAGGCGCAGCCGGCGTACCGGCACGCCCAGGGCGCTGGCCGCGTCGTCGCCCAACTCCATCATCCGCAGCGCCGGGGCGCAGCCGACGAGCATCAGCGGCGCCAACACGACCAGGACGGCGAGCAGCGGCCCGGCGTTGGCCCAGCCACGCCCGTCCAGGCTGCCGGTGAGCCAGAGCACCGCGCGGGCGGCGTCCATCAGGGGCGCCCGGGTCAGCAGGTAGCCGTTGACGCCGGTCAGGATCGCCGCCACCCCGATGCCGACCAGGATGAGCCGGTAACCGTGCACTCCGCGCCGCCAGGCGAGCGCGTAGATCACCAGACCGGTGCCGAGGCCACCGACGACCGCGGCACCGGCCAGCGCCAGGCTGCTGCCACCGAGGACGACAACCACCAGCGCCCCGGTCGACGCGCCCTGGGTGAAGCCCAGGATGTCCGGGCTGCCCAACGGGTTGCGAACCAGCGACTGGAACACAGTGCCGGCGAGAGCCAACGCCGCACCGACCAACAGGGCGGTGACCAGTCGGGGCAGGCGCAGGTCGAACACGATGAACTGCTCCGCCACACTGCCGCCGCCGGTCAGCGTGCGCAGCACGTCCGCCGGCCCCATCGGGTAGTCACCACTGCCCAGGGCCACCAGGCCGAACCCGGCCGCGAGCACCGCCGCGCCGGCCCCGACGCCCAACGCGCGAGGCCGAAACCGCAGCGACAACCCCCCAGGTGTACGAATGACGCTCACGCCATCGCTCCGCTTCGCTGCGTGCCGGCGCGACGCGCCACAACACTGAGCCTGCTGATTCGCTCGCTCCGCTCGCGTCGCACCATCGCTCCGCTTCGCTGCGTGCCGGCGCGACGCGCCACAACACTGAGCCTGCTGATTCGCTCGCTCCGCTCGCGTCGCACCATCGCTCCGCTTCGCTGCGCGCTGGCGCGACGCGCCACAATCCTGAACCTGCCGGTTCGCTCGCTGCGCTCGCTCACGGTTGCGCCACCGGTCGGCGGGTGACCAGCCACAGGAACAGCGGGCCGCCCAGCACGGCGGTCACCATGCCGACCTGGAGTTCTCCGGGGCGGCCCAGCACCCGGCCGAGCACGTCGGCGCCGAGCAGCAACGCGGGCGAGAGCACCGCGCAGTACGGCAGCAGCCAGCGCAGGTCCGGGCCGGTCAGGGCGCGGACCAGGTGCGGCACCAGCAGCCCGACGAAGACGATCGGGCCGCACGCGGCGGTCGCCGCGCCGCAGAGCAGGGTGACCGCGACGATCACGGCGGCGCGGATCAGCGCCGGTCGGGCGCCGAGGGCTCGCGCCGCGTCATCGCCGAGCGCCAGCGCGTTCAGCGGACGGGCGGCACCGAGCGCGACCAGCAGCCCGATGAGGATGAACGGCAGCACCCGGGTCACGGTCGCGGGGTCCGCGCTGGCCAGTGAGCCGACCGTCCAGAAACGCAGCCGCTCCAGCGACGCGGTGTCCAGCAGCATCACCGCGCTCACGTAGGAGTAGAGGGTGGCGTTGAGCGCCGCCCCGGCCAACGCGAGTCGGGCCGGGGTGGCACCGCGTCCGCCGCCGACGGCGTAGACGAGCGCGGTCACCGCCGCCGCGCCGAGCAGCGCGAACCAGACGTACCCGCCGACGGCGGTGACGCCCAGGAACGCGGCGGCGGTGGCGACGGCCGCGGACGCTCCGGCGTTGATGCCGAGCAGCCCGGGGTCGGCGAGCGGGTTGCGGGTGAGGGCCTGCATGACCGCGCCCGCCACACCGAGGGCGGTGCCGGCGAGCAGCCCGAGCAGGGTGCGGGGCAGACGCATCCGGTGCACCACGGCGTACTCGGTGGCGTCGCGGTGCAGCAACCCGGACCAGACGTCGGCGAGCGGCATGGCCTTCGCGCCGACCGCGATGCTGAGCACCACGATCACCGCGAGCAGTGCCACGGCGGTGACCAGGCCGGCGGCGCGGGCCGCCCGGCGGCCACGCCGGCTCGGGGGTACGGCCGTTCCCCTGGCCGGCACGGGCGGTGCCGGTCGGGTGACGGTGGGTGTGGCGTCCAGTGTGGGCTCCGGGGTGATGGCGACACGGCGTACCGCTGTTGACAATGACCGAGGTTAGGCTAACCTAACCCCGCTGCCCTGGTCGACTCCGGCCAACCCTTGATCGAAAGACAACACCATGCCCGATGCCCTGTCCGCCCGCCGCCTCTCCCGCCGTGGCCTGCTGGCCGCCGGTGGCGCCGCCACGCTGGCCACCCTGCTCGCCGCCTGTGGCAAGGACGACGCCGCGAAGCCCGCCGCCGGCAACGGAAGTGGCCCCTGGTCGTTCACCGACGACCGCGGCACGAAGGTGGAGGCGGCGACCCGTCCGACCCGCGTGGTGGCCTTCACCGGCGTGGCGGCGGCCCTGATCGATTTCGGTCTCGACAAGCAGCTCGTGGGCGTGTTCGGTGAGACCAAGCGCGCCGATGGCACAGCCGACCCGCAGGCCGGCGACCTGAACGTCGAGGGCGTCGAGATCCTCGGCAACGTGTGGGGCGAGTTCAGCCTGGAGAAGTACGCGGCCCTGCGCCCCGAACTGCTGGTCACCCACATGTACGACCCGGACGCGCTCTGGTACGTGCCGGACGAGAGCAAGGCCAAGATCCTCCCGCTGGCTCCCAGTGTGGCGATCACCACCGCCCGGGTGCCGATGACCAAGCCCATCGAGCGGTACGCGGCGCTGGCCGAGTCGCTCGGCGCCGACCTGTCCGCGAAGAAGGTCACCGACGGAAAGGCCCGCTTCGACGCCGCCGCCGAGGCGGTCCGGCAGGCGGTCAAGGCCAACCCCGGGATCAAGGTGATGGCCTGCTCCGGCAGCCCCGACCTCTTCTACGTCTCCAACCCGAAGGTCAGCACCGACCTGATGTACTTCGCTGAGTTGGGCGTCGACATCGTGGTCCCCACCAAGCTCGAAGCCGGCGACTACTTCGAGGCGCTGAGCTGGGAGAGCGCCGGCAAGTTCCCGGCCGACCTGATCCTGCTGGACAACCGCAGCACCGCCTTGCAGGCCAAGGACCTCACAGCCAAGCCGACCTGGCAGCAACTGCCGGCGGTCAAGGCCAACCAGGTGAGCCCGTGGGACGCGGTTCCCCGCTTCTCGTACGCCGGCTCCGCGCCGCTGCTGGAGAACCTCGCCACCGCCATCCGGAACGCGAAGAAGGTCAGCTGACGCCATGAGTACGAGCGCCACCGCACCGATCGCCTCGCAGTACCGCTTCTACGCCGCGCACGTCGTCCGGGCCCGCCGGGTCGGCGCCTCGCTGATCCGGGTCACCTTCGGTGGCGCGGAGCTGGCCGACTTCGCCGGCGGCGGCCGGGACCAGAGCGTCTCGCTGTTCCTGCCGCACACCGGGCAGCACGCCCCGGTGGTCCCGGTAGAGCAGGGCGAGGACTGGTTCGGCGGCTGGCGGGCCCTGCCGGCGGACGTCCGCGCGGTGCTGCGCTCGTACACCATCCGGGAGCACCGCCCGGCCGACACCGAGGTCGACATCGACTTCGTCAGCCATGGCGACACCGGCCCCGCCTCCCGCTGGGCGGCCCTGGCCGGCCCCGGCGACCGGGTGCTGCTGCTCGGCCCGGCGGTGCTCGACAACCGCAGCGTCTGCTTCCGCCCGCCGGACGGCACTGACCTCGTGCTGCTCGCCGCCGACGAGACCGCGCTGCCGGCCACCGAAGGCATCCTGGCCTGGCTGCCCGCCGGCACCCGGGTCCGCGCCTGGATCGAGGTGCCCGACGCCGCCGACATCACCGACCTGCCCACCGATGCCGACGCCGAGATCAGGTGGATCGTGCGAGGCAGCACCCCGCCCGGCAGTGACCTGCTGGTCAGCTCCGTTCGCGCCGCCCGGCTCCCCACCGGCGGCACCCCGTACGCCTGGATCGCCGGTGAGTCCGGCGTGGTGAAGGCGCTGCGCCGGCACCTCGTCGACGAGCGCGGCTTCGACCGCCGGAGGGTGACCTTCGCCGGCTACTGGCGACGCGGACTGTCCGAAGAGGACCTGCGTGCCGAGGCGCTGGCCGGCGCCACCGCCTGACTGACGACCCCAACCGATCGGCAGCACTGCCCCGAGGCGCACCGCCGCGCCGGGGAGGTTCCGGCTGCCCCTCGTCGAGAACGTGGAAGGACATTCCGTGACCGTGCCGACGTACCCCGTCGAGACCACCACGCCGCCACCGGCGTCAACCGCCGCGCGGGCCCAGCTGCTGCATGGCGGCTCGGTCGAGCAGTACCGCCGGACGATCGCCGACGGCGTCGACCGGGTCGCCCGCCGAGTGGCCACCGTGGACCGTCCCGGCACCGGAATCACGCCGGCCGAGCTTGCCCCCCTGGTCGACCGGGTGGACCTGGACCGTCCGCTGGGCGACGCCGGCGCTGCCCTCGACGAGCTGGAGAACGTCTACCTGCGCGACGCCGTCTGGTTCCACCACCCCCGCTACCTGGCCCACCTCAACTGCCCGGTGGCCATCCCGGCACTGCTCGGTGAGGCGGTGCTCACCGCCGTGAACTCCTCACTGGACACCTGGGACCAGAGCGCCGGGGCCACCCTCATCGAGCGCCGACTGATCGACTGGACGGCCGAGCGGATCGGCCTCGGCCCCCGCGCCGACGGCATCTTCACCAGCGGCGGCAGCCAGTCCAACCTCCAGGCGCTGCTGCTGGCCCGGGAGGAGGCGTGCGCCGACGCCATCGGCCCGGCGGCGCGCGCCGAGCTGCTGCCCCGGTTGCGGGTGCTCACCTCCGCCGCCGGTCACTTCAGCGTGCAGAAGTCGGCCAAGCTGCTCGGCCTCGCCCCGGACGCGGTGATCGCGGTGACCACCGACACCCGGCGACGGATCAGCGCGGCCGCCGTCCGCGCGGAGATCGAGCGGTGTCGCCAGGCCGGGCTGGTGGTGATGGCCGTCGTCGGCACCGCCGGCACCACCGACTTCGGCTCGATCGACCCGCTCACCGAACTGGCCGGGATCTGCGCGGCAGCCGGCGTCTGGCTGCACGTGGACGCCGCGTACGGCTGCGGTCTGCTCGTCTCGCCGACGCGCCGGCACCTGCTCGACGGCATCGAGCGGGCCGACTCGGTGACCGTCGACTTCCACAAGTCGTTCTTCCAGCCGGTCAGCTCCAGCGCGTTGCTGGTGCGCGACAAGCGGACGCTGCGGCACGTCACCTACCACGCCGACTACCTCAACCCGGCCCGGATGGTGGAGCAGCGCATTCCCAACCAGGTCGACAAGAGCTTGCAGACCACCCGCCGTTTCGACGCGCTGAAGCTCTGGCTCACCCTGCGGGTGATGGGCCCGGACGCGCTCGGCGGGCTCTTCGACGAGGTCGTCGACCGGGCCGCCGACGCCTGGCAACTGGTCAGCGAGGACCCGCGCTTCGAGGTGGTGACGCGCTCGGAGTTGAGCACCGTGGTGTTCCGCTACCTGCCCACCGGCCCCGGCCGGGAGCTGGCCGACGCCGCCAACCTGCACGCCCGGGAGGCCCTCGCGGCGTCCGGTCTCGCCGTGGTCGCCGGGACCCGGGTGGACGGCCGGCACTTCCTGAAGTTCACACTGCTCAACCCGGAAACCACAGTCGACGACGTCGGGTACGTGCTCGACCTGATCGCCACCCACGCCGGCCAGTACGTGCACGACCACGTCGCCGTCGACCTGACCTGCCACGTCGGCTGACGCCGGTGACCACGAACCCGCGCCTGGAGACCCCGATGTCCACCCACGACTTCATCGCCATCGGGTTGGGCCCGTACAACCTGGGCCTGGCCTGTCTCACCGCGCCGATCGACGAACTCGACGGTGTGTTCCTGGAGGCCCGGCCGAGCCTCGCCTGGCACCCCGGCATGCTGCTGGAGTCGGCCCGGTTGCAGACTCCGTTCATCGCCGACCTGGTCAGCCTCGCCGACCCGACGTCGCCGTACTCCTTCCTCAACTACCTCAAGGAGATCGGCCGGCTCTACCCGTTCTACATCCGGGAGAGCTTCTACCCGCTGCGCAGCGAGTACGACGCGTACTGCCGGTGGGCGGCGTCGAAACTGCCGAGCCTGCGCTTTGGCCAGACCGTGACCACTGTGGAGTACGACAGCGCCGACGAGCGGTACGTGGTGCGGGCCAGCACCGGCGCGGGGGAGAACGTGGAATACCGGGCCCGGCACCTGGTGCTCGGCACCGGCACCCCGCCGCACCTGCCCCCGGCCGTGGCCGACCTGCCCGGCGACGCCGTGCACAACTCCCACTACCTGGAGCACCGCACGGCGCTGCGCACCAAGCGCAGCATCACAGTGGTGGGCAGCGGGCAGAGCGCCGCCGAGATCTACCACGACCTGCTCGGCGACATCGACCGCTACGGCTACCAGCTCAACTGGGTGACCCGGTCGCCGCGGTTCTTCCCGCTCGAATACACCAAGCTGACGCTGGAGATGACCTCACCGGACTACGTGGACTACTTCCACGCGCTGCCCGAGGCGACCCGCTACCGGCTGGAGTCCGAGCAGAAGGGCCTGTTCAAGGGGATCAACGCCGACCTGATCAACGACATCTTCGACCTGCTCTACGCGCACAGCGTGGACGGGCCGGTGAACACGCGCCTGCTCACCAACACCGAACTGGTCAGCGCCGACCACCAGGACGGGCAGTACACGCTGGGGTTGCGTCAGGTGGAGCAGGAACGCGACTTCGCCCTGCGTACCGAGGGGTTGGTCCTGGCCACCGGCTACCACTACCGGGTGCCGGAGTTCCTCACGCCGGTGCGGGACCGGATCCGCTGGGACGCGCACGGCCGCTTCGACGTGGCCCGCAACTACAGCATCGACCACAGCGGGCGGGGCATCTTCCTGCAGAACGCGGGCACCCACACGCACAGCATCACCTCACCGGACCTGGGCATGGGCGCCTACCGCAACTCCTGGATCATCAGTGAGCTGCTCGGCCGGGAGCACTACCCGATCGAGAAGAGCATCACCTTCCAGGAGTTCGGGGTGTCGTCGTGACCAGCGTCTTCACCCGCGTCGACGAGGGGCTCGGTGAGTTCGCGCTGCGGCCGCTCGACCTGGACGCCGACGCGGCGCTGCTGCACGCCTGGGTGACCCACGCGAAGGCGGAGTTCTGGATGATGCAGGACGCCGACCTGGCCCAGGTCACCGAGGAGTACCGGCGGATCGCCGAGCACCCGCACCACGACGCGTACCTCGGCCTGTGGCGGGGGAGTCCCGCCTTCCTGGCGGAGCGCTACGACCCGGCCCACGTCGAGTTGGTCGGCCTGTACGACCACCAGCCCGGTGACGTGGGCATGCACTTCCTCTGCGCGCCGGTCGACGCGCCCGTGCACGGCTTCACCCGGGCGGTGATCGGCACCGTCATGGCGTGGCTCTTCGACGACCCGACGACCCGGCGGGTCGTGGTCGAACCGGACGTGCGCAACACCGCCGTGCATGCGCTGAACGCCGCCGTCGGCTTCACGGTCGTCGGCCCGATCGCCAAGCCCGAGAAGGACGCGCTGCTCAGCGTCTGCACCCGAGCCCAGTTCCAGGCCGCCGCCGACCGCGCCGCCGCCGACCGCGCCGCTGTCACCCGAACCGAAGGAGCCCCGGCGTGACCACCACCGCCGTCCCCACCCACCCGCCCGTCGCCGCCGCGCACAACGCCTCCGGCGACCCGGTCGGGCACCTCACCCCGCAGCGCTGGGCCCGGGCCAACCGGCTGCTGGTCCGCAAGGCGCTCGCCGAGTTCACCCACGAGCGGCTGCTCACCCCGCAGGCCGTGGCCGGCCCCGACGACCGGCAGTGGTACGAGATCCGCAGCGACGACGGCACTGTCACCTACCGGTTCGCGGCGCGGGTGCTCGCCCTGGCGCACTGGCAGGTCGACGCGGACAGCATCACCCGACACCGCGACGGCACCTCCCTGGCCCCGGACGCGGTGGACCTCATCGTCGAACTGCGCGACACCCTCGGGCTCTCCGCACGGGTGCTCCCGGTCTACCTGGAGGAGATCACCTCGACGCTGGCGGGTACGGCGTACAAGCTGGCCCAGGCCGCGCCGAGCGCCACCGAGCTGGCCGAGGCTGACTTCCAGACCATCGAGACCTCGATGACCGAGGGCCACCCCTGCTTCGTGGCGAACAACGGCCGGCTCGGCTTCGGCGTCGACGAGTACCACCGGTACGCCCCGGAGGCCGCCGCGCCGGTGCGGCTGGAGTGGCTGGCCGCGCACCGGGACCACTCGACGTTCAGCAGCGCCGCCGACCTCGACTACGACGCGCTCATCGAGAGCGAGTTGGACGCCGAGACCCGGGCCCGGTTCGCGGCCACCATGGCCGATCTGGGGCTGGACCTCGCCGACTACCACCTGATCCCGGCGCACCCGTGGCAGTGGTGGAACAAGCTGGCGGTCACCTTCGCCGGGGAGCTGGCCGAGCGGCGGCTGGTGCACCTGGGCCCCGGGCCGGACGTGTACCTCGCCCAGCAGTCCATCCGCACCTTCTTCAACGTCAGCGAGCCGGGACGGCACTACGTCAAGACGGCGCTGTCGGTGCTGAACATGGGCTTCATGCGGGGGTTGTCGGCCGCGTACATGGCGGCCACCCCGGCGATCAACGACTGGCTGGCCGACCTGATCGCCGCCGACGAGGTGTTGACCGGCACCGGCCTGACCGTCATCCGGGAGCGGGCCGCTGTGGGTTACCGGCACCGGCAGTACGAGGCGGCGACCGAGCGCACCTCCCCGTACCGCAAGATGTTGGCCGCCCTGTGGCGGGAGAGCCCGGTGCCCGAGCTGGCGCCGGGGCAGCGACTGTCCACCATGGCCGCGCTGCTGCACGTCGACGACGAGGGCGACTCACTGGCGGCGGCGCTGATCACCCGGTCCGGCCTGGCGCCCGAGGTGTGGCTGCGCCGCTACCTGGACGCCTACCTGACCCCGCTGCTGCACAGCTTCTACGCCCACGACCTGGCCTTCATGCCGCACGGCGAGAACGTCATCCTGGTCCTCGACGAGCAGGACACCGTCCAGCGGGTGATCTTCAAGGACATCGCCGAGGAGATCGCGGTGATGAGCGACAAGGTCGAGCTGCCGGCGGCGGTGGAGCGGATCCGCGTCGAGGTGCCCGACGACACCAAGCTGCTGACCATCTTCACCGACGTGGTGGACTGCTTCCTGCGGCACCTCAACGCGGTCCTGGTCGAGGCGGACGTGATCGCCGAGGACGACTTCTGGCGCACTGTCGCTGCCTGTGCCGCCGACTACTTCGACCGGGTGCCGCACCTGGCCGAGCGGGTCCGCCACTACGACCTGTTCGCCCCGGAGTTCACGCTGTCCTGCCTCAACCGGCTGCAACTGCGCAACAACCAGCAGATGATCGACCTGGCCGACCCGTCGGCGGCGCTCCAGTTCGTCGGCACCCTCACCAACCCGCTCGCCGCTCATGCTCCGGTCCGGTGACCGCTATCGCGTTTGGTCAGCGCGCACCCCAACGGGTGCAATAGGCGGATGGGAGTTCTGAGTACCGCCAGCCTGTTCGCCGCCACAGTGACCACCGGCCTGACCGCCGGACTGTTCGCCGCCTTCGCGTACGCGGTCATGCCGGGTCTGGCCCGCACCGACGACCGGACGTTGGTGCTCGCCATGCGGCGGATCAACGAGTCGATCCTCAACGGGTGGTTCGCGGTGTGCTTCGGCGGCGCGCTGCTGTTCACGCTGCTGGCGGCGGCGCTGCACCTGGGGGACGGGCGTCGGGCGGTGCTGCCGTGGATCGTCGCCGGGCTGCTGCTGTACCTGGTGGTGCTCGGCGTCACCGCCGTGGTCAACGTGCCGCTCAACAACGTGCTGGCCCGCGCCGGCGACGTCGACGACGCCACCGACCTCGCGGCGCTGCGGGCGCGCTTCGAGGTCACCTGGGTACGCGGCAACGTGGTCCGCGCCGTCGCGTCGACCGGCGCCTTCGGGTTGCTGGCGTGGGCGCTGGTGGCCGAGGGCCGGTTGCCCGGCTGAGGCCGGCGGATGACCGACTGGGCCGGCGTTGGCTCAGTCGGTCGGCTCTGCCGTGCCGGCCCCCTGGAACGCGCGGGCCAGTTGGGCGAGGTCGAAGCCCTCGAAGTGCTGGAGGAACCGGCGGCGTACGGCGGCCAGGTGACTGGGCCAGGACTCCTCCAGGCGGGCGAAGCCCGCGTCGGTGAGGACGGCGTTCCAGCCGCGCGCGTCCTCCTCGCACCGTTCCCGCCGGACCAGGCCCTGCGTCTCCAGCCGGATGATCGTGCGGGTCATGCCGCTGAGCGAGAGGTGGCAGAGCGCGGCGAGTTCGTTCATGCGCATCCGCCGGTCCGGTGTCTCGGAGAGGTTCATCAGCGCGGTGTACTCGGTGAGCGGTAGCTGACGGTCACCGACCATGTCCGCGTCGATCGCGCGGGGCAAGACGTGCATTACCTGGCCCAGGGCACGGACCAGGGCTTCCTCGTCTGGGTTGAGAGGTTGCGGAGTCGCTACGGAGGGGTTGGCCATCCTCTTATCATACTTGTTTGACCGAGCAAGTGCTCACCCTCCGTGTGACCACGCCCATAGACCAGATATTTGCTTGACCAATCAAGCACCGGTTAGCGTTCCCGTCGTCAGGCAAGGACCCTCTGAAAGGCGCCACACATGACCAGGATCGGGATCATCCTCGGAAGCACCCGCCCGGGGCGTAACGGCGAGGCCGTCGCCCGCTGGGTGCTCGAGATCGCCAAGCAGCGCTCCGACGCGGAGTACGAGCTGGTCGACCTGCTCGACTACCAGCTGCCGCACCTCGACGAGGCGTACCCGCCCTCGATGGGCCAGTACACCCAGCCGCACACCAAGCGGTGGGCCGAGACGATCGCGTCGTTCGACGGGTTCATCATGGTCACCCCCGAGTACAACCACTCGACCTCGGGCGCCCTGAAGAACGCGATCGACTTCCTCTACGCCGAGTGGAACAACAAGGCCGTCGGCTTCGTCAGCTACGGCTCGGTCGGCGGGACGCGCGCCGTGGAGCACCTGCGTCTGATCTCCGGTGAGCTCCAGATGGCCGACGTGCGCTCGCAGGTCGCGCTGTCGCTCTTCACCGACTTCGAGAACTTCAGCGTCTTCAAGCCCAACCAGTTCCACCAGGACTCGCTGACCGCCACGCTCGACCAGGTGGTCGCCTGGAGCACGGCGCTCGCTCCGCTGCGCAAGGGCTGAGCGATTCGCGTCGTCCGGAAACGGCCGCGGGGGATCCCAGGGCCGTTTCCGGACGTTCAGGCACGCTGTGCACGTCAGGCGCGTCGGGCGCCGGTGAGCAGATCCAGCGAGAGCTGCCACAGTCGCGTCGCCGCCGCGGGGTCGATCGCGTGGTCGGCAACGCCGCGCAGCGGGTCCGCCGGGTCGTGGCGTACCGCCTGCTCGCAGTCCTCGAAGTACCGGCCGCCGATGCCCTCCAGCTGCGGCCCGGCGGCGAGCAGCACGGAGGTCGCGGCCCCCTGCTGCGGGGTCTTGAAGTCGAACGCCGGAAGCTGCGCGTAGTCCTCCTCGGTGAGGTGCCGTCCCAGGTTGGTGGCGACCGCACCCGGGTTGGCCACGTTGACGGTGATGCCGTCGCCGGCCCAGCGCCGGTTCGCCTCGACCGCGAACAGCGCGGTGGCGGTCTTCGACTCGCCGTAGGCGAGAAGACGGTCATAGGGGCGTTCCCGGAAGTTGACGTCCTCGAAGACCATCGGGGCCTGAACGTGGGCGATGGAACTCAGCGACACCACGCGGGCCCGACCGGCCCCGGCGAGTGCCCGGTGCAGTCCGTTGGCGAGTGCGAAGTGGCCGAGGTGGTTGGTGGCCAACTGCAACTCCCAACCCTCCGCGGTGCGCATCTCCGGGGTCGCCGACACCCCTGCGTTGTTGACCAGAATGTGCAGGGGCCCGTCCCAGGCGGCCACGAACGCGGCGACCGACCGCTGGTCGGACAGGTCCAACGGCGCGACCCGGAGCAGCCGGTTCGCGGTCCCGGCGCCGATCTCCCGCGCGGTCCGTTCTCCGGCCCGCACGTCCCGTACCGCCAGGGTCACCTCGGCGCCCGCCATGGCGAGCGCCCGGGCGGTCTCCACGCCGATGCCGGACGAGGCACCAGTGACGATGGCGCGTCGCCCGGTCAGGTCGACACCGGCCACGACGTCGGCGGCGGTAGAGCGGGCGTCGAACGGCGTGCTGACGCGTGATTCCGACATGATCGACTTCCTTTGGTGGTGTCCTCACGTGGCCGTGCCGGCTCCGTACGGGCGTACGGTGTGCCGGCACCGCCCTTCGCACCGATCGTGCGCGGAGGTCTGCGCGGACGGCCAACACACGCTTCCTGGCGTGGCTACAGTCTGTTCCTGTGGCCACGCCTGAGCTGCGACAACTGCGGTATTTCCTGGTCCTCGCGGAGGAGCTGAGCTTCACCCGGGCCGCCGCCCGCCTGATGATCGCCCAGCAGTCGCTGTCGCAGCAGATCACCGCCCTGGAGCGCGCCCTCGGGGCGAAGCTGTTCGATCGCGACAGCCGCGGCACCACCCTCACCGACATCGGCGCCCTGTTCGTGCCCGAGGCGCGCGCCGTGACCGACCGCGCCGAACAAGCCGTCGCCGTCGTGGGACGGGCCCTGCGGGGCGAGGTCGGCACCTTCCGGCTCGCCTTTTTGACCACCGTCGCCAATCACGTGCTGCCCCCGGTGGTCCGGGCGGTCCGCCACCACCTCCCCGACCTGCGCCTGACCACCGAGACCACGAGCATCGCGCCCCTGGTGCAGGGCGTCCTCGACGGGCGGTTCGACGTCGCCTTCACCCGGACCCCGCTCGTTACCGGCCTGGAGTCCAGGAGGCTGACGACCGAACCGGTCTGCGCGGTGCTGCCCGAGGGCCACCCGCTCGCCGGGCGCGCCGAGTTGACCCTCGCCGACCTGGCGAACGAACCGTGGGTCATGACGCCGCGCAGCTCCTGGGAACCCTGGCACCGCGCCTACGAGGACCAGTTCCGGGAAGCGGGCTTCGTACCGACCGTCGTTCAGGAGGAGGCCGGCGTGCAGAGCCTCCTCGGTCTGGTCGCCGCCGGAATCGGCGTCACCCGGCTCGCCTGCTCGGCGGCGAGCCTTCGCCGCACCGGCGTGGTGTTCGTCCCGCTGGCCAACGCCTACGCGTACACCGAGATGGTGTGGTTGGCGGGCAACACCGCACCCGCACTGCACCGGTTCCTGGACGTGGTCACGGAACTCGCGGCGACGACCGACCTCACCAGCACCGGCTGACGGGGAGGCAGCCGGCTCAGCGCGTCCCGAGTTGGTGGGTGGTGCCATCGGCGACGGCGCGCAGCTTGTCGGGGTTGGCGACGTTGTGGATGGCGGTGATGCGACCGTCGGCGTCGATGTCGAAAGAGAGGATGGCGACCACCCGGCCCGCACCGCTGAACACCAGCCCAGGCCCCCCGTTGATCTCGACCAGGGCGGCATGCATGTCGTGCGGCGCAACGCCCTGGTAGGCGACGGTGCTGATGGCCGCGAACCACACGGCGACCCTCTCGGCGCCCCTGATGGGACGCAGGGCCTGGCGGACCTTACCGCCACCGTCCGTCCACAACGCGACATCCGGGGACAGCAGCTCCAGCAGGGTGTTGATGTCGCCACCGGTCGAGGCGGCGAGGAACCGCTCGGTGACCCCGCGCTGCTGCGATCGGTCCGCCGTGAAGCGTGGCCGCTGGCCCCGCACGTGCTCGCGAGCACGGTGGGCGGTCTGGCGGACAGCGGCCTCGGAGCGTTCCACCGCCACCGCGATCTCCGCGTGGCTGAAGTCGAAGACCTCCCGCAGGACGAACACGGCACGCTCGAGCGGGCTGAGCGTCTCCAGCACCACCAGCATCGCCATCGACACCGACTCCGCGTCGGTGACGGCGTCGGCAGCGTCCGCATCGGTCAGGACGGGCTCGGGCAACCACGGCCCCACATAGGTTTCGCGTTGATGCCGGGCCGAGCGCAGGCGCTGCAACGCGAGGTTCGACACGATGCGGGCGAGGTACGCCTTGGGGTCGGCGACCTGGGAGCGGTCCGCCGAGGACCAGCTGATCCAGGCGTCCTGCACCGCGTCCTCGGCATCGGCCGCGCTGCCGAGGATCCGGTAGGCCACCGAGAACAGCAGGTTGCGATGACTGTGGAACACCTGCTCGTCGGCGTTCGGCGGGTGCGTCACCGCGCGTCCCGCAGGCGCGTGAAGCGGCCGCCGCGCGGCCAGAACGCCCCGGAGGAGGGCAGCCGCGACATGCGGCGGTAGGTCGGCCAGGGCGAAGCGGTCACTGTCTCCTTGTACCAGACCGCCACCCGCCCGGTCAGACACCCGCGGCGAGGGCTGTCGTCGGGGCGGGTGAACTGCACGACCGCATCGTTTCGGCCCAGGCTCACCGGCTTGTGGTAGTAACCGAACCGGAACGGCCGGGGTTGCCTACCCCGCAGCGTGCGGGCGATCGACACCGCCGCGTGCACGCCGGTCGGCATGCCGCTCTGGCAGGTGCCGTGCAGCATCCCGTAGCCCTGCCGGATCGCGGCCGCATCGCCGATCGCGTACACCTCGGGATGCGACACCGACCGCAAAGCGGCGTCGGTGACGACGCGACCGCGTTCGTCGACGGTCAGCCCGGCGGCGGCAGCCAGCGGCGCCACCCGGGTACCACCCGTCCAGAGGACGACGTCAGCCGCCACGGTCTCCGCACCGGCCACTTCGACCCCGTCGGGCCGGACCCTGGTGACCGCCGCTCCAGTGATCAGCTGAACGCCGAGGCGAGTCAGCGCGGCCCGCAGGTACGCCTCGGCCTTCGAGTTCATGCTCGCCCCCGGGTCCTGCTGGCCCACCAGCGTGACACCGACCTCCGGGTGCCGTTCCGCGATCTCCGCGGCCGCCTCGACCCCGGTCAACCCGCTGCCGACCACGACGACCGTGCCGGCGCTGAGCCGTGCCAACCGGTCCGCCAGCGTGGTCGCGCCGCTCGGACCGTCCAGGGTGTACGCGTGCTCCTCGACGCCCGGGACCGCCGCCGTGTCCGTCACGCTGCCCAACGCGTAGACCAGGGTGTCGTAGCGCAGCACCCGGCTGTCGTCGACGCGGACGGTCCTCGCGTGGGCGTCCACCGCCGTCACCCAGCCGCGCACGAACTGCGCACCCGTCCCCGCCAGCAGGTGGGGGATGTTCAGCTCGGCGAGCCGCTGACCGGTCGCCGTCATGTGCAGCCGGAGACGCTCGGTGAACCGCTCCTGCGCGTTGACCACTGTCACCTGCACGTCGGTCCGCCTGGTCCGTGCCGCGAGCTGGGTCGCCGAGGCCATGCCCGCGTAGCCCGCGCCGAGGATCAGCACGCGGTGCGTGCCCGCCGGGACCTGTCGATGCGCTGTGCTCATTGTTTCGCCTCTCTGATCGGACTGACGACCACGAGATGCGTGCCGTTGGTTGGTTCGTGACATCGCAGCGATGTGACGCCCGCCACGGCCAGCGCCGGAGGGGCGCGTTTACTACCCTTGGCGCGATGAGCCGATCCGCCGCCGCTGGTCGGGCTCCGCTCTGGCGGGACCGCACCTTCGGCACGTACTGGGTCGCCCAGTCGCTCTCGGCGGCCGGCGACTCGTTCGCCTACCTGGCGGTGCCGCTGCTGGTGCTCCAGGCGACCGGGTCGGTGGCGCAGATGGGCCTGCTCACCGCCGTCGCGGGCGCGGCGTCCGTCGTCGCCGGGATCTTCGGCGGGGTGCTGGTCGACCGGTACGACCGCCGCACCCTGATGATCGTGGCGGATCTGACCCGGCTGGTGCTCTACGCCCTGGTGCCACTGGCGTGGCTGGCCGGCCCGCAGGTCTGGCTGCTCTTCGTCGTGCTGCCCGTTTGCGAGGCGGCCGGCATGCTGTTCCAGGTCGCCGCGGTGACCGCGGTCCGCAACCTCGTCGACTCCGACCGGATCACCGAGGCCAACGGCCGGTTGCAGGCGACGTACGCGGCGGCGGCCGTCCTCGGGCCGCTGCTCGCCGGTGTGGTGGCGGCCCGCTTCGGCCCGGCCACCGCCATCGCCGTCAACGCTGCGAGCTTCGCGCTCTCGGCGGCCGGCCTGTGGCTGATCCGACTGCGCCCCGTCCAGGTGGACGAGGGGGTGGCCCGGCAGCGCCCGCTGGCCGAGTTCCTGGCCGGGGCGCGGTTCCTGTGGCGACAGCCCGTGCTGCGCGCGCTGACCGTCCTGTTGTCGGTCTTCATCTTCCTCACCTACGGCTTCGTCGACGTGCTGATCTACCACGTCACGCACGACCTCGGCGGCTCCGAGGGCACCGTCGGCACGGTGCTCGGCCTGGCGGCGTTGGGAACCGTCGCCGGCGCGCTGCTGGTGGCGCCGCTGCGTCGCCGTCGCGGCTTCGGTGCCACCTGGATCGGCGCGCACGCGATCTGCGGTTTCGCCGTGGCGGGGGTCGGCATCGCCACCACAGTGCCCGCGGTCACCACGCTGACCGCGGTGTACCTGTGCTGTCTCAGCGTCGGCGGGATCTGTTCGATGTCCCTGCGGCAGGAGATCACCCCCGATCACCTGCTGGGCCGGGTCACGTCGGCGTTCTGGAGCACGCACTACGCCCTCGGTCCGGCCGGCGCTGTCGTGCTGACCTGGGCCGCCGGCCGGTACGGTGCTCCGGCGGTCACGCTCGCGGCCGGAGCGGGGTGCCTGCTGGTCGCGGTCGGCGCCCTCTTCACCCCGATCCGCCGTGCCGGCGCGGAGCCGGCCGTCGGGCAGCCCGGACTGCGCCCGGCCCCCGCCGGCGGCTGAGCCCTCCTGGTCGATCATGGACTTAGGGTGGGCGCGTTGTGCAAGCATGCCCCTTTTGCGCACCACCACAAGTCCATGATCGACGCGAGCGGGGGCGGGGCGCCTCAGAACTCCTGGTACATCACGTGCAGGCCGACCCGGCCCACAGTCGGATGACGGAACGCGCCCGGCACGGTGCCGACCACCTCGAAGCCCTCCCGCCGATACAGCCGCACCGCCGAGCTGTTGCTCTCCACCACGGCGTTGAACTGCATGCCGGCGTACCCCTGCCGGCGGGCCCAGGTCAGGGCGTCACGGCACAGCACGGTGCCCACGCCCCGGCCCCGCGCGTCGGCGGCGACCATGAAGCTGGCGGTGGACACGTGCGCGCCCGGCCCGGGCCGGTTGGTGCCCATCTTCGCGGTGCCGAGCACCCGCTCGCCGTCGACCGCCACGACGGTCCGCCCGGGCGCCGCCTCGACCCACATGCCGTACGACTGCTCGGCGGTCATCGCCGGGTCGTAGGGGAAGGTCTCCTGTGCCCGGATCACCTCCTCGATGATCGGCCACACCTGCGACCAGTCCCGGTCGACGAACTTCCGAATCAGCACCCGGGGAGGTTAGGCCCCGGCAGGATCCCTGGACAATCCGTTATCCGCGGGTGCATCTGCGCGGCCTACCCGGCACGAAGCATGGATCGTGACGAGACGTCACGGATCCGGTCGCTTCGACGAAAGGCCCGCTGATGAAGATCGCACGAATCGCCGCCCGGATGGCGGTGGGCGCCGTGGCCACCGCGCTGGCCACCACCGCAGTCGCCGTACCGGCAGCTCAGGCCACCAGCAAGCCCAAGCCGCTCGGCACGACGTCACTCGCCCAGGTGCTCACCCGGGACAGCAGCGGCTTCGACCGCAACTCGCGTGACTTCGACGTGCTGACGGCGGCCGTGCTGGCCGTGCTGGAGACCAAGCCGAACTCTCCGGTCAAGGTGCTCACCGACGGCACCGTGGCGCTGACCGCGTTCATCCCCACCGACGCCGCCTTCCAGCAGTTGGTCCGCGAGATCACGCAGGCCCGGAAGCTGCCGAGTGAGAGCGCCGCCTTCACCGCCGTGGCCGGGCTGGGCATCGACACCGTCGAGTCGGTGCTGCTCTACCACGTGGTCCCGGGCGCCACCATCGATCGCAAGACGGCGGTCCGGGCCGACGGCACGGACCTGACCACCGCGCTCGGCTCGTCCGTCGAGGTCGACGTGCGCACCTACCTGTACTTCTTCCGCCAGGTGCGGCTGGTCGACGCCGACACCGACGACCGTGACGCGCGGGTCGTCTCCTACGACGTCAACAAGGGCAACCGGCAGATCGCGCATGCCGTGGACCGGGTGCTGCGCCCGATCGACCTGCCCTGACCGCGGGCGGGTGGCGTCCGACCACGCGGCGGACGCCACCCGCGCCGGGCCGTCAACCCGAGGCGAGCGCGGCGAGTTCCTCGTCCAGCAGGGCCGCCAGCCGGGCGTGCCGCCCGGGATGGCTGCGCGCGGTCATCCCGCGGCTGGGCATCTCCACAGTCATCAGCAGGTACAGGTGCAGCCGGTAGAGGCCGAGCCGGCGGCGTGCCGAGGCGTTCAGCACCAACGGTTCGGGTGCGCTGGCCTGGTAGCCGCGCAGCAGGGGGTGCTCCGGCTCGTCCTCGACGCGTCGGAAGAGCAGCGGCGAGACCAGGTCCAGCAGTGGGTCGCCGTAGAGGAACCGCTCGCCGTCCACGAGGCCGCGCAGCCGCAACCGGCCGTCCCCGTCGGGTGCGGCCAGCACGTTGCCGTCCCAGCAGTCGAAGTGCAGCAGCGCTGGTCGGCGCACCTCGTCGAGCGCGTCGGCGTGCCGCCTTACCAGCGCGCGCAGCCGCTCCGGGGTCACCGGCAGTCGGACGTCCCAGTCGACCGCGTCGGCCAGGAGCGCGTCGAGCATCGCCGTGAACGCCGCCCGCCAGGTCGGCCCGCCGGCCCGGTCGTCGTCGTACCCGAACCGCTCACCGGTCGCCCGGTGCAACGCGGCGAGAGCCACCCCGAGGTCGTAGCGCGCCGGGCCGTCGTCGACCGCGACACCGGCCTCGGCCAGGTCGGACAGCGACCGGCCGGGCAGCATCGCGGTGACCAACCATTCGCCGTACGCCGGGTCGGCGCCGCGCCGGAGCACCGGGGGTACGGGCACCTGCGGCGCCCGCTGCGCGACGAGCCGAAAGTACCGCTCCTCGGCAGCGCAGAGCCCGCGCTCGTAGCGCAGCAGCGGCGTTCCGGCCGGCGGAGCCAGCTTCAGCACCACCCGACGGTCGTCGTCGAGCAGCGCCCACCAGACCGTCGCGTACCCGCCGCCGGCCAGCGGACCGGCGTCCCGGACCCGGGTGTGTGGCCCGAACGACGCACCGACCAGGTACGCCACATCGGCGCGCGTGAGGGGCCGCTGGGTCGGGCTGGCACCGGTCACGACGTGGTGTCACCTCGCCGCGCGCGTGGCGCGGAACCCGCGGTGGCGCGGGTGGACCGTGGGACGGGACCGGCGGTGTCGCGGCGGACCAGTTCGGCGGGGAGCACCTCGATCCGGGGCGTCGGGGCGCCGACGCCGAGCACCAGGGACATCGCCCGCACACCCATGTCGACCAGGGGCAGTCGCACGGTGGTCAGCGCCGGGGTCACGTCCCGGGCGATCGGCATGTCGTCGAAACCCAGCACCGAGATCTGCTGCGGCACGGCCAACCCACGCGCGCGCAGGGTGGCGAGCGCGCCGATGGCCATCGAGTCGTTGAGCGCCACGATCGCGGTCAGCTCCGGGTCGGCGTCGAGCAGTCGGGCGGTGGCCTCGGCCCCACCGTCGCGGTCGAACTCCGCGTACCGGATGCGCGGTTCGGGCAGCTCGCGGCCCTGCTCGGTGAGGGCCTGCCGGAGGCCGGCGAGCCGGTCGGTGGTGGTGGTCAGGATGCGCGGGCCGGCGACCACGCCGATCGCCCGGTGCCCCAGACCGCAAAGCTCCCGCCCGGCGAGGTAGCCGCCGGTCCGGTTGTCCGGCATCACCGCGTCGCCGGAATGCTCGTGCCGACCGATCACCGCCACCCGCCCGCCGGTGGCCTCGTACGCGGCGAGCTTCTCGTTGAGTTGCCGGGTGAACGCCTCGTCGTGGTAGCCCGAGCCGGCCAGGATCAGCGCCGCGACCTGGTGGCCGCGCAGCAGCTCCACGTACTCCAACTCGCGGTCCGGGTCCCGGTAGCTGTTGCAGATCATCAGCAGCCGGCCCTGGTCGGTGGCGACCCGTTGCAGCCCCCGGGTGATCTCGGCGAAGTACGGGTCGGAGACGTCGTGCACGATCACGCCGACCGCGCTGCGGTGCGAGCGGGCCAGCAGTTGGGCGTGCGCGTTCGGCACGTACTGCAACTCGGCGACGGCGGCAAGCACCCGTTCGCGCAGCTCGTCGGTGACCGGCTTGCTGCTGCCGTTGATGACGCGGGAGGCGGTGGCGGGCGAGACGCCCGCTCGGCGGGCCACATCGGACAGGGTCGCCATGGCCCGCCCCCTCGATCTGTTGACGGCGTTTCGTCGTGCCGGCTAGCGTCACCGTACCGCAGAGAAAGCCCTTTCCCGCAGGGAGGCCCGGCCGTGTCCGATCGCTTCGCGGTACTTCAACTTGACGACCTTCCCACCCGGCGCTGCTCGTGTGGGACCACCCGCCGGGGTTTCATCGCCGAGAGCGAGGGCCAGGCCAGCGTGCATCTGCTCCAGGTGCAGGACGCCGTGACCCACCACCACCGGATCGCCACCGAGTACTACGTCGTGCTCGCCGGCGAGGGGGAGATCGAGCTGGACGGCGTCCGTCACCCCGCCCGGCCGATGTCCGCGTTCCTGATCAAGCCGGGCTGCCGGCACCGGGCCATCGGCGACCTCACCGTGCTGTTGGTGTCCCTGCCGGCGGCGGACGACACCGACGAGTACTTCGATGCGTGATCGGCCGGCACCGCTGCCCGGCGGGGTCGGGGTGTCCCGGCTGCGCGTCTACGACACCGTGGCCCCGGACGGCCTGGTCGGCGGCACCCCGCACGTGCACCTGTGCTGCACCGAGGGGTACGTGGTGACCGACGGCGAGGGCGTGGTGCAGACCCTGACCACGGCCGGCTACCGGGAGACGCCGTTGCGGCCGGGGGTGGTGGTCTGGTTCGAGCCGGGCACCGTGCACCGCCTGGTCAACGGGGGCAGGCTGAGCATCGTGGTGCTCATGCAGAACAGCGGCCTGCCCGAGGCCGGCGACGCGGTGCTGACCTTCCCGCCCGAGGTGCTGGCCGACCCGGCCGCGTACACCACGGCGGCGGCGTTGCCCGACGGGGGAGCGCCGGGCGCGGACGTGCACGCCGCGTACCGCCGTCGGGATCTGGCGGTGACCGGCTTCCAGGCGCTGCGGTCCGGCGGTCCGGCGGCGCTGGCCGCGTTCCACGCCGCCGCGATCGCCCTGCGCCAGCCGATGCTGACGCGGTGGCGGCAGCGGTGGGAGGCCGGCGCCGGCCGCGCCGCCGCCGACACCGCCGCGCAGCTCGACGCCCTGGAGCGGGGGGATCCCGGGTATCTGGGCGACGCCGGGGTATACGCGGTGGACGAGCCGGTCGAGCGGGGCCGGTTGGGCATGTGCGGCCTCCTCGACACCTATCCGACGGCCGGCTGACCGTCTCTTCGGGACAGCTGTCGGGCTGCCGGGCATCGGTGGAAACAGATCGAGGAAAGGCCTTGCCCGGCGTGAGGGGGCCGCCTACGCTCCAGGAAAGCGTTTGCCTGATCCGCCGACCGGCTCGGTTCATGGGTGCCGTGCCGGGCCCCCGAGGAGGTTCCGCGTGACCGAGAACTCTTTGGACACGGCGGGCCGGCAGGCCGCCGCCGACCAGGCCGGTGGTGCGCGGGACGGCCTCGGCGGCACGACCTCGTCCACTGTGGCAAAACCGCCACCCGGCGGCGGCCGTCCATCACGTCCCACGCTCGGTCGCCGGGCGGTGGCCTTCGCCGACTCGCTCTGGCGGCCGGCGCTGGTGCTCGCGGTCTTCTTCGCCGCCTGGTGGTTCGTGGCGGCCCGGGAGTACGTCCCGAACTACCTGGTGCCCACCCCCGGCCAGGTCTGGGAGACGATGACCACCCAGTGGTCCGAGCTGGCCCGGCACACCCTGGTGACCCTCTACGAGACGGTGCTCGGCTTCGTGCTGGCAGCCGCGCTGGGTCTGGTCACCGCGGTCGCCATCGCCTACTCCCGCACCCTGGACAAGGCGCTCTACCCGATCGTCCTGTTCGCACAGGTCATTCCGAAGATCGCCATCGCGCCGCTGCTGGTGGTCTGGTTCGGCCTCGGCCTCACCCCGAAGATCATCCTGGCGGTGCTCATCGCGTTCTTCCCGGTGGTCATCTCCGGCGTGGCCGGGCTGCGCTCCACCGACCCGGAGCTGCTCGACCTCGCCGCCACGATGGGCGCCGGGCCGTGGCGTACCTTCCGCAAGATCCGCTTCCCGAACGCGTTGCCGCACCTGATGGCCGGCCTGAAGGTGGCCGTCACCCTCGCCGTGGTCGGTGCCGTGGTCGGCGAGTTCGTCGGCGCCAGCGAAGGGCTCGGCTACGTCCTGTTGCTGGCCAACGGCAACCTCGACGCCCCGCTGCTGTTCGCCGACCTGATCCTGATGTCCGCCATCGGCATCGTCCTGTTCGTCCTGGTCGAGATCGCCGAGGCACTGCTCATTCCGTGGCACGCCAGCCGCCGGGCCGGCGTGTCCCTCACCACCTCCTGACCGACCCCATCACGGAGGCACCGATGAAACGCACCGCCACCACCATCCTGGCCACCGCCGCCCTGCTTCTCGCCGCGACCGGCTGCGGTGGGGACGACCCCGCCGGCAGCACCAACGCCGACGGCAGCAAGCAGGTCACCCTCACCCTCAACTGGGTGCCCTACGGCGAGCACGCGCCCTTCTACTACGGCCTTCAGAAGGGCTACTACTCCGCCGAGGGCATCGACCTGAAGATCCTGCCCGGCAACGGCTCGGGCAACACCGTCAAGCAGGTCGCCCAGAAGCAGACCGACTTCGGCTGGGCGGACAGCCCGGTGCTGCTGAAGTCGGTGGCCAGCGGCATGCCGGTGCGCAGCCTCGGCGCGTACCTGGAGAAGGGACCCTCCTCGGTGGAGTTCTTCACCGAGGAGAACATCAAGACCCCGGCCGACCTCAAGGGCAAGACCGTCGGCGGCACCCCCGGCGACGCCCTCTACGCCACCTTCCCGGCCTGGCTGGAGAAGAACGGCCTCAAGAAGGACGACGTCAAGGTGGTCAACGTCGACGCCGCCGGCAAGATCGCCGCCCTGGCCGAGGGCAAGGTCGATGCCATCATGGGCTTCTTCCACGACCAGGCACCCACCATCGAGAGCAAGACCGGCAAGAAGGTCGACGTGCTGCTCTTCGCCGACTACGGGATGAACCTGCTCGGCACCGGCCTGATCGCCAACACCCAGACCCTGCAGAAGGACCCGGAGCTGGTCCGCAAGTTCGTCCGGGCCACCCAGAAGTCCTGGGCCGACGCCGCCCGGGACCCGGCCGGCGCGGTTAGCGCGATGACGGCTCTGGCCGAGAACGAGCCGGCGCCCGAGGTGCTCACCAAGCAGCTCACGCTCAACATGCCGCTGATCGGCGCGGACGGCCCGCCCGGGGTGAACACCGAGGCCCAGTGGACCGAGACCATCGACCTGATGTCCCGCTACGCCGAGCTGAAGGACCCGGGAGCGCCCAGCGCGTACTGGGACTCCTCGTACGCGGCGCAGGGGTGACCCGGTGACCGCCGCGCCGGCAGCCACCGGCACCGCCATCGGGATGTCCGGGCTGACCGTCCGGTTCACCACCCGGCGGTCGCAGACCACCGCGTTGGACGACGTGTCGCTGGACATCGAGCCGGGCGAGTTCGTCTCGATCGTCGGCCCGTCCGGCTGCGGCAAGTCCACCCTTCTGAAGATCGTCGCGGGGTTGGTCAAGCCGACCAGCGGCGAGGTGTCGTTGCTGGAGCGCCCGGTGCGCGGCCCGCAGAAGGAGATCGGCTTCGTCTTCCAGAAGGCCGCGTTGCTGGAGTGGCGCGGTGCCCGAGCCAACATCCTGCTCCAGGCCGAGATGCGCGGCATGGACCGGGCGCCCGCCGCCCGCCGCGCCGACGAGCTGATCGAGATGACCGGCCTGACCGGCTTCGAGAAGGCGTTGCCACACGAGCTGTCCGGCGGCATGCAGCAGCGGGTGGCGCTCTGCCGCGCGCTGCTGCACTCCCCGCCGGTGCTACTGATGGACGAACCGTTCGGCGCCCTGGACGCGCTGACCCGCGAGCAGATGAACGCCGAACTGCACCGGATCTGGCGAGAAACCGGGACCACAGTGGTGCTGGTCACCCACTCCATCGCCGAGGCGGTCTTCCTCGGCACCCGGGTCGTGGTGATGAGTCCCCGGCCCGGCCGCATCATCCGCACCTTCCCGGTCGAGCTGCCGGCGCACCGCGACTACGCGCAGGTGATGTCGGATCCCCGCTTCGACCGGCTCGCCACCGACCTGCGTGGGTTGCTCGGCAGCGCGGCCGCCAACCACTGAGCGCGGATCGGCACGA
This sequence comes from Micromonospora trifolii, assembly GCF_050516465.1. Taxonomy (NCBI): domain Bacteria; kingdom Bacillati; phylum Actinomycetota; class Actinomycetes; order Micromonosporales; family Micromonosporaceae; genus Micromonospora; species Micromonospora trifolii. The sequence goes on along the minus strand of NZ_CP191526.1, from coordinate 2,629,911 downwards.
CCAGCACGACGGAAGGAACACCATGACCCGCAGGTCGATCGGCATCATCGTCAACGGCGTGACCGGACGGATGGGCTACCGGCAGCACCTCGTCCGGTCGCTGCTGGCCATCCGCGAATCCGGTGGTGTGGCGTTGGCCGACGGCACCACCATCTGGCCGGAACCGGTCCTGGTCGGACGCAACGAGACGAAACTCCGGGAGCTCGCCGAGCGGCACGGGCTGACCGACTGGACCACCGACCTGACCTCAGCGCTGGCCCGCGACGACGTCGAGATCTACTTCGACGCGCAGGTAACCCAGCAACGGGAGAAGGCGATCCGGCAGGCCATCGAGGCCGGCAAGCACATCTACACGGAGAAGCCCCTGGCCGAGGACACCGCGGCCGCCCTCGACCTGGCCCGGGCGGCGGACGCGGCCGGTGTCCGCACCGGTGTCGTGCAGGACAAGCTCTTCCTGCCCGGTCTGCGCAAGCTCAAGCGCCTCATCGACGGCGGCTTCTTCGGCCGGATCCTCTCGGTGCGCGGCGAGTTCGGGTACTGGGTCTTCGAGGGTGACTGGCAGCCCGCTCAGCGGCCGTCGTGGAACTACCGGACCGAGGACGGTGGCGGCATCGTGGTCGACATGTTCCCGCACTGGCACTACGTGCTGGAGGAGCTGTTCGGCCGGGTCACTGCCGTCTCCTGCGTGACCGCCACCCACGTGCCCGAACGGGTCGACGAGGCCGGTCACCCGTACGCGGCCACCGCCGACGACGCAGCGTACGCCACCTTCGAACTCGACGGCGGGGTGATCGCCCAGATCAACTCGTCCTGGGCCGTGCGGGTGTACCGCGACGAGCTGGTGGAGTTCCAGGTCGACGGCACGGAGGGCAGCGCGATCGCCGGCCTGCGCAACTGCCGGGTGCAGCACCGGGCGGTCACCCCGAAGCCGGTGTGGAACCCGGACCTGCCGGCCACCGAGGACTTCCGTGCCCAGTGGGCCGAGGTGCCCGACAACGAGGAGTTCGACAACGGCTTCAAGGTGCAGTGGGAGGCGTACCTGCGGCACGTGGTGGCCGGCGAGCCGTTCCGGTGGGACTTCCTGGCCGGCGCCCGCGGCGTGCAGCTCGCCGAGCTGGGGCTGCGCTCGGCCCGCGAAGGCGGTCGTGTCGAGGTGCCGGAGCTGCACCCGTGAGCGCGAGGAGTGAGCCGGGTTTGCGAGCCCCGCAGCCACGAACGAACGGTGGCACCCTGTGAGCGCGAGGAGTGAGCCGGGTTTGCGAGCCCCGCAGCCGCGAACGAACGGTGGCTCAGCGAGCGCCGAGGTGGTGCTGCCCGGTGGGCGGCGGCACCTGCTCGCCGGGGGCGGCGGCTTCGCCCGACCGGACGCACCGGCGACCAGCCGGATCGCGTACGCCGCCGCGCACGTGGTCGCCGACCCGGGCGCGGAGAACGTGCCGGGTGCCCCGGCGGCGGTGGACTGGGACACCACCCTCGCCTTCCGGCGGCACCTGTGGTCGTACGGGCTGGGGGTCGCCGAGGCGATGGACACCGCCCAGCGGGGGATGGGGCTTGACTACCCGGCCACCCGGGAGCTGATCCGGCGTAGCGCCGCCGAGGCCCGCGCGGTGGGCGGGCGGATCGTCGCCGGGGTCGGCACCGACCAACTGCCGGTCGGCCCGGCCACCCTGGCGGCGGTCACCGCCGCGTACGCCGAGCAGCTCGACGACGTCCGCGCCGCCGGGGCCCGGCCGGTGCTGATGTGCAGCCGGCACCTGGCCGCCGCCGCGCGCGGCCCGGAGGACTACCTGCGCGTGTACGACGAGCTGCTGGGCGCCGCCGACGAACCGGTGGTGCTGCACTGGCTGGGCCCGATGTTCGACCCGGCGTTGACCGGCTACTGGGGGGCGGTCGACCTGGACCTGGCCGCCGACACGGTGATCGAGCTGATCAAGGCGCACCAGTCCAAGGTGGACGGCATCAAGGTGTCGCTGCTGGACGCCGACCGGGAGGTCGCGTTGCGCCGCCGCCTGCCCGCCGGGGTACGCCTCTACACCGGTGACGACTTCCACTACCCGGAGCTGATCCGGGGTGACGAGATGGGTCATTCCGACGCGCTGCTCGGGGTGTTCGCGGCCATTGCGCCGGCCGCCGCCGCCGCGCTGGCCGCCCTGGATCGGGGGGACCTGACGGCGTACGACGAGATCTTCGGGCCCACCGTGCCGCTGGCCCGGCACCTGTTCGCGGCGCCGACCTGGCACTACAAGACGGGGATCGTGTTCCTGGCCTGGCTGGCCGGGCACCAGGACCACTTCACGATGGTCGGTGGCGCGCAGTCCGGCCGGTCTCCGGCGCACCTTGCCACCCTGCTCACCCTGGCCGACGCGGCCGGGCTGCTGCCCGACGCCGACCTGGCCGCCGCCCGCGCCCGGGCCTTCTTCACGGTGGCGGGGGTGGAGCAATGAGCCTCGCGCGCTTCTCGTTCAACCAGGCGACCGCCCAGCGCTGGCCGCTTCCCGAGGTGGTGGCCGGGTGCGTGGCGGCCGGCGTGCCGGGCATCGGCCTGTGGCGGGAGCCGGTGGCCGAGTACGGGTTGGCCCGCTCGGCGAAACTGGTCCGCGACGCCGGCCTCGCCGTCACGTCCCTGTGCCGGGGCGGGTTCTTCTCCGCCGACGACTGGCGCGCGGAGAACCTGCGGGCCATCGAGGAGGCCGCCGCCCTCGGGGCCCCGGAGCTGGTACTGGTCTCCGGTGGGCTGCCGGCCGGCAGCCGGGACGTCGACGGCGCGCGGCGTCGGGTCGCCGACGCGATCGGCGAGCTGGCACCGCACGCCGAGGCCGCCGGCGTACGGCTGGCCATCGAGCCGCTGCACCCGATGTTCGCCGCCGACCGGTGCGTGATCGCCACCCTCGGCCAGGCGCTGGACATCGCCGAGCGGTTCGACCCGGCGGTGGTCGGCGTGGTCGTCGACGCGTACCACGTCTGGTGGGACGACACGGTGTACGCGCAGATCGCGCGGGCCGGCGCCCGGATCGCCGCGTTTCAGGTCTGCGACTGGGTGACCCCGCTGCCGGAGGGGGTGCTGCTCGGCCGGGCGCTGCCCGGCGACGGCTGCATCGAGCTGCGTCGGCTGCGCGAGGCGGTGGACGCGGCCGGCTACGTCGGCCCGATCGAGGTGGAGGTCTTCTCCGCCGAGGTGTGGGCGCGTCCGGGCGCGGAGGTGCTTGACGCGGCGATCGCCGGCTACCTGCGCCACGTTGTCTGACATCCCCGAACGGCGGTGGCCGGCGGCGGTCGGCGCCTGGCTGGGCATCGGGACCGCACCGGCCACGCTGGTGCTCGGCGCTGCGATGGCTGCCCGACACGGCGGCGCGGTGCCGGTGGCCGGGCTGCTGGTCGGCGGGGCGCTGATGGCGGCCCTGCTCTGGGGGCAGGGCCGGATCGGGCTGCGCCGACCGCTCGGCGACGGCGGGACGTTGACAGCGGTGCTGCCCGCGTACCTGGGGGACACCTCGCGGCTGCTGCTGGCGGTGGTGCTGGCCGTGTCGATGGTCGGTTGGAACGGGTTCAACGTCGGGCTCGGCGGGGCCTCGCTGGCCGCGCTGACCCACCTGCCGGGCTGGGCCGGGCCGGCGCTGCTGGAGGTGGCGGTCCTCGCCGTCTCCTGGGCGCCGGCCCGGCTCGGCAACCGGGTCGCGGTGGTCACCACGCTCAGCGCGGTGGTGCTGGTCGGCTGGTGCCTGACGGTGCTGCCACCACCCGGCGCGCCGGTCCGCCTCGCCGGCGGTGGGCTCGCCGACGCCGCCGCGCTGATCGGGTACGCGGCCGTGTTCGCGCTGCGGGCACCAGACTTCAGCGTGGGCCTTTCCCGAAGGCGGGACCTGGCCTGGTGCGTGGGGCTCCTGATCGGGCCGGCGCTGCTCGGGGTGCTCGCCGGCGCCGGCCTGTGGTTGCGGACCGGCTCGGCCGACGTGGTCGCGTTGCTCGCCGCCGGGTCGGGGCTGGCCGCGTACGCGAATCTGTTCGTCGCGGTGGCGGTCTTCGCGGCGGCGCTGACCACCACGTACTCCGGTGCGCTGGCGATCCGCGGCCTGACGCCGCGGGTGCCGGCCCGGGTGGCGATGCTCGCCGTCGCGGTGCTCGGCGGGATGCTGGCGGTGGCGCGGTTCGACCGTCTGGTGCTGCCCTGGCTGACCCTGCTGGCCGCCGCGTTGCCGGTGCTGGTGGTGCCGATGGCCGTGGAAGCCGCGGCCCGTCGGCGCGGTCGGGTCCCGCGTACCGTGCCCGCCTGGTGCTGGGTGCCGCCGGCGCTGCTCGCGGTGGCCTGCACACTCGCCGGGGTGGGCGTCGCACCGCTGCTCGGGCTGGCCCTGGCCGCGGCGTGCACGGTGCTCTGGCGCCGCCGGGAAGGCCCGGTGCAGCCGGCTGGTGGCGCCTAGCGGGTGGCGTGCGAGCCGTGGTCGCTGACCTGGGCATCGAACCAGTGGTGCAGGGCATCGCGAAGCCCCGCGTCGTCCGTGGCGTAGGTGGCGCGCGCGCCGTCGGGAATGGCTTCGTACGTGATGGTGATCCGCCCGCCGTGTGCCCGAAGCGTTGCCAGACCGGGCATCTCGGTGCCGTGGATGCGGGCGGGGTCGCTGAAGTCACCTCGCCGGAACCGCTCGACCTCGGCGCTCAGGTGCTGTTGGACAAGGGTGATCTGGGTGGTGTCCTGGGGGTCGTCGGCGACCACGGTCTGCACGCCGCCGGTGTCGGTCGTCATAAAGCGGTGCGTGGTGCGTTCCAGGTCGAACGGCATGACCGAAGCGCCTCGTTCGGCGACGTCGGCCTGCCGATCGGAGGTGGTCGGTGTCGGTGTCGACGGCGCGGAGTCGTCGGCGCAGCCGCCGATCAGCGCGGCGACGGCGATGGTCGCCAGGAGCAGAGCCCGATGGGGACGAGGGCGGTCAGAACGGTTCACCGGTGGCCTCCGCGAGGGTTTGGAGCGCACGCACCACTGCCGCGCGCTGGTCGTCGGGAACGCGATCGAGCAGGGCGGTGAGCCGGGCCCGACGGGCGTTGGCCTGTCGGGCAGCGGCCGTGGTGCCCGCGGCAGTCAGCAGAAGCAGAACGCCGCGACCGTCACCCTCGGCTGTCTCCCGGTGCACCCAGCCCCGGTTGACCAGATTGGTGACCAGGCGGCTGACGCTGCTCTTCTCCAGCCGCAGCCGGCGAGCCAACTCCACCTGCCGGATGTGTCCCTCCCGGGCGATCTCCACCATGGCGTGCGCCTCGGACACCGGCAGCGGCTGCCCGCAGGGAGTCCGGTCGGGCTGATGGAGGCCGAAGTTGCGGACGAACCGCATCAGTGCCTCCTGCGCCGCGTCGAGCTCACCAGCCTGCATGGTTCGACGGTACAACCAGATGGTTCGGCCGTGCAACCATTGTGGAGAGAACTCGCATCTGAGCCCACGGGAGACACGGCATGACACCGGAGAGCGACAGTTACGTGGTTCGGCCCGGCCGAGCCAGCGACGCCGCCGAACTAGCCCGCCTGCACGCCTCGGTTCAGCTTCAGGCGGTGACCGGCGGTCAACCACACCCCGGCATCGCCGCCTGGGTGGAAGACCTGCTGGACGGTCACCCCTCCGTCGTACCCGAGGACTTCCTGGTTGCCGAGGACGCGGCCACCGGATGCCTGGTGGCAAGTCTGGTGGGGCTGCGGCAGTACTGGAGCCTTGCCGGGGTTCGGCTGCCGGTGGCCCAGGTCGAGCTGGTCGGAACGGCGCCCGAGCACCGCGGCAACCGGCTCACCGAACGGTTGTTCGCCGCACTGCACCAGAGGTACGCGGCCGATGGTGTGCCGGTGCAGGTGATCGAGGGGATTCCCTACTTCTACCGGCGGCTCGGCTACGACTATGCCCTGGCGAACGACGGCGCTCCGACGGTGCCCGCCGCCGTGCTGCCGGCCATCGAGCCGGACCGCTCCAACGGCCTCGCGGTCCGGCCGGCCACCGTTGCCGATGCGGATGCGCTCGCCCGCATCGACCGGCGGCTCGCTGGCGGAGACGTCCTGCTTTGCCCGAGAGACGCCGCGGTGTGGCGGTACGAGATCTCCGGTCGCCGTCCGGCGGATCTCGCCCGGCGGGAGGTCACGGTGCTGGTCCAGGGTGTTGATGTGGGTGGCTACCTGGTGCACGGTTCCCGGCTCTCCGCAGCCGGCGAGCTGAACGTGTTCGCGGCCGCGACCGATCGATCGGCCGACTGGCCGCAGGCCGCCGTCGCCATGCACATACACCTCGCCCAGGTAGGACGGCGGTACGAGGCGTCGGCACAAGAGCCGTTCACGGCGGTCCGCCCCATCCTCGGCCCCGAGCACCCACTGGTCCGGCTCAGCCCGGCCGGCGTACCGAGGCGTCCCAGAGGCTGGTACGTCCGCACCGGTGACCCGGCCGACCTGCTTGCCCGGCTGCAACCGCTGCTGCGGGCCCGCTGGCAGGCAGCCGACCTGCAATGGCCCGAGCCGACGTTGATCATCGACATGTACGGCCGTGCCGCTCGACTTGAGTTCACCGACGGCAGACTGGCTGGCGTGACCGCCATGCGCGGCGCTATCAGCCCGTCCACCGATCCCGGAACCCATGCCGCCATCCCACCGGGTGCGCTGCTCCAGTTGGCCCTCGGTTACCGCACCCTGCCCGAGGTACTGGACACCTGGCCGGACTGCCTGCTGCGCGACCTCCGCACCGAACAGCTCCTGACAGTGGCCTTCCCGCGCGTGCCGGTCCAGGTCTGGCCCCGCAACTGACCACCGACCAGGTGCAACCTGGTGGTACTGGGGTTCGTGAACGCCGGCTCGTCCCAAATGGACGCCGTCCGCGAGGCGAGCCTTGACCTCGGCCGTGCGGTCGCCGTCCTCCTGGCGCCGGCCCGGCCGAGGGTCCGCCGTTTCGATCATGGTATTGACGACCCACTACCTACCGCGCGTACGGTGATCTTGCCAGTACCGACGATCCGTAACACCACGCAAATCCTCGATTAACCGTCGTGGACTTGGGTGGGGGAGCGCTCCCAATGGCGGGTCGCGATCAATGAGAAGTGCTCCACAAGGGAGCAATCGAAAGGAGCCTCGTGGCTACAGGCACGAGCGGAAACAGGCTGCGAAGACTGGCGATACCTACGCTGGTCGTCGCCCTGATCACCGGTACCACCGGTGTCGCGGGAACGGCGTCGGCGGCACCCGCGGGGTCGTCGGGTAACGGTAGTGGCGCCGGTTACTTCACCGCCGGGTCCGACCGGAAGGTCACCCTGACCGACGGGGCCGACCGCCGACCCCGCGGCAACCCTGCGGCCACGCCGAAGGCAGCCGTCGACGAAACCGGCTCCGGCATGTACGTCGTCGAGTTGGCCGAAGACCCGTTGACCACGTACACCGGCGGGGTGTCTGGTCTGGCGCGGACCCGCCCGGCGGCGGGCAACCGGCTGGACGTGACGTCGACGCCGTCGCAGGCGTACCGCCGGCACCTCGACGCGCAGCGGGACGCCGTCACCGCCGCGGCCGGGGTCAAGGTCAACGCCGTCTACACCGCAGCCTTCAACGGGTTCTCGGCGAAGCTGACCGCCCAGCAGGTGAGCACGTTGCGGGCGGACAAGCGCGTCCGCGCCGTCACCGCCTCGCGGGCCCTCGGCACCCCCTCGGCGCCGCCCACCACGACCACGGCGACCGCCGCCAACCCGACGCCCGCCACCCCGAGTGGCGCGGAGCAGTCGGCGCTGACGGACCGCTCCGGCCGGCCGGCCAAGCCTGGCCCCGGCACGGGCGCGGGCATGGTGATCGGCGTCCTGGACACCGGCATCTGGCCGGAGAGCGCGTCGTTCGCCAAGAAGATGCCCGCCCCCGCGACCTGGCACGGCACCTGCCAGACCGGCGTCGCCTTCGTGGCCGAACACTGCAACGGCAAGATCGTCGGCGCCCGCTACTTCGCCGACACCTGGCTCGCCGGCGGCGGCTCTGTGCCGGAGGGCGAGGTACTCTCCCCCCGGGACATGGCCGGGCACGGCACGCACACCGCGTCCACCGCGGCCGGTCTGCCCCTGTCGAACGTCACCATCGACGGTCGCCGCTTCGGTCCCGTCTCCGGGGTGGCACCGGACGCCCAGATCGCCGTCTACAAGGTGCTCTGGGGTGGCATGGGCTACGACGCCGACATCATCGCCGGCATCGACGCGGCCGTCGCCGACGGTGTGCAGGTGCTGAACTTCTCGATCGGTTCCGATCTCGGCGACTGGGAGGCCAACACCCCCATCGGCGTGGCGTTCCTCAACGCCTCGCTGGCCGGGGTCTTCGTGGCGGCGTCGGCCGGCAACACCGGCATCGTGAGTGGAGCGATCAGCAACGCGGCGCCCTGGGTGACCACGGTCGGTGCGGCGGTGACCAAGCTCGACGAGGCCACCGCCAAGCTGGGCGACGGCACGAAGCTGGTCGGCGGCTCGCTGGACGCGCTGCCCGGCGGTGGCGCACGGCCGCTGGTCTTCGGTGAACAGGCCGGCTCGCCGGATCTGGGCGCGGTCTACTGCGAGCCCGGCAGCCTGGACCCCGCCAAGATCAAGGGCAAGGTGGTCGCCTGCGCGCTGTCCGACATGTTCGGCTCCGCGGCCGAGATCAAGGCCAAGGGCGGGGCGGCGATGGTGGTGTTCGACCCGGTCGGCAACTACCGGATCAACTCCATCTTCAACTTCCCGGTGGTCTACCTGCCGACCGAGAAGCAGGCCGGCACGCTGTTCAACTACCTGATGCGCCACCCCACCGACGCCACCGTGTCGCTGCGCGCCGGCGGTGACGGCTCCAGCGTCCCGGGCATACCGAGCGTGGCGGACTTCTCCTCCACCGGCCCGGACAAGGTGACCCTCGGCGTCTTCAAGCCGGACCTGGTCGCGCCCGGTTCGAACATCATCGCCGCGGTCTCACCAGCGGGCAACTTCGGGCGACAGTACGACGCGTACTCCGGCACCTCGATGGCCTCGCCGTACGTGGCCGGAGCGGCGGCGATCCTTCGCGCCACGCACCCGGACTGGTCACCCGGCGCGGTCGCCTCGGCCCTGCGCACCACCGCCACCGACACCGTCGGCACCAGCAGCCCCCTCGACCAGGGCAGCGGATTCATCAATCTGCCCCGAGCCACCGACCCGGGACTGGTCATCGAACCCACGGCGGCAGAACTGATCGAGTTCAGCGAGACGGCCGAACCCGACGGCAAGGCACTCAACCTGCCGGCCATCTCGTTGCGCGAGTACGACGGGACCCGCCCGGTGACCCTCACCCGCACCCTGACCAATGTGGGCAAGGCGCGGGAGACCTACCGTTCGTCGGTGTCCGGTCTGCCCGGCATGAAGGTCACCGTGTCGCCGGCATCGGTGACCCTGGCGCCCGGCAAGTCCGCGACGGTAACCATCACGCTGCGTCGGGGCAGTGCGCCCTGGGACCGGTACGTGACCGGGTCGATCACCTGGCGCGGCAAGGCCCACAGCGCCCGGATTCCGGTCGCCGCCCGTCCGTGGGGCATCTCGGCCCGGCCGTACGCGGACGACGGCGAGGAGTTCGCCCGGATGACCAACGGCGCCTTCGGCATGGTCCAGCCGGGCTTCACCGGGTCACTCGTCGGTCGCAGCACCGGTTACACCCCGATGCGGCGCACGTCGTACTCGATGCCGGCCGGCGTCTACGGCGGAGTGTTCGACCCGAGCGCCACCGGAGTGAAGAAGGTCGACTTCACGGTGCCGGCGAACACCGCCGGCATTGTCGTCGAGGCCAACACCGCCGATCCGAACACGAACCTCGATCTCTACCTGTACAAGGGCGACACCCTCATCTACAGCAGTGACAGGTTCTGGACCAGCGCCGAGCAGGCGTACAAGTTCCTGCCCGAGCCCGGACGCTACAGCGCTTACGTGTTCGCGCAGGTGCCCGGCGGCCCGGTCGTCGACTTCGACCTGAAGCACGCCATCATCGGCCGCAACGCCAAGTATTCCGGTGCCACCCTCACGCTGCCCTCCACCTCGGAGCGCGGTCAGGGCTTCAACTTCACGCTGAAGCCGAACAAGCCGCTGGCCGAGGGCGACTTCTGGGCGTACACGGAGTACCGCACCAACGGCACTGTGGTCCCCGGCAACCTCGTCTACACCCAACAGAGTTCCTGGCAGTAACTGTTCAGCCGGGCGTGGGGCGGTGCCGATGTGCACCGCCCCACACCCGGAACGCCCGGTCAGGCTGGGCCGTTGACCAGCGGGTCGTGGACCCGGCCGAGGAACAGCGGTACGCCGGTGAGCCGGTCGTGGATGACGTACAGGAATGGCCGGTTGACGAAGAACTGCGGCCCCTGCGGGATCGACGGCGGCCGGACGATGACGGCCGACGCGGCTGCGGCCTCGGTGCCCTTCTCGTCCACCGCGATGAACGTCTCGTGCACCACGTTGTCGATGCACAGCGCCGGTTCGGTGCTCATGCCGGTGAAATCGGCCTGTGACGTGAATGCCGTGGGCATGCCGAGGCTGCTCAGCGCGGCACCCAACTCGGCCGGGAGGCGGAACGTCCACCGGGGCAGGCGCAGTTGGACGTCGGTGATCTGGAACCCGGTCAGCAATGCGCCCAGCCAGGTCGCATCGAGGTTCGCCTCGACCGCGGCGAGATTGTCCCGGGTCGGCATGACGATGGCCATGGCAAGCCCGTCGCCGGCGTACGGCACGTCGACGGCGCGCCACCCGTCCCCCTCGAGGTAGCCCATCCTGTCGAACGGCCCGCGCATGACCGGGACGTCGACGACGGTCCCGTCATCCCTGGTGAACGGTCCCACCGTCGTGGCCGTCAGGGTGAACGGGTACTTCCAGGCCGCCTTGAGGTAGATCGTGTTGGTCAGCATCAGGCTGGTGTCGGGGCCCACGGCGTCGGGCTGCAACAGCTCCGGGATCTTCGCGTTGGTCCGATCGGACACCCAGGTGTTGATCTCCTGGCGTGCCACCTCCGGCGCGCCGCGAAAGTCGACCGGTTGCGGCGCGGCACCGTAGTAGCCGGCCAGGGCGTCCCGGAACCCGGGCCGCAGGACCAGGTCGAGTCGTGTCCACAGCGCGTTGGCCGTGGTCAGCCGAGGCTGCTTTATCCCGTCACTGTCCTGGTACAAACCGGCGAGCGTCTGCTCAACGGTGTTGAACCCGCTGTCGAGCGCGCGGGGGCGCGGATGCGGCGCGTGGAGCACCGCGTCCATCTCGTCCGCCGTGGTCGAGCCGGCGCCCGCCCTGGTCATCGTGAGGGCGAGCCCGACCGAGTACGGCGCGCACACCACATTGCCGCCTGCCCGGGTCGATGCCAGCGTGCCGTAGAGGTCGGCCGTGAAGCCGCGAACGGCGGTAGCGGTGGCCTGCATCGTGGCCGGGTCGGGTGGTACGCGGTCCGCATCCGCCGAGGTGGACGACGGGCCGAGCCAACGGGGATCACCTGGGACGGCGGTAAGGGCAGCGGCCGCAAGCGGTACCGCCCGCAGGACCGATCGACGCGAGACCATGCATCGACGGTAACCTATTTCCGGCTTCCTGGGGTGCCGGGAGGTTCGGACCGTGACGGCCCTGGTTCCGCCTTCAGGGCAACAGGTACGCGGTCAGGCGGTCGGCGAGTTGCTTCGGGTGGCTGAACGCCACCGAGTGACCCCCGCCTATCTCGTCCGGGGCGGTGCCGAGTCGGTCGACGGCCACCCGGCGCTGGAAGTCCGCCGGGAAAAACCGGTCCTCGCGTGCGATGAGCACGGTCGTCGGCACGTCTGGCCAGGCGTCCAGGGGCCACGGCTCGTTTCCCTCCGCGCTGACCTGGTCCCGGCCGTGTGCCGCTGCCTCCGCGACGACCTCGGTCGGCACACCGTTGTAGAACTGCTGCTCCTCGCTGAGCCCTTCCGCGCTGCGGTAACCGGTGTTGGCCCACCAGTCGCCGGGCCTCTCGCCGGGCTTGGGGATCATCGGTGTGAGCAGGACGATCAGCCGCACCGGCAGCCTGTCGGCAATGAGCGGCGCGGTGAACGCACCGTACGAGTGCCCGACGACCACGAGGTCTCTCCGGTCGCCGATCGCGTCGACGACCGTCCGGCAGAACTCGGCGAACCCCGCGGACTTGTCCTCGATCGGCAGTTCCGGTACGACCACGTCGTGGCCGCGGCTGGTCAGCTCGGGGACAAGGAGATGCCAGTCCCAGGCGCTGCCCCCGCCGCCGTGGATCAGAACGAAAGTCGCCATGCCCCGAAGCCTCGCACACAGGTACGACAGCCATCGCTCACGGCTGTGGACTCGCAGGCGTCAGCGCGACCACCAACCGAGGCGACGATCCGCGCGATAACGGCCAGAACGTCGTCGCCGCCTCCGCGCACCCCGGCCGGGCGGCGGCGGGCCGGGTGGACCCCGCCCGCCATCGCCCGACGGTCAGGTGACAGTGATGGTCAGGTTGAGCGAGCGGGTCTCCCCGCTGGTGTAGGTGACCGTCACCCGGGCGGTGAAGGTCCCCTTGCGCGGGTAGCTGTGAGCCGTCGACCGTAGTGTCGCTCCGTGCGTGATGGCGCTGTTGTCGCCGAAGTCCCACGCGTAGTCGGTGATGCTCTGCCCGGACGGCGCCGTCGCTGTGGCGGTGAGCGTGGTGGTCAGCGGCGCGGTGCCGCCGGTCGGATTGGCGGCCAGGGACAACGTCCCGCCCGGCTCCTGTTTGACCCCGGCGCCGTTGAACCGCAGCCAGTCCAGGGCGAGCAGGTCCGGGGTGCCATTGACCTGGGCGGCGTTGACGAACTTCGCGTACAGGGTGGTCGTGCCGGTGGGCTTGTTGGTCAGCGTGACGGTGGGGGAGACCAGGTTGTCCCAGCCGCCGGTGGAGCCGATGGTGGCCGAGCCGATCAGCGTGCCGGTGGGCGAGCCGGTCCGCAGTTCGATGGTGCCGCCGAGCCCGCCGTTGGTCACCCCGAGCGTCACCGAGCCGACGTTGCGCAGGTCCGCCGGCCCGAACGCCACCCAGTCGTTGTGGTCGACCTCGCCGAGCCGCTTGCCGGCGCGGGCGGTGGCCCGGTCGTTGACCGTGACGCCGGACTGGGCGCTGAAGTGCTCGGCCTCCTTGCTCTTGGGCTGCAACTGGACGCGGGTCGAGCCGGTCAGCGCCGGTACGCCGCCGGCCGCGCCGCCGTCGGTGTACTGCGCGGTGATCAGGGTGTAGAGGTTCTGCCCCGGCCCGTGGCCGTCACCGGCGTCCGCCTCGGTGGCGAGCAGCCCCGAGCAGCCGGTGTAGACGTCCAGCGGGTGGGCGTGCGAGTCGTGGCCGAGTTGGGTCTGCACGGTCACCTTGGCGCAGTCGATCGTGCTCTCCTCCGGGTCGGTGACCGTCACCGTGTACGGGATCTTGTCCCCGAAGTCGAAGAACCCGCCGTTGGGAACGGTGATGGTCACCGTCGGTCGGGTGTTGCCGACCACCACGTCGGTGACCGCGGTGGCGGTCAACCCGTTGCCGCTGTTGCGCACGGTCAGCCGGGCGGTGTGCTTCCCGGCCGTCGAGTAGGTGTGGCTCGGGTTGGCGGCGGTGGAGTCGGTGCTGCCGTCGTTGGTGAAGTCCCAGGCGTAGCTGAGCGCCGACCCGTCACCGGCCGACGACCCGGCCGAGGAGAACGTCACCGCGAGCGGCGTACGTCCGCTGTCCGGGGTGGCGGTGATCTTCGCTGTCGGTGGCCGCCCGTTGGCGACGTAGTCGATCCGGTAGATGCCCGCGCCGGCGTTGCTGCCGCCGCGACCACTGCCGGTGCCCTCGCCGAAGTCGATGACGTAGAGCGAACCGTCCGGGCCGAACTCCGCCTCGAAGGGCTGGATCCAGCTCATGTTGCCGAAGATCCCGTTGATCGACTGGAGGTCACCCACGGCGGTCGGGCCGAAGCGCGCGTTGCTGAAGGTCTGCGCGGTCTTGTGGATCGACAGCGTCTTGAACCACCTGCGGGTCAGCTCGTAGGTGATCCACTTGCCCTCGAAGTACTCGGGGAACTTCGTGGTGCGGGTGTTGGCCGGGTCGTAGTCGTAGACCGGTCCGCTCATCGGCCCGCCACCGCCGGTGCCCAGCTCGGGGAACTGGGTGGAGGCGGAGTACGCGTACCAGACCAGCGCGGACTTCGCCGCCGGCAGGGTGGTCAGGCCGGTGTTGTTGGGTGAGTTGTTCACCGGTGCGGCGCAGTTGAACTTCGCCCCCGAGGTGCTGGTGGCGAAGTTGTAGTCGTTGAACGGGATGTTGTTGCCCACGCAGTACGGCCATCCGAAGTTGCCGGCGCTGGTGATCCGGTTGAACTCGACAGTCCCCTCCGGACCGCGGTTGGGGTCGGCGGCGCGGGCGTCCGGGCCGTAGTCGGCCACCAGCACCGCGTTGGTCTGCGGCTCGATGGTGATCCGGAACGGGTTGCGCATGCCCATCGCGTAGATCTCCGGCCTGGTCCTCGCGGTGCCGGCCGGGAAGAGGTTGCCGCTGGGCACTGTGTACGTACCGTCGGATTGTGGGGTGATCCGCAGGATCTTGCCGCGCAGGTCGTTGGTGTTGCCGGCGGTGCCCTGGGCGTCCCAGGCGGCACGACCGGCGCGTTCGTCGACCGGGGTGTAGCCGCTGGAGGCGAACGGGTCGGTGTTGTCGCCGATCGCCGCGTAGAGCCGTCCGGCGGCGTCCATGGCCAGCGAACCGCCCATGTGCGAGTTGGCCCGGCCCTCACCCCGGTAGGTGGGGATGGCCAGCAGGCGTTTCTCCGAGGAGAGCGCGACGCTGTTGTTGGCGACCGTGAACCGGGACAGGTTGAGCTGTTTGAGGGTCTTGTCCGACCAGAGCAGGTAGATCCAGCCGTTGCTGGCGAAGTTGCGGTCCAGGGTCATCCCGAGCAGGCCGTCGGACTGGTCGGTCATCGCCGAGGTGTACGCGAAGTCCAGCAGCGTGGTGACCTGGAGGGTGTCGGAGTTGACCACCTTCAGCGCGCCGGTGCGCTGGATGTAGTAGACCTTCCGGTCCGGGCCGACGGCCAGCTCGAAGGGGTCGGCCAGGTTCTCGGTGACCAGCCCCACCCGTTCGAAGTTGCTGGTCTTGGTGGCCGAGCAGTCACCGGCGACCGCGCCGGCCGCCCACTCGATGCCGTAGCGCAGGTGCTCCAGGAAGGTCGGGGTGCTGAACTGGGAGCTGGCGTGCCCACCGGCGGTGAACCAGGACCGGCCGCCGTCGTAGCGTTGACACCAGGAGTACGCGTGGTCGACGCCCTCGTCCAGGCCGTTGATCCCGTCGCGCACCTTGATCTGGGCGAGGGTGTGCACGTTGCCGGTCGGGTTGGTCCGCCAGTTGTACCACTCCTCGCTCTGCTCCCAGAGCTCCGGCAGGTTACGCGTCGAAGGGTGCGCGCGGTCGAGCACCTTGACCCGCCCGGGGAAGGTGCCGCCGGTGGACGAGAAGTCGGGGTGGTAGTCGAAGATCGTGCCGACCAGGCCCTCGTACCAAGGCCAGTCGCGTTCGCTGGCCGAGGCGGCGTGCAGGCCGGCCCAACCGCCGCCGTTGCGGATGAACGTCTGCAACGCCGCCCGCTGGCTGGCGTTGAGCAGGTCACCCGAGGTCGGGAGGCTGTTGGTGTTGTTGAACACGAGGGCGTCGAAGGTGGCGAGGTTGGCGTCGGTGAAGGCCGCCGCGTCGGTGGTGGCGACGACCTCGAAGTTGTGGGCGGCGCCGAGCTGCTGGATCGCGGCGATGCCGGCCGGGATCGAGTCGTGGTAGAAGTTCGTGATCTTGGAGAAGACCAACACCCGGAAGCGCGGGGCGGCCTCGGCGGGCAGGGCGGTGGTGGTGCTCACCACGGTGGCGATGGCGAGCAGGATCAGGCAGAACGCACGGAGGTGTCGGGGCATGGGGGCGCTCCCTGTCGGACGGTGAGGGGTCGGAAAGCGCTTTCTCGCTGCCCGCATCACGGTACTGACAGCCAGTTACGAGCGTCAATAGCATCGGGGTAAGCGGTTTCCTGACGAATGGCAGCAGCGACCTGTGCAGGTGTCTGCGTTCCGCCGACGGGGTACGGGCTGAACATGACCCTCGAAAAGAGCCACAGTCACGTCCACAAGGAGCCGCCGCGGTCACGGAGTGCTGGCCGCCCTGCGCTCGCCATCGTCATCGGTCTGGCGACTGGCGCCGCGATGGCTGCCGTCGTCTACACGTACGGCCTCGGCCGTACCAGTCCCCTGGGCGAGGGATCGATTCCGATCGCGGTCCTGGTCGGGCTGATGGTCACGGCCGGGACGGCGTGGACGATGTTCCGCAAGGGCTGGTAGGCCCCGTAGACGCCGTGCGCGCGCTGGCTGACGGGGCCGTCGCGGGGCCACCACATCGACGTTCTTCCCCTACGATCGGTGGCGGTCGACCTCGGGAGGTCACGTGACGACACCATCGCCTTCGGACCGGATCGACACCAGCGTGGTCCACCCGGCCCGCCGCTACAACTACTGGCTCGGCGGCAAGGACAACTTCGCCGTCGACCGGGAGTCCGGCGACCAGATCGCGGCCGTCTACCCAGGGGTACGCACCCTCGCCCGGGAAAACCGGGCCTTCCTCGGCCGAGCGGTCCGGTTCCTCGCCGAGGAGGTCGGCGTCCGGCAGTTCCTCGACATCGGCACCGGCATCCCGAGCGCCGACAACACCCACGAGGTGGCGCAGTCGGTCGCCTCCGACTCCCGGGTGGTCTACGTCGACAACGACCCGATGGTGCTTGTCCACGCCCGGGCGCTGCTGACCAGCGACCCGGCCGGCGCCACCGCCTACCTGGACGCCGACCTACGCGACCCCGAGAAGATCCTCGCCGACCCGCAGTTGCACGCCACCCTGGACCTGTCCCAACCGGTGGCCCTGGTGCTGATCGCCGTGACGCACTTCCTCACCGACGACGACCGCCCCCACGAACAGGTCGCCCGCCTGCTCGACGCGCTTCCGTCGGGCAGCTGGCTGGCGTTGACCCACTTCACCACCGACCACATCCCCGCCGAGATCGTCAGGCGGATGGAGGCCGAGTTCACCGCCGGCCGGATGAAGCAGGACGCCGTACCCCGCGACCGCGCCGAGTTCGCCCGCTTCTTCACCGGCCTGGAGCTGGCCGAACCGGGCATCGCCCCGGTCACCGAGTGGCGGTCGCAGGTGCCACCGGAGCAGCGTCCACCCCTGGCAGACGCCTCCATCTACGGCGCGGTGGCCCGCAAGCCCTGACCGCCTGGGCCAATCGAGGACGTCGTCGATGCGCGGATGGCCTGCCGAGTGGCCTGCGCCGCGCAACCGCTCAAGTCGGTGAACGGATGTTTGCTCGGCGGGTGACCGGATACTTGTCGCGCATGTTCGACGGTTTCGAGGACGAGCGGATCGATGTGGGGGAGGTGGAGCTCCGGGTCCGGTATGCGGGGCACGGGCCTGCGGTCCTGCTCATCCACGGACATCCGCGGACGGGGTCGACGTGGCATCGGGTCGCGCCGCAGCTGGTTGATCGCGGGTTCACCGTCGTCTGCCCCGACATGCGCGGCTACGGGCAGTCCGGCAAGGCGCGCATTCTCGCGGATCACTCGCAGCAGTCCAAGCGGGTGGTTGCCGCGGACATGGTCCAGCTGATGGACGAACTGGGCCATCCGAGGTTCGCGACGGTCGGGCACGATCGTGGGTCGTACGTGGCGTTACGCCTGGCGCTGGACCATCCCGATACGGTCAGTCATCTGGTGGTCATCGACGGCGTGCCCATCAGTGAGGCTCTTGCCCGGTGCGATGCGAAATTCGCCCATGACTGGTACCACTGGTTCTTCTTCGCCCAGCCGGACAAGCCGGAGCGGGCCATCGCGGCCGACCCCGATGCCTGGTACGCCAGTAAGGCCCGGGCCGAGAGCATGGGAGCCGAGAACTACCAGGAGTTCCGGCAGGCCATCCACGATGCGGCCACCGTGCGGGCCATGCTGGAGGACTACCGAGCCGGCCTCGGCGTCGACCGGGCGCACGAGGAAGCCGACCGGCGCGACGGCCGCACTGTCCGCTGCCCCACTCTGTTGCTGTGGTCGACCCGGGACGACCTGGAAGACCTGTACGGCGATCCGCTAGCCATCTGGCGCCCGTGGGCCGCCGATCTACGCGGCCACCCGATCGAGTCCGGTCACCACGTCGCCGAGGAGAACCCCGACGCCCTGACCGCGGCGCTGCACCACTTTCTGTCCTGAACCATCGGAAATTCGCGGTCAGGCAAACGGCCGCGGGTCGAAGCTGATGCCGCCCCGTTCGGTCATCCGGAGCACTCGATTGCCGTAACGCGGGGGTTGGCGCAGGTAGAGGGTGTAGCTCGACGCCTGGAACCTCAGGTCCAGGTCGCGTCCCTCCAGGCGCCAGCAGGGCTCACCCGGGCGTGAACGGGCCTCCTGGCGCAGGTTCTTCAACTCGAACGGCAGACAGATGGAGTGCAAGCTGCCGACGATGTCCCAGACGTTGTGGAAGATCAACGTGGCCGGTGCGACCCAGAAGTGAACTTGCCGCATCGGCCCCGGATCGACCCGGCGCACGATGTAGTCGAGGTCGAAATGCAGCTCCAAGGCCGACGGTGCGGTGGGGTCGAGGTCGTCGTCCTCCCGGTAGTCCACTGTCGGGTTCTCGGGCGGACCCTCGTCGTCGGTGACGGCGAGCGCGTGAATTCGGCAGTAATCCCACGACGTCTCCACCAGGTCCTGATCCGTCAAGGTGGCCTTTCGGAGACCGGACTCACTGTGCACATCCGTCGTCATGCAACGATTATCGCCACGCGCGTCGACAGCGCCAGATGTCATTCTGCGCGTGCGGGTTCCGCCGGCCGCGTGAAGAAGCGGACGATGTCTTCCGCCGCGGTAGGGGACAGCATCATCGCCTGGACTCGTGCGGACATCTCGGCGATCGGGTGAATCCTGCTGAACATCGACTCTTCGTACGTCCGAATCGCCGAATTCGGGTCGGCGGGGTTGGCAGCGAGCTGGCGGGCGAGTTCTGCGGCGTCGAGCATGGCCTGGTTCGCGCCCTCGCCGACCGGTGGCATGAGGTGCGCGGCGTCGCCGATGAGGGTGACGCCCGGCCGGCTGGCCCAGCGCGTACCGATGGGCATCGTCTCGATCAGGCGCGGCGTCGGCGCGCTCTCGGCGGCCTCGATGAGTGCGGTGAGGCGGGGGTTCCAACCAGCGAACAAATCCAGCAGGGTGCGTTTACTGCGGTACGTATCGAGGGGCTGGTCCTCCGCGCGCAGCGAGATTCCCACCCGGAGGCTGCCATCGCCGAGACGTTGCGCTGCAAGGATCTGGTTCACCCCGACACACCACAGGTTCCCCGGGCCGGCCAACTCAGCGAGATCGGGATGCCGCTGGTCGACGTCCTCGACGTTCAGCTCCACGAGCGTTGCCACGTAGGACAGTTGGACGTCGGTCAGCAGTGACCGGACGACTGAGCGGGCGCCGTCCGCGCCGATAAGGATGTCGCAGCTTGTTCGGTGGCCGTCGTGGAACGTCAGTTCCCAGCCCTCGTCAGGTCGTGGGGTCGCCGCGACAAGCCGGTGCCGCCAGGCAACTGTGTCGTCGGGGAGGGAGTCGAGCAGGAGATCACGCAGTGCGCTCCGGTCGATCTCGGGACGTCCGGAGAACGAGCCGGGTTGCGGCTCGTGGTGCACCAGGGTGCGTCCGGTCGGGTCGAGGATGCGATGTTCCTCGCCGTCTGGCCGCGCCTTCGACCGGAACCGGCCGGCGAGACCTGCCTCGGCCAGGGCCAGTTGCCCGGACTCCGGGTGCAGATCGAGGGCACCGCCCTGGGGCCGCGCGGATCGGCTTGCTTCCCGGTCGTACACCACCGCAGCGATCCCGTGCTGGTGCAGGATCCGTGCCAGCGTCAACCCGCCGAGTCCGCCACCGGCGATCGCAATTCGCGTTCTCACGACGCTACCGTACACTGTATTGGTGGATACACCGTACGGTAGGGAGCCGCTGCCTGTTTGGGAGCGCCCCGAACCTCAGCCCCGGGCGGTGCCGGTGCCGTTGAGCCGCGAGAAGATCGCCGCTACGGCGATCCGGCTTGCCGACGCGCACGGCCTCGACGGGCTGTCACTGCGCAAGATCGCCAAAGAGCTCGGGGTCGGTCCGATGCGGCTCTACGACTACGTGATCAATAAGTCGGAGCTGCTCGATCTCATGGTCGACGTCGTCTATGCCCGGATCGCCGAGGTAGGCCAGCGCTCCGGGTGGCGCGACACGGTGCTGGCCGTCGCCCACGCGACCCGCGCTGCCGCCCTTGACCACGAGTGGTTCTCCGACGTGCTCGGCGGGCGGCCGCACCTGGGGCCACACGCGCTCGCCGTGGGCGAAGCGACCGCCGCGGCGCTCAGTGCGGCCCCCGGCGTGCGTGACCTCGACGATCTCCAGCGAGCCGTGGGCGCACTCAACGCCTTCATCATCGGATCGATCCGCAGAGAGGTCACCGAACGACGCACCGCACGTTCCACCGGCACCGATGAAGCCGCCTTCCAGGCCAGCCTCGGCCCCTACCTCACGCGGATGTTGAAAACCGGCAGGTACCCCACAGTGGCCCGGCTCGTCATCGACGGCGCCCACCTCAATGCCGAGGAGACCTTCCGCCACAACCTGACCACCATCCTGGACGGCATCACCCGCCGACGCCCAACCTGACCCGCTCGACCACGAGAGGCTCAGGACCGACCTCCTGCCCCGTCGCAGTCGCCGGGCTGGCTGCAGTGCCGGCCGTCAGCGATCCTGGCCGTACCCAGACAACGGCGACGCGATTCCAGACAGGAGCCCACGAGTGCACGTCAGCCTGGCGACGAGCGCCGGCAGGGCCGATCGGCCGAACGAGGACTTCGTCGGTGCGGTTCCCGACGCTGTCGTCCTCCTCGACGGTGCCGGCATCCCGGGAGCCGAATCCCTCTGCTTCCACGGAGTCGCCTGGTACACGCACCGTCTCGGCGGCGCGCTGCTCGGCCACCTGTGGCGCGGCGACGGGCGAGATCTCGCCACGATCCTCGCCACCGCCATCGGTGAGATCGCCGCCGAGCACGGCGACACCTGCGACATCGCGGACCCCAGCAGCCCGCAGGCCACCGTCGCGATGGTCCGCGCCCACCAGGACCGCTTGGACTGGCTCCTGCTCGCGGACTCCCTCCTCGTCCTCGACCAGGCCGACGCTGGCCCGCTGGTGATCACCGATGAGCGCGAGACAACTGCCCGGCGCGAATGCTCCGCGCCGCTGGCCGGCATTGCCCAGGGAACGCCAGAGTACGACCGGGTGCGAGCCTCCTGCGTCACCGCGCTGCGTGCCCGCCGGAACCGGCCGGGCGGGTACTGGATCGCCAAGGATGACCCGCGCGCGGCGCGCGAAGCGGTGACCGGCAGCCGGTCCCTCGCCGACCTGAACGGTGTCGCGTTGCTCAGCAACGGTGCCAGCCGCATCGTCGACCCGTACGGGCGGACCGACTGGTCGGGCCTGCTGGACCTGCTTCGCGCCAGTGGGCCGGCCGGCGTCATCGCCCGCCTCCGGCAGGCCGAGGCGGAGGCCACCGGTGGCGCCGATGCGCACAGCCCGGACGACGCCACCGTGGCCCACTGCACGCACCTGCCGAGTTGAGCATCTGCCCGCAGAGTGTCGATGATCCGATAGACGCCTCGATCGACGGGCATTTCCCTGGCAGAAGAGCGCTAGGGTTCGGGACGCCCAGGAGGGCGAACCCGAAAGGGCTGTCCGGCCCACGGTGTCCACACTGTACCGATGCAACAATCGCTGCGAAATGGACTGATCAGCGCCTCACCGAGGAGAGCGGGCCAATGCACGGCGACCTGATAGCGCTTGAGTTGAAGGACGAGACGACGTTTGCCGCGCTGGCGATGGAAATTGATTCTGAGGAGGAGGTCTCTCTTCAATCGCTCAAAATCAAGCTCAGCGACGTGGCGGAGCAGGTGGCAAAGGTCGCCGAGGAGTTGGTGGAACACGCCCGCAAGGCCGCCCCGACGGAGATCGAGGTCACCATGCGCGTCGGCTTCTCCATCACCAACGGCAAGGCGGTGGCGCTCCTCGTCGATGGAAAGGCCGAAGGAGCTGTGGAGCTGAAGTTGGCCTGGAAGGACCTCGCCGGTTGAGATGGCTGACGTCGAGGCCGGCCGGCATCTGTGGGCGGGGCTTGTCGGCGTTCACCAGGGAGCCGTGAAGCAGACCGGCTTCATGATCGGACCGCGGGCGGTCGCCACGGCCACGCACGGGCTGGACCGGTCCGGGCCGGTGAAGATCCGTCGCATTGGTCGGTCTGCCGACGCGGTCGACGAGCCGGCGACCATCCTGCTGTGGGACAAGCAGCGCGACCTCTGCCTGCTGACAGTCGAGGACGCGGACGAGTTCTGGTTTATCCCGGACACCCGTCCCCCCGCTCTTGCTGCGGAGTATGTGGTCGTCAGCTGCGTCGACCGGCGCGCCGAGACGACGCTGGTCGTCAACGAGGGGCTCGTCGAGGACGACGGGATCGCCTGGCTCAAGCTCCGGTCGGGGCAGATCCAGCGGGGCTACAGCGGCGCACCGGTGCTCGACCGCGAGGACGGCCGGCTCGTCGGCATGGTCCGCGTGACGCGGGGGCGGCAGACGGATCTGGGCGGACACGCCCTGCTGGGTACCGAGATCGTCCAGATCCGCACCTTGCTGGGCCTGGACACCGACGATCGCCGGATGCAGATCAGGCACGCCGCCAGCGGACTCACCTGGCCTCCGCGCGGTCTGATCCGCGGAGACGCGCCCTCGGAGCTGGTGCAACTCATCGGCCGGGAAGAGGAGATCGCCGCGCTGGATTCGCGCAACGGACCCCGCCACCGGCTCGTCGTCGGTGACGCACTCGCCGGTAAGTCGGCGCTGGCCGGCGTCTGGGTGCGCCTCGCGCATGTCCCCGCCGGCGACACGGCGTACGTCGACGCGGCGTTGGCCCCTCCGGTCCCCGCGCAGCATCCCGTGGTGGGGATCGTCCTGCCGGTGCTCGGTGTGAACATCCCGCAGGATCCGTTCGGGAGCCGCTCCGACGAGGAGACGCTGGCGTTGGCCTGCTGGACGATCATGCGCGACCTGCGCGGAGGCCGGCTCGTCATCGACCTCCAGCGCCAGGTCGTCGACGCCGCTGCCGACGCGGATCTCACCGCGCTCATGAAGGCCGCCGAACGGATGAGCGCCACGGTCGTCCTCGTCGGACGGGACCTTGGCGACGAGTTGTCCTGCGTCGGTCTCTCCGCCGCCGTCCAGGTGGGGCCGATCAGTCGGACGGACGCGGCGACGCTCATCGCACGCGCCACCCTCGGTCGAGTGTCCCGGGAGGAGGCCGAGAACGCGCTGGAGCTGGTCCACCCGCGGTGCCTTCTCCCCGGAGAGATCCTGGCGGCCTGCCGACAGAACCAGGACGACGACGCGATCGACCTCGCCATCGCCCTGTCGGAGCGATTCGACCTGCCCATCTTCGACCCCACCACAGCGCTCCTGGACGACCCGATAGCGGCCCTCGGCGACCCCGGGCTGACGGCCGCCGATGTCGGACCCGGCCCGAACGGAGAGGGCTCCCACGACGTGCCGCCGCTCACCGGGGAGGATCTCGAACAGCAGGTGCTGACCTCCGCCCACGACCCACTCGGCATCCGCGCGCCCGCGGCGACCCGCCGGGAACTGGCCCCTGGCGCGTTCAGCGCCGACGCCATCTGGCTCGACGAATGGCCGGGCACCGCCCCGTTCGTCTTCGAGGTGGACGCGCTGACCTCCGAACAGGGGCTCGCGATGCAGGACATCGCGCATCGCGTGTCCAGCCGATCGATGCGACCCGAGTGGGTGGAGTCGCTCTACCGGCAGATTGTCGAGCTCGAGGGCCGGGGCAACGAACGCGGCCCGTCGACGCGGGTTCGGCTGCGGCTCTGGCGCAGCCAGATCCACGCGGGCGATGTGGCCGCCGCCAGCCGCACGTTCACCGAGATCGGCGGGGTGCGCACTGTCAACCGCATCGTCGAAACGGGGAGCCACTTCGAGCAGGTCCAGGACGCCCAGGTGCTCGTGCTGGCGTGGTGGCTGGGGGTCGGCACGGACGACGCCGTCGGCGCCGCGGTCGGAGCATGGATGAGCGCCGTCGCCGTCGACGAGCACCTGTCCGGCCGCGCCGACGTGCGGATCGTGCTGCACGACGTGCTCCGCGCGGTCACCGTCCGGCCGCTGCCCTCCCCGGACGGCCTGCGCGCTGTCGGCGAGTGGTGTCTGTCCCAGCTGGAGGAGGACCGTTCCTTCCTGGCAGACCCGGGCACCTGGACGATGTACGTCTCGCTGATCGGTCGCGCCGGCGACTTCAGTGGCGATCAGACGCTCACGGAGGTATTCCTCACCCGGGCACTGCGCGCACTCACGCTGCACGTGGAGCTGCTCAAGTCGCTCGCTCTGGCCGGGGACAGCCGCCCCCTCCTGTCCATCGCGAGGCAGCAGAGGCGGCTCCATCGGCTGGAGCGGAGCCGACGCGCCGGAGAACCCGGGCGTCTACAGCTCGCGCGGGACCTGCTGACGTGGACCGTGGAGAACGCCCCGACCGCCGACGCGTTCCTGAGTCTGCTCGTCGCCGACCCCACGCTCAAGGTGACCCGGGAGGGTGACAACGCTGTCGACTCCGACCTGCCCGCGCACCGCTCCGCCGAGAGTCAACTCGCCCCGATCAAGCGCGCCTACCGTAGGTGGCGGAAAAGTAACCCGCAGGTCAC
This sequence comes from Micromonospora trifolii, assembly GCF_050516465.1. Taxonomy (NCBI): domain Bacteria; kingdom Bacillati; phylum Actinomycetota; class Actinomycetes; order Micromonosporales; family Micromonosporaceae; genus Micromonospora; species Micromonospora trifolii. The sequence continues at coordinate 2,605,155 of NZ_CP191526.1, read as the reverse complement.
CTCGCTCGTCGTGGAGATCGAGTACCAGTTGGTGCGTACGGAGTGGGCGATCGCCGGTTCCCTGCTGAGGCAGGCGCGGGTGTCCGACGAGCGCTGGTTGAACCGACCGATCCCGCACAAGCTGGCCATGCTCGAACAGCTCGGCGAGGTACGCCGGAAGAGACTCGCCTCCCTGGCGAAACGATGCGGCGACTCCGTCGAAGCGGTCGAGCGGGAGGCGCACAACGAGCTACAGCTCCACACGGCCCTCGCCATCGTGGCGCACACTCCCATCGACCTCCGCCCGGTCGACGAGATTCTGGCCCGTGGGCGGCGGGCCTTCCCGTCCAACCCTCGGATGGCGCACCTGCTGGCAGCGCACCACCGGCACCGGCGGCAGTTCATCACGGCGGCGGCCGCCTACGTCGACGCCTACCGCCTCGCGCTCGGGGATCCGCTGTTGCGCCTGCGTGCCGCCGTGGGCGCGTGCGAATCGCTGTCGCAGGCCTACGCGGCGGGGGAGTGCGCCCGAGATGAGCTGGTGGTGGCGGCGGCACGCGCCGAACTCCACGAGTCCACGGACTTCTCCGCGTCGATCGTCTGCGCCCTGGCACGGCTCGAACTGCACGGCACCCTGTCGGAGGGTTACGGCAAGCTGGCCCACACGATCGCGCGGGTGGGGAGCTTCTCCCGGCTCGCCACCGACATGCGCTCCATCCGGGCCGAGATCGCGGTCGCCGTCGGGCCGGAGAGCGCGCCGTTGGTCGACAGGTTCCTGCACGACTTCACGGATGTGGGCCTGCTCGTCGCCCTCGGGGCGATGTTCGTCCGCTCCCACACGTTGTCGCCGAGCGAAGGGCTCGAGCGGCTCACGGCCGCGCTCGTCCTGCTGGACGGGGTGCGGATCATGGCCGGCACCGTCTGGAACGTGCCGTCGGTGAACTTCCAGCAGGGCCGCGCGCTGTTGGCGGCCTGCAAGCAGTTCCAGACGCCGAATCCGATCGGTTGGGACAAGGACCGCGAGCGATCCGACATCGACCTGGCCTACGGGAAGTTCCAGTCCGCCGTCGATCTGTCGGTCGACTCGTTCCGCGAGATCGTGCTCGGCTTCATGCGTGAGACGGGGGAGCTGCGACAGCGGCTCGGTCGCCCGACCCCTCCGACGCGGTGATCGGCGCCGCGATGATCCGGCTGGGCACCACCGGCGCGTCCCGGCCGGTGCCCCGCCGGCCGTCGCCGCCGGAGGATTCCTCGTGGTAGTCCTGCTCCACGTTGACCGACCAGACGTCGTGCGTACTCCCGGTGGCGATGTTCTCGGCGGTGAGCATCGCGGTCAGCATCGAGTGGTCCTGGTTGTTGTAGCGGTGCATGCCGTTACGACCCACCGGGTGCACATTCGGCACCGCCTCGCTCAGCCAGGCCCGGATCACGTCCACGTTGTGCTGGTAGCGCTCGTCGTACACCGGGTAGGCCTTGGGCATGCGCACGACGTAGCCGGCCTCCACCACGCCGGGTCGAACCAACCCCAACCGCTCCAGCTCCGCGGTGGCGAGGGCCACCAGGTCGGCATCCGGGGTACGCCACATCTCGTCGTCCTCGAACACGAAGTACTCCAGCCCGAGGCAGGTGCGGCCGTCCTTGACGAGGTACGGCGACCAGGAGCCGAAGTTCTGGATCCGGCCCACCCGTACCCCCGGGTCGTGCACGTAGATCCAGTTGTCCGGGAACGAGAACTCCGCCGGCACGACCAGGGCGACCGTCAGGAAGTCGCGGTAGCGCAGGTCGGCCGCGCAGGCCAGCACCTCCGGCGGCGCCGGCGGGTGGAGCGCGGTCACCAGCTCCGAGATCGGCATGGACGAGATCACGTGGTCGGCCGCTTCGGTACGCTGTCCGCCCGCGCCGTTGACCGTCACGCTGATCGCCCGCCGGCGGGCCGGGTCGCGGTGCACGGCGGTGACCCAGCTGCCGGTGGACAGCTGCCCGCCCCGCTCGCGGACCTGCTCGGCGCAGCGCTCCCACATCATCCCGGGCCCGTACTTCGGGTACTGGAACTCCTCGATCAGGCTGGTCACGTCGGTGCGTCGACGACGGGGCAGCAGCGCGTTGCGGATCGCCGTGGCCAGCGACAGGTTCTTGATCCGCTGCGCCGCCCAGTCGGCCTGCAACCGGTCCGCCGGCATGCCCCAGACCTTCTCGGTGTACGTCTTGAAGAAGATCGAGTACAGCCGCCAGCCAAACCGGGCCGACACCCAGCCCTCGAAGTGTGACTGGTCCCGTGGCGGCCGCAGCCGGGCGCGGGCGTACGAGCCGAGGCAGCGGACGGCCTCCGGCAGACCCAGGTTGCGCAGCGCGTTCACGGCGCTGAGCGGGTAGTTGAACAGGGCGCCCCGGTAGAAGATGCGGCTCATCCGGGGTCGGGTCAGGAAGTCCTCGTCCGGCAGGATCTCGTGCCAGAACGCCTCCACCCGGGGCACCTTGGTGAAGAACCGGTGCCCGCCGATGTCGAACCGCCACCCGTCGCGCTCCACGGTCCGACTGATCCCGCCGACCACCTCGTCGGCCTCGAACACCTGAACCGACCGGCCGTGCCGGAGCAACTCGTACGCCGCGGTGAGCCCGGCCGGCCCCGCGCCGATGATCACCGTCCCGTTCTGCTCGCTCATGCTGACGCGCTCCCTGTTCACCGCCATGGTTGAGGCGCGGCGTCTACCCGTTCTGCGCAGAATGTCACACTTGGTGGTAGCTGGTCTTCGCTTCGGCGGGGCGCACTGCGGCGTACCACGAGAAGAGCGACTCCCCCGCGCGGCCGGCGGACCGGGGGAGCGGGGAGGCGGGGCGGATGGACCGGTGGCGCAGCGGCGCGGCGGCGGTGGCCGCGCGGGCGGTCGCGGCCGGCCGCGGCGGAGCGCGCCTGGCCCGCCGGGTGCCGGCGCCCTGGCCGTACGTCATCGGCCTGTTCCTCGGCGCGAAGCTGCTGCTCACCCTGCTCGGACTCCTGGTCCTGCATGCCTGGGACGGCGTCCCCGGGGCCCCGCCGCCGGATGAGGCGTTGATGTGGGCGCAACAGCGGGAGATCTCCGGGCACCGGTGGATCTCGTTCTGGTTCGCCTGGGACGCCCTGCTCTACCTGCGGCTGAGCGAGCTGCCCCTGAGCGGGCCGTGGCGAGACTTCGGCTTCCCCCTGCTGTACCCGTTCCTGGCCCGGCCCCTCGGCGCGGTGCTCGGCGGCGACAACGCGCTGGCCCTGCTGGTGATCAGCAACGTCGCGTTCCTGCTGGCGCTCTGGTACGGCTACCGGCTGGCGGAGCTGCTGCTCGGCGACGCGTACGCGGCCCGCCGGTTCACCCGGTATCTGGTGCTGCTGCCGACCGCGTTCCTGTTCCAGGCCGCGCTGACCGAGTCGCTCTTCGTCTGCCTCGCGTTGGCCACCTTCTACTACGCCGAGCGACACCGGTGGCTGCTGGTCGGCGTGATCGGCTACTTCCTGGCGATGAGTCGCTCCGTCGGCCTGCTCGTGGCGCTGCCGCTGGCCCTGGTGCTGCTCCGGCAGCACGACTGGCGGCTCGGGCCGCGCGCCCTGCTCGGCTACCTCCGGATCGGCTGGCCGTTGCTGCTGCTACCCGCCGGATGGTTCACCTTCATGGCGTACTGCCGGTGGCGGGGAGGGGACTGGTTCGCCTACCAGCACGCCCAGCAGACCGGCTGGGGCATCGAGGTGCAGAACCCCGTTCCGGTGCTGCTGAACGGGTTGACCGGGGAGCCGCGCGACGCCGCTCGGGCGTGGTTCGCGGTGGCCGTCCTGGCCGTGCTGGTCGCCGGGTTCCGCCGCCGGGAGCTGGCCTACCTGGTGTACGGCGTCCTCATGGTGCTGGTGCCGCTGTCGATGGGCCCGCCGGTGTACAAGAGCCTGCTGCGCTATCTGCTCGCCGCCTTCCCGGTGGCGCTGGTGCTGGCCCGCTGGGCCCGCCACGCCAGCGTCGACGTGTGGCTGACCGCGACGCTCGCCGTGGTGCAGGGCGTGCTGTTCGTACTCTGGCTCACCTACTGGACCCACATGATCATCTGATTGGCGCTGCCGTCGGCCGGGCAACAGGTACCGATGACCGAGCCACGGGTACGCCTCGACGACCTGGGCGCCTGGCTGATCAAGGGCAACGCGGACCTGGTCGACCTCGCCGCCCGATTCTCCCGTGAGCCACTGGTGACGAGCTGGTGCGTGCGTCCCGGCTACCGGGCGCGGTTGATGTGCGCCGGGCAGCCGGTGGTCTTCTGGGCCAGCGGCAGCCGCGGCCGACTGCCGTACGGGGTGTGGGGCGTCGGACGGGTCACCGGAGCGGCCGAGCCAGGCGCACCGGGGCAGCCGTGGTCGGTGCCGCTGGATCTGCCCATCCTCGCCGAACAGGACCGGGTGTCCCGGCTGCTGTTGCGCGCCGATGACCGGCTCGCCGCTCTGGAGGTGTTCCGTCAGCCGCAGGCCGCCAACCCCTCCTACCTGACGGTGGCCCAGTTCGCCGCGCTACAGACCCACCTGCCGGCGTGAGCGCGAGGGCGGCCGTGCCTCGACCGAGGTGCCTGTGCGAGCCTGCTACCGACGTTGGAAGCGCATTGAGTGGAGGCCCGGTGTTCGCCCTGCCGCTGACCGAGGACGTCGAGCTGCGCCCGCTGAACCCGTGGCGGGCCGGGGAGTTCCTCGCCCACCTCGATCGGGCCCGCGAGCACATCCAGCCCTGGGTGTCGCCGTCCTTCGTCGCCACCGACCTGCCGTCGGCCCGTGCGGTGTTGCAGCGGTACGCCGACCGCTGGGCCAGTGACAGCGGTGGCATCTGGGGGCTGTGGTGGCAGGGCACCCTCGTCGGCGGGGTCATGTTCGTGTCGTTCGACGTGACCCGGGGCGTCTGCGAGGTCGGTTGCTGGGTGGAGCCGGCGGCGCAGGGCAGGGGCCTGGTCGCCCCGGCGGTGCGTCGGATCGTCGACTGGGCGGTGCGCGAGCGCGGCATCCAGCGGGTGGAGTGGCGTACCAACGCCGACAACACCCGCAGCAAGGCCCTCGCCGACCGGCTCGGCCTGCGCCTCGACGGCACGCTGCGCCAGGTCAGCCCGGGTCCGCACGGTCGGATCGACCTTGAGGTCTGGTCGGTGCTGGCCGACGAGTGGTCCGCCGCGCCACGCAGCGTCCACTGACGACAGCGAATAGTTGTCATACCCGCGCGGCACCATGCATCCATGGCCGTCCCCGCGCTCACCCCTCATTCCGACCCGCCGCGTACCGTGCCGCTGCGTGAGGCGCGCACCCGGTTCAGCCAGCTCGTCGCGCTGGCCGAGCTGACCGACGCGGTCACCGTCGTCACCCGCGACGGCGATCCCCGCCCGGTCGCCGCGATCGTCCCCGCCGCAGCCGCCCGCAGCGGCGCCCAGGCCCGCGCCGACGCCGACCGGCTCGCCACGGTCACCGCCGGCTGGGCCCGCCGCCTCGAGGAGCAGCACCGACGCAGCACACAGCGGCACGCCGCCGAGCTGGGCGCGGTCCGCGCGGCGCTGGCCGAGGTGTGGGCCGAGCTGGACAGCCGGGTCGTCCCGGGCAGCGACCCGACGCTGGCCCGGCTGCGCGCCGCACACGCCGACCTGCTCGCCGGCTGACTCGCGCCCGCGCCCGCCCCCACGTTTGCCGCATCAGCCGAGGCGGGTGCCGCGCCCCGTGCGCTGCGGGGTCGTGCCTTGCCGCGTGCGTCGCGGTGTCGTGCCCGTGTGCGGCGGTGTCGTGCTGGCTGGCGGGTCCGCGTTGGCGGGGCAAGCCGGTCGGCGCCCCGCGCGGGCCGGCGGTCGGCTTGGCACGGGCGGCGGCGAGGGACGCGCCGGCCGGGTCCACCCGGTGACGGTGTGGCCGGCGTCGGGTCAGCCGGTGGCCGGGTACGCGTGGGTCTCGGTCGCCTTGACCGCCACCCAGACCCGCTGGCCAGGGATCAGCCGCAGCTGGGCGGCGGCGGCCGGCGTGACGTCGGCGGCCACCCCGATCGGCCCGTCCAGCTGCACCCGCACATTGTCCCCGTGGCGTTGGACGCCGGCCACGGTGCCCGCCCAGGTGTTCCGTGGGCTGCCCTCCGGCCGGGCCGGGTGCAGAGCCACCGCAGCCGGGCGGAACGCCACGAACGCTTCGCCGTCCAACCGGTCGGCGACCGTGAGGGTCAGCTCCGGCGACACCCGCACCCCGTGTCCGTCGGCGCGACCCCGGTACAGGTTCAGCCCGACCAGCCGGGCGACGTAGTCGGTGCGAGGGCGGGCGGTGACGCTCGGCCCGTCGCCCTCCTGCACCACCCGGCCACCTTCGACGATGACCAGTCGGTCGGCCAACGCCAGCGCGTCCAGCGGGTCGTGGGTGACCAGCACCGTCGCACCCGCGTGCGCGGACAGGTGCCGGTGCAGCTCCGCGCGGGTATCCAACCGGGTGCGGGCGTCCAGCGCGGCGAGCGGCTCGTCCAACAGCAGCAGCGACGGCGCCACGGCCAGCGCGCGGGCCAGCGCCACCCGTTGCGCCTGACCGCCGGAGAGCTGCCGCGGCCGGCGCTGCGCCTGCGCGTCAAGCCCCACCCGGCCCAGCCACTCGCGGGCCGTGGCGCGGGCGGCCCGCCGGTCGACGCCGTGCCGGCGCGGTCCGAAGGCCACATTGTCCAAAGCGCTGAGGTGCGGAAAGAGCAGGTAGTCCTGGAAGACCACGCCGATCGACCGGCGTTCGGTGGGCACCCAGCCCCCGGTCGCCGGGCGGTCCAGGTCGACCTCGTCGAGGGTGACGTGCCCGTCGGTGAGGGGATGCAGCCCGGCCAGCGCCCGCAGCGCGGTGGTCTTGCCGGCGCCGTTCGGGCCGAGCAGCGCCACCACCTCGCCCGGCGCGACCCGCAGCGGCACGTCGAGCCGGAAGGCTCCCCGGTCGACGACGAGCCGCGCGTCGAGAAGTCGGTCGCTCATGCGGTGGTCATCCAGCGGTCCCGCAGCGCCACCAGGATGCCCACCGACACGACGAGCAGCACCAGGCTGAGCACGATCGCGGACTCCAGGTCCGTCTCCAACGCCAGGTAGACGGCGAGCGGCATGGTCTGCGTCCGACCGGGGTAGTTGCCGGCGAAGGTGATGGTGGCACCGAACTCGCCGAGTGCCCGCGCCCAGCAGAGCACCGCCCCGGCGGCCAGACCGGGCGCCACCAGCGGCAGCGTGACGTGGGTGAAGGTGGTCCACCGGCTGGCGCCCAACGTCGCCGCAGCCTCCTCGTAGCGGTGGTCGGCGGCACGTAGCGCACCCTCCACGGCGATCACCAGGAACGGCATGGCGACGAACGCCTCGGCCAGCACGACACCCGTGGTGGTGAAGGGCAGGGTGATGCCGAACGTGGTGTCGAGCCAGCCGCCGAGCAGGCCACGCCGACCGAAGACCAGCAACAGCGCCACCCCACCGACCACCGGCGGCAGCACCAGCGGCACGGTGACCAGCGCGCGGACCAGCCGACGGCCGGGAAACTCGACCCGGGCCAGCACCCAGGCCAGCGGCACCCCGAGCAGCAGGCAGAGCGCGGTGGCCAGGGTGGCGGTCTGCACCGACAGCCGCAGGGCGGTCAACGCGCCCGGCTCGGTGAGCCGCTCCGGCAGGGTCGTCCACGGCGCCCGGATCAGCAGCCCCGCCAACGGCAGGACGAGAAACAGCAACCCCAGCCCGGCGGGGATCAGCAGCGCCGCCGGCATCCGCCCCCGCCGTCGAGGCATGGCCGGGCGACCGCGGGCTGCGTTGTGGTCGTGGACCTGCCTCACGGAGCCTGGAACCCCGCATCGGCGAGGACCGCCTGCGCCGGCGCCGAGCGGACGTACGCGACGAAGGCCCGAGCGCCGTTCAGATTCGGCGCGTCCTTCAACGCGACGATCGGGTAGTCGTTGACCGCCCGCGCCGACTCGGGAAACTCCACGCCGGTCACGTCGGCGCTCGCCGCCCGCGTGTCCGTGCGGTAGACCAGCGCCGCGTCGACCTCGCCGAGCTTCACCTTGGCAAGAGCACCCTTGACGTCCCGCTCCAGGGTGACCGGCGTCAGCGCGACGCCGGCCGCGTCCAGGGCGGTGCGGGCCGCCGCGCCGCAGGGCACCTGACTGGCGCAGAGCGCCACCTTCACACCCGGTCTGGTCAGGTCGGCCAGGCCGGCCACTGCCTTAGGGTTGCCCCGGGGAACCGCGATCACCAGCTGGTTGCGGGCGAAGACGCTCGGCGTGCCGTCGGCGTCGCCGGCCGCGATGACAGTGGTCATGTTCGCGGGGGCGGCCGAGGCGAAGACGTCCGCCGGCGCGCCCTGGGTGATCTGGTTGGCCAGGGCGGAACTGCCGGCGACGTTGAGGGTCACGCGACTGCCCGGGTTGGCGGCCTCGAAGTCCTTCCCGATGCGGGTGAGCGACTCGGTCAGCGAGGCGGCCGCGAACACGGTCACCGGGCCGGTCACCCGCCCGTCCGCACTGCTGCCGGTTGCCTGGTCGTCGCCCGCGCCGCAGCCGGCCACCGCCAGGCCGGCCGCCACCAGTACGGCCACCGCCGCACGCCTGCTCCGCGCGTTCATCCGGCCGACCGTCTCCGCGTTCGTCCGCCCGACTGTCTCCGCGTTCGTCCGCCCGACTGTCTCCGCGTTCGTCCGCCCGACTGTCTCCGCGTTCGTCCGCCCGACTGTCTCCGCGTTCGTCCGCTCGACTGTCTCCGCGTTGGTCCGCTCGACTGTCTCCGCGTTGGTCCGCCCGACTGTCCCCGCGTTGGTCCGGCCGGCCGTTCCTGCGTTCATCCGGCGGACCGTCCCCGCGCCGGAGTGGGTGCGGCCCGCTCCACCACGACCGTGGTCGACTTGATCACCGCAACGGCCACCGAACCGACCCGCAGGTCGAGCTCGTCGACGGCCTCCCGGCTCATCAGCGACACGACCCGGAACGGGCCCGCCTGGATGTCGACCTGCGCCATCACCGTGTCCTTACGGACGTCGACGACGATGCCGCGCAACCGGTTACGGGCCGAGGAGAACTCGGCGCCCGCGTCCGGGTCGGCGGCCTGAGCGCGAGCGAACGCCGCCAGGTCGACGCCGTCGACGACCCGGTGGCCGTGCTCGTCGCGCCCGGCCGTCAGGCGCCCGGCGTCCACCCAGCGGCGAATGGTGTCGGCGCTGACGCCGAGCAGGTCGGCGGCCTCCCCGATCCGATACGTCGTCACCCGCTCACCATAACTCCCGCATTTGCGAGCGCGAAAGCCCAACATCGGCAGCAACCGCATAGACAAGAGGGCGCCAAGGCCGGCAGTTGCGCCCTCCTGTCCTGTCTCAGGATCCTCGCGGCTCCCTCGGGCGCGGGGCGCGGGGCACGGGGTGCCCCAAACACCGCTCCCGGTTGGTCGGGCACGGTGTCCGTCGTCAAGATCCGCGCAATTCCAGGGATGTTGCTGCCTCTCCCACGTCGGAGGCAGCAACATCCGGGAAGTTGCGTAGATCTTGGGGCGGTGGGCGGTGGGTGTCGGGGTGTCCGGTGTGGGGATGTGCGGTGGGCGGTGGGCGTCGGGTGTGGGTGAGGGCGTGGGGTGTGCGGCGGGCGGGCTCGCGTGAGCCCGCCCGCCGCGACGGTCAGCAGTTGCGGAGTTCGGGGGACTGGTTGAGCAGTTGGCCACGGGTCGACACGAAGCGGCGGTAGCGCTCGCTGTCGACGGCCGATGGGCGGAACGCGGCGACGCGGTGGCAGTTCTGGAAGGCCAGGCGTACGCCAAAGTGCCGCTCCAGGCCGGCGCGGATCGCGTCGCTCGCCAGCGCGCGGAGCAGTTGACCCCGGTCGGCGTCGGTGGGCGGCGGGACGACGTTGTCGGCCAGTTCGGCGTCGCCGGCCTCCAGTTCGGCGACCACCCGGCTGACGGTGGCCCAGGCGTACGGCAGCGAGTCACGGACGCAGGCGATGAACGCCTCGTCGTCGATGGGGCCGCGTTCGGCGGCGTCGAGCAGGGCGGGCGGGACGGTGAGTGACATGGTTCTCCTCCGCTTCAGCTAATGATTACCGTTTTCAAAAACGGTGTCGACTGAGCAGACCACGTCCCTCGGACGACGTCAACGATGTCCCGGCGCGCCACGCCGCGACCCACGCACACAGCGCCCGCGAAAGAGAGCCCGCGAAAGAGAGCCCGCGAAAGATCGCCCGCGAAGGGCCCCTGCGAAGGGCACCCGCTAAGAGCGCGTGCTGACGAACCGCGGCGGCGTCAGGGCCGGCGGGGGTGGCCCTTGAGGTGCCGGCCCAGCTCGCGGGCGATCTCCCGGTTGGCGTCGCGCTCGGCCAGCGTCTGCCGCTTGTCGTAGGAGCGCTTGCCCTTGGCGAGGGCCAATTCGACCTTGGCGAAGCCGTTCTCGAAGTACATCGACAGCGGAACGAGGGTCACCCCGCCCTCGCGGACCTTGTCCAGGATCCGGTCGATCTCGGCGCGGTGCAGCAGCAGCTTGCGGTTGCGGCGCGGGGCGTGGTTGGTCCAGGTGCCGTAGGCGTACTCGGCGATGTGCAGGCCGTACAGCACGATCTCGCCGTCGCGCTCGTGCGCGAACGCGTCCACCAGCGAGGCCCGCCCCTCGCGTAGCGACTTCACCTCGGTGCCGACCAGCACGATGCCCGCTTCGTATGTGCGCAGCACTGTGTACTCGTGCTGGGCCTTCTTGTTCGAGGCGATCAACCGGCGGGCGGGTGGCTTGGACGGGGTCACCAGGCGACGATATCCGGCCGCCGGAGCAGTCGTACCGACCGGCTCAGTCGCGTGCCGGGCGCGCGGGGCGCAGTCGCGCGGTCAGGTCCCGTTCCGCGTCCCCGAACGCCTCCTGCGACTCGCACGGCCAGTGGCCGAGGATCGGTGGGGGAACGCTGTCGCTGGGCGCCGGCACCACGTCCTGCGGGTCGGTCAACCGCCGGTCCACGGTCGCCGGCGGACCGGTCAGCGTCTCGGCCTCCCCGGGACGGTGGGAGGCGAAGATCCAGCCGCCGATCGGGTCGGTGTCGCGCCACAGGTTGATCCAGCGCCAGCCGACCCGTTCGCCGATCTCCCGCAGCGCCGGCTCGTCGGCGTAGGCCGGGAAGAGCCGGGAGTACAGCCGGCCCAGCGGTGACCCGTAGGTCAGCAGGGCGACCCGCTCGGTGATCCGGGTGGGCAGTTGCAGAACCGTGGCGGCGAGCAGCACCGAGCCGTGGCTGTGTCCGGCCAGCAGCACACCCTGCCCCTGTTCCACCAGGTAGGTGATCCGCTTGGCCAACTCCGGCACGGCCCGCTCGGCGTAGCAGGGCGGCGCGAACGGGTGCGCCGCCCGGGGCCAGAAGGTGCCCAGATCCCAGAGCACCCCCACGTACCGACGGAACTGCGCCGTCCGGTACGCGAAGATGCCGCCCACCACCAGTCCGAGAAGGATCGCGGCGATCACGTAGCTACCCGACCCGATCAGGAAGTTGACCATGCCTTCCGGCACTCCGAGGTAGCGCTGCGCCACGTCGCCGGGTAGGAGTTGGAGCAGACCGAGCACGCTGGTGGCCAGTCCGAGTGCCGCCAGGCCGGCGTACACCACTGAGAGCGGTTCCAGCCGTTCGGTGAAGCGGGCCCGGGCCACCGCCTGCTCGACCCGCCGCAGCCGGTCCGCCGCCCCCGGCGGCGCGTCCGGGAAGTCGGCGGCCACGATCGCCCGCGCGGCCCGTCGCCGCCCGCGCCGGGTCAGCCTGGTGACCAGGCCGGCCACCAGCAGCGCGGTCACCACGGCCAGGAAAAACCCGAAGATCGCCCACTTGTACGCCAGGGGAGGGCTCGTCTCCAGGCCGTCCGCGGTCGTCCCCTCGCGATCGAGCAGGTCCGCCACCCGGTAGACCAGCTCGGCCGAGAACGCCACGGCGAGCCCGGCCGAGATCGTCATGAAGACCGGCGCTCCCAACGCGCGTAGGGGTGACCGGCTCTGCCCGCCACCCCGCCGCCAGATCACCAGCGCGGCGAGCGCGACCACCAGCACCGTCTGGCTGACGAACAGCCACGCCACGATCGCGCCGTAACCGGGCAGCGCACCGCCTTGCGGCCACGGCGCCGGGCTGATGACGACGTGCACGATCACCAGCATCGTCACGCCGCAGGCGATGGTGCGCAGCCCGCGGAAGACGCCGTCCACCCGGGGCGACGGGTCGGTGCGGTCGATGCTCGCCACCACCGTGACCAGGACCAGGCAGGCCAGCAGCACCGCCCCGGTGGCCGTCAGCAGGGTCACCATCACCCACGAGGAGTGCTGGCTGGATCTCGCGGCCAGCAGACTGCCGCTCAGCGTGGCGAACGCCGCCGCGACGTGGACCGAGCGCAGCCGACCCACCAGCGGCTCGCCGTCCCACTGCCCGACGGCGCTCAACTGGTGTTTCGACGTCGGGGTCGACGGCGTCCGGAACGCGTCGAACGAATGGCCCGGGCGAGCGCCCAACCACCAGACGAGCCCGATGGCGGCGACCGGCACGAGCGCCAGTACACCCAGGCGCAGCCCGGTCGGGCGCCCGCCGAGCCAGGACAGCCAACTCCGGCCGGCCAGGCACGACGGGGTGTCCATGCAGCGCCAGGCGATCAGGTCCAGCGCCACCCCGACGATGGAGAGCACGTAGAGCACGGTGAGGGTGAGGGCGAGCATCCGGCACAGCGCCATGAAGCCGCGCTTCGAGACGGTGTTCGCCGGGCGCATCCAGAGCGCCACGTTGCAGAGCATGAACGGCAGCAGGAAGACCAGCGACAGCGTCCGCACGGCCGTGCCGGACGGCAGGTCACTCCAGCGGTACGCCTCCAGCGTCACCCCGTCCGTCCCGGTGGAGTCCGGGTAGCCGGGGCGTGGTCGGTAGAAACCTCCGCTGCGGTCCCCGGCGACCTGGTGCACGTGCGGCCGGTCCAACACCTGGTCCGCGCCCGCGCCGGAGACACCGTGCACCCGCAGCTCCACGATCCCGCCCGACGTCGTCGGGCCGGTCGGTGTCGCGTCCGCCATGGGCCCCCCGAGGTGTGCGCGGCAACCGGGCGGGTCGTCGATGTCCGGCCACCCGCGCGGCTCCCCGGGTTACCCGTCCGCGAGGCGGTCAACCGTGGGCCGGGCCCCGGCGATGGTGCGGTCGACCCTCGACAGGTGATTTCATGGCGCCATGGCGAACCCGGTGATCCTGACCGTCGACGACGACCCCGTGGTGTCCCGGGCGGTGGCCCGGGACATCCGGCGCCGCTACGGCGACCGCTACCGGGTGTTGCGGGCGTCCTCCGGGCCGGAGGCGCTGGACGCCCTGCGAGAGGTCAAGCTGCGCGGCGAACAGGTGGCGCTGCTGCTGGCCGACCACCGGATGCCGGAGATGACCGGCGTGGAGTTCCTGGAAGCGGCAATGGACATCTTCCCGGCCGCCCGCCGGGTGCTGCTCACCGCGTACGCGGACACCGACGCCGCGATCGAGGCCATCAACGTGGTCGACCTGGACCACTACCTGCTCAAGCCCTGGCACCCGCCGGAGGAGAAGCTGTACCCGGTGGTTGACGGGCTGCTGGAGGCGTGGGCGGTCACCCCGGACGCGGCCAGCGCGGAGATCCGGGTCGTCGGGCACCGCTGGTCGGCCCCGTCGTTCAAGGTCCGCGACTTCCTGGCCCGCAACCTGGTGCCGTACCGGTGGCTGTTGTCCGACGATCCGGAGGGCGTCCGGTTGCTCGACGCCGCCGGGGCCACCGAGGCGGACGTACCCCTGGTGGTGACGTCCGAGGGCAAGGCGTTGGTCGCCCCGAGCGAGGCCGAGTTGGCCGCGCTGGCCGGGTTGACGGTGGTGCCGGCGTGTGACTTCTACGACCTGGTGGTGATCGGCGGCGGGCCCGCCGGTCTCGGCTCGGCGGTGTACGGCGCGTCGGAGGGGCTGCGCACCGTGCTCGTGGAGCGACGGGCGACCGGCGGTCAGGCCGGGCAGAGCAGCCGCATCGAGAACTACCTGGGCTTCCCGGACGGTGTCTCCGGCGCGCAGTTGACCGATCGGGCCCGGCGGCAGGCGGTCAAGTTCGGCGCCGAGCTGCTCAGCGCCCGGGAGGTGGTCGGTCTCAGCGAGGCCGGCGGCGCCCGGCTGCTGCGCTTCGGCGACGGCAGCGAGATCGCCGCGCACACAGTGGTGCTGGCCACCGGCGTGTCGTACCGGGTGCTCGACGCCCCGGGGCTGGCCGACTTCACCGGGCGGGGGGTGTTCTACGGCGCCGCCGCCACCGAGGCGCCGAGCTGCGTCGAGCAGGACGTCTACATCGTCGGCGGGGCCAACTCCGCCGGCCAGGCGGCGGTCCACTTCTCCCGGTACGCGTCGAGGGTGCACCTGCTCATCCGTGGTGCGGACCTGACCGCCTCGATGTCGCGTTACCTGATCGACCAGCTGGAACGGATCGACCGGATCACCGTGCACCCGCACACCGCCGTGGTCGGCGGGGCGGGGGAGGATCACCTGGAACGGCTCACCCTCTGCGACACCCGCACCGGGGAGGCCCGCTCGGTCGACACCTCCTGGCTGTTCATCTTCATCGGCGCGGAGCCCCGTACCGACTGGCTGGACGGGGTGCTGGTCCGCGACCAACGTGGTTTCATCGTGACCGGTCCGGATCTGCTCGCCGGGGGGCGGCGGCCGGCCGGCTGGTCGCTGTCGCGCGACCCGTACCACCTGGAGACCAGCGTGCCGGGCGTGTTCGCCGCCGGGGACGTGCGGGCCGAGTCGGTCAAGCGGGTCGCCTCGGCCGTCGGCGAGGGTGCGATGGCGGTGTCGCTGGTGCACCGATACCTGGAGGCCCAATGAGCACGGATAGTGACCGGCTGACACCGGCGCAGTTGCGCAGTCTGTTCCTGTTCGAGTCGCTCGACGACGGGCAGCTCGACTGGCTGGCCGAGCACGGCCGGGTCGAACAGCGCGCCGGCGGCACCCTCGTGTACGGCGAGGGTGAGCCCGCGACCTGCTTCTTTGTGCTGGTGCGCGGGGCGGTGGCGTTGAGTCGCCTGGTGCGCGGCGACGACGTCGAGGTCAGCCGGACCGACCAGCGCGGGGTGTACGGCGGGGCCACTCAGGCGTACCTGGGTGATCAGGTCGAGCAGATCTACCGCAACAGCCTGCGGGCGGTGACCGACGCGGAGTTCTTCGTGCTGCCGGCGGAGGACTTCGCGTACGCCCTGCGGTCCTGGTTCCCGATGCCCATGCACCTGTTGGAGGGGTTGTTCTTCGGGATGCGGGACAGTCAGGCCATCGTCGGTGAGCGGGAGCGGTTGCTGGCCCTCGGGTCGCTCTCGGCGGGGCTGACCCACGAGCTGAACAATCCGGCCGCGGCGGCGGTGCGGGCCACGTCGGTGCTGCGGGACCGGGTCGCCGGGATGCGGCACAAGCTCGCCATGATCGCCGATGGGCGGCTCGACGGGAGCGCCCTGCACGGCCTGGTCGCGTTGCAGGAGGAGGCGGTCGCCCGGGTGGCCACCGCGCCGAAGTTGACCCCGATTGCCACCGCCGACGCCGAGGACACCCTCACCGACTGGCTGGAGGACCATGGCGTCGGCGGGGCCTGGGACCTGGCGCCGATCCTGGTCGGTGGTGGGCTCGACGCGGCCTGGTTGGCGCAGGTCAAGGCCGCAGTCGGCGCCGCGGACCTGGAGGCGGCGGTGCGTTGGCTCACCTACACCGTCGACACCGAACTGCTGATGCGCGAGATCGGCGACGCGGTCACCCGGATCTCCGGGCTCGTGGACGCCGCCAAGCAGTACTCGCAGCTGGACCGCGCGCCGCACCGGGTGGTGGACGTGCACGATCTGCTCGACGCCACGCTGGTGATGTTCAAGGGCAAGATTCCTTCCGAGGTCAAGCTGGTCCGCGAGTACGACCGGGGCCTCCCGCCGGTTCCGGCCTACGCGGCAGAGCTGAACCAGGTGTGGACCAACCTGATCGACAACGCGTTGGGCGCGATGGGGGAGAAGGGTGTGCTGACCGTCCGCACCGGACGGATCGGCGACCAGCTGGCGGTGGAGATCACCGACACCGGGCCGGGTATCCCGCCGGAGGTGCGTCCGCGCATCTTCGAGCCGTTCTTCACCACCAAGCCGGTCGGCGCGGGCACCGGCCTGGGGCTGGACATCTCGTACCGGATCGTGGTGCACAAACACCACGGGGACATCCGGGTGGAGACCGAGCCCGGCCGCACCACCTTCCGGGTCCTACTGCCGATCACCGAGGGCGCACCGGACTGAAGTCCGCGCGCTCGCCGCGCCGATCTTGCAGGTTCGGTTGTCGATATGCGCGGGACGCCCCTTGTGTCGGGACAGTAAGTGCAAGATCGCGGGGCAGGGGCAGGGCGGGTCAGGCGGGGCGGTTGGGGGTGGTTAGGAAGTCGGCTAGTACTCGGGTGTGGGTGGAGAACGCCAGCTCGACCGGGTCGGTGAGCACCAGCCACTCGGTCGCCTCCTCGGTCGGCGCCGACGGTGGCAGGTCCTCGGCTGCCCGCTCGGGCAGCACTCCGAAGACCATCATCGTGCCGCCCGCCGGCGCCCCGTGCACCGCGAACAGGCGGGCGTCCTCGGCCGCCGCGATCAGACCGGTCTCCTCCCGCAGCTCACGTACGAGTGCGTCGGACCACTCCTCGCCGTACTCGATGAAGCCGCCGGGCAGCGCGAGCAGGCCGCGGGCCGGCTCGATGTCCCGGCGGACCACCACCACACCCAGGCCCTCGGCCGTGCGGACCGGCAGCACCGCGACCGCCACCGGCAGCGGGTTACGCCAGACGGTCTCGCCGCAGACCGCGCAGACTCGCGGCCATCCGGCGGCCGCCGGGTAGGCGGCGCCGCAGTAGGAGCAGTGCGAGTACGGCGTGCCGGTCATGCCGCAGCACGTTACTCCGATCCCCGCTCAGCCTGCCGCGCCGCCGCCTCGTCTCGCGCTCAGGCTGCCGGGTCGCCCGTGTAGAAGGCGGTGGTGCGCTCGGCGGCGGCCTTCGCCTCGTCGGCGTCGGTGCCGGCGGCGATGCTCGCTTCGCACCACAGCTGGCTGCTCAGCTCCATGGCCCGCCGTCCCTCGGCGGAGGCGGTCCACTCGGCCCCCTGTTCCGGCGTGATTCCGCTGCCGTCGCCGGCCAGGTGCGAGGCGAGGCCGAGCAGCCCGAGGTCCCAGCCGACGCCGACCGCGCCCGGCCCGAACTGGGCCCACCGGTCCTGGTCGACGTGCGCGACGTGGTCCAGGTCGAGGCGGGCCCGCTCGTCGCCGACCGGGGTGACCCGCACCTCGATCCAGCTCACCTCGCCGCCCATTTCCCAGGTGGCGGTGAAGCGATGCGGCGGCTCGCAGCTCTCGACGGTGCCGTGGGCGTTGCCCTGGAGCTGGTACGTGCCGCCCAGCCGCAGGTCGCCGGAGATCGGCAGGAACCAGCGCGGGATGCGCTCGGCGCTGGTGCAGGCGTCCCACAGATCCTCGGCCGTCGCCTGGTAGGTCTGGCTGATCGTGGTGACCCGCGCCTCACCGGCTTCCAGGGTGCGGCTGCCGACCTTCCGCTGGACGGCGTTGATCTGCTCGGTGGCGTCGAACATCAGGTGTTCCTTTCATCGGGTGGATCGGTGGGCCCGCGCAGCCGACGCTCACGTCGGCCGCGGGCCAGCTCGGTGGCGAGTGCCGCCAGGGGCGGGGCCCAGAACCGGCGGAAGTGCTCCAGCCAGCCGTCGACCTCGCGCAGTGGGCGTGGGTCGACCGCGTAGAGCCGTCGGGTGCCCTCCGGCCGCACGGTGGCGAAGCCGTTGTCGCGCAACACCTTGAGGTGCTGGGACACGGCGGGCTGGGAGATGCCGAACTCCTCGCGGATGACCGCGCTGACCGCACCGGCGGTCTGCTCGCCGTCGGCGAGCAGCTCCAGGATGCGGCGCCGGACCGGATCGCCCAGCACGTCGAAGGCGTGCACGACGACAGTTGTATCACTGATGGCTTATTTAAGCCAAGTCTGATACTCCGATGAGCTTGTCCAGCCGGATCGGCAGCTCCCGGATCCGTACGCCGGTCGCGTGGTGCACGGCGTTGGCGACCGCCGCGGCGGCGCCGACGATGCCGATCTCGCCGATGCCCTTCACTCCGGCCGGGTTCAGCTCGTCGTCCCGCTCGTCCAGCCAGTACGCCTCGATGGACTCCACGTCCGCGCAGCCGGTGATGTGGTAGGTGGCCAGGTCGTGGTTGACCCAGTCGCCGTACCGCTCGTCGAGCAGGCCCTCCTCGTGCAGCGCCATCGACAGCCCCATCGTCATGCCGCCGATGAGCTGACTGCGCGCCGTCGTCGGGTTCACCACCCGCCCCGCCGCGAAGACCCCGAGCATCCGGTTCAGCCGCACCTCGCCGGTGTCCGCGTCGACCCGTACCTCGACGAACTGCGCCCCGTACGCGTACCGGGGCAGCGCGGGCTGCCCGCCCACCTCCTCGGTGGTGTCCGCCTCGGCGGTCACCTCGCCGGTCGGCGGCCCGCCGTCGCGCAGCTTCTCGCGCAGCGCCTGCGCGGCGCGGATCACCGCCCAGCTCCAGCTGGCGGTCCCCATCGAGCCGCCGGCCAGCGCCGCCGTCGGCAGCGCGCTGTCCCCGATCCGGATCTCCACCCGCTCCGGCGGCACCCCGAGCGCGTCGGCGGCCACCTGCCAGATCGCCGTCCGGGCGCCGGTGCCGATGTCGGTGGCGTTGATCTGGACCAGGAAGCTTCCGTCGGGTCGGGCGGTGGCCGTCGCCGTGGACGGCCGGGCCCGGGCCGGGTAGCTCGACCCGGCCACTCCCGTCCCGATCAGCCAGCGCCCGTCGCGCCGGGACCGGGGCGACGGATCACGGCCGGCCCAGCCGAAGCGCTGTGCGCCCTCGCGCAGGCAGGCCACCAGGTTGCGGCTGGTGAACGGGCGCCCCTGGTCGGGGTCGACAGCGGTGTCGTTGCGGATGCGCAGCTCCACCGGGTCCAGGCCGACTGCGATGGCCAGCTCGTCCACCGCGGACTCGAGGGCGTACGCGCCGGGGCACTCGCCCGGGGCGCGCATCCAGAACGGCGTGGGCACGTCGAGGCGGACCAGCCGGTGTGTGGTGCGCCGGTGCGGCGCGGCGTACATGCTGCGGGTGTAGACGGCGGTCTGCTCGGCGAATTCGCGGATGGTGGAGGTCTGGCTGATGGCGTCGTGGCAGATGGCGGTGAGCCGGCCGTCGGTGTCGGCGGCGAGGCGGACCCGCTGGATGGTGGGGGTGCGGTAGCCGACCGGCCCGAACAGTTGCTGGCGGGTCAGGGCCAGCTTGACCGGGCGGTCCACGTGCCGGGCGGCGAGGGCGGCCAGCACCACCGACGCCTTGGCGTACCCCTTGCTGCCGAAGCCGCCGCCGACGTGTTCGGCGACGACCCGGATCGACTCCGGCGGCAGCTCGAACAGCTCTGCGAGGGTGGCGCGAACCGGCGTCGCGCCCTGGGTGGAGTCGTGCACCAGGAGCCGCCCGTCGTGCCACTGCGCGGTGGTGGCGTGCGGTTCCATCGGGTTGTTGTGGTACGCCGGGGTCCGGTAGGTGACGTCCACCCGCACCGGCGCGGCCGCGTACCCGGCGTCGAAGTCGCCCTCGACGGTGTCTGTCGGATAGCTGGGGTTGACCTGGTCCGGCTTGTACAGGCCGGGATGGTCGTCGGTCAGCACGGTGCTGTGCGGGCCGGTGTCGTAGTCGATCCGGACCAGTCGGGCGCCTTCGCGGGCCGCCTCCAGACAGGTGGCCACCACCACGGCGACGTACTGCCCCCGGTAGTGCACCGTCGGCTCCTGCAACAGCCGCAGCTCCGGCTGCGGGCCGGGTGCCATCCGGGGCGCGTTGCCGTGGTGCACCACGGCCAGCACGCCGGGCGAGGCCAGCGTCTCGGTCGTGTCGATCCGGGTGATCCGGCCCCGCACCACCGCCGACGGCACCGCCCAGCCGTAGGTGACCCCGTCCACCGGGTACTCCACCGCGTACCGGGCCGTGCCGGTGACCTTCGCCGGGCCCTCCAGCCGGGGGTACGCCCGTCCGACCGCTCCGGTGCTCACGACGACGCCAGTTCGGTGAGCGCCCGCACGGTGATGGCCCGGGTCAGTGGCAGCTTGAAGCCGTTGTGCCGTAACGGTCGCGCCTCGGCCAGCTCCGCGTCGGCGGCCCGTGCCGCCAGCTCCGGGCTGAACGGGCGACCGCGCAGCTCCTCCTCGGCCCGGTACGCCCGCCACGGCCGGTGTGCCACCGCCCCGTACGCCAGCCGGACGTCGCGGACCACGTCCCCGTCGAGGTCCAGCACCGCGGCCACCGAGCCGGCGGCGAAGGCGAACGATGCCCGGTCGCGGACCTTGAGGTACGCCGAGCGGCGCGCGGCCGGTAGTGGCGGTAGCCGGACGGCGGTGATCAGCGCGCCCCGGGTCAGGGTGGTCTCCCGTTCCGGGTGGGTGCCGGGGGAGCGGTAGAACTGGGCGATCGGGATGTCGCGGGGGCCGTCGGCCTCGTGCACCTCCACCACCGTGTCGAGGGCGGCCAGTGCGACGGCCAGATCGGACGGGTGGGTGGCCACGCACTGCTCGGACCAGTCCAGCACCGCCAGGTCGCGGTTCTGCCCGTGCAGGGCGGCGCAACCACTGCCCGGCTCCCGTTTGTTGCACGCCTTGCTCGTGTCCTGGAAGTAGACGCAGCGGGTGCGCTGCAACAGGTTGCCGCCGGTGGTGGCCATGTTGCGTAGCTGCCCGGACGCGGCGGCGAGCAGGGCGCGGGCCAGCACCGGGTAGTCGCGGCGTACCACCGGGTGGGCCGCGAGGTCGCTGTTGCGGACTGTCGCGCCGATCCGCAGCCCACCGTCGGGCAGCTCCTCGACGGTGTCGAGCGGAAGCCGGGTCACATCCACCAGCACGTCGGGGCGCTGCACCCCCAGCTTCATGAGGTCCACCAGGTTGGTTCCGCCGCCCAGGTAGGCGGCCTGCGGTTCGGCCGCCAGCACGGCGACCGCCTCGGCCACGTCGGCGGGCCGGTGGTAGCGGAACGCCCTCACGAGGACGCCGCCGTCTCGCGCACGGCCGCGACGATGTGCGGGTACGCGGCGCAGCGGCACAGGTTGCCGGCCATCCGCTCGCGGATCTCCGCGTCGGTCAGCTCGACCGGCGTGTTCAGGTCGCCGGTGACCGCGCTGGGCCAACCCCGGGAGACCTCGTCGAGCATGCCGCGGGCGGAGCAGAGCTGCCCGGGGGTGCAGTAGCCGCACTGGAACGCGTCGTGCGCGATGAAGGCGGCCTGCAACGGGGACAGCTCGTCCGGCCCGGCCAGCCCCTCGACGGTCACCACCGACCGGCCGTCCACGGTGACCGCGAAGACCAGGCAGCTCTTCACCCGGCGGCCATCGAGCAGCACCGTGCAGGAGCCGCACTGGCCGTGGTCGCAGCCCTTCTTCGCCCCGGTCAGATCGAGGTGCTCGCGCAGCGCGTCGAGCAGGGTGGTGCGGTTGTCCAGGGTCACCTCGCGGGACGCGCCGTTGATCTCGACCGTCACCCGGGACGAGTGGCGCTCGTCGATCGTCGTCGCGTTCTCCGGTCCGCCCTGCACCGGCCCAGACTAGCTTTGTCGGTATATCTCAGGGCGAATAACGCAAAGCCCTTCGTGCGGGAGGTGAGGACGGTGACCGCCGGACTGCTGCTGGCCGCCGGCGCCGGGCGGCGCTACGGCCGGCCGAAGGCGCTGGTCGAGCTGGACGGCGAGCCGCTGGTGCGGCGCGCGATCCGGCTGCTCGCCGACGGCGGCTGCGCCCCGGTGCACGTGGTGCTCGGCGCGGGCGCCGATCAGATGCCCGACCTGCCCGGAGCGGTGCCGGTCCGACACAATCGCTGGTCCGACGGGCTGGGCTCGTCGCTGCTGCAGGGCCTGGCCTCGCTGGAGGCCGCCGTGCCGGCCGCCGTCGTTGTCCTCGTCGACCAGCCGCTGCTCAGCCCGGTCGCGGTGCGCCGGGTGCGCGCGGCGTACGCCGACGGTGCGGTCGTCGCGGTCGCCACCTACGCCGGCCGGCCGGGGCACCCGATCCTGCTGACTCGACGAACCTGGCCGCTGCTGGGCGGGTACGCCGTCGGCGACCGGGGTGCCCGCGACCTGCTGCGCGACCGGCCGGACCTGGTGGTCGAGGTGCCCTGTGACGACGTCGGCTCCCCGGCCGACGTGGACACCCCGGCCGACCTGCTCCGACTCCGCCCGGTCAGCGACGTGTCAGCCAGCGGGGCAGCCCCTCGCTGGTGACCGCGTGATAGGTGATCATGACGATGACGCCGATCAGGCCCAGCAGCGGGCTGACGAACCAGCCGAGCAGACCGCTGAGCCCGTACAGGATCAGGCCGGTGACCGGTCGCAGCCGCTGCGTTCGCACGTACTCGGGGCTGACCCGGCGCTCCAGCAGCGCCGGGTGGCGGTGCAGGTAGCCGAAGAACACCAGCCAGGGTGCCGACATCAGGGCCGCGGCCAGCGCGTACAGGGCGACGGCCGCGCGCTGGTCGTCGGTGTCGCCGTGGGTGAACGCGGACGCCAGCACCGCGGTGGGGAAGGGGATGATCACCGCGCCGAAGAGCACGCCGAGGTTGATCCAGCTCAGCGTGAGCGTGGTGCCGCGGATCAGCCGCAGCAGCGCGTGGTGGTTGAGCCAGAGCACCCCGATGTAGACGAAGGACACCACGAAGGCCAGGTAGGAGGCGCCCTCGCCGAGCAGGCCGGTGAGCAGCTCGCCCTCGTGGTACTCGGGCACCCGCAACTCGATGACCAGCAGGGTGATGACGATGGCGAAGACGCCGTCGCTGAAGGCCGTCATCCGGTCGGTGGCGGACATTCGCCCCTTGGGATCGGGCTGCTCGACCTCGTCGGGTGCTGCGGACATTGCCGCAGGCTAGCCACTCGGCAACACGGTCGGTGGCGGTTTGGTTCGATCGGAACGGGAACGGCCGCCCGGGGTCGACACCCCGGGCGGCCGCTCGCACCGCCCCCGTTCAGGCCACCGGCGTCGCGGTGCCGGTGGTGCGGGCGAGCCGCTGGTGGGCGCGGATCAACTCGGCGTAGCGCAGACCGCTGGCCTTCACCGTCCGACGCTGGGTGGCGTAGTCAACGTGCACCAGCCCGAAACGCTTGTCGTAGCCGTACGCCCACTCGAAGTTGTCCAGCAACGACCAGACGAAGTAGCCGTCCAGGGGAACCCCTCGGGCCACCGCCGACGCGCACGCGGCCAGGTGCTGCTCCAGGTGGTCGGTGCGTTCCTTGTCCTCCACCGTGCCGTCCGCGGTGACCTCGTCCGGCCACGCCGAGCCACTCTCGGTGACGATGATCCGGGCCGGCCGGTACTCCTCGTGCACGTCGACGAGCAGCCGCTCCAGGCCGGCCGGGTACATCTCCCAGCCCATCGCGGTCTCCACCGAGCCGGGTACCGGCACCTGCCGGGCGTACGGGGCCGCGCCGGTCGGGTCGTCGACCACCAGCTGACGGAAGTAGTAGTTCACCCCCAGGAAGTCCGTCGGCGTGGCGATCACCGCCAGGTCGTCGCCGCGTACCGGCGGCTCGACCCCGTAGGTGGCGATCATGTCGGCGGGGTAGCCGCGCCCGTGGATCGGGTCCAGCCACCACCGGTTGACGTGCCCGTCGGCCCGGCGGGCCGCCGCGACGTCCTCGGGTCGGTCGGTCGCCGCCTCGATCGGGCTGAGGTTGAGCACCAGGCCCACCGAGGCCGGTCGGGCGGCGTTGGCGCGGATCGCCTGGGTGGCCAGGCCGTGCCCGAGCAGCACGTGGTGCGAAGCGTGCACCGCCCGGGTGAGGTCGCGCTCGCCGGGGGCCATCCGCCCCTCCAGGTGCCCGATCCAGCACACGCAGAGCGGTTCGTTGACAGTGTTCCAGTCGGCGACCCGGTCACCGAGGCGGGCGGCGACCACCGCCGCGTAGTCGGCGAACGCCTCGGCGGTGGCGCGCTCCGGCCACCCGCCCCGGTCCTGGAGAACCTGCGGCAGATCCCAGTGGTAGAGCGTGACGAACGGCCGGATCCCGTCGGTGAGCAACGTGTCGACGAGCCGGTCGTAGAAGTCCAGCCCGGCGGCGTTGACCCGCCCGACGCCGTCGGGCATCACCCGGGGCCAGGCCACCGAGAAACGGTACGCGTCCACGCCGAGTCGACGCGCCAGCGCCAGGTCCTCCGGCCACCGGTGGTAGTGGTCGCACGCCACCGCGCCGGTGTCGCCGTTGTCGACGTTGCCGGGGGTCGCCGAGAAGGTGTCCCAGATGGACGGCGCCCGGCCGTCGACGTCGACGGCCCCCTCGATCTGGTACGCCGCCGTGGCGACACCCCAGAGGAAGTCGGGTGGCAGCTTGGACAGGTCGGGCACGGGACGGTTCTCCTCTGGGGTTGGATGACTCACTTGACAGCGCCGGCGGTGAGGCCGGCGACGAAGTAGCGCTGTAGGGCCAGGAACCCGACGACGACCGGGATGCTGACCACCAGCGAGGCGGCCATGATCTGGTTCCAGTAGACGTTGAACTGGGTGGAGTAGCCCTGGAGGCCGACGGCCAGGGTGCGGCTGCCCTCGTCGGTCATCACCGAGGCGAAGAGCACCTCACCCCACGCGGTCATGAACGCGTACACGGTGACCGCGACGACGCCGGGCACGGCGGCCGGCAGGATGACCTGGAACAGGGTGCGCAGCGGACCTGCGCCGTCGACCTGCGCCGCCTCGTCCAGACCCCGGGGGATCGAGTCGAAGTAGCCGACCAGCATCCAGATCGAGAACGGCAGCGAGAAGGTCAGGTACGTGATGATCAGGCCGGTACGGCTGGCGTACAGCTCGATGCCGGTGGCGTTGCCCAGGTTGACGTAGATGAGGAACAGCGGCAGCAGGAACAGGATGCCGGGGAACATCTGCGTGGACAGCACCGTCACCGAGAAGACACCTCGACCGCGGAACCGGTACCGGCTCACCGCGAACGCGGCGAAGATGGCCACGGCCACCGAGCAGATCGCCGCGATGCTGGACACCACCAGGCTGTTCACCAGGTACCGGGCCAGTGGCACGGTGCTCCACATGTCGATGAACGGTTGCAGGGTGGGCCGGCTGGGCCACCAGGTGAAGCCGTTCTGCACGTCCTGCAACGGCTTCGCCGCCGAGGTGACCATCACGTAGAGCGGGATGACGACGAAGAGGGTGAGCAGGGTCAGCACGATGCGCCGGCCCCAGCGCTCACCGGCGGTCTCACGCATGGTCGTCCCTCCGACGGTTGGTGATCAGCAGGTACGCGGCCGAGACGACCAGCAGGAACAGCAGCAGCGCCACCGACATCGCCGACCCGGAGCCGAAGTCCCAGGTCTTGAAGGAGCTGCGGTAGATGTGGATGGAGATCAGGTCGGCCTGCTCCGGCGCGGAGCCGCCGAACAGCACGAACGGGGTGTTGAAGTCGTTGAACGTCCACAGGAACAGCACCAGCAGCAGCACCAGGTTGACCGGCCGCAGCATCGGCAGGGTGACCGAGCGCAGCCGACGCCAGAACCCGGCGCCGTCGATCGCGGCGGCCTCGTACAGCTCGCCGGGCACGTTCTGCAACCCGGCCATCAGGCACAGGAACGCGAACGGCCAGTTGCGCCAGACCGACACCACCAGCAGCGACCAGAAGCTGTTGTCGCCGATCAACCAGAACGGCCGTTCGTTCATCAGCCCGAGCTGGTCGACGAGCACGTGGTTGACCAGGCCGGTGTCGCGTTGCAGCAGGAAGCTCCAGGTGATCACGGCGGCGTAGACCGGCAGCGCGTACGGGGTGAGGAACAGCGCCCGCAGGATCGCGCGTCCACGGAACGGCCGTTGCAGGACGACCGCCGCCGAGATGCCGAGCAGCCAGGCGAACCCGACCGAGAGCAGGCTGTAGGCCAGGGTGACCCAGAACGAGTGCAGCAGTTCCTTGCCGGCGGCGCTGTTCAGGTCGAGCGTCGCCCGGTAGTTCTCCAGCCCGACGAAGGGCGCGGTGGACCAGTCGCGGATGTGGAACTGGGTCAGCTCCAGCAGGCTCATCCAGACCCCGACGACCATCGGGATCACGTGGATGGCGAGTTCCAGCACGACGGCCGGTGCGAGCAGCAGATACGGCAGGAGCGAGCGGCGGGGGCCGCGGGGTCGGCGGGCCGGCCCCCGGGCCGTTGACCCGGCCCGGGGTTCGCGCCGGTCGGCGTCCGGCGCGGTGGTGCTGGTTGCCATCAGGGTCCTCTCGGAGGTGGTGGCCGTGGCCGGGCTCAGCGCCCGACCACGGCCACCGGTGACGCCTGGGTCAGCGCATCTTCTGCTGCGCGTCGGTCAGCTTGGCCTTCACCGACGCCTCGGTGACCGGCTTGCCGCTGGCCGCGTCGGCGAACAGCTCCTTCATCGCGGTGCCGACCAGGGTCTCGAAGGTGCTCTCGTCGGGCACCTGCGGCAGCGGGGCCGCGGTCGTGACCAGGGTCTCCTGGATGGTCTTCTGCTCCGTGGCGCTGAACGCCGGGTCGGAGGCCGCGGTCTTCACCGCCGGCAGCGAGCCGTACGTCTTGTTGAGGATCGTCTGCTCCTCGTCGCTGGTCATGAACTTGACGAAGCTCAGCGCGCCGTCCTTGTTCTTGGTGTGCTTGAAGACCGCCATGTTGATCCCGGCGACCATGCTGTTGACCTTCTTGCCGCCGGCCGGCGGGCTGGCCAGGAACGGCACCGGGGCCACCCCGTACGCGTCGGCGGGCATGTTCTGCGTCTTCAGGTTCGACCCGGCGGACTGCCACAGCAGCATGGCGGCCTTGCCGTTGGCGAAGTCGGAGACCGACTGGTTCTGCGCGTACTCGGCGTTGCTCGGGTTGGTGATCTTGTCGGCGGCCATGAAGTCGATGTACCGCTTGATCGCCGAGACGTTCTGCGGGGTGTCGAAGGTCGGCTTGCCGGCCGAGTCGAACCATTCGCCGCCGTACTGCTGGCTGAAGGTGAAGGCGTGGTGGGCGTTCTCCGACGGGTTGGCGCCCTCGATCGCCAGGCCCCACTTGCCGCCGGTGCTCAGCTTCTTGCCGTACTCGGCGAGCTGCTCCCACGTGGTCGGCGGTGCGGTGATGCCGGCGTCGGCGAACGACTTCTTGTTGTAGTACAGGCTGTACGCCATGCTGTAGAGCGGCACGGCGGCCGGCGGCTTGCCGGGGGCGCCGGCGGCGGCGAGCGCGGCGGGCACGATCCGGTCCTTGCCGCCGACGGCCTGCAGGGCGGCGTCGTCGAACTCGACCAGCGCGCCGGTGGCCTGCAACGACGCCGACCAGGTGTTGCCGATGTTGACCACGTCCGGGCCCTTGCCGGAGGCGGCGGCGGCCAGCAGGCGGTTGAGCAGATCCGACCAGGGGACCACCTCGACGGTGACCTTGATCCCGGTCTGCTTCTCGAACTTGTCCAACTCCGGCTGGAGGATGGTCTTGTCGGCCTCCAGGCTGGCGCCCTGGTTGCTGGCCCAGTAGGTGAGCGTCTTCGGCGATGCGGCGGAGTCGTCGCCGGAGCCTCCGCAGGCGGTCAGCGAGGCGGCCGCCAGTACGGCGGCGGTGAATATCCCGAGGTGTCGTCTCGACACGGGTCAGCCCTTCCGGTGCGTGGTGGGGGTCCGCCGGCCTTCGTCACCGATAGGGGTCGGGCGACGGGGGCCGGCTGCGGACAGGGTTCGGGGGTGCGCCGTCGGGGTCCGTCGGCGTTTCCCGGGAGTTACATCACGGCTTAATTTATGTCGTCATTAAAGTTGCTGGCCGGTGGGTCGTCAAGCACGAGGCGGTTACAGTCGCCTCGAACGGCCGACGGGAACGAGGTGACGAGTGGAGCTGGCGCGTGCCACCAACCGCAGCGTGCGGTTGCGCAACCGGTCCGCCCTGCTGACCAAGCTCTTCCTGGACGGCCCGCTCACCAGGCAGGACCTGGTGCGCAGCACCGGGCTGAGCCAACCCGCGGTCAGCAACGTGGTGGCCGACATGATCGACGAAGGGCTGGTCGCCGAGGCCGGCGCCGCCGAGTCCGACGGCGGCCGGCCCAGCATGCTGCTGCGGATCGCGCCCCGCTTCGCCTTCGTGATCGGCGTGGACGTCGGCGAGACCCGGGTCCGGGTGGAGCTGTTCGACTTCGCGATGACCCTGCTGGCCAGCGTCGAGTACCCGCTCGACCCGGCCCGTACCGAGCCCGACCTGGTGGCCGGGCACGTGCTGGCCGGCATCGACGCGGTCACCGGCCAGGCCGGGGTGACCCCCGGCGACGTGCTCGGAGTCGGCATCGGCGTCTCCGGCGTGGTCGAGCAGGGCATCGAGGCCGTCGTGCACGCCCAGGCCCTCGGCTGGGACCGGGTGCCGCTGGAGCGTCTGATCGGCGCCGGCACCGACCTGCCGCTGCACATCGACAACGGCGCGAAGACCCTGGGCCAGGCCGAGATGTGGTTCGGCGCCGGCCGGGGCGCCCGGCACGCCGTCTTCGCGCTGGTCGGGTCCGGGGTGGGCGCGTCGGTGGTGACCAACGGCGCCACCTACCGGGGCGCGTCCAGCAGTGCGGGGGAGTGGGGGCACACCACCCTGGTGTACGGCGGCCGGGTCTGCCGGTGCGGCGCGCGCGGTTGCCTGGAGGCGTACGTGGGAGCCGAGGCGATCATCGACCGCTACCGGGAGGCACGCCGGGGTCGACCGGTGCCGGGCGAGGACGAGGAGTCCCAGATCGCCGCGCTGGTCGCCGCCGCCGAGACCTCGGCCACCGCCCGACGGGTGCTGGAGGACACCGCCGGCTATCTCGGCGCCGGGGTGGCCAACCTGATCAACCTGTTCAACCCGGAGCGTGTGGTGCTCGGCGGCTGGGCGGCGATGGCCCTCGGCGACCTGCTGCCGGCCGTGCGCGAGGCGGCCGGTCGGCAGGCGCTGCGCCAGCCGTACGAGCAGGCGTCGATCGAGCTGTGCCGGCTCGGGGTGGACGCGGTGGCGTTGGGCGCGGCAACCCTCCCGATCGCCCGCTTCCTCACCGAGGGTGGCGTCCGCCGCTGAGCGGGGACGACGTCAACGCCGCCGGCAAATTACGCAAAAAAGATCCTCGGGATAAATAACGAAGTTATAGATCGATGTCTTGACGCCGTCGCAATCTCGCCGCAACACTCCTACGAGAGCGCTCTCCGACCCGCGACGCCGCATCGGCGGCACCACCCACGGCGCCACGGGGCGAGCCGATCCCATCCACGCGGCACCCCCTCGTAGCCCCCTATCGACAGGCGATGTCATGACATCTCGTGCAACATCCGTACGCCCGCGTCCTCGACGCGTCGTCCGGCACCTGCTGGTCGGGCTTACCGTGGCCCTGGTCGCGGCGCTCACCCCGACCGGCGCCACCACGCCCGCGCAGGCCGCGCCCACCCTGCTGTCCCAGGGCCGCCCCGCCACCGCCTCGTCCACCGAGAACGCCGGCACCCCGGCGTCCGCCGCCGTGGACGGCAACACCGGCACCCGCTGGGCCAGCACGTTCAGCGACCCACAGTGGCTCCAGGTCGACCTGGGCGCCCGGGCCACCATCAGCCAGGTGAACCTGCTCTGGGAGGGCGCCTACGGCCGGGCCTTCCAGCTCCAGACCTCCGACGACGGTGCCACCTGGACGACGATCTACTCGACCACCACCGGCACCGGCGGCACCCAGAACCTCACCGTCACCGGCGCCGGCCGCTACGTACGGATGAACGGCACCGCTCGGGGCACCGGCTACGGCTACTCACTCTGGGAGTTCCAGGTGTACGGCGAGACCGGCGGCAGCACGCCGACCTGCGGCAGCACCAACGTCGCGCAGGGCAGCCCGGCGACCGCCTCGTCCAGCCAGGACGCCGGCCTCGCGGCATCCGCGGCGGTCGACGGCAACCCGGGCACCCGCTGGGCCAGCGCCGCCAGCGACCCGCAGTGGCTGCGCGTCGACCTCGGCAGCACCCGCACCATCTGCCGGGTGGTGCTCACCTGGGAGGCCGCGTACGCCCGGGCCTTCCAGCTCCAGACCTCGGCCGACGGGGCCACCTGGACGACGATCTACTCCACCACCACGGCCACCGGCGGCACGCAGTCCCTCACCGTCACCGGCAGCGGGCGCTACCTGCGGGTGTACGGCACCGCCCGGGGCACCGCGTACGGCTACTCGCTCTGGGAGCTGGCGGTGAACACCACCGGCGGCACCAGCGAGCCACCCGTCGGCACGACCGACCCGTACAACCCCAACCTCGGGCCGAACACCTTCGTCTTCGACCCGAGCACGCCGACGTCGACCATCCAGAGTCGACTGAACACCCTCTTCACCCAGCAGGAGACCAACCAGTTCGGCCCGCAGCGCTACGCGGTGCTGTTCAAGCCCGGCAACTACACCGCCGACGTCAACCTCGGCTTCTTCACCCAGGTCGCCGGCCTCGGCATGAGCCCGGACGACGTCAACCTCAACGGCCACGTCCGTACCGAGGCGTTCTGGTTCGGCGGCAACGCCACCCAGAACTTCTGGCGGGCCGCCGAGAACCTGTCGGTCACCCTGCCCGCCGGGCAGACCGTGGAGCGCTGGGCGGTGTCCCAGGC
The DNA here is from genome assembly GCF_050516465.1 of Micromonospora trifolii. Lineage (NCBI taxonomy): Bacteria > Bacillati > Actinomycetota > Actinomycetes > Micromonosporales > Micromonosporaceae > Micromonospora > Micromonospora trifolii. Next base: position 2,574,582 of record NZ_CP191526.1, on the reverse strand, counting down.
GGCGCCGTACCGGCGGATGCACCTACGGGGCGCGCAGAACCAGATCCAGCTCTGGAACGGCGGTGACGGCTGGTCCAGCGGTGGCCTGATGGCCGACACCCGCATCGACGGCCTGGTCGTCTCCGGCTCGCAGCAGCAGTGGTACTCCCGTAACAGCGAGTTCGGCAACGGCTGGACCGGCTCGGTGTGGAACATGGTCTTCCAGGGTGTCAACGGCGCTCCCGCGCCGAGCTTCCCCAACCCGTCGCACACCGTCATCCCGCAGACGCCGCAGGTACGGGAGAAGCCGTTCCTCTACGTCGACGGCACCGGTGAATACCGGGTCTTCGTGCCGGCGCTGCGCACCAACTCGACCGGCACCAGCTGGTACAACAAGACCCCGGCTGGCTCGTCCATCTCGCTGTCGCAGTTCTTCGTGGTCCAGCCCGGCACCAGCGCCGCCACCATCAACGCGGCCCTCGCCCAGGGGCGGCACCTGCTCTTCACCCCGGGCGTGCACCACGTCACCGAGCCGATCCAGGTCAACCGGGCCGACACGGTCGTTCTCGGTCTCGGCCTGGCCACCATCCAGGCCGACAACGGCGCGGTGGGCATGCGCGTGGCCGATGTGGACGGTGTGAAGGTGGCCGGCATCATGTTCGAGGCCGGTACGACGAACTCGCCGGTGCTGATGGAGGTCGGGCCGTCCGGCTCGTCCGCGAGCCACGCCACGAACCCGACCTCGCTGCACGACGTGTTCTTCCGCATCGGCGGGCCGCACGTCGGCAGGGCCACCAACACGCTGACGGTCAACAGCGACAACGTGATCGGTGACCACATGTGGCTGTGGCGGGCCGATCACGCCGCCAGCGGCGTACCGACCGGGTGGACGCTGAACACCGCCGACACCGGGCTCACCGTCAACGGCGACAACGTCACCATGTACGGCCTCTTCGTCGAGCACTACCAGAAGTACCAGACCATCTGGAACGGCAACGGCGGGCGGACGTACTTCTACCAGAACGAGCTGCCCTACGACGTACCGAACCAGGCGGCCTGGATGAACGGGTCGACCCGGGGCTACGCCGCGTACAAGGTCGCCGATTCGGTGACCAGTCACCAGGCGTTCGGACTGGGTAGCTACAGCTACTTCAACGTCAACCCCGCGGTGGTCGAGGAACGATCCTTCGAGGTGCCCACCAACCCGAACGTGCGCTTCACGAACATGGTCACCGTCTCGCTCGGTGGCGTCGGCACCATCAACCGGGTGATCAACAACACCGGTGGCACCGCGAACGCGGCCAACCAGACGGTGTACCTGACCACCTACCCCTGACCGGGGCGCCCGCGCCGGCCCGGACGTCTGACGGACCGGGTCGGCCGGGTCGCACCGTGGGCCGAGGCCGGCCCGGTCCCGCCGAGACCGGGCCGGCTGCGGTCGTGCCGCTCAACCGGTGAGCACCTCGGCCGCCGCCCGCTCACCGGCGCGCACCGCGCCCTCCAGGTAGCCGCTCCAGCGGGTGGCCGTCTCGGTGCCCGCCCAGTACACCCGCCCCACCGGCGCCCGCAGGTGCGGGCCGTACGTCCGCCACGTGCCCGGGGTGAGCGCACCGGAGAAGCAGCCCCGGGTCCACTCCTCGGCCGACCAGTCGTACTCGACGAGGTCCACCGGGTCCTCGGCGCGCGACCCGACCACGCCGGCGAAAGCCTCCAGCAGACATTGCCGACGCTGCGCCGGGGACATGCGACGCAGCGCGGCCGCGTCCGCTGAGTAGCTGAAGCCGGTCAGCACCCCGAGCGGCGAGGTCGGGGTGGAGTTGTCGACCGTCTCGGTGAGCGGACCCGCGCTGGCGGTGGCCACCCCGGAGCGCCCGTCGGCACGCCAGAACGGCTCCGGGTAGACGGCGTGCACCTTCAGCGCCGAACCCATCGGCATGCGCTGAGTGAGCCCGTCACGCAGCGGGGACAGCGGCGGGTCGTACCGGATCCGGCCGGCCAGCGCCGGGGCCAGCGCGACCACCACGGCGTCCCCGTCGACGCGCCCGGTGTCGGTCCACGCCGTCGCGCCGTGGACGGTCTGTTCGATGGCCCGCACCGGCGCGGCCAGCGTCAGCGCGCCCGGCGGCAGGGCGGTGGCCATCCGCTCGGCCAGCGCCGGCGGCCCGCCCACGATCCGGTCCTGCTGCGCGCCGCCGGCCATCCCCAGCAACGGCCCGGTCCCGCCGGCGCTGCGAAGGTAGAACAGCAGGTGCAACAGCGACAGCTCGTCCGCGCCGGTGGCCAGCAGCCCGCCGGCGAGCAGCCGCCCCAGGTAGTCGGCGGTGTCGTCGTCCCCGGCCGTGGTGGCGAGCCACCCGCCGAGGGTCGTCCGGTCCCACAGTGCGGCCTCCGGCGTCGCCCAGGGTGCGGCCGGGTCCAGACGAGCGGCGTACTCGTCGAGCAGGCCGAGCACCCGGCTCACCTGCGCCGGCGGCTCGGCCCGGCGCTCACCGGCCCAGAGCACTGTGGGCGCGCCGACCGATGCCGAGGCGAAGGTGGCCAGCCCGTGCTCTGCGACCAGCGCGTACAGCCGGTCCTGGGTCGGGCCGATCCACTGCGCCCCCAGGTCGAGTTGGGTGAGCTCGGGCAGCCACCGGGTCAGCACCCGACCGCCCACCCGGTCGCGGGCCTCCAGCACCCGCACCTGGGCGCCAGCGCGGCTCAGCGCCAGCGCGGCCGCGAGACCGGAGAAGCCGGCGCCGACCACGACCACCCGCAAGCCGTCGGTCACACCATGGTCTACCCACAACCGTCGCGGGCATGACTACCGGCTCCCGCCGCGGCACACACCGGGCCGGGTCGGCCGCCGAGAACTTTCTGCCGGCCTGTCGATTCGGGCGTCGGCCGATCGTGTGGAGGATGAGAGGTCGGCGACGGGCCGGCCGCCCGTGAGGAGGAACGATGACGCGCTACCTGCTCAGCATCCACCAGCCGCAGGGTGAGGTGCCGCCGGAGCCGGAGTTCCTGGCCGGGGTGATGCGTCAGCTCGGCGAGCTGCGCGACGAGTTGGCGTCCACCGGGTCGTGGGTCTTCGGACAGGGGCTGCACGGCCGGAAGACCGCCACCGTGCTGCGTCCCCGCGACGGCGAGGTGCTCATCACCGACGGACCGTTCGTGGAGGGCAAGGAGTACCTCGGCGGCATGACCATCATCGACGTGCCGGACCTGGACGCCGCCCTGCACTGGGGTCGCCGCTACGCGCTGGCCACCACCCTGCCGATCGAGGTGCGCCCCTTCCACGGCGGGGCCGGCGACTGACAGTGCCCGACGTGGAGGCGGTGTTCCGCGCGGAGTACGGCCGCGCGGTCGCCGTCCTGGTCCGCCTCCTCGGCGACATCGACCTCGCCGAGGAGGCCGTCCAGGAGGCCTTCGTCATCGCGGTGCGACGCTGGCCGCGCAGCGGCCCGCCGCCCAGCCCGGCCGGTTGGATCATCACCACCGCCCGCAACCGGGCCATCGACCGGCTGCGCCGCGAGGCGTCCCGGGCCGACCGGCACGCCCAGGCGGCCCTGCTGTACGCCGCCGACCCACCCGCGGAGGAGGGACCGGTGCGCGACGACCGGTTACGTCTGATCTTCACCTGCTGCCATCCGGCGCTCGCTCCTAGCACCCGTGTCGCCCTCACCCTCCGGCTGCTCGGCGGCCTGAGCACCGCCGAGATCGCCCGAGCCTTCCTGGTGCCGGAGCCGACGATGGCGCAGCGGCTGGTCCGCGCCAAGTCGAAGATCCGCAACGCGGGGATCCCGTACCGGGTGCCCCGCGACGCCGACCTGCCCGACCGGCTGCACGGCGTCCTCGCGGTGCTCTACCTGATCTTCAACGAGGGGTACACGGCCAGCGCCGGCCCGCACCTGGTCCGCGCCGAGCTGTGCGTCGAGGCGATCCGGTTGACCAGACTGCTGGTCGAGCTGATGCCGGACGAACCGGAGGCGCTCGGTCTGCTCGCCCTGATGCTGCTGACCGAAGCCCGCCGGGAGGCGCGGACCACCGCCGACGGCGACCTGGTGCCGCTGGCCGAGCAGGACCGGCGCCCGTGGGACACCACCCTGATCACCGAGGGGCAGGCGTTGGTTCGCCGCTGCCTGCGCCGCGACCGGCCCGGCCCGTACCAGATCCAGGCCGCGATCGCCGCCGTGCACAGCGTCGCGCGGCGGGCCGCCGACACCGACTGGGCCCAGATCCTTCAGCTGTACGACCAGCTGACCGTGGTCGCCCCCAGCCCGGTGGTGGCGCTGAACCGGGCCGTCGCGCTCGCCGAGGTGGCCGGTGCGGCGGCGGCGCTGACCGAGGTGAATCGCCTCGATCTGGTCGGTTTTCACGTCTACCACGTGGTCCGCGCCGACCTGCTGGCTCGGCTCGGTCGGGGCGGGGCGGCCGTCGAGGCGTACCGGACGGCTGTCGCCCTGACGGACAACGCGGCCGAACGGGCCTTTCTCACCGCACGCGCGACGGCCCTGGCTACGCCCTGAGGGCGCGTTTGCCGCAGGGGCGGCCGGGAACCCGAGGCACCGCCGCAGCAGGGGATGGGGAGGGGCCATGGCGTACCGTCCGACAGCCGTCGACACCGCACCCGACCTGTCCACCCTCACGCTCGGCGTGGAGGAGGAGTACCTGCTGCTCGACCCGGACAGCGGCCGGAACCTCCCGGTCGCCGACCAGGTGCTCGCCGCGCTGCGTGGCCCCGCCCGGGACCAGAGCCGCCAGGAGTTCCGGCACAGCATGGTGGAGATGGTCACCCCGGTCTGCGCCGACCTCACCGAACTGCGCGCGCACCTGGTGGCGCTGCGCCGCTCCGCCGCCGAGGCCGCTACGGCGGCCGGGGCCCGGCTGGTGGCGGTCGGCGCCACCCCGGTGGCCGAACCGCACCGGACGGTCCCCGACGAACCGCGCTACCACGCGATGTCGCGCCGGTACGGGCCGGTGGCGCACGACCCGGCGGTCTGCGGCTGCCACGTGCACGTCGGGCTGCCCGACCGGGAACTGGCCGTGCAGGTCTGCAACCACCTAAGGGTGTGGCTGCCGGTGGTGCAGGCGATCACCACCAACTCGCCGCTGCACGACGGGTACGACACCGGGCACGCCAGTTGGCGCTCGATGCAGTTGGAACGCTGGCCCAGCATCGGACCGACGCCGTACTTCGACTCGGCCGCCGACTACGACCGCACTGTCGACGAGCTGATCGCCGCCGGCATCATGCTCGACGCGGCGATGGTCTACTGGTACGCCCGGCCGTCGTCGACGTACCCGACGGTGGAGGTGCGGGTCGGTGACGTCTGCACCGAGGTGGACGACGCGGTGCTGGTCGCCGCGCTGGTCCGGTCCCTTGTGGCCACCCTCGCCGACGACGTACGCGCCGGGGTGAGCGCCCCGAACGTCCGGGACTGCCTGGTCGCCGCGGCTCACTGGCGGGCCGCCCACGATGGTCTCGACGGCGAGCTGATCGACCTGCGTGCCGGTGGCACCCGGCCCGCCTGGGCGCTCGTCGACGAGCTGATGGCGGTGATCGCCCCGGCCCTGCTGCGCCACGGCGACCTCGGGTACGTGTTGGCGCAGCTCGCCCGGCTACGCCGTGACGGCACCGGCGCCACCCGGCAGCGGCGGGTGCTGGAGCGCGCCGGGGATCTGCACGCGGTCCTCGGCGACCTGGTCGCCCGAACCGCCGCCGCCTGACCGCCCGTTAGGGTGCACCGGGGGTCAGCGGATGTCGTGGGTCTGGAGCCACAGCTCCAGCAGACCGAGTTGCCACAGCTTGTTGCTGCCGGCCGCGGCCTCCGCCCGGTCCGGCTCGGCGAGCAGATGTGCCACGTACTCCGGGCGGAACAGCCCCCGCTCGCGCGCGGCCGGCGCCTGCAACGCCTCGGCGACCAGCTCACGCACCGGGCCGTCCACCTTGCGCAGCGCCGGCACCGGGAAGTAGCCCTTGGGCCGGTCGATCACCTCGGCGGGCAGCACCTCCCGGGCGACCTCCTTGAGCACGCCCTTGCCGCCCTGGCTGACCTTGTGCTCCGGCGGGCAGTGCGCGGCCAGGGTGACCAGGTCCTGGTCGAGGAAGGGCGTGCGCACCTCCAGACCCCACGCCATGCTCATGCTGTCCACCCGCTTCACCGGGTCGTCGGGGAGCATCAGGTGAGTGTCCAGGCGCAGCACGGCGTCCAGCGCGGTCTGCGCCCCGGGCGCGGCGAGATGCCCGGTGAGCAGGTCCCGGCTGGCGTCGTGCTCCAGCGCGTACGCCGGGCCGACGATGCGGCGCAGCTCGTCGTGGCCGCGGTCGAAGAACGCGGCGGCGAACGTCTCGGCGGCGCCGTGTCGGGGCGCCTCGACCAGTGGCTGGTGGTAGCCGTAGCCGGCGAACACCTCGTCGGCGCCCTGCCCCGACTGGGCCACCTTCACGTGCTGCGCCACCTGCTCGGAGAGCAGGTGGAAGGCGACCACGTCGTGGCTGCCCATCGGCTCGGTCATCGCCAGCACGGCCCGTCGGACGGCGGGCACCAGGTCGTCGTCGGCCAGTCGGATCCGATGGTGGTCGGTGTCGTACGCGCGGGCCACCAGGTCCGAGTAGTGGAACTCGTCGCCGGACTCGCCGTCGCGGCTGTCGAAGCCGATGCTGAACGTCCGCAGGTGTTGCTGGCCGGCCTCGGCGAGCAGCGCCACGATCAGGCTGGAGTCCAGTCCGCCGGAGAGCAGCACCCCCACCGGCACGTCGGCGACCAGCCGTCGGCGTACCGCCGCGCGCAGCGCGTCGCCGATCGCGGCCCTCCAGTCGGCGGCGTCCATTCCCGCGTCGGCGGGCTCGCGCACGTAGTCGGGTCGCCAGTAGACCTCCTCGCGGCTGCGCCCGTCCGCCTCGATCACCCGCAGGGTGGCCGGCGGCAGCTTGCGCACACCGCGCAGTACCGTCCGCGGCGCGGGCACGATAGAGTGCCAGGAGAGGTAGTGGTGCAGCGCCACCGGGTCGATGCCGGTGTCGACGTCACCGGCCCGCAGCAGCGCGGGCAGGGTGGAGGCGAACCGCAGCCGACCCGGTGTCTCGGCGAGGTAGAGCGGTTTGATGCCGAGCCGGTCGCGGGCCAGGATCAGCCGCCGCCGGACCCGGTCGACCAGCCCGATCGCGAACATGCCGACCAGGTGGTCGACGAAACGTTCACCCCAGTGCGCGTACGCCACCAGGATCACCTCGGTGTCGCTGGTGGAGTGAAAGGCGTACCCGGCGTTTCGCAACTCCTCGCGCAGCTCCGGGTAGTTGTAGATGCAGCCGTTGAAGACCAGGGCCAGGCCCAGGTCGTCGCGGACCATCGGCTGCCCGCCCGCGTCGGACAGGTCGATGATGGTCAGCCGGCGGTGCCCCAGGGTCACCCAACCGTCGGTGAACAGACCCTCGTCGTCCGGGCCGCGTGAGCGCATCGCCTCGGTCATCCGGGTGACCGCCGCCGCGTCGGGCGAGCGGCCGTCGAATCGCGCCTCCCCGCTGATCCCGCACATCAGCCGGGCCTCCCGTCACCTCGCCCCCGACCGGTGCCGGCCGGTCCCGCCGACCGGACGGGGCCGCTGGCTACCCGTGCGGGCGGCGGGCAAACCCGTCAGCCGCGCAGGGTGCGCAGGATGCGGGCCAGTTCGGCGCGGTCGGTGTCGTTGAGATGGCCGAAGAAGCGGTCGGCCTCGGCTCGGCGGGCGGCCCGGATGGCGGTGCTGACCCGGTCGCCCTCCTCGGTGAGCGCGACCAGGGTCGCCCGGCGGTCGGCCGGGTCGGGTCGGCGTTCGACCAGCCCCCGGGTCTGGAGGTCGTCGACGACCTCGGTCGCCGAGCGGGGCGCGATGCGCAGGTGCTCGGCGAGGGTGCCGGGGCGTACCTCGCCGTGCCGGGCCAGCACGCCGAGGGCCCGGGACTGGCTGGGGGTGACGTCCCAGGGCGCCAGTGAGTCGCGGCTCTGCCGGCGCAGACGGGACGCCACGGCCCAGAACGTCTCCGCCAGGCTCTCGTCGTCGGCGCTGTCGACGGTGTGCTCGGTCACCGGAATACGGTAGCAGGATATGTGGTTGCTCCCTCATGATGAGGTAACCTCAGCAATATCGCCAACGAAAGGTAGTGCCCCCTTGGAACCCACCCCGAAGGGCCGCGACCGCGGCCACCGCACCCTCAGCGCCGAAGAAAAGACGCAGGCCCGTGAGGTGTCGCTGCGCCGCATCGGTCGCCTGTTCACCCCCCACCGGCCCGCGTTGGCCGCCGTCACCGCGATCATCGTGGTCTCCTCGATCATCGCGATGGCCACCCCGTTCCTGCTGCGTGCCGTGATCGACCGGGCCCTGCCGCAGGGCGACGTGACGCTGCTGGTCTGGCTGGTCCTCGGCATGGTCGCCGTCGCGGCGCTGACCTCCGCCCTGGGCGTCGTACAGACCTGGATCTCCACCCAGGTCGGCCAGCGGGTCATGCACCGGCTGCGCACCGACGTCTTCAGCCACCTGCAGCGCCAGTCGCTCGGCTTCTTCACCCGCACCCGCACCGGTGAGGTGCAGTCCCGCATCACCAACGACATCGGCGGCATGCAGTCGGTGGTCACCTCCACCGCCACCGCCGTCGCCGCCAACCTCACCACAGTGGTCGCCACCACGGTCGCCATGGTTGCGCTCTCCTGGCAGCTCTCCCTGGTCTCGCTCGTGGTGCTGCCGCCGGCCATCTGGCTGACCCGTCGGGTCGCCCGGATGCGCCGCGAGATCACCGCCCAGCGCCAACGCGAACTCGCCGACCTCAACGTCACCGTCGAGGAGGGGCTCTCGATCAGTGGCATACAGCTGGCCAAGACCCTCGGCACCGGCCCCGCGCTGATCGACCGGTTCACCGCCTCCTCGGCCCGCCTGGTCGACCTGGAGCTGCGCAGCGAGCTGGCCGGCCGCTGGCGGATGGCCTCGATGAGCATCATCTTCGCCGCCGTACCGGCGGTCATCTACCTCGCCGCCGGGCTGCCCGGCACCGCCGGCACGCTGAGCATCGGCACCCTGGTCGCCTTCACGGCCCTGCAGGGCGGTCTGTTCCGGCCGCTGATGGGGCTGCTCAACGTGGGTGTCTCGCTCACCGCGTCGCTGGCGCTCTTCGCCCGGATCTTCGAATACCTGGACCTGCCGGTCGACGTGGCCGACCCCACCGAGCCGGTCCGCCTCGACCCTGCCCGCGTGCGCGGCCACCTGCGCCTGGAGGACGTCACCTTCGGCTATCCGGGTAGCGACACCGCCGCCCTCGCCGGGATCACCCTCGACGTGCCCGCCGGCACCAGCCTCGCCCTGGTCGGCGAGACCGGCTCCGGCAAGAGCACCCTCGCCGGGCTGGTCAGCCGGCTGCACGACCCGACCGCCGGCCGGATCACCGTCGACGGCGTCGACCTGCGCGACCTTCGCCTGGCCGACCTGGCCGCGATCGTCGGCGTGGTCAGCCAGGAGACGTACCTGCTGCACACCACCGTCCGGGAGAACCTGCGCTACGCCCGGCCGGAGGCCACCGACACCGAGATCGAGGACGCCGCCCGCGCCGCCCAGATCCACGACCTGATCGCCGGGCTGCCCGACGGGTACGACACCATGGTCGGCTCACGCGGCCACCGGTTCTCCGGCGGTGAGAAGCAGCGCCTGGCCATCGCCCGGACGTTGCTGCGCGACCCGCGCATCCTGGTCCTCGACGAGGCCACCAGCGCACTGGACACCGAGACCGAACGCGCCGTACAGCGGGCCTTCGACGTGCTCGCCCAGGGGCGCACCACGATCACCATCGCGCACCGGCTCTCCACGGTCCGCGACGCCGACCAGATCGCGGTGCTCGACCACGGTCGGATCGTCGAGGCCGGCACCCACGACAGCCTGCTGGACCGCAACGGCCGCTACGCCACGCTGGCGGCCTGAACCCCGGATCACAACCGTCTCGAAACAGTCCCGGAACTGTCTCGTTATGGCGCGGTCAGGTGGCGGTAGACGGTGGCCCGCGAGACACCCAGCGCGGCGGCGATGGCGTCCACCGAGTGGGTGCCCGCCGCGTGCATCCGCCGGGCCGCCTCGACCTGCTCCCGGCCCAGCGCGGGCGGCCGTCCCGGCCGCCGACGCCGGCCCGCCGCTCCCGCTGGCGTTGCCGGGGTCGCGCTCCCCAGGGTCGCGTCCGTGTGCGGCCCGGCGCCGGCGTCCGTGTTCGGCCCGGCCGCGGCGGCAGCGGGCAGCGGGGAAAGCAGTCGGCGTACGCCGTCGAGCATGTCGGCGCGCAGCACCTCGTCGGGCACGTCGGTGAAGAAGACGATCGGATCGCTGCACGCGGCCACCGCCTGCACCGCGAGGACCCGCTCGCGACGCCCCGCGTTCTGCCCGGCGATGAGGTCGTTGGCCCGCATCGCGACCTCCATCAGGCGGTGGTAGGTGTCGCCCCGGCCGATCAGCGCGATGTCGTGGAAGAGCATGCCGAGCGGCCGGCGATGGGCGAGCATGATGTCCAGCCAGCCCTCCAGCACCGTCCACCGGGCCCGCTCGGTGGGCTGTGTCCGAGCCGAGTCGAGCAGCGCCTCCAGGTCCGCCACCAACGGCTCGACCAGGGCGGCGAGCAGATGCTCCTTGGCCGGAAAGTGGTACAGGATCGCGGTCTTGGTGAGCCGCAGCCGCTCGCCGATCTGGCGCAGCGAGGTGCGCTGGTAGCCGTGTTCGGCGAACAGGTCGAGCGCGGCGCGCAGGATCCGGGTGCGGGTGTCGTCCGCGGGATCGGCGGTCATGCCGGCCAGCCTAGCGACGTCCTGACCAGTGGGCACGATCACCGTTGATTCGACTGACCAGCGGTCAGTACAGTGGTGACGATCGACGCAGCCAACGGCAGGAGGGGCCATGCCCGTCATCTCGATCGGCAATCTGGTCAAGACGTTCGGCGCCATCCGGGCACTCGACGGGCTGGACCTGCACGTCGAGCAGGGGGAGGTGCACGGCTTCCTCGGGCCCAACGGCTCCGGAAAGTCCACCACCATCCGGATCCTGCTCGGGTTGCTCCGCCGCGACTCCGGTGACGCCCAGGTGCTCGGCGCCGACCCGTGGCGCGACGCGGTCCGCCTGCACCGCCGGCTCGCGTACGTGCCGGGCGACGTCAGCCTCTGGCCCAACCTCACCGGCGGGGAAGCCATCGACCTGCTCGGTCAACTGCGCGGCGGCCTCGACCGGCGTCGCCGCGACGAGCTGCTGCACCGCTTCGACCTGGACCCGACCCGCCGCTGCCGCACCTACTCCAAGGGCAACCGGCAGAAGGTAGCCATCGTCGCCGCCTTCTCCTCCCCGGTGGAGCTGTACGTGCTCGACGAGCCGACCTCCGGCCTCGACCCCCTCATGGAGGCGGTGTTCCAGGACGAGGTCCGGCGGGTCAAGCAGGCCGGTGCCACCGTGCTGCTCTCCAGCCACGTGCTCGCCGAGGTCGAGGCGCTCTGCGACCGGGTCAGCATCATCCGCGAGGGCCGCACCGTCGAATCCGGCACCCTCACCGAGCTGCGCCACCTCACCCGCACGGCGGTGACCGTCGAGACCGCCCGCCCGGTCAGCGGCCTGGACGTCCTACCCGGCGTGCACGACGTGCACGAGGTCGACGGCCGTACCCACCTGGAGGTCGACCCCGCCCACCTCGACGAGCTGCTCGGCCGGCTCATCCGCTTCGGCGTGCGCGCGCTGACCAGCACGCCACCCACCCTGGAGCAGCTCTTCCTGCGCCACTACGGCGACGACCCGGCCGCTACTGCCACAGGCGCTCCCGCCGTCGCCGCCACGGGCGCTCCCGCCGCTGCTGCATCGGGTGCTCCCGTCGCTGGCGCCTCGGACGCCGACGCGCAGGCTGACGCCCCGCAGGGCGGTGCCCGGTGAGCGCCCTCACCGGTACGACCCTGCTGGCCCGGCTCGTGCTGCGCCGCGACCGGATCCGCCTCGCCATCTGGATCCTCGGCACGCCCCTGCTCGGCTATGCCCTCGCCGGCAGCGTCGCCGGCATCTACCCGGACCAGGAGACCCGGCTGGGCTACGCCACCACCTCGGCGTCCAGCCTGGTTGCCCGCGCCTTCAACGGCCCCATCCACGGCACCGACCTCGGTGCCGTGGTGGTTGCCGAGACGTACGTGACGCTGGCCCTGATCGTCGCGCTGCTGAGCACCTTCGCGGTGACCCGGCACACCCGCCAGAACGAGGAAAACGGGCGGGCCGAACTGCTCGGCGCCAACGTGGTCGGCCGGTACGCGCCACTCACCGCCGCGCTGCTCGTCATCGTCGCGGCGAACACAGTGGCCGCCGTGCTGCTCGCGGTCGCGCTGGTCGGCGCCGGTCTGCCGCTCGCCGGCTCCGTCGCGGCAGCGGCCGCGATCGGCGGCGTCGGGGTCGCCTTCACCGCGATCGCCGCGGTCACCGCCCAGCTCTCCGTCACCGCACGCGGAGCCAACGCGCTCGCCGCCGCCACCGTCGGGCTCGCCTTCGTGCTGCGGGCCGCCGGAGACGTACTCGGCGAACAGAGCGCCGACGGCACCCGCGTGCGGAGCGCCTGGCCGTCGTGGATCTCCCCACTCGGCTGGGGCAACCAGGTACGAGCCTTCGACGGTGAACGTTGGTGGGTGCTCGCCCTGCCCGTCGCGCTGCTGCTCGCCGGCGTGGCGTTGGCGTACGCCCTCGCCGAGCGCCGCGACCAGGGCGCGGGGCTGATCGCCCCCCGACGCGGCCCGGCCACCGGTGCGCCACGGCTGCTCAGCCCCACCGGGTTGGCCTGGCGGATGCAGCGCGGCACGCTGCTCGGCTGGGCGGTCGGCGTGGCCGTGCTCGGTCTCTCCATGGGCGTCGCCGCCGACGAGTTCGACGACATGATCGACGCGAATCCGGCCGCCGCCGAAGCGATCAACGCGATGGGCGGCGGAGCCGACCTGATCAACGCGTACCTGGCCGCGATGCTCGGCCTCTTCGCCCTGACCATCGGCGCGTACGTCGTGCAGGCTCTGCTTCGCGTACGCGGGGACGAAGCCGACGGGGTGCTGGAGGCAGCCCTCGCGACGGCGGTCAGCCGCACCCGCTGGCTCGGCACCCAGGTGCTCGCCGCGACACTCGGCGCGGTCGCCCTGTTGCTCCTGGCCGGCGTGACCACCGGCCTCGGCTACGGCATCGTCACCGGAGACCCGCTCGGCCAAGCCGTCGAGCTGGGCGCCGCCGCGCTGCTGCGCCTGCCCGCCCTGCTCGTGATCGCCGGGGTGGTGACCGCGATCTTCGGGCTACTGCCCCGCTGGTCGGTGGTGCTGTCCTGGACGGCGCTGCTGGTCTTCCTGCTCCTCGGGCAGCTCGGCGCGGTGCTGGAGCTGCCGCAGGCCGCGCTCAACGTCTCGCCGTACACCCATGTGCCGGCCGTGCCCGCTGTCGACCCGGCGGCGCTGCCCCTGGTGGTGCTGGCGGCGGTGGCCGCGGCCCTGCTCGCCGTCGGCGTGGCCGCCTTCCGCCACCGCGACGTCCCGTCCTGAGCCGCGTTCCTTCGTCGTTGCTGAGCTGCCACTGATCATTCAGGCCAGGATCGGGCAGTGCGCGGGCGCGGGCCGGGGCGGACGAGGGTTGCCCGGGGCTGGCAGCCTCGACCACGTGAGCGATCTTCTGACGCAACTTCCGGCTCTCCTCGGCGTCCTGGTTGGCACCCTGGGCACGATCCTCGCCACCTCCCTCGCCGACCGCGCCCGGTGGCGGCGAAGCCAGAGCGTCCGCTGGGACGAGCGGCGGCTCGACGCGTACGTCGACTACGCGCACGCCCTCAAGGAGAGTCACGCGGTGGCGCTGCGACTGACGGCCGAGCACCGGCCGGGATCGCGGAGCCACCCCATCGACCGCGAGGAGGGGCTGGTCCGGCTGGCTGAGGCGGACGCTCGGCGCACCATCGTCTGGGAGAACCTGCTGCTGCTCGGCGACGAGCCGACGGTCGTCGCCGCCGCCAGCTGGCGGGACGCGATCTGGCAGGTCGAACGACTCGCCAGGGGGATCGTCGAGCCGCCGTCGGACGTGGCGGGGATGTTGACCCGCGTCGACGAGGCCCGCGACGGGTACTACCGGGCCGCCCGGCACAGTCTCGGGGTGCGCGGGGGGTCGGTGGAGCAGTCCGCGACGCTGCGGCAGGCGTTGGTCGACCGGTCCACCGCGATGCCGGAGGCGTCCGCCACCTGAGTGCGGCGGTGCCGAGGGCCCGATGCGGGCGGGGTGTCCTGGCGGGCGTGGGTCGACCACAATCGTGCGGTGCGGCGTCGCGGGTGGAAGTGGGGATCGCTGGGCGTCGTGGCCGCGCTGGCTGCGGGCGGCACGGCGTGGGTGTGGCTGCGGTACGACTTCGAGAAGGTCAACTGGACCTGGGGCGTCGTCGCCGGGGTCATCGCCGTCTACGTCCTGCTGGATCAGCTCTTTCGCACCAGAACGGCGGGTCTCGCCGAGGCGGCCGCCCACCGGCGCGCCGCCGCCGACGAACTCGTGGAGCTGATCCGACGCGACCCGACCGACGAGGCGCTGTTGCGTACCGTCGACGAGCCGTACCCGCTGCCGGTGCGGTGGCGCACCGCTCCCGACCGGTTCCTCCCCTCCTGGCGGGCCATCGGCCGATCCAGCGCCGCCGTCCCGGTGGACCTAGCCGGTGGCGACGGGACACTGTGGAGCTGCTACCGGCGCGTGCCCTCCGGGCGGCTGCTGTTGTTGGGGCCGGCCGGCTCCGGCAAGTCGATCCTCGCGCTGCGGATGGCTCGGGAGTTGCCCGTGCACCGCGAGCCGGACACCCCGGTACCGGCGTTGGTCCCCGCCGACTCCTGGGATCCCGATCGGGAGGGCTTCCACGACTGGCTGGTCGACCGGATCGCTCGGCGCTACCCGCAGCTCGCGGCCGGTCACCCGCGCCGCGACGCCGTGCTGCGCGACCTCATCGAAACCGACCTGGTGGTGCCAGTCCTCGATGGACTGGACGAGGTGCCCGAGGACCGGCTGATCGCCTGCCTCGACGAACTCAACGCCCTGCCGACCCAGCGTTTCGTTCTCACCTGCCGGACCTCGGTCTACGAGCGCTACCTGACCCAGGGGGAGAAGCTGCGCGGCGCCGCCGTGGTCATGCTCGAACCGCCGGCGCCCGCCGAGGTCGCCGACTACCTGGTGGACGCGGCCCCGCTGCACCAGGTCGACAACTGGACCTCCGTCGCCACCACCCTCGGGGACGCCCCGCACCTGACGGCGGCCCTCTCCACCCCGTTGATGGTGGCGATGGCCCGCAGCGCCTTCGACCAGCCGGGCACCGATCCCCGGGACCTCGTGCCCCTGGCTCGCGAGCGCGGCCAACGCTCCGTCGAGGACGACCTGCTGACCAGGGCGGTGGACGCCGCGCTGCGGTCCCGCCGCGGTTCCCAGGGGCTACGGCGCTGGGAACCCGAAACCGCCCGGCGCTACCTGGCCTTCCTCGCCGCGCACCTGGAGTCGCTCGACGTCCGGGAGTTCCGCTGGTGGCAGCTGGCGAACGCGCAGCCCGGCCCGTTCTGGGCGCTCGTCGCCGGTGCGCGTACCGCGGTGGCGGTGTGGCTGACGCTGACCCTCTCCGCGGACGCCCTCACGGCCACGGCGGACCTGGTCACCCACCCGCCGACCCGGAATCTCCTCGACGCGCTGGTCCGCGAGACGAACGCCCTGGCGATCACGGCCTTCCTGCTGGCCTCGGTCGTGGCGCTGGTTCGCGGCTCAGGTCGGGCCGGTCGAGAACGACCGCGCCGGGTGGCGTTCGTCGGGGGGCTCCAGGCGTTCCGCGTCGGGCTGCCCGGTGCGCTGTTCGTCGGGGCTTTCACGGCACCGCTCACGTTTGGCTTCCTCACGGCCTATGCGCCCACTCCGCAACTGGTTGCGCTGCTGGATCGCGTGCCGGGGCTGCCACCGTGGCCCGACCCGGTTCGGGCCGCCGTCGTGGTCGGTGTGTTGGGTTGGGCGTACGGGGCGGTCCTGGCCGGACTGCGGGTGGACGTCGCCGCGCCCGCCGCCGAACTCGGTGCGACCAGCGTGGTCGAGACCCTGGAAGCCGACCGCGCCGCCAGCGTCGCGTCCGCGCTGGCCAGCGCCGCCACCGGCGTTCTCCGGCTGCTCCTCGTCATCGCGGCGCTGCGTCTTACCGGGGTGCTGTCCGCCGTACCGCCGCTGCCGGCGCTGGTCTGGGCCGGGGTGGGGCTCGGGCTGGGCTGGTGGCTGCACCGGCGCGGGGGCGGGGCGTGGATGCGCTTCGCCCTCACCCGCGCCGCCCTCGCCCTCCGTGGCCGTACACCGCACCGACTGCTCGCCTTCCTGGCGTACGCCGAGACCGTCGGCCTGCTGCGTGACGGCGCAGGGGCCTACCGGTTTCGGCACGGCCGCCTGCAGAGCCGTCTCGCCGGCGGGTCGGTCAGCGCGCGACGGGGGAGCCGGCTGCGTGAGGAGTTCGGTGTCGAGCTTGCCCGCGCCGGCTACTGGCCGGAGGCGCTGGGCGTCTTCGCCGACGTCACGCAGACACGGGCCGCCAGCATCGGGCACGCCGACGACCTCACCGTGGCGGCGCTGCGCCGGGCGCTGCTGGCCGGGGCGGCTGCGGGCGAGTGGACCGGGCTGGCGAGCCTGCTGGCGCTCATCCCACCACCCACCGAGCCGACGCCGTTGGCGACGCAGCGGCAGCGGCTCGCCCGGCTGATCGCGGACGACGCGCCGGTGACACAACTGCTCGTCGCGGCCGAGGAGCTGAGCCAGGCGGCCAACGGCGTCACACCGGAGTCTGCTTCCGCGACCCGCCCGGCCGCTCCTGGAGTGCAGGAGTTCCTGGCCGTCCTGCATCACCTGAGCGGGGACGAGGAAGCCGCGCGCACCCGCCTGGACCTGTTACGTACGGCTGCCAGCCAGGACGTCGGCGAGCCGGCACCCATCGGTGCGGGGCTACTCGCCGGGTTGCTCGTCGACGACGGTGAACCCGCCATGGCCCTGGTCGTCTGCCACCAGGAACTGCTCCTCGCCGATCAACCGCCCGACCGTGTCGACGTGCTGCTCCTCGCCGAGACGTGGCGCTGGTCGGTCGAGGTGATGCGACGCGACACCGACGAACAGGCCGAACTGCGCCGCCGCATCCGAGCGGTGCTGGCCGGGCGGCGAGAGCACCCACGGCGGATCGAGCTGGGCCGACGCGAGCTGGCCGAGCTGGGCCTCCAGCTGTGTCACGCCGTGATCGAGCACCAGACGTTGGGTCCACTCGCGGTCGCGGCGTCCCGACGCCTGGTCGCCGTCCTCACCGAGCCGGCCATCGTGGTGCAGACCGTCAACCGCAGCGCCCCCATGTGGCATGGCGGCTGACGCGGACTGACAGGTATCGGACACTGTCGACGGCCGTGCAGGCGGTTTGTCGGACGCTGCCGCGACACTGAGGCTTCCTCGAGCGGGGAGGCGCGTCGTGCCGTATGTCAGGTCACACACCAGGAAGGGCGGCGCGCGGGTTCGGGCGCACTACCGAAGGCGGCGCACCGGCAGCGTTCGGCGCCGATCGACGCTCCGCCGCGTCGCCGGTGGCGGCAGATCGGTAAACGGTTTCGTTCTGGCGCTGTGTGCCGTCGTCGGCTTCCTGCTCCTCCGCATGGTCATCGACTTTGTGCAGCGGCACCCATACTGGTCCGCTCTCCTGGTGAGTCTCCTCGTCGTGGGAGCAGCCGCGGTCGGCCTTTTCATCTCGAAGCAGCGTGCCCGCGAGCGGGCCGACCAAGCCCAGCGGGACAGGCTGATCGCGGTGACCGACACGATGAGCGGGCCCGAGTTCGAGCAGTGGTTCGCCCGAATCCTGGTCGCGTCCGGTTTTCGGAACGTGACGGTGTGCGGCGGCCCCGGTGACCGGGGAGCCGACGTCCTGGCGGTCGCCCCCGACGGCCGACGCGTCGTGGTGCAGTGCAAGCGGCAGAGCCCCAGCAACCGGGTGGGCAGTGCCGCGATCCAACGGTTCGCCGGCACCTGCCGGGTCATCCACGGTGGCGAGATCTGCATGCTCGTGACGAACAGCTTCTTCACCGCGGGCGACGGCATCCAAATAGCAGGGCAGCTCAACATCACTCTCGTCGACCGCAAGGCACTGGAGATGTGGGCCTGGACGGGAAGGCCAGCGCTCGGGTCCATCGCGGGAGGCGGACGGCATTGATGGGCCCGGAAACGGTCAAGGCACATCTCACACTGCGCTTGACCCGATCGCGCACCTCCGACAGCTTGGCGAGCTGCGTGACGCAGGCATTCTGACTGAAGCCGAATCTACTACCGAGAAGGCGGAAATCCCCCCGGCTCTGATTGCGCAGGTGGGTCCCCGATGGTTCGGCACTCTGCCCCTAGGACCTCTGCACGACTCGCTGTCTGCCGCGGATGGGCCGGTGTTGCTGCACGACGTGGCGGTGCTGGCGCGCGGTACCGGGCGATGGAGCGGCTGCACGAGCTGGCTGACGCGGCGGGCGGTGGGGCAGGGGACGTCTGGCTACTCTGCCCGATGGAGGTCCCGGCGCTGCTGCCCAAGCTGGACGGTGTGGTGGTGCGGGTGGGCGACAACGAGTGGATCGCGCTACCGGACGCCTGGGTTGTCAACGCCCACCGGAGTTCGGTCATCGCCTGATCCACGAGGCTCGTCAGACGCCCGCATGGCCACTCAGCGGGACAGCGCATCTAGGACGTGGATCACGGCACCGTATACGTCCTCCGGGTGTTGGGCTGTAGTAGCAACTTTTTCCAGCCGCATAACGGCAGCTTGGACCAGTGGGTCAGTGACTGCTGTTCCAAGATCATTTAGCCGGCTCGCGTCACTGCGTAGCTGTATGAGTGCACCCTCGAAGGCCCCGGTTGGCGGCGGCTCGTTGACGACCAAGTCCCCTTGCCAGAACGGAGAGGAATGCGTGCCCCACAATCCCGGCGAACCGCGAGTGTCCGGAAGTCGCCCGCCGTCAAGTGCCGGTACCGAAGATCTTTCAACACTTTGGAATGAAAGGGCCTGCTGCACGATCGACCTTGCTACCGGAACGGAGCGCACAACGGGCATGCGGAAAATGCTTTGCAAGAAGGCGCAGAGGACTTCCAACACGTAGAGGCGATATTCGACTTGGCGTGGCAAGAGTGGTCTGCGCCGTACGACATATCGGCTTCCGAGGGCGACGGCGACGGCCGTGCCATATCCGGCTGCGACCGTATAGATACCATGGACGCCAACATTGTCGAGAAGATAAGAAACAGTTCCGCCGATTGCCGCGGCGCTGGAGAACTCGATGGCGCGGGTCGCCTCTGTTTCTACACCCCGTCGCTCAAGAGCAAGTGCCTGTTCCTCGTGCTTCCTAATCTCCTCCCTCAGCCAGAGGCGCGCTAGTTCGAGGTCCCGATCGCGTGATCGACTAACCTCAAGCCGTTGCAGGAATATCTCCGACACCGCTAGCCCGAGCTGCTTGGCGTCCAATGGTTGTAATGTGTCAGCATCGAGGACTTCGAACAGATCTTGCCCTTCCTCGGACATCGCGGCTTTTCGGACCCAATGGGATATCCTGGACTTGACATCGATGGCTGATATGCCAAACCTAGGAAACCTGCCGTATATGAGGTCCTCCGATTTGGCGCTGCCCTTCGAGAATAGACCAGCAGGTGCGCTCTCTCCTGGCACACGCGTCCTCAGCATGATCAGCCAGAGTTCGCTAGCTGCCAGTTGGGCTTGCCGCGACTCGTGGGCGTGCGGATACATCGCTGTCTGGAGAGACTCCTCCATCAGGGTCTTGACGATTTGACGCCTGGACTTTCGCCAACGGAGGAAGCGGATCGATCGCCAGATCATGCTCGGTGCCCGTGTCGGCATCATGGAGGGGTCGAAGTCCACTGAACTCCTATGGCTATCGTGGTCCTCGGTTGCACGTCATGGTGCGGGCAATGTAAATTGCGCGGTTCTTTCTGCCGCAAGCTAGTGTTCAGTCTCTGGAGCCCGCCAGGGAAGTGTCGTATAGCTTACCGCAGTGGGTTCGGCACGTTGGCCCGTCGCGGTTGCTTCCACACCCCTGTAAGCCTTGATGCGAGCCGGGTCGTCGTCGCCTGCCTGCACGACAAGGGCTAATGCGCACCTTTTGTGCGCTTTAGCCGCCCGAATGGCTCGTCATTGAATGAGATGAGGCCGGCGAGCTGGACGTAAACCTCGCGCTTGGCGGTCGCGTCACCGCGGCGGTTGATGACGTAGCCGGTCAACCAGATCCAGCCGTGGTACGTCGGCTGGTCGGGCGCTCAGACGGCGCGGAAGGTCAGCGCGCGGTCACCGGCGAACTGCACCGAGGCTAGGCCGTCGATGACGAGCAGGTCGCCAGGGGAGGGGCGCGCGGTCACCAGTGGCCGGAGAACTTGCCGATCCGGCTCAACGGAACGACGACGCCTCCATTCGGCTACGGCCAGATTTGGACCGCACGGTCGTGCATCAGGTCATGTCAGGCGCGGCCGACCGAATCTGCCTGCCCGACGTGTCCGACAAGGCGCTTGCCGGTCTCAAGTTCAGTGCCGCTCTGCCGGCATGGCTCGCCGTCGCCACCCTGGCCTCCCGACCGGCGGACAGTCCGGCGGCCCGAGCCAGTGCAGATGACCTACCTTTCTTGAACCTGACCGACTGGTGCTCGGTGATTGCCCCACTAGTAGGGCGTCCGTCCTGGCGCCCCCACGTGGCGCGGCGGCAGGTTCGTGTTCAGGGCGGATGCCCATTCGACGGAGATCCCTGGCGGATCGTCGCGGTAGCGCCGCCCGTTGTCGGGAGCCGAACCACACGTGCCCATGCAAGCCTTTACTTTCATGAACTTCGATGTCCCGGCTTCGGTTCGGCGCGGCACCGTTGTGCACCGTGGACATTTATCTGGAGGAGGCTTCATGCGCGGACGCAGATGGGCGACCCTGGTGACGGCGGTGGCGCTGGCGCTGGGCGGATTGGTCGGGTTCAGCGCCGCTCCGGCTGCGGCAGATCCGCCGGGCGGCACGCTGCGCAACGTCTACTCCGACGGTCAGTTCTGCAACAGCTACGGCAGTGAGGGTGTTCGGACCGGCCTCTGGAGTCGGTACTACTGCGAGTACCGCCAGTACGGCCCCAACGCCCCCGGCTTCTACTTCCTCTGGACCTTCACCTCCTAGCGCTTACCTGCTCGGACGGGCGCTCTCCGACCCGATTGGCCGCCGCCGGGTCGACCAGACCGGCGGCGGTCATCCGCCATCGGTAGATGGCTACGCAGCTGATCCGTCGACTCTCCTAGTGAGCTTCATCTTCGCGGAGGCGACCGCGGTGGGTCTCGTCGTGTCAGAGCAGCGTGCCCGCGAGCGGGCCGAACAAGCCAAGCGGGGCAGGCTGATCGCAGTGACCACCACGATTGCGCAGGTGGGTCTCCGATGGTTCGGCGCGCTGTTCCCAGGATCTGTGCTGCGTACCCTCGTGGCAGTGACCACACCCGGCGGGCGGCCGAGGCGTTCGACGAACGGCGACTGATGTTGCTCGCCGCAGTGGCCTCGGAGCGGGCCGCCTCCACCGCGCGGTTGGAGCTCTACCCGGGCAACCTCGACCCGGTGCGGGCGCTGCGACTGGCCAGGCCGGCGTGGTGCCGCCGGCGAGCGCGTCTGATGGTCGGCGGGGCCTGACCCCGACGCACGTCGCGGATCGAGTCACCGCGCGCTTCCCCAAACTGGACCCGCTGCCAGGTCACCCTCAAACTGGACCGGCTGCGTGCACGGCCGATTTCCCGACAGCGTCCGCAGTCCCAACGGCGTACCGTCCCGGCAAGCATGGGGAGGAGTCGGATGAGTTTCCTGCAGCAGGCAGAGCAGTCGCCGGACACCGAGCGGATGTTCGATACCGACACGCAGGCGATGGGCTATCTGCCCAACTACACCAGGCTGTTCGCCCACAACCCGGCGGTGTACCTGGCATGGCAGCAGCTCAACGGCGCGGTGAAGGCCGGGATGGAGCTGCGCCGCTATGAGTTGGCGACCCTCGCCGCAGCCCGGGCCCTGAAATCCTCCTACTGCGGCCTGGCACATGGAAAGGTCCTACGCGACAAGTTCTTCGACGCGCCGACCGTCGCCGCCATCGCGTCAGACCACGGCAGCGCCGGTCTCTCCGAGCAGGAGGTCGCAGTCGTCAACTTCGCCGGAAAGGCCGCGGCCGATGCGAACTCCGTCACCGAGGCCGACGTCGCGGGCCTGCGCGGCCACGGTCTCGATGACACGGATATTTTCCACGTGATCCTCGCCGTTGGCGCCAGATGCTTTTTCAGCACCGTCCTCAGCACTGCCGGGGCTGAGCCCGATCCGCAGTACAACGAGAGCCTGGATGTGGATCTGCGGCAGGCGCTGAGCTTCGGCGGTTAGACCCAGACCGGGGACGTCCGCCAGCACGCTCTCGTGCCGCTGATGGGTGACACGGCGCTGTGGTTGCTCCGGCAGCCGCCAGTCATGGCCGCTTCGCGGATGCTCAACGCCTGGGTGCGGCGGGCCCGTTCCCGTTCGAAGCCAGTACCAGGCCGAGGTCATCGGCCGAGCCTGGCGGGCGGCGGAGCCGTTGTTCGTCGACGAGGCGTCCGTCTGGACCGGCGGGGAATCACTCGGGGGTCGGCGGGGCCGGGGCAGGGGTGGGCGGGGCGGGGGACCTACTCGGGGGGACTCGGGGCGTCGGTGGCGACTCTGGTGAGGGGTTGGCGTGACGGTGGAGGAGTTCGGCGATCCATCGTGCGGCTTCTCGTTGCGCGGTGAGCATGTGGTCGCGGGCGTCGGCCAGGTCGTGGTCGTCCGAGTGATCATCCAGGATCGTCGCCCACTGGCGGCTGAGTTCCTCGGCGTACCGGGCCTTCCGGATCTGCTCGTCGAACTGATATTCCAGCTTGACGAGGCGGTCGACGTGCGGCTGGAGCGCCGGCATGATCCGCTCGTCGAGTCGTACGGCGGCGTCGGGGCGGCAGGTAAGTGTGATGTCGCCCCGTTGGTAGTGCCACAGGGGATCCTCGGCGAGCGTCCGCAGCAACGCCACCTCCAGGTCACCGGCCCGGTGCGGGGGCAGGTCCCGGGCGGCGTCGGCGGCGAGCCGGGTCAGCCGCTGGATCGCGTTCGGTTGGAAGTACTGCACGTACCAGCTCAGCACCTCGGACCGCAGGCTGGCCGGTGACGACCAGGCGAACGTGGCGCGGATGTAGAACGAGTAGACGTATCCGCGTGCCGGGACCGCGATCAGTCGGGCTGCGTCGCGTTGTTCGACGAGTGGACCGGACGGTGACGGCGCGGCAGCGGAGCCGACGGGCGCCTCGTCCTGGAGTGCGGCGACCAGCCGATCCCAGCTTCGCGCCCACCACCGCCAGCCGCGCACACTGGCGTCGCGGGCGATGGTCAACCCGCGTACGCCCCGGTGCCGCCACTGGTCCGCGGGCCTCGGCCTCCCGTCGGGGGCGTCCGTCATGGCACCCCTCCACGGTCACGGATCCGCGTTTCACGCTAACAACCGGTGGCCGATATGCCTGCCGCCACGCCGTCACTGAGCAGGCCGCATATCGACACGAACCAGACCATGCGTCGTCGACGGCGGGACGGCCGAGCCGGTACGACATCGCGACGTCGCCTGGTGATCGTCCGGGCGTCGCGTGGCGGTCAGCCGCGGACGACATCCTGCCCGGGTGCGCACACTGCCGACCGTCGTCGCGTACCGGCTGCTCGGGGGAGTCGGTGCCACGCTGTTGTCCTGCGCCGGCCTGGCCGCCGGTGCGCTCCCGGTCGGCGCGCACGCCGCCTGGTGGAGCGCGCTGCGGCAGCTCGCGGGGCCGGGTCTGCTCTGCGGGTACGCCGGCCTGACCCTGCTCGTCGCCGCCTGGTGGTGGGCGGGCCGGCACCCGCACGGGGCCGACGAGGTCGTCGACCGGCGCTCCGCCGCGCTCACCCTGCTCTGCTGGGCGGGGCCGTTGCTGGTGGCGCCGCCGCTGTTCAGCCGGGACGCGTACAGCTACCTGGCGCAGGGCGCGATGGTTCTCGCCGACATCGACGTCTACCGGCACGGGGTGGCCCAGTTGGGCGGCGCGTTGGCCGGTGAGGTGCCGCAGATGTGGCAGCAGACGCCCGCGCCGTACGGGCCGGTGTTCCTCGCGGTGGCGGCCATGGTCAGTGGAGTGACTGGCGGCAAGTTGGTACTCGGCGTGCTTGGTCTGCGCCTGGTGGCGCTGGCCGGGGTGGCGCTGCTGGTGGCGTACCTGCCCCGGTTGGCCCGGCACTGTGGTGTCGACCCGGCCGCCGCGCTCTGGCTGGGCGTGCTCAACCCACTCGTACCGCTGCACCTCATCGCGGGCGCGCACAACGAGGCGGTGATGCTGGGGCTGCTGGTGGCCGGGCTGAGTCTCGCCTTCGAGCACCGCTACGGCGCGGCCACCGTGCTGGTCACCCTCGCCGCGCTGGTCAAGGTGCCGGCGGTGGTCGGGCTGCTGGTGGTCGTGTCGCTCGCCGCGCGCCACCGCGGGCTGCCGACCTCGGTGGCCCGCACCGCCGGGTTCGCGCTGGTCACCGCGGCCGTGGTCACCTGGGCCACCGGCATCGGGTACGGGTGGGTCGGCGCGCTCGGCACCCCGATGTACCGCCACAGTTGGTCGATCTCCAGTGCGCTGGGTCGGGTGGCGTTGCGCGGGGCCGGGCGGTTCGGTCTGCACCTGGGTGACGCCCCGATGCGGCTCTGCCTGGCGTTGGGCGTGGCCGCCGTACTGGCCGTGGCGGTGGGCGCGTGGTGGCATCGGCGGCGGCTCGGCCCGGCGTACGCGCTGGGGTTGGTGCTGGTGGCGGCGGCGCTGCTCGGCCCGGCGACCCGGCCCTGGTACGCGCTGTGGGGTCTGGTGCTGATCGCGGCGGCGGCGCACGGGCGGGCCCGGCCGGCGGCGGCGCTGGGCGCGGTGGTGCTCGCGTTCGTGGCGCTGCCCAGTGGCTTCGGACCGGACGCGGCGCAGGCGGTGCTGGCCGCCGCCGGGGTGCTGGTGGGGTTGGTCGCGGTCGGTTCGCTGCGCCTGCTGGTGCCGTCCGCCCCGGTGGAGGTGGCCCGATGAACGCGGGTCGGCGGCAGGTGGTGACGGTGCTCGCTCTGGTCGCCGTGCTCGCGGTGGCGATCGCGGTGCTGCCCGGGCATCGGGGCTGGTTCGACGTCGGTGTCTACCACGGAGCGGTCGGGCACTGGGTAAGCGGCGGCGACCTGTACGAGTGGACCACCGCCAACGGGTACGGCTTCACCTATCCGCCGTTCGCCGCGGTGACCATGCTGCCGATGGCGGCGCTGGCCTGGTACCCGACGATCGCGGCGAACCTGCTGCTCACCGCGTTGGCCGTCGCGTTCCTGCTGCACCTGCTTGTGGACCCGTTGGCCCGGCGGCACGGGTGGACCCGCTGGTACGCGCTCACGTTGGCCTGCTGTCTGCTGGCCGGGCTCAACCCGGTGCGGGACACGGTCAGCTTCGGGCAGGTCAACCTGTTGCTGGTGGCGCTGGTCTATCTGGACCTGTGGTTGCTGGAGCGGGGCAGTCGACTGGCGGGCGTGGGGATGGGGTTGGCCGCCGCCGTCAAGCTCACCCCGGCGATCTTCATCGGGTATCTGCTGGTCACCGGGCGTTGGCGGGCCGCGGCCACGGCCATCGGCACCGCCGTCGGCGCGACAGTGGTCGCGGCGGCGTTCGCGCCGCAGGCCAGCCGCACGTTCTTCACCGAGGCGCTGTGGGACACCGACCGGGTCGGTGAGTTGGCGTACGTGTCGAACCAGTCGCTGCTCGGCCTGGTAGCCCGGCTCGATCCGGCGCACCCGGACCGGCGGCTGTGGATGTTTCTGGTCGTCGCCGTGCTGGCGGTGTGGGCGGTACGGGTACGCCGGGCCGTGCGCGACGGCGACGAACGGGCCGGCTTCGCGCTGACCGGCGTCGCCGCGTGCCTGGTCAGCCCGGTCACCTGGGTGCATCACCTGGTGTGGTTGGTGCCAGCGCTGGTGGTGCTCGCCGCGTCCACGCTGCCGTGGCCGCCGATCGACGCGACGGCCCGTCGTCGGGCGTGGGTCGGTGCCGCCGGCTACGTCGTGCTGTGCAGTGGGCTGGTCTGGGTCTTCGCCAACGGGTCCGACGGGCCGTGGGGGCTCGTGGGCGCCAACGCGTACGTCTGGGTCAGCATCGGCATGCTCGCGCTGCTCCCGATCGGGCGTGCCGAGACAGACGATCATTCGGGGTTCACCCAGCATTGTGGAGCAGTTGGGGTGCCGAGGGGTGTTGTCGCCGACCGGCAGCGGTGAGACTGGGTCCGATCCGACAATCACTCGGATCGATGGATCGGATGGTCTGGAGGCAGCCTGTGTCCACCCTCGTGTCCCCGCTGGCCACGCTCGGCGCGATCCGCCGGCGTACCACCACCCTCGCCCTGCTCCTCGCCATGGTCGCCGCCGCGCTGGTCGGCCCATCCATGGTCTCGCCCCGGTTGACCGACCCGGCCTCGGCGGCGGTCTACAGCTCCTGCACCATGAGCCGCTGCGCGGACGCCCGCACCGCCCGCTCGGGCTGGTCCGCCAAGGGGTTCCCGACCAGCCGTGGCTGGTACTCCTGGAGCGGTGGGAAGTCCAACTTCGCCGGCGGCCAGTTCTACAACTACGAGGGTCAACTGCCCACCAACGCCACCTACTACGAGTACGACGTCTACCCGCGCACCCAGGGCGCCGCCCGGGACGCGTACCGGATCGTGGTGAACCGCAGCACCGGCGTCACCTGGTTCTCGCCCAACCACTACACCGACTTCTACCGGCTCTGACCGACCGGGGGGCCGGCCGGTCGGGCTCGGTCGGCCCCGCCGCGGCGTCGTCGTTCCGGTCAGATGTCGCCCCGGTCAGATCAGGAGGAACGTGATGGTCGACGAGGACGCGGGTCGGATGCCCGATTGGCTGATCGTCTGCCGCGACGGTGCCCTCGACGTGCCCGGCGCGGTGGTGTTGGCCGGAGCGACGACGCGGACCAGGGCCGGGTTGTTCGCCGCGCTCGCTGCCGCGCTGGCCCTGCCGGCGTACCTGGGGGACACCTGGGACGCCCTCTCCGACGTGCTCCGGGACCGGCTCGACGCCGGCCCGCTCACCCTGCTGATCACCGACGCCGGCCAGCTGCTCGTCGACGAGCCGACCGATCGGTACGGTCTGCTGCTCACCGTGCTCGGCAACCTCGCCGCCAGCGCCCCGAACCCCCTCTGCCTCGTCCTGAACGAAGCCGCACTCTCCTGACCGGTGATCGGGCCGCCGTCAGCGCCAGTGTGGACGGAATCTCCCCTGGCTGGAGCACCTTGTGCGGGCCGGCAGGTCCGGGTCCGTGCTCCCGTACCCCTGATCGACGCGCCCGAGGTGGGGAGATCGGCTGTGCGGGTGGCACCCGCACCGCCGATCATCCGGGTCAGTGCGTCGCGGGCGGGATGCTCTGCTCGTACTGGAAGACGTTGTGCGGGTCGTACTTCGCCTTGATCTTGCGCAGTCGGGGGAAGTTGTGACCCCAATAGGCCTTCTCCCACTCGGCCATGCCGATGTTCGGCACGTTGACGTAGGCGCCGTCCACGTAGGGCCGCAGCGCCTGGCTGAACTCGGCGATCCAGGTCTGCGCGATTGGGGTCACGACGTCGTCGCTGTCGGGTTCGCCGCGGGTGCCCCAGCCGACGCCGGGCTCCGAGTAGAAGAGCGCGTCGCGGTGCGGGAAGGCCGCGCCACCGAACGGCTCCTGCCGTTGCGCCCCGCGGCCGAAGGCCTGGGTGAAGAAGTTGCTGTCGGGCGAGGGCGACTTCTCCATGAACGCCTGGATCACGCTGACCGCCTTCTGCGGGAACGGCTCGCGGGTGAACTGGGAGAAGAACTTCCATTTCGCTGGCTCGTCCTCGTTCGGGATCTGGAAGCCGGCGTAGACGTCGCCCCAGCCGCCGATCTGCACGGTGACCGTGGGGTTGCCGATCGACAGGATCGGCGCCAGCAGCTTCCTGGCCTCTGCCTCGGACCCCTCGGCGAGCACCGCGAACAGCAGGATCTCATCCGGGTGGACCTCGACCTGGCTGCCGAGCCGGGGATCGGTGAAGGGTGCGACACGCTGCCAGGCGTCGAAGACCTCGTGCAGGTCCCCGAGACCGGGCCAGGTCACCTGAAGGTAGGCGACGCTGGTGAGCGGAGCGACCTTGTAGGTCAGGGAGGTGACGATCCCGAAGTTGCCGTTGCCCGCTCCGCGCAGCGCCCAGAGCAGGTCCGAGTAGTTCCACGGGTCCACCTCGAGCACCTTCGCGCCGTCGGCGCCCGCCGCCACGACGATCTCCGCGCCGATCAGGTTGTCGCAGGCCATCCCGAGGTAGCGGGTGAGGAAGCCGAAGCCACCGCCGAGGGTGGCCCCGGAGAGGCCCACGGTCCCCTCCGTGCCCGTCGTCGCCGCGAGGTCGTGCTCCCCGAGGGCGGTCACCGCCTCCGACTGGTTGAGCCCCGCGCCGAGCTTGGCCGTGCGGGTGGCGGTGTCGATGTGGACGGCCTTCAGCTCGCTGACGTCGATCACGATGCCGTTGTCGACGTTCGACCAGCCTTCCAGGTTGTGCCGGCCACTGCGGACCCGCAGCGCGACGTTGTGCTGGCGCGCCCAGGTGAGCGCGTTGACCACGTCCTGGGTTTCCTGGGCGAAGACGATGACCAGCGGATAGTGCACGAACAGCTCGTCCCAGCCGAGGCTGGCCTCCGCGTAGTCGGGGCTCTGCGGGCGGACGATCCGGCCGGTCAGCCGTGCCGGCGGGAACTTCGTGTCGGAGGGCCACCCGGGACCGTCGGCCGCGATGGCCGAGCTGCCGGTGATCACGCTCGGGACAGCGACCGCTCCGGCGCCGACGGCCGTGGCCCTGAGCAGATCACGACGGGAAAGGTCGCGCATGGTCCGAATCCTCTCGATTGGTGACACGCCGGGAAATCGAACCGAGAGGGAGTTTTCCTCTCATCTGGCGCAAACCAACCGTAATGCCCGAGGCTTCCGGACAGATCTGAGAACTTGTCACGGAACCCGGTCGGGTGATCCGGCCGCCGTCAGTTAGGGGCGGGCTGGTCCAGGATGGCGCTGAACCGTTCCTCGGCGAGGTCCAGCTGGCCGAAGATGTGCCGCTTCACCGCGGGCGACAACGGGGTGTCCGGCCGGCCGATCAGGTCGCGGAACAGCGGCACCAGCGGGCGGTACTTCCGGGCCGACGAGATCACCTTCGGCCCGACCGTGTGGATCACGCCCACCCCGTTGTCGGTGAAGTCCGACACCTTGATCACCCGGGCCCAGGGCTCCCGGTCCAGACTGACCGCCAGATGCTCCCGGTACTGCGCGTTGCGGTCCCGCTCGGGGTCGTACACCGGATTGGTGACCGCGGCGACCAGGGTGGCCACCCGTGACCCGAACCGCGCGGCGAGCGCGGCCAGCGCGGCCCCGGTCGGGTCGGTGCCCGGGTCGCCGTCGGCCAGCTCGACCGGGTGGTCCTCGACGGCGTCGTGCAGCAGGCCGGCGACGATCACGTCCACGTCCCGCACCTGGTAGTGGTGCATCAGCCGGATCGCCACCCGCAGCAGGTGGTTCAGGTACGGCTCGCGGACGCGTCGATCGTCGCGATGCAGTTCGGCGGCGAGGTCGAGCGCGGCGGTCAACCGCGCCCGGGCGGCGTCGTCGAACTGCTGGACCTCCAACCGGAAACGTTCCAGCAGGCCCGGTTCGCCGTGGATCTCGGTGATCGCGTGCATCGGCATGCTGCCCAGGTGCGGCGGGAAGTCCATGCGTCACTTATAGCCGATCTTCACCACATCGATGAGCCCGTACGTCGCCGACCCGACCCCGAGTTGCGGGCGCGCCGAGCCGTCAGATCGGCAGACGGTCGGCGCCGGCCAGCGGGCCCACCAGGACGGGGACCAGCGGCGCCGGCAGGACGGGGCCGCGGCGCAGGGTGGGCGTCCAGCCCGCGTCCGCGCCCAGGTCGGGGTCATGGGTCGCGTTGTACGCCGCCAGCAGGTCGACCGGTCGGGCCGCGCCGCCGCCCTGGCGGACCCAGGAGCCTCGCTCGGTCAACGCGGTACCGCCCCAGTCGTAGAGCAGGTCCGCGGGGTCGACCGCCTCGTCCACTGTGAAGAAGTTGTTCTGCGCGTAGATCGCCGACTGGACACCGACGCCGAGCGCGTACTGGAAGTCGTCGCCACCGAGTCGGTAGTGGTTGTTGTAGACGTCGACCTGACCGAAACGCACCCGGGGCAGCCGTTGCAGGACGCCGTCGAAGAGGTTGTGGTGCAGGGTGACCCTCAGCCGGCCCACGTCCGGGCCGACGGTGTTGGACGAGCCGATCAACATCAGCTTGTCCCGACCCGTGAAGCGGTTCCAGGAGGCGGTGACCAGGCTGGCGGTGTGCGTCACGTCCAGCGACCCGTCGTGCACCTGGTACGGCCGACCGAAGTACACCGGCTGGGCGCTGTCCGGGTTGTCGCCGTCGGTGAAGGTGTTGTGGTCGACCCAGACGTTCTCGCTGCGGCGCACCGAGATCTGGTCGTACTGGCTGTTCCAGTTTCCTGCCTCGCCGTCGGTCGGCGACCAGGCGGGGAAGCAGTCGCGGGCGTCGACGAGGGTCAGATTGCGGACGATGACGTTCGACGCCCGGTCGATCATGAGGGTGAGCCCGGTCAGTCGAGCGCCACGCAGCCCGACGATCGTGGTGTTCGGCCCGACGTTGATCTGGGTCTGCCGGGTCTGGTTGGTCACCGAGCGCACCCGAGCCTCCTCCAGCGGCCCGCTCGGTGGCACCCGTCCCCACACCGCCGGGTCGTACGCGGCCAGGTAGGCGTCCAACCGGTAGCCCGGGTCGGCCAGGTCGGCGCAGCTCAGCGGCGTGCCGTCGGGCCCTTCGAAGCCGTCGATGGCGCCGTCGACGTAGATGAGCTTCGGGGTGGCGTCGGTGGCGTTGCCGGCGTTGTCGCCGCCCAGCGCGGCGACCAGCTCCGCCCGGTCGTGGACCACCCGGGTCCGCTCGGGGCTGGCCGCCGAGCCGCCGGTGGTGCCGGGGCCGTCGGCCGCCCAACCGTCCCGCTCGGGCAGCGTCTGCCGGCCGAGGTGGTCAGCCAACCAGGAGAGCCGGTCGGCGGACGGAACGTCCGGACGGGCAGCGGCGGCGGCCGGGGTGGCGCCGAGGAGAAGGGCGACCACTGTGGCGCCGCCGAGGAATCTGCGCATCGACTCGCTCCATTCGTTGGTGTGTGGGTGTCCGTCCCAGGTGGTGTCTGCCGCTATCCGGCCAGCTCGGCGCGGTACGCGGCGGACGCCCACGGCACCCCCAGCTCGCTCGGCAGCGCCCCCCGCTCGGCCGCCCGGCGCAACACGTCGACGACGCCTCGCAGGTGGCGGACCCGCTCCCCGCCCTCGCCAAGGGTGGTCACCAGCTCGCCGTCGAGCAGCCGGGGCTCCGGCGCGGGCCGCAACGCGTCCAGCAGCGCGGTGAACGGCGCGGTACGGGCCAGCGGCGCGATCAGTGGCACGCCCGACGGGTCGACCCGGTGGGCGAGCAGGTTCTCCAGCAGCCCCAGCCGCCCCGGAACCCGGCGGGTCACCACGTCCCCGGGCAGCCGCAACCGGTCTGTCGGGTACTCCAGCACCGCCTGGCCCGTCGTACCGGTCACCACCACCTCGCCCGCCACGAACTCCTCGGCGGCCAGGGTCACCGCCACCAGCACCGGCGGCCCGGCGCGGAACCGGACCCGCAGCACCGCGGTGTCCTCCACCTCGATCGGCCGGACCCGGTAGCGCTCCACCTCGATCGCGACCGGCCAGGGCGTCGCCCCGGCGAGCGCCTCGGCGATCGCCAGGCACTGCATCACCGCGTGCGCGAGCGGGTTGGCGAGCGCGCCGTCCAGCACCGGGCGGCCGTCCAGACTCCGTCGACCGGCCCAGGGGGAGCGGGCGTAGTAGGCGTCCGGCCGTTGCCAGGCGGCGATGGTGGAGATGCCGGTGACCGTGCCCAGCCGACCGGCGGCCAGCGCGTCGGTCAGCGCGGTGAGGGCCGCCGAGCCGAGCGCCTGGAAGCCGACCTGGGCCACCCGGCCGGCGGCGGTGAGAGCCCAGGTCAACTCCTCGTGCTCGGCCAGCGACAGCACCGGCGGCTTCTCCAGCAGCAGATCGGCGCCCGTGGCCAGGGCGTCGCGGGCGATCGCCAGGTGGGTGTGCGGCGGCGTGCAGACCACCACCACCTCCGGTCGGGTGGCGGCGAGCATCGCCCGGTGGTCGGTGAAGACCGCCGCCCCGGGCGGCACCGGGGCGGCCGGGTCGTCCTCCACCGGTCGGACGTCGACGAGGGCGACCAACCGCAGCCTGCCGGCGGCGTGCAGGGGCGCGATCACCCGCCGGTGCCAGCGACCGTGCCCGTTCGCCCCGATCACCGCCACCCGGGGCGGCGGGGTTGACCCGCTCACCGCCGACCGGTCCGGGTCGACCCGGTCACCGGGCACCGGCCAGGGTGGCCTCGACGCCGTGCCGCTCCAACGCGGTCAGCCAAGCGATCACGTCGGCGCGGACCTCGTCGTCCTCGGCCACCTCCATCGGGATGACGTCGCGCAGCGCGAAGACCGCGTCGACCGCGCCCGCCGGGCTCTGCGCCCCGGCGTCCAGCGCGGCCCGGATCGGCCCGGCCAGTGGGTCCTGGAACGGCAACGGCCGGCCGTCGTCGGCGTACCCCAGCGCGAAGCGCAACCAGGACGCCACGACCAGCGCGCCCCAGCGCGCGGACCGCCCGGCCGCGCGCAGGTCGGCGATGGTGTGCAGGACGCGCTGCGGCAGTTTCTGGGAGCCGTCGATCGCCACCTGGAGGGTGCGGTGGTGGATCGCCGGGTTACCGAACCGGGCGAGGGCCTGCTCGCCGTAGTCGACCACCCGCACCCCGTCCGGCGGGGTGAAGCTGGCCGCCACGTCCTCGGCGATCAGCCGGCGCAGCGCGTCGCGCAGGTGCGGGATCTCCAGCGCGTCGGCGATCGTCTCCCGACCGGCCAACGCTCCGAGGTACGCGATGGCGGAGTGCACCCCGTTGAGGGCGCGCAGCTTCAACCGCTCCCACGGGCCGGCGTCGTCGGTGAGCACCGCCCCGGCGAACTCCCAACCGGGCCGGCCGCCGGGGAAATCGTCCTCGATCACCCACTGCGCGTATGGCTCGGCGGCCACCGCGGCCAGGTCGGTCACGCCGAGCGCCCGCCGGGCCGCCTCGATCGTCTCCGGGGTGCTGGCCGGCACGATCCGGTCCACCATGGTGCCCGGGCAGGTGACGTTGCCGGCCACCCACTCGACCAGCCCGGCGGGCACCCCGCCGGCCCGGCCGACCGCCTGGTCGAGCATGCCGCGCAGTCGTCGACCGTTGGCCGGCAGGTTGTCGCAGCTCACCAGGGCCACCGGCCCGGCGTCCGCGGCGGCCCGGGCGGCCAGCCCGCGCAGTAGCAGCCCCGGCACCGTGCTCGGCGGTCCGCCGCCGGCCAGGTCCGCGGCGAGCGCCGAGTCCGGGGACAGTCGGCCGGTCACCGGGTCGAGTTGGTACGCCTTCTCGGTGACGGTCAGGGTCACCACGCGGACCGCCGGGTCAGCGAGCAGCGCCACCACGGCGTCGGGGTCGCTGGGCGCGTGCCGGACGCCGCTCAGGGCGCCGACCACCCGGGTGGAACTGCCGGCGGCGGAGAGGGCGCTGACGCTGAACAGGTTGTCCTGCGCGGCGATCGCCTCGACCACGGCGGTGCTGCGCGGGGCGACGGCCACGATGCCCCAGTCACCGCCGGCCGCGCCGACCGCCGCCTCGGTGAAGACGGCCTGGTGGGCCCGGTGGAACGCGCCCAACCCCAGGTGTACGACGCCGGTCGGCACGGTGCCGGGCCGGATCAGCGGGCGGGCCTCGGCGGGCAGCCGGCGCAGCATGCCCAGACCGAGCCGGGAGGCCCCGACGGTCACCGCCATGCCGGGCCGTCCGGGAAGCGGAACTCCGCGATCGACGCGGGCTCCATGGTGGCGCTGTAACCGGGTCGTTCGGGCAGCAGGTAGCGGCCACCGCGGGTCCGCACCGGATCGACGAAGTGTTCGTGCAGATGGTCGACGTACTCGATCATCCGACCGTCCAGCCCGGTGCCCACTCGCAGGTAGTCGAAGATCGCCAGGTGCTGGACGTACTCGCAGAGGCCCACGCCGCCGGCGTGCGGGCAGACCGGCACGCCGAACTTCGCCGCCAGCAGCAGCTCGGCCAGGACCTCGTTGACGCCGCCGACCCGGCAGGCGTCGATCTGCATCACCCCGATCGCCTCGGCCTGGAGCAACTGCTTGAAGATCACCCGGTTGGCGGCCACCTCACCGGTGGCCACCCGGCAGCGGCCGGCGGTCAACTCGGTCACCGCGCGGGCGATCCGGGCGTGCCCGAGGATGTCGTCGGCGTGGGTGGGCTCCTCGATCCAGTACGGGTCCACCTCGGCCAGCGCCGCCATCGCGGTGATTGCCTCGTCGACGTCCCAGACCTGGTTGGCGTCCATCATCAGCAGCGCGTCCGGGCCAATCTCCTCCCGGATGATCCGGGCCCGCCGCAGATCGTCGGCGAGTGGGCCGCCGACCTTCATCTTCATCGCCCGCCAGCCGTCGGCGTACGCCTGCCGGGTCAGCGCCCGCACCTTGTCGTCGGGGTAGCCGAGCCACCCGACCGAGGTGGTGTACGACGGGAAACCGTCACGTTCGAGGGTGGCCAACCGGTCGGTCAGCCCGTCGCGCCCCTTGTCGAGGATGGCGGCCGCCTCGTCCGGGGTGAGCGCGTCGGTGATGTGCCGGAAGTCGACGCTGGCCACCAGCTCGTCGGTGGGCAGGTCGGCGAGGAAGCGCCACATCGGCTTGCCGGCCAGGGTGGCCCGCAGGTCCCACACCGCGTTGACCAGCGCGCCCGTCGCCATGTGGATGACGCCCTTCTCCGGGCCCAGCCAGCGCAGCTGCACGTCGGCGCTGAGCGAGCGCCAGAACGCCACCGGCTCGGCGGTGATCTCCTCGATGGTGCGCCCCTGCACGTGGTGGGCCAGGGCACGCACCGCCGCGCAGGTGATCTCGTTGCCCCGGCCGTTGGTGAAGGTGAACCCGGCGCCGGTCGGGCCCGCGTCGGTGCCCAGCTCCACATACGTCGCCGAGTAGTCGCCCCGGTTGATCGCGTCGGAGCCGTCGCCCCGGGCTGCGGTGGGGAACCGCACGTCGTGCACCTCGACGGAGGTGATGGTGACGGTCACTGAGCCTGCCTTTCGTTCGCGACTGCGGGGTTCCGCTGCGCTGCACTCCTCGCGCTCACCGGTGGTGGTCCCCTCCGAAGTTGAAGACCCGCTTGGGCAGCCGGTACGCCAGGTCGACGATGGTCTCGGCGGCCTCGTCCATCGGCAGCCGGTGCTCGGCGACGAGCCGGGCCAGGAAGCCGGCGTCCACCCGGCGGGCCACGTCGTGGCGTACCGGGATGGAGCAGAACGCCCGGGTGTCGTCGACGAACCCGGTGGTGTTGTAGAAGCCGGCGCTCTCGGTGACCGTCTCCCGGAAGCGGCGCAGCACCTCCGGGGAATCCAGGAACCACCAGGGCGCGCCGAGCAGCAGCGCGGCGTACCCGCCCGCGAGGGGCGCCAGCTCGCGGGTGAAGGTGTCCTCGTCGAGGGTGTAGAGCACCAGCCGCAGCCGGGGGTCGTTGCCGTAGCGCTCCAGCAGCGGGGCGAGCGCGTGCACGTACTCGGTGGCCTGCGGGATGTCGCCGCCGACGTCGCGGCCATGCCGGGCGTGCAACCACCGGTTGTGGTTGCGCACCGCGCCGGGGTGCAGCTGCATGACCAGGCCGTCGTCGAGTGACATCCGGGCGAACTCCACGAGCATGTGCGCCCGGAACGCCTCCGCGTCGGCGGCGTCGGCCTCGCCGCGCCGGCCCCGGTCGTAGAGCCGTTCGGCCTCGGCCGGGGTCAGGTCCAGGGTGCGGGCGGTGGGGTGGCCGTGGTCGGAGGAGGTCGCGCCGGCGGCGATGAACGCGGCGCGTCGGGCCCGCAGCGCGGCCAGGTAGCCGGCGTACGTTCCGGTGTCCTCACCGGCTCGGTCGCCGAGCCGGTCCACATTGGTCGACCAGCCCTCGAACTCCATGTCCACCACGTCGTCCGGGCGGAACGTGGTGACCACTGACCCGCCCGGCCCGCCCCACCCGTCGGCGGCGAGCTTGGCGTGCTGCGCGAGGTCGTCCAGCGGCGACTCGGTGGTCGCGAGCACCTCGATGTTGAACCGCTCGAACAGCGCCCGGGGCCGGAAGTCCGGCTCGGCGAGCCGGGCCGCGATCTCGTCGTAGAGGGCGTCGGCGGTGCTCGGGCCGAGCGGGGTGTGCACCCCGAACACGGTGCGGAAGGTCTGCTCCAGCCAGAGTCGCGACGGGGTGCCCCGGAACAGGTGCCAGTGTGCGGCGAAGCGTCGCCAGATCACCCGGCCGTCGGTCTCCACCGGGCTGCCGTCGCGGGTGGGCACCCCCAGATCCGCCGGGGGTACGCCCTGACTGAGCAGCATCCGGGTCAGGTAGTGGTCGGGCACGATGAGCAGCTGCGCCGGGTCCGGGAAGGGGCGGTCCTCGGCGAGCAGGGCCGGGTCCACGTGCCCGTGCGGCGAGATGATGGGTTGCTCCGCCGCCAGGGCGTACAGCTCCCGGGCCAGCGCGCGCTGGCCCGGTTCGGGCGGCAGGAGCAGGTCGGTGTGGTCGAACGTGGGCACGGGGTGGGGCTCCTCGTCTCCTGTGTCAGCGGGGGGTGAGCAGGTCGGCGACGCGGACGGGTTGACCGGTCTCGAAGGACCGGTTGGCGGCCAGACCGGTGAGCAGGGCCAACGCGCCGTCGTCGGCGGTCGCGGCGCGGCCCAACGGGTCGGGTTGACCGCCGAGGAGCACCCCGGTCATCCGGGCGTCCGCGCCGCCGTGCCCGTGCCGACTGCGGCCCTCCACCGGGATCTGCCGGGGCGGGGCCCAGAACGGGCGCAGGGTCAGCGTCGCACCACCGCCCTCGGCCGGCGCCTCGGCGCCGTGCAGGGCGGCGCCCTTGACCGCGCCGGCGGTGCCCCGGTCGACGTAGTCGTTCTCGGCCACGTCCAGCTCCAGTCGGCCCCGG
This sequence comes from Micromonospora trifolii, assembly GCF_050516465.1. Classification (NCBI taxonomy): domain Bacteria; kingdom Bacillati; phylum Actinomycetota; class Actinomycetes; order Micromonosporales; family Micromonosporaceae; genus Micromonospora; species Micromonospora trifolii. The sequence continues at coordinate 2,537,420 of NZ_CP191526.1, read as the reverse complement.
CTGCCGTTGACCATCACCCGGTAGCCCTCCCAGGGCGCGTACGCGGTGAGGTGGTAGGTCATGGTGGCGCCGGTGGAGTAGCGCGCCAGCACCGCCATGTCGTCCTCGATGCTCACCCCGGGCGCGAAGACGTTGCGGTCGCGCTGGTAGCCGTCCTCGGCCTCGGCGTCGAGGTACAGCTCGCGCAGCCGGGGGTGGGCGTCCAGTCGCAGCGCGAAGGGGTCATCGGCGGCGGCGGGGGAGCCGTGCGCCCGGTCGTAGTCGCGGGCGTAGCCGTGCCGGCGACCGTCCTCGCCGTAGAAGAAGAGTCGGCCGGCCGCGTACACCTCGACGGGTGTGGCGGCCAGCCACCAGTTGACCAGGTCGAAGTGGTGGCTGGCCTTGTGCACCATCAGCCCGCCGGAGGTGGCCTTGTCGCGGTGCCAGCGGCGGAAGTAGTCGGCGCCGTGGCGGACGTCGAGCAGCCACTCGAAGTGCACCGAGCCGATCTCGCCGACCGCGCCCTCGGCGAGCAGCCGGCGAACCTGTTCGTGCAGCGGGTTGTAGCGGTAGTTGAAGGCGACAGTCACCCGACCACCGGTCTCGGTCACCGTGTCCAGGATGCGCCGGCAGCGTGCCACGTCCACGGTCATCGGTTTCTCGGTAACGACCTCCCGGCCGGCGCGCAGCGCGGCCACCACGTACTCGTCGTGGGTGACGTCCACGCTGGTGACCAGGACGACGTCAACGCGCTCTTTGTCCAGCATGGCCGCGAAGTCACCGGCCGGGTACGTGGGCACCGGGCGATGACCCAGCTCGCCCAGCCAGCGGTTGTGCGCGTCCATCCGGGCCTGGTTGACGTCGGCGAAGGCGACCAGCTCGGTGGTGTCGGGGTGGTCGAGCACCAGCGCCCGGACGAACATCTCGGCCCGCGCGCCGGTGCCCACGACGGCGTACCGGACCCGTCCGGCGGCTCTCGGTGACATGCGGTCGCCTCCCGTGATGCTGCAAAGGTTTGCAATGAAGTAATCACGATCGATCCGTTCGCGTCAACGACGACGGCGGGATCGGCGTCATTTGTCAGCGTTTGAGGGGGCCCAGGTCACCAAGGGGAGTGTGGGTGCAACAAAGCCGTAACCATTGACCGTTGACACTGACGCAACCGTTTGCATTAATGGGCCACACCTGCGTGACCGCCACCACATCGGACGAAGGGGTCGCCGTGCCAGTCACCATCCGGGACGTCGCCCGGGCGTCCGGTGTGCACATCTCCACCGTGTCCCGCACCTTCTCCGCTCCACACCTGGTCAACCCGGAGACCCGGGTCCGGGTGCTGGCCTGCGCGGAGGACCTGGGCTACCGGCCGAACCGTGCCGCCCGAGCCCTGATCACCGGGCGGACGCACAACATCGGGCTGATCATCGCGGACATCGCGAACCCGTTCTTCCCGCCGCTGATCAAGGCGGCGGAGAGTCAGGCCCGGCACCGCGACTACCACGTCTTCGTGGCCGACACCAACGAGGACCCGACCGCCGAGGAAGAGCTGGTCCACGCGCTGGCCAAGCAGGTCGACGGAGTGCTGCTGTGCAGCCCTCGGATGAGCAACAGCCTGATCGAGCAGCTCAGCCGCGAGGTGCCACTGGTCGTGGTGAACCGCCAGGTGACCGGCCTGCCCTGCGTGCTGATGGACGTCGGGCAGGGCGCCCGCTCGGCGATCGAGCACCTGGTCGGCCTGGGGCACCGCAGCATCGCGCTGCTCGGTGGCCCGCGCAGCTCGTGGACCAACCGGGAGATGCGCCGTGCCGCCGGCGCGGCCGCCCGAGCCGGCGGTGCGGAACTGACAGTGCTCGGCCCCAACGCGCCCACCGAGGTCGGCGGCTCCGCCGTCGCCGAGCAGGTGCGACGCAGCGGCGTGTCGGCAGTGCTCGCCTACAACGACCTGATGGCGATCGGCCTGATCGAAGGGCTGGACGCGCTCGGGGTCCGGGTGCCGCAGGAGGTGAGCGTCGTCGGGGTCGACGACATCACCCTGAGCCGGCTGACCCGCCCCAAACTGACGACGGTGGCCACACCCACCGGGGCCGCCGGCCGGACGGCCGTCGACATGCTGCTGCAACAGGACATCGAGTCACCGCGCGGTGCGCGGGGGTCCGGTGCCGGCACGGCGCTCGGCGTTCGTCGTACCACCGCACAGGTAATGCTCCAGACCGACCTGGTCATCCGCGACTCGACCGGCCCGGGCCCGTACGCCCGACCGGCACGTCCCCTGGCCGCGCCGCGTGGCCCGGACCCGCATTGCCCTGCGGGCCCGGGCATCCCGACCGCGGCCACCGGTGACGCCGTCGCCTCCTAATGCCGAGGAGTGAGCGCACATGCACCCCGCAACGCCCCCCACCACTAACGCGCCTGCCGGGCGCAATCACCGTACCGCGCTGCCTCGGCGGCGCCTGCTGCGCGGCCTGCTCGCCGTGACGGTCGCCGCGCCGCTGATGTTCGGGGCCGCTGCCTGCGGAGACGACGACGGCGGCGCCGCCGACCCGAACGCCCCGGTCAAGCTCTCCATCTTCTGGTGGGGCGGCGACGCCCGGGCCAAGCTGACCGAGGACGCCCTCGCGCTCTACACCAAGAAGCACCCGAACGTGACGTTCGAGAAGACCTGGCAGGCCAATCAGGGCTACTTCGACAAGCTGGCCACCCTCACCGCCGGCGGCAACCCGCCGGACCTGTTCCAGATCGACGACAACTACCTGGCCGAGTACGCGGCCCGCAACACCACGCTCGACCTGACCTCGTACCAGAAGTCCGGAAAGCTGGACACGTCCAAGTTCCCCGAGAGCCTCTGGCAGTACGGCGTGGTCGACGGCAAGCTCGCCGGTCTGGCCGCCGGGGAGAACACCCAGGGCCTGGTCTACAACAAGACGCTGTTGACCAAGCACAACCTGCCCGAGCCGACCACCGGAATGTCGTGGGAGGAGCACATCGCCTGGGCCGAGCAGGTCACCGCCAAGACCAAGGTGCCCGGCACCCAGGACCCGAGCGCCGACTACAAGGCGTTCTGGGTCTGGCTGCGCCAGCAGGGCAAGGACCTCTACAAGGGCAAGGAGCTGGGCTTCACCGCCGAGGACGTGACCAAGTGGTTCGACCTGTGGAAGGGCGCCCGGGACCGCAAGGCCACCCCGACCGCCGACGTCATCCACGAGGGCAACTCCAGCGACATCACCAAGCAGCTGGTGGTCACCGGCAAGTCGGCGACCTCCTGGGTCTGGGCCAACCAGATGCCGGACCTGAAGAAGAACACCAAGGACGAGCTGGGCGTGATCGCCTACCCCGGTGACCCGAGCGCGCAGTGGGCCCGGGCCTCGATGTACTGGTCGGTGTTCAAGGGCAGCAAGAACAAGGACGTCGCGGTCGACGTGATCAACTTCCTGAACAACGACCAGGAGGCGGTCAAGCTGCTCGGCACCGACCGCGGTCTGCCGTCCAACCAGGACCTGCGCCGGGTGGTCAGCGACGACACCACCGACCCGGCCATGAAGCAGTCGATCGCCGTCGAGGCGGAGCTGACCCAGAAGTTCGGCAAGTCACCGCAGGTGCCGATCAAGGGACACAGCAAGGTGCGTTCCGAGCTGATCAAGGCTGCCGAGAACGCGCAGTACGGCCGGGCCACCACCGCCGAGGCAGCCACCCAGTACATCGAGGCGTGCAAGTCCGCCATCGCCTGACCGCGCCGCAAGGCGAGGAGAGGAGCTGTTCGTGGCGTTGACCACGGCGCCCGACCCGACCCGACGCGGCCCCGGATCCGACCGGGCCCACGCTGAGAGGCGTGGGCCCGGACGCTTCCGGCACAGCGAAGGTCTGGCGGGGTACGTCTTCCTGTCGCCGTGGCTCATCGGCCTGATGGGTGTCACGGCAATCCCCATGCTGCTGTCGCTCTACCTGAGCTTCACCAACTACGACATCCTCACCCCCTTCTCCGAGGTGGAGTGGGTGGGGCTGGCCAACTACGAACGGATGTTCACCGCCGACCCGTCGTACTGGCACGCGGTGCGGGTCACCCTGACCTTCGCGCTGATCGCCGTACCGCTGAAGCTGGCCGCGGCGCTCGGCGTGGCGCTGCTGCTCAACCGCGCCTGGCGCGGCGTCGGGGTGTTCCGCGGGCTGTTCTACCTGCCGTCCCTGCTCGGTGGCAGCGTCGCGCTGGCCATCGTCTGGGTCAACATGTTCAACCGCGACGGCGCGTTCAACTCGCTGCTGAGCCTCTTCGGCATCACCGGCAAACCGTGGGTCAACGACCCCGACTGGGCCCTCGAAACACTGATGGTGCTGGCCATCTGGCAGTTCGGCGCACCGATGGTGATCTTCCTGGCCGGGCTCAAGCAGGTGCCCACCGAGCTGTACGAGGCCGCGTCGGTCGACGGGGCCGGCCGGTTCCGCCAGTTCCGCAACGTCACCCTGCCGATGCTCTCCCCGGTCATCTTCTTCAACCTGGTGCTGGAGACCATCAACGGGTTCCAGGGCTTCACCGCCGCGTTCGTGCTCAGCAACGGCACCGGCGGCCCGGTCGACTCCACCCTGATGTACACGCTGAACCTCTACATCACCGGCTTCACCGACCTCAACATGGGCTATGCCTCGGCGATGGCCTGGGTGTTCCTGCTCGCCATCGCGGTCATCACCGCGATCTTCTTCAGCACCGGACGGTTCTGGGTGCACTACTCCGACGGGGAGGACCGGTGATGGTGACGGTGACCCCGACGACCGCAGCGCCGACCACGGCGCCGCCGAACGCGCGCCGACGACCCGGCGGACGGCCCGTGCTGCGACTGCTGATCCTGGTGGCGATCGTCGCCGTGGTGCTCTACCCGCTGATCTGGATGGTGGGCACCTCACTGAAGTCCCAGGAGGAGATCGTCAACAACGTCGGGCTGCTGCCCGAGCGGTTCACCCCGAGCAACTACACCGCCGGGTGGTCCAACTTCGACGTCAGCTTCGGCCGGTTCTTCCTCAACAGCGCCATGGTCAGCCTGCTTACCGTCATCGGCAACGGGCTCTCCTGCCTGCTGGCCGCGTACGCCTTCGCGCGGCTGCGGTTCCGGCTGCGCGGCATGTGGTTCGCCGTCATGATCGGCACGCTGCTGCTGCCCCAGCACGTGCTGATCGTGCCGCAGTACATCCTGTTCCGCACGCTCGGCCTGGTCGGCGGCGACTGGCCCTACCTGCCGCTGCTCATCCCGCAGTTCCTGGCCACCGAGGCGTTCTTCGTCTTCCTCATGGTGCAGTTCATGCGCGGCGTCCCTCGGGAGCTGGACGAGGCGGCTCGCATCGACGGCGCCGGCCCGTTCGGCATCTTTCGGCACATCATCCTGCCGCTGAGCCGCCCGGCGCTGGTCACCACGGCGATCTTCTCGTTCATCTGGACCTGGAACGACTTCTTCCGCCAACTGGTCTTCCTGTCCCAACTGGAGGACTACACCGTCCCGGTCGCGCTGACCCTGTTCATCGACTCGACCAGCCAGAGCGCGGTCGGCCCGATGTTCGCCATGTCGGTGCTGTCGCTGCTGCCGGTCTTCCTGTTCTTCGTCGCGTTCCAGCGGATGCTCGTCGAGGGGATCAACACCAGTGGCATCAAGGGCTGAACCAGCATCAAGGGCTGAACCCGTCGACACCGGCGGACGGCGGGACTGGCGCGACGTGGCCCGCGACGCCGCCGACCTCGCGCTGCTCGGCATCCTGCTGACCCTCGCGGCGGTTCCTCTGCTCACCGCCGCCGCGGCGGCGGGCACGGCCAGCGCGGCGGTGCACGACTGGACGCGTACCGGCAGCTGGCCGTCGGCGCGCACGACCGTGCGCCGGTTCGGCCGCTCGGTGCTGCCCGGTGTGCCGGTCAGCCTGTTCGCGCTCGCCGGCGCGGCGCTGCTCGCCGCCGACCTGGCGGCGCTGGCCACCGGCCGGGTGCCGGGCGGCCCGGCGGCGCTGCTGGCGACGGCGCTGATCGCGGCCGGCCTGGCCGGGTACGCCGGGCTGGTCGTCGTCGAGGTGGGCGGCAACGGGGGCGGGCGGTGGCGGGCCTCGGCCCGGTCCGCCGCCCGCGCCTGCCTCGACGCGCCCACCCGCTGGGCCGCGCTCACCGGGGTCGTCGCGCTGGCCGGGCTGCTCACCGTCCTGGTCACCCCGGTCGCGGTGCCGATCCTCGCCGGCTACACCGTGGCCGCCCTGCACGCCGTCACCGTCCGCCGGCCGGTGTCGGCCGCCGTTCTCGGCCGCCGGGAGCTGCCGTGAGCGGGGAGCCGGTGCGGCTGACGGTCGGGGCCACGGAGGTCGCCGAGTACGTGCTCGACCCGGCGCTGGACGCGCGGCACGGGCCCCGACCGTACCTGCACCCGGTACGCACGCTCGGCGGAACGGTGGTCACCGACGCGCTCCCCGCCGACCACGTGTGGCACCTCGGCGCGTCCCTCGCGGTGCAGGACGTCGACGGCAGCAACCTCTGGGGCGGGCGCACCTACGTCCGCGACGTCGGCTACACCTGGCGGGACGACCACGGCGTCATCGCGCACACCGGCGAGGTCGAACGGTCCCCGGGCCGGTACGCACACGATCTCCAGTGGCGTGACCGGGCCGGCGGGGTGCTGTTGACCGAGCGGAGGTGGGTCGCCGCGTCGGTGGTCGCGCCGGACGCCTGGCGGCTCGACCTGGAGTCCGTCCTCGTCGCCCCGGACGACCGGGAGATCCGACTGGGCAGCCCGGCCACCAACGGCCGCCCGGGCGGGGCCGGTTACGGGGGGTTCTTCTGGCGGGCCGCCGCCGACGGCGAACCGGCGGTGTTCACCGCCGACGCGGCCGGGGAGGAGACGGTCAACGGCAGTGCGGCGCCGTGGCTCGCGCTGACCGGCGCAGGGGCGGGCGGCGGGGCGTACACCCTGGTCTTCACGGGCCTCGGCCGAGACGACCGGTGGTTCGTGCGGACCGGGATGTATCCGGGGGTCTGTGTGGCGTTCGCGTTCGACCGCCCGGCGGTGGTGCCGGCCGGTGGGAGCCGGCACGGCCGGTACCGGGTGTGGGTGGCCGACGGGACCCTCGACCGCGACGGTGTCGCCGCCCTGGTCACGACGGTGCCGTGAACTCCGCGCGGACCCGGTGGTCAGCCGGACCGGTCGGTCAGCTCACGGATTGCCACCTGGTACGCGGCCTGTGTGTGGTACGGCCAGTGCCCTTCGATCGGCGGCGGCACGGTGTCCGCCGGGTCGATGGTCAGGCTGCGGGGATCACGCAGTCGAATGTCGACGTCGACGCCGGGCGGTGCTCCGTGCGGGCCCGGAGGGAAGATCGGCCCGCCGATCGGGTCGGTGTCTCGCCACAGGTTGCGCCACCGCCACCCGATCCGCCCGCCCAGGTCGCGCAGCGTCCGCGGCCCGAGGTACGCCGGGTAGAGCCGCGAATAGGTGCGTTGCAGCGGCGAGCCGTAGGTCAACAGGGAGACCCGGGCCAGCACGGACGGCGGTAGTTGCAGGATGGTGGCCGCGGCGAGCACCGAGCCGTGGCTGTGCCCGGAGATGACCAACGGCCCCCGCGCGGCGAGCCCGGTGACCCGTTTCGCCAGCTCCGGAACGGCGCGGGCGGCGTAGCAGGGCGGCGCGAACGGGTGGACCGTCCGGGGCCAGAACGTGCCGAGGTCCCACAGCACCGCCACCACCCGCCGGGTCTGGGCCGACCGGTACGCGCGGAAACCGAGGATCATGAGGCAGATCACCAGCAGGCTGATCACCCAGACCCCGGCGTCGGTGACGTACGCGGCGAGCACGGCGGCGGCGCCACCGTGCCCGCCCAGGCGGTCCGCGAGCTGGGTGGGACCGACCCCGATCACGTCGAAGGCGACGGTGGCCAGCCCGAGCGACGCGATCAGCAGGAACGCGACAAGCACCGGGCCCAACTCCTCGGTGATCCGGGACCGGGCGATGATCTCCCGGACCTGGCGCAGCCGGTGCGCGTCCTCGGCTGGCACGTCGGGGTAGTCCCGCTCGATGATCCCCGCTGCCAGCCTCCGTCGCCGCCGCCGGCTCAACAGGAGGGTCGCCGAGGTCACCGCCGCGCCGATCAGCAGCGCGGCGAGCCCGGCGAGCGCGGCCCACCAGTAGGCCACCGGCGGTTCCAGCGGGCCGACGATCGGCGGGTTGGGCCGGATCGGATCGGGGATGTCGCCGTGGTCGAGGGCGTCCGCGACGCGGTAGACCAGGGTCGCGGTGAAGGCCGCGCCGACGCTCACCGCCGCGGCCGCCACGATCGGGGTGCCGAGCCCGCGCAGGAAGGGGCGTTCGTCGTCGCGGGCGGCACGCTGGCGGGTGTACGTGACGACCATGAGCACGACCAGCAGGAGGCCCTGCGTGGCGACCACCCCGGCGGCGGCGCCCTCGTACCCGGGCAGCTTGCCCGATCCGGACGGCGTCGCGTCCGCGAGCGCAGCCGAGCCGAGGCAGCACACGGTCACCACCACGGTGGCCACCCAGAGGGGGCGCAGGAACCGTCGGGCCCCCGCCGGGCTGGCCGGCACGGGCAGGGCGAGCAGGGCCGCCCCGACCACGAGCAGCCCGACGGCGATGCCGAACAGCGCGCCGTGACCGGGCGCGCCCACCCCACCCGGTGAGATGCCGGCGAGCAGGGCGACGTTCAGCGTCCCGATGCCGAGCACCACGTGGAGCTGCCGCAGCCAACCCGTGGTCTGCTCGTCCTGCCAGAAGCCGGGGTCGGTGAGGCTCCCGGCTGGTTCACCGGGCAGGCGTTGCGCCGACGACGGGCCGAACCCCTCGAAGGCCTGCGCCGACCGGGTGCCGATGGCCCAGACGACCCGCAGCGCCAGCAGGGGAACGATCGACAGCAGGGCCAGCCGGGGCCCGGCCGGGAGATTGTTCAGCCAGGCCAGGTAGGGGCGGCTGGCCCGGCACCCGGGGTACGGCACGCACTGCCAGCCGACCAGGTCCAGGGTGACGCCCACCGCCGCCAGCATGAACGTGGCCGTGAGGGTGCCGGCGAGCAACCGGCACAGCACGCCGAGTAGCCCCCACCGGTCGTGCCCCGGCGGCCGGAGCCAGATCGCCAGGTTGCTCAACATGAAGGGCAGCAGCAGCAACATCGAGGCCGTCCGGACCGCCGCGCCGGCGGTCAGCGAACCCCAGCGGTACGCCTCGACGGCGACCCCGTCGGTGGCCCCGCCGGCGGTGCCGCTGCCAGGCCGGGGCCGGAAGAAGCCCGCGTGCGTGTTCCCGGCGACCCGGGTCACGAGCGGGTGGTCGAGGATCCGTTCGGCGGTGACGCCGGAGATGCCGTGCACGCGCAGCTCCACGGCGTCGCGCCCCGGCGTCTCGTCCACGCCGTCAGGGTCACAGACAATCCACTCGGGCGCTGCCGATACCGCAAACGTCAACGGGTGGGCGGCGCGGCGCCGATCCGGGTGGCCGTGCGGTTCGCCGGTGCGACGAGATGACGTACGTTGCCGGAGAAAGTCGTCAATGGGGCAGTCACGTCCACGGGGGTTCCACGATCGTGATGAGGACCAACGCCGCCATGCGGAGCCTGCTCGGCAGCGCGGCCTTCGCCACCGACCAGCCGACCGTTCCCGAGCTGGAGCAGGACACGCTCGACGCGGGCTGGACGGTGGAACCGAGCGGCGCGCTCCTCCTCGTGGGGCATCGGCCGAAGCGCGTGCATGACATCCCGACGGAGGCGCTCGGGGAGGGCGAGTACGAGATCAACGACGTCCACGTGTCTCTTGACGACCTGGGTAGGGAGACAGCCGACTTCCTCCCCAGGGCGGCGTCGCGTGGGCTGTACTTCGCCCGCCGGATGCTGGCGGCGGCGCGTGGCCTGCCGGGCTCGGAGACCCTCCTGGCGGCCGTCGCCATCCACGTCGACGTGGATGACGAGGACTTCGCCCTCCAGGGCGCCACGATCCGCTTCTTCAGCCGGCGGGGGTCCTATCCACCCTGGTTCGACGACCTGGAGACCTACACCCGTGAGGCGATCGCCGTGCTGGACCTGTCCGCCCCGACAACCTGATCCCCGCCCAGGCCCCGGCTCCCGAGGGGCGGGTGGTGGCGTCAACGGGTCGGTAGGGCGGCGGTAACGCGGATGGCCTTGACGATCGCCGGGATGGAGCCGATCAACAGCACCAGCCCCCAGATGATCGCGATGATCGCGAAGACCAGCGCCGCCACGTCGTCGACGATGCTGACCAGGATCACCGGCACCAGGTTGTGCAGGAACTCCAGCACGACAGTGCACAGCAGGGTCGTGAGGATCAGCAGGACGAGGCCCTTGTTCTGCAGGAAACGCGGCTGGGCCAGCACCAGCATCCCGGCCCACACCAGCTTGAGCAGCAGCACCAGCCCGAGCAGCACCGCCGCCTCGCCGACCGGGAAGAACCCCCACAGCGCCAGGTACGCCAGGGTGCCGAACGGGACGGCCAGGAACAGCGACACCATGATGGACAGCTCCACGAACGCGACGACCAGCGCGATCAGCCCGACGATGATCAGGATGATCGAGAAGATCAGGCTGGCGACGCCCTGCACCCGCCCCTGGACGCGCTCGGGCAGCAGCAGACCCAGGCAGAACAGCCCGGTGCTCCAGACCGCCACCGCGTCGATCAACGCCAGGTAGCCGGTGCCCCGGCCGGACGGTTCGCTGACCCCGGACACGTCGTCGATCTCCACGTCCAGCGCGCCGGCGCTGTCCGCGAGGGCCGCACCGGCGTCGGCGCCGCCGAGCAGCAGCCCGGCGCCGAGCTCCACCCCGATCGCCAGGACGATGGCGAGCATGGCCATCAGCAGGAACGGCTTGCGCAGGTCACCCACGGCGGCACCTTCCTCTCGGTCCAGGTCGGGTCAGGACGTGGCCACGACGACAGTGCAGCCGCCCAGGCCGGGGCAGACCAGGCCCACCTCGGTGGCCTGGTCGACGGCGATCTTCGCCACCGCGCCGGTGCCGTCCGCCGCCGGCTCGACCTCGTCGCGGATGGTGAGGTCGGCGTCGCCGGGCGCCGGGGCAATGACCGTGAACCGGGCCGCGCTGCGCAGCACCAGGGTGCGCAGCCCGCCGGGGTCGGCGACCCGCACCACGCAGCTGCCGGAGAACTCCAGCCGGCCCGCCTCGTCGGCGCAGTCGGCGCTGACAGTCGCCGGGTCCACCGCGGACCGCTCGCCGCCCAGCGCGCCCAACCGGTCGACGAACCCGTGCCGGGCCCCCGGATCGCCCCGGTCGTCGCGGCCCGCGCCGACCGCGACCACGAAGAGCGCCACCAGCAGGACGGCGAGCAGCCCCAGCAGCGCCTTCTGCCGACCACTCATCGCGCCACGGCCTGCGCCACGATCTCGGTGAACCGGATCTCGTCGACGCCCGCGAAGTAGCGGTTCGTGCCCTGCGTCTTGCCGACCACCAGCAGCGTGACCTGGTGTGGGCCCTTGGCGAGCTGAACCGTGCCGACGTCCAGGAACTCCGTCTTTCGCACGGTCGGCGTGAAGCCGAGGAACGTGCCACCGACCTGGTTGCCGTCGATGGCGAAGACGGTGTTGGCGTAGTCGAGGGAGGTGGTGCGTACCGCGGCGAAACGCCAGGTGCCGTCGGCCGGGATCTGCACCGTCACGCTGACCTTGTCGCCGATGGCCAGCCCCTGGAAGAACAACTGCTTGTCGCCGGACCAGGTCACCCCGCAGCAGTTGGGTTGCGCCTCCACCTTCGCCCCGCTCTTCTTCGGGGAGTCCACCACCGCGCCCGGCACCAGGCTCTCCGCCTCGACGGTGACCACCCGCGGCTCGCCGGGGGCCGGCTCGCCGTCGCGGGTCAGCAACACCACCCCCACGGCGACCACCACCAGCACCAACGCCGCCGCGGCGGCGATCCACAACCATGGGGTACGCCGTGGCGGCGCGACCGCCCGCACCTCGTACGTGACCCGGCCGCTGGAGCGGGAACTCTCCTCCGGCGCGGTGTTCGCCGAGTACGCGAACCCGGTCATGTCGTAGCGCCGGGGCGGGGTGCCGGCCGGCACGGCGAGCTTGACCAGGAACGACACCGAGCCCTGCCCGGGTACCACCCGTTGGGGTTCGGCGACGGTGAACCACGCCCGCTGGGAACCGTCACCGGGTGCCACGTCGAATACCACAGTGTCCGGTGCGTTGCCCGGGTTGGAGACGGTGAAGGTCAGCTCGCCGCTGTTGCGCGGGTCGAGGGTGAACTGCTCGGCGGCGGCGACGACCGCCCACTCGGTGGTCATGACGACTCCTCTTCCAGGACGATCTCGACAGTGGCCGAGGCGGGTTTCTCCGCCTCGACGATGCGGGTGATCACGGCGAGCTGACCGGCGGCGGCGACCGGCACCCGCACCACGACGTGGAAGGCCCGCTCGGCGGGCTCGTCGATGGCGAAGCCCGACATCCCGGTGGCCAGCTCCAGGGCCCGGCGCATCCCGTACGGGGTGCCGCGCCAGCGGGCCAGCAGGGCGGCGTTGGCCACCAGGTCGCGCAGCCGACCCACCGGCAGCGGCAGCGGCGTGTCCGGCCGGGGCGAGGCCACCACGTGGTCCATCGCCACCCAGCGGGTCAACCGCACGACCAGCCCGTCCGGCGCCCGGTACGGGTCGAACAGCGCGTCCACCTCGGCGAGGATCGCCTCGTCCGGAGCGTGCAGCCCCTCCATCACGTCCAGCAGCGCCCAGAGCACGCTGCCCGACACGCAGGCCCGCTGGTAGGCGGCGGGCAGCAGCCGTTCAATCGCCGAGCGTCGCATCCTGGCGCACCACCTCGATGTCGTGCTCGCCGGAGCAGAGCAGCCAGGTATCGGGGACGGTCACCACGTCGGCGGTGGCCTGGTTGGCGCTGGGCGTCCAGGTGACGGCGTCGGCGCTGCGGTGCACGCCGCGTTCGCCGCTGGCCAGGATCAGCCGTTCCGCCGCGCCGGTGCCGCCGGCCGCCGCGCCCCCGGCCGTCGGGCCGCTCACCGCGATGGCGTCGACCGGCACGAACCGGGTCCGGTCCCGCAACGGCAACCCGCAGTTGACCGACACGGCCTGCCACTGCGGCTGGGCGGCGAGGGTGTCCAGCCGAAGCACCCCGCCGCTCTGCGTGGCCGCCACCGCCTGCTGGCCGGCGAACGCGAGGTCCCGGCAGGTTCCGCCGATCCACCCGGCCTGCATCGACTGCCACTTGACGTCGGACTCGAACAGCCGGGTGCGGTGGCAGCCCTGGCCGGGCCTCTTCGGATCCGGTTCGCCGGCGCCGCTCCACAGCAGGGTGGCCGGGCCGTCGTACTGCACGGCGAGAACTCTGTTGTCCACGTTGGCCAGACCAACGTGGCTGAAGCTGCCGGGTCGGCCGCCGCTGGTCGACAGGTACACCCCGAAGCTGGCCTGCGCCGCCACCGCCACCCCCGGCGCGCCCCGCTCGGAGACGAACGTGCGGACCGCGTAGAAGCCCCGGTCGGCGTCGGACGGGTCGACCAGGATCTGCAACGGCACCGCCCCGGGCAGCAGCGACACCTCGTACAGGCCGGTGTCGGTGGCCACCAGCAGCGCGCCCGCGCCGTCGCGGTCCAGCCAGGCCACGTCGGAGATCCGCGAGTCCAGGTCGGTGAGCAGCGACCACGTCTCGCCCAGGTCGGTGCTCAGGTGCACCCGGGAGCCGCCCGAGGCGCGCAGCGTCACCACGGCCACCGAGCCGGGACGCGCGACGATGCCCGGCCGCACCGGCGCGGGCGCCGGCGCCACCCGCTGCACCGTCTCGTCGTCGAAGCGACCGGCCGGTTCCCAACCCGCGCCGCCGTTGCTGGAGCGGAACAGCACCGGGCCGCGCCCCGCGTACCAGGTGCGCGGCTGGTACTGGTCCACGGCGAGGGCGCGGACGTCGGCGTCGGGGGCCTCGTCGACCACGAACCGCACCGACTCGACGTAGCGCACCCCTGGCTCGGCGTGCTCCAGCAGCCGGTACACGTTGGACGCCCGCAGTGGTTCGCCGAACGGCCAGCCGGTCGGGTTGAGCGCGGTGGGCAGCGGGCTCAACGTCTGGTGCAGCCGGTCGTGGATGCGGCGACGAACCGCGTCCACGTCCTCCTCGCGGCGGACCACCACCCGGGCCCGCACCGACACCGCCTTGAACCGCGCCCAGGTGGCCCGGGAGCGGATGCCGACCATCCGGCGTTCCTCCAGGTCCGCCTCGACCCGGTGCCGCGCCTCGGGCACCTCGTGCTCGCGCAGCACCGCCACCGGCAGTCGGCCACCCGGTCGGGCCGCCTCCGGCACGTACGGCACCAGCACCACCTCGACCTCGCCCGGCCGGGCGAAGCTGTACACCGCCGCGCGGGTGAACGCCCGTGCCCGCGCCACCGCGCCGGAGCTGGTCGCGAGGACCTCGAAGTCGCGGGCCGTGACCGCCCGCTGCTGGGCGAAGAACTCGTACGGGCCGCGCAGCAGCACCGACTCCAGCGCCTCCATCTCGCGGCCGCCGGCCGCCGGGGCGGGGTTGTCCACGCGTACCCCGGGTAGTGGGTCGCGCAGGCTGGTCAGCGTGCCCGCCGCCACGTTGCCGGTGGGCCCGCCACCGGCGCGGTACCAGAGCCGGATCTGCCGTCCGGCCGGCGGCACCGCCGCGACGGTCACCGGCGGCACGGTGCTCGTCGGTGCGGTCGCGTCGGCCGTGACCTCGCCGAGCGGGGTCGCCCCGGAGGGGGGTCGCAGGTCGAGGGCCGGGGCGAAGATGACAGTGCCGGAGCAGCGGTCGACCAGGTACGCCTTGGCCTGCGGGCCGAGCCCGGCGAAGCTGTCCACCGGCCGCCAGATTTCGAACGTGCGACCGTCGTGCTCGCGGGCCGCCGCGCCCAGCTCGACAGTGCCGGCCGGCACCTCCACCCCGAGCAGCAGGTCGAGCGCCTCGGCGGTGTGCGTCAGCGGCGCGTACGCCGCGCGCAGCACCTGCCCCGGCTGGCCGGTGCCCACCCCGAGCAGCTCCGCCTCGACCGGTTCGCAGTGGTGCATCCGTACGGTCACCGACGTCTCGTCGGCGGGCAGCAGCGTCGGCTCGGTGGTGACGAACACGACCGGTCGGGGGTCCGCTCCCCGGGCCGCGGCGACCCGCAGCCCGGCCGGGATCCGGACCGCGCCGCGGTCGGTGCCGGTACGGGTGAACCGGACGTCCGCCCAGGCTGCGGTCGGCGCGTGCCGGGTGACCCCGAGCAGGTTCAGGAACGAGACGTACGCCTTCTCCGGCAACTGGTTCAACCGGTAGATCATCACCTCGGTGAGGTGCGCGAACGTCTCCACCAGCGCCATGCCGGGGTCGTGCGCCGACAGGTCGGTCCAGGCCGGGCAGGACTGCCGGATCCGTTCCCGGGCCTCGGTGACCAGGTCGAGGAAGCCGCGATCGTCCAGGTGCGGCACGGGCAGCGTCATGACGCTCCTCCCTGGGCGGGCTCGTCGACCGGGAGCAGGTCCACGGAGAAGACCAGTTGCCCGGGTGTCAGGCTGGCCCGCACCCGGTAGTCCAACCGGATCACCAACCGCCACGCGTCGTCCGGGTCCGGCCCGGCGTCCACGTCGATCACCTCGACCCGGGGCTCCCAACGGGAGATGGCCTGCCGGACGTAGTGGATGGCCAGACCGGCCGTGGTGTCGTCGTTGGGCGCGAAGACCAACCGGTGCAGCCGCGAGCCGTACCCGGGTCGCATCAGCCGCTCGCCCGGCGTGGTCGACAGGAGCAGGAACAGCGCCTGCCGTACGCTTTCGTCGCCCTCGGTCATCGCCAGGCCGCCGGCCGCGGTGAGCGCCAACCCGCCGGTGCGGCCGGCGTCGAAGCCGGCGCCGACGAAGCGGAAGGCCCTCATCGGTCCGCCCCCAGGAACCGCTGAGCGGGGTCGCGCACCGTGTGCTTGACCAGCCCCGGCGGTGTG
Source organism: Micromonospora trifolii (assembly GCF_050516465.1). Classification (NCBI taxonomy): domain Bacteria; kingdom Bacillati; phylum Actinomycetota; class Actinomycetes; order Micromonosporales; family Micromonosporaceae; genus Micromonospora; species Micromonospora trifolii. Next base: position 2,521,514 of record NZ_CP191526.1, on the reverse strand, counting down.
CCGTTGGTGAACCCCTCCAGGTGCGACAGCACCACCCGGTGCCCGTCAACGCGGACCCAGTCGCTGTAGCCGACCCGGACGGTCAGCGTCGTCGTGCACGGCTTGATGGTCGGGCCGTAGTTCGGGCAGGCGACGATCTTGCGTCCCTCCGGGTCGTCGTCGACGAGCACGGGCACACCGGTGACGGTCACCCACTGCCGCGAGGGTCGGTTCTCGACCCGGCCGTCGTGATCGCAGGTGATCACGGAGTCACGGTGGATCCAGCGCATCAGCCGCCTCCTTGGTGGTGGGCGCGGGCGAGCGAGCGGGCCTGCTCCGCCGCGGTGGTCGGGTCCTCGGTCGATTCGGCGTGCAGGAAGTCCACGCTGCGGGCGCGCACCACCATGGCCCGGCCGGGTGCGGAGATCACCAGGTCGGACGCCGCGTGCAGGGTGGCCAGGTCGGGGGTCAACTCCAGGAAGCTGCCGCCCTCGGTGCCCAGTCGCAGGCTGCGCCGCACGTCGTCGACGACGATCGACTGCCCGCCGGCGGTGCGCATCGTCCAGCGGCGGGCCTTTCCGTCGTCGATGCCCGCGTCGTACGGCTCGACCGCGCCGAACAGCGAACCGAGCACGATGCCCGAGGCAGGCTCGCCGCCGGGCAGCACCACCAGCACGGTGTCGCCCGGATCGGGCAGCGCCACCAGGCCCTTGCCCGGCCCGGCGCCGGGGCAGAGCACGGCGAGCCAGCCCACGTCCAGGTCCCCGTACGCCGGCAGGGTCAACCGGACCCGGCCCAGCCCGTCCGGGTCGGCGACGTCGGTGACGCTGCCGAGGGTGACCACTGCCCCGCCGGTCGGGGTCGCCGGGGTGGCCGGCGGCACCGTGGAGAAACGGGTCAGGTGCCCGTTGCCGTCCACTGTGTGCACCACCTCGGTCAGCACGTACGCCCCGGCGACCGGGTCGGGCACCCCGCCGAGGTCGACGCGGCGGCCCGGCCGTAGCGCCGGATCGCCCTCGGCCACCCCCTCGGCCGTGACCAGCGTCGCCGCCCGGGTGTCCAGGCGGGCCTGGGCCAGCGCCGCCAACTCGTCGTCGCTGCGGCCGGGCTGGTCCACGGCGGTGCGAACGTTGTCGGCGCCCACGTCGGCCGGGTCCGGACGGTCGTCGGCGGGTCGCCCGCAGCGCGCCTCGTCGACCTGCTGGCTGATCACCTCGGCCCGCTGCGGGTGCCAGCCCAGGGCCGCGCTGGCACCGCTGGCCTGGTCGGTGTTGGTGGTCAGCCGCAGGGTGTGCACTCCCGCGCCGAGCGTCAACGCGACCGGCTCCCCGTAGCCGGCGAGGGTGACCAGCCGGACGCCGTCACCGTCGGCGGCCAGGTGCAGCCCGGCCCGGCCGGCCACCTCGCGCAGCAGCTCCAGATCGCTGTGCCGGTGCTGGAGCAACCGCTCCAACCGAGGGCCGTCGACCTCGGCTGTCACCGCCAGCCCCACCGCGCCGCACAGCTCCCGGGCCAGCTCGACGGCGGTCACCGAGGTGAAGACCCGCAACCCCTGCCGCTTGCGCAGCCGGTGCAGCGGGTCGTACGCCCGCAGCCGCAGCACCGCCGCCCCGTCGGCGGCGTACTCCACCTCCACGCAGGTGACCTCACCGGTGAACAGGGCGTCCGCGTGGTCGGCGAGCCGAACGTCGAGCGCCGCCCCGGGGCGTACCGCCGGGTCGAACGCGCCGGTCCCGGCGGTGGTGGCGAGCACCAACTCGGCCTGGGTGGGCTGGTCGAAGCGGGCCGCCACCCGCAGTGAGCGGACCCGCTGACGGGCCGCGCCGACCAGCTCGACACCGTCGAGTAGGACGATCAACGCCCGGGGCGCGACGCTGGTCACGGCGTAACCCCGAGGTTGCCGGACGCGCTCGGAGCCGCGCCGGTCGGGCCGGTCGCCGCGTTCCACGGCGCGCCGGCGACCGAGGTACCCAGGTACGACGCTCCCGCGATCACCGCACCGGCCACGGCCCGCGCCAACCCGGTCACCGCACCGGTGCCGTCGGTCGGTGGGACGGCGAGGGTGGTGCCGGCCGGCACGGCGAGGGGATCGGTGATCCGGTTGTGTTCGGCCAGCAGCCGCCAGCGCAGCGGCGAGCCCAGCGCGTCGTTGGCCAGCAGATCGAAACGTACACCGGAGCGACCCGGCTCGGCCGCGCCGTCACCGGCGGCGATCACCGCGCTGCCCGGCGCGGCGGTCGGGGTGCTCGCGGCGGCCAACTCCTCGGCGAAGCCGGCCTCGGCCTGATCGGCCGTCTCGGCGGCGCGGACCAGCTTCAGCCGCAACCAGGACCGTCGCGGCGACCCGGTGCCGGTGAACGCGTCGAACCGTTCCGCCACCGCGATGATCACACCCGGCACGTTCCAGGTCTTGCCCCAGACCAACCGGACCAACGGCGGTCGCAGCCAACCGTGCTCAACAGTGGAGTTCTCCGCCAGCATCCACAGCGGACGGGTGAGCACCCGGACGTCGGCCGGGCGCAGTTGCGCCTCCACGAAGTCGACGTCGAAGAGCAGGTCCAGCACCAGCTCGGTACGACCCCCGCCGGTGAAGACCAGCGGATCGTCGGCCAGACCGGACCCGGTGAGCTGCCCGCCGCCGGCACCCCGTTGGCGGACGCCGGCGAGCCGGGTCACCTGCACGGTCTCCGGGTTGAGCAGACAGTCCACCCGAACGCCTGAGGAGTCGATGAGGAAGGCGACGCGTTCCATCAGTCACCCGCCTGTTCCCGGTCCAGCCGGGTCAGCTGGGCGGTGTCCACCGCCGCGCCGGCAACCGACCACAGTGCCGTGTCGTCGGGCAGCGCCGGCCACGGGTCGGCGCTCCGCGCCGCCGCACTGGGCGGCGACCCGTCGATTCCGGTCGCTCGTCCGCCGCCGGCCGTTCCCGTCCTGGCGTCGCGCAGCGCGGCCGGGTGCCCGGGTGGTCCCGGTTCGCCGGGCAGGGCCAGCCAGGGTCCGCCGTCCACGAGGCGATCGACATCGCCGCGCGCAGAGGCCGACGGGTTACCGGCGCTCGTCGCCGTCCAGCCGGTCCAGGATGCGTCGACCCCGCCCCGGTTCGGCCCGTTCAGAAGGCGATGCGCAGCCACCGCGTCGACTTGCGACCTGCGTGCCGTGCTCGGTGCATCACCACGCGGGTGCCCGCTCTGGTCCTCTCCGGGCCGGGCCTGGCCATCCGCCGAGTCACCCCGGAACCCGTCGCGACCACCCGAGAGTCGGTCGGCCGTGGGTCGTACGGGGGACGAGCCGGTGGAGCGCCCGTGGTCGACCTCGCCGGACCACCGTCCGTCCAGCGGCGGCCGTGGAGTGGTTCGGGTGGCTTCGGCCTCCGCCCGGTGCGGGCGGCCGCTCGGCGAACTGTGCGGCCCGAAGACCATGGAGCGGACCGACTGCCGGGGTCCATCCGTCCGGGGCAGCCCGCCCGCGTCAAGGGCCGTGGTGTCGAGGACTGTCGTGTCGAGGACTGTCGTGTCGAGGACTGTCGTGTCGACGGTCGTGGTGTCGAGGGCCGTGGTGTCGCCCCGGGCCGCCCGCCGTACCGGAGGCACCGCCGCGCCCGGCCCCGCCGGCCAGGTCGAATCGGCTGGGGGTGTCGACGCGTCCGGCCCGGGGGATCCGGCCGGCGGGGTTGTCCGGTCCGAGCTGGACGAAGGCGTGCCGTCGCCGGATGGGCCGGCGGCACCGGTCCCCGTACCGTCGGGCTGGTCACCGGCCCGCGACGGGCGGCCTGACCTGCCGGTCCGGCTCTCGGCACGCGACCTCGTCGGCCCCTTGTCCCCGGTCGCACCGAGACCGCCCACGTCGGCCTCGCTGCCGAACCTGCCGGACCTGCCGGACCTGGCGTCCGCGACCGGGTCCGCACCGTCGGCGTCGACCCGACCGGTCGACTCGCCCTGCCCGTCGCTCCGGGCTCCGGCCTCGGCGATGCCGGCCGGGGACGAGTCGAGGTCCAGGTCGTGCAGCAGGCCGGGCGCATGTGCGGCGACCAGGTCCAGCCAGTGCTGCGGAGGCTCCCCGAACCGGCGTGGTGTCGCCGCGGGCGTCTGCGGCGGCGGCGGAAGGTGGTCGGCGGGCTCGAACCGCCCGGCGAGGCGCTGCGCCACCCCGGCCGCCGAGCGCAGCCGGCCGGCCAGCCAGCTACGCGGGTGTCGGCGCGGTGGCACCGCCGGTCTCCAGCTCCAGGCCCTCGTAGCGCAGGGTCAGCGAGGCGATGGCGATCTCGTGGCTGAGCGTGTTGAGGTGCATCCCGCGCCACCGGGTGGGCCAGCAGTCGATCAGGTTCCAGCGCAGTACCTCGGCCGTCCCGACCGAGTCGAGCAGCACCACGGAGACGTTGCGCCGGTTGAGGGTGCCCTGGGCGGTGGCGTTCACCCAGTCCCACAGCTCCCGGGAGGCGGTGAGGCCGAAGTGCAGCGTGACCGGCTCGTACTCGGCCTGACCGGGCACCATCCGCATCCGACCCAGGCCGTGCTCCCGGTACGGCTGCCCGGGGATGTTCACCTCCAACCCGGTCATCTCGGTGAAGTGGCCGTTGGTGACGCCGTTGATGAGCAGTCGGAAGTTGTACGCCCGGTACGGGTCGACCGGGGCCCCGGGTTGCGGGGTGGCGGTGGTGGGCATGTCAGCCTCCGATCGTCTCGGTCTCGGTGCCGCCGGCCCACTGGCTCAGCTTGAACACCACGAATTCGGCGGGCTTGACGACCGCGATGCCGATGTGGGCGATCACCATGCCCGCGTCGCGGACGTCCGGCGGGTTGGTCTCCTCGTCGCACTTGACGAAGAACGCCTCCTCCGGGCTGCGTCCCAGCAGCGCGCCGTCCCGCCACACCCGGGTGAGGAACGCCCCGATGTCGCGCCGGATCGAACGCCAGAGGGTGAAGTCGTTGGGCTCGAACACCATCCACCGGGTGCCGTTGGCGATGGCCTGCTCGATGGCGATGCTGAGGCGTCGGACGTTGAGGTAGCGCCACTCGCTGGCCTCGGCGGCGAGCGTACGGGCGCCCCAGACGCGGATGCCCTCGCCGGCGAAGTAGCGGATCACGTTGACGCCCTTGGGATTGAGCACGTCGTGTTCCGGCCGGGTGACCAGGTAGCCCAGGTCGACGGCGCCGCGCACCGGTTCGTTGGCCGGTGCCTTGTGCACCCCGCGCAGGGCGTCGGTGCGGGCCCAGATGCCGGCCAGGTGCCCGCTCGGCGGGGTGAGTTCCAACTCGCCGCTGATCGGGTCGCGGACCCGCAGCCAGGGGTAGTAGAAAGCGCCGAACTCGGACTGTCGCGGCCGGTAGGCGGCCCCCTCGTGGCCGCCGGAGCCGCCCGGTTGGGCCGGACCGCCGGCCGCGCCGCCGCCCGTACCCTCGGCGGGCTTGGGGGGTTTGCCGGAGGACGGCGTGGCGACCCGGGTCAACGCGGAGATGTCGTCGATGTCCGGTGCCGGGTCGCAGATCGCGACCATGGTGCGGGTGCGCTCGGCCATGCTGAGCAGCGCCTCGTGGGACACCACGTCGTGGAAGCCGGGCGCGGCGATGATGGAGATCTCGTCGACGGCCTCCAGCAGTTGCAGACCGCCGCGCCGCTGCCCGGAGCCGGTGATCGCGCCGCCCTCGCCGACGTTGACCACCCAGCAGCGGGCGCCCCCGTTGTCCAGGAAGCCGAAGACCGCCCGGGCCAGCGGGGTGCTCTCCACCCGCTCCCCACCGGCGAAGAGCCGCAGGAACTCCGTCCAGTTGTTGACCGGCACCGCCTTGCCCAGGTGGGCGGAGCGGTCCGGGGCGACGCCGACGAACGCGGCGATGCTGGTGCTCGCCGGCCCGATCGGTCGGGCGCCGCTGGGGACCTCCTCGACATAGATGCCGGGGGAGAAGTAACTGGGCATCGGTCCTCCTGTGCCTGTGGGTGTCAGTGGGTCGGTGGCGCGCAGACGATGACGATGTCGTCCTCGGCCGGGTCGACGTCGGCGGTGAGGACGAGCCCGCGTCCGGTCAGCCGCAGCCGGACCGGGCTCGGGTGCTCGGGGTCGTGCGGGACGCCGACGATCAGGAACCGGCCCTCGGTGTCGGTGCGGGTGGCGGACCCGGTGCCGGGCAGCTCGACCCGCATCGCGGCCAGTGGCTGCTCCTGGGGGCCGACCACCCGCCCACTGAGACTGCGCACGTCGAGTTGCCGCAACCGCAGCGGTTGCAGCACCGGCGGCGCGGCCGGAGTCGGGTGGTCCACCTGCGCCGCCACGTCGATCAGCAGCGCCGGTCGCGGCGCCGTACCGAACGCCGACCACAGTGGTGGGTCGCCGGCCTCCAGCACGACCGGGTAACTGCCGTCGCTGGTCGCGGCGGTGAGCACCCGGTCCAGCCGGGGCAACCCGGCCGGCCCGGTGACGCAGAGCAGGTGGCGGACCGTGAACCGGTACGGTTCGCGGACCGCGCCGCTGGAGCGGGTCTGCCGGGCCGGGCGCAGCTCCATCGGCCAGAGGGTGAGCCCGTCGGCGTCGTCGCACGCGCGGGGCGGGCCGACCGGGACCGGTTCCCCCGCCGCGCTGGTCACCCAGGCGACCAGCTCGGCGGTGGCGGTCTCGATCGGTCCGCGCCCGTGGGTGCTCATCGCGGCGGCGTCCCCTGGATCCGGTACGCGATGGCCTCGTTCCAGACGTGCGGGTAGACGCCGATCTCGAAGTACCGGGTGAAGCGGTTGATTGGCGCGTTGGTGTGGTCGTGGTAGAGCAACCACACCGGCGCGATGGTGAACAGGACGTAGTTGGCCAGGACGAGGGGGATGTAGAGCGGCCCGAGCAGGCGACCCTGGAAGATGTGCACGTCCTCGTGCCGCTGGATGCCGGAGCTGGAGCCGGCGCAGACGGTGCCGATGGTGGTGGCGTAGCGGGGCGAGACCCCCTCCACCACGCTGACCCGACCGCTGTTCAGCGACGTGGGCCGGTCCAGTGAGTGCCCGAAGATCAGGTGCACGGTCAGGTAGATGGCGCCGACGACCGTGTTGAGCAGACTCCAGGTGTGGTCGACGACGAAGAGGAAGATGCCGCGGGCGTCCGAGGCGTACACCCCGGCGGAGGCCACCGACCAGCCGAAGACCGCGCCGATCACCAGGCCCACGACGGCGCCGATCAGCAGCCCGATCGGGCCACCGGCGAGGAAGCCGAGAAGGGCGCCGAAGCCGACCTGAACGGCCGCGCTGAGAATTCCGAAGACCATGACGGCACCCCTCAGACCCAGGAACGGAAGATACGGGGCTCACGACCGCTCGCGACCTGGGTCGGCGTCGCCTGTCGGTTGCCGGGTGGGAACTGGTTGACGCCGAGCGCGGCGGAGAAGATGACCAGCGCGTTGAAGAACGCGATGACCCACTTCTCGCCCCCGGCGTCGTCGGCGAACGCCGCTGTCACGTAGGACAGCAGCAGCGCGATGGCGATGGCGATCCACTTGCGGAGCTTGTCGCCGCTCGGGCCGATCAGCCCGCCGATGACGTTGGTGGCCAGCAGGGTGGCGGCGCTCGCGCCGGCGATGCTGCCCAGGGCTGCCCAGGTGAAGAGATCGTTCATGACGATCCCCCTTCTGCGATGGTGCGACCGGGATGTGGTGGTGGTGAGGTCCGGTGCCCCCGCGGGGAGCACCGGGGCCGGTCGCCGTCGTTTCGGGGGCGGCCGGGGCCGGGCGTGGCCGGCTGAGCCGGCCACCAGATGGATCAGCCGGGCCCCGGGGCGCCGGCGGGCGGGCCCGGCGGCGGGGTCGGACCGGGCGCAGCCGGCGCCGCGGGGTGACGGCGGCGAACCAGGAGTACGCCCACCGCGGCGAGCAGCAGCAGGAGGAGGACACCGCCGCCGACCAGCAGCCAGGGGAATCCGCCGTCGTCCTCCTCGCCGGAGGCAACCGGCGAGGAGGACGGTCGAGGTGGCGCCTCGGCCACGGCCCGCAGCTCGGCTGGCTTCTCCTGGTTGGGATCGACCTTCCAACTGACCGAACGGCCGTTGACGGTGCCATTGCTGTCGATCACCCGGCCGGGAAACGTCACCGAGATCTCGAACGACATGAGCTTGAGGAACGCCTGTTGGTTTTGCGGATTCTGTTCCGCAACCTTTCCGCCATATTTCTTGGGATCGAGCGGCAGCGTGAAGCGGTAGAGATCGCCGTCCCGGATCAGTTTCACGCTCTCGGTGTCGAAACCGGCCAGCGGCGCCTTGCGGTAACTGATCTGGGAACCGTAGAAAGTGTCGTCCTGGTAAAGGGTTTCCTCGCCCGCCGGTAGGGCGGGGATGTTCTGCCGCAACTCCGCGAAGGCGACCGGGAGGTTCTTGTTACGACCGCTCAGCACGGACTTCTGGGCCGTCAGCAGGAGCTGCCCGTCGACCGTGTCGTCGGCGTTGACGGTCAACCCCATGTTGAGTTGCATGCAGCCGCTCAGCGCGGCGAGAAGGAGGAGGCACACCGCGACGCGGAGTGCCCTACCGCGGTTGACTCTCCTGTTCATGGGCTCAGTGTGTGTGATCGATTTCACTATCAGCAGTCAGCGATCGGTCACAACGAAGTCGCCGATTGTACCGGCGCGCTGTCGCCTTTGATTAGCCCCGACGACGACCCGAATGACTATTCTGGAGCTTTGGGGCCACGACGGTTCCTCGTCGGCCGTAGTCTGGTCGGATGAAAATTGTCGCGTGCGTCCTGCTGGTAGATCCCGACGGGCAGCTGCTGTTGCAACTGCGCGACAGCGACGCGCCGCACCATCCGAACGTGTGGGGGCTGCCCGGCGGCCACGGCGAGCCGGGGGAGACGCCGGAGCAGACCGCCGAACGGGAGCTGTTGGAGGAGACCGGCCTGCGGGCCGACGGGCCACTGCACCCGGTCGCCGTGCAGTCGCTGCCCGAGCTGGATCTGGCGAAGCACTACTTCCTCGGCAGCACCAGGGCCCGGCAGGAGGACGTGGTGCTCGGCGAGGGCGCGGCGATGCTCTTCGTCCCCGGCGCCGAGGTGCTCGACGGTCGTCCCTGGACGCCGGGCACCGTGGAGGTGTTGACCGAGTTCCTCGCCTCGGCGGAGTACGCGGCCCTGGCCACCGGCCGGGTCGCCGGGCCGGCTCAGCCCGTCGGCGGTCGCCAGTCCGCGTAGCGGGCCATGCTGCGCAGGGCGACCCGTCCCGGGGTGAGCCGCAACGCGATGTTCCGCATCGCGAAGGCGATCGGGTTGTGCAGCTGCTGTCCGAACCGCCCAGCGACGTAGGAGGCACGGGCAACGGACTGACTGCGTGGTCGACGCTGCTCGTCGTACGCGGCCAGGGCGGCGGGCACTCCCTCGGCGCCGCCGGCGCAGACCGCGCCGAGCACCACCGCGTCCTCGATCGCCTGCCCGGCGCCCTGCCCGAGGTTGGGCGTCATCGGGTGGGCGGCGTCGCCGAGCAGCGCCACCCGCCCCTGCACGTACGAGGGCAGCGGCTCGGCCAGGTAGTGGATGTCGTTGCGCAGCACGACGTCGGGTGGGGTCGCCGCGAGAAGCGCCGGAATGGGGTCGTGCCAGTCGCCGAAGCGCTCCCGCAGGGCCGCCAGCTCGTCGGGGGCGTGGCCGCCGGGCGGGGCGTTCAGCGCGCCGTACCAGTAGAGCTGGCCGTCGCCGATCGGCACCATGCCGAACTCGGCTCCCGGGCCCCAGGTGATGGCGGCCGGGATCGGATCGGGAAACGCGATGGCCGCTCGCCACGTCGTCGATCCGGCGTACACCGGGCCGGGGTGGTGCGGCCAGAGCTGGGCGCGGACCCGGCTGCGCAGGCCGTCGGCGCCGACCACCAGATCGGCGCTGAGGGTCTGCGCGCCGTCCGGCCCCTGATAGCGCACCTCGGCACGGTCCGGGCCCGACTCGACGTGCTCCACCGCGGCGTTGGTGTGCAGGGACGAGGCGGGCAGGGCCTCGCGCAGGGTGCGGTGCAGCGTCGCCCGGTGCACGCCGAGCGCCGTGGTGCCCAGTTGCCGGACCATCTCCGAGGCGTCCACCCGGGACAACCACCGCCCGTGCCGGTTGCGGATCCCGCCGGGCGCCTCGCCGTGTCCACCCCGGCGCAGGGCCGGGCCGAGGCCGAGGGCGTCCACCCCGCGCACCGCGTTGGCCATCAGGCTCAGGCCGGCGCCGACCTCGCGCATTTCGGGGGCGCGCTCCAGCACGGTGACCCGCCACCCGCGCCGGTGCAGGGCGAGCGCCGCGCTCAACCCACCGATGCCGGCACCCACCACCACCGCGTGTGAGTCGTCCATGTCGATCCTCCTTCTACATCTGTAGAAGAGTGATACTACCTGCGGACCACCGGAAGGGAGGAACGCCATGACGGCGCGGGCGAACCGGATCGCGACGCTGACCGACGCGGCCATCGAACTGATCGCCGACGGTGGCATGCGAGCACTGACCCACCGGGCGGTCGACGGCCGCGCCGGAATGCCGCCGGGCACCACCTCCGCGTACCTGCGGACCCGACAGGCGCTGATCGAGGCGGTCGTCGGACGGCTCGCCGAACGGGACCGGGCCGACCTGGCCGCGTACGACCTGCCGACCGGCCCGCCACCCCCGACCCCCGCCCCCCGGCTCGACAGCGGCGACCTCGACGCGCTCGCCGCCGGCGTCGCCGAGGTGCTCGACCGCTGGTTGAGCACCGGACGCAGCCGGAGCCTCGCCCGCTACGCCTGCCTGCTGGAGGCGGTGCACCGGCCCGAACTGCGCGGCATCCTGCAACACGGCACCGGCCTGCGGGTGCAGGCCCGGGACCTGCTGACCCGGGCCGGAGCCACCGACCCCGACCGGCAGGGCGACCAGTTCGTCGCGTTCGTGGACGGGCTGCTCTTCGACCGACTGGCCGGCGCCGGCGCGCTCAGCGCCCCACCGCCCGGTACGGTCGCCAGCCGCGCCGACCTGAGCGCCGCCGTCCGTACGCTGCTGCGCGCCCTCACCGGAAGCTGACCCGGTCGTTGTGGTTAGGAGGGGTTGGGCGATGGTGCGGTTCAGTGGCCTGCGGACTGCCGGCGGGCGGTTGCGGCACGGCTGGCGGCCGGTGCTGGAGGCGACCGTCGCGGCGACCGTGGCCTGGCTGCTGGCCACCCGGTTGCTCGGGCACCCGCAGCCCTTCTTCGCGCCGGCCGCCGCGCTGATCGTCCTCGGGCAGGCCCGGGGGCAGCGCATCCGCCGGGCCGTCGAGGTCATCCTCGGGGTCGCCGCCGGGGTGCTCGTCGCGGACCTGGTGGTGCAGGCGCTCGGCCCGGGCAGCACCTGGACGGTGTTCACCGTCATCCTGCTCACCGTCCTCCTCGCGGTGGCCTTCGGCGCCACCGGCGTGACGCTGGTGCAGGCGGCGGTCTCCGCGCTCTACCTGGTGGTGGTCGCACCGCCGGACGGCTCGTTGGTGCCGTTCCGCTTCGTCGATGCGCTGGTCGGCGGCGCGGTCGCCCTCGCGGCCAGCCTGCTGGTCGACGCCCGGCATCCGCTGGCGCCGCTGGTCGCCGAGGTGCGGCGGACCTTCGACGAGTTGGCCGGGCTGCTGGGCGGGATCGCCGACGCGCTGGACGACCGCGACGAGTCGGAGGCGGTCGCCGCGCTCAGGCAGGCGCGGGGGATGGACGCCCGGGTGGACGGGCTGCGCGACGGAGTGCTGGCCGCCGGTGAGGCGCTGCGGCTCAACGTCCGTCGACGCCGGCACATCGGTCGGTTGCGCTCGGTGGACGAGTCGATCCGGCAGATCGACTACGCGGTCCGTAACGTCCGGGTGCTGGCCCGAGCGGGCGTGACCCTCAGCCGGCTGCACACCCCGGCCCCGCCCGAGCTGGGTGCCGCCCTGCGATCACTGGCTGAGGCGGTCCGTCAGGCCGGTGCCGCCCTCGCCGCCGACCTGAACGGGCAGGAGGAGACCGCCGACCGGCACGCCACCCTGGCTGACGAGTCGGCGTTGGCCGCTGTGCACGCCGCCGGGCAGCTCTTCGGTCCCACGCAGACGCTTCCCCTAGCGATGATCATCGGTCAGGTCCGGGCCACGGCCATCGACCTGCTGCGCGGCGTCAACCCGGAGGACGACGCCGCCGTCCTCGCCCGCGTCGACGACGCCCTCGGCCTCCCGCCGGTCTGACGTCCGCACCGCTCAACAGTGGTTCCCTGCCCCTGGGGGATGGGCGGTGAGCCAGGCGATGGCGGAATCGCGGATCGGGGCGGGGATGTCGTGGCCGCCGGGGAACTCCTGGTAGGTCACGTCGTAGCCGAGGTCGTGCAGGTGGGGGACGAGGCGGCGGCTGCACACGTCGATGGGCAGCACCCGGTCGTCGACGCCGTGCGAGATGAAGATCCGTGGCCGGCCGTGGGTGACCGGTGGCGCGGCGAAACCGGGGGAGAAGGCCAGCACCGCGTCGACCAGATCCCCGTTCGCCAGGCCCAGCGACAGCGCGTACGAGGCACCGTCGGAGAAGCCACCGACCGTCACGTCGGACACCGGGTAGGTGTCGAAGACGGTCGCGAACAGCCCGTCGATGCGCCCCACGTCCGCCCCGAAGCCGCCGGCGATCAGGTCCCAACTGGCCGCCGACGAATCCGGGGCGACCAGCAGCAGGTGCTGCGCGTCCGCGACCGGCAACAGCAGGTCCAGCCCCTGTCGCGCCGAACCGCCAGCACCGTGCAGGAGCAGCACCAACCGGTACGCCGAACCGTCGGTCGCCGGCTCCGGGGCGTACCCCAGGGCCAGCCGGTCACCGTCGGGGCCGGCCATCGGCACCAGCCCGGTGCGGCCCGGCGCCACCGGCGGGTGGCGGCGGGCGGTCAACCGGCCGTCCCGGGGGCTCGGCGCAGGGTCCCAGTGCGACGGCGCGGAGTCGGACACGGGTCGGCGCTCCTCGCGGTGGACGAAAGGTCCGACGCGGTTACCCGGCCCGTACGGGGTTAACCGTCAGCGCGCTTGACCGAGCGCCGACTCAGGCGCTGGCCCGCGCCACCAGGGCGGACGGGAAGAGGGTCACCGGAGCCGCCGGGCGCCCGTCCAGCAGGGCGGTGGCCGCGGCGACGGCGATCCGCCCCACCGGGTGACTCGCCGTGGTCAGCGCCGGGGCGGTCATTCCGGCCAACGGAATGTCGTCGAAGCCGGCCACCGCGACGTCGCCGGGCACCCGCGCACCGGCGTCCCGCAGGCCCGCGATCACCCCGAGCGCGGTGTCGTCGCTGATCGCGTAGATCGCGTCGATGTCCGGCCAGCGGCGCAGTGCCTCGCCGGCCGCCGTCCGGCCGCGCGCCGCCCTGAAGTCCCCGGGGAGTGTCCGCTCCGGTAGGCCGGCCTCGGTCATGAGTCGGCGGTACGTCTGCACCGGGCGTTGCGCGCAGGGCAGCCACCGGGGGCCGGTCACCATGGCGATCCGGCGGCGACCCGAGGCGTACAGGTGGCGCAGCACCGCTTCGGAGCCGGCGGCGTTGTCGACATCGAACGACGGCACGGTCGCCGAGCCGACGCCGATCGAGACCACCCGACCGTGTAGCGACCGGGGCACCGCCGCCAGCAGCTCCTCGGTGGTATTGACCAGGATCACCCCGCACACGCTGCGATCCCCGTCGAGTTGGTCGAGGCTGCGGGGGTCGCCGAACGGCAGCCAGTAGAGCGCCACCCCGACACCGGCGGGCGTGCACACCCGGGCGGCCGCGCCGACCACCTGGTGCACGTACGGGTCGTCCAGCACCGCGGCGCTGGTGCCCAGAACGGCCACGACCAGGCGTACGCCGCCGCCGCGGACCAGCGCCCGGGCGGCCGGGTTGGGCACGTAGCCGAGCTCGTCGACGGCTGCCGTGACCTGTTTCCGGGCGGCCGGTGAGGCGAACCCCGTGCCGGCGATCACCCGCGACGCCGTGGATCGGGACACCCCGGCGATCCGGGCCACGTCCTCGAGAGTGGCCGGTCGGTGTGCCGCTGTCGTCATCGTCGCCTCCTGCGGCAGCCCGTCCGGTCGGACCAACGCCTGCTCACATCATGCCCCGGCCGGACCAGCAGCGGTAAGGGGCGGTTGCCGGTTGTGGTGGTAGCGCTCTCAGGTGTGCGATCGTGCCAGGAGATCACCCCGAGAAAGAGGACCCACCCTCGTGAGCGCCCCCACCAGTCGACCGGTAGCCCCGGACGTCGCATCGCCGACCCTGCGAACGGTGCGGCTCGCCCGCAACGGCGTCGCTGTCACCTTCACCCTCAACGGGCTGGCCGTCGGCAGCTGGTTCTCCCGCGTCCCGGCGGTCCGTGAGGCGTTGGACCTCTCCGCCGGCCGACTCGGGTTGCTGCTGCTGGCGATGAGCGTCGGCGCGCTGCTGGCCATGCCCACCTCCGGCCTGCTCGCCCAGCGGTTCGGTGCGGCCCGCACCGTCACGATGGCCACCGTGCTGGTCGCGGTCGGCCTGACCGTGGCGGGGCTGGGCGCCACGATGACCGGGTCGTTCGCCATCGTCGCCCTGGGACTGGTCGCCCTCGGCTACGGCTCCGGCGCCTGCGACGTGGCGATGAACGTCGAGGGCGCGGCGGTGGAACGGCGGCTGGGCCGTACGATCATGCCCCGTTTCCACGCCGGGTGGAGCCTCGGTTCGGTGGCCGGAGCGGCGCTCGGCGCCGGGGCGGCCCGGTTCGACGTGTCGGTCGGCGCGCATCTCGTCGCGGTGGCGGTGGTCGTGTTGACCGGCACCGCGCTCGCCGCCCGGACGTTCCTGCCCGTGGGCAGCGATCACACCGGCGACCCGGCGGACGCCACCCCGGCCGCCCGTCGCCGGGCGCAACTCGCCGCCTGGCGGGAGCCGCGCACCCTGCTGATCGGGCTGTTCGTGCTGGTGGCGGCGTTCACCGAGGGTGCCGCCAACGACTGGTTGGCCGTGGCGTTCATCGACGGACGGGATTTGAGCGAGGCCGCCGGCGCGGCGGTCTTCGCGGTCTTCGTGGTGGGCATGACCATCGGACGCACCGTCGGCACCATCGCGCTGGACCGGTGGGGTCGGGTGCCGGTCCTCAGCGGCACCATCGGCCTCGCCGTGGTCGGCGCCGGCCTGGCCGTGCTGGCGGGCTCCGGGCCGGTGGCCGTCGTCGGCGTCGCCCTGTGGGGCCTGGGTGCGTCGCTGGGCTTCCCGGTCGGGATGAGCGCGGCGGCCGACGACGAGTCGCACGCTGCGGTGCGGGTGAGCGTGGTCGCGGTGATCGGCTACACCGCGTTCCTCGGTGGCCCGCCGTTGCTGGGGCTGGTCGGCGACGAGGTCGGCACCCTCCGCGCGTTGCTGGCGGTGCCGTTGCTGCTGCTGCCGACCCTGCTGCTGGTGCCGGTGCTGCGCCCGCCGCACCCGGCGGGGACGGCTCCGTCGGTAGGTAAAAACTAACCCACCTCGCCGCCGGGCGGTATCGGGTGCGCGGCCGACTGCGCCGCGCACCCGTACTGGTTACGGTCGCCCGATGCCAACCCACGAGATCACCGCCGCCGCCGCGGGCACCTGGACCCTGGGCGACCGCACCGTGCACCGGATGGGCTTCGGCTCCATGCGGATCACCGCGAACCCCGACAGTGACCGGGCCGTCGCCCTGCTGCGCCGCGCCGTTGAGCTGGGCGTCAACCACATCGACACGGCCGCGTTCTACGTCTCGCCCGGCGGCACCCTGCGCGTCGGCACCGGCCCGGCCCGCTACGCCACCGAGCTGATCCGCGCGGCGCTCGCCCCGTACCCGGAGGACCTGATGATCGCCACCAAGGTCGGTTTCGGGTACGACCCGGAAGCGGGCTTCAGCGAGGCGTTCACCCCGGCGCAGTTGCGGACCCAGGTGGAGGAGAACCTTCGCCGGCTCGGCCGTGACCAGCTCGACGTGGTGAACCTGCGCCTCGGCCGGGGGCCGGGTGCCGTGCCGGTGGCCGATCGGTTCGGCGCGCTCGCCGAGTTGCGGGCCGCCGGGCTGATCCGGCACCTCGGGCTCTCCAACGTCCGGCCGGAACAGCTGGACGAGGTGGCGGGCATCGCGCCGGTGGTCTGCGTGCAGAACAACTACGGGGTGGACGCCTACCGGGAGCAGGACGCGTTCGTCCGGCTCTGCGGTGAGCGGGGCATCGCCTTCGTGCCGTTCTTCGCGCTGGCCGGCACCGGGCGGGAGGCGGGCGCGAGCACCGCGCAGGGCGAGGCCGTGGAGGCGGTCGCCCGCGCCCACGGCGTCACCCCGCAGCAGGTACGCCTCGCCTGGACCCTGCACCAGGGCCCCCACGTGCTCGCCATCCCCGGCACCGCGGACCCGGACCACCTGGCGCAGAACATCGCCGCCGGAGCCCTGCGTCTGACCCAGGAAGACCTGACCCGTCTTCAGTGATCGTCCAGGCCGTCACCGCTCAGGCCCGTACGACGTGCACGACGATCTCCTGACCGTCGCCCACGGAGCCGGAGAAACCCTCCGACAACGCGTCCACGACCGTCAGCTGGAGCGCGAGGGTCTCGTGCGCGATGAGCTTCTGATGCGCGGAGATCGCCGCCGCGACATCAGCGGGCGCGGCGATCGACACCGTGATCCGGTCGGAGACCTCGAAGTCAGCGTCGCGGCGAGCCTGCTGGATGATGCGGACGACGTCGCGTGCGACGCCCTCGGCTGCCAGCTCGGGGGTGATCTCGGTGTCCAACGCGATCGTCGCGCCGCGCTGGGACTCCACGACCCAACCGGTGCGCGGCACCTCCGTGATCAGGATGTCGTCCAGGCCGACCTCGACCTGCGCACCGTCGACCGACAGCGGGTACGTCCCGTTCGCCCGGACGCCGTCGACCAACTCCCGAGGGGCCACGCCGGCGATGGCCTTCGCGACGTGCTGGGTGCGGTTGCCGAACCGGCGGCCCAGGGTCCGGAAGTTCGCTTTGACCTGCACGTCGATCACCCCGCTCTGGGGATCGAGCGGCTGGAGGACCTTGACGTTCAACTCGTCGCCGATGTCGTCCAGCAACGCCTGCGGGAGGACGGTGCCGGCCGGCAGCCCCACGAGCGCGCGGCTCAACGGCTGACGGATCCGCAGACTGCTCGTCTTCCGCGCGGACCGCCCCGCCTCGGCCAGCGCCCGCGCCGTGGCCACCTGGGCCGACAACTCGGTGCTGATCACTGTGGTGTCGGGTGTGGGCCAGGTCGCCAGGTGCACCGACTCCGGGGCCGACGCGGCCCCCCGCCGGACGACCTGCTGCCACACCTCCTCCGTGACGAAGGGAACGAACGGCGCGAGCAGCCGCGTGAGGATGTCGAGGCATTCGTACAGGGTGGCGAGCGCGTTGGGGTCGCCCTCCCAGAAACGCTGCCGGGAGCGCCGCACGTACCAGTTCGACAGGTCGTCGATGAAGTCGGCGAGCAGTCGGCCGGCGCGCGCCGTGTCGTAGTTCTGGAGTCGCTCGTCGACGGCGGCCGCGAGGGCGTGGACCTCGCCGACGATCCACCGGTCCAGCACCGGTCGCTCGGCGACCGGCTGGGCCAGGTGCGGCGCCCACGTCGAGTTCGCCGCGTAGAGGGAGAAGAACGCCGCGGTGTTCCAGTAGGTCATCAACACCTTGCGGACGATCTCGTCGAGTGGGCCGGGCCCGATCCGGCGCGGCGACCACGGTGAGCCGGAGCAGGCCATGAACCAGCGCACCGCGTCGGCGCCGTGCGTGTCCATCAACGGGATCGGCAGCAGGATGTTGCCCAGGTGTTTGCTCATCTTGCGGCCGTCCTCGGCCAGGATGTGCCCGAGGCAGACGACGTTCTCGTACGGGGACCGGTCGAAGACCAGCGTGCCCACCGCCATCAGCGTGTAGAACCACCCCCGCGTCTGATCGATCGCCTCGCAGATGTACTGGGCCGGGTAGGTGCGCTCGAAGATCTCCTTGCTGCCCGGCACGTGGGGGTAGCCCAACGACGCGAACGGCATCGCTCCGGAGTCGTACCAGGCGTCGATCACCTCGGGGACCCGGGTGGCGATTTGGCCGCAGTCCGGGCAGGCGAAGGTGATCTCGTCAACGTACGGGCGGTGCGGATCCAGCTCGGACAGGTCGGCGCCGGCCAGCTCTCCGAGCTCCGTACGGGAACCGACAGCGGTCACGTGGTTGTCCGGGCATCGCCACAGCGGCAGCGGGGTACCCCAGTACCGGGAGCGGGACACCGCCCAGTCGATGTTGTTCTTCAGCCAGTCGCCGTAGCGGCCGTGTTTGATGTGCTCCGGGAACCAGTTGGTGTGCTCGTTCTCCCGCGTCAGTTCGTCGCGGACCTCGGTCGTCCGGATGTACCAGGACGGCTGGGCGTAGTACATCAGCGGGGTGTGGCACCGCCAGCAATGCGGGTAGGGGTGCTCGAACGGCTCGTGCCGGAACAACCGGCCAGACGTCCTGAGGCGGTCGATGAGCAACGCGTCGGCGTCCTTGAAGAACACCCCACCGACCAGGTCGATGCCGTCGTTGAACCGCCCGTTGGGGGCGACCGGGTTGACCAGCGGCAACCCGTAGGCGCGGCAGACGGCGAGGTCGTCCGCGCCGAAGGCCGGCGCCTGGTGCACCAGGCCGGTGCCGTCCTCGGTGGTGACGTACTCCGCGAGGACCACCCGGTGCGCGTCCGGGATGTCCACCAGGTCGAATGGCCGCTCGTACCGCAGACCCTCCAGGGCCGACCCCGGTACGGTCGCCAGGATCTCCGCCTCGTCGCCGAGGACCCGCTGGGTCAGCGGTTCGGCGACGACGAACGTGCCCCGCTCGGTGCGGGCGAGGGCGTACGTCACCGTGGGGTGTACGGCGACGGCGGTGTTGGACACCAGGGTCCACGGGGTGGTGGTCCAGATCAGCAGGTCGACGCCGCTGTGCCCGGCTACGTCCCCGCGCAACGGAAACCGCACGTACACGGAGGGGTCGGTGACGGTCTCGTACCCCTGCGCCACCTCGTGGTCGGACAGGGTCGTGCCGTCGCGGGTGCAGTACGGCGCGACCCGGAAGTCCTCCACCAGGCGGCCGCCGTCGTGGATCTGCTTCAGTGACCACCAGACGCTGTCCACGTACTCCGGGGACATGGTCTGGTACGGATGGTCCAGGTCGATCCAGTAACCCATACGCTGGCTGAGTTGGACGAACTCGTCCACGTGCCGTAGCACCGAGGTGCGGCACAGGGCGTTGAACTCCGCGACGCCCATCTTCTCGATGTCGGGCTTGCCGCTGAGTCCCAGTTCCTTCTCCACCGCGAGCTCAACCGGCAGGCCGTGGCAGTCCCACCCGGCACGGCGTGGCACCGAGAACCCCCGCATCGTGCGGTACCGGGGAAAGAGGTCCTTGAACACCCTCGCCTCGATGTGGTGGGTGCCTGGCGTGCCGTTGGCTGTCGGTGGCCCCTCGTAGAACACCCACGGAGGACCGTCGGCCGTCTGCTCCAGACTCCGGTTGAACACGTTGTTGGCCTGCCACCACTCGATGACCGTACGGTCCATCCCACCAAGGTCGATCTTGGTGGGCAGTGGCACGAATGGCGACTTCGATGGACCGTCCGGCACCGACGTTCTCCCTACACTCCACATCCGCTCGCGCGGGCATCAGCTCACTGCCCACGCGGGGACGAAGCGCCGGGCGTATGGCCAGGACTCCGCGGTACCACCCCGCTTGCGCCTCGACGGTGCAGGCGCCGCTCAATTTCGCGACGTGACGTGCCGCGACGTCCGGTTCTACTGGGGCGGCGCTGAGCTGCCCGTTCTTCCGGAGGCTCCCCGGTGATGGCCGGATCGGTGCCGATGCCGACCAGCATAGCTGTCCGTGCGTACAGCCCGTGGCCGGAGCGCTAGGCGTGCAGCCAGACGCGGAGGGGGCCGGTGGTGGTGAAGCCGGCGGAGAGCGCGGGCGTGAGGTCCGGGGCGGTTTCGTAGCCGACCAGCGGCGCGTCGGGCAGGGTGGCGCACACCGCCCGCCAGACGTCCCGGGGGTTGTCGGTGCGGGTGAACAGGTTGGAGACGCCGTACGGGCCGTCGCCGCTGAGCACCGCTCCGCCGATGATCACACCCCGGACGTCGCGGCGGGCGAGCACCCGCACCCGGGGGTCGGCCAGGAGCGCGGGCCGGAACAACTCCTCACCGCCGTGAACCGCCGCCCAGGACGCCAGCTCGTCGGGCGTGGTGATTGCGGCCAGCGGTGCGTCGACAGGTGGTGCCGACGGTGGCCGGTGGATCCACTGCGCGTCGAAGAGGACCCGGAACCCGTAGCCGGACAGGTCGAGGTCGGCGAAGCTGTCCTTCACCGACGCGCCGGGCCCGGCGTCGATCCGGGTCAGCAGGACCTCGGCGTCGACGCCCGGTCGTAGGGTGACCGCGTCCGGGTACCAGGGTGGCGAACGGTGGGGGACAGACCAGGCGTCGGCGTCGGTACGGCCGGTCAGCCCATGGCTGCCGCAGACGATGTCGCACCATTCGGCGTTGTTGCGGGCCGCCGCCACCCGCGCGTCCATGGGCATGATCGGCAGCCTAGGCGGCCCCCGAGGGTGCTGCTGTCAGGGGGCGTAGACCAGGTCCATCGTGTCGGTGTGCCCGGACCAGCGCAGGTCGAGGCGCCAGCAACCGGCCTGCGGCAGATCGATGATCGACGGACCGGGGCCGCCGGCGACCTCCCGGATCACCCGGGTGTCGGTGCCGTCCAGCCTCGCGGTGATCACCAGGGTTGCCGGTGCGGTCGGGTCGGGCGAGGTCGTGGCGGCACGGGCCACCCAGAGGATCTTGTTGTTCGACCCGTCCGTCCGGACCTGCCGCAGCGGGTGGGCGAACAGCACCGCCACGATGTCACCCTTCGCGCCGAAGACGTGCGGAATTCGCGCGTCCCCGCTGAACCCGGCGTCCGCCCAGTCGGGCAGCGACCCCGTCTCGATCCGCGCCGCGCAGGCGGCCGCGGTGCTCGCCGTGGCGGCCGCACCCGCCGTCGGAGTCGCGCCGCTGGTCGTGGTCGTGCACCCCGCCAGCAGGACCACCGAGGATGCCAGCATCAACCTGCCCCAGGAACCCATCTCGCCCCTTCCGGTACGCGTCGACAACTCGTCGCACCCTTCCGACACCGCCCGGGCCCGCCAGGTTCCTAACGCACGGAGTGCGCGATCTCGATCGCCTCGGCCTTGGTGAAGGTGCCCTCCAGCCGATAGCTCACGTCGTTGTCCTGCCAGATCAGGGTCGAGGCGGCCAGCCGGGCGGTCTCCTGGCGGATCCCGCCCGCCCGGTCCACGTAGGACAACACGTGTGGGCCGTCGACCCAGACGGCGAAGTCGCCGTTGACCTGGACCCAGTCCGCGCCCGGCGGGGTGACCTCCTTGTGGAAGGCCAGGTCGAGGTGACCGTCGAACGCGTCCACGCGCAGCGCACCCCCGTCGTAGAGCAGCGTCGCCACCCGGTACCGGCCCGTGGCGTCCGGGTCGGCGACCAGCACCTGCTCCGGCGGGCCCAGCATCGCCGGCAGACGGATCGGAAACCGCACCGCCCGTTGCGCCTCGTCCAGGGCCACTGCCCGCTGCCCGGGCAGCGGTGCCGCGGTGCCGCCGGGCGGCGTCGGGGCGGGCGAGGTGGCGATGCTGACCCCGGCGAAGCGCAGCAGCCCTGTGACGACGTCGGCGATGGCGGCCCGCGTCGGCGGCAACACCGCCACCAGCAGGGTGACGAGCGCCGCCGCGGCGAGCGAACGCCACCGGCGCCGCCGGGGCGCGGGCGTGCTGAGTCGTACGCGGACGCGGGCGGTCACGTCGGGCGGATCGGGAGTGTCCAGCCAGGCGGACAGGTCGCGCAGTTCCCGTTCGAGGTCACCCATGCCGGACCTCCTCACGGTCGAGCAGGCCGCGAAGCTTCGCCAGCGCCCTGGACGTGCGCGACTTCACAGTGCCCCGGGGCCAGCCCAGAGCAGACACCGTCTCCTCCTCGGTGAGATCGAGGAAGAACCGGCAGACGATCACCTCGCGGTCCCGTACCGGCAGTTGCCGCAGCGCCTGCACCAGCGACGCCCGGCGCTCCCCGGCGAGGACCGCGCCGACCGCGTCGTCCTCGGCGATCTCGGACGTCGGGTCCGCTGCCGCCGCCCGCAGGACGAGCCCGTCGCGCCGGCCCCGGGAGCGGTGCAGGTTGCGTGTCTCGTTGGCGACGATCGCGAGTAGCCACGACCGGAAGGACGCGTCGCCCCGGTAGCGGGACAGCTTCCGGTACGCCTTCACAAACGCCTCCTGGATGACGTCCTCGGAGTCCGAGCCCGCGCCGAGCAGCACCGCGGTCCGGTACGCGGACGCGGTGTGCCGGGCGACCAGGAGGTTGTACGCCTCCAGATCACCTGCCCGAGCGCGGGTGACGAGCGCCTCGTCGTCCAGGGGAGCCTCCGTTCGGATCACACTCATGACACCGCCCACCCGTCGCGGGTTCCACAGGGATTTCCCCGCGGGTCAGCTCTCTCCCATCCGGCGTGCAGCGTATTGCCAGGAATCGGTGCTGCACTGGAGGGGCATCGAGGAGAGGGGCGGGGCATGAGCTGGTTCAACCGCCGGTCACGGGGTGCCGAGGCGACCCCGACGAAGCTGGACCGGGAGGCGACCCGCGACGACCTCGCGGCGCTGGAGGCGTTCGTGGCCACTCGGCGCGGGGTGGAGTTCTACCTGGAGCCGGAGACGACCGCGACGGACACCACCGTGGTGGCGATCGCCCACGACGGCGAGTGGATCCGCCGCCGTACCGGAACGCCCCGCGCGGCCGGGGCCATCGCCCGCAAGCACGCGGTGCCGCTGTACGAGGCGGCGCGCACCGGCTACCCGGAACGGATGCGGACCTGGAGCCGGGCCCACCCGGAACGCCACTCCCGCTGAGGTTCGACCGCTCAGGCGCACCGCACGGCTGAGCGGGCCTCTTCGAGCGTCATCGGCTCCGCGTGGCTGGAGACGTACCAGTGGTAGGTGTCGTCGAGAAGTCGTCGAACCAGGTCGAGGTCGAGGCCGTCCTCCGGCCGGCGCAGGTGGGCCGGCGGTGGGTAGAAGCAGTCGCCCAGCAGCATGACCCCCGAGTCGGGCACCAGCACCACTGTCGAATCCGGTGCGTGCCCGCCCCCGACGTGACGTAGCCGAACTCCGACCGGCAGCTCGTCCCCGTCGGCGAAGGTCCGGGTCGGCGGCTGGATGGCGAAGCCGTCCCAGGACGCCATCGCGCCTGCGCGGGCTCGGAAGCTCGGGCCGAGACGGGGATCGGCGCGTGCCTGCTCGTGCAGGTAGCGGTGGCTCCACGGTCGGGTGGCCTCGGCGCGCAGCAGCGGCACCGCTGCCTCGTGTCCGACGATCTCGACCCCGGGCCAGGCGCAGGCGCCCCACACGTGGTCCCAGTGATGGTGGGTGTAGACCAGCCAGCGCGGTTTCGGTAGGCCGGCGGCGGCCAGCGCGGCCTGGATATCGCGGGCGTGCGCGGGGCTCTGCCCGGCGTCGATCATCACACTGCCGCGTTCGTCGGCGACGACGGCGACGCCGGCCTGGACCGCCTCCGGGTCCGGATCGCCCGGGCAGAGCCAGACCCGGCCCGCCAGATGATGGAACTGCGGAGCGACCAAGGTGATCGACCTCCGAGATTGATCGCGGACTTTGGTGCGGCGTTCGCCGATGTTAGGCCAGGGTGCCGCACGCCACCGTCCCCTCCGACGATCGGCGCAGGCCAGGGCGGGTGCTACCCCCTTTGCTCTGCTTGCCTATTCGCGCCAGGCACGGAGCGTCACTGGTGCCTACAGGTAAGCAGAGCAAAGGAGGGGCTGGCATTGATTCGGGGCATTGCGACCCACCGGTTGGCGGTCGAAGTAATCGGTGAAACTCGATGAGTGGCACCCGCCCGGTGGGGCTGGGCACGCGTTGACCGGCGGTGGAGGGGTGTGGCAGCATTCGCGGCCTGACGGCAGTGAAGGAAGTCGGTGCGAATCCGACGCGGTCCCGCCACTGTCACCGGGGAGCGATCCCCCCTCGTGAGTCACGGCCGTGTGTCTGCGGTTGGAAGGCCGGGGGAGAGCGTCGATCCGGAAGCCAGGATACTTCGGCCGTCGGGATGCACCCCAGGGCGTGGACACCCGAGGAGGACCCGATGACGCACGGCGTCTCATTCATCGACGATCATCGTCGTATTGCGCTCCAGGCAGTGCATTCCAAGGACACCGGCTACCGGCACCGTTGAGCTGATCGCCCGGCGCTGACCGGCCCGACGCCCACGTCGGTCCGCCGTTCGCGCGGGCCGTCGTACCGGCTGACGCCGTACCCACCCGCATCGCCCCGGTTGCCCCCGTGAGGGCCCCAGGGCGTCACTTTCCGGAGCCTGCCGTGCGCATCCTGCTGCTGTCCACCGCCGACACCGACCTGCTGGCTGCCCGCGCCAGCGGCGCCGACTACCGGTTGGCCAACCCCGCCCGGGTCACCGCCGAGGAGGTGCCCGCCCTGCTCGACGGGGTCGCCCTCGTCGTCGTACGCCTGCTCGGCGGTCGGCAGGCGTGGCCGGACGGCCTCGCCGCGGTGCTCGCCACCGGCGTGCCAACGGTCGTGCTCGGCGGCGAGGCGCTGCCCGACGCGGAGCTGATGGCCATCTCCACGGTGCCGTCCGGGGTCGTCACCCAGGCGCTGGCGTACCTGGTGGAGGGCGGCCCGGACAACCTCGGGCAGTTGGCCCGGTTTTTCTCCGACACGGTGCTGCTCACCGGCGAGGGGTTCGCCCCGCCCGCGCCCACCCCGGCGTACGGCGTGCACGGCGAACACCCCGCCGACCCGGACCGGCCCACAGTGGGAATCGTCTTCTACCGGGCGCACGCCCTCGCCGGCAACACCGACTTCGTCGACGTCCTCGCGGACGCGGTCCACAAAGCCGGCGGCAACCCGCTGCCGATCTTCTGCGGCTCGCTGCGCGGGCTCACCGCGGGCGCCGGCCCACTCGGGCTCTTCGCCCGCTGTGACGCGCTGCTGGTCACGGTGCTCGCGGCCGGCGGAGCGGTCGCCGCGGACGCCTCCGGTGGCGGCGACGAGGACGCCTGGGACGTCGGTGCCCTGGCCGCCCTGGACGTGCCGGTCATCCAGGCGCTCTGCCTCACCAGCACCCGCGCGCAGTGGGCCGACAGCGACGCCGGGCTGTCCCCGTTGGACGCCGCCATGCAGGTGGCCATCCCCGAGTTCGACGGCCGGATCGTCACCGTGCCGTTCTCGTTCAAGCAGATCGACGCCGACGGGCTCTCGGTCTACGCCGCCGACCCCGAGCGGGCCGCCCGGGTCGCCGGGATCGCGGTGCGCCACGCCCGGCTGCGGTACGTGCCGCACGCCGACAAGCGGGTCGCCGTGGTGCTCAGCTCGTACCCCACCAAGCACTCCCGGGTCGGCAACGCCGTCGGGTTGGACACCCCGGCCTCGGCGGTCCGACTGTTCGCCGCGCTGGCCGAGGCCGGCTACGACCTGGGTGACGCGCCACCGCCCGACGACGGCGACGCGCTGATCCACGCGCTGATCGCGGCCGGTGGTCACGACGTGGAGTGGCTCACCCCGGAGCAGTTGGCCGCCGCCGAGGCCCGGATACCGGGGCCGACCTACCGACGCTGGTTCGACCAGGTCCCGGCCGAGCTGCGCGAGCGGATGCGGGAGCACTGGGGTGAGCCGCCGGGCGAGCTGTACACCGAGGGCGGCGACATCGTGCTCGCCGGGCTGCGCTTCGGCAATGTGGTGCTGCTGATCCAGCCGCCCCGCGGCTTCGGGGAGAACCCGATCGCCATCTACCACGACCCGGATCTGCCGCCCAGCCACCACTACCTGGCCGGGTACCGCTGGTTGACAGCGCCCGTCGCGGACGGCGGCTTCGGCGCGGACGCCGTGGTGCACCTGGGCAAGCACGGCACCCTGGAGTGGCTGCCCGGCAAGGGCCTCGGCCTGGCCGCCGACTGCGCGCCCGACGCGGTCCTCGGCGACCTGCCGATGGTGTACCCGTTCATCGTCAACGACCCCGGCGAGGGCACCCAGGCCAAGCGGCGGGCGCACGCCGTGGTCGTCGACCATTTGGTCCCGCCGATGGCCCGCGCCGAGACCTACGGCGACCTGGCCAAACTGGAGCAACTGCTCGACGAGTACGCGACAGTGCAGGCCCTCGACCCGGCCAAGGTGCCCACCGTGCGGGCCCAGATCTGGGACCTCGTGCGCGCCGCCGAGCTGCACCACGACCTGCACGCCGAGGCGATGCCCGACGCGGACGACTTCGACGACTTCGTGCTGCACCTCGACGGGTACCTGTGCGAGGTCAAGGACGTGCAGATCCGCGACGGGCTGCACATCCTCGCCGACGCGCCCACCGGCGAGCCACGGGTCAACCTCATTCTCGCGGTGCTGCGCGCCCCGCAGATCTGGGGCGGCGCCCGCGCCCTGCCCGGACTGCGGCAGGCCCTCGCCGTCGCGTACTCCCTCGACGAGCAGGAGCTGCTCGCGTCGCCGGGACAGCGACTGGCGCTGCCTGCGGCGCTGACCGACGTGGTGGACGGGCCGGCCGGCACCGCCGCCGACGCGATCGACCTCATCGAGGCCCTCGCGCGGCGGCTGGTCGTCGGCATGGAGACGCTGAACTGGGCCGTGGACACGGTGGACGCCGTGGTGACCGAGGTGACCGGTCAGCCGCTCCCGGACGTCGCCGCGGTGCTGCACTTCGCCGCCACCGAGCTGGTGCCCCGACTGGACCGGACCACCGACGAGCTGACCAACACCCTCGGGGCGCTGGACGGGAGGTTCGTGCCACCCGGCCCGTCCGGCTCACCAACCCGGGGGCTGGTCAACGTGCTGCCCACCGGCCGCAACTTCTACTCCGTCGACCCGAAGGCCATCCCCAGCCGCAACGCCTGGGACGTCGGGGTGGCCCTCGCCGACTCGCTGCTGGCCCGGCACCTCGCCGACACCGGCGGGTACCCCCGCTCGGTGGGGTTGACCGTCTGGGGCACCAGCGCGATGCGGACCCAGGGCGACGACATCGCCGAGGTGCTCGCGCTGCTGGGTTGCCGGCCGGTCTGGGACGACCGGTCCCGGCGGGTCACCGGCATCGAGGTGGTGCCGACCGCCGAGCTGGGCCGCCCTCGCGTCGACGTCACAGTGCGCATCTCCGGCTTCTTCCGCGACGCGTTCCCGCACGTGGTGGCGCTGCTCGACGACGCCGTCCGGCGGGTCGCCGCGCTGGACGAGCCGGACGAGGAGAACTACCTGCGGGCGCACGTCGCCGCCGACCTCGCCGAGCACGGCGACGAGCGGCGGGCCACCGCCCGGATCTTCGGCTCCAAGCCCGGCGCGTACGGCGCGGGCCTGCTGCCCCTGATCGACGCCCGGACCTGGCGCAGCGACGCCGACCTGGCCGAGGTGTACGCGGTGTGGGGCGGCTACGCGTACGGCCGGGGCCTGGACGGGCGGGAGGCGCGCGCCGACATGGAGCGCTCGTTCGCCCGGATCGCGGTGGCGGTGAAGAACCAGGACACCCGTGAGCACGACATCGTCGACTCCGACGACTACTTCCAGTACCACGGCGGAATGGTGGCGATGGTCCGCCACCTCACCGGCACGTCACCGCAGGCGTACGTGGGTGACTCGGCGATGCCGCACGACGTGCGCACCCGCACCCTGGGTGAGGAGACCCGACGGGTGTTCCGGGCCCGGGTGGTCAACCCGAAGTGGATCGCCGCGATGCGCCGGCACGGCTACAAGGGCGCGTTCGAGCTGGCGGCCACAGTGGACTACCTGTTCGGCTACGACGCCACCGCCGGTGTGGTCGACGACTGGATGTACGAGCACCTGGCCGCCGCGTACCTCTTCGACGAGACCACCCGGGAGTTCCTGGAGAAGTCCAACCCGTGGGCGCTGCGCGGCATCACCGAGCGGCTGTTGGAGGCCGCCGACCGGGGGCTGTGGGTTAAGCCGGAGCCGGCCACCCTCGACCGGTTGCGGGACACGTACCTGGCCAGTGAGGGCGACCTGGAGGACCGGGCATGACCGTGACCACTTACCCGTTCAGTGCTGTGCTCGGCATGGCCGACATGCGGCTGGCGTTGCTGCTCAACGCGGTCTCCCCGGCGATCGGCGGGGTGCTGGTCCGGGGTGAGAAGGGAACCGCCAAGTCCACCGCCGTGCGGGCTCTCGCCGCGCTGCTGCCGCCGGTGCGGCGGGTGGCTGGCTGCCGTTTCGGCTGTGACCCGGCCGAGCCCGACCGGGCCTGCCCGGACGGCCCGCACCCGGCCGACGCCGCCGACGAGACCCGTCCGGCCCGTCTCGTCGAGCTGCCGGTGGGCGCCGCCGAGGACCGGGTGGTCGGCGCACTGGACCTGGAGAAGGCGATCGGCGAGGGGGTACGCGCCTTCGAGCCGGGCCTGCTCGCCGCCGCGCACCGGGGCGTGCTCTACGTCGACGAGGTCAACCTGCTGCACGACCACCTCGTCGATCTGCTGCTCGACGCGGCGGCGATGGGCCGCAGCCACGTCGAGCGGGAGGGCGTCTCGGTCAGCCACGCGGCCCGGTTCCTGCTGGTCGGCACGATGAACCCGGAGGAGGGGGAGCTGCGCCCGCAGCTGCTGGACCGGTTCGGGCTCACCGTGGAGGTGGGCGCCAGCCGGGACCCGGAGATCCGGGTCGAGGTGGTCCGCCGCCGGCTGGCCGCCGACGCGGACCCGGTGGGCTTCGCCGCCCGCTGGGCCGACGCCGACGCGGAGATCGCCGGCCAGGTGGCCGCCGCCCGCCGCCGACTTCCCGGGGTACGACTGCCGGACGCCGCGTTGCGGCAGATCGCCGAGGTGTGTGCGGCGTTCGACGTGGACGGAATGCGCGCCGACATCGTCACCGCCCGGACCGCCCTCGCCCACGCCGCCTGGCACGGGCGGGACCGGGTCACCATCGACGACGTCCGGGTGGCCGCCCGGCTGGCCCTGCCGCACCGCCGTCGCCGCGATCCGTTCGACACCCCGGGGCTGGACGAGAAGCGCCTCGACGAGGCGTTGCAGCGCGCCCAGGACGCCCACCCCGACGACCCGGACGACGCCGGCCCGGACGACCGTGGCCCGGACGACGGGGGCCCGTCGGGCGGTGGCCCGGCTGGTGGCGGCGGCCCGAACGGTGGCGGCCCGAGTGGCGGCGGCCCGCAGGGCGGCGACGGCGTTGGCATCGACCAGGGTGAACCCGGGTCGGCCGGGCACTCGTCGGCGCGGAACGGCGCTGGCCCGGACGGGCGCACCGACGGCCCGGACGGTGTCGACGGCTGGCCGCAGCGCCAGCCGGGCGACAGCGGCGACGACGACGGCTGGCCGCAACACCAGACGGGCGACCGGGGCGGCGACGGCCAGAACTCGCGCCCGCGCGGTGGCCGGGAATCGGCGACCGGTGACGACGACCCGACCCGCGGTGGAGAGTCCCAGCCGGTGGCCGTACCCCGGGGTGGGCTGAAGGCGCGGGTGCTCACCGCGCCCGGCCTGGGTGACGGGGTGCCGGGCCGACGGTCGCGGGCCCGCACCGGGCGGGGCCGCACCACCGGCGCCCGGGTGCCGGCGGGTCGGGTGAGCGCGCTGCACCTGCCGGCCACGATCCGCGCCGCCGCGCCGCACCAGGCGGCCCGGGGCCGGCTCACCGGTCCGTTGCGACTGCGCCGGGACGACCTGCGCGAGGCGGTTCGCGAGGGGCGCGAGGGCAACCTGGTGCTGTTCGTGGTGGACGCGAGCGGCTCGATGGGCGCCCGGCAGCGGATGACCACCGTGAAGGACGCGGTGCTCGCCCTGCTCACCGACGCGTACCAGCGGCGGGACAAGGTCGCGGTGATCGCGTTCCGGGGCGCCGGCGCCCGGACCCTGCTGCCGGCGACCTCGTCGGTGCTGGCCGCCTCGACCCGGCTGGCCGAGCTGCCCACCGGTGGGCGTACGCCGCTGGCCGAGGGGCTGCTCGCCGCCGCGGACCTGTTGCGGGTGGAGCGCCTGCGCGACCCGAAGCGCCGCCCACTGGTCCTCATCGTCACCGACGGGAGAGCCACCGCGGGCACTCGTCCCCTCGACCGCGCGGCAGCAGCCGCGAAGGTCCTGGCGGCGACCGGCGCCCCCTGCGTGGTCGTGGACTGTGAATCCGGCCCCGTCCGCCTCAACCTGGCCGCCCGCCTGGCCACCCAGCTGAAGGCCCCCCGAACCGCCCTGGAAGCCCTCACCCACCCCCGCGATCTTGCACTTCCTGTCGCGGCATAACGGACTAAACGCACGTATGACCAACAGAAACCGCAAGATCGCGGGAGAGACGGGCGCGGGAGTGCTCGCGGGACGGGGGACGGGCTGATGCCGCAGGGACAGCCGAGCAACGTGCCCGCTGACGGGTTGACGACCCGGCAGCGGCGGCACCGGCCACTGCTGATCGTCCATACCGGACAGATGAAGGGGAAGTCGACGGCTGCCTTCGGGCTGGCGTTGCGGGCCTGGACGGCCGGTTTGCCGCTCGGCGTCTTCCAGTTCGTCAAGAGCGCCAAGTGGCGGGTGGGCGAGGAGAACGCCTTCCGGGCGCTCGGCGAGGTGCACGAGCGCACCGGCCAGGGCGCGCCGGTGGCCTGGCACAAGATGGGCGAGGGCTGGTCCTGGATCCAGCGCGGCGGCGACGCCGACCACGCCGCCGACGCCCTGGAGGGCTGGCGGCAGATCCAGCGTGACCTGGCCGCCGAGCGCTACGGGCTGTACGTGCTGGACGAGTTCACCTACCCCATGAAGTGGGGCTGGGTGGACGTCGACGAGGTGGTCGCCACCCTGGCCGACCGCCCCGGCTTCCAACACGTCGTGATCACCGGTCGGGACGCCGACCCGCGCCTGGTCGCCGCCGCCGACCTGGTCGCCGAGCTGACCAAGGTCAAGCACCCGATGGACGCCGGCCAGAAGGGCCAGAAGGGCATCGAGTGGTGAGCGCGCACTGGGCGTTGCCCCGGGTGGTGGTCGCCGCCCCGGCCAGCGGCCACGGCAAGACGACGGTGGCCACCGGGCTGCTCGCCGCGCTGCGCCGACGGGGCCTGACGGTCAGCCCGCACAAGGTCGGCCCCGACTACATCGACCCCGGCTACCACGCCCTCGCCGCCGGGCGACCCGGGCGCAACCTCGACCCGTTCCTGGTCGGGGCCGACCGGATCGCCGCCCTGCTGCGGCACGGCGCGAGCGTGCCCGCGCCCGCCGACATCGCCGTGGTCGAGGGCGTCATGGGCCTGCACGACGGCGCGGTGGGCCGCCGCGACTACGCCTCCACCGCACACGTCGCCCGGCTGATCGAGGCACCCGTGCTGCTGGTGTTGGACACCACCGCGCAGGGCCGGTCGGCCGCCGCGCTCACCCTCGGCATGGCCGCGTTCGATCCGGCGGTACGGATCGGCGGGGTGATCCTCAACCGGGTCGGCTCACCCCGGCACGAGACGCTGCTGCGCGACGCCCTCGCCGAGGTGGGCGTACCGGTGCTCGGGGCGGTGACCCGCGCCGCCGAGGTGGCCGCGCCGGCCCGACACCTCGGATTGGTGCCGGTCGCCGAGCGGGCACCCGAATCCGTCGCGATCGTCACCGCGCTCGCCGAGCTGGTCGAGGCCACCGTGGACCTCGACGCCGTGCTCGCCCTGGCCCGGACCGCCCCGCCGCTGACCACCCCCGCGTGGGACCCGGTCGCCGCCGTCGGCGGGCCGGCCGGCGTCGAGC
This sequence comes from Micromonospora trifolii, assembly GCF_050516465.1. Lineage (NCBI taxonomy): Bacteria > Bacillati > Actinomycetota > Actinomycetes > Micromonosporales > Micromonosporaceae > Micromonospora > Micromonospora trifolii. The sequence goes on along the minus strand of NZ_CP191526.1, from coordinate 2,489,865 downwards.
GGCCACGGGTCGCCCTCGCCGGTGGTCCGGCCTTCACCTTCTCGTACGCGGAGACCGCCGAACTGCTCGCCGCGGCCGGCGCGGACGTCGTCACCGTCGACCCGCTGCGGGACCCGGCACTGCCCACCGGCACCCGGGCGGTGGTGATCGGCGGCGGCTTCCCCGAGGCGTACGCCCAGACGTTGGCCGACAACGCAGCGCTCCGCGCCGAGCTGGCCGACTTCGACGGGCCGATCGTGGCCGAGTGCGCCGGGCTGCTCTATCTCGGGCGGTCCCTGGACGGGGTGCCGATGTGCGGCCGACTGGACCTGACGGCCCGGATGACCGACCGGCTCACCCTCGGCTACCGGGAGGCCCTGGCCGTCACCGACTCCCCGGTGGCGCGCGCCGGCGAGCCGGTACGCGGCCACGAGTTCCACCGCACCACCACCGACCCGGGGCACGGGGACGCACCGGCGTGGCGCTGGAACGACACCGAGCACGGCTTCGTCGCCGGCCGGGTGCACGCGTCCTACCTGCACACCCACTGGGCCGGTCACCCGGACGCGGCCCGTCGACTGGTCGAGGCGTGCCGATGAGCGTCGACGCCACGCTCACCGGGGTGGGCGTCGGACCGGGCGACCCGGAACTGCTCACCGTCAAGGCGGTGCGGCTGCTGGGCGAGGCCGACCTGGTCTTCGTACCCGTGATGGCGGACCGGGTGGCGCCCACCGCGACCGCCGGTCCGACGCCCCCGGCTGCGGACGCCGGGCGGGCCGAGGCGACAGTGCGCTCCCACGTCGCGGCGGACCGGCTGCGCCGGCTGCCGTTCGCGCTGGACGACCGGGGTGGGGTCACCGCGCGCCGGACGGCCGCCTGGGACGACGCCGCCCGGGTGGTGGTCGAGGCGATCGACGCGGGCGCGCGGTCCCTCGCGTTCGCCACCATCGGCGACCCCAACGTCTACTCCACCTTCGGTTACCTGGCCCAGAGCGTCCGCGCGCTGCGCCCGGCGGTGCGGGTGGCGACAGTGCCCGGCGTCACCGCCATGCAGGAGCTGGCGGCCCGCAGCGGCACCCCGCTCTGTGAGGGACGCGAACCGCTCACCCTGCTGCCGGCCACCGCGGGCCTGGCGCTCTTCGCCGACGCCCTCGCCGGGCCGGGCACCGTCGTCGCATACAAGGGCTGGCGGCGGCACCCGGAACTGCTCGCCGAACTGCGCCGGCAGGGCCGCCTCACCGACGCCGTGCTCGGACGCAGCCTGGGGCTGCCCGGTGAACGCATCGGGCCGGTCGACGACACCGAGCACGACCTGCCCTACCTGTCGACGCTGCTGGTTCCGGCCCGCCGCGAGCACCGAGGAGGAAAGCTGTGACCAGCGACGGCAAGGTGTGGTTCGTCGGAGCCGGCCCGGGGGCGGCGGACCTGCTGACCCTGCGGGCCGCCCGGGTCATCGCCGAGGCGGACATCGTGATCTGGGCCGCCAGTCTCGTGCATGCCGACGTGCTCGACCACGCCCGCCCTGGAGCGGAGATCGTCGACTCGTCGCAACTGCCCATCGAGGGTGTGCTGCCGCTCTACGAGCGCGCGGCCGAGCAGGGGCTGACCGTGGCCCGGATCCATTCCGGAGACCCTGCGCTGTGGGGCGCGGTGCAGGAGCAACTGGACCTGTGCCAGGCGCTCGACCTGGCCGTCGAGATCGTGCCCGGGGTGTCCTCGTTCACTGCCGTCGCGGCGATCATCGGACGGGAGCTGACAGTGCCCGAGGTGGCCCAGTCGGTCATCCTCACCCGCCTCGAAGGCGGCAAGACCCCGATGCCGCCCGGCGAGCGGGTCCGCGACTTCGCCCGGCACGGCACCACCATGGCGCTGTTCCTCTCCGCCGCCCGCTCCGGGCAGGTGCAGGCCGAACTGCTGGCCGGCGGCTACCCGGAGGACACCCCGGCCGTGGTGGCGTACCAGGCGACCTGGCCCGACGAACTGGTGGTGCGCTGCACGGTCGGCACCCTGGAGGCGACGGTCAAGCAGCACAAGCTGTGGAAGCACACCCTCTTCCTGGTCGGGCCGGCCCTCGCCGCCGAGGGCACCCGCTCGCACCTCTACCACCCCGGGCACTTCCACACCTTCCGACGGGCCGAGCCGGCCGCCCGCGCCGAGCTGCGCCGCCAGGCCGGCGCCCGCACCGGGGGGACAGCCACACCGGGGCACACACCATGACGTACGCCGAGCCGCCGCTGCGCGAGCCGGACCTGCCGCGGACCGCGAAGGTCCGGCCCACCGCGCTGCGCACCGGCTGGACCACCGGCGCGTGCGCGACGGCGGCGGCCAAGGCCGCAGTCACCGCGCTGGTCACCGGCACCACCCAGCAGGAGGTGGAGATCGGCCTGCCCGCCGGACGCCGGGTGCGCTTCCCGGTCGAGCGCTGCGAGGTGACGGGCACCCCACCGGTCCGCGCCGAGGCGGTGGTGGTCAAGGACGCCGGGGACGACCCGGACGTCACCCACGGCGCCGAGCTGACCGCCACCGTGAACTGGACCGACGTCCCTGGCCTGCGGCTGGCCGGCGGTGCCGGCGTCGGCACGGTCACCAAACCCGGCCTCGGGCTCGCGGTCGGCGGCCCGGCGATCAACGACACCCCCCGCCGGATGATCGGCGAGGCGGTGGCCGAGGTGGTCGACCTGAGCGAGGTCGGGGTCCGGGTGGTGATCAGCGTGCCCCGGGGCGAGATCATGGCCCGCAAGACCACCAACCGCCGGCTCGGCATCCTCGGCGGCATCTCGATCCTCGGCACCACCGGGATCGTCCGCCCCTTCTCCACCGCGTCGTGGCGGGCCAGTGTCGTGCAGGCCGTGCACGTGATGGCCGCGCAGGGCGAGCCGACAGTGGTGCTCTGCACCGGCGGGCGTACCGAGCGGGCCGCCCGCGCGCTCCTGCCCGACCTGCCCGAGGTCTGCTTCGTCGAGGTCGGCGACTTCACCGGAGCCGCGGTGACCGCCGCCGTGGGTGACGCGATGACCGGGGTGGTCTTCGTCGGCATGGCCGGCAAGCTCGCCAAACTCGCGGCCGGCATCCTGATGACCCACTACACCCGCTCCAAGGTGGACCTCTCCCTGCTCGGCGCGGTGACCGCCGAGGCCGGCGGCGACCCGTCGCTCGTCGCCGCCGTGACCGAGGCGAACACCGGCCGGCACGCGTACGAGCTGTGGGAGGCCGCCGGGCTGCTCGCCCCGGCCGGCGACCTGCTCTGCCAGCGGGTCCGCCAGGTGCTGCGGCGCTTCGCCGGGCCGACGGTCACCGTGGACGTGGCGATGGTCGACTTCGCCGGAGCGCGCGTCGTCGCCTCGTCCGGCCGGTGGCCCCGATGACGCGGATGGCGTCGGGTGCCTCGGTGACGCCGATGGCGTCGGTGGCCCCGGTGACCGCCGTGACCGTTGTCGGCCTGGACGCGGCGGGCGCACCGCCGCACCCCGCGCTCGCACCGGTGCTGGCCGCCGCCGGGCTGGTGGTCGGGGCCGCCCGGCACCTGGCCGCGGTGCCCGTACCGGCCGGCGCGGACACCATCACCCTCGGGCCGATCGCCCCCGCACTGCGCCGCCTCGCCGAGACCGTCGGCGCCGGGGTGCCGGCCGTGGTGCTGGCCAGCGGCGATCCTGGCCTGTTCGGCATCGTCCGGCGGCTGCGCGTGGCCGGGCTGCCGCTGCGGGTGGTGCCGGCGGTGTCCAGTGTGGCCGCCGCGTTCGCCCGCGCCGGGCTGCCCTGGGACGGTGCCGCCGTGGTCACCGCGCACGGGCGCGATCCCCGAGCCGCCCTGAACGCCTGCCGGGCGCTGCCGCTGGTCGCGGTGCTCACCGCGCCCGGCGCCGGTGCGGCCGAGCTGGGCGCCGGCCTGATCGGCTGGTCCCGCCGTCTGCTGGTCGCCGAGGACCTGGGAACCGCCGCCGAACGGATCCGCGCGGTGACCCCCGAGCAGGCCGCCGCCGAGTCCTGGGCCGATCCGCACGTCCTGCTCAGCCTCGCCGACCCCGTACCCGCCGACCCCGTACCCGCCGACTCCGCGCCCGCCGACGCCCCGTCCGCCGACGTCACGCCCGAGCGGGGCGCGGCCAGCGGCATGCGCGCCGACAACCAGCCCGCCGCCGCGCCGGCTGGCGGCTGGGCGCTGCCGGAGAACCGGTACGCCCACCGCGACTCCATGATCACGAAGTCGGAGGTGCGCGCCCTCGTCGTCGCCCGACTGCGCCCCCGACTGGGCCGGCTGATCTGGGACATCGGGGCGGGCAGCGGCTCGGTCGGCATCGAGTGCGCGCTGCTCGGCGCGGCCGTGCTCGCCGTCGAACAGGACCCCGAGGCCGGTGCCACCATCCGGGCCAACTCCGCCGCGCACGCCGTGCACGTCCGGCTGGTTACCGGACGTGCCCCGGCGGCGCTGGTCGACCTCCCCGAGCCCGACGCGGTCTTCCTCGGCGGCGGCGGTGTCGACGTCCTCACCGCCGTGCTGGCCCGCCAACCCGAGCGGGTGGTGCTCACCCTGGCCGCACTGGACCGGGTCGCGCCGGCCGTGGGTCTGCTGCGCGCCGCCGGCTACACGGTCGAGGGCAGCCAGCTCTCCGCCGCCCGCCTCGCCGCCCTGCCTGGCGGGTCGATCCGTCTCGCGGCCACCAACCCGGTGGTCGTCCTCACCGGGGAGCGCCCGTGACCGACCAGAACCCGCCCGCCCGGATCGGCCTGGTGGCGGCGACCGCCGCCGGCCGCCGGCACGCCGACACCCTGACCGCAGCCTGGCCGCACGCCCGGCTGGTCGAGGGGGAGACCGTCGCCGACGCGCTGCGGACCGCCTGGGCCGGGTGTGACGCGGTGATCGCGTTCCTGGCCACCGGCGCGGTGGTGCGGATCGTCGCGCCGCTGCTCGACGACAAGCGCACCGACCCGGCGGTGGTGGTCGTCGACGAGGCGGCCCGGCACGCCGTGGCACTGCTCGGTGGGCACGCCGGCGGTGGCAACGCCCTCGCCGAGCAGGTCGCCGCCGTGCTGGACGCCCGACCGGTGATCACCACAGCCACCGACGCGGTCGACCTGCCAGGGCTGGACACGCTCGGCTGGCCCGTCCAGGGCGCGGTCGCCGCGGTGTCCCGGGCCATCCTGGACGGCGAGCCGGTCCGGCTGATCGCCGACGCCGACTGGCCGCTGCCCGCCCTGCCCCCGAACGTGCGCGCCGCCGACGAGGACCCGACGGACGACGGGTACCGGCTGTTGGTCACCGACCGGGTGGTGCCACCCGACGAGCGGACCGCCGTGCTGCGGCCGCCGTCGCTGGTCGCCGGCGTCGGCGCGAGTCGGGGCGTACCCGCCGCCGAGGTGGCCGAGCTGCTGCACCGTGTGCTGGCCGAGAGCGGCCTCGACCCGGCGAGCCTGCGCTGCCTGGCCACCGCGGACATCAAGGCTGACGAGGCGGGCATCCGCAGCACCGTCGACGCGCTCGGCGTACCCCTGGTGACCTGGCCGGCGACGCGGCTGGCGGCGGTCGACGTACCGCACCCGAGCGAGGTGGTCCGCGCCGCGGTCGGCACGCCGAGCGTGGCGGAGGCCGCGGCCCTGCTCGGCCCGGACGGCCGGGCCGACGACGCGACGCTGCTGGTGGGGAAGACCGCGACGGCGATGGCCACCGTGGCGGTGGCCCGGCACGCGCCACGCGGCCGGCTGGCCGTCGTCGGCCTCGGGCCGGGCGCCGCCGACCTGCGCACCCCCCGCGCGGTGGCCGAGTTACGTCGCGCCGCCGTGGTGGTCGGCCTCGACCAGTACCTGGAGCAGGTCCGCGACGTGCTCCGCCCCGGCACCCGGGTGCTCTCCAGCGGGCTGGGCGCGGAGGAGGCGCGGGCGCGCGCCGCCGTCGCCGAGGCCACCGCCGGCCGGGCGGTCGCGCTGATCGGCTCCGGCGACGCCGGGGTGTACGCGATGGCCAGCCCCGCCCTGGAGTACGCCGACGAGCGCATCGACGTGGTGGGCGTGCCCGGCGTCACCGCCGCCCTGGCCGCCGGGGCGCTGCTCGGCGCGCCGCTCGGCCACGACCACGCCTACCTGAGCCTGTCCGATCTGCACACCCCGTGGGAGGTCATCGAGCGGCGGGTGACCGCCGCCGCCGAGGGTGACTTCGTGACGCTCTTCTACAACCCGCGCAGCCGGGCCCGCGACTGGCAGCTCGGCAAGGCGCTCGGCATCCTCGCTGCGCACCGGTCACCGGACACCCCGGTAGGTGTGGTGCGCAACGCCAGCCGCCCCGGCGAACGGGTGCACCTCGCCACAGTGGCCACGCTCGACCCGTCCATCGTCGACATGTACAGCGTCGTGGTCGTCGGCAGCAGCGACACGCGGCTGGTCGCCGGCCGGATGGTCACACCCCGGGGGTACCGGTGGCGTCCGTGACGATCGACGCCTGCCAGGGCTGTGGCGCCTGCCTGCTCACCTGCCCCACGCACGCGATCCGACCGGTCGCCGGTGGCCTCACGGTCCGGGCCGACCGGTGCACCGGCTGCCTGGAGTGTCTGGAGATCTGCCCGGTCGACGCGATCCGCGTCGTCGAGCCCGACCCCTGTGAAGGAGCCCGATGAGCCGGGTGGTGCACCCCATCGAGGCCGAGTCGTACCGCATCCTGCGCGAGCGCGTCGACCTGTCGCACCTGCCGCCGCTGAGCCGCGCGGTGACCGAGCGGGTCGTGCACGCCAGCGCCGACCTCGCGTACGTCGACGAGCTGGTCTGCGACGAGGCCGCCCTGGAATCGGGGCTGGCGGCGCTGCGCGCCGGGGCGCCCGTGGTCACCGACGTGGCGATGGTCGCGGCCGGCATCACCCGGGCCGGCCTGGAGTTGGTCTGTCCGGTCGCCGAGCCGGCCGCCGCCGCCCTGGGCCGTTCGGCCGGGATCACCCGCTCGGCGGCGGCCGTCCGGATCGCCCTGGAACGGGTCGGACCTGCAGCGGTCTGGGTGGTCGGCTGCGCGCCCACCGCGCTCGTCGAACTGCTCACCCTGGACGCCGCACCGGCGCTCGTCGTCGGCCTGCCGGTCGGCTTCGTGGGCGCCGCCGAGTCGAAGGCGGCGCTGCGGGCCAGCGGCCTGCCCGCCGTGTCCAACGTGGGGGAGAAGGGTGGCTCGGCGGTCGCCGCCGCCGCCCTCAACGCCCTGCTCTACGTCGAGGAGAAGTCATGACCGGGTTGGTCATCGTCGGGCACGGCACGCGCAGCGCGGCCGGGGTCGAGCAGTTCGCCGCTCTCGTCGAGCGGGTCCGCGGTCGCGGTGACATCGGCGACGTCGAGGGCGGCTTCATCGAGCTGTCCCGCCCACCGCTGACCGACGCGGTCGGCGCGCTCGTCGCCCGCGGGCACCGGGCGCTGGTGGCGCTGCCGCTGGTGCTCACCGGCGCCGGTCACGGCAAGGGCGACATCCCCGCCGCGATGGCCCGGGAACAGCAGCGCCACCCCGGGCTGAGCTACCGCTACGGCCGCCCGCTCGGCCCCCACCCGCTGCTGCACGAAGCCCTCGAACAGCGCATCGACGCCGCACTGGCCGACGCCGACCGGGCCGACACGTGGGTGGCGTTGATCGGGCGGGGGTCCACCGACCCGGACGCCAACGCGGAGGTCGCCAAGGTCGCTCGGCTGCTCTGGGAGGGACGCGGTTACGCGGGTGTGGAGCCGGGGTTCATCTCCCTGGCGCAGCCGTCGGTGCCGGCCGTGCTGGAGCGGCTGCGCCGCCTCGGCGCGCGGCGGATCGTGGTGGCGCCGTACTTCCTGTTCGCCGGGGTGCTGCCGGACCGGATCGTCGCCCAGTCGGCGGAGTTCGCCGCCGCCCACCCCGACCTGGACGTCCGGGTCGCCGAGGTGATCGGCGACTGTGACGCCCTCGCCGACCTCGTCCTGGAGCGGTACGCCGAGGCGCTGGGCGGGGACATTCGGATGAACTGTGACACCTGCGCGTACCGGGTGTTGATGCCCGGCTTCGCGGACAAGGTGGGTCGCCCGCAACGCCCGCACGACCACCCCGACGACCCGGTCGGCCACCACCATCATCACGGGCACGCACACCACGGGCACGACCACGACCATGGCTCGGTCGCCGTGGTCGGCGGCGGGCCGGGGCCCGACGACCTGATCACGGTACGCGGAAAGGCGCTGCTCGACGCGGCGGACGTCGTGGTGGTCGACCGACTCGCCCCGCAGGGGCTGCTCGCCGGACTGCGCCCCGACGTGCTGGTGGTCGACGCCGCGAAGGTGCCCCGTGGCCCGTCGATGGCCCAGGAGGCGATCAACGAGGCCCTGGTGTCGCACGCCCGCGCCGGTCGCCGGGTGGTCCGGCTCAAGGGTGGTGACCCGTACGTCTTCGGGCGCGGCCACGAGGAGGTGCAGGCCTGCGTGGCGGCCGGCGTCCCGGTGACGGTGGTTCCCGGAGTGAGCAGCGCTCTCGCCGCACCGGCCCTCGCCGGCGTGCCGGTGACGCACCGGGGCGTGGCCCATGACGTCACGGTCGTGTCGGGACACCTGCCGCCCGGGCACCCCGACTCGCTCGTCGACTGGGCGGCGCTGGCCCGGGCCCGGGGCACCGTCGTGCTGTTGATGGCCGTCGACACCATCGCCAAGATCGCGACCGTGCTGATCGAGCACGGACGTGCCCCGGCGAGCCCGGTGCTGGCCGTGCAGGACGCCGGGCTGCCCGACCAGCGATCGGTGCCCGCCCGGCTGGACGAGATCGGCGCTGTCGCCGCCCGGGAGGGCGTCGGGCCGCCCGCCGTCTTCGTCCTCGGCCCGGTGGTAGCCCTCACCACCACCGGGCCGACGGCATGACGACTACTCGCTGCGGGCGGTCTCCGGCCCGGTGATGCGTTCCAGCAGCGGCAGGGTGGAGGCGATGACGCCGAGGCAGGCTGCCAACCCGACCACGACGATCACGTAGAAGCCCGGCTGCGGCGCGACGAGGGTGTAGTCCATCTGCGCCCGTAGGAACAGGTGGGCGGCGAGGAGGCCCATGCCGATGGCGACGGCGGCGACGGCGAGCATCGGCAAGGCGCTCTCCAACGCCACCACCCGACGCAGGACCCGCACCGGCGCGCCGCTGAGGCGCAGCAGGCTGAACGGGCGTCGGCGTTCGGTGAGACCGCCGATGACGCTGACCGCGAGGCTGCACCCGCCGAGCGCGAGGCTGGCGATGATGATGACGTTGGCCAGTTGCTCCCAGCCGCGCAGCGTGTTCGCGAAGTCCGACTCGAAGTCGCCGGGCACGTTCGGCCCCACCCAGAAGGTGGGGAAGGCGACCTCCAGAACGGTGCGGGTGCGCTCGACGGCGGCCGCGGAGCCGTCCGTGCCGACGACCATCGCCCCGACCGGTAGCCGTTGGAGTTCGTCGAGGGTGAGCGACGCGGCGGGCCAGACCGTCGCGGACGACGCCGACTCCCGCCAGCGGCTGAGGCCCAACGGCACCTCGATGACGCTCGCGTCGTCGGCGCACCGGCCGTACGCGCTCGGGAGGTCGGTGCACGCGATCACCCCGACCTCGCCGGAGTCGGTCACTCCCGGGTTCTCGCGGATGGCGGTCGCGGAGCGCACCCCGGTGATCGCCCGCAGCTCGGTGAAGAGCGTGTCGGGCACCGACGCTGCCTCCTCGTCGAAGACGGTGGTCACCGTGCCCGCCTCCGTCGAACCGGTGGGCGCCGGACCGCGGTTGGCGACGATCGTGGTGATCACGCCGACGGACACGCTCGTGACGAAGAGCGCGAGCATGATGCCGCTGATCGCCCGAAAGCCGGCCTTCGGGTTGTCGGCGAGGCGTCGCGCGGCGATGAGCGTGGCCGGGCGGTTGGCGTACCTGGCCATCACCCGGGCGCCGACCATCGTCAACCACGGGCCGGCGAAGACCAGACCGGCCATGATGAGCAGCAGCCCGGGCAGGAACACCGCGGCCTGGCCGTCGGACGTCTCGGGCCGGAAGCCGATGGCGAAGCACAGCACGGCGACGCCGAGCACCATCGGGATCAGCCGGTACGCGCGCGGCGCCCGGGGGGTGACCCGCCGGGTGACGCCCAGCGGCGAGATTCGGACCCGGCGCAGTGAGACCTGGGCTGCCAGCGCCGCGCCGGCGGGGACGCCGAGCGCCACCATCAGGACGTCCAGCACCCCCAGGGCCATGTCGCTGGGGAAGAACGGCATGCCGGTGAACGGGATGCCCGCGAGCGGGTCGCGGAAGGCGTAGAACAGCCCGAAGCCGACGGCGGTGCCGGCGACGGCGGCGGCGGCCGCCTCCACGGCGGCGACCATCGAGATCTGCCGGGGCGTCGCGCCGACCAGGCGCATCGCGGCGAAACGCTGCTCCCGGCGGGCGGCGCTGAGCCGGGTGGCGGTGCCGATGAAGATCAGCACCGGGAACAGCAACCCACCGGCGATCACACCCAGGATGAGGTTCACCGTGGCCTCGGGGAGGGCGGGGGTGTCCCCGACCCTGGTGACCTGCTGCGCGTTGGGCAGTTTGGCGACCTGCTCGGGGGTGCCGCCGGCGATGACGAGCAGGGTGTCCGGCGAGGTCAGCGCGGCCGGGCCAACGGTGCCGAGGTCACGCCCCGGGTAGCGGTCGCCCAGCTGGTCGGCCGGGTGGGCGGCCAGCAGTTCGCGAAACGCGGGCGAGGCGTAGTACTCGCCGGGACCGGGGGTGGTGGGGATACCGACCGGGGTGGGCGCGGTCGAGCCGGTCGCGGCGACGTCGATCCGAATGATCTGCTCACCGTGGAAGAAGTCCTGCCGGTTCGACCACCACAGCGGGTCGGCGTCGCCGGCCGAGGCGCTGGGATACATCGACGCGTACCGGGTGAGCTGGGAGTTGACCGCGTTGACCCCGGCGAGGGTGGTCAGCAGCAGCCCGCTACCGATCGCGACGGCGGCGGCGATGACGACCAGGCGGGTGAGCGCCTCACGGCCGCCGGCCACGGCGAGGCGGAGCCCGAAGCGGATCACGAGGCGATCCGATCCGGCGCGTTCACGCGCCCGTCGCGGACCATGACCTCGCGGTCGGCGTACGCCGCGATCCTCGGCTCGTGGGTGACCAGGATGACGGTGGTGCCCTGCTCGCGGGCGGCACCGACCAGCAGATCCATCACCTGCTCGCCGGTGAGCGAGTCGAGCGCGCCGGTCGGCTCGTCGGCGAAGAGGACCTGCGGCTCGGCGACCAGGCCGCGAGCCAGGGCCACCCGTTGTGCCTGCCCGCCGGAGAGCTCACCCGAACGCCGCTGCTCCAGGCCGTCCAGCCCGAGGCGCGCGAACCAGGCTTCCGCCTTGGGAAGCGCCTGCTTGCGGTGTACGCCGCTGAGCAGCAGCGGCAGCGCGACGTTCTCCACCGCGGTCAGCTCGGGGACGAGTTGACCGAACTGGAACACGAAACCGAACCGGTCCCGGCGCAGGCTGCTGCGCTCGGTCTCGGCCATGGCGTGCACCCGGGCCCCGTCAAAGAGGATCTCGCCGGAGTCGGGCACCAGGATGCCGGCCAGGCAGTGCAACAGGGTGGACTTGCCCGAGCCGCTGGGACCCATGACGGCGAGGATCTCGCCCGCCTCCACGGCGACGCTGGCGCCGCGCAGGGCCGGGGTCTGACCGAAGGAGAACTCCACGTCGCGCGCTTCGATCATGACGCTCACGGCCGTACCTCTTTCCGCAGGGCGTCCAGTCGGGCGCCGGTCATCTCGATCCATCGGAGGTCCGCCTCCAGGTGGTAGAGGCCGTGGTCGGCGAGCAGCGCGTCGACCAGGCTGCCGGCGCGCTTGATCTCGGTCAGCTCACGCATCCGGTGCAGGTGCGCGCTGCGCTGGGTGTCCAGGTATTCGGCGGCTGGCCGGTCCAGCATCAGCGCGAGCACGACCTTGGCGAAGAGCACCGTCTGCAGGTGCGGCTCCGGGTCGACCGGCTGGGTCAGCCACTGCTCGACCTCGGTCGCGCCGACGTCGGTGATGATGTAGCGCTTGCGGTCGGGGCCGGAGCCGGGGGCGACGTCGCTGATCACCACCTTGCCGTCGCGGGCCAGTCGGCTGAGGGTGGAGTAGACCTGGCCGAACGGCAGTGGCTTGCCCCGGCCGAAGAAGGCGTCGTAGTCGCGCTTCAGGTCGTAACCGTGGCTGGGCTCGCGTTCGAGGAGACCGAGAAGGGTCAGTGGCACGCTCATGCCAGCAGACTACACCCAGGGTATACCTCGCGTATATACCCTCGGTGTGTTGTGGGTCGTCCCTGGTCCAGGCATTGGTGGGGACGGAATCGGGCGTGGCGCGGCTGCTGTGCGGTTAGCCGGTCAGGGCGCGGGCCAGGGCATAGCCGGCGGTGGCAGCGGCGAGCCCGGCGGCCACGCTGCCGAGCACGTTGGCCAGCGCGAGGAGCCGATGGCCGCCCCTGGTCAGCCGCAGCGTCTCATAGCTGAAGGTGGAGTAGGTGGTCAGCGCGCCGCAGAACCCGGTGCCGAGCAACGCGCTGACCGCCGGGCCGGCCGGCCACCCGACCAGGACGCCGAGCAGCAGCGACCCGCCCACGTTGACGAGCAACGTGCCCCAGGGGAACGCCGAACCGTGCCGGGACTGCACGGCCCGGTCGGTGAGATACCGCAACGGCGCGCCGACGGCCGCGCCCAGGGCGATGAGCAGGACGGTCATCGGGTCGCCCGCCGCAGCAGCCCGGCGGTGACGGCATCGCCCAAGGCGACCGCGGCGAGCGCCCCGAGCAGCGTCGCGGCAAGGTACGCCAGCGCGGTGCCCGGCGCGCCCACGACGATCGCCTGCTGGACGTCGACCGCGTAGGTGGAGAAGGTGGTGAACCCGCCGAGCGCCCCGACCCCGAGGAACGGGCGAGCCAGCGGGGGACCACCGTCGAGGTGCCCGAGCACCGCCATCAGCACGCCGATCAGCAGGCAGCCGAACGTGTTGATGGTGAACGTGGCCCACGGGAAGCCGGTCGGTGGGTGCGGGACGGCGTGTTGCAGGCCGGCCCGGGCCAGCGCGCCGAGCACCCCGCCGGCCGCGATCGTGGCGAGGACCGTCGCGGGGCGCGCGGTCAGCTCGCTGCGGTCGGCGGGGACGCGCAGGTCGACGTCGGGGTCGGTACGCGGCTCGAACGGCTCTGGCACGACTCCTGAGCGTAGTGCCGGCGGCAGCGGCGTCAGCGCACTGCCGGCGACAGTGGCGTCAGCGCACCGCCGCGACGGCGGCGTCCGGGCCGCCTCGCCAGACCGTGCCGACCTCGCTGAAGCCGGCCGCGGTGAGCGCGGCCAGGTGCCAGGAGACCGGCGGGTTCCACTCGGGGCTGTGTCCGGTCGGGTAGATGGCGTGTCGCTGGGCGACCAGCGGGGCGAGCGCCGGGTCGGCGCCGGCCCGCTCCCACCAGTCCGACCAGGACAGCGTCGAGCCGGCGGCGTACCGGGCGTTGCGCCGGTCCCGGGCCCGGTCCATCAGGCGCTTGGTCAGCTCCGGCAGGGTGTCGTCGATCATGTGATCGGCGTTGACGAAGACGCCGCCCGGTCGCAGCACGTCGCGCAGCTCGGCGTAGAGCTGCCCGAGCCGGTCGGCCGGCAGCCAGTGCAGGGCGGTGGCGGTGAGCACGGCGTCGTACTCCTGGTGCGGCAGCGTGGAGCGCCACTCGGGGGTGCCGAGGTCGGCCGTGATGATGGTGGCCCGGTCGGCCAGCGAGGCGCTGGCGATGGCGAGCAGCGCCGGGTCGAGGTCGACCAGTGTGGTCTCGGCGGCGGGGAAGCGCGCCAGCGTCCGCAGCGAGATGGTGCCGGTGCCGCCGGCCAGGTCGAGCACGCGCGGCGGCCGGCCGTCGAGGACCGCGTCGACGGTGTCGAGCATGGCGGTGAACCGCTGCTCCCGGTCCGGGAGGTAGGCCTCCTGCTGACGGTCCCAGCTCTCCTGCCAGGCCCAGGGATCCACAATGTAAGGACTCATAGCGATCAGGCTAGTTACGGCACGAGCGGGTTGTCCAGACCTTGTTGCACATCTTTTGCAATTGCGAGAAGATCGCGGGGCGATGATCAGAGCGACGCCGGGTCGGGCATCCGCCCGGCCCGGCGTCCTCCTCCCGGCGAGGTCAGACCGGGGCGTCCACCAGGCTCGCGTCGGCCTGGGTCGGCTCGTCGCGGCGCGCCAGCCGCAGCGCGCCGAGGAGTACTCCCAGGCCGATGAGGGTGAGTGCGGCGCCGGCCCAGATCGGCGAGGTGTAGCCGAGTCCGGCGGCGATGGTCACCCCGCCGATCCACGCGCCCAACGCGTTGCCGAGGTTGAACGCGGCGATGTTCGCCCCGGACGCCAGGGTCGGCGCCTGGTGCGCGTACCGCATGATCCGCATTTGCAGGGGCGGCACGGTGGCGAAGCCGAACCCGCCCATCAGCACCAGGGCGACGATGGTCAGCACCGGGTTCGTGGCGGTCAGCGCGAAGCCGACGAGCACCACGGTGAGCACCGCCAGAACGGTGACCAGGGTGCGCGACAGTGACCTGTCCGCCGCCCGGCCGCCGAGCAGGTTGCCCGCGAAGAGCCCCACGCCGAAGAGAACGAGCAGCCACGGCACCGTGCTGGTGGCGAAGCCGCTGACCTCGGTCAGCGTGTAGGCGATGTAGGTGAACGCGCCGAACATCCCACCGAAGCCCAGAATGGTGATCATCAGGGAGAGCCAGACCTGCGGGTGGGTGAAGGCGCGCAACTCGCCGCGCAGCCCACCGGCCGGGCGGTCGGCGTTGGCGGTGTCGCCCGCCGGGATGAGCAGGGCCAGCCCGATCAGAGCGACCACCCCGATGGCGGTGATCGCCCAGAACGTCGACCGCCAGCCGAAGTGCTGCCCGAGGAAGGTGCCGAACGGCACGCCGAGCACGTTGGCGATGGTCAGGCCGGCGAACATCATGGCGATTGCGCCCGCCCGGCGGGCCGGCGCGACCAGGCCGGCGGCGACCACGGCGCCGATGCCGAAGAACGCGCCGTGGCAGAGCGCGGCGACGATCCGGCCGGCCATCATCACGGCGTAGTCGCCGGCGACGGCGGAGAGCAGGTTGCCGATGATGAAGAGCACCATCAGGCCGAGCAGCACGGGTTTGCGCGGCAGGCGGGTGACCGCCGCGGTGAGGGCGACCCCGCCGACGGCCACGCTGAGCGCGTAGCCGGAGATCAACCAGCCGGCCACCGGCTCGGTGACCGCGAAGTCGGCGGCCACCTCGGGCAACAGCCCCATGATCACGAATTCGGTGAGCCCGATGCCGAAGGCGCCGATGGCCAGCGCGATCAGGCCGGGCGGCAGGGACTTGTGGCGTACGGACATGGTCTTCCCGTCGGGAGGGGGCAAATATACGGCGCGTGCAACTACACGCGCCAGCAACGAAATACTTGCACGCGCTTTATATCGGCGCAAGCGTGGTAGTCTGGGGTCCGTTCAGATCACACCCAGGAGGCCGGCATGGGCATCGCCGACGACGCGGTCGAGATCCGCGCGCAGGGCTGGCGCACCCTCGCCGCCCTGCACGGGCTGATCGAGACATCCCTGGAGCGGGCCCTGCAGGCCGGCCACGACCTCTCCGTCGTCGAATACACGGTGCTCGACGCGCTCTCCCGCCAGGACGGCTGGCACATGCGGATGAGCCAGCTCGCCCGCGCCGCCGCGCTCTCCGGCAGCGCCACCACCCGGCTGGTCACCCGCCTCGAACAGCGGGGGCTGCTGACCCGCATCCTCTGCGCCGACGACCGGCGCGGCATCTACACCGAGCTGACCCCGGCCGGCTCCGAGCTGCTCGCCCAGACCCGACCCACCCACGACCGGGTGCTCACCGACGCGCTCGCCCAGGCGGAGGCCACCCCCGAGCTCGCGCCGCTGGTCGACGCCCTGCACCGGCTGCCGGCCACCCGCTGACCGCCCCGCCGGCCCCGGCGACAGCGGGCGTACGGTACCCGCAGCCCCACCGGGACCGCCGCGCCAAGGAGGCAGCCGATGCAGGACCGCACCCCTCGTCCGGAGGAGCTGGAGCCGATCGAGCGCGCCGGCATCGACGAGCTGCGCGCCCTGCAACGTGACCGACTGCGCTGGTCGTTGCGGCACGCGTACGACAACGTGCCGCACTACCGCCGGGCGTTCGACGCGGCCGGCGTGCACCCCGACGACTGCCGGGATCTCGACGACCTGGCCCGCTTCCCGTTCACCGGGAAGGCGGAGCTGCGGGAGAACTACCCGTTCGGCATGTTCGCCGTACCCCGGGAGCGGGTCGCCCGCCTGCACGCCTCCTCCGGCACCACCGGCCGGCCGACCGTGGTCGGCTACACCCGCGACGACCTGCGTACCTGGGCGCGGCTGATGGCCCGCTCGATCCGCGCCTCCGGCGGTCGTCCCGGCGACCGGGTGCACGTCGCGTACGGCTACGGGCTCTTCACCGGCGGCCTGGGCGCGCACTACGGGGCCGAGGAGCTGGGCTGCACGGTCATCCCGGTCTCCGGGGGCATGACCGAGCGTCAGGTCATGCTGATCCGCGACTTCGAGCCCGAGGTCATCATGGTCACGCCCAGCTACCTGCTGGCCATCGTCGACGAGATGCGCCGTCAGGGCATCGACCCGCGCGCCACCTCACTGCAGGTGGGCATCTTCGGCGCCGAGCCGTGGACCGAGGACATGCGCCGCGAGATCGAGCAGCAGCTGGACATCCACGCCGTCGACATCTACGGGCTCTCCGAGGTGATGGGCCCCGGCGTGGCGACCGAGTGCGTCGAGACCAAGGACGGGCTGCACCTCTGGGAGGACCACTTCTACCCGGAGATCATCGACCCGGTCACCGGGGCCGTGCTGCCCGACGGCGAGCGGGGTGAGCTGGTGTTGACCTCCCTGACCAAGGAGGCGATGCCGGTCGTGCGCTACCGCACCCGCGACCTGACCCGGCTGCTGCCCGGCACCGCCCGGCCGATGCGCCGGATCGAGAAGATCACCGGGCGGACCGACGACATGATGATCCTGCGTGGGGTGAACATCTTCCCCACCCAGATCGAGGAGCTGATCCTGCGCACCCCGCAGCTCTCGCCGCACTTCCAGTGCGTCCTCGATCGGCACGGCCGGCTGGACACCCTGACGGTGCGGGTGGAGCGGCGGGCCGACGTCGACGTGGACGCCGCCGAACGGGCCGGCGGCACGCTGGTTCAACTGGTGAAGAACACCATCGGCGTGAGCGTGGCGGTGGACGTCCTCGCCCCCGACACTGTGGAACGGTCGATGGGCAAGATGCGCCGCATCGTCGACCAGCGGCCTGCCTCGATGTAGTCGTCGACATAGGATCCGGCCCATGCGCGTACTGGTGGTCTCCGCCCCGCTCGTCGGGCACGTCTTCCCGCTGGTGCCGCTCGCGGTCGCGCTCCGCGACGCCGGCCACGACGTGCTGGTGGCCACCGGCGGCGGAGCTCTCGCCGCCGCCGATGCCGGTCTGGCGGTGCACGACATCGCGCCGGGCTTCGACTTCGGCCGGATCGCGCTGCGGGTCTTCCCCCGCCATCCGCTGATCGCGCGGGCGGAAATGTCCGGCACCGCCGGCACCCGGGGCGCCGGACTGCTGTTCGGCGCGCTCAACGACCAGCTCACCGACCCGGTGGTCGCGCTGGCCACCCAGTGGCGGCCAGATCTGGTGCTGTACGAGCCGTTCGCGGTCGCCGGCGCGGTGGCCGCCGCCCGGCTCGACGTGCCGGCCGTGCGCCAGGAGAACGCCCTCTTCGACGGCCGGGACCTGGTCCGCGCCACCGTCGCCCGACTCGACGCCGCACTGCGCCGGCACGGCCTCACCGAGCTGCCCGCGCCGGCCGCCGCTCTCGCCGTGGCCCCACCCAGCGTTGCCACCCAGGGCGGTTGGCCGATGCGCTACACGTCCTATGTCGGCGGCGGGGAGCTGCCGGCCTGGCTGCGCGAGCCGGGTGAGCGCCCCCGGATCCTGGTCACCCGCAGCACCCTGACCGGCCCCGGCGACCGGGGGCCGATGCCCGCCGTGGTGGCCGCCGCCGCCGAGGTGGACGCCGAGATCGTGCTGGTCCGCCCCGACAAGCGGTCGGCCCGTTCGGTGCCCGCCAACGTGCGGGTGGTCGACTGGATCCCACTCGACGAGGCGTTACCTGCGAGCGCGGCGCTGGTGCACCACGGTGGTGCGGGCAGTGCCTTCGGCGCCCTCGCCGCCGGTCTGCCCCAGCTGGCCACCACGGGCCCGGGGGACCGGCGGCACAACGCCGAGCTGGTTGCCCGTCGGGGCGCCGGCCTGGCGCTGCGCCCTCGGGACATCACCGCGCGGGCGCTGACCCAGCTGCTCACCGACGAGCGCCTGCGTACCGCCGCCGCGCAGGTCAGCCGCGAGATCGCCGCGATGCCGCCACCGACGGACCTGGTCGCGCGGCTGGCGGCACTGGTCTGACGCCCACCCCGCGTGGCCACCCCGGATGCACGGTCGGCTGCGGCAGGATGACCGGATGCGACACGTCGTGCTGTTCCACTCCGTGTACGGGCTGCGGCCCGCCGTGCGCGCCGCCGCCGACCGGATGCGCGCCGCCGGGCACCAGGTCGGCACCCCCGACCTGTACGGCGTCCCGGCCGCCGACACCGTCGAGGAGGGCTTCGCGCTGCTCGACGGTGTCGGCCACGAGGTGGTGCTGGACCGGGCCCGGGCCGCGCTGCGTGACCTGCCACCGGAGACGGTGCTCGCCGGCTTCTCGATGGGCGCCGGGGTGGCCGGGGCGCTGCTGGCCGAACGCCCCGACGCCGCCGGTCTGCTCCTGTTGCACGGCACCGGCGGCGCCCCGGACGCGGTCCGACCGGGGTTGCCGGTGCAGCTGCACCTCGCCGACCCCGATCCGTACGACGCGCCGGAGGAGGTCGACGAGTGGCAGCAGGCGCTGACCGACGCCGACGCTGACCTGACGGTCTTCCGCTATCCCGGCGTGGGCCACCTGTTCACCGACCCGGACGTGGCCGAGTACTCCCCGGACGCCACCGCGGCGGCCTGGCCGCGCGTGCTGGCCTTCCTGGCTGCCGGCTGAGCGCCCCGGCCGGCGGCGGCAATGGTGGCCTCCACCGTGCGCTCGGCTGGCCCGCCATGTCGATCTGCCCAGGAGCGGTATACCTCAGAGGCATATTTATACCTCTGAGGTATACCGCTTGATGCCGCATCCGCTACGACGATGCTCAGCGGACGCTGGCGCCGATGCGCGGGGGCGTGGCGGTGCCGTGCACCCGCTTGGCGTGACTGGCGTACAGCCGGGGCGCGATGATCGGCATGAGCAGTCGCGCCGGCAGCGGGGCGTGCGCCAGCACCGCCTTGATCACCTCCGGGTCGCCCTCGTACATGGCCAGGCCGAAGGCCAGCGGCAGCTGCTTCTTCGGGGACTTGCTCATGCCGTGCTCGCCGAGCTGCATCCACTCCCGGGCGGTGACGTGCCGTTGCGCCAGCGGCAGGATCTCGCTCTCCTCCAGGGCCATGTGCTCGATCAGTGCGGCGCGTAGCTGCTCCAGGGCGTCCGCGAGGTGCTCACCTCCGCGTGCGGTGCGGCGCCACTGGGGGAGGAGGGCGACCACCGCCGCGTGGGCGTCCTCGATGGCGTGGTGCTGCGCCTCCATGGTGGGGACGATC
The DNA here is from genome assembly GCF_050516465.1 of Micromonospora trifolii. Classification (NCBI taxonomy): domain Bacteria; kingdom Bacillati; phylum Actinomycetota; class Actinomycetes; order Micromonosporales; family Micromonosporaceae; genus Micromonospora; species Micromonospora trifolii. Next base: position 2,470,259 of record NZ_CP191526.1, on the reverse strand, counting down.
GCCGCGGCCTCCGCGCCGCCGCGCTCCAGCAGCCGCGGCCAGAGCAGCAGGTCCTCGCCCTCGTGGTGCAGGTGCAGGATGTGGCAGAGCATCTCGGCGTGGGCGCCGACGACCTCCGCGCGCGTGGCGTCGCCCGGGGTGACGTCGCGGACGAGCTGCGGCAGCAGGCTGAACTCGCGACGGAGCGCCGAGTGCGCCATGTACATGTCGCGTACGTCGGCCATGGCTTCGCGGTGGTTCTGGTTCACGGTGACCTTTCCGAGGATCAACTGGCACAGATCTCTTGATCATGCTCGGTGCCACTTGGAACCGGCTTGGAGTCCGCCAACCGCGACGGTCAGCGAGCCATCGCCGCCGTCGCCTCGGTCAGCCAGTGCGGCGACTCCCACCGGCGGGCCACCCGCGCGGCGAGGGTGAAGTGCCGGGTCGCCTCCTCGGTGCCGCCGACCAGCCGGAACAGCTCACCGAGCGTCAACGCGACCGGCCGCACCACGGCCGCGGTGGTGGAGAAACCGGCCAGTTGGTCGCGTACCGGGAGCAGGGCGTCGATCACGGGTTGGGCCAGGTCCCGTCGACCCAGCGCCACGATGACCATCCCGCGTACGCTGAGCAGCGCCGACTGGAAGTAGTCCGGGCGGTAGGTGTGTCGCCCGATCGGCATGGCCCGTGCCTCGTCCAGGCATCCGTTCCCGATCAGCGCCAGCGCCAGCAGGTCGTCCACGATCGGGCCCAACGACCCCCGTATCCGCCGGGTCGCCTCCAGGTGCTCACCGAACCGCCCCTGGCTGATGAGCAGGGTGCCGGTGGAGAAGTAGTGGAAGGCCTCGGCGTGCAGCGAACCCTGCCGCCGCATCTGCACGGCGACCTGGTCGTAGTGCCGCCGGGCGGCGGCGAAGTCGCCGGCGATGTGCGCGAGGGCGCCCAGTGAACACAGGTTGATCGTCTGCGCCTCGTTCAGCTGGTACGTCTCGGCCAGCCGCCCCTGCCGGGCGACACTGACGCGCAGTTCGTCGGGCTCGTTGAGCGCGGCAGCGGAGTGGCCCAGCGCCTGCTCGGCGACCGAACGGTAGGTCACCAGCCCGTGCTCGTCGGCGAGGTCGCGCAGCTCAAGGGCGAAGGTTCGGCGGTCCGGCGCCTCCCGCTCGTAGCTCATGGTGCGTAGCCGCGCGGCCAGCCCGAGGGCGCGCAGCTCGGGGTCGCCCAGCCGCTGCGAGAGGGCCAGCGCCTCCCGTCCGGCCGCCGCGCCTCGCGGGTCGGACTCGCCGTCCAACTCCGTGGCCAGCGCCTCCAGCAGCCGGCAGCGGGCGACCGGGTCCAGGTCGTCGGCGCGCAGCAGCCGGGTGAGCAGCTCGACGACGCGGTGGTCCACCACGCCGTACTCGTGGGTCAGCCACGGGGTGGGGACGGTCCACGCGGTGAACGCCGCGACCAGCAGGTCGTCGCGGCCGGACGCCGCGGCGACGTCGACCGCCCGAGCGCGGGTCTGCCGGGCCGCGGCCACCGCGCCGGCCCGCGCCTGGGCGCGCAGCAGCCGCCCGAGCAGGTCGACCCGGAGCGCGTCGCGGTCCCCGGCGACCGTGGCGGCGGCCTCGACGGCGTTCCTGAGCAGCTCGATCGCGGCGTCGTACGCGTACCGCCGCTCGGCCAGCTCGGCGGCCCGGATGGCGTAGTCGACGGCGAGCGGCGCGGTGTCGGCCGACGCGGCGCGGGCGTACTGGTGGGCCAGGGCGGGGTAGTCGTCGGGCCGCAGCCGGCGGGTGGCGGCGGCGATCCGCGCGTGCAGGCGGGTGCGGCGCAGCTGCGGCAGGTCGGTGTAGATGGTGTCGCAGACCAGGCCGTGCACGAACCGCACCCGCCCGGGCGCCGGTTCGGTGAGCAGCCCAGCGGTCAGCCCGGCCTCCAGCGCCCGCAGGACGGTGCCCTCGTCGGTGCCGGCAGCGTCGACGAGCGTTCGCACCTCGGCCTCCCGCCCCACTGCCGCGGCGAGACGCAGCACCGAGACGGCCGTCGACGGGAGGCGCGAGAGTCGTCGGCGCAGCACGTCGCGTACGCCCTCGGGCACGTCGGAGGTGGCCACGAGCGTGCCCTCGGCGGCGAGTAGTCGCGCCGACTCCCGGACGTAGAACGGGTTGCCGCCGGTCCGCTCGGCCAACGCGGCGACCGTGTCCGGGTCGACGGTGGTCCGGGCCAGCGCGCCGAGCAGCCGTTCGACCTCGGACGTGCTCAGACCGCCCAACGGGATCCGGTGGGGTGACCGGCGGGCCAGGACGGCCATCGTGTCGGCGAGCCGCTCGGTGTTGTCGGCGGGCCGCAGCGCCGCGACGAACAGGACGGTGCCGGTGGTCATCTCGGTGACGCTCTGCAACAGCAGCAACGTCTCGGCGTCGGCGGCGTGCAGGTCGTCGAGGATCACGGTGACCGGTCTGCGGGCCGCGGCGGCGTCCAACCAGGCGCCGACGGCACGGTGCAGCCGGAACCGGCCGGCGGTGACGTCGCCACCGGGCTCGCCGTCGCCCCCGCCGAGCAGCGGGGCGAGCGCCGGTGCGAGGTCACCCGGGGGTGCCTGCTCGGCGAGTTGCCGCAGCGCCTCGACCCAGGCCCAGGCCGGCGGGGCGCCCTCGACCTCGGGGCAGCGGCCGACGGCGACCAGCCAGCCGTGGGCGGTGAGCTCCTCCCGAAACCGGGTGAGCAGGCTCGTCTTGCCGGCCCCGGCCTCACCGCTGAGCAGCGCGACGCGAGGCCCGCTCGCCACCGCGTCGGCGGCTGCCTGCCGGAGCGCCGCCAGCTCTGCCTCCCGACCGACGAAGACCTCCTCCGGCACCTGCCGCTGGGCGCGTACCGCTGTCGCCGGCGCCGGTGGCAGCAGGTCGAGTCGCTGGCCCAGGATGGCGGACTCCACCTCGACCAGCGCCGGGCCCGGGTCCAGCCCGAGCTGGTCCGCCAGGGTCGCTCGCGCCCGGCGCAGCGCGGCGAGCGCGTCACCCTGCCGACCGGTACGCCACAACGCCAGCGCCAGCAGCCGCCAGCTCTCCTCCCGCAACGGCGCCTGCCGGGTCAACAGTTCTGCCTCCGGCACCGCCTCGGCCGCGTCGCCGCAGCGCACCGTCACGTCGAGCAGCAGCTCCCGGGCGCCGAGCCGCAGCTCCTCCAGCCGTAGCACTTCCGGCTGCGCCCACGGCTCACCGGCGAATTCGGCGTACGCCCGACCGCGCCACAGCTCGAGCCCGCCGCTGAGCAGCTGACGCGCCCGGCCCGGGTCGGCGGGGCCGACCGCACGCGCCTCGGCGAGCAGCGTCTCGAACCGACCGGCGTCGACGGCCTCGGCGGGCAGCCGCAGCGCGTAGCCCGGTGGCGCGGTGATAAGAACCCGGGCCGGCGCCCGGCGCTCACGGGCCGGCTCCAGGAGGCGGCGCAGATGCGAGACGTACGCCTGGAGGGAGGCGATCGCCCGTGGCGGCGCGTCCCCCCGCCACAGATCCTCGATCATCTGCCCGACGGAGACGACCTCGCCTCGGGCCGCGAGCAACAGCGCGAGCACGGCGCGTTGGCGGGGGCCGCCGAGGTCGACCGGCCCGCCTGTGTCGACCTCGACCTCAAGCGGCCCGAGCACCCGTAGCAGCATGACGGACCAATCCTAGTCACCGCTGGTGAGCGGCTCAGCCGCTCCCACTGGACACCGGGCAGCCAGCTCACGGCAGGCGCGGGCGGCGGCCCACCACCGCGTGGGGCACCGCCGGATGCGCCTCGTTCGATATCGTGGCGCCACCATCAAGATCCTCGAAGGGGGCCTGGCGATGACGACGGCGGCCTTCGACGAATATGAGCGGTCGCGCTGGGCCGGGCCCACCGCGGCGCTGCTGGCCTCGGCGTCCGTGCCGTAGCGGCCAGGGCAGCACCCGGCCCGCCTTCGATGAGGGGCAACCGGCGAGAATGCGGCGTGGAGTTTCTCTGTTACCACAGTGACCGGCCCGGCTCGACGGCGTTGCGCGACGAGCTGTTGCCCGAGCACTGGTCCTACATGGATCGGTACGCGGCGGGGATGATCGCCCGTGGCCCGACCTTCGTCGGCGACACGCCCACCGGCAGCGTGCACATCGTCGACGTGCCCGACCCGGCCGCCGCGCGGGCATTCGCCTTCGAGGAGCCGAACTATCAGGCCGGCGTGTACCGGGACGTGATGCTGCGCCGGTGGCACAACACGCTGGGCCGCACCATGTGGGACTTCCCTGGCGGCCGGACCGGCGGCAACCGTTATCTGGTGCTCGGCCTCGGCGCCGGGCAGGCCGCCGACCTGGCCGTGCCACCCGACCCGGACGAGCTGATCGCGTACGGGCCCCTGCTGGCCGACGACGGCGTCACCTGGCTCGGCACCGCCGCGCTGCTCCGGGCACCGAACCCGGACGCGGCGCGCGCCATCCTGACGGTGGACCGGTACGCCGACATCGAGGTGCACAACTGGCAGTTCGGCGGGCGACCGTCCTGACCTGTCCTGAGCCGACCCGATGTCCACAGTCAGGCGGAGGCGGGCAGGCCGTCCAGAGGGCGGATCAACGGCGGGCGGGGTATTGCCAGTACCACGCCCGGTGGAGTGCCGGCGTCGGCGAGTGTCCAGTGCCCGGCCGAACCCGCCGGCGTGGGTCGGACCGGCGCGGCGGGCCGTCCGACGTCCCGGGGCGAGCCACCGCCCGCACTGCGCGGAGATACGGACGCCGCCGGAGCCGGCGTCGGCGGTACGTCGCCCGCCGAGGCGACGGCTCGGAGCCGGCGTGAGCCGGCCGTACGGTCGGCGCCGGGACTCGACGCGGCGGGACGGGTGGCCATCGTCGGCGTGGCATCACCTCGCCTCAGCGCGGTCGGGCCGGTGACACTGCCCGGCCCCGCCGAGGCCAGCGCCGTGAAGACGGCGTCGAGGCGGCCGGTCCGTGCGCCGACGGTGTCGAGGCGCAGGATCTCGGCGCTCCTCGCCGCCGAGCCGTTGACAGCACCAGCGCGGTCGGGCGGGTTGGCGTCGAGGTGCGCGACGTCGAGGTGCGGGACGCTGGCGGCCCGACGTTGGAAGACGGCCCGCAGGGCGCGGGGCAACCGCTCGGCGGCGACCTGGCGCAGCGCGGGCGCGGCGAACGCGTACCCGGCGGCGTGGTGGGAGAGAAGCAGCCCGGCGGCGACCAGCTTGCGGAGCGCGGATGCGGACCGGCCGGGCGTCCAGCCGAGTGCCCGGTCCACGGCCGCGCCGGAGATCAGACCACCGAGGGTGCCGGCGGCCATCAGCACCGCCCGCCGCTCACCGTCGAGGTGGTCCAGCTCCGCGCCGACGGCTCGGCGTACCGCCTCGGGCAGCGCGAGCGCCGCCGGATCGGCACCGTCCACCAGCGACGTGACGTACGCCGCCGCGTGCCCGGGCCGACCTCCCACCAGCGGTAGCAGCCGGTCGACCAGGGCCACCGGCTGTCCGGCCCGGGTGAGCAGGTGGCGCAGCAGCCGTCCGGACTGCACCGTGGCCAGTGGCCCGATCGTCATCTGTCGGGCCGGACCGGGCCGGGTGTCGGCCCACTGCGGCTGGTGCACGGTGAGCAGGGCCAGCGGCAGGCCGCGTTCCGTCGCCGCGCCGAACAGCGCGTGCAGGAACCGGCTCACGGCGGGCGCGGCCCGGTCCAGGTCGTCGACGGCCACGATCAGCGGCCGATGGGCGGCCAGCCGCAGCAGGACCTCCCGGAAGATCGCCGCGCCGGCGAGGGCGGCGGCCGAGCCGTCCGGGGTGGTCAGCATCCGCTGGAGCGCCGGGACCGCGGTGGCCACCCTGGTCGGCGGGAACAGCGGCGTCAGGGCGGCGACGAGCCGGTCGTGGACCGCCGACGGGCCGTCGCTGTGCCGGATCCCGGCGAGGCCGCGGAGCAGGTGCGCGACCGGCGCCAACACCTGATCGGGGTACGGCTGACAGGTCGCCACGCACCAGCGGACCGACAATCCGTCCACCGTGGTCAGGCCACGGGTCAGCTCGTGCAGCAGCCGGCTGCGGCCACTGCCGGTGGGGCCGACCAGGGAGATCCAGCGTGGCGTCCGGTCCCGGATGGCCGCGCCCAACTGGTCGCGGATGGTGGCCAGTTCGCGGCGTCGACCGATCAACGGGCCGTCGTGCCGGTCGGCGCCGGGGCGTACCGGACCGACGGCGTGCCAGACCGGCACCGGCGGCACCCGGCCGGCGACCGGCACCGGCGTCAGCTGACGCTGGTTGATCAGGCCGGCGGTGGCGCGGGCGGTGGCCGCGCAGAGCGCGACGGCACCGGGCGCGGCGTACTCCTGCAGGCGGGCCGCGGTGGTGATCACCGCGCCGCTGGCCACGCCGTGCCCGCCGGTGACGACGTCGCCCAGGTCGACCACGACCTCGCCGGTGGCGACACCGACCCGGACGCGCAGCCTGATGCCGTCGACCATGGGCCGTCGGTCCAGCGCGGCCTGGATCTCGAGCCCGGCGCGCACCGCCCGGTACGCGTCGAAGCCGTCGGAGTGCCGAGCGCCGAAGAGCGCCATCACGGCGTCGCCGATGTACTTCTCCACCACCCCCTGCCAGCGGTGCAGCACACCAGCGACGGTGTCGAAGTAGGCCCGCTGCAACGCTCGGACGTCCTCCGGGTCGAGCCGGTCCACCAGGGCCGTGGAGCCGACGATGTCGGCGAAGAGGACGGTGACGACGCGCCGCTCCTGGGGCACCGGCCAGAGCGGGGTGACGGTCCTTTGCGCGTCGACGATGATGCTGGCGGTCATGGGTATCGCACCGGCCTTTCTCCCCGCTGTTGCCTGATCACCTCCGGAGATTGGCATTCCTGGGCCGACAGGGGATCTGCCGAACGACGTATGTCGGCCACCTGCAACCTTTAGTCGCAAAGTCGACGCGAGGAGTACCAGAAGCGGTAGGCGGCCGTAGAACGGTGAGGGGCCCTGTGATTAGGCTGCGTGGCATGGCCAGCGATGTGGACACCGCACCGCTCGTGGGCCGGGCCGAGCTGGTGCAGACGGTTCGGTCCGCGTTGCTCGGTGACGCCGCGCACGGGCAGACCGCAGCGGTCTTCCTGACCGGCGAGAGCGGGGTGGGAAAGACCCGGCTGCTGGGCGAGATCGGCAACCGCCTGCGGGAGCGGGGCGCCGTGGTGCTCACCGGCAGCTGCCTGGACATCGGCGACGCCTCCCCGCTGCACCCGCTGTTGCAGGCGCTGCGCCGGTTCGACGCCGAGGTGTCCGCCTCGCCCGCTCGCACCTCCTCGGCGGTGCGAGGGCTGTTGCAGATGTTCGCCGAAGAGACCGCCGGCCCGGACGGTGCGGGCGCGTTGCTGGAGCGGGTCTCCCGCGGCCTGCACCTGATCGCCGAGGGTCGCCCGCTGGTGCTGATCCTGGACGACCTCCAGTGGGTCGACCGCAGCACCCGGCAGCTCTTGCTCTACCTCCTCGCCGGTCTGGGTGATCTTCAGCTGTCGGTGCTGGCGGCGGTGCGTGCCGAGTCGTTGCAGGGCGCGCACCCGCTGCGCCGGGTGCTCACCGAGCTGCGTCGGCTCCGCACGGTGCGGGTGCTCGACCTGGCGCCGCTGGGCCGGGCCGACACCGAGACGCTCGCCGCCGCCGTGGTCGGCCGGACGCTGGCCGCCGACGCGGCCGAGCAGGTGTGGCAGCGCAGCGGTGGCAACCCGTTCGTCATCGAGGAGCTGGCCCGGGACCTGCGCGACGGCCGTGACGGCCTGTCCGAGACGCTGCGGGAGATCTTCCTCGACCGGGTCGACGCGCTGCCCCAGCACGCGCACGCCGTGGTGCACGCGGTGGCCGCCGGGGTCGAGCCGGTGCAGCACTGGCTGCTGGCCGAGGTGCTGCGGATGCCGGAGGACGAGCTGATCGCCGCGGCCCGGGCCGCGGTGGCGCACCGGCTGCTGGTCGGTGCCGACGAGGGCTACCGGCTGCGGCACCGCCTCGTGGCCGAGGTGCTGGCGCACGAGCTGCTGCCGGCCGAGCGCTCCGGGCTGCACCGCCGCTACGCCGAGGCGCTGACCACGGCGCCGGGTGAGCTGCACCAGGCCCGGCTGGCGCACCACTGGCGGCTGGCCGGCGAGCCGGCTCGCGCCCTGCCGGCGGCGGTGGCCGCCGCCCAGGAGGCCGAGCGGCTGCACGGTTACGCCGAGGCGCACCGGCACTGGTCGGCGGCGTTGCAGTTGGCCGCCGAGCCGGGCCCGCTGACGGTGGACCGGGTCGAGTTGCTCGAGAACGCCGCTGAGGCGGCCCACCACTGTGGGGAGCACGCCCGCGCGTTGGCCCTGCTGGAGGATTTGGCCACGCTGCGGGGTGGCGAGCCGAGCTGTGCGCTGCACATCCGCCGGGCCCGCTATCTGGCCGCCGCCGGCCGCTCCGCGCTGGCCGAGGAGGAATACCAGCGGGCGCTCAAGGCGGAGGACTGCTCCCCTCGGGACCGGGCGAGCGCAGCCGCCCGCCTGGCCGAGCTGCTGCTGCACCTGGGCCGCTACGCCGACGCCGGCGAGCGGGCCCGCGAGGCGCTGGCGTTGGCCGAGAACGTGGCGGGCTCGGCCACTGAGGTGGTGCTGGCCAGTTCGGCGTTGGGCTTCAGCGACGCCTGTCTGGAAGACCCGGACGCCGGTCTGGCGGTCATGCGCGACGCCCTGGACACCGCCGAGCGTGCCGGTCAGCCCGAGGACGTGGCGTGTGCGTACCTGCACCTGGCTGAGCTGCTGACCGGGCCGCTGAACGTCCTCGAAGAGGGCGTGGTGGTGGCCCGGCGGGGCGCTGAACGGGTGGCCGAGCTGGGGCTGGGCCGTACCTGGGGCACCCGGCTGCTGGCCATCGCCATCAACGGGCTGTTCCGGGTGGGCCAGTGGGCGGAGGCGGAGAAGGTGGTGGCCGCGGCCCTGCGGCACCGACCGTCCGGTGCGGACGCCGTGGAGCTGCTGTTGGCCCGGTGCCGGCTGTCGGTGGGCTACGGCGACATCGAGGCCGCCGGTCGGGACCTCGACGCGGTGGCGACCCTGCTCGCCGGCGGCGGGGCGCGACACGTCATTCCGCTGCTCACCCTGCGCTCCGGGCTGGCCATGTGGGAGGGCCGGCACGACGTGGCCCGCCAGGCGGTGCAGCGCGGCCTCACCGAGAGCCGTTCCGACGACGTGATGATCCTCTCCGCGCTGGTCTGGCACGGCCTGCGCGCGGAGGCGGAGGCGCACGCCAGCCGCACCGTGGAGGTGGACCCGACGGCGGTGCGCCGGCTGCGCGACGTGGCCGAGCGGGTGGCGCGCAAGAGCGCCGGTGCCGCCCGGCCGGTGCGCTCGGTGGTGGAGGGCTTCCTGGCGCTGTGTGCCGCCGAGGTGAGCCGCCTCGACGGCAGCGACCCGGAGCTGTGGGCCGCGTCGGCCGCCGAGTGGGATCGACGCAATCACCCCTACCCGGCGGCCTACTCGCGGCTGCGGCAGGCCGAGGCGCTGCTGGCTCGGCGCAGCCGGGTGGCCACCGCCGGCAAGCTCCTGCGGGAGGCGTACCGGGTGGCGCAGGGGTTGGGCGCGGTGCCGCTGACCTCGGAGATCCGCGAGCTGGCCGGGCGGGCCCGGGTGTCGCTGGACGAGCGCGACAGCACCACCGGCACGCGCAGCGTCCCAGTCGAGGCGTCCGACGACGAGTTGGCGGCGCTCACCGCCCGGGAGCGGGAAGTGCTCGCCCTGGTCGCCGAGGGGTTGACCAACAGGGAGATCGGGCAGCGGCTGTTCATCAGCGAGCGGACCATCGGTGTGCACGTGTCGCACATCTTCGACAAGCTCCAGGTCCGTACCCGCGTGCAGGCCAGCGCGATCCAGTTGCGCAACCAACGGGGCTGACCGACCCGACCACTGCGTACGTATCCCGGCGCGTGTGCGCGCCGGGATACGTCGTTCTACTGATCCGGCGGGCCGGTGTCGGCTGAGAGGCTGGGCCGCGTCGACGACGGCACGGGGGATGCCGCCGACCACGATGGAGGAGAAATGATCGAACCGGTCTGGGGGCCCGTGCACCGGGACATCGTCGACCTGCTCGCCGATCACCCCGCGGACGTGCCGGCCGTGGTCGATCACCTGACCAAGCTCCAGGACATGCTGGTCCGGCTGCCACCGTTGGAAGCCAGTTGCCCGCTGGCCGACTTCAACAAGCTTTACCTGACCATCACCAGCAGCGTGCTGGACGGGCTGTACGACGACCGCTTCGTCGACCCGGTCTTCCTCTCCCGGCTCGACGTCGAGTTCGCCGCCCGGTATTTCGACGCGATGCGGCTGTGGACCGACTCCAGCCCCGGCACCCCGAAGGCGTGGTCGTGCCTCTTCGAGCGGATGCAGGGGCCGGATGCCCGCCCGCTGCCGTCGGCGGCGGCCGGGGTGAACGCGCACATCAACTTCGACCTGCCGTTCGCCCTGGTGACCACGTTCGACCACCTGGAGTCGGAGCCGGTCGACGGCAGCGACCAGCACCACGACTACCTCGAGATCAACAACATCTTCGCGGACAAGATCCCCGGCCTGCGCCGGGGCTACCTGGAGCGGTGGCAGCTGCTCATCGACATGCTCAACGGCGACATCGACGACTGGTACCAGGGGGAACTGGTCGAGTACACCCGCGATGTCGCCTGGCGTAACGCGCAGAAGATCTGGCGGTGCCGGCACGACCCGGACGCCCGCGAGTGTGAGCGCACACGGTTGGACGACAACGCCGCGGCGCTCGGCCGGTTGCTGCTCTCGCCCCTCGGGGCGTTCCTGCAGTAGCCGGGACGGGGGGCCCCCGCGCTCCGCCCCGTGGGGGGCGGCGGAGCGCGGGGGCGCGTCCCACCGTTCCACCCCGCGTGGCAGCCCGAGGTCGGGTCGGTCACGCAGGGGACAGCCGGTCGGCCCGGGGGGTGCCGACCGTCTGCCACCGTCGGCCGGCCCGGGGGGTGTCGGCCGACGGTGGGGGAGCGCCGAACGGGAGTCACGTCGACGGCGTGCGGATCCGGGGGTGTCGGCGGGCTCGGATCGGGTACGCCCGCGCCATGACCGTCCTGGCCCGGCGTCGGCCCGCCGCCCGCCCCCGGCCCGCGCGGCCCGGCCCCCTTCGGCCGGGTGGCCCGGTGTCGCGACCCACCGCTCGGCCCGGCGCCCGATGACCGGCGTCGCGGCGCGGTTTCCGTTCCGATTCGATCCGGTGTTCCGCCCGGTGCTGGCGCTGCTGGGGGTCCGCCCGGCGACGGCCTGGGTCGCCGTCACCGAACGGGATCTGATCATCCGGTACGGGCCGTGGCGGCTGCGGACCGACCGGGACAACGTCACCGCCGTCGAGTTGAGCGGACCGTACCGCTGGTGGCGGGCGATCGGCCCGCACCTGTCGCTGGCCGACGGCGGTGCGACCTTCGGCAGCAGTGCGGCCGGCGGGATCTGTCTGCGCTTCGGCGTACCGGTGCCGGCGCTGGTGCCCGGGGGGCGGCCCCGGCACCCGGCGGCCACGGTGACCGTCGCCGACCCACCCGCGCTGGCCCGGCTGCTCGCCGTCCCGGACCTGTCCTGAGCAGGCCGAACAGGTGCCCGGTTCCGCCGATCGGGCGCCGGGGCACCGCCTACCGTCGGATCAGGACCTGTGAGGGTGGGACTGGCGATGGGTGACGAGCACCGGGCGAAACCACGACGCTGGAGCGGGCGCCGCCACGCGCCGAGCGGGCCGGACCCGGCGCTGCGGGCGGCCCGCGATCCGGCCCGCCCACACCGGGGCGGCCGGCAGGGCGTCGTGGTGCCCGAACGCGTGGCCACCCCGGCCCGCTCGGCGCCGCCGGCCAGCCCGCTGCGCCGGTGGCTCTTTCAGCACCAGGTGCAGCCGCCCGGCCCCGAGGCGACCGAGGGGCAGAACCGTCGGCACGCCTGGTGGCAGGTGATGTGCCTGACCGGCGTGGACTACTTCTCCACGCTGTCGTACCTGCCGGGCATCGCGGCGGTGGCGGCCGGTGCGCTCTCCCCGCTGGCGACCCTGTTGATCGTCGTGCTCACCCTGTTCGGCATGCTGCCGATGTACCGGCGGGTGGCCCACGAGAGCCCGCACGGTCAGGGTTCGGTGGCGATGTTGGAGCGGTTGTTGCCGTTCTGGCGGGGCAAGATCTTCGTCCTCGTGCTGCTCGGCTTCGTGGCGACCTCCTGGATCATCACGATCACCCTCTCCTCGGCCGACGCCACCGTGCACCTGTTGGAGAACCCGTACCTGCCCGACGTCCTGCACGGGTCCCTGGTGCCGGTCGTGGTGACGGTGGTGCTGCTGCTCATCCTCGGCGGGGTGTTCCTGCTCGGGTTCCGCGAGGCGGTGGTGGTGGCCATTCCGCTGGTCGCGGTCTTCCTGGTGCTCAACGCGGTGATCGTCGTGGTCGCGGTGGCCCGGATCGTCGAGGACCCGGGCATCGTGTCGAACTGGACGGCCGCGGTGACCTCGACCGGTGGCGGACCGGGCCAGGTGCTGCTCACCGCCGTGCTGGCGTTCCCATTGCTGGTGTTGGGGCTGTCCGGTTTCGAGACCGGGGTCAGCATGATGCCCCTGGTGGCGGCCGACGGTCCGGACAAGCAGGCGCGGCTCGCCGCCCGGATCCGCAACACGCGTCGGCTGCTCACCACCGCCGCGTTGATCATGTCGGTGTACCTGATCTTGACGACCTTCGTGACCACGGCGCTCATTCCGGCGGAGGAGTTCCGGCCGGGCGGCGGCGCGAACGGGCGGGCGCTGGCGTTCCTGGCGCACGCCTATCTGGGGGAGGTGTTCGGCAGCGTCTACGACGTGAGCAGCGTGCTCATCCTCTGGTTCGCCGGCGCCTCGGCGATGGCCGGGCTGATCAACATCGTGCCGCGCTACCTGCCGTCGTATGGCATGGCACCGGAGTGGGCGAGGGCGGTACGCCCCGTGGTGATCGTCTACACCGTCGTCAGCGTCGCCATCACGATCGCCTTCCGCGCCGACGTCAACGCCCAGGCCGGGGCGTACGCCACCGGGATCCTGGCGATGATGGTCTCCGGGGCGGTGGCGGTGACGATCTCCGCGGCCCGTCACCACCGGCGTGGCTCGGCGATCGGCTTCACCGTGCTGACCCTGGTGCTGCTGTACGCGCTGCTGGAGAACGTCATCGAACAGCCGGACGGGATCACGATCTCCGCCCTGTTCATCCTCGGCATCATCGTGGTCTCGTTGGTCTCCCGGGTCACCCGGACCACCGAGCTGCGCGCCGAGCGGATCGAGTTCGACGAGGCGGCCCGTCGGTTCATCACCGAGTCGCTGGCGCACGACGGGCAGCTGCACCTGATCGCGAACAAGCGGCAGAAGGGGTCGGTGAAGGAGTACACGCTCAAGGAGCGGGCGCAGCGCGGGATGAATCCGGTGCCCGGGGCCGCGGACGTGCTGTTCCTGGAGATCGATGTGGTCGATCCGTCGGAGTTCAGTCAGGTGCTGCGCGTGCACGGGATCGAGGTGGGCGGCTTCCGGGTGCTGCGGGCCAACAGCCCGGCCGCGCCCAACGCGATCGCCGCGATCCTGCTGGCCCTGCGGGACGCCACCGGGGTCCGGCCGCACGCGCACTTCGAGTGGTCGGAGGGCAGCCCGATCGCGCACCTGGCGCGCTACCTCATCCTGGGTCGGGGGGACACCCCGCCGGTGGTGCGGGAGATCATCCGCCGGACCGAACGGGACCCGCTGCGTCGGCCCGGCATCCACGTCGGCGGGTGAGCCCGGCACCCGAAGTGGCCATGGGGCCGGCCCCTGACACCGGAGCGGTCCCGATCCGGTGTTTCGTGGGGATTCGACCCTGCTGTGTCGGGTTGGCGGCGGGTGGGGTGCCCAAGCGGAATCGCAAGGTTATTCACGTTCGCCTGCCTTGTCACATTTGACCGTCGTATCGTCATTTCGGTGGCGCTAGGGACGTTAGCCACCCCGCGCCTGTTTCGACGCGGCCGTGTTCAGATGCACGAGGGGCAGGGAAGTTCTATGTTCACGTACCGAGCGAGTCGGCGCCCAGCGCGGCCCAGGCGGCGGCGGTCCCAGTGGTTCTTAACCGGTGGTCTGGTGGCTGGCGGCATGGTGGTGGCGACGACGGGTCTGACCGGCGTGGCGGCCGTGGCAGCCGACCGGGTGACGGTGCCCTGCGACTCCGACCGACTCATCGCGGCGCTCGTCCGTGCCAACGCCGAGGGTGGCGGCGAGCTTCGCCTCGCGCGCAAGTGCACCTACACCCTCACCGAGGCCTTCCAACAACCCGACGATTACGACGGCGGCATCCGGGACGCCCGCGAGGCTGCTGACACCGCCGAGAACCCCGGGGACGCCGAGACGCCCCCGCGCGATCCGAAGGACGACAAGGCCGGCCTGCCCGTCATCTACCACGCCATCACCATCCGCGGGGAGGGCGCCACCATCAGGCGGGACCCGGACGCCGACGAGTTCCGGTTCTTCACCGTCCGCGACGGTGGTGAGCTGAACCTGAGTGACGTCGTTCTCAAGAACGGCCGGTCGGCAGCCGAGGGGGGCAGCATCCACGTGGTCCATGGCGCCGCCGCCGCCGTGCGGCGCACGACGATCATCGGAAGCACCTCCCGCTCCGCCGAGGGTGGCGGTGGCGCAGTCTTCAACGACGGCAACATGGTGGTCAGCGACAGCACCTTCGTCGGCAACCGGGCCGTCGGCAAGGAGGGCAAGGGCGGGGGCCTGCTCAACGGTGGCGTGCTCACCCTGGACAAGTCGAAGTTTTTCGAGAACACCGCCGCCAGCTACGGCGGTGGGCTCGGCAACTACCGGGGAGCGGCCGAGATCCACCGGAGCACGTTCGCCGACAACAAGGCAGCGCAGGGCGGGGGCTTCGCCAGCTTCTCGGCGCGCAGCAAGGTCTCGGACGTCCGGGTGATCGGCAACACCGCCGAGGTCGGCGGGGGCATCGCCAACTCGGATGCGGTGCTCTACCTGCGAGGCATGACGATCCGCGACAACACCGCCACGGTCAAGGGCGGCGGCATCTCCACCTTCCAGGGCCTGCTACCGCTCGACGAGAGCACCATCACGCACAACACGTCCGAAGGCGACGGTGGTGGGATCTACTCCGAGAAGTCCAACCTGCTGGTGCGCCGTAGCGACGTCAGCCGCAACGACGCCGACAAGAAGGCGGGCGGCATCTTCGTCACCATGGGCCAGATTTCGCTGTTCAAGAGCCGAGTGGCCGACAATGTCTCCGACGTGCGACCGGGCGGCCTCTTCGTGGACAAGGCCCAAGCCAAGGTCGATGACGAGACCGAGATCAGCGGCAACGAGCCCAGCAACTGCCTGGACAGCACGGCGCCGGTTCCCAACTGCTTCCGCTGACTATCAGTGGGGTGGCCCGCCGGGGTGGCGGGCACCGGTCCGGAACGCACCCGACCCGCAGGAGCGATCGACCGATCGCCGGTGGGCCGGGTGCGCCGGCTGTACCCCTGGGTGTAGCTGACGGCGACGCCGGGTGATGGCCCGGCGGTGAACGCTCCAAACCAGCCTCATGGCCTGCCCGTCGGCGAGCGGATGGTGCGTCCTCAGCCCATCGCGCGGAGGTGGCCGGAGAGGTCGTTGGCGAAGAAGTCGAGGAAGCCGTCCGGGTCGGGGCCGGCGTTCTGCAGGACGATGTGGTCGAAGCCGGCCTCGACGTACGACCGGACCTTGGCGACGTGTGGTTCCGGGTCCGGGCCGATGGCGAAGAGTTGCCGAATGTGCTTCTCCTCGACGTACGCGCTGGCCGCGTCGAAGTTGACCGGGTTCGGCAGTTCGCTCATCACCTTCCAGCCGGTGACCATCCATCGGCTCGTCCGCAACACCGCCTGCACCGCCTGTTGCTCGTCGGTGGCCCAGGCCAGTGGCACCTCGGCGTAGCGCGGGCCCGAACCCTGGGCGCGGCGGTAGTGCTCGACGATCGACGCGTCCGGCTCGGTGGCGAACAGGCCGTCGCCCAACTCGGCGGCGAGCCGCGCGGACGCCTCACCGCTGGCCGCCACCGCGATCACGGGCAGGGTTTCCGGCAGATCGAAGATCCGGGCGTCCTCCAGTTGCAGGTGCCGGCCCTCGTACGACTGGTAGCCGCCCTGCCAGAGCAGCCGGATGATCTCCAGCGCCTCGCGTAGTCGCTCGTGTCGGCCCCGCACGCTGGGGAAGCCCTGCCCGACCACGTGCTCGTTGAGCCGCTCGCCGGCGCCCACCCCGAGGGTGAAGCGGCCATCGGAGATCAGCGCCATGGTCGCCGCGGCCTGCGCGATGATCGCCGGGTGGTAGCGGACGGTCGGACAGGTGACCCCGGTGGCCAGGCGCAGGGTGCTGGTCTTGGCCGCGATGGCGCCGAGCACGCTCCAGGTGAACGACGAGTGCCCCTGTGCGTCCAGCCACGGGTGGAAGTGGTCGCTCATCTCGACGAAGTCGAAGCCCGCCCGCTCGGCCAGGACGGCCTGTCGGATGATCTCCTGCGGGCCGTACCCCTCCGCGGCCAACTTGTAGCCGATCTGCATGCCCACACTCCCGATCCCGTTCGCTGACTGAAGCCTCGGCCGTTCCCGGCCTTGGCGCGGACAAACGCCGTCGAACTGCAAACCAGCCTCCTAGGATGCCTTAGCCGGTGTGCGGTGGCCGACGTCGGACACGAAGGACTGCCTCCAGCCACGGAACACCATCACCGCAGAAGCAGATCGATCACGCCCGTCAGGTCCTCCTCGCCACCGCCCTCCGCCAGACGGCGGCGCATCAGGTCGAAGTAGGGGCTGAGCAGTTCGGGGCTGACGCCCTGCTGCTCGGCGGTACGCAGAAAGGTCGGTGTGCCGGCCACCTGCATGGCGAGAGGGGAGACGACCCCCGTGGTGTAGTCCCCGCTGCGCAGCTGGTCGGCGGTCTGGTGAACCGCCGGGATCATCGCGACGAGCCAGTCGGCGAGCAGTGGGGCGAGCGCCGCCGGGTCGATGTCCTCCCGACGGATCAGGGCGAAGGCGTGCGCCGCCCCGGCGAACATCCCGTACATGGCGCTGAGGAGAGCCACGTCGTGCAGGGCCGCGAAGCCCGCGTCCTCGCCGACGTAGGTGGTGCCGGCCGGGACGCCCAGCGTCTCCTGGTGCCGTTCGAACAGCCCTCGCGAGCCGCTGTAGAAGACGTAGCCGCCGGCCTCCGGCGCGCCGATCATCGGCGGGACGGCCATGATTCCACCGTCCAGGTAGCGTGCGCCGTGTCGGCGGGCCCATGCCGCGCGGGCGCGGGCCTGGGCAGGCGTGCTGGTGGTCAGGTTGACCAGGTCCCGGCCAACGAGGTCCACACCAGCCAACACCTCGTCGACCGAGGTGTCGTCCAACAGGCAGATCACGACCAGGGTGCTCGCCGCGACCGCCTGGGCGGCGCTGCCCGCGACCCTTGCGCCTTCGGGCACGAGCGCTGCGGCGCGGGCCGGGGTGCGGTTCCAGACGGTGAGCGGGTAGCCGGCGGCAAGCCAGGCGCGGGCCAGCGCGGTACCCATCGCGCCGAGTCCCAGCATCGTCACGGAGGGCTTCTCCACAGTGTTCGGTTCCATGCCGATTAGGCTGGTCATCGGCCCCCAGACGATCAAGTACGCACTTCGGAGTGCGTGGTTACCCGGGGGTGAGCGAGCACGTCAAAGGGGTGGGCATGGCGACGTTGAACCGGCCGGGCACCGCGGACGGACACGCCTGCGGTATCGACACCGCGATGGAGGTCATCGGCGGCAAGTGGAAGGTGCTGATCCTCTGGGCGCTCCACGAGCACCCCCTGCGTCGCTTCGGCGAGCTGCGTCGACTGCTTCCGGGGATCACCGAGAAGGTGCTGGCCTCCCACCTGCGGGAGATGGAGGCGGACGGCGTCGTGCACCGCGTCTCCTACGACGAGGTGCCGCCCCGCGTCGAGTACTCGTTGACCGAGGACGGCACGCGCCTCAACGACGCCCTCGAGCCGCTGGCCGCCTGGGGACGCGACCGGTCGACAGTTCGACGGTTGGGGGAGGAGACGGGCTAGTGCTCCTGAGCGACCTCGTCGAAACCGCGCCGGCCCGTGCCCCACTACGGGGCACGGGCCGGGGATACGTCTGTCGTCTACTTGGAAGGCTCCGGCAGCTTGCAGTCGACCTTCGGGTTGGCGCCGATGTAGTTCAGCGGCCCGGCCACGATGGTGACCAGGATGGTGCCGGCCTCGGCGCAGTTGGTGTCGTCGCCGCTGTAGTAACCGCGCTGGCCACCGGCGATGGCGCCGATCACCAACCAGATCACGACGATGACTCCGAGAATCGAGGTGCCGCGCATCGCTGCCTCCTGAGGTATGTGGTGGATCTGAGGTGCAGCCGTTGTACCCAATCGGGTCGCGCGGCTAACGGTTGCGTGCTACGACCCCCGCCGGATCCCCCATCCGGCCGATGCCGTCCGCCGTTGTGTACCGCCCGGGCATCCGCCGCCCGCACCGGGTAGCGCCTGTCGGCTATCGGATCGACGACCGACCCCGCCGTCATCAGGGTGAGTGGACGTAGAACTGCCTCACGGCCCCGCCGAGGAGGACTCATGGACGCCCCGACACCGCCCCTGTACATCGACCGCCCCGAGGACGTCGCGGTCGCGGCCCGCGCGCTTGCTGGCGGCGCGATCGTCGCGGCGGCGTTCGCCAACTTCTACGTCATCGTGACGCGTCCCGACGCGGCCACCGTACGCCGGGTCAACCTGGCCAAGGGCCGACCGGTCCACCAGGTCGGCAGCATCACCACCGCGATCGGCCGGATACCCGGGATGTTCGACTGGACGCGGATCTCGCCGCGGTTGCCGGTCGGTCGGGTGCGGGCGCTGATGGACGCCCTCTACGGGGCCGGGCCGTTCGGCTTCCGTGGTCCGGCGGCGGATCGGCTCCCCGAGCACCTCACCCAGATCGACCAGGGGATGCGGACCACCCAGGTGATCGCACCAGGGCTGACCTGCCCGTCCAATGCCTTCTTCGAGCGGGCGCTCGCCGAGACCGGAACGGATCACCTCTACATCACCTCGGCGAACCGGTCTCGGCATCTCACCGGCGCGGCGGAGGAACCGGCGCACTGGAAGGCGGGCGCTCTCGCCGCCGACTTCGCCCACCTCGAGGATCTGGTGGTGCTGGTCCACCGGGACGAGGCCGCCGCCCGCGCCGCGTACCCGGGCTATCTCACCACCTCGGTCACCCTGCTCTCGTTCCACGCGCCGGAGGGTGACCTCGAAGAACCGCCGGTGCTCACCGTGGACCGGCACGGATCGCTGCACCTGGACGACGTCCGCCGCGCCGCCGCGCCGCTCGGCCTTCAGGTGCGCCTGGCCGGAGGGGCCCGGGATCGATTGCAGGTCCGGGGGTACGTCGGGGCACTGGTGTGAGCGGCTACCGCATCGGTCTGGTGGTGCCCAGTTCCAACACCACCATGGAGACCGAGATACCGGCGATGCTGCGCCGACGCGAGACCGTCGATCCGACGGTCCGTTTCACCACCCACGCCAGTCGGGTACGGCTGCGTCAGGTGACGGCGGACGAGTTGGCCCGGATGAACCGCTCCGCCCCGCGGTGTGCCGCCGAGCTGGCTGACGCCCGCTGCGACGTGCTCGCGTACGCCTGTCTGGTGGCGGTGATGTGCGAGGGCGCCGGCGCGCACGAGCGGGCCGAGCGGCGGTTGGGCCGCGCGGCCGGTCGCGCCGGGCACGACATGCCGGTGGTGACCAGTGCCGGCGCGCTGGTCGCCGGGCTGCGGGCGTTGGGTGCGCGCCGGGTGGCCCTGATCGCGCCGTACCTGCCGCCGTTGACCGCGACCGTCGCCGCCTACCTCGCCGCGTACGGCGTGCAGGTGACCGACGCGGTGAGCCTTTGCGAGCCGGACAACGTGGCGGTCGGGCGCATCCCCGCGGCGCGTCTGGTCGAGCTGGCCGATCGTCTGGACGTGACCGGCGTGGACGCGGTGGTCCTCTCCGCCTGTGTGCAGCTGCCGTCGTTGGCGGCGGTGCCGCAGGTGGAGGCCCGTCTCGGTCGCCCGGTGCTCACCGCGGCGACCGCGACCGTGCATCAACTGCTCACGGGTCTGGGTGTCGAGCCGTACGTGCCCGACGCCGGCCGGTTGCTGGCCGGCCCGATTCGGGTGTGAATGGCGCGGCCGACGGGGTGGGGGTGGTTCAGTGCGGCGGTGAGGGCTTCTCCGGCGGCTTGCCGTGGCTGCGCCGGAAGTCCGCGTAGGCCACGCCGGCCAGCACCAGCAGCCCGCCGAGGGAGGCGAAGACCGGCGGCAGGTACAGCAGGGCGGGCGCGATGGTCAGCAGCGCCAGCACCCCACCGGGTCGGGACCAGGACACCCGGCTGAACACCTCGTACTCGAACGAGGCCCGGCCGGCCAGGAACAGCGCCGGGCCGCCGAGGATCACCGCCAGCCAGGCCGGCGGCGTCTGCCCGGTCGGCTCGTGCAGCACCAGGTGGAAGCCGGCCGCCGTGGTGACCACACCGGCGATCATCAACAGATGGGTGTACGGCGCGCTGAACAGGAACTTGCTGGGCGACTGGGCCGCCTGGATGGCGGTCGGCAGCAGCTCGCCGGACTTGTGCACGTAGATCCGCCAGAGCAGCAGCGTGGTCAGGAACGCCACCGCGAAGGCCCCGATGTTCTCGGCCTCGTTGTGTTCCATGCTGAACATGGTGCCGATCGTCAGGATGGCGTCGCCGAGCGCGATGATGAAGAACTGCTGGTAGCGCTCGGAGAGATGCTCCGCGGTGACGTTGCGCTGCTTCTCGGGCACCACCCCGAGCCCCGGCACCGGGTACGCGAGCCGGAAGCCGATGTAGTCGATGGCGAGCGCGATGGCCCAGCACGCGATCCGGGCGTCCCCGCTGACGAATGCGCCGATGAGCCACGGGATCGCCGACACCGCGAACCAGATGAAGATGCGAGCCGCCCGACGCTGGGTCTGCGGTTCGCGGCGTACCGCCGGCATCAGGAACAGTCCACGCCCCAGGTGGATCGCCACGTAGGTGCCGGCGAAGACGAGCCCCCGGTCGTTGAACGCTTCCGGGATCGCCGTGGTCATCAGCAGCGCGCCGAACATCACGGCGCTGATCAGCAGCTTGATCTCGGTGCGTTCCGGGTTGTACAGGTCGGTGACCAGCGTGGTGATCGTCCAGGTCCACCAGACGGCGGCCAGCATGATCAGTGCCTCGGCGGCTCGGTGCCAGTCGAGCTGCTCGACCATTCCCCGTGAGATGAGCGCCAGCGCGACCACGTACACCAGGTCGAAGAAGAGTTCGAGGAGAGTGACCCGGCGTGGGGCCTCCGGGTCGCGCACCGGCGGACCGCTGGCCCGCGGCGATCCGGGCTCCGGCGCGGCGAGGTGCACGGGATCTCCTGCGGAACCGCTCGACTCGACGGACCTGTCCGGTCCACCTCTACGGACGGTAACGAGCGGGCAAGCTCGGGACCCCGCGTTGGCCCGCTCGTCCCCCAACCGGGTTGATCGACTCGGGTGCCCGGAGGTCGGAGTGGTTACCCCGTTTGCGGGGACGTCGACGGGACCTCGCCGCCACGGGGGGCGGCGAGGGCGTCGACCAGGCGGCGGGCCGAGCCGGCCAGGTTCCATCGTTGGGCGAGTTCGAGCAGCCGGTCCGGGTCGACCGGCGCGCTCGGCAGCGCGGTGGGCAGCTCCGGCAGGGGCACGTCCAGGGCGACCCGGACCACCGTCGGCGCGACGCCCAGGTAGTCGCGTGCCGCGACCAGCTTGGCGCGCAGGCCCGGTGCGAAGGACGAGTCGGAGTCGTCGAGCGCGGCCAGGATGCCGGCGATGCTGCCGTACCGCTCGATCAGCCGGGCGGCGGTCTTGTCGCCGACGCCGGCCACCCCGGGCAACCCGTCACTCGGGTCGCCGCGCAGCGCGGCGAAGTCGGCGTACCTGTCGGCGGGCACGCCGTAGCGGGCCCGCACGGCGGCGTCGTCGCAGTCGTCGAGCTTGGCGACGCCGCGCCCTACGTAGAGCAGCCGGACGGGTCGGGCGTCGTCGACGAGTTGGAACAGGTCCCGGTCTCCGGAGACGACCTCGACCGGACCCGGCTGGGTCACCGAGAGGGTGCCGAGCACGTCGTCGGCCTCGTAGCCGGTCGCGCCGACCGCGGTGATGCCCACTGCCGCGAGGACCTCCAGGAGCATCGGCACCTGCGGGGAGAGGGTGTCCGGGACGATCTCGCCGCCCTGCGGGGCGACCCGGTGCGCCTTGTACGACGGCAGCAGGTCGACGCGCCACGCCGGTCGCCAGTCGTAGTCGAGGGCGCAGATCATCCGGTCGGCGCCCCGCACCCGGATCAGGGTGGCGAGCATGTCGAGGAAGCCGCGTACCGCGTTGACCGGCGTGCCGTCCTCGGCCTTGGCGGCGGATTCCGGTATGCCGAAGTAGGCGCGGAAGTAGAGGCTGGCTGCGTCGATCAGCAGGATCGGGGGTCGGTGTGCCACGCCGGACAGCCTGGCACAACCGTCCGACGATCTGGGGTACGCCCGGCCGCCGGTGGTGTCAGCGTCGCTCGTCGGGCCGGTAGACGGTGTCCCGCCGGGCCAGGTGCTGCACGACGTAGCTGGTCACCAGCAGCAGGATCGCGACCACCACCTCGACCCAGGCCGCGACGCCGTCGGCGACGGTGACGCCGATGACCAGCAGGACCAGGCCGACGAGTGCGAGGACTCCCGCCCACAGTTGGCGGCGACGGCGGGTCGCCGCCCGGCTCGCCTGGTTCCCTGCCACGTCGGCCCCTCCGGTCAGGGCGCCCGCGCGGGCGCCCCGATCCCAGGCTAGGGCCGCGGGGACGCGCCGGGTCGGAAAACGTCAGTGCGGGCTGGTTGCCGCGCGGTCACCGACCTCCGACACCGACAGTTGACGCAGCGGGGTGGCCTGGCTGGTCGCCCTGGTCGTGGTCGGTGAGGTCGCGCAGGTGCCGGATGGGGGAGAGCAGCAGCACCACCGGCGCGCAGACCAGTGTCGCCGCGAAGACGAACAGGGTGGCGCGGGCACCCAGCGGCCCGGCCAGCGCGCCGGCGACCAGCCCGCCCACCGGGATCGCACCCCAGGACACGAACCGCACGGTCGCCATCACCCGGGAGAGCAGGTCGGGAGGGCTGGCGATCTGCCGGTAGGTTCGGGTGGTCACGCTGAGCACCACCGTCCCGAGGGAGAAGACGGTGCTGCCGGCGGCGAAGGCGGCGTACGCCAGCCACCCGGTGCCCCAGGGGATCAGGAACGCGCCGACGACAGTGGTGAATCCGGCGGCGACCAGGGCGCGGGCGGTGCCGATCCGTGTGGTGATTCGGGTGGTGAGCGCCGCCCCGACCAGCGCACCGACCCCCTCGACGGCGAGCAGGACCCCGACCAGGCCGACCGGAGCGTGCAGCTCGCGGACCAGGTAGAGCGGGAACAACGCGAACTGCGCGCCGCAGACGAAGTTCATCGCCGACGCGGCCCACATGCTCGGTCCCATCACCGGGTGGTACGCGACGTAGCACCAGCCCGCACGGATCAGCTCACCGATCGGCGGCCAACGGTCTGGCGCGTCGACGCGGGTGGCGGGCAGGGTGCGCAGCAGGGCCGCCGAGACGAGGTAGCTGGCCGAGTCGACGAGCAGGGTGGGCACCGCGCCGAGTGCCTGCACGGCGAGCCCACCGAGGGACGGGCCGCTGAGCAGGGTGACGGCATGGGTGGCCGAGGTGAGGCTGTTGCGGGACTGCAGCTGCTCCCGTTCGACGATGCTGGGCAAGAAGGTCGAGTTGGCCACGTCGAAGAGCACATTGGCGAAACTGACCACGAGCGCGGTGACCACCAGGTGGGCGACGGTGAGGTGGCCCCACCACCAGGCGAGTGGGATGGAGGCGACGGCAACGGCGCGGGCCAGGTCGGCGCCCACCTGGGCGCCACGCAGCGGCAGGCGCTGCACGATGACACCGGCGGGCAGCCCGATCACGATCCAGGCGACGTAGCTGGCCGCGGCGATCACGCCGAGCTGAAACGCGGAGGCGTCCAGGACGGTGAGCGCGGTCAGCGGCAGCGCCACCGCGCCGACCGCCGACCCGACCATGCTGGTCGTGCCGGCGGTCCACCAGCGCCAGAACACCCCGGCCCGTTCGTCGACGTGCATGTCGCCGTCCCCCGTTCGCCAAGCCAGTGCGTTCCAAATTGAAACGGACTATAGTCGGACGGGACCAATGGAGGTAGCCGGTGCGGCGAGAGGATCTTGCTGATGCGGACTGCGGCATCGCGCAGGCGCTCGGCGTACTGGGGGACTGGTGGACGTTCCTCATCGTCCGTGACGTCGCCGGCGGGACGACCCGCTTCGACGCGCTGCAACGTGAGCTGGGCGTCAGCCGTCGGGCGCTGACCGAGCGCCTCGGCGCGCTGGTAGAGCACGGCGTCCTGGAGCGCCGGGCGTACTCACGGCACCCGCCGCGCTACGACTACCTGCTCACCGGCAAGGGCGAAGGGCTGCTGCCGGTGCTGATCGCCCTACAAGACTGGGGGACGAGGCATCTGATGGGTGACGGTGAGCTGACCGCGACGGCCGACGCCGGGTCTGCCGAGGCTCGCCGGGCGCACGATCTGATCGGGCGGCGGTTGCCCGAGGCCGTGTTGCCGGGCCCCGACGGTCAGCCGGTGTCGGTGGCCGCGACGGGCGCCTGGAGCGTCCTCTATCTCTTCCCCGGGGCGTACGCGCCGGGAACGCAGGACTATCCGCCGGCCTGGTCGGAGATCCCCGGTGCCCGGGGCTGCACCCTCGAGTCGACCACCTACGCCAAGCGGCACCCGGACTTCCAGGCCGCCGGGGTGCGGGTGTACGGGATCAGCACGCAACGCCCGGACCAGCTCGCCGACTTCGCCGCGTACGCCGGACTGCCGTTTCCCCTGCTGTCCGACCAGGACGGCCGGTTGGCCGCCGGGCTGCTGCTGCCCGTCTTCCGCGCCGGTGGGATGACCCGGTTCAAGCGGCTGACGCTGCTGGTCGACCCGCAGGCGGTGGTCCGAGCCGTGCAGTTCCCGGTCTCCGACCCAGCGGGGTCGGTGGACGAGATGCTCACCCTGGTCCGCGCGCACCAGGTGTGAGCCCTCCGCTTGGGTAGCTGTCCCAGGCAGTCCCGCCGCGCCCCCGAGGTTGGCCCTCAGTCGGTTGCCGCGTGCCGCAGTGCGGCGAGCAATCCGTCGAGCGCCGGCTGGCCCAGCGATGTCTGCCGCACCGCCGCCTGGATCGCCCGTACGGGTTCCGGGTTGCGGATCTTGCGCATCACGACGCCGGGGTGCCGGTTGGCCAGCCCTAACTCCGGAATCAGACTGACGCCCAGGCCTGCGGCGACAAAGCCCTGCGCGGTGGCGTAATCCTCGCTCCGCGCCACCACGTTCGGCTGGAAGCCGGCCGCAGCGCAGCCGTCGAGGATGACATCGAGGCAAGGGCCGGGACACTCGCTGCCGACCCACGGCTCATCAGCCAGATCGATCAGGTCGACGACCCGCTTCGAGGCGAGCCGGTGCCCCTTGGGTAGGGCGGCGCGATAGGGGTCGTCGAGCAGGTGGACCAGGTGGACGCCCTCCGGTGGCCGATCCGCGGATCTGACCACGATGGCCAGGTCGATCCGGCCCTGCGTCACCGCCGGCAGCGGGTCGGCGGGGTCGGTCATCCTGAGGTCGACCCGGACGCCCGGGTACGCCTGCCGGAGCCGAGCGAGCGCGGGTGCCATCAGGGTGGCTCCGGCGGTGGCAAAGTAGCCGATCGCCAGCCGCCCGGTACGCCCGGCCCGCAGATCGGCCAGCGCCGTCTCCGCCTCGGCCAGTTGCTTGCCGATGATGGCCGCGTGTTCGGTGAGCAGCCGTCCGGCAGCCGTCGGCCGTACGCCCCGGCCGACGCGCTCCAACAGCGCGATCCCGGCCTCCTTCTCGAGCGCCGCCACCTGCTGGCTGACCGCGGACGGGGTGTACCCGAGATCCGCCGCCGCTGCGGTCACCGAGCCCGTGGCAACCACCGCGCGGAGGACCTGCATGCGGCGTACGTCAATCATGTAGCTGAGCTTAACGGTCTCTGAAGAACCTTTCACTTGTCCTGTCGAGTCCACTCCGGCAGCGTTCATGTCGATTCGACCGGGAGGCAAGAAGTGAGCGTTGGCGGACGTGGCGCGTTGGGACGGATGGCCGTGCTCGCGCTGCTGTGGGGCTCCGGCTTTCTCTGGATCAAGCTGGCCCTGAACAACGGTCTGACCCCCCTGCAGATCACCTTCGCGCGCTCCGCGCTCGGCGCGGCGGTCCTGCTGGGCCTGGCCTGGTCCGCACGCCAGCGAGTGCCCCGGGACCGGACGACCTGGTGCCATCTCGTCGTGGCCGCCTTCTTCTGCAACGCCCTGCCGTTCTTCCTCTTCAGCCTCGGCGAGCAGACCGTCGACTCCGGGCTGGCCGGCGTGCTGAACGCGACCACGCCGCTGTGGTCTCTGCTGATCGGCATCGGGATCGGGGCAGAACGTGGCCTGGGCCCGGTCCGCCTGGGCGGGCTGCTGCTCGGCTTCGCCGGTACCTTGCTGATCTTCGCCCCCTGGCATGCGGCCGGGCTGCTGAGCTGGCGCACTCTTGCCCTACTCGGCGCGGCGGCGAGCTACGCCGTCGCCTTCGCCTACATGGCCCGAAAGCTCACCGGGAGGGGCACCGCCCCGATCGCCCTCGCCGCGGCCCAGCTTCTCACCGCCACCGCGCTGAGCGCGCTGGCCTTGCCAGCCGGCGGGATGGCACCGCCGGAATTCAATCCGAAGGCCGTGATCGCGGTCGCCCTTCTCGGCATCCTCAGCACCGGATTCACCTTCTACCTCAGTTACCGGCTGATCGCGGACGAGGGGGCGACCAGCGCCGCCACCGTCGGGTACCTGCTGCCGGTCGTCTCAGTGGCGCTGGGGGCGATCGTGCTCGATGAGCAAATCGGTCTGCGCGTCATCGCGGGGATGGTCGTCGTGTTCCTCGGTGTCGCGATGACCCGGCGACAGCAGCCGCCGCGATCGGTCAGCAAGGATGCCGCGACACCCGTCACCCATACCGCCCCCACCAGCAAGGCCGCTGCCGGATGACGGCGGTGCCGCGAACCCAACCACCGGATGAACGGATCATGCAACCCAACTCCCCGTGGCGAAACTCCGACTTCCGCGCCCTGTTCACCGCGACGAGCCTCAGCCAACTCGGCACCAACGTCGGGTACGTCGCCGTCCCGCTCATCGCCGTGTCTGCCCTCGACGCCCGTCCCGGCCAGGTCGGGGCACTGGCCACCCTGAGCACCGCCGCCTTCCTCCTCATCGGTCTTCCCGCCGGGGCCTGGGTGGACCGGATGCGCCATCGGCGCGTACTGATCACCGCTGACCTGGCCCGAGCCGCGCTGTTCGCCCTCATCCCGCTGGCCTGGTGGTGGGACGCCCTCACGCTCTGGCAGTTGTATCTGGTCGTCTTGTTGAACGGCTGCGCCACCGTCTTCAGCGATGTCGGCGCGCAGAGCGTGTTGCCGCGAGTCGTCGGCCGTGACGGCCTGGTCCAGGCGAACGCCGCCGTGGTGAGCCTGATAGCGGTCGGCAACATAGCCGGGCGGGGCGCGGGCGGGGCGCTGGTCCAGCTACTCAGCGCGCCCGTGGCGGTGGCGTGCGCGGCCGTGGGCTACCTGGCCTCGGCCCTTCGGCTCACCGCCATTCGCCGTACCCCGGCGTCGGCCGGGACGGGGCAAGCGACCCGGTTGAGCACACAGATCGCCGAAGGGCTGCAGCACGTCTTCAACAACCCGGAACTACGGGCCCTCGCGCTCACCGCAACCCTGTCCAACCTCGGCTCGCAGATCATCAATACCATGCTTCCGGTGCTGTTCATCCGGGAACTCGGCCTCCCGGCCGGCGCGCTGGGCCTGTTCTGGGCGGTGGGCGGGGCCGGCCTGCTGCTGGGATCCCGCTGCGCTCGCCCCATCGCCGGACGGCTCGGCTACGGCCGCGCGCTCGGTCTCGTCGGCCTGTGCCTGGCGCCCGCCGGACTGCTCGTACCGCTCATCGACCGGGGCCCCTGGTTATGGCTCGCCGGGACCGGATGGCTGCTTGCCCTGTTCAAGACGGGCATGGACAACGTACTCGGCGTCAGCCTGCGACAGCGGATGACACCGGACTCCCTCCTCGGCCGGATGAACGCCACCTTCCGCTTCCTGCTCACCGGCGCACTCGCGATCGGCGCCGCCGTGGCCGGACTGATCGGCGAGTTGGCCACCGCGCACGCCACGCTCTGGGTAGGTGGTGCCGTGCTGACGGTGGCCTTCCTGCCCGTGTTTCTCTCGCCCCTTCGCACCCGCCGCGACTTGCCAGAATCGCCGGCGGGCAAGGACGACGACGGCGCCGATCAGCGAACCGGGTCCCTGGCGCTGGCCGGTGCGAACCGTCCGGTGGCTGAAGCGCCGGGTCTGTTGTAAGGGCCACCATCGCCGAACACTGACCGCGCCATGATCAAGTAATTGGCGAGCTGGGACAGCAACCCAAGCGCGGGGCCGGTTTTGGGAAGGGCCTCCTGTTGACGTACGTACGTCAACAAGAGGCCCTTCCCAAACCCTTACCGTCAGGCCGGGAGCGTCCAGCGCTGGTTGGCGCCGGCGAAGCAGTCCCAGATCTGCAACCGGGTGCCGTCGGCGGAGCTGTTGTCGCTGGCGTCGAGGCACTTGTTCGACTGCGGGTTGCGCAGCGTGCCGTTGGACTGCGCCTGCCAGACCTGCGCGCCGCTGCCGTTGCAGTCCCAGAGTTGGACCTTCGCGCCGTTGGCGGTGGAGCCGCTGGTGATGTCGGCGCACTTGCCGAGGGCGCGCAGCGTGCTGTCGCTGGCCACGGTCCAGGTCTGCGCGTTGGTGCCGTTGCAGCCCCAGAGTTGGACGGCGGCGCCGTTGGCGGTGCTCGCCGAGGCCACGTCGACGCACTTGCCGGCGATCCCGGTGATCTGGCCGGTGCGACCGGTCGGCGGCGGGGTGGTGCCGCCCATGATGGTGTCGTACATGGCGCTGAGCAGTGAGGTCGAGCCGCTGGTGTCCTGCGACAGCTCCCAGTTCATCACGCCGCCGGCGTTGGCCAGCGCCCACTGCGTCTTGCGCTTGACGGTCGGAATGCCGTTCCAGCACTGCTGGCTGCCGCCGATGGTGGCGCAGTCCCGGTTGGCGTTCGCCGGGTCGAGTCCGACCAGGTACGAGTAGTTGTAGTAGACGGGGCGGCTGTAGAACGGGATGCCGAGGACGGCCTTGCTGGCCGGCAGACCACGGGCCTTCCACAGGTTGATGCTGTTGATCGACCAGTCGTAGTTGGCGTGTGGGCTGCCGCCGTCGTACGCCATGATGTTGAGCCAGTCGACCTGGTTGAACACGGCCGTCTGGACGCCCTGGACGCTGCCACCCTCGGAGACCACGGCGGCGGTGAGCAGCTTGCCGCGACTGTGCAGGGCGCTGCTGAGCTGCGTCATGAGCGCCGTGTAGTTGTTGGCCGAGGCGCCCGGGTCGGGGTACTCCCAGTCCATGTCGACGCCGTCGAGGTTGTACTGGTTGACGAAGTTGATCAGGTTGTTGACGAAGTTGGTGCGGCTGGTGGCATTGGCGGCGAGCGTCTCGAAGGCCGAGTCGTTGCCGTCGTTCCAGCCGCCGACGGCGATGGAGACCTTGACGTTGTTGGCGTGCCCCTGCGAGACCAGCGAGGACAGCCGGGCCCCGTCCACCCCTTGCAGCGTGCCGTTGCTGTTGGGCAGGACGAAGGCGTAGTTGATGTGGGTGAGCTTGTTGTACTGGATGGTGTTGATGTTGCCGGCCCAGGAGGGCATGTAGCCGACGCTCTTGAAGTTGTTCGGCAGCACCACGGCCTGCGCGGCGGTGGGAATGACGGTGAGGGTGGCGCCGGCCGTGGCCAGCGCGAGCAGGCCGGCGGCGAGGGCGCGGCGCAGTGGTGAGGACATCGGGGGCCTTCCCGTGGGCGGGGGACGACACCCGCCCGCGCAGGGTTGTCGCGGGCGGGGGGTGCGGGGACGCAGGGACGGGTGGGCCTCGAGGCAGCCAAATCTTAAAGAGTGTTAACTGTCGGAGTCAATCAACATCGATGGATTTCCGGCGAGTCGGTGTCAATATGGGGTTTGCCCAAACGACCGTTAAGCTGACGGGGTGGGAATCGACGAGCTGTATCCGCCGGATCGGCTGATCGCCGCGCAGCGCGCGACGGCCGCCGCCGGCCTGGACGCCCTGCTGCTCACGCCCGGCTCCGACCTGCGGTATCTGACCGGGTACGACGCCCACGCGGGGGAGCGGCTGACCTGCCTGGTGCTGCCCGCCGAGGGCGAGCCGACCCTCGTCGTGCCCCGACTCGAACGCCCGGCCGCCGAGGCGTCCCCAGCCCCGGCGACCGGCGTGCGCATCGTCGACCACGTCGACGGCAGCGACCCGTACCCCCTGGTCGTCGCCGCGCTCGACGGCCCGGTCGCGGCGGTCGGGCTCGCCGACCGGATGTGGGCCGAGCAGGTCCTCGGCCTGCGCACGGCGCTGCCCGGCGCCGCGCAACGGCTCGCCGGGGAGGTGCTGCGTGAGTTGCGGATCCGCAAGTCCCCGGCCGAGGTCGCGGCACTCGCCGAGGCCGGCGCGGCGATCGACGAGGTGCACCTGCGGATGGGCGAGTGGCTGCGGCCCGGTCGCACCGAGGCCGAGGTCGCCACCGACATCGCCGCGGCGATCCGCGCCGCCGGGCACGTCACCGTCGACTTCGTCATCGTGGCGGCTGGGCCCAACGGAGCCAGCCCGCACCACGGCACTTCCGACCGGCCGATCGGCGTCGGCGAGCCGGTGGTGGTCGACATCGGCGGCACGATGGCGTCGGGCTACCGCTCGGACTGCACCCGTACCTACCTGGCGGGTGGAGCAGCGCCGGCCGACTTCCTGGACTACTACGCGGTGCTGCGCGACGCCCAGCGCGCCGCCGTCGAGGCGGTGCGGCCCGGAATCACCGCCGCGGCGGCCGACGCCGCGGCCCGCGCGCCGATCGCCGCCGCCGGCTACGGTCCCGCGTTCCTGCACCGCACCGGCCACGGCATCGGTCTGGACGGGCACGAGGAGCCGTACCTGGTGGCCGGCAACGACCGGCCCCTCGGCGCCGGCATGGCGTTCTCCATCGAACCGGGCATCTACCTGGCGGGCCGGCACGGCGCCCGCATCGAGGACATCGTCGTCTGCACAACGGACGGCGTGCAACGGCTCAACACCACCCCCACGGAGCTCATCGCGCTATGACTGTCGACCGGATCCTCCCCACCGACGAGGCCCACGACCTGCTGGGTCTCGCCACCGAGCTCGCCGATGGCGAGCTCGCGCCGAAGGCCGCGGCCTTCGAGGAACGCGCCGAGTTCCCCCGCGAGGTGCTGCGCACGCTGGGCCGCGCCGGCCTGCTCGGCCTGCCCTACCCCGAGGAGTACGGCGGCGCGGCGCAGCCGTACGAGGTGTACCTCCAGGTGCTGGAGATCCTGGCCAGCCGCTGGCTCGCGGTCGCCGAGGCGGTCAGCGTGCACACCCTGTCCTGCTACCCGGTGGCGGCGTTCGGCAGCGACGAGCAGCGCAAGCTCCTGCCGGACATGCTCGGTGGCGAGTTGCTGGGCGCGTACTGCCTCTCCGAGCCGCAGGGTGGCTCGGACGCGGCGGCGCTGACCACCCGGGCGGATCGCGACGGCGACGCGTACCTGGTCTCCGGTACCAAGGCGTGGATCACCCACGCCCGCACGGCCGACTTCTACAACGTCTTCTGCCGCACCGGCGGGCCCGGTCCGAAGGGGATCTCCTGCCTGCTCGCCGACGCGGGCACGGCCGGCATCACCCCGCAGGCGGCCGAGCGGACGATGGGGCTGCGCGCCTCCCCGGTGGCGCAGATCGCCTTCGACGACGCGCGGGTGCCGGCCGACCGGTTGATCGGCGGCGAGGGGATGGGCTTCACCATCGCCATGTCCGCGCTGGACTCCGGCCGGCTGGGCATCGCGGCGTGCGCGGTCGGGTTGGCCCAGGCCGCCCTGGACTACGCGGTCTCCTACGCCCGGGAGCGGCAGCAGTTCGGGCGCTCCATCATCGACTTCCAGGGTCTGGGGTTCCTCCTCGCCGACGCGGCCACCCAGATCTCCGCCGCCCGCGCGCTGACCCTGGCGGCGGCCCGGCTGCGCGACGCCGGCCGCCCGTACGCGATCGAGGCGGCCAAGGCGAAGCTCTTCGCCACCGACATGGCGATGCGGGTGACCACCGACGCGGTGCAGGTGCTCGGCGGCGCGGGTTATGTGGCCGACCACCCGGTGGAGCGGTACATGCGTGAGGCGAAGGTGTTGCAGATCGTGGAGGGCACCAACCAGATCCAGCGGATGGTGATCTCCCGGGCGCTGGCCAAGGACTGACGAGGCGTACGTGGTGGTGGGGCTGCGGTGGGCGCGTCACGGCCCACCGCGGCCCGTCACTCGGGTACCTCGTCGCCGTGCGACGGTTTTACCGGTAGGTTGCACGCCGTGGAGGAGATCGACCGCGCTATCGTCGCCGCGCTGACCGCCGACGGCCGTCTGTCGTACACCGACCTGGCCGAGCGGGTGGGGCTGTCGGTGTCCGCCGTGCACCAGCGGGTCCGCCGGCTGGAGCAGCGCGGGGTGATCAAGGGGTACGCCGCCCGGGTGTCGTTCGAGGCGCTGGACCTGCCGCTGACCGCGTTCGTGGCGATCCGGCCGTTCGATCCGTCGCAGCCGGACGACGCCCCGGAGCGGCTGGCCCACCTGCCGGAGATCGACTCCTGCTACTCGGTGGCGGGGGAGGACTTCTACCTGCTGCTGGTGCGGGTGGCCAGCCCCACCGACCTGGAGCGGGTGCTCCAGGAGATCCGTACCTCGGCGAACGTCACGACCCGCACGACAGTGGTGTTGTCCACGCCGTACGAGAACCGGCCACCGAAGATCAGCGCGGTGGCACCGAGTCGGTCGCGGTCCCGGGCGCCGGAGGAGCCGGCTGGTTCCACCGCAGGATGACCTGCCGGCCGTGTTCGTGACCGAGCGCGCTGACCGTGGCGGTTTCCAGGCGTAGCCGCCCACCGGCGGACGGGGGCAGGCCGATCCAACGGGCACCGAGCACCCGCAGGCTGTGCGCGTGCCCGACCAGCGCGACGGTGCCGCGGTCGAGCAGCGGGGTGACGCGGGCCAGCACCCGGTCGAGCCGTTCGCCCACCTGCGCGGGGGACTCCCCGCCGGGGCAGCCGTCGGTCCAGATGTTCCAGTGCGGATCGTCGTCGTGGATGTCGACGGTGGTGCGGCCCTCGTACTCGCCGTAGTTCCACTCGCTGAGGTCGTCGTCCACGCCGTCGACGGTGAGCCCGGCCAGCTGCGCGGTGCGCAGCGCCCGGGCACGGGGGCTGGCCAGCACGGTGACGAAGCGCCGGCCGGCCAGGAACGCGGCCAGGGTGCGGGCCTGTCGCTCGCCGTCGGGGGTCAGCTCCAGATCGGTGTACGAGGTGTGCCGCAGGCTGGCGCTCCAGGTGGTCTCGCCGTGCCGGATCAGCAGGAGCTCTCCCATTCGGTCAGTTAACCATCGTGGGGCGGCGCCGACAGGCGACCCTCCCACTACCTATCTTCCTAGGATGCCTTAGCGGGTGTGCCGACCGGCACCGCCGGTTTCGGCACCGGGAGACCGGGCAAGCGAGCCAGGACAACCGCCAGACCGAGGAGGCGCGATGAGCTTCACCGAGAAGGCAAAGAACAAGGTTGAGCAGATGGCCGGCGCCGCGAGGGAGCGCGTCGGCGACATGACCGACAACGAGCGGATGCGTGGCGAGGGCGCCAGCCAGCAGAGCGACGCGCGCGCCAAGCAGGCCGGTCAGAACGTCAAGGACGCTGGTCGCAACGTGAAGGACTCCTTCACGAAGTGACCTGAGCGGTCCACGGGTCCCCGGGCGACGGTGCGCCCGGGGACCCGTCGTGCCGCCCCTGCCCTTGCCCTCTGCGCCGCGATCTTGCACTTACTGTTCCGACGTAAGGGATATCCAACCGATGACGACAGCGGAAAGTGCAAGATCGACGGGTTGGGCTTGAGCGCGCGGGACAGTGAGGCACTTTCGCGTCTGCGATGATCTGCGGCGTGATCCGACCCCGGCTTCGCCCATTGTGGTGTGGCGTACTGGTTGCGGCGGCCGTTGCCGGCAGTGTCGCGTGCACGGCGTCCCGGGTGCCCCCGCCGGAGCAGCCGGTCTTCGTCGGCTCGTCCGCCTCCCCGGCCGCGCCGTCGGCCAGCGCGTCGCAGGCGGTCCCGACGCCGACGGTTGCGGCTGTCCCGGGCGCGACGGGGGTGGTGAGCAGGGCGCCGGTGGTGGATCACGGTCCGCGCATCGGTGCCAAGGTCGCGCTGACCTTCGACGCGGACATGACCGACGGGATGCTGGCCAGCCTGCGGGCCGGCCGGGTGAAGTCGTACGCGAACCTGCGCATCCTCGACCTGCTCGAGCGCGAGCAGGTGCCGGCGACGTTCTTCCTGACCGGCAAGTGGGTGCAGCGGTATCCAGACGTGACCCGGCGGATCGCCGGCAACCCGCGCTTCGAGTTGGCCAACCACACCTACGGGCACGCGGCGTTCACCGCCGACTGTTACGACCTGCCGCGGCTACCGGTGGACGAGCTGGCCGGCGATGTGGCGAAGACGTTCGAGGTGATCGCGCCGTACGGGGGTCGGCAGACCCGGTACTTCCGGTTTCCGGGGTTGTGCCACGATGCGGCGGCGTTGGACGCGTTGGCGCCGCTGGGTGTGACGGTGGTCGACGGGGACGTGGTCAGCGGCGATCCGTTCGCGACGGCGTGGAAGCCGTTGGTGCGGGCGGTGTTGGACCACGTTCGCCCCGGGTCGGTGGTGATCATGCATGTGACCGAGGCGAACGCGGCGATGACGGATGAGGCGTTGCCGCACATTCTGGCCGGGTTGCGGGAGCGAGGGCTGGTGCCGGCGCCGTTGTCCGAGGTGCTGGCCGGCGGCTGAGGCTCAGCTCTCCTGCACGTCGTCGACGGTCAGGACGATCTTTCCGCGGCGGGATCCGTGCTCGGCCGTCTGGTGCGCGTCGGCCGCCTTCTCAAGCGGGTAGGTCGCTTCGATCGGCACCCTGAACCGGCCCTCGGTGAACAGTTCGGCTGCGGCGGGCAGGCCGTGGCGGCCGTCGGGTTCGCCGGCCAGTTGCCCCATGGACAGTCGGACGCCGTGGGTGGGGGCGGTGAAGTCGGCCAGGGTGAGCACCGCTGTCGGGTTGCCGGTGAGGTGGAGCAGTTCGGGCAGGGACCCGGCGCCGGCGACGTCGAGGGCGCGGTCGATCCGGGTCACGCCCAGGGCGTCGAGGCGGTTGGTGAGGTCGGGGCCGTAGGTGACCGGTGTCGTCCCGAGCTGGCGGAGGAAATCGTGGTTGTCGGCGCGGGCGGTGCCGATGACGTGGACGCCGCGGGCGGCGGCGAGTTGGACGGCGGTGCTGCCGACGCCGCCGGCGGCGCCATCGACGAGGAGCGTCATGCCGGGCCGTAGGTCCAGCAGGTCGAGGGCCCGGGTGGCGGTCTCGATGCTGGCGCCCGCCTGGGCCCACGGCATGGTGGTGGGTTTGTGCGCCCAGAGCTGTAGTACCGCGAACTGTGCGCTCGCACCGCCGAGTCTGGCCAGCTCGACGATGCCGAAGACGTGGTCGCCGAGGGTCACGCCGTCGGCGTCGTCGCCGATCTCGTCGACGACGCCGGCCGCGTCGACGCCGGGGATGTGTGGCAACGGCAGTCGGGCGCTCATCGGGGTGCGGCCGGAGCGGAGGCCGACGTCGACGGGGGAGACGCCGGCGGCCTGGACGCGGATGCGGATCTGGCCGGCTCGGGGCTGTGGCGCGTCGGTGGTGCCGAGGTGGAGTACCTCGGGACCACCGAACCGGTCGTACTGCACGGCGAACATCAGGGCTCCTCTGCCTGGGGAGACGGGGTGATGGTCGTACCGTAGGCCGGAAACGGAGCAGCTGTTCCGCTGTGGGGTGAAGTGAGAGGGAGGCCGGTCGGAGATGTCTCAGATGCAGCGTGCCGATGCCCGGTTCAACCGTGATCGGGTGGTGGCGGCGGCACGGGAGGCGTTCGCGTCGGCGGGGCTCGAGGTGCCCATGCGGGAGGTGGCGCGACGGGCGGGGGTGGGTGTGGCGACCCTGTACCGGCACTTCCCGACGCGTACGGAGTTGGTCGCGACGGTGCTGGCCGAGCGGGTGGACGACTGCGGTGTGCGGATGCGCCGCGCGCTCGACGACCCGGACCCGTGGCGGGCGTTGTCCGGCGTGGTGCGCGAGTTCGCCGAGCGGCAGATCCATGACCGGGCGCTCAACGAGGCGTTGTTGGGGCCGGGTGAGGTGAGTGCGGCGTTTCAGCGGGAGCGGCGGGAGCACGCGCAGGCGTTGAACGTGCTGGTCGGGCGGGCCCGTGCGGCGGGTGTGCTGCGTGACGGGGTCGGCGTGGACGACGTCCGGGCCGGTCTGCTGGCCATCGCGTCGCTTCGGCGGTTGCCGGTGGCGACGAGTGCCCGGGTGATCGGTCAGGTCGCCGATCTGGTGCTCGCCGGTATCAGTGCCTGACTGGTGTGGGCTGTCGGCGGGGCGTACTGGTTCAGTTCGCGGACGGGCGGCAGGAGACGTTCGATCTCGTGGTGGGCGAGGTTGAGCTGGCCCGGGCAATCAGGGCCTTTGCGCTC
This sequence comes from Micromonospora trifolii, assembly GCF_050516465.1. NCBI lineage: Bacteria > Bacillati > Actinomycetota > Actinomycetes > Micromonosporales > Micromonosporaceae > Micromonospora > Micromonospora trifolii. The sequence continues at coordinate 2,433,509 of NZ_CP191526.1, read as the reverse complement.
GTTCCGCTTCGAGGGATGTTCTCTCGTCGTCACCGCGGCGGGTGGACCGCCGGGTGTCGGTCACCAGCATCAGCACCAGGATGGCGATGGTGGTGACGAGCTGGACGGTCACCGGAAGAGTGACGCCGATGGCGACGGTGGCCAGCGCCGCCACCGCGGCGACGAGTCGGGCCAGGGGGATAGGCACGCGTAGGGCGCGGCGCACGGCGGCGATGCCGACCAGGTAGAGCGCGACGCCGCCGCCGAGGGCCAGGGCGGCGCCAGTGGTGGCCGGCTCGTCAGGTCGGGCGACGGCGGCATGCAGACCGGCGACCGTCGAGATGACGCCGAGCAGCAGCAGGAAGTGGGGGAACACGTAGGTACGGGCGGCCATCTGGCTGCGGGCGGCGGGTGCTGCGGCGGCCAGGGCGGCCGTGGCGGGTCGGGTGTCGGTGAAGTAGGTCCACCAGAGGGCGACGGGTACGGCGAGGGCGAGCACGATCGCGGCGGCCGTTGCGGCGGTGAGCTCGTCGGCGGGTACGCCCATGCCGATGGTGACGACGGATTCGCCGAGGGCGACGATGACGAGCAGTCCGTGTCGTTCGACGAAGTGCGCGGGGCGCAGGTGGAAGGCGTCGGGAACGCCGGTCCAGGACAGGCGGGGGAGCAGGTAGGGCAGGACGGACTGGGTGAACACGGCGGCGGCCCAGAGGGCGGGTACGGCGGGGCCGGTGAACGCGGCGGCAACGAGGACGAGGAGCGCGGCTCCGAGGTTGTAGGGGGCGAGTCGCAGTGCGCCGCTGCGGGCGTTGGTGTGCAGGAACAGGATGAGGTGGACGGCGACGACGGTGAGGTAGCCGGCGGCGAAGAGCGCGCCGCTGCCGGTGAGAGCGTCGGGTAGGGCGACGGCGCTGAGCAGGAAGCCGGCCATGCCGGCGAAGAGCAGCAGTCTGGTGGCGTTCTGTCGGGGTGGCAGGTGGTTGTTGAGCCAGGCGTAGCCGGTGTAGAGGTACCAGAGCAGGCCGAGGATCAGGGCGCTGCGGCCGAATCCAGCCCAGTTGAGGTGGGTTTCGAGGGCGTGGGCCAGTTGGGTGACGGTGAGGACGAACACGACGTCGAAGAAGACTTCGTCGAGTGTGACCCGGTCGCCGGTGCCCGTGCCTGGGGCGGGCCGCGGGTGTCTCATGGTGGTGGACGCTAGCCGTCGGCGGTGTGTGGCGTTCCGGGGTTGGTGATTCTCCGAAGGTGCGGTGGGTGGCAGTCGGTCGCGAGTCTGCCGGTGACGGGTTACGACGAAGCCCCCGGAGGGGAGGACTCCGGGGGCTTCGTCGTGGGTGGGTCAGTCGTTGCGGTGGTCGGCCCACCACTGCTGGCCGTCGGCGGGGAGGGTGTCGATCGGGTCGTAGTAGGCGTAGCGCTTGTTGAGCGCCTCCAGGTCGGCGGATTCGATGGAGGTGCGGTAGTTCTTCGTCCAGTAGGAGATGCCGCGCTCACGGTCGTAGTCGGTGAGCATGTGCACCCAGCGCTTACCGACGAAGGGGACGTCGCAGACGATGCGGGGGGTGGCGTAGCCGGGGAGGTAGCCCATGATGTCGTGCTGGAGTTGCTGGGCGTGCCAGACCGGGACTCGCCAGTGTTCGGCGTTGGGGATCATGTCGCACATGTAGAAGTAGTACGGCAGGATCCCGGCTTCGCCTTGGAGGGCGAAGCAGAGGTCGAGCAGTTCCGGGGTGGTGGCGTTGACGCCGCGCATGAGAACGCCCTGGTTGCGGACGTCGCGAACGCCGACGTCGAGGGCGGTCTGGGCGGCCTTGGCGACCAGTGGGGTGAGCGACTGGGCGTGGTTGACGTGGGTGTGGATGGCGAGGTTGACGCCGCGGCGGGCGGCGGTGCGGGCGACTCGCTCCAGGCCCTCGACGACGTCGGGTTGCAGCCAGTGTTGGGGTAGGCCCATGAGGGCTTTGGTGGCGAGCCGGATGTCGCGGACCGTCTCCAGTTCCAGCAGGCGCATGAGGTACGACTCGAGGTTGCGCCAGGGGACGTTGGCCACGTCGCCGCCGGAGACGACCACGTCGCGGACGCCGGGGTGGGCCTTGAGGTAGGCGATGTGGGCGTCGTAGCGGTCGACGGGCTTGAGGGTGAGTTTGAGTTTGTCGACGGCGGGGGTGGAGTTGCCGACGAGGTCCATGCGGGTGCAGTGCCCGCAGTACTGGGGGCAGGTGGAGAGCAGTTCGGCGAGGACCTTGGTGGGGTAGCGGTGGGTGAGCCCTTCGGCGACCCACATGTCGTGCTCGTGGAGGCTGTCGCGGCTGGCGTAGGGGTGTGAGGGCCAGTCGGTGCGCCGGTCGGAGGCGACCGGGATCATGTAGCGGCGGATGGGGTCGGCGAGCAGCGCCTCGGTGGTGAGGGTCGCGAACGGCACCATCGTGTTGATCATTTGTGGTGGCACCAGCATGGACATGGTGGCCAGGGCCAACTGGTCGGCCTCGAGGTCGGCGTAGAAGGTCTCGTCGATCAGGTCACCGAAGACGGCGCGGAGTTGCTTGATGTTCTTGACGCAGTTGACGCGCTGCCACTGGGCGGATTCCCACTGGTCGCGGGTGACGTGGCGCCAGCCGGGGAACCGGGTCCAGTCGGGTTCGACCAGGGGGCGGCGGTGGTACTCGTAGGGCTGCCCGGCGGTCGGTACGGCGACCGGGGCGTGACGGGGTTGAGGGATGGTCTCAACCGGTTGGGTCTGGGTCACGGCCCCTCCTCGGTGTTACGGCTGATCATCGAAGCCCGAAGGCTACTGGAAAATATTCGGTACAGAAACTAGTCTGCCGTAAGTTTTCCCGTTACGCGAGCCTTGACCGGGGCTTCGGACGGCTGGCAGGGGGAGGTTGGCGTGACGTCACCGGTGGGACTGCACCGCGTCGTGCAACCGGCGGGGGTGCTGCCGCAGGCGGCTTGGCGCCTGGACACGTCGGCGGCGATCGCGCCGAACGAGGTGCGGATCCGGGTGCAGCGGCTCAACCTGGACGCGGCGAGCTTCCGGCAGTTGTCGGAGAAGCACGGCGGCAACGGTGACGCGGTCCGCGCCGAGGTGCTGGAGATCATCGCGACCCGGGGGAAGATGCAGAACCCGGTGACCGGGTCGGGCGGGATGCTGATCGGCACTGTCGAGGAGGCCGGTCGGCGGTCCCCGCTGGGGCTCAGGGCGGGGGAGCGGGTCGCCAGCCTGGTGTCGTTGACGTTGACGCCCCTGGTGATCACCGATGGGTTGGCCCGTTGGGACGGGCGCAGCGAGCAGGTGCCCTGTGACGGGTGGGCGATCCTGTTCGCGCGCTCCATCGCCGCGGTGCTGCCCGACGACGAGGACCCGCAGTTGTCCCTCGCCGTGCTGGACGTGTGCGGGGCGCCCGCGCTGACCGCCCGGGTGGTGTCGCGCTACGTCGAGGACCGTCGGCGTACCGGTGATCCGACGCCGGTGCGGGTTGCGGTGATCGGTGGGGCCGGTAAGAGCGGGTCGCTGTCGCTCGCGGCGGCGCGACGGGCGGGCGCCGCGCGTACCGTCGGGGTGGTGCCGGTGGCGGCGGAGCGCGACGCGCTGACGGCCGCCGGTCTGGCGTCGGTGGTGGCGTTGGCCGACGCGCGCGACCCGGTGGGGTTGTCCACGGCGGTGACGACCGCGCTGGGTGCGCCGGCGGACGTGACGGTGGTATGCGTGGACGTGCCGGGGTGTGAGCACGGGGCGGTGCTGGCCACCGCGGACGGCGGCACGGTGATCTTCTTCTCGATGGCGACGAGCTTCTCCGCGGCCGCGTTGGGCGCGGAGGGGTTGGCGGCGGACGTGACGATGCTGGTGGGCAACGGGTACGTGCCGGGGCACGCGGAGTTGGCGTTGGGGCTGCTGCGGGCCGAGCCGGGGGTGCGTCAGCTGTTCGCGGCGCGGGTCGCGGCAGACTGAGGTCATGACGAACCCCTCGACGTTGTACCGCGGCGGCGTGCTGCACTGCCCCGCCGACCCGAGCGCCACCGCGCTGCTGGTGTCCGGTGGGCGGATTTCCTGGTTGGGGACCGACGGTGACGCGCCGCCGGCCGACCGGGTGGTGGACCTGGGCGGGGCGTTGGTGACGCCGGCGTTCGTCGACGCGCACGTGCACGCCACCGACACCGGGTTGGCGTTGTCCGGGCTGGAGCTGTCCGGGGTGCGCTCGGCGGGGCAGCTGCTCGACGCGGTGGCGGGGTTCGCGGCGGGTCTGCCGGCGGACGCGGTCGTGCTGGGGCACGGCTGGGACGAGTCGGGTTGGTCGGATCCGGCGTTGCCGGACGCGGCGGCGCTGGACCGGGCGGCCGGTGGGCGGCGGGTGTACCTGTCGCAGGCGTCGATCCACTCGGCGTTGGTGTCGGCGGCGTTGCTGGCGGCCTGTCCGCAGGCGGTGCAGGCGGCCGGGTACGACGCGTCGGGCTGGTTGCGGCGCGACGCGCACCACGTGGTGCGGGCGGCCGCGCAGGCGTCGGTGAGTCGGGCGCAGCGGGTCGCGGCGCAGCGGGTGGCCCTCGCCCACGCGGCGTCGTTGGGGATCGCGGCGGTGCACGAGTGCGGTGGCCCGCAGATCTCCGACGAGGAGGACTTCACCGGTCTGCTGGGCATCTCCGGCGCGGGGTTGCCGGAGGTGTACGGGTACTGGGGTGAGCTGGGTGGCGCGGCGCGGGCCCGGGAGTTGGGCGCTGTCGGCGCCGGTGGGGATCTGTTCGCCGACGGGGCGTTGGGGTCGCGCACGGCGCACGTGTCGCAGCCGTACGGCGACGGTGACGGCTGCGGGCACGGGTACCTGTCGGTCGAGCAGGTCCGCGATCACCTGTTGGACTGCGCGGCGCACGGCATGCAGGGCGGGTTCCACGCCATCGGTGACGCGGCGATCGGCACCGTCCTCGACGGGTTCGCGGCGGCGGCGCGGACGGTGGGGGTGGAGCGGTTGCGGGCGGCCCGGCACCGCATCGAACACGCGGAGATCATGAGCAAGGCGTTGATCGCGCGGTTCGTGGAGTACGGGGTGGTGGCGAGCATGCAGCCGGCGTTCGACCGGTTGTGGGGTGGCGCGGGCCGGATGTACGAGACGCGGTTGGGGTTGGACCGGTCGTTGGAGTCGAACCCGATGGGTGCGATGCACTCGGTGGGGGTGGCGTTGGCGTTCGGGTCGGATTCGCCGGTGACGCCGCTGGACCCGTGGGGGTCGGTGCGGGCGGCGGTGGCGCACCACAACCCGGCGCAGCGGATGAGTGTGCGCTCGGCGTTCGCGGCGCACACCCGGGGCGGGTGGCGGGCGGTGCACCTGGACGTCGAGGGGGTTCTGGCGTTGGGTGCGCCGGCGACGTTCGCGGTGTGGTCGACGCCGGCGGGCGTGGAGCGGGGCCTGCCGGTGTTGCAGGCCGAGGATCCGGAGGCGCGGGGTCCGGACGACCCGACGCCGCTGCCGGTGTGCCGGCGCCTGGTGCTGCGCGGTGAGGTCATCTACGAGGAAGGGTCATCATGACCGGGAAGCTTGATCTTGATCCGGTGCTGGTGGCGCGGGCGCGGGAGTTGGCGCGTCGGGCCGGGCAGCCGGTGGTGGACCTGGCGCGCAGCCACACCACGGTGTCGGTGGAGCGGGCGGTCCTGCGGTTGGCCGGGGTGACCGGCGCCGACCCGGACGGCATTCCGTGGGTGAACCGGCTCGTCGACGCGGTCGCCGCGGACGTGGGGTTGGGTCACGGGGTGGCGGTGCCGGTGTTCGACGCCCTGGTCCGTGAGGGCAGCACCGACGTGACGTTGCTGGCGCAGAAGGCCGCCGCCGGGTCGGTGCGGTTCGTCCAGCCCACCGGGCGGGCGGCGACGGCCGCCCGGTCGGCGGCGCGCAAGGCCGTTGGCGCGGGCATTCGGCGCATCGACCGGCGGCGCGCCGAGCGGGACCGTCTGGTGAAGCGCCACGGCGACCCGGCGCAGCGGCCGTGGATCTACCTGATCGTCGCCACCGGCGACATCTACGAGGACATTCCGCAGGCGCAGGCGGCGGCGCGGGCGGGCGCGGACGTGATCGCGGTGATCCGCTCCACCGGGCAGTCGTTGCTGGACTACGTGCCCGAGGGCGCGACCCGGGAGGGCTTCGCCGGCACGTACGCCACCCAGGAGAACTTCCGGTTGATGCGCGCGGCGTTGGACGAGTCGTCGAAGGAGGTGGGCCGCTACGTGCGGTTGACCAACTACGCGTCCGGGCTGTGCATGCCGGAGATGGCGGCCCTGGCCGGGTTGGAACGCCTCGACATGATGTTGAACGACTCGATGTACGGGATCCTGTTCCGCGACATCAACCCGGTGCGCACGTTCGTCGACCAGCGGTTCTCCCGGCAGGTGCACGCCCGCGCCGGGATCATCATCAACACCGGTGAGGACAACTACCTGACCACCGCCGACGCGGTCGACGAGGCGCACACGGTGACGGTGTCGCAGCTGCTCAACGAGTTCTTCGCGCACGAGGCGGGGTTGGCGGACTGGCAGTTGGGGTTGGGGCACGCGTTCGAGATCAACCCGGAGGTGCCTGAGTCGTTCCGGTTGGAGTTGGCGCACGCGTTGCTGGCCCGGGAGCTGTTCCCCGCCGCGCCGTTGAAGTGGATGCCGCCGACGAAGCACATGACCGGTGACGTGTTCCGGGGCAACCTGCTCGACGGGTTCTTCAACCTGGCGGGCGCGCTGACCGGTCAGGGCATCCTGCTGGTGGGGATGATGACCGAGGCGGTGGTGACGCCGTGGTTGTCCGACCGGGACATCGCCCTGCAGAACGTGCGCTACGTCCTCGGCGCGGCCGGTGGGCTGCACGAGGACTTCGTGCCCGCGCCGGGCGGGTTCATCCGCCGCCGCGCCAACCAGGTCCTCGGTGAGGCACTGGACCTGCTGGAACGCATCGGGGAGCAGACGCTGCTCACGGCGATCGCCGAGGGCACCTTCGGGATCATGAAGCGGCCCGCGGACCGCGGCAAGGGCCTCGACGGGGTCGCCGCGCACGAGGCCGACTACTGCAACCCGGCCACCGACATCCTGGAGGCCGCCGCATGAGCGTGGTGCAGACCGGCAAGCAGATCGTGCGCCCGTACGGGGACACCACCGGTGACGGCATGGTGCAGGTGTCGTTCACCCTGCCGGTGACCCACGACAAGCGCGCCGAGGGCGCCGCGGTGCAGTTGGCCAACAAGATGGGCATCGACCCGGCGATGGTGGTGCACGCCAAGCCGATGGGCGACGGGTTCACGTTCTTCGTCGTCTACGGGCGGGTCAACCACCTGGTCGACCTCAACGCCGTGCAGGTGGTGGAACGTGACTTCGCGCTGCTGTCGGCGAAGGACGTCAACACGGTGATCAAGCAGCGGTTGCGGCGCAAGCTGTCAGTGGTCGGGGCGTGCATCGGCACCGACGCGCACACCGTGGGCATCGACGCGATCCTCAACGTCAAGGGCATCGCGGGGGAGAAGGGCCTGGAGTACTACCGGGAGTTGAAGGTCACCAACATGGGCGCGCAGGTCAGTGTGCCGGAGCTGGTGGAGACCGCCCGGGCGGAGAAGGCCGACGCGGTGCTCGTGTCGCAGGTGGTCACCCAACGCGACGCGCACCTGCACAACACCCGGGAGATGTCCGCCGCGTTCCGGGAGGCGATGCCGGCGGGGCGGCGTCCGCTGCTGATCGTCGGTGGTCCCCGCTTCGACGAGACGATGACCGACGAGCTGGGCGTGGACCGGATCTTCGGTCGGGGCACCACGCCCGGCGAGGTGGCCAGCTACCTCGTGCACGCCCTGATCACGCAACGGAAGGCGATGGCATGACCGACGCACGGCTCGGGTTGACGGTGACGCACCGGCGCTATGTGCCGTACTCGCACGCCCACTACGCCGGCAACCTCGTCGACGGGGCGTACGCGCTCGGGTTGTTCGGCGACGTCGCCACGGAGGTGTGCATCCGCACCGACGGCGACGAGGGCCTGTTCGCCGGGTACGCCGACGTGCGGTTCCACGCGCCCATCCACGCCGGGGACGTGGTCGAGGTCACCGCGCGGGTGTCGCGGGTGGGCACCCGCAGCCGCACCCTGGAGCTGAGCTGCGCGGTGGTGTGCCGGGGCCGCCCGGACCGCTCCGCGTCCGCCGCGGAGGTCCTCGACCCGCCGATCGTGGTGGTCACCGCGACCGGCACCGTGGTCGTCCCCGCCGCGTCGTGACGCTGGCGGTCTGCGCCGACGTCGGTTCCACGTACACGAAGGTGGCGGTGGTGGACCTGGCCGCCGGTGTCCTCGCCGGCGCGGCGGCCGCGCCCACCACGGTGGGCACCGACGTGCTGCACGGCCTGGACGCCGCGGTCGCGGCGGCCACCACCGGGCTCGGGGTCCGCGACGTGCCCTGGTACGTGTGCTCGTCGGCCGGAGGGGGGCTGCGCTTGGCCGTGGTCGGCTACGAGCCGCTGGTCACCGCGCAGGCCGGTCGGCGGGTCGGGTTGTCCGCCGGCGCGCACGTGGTGCACGTCGCGGCCGGTCGGCTCGGTGCCGCCGACCTGACGGCGTTGCGGGCGGCCCGCCCGGACGTGGTGCTGCTCGTGGGCGGCACCGACGGCGGCGACGCCGACACGATCACCCACAACGCGACCCGCCTGGCCCGGGCCCGGTGGCGCCGACCCGTGGTGTACGCGGGCAACGCCGACGTGCGCGCGCAGGTGACCGGGCTGCTGCGTGATGCCGGGGTGCCGGTCACCGACGCCGACAACGTCCTGCCGCGCATCGGGGTGCTCGCCCCGGCGCCGGCACGGGCGGCGATCCGCGCGGTGTTCCTGCGCCACGTCATCGGTGGTAAACGACTGTCGAGGGGTGCCCGGTTCGCGCGGCTGGTGCGGGCGGCCACCCCCGACGCGGTGCTCACCGGTGTGGAGGTGCTCGCCGACACCCTCGGTGGGGACCTCGCCGTGGTCGACGTGGGTGGGGCCACCACCGACGTGTACTCGGTGCTCACGCCGGACGAGCGGGCCACCGGGCCGGGCCGGGAGGTCGCCGGCAGTCTGTGGCGGGCCCGCACCGTGGAGGGCGATCTGGGCATGCGGTGGAGCGCCCCCGGGGTCGTGCGGGCCGCCGCCGAGGAGCGGCTGCTCGCCGCCGGCGAGGCCGACGACCTGGCCGCCGCCGCGGCTCGCCGGGCGGCCGACCCGGCGTTCCTGGCCGTCGACGACGTCGAGCGGGCCGTGGACCGGCGCATCGCCACCCTCGCCGCGACGGTGGCGCTGCGCCGGCACGCCCGGGGCGCCGCCACCGGTGAGCGCTCCGGGCGGGACCTGCGCGACGTGCGGCTGCTGGTGGGCTCCGGTGGGGTGCTGCGGCACGCGCCGACCGGCATGGCCGGGCAGGTGCTGACGGCGGTCCTGGCCGACCACGCCGGTGGGTGGGCGCTGCCGCGTGCCGCCGCCGCGGTGGTCGACGCCGACTACGTGTTGGCCGCTGGAGGGCTGCTCGCCGAGGAGCACCGGGCGGCCGCGCAGGCGCTGCTGCGTCACCATCTGCGTACGCATTGAGACTCGCCGACCCGACACGCCGTGTCGCAACACACGACAGGCCGGCCGTGGGTTGACAACCGACGGGGGTCGGCACGTACCGTCTTTGAGTCCTACCACGGGAAGCGGCTGTTGTTCGCTTCGTCCCTTCGTCCGCTGGCCGAGCGACATGTTTGAGCGTCATCGTCGCGGCGGCCAGGTCCAGCGGGCGGGGGTCGGCGGGGCGGCGCGAACCGGCCGCGGTTACCGGTGTACGGGCAGGGTGAGGTGCACGGCCAGTAGACAACGGCCCGGCGGGGGCAGCCAGTCCACGTCCGGTCGGTCCGAAGGTCGTCGTGCCCCATCCTCGCCACACCGGCCGGGAAGGGCCTGGGAGCATCGGGGCGCGGCGCGAGCCGCGCCCCGATTTCATGTCCACCGGGTGGTTCGTGCCCCGACGGCCCGACGCGGCCGGTGCACCCGCCAGCCAGGTAACCTTCGCCCCGTGATCGAGGTGAAGCGGTGACGACCCTGGACCGGGATGAGACGCACACCCCGGCGGCGCTGCCCCGACCAGTCGTTCCCGGTCGGCCGCTGCCGCTGCGGGTCGCCGTGCCCCTGGCCGTGGCCGCCGGGCTGGCCCTGCTGGTGGCGTTCCCCCCGTACGGGGTGTGGCCGCTCGCGCCGATCGGGGTGGCGTTGCTGGCCGCCGCAGCGCACCGGCGGCGGTTGCGCGCCGGCGCCGGCCTGGGCTTCCTGACCGGGGTGGCGTTCTTCGCCCCGCTGCTGGCCTGGACGAACCTGCACACCGGCTACCTGCCGTGGGTGCTGCTGTCGCTGCTGCAGGCCGGGTACCTGGCGCTGCTGGGCGCGGCCACCGCCTGGGTGTCGCCGCTGGTCGACCGCGCCCGCTGGGCGTGGCCGGCGCTGACCGGGCTGCTCTGGGTCGGGCAGGAGGCGCTGCGCGACCGCACCCCGTTCGGTGGGTTCCCGTGGGGGCGGTTGGCGTTCAGCCAGGACACCTCGCCGCTGCTGCGCCTGGCCGCGCTGGGCGGCGCCCCGCTGGTCACCTTCGCCGTGGCCCTCATCGGCGGGTTGCTGGTCACCGCCGTCTGGCGGGGCTGGGTCACCGCCCAGCGCCACGCACCCCCGCCCAGTGACGCCGTGCCGGGCGCTGACGGCCCGCTGGACGGCCCGACACCCGCCGGGGCGACGGCGGCACGACGGTGGACGCCGGTGGTCGTACCGGCCGTCGTGGCCGTCGCGCTGACCGCCGGGGGTCTGCTGGTGCCGGTCGCCACCGCCGGGTCCGGCGCCACCGTCACCGTGGCGATCGTGCAGGGCAACGTGCCGCGGCTGGGCCTGGACTTCAACGCCCAACGGCAGGCGGTGCTCAACAACCACGTCGACGCCACCATCGAGCTGGCCGGGCGGGTCACCGCCGGGCAACAGCGGCGACCCGACCTGGTGGTGTGGCCGGAGAACTCCAGCGACATCGACCCGCTGCGCAACCCCACCGCCGGCGCCCGGATCTCCCAGGCCGCCGACACCATCGGCGCGCCCATCCTGGTCGGCGCGGTGCTGCTGGGCCCCGGCGCCGGGCAGGTCCGCAACGCGGGCATCCTGTGGCGCCCCGGCGCCGGCGCGGACCTCGACCAGCTGTACACGAAACGCCACCCGGTGCCGTTCGCCGAGTACGTGCCGCTGCGCGACGTGGCCCGGATGGTCAGCAAGCAGGTCGACCTGATCCGCAACGACTTCGTGCCCGGAAGCACCCCGGGCGTGGTACGCACCGGCCCCGCCGTGCTCGGTGACGTGATCTGCTTCGAGGTCGCCTACGACGAGGTGGTCCGCGACACCGTCACCGGCGGCGCGCAACTGCTGGTGGTGCAGACCAACAACGCCACCTTCAACGTGGCCGAGGCCCGCCAGCAGATGGCCATGGTGCGGCTGCGGGCGGTGGAGCACGGGCGGCCGGCGTTGATGGCCTCCACGGTCGGAGTGTCCGGGTTCGTCGCACCCGACGGGCGGGTAAGCGATGCCACCGGGTTCAACACCCGGGAGGTCGTGGTGCGGCAGTTGCGGCTCGACGACGGACGCACCCTCGCCACCCGCCTCGGCTGGTGGCCCGAGGTGGCGCTCGCCGCGCTGGCCGCGGCGGCCCTGGTCGGCGCGGCGGTGCTGCGCCGGCGGCAGCGGGTCAGGCCCGGATAGCAACAGCCGGTACGCCGGCGGGAGCGGAGGAACCGTGATCCAGGCGACCGATACGATCCGACGCGCGGACGAGGTGCCCGGGGTGGGCCGGGTGCTGGTGGTGATCCCCACCTACAACGAGGCCGACAACATCGCCGTGATCGTGGGCCGGGTCCGGCGCGCCGCCCCGGCGGTGCAGATCCTCATCGCCGACGACAACAGCCCCGACGGCACCGGCGCGATCGCCGACGCCCTCGCCGACGGCGACGCGCACGTGCAGGTGCTGCACCGCCAGGGCAAGCAGGGCCTCGGTGCGGCGTACCTGGCCGGGTTCGGGTGGGCGCGCGAGCGTGGATACCAGGCGGTCGTGGAGATGGACGCCGACGGCTCGCACGCCCCGGAGGACCTGCCGGCGCTGCTGGACGCCGCCCGCGACGCCGACGTGGTGATCGGCTCCCGGTGGACCAGCGGCGCGCGGGTGCTCAACTGGCCGCTGCGGCGGCTGTTGCTGTCGCGCGGCGGCAACCTGTACGCGCGCCTGGCGCTGGGCATGCCCGTCTCGGACGCCACCGGCGGTTACCGGGTGTACCGGATCAGCGCGTTGGACGCCATCGACCTGGATTCGGTGACCTCGCAGGGCTACTCGTTCCAGGTGGAGCTGTCGCGGCTGGCGCACCGGGCCGGGGTGCGGATCGTGGAGGTGCCGATCACCTTCGCCGAGCGGGAACGCGGCGACAGCAAGATGAGCCCGAAGATCGTGGCCGAGGCGCTGTGGCGGATCACCGCCTGGGGGGTGCGTGACCGGCGCCAGGCGGTACGCCGGGGTCTGCACGGCACCGCCACCGGTCAGGCACGGTGGCCGTGAGCGGTCAGGCACGGTGGCCGTGAGCGCGGCCGTGTCATGCTGGATGAGCGGAACACGTCCGTGGTGTCCGCAGGAATGGCGATGAGGTGAGATGCGCCGAGGACTGAGGTTCGTACCGTTGGCCCTGTTGCTGGCGGTGGTGCTGGAGCTGGCGGTGTTCGTCGGCGTGGGACGGGCGCTGGGGTTCGGCGCGGCGGTGTTGCTGGTGTTCGCCGCGTCCCTGCTGGGGTTGGTGCTGCTGCGCCGCGAGGGGATGCGCGCCTGGCGTGGTTTCCGCGCCTCGGCGGCGGCCGGGCAGCCCCCGGGTGGCCAGGTGACCGACGGGCTCGTCGGGTTGGCCGGTGCGCTGTTGCTGGCGGTGCCCGGCCTGGTCAGCGGGCTGGTCGGGTTGCTGCTGCTGGTGCCGCCGGTGCGTCGGCTGGCCCGCGCCGGGGTGCGCCGCGCCACCGAGCGGCGGGTGTCGTCGATGGTCGCCGGTGACCTGTTCGGGCCCCGCACGGTGCGGGTGCGCCAGGGTGCGCCGCAACCGACCCCGCAACCGACTCCCCAGCCGGAACAGCCGGTGGTGGTCGACGGCGGTCGGGCCATCGAGGGCGAGATCGTCGAACCCGGCCGGCACTGAGACCAGGCCACCACCGGACACAGACAGACACAACGGCGCCCCCGGGGTTTTCCCCGGGGGCGCCGTCATCGTGCGTCGTGCGGCTCAGGCGCGGCCGCGGCGGGTCCGAACCTCCTGCAGGCGCTCCTCCAGGATGTCCTCCAGCTCGGCGATGGAGCGCCGCTCCAGAAGCATGTCCCAGTGGGTACGCGGCGGCTTGGCCTTCTTCTGCTCCGGCTCGTTGCCGTCGACGAGTCGGGCGACGCTGCCGTCGAACTTGCATTCCCAGGTCGTCGGGACCTCGGCGTCGACGGCGAACGGCACCTCGAACTGGTGGCCCTTGGCGCAGAGGTACTCGCGGGTCTGACGCGGCGCGAGCTCCGTGTTGCGGTCGGATTCATAGCTCACCGCGCCAAGGCGGCTTCCGCGCAGCATACGCTCGCCCATGATCGACTTCCCCTCGTTCGTGGTGCTGGTCTTCTGGGTGTAACGGTGCGTCCCCGTCGAGCCATTCCCGCCCGAGGGCGTGAGGCGTCGACGGGTGGGCCGGGACCAAGGGTAACCGGCCGGGACAGTCACCCGGTGAGGTGATCCCCAGGCGGGTCGGGACAACGGTGTGTGTCCGCCGCCACCGGGGTGGTTAACCGCCCGAGCCTACCGAAGGTTGCGCCACGATCATCAGGTGACGTCGCCGGGAGTGGCGGCGCCGAGGCGGGCCAGCGCCAACGCCAGGTCACTGACCTGGTCGCCGAGCTGCGCCACCCGCCGCTGGGCCAGGTCCCGGTCGGTCTCGGCGGCGTCGAGTCGTACCGTCAGGGCGGTGCGGTGACCCTCGGCGGTCGCCGCGGCCTGCCGGGCCACGGTCAGCTCGGCGGTCAGCGTGTCGCGCTGGGCCGCCAGGGCCGCGACCTCCGCGCGCAGCCGCGCGGCCAGCTCCGCGGCCTCCTGCCGGGCGTCGTCGGCCTGCCGGGCGGCGACCTCGGCGCGGTCGCGGGCCCGGTCGGCCTGCTCGCGCGCCCGGGCGGCGTCGGCGGCCTCGGCGCGGGTCCGCGCCGCGTCGGCGCGGGACTGCTCGATCTGGCGCCGGACGTCCTGCACCTCGGCCTGCCACCGCCCGGCCCGCTCGGTCGCCTCGGCGGCGGCCCGGCTGGCCCGTTCGGCCTCGGCGCGCAGCGCGTCGCGTTCCACGCTCAGGTCGGCCACTCGCTGCCGTTCGGCGTCGCGCTCCGTGCGCAGGTCCCGGGCCTCGGTGCGGGCCTGGTCGCGGTCGCGCTCGGCCTGGGCGCGCAGCGCCTCGGCGGCGCTGGCATCGTGGCGCGCCCGGTCGCGGGCGGCCTCGGCGTGCTGTGCCCGCTCGTCGGCGGCGGTGGCCTGCCGCTGCGCCAGCTCGGCGCGCTGGCGGGCGTCATCGGCCTCGGCGCGGGCGTCGCGGGCCTGCTCGCGGGCGCGCGCCGCGTCTGCCGCCGCGGTCTCGGCGTCGTCGCGGGCCTCGTCGCGTTCGGTCTGCGCCGCCGCGATCTCGGTGGCGGCCTCCGCGCGGACCTGCGCGAGCTGCCGCTGCACACCCACCGGGGACAACTCGGCGTGCAGCGACTCGGTCAAGGTCTCGACGATCTGGTCGAGGCGGTCCACCGCCTCCCAGGTGCGGGCCACCTGCCCGGGCAGACCGGGGGCGTTGCGGTGCCGCATCCGGCTGTTGCGGGAGGCGCGCTGGCAGGCGCCGTCGTTGTCGCGGCAGTAGCGAAACGGTCGGCCCGCGCCGACCCGTTGCGGTACCGGCGCTCCACAGTGGGCGCAGGGGCGGGTCTCGGTGGTGCTGGGCTGGGCGTCCATCGAGGGCGAAGTCTAGTGCCGGCCGGTCAGCTCGTCGCCCGGGCCGTCGCGTCCAGGGTGTAGCGGCGTTGCAGCAGCAGCGCCGCGAGCATCGCCACCGCCGGCAGCAACCCGAAACCGTAGCGGACCGCCGCGAGCGCGGCGTCCGGCTGCACCGGCGACTCACCGGCCGTCGAGGCCACGAAACCGCCCACGGTCAGGCACAGCGCGTACGCGTACGGGCCCAGGGCCGCGCCGGTGGCCTCGGTGGCCGTCCACACCCCGGTGTAGGTGCCGGCCCCCGTGCTGCCGGCCTCGCTGGCCGCGCGGATCACGTCGGGCAGCATCGAGAACGGCAGCAGTTGCATGCCGGCGAACGCCACCCCGAGCACCGCCACCGCGGCGACCAGCACCGGCAGGCCGGCCGGTCGGCCCACCGCCAACACCAGGGAGCCGACCGCGAACGCGCCCTGCGCGCCGAGCAGCGCCCGCTGCTTGCCAACGCGGCGGGCCACCACCAGCCAGGCCGGGGTGACCAGCAGCGCCGGCGCCACGAACGCGGCCACCAGCACCGTGGTCAGACCGGGGGCGCGCAGCTCGTACTCGGCGTAGTAGGGCACCCCGGCGAGCACCAGGTGGGTGGTGGTGGACATCGCCAGGTACGCGGCGACCAGCCACCGGAACTGCCTGTCGCGCAGCGCCGTGCGCAACGCCCGCCACCCACCGTGCCCGGACGCGGTGCTGGCCGGCGCGGACCCGCGCAGCCGGGCGATGCCGGCGACACCGACCAGCATGGCCACCAGCATCCCCACGGCCAGGA
This sequence comes from Micromonospora trifolii, assembly GCF_050516465.1. Classification (NCBI taxonomy): domain Bacteria; kingdom Bacillati; phylum Actinomycetota; class Actinomycetes; order Micromonosporales; family Micromonosporaceae; genus Micromonospora; species Micromonospora trifolii. The sequence continues at coordinate 2,417,722 of NZ_CP191526.1, read as the reverse complement.
CCACGCCCATCCGCTGGTAGCCGCCCCGCGTCGCGGCGTCGCCGCCGGTGAGCAGCGGGGCAAGCAGCCCGGAGACCAGGATGCCCAGGGTCAGCACCACCATCCGGAACGCCATCAGCCGGGTGCGTTCGTGGTAGCCGATGCGCAGGTCGGCCGGGGTGGACAGGTAGGGGACCTGGTAGGCGGCGAAGAGTAGGTTGCCGGCGATGAAGAACACCGCCACCCACGCCGCCGCCGGCGCGCCGGTCAGGCCGCCGGGCACCGCGAAGAGCGCGGCGAACGCGACCGGCAGGGCGCAGCCGAGCAGCAGCAGGCGGCGACGGTCGCCGCGTCGGGTCTGCTCGACGTCGGCGCGGTGCCCCACCCAGGGGTGCAGCAGCACGTCGGCGATCTTCGGCAGCAGTAGCGCCAGGCCGGCCAGCCACGGCCCGACGGCCAGCACGTCGGTGAGGAAGTAGAGCAGCAGCAGGCCGGGCACGGTCACCCAGACACCCATGCCGAGCGAGCCGGCCGCGAAGCCCGCCAGCGGCCCGCGCGGCAGCGTCGCGTCGGTGGCGGCCGCGGGCCGCCGGTCCAGCCCGGTCATCGCCGCATCCTCTCCGCAATCCAACGGTTGCTGGATTCTAGGGGCAGAATGGCGGCCATGACCATGCCCCGCCGCCGCCCGGGTCGGCCCCGCCGCGACGAGACCCGGCCGACCCGCGAGGTGGTGCTCACCGCGGCGACCGCGCTCTTCGCCGAGCGGGGCTTCGACGCCGTCGGGCTGCGGGAGGTCGCCGCCGCCGCCGGGGTCGACGTCGCCACGGTCGCGCACCACACGGGTACGAAGGCAGCGCTCTACGACGCGTGCTTCGCCCGGGTGTTCGCCGCCGAACGGGACGTGCTGACCGAGGCCGCCGAGCAGGCCCGCGCCGCTCTCGACGCGGGTCCGGACGCGGCGCGACGGGCCCTGCACGAGCTGGTCGACGTCTTCGTCGACTTCCTGGAGGATCGCCCCGAGACCACCGCGCTGTGGCTGCGCCGCTGGTTGGAGCCGCAGCGGCACGCCGAGTTGGACCAGCGCTACGCCGACCCGTTGTACCGGCTGGTCGCGGAGCTGCTCACCGCCGCCGCGGCGACCGGCGCCCTCGCCGAGCCGACCCCACACATCACCGTGCGGAGTCTGGTGTGGGCGACGCACGGGCACGTGGTGGCGCTGGCCGCTGGCGCGCCCGGCGCCCGGGAGCGGCGCGAGTTCCGGGCGTTCGTGCATCGCCTGCTCGACGGGCTGTACGGATCACCGACCCCTTGACGGGCCGCCGCCGCGCGACGATTATCCATCGGACGTTGGATTAATGGGGGCGGCAATGGGCGTACCACCTCGGGTGGCGGTGATCGGGGCCGGCGCCGCCGGGCTCGCCGCGGTCAAGGCACTACGCGACGCCGACGTGCCAACTGTGGGCTTCGAGGCCGCCGAGCAGGTCGGTGGCCTCTGGGTGTACGGGGCACCCGACTCGCCCGCTTACCGCACGCTGCACCTCAACACCAGCCGTGGTCGCACCCAGTTCGACGACCACCCGATGCCGAGCGACTGGCCCGACTACCCCGACCACCGTCGTGTCGCCGGGTACCTCGCCGACTACGCCGAGCGCTTCGGGCTGGCCGACACCATCCGGCTGCGCCACACCGTCGAGCGGGTCACCCGGCACCCCAACGGCACCTGGACGGTGGCCGCCAGCGGCCCGACCGGCCCGGTCGAGGTCACCGTCGACGCCGTGGTCGTCGCCAACGGCCACAACCGGGTGCCCCGGTTGCCCGACCCCGGCTACCCCGGTGCCTGCACCGCCGAGCAGATCCACAGCCACGACTACCGGGGCCCGGAGCAGTTGGCCGGCAGGCGGGTCCTGGTCGTGGGCGGCGGCAACTCCGCGATGGACATCGCCGTCGACGCGTCGTACGCCGCCACCCGCACCCTGTTGTCGCTGCGCCGGGGCGTCTGGGTGGTGCCGAAGTACCTGCTGGGGCGCCCCTCGGACACTCTCAACGGGGCGTTGGCACGCCGCCTGCCGTGGCGTCTGCGCCAACGCATCAGCCAGACGATGCTCAGCGCCACCGTCGGCAATCCCGCCCGCTACGGGCTGCCCGCACCGACGCACGGTTTCCTCCAGGACCATCCGACGCTCTCCGACGGGTTGCTGTCGCGGCTGACCCACGGTGACGTCGAGGCCCGACCCGGCGTCGCGGCCCTCGACGGTGACCGGGTGGAGTTCACCGACGGCCGCAGCGACAGCGTCGATCTGATCATCTGGTGCACCGGCTACCGGGTGGACGTTCCGTTCCTCGATTCGGCGCTGCTCGCCGGAGGCGCCGACACCCTGCCGTTGTACCGGCACGTGTTCCACCCCGACGCCCCCGGGCTGAGCTTCGTCGGGTTGATGCAGTCCACCGGTTCCGCGTTCCCCCTGGTCGAGGCCCAGGCCAAGCTGATCGCGGCGCACCTCGCCGGCCGGTACGCGCTGCCGGAGCCGGACCGGCAGCGCGCCGTCTGCCGGGCCGAACTGCGGGCCGCGACGGCCCGCTGGGGTCAGCGCCGCCCGGCGATGCGGGTGGACTTCGACGTCTACCTGGCCGAACTGGCCCGGGAGTTGACCGCCGGGACCCGCCGCGCCCGCTCCGGCACGGCGTCCTCGGTGGGGGCACCTCGGTGAGCGGTCGATCCCTCGCCGGTCGGCGGGTGCTGGTCACCGGGGCGAGCGGGACCTTCGGCCGCCACCTCGGCGCCGCGCTGGGCGCGGCCGGCGCCCGGGTGGTGGGGCTCGACCTGCACGCCCGTCCCGACGAGGACGTGCCGGTGCTGGGCTGCGACCTGACCGACCCGGACGCCGTGCCGGCGGCGGTGCGGGCCGCCGTCGACCGGCTCGGCGGGCTCGACCTGCTGATCAACAACGCCGGCGTCGGTGGTCCCGCGCCGGCCGAGTTGCCGCCCGACGAGGTGGTCCGCCGGCAGCTGGAGGTCAACCTGCTCGCCGCTTGGCGTACCACCGCCGCCGCGCTGCCCCCGCTGCTCACCGCACGCGGACGGGTGGTCTTCGTGGCCAGCCGGATGGCGGTGCTGCCCCTCCCGCTCGCCGCCGCGTACGGGGTGAGCAAACGGGCCCTGGTTGCCTACGCCGACGCGCTGCGCCACGAGGTGGGCACGCACGTCGGGGTGAGCGTCGTCTACCCGAGCATGGTCGCCTCACCGATCCACGACAGCACCGCCGAGGCCGGGCTGTCCCTGCGGGGGGTGTCCCGCCCCGAGCCCGTCGAAGGGGTGGTCGCGGCGATCCTGCGGACCGCCGCGGCCCGGCGGGCGCCCCGTGACGTGGCCACCACGGCACGCGGCTGGTTGGAGATGGCCGTCGGTCGGCACGCGCCCGCGCTGGCCGACCGGCTGGTACGCCGTACCCTCGCCGCCCGGCTCGCCGCCGGTGACCTGGACGCCGCGCCGCTGGCCGCCGGGATGCTCGACCGCCACCGGGGACGCTGACCGCCCGGGTCAGGGCGTGGCGACGGCCGCGCGCGAGCGGTCGGCGGCGATGCGCACGGCCAGCGCCGCGAGCGCGGTGCCGGTCACCCACCGCTGCACCCGCAGCCACACCGGCCGGCGGGCGAAGAACCCCGCGAGGGCGCCGGCGCTGAGCACGATCAGCGCGTTCACGCTCAGCGCCACGGCGATCTGGGTCAGACCGAGCAGCAGGCTCTGCGTGGCCAGGTGCCCCCGCGTCGGATCGATGAACTGCGGTAGCAGCGACACGTAGAGGATCGCGATCTTCGGGTTCAGCAGGTTGGTGACCAGGCCCATGGTGAACAGCCGCCGCGGCGGGTCCGGCGGCAGCGGCGCGGGCCGGAACGGCGAGTGCCCACCCGGACGCAGCGTCCGCCAGGCCAGCCAGAGCAGGTAGCCGGCACCGGCCAGCTTCACCACCGCGTACAGCGTCGGCACCAGGACGAAGACGGTGGCCAGGCCGGCGACCGCCGCCGCCAGGTAGACGCCGAAGCCGGCGGCCACCCCGATCAGTGAGATCAACCCGGCCCGGCGGCCCTGCGCCACCGAGCGGGACACCAGGTAGACCATGTTCGGGCCGGGCGTGAGCACCAGCCCCAACGCCACCAACGCGATGCCCAGCAGTGCACCCGTACTCACCACGACGTTTCCCCCGTCCGATGGATCCCACGCCGACCGTAATCGGGATGAACGTCCTGACCCAGGGCCACCTGACGAGCCGTGGCCTGCGATCCCGGATGATCCACTCGCGTTCGGTGCCACCCGGCGGCACCGCGGCGGGAATGCTCACCGTCGCGGGCGCGCTGACCCCTGGCAAGTGCGCGTCGCCGGGCGGACGCGGCGCGTTACGGTGGCCAGGGGAGGTGCCGCAGGGTGAGCGAGGCGTGGGAAGCGGCCGTGGAGTCGCAGATCCGGGGAGCCGTGCAGCGCGGCGAGTTCGATGACCTGCCCGGCATGGGCAAGCCGATCCCCGGCCGTGGGGCGCCGTACGACGAGTCGTGGTGGATCAAGAGCTTCCTGGAACGCGAGGCGCTCCCCAGTGACCTGCTCCTGCCCACGTCGCTGCAACTGCGCCGACGTGTCGAGCAGGTCCCTGACGAGGTCCGGGGTCTGCCCACCGAACAGTCCGTCCGCGACTTCGTGGCGCAGTTGAACGCGCAGATCGTGGCGTGGATGCGCAACCCCGACGGCCCCCGGGTGGTGGTGCGTCCGGTGAACGCCGATGACGTGGTCCGCCGTTGGCGCGCCGAGCGGGCCCGGCCCGAGGTCACCACGACCGTCACCGAAGCGGCGGCCGTTCCGACGCCGCCGCGTCGGCCCCGCCGCAGCTGGTGGCGGTGGCGCCGTCGGGGCTGACCCCCGGGCCACGGCCACGGCAGACTGTGCCGATGCTGATCGAATCGCGGACGCCCGGTACGACCTCGACGCCGGGTGTCGCCCTGCGCCCCTGGTGCGCCGACGACCTGGATGAGCTGGTGCAGGCGTACCGGGATCCGGTCCTGCGCCGCTGGACCAGAGCTCCGGTGACCACCGCCGCCGAGGCCCGACGGTGGTTGGAAGGCGCACTGCGCGACTGGGCCGACGGCCGGCGGTACACCTTCGCCGTCCTCGAAGAGCAGGCCGACGGGACTCGGCTGGTGGGCAACGTGGTGCTCAAGGGGGTCACGCCGGAGCGCCCAGCCCCGGAGGTGGGCTACTGGACGGCGTCGTGGGCACGCGGTCGCGGCGTCGCCCCGCGCGCGGTCATCGCGCTGAGCCGCTGGGCGTTCGACCGGTTCCCCGAGGTGGCGCGTCTCGACCTGCTGCACCAGGTGGACAACGAGGCGTCCTGCCGGGTGGCGCAGAAATGCGGCTTCGTGTTCCAGGAGACCCTGCCGGCCCGGCCGCCCTTCCCGCTCGACGGTCACCGCCACACGCTCGACGCCGGCTAGCCGGGCAGCACGCTCGACACCTCCCGCCGGCCGTCCGAACCTGGTGCGAACGGATCCGAACAGGTCCGAACGCCTGCTCCCGGCCCCGACAGCGCGAACACGGATACGGTCTGGGCCGAGCGCCCAGATGACCGCCGGCGCGGAGGGGACGGGGCGAAGTGACCGAGCGCGCCGCGACGTACGCCGAGGTGTTCGCGGTACGCGAATACCGCCACCTGTTCGGGGCGTACCTGTTGTCCCTGGCCGGCGACCAGCTCACGGCCGTGACCGTGGCGTACCTCGTCTTCAGCGAAACCGGCTCGGCCGCGCTGGCGGCGGCCGCCTACGCCAGTTCCTACCTGGCCTGGCTCACCGGCGGACCGCTGCTGTCCGGTCTGGCCGACCGGTTCCCCCGGCGAAGCGTGATGATCGCCTGCGACCTTGGCCGCGCGGCGCTCATCCCGCTGGCGGCGCTGCCGGACCTTCCCGCGCCAGCCCTGGTGGTGCTCCTGTTCGTGGTCAACCTGATGCGACCACCGTTCGTGGCGGCGCGGGCGGCGTTGATGCCGGAAGTGCTCGACGGCGACCGCTACGCCGTGGCCAACGGCGTGGACAACATCTGCGCCCAGGTCGTGCAGGTGGTCGGCTTCGCCGTCGGGGGGAGTCTGGTGGCGCTGCTGTCGCTGCGCGGTGCCCTGCTGGTGGATGCCGGCACGTTTCTGGTGTCGGCTCTCCTGATCGGGATCGGCGTGCGTTCCCGCCCCGCGCCTAGAGCACAGTCGAGCCCGACCGGCCAGGGCCGGGCTGTCGGTCTGCGGGTGATCTTCGCCGATTCCCGGCTGCGGTCCTACGTTCTCGTCCTGTGGGTGGCCAGCGCCTTCACCTACGCAGCCGAAGGGCTGATGGCACCACTGGCCCGCCAGTACGGCGGCGGCGCCGGCACCGTCGGACTGTTGCTGGCGGCGGCACCGTTGGGGATGTCCATCGGCGGGGTCGCGCTCACCCGCTTCTGCCCACCGGCGGCCCGGCCACGGCTCATCCTGCCGCTGGCCGCGATGTCGGCCGGGGTGCTGACGGTGGCGTGGCTCGTCCCTCCGCTGTGGATGATGCTCCTGCTGTTGGTGCTGGCCGGCGCCGCGAGCGCCTTCGCCATCCCCCTGAACGCGTTGTTCGGCCGGGCGGTGCCGACGCGGTACCGGGGGCGCGCGTTCGGGGTGGCCATCACCGGTCTCAGTGGGCTACAGGGGACGGCGATGGTCCTCGCGGGTCTGGCCGCCGACCGGTGGCCGGCCACCACGGTGATCGGGTTCAGCGGATTGTCGGGCGCGGTGGCGGTCCTCGCTGTCGTGCCACTGTGGCCACGGCGACCCGACTCCGCATCTGCGACGTTCGAGTCCGCGGCCGAACAAGCCCGAACGACTCCGAACGCCGACACCCCTACCGCCGAAGCAGGCCGTGGCCGACGCTGAGGTCAGCTGGCGGGCACGGGGGCCGTCACCGAGGGGAGAGGAGAAGGGCATGCGCAGCGTTCGCAACCGCGGCATCAGCTGGACCTGACCCTGACGCTCCAACCGGGTGGTCGCCCGGGGGCAGGCGACCACCCGCCCCTTCGACGCTGGCGCGAGTCAGTCGACTGCGGCCTGCCAGCTCCAGGAGGTGCGCTTCGCCCGGCCGGGCAGCTCACCACGGCCGGTCATCCAGAGCAGCACCTCGGGCGCCGCGCCGGGCGGGGCGTCCGGGAAGAGTCGCCGCAGCACCAGCGCGCTCAGGCGCTGCGGCGGCTGCCACGGCACGCCGAGACCGAGGGTGATGTCGTGGGTGTGCAGCAGTGTCTCGGCCACGCCCATGGCGGCGAAGCCGGCCGGATCGCACGCACCGAAGTGCCAGGCCCGCGCGTCCGGTGGGGCGGCGTCGACGGCGGCGGCGAGCAGACCGGCGCAGGCCCGCACCACGGTGAGCACCTGCGTCGGGCCCGCGTCGGGGGAGACCCGCAGGTCGTACGGCAGATAGCCGTCATCTGGGCGGCCGGTGACCTGGCCCGCGTACGCGAGGAGGTCGTGCGCGATGTGCGCCGCGGTGGTCCAGCAGCTCCAGGTCAGCGAGCCGGCCGGCACCGACCAGTCGCGTTCCCGGTGTGGCAGCAGCACCCGGGTCGCCTCGTCGGCTGCCTCCCGCAGGTCAGCGCCGGTCATCGCCGACACTGGCCAACCCCCCGGGCGGCGCCGGGCGTGGGATTCACGTCGTGGGTAAAGAAGTCGAGGCATGCAAGAATCCATCCTCGCATATGGGGGAGGCGAGCGGAGTGTTGCCCAACCTGGTGGTGGACACGACGGTGCTGCCCCCGGCGGACCGGTTCGCGTTCTGGTATGCCCTGGTCGCCCAGGAGACCGCGCCGGCGCACATCAGCAGCGGCCACCTGGACAACTTCGTGGCCTACGCACAGGCCATCGATCTCGGCCGCATTCGGATGACCTCGCTGCGCTACCCGTCGCTGGACGCGATCCGCCCTACCAAACTGGTTCGCAGCGCCGAAGGGGACGTGTACCAGCTCACGCTTCCACTGACCGGTCGCAGTACCCTGATCCAGGACCGCACCGAGTCCACGCTGGAACCCGGCAAGCACTTCACGCTCCTGGACCCCGCGCGGCGGCACGTCGCCCGGCATCGCGCGGACGGCCCCGGTCTCGCCACCACGATCACCGTGCAGATACCGCACGCGGCGCTGCCCCTGGCGCCGGACCGGCTCCGCCGCCTGCTGGCCACGCCGATGCCGTCGCACCTCGGCGTCGGCGGGCTGTTGGCCCACCACCTGCGCAGCATCGCGGCGCACCCGGAGCAGTTCGAGCCGGCCCAGGCCGAGATCCTGGGCGGGGTGGCGGTGGACCTGCTCACTGCCGCGCTCGCTCAGTACCTCGACATCGAGGACACCGTGTCACCGGAGGCGCGGCAAACCGCACTGCGGGCCCGGATCGTCGATTTCATCGACCGCCACCTCGACAGTGACGAGCTCAGCCCTCGCAGCGTCGCCGCCGCCCACCACATCTCGCCGCGATCGCTGCACCGCCTGTTCGAGGCGGAGGCGACGACGGTTGCCGAACTCATCCGCGCCAAGCGCCTGGAGCAGTGCCGGCGCGATCTCGGCAACCCGCTGCTGCGGCAGCCGATCCAGGTCATAGCCGCCCGTTGGGGTTTCCCGGACAAGGCCCACTTCAGCCGCCTCTTCCGTGCCCACTACGGACGTTCGCCACAGGAATACCGCACGGGCGTCGCTCGCCAGGATCGGTGACCCACCCGACCGACAGCTACCGCCGGCGGTCGGTCGGATCGTCCTCGACGAAGTCACGGACCGCGGCGCGGATGCTCTCGCCGTACGGGTCGTCCGGTAGCCGCACCAGGTGTTCGCGGGCTCGCGCGAGGTGCTCCCGGGCCGGGCCGACGTTGCCCAGGCGTCGGTGGCAGTCGGCCAGGTTGAGGTACAGCGACGGCAGGAACGCCTGGACCTGGAGTGAGGACAGATACCGCTGGGCGCGTTCGTCGGTCAGGTCGGACACGGCGGCCAGGGCACGCTCGTCCCAGGCCAGCTCCGCCTCGGTGGTGTCCTGAAGGTCGGCGAGGTAGTGCGCCAGGGTGCAGCGGTGCAGGGCGTCACCGGTGGGGCCGAGTTCGTCCCACAAGGCGGTGAGCAGTTCACGGGCCTGGGCGGGTGCGCCGCTCTGGCCGAGTTGTACGGCCTCGATGATGCGCGTCATGGTCGGGTCGGCGGTCGCCTGGTCGGTCATGTCGCTGATGGTCGGGCCTCAACCCGGTCGAGGGTCAAATCCCGGCCGCAACGTCTCAGCTCCGCGCCGGTGACCACCCGTCGGCGACGAACCGGGAGGCGTCGGCACCCTCGCCGGAGAAGAGCATGCCGTGCCGGTCCGCCGCTACGACCCGGTCGACGTAGACGCCACGCCCCTGGCCGGAGCCGTCGGTGCTGCTGCTGAACCGCAGGTGGGTGGCCTGATCGGGCAGCGCCACCGTGACCTGCCACCACACCCGACCCCCGTAGCCGGTGACCGTGCCGTCGGCGCTCCACCGGCGGGCGGCGTCGCGGAGCTGCATCGTCGCCGGCGCCCAGGTCTGACCACCGTCGGTGGAAACCTCGAATCGCGCGCTGTCGAAGCGGGGCTCGGTGTCGTACCAGAGCAGGAAGCTCGCCGCCCCGCCACTGCCGGGCCGACGCAGCGGCGCCGTGAGCGTGCTCGTCGCGGAGTCGCGTGGGTCGGCCCGCCAGGCGCTGGCCGAGCGCGGCCGTACCGGCATCGCCTCCGCGAGGTCACGCGTGACGGCCCGTCGGGCGACGTTGTTGCTGCCCCAGCCCCGGTCCGGGTGCACCCGGTTGCTGAGCATGACGACGAACGAGTGGGAGAGCGGGTCGATGACGATCGACGTTCCGGTGAAGCCGGTGTGCCCGAAGGCCACCGGAGAGGAGAGCCCCATCATGTACCAGTGCTTGTTCAGCTCAAAGCCGAGCCCGCGGTCGCTCTCCGGGTAGGCCGACTCGAGCGGCGCATTGTGATTGACCAGCATCGCGCGCACCGTCTCCGAGCGCAGGATCCGCCGGCCGCGGTATTCGCCGCCGTTGAGCAGTGACTGGCAGAGCACGGCCAGGTCCGCGGCCGTGGAGAAGACCCCGGCGTGCCCGGCCACCCCGCCCAGCGACCACGCGTTCTCGTCGTGCACCTCACCCCACACCATGCCGCGTCCGGCGTACGGCTGGTATTCGGTCGCGGCGATCCGCGACCGCCGCTCCGGCCCCGGGTTGTAGCCCGTGTCGGTCATGCCCAGCGGCCCGGTCACGCCGTCGCGGACCAGGTCGGCCAACGGCCGACCGGTTACCCGCTCCAGCAGGACGCCCAGCGCGATCAGCCCCAGGTCGGAGTAGACGTACTGGCTACCGGGCGTTGCCCCGGTGGTGAGCGGCGTGGCGAGCGCGGCGGCGAATCGCTCGGCCGGGGTCGGGTACCTGCTCCACAGTGGTGCGAAAGCGGGCAGACCCGATGTGTGGGTGAGCAGCATCCGCACGGTGACCGCCGCCTTGCCGCCGGCGGCGAACTCCGGGACGTACCGGACGACCGGCGTGTCCAGCTCCACCCGCCCCCGCTCCACCTGCTGCATGGCGACGATCGTGGTGAACAGTTTCGACACCGACGCCAGGTCGAAGATGGTGTCGCGCCGGGTCGGGATCTGCTGGTCGGCGGGGAGTTCCACACCGACCAGGTCGGGCGGTGGCCCAACTGCGGAGTACTTCACCGCGCTGCCCACGGCGGCGTGCTCAACGATCACACCGTCCTTGGCGGCCAGGACCACCGCGCCGGCGTACGCCGGGTAGCCGGGGTGCTCCGGGGTCGGCTGGAGATACGCCGCCAGGTCGGTGGGCAGGCGATCCACCTGGTCGGGGAGCAGTCCGACCTGGTGGGCGCTGCCGCGGCGCAGCGTGTCGTGACGGAACTGGATGTCGGCGGGGGTGACGGTCGGCGGGCCGGACGAGGGCGACGCTGCCACCCCGGTGGCGGGCAGCGTCGTGCCCGCGACCACCAGGGCCAGGCCGAGCGCGAGTGAACGGAGCGGACGACGGACCGACCTGGTCATGACCGCACTCCTCAGTAGAGCAGGTAGGGCCGGCGGCGCCGGTTGAAGGTGGCCAACTCCTCGGCCCAGGCGTCGACGACGTCGTCGACGTCGGCTCCGGCATCGATCTGGGTACGCAGCCGCGGCGAACCGGTGAGCTTGTCGATCCAGTACGGGCGCACGGTGTCCCACGAGTCGCGTCGCCAGGCGAACGCCGGGTACCTGTGCGCCTCCACGAGCATGGCCACGCCGGTGCGGATCGGGTCGTACACCGCCGGGTCGACGACCTTGACCTCGACGCCGGCGCAGAGCTTGTTGAGCAGGTCCGGCTTCTGCCCGGCCGCGGTCGGCGAGAAGTACGCCTCGCGGAACTCGACCCCGGGCAGATTCCGGGCGTTGAGCCGGTCACCCCAGTGGTGGTCGAAGTCCGTCGCCAGCCCGCCGATCAGCTCGAACGGGCGGCACGTGCCGCGCCCCTCGGTGATCGAGGCGACACCCTCGAACAGCCCGGTGCCCGGGTAGACCAGAGCGGTGTCAGGGGTGGGCATGTTCGGGCTGGGCATCACCCAGGGCACGCCGGTGTCGGCGGCGAGGGCGTCGCGCTTCCAGTGCCGGCACCGCACCACGTGCAGGTCGACCGGTCGTCCCGCCTCGGCCGGCAGGAACGTGGCGTTGAAGAACCGGGCCAGCTCTCCGACGGTCATCCCGTGCTGCTGAATGATCTCCTTGAGACCCACTCCCGAGGTGTACGGGCTGGTCATCATCGGCCCGTAGGCCCGCCCGCCGATCGGGTTGGGCCGGTCCAGCACGACGTAGCGTTTGCCGACCCGGGCCGCGGCGACCATCGAGGTGTACATCGTCCAGATGTAGGTATAGAAGCGGACTCCGACGTCCTGGATGTCGAAGACCACCGTGTCCACCCCGGCCTCGGTGAACATCGCTTCCCACCGGGCCTGCGAGGCGCCATACGCGTCGTACACCGGGATGCCGGTGCGTGCGTCGACGCCGGTTCCCTCGCTGCCACCGGCCTGGGCGGAGCCGCGGAAGCCGTGCTCGGGGCCGAACGCCGCGACCAGTTGCACCCGACCGGAGCCGTGCATCAGGTCGACGAGATGCCGGTAGGACGCATCGACGCCGGTCGGGTTGGAGATGACGCCCACGCGCTGACCGTCGAGTTCGGCGAACCCGGACGACACCAGTTCGTCGAGGCCGGTGCGGACCCGACGGTCACGGGAGTTGGCCGCCGCCGGTCCGACACCGAGCGTCCCCGCCCCCAGCGCGCCCGCACCGACCGCGCCGACCAGGAAATTCCTCCGCTGCATGCTTGCCTCCTACCAGCTCAGGCCGTGGCCGTAGGGGTAGAGCACGGAGCCCGCCCCCTCGGCCGTGGGGATCGTGACGGGCAGCCGTCCGCTCGGGGACAGTTCGCCGTGCAGCGCGCGGACGAGGGCGTCCATCGCCGCGCGGGTGTACGAGTACGTCGCCAGGTAGGTGGTGACACCCGGCAGGTACGCGATGTCGTACGGGTCGCGGACGGCCACGACGACCACGGGTTTCCCGGCGCCGAGCAGCGCCGCGACGAGGCGCTGCTGGGTGGCTCGCGGGTCGGTGACGGCGGTGTCCCACGCCTTGTTCACGAGCACGACGGTGAGGTCGTGCTCGGCGGCCTGGCTCGCCGTGGCGGTGATCGTCGCGTCGGAGGGCAGCGTCGCCGGTCGGGCGGTGACGCGGGCACCACGCGTGGTGAATCCGGCGGCGACCGTCGCGACCGGGGCGAAGGCGGCGCTGTCCCAGCCGGTGATCAGGACCGACCGGTCGGCGTGGGGCAGGGGCAGCACTCCGGCATCGTTGCGGACGGCGGTGAGCGTCGGGTCGGTGACCTGGGTGACGGCGGCGAGGTGCTCCGGAGCGCCGACGGTCCGGACGGCCTTCTCGACGTCGACCAGCGGCGAGCGGGCGAGTCCCTGGCGATACTTCACGCCGAGGATGCGCCGGACCGACTCGTCGATCCGACGCTCGGTGAGCTCGCCGGTGGCGACGGCCCGCAGCACCGCGTCCCGCGCCAGCGCGAGATTCGGCGGCATCAGGAGCTGGTCGGCGCCGGCCTTGAGCGCCAGTACGGGCACCCGCTCGTCGCCGTACTTCGCCCGCACGCCAGCCATGTTCAGCGCGTCGGTGACGATGACGCCCCGGAAACCGAGCTCACCGCGCAGCACGCCGGTGAGGATCGTCGGCGACAAGGTCGCGGGGTCGCCGGACGGGTCGAGCGCCGGGACCACGATGTGCGCGGTCATGATCGTGTCGACACCAGCGCGGATGGCACGCTTGAACGGCGGCGCGTCGATCCGATCCCACTCGGCGCGGCTGTGGTTGATCACCGGGAGACCGGTGTGGCTGTCGGTGGCCGTGTCGCCGTGCCCGGGGAAGTGCTTCGCCACGGCGGTCACTCCGGCCCGGTCCTGGAAACCGGTGACCTGGGCGGCGGTGAGGTCGGCCACGAGGGTGGGGTCGGCGCCGAAGGACCGCACGCCGATCACCGGGTTGCCCGGGTTGACGTTGACGTCGGCGATCGGCGCGTACGGCTGTTGGATGCCAACGGCGCGCAGCTCGCGTCCGGTGACCTCCGCCGCCGTCCGGGCGGCCCGGGGCGACCGCCCCGCGCCCAGCGCCATCGACCCGGGGAACTGAGCGGCGGGGGAGGGCATTCGCACCACCGCGCCCTGCTCCTGGTCGGTGGAGATGAGCAGTGGCACCCTGCCCTTTGCCCCGTCGCCACGGGCAGCCCGCTGCAGTCCATTGGAGAGCGTCGCGATCTGCCGAGGGCTGTCCAGGTTGTGCGACCAGGAGAAGTAGCAGACGCCGCCCAGGTGGTACCGCTCGATCACCTCGGCCGGTGTCTCCACACCGAAGGCGGCGAGGTTCGCGGTCCGGTCCGCGGCGCTGGGGTCCGTGGCGTCACCGCCGTAGACGTAGGTGGCGAAGAGTTGTCCGACCTTCTGTTCCAGGCTCATGTGTCGCAGCGTCGACGTGACCCAGCCGTGCTCGGCGGTCGATGGGCGCACCGGCGTGGCGGCCTGGGCAGGCAGGGAAGCGAGGGTGGCCGCCAGTGTGGCCGCCAGGGCTGTCGCGGTAACGAGTCGGGTCTGCATAGACGCCTCTCAGTCCGGGTGGCTGAAACTTAGCTACACGTCAGCCGCCCGTCAAGAAGACAACCTACAGATTGCCGCTGGCCGACACGGGAGGCCCCGGGAGAGTGCTCGCACCGCCGCGAAAGGACACTCATCGCAGAGTTTGGAATTTACAAAGCCCTGCTCGAATCTTGCAGAGCGCTGTTCGTTTTCGTAAACTGCCGTGGTGAGCGAGCACTCTTTGGTCGAGGCGAGCAATCTGACCAAGATCTATCCGCCACGCGGGTCCACAGCGGAGTTCCGCGCGGTCGACGGCATTGACTTCGCGGTCGAGCGGGGGGAGTCCTTCGGGCTTCTGGGTCCCAACGGCGCCGGCAAGTCCACCACCATGCGGATGATCGCCGCCACGTCGCCGATCAGCGGTGGCAGCCTGCGCGTGCTGGGCATGGACCCGATGAGACAGGGGCCGGAGATCCGCGCCCGGCTGGGCGTCGTCACGCAGGACGACTACCTGGACAACGAGCTCACCGTGCGGGAGAACCTGCACATCTACGGGCGATACTTCGGCCTGTCGCGGGCCGTCATCCGGGACCGCGCGACCCGACTGCTCGACTTCGCCCAGCTGCAGGAGAAAGCCGGCGACCAGGTCGAGACGCTCTCCGGCGGCATGCGGCGGCGGCTTACCATCGCCCGCTCCCTGATCAACGAACCGGACATCCTGCTGCTCGACGAGCCGACCACCGGCCTCGACCCGCAGGCCCGACACATCCTGTGGGACCGGCTCTTCCAGCTCAAACAGCAGGGCGTCACGCTCATCCTCACCACGCACTACATGGACGAGGCCGAGCAACTCTGCGACCGGCTCATCGTGGTCGACCACGGCCGCATCGTCGCGCAGGGCTCACCCCGGGAACTGATCACCAGGCACGCCACCCGGGAGGTTCTCGAACTCCGCTTCCGCCTCGACGAACGCGACACCGCGGCGGAGAAACTGCGGACGTCGGTGCTGGCCACCGGCGGCACCGACGCCGAGGGCCGCGTCGAACTGCTCCCCGACCGGGTGCTCGTCTACACCGCCGACGGCGAGGCGGCCCTCGCCACCGTGCACGCCATGTCGCTCACGCCGCTCACCGCACTGGTCCGCCGCGCGACGTTGGAGGACGTGTTCCTCAAGCTCACCGGCCGATCGCTCATCGAGTAGCAGGAGAGCTCACTGGTGTTTCGTGTATTCGGGTACTGGTTGACGCGCTACCGGCGTACCTGGCGGGGCTCGATCGTGATCAACGTGCTGAACCCGTTGCTGTTCCTCATCGGCATCGGTGCCGGGCTGGGCGCCCTCGTCGACGACAACGCGCCCGCCCAGATCGCCGGCGTCTCCTACGCGGCGTTCTTCGCCCCGGGCATGCTGGCCGCCGCCGCGATGCAGAACGCGTTCCTGGAAGGGGCCGCGGGGGTCGCCCGGGCTGCCGGCTTCGGGGCTTACCGGAGTGCCACACCGACACCGCTGAGGCCGGAGCAGCTCGCCGCCGGGCACCTGCTCTTCATCACCTTCCGGGTGCTCATCGCCAGCGGCGCCTTCATCGTGGTGATGGCCGCGTTCGGGTTGATCGGGGGATGGTGGGCCCTCGGCGCCCTGCTCGGCGCGACGCTGACCGGGGTCGCGTTCGCGGCACCCGCCGCCGCGTGGGCGGTCGGTGTACGCAAGCTGCGCCACATCGACACGGTGTTCCGCTTCGTCATCATGCCGCTCTACATGTTCTCCGGTACGTTCTTCGCCGTCTCGCAGCTACCCGAGTGGATCCGACCGGTGTCCTACCTGCTGCCGCTGTGGCACGGGGTGGAGCTGTGCCGCACCCTCAGCCTCGGCACGGCGACGATCACCGGCAGCTCGGTCCACATCGGCTACCTGCTGGCACTCGCCATCGGCGGCTTCCTGGTCGCTCGGGTCACCTACCGCCGACGGTTGCACCCGTGACGGCCCACGCCCAGAGCCCCGTGGAGGCACCATGACCACCGTCGCCGTACCCGCTTGGACGAGACGCCGGGCCCTGGCGCTCATCGAACGCAACTTCATGATCTACCGCCGGTCGGTCACGCCGCTGCTCAACGCGCTCGTCGAACCGATCCTGTACCTGCTGTCGATCGGCGTCGGCGTCGGGATGCTCGTCGGCACGGTCCCCGGCGTGGATGTCCCGTACGCCGCCTACGTGGCCCCGGCGATCCTGGCGACCACGGCGATGAACACGGCGTTCAACCAGACGAGCTTCGGTGTGTTCATCCGGATGAGGGTCGAGAAGACCTACGAGGCGATCCTGCCGACACCGCTCTCCGTCACCGACATCGCCGTCGGCGAGGTGACCAGCGCGATGATCAACGGGCTGCTGACGTCGATCGGATTCCTCACCCTCATGGCCGCCGGTGGGCTGGTCACGTCGCCCTGGGTGCTGCTGGCCCTACCAGCGTCTGTGCTGATCTCGTACGCGTTCGCCGCCGGCGGCCTGGCCGTCACGACGTACCTGCGCGACTTCCCCGACTTCCAGTACATCCAGCTCTTCATGCTGCCGATGTACCTGTTCGCGACGACGTTCTATCCCCTGTCGGTCTACCCGGAGGCGGTGCGGCCCCTGATCCAGGCGCTGCCGCTCTACCACAGCATCGAGCTGGTCCGGGAACCCGCGTTGGGCCACCTCGGCTGGGAACTGCTGATCCCGGTGGCCTACCTCGTCGCGTTCGGCTCGATCGCCATGTATGTCGCCACTCGTCGGATGACCCGGGCGATGCTGCGCTGACGACCGCCGCGTCCTCGACCCCTCATCGCTGGGCGACGATGGCCTCCAGCGCCGTGCGGACGGGGACCGGGCGGCGGCCGATGACTGTCTCCAGCGTCGGATCGGTCACGGCAAACTCCTTCTCTCGCGCCGCGCGGTACATGCCGAGAGTGAAGTCGGCCGCCGCCGCGGGCATGCCTCGCTCGATGGCGGCCGCCCGCCACTCGTCGTCCTCCGCGACGACACGTTCGACGGTGCGGCCCGTGATGTCGCTGAGGAGAGCGGCCACCGCTTCGAGGTCGAGCATCTCCGACGCGGTCAGCGGTGCCGTTACCCCGTCCAGTACGCCGTCCTCGGTGAGGGCGACGGCTGCGGCCTCGGCCAGGTCGGCGTGCGCGGTCCAGGACACCGGGCCGTCCGCCGGCGCCACGAGTTGCCCGGTCTCCAGCGCCGCGCCGATGGAGAAGCTGAGTGCGCTCGCGTAGAACCCGTTGCGCAGGGCGGTGAAGGGAACCCCCAGGCCGGCCAGGTGCTCCTCCGTCGCCGCGTGCGTGGGCTGGGCGGCGAAGAGCGAGTCCCGGGAGGCGGCCTGGTGGCTGGTGTAGAGGACTCGATTGGCGCCCGCGGCGCGGGCGGCGTCGATGGCGGCGCGGTTCGCGACGAACGCGCCAGGGCCGCGGATGGCGGCGGAGACGATGAGGACCTTGTCGGCACCCTCGAAGGCGTGCCCCAGCGTGGCCGGGTCGGTGAAGTCCGCGGGGCGCACCCGCACACCCCGCCCGGCGAGGCCGGCGGCCCTGTCGACGTCGCGCACGCTCACACCCACGGCGTCGGGTGGCAGCCGGTCGAGCAGCCGCTCAACGATCTGAGACCCGAGCTGACCAGTGGCACCGGTGACGACGATCATGATGAACACTCCCTTGTTTCCGACGTTACGCCGTTGACGTTAGCACTGATATTTCATGGTTAACAAGTCGCTGTTAGCATCGGTTCATGGTGACGACGCAGGACACCCGCGACGACGTCCGTGCAGGCATCGTCGCGGCAGCGACCCAACTGCTGCGTGACAAGGGCGCGAACGCGGTGACGACGCGCGCCGTCGCCCAGGCCGCGGGCGTGCAGGCGCCGACCATCTATCGCTTGTTCGGCGACAAGGACGGCCTCATCGACGCCGTCGCCGAGCACGTCATGGCCACCTACGTCAGCGGCAAATCGGTCGCAGCGGCCGGCGCGACGGGCGACCCGGTCGCGGACCTGCGCGCCGGATGGCGCGCGCACGTGGAGTTCGGCCTGACAAACCCCGAGCTGTACGCGCTGATCGCCACGCGGGGGAGCGGCGCACCCTCGCCAGCAACGGTCGCCGGCCTCGACGTGCTCCGTCGTCGCGTCCGGCGACTCGCCGCAGCCGGCCTGCTTCGGGTCGACGAGGAGCGCGCGCTCGGGATGATCCACTCTGCGGGCAACGGAACCATCCTCACGCTGCTGGGAACGCCCGCCGATCAGCGCGACCTCGGTCTGGGCGAGGCCATGCTCGATGCCGTGCTCACCGGCATCCTGGCGACAACTCCGGTAACACCCGACACCACCGCGAACGCGGTAGCGGTGACCTTCGCGACGGTGTTGCCCGACCTCCCGGGGCTCACCGCCGCCGAACGCGCGCTGATGGCCGAGTGGCTCCACCGATCGCTGACTCACCCGAAGCCGTGATCACGCGGCGAGGAAACGGCTCGACGGATCGCGCTGGGGGAGATAGCTTGCAGGTGACCGCGACACCGCCCGAGGAGGTGAGACCCATGAACGTTGTAGCGATGTGGGTGCTCCCCCTTGCCGTCACGGTCGGGCGATTGACGTAGGTGTCGCCGGGAGCGCCTTGCCAACACGGCACTCCCGAGAGGCAACACCTATGCACCCTCCGCAATTCACCGCCGAGCCGCCGTCGACCGATCGCACGCCCCGCACGTACGACGTGATCATTGCCGGGTGCGGGCCGACCGGTGCGATGCTCGCCGCCGAACTGCGACTGCACGACGTACGGGTCCTCGTTCTGGAGAAGGAGACCGAGCCGGCGTCGGCCGTCCGCATTGTCGGCCTGCACATCCGCAGTCTCGAACTGATGGCGATGCGCGGGCTGCTGGACCGCATCCTCCCGCACGGGCGGCAGCGTCCGGCCAGCGCCTTCTTCGCCGCCATCGCCAAGCCCGCGCCCAAGGGCCTGGATTCCCGGTACGCCTATCTGCTGGGTATTCCGCAGCCGGTCATCGAACGTCTGCTCGAAGAACGCGCCATCGAACTGGGTGCGCAGGTCCGGCGCGGTTGCGCGGTCGCCGGTCTCGAGCAGGACGACGAGGGTGTGACCGTCGAACTGGCCGACGGGGAACAGCTGCGTTCGCGCTATCTCGTCGGTTGTGACGGCGGGCGCAGCACGGTGCGCAAACTGCTCGGCGTCGGCTTTCCCGGCGAGCCCGCACGGACCGAGAGCCTGATGGGCGAGATGGAAGTGGGCGTCCCGCCGGAGGAGATCGCCGTCACGGTGGCCGAGATCCGCGAGACCCATCAGCGATTCTGGCTCCGGCCCGCGGGCGTCGGGGTCTACAGCGTCCTGGTGCCCGCCGCCGGGGTCAGCGACCGCGCCGAACCGCCCACCCTTGAGGACTTCAAACACCAGTTGCGCGCCATCGCCGGGACCGACTTCGGCGTGCACTCCGCGCGCTGGTTGTCCCGCTTCGGCGATGCCACCCGGCTGGCCGAACGTTATCGGGTCGACCGGGTTCTGCTGGCCGGCGACGCGGCGCACATCCATCCGCCCATCGGCGGACAGGGCCTCAACCTGGGCGTTCAGGACGCATTCAACCTCGGCTGGAAACTGGCCGCGCGGATCCGCGGCTGGGCGCCGCAGGCCCTGCTGGACACCTACCAGGCCGAACGCCGTCCGGTCGCCGAGGCGGTGCTGGACAACACCCGAGCCCAGACGGAGCTGCTGTCCACCGAACCGGGCGCACAGGCCGTGCGCAGGCTGCTCACCGAGCTGATGGACTTCGACGAGGTGAACCTCCACCTGCTCGAGAAGATCACCGCCATCGGCATCCGCTACGACTTCGGCACGGGGCCCGACCTGCTCGGTCGCCGCCTGCCCGACGTGGACGTGAAACAGGGCCACCTCTACGGTTTGCTGCACCGCGGCCGCGGCCTACTGCTGGACCGCACCGAACGCCTCACCGTTGGCGGCTGGTCAGACCGGGTCGACTACCTCGCGGACCCCACTGCGGCAGTGGACGTTCCGGGCGTCCTGCTCCGCCCCGACGGCCACGTCGCCTGGATCGGCGACGACCAGCGGGACTTGGACGACCACCTCTCCCGCTGGTTCGGCAGGCCCGCCCACTGATCTCGGCTCCTCAGGGCCTGTCGGTAAGAAGCAGTCGCCATGCTGGCAGCGGCGAGGCCTGCCGACGCGCCGGCAGACGGCCAGATCGCCGTCTGCCGGCGCGTCACCACTGATCCAGCACTGGATCGATCGCCTTGTTGATGCTGGCAGACTGATCACGTGACAGGTCTGACCGCCGAACTCGTGGTCGATGGTCGTGGTCCGCAGACCCCGGCGCTCGCCCCGAACGGGCGCCTGCTCTGCTACGTCCTCGCTCCCATCAGCCGGACCGGTGACCACCTCGACACCGAACTCTGGCTCGTACACACCGATGGCGCCGTCGCGTCTCGCCGGGCGACCGCCGACACCGCGACCGAGTCCCGGCCACGCTGGTCGGCCGACTCGGAGACGCTGTTCTTCCTGTCCGACCGCGCCGACCGCGGCACCCCGCAACTGCACGGGCTCACCCTCGCCGACGGCACGATGACCACGTTGACCAGCTGGCGCGCCGGCGTCATCGACCACCTGCCGCTCACCGACCCCAACCTGGTCGCCCTACTCGCCGAGGACGAACCCACCGAGCAGGACACCTGCCGTGCCCGCGACCGCGACGACGCCATTGTCGTGGGCGAGCGCGAACCAGGTGCCCGGTTGCGCCTGCTCGACCTGCGCACCGGCCGGGTCACCACCCCGAAGGCGTTCGCTGACCGGCACGTCGTGGAACTGCGGCAACGTCCCGACGGCGGCCCACTTGCCGTGCTGACCTGGGCCAGCGCCGACAACGACTACGGCCCGCGCACCGGCCAACTTCACCTGTTCGACCCCAGGGCCGGGACCGCGGAGGACCTCGGACCGGTCGGGGTCGACGCACGATCTCTCGCCTGGTGGCCGGGCGGGAACGGGTGGCACCTCGGTTACATCGCGCTCACCCCACCGGTTCTGCAGGCCGGCACCGCTGTGTTCGACCTGGCCGTGGACAGCGGCGTCCTGCGCAACCGCACCGCTGGTCTCCCGATGTGCCCCACCGACCTTCGCCAGACCGACGCCGCCCCGCTGGTGGTGTTCGCCGACGGCCTGAACACGACCCTGGCCCGGCTCGACCCCACCGACCTCACGACCCTGTCGCATCACCCCGGACGCCTCGACAACCTCACCACCACCCCTGCCGGCGACGAGATCGCGGTGCTCACCGGCACCCGCTATCAGCCCCCGAACGTGCACATCGGAGCGCCAGCCGGGTCGCTGCGAAGAATCACCAACACCCGGCCGGAGCTGGACGGCGTCGCACTCGGCACGCAACAACCGCTGGCCTACCGCGCCGCCGACGGCCTCGACCTGGACGGCTTGCTCGTACTGCCGGTCGGAAGAACCGCATCGGAGGGCCCGTTCCCGCTGGTCACGATCGTGCACGGAGGCCCGTACGATCGCTACGCCGATCGTTGCCAGTTGTTCTGGTTCCCCAGCGCGCAGTGGCTGGCCGCCGCCGGCTACGCGGTGTTGCTGCCCAACCCACGCGGCGGCCAGGGCCATGGCCACCAGTTCGCCGCCAGCGTCGCCGGGCGGGTCGGCCAGCAGGAGTGGACCGACATCCAGAGCGGCATCGACCTGCTCGTCGCCGAGGGCATCGCCGACCCTGACCGGCTGGGCATCGCTGGCTGGAGCCACGGCGGCTTCATGTCCGCCTGGGCCGTCGGCCAGACCGACCGCTTCCGCGCCGCGCTGGTCGGCGCCGGCGTCATTGACTGGGGCATGCTCGCCGCGACCGGGGAGAACGGCCAGTTCGAAGCCGCGCTCGGCGGCAGCACCGGCTGGTCCGGCATCGGCCCACACCCACATGACGCGGTCAGCCCGATCTCCTTCGCCGGCCACATCCGCGCTCCAGTGCTCATCTTGCACGGCGCCGAGGACACCAACGTCCCTCTCGGACAGGCCGTATACCTCCACCGGGCGCTGCGCCACTTCGACGTCGAGCACGAGTTCGTGATCTACCCGAGAGAGGGCCACTCGATCCGGGAACGCCACCACCAACTCGACGTCCTGCGCCGGACCCGCGCCTGGTTTGATCGCTGGCTCCGGGCCTGACCGAACCGTAGAACTGCGCCGGATCGAACCCCCGCGATCTCGAAGAACTCGAAGTGGGTCTTCACGTTGCAACCGTAGGATGCCTGCGGGTTACCGTCAGTTCAGCGAGGGCGACTCGGCCACATTCTGTGTCACATCATTGGAAGGGCCCGATCTTCCTCAACCCTGCAGCTGATCCGCGTGCGCGGTGATCCACCTCGCGTCGCGTTGGTAGAGCCCGACGTGACCGCGAACGTTCTCCTGTCCCTGATCAGCCCGGGCCCTGGTGAACGCGGCGAGGTCGTGTAGTCGATGGACTGCGATCTGGAGGATGCGAGCCGGTTCTTGCTCCGAGCCGTAGGCGTCGCAGAGGACACGCAGCCGACGTGCCCGCTCGCCCAGGTCACTGTCGATGGCGTCGCCGTTGTCGGGATGGGCCAGCGGCACCAGCCGATAGGCAAGGTAGGCCAGATCCCACGACCGGGGACCCGGCGAGGCCGTGTCCCAGTCGATGACTCCGGTGAGCCGCCGGTCGGTGAAGACCATATTGTACGGCGCGAAGTCGTTGTGACAGATGACCTCAGCTGGCTGCCGCACCGGGGACTGCCATACTCCGCCGACGGTGTCGAAGCTCGCGCTGGCGTCGTGAAGTTGGGCGAGGTAGACACCGGCATCGGTGAGAACGTCCTCGCTCCAGATCCAGTCCGGCAACGGGTACTGCGGCGCAATACCCGGCAGGTACGAGACGCTGTCGCGTCCGTTCTCATCGGTTCCGAGCGACTGCGGAGCCCAGGTGACGCCGCGCTCACGCAGGTGTCGTAACAGGCGTTGAATCGTCAGGCTCCAAGCCCCGGCGGGCCGCCGGACAGTGGCACCGACCCGTGTCGCACCGCCCATGGTGCCGCCGGGTAGCGCTTCTTCCTGCTTGCTGAGCGCGTTCGCGTTGTGGTCGCTCATGCCCGACATCCTCAGCGAGCGAGGGCCTGCAAAGCCACTGGGTTCCGGGGGCGAGCTGGCCCGGAGGAACGGAGCCCGGGTTGCCAATTACGGGATTGTGATTACCGATAATCCGTTAAATAGCTAGGACAGAAGGTACGAAACGTACACGCACCATAATGACAGTTCCTGTGCGTAAGGAATCAGGATGTTGTGTTGACGACCCTGCACGGCTCTGGCGGCCAGCTCACGGGCTTACTCATCCGCTCCGAACGGAAGCGGTGACGTGACGGCACATCGGCTACGCCAGCGTGTTCACCGCAATGACCTTGGTGTGGTGGTTGGGCATCGCCATCGCCTCTGCCATCTGGGCCATCGACGTCGTCCTCGCCATCAAGGCGTACTGCTCAGCGAACTCGGCGTCCGAGACGGCGCCGTAAGCACTCAGTCCACCTGCCGCCCGTAAGCCGCCCGTGCTGCGGCAACCTCTGCGGCTTGGCGGACGCGCCACCTCCTCTGGGCCTCGCTGTTGCACACACGACACACCTTGCGGTAGCGGCCACTCGCGGGATCGATTTCACGCTCGTGCCCATGGCGGCAGCGCGGCTGCTGGGTGCGCTTGCGGCAGTTTTCGGCGTGTGTCACCTGCTGCAGATGAGTGGGTTCGATGCAGTCCGGCACGGCACAAAGGTGGTGCACGTCCAAACTCGGGTCGTAGCCACCCACGAAGACAACGTAGGCCGTGATGTGGGCCCAAGCCCTCCCGGCGACCTTCTGGTACACGCCCCGCTGGCTACCGTAGCCGCAGACGATCAGGCAGCCGTCGTCTCGACGAACAGAACGATCGATGAGGTGCGCCCGCAGAGTCTCCTCCGTGAAATGTCGGGACAAGCCCTTCACCTGCGACAGCATCTCACCAGGCTAGGTCAGTGCTCCGACATCTTCGACCTGCTGGTGCCCCGACCCGGCGGGCGCTCTGCCTGAGCAGGGCCGTGGCGACGGATGCCCCATGGTCGGGGTTGAGGAGGACACCTGGGTGTTGCTGGTCAGGACGTTGGCGACGGCGCATAGTGGTGGGCAAGGTCGGTGGCGAGGGCGCGGAGGTGAGCCCTGGCTTCGGTGGGGCCGTGCACGGTGATGGCGCTCCCGAAGGGCAGTAGTGCTCGCACGTCCTCTAGATGCAGGAAGCGGATTGTTACCTTGCGGCCGGTGGCGGATTCCTCATGGTCGTCCCGGACGAGTTGTAGGCCAAAGATCCGTTGCGCTCGCTCGATCTGCGTCTGGTCGATGGTGGCGCTGACCTCTATCCCGTGGTTGTGTTCCCACTGAGCAGTGAGCGCTGCAGCGACGGTGGCCAGGGTCTGGCTCTCGCGGAGCCGTCGTGGCTGGTCGACTTCTTCCCACGTCGTGATCCGTTCGAGTCGGTACATCCGTGGCACTCGGGCACAGTCGGCGACGAGGTACCAGATGCCAGCCTTGGCGAACAGCCCGTAGGGATCCACGACCAGGTCGCGTGGGCATGACTCGCGCGGGCTGTCGTACTCGATCCGTAGCCGGCGGCCTCGCCGCACTGCGCCGATCAGCGAAGCCGGAGTCGTGCCGGAAGCTCGTGCCTGACGCCAGGGACGGCTGTCCACGTGCACTACGTCGGTGAGCGGCAGGAGTTCATGAACTCGACGTGGCTGTGTAGCGGCGATCTTGGAGAGCGCGCGCTGGCTTTCGACCGATGCGTTGAGCTCCGCGCGTTGCTTCTCATCCAGTCCAATGAGCGAGAGATGATCACGCTCGCCAGGCGTGAGTCGCGTGAGGTCGAGCCCGGACCCGGGCAGCATGGTCACGCCGCCGAGGCGGCCCCGGTGCGCGGTCACCGGAAGGCCAGCATCGCGGAGCCAGTTCAGGTCTCGGGTGATGGTTCGAAGGGAAACCCCGAGCGTCGAGGCAAGTTCCTGTGTGGTCGCGCCATCCCTCGATTCGAGGAGCAGCATCAGGGTGAAGAAGCGGTCCGGGGTCACCCATCAAGTTTTTCAAGAAATTGCGACACGATGCGGCGCATATTCCGGTCAGGCTGGTGGATGCGTACCTACGACCTGTGCGAAGGAACAACCATGACCAGATCCGTCGTGTCCATCGTCTATGTGATCGACGCTCCCGCCGCAGCTCGTTTCTACGGCGACCTCCTCGGCCTGAGCCCTTCGTTCGAGACTCCGGGATACATCACCTTCGCCCTCGGGCCAGGCGCTGACCTCGGTCTGTGGTCTGGCCAGTTCGAGGATCTGTCGCCGGACGTCCCGCGTACCAGTGAGGTTTGCCTGGCCATCGGCGGTGGAGGACCCGACGAGGTCAACGCGATCTTCAAGCAGTGGCAGTACAAGGGGGTCACGATCCTGCACGAGCCGCACGATGCGGGGTTCGGGCTGACCTTCCTCGCAGCCGATCCTGACGGGAACCGTATCCGGGTCGCACCGAAGGGCTGAAAGGCCACAATGCGGCAGGCGCGCACGTCACGTGTCGCGCCTGCCGTTGTCTGCCTTCGAGAGGACCACGAGTGCCCCACGTCGACGGTGTACTTCTCGGAGGTGTACGTCTGCGGGCTACGGCGATCTTCTCGGGGGTCATCTTGTGGGGCCGGCCACCGTGGCGCGCAACAGATCAGCTACTGACATCCAGTGAGAGATGCGCGCTGATAGTCAGGTGAGAGGTCTCAGCGCTCGAGCGGAGCGCTCCTGGTGCACCCGGTAGCGCAGGTGAAGCACCCGGTTGCCCTGAATCACCATGTCAGGGTCCTCCAACAGGTGCTGCGCGTGGACCGACCCGAAGTAGCGCTTGCCGGACCCGAACACGACGGGTACGACGTCCATGCGCACCTCGTCGACGAGGCCGGCGGCAAGCACCTGGCCGCCGACGTCGCCGGCGGCGACCTCGACGATGCGGTCACCCGCGAGCTCCTGCGCCTTGGCCACGGCTGCCTCGACGCCGTCGACGAAGTGAAACGGCGCCTCGGGGTCCCAGCCCTCGGGCTTCGGCCGGTGCGTCACGACGACCACGTGGTCGATCCCGCTCGGAGGCTTCCCGTCCCAGCCGTCCGTCATGTCGAAGACGTGGCGGCCGGCGATCGTGACTCCGATCTGGTCCCAGTACGGCCGGGTGTAGTCGTAGGACGTCTGCGACACCTTCAGCACTGCGCTCTCGTCCAATGAGACGTCACCGCTGGACAGCCAGTCGAACAGCGGTCCGGGCTGGTCGTTCTCGTCCGCGATGAAGCCGTCCACCGACACCGAGCCGTACATGACCACCATGCCCACGGGGCTCTCCTCTGCTTTGGGGCCCCAAATTAGCGCGTCGTGAGCTGTCGCTCTTGTAAGAAATCAATCGGCCGGCAGCGGCCAGCCGTCCAGCGCGTGGCCGGGATGTTCGCGCAGGAACCGCCGCCGGACTTCGAGGTACCGGGTCGGCGTGAGCCCGGTGAACGCCCGGAACTCGTGGCCGAAGTGGGCCTGGTCGAAGTAGCCCGCGCCACCGGCGAGGTCGGCCCAGTCGATCGGATCGGCGGGGTTGATCGCGAACACGGTGGCGACGAAGCGGTAGGAGCGGGCCAGCCTCTTCGGCGTGACGCCGATGAGCTCCTTGAACCGCTGCGCCAGATGAGTGCTGCTGACACCGGCTGAAACCCTCAGGTCGTCGATAGCCACCGCCCCGCTGGTCGCGGCGATGACGCTGCTCGTATGGCGGACCATCCCCAGGCCGGCGATCTCGCAGAGCCGGCGCATCAGCTCGTCCTCGAGCAGCGTCAACATCTTGTGAGGTCTCTCGGCCGTGGCCAGCCGGTCTCGCAGCTCCGCGATGGCGGGTCGACCCCAGACCTGCTCCACCGTCACCGGCCGGTCACACAGCTCGGCCGCGGGCATCGGCAGGAACGGCGCAAGCCCCCACGGCTTGAAGTGCACGCCAACGGACCGGGTTCGGAGTGGGTAGCCGAACTCCCACGCGCGGGTGGGCGTGGTGACCACGCAGCCGTCGGCGTACTCGGCCGTCTCGATGTCGGTGCCGACGCGGATGCGGAACGGCTCCCCGAGGTTGACGATGAGCAACGCCGCCGGACTCGCCGGCAGCGTCAGCCGGGCGTACGGCGGCGCACCCTCCAGGTAGTAGAGGTCGTCGATCAGCCCGTCCAGCGGCGGTCGCGGCACTCTGGACACGTACTCCACGCCCACAGTATCGCCGGCATCGCGCGCCGGGATGGTCCAGCCACGCTGCCGCCAGCATCGAGCCCGCGCCGATCCCGGCCGCGGACACCTGCGTGGGAGCGGCAACCGCAGTGCTTCTGATGCTCCGGACCGGCGGGCGGTCGCGGGGAAACTGGTCACCCCAGAACGATCACCACGAGCGGCCGTGCGCGGCGCGGGCCTGGGCTACCTCGGCGGCCTCGCGTTCACGCCAGCGGCGCTGAGCCTCCCGATTGCACGTCCGGCAGACCCGACGGTACCGGCCGGTGGCCGGGTCGAGCTCACGGTCGTGGCCGTTGCGGCACTGTGCGGCTGGTTCCGGTTGCGGCAGGCCTCGGTCCGGCTGAGCTGGCGCAGATGCGTCGGCTCGATGCAGTCGGCGGCGCCGCAGGTCTGGTCGACGTCGAGGGCGGGGTCGTACCCGCCGACGAGGACAACGTACGCGGCGATGTGCGCCCCCGCGCGACCGGCAACCTTCTGGTGCACCCCGCGTCGCCGCCCGTAACCTTCGATGACGAGGCAGCCGTTCCCGGTGCGGTGTGAGCGCTCCAGCAGGTAGGCGCGCAGCGACTCCTCGGTGTGGTACCGCGACAGACCCTTCACGACCGAGAGCACAGTGCCACCGTACCCACGTCACGCAGCGTCGTCGAACGACGCCGGACACGCCGGCGTGCCTGCTCGGCGAATGGTCGCGCGCCCCGGCCGGAAGCCGGAAGTGATGTCCACACCAGAGCTGCCGTAACGTCGCCGGGGTGGGTCTGCTGTTGGTGCTGCGCGCTCCGCTGCCGCGTCCGAAGAGCCTGCGTCGGGCTACCCGAGCGCAGCGGCGGGAGCGCTATCGCGCCGACGCCGAAGAGTGGGCCACGGCGCGGGAGCGCGGTTTGCTGCTCGACGTGCCGGTGGAGGAGTGGCTGCCGTTGCTGAACGCGGCCGGCGGTAACCGACTTCCGATCTTGGGTCAGCTCGACCCGTGGTCAGATGGCGTACTCGTTCATGAGGATCTGCCGCAGCTCGATGCTGACGTCGACCGTCTGGGGGCGGCGGCGGCTGACGACGCGGAGCGGGGGCTGGTGGCGGCGCTGAAGGCGTTGCTGGCGCGGTGGCGTGACGAGCCTGGCCTGACGCTGCACTGGTATGGAGACTGACGGAAGATGCGAAAGATCGCGCAGAGCGAGCTGGGCACCCCATCGGCGTCACCGACACCCTCCGAGGTCGGTGACGCCGACGACCGTCTCAGGTGCGGATGCGGTAGTGCAGGGACACCACACCGCTGCTGAATCGGCGATTGCTCAGTAGCTCCAGGCCAACGCGAGTGTCGCTGGGCAGCCCGGGCTTGCCTCCGCCGGTGAGGACGGGGTGGATCAGCAGGTGGCACTCGTCGACCAGCCCGGCCCGGAATGCCTGCGCCGCGAGGTGTGCGCCCCCGATGGTGAGGTCACTGGTGGCCGAGGCTTTCATGGCGCGCACCGAGGCGGAGTCGAAGCTCCTTTCGAGCCGGGTCTTGGCGGTCGAGGTCGCGTCCAGCGTGGTGGAGTAGACGACCTTGGCCGCTGCCTGCCAGACGTCGGCGAAGTCGGCCGTGAGCTTCGACTGCGAGGCCAGGGCGGGTTCGGTCTCCCAGAGGGCCATCGACTCGTACAGACGCCGGCCGTAGAGGTAGGTGCCCATGGGCCGAACCAGGTCGGTGATGAACGCGAGGTACTCGTCGTCGGGTGGGGTCCAGTCGAATCTGCCGTGTTCGTCCTCGATGTAACCGTCGAGGGACACGTTCGTTACGTAGATCAGCTTGGCCATGGCGCTACACCTCGACGTCGACTGCGACGGGGTGGGCATTCCTCAGTGTGGCGTCCAATTTGGAGAAGGCCTCGCTCCAACCCTGGCTGGCGGGAGCGGCCAGCTGCTCGGGGAGCCACTGACGGATCTCGAGTCGCGTCCGTCCATCGGCCTCGTCGTGGAACTCGACCCGCATCCTTGTCTCGTGCGGCTCGATTCCGTCCGGCAGCTGCCCGGTGACGTGCGCGATCCCGTCGAGCAGTTCGCCGTCGACGACGTCGGTGAGGTCGATGTGGACCTCGACTCGAAGGCCGGGTTGGGTCGGGAAGACCTCGGTCCACCGCTGGTAGCCGCCAGGGCGGACGTCGAATTCCATCTCCTCGCGGGGCAGCGAGTTGCCGATCGGCCCCCACCATGCCGCCAGGTGGTCCGGATCGGTGAAAGCTCGGTAGACCAATTCCCGTGGCGCGTCCACCACGCGTGAGATGACGATTGGCGGCTTGTCGCTTTCCATCAATTCTCCTTCTCGTTTGCCCTGTTCGGGGATTCCCTGTCGGAAGTCGCCGGGCCGTGTGTCGTTCGGTCCGTTGCGCGACCGGCGGCCTGGACGGCCGCGAGGTGGGCGTCGAGGCGGGTGAGGGACGTGTCCCAGAACCGCCGGTAGCGCTCGATCCACTCGGCCGCTTCGCGCAGCGGGGCGGCTTCGATGCGACTCATCCGCAACTTCCCCGACCGGGTGCGTGAGATGAGCCCGGCGCGCTCAAGCGCTTTCAGGTGCCGCGACACCGCCGGCATCGAGATCGGCAGCGGAGCGGTGAGCTCGGTGACCGTGGCGTCGCGATCGGCCAGCTCGGCGAGGATCGCCCGTCGAGTCGGGTCGGCGAGCGCCGAGAACACCGCGCTGAGTTGATCGCTGCCAGACACCAGAGCCTCCAGTCACTTAACCAACACGTTAAATGTAGTGCCGGATGAACGTGTGTCAACACGCCGAGACATCGCGGTGACCATCGCGGGTAAACGCAGCGCGTCGACCGAAACCTCGACCTAGCTGAGGAGCGCGCCAGTGACGTCGTCCGACTCCACCATGAGAGCTGCGGCGCTACGCCGGTACGGCGTTCCGGAGTACGACACCTTTCCTGTTCCGCGCGCCGCGCCTCCGGAGACGGATGTGGTGCGTGTCCTGGCTGCCGCCGTCAACGGCGTGGACCGTGCGATCGCCGCCGGGAAACACTTCCTCAGCCCGCCGCAGCTACCGGTGGTGGTCGGCAGGGATGGTGTCGGCACCACGACGGACGGAAGGTTGGTCTACTTCGACGGCCCGGTCGCGCCCTACGGGTCGATGGCCGAACAGACTCTCGTGCCGACTGGCAGCCTCATCGAGGTGCCCGCCGGCGCCGACGCGGCAGTGGCCGCGGCGTTGGGTAACGCCGGACTCGCGGCGTGGCTCCCGCTGTCCTGGCGCGCGAGCTTGCAGCCGGGCGAGACTGTCGCGGTTCTGGGTGCCGCCGGTTATGTGGGATCCCTCGCCGTGCAGGCGGCCCGGCACCTCGGCGCCGGCGCCGTCATCGGCGTTGTCCGCGATGCCGCACAGGCGGAGCAGGTGTTGCGGTTGGGAGCGGACCAGGCTGTCATGACGTCCGGTGATCGCGATCTGCCCGACGAGTTGCGGCGGGCCGCAGGCGGCGGCCTCGATGTCATCGTCGACTACCTGTGGGGGCCGGCCGCCGTGGCCGCGCTGTCCTCTGCCGCCACCGGTGCTCGGCTGGTGCAGGTCGGCACCGCCTCGGACAGTGAGCTGGCGCTGCCGGCAGAGGTCCTGCGCAGTCGCAACGTCGACCTGCGGGGCTATGTCAGCTTCCATGCTCCTGCGTCGCTACGGGCCAAGACCTACCAGCACCTGGTGGAGTTGTCGATGCGCGGCGAACTGGAGGTCGGGGTCGAACGTTTTCCGCTCACCGCGATCGACGCGGCGTGGAGTTACCGGTCCGACAGGCCCGCCCGACGTCCCGTGGTGGTGATGGGGTAGTCGTCGCGCGCTCGTGCCGGGGGCAAGGTCGGCGGGTGGGCCGTGAGCATGGCGTGCACGCCCAGGCCCAGCCGGGTCAGCGCGAGTGCGACCGCCAGGACGACCACGACGCGAATACCGTGACCGACGTCCGGTGCCCACAACTGGAGTTTGGCCAGCCCGGCGCCCTCCCAGAAGGCCGGCACCTGCCAGGCG
The DNA here is from genome assembly GCF_050516465.1 of Micromonospora trifolii. Taxonomy (NCBI): domain Bacteria; kingdom Bacillati; phylum Actinomycetota; class Actinomycetes; order Micromonosporales; family Micromonosporaceae; genus Micromonospora; species Micromonospora trifolii. The sequence goes on along the minus strand of NZ_CP191526.1, from coordinate 2,386,205 downwards.
ACGGCGACGGCCACCAGCGCGCAGGCACCGATCCAGGTGGTGGTGGTGGCGACCGCTCGGCCACGGGAACGGCCCGGCGGGACGCGGTCGCCCCGGCGCCTGCGGAGGACGCGAGCCCAGGACCAGGCCAGCAGGGTGAGCAGCACCGCGGCGACCCCGAGCAGGCCCACCAGAGCCCAGACCTGCATCGGGTCTTCGGTGGCGGTCGCGGGTGAGCCGCCGTGCAGGATGCGGGCGAGGTTGAACGCCCCGGCGCTGAGCGGTGCGTCCATGTGCAGGCCGTAGATGTTGACCATGATGATCACGGCGAGGTTCGAGTCGGGTGCCAGCACGATGTGGGTGAAGAAGTCCGGGGTCGCGCCGGCGTGCCAGACGATGCGGGTGCCGACGCCGTCCAGGGTGCTGTTCTTCCAACCGAACCCGTAGGTGCCGTGACCGGTGGCCACGGTGCCGGTGTGCAGCTGCCGCGTGCCCTGCGGTCCGAGGATTTGGGTGTCGCCGTAGCGGCCGCCGCTGAGCTGCGCGATGGCGTAGTGGGACAGGTCGTCGAGACTGGCGGCGAGGAAGCCGTAGGGCACTCCGGCGGTGTCGAACGGCGCGGCGAAACGCTGCGGCCGGCCGAAGTAGTACCGGTGCCCGGCCGGAATGCCGACAGCCTGGGCCTCGTCGGCGGTGGCTGCGGAGTGCGTCATCTGTAGCGGGTCCAGCACGTGACGGCGTAGGTAGCCGCCGAAGGTGTCGCCGGTGACGTTCTCGACGAGCGCGCCGAGGATCATGTAGTTGGCGTCGCTGTACTGATAGGTCTGTCCGACGGCGGTGGTGGGCCGCACGCTGGCCAGGTCCCGTACGGATCGGGCCAGCGCGCCGGGGCGGTTGTCGTAGCGGTCGGTCAGGTCGGTGCTCCACACCTGCGGTAGGCCGCTGGTGTGGGTGAGCAGTTGGCGGACGGTGACAGTCCGGGCAGGGTCCGCGCCGCCCAGCCGCAGCCACGGGAGGTACGTGGACGCGGTGGTGTCGAGGTCGACCCGGCCGGCCTCGACCAGTTGCGCCACCGCCAGCGCGGTGAACGACTTGCTCGTGGACCCGAGCAGGAACGGGGTCTGCGTGGTGATCGGTCGGCCGGCACCGTCGACGCCCCAGGCGCCGCGCTGGAGGACCTCGTCGCCGCGAATGACCGCGTACGCCAGCCCGGGTGCCTTGATCTGCTTCAGGTACGTGCGCAGGTAGCGTTCGCTGGCGGCGAGGTCGTCGACAGCCGCGGAGCTGGCCGCGACCGGGGCGGCCAGCGTGGCCGTCACCATCAGGCAGCCGGCCACGGCGATGAGCCGTCGGGTCTGCGTCAGCGCGTCAGTCCAGGTGCTCATGTGGCGCGTCCTCCCCGTCGGTGGGCCGTCAGCCGATCTGACTCAGCAGCTTCTCGAGTGCGGCCAGGCGCTGCCGAACCTCGCCGAGCTCGTCCCGCATGCCCTTGATCTCGTCCGCCGTGGCCTGGGCGCCGGTGGCGCTGCGCTCGGCCAGCACCCGGTAGCCCTCCTCCCGAGCCGCCGCGTACCGGGCGCGGTAGATGCCGGTCCCGATGAGACCGGCGACCACGATCACCGCCGTCACGATCACCGCCGCGGCGATGGTGGAGGTCTGCGCGATGTCCAACGCCACCTGATGGGTCATTGCTCATTTCTCCTGTTCTGCGGCCGGCCCCGAGCCGGTCAGGCTCTGTGCGGCCAGCGCGATCGCGTCCAGGTCCAGGGCCACCGTGAACGGCACCGCCTGGACGTACTTCACCGAGCTGCCGTCTGGTGCAGTCACCAGCTCGCCGGTCACCAGGCCGGCCGCTTCCAATTTCTGTAGGTGCATGTAGAGCAGCGGCCGGTTCATCTGTAGCTGCCGCGCCAACTCGCTGACGTAGGTCCGCTGTCGGGCCACGGCGGCCAGGATTCGCAGCCGGTGCGGGCTGGCCAGTGCGGCCAGCAGCGACACGAGTTCGTCACCGGTTGGCGAGGTGCCGCTCATCCTGGTTTCCCTTCTCAATGAAGGTGTCAGATTTCTCTGACGCCCCCCGTCAGGTAAGTCTGACAGGGGAGGGCCACAGGTGTCAACGGACGCCGTGGCGCGCGCAGATCTCTAACCCCAGGGCGGTAGCCAGACCTCGATGTCGGGTGCCTGTGCTCGCCGGGAGGCGAGGTAGTCGCGCAGTGCCCGCAGCGCGGGGTGCGGGTTGTCGTCGCGCCAGATGAGTGACATGGGGTAGATGGGCGCCGGGTCGCGCACCGGTACGCGCCGCAGGTCGTAGCTGTCCGGCCACAGGTACCGGGTCCGAACGCCCGCGAGGGTCGCCAGCTCCGCGGAGTCGGCGATCTCGGCCAGCAGCGCCTCGTTACCGAAGACCGGCCCGACCAGGTCGATGGTGAGGCCGAACGCGGCGGCGAGTTCGTCGTAGTAGTCGGCCCATTCGGTGCCGGGGGCCATGCCGGGCATCCAGATCCGGTGCTCGGCGAGTTGAGCGGGCGTGACGGTGCGGGCGTTGGCGAGCGCGTGGCGGGGGCCGACGAGCAGCTCGTGGTGCTCGTCGATCACGCGCGTGGTTCTGATCGCGGCGGGCAGGTGACGCGCGGCGACGGTGACGGCGTGGAAGGTCGCGTCGACCGTCCCCGCCTCGACGGCGGCCATCGCGGCGTGGACGTCGGCGTCGAGGGTGACGACGTCCAGCTCGATGCGGGGATGCGCGCGGTGGAAGTCCTGCAACAGCACCGCCGGTGCGATCCGTCGGCTGTGCACGTCGACGCGCAGTGCCCGTCGGCCGGGGCGTACGGAAGCGTCGGCGCGCGCCTCGGCCCGGAGCAGTTCACGGGCGTGCGGCAGGAAGGTCTGACCGTCGACGGTGAGGTGGGTGCCGCGCGCCGTGCGGGTGAACAGCCGCACCCCGAGGTCCTTCTCCAGTGCGGCGATGCGCTTGGAGACGGCCTGCTGGGTGATCGACAGCGCGGCGGCGGCGTTCTGGAACTGGCCGGCGTCGACGGCGGCGACGAAGGTGCGGACGGCGTCGAGATTCACCCGGCAACCCTACTGATACAACGTCTGGTTGTGGCTCGCCGCTCACGCGGTTGTTTGATCCCGGGTGAGCGGCGTTGCTTTGATCCTCACGGTCAACGTTGAGTTGTTGAGGCGGGAGGTGCGGGCTTGTCCGCGACGCGATCCCTGGGACGGCGGTTCGGCTGGTTGTGGACGTCGTACGCGGTCAGCGCCTACGGCTCGGGGCTGGGTTTCGGGGCGTTGCCGTTGATCGCCGTGCTGGTGTTGCAGGCCAGCCCCGCACAGGTGTCCGTGTTGGCCGCGCTGGGGCCGGCGGTGGGCGCGCTGTTCGCGTTGCCGCTCGGGCCATGGGTGGAGTTCCACCGCAAGCGGCGGGTGATGATCGCGATGGACCTCGCCCGGTTCGCGGTCCTGCTGACGATCCCCGTCGCGTACGCCCTCGGCCGGCTCAGCTTCGGGCAGTTGCTGGTCGTCTCGGCAGTGGCCGCCACCGCCAAGATCGCCTTCAACGCGGCCAGCGGCGCCTTCCTCAAGGCCCTCGTCCGGCCGGACGACCTGCTGGTGGCGAACGCGCGGTTCGAGTCGACGACCTGGAGCGCGATCGCGTTCGGACCGCCGCTGGGCGGGGCAGCGGTGGGCCTGTTCGGGCCGGTCGTCACCATCGTGGCCGACGCGCTCAGCTACCTGCTCTCCGCGCTGGGCCTCACCGCCATTCGCGGGCACGAGGACCACCCCCGGCGCACCGGCGCAGGCCGGGTCCGGGGCGGTGAGCTGCTCGACGGCTGGCGGCACCTGCTCACCCACCCCGGCCTGCGGGCGCTCTACCTCAACCAGCTGCTCGTCGGCGGGCTGATCATGGCCACCGAGCCGCTGTTGGCCGTGCTCCTGCTCGGCGAGCTGGGCTTTCCGCCCTGGCAGTACGGCCTCGCCTTCGCCGTGCCCTGCGTCGGCGGGCTCATCGGATCACGCCTGGCCCGTCGGGTCGTGGCGCGCTACGGCCAACACCGGATCATCCGCACCGTGGGCACGCTGCGCGCGATCTGGCTGATCGGCCTCGCCTTCGTCCAACCCGGCGTGCTCGGTCTCGCCACGGTGATCGCCGTCGAGTTCGCGATCATCATCAGCATGAGCCTGTACAACCCGGTGCTCGCCACCTACCGCCTTCAACAGACTCCAAAGGATCGCATCGTCCGTACTCTCTCTGCCTGGTCGATAGGCAGCAGCGCGAGCATCGCCGCCCTCAGCGCGCTCGGCGGGCTGCTCGCGCAGGCCACCAGCCCTCGCACGGCGATCACGGTCGCGGGGCTGGTGATCTTCGCGAGCCCGCTGCTGCTGCCCCGCCGCCCGGACACCGATCGACCGGCACCGGAGCGATCCGCGCGGGTCTCTACGATCGCGTGATGTTCCAGCCGACCTACCCGATCCGGACCGCGCGGCTCGCCCTGCGCCCGGTCACGATCGACGACCTCGACGACGTGTACGCGTTTCAGCGTCGACCCGACGTCGTGCGCTGGATGCTCGGCGCCGAGCCGCGTACCCGTGAGCAGTCGCGGGTGTCGGTGCTCGCCATGGCGGGCGAGGACGCGTGGCGCGCGGAGGGTGACTGCCTGACGGTGGCCGTGGTCACCGACGCCGGGGTGATCGGGATCGTGGAGTTGGTGTGGCGCAGCCAGCTCGACCGTACCGCCGAACTCGGGTTCGTCTTCCACCCCGACCAGCGGTCGCGGGTTGGCCACGGAGGCCGCCACCGCGGTGCTGGCGTGGGGGTTCGCCGAGTTCGGGCTGCACCGGGTCTACGGCCGGTGCCACGGTCGCAACGCCGCGTCGGCAAGGATGATGGCGCGACTCGGCATGCGGCAGGAGGCCCACCATGTCGAGAGTTACCTGTTCAAGGGGGAGTGGGCCGACCAGCTCGTCTTCGCGATCCTGGCGCACGAGTGGCGGGCCGGGACCCGCACGCCGCCGTCGTGATCGTCTGCCACGGCGACGTGCGGATCAGGTGGACACCTCAGGCTTGGCGGCCGAGCCACTCCCGGTAGGCGGTGGGCGCGATGACGGCGTCGTCGCCTGCGATGAGGACATCGCCGGACATGGCGGCGAACATGCCGGCGCCGTTGTCGGTGGTGACGGTGCGCTGGTCACCGCGGGCGGCGAGGGTGATCCGCCCCAGCTCGTCGAGGGCGAAGACGTCGGGCCCGGCGACGTTGCGGATGCCCTGCAACGGCGCGCCCATGCTGACCTCGGCGACGGCCTGCGCCACGTCGGCGGCGGCCATCGGCTGCACCGGCGTGCTGGGCAGGCGGACGGTGGTGTCGTCGGCCGTCCAGGACAGGATCGCCTCGACGAACTCGAAGAACTGGGTGGCGCGGACGATCGAGTACGGAATCGGACCGGCCGTGAGGATCTCCTCCTGGAGGGTCTTGGCGCGGTAGTAGTCCAGGTCGGGCACCTGGTCGACGCCGACGATGGAGAGGATCACCGCGTGGCCGACGCCCGCGCGAGCGGCGGCGGCCAGCAGGTTGTCCATGGTCGTCTGGAAGAAGGCGGGCGAGGCCTCGTCGAAGGTCGGCGAGTTCGTCAGGTTGACGACGACCTCGGCACCGGAGAGCCCGTCGGACAGGCCCTGCCCGGTGAGCAGGTCCACCCCGGTGGACGGCGAGAGCGGCACCGCCTCGTGCCCTGCGGCCTGCAAGATCTTGACGACCTGTGACCCGATGAGACCGGTTCCGCCCAGTACGGCGATCTTCATGCCCATGCACCTTCCCGTGACTGTGTGGTCGTTTGTCCGGCTGCTGAACGCCCGCCGATACTCGGACCTCTTCTGTCCGAGAACTGTACCCGGACACAATGAGTCCGAGTATCGGGGATGACTCGGCCCACTCTTCTCAGGCGCCGGCGCCGCCGTCGACCGGCACGATCGCGCCGGTCACCATCGAGGCGCGGTCGCTGAGCAGCCAGGCGGCCGCCTCGGCGACCTCGCGGGGCTCGGCCATCCGGCCGAGCGGGGTCGCCGCGCTGCTGGCCTCGATGATGCCGGGGCTGGTCGCCTCCCACTCCTGCATCATCTCGGTGAGGGTGCCGCCGGGAGTGATGCCGTTGACCCGGATGCCGTCGGATGCCCAGGTCACCGCAGCGGTCTCGGTGATGCTGTTGAGCGCGCGCTTCATGGCACCGTAGGCGGGCAGGGCGGGGTTCGCGCGGCGGCTGCCGATGCTGGAGGTGTTGACGATCGCCCCGCCGCCGGTGCGGCGCATCAGCGCGGCCTCGGCGTTCATGGCGGTCCAGTGAGCGAGGAAGTTGACGGCGAATTGTTCCTCGATGTCCTCGTCGCTGGTGGTGTCGAGCGGGCCGACCTGCCGCTGGACGACCCCGCCGTTGTTGAAGGCGCCATCGAGCCGCCCGTGCAGTTGCTCGACCCGGTCGACGGCGGCACGGACGCTCGCCCGGTCGGCCAGGTCCAGGGCGACCGCGTCGGCGACACCGCCGCCGGCGCGGATCTCGGTCACGATGATGTCCAGGGCGGTGGTGCTGCGGGCGGCGAGCACGACGGCCGCGCCCTCGGCGGCGAAGAGCCGGGCGGCGGCCGCGCCGATGCCGCGGCTGGCGCCGGTTATGAGGACGACCTTGCCGCTGAGCAGGCCGCCGGGTGTGTGCGTGTTGTTCGTCATGACCACCAGCCTCATGCCTGCGCTGAGCCGCATACAGGCACAGGCTGTACCAGGATCCGTCGCTACGCCGAGCGCACAATTGGCACATGGACAAGCAGGAACTCGGGGCGTTTCTCCGCAGCCGCCGCGAGCGGCTGCGCCCGCAGGACGTCGGCCTCCCGTCCGGCCCGCGACGCCGGACGCCAGGTCTTCGCCGCGAGGAAGTGGCGGTCCTCGCGCATATCTCCACGGAGTACTACGTCCGACTCGAGCAGGGCAGGGCACCACGGCCGTCGGGTGACGTACTGGCCGGAATCGCCGGCGTGCTGCGGCTCACCGACGCCGAGTCCGGCCACCTCCACGTCCTGGCGGGTACCGCGCCGAGCCGTACCGGACTGCACCGGCGCGACGTCCGCCCCAGCATCCTCACCCTGCTTCAGCGACTGCCGCAGACGGCGGGCTTCGTGATGTCCGCCGCGTTCGAGGTCCTCGCCTGGAACGACCTCGCCGCCGCGCTCATGGAGGACTTCGCCCCGCTCACCCCCCAGGACCGCAACCTCGCCCGCCGAGCCTTCCCCGGGCAGCACCCCGATGCGAGGCTGTACGGGGTCTCCGACGCCGCCGAGTTCCGGCTCAGCGTCGTGATGCAGCTCCACGCCACCCTCGCCCGCTACCCGACAGATCCCGAGATCACCGGCCTCGTCGACGACCTCCGCACCACGAACCCCGACTTCACCCGGCTCTGGGAACGGCGCGACGTACAGGCCCCGCCGATGCTCACCAAGACCTTCCGCCACCCGACCGTCGGGGAGGTCACCGTCGACTGCGACACACTCACCCTCACCGACCGTGACCAGTACCTTGTGCTCTTCACCGCACCGCCGGGATCCCCCGGCGCCGAGGCGCTGGCCCTTCTGAACGTCCTGGGAGCGCAGGCCAGTGACTACGCGCGGTAGCGCCACGGTCGGCCCGACTAGGGTGACGTCATGAAGATGTCCGGCGGGGTCGAGTGGGCGCTGCACTGCTGCGTGGTGCTCACGGCCAGTCACACGCCCGTGCCGGCGGCCAAGCTGGCGGAACTGCACGACGTCTCCAGCAGCTACCTCGCCAAGCAGCTCCAGGCGCTGGCCCGCGCCGGCCTGATCCACTCCGTGCAGGGCAAGTCGGGCGGCTACGTGCTGACCCGCGCACCGGAGGGCATCACCCTGCTCGACGTGGTCCGGGCCATCGACGGGCCCGGCCCGACCTTCGTCTGCACGGAGATCCGCCAGCGCGGCCCCTTCGCGACCCCGGCCGACTCCTGCACCACGCCGTGTCCGGTGTCCCGCGCCATGTGGGCGGCCGAGGACGCGTGGCACCAGGCGCTCGCCGCGGTCACGATCGCCGATCTCGCCCGCGACGTCGACGCCACCTCCGGCCCCGAGGCGCTGGTCGGCATCCAGGCCTGGCTTAGCGGCGGAGCCTGACCCGACCCGGCAGAGCCGGGTGAACACGGTCAGCCGGTGTGGCGTACCTCGGAGTCCCAGATCTGCGCCCACGGACGCCGCAGCCCCCGGCACACGTGGATCGGGCCGCCGTTCTCGTCGTTCTCCACCTCGACCCGCTGGTCCACCCGCCCGGCGAGCGTGCACTGCTCGAACCAGGTGTTCAGCTGGTCGGGGCGCTCCCAGCCGACGGCGATGACCACGTCCGCGTCGGCGGGCGGCCGACCGAAGTCGACCATGCTGTTGTGCCCGGAGTACGGCCGGGGCAGACCACGGGCCGGCCCGTAGCGGGCCACCGCACCGGCCTCGCCGTAGTTGCCGGTGAGGACGACCGCCCGCGAACGCTCCTGCGGCGGCAGTCCGCGATGGACAGCGGCGAGAGAGTCGGCGAACTCCGGCCAACCGATCGTCTCGCCGGCGTCGTAGTTGACGTCGACCACGAAACCGGGCAGCCGGTCGGCCGGCAGCACCGGCAGGAGCAGCACGACGTTGGGCAGGAGGAACGGCACCACGCCCAACGCGAGCAACCCCCGACGCCACCAGAGCGACCCGCGTGAGGCCCACGCCACGGTGACCAGCGCGCCGGCGGCGGTGAGGACAAGCAACAGCGGCGCGTCGTAGTAACCCTTGCCGCCGGCGATCAGCACGATGCCGACCACCACCAGCCACGCCCAGCCCACCGCCCGGTAGGCCCGCCAGACCGGCCGGCGCAGCAGCGCGACGAGGCCGGCGATCCAGATCGGTACGGCGTACGGGCTGATGATGACGAAATGGAGGGTGAACGCCTCGAGCCGACCACTGTAGGAGCTGTCGCCGTCGGAGATGGACCCGGCAACACCGAGCTGCGGGAAACCGTTGGTCGCCTGCCAGATCAGGTTCGGCGCGGCCAGCAGCACGGTGATCCCGGCAGCGGCGAGCACCCACCGGTCGCGCAACAGCCGGCGCGGCCCGGCGATGAGCACCCCGGCGACCAGGCCGACGGCCAGCAGCGCAGGCAGCAGCTTGCTGAGCATGCCCACACCGAGCGCCAGCCCGATGCCCAGCGCCCAGCGGCTGTCACCGGTGCGTAGCAACCGCACCGCACACCACGCCGCGACCAACCAGACCAGCAGGTCGACGGTGGTGGTGCTGAGCAGGTGGCCACTGGCGAGCACGATGCCGGAGAGCGCGGCGAGCACCGCCGCGAAGAGCTGCGCGCCCCGCCTGGCGCCCATCTCCCGGGCGATGGCGGCGACCAGCAGCACCGCGCCGCCGGCCAGCACCGCCGACGGGGTACGCAGCACCACCAGGTTGCCCGGCGCGATCGTGTCGAGCAGCCGGGCCAGCGCCGGGACCAGTGGCCCCTGATCGACGTAGCCCCAGTCGAGGTGCCGGCCGGCGAGCAGGAAGTACAGCTCGTCGCGGTGATAGCCGTAACGGCCGGCGAGCAGCAGGAGCGTCACGGTGGTCGCGGCGGCCACCAGCCACGGGCCACGCGTTCGCGCGCCCGGCTCCGGCGGCGGCGTCTGGCTCGGCCACTGAGGTCGGTCGATGTCGATCGCGGGCTCGCTCACCCGCTCATGATGACCGGCGGCGCCGCCGCGCGGGTGCCCGTACGGCGTTCGGCACTGTCCCGAATGCGGATGGTCGGAGACGGGTGCGAAGATCGGCTTTGTCACTCGGACCGAAAGGACGATATGCGCTATCGCACTCTGGGCAGCACCGGAACCGTGGTGTCGACCCTGTGTCTGGGCACGATGACCTTCGGCGCGGAGACCGACGAGGCCGGCAGCTTCGCCCAACTGGACCGGTTCGTCGAGGCCGGTGGCACCTTCATCGACACCGCTGACGTCTACTCCACCGGCGTCTCGGAGGACATCATCGGTCGCTGGCTGCGCGGCCGACCCGAAATGCGTGACCGCCTGGTGATCGCCACCAAGGGGCGGTTCCCGATGGGCCCGGGGGCCAACGACGCCGGCCTGTCCCGGGTGCACCTCACCCGCGCCCTGGACGCCAGCCTGCGCCGACTCGGCGTCGAGGCCATCGACCTGTACCAGGCGCACGCCTGGGATTCGCTGACCCCGCTGCCGGAAACGCTGCGGTTCTTCGACGACGCGGTCAGCGCCGGCAAGATCCGCTACGCGGGGGTCAGCAACTTCACCGGCTGGCAGTTGCAGAAGGCCGCTCTGCTCACCCAGCACCTCAACCTCACCCCGATCGTGACCCTGCAACCGCAGTACAACCTGCTGGCCCGGGAGATCGAGTTCGAGTTGGTGCCGGTCTGCGAGAACGAGGGCATCGGCATCCTGCCGTGGTCACCGCTGGGCGGCGGGTGGCTGACCGGCAAGTACCAGCGCGACAACGCGCCCACCGGCGCGACGCGGCTCGGAGAGAACCCGCAGCGCGGCGTCGAGGCGTACGCGGGTCGCAACGCCGAGGAGCGCACCTGGCGGGTGCTCGACGCGGTCCGCCAGATCGCCGGGGACCGGGGCGTGTCCATGTCGGCGGTGTCACTGGCCTGGCTGGCGGCCCGACCGGCGGTCACCTCGGTGATCCTCGGCGCGCGGACCACCGAGCAGCTCGACGACAACCTCACCGCCGCCGACCTGGTCCTCGACGCCGAGCAGATGCGGCTCCTGAACGAGGCGAGCGCCCCGCTGGTGGGCGACTACCCGTACGGCGGCGCGGGCGTGCGCCAGCGCGCCCGTGACCTGCCGGCCGGGTCATGACCTCGTTCCCCGAGCCCACCAACCCGGCCGACAGCCGCACCGAGGTCTTCCTGCGCTACCTGGACTACTTCCGGGAGTCCGTGGTGGACAAGGTGTCGGCGCTGGCCGAGCCGGAGCTGCGGCGCAGCCGGCTGCCGTCCGGGTGGACCCCGCTGGAGCTGCTCACACACCTGCGCCACGTCGAGCTGCGCTGGATCGAGTGGGGTTTCCAGGGTCGGGACGTCGCCGAGCCGTGGGGCGACCGCCGCGACGACCGCTGGTACGTCGCCCCCGACGAGACCCGCGCGGATCTGGTGGCGGCGCTGCGGGCGCAGGGCGCGCACACCACGGCCGTGGTGACGGCGCACGACCTGGCCGAGATCGGCGCGCCGGGCCCGCGCTGGAGAGGTGCGGACCCGGCGTCGCTGGAGCGGGTGCTCTTCCACCTGGTGCAGGAGTACGCCCGCCACCTGGGCCACCTGGACGTGGTCGCCGAACTCGCGGGCGGCCCGACCGGAGAGTGAGGCCGGCGGCTCGATAATGGGCTGATGCCGCTGCTCGTCGCACCAGCCATGCCCGCCGGGAGCCTCGCCGCCCAGGAACAACCCCACCTTCCGGTACGCCCCGGGCTGGCCCTGCGGCCGTGGCGCGACGACGACGCCCCGGCCGTCCGGGCCGCATTCGGCTGTCCGGCGATCCAGCGATGGCACGTGCGCCGTCTCGACAGTGACGATGAGGCGCGGGCGTGGGCGGCGCAGTGGGCCTGCCGTTGGCACGACGAGACGGCCGCCAGTTGGGCCGTCGTCGACGCCGACGACCGACCGTTGGGTCAGGTCGGGTTGCGCGGCGTGCTGCTGGACGAGGCGTCGGCGCAGCTGTCGTACTGGTTGTTGCCCGCCGCGCGTGGTCGGGGCATCGCCACCGAGGCGCTGGGGGAACTCACCCGGTGGAGTTTCACGCGGGCCGGGTTGCACCGGCTGGCCCTGGAGCACTCGACCGGCAACGCGGCGTCGTGCCGGGTGGCCACGCGGGCCGGCTTTCCGGTGGAGGGTGTGCTCCGGGGGTCGGTTCGCCACACCGACGGCTGGCACGACATGCACCTGCACGCACGGCTGCGCACCGACGGCCCGAACTGATCGCCCGATCTACTCGATGGTCGGGGTGGATGGTGTGGGCGTCGCGTCATCCTCGTCGGCGCGCCGCATCGCCCGTGGCAGTCGCAGCGCGACGACGCCGGTGGCCACCAGTCCGCCGACGCCCGCGACTATCAGGGTCACCGGGGCGGAGGTGGCGTCCAGCAGGACACCACCGGCGAGGTAGGACGTCGCGGCGGCGATCCCGATCGCACCGTACAGATTGCCGAAGACCCTGCCGAGCATGCCCGCTGGCACCGTACGTTGCAGCAGCGTGCTGGAGGCGACGTCCATGGCCGCCAACCCGAACCCACGGACGGCTTGCAGGCCGATCGCGGCGGCGACGGCCCAGGCGAGCCCGGTCAGCAGGTTGCCGACACTGCTGACGGCGAAGCCCGCGATCAGCAGCAGCGGCATCGACGCCCGGGTGCCCCACCTGGACAACATGGCGTAACCGGCCACCAGTCCGACACCGACCGCCCCCAGCAGCAGCCCGACCGCGGATTCACCGACGTGAAAGGTCTTTTGGGCCAGCAGCACCAGCGCCACGTCGTCGACCCCGTTGAAGGCGACCACCGCAGTGAAGCCAAGGAAGATCACCCGCACCGTCGGAACACTCAACAGATAACCGATGCCCGCTCTGGCCTGTCGCAGCAGGGACGGCTGGCGCCCGTCGCCGGTTGCCGCCGGAAGTGAGGGGAGCGTCGCGAGCAGCACGGCCGAGACCAGGAACGTCACGGCGTCGACGAGCAGCACACCACGCAATCCGACCAACGGGAACAGGGCCGCGGCGAGCAGGGGGCCGACCGCCTCTGCCGCGTTGGAGCCGAACCCGAGGGTGGAGTTCGCGGTTTCCAGGTCACGGTCACCGACCAGTGCCGGCACCGCCGCCCGAGACGCCGGTTGGAAGAGCTGCGACGCGGTGGCGCGAACCGCGACAAGAGCCAGCAGCATCGGCAGCGAAGGCATTGTCAGCACGATGACCAGCAGGACCGCAGCTTGGATGAGTTCGCAGACGACCATCAACCGCCGGAGATTGAGCCGATCAGCGAGGGCGCCGGTGAAGGGACCCAACAGGGATGGAGCGAAATCTCCGACAAGGAGCAGAAGCGCGACTGCCAGTCCCTTACCCGTCGTCTCGGCGACGTGGAAGATCAGCGCGACAAGGCTGAGTGAATCGCCCGCGTACGAGACGAGCCTCGCCGAGAAGAGCGCACGGAATGGCCTGTTGCGGCGAAGCAGCTGGGTGGGACGTAACGACGCAGCGTCTGCCGTGGCGGACGCTGCGCCGGACATCTCGAATCTCCTCGCTGAGGGCTGCGGTGAGGCGTCGTGCTGCCGATACCCGGGACGGGCGAACCGGCCTGTGGGTGAAGGTAGCCATCAGAGCGTCGGTGAGCGCGGTATTTACGGTTGTCGGGGAGCTGATTCAGGAAGCGACCGGGACGTTGGTGATGGTCCCGTTGGTGTCGGTGACCCGTACGTCGGTCGCGGTCGCGGGCAGGAGTGCCGCGTTGCGGCCGGCGTCCTGCCACTGGCCGTCGCCGACCCGGTAGCTCAGCGCTGACCCCTCGGCGGCGACGAGAACGCCCTGGTCGTCGGGCAGTCGCAGCCGCACAGGTAGGGGTGCCGACCAGTCCGCGGTCGTGCTGGCCACCGCTTCGAACGGAAGATACTTGCGGGCGAGCAGCGCGATGACGCGGGACGGGTCGTCGTCGTACTGAATGGTTTCCACGAGGAGCCGCCGGCCGCCGGGCGTTGCCCCGTAGACCACCAGGCGGGGAGAGCCGTTGTGCGTGTGCACTCCGACAGGGTCGATGTATTCGACGAGGGCTTCGGTCGGCGTGCCCATTTCTTGGACAGCCGGATCGGCGCCCCAGACCTCCTCGGCGCCAGGCAACGTGTGCCGAAGCACCGGTGATGCCGGCCGATCCTTGTCGTCGGGGAAGAGGATCTCGCGTGTGCCGTCGATGTGAATCATGTTCTGCCGTTCAACGGGAAGCCGGGAGAGCGCGACGGTGAGCTTCGTGTGCTGTGGCGGCACCGACAGCACCGCCGCACCGTCTCGGAACACCACCGGTTCGAACGTCCGCTCCACCTTGCCATCGGGCTTGTAGCGCAGTTGCGGGGAGAACTCCGCCGGTTGCCCGAAGTCCAGCACGAGGAGCACGTCGCGCCGCGGTCCGAGCAGTGCCGCCTGCTCGAGGCCGTCGGTTCCGGTGTCGGTGGCCTGCGTCAGGGTGCGGACGCGCGGCCCGTCGGCGGTGGGTTCGACGAACCCCACCGTCATACCGCGCGCGGTGGCGTGAGCGACGTAGGCGGCCGGGCCGGCAGGCGTACCCCCTGCCCACACGACGTGCGGCTCGCCGCGCGTCCGATTTTCGACCTCCTTGATCCGGCGCTGCCACACCTGGCGGACCTGTCGCAGGTATCCCTGGTCGGCGGCCAGATCGCCGCGAGTGGGCTGGTCGAGCAGCGGTGAGGCGACAGGTGTGTCTCCGGCGTTGCCGGTCAGGTCGAGGACGCCGGCCACGGGCACGGCCACCACGGCCGCGCAGAGGGCCGCCAACACGGCCCGTCGGCGCACCACCCGCCGCCGCCCACCCCGACGCACCTCAGCGAGCAGGCCCGGCGGGCTGACCAGGTCATCCGTCGCGCGGTGCAGGATGCCGCGCACGTCACTGTCGTTCATGGTCATCGCGAACTCCCGGTTCCAGTCATGGGCATGACGAGGTTCGATCCGGCCAGCACCTCTCGTAGCCGAGCCAACCCACGGGAGGCGTGACTCTTCACCGCACCCTCGGAGCAGCCCATCGCCGCCGCGACGTCGGTGACCGGCAGGTCTTCCAGGTAGCGGAGCACGACAGCGGCCCGCTGCCGAGCCGGCAACGCCCGCAGCGCCCCGACGACCAGCTCGCGAACCGCCACCACGTCGGCGTGGTCCCGGGCAACCCAGTCGTGGTCGCCCAGCGACTGTTCCGGACGCCGGGCACGCCACCGCCACCGGTTGATCGACCGATTGACCAGCGCACGTCGCGCGTACGCCTCCGGGCTGCTCTGCACCCGACGCCAGCGCACGTACATCTGCTCCAGCACCTCCTGGAGCAGATCCTCCGCCGCGTGCCGGTCCCCGGTCAGCAGGAAGGCAACCCGCAACAGCACCCCCGACCGTGAGCGAACGAAGTCGTCGAACTCCGCCCCACGCGAATCCCTCATCTGACCTCCCGGCCTCGTCAACCAGCAAGACACCACATCGGCTCGCGAGGTTTACCGGTCCGGCAACTTTGCGCGGGTCAGGCCCGGTGGAGGGTGTGGGCCGGCGATCCGGGGGTGGGGACCGCAGCTGGTGGACGGCCAGCTGTCAGTAGGGGCACCTGCGCCCGTCGCGCAGCATCTGCGCGTACTCGGCGCCGGTGATGCGCAGCCGATCGGTCTTCGTGCCGTCCTTGGCCCGACAATCGTCGAACGGACTGAGGTAGACCCCGGGGTAGGCCGAGTCGTCCGCGCGCCCGGTCACCTCGAACGGTTTGTCGCCGGGTGCCGAGATCACCATTGTCTGGCGTCGTCCGTCGGCGAGGTAGTCCAGCTCCAGTCGCCATCGGCAGTGCTGCTTCGCGCTGAGCGCTCGTACCTGGATGACGTTCTTCTCACCCTTGGGCAGGGTGATCTTGTGGGTGGCGAAGAACGGGGTACCGGCATCCTCGCCATCCGGGTCGTCGACGAGCATGCGGGGATTCGGTCGATCCACGTGTGTCACGAGCACGATCTTCTCGGAGTCGCCCTGGGAGCGGTTGGGCTCCCGGATCCCGGTGAGCGGGGGGCGGCAGGGCTCGACGAGGACGGGCCGCAGGTCGACGGCCTCGCCGGCCTCGTCCCGGGTGCCGACAAGGGTGATCTCCCAGGTGCTCCGTTCGATGTCGACAGCGCCGGCCTCGACGGTCGGATCGTCCGGCCGCTTGGCGTCCAGGCGAGCCAGGTCGGCGCCGGCGGGGTAGACGTAGTCGAGCGCACCCTCCTGCGGGTAGGGAACGTGCTTCACGTCCAGGACGACGACAGGCCCCCGCCCGGCCAACTGCTCGGCCAGCTCGTTCGCGGGCTTCCACTGGTTGATCGCGCCGAGAACGACGGCGCCGAGCCAGGCGGCGACGGCACCGACCACGATCGTCAGCAGCCAGGTGACGGGGCGTTTCCACCAGGCGACGGTTGCCGGCACGGGGGGCGACACCGGGGCCTTACGGCGACGCGGACGCTTGTTACGTGGACTCATGGACCGGAGTCTCCTGCGTATCGATGGACGAGTCGGTGTCGAGGAGCCGACGGGCCAGCAGCACGGGCAGCGCGACGAGCCAACCCCAGGCCGCGCCGAACCGCAGCGAGGAGGTCAATTGCAGGCCCAGGGACTCCCAGGGCGCGCAGCCGGTGGGGGAGTCCGAGACCGCGCAGTCGACGAGGACATCGGACGTCGCGGTCAGCGCGGACGCTGCGATCGTGGCACCCCAACAGACGATGACGAGCCCGAGGCGGTGCCCGGAGTTCGGCAGGCCGGCGAGCAGCGCCCAGAGCAGGAGCCACAGCACCACCAGCAGGGCGAGGGCGAGCACCGACCTGTGCACCCATACGTCCATCGACAGGGGATTCGGATCGATCTCGTGCGTCAGCCGGTACTCCACGTCATCGCGTACGCGGGGCGGCGGGGACAGGGCGGGGCGGGACAGGAACACCCTGAGCAGCGCCAGGAACCCTCTCCCCGAATAGCTGTCCCACACCGCCTGGGTGCCGTTGATCAGCATGAGCACCAGCACCGGAAGGACGCCGGCCAGAGCAAGATTCGCGCTGCGTCCTCGCACGTCGCCGATCAGCGGAACGCGGAGCTCGGTATCGACAACCGCGTCCTGGGCCTCGGCGTCGCCCTCGTCATCAGCCGCGTCCCGGGCCTCGTCGTCACCTTCGCCGGTGTCTTTCCTGAGCCGGTCCAGCAGCAGTATCGCCAGGCTGGTGCAACCCACCAGGGAAGCGTTCGCGCCCGCCAGCAGGCAGCCGAGAAAGAGGGCGTCGGACGTCCAGCCGGTCAGCGTCAGGTGCGCGCTGGCGAGGAGCGTGGAATGGTCCAGTGCCTCGTTGTCGTACCAACCGGTGGGGGCGGTGTGGACGCGGACCACGAGGGTGGCCCACCAGAGCAGGTCCCCGATCGCCGTGGCGGCGAGGGCGGCGGCCGCGCCGACCATCGCCGCGATGAACGGGTGCGTCCGCCGGGTGACCAGGCCGCAGGCCAGGTACGTCGACACCCCGACCAGCAGGATCACGACCCAGCGGATCAGCGGCGTCACCGCGTCCATCATGGGGGCGGTCATGGGGTCGAGGGGGGCGAAGAAGACCACCCCCTTCGCGACGAGGGTCCGGAAGTCGACGGCGGTCCGGGTGACGGTGAACGGCCCCGACATGGAGTTGACCTCGGTGGTGACCCCCACGTACATCAGGATGGCGCCCACCGCGGCGAACACGGCGACGACGATCCTGAATGGTCGGCTCATCTGGCCGGCCTCATCCCGGGGCGGGTCGTCACGCCGTCAGTCTCCCGCATGGCGCTGACTCCTACCGACCCCTGGAGGTGGTTGACGAGCGCCTCAGCGGGTCTCCGCCCAGCCGACGAAACGCGGGGTCAGATCGGGCAGCGCGACGTCCGGGTTGAGCTTGGTGAGATCGGCCGTGGCTTCCTCCTGGATCTTGGCCAGATGGATCAACAGGCCGGACCGGTCCCCGCGGTACTCGCCGAGCAGGCGCAGCTTCGCGGCCGAGCAGGGCCACAGGATGCCGCAGACCGGGCAGCGCCACGACGGGCGCAACGGGGAGTGCTTCGGACGCTCGGGCATCAGCCGACCCCCACGGTTGCGCACCGCCGGACCGGTGTGGACCTGCTGAATTGAATGCTCGCGGCGGCGGTCAACAGGACCATGTCACCGGCTCTGAGAGCATCCCGTATCTCGTTGCGCACAGCTTCTCCCGCTCGTCGCAGCACCGTCTACACCGCACTTTGCCGGGGGTTGCTGGACAAACACACAGCGTTAACTAATCTCTTCGGAGCAGCTGGTTTGTTCCAGGGGAGGGACGGCATGAACCACGCCTTTGTCGCGGCGCTGGCCGCAGCGGGTCATACCGCCGAGAGTCTCGCAGGTCAGCTCGGCGTGCACCCGAAGACCGTCGCCAGGTGGGCGAACCCGGGGCACATTCCCCAGAGCCGACACCGTGCGACCGTGGCGGGGCTGCTGGCAAAGGACGCCGACGCGCTGTGGCCGGACGTGGTCCGTCGCCGTGAGCCGGTGTGGTTCCGGCCGTGGGTCGACCTGGAACGTGAGGCCGTGACGCTGCGGTCGTTCCAGCTCGCGTGGGTGCCCGGGCTGTTGCAGACCGAGGCGTACGCCCGCGCGACCCTGGCCGGTGGGGTGCTGACACCGGAGGCGGTCGCCGAGTTCGCCGAGGCGCGGATCAACCGGCAGGCGATCCTCGGCCGGGGAGCCGGCCCGCTGCTGATCGCCGTGCTGGACGAGGGGGTGCTGAGGCGGCGTGTCGGCGACGACCGCTCGATGATGGCGGTGCAACTCGCGCGCCTGCTCGGGCACGCCGAGGCGGACACCGTGCAACTCCACATCGTCCCGGCGGACGCGCCCAGCTACCCCGGGCTCGACGGACCGTTCACCATCGCCGACATGCCGGACGGGTCACGGGTCGCGCACGTCGACAGCGCGGCACGGGCGCAGATCCTCGATCAAACGTCGGATCTTGTTAGCCTGGAACGACGGTGGGAGCGTATTCGCGGCGAGGCCCTGCCCCGAGGGCGTTCGTTGGACCTTCTCAGAGAAGCGGCAGCATCATGGACATGACCGGTGCGCGGTGGCGGAAGAGCACGAAGAGCGGCGGCAACGGCGGTGACTGTGTCGAGGTTGCCGACAACCTTCCGGGCGTGGTCCTGGTGCGTGACACGAAGGACCGTGACGGCGGCACGCTGAGGTTCAGCCCGCAGTCGTGGCGCGGCTTCGTCGCGATGGCCCGCGACGCCGGCTGACCGACCACTTCGCACAACGGCTCCCCGCCAGCGCCGGGAGCCGTTGTCGTGGGTGGGCCCGGTCGTCGGCCGCCGCGCATCGACGCTCGATCTGATCAACGGACGCCAGCGGGGTCGGCCGGTTGCGGTTGCGGGGTCGCCGGCCAGGTGAGACGGCGTACGCCGGGAACGAGCGCGGTGCCCGCGCAGGAGGCGAGGACCAGCAGCCCCGCGACGGCCAGCGGGACGGGTGCGCCGAACGCGTCGGCGGCCAACGGCGCCAGCGCGTAGCCCAGCGGCATGGCGCCCAGCGACACCAGCCAGTCGTACGAGGTGACCCGGGCCAGGACCTCCGGCGGGAAGTGGTGCTGCACGACGGTTTCCCACACCGGGTTGAGGTAACCGAGGGCGGTCAGCGCCACCGCGTAGGCGGCGATCACCGCGGGGGCGGGCGCGGCGACGGCGAGCAGGAACAGCGGCGCGGCGTAGCAGGCCAGCCCGAGGTTGGCCAGCAGCACCGGCCGGTGCAGCCGAACCCGCCCGGCCAGCAGCGATCCGGTCAGCATCCCGATAGCGCCGGCCTGCAACAGCAGCACCCAGGTCGTCTCGCCGCCCAGGCGGTCGATGGCGACGGCCGGCCCGAGGGTCATCAGCACGGCGGCGGCGCCGTTCCACACCCCGTGCCCGAGCAGACTGGTCCAGAACCAGTCGCGGGCGCGTACCTCGCCGAAGCCGTGCCGCAGGTCGGCGAGGACGGAACGGCGGGGCACCGGCACGTGGCGGACCCGCACCAGGGCGAGCAGCGCGGCGCTGAGCGCGAACGACGCGCCGTCCAGGATGAACGCCCAGCCGGGTCCGGCGGCCCAGACCAGCGCGCCGGCCAGCGCCGGGCCGGCGAGGCGGCTGGTGTTGGCGGTGATCCCCATGAGGGCGTTGGCCCGCTGCCGGTCGGCCGGTTCGACGGTGCCGGCGACCAGCGGGGACGCGGTCGGAATGGCGAACGCCGAGGCGGTGCCGCCGAGCGCGGACGCCACCACCACGGTGGTCAGTGACGGGTCGCCGCCGAGCAACTCCACGCCGACCGCGAGCTGCGTCGCGCAGCGGACCAGGTCGGCCAGGAGGGCGACCCGGCGGGCGTCGAACCGGTCGGCCACCACGCCGCCGAACGGCAGCAGGACCAGTCGGGGGACGACCGCCGCGGCGAGGACGACGGCCAGCGCGCCGGTGGAGCCGGTGGCCCGCAGCACGGCCAGCGCCAGCGCGGCGGGCACCACCGCGTCGCCGAGGGCGGAGATGGTGCGGCCCAGGAACAGCAGCCGGAAGGGTCGGTTGCGCAGAGGGTGAACCATTGCCACAACATACTTCGACATCGAATATTTCGGCAATGAATATTTCGACGTTGAGGTAAGCTGGCACGGTGACCACCACTCCGGACGCCGTCGACCGGCACATCGAGCGCTGGCTGCCCGTGGTGCCCGACCTCGACGCGGACGTCGAGGGGGCGGTGACCAGGATGATCCGACTGACCCGGCATCTGCGGGCAGTCAAGGAGCGGGTCCTGGTCGACCTCGACCTGCCGGCCCACGAGTACGACACCCTGCACGCCCTGGCCGGTCGCGGTGGCCGGGCCGCACCCTCCGACCTCGCCGCGGACCTCACGATGGCCCCCGCCTCGATCACCGCGCGGGTGGACGCGCTGCTGCGGCGGGGCTTCGTACGCCGGATTCCGTCGACAGTCGACCGTCGGCGCGTCGACGTGGAGCTCACCGAGGCGGGCCAGGCCGCGTGGCGCGGGGCGATGGAGGTCCAGGGCGCCGAGGAGCACCGCCTACTCGGCGCGCTCACCGCGACCGAGCGACGACACCTCTCCGACCTGCTGCGCCGGGTGCTGCTCGTCGCCGAGCAGCCGCGGAGCGCGCCGCACACCGACTGAGCAGACGGCAGACCGACTGGGCGGGCTGGAAATCGCGTGGCGGCGCGCGTACCGCTGATGCAAGGGTGACCGGCGTGACTGCGCATGTGCTGGCCGGGGCCCTGGCCGACGACGGACGGCGACGGATCTTCGCGGCGATCGTGCTGGGTGCGACCAGCGCGACCGAGGTCGCCGAGCGGACCGGCCTGCCGGCGCGGGCGGTGATCACCGGGATCCGACGGCTCACCGACGCGGGCCTCGTGACCGGCGCGGACGGCGCGCTCGCGGCCGACGAGGCGTCGCTGCGGGCAACCGCGCGCGACAGCCGCCCGGCCGATGTCGCCGAACCCGGCGTCGACCCGGTGCTGCGGACCTTCCTGCGCGCGGGCGCCCTGGTGGGCCTACCGGCGCAGCGGGGCCGGCGGCGGGTCCTGCTCGCGCACATCGCCGAGCAGTCGTTCGAGCCGGACACCCGCTATCCGGAGCGGGCCGTCGACGACGCGCTCAAGCCGTGGTGCGCCGCCGGCGGGTCGGATCACGCGACGCTGCGCCGGTATCTGATCGACGAGCAGCTGCTCACCCGCGAGCACGGCATCTACCAGCGGCTCTGAACGTCGGCTGCGCGAACCGCCTGGTTGCGGAGGATCTTGCTAGCCTCGGCGCATGACCTCCTGCACGCCCTCCGACGGCCCGCCGGACCTGTTGTTCCTGCTCTCCTGGGCGAGTCACGCGTTGCAGACCGAGCACGCCGCCGGCCTGGCCGAGCTGGGCATCTCGCCGCGGGCGCACTACGTGCTGGCGCAGGCCCGCACCGGTGACCTGACCCAGCGGGAGATCGGCGAGCGGTGTGGTGTGGACAAGACCACGATGGTGGTGACGCTCGACCAGTTGGAACGGGCCGGGTTGGCCGAGCGCCGTCCGGTGCCAACGGACCGGCGCGCCCGACTGGTCGCGGTGACTCCGGCGGGGGAGCAGGTGCTGCGGCAAGCGCAACAGGTGGTCCGGCGCATCCAGGACGACGTGTTGGCAACCCTGCCCGAGCAGGACCGGGAGGTGTTCCTGCGGGCCCTTCTGGGGCTGGTGGGCGGACCACTGGCCAACACCTCCCCGTACGCGCCGGGGGCCCGCTCCGGCTGTTAGTTCCGAGAAAGATAGTTCCGAACAAGACTATCTGTTACGGTCGTACTCGTTCACTTCCCCTGAACGAGGAGCCGTCATGAGTGCTGCCACCGTCACGACCCCCGCCCCCTCACCACTGCGCCGCCGCGCCGTCGGCGTCGCCGCCGCCGTCGTGGCACCCCTGGCCATCTGGGCGATCGGCGCGCTGGCCGGAGTCGACTACACCGTCGAGAGCCCGGGCCAGCCCGCCACTGTCATCGGGGCCGGCGCGATCGTCATGATCGCCCTGGGGGCCGCCCTGCTCGGCTGGGCGGCGCTGGCACTGCTGGAGCGGTTCGCCACCCGGGTCGCTCGACCGGTCTGGATCTCGCTGGCGATCGTCGTGACGGTGCTGTCCTTCGTCCCCGTGCTCAGCGTCGAGGCCACCGGCGCCGCCAAGCTCGCCCTCGGCGCGACGCACGTGGCCGTGGCGGTCGCGTTGATCGCCCTGCTGCCCCGCCCTCGCCGGTAAGCGGCTGGCATTCCCCCCCCCCCCCCGCCCACCTCGTGTCGCGCTGACCACGGGGTGGGCGAAACCCTCGGGATTTGATGCGCCGAGGTTGCTAACATCGCCGTCATGGCACGAGGTATCTGGTCGCAGAAGGTCCGCTCCGCCCGCTGACGGCGGCGCCCTTCCTTCTGCTGAATTCGCGCTCGCCGTCCCGGTTCCCGCCGGGCGGCCGTTAGCTGCTGCCCGGCTCCATCGCGAGCTGCGGAGCACCGTTGAACCTCACCCCGAACCCCGAAACCATGTCCCGGCCCGTCGAGGCCGGCAGCGCGCACGTGCGCGCCACCACCGTCACCGTGACCCGCGGGTCCCGTCGCGTCCTGACCGACGTCTCGGTAACCGTCTCCGCCCGGTCGCGGGTGGCGGTCGTCGGCGAGAACGGCAGCGGCAAGACGACGCTGCTGCACGTCCTCGCCGGGCTGATCACGCCGGACGACGGCACCGTGCAGCGGGCCGGCACGATTGGTCTGGCCCGTCAGGAGCTGCCCGCCCGCGACGGTGAGACGGTCGGCACCCTCGCGTCCGAGGCGCTGGCCGCGTCGCTCGCCGCCCTCGCCGCGCTGGACGAGGCAACCCTCGCGCTGGCCGAGGGTGGTCCGAGCGCCGGGGACCGCTACGCCGCCGCGCTCGACGTGGCCACCCGGCTCGACGCGTGGGACGCCGAACGCCGCGTCGACGTGGCACTGGAGGCCCTCGACGCCTGCACCGACCGCGACCGCCCCCTGGCGACACTGTCGGTGGGGCAGCGCTACCGGGTGCGGCTGGCATGCCTGCTCGGCGCGCGCCACGACGTGCTGCTGCTCGACGAGCCGACCAACCACCTCGACGCCGACGGCCTGGACTTCCTGACCCGCCGGCTTCGCGAGCACGACGGCGGTCTCGCCATCGTCAGCCACGACCGGGCGCTGTTGCGCGACGTCGCGGACCGGTTCCTCGACCTCGACCCCACCCACGACGGAAAGGCGCGGCTCTACGCCGGCGGTTATGACGCCTGGCAGGACGCCCGTCGACGCGAGCGGGAGCACTGGGAGCAGGAGTACGAGCAGCAGCAGGCCGAGCGTCGACGACTCCAGGACGCGGTGTCGAAGGCCCGCGACCGGCTCTCCACCGGCTGGCGGCCGGACAAGGGGACCGGCAAGCACCAACGCCAGTCCCGCGCGCCGGGCGTCGTGCAGGCCCTGAACCGGCAGCAGGACGCGCTCCAGGCACACCGGATCGACGTACCGAAACCACCGCCGACGCTGCGGGTGCCGGACCTCGGCGTACGGCCGGGCGCGCCGCAGGTACGGGCGCAGGGCGTCGCCGTCGACGGGCGGCTCGCCGGTCCGGTCGACCTCACCATCGACGGTGGTGAACGGCTGCTCGTCACCGGGCCCAACGGCGCCGGGAAGTCCACACTGCTCGCGGTGCTCGCCGGAGCGCTCGAACCCACCGACGGGTACGCCTGGACGGCGAGGGAGGCCCGGATCGCCCGGCTCACCCAGGAGACCGCCGGACAGGCCCCCGAACTCACCGCCGACGAGGTGTACGCCCGCCAGGTGGGACGACTGGTGTCGCTTGGGGTGCTACCCGCCGCCGAGACCGTGTCGCTCGGATCGCTCGGGCTGCTGGACTCCGCCGCGACGCGTACGCCCGTCGGGCGGATGTCGCAGGGGCAGCAGCGCCGCCTCGACCTGGCGCTGGTGCTGGCCGGGCGGCCCACGCTGATCCTGCTCGACGAGCCGACCAACCACCTGTCGTCGACGCTGGCCGACGAGCTGACCGCCGCGATCCGCGACACGAGCGCCGCCGTCGTCGTCGCCACCCACGACCGGCAGTTGCTGCGGGACCTGGCCGACTGGCCGCTGCTGTGCATCGGCGAGCCCGCGACACCGGGTACGCGAACCCGCACGACCGGATAAGCCGTTGACGGGGCGGTGATGATCAACAGGTGACCATTACCGCCCGGCCAACCTGGACGACCAGCACCAGCCGGCCCGACCACCCCGACGCGGTGCTCCTGCTGCGTGAGTACATGAGCGAGATGGTGGTTCGCTATCACCGTCGCCCGGCCCTGCCCGGCGAGGTCGACGCGGCCCTGGCCGAGCTGCCCAGCGACGACCTGACCGCGCCGACCGGGCTGCTTCTGCTCGCCCACCACGGCCCCGACCTGGCCGGCTGCGCCGGGCTGCGCTGGCAGCCGGGCTGGGCCGAGCTGACCCGGGTGTTCATCCGCTCCGAGCATCGCGGCGCCGGTGGGGGCACCGCGCTGCTGGCCGCCGTGGAGGAGCAGGCCCGCACGGCCGGGGCGCACCGCATCCGGCTCGACACCCGGCACGATCTGGTCGAGGCCCGCGCCCTGTACGCCCGGCACGGCTACGCCGAGATCCCGGCGTACTCGCAGGGCCCCTACGCCGACCACTGGTTTGAAAAGCGGCTGTCCTGAGCAGTTGACGTCGGCGCGCGGACGCGCTAAATAAAAAGAGGAAGTTGAGTCACCCCGGCTCAACTCATCACCTTCGGCCAGGAGAACCGAGGAGGCATGACGATGTTGATGCGTACCGACCCGTTCCGCGAGATCGACCGGCTCGCCGAGCAGTTCTTCGGTACGGCGGCCCGTCCCGCGACGATGCACCTGGACGCCTACCGCGACGGCGACCACTTCTACGCGGCGTTCGACCTGCCCGGCGTCGATCCGGACACCATCGACTGCACCGTCGAGCGCAACGTGCTCACCGTCCGCGCCGAGCGTCGCCGGCCCGCCGGCGACGGCGTCGAACTGGTCGCCGCCGAACGCCCGATGGGCACCTTCACCCGGCAGTTGTTCCTCGGCGACACGCTCGACACCGACAAGCTGGAGGCCGGGTACGAGAACGGGGTGCTGACGCTGCGCATCCCGGTCGCCGAGCGCGCCAAGCCCCGCCGGGTGACCATCCAGGCCAACGGGGCCGGCCGCCGAGAAATCAACGCCTGATACGACACGGTGACGGGTGGGATCGGCGCGCCTGCACGCCGATCCCACCCGAGGCTGAGAGCCTTTTTCACATGGTGTTCTCCGACGCTCCGGTGCTCGCCCGCCCGTCCGCGCCACCGGCGCTGCCGAGCGGGCCGGTCGAGGTCACCGAGGCGTGGCTGCGCAACCGGCGGCTGTCCGAGCACACCCGCGACGCGTACCGACGTGACGTCACCGGTTGGCTCAACTGGTGCGCCGGCCACGACCTCGACCCGCTGCGGGCCACGTTCCTGCACGTCAACGAGTACGCCCGCGCGCTGGAGAGCAGCGTCGGCGCGCGCAGCGGCCGACCACTGACCCCGGCGACCGTCGCGCGCAGACTCTCGGCGCTGTCCAGTTGGTACGACTTCCTGGTCAAACTGGGCGCTGTGCCGGCCAACCCGGTCTCCGGCGCCGACCGCCCCCGCGTCGACCGGGACCACTCCGCCACCGTCGGGCTCACCCCCGAGGAGGTGGACGCCCTGCTCAGCGCCGCCGACGCGGACACCGGCGCGACCGCCGTACGCAACCGGGCGGCGCTCGCGCTCCTCGCCGACCTGGGTCTGCGGGTCGGGGAGCTGATCTCGCTGGACCTGACCGACCTCGGCACCGAACGCGGCCACCGCAGCGTGCGCTTCGTCGGCAAGGGCGGCAAACAACGTCGCCGCGCCCTCACCCCCGGCACCGGGCACGCGCTGGACGCCTACCTGGCCCAGCGGGCCGCCACCACCGGCGTGCCGGTGCCGCAGCTCACCGGCCCGCTGCTGGTCACCGCCAGCGGCGCCCGACTGGATCGGCACTCGGTGTTCCGGATGGTCCGTCGGCTCGCCCGCGCCGCCGGCATCCCGGCCTGGGCGAAGCTGTCCCCACACTCGCTGCGGCACGCCTTCGCCACCACGGCCCGCTCGGAGGGCGTGCCGTTGGAGGACGTGCAGGACGCCATGGGGCACGCCGACCCGCGCACCACCCGCCGCTACGACCGGGACCGGCACAACCTCGACCGTGACCCGGCCTACGCGGTGTGGGCGGCCCGGTCACGTCGTCGCGGCTGAGCAGCCCGGGCGGCGCTGCCGCGGCTGAGCAGCGCGGGCGGCGTCAGCCCTGCGGACGCGGGCAGATGCAGAACGGCTGCCCGATCGGGTCGAGAAGCACCACCCACCGCTCACCACCGGGCTGGAAGGCCGGCTTCGACGCGCCCGCGGCGACGAACTTCTCCTCCGCCGCCGCCAGGTCGTCGACGTAGAGATCCAGGTGGTAGCGCTTGTCACCGGTCTGGTCCGGCCAGGAGGGCGGTCGGTAGCCCTCGACCAGCCCGAAGCCGATGGAGACGCCACCGGAGCTGATCATCGCGTACTCCGGTTGGCTGTGGGTGACCTCCCAGCCCAGCGCCTCGTGGTAGAACGCGGCGTGGCCGGCGGGATCGGAACTGTCGAGGTTGACCATCGCGAGGTCGGCAGAAGCTGTCACGCCGGCAGTATGCCGCCGAGGTCCGACAACTCCGGCCCCGCGACACTCGCCGCGGCCGAGTGTCGGGCCCCCGCCCTACGGTCGGTGGATGAGACACGGTCTGGAGATCTCCTGCGGCGGGTCCTCGGTCGCGGTGTCCACCCTGGTCGAGCTCGGTGAGCTGGCCGAGCGCGCCGGATGGGACGGCGTGTTCCTGGAGGACTATCTGATCCACTATTCCGGCGACGAGCCGTTCACCTACGACCCATGGCTGGTCCTCGCCGCGATCGCCGGGCGCACCGACCGGGTGCGACTGGGCACCACTGTCACCGCGCTGCCCCGGCGTCGCCCGGCGAAGTTGGCGCGGGAGGTCCTCACCCTCGACCACCTCAGCGCGGGCCGGGCCACCGTGGCGGTCGGTGTCGGCGACCCCGGCGACCGGGGCCTGGCCGCCTTCGGCGAGCAGACCGAGGTGTCCGTGCGGGCCGCGATGCTCGACGAGGGTCTCGACCTGCTGACCGGGCTGCTCAGCGGTGGGCGGGTCAACCACCAGGGCACCCACTACCGCGCCGACGGGGTGTCGCTGCGGCCCGCGCCGGTGCAGTCACCGCGGGTGCCGGTCTGGGTCGGCGGGAGTACCCAGGCCGGGGCGGTGCGCCGCCGGGCCGCCCGCGCCGACGGCATCGTGCCGTACAAGCTCACCGACACCGACGGGTGGTCCGACTTCACCCCCGACGAGGTACACGACCTGGCGAACGCCCTGCCGTCGACGCGCGCCGACGGTCAGCCGTTCGACGTGGCGGTCGGCGGTCGGCGGCGCCGTTCCGACGAGCGCACCGAACGGGCCTACCTCGGTGAGCTGGCCGCCGCCGGCGCCACCTGGTGGCTGGAGTTCGTCCCAGCCGGCGATCCGGGGACGATGCGCGCGGCCGTTGCCCGAGGCCCCCTGCGCTGACCCGGGGTCAGGGGGCGTCGAGGGGCCAGAACGTCACACGGGCCGTGCCGTCGCGGCAGATCAGCCCGGCGCCGACCCGTCGGCAGTCGGTCACACCCGCCGGGAGCACCGCGGACACCCGATGACCGTCGCGTCCCACCGTCGCGACCAGGGAGCGCCTGCCGTCCGCCGCCATTCCCAGCACCACCAAAGGTTCCGTGGCGACCCGTGGGCCCGCCACGGTGCGCCAGCGCGCCCCGGCCGGCCACGTCCACACCCGCACCCCGGTGCCCGCGTCGATCGCCCAGCGTCCCTGCTCGTCCTGCCCGCAGATCAGGCCCTGGCAGGGCCGCAGCGTCAACTCACCCGGCTGCGCCGGCGTCCGCCAGCGCGGTGCCAGCCCGGGTAGGTCGTAGCCGGTCAGCGCCACCGCGCCTCCGCTCGGGTGACGCAGCACCAGGTGCGCCCCGACGACCTGGGGATTGTCCGGGCCGTAGTCGGCCGGCGGAAGCTGTCCCCGCCCACGTTCGGTGCCGTCGCGGGCGTCGAGCAGCCGGGCCAGTCCGTCGTCCTGCACCAGCAGCACCCGCCCGGGCAGGCCGGGCAGCGCCCGCAGCACCGCCGTGGAGGGCAGCGGGACCGACCACCGGGTCGCGCCGGTGGCCGGGTCGACGCCGTGCACCGTGCCCTCGACCCGCCGTCCCGGTTCGGCGGCGCTGCGCACCTCCCTCACCGCAACCGCCGCGTTCCCGGCCGCGTACACCCGCTCGGGTCGCCGCCACAACGGCTGGCCGGTACGCAACGACCTCGCCGTGGTCACCCGTGCTCCGAGCGCCTGGTCGCGCTCGACCAGCAGCAACAGGTCACCGGCGACCTCGGCGGACCACCCGGCGGCGGGCGGCACGGTGACCCGCCACCGCGGCGGGCCGTCCGGCGCGGCCGCGTCGTAGGCGCTCAGCGTCGGCGGGTTCGGGTCGGGGTCGACGACCAGCAGCAGCGGCCCCGCGCCGAGCACTGTCGCCCGGGCGGGCACCGGCGGCCCGACCTGGGGCGTCAGGCGCGCGGCCGGGGCGGCACCGCCGAGTAGGACACAGGCCGCCACCAGCACCGCTACCCGCCACCGGCGGGACACCTGCGGCGGTGGCCGGCGCTCCTCCAGGGGCGCGCCCCGGTCGTCACCCAGCTCGATCAGCACCGACATGGCCGCCCACCCGTCCGCTCGCGCCGGCCGGTCAGCAGAGCAGGTCGAGGTGGTGGTGGGCGTCCTCGGCGATCTCCTCGTGCCGCAGCCAGCGGCGCGCCCACAGCCGGGCGGCCAACTCCGCCTGCTCGTCCCCCCACGCGGCGTGCTCGACGAGCAACGCGGTGGTCAGCGCGTACGCCAGGCGCAACGCCAGACCGCGGGCGCCCGCGAGCACCGCCGACGCCCCCGGGTCGACGGTCACCGCGGTGATGGTCTCCGCCAACTGCGCGGCGACGGCGGCCAGGGTGTCGGCCAGCACCGGCGACAGCGGCCGCGCCAGGTCGACGGCGGCGGCCAGCCGGCTCAGCAGCGGCGCCCCGGCGTCCTCCCGGGTCAGCGCGCGCAGCACGTCCAGGGCCAGCACATTGGTGGTGCCCTCCCAGATCGGCAGCACCTGAGCGTCGC
This sequence comes from Micromonospora trifolii, assembly GCF_050516465.1. Taxonomy (NCBI): domain Bacteria; kingdom Bacillati; phylum Actinomycetota; class Actinomycetes; order Micromonosporales; family Micromonosporaceae; genus Micromonospora; species Micromonospora trifolii. The sequence goes on along the minus strand of NZ_CP191526.1, from coordinate 2,356,608 downwards.
GCAGCAGCCGCGGCACGCCGGTGTCCTCCACGTAGCCGGCCCCGCCGAAGCTCTCCACGTACTCGCTGGCGGAGCTGACGGCGAGCCGTCCGGTGGCCAACTTTGCCAACGGCGCCACGATGCGCAGCTCCGCCGCGGCCTCCGGGTCGGCGCCGACCTCGACCCGCCCGAGCAGGGCGAAAGCGTGCCCGGCGAGGGCGAACGCGCCCGCCGCGTCGACCGCGAGCGTGCCCAGGGTGGCGCGGTGCAGCGGCGAGGACACCAACGGGCCGCCGGCGACGTGCCGCACCTCGGCGTACGCGCGGGCGTAGGCGAGACCCCGTCGCATCCCGCCGGCCGCCGCCGCGGCGTTGTGCACCCGGGTCACCACGACCAGGGTCATCGCCCGGGCCAGACCGGGCACCGCCGGATCACCCAGCGGGAGGGCGTACGCGTCGCGCAGGCCGATCTCGGCGGTGGGCAGCGCCCGGGTGCCGAGCTTGTCCTTGAGCCGGTGCACTGTGACACCCGGTGCGGGTGCGCCCGGCGCCGCGCCGTCGGCCAACGGTGAGTCGACCGCGTACCGGGGCACGAGGAACGGGGCGAGCACCCGGCTGCCCCGCCCGGCGCCCTCCGGCCGGGCCAGCGCCACCGCCATCGCCGCGTCGGCGGCGGAGCAGAACCACTTCTCCCCGGTCAGCCGCCACGAACCGTCCGCCGCGGGTCGGCCGAGCGTGCTGGAACGGCCCAGATCGGAGCCACCCTGCGACTCGGTCATCCACTGCCCGCTGGTGATCGCCGTGGCCGGGTCCGTGGAGATCAGCCGGGGCAGCCACGCGTCGCGGACCGTGGCGTCGACGTCGGGCGTGCTGAGCAACGCCGCCGCCCCGTCGGCCATCGCCACCGGGCAGGAGAACGTCGCCGACTCCGGCCCGTACAGGTGCAGCAGGGCGTGTTGCACGACCCGCGCGGCAGCACCCCAGGTGCCCCGGGCGTCCGGCAGGTAGGGCAGCGCGACCACGGCGTGTCGGGCGGCGGCGGCGCGTTGCGCCTGCCAACCGGCGGAGGTGTCGATGCGGTCGATCCGGGCACCCCACGGGTCGTAGCGGACCAGCATCGGCGGGTGCGCTTCCGCGTCGGCGTGCGCCGCGCGCAGCGGGCCGGTGACGTCGGCGGCCAGGTCCTCGAGACGGCCCTTCGCGGCGGCGTGCCCGCCCGGGCCGAGGTGACGCTCCAGCCAGGACCGCAGCAGGCCATCGCCGGCGTACGGGTCGACGGGGGGTGGTACCGGCTGCACGAAGCGGCTCATCGATCGACTCCTGGCACTGCTCGGGGGTGTGCGCCGACGGTAGACGATGCGGGGCCGCCGCGAACAGGGCACACCCGCCCATCGGGCGCACCCAGTTTCCGGCTTGTCGCCCGTCGGTGCGAGCGTGTTCTCTACGGTCGGTAGTCGTGGGTGCGGGCCAGTCGTGGAGCCGACCGGCCCGGCGTCACCGCCCGATGCGCACCGGGTTGGCGTTCGCCGGGTTCGGTGTGGCGCTGTGCTGCGTGGGGGTGGCCGGGTTGGGCGCCTGGAACCTCCAGACCGTCCGGCAGGCCGCCGGCCCGATCCGGGAGACCGCCGACGGTTTCCTCAGCGAGGTGGCTCTCGGCGACAGCGACCGGGCGTACGAGCGGCTCTGCGAGGACGCGCGCAGCCGGTGGAGCGCGATCGGCTTCACCAGTTGGGTGCGGACGCCGCCGATGGTCACCGACTACGAGATCACCGACGTGTCGGTCGCCACCCGCAGCGGACGACCGCACGGCACGGTGACCGTGAAGGTGACCCGCGACGGCGGGCTCAGCGAGGAACGTCGCCTGCCGGTGGTCCGTGAGGACGGGAACTGGCGGGTGTGCGGTGACCCCTTCTGACCCCCCGGTCGTCCGACCGAAGCGGCCCTGGTTGCTGCGCGAGCGTCGGGGGGTGGAGCCGACCACGTCGACGGAGCTCTTCTTCGACCTGGTCTTCATCTTCACCACCACCCAGTTGGCGCATTACCTGATCGCCCACCCCGACTGGCGTGGCGCCGCGCGTACCGCGCTCGTGCTGGCGCTGGTCTGGTTCGTCTGGATCTACACCGCCTGGGGAACGAATTGGCTGCGACCCGACCAGGCACCGGTGCGGGCGCTGCTGATCGCGCTGATGCTGGGCAGCCTGCTGCTCTCCGCGGCTATCCCCGAGGCCTTCGCCGGCGGCGGGCTGGTCTTCGCGCTGGTCTACCTGGTCGTCCAGGTGGGCCGCACCGTGTTCGCGTTGTGGGCGGTGCGGGGCCAGCCATGGCTGGTCGACGGGTTTCAGAAGGCGCTGCCGTGGTTCGTCGGAACGTCGCTGCTCGTGGTGTTCGGCGCCGTACTCGGTGGAGCCTTCCAGGAGACGCTGTGGGCGGCGGCGATCGTGATCGAGGTGATTGGCCTGTCGACCGGGTTCCCGGTGCCCGGTCTGGGCCGTAGCCCCGCCGAGCAGTGGATGGTGGAGGGCGGGCACCTGGCTGAGCGGTGCCAGGCGTTCATCCTCATCGCCCTGGGCGAGTCGATCCTCGTCACTGGAAGCACACTCGCGCAGCATCTGGACCTGACGATGGTCGGTGCGTTCGTGCTGGCGTTCGCTGGTTCGGTGGCGCTGTGGTGGGTGTACTTCGCCCGGTCGGCCCCGGCGGCAGCGGAGGTCATCGCGCGCGCCGGTGAGCGCACCGGCGCGTTGGGCCGGCTGGCGTTCAACTACCTGCACCCCGTGATGGTCGCCGGGATCATCGTCACGTCGGCGGGCGACGAGCTGCTCCTGCGCGAGCCCGGTGCCCCCGCCACCACGGTCGCCGTGCTGTTCACCCTGGGTGGCCCGGCGCTGTTCCTCGCCGGGCACGCCGGCTACAAGGCGGTGCTGTGGCGGACCCTGCCGACCAGCCGGATCGCGGCGGTGGTGCTTTTGCTGGCCTTGATGCCGGTCGGTGTGGTGCTGGGGGCGCCCGTCGCGGTGTGCGCCGCGGTGGCGTTGGCGGTGACGGTCGCCGTGATCCTGACCGACCGGTTCCGGGTACGGGCCCACGCCCGGCAGGCGTCCTGACCGTCCGGCCGCGTCGGTCGGTTCTAGGACAACGGCACCGTCGGCGGGCCGGCAGGTGGTTAGCGTGGGTCACCGGCCCTCCGGGTGACCTTCCGCAGTGCTCGGACGAGCGGAGGCGACCCGATGACGACCGCGCAACAGACCTGGCCACAGCGGTGGTTGGTGCTGGTCGCCGCCGCCGGCTACGGCAAGACCACAGCCCTGGAGACCATCGGTGGAGACGGCCCGACAACCTGTCACCGGGCGACCGACCTGATCGAGGCGGCCGCACACGCCACCGGCCCGCCGACGACCACGCAGCCCCTGGAACGGGTCGCGGTGGACGAGGTGTCCGCGCTCGCCGAGGACGACCAACTGACCCTGGTACGCCTGTTGACCGCGCTGCCGGGTCAGCCGGCGGTGACGCTGGCGGCCCGGCACCCGCTGGCCGCCGCGACGCTGAGCGCCTGTGCCGTACCCGTCGTCGAGCGCGGGCCGGAGACGCTCGCCCTCAACCGGGACGCGGTCGCCCGGATCCTGCGCGACGAGCACGCGGTGCCCGACAGTGACCTGGCCTACCTGGTGTACGAGCTGACCGCCGGCTGGCCAGCGTGGGTGCACCTCGCCGGTGACGCCCTCGGCCGGCAGGGCGTCGGCCGGCGGGAGCTGCTCGCGGCCCTGACCGAGCCCGGCACCGCGGGCGGGCACTTCGCCCGCGACGAGGTCCTCGCCGAAATGCCCCCGCCGGTGGCGCGGCTGCTCGGTCGCGTCCACGACCTCGACCCGATCAGCGCGCCGCTGTGTGCGGCCGTCGGCTGTCACGCCACGGCCGAGGGCACCGCGGAGGCGTTGCGCTGGGCGACCCGCACCGGGCTGTTGGTCGCCCACCCCCGCCGGCACCCCGGTCGCACGCCGCCGACGTTGCAGCTGGTCCGGGTGCTCGCCGAGGTGTTGGCGCAGCAACCGGGCCGGCCCGAAGCCGCAGAACGCCGTCGGCTGGACGCCGCCGCCGACTGGTACCTCGCCAATGCGTACCCGCTGGCGGCGGCCCGAGCCCTGAACGACGCGGGGGACACCGCCCGGTGCGCCCACCTGATCGCGCGCCACGGCGGCGAGATGCTCGCCGCCGGCGGGGCGCCCGAGGTCACCGACCTGGTCACCGCGTTACCGCAGGCCGAGCAGAGCCCCGACATCCGGCTGATCCACGGTGAGGCGCTGCGAATGTCCGGCTCGGTGACCCAGGCGGCACGGGTCTTCGCCCCGCTGCTGGCGCAGGCGGACCGGGACCGTCGCTGGCCGGCACGGTTGCTCTGGCGGGCGGCGATGGTGCCGTACCTGCGCGCCGACTACGCGGGCGCCCTGGCCGTGCTCGACCTGGCCGGTACACAGCCGACGGTCGTCCCGCCCGGCCCGGACGACGTGCTGGTGCTGGCGTGCCGCGCCAGCACCCTCGCCCAGCTCGGCCAGGTCGAGGACGCCATCACCACCGGGACCCGGGCGCTCGCCGCGGCGCAGCACCTCAACGAGGACGGCCCGTTGGCGGCGGCGCACATAGCGGCGGCACTGACCTCGTCCGGCACCCGCCGCGACGGGCACCTCGCGGATGCCCTGGCGGCGGCCGAACGCGCGGGCGACCTGGTCCAGCAGGCGCGAGTCCTGGTCAACCAGGCGCACTGCCTGCTGCGGGAGGCCCGTTACCCGTCGGCGCTGGCCACCGCCGTGCGGGCCGTCCGCGCGGCGGAACTCGCCGGCCCGCCGGGTGTGCTGGTGACCGCGTTGCACAACGCCGGTGAGGCGCTGCTGCGGCTCGGGCGCTACGAGGAGGCGTCGCTGCACTTCAGCCGGTCCACCTCGGTCTCGCAGCGGTTGGGGCTGCGCCGGGCGGCGGCCGGTGTCTACGGGATCGCCGAGGTCAGTCGCCGCCTCGGCCGGCGCGAGGAGGCGTTGGCGGCCTTCGCCGAGGCGGTGGAGCTGGCCCGCGACGTGGGAGACCTCCAGGTGCTCATTCCGGCGCTGGTCGGCCTGGCTCGGCTGCGGTGCGAGGGCGTTTGCGTCGACCTCGCGGCCGCCCGCGCCGCCGCCGACGAGGCGCACCGTCTGGCACCGGCGTACCTGCTCTCGTACGCGCTGGTCGCGACGGGCTGGGTGGCGTACGCCGGGGGTGATCTGGGGTTGGCCCGGCGGCGGGCGGCCGATGCGGTCGGCGCGGCCCGGGCCGGTCGGCAGTCCGACGCGTTGGCGGAGGCGTTGGAGCTCACCGCCGCGGTCGCCGCCGAGCCGGCCGCGAGCCGCGCCGCGTTGCTGGAGGCCGCAGAGATCTGGCAGGCGGCGGGCGCGACCCCGGCCGCCGAGCAGACCGTCGTCCTGCTCGGCCGCATCCCGGGCGCCGACGGCGCGCAGCGGTCGGCGGCGCAGCTGGCCGCCGACCGGTTGGTGGCGCTCGGGGTCGAGACTGTCGACGGGCGGCAGTTGTCCGAGACCTCCGCCGGGAGCGGCGCCGTCGAGGTGCGGGTGCTCGGCCGGTTCGAGGTCATCGTCGGCGGGCGGGAGGTCCCGCTGCCGGCGTGGCGGTCCCGGCAGGCCCGTACGCTGCTGAAGATCCTCGTCGCCCGGCGTGGCCGTGCCATCGGGCGCGCCGAACTGTGTGAGCTGTTGTGGCCCGACGACGAGCCGAGGCGCACCGCGCACCGCCTGTCGGTGCTGCTGTCCGCCGTGCGGGCCGTGCTCGACCCGCCCCGCCGGTGGCCCGTCGACCGGTACGTGCGCGCCGACCTGACCGGCGTACGCGTCGACCTGACCCGGGTGGTCGTCGACGCGGAGCGCCTCCTCGCCGACGTGCCGCGGGCCGAGCGCCTCGGTCGCGACGGCGACCCGGCACGGGCCCGCGAACTGCTCGCCGAGGTGGACGCCGCCTACCGGGGCGACGCCTTCGCCGACGAGCCGTACGAGGACTGGGCCGACGGGCTACGCGAACAGACCCGCTCGGTGTGGTTGCGGGCGCTGCGCGAACTCGCCCGCCTGTACCGGCGCGACGGACACGCCGACCGGGCCGCCACCACCCTGGTCCGGCTGCTCGACGCCGACTCCTACGACGAGTGGGCGCACCGCGCGCTGGTCGCGACGCTGGTCGGCGCCGGCCGGCACGGGGAGGCCCGCCGGGCGTTCGACAGGTGGTCCGGGGCGATGCGCGCGATCGACGCACCGCCCCCGGACCCGGGTCTGCTGCGCAGACGCGCCGGTCAGCAGCTGTAGAAGTTCACGCTGCCCGCGTCGGTCTGCACGTACGAGTAGAAGATCGCGCCGAGGTCGACCTCGGCGTCCTCCGCGCAGGTGTCCTCCCCGGGCCCACCGTCGAGGGTGTCACCGCCGGTGCCACCCGTGACGGTGTCGCCGGCCACCCCGATCAGCAGGTCGGCGCCGTGGGCGCCGGAGAGGACGTCGTTGCCTTCCAGGCCGGCGAGCAGGTCGGCGCCGCCGCCGCCGGCGATGAAGTCCCCGCAGCCCTCACCGTAGATGGTGTCGTCACCCCAGCCGCCGTGGATCGTGTCGACGCCACCGCCGCCGTAGATGGTGTCGTCGCCACCGAGCCCGTAGATCTCGTCGGGTCCGCCACCGCCGTAGATGATGTCGTCGCCCTCGGTGCCCATGATCGGGTCGCCGTCGGTGGTGGCGCACGGGTTCGCGTTCGGGTCGGCGTGCGCCGCGCCGCCGCCGACCAGACCGGCGCTGAGCAGTAGGGCAGCCAGTACCGCCGCCACCGACGCTCGGGTACGCATGATGGAACCTCCTGTTCGTGGGCCCCGTCCGGAGCCCGCCGACGCCACGATGACGTCGCGCGCAGGGTCGCAGCCACACGTCATCGTGGCGTCAGTACGACGCGCTGCTGACGCCCTCCTGACAGCCGTGCGGAGTCTGATCCCACAGCCGTCGTCGACAGTCGACGAGGCAGTGCGGAGGGAAGATCAATGAAGCGGAAACTGGCTGGTCTGGCAGTGCTGACCGGCATGGCGGCGGCCACGACGTTGCTCGCACCGGTGACCCCGGCGCAGGCGTCGGTCGGCCTGTACCGGGTCGCCGCCACCAGCGTCCTGGACGCGACGAACCCCAAGACGATGGCCATCTCCTGCAACGGCGCCGACCAGGTGGTCGGTGCCGGTGGGCGCATCAACGACGGTCAGGGCGACGTCCTGATGACCCGCGTGTACGCCGACGCCACCCTGCACACGGTGACCGTGCTGGGCGTGGAGGCCAACGCCACGAACGTGCCGTGGTCGGTGGACGCGTTCGCGGTCTGCGCACCGGCCGGGGCGGTGGCGGGCCTGCAACTGGTCACCACTACGTCGACGAACAACGCACTCGACAAGGTGGGCATCACCGCCGTCTGCCCGGCGGGCAAGAAGACCTTCGGCGGCGGGTACCGGATCGACAACGCCAACGCCGCCGTGGCGATCGACGAGTTGGCGTTCACATCGGCGCTCAACTCGGTGTCGAGCACGGCGTACGTGTTCGGCGCGCCGGGCAACTTCACGTTGCAGACCCAGGCGTTCTGCGCCAACCCGCTGCCGGCGATGGCGTTGACCGAGGCGACGAGCGCGTTCAACGCGAACGCGCCAAAGTCGGTGACCACGCCGGTCTGCGCGGCGGGGTCGCAGACCGCGGGGGTCGGTGCGGTGCTGACCGGGCTCACCGGGGCCGGTTCGGTGGCGACCCTGCTGCCCAGGGCTGCGCTGGACAGCGCGGAGTCGACCGGACGGGAGATCGTCGCGTTCGCCGCGGGGTGGAACGTCAGGGCGCAGCAGGTCTGCGTGGGCTGATCCACCCGTACCAGGGCCGGTCGTCCCCACCACGGGGGTGGCCGGCCCTCGCAGGGGCGCCTCAGTCGCGGGGGCCGAGGTCGCCGCTGCGGTAGTGCCGGCGGCAGAGCACCTGGTAGCGCACCTCGGCGGTGTCGACGGTGTCGCCGATGACGACCTGGGCGCCCTCACGGACGACCCGCCCGTTGACGACCCGGGCGTTGAGCAACCCTTCGCGGCCGCACCAGCAGAGCACCTCGACCTGGATGCGGGCCACCTCGTCGGCCAGCTCGAACAGGCGTTGCGCGGCGGGGAACAGCCGCGACCGGAAGTCGGTGGCCAGGCCGAAAGCGAACACGTCGACGTCGTAGCTGTCGACCAGCTCGGCCATCTGCTCGACGTGCTCGACGGTGTAGAAGCACGCCTCGTCGCAGATCAGGTAGTCGACGCGTACCCCGTCGGCCCACCGGCCGCGCACCAGGGCCCGCAGGTCCAGGTCGTCGGTGACCTCGATGGCCTCGTGGGCCAGGCCGATGCGGGTGGTGACCTGCGGTCCCAGCGACCGGTCGATGCGGGTGGTGACCAGCCCGCGCCGGCCCTGCCGGGCGTGGTTGTAGTTCATCTGCAACGCCATCGTGGACTTGCCGCAGTCCATCGGCCCCCAGAAGAACTTCAACGCCGCCGCGTGCACCGGACGCCCGTCGAGCCCGCGCGCGGCCGCGCACCCGGCCGGGGCGTGTGGCTGGCCGGGGAACGGGTGGGCCAGGCAGGTCGGTGCGGTGGCGGCGTCGTCGGTCACGGTCGGGCAGCCTAGCCCATTGACCGGCCCGAATCGGTTGGGCGCGGGACCCGTGCTCAGAGCACCCGGGGTGGCGTGTTGCCCGCGGCCACGATGGCACGGCGGATCGGCACGGCGGCGAGGAGTAGGAACCCGACCACGAAGAAGATCAGCAGTGAGACCAGGCCCACCCGGTACGAGGCGGTGAGTTGGAACACCAGGCCGAAGGCGAGCGGGCCGAGCCAGCTGGTGCCCTTGTCGCTGATCTCGTAGAAGCCGTAGTACTCGCCTTCCTTCCCGGCCGGGATGAGCTGGCTGAACAGCGACCGGCTCAGCGCCTGGCTGCCGCCGAGGACCAGGCCGATGGCCGCGCCGAGGACCATGAACGGCACCGGCGCCTCGGCCGGCAGCCGGAACGCGCCGATGATCACACCGGTCCAGAGGACCAGGCTGAGCAGCACGGTCTTCCAGGCGCCGATGCGCTTGGCCAGCGCGCCGAGGCTCAACGCGCCCCCGAAGGCGAGGAACTGCACCAGCAGGATGGTGATGATCAGGGTGCTCTGGTCCAGCCGCAGTTCCTCGGTGCCGTACTGGCTGGCCAGGGTGATGACGGTCTGGATGCCGTCGTTGTAGACCAGGAACGCCAGCAGGAAGAACAGCGTCAACGGGTACGCCTTGATCTCCCGCAGGGTGCGGCCCAGCTGCCGGAACCCGTCGGTGAGCACGTTGCCCCGCCGGGCGAGCGCCGCCGCCGCGCTGGGGCGTTCCCGCAGCCAGCGCAGCGGCACCAGGGTGAACACCGCCCACCACACCCCGGCGGAGACGATCGACCAGCGGGCCAGGTCCAGGGTGCGCTGCGGGTTGTCGTCCTCGCTGAACAGGGTGACCGCGACCAGGTTGAACGCCAGCAGCAGGCCACCGCCCAGGTAGCCCAGCGCCCAGCCGCGGCTGGAGATGCCGTCGCGTTCGTCCGGGCCGCCGAGCTGCGGCAGGAACGAGTTGTAGACCACGACGGCCGCGCCGAAGGAGATGTTGGCGACCAGGAAGAGCGCCCCACCGAGCAGGTAGCGGTCACCGGTGACGAAGATCATCGCGACGGTCGCGCCGGCGCCGGTGAACGCGGCGCCACCGAGCAGCCGCTTCTTGTGCGCCGACCGGTCGGCGATCGCCCCGATCACCGGCAGCACGAACACGGTGAGGAACACCGACAGCGAGATCAGATACGGGTAGTAGGACCCGGCCGCCACCCGGATGCCCAGCGGGTACACGTACCCGTCGCAGGTGTCCGCGCCCAACTCGCACCCGGCGGCCAACTCGGCGACGGTGGTGATGAACGGGCCCAGAAACACCGTGATGACTGTGGTCTGGAACGCGGAGTTGGCCCAGTCGTAGATGTACCAGCCGCGCCGCTCCTGGCGAGTGCTCGCCGGAGGCGGGGTGTCGTCCACCGTGGGGGTCACGGTCTCGGCCATCGGGGGTCCTTCGATCCTCAGGCGGCCCAGTGGCCGCGGCTGCGGTAGACGTCGCGCAGCACGCCGACGTGATCGGTCATGATGCCATCCACGCCACGATCCAGTAACTCGTGCATCTGGGCTGGTTCGTCGATCGTCCAGACGTGCACCTGCAGGCCTATGCGGTGGCAGTAGTCGAGGAACCGGCGGTCCACCACCGGCACCCGCCCGTAGCGCGGCGGCACCTGCGCGGCGACCACCGACGGCGGTAGCCGCAGCGGACGCCCGTGCAGGGAGGCCAACCGCAGCCGGGCGACTCCGCGCATGCCCAGGCTGGTGGCGACCCGTCCCTCGGTGAGCGCCCGCAGCCGGGTCAGCCGGGCGTCGCTGAACGAGGCGAGCAGCACCCGGTCGCCGGCGCCGGCCCGGGTCACTGTCGCGACCGTCGGCTCGACACCACCGTCGGCCTTCACGTCGATGTTGAAGCGGACCTGGGGCCACGCCCCCAACACCTCGTCGAGCCGGGGTACGACGGCAGCGCCGCCGACCCGTACCGAGGCGAGGTCCGCCCAGCTCATCTCGGCGATGCGTCCCGCCTCACCGGTGACCCGGCGCAGCGTCGGGTCGTGGAAGATCACCGCCACGCCGTCCGCGGTGGCGTGCACGTCGGTCTCCACGTACCGGTAGCCCAGCCCGATGGCCCGGGCGAACGCCTCGGTGGTGTTCTCGTCGCCCTCGGCCGCGCCGCCACGGTGGGCGAACGCCAGCGGCGCCGGCGCGTCGAGGTAGCCGAATCGGGTCAACACGCGACGCAGTATGCCCGCGGTTGGTGGCCGGCGGGTGGCCGGCCGGCGTCTGTCGCCCGCTCGCGCCGCCGCCTGCTCCGGTACCCGGTCAGCGCCGCAGGAGCCGGAGAGTTTCGTCCCAGAGGACGTCGGCGTCAGTGTCATCGAGGGCGTACGGGAGAACGCCGCTCCTGCCGTCGGCCCGCTCGGTGATGACCGAGGCCTCGTTGCCGTCCTCGAAATAGCGGCCGGTCACGCCCTCGACCTCGGGGCTGGCGGCCAGCAGGACCGAGGTGGCCGCGCCTTGCTGGGGGGTCTTCCAGCCCGGCGGCACCTCCAGGCGGTTGCCCTGCTCGTCGAGCGCGCCGACCCAGCGCAACTGCGCGTCGTCGAGGTGCCGTTGCAGGTTGGTCATGATGCCGCCGGGGTGCAGGGCATTGGCGGTGATGCCGTCGGCGGCCCACTTCCTGGCCAGGGCGACGGTGAACAGGATGGTGGCGGTCTTCGACTGGCCGTACGCCGACCACGCCTCGTAGGGCCGGGCGGTGAAGTGGATGTCGTCGAAGACGACCGGGGACTGCTGGTGGGCCGACGAGCTGACGACGACGATGCGGGCGCCCTGCGCGGCGGCCAGCGCGTCGCGCAGACCCAGGGTCAGTGCGGCGTGGCCGAGGTGGTTGATGGCGAACTGCGCCTCCCAGCCGTCGGCTGTCCTGGTCAGCTCGGGCACGGCCATGATGCCGGCGTTGTTCACCAGGATGTGCAGCGGGCCTGTCCAGCCGGCCACGAAGGCGTCGATGGTGGCGCGGTCGGCCAGGTCGAGGTGGTCGACCCGGACCTTGCCGGGTGTCCCGCCGGCCGTGATGTCGGCGGCGGCGCGCTCACCGGCGGCGGTGTCGCGTACGGCCAACGTCACCTCGGCGCCGGTGTCGGCCAGCGCCCGGGCGGTCTCCAGGCCGATCCCGGACGCGCCGCCGGTGACGATGGCCCGCCGGCCGGTGAGGTCGACGCCGTCGACCACCTCAGCGGCGGTCGACTGGGCCGAGTACGGGGTGATGATTCGTGACATTTCGGGCCTCCAGGGGCGCAAGGTCATGGCGTTTCAGGGCGGGGTGTGTCAGCGGTGGAGCAGCCGCAGAGCCCGGCGCAGCCGGTCGCGGAACTCGTCCCTGGAGGTCGAGGTCGACTTCCAGGTGAGCGCCGCGGAGAAGAGCAGGTCCATGACGTCGTCCGCGGTCCGCCCCTCGTCGAGCAGACCGGCCGGCGCGACGGCCTCGATGTGGGCTCGCAGTGCCACCTGAGCCCGCACCTGGTAGTCGTGGAACATCGAGCCCAACTGTGGCTCGCTGTTCTCCAGCAGGTCGTTGAGGTCGCGGGCCATCTGGGTGTCGATGTACGAGCCCATCAGGGCGTCCAGCCCGGCCACGACCTGCTCGTCGAAGCTCGTCGACTGGTCGGCGAGGCAGGCTTCCATGGCGTGCTGGGCGCGTTCCATGACGCCCTGCATGGTGGCGCGGTACAGCTGCTCCTTGCTGGGGAACATCAGGTACAGGCCGGGTCGGGAGATGCCCGCCGCCTTGGCGACCGCCTCCATCGACGTCTTCTGGAAGCCGTAGCGCCCGAAGACCGCGACCGCCGCCGCGAGGACGGCTGTGCGCTTCGGGTCTGCGTCATCCATCTCCACGGTGCTCACGCTAGACAGATTAGACGACTTTTCAAAAGTTGTCTAACGCGTTCACCGGGGCGGGCGTCAGGCCGAACGGCGGCGGTGCGCCCGAGTGGGGTCGCTCGGGCGGCCGGGGTCGACATGGCGGGGCAGGTCCGGCTCGTCGGGGCGCAGCGGGGCGAGGGTGTCGGTGATCGCGTCGATGATCCGGTCGGTGGCGCGGCGGGCCGCGCCGGGGTTGGCGGCCGCCGTCTCACCCAGGTCGACGGGAGTGCCGAAGTGCACCCGGATCACCGGTCGACGCCACAGCGAGCGGGCGACGCCGCCCAGCATTCCGCGGGGCGCCTGATAGGGCAGCACCTCGTGCGAACCCCACTGGGCGACCGGGACGACCGGGGCGCCGCAGGCCAGGGCGAGTCGGGCGGCGCCGGTCTTGCCGCGTTCGGGCCACAGGCCGGGGTCCAGGCCGATACGCCCCTCGGGGTAGATGAGGATCACCGAGCCGCGGGCGACGGCCGTGGCGGCGTCGTCGAGAGCCCGGTGCACGGCGCTGGTGCCGCGGTCGACCCGGATGTGCCCGGCGTGGCGCATGGCGGCGCCGAACGCCGGGACGCGGAACAGTCCGGCGGTCGCCATGATCCGCGGGGCGATGCCACGGGTGTGGCAGGCGGCGGCCATGACCACCGGATCGAACGGGCTGATGTGGTTGGCGGCCAGCACCAGCGGGCCGCGACGCAGGTACGCCGGGACGTCGCCGGTGACCTCGAGGCGGGCGAGCAGGCCGACCAGGCCCCGGGCCAACAGCAGGGCTGCGCGCCAGATCAGCGGCGGCTGCCAGGCGGTGTGTGCGGTGTCCATCAGCGCGCCATCGTCGCACGCGTCGGCGGGGCCGCGAGGGCGGGTCGGGGTGATCAGGGTCATTGGTCCCGGGAGGGTGCGGGCCGTCCAGCGTTCTACGACGAGCAGTAGTATTTACTACGTCTCGTAGTACGGATGGTTGGGGGTTTTCAGGTGGACGCGTTGGACGTTGCCCGCTGGCAGTTCGGTGTCACCACCGTCTACCACTTTCTCTTCGTACCGCTGACCATCGGCCTCTCCGTGCTGGTGGCCATCCTGCAGACGATGTGGCACCGCACCGGCAACGAGCGTTACCTCAAGCTCACCAAGTTCTACGGCAAGCTGTTCCTGATCAACTTTGCCATGGGCGTGGTCACCGGCATCGTGCAGGAGTTCCAGTTCGGCATGAACTGGAGCGACTACTCCCGCTTCGTCGGCGACGTCTTCGGCGCCCCCCTGGCCATCGAGGCGCTCGTCGCGTTCTTCCTCGAATCCACCTTCATCGGCCTGTGGATCTTCGGCTGGGACCGGCTGCCCAAGCGGGCGCACCTGGCCAGCATCTGGGCCGCCGCGATCGGCACCAACCTCAGCGCGTACTTCATCCTCGCCGCGAACTCGTTCATGCAGAACCCGGTCGGCTACCGGATCGACCCCGACAGCGGACGCGCCGAGTTGACCGACTTCCCGGCCGTGCTGACCAACAAGGTCGCCCTGATCACCTTCCCGCACACCCTGGCCGGCTCATTCCTGGTCGCCGGGTCGCTGATCGTCGCGGTCGGCCTGTGGCACGTCATCCGCAACCGCGACTCCGCCGACACCGGCGCGTACCGCTTCGCCACCAAGTTCGGCTCCTGGGTGGTCCTGGTCGCCTCCGCGGCCGTGCTGTTCACCGGCGACATCCAGGGCAAGATCATGACGGACGTGCAGCCGATGAAGATGGCCGCCGCCGAGGGCCTCTACACCACGGAGAGCCCCGCCTCGTTCTCCGTGCTCACCATCGGCAGCCTGGACGGCAGCCGCGAGGTGTTCGCCCTCAAGATCCCGTACCTGCTGTCGTACCTGGGCACCGGTGACCCGAACGGCACCGTGCACGGCATCAACGACCTACAGGCGCAGTACGCCACCCAGTACGGCGCGGGCAGCTACACCCCGATCATCCCGGTCACCTACTGGAGCTTCCGCTTCATGATCGCCTTCGGGATGGCGGCCGGCGCGATCGCCCTGCTGGTGCTCTGGAGCCAGCGCAAGGGTCGCACCCCGAGCAGCAAGTGGCTGCTGCGCGCCGGGCTGGCCATGCCGGTGCTGCCGTTGCTGGCCAACTCCTTCGGCTGGATCTTCACCGAGATGGGTCGCCAGCCGTGGATCGTCTTCGGCGAGATGCTCACCCGCAACGGGGTGTCCCGCAGCGTCTCGCTGGCCGAGGTGCTCACCTCGTTCACCGCCTTCACGCTGATCTACGCCACCCTCGCCGTGATCGAGGTCAAGCTGCTGCTGCGCTACGCCAAGGCCGGCGTGCCGGACGTCAGCGAGCAACCCCCCACCGACGACACCGACGACGCCGAGCGCCCGCTCGCCTTCGCCTACTGATCCCGGAGCCCATCGTGGAACTGACCACCATCTGGTTTCTCCTCGTCGCCGTGCTGTTCACCGGGTACTTCATCCTGGAGGGCTTCGACTTCGGCGTCGGCATGCTGCTGCCCGTGCTCGGCCGAGACGACCGGGAACGCCGCGTCCTGATCAACACCATCGGCCCGGTCTGGGACGGCAACGAGGTGTGGCTGATCACCGCCGGTGGCGCCATGTTCGCCGCGTTCCCCGAGTGGTACGCCACCCTCTTCTCCGGCTTCTACCTGCCGCTGCTGCTGATCCTGCTGGCCCTGATCGCCCGGGGGGTCGCCTTCGAGTACCGGCACAAGCGCCCCGAGGCGTCCTGGAAGCGCCGGTGGGACGCGGCGATCGTGGTCGGCTCGCTGCTGCCGGCGATCCTGTGGGGCGTCGCCTTCGCCAACATCCTGCGCGGCGTGCCACTGGACGCCGACCACGAGTACGTCGGCGGCCTGCTGAACCTGCTCAACCCGTACGCCCTGCTGGGCGGCGCGACCACCCTCGCGCTGTTCCTCACCCACGGCGCGGTGTTCCTCGCCCTGAAGACCACCGGCGACATCCGCGAGCGCGCGGGCGCGCTCGCCGTGCGCCTGGGTGTGGGCGCCGCCGTACTCGCGGTCGGGTTCCTGACCTGGACGTTGAGCATCCGCTCCAGCGCGGCCGCCGTCGTGCTCGCCGTCGGCGCGGCCCTCGCCCTACTCGGTGCGCTGGCCGCCGCCCGGGTACGCCGGGAGGGCTGGGCGTTCACCGGCACCGCCGTGGCGATCGGCCTGGCCGTGGCGACCCTGTTCGCGGCGCTGTTCCCGAACGTGCTGCCCTCCACCCTGGACACGGCCGGCACGCTGACGGCCACCAACGCCGCGTCCACCCCGTACACCCTGAAGATCATGACCTGGGTGGCGGTGATCTTCACTCCGGTGGTGCTGGCCTACCAGGGGTGGACGTACTGGGTGTTCCGCAAGCGCATCGGCGTGGCCAACATCCCACAGCACTGATGCGGCGGGCCAACCCCATCGATCATGGACTTGTGATGCCTGACTTGCGGCGCCGAGGGCCATTTGTCGCCCACCACAACTCCATGATCGGCACGGGGTGGGGTGCGCCGGGGCCGCACCCGGTTGTAAATCGGCTGTTGGTGCGGAGCCGCCTCGCTACGGTGTGCCGATGCCCGCCACTGTGCACGTACGCGAACTCACCGCCGACGACCTCGACGCCGCCTGGGAGCTGGGCCGATTCGCTTTCGGCTCCGACCCGCAGCGTCCCGCGCCCGCGTCCGCGCCGGTGCCCGGCCTGACCCGCTACGGCGCGTTCGACGACGCCGGCCGGTTGGTCGGCAAGGCCGTCGACCTGCACCACGAC
The DNA here is from genome assembly GCF_050516465.1 of Micromonospora trifolii. Taxonomy (NCBI): domain Bacteria; kingdom Bacillati; phylum Actinomycetota; class Actinomycetes; order Micromonosporales; family Micromonosporaceae; genus Micromonospora; species Micromonospora trifolii. The sequence continues at coordinate 2,340,273 of NZ_CP191526.1, read as the reverse complement.
CAGTGGTGGTCCGGGCGGGCGGTGCCGGCCGCCGACGTGGCCGGGGTGGCGGTCGCCCCCGAGGCCCGGGGTCGTGGCGTGGCTCGCTCCCTGCTCACCGCGTTCCTGCGCGGCGCCCGTGACCGTGGGGCGGCGATCAGCGCGCTCTACCCGACTGTCGCGGCCCCGTACCGGGCCTGCGGGTGGGAGGCCGCCGGGGTGCTGCGCACCGTCGACCTGGCCACCGCCGCGCTGCCCCGGCACCGGCCCGCGTCGCACCTCACCGTCCGGGCCGGTACGCCTGCCGACCTGCCGGCCGTCGACGCCCTCTACGAGCGGGTCACCCGGCACCGCAACGGCATGCTGACCCGCCGGGGTGAGTTGTTCGACGCCCCCGACCGCGGCCTGCCCGGCGACGGGGTCACCCTCGTCGAGGCCGACGGTGAACTGGTCGGCTACGCCACCTGGCAGCGGGGCCGGGGCTACGGGGCCGATTCCGTGCTCACCGTCGACGAGGCGCTGGCCGTCACCGCCGAGGCCGCCCGGGAACTCGTCGGGGTGCTCGGCAGTTGGGCCAGCGTCGCGCCGACCCTGCGACTGTGCCCCCTCGACGGGGACGCGGTCAGCGTCCAACTGCCGTTGGAGTCGGTCCGCGAGCACGAGCGGGACCTGTGGATGCACCGGCCGGTGGACGTGGCGCGGGCGGTGAGCGCACGGGGGTGGCCCGCCCACGCCCGGGGCGCCGTCGACTTCCACCTCACCGACCCGCTCGCCGACTGGAACTCCGGCACCTGGCGGTTGGCGGTCGCCGACGGCGCCGCCGAGCTGACCCGCGTCGGTGCCGAGGCGGAGCTGCGGTTGGACGTCCGCGGTTTCGCGCTGCTGTACGCCGGGGCGGCGCAGGCCCGGTCGGTCGCGCAGGCCGGCCTGCTGCACTGCGCCGGTGACGCCGACCCGGCCGCCCTGGACCTGCTGGGCGTCGGAGGCCCGGCACAGTTGCTCGACTACTTCTGACCGACCGGACCCGGCGCGCGGGCCGCCGACAGGCTGGTGCTGACCGACCGGACCCGGCACGTGGGCCGCTCACGCGCGGGCAGGGCCGGGCCCGCGCACCGTCGGGCTCTTGTCCGTCAGGTCGGGGTCGCGGCCAGTTCGGCGTTGGCGCGCTGGGTGACCAGGGTGAGCGCCCGGGCGGCGGCGCTCGCCTCGTCGGTGGGGATGTCCGCGTAGAGGCGGGCGCTGATGTCCGCGACGGCGGCGGCGATGCGGGCCTGCACGGCGTGACCGGCGTCGGTGAGCCGCAGCCGTGGGGCGTCGGCCTCGTGGTCGGCCTGGGCGAGGTTCGCGTCGACGAGGGTGGCGAGCACCCGTTGCACCTCCTGCTCGTCGACCTTGAGCGTGCTGGTGATGCGGTGCGTGAGGTGGGCGCGTTCGGCCGGGCCGTTGGCGAGGACGTTGAGGGCGAGCAACTGGTTGAACTCGACGCCGAGGGGAGCGGTGGCCCGTTCGAGCAGGGCCCGGGTGGCGTAGTGGGCGTGGCCGATGACCTGCCCGTTGAGGGTGGGGATGGTGGACATGACGCCTCCTCCGATACGTTGGCTGAACCAACGTTGGTCGCACCAACGTAGCATTCGATCGTGGGTCGCGCCAACGATTCCTGGTAGGCTGCGGCGCATGGACAACGCGGCCCCGCAGTCACCCGCCGGGCTCAGCACCACCCCGAGCTGGCTGCTCAACCAGACCGCCAGTCACGCCGCCCGCCTGCTCAGCGAGGGCTTCGCCGCGCACGACCTGCGCGGCTACCACTACCGGCTGCTCGCCACCCTGGCCGAGGACGGGCCCGCGAGCCAGGCCGACCTCGGCCGGCGCTGCGGCATCGACCGCAGCGACGTGGTGGCCGCCATCAACGACCTGGCCGGCCGAGGGCTCGTGGTGCGTGCCCCCGACCCGGCCGATCGCCGCCGCAACGTCATCAGCGCCACCGACGCCGGCGCCGACGAGGCCCGCCGGATGGGCGCGACCCTCGAGCGCGTCCAAGCCGACCTACTCGCCCCGCTGTCCGCCACCGAGCGCGAGCAACTGACGCGACTGCTCACCCGACTGCTGCACCACCACAGCCGGCACTGACCCGCCTCAGCGGGCCTCGCGCAGCTCCGCCAGCCGGGCCTCGATCTCAGCCAGCTCGGCGCGCAGCTTCTCGGCCTGCTGCTCCGCCTCGGCCCGCTCGGTGCCGAGGATCTGCTCCACCGCCTCCTGTACCCCCGGCACGTCGACGAGGGCCACCATCTTCAACGCCTCCGCCGGCTTCACCACGTACGGCTTCGCCAGGGCCTTGCTGCCCTGCTGCGCGGCGACGGTCCACTCACCGTCGGCGTACGCCAGGGTCACGGTGAGACCCGCGGGGCCCTTCGGCTTGACGGCCTTGACCGCCCGCCGCGCCGGCGGCTTCTCCGTCTGCTCCACCTTCGGCTCCTCCTGTCGCTGCGCGGGCACCCGCGGCGTGTCCAACACGAACTCCGGCGCGGCCACCGCGGGCACCTCGGGCTCGGGCTCCGGCTTCGGCTCCACCACCCGACGAGTGACGCCCTTGGGCGCCACGGCCAGGTCGGCGGGGGAGAACGGCAACTCGTCGCGACCGAAGCGCACCACCACGAACTCGTCGGACACCTCCGGGTCGGTCAGCTCGATCACCTGTCCGACCTGACCGGCGATCTGGCCCGCCGCCGCGGTGAACACCACCCGCGGTTTACGCCCGGCCGCCAACGCCTCCCGGATGCTCTGCACCTCGCTAGTGGACAAACCCTGGCCGGCATCCATCACAACCCTCTTCCGTACACCTGTTTGATTGCTGTCTTGATACCAGCCGACTGCGACACCCGCCGCACGGGGCTCGCGCCCGCTCAGCCGCCCAGTGCCCGCAGCGCCCGGTCCGCGTGCTCGTTCATGCTGACCTCGCTGTGGATCACCTCGATGACCCGCTGGTCAGTGCCGATGACGAAGGTCATCCGCTTCATGCTCAACGGCCCCAACGGCACCCGCCGCTTGACCCCGAACTGCTGCGCCACCGCGCCGTCGGCGTCCGACAGCAGCGGATAGTCGAAGCCGTGCAGCTTCGAGAACTCGGCCTGCTTCGCCACCGGGTCGCGGCTGATGCCCACCCGCGTCGCGCCCAGCGCGGTGAACTCCGCCGCGAGGTCGCGGAAGTGGCAGCTCTCCGCCGTGCACCCCCGGGTCATCGCCGCCGGGTAGAAGAACAGCACCACCGGCCCGGCCGCCAGGAACTCCGTCAGCCGCCGCGCAGTGCCCGTCTCATCCGGCAGCTCGAAATCCTGCACCACGTCGCCGACACCCACACCCGCCACCGCGCACCTCCATCGTCTGATCGACCGCGCGGTGAGCGTAAGCGATCACGCCCAGAGCGCTGCCACCTCGTCGGCCACCACATCGGCCTGGGTCCGCCCGGCTCGCGCCGCGCCCGCCCGCCGCGCGGGATCCAGCACGTTGCGGCCGATCGCCGTGCGCGCCGCCGCGTCCGGCGTCAGCACCACCACCCGCGACCCGGCCGCCCGCAACGCGTCCACCTGCGCCGACAGCCGTGGCATCGGCCCGATCGCCGCCGACGTCGGCGCGAGCACCAGCACCCTGCGCGCGTGCGCCGCCAGGTCCGCGTTCACCGTCGAGCGCATCCCACCGTCGACGAAGCGGCGCGCGCCGATCGTCACCGGCGGCCACACCCCGGGCACCGCGCAACTCGCGCCCACCGCGTCCACCAGGGACACCCCGCTGTCGCGGTCGAACACCACGAAGTCACCGGACGACGCGTCCACCGCTGTGATCAGCAGCCGACGCTGCGGCCACTCCCGGTCCGGCAGACGGGCCTCGATCACCGCGCGTTGCGACGCCTCCGACGGGGTACGCGCCGCCACCGCCATCGCCCCGATCCGCGCCCGCGAGCGCACCGCGTCGCGGGTGCGACCACCGGCCCAGATCAGCCGCGCCAGCGTCGCAAAGCCCAACCGTGCCGCCAGCTCACTCGACGGCGGCGCCAACTGCTCGGTGTAGAAACGCTCGACGGGCAAGCCGGAGCACACCTGGGCGCCGACCACCGAGCCCGCCGACGTGCCCACCACCAGATCCGCCTCGGTGACCGGCACGCCCCGCTCGACCAACCCGGCCAGCAGCCCCAACTCCCAGGCCACCCCGGTCACCCCGCCACCACCGAGCACCAACGCCCGCTGCATGTGACCCTCCTCTCGACGACCGACCCGCGCCGGTCACGGTAGCGTCGGCACGACCAACGCACAGCCGTCAGACCCGCCGGGAGGCACCGTGGCACCCGTCACCGTCATCACCGGCGGCGGCCGGGGCATCGGCGCGGCCACCGCCCGCCGGCTCGCCGCCGCCGGTCATCACGTCGCCCTGTGCTACCGCCGCGACGAGGCCGCCGCCACCGCCGTCCTGGCGGACCTGCGGGCCGCCGGCGCCCAGGCCATCGCGGTACGCGCCGACACCACCGACCCCGAGCAGGTGCACGCCCTGTTCGACGCGGCCGCCCAACTCGGCCCGCTCACCGGTCTGGTCAACAACGCCGGCGTCACCAGCCCGATCGGACCCTTCACCGAGCTGCGTGTCGACGACCTGCGCCGGGTCGTCGACGTCAACCTCGTCGGCTACGTCCTCTGCGCCCAGCAGGCCGCCCGGCGGCTCACCGACGGCGGGGCGATCGTCAACGTCTCGTCGGCGGCCGCGACCCTCGGCAGCCCGGGGGAGTACGTGCACTACGCCGCCGTGAAGGCCGCCACCGACACCCTCACCGTCGGCCTGGCCAAGGAACTCGCCCCGAAGGGCATCCGGGTCAACGCCGTGGCCCCCGGCATCGTGCGCACCGACATCCACGCCGACTCCGGGGTGCCCGACCGCGCCGACTCCGCCGTCGGTCGCATCCCGCTGGGCCGCGCCGGCGAACCCGACGAGATCGCCGCCGCCATCGCCTGGCTGCTCGGCCCGGACGCCTCGTACGCCACCGGGACCGTGCTGCGCGTCTCCGGCGGTCTCTGACCACGCGTCCGCGCGGTCGGAGACCGCCGGATCCGGCTCAGTGGGTGAACAGCTTCGCCGCGGTGACGACGGTCTGGGCGACCCCGTAGCCGAGCAGCGCCGCCACCACCAACCAGGAGATCCACAACCGGGCCTGCTGCCCGGGTCGGCTGTCCTCACTCATCGCGTACCACTCCTCTCCGCCGTCGTGTCCTCGTCCACGTTCTGGTCCTGGTGCGCGTCCTGCTCCGTCGACGGTTCGTGGTAGCGCTGTGGCACCGGCCGCACCAGCAGGTTCGCCACGAAGCCAACGGCCAGCACAGCCACCATCGTGAACAGCGCCGGACGGTACGCCGCGGCGGTCAGCGAGCCCGGTTCGCCCTGCGCGTCGAGGAACCCGTTGACGATCAGCGGACCGGCGATACCCGCCGCCGACCAGGCGGTCAGCAGCCGACCGTGGATCGCACCGACCTGGAAGGTGCCGAACAGGTCCCGCAGGTACGCCGGCACGGTCGCGAAGCCACCGCCGTAGAACGACAGGATCACGCAGGCCAACAGCACGAACAGGGCCGTCGAGGTCTGCCCGACGAGCGCCAGCAGCGCGTAGAGCACCATGCCGACGCCCAGGTACACCAGGTAGATCGGTTTGCGGCCGATGAGGTCCGAGGTGGACGACCACACGAACCGGCCGGCCATGTTGAACAGCGACAGCAGACCCACGAACCCGCCGGCCGCCGCGACGGTCACCGCCGAGGTGCCGTTGTCGCGGAAGAAGTCCTGGATCATCGGGCTGGCCTGCTCCAGGATGCCGATGCCGGCGGTCACGTTGCAGAACAGCACCACCCACAGCAGCCAGAACGAGCGGGTCTTCACCGCGTTCGCCGCCGACACGTTCGCCGTGGTGACCAGCGGCTTCGCCGCCACGCTGGCCGGGTCGAAGCCAGCCGGCCGCCAGTCCTGCGCCGGCACCCGCACGTTCGCCACCCCGAACATCATGATCACGAAGTAGCCCAGGCCGAGCGTCACGAACAGCCACACCAGGGCGCTGCCCGACGCCGTCGACCCCGCGTTGGCCGGGTCGTAGCCGGGGTCGTAGAACGACAACAGTTGCCGCGACAGGGGAGAGGCGACCATCGCCCCACCACCGAATCCCATGATCGCCAGTCCGGTGGCCAGTCCCGGCCGGTCCGGGAACCACTTGATCAGGGTGGAGACGGGGGAGATGTAGCCGATGCCCAGCCCGATGCCGCCGAGCAGCCCGTAGCCCAGATACAGCAGCCACAGCTGCTTCGTGGCGATGCCCAGCGAGCCCACCAGGAAACCCGCCGCCCAGAAACAGGCCGAGACGAACATGGCCTTACGCGGTCCGTTCGCCTCCACCCAGGTCCCGGCGACCGCGGCAGACAATCCGAGCATCACGATCGCGATGCTGAAGATCACCCCGATCGCCGTCTGGCTGGTGTCGAAGTGGGCGATCAGGGAGTTCTTGTAGACGCTGGTCGCGTAGACCTGACCGATGCAGAGGTGGATGGCCAACGCCGCCGGGGGGATGAGCCACCGGCTGTAGCCGGGCGGCGCGACGGTGTGCCGACGATCGAGTGCGGAAAGCATGCGCTGCTTCCTCTCCGATGAGGACGAGAAACGTCGCACCCAACGTGCCCGCACCACTCGTAAGCGGAAAACCTCACCGTCGCCGGACGGTCGTTCCGCTGAGCTGAGCGGTCAGTCAGCGTCCTCGCGGCGCGCGCTCCGGGCCGCGTGATCGACTCCGCTTCCTGACAGTCGGGGTGTCGCGCAGGGCCGGACACCGCGACATCCGGGAAACCGAGTCGATCAACCCCGCCGGTTCAGGCCGCGGGCCGCCGCTACCGCAGGTCCGGCAGGTGCCAGCCGCCGGCCAACGCGTCGGCGTCCGCCGGGCCCCAGCTGCCCTTCTCGTACGACTGCACCGCCGTCGGCAGATCCAGGATCGGCTCGACGATGCGCCACTCCTGCTCGATCGTCTCGGCACGCGCGAAGCGCAGGTGCTGCCCGTCCATCGCGTCGTCGAGCAGCCGCTCGTACGCCTCCTGCCGGCGGCCGAGGGCCGAGCCGAAGTCGACGGACAGGTCCACCGGACGGCTCGCCACCTCAGCACCCGGGCTCTTCGCCTGGATCGACATCGTGATGCCGTCACCGCGACCGAGGCGGAACCGCAGCAGGTTCGCGGCCCTCGCCGTGCCCCGCTCGGCGGGGATCAGCGAGCGCTGCGGCTGCTTGAACTCGACCACGACCTCCGTCGCCGTTCCCGGCAGAGACTTGCCGGTGCGCAGGTAGAACGGCACACCCGCCCAGCGGGGCGAGTCAACAGTCAACCGGGTCGCCACGAACGTCTCCGTGTTCGAGTCCGCCGCCACGCCCGGCTCGTCGCGGTAGCCGGCGTACTGCCCCCGGACGGTGGAGTCCGGCGACAGCGGCGCGATCTGCCGCAGCACCGCGGCCTCCGCCTCCCGGAACGCCGCGGTGTCCTCGCTGGCGGGCGCCTCCATCGCGATGAGCGCGACGACCTGAAGGATGTGGTTCTGCAGCACGTCCCGGGTCGCGCCCACCGTGTCGTAGAAACCGGCCCGGCCCTGCGTGCCGAAACCCTCGGCGAGGGTCACCTGGATGTTGTCGATGTGCTCGTTGTTCCACAGCGGCTCGAACAGCCGGTTGGCGAACCGGAAGGCGTAGAGACCCTCGACGGCTTCCTTGCCGAGGTAGTGGTCGATGCGGAACACCCGCTCCGGCGCGAAGGCCGCGCCCAGGGTGCGATCCAGCTCGCGGGAGGACTCCAGGTCACGCCCGAACGGCTTCTCCACGATCACCCGACCCCGGTCGGCCAGCCCCACGGCCGCCAGGCCCTCGACGACGGACCCGAAGACCGCCGGAGGGATCGCCAGGTAGAAGACCGGCCGCTCGGCGTCGCGCAGCCGCTCAGCCAGCCGCTGGTACGTCGTCGGGTCCGCGTAGTTGCCAGAGATCATCGAAAGGTTGTCCGCCAGCCGGTCGAAGGTCTCGTCGTCGATCTCGTCATTGGCCTCGGTAACCGACTTGCGGGCCGTGGTGACCAACTGCTGATCATCCCAGGGGGAGCGGGCCACGCCGATCACCGGAACGTCGAGGCGCTCGCGCCGGGTCAACTCGTACAGCGCCGGAAACAGCTTCTTCGAGACGAGGTCTCCCGTGACGCCGAACAGCACTACCGCGTCTGAGCGCACGTGCATGGCACTTCCCATTCGATCATCCGAACCTGATCTTCCGAACGGACAACGGCACGACCCACTCCAGGAATTCCCCAGCGTGCGGCGTACGTGAGGTCGGCGACAACACTGTCTCGACGAGCTCTTATGTTAAGGAAGGTTTACAGTACAGGCGGAACGCCGGTAGCCTGCGACTCTAATCGACGAAGGTCGATCATGACGAGGCCTGGAGGTACCGTGCGTCGCCAAAACACCACCACACGGCTGCTGGCCATAGCCGCACTCGCGCTACCAATCATCCTGCCCACCACGCCCGCCACCGCCGCGGCACCCACCGCACCAGCCCGACAACTCAGCGACGTCATCCCCGCACCGGTCGAAACCCGCACCGACGCACAAAACACCTTCCGGATCACCCCCCTGACCGTCATCCGCACCACCCCCGGCTCAGCCGCCGCCTGGCGCATCGGCCACCAACTCGCCACCACACTGCGACCTGCCACCGGCCACCCCCTGCCCGTCCTGCCCGTACGCTCCACCCCGCTACCCGAGATCGCCCTGCTCATCGGGGGCGCCGACGACCGCATCGGCCAGCAGGGCTACCAACTCGACGTCACCCGCCGCGGCGTCACGATCCGCGCCAACACCCCCGCCGGGCTGTTCGCCGGCACCCAGACCCTGCGCCAACTGCTCCCCGCCGAGATCGAAGCCCCCGACCGGCAGCGGACCACCTGGACAGTCCCCGGCGGACGAATCATCGACTACCCACGCTTCGCCTACCGCGGCGCGATGCTCGACCTCGCACGCCACTTCCACACCGTCGACGACATCACCGCCTACGTGGACCTGCTCAGCCAGTACAAAATCAACTACCTGCACCTGCACCTGACCGACGACCAGGGCTGGCGCATCCAGATCGACTCCTGGCCCCGCCTCACCACCGTCGGCGGCGGACCCGGCACCGGAGTCGACGGCGTCGGCCCCGGATACCTCACCAAGGCCGACTACAAGGCCGTCGTCGCCTACGCCGCCGCACGACACATCACGATCATCCCCGAGATCGACATGCCCGGGCACACCAACGCCGCCCAGTCGACGTACCCCGAACTCAACTGCGACGGCGTCGCACCGCCCCCGCGCACCGACATCGCGGTCGGCTACAGCTCCCTCTGCATCAACGACGAGCTCACCTACCGCTTCGTCGAGGACGTCATCCGCGAACTCGCCGCCATCACACCCGGACCATTCCTGCACATCGGCGGCGACGAAGCCCACGCGACCACCGACGAGGACTACCGCACCTTCATGAACCGGGTCCTGCCCCTGGTCGCGAAGTACGGCAAGCGCGCCTCCGGATGGAACGAGATCACCCAGGCCGACCCGTCCACCGACGTCGTCGCCCAGTTCTGGGGCACCGGCACCACCAACGCCAGCCTCGCCGCGGCCGCCGCGCGCGGCAACAAGATCATCATGTCGCCGGCGAACAAGTCCTACCTGGACATGAAGTACGACGCCAACACCCGCCTCGGCCTGCGCTGGGCCGGCCTGATCGAGGTGTCCGACGCCTACGGCTGGGACCCCGCCACCCGGGTCACCGGAGTCGGCGAGAACGCCATCCTCGGCGTCGAGGCCCCGCTGTGGTCCGAAACGCTACGCACCCTGGACGACATCGAATTCATGGCCTTCCCCCGCCTACCCGCCATCGCCGAACTCGGCTGGTCCACCACCGCCAGCCACGACTGGGAATCGTTCCGGACCCGACTGGGGGAGCAGGCACCCCGCTGGCGACTGCAACAGGTCAACTTCTACCCGTCCCCGCAGGTGCCCTGGATCTGAGGCGTACCCCCGCCACCCACCGATCGTGGGCACCGGCTGAAACGGCCGGTGCCCACGACGATCAACGACCGCAGACGGTGTCCAAAGCCCTCAACGCCGGATCGAGCGCGGACCGCACCCCGTCATCGGGCGTGATACCGATGCGACACCGCACGGACAATCATCGCGTCGGCCCCCACCAGGACCCGTACCCCCGTGGGACCCGGACGGGCAGAGGTGACAATGGTCGCCGGTTCGCCAAGGACGTCACCCATGTCGACGGTCAACTCGATGAAGCCGCTGCCCGCCATCCGGGCGGCCAGGCAGGCTGTGCTGTTCACATTGGCGACGTCCTCAGGAACCCCGATCGACGGCGCGAACATCCGCGCCACCACACCCCCCATGCGTGTGGGGACCGAATAGACGTAGCAGCCCAGCAACCCCAACCCGTCGCACGCCGCCCGGAGCCGGTCCAGGCGAGGGCTCAGGGCCACGACGGCACCAGGTGTGGTGACCGGCACCAACATCCGCGCCCGCCCCAACGACGCCACACACGCTCCGGAAACAAGGTCGCCCGCAGCGACACCGAGGGCGTCGACGACGAGCCCAACCTCGAACGAGGTCGCCTCCCGTACGACCACCGGACCCGGGTCGAACTCGGCCCGAATCTGGTCACCGTCGCAGGCCGCGCGACCGACGAACGTACGCCCCGACACACGCAACCTGAACTCGTGCTCGCCACCGCCATGACGCCCGGCGAGGTACGCCACCGCCGCTACCGTCCCATGCCCACACGCGGGCAGTTCCCCCTCGGCGGTGAAGAACCGCAGATCCACCGGCTCGTCGCCCACGACGCGCCCCACGAACACGGCATGTGACGTGCCCATCCGAACCGACACCCGGCTGCGCTCGGCATCGCTCAACACGTACTTCGCATCCGGTGTGGGGGACAGGGACTCATCGAAGACAGACGTTGGACTGCCCCCACGCCCGCCCCGAAGGCAGGCGTTGACGATGGTGACCACAACCGAGTCATCTGAAGCGGCCACCACCGCACTGTCATCACCCACGACGCAACCACCCCTCTGGCTCCGTGCCATCACCGTCCACCCACGCGGTACACACCAAGCCAGCACCCTCAGTAGCATCTCGACCATGAACCTGGCGGTCGATCAATCAGCGGAAACCGGACCACCCGTGGTGTGCCTACCCATGTTCAGCATGAGCCGCGCCGCCACGGCCGCCGCTTTCCGCCCCGCCCTCGCCGGCGCCGGCCTGCGAGAGATCTACCTGGACCTGCCCGGCCACGGCGACACCCCCGCCAACTGCCCACCCACCTCCCAGGCAATGCTGGACACCGTCTGCGCCTGGCTCGAGCACCACGTCGACGCGCCAGTCCTGCTCGCCGGCAGCTCCTACGGCGCCTACCTCGCCGCCGGCATCGCACGCCAACGACCCGAACTCGTCGCCGGCCTGCTCCTCGTCTGCCCCGGCGTCACCATCGCCCGCGACAGCCGGGACCTGCCCGACGACCCACCACTCGACGCGCCCCCGGGCTGGCTCGACGCCGCCCCCGCCGCCCTGCACGCACACCTCGACGCCGCCCTGGGCCACCGCACCCCAGCCGTCGTCGCGACGGTGCTCGCGGCACTGCACTCCGGCGGCCCCAGCGACGAAGCATTCCAACAGGAACTCCAGACCGGCCCCGGCTACGCGCTACCCGACGAGAACGCTGACGTCGTCTTCGACGGCCCGGTCACCGTGATCACCGGCAGACAGGACGGAATCATCGGCTACGCCGACCAGTTCCGCGCCATGCGCCACTACCCCCGCGGCACCTACACGGTGATCGACGCGGCCGGTCACTACCTGCCGTACGAACAACCTGCCCTGCTGCGATCACTCACCCAAAACTGGCTGCGCCGCACGCACGCCTGACAACCCGAGCTGGGGGAGCGGGGCTACCCACATGCATCCTCAATGACTGGTCTTGGTCTAGCCCTGGTTCAGACTGGTCAGACGTCAAGGCCGTGCAGCTACAAGCGCGGTCCGTGACGTGTTTCACCGGGATGCACGAGTGGTGCGCGATCACCCTGAAGGGCGGTCGTCAACTGATCCAAGCCCAGCGAACCCACCTCAAGCGCCCGACGATGGAATGCGCGTCGGTCGCCGGGGAAGGACGAGCGGCCGGCCAGCCACACGCGCTCACCCACCTTGTAGGCCAACGCCTGCCCTGGCCGGCCCAGGTAACGCGCGAGTTCGGCGGATGCGTACGGCCCTTGATGACAGCGGTCCTGCAACAGCTTCAGCGCCGCGCCCGCCGTCCACACGGCTCCATCGCCGGTCGGCATCGCCAGCCGCAGGTGCAGGCCGATGTCGAGCACGACTCGTGCCGCCCGCAGGAGCTGCATATACAGGTACCCCAGCCGAGCACCCGGCTGTTCATAGAGCCCGAGCTCGTCCATGAACCGCTCGGCGTACAGTGCCCAGCCCTCCTGACTGCTGGAGAGGCCGCCGAGCAGGTTCAGCCGCTGCCCGAGGCCTCCCCGGCAGACCTCGGAGCCGAGGTGGAGGTGATGGCCGGGAACGCCCTCGTGAAAGGCGGTGCTGTAGGCAAACCAGGTGGGGAAGATAGCTGCGTCCTCGGGAATGGACCACCAGACCCGACCCGGCCGCGTCAGGTCCCGCGACGGCCCGGTGTAGCCAATGCCGGACGACGTGGTCAACCGCGACTCGATGCGCCGCAGCGGGGCGGGGATGTCGAAGTACACACCGTCCAGCCGCTCAATGGCGCCCTCCAACAGCTCCTGCAGCCACGCGGCGAACGCCTCCCTGCTGCGCAACATGCCGGGTGCGTCGGGGCTGTTGAGCCGGGCAAGCACCTCTGGCACGCTCCCGCCCAGGGCCTTCGCTTCCGCGATCAGCTCCGCCTCTGTCGCTCTGAACTCGTCCCAGCCCCACTCGTACAGCTCGCGCAGGTCAGGCTGGGCCGCGAGGAAGGTACGCACCCAGAGTGCGTACCGCTGCTGACCGAACGCCTCCTCCTCAACGGCCCGCGGTGCCAGGTCCGCGATCAGCATCCCGGCGAGCTTCTGATACGCCACTCGCGAGCCCGTTGCCGCGGCCTGCAACGACGCCCGCTGACGCCCCTCGCCGTAGCGATCCACCAGGGCGGCATCGTCGGCGATCCAGGTGCGGCAACGCTGCGTGACGAGTTCCACCTGACGCCGCGCCGGCACCTTTCCGCGCTCCGCGGCGAGCAAGAGGCTGCGGGCATACCCGTCCAGGGCCGCGGGGATCGCAGCCATGCGTGCGCCCACACGAGCCCAGCCCTCCTCGAATGCCGCGCCCTCGGTGCCGTCGCCGGGAACCGCGGCCTCGACAGCTTGGCGGATGAGCTGGAGCGGACCGGTGGCCGCCGCGTGCAGTTCGCGCAGGTCCTCCGCAGCGTCGTGGAAGGCGACACGCGTATGCAGCCGTTCGGCGAGGTGGGCGTGCAGCGAGCCCGCAGCCGGACGCGCCTCGCCCAAGCTCTCGAGCTCGCGCAGGGCACGGGCGGCGAGGTCGGCGCGGGCCTGGTGGCCCTCGGGGCCGTAGTCGGTAAGCGCGTCGACATCCTGCACACCGGCCTCGACGACTGCCGTGCAGGGGTCGAGGCCGGCCATGTCGCACAGGAGCTGATCCGCGAAGTCCTCGATCACTCGGGCAATGCTAGGGCCTTGCCCCAGCTGGCGTGCTGCGAGCCTGCATCGATCGACGTCTCGCCCTGAGACACCTCGAAGTCATTCCGCTCGGCTGCTTCCGACCCACCGAGGTGCGATTCGATAATATGCATTATGTAAAGTCGCGTGTTCTGGGGGTCCCCTCACCGCCTCCCGACAGGGGTCAGTCGCGCGTCAGGCCCGGCGGACACGCGTCCTCGTCCGGTCCGACGAGGCGCGCGTTGACCAGCGGGTTGCGTCGCAGGGCCGCCAGCACGGCAACGCTGGCACCGATGTCGGTCCAGGTGTCGTCCCACAGGGCCGAGACGAGCCAGGAACGATCCGCCGGAAAGAACAGGTCGGGCAGCGCCCCGTCGCCGCGCATGTGACCGAGGCGCCAGGTGAGGGCCTGTTCCGGCCCGGCCTCGACCAACACGTAGGGCCAGTCCCAGTAGAGGGACACTCTCGGGGCGTGCGGGAAGACGACGTCGTGGGCGCCGGTGTCGAGAAAGCCCAGCCACCAGGGCTGATCCGGCGTGCACGACACCAGCTCGTCGATCACCGCGCGCTCGTGGGCGTCGAAACCGACCCCGGCGGGCGGGTGGAAGGTGCCGTACGCCTCGAACACCGGCGGGATCGCCGTGGTGACCGAGAAACCCTGCGTGGTGCGCCCGGCGAGCCAACCGACGTCGCTGGCCGTGCCGATCCGCCAGTTGCGCCCGTCCCTGCTGACGTCCATGCCGCGCACGATACGTGCTCCTCGATCAGCTCCAGCCGTACTCGCGGCGGTCCTCTCCCCCTCGTCCCCCGCTTCCCGGATACGCGAAAATGCTGCATAATATCCCTTATGCATGACAAACAGGACGAATCGCTCGCGGTGCTGATCGAGGAGTTCCTGACCGCGCGGGCCACCCGCAAGCCCTCCCCGCACACCCTGGCCGCGTACCGCAGAGATCTGCACACGGTGGCCACCCTGGTCGCGGACGATGCCACCCCTCCCCTACCCCTGGACGCGCTGTCGATCACCGAGCTCTCCCCCCGGGTGATGCGCGCGGCCTTCGCCCGGTTCGCCGCGCCCCGGGCGCCTGCGTCGGTGCATCGGGCCTGGTCCACCTGGAACAGTTTCTTCACGTTCCTGGTCGCTGACGGGTTCGTGGCGGGCAACCCGATGCCAGCGGTCGGGCGGCCTCGGGCGCTACTCCCCCAGCCGAAGCCGCTGCGCGGCGCGGACACCCCCGAGGTGCTGCTCGCGTCCGCCGCGCGGGACGACGGGCGGCAGCGCGACCCGTGGCCGGAGCGGGACGTGGCGGTGTTGGCGGTGGCGCTCTGCGCCGGGCTGCGCCTGTCGGAGCTGCTGGCGTTGCGTGTCGACTCGCTCGGCGGCCGGCCCGGTGAGCGGCGGGTCGAGGTGGCGGGCAAGGGCGGGCGGCCTCGGGTGGTGCCGATCGAGGCGGATCTGGACCGGGTGCTGCGGGACTACCTGGACAGTCGGGTGCGGCGTTTCGGTTCGCGGTCGGTACGCCCCGACTCGGCGTTTCTGGTGGATCGGCGCGGTGAGCCGTTGCGCCGTGGTGGCCTGCAGTATCTCGTCGAGTCGTGTTACCGGCGGGCCGGCATCGGCGACCGGGTGCCGCGTGGTGCGCGGCTGCACGCGCTGCGGCACACCTTCGCGACCCGGTTGGCGGAGGACGGTGCGAGCGCGGCGGAGATCATGCGGTTGTTGGGGCACGCGTCGTTGGCGTCGTCGCAGACGTACATCGAGGTGACGGCCGGGCAGCAGCGTGACGCGGTCCGCGCCAACCGGACCAACCGCGCGCTGGCGGGTCTGGTGCCGCCCGGGTGAGCGTGGTCAGTGTGCGCGGTGGCCGGTGCCGTCGGCGGTGACGGGCAGGGGGCCGAGGACGGCGTTGATGATGTGGATGCGGGCGTTGGTGGCCTGGTAGTCGGCGCAGACCGTGTCGGCGCGGTCGCCGAGGCGGGCGGTGGGCCCGGTGCGGGTGACGGTGACGGCGACGCCGTCGAGGGTGGTGGCGGTGCCGGCGGTGGTGAGGTCGGCGATCGGGTGGGCTCCGGTGATGAGGTGGGCTTTCAGCAGGGTGCGGAGCTGGTCGGTGTGGTGGGTCATGAGGTCGTCCCAGTTGTCCTCGGAGAACGTGGCGGCGAAGGCGTCGTCGGAGGGCGCCAGGACGGTGACGCCGTCGCCGGCGGGCAGGTCGGTGAGGACGCCGCTGGTGCGCAGGGCCGCTTCGAACGTGGTGAGGGTGGGGATCCAGCGCAGCGCCTGGTCGACGGGTTGGCCGGCGAGGAAGCTCGGGTTGCCGGGGTCGGTGCCGGTGGGCAGGGCGGCGCAGAGTGGCCCGGTGACCTGGGGTGCGGTGGCCGCCGCCGCGGCATCCGTGTGGGGAGCTGCGGGGCTGGCGGTGCAGGCGGCCAGCAGCAGGGTCGGCAGGATCAGGCCGAGCGCCCGTCGGACGCGCCGAGCGCCGTGCGGTCCGCGCAATCGTCGGGGGTGTCGCGGTGGGGTGGCGGGGTGCGACACGGCGTCCTCCACGGGTGCGGGGGTAACTGGTGAGGTGCCGGCGGCGCGGGTGTGGGCCCGCGCCGCCGGCGTGACGGCTCGCTAGTTGTCGGTCACAGTGCCGCGCACTGGGTGGTGCGGGGGCCGTGGACGGTGTTGGCGATGCCGAGGTTGTGCGGGGTGGGGTTGTTGCCGGTGCAGTTGAGGGGGCCGCGGATGGTGGTGCCGGCCAGCACGGGTGCGTCGGTGCCGGTGGTGTTGCCGGACAGGTCGACGGGGCCGGCGATGGTGGCGTCGATGATGGAGATCGCGCCGGTGGTGGTGGCGATGCGGACCGGGCCGTTGATGGTGCTGTCGGCGAGGAGGATGCCGGCGGCGCCGGTGGCGGTGAGTGGGCCGCTGATGGTCGTTGCGGTCGTGACGAGTGCCGCGCCGGCCCGGACGGTGACCGGGCCGTTGATGGTGGCGTCGTCGGCGCAGGTGAAGCCGGTGACGGCCAGGGGTCCGTTGCGGCGGCCGGTGAGGGTGGGATAGACGCGTTCGCCGTCGGTCAGCTTCTCCACGCCCTTGGCGTCGAGGAGCAGGGGGATGAGGCCGCGTTCGGGTTGGTTGAGGGGGACGTAGTGGTCGCCGCCGATTGTGATGACCTTCCAGCCGTGGGCGGCGATGCGCTGGGCGACGGTGGTGCCGACGCCACCGGGTCCGTCGGTGCGGGCGCCGTTGTACTGCGCGTCGGTGAGTTTGTAGGCGCAGGGCGCGTTGTCGAGGATCAGGTCGGCGGGGGGCGCGTCGAGTGGTGGTGGGCTGTCGCCGGGGTGCGGTGCCGGGTGGGCGGGGATGGGGCGGGAGCCGCGGAAGACCAGCCGGCCGGTGTTGGCGGCTTGGGATTCGATGGCTTCGCTGCGGGCCTTCAGGATGTCGGCGCGGTCGGCGCGGTGGTAGTCGAGGAACTGGTGGAACGTCCACAGGGCGGAGTAGGTCTTGCGGCGTCGGTTGTTGGCGGTGTTGCCCTCGTCGGGGCGGGTCTGGCCGCCGGAGCTGCGCAGTTCCAGCAGGGAGTTGGTGACGTTCTTGAGTCCGAGGGTGTTGCGCAGGATGGTTTCTTCGCTGAGGCCGACGTTGCCGCCGCCTTCGCAGCCGTAGGGGCAGGCCCACCAGCCGGCTTCGGCGCCCTTGGCGTACATGTGGCCTTCGATCATGTCCTGGGACTGGTCGAAGATGGGTTGGGCGACGTTCTGGTGCCGTGGGGGCAGCATCGGCAGGTCGCCGGCGCGGGAGTTGCCGAATTCGTGGCCGTCGTAGCCGGCGACGGGTCGGTAGTCGCGGACCATTTTGATGTACGCGGTGGTCTCCGGCTGGCGGATGAGCGAGTAGTCGCGGTTGAGGTCCTGGCCGGTGGAGTTGCCGCGGGTGTTGTTGGCGCGGCCGTCTCCGTTGATGGTGGGGACGATCAGGACGGTGGTGTGGCTGAGCAGGTCGGTGATGCGGGGGTCGGTGCTGAAGGCGAGTTGGCGGGCCATGATGAGGCAGGCCTCGCGGTCGCCGGGTTCGTTGCCGTGCACGTTGCAGTTGATGGCCACGGGTGCGGTGGCGGCGACGGCTTCCGGAGTGGCCGCAGGGGTGGGGTGACCGATGACCATCATGTTGATGGGTCGGTTCTGGACGGTGCGGCCGAGTTCGACGACGCGGACGAGGTCGCTGAGGGCGTCGATGGCGGCGGTGTAGGCGTACTCGTCGGTGTCGCTGGTGTATTGCGCGGCGTGGGTGGTCTCCCAGCCGGTGCGCAGTTGCTCGCCGGGGGTCGTGGGGTTGCCCCAGGGTGCGGTGGTGGTGGCGGTGACCGGGTCGGAGTAGGGCTGTTCGGTGGTGCCGGTGCGGGCGCGTACGCGCCATTGGAAGGTGTCGCCGGGGTTGTAGCCGGAGTCGGCGAAGGTGGGCGCGTGTTGGTTGATTTGGCGGTTGGGTCGCCAGATGCCGACGATGGTGGGTGCGCCGGTGGGGGTGTTGTCGGCGTCGACGGGGGTGCGTTCGATCTGGTAGTCGGTGGCGCCGTCGACGGGTTGCCAGGCGAGGGTGGTGTATCCGTCGGCCTGGTGGGCGGTGAGGGCGGTGACCTGGTCCGGTGGTGCGGCGCGTTGGGCGTTGGCGGGGGTGGCTGCGGTGGTGAGGATGACGGCGATGAGGGTGGACACGGCGATGAGGGTGGGTCGCTGGCGTCTCATGTGGCCTCCGACGAGTTGATCGTGGCGCGTGTCGACCAGCATGATCGTCGAAGTCCGTCGATGCAATGATCTTGAGGGAATCTTGCGACTCGGTGGTCCGCTCCCCCGCCGGCTTTTGATCGACTCGGTTTTCAGGAAGGCGCGGTGTCCGGGGCACGGGGATGTCCGGCTTTTCAGGAAGTCGAGTCGACCTTGGAGGCGGCGTCAGGCCGAACGGTTGGCGCGGTAAGGCGTCGCGGTCATCGGGCGTGCCGCAGGGCCCAGTCGAGGGCGACGTCGGCGATGCGCTGCCAGCCCTGCTGGGCGGGCAGCAGGTGCGCGTACCCCTCGAAGAGCTCGACCTCGGTGAGGGTGTCGCCCTTGTAGTGCGCGGCGTTGGCGCGTTGCACGCTGGGCGGCTGGATGTGGTCTTCCGAGCCGGAGATGAACAGCAGCGGCGCGCGCTGGTCGTTGTGGTAGTCGACGGCGATGTCCTGGGGGCCGGGCAGCAGGTTGGCCAGGACGCTGTCCCAGAGGATGCCGCCGGCGGCGGGGATGGCGTAGCGCTCGTACAGGGCGCGGGCGGTCTGCTCGTCGAAGGTGTTGGTGAACGCGTAGTTCCACTGCTCGAAGGTGAACCCGACGGCGCGGTGCCGGTTGGCGGGGTTGCGCAGCACCGGGAAGGTGGAGCGCAGCTGCGAGAAGGGGATGTTCCTGACGCCTTCGGTGGGCGCCGAGTTGAGCACGACCGCCGAGGCGCCGTAGCCCCGGTCGAGTAGCACCTGGGTGAACGCCCCGCCGGCGGAGTGGCCCATGAGGATCGGCGGCGTGGGCAGCGCGGCGACCACCGCGGACAGGTGCGCGATGATCTGTGGCGCGGTCAGCGTCTCCAGGGGGCTGGGGTCGGCGTTGATCGCCTCGACCTCGCCTTCCAGCCCGGGGTACGTGGGGGTGAGCACCTGGAAGCCCTTGTCCTGGTAGTGGGTGACCCAGTGTTCCCAGCTGCGGGGGGTGACCCAGAATCCGTGGATGAGGACGATCGTGTCCGGCGTGTCGCTCATGGTCAGCTCCCTGTGGTGTCGGGGGTGGCGATGGCGCGACAGCGTGGTGTCGGCGAGCCCACCCTAGACATTCGTGAGCCGCGATGTGGCCGGTTGGGCGATGATGCTCAGCCGAGGTCGACCAGCAGGGGGCGGTGGTCGGAGATGGTGGACGCCGGCGCGGTGACCGCGCGTACGGGTGGGAGCTGATCGAGGGCGTGCCGGTCGGCGAGGATGTGGTCGAGTTGGACGCGGGGCTGCCCGGACGGGTAGGTGGGGCGTCGGCCCAGGGGGTGCCACCCGGAGATGAGCCGGGCCGCGCCGGCGGGCAGGTTGAGGTCGCCGAGCAGGACGCGGGGGCCCGGTAGGGCGCGCAGGGCGCGGACGGTCTGACGTAGTTGGCGGGCGTTCCAGCCGGGCACGAAGGACAGGTGGGTCGCGGCGACGGTGAGCGGGCCGTGCGGGGTGTCCAGGACGGCGGCGAGGACCACACGGGGTTCGTCGTGCAGCAGGATGAGACCGCCGCGGGGGCCCGGCACGTAGACCGGTGAGCGCACCGGCGCCGGCTTGAGTCGGGTGACCTGCCAGCTGCGTACGGGGTGTCGGCTGATCAGCCCGATGCCGTAGCAGGGTTCGCCGTGGCCGTCGTCGTCGTGGCGCAATGGGCGGAACTGTTCGCCGGGGGTGCCGACGACGGCGGCGGCGAAGCGGTGATGCGGTGCGTCGAGGGCGCGGGCGGCGATGGCGGTGAGGTCCAGGTTGCCGCTGCGGCGTTGGTCGCGGTCGACCTCCTGCAGGGCGAGCACGTCGGCGTCGAGGGCGCCGATGGCGGCGGCGAGTCGGTCGGAGTCGACGAGCCCGTCGGTGAGGGACCGACCGTGCAGCAGGTTGAAGGTGGCCAGGCGCACTCCTGCACCTTACGTGCCCGTGGCATGGTTGCCGGGTGGTGAAGGTCTTGCTGTGTTCGGTGCTGGTATTCGTGGCGATCGGCGCGTTGGGGGTGTGGTTGCGGCGTACGCGGGGTCGGTGACCGGGTGAGGCTGGCCACTCGGGTGCCGCTGCGGCGCTTCGGGTGGGGAGAATTGCCGCCCGTGGACGCCGTGACGCTGAGTACCCTGCTGGCCGCCGCCGCGATGGCCGGGTGGGTCGATGCCGTGGTCGGTGGTGGCGGGTTGTTGCTGCTGCCGGCGTTGCTGGTGGCCGCCCCGGGGTTGCCGGTGGCCACCGCGCTGGGCACGAACAAGTTGGCCGCGATCTTCGGTACGGCCACGGCGGCGGCGACGTACGCCCGCAGGACGACTGTCGACTGGCGGGTGGCGGGCCCGGCTGCGGGGTTCGCGGTGCTCAGCGCGGGCGTCGGCGCGGCGCTGGCCGGGGCGGTGCCGGCGTCGGCGTACCGGCCGGTCGTGCTGGTGGTGCTGGTGTCCGTGGCGGTGTTCGTGCTGCTGCGTCCCCGGATGGGGGTGGTGGCGGCGCCGGCGAAGCGCACTCCGGTGCGGGTGGCGGCGGTGATCGCGGTGGCCGGGGTGGGGATCGCCCTGTACGACGGGTTGATCGGCCCGGGCACCGGCACGTTCCTGGTGTTGGCGTTCACCGCCCTCGTGGGCGCGGACTTCGTACACGGCTCGGCGATGGCGAAGGTCGTCAACGCGGGGACGAACCTGGGCGCGCTGGTGGTGTTCGGGGTGACCGGGCACGTGTGGTGGCTGCTGGGCGCGGGCATGGCGGTGTGCAACATCGCCGGCGCGGTGCTGGGGGCGCGGATGGCGTTGCGCCGCGGCTCCGGCTTCGTGCGGGTGGTGTTGCTGGTGGTGGTGGTGGCGTTGGTCGCGAAGCTGGGCCACGACCAGTGGGTGAGCTAGCCGCGGCGGCTGGGTGAGTCGAAGCGCCCGGCGCGGATCTCGCGCAGCGCCCGGCGGCGGGTGTCGCCGCGCAGGGTGTCGACGTAGAGGCGCCCGCCGAGGTGGTCGGTCTCGTGTTGCAGGGCCCGGGCCAGGAAACCGCTGCCGGCGATGGTCAACGGCTCGCCGTGCTGGTCGACGCCGTGGGCGGTGGCGTGCAGGGCCCGCACGGTCGGGAAGTACAGCCCGGGGATGGACAGGCAGCCCTCCTCGTCGTCCTGGAGCTCGTCGGACAGCTCCAGGGTGGGGTTGATGAGGTGGCCGCGGTGCCCGTCGGCGTCGTAGACGAACACCTGGGCGCTGACGCCGATCTGCGGTGCGGCGACGCCGGCGCGGCCGGGGGCGCCGAGCAGGGTGTCCATCAGGTCGGTGACGAGGGCGCGCAGCTCGGCGTCGAAGGTGGTGACCGGTTCGCATCCGGTGCGCAGAACAGGGTCGCCGATGATCCGGATGGGCCGCATGGTCATGAGGTTCAGCGTATCGCCGTCCGGTGCTGCGGTCAGCGCCCGGCCAGGGTGGCGCGGATCGGGGTGGTCTTCGCGGCGGCCTCGGCGACCTCGGCGCGTGCGTCGCTGTCCCAGGTGATGCCGCCGCCGGCCCAGGTGTGCAGCCGCTGGCCGTCGGCGGCGGCGGTACGGATGGTCAGGCCCAGGTCGACGTGGCCGGGGGCGACCCAGCCCAGCGCGCCCATGCTGGCGCCCCGGCCGACCGGTTCGAGGGCGCTGATCTGGGTCAGGGCGGCGAGCTTCGGGGCGCCGGTGACGGAGCCGCCGGGGCAGGTGGCGCGCAGCAGGTCGGCGAGGCCGAGGCCATCGGCGGCGGCGGCGCGGACTGTCGACTCGGCCTGCCACAGGTCGCACCAGCGGCGCACGGCGAACAGCTCGTCGACGGTGACGGTGCCGGTGCGGGCGATGCGGGCGAGGTCGTTGCGTTCCAGGTCGACGATCATGATGTGTTCGGCGCGTTCCTTCGCGCTGGCGAGCAGTTCGGCGCGGCCGGTGGCGGTAGCCGGGCGGGTGCCCTTGATCGGTCGGGTGATCACCTGACCGTCGGTGACCTCGACGAGGGTTTCCGGGGAGGCGCAGCCGATGGCCCAGCCGTCGCCGGTGAGGACGCCGCCGTAGCGGGCGCCGGGGAGCGCGCCGAGGCGGCTCAGGGCGGGCAACGGGTCGCCGGTGTAGGGGGCGGCGGCGTGACCGACGAGGTTGCTCTGGTAGACGTCGCCGCGGCCGATGGCGGCGCGGACCGCGTCGACGGCGGCGGCGTGCTGGCCGGGGGTCCAGCTCTCCACCCACTCGCCGAGCCACCACGGCGGCGGTGGGCCGGGCCGGGTGACCCGGGTGGGGCCGTGCTGGTAGACGACGACGGCGAGGTCGGGCAGGGCCGGCGCGGGTTCGGGCGCCCCGGTGGGGGCGCCGGCCAGCAGCGCCCCGGCGCCGGCGGACAGGTACAGCGCCGCGCCGCAGACCCCGGCGCCGTGCGGGGCGGTGGCGGGCCGGGTCAGGTCGTGCAGGGGCAGGCCGTGCGCGGCGAGGAACTCCTCGGCGAGGGCCGCGGGGTCACCGCCGTCGCCGCGAGACCAGTGCAGGCGCGCGCGTTCGGTCAGCGAACCCCGGCACGCGGCCGGCACGCCGGGCACATCGACCAGCACCTGTGGGAGCGTTTCCACGCCGTACGGTCCAACCTTCCTCATCCGTTCAGTGGATTTCCCGTGCACCAGGCGGGCACCTGCTCGATGCTGGACACTTTCGCTTGGTACTGTGCGTCACTGGTCATGTGAACCATGACACAGTGCCCCCACAGTCCGGAGAACCCGATGTGCCAGCACCAACCGACCTGCCCCTCCGCTGAAGCAACCGACCGGGAAGCCGCGCGGGTCCTCGCCTGCTTCCGTGAGCAGGGCTGGAGCCTGCTCTGCAACGGTGTCATCGTCTTCGAGGACACCGGCGAGCTGCTTCCCGACGGCAGCAGCATCGCACCGCACCGCGGCCCCGCCCGCCACGCCCTCGTGGCCTGACCGACCACTCAGCGTCACCGTTTAGCCGCCGTCGACCCAGGCTAGTCCCCCCGGTAAGGGACGTCCCCGCCCAGGTCGCAGCGGCTGCCGGGGCAGGCCGTACCGCCCGCCCCGGCGCGCCGTCGTCAGTCTCGACCGGCTGCGGCGTTGTCAGTCCTCGAACGCCTCCGGCGACGGGCACGAGCAGACCAGGTTCCGGTCGCCGTACGCGCCGTCGATACGCCGCACCGGCGGCCAGTACTTGCCGGCCCGGTCCACCCCGGCCGGGTACGCGCCCACCGAGCGCGGGTACGCGTGCGACCACTCGTCGCCGCTGACCATCGCCGCGGTGTGCGGCGCGTTGGCCAGGGGGTTGTCCCCCGCCGGCCACGCCCCGGAACCCACCTGCTCGATCTCCGCGCGGATCGCGATCATCGCGTCGCAGAACCGGTCCAGCTCGGCCAGGTCTTCGCTCTCGGTCGGCTCCACCATCAGCGTCCCCGCCACCGGGAACGACATCGTGGGCGCGTGGAAGCCGTAGTCGATCAGCCGCTTCGCCACGTCGTCGACGCTCACCCCGGTCGCCTTCGTCAACGGCCGCAGGTCGAGGATGCACTCGTGCGCCACCAGGCCCTTGTTGCCGGCGTACAGCACCGGGAAGTGCCCCCGCAGCCGCGCCGCCACGTAGTTCGCCGCGAGCACCGCCACACCGGTGGCCCGGGTCAGGCCCTCGGCGCCCATCATGCGCAGGTACGCCCACGGGATCGGCAGGATCCCCGCCGACCCGTACTTCGCCGCCGAGATCGCCGGCGTGGCGTCCACGTGCGCGCCCAGCGGGTCACCGGGCAGGAACGGCGCCAGGTGCGCGCGGACCGCCACCGGGCCCACCCCGGGGCCACCGCCGCCGTGCGGGATGCAGAACGTCTTGTGCAGGTTCAGGTGCGACACGTCCGCGCCGAACTTGCCGGGCTTCGCGAACCCGACCAGGGCGTTGAGGTTCGCCCCGTCGACGTACACCTGCCCGCCGGCGTCGTGGACCTTCGCGCACAGCGACGCGATGCCCGTCTCGTACACGCCGTGCGTCGACGGGTACGTCACCATGATCGCGGCGAGCGCGTCGCGGTGCTTGTCGATCTTCGCGTCCAGGTCGACGAGGTCGACGTTGCCGTCGTCGTCGCAGGCCACCACCACGACCCGCATGCCGGCCATCACCGCCGACGCCGCGTTCGTGCCGTGCGCCGACGACGGGATCAGGCACACGTCGCGGTGCGTCTCACCGCGCGACGCGTGGTATGAGCGGATCGCCAGCAACCCGGCCAGCTCACCCTGCGAACCGGCGTTGGGCTGCACGCTCACCGCGTCGTAGCCGGTCACCTCGGCCAGCCACGACTCCAGCTGACCGATCATCTCCCGGTAACCGACGGTCTGCGCGTCCGGCGCGAACGGGTGGATGTTCGCGAACTCCGCCCAGCTGACCGGCTCCATCTCGGTGGTCGCGTTCAGCTTCATCGTGCACGACCCGAGCGGGATCATGCCCCGGTCCAGGGCGTAGTCGAAGTCCGACAGCCGCCGCAGGTAGCGCAGCATCGCCGTCTCCGAGTGGTGACTGCGGAACACCGGGTGGGTGAGGAAGTCGCTGCCGCGGGTCAGGCCGACCGGCAGGGCCGCGTCCACGTCGGCGTCGAACGCGGGCACCCCGAACGCCTCCCACACCTGCGCCAGGTGCGCGTCGGTCGTCGTCTCGTCGCAGGACACCCCCACCCGGTCGGCGTCGACCAGCCGCAGGTTCACCCCCCGCTGCGCGGCCGCCGCGACGACCCGCGCCGCGCCGCCCGGCACTGTCGCGGTGACGGTGTCGAAGAACGCGACGTCCGCGACGTCCACCCCACCGGCGCGCAACCCGGCCGCGAGCCGCGCCGCCATCCGATGGGTACGCGTCGCGATGTCACGCAGCCCGTCCGGGCCGTGGTAGACGGCGTACATGCCGGCCATCACCGCGAGCAGCACCTGCGCGGTGCAGATGTTGCTGGTCGCCTTCTCCCGCCGGATGTGCTGCTCACGGGTCTGCAACGCCAACCGGTAGGCCGGGTTGCCGTCCGCGTCGCGTGACACCCCGACCAGGCGCCCGGGCAGCATCCGCTCCAGGCCCGAGCGCACCGCCAGGTAACCGGCGTGCGGCCCACCGAAGCCCATCGGTACGCCGAAACGCTGGGTGGTGCCGGCGGCGATGTCCGCGCCGATCTCCCCCGGTGCGCGCAGCAGCGTCAACGCCAGCAGGTCCGCCGCGACGGTCACGAGGGCGCCGACGGCGTGCGCCGCCTCCACGAGACTGGCGTGGTCGCGCACCGCCCCGGACGCCCCCGGGTACTGAAGGTGCAGGCCGAAGAACTCCGCCGGCAACTCGTCGCGCTGCACGTCGAGGACCCGCACGTCGATGCCGAGCGGCTCGGCCCGGCTGGTGATCACCGCGATGGTCTGCGGCAGGGCGTCGGCGTCGACGACGTACACCCGGCTCTTGCTCTTGGAGGCCCGCCGCGCCAGGGTCATCGCCTCCGCCGCCGCGGTGCCCTCGTCGAGCATCGAGGCGTTCGCGGTGGCCAGGCCGGTCAGGTCGGTGACCATGGTCTGGAAGTTCAGCAGCGCCTCCAGCCGACCCTGGCTGATCTCCGGCTGGTACGGCGTGTACGCCGTGTACCAGGCCGGGTCCTCCAGCACGTTGCGGCGGATCACCGCCGGGGTGTGCGTGCCGTGGTACCCCAACCCGATCATGGAGACGGCGACGGTGTTACGGGCCGCGAGGGCCCGCAGTTCGGCGATCGTCTCGGCCTCGGTGGCCGGGTCGGGCAGGTCGAGGGTGCCGTGCCAGCGGATCACCTCGGGGATCGCGGCGTCCATCAG
Organism: Micromonospora trifolii; assembly: GCF_050516465.1. Lineage (NCBI taxonomy): Bacteria > Bacillati > Actinomycetota > Actinomycetes > Micromonosporales > Micromonosporaceae > Micromonospora > Micromonospora trifolii. Next base: position 2,313,966 of record NZ_CP191526.1, on the reverse strand, counting down.
CTCGTCGATCGAGTCGTGCCCGACGACCTCCAGCATCCGACGCTCATCGTCGGGGCCGGGACCGATGTGACGGGTGGCGAACTGCTCTACGGTCATAGGGGGCACTCCCGGGGCGAGGTCGACGTGTCGGCCTCCCCCTCTGTCGCACCCACAGGGGCGCTCCACAGTGCCTGCCCACGAGGTCCTTTTGCCTGAGAGGTTCCGGGGAGGATTTGCCCCTTCGGCGCCGCCCTGCGTGCTGTCGGGCGGTCTCTCCCACGTGGGTGTTACCGGCGTGGTCAACGCTACCAGCGTTGGTGTTTCCAGCGGATGTCCTACCCCCCGGGCCTCCAGGGCCCTGCCGTCACACCTTGAGCGGGGCTCCGGCGCCGACCCGCGCGGCCAACTGCGGCAACACCGCACCCAACGGCGCGTCGACGCAGACGGTGGCGTGGTCGTCACCCCGGGTCGGCCCCTGGTTGACGATCGCGACCGGGATGCCCCGTTTCGCGGCCCGAATCACGAACCGGCGCCCCGACATCACCGTCAACGACGACCCGAGCACCAGCAACGACCGGGCCTGCTCCACGGCCGCGAAACACCGCGTCACCCGCTGCGGCGGCACCGTCTCACCGAAGAACACCACGTCCGGTTTCAGCATCCCGGTGCCGCAGATCCCGCAGTCCACCGGCCGAAACGCCGCCACCTGCTCATCGGGGAGATCAACATCACCGTCCGGGTTGACAGCGGCGACGCGGGCCACGAACTCCGGGTTGGCCTCGCGCAGCCGCCGGTGAAGCTCCTCCCGGGAGGTCAGGTTGCCGCAGTCCAGGCAGGTCACCTCGTCGAGGCGGCCGTGCAGTTCGATCACCGACGGGCTGCCGGCCGCACCGTGCAGACCGTCGACGTTCTGAGTGATCACCGTGTCGACCAGCCCGGCGTGTTGCAGCCCGGCCACCGCCCGGTGCCCGGCGTTGGGCGCCGCGCCCGCGATCAAACGCCAGCCCAGGTGGCTCCGCGCCCAGTAACGCCGCCGGGCCAGGGGATCACGGGTGAACGCCTGGAAGGTCATCGGCGTATGCCGCCGCGCCACCCCGCTGGGCCCCCGGTAGTCCGGAATTCCCGACTCGGTGGACAGGCCAGCGCCGCTGAGCACCACCACCCCACCACCGGCCACCAGCGAGGTCAACGCGTCGAAGCTCTCCATCACCTCTCCATGCTGCCTCAACCAATCCGCTAACGCCGAGCCCCGCGCCGGGTGGGCGGCCCCACCCAGCGCGGGTGGCATCGGCGGCTACACCGCGACGACGTCGGCGACGACGCAGGCGATGTTGTCCGGCGCCCCCTCGGCCCGCGCCAGATCGATCAGCTCCCGCACCGTGTCCTCGGGAACGTCCGTCGCCGCCAACGCCACCCCCAGGTCGGCCCGGTCGACGACCGCGGACAGCCCGTCGGAGCACAACAAATACCGGTCACCCGGCAGCGCGGTACGCAGCGCCAGATCCGCCTCGACCTGCCGACCGCCACCGAGGGCACGCACCAGCACCGCCCGCTGCGGATGCGTAGCGGCCTGGTCCCGGTCGAGCCGGCCCTGATCGACCTGGGCCTGCACCCAGGTGTGATCCTGCGTGAGCAGCGACAGCTCACCGCCGCGCAGCAGGTAGGCCCGGGTGTCACCGACGTGCACCAACGCCAGCCGGGAACCGCTGAGCAGCAGCGCGGTCAGCGTGGTGACCGGCTGGTCGGTGTCGGTGGCCAACCCGTGCACGGCGCGGTCGGCGTCGCTCACCGCGCCGGCCAGCATCGTCAGCAGGTCGGCGGCCGGCACGTCGGTGAGCGCCAACGGCTTCAGGGCGTCGACGGCGGCGGCGCTGGCGGCCGCGCCGCCGGGCCCCCGCATACCGTCCGCCACGGCCAGCAACCGCTCGCTGGCGTACGCGGTGTCCTCGTTGCTGTCGCGTACCAGCCCGGTGTCACAACCGGCGGCGCAGCGGACGGCAACTGTGGGATTCGGGTCGGACATGGTGGCGCCCCCTTCAGACAGGTGGTCCACGAGGAGGGTGGCCAGCCGGGCGCGCGCCGCGGTGTCGGCGCTGACCTGCCGCCAGTACGCGGTGACCGCCTCAGCCGCCGCCGCGGGCTCCAGGCCACACACCACCCGGATCGTCGCCAGCGGCATGCCGAGCCGCCGCAACTGGGCGACCAGCCGAGCCACCGGCACCTGAGCCGGATCGTAGAGCCGGTAACCGGACTCCGGGTCGACAGCGGCCGGCACCAGCAGCCCAACCTGGTCGTACAGGCGCAGCGCCTTCGGCGTCAGCCTCGCGGCCCGGGCGAACGCCCCGATGGTCATCAGCCCCACGTCGACATCCTCCTCGCGCCGGTCACGGCGACCGGCACCCACCAGGCTCAGGGTTACCCGAAGGTCAAGGTCAAGCCGGTGGCGCCGCCCGCACCCGCAACGCCGGTAGGTTGGGCGCATGCGCGTCGTCATCGCCGGAGGCCACGGCAAGATCGCCCTACTGTTGCAACGCCACCTCGTCGGGCGCGGCGACACCGCCGTCGGCCTCATCCGCAACCCCGAACAGGCCGCGACGCTGCGCGCCGCCGGCGCCACCCCCGTCGTCTGCGACCTGGAACACACCCCGCTCGCGCAGCTGGCCGAACACCTCGACGGCGCCGACGCGGTGGTGTTCGCTGCCGGTGCCGGCCCCGGCAGCGGTGCCGCCCGCAAGGACACCGTCGACCGGGCCGCCGCCGCGCTGCTCGCCGACGCCGCCACCCGCGCCGGCGTCCACCGCTACCTGCTCGTCTCCTCCATGGGCGTGGACGCACCACCCACCCCCGGCAGCGACGACGTGTGGGCGGCGTACCTGCGCGCCAAACGCGCCGCCGAAGACGACCTGCGCGGCCGCGACCTGGCCTGGACGGTGCTGCGACCCGGCCGGCTCACCGACGACCCACCCGCCGGGCGGGTCGCCCTCACCCCACACGCCGGCCGTGGCGCGATCAGCCGCGCCGACGTCGCCCACGTCCTCGCCGCCCTGCTCGACGAACCGCGCACCACCGGCGCGACCCTGGAACTCGTCGGCGGGCCCACCCCGATCGCCGAGGCCATCAGCGCCGCCGCCAGCTGACCGACCCGCCGCGCCGAGGAGAACCCATGGACCCGCAACCACTCGACTACCGCTTCACCGCGCCCATCGAGAAGGACGGCGCGTTCGCCACGTACGTGACAGTGCCCGACTCCGCGAACCTGCTCGGCACCCGACGCGCCGTCAAGGTCACCGGCACCATCGACGGGCACCCGTTCAACGCCACCCTCATGCCCTCCGGCGCCGGCCCCCACTGGCTGCCCATCCGCGCCGCCCTGTGCAAGGCCATCGGTAAGAGCGCCGCCGGCACCGAGGTCACCTTCCACCTCCAACAACGCCTCAGCTGACCACCCGCCCCGCCGACGGCAGCCCTCAGCCGCCCGGGCGGTGCGCGGCGACCAACACCGGCCCGCCGGGGACTGTCGGAAAACGCCGAACATCACCCAACCCCGCCCCCGCCAGCACCTGCGCCATCCGGTCCGCGTCGAAGGCGTTGCCGCCGTTACGGACGGCGTTCCACCGGTCGACGGCCGCCCGCAACGGGTCCCCCGCCGGCGGATTGGTGCCCGCCACCAGCCAGCCACCGGGTCTCAGCGCCTGCACCAGCCGGGGCAGCGCGAGCGCCAACGTCTGCTGGGGAAGAAACGGCGCCGGCACCCAGACCAGGTCGTACCCGCCCGGCTCGGCCACCTCCGCGACGTCCTGCCGGCGCAAACTGATCCGATCCGCGACATCGCCCGCCTCGGCCAACTCCCCGCGGGCCAGGTCCAACGCCCGTTGCAGCACGTCGATACCCACCACCGACACCCGGGGCAACGCGCGCGCCAGGGCGACAGCCAACGCCGCCACACCGGTGCCCACGTCCAACACCCGGGCGTCGGCCGAGTCCAAGCGCTCCGCCAGCCCCGGCAACTCGGGAACCACCCGCGCCGCCAACGCCCGACCGGTCGCCGCCGACGCCCGACCCTGATGCAGCAACACCTCGTCGTCCACCTGCGCCCAGCCGGCCCCACCCCCGCCGGAAGGCTCCTGCGCCGCCGCGACGACCGCCTGCCGCAGCGAACTCAACCGCGCCTGCACCGCGCTGCGCCCGGTCGGCCCGTCGGCAGGCACCAACGACGGGTGCGCGACCGGCGCCCCACCGTCCCAGGACAGCAGACCAGCGGCCTCCAGCACCGCGCTGCGGTGCGGCGACGCTACGAGGACCTCGGCAAGCGGAGCCGACAGGGCGTCACTCATGGTGCCGACCGCGGCCGCCAGCGCCCACGCCGATGCCTCCAACGCGGCCAGCGGGTCCGCTGACCCGCCGGATGGGGACGGTGATACCGACACGACGGCGCCTCTCCCAGGGGGCGGGCCACGGGTCAGCCCCGCCTGATCCCTCCGACTATGCCACCGCCGTCAGCGCGCCGGGGTGGGGTCCGCGTCAGCGAACCCCACCCCGCGACCACTCAGCGCTGCTGGTGCCGCGGCAACGCCGACTGGCCCACCACACCACCCACGAACGGCGCCCCCGGCGTCTCCGCCGCGATCCGATCCATCGTGCGCGCCAACTGCTCACTGCCGTCGTCGAGATGCCGCGCCGCCGCCTGCATGTGCGACACCATCATCTCGCCGAAGATCCGCAACGCCTCCCGGGTCGCCACCGTGTCGTCGAAGCTCGACCCCGCCGCGCTGCGGTACTCCGCCACCGCCCGCTCAGCCTCCTGCTTCGCCTCCGCCTCCGCGGCGTGCAGATAACTCTCGTACTGCACCCGGGCGTACTCGGCGACCCGACGCGCGTAGTCATGCGCCTGCGCGATGATCTGCTCGGCCTCCCGCTGCGCCGCCGACAGCAGATTCACCTCCCGCGCCGCCGGGACCTTCGCCGCCGCCCCCGTACTCGGAATCACCCCGTGCCGGTGCAACTCCACCCGGTCGGTCAGCCGCTCGTTCTCCGCCCGCAACGTCGCGATCTGCGTCGCCAACAGGTCCAACTCGTCAGCGACCTGCACCCGGAACCGGTCCACGTCAGCGTTGTCGTAACCACGCCGAGCGAACGACGCCGCACCGAACTCCCACCGCCGAACCCGATCGGCGGTCATCCGCACCTGCACACCGCCGGAAACCTGCACCCCGTCATACCGACTGATCGGCGTCGCGCTCACCTGTGCAGACCTCCGTTCGCGACCGCCGGGCTCGCAAGCTCACTCCTCGCGCTCACCTGTGCCCACCTCCCGAAGTGTCACCCGCAGCCGGCTGCTGCACCGCCGTCCGCCACGCCGGGCCGTACCACTGCGCACCCAGGCCCTCATGGTGCACCTGACCCGCGTGGTAACCCGCCTGGACCAACGTTCGCACCGCGTGCGACACCATCTCGTCCGACCCACACACGAACACGTGCCGGGACCGCCAGTCACCGTCGGCCAACGCCCGGTCCACCGCCTGCACGAACTCTCCCGGCCGGTGCACGTCGGCACCCACCACGTACGTCACCGTCAACCACGGATGCGACGACGCCAACTTGTCGATCGCGTCGCTGTCGTAGAACTCGCTACGGGACCGGGCCCCCACGTACAGGTCCACCCGCCGGCGGGAACCCTCCGCGGCCACCTGCTCCACCAACGCCTTCACCGGCGCCCAACCGGTGCCCGCGACCAACAGCAACAGGTCACTGGAGCCCGCCGACCACAACCCCAGCCGATCCCCGACCGGCGCCGCCAGGTGGACCCGATCCCCCACCGCCGACCCGTACACCAGCCGCGACGACACCGCGCCACCCGGCGCGGCCCGCACATGCAACTCCAACGTGCCGTCCGCGCGCGGCGCGTTCGCCGGCGAGTAGTACCGCCACGACCGCACCGACGGGTGCGACACCCCGATCGACTGACCCGGCGTGAACGGCAACAGGTACTGCGGACGCACCGTCAACACCGCCACGTCGAACGCCCGCCGCTCATGCGCCACGATCTCCGCCACCCACCACGGCGGATTGACCGCCTCAGCGGCCTGCGCGGCCTCCATCATCACCTGGGCGACCAACCCGTACGCGGCCGTCCAGTCCGCAGCCAACTCGTCGGTCCACTGCTCGGCGAGGAAATGCTGCAACGTCGCCACCAGCGCCTCACCGACCGCCGGGTAGTGCTCCGCGCGAACCGCGAACTTGCGGTGATCCGCGCCGAGATCCTGCAGGAAACCCACCAGCCGATCCACCTGGTCCACGTTGGACACGATGTGACCCAACGCGGTCACGAGGCGGTCCCGCTGACCGGCCATGTTCGTGGGGAACATCTGCCGCGTCTCGGGGTGAGCGAGGAACAACGTCGAGTAGAAGTAGAGAGGCACCTGGTCGCCGTGACCGGCGACCACCGACCAGCTCTGCTTGAGGCGAGCCGCGTCCACGCTCAGGCGCCCGACCTGTTCCCGGCAGCCACCACCTGGCCCTGCACCTGCCCCAGCACTGTCTGCACGTCGGCGAGGATGTCCGCCGGCACCCCCAGCTCGGTCAGCGTCACCGTCAGGTGCTCGCCCACCTTCGCGTAGTGCCCCACCGTGATGTTCAACGGCTGGTGCGCCTCGGCCAACCCGCGACCCGTGTACTCGTTCGGGCCACCCAGTACCACGGTCAACATCAACGCCAGATGCCGCCGCTGACCGGCCATGTCCACGTCAGCGAAATAGCCCGCCAACTCCGGGTCCGCGAGCACCTTGTCGTAGAACAGCTCAACCGCCGCCTTGACCGAACTGGCACCGCCAATGCGGTCGTAGTGCGAGGCGGGAGCGGTCTCTTCCGTAACCGTCACGGTCGTTCCTTCCGGGGGGTGAAGGGTCCAGAACCGTGAGGGACCATAGCGTGTCAACCGCTTCCGGTCAGCGCCCCCTTATCGGATTCCCGACAACACGCCGCCACGGTGCGTCACCGCTACCGATCGGTATCTCACAAGGAGCCACGGGAACGACACCCACGGTATCCACAGTGGACCGTCACGGGCAATAAACCCCTGCCACCGTCACCGACGGTCGCGAGAAAACAACCGGAAAAAATCCGAAAGACAGAACGTCAGCCGGCGCGCCGCCGCGCCCGCCGCGCCGCCAACTCGTCACCCACCGGATCTGGCCCCGACGCCACCGCCGGCTCCGCCGGGCCGCTCATCGCCGGCTCCGCCGGCAGATGCGACAGCGAACCCTGGATCTCCTTGAAGGCCCCACCGATCGCGATGCCGAAGACCCCCTGGCCACCCTGCAACAGGTCGACCACCTCCTCCGGAGACCGGCACTCGTACACCGTCGTCCCATCAGAGATCAGCGTGATCCCCGCCAGATCCTCCACACCACGCGACCGCAACGCCTCGATCGCCTTACGGATGTTCTGCAGGGACACCCCCGCATCCAACAACCGCTTCACGACCTTCAACACCACCAGGTCGCGGAACGAATACAACCGCTGCGTCCCCGAACCCGAGGCATCCCGAACGCTCGGCACCACCAGCGTCGTCCGCGCCCAATAATCCAACTGCCGGTAACTGATGCCCACCGCGTGACAGGCCGTCACACCCCGGTAGCCAACCGAACCGTCACCCTCAGTCGCCACACCTGGCGACGAGGCACCCGGCTCGTCGAACTCTGCACCCGGATCGGAATCCCGCGGCTCGTGCATCCGGACAACCTCCCCGTCAGTGTGGCGACGCATCGTTTCCGGGACGCGCACCCCTCGACATGGAAACCCTATCGCCACCGTCAGGGGTTACCACGGAGGAACCGACGCGACACGCCGCGCAGCCACCGAGAAAGATCACCAACCGAGCCCAGGCACACCTCAGCCCGCGAAATCCTCCGGACGCACCTGCTCCAGGAACTCGCGGAACTTCTCCACCTCGTCCTCCTGCTCATCAGGGATAACGATCCCCGCCTCGCTGAGGACCTGCTCCGCACAACGAATCGGCGCACCGACCCGCAACGCCAACGCGATCGAATCGCTCGGCCGCGCCGACACCCGCACCCCATCGCCGATCAACAGATCCGCGTAGAAGACGTTCTCCTTCAGCTCGGTGATCTCCACCGCCTGCAAGGGCGCCTTCAACGCCGCCAACACGTCCCGCAGAAGATCATGCGTCAACGGCCGGGCCGGCTTGACCCCCTGCTGCTCATAAGCGATAGCCGTGGCCTCGACCGCGCCGATCCAGATCGGCAGATAGCGGTCGCCCTCGACCTCCCTGAGCAGGACGATCGGCTGGTTGCTGGGCAGCTCCACCCGAACTCCGACCACGCTCAGCTCGCGCACCGCCGCCTCCGTGTCGTTGTCACCTACGCCGCACCGCGCCCTTCCCTGCACCGTACACGGACCGCAACACGGCCGTCCCATGCGCTACAGCACCACGCTCGCGCCGAAAAGGGGTTACCCCGGCAAGCCTACGGCACGCTTCCCGGAAGAGATCTTTCCGCTCAGCCGCCACCCACCGGGCACCCTCACCGACCCAACGTCGACCGCAGACCCACCCGCACCAACGCCGCGTGCAACTGCTCCGACAACGCCACCAACTCCCGCGCCGTCTCCGCCGCCCGCGCCCGCGCCGCCGGATCACTCTGCCGCGCCAACGGCGCCACCAACTGCGCGAACAAACCGACCTCCCGGTCCGCCGCCGTCCGATAACCCCGCAGGTGCCGCGGCTCCAACCCGTACGCCGCCAACCCCGCCACCGCCGACGCGATGATCAACGCATCCGCGTCATACCACCCCGGCGGATCCGACACCAGCACACCGAGCCGCTCCAACTCCACCAACGTCGACTCGTCGACGCCACTGCGCGCCACCAGATCCGCCCGGCCGAGCCGCACCTGCGACGACTCGGCCGGCTCCGCCAACTCACGACCCGGCACCGCACCATCGGGACCAACCGCCACCAACGCCGGCCGCGACCGCCCCGGCTGCTCACCGGACGAATCCCACTGGGCCAACTGCTCCCGGATCACCCGCAACGGCAGGTACTTGTCCCGCTGCGCGGTCAACACGAACCGCAACCGCGCCACATCGTCCCAGCTGTACTTCCGGTAACCCGCCGCCGTCCGCTGCGGCTCGACCAAACCCTCGGCCTCAAGAAACCGCAGCTTCGAAATCGTGGTATCCGGAAAATCCACCCGCAACTGCCCAAGCACCTCACCGATGCTCATCAGCGGCTCAGACCGAGCCGCCCCGGGTGACATGGAGGCCGCAGGCTCGTTCACCCCCGGCCGGCCTCCTCCTCCGGGCGCGGACCGGCGATGAACACCACCCGGAACTTACCGATCTGGACCTCGTCACCATTGCTCAACGTGGCCGCCTCAACCCGCTCACGATTGACGTACGTGCCATTCAGGCTGCCCACGTCCCGCACCGTGAACGTCCCACCATCACGGTGGAACTCCGCGTGCCGACGCGACACCGTCACGTCATCCAGGAAGATGTCACTGTCCGGGTGCCGGCCACTGGTCGTCACATCGTGGTCCAACAGGAACCGGGCACCCGCATTCGGGCCTCGACGAACCACCAGCAGCGCCATACCCGGCGGCAACGAACCGGACATCCGGCTCGGCACCACATCGGTATCCGGCCCCTCCAGCACTTCGTCGAGCGAACCGAGATTGAGCGTCGAAGTGACGTCGAGTGGGGGGAACTCGTCGTCTGGCCGCGTCATGGGACCACCTCACGGATCTGTTCGGTCGGCGTCGGGTAATGGCGGGTCTGGCCGCCGGGCACTTGAACACCCGGCGGCTGGCTCCCCGTGCCCGGGAAGGCAATTCCGCAACGCTCAACTATTGGGTTCTCGGTCGACTGGGCGAGCCTAGCCAGCGCCGAAATGCAGGGCAACCGGACGCGCGCAGACATCCCACGCACCGGATCAAGCACACTCAGCCTTCGGTGATCTTCTGATACGCGGCCGCCGTCAGCAACCCATCCGTCGCAGTCGGATCATTCGGCGTGATCTCCACCAACCAACCCTCACCGTACGGATCAGTGTTGATCAGCTCAGGCGTGTCAGCCAACGCGTCGTTGCGCGCCGCCACCGTACCGGCCACCGGCGCGTAGATCTCCGACACACTCTTGGTCGACTCGATCTCACCCAACGAGTCACCGGCCGCGACCACCGCACCCGCCTCGGGCAACTGCACGTACACGATGTCGCCGAGCGCGTCCTGCGCGAAGTGGGTGATGCCGACCCGGACCGAAGCCGTGCCGTCACCCGCCACCCACTCATGCTCGGCGGTGTATCGCAGATCCTCGGGAATCACCAGACGCGTCCTTCATCCATCGGTGCCCCGGACCACCCGGGTCCGGCGCGGCCGCGCCGGTCAGGAGACCGGACGGGCGTGTTCCAACTTGATCGGCACGTGCAGCGCCGAAACCTCGGCAACCTCACGCTCCCCAAACGTCACGTTACCGCCGTCACCCCGGACCGACGCCACCACCCCACCAGGAATGTTCAACGCCGTACGCATCGTCGCCGGATCACCGATCACCGTGATCGTGTACGGCCCCGACAACCGACGCCCCTCCACCATCAACGACCCGTTGTCCCCATCGAGGAAGTACGTCGACGCGATGATGCGCACCGTCGCCCGATCCCCACCCGAGATCTGCATCGCCTCGGCGCCCGCACCACGCAGCTCCTGCACCGCGTCCAACACCCGGTTCGCCGAGATCGGCTTCACCCCGGCATCGAACTGCACCGTCAACCCCGGGCCCACCGCCGGCAACGTCCCCGCCAGGATGCCCAACTCGTCCGCCCGCCGCGTCGCCTCGTCCAACGCCGCCTGACGACCCTGCTCACCCGAGCGCAACTGCCGCTGACTGTCCTCCAGAGCCCGGATGTCCTGCTGGAGGCGATTCTCCCGCGCATCCAGGTCCGACAGGATCCGGACCAGGTCCTCCTGCCGGGTCGCCCCCAACGTCGGGTCCGTCGACGTCGTCTTCAACTGCACGACCAACGTGAAACCCAGCAACGCCAACAACGCGGCGATCATCACCCCGGCCGTACTCCACCGGGACCGACCAGCCACCGCCGGCGCCGCCGACTCCCCCACCGGCTCCGCCAACCCGTCGGAACCCGCGACCGGCTCCCCCGACCGCGACACCGCGCTCAGGTCCACCGTCGCACCATCGTCGACCGGCTCCACCTCCGGCTCCACGTCCGGCTCCACCGCAGGCTCGTCATCCGACGGCTGCGCGGGCCCCTGCGGCGCCAACGGGCTCAACTCATCCGGATCCGGCGCATCCGGCCGCGGATCCGGCTCACCCGCCGGCCCACCCGGCCGCACCGGACCCGCCGGCTGCGGCCACCCGGTCCCCGTGTCGGTCTGCTCGTCACTCATCGCAACCCAACCTACGCCCGGAACAGGTGCCGACGGATCGCCGCCACGTTGCCGAAGATACGCACACCCAGCACAACGACCACACCGGTGGACAACTGCCCACCCACCCCCAACTGGTCACCCAGATACACGATCAGACCAGCGACCAGCACGTTCGAAATGAACGACACCACGAACTGCTTGTCGTCGAAGATGCGGTCCAACCGGGCCCGCACCCCACCGAACACCGCGTCCAACGCGGCCACCACCGCGATCGGCAGGTACGGCTGCAACGCCGCCGGCACCGTGGGATCAAGCCACACGCCCAGCACCACACCGGCGAGCAACGCCAACACCGCGATCATCGGCCACCTCCGGAGGGGCTAACAGTCGTCGCCGGACCGGACGACCCGGGACTGCCGGACCGGACACCCGACGCGGAAGGGCTCGGACTGACCGACGGCTTGGCGTAGCGTAGCTGCGGCTCCGGCGCGGCCGGCAGGGTGAGGTCATCCGCCTCCCGCACACCGAACGACAACCCCGTCCCCTGCGCGACCTTCCGCATCAGCGCCGCGTTCCGGCTGTCCTCGAACTTGCGCCGCATCGAACCCGGCCCAATCGCCGACACCTCGTACGGCCCGGTCACCGGCCGGAAATCCACGAGCATCGCCTCACCCGCCGACCGGATCGTCGACGTCGACGTCAACCGCTGCCCGTTGATGGCGATCGCCTCCGCGCCAGCACTCCACAACGCGTTCGCCACCCCCTGCAGGTCGCTGTAGAGCACCCGCGGCGGCCCAGCGCCGGCACCGGTGACCGCGTCCGCCTTGTCCGGCGCGTCCGCCAGCCGCACCACCACACCATCACCGCGCACCCGACCCAGCCCGGTACTCGCCTCCAGGTTGCGCAACCGGGCAGCGGCCGACCCGCTCAACGCCGCGTCCCGCTGCCGACTGACCTCCTCGCGCAGCTGATCCGCCCGCGTGGACAACCGATCGGTCTGGCTCTCCCGCTCCTTGATCTGCGCCACCAGACCCGAGCGGGCCTGGCTCCGCCCCGGCTCGTCCGCCATCGTCTGCCGGTACGCGACCGCGAACAGGAAACCGAGCATCACCACCACGACCAGGCTCACCGACCTCGCCGGCAAGGCCCGCCACCCGCGCGCCGGAGCGGACTCCGCCGAGCGCCGACGGGCGGCGGCCGCGTCCGCGTACCCCGGATCCAGCGGGTTGCGGAACAGCTCGGTGAGGAAGTCCGGCGCGTACACCCGATCCTGGCCGGGTTTTCCCAGCCGCGGCGCGCTCACGCCGCCGCTCCCGGGCCGCGCGCCGCGCGCACCAGCCGGGCCGCCTGCACGACGTACATCCCGCCGGCCACCCAGTAGAGCACCAGCCCCCACCAGGCCAACGCCCAACCGATGGCGCTCGCCGCCGTCGCCACGTCGGTCGCCGCGCTGGCCAGCAGCAGCACCGGGAAGGCCGCGAGCAGCAGGAACGTGGCGGTCTTGCCCACGTAGTGCACCGGCGGCGGCCCGTACCCGTAGCGACGCAGCACCGCCAGCGAGGCGAGCAGGAGCACCTCACGGGCCAGCAGCGCCGCGGTGAACTGCCACGGCACCACCTCCCGCGCGGTGAAGGCGACCAGGGTGGCGAGGATGTAGAGCCGGTCGGCGAGCGGGTCGAGCAGCTCGCCCAGGCGGCTCACCTGGTGCAGGCGGCGGGCGATCCAGCCGTCGACCCAGTCGGTGGTGCCGCCGATGGCCAGCACCACGACCGCCGCCACGTCGGCCCGCGCCACCAGGAACAGGTAGAGGAAGAGCGGCACGCCCAGCAGTCGCCCGAAGCTGATCAGGTTGGGCAGGGTGAGCACCTGGTTGCCGGGAGTCTCGTCACCGGTGTCCCGCGGTTGCTCTGCCCGAGCTGGCCGACGCGACACCGATCCTCCTGTACGGCACGCGGGCCCCCGGCCGACGCCGGGCGCGGCTGAGGGTCGTACGCGCTGTCGGGCCGACCAGTGCCGGCTCTCCCTGCGGCCCCGGGCGGGGCCCCTTCCCCTGATGCGGCCCGCGATCTCGATGATCGCGGGCCGGGTAGGTGCGCTGCCACTATATCGGGCTTCCTCTCGCTGGCCGGGCGCCGCCGCCGGGCTGTCGGTGCGGCTGTGCCGCACTGTGGCGTGGATCACCACGCGTAGAGCGTCCTAGGATACTAGTGGAAGACGGGGACGATGCTCAGGCCGTCTGCACGGCAGGATCGGTCTGCTGCTCGGGCACCGAGGTCGCCGCCCGAGCGAACCCGGCCAGCGCCAACAGCAGCTCGTGCTGCATCCGCGCCGGCATCCGGTCCAGCACCGCCTGCACCGCGCGCTGCCGCCGCTCGGCCAGCTCCCCCAACAGGGTCAGCGCCGCAGCGGTCGGCACCAACCGCACCTCCCGCCGGTCGCGCGGATCGGCCACCCGACGCAACAGCCCGGTCGCCTCCAGCCGGTCGCACAGACGGCTCGCCGACGAGGGCACCACGTCCAGCAACTCCGCCAACCCGTTGACGTTGGTCTCCGGTCGAGCGCTGATCAGCGTGAGCACCCTCAGCTGGGTGGGCGGCACCTGGTGCCGCGACGCGGCCGACTCCAGTACGGCGATCAGCGTCCCGGCGGCCGCGTCGATCGCCGCGGCGAGATCCGCAGGTCGCTCCACCTGATGTCCCCTGCCGTCGTCGCGCTGGTGCTCGCCCGGCAACGCGGCGGCGAATCTCACCCCGTGCCCCGTTCGCGCGGACCGTGCCAGTCCAGACAGACCACGACGGCGTCGTCGCGCAGATCGGAATCCGCGTGATAGGCGTGCAGTTCGCGCATCACCGTACCAACCGCCTCGGCCGGTGGCTGCAGCCGCGTGGCGCGCAGGGAACGAGCCATCACCCGCTGCCCGTACGGCTCCTGACCCGGCGGCTCGGCGGCCCACACCCCGTCACTGACCACAAAGAGCCGGTCACCGGGGGCGAGTTGCACCTCCTGAAGCTCGTAGCGGGTCTCGGCGAACATGCCCAGCGGCAGCTGCTGATCCAGCTTCATCGGCTCGACCGTGGACCCGCGCATCCGCAACAGATGGGGGGAGCCCGCGTCGACCGCCCGCACCCGGCCGAGGCGAGTGTCCACCTCCAGCAGCAAGGTGGCCACGTACCGGGCGCCCCGATGTTGGTAGAAGACCGTGTCCGAGGCCAGTTCGGCCTGTTCCACCAGGCCGCCACCGGAGCGCCGCGCGTTGCGCATCGCGTTGACCGTGACGGCGGTCAACAGGGACGCCGCCAGCCCACTGCCCTCGCCGTTGAGCACCGTCACGGTGAGACGGTCGCCGTCCAACGACCAGTCGAAGTGGTCGCCACCCACCGTGTACGCCGGTTCGAGCTGACCGGCCAGATCGAACGCGTGGTGCGACACACCACGACCGGGCAGCAGGTCCCACTGCATCTCGGCGGCCATCGTCAGTCGCTCCCGACGGCGGGCCCGCCGGTAACGGTCGGTCTCCCGGTCCGCCGCGCGCATCGCCACCGCCAGGGCGCCGGCGATGTCCGTCGCCCGACCGGTGACCGCCGCGTTCGGTACGGTCGGAAGCTCGATCAGCAGCACACCCAGCCGCTCCCCCCAGACCGTCAACGGCAGGTAGAGCCGGCAGGGGCCCTCACCGTCGCGTACCGGCTGCTGACTGCTGAAGCAGCGCTGCGCCATGGTGTGGCAGGCCAGGAACCCACCCGCCGGCAGGTCCGGGTCCAGCACCGGCCAGAGGCCGCTGATCCGGTAGTCGGCGACGAAGACATCGGTGCGCAGCGCGCCCATCGCCGACCGGATCGCCCGGTCCGCCGCCTCGGCCAACTGGTCGGGCGGGGCCTCGCGCAACGCGCGCGACACCACGTCCGGCGCGTCTACCATCGTCGTCCTCCCCAGAAGCTTGCTATAGGGCAAGCATCATACGGACGCTCCCGGACGGATGATCGGCGCGGTCAGTCACCCGCGCGGGTCGCGAGCACACCGTGGAACGCGTCGGGCACCCGCGCCGGCGGGCCGTCCGGCCGCCACTCGGCGACCGGGACGATCCCGTCCGCCGTCGGCGCCCACCGACCCAGCAGGGGCGCGAACGCCGCCGGTGGACGCATCCGGAACTGCGGTCCCATCATGGCCAGCGCCTGCGGGTGGCCGGCCAGCTCCTCGGTGTCGAAGTCCACCGCGAGCAGACTGCCCGGCGCCGCGGCAGCGTACAGCTCGTCGAGGGTGCGGGTCAGCGTGGCGTCGTCGAGGAACGCGGCCAGGCCGAGGAAGACCACCCCGACCGGCCGCCGACCCCAGCCCGGCACGAAACGGTGCAACTGCGCCGGGTCGATAGTGCCGATGTCGGTCGCGTCGCCGAAGCCGTAGCCGGCCCGGTCGCTGCCGGCGAGGATGCTCTGTCCCAGTCGGATGGTGACCGGGTCGACGTCGGTGTAGAGCACTGTGGCGTCGGTGGCGACCTCGTGCACGTTGCCCATCGTCGGCACCCCGGCGCCGAACACCAGGAACCCGTCCACGCCCTGCTCGGCCATCGCCCGCACCGCCCGGCCCAGGAACGCCCGCAGCTCCCGGAACACCGGCGCGCACGGCCCGTACGCCTGCTCGAACGCGTTAGCGGCGGCCACATCCACGGGGAAATGGTGCTGCCCGCCGAGCCAGAAATCGATCATGCGAGCGGTGCTCGGCTGGTCTGGTTCACCCATCGGCGGCGCTCCCTCCCCGGTCGTCGCCCAGCGTACCGACCGGAACGCGCTCAGCGGTATCGCGGCGCGAGGGCGTCCAGGCCCGCGATACTGGCCGCGAGCGGAGGTGGACGGTGAACTCGGCAAACAACGCGGCGGTGGTGGTCGGCGTCGACGGCTCGGAGTCGGCGCTGCGCGCCGTGCGTCTCGCCGCGACCGAGGCGGCGCGCCGGCACCGACCGCTGCGGGTCGTGCACGGCTTCATCTGGCCGCTGCTGCACGTACCGGTCTCCCCCGCCCCGGACGCGCCACCCGGCGGTGGGCTGCGCCACCGGGCCGAGGAACTCGTCGAGGCCGCGGTGCGCGAGGCCGAGGCGACAGTGCCCGGCTTGTCGATCTCCGGCGAGATCATCGACGGTGAGGCCGCCGCGGTGCTGGTGGGTGAGTCCCCCACCGCCGCGCTCATCGTGCTCGGCGACCGCGGGCTGGGTGGGTTCTCCGCGCTGGTGGTCGGCTCGGTCGCGGTGCAGGTCGCCGCGTACGCCGACTGCCCGGTGCTGGTCGCGCGCGGCACGCAACGACCCGACGAGCCGGTGCTGGTCGCGGTGGACGGCTCGGACGCCTCCCGTCGGGCGGCGGACTTCGCCGCCGAGACCGCCGTGTCGCTCGGCGTGCCGCTGGTGGCGGTGCACGCCTACCGACACCCCGGCAGCAACGGCCCGGGCGACATGCAACCCCTGGTGTACGACGAGGCGAAGCTCGCCGGCGAGCAGGAGCGGATGCTCGCCGGGTGGCTGACCGGGCTCACCGAGGACCACCGGGGTCTGCGGTTGACCTGCCAGGTGGTGCATGGTCGACCCGGCAGCGTGCTCGCCGAGGCGTCCCGCTCCGCCCAACTGGCGGTCGTCGGTGGGCGCGGGCGCGGCGAGGTGACCGGGTTGCTGCTGGGGTCGGTGAGTCAGTCGATGCTGCACCACGCGCAGTGCCCGGTCGTCGTGGTCCGCGCGCCCCAGTAGCGCGCCGGGGTTGGCCCGCCGCCAGACGGGTAGACGGCCGCGGTACGCCCAGCGGACGGTGGGCAGCACCAGGTGCCCAGACCGACGAAGGAGGCACAGATGCCAGGACCACGGCCGGGCAGTAACGCGTACGACAAGCAGCGGGCGCGGTTGCGCAACGCGATCGACGACTCCGGGCGCCGAGTACCCGACGGCAAGGCCAACCAGGTCGCGAACCGGATCCTCCAGGAGGATCGCGGTCAACGAGGCGTGGTGCGCGGTGAGCGGACGTACGGCCCGAAGAGCGAGCGCGAACCGGGCGACCCGAAGTGAGGAGGGTCGACGTGGCCGACGGCGCGATCGCGGGCGCCGTCGGCAGCACCGCGCTGAACGTGGTCAGCTACCTCGACATGGCGCTACGGGGACGACCGGAGAGCGACGTTCCGCAGGAGACCGTCGACCGGCTGGCCGGAATCGCGCACGTGGACCTGGGGAACGGGGCCCGGGCGGCCAACCGCCGCTCGGGCCTCGGGCCTCTGATCGGTTACGGGCTGGGCGTAGCCGCGGGCGTCGGGTTCGCGCTCTACGCCGGTGGTCGACGTCAGCCGTTGCCGGTGGCCACCGGCCTGCTCGGCGCGGGCGTGATGACCATGACCGACGGGTCGATCACCGTGCTCGGGATCAGCGACCCGCGTACGTGGCGGCGCTCCGACTGGATCTCCGACATCATCCCGCACCTCGCGTACGGACTGGCGGCCGCCGCCACCTGGAACAGGTTGCGGCGGCCGCCAGCCCGCGGTCGCTAGCTCATCGGTCAGCGGGTGTCGCTGTCGTCCTCGGCCACCGGCTCACCGGCCGGGCCGTACGGCGACACCTGCCCCTTGGGAACCGGTCGACCGGCGTCCCCGCGCGACGATCCACTGTTGAGCGGGTGCCCGGTCGGCTTGGGCCCCTTGCTGTCCTGACTGGTGGCGCCCTTGGCGTTGCGCCGGAACTCTTCCTGCTGCGGATTGACCACGGATGTCTCCCTTCCGGGTACGGGGGCGGCATGACCGCCTCCACCGTCGGCATACCCGCCCGCCCCGATGGCATTCCGACCGCGGTCAGCGGCGCGACGGCTAGCGGGTCCTCAAGTGGGTAACCCGACAGGGTGGGCAATGACCGAAGTGTGGTGCGGGTGCTGCTCGACCGGCGTGGCCGCACGTACGCGGATGAGGCCGGCATCCGGCTCTCCGACCGGCCGGGGCCGCTGTATCAGCTGCTGGTGCTGACCACGCTGCTGAGCACCCGGATCCGCGCGTGCGTGGCGGTGGACGCCGCGCGGGAGCTGTTCGCCGCCGGCTACCGCACCCCACAGGCCATGGAGGCGGCCAGTTGGCAGGAGCGCGTCGACGCGCTGGGCCGGGGCCACTACCGCCGCTACGACGAGCGGACCGCCACCATGCTCGGCACCGGCGCCCGGCTGTGCCTGGACCGCTGGCACGGTGACCTGCGACGCCTGCACCGGGAGGCCCAGGGCGACCCGGCCGGGCTGCGGCGGCGACTCACCGAGTTCCCCGGCATCGGCCCCACCGGCGCGGACATCTACCTGCGTGAGGCGCAGACGGTCTGGTCGGACGTGCGCCCGTACGCCGACCGTCGGGCCCTGGCCGGGGCGAAAAGGCTGGGCCTGCCGGGGTCCCCGGACCGGCTCGCCGGTCTCGTCGACGAACCGGACTTCGGCCAGCTCGCGTCAGCGCTGGTACGAGTGGCGCTGGGTGAGGAGTCCGCCGGTGAGGTCACCCGCGTCGCCGCCCGCTGAGGCGCTCACTTGACCGTCTTGTCCCCGGGGCGGGTCAGGTGCCACACCAGCAGCGCGGCGAGCAACGCCAGGACCACCACCCCGCCGGAGATGCCACGGCCCTCCTCGGGGCTGCGGCCGGCGCTGCCGAAGTAGATCACCGCGAGGCCGGCCAGCACCGTGACGAACGTACGCAACCCTCGGTCCTTCACGTCTGGCACGGTAGGCGGACCGCGTTGCCCGCTTTGTCGATTTGGGCCTTTTGTCAGCCTTCTGGGTGAACGGTCAGCGCTCGGTGACGAACCCGCACAGCCGCACCCGGCGCACCGCCCGGTCAGCGACCTCCACCACCTCCAGGGTCAGCCCGGGCAGCCGCACCGTCTCACCCGGGGAGTCCGGCAGGTGCCGCAGTCGGGCCAGCACCAGACCAGCCACCGTCGTGTAGTCCCGGGACAACGGAAAGCTCAGCCGCACTCCCAGGTCGGGCAGGTCGTGCAGCGGGAAGTCACCGGGCACCAGCAGCGACCCGTCCGGTTCCCGGATGACCCCGCGCACGTCGCGGTCGGTCTCGTCGTACAACTCACCGACCACCTCGGCCAGCAGATCCTCCATGGTGACCATGCCGTCGATGCCCCCGTGCTCGTCGACCACCAGGGCCAGTTGCTGATGCTCCTGGCGCAGCTGACGCATCGCGTCGGCGACCGGCAGGGTCACCGGCAGCAGCAGCGGCGCCCGGACCCGTTCGCCCACCGGGGCGCTGCCGGCCCGCACCAGGTCGCGGATGTGCACCACCCCGAGCACCTCGTCCAGGCCGCCGGGGCCGGTGACGGGAGCGCGGGACCGCCCGGCGGCGGCGAGCCACCGAACCCCCTCGTCGGCGGCCAGGCCGGCCGGCAGCGTGGTCACCTCCCGCCGGGCCACCAGGATCTCCCGCAGCGTCCGGCCGGCGATGTCGAACGCGCCGGTCAGGATCTCCCGCTGCTGGGCCGACAGGCCGCGCTGGCTGGCCAGCATCTCCCGCAACTCCTCCTCGGTCATCTCCTCCCGGTTGGCCCGCGGGTCACCACCGGCGAGCCGCACGACAGCGTCGGTGGCCCGGCTGAGCAGCCACACCGCCGGCCGCGACACCCGGGCCAGCAGATCCAGCGGGCCGGCGCTCAGCAACGCCCAACGCTCGGCCCGCTGCATGGCCAGCCGCTTCGGGGCCAACTCCCCGAGCACCAGCGTGACGAACGTCAGCAGCATGGTCACCAGCAGCACCGCGGCGGGACGCGCCGCCCCGCCGAGGAAACCCAACGGCCCGACCAGCGGACCGGCCAACGACACCGCGGCCGCCGCCGAGGCCAGGAACCCTGCCAGGGTGATGCCGAGCTGAATCGTGGCCAGGTAGCGGTTCGGGTCGCGGGACAGCTGCACCAACCGGTCGCCGGCCCGGCTGCGCCGGCCCAACCGCCGCAACTGCCCCTCCCGCAGGGTCACCAGCGCCATCTCGCTGCCGGAGAGCGCGGCGTTGACCAGCACCAGCACGGCCACCAACGCCAACTGCCCGAGCTGACCGCCCATCGCGCACCCCCGTCCGCCGCCTGAGGTCACTCAACCGCAGCGGGGCGCACCGCGGGCCCGGTTTGCGACCCCGCCCCGCTCAGTCGACCTCCAGATCGTCCAGCGAGATGGCGTGGGTCATCAGCCACCGGGCCAGCGCCGACATCCCGAACAGCCACAGCGGCACCGACTCGGTGGGGCCATTGGTGGCGTAGATGGCGAAGCGCAGGTCCGGCGCGCGGTACGCCTCGATCCGCCACCGGTGCTGCCGGTCCCGCCAGACCGCCGAAGGGTCCATGGCGTCACCGTAGGTGACCGTCACCGACCTCGGGGCCGGTTGGCCGGCACCACCGGCTCAGCCCGGCACCACAGTCGTTCCGAGCACGCCACGAGCCACCGACACCAGCAGGGCGATCCCGAACCCGGCGAGCACCAGCCAGCCGACGCCACGCCATCCGGAGGCACGGTCGAGCACCGGCGGCGACGGCGGCCTCCACAGCTCCCGGTAGGTCCACGCCAGCACACCCACCCCGAACGGGATCAGCCCGACCCAGAACCAGAACCAGCGGGTGCCCGCCAGCGGCGGCGCGCCACCGATCAACCGGCCCAGCCAGAGCAGGGTCAGCACACCGGCGAGCAGACCGGCGGTGCCCGCGATCCGGTGCGCGAGGGCGCCGCCGGCCTGCCACGGGTCGGCCACGGCAGCGAGCCGCGCGTCCTGCCCGGCGTTCGTCGACAGGTCCGGCCCACCCGGGTACGAAGCCGAGGCGGGCGGGTCGACGAAGGCGTACCGGGTCTGGCCGTTCGGCACGGTCCACGCCAGGATCGCGCCGTCGGTCGCGTACCGAAGATCCGGTCGGCTGCCCCAGTACGCGTCGTCGGCCCAGCCCTGCGCCCGTTGGAAGGTCACCACCCGGCCGGCCACGAGATCCCGGTCGAGCTGAGCCTCCGTCGACTCGCGCGGTTCGGCCCACCACGCCAACGGCGCCCACAGCACCCACAGCACCGGCAGCGCCCAGCGCAGCACCACCGGGACGACCGCACGCCACCCGCCACCGAGATGACGCGACGGGGACACCTCGAGCATCACGCCACAGTCGCACCTCAGCGCAACCCTGTCAGCCCCGCAAGGCGTGCGCTCAGGTGACGACGATGCGGGCGTCGTCGGGCAGCCGACGGGTCGCTCCCCGCCGGTCCAGCAGCTCCAGCAGCGGCACCGCCACCCGGCGGGTGGTGTCCAACGCCTGCCGGGCCGCGGAGAGGGTGAACGGCTGCGGCAACCCGGCCAACACCCGGACCGCGTCGTCGAGCACGTCGGGCAGCAGCACCACGTTGTCGGCCAGCCGCAGCAGAGCACCGGCCCGCACCGCGGCGCCGATCTCCCGGGGGCCCAAGCCGAGGTCGACGAGGCGGTCCGCCTCGGGGGCCCGGAACGGCCGGTCGCCGTACTCGGCGCGGACCCGTTGCACCGCCCGGGCCACCGGTTCGGGCAGCGCGTTGGCGCTCGCCGCCCCGACCCGACCGGCGTGGATGCGCAGCGGCGGCCGGACCAACGCCTCGACCAGCACCCGGTCGGGCAGGTCGAGGCGCTGGCGCAGCGCGTCCACCGGCATCCCGGGCTCCAACGGGTGCTCCCGCGCGTGCCGGGCGACCTCCTCGGTCAGCCGCTCACCGAGCCGCCGCCAGTGTGCGGGGTCGGCCAGCCAGTCACCGGCCACCGGCTCGGCGTGCACCGGCACACCCATCCGGATCAACGCGCCGGCCCGGATGAGCCGGCGACGGCGCAGCTCACCCGCCAGGTCGGGTCGACCGTCCAACTCGGCGAGGACCTGGGCGCGGGCGGCGGCGGCACCCCGTCGGCCCAGCGGTGGGGGTGCCACGTCCAACACCCGCACCCCGCCGCTGACGTGGTGTCGGCCCGGGTCCCGCAGCAGCGCCCGGTCACCCGCCAGCAACGGCAGCGGGCGGGCCAGCCGCAGCCGGACGGTGTCCGGGCCGAGCGGGCGCACCCGCACCGGCACCGCCGCCGACCCGACGTGCAGGGTGAGGGTGGCCGGCAGGTCGGCGGCCGGGTCGCCGGCGAGCCGAACGTCGACCAGGTCGGTGTGGTGAAAACGGCCCGGAGTGAGCAACGCGTCGCCCCGACCGAGCCGGTCGCGGGGCGTACCGCGCAGGTTGACCGCCACCCGGGCGACCGCCGCCGCCTCCGGGCGGGCCTCCCCCAGGGAGTGCAGGCCACGGACCCGGACCGGTTCGTCGGCGCCGGCCAGCTCCAGTTCGTCGCCCACCCGCAGCCGCCCGGCGCCGAGAGTGCCGGTGACGACGGTGCCACTGCCGCGCACGGTGAAGCTGCGGTCCACCCACAGCCGGACCGGGTCGTCGAGCACCGGCGCGGGCAGTTGGGCGGCGAGCCGGTCCAGGGCCGCCCGCAACTGCGGCAGGCCGGCGCCGGTCAGGCCACTGACCGCCACCGCCGGCACCGCGCCGAGGCTGGTCGCGGCGATCTCGGCGCGGGCACGGGCCGTCGCCGGCCCCGGATCGGCCAGGTCCGCGCGGGTCACCGCCAGCAGGCCGTACGCGACACCGAGCGCGTCGAGCGCGGCCAGGTGCTCGGCGGACTGCGGCATCCAGCCCTCGTCGGCGGCCACCACGATCAGCGCCGCCGGAACCGGGCCGACCCCGGCGAGCATGTTCGGCACGAACCGCTCGTGCCCGGGCACGTCAACGAAGGCGACGGTGCCGCCGGACGGCAACGTCGTCCACGCGAAACCCAGGTCGATGGTCATCCCCCGGCGGCGTTCCTCGGCCCACCGGTCGGGTTCCATACCGGTCAACGCCCGGACCAGTGTCGACTTACCGTGGTCGACGTGCCCGGCGGTCGCGACGACGAACACGCTCAGTCGTCCCCGGGTACGCGCAGCACGGCCGCGCGGACGGCCTCGTCGGCGTCGGCGGGCACACAGCGCAGGTCGAGCAGGAGCCGCCCGCGCACCACCCGACCCAGGACCGGCGGGTCTCCGGTGCGCAGCGGCGCCGCGTACCGCTCGGGCAGGCTCAACGCCCACGAGTCCAACTCCACCCCGGGGGCGCCGCCCCCGCCGACCACCGCGACGGCCGGCACCACCTCCGCCTTGCGGCCGTCCACGCCGAGCCGGTCCCGCAGCCGCTCCACCCGTTCGCGCAGGACACCGGGGTCGGCGTGCAGCGCCGCCCGGGTCGGGGTGTCCGGTTGGTGCAGGGTGGCGGCCAGCGCGGCCAGGGTGAGCTTGTCCACCCGCAGCGCCCGGGCCAGCGGATGGCGACGCAACCGGTCGATCACCTCGACGTCACCCAGCAGCAGCCCCGCCTGCGGCCCACCGAGCAGCTTGTCGCCGCTGGCGGTGACCAGCGCGGCGCCGGCGCGCAGCGTGCTGGCCGCGTCCGGTTCGTCGGGCAGCAACGGGTCCGCGCCGAGCAGCCCGGAGCCGATGTCCGCGACCACCGGCACCCCGAGCGTGGCCAGTTGCCGTACGCCGACGGCGGAGGTGAAGCCGGTGACCCGGAAGTTCGACGGGTGCACCTTGAGCACGAAGCCGGTCTGCGGGCCGAGCACCGCGGCGTAGTCCGCGAGGGTGGTGCGGTTGGTGGTGCCCACCTCGCGCAGCCGCGCGCCGGTGCTCTCCAACAGGTCGGGCAGGCGGAAACCGTCGCCGATCTCGACCAGCTCGCCCCGGCTGACCACGATCTCCCGGCCGGCGGCCAACGCGGTGGCGGCCAGCACCAGCGCGGCGGCGCCGTTGTTGACCACGTGCACGGCGCCCGCGTCGGGCACGGCGGCGGTCAGCGGGTCGAGCGCGCCCCGGCCGCGTCGGGCCCGCCGGCCGGTGGCCAGGTCCAACTCGACGTCGGTGTGCCCGGCGGCGGCCACCACCGCGGCGACCGCGGCGGACGACAACGGCGCCCGACCCAGGTTGGTGTGCAGCACGACACCGGTGGCGTTGAGCACCACCCGGGGGCCGGGGGTGGGCAGCGCGGCGACCGCCGCGTCGCGTACCTCGTCGGGGTTGAGCTCACCGCGGCGGGCGCGGCCCTGCGCGTGGGAGACGATCGCCTTGACCTGCTCCCGGCCGAGGGTCGCGGTGGCGGCGGCCAGCACCGGGTCGGCGAGCAGCGTGTCCGTACGGGGCACCCGACGTCGGGGGTCCACCGGGCCGTCGCCCATCACGTCATCTCCTGCAAGCGGTGTGGCGGAGACGGACGGGAATCGAACCCGCCTGGCCCGGGTCCCGGACCACTCCGGTTTTGAAGACCGGGAGGGGCACCAGCCGCCTGAACGCCTCCACCGGACATTCGATCACACCGCGGGCGGGACCGCCCGATCAGCTGGAAGATCCATGCCGGTTCGCCGCGCTTCGACCCGTTCGCGCTGCGGCACCACCGTGTAGCGGGGGTCGCGGGCCGAGGCGACGCCGCCGTAGAAGATGCCGAACCGGGTCAGCACCGACGCGGCCAGCAGCGCGGCCCCCGAGAGCGCCCCGACCACCCGGCTGCGCCGGCCCAGCAGCGCGCCCGCCACCCCGCCGGCGGTCAGCAACCGCCCGGCGCGCAGCAACCGACCCGGCCGACCCAACCGGTATGGCTCACTGAGCAGGCCGAGGCGGGTCTCCACCCGATGCGCGCCGTACAGCTCCAGGGCCGCGCCGGCCACCGCCATCCGGCGGGCCGGCCCGGCCTGGGCCGGCGGCGCGGCGAGCAGACCCACGCCGGCGCCGCTGGCCAGCGCGCTGCCCGCGAAGATCACCGGCAGCTCGGGGTACGCCTCATGCCAGGACGGCACCGCCGTGTCGGCCAGCAACACCCCGGTGTACGTGGCCAGCGCCGGCGCGGTGCCGGCGGCGAGCAGCCCCGCGGCGTGCCCGATCGGCGGCAACGCCCGGCCGGCCAGCCCGAGCAGACCGTGCCGGGGCAGCACACCGGCCGCCTCGGCGATCGCGGCGACGCCCGCCGCCGGCCCGTACGCGGTGAGGATCCAGGTGCCCATCGACATCGGCGAGGTCGGCTTGGCCACCCGCAGCATGTGGTGGAACCGCGCCGGCCGGCCCAGGTCCCTCACCAGGAAGACGGCGCTGGCGCTGACGGCGGCCAACGCGGTGACCCGACCGGCGCGCCGCAGCGCGGGCCGCCCGGTGAGCTGCCCACCCGCGGCGATCAGCGACGAACCGGC
The DNA here is from genome assembly GCF_050516465.1 of Micromonospora trifolii. Taxonomy (NCBI): domain Bacteria; kingdom Bacillati; phylum Actinomycetota; class Actinomycetes; order Micromonosporales; family Micromonosporaceae; genus Micromonospora; species Micromonospora trifolii. The sequence goes on along the minus strand of NZ_CP191526.1, from coordinate 2,288,350 downwards.
GGCCAACCCGCCGGTGAACAGGTACGCGGCGATGTCCCACTTCCAGACCGGCCCTTTCAGAACGGGCCGACCGTAGTAGGACGTGAACTCGGCCTCCGGCACCCGCAGTTCCTCGCCGCCACCGCGCCGCCTGCCCCGCCGGCCCGCGGCTTCGGTGCTCCGCCGCGTCGTCAGGTCACCCCGGCGGCTGTTGGCGGTGGTGTCCCTGTCGTTCGGATGGTCGCCACCGCTCGTGGCCGCTGTGCCCCTCGCGACCTTCGCGCCGCTCGTGGCCGCTGCACCACCCTCGGCACTGGGCCGCTCGTCGCTCACCTGTGACTGGTCGCCGCCCTCGGCGGCGAGCCGCTCCCGGAAGCGACGGAACCGGTCGCCCACGGGGCCCGGTGGGGTCATGAAGAACCTCCGACGAACGCGGCGACGGTCGCCGCCGCCATGGCGAGGGCGGCGAGGCCGGCGCGCTTCCACATCTTCGGCAGGTCACGAGTGGTCACGACCGGGTCGGGCGGCAGCCCGTACACCTCGGGTTCGTCCAGGAGCAGGAAGAACGCCCCGTCACCACCCACGCCGTCGTTCGGGTCGTGCCCGTACAGGCGGGCCTCGGGGACCCCCCGGTCGTGCAGCGTCGCCACCCGGGCGGCGGCGCGCTCCCGCAGCTCGTCGAGGGGCCCGTACTGGATCGACTCGGTCGGGCACGCCTGCGCACACGCCGGAGTCATCCCCGCGCCCAACCGGTCGTAGCACAGCGTGCACTTCCACGCCCGACCGTCGTCCCTACGCTGATCGATCACCCCGTACGGACATGCCGAGATGCAGTACCCACACCCGTTGCAGATGTCCTCCTGCACCACCACGGTGCCGAACTCGGTGCGGAACAACGAACCCGTCGGGCAGACGTCCAGGCAGGCCGCATGGGTGCAGTGCTTGCAGACGTCCGACATCATCAACCACCGGAAATCCGTGCGCTCCTCGACGCCAGTGCCCCGGCCCGGCGGCTGGGCCCCCGGCATCCCGAGGAACTGCGGTCCCGCGTCGACTGGCCGGTCCGGGTTGGCGTCGACCGGCGCGCCGAGGACGTCCGCCGGTGCGGCGCCCTGCCCGGCCGGGCGGGGCTGCTCGATGAACGCCACGTGTCGCCACGAGTTCGCGGTCAACGCGCCGGTGTTGTCGTACGACATGCCGAGCAGGTCCAGGCCGCTCTCCGGGACGCCGTTCCACTCCTTGCAGGCGACCTCGCAGGCCTTGCAGCCGATGCAGACGCTGGTGTCGGTGAAGAACCCCATCCGGGGCGGCGCGTTCTCGTAGCCGGCGTCGGGTGCCGGGTCCAGCGGACCGTACAGGCTGTTCGGGTCAGGAAGCACCGTGCTCCTTCCCCTCGTTGTCGGTGGTGACGGCCGGGGCGTGCTGGCCCGGGACGATTCCGGCGCGCCGCTGGTAGTCGGTCACCAGGTCGAGCAACGCCGGGCCGGTGGGACGGCGGCCCGGCCGCACGTCGCAGGTGCCGACCTTGCTCTCCTGGATCAGCACGTTCGGGTCCAGGCTGATGCCGAACAGGTCGTTGGCCGAGTCACCGGTCACCAGACCCTCGAAACCGAAGTGGTACGGCAACCACACCTGGTGGATGATCCGACCGTCCACCCGCAGCGGGGTGAGCCGGTCGGTCACCAGCACCTTCGCCTCGATCACCGCGCGGCCGCTGACCAGGTGCGCCCAGCCCAGATGCGTCAGCCCGACCTCGCCGGCCAGGGCCGGGGACACCTCGACGAACATCTCCGGTTGCAGCTCGGCCAGCGGTGACACGGTCCGGCTCATCGCGCCGGCGGTGTGGTGCTCGGTGAGCCGGCTGACCGTGAACACGTACGGGAACACCTGAGCGTGCTCCTGCGGCGGGCTCGGGTTCACCGAGTTCACCGGGTGTGCGTACATCTTGCGGGTCGGGTTGGCCTGCTGACCGTAGAGCGGGTTACGCACCGGCGACTCCACCGGCTCGTAGTGCGTCGGCAGTGGCCCGTCCAGGACACCGCTCGGCGCGTACAGCCAGCCCTTGCCGTCGCCCTGCATGACGAACGGGTCGTCGCCCGCGATGCCCTCCGGCCCGGACGCGCCGGCTGGCGGCCGGTACGACGGTGGCTTGGTCTTCTCGAAGTCCGGCACGTCGTAACCGGTCCACTCGGCCTTCTCCGCGTCCCACCACACGTAGCGTTTGCGCTCACTCCACGGGTTGCCGTCCGGGTCGGCGGAGGCACGGTTGTAGAGGATGCGCCGGTTCGCCGGCCACGCCCAACCCCACTCGGCGGCCACCCAGTCCTGCTCGTGCCGGGACTTGCGCCGGGCCGCCTGGTTCACCCCGTCCGCGTACACCCCGGTGTAGATCCAACAACCGATCGCGGTGGAGCCGTCCGCGCGGGCCTCGGCGAAACCGGACAGCGGGCGGCCGCTCGCCACGTCGTACCCGTTGATCTCGCGCAGCACCGCCTCGGCGCTCGGCTCCGCGTGCGGACCGTGCGTGGGGTAGTTCCAGGTGAGATCGAGCAGCGCCCGGTCGCGCGGCAGCGGCGAGTCGGCCAGCTTCTCCCGCAGTTTGCGGCCCAGGTGATAGAAGAACCACAGCTCCGAGCGGGCGTCGCCCGGCGGCTCGACGGCCTTCTCCCGCCACTGCAGCAACCGCTGCGTCTGGGTGAACGTGCCTTCCTTCTCCACATGCGACGCGGCGGGCAGGAAGAACACCTCCGTACGGCACTCCTCCGGCACGATCTCCCCGGTGGCGACCTCGGGGCCGTTCTGCCAGAACGTCGCGCTCTCGATCATGAACAGGTCACGGACCACCAACCAGTCGAGGTTGGCCATGCCGAGCCGCTGCGCCCGGCCGTGCGCCGAACCGACCGCCGGGTTCTGCCCGAGCAGGAAGTACCCCTTGATCTTCCCGTCGATCATGTTGAGCACCTGCTGGTACGTGCCGTGATCACCGGTCAGCCGAGGCAGATAGCCGTAGCAGAAGTCGTTCTCCGGCGTCGCCGCGTCACCCCAGTACGCCTTGAGCAGGCTGGCCGCGAACGACCCCGCGTTACCCCAGAACCCCTTCTGGCCCGGGTGGCGGATGCTGTCCACCCACTCGTCGAAGCTCGGGTGCTCGGCGTGGTGCGGCATCGGCAGATAGCCGGGCAACAGGTTGAACAACGTCGGGATGTCGGTCGAGCCCTGGATGCTGGCGTGGCCGCGAAGCGCCATCACCCCGCCACCCGGGCGGCCCATGTTGCCCAGCAACAGCTGGATGATCGCGCCGGTCCGGATGTACTGCACACCCACGCTGTGCTGCGTCCACCCGACCGAATAGATCAACATGCCGGTGCGGTCCCGGCCGGAGTTCGACGTCCACGCCCGCGCCAACTCCAGGAACTGCGCCTGCGAAATGCCGCAGACCCGCTCCACCATCTCCGGCGTGTAACGGGAAAAGTGTCGCTTGAGGATCTGGTACACGCAGCGCGGGTGCTGCAACGTCTCATCGCGCCGGGTCTGCCCGCCCACCGGCGCGCCGTGCGACTCGTGCGTCAACCCCGCGGCGCTGTCCCGCTCCTGGGCGGTGTGCCCACTGCCCGAAGAACCCTCGTGCCCCTCGTACTGCCAGCTGTCCTGCACGTAGGTGCCGGTCTCCGGGTCGAAGCCGGAGAAGAAGCCGTCGCCGTCCTCGGTGTCGCTGAACTGTTCGCTGACGATCGTCGCCGCGTTGGTGTACGCGAGCACGTACTCCCGGAAGTCCAACTCGTTGTCCAGGATGTAGCGCACCACCCCACCGAGCAACGCGATGTCCGTGCCCGCCCGTATCGGCAGGTACTCATCCGCGACCGCACTCGTCCGCGTGAACCGCGGGTCGACGTGGAAGACCTTCGCCCCCCGACGCTTGGCCTCCATCACCCACTGGAAACCCACGGGGTGCGCCTCGGCCATGTTCGAACCCTGGATGACGATCACGTCAGCGTTGGCGATGTCCTGCTGGAAATCCGTCGCACCGCCACGACCGAAGCTGGCCCCCAGACCGGGGACGGTGGCGGAGTGTCAAATACGGGCCTGGTTCTCGATCTGGAGCGCCCCCATCGCGGTGAACAACTTCTTGATGAGGTAGTTCTCCTCATTGTCCAGCGTCGCCCCACCCAGACTGGAGATACCCAGCGTCCGGTTGAGCGGCCGGCCCTGCGTGTCGACGTCCTCCCAGGTCTGCTCGCGGGCGGCGAGGATCCGGTCGGCGATCATGTCGAGCGCGGTGTCGAGCTCGAGATCCTCCCACTGCGTCGAGTACGGACGGCGATAGCGGACCGTGGTCTGCCGCAGCGGACTGGTGACCAGGCTCTTGCTCGCCGAACCCTTCGGACAGAGCCGACCCCGCGAGATCGGGCTGTCCGGATCACCCTCGATCTGACTGACCTGCCCGTCCTTGACGAACACCCGCTGACCACAACCCACCGCGCAGTACGGGCAGACCGAACGGGCGACGCTGTCGGCGTCCTCGGTACGGGCGGTGAGCGCGCGGGAACCGTCGGACTTCGCCGCAGCGCCCCGGCCCAGCGGGTCCGTGCCGGTGAGCTGGCGGTAGACCGGCCAACCCTCGATAAAGGTCCGTAGACCCAACCCCGACACCCCCTCCCACGCGAGCGACCCTCTGAAGATAGGTCAACTGAGGCAGGTTCGCGAACCGGGCATGCAGACAGCGCCGCCCCCGGCCGGTAGGACGGGGGCGGCGCTGGTGTCGGTGTGCAGGTCGCCTCTCGGCGAGTGGCACGACGCGGCTCCAGCCGAACGGTATTCCGCGAAGGCGATATTAGGTGAGGCCCGGGGACACTGAGTCACACCGACACCCTCCACAACCAGCCCGCACCCCGCGTTGTTCCCCCGCTTCCGTTCGTGCGGAACGGAAAGTGTCCAAGATCTTCTGGCAGCCACCGACCGAACCGCGCCATCCGCCTCCGGCGGGGCGGCATCCGCTTCCGGAGCGCGCCATCCCCTTCCGGCGGGCGGCATCCGTCGTCGGTGGCGCGGCATCCACTTCCGGCAGGCACCCGGCGTCGCGGCATCCGCAACCACTGACCAGTGACCAGTGACATGTGCCTGCCGCACGGAGACGGAAGTGCCGCTGGCCGGCACCCCGGGGTTGGGGTGCCGGCCAGCGGTCGGTGTCATGCGGTGGTGCTGCGTGCTGCGTGCTTACCGTTTGGTGGTGCGGGGTCAGCTGTTCCAGTGCTGGGCGACGAGGTCGGTGGCCTGCTGCTCCCACTGGGCGTAGGCGTCCGGGTAAGCCGACACCTGCACCGTCTGCGCCGCGTCGGTCAGCGGCATGTCCTGCCAACCATCAACCTGCTTCAGACCCTTCAAAAACGCGGTCGTCGAGTACTCGGGGTTGGTGATCTGCTCCGGCGTACCCCAACCACTGGACGGGCGCTGCTGGAACAAGCCCAGCGAGTCGTGGTCGTTGGCGTCGCCCAGGTGACCCAGGTTCTCCAGCTTCGACTCCTGCAGGCTCGTCGCGATCGAGATGACCGCGGCCCGCTCGGGCAGGCCCGCCTTCTTCGTGGCGGCGATGATCGCCTTCACGTTAGCGCTCTGCTCGTCGTTCAGGGTGATGCGGGACTGCTCGCCCTGCGGCTTCGACGCCGACTGCTGCACGGCCACGGCGACGGGCTTGCCATCGGCCGGGCTGGCGGCGTGGGCGGCGATCGGGCCGGCGAAGACACCACCGGCGAACGCGAGACCAGCAACAGACAGCATGCTCTTACGGAAGATCGTGTTCATGAGGGGTAGCTCCTTCGGGGGTAGAACACCCGAACCGCCAACAGGGGGCGGCGGCAGGGTGTGAGCACCTCGTCCGGCGCTGCACTAACAAAGGGGGAAAGTCTGAGGGGGCGACGCCCTCTCGGGCGTCGGGTCGGCGGCCTAACGAGTCGGGGGCTCGCGGCGCCGGGTCCAGATGTAACGACCGGGGGGCCGGGGCAATTCCGGGGTTGGCCCATCCATTGGCACCCTCATCGTGGCGGTGCCTGCGGTCGTTCGTGGGACTGTAACGACCGGGTGCGGGCTGGCATTTCAACCTGCGCGACCAGCCTCCAGCGGTCGGGCGGCGGGTCGGTGGTACTGCGATCGTCAGGATATGTAACGACCCCGGCCCGGCCATGATTCCAGCCCACGGGTGCGGCCGGTCTCTACCCCACAAGCACCCACCAACGGACAAACCGCCCACGCGCACGCCGGGCCTGCGCGGTCGAATCACCCTCACCCGCGTGATCCACTCGCGTTCACGGAAGTCGAGGCATCCGGGACGCCGGAACGCCGCGATATCAAGGAACCCGAGTCGATCACGACTAACCGAACGCACCAGCACACACAAACCGGACAGACTTCGCCACCGGGCAGGGCCATGCCGGCGCGCCTGGAGCAGCGCTCTGGGTTCGACCTGAGCGACACCGGCTCTGGTGGGCGTTACCCTGACACCATGCAGGCCGTCTCCCCCATCGCGACCGGCGTGGCCTTTCTGGCCCGCCCGGGTCGCCCCGCTGTGGTGGCGCGGACGCTCGCCGAGCTGGCCGGCCCCACCCGAGGTGTGGTGGAGCTGCCGGTACGGCTGATGTGGAACGCCGAGCGCACCTTCGACCTCGGCGACCCCGACCAGCTGCTCTGGATGTACGAGAACGTGCTTCGCGAGACCACCCGGGCCGAGGATCTGCGGGCTCTGATCAACGGGCGGACGCTGCGTCGGGTGTGGCGACTGCTCAACCTGCCTCGGGGCGTACGCCAGGCGTGGGAGAGCCGGCACCGCGGCCTGCGCGCGGCGTGATCGAACCTCATCTGCACGAGTTCTACCGGGAGGTGGCCCGGGTGGCGCTCGCCGCCGCCGGGCCGTACCGGTTCGTTCTGGGCGGTGGGGTGGCGTGGGCGGCGCACGGGCTGGTCGCCCGACCGACGGAGGACGTCGACCTCTTCGCGGATGTGGAGGGCGCCGCGGCGGCGGCGTCGGCCGGGGTGCGGGTGGCCCTGGAGCGGGCCGGGTTCATCGTCAGCGACGCCGACCCGGACAGTGAGCTGGCCGAACTGTTCGACGGGTACGAGCAGGACATGAAGGATTTCGTGGTGAGCCGCGACGGACGGCAGATCCGGCTCAGCCTCGCCCGGTTGGACCGCCAGCAGAGCCCGGTGGTGATGGACCTCGGCCCGGTGATGGACGTCCGTGACCTGGTGGCGAACAAGATCGCGGCGTTGGTCAACCGGCGGGAGGTTCGCGACTTCATCGACGTGGCGGCGGCCCTCGACCACTACGACGTGACCGAGCTGTTGGTGCTGGCACGGCAGGTCGACCCCGCGCTGGACCCGGACGACGTGCGCGCCGCCGGCCGCTACCTGGACCGGCTCTCCGACCAGCGTTTCGGCCGGTACGGCCTGGGCGCCGCCGACGTCGCCGAAATCCGGCAACGCTTCGCCGCCTGGCCACGCTGACCAGCGAGCCGCGCGAACAAGCGGCGCGAGTTGGCCCCGCTGACCGGGTGGGCGTCCCGAGCGGATGCCCACCCGACGGCGGGTCACTTGGTCGGTCGACCGCCCGTGACCCCCAGGATCTCGCCCGTCACGTAGCTGGACTCCTGCGAGGCGAAGAAGACGTACGCGGGCGCGAGCTCAGCCGGCTGCCCGGGACGTCCCTCCGGGGTGTCGGTGCCGAACTGCTTCACCTTCTCCTCCGGCATGGTGGCCGGGATCAGGGGCGTCCACACCGGGCCCGGTGCGACCGCGTTGACCCGGATGCCCTGCTCGGCCAGGTCGGCGGCGAGGGCCTTGGTGAAGTTGGCGATCCCCGCCTTGGTGGTGGCGTAGTCCAGCAGTTGCGGCGACGGGTCGAACGCCTGGATCGACGACGTGTTGATGATCGCCGACCCCTCGGCCAGGTGCGGGATGGCGGCCTTGCAGAGCCAGAACATCGCGTACAGGTTGGTCTTGAACACCCGGTCGAACTGCTCGGTGCTGATGCCGAGGATCCCCTTGTCCTGCGACATCTGGTACGCCGCGTTGTTGACCAGGATGTCGAGGCCGCCCAGGTCGCGCACCGCCCGATCGACAAGTTCCTGGCAGTGCGCCTCGTCGGTGATGTCACCGCGCACGGCGACGCCCCGCCGGCCGGCGGCCTCGACCAGCCGGATGGTCTCCCGGGCGTCGGCATCCTCCTCCTCGTCGAGGTAGGAGATGAGCACGTCCGCGCCCTCCCGGGCGAAGGCGATCGCTACCGCCCGGCCGATCCCCGAGTCACCGCCGGTGATCAGCGCCCGCTTGCCATCGAGCTTGCCGCTGCCCCGGTACGACTCCTCCCCGTGGTCCGGCTTCGGGGTCATCTGCCCGGTCGAGCCGGGCGCTGACTGCTGCTGTGCGGGCTGACCGGACTGCTGGCCGTACTGGCTGGTCGGGTCCTGCTGGGTGTGCTGGTCCTCGCTCACTGATATCTCCTCGGTGCGCGCGGGAAGCGGGGCTCTCCCGCGAATGTCGTCCCTGACCGCCCTACCCTGCGTCCGCCTGCGGAAACCGCTGCAACGATCGGGGCTGCCGTGGTGGGAGTGTCGAGTGCTGGTTATCGTGCGCAAGGCGCTCACGAGGCGCGTCCACCCCCATGGAAAGGCACGTCATGACCTCTCCCTCCGGCCCGTCGCGCCGCCAGGTGCTCGTCGCCGCGGCGGCCGCGGCGACCACCCCGCTGATCGCCGCCGCGCCCGCGCAGGCGGCCGGCGCGGCCCGGCCGCGCACCTGGGACCTCACCCTCCTGGGCACGTCGGACACGCACGGCAACGTCTACAACTGGGACTACTACCGCGACGCCGAGTACGACGACAGCAAGCAGAACGACATCGGCGTCGCGAAGCTGGCGACCCTGATCAACCAGATCCGTCGGGAGCGGCGCGGCAAGGCGACGCTGGTGCTCGACGCCGGCGACACTATCCAGGGCACGCCGCTGGCCACGTACTACGCCAAGCAGGAGCCGATCACCGCCACCGGGGAGAAGCACCCGATGGCACGGGCCATGAACGTCATCGACTACGACGCGGTGACCCTGGGCAACCACGAGTTCAACTACGGTCTGCCGTTGCTGGACCTGTGGATCCGTCAGCTCGGCTTCCCGGCGCTCGCCGCGAACGCCGTCAACGCGAAGACCGGCAAGCCGGCCTTCCTGCCGTACGTCATCAAGAAGGTCTCCCTCGGTTTCGCCGCGCCGACCCTGCGGGTCGGCATCCTCGGGTTGACCAACCCCGGTGTGGCCATCTGGGACAAGGGCAACGTCGAGGGCAAGCTGCGCTTCGACGACATGATCGCGACCGCCGCGAAGTGGGTGCCGATCATGCGGGCCCGCGGCGCGGACCTCGTGCTGATCTCGGCGCACGGCGGGGACAGCGGCACCTCCAGCTACGGCCCCGAGCTGCCGAACGAGAACCCGGTGGCGCTGATCGCCCAGCAGGTGCCGGGGATCGACGCGATCCTCTTCGGTCACGCGCACAACGAGGTGGTCGAGCGGTTCGTCACCAACGAGCGCACCGGCACGCAGGTGCTGCTCTCCGAGCCCTCGAAGTGGGGCCAGCGGCTCACCCGGATGGACTTCACCCTCGCCCGCGAGCGGGGCCGGTGGACGATCACCAAGAAGGCCGCCACGATGCTGAACACCAACACGGTGGTCGAGGACCCGAAGGTGCTCGCCGCCGTGCGGGCCCAGCACCAGAAGACCGTGGCGTACGTCAACCAGGTCGTGGCGACGTCCACCGTGGAGTTGTCAGCGGCGGAGTCGCGGTACAAGGACACGCCGATCCTGGACTTCATCAACCACGTGCAGACCGAGGTGGTCGGCGCGGCGCTGGCCGGCACCGCGTACGCGGACCTGCCGGTGCTGTCGATCGCGGCGCCGTTCAGCCGGACCGCGGTCTTCCCCGCCGGCGACGTGAAGATCCGCGACGTGGCCGGCCTGTACGTGTACGACAACACCCTCGAGGCGGTCGTGCTCAGCGGCGCAGAGGTGCGCGCGTACCTGGAGTACTCGGCGAAGTTCTTCCGCACCCTCGCGCCGGGCGCCCCGGTCGACCCGGAGCAGATCAGTGACCCGGCCGTGCCGGACTACAACTACGACGTCTTCTCCGGCCTGGACTACGACATCGACATCTCCAAGCCGGTCGGGCAGCGGATCACCCGCCTGGTGCTGGCCGGCACCGACACTCCGGTGGCCGACAACGCCCAGTTCGTGGTGGCGGTGAACAACTACCGGCGCAGCGGCGGTGGCAACTTCCCCGGCATCGTGAAGACCCAGGTCTACAACGCGCAGCAGGAGATCCGTCAGCTGCTCATCGACTGGGCGCAGGCCAAGGGGACGATCGACCCGGCCGACTTCTTCCAGCCCAACTGGCGTCTGGTACGCGAGGGCGTGCCGGTCTTCTGACCGAAACGCATCACGAACGGGCCGTGGGTGGCGACACCCGCGGCCCGTCGCGCGTTCTCAGCCCTGCACGTTCCAGCGGATCGGGTCCTCGGACTCCTCCGGCCGGTCGCGCCCGGGATCGGTTTCGGTCAGGGCCATCCGCTCGTCCGGACGGACGGCGGGCGGCAGCTCCCCGAACCGCGCGTGGCGCAGAAACGCGTACTCGTCGTCGGTGAACGGTTGCTCGGTCATCAGCGCCTCCTCCAGCTCCGCTGTGATTGTCCGGCGGCCGGGCCGGTCGGCACCAGTAGCCGCGCACACACCCTGTAAGGCGTCCTAGGATCCTGGGTGAGCGGTGGTGGCCTGGCGTGATGGATGGGACAACCGGTCGAGCACCGCAAGGGCGGCCCGGATCGGGCGGCGGCGCAGCATCTCGTCGAAGCTCGCCCGCCCCTGACAGAACTGCACGAACATCCGCCAGCCCGGCGGGGTCGCCAACAGGGCGTGGAACACGTCCGGGCGGCGGGTGAACACGTCGAGCAGCCGGAACCCCGCCCGCATCTCCGGCAGCAGACGCTCGGCCACCGCCCGCTCGTACCCGGCCAGGTCACCGCCCGCGACCGCCGCTCCGGCCAGCTCGCCGGAGCGCAACGCGAAGCTGATGCCCTCCCGGCTCCACGGCTCCAGCAGCCCCGCCGCATCCCCCACGACCAGCACCCGGCCGTTGCGCAACGGTGAATCCTCCGCCCGGCAACGGGTCAGGTGACCGGAGTCGTGCTCCGCCGGCAACCCGGTCAGACCCAACCGGTCGACGAACCGCCGCAGATAGTCGCGGGTCCCCTCCCCCGCACCCCGCGCGGCGATCACGCCGACGGTCAGCCGGTCACCCTTGGGAAAGACCCAGGCGTACGAGCCCGGCATGTCGCCCCAGTCCAGCAGCAGCCGACCCCGCCACCGCTCCTGCTCGGCGGGCGGCACCGGAATCTCCAACTCCAGACCCAGATCCACCTGCCGGTACCGAACCCCGACGTGACGGCCGGTCACCCCCGACGAGCCGTCCGCCCCGATCACGGCACGAGCCGCGATCGTCGTACCGTCGGCCAGCCGCAGGCGTACCCCCTCGGGGTCCTGCTCGATCGCGCGGACCGCGACCCGCTCCCGTAGCTGCGCGCCGGCGGCGACCGCCGCCGCGCGCAGCCGGTCGTCGAACTCCTCGCGGCGCACCATCGTCACCACCGGATTGCCGCTGCGGCGGGTGAACTCCCGACGGCCGTCGCGGGTGAACGTCACCCGGTCCACCCGGTCGTGCGCGGGCACCTCGATCCGATCCTGAACGGCCGTCAGCGAGGTGCCGATCAGGCCACCGCCGCAGGTCTTGTACCGCGGGTGCACGGCTCGCTCGACGACAAGGGTGGAGATGCCCGCACGGGCAGCGGCATGTGCCGCGGACAGCCCCGCGGGGCCAGCACCAACGACGACGAGATCCCAAACGATCACGGAAGCAGCCTAGGGCAACGCCCCGGCCCGACCGCCGGACCCGCCCGCCGTCGCGACCGCCCGATCGGGTGTGCATCTTCGGGCACCGAGGGGGTAACCGGCGCACGGCAACCGCCACCGCAGTGGCGGACGAGCACGAGGAGGAACCATGCAGCAGGTGCAACTGTCGGAGGCCGAGCAACGGGTGTACCAGGCGGTCACCACCCTTGAGGCACGCGGGCAGGTGCCCTACCCGGACCTGATCGCCGAGGAATCCGGGCTCACCCAGGAGCAGGTGGGCAGCCCCCTGCACCTGCTCACCGAGAAGGGCCTGCTGCACCGCGAGGACTCACCGATGGCCGGCCTCGACTTCGGTCCCCGGTTCTGCGCCCGCCAGATGGCGTGACCCGCGGAACCAACCGGCACGGTTCGCCCCCCGAAGACCCGGGTAGCGGTCAACCATGCATGACCGAGGGTCGACGGGGGGCACGATGAGCGCGGCGCAGACGCCGCAGCCGGTGTCCGCGGCCGAGAACCGACGACGCTGGCAGGCGGTCGGCGTCGGACTCGTCGCCGCCTTCATGACGCTGCTCGACGTGAGCATCGTCAACGTGGCGGTGCCGTCCATCGACCGGGCGCTGCACGCGTCGTCGAGCGACCTGCAGTGGATCCTTTCCGGGTACGCGCTCACCTTCGGCCTGGCGCTGGTGCCCGCCGGCCGCTTCGGCGACGCCCGCGGTCGGCGCAACGCGTTCGTCTTCGGCATCGCGCTGTTCACCATCACCAGCGCGCTCGCCGGCCTCGCCGCGTCCCCGACCTGGCTGGTCATCGCCCGACTGCTGCAAGGCGCCGCCGCCGGCATCGTCAACCCGCAGGTCATCGGGCTGATCCAGCAACTGTTCCGCGGGCCCGAACGCGCCCGCCCGTTCGGGCTGCTCGGCGCCACCATCGGCATCTCCACCGCCGTCGGGCCGCTGCTCGGCGGGCTGCTCATCGCCATCGGCGGCGAGGAACACGGCTGGCGCTGGGTCTTCTTCGTCAACGTGCCGGTCGGTGTCCTCGCGGTGATCCTCGGCTGGCGGTTGCTGCCCGGCCGCCCCGCCGGTCAACGCGGTTGGCATCGACTCGACCCCGTCGGCGTCCTGCTGCTCGGCATCGGTGTGGTCCTGGTACTGCTGCCACTGGTGCAGGAGCAGCAGTGGCGGACCCCGTGGAAGTGGGCGCTCATCCCGGTCGGCCTGGCGGTGCTGGTCGCCTTCGGGCTCTGGGAACGCCGGTACGGACGCCACCACCAACCCCTGTTCGACCTTCGGCTGTTCAGCTTCCAGTCGTACACGCTGGGCTCGATCCTGGCGCTCGTCTACTTCGGTGGCTTCACCGCGATCTTCTTCATCTTCACCCTGTTCCTTCAGATGGGGCTCGGCTACAGCGCACTCATCGCCGGCCTGGCCATCACGCCCTTCGCCCTGGGCTCCGCGGCCGCCGCCGTCCTCGGTGGCCGCATCGTCAACCGCTTCGGCCGACCACTGGTCGCCATCGGACTGCTCACCGTGGTCGTCGGACTGGCCGCCACAGTGATCGCACTGCACCTCTTCCCGGACGCCCCGGCGCCCTGGGTCACCACCGGCCCGCTGCTCGTCGCCGGTATCGGCAGCGGGCTGGTGATCGCCCCCAACCAGACGATCACCCTCTCCGAGGTGCCTGTCGATCAGGCGGGCAGCGGCGCGGGCATGCTCCAGACCGGCCAGCGGATCGGCGCCGCCGCCGGCATCGCCGCCGTCGGCTCGCTGTTCTTCTCCACGCTGGCCGACAGTCGGGGCGACTGGACCACCGCCTTCGAACAGTCCCTCATGCTCGCCACCGGCATCATCGCGCTCGCGCTGATCGCCGCGCTGATCGATATCTGGCGCACCCACAACCACAAGAACTGACCGGGGTACGCCGCTGGCCGGCACCCGGGGTTGGGTGCCGGCCAGCGTCGGTGCTGTGCTGTGGTCTTGTCGTGCGGTGGTGCTGGTGTGCGTGTTCTGCGGGTGGTGCGGGGTCAGCTGTTCCAGTACTGGCCAACCAGGTCGGTGGCCTGCTGCTCCCACTGGGCGTAGGCGTCCGGGTAAGCCGACACCTGCACCGTCTGCGCGGCGTCGGTCAGCGGCATGTCCTGCCAACCATCAACCTGCTTCAGACCCTTCAAAAACGCGGTCGTCGAGTACTCAGGGTCGGTGATCTGCTCCGGCGTACCCCAACCACTGGACGGGCGCTGCTGGAACAAACCCAGCGAGTCGTGGTCGTTCATGTCGCCCAGGTGACCGAGGTTCTCCAGCTTCGACTCCTGCAGGCTCGTCGCGATCGAGATGACCGCGGCCCGCTCGGGCAGGCCGGCCTTCTTCGTGGCGGCGATGATCGCCTTCACGTTGGCGCTCTGCTCGTCGTTGAGGGTGATGCGGGACTGCTCGCCCTGCGGCTTCGACGCCGACTGCTGCACTGCCACGGCGACGGGCTTGCCGTCGGCCGGGGTGGCGGCGTGGGCGGCGATCGGGCCGGCGAAGACACCACCGGCGAACGCGAGACCAGCAACAGACAGCATGCTCTTACGGAAGATCGTGTTCATGAGGGGTAGCTCCTTCGGGGGTAGGACACCCGAACCGCCAGGGGGGTGGCGGCAGGGTGTGAGCACCTCGTCCGGCGCTGCGCATGCAAAGGGGAAGAAGTCTGGGGGGGTGACGCCCTGTCGGGCGTCGGGTCGGCGACCTAGCGAGCGGGGGCTCGTGGCGCCGGGTCCAGATGTAACGACCGGGGGGCCGAGGTCATTCCGGGTTGGCCCATCCATCGGCACCCTCATCGTGGCGGTGCCAGGCGATCGGTCGTCGGGACTGCAACGACCGGGTGCGGGCCGGCATTCCAACCTGCGCGACCAGCCCCCAGCGGTCGGGCGGCCGGTCGGTGGTACTGCGATCGTCAGGATATGCAACGACCCCGACCCCGCCATGATTCCAACCTGAGGGTGCGCCCGGTCACCACCCCACGGACACCTCAAGCGGACAAACCGCCCACACCGCCCCGCCAGCAGAGCCCCACCCACCCCAGACCGGGATGATCCACTCGGGTTCACGGAAGTCGGGGCTTCCCGGAGCCCGGGACACCCCGACTTCATGAAACCCGAGTCGATCACGAGTCGGCTGATCGCACAAAAATCCCACAAGACGGACACAGGGTCCCTTGGGATCGGTTCCGATCATCGCAACTTCCCCGAGGGACCGCCTCCTGCCGCCTCGGAGGCCCTACTGGCAGCACGCCAAGGCCGCAGTCGGCGGTCGGACCCGTACCAGCGTGCGATGGCCGCGGACGGCCAGAGGGGACGGCGCTGGCGGGCCGGCCTCTATCCGAACAGGCTGGCGCCCGTCGGAGTGTTCCGACGGGCGCCAGCTTCAGTGCGATCCGGGCGCAGCCCGGTGGTGTGGATTAGTGCGCCGCACCACCGAAGCGCTGGCGGCGACGCCAGGCCAGGGTCAGCAGCAGCATCACCGCTCCGGCGCCGACCAGGCCGCCGCCGAGCTTCATGGGCGTGCCGAGGCTGTCACCCGTGACGGGCAGCGGCTGCTTCTTGTGCAGCACCCGCAGCTCGGTGCTGGCGGTACGGCCGGACTCCCGGCCCGTGGCGGTGAAGGTCAGCAGACCCGTCACCGACGGCGTGTAGTTCCTGGTGAAGCGGCCCTGGGCGTCGGTGGTCGCCGTGAAGGTCAGGGGCGCACTCGCCTGGTAGGCCACCGGGACCATGGCCACGGTGCTGCCGTCGCTCCGGCGAGCCGGAGCCGCACCGCCGGCCGGAGCGGCCTGCGGAGTGACCGTGACCACGATGTCGACGGTCTCGTTCGGGCCGAAGTTGGTACCGGTCAGCACCACCGTCTCGCCGAGGTAGATCGTCGGCCGGTTGACGGTCAGCGACGCGGCGGTCGGCGGGTACGGCGGCGGTTGCGGCGGGTCGGTGGTCGCGCTGGGCGTCGGCTGCGGCTGTGCCGCCCCCGCTGCCGTCGGCACGGCCACCACGGCCAGGCCGACCGTGAGCGCCATGATGATGCGGGATAGCCGCATGATTGGTTCCCTCCTACTGATCACAGCTTGGTGCGGAATGAACTTGGGTGGTCCAGGGGCTCGCGGTGGGGGTCAGCCACAGCTCGGCCTGTCCGACGCCGGTCTTGGCCGTCAGCACGGTGACCTCCAGCGCCCGCTCGACGCCGGGGCCGACATCGACGCTGGCCGTCGCCACCTGACGGCGGCGTTCGGTGCCGCTGCCAAGCGCCGTCTCGGCCCCATCCAGCCGGGCCTCCAGCACCGCTCCGCCAGCCGGGCTGTAGATCGACACCAACGTGCGGGCGGTGTACGGATCGCCTGCCAGACCGAGGCCGAGCACGGAGTCGCTAAGTCCGGACTTCGGGGCCGTTGAGCGCAGGGTCACCCGCAGCCGGAGCTCACGGCGGCCGTCCGACCGGCATTCGCCGACCGTGAGGTTCGCCGTCGGCCGCAGGTAGTAGCCGAGCTTCGCGCCGCTGCCGTCGTTGAGGAACACGCCGACGGTCGGCACGGTGTCCTGTTCCGGAAGCGTCCCGGCCATCCGGCTCTCGCCGAACGTCCGCTGTTCCTCAGGTCGGGCACTCCAGAACAATATCCGTCGTTCGGTGATAGCACGGTCAAATGCGGACAACAACACCCGCGGGTTGACATTCTTCTTGAAGAAGGCGTCAAAGACCGAGGCAGCCGACGCCGCGAAGAAGCGGTCCTGCTCTTTGACGTCGAGCCGCTGGTAGCTGTCGTTCAGAAGGGTCTGCACGACCTTCTCGCTGGCGAGCGGCACCCCGCCGGGCACCAGGACCGGACCGGTCGCCTTGAGCAGGTACGACAGCACCACCGGGTCGACGGCGAGCACGCCGTCGACCTTGGTGCCGGTCTTGCGGCGGAACATCTCGCGGTAGAGCGCGGCGGCGGTCGGGAAGTGCGGGGACAGGTTGACGTCGGCGGGATAGATGCCGGGCAGGTCGGTCCAGAGCGCCCGGGTCTCGGCGGGCACCTTCAACGCCGGTGTGAACTGGCCGAGCGAGGCGCTGCTGCCCTGCTCGCCCATCTTCACCGCGCCGTTCTCCGCCTCCATCATCGCGTAGGCGCCGAACATGCCGCCGGTGGCGCGCAACTCGGCGAGGTTCTGCGAGACCAGCAGGTACCGTCGCGGGCCGTTCGCGCCGAGCAGCGGCGGCAGCAGGCGGGCAGCCTGGTCGGCGGCCGTGGTGAGGCTGGCCAGTCGGTCGACTTCGCCGCGCAGGTCGGTCAGCGCCTGCCGGACCTGGCTGACCAGGCGGTCGGCGGGCACCGCCGCGAGATCCTGGCGCGTACGTCGCACCGACACGTCCGCCCGGGACAGCTCGCCGGAGATGGCGGTGAGCCGGGCAAGGTCCAGTCGACCACCGGCTGGCACCAGGCTGGTCAGATCCGTCCGGAGCAGAGTCGGGAATGCCTGCCGGGCCAACTCGTCGATGGCGACAGCGATCTGCTGGACGGCGTCGAGGTCGTCGCCGGCGATCGGGGTGTGCCGGCCAAGCCGCCAGCTCGGGTCCGCCGTCGCGGATCGGGCCGCGCGAGACTGCTCCTGAAGGGCGGCGAGAGTCCGCAGTGCACGGTCAGTGTCGCCACCGACCACCTGGGCGCTCAACTCCCGGGCCAGGCCAGCGGCGTTGAGCAGGTGAGCGCGCGCCTGCCACCCACGGAAGCCGACCCACCCACCGGCAGCCAGCAGCAGCGAGCCGACCACCAAGGCGCTGAGGAGGGCCCGTCGCAGTCGGGCTCGCCGACGACGCCGGGACCGGCTTCTCCGCCGGATCGGTCGTTCGCTTTCCGTCACACCACACTCCCGTTCGCTGAACCGGACAGAAGGTCAATTTCCCTGACGTTTTTAGCACACGCTGGGAAACTTCGTACTGTTCTTGCATTTACGACTTTTTAGGCGAGATTCCCTCGCGATTGTGGAAGGACTCCGCAATTCGCCCGGCTGCCTCGTGCAGCAGCCGCTCGATCTGGTCAACCCCGGTGGGCAATGACATCTCCCGCAGGTATGCGGCCCGCCCCCGGCGACCCATCTCCGTGCGGGCCGGCGGAGGAATGGTGGCGGCCAACCAGAACCGGTCGGCCAACGCCGCCCAGTCCTCCGGCGGGCAGGACAGCCCAGCCCGAGCCCTTTCGACCAGCTCGGCCGTGTCCCCGCCGGCTGACGCGATCACCGGCGCGGCACAGGAGAGCGCGGCCTGGAGCTTGCCGGGCACCGTGCCGCGCAGCTCCGGAAGATCGCGCAACATGACCAGTTGGTAGTCGGCGGCGGCGTACAGCTCGGGCATGTCGATCGGCGAGCGTCGCTCCAGGAAGCGGACGTTCTCGGCGCCCAGCTCGGCGGCGAGCCCCCGCACCCGCCGCTCCGCCGCGCCCGAACCGACCAGGACCAGGTCCATCGTCCGGTCCAGCGCCGCGGCCGCCCGGACCGCGGTCTCCAGCCCCTGCCGCGCCCCGATGGTCCCGGCGTGCATGACCACGCACCGGCCGTCCCGGCGAACCAACTGACGGGCCGCCGCGCCCGGCGTCGCCGGGTAGAAGATCCGCTCGTCGGTCCAGTTCAGCACCAACCGAACCCGGGCCGGGTCCGCGCCGGCGGCCACCACCAGGTCCCGCATCGACGGCGCGGCGACCGCGATCCGCGCAGCGGTCCGGTAGATCCGGGTCATCGCGCTGCCCATCCGCGCCGCCCAACGCCCCTCGCCCGCCTCGTCCGCGCCGTCCCGGGTCCAGACGTCCTGTACGTGCAGCACCACCGGCACCTGCCCGAGCAACCGGAGCACGCCGGCGGCGGCGAAGGTCGTCGCCGGCAGTTGAAAGACGTAGAGCGCGTCCACGCCACCGAGGAACCGGCGCGCGGCCAGCGTCGCACTGCCGGCGAAGGAGAGATAGCTGGCCATCCGGCCGCCGACGGAGGCGGCGCCCCCGGGGTACCGGGGCACCCGTCGGACGCTCAGCCGTTCGCTGTGCGTCTCGTGGTGCCAGCGCTGCCGCCAACCGGGATAGACGTGACCGCCGGGATAGTCCGGGAAACCGGTGAGCACCCGAACCTCGTGCCCACGTGCGGCCAGCTCCTCGGCAAGGCTCCCGGGGATGAACGCCGGCTCGGGCGGAAAGTGGTACGACAGGATGCCGATCTTCACCGGTACGCTCCCGTCCGGCAGAGATCGCCGGCGGCCGGCGCGGCACCACGACCGGCCGGCGTGCGGCCCGCGTACGATGCCGACAACCCCTCCCCGCGCGGCCACCGACGCCGACGCACCGCTCTCATGGTGCGAGCGCCCGTGTCCGCACCGATGAGAGGGGCACCGATGGCTGATCGCGTGTTGTTCGTCTGCCACGCCAACCTGTGCCGGTCGCCGATGGCCGAGTACCTGGCCCGCCGGCTGCTGGCCGACCGACCCGTCGAGGTGGCCAGCGCCGGCACCGACGCGGTCGACGGGCTGGCCATGCATCCGTACGCCATGGAGGTCGCGACCGAGAGCGGCACGGACCCGGCGGAGTTCCGGACCCGGGTGTTGCGAGCCGAGTACCTGGCCGACGCGACGCTCGTGCTGACCGCGACCCGACGCCAACGCTCGGTCTGCA
Organism: Micromonospora trifolii; assembly: GCF_050516465.1. NCBI lineage: Bacteria > Bacillati > Actinomycetota > Actinomycetes > Micromonosporales > Micromonosporaceae > Micromonospora > Micromonospora trifolii. The sequence goes on along the minus strand of NZ_CP191526.1, from coordinate 2,268,783 downwards.
CCGCGTTGGCGCCGGGAGCGCTGCACCGGACGTTCACACTGCGCCAGTTCGGCCGGCTGGCCGCGGCAGCCGAGCCGCCCGCCGACTCGGCCGACGACCCGTTGCGGGCGGCGATCGCCGCCGCTGCCCAGGCCCGGGGACGGCTGCAACCCGCCGGCCCGGAGGCGGACGACCTCCGGGACCCGATCGGCGGGACCGCGGCCGACTTCCGACGCTGCGCCGAGGAGATCGAACGGTCGCTGCGACCCCTCGCCGCTCTCATCGGGGCAGCCGGGTGAGTTCCTGGGTGTGGTCGGCGACTCCGTTGACGCCGTCGGTGGTCGCGCTGTGCCGACCGGACGCGGCCCGGTCGGCCGGCACCGACGCCGAGGGCGTCGAGGCGACCACCCGGTAGGCCTCGTACTGGTACGCCTCGGCCTTCGCCACCTTGGCCATGTTCAGCACGCAGCCGAGCAGCCGGACCGAGACCGAGTGCAGTGCACGGGCAGCCGCGGCGACCTGGGTCCGCGAGGTACGGCCCTGCTGCGTCACCAGCAGCGCACCGTCGGCCTGCACGGCCACCACCACGCCGTCGGTCACCGCGAGCAGGGGTGCCGTGTCGATGATCACGATGTCCGCCGACTCGCGCAGCGCCAGCAGCAGGTCCGACATGGCCTTGGAGCCCAGCAGCTCGCTCGGGTTCGGTGGGGCCGACCCGCTGGGCAGCACCAGCAGCGACTTGTCGCCCCAACGCTGCACGACGTCGCCCACCTTCACGTCGCCGACCAGCACGTCGGTGAGGCCGACGCCAGCGTCCAGGCCCAGGTAGTCGTCGACTTTCGGGCGGCGTAGGTCCGCGTCGACCAGCAGCACCCGCCACCCTGCCTCGGCCAACGCGATGGCCAGGTTGCAGGAGAGCGTGGTCTTGCCCTCCCCCTGCAGGGCGCTGGTAACGGCGATGACCCGAGCCGGCTCGTGGACGTCCACGAAGCGCAGGTTGGTCCGCAGCTTGCGAACCGCCTCGGCGCGCGCCGAGGTCGCGGCATCGCCCACGATCAGCGGCGCGGTGCGGGCGCTGGCCTCGAACGGAATCTCACCGAGCAGTGGGCTTCCGGTGGCGCGTTGGAGACCGGCGGCGTCGCGTAGCCGCACGTCGGCGACGCCGCGCAGGATCGCCAGGCCGACGCCGAGGAGCAGGCCGACCAGGCCACCGAGGGTGAGGTTGCGAACCGGCAGCGGCGAGACGGGGCTGGCGGTCACCCGTGGGCCACTGACCACTTCAATCTTGATGGGCGTCTTGCCCTCGGGCGCTGCCTCGACCTTCTGCACGAGTTCGACGAACTTCGCGGCGAGGATCTCCGCGACGCGCAGCGCGCGGGTCTGGTCGGTGTCGTTGATCGACGCTCGCAGCAGAACGGTGCCCGTCTCGGTGGAGGTGCTCACCATGCGCTGCACCTCGTCCGCGGTGAGGCCCAACTGGGAATCGACCACCACGCTCTGCGCCAGCCGGTCGCTGCTGAGCAGGTCGGCGTACGACTTGACACGCTGCTGGAGGAAGAGTCCGCCCTGGTAGGCGTCGCTGATGCCCGAGTTGGGGGCGGTGACGAAGAAGGTCACCGAGGCGACGTAGCGGGGTTGAGCCCGTACGGTCACGAACGCCGAGACGCCGAGCGCCACCATGACCGTCATCAGCGGGATCCACCAGTGCCGACGCACGTGGCGCAATTGGCGGAGCAGGTCCATCAGGAGCGCCTCCGTGCCGGTCCGGTTACGCCAAAGAACTTCACGAAAACCCCCAAGGTCGTCTCTAAACTCGTGAAACCATTAAAGCGGTTCATGCGGCTTATGTCCGGAGTTACGCCTTTTCTGGCGGCGAGATGTGCGCCCGCATGACCAACCCGACAAACGCCCATTCGGCAGCGGCGACATCGGGGAAAAAAAGTCGAAGGCCGATCGGACGGCGTCCGATCGGCCCAGCGGTCGCCGCCGACCACACCGCCGGATAGGGTCGACAGCGGTGTGCCGGGAAGTCTGGTCGGCGAGTGGATTCCTGCCGTCCCGACTCCTGTAGGTGAGCCCGAAGTTGACCTCCCCCACCCCACCATCCGGCCCGCGTCCGTCGAAGATCCGGCTGTTCTCCCGATCGTCCTGGCCGCAGGCCCGGCACCTGGCCGACGTGCTGCGTACCGAGACCGTCGGTGGCGCGCTGCTGCTGGCCGGCGCTCTGATCGCGCTGATCTGGGCCAACTCCCCGTGGTCCGACTCGTACACCCGGCTCGGCGACGTGGTGCCCTGGCCCGGCGCGCCCTGGCACCTCGACCTGAATCTGGCCACCTGGGCCGCCGACGGCCTGCTGGCCATCTTCTTCTTCGTGGTGGGCCTGGAGCTCAAACGGGAGTTCGTCGCCGGTGACCTCCGCGACCCCCGCCGGGCCGCGCTACCGATGGCGGCCGCGCTCGGCGGGATGCTGCTGCCGGCGCTGATCTACGTGGCGGTGGTGCTGAGCGCGGGCGGCGAGGGCCTACGCGGGTGGGCCATTCCGACCGCCACCGACATCGCATTCGCGCTCGCCGTACTCGCGGTGGTCAGCTCACATCTGCCCCAGGGCCTACGCGCATTCCTGCTCACCCTCGCGGTGGTCGACGACCTTTTCGCGATCACCATCATCGCGATCTTCTACACCGCCGACTTCCATCCCGTCCCGCTGCTGGCCGCGTTGGCGCCGATCGCGCTCTTCGCGGTGCTGGTGCAGCGGGGGCGTACCTGGTGGTGGGCGCTCATCCCCCTCGCGATCGCCGCCTGGACACTGATGCACGCCTCGGGCGTGCACGCCACGGTGGCCGGTGTCCTGCTCGGCTTCACGGTCCCGGTGCTCGCCCGCCGACGGGTGGGCGGCGACCAGCCGGCCACCGCCGACGCGGAGGCGGGCGAGGGTGGGCTCGCCGCCCGCCTGGAGCATCGCTGGCGGCCGGTGTCGGCCGGCTTCGCGGTGCCGATCTTCGCCCTCTTCGCCGCCGGGGTCACCCTGCGCGGCACCGACCTGGGCGCCCTGCTGAGCGACCCGATGGTGATCGCCATCGTCGCCGCCCTGGTCTTGGGCAAGAGCCTCGGCATCTTCGGCTCGACGTACCTGCTGGCCCGGTTCACCCGCGCCGAACTGGACGAGGACATCACCTGGGCCGACCTGCTCGGGATCGCCCTGCTGGCCGGCGTCGGGTTCACCGTCTCGCTGCTCATCGGCGACCTGGCGTTCGGGGCGGGCAGCACTGCCGACGACCGGGTCAAGGCGGCCGTCCTGCTCGGCTCGGTGATCTCCGCCGGGTTGGCCGCCACGGTGCTCAGGCGCCGCAACGCGGCGTACCGGAGGGTGGCGGAGCGGGAGCGGCTGGACGCCGACGGGGACGGCGTACCCGACGTCTACCAGCACCCCGACGCCCGCTGAACGCGCCGGCGCGGCCCGGCGAAGGCGAAGCGCCAAGGGGCGGCGCGGCGAACCCGGGTTCGCCGTCGAGCCGCGCCGCCGCACCAACCGCGCGGGCTCGCGCTCAGTGCCGACGGTCGGCGGGCGGCAGGTCCTCGGTCTCCTCGACCAGCGCCTCGGCCGTCGGTCCGGTGAGGTCGTCACCCGGCACCGCCACCGCCTCGACGCGATCCTGCTCGTCGGGCTTCCCGCCGGGCGGCGGCTCCGGGGCGGTGGCACCGCCGGCGTAGCCGTACTCGTTCGGTTCGTCGTGCCGGCTCATGTGGTCATCCTCCCGCTTTTCCCGTTTCACCTGTCGAGGCCAACGGTAGGTGGTGATCGTCCTCGGCGCAGCGCGCCGGGGATTGTCGGCCGGACCATGGGGGTGGGCGGCTGAGCGCCGCCCCGAGCAGCTGACGCAGGGCGATGATCGCCACCGCGCCGGCCAGGCCGTTCCAACCCGGCTCGCCGACGAGGCGGAGCAGGCCGGCCGCGGTGAGCAGGTCCAGCAGTACCCGGACGCCGCTGCGCAGCGCCCCGGTGGTGAGCGTGGTGAGCACCCCGGCGACCAGCGCCAGGGCGGTGACCGCCGTGACCAGGGCACCCATCACGGTCGGCGCTCCCCCTCGGCCACCTGACTCTGCTCCTGACGGATCTCGCGGCCCAGGAAGTAGTTCAACGCCGTTCGGATCGTCGCGATGGCGGCCAGTTGGCCGATCTGCGTGAACGACGGGGACACCGCCGTGCGCAGCACGTCGGCCGCCAGCTGGAATTCCAGGCCGAGGGTCAGAAAGCGGCCCAGCGAGAGCCGGATCGGCGTGAAGCGGGCGGCGCTGCGGTATCGCAGTCCCTCGACCACGAACCGCACCGCCGCCCACACCGCGCCAACAAAGATCACCAGGGCGCCGGCCACCTCCACCACGGCAACCAGCACCTGGTCGCCCTGGCGCAACAACTCGGCCGGCTCCACCCCGGGCCGTTACCCGCCCACGGGGCAGCTAGTCGGCGCTCAGGTCAGCTCGTTCACCGCCTCCAGGATCAGCCAGAGACCGGAGATGGCGAAGAGGATCGCGGCGCCGTACTTGATGGCCTTCTCCGGCAGCCGACGACCGAGAATCCGGCCGACCATGATGGCCAACGCGTCCGCGGCCACCATGCCCAGGGTGGAGCCGAGCCAGGTGCCGAACCAGCCGTACTTGGTGGCGAGCGTGATCGTGGCGAGCATCGTCTTGTCGCCCAACTCGGCGAGGAAGAACGCCACCGACACCGCCACCAGCGCGGTCTTGTTGGTCTTCTCCGCCTTGCGCTTCTCCTCCTCGGTGAGCTTGTCCCCGCGGAGCGTCCACGCACCGAACCCGAGGAACGCCACACCGGCCACCAGGGAGATCCACTCGGTCGGCAGCACCGCCCCGAGACCTGCGCCGATGGCGACCGACGCCAGGTGCACCACCGCGGTGGCGACCGTGATGCCAATCAGCACCGGGACCGGTTTGAACCGCGTGGCGAAGGTCAGCGCCATCAGCTGGGACTTGTCCCCCAGCTCGGCGACGAAGATGACGCCGAAGCTGACGACCAGCGCGGCGAAAAATCCCTCCATGACGTCCTTCCCGTTCACGCCGGGAGGAGGTACAGGGGCGCCCTCGACCCGGCTGCAACAGCCTGAGTCGAAGGTCTCGCCCGCCCCGAGAGAACCGGGGCCGCGTGGCCGGATGCGGAACGCACCAGTATGTCGACCACGACATTGGGGGCTACTCCCCTTCGCGTGATCAGCCTATCGGATCACCACCCGGCCCGGCCGCGCCGGGTGAACAGGCTCACCGGGCCTTCGCCAGCGTCACGCCGAAGAGCCCGTCCGGGTCGGTCCAGAACTCCGCCGCGGCGAAGCCGGCCGAGGCCAACTCCGCGGCGATCCCCGCCCGGTGGAACTTCGCCGAGACCTCGGTACGCAGCTCCTCCCCCGCCGCGAAATCGACCGTCAGCCCCAGCACCCGCACGCTCATCGGCCGGGTCGCCCGCAACCGCATCTCGATCCACTCGTGGTCGGGATCCCAGACGGCGACATGCTCGAACGCCGCCGGGTCGAAATCGGCGCCCAACTCCCGATTGATCACGTGCAGCACGTTGCGGTTGAACTCGGCGGTGACCCCGGCGGCGTCGTCGTAGGCCGGCACGATCACCGACGGGTCCTTCACCAGGTCCGTACCGAGCAACAACCAGTCGCCGACCTCCAGCGCGGCGCGCATCGCCGTCAGGAACTCGGCCCGCTCGGCAGGCAACAGGTTGCCGATGGTGCCGCCGAGGAACACCACCAACCGCCGGCCGCCGGTGGGCAGCCGGTCCAGTTGCCGGGTGAAGTCCCCCACGATGCCCCGCACCCGCAGGCGGGGATAGTCGGCCGCGATCTGGGCGGTGGAGCCGCGCAGCGCGCTGACCGACACGTCGAGCGGGGCGAACGTGCCCAGCCCACCCCGGCGGGTGAAGGCGTCCAACAGCAGCCGGGTCTTCTCCGACGACCCGGAGCCCAACTCGATGAGCGTCTTGGCCCCGGTCAGCGCCGCGATGTCGGGAGCGTGCGCGGCCAGCACGGCCCGCTCGGCCCGGGTCGGGTAGTACTCGGGCAGTCGGGTGATCTCCTCGAAGAGCTCGCTGCCCCGGGCGTCGTAGAACCACTTCGGCGGCAGCCACTTCCGCCCGGCGCTCAGCCCCGCCCGGACGTCGTCGCGCAGGCCACGCTCCAGGTCACCCTCTTCGAGGTAGACCTCCAGGGGTTCCGCGGTCATCGGTTCGCTCCTCTGATCGATCAACCGTTGCGTGCCTGCCCGGCGCGGCTCACCGGGATCGGCAGTGGACGTACCCGCACCTCACCCGCGGTGGCGACGACGAGGTGCCCCTCCGGCACCGACCGCCACCCGGGATCGTCGTCGTGTGGCTCGGAGGCGAGCAGCACCGAACCCGGCGTCTCGCGGACCGACAACGCGTGCCCCGCCACGCTGGCCACCACCCGGTGCCCGTCGGAAAGCAGCAGGTTGAGCCGCGACCCGGGGGCGGCGGCGGCGACATCGGTCACCGTCCGCCCGACCGCTTCGACCGGGTCGGCGCCAGCGCGCAACCGATGCCGCACCAGCGCCCAGAGCAGCGCCGAGTCGGTGGTGGCGTCCAGGGTGAGCAGGTCACGCACCGGCAGACCGGCGGCGAGCGGCACCACGGCGTCCGGCCAGCCGCGGACCAGACCGTTGTGGCTGAACAGCCACCGCCCCTCGGCGAAGGGCGCCGCCGCGCCGTCGAGCACCGCCATCCCGACCGTGGCCGAACGCACCGCCGCCACCACCGCCGCGCTGCGGGTCACCGCCGCCAGTTGAGCGATGGTCGGGTCGCTCCAGATCGGCTGCGCCCGCCGGTAACGCACCGGCTCACCCTCGCCCGGGTACCAACCGACACCGAACCCGTCGGCGTTGATCGTGCCGCCGCCGCGCATGTCACGGGGCGCCCAGGACTGCCGCACCAACGAGTGCGGAGGGTCGAACAACAGCTCGGCCAGGGTGACCGGCGGCCCCAGGTAGGCCAGGTGGCGACACATCAGCGCCCCCGGCCCGCCGTCGGGCCGCCGGTCGTGCGGCGACTCACGGGTACGACTCGTCCGGTCGCGCGTCCCGAGCGCAGCGGAAACCGCTGAAGATCTGCCGGCGGATCGGATAGTCCCAGTTACGGAAGGTGCCCCGACAGGCAGAGCGGTCGGTGCCGAACGAGCCACCGCGCAGCACCCGGTAGTCGCCGCCGAAGAAGACCTCCGAGTATTCGCGATAGGGGAACGCGGCGAACCCCGGATGCCCGCCGAACGTGGTCGAGGTCCACTCCCAGACGTCGCCGATGAGCTGGTGCACACCCAACGGCGAGGCACCGGCCGGGTACGCGCCCACCGGCGCCGGCCGCAGATGGCGCTGATCGAGGTTGGCGTGCGCCTCGGTCGGGTCGTCGTCCCCCCACGGGTAACGACGCGACCGCCCGGTCGTCGGATCCCACCGGGCCGCCTTTTCCCACTCCGCCTCGGTCGGCAGCCGCTTGCCGGCCCACGCCGCGTACGCCTGCGCCTCGTACCAGCACACGTGCACCACCGGCTCGTCGGCACGCACCCGCGCCCGCTGACCGAAGCGCCGGTACGACCAACCGTCGCCGTCCGGACGCCAGTGCATCGGCGCGCTGAGCTGCTCCCGAACCCGATGCTCCCAGCCCGCCGGGCTCCACCAGCGCTCATCGGTGTACCCGCCGTCGGCGATGAAGGCCGCGTACTGGCCGTTGGTCACCGGGTAGGCGTCGATGACGTACGCCGGGAGGTCGACCCGGTGCGCCGGACGTTCGTTGTCCAACGCCCACGGATCGGTGTCGGTGCCCATGGTGAACTCGCCGGCCGGCACCAGCACCTCCGCGCCGACCCGGACCGACGGCTCGGGCGGCGCCGGGGCGTGCAGCACCGCCGGCCCCGAGCGCAGCTGATGGGTGGCGAGCATGGTCTCGTCGTGCTGCTGCTCGTGCTGCACGATCATGCCGAAGGCGAACCCGTTGGCGACCAGCGGCCGATCGGTGAAGGCCACCGCGTCGAGCAGGTCGTGCACCTTGTCCCGAACGGTGGCCAGGTAGGCACGCGCCTCCGCGGGCGGCAACAGGGGCAGCGCCGGGCGGTCCCGGCGCGGTTGCTTGAACGCGTCGTACAACTCGTCGATGTCACACCGGACCGGCTCCCGGCCCCCGACGTCCCGGACCAACCAGAGCTCCTCCTGGTTACCGACATGGGCAAGGTCCCAGACCAGCGGCGACATCAGCGGTGAGTGCTGGCGCGTCAGGTCGGCGTCGTCGACCACTTCGGTCAGCAACGCGGTGCGGGCCCGGGCCCGCGCCAACTCCACCGCGATGCGGTCGCGCAACTGCTCCCCGTCGACACGACCCGCCTGCGAGGCTCGCAACCCCGGCTCACTCCTCGCGCTCACCGAGCCGCCTTCCGTTCGCGCCTGCGAGGCTCGCAACCCCGGCTCACTCCTCGCGCTCACCGAGCCGCCTTCCGTTCGCGCCTGCGAGGCTCGCAACCCCGGCTCACTCCTCGCGCTCACTGGTCTCTCCTCTCTGCGGCGGCCAGCCGCTGGCGTACCCCTCGCTGGATCTCGTCGTGGGTGCTGGCCGGCAGCTCCAGTCGGGGCAGGGTGGTCAGGGCCAGGTCGAGCAGGGCCGCCGCGGCGGCGGCCAGGGGCGGGTCGGCCAGGCCGCGCCGGGCGGCGGCCGACCAGCGGTGCGCCACCGGCGTGGCGATCGTGTACGCCTCGCGCACGGTGCCCGGGTCGCCGAACAGGGCGGACAGCACGGCCAGTGGCAGCCGCCAGTCGCGATCGGGTTGGGCGTCCAGGTAGCGCAACTCCAGGTAGCCGCGCGGCCGCACCGGCGGAAAGAGGGTGCTGACGTGGTAGTCGAGGTCATCGGTGGTGGGCGGTTGTGGCAGCGCGCCGTCGAGCCAGTCGGCGAAGGTCACCCCGGGCGGCGCGGCCCAGTCGGCGCTGTGCCGGCGCAGACAGAGCAGCGGCGCGGCGAGCACGTAGCTGACCCAGGCGTCGGTCGGATCGTCTCCGGCCCGGGCGGGCGACCAGACCGGGCGGGTCCGAGCCGGGTCGATGGCCAGCCAGGCAGCCATCCGGGCGGAGGCCCAACCGGTGCGCCGCCCGGCGTGTCGAGCGGCGGAGGCGAACGCCGCGAGCAGTGGGGGCCCGACCGCGTGGGCCGCGGCCCAGCGGTCAGCGATCTGGTCCGACTCACCGGCGTCGAGGCAGATCTGCAGGCCGGCGGTGCTGTACATCATCGTGCGGCCGGCCGGGCCGTGGCGGTCGAAGGCTCCGCGCATCGCGCGGTAGCGGGGGGTTTCCACCACCGGGCGGGGCCGTCGGTGGGGGTCGATGCCGCTGCGGCCGAGAATCAGCCCGGCGGCGGCCAGCAGGTCGTTGACCTGGGCGATGTCGGCTTCGGTGGCGCGGATCAACGCGGCGACCGAGGGGCGGGGCGGGGTGGAGATCTCCAACTGGCCACCCGGCTCGAGGGTGACCATGCCGCCGTGTCGCAGCGGCTCGGCTGGGCTGGTGGCATCCAGCGTGGCGGGGCTGTGCCGCCCCAGCGCCACCCGCAGCCGCGTCGCGTCGACGGGGCGGGCGGGATCGGCGGCGTCGTGCACGGTCCATTCCAGTTCGACGCCGGTGTGGGTGGGTGGGCCGGTCTTGAAGCAGATCCGGGCGAGGTGTCGAACTGCGGCTGCGGACTCGCGCAGGATGGCGCTGCGGTCCAGGTCGGATGACGTTACCAAGGGTCGGGCCCCCTCTCCGGTGCGCCGGGTCCGGCACACTGTGCCACCGTAAACCCACCCACCGACACCGTCGGGGGCGTGCACGGCGCCACCAACCTCTGTCTAACAGACGAATTTCCGGAGCAGGGCGGAACCAAACCGCTCCAACCGCCGACCGGTCAGCCGCCGCCGGGGTGGCCCCGTCCCGGCGGTGACGGTGGTGCCTTCGCCGACTCGGAAGGCTTGCCCTTCGCCGACTCGGACGGCTTGCCCTTCGCCGACTCGGACGGCTTGGTCTCGGGCACCAGCCGCTGGCAGTACGCCTCGACCTCGGCGGGGCCGCCAGCGGCGGTCACCAGCCTCTGGAAGGCCGGCGTGCGCAGTGCCTTCTCCCGCTGGTCGGGTTTCTTGGCGAGCCACGCACGGCACAGCCCGTGCAACTGGCCGGCGGGGGCGGAACTGGCCGACGGCGTGGCGGTGACGGGCGACGGCACGCCCGGCGACGGGGCGCCGGGGGCCACCGACCGACCGGGCTCGGCCGACCGCTGGGCGCTCTGGTGGGGCGAAGCTGACGGGCGCGACGGTGCCGGTGCGACCGGGTCCGGCGCTCGGTCCCGGGTGACCGCGGCGAAGGCGGCCCCCGCGGTGGCGGTAGCTGCCACCGCGCCGATCCAGGCCACCGCGCCGGTGGTCATCCGGCGTCGGCGTGGCCGCTGCGGCACGGCCGGCGCCGGGTTGGCCCGGGCGGCCCGGAACGCGGCCACCGCGGCCTCCTCCCCGGCCAGCTCACCGGGGCGGACGGGGCCGGCCGCTGCGGCGAGCAGCGCGGCCACCGGCTCGGCCGGGGACACGTTCGGGGCGCTCAGGTGCACCTCGGGTGAGGTCGCGTCCGCTTTCGTGGGCGTGGCGGAGTGGCCCTGATCCAGCGTGGCGTCCACCCGGGCGTGGGCAGAGTCGAGCAGCCGCTCGGTGTCGGCGTGGTCGGCCCGCCGGAACGGGTTCATCGGGAGTCCTCTCACGTCAGCCGTCCGCCGGTTCGACGTGCGATGCCCGCAGGGCGGGGCCGCTCCCCGTACGCGGCGGCGGCACCCCCTCGACCCCGACCGACGACTCGGCCGGGCTCTGCCGCTCCAGCAGGACCGCGAGCCGGCGTAGGCCGCGGTGAGCGGCGGTCCGCACGGCGCCGGCCCGGCGGCCCAGCACCCGGCCGGCGGATCCCGCGTCCAGCCCCATCACGGCCCGCAGCAGGACTGCTTCGGCCTCCCGGGGCGGGAGGGTGGCGATCAGCGCGAGCGCGGCCTCGGTACCGATCGTCTCGCTGGCTCGCTCGGCGGTGTCCGCGTCGCTGGCGAGTTCGACGAGCGCCTGCACCGGGACCGGGAGCGAGGGGCGGCGGCGCATCCGACGCAGGTGGTCCATTGCGCGGTTACGGGCGATGGTGACCGCCCAGGCCCGGAACTCGCCCCCGGTGAAGCCGGGCAGGTCACGGGAGATCTGGAGCCAGGTCTCGGAGGCGACGTCCTCGGCGTCGGCCCCGACGAGCGCGGTCAGGTACCGCAGCAGCCCGGGCTGGAGGCTGCGGTAGAGGGAGCGGAACGCCTCCTCGTCTCCGGCCTGCGCGGCGCTCACCACCTTCGACAGGTCGGCGGTCATGCGCGGCCCACGCAGCGTTCGGGGCGTGTCGGCCCGGCCAGCCGGGCTGGCGCACGCCATGCGGCACGAGTCGTACGCCCGTTCAGCACCCGCACCGCACCGCCCTCCACCGCTCTGATTGTGCCCGCGACGATTGTCGGGGCGGCGTGTCCGGGGCCAACGCCAGGGTGGTCGATCGGCGCGCTGCCCGCCGAGGTAGCCGGGAGGGCCCGAGCCGGGCTAACGCTAAGAGGGGGCTCACGACGCGACAAGTCGGCGTGTGTCACGGAAGAGTGACAATTATCAACCCGGCCCGGCGGCGCGTCGTCGTAACGGCCAGTGCGCAGCCGACGCCAACCACGTCTGGAGGCGGTTTCTTACCACCATCGACGACCCGGACGACGGAAATAGTCGCTTTTTGTGACACCACAGATCCGCAGCGTCACGGATGTCGAGCGTCCACACAGGTCAGGCCGGATCAGCCAGTCTTTACGGGCCGCCCGGCGGCCCGGCCACGGCGCGCCGCCCCTCGCCACTCTAGGTACGGTAATGCGGTGTTGTCATCGGAGGTCGTGCTCAGCGGTCGCTACCGCTTGGACGAACGTGTCGCCACGGGCGGCATGGGCGACGTTTGGCGTGCCTCCGACCTGATCCTCGGCCGGCAGGTCGCGGTCAAGGTCCTGCTACCGGCACTGGTCTCCGATCCCGATTTCATCGCCCGGTTCCGCGCCGAGGCCCGGATCATGGCAGCGCTGCGACACCCCGGCATCGTGCAGGTCTTCGACTGCGGCGCGGACGACCTCCCCGACGGCGGGCGGGCGGACTACCTCGTCATGGAGTTCGTCGCCGGCGAGCCGTTGTCCAAGCGGATCGAGGCGGCCGGGCGGCTCGACGTGGCCGAGACGATGTCGATCGTGGCCCAGGCTGCCGCAGCGCTCAACGCGGCGCATCGCGGGGGCATCGTGCACCGCGACGTGAAGCCCAGCAACCTGCTGGTGCAGGAGGACGGCACTGTCGTCCTGGTGGACTTCGGCGTGGCCCGCTCCACCGACATCACCAGCATCACCAGCACCAACGCGGTGCCGGGCACCGCGCTCTACATGGCTCCCGAGCAGGCGGCCGGTCGGCCGGTCAGCGGTGCCACCGACATCTACGCCCTGGGCGCGGTCACCTACTGCTGCCTCACCGGCAGTCCGCCGTTCACCGGCGACAATCCGCTCCAGGTCGCCGTGCGGCACCTGGACGACGAGCCACCGGAGCTGCCGCACGACATTCCGGAGGCGGTCCGCGCCCTGGTGTCGCGGGCCCTGGCCAAGGATCCGCTGGAGCGGTTCAGCAGCGGAGCAGCGATGGCCGAGGCCGCTCGGACGGCGGTCACCGGCGGCGAGCCGCCGACGGCGATGGCCGGGCCGGTCGCGCTGCGCGACGCCGGGCCGGGCACCCGCACGGACGTGCCAGCCGGCGCTGCGGTGGCGGACGGGCGCCAGCGACGGCGGGGTCCGCTGGTCGGCGCGGCGGCGGCCATGCTGGTCGCGCTGGTCGGGCTCGGCGCGGCGCTGGCCGCGACGCGCAACGCCAGCGAGGATCCGGCGGTCAATCTGCCGACCACCTCGCCGACGGTGGCGCCGAGCGGCCCCGTCAACCCGCCCGCGGCGAACGAGCAGATCACCAGCGTCGAGCCGGGCCGACCGGACCGGCCGAACGCCCCCGGCAACTCCCCGTCGGCCTCGGTCTCCGCCACGCCGAGCCTGCAACCCAGCCAGACGGTCGCCCCGCCGACGCCAACGGTGGGCGTCACCACGGCGCCGCCGACCAGCGCGGCGCCCACGACGGGCGCGCCGCCGACGACCGGCGCCCCGCCGTCTGATCCACCCCCCACCTCCACCGTGCCGGTCGATCCGGAGGTACCGGCGGGCGGTTGAGTCGACCGCGACAGTCCCACCAGCACCGATATCCCCAAAACGGACTTACGTCGCCGAAGACGCCTCTAGGCTCTCAGCAGGCCATTTACACCATCTGCTGCGGGAGCCTGGGTGAGCGCTGAAAAGCTGGTCGTGATCGGTCAGGGGTACGTCGGACTGCCGCTGGCCATGCGGGCCGTCGAGGCGGGGCTCGACGTGGTCGGTCTCGACGTCGACGCCGACCGGGTGAAGCGTCTCGCCTCCGGCGAGTCGTTCGTGGAGGACATCTCAGCCGACCGGCTGGGCCGAGCGTTGGGCAGCGGCCGCTACCACCCCAGCACGGAGTACACCGACGCTGACGGGTTCGACATCTGCGTCATCACGGTGCCGACCCCGCTGCGCGACGGGACCCCGGACCTGAGCTTCGTCGAGCAGGCCGGCATCGGTATCGGCCCGTACGTTCGCCCGGGCTGCACGGTGATCCTGGAATCGACCACGTACCCGGGCACCACCGAGGAGCTGCTGCGCCCGTTGTTGGAGTCGGCCAGCGGGCTGACCAGCCCCGGCGACTTCCACCTCGGCTACAGCCCGGAGCGGATCGACCCGGGCAACCCGACCTGGCGACTGGAGAACACCCCGAAGGTGGTCTCCGGTGTGGACCCGGCGTCGCTGGCCCGGGTGGACGAGTTCTACCAGCGCCTGGTGGAACGCACCGTGCCGGTGGACTCCACCCGCGTCGCCGAGCTGACCAAGCTGATCGAGAACACCTTCCGCCAGGTCAACATCGCGCTGATCAACGAGCTGACCATGCTCTCGCACCACCTCGACATCGACGTCTGGCAGGCGATCGACGCCGCCTCGACCAAACCGTTCGGCTTCCTGCCGTTCCGGCCCGGCCCCGGCGTCGGCGGGCACTGCCTGCCGATCGACCCGTGCTACCTGTCCTGGCAGGTCAAGCGCCGTCTCGGTCGGCAGTTCCGCTTCATCGAGCTGGCCAACGACGTCAACCACGAGATGCCCGAACACGTCACGCAGCGGATCATGGGAGGGCTGAACCGGGACGGCCGGGCCGTCAGCGGCGCCCGACTGCTGCTGCTGGGTCTGGCGTACAAGAAGAACACCGGCGACATGCGCGACTCCCCCGCCGTGGACGTGGCCCGCCGGTTGCAGGCCCTCGGCGCCGAGGTGCACGCCGTCGAGCCGTACGCCGAGGCGCACCAGATCCCCGCCGGGGTCACCGTGGTCGGGCTCACCGAGCGGGAGGTGCGCGCGGCCGACGCGGTGGTGGTGGTCACCGACCACGACACCTTCGACTACGACCTCGTGGTCAAGCACGCCCGCTACATCTTCGACACCCGCAACCGGTGCGTCGGCCCGATGGTCGAGCGCCTGTAGACCCGGCACCGCTGGCCGGTCCCGCCGCCGGGGAAGATGGCGGGACCGGCCGGCGGATGTCCGTCCGTCGCCGGGGTCGGGCCCGGCTGGTCCGGACCGCGACCGGCTCACTGGTCGGCGAGCGCCTCGACGACCGGGCGGGACAGCGCCCGGCGGGCCGGCAGCACCGAGGCGAGCAGGGCGGCGAGCACCGCGACGCCGAGGATCAACCCGAGCTGGCCGAGCGGCAGCACCACGTGGAAGTCGCCGCCGAGGCGGTCCAGCAGGGCCATCGTGGACGCGCTGACTCCGGTGCCGAGCCCGACCCCGAGCACCGCGCCGACCAGCGCCATCAGCACCGCCTCGACGGCGAGCACCGCCCGCATCCGTCCTCGGGTGAGCCCGACCGCCCGCAGCACGGCGTTCTCCCTGGTCCGTTCGACCACCGACAGGCTCAGGGTGTTCGCCACGCCGACCAGGGCGATCACCACGGCCAGGCCGAGCAGCGCGGTGACGAAGGCGAGCAGCATGTCCACAGTGCCGGTGAGCATCTTCTTGTACGCGCCCTGGTCCATCAGGTTCACCGTCGGGTAGCGGCCCAGCACCGTGGTGATCGCGTCGCGGGCGCGCTCGGGGCTCACCCCGGCGGCGGGGTCGATCTCGGCCAGGTAGCCGCGCTGGGCGGGGAAGAGCGCGGCGAAGTCCTGGTCGGACAGGTCGATGACGTGCCCCGCGGGCACGTCGCCGCCGGGGGTGTCGTCGGTGACCACTGCGGCCACCCGGAACGACCTCCCCCCGACGGTCACCGGGGAGCCGACCTGCCAGCCGCGGGCCAGTGCCAACTCGCGGTGTACCAGCACCTGTCCCGGCCCGACCCGCTCGGCGTCGCCGGCCAGCACCCCGCTCAGCGTCCGGCCGACCAGCGCCGGGTGGGCCGCGCGGATCTCGACGTCGTCGACGACAGTGCTGCGCTGCTCGTGCACCACACCCAGCTCGGGGCGGGAGGCGAGCTCACCGACGAGCGCGGCCGGCAGATCCTGACCGATTCCGCTGACCACGAAGTCCGTTCCGATCTGGGCGTCCACGCTGCGTTCGATGCCGTCCTTGGTGCTGCGTGCGCCGACCATGAACGCCGAAACCAGTCCGATGCCGATTACCAGCGCGGTGGCCGTCGCGGCGACCCGCCGTGGGTTGCGCACCGTGTTGCTGACCGCCAGCTCACCGATGGTGCCGAGCACGCGACGTACCGGCCAGCCGAACACCCGGGCCAGCGCCGGGACGAGCACCGGCCCGAACAGCACGATCCCGAAGAAGGTGAGCACCCCACCGACCGCCACCAGTAGCAGCTGACCGGCGCTGGCGGCACCGGCCAGCGCGGCCACACCGACCGCGAGGACCACCGCGCCGACGCTCAGCCGTACCCGACCAGCACCCCGGCTGGGCTGCACCGCGGCGTCGGTGAGCGCGGCCACCGGGGCGATCCGCGTCCCCCGCCAGGCCGGCAGCAGGGCGGCGCACACGGTGAGCCCGGTGCCCAGCAGCAGGCCGGTCAGCACTGTCGAACCGGTCACGGTCAGCCCACCGGTGACCGGCACGTCCAGTCGGGACAGCAGCAGCCGCAACCCGGCGGCGAGGGCCACCCCGAGCAGCACCCCGAGCGCGGAGGCGACCAGCCCCAGCACCGCCGACTCCAGCAGGGTGGACCGGAAGACCTGTCCCCGGGTGGCGCCGATCAGGCGCAGCAGCGCCGTCCGTCGGGTGCGCTGGGCCAGCACGATCGCGAAGGTGTTGGCGATCACGAAGCCGGCCACCACGATCGCGACCCCCACGAAGATCAACAACAGCATGCGGAACTGGTCCACGTTGCGGACCGCGTCCTCCACGGCCTCGTCGAGGATCTGCTGGCGACTCTTCACTGTGGCTTCGGCGCCGGACACGGCGCGTACCTGCTCGGTCAGCGCCGCGACGTCGACGCCAGGTCGGGCCGCCACCATGATCCGGCCGTAGCCCCGCTCGCCGGTGAGGGTCAACGCGTCCGGCCCGATCAGGCCGACGAACGGACCGCCGACGTCGCGGGCGGTGCCGGCGACGTCGACGGTGCCGACCAGGGTGTACGGGCGGGCCGCTCCTCCGGTGGCGCCGATCCGGACCGCAGCGCCGAGCCCGAAGCCCTGCTCGGCCGCCGTCGGCGCGTCGAGCACCACCTCCCCGGCTCGGTCGGGCAACCGGCCGGCCACCACGTCGTACGAGCGCAGCGCGTCCTCGGTGGGGATGGCGACGAGCATGGTGAAGCCGAGCACCGGCCGACCGTCGGCGCCGACGATCCCGGCGGTGTTGGTCAGCTCACCGGAGGCGGCGGCCACCCCGTCGACCGCCCGCACCCGGTCGATCAGTGCCGGGGGCAACACCTCGCGGCCGGCTGAGTAGACCCCCAGGTCGGTGTGGCGGTCGAAGGTGCCGGCCCGCTCGTACGCCCCGGAACGCATCCCGTCGACGAAGATCATCGTGCCGGCGACGAACGCGACGCCGAGCACGACGGCGAGCGCCGAGAGCAGCATGCGCAGCGCCTCGGCGCGCAGCGAACGCAGGGTCAGGCGGATCATGCGGGGCTCCCGGTGCAGGTGGCGGAACGGACCCCTCCGACGCTATGGCCGGCACCGGTCTGTCGATCTCCACCTGCGCGCTCGACCTGTGTGCGCCCCGGGTCGCGGTGCGCACGCCGACCGCTACTACCCAGGTCGTACGCGGCGTCATCCGCCGGGCGTGACCAGCCCGCTCTCGTACGCCAGGACCACCGCCTGGACCCGGTCGCGCAGCTGGAGCTTCGCCAGGATCCGCCCGACGTGGGTCTTCACCGTCGCCTCGGCCACGTGCACCTGGGCGGCGATCTCCGCGTTGGACAGCCCCTGGGCGACCAGCAGCAGCACCTCACGTTCCCGTTCGGTGAGCTGCGCGATTCGAGGGTCGGCGCTCGGGGCGGCGCCGAGCTGACCGGCGAACCGGTCCAGCAGGCGCCGGGTGATCGACGGAGCCACCACCGAGTCGCCCTGGGCCACCACCCGGATCGCGGCCAGCAGCTCCTCCGGCGGGACGTTCTTGAGCAGGAAGCCACTCGCCCCGGCCTGGAGCGCCGCGAACGCGTCCGCCTCGGTGTCGAAGGTGGTCAGCACCAGCACCCGGGGTCCACCCTCGGGCCGCTCGGCGCACAGTCGACGGGTCGCCTCCACCCCGTCCATGGTGGGCATCCGGATGTCCATCACGACCACGTCGGCCTCGGTGCGGGCGAGCACCCGCAGGGCGTCCGCGCCGTCGATCGCCTCCCCGACGACCTCCAGGTCGGGCTGGGATTCCAGCACCATCCGGAACCCGGCGCGGACCAGCGCCTGGTCGTCCACGATCACTACCCGGACCGTCATGCCGCGATCACCTCCGTTGCCGGCTCTGACGGTAGCGGCAGCCGAACCTCGACCTGCCAGCCCCCGGTCAGCCGGGGACCGGCGGTGAGGCTGCCGTCGTACACCGTCACCCGCTCCCGCATGCCGAGCAGGCCGTGACCGCCGGACGGCGCCGGGCTGACCAGCGGGCGGCCGCGACCGTCGTCGACCACCCGGACCACGACGGCCTCGGCGGTGTACGACAGGACGACCTCGACGCCGGCTCCGACGCCGGCGTGCTTGAGCGCGTTGGTCAACGCCTCCTGCACCACCCGGTAGACGGTCAGCTCCAGGCCGGGCGGCAGGGCCGGTGGTTCACCGGTGACGGTGCTGCGGACGTGCAGACCGGCGTCGTCGAACCGGGCCAGCAGGTCGGGCAGCTCGGCCAGCGCGAGGCGTCGGTGTTCGGGGTCGGCCGCCACCGCCAGGCCGTCGGCCCCGTCCGAGCCGGCCGGGCCGGCGTCGCGCAGAACGCCGACCAGGCGGCGCATCTCCTCCAGCGCCTGCCGGCCGGTGTCCGCGACCACTTTCACGGCGGTGCGCGCCTGGGCGGGGTCACGGTCGAGCATGAACCGGGCCCCGTCCGCCTGGACGATCATCACGGCCATGCTGTGGGCGACAACGTCGTGCAGCTCACGAGCGATCCGGGTGCGCTCCTCGGCGACCGCCGCCCGGGACTCGGCCTCCCGCTCGCGTTCCAGGGTGGTGGCCCGCTCCTCCAGGCTGAGCACGTAGAGCCGGCGGGTCCGCACGTTCAGCGCGACCAACCACACCGCGCCGGTGACCAGCGCGTACCACAGCGCGGTAGCCCACCACTGGATGACGTTGGGGGTCTGCGCGGCGGCCAGCAGCACGCCGACGGCCGCGACCGCGCCGGCCAGTACGCCGTCGCGCAGCCGACGGCCGTACTTCACCACGCTGTAGAGCGCGATCAGGACGGCCACGTCGTAGATGAGCGGACCCCAGCGGGCGATCACCTGGATCAGGGCGAGCGCCGCGACGGCCACCGTCACCGCGCTCGGGTGGGTGCGGCGGAACAGCAACGCCACCGCCATCCCCAGGCCAACCGCCGTGGCCGCCCAACCGCCCGGCTGGTTCGCCGCCGCGGCCAGGGAGACGAGGACCACCAGCGCGGCGACGGCCACGTCGAAGGCGACGCCGCGCAGCGGGCGACCGAACACTGTGCGTCTCACGGTCACCCAGCGTACGTGTCGGGACGCTCGGCCCTCGCGCCCCGCGCCCGGGGTCAGCCGCCGAGGACCTGGCGCATGCGGTCGATCTCGACGGTCTGCTCGGTGGCGACGGAGTTGGCGAACTCGTTGAGCGTCAGGTCGGAGCCGACCGTGAGCAGGTTGGTGGCCATCTCGATGGCGCCCTGGTGGTGCTCGGTCATCATGCGGACGAAGAGCCGGTCGAAGTCCGCGCCACGGGTCGCGGCGAGTTGCCGCATCGCCTCTGGCGACTGCATGCCGCGCATGGTGCCGTGGTCGTGCCCCTGCACCTCCGCGGGGAGGCCACGGGTCTGCAGCCAGCCGCGCATCATGCCCATCTCCGGTCCCTGGCTGGCCCGGATGCGCTCGGCGATGGCCCGGACGTCGGGGTCGGCGGCCCGGTCGGGGGCGAGCTCCGCCATCGCCAAAGCCTGCGCGTGGTGCGGGATCATCATCCGGACGAACCAGACGTCCAGCGAGTTGTGCGGGGCGGGACCGGCGTCGCGGACCTCGTGCGCCGGGCGGGTGGCCGCCGTCTCGCCCGGACGGCCGGGCGCGATGACGGTCAGGTCGGTGGGGACGGGGCTGGCCGTCGGCGACGCGGCGGAGGTGGCGGGCGCGGAGACCGGCTGTGGTGCGCTCGTACCGGTGTCGCCGTCGAGGCGGATCACCATGAACACCACCAGCGGCAACACGAGAGCCAGTGTGACGACCGTCAGGATGCGTGCGCGCCGGTTGGTCATGGGCCACTCCCTGCAGTCGAGGTCACCGCGATGTTATCTATTGAAGAACCCGCTTTCATGTGATCCAGCTCACATCGACGTTCTTCGTCGGACGGTAACGTGTCAACCATCGTCTCCCCCTTGCGAAGGGCCCCCGCCGATGATCAGATTCCACAAGCCACGGTTACGACAACTGCGTGTCGTGGCGCTCGCCACGACCGGCCTCCTCGTCGCCAGCGCCCTCGTCGCCCCGGCGAGCAACGCCCAGACGGTGCCGCAGGCGGCCCCGGCCCCCGCGCTCACCAACACGATCCCCGGCGTCGACGAGATCGTGAGCAGCCCCAACCTGCGCCAGATCGCCAACGTGCCCAAGGTCGCCCCACTGGACGCGACCAACAGCGACATCGCCTTCCAGGGCAAGTACGCGTTCGCCGGCAACTACAACGGCTTCGTCATCTACGACATCTCGCGGCCCAGCGCCCCGACGGTCAAGGCCCGGGTGCTCTGCCCGGGGTCGCAGAACGACATCTCCGTCCACGGTGACCTGCTCTTCCTCTCCACCGACTCGTCCCGCAGCGACGACTCCTGCAACAGCACCACGCAGGGAGCGGACGTGAAGGGCTCGTGGGAGGGCATCAAGGTCTTCGACATCAAGGACAAGGCCAACCCGCGCTACATCAAGTCCGTCGAGACGGCCTGCGGCTCACACACCCACACCCTGGTGCCGGGCAAGGACCGCAAGGCCATCTACCTGTACGTCTCGTCGTACAGCCCGCGGGCCGAATTCCCGGACTGCCAGCCGCCGCACGACTCCATCTCCATCATCAAGGTGCCGGTGAAGAAGCCGACCGACGCGGCCGTGGTCGCGACGCCGAACCTCTTCCCGGACGGCGGCTTCCCCGGCAGCCAGACCGGCTCGGCGACCACCGGTTGCCACGACATCACCGCCTACCCGTCGAAGGACCTGGCCGCCGGCGCCTGCATGGGTGACGGCATCCTGCTCGACATCAAGAACCGCGAGGCGCCCCGGGTCATCAACCGGGTCCGGGACGAGGTCAACTTCGCGTTCTGGCACTCAGCCACCTTCAACAACTCCGGCACCAAGGTGATCTTCACCGACGAGCTGGGTGGTGGCGGGGCGGCGACCTGCAACGAGACCGTCGGCCCGAACCGCGGCGCGGACGCCATCTACGACATCGCCGGCCGCGGCGACGCCCGGACGATGACCTTCCGCAGTTACTACAAGATCCCCCGGGCGAACGCCGACACCGAGAACTGCGTGGCGCACAACGGCTCGCTGATCCCGGTGCTCGGCAAGGACATCATGGTCCAGGCGTGGTACCAGGGTGGCATCTCGGTGTTCGACTTCACCGACTCGGCCAACCCGAAGGAGATCGCCTTCTGGGAGCGCGGCCCGCTCTCGGCCGACACGTTCGTCGGCGGCGGCACCTGGTCCGCGTACTACTACAACGGCCACATCTACTCCAACGACATGGTGAAGGGTCTGGACGTCCTGGAGCTGAACGACTGGCGTACCTGGTCGGCCAAGCTGACCCGTTACCAGGAGCTCAACGTGCAGACCCAGCCCAGCTACCTGGGCTGGTAGGCACCGCGCACCACACCGGGCCCGGTCCCCGATCTTCGGGGGCCGGGCCCGGCCCGTATCGGCGGCAGGGGTCGAGCCGGGCGAAACCGTGGGGTCCGTCACCAGGGCAGGGGTTGCGAAACGGCTGGCCAGGCCCTGTGCCAACGTGAACAGACGTGACAGTTGCCGCCCCGCCCGAACCGACCACGCGCTGGCGGCCCCACCCGCTGGACCTGGTGGCGGCAATCCTTGCCGTGGTCGGGGCGGCCTGCGCGCTGAGCGGGCTGCTCCCCCGCACGGAGACCACCGCCACCCTGCACCGGATCCTGCCGCTGCTCCTGTTCCTCGGCACCGTGATCGTGCTCGCCGAGCTGACCGCCGTGGCCGGCGTCTTCGACGTGCTGGCCAGCCGACTGGCCATCGGCTCCCGGGGCAGTTGGGCGGTGCTGTTCCTGCTCTGCGGTGGTCTCGCCACGCTGACCACCCTCGTGCTCAACCTCGACACCACCGCCGTGCTGCTCACCCCGGTGCTGCTCGCGCTGGCCCGGAACCTGCGGATCCCCGCCGCTCCGCTCGCCGTCACCACGGTCTGGCTGGCGAACACCGCGAGCCTGCTGCTGCCGGTGTCCAACCTGACCAACCTGCTCGCCACCGACCGGGTCGGGCTGGCACCCCTGGCGTACGCGGCCCGGATGGCGTTGCCGCAGCTCGCCGCCGTGGCGGTCACCATGGCCCTGCTCTGGTTCGGGTGGTGGCGGCGGGAGCGGCCGCTCGGTGGGCGTTTCGTCCCGCCGACCCGGCACGTGCCGGCCGACCCGGTGCTGCACCGTACGGCGCTCGCCGGTTGCCTGATCTTCGTCGCCGGCATCCTCGCCGGCGTGGAGATCGAGATCGCCTCCACCGTCGGGCTCGCGCTGGTACTGGTCGGGTTCCTGGTCCGTTCCCCCGCCACGCTGCGCCCAGGGCTGGTCCCGGTGCGCCTGCTGTTCTTCGTCACCGGCCTGTTCCTGGTGGTGCAGACCCTCGGCCGGCACGGGCTGGACGACCTGGTCGGCACCCTGGTCGGCGCCGACGGTGGCGCGCTGGGCGCCCTGCGCGCCGGTGGCACCGGCGCGCTGCTCGCCAACGCGGTGAACAACCTGCCCGCCTACCTGGCCGGCGAGTCGGTGCTGCCGACCGGTGACCACACCCGCCTGCTGGCCCTGCTGATCGGCACCAACGTCGGCCCACTGGCCGCCCCCTGGGCGTCACTGGCCACCCTGCTGTGGTTCGAGCGCTGCCGGGCGGCCGGGGTGACGGTGCCACTGACCCGATTCGTGCTGACCAGCACCCTGCTCGCGGTCACCGCCACGCTCGCCGCGGTCGGCGCGCTGCTGCTGGTGAGCTGAGCGCCGCGTGCTCCAGGAGCCGGCCATACGCCGCCGAGCCGCACACCGGTCGAATGAATTTCGGACTTCTGCGAGTTTGGACCTACACGTCGTGTTATAGCCAAGCCGGGGTAGATGACCGCTTATGCTGGCCAAGACACCGATATGAGCAGGGGAGAACCGATGATTTCGCATCGCGAGCTGGACACAGCAGAGACGACCGTCCCGGACTATCGGCCGCCGACAATCCAACGCCTGGGCACGCTCGCCGAACTGACCAAGGGCGGCACGGTGGGCCCTGACGACGGCCTGGGCGGCGGGGGCGACGGCTCGCTCTGACCGGCCTCACCAGTGGGACCACCGCCGATGCTGGCGATCCGTCGGGCCCAGCGTCGGTTCGGCCGTCGGGTGATTTTCGCCGACCTCGACCTCGACGTCCCGGTGGGTGCCCGCCTCTTTCTGGGCGGCAGCAACGGATCAGGCAAGACCACTCTGCTGCGGTGCCTGTCCGGCACGCTGACTCTCAGCGCCGGGCAGGCCACCGTCGGCGGCCACCCGGTCGGCTCGCTGCCCGCCCGCCGCCTGACCGGCGTCTGCCTCGCCCCGGAGCAGGGCCTGTACGAGAAGCTGTCGGCACGGGAGAACCTGGCTCTCATCGCCCGGCTCCGGCTGCCGCACCGAGCCGTCGCCCCGGCTGTCGCCACGATGGAGCAGGAGCTCGACCTGACCGGCTATGCCACCCTGCCGATGGAACGCTGCTCGGCGGGGATGCGGGCACGGGTGAGCATCGCGCGATCCCTCATGGCCGGGCCCGCCCTGCTGCTGCTCGACGAGCCTGGCCGGTCGCTGGACGACAGGGCACGGCTGCTGCTGTGGGAGGCCCTGGACCGACGACCCGAGCTGACCTGCGTGATCGCGTCACACCACGCCGACGACCGGCGCCGGTGCCATTCCGCCGTGACACTCGCGGTGGCGCCATGACGCCGACCGCCTCGGCCTCGACCGCCAGCCGCGCCACCGACCGCCGGGCCGGCAGAGCGGGCCGGGCCACCGCGCTCGGCATGGTCCTCGCCCTGGTCCGCCGTGACCTCGGCGACCCGCAGCAGTTCCGGCTTCCGCTCCTGCTGGACCTGGCGTTCGGGGTGGTGAACCTGGTCGTCTTCCTGTTCATCTCGCGGGTGTTGACCCCGTCCGCCGGCACCGACCTTGCCCGCTCGCCCAGCTACTTCGACTTCGTGGCGGTCGGCATCACCTTCCTGCTCGTCCTACAGGCGGCCAGCACGCAGTTGACCAGTCGGGTGATCCGGGAACAGCGCAGTGGGACGCTGGAGTTACTGGCCGCCCAACCCGTCCCGGTCTCGGCGCTGGCCATCGGGACCGCCAGCTACCCGTTCCTCTTCGTCCTGCTGCGCTCCGGCGTCTACCTGGCGATCCTCGGCACCGTGCTCGGCCTGCGTACCGAGGATGCCGACTGGTGGGGCGTGCTGGTGGTGCTGGTCGCCGGCACCGCGGCCATGATGGGCGTCGGCATCGCCCTGGCAGCGTTCACCGTCGCTGTCGGGCACGGCGACGGTGCCGCTCGACTCTTCGTCGTCGGGCTCGCCTTCGTCTCCGGCACGTACTTCCCGGTCTCCGAGCTGCCCAGCCCGGTGCCCGAGCTGACCATGGTGCTGCCCAGCCGGATCGCCCTGGACGGGCTGCGTTCCGCGCTGGCCGGCGGAGAGTGGGCCGGGACGGCCAGCGCGCTGCTCGCGACCACCGCATTGTTGCTGCCGGCGTCAAGCTGGGCGTTCGGTCGGGCGCTGCGGATCGCCGCCCGCCGCGGCGTCCTGAAGCGGGATTGAGGTGACCTTGTTCCGCCCTACCTCCTTCGACATCTGCACCGGAACGGTGCTGGGCGTCGACCCGCCGGCACCGCGCCGGCACCTGCCGACCGGTCTGCCCGACCCACTCGGCGCGCTCGACGCCGCGATGCTCGCCGGTCTGTCCCGGCCGCCGTGCGTGGTCAGCTTTTCCGGCGGGTTGGACTCGTCGCTGGTCCTGGCGGTGGCCGTCCGGGCCGCTCGCCGGGAAGGGCTGCCGGACCCGGTGCCGGTCACCTGGCGGTTCACCGGGGCACCCCGGGCGGACGAGTCGGACTGGCAGGAGCGGGTGATCCGAGCGTTACGGGTCGGCGGGTCGTGGCAGATCCTGCGGGCCGACGACGAGCTGGATCTGGTCGGGCCGGTGGCCCGCCGGCTGCTGCGCCGGTACGGGGTGGTCCACCCGGTCAACCTGCACCTGCACCTACCTATCGCCGAACTGGCCACCGGTGGCTCGCTGCTCACCGGTGGAGGCGGTGACCAGGTACTGGCTGGGTGGCGCCGCTCGCCGGCCACCTCGCTTCGTGCCCGCCTGGGATGGCTACGGGACACGGTGCGTACCCGGCAGCGGTCGACCGAGTTGTTCGGCTGGCTGCGCCCGGAGGTGGCCCGGAGTGTGCACCGGGCGTCCCGCGCGGAGGAGCGGGCCGAGCCGCACCGGCTGCGGCAGCGGATCGCCTGGCACACCCGGCGCCGGGACCTGAAGATGACCTGCTCGGCGCTGGCCGCCCTGGCCGGTGATCATCAGGCCACGGCTATCCAACCGCTGCTCGACGAGCGGTTTCTGGCCGCACTGGCGCTGCACCGCGGCTATCGCCGGGGTGTCAGCCGGGATGAGCTGCTCGCGGAGATCGTCCGGGATGCCCTGCCGGCCGTGGTCACCGCGCCGCGCCGGAAGGCCAGGTTCCGTGAGGTGTTTCTCCGGGAGCCGACACGGGAGTTCGTGCGCTCCTGGGACGGCACCGGCGCCGACGCGGATCTGGTGGACCCGGACGCGCTGCGCGCCCTGTGGTCCCGCTGGCCGATCCCCGGGGGTACCGCCAGCCTGGTGCAACAGCTCTGGCTGGCCGCGAACCCGGGCGGCGCCACCGAGCCGGCCAGCCCCACCCGGCTGACCGGTCCAGTGACCCGGCCGGTCCATTCGGCGGGTCCCGACACCGACGTGGAGGTCAGGTCGTGACGCAGCAGGAGATCGTGCACCGGGTCGACCCGGATCGGGTGGCCTGGCGGGTCGCCGGCGACGAGGTGGTCGTGCTGGACACCGGGAACTCCGTCTACTTCGGGTTGGCGTCCTCTGGCGCGCTGCTCTGGCAGCGGCTGGCGGCCGGCGCCACGAGCACCGAGCTGGTCAGCACGCTGGTGGATGCCACCGCGGTGGACCGGGAGCGGGCCCGTGCCGACGTGGCCGCCTTCCTGGACGATCTGCGCGGGCACGGGCTGCTGCTTCAGAGCACCTGACCCGGCCCCGCCAGCCAGTGCTCGGGCGTCGGGCGGCGCAGGATCTCCGTCATCTCCTCCCGCTCGGCGTCGGTCTCGCCGTCCAGCCAGGCATGGGCGTGGAAGCCGGTGCTGGGCGGTGTTACACCGATCACCACCGCGCGGCGGATCCGCTGACCGGCGTACCAGCGTTGCAGCACGAGCGACCGTTGCAGGCAGTTGGCTTCGGTGCGGCGCAGCACGCCGAGCACGACCTGACGGTGGGCCGCCGCGCCGGGCGGTGCGGCCGGCAGCCGAACGGACGCCAGGTCGCCCCGGGTGAGCTGGCGGCGAACCGAGCGCACCGCGCGGGCCGTCCACAGTGCGGTCCGCACCGCCGGCAACCCGCCCCGCCGGACCAGGCGCACCACAGCGCGCAGCGGTGATCCCGCCCGGCCGGCCGCCGTGGCTGCCCTGCCGTCAGCCACCGTCATTCCCCTGCTGCCGAAGGCGCTCTGCGCCGCGCAGCTCGGCCAACGCGGCCGGAAGCCGCCCGGTCTTGCGGGCCAGCCGGGCCAGGTACGCCAGCAGCAGCCCGATCGGGCCGTGGCGGGCCACCCGGCTGCCGTGCCGCATCGACGCCGACGTCGGGAACATTCGCGGACCGAGGTGGCGCAACCGACCGCGCAGGGTGGGCAACTCGGCGAGTTCGGCCATCACCACGGCCTCGGGTGACGCTCGGTGGGCCCGCAGCCACACCGCCGCCGGGCTGACCCGGGGCAGGCCCAGCGCCGCACCCAGCGCCGCGCCGGCCGGTGCCAGGCTCAGGCCGAGCGCGAACGACGGGACGGCGCCGGTCCGTGCGGCCAGGGTGGCCGCGGCCCGCCAGACGTCGGCGGGAAGGACGTCCAAGGCCCGCAACAGATCGGTACGTGGCCGGTCGGACCGCCCCGGCGCGGCGGCGTGCAGCGCCACCAGCAGTGCGGTGCCCGCCTCGTCCGGTACGGCGACGGTGCCGCCGGCCAACGCGATGCGCTCTGTCGAGCCGGCCAGCGCGGTCCACAGGGCCTCGGGGTCGGCCACTCCGTGGAACCCCCGGTGCAGGTCGACGGTGAGTGGCAGCGCGCCGGGCAGTCGCCAGGGTCGCTCGTACCACTGCGACCGGCGGTCGGGGCGTCCCTCCGGGAGTGCGCTGCGGCAGCCCAGGTCGGCCAGCGCCCGCTGGGCCCGATCGAACGTCGCGGGGGCGACGAGTAGGTCGACGTCGGTGTAGACGCGGTGCCGCTCCTGGCCCAGCCGGTGGGCCAGGCCGGCGCCCTTGAGCAGGATGGCTTCAACGCCCCGCTCGGCCAGCGCCGCGCTCACGGTCACGGCGGCCGTGTCGAGGTTGAGGCAGCGGATCGCCTGCGGCAGCGCGGTCACCGGGGCGCCCCCACGGTCTGGCCAGCGAAAATGGTGTCGGCGAGCAGCCAATGGGTGTGGTCGAGAGCGGCCCAGTCGCGCGGGCGGGTCAGGTCCCAGGCCGGCAGGGCAGCGATCGACAGCAGCGCGGCCGGATCGGAGCGCAGGTGGCCGAAGGACCGTTGGCCGGCAAGCCGGGCCAGCAGGGTGGTGCCGGGCAGTCGGGTCAGGGTGACCGCTTCACCCCAGCGCAGGAAAAGCCAACCACCCAGTGGGACGCGGGGCTGGATCGGGGGCAGCCCGACGCGCAGCCGATCCCCCGCCCGGACCGGCCAGGTGGGCAGCGTCGCGCCCGGCACGGGCTGCCGCAGGTCGACGCAGCGAGGGCCGGCGAAGGCTTCGGTGCCGTCGACGACCAGGATGTCGTCGGTCAGGATCGGCACGCCCCGGGCTGCGAGGGCGGCGAGCAGGCTGCTCTTGCCCGCCGTACGCGGGCCAAGCAGCGCCCAGGCCCGACCGGCGAGCACGAACGCTCCGCTGTGGAACGTTTCCCGCCCGGCCCACCGGTTGACGGTCGTCGCCACCGGCGCGAGGTACGGGTGGGCCAGCACGTCCGGGGTGAGCGCAGGGCCATAGAAGGTGGCGGTGCCCCCCAGCCGGTCGAGGGCGAGGGTCCGCCCGTCGGCGAGGACCCGGGTGCCCCGTCGGTTGTCGAGCGGCACCGGCGGCGGTGGCGGCGCGTCGATTTGGCGGACCCGCACGGTGGGCCACCCGAGCGCGGCACCCTCGGCCGGCAGCAACTCGGACACCTTGTCCAGGCCGTGCACCCTCAGCCCGTAGACGCCTCGTCCGGGTGTCGACATGGTCTCCCCGCTCATCGCCTGCTCAACGATCATGGTCGACGACGCGATGCGGGTGGCGCTCGTGGTGACGCGCCACCCGCACCGTTAACCGACGAGCGTCAGCGCAGAGTGCCGCTGTCGACGCTCAACCTGCGCGACTCCGCCAGCCGCTTGGCGTCAGCCGCGCGCTGCTTCGTCGCCTTGGCACCCTTCGCCGAGGCAGCCACCCTCGGGACCACTCCCCCGCCGATCGCGTCCACGTCGTACGCCACCCACCACGATCCGGGTGTGTCCACCGCGAAGCTCAACGCGATGTGGATCGACGCACCCGGCGCCAGACCACCCAGGTCGAACGGAATCGTCAGCGTCGTGCCCAGCCCACCACCTGGCGGGGTGGTCGCCGGTGAATCCATGGACAGATTCCGGGACAGGAGCGTCCGACCGTCACTGATGATGATCGGCGTGGTCGGGTTGACCGGGTTGACCAGCCGGAGGTTGGAGTGCACCACCGGCGACGGAGCACCGGGGTACGGGGCTCCGTTCTCCGCGCTCAGTGAGGTGATCCGGACCCGGGCCTGGGTGATGGCGGCGTTGGACCGGTTGGTCAGGGTCCGCCGGATCACCAGGCTGTTCCCGGTGCGGACCCGGTTGGGAGCAGCCGACACGGCCACGTTCGGGTCGAACAACGTCGACTGGAGGGAGGCGTTCTGCTGGTAGGTGCCGAGGGTGTTCTGTGGGGACGGGCTGCCGAGTGTGGACGGGACCCCGTTGATCGGCCCGAGCACGGTGGCGACCAGCCGGAAGTCGGCCACGTTGTTGGCGGTGTCCTGGAGGTTGCTGGCGACCCGGAGTCGGTTCCAGGAGTGGGGAACGAAGGGCGGTGCGTTGAAGGCGGGCAGTGGCGGGCCTTCGGAGAAGCCCGGCGTCGAGCCCGCCCGGTCGGTGATCGTGCTCGCCGCGTCCGGGGCGACCAGCCGTAGCCCACCCTGGCCGAGGCTGGGGACGATGAGGTCGGGTTGGATGTTGTACAGCGAATAGTTGGCTGCCGCGATCAGATAGCCCCGTCGGGGCGCCAACGGCCGCGCCGAGCCCGGGATGGTAATGGACAAGCCGCCCGGCGCCTCGACCTTGAAACCGGCAATCGGCAGGTTGATCGAGGTGCTGTTGACCACCGAGACGAACTGGTCGGCGAGGCCGCTGATGCCCGACTGTGCGAACTGGTCGATGACCACCTGTCGGGGCGCCGCCGAGACCTCGATAATGACCTCGTTGGACACCGCTTCACCCAGCGGAGCGGTCCCGTCGTACTGCGCCCGGAATCGATTGTGCCCAAACGCCGGCACGTATAGATCGAAGGAAGCCGTGTTGAGCACCACGGGGAAGGTACCGAGCGGGGTCTCCACCCCGTTGGGCAGCTCGTCGATGAGGGTGACGCTCCCCTCGGCGACGCCGGGGCCGACGACGACCTCGAAGTGCACCGGGGTGCCGAAGGTGGTGACGTTCGTCGACGCGGTCAGGGTGGCCACGCTGGCCGCCTGGACCAGGATGCGGATCGCCCGGGCGGCAGTTTGGCCGTTGGCGTCGGTCACCCGGACCGTCGCCGGGTAGGCACCCGCCTGGGTCGGCCGGCCGGACAGCAGACCGCTGGCCGAGTCGAGGGTCAACCCGGGCGGCAGCGCGCCGGTGGCCAGCGACCAGGTGAACGGCGCGGTGCCGCCGATCACGTTGAGCTGCTCCGCGTAGGGAGCGCCGACCTCGCCCAGCGGTGGCGGCGGGAAGCTCAAGACGGGCGCCTTGTTGACCACCAAATTGATCAGGCGGGTGCCGGTCTGGCCGTTCGAGTCGTTCACGCGGATCACCACGGGATAGACCCCTGCGGTGGTCGGGACGCCCGAGATGCCGTTGGTGACCGGGTTGAGCAGGAGACCGGGCGGCAGAGTGCCCGAGTCGACGCTCCAGACATACGGTGGGACCCCGTGGGTGACGTTCAGGGTGGCGACGTACGCGATCCCGACGGTCGCCTGGTCCGGGTGATCGAACAGCAGCGTGGGCGACAGGTTCGCGGTCACCGAGTCCGACAGGGCGGACTCGGGACCGGTGCCCTCGGCGGTGCGGGATGCCACCGTGAACCGGTAGGTGGTGGTGGGGACCAGCCCGGTCACGGTGTTGGTGGTGGACGGCCCGAAGGTCTGCGCGGGCTGACGGATTCCGCCGACCCAGGGTGTGACGATGTAGTTGGTGATCGGTGAGCCGCCGTTGGGGCCGGGGCTCCAGCTCAGCAGGGCGGTGGCGGTGTCGGCGGTGACCGCGATGATGGTGGGCGCGCCCGGCAACGCCATGATCTTGGCGCCCGCAGAGGGCTTGCTGGCCGGGCCGGTCCCCTCCGCGTTCTTCGCGGCGACGGTGAAGGTGTAGGTGCCCTTGGCGGTCAGACCCTCGATCTTCTGGGTGGTCTTCGACTCGTCGAAGGTGACCGTCTTCGCCTTCTTACCGTTGCGGTAGGCGGCGACCACGTAGCCGGTGAGGGCGGAACCGCGGTCAGCCGGCGCCTTCCACGTCACGGTTGCCGTACCGGCACGCCAGGATGCCTTCGGCTTGGCCGGGGCGGACGGTGGCTGCGCCGGGGCGGCCGCCTGGGCGACGCGCTCCATGGTGACGGCCGGCGCTGTCACCGGCGCCGCCACGGGTGTGGGGGTACGACTCGGGGCGCGGGCCGAGGCCGCCGTGGGCGTGATCAGCAGGCTCATGATCAGCGCCAGGATTGCGGCGCATGCCGTGACGGCCCGTGGACGGGCACGGAGCACTGGAGACATGGATGTTTTCTCCCTCTTCCGGGGATGAGGACCACCGCGGATGGAGGAAGGAGACGGGCGACCGGCTGATAGTCCTCGGCGGCCACTCGCCTGATGCCCCCGGCCGCAGGGCGACTGGCGGAAATCCGACCGTCGCTCACAGAACGACTTTCACGTATTGAGCGACGATTCTCTATCTACATCTACCAGTTATCCCAGGTCAAAGGGCATATGAGGGGATGGGAATTTCCTCCCGTGGGCGGCAGCTGTCCGGAAGCCGACTGCGGTCGTGGCGGTGGTCAGTGGCGGGCCGGGCGCGGGCCGACCAGCCGGCGGACCATCGGAGCCGCGTTCCACTTGGCCGCGCCGACCAGGTCACGGGCGTGCTCCAGGACCGTGTAGTCGGGTCGGGTCAGCCCGTCGGCGATGGCCCGGTCCAGGTCGTTGCCGCAGCGGCTCAGCACGGTGTCGAAGTCGCGACGGACCGGCTCCTGGAGGTCGTAGCCGAACGAGCGGTGCAGCCGGGCGAAGAGCGGCTTGTACAGCCGGACCCGCTCGTGCAACCCCGACGAGTACGACATCGGGTTCTTCGGACGGCGGAGGATGTAGTCGGGCAGCACGTCGGCGAACGCCCGCCGGACGATCCACTTCTCCTGACCGTGGCGCAGCTTCAGATCCACCGGCAACCGCATCGCCAGCTCCACCACGCTGAGGTCGAGGAACGGCACCCGAGCCTCCACGCCGTGTGCCATGGCGGTCCGGTCGACCCGCTGCAACTCGGTGCGGCACAGGTTGCGGATCCGGTGCAGGAACAGTCGGCGGGCCGCCGCCGGGGCGACCTGGTGGTACATCGGGTACCCGCCGAACAGCTCGTCGGAGCCGTCGCCGGTCAGCACCACCTTGATGCCCAGGTCGCGGAGCCGCCGGAAGATCGGCACCGAGACGACCGCGTTGATGATGTCGCCGTACTCGGTCAGCTCGGAGATCCGGATGGCCTCCCGGACGTCGGCGAGCCGTATGTCACGCGGTCGCAGCTCGACCACCACGTGCGGCACGTCGAGGTCGGCGGCGAGCCGCCGCGCGTACGCCACGTCGGGGCTGTCCGCCACGCCGACGGTCACCGCGACGCAGTCCGGGTGGATGTCCCGCACCTGCCGCAGGGTCAACGAGCTGTCCAGCCCACCGGAGAGCACCACCCCGACGGTCAGGTCGGTCTCCACCCGCATCCGGATCGCGTCGCTGAGCGCGGCGCGGACCAGCAGCGCGGCCTCGTCCGGGTCGTCGATGACCGGCAGGCCGTCGCCGATGGTGAGCAGGTCGACGTACGGGCTCAGGCGCACGTGCCCGTCCGCCTCGGCCCAGCCGTGGTGCCCGGGCGGCACCTCGGCGATCGGGGCGCCGTGCCCGACGAGCGCCTTGACCTCGGAGGCGAGGTGCAGGCAGCCGGGTCGACGGGACCAGTACAGCGGCTTGACGCCGAGCGGGTCGCGGGCCAGGTACACCCGGCCGGTGGCCCGTTCGACGACCGCGAAGGCGTACTCACCGCGCAGCCGGGTCACCGCCGCCTCGCCCCACTGCTGGAACGCGGCGAGCAGCACCTCGGTGTCGCTCTCGGTGCGGAAGGCCTGCCCCAGGCGGGTCAGCTGCGCCCGCAACTCCCGGTAGTTGAAGATCTCGCCGTTGAAGCAGAGCAGCCAACGCTCGTCGGTCGACGTCCACGGTTGCACCGCCCGGTCCCGGTCGACGACCCGCAGCCGGCGGGTGCCGGCAAGCAGCCCGCTCTCGGACCGGGTCTCGGTGACCTCACCACGTGGGGCCAGGGCGGCGAGCATCCGACGGAAGGTCGCCGGGTCGGCCTCCGGGCCGATGCTCAACGCGATGCCGCACACCGGCTCAGACCCCCATCTCAGCCTCGTACGCTCGACGCAGGCGACGCCGGGCGGTGGGCGCGAGACACAGGTGCCAGGCCTGCCCCTCGTCGATCACGTTCAGCTCACCGGCCTCCTGCCGGCTCAGCAGCAGCTCCGCGAGGGCGTCCCGGGCGCCGAAACGCTCGAACCAGGCCAGCTCGACGTCGGCCGAGTAGCCGAGGCAGTGCCCGCTGGGCAGCATCGCCGCGTAGCCCAGGCGGCGCAGCCGGTACTGGTGCTCGGCGCTGCGGACCAGGCTGGTCACCCAGAGCGGCGGGGTGGCCGGGGGCGCGACGGCGGCGAACTCCCGTCCGATGTCGTTGAGCAGGGCCACCACCTCGCGTCGGGCGCGGCGGAACAGCAACCCCGCGGTGCGCGGGGTGGCGTCGGGTCGCAGCCGGCGACGCAGCCCGCGGACGGCCCGGCCCAGCATGGTGGCGGGCTGTTCCTGGTAGCGGAAGCGCAGCAGGTCGCGGCGGCGCAGCCACTCCAGGTCGACCAGCTCGGCGCTGCCGTTGACCTGGTCGTCGGTGACGAAGGTCGGCGCGTCCTGCCACCACAGCACATCGATGCGGGAGAGCAGGTAGATCCGGACCAGTGCGCTGAGGTCAGCGGCCGAGGTGCGGTCGTTCGGTTGGTAGCGGGCCATCTCCAGCAGCAGCGTCTCGCGCGCGCCGATCAGCCCCTGTGGGGTGGCGTCGAGGACGGCGGCTAGCGCAGGCTCCCGCAGCCGCTCGTCGATGAGCACCTGCCGGGCCCGGGTGCTCGCCGCGTCGGCCAGGGCACCGACCTCGACCAGCAGTTCGGCGACGGCGGCCCGGTAGGCGGGCAGGTCGGGGGCGGGGGCGGGAACGCGGCGGGGGGTCGCGCCGGAGGGTCGACGGCGAGCCGGAGCGGTGGGCGACGGAGGCGAACCGGGCTGCTGTCCCGGGCTACGGCTGGGCACTCGCATGACGGGTCCCTTTCTCCGGTCACGGCACTGGGTGGTTCGCCCTGAAACACACCGTAATCATCGGGACCGGAACGGACCGAACATTCCTCCTATTTACCCCGAACGGAGCGTCGACGACGCCCCGGCCCGGGGTGTGACCCTCCGTCAGTCGCCGTCCGCCGGCACCAGGCCTGCACCTCGGCGTACGACGGCAGCCCTCGCGGCGCGATGAGCCCGCCGTCGCGCACTGCGTCGGCGGCGGCGACTACGGCGGCCAGCGCGGCCCGGAACAGCAGCGAGCCGGTGCTGACCCGGGCAACCCCGGCGGCGGTCAGCTCGGCCAACCCTGGGCCGCCCGGCTGGTACAGCGCGTTCACCGGAGCGTCGATCCGCTCGGTGAGCACGCGCAGGGTGGCCAGGTCGACAGTCCCGGGCACGAAGATCCCGTCGGCACCGGCCAGCCGGTAGGCACGGGCGCGAGCGAGGGTCTGCGGCAGTGGGTCGTCCACCCCGAGCCACCAGGTGTCGGTGCGGGCGTTGATGAACAGCTCCGGTACCGCCGCCTTCACGGCCGCGACCTTTGCAGCGGCGACCTCGGTGTCGGCGAGGGTGCCGTCGGCGCGCCCGTCCTCCAGGTTGATCCCGACCACGCCGAATCCGGCCAACTCCGCCACATACTCGGCGACCTCCGCCGGGTCGTCGCTGAACCCGGCCTCCACGTCCACGCTGAGCAGCACCGGCAGCCGAGCCAGCCGGCGGGCCAGGGCGAGAGTTTCGCCCGCGGTGGCGGCCGCGCCGTCGGGAAGGCCGGCGGTCGCGGCGACTCCGAGGCTGGTGGTGCCGATGGCCGGATGTCCACGCACGGCGAGCGCCGCCGCCGAGGCGTGGTCCCACGCGTTGGGCAACAGCAGGGGGCGCCCGGCGCGGTGCAGGGCGTGGAACGCGGCACGACGGTCGATCATCGGACGCTCACCTCCAGAGTTGTCGGCACCCGTAGGGTCGGATGCGGCTCGTGGCGCACCGGGGTCGGGCCGCGCCGGCATCGTTCCCGCAGCACGTCGAGTACCCCGGTGGCCAAGGCCAGGGCGTGCCGGTCGCCGGGGCAACCTCGCTCCCCCGTCCCGAAGGTCAACAGCCCGGCGCCGGGCCGACCGGGCTGGAACGTCGCGGGTTCGGTGAACGCCTGCGGGTCGCGGTTGGCCGCGTCGAAGCGCAGCAGCACGGGGCTGCCCGCCGGCAGTTCCCGCCCGCCCAGCCGTACCGCGTCGACGGTGACCCGTCGGGTGGCCCGGACCGGCGGGTCGAGGCGCAGCACCTCGGCCAACAGGTCGGCGGTCCGTGCCGTGGCCGCCGTTCGCGGGGCGGCCGGAGGCAGCAAATGATGGGCGGCGGCGCCGATCAGGCCGGCGGTCGCGTCGCACGCCTGGACCAGCAGCCCGATCAGGTTCGCCAGTACCTCCGGCGGACCCTGCGGCGCGAGCGCCAGCAGCGCCGCCACCGCCCGGTCGGCCCGCGCGGTCAACGCCGGGTCCACCCCCGGGTGGTACGCCGCCGCGACGACAGTGACCGCCGTCCCGGCGGCTGCCGGATCAGCGAAACCGAGGCGATCGGCCAACGCCCGCAGCGGCACCGGCCGGGCCAGTTCCCGCATCACGTCGACGCGGTCGCCGACGCGGTCGAGAACGGCCCGGGTCAGCCGCGCCGCGTCGTGGCACAGGTCGTGCGGGTTCAGCGGGGCCAGCGCGCTCACTGCGACCGCCCGACGGTCGGCGTGCCGTCCTGGTGGGCTGAACCGGCTGACCGTGGCCCGCAGCCAGGCGAGGGTGCCGGGCGGACCGGGATCGACGGCCGGCACCTGGAACGCCGGGTCGGTCAGCGCCGCCCGCACGTCGGCGTGCCGGGTCACCCACCAACCGCGTTCCGGTTCGAACGAGGGCGGCCCACACGCCGGTGTTCCCGGGGCGGGCGCGATGACGGGCCAGTTGTCAGTCACCGCCCGACCGTAGGGCGCGAACCGTTCGGCCCACACCGAACGATCCCGGCGCGGTCACCTGCGGGGTCGCCGCTCAGGCCCGGCCGCTCGTGGGCGGCGGGGCTGCCGGCGGGTCGAGGGTGTGCTCGGGGATGGCCAGGGCCGCGGCCAGGCCGGGGCGGCCGGTGGGAGTGAGACCGACGGCGCGGCCGGTGCCCTGGCTGATCCAGCCCAGGTCGGTGAAGCGGCGGCAGAGCGCCGCGCCGAGCGCTCCGGCCAGGTGCGGGCGGCGTTCGGTCCAGTCCAGGCAGTCGCGGACCACCGGGCGGCGGGCGGCGCGCAGCACGTCCACGGGTACGCCCAACCCGGCCGCCCAGGCCCACCCGTCGGGTGTGAGCGCCAACCCACTGGACCGGTCGAGCCGCCGCTCGGCCAGCAGCGCGTCGTACATCAGCACGCCCAGCCGCCCGGCGAGGTGGTCGTAGCAGGTCCGGGCGTACGCCAGGGAGGCGGTGGCGGTCGTCGCGCGCAGCGAACCGGTCGGGGTGGGCGTGGCCGGGGCGTGCCCGGCCAGGTCCTCGATCAGCTGAGCCACGGACGGCCCGGCCAGCCGCAGGTAGCGGTGCCGGCCCTGCCGTTCCTCGACGAGCAGCCCGCCCCGGACCAGTCGGGTGAGGTGATCGCTGGCCGTCGACGGGGCGACCCCGGCGCGCCGGGCCAGCTCGCCGGCGGTCCACGCCCGCCCGTCGAGCAGCGCCAGGCACATCCCGGCGCGGGTGCCGTCGGCCAGCAGGGCCGCCAGCTCGGCCATCCCCCGGCCGTCGGTGCCAACGCTCATCGCCCCAGTCTAGGACGGCTGGCGACGCACCGATGAACAGCGACCCGGGGGCCTCCGTCACGTGGACGAAGACCCCCGGGCTGGTGGTGCCGAGGATCAGGCCGGCGGCGTCGGGATGAGGTGCGCGGTGAAGCTGACCGCCGACGGACTCACCTTCGCTGCCGCCATCCCGCCGGGAGCGGCGAACCGCCGGTCCAGCACGATGGTGGTGTTGTTCCGGTTGCGGTAAACCACCACAAAGCCGGTTCCGCCGGAGTTCTGGATCGGCGCGATGGTGGGATCGGTGGCGGCGGTGGCGGCGGTCGGGTCGCCAGGGTTCTCGTACAGGCGCAGCCACTCACCCCAGATGCCCGAGCCCTGCTCGGTCTCGTACACCCGGTACATCTCGTTGTCGGACCCGCGGGCGACGACAACGATCCGGCCCAACGCCGGGTCGAGGATCGCGGCCGGGGAACCCGCAGCGGTGAACGTGCCCACCGTCTGCCAGGTGGCCGGCCAGGCCCCACCCAGTTCCTGCTTCTTCATGACCAGCGAGCCGTCGGCGGCACGGGCCACCACGGCGGTGCGGTAGCCCTGGTTGAGGAAGGCGGCCGGCACACCGGTCACGTTCCCGCCCAGGTCGACCCACGCGCTGAGGGTGCCGTCGGTGGAGTAGAGCGCGGTCTTGATGGTGCCGGTCATGGTGGTCGCAACCAGCCGGACACCGGCGTCAACCTTCACCAGAGTGACCCCGCCGATGAGGTCGACGTCACCGAGGCTCTTCCACGACGCACCCGTCCCGGTCTGGCGGTAATGCCACAGGCGACCGTCGAAGTCCACCGTGAAGATCACGCTGGTGCCGTCGGCGAGGGTGACAGTGGCGGGCCGACCCACCATGGTGCCGCCGAGGTTCCCGGTCGTCGCCCAGGTCGCGGCGTTCGCCGCCGTCTGGGCACCGGTCCACACGGTGCCGGTGGTGTGCAGGGCGCTGATCTGCACCTGCTTGGTGCCGCTCTGCACGTTCAACGCCGGCTGCCCGGTGAACGCCTCCGCACCGAACTGGGGGATGTGCTGGACGCTGCTGAAATCGTCCGGGTTCTGCTGGTGGACGACCCGCACCTGACCGGTGTTGTCGGTGTGCGCGTAGACGATGACCCCGAGCGCGCTGCCGTCGCTCGGCTCCCCCTGCAACGCCGTCGAGCGGGAGAAGGACTCGGTCGGCAGGAACGGAAGCGGGTCGGCGAACCAGCCCTGCAGGTCGACGACGATGTGCACCGTACCGCCGCTGCTGTTCTTGATCCGGACCTTGCCCTCGGTGCCCAGCTTGGTCACCACGAGGCTGGACCGGGCGATGTGCGGCGCCGGGAAGTTGGCAGTGGAGGCGGTGTTGGGGGTGCCGTCCAACGGCGTGACGGTGAGGAACCCGGCGACCGTCGGGCTGACCGCGTGGACGTTGAGGACGGCAGCGGCGATGCCGCGGGTCGGCAGGCCGCGGGTGCCGCCGACGGCGACGTCAACGCTGCCGTTGGCGGGTACCGGCTGGGCGCCGGTGGGGAAACGGCTGTCGTACAGGGTGGTCGCCGTCAGCGGCCGCAGGCCGGCGCCGGCGGTCGGGCTACCGGTCCAGTACCCCTGGACCGTGATGGCGACGTGCACGGCCGAGCCCCGGTTGTCCAACGTCACAGCGCCGCTGCCGTTGAGCTTGACGACCATGCCCATCGAGGTGCTGCCCTTGACGTAGTCGATGCCGGTCTCCGCGACCGCGCTGGACCCGACAGTCATCCAACCGTTGCCGGTGGACCCGGTCACCACGACGTCGAGCATGACTGCCGTCGCGGTGCTGGGCACCAGCCCGCCACCGGAGATATTGGCGGCACGCGTGCCACTGGTGGGCAGGGTGCCGGCGGTAATCCCCTGCCCCGCACGGCTGTCGACCACGCGGGTGTGGTTCACGGGCACAAAGCCAGATCCGACGGTGCCGGTGGCGGTGGTGAAGTAGCCCACCACATCAACTCTGATGTGGACGTTGCCACCCGCGTTGTGCACCGCCAGCTTGCCGTTCGTACCGGGCTTGACCATCGCCGAGTTGGTGATGACCTCACCGATCGAGGCGTTCATGGCCGAAGCGCCCCGGTCCGTCAGATCCGGGTAGATCGACAAAAACGTGTTTGCGGTCGGGTAGATCGCCGTCACGTCGACCATCAACGCGCTGACCCCGCTGGCCGGGATACCGCCGACGCCGACGGCGTTGAATGTGGTGACGGACTTGCCGCCCCGAACACCGGTAGTGCCGCCGGTGCCGTCCCGGGTGTCCAGCAGGGCGATGCTGTCGATCGGTACGTAGTCACCACCCCTGCCGGCGGCGTCGGCATGAGCAGGGGCCGGACTGAGAACCACCATGCTCATCCAGATTGTTAAGGCCAGGACGAGCCCGAGTGGGCCGAACGACCAGGACGTCCGTCGTTGTTGGTAACTCACATTCAACTCCTAAAACTAGCGCAACTACCCTAGATGTCCGCTTGACACATGTTCTTACAACAGCAGTTCTCGGCCAACATTTGGCCAACGAAGTACGACCCGTTATCGACACCGAACATTGAAAAGGGGCGCACTTCTCACGCGATCGCCACGCCCCTCGCGAACCCAAGCTGCAAAGCACTCTTCAGTTCGCTCATTCTTACCGAAAATAGCGGCCAGCCAGTGACTCCACAAAGGGACACGTCGGATTACGCGCCGGACAGCGGGTGCCAGGAAGGCCGGCATTATTCTTCATCTCGTAGGTCAACCATCGAGTTTTCAATTAGGTCGACGATCGGCACGCAAGCCGGATTTTCAAGGGCTCTCTCGAAGACCTCGATTACATGACCACGAAGGCGAGGTTCGTAAATAGCGCACATGAGGACTATATCTACACAGCTCGGATTCCCTCGTTGAACTTCTTCTACGAAAATCGGCAGGCAGCGTTCCATAAGAAGAACACATTCCCGCACCGAGACGGTGCCAACAATTTCGTTGTCTATGTGCTCGTCGTGGCCACCGGCAATGGTGGCCAATAGATCGAAGATGGCACCCCTACCCACGGCCTTAGCGAACGGAAGCCCGACCAAAAGACAGGAAGTTAACGCATAGACACTCTCAGACAGCCGCCCTTGCACCAGAGCAACATTGTCGATGCGCCAATACGCTGCCTTCGCATCCTGGCTTGACTCAGCGAAGACCAACGCCTCGATCGCCGATGGAAGCTGGCTCGCCCCTCCCAAGTAAGACCGCAACGCGGACCAGTCATGTCTGCCAAGCTCACTACGGAGCTGTTCTAAACCACCGCCGTGCGCACTCATGAGGCTCACATCAATCGTTGATACCGAGAACGTCCGACTCGAACGTCGTACCCTGACCGGGGAAGGCACCTCGCCCAAACCGCGCTTCACAGAAGAGACACACCGGCTGTTGCTCGAGAAGCCTGTTTTTCCTTGTCAGAACCGCAGCCGTGAAACTCACCTTACTGGAATCTCCACCTAGAGCGTTGACAACGCACAGCTCGGCACATCCTTGAGTAGAAGATGCACCCGCCGCGAATTGCCCAGTCTCGACGTTGTATCCGCCCGTCACAACAGTTGGCCTCTGCCGCTGCGACAAAGAGCTCATCCGCCTAGCCAAACTGTCCCGCACCTGAATCGCCGCGCCTTCCAGTTCCGCAACTGAAGCACCCCTGGCGGTATATACGCCACTGGTATTGCAGTTATGCACAAGGAGGGGCCTGTTGCCAGCGTTCACATAGTACGTGTGAAGGGCGTCGACCGTCAGGTTGTGGACCTGGCGATACTCGGTCCACTTCCGGGTCGTGACAACGGCCGCCGGACGGTGGTCAG
This sequence comes from Micromonospora trifolii, assembly GCF_050516465.1. Classification (NCBI taxonomy): domain Bacteria; kingdom Bacillati; phylum Actinomycetota; class Actinomycetes; order Micromonosporales; family Micromonosporaceae; genus Micromonospora; species Micromonospora trifolii. The sequence goes on along the minus strand of NZ_CP191526.1, from coordinate 2,227,993 downwards.
CCGTCTCGAAGACGTAACCACTCGCCAGGTCCTTCGCCTCGACCCAACGCTGCTGATCAGTAACCCAGAACGGGTGGCCACCCGTGGCGGTAATCTTTTGCGTTCGGTCACCAAGCTTGCCGTCGGTATCAACGGTTATCTCCACAAGATCTTTGCTGCCCGCGCCGACGATGAGCGCGGTAACCGCGCGTTCCTCGGTGCGGCCAGTCGTCGGATCAGTGGCGAGCACCTTCTCGCCGACCTGTACCTGGTCGATGCGCTTAGAGCTGCCGTCCGCCATCAGCACCCGGGTCTCGCCGGTGAAGCTGTTGGGGCACTTGCCGAGCAGGCCTCGACCAATGCTGCGGGCCTCGCCCATGCCCGCGTTCAGGGCCTTGCCTCCCGCCGAGCGAAGCCCTCCGCCCAGACCTCGGATGCCGGCACCCAGCGCCTGGCCGCCGATGGAGCCGAGCGCACCTCCAGCGGCGCCGAACAGGCCGCCCATGGCGGTGGCGCCGGCGAGGTCCCAGCCGCGCTTGCCATCCATGTAGCCGGTGACCGCCGAGCCGACCGCGCCAGCGAGCGCCCCGCAGGCCACCGCTCCGACACCGGTCCAGCCGATGGCCGCGCCGCAGCCCAGGCCGACGACGGCACCGACGGCGAAGCCGGCGATTTCGGCGGCGTGCTCGTCGACGAACTGGGTCGCCTTGTCCCACATCTTCTCGACGCCCTCGACGAGCGGCGCCAGCTTCTGTGCGGCCGCCAGCCAGAGGTTCTGCTTGAACTTCTGTGGATCCTGGATGGCCATTGTGGTGACAGCGACGACGCTCGCCGCCATCTTGAAGCCGGTGGACACCACCTTGCCGAGCGTGATGAGCGGCTTTGTCAGGGCCTGGATCACCGGCAGCTTGGTGAACTTGACAGCTTGTTTGATAGCCGACTTGGCGGCGGCGGTCACCGCGACCTTTGCCTGGTGGATGCGTTGCTGGACGGCTTGTGCCTGCTGTTTTGCCCAGTTGACAGCGCCGGCGACCTTATTGAGTCCGGATCGGATCTGGTTGCCGACGGACCGGACGACGTTCATCGCCCTTCCGACGAGCTTGCTCGCGGTGTCGGAGATCGCTCGGCCGACTGCCTTGAGGCCGGACACGGCAAGGTTGACGGTGTAGGAGACCAATTTCTTGGTGCCGTTGTAGATCGAGGCGCCGACGTTGTAGGCCGTGTTGACCACATTGGACGTTACGTTGACGACAGCGCTCGCTGCCCGCTTCATCCAACGCGGCCAGTGGCCGTCCGGGTCGTCGAAGTCCAGCGGGGCGCCAGCACCGTAGGTGTAGCGGTTGGCCAGGATCGAGTCGCCGGCGGTGTAGTTGACGCTGTCCCGCGAGGTGAACGTGCCGGTGCCGGGCTGGTACCAGCGGGCGCCCATGTCGACCTGTCCGGTGTCCGGGTCGGTCCAGTCCCCCTGGAAGCCCAGCCGGCCGGTGCTGCCGGTGCTGGTCACCTTCTTGCCGAACGGGTCGTACGCGGTGGAGTCGTTCAGGCTGGACAGTTGAGTGTCGGCCGGGTTGATGGCCGCCACCACGTCACCGTGGGCGTCGGTCAGCGACAGCCGCTTGTCGGCGCCCTGGACGGTGGCGAGCAGTTCGTCGTTCGGGCCGCGGCCGTAGTACTCGACTCCGTCGTGCACCACCTCGTCGCCCAGACCGGCGTAGATGAACGAGTTGCCGGTTCGGGAGGCCACCCGGTCCAGGCCGTCGTAGGTGTAGGTCTGATCCTGCGCCCCGGTGAGCCGGTCGAAGGCGTCGAACGAGTACTGCTCGGCCAACCCGGAGCTGGTCCGGGTCCGCAAGGTGCCCCGCGGGGTGTACGCGTAGGTGTAGTCGCCGTCGGAGAGCAGCCGGTTGCGTTCGTCGAAGGTCGCGGACTTGGACCCGGCCCGAACCCGGTTGCCGCTGGCGTCCCAGGCGTACGTGACGGTCCCGGCCGGGCTGGTCCAGGAGATCAGCCGGCCGGCCTTGTCGTAGCCGTAGGTGTTGTTGCCGGCGCCTGCGGTGCCGGTGGTGTTCTTGCTGGTGAGGTGGCCGTTGAGGTCGAAGCCGTAGGCGACCGAGGCCACCGTCTGACCAGCCGCGTTGCGCAGCACGTCGCTGGCGACCCGCCCGTAGTCGTCGTACCCGAAGGTGCGGACGCGGCCGGCGCCGTAGTCGACGGTCTTGACGTCACCGGCTGCGTCGTAGCCCAGCTTCTGCTGCTGGCCGGTGACGCTGTCGGTGAGCGTGTCGAGGCGACCCTTGAGGTAGCCGAAGGTGGCCGTGCCGGTCAGGTCGGTGCGGCTGGTCACCTGGCCGTCGTCGTTGTAGTCGAAGCTCGCCGTGCCGGACGGGCCGGCGGTGGACAGCAGCCCACCCCGGTCGTTCCAGTTGTACGTGTTGCTGCCACCGGGGGCGTTGACGCTGGTCAACCGTCCGCCCTGGTCGTAGTCCAGGGTCCGGGTCGCGGTCGGGGTGTCACCTCCGGAACCGGTCTCCACTGTCAGTCGACCGGCGGCGTCGAACGTCCGCGTGCGACTCACCCCACCCGGGGCGCTGAGTCGCACCGCGTTGCCGTCGGCGTCGTACGCGGCCGTCCAGGTGCGGTCCGCGGCGGCCGGGTGGCTCGCCGTGGACGGCTCGATCGCCGACTCCGGCAGACCCAGCGTGTTGTAGGTGTAGATGGTGGAGTTGTTGCGGCCGTCGGTGTACCGGGTCCGGTTACCGGCCGCGTCATACCCGAAGGTGGTGGTGATCGGGTCGGCGTCGGTCGGCTCGACCTGCTTGACGAGCTGGTCCGCCGCGTCGTACTCGTAGGTGGTGACGGTGTTGTACGGGTCCTTCGACGAGGTCATGTTGCCGGCCACGTCGTAGCCGTAGCTCTGGGTACGCAGGACCGTGCCGTCGGCCTTGAGGTTCATGGTGTTGACCCGGTTGCCGAACTGGTCGTACCCGACCCGGGTGGTGCGGCCGAGTCCGTCGGAGACCCGGACCTGGCGGCCGGCGAAGTCGTACCCGAAGATCGTGGCCTCGCCGGTCGGCGCGGTGCTGCGGGTGATCTCGCCGGCCCCGTTGAAGGTGTTGACAGTGGTCGCCCCGGTCGGGGAGGACGACGAGGTCAGGTTGCCCGCGTCGTCGTAGGCGAGCTTGCTGATCAGGTTGCGGGTGGTCGGGCGGCGCTCGACGACGGTCTGGGTGACCTGCCGGTCGAGGTCGTCGTAGGTCGACTCGACACGGGCGCCGGTCGGGCCGGTGACCGAGAGGACCTCGCCGGTGCGGGTGTAGGTGTAGCGGGTGAGCGCCCGGTCGTCGTTGGTCTTCGACGGTTCGTCCCGGATGGTCAACCGGTTGAGCTGGTCGTACGTGTAGCTGGTGGTGCCGGCCGGGTCGGTCTCCTCCAGCACGTTGCCCAAGGCGTCGTAGCGGCGCTTGTGCTCAGGGGTGACCGTCTGGGACACCCCGGGGGCCTGGTACGTCGGCGCGAGGCTGCGCACCACCCGGCCGAGCTTGTCGTACTCGGAGGTGGAGACCCGCCCGAGCGGGTCCTTGACCGCGACCTGCTCGTCGAAGGTGTTGTAGCCGACCGAGCTGGTCGGGTTGGTGGAGACGGCCGCGTTGCCGTCGCTCTCGGCCAGCACGGTCGGACCGCTCTGCCCGATCTGCCGGCCGAGTTCGTCGTACCGGAAGGTGCTGGTGTACTTCGCCTTGTCCGCGCCGGAGACGTTGCCGCGCGGGTCGGTGACCGAGGTGCGCAGACCGCGCCTGTCGTACGTGTAGCGGGTCAGCCTGGTCTCGCTGCCGGCGGTGACCTTCTCGGTCTCCACGTTGCCGGCGTCGTCGTAGGTGTAGTCGACGACCTCGGAGGTGGCCAGCACCTGCCAGCTCAGGTTCGACGGGTTACCGGTGCGGACGACCTGCTTGACGTTGCCGTTGAGGTCGTAGGTGAAGCTGTTGGTACGCCGCACCCCGCTCGGGTCGAGCACTGTGCTCTCCACCTTGCCGGACTTGTCCGGCTTGTGGTCGGTGATCTGGGTGCCGTTGGCGCCGACCTTGCGGGTCACGTTGCCGGCGCCGTCGTAGGTGTTCTCCTCCACGACGTAGTCCCGCTTGGAGCCGTCGGGGTTACGGAAGTCCTTGAGGGTGATCTTCTGGAGCAGGTCGTCGCGGTAGTACTGATACTCCAGTCGCCGGCCCATGGCGTCCGTGTCGCTGGCCAGCCGCCCGGCGAAGTCGTACGAGTAGGAGTGCAGGACCAGGTAGTCGCCGGTGCCCGTGCCGGGGGTGCCGGCCGGGTCGCTGCGCCAGTCCCGCAGCCGCACCTCGGCCACCTTGTTCTGCGCGGTGTACGCCCAGTCGTAGCGGTTGCCGTTGGCGTCGGTCATGGTCGTCTTGTTGCCGAACCTGTCGTAGCCGTAGCTGGTCTCGTTGCCCTCGGGGTCGACGACCCGGACCGGTCGGCCCTCGTCGTCGTACTCGGTGCTGGTGACCCGCTCGGGGTCACCGCCGAGCAGGTCGGAGACGGTGACCTTGGTGGGGTTGCCGTCGGCGTCGTACTCGTTGACGGTCCGGCTCTGGTGCTGCTTGCCGGCGACGGCGTCGGTGGTGACCGGGCCGGTGACGGTGGCGACCCGCGAGTGCCCGTCGTAGGTGATCGTGGTGGTGACGCCCGAGGGATAGGTGTCGGAGATGACCTTCTCGGTGATCCGCCGACCGAGCGCGTCGTAGGAGTACTCGGTCACCAGCCCGGACGGCTCGGTCACCTTGTGCAGGTCACCGTTGGCGTAGTACGCGTAGCGGGTCACCTTGGCGCGCCCGTCGGAGCTGGTGGCCAGCATCCCGGGCGGGATGATGCCGTTGATGCCGACTTCGCCGCCGGAGGTGTAGGCGTGGGTGACGGTGCTGCCGTCGGGGTTGGCCTGGGTGAGGAGCTGTCCGGTCGGGTGGTACGTGAAGGCGGTCCGGTAGTTGTTGTCGGTCGGTCCGGTCGAGCGGCCGTCGCGCTGCTCGACGGCCAGGTCGATGCGTGGGTCGAACGGATCGGTGATGGTTGTCGAGTAGGTGTAGTAGTTCGTGAAGCACTGGGTGGGCGTCCGGCAGCTCTTGCGGGTGGCGAGACGCCCCCGGCTGTCGTAGGTCATCTCGACCGTGTCGCCGTTTTCGTTGGTGACCTTGCTCTGCTGGCCGTCCTCGTTGTAGGAGAACGAGCGGATGGCCATGCCCTCCAACGGGTGGCGCACGAAGATCGGTCCACCGGCGTCGCCGGGGATCACCGTGCAGAAGGCGGGATCGTTCGGGTCGGGCTGGGTGCAGACCTCGGTCGGCGGTGGGCTCGGCGGCGGGCTGGTCTGCCCTGGCCGGTCCTCCTCCCGCGTCTCCAGTCCGAGCGGGGTGCCGGAGCGCAGCAGACGACCGGCGAGCGCGTCGTACTCGTACAGGTAGGGGCGGTTGGCCGGGTCGAGGACCTGGACGCTGCGCCGCAGATCCGTGTCGCCGCCGTAGACGGTGGGCTGGCCCACCTTCCAGGTGCCGCCGTTGTCGTCGGTGTACTCCTTGACCCGGTCGGTGGCCGTGTCGTACTCGACCTCGGTGGCGACCCGGCCGCTGGGCAGGGTGACCCGGGTCAGCTGTTGGGCGGCCGGCTTGGCGTACCGGAAGTGCGCCTTGGCCGTGTCCGGGCCGATCGGGTGGGAGTAGACGGCCACCTCGTCGATCGTGCCGGCGAAGTAACGCTGGGCGGTGCTGCCCCAGCCCGGCCACGAAGTGGGTGAGGTGGCCGAGGCGAGGCCGACCTGGTTGAAGGTCAGCAGCGAGTGCTCGATCGGCTGCCCGGTCTGCCCGGCCGGGGGGATCACCTTCTCACCGTCGAGGTACATGGTCTGGGTGTTGGCCATCGCGGAGAGCACCACGTGGTGCCACTTGTTGTCGTTCACCTTGGCGGCCGAGGTGATCGGGGCGATCGTGCCGTTGGCGAACTGGCCCCGCAGGAAGCCGTTGGTGTCGGTGTAGAGCAGGGGCGCACCGCTGGTCGCGGCGGTGCCGACGGCCTTGTCCTGGTAGCCGATGAGCGGGCCGCCGGTCTGAGTCAGGCCGATCTTGAACCACAGCTCGACGGAGACGTCGCGGCTCTTCTTCACCAGCCCCTTGGGCAGTTCGAGGTACGCCGAGGTGCCGTTGAAGGCGGCGGCGGTGCCGTTGGTGCCCTCCACCACACCGGGCTGGCCCAGCGTGACGTTGTTGCGGTAGGTGCCGGCGTCCTTGCCCAGGTTGATCGCCACGTCGCTGGCCGCGCCGGTGCCCTCGGCCTCGCCGAGGTGGTAGTACGAGTCGGGCTTGGCGTCGAGCACGGCGGTGCGGTAGTGCGAACCGGCCGCGTAGGCGTAGTTGGTGCAGGCGGACTCCGGGCCGCAGACAGTGGTCAGCAGGTCACCGTTGTAGGTGTACTTCCAGGTCAGTACCGCGCCGTTGACCTTGTCGGTGCTGACCGTCTCGATGTGGTTGCCGTTCCACGTGAAGGTCAGCGAACGGCCGGCGGTGTTGCTCTGGCTGTTGGAGACCTGGGCCCGGGCGAACTTGCCGGTCATCGGGTCGAGGATCAGGTTGACCGAGCGCCCGGATTTGTCGCTGATCTTCTGGAGCTTGTAGAGCAGCGAGAACTGGTAGGTGCTGCCGGAACGGTCGACCAGCCTCCAGTTGCTGCTGTCGACGCTGAGTTTCGCGACCCGGCCCGGCGGCGGGGCGTACGTGCCGTCGGGGTTCTTGCCGAACCGCACCTCCTGGCCGTCCGGGTAGCGGACCACCATGTTGCCGGTGCCGTCGTTGTCGGGGACCAGCGTCATGTCGTACCGGCTCGACCAGCCGGCGCCGAAGACCCCGGACGTGCGGGGGTCGAGGCTGTTGTAGGTGCGGACCAGGTTCAGCTCCGGCCCGACGGTCACCACAGTGGCGTCCACCGCGGAGGTGGCGAAGTTACCCGTCTGAGCGTCGAACTCGCGGCCCTGCTCGGCGTTGGGTGAGGTGGCGATCCGGGACAGCAGGTCCGGTTGTGGCACCGACGTGAGCATCGTCGAGTACGGCGAGATGACCTCGCTCGCGCTGTCCTTGACGTACGACCGCCACAGGTAGCTCTTGCCCCACGACAGCTGGCCGGCGGGCACCACCCAGGACTGTTTGGCCTGGTAGCCGGAGTTGATGCAGTTGGTTGCCGCGCCGGCGTCGGTGCGGTCGCAGATCTCGAACTTGAACGACAGGGTGGCGCCGGGTGCGGCGTCGGTGTCCACGGCCCGGGCCCAGAGCAACGGGGTGAGCGTGGGTGCCTGGTAGCCGTTCTCCGGGTAGAGCTCCTGCACCACCGGCGGCACGTCGAACACCTGGAGCACGATCCGCCCGGGTGGCACCTGGTGGTCGGTGAAGACCGCCCCACCCGTACGCACCATCGTGAAGTCGAGGAAGTAGTTGCCGGGCTCCAACCGCTTGACGGTCGCGTCGAGGGTGACCTTCGCGCCACGGGCGAGCGTGGTGGGCAGGTTTGCCGCCCGTTGCTGGGTCACCGCGGCGCCGGTCTGCGCGTTGTAGACCCGGTAGGCGAGGTAGTAGTTGGCCGGCGTCCAGGCCTCGGCGCCGAGGTTGGTGACGGTCACCTTCACCTTGCCGTCCTGGTTACGCAGGACGGCCGGCTCCGGGGTGGGCTTCGGGATCGCGTACCCGGCGTTGTACGGGCTGTGGGTGACGTAGAGCGCCGGCGGGTTGGCCGTGTCCGTTCCGGCGAACTTCTTCCACGCCGAGGTGTCGGTGGTGGACGCCCGCAGCGAGAGACCGTTGTTGGCCTGCTGGCCGTTGGCCCACCGCTGCACGAGGTTACGGCCGCCGGCACCGAGGTCGAACATCTCCCCGGCCGCCGGGCAGGCGGACTGGGACTGACCGAAAGCGACGTGCCCATGGGCGAACGAGCGGCTGACCAGCGAGCCGCCCACCGCTGGCCCCGGGTACGAGTACCCGGTGCCGGCCGACCACGACCCGGTCACCGGGTGGACGGTGACCGCGCGCGCCTTGCACGAGGCCGCGTCGAAGTTGACAGCGGAGAGCGCCGCGCCGTGGATGGTGTGGTTCTGGAGTCGGCTGACCAGGTTGCCGAACTTGAGGTAGGCCGCCGCGTTGTCATCACCGGAGCGACCGACGAGCAACTCGTCCTTACCCTCGACCGAGCGGCCGCCGTGCACGTACATGCTGCTGTCGGACTTGACCGCGTCGACCGGCGGCCCGACCGTCGGGTCGACCTCCACCGGGTACCGCCGGGCCGGGTCAGCCAGCCAGGCCCGGTCGGGAGTGACCTTCAGCGCCGTCTGCCCACCCGTGGTGACCAGCTCGTACGCGACCTTGGTGGAGGTGGCGGGAGCGGCCTCGGCCGAGCCGGCGTCCACCATGTAACCCGGCGGGATGATTCCGCGCTGCTGCCCGTTCCGGTCGCTGAGGACGATCTGGCCGTCGACCAGCTTCGCGGTGAGGTTGCGCAGGTTCAGCGGGAACACGTACGAGGTGGGCGCCTTGACCGAGTGCAGGACCAGGGTTTCCTTCACGCCACCGGCTCGGGGCTCCAGGCGCAGGTCGACGTCCGGTCGTACGCCGGGGTAGGTGACGGCGTTGCCGTCCACCCGGGCTGGCGCGTTGGTCGCCTCGGCCAGACCGAAGCCGAACTCGGTGTCACCGTCGAAGCTCAGCCGGGCCACCTGGGTCGCGGCGCCGTTCCCGGCGAAGCGCAGCCCGACCGAGTCCGCGGTGGTCCCCCACCCGTCGGCGGCGGGCACCAGGGTGTGGTCGATGGGTGCCCAGGTGCCGTCCGGCTTGCGGTAGTTGATGGCAGCGGAGGAAAACTCGGTGGTCTGGGTGCCGTCGGCGTTGTCGAAGACCCGCTGGTCGACACCGCGCTCGGCCGGTCGTTCCCGGCTGGTGCGCTTGTCGAAGCCTCGGGTGTCGTCGACGGGTGCGGTGGCCACCGACGCCTTGTTGCGTCCGGGGGCGGGCTTGTCGGCGAGCTTGTGCGGTGGGTACTGCCCGCGTAGCGACTTCGGGAGGTCACGGTTGGGTCGTCCGGACGTGACGTGCGCCTTGCCCGCCGCCGAGCCCCATGCCTGCTTCGGCTTCGCGCCGCCACCCCGCCCGGTGGAGGCGACACCGTCGCGGTCCCGTGCGCCGCCCGCCGGCAACGCGGTCACCCCGCTGCCGCCCAGGTTGAGCATCAGCACACCGGCCAGGGCGGCCGCCAGGACGGACCGGGTGGTGCCGGAGCCGAACACCGAGCGTTGCCGGAGTAGCCGACCACGCAGATCGGTCAGCCGACCACGCGGGTCGGGCAGACGCCGAATGCTGAAGGACATGGTTGGTCACCCCTGGATCGAGGACGGGCTGAGAGGCGGAGACAGGCATGCGTGGGCCGCGAGACCTGCGAAGGCCCCACGAAGCCGGGTGTGCGATCGCCGTCACCCCTTCACAGGCACGGCGTTACGGCGTCGACTATCGGTCGACGAAAATCTCAGGAGATACGAAGAGGCAGCTCGGGTGGACGGAATTCACGCCGGAACGGGTCGCCCAACAACACAAATATCGCCTCGGCACGGCAAAATGCCGCCAGGTCAGCGGTCACAGCTTCACACCCCCGTGTGCTGCTACTCATCGATATGCCGCTGTAGGTTGCAGCACGGCCAATCGGCTGTCAAGCCACGTCGACCATGGGCGTGCGGATCAGCGCTGCGACCTGGGGGGATTACTTTCCGTCAAGACGCAGGGCGGTTGAAGGATTTGGTCCGCTTGCCGCTCGCTCCGATCCGCCCCGTCCGTCCATCATGGACGCCGCCCGACTCACCAACCGGACCGAACCTCCGCCCGTCGACCGTCCTCGGCAGGCAATCCACGGCCGTACATGGCGACCGAATCCGTGGCGAATGAATGCACGCGCCGAACAAGCTACGCAGTTTGCTAACTAGCCGGGAACCGCGTTCAATGAAATCCGTCGCCGTGAATTTGTTGTTGTTGGTGGAGGGCTACGTGAACGGGGCGAGGAGCATCGACGACCGCATTGGCTTGCCTACTGCTCTACTCTGAAGGAGCCGCGGCGCCACTTCGGCAAGTCGAGGCCTTAGCGCCTGCATCCCGGGCGGATAGAAGCAACCGCATGATCTGGACGAAGTTCAGAAGCGACCGCACCCCTCGCCGACTCCGCGCCGTGTCCGACCTGCACTTTCCTGCCAGCGGGCGTGAGCACCTACGAAATCGGTACCCCCACCTCAGCGACGGCGACATCGTTCTCGTCGAGACCGCCACCCGGCAGTGGTTCCGGATCATCGCCCGCCAGCCCAACGCGAAGCTGTCGATGCCCTCGGTGGTCGTAAACGATCTGTGGCAGGAACTGACCCTGCACACGCGGGACTACGCCACGTTCTGCGACACCGCGTTCGGACGCCCCCCGCACCCTGAGCCAAGGTCCGCGACAAGCGGCGACACGACCGACGACAATCGACGGTCCCTGCTGCTCACCACGCTGAGCCACGGGCGCCGGGACGAGGGGTGCGGCCCGAACGGCCTTCCGCTGCTGTTCCGGGTGGACCAGGAACTGCACATCCCCGATGGCAACCGCTACCTGGCCGACTGCGGGGGCCGAGGCGAATGCTTCCCGGTTTCCGGCCGGGTCTGCCTGCAACACCTCGCAGGGCCGGGCAAGCGGCCCAAACCACCCGGCATTCGCGGCGATCTGCCCTTCAACGACGGCCGTCACGGCTACGCCGGCGGTGCAGGCGGCGGTGGCGGCGGGGGCGATGGCGGAGGCGGCGATGGCGGTGGGGGCAGCAACTGAGGCCCGGGCCGCTGCCTGTCCCGCACCCGGATCCCCCCGCTCGGACAATGAGGCGCTGACACTAGCGGAGCCGGGTCAGCGCGGTCACCGACCTGTCCGTGCCGTCGTAGCTGCGCGCGGCGTCGAAGTCGCCCGTCGGGCGCTGCCCACCGGCGACGGCACGAGCCAACCGCAGGTCCGCGTTGCGGAACCGCAGGGCCAGGCTCAGGTGCGGAACCCACACCTCCGGCGCGTGCCACGGACGGTGTCCGTCGGCGTCGGCGAGAACGTCCCAGACGGCGGCGTGCAGCGCGGTCAGCGCCGGGGTGGGTCGGACAAGCCAGACCAGCGGAGCGCTGCCGTCGAGGACGACGACGCGGTCGAGCGTCACCGGCACCGGCAGCGCGGCGTCGAACAACTCGGCCAGGCGGTGCTCGACCCCCGCTGGGACCTCGTCGACGGCGGCGAGGGTGAGGTGCGGCCGGTTGGTCGGATGGATGTTGCGGGCCAGGCTGGGCAGCCCGGCGGCAGCCAGCCGACCCCAGACCGCCCGAACCGCGACCTCCAGGCCGGGCGAGCAGACCAGTTCCACCGTACGCACGCGCCCACGCTAGCCGGAAGCTCCGCGCCACCCCCACCGAGGCGCGCCGCCGGTGTCGACGGTCAGAGCCAGCCGTTGTCCCGGGCGGTGCGCACCGCCTCGGCCCGGTCGGCGGCGCCGAGCTTCTGCACGGCGGCGGAGAGGTGGTTGCGCACGGTTCCGGTGGACAGGTGCACCCGACGGGCGATCACCGCGACCGGGGCACCGACCTCCACCAGCCGTAGCGTCTCCAGTTCCCGAGGGGTCAGCGGGCACGGGGGCAGGGTCAACGCGTCGGCGGCCAGCGACGGGTCGACGTAGCGACCTCCGGCGTGCACCCGACGGATCACGTCGGCGAGCGCCCCACCCGGCGAGCCCTTGGGCAGGAACCCCCGGGCGCCGGCGGTCAACGCCTGGCGCAGGTGCCCGGGACGACCGTGGCCGGTCAGCACGACCACCGCGCAGTCGGGTCGGACCCGGGTCAGCTCGGCGGCTACCGCGATGCCGTCCAGGCCGGGCATCTCCAGGTCCACCACTGCCACGTCCGGGCGGTGCGCCAGCGCCGCGGTGACGGCTGTCGTTCCATCGGCGGCATGTGCCACCACCTCGATGTCCGGTTCCAGGCCGAGCAGCGCGGCGACGGCGACCCGGATCAGGTCCTCGTCGTCGGCGAGCAGGACGCGGATCACGACGGCGCCGGCACTGTGGCTTCGAGGGTGAAGATCGCGTCCTCCCGGCGTACCCGCAGCTCGCCCCCGGCGGCGGCGAGCCGGTCGGCCAGCCCGCGCAGGCCGTGGCTGTGCGCGTCCGGGCCACGGTCGTCGGCGCCGTCGTTGGCCACCGTCATCCTGGCCACGTCATCCTCCCGATCGATGTGGATCCGGCACCAGTCGGCCCGGCTGTGCCGCAACACGTTGGTGCTCGCCTCGCGCAGCACCGCAGCCAGCTCGATGGCGGCGCGCTGCGGCAGGTCCGCCGGCAGTGGCAGAACGGTGCACCGCACCCCGCAGGAGCGCAGCACCCCCACCACCGCCGTGAGCTGTTCGTCGAGGTCGACGGCCCGATAGCCGTGCACGGTCTCCCGTACCTCGCTCAGCGCGGAGGCGGCCAACCGTTGCACCTCGGCGGCTTCGCGCCCGGCCCGTTCCGGGTCGACCGGGGCGAGTCGGGCGGCGAGTTCGGCCTTCAACGCGATCACCGTGAGGCGGTGCCCCAGCACGTCGTGCACGTCGCGGGCGAAGCGCAGCCGCTCCTCGGCGGCGGCCAGCCGCGCCTGGGCGGTCTGGCCCTGCCGGGCCTCCACGAGCAGGTCCCAGAACCAGACCTGGAGCCCGTTGACGGCGGCCACGGCCACGCCGATCCCACCGGTCACGGCGAGGTGGCGCGGAACGGAACCGCCGGTCCACCAGGCCACCGCGACCGCCACCGCCAGGACGCCGACAGCGACCGCCAGCGCGGCTCGCCAGCGCACCAGCAGCGGCGTCATGCCGATCAGCGCCGCACCGAGCCAGGCCCAGGTCGGCCACCTGCCGGCCGCCACCGGGCCCACCAGCGGAACGGTCAGCACCGCCACCCCGACCAGGCTCAGCTCGGCCCGACGCCGCCAGCGCGGGTCGAGCCACGGCGTCACGGCCGCGTACAGGACGGCGGTCTGGGCGATCACGAAGGCGAGGATGCCGACCGCGCCGAGCGTCACCCGACCCGGGTCGGGCTCGCGGGTCAGGCCGACCGCCGGTAGCAGGACGCTCGCCCACACGCCGGTGGCCAGCGACACCAGCGTCGCCCACCGGGCGCGGCGCAGCCGACGGTCCGCCCGGGGAGTCACCGCCTCGCTCGCCACGCACCGATCCTAGGACCGCCCGGCGCACGGTCCACCCCTGCGAACTGTCACGGTCGGGCCGTGCGGTCCGCACGGATTTCCCGTGACGAACGGGTCTGCCGGCCACACCGGGGACACCGGCAGGGTCGAGGCATGGAAAACAACCAGATGTACGCGGACAGCCTCACCGCCGTACCGTCGCCCGCGCCCCTGCCCACCGACGAGCCGGCACCCTCGGCCCCGACACCGACCACCGCGGCACCGGCGGCCTCGGCACCGGCCAGCAGCAAACGGCGGCTGCTGTGGCATCTGGGCGAGATGGCCCTGGCGATGGTCGCCGGGATGCTGCTGCTCGGGCCGTTGTGGGAGCTGGCCGGCACCGCTGCGGGCATCGGCGACGCGCTGGCCCGGCCGGAGATCGCCGCACTGGTGATGGCCACGAACATGACCGTCGGGATGACGGTGGGGATGCGCTACCGGGCGCACCGCTGGCACGCGGTTGGCGAGATGGCCGCCGCGATGTACGTCCCGTTCCTGCTGCTGCTCGTGCCGTTCCGGGCCGGCGTGATCGACGCCGACGCGCTGCTGCTCGGCGGTCACCTGCTGATGATCCCCGCGATGGTACTGGTGGCGGTCCGACACCGGCACGAGGCGTCGGCGCCGGTACGCCGACACCGGGTCGTGGTGGCGCTCGCCCACCGCTGGCCGACCGGGTTGGCGCTGCTGATGACCGTGGACATGTGGGTCGACCCGAGCGTGCTCAGCCCGTGGACGATGCTGGTGCTGCCCGTCGGCTACCTGGTGATCGGCGTGGCCCGCCGCACGCTGGGCGGGCGGGGCGTGCTCGCCACCCAACTCGCCGGTCTGGCCGTCTGGGTCGCCCTGACGCTGGTCGCGGTGATGGCCGGCGGGCGGGCCGCCGACTGGCTGGTGGCGTTCGGGTGGTTGGCACACGCCGGCTGGGACCTGGCGCACCACCGCAACCGCCGGGTGGTGCCGGGTGGCTACGCCGAGTTCTGCGCGGTGCTCGACGTGGCCCTCGCCGCGGTGATGGTGCTGGCCATCCTGACCACCGACGCCTGACCGAGGCCGCCGCCGGGATCATGGAACAGCCGCAGCACGAGCCCGGAGACAGCTCTTGTGGCGGTCGCCGCAACGGCCCGGACGGCGTGATGAAAGGCTTGGCACATGAGTTCCGCACCTGCACAGCACGAAGCACCGATTGACGCCACCCCCGACGGCACCGACGAGGTGAGCGCCTTCACCGAGCTCGGGCTGCGCGCCGAGCTGCTGGGCGCGCTCTCCGCCCTCGGGTACGAGGAGCCGACCCCCATCCAGCGGGAGGCTATCCCACCGCTGCTGGAGGGTCGGGACCTGCTGGGTCAGGCGGCCACCGGCACCGGCAAGACGGCTGCGTTCGCGCTGCCACTGCTGAACCTCATGGCGGCACACCGCCAGGGCGGCGACCCGGTGGCCCTGGTGCTGGTGCCGACCCGGGAGCTGGCGGTGCAGGTCTCCGAGGCGTTCCACCGCTACGGCAAGGACCTGGGTGCGCGGGTGCTGCCGATCTACGGTGGGCAGCCGATCGGGCGGCAGCTGCGGGCACTGGACCACGGTGTCGACGTGGTGGTGGCCACCCCGGGGCGGGCCCTCGATCACATCGCCCGGGGCACCCTGCGCCTCGGTGGGTTGGCCACGGTGGTGCTCGACGAGGCCGACGAGATGCTCGACATGGGCTTCGCCGAGGACATCGAGGCGATCCTGGAGCATGCTCCGGCGGAGCGTCAGACGGTGCTCTTCTCGGCCACCATGCCGTCGCGCATCGACGGGATGGCCCGCCAGCACCTGCGCGAACCGGTGCGGATCGAGATCGGCCGGGAGCAGACGGTAGCGGGTGAGGCGCCCCGGGTGCGGCAGAGCGCGTACATCGTGACCCGAGCGCACAAGCCGGCCGCGCTGGGTCGGGTGTTGGACGTGGAGTCCCCGACCGCGGCGATCGTGTTCTGCCGCAGCCGGGAAGAGGTCGACCGGTTGACCGAGACGATGAACGGTCGGGGCTACCGCTCCGAGGCGCTGCACGGCGGCATGAGCCAGGAGCAGCGCGACCGGGTCATGGGCCGGCTGCGGGCGGGCACCGCCGACCTGCTGGTGGCCACCGACGTGGCGGCCCGTGGGCTGGACGTCGAGCAGCTGACCCACGTCGTCAACTACGACGTGCCGTCCGCCCCCGAGTCGTACGTGCACCGGATCGGTCGGGTGGGCCGGGCTGGCCGCGAGGGCGTGGCGATCACCCTCGCCGAGCCGCGTGAGCACCGGATGCTCAAGACCATCGAGCGGGTGACCGGCCAGCGGATCACCATCGACAAGATCCCCACCGTGGCCGACATGCGTACCCGGCGGCTGGAGCTGACCCAGGCGGCCCTGCGGGAGAGCCTGCTGGAGGACGACCTGGACCCGTTCCGGGTGATCGTGGAGACCCTGACCGACGAGTTCGACCTGATGGAGGTCGCCCTCGCCGCCGTGAAGCTGGCCCACGAGGTGACGTCGCCGGGCTCCGACGACGAGGAGGAGATCCCGCAGGTTCCGGTCCGTGGGCCGCGCGAGGGTCGGCCGGAGACCGGCGGCCGGGGCGGCGACCGGCGGGGCGGGGGCCGGCCGCGCTCCGCTGGCGGCAACACCGTCCAGGTCTTCGTCGGCCTGGGTCGACGCGCCGGGGTACGCCCGCAGGATCTGGTCGGCGCGATCACCGGGGAGACCGGCATCCGCGGCCGGGACATCGGCTCGATCGAGATCGCCGACCGGTTCTCACTGGTCGAGGTGCCCCAGGGGGTGGCCGACGAGGTCATCTCCGGGTTGCGCTCCAGCACGATCAAGGGCCGCAAGGCCACCGTGCGCCGCGACCGCGGCGGCGACGAGCGCTGAGCACGCCGTCGGCGACCGCCGGAGTACGACGGTCGCCGGCGCGGATCAGAGGGCGTACGGGCCGAAACGGCCCCAGGCCACCACGGCGGCGAGGACGAGCAGCACCGCGCAGGTGATCGCGCCCTGGATCTCGGTGCGACGCCCGTCCTGGGTGGTCTGCTGCTTCCGGTCGCGCAGGTGCACCAGGATGCCGCCGATCATGACGATGACCAGCCCGACGGCGGCGAGCGGGGTGAGCACTGTGGCGACGCCGGTGGCGGCGGGCAGCACCAGCCCGGCGGCGGCCAGCAGCTCGACCGCGCCGAGCGCCTTGACCTGCGACGGCGGGACCGGGTCCACCCACCGCATCACGCCGTTCAGCTTCTCCTTGGGCTGGGTCAGCTTGGCCAGCCCGACGCCGGCGAAGACGGCGGCGAGCAGGATCTGAATGATCCAGAGCACCACGTTCACGGGGGTTCCTCCAGGGGGCCGCCTCGCGGCGGAGAGGTGGTTGACGGTGCAGACGAGACAGTAGACCTCCCCCGCGTACCGAAAGGGCCCCCGCCGTCGCAAGACGGCGGGGGCCCGGATGGTCGGAGCGTCAGACCGCGAAGAGCGCCGGACCGTCCAGCGTCTTCACGTCGGCCGGGCGCAGCGCCAGGGCGAGCACGTCGGCCACGTCGGCCAGGGTGTGCACTGTCAACGCCTCGCGCACCTCGGCCGGCAGGTCGTCCAGGTCGGGCTCGTTGCGCGCCGGGATGATCACCTCGGTGAGGCCGGCCCGGTGCGCGGCGAGCAGCTTCTGCTTCACCCCACCGATCGGCAGCACCCGACCGGAGAGCGTCACCTCACCGGTCATCCCGAACTCGGGGCGGACCGGACGGCCGGTGACCAGCGACGCCAGGGCCGTGACCATGGTGATGCCGGCGCTCGGACCGTCCTTGGGCACCGCGCCCGCCGGGAAGTGGACGTGGATCCGGCGTCCCGCCAGGGCGTTCGGGTCGATGCCGAACCGCCGCCCGTTGGAGCGCAGGTAGGAGAGCGCGATCTGCGCCGACTCCTTCATCACGTCACCGAGCTGGCCGGTCAGGGTCAGCCCCGGCTCGCCCTCCATGCTGGTCGCCTCGATGAAGAGCACGTCCCCACCGGCGCCCGTGACGGCCAGGCCGGTGGCCACGCCGGGCACGGCGGTGCGCTCGGCCGATTCCGGGGTGAACTTCGGCCGACCCAGGTAGCCGGTGAGGTTGTCGGTGCCCACGCGTGCCGGCGTCGGGTCCGTCGCCAACGTCACCGCCACCTTGCGCAGGATCTTGGCCAGGGCCCGCTCGAGCTGCCGGACGCCGGCCTCCCGGGTGTACTCCCCCGCGATCAGCGCGAGAGCCTCGTCGGCGACGCTGACCTCGTCGACGGTCAGCCCGGCCCGCTCCCGCTGCCGGGGCAGCAGGTGGTCGCGGGCGATGGCGACCTTCTCGTCCTCGGTGTACCCGTCCAGGGTGACCAGCTCCATCCGGTCCAGCAGGGGGCCGGGGATGGACTCCACCACGTTGGCGGTGGCCAGGAAGAGCACGTCGGACAGGTCGAGGTCGACCTCCAGGTAGTGATCCCGGAAGGTGTGGTTCTGGGCCGGGTCGAGCACCTCCAGCAGGGCGGCGGCCGGATCACCGGCGTAGCCGGCGGCCAGCTTGTCCACCTCGTCGAGGAGCACGACCGGGTTCATCGAACCGGCCTCGCGCAACGCGCGGACGATCCGGCCGGGCAGCGCCCCCACGTAGGTGCGCCGGTGCCCGCGGATCTCCGCCTCGTCGCGGACGCCGCCGAGCGAGACCCGGACGAAGTTACGCCCGAGCGCCCGCGCCACGGACTCGCCGAGGCTGGTCTTACCCACCCCGGGAGGACCGGCGAGGGCGAGCACCGCGCCGGAGCCGCGACCGCCGACCACACCGAGGTTGCGCTCGGCACGCCGGTTGCGCACCGCCAGGTACTCCAGGATGCGGTCCTTCACGTCGGCCAGGCCGGCGTGGTCGGCGTCGAGCACCGCCCGGGCGGCGGCCAGGTCGGTGTTGTCCTCGGTACGCGTGCCCCACGGCATCTCGAGCACGGTGTCCAGCCAGGTACGGATCCAGCCCGCCTCCGGGGAGGCGTCGCTGGCCCGCTCCAGCTTGCCGACCTCGCGCATGGCCGCCTCGCGTACCTTGTCAGGCAGCTCGGCGGACTCGACCCGGGACCGGTAGTCGGCGGAGCCGTCCGGCTCGTCCTCGCCCAGTTCCTTGCGGATCGCGGCCAACTGCTGGCGCAGCAGGAACTCGCGCTGGGACTTCTCCAGCCCCTCGCGGACGTCACTGTTGATCTGCTCGGTGACCTCCTGCTCGGCCAGGTAGTCCTTCACCCAGCCGACCAGCAGCTCCAGCCGGGCGGTGACGTCCGGTGCGGCGAGCAGCTCGTTCTTCTGCTCCAGCGTCAGCCAGGGCGCGTAACCGGCCGAGTCGGCCAACTCGGAGAGGTCGGTCATCCGCTCCACCGCGTCGATGACCTGCCAGGCGCCCCGCTGCTGGAGCACGGAGGTCACCAGGGCGCGGTACTCGCGGGCGAGTTCCCGGGCCCGACCGGCGTAGGCGGGTTCGTCGAGTTCGGTCGCCTCGACCCAGAGGGCGGCGCCGGGCCCGGGCACGCCGGAGCCGATCCGGGCCCGGGACAGGCCACGGATGACGGCGGCGGGCTCACCCTCGGGCAGCCGGCCGACCTTCTCGATGGTGGCGACCACGCCCACCGGGCCGTACTCGCCGTCGATGCGCGGCACGGCCAGCAGCTTGCGGTCGCCGGTCGCACGCGCCGCGTCGATCGCGGCCTGGGTGGTGGGGTCGAGGGTCACCGGGATGACCATGCCGGGCAGCAGCACGGCGTCGGTCAGGGGAAGTACCGGAAGAGTTGCCATCGAACACCTGCTATCGCGTTGAGTTGAGCGTGTCTCACTCAAGTAACAAAGCGTTCCCCTTGTTCCGGCCTGTGACCCAGACCACTCTTCCGCCCGGTCCGTCGGGTCGCCCGGGACCGGCGGGCGACCCGACGAGGCACCTCAGGTGAGCTTGCTCTTCACCGTGTTCACCACCGAGCCGGCCACCCCCGGGTTGGTGCCGTACAACCGAGGGTCACCCGGAGGCAGCACCGGTTCCGGCGCGTTCGCCCGCGGGTTGTCGTCGTACCGGAACTCACCCTTGCCGTCCGGCGAGGGCCCGGACGCCCAGCGCCCCTGGGCGGCGTCGGTGCCAGAGGAGAAACCCAGGTAGGTGTAGCCGTACTCCTCGGTGAACTCACCCGAGTCCGGGAACGCCTCCGGCACCGGCATCTCCTCCAGCCCGTCCTCCTTGAGCTGCTCGATCGCCGCCAGCCACATGTTCTGGTGCATCGTGTCGCGGGCCAGCAGGAAGCGCAGCATCTGCTTGACGCCCGGGTCGTCGGTCATGTGGAACAACCGGGCGACCTGGAGCCGACCCTGCGCCTCGGCGGTGACGTTGAGCTGGAAATCGGCCAACAGGTTGCCGCTGGCGGTGATGAACGCGCCGTTCCAGGGCACCCCGTTGGAGTCGGTGGGCAGGGCCCCACCACCGCCGTGGATGAAGTGCGCCGGGTTCTCACCGGCGTAGGTCGCGGCACCTCCGGGGTCCTCCGCGATCCCCTCGGTCAGCGACAGCGGCGCATTGTCCAACAGCCGGGTGATCATCGTGACGATCATCTCGACGTGGCCCATCTCCTCGGTGCCGACGTCGAGCAGCAGGTCCTTGTACTTGCCGGGCAGTCGGCAGTTCCAACCCTGGAAGAGATACTGGTTGGCGACCGTCATCTCGCCCCACTTGCCGCCCAACACCTCCTGCAAACGGCGGGCGAACGCCGCGTCCGGGCCGTCCGGCTTGGCCTCGAACTGCAGATCCTTGACGTGGCTGAACATCCAACCTCCTCGGTACCGGAAATAGGTAGCGAGGCCGTTCCCGCCCCGATGACCCGAGCGGGCCAACCGGTGTCCCGCCCGGGTCAGCGCACCGGGCGAGCCATCGGCAGCAACACCTCCAGCGCCACTCCACGGGGCCGTAGCCGGTGCGCCCGCAGCGCTCCCCCGTCCGTCGCGAGGAGCTGTCGCGCGATCCACAGGCCCAGACCGGACATCCCGACGGCCGGCGCCGGACGCCGCAGCGCGACCAGCAGCGAATCGTCGACCCGACCCTCGTCGGTGACCAGGATGCTCAGGCTGGGGCCACGCAGGGTGGCGTAGAGCCCGACCTGCCCGTCCGGCGGCCCGTGCCGCAACGCGTTCTGCACCAGGTTGACCAGTACCTGTCGGGTTCGTCCGGCCGGCACCGGGCAGGAGGCCGCCCGCCGGGTGGCCCGCGCCCGCCGACGGCCGACCGGCACCAGCGCGGCGGCCTCCCGCAGGATGCCCGACAGCGCGACGGCCGGCTCCGGCTGCGGAGTCGGCGTCAGCACGCCGGTGCCGGCGGTCGCGTCGCGCAGCAAACTCTGGAGGTGGGCGGCCTGGTCGCGGGCCAGCTCACTGAGCGCCCGCCGGTCGTCCCCGGTCAGCTCGCGACGCTCGTCGGCCAGCGCGCGGGTCAGCGAGGTCAGGGTGCTGATCGGCGTCCGGAACTCGTGGCACAACACCCGCAGGAGCAACTCCGAATCCGCCGCCGTCGGTGGCCTCTCGCCGGGTGTCGGCTCAATGGGGCGCAACCCTCGCAGCAGGTCCCGCAAACCGTGCCGTACGCGCATCCACCCGACTCCTCTCGTTGGGTGCGAACCCGCATGATCGGTACCCGCTGGGGAACGGCGCAGACATGCCGGGAGCCTCCACCTTGCGACTCGTCGTCGTGGACGATCACCCCCTTTTCGTCCGCGGCCTGGAGTTGCTGCTTCCGATCACCACAAACGGCCGCGCCGAGGTGGTTGCCTCGACCGGCGACGCCGCCTCGGCGGCGGCCCTGGTCAGCAACTACTGCCCCGACCTGGCCCTGGTCGACCTGCACATGCCGCCGCCCGGCGGCATCCGGGCGGTGGCCGCGATCCGGCGGACCACCCCACGGGTACGGGTGGTCGCGATGTCCGGTTCCACCGACCCCGGGCCAGCGGTGGAGGCGCTGCGGGCCGGCGCGGAGGGGTTCCTGCCCAAGACCAGCGAACCGGAGGAACTGCTGCCCCCGCTACTGGCCATCCTCGACGGCTGGGCGGTGCTGCCGGCCGAACTGCTGCGCGCCGTGCTGCGGCCCACGCGCTCCACGCCCGTCGACCTGGACGGCGAGGAACGGCGCCTGCTGCGGGCGATCGCCGTCGGCCGCAGCACCGTCGACATCGCCGAAGAACTGCACGTCTCCGAACGGACGGTGAAACGGATGACCGCCGCGTTGCTGCGCAAGTTGCGGGTCTCGAACCGGGCCGAGGCGGCTGCCATCGCCGGTCACAGCGGCATCCTCGCGGAATGAAGCCTCGCCACCGAACCGATTCACGGTTTTGCTCGGTAACGGAATCGCGACGCGCCGAATGAATGGAAGGCATATTGTTGCGGATTACCGGGGTGATAGGTCAGACTTTGGACACATCCCGCCGCACACAGGGAGTAATCGGCAATGGCGAGAAAAGTAATCACGGTCCTGACCGACGACCTCGACGGTGGGAAGGCCGACCGGACGGTTG
Organism: Micromonospora trifolii; assembly: GCF_050516465.1. Taxonomy (NCBI): domain Bacteria; kingdom Bacillati; phylum Actinomycetota; class Actinomycetes; order Micromonosporales; family Micromonosporaceae; genus Micromonospora; species Micromonospora trifolii. Next base: position 2,206,184 of record NZ_CP191526.1, on the reverse strand, counting down.
AGTTCAGTCTCGACGGCGTGGCCTACACGATCGATGTCTCCGACGAGAATGCCGGCGTCCTGCGCAAGGCGCTCGATCCGTACATCAATGCGGGTCGGCGGATCGGGCGCGGCCCGGTGGAGAGCGCCCGTTCAGTCCGGCGGCCGGGGCGACCCGCCGGCGCGGGAATGGATCGGGAGCAGAACCGGGCCATCCGGGAATGGGCCGTCAAGAACGGCTACAAGATTTCCGAGCGCGGCCGGATCCCGGTTGAGGTCGTCGAGGCGTACAAGAGCCGCTGACGCGACTCGACGGGGCCCCGCCGGAAACGGCGGGGCCCCGTCGTTTGTCCGGGTACCCGAAGCGACGCGGCGGCCGGCCACCCCGGGTTGTCGCCCCGGGTGGCCGGCCGCCGTTGTACGTCAGCTCAGTTGACGTCGATGCGCACCGAGTCGAAGGCGGGGGTCTGGTTGGCCCGCTCCATCATCGGCAGGCGGTGCGAGCCGTCACCGGCCCAGACGGAGCACTGGGCGGTACCGGACTCCGGCAGGCCCGGAATCTGGATCGTCACCTCGTCGGGCTGGGCGCCGCCGCGACCGTCCTCGGTCGCGACGAAGAACGCGGGCACCTCCTGCGGCTCCGGCGGAGCGGTCAGGCTGTCCAGCATCCGGCAGGCGGTGTGGAAGTGGCCGCGGACCAGGCCCTGGTCGTTGAGGAGCGAGCTCTCCACGTAGTAGCCACCCTGACCGGCGGCCAGGAAGCGGTCCCGGACCAGGTTGCGGGTGCTGACCCGCAGGGTGAAGGGCTGGTTCTGGCCGACCTGCTCGGGGAACTGGGTGATCAGCAGCGACGGGTTGTTGGCCGCCGCGCCGACCTCACCGAACTCGGTGCTCACGCAGCGGTTGCCGTTCTGGAAACCGTCGTGCGGCTGGAGCTGGCTCTCGTCGCAGTCGTTGGCGAGCACGCCGAGCCCGGCGCCGGGCTCGGTGCCACCGCCGTTGTTCCCGCCACCGTTGTTGCCGCCGCCGCCGTTGTTGCCGCCGCCGTTGTTGCCGCCACCGGGGGTGGTGGTTGGCGTGGTGCCGCCACCGTTGTTGCCGCCCGTGCCGCCGGTGGGCTGCACCTGGCACTCGGCGAGCTGCGCGAGGCCCTGCGGCCGGGGTCCGGCCCGGTCGATGGCGGTCGTGATCCGGTCCAGCACGGCGCGGCGCTTGCCGGCCAACGGCTGGAGGATCGCGCTGCGGATGAACGCCTCACCCTTGTTGCCCTCGGCGGCGAGTCGGCGGTCCGCCTCGGCGATCTGGGTCTGCAACTGGGCGAGATTGCGGTCCACCTCGGCCCGCGCCCGGTTCGGCACCTGCGGCAGTTTGGCCGCCACATCCGGACAGGCGATGGCCGTGCCGGTGCCCACCGTGCCGTCCTTGCCGTCCTCGCACTCGGGGACCGACTGCTGTCCGTCACCCCAGTGATTACGCACCCACCGACCGTTCTGCCAGGTCCGGCTGGTCGAGCCGTCGCCAGTGGGCGCGGTCGCGCCCGGGCTCGGCTCCACGCACTGCCCGGAAGCCGGACGTGGCTTATTTGTCCGCCGGTCCTGGGCCGACGAAATCTGAGTCACGGCGACAACTCCGCCGAAGACCGCGAGCGTGCCGACAACTGCCAGCAGACGCTTGCTCCGCGCGTTGCCGGAAGGCCGGCGCGCCCGAGTGGACCTGCGCATCGAATTGCTCTCCTTCTCGATCCGGTAGTGGATTTCTGCCCTCGGCGGACCGACGGATGTGAGTTGGCACGCCGCGGTGGCGACCCACCGTGACCTACCCGGTAATGCGTCGATGGCCGACGATGCCCTTTCCGCACCGTCTCCCGCGCCCGGTGGACGCGGATGGGGAGATCCTGTTCATTCGCGCAGGAGTACGGGGCGGCGGCCGGGAAGGTTCAACAGACGCACAGGAAATTGCCGCGACCCGACACGGAGCCGGTGCGGAGCAGGGATCAGCAGGTGAAACGGGCCTGGTCAGTCGGCGCAGAGGTGGTCGAACGCGAAGCCGCCGACCAGTTCGTGGCGGCGCTGGCTCAGCGCGGCGATCTGCGCGGTCCACTCGGCGCGCGACGGCAGGTCGGCGACGGCGTTGTCCCGCAGTCGTTCCCCCACGGCGACGGCGGCGAGATCCTCGGCCAGCCGGGCCGCGTCGATGCCGCAGGAGAAACGGTGTTCGGTCACCGAGACCTGCTCGATGAGGCACGCATCGGGGCGTACCTGCACCCAACTCCACCCCTGCGCCGGCCCGTCCACCCAGCGGACGTGCAGTCCTCGCACGATCGGGTCGGCCACCTGCCCGGACACGTACGCCTCGACCGCTGCCGCGCGGGTCAGCGCGCCGAGGTCGTTGACCGCCCCGGTACGCCCGCCCGGCAACCGGCCCAGGATGTCCCGGAAGCCCACCGGCGCCGGTTCGGTCCCGGCGGCGGTGGTCCCGGCGCCGCCCGCCGCGTAGGTGCGCGCGTCGATCACGTATTCGACCAGACGACGGCCGTGCTCTGCGGCGCTCAGCGTCGGCGAGCCGATCCGCAGCACGGGCAGGTCGACGGCTGCGCTCACCGCGTCCTTGAGTCGCTCCACCCGCTGCTCCGCCGAGCCGGCGGACGGCACCGGGCCGATCTCCACGGCGACGACCGGGTGGCCGGTGTCGGCGGCGTAGACCACGAAGTCGAAGCTGGTGCGGCTCGCCGAGGTCCACTGGCTGCCGGTGACACCGGGTGGGCGGCCCTGGACCAGGTCACTGAGCCGGCGTGCCGACAGGACCCGGTGACCGGCGCGGCTGAGCAGCGCGTCGCGCCCCGCCTCGGCGGGCATCGCCCGCAGCCAGCCGCGGTCGTTGCTCCCGGTGCTCGTCATCTGCCTGATCCATCCGCCGGTCGGTCGAGCCGGGACGAGTCTAGGTGGTCGATCATGGGCCACCGACTTCTGATGTGACCGGGATCACAGCAGCGCCGACGTTCCAGGGATGGCCGCCGGGTGTATCCAGCGACCGCCGGTACCGGACCGGCCCGGAGGTGACCATGTCGCGACAGCAGTTCGGCTTCCTCGCCGGGTTCCTCGCCGTGGCGGTCTGGGCGCTCGCCGGCGTCGGCGTGGCCGCCCTCGCCGTGCTCGCTGGCCTGCTCGGCTGGTTGGTCGTCCGGGTGCTCGACGGCGACCTCGCGGTGACCGGTCTCGGCGACCGCCGCGCCGACGCTCGGCGGCGTCGATGACCACCCGCCCGTCCGCGGGGACGAACCCCAGCACCGGACTGGCCGCCGGGACGACCGGTCCGGAGCGCCGCCCGGGTGACACGGCGGACGTCGCGCGGATCGCGGTGCAGGCGGCCAGCCTCGTGCCGGGCGTGTCCGTCGTCCGCCCGGCGGCGGTTCGCCTGGACGACCGGTCCGTCGCACTCGACCTGCACCTCATCACCTGGTACGGGCACAGCGTGCCGACGATCGCCGAAACGGTCCGGGCGGTGGTCACCGACCGGGTGGCCGCCCAGACCGGGCTCAGCGTGGCGGTGGTGACCGTCACCGTGGACGACCTGCTCGTCCCCGGCGTCGACTCCGCCGGCGCCGGCACCGCCACAGCGGAGGACGGCTGAGATGCGCACCGCCAACCGGGTCGCCTCGTTGCTGCTGGCCACCGCCCTGCTTCTCGGCGGCGCGGCGGCGGCCGTGCAGGCGTTGCTGCTCGCCCTGCACCGACCGACGCCGCTCGACACCACCGGCTGGATCGACGCGCTGAGCGGCACCCGCTGGCGCGACCCCACCGTCCGGGCCGTGGCCGGCGGGGCTCTCCTGCTGGGCCTGGCCATCCTCGCCGCCCAGCTGCGCCGCTGGACGCCGGTCCGCCTGCGCGCCGACGAGCGCGACGGCTGGTACCTGCACCGGCGCTGTGTGGAACGGCGCCTCGCTGACGCCGCGAGCGCGGTGCCGGGCGTCCGCCGCGCCCGGGTCCGGGTCCGACGGCGCGGCGGCCAGTGGCGCCCCCGGGTGCGCGCGACCGGTGACCCGGCGGCCCGGGCGGAGATCGAGTTCGCCGTGCACCAGGAGTTGCGGCACCTCACCGCGCCCCGCCCCGCCCGGATCGACGTCCGGCTGCTACCTCGGCGACGGCCGGCGTGACCAACGCCGGGCACCGACTGCTGTGGACCATCATCGCGCTGCTGCTGGTGGCGGGCGGCGCGGCGGCGTTGACGGCCAGCCTCGGCACGTTGCCCGGCGCTGACCCGGCGGCGGCGCTGCTCAGCGCCGAGCTGGTCGACCGGTGGCGACTGGCCGCGCCGTGGAGCACCCTGGCCGCGGCCGTCGCCGGAGCGCTGATCGCGCTGGCCGGGCAACGCCTGCTGACCCGGGAGCTGCGGGGCCCGGACGGCACGCTGCGCGGCACCCTGAGCCACCCCGGACGCCGGCCGGGCCGAACCCGGCTGGCCACCGACGTTCTCGCCGACGCGCTGGTGCGCGACCTGACCGGCAACCCCGGGGTACGCCGGGCCCGGGTGGTGCTCACCGGCGCGCCACCGCACCCCGACGTGTGGATCCGGGTGGACCTCACCGCCGACGCGCCGGCCGCCGGCGTACGCGAGCACGTTCGCGCCGCGGTCCGCCGATTCGCGGCGACGACCGACTGCCAGCCCGCGCACCTCGACGTGACCGCCCGCATCGAGCCCGGCCACCCCTGACCCGCCGACGACCCGAGGGGCATGATCGGTGTCGGGCGAACGGAGGTACGCGGGTGCGGGTGGTGTCGCTGGTGCCGTCCCTGACCGAGGCGGTGGCGCTGACCCTGCCGGGAGCGCTGGTCGGAGCCACCGACTGGTGCAGCCACCCGATCGGGCTCGACGTGGCCCGGGTCGGCGGCAGCAAGTACCCCGATCTGGACCGGGTGCGCGCGCTGCGGCCGGACCTGGTGCTGCTGAACGTGGAGGAGAACCGCCGGGCCGACGCGGACGCGCTGCGGGCGGCCGGCGTACCGGTGCGGGTCACCTATCCGCGGACCGTTCCCGGCGCGTTGACCGAGCTGGGCGACCTGCTGACCGAACTGGGCGCGCCGACCGAGCCGGCCTGGCTGGGGGCCGCCCGGCGGGCGTGGGCCACGCCACCCCGGCTCACGACGACCCGCCGCGCGGTGGTGCCGGTCTGGCGTCGGCCGTGGGTGGTGCTCGGCGGCGACACGTTCGCCGGTGACGTGCTGCGCCGCCTCGGCGTGCTGAACACCTACGACGAGCACCCCGAACGCTATCCCCGCCCGACCCTCAGCGAACTACGCGAACGAGAGCCCGACCTGGTGGTGCTGCCCGACGAGCCGTACCGGTTCACCGCCGACGACGGGCCGGAGGCGTTCCGCGGCGTACCGTGCGCCCTGCTCTCCGGGCGGCACCTCACCTGGTACGGCCCGTCCCTGGCCGAGGCGCCCGCGCTGCTCGCCGACCAGCTGTCCCGGCCGGTGCTGGTCGGCTGACCCCGGCCGCCGCCCGGCGGATCCGGACGCGGCCTGGCGGCCCCGGCCAGCGGCTCAGCCGTCGGTTCGGCGGCGGGCGGCCAGGGTGCTGGCGCCGATGGACACCGCCAGGGTCAGCAGCACCACGGCCAGGGTCAACCAGACCGGCAGCTTGCCGACCGGCGTCTCGGCGAGGATCAGCTTCAGCCCGGCGAACGCCAGTAGCAGCGCGAGCCCGTACCGCAGGTAGCCGAAGTGCCGCAGCAGGCCGGCGAGGCAGAAGTAGAGGCTGCGCAGCCCCAGGACGGCGAACGCGGTGGCCGTCCAGACCAGGAAGGTGTTGGTGGTGATGGCGAGGATCGCCGCCACCGAGTCGATGGCGAAGACCACATCGGTGGCCTCGATGGCGACGAGCGCCACCAGCAGCAACGTCGCCACCCGCCGGTCGGCCACCCGGGCGGTGAACCGGTCGCCGTGATAGCGGGCGTCGGTGGGCACCAGCCGCCGGAACAGCCGGACCACGACGTTGCGTTCCGGGTCGACGTCCGGCTTCCCGCGTACGGCCAACCGCCAGCCGGTCCAGATCAGGAACGCGCCCAGCACGAACCCGGCCCAGGCGAGCCGGTCCAGCAGCTCGGCGCCGGCGAAGATGAACAGCAGCCGGAAGACGAGCGCCCCCACGACACCCCAGAACAGCACCTTGTGCTGGTAGCCCGGCGGCACCTGGAAGTAGCCGAAGAGCAGCGCGAAGACGAACACGTTGTCCACCGAGAGCGCCTTCTCCAGCAGGTAGCCGGAGAAGTACGCGATGGCCGGGTCACCGCCGAGGCCCCACCAGACGACCAGCCCGAACAGCAGACCCGCGCCGATCCAGACGGCGCTCCACAGCAGCGCCTCGCGGAGCTCGATGACGTGGTTGTCCCGGTGCAGGAGCACGTCCACGGCGAGCAGCACCGCGATCACCGCGCCGACCGCCGCCCACGCCCACAGCGGAACCGCGACCGTCGCCTCAGCCACCGACGCCCTCCGCATCGACCACGGTGCACCGCCCGTCACCAGGGCCGGCCGGCCCTTTCCGAGCCTAGGTGAACGCCCCACCCGGTATCGGACGGTCCAACAAAGTCGGGTCGGGCCCCACGACGACGATCTGACAGCTACCAGTGGGGGCGGCGAGCGGCGCCGCCGGAACCGAAGGGGGTCGAACGTCCCGAGCGGTTGCGGTCTGTCGGCCCTGCCGCCGAGAACGCCGTGGGCGTCCACTGGAGATGCCACCGGGAAGCGCGGTGCGAAGCTGAGAAGGGACGTGGGGACCATGATCGCGACGATCGAGCGGGTCACCGCCGAGAACACCGCTGCGAAGGCCGGCACCGCTCACGAACGGGCCGTCAGGTACATCCTGGCCGGCACCCGGCTGGCACTCGGCTGGATCTTCCTCTGGGCCTTCATCGACAAGATGTTCGGCCTCGGGATGGCCACCGAGTCGAAGAACGCCTGGATCAACGGGGGTAGCCCCACCAAGGGATTTCTGGCCTTCGGCGTGACCGGCCCGTTCAAGGATCTCTACGCCGGAATCGCCGGTGCCGCCTGGGCGGACTGGCTCTTCATGGCCGGCCTGGCCGGGATCGGTGTAGCGCTGCTGCTCGGCATCGGCATGCGGGTCGCCGCCGTGGCCGGTGGGCTGCTGCTGGTCATGATGTGGGCCGCCGTCCTGCCTCCGGAGAACAACCCCTTCATGGACGACCACCTGATCTACGCGGCGGTGCTGGCGGTCCTGGCCCTGGTCAACGCCGGCGACACCTGGGGCCTGGGCCGGGTGTGGGCGAGGCTGCCGATCGTCCGGCGGACGCCCTGGCTGCGGTGAGCACCGCGCACCCCCTCGGCGCAGGCGTCACCAGCACCGGTGACGCCCGCCATGGCGTCGTTCCACCGTCCGGGCCCGGAGCGCCATCGGGACCGTCGGCGCACGACCAGCGTGTGGGGCTGCGGAGCAGGTTGCGGGTCCGCCGCACATCGGTGAGGGGTGATCCGGCAGGATCGACGGTGACCGGACACATCACCCAACACGGCAGGAGATCCCCGCATGACCCAGGCAGCAGGCGCCCAGTCGGGCAAGCCCGAGGTTGGTCCGATCGAGGGTGCACCGCCGGCCGACCTCGTGATCGAGGACATCACCGTGGGCGACGGCCCGCAGGCCGAGCCGGGCCAGTTGGTCAGCGTGCACTACGTCGGCGTGTCGCACTCCACCGGCGGCGAGTTCGACTCGTCGTGGAACCGGGGCGAGGCGTTCGACTTTCCGCTCGGCGGCGGTCAGGTCATCGCCGGCTGGGACCAGGGCGTCGCCGGCATGCGCGTCGGCGGTCGCCGCCGCCTGATCATCCCGCCGCACCTGGGGTACGGCGACCGGGGTGCCGGCGGCGTCATCAAGCCGGGCGAGACGCTGGTCTTCGTCGTCGACCTGCTCGGCGTTAGCTGACCGATTGTCGGGGTCGCCGGCCCACGTCGGCGGCCCCGCGCCCGGGTGCGACGGAGGCGGCCCACCTCGTCGACCAGCGTCAGGCGGCCAGTTGCAGGTCCGTGGTCGCGACCACCGGGCGACGCGCGGCCTCGACTGGCGAGGCCAGCTCCAGAATCGGCATCACGCGGTGCAGCCCACTGACGCGCAGCACCCGCGCCACCACCGGGCTCGGGTCGACCAGGACCAGCTCGCCACCGCAGGCCCGCACGCGCAGATGCGCCGCGAGCAGCGTGCGAACGCCAGCGGCGGAGAGCAGCCGCAGCCCGGACAACTCCAGTTGAAGCACCGGGCGGGCCGGCGCGGACCACAGCGCCGACCGGAACGCGGCCACCGTGGCGATGTCGACCTCGCCGGCCACCCGCACGAGGACCATCCGGTCACCCACGCTGACCTGCACGTCCAGCCGGTCGCTGTGCTCTTCCATGTCCAGAAATCTAGCCGCCACCACCGACACTTTCGCCCCTCCACGGAGTGATTCCGGGTACGCCCAGGGGCATACCCCGAGGTACCCCGCCTCCCTCTCGGGGTGGAGTCAGGGGGGCCGGGCGGCGCGCCGCGCGGGCTCAGAACCCGGGGGTCGGCCGGCATTCGGGTGGAGAATAGGTCGATGCTGATCCCCCGGCCCCGGCCGCCCCGGCTGATCCGCCCCGTCCGCGAGCCGGCGACCCGCCCTCCGGCGCTGGCCGGGGCATGGGCCCCCACTGACCGCCGGCTCGACGAGGCCGAGTTGCTACCCCTCCCCGCGGGCGCCGTCGGCCCCGAGGACGTGCTGGTCGACGGCGCCGGGCGGGTGATCAGTGGCGACGAGGACGGTCGGCTCTGGTGGTGGCCGGTCGACGCGCCGGCCGGCACCCCGCCCCAACTGTTGGCCGAGACCGGGGGCCGTCCGCTCGGCATCGAGCTGGACCCGTCCGGCGAGGCCCTGGTGGTCTGCGACGCGTACCGCGGGTTGCTGCGGGTCACGCCCGACGGCGCGGTACGCGAACTGACCGGAACGGCACCCCCGGTGCACCTGGCCAACAACGCGACGGTGGGCCGTGACGGCACCATCTACTTCACCGACAGCTCCGACCGGTTTCCGGTCTCGCACTGGAAGCGGGACCTGCTGGAGCACCGCCCCAACGGTCGGGTGCTGGCCCACCATCCGGGCAGCGGCCGCACAGAGGTGGTGACCGACGGGCTGTACTTCCCCAACGGGATCGCGCTGACCCCGGACGAGTCGGCGCTGATGCTCGTGGAGACCAGCACCCACCGCCTGCTGCGGGTCGAGCTGAGCGGCGGCGTGCGGGTCCTCGCCGACCTGCCCGCGTACCCGGACAATCTCACCTCGGTGGGCGACGGTACGTACTGGATCGCGCTGCCCAGCCCCCGGGTGCCGATCGCCGAACGGCTGCTGCCCCATCCACGGCTGCGCCAGATCGCCGCCCTGCTGCCCGACGCGATGCAGCCGCAGCCACGCCGCTACGGGCTGGTCGCGTTGGTCGACGACGCGGGAACGGTCCGCCGGACGCTGCACGGACCGAACGGGCACTACTCGATGATCACCGGGGTACGCCAGCACGGCGACCACCTCTGGCTGGGCAGCCTGACCGGGTCCGGGGTGGCCCGCGTACCCCTGGGGTGATGGGCGGCGACAGGGCCGGTCCGCCGTCGTGGCGGGCCGGCCCTGTCCTGCCGCAGGTGGTGTCTCAGCGGCCGCTGACCGAGGGCGCCGGTGCGGGCGATCCGCCGGCCACCGCGCCCGGGTGCGCCGGGGCGACCGGCGCGGGCTTGAGCCCGGGCGGCACCGGCAGGGCGCTGCCCCGGGCGAACTCGTCCCAGCTCACGTTCCACGCGGTCCAGCCGTTGCCCGGCTGTAGCTCCACCTCGGTGCCCTTGACGGTGACCAGGTCACCAACCTGCGTCACCCCCATCAACCAGTCGGCCGCGGTGGCGGAGACGTTCGCGCAACCGTGCGAGACGTTGGTGTTGCCCTGGTCCCCCTCCGACCAGGGGGCGGAGTGGATGAACTCGCCACCCCAGGTGTAGCGCTGGGCGTCGTCGACGTCGACCACGTAGCCACCGTCCGGCTCGCCCCGGGTGTCGAAGGTGACCCGCTCGTGCTTCTCCATGATCACCATCTTGCCGCTGGAACTCGGCGTGCTCGACTTACCCAGGCTCACCGGGATCCGGCGGACCTGCTTGCCGTCGCGCAGCACTGTCATCTGCTTGGTGGCGTTGTCGATCTCCAGCGAGACCTGCCGTCCGATCTTGGAGGTCGCGGTCCGCTCGGCGTCGCCGACCAGTTTCTTTCCGATCGGCAGACCCTCCAGCCCGGCCCGGACACTGATGGTGGTCCCCGGCTTCCAGAAATCGGGGGCCCGGTAATAGACCTGACTTCCGTCCTCAAGCCATGACCAGGCACCCGGTTGCGGTGGATTGGTCTTTACGAACAACCGTCTCTGGACATCTGCTCTGGCCTCTTTCGGAATTCCTGGGTCGAACGCCACAGTTACCGGCATCGCCGTGCCGTACGTCCGATTGCCGTTGAAATAGAGGGTGCTGGTGATCTGCGGTTTGGTCGATTTGGCCATCGTCGTGAACGTGGTGGTACGGGTGGTGGTGGCACCGGAGTCCCCCGTCGCGGTCACCTCGGCGGTGTAGGTCCGTCGTGGTTGCAGCGGGGCGCTCGGCACCCAGCCGGAGCCGTCCTCGCGCGGCTCGGCGTTGACCTGCTTGCCCTTGTCGTCGATGAGGCGTACTCCGGTGACCCGCCCGCCCTTGACCACGGTGCCCACCTCGGCGCTGACCGGGACGTCCCGGGTCTTGTCCCCCGGCGTCACAGCGAGCTCCGGTGGGGCGGCGTGCTTCTTGGCCGAGCCGGTCGCCGAACCCCGGTCGGCGGTGCACGCACCCAGGACGAGTGGTGCGGCTGCGATGGTTACCGCCAACAGCGTCAATCGCCGCCTAGACGTCATGTTCAGTCCCCCCGTATTCGACTTCCCTCCGCCACATTCTTGCTCGCTTGAGGGGACCATTCGCGGCATTCCGAAATAATCGACAGCGCATTTATCGACGCATTTTCCGACAATGCTCCGCTTGGCCGGAACAGGGGTTCAACCGACCCGTGTCATCCGCTTTGCTCCGCTTGAGCGACGCAACGTCGACTGTCCGGATGGCGGGCGGGGCGGCACGCATGATCGACTCGAGTTCAAGGAGGTCGCGGTATCCGGGTCGGCCCAACACCGCGACTTTCAGGAACCCGCGTCGATCACGAACCTCGTCGAGCGAGCCGGACGGGGGGCGGATCGCGCGCGGCGCGGTGGGCACGGGAAGTAGAAGGTCACGCCGGGTGGCGCACCTCGTGGGCGGACTTTTGTCAGTTGAAGCGAAACTTCCGGCGAACGCGACAAAGCTTTGCCTTCGTCCGGGGGCAAGGGTAAGGTCTCGATCTAGATAGAGGGTTGCCCATTCGTCGATCAACTTGCCGCCACCTCTGCCGGGTCGCCGCGTTCCGCTCCCAATGGGTCCGGGCCGCACCCGCGCCGTCCCTCACCGTCCAGCCGGAGCCCGCCTCCGGCCGGTTCGGCGCGCCCGGCGGACGGCAGTCAGGTCGACCGCCGCCGACGGCGTACCAGCCGTCAGGAAGGGACCACCACCATGGATCAACAACTCAACCGACCGGGGCCGACACCGGCGTCCGAGCCGGTCAGCCGGCGTGGAGTGCTGCGCGCCGCGACCGTCTCCGCGGCCGCTGTCGGCGCCGCCGGTCTGCTCGGCGGCCCGGCCGTCGCCGCGCCCGCCGCATCCACCGGGCAGGCCCAGGGCCGCCGCCGGGTGCCGGTGGACCGGATCAGCATTCAGCTCTACACCCTGCGCGATCAGCTCGCCGCCGACCTGCCCGGCACCTTGGACGCGCTGCGTCGGATCGGCTACCGGCGAGTGGAGCACGCCGGTTTCGTCGGACGCACCGCCGCGCAGTTCCGGGCCGCGCTCGACGAGGCCGGGCTGCGTTCCACCTCCGGGCACGTCGGCATCCCGCAGCCGTTCGACGCCGCCACCTGGGAGCAGGCCCTCGCCGACGCCAACGTGGTGGGCTGCAAGAAGATCGTCCACCCGTACTTCGGTCGGGACGCGAGCGGTCAGCCGATCCGGGACCCTGCCGTCTACCGGGCCCTGGCCCGGGACCTGAACCGCGCCGGTCGGCTCGCCGAACGCGCGGGGCTGGACTTCGGCTACCACAACCACCAGCTCGAGTTCGTGCCGCTGACCGGCGGCTCGACCGGGTTCGACATCCTCAGCTCGCAGACCGATTCCCGGCTGGTCCACTTCGAGCTCGACCTCTACTGGACCTGGCGGGGCGCCCACGACCCGGTCGACGTGATCCGGGCCAACCGCGGTCGGATCCGCCAGGTGCACGTCAAGGACCTCGACGTCGAGGGTGGCTTCGCCGACCTCGGCGACGGCGTCATCGATTTCGGCCGCATCTTCGCCCACGAGCGTGAGGCCGGCATCGAGGAGTACATCGTGGAGCGTGACGACGCGGGCACCGCGCCGCGCTCCCCCGCCGACGCCCTGGACACCGCTCGCGTCGGCTTCGACTATCTCGCTTCACTTCGGTACTGAAACCACCCCGGGGGACTCACCTGATGAACAGGACCGCATTCGCGTCCGCCCTGCTACTGGTGACGGCCGGTCTGGCCGTACCACCGTCGGCAGCGTCCGCAGCGCCGGCCGCGCCGCCGGACAGCAGCTTCCAGAAAGTCACACTGAACGACTTCCCGGGCGAGCCGATGAGCCTCGCCGTCCTGCCCGACCTGCGGGTGCTGCACACCTCCCGCACCGGTGAGGTCCGCATCCACGACCCGCGCACCGGCCTGAACACCCTCGCCGCCGACATCCCGGTGTACGAGCACGACGAGGAGGGGTTGCAGGGGGTCGCCATCGACCCGAACTTCGCCCAGAACAAGTGGGTGTACCTCTACTACTCGCCGCCGATGGACACCCCGGTGGACGACCCGGCGACCCCCGGCGTCAACGAGGGGGACGCGCCGGAGACCGGCACCGAGGCGGACTGGCAGCGGTTCAAGGGCGCGCTGCGGCTGTCCCGGTTCAAGCTGGACGGGATGAAGCTGAACCTCGCCAGCGAGCAGCAGATCATCGACGTGGCCACCGACCGGGGCATCTGCTGCCACGTCGGCGGCCAGATCGACTTCGACAGCAAGGGCAACCTGTACCTGTCGACCGGTGACGACACCAACCCGTTCGCCTCCGACGGTTACATCCCGATCGACGAGCGGGCCGACCGCCACCCGGCGTACGACGCCCAACGCACCTCGGCCAACACCAACGACCTGCGCGGCAAGCTGCTGCGTATCAAGGTGAAGGCCGGTGGTGGTTACACGGTGCCGGCTGGCAACCTGTTCAAGCCCGGCACGGCGCAGACCCGCCCGGAGATCTACGCGATGGGGCTGCGCAACGCGTTCCGGTTCGCCGTCGACCGGCGTACCGACAACGTGTACGTGGGCGACTACTCCCCGGACGCCTCCAACCCGAACCCGGAGCGCGGGCCGGCCGGGCACGGCCGGTGGATGCTCGTCGACAAGCCGGCGAACTACGGCTGGCCGTACTGCGTGACGCCGACGATCGCCTACCGCGACTACGACTTTGCCACCGGCGAGTCCGGCGCCAAGTTCAACTGCAAGCGCCCGGTCAACGACTCACCGCACAACACCGGCAAGCGCGTGCTGCCGCCGGTCGAGCAGCCGGAGGTCTGGTACGCGGCCGCCCCCTCGGCCGAGTTCCCGCAGTTGGGCACCGGCGGCATCTCTCCGATGGGTGGCCCGGCGTACGAGTACGACGGAACCAGCACGTCGCGCACCCGCTGGCCGGCCTACTACGACGGGGTGCCGCTGTTCTACGAGTGGTCCCGCGACTACATCAAGGAGTTCCGCCTCGACGAGGACGGCGACGTCACGGACATCCGTCCGGTAGCGCCGTCGCTGGTGGTGGACAACCCGATGGACATGGAGTTCGGCCCGGACGGCGCGCTCTACGTCCTGGAGTACGGCGACGGTTACTTCGCCGAGAACCCGGACGCGCAGCTGTCCCGGATCGACTTCGTCCGGGGCAACCGGACGCCGATCCCGAAGATCAGCGGCACCCCGACCGTCGGGCAGGCCCCGCTGACCGTCGCGTTCTCCAGCGCCGGCACGACCGACCCGGACGGGGACAAGCTCAGCTACGCGTGGGACTTCAACGCGGACGGCTCGGTGGACAGCACCGCTCCGAACGCGAGCTGGACGTTCCCGGAGAACGGCTCGTACACGCCGACGTTGAAGGTCACCGACCGCACCGGACGGTCCGCCTCGGCGTCCCTGCCGCTGGTGGTCGGGCCGACCGCGCCGATCGTCGAGTTCGTCGCCCCGGTGGCCGGTCAGCCGTTCCAGTTCGGGCAGACGGTCGCGTACGAGGTGAAGGTCACCGACGACCTGCCGGTGGACTGCTCCCGGGTGAAGGTCACCTACGTGCTCGGGCACGATGAGCACGGGCACCCGCTCTCCACCTCGACGGGTTGCTCCGGGACCATTCCCACCTTCCTGGACGGTGGGCACAGCGGCGCGGACAACCTGACCGCGGTGTTCGTCGCGGAGTACACCGACGCGCCGACCGACCCGGGCGTACCCGCCCAGTCCGGTTCTGCGACGGTGGTGCTGGACCCGACCCCGGTGGCCGGTCTGGCCGGCTGATCAGTTCAACAAACGACAGTGGCGGCGGCCGGATCCTTCCGGCCGCCGCCGCACGTCGTTCAGCGCCGAGCCCGGCCCGAGCCGGTCAGCTCCAGTCGCTGTCCACGTGGTTGTCCCGCCACCGTCCGCCCACCGGCGGGGTGTCCAGTCGCATCCCCTCGTCGGCGTTGCCCGCCAGGTCGTTGTCCTCGACCCGGCAGTCCACGCAACTGCCCCGGTCGGTGATCCACAGCCCGTGCGTCTGGGTCGGGTTGTCGTGGTTGTCCCAGACCCGGTTTCCCCGGATGGTGGCCGAGTCGAACGGCGCGTCGATGGTGATGCCGGCCCGCAGCTTCGGTGCGGCGGCCAGTTCGTAGCCGCATCCCGGCGGTGGCACGTCCCCGCTCCACGCGGTGAACGCGTCCGGGCGGACCGGGGCGAGGGTGAGTTCGTCGCCGGTGTTGGAGGCCACCATGGCGACGGCCTTCCCGACCCGCAGGACCTTGCCCCGGTGCCCGTCGTGCGGCCAGTTGGCCGACCGGTCCACCAGGCACCGCTCGCTGTAGCGGACGGCGTCGCCGGTACCGCCGGTGCCCTCGCCGTACTGCCGTCCGTTGTTGCGGATCCGGTTGTTGAGCACCACCGCGTCGGTCATCTGGTGGTCGATCCGGATCGCGTCGAGGCCGTTACCCCAGAACTCGTTGCTCTCGATCACCACGTCCCGGATCGAGCCCCGGTAGCCGCGCCCGAGGTCGTGCGCGTGATAGCCGTGCCGGCCGTTGCCGCTGATCCGGTTGCCCCGGACGGTGTACGGGCCGGGGCTGTTGCCGATGCTGACCCCGTCGCACATGTTGCCGTCGATGACGCAGTCGGTGAGCAGCCCGCCCCGGCCGGCAACCGACGAGGTGCCCTGCGCCGACACGTCGAAACCGGTCTCCAGGTTTCCGGTCATGGTGCAGGCGGAGACGATCAGGCCGTCGGCGCCCCAGTCGGAGATGCCGAAGCGGTTGCCCTGGCTGTGGCAGCCGATGATGCGGTAGCCGCGCGGCGGCGCCCAGTAGTCCTTCTGCAACTCCAGGAAGATGCCGTTGGTGCCGTTGGCCAGGGCGGTGCAGTTCGCGATGGTCAGCCGCTCCACCGCTCCCCAACCGCCGATGCCGATCCCGATGCCGGCGCCGCCCATCTGCTCGCCGTTGTCCAGTCGGCCACAGCCGACCACCACCACGCCGTCGATCAGGGAGTCCTGGAGGAAGTCGCAGCCCAGCCCGGTGGCGGCGGTGTGGTGGATGTAGAGGTTGCGGAAGACGCCCCGCACCACGTACTGGAGGCCGAGGCCCTTGGCCAGGTAGTTGTACTCGGCCATGGCGACGCCGGAGCCGTCGATCTGGAAGTCGGAGAAGGTGCAGTCGGCGATGTGCCGGTCCCGGTCGGCGCCGTGCTGCACCGTCGTCCAGAAGGCCAGCGGGGTGGGGTCGGCCCGGTTGCCCTCGTTGCTGAGCATGAACCGGGTCGCCGCCGGGCCGGCCCCGATCAGCGACACACCGCTGCGCCACACCGTGCCAGCGTCCCGGATCGAGTAGATGCCCGGCGGGCAGTAGATGACCCGGGCCCGCCCGTCCGAGGCGTACCCGGCGCCGAGGCGGTCCACGAGGGCGGCCAGCGCCGGCTGGTCGTTGGTCGCGCCGTCACCGGTGAGCCCGTACTCCAGCGCGTCGCAGTACAGCGGCGCGCCGGCCGAGGCCGGCCGTCGTACCCGGACCGAGTTCAGTAGCAGCTCGTTCGCCACGGCCACGGGCGGGCTCCCTTCGACGCGTTCGGTGCGCTCCGGCGGGGCCGACTTCCCGGTGAGGCCGCAGGGAAACCCCGGACGTGCGTCGGCCCCGGCGCCGCACGGGCGGCGCCGGGGCCGAAGGGGTACGCGTCAGACGGCGGCGATCAGCAGCGCCGGGCGCTCCACGCAGTCGGCGACGTGCCGCAGGAAGCCGCCGGCCACCCCGCCGTCGCAGACCCGGTGGTCGAAGGTGAGGCTGAGCTGGGTCACCTTGCGGACGGCGAGCTGCCCGTCGACCACCCACGGCTTGTCCACGATCCGCCCGACCCCGAGCAGGGCCGCCTCGGGGTGGTTGATGATCGGCGTGGAGCCGTCGACGCCGAACACCCCGTAGTTGTTCAGTGTGAAGGTGCCACCGGTCAGCCGGGCCGGGGGCAGGCTGCCGGCCCGCGCGGCGGCCGTGGTCGCCGCCAGTTCGGCGGCCAGCTCGGCGGTGGTGAGCCGCTGGGCGTCGCGCAGCACCGGCACCAGCAGCCCCCGGTCGGTCTGCGCGGCGATGCCGAGGTGAACCCCGGCGGACTGGACTATGCGCTGCGCCTCGGTGTCGACCCGGGCGTTGAGCTGCGGGAACCGGCGCAGCCCGCTGAGGCAGATCCGGGCCAGCAGGGCCAGGATGCTCACCGGCGCGTCGGGCGTCGCCGCGTTGATCGCGGCGCGGGTCTCCAGCAGCCCGGTGGCGTCCACGTCGACCCAGATGGTCACCTCCGGGATCTCCCGCCGGCTGCGGGAGAGCTTGTCGGCGATCACCTTGCGGACGCCGGTCAGCGGGACGATGACGTCGCCGTCTCCGACCGGGGCCGACCCGACCTGCGGGTCCGGCACGGCGGCGAGTCGGGCGGCGGGCGCGGTCAGCGCGGCCTCCACGTCGGCGCGGCGGATCACGCCTCCGGGCCCGGTGCCCCGCACCGTGTCGAGGTCGACGCCGTGCTCGCGGGCCAGCCGCCGCACGATCGGCGAGATGACCAGGGCGGCGGCCGGCGGTGCCGGGTCGCCGGTTGGGGCAGCCGCGCCGGACGCGCCACCGGCAGCCGCGCCGGCGTCGACCGGTTCGGGGGCCACCGCCAGGCGGGGCCGACGCCGACGGCGGGTGGCAGTGCCGTGGCCGGTGCCGTACCCGATCAGCACGTTGCCGGAGCCGGCCCGCTCCTCCTCGCGGTAGGTGGCGTGCCCGGTGGGCTCGTCGCCCCCGTCCAGCGGCGCGATGGTGATCAACGGCTGGCCGACCGGGCGTACCTCACCGGCCGCGCCGTGCAGGGTGACCACCCGGCCGGCGTACGGGCAGGGCACGTCGACGACGGCCTTGGCGGTCTCCACCTCGACCACGCTCTGGTCGACGGTGACCACGTCACCCACGGCGACCCGCCACTCGACGATCTCGGCCTCGCTCAGCCCTTCGCCCAGGTCGGGCAGGAGGAAGACCTGCGTCCGTTCCACGATGGTCATGCCGCCGCCCAACGCGCGTCCGGCTGGTCGTCCCACTGGAGGCGGGCCACCGCGTCGAGCACCCGGTCCACGCCGGGCAGGTGGGTGTGCTCCAGCATCGGCGCCGGGTACGGGATGTCCAGTCCGGCGACCCGCAGCACCGGGGCGTGCAGCGCGTGGAAACAGCGCTCCTGCACCCGGGCCGCGATCTCCGCGCCGACGCCCGCGAAGCCGGGCGCCTCCTGGATCACCACGCACCGGCCGGTACGGCGGACCGAGGCGGTGATGGTCTCGTCGTCGAACGGCACGATGGTGCGCACGTCGACGACCTCCAGGTCCCACCCCTCCTCCCGGGCGGCCTCGGCGGCCTCCAACGCGACCGGCACCGCCGGCCCGTACGCCACCAGGGTGGCGTCGCGTCCGGGCCGGCGCACGACGGCCCGGCCGAACGGCTCGTTGCGGGTCGGCAGAGACGCCTCGGCGCTGGCGAAGTAGAGCTTCTTGGGCTCCATGAAGACCACCGGGTCGGGGTCCTCGATCGCCTCACGCAGCAGCGAGTACGCGTCGTCGACGGTCGCCGGGGTGACGACCTTCAGCCCGGGGGTGTGGGCGTAGTACGCCTCGGACGAGTCGCAGTGGTGTTCGACTCCGCCGATCCCGCCCGCGTACGGCACGCGGATGACGATCGGCACGCTCAGCGCGCCCCGGGTGCGGTTGCGCAGCTTCGCCACGTGCGAGGCGATCTGCTCGAAGGCCGGGTACGCGAACGCGTCGAACTGCATCTCGACCACCGGGCGCAGGCCGGACATGGCCATGCCGACGGCGAAGCCGACGATGCCGGCCTCGGCGAGGGGGGTGTCGAAGCAGCGGTTCTCGCCGAAGCGGGCCTGGAGGCCGTCGGTGATCCGGAAGACGCCGCCGAGCGCGCCGACGTCCTCACCGAAGACCACGACCCGGTCGTCGGCGGCGAGCGCGTCGGCGAGCGCGGTGTTGAGCGCCTTCGCCATGGTGGTGGCCATCAGGCGTCACCCTCCTCGGCGTGGGCGGCGGCCAGCTCGGCGCGGACCTGCTCACGCTGTTCGATCAGCTGTGGGGTGGGCTCGGCGTAGACGTGGTCGAAGAGGCTCAGCGGGTCGACGGTGGGCTGCTCGTTCATCCGGGTCCGCAGGTCCGCCGCGTACGCCTCGGCCTGCTCGGCGATCTCGGCTACCGCCGCGTCGTCGAGCACGCCGCGGGCGCGCAGGTAGGTCTCCAGCCGGGCGACCGGGTCCCGGTCCCGCCAGGCGTCGACCTCGGCGCCGTCGCGGTAGCGACTGGCGTCGTCGGCGTTGGTGTGCGGCTCCATCCGGTAGGTGTGCGCCTCGACCAGGAAGGGCCCCTTGCCTGCACGGGCGTGGGCGACCGCGCGGGTGAGCACCGCGAGCACCGCGACCGGGTCGTTGCCGTCGACCTGCTCGCTGGGTACGCCGTAGCCGACGCCCTTGTAGGCCAGCGACGGCGCGGCGGTCTGCCGCGACAGCGGGACGCTGATGGCGTACTTGTTGTTCTGCACGAAGTAGACCACCGGCGCCTTGAACACGGCGGCGAAGTTGATCCCCTCGTGGAAGTCGCCCTCGCTGGTGGCGCCGTCGCCGATGAAGGCCAGCGCCACGGTGTCGCGACCCTGGTACGCCTCGCCGTGCGCCAGCCCGGCGGCGTGCACGCACTGGGTGGCGAGGGGGGTGCACTGCGGTGCGGTGTGCACCTCGGTCGGGTCGTAGCCGCAGTGCCAGTCGCCGCGCAACAGGGTGAGCACCTCGACCGGGTCGATGCCTCGGGCAACCAGCGCCATCGACTCGCGGTACGTGGGGAAGACCCAGTCGGTGTCGCGGACCGCGAGCACGGCGCCGACCTGGCACGCCTCCTGGCCTCGCGAGGACGGGTAGACGGCGAGCCGGCCCTGCTTGGTCAGGGCGGTCGCCTGCGTGTCGAAGCGGCGGCCGAGCACCATCCGCCGGTACAGCTCGCGCAGCACCTCGGCGGGTGGTTCGGGGTAGTCGGCGCGGGCGGGCAGCGGCGTGCCGTTCTCGGCGAGCAGGCGGACCGGCTCGGCGTCCGGTAGCAACGAGCGCGCCGGGTCGGGCGGGGTGACCGTTCGACGGGTGCGCGGGGATGCCCTGCGGACCGCCTGGGGAGTGGTCGTCACGGCGGAACCTCCTGGGACGTGTGGTGAGCCTATGCTTCCGCTTGTGGATGATTGACTCAAGATCGACACGGAAGGCGGGACGGTTGGCATGCGGAGGGCCCATCAGTGAGCCAGGAGACCGCCGACGAAGCGAGCCGGGGCGCGGGATCGGGACGATCGGCGCGAGCGTTGGACGAGGTCGACCGGCGGATCCTCGACGAGCTGGTCCGCGACGGTCGGACGTCGGTGCGCACCCTCGCCGAGCGCATCCACATCTCCCGCACCAACGCGTACGCGCGGGTGGAGCGGTTGCTCCGCGACGGGGTGATCACCGGTTTCCGGGCCCAGGTGGCGCCCGAGGCGGCCGGGCTGGGCACGTCGGCGTACATCGCCCTGACCATCGAGCAGAACACCTGGCGGGAGGTGTCGGCCGAGCTGGCCCAGGTGCGCTACATCGAGCACGCCGCGCTGCTCGGCGGTGACCACGACGTGCTCGCGCTGGTGCGCGCGCCGGACAACGCCGCGCTGCGCGACGTGGTGCTGGGCCGGGTGCAGAGCATTCCCGGGGTGCTGTCCACCCGCACCTGGCTGGTCTTCGAGGAGTTCGACGGGGTCGGCAGCCCCTGGGCGTGACCGGCAGCGGCTCAGCGCTCCGGCGGGGCCTCCAGCCCGTCGCGGTCGGCCAACTCCAGCAGCGGTTCCAGCGAGTGCCGGTCACCGTCCAGCCCGGCGTGCGGGTCGCCGCGCTCGGCGAACCGGGCCGGCATGCTGAGCACGTCGAAGTCCTCCGGACGGACCTGGTCCAGCTCCGACCAGTCCAGCGGCGCGGAGACCAGCGCCGCCGGCGTCGGCCGGATCGAGTACGCCGAGGTCACCGTGTGGTCCCGGGCCATCTGGTTGTAGTCGACGAAGACCGGCCGGTCCCGTTGCTCGCGCCACCAGGTGGTGGTGACCAGGTCCGGCAGCCGGCGCTGCATCTCCCGGCCCAGCGCGAGCACCGCCCGACGGCAGTCGCCGAAACTCCACAGCGGCTCGATCGACAGGTAGACGTGCAGCCCCCGACCGCCGGTGGTCTTCGGGTAGCCGGTCATGCCCAGCTCGGCGAGGAACGCCCGCACCTCGTGCGCCACCGGTACCACCTGCTCGAAGCCGACCCCGGGCATCGGGTCCAGGTCGATGCGCAACTGGTCGGGGCGTTCCACGTCGGCGGCGGTGACCGGCCACGGGTGGAACCGCAGGGTGCCCAGGTTGGCCGCCCAGATGACCACGGCCAACTCGCTCGGCGCGACCTCGTCGGCGGTACGGCCACTGGGGAAGGTGATGTGCGCGGTCCGCACCCACTCGGGCGCGCCGGCCGGCAGCCGCTTCTGGTAGAACGCGTCGCCCCGGTTGGTCTGCCGGGTGGCGATCGTCGCGCCCTCGAAGACACCACGAGGCCAGCGTTCCAGCATGGTCGGCCGATCCCGCAGCGCCCGCAGGATGCCGTCGCCCACCGCCAGGAAGTAGCGGACCACGTCCAGCTTGGTCAGCCCGCGCTCGGGAAAGTACGGCTTGTCGGGGCTGGAGACGCGGACCAGCCGCTCCCCTACCTGGATCTCCTCCGCCGCCGTGGCCACGACACCGAGGGTACGACCTGCGCCCACGTCGGACGCCCACCGAGCGGAGATCGGCACGGCGGATCACCGGACACGGTTACCGGGGGCGGCGCCCGGGTAGGGGGGCCGCATGGCGGAACTGGCAACCCTCTGGATCGTCCGGCACGGCGAGAGCACCGCGAACGTCGCGGCGACGCGGGCCGAGGCGTCGGGCGCGGAACTGATCGACCTCACCCACCGCGACGCCGACGTGCCGCTCTCCGCGACCGGCGAGGAGCAGGCTCGGGCGACCGGCCGTTGGCTGGCTGAGCTGCCGGACGCGAAGCGCCCGGATGTGGCGGTGGTGTCGCCGTACCTGCGCGCGGTGCAGACCTCGCGGCTGGCGCTGGCCGGCACCGGCATTCCCGTCCACCGCGACGAGCGGCTGCGCGACCGGGAGCTGGGCATCCTCGACGGGTTGACCGGGCACGGGGTGCGTCGGCGGTACCCGGACGAGGCCGACCGCCGGGAGCGGTTGGGCAAGTTCTACTACCGGCCGCCGGGCGGGGAGTCCTGGACGGACGTGGCGTTGCGGCTGCGGACGCTGCTGGGCGACCTACGCCGGGACCACGAGGGTTGCCGGGTGCTGCTCTTCGGCCACGACGCGCTGGTCTTCCTGCTTCGCTATCTGCTGGAGGGGTTGACCGAGGACGAGCTGATGGCGCTCACCCGGCAGGACGTGATCGCCAACTGTTCGATCACCGAGTGGTCGGCGGACGGCGACGACCGCCTGGCCCTCACCGCCTTCAACGATGTCGCGCACCTGCGTCAGCAGGGCGCCCAGCCGACCAGGGAGGACGAGATCCATGCCGAGCCGGTCTGAGGTGAAGGTGATCACCCCGGCGTTGCTGCGGGACTGGGCGCTGCCGGTGCCGGTCGGTGGAAAGGAGAGCCGGGGCACCGTGCTGGTGGTCGGCGGTTCCCGCTTCACGCCGGGCGCGGTGCTGCTCGCCGGGGTGGCCGCGTTGCGCGCCGGTGCCGGGGTGCTCCAGCTCGCCGCCGCCGAGTCCACCGCCGCCGCGCTGAGCATCCAGGTGCCCGAGGCGCTGGTGGTCGGTCTGCCGGAGACCGCCGACGGCGCGGTGGCCGCCGACCGGGACGGCCAGCTCGGCGACCTGGTCACGCAGGCCGACGTGGTGGCCATCGGCCCCGGCCTGAAGGCGATCGACGAGACCAACCGCCTGCTGAGCCTGGTCCTGGAGGCGGCCCGTCCGGACACGTCGCTGGTGCTCGACGCGTACGCCCTCGGTGCGCTCAGCCACGCACCGGACCTGCTGGTCGGCTCGGGTCGCCCCGTGGTGCTCACCCCCAACGTCACCGAGGCCGGGCACCTGCTCGGGCGGGAGCCGGGCGACGACCTCGACGTCGAGGCGGCCGAGTTGGCCGCCCGGTACGAGGCGGTCGTGTCGCTGTACGGACACGTGGCCGCCCCGGACGGGCGGGGTTGGCGGGAGGAGAGCGGCGACGCCGGGTTGGGCACCTCCGGCAGCGGGGACGTGCTCGCCGGGTTGTTGGCGGGGCTGCTGTCCCGGGGTGCCGACCCGGCGCAGGCGGCCTGCTGGGGCTCGTTCGCGCACTCGGTGAGCGGCCAGCGGCTGATCCCCCGCTACGGCCGGATCGGCTTTCTGGCTCGGGAGTTGCTCGACGAGATCCCCCGCACCCTGGCCATGGTGTGAGGCGGTTTCACCTGTTTCCGCACTCGGCGTCTGGGTACCGGAACCCCACCAGCCGAGACTTTTCAGGGAGGTCATACCGGTGTCGACCGATGCCATCGTCCTGCTCAAAGAGGACCACAAGGAAATGCGCCGACTGTTCAAGGCCTTCCAGGACGCCGAGGAGGGGCCGGCGAGCCAGCGGCAGAAGCTGGTGGACCAGATCCTGGAGGCACTGACCATGCACACCTATCTGGAGAACGAGGTGATGTATCCGGAGGTCCGCCGGCTGCTGCCCGACCTGGAGGACGACATCCTCGAGTCGTACGAGGAACACCACGTCGCCGATGTGCTCTGCGCCGAGCTGGCCAGCATGAGTGCCGACGACGAGCGCTTCAACGCCAAGACGACAGTGCTGATCGAGAACGTGACGCACCACGTCGAGGAGGAAGAGGAGGAGTGGTTCCCCAAGGTGCGCGAGGCGCTGGGCCGCAAGCAGCTCCAGGAGATCGGCGAGAAGATGATCGCGTTGCGCGCGGACGCGCCGCGTACCCCCACTGAACCGAAGGCGATCAAGAAGGCGCTCGATGCGGTGACAGCCTGAGGCACCCGCTCACACCGAAGGGCCCGGCACGATGCCGGGCCCTTCGTCGTGCACCACGGGTCAGCTGCCAGATCCCGGCTCGGCCATCCGGCGGTGCTGCTCGGACTTGAGCTTGTCCGGAATGATCTTGCCGGCGGCGGTCTGCACCTTGTTCATCAGCGAGCCGGCGGTGATCGTCTGATCACCCCTCATCATCGCCTCGAAGCCCTGCTCGGCGACCTTCGCCGGGTCGTCCTTCTTGCCCGAGCCCACCCGGGTGTCCTCCATATCGGCCCGGTCGAAGAACTCCGTGTCGGTTGGCCCTGGCATCAGCGAGGTCACCGTGACACCGGTGTCCTTCAGCTCGTTGCGCAGCGCCTCGGCGAAGGACTGCACGAACGACTTCGACGCGTTGTAGACCGCCTGGAACGGCCCCGGCATGGTGGAGGCGATCGACGAGGTGAAGAGGACCCGGCCCGCGCCCCGCTCGACCATCCCGGGCAGCAGCCGCTTCGCCAGGTGCACCGTCGAACGCACGTTGAGGTCGACGATCTCCAACTCGTCAGCGAGGTCGGTGCCCCCGACGAAGGCGCCACCTGCTCCGCGACCGGCGTTGAGCGCCAGCGCGTCCAGCGGCCGTCCGGTCGCGGTGACGGCGGCCACCAGCTCCGTCACGCCCTGCTCTCGGGCCAGGTCGACGCGGACCGACCAGATCTGCGGGCCGCCGTCGCGGCGCAGCTTCTGCGCGGCCGACTCGATGCCGTCGTCCTCGGCCGCGATGACCAGGTCGAAGCCGTGCTCGACGAACTGCGCCGCCAGTTCGTACCCGATTCCGCTGGAGGCCCCGGTCACCAGGGCGAGCGGCCGGTTGGAGGTGGGTGTGGTCATGTTCTCGACTCCTTCTGTGCGAACCCTGGCCGCACCCGTGACGGTGCGGTGGTCACCTACCGTGTGCCCCGCGACGCATCGCCCAATCACGTCGGCGGGGTCGCCTCCCGGAGGGCGGCCCGAACGGCCGGTTCCGGCCCGGTAGGATCCTCCCGGGCCGTTACTGGCGCGTGGGGATGGAGAACCATCGGGGAGCGGCCTCGTCACGTGGACGTTTGCCGAGCGCCTGGGCCTTCCCGCACGTCTGTTGGAGGTCGCATGTCCCGCAACGCCGAATCCACCGCATTCCGGAGTGCCCTTGAGGTGATCCGGGCTGTCGAGCCGCGGGTCGCCGACGCCATCGGCGCCGAGCTGACCGACCAGCGGGAGTCGCTCAAGCTGATCGCCAGCGAGAACTACGCCTCCCCGGCGACCCTGCTGGCCATGGGCAACTGGTTCAGCGACAAGTACGCCGAGGGCACCGTCGGCCGCCGCTTCTACGCCGGCTGCCAGAACGTCGACACCGTCGAGGCGCTCGCCGCCGAGCACGCCCGGGAGCTGTTCCGCGCCGCGCACGCGTACGTGCAGCCGCACTCGGGCATCGACGCCAACCTGGTCGCCTTCTGGGCCGTGCTGGCCGACCGGGTGGAGTCCCCCGCCCTCAAGAAGGCCCAGGTCCGCCAGGTCAACGACCTCACCGAGGCCGACTGGTTCGCGCTGCGCCGCGAGCTGGGCAACCAGCGGATGCTCGGCATGTCGCTGGACGCCGGCGGCCACCTCACCCACGGTTTCCGGCCGAACATCTCCGGCAAGATGTTCGACCAGCGCAGCTACGGCACCGACCCGACGACCGGCCTGATCGACTACGACCGGGTGGCCGAGGCCGCCCGCGAGTTCAAGCCGCTGATCCTGGTGGGCGGCTACTCGGCGTACCCCCGGAAGGTGAACTTCCGGATCCTGCGCGAGATCGCCGACTCGGTCGGCGCCACCTTCATGGTCGACATGGCGCACTTCGCGGGCCTGGTGGCCGGCAAGGTGTTCACCGGCGACTTCGACCCGGTGCCGCACGCGCACATCGTCACGACCACCACGCACAAGTCGTTGCGCGGCCCGCGCGGCGGCATGGTGCTCTGCCAGCCGGAGCTGGCCGACCAGGTGGACCGGGGCTGCCCGATGGTGCTCGGCGGTCCGCTGCCGCACGTGATGGCCGCCAAGGCGGTCGCGCTCGCCGAGGCCCGCCGGCCCGACTTCGCCGACTACGCCCAGCGGATCGTCGACAACGCCCAGGCGCTCGCCGAGGGGCTGCTGCGCCGGGGCGCGACGCTGGTCACCGGCGGCACCGACAACCATCTGGTGCTGATCGACGTGTCCGGCTACGGGCTCACCGGCCGCCAGGCCGAGCAGGCCCTCCTCGACTCGGGCATCGTCACCAACCGCAACTCGGTCCCGCAGGACCCGAACGGCGCCTGGTACACCTCCGGCATCCGGATCGGCACCCCGGCGCTGACCACCCGGGGCCTGGGCACCGCCGAGATGGACCAGACCGCCGAGCTGATCCACACCGTGCTGACCCAGACCACCGCGGGCGCGAACGCCGACGGCACCCCGTCGAAGGCGAAGTACACGCTGGACGCCGGACTGGCCGACAAGGTCGCCCGCCAGGCCACCGACCTGCTGGCCACGTACCCCCTCTACCCCGGCGTCGACCTGAGCTGAGCCTCCGCCCGACCGCTCCCGTCGATCATGGAGTTGTGGTGCCTGATATGGGCTGGTGCACGACTTTCGTCCACCACCACAACTCCATGATCGACGCAGGGGTGCGACCGTCAGGCCATCGGGCGCTTCAGGTGGTAGCGGTGGACTTCGGTGCTGCCCTGGACGTTGTTGACGTCCTCGGCGGCGGAGACCAACTCCCACCCCTCCCGGCCGGCGCGATTGAGGTGCGCGATGGCGGTGTCGCCGAAGGCGGTGATGTCCTTGCGTGACCCGTCCGGCGCGTACCAGACGAACGAGACGTGAAAATTGCGGCCCTGTCCCTGATAGCGACGGACGAGCAGGGCGTACTCCCAGGCAACCATGCGGCTTATTATGACCGTCCAACCAGGACGGCGGCACGCGGGTCGTCGCGCATTGCCATCCGATGAACGCGGTGTGTCAACCCGCCCAGCGAGTCAGCTCGTCGGTGATCAGCGCCGCGAGGCGATCCAGCCCGACGTCGATCTGCTCCGGTGTGACCGCGCTGACCGACAACCGCAACGCGCGCACCGGTGCGGTGTCGTCGTAGAAGTGCGCCATCGGCGTCCACAGCACCCCGTAGTCGCGAGCCGAGCGATCCAGCAGCGCGTCGTCGACCGGGAACGGCACGGTCACCACCACGAAGAACCCGCCGGCCGGCACCGTCCACCGCACCGCCGGCCGATCCAGCTGCTCGGGCTGATCGGGGAAGCGCCGGGTCAGGCCGGCCACCAGGTGGCGCAGATTCCGGGTGTACGCGGACCGCTCCCGGGTGTTAGCGGCCACCAGGCTGCATCCGTGCTCCAGCAGCCGGCCGCCGATCACCGCCTGCGCGATCGGCGACGTGTTCACAGTGACCATGCTCTTGATCATGGCGAGCTGGTCGGCGAGCGGGCCGACCGGCCCGTCCGGGCCGGCCACCCGCTGGTCGGCGACGACGTACCCGACCCGTGCGCCGGGGAGCACGGTCTTGGCGAACGAGCCGAGGTAGACGACCCGCCGCCCGGTGTCCAACGCCTTGAGGGTGGGTGGGCGTGGCCCGTCGTCGCTGTGGAACAGGCCATACGGGTTGTCCTCCAGCAGCAGCAGATCCTCCTGCGCGGCCAGGTCCAGCAGCCGTTGCCGGTGGGCGGTGTCGATGCTGACCCCGGAGGGGTTGGCGAAGTCCGGCATCAGGTAGCAGGCGCGCGGCCGCAGCCCCGCCGCCCGGGCCCGGTGTACCTGGGCGGCCAGGTCGGCGAGGTCGATCCCGGTCGGCCCACCGGCGACCGGCCACACCGGCAGGTCCACCAGCCGGGCTGCCCCGGTCAGCCCGACGTAGGTCGGGGCGACCGCGAGCAGCACATCAGTCGGCCCGGCCCGCAACGCCCGCAGCACCAGGAACATCGCCTCCTGGCAGCCGACGGTCACCACGACGTCCTCCGGGTCGACGGTGATCCCCTCGTCGACCGCGAGGTTGCGGGCGATCAGGTGGTGCACGATGCCCTTGGTCCGGCCGTACTGGAGCAGCAGCCGGCGGGCCTGCTCCGGTCGGTGCCCCAGGTCGTCGACGAGGTGCCGGTGGAAGGTGTCCAGGTGCCGGTGCACCGCCGCGAGGTCGAAGAACTCCTCGTACGGCCGGCCGGCCGCCAGGGACACCGCCGCCGGGTAGCGCTCGGACACCTCGTTGAGGAAGTTCATCGAGGTCAGCGCCGGATCGCCCAGCGCGGGATGCAGGTCGGCGACGGTCAGGTCCACAGGTTCGGCGGCGCTCACCCCTCACCCCACCCCGAGGGTGCGCAACTCGCCGGCCGCCACCACGTCGGCGCAGCCGGCCAGGGTGAGCGCGTCGGTCAGCTCGGCGACGAGCAGCCCCAACGCGTCCCGGGCGGCCGGTTCGCCACCGGCGGCCAGCGCCCAGAGCAGCGGCCGGCCGACCAGCACCCCGGCCGCACCCAACGCCAGCGCCCGCAACACGTCGGTGCCGCACCGGATGCCGCTGTCCAGCAGCACCTGGCAGTCGTTCCCGACCGCGTCGACGACCTCCGGCAGCATGGTGACGCTCGCCGGTGATCCGTCCAGTTGCCGCCCCCCGTGGTTGGAGACGACCACCGCGTCCGCGCCGACCCGTACCGCCTCGATCGCGTCGCGCGGGTCCAGCAGCCCCTTGACCACCAGCGGCAGGTCGACCTGCTCGCGCAGCCACGCCAGGTCCGCCCAGCGCAGCGCCGGCGCGAACGACGCGGCGGTGTGCGCGGCGATCCCGGACACCCCCGGGGCACCGGAGTGCGCCAGCGCGTCGCGACCGTCGGGGAGGTTCGCGGCGACCACGTCGGCCGGCAGCCGGAACGCGTTGCGAAGGTCTCGGGGACGTCGGCCGAGCACCGGGACGTCCACGGTGACCACCAGCGCCCGGCACCCGGCCGCGACGACCCGGTCAAGCAGGTCGCGGACGAGCGCCCGGTCGCGCAGCCAGTAGAGCTGGAACCAGACGTCCGCGCCCGCCCCGGTGACCTGTTCGATGGGGATGCTGCCCAGCGTGCTGGCCAGGTACGGGATCCCGGCCGCGCCGGCCGCCGCCGCCAGACCCAGCTCCCCGTCCGGGTGCACCAGTCGCTGGTACGCCATCGGCGCCACCCCGACCGGCATGGCGTACCGACGGCCGAGCAGGTGGGTGCCGAGGTCGACGGTGTCCACCCCGCGCAGCACCCGGGGCAGCACCGCGACCCGGTCCAGCGCGCGACGGTTCGCGGCGAGGGTCACCTCCGAGGCGCTGCCGCCGGCCAGGTAGTCCCACACGTCCGGCGGCAGCACGGCCCGCGCCCGCTCGGCGTAGTCGGCGAGCGACACGGCCGGCAGGTCGGCCAACACCCGCTCACCCATCGCCGGACGCCGGGCCCGTCGCGGCCGCCGGCTCGGCCAGCTCATCGGCCTCGCCCGACCCGGCCGGCAGCCCGAAGCGCTCGCGGAGGAAGGCCGCCGCGTTCCCCTGCGCGCGCCGTCCGTCGGTGAAGGTGCCCGGCATGGCGAAGAACCCGTGGATCATGCCCGGGTAGTGCTCCAACCGGGTGGACACACCGGCGTCGCGCAGCCGCTCGGCGTACCGCTGCCCCTCGGCGCACAGGGGATCCAGTTCGGCGGTGATCACCAGCGCGGGCGGCAACCCGGACAGGTCGTCGGCGAGCAGCGGCGAGGCCAGCGGATCCTTGGCGTGCGACGGGTCGGCCAGGTAGTGCGTCCGGTACCAGCCGACCGATCGGCGGTTGAACAGCGCCGGGTCGTCGTCCCCGGCCGGTTCTCCGCTCTGGTCGGTGTTCGGGTAGACCAGCAGCTGCGCGGCGAGCGGCGGCCCGTCCGTACGGCTGAGCAGGGTGACCGCGGCGGCCAGGTTCCCGCCGGCGCTGTCGCCTCCCACCGCCAGCCGGGTCGGGTCGACGCCCAGCTCGTCGGCATGCCGGGCGATCCACGAGGTGGCGGCGTGGCAGTCGTGCACCGCCGCCGGGAAGCGGTGCTCCGGGGCGAGGCGGTAGCCGACGGTGATCACCTGACAGGGCACCGCGTTGGCCAGGCGCCGGCAGATGCCGTCGGCGGTCTCGATGCTGCCGAGCGTCCAGCCGCCGCCGAAGAAGTACAGCAGGGTGGGCAGCGGACCCGCACCGGTCGGCCGGTACACCCGCAGCGGCAGCTCCCCGGCGGGGCCGGGGATCCGCTCGTCGCGGACCTCGGTCACCGGCTCGACCGCGCCGCTGCCGGCGCGGATCGCGGCCAGGTCCGCGGCTCGCGCCTCGGAGAGGGTCTGTGCGTACAGCGGCGGGGTGCCGGCCGCGGCACGGGCCGCGCGGTAGGCCGCCACCTCCGGGTGCACTGCCATGTCGCTCCTATCCACCGGTGCTGACCAGCAGCCTGTCGATGCCGCGCAGGAACAGGCTGCCGCTGTACGTCGGCGTCTCAGTGACCGTCAGCGCGGGGAACCGGGCGAACAGCCGGGGCAGCGCGAGGCGGCCCTCCAACCGCGACACCGCCGCGCCGAGGCAGAAGTGCAGGCCCACCCCGAAGGCCAGCGACGGAGGGCCGGAACGGGTCGGGTCGAAGGTGTCCGGGGCCGGGAAGCGGGCCGGGTCCCGGTTGGCCGCTCCGATCATGATCAGCACGTTGTCGTCAGTGGCGACCGGTACGCCGTGCAGCACGGTGTCGGCCGGCGCTGCGCGGGCCAGGAAGTGCACCGGGCTCGCCAACCGCAGCACCTCGTCGACGCAGCCCTGCGCCAGCGTGGCGTCGGTGGGCAGCGCCGCGACGGTCTCCGGGTGGGCCAGCAGCAACGGCAGGCCGTTGCTGAACATGTAGACGGTGGTGACGAAGCTGGCGTTGAACAGCACGATCAGGTTGCTGACCAACTCTTCCTCGGTCAGCTCCACCTCCCCGGAGTCGAGCGCCTCGACCAACGCGCTGAGCAGGTCGTCCCCGGGCACCCGGCGGCGGTGCCCGAGCAGCTCCCGGTAGAAGGCCCGCAACTCCTGCGCGGCGGTGTTGGCCGCGGCCAGCCGCTGCGGGGTCTTCCCCGCCACGTCCAGGAACTCGTCGATCCACTTCACCCGCTCGCGGTACCACGGCAACTCGGCGGCCGGGATGCCGATGAACTCGGCCATCACCAGGGCCGGAATCGGGTACGCGAAGTCGGCCACGAAGTCGATGACGCCCTCCCCGGCGTCCGCCATCCGGTCCAGCAGCTCGTCGACCACCCGCAGGATCACCGGTTCCAGCGCGCCGAGCCGGCGCGGCGTGAAGGTGCGGGAGAAGACGTGCCGCATCCGGGTGTGATCGGGCGGGTTGACGAACATCATCGAGGTCTGGAGGGCCCGCAGGATTTCCTGCTCCTCCCAGCCCGGCGGCGGCTGTTTCGTCCACTCCGGATCGCGCAGCAACCCGTCGACGAGGTCGTAGCCGACCGCGACGGCGGCCACCGTCCGGTGCTCGGCGCGCGCCGGCACCGCGCTGATCGGGCCGAGCCGGTGCAGGTCCGCGTACCACGGGTACGGGTCCTGTCTACCCTCTTCGCTGTACAGGCCGGTGAGTATCTCCTCCACGTCCACGGCCAACTCCTCCCCGCCGATGTCGGTGACCGGGGGCAGCGGGGATCACCCGCCGCCCCCGGCCGATGTCACAGGTCGAGCAGCCGCAGCGGCACGGCGTTGGCCAGTGCCTGGTTACCGGCGTCGTTCGGGTGGATGTGGTCCCCCGAGTCGTACGCGGGCAGCAGTTGGCTGGGCCGGGCCGGGTCGCGCAGCACCCGGTCGAAGTCGAGCAGCCCGTCGAACTCCCGACTGCCGCGCAGGTACGCGTTCACCGCCTGGCGGGTGGCCTCCTTCTGCGGCGTCCACACGCCCGGCGCGCCGTGCCCCTCGTACGGCGTCAGCGTGGCCACCAGACTGGTCAGCCCGCGCTGCTGGAGCTGCTGGTTGATCTGCCGCAGCGTGCCGATGATCGCCTCGGGTGAGTCGTTCGACATCCAGATGTCGTTGATGCCCAGGTGGGTGACGACGGTACGCACCCCGGTCTGCGGGAATACGTCCTCGTTGAGCCGGGCCGCCGCGTTCGGGCCGAGCTGGTAGTAGCCCGGGTAGTTGCCGTCGCCCGGCTCGGTGCCCTCGTGGTTGAGCCGGTTGCCGGCCAGGCTCAGGTTGAGCACGCCCGGGGTGCGCTTGTCCGGCCGGTCGGCGAGCAGCCGGTCGGAGAGCAGGTCGGGCCAGCGCCGGTTGGCGTTGACGGTGCTGCCGTTGCCGTCACCGATGGAGTCGCTGAGCACGACCAGCGCGCCGGGGCTGCCCTTGCGCTGCACGTCGACGCCGGAGAGGAAGAACCAGCAGCAGGTGGGACGGGTGGTGAACCCGGTGCCCTCGGCGGCCCCGGTCAGATCCCCGGCGCCGATGAAGTTGGCCTGCTGGGACTGCCCGTGGAACGTGGTCGGGCCGGTCGGCGTCGGGAAGTGCAGGGTGACCACCAGGTCGCTGTCGTCCGCGACCGGGAAGGCCAACGGGTCGCTGAGCAGTTCGGCGCCCCGGTTCATGGTCGCCGTGGTGGCACCGGTGAAGCTCAGCGGACGCACCGACGCCGCGTCGATGTCGGAGAGGTCGTCGGGGGTCGCGGTGTTCGGCCGGGCGACGGTGGCGCGGCCGACAGTGACCGCCTGCTCGCCGTAGAGGTTGCTCAGGCGGACCCGCAGCGCCGGGCCGCCCACCGACACGTGCACGATCATCCGGACGCTCTGGTCGTTGAGGCCGGTGTTGGTCAACCCGACCGAGTTGCCCCGGGTGACAGCGGTGGCCCAACTGCCCGCCCACTCGGCGCGGTCGGGTCGGCTGGCGGCGGTGCCGGACGGACCGGCGCTGGCGACGACGGCGGGTGCGCCGGCGACCAACAGCGCGGCCGCAGCGGCGATGACAGGCCATCTCTTCGGGGTTGCCGTTGCCATGGAACCTCCATCGTGTGGCAGCCCAGGGCCGTCCGCTGACGGCGCCCGCCTGGACGATGGTCCAGAAACCTAGCCGCCGCCGCTGACGGGCGTCAATCAACCTGATCGACGCGATCAAATGTCCGGCGGGCCGCTCGGACCGCCCGTCGGCACGGTTCCGACCAGCCGTTTCCCGCCTAGGCTTCCAGGCGGCGGCGGTGCGGTCGCCCAAGCGCGCCACCGTCGCGTCGTCACCGGGAGCTGCCCGGGACCGCCGCTTTCTCGGATGGGGGCTGCCGGATGACTGACGGACCCGGGCACACCACGACCTACGTGCACAGGGTGTTGGACCTCTTCGCCGAATTCGGCGACCGGGAGGCGTTGGTCGGTGCCGATCGGCGACTCACCTACATTGAGGCCGCCGCGCGGGTCCGGGCGATGGCCGCGACGTTGACCCGGCACGGAGTACGGCCCGGGTCGGCGGTGCTGGTGACCGTCGCGAACGCGGTCGAGGGTCCCCTGCTGCAACTCGCCCTGCATCTGCTCGGTTGCCGGACGATGTGGGTCGCCCCGGTGACCGCACGCCGGGAGGTCGACGAGTTCATCCGGTTGGCCCGCCCGGACGCCCTCGTCTACGACGCCCGGGACCGCGCCAGTCTGGGCCCGGAGCTGGCCGCCGCGCTGCACGGCACACCGGTCTGCTGTCTGGGCCCGGGCGGCGCCGGCCCCGACCTCACCGCCGACGCCGACGTCGACGTGGCGGAGCTGCCGGCGCCCGTGCCGGCGCCCGAGTCGTTCCTCCAGACCAGCGGCACCACCGGAAGCCCCAAGCTGGTGCACCACCGGGAGAGTTTCTACGCCCAGATCCTCGCCCTGGCGGCCGATTTCCGCGCCGCCGGGTTCCCTCTGCTGCGGCACCTGTCGCACTCGCCGATGTGGCTGGCCAGCGGGCAGATCACCACGCTGTTCAACCTGTTCACCGGCGGGGTGCTGTTCCTGCGCGACGACTGGGACCCGGCGGCCTTCGTGGACACCGTGCAACGGGAGGGGATCAACTCGACCTTCGTCACCCCGCCGATGCTCTACGAGGTGTTGGACCACCCGGCGCTTGTCGGCGCGGACTTCTCCGCCATGTTCATGTTCAACGTGGGCGCCGGGCCCGCCGCGCCCGCCCGGCTGCGCCAGGCCATCGCGCGGTTCGGCCCGGTGCTGCGCATCGTGTACGGCCTCAGCGAGGCGGTCGTGATCACCGCGCTGCCCGGGCTGACCGACGATCCGGAGCACCCGGAGCGGCTGCGGTCCTGCGGGCGACCCTACGGCGACGTGCGCATCGAGATTCGCGGCGACGACGGCGCGATCCTGCCGACGGGCCGCGACGGCGCGGTGTGGGTGCAGACCCGACTGAGCTTCGCCGGTTACCACGGTCAGCCGGAGCTGACCGCGCAGACGCTCGTCGACGGGTGGGTGCGGACCCGCGACATCGGCCACCTCGACGACGACGGCTACCTCTACCTCGTCGACCGGGCAGACGACGCGATCCTCACGCAACGGCGGAGCTGGCCGATTTTCTGCCGCCCCATCGAGGACGTGCTGGCCGGCCACCCGCAGGTACGGGCCGCCGCCGTGATCGGCGTGCCGGACGAGACGGCCGGCGAGGTCCCGTACGCGTACGTGGTGCTCGGGCCGGGCGCTACGGTCACCGGGGCGGAGCTGATCGACCTGGTGACCGCCGAACTCAACGAGATGTGGGCACCGGCCGCTGTGGAGTTCATCGACCGACTGCCGGCGAACCGGTCGATGAAGGTGAACAAGCGGGCGCTGCGCGAGCGGTACGCGACGCGTCGGGCGGCGGCGGTCGGGTCGTGACTCCCCGCCGGCAACTGGTCGTCCTCGTCAGCGCGGACCTGATCTCCAACCTGGGCACCCGCATCTCGGTGGTGACCATCCCGTGGCTGGTGCTGGTCACCACCGGCAGCCCCACCAAGATGGGCCTGGTCGCGTTCGCCGAAACCCTGCCGTACCTGCTGTCCAGCGCGTTGGGCACACCCTGGGCGGACCGGATCGGCCTGCGCCGTACCTCGATCCTCTGCGACGCGGGCAGCGCCGTGGCGATGGTCGTCGTCGCGCTGACCCCGTGGTTGGGCTTCGCCCCACTCGTGGCGCTCGTCGCGGTGGCCGGCGCGCTGCGGGGCATCGGGGACCGGGTGAAGCACGTGATGTTCCGCCCGGCCGCGGAGGCCGCCGGAGTGCCGCTGATCCGGCTGACCTCCGCGTACGACGGGCTCAGCCGGGTGATGACCCTGTTCGGCGCGGCCGTGGGCGGCCTGCTGATCGCCGCGTTCGGGGTGACCGAGGCGATCCTCATCGACGCGGCCAGCTTCGGCGTCTGCGCGCTGCTCATCGGCGTCCTGGTCCGCCCGACGGCCGCCCCGACGCAACCCGCCCAGCCGGAGAGCTATCTGCGCGCTCTGCGGGGCGGCTTCAGCTACCTGGGTCGGGACCGGCCGCTGCTCGGCATGCTCGCCGTCATCTCGGCGCTGAACATGGTGGCCAACGCCAGCGTTGCCGTCTACATCCCGGTCTGGGTCGCCCGGGAGCTGCACGGCCCGAGCGGTCTCGGCCTGGTGCTGGCCGCGTTCTCGGCGGGCGCGCTGCTGGGCAACCTGCTGTTCACCGCGCTCGGGCCCCGCCTACCCCGACGACTGACGTTCCTGGTCGGCGTACTGGTCGCCGGCACACCCCGGCTGGTGGCGCTGGCGATCAGCGACGAACTGCCGGTGGTGCTCGTAGTGACGTTCCTGTCCGGAATCGGCATCGCG
This sequence comes from Micromonospora trifolii, assembly GCF_050516465.1. Classification (NCBI taxonomy): domain Bacteria; kingdom Bacillati; phylum Actinomycetota; class Actinomycetes; order Micromonosporales; family Micromonosporaceae; genus Micromonospora; species Micromonospora trifolii. Next base: position 2,170,383 of record NZ_CP191526.1, on the reverse strand, counting down.
GCCGTCAACCCGCTGCTCGGGGTGGCGCTCTACGAGCGGGTGCCGCCGGAGTTGCAGACCCGGGTGATCGGCATCGCCGGTTCGTTGGCGTTCGTCGGGTTGCCGGTCGGCGCGCTGCTCGGCGGCTGGTCGGTGGACGCTCTGGGGCTCACCCCGGCCCTGCTGACCATGGCAGCGGCGTGCCTGGTGGTCACCGCGTACCCGCTGTTGCACAAAGCCTCCGGCCCGGAGACACCAGCGCGGCGCACCCCCGTCACCACACCCTGACCGGCCCCAGCCTGCCTCGCGAGGTCCTACCGCACCGCTGCCCGCTTTGCCCGACGGGCCCGGCACTCTGGGTCGTTGGTGTGAGCGTCGGCTGCCGGCCGGGTCACTCCGGCCGGCAGGCGCGTCCAGTCGTCCACGTAAGCGCACTGGATGTTCCAATCCAGGAGCAGTTTCGCCCGCTCGATGTTCGCCTCAGTCAGGTCGACGCCGAGCAGGTCGACGCCGAACAGGTCCGCGCCCGTCAGGTCCGCGCCCGTCAGGTCCGCGTCGGTCAGATCGGCAGCGGACAGGTCCACGTCGGTCAGCACGGCAAAACGCAGGCTCGCCTCGACCAGGCTCGACCCGGCGAGGGTGGCGTGGTCCAGTCGCGCCCGGTTCATCTGCACGTGCTGCAGGTCAACCCTGCTGAGGTTGGCGCCGCGCAGCTCCGTGTCGATCAGCTCGACGTCGGTCAGGTTGGCGCCCGCCAGGTCCGCCTCGGTCAGGTCGGCGTCGGAGAGGTTCGCCCCTTCCAGATTCGCCAGGCCCAGGTTCATTCCGGCCAGATCCATCCCGCGTAGATCGGTGCGGGACAGGTCGACGCGGGTCAGATCCGGCCGGCCGCTGAGCGAGTCACTGTCGCCGAGCGCGGCCAGAGCGGCGTGGATGTCGACCGGGGGTCGTACCCGGGTGTCCTCGAACGAGGCGGCTTCCGTGGCCCCGTCGGTGGGAGCAGCCGCCCCGCCGACGGAGTGGACGCGGACGAACGCCGACAGGATCTCCACCACGGCAGGACGATCGGCCGCAGAATCGCGCATGATCCGTCGCAGGGCGTGGATAGCACCCAGGCGTACGTCCAGCTTCTCGGCGCCGGGCTGCCCCAACTGTTCGATCGACGCGGTGAAGCGGTCGGTGATCTGCCCCTGCGCGGTGAGGCGTTGCTGCTCACGGTTGGCCTCCTGTTGCGCACGGTTGGCCGCATTGGTGATGAACAGCCCGACCGCGAGGACGATCACCGACAGAATGCTCCCCAGGCCGAGCAACCGTTGCCACGGGTCCGGTTTGAGTTCCAGGGGGGCGCTCGGGGCCAACTCCAGCCGGGTTGTCGACGGTCGGCCAGGGCGTAGGGCGCGCGATGCGACGGTAGCCGGCCGAGGCCGTCCACTGCGGGTCGGGCGGCCGGGGGCCGCGGTGGGGGCACCGGCACGCCAGGCGGCGCGGACGGCGGCTAGTCGAGCGCGGATGGTCGCCACAATCTCCATTTGACCCGACCTGCGCTACTCCTGCTGTCACCCTCCTCCGGACGCCGGGCAAACCGGTTGCGGGGCGTGCCCGGCTGCCGCAGGCTCGGACGGATGAGCGCGCAGCCGCCGCCAGGCGTGCCGGTGACCGACGCCGGCGTGGCCGACCGGATCGACGGGGCCCTGGTCCGCCGACTGGTGGCGGAGCAGTTCCCCCAGTGGGCGCACCTGCCGGTACGCCCCGTCGAGGTCGACGGCTGGGACAACCGCACGTTCCACCTGGGCCGGGAGATGACCGTGCGGCTGCCCAGCGGCGCGGGGTACGCCCTCCAGGTCGCCAAGGAGCAGCGCTGGCTGCCGGTGCTCGGGCCACAGTTACCGGTGCAGATCCCCACGCCGCTCGGGTACGGCCGGCCCGGGGCCGGATACCCGTACCCGTGGTCGGTCTATCGCTGGATCGACGGGCGGACCGCCCACGGGGAGCGGATCGACGACCTGACCCGGTTCGCCACCGACCTCGCCGCCTTCCTGCGGACCCTGCGCCGCGTGGACGCCACCGACGGCCCGGCGGCCGGCCCGCACAGCGCCTGGCGGGGTGGTCCGCTGTCCACGTACGACGCGGAGACCCGGGCGGCGATCGAGACGAACCGGGCGCGGCTGCCCGTGGACACGGTCACCGGCATCTGGCAGACCGCCCTCGACGCCACCTGGGCCGGGCCGGCGGTCTGGTTCCACGGCGACGTCGCGTCCGGCAACCTGCTGGTCCGCGAGGGCCGGCTCGCCGCCGTCATCGACTTCGGCTGCTCCGGCGTGGGCGACCCCGCCTGCGACACCGTGATCGCCTGGACCCTGCTGCACGGCCCGAGCCGGGTCGCCTTCCGCGCCGCGCTCGGTCTGGACGACGCCACCTGGGCCCGGGGACGAGGGTGGGCGCTGTGGAAGGCGCTGATCACCCTGGACGATCGCGACGCGGCCAAGGCCGGGTGGGCCGGGCGAGTGCTCGGCGAACTCCTCGCCGAGCACAGCGTGGCCCGCTGAATCCGTACCGGCTGGGGCCCGTCAGCGCCCGGCCGGGGCCGGAGTGGCGTGTTCGGTACGGCAACGTGGGCAGCGCAGTCGCGCCCCCGGGGCCGTCCGGGGCACCCGGAGCCGCTGACCGCAGCCGCAGGTCACCACCGGGGCCGACGCCCGTAGGTATTCGTCCCGCTCCCGGCGTGGCCACCGGCCGTGGCAGCGGGCGCACCACTTCGGCGGGTAGCTGTGGTAGTGCGCCAGGCCGAACGCGCCCGCGATCATCAGCGCGGCGGGGACCAGCAGGCCGAGCGGCGCGAGCAGCGCGGTCGGCACTCCGCCGACGCCGTCGGAGACCAGCACGGCGACCACAGTGAGCACGACCACCGGCACACCTAGCAGTGTGAACCCGAAGCCCCAGGCGAAGGCCAGCAGGGACGGCAGGAACATCCACATGCCGCCGGGCGCCCACCGGCGGACCCCGTACCCGTCGCAGCGTGGGCAGTTCGGCGAGACGCGGTGCGGCACCGACCGCAGCGCCTTCGGCGCCAGCCACTGCACCAGAAGCTTGAGGATCTCCTCGACCAGTTTCGTCGCGAGGGCCTGAAGGAACGAACCGAGCATCGTCAGCCACCTCCTCCGCCACCTGGCCCGGGGCTCCCACCGTGCGGTCGGCCCACCGCCCATCGTGGGCGGTGGGTGCCAACAGCCCACCCCAGCGCGCCGACGTCACGTCGTCCACGACGCCAATCCGACAGCGGCCGCGCGTTGTTCGTCGGACGTTCGGCTGCCGGCCGCGCGGGCGTCGGCCGGGGACGGCTAACGTCCATCGTCGTCACCGCACCTGGAGGCCGCCGCGTATGACGTCGTCACCCACCCGCCGCCGCACCGCCGAGGTCACCGCCGTGCGCCGGATCGGCGACAGCGCGCCGCACAGCGCGTTCACCGACCTCGTCCGGTACGCCGGGAGCTGGTTCTGCGCCTTCCGGGAGGCCCGGACCCACCTCAGCGACGACGGCGTGATCCGGGTGCTGACCTCGACCGACGGCCGGTCCTGGGCTTCCGCGACGGTCATCCGGCAGGCCGGCGTCGACCTGCGCGACCCACGCTTCGTGACGCGCCCCGACGGGCGGCTGCAACTGCTGGCTGCGGCCGCCACCGGCGAGGCCACCAAGACGTTCCAGACGGTGACGTGGCTCTCCGCCGACGGGCACGCCTGGGGCGATCCGACCCCGGTGGGCGAGCCGGGCGTCTGGGTGTGGCGGGCGGCCTGGCACGACGACGTGATGTACGGCGTCGGCTACGCCACCCGGGAGCCGAGGTTCGCCCGGCTCTACCGCAGCACGGACGGGGTGGACCTTCGGCCCTGGGTGCCGACGCTGTTCGAGGACGGGTACCCCAACGAGTCCGGCCTGGTCTTCGCCCCGGACGGCACCGCCCTCTGCCTGCTGCGGCGGGACGCGGCCACCGCGAGCGCGCAGCTCGGCCGGGCCGTGCCGCCGTACCGGGACTGGACCTGGACCGACCTGGGTGTCCAGGTGGGCGGGCCGACGCTGCTCCGTCTGCCCGACGGGCTGCTGCTGGCCGGGCTGCGCCTGCACGACGGCGAGGTCCGCACCTCGATCTGCGTCGTCGACCCGGACCGTGGCGAGCTGACCGAGCTGGTCGCGCTGCCGTCCGGCGGTGACACCAGCTACCCCGGCCTGGTCTGGCACGACGACCTGCTGTGGGTGAGCTACTACTCGTCGCACGAGGGGCGGACCTGTGTCTACCTGGCCGAGGTCAGCCTGACCGGCTGAGCCTGGCCCGGCGGCCCGGCGGTCGGCTAGCGTGCCGGCATGCCATCGACGTTCACCGAATCGACGGACCCGTACTGTCTGCGCCCCGGGGAGGCCGCCGAACTGCTGCACGAGCACCCGTGGCGGCGGTTCGTGGCGCTCGGCGACAGCGTCGTGGAGGGCATGTGTGAGCCGACACCGGGCTACCCGGACGTGCAGTGGGTCGACCGGGTGGCCGCCGAGCTGAGCGCCGTGCGCCCCGAGCTGGCGTACCGGAATCTGGGTCGACGCGGGCTGCGCGCGCACCAGGTGCGGGCCACCCAGCTCGCCCCGGCGCTGGCCTTCGCCCCGGACCTCGCGCTGGTTGTCTGCGGCGGCAACGACGCCTTCCACCCGGCGTACGACGCGGAGGCGGTGGACGCCGAGCTGACCGCGATGATCACAGCGCTGCGCCACGTGGGCGCCGACGTGATCACCCTGGGCATGTTCGACGTCTCGCACAGCCTGGCGGTGCCCGAGCACCTCCGGACCGGCCTAGGCGAACGGATGCGCCGCCTGTCGGCACACACCGCAAGCCTGGCCGAACGCCTGAACACGATCCACGTGCACCTGACCGACCATCCCCTGACGGCCGACCCCACCCTCTACAGCACCGACGGCCGCCACGGCAGCGCCCGCAGCGACGCCATAGCAACAGCCCAAACCCTCCGCACCCTCTCCCGCCGGCTCCACCACCCCGGTGATCATGAGGTTGGCGAGGCCAGGAGCGGCTCAGAGCCCCGCTAACCTCATGATCACCGGGAGAGAACCGGGGTCAGTTGGTCAGGAGGATTCCGGTCAGGAGGACGCCGTGGGCCAGGTTGAGGATTCCGTCGCAGCCGGGGTAGCCGACCCGGGCCAGGCCGCCGGAGGCGTGCCGGCCGAACAGGTACGGGGCCAGGGAGTACGGGACGTCGGCGGTGACCGTCTCACCCGTCTCGATCTGGACGAAGTCCATCGACACCCGGTCGGTCGGCAGGTACTCCTGGAGGATGGCCCCGCCCTGGTCGACGGCGGCCCGCACACCGTCGGCCCAGTCCGCCGCGCTCAACTCCGGGCCGAGCAGCACGCCGTGCCCGGCCGAACCGTCGGCCGGCTTCGCCACCAGCGTGGCCTGCTCGGCGATGGCCCGGTCGAGCACCGCGGCGGTCAACGGCACCGTGTACGGCACGTGCCGGCGGATCAGTGCCTGGTCGTCGGCGGGCAGCCCGTCCACGTCCTCCCACAGCCAACCGAACGTGGTCTTGTTACCGAGCAGCCAGGCCGCCGCCGACACGAACATCGGTAGGGTGCCGGCGGCGAGGGCCACGGCCACCGCGTCCAGGCCGGCGGTCGGGGTGACCCGGTTGGGCACGAACAACCGGAACAGCGCGTCGACCGGAGCGCCGTCGACGACCAGGCGCTTGTCGGCGTCCACGGTGGCGGTGGCGACCGGGGCGATGACCAGGTCGATGCCGAAGTCCCGGGCCCGTACGGCGAGAGGGTCGAGGATCCGGATGAACGTCTGCGGGTCGTCGAGGCCCGGGTAGTCGCCGTCGAAGTCCATCAGCAACGCCACCCGGGCGCCCTCGGGCAGCCGCAGTTCCTCGCGGATCGCCACGAACCGCTGGTCCAGCAGCGACGGCGCGGCCCGCACCGGCAGCTCGTCGAGGAGGCCGTGCTCCCGGTAGAGGCCCGCGTACCGCTGGATGACGGTGTCGGCGTCGAACCCGCCGCCGAGGCTGCTGTCGATGTTGTACTCGACGAACTTCGGCACCCCGGCGGAGAAGATCACGTCCGGGCGGTACGCGGCCAGCAGCGCCTCGGTCAGCGGCTCGGCCTCGTCCAGCAGCCGGGTCTCCCCCGCCGGCACGCCGAGCAGCCGGCGCAGCTCACCGGCGGTGCCGGCCCGCCGACGGCAGGCGTCGAGGATGAGCTGGGCCAGCCGGTCGCAGACCTCGTTGAGCTCCCGCCAGGCGTCGGCGGTGAGCACCGGGGGGCGGGCCAACCGCCACTGCTTGTTGTAGGTGGCCCGGCCGTGGAAGACCTGCTCCCAGGCCGCCGCCCCACTGGCCACCATGGCCCGACGGGCCGGCTCGGGAAGGTCGGTCCAGGCCCGGTCGGCCGCTGGCCACGGATAGTTCGGGTCGATCATGAGCCGTCCTTCAGGGTCAGGTGGATGGCGGTGGCGAGCTGGTCCCGGCCGGGCTGGACGGCCCGGTCCAGTGCTGGGGCGAACGGCAGCACCGCCCCGTCCGGGCGGGTGACCCGGCGCGGCGGGGCGAGCAGCCGGACCCGTTCCACCACCGAGGCGATGATCTCCGCGGCCATCCCGCAGGAACGGTTGCCGTCGTCGAGCACCACGAGGCGTCCGGTGCGGGCCACCGACTCGGTGAGACCGTCGATGTCGAACGGGTACAGGGTGCGCGGGTCGAACACCTCCACCGAGACCTGGTCGGCCAACTCCTCGGCGACAGCGAGCGCGTCGTGCACCAGGTGCCCGATCGCGACCACTGTCACGTCGTCGCCGAAGCGGTGGATCCGGCCCCGGCCCAGCGGCACCGGCGCCAGGTCGTCGACGTCGTCGCGCACGTCCATCGCGCCGGCCGGCGCGAACACCACCACCGGGTCGTCGTGGCGGATCGCGGTGACCAGCAGCCCGTACGCGTCGGCCGGGGTGGCCGGCACGACGGTGACCACGCCGACGTGGGCGAAGAGGCTGTACGGGTGGTCGGAGTGCTGCCCGGCCCACCCGGTACGCGAGCCGGAGCCGGGCACCAGGTAGGTGACGGGGACACTGCACTGCCCACCGGTCATCAGCGGGAACTTGTGCGCGTGGTTGACGATCTGCTCGAAGACCAGGAACAGCAGCGACGGGATCTGGAACTCGATCACCGGCCGCAGCCCGGCCAGCGCCGCCCCGGTGGCGAAGCTGGTGAACGCCTGCTCCGACAGGGGGGTGTCGCGGACCCGTTCGGTCCCGAACCGCTTGGCCAGCCCGGTGGTCACCAGCGACGCCCCGACCTGGACGTCCTCGCCGAGCAGGAACACCGCCTCGTCGCGGGCCAACTCGTCGGCGAGGGCCCGGGTCAGCGCCCGGCGGTACGACAGTCGGGGCACCTCAACCACCTCCGGTGCGGGCGGTCAGGCCGCTGGCGTACAGGTAGGTCAACGCGTCGGCCGGGTCGGGTTCCGGGCTGCCCAGGGCGAACCGCACCGCCGCGTCGAGGGTCGCCTCGACCTCGGCGTCCACGGCGGCCCGGTCGGTGTCGGTGAGGCGTTCGCCCTGGATGCGCACCGGGTCCCGGGCCCGACCACGGGTCACCTCGTCGGGTGGCCGGTAGCCGTCGAGGCGTACCGCGTGTTCGAAGGTGTGGTGGACGTCGAAGCGGTAGGTCCGGGCCTCGATCAGCTCGGGGCCGCCGCCGGCGCGCATCCGGTCGACGGCGGCGGACGCGGCGACGCGTACCGTCTCGGGGTCCTGGCCGTCGACCTGGACGGCCGGGATGTCGAACGCGGCGGCCCGGCCGGCGATGCTGCCGGCCACCGCTCCGGAGACCGGCATGGTGGTGGCGTAACCGTTGTTCTCGCAGACGAACAGCACCGGCACCCGCCAGAGCGCGGCCAGGTTGAACGCCTCCAGCAGCATCCCCTCGTTGACCGCGCCGTCGCCGAAGAAGCTCACCCCGACGGTGTCACGGCCTTGGCGGCGGTGGGCCCAGACCGCACCCGTGATGATCGCCCCGGAGGCGCCGACGATCGCGTTGGCGCCGAGCACGCCGATGCTCAGGTCGGCGGCGTGCATCGAACCGCCCCGGCCGGCGTTGAGGCCGGTGAGCCGGCCGCACAGCTCGGCGAGCATCCGGGCCGGGTCGGCCCCGCGGGCCAGGACGTGCCCGTGCCCGCGGTGGGTGCCGGCGAGCACGTCGTCGGCGTCCAGCGCGGCGCAGACGCCGGCGGCGATCCCCTCCTGACCGAGGTACGGGTGGATGCCGCCGACAATCTGGCCGCCGTGGACCAGCTCCACCGCCCGTTCCTCGAACCGGCGGATCAGCCGGACCGTGCGGTAGAGCCGGACCGGGTCGGCGTCGGTCACGCAGGCCCCTTGATGGCGGCCAGGATGTCGTCCCAGAGCCGGGCCCGGGCAGCGAGGGCGGTGTTGACAGTGTCGGCGCACTCCTGCCACCTGCTGTCGTCGTCGCCGCACAGGTCGGCGAGCATCTGCATGGCCATCGGGGTGTGCTGTTCGCCGTCGACCTCGATGTGCCGCTCCAGGTAGTCGACGAAGGTGTGCAGCCGGTTGCTGTGCTCGTTGACGGAGACGACCTGGGTGAACATGTCCGGGATCAGGTCCTCCCGGCCGAACGCGAAGGCCGCCGCCTGGCAGTGCACCGGGGTGGACTCGATGATCTGCCAGGTGGTCGCGGCGAACCTCGCCGACGCGGCCGGCACCCCGGCCTCGGCGAGCGCCTCGGTGACCGGCCGCCCGGCGCGCAGCAGGTCGATGAGGGCGTTCACCGCCGTGGTGTCCGCGCCGGCCTCGGCCATGCCCTGCACGTACAGCTCGAAGTGGCTGATGTAGCCGCCGCCCAGCTCGTCGCTCTCCTCGACCATGACGATGTCGTTGATGAGGCGGCGGCTGCCGGTCGGGCCGGTCGGGATCCACGGCACGGTGACGCAGGTCAGTTGCCGTTGCAGCGACTTCAGCAGGGACATGAAGTCCCAGACCGCGAAGACGTGGTGCTGCATGAAGGTGACCAGCGCCTCGTGGGTGTCGAGGTTGGCGTAGAGCGGGTGCTCGACCACGGCGTCGCGCCGGTCGGTCACCGCCCGCTCCAACCGCTCGATGCCCGGGTGCGTCTTACCCCAGTCGTACCGTGACATGTCAGCCTCCCTGCTGGGCGCGGTGGCGCCAGATGACCGGGCAGTAGTCGGGGTCCGCGTAGTCCGGCCGCCCGTCGTGGGTGCGGCGGACCAGCACGTCGTGGTTGTACGCGGCGAGCGTGCCGTCGGAGAGCGGATACTCCCGCCAGGCGTTGTCGCCGTCCTGTAGGTGCAGCGAGATCGCCTGTCGGGGGCGACCGCTGACGTTGGGGCCGCTGCCGTGGTAGGTGCGGCAGTGGTGGAAGCTCACGTGTCCCTTGGGGATCACCATCGGGATCTTGCGGATCTCCGCGCCGTTGTACGCGGCGTTCTCGGCGAGCATCTCCTCCAGCTGGCTGCGGTCCCGGTCGGCGAAGTGCCGCACCACTGTGTCGTCCGCGCCGATCTCCTTCCACCGGTGCGAACCGTCGACCATGGTGATGGTGCCCATCTCCTCCCCGCAGTCGTGGAAGGGGATGAACGCGGTGAGCATCCTCTCCGACGACGAGGAGGCCCAGTAGTGCTTGTCGAAGTGCCAGGGCACGATGTTGCTCGGCTCGCCGGAGATCGGCGGCTTGTAGATCAACGTGGACTGGAAGACCCTGATCTCGTCGGCCTGGGCCAGCCGGGCGGCGACCGCGCCGAGCAGCGGCTTGCGCAGGATCGCGCCGAGCCCGTCGTGTTCGTGATGGACGTAGTCGTTGTGTCGCTGCACCGGGCCCTTGGACGGCTCCCAGTAGGCCAACTTCGGTGGGCGCACCGGGAGCCGGCGGTCCCGCTCACCGTCGTAGTAGCGCTGTGCGGCGGCGGCGAGGGCGTCCACCTCGTCGTCGGTGAACACCTTTCCCGACAGGTACCAGCCGTGTTCGGCGTAGTGCCGCACGTCGTCGTCGGACGGCAGCAGCGCCTGCTCCTCGGCAGTCAACGTCGGCTCGTAGTCGGTCGCGGTCACTGTGCCTCCCTGGTTCGCGACTGCGGGGCTCGCAAACCCGGCTCACTCCTCGCGCTCACGCCCCCACCCCCTGTGGTGTGGCCGCCACGGCGGCCAACTCCCGCTCCTTGGCCTCGTAGAGCGCCTTGATGTTGCCGCTGCCGAAGCCCCGCGCGCCGCGCCGCTCGATCAGCTCCAGGAAGAGCGTGCGACGCACGTGCATCGACTCGGCGAAGATCTGCAACAGCTGACCGTCGTGGTCGGAGTCGACAAGCACACCCAGCTCGCGCAGCCGGTGCAGCGGGGCGTCGACCCGACCGACCCGCGCCTCCAGGGCGTCGTAGTAGCTGGCAGGGGTGCCGGCGAAGCGCACCCCGCGCCGGCCCAGTGCCTCCACCGCGCCGACGATGTCGTCGGTGCGCAGCCCCAGGTGCTGCACTCCCCCACCGGCGTGCTGGTCGAGGAACGCGTCGATCTGCCCGGGCCGCCGGGTGCGGTCCGGTTCGAGCAGCACCACGGTGACCCGCCCGGACGGGCTCTGCACCACCTTGGAGTTCATTCCCTGCCCGTCGACCTCGATGTGCTCCTCGAAGATCTGCGCGAAGTCGAACAGCGCCTCGAAGTGCCGGACCGTCTCGTCGAGCTGGCCGGGCGGCACGCAGACCGCCAGGTGGTCGATCTCGGCGAGCACCGGCGGGTGGCCGTCCGTCGTGGACGCCGCCGCGGTGATGGCGCCGGGCAGGAACCCGCTCCCCTCGCCCCGGCGCTGCACCAGCCGGTGTCGCACGTCGGCGAAGCCGTCCACCTCGGCGATCACCACCTCGGCGTCCGCGCCGGTGTGGGTGGTCGGCGGCGTCACCCCGGTCGCGCCCCGACCCACGAGCTCGGCGTACGCGGCCGACACGTCGTCGACCTCGACCGCGACGACCCCGATGCCGTCCCCGTGGCGTTGCACGTACCGCGCCGCCGGGTGCGCGGCGCTCAACCCGGAGGTGAGCAGCAACCGGATGTCGCCGTGGCAGAGCAGCAGCGAGCGCTGCCCCGCCAGCCCGGTCTCCGGACCACCCTGGCCACAGATTTCGAAGCCGACGGCGGTGCTGAAGTAGAAGGCCGCCTGTCGGGCGTCCCCCACGTAGAGTTCGATGTGGTCAATACCACGGATGTCCATGTCCCCTGAAACCCTTCCCACCCGATTCCCCCTGTGTTGCCGTCCGGGCACACCCCGCCCGGGATGCCGCCTCGATCACCCCCTCGGCTCGGCGACGCGTGCCAGCAGCAGGCTCACGTTCTGGCCGCCGAACCCGAACGAGTTGGTGACCGCGTACTCCAGGTCGGCCTTGCGGGGGTTGCCACGGATGTGGTCCGCCGGGCAGGCCGGGTCCGGATCGTCGAGGTGGTACGTCGGCGGCAGCAGCCCCCGACCGAGCGCCAACGCGGTGGCCGCCGCCTCCAGCACCCCGGAGGCCCCCAACAGGTGACCGGTGAGGGCCTTGGTGGAGCTGACCGGCACACCGCCGACGCCGAAGACGTCGGCGAGGGCGGTGGTCTCCGCGATGTCACCGAGCTTCGTGCCGGTGCCGTGCGCGTTGACGTAGCCGACCGCCGCCGCCGGCACACCGGCGCTGCGCAGCGCCCGGCGGATGCACGCCGCCGCGCCGGCGCCGTCCGGGCGGGGCGCGGTCGGGTGGTACGCGTCCGTCGTCGCGCCGTGGCCGGCAACCTCGGCGTACCCGGCGACGCCGCGCGCCGCGGCGTGCTCAGCGCGTTCGAGCACCAGCAGCGCGGCCCCCTCGGACAGAACGAACCCGCTGCGGGAGGTGTCGAAGGGTCGACTCGCCCGGCCCGGGTCGGTGCCGGCGCGCGCCAACGCCCGCGCGTTGCCGAAGGTGTCGGCGAAGGTCGGGAAGAGCGGTGCCTCGCTGGCACCGCAGAGCACCACGTCGACCTCGCCGGTCGCGATGAGCCGCACCCCGTCGGCGACCGCCTGGGCGCCGGAGGCGCAGGCGGTGCCGACCGACGAGCTGTAGCCCCGGATGCCGTGCGCGATGGCGATCCGCGCCGCCGGCATGTTCGGCAGGATCCCGGTGAGCAGGTACGGGCTGACCGCCGCCCGACCCCGGGCCGCCCGGGCCAGCACCTGCGACTCCAGGGTGGCCATCCCGCCGACCCCACCGACGATCACACCGATCCGGTCGGGGTCGACGTCGCGGCCCACCTCGATGCCGGCGTCGGCGAGAGCGTCGGCCGCGGCGAGCAGGGCGAGGACGACGATCCGGTCCAGCACCCGGGTCTCCGGCCCGGAGGCGACGGTGCGCGGGTCGATGTCGGGCAGCAGGCCGGCGACGTCCAGCGACTTGCTCGCCGGGTGCCCCTCGGGCGGGCGGGTCAGCCCGGACCGGCCGGTGGTCAGCGCGTCGAAGGTCTCCTCGACGCCCCGCCCGACCGGGGTGAACAGACCCATCCCCGTGATCAACGCGCTCACGAAGTGGCCTCGGTGAGGTAGCGCTCGCGCAGGACCACCTTGCGGACCTTGCCGGTCACGGTGACCGGGATGTCGGCGGAGCCCACCGGCACGACCCGGCGCAGTGTGGCGCCGACGTCCGGGCCGAGGGCGGCGCGGACCCGATCGGTGCGGTCCTCGGCCTCGTCGGCGCCGGCGGCCAACTCCAGCAGCACGTCGGTGACGACCGCGCCGGCCTCGGCGACGATCACCACGGTGCAGTCGGTGACGTCCGGGCAGGCGGCGAGGATGCGCTCCTCGGACAGCGCTGTGTAGAAGCGCCGCCCGTCACCGGCGTCGACCGAGTCCACCGCCCGGTCCAGGTGGTAGTAGCGGCCGTCGGCGTCAGCGCGGACCAGGTCACCGGTGAGGTACCAGCCCCGCTGGCGGAAGCGGTGGGTGGTGACCGAGTCGTTCCAGTAGCCCCGGAACAGCGACGGTGAGTCGATGCCCAGGAAACCCACCTCGCCGACCGGCACCGGCTCACCGTCGGCGTCGAGCACCGCGACCTTGGCGAACCGGTACGGGCGGCCGATGCAGCGGCCGTACCGGTCGGTGTCGGCGCGGTGGGTGATGTGGAACATCGAGTGCCCCATCTCGCTGGAGCCCAGCCCGTCGATGAAGACCGAGCCGGGCACCTTCGCCACCCCGTCGCGGGTGACGGTGTCGTGCCAACCGACCGCGACGAGGCGGCGGATGTGCGGCTCGTGCGAGGCGTCGCCGGTGTTGAACCACAGCCGCACCGAGTCCAGGTCGTACCCGGACAGGTCGAAGCGGGCCAGCTCCGCCCAGGTGACCGAGAAACCGAACACCCCGTCGGGGCGCCAGCGTTGGATCGCGTCCAGCACCTGCTCGCCGCCCTGTTCGGAGAGCAGGAACATCTGAGCGCGGTTGCCCAGCGCCTGGTTGACCATCAGCACCGTGGCGGTGTGCGGTGCGGGCAGCGCGTTGAGGATCCGGGTGGTGCCCTGCGCCTGCGGCATGGTGAGCAGGTGTCGGGTGGCCGCGAAGAGGCTGGCGTGCGAGTGCAGCACCGCCTTGGGCACCCCGGTCGTCCCGGAGGTGTGGGTGATCACGATCGGGTCGTCCGGGTGGTGCCGGTAGTGCGCCGGGGCCGTGGCCGGATCGCCCGTGCCGGCCTGCGCGGGGGTGCCGAGCAGGGGTACGCCCAGGTCGTGCCCGGCCAACAACGCGGTGTGCGCGTCGTCGGCCAGCACACCGACGCCCCGCAGGCGGCGGATGTACTCGGCGGCGATCTCCGGGCGGAGTTTGCCGTTCATCAGCGCCGGGATCGCCCCGAGCCGGGCCAGCGCCAGGAAACTGAGCACCATGTCGGCGGCGGCGGTGGCCCAGACGGCGACCGGGTCGCGAGGGCGTACCCCTTGTTCGTGCAGCCAGGCGGCGCGGGCGGCGACCCGCTCGTCGAGCCGCCCGAGCGTCAGTGGCGTCTCGGCGGGGTGCCCGTCGACGGCGGTGTCGAAGGTCAGGCCGGGCCCGTCCGGGTCGGCGCCGTGCGCCAGTACCCGGGCCAGGACGTTGCCCGCACCCAGCTCGGTGTCGGCGGCCAGTGCGCCGCGCAGTCCCCGTGTCCTCATGGTCGTGCTCCTCCCCCCAGCAGCACCGCGACCGCCTCGGTCGGCTTGTCGGGTGCCTGTTCGATCAGGATCAGCAACACCTCGTCGGCGTCGCCGTCGTCGCGCAGCAGGTCGGCCTCGTCGACGCCGTCGGTGTACGGGTCGCCGGTCGGGCTGAGGCAGACCACCGGGCCACGCAGGTTCCAGCGGGCCGCGATGTGCCCGGCGACGCTGTTGGGCACGGACTGGAAGAAGAACAGTGGGCCGATCCGCCCGCCGGCCTCGACGGTGGCCCGTACGTGCTGGGCGCTGGCGAGATCACCGCTGGCGCTGACCAGCACGATCCCCGTCCGCATCCCGGCGGGCACTCCCGCCGACCCGTACCCCCGTCGCAGACACCGTTCCGCGACGGCCACCACCACCGGCGCGAAGTCCGAGTGCACAAACCCCGGCACCCCCGCCACCGTGCCCTCGACGTCCCCACCCTCAGGCCAGAAGGCCCGAGCCCTCTCCCCGGCCCTCTCCCCCGGCGATCTTGCGGTCTCGGTCGTCGATCTGGGTGCTTGGTCGGATTCGTCGGGGCAGAAAGTGCGAGATCGCGGGGAGATGGGGGCGGTCATCCGACGCCGACCAGGAGAGCGGTGTTGGCGCCGCCGAAGGCGGCGTTGAGGGTCAGGGCGTGGGTGGCTTCCGTCTGGTGGGGACGGTCCATGACGACGTTCAGGGGGCAGGAGTCGTCTCGGCCTAGCCAGCCGGCGTTGACCGGCAGTTGGCCGTGGCGCAGCGCGAGCGCGGTGACCACCAGTTCGAGCAACCCGGACGCCTCCAGCGCGTGCCCGTGCACCGACTTCGTGGAGCTGACCGGGACCCGGTTGGCATGCCCGCCGAGGGCCCGACGCAGGGCGGCCGCCTCGGCGGTGTCGCTCTGCGCGGTACCTGTCGCGTTGGCGTTGACGTAGCCGACGGACTCCGGTGGCAGCCCGGCCCGGCGCAGCGCGCCG
Organism: Micromonospora trifolii; assembly: GCF_050516465.1. Lineage (NCBI taxonomy): Bacteria > Bacillati > Actinomycetota > Actinomycetes > Micromonosporales > Micromonosporaceae > Micromonospora > Micromonospora trifolii. The sequence continues at coordinate 2,155,220 of NZ_CP191526.1, read as the reverse complement.
TCGACCGCGCGGGCCAACCCGGTGCCGCCAGGCTCCGGCTGGCAGGGATGGAACGCGTCACCGGCCCGCCCCCAACCAGCCACTGTGGCCACCGGATCGACACCGCGCCGTCTGCCGGTGCTCGATTCCAGCACCACCGCGGCCACCCCGTCGCCCAGCAGCAACCCCCGGCGGCCAGCGCTGAACGGGCGGACCGCCCCGTCGACCGCGAGGGCGCGACCGGCGTCGAAGAGCGCGAACTGGTCCGGTTCCACCAGGTAGCCGGCCGCGACCACCACCCGCTCGACGTCACCCCGGGTGATCCGAGCGGCGGCGTCGGCCACCGCCGTGCTCGCCGACACGCAGGCGCTGGTGTAGACCCGGGTGTGACCCGAGAGTCCACCTCGGGTGGCGAGCTGACCGGCGAGCACGGCCGGCGTCGGGCCCACGGCCGGGCCGCCGTGCACGGCGAGCAGCAGGGAGCACCCGGCGCGCTGCGCGCGGTCCAGACCGGCCGCCCGACAGGCCGCGTCGATCGCTGCGGCCAGCTCGTCGGGGAGCGTACCGACCTCGGGCAGGGTGGCCGCCACGGTGACCCGGCGGGCGGCTGTGTCGAATCGGCCCACCGGTCCGAACGCCGGCACCCCGGCCAGCACACCGGCGAGCTGCGCATCGGCACCCCGCCCCAGGGCGCTGACCGCGTGCACACCGGTGAGCTGGGCGACGCGCGCCTCAACCATCTGCGGAGACGGTCAGCGCCGCCCGGAACACCAGCAGGGCGTCGTCGACGGTGCGGATGCCGGCCAGTTCGTCGTCGGTGATGTCGAGCCGGCGTTCGTAGCGCTGCTCGACGAGGTGCACCAGCCAGGCAAGCTCCATCGAGCCGATCCGGTCGGACACCTCGGCAGCCGGTTTCGCGGTGAGTTCGGCGAGCATGGTCATCAGGTCAGCTCGCCCCAGATCGGGCTGACCGCTCATCAGGCTTTGTCGCTCGTCGCCTCGGTGACGCGATTGGCGACCATGGTGGTGAACTCGCCGACCGTCATGAGGGCCAGCTGCTCCGACTCGTCGTCGGCGAACGTCAGGCCGTACCGGTCCTCGACCCGGACGGACAGGTCGGCCAGGGCGAGAGACTCCAGGTCGACGCCGGAGGGGCCGAGCGTGGTGTCGTCGTCGAGCCCCTCGACGTCGTAGTTCATGTCGGCGAGCTGCTCGACGACAAAGGCGCGGACCTCGGCTCTCATGGATACCCTCTCTGCGTGGCTCAGCTGACGGTGTCCGGTCGGGACACCGCCTACGTGTGGGTCGGTCGGGACACCGGCGGTCAGCCGGATCCGGCCGCTGTGCTGTTGCGGCGGGCGGGTGCTCTGCTGCTCGGTCGCCCGGAGACCGAGCTGGTGCTGACGCACGACCGCGAAGGACGGCCGGCCGTCAGGGTCGACGAGGTGACCGGGTCGGTCGAGCTGGCGGTCAGCGTCAGCCGCACCGCCGGGCTGGTGGTGGTCGCCGCCCGTCGGGCCGGTGCGGTCGGGGTGGACGTGGAGCGGATCCGCCCGCTGCCGGCGCTCGCGCTGGCCCGCCGCTGGTTCCCGCCCGCCGAGCTGGCCTGGTTGGACGATCGGCCCGAGGCCGGTCGGACTGTGGACTTCCTGCGGCTGTGGACCGCCAAGGAGGCGGTCGGTAAGGCCCTCGGGCGGGGGTTGCGGAACGGCGGGCTGCGCCGGTTGATGCCGGCGCCGGGGCTGCCGTTGCGACCGGTACCCGGTGCCGAGCCCCTGCGGGTCGGTCACCCGCAGCTGGGCGGGGGCCTCGTCCTGGCGGTCGCCGCGCGGGCGAGCGGGCAGGTCGACGTCGAGGTGGTGCAGCGGCCCGGTCACGGGGTGACCGCCGAGCGCAGCGCGTCGGTCGAGCGGACCAGCTTGCCGGTGGTGGTACGGGGCAACTGATCGAGCAGGTGCAGCGCCCGGGGCCGTTTGTAGCCGGCCAACCGCTCGGCGAGGAGCTTGTCCAGGGTCTCCTCCGACAGCGGGCCGTCGGGTTGGACGTACGCGGTGATGCCGTCGTCCCAGACCACCACCGCGGCGGCCACCCCGGTCAACTCGGCGACGGTGGCCTCCACCTCGGTCAGGTCGACCTTCAATCCGCCGACGGAGACCTGCGAGTCGAGTCGACCGCGCACCGTGACCAGGCCGGTGTCCTCATCGACGGTGCCGGCGTCACGGGTGTGCAGCCAACCGTCGGACCAGCGGGTCGGGTCGCTCAGTCCGACGTACGGCGACGCCGGGCAGGACACCCACAGCTCACCGCCGGTCTCGCGGACCTCGATGCCGGGCGCCGGGGCGATCGACGGTCGGTGCGCGCCGTGCAGGTCGGTGCCGATCACCCCGACCTCGGTCATCCCGTACATGTTGCCCAGGGGCACCCCGTACCGGTCGGTGAACGCCCGGGCGACGGCGGCCGGCACCAGCTCGCCTCCGGTGGTCATCCGCCGCAGCTGCGGCAGTGGACCGGTCGGGCGGGTGGAGGCGAGCAGTCCGATGTGGAACGGCACTCCGAGCACGGTGGCCGGTGTGGTGCCGGCACTGATCGCGGCCAGCACGGCGTCGCCGCTGAGCCGCTCCGGCGGAACCAGCTCGACCCCGGCGTGCAGCCCGTAGAGCAGGCCGCCGACCAGGCCGAGCACGTGCACCATCGAGGGCAGCAGGATGATCCGCTCGCCGGGCAGCGCGACCCCGTCGATCCGGGTGTAGCGGTGCACCTCGGCGACCAGGTCGGCGGCGGTGCGGCCGATCACCTTGGACGGGCCGGTGGAGCCGGAGCTGAGCTGGATCACGGCGTGGCCGCTGACCGCCGGACGGTCGGCGTACCGGGTGACGCCCTCGGTGACGTCGACGAAGATTTTCAGCGCTCCGCCACCGGTCCGCACCGGGGCGACCACCACCTGCGGGGTCAGCCGGGCCAGCGCCCGGTCCACCTCGTGGTCGGTGAGCCGGTGGTCGAGCAGGATCGCCTGCCCCCCGGCGCGCCAGGTGGCCAGCAGGTTCACCACGTACGCCAGGGACGGCGGCAACCGCAGCGCCGCAGCGCCGCCGGGGCGCAGTCCGGCGGCGGTGAGCCGGTCCTGCGCGGCGGTGACCAGCCGGTGCAGGGTGGCCCGGTCGACGGGCTCGGGCAGACGGAGACAAACGTCGGTCGGGTGGCCTGCGAACAGGACTTCGTCCACCCATCCCGGGTCGGTCGCCGTAGGATCTTCTGCCGTCACTGCCGATCACCGCCCAGCATCAAAGAGGGCGAATCCGCCCATCACGTACGCTTGTCGGGGTGCTGCGGGGAACCATACGACCCTCAACGACGGCATTGCTAGATGCGAATGGATGGATCAAAAGCAGCGGCCAGCCGGATTGCCGACAGCCCGTTCGGCGGACAGGATCGGGCGGGCGATTCGGCAGAGCGTCACCGAGCCATGACGCCTCGTACAACCGTCGCGCGGCCCCAGCCGGACGGCCGATGGCGTCGCGGTCACCGGCTGAGAGCCGACGACTCGCGGCCGCTAGCTCGGTTTGATGCTGGCGAGTTGGACCAGCAACTGAACCAGCCGGTATGCCTCGGCGAAGTCGGCGGCGTGGAAGGCGACCGTCCGGCCGCCGCCGACGCGGGCCACACCCGGCACCAGAGTGGCGAGGTCGACCATGTAAGGACCGTAGAGGTCGACCTCGACGTCCAACGGCCCGGCCATCTTCGCCGGGGGAATCGAGGCGCGCCGGGCGACTGCGTCGGCGGCTGCGTGGCGCAGCCGCTCCCGTGCCTCCTGCGGATGCAGGGCCACCGCGGCGGCCTGCCCCAGGGTCTGCTTGACGGCGACGGTGACTGCCGAGGGCACCAGTTCACCGAACTCGGCGCAGGCGGTGTCGTCTCCGCTGAGCAGGACGACCGGCGCGTCCAGGTGTCCCGCCATGGCGACGTTGAGGCCGATCTCGCCCAGCGATCGTCCGGCCACCCGTACGTCGAGGACGGCGTCGCTTATCGTGTGCGCCAGCACGGCGGGCCCGGCACCGGCCCGAGCGTGATAGCCGACGAGCAGAACGGCATCCGTCTGCTCGTCCAGCCCCGCTAGCATGCCCAGCGGGCGGGGTTTGCCCCGCACGAGGTGAGCACGCCGGTCGAGGTCCTCCGGCAGGATGTTCCGAAACGTCCCGTGCGCGTCGGCGACCCACACCACCGCGTCGGGTTCGGCATCGAGGACCCCGGCGATCACCGCGTTCGCCTCGGCCGTCATCAACGCCCGGCCGCGCTCGTAGTCGTACCGATCCGGATTCGTCTCGGTGGGATGCACGATCCCCGAGATGCCTTCGAGGTCGACCGAGATCAGTACCTTCATGGCCCCAGGACCCTACGCGCTCCTGACGCAATATCGACCCCGCCCGCGGCGAAGCCCGCCCCACCGCGCCGATCTCGCAGTTTCGGTCGTCGGGAAGGGAGCCGTCGATCATGGAGTTGTGGTGCCTGGATCGTCGCAGTAAGGGGCACTTGTGGCGGGCTCAACCGGTGGTTGCAACACCCTTCGGTGATTTTCGTTGGGGTGGCTATGGCGTCGAGGTTGAGTCCGCTGGAGCGGGAGCAGATCGGGTTGGGTCGGGCTGCGGGTGAGTCGTTGCGGTCGATCGCGCGAAGGTTGGAGCGGTCAGCGTCGACGATCTCGCGGGAGGTGGGTCGGTTCGAGCGTTATGGGCAGCGGTATCAGCCGTTGATGGCGCAGTGGGCGTCGTTTCTGCGGCATAACCGGTCCGGGCGGGTGCCGCGGTTGGCTGACGGCGGGCCGTTGCGTCAGGTGGTGCTGGATATGCTGCGGCGACGCCGTTCGCCGCAGCAGGTCAGTGCTCGGCTGCGGGTGCAGTTCCCGGACACGCCGGAGATGTGGGTGTCGCACGAGACGATTTACCAGGCGATCTACCTGCAGGCGCGGGGCAACCTCCGCGCGGAGTTGACGCGGCAGGTGGCGTTGCGATCAGGGCGGGCCGCTCGTCGCCGTCGGGCGGCGTCAGCCGGGGCGGTGCGCTCGGCTCGGCCGTGGGTCGACCTGCGTATCGCTGACCGGCCGGCTGAGGTCGCTGACCGGGCGGTGCCCGGTCATTGGGAGGGTGATCTCCTCGAGGGCGTCCGTCGGGGTGGGCGCGGTGGTTCCGCGATCGCCACGCTGGTCGAACGCGCTACCCGGTTCGTGATCCTGGTCGGACTGCCCGAGGGCAAGGTCTCCGACCACGTCGTGTCCCAGTTGGCCGCGGCGATGAGCTGGCTCCCGCAGCGGTTGAGGGCCTCGCTGACCTGGGACCAGGGCGTCGAGATGGCCCGGCACCGTGACTTCACCATCGCCACCGACTGCCCGGTCTACTTCTGCGACCCACACAGCCCCTGGCAGCGTGGCAGCAACGAGAACACCAACGGACTGCTCCGCCAGTACTTCCCCAAAGGCCAATTCGACTTCACCACCATCGACCAAACCGGCCTCGACCACGTCGCCGACGAACTCAACGACCGCCCCCGCATGACCCTGGGCTGGGCCACCCCAGGTGAGAAGATGACCCAACTTCTAGGTGTTGCAACCACCGGTTGAGCCCACCTGTCCCCCACCACAACTCCATGATCGACGGGGGCGGTGGGGCGGGGGCGGGGCGGGGGCGGCGGGGCGGGGCGGGGCGGACCGTCAGGCTAGGGCCGGGGTTTGGGCGTGGATGTGGAAGCGCAGCGAACGGGCGTCGGTGAAGCACTCCCGCATCGGACGCACCAGGTCCCGGTGCTCCGGGCTGCGTTCCCACTCTTCGAAGTCGGCCAGGCTCGCCCACTCACTGGTGATCAACCACTGCTCCGGGTCGGTCGACGACCGGCACACCTGGTCGACCAGGTGCCCCGGCACACCGCCGGCGACCAGGTGCCGCACCTCCTCGTACGCGGCGAGGAACTGCTCGGTGCGCGGCACCGGCACCCGTACCAGGAAGACCACCCGGGCTCGTTTGTCGCTCATGACGCCTCTCCCCTCATCGGCGCGGCCCCGCGCAGGACCAGCGCGCTGTTGAACCCGTCGAAGCCCCGCGCGCAGATCAGGGCGAGTCGGCTGCGCGGTCGGCGGTGCTCCCGTAGGAAGTCCAGCTCGCAGCCCTCGGCCACCTCGTCCGGCCCGGCCGACGCGGGCAACGTGTCGTGGGCGAAGGCGAGCAGCGCGGTGGCCACGTCCAACGCCGAGCCGCCCTGGTACGCCCGACCGGTCAGCGGTTTCTGCGTGGTCGCCGGGGGCGGCCGGTCGGCGAACACGGCACGCAGCGCCTCGGCCTCGCTGCGGTCGTAGCGGGGCACACCGAGCGCGTCGGGCAGCACCACGTCGATTCCGGCCGCGGCGACGCCCGCCCGGTCCAGGGCCAGACGCATCGCCCGCGCGTACTGGGCCGGGTCGCCGGTGCTCTCCGCCGTGGTGTGCGCGGCGTCGTGGGTGGAGCCCCAGCCGCTCACCTCGCCGTAGACCCGGGCGCCCCGGGCCAGGGCGTGCCCCAGCTCCTCCACCACGAACACCGCTCCACCCTCGGCCGGCAGGTAGCCGCTGGCCTTGGCGTCGAACGGCCGGTAGGCCCGCTCCGGGTCGGCGACGTCACTGAGCAGCCCCGAGCGCAGCTGGCAGGCCAGCGCGTACGGGCTCAACGGGCACTCGGTCGCCCCGGCGATCACGACCGGGGTGCCCCGGCGCACCGCGCGGGCGGCGTGCGCCAGGCTGTCCAGCCCGCCGGCCGACTCTGCGACCAGCACTCCGCTCGGACCCTTGAACTGGTGGTGGATGGAGAGCTGCCCGACGCTGGCCGCGTAGAACCAGGCGATCGACTGGTACGCCCCGACCGTTCGGGACGTGCCGCCCCACAGCCGTTGCAGTTCCCGCTGACCGAACAGGTTGCCCCCGGACGAGCTGGCCAGGGTCACCGCGTAGCCGTACGGGTCGGGGGCCCGGTCGGGCAGGCCGGCGTCGGCCAGCGCCAGCCGGGTGGCGGCGAAGCCGAGGTGCGTCCACCTGTCGGTCTGCACCAGTTGTCGGCTGTCGGCGTAGGAGTCGGCGGTGAAGCCGGGCACCTCCCCGCCGAAGCGGGTCGGATAACCGGCCGGGTCGAACAACGTGATCGGGCCGGTCCGGCGGGTGCCGGCGAGGACCGTGCGCCAGTGCGCGTCCGCGCCGATGCCGCTCGGTGCGACCACCCCGATGCCGGTCACCACCGCCCGGGCCGTCGCGCCGCCACTGTGCGGAGCGGCGCTCACGCCGCCACCGCGCCGAGCATCCGACGGAAGACCATCGCCGACTGGAAACCGCCGAACCCGCTGCCCACCGAGAGGGCCACGTCCACCGGCACCTCCCGCGCCTCATTGGGTACGTAGTCCAGGTCGCACTCCGGGTCCCGGGTGCTCCAGTTCGCCGTCGGCGGCACCACACCGAACTCGATGGCGAGGGCGCACGCGGCCATCTCGATCGACCCGATCGCGCCGAGCGAGTGCCCGACCATCGACTTGATCGAGCTGATGGGTATCCGGTAAGCGGCCTGGCCCAGCGCCCGCTTGAACGCGGCCGTCTCGTGTCGGTCGTTCTGCCGGGTGCCCGAGCCGTGCGCGCTGATGTAGGAGACCTGCTCGGGCAGGATCCGGCCCTGCCGGAGCGCGTCGGTGACGGCGAGGCCCATCTCCAGCCCGTCCGGCCGTAGCCCGGTCATGTGGAAGCCGTTGCTGCGGCTGGCGTAGCCGGCCACCTCGCAGTAGATGTGCGCTCCCCGCCGCCGGGCGTGCCCGGCCTCCTCCAGCACCAGCACCGCCCCGCCTTCGGCCAGCACGAATCCGTGCCGGTCGGCGTCGAACGGGCGGGAGGCGTGTGCCGGGTCGTCGTTGTCCGGGCTGGTCGCCTTGATTGCGTCGAACGAGGCGACAGTGACCGGCGAGATCGGCGAGTCGGCCGCGCCGGCCAGCATCACGTCCGCCTCACCGTCCACGATCATCTGGTGGGCGTACCCGATGGCGTCGATGCCGGAGGTGCAGCCGGTCGACACCACCTGCGCCGGGCCGTGCAACCCGTGCCGGCAGGCCACGTCCGCCGCGAGGCTGCTGGGCACCAGCGCCTGATAGAGGTACGGGCCACCACGCGCCCCGTCCACCAGCCAACGCCGGCCGTGCTCGCTCACGGTGACGTACTCCTGCTCCAACGCCATCGTGCCGCCCACCGCCGTGCCCAACACGACCCCGGCCCGGTCCCGTTCCGCGTCGGTGAGCACCAACTGGGCGTCGGCCACCGCCTCGGCGGAGCAGGCCAGCGCGAACTGCACGTACCGGTCGGCCCGCCGCAGTTCGGCCTCGCTGAGCCCCGCCGCGACCGGGTCGAAGTCGCACTCCGCCGCGATCTGCGACCGGAACGCCGACGGGTCGAAGAAACTGATCCGCCGGGTGGCGGTCCGCCCCTCGGTGATGGTCTTCCAGAAGCGGTCCCGGCTGGCGCCGCCCGGGGCGACCACCCCAATCCCGGTCACCACCGTGCGGCGCCCCGTCATGACCCGCCCCGCTGTTCGACCAGTTCGGTGTCGACGTGGCCCAGTTCGGGCCGGGGGGCGAGCGGGCCCAGGTGGAAGACCACCTCGGCCGGTTCGACGCCGGTGTTGCGCAGCCGGTGCCGCACGTTCACCGGTACGAAAAGCCCCTCGCCGGCGGCCAGCAGCGTCGGCTGGTCGTCCAGGTCCACGGTGATCGCGCCCCGGACCAGGTACAGGAACTCCTCGCTGTACGGGTGGTAGTGCTCGGCGATCCGCTCCCCCGGCTCGAGCGTGGCCACCCCGAGGAAACCCGAGGTGCTGCCGACGGTGCGGGGGCCGAGCAGCACCCGCAGCTCACCGCCGCGCCGGCGGTCGGCGGGTACGTCCCGGGCGGCGATCGGGCGGGTGCTCAGGTCACTCATCGTCGGCCTCCGTCGGTGCGTCGCTGGCGGTCGGGCTGCCCTGGTCGGCGCGCTGCCAGGCGGTCCGCTCCACCCGGTCCTTGATCACCGCGAGTTGGATCACGCTGTTGGTGTTGATCCGCTCCGTCATCGCGGCGTTGTCGACCGGCGCGGTCGGCTTCATCGCGAAGTCCTGCGTCCAGGTCATCCGGGTGCCACCGGCCTCCTCGGTGTAGCGCCAGTGGATGCGCATGTACTCGAACGGCCCGGTCTCCACCCGGTGCGCCCGGACCTGCCTGCTCACCGGGTCGGCGGTGCGCTCGCTGACCCAGCTCCAGGAAACCCCGTTCTCGTCGGGGTACATGGTGAGCCGGAACCGCACCGTGTGCCCCTCGCGGTGCAGGATCTCCACCACGGCGTACTCGGTGAACAGCTCGGTCCAGTTCGCCACGTCGTTGGTGACCTCCCAGACCAGCCCCAGCGGCGCGTCGATGAGCACGCTGTTCTCGGTGTGCCCGGGCGGGTCGACGCGGCGGGTGACCAGGTCGGCCACCGCCGGGATGCTCAACTGCCCGGCCTGCTCGGGGATGCTCACCTGCCAGCGGTCGGCGACGACCGCCGACAGTTCCAGCAGTGCGAGCGAGTCCATGCCCAGCTCCTCCAGCGACGCGGCGGGCGCCCGGGCCGCGGCGTCGGCGTCCAGCCCGCAGTGCGCCACCAGGATGTCGGTGATCTCGGCGGTCATCGGGCGACCATGGGTGACGGTCATCGGGTCCTCCTGTGGGTTGCGTCGGGATCTGCGGCGGGCGCGGTACGCGGTGCGGGGGTGGCCGTCGGCCCGGGCACGGGCGCGGCGAGCAGACGGTCGACCAGGCCGGTGGTGTAGCGGCCCTTGCGGAATGCGGCGTCGTCGAGCACCCGCCGGACGAACGGGATGGTGGTGTGCACGCCCGGACCGGCGATGTCGAACTCGTCCAGGGCACGTTCCAGCCGGTTGAGGGCCAACTCCCGGTCGGGCGCCCAGACGATCACCTTGGCCAGCAGCGAGTCGTACCAGGGGCCGACCAGGTAACCGGCGCTGGCGTGGGTGTCCACCCGGGTGAACGGGCCGCCGGGTGGGGTGAACCGCTCCAACCGGCCGGGGGTGGGGGCGAAGCCGCGCTCGGGGTCCTCGGTGTTGACCCGACACTCCACCGCGACGCCGTGCAGGCGGATCTCCTCCTGCCGCCAGCGCAGCGGCACCCCGGCGGCGATGTGCAGTTGCTCGTGCACCAGGTCGATCCCGGTGACCATCTCGGTCACCGGATGCTCCACCTGGATCCGGCAGTTGATCTCCAGGAAGTGGAACTTCTCCTCGGCGTCGACCAGGAACTCCAGCGTGCCGGCACCGACGAAACCGACCTGGAGCGCACCCCGCAGGGCGGTCTCGGCGATGGTGTCGAGAACGGCGGCGGGCAGCGCCGGGGCGGGCGCCTCCTCGACCAGTTTCTGGTGCCGGCGCTGCACCGAGCAGTCCCGGGTGCCCAGGTGCACCCCGTTGCCGTGGGCGTCGCAGAGCACCTGCACCTCGACGTGCCGCGCCTCGGTGAGGTAGCGCTCGACGTACACCCGGTCGTCGCCGAAGGCGGCCTGCGCGGCGGCCCGGGTCCGGGTGTACGCCCGGCGCAGCTCGCCCGGGGTGTGCACCACTGTCATTCCCCGGCCCCCGCCCCCGGCGGCGGCCTTCACGATCACCGGGTAGCCGACGGCCTCGGCCACCTCCGCCGCCGCTGCGGCGGTCGGCACCGGCGCGACACTGCCCGGCGACAGCGGCAGGCCGGCGCGGCTCATCAGCGCCCGTGCCGAGGACTTGTCGGCCAGCGCGGCCATCACCGCCGGTGGCGGGCCGATGAACGTCAGCCCGTTGTCGGCGCAGATCTCCGCGAAGTCGGCGTCCTCGGAGAGGAAGCCGTAGCCGGGGTGCACGGCCTGCGCGCCCACCTGCCGCGCCGCCTCCACGATGGCGGCGGCGTTGAGGTAGCTGCGTCGACTCGACGCCGGTCCGATCCGGACGGCCTGGTCGGCCAGGCGGACCACCGCCGAGTCGGCGTCGGCGGCGGAGTAGACCACCGCCGTCCGCACGCCGAGCTCCTTGCAGGCGCGCAGCACCCGCAGCGCGATCTCGCCCCGGTTGGCGATCAGCACGGTCTCGAACATGGTCAACCACTCCGCGCCGTCATGCCGGGTCCAGTTCGACGAGCGGCTGGTCGTACTCGACCGGCTGGCCGTCCTCGACGAGGATCGCGGCCACCCGGCCGGCCCGATCGGCGGTCACCTCGTTCATCAGCTTCATCGCCTCGACGATGGCGACCGGCTGGCCCGGGCGGACCAGGTCGCCCACCGCGACGAACGGCCGCGCGCCGGGCTCCGGCGCCCGGTAGAAGGTGCCGACGATCGGTGCCCGCACCGCGGCGCGCCCGGGCACCGGTGGCCGGAGCACCGCAGGTGCGGCACCGGGCGCCGGCACGACCGCCGGTGCCGCCTCGGCCCGGGGCAGCGGTACGCCCGGCCGGGTCGCGTCCTCGGGGTGCCACTCGACCTCCAGCACCGCCGGCCCGCTGCGCAGCCGGATCCGGCGCACCGGCCCGGCCAGCTCGGCGATCAGGTGCTGCGCCTGCCGGCGCAGCCCGGCCAGCGCCTCCTCGCCGTTCACCCCCGCGTCGTCGGACGCGTCGACGGTCGACAGCGCGCGGTCGCCGGCGGTCATCTCAGGCCCGCCCGAGCGCCGACACGGTTCGCGCCGAACCGTCGGAAACGTTGCCGGCGCAGGCGGACCAACATGGCCGGCGGCACGTCCAGCAGCGGTAGGAGGTTGGCCAGCAGGGTGGCGCGCAACCGGTGGGCGGTCTCCGCCGGGTCGTCGTGCGCGGCACTCGACGGCTCCGAGACGACCTCGTCGACCACCCCGAGCCGGCGCAGGTCGGGCGCGGTCAGTCGCAACGCGCGGGCGGCCTGCGGCGCCGCGGACCGGTCCGGCCAGAGGATCGCCGCACACCCCTCGGGGCTGATCACCGAGTAGACGGCGTTCTCCAGCATCAGCACCCGGTCGGCCACCGCCAGCGCCAACGCGCCGCCGCTGCCGCCCTCGCCGGTGATCACCGCGAGCACGGGGGTGGGCAGCACGGTGAGGGTGAGGATGTTCTCGGCGATGGCCGCCGCCTGACCCTGCTCCTCGGCGCTCACTCCGGGGTCGGCACCAGGGGTGTCCACCAGGGTGACCACGGGTAGGCCGAGCCGGGCCGCGAGGCGCATGAGCCGCAGCGCCTTGCGGTGCCCGGCCGGGCTGGCCATGCCGAAGTTGCGGGCGACCAGCTCGGCGGTGGTGTGCCCCTTCTGGTGGCCGATGACCATCACGTGCCGGCCGGCCAACCGGGCCACCCCACCCACGATGGCCGGGCAGTCCGCACCGAGCCGATCGCCGTGCAGCTCCACGAACCCGTCGAAGACCGAGTCCAGGTAGTCCAGTGTGGTGGGTCGCCCCGGGTGCCGCGCCATCCGGACGGTGTCCCACGCGTCGCGTACCGCCGGGGTGTCCCCCGCTTCCGGGGTGTCGGCGTCTCCCTCGGCCGCCGGGTCCGCCGGCCGCGCCAGGGCCGCGCCGTCGTCGGCGAGGCGCTCGCGGCGCGACGCCGGCTCCTGCCGGGGTACGGGCGAACGTGCCGGCCCGCCGGCGCGGGTCGCGGCGAGCAGCGCCATCAGCCGCCCGCGCAGCGACCGACGCTGCACCACCATGTCGACCTGCCCGTGTCGGAGCAGGAAGTCGGCGGTCTGGAAGCCCTCCGGCAGGGCCCGCCCGGTGATCTGGCGGATCACCCGGGGGCCGGCGAAGCCCATCCGCGCGCCGCTCTCGGCGAGCACCAGATCGGTGTTGGTGGCGAACGAGGCGGCCACCCCGCCGTAGGTCGGGTCGGTGAGGACGCTCACGGTGAGCAGCCCCGCCTCGCGCAGCGCGGCGATGGCCTGGCTGACGGTCGCCATCTGCATCAACGACAGCGCGCCCTCCTGCATCCGCGCCCCGCCGGAGGCGGTGATCAGGACGAGCGGGGTGCGGTCGTCCAGCGCCCGTTCGGCGGCCCGGGTGATCAGCTCGCCCACCGCGCAGCCCAGGCTGCCACCGAGGAAGCGGAAGTCCATCACCGCCAGGGCCGCCGGGTGCCCACCGATGGTGGCCGTGGCACAGACGACCCCCTCGGCCAGACCCGTGCTGGCCCGCGCGGCGGTGAGCCGATGCGGGTACGGCAGCACGTCGACGAAGTCGAGCGGGTCCGCCTCCGGCAGCCGGTCGGGCAGCAGGCGCAGCGAACCCGGGTCGACCAGTTGGCGCAGGCGTTCCGGCGCGCCGAGTCGCGCATGTTCGCCGCACTCCGGGCAGACGTCGAGGTTGCGGCGCAGCCGTTTGCGGTAGAGCAGGCTGGCGCAGCCCGCGCAGCGGGACCAGAGCTGTTCTTCGCGCGGCGCGGTGGCCGTCACGACCGCCGCCCGGTGTCCGGGGCGTCGAACCGGTAGAAGCACCGCGCCATGGCGTCGCGCGGCGAGCGCCAGGTCGACAGGTACGGCGACACGTACGGGCGCAGGCGGTCGCTGACGCGGATGAACTCGGGGTGGTCACGAGCGGCCTCCACCGCGCCCTCCGCCGGCTGCGCGGTCTCGAGCAGGTGCACGTAGAGGTCGTGCAGTCGGTACAGCGAGCGGTGCCGGACACCGACCAGGCGCGGCAGCTCCGTCGCGTCCGACTCGGCGAAGATCTCGGCAACCCGCTCCTCGGCGGTCGGATCCACCTTCGCGACGATCAGCGATCGGTCCATTCTGGGCCTCCCCCCACAGCGTCCGGCCGGCGACGGGTGGCCCCCGGACGCGCTGGACGACTGCCGACACGATGCGCCGATCCTCGTCACGGCGGCGTCACCGCGCCGGGTCGGCCAGCGACGGATGGCAGTGACGCTGCGTTGACGCAACCTGTGTATCAGCTATGTGCCCGGTGTGCCGCACGCGCTGATGTTTATGCAGTTCAGAACCGATCTCGGGTTGACTGTCGCTATATAGAGGCTCAGGCTGACATTGACGCAACGTGACCGTTATTGATAATCTTCAGCGTGGTCAGCCCGGCGGCCTCGGCGGGCGGGGCCGCGCCCGGCCACGCCGCGATCGGCGGGGTCGACAGTGGCGTCGAGGGCAACCGATCCGGGACACAGCAGACAGTCGGGACGAGCGTTCCGCAGGGGGTGCCGCCGTGGCCGCTGATCCGTCCGTGCCGACCGCCGGAGACCCGCCGGAGGAGGGCGTCTCACTGCACCTGCTCGGCGGCTTCCGACTCCTCCGCGAGGCGGTACCGGTCGTGGTGCCGCGCGGGCTGCAACGGGTGATCGCGTTGATCGGGCTCCGCCCCGGCGCCACCCGCAGCCAGCTCGCCGGGCTGCTCTGGCCCGACGCGTCGGAGGAACGGGCGCTGTCCTCCCTGCGTACCGCCCTGTGGCGGCTACGACAGGACCCGTGCTGCCCGATGACCGTGGCCAGCGACACCGTGAGCCTCGGCTCGGCGGTCCGGCTCGATGTGGACGACCTGGTCGGCACCGCGGCCCGGGTCCGGGACGGCGACGACCCGGGCACCGCGGCCGGGGCGCTCGCCGCCGGGCGGCACGACCTCCTCCCCGGCTGGTACGACGACTGGGTGCTGCTGGACCGGGAACGCCTGCGCCAACTCCGCCTGCACATGCTGGAACAGGTGGCGGGGCACCACCTGGCCGCGGGGCGGCACGGCGAGGCTCTCGAAGCCGCGTTGGAGGCGATGGCCGCCGAGCCGTTACGGGAGACACCACACCGACTGGTGGTCCGCATCCACCTGGCCGAGGGCAACGCCTTCGAAGCCGTGCACGCCTTCTACGTCTACCGGGACCTGCTGCGCCGGGAGCTGCGGCTGGAGCCGAGCCCCGCCATGAGCGCTTTGCTCGACGACACCCTCGCCCCGATCCGCCAGGCCAGCCGCGAGGCCATCACCGAACGCCCGTCACCGGCCGTTAGGCGTACGTGACGGTGATGTGACAGGCGCTGCGGCACGGTGGGCGCACAGTGCACGTGGCACCGGTCCCCCGAGGGGTCGGGCAGGCCACCGGCGGAAGGGGTCCCATGAGTCGTCTACTGATCGTCAGCCGGATCATCCCGGGAGCGGAGGGTCGGGTCGCGCAGATCTTCGCCGAGTCCGACGCCACCGAACTCCCCAGCCTGACCGGTGTCACGCACCGATCCCTGTACTGCCTGCACGACCTGTGCGTACACCTGCTGGAGACCTCGGACGACGTCGACCCGGACGCGCTCGCGGCGGCCCGCAACCACCCGCTCTTCCAGCAGGTCAACGAGCGGCTCTCCGCGCACACGTCGCCGTACCTGCCGACCTGGCGTTCCCCCCGGGACGCGATCGCCGGCTGCTTCTACCGCTGGGACGCAGCCGAGGTGCCGGCGGCACGCCCGACCAGCATCGACGTGCCCACGGCGCGCCCAACCAGCACCGAGACGCCCGCTCCGCGCCCGGCCAGCACCGAGGCACCGGCCGCGCACCCGGCCGGCTGACATGTCCGCCGCGCCGCCGCACGTCCTGATCATCGGCGCGGGCACGGGCGGGCTGTGCCTGGCGCACGGCCTGCGCCGCGCCGGGATCAGCGTCGCCGTCTACGAACGACACCGCGACCGCGCCGAGGGGCTGCTCGGCTACCGGGTCGGCATCGGCCCCACCGGTAGCCGGGCGCTGCGGGAGTGCCTGCCCCCGGAGCTGTTCGCCACCTTCCTGGCCACCTGCGCCCGGCCGCCGCACTACTTCAACGTCGTCACCCAGGGGCTCCGCCAGACCGCGTCGTTCGCGCTGCGGCCGAGCGCCGACCCGGTACGCACCGAACACTCCGTGGCCCGGATGGTGCTGCGCCAGGTGCTGCTGACCGGCCTGGAGGACGTGGTGCACTTCAACAAGACCTTCGCCCGGTACGAGCAGCGCGACGACGGCACGGTCACCGCGCACTTCGCCGACGGCACCAGCGCCACCGGCGACCTGCTGGTGGCGGCCGACGGCACCCATTCCGCCGTACGCCGCCAGTACCTGCCGCACGCCGTCACCCGCGACGCCGGGACGATCAACATCGCCACCCGGATCCCGCTGACCCCGCACACCCGCGGTCTCATTCCGGAGCGGGTCCAGCAGGGCATCTCGCTGATCTTCGGCGTCGGCGGGATGATGGGCGTGCTGCACGTCATGGAGTTCAAGTGGGACGCCGAACGCGCGATCAAGCCCGGCGTCAGCGAGCCCGACGCCGCCCTGCTCCGAGACTGGCCCGGCCTGGCCCACGACACCACCACCGACAACATCAACCTGATCATCTGGAGTGCGGCCAACCGGTTCCCGGCCGACATCATGGAACGCCGCGGTGAGGACCTGGTGCAGGTCGCCCTGGACCTCACCTCGAACTGGCACCCGCACCTACGGGAACTCCTCGCCCACGCGGACCCGGCCAGCGCCCTGCCGATCAAAGTGTCCACGTCCGAGCCGGTGCCGCCCTGGAAGAGCAGCACCGTCACCATGCTCGGCGACGCCATCCACACCATGACCCCGGGTCGGGGCGTTGGCGCGAACACCGCGCTGCGCGACGCCCGCCTGCTCTGCGCACAGCTCAGCCGCGCCACCGCCGGCGACAAGACGCTGCTCCAGGCGGTCGCCGACTACGAGGCCGTGATGGCGCCGTACGGCTTCGCCCGGGTCGCGGAATCGTTGAACCGCAGCGGCACCAGCGGTGACGACCGGATGTACCGGCCGGTGGTGGGTCGGCTCGCGCTGCTCGGCGCGCGCGGCTACTTCGGAGTGACCAGCCGGGTACCACGGCTCCGTCGCCGGTTCGTCGACGACTTCCACACCTACGAGGGCGACCGGGACTGAACCCCGCATCGCCCGTCCCGGGCTCGGCGTGCCACGCCGGGCCCGGGTCTCATCGCGTCCGGAGCGCTCTGCCCGACCGATCCATGCCCGGCCCGCTCCGTGCCCGGCCCCGGTTTCCTCGGGTCGGGTCTTCGTGTGATCGGGCGACGCTGTGTTACCCGGCAGGCACCGGCTGAGGTGGCGGGCCCACCCGCACCGCTGACGGCCGATCCTGCCTGTCGTCGGCAATACGCGTGTGCGAAGCTGCGGCGAGTTTTTCTCGTGACTTTTCCAACGAGCTGAGAGGGAGGTTCGCCGTGGCGTGGTCTTTCGGACACTCGCTGATAGTGGTACTGGCACTGTTGCTGGGCCTGGCCGCCGGGTGGCTGCTGCGCGGCCGGCGGGGCGTACAGGGCAATTCGATTGTGGATGGTGACCCCGTCGCCGGTCTGGCCGTGATCAACGCGCCCACGCCGGCTGCCACCACCGACGAGGCCCGGCCTGCGGCCGCCGTCGACCCGGCACCGACCGCGGTCGCTGACGAGCCGGTACCGCTCGACACAGTCAGTGCGCCAGGTTCAATGACCGAACCGGACGGTCCGACCCCGGTGCCCGTGCCGGCGGATGCCCCGAGCACCGTCGACCCGGCGGACATGGCGCTGACCGAGGACCCGCCGCCGGTACCGGCCACCGAGCAGTCCGACGACGCTGAGCTGCGGCAGGAGCCGGCCGTGGAATCGACCCCCGAGCCGGTCACGGTCGACGAGCAGCCCGCCCCGGCGGCCGTGGTCGCTCCCCGCCAGCCCGCGGACGACCTCCCGTCCGCCGACGCGGCACCGGTCGGCACGACGCCGGCCGACGATGCGCCGGTAGCGGCCACCCCGGCCGACGATGCGCCGGTCGCGACCACCCCGGCCGACACCACGCCCGCCGACGATGCGCCTGTCAACACCACGCCGATCGACGATGCGCCGGTCTCCGTCGGCCCGGCCGACGACGTGGAGACCAGGGCGACGGCGGTCGACGCCACGCCGGCAGAGGCATTGGCGACCGCAGGAACGTCCGATGCCGAGCCGGTGCACGCCGATTCCGTGAACGGCGAGCCTGCGGTTGCCGCCGCGGAGGGCGAGCGGTCGACGGTGGCCACGCCACCGGTCCGGCCGGTCAGCACCGCGACCCCTCCGGTCCGTTCGGCCGCCGACACGGCGATCAGCAGCGTCGACGCCGACCCGACGGGCCCGGCCGACGACTTCCGCCGAATCCAGGGGATCGGGCCGAAGATGGCGGCCGCGTTGCAGGACGCGGGCGTGCGCACGTACGGCCAGCTCGGCGAGTTGGACGAGCCGGCGCTGCGCGACCTGATCCGGGCCGCTGGCCTGCGCGCCGCACCGGGGCTGGCCAGTTGGCCGCAGCAGGCCCGCGTGCTTGCGGGTGCCGGCGACCAAATGGCCTCGGTGCTGCCGAACGGCAACCAGGCCTGACCGCCTGCATTCGAGCCCCCGGCAGCCGTCCGCAGCGACGGCGCGCCGGGGGCTCGGCCATAGTTGCCGAAACTTCTCCGACGCCCACCGCCGGATGATCGACTCGGGTTTCAGGAAATCGCGCCATCCACCCGACCGAGACACCCCGACTTCCCGAAACCCGAGTCGATCTTGCGGGCACGAGGGGCTGCGCCCGCCCCTCCGATCCGCTGCGCGTGACTCGCCGAGCGGCTGCGCCCGCCCCTCCCGGCCGCTGCTCCTTCAGCGGCGGTGGGGGCGCGGGGGCGACGTCCAGGCTCAGGCGCGCAGCTCGGCCGCGAGGTCGCCGATCGATGCCATCGCGTACCGCTGCATTCCTGGACCGAAGGTGATGCGTGTGGCGCCCTGCCGGCCCAGCTCGGCCACGGACTCCCGGTCCGGTCCGGCGGCCATGTTGATCGGCCCGGAGATGCCCTCCCTCAGCTGCGGGAGCACCTGCGACGGCGCCAGGATCGGGTAGACGCAGTCGGCGCCGGCCGCCACGTAGAGGCGGGCGCGTTCCACCGCGTCGGCCGGGTCACCCGTCCCTACCAGGAAGGTGTCGACGCGGGCGTTGATGAAGAGATCGTCGCCCGCCTCCGCGCGCACCTCGGCCAGCCAGTCGGCGTGCCGCCGGGGGTCCTTGAGGGTGGCGGACCCCTCCGAGTCTTCCAGGTTGCAGCCGACGGCGCCGGCCTCCAACAGCCGTCCGACCAGCTCGCGGGGGGCGAGGTCGTAACCGCCCTCGACGTCCGCGGAGACGGGAACGGACACCGCGCGGACGATGCGCGCGACCGCCGCGAACATCTCGTCCGGCGGGGTCGCGCCGTCCTCGTAGCCGAGCGAGGCGGCGACACCCGCGCTCGGGGTCGCGAGCGCCGGGTAACCGGCGTCGGCCAGCACCCGGGCGCTGGCCGCGTCCCAGGGGCCCGGCAGGACGAGCGGGTCACCGGCGGCACGGTCGTGGTGCAGGGCACGGAAGGTGGAGGCTGTCATCGTTGTGGTCTCCCGACGGGGCTGCGGAGGGGCGGGGCTCAGGCGGTGTATCCGCCGTTGGAGTCAAGCACGGCACCGGTGATGTACGAGGCCGCGGGGCTGGCCAGGAACGCGATGGCCGCGGCGGTCTCGGCGGGGTCGCTGACCCGTTGGATCGCGAGGCTGGACACCATGCCCTTGAGCATCTCCGGGGAGGGCGGCTCCATTCCGGTCGGCATCAGTCCGGCCTGCACCATGTTGACGGTGATGCCGCGCGGCGCCAGGTCGCGGGCGACGCCTCGGGTGTAGCCGACCAGCCCGGCCTTGGTCGCGGCGTAGTCGGCGAGACCGGGCACCCCGACGCGGGTGCCGATCCCCGAACCGATGTTGACGATCCGGCCGTTGTCGCGCAGCACCTTCGCCGCCGCGCGGATGATCGCGATGACGCCGGTGTAGTTGGTGGCGTGCATGCGGTCCAGGGTGGCCACGTCGACGTCCGGGTCGTCGACGGTCCTTCCCTGCTCCAGGGAGATCGCGGCGTTGTTGACCAGGATGTCCAGACCGCCGAGCTGGGTGACGACGTCGTTGATCAGCTGCGGTGCGCGCGAGTTGTCCGCCTGGTCGTTCTGCAGGGCGAGGGCGCGCACCCCCCGACTCACCAGCTCCTCGACCACGGTGGCGGCCTTGTCGGCGGAGCCGACGTAGGTGATGGCGACGTCCGCGCCGGCGTCGGCCAGAGCGCGGGCCGTGGCCGCGCCGAGACCGCGGGAACCGCCGGTGACGAGGGCGACCTTGCCGACAAGAGGCTGTGTCATGGGTGATCCTCCAGGTGGCCTGATTATTGACTGATCGGTCCACCATACGTTTGGTGGACCGTACGGTCAACAATTGCTACGCTGGTCACATGGCCAGGCCACGGCAGTTTGACGAGGAGCAGGTGATCCGCGCGGTCCGAGACCAGTTCTGGGACGCCGGCTACGCGGCGACCTCGCTGGAGGACCTGGTGCGCGTCAGCGGGCTGGGCAAGGGCAGCCTCTACGGCGCCTTCGGCGACAAACACCGACTGTTCCTGCGGGCGTTGCGGGAATACACCGACACCAGCGGCGGCTACCTGCGCGAGATGCTCACGTCCGCTCCCCGCGCAGTGGACGCGCTGCGCGCGTTCGTCATGGCGCCGGTGAACGATCCGGGTGGAGCTGCCGCCCGGCGCGGCTGCCTGATGGCCAACAGCACGTACGAGCTCGCCACCAGCGACCCCGACGTTCTCGCCGAGGCGCGGCGCACCTACGAGGCGACGACCGCCCTGGTCGCCGAGAGCGTGGGGCGGGCCCAGGACGAGGGTGACCTGCCGCGCGACGTCGACCCGGTCGAGACGGCGCGGGCGCTGCTCGCGGCACAGCAGGGCCTGGTGTTCATGGGGCGGACGGGGCTGGACATCGACACCCTGACCGCGACGGCCCGCACCCTCGCCGCCAAGCTCCTACCGGACGCCTGACACCACTCGACGAGGAGCAGCGGTTATTTGATCTTGCGGGTGGACCGGACCACGATGCTCTCGTACTCCGGGTGCTTGACCAGCCAGTCGGCGAGGAACGGGCAGATCGGCACGACGGTCCGGCCCTTGCCCCGCGCGTCGTCGAGCACGGCCCGGGCCAGCGTCGACCCGACGCCCTTGCCCTCGTACGCCGGATCGACCTCGGTGTGGGTGTAGGCGATGATCGAGCCGGTCAGCTGGTAGGTGACGAACCCGACGACCGCGCCCGCCTCGTCGCGCGCCTCGAAACGCTCCCGCGCCGGCGCGTCTGTCACGGTGAACTGCACCCGACCATCCAATCACCCGCCCCGGCGGCGCTACCCGCGAGGCCGGCAGGGGACGCGACCCACGCGCATTGTCTCGGCCGAAACGGGAAACGTAACGCCGCCGGGCACCGGGAGACGCACCATCGCCGGGCACCACCGTGGGAGGAGACACGCCACCATGACGAACCCATCGACGGACGGCGGCTTCGCCGTCGTCGAGATGTTCACGTCCCAGGGCTGCAACAGTTGCCCTCCCGCGGAGGAGCTGCTGAGCGAGATCGAGCGCGACGCACGGGAACGGGGTCAGAACGTCTTCACCCTCGGGTTCCACGTCGACTACTGGGACGACCTGGGGTGGCCCGACCAGTTCGCGGACGCGTCGTACACCGCGCGGCAGGAGGCGTACGCCCGCGCGTTCGGTACCCGAGGTCTGTACACCCCGCAGATGGTCGTCAACGGCACCGTCGAGTTCGTCGGTTCCGATCGCCGCCGGGCGGCCGCCGCGATCATGTCCGCCATGGCCCCGACCGCCACCACGCCGCTGGCGCTCTCCATCGCCAACCTCGGCAACGACCGGGTGATGGTGGACTACCGGACCGACCAGCCGCCGGAGCGCGCGGTGCTGCACGTGGCGGTCGTGGAACGGGACCTGACCAGCGAGATCGCCCGGGGGGAGAACGCCGGGCGGACGCTACGGCAGGACAACGTCGTGCGCGCCTTCCGGTCGGTGGGCCTGGACGTCGAGCGGGGGCAGGTGGAGCTGGCGATACCGCCTGGCCTCGATCCACGGAGCGCCAGCGTGGTCGGCTATGTCCAGGAGAACGGCGAACGGGCGATCGTCGGCGCCACGGCCATCGAGCTGTCCACCGCGTAATCTCGGCGCATGCGCATGGTGCGCGGTGCGAGGGGGTTCGGTGGCTGACGCGGACGACGTACGCCGGGTGGCGCTGGCTCTGCCGCACACGGTCGAGATTGCCAGTGACGGCTTCGACTTCCGGGTGGCCGAGAAGGGCTTCGTCTGGTCCTATCCGGAGCGGATACCGGGCAAGCCGCGGGTGATCCGGCTCGACGTCGCGGTGCTGTTCGTCGGCGACGAGGCCGAGAAGCAGGCTCTCCTGCTCGGGGAGCCCGAGGTCTTCTTCACCGCGCCCGGCTACGACGGCCTGCCCCTGGTGCTGCTGCGCCTGGCGGCGGTCGACCTGGACCGGCTGACCGAGCTGGTGACCGACGCGTGGCGGATGCGCGTGCCGGACTCGCTGGTGAGCGACCGTCAGGGGTGAACCGCTGGGCAACCGTGCGAGCGCCGGCAAATAGCGACATCAGCACGCAACGGGTTGGACACATTGACGGGGATCTCGGTACTCGATTACCGTGGCCGAGAGAGCGCTCTCTCACCTGACCTTCCCCCCAATTCAGACGCATAGCGCTGGACCCGGCAAGGGCCGCACCCGGCGCGCGCGATGGAGGCACGATGAAACCTCCCGTCCCCCACCGCCGATGGGCCCTGGCCGCCGCCACCGCGCTGGCCCTGGTCGTCGGCGGCCTCGCCATCCCCGTCACCCGCGCGGCCGAAGCCGCACCCGTCGGCGCCGGCAGCTACACCACCACCCCGGTCGGCCCGCTCCCCAGCGGCTGCGGCGCGATGTCCAGCAACCCCCGGCAGTTCGCCACCGCCAACGCACCCGCCGGGCCGATCCCCACCAACGACTGGTGGTCCTCACTGCTGTGGAAGCGCACCGACTGCTCCTTCAGTGAGCCGCTGCACGCCCACCCGATCTCGTACGACACCTTCGGCGACGGGCTCGGCTTCTCCGCCAACTCCACGCCCGCCATCAGCGGCACCGCCACCGGTGTCGGTGAGTTCCACTACCCGTACGTGCAGGACATCCGGGTCGGTGTGGCCGGGCTCAGCGCACCCCTGGTGAAGGTCGACGGCTGGACGGACTGGACGGTCAGCCCGCACTGGAGCGACGGCACGCGCACCATGCGCGCGACCATCGGCCACGGTCTGCCCTTCGCGTACTTCCAGACCACCGGCGGGAACGCGCAGATCAGCACCGCCGGCACCCCCGACGTCTGGTCCAACAGTGGCGCCACCATCGGCTTCCGGGTCAACGGCCACGACTACGTCGGGTTCGCGCCCAGCGGCGCCAGCTGGACCGTGGCGTCCGGCCGGATCTCGTCCACCCTGGCCGGTCGCGGCTACTTCTCCGTGGCCCTCCTGCCGCCGACGTCGAGCGCCACGGAGCGCGCCGAGCTGGCCGCCACCTACGGCCGGTACGCGCACGCCCACGTGACGGGCACCCAGGTGTCGTACGCCTACAATCCCGCGACCAGCGGCCTGACCACCACGTACGCGTTCACCACGACCGCCCGGGAGGGCACCGCCACGCAGACAGTGGTCAGCCTCTACCCGCACCAGTGGAAGTCGCTGAGCGGTTCCACCGCGATCACGCCGACCTACCCGTCGGCACGTGGCCGGATGAAGGTGCTCACCGGCGTCAACCAGTTCCGCACCGCCATGAAGTTCCAGGGCATCCTGCCGGAGCTGCCGGCCGTCGGCGACGGCAGCGGTGGTGACCTGTCGACGCTCACCGGGCACCTGGCCGCCACCCGCGCCAACCCGATGGACCAACGCGGCAACGACACCTACTGGACCGGCAAGGGGCTCGGCCGGGCCGCGCGGATCGCCGAGATCGCCGACCAGGTCAACGACACCACGACGCGCGACAGCGCGCTGAACGCCATCCGCAGCACGCTCACCGACTGGTTCACCGCGTCCAGCGGCAAGACCAGCCGGGTCTTCTACTACGACAACAACTGGGGCACCCTGATCGGCTACCCGGCGTCGTACGGGTCGGACCAGGAGCTCAACGACCACCACTTCCACTACGGCTACTACATCGCCGCCGCCGCGACGCTGGCGAAGTTCGACCCGGCCTGGGCGGCCACCAGCCGCTACGGCGGCATGGTCGACCTGCTGATCCGCGACGCCAACAACTACCGCCGCGGCGACACCCAGTTCCCGTACCTGCGCGACTTCGACATCTACGCCGGCCACGACTGGGCGTCCGGGCACGGCTCGTTCGGCTCAGGCAACAACCAGGAGTCGTCGTCGGAGGGGATGAACTTCGCGAGCGCCCTCATCCAGTGGGGGCAGACGACGGGTAACACTGCCGTCCGCGACGCCGGCGTCTTCCTCTACACCACCCAGGCCGCGGCCATCCAGGAGTACTGGTTCGACGTCAGCGACCAGAACTTCCCCGCCGCCTTCGGGCACACGACGGTCGGCATGGTCTGGGGTGACGGCGGCGCGTACGCCACCTGGTTCAGCGGCGAGCCGGAGATGATCCAGGGCATCAACCTGCTCCCGGTCACCGGCGGGCACCTCTACCTGGGCAACAACCCGGCGTACGTGCGGACCAACTACGCCGAACTCGTCCGCAACAACGGCGGACAACCGACGGTCTGGCAGGACATCCTCTGGCAGTTCCAAGCCCTCGGCGACCCCGACGCGGCGCTGGCGAACCTCCGCGCGAACCCGAACTACACCCCGGAGGAGGGCGAAAGTCGAGCACACACGTTCCATTGGATCCGTAACCTCGCCGCCCTCGGCAATGTCGACACGACGGTGACCGGCAACCATCCGCTGTCCGCGGTCTTCTCCCGCAACGGCGCACGCACCTACGTGGCGTCGAACCCGACGGCGACACCGATCACTGTGACGTTCTCCAACGGCACCACGCTCACCGTGGGAGCCGGCAAGACGGCCACCACCGGGGCGTACACCTGGAGTGGCGGCAACGCGGCCGGTGGTGTCCCTCCGACGACGCCGACGGACCCCCCGCCGACGACCGACCCGCCGACGAACCCGGGCAACCCGACGCGGTACCTGCTTCCCGGGGGCGGGTTGGGCGCCGCCGGTAGCGCGGCCACGACGACGGTCGCGGCGGCAAACGGAAACCACGACGGTACGCCCACCAACGCCCAGGCCTTCACGGCGACCGGCCTGAACCTCGCCTACGCCGGCGGCCAGACGGCGTTCGACCTGTTCGTGGACGCCGGGACGGCGGTCGGCAACGGCGTGCAGGTGCGGATCTCCTACGACCTCACTGGCAACGGCAGTTGGGAACGGGTGGAGACGTTGCGCTACTTCGCCACCGACCCGGTCGCCGGCTACGAGCACTACACCCAGAACGCCGGCCTGTCCTCGGCCACCGGCACCTTGGGCACGCTGAGCAACGGCACGGTCCGAGTGGAGGTCTGGTCGGCGATCGGCAACAACCCGACCACTGTGGGCATCGGCAACCAGTCGGTGCTGCGGCTTCCGTACTCCTGATCGACAGGTTCGAACACGACACGACGTCGGCCGGTGTGCAGGAGCAGGATCGCTCCTGCACACCGGCCGACGTGTGCGGTCAGTCAGTCGTGCTCAGGAGGCGGCGCAGGTGGGGGTGATGCCGGCCCCACTGCCCGTGCCCTGGAAGCCGAACTCGGTGACCTGGCCCGCGCCGAGGCGGCCGTTGTAGTCCACGTTGGCGAACCGCACCGTGCCGGTCGAGCCACTGGCCGTCGCGCTCCAGGTGTTGGTGACACTCGCACCGCTCGCAAGCGTGACGCTGACGTTCCATCCGCTCGTCCCGGCCGAGCCGGCGGTCACCTTCACTGTGGCCACGAAACCGCCGTTCCACGAGTTCAGTGACACCGACGCCGAGCAACCATCCGTTCCCGGCGGCGGGGTGGTGGGCGGGTCCGTCGGCGGGTCGGTCGGCGGGTCCGTCGGCGGGTCCGTCGGCGGGTCCGTGGGGATGGCCGGGCCGGCGTTGAGGGCGTTCAGAACGTTTGTGTACGCGGCCTTCTTGTTGCCGTTGCAGTCGAACAGCAGAGCGTTGTCGGACCCACGCCACGAGTCGCAGTCCCGCACACCCCAGGTGGTGATGCCGGTGCAGCGCGAGACGGCCAGGCAGGCGCGGGTGACGGCGCCGAAGATGTTGGCCTGGTTGCCACCGGTCATCACGTCCAGCTCGGTGATCTGCACATCCACACCAAGGTCGGCGAACCGCTGAAGGTTGGCCTGGTAGTCACCGGCCAGCGAGGTGCCCAGGTGCGACTGGAAACCCACGCAGTCGATCGGCACGCCACGGGACCTGAAGTCCCGCACCATGTTGTAGATCCCCGTCGACTTCGCGTTGATCCCATCGGTGTTGTAGTCGTTGTAACACAACTTCGCACCCGGATCCGCGGCCCGCGCCGCCCGGAACGCCGCCTCGATCCAGTCGTTACCGGTGCGCTGCAGGTTCGAGTCGCGACGCCCACCGCTACCACCGTCGGCGAACGCCTCGTTCACCACATCCCACGAGTGAATCTTCCCCCGGTAGTACGTGGCGACCTGGGTGACGTGGTTGATGGCCGCGTTACGCAGCGCGCTGCCGGACATGCCCTGCGCCCAGCCGGGCTGCTGCTGGTGCCACAGCAACGCATGGCCCCGCACGCTCATACCGTTGGCCTGGGCGTGACTGACCAGACGATCACCACCGGTATAGCTGAACCGACCCTGCTGCGGCTCGGTGGCGTCCCACTTCATCTCGTTCTCGGCCACGACACTGTTGAACTCACGGTTCAGAATCGTCGTGTAGGCGCTGGTGGACAGCTTGCCCGTCGCGACGGCCGCGCCGAAGTAACGCCCCTTCTCGGCCGCCGAGGCCCGGAGGGTCGTGCCGGCGCTGGCCGTGGAAGTCAGGGTCATCGTCATAGCGGCGGCGAGAGCGCCGGTGACGGCGACGGTCACCGCCGCTCGCAGGGCTCTTCTGTGATTCATGCGGATTCCTTCTCTGTGGTGGTGCAGCGATGGAGACGCACGCCCGAATCTGCTCCTGCGACATGGGAGACGTCAGCAACGGTCGCCGTCGCGGCAGCGGTGCGGGGAGTCCTGACCCGACGTCCGGCATGCCCTGGGCGGACGTCGCGGGTCGAGGTGCCACAGCAGGTTCGCCCGGTGAACCACAGGTGCGGCTGCCCTCAACCATCGACTGTGAGCGATAACATGTCGTTCGTCAAGTCGTAACCAACCGCGTCGGGAAACGGGTCGCTCCGTCGCACTGGTGGGGCACGTCGCCGTGCTGCCGGAGCCGCGCCGAGCACGGCTCCGGCAGCACCCGTCACTGGAACGAGGCGTCGTCGACGAGGAGGCTGTCGGTGCCCTCGGCCGTCTCCACGTAGAAGGCGGCACTGGACAACGTGCCGCTCCACGACACGGTGGCGGTGCCGGTGAGCAGGGTCCAACCGTTGACGTTCACCCCCACCGCCGGCGTCAGCTGGAGGTAGTTCGTCGTGCCGTTCGCGGTCAGCGACAGTGTCGCCTTCGCCGACGGGGTGGCGCTCTGTGCTCGTACCCAGACGTTGGTGGTGTAGCTCTTGCCGTTGGTGAGCTTGGCGGTCACGTCCTGACTGGGGCCGTTCCAGGCGCCGGTCCGGCCGGTGATCGACAGCGACCCGCTGCCGCCGTGCGCGACTGTGGTGTTCCTGGCGAGCGTGCCGCTGCCGTGCACACCCCAGCCCGTCGTGCCGTTCTCCACGTCGCCGTTGGTGAGCAGGTTGGTGGCGCTGCCGCCCGTGCCGCCGAACTGCCACCAGTTGATGTTGAACAGGTTGCCGCTGCCGCCGGCGAAGCGCAGGTAGAGATCATGGGTGCCGGTCGCCCCGCTGACCGCACAGGTGGTGGTGCTCCAGGTCTGCCAGCCGCCGGTGCCGCCCACGGTGCAGGTGCCCACGGTCGGACCACTGGCACTGTCCAGGCGTACCTCGATCCGGCCGCCGCTGGTGGCAGATGCGACCCGGGCGCTGAACGAGGTCGCACCCGCGCCGAACGCGACGCCCTTGACCTTGATGAAATCGCCGTTCTCGATCCAACCGACGTTCATCCCGCCCTCGCCGGACGCCTCGGTCTCGATCCCCGAGCCCCAGGCGATCGTCTCGGCTTCCTGCCGCACGTACGGGTTCAGCGTGCCCACCTGTGGGGCACCGGTGTTCGTCATCGTGATCGTCGGGAACAGGCCACTGCTGGTGTAACTGAACTTCTCCACTGCGACCGAACGGGTGTAACCACCACCACCGGGCAACGCTCCGTTGTGATAGAAGAAATACGATCCACCCTGGAAATCGATCACACCCGCGTGATTGGTGAAGCTGGCGCCCTGGCGCGGCATGATCGTTCCCCGATATGTCCACGGCCCCGTCGGTCCGGTCGCCGTGGAATACGCGATGAACTCGGAGCAGCACTCCGCCGCGAACACGTTGTAGTACAGCCCGTTGCGCTTGAACACCCACGGGCCCTCCTCGTACAGCGTCGGCCGACTGGCATTACCGTTACGGGTACCGAACCCCGCCGTCGTGAGTGGAATGCGGGTCGCGCTGCCGGAGAACGAAATCATGTCCGGGTTCAACTTCACGTACCACAGACCCGGGTTACCCCAGTACAGATACGCCTGCCCGTCATCGTCGATGAACGCGTGCGGGTCGATTTCGTTGTTGCCGACCAGTGGTCGACCGAGCGCGTCGCGGAATGGCCCGGTCGGGCTGTCGGCCACCCCGACGCCGATGACCATCTGCCCGTTGGAGCGCTGGCGTACCGGCACGTACCAGTAGAACTTTCCGTTACGCGAAACCACCTGCCCGGCCCACGCGTTGGCGTCCGCCCACGCGAACGTCGCGAGATTCATCGGCGAGCCGTGATCGGTCCAGTTCACCATGTCGGCGGACGAGTACACCCGCCACTCACGCATGGTGAAGTAGGTGGAACCGTCCTCGTCGTGTCCTGTGTAGAGGTAGACCCGGCCGTTGTGCACCATTGGCGCCGGGTCGGCGGTGTAGATGTTCTGGACGATGGGGTTGTCGGCCCTGGCCGTGCCCGGGATCAGTGCGAGGACACAGGCCATGCTCGCCAGCCAGGCGATGGCGCGCCTGGCCCGGTGGCTGACCCGGGTTGTGGTTCGATCCTTCACTTTCACGATTACTCCTACAGAGAGTGCGCCGTGCGCGATGTCTGACTGGGCGACCCACCGCTGCGCTGGCAGCCGTTGGAACGGGTTTTGCCGTTCGCGGCGGGCAGCACGGCCGGCGGCTGTGTTAGCGCTAACAGCAGTTCTTGAATGCCCCCTCCCCCATTTGACCTGGATTTATGTGAGGCGCGGGATGACCGTCGCAACCACAGGGCAGCATTGATGTATCGACGTTGACATCGAAGATTTACGATGCACCGTACTGAGCGGCCGGACGGGCGTCAACGGAAGGAAAGTCATCGGCCTCCGTCACCCACGGTCACGCTCCGGTGATCGCGAACCCGGTGGATGTCCGTTTCGGACCATAGCTACCACCGGGCCCCGCGGCACTGGGCCAGGTCGTCGCGGGGATGGATCGACGAGATGCCCCGGGGGTTGCGGGCGTGTTAACGACCAACTATGTTAGCGATCACATCGATGTGCCGCGATAAGCGCAGGGGTGGGCACCCGGCGTCCACGGCGACCCACGTCCCACCCACCACACCGCACCCGGCGTCGGCCCCTTTGCCGACCACCCACCGCCATCGATGGCGGCCCCGACGTACCCGGCCACCTGGAGGTTCCCCATGCCACCACCCCCGCCCCTCAGCCGCCGCCACCTGCTTCAGGCCGCCGGAGCCACCGTGGTGGTCTCCGCGACCGGCGCCGCCATCCTCCCCGGGAGCGCGTCCGCCGCAGTCGTGCCCCCGGCCCGGTCCGACATCGGCGTCTCGGCGTACGCATTCGACCCAGGTCAGGTACGACTCACCGCCGGCCGTTGGATGGACAACCAGACCCGGACGCTGAACTACCTGCGGTTCGTCGACGTCGACCGGATGCTCTACAACTTCCGCGCCAACCACCGGCTGTCCACCAACGGCGCCGCCACCAACGGCGGCTGGGACGCGCCGAACTTCCCGTTCCGGACCCACATGCAGGGCCACTTCCTGAGCGCGTGGGCGTACGCGTACGCGGTGCTGGGCGACACCACCTGCCGGGACAAGGCCAACTACATGGTGGCCGAGTTGGCCAAGTGCCAGGCCAACAACTCCGCCGCCGGGTTCGGCGCGGGTTACCTCTCCGGCTTCCCGGAGTCCGACTTCACCGCGCTCGAGGCACGGACGCTGTCCAACGGCAACGTGCCCTACTACTGCATCCACAAGACCCTCGCCGGTCTGCTCGACGTCTGGCGCTACATCGGAAACACCCAGGCCCGTACGGTGCTGCTGTCGCTGGCGGGATGGGTCGACACCCGGACCAGCCGACTGAGCTCCAGCCAGATGCAGTCGATGCTGGGCACCGAGTTCGGGGGCATGAACGACGTGCTCGCCGACATCTACCAGCAGACCGGCGACAGCCGGTGGCTCGCCACCGCGCAGCGGTTCGACCACGCTGCCGTGTTCGACCCGCTGGCCAACAACCAGGACCAGCTCAACGGCCGGCACGCCAACACGCAGGTGCCCAAGTGGATCGGCGCGGCCCGGGAGTTCAAGGCCACCGGGACCACCCGTTACCGGAACATCGCCAGCAACGCGTGGAACATCACCGTCGGCGCGCACACCTACGTCATCGGCGGCAACAGCCAGGCGGAGCACTTCCGGCCGCCCAACGCGATCGCCGGCTACCTCAGCAACGACACCTGCGAGCAGTGCAACACGTTCAACATGCTCAAGCTGACCCGGGAGCTGTGGCTGCTCGACCCGAACCGGGTGGACTACTTCGACTTCTACGAGCGCGCGCTGATCAACCACCTGATCGGCGGGCAGAACCCGGCCGACAGCCACGGCCACATCACCTACTTCACCCCGCTGCGGCCGGGCGGACGTCGCGGTGTGGGCCCGGCGTGGGGTGGCGGCACCTGGAGCACCGACTACAACTCGTTCTGGTGCTGCCAGGGCACCGGCCTGGAGATCAACACGAGGTTGATGGACTCCATCTACTTCTACAACGGCACCACACTGAGCGTGAACCTGTTCGCGCCGTCGGTGCTGAACTGGACGCAGCGCGGCATCACTGTCACCCAGAGCACCAGCTTCCCGGTCAGCGACACCAGCACCCTGACCCTGTCCGGCTCGATGAGCGGGTCGTGGAGCATCCGGGTGCGGATCCCGTCCTGGACCAGCGGCGCGACGATCGCCGTCAACGGCACGGTGGAGAACGTCACCACCACACCGGGCAGCTACGCCACTGTCACGCGCACCTGGGCCGCGGGCGACACCATCACCGTGCGGCTGCCGATGCAGGTCGCCGTCAAGGCCGCCAACGACAACGCCAACGTCGGCGCGGTCACGTACGGCCCCTCGGTGCTGGCCGGCAACTACGGCAACACGGCCCTGAGCACCCTGCCCACCCTCACCGTCTCCTCGATCACCCGGACCAGCACCAGCTCGCTGGCGTTCACCGCCAGCGCCAACGGATCCACTGTGAACCTCGCCCCCTTCCAGGACGCCCACGGCTACAACTACACGGTCTACTGGAACACCAGCGGCAGCGGCGGCCCCAGCGGCAGCTACCGACTGGTCAACGTCGGCACCGGCCTGGTCCTCGGCGTGCAGAACATGTCCACCGCCGACGGCGGACTGGCCGTGCAGTGGAGCGACAGCGGCACCGCTGACCACAACTGGGTGGTCATCACCGACGGCAACGCGGTCCGGTTCCGCAATGTCAACAGCGGCAAGGTTCTGGGCGTGGAGAACATGTCCACCGCCGACAACGCCCGGGTCCTGCAGTGGGCCGACAACGGCACCGCCGATCACCGGTGGATCCTCGTGGACAACGGCGACGGCACCTACAAGATCCGCAACGTCAACAGCAACAAGCTGCTCGGAATCCTGAACGGGTCGACCGCCTGGGGAGCGCAGGCCGTGCAGGATCCGGACAACGGCAGCGCGGACAACCGGTGGAGGCTGGTCCGCAACGCCTGATTTCCGCCCCGCTCGACGGGCTCACCGGCGCGGTCACCCGAAGGCCGCGCCGGTGACGCCGAGCGGGCGTCCGCCGGCGGTCGTACAGTGGGGAGGGTCCTGGCCCCAGTGAACGTGGCGGACGTGTCGGCTCGTGCCGCTTCCGCCCGGAAGGAGCACAGTGAACCGCCCCCTCCGCACCACGCTCGGCGGCGCGTTGACCGCCGCGATACTGGCCACCGTCGCCGTCGCGCCGGCACAGGCGCACCCCGCAGGGCGGCCGCCGACCGTCCTCGCCCTTCCCGACGGTTTCCAGCCCGAGGGCATCGCCACCGCCGGCCGGTACGCCTACTTCGGCTCCCGCGCCACCGGTGCCATCCAGCGCATCGACCTGGTCACCGGCCGGGGCACGACGATCGGCGCGGCCACCGGCACTCCGTCGCTCGGCCTCAAGGTCGACCCACGTGGCCGGCTCTTCGTCTCCGGCGGCACGGCCGGCGACGCTCGCGTGCTCGACACCCGCACCGGCGAGGTGCTGGCCCGCTACCAGTTCGCCACAGCCCCGACGTTCGTCAACGACGTCGTGCTGACCCGCGACGCGGCATACTTCACCGACTCGAACCGGCCGGTGCTCTACCGGCTGCCGCTCGGACGCGGCGGTGCGCTGCCGCCCGCCGACGCCTTCACCACGATCACGCTGACCGGCGCGTACGAGCAGGTCGGCACCGGGGTGAACCTCAACGGCATCGCCACCACACCGGACGGCCGGGCGCTGATCGTCGTCCAGTCCACCACCGGCACGCTGTACCGGGTCGACCCGGCGACCGGGGCGAGCACCGTCGTGGACGTGCCCGGCCACACCTTCACCAACGGCGATGGACTGTTGCTGCTCGGCCGCACCCTCTACGTCGTGCAGAACCGCCTCAACCAGATCGCGGTGGTCCGGCTGAACCACGCCGGCACCGCCGGAGCGCTCACCGGCATCATCACCGATCCGAACTTCGACGTGCCCACCACAGTGGCCAAGGCGCTGGGCCGGCTGTACCTGCCCAACGCCCGGTTCACCACGCCGCCGACTCCCACCACGCCGTACACGGCCGTCGCGGTCCGCGCCCACTGAGCGACCCGAGGGGGTACGCGCCACGCGCATGCCCCCTCGGCCCACCGCTCTGGATCTCGATCGCCGATTCGGCCGCCAGTAGGATCACTGGCACCTCGGCGATGACTGTCGCTTCGTGCACCCCGGAGTCCGTGTGGCCGCCCGTCCGTACCGGTTCCTGCGCCGAACCCTGGCCGTGGGCTGCCTACTCGCCGCCGCCGCACTCCCGGCCAACCGGCCGACCGCATCGCCGGTCGCCGGGGACGCCGCGCAGCCCACGGTCCTACGGATGCTCCAGCTGAACCTCTGCAACAGTGGCCTCGCCGGCTGCTACACCGGCCGTGCGATGGCCAGGGCCGCCGAGGTGATCACCATCGAGGCGCCCGACCTGGTCACCCTCAACGAGATCTGCGAGGGTGACGTGTCCGCCCTGCACGGCGTTTTCCAAACCGTCCACCCTGGGCGGACCGTCGTGGCCGCGTTCCAGGCCGCCGGCGACCGGCCGAGCGGCGACGACACCCGCTGCCGCAACGGCCAACGGTTCGGCATCGGGTTGCTGACCCATGTGCGGACGCCGGCCACCCCGAACACCGTGTACGCCGGGACCCATCCGACACAGGACCTCTCGGACCCCGAGGAACGAGCCTGGCTCTGCGTCGACGTCGACGGCGCCCTGCTCGCCTGCACCACGCACCTGTCGGCCACCGG
Organism: Micromonospora trifolii; assembly: GCF_050516465.1. Taxonomy (NCBI): domain Bacteria; kingdom Bacillati; phylum Actinomycetota; class Actinomycetes; order Micromonosporales; family Micromonosporaceae; genus Micromonospora; species Micromonospora trifolii. The sequence continues at coordinate 2,121,347 of NZ_CP191526.1, read as the reverse complement.
CTACCGCGTCGCGCTCACCCAGTGCGACCACCTGGTCGACACCATCCTGCCGACGATCAGCCGCAACGCCGGGTACGAGCCCACCGTGCTGGCCGGCGACCTCAACCTGCGCGCCGGCCACGACCCCGACGTGCGGTCCTGCACTCCGCCGGGTCATCAGCGGATCGACGACGGCCGACTGCAACACGTCACGGCCACCACCGACATCACCCTCTGCTGTCGCAGCCTGGTGCCAATGCACGGGGCGACCGACCACCCCGGGCTGCTGGCCACCCTCACCATCGACCGCAGTCGACCCGGCCGGCGGCCGGCCTGATCCGCCTCCGCACCGGGGCACGGAGGCGGCCGTATCCACGAGGCCGCCAGCAACGCGGCGCAGGCCGACCGCACGGCGTCAGCTCGGCGGCGTGTCCCGGCGCGACGGGAACGGAGTACCGGGCTGGCCGAGGGTGGAGCGAGCGCGCAACCCGACCGGGTCGGGAGCAGCGGTGGGCGCCGGGGCCGCCGGCTCCGAGAGCCGCCGCCCGTCCAGGTACGCGGCGGCGGCCCGGTCGTCGTCGGTCGGAGCGGCGAGCAGGGCGTAGAGCAGGCCGACCACCCCGAAGACCACCGCCAGCACGATCGGCACCAGCAGGGTGCTCACCCCGGCGCCGGTCACCTCACCCGCCCGTTCGTGGCGGTGCACCGACAGGGCGCTCATGCCGGTGAAGTGCATCCCGTTGACGGCGATTCCCATGACCAGCGCGGAGGCGAAGATCGCCAACCCCCGCCGGACGGTCATCGCGAGCCACAGCGCGACGGTGGACGCCACCACGGCGATGACCACCGAGAGCACGACCCGGACCGTGTCGTAGCCGAGGCTGCCGTTGAGGCGCATGGCGGCCATGCCGGTGTAGTGCATGGAGGCCACGCCGACGCCGGTGAAGATACCGCCGGCGATCAGTCGTACCGGATTCAGCCGGCCGGTGCCCACGATGGCCAGGCCGATACCGACCGCCACCACGGCGATGGCCGTGCTGGCCGCGGTCAGCGGCACGTCGTAGCGGATCCGGGTGTTCTCGACGGCGAAGCCGAGCATGGCCATGAAGTGCATCGCCCAGATGGCGGTGCCGCCCAGCGCCCAGGCCGACAGCAGACCCCACCACGCCCGCTGACCGCTCGTCCGGGCCGTACGGATGCGCCCGGCGCAGACCAGGCCGAGGATCGAACCGAGCACGGACAGCGCGTAGCTCAGCGAGGGCGTGATCCACCCGTACTCAAAGTGATTGATCTCCGCCACGGCGGCTTTCTCCCCATTCGTTACCGACGCGTCAACAAGACGCCTCGGCAATGATCAGGGGTGCTGTGATCAGGCGCAACAGGGCCCCCCGGGCTATCCGAGGGGTGCCGTTGCGGTGACCGTCCGCTGCGTCGATTCGACGACGAAGATGACTGAGCGTGATTATCAGGCTGACGTGTGGTACGCGAGAACGCCCCGATTGACGGCCGCTATAGCCTGTCGAGCGGTGGACCGCAGCTCCGTTGTGGCACCGCCAGAGTCGGCAATCTGACCCAGCAGGTCGACGACCTGTCGGGCCCACCGGACGAAGTCACCGGCGGGCATCTCACCATCGATCTCGTGCCCGCTGCCGAGCACCTTGGCCAGCGCCTCGCCCCGGGCCCACCGGTAGACGGGCCAGGCGAAACCGAGATCCGGCTCCCGGGTCGCCGTCAGCCCCCGCGCCGCCTCGTCGGCCTCGATCTCCCCCCACAGCTTCAGCGTCTCGTCCACCGCGTCGGCCACCGGCCCGCGCGGCAGCGACGCCCGCTCGTCGACATCGCGGCGCGCCTCGAACACCACAACGGACACCGCGGCGGCCAACTCGGCCGGGGACAACCCGTTCCACACTCCCCGGCGCAGGCACTCGGCGACCAGCAGGTCCGCCTCGGTCCAGATCCGACCCAGCATCCGACCGGCGTCGGTGACCGCGCCGTCGCGGGCGAGGTAGCCACGCTCGGTCAACAGCGCCACGATCCGGTCGAACGTTCGAGCGAGGGACCCCGTACGACCACTGACGCGCTCGCGCAGCTCCTCGGTGTCGCGCTCCAGCCGCCGACGCCGCTCCGCCCAGCGGGCGTGCTCCTCCCGTTCGGGGCAGGCGTGGCAGGGGTGGTGGCGAAGCTCGGTGCGGAGCTGGGTGATCTGGTGGTCCTCGCCGGTCACCTGCCGGGAACGACCCCCACGTCGGCCACCGTGCCGGTCCAGGCCGGTGCCGCTGACCTCGGCGGCGAGATCCCGCCGGGCGCCCGGGGACCGGTGGTTGAAGTGCTTGGGCACCCGGATCCGGGCCAACACCTCGGCCGGAGTGGTGAAGTCGCCGGGGCTGACCCGCCCGGCCCAACGGTCCTGGGTGAGCACCAGCGGCCGGGGCTCACCGAACCCGCCGGTCGCCGGGTCCAGCACCACGGCCAGCCCGGCCCGCCGGCCCGACGGCACCCGGATCACGTCGCCCACCCGCAGCCGCTCCAACGAGGCCACCGCGGCGGCCTTGCGCTGGGTCTGCCCCTGCCGGGCGATCGCCTTCTCCCGGTCGGCGATCGCCACCCGCAACGCGAAGTACTCGTCGAAGTCGCCGTGGTGGCAGGCGGCCTCCGCGCCGTACGCCTCGATGGTCTCGGTGTTGCGCTGCACCTGCCGGGCCAGGCCGACCACCGACCGGTCCGCCTGGAACTGGGCGAACGAGGACTCCAGCAGGGCCCGGGCCGGCTCCGCGCCGACCGTGCCGACCAGGTTCACCGCCATGTTGTACGACGGCCGGAAGCTGGAGCGCAGCGGGTAGGTGCGGGTGGACGCGAGCCCGGCCACGTGCCGTGGGTCGGTCTCCGGGGACCACACCACGACGGCGTGCCCCTCCACGTCGATGCCCCGGCGGCCGGCGCGCCCGGTGAGCTGGGTGTACTCCCCCGGGGTCAGGTCGACGTGCGCCTCACCGTTGTACTTGACGAGCCGTTCCAGCACCACGCAGCGGGCCGGCATGTTGATGCCCAACGCCAACGTCTCGGTGGCGAAGACCGCCTTGACCAGGCCCCGGACGAACAACTCCTCGACGATCTCCTTGAACACCGGCAGCATGCCGGCGTGGTGGGCGGCCAGGCCGCGTTCCAGGCCGTCCAGCCACTCCCAGTAGCCCAGGACCGACAGGTCCTCGCCGGGGATGGCGGTGACCCGGGACTCGACGACCCGGCGGATCTCGGCCCGCTCCTCCGCTGAGGTGAGCCGCAGCCCGGCGGCGAGACACTGCTGCACCGCGGCGGCGCAACCGGCCCGGCTGAAGATGAACAGGATCGCCGGCAGCAGACCCTCCCGGTCCAGCCGGTCGACGATGTCCGGGCGCAACGGGCCACGCCAGCGCGGGCCACGCCGGCCGGCACCGGGCCCCGCGCTGCGCCCCTCGCCCAACTCCAGCCGCCGCGCGGTCTCCCGGGTGTAACGCAGCAACTCCGGGTGCACGTCGTGCTTGCGGGCGGCGTCGGCGTCGTGGAACAGGTCGAACATCCGCTTGCCGACCAGCATGTGCTGCCACAACGGCACCGGCCGGTGCTCGCTGACCACCACTGCGGTCTCGCCGCGTACGGTGACCAGCCAGTCCGCGAACTCCTCGGCGTTGGAGACGGTCGCCGACAACGAGATCAGGGTGACCGAGGCGGGCAGGTGAATGATCACCTCTTCCCACACCCCACCGCGGAACCGGTCGGCCAGGTAGTGCACCTCGTCCATCACCACGTACGCGAGGCCCTGGAGGGTGCTGGAGCCCGCGTAGAGCATGTTGCGCAGCACCTCGGTGGTCATCACCACCACCGGCGCGTCGCCGTTGATCGCGTTGTCGCCGGTCAGCAGGCCGACCTGCTCGGCGCCGTACCGGGCGACCAGATCGTGGTACTTCTGGTTGGACAACGCCTTGATCGGCGTGGTGTAGAAGCACTTGCGCCGCGTCGGCGGGGTCGTCGCGTCGACGGCGGGCACCGGATCGTCGGGCCGCCCCCGCAACGCCAGGTGGACGGCGAACTCCCCGACCACCGTCTTGCCGGCGCCGGTGGGAGCGCAGACCAGCACACCGCTGCCCCGCTCCAGCGACTGACACGCCTCCCGCTGGAAGTCGTCGAGGTCGAACCCCAACTCGAGGGCGAACTCGTCCAGCGCCGGAAACTGTGCGGCTTGTGCGGCCTTGCGGCGCGCCGCTGCGTACCGCTCGGCGGGGCTCGACATGGCACCAAGATTAGTGCGTGCCGAGTCATGTCACCCCACAAGGCCGTCCGGAGGTGCGGTCGGGGGCGGTCGGTAGGGTGCACGGCGTGCCGGACCATGCCGAACCGCCCCAGACCAGTCCGCCGGGCACCGCCGAGGCGCCCGCCGCCCGCCGGGCGTCCCGACGCCCTGTCAAGGCGGTGCTCTTCGACTTCCACGGCACCCTGGCCCAGGTGGAGGACCCCCAGCGGTGGGTGCTGGAGGCCGCGGCGGCGTGCGGCGTCACCCTGGACCGGGTCCGCGCCACCTCGCTGGCCGACCGACTGCTGACCGCCGGCCGCGCCGGCGGGCCACTGCCGGCGCGGGTGCCGCCCCGACTCGCCGAACTGTGGGCCGACCGGGACCTCTACCAACACGCCCACCGGGGCGCGTACACCGGGCTGGCCGAGACCGTCGACGCCGGCATCGAGGGTTTCGCCGACGCGCTCTACGAGCGGCTGCTGACCGCCGAGGGCTGGCTGCCGTACGCCGACGCCGCCCCCACACTGACCGCGCTGCGCGACGCCGGGGTGCCGGTGGCGGTGGTCAGCAACATCGGCTTCGACCTGCGGCCGCACTTCGACACCTGGGGGCTGACCGACCTGGTCGGCGCGTTCGTGCTCTCGTACGAGGTGGGGCGCTGCAAACCCGACCCGGCGATCTTCTGGCGTGCCTGCGGCATGCTCGGCGTCGACCCGGAGCAGACCCTGATGGTCGGTGACACCCCGGCGGACGCGGGCGCGGTGGCCGCCGGCTGCTCGGTGCTGGTGCTCCCGGCCGCCGACCCGGGCCGGGAGAACGGGCTGGGCGCGGTGCTCGACCTCGCCCTGCCAGGCTGACCGGCGGTAGGGGGCCGTCAGTCGGGAACGTGAATCACCGGTAGCTCACCGTCGCCGTACCGGTCCTCCCCGGTGAGGATCGAGGCGTCGTGTTCGAGAACGGCCAGTGCTGTGCTGGCCAGATCGGCACGTCCCGTGACCGTCCGCCAGAAGCTGAGTTCCTGCCAGGAGTGCCCCTCGGTCGAGAGCACCTCGCAGGCGTCCAGGTTCAGCAGCCGGTGCAGGGTCGCCCGCTCCTTCGGGTCGCTGACGATCGCCAGCGCCTCAGCCGCGGTCACGGCGGTGACCCCAAACCTGTTGCGGTCCTGGATGACCTCGTGCAGCGGCTCCCCGACATGCACCGATCCCGCCAGGTACGCCAGCAGTGCCGACCGGTCCAGCACGAGCCGGATCGGGCGGTCGTCCTCGGGGCTCACGCCGCCGGTTGTTCGAGCGTGCCGGCGGCGGCGTCCAGCGCGTGCTGGCGGGCCCGCTCGCGAAGGGCGCTGCGGCGCTCCGGCGACCAGTCGGCCTCCACGGCAGCCCGGCGGGCGCGCGCCTCGGCCACGCCCTGCTCGGTGATCGGGATGCCCTGGTGAGCCAACTCCGCGTCCAGGGCGTCCAGCCGCATCCGGTCACGGACAGCCTGGGTGATGTAGGCGCTGGCGTTGGACTCGCGCTCCAGGCGCTCAGCCACATCGGGTGGCACGGAGATCGATAGCTTCCGCATCGCGCTGGTCATACCAGGGACCGTACGCCGGTAGCACCACGTTGGCGAACACTAACGGCCGTGTCGGCAGGTGGATACCGCCGCAAGGTGGCCGAAGCGGACGGCCTACCGTCGTGCCCGTGACGGACACCCTGCTGCCCACGCCACGGTCGGGCGAGACACGACCGGCCCGGCGCGGTGGCGTCGCCGCCGTGGGGCTGGTGCTCGGCGGGGCCCTGTCGGTGCAGTTCGGCTCCGCCGTGGCCGCGTTGCTCTTCCCGCGTACCGGAGTGGCCGGCGCGGTGACCCTGCGGCTGACCATCTCGGCGGTGCTGCTGCTCATCGTCTGCCGGCCCCGACTGCGCGGACACGACCGGTCGGCCTGGCTCGCGGCCGGCGCGTTCGGGCTGGCGCTGGCCGGCATGAACTCGCTGTTCTACCAGGCCATCGAACGCATCCCGCTGGGCCCGGCGGTGACGCTCGAGGTACTCGGCCCGTTGGCGCTGTCGGTGTTCTCCGCACGCCGACTGGCCAGTTGGGGCTGGGCGGGGCTCGCGCTGGCCGGGGTGGCGCTGCTCGGGCAGGGCGGCTTCGACCGGCTTAACCCGGTCGGGGTGGGCTTCGCGTTCGGCGCAGGCGCCATGTGGGCCGCGTACATCGTGCTGAGCGCCCGGGTCGGCGGCCGCTTCCCCGGCGCAGACGGGCTGGCCCTGGCGCTGACCCTCGCCGCGCTGGTCACCCTGCCGCTGGGCCTCATCGACGGCGGCGCGGCGCTGCTCGACCCGCCGGTGCTGGCGCTCGGCACCGCCCTCGCGGTGCTCGCCTCCGGGCTGCCCTACACCCTGGAACTGCTGGCGCTACGGCGGATGCCCACCGCCACCTTCGCGGTGCTGATGAGCCTCGGCCCAGCCGTCGCCACGCTCGCCGGCTGGCTGGTGCTGCGGCAGGCGCTGACCCTGCTGGAATGCGCCGCCATCGTGCTGGTCATCGTCGCCAGCATCGGCGCGGTACGGGTCAACGCAGCAGCCGCAGGGCGCCCGGAACCGCGCTGATCGTCACCGGCAGCTTCAGGGAACGTTCCCCGTCGGCGTACGAGGTGATGCCCTCGGCGGCCAACTCCACGGTGCGGGCCCGGAAGCTGCGCACCAACGGGTGGCTGACGTGGGTGCCCTGGTAGATGCGCGGCTTCACCCGGACCAGCGTCCGCCGGTTGACCCGACCCGCCACCACCACGTCGAGCAGTCCGTCGGTCGGGTCCGCGTCGGGGCAGATCCGCATCCCACCGCCGTACGTCGGGCAGTTGCCCACCGCCACCAGCACCGCGTCCAGGTCGTGCGAAACCCCGTCGAGGCGCAGCGTGTAGCGGCGCGGGCGCAGCCGGGCCAGCTCGACCAGGATCGCCAGGTCGTACCGGCGCGGGCCGCGTGGCCAGCGCATCCGGTTGGCCCGCTCGTTGACGATCGCGTCGAACCCGGCCGCGAGGACCGCCCCGTACCAGCGCTCAACGCCGTCGACCCCGACCATCCGGGCGAGGTCGACCGGTTGGCTGCGGCCGTCACGCACCGCCTCGGCGATCACCGCCGCCGCCGCGAGGGGGTCGGCCGGGAAGCCGGTGTCCAGGGCGAAGTCGTTGCCGGTGCCGGCCGGGATCGGACCGAACGGCACGGCGGTCCCGGCGACCGCCTGCAACGCCCGGTGCACGGTGCCGTCCCCACCGACCGCCACCAACGCGCCAGCGCCCTCGGCGACGGCGGCCCGGCACGCCGCCTCCGCCTCGGCGGGGCTGGACGCCGGCAGCAACCGGACCGGCCGCTCGGCGGCGGCCAAGCCGTCCAGCAGCCGGGGCAGCAGCGCCCGGTGCCGTCCGCGACCGGCGGTCGGGTTGGCGAGCACGGCGACCGGGCCGGGCAGGTGATCGTCTGCGGTCACGGGCAGCACCGTACCGGTCGGACACCCGCCGTTCACCAGGGGCAGGTGCCGTCACCATCAGTTCCGCTGCCGGCGCGCGAGGTGACGCAACGACGCCGCCCCCGGGAAACGGGGACGGCGTCGGTGGACCGGTCGGCGCGGGGCCGTCAGGTCATGTCGTCGTAGCGGCGTTCGATCGGCGCCGGTGGGGCGACCGGTTCGGGTACCCCGATCGGAGCGGTCGAGTCGACCCGCTGCCCGGCCACGACCGGGTCCGCGTCGAACTCCAACGGCGACACCTCGTCGTCGTCGATGCCGGCGTAGACCTCCTTGCCCCGCCCACGCCGCCGATCGTTGATGAACGCGACGCCGACCGCGGCGAAGTAGAGCGCGGACAGGCAGAGCGCCAGCGCGGTCATCCCGAACGGATCAGGGGTGGGAGTGACCACGGCGGAGAAGGCGAAGAACACGAAGATCGCCACCCGCCACCAGCTGAGGAGCCGTTTCGCGCTGGCCAGGCCGACGAAGTTGAGCATCAGCACGATCAACGGGAACTCGAACGCCACCCCGAACAGCAGGATCAGGTTGGTGACGAACGAGATGTACCGGGTGACTTCCAGATTCGTCGAGATGTCATCGCCGGACACGTTCAGCAGGAACTCGAGGCCCTTGGTGGTGACGAAGAAGGCCAGCACCGCGCCGGCCGCGAACAGCGGCGCGGCCAGCGCCGTGAAAATGTACGCGTAACGCCGCTCGTGCCGGTGCAGACCCGGCGCGATGAACGCCCAGAGCTGGTAGAGCCAGATGGGCGCCGCGATGACCAGGCCCACCCACAGACCGATCTTCAGGTTCAGCAGGAAGACGTCCGCGACACCGAGCTGGACGAACTTGCACTTGCCCGAGACCGGATCCATCGAGGCCGGGAGGTCGCAGTACGGCTTCGACAACAGGATCCGCACCGGCGTCGCCAGCCAGATGCCGACGCCGAAGCCAATCATGATCGCCAGCGACGCGCGGAACAGGCGGTTGCGCAGTTCGCGGACGTGCTCGATGAGCGTCATCGAGCCGTCGGCGGCCCGCTCGAACGCCTTTGGGGCGCGTTTACGCAGTGCGAAGGCCACGGTGGTGGGGCCCTTCGGTCAGTTGTCGCGGACGCGGTGCACCGGGTCGACGACCGGCTGCTGCGGCGGCGCCTGCTGGTACGGGGCCTGCTGCGGCTGGCCAGCGTACGGCGCCTGCTGCCCGGCGTGCGGCGGCAGCGGCTGGTAGGCGGCCTGCGCGTCGGCCTTCTCGGCGAGGTCGCGGTCGTCGTCCTGCAGGCTCTTGGTCTCGGCCTTGATGATTCGCAGCGACCGACCCAGCGAACGGGCCGCGTCGGGGAGTCGCTTCGCACCGAAGAGCAGGATCAGCACAACCACGAGAACAGCGATGTGCCACGGCTTGAGGGCACCCATGAGAAGCTCCAGTCGCTCTGTGTCCGGGGGGTGGTACGCAGCCCATCGTACGTGCGGATCGGCTGCCCGCCACCCGCTGGGTGGTGGTGGTCTGGGTGGGAGGGTGAAGTCTTGACCAACCCGCGATGATCCGTCAACCACCGCCGGGTGCGTACTCGATCAGCCGCGCTTGGCCTTGATCACCGCGAGTCGCTGGGATGTGGTGTCGAGCCGCCGTTGGACTTCCTCGGCACGCTGTTGCAGCGCCTCGGCGGTTTCCCGCAGCGCATCGGCCTCGGCGGCCCGTCGCTGCAACGCCACGGCGGCCCGGTGCAGTCGGGGCAGCCGGGCCAGCACCGGGCGCACGGCCAGGGCGAGCGCCACGAGGGGTAGCAGCACCACCGCGAGCACGATCCAGATCAGCACGGCGGTCAGCCTACTGGGTGCGGCCGGCCACCGCCGGGTCACCCGACGGCGCGCGCTCCGGGTCGACCTCGGGCGGCCGGGGCACGGCCGTGGGCGCGGGCACGGCGTACGCGTCCAGCGCGGCGGCCGCCGTCGCCCGCACCTGCTCGGCCAACTCGACCGGGGCGACCACCGTCACCTCCGGGCCGAGGCCCAGCACGAACCGGCGGGCCCACCCCAGGTCGGTGACCCGCAGGGAGACGAGCCACTGGTCGCCGTCGCCGGCCTCCACCCGCTCGCACGGGTAGTACTCGGTGATCCACCGCTCGCCCCGACCGATGCGCAGAGTGATCAGCGGTAGGTCGGCCGAGGGGCGGAACACGCCCTCGGTGAGGTCGTGCGGGACGGCCTGCGGCGGCACCGTGGCCGGCTCGTCCAACTCGGTGACCGCGTCGATCCGGTCGGCGCGGAACAGCCGGACTGCCTCCGCACGCCGACACCACGCCTCCACGTACGCCCGGCCGCCGACCATCAGCATCCGCAGCGGGTCGATGACGCGCTCGGTGGTCTCGTCCCGGGCGGCCGTGTAGTAGGTGATCCGCAGGGCCTTCCCGCCCTCCACGGCGGTGCGTAGCGCCTCGACCCGCGGGGTGTCCCCGGGCAACCGGACCGCCACCGGCGCGCCCACCAGGTCGCCCGCGGCCTCGATCTTGGCGAGGGCCCGTTCGACGGCCTCCCGGTTGGCCACCCCGGGCGTCTCGGCCAGCATCCGCAGCGCCACCACCAGTGCCAGGGCCTCGTCGGGGGTCAGCCGCAACGGCCGGTCGATGCCGGCGTCGTAGGTGATGGTCACCCGGTCACCGTCGAACGCCATGTCGATCAGGTCACCGGGGCCGTACCCGGGGAGCCCGCACACCCAGAGCAGCTCCAGGTCCTCCCGGAGCTGGCGCTCGGTGACGCCCAGGTCACCTGCCGCCTCGGCGATCTCGATGCCGGGCCGGGCCAGCAGGTAGGGCACCAGGTTGAGCAGTCGGGCCAGCCGGTCGGCGGACGCGCGGGAACCGTTGCGGCCGGCCGGGCGGGTCACCGGGCGCCCCCGCTGACGGCCAGCTCGTCGTGGCGCACGGCGATCTCCTTGAGTCGTTGGATGACCGCCTCGCGGACCTCCGGTGGGTCGAGGACCCGCACGTCCGGGCCGTAGCCGACCAGATGACCGGCCAGCCCGTCCGGGTCCGCGTACGGCAGGACCAGCCGGTCGCCGTCCGGCCCGGCGGTCACCTCCACCGCCCAGCGGCGCAGCCCGGCGGCCCGCCCGGGCGCGGCCAACACGGTGGCCCGACCGGTGCGCTCCACCGGACCCGACCAGCGGGCCACGTGGCTGATCAGGTCGACGTTGGCCGGCGGCTCGTAGGCGCCGGGGGCGCCGGTCACCCGGACCGCGCCGACGACCCGGGACAGCCGGAAGCAGCGGGTCGCTTCCCGGTCCTGGTCGTGGCCGACCACATACCACCGGCCGCGCCAGCAGACCACGCCCCACGGTTGCAGCCGTCGCCGGCTGGGCGCGTCGCGGTCGGGCACCCGGTAGTCGAACCCCACCTCGCGGCGGTCCCGGGCGGCGGCGGTCAGCGGCGCGAACGCCGGGTCGACAGTGACCATCGGCTCCAGGCCGAGGGTGGCCTGCGGGTCTACGTCCACCCCGGCGGCGCGCAGCTTGGCCAGCCCCGACGACGCGGCGGCGGCCAACCCGGCGTGCTGCCACAGCCGGGCGGCGATGCCGACCGCGGCGGCCTCGTCCGGTTCGAGGAGGATGTCGGGCAGCGCGTATTCGCGGTGGGCGATCCGGTAGCCGGGCTCTGCGTCGAAGGCGCTCGCCGTGCCGGTCTCCAGCGGCACACCCAGCTCGCGCAGCTCGGCCTTGTCCCGCTCGAACTTGCGTTGGAACGCCTCGTGGTCGCGCGCGTCGTCCGGATCGTGCTCGTAACCGGGCACGGTCGCGGCGATCTGCGCGGCGGTCAGGAACCGTCGCGTGGACAGCAGGCAGATCACCAGGTTGACCAGGCGTTCGGTGCGGGTCCGCGACACGCGGTAGACGCTAGCAGCCGACCCGCCCACACCGTGCACCCACGCGGGCGTGCCGCACACTTGTTCGGATTTGGCCTCCCCCGGCGCGTCGCCGTCCGCGGTCATAGGGTGATCCTCATGTCGCAAGCGGACGCCAGGCCCGAGAGCGAGAGCGTCGGCACCGTCGTCGTCGCCGGCGCCGCCAACCTCGCCATCGCGATCGCCAAGCTGATCGCCGGGCTGATCTCCGGATCCGCCGCGATGCTCTCCGAGGCGGCGCACTCGATCGCCGACACCACCACCGAGGTGCTGCTCTTCCAGGCGCTGCGCCGCGGCGCCCGCCCGGCCGACCAGCGGCACCCCTTCGGGTACGGCAAGGAGAGCTACGTCTGGGCGTTCTTCGCGGCCATGTTCACGTTCGTCGCCGGCGCCGGTTTCGCCGTCACCCACGGCGTCACCACGATCCTGGTGCACGAGCACAGCGGCGACTACCTGATCTCGTACATCGTGCTCGGGGTGTCGTTCGTCATCGAGTCGATCTCACTGGCCCGGGCGGTGCGGCAGGTCCGCCGCGAGTCGCGACGCTGGCAGACCACGCCTCGACGGTTTCTGCGGCTGACCGCCGACACCACCGTCAAGGCGGTCTTCCTGGAGGACAGCGCGGCCCTGATCGGTCTGGTGCTGGCCGGGCTCGGCGTCGGCCTGTCGCACGCCACCGGCGACGAGGTGTGGGACGGCGTCGCGTCGATCCTGATCGGGCTCCTGCTGCTGACGGTCGCCGGGGTCCTCGCCGGCAACAACCTGTCGCTGCTGGTCGGCCGGGCCGTTCCGGAGCGGCTGCGCCGCGAGATCGAGCAGGATCTGGCCGGGCTGCCCGAGGTGGAGCGCATCGACACCCTGTTGACCATGCAGCTCGGCCCGCAGGACATCCTGGTCGCCGCGAAGGTCGACTTCCGCGACGAGGCCACCGGCGCGCAGATCGAGGCCACCGCCGACGAGGCGGAGCGGCGGCTCACCGACCGGTACCCGGAGATCCGGTTCGTCTTCCTCGACCCGACCCGTTCGATGCCGGGCGCCACCGGCACCGCCCGGCACACCCAGGCCGGGCCGAGCCCGGACGCCGGCGGTCCCGAACCGACCTGACCCACACCCGGGCGCGGGCCGCCGGGCCCGCGCGGCTAGCGTGCCCGTCATGGTGCGATGGCGTACGGGGACGGTGGCGACGCTGCGACGGCAGTGGACCGGGGCGGTGGAGCTGGACGTTGACCTGCCCGACGGCACCCGGATGCGGGCGCTGGCCTACCCGGAGCTGGTCGGCACGCCCGAGCCCGGCGACCGGGTGCTGCTCAACGCCGGCGCGCTGCTGATGGGGTTGGGCACCGGCGGGTACGCCCTGGTGGTCGCCCTGCCGGACCGGCTGCCGCCGGACCCGCCGGACGTCGCCGACACCCGCGACGCCGGGCACCTGGTCAAGGCCCGCTACACGCCGTTGCAGCCGATCCTCCTCGGCGTCGACGAGGAGGCGTCCCCGCACCGCGACGTGCTGGCCGACGCGGACGACCTGGGCGGCCTGCCGGTGGTCACCGCCGACCTGCACTCGGCGCTCCCGGCGATCCTGGCCGGTATCCGGGCCGACGCCCCGCAGGCGCGGGTGGCGTACCTGCTCACCGACGGCGGGGCGCTGCCCGCCTGGTTCTCCCGCACCCTCGCCGGGCTGCGGGCCGAGCTGGCCGGCACGATCACCGTCGGGCAGGCGTTCGGCGGCGACCTGGAGGCCACCACCCTGCACGGCGGTCTGCTCGCCGCCCGGTACGTGCTCGAAGCGGACGTGGCGATCGTGGCGCAGGGGCCGGGCAACCTGGGCACCGGCACCCGGTGGGGCTTCTCCGGCGTCGCCGTCGGCGAGGCCGTCAACGCGATCGCCACGCTGGGCGGAAAGCCGGTCGGCTCGTTGCGCATCTCCGACGCCGACCCCCGCCCCCGACACCGGGGCGTGTCACACCACAGCCTCACCGCGTACGGCCGGGTGGCGCTCGCCCCGGCGGAGCTGGTGGTGCCCGAGGACCTGGCGCCGTCGCTCGCGACCGAGGTGGGCGCGGCGTTGGCGCCCCTGGCGGCCCGGCACCGGATCGTCCGGGTGCCCACCGACGGTCTGGACGCCGCGCTGCGCGCCAGCGCCGTGCCGCTGTCCACCATGGGCCGCGGCCTCGACGCCGACCACGCGTACTTCCTGGCGGCAGCCGCCGCCGGCCGCCACGCCGCCACCCTCCTCCCCTAACCCCGGGCCCCCGGCCTCCACGCGGTTGATCATGAAGTTATTGCCCGCCGCCCCGGCGTGTCATGGCGATAACTTCATGATCAACGCGAGCTGGGGCGGGGGCAGGGCACGGGGGTGGGGGTGGGTTAGGCCAGGAAGATCAGGGCTAGCCAGCCGCCCACGATGAGCGCCAGCGCCAGGGCCAACACCCACGTCGGCACCGTGTAGTCACCGCGCCGGTTACGGTCGATCTCGGCGCGAATCTTCTCCCGCCGGCGTTCGATCCAGTTCTGCCGCTCGGCGCCGCGCTCGGAGCGGTCGGAAGGTCCAGAAGTCGTCATGGCGCGCTCAGCTTAACCGCTCGGCGCGCCGGGCTGACCGGCCCCGTCGGCGCAGCGCACCGACGGGGCCGGCAACCGGTCACATGCTGGCGATCAGCCGCTCGACCCGCTCGTCGTACGCCCGGAACGGGTCCTTGCACAGCACGGTGCGCTGCGCCTGGTCGTTGAGCTTCAGGTGCACCCAGTCGACGGTGAAGTCCCGGCGCTTCTCCTGGGCGTGCCGGATGAACTCGCCCCGCAACCGGGCCCGGGTGGTCTGCGGCGGGGTCTCCTTGGCCTCGAAGATCTCCGGGTCGGTGGTCACCCGGTCGACGTCGCCGCGGCGCTCCAGGAGCCCGTAGAGACCCCGGCCACGGCGCACGTCGTGGTAGGCCAGATCCATCTGCGCCACCCGGGGGTGCGACAGCGGCAGGTCGTGCTTGCGCTGGTAGCGCTCGATCAGCCGCAGCTTGCTGACCCAGTCGATCTCCCGGGAGACCGGCTCCAAGTCGCCGCTCTCCACCGCGTTGAGCACCCGGCCCCACAGCTCGACGACCCGCTTGGCGGCCTGGTCGCCGCCGCGTCGCTCGACGAACTCGGTGGCCTTGGCGAGGTATTCCTGCTGGATGTCCAGGGCGCTGACCTCCTTGCCGTTGGCCAGCCGCACCTTGCGCCGACCGGTGATGTCGTGCGACACCTCCCGGATGGCCCGGATCGGGTTCTCCAGGGACAGGTCGCGCATCACCACCCCGGCCTCGATCATCCGCAGCACGATGTCGGCGGTGCCGACCTTGAGCAGTGTGGTGACCTCGTTCATGTTGGAGTCGCCGACGATCACGTGCAGCCGCCGGTAGCGCTCGGCGTCGGCGTGCGGCTCGTCGCGGGTGTTGATGATCGGGCGGCTGCGGGTGGTCGCCGAGGAGACGCCCTCCCAGATGTGCTCGGCCCGCTGCGAGAGGCAGTAGACCGCGCCGCGCGGGGTTTGCAGCACCTTGCCGGCCCCGCAGATCAACTGCCGGGTGACCAGGAACGGGATGAGCACGTCGGCGAGCCGGCCGAACTCGCCGTGCCGAGAGACCAGATAGTTCTCGTGGCAGCCGTACGAGTTGCCGGCCGAATCGGTGTTGTTCTTGAACAGGTAGATCTCACCCGCGATGCCCTCGTCGTGCAGCCGCTTCTCCGCGTCGACGAGCAAGCCCTCCAGGATCCGCTCGCCGGCCCGGTCGTGGGCGACAAGATCGGTCACCGAGTCGCACTCCGGCGTCGCGTACTCCGGATGCGACCCGACGTCCAGGTAGAGCCGGGCCCCATTGCGCAGGAAGACATTGCTCGACCGACCCCAGGACACCACGCGACGGAACAGATACCGCGCGACCTCGTCCGGGGACAGCCGCCGCTGCCCGCGATAGGTGCAGGTGACGCCGTACTCGGTCTCGAGGCCGAAGATTCGCCGCTCCATGGTGTGACATTAGCCGCCCGGAGGCCCGGTTCGTCACTGTCAGACCACAGGTCGTGCCCCGAGCGCGGTCACATACCGGTTGAGTGCGACATTCCGTCCGGACCGAGGCTCGCCACGAACCGCCGGCAGCTGTCGTACTCCGGAAGCAGGCCCCGCTCGCGGGCCTGCGCCAGGGTCGGCGCCGCGTCGTCGCGCGCGGACAGCAACGGAACGTCGGCTGGCCACTCGATGCCCAGTTCCTCGTCCAGCGGGTGCACCGCGTGCTCGCCGGTCGGGTTGTAGGTGGCCGAGCAGAGATAGCTCAACGTCGCGTCGTCGGTCAACGCGCAGAACCCGTGCCCCAGCCCCTCACTGAGGTAGACCGCCCGACGGTCGGTGTCGTCCAGCCGGACGCCCTCCCAACGACCGAAGGTCGGCGAGCCCACCCGCAGGTCCACGATCACGTCGAGGACCGCGCCCCGCACACAGGTGACGTACTTGGCCTGCCCGGGCGGGACGTCGGCGAAGTGGACGCCGCGCACCACGCCCCGCGCGGAGACCGACAGGTTGGCCTGGGCCAGCCGCAGCGGATGCCCCACCACCTCGGCGAGCTTGTCGAAGCGGTACCACTCCATGAACATGCCGCGCGGGTCACCGTGCTGCTGGGGGCTGATCTCCCAGGCGCCCTCGATGCTCAGCTCCCGGATCTTCACCAGGAACCCCCGACGGCGCCGGCCTGATCGCTGAGCAGACCGAGCAGGTAGTTGCCGTAGCCGCTCTTGGTCAGCGGCTCGGCGAGCGCGCGCAGCTGCGCGTCGTCGATCAGGCCCGCCCGCCAGGCGACCTCCTCGACGCAACCGATCTTGAGACCCTGCCGCTCCTCGACCACCCGGACGAACTCGGCGGCCTGCATCATCGAGGTGAACGTGCCGGTGTCCAGCCAGGCGGTGCCGCGATCCAGCACCGTCACCGCCAGCTCCCCGGTCTCCCGGTACACCTCGTTGACCGCCGTGATCTCCAGCTCGCCGCGGGCGCTCGGGGTGAGCTTGCGGGCGATGTCCACCACCCGGTTGTCGTAGAAGTAGAGGCCGGGCACCGCGTAGCGGGACTTCGGCCGGGCCGGCTTCTCCTCGATCGAGAGCACCCGACCATCGGCGTCGAAGTCGACCACGCCGTACTCCTGCGGGTTGGCCACCTGATAGGCGAAGACCCGCCCGCCGACCGGGTCACCGTGGTCGGCGAGCTGCCGACCCAGACCCACGCCGTGGAAGATGTTGTCGCCGAGGACCAACGCCACCGACTCGGCGCCGATGAAGTCCGCGCCGAGGATGAACGCCTGCGCGATGCCCTCCGGACGCTCCTGGCTGACGTACTCCAGCCGCAGCCCGAACTGGCTGCCGTCGCCGAGCAGCCGACGGAACTGGTCCTGGTCGTCCGGGGTCGTGATCACCAGGATCTCCCGAACCCCGGACATCACCAGGGTGGAGAGCGGGTAATAGATCATCGGCTTGTCGAAGACCGGCATCAGCTGCTTCGAGACCGCCCGGGTGATCGGCCAGAGCCGGGACCCGGTGCCGCCGGCAAGTAGGATTCCGCGCACCGGGGAAGCCTAGCCGCACCCGGACGAGTTGTGCGGGGGTCTCATACCAGGCGCCGCGGCGCCCGTCGCGTATACTTCCGGACCCGTGAGGATCCTCGTCACCGGCGGAGCCGGATTCATCGGGTCGGAGTACGTTCGCCTGCTACTGGGCAAGCCCCTCGGCAGTGCAGACGGCGTGCCGCCGCTCGAGCCCGCCGCGGTGACCGTGCTGGACAAACTGACCTACTCGGGCAACCTGGCCAACCTCGACCCCGTCCGCGACGACCCGCGACTGCGGTTCGTGCAGGGCGACATCTGCGACCCGCTCGTGGTCGACGAGGTGGTGGCCGAGCACGACGTGATCGTGCACTTCGCCGCCGAGTCACACGTCGACCGCTCGATCGCCGGCGCCGCGCCGTTCGTCACCACCAACGTGCTGGGCACCCAGACGCTGCTCGACGCGGCCCTGCGCCACGGCACCAGCCGCTTCGTGCACGTCTCCACCGACGAGGTCTACGGCTCGATCGACGAGGGCTCCTGGACCGAGACCTGGCCCCTCGCCCCCAACTCGCCGTACTCGGCGTCCAAGGCCGGCTCCGACCTGCTCGCGCTGTCGTACCACCGCACCCACGGCATGGACGTGGTCGTCACCCGCTGCTCCAACAACTACGGCCCGTACCAGTTCCCCGAGAAGGTCATCCCCCTGTTCGTCAGCAACCTGCTCGACGGCGGCACCGTCCCCCTCTACGGCGACGGCGGCAACATCCGGGACTGGCTGCACGTGCACGACCACTGCCGCGGCATCGCCCTGGTCCAGCAGAAGGGCCGCGCCGGCGAGGTCTACAACATCGGCGGCGGCACCGAGTTGACCAACAAGGAACTCACCGGTCTGCTCCTGGACGCCTGCGACGCCGGGTGGGACCGGGTCGTCCCGGTCACCGACCGCAAGGGCCACGACCGCCGGTACTCCCTCGACATCACCAAGATCAGCGAAGAGCTCGGCTACCACCCCAGCATCACCCTGGACCAGGGCCTGGCCGACACCGTCCGCTGGTACCGGGACAACCGCAGCTGGTGGGAACCCCTCAAGTCCGCGCCGACCGCATGACCCGACTCCTCGTCACCGGCGCGGGCGGGATGCTCGGCCGGGACCTAATCACCGTGCTGGGGGCACGACCCGACCTCAAGGTGACCGCCGCCACCCGCGCCGACCTGGACGTCACCGACCGCGCGGCGGTAGACGCCGCCGTCGCCGGGCACGACCTGGTGATCAACGCGGCCGCGTGGACCAACGTCGACGCCGCCGAAGCCGACGAGGCCGCAGCGACCGCCGTCAACGGCCACGCCGTGGCCAACCTGGCCGCGGCGTGCGCCACCGCCGGCACCCGGCTGATCCAGGTCTCCACCGACTACGTCCTCGCCGGCAACGCCGACACCCCCTACCCGGAGGACGCGCCCACCGCGCCGGTCAACGCCTACGGCCGCGGCAAGCTGGTCGGCGAACAGGCCGTCGCGCGGCTGCTACCCGACACCGGGTACGTCGTGCGCACCGCCTGGCTGTACGGCGCGCACGGCCCGAACTTCGTGGCCACCATGCTCCGACTCGCCACCCAGCGCGAACACCTCGACGTGGTCGACGACCAACACGGCCAACCCACCTGGTCCTACGCGCTCGCCGAGCGGCTCGTCGCGCTCGCCGACGCGGCGCTGGCCGGCCACGCGACGCCCGGCGTCTACCACGGCACCTGCGCCGGGCAGACGACCTGGTACGGGCTGGCCCGCGCCGCGTTCACGCTGGCCGGGCTGGACCCGGACCGGATCCGACCCACCACCAGCGACCGGTATCCGCGTCCCGCCCCCCGGCCTGCGTACAGTGTGCTAGGGCACAGCCGCTGGGCAGCCGTGGGTCTGCCCCCGCTTCCGGACTGGCACAGCGCCCTGGTTGACGCGTTCCACTCCCCCGCTCCACCTGCCCCGTGGAAGGTCGCATGAAGCTCACCCTCGTCACCGGCCTGACCGGCCTGCTGCTCCTCGGCACCATCGTCGAGCTGCTGCGCCGTCGTCAGCTGCGCGAGAAGTACGGCATGCTCTGGCTCGCCGTACTGGTCGTCGTGATCCCGCTGTCCCTGTTCCCCCGGCTGCTCGACAACGTCGCCGAACTCCTCGGCGTCGCCTCCGGTGTCAGCCTGGTGCTCTTCCTCGGCATCGTCTTCCTGCTGCTCGTGTGCGTGCACCTGAGCTGGGAGGTCAGCGCACTCGAAGAAGAGACCCGCACCCTGGCCGAGGACTTCGCTCTGCTCCGCGCGGAGATCGACGCGGACCGGGCGGCCCGTGACGAACTGGTGTCGACCGATGGTTAACGGCAAGCGCACACTGATCATCATTCCGGCCCTCAACGAGTCGGGTTCCATCGCCGACGTCGTCGGTGAGGTCCGCGGCGAGCTGCCCGGCGTCGACGTGCTCGTCGTCGACGACGGCTCCACCGACCGCACCGCCGCCGTCGCCGCCGCCGCCGGCGCCCAGGTCGCCAAACTGCCGTACAACCTCGGCGTCGGTGGGGCCATGCGCCTCGGCTACCGCTACGCCCGCGACCACGACTACGACGTCGCCATCCAGATCGACGCCGACGGCCAGCACGACCCCCGGTACGTGCCGAAGCTCGTCGACCTCCTCGACGACAACGACCTCGTCATCGGCGCCCGCTTCGCCGGCGAGGGCGACTACATGGTCCGCGGCCCCCGCCGCTGGGCCATGGTGATGCTCTCCGCCGTGCTGTCCCGGGTCGCCCACACCAAGCTCACCGACACCACGTCCGGCTTCCGGGCCGCCAACCGGCGGGTCATCGAGATGTTCGCCACCTGGTACCCGGCCGAGTACCTCGGCGACACGGTGGAGACCCTGGTACACACCGCCCGTCGTGGATACCGCATCCGGCAGGTGCCGGTCGCCATGCGCAAGCGGATGGCCGGCACGCCCAGCCACTCCCCCGCCCGGGCGATGATCTACCTCGGCCGAGCGTTCGCCGTCCTCACGCTGGCGCTCATTCGCCGGTGATCCAACGCCTGCTACGCCTGATCCCGCCCGGCACCATCGCTGTTGGTGCCGGGCTGGGCCTTCTCGGCCTCGCCTCCTACGTCCACCTCGCGGTCGCCGGCCACAGCCTCAGCAAGGCCGACTACTCGTCCCTCTCGGTGCTCTGGTCGATCGTGTTCACCCTCGGCATCGGCGTGTTCATGCCGATCGAGCAGGAGGTCGCGCGCGTCGTCGCCGCCCGGCACAGCCAGGGGCTGCCCCCAGGGCCGGTGCTGGCCCGCGGCGTCACCGTCGCCGCCGTGCTGCTCGCCGTGCTGGTGTTGGCCGTCACCATCGGCCGTCAGCCACTCGCCGACAAGCTCTTCGCCGGTGACGGCAACCTGGTCACCGTGCTGATCGGCGCACTCGCCGCGATGGCCGTCGCCTACGCCACCCGCGGCGTCCTATCCGGCCTGCAACTGTTCCCCTGGTACGGCACCCAACTCGGGATAGACGGCGGCCTGCGCATCATCATGGTCGCCCTGCTCGGGCTGGCCGGAGTGAACTCCCCCGTCTGGTACGGGCTGGTGCTCGTCGCCGCCCCGCTGGTCAGCGTCCTGCTCACCCTGCCGCCGGTGCTACGCGCCATCGGTGGAGGCCCGCCGGTCGCCTGGGCCACCCTGCTGCGCGGCCTCGGCCTGCTCACCGCCTCCAGCCTGCTCTCCCAGGTCGTGGTGAACATCGGCGTGATCAACGTGCAGCTGCTCGCCCCCGCCGACGCGGCAGCCGCCGGCGCACTGCTCTCCGCCCTCGTGCTGGTCCGCATCCCCCTGTTCGTCTTCGGCTCCCTACAGGCGTCACTGCTGCCCGGCCTGGCCACCACCGCCACCACCGGCGACCAGGCCGGCTTCCACAGCCTGCTACGCCGGGCGCTCGGCATCGTCACCGCGCTCGGCCTCACCGGGGCCCTCGGCGCCGTGCTGCTCGGCCCCTGGCTGGTCGGCACACTCTTCGACGCGCCCGGCGTCCTCGGCCACGGCGACTTCACCTGGTTGGCGGCCGCCACGCTCGCCTACCTGTGGGCGATGGTGCTCGGCCAGGCCCTGCTCGCCCTCGACCGGCACCGCGCCCAGGCCCTCGCCTGGACCGCCGGCGTCGCCGCCCTGATCGCCGTGACGCTGATCCCGGCTCCGGTCACCCTGCGAGTCGAGTTGGCGTACACCATCGGCTCCGTCATCGTCGCCGCCACCATGGCGACACTGCTGCTGCGCGGCGGCGTCCGCCGACCCACCACCCCCACCCGGCCGCTCGCCGAGGCCGTCGCCCCTGCCGCATCCGGAGGCCTCCGATGACCCGCCCACAGGTGACCGCCGTAATGCTCGCCTACGGCGCCGAGCCGTACCTGGTCAACGCCGCCCGAGCCGTCCTGGCCAGCACCGACGTCGACATCGAGCTGGTCGTCGTCGACAACGGTTGCACCGGCGACGGCATCGACATCGTCAAGGGCTTCCCCCAGGTCCGGGTGGTCCGCCCCGAACAGAACACCGGCTACTCCGGCGGCTGCCGGATCGGCGCCGCCGAGGCCACCGGAGACTGGCTCGCCTTCGTCAACTCCGACGCCATCGTCGCCCCCGACGCCCTCGCCAAGACGGTCGCGGTCGCCGCCGAACCGGGCGTCGGCGCCGCAATGGCCTCCATCCGGCTCGCCGACACTCCCGACCTGATCAACACCTCCGGCAACCCACTGCACTTCACCGGGCTGTCCTGGGCCGGCGGCAACGGCGAGCCGGCCACCGCCCACGCCGTACGCACCAGGGTGCCGTCGCTCAGCGGCTGCTGCTTCGTGATCAGCCGCCAGCGCTGGCAGGAACTCGACGGCTTCGCCGCCGAATACTTCGCCTACCACGAGGACACCGAGCTGAGCCTGCGGCTCTGGCAACGCGGCCTGCGCCTGGAGTACGTACCCGACGCCATCGTGCGCCACCACTACGAGTTCTCCCGCAACGACCTCAAGCTCTACCTGGTGGAACGCAACCGGCTGGTCACCCTGCTCACCGCGTACCAGACCCGGACGCTGGTGGTGCTCGCCCCGATGCTGCTGCTCACCGAAGCCGCAATGCTCGCCGCCGCGCTCGCCGGCGGTTGGACCCGGCAGAAGACCCGCGGCTGGGGTTGGCTGTGGCGCAACCGCTCCTGGGTCGGCGCCCGCCGCCGTCAACTCCAGGCCGAACGCACAGTGCCCGACGGGGTGATCGCCGATCTGATGACCGCCCGGGTCGCCCCCTCGAACGTCGACTCGCCGCCCGGCATGGGCGTGTTCAACGCCGTCGCCGCCGGCTACTGGGCCCTCGCCCGGCCCCTGCTCCAGCGCCGCTGACCCTCGACAGACAACAGCGCCGGGGCCCGCGTGTGCGGGCCCCGGCGCTGTCTCGTCACCTGATCAGCTGTCGGGTTGACCCGGCCGGTCCTCCAGGTCAGCGGACCCCGCGGAGCTGGTCGGCTTACCGGCCTTTTCGGTCGGCACGCTCGGCGTGTCCGGCCGGTCGCTGGTCGGCGGCGCCGACTCCCCGTCCAACAGCGCGGTCAGCGCAGCCCCGGTGATCCGCCGGAACGTCCGGCCGACCCGCTGCCGGTCCAGCACCGCCACCTCGAGCTGGTTCGCGGCGATCGTCCGGGCGGCGCCACCCTCACCACCGACAGTGCTCAGTGCCTGCACCGCGACCTGGACCGCCTCCCCGAGCGACATGTCCGGTCGGTGGTTGGACTTCAGCACACCGGTGATGGCCTCAGCCTGACCACCCATCGCCATCCGCCCAGGCTCGTCGTTGACCGAACCGTCGTAGGTGAGCCGGTACAGCTCGTCGTCAGCGGCCGTGGCCCCGACCTCCGCCACACAGATCTCCACCTCGAACGGCTTCGACTGCTCGGTGAAGATCGCGCCAAGGGTCTGCGCGAACGCGTTGGCCAGGGCCCGACCGGTGACGTCCCGGCGGTCGTAGCTGAGCCCGTTCAGGTCGGCCATTCGCACGCCGGCCCGCCGGAGGTTCTCGAACTCGTTGTAACGGCCGACCGCGGCGAAGCCGATCCGGTCGTAGATCTCACTGACCTTGTGCAGGGCGCTGGAGAGGTTCTCCGCGACGAAGAGCACCCCGCCGGAGTAGCTCAGGACCACGGCGCTACGCCCGCGAGCAATGCCCTTACGGGCCAACTCGGAGCGGTCACGCATGATCTGTTCGGGCGAGGCGTAGAACTGCATGGCCACGGCGGCGGTTCTCCTAACGGCGCTGTGCTGACGACTGCTGGCTGGTGGGGGTGGTCGGGCGGAACTAACCGCCCGGGTTTTCCATCCGGCCGGCGACCACGCCCTCGGCGATCGTCGCCGTCTCGGCGTCGGTGAGCCGGTAGGTGCCCTCGGCAGTCGCGGTCATCACCACGGGGTAGATCCGCCGGGTCAGGTCGGGCCCGCCGGTCGCGGTGTCGTCATCGGCCGCGTCGTAGAGCGCCTCGACCGCCAGCCGCGTCGCGTCCTCGACGGACAGCCCGAGCCGGTACCGCTTCTTCAACGCGGACTTGGCGAACAACGACCCGGACCCGATCGCGTCGTAGCCGGTCTCCTCGTACGGGCCACCGGTCACATCGAAGCTGAAGATCCGACCGGCGCGCGCCGGGTCGGCGGCGGCAAGGTCGAACCCGGCGAAGAGCGGCACCACTGCCAACCCCTGCATGGCCGCTCCCAGATTGCCCCGGATCATCGAGGCCAACCGGTTGGCCTTACCGTCCAACGAGAGCATCGCGCCCTCGATCTTCTCGTAGTGCTCCAGCTCCACCTGGAACAGTCGCATCAGCTCGATGCCGATACCGGCGGTGCCCGCGATGCCGACGAGTGAGTACGCGTCGGCCGGATGCACCTTCTCGATGTCGCGCTGGGCGATCAGGTTGCCCATGGTGGCCCGTCGGTCGCCCGCCATCACCACACCCTCGGCGGCCGCGATGGCCACGATGGTGGTCGCGTGCGGCGCCAGGTCGGCGGCCATGCCCGGCGGCAGCGGTCGCCGACCGGGCAACATCTCGGGGGCCACCCGACTCAGAAACGTCGTGAAGGAGGACGTCCCCGCGTTGGTGAACACATCTGGTAGACGCCCGGATGGATCAAAGCCCGCTGCCACGTGGTTCCTCTCAGGTACGTGATCGCCCTGGCCAGCCTCATGGGACTGTCACGGAACTGGCCAAGACCACCGTTGCAGTTGAAGCAGAGTATCCCGCGCACCCATCCGGTGCGATGATCGTGGTCCAGATGTTGCGGGTCGGCGCGGCCACAGATCGCGCAGAGCCCGCCCTGCTCGGCCAGGAGCTCCTGAAACTCTTTCTCACCCACGCCGTACCGCTGCCGCAGGTGGTACTCGCGGTTGCCCCCGTAAAGCCGCTCTTTCGTCTCTCTGGTCTTCGTGTTGTGGCAGGGCTTGCAGTAGCTGGCATATCCGGAGCTGTCCGCCCGGTTACGGGGAAAGGCATCGAACGGCTTGTCCGCATCGCAGGCCGAGCAATACTTGTGCCCCTCCGGCACGGCTCGACCTGCGCGCACCTCGCGGTCGAATTTGGCTCTCACCCGACGCGCGTAACTTGCCTTGGACCGCTCGTTGAAGCAGGGCTTGCAGTAGCTGCCCCGCCCGCCCGGCCTTTTGGAACTCGCACAGAACTGATCGAGGGCCTTCCATTCGCCGCAGTCTCGGCAGCAACGAAGGCCGTCCCGATCGTCGCTTGCTTTAGGCATGTCCGAATTAACCCTATATGTTCACTGACCTCCTTTTTGTACGTAGCCCCTCACGAACTCCTCTGCGTTTTCTTCGAGGACGGAGTCGATCTCGTCGAGGAGGTCGTCGACGTCCTCGGTGATCTCGGCGTGCCGCTCGGCCACCTCGGGGTTGGCCTCGGTGGTGACGTCCTCGATTTCCTCGCCCTGACGGGACTTGCCGGACTGCGACTGGCCGCCGCTGTCATGAGTGGCCACTGCTGCCTCCTCCACGATCGTCTGCGATGAACTTACCTCGCGCGGGCGACGAAAAGCCCGCCGCGCGCCGGCTTGCGGCACACGACGGGCTGACGAATCCGGAATCAGCCCCCGGTCAACGTCTCCAGCAGGTCCTTGGCGCTGGCGCAGCGGTCGAACAGGGCGCCGACGTGCGCGCGGGTGCCCCGCTCCGGCTCCATCATCGGGACCCGGACCAGCGACTCCCGGCCCACGTCGAAGATCACCGAATCCCAGCTCGCGGCGACCACCTCGGAGGCGTACTGGGCCAGGCAGCGACCGCGGAAGTAGGCCCGGGTGTCCTCCGGCGGCTCGGTCATCGCGCTGCGCGTCTCGTCGTCGGTGAGCAGCGTCTTCATCGCCCCCCGGCTGACCAGGCGGTGGTAGAGGCCCTTCTCCGGCCGGACGTCGGAGTACTGGAGGTCGACGAGCTGGAGCTTGTGCGAGCCCCAACCGAGCTTCTCCCGCTCCCGGTAGCCCTCCAGCAGCCGCAGCTTGGCGACCCAGTCCAACTCGTCGGCGCAGAGCATCGGATCGCGGCCCAGCCGGTCCAGGACGCTCTCCCAGCGGTCGAGCACGTCGACGGTCTGCTCGTCGGCGTCGGTGCCGTACCGGTCGTCGACAAAGGACCGGACCCGCTCCAGGTAGGCCCATTGCAGGTCCAGTGCGGTGAGCCGGCGACCGTCGCGCAGTCGCATCCGGTGCGTCAGGGAGGGGTCGTGGCTGACGGCGCGCAGCTCGCTGACCGGGTCGGCGATGCCGAGGTCGGCCCCGAGCGCCTTCTCCTCGATCATGGTGAGGATCAGGGCGGTGGTGCCGACCTTGAGGTAGGTGGAGATCTCGGAGAGGTTGGCGTCGCCGATGATGACGTGCAGCCGGCGGTACTTGTCGGCGTCGGCGTGCGGCTCGTCGCGGGTGTTGATGATCGGGCGCTTGAGCGTGGTCTCCAGGCCAACCTCGACCTCGAAGAAGTCGGCGCGCTGGGAGATCTGGAAGCCGCTCTGGCCGCCGTCCTGGCCGATGCCGACCCGGCCGGCACCGCAGACGATCTGCCGGGTGACGAAGAACGGCGTCAGGTACGACACGATGTCGGCGAACGGCGTCTGCCGGCGCATCAGATAGTTTTCGTGGGCGCCGTAGCTGGCGCCCTTGTTGTCGGTGTTGTTCTTGTAGAGGTGGATCGGCTGGGTGCCCGGGATGGTGGCGGCCCGGCGGGACGCCTCGACCATCACCCGCTCGCCGGCCTTGTCCCAGCGCACGATGTCCCGGGGGGTGGTGACCTCTGGGGTGGAGTATTCGGGGTGGGCGTGGTCGACGTAGAGGCGTGCGCCGTTGGTGAGTATCACGTTGGCCAGGCCGAGGTCTTCGTCCGCGAGGGCCTCGGCGGGGTCGTACGCGGCGCCGGAGTAGGTGAAGCCGCGGGCGTCGCGCAGCGGCGACTCTTCCTCGTAGTCCCACCGGGCCCGGCCGCCCCGGTTGAGCTCCGGACGTGCCCCGTAGGCGTTCACCACCTGCGATGAGGTGACCATCGGGTTGGCTCCGGCCTGGCCGGGCACGGAGATGCCGTACTCGACCTCGGTGCCCATGATTCGCCGTACGCTCATGCCGCGCCCCGCTTCAGCTCGCTGACGTACCGGTCGACGCCCACCGCCGGCCGGCGCGTTACCGCTCGATCGGCCCTGCACTCCAGCCTAGTCCGAATCCGACAGCAACGCCCGCACCGGGCGTGGTCGGCCGGTCGACCGATCAGCGCAGATCCGTCGCCGGTGTCTGCTCGGCGATTGCGGGCGTCGGCTCGTCGGACTCGCTCAGTGGGCGCATCGAGACCCGCCAGGCGAGGACGCCGAGCAGGGTCAGGCCGAGCACGCTCGCCAGCAGGGGCGTGATCGAGCCCAGTGGGGGGTGCCAGTCGCCGGCGAAGGGGTTGAAGGTGCGGAAGGTCAGGTATCTGGGCAGCCCGTCCTGCCACCGCACCATCGTCAGGATCAGCGTGAAGAGTTGGATCGGCAGGAGCAGGATGACGCTGAGGCGGACCAGGGTGCGGCTGCGGGTGGCGTCGAGCCCTCGCTCCTCCCAGACGTATGCGGCGAACAGCATCACCCCGCCGAGCATCGGCAGCATGTAGCGGCCCTGGGTGACGAACCCGGTCTGCTTGACCAGGGCCACCTGCATCACGGACGGCACGACGGTGCCGGCGACGACCAGGACGAGCAGCCGCCAACGGTCGACCAACCGGCCGAAGACGAACGCGCCGATCAGCAGCGTCGCGGCGACGAACTGCCAGGTCAGGTAGATCGGCGCGGGCATCCGGGTATCCAGCCATGACGTCACTCCGACCATCTGGTCGAGGTAGCTGCGCCACCGGTCGGCCTCGGCGAGGGCGGCCTGGCCGTAGGTGTACACGTGGCCGCCGTACTTGCCGAGGTCGGAGGACTTCATCACGACGCCCCAGCCGACCGCGGTGAGGGCCGCGACGGCGATGCCGCCAACCCACCACCACACGGCCTTCTCGCGCACGAGCCGGCCGACGTTGCTCTGCCGCCACGGGAAGGCGAAGGCGACGAACGCCGCGGCCAGCCAGAGCGGCCCGGTCTGCCGCAGCATCGCGAGCAGCAGGCCGCTGATGCCGGCCAGGATGAGCAGCCCGTGGTGCGGCTTCGGCCGGCGGTCCAGGAACAGCGGGATGGTCGCCGCGAAGAACGCCACCCCGGCGGCGATCTCCACGCCGTTGGGGTTGACGGCGCTGGCCATCTGGGCGGCCATCGGGGTGACGGCGACCAGGAGGCCGGCGACCATCAGACGACGTCGGGACCAGTTCACCGCCACGACGAACGCGCTGGCCAGCAGGGCGGCGGCGATGCCGGCGCTGATGAACCGGGCGAGCAGCACCCCGGACCAGCCCGGCCAGAGGTCGAGCGGCCAGCCCACCAGGGCGTAGTAGACGGGGTGGTAGCGACCGGCGCCGGTGCCGGCGCGTACGGGGGTGTCGTCGCTGCCCGGTGGGACCGCGCAGGCGGCGGAGACGGCCGGCTTGAACTGCCAGCACTGCTCCCTGACCAGGCCGGCGGGCACGTCCTGGAAGGCTCCGGAGCCCTTCTTGGCGGCTGCCGGCGGCGGGGCGATCTCCCCCGCCGCCACACCGGCGGCGCGGATGATGTGTTCCCGCTCGTCCGGTGTGCCGTCGTAGGGGGCGGCGACCGACCAGGCCCCGATGGTCAGCAGGAAGCCGACGAACGCCAGGATCCAGACCCGGCGGGCGCCGGCGACGGCGCGGTCGCCGTCGCCGGCCGCAGGTTGTTCGGTCATCGCGGTTCTCTGCGCTGCCTTTCAGGGGGCGTGGATCGGATCAGGGCCCGGTACCGGTCAGTCCGGCGTCGACTGGATGTCCAGGGTGAGCGCGGAGATCAGCATGTGGATGCCGGTCAGCAGCGGCCCGACGCAGAGCAGGACGCTGCCGGTGGTGGCGACCGGTGGGCCGAGCGTCTCGGCCAGCACCCAGATCCCCCAGCCGCCGCCGAACACGATGAGGAACAGGCCGGTGAAGAAGAGCAGCGCGACGGCGGAGAACGAGGCGAGCACGTGCTTGAGCAGCATCCGCCGCCAGAAGCCACGGAACAGGAGGCTGGCGATGCGGGGGGCCACCCGGTGGATGCGCATCGTCGACACCTCCTCGCCGTAGCTGGCGGGGATCGGCACGTCCTTGGCTCGGGCGTTGGCGATGTTGAGCCAGATCAGGAGGTCGTTCTCGAATTCGTAGCCGCGTGCCACGGCGGCGACGTTGAGCCGCAGCAGGGCCGAGCGGGACACCGCGGTGTAGCCGTTCTGCGGGTCGAAGAGGTTCCAGTAGCCGCTGGCGACCTTGGTCGCGAACGACAGGGCGACGCTCCCCAGCATTCGTACGGCCGGCATGTCGGCGAACGACGTGCGGGAGAAGAAGCGGTTCGCCTTGGTGAACTCGTAGCCGTCGTCGCAGATCGGGTCGAGCAGCGCCGGCAGGTAGGCCGGGTCCATCTGGGCGTCACCGGCCATCACGACGTTGATGTCGGCGCCCAGGGCGAGGGCCCGCTCGTGCCCGTCCATGATCGAACCACCGACGCCGGTGTTCTTCACGTGGTCGATGACGACGACCCGCGGGTCGCCCACCGCGCGGGCTCGCTCGGAGGTGTCGTCGGTGGAGCAGTCGTTGATCACCACGATGAGGTCCACGAAGTCGGGCATCGTGGTGATCGTCTTGCCGATCAGCCGGCTCTCGTTGTAGGCCGGGACGACGGCAGCGACCTTTTGACCCTTGTACATGCTCAGCCGACCAGGGCGGTGTCGCGGATCTGGAGGCACACCTCGAGCGCGGCCAGGCCGTCTTCGCCGCTGACCACGGGTCGGCGGCGGTTGACCACGCAGTCGGCGAAGTGCCGAAGCTCGTGCATCAGCGGCTCACCGTGCTGGGAGAGGAAGGGGATCTCGACCCGCCCGCTCTGCCGGTAGCGCACGCCGCCCTCGGAGAGGAACTCGGAGTGCTCGATCCGGTGCACCTCGACCTGCTGGCGCAGCAGGTCGGCGATGACGCAGTCATTGCGCTGGGTGAGGGTGACGCGGCGGATCTTGTTCTGGCTGACTCGGCTCGCCGTGATGTTGGCGATCATGCCGTTCTCGAACATGAGCAGGGCGAAGGCCAGGTCCTGCTCGGCGGAGCGGACGATCCGGGTCGCCGCGCGGTGCGCGACGATCTCCGAGCCGGCCACCGTCCGTGCCAGGTCGACGTCGTGGATCATCAGGTCCAGCAGGACGTCGGCGAGGGCGCGGTTGGAGAACGGGCCGACCCGGGTGATCTCCAACGACAGCGGGTCGTCCACCAGTTGGAGGAGCTCTGTGACCGCCGGGTTGAAGCGCTCGACGTGGCCGACCATCAACACGCGTTCGTGCTTCTCCGCGAGGTCGATGAGTTGCCGCGCGTCGGCGACGGAGGTCGCGATGGGCTTCTCGACGAGCAGGTCGCGGCCGCTGCGCAGGATGCGCGCGCCCAGCTCGCCGTGCGTCTCGCTCGGGGTCGCCAGGATGACCGCGTCCACGCCGGCCAGCGCCTCGTCGAGGTCGGTCGTGTACTCCGCGCCGATGGCCTTGGCCAGGGTGGCGGCCCGCTGGGGGTCGGGGTCGCAGACGGTGGTGACGGTGACGTCCGGCGTGGCGCGGGCTACGCGACCGTGGTTCGCGCCCATGATGCCCGCGCCGATGATCGCCAAATTAGGCATTGAACGCACCTCGTACGGCCTCGATCACCTGGTCGACGTCATCGTCGACGAGGTGCTGGTGAACAGGAAGGGAGAGCGCCTCCTCGGCGGCGCGAAGGGCACGAGGGGTCTCGTCCGTGCCGATCTGGGGGTGACCCACGTAGCAGTCGTAGTGGTGCATGAGGCGGGGGTAGTACAGACCGTAGCCGATCTCCCGCTCATCAAGCCGCTTGCCGAGGTCGTCGCGGCTCAGTGGCGCGTCGGCGCCGATACGCACCGTGTACTGGTGCCAGACGTGGCTTCGCCCAGCCGGCACCGACGGGGTGGTCAGCCCGGGCAGGTCGGCGAGGCCGGCGGTCAGCCTCGCGGCGTTCGAGGCCCGGCGGGCCGTGGTCTCGGCCAGCCGGCCGACCTGCGGCACGGCGATGGCCGCCTGAAGGTCGGTCAGTCGCCAGTTGTGGCCCGGCGCCTCGTACTGGTAGCGCACCCGCATGCCCTGGTTGCGCAGCAGCCGGAGCCGGTCCGCGATGGCGTCGTCGGAGGTGGTGATCAGGCCGCCTTCGCCGCACTGCAGGTTCTTCGTGGCGTACATGGAGAAGCAGCCGACGCCGAACGAGCCGACCGCGCGGTCACCGACGCGGGCGCCGTGCGCCTGGGCGGCGTCCTCGACGATCGCGAGCCCGGCGGCGTCGGCGATCGCGGTGAGGGCCGTCATGTCGGCGGGCAGACCGTAGAGGTGCACCGGGAGGATGGCCTTGGTCCGTGCGTTGACCAGCGCCTGGACCGAGTCCGGGTCGATGGTGAAATCGTCACGGATGTCGGCGAAGCGGACCGTCGCTCCGGACTCGAGAATCGCGTTCAGGGTCGCCGCGAAGCTGAAGGGAGTGGTGATCACCTCGTCGCCGGGCTGTAGACCGAGCGCTTCGAGAGCGGCCACCAGGGCCACGGTGCCGTTGCTGACGGCCACGGCGTGGGGGACGCCGCAGAGTTCCGCGAAGGACCGCTCCAGTTCGGCGACCATCGGCCCCTGAGCCAGCCTGCCGGACCGCAGAACCGACAGGACCGCGGCCTCTTCCTCGGGGCCGATGACCACCGAAGTGATGGGAATAGACATGGGGGTTATCTCCTGAGAGGGTTCAGCGGCCTTCGAGTACACCGGCGGGCAACTGCTCGTCGCCGCGGGCGACCACCTCGCCGTTGCGGTTGACCCAGCCGAGATGCCGGGCCGGGTTGCCGGCCACGAGTTGGTACGGCTGCACATCCCGCGTGACGACGGCACCCGCGGCCACGAGGGCGAACTCCCCGATCTCGGTGCCGCAGACGATCGTGGCGTTGGCGCCGATGGAGGCGCCCGTGCGGACCAGGGTCGGCGTGACCTTCCAGTCCGGGTTCTGGGCGCGCGGGTTGAGGTCGTTGGTGAAGACCGCGCTCGGGCCGACGAACACCTCGTCCTCGAGCGTGACGCCGTGGTAGACCGAGACGTTGTTCTGCACCTTGACGCGGTCGCCGATGGTGACCCCGGCGTCGACGAACACGTTGCGACCGAGCGTGCAGTCGGCGCCGATGCGGGCGGTCGACCGGACATGCGTCAGATGCCAGATCCGAGTCCCGGCTCCGACCTCGGCCCCGGCTTCCACCTCGGCTGTCGGGTGGACGGAGACGCTCGGCATGTCGGTCACTGAACACCTTCGGGGGGTCTCGGGGCGATCGCGGGACGGGGAGACGATAGCGTGCTCCACCGTGACGACACATGGCGGGTCCGCATCCAAGGGTCAGCGATGAAGGCGGCGGCCTCGGCGACGCTCGCCGGCCTGACACGCCGCAGCGAGGTGCGGTTTCTGATCGTCGGTGGTCTCAGCGCGATCACCGACACCAGCGCGCTCTACCTGTTCCACGGTGTGCTGGGGGTGTGGCTGCCGTTCGCCACGGTGCTCGCCTTCGCCGTGGCGTTCGTGGTCAACTTCGGGCTCAACCGCGCATGGTCGTTCGGCTCGACCGGCGACGTCGGCGGTCAGGCCTGGCGATATCTGCTGCTGGTGATCGTCAACCTGGCTCTCACGGTCGCCCTCGTGCAGGGGTTGACCTGGGCCGGCCTTCCGTACCTGGTCGCGAAGGTGCTCACCACCGGGGGCCTGGCGGTGCTGAATCTCTTCGTCTCCCGCAGGTGGATCTTCACCGACGGTCGGAGCTGACCCACAGGACAGCCCGCCGGACGCCGGCGGAACGACAACCGGGGCGGCGCGTCGAAACGCGTCGCCCCGGTTGAACGTTGTTCCTACAGGTACTGACCGGTGTTGCTGGCGGTCTCGATGGACCGGCCGGCCTCGGCGCCCTTACCGCCGGAGACGAGCGTGCGGATGTAGACGATCCGCTCACCCTTCTTGCCGGAGATGCGCGCCCAGTCGTCGGGGTTGGTGGTGTTGGGGAGGTCTTCGTTCTCGCGGAACTCGTCGACGCAGGCGTCGAGCAGGTGCTGAAGGCGCAGCCCCTTGCGACCCGAGGTGAGGAACTCCTTGATGGCCATCTTCTTGCTCCGGTCGACGATGTTCTGGATCATCGCGCCGGAGTTGAAGTCCTTGAAGTAGAGGACTTCCTTGTCACCGTTGGCGTAGGTGACCTCGAGGAATCGGTTCTCCTCGGTTTCCGAGTACATCCGCAGCACCACGGCGTCGATCATCGCCGCGACGGTGGCCTGGGGGTCGGTGCCGTGTTCGGCCAGGTCGTCCGGGTGCAGGGGCAGCCCGGAGAGGATGTACTTGGAGAAGATGTCCTTGGCCGCCTCGGCGTCCGGTCGCTCGATCTTGATCTTCACGTCGAGGCGACCGGGGCGCAGGATCGCCGGGTCGATCATGTCTTCCCGGTTGGAGGCGCCGATGACGATGACGTTCTCCAGCCCCTCAACGCCGTCGATCTCGCTGAGCAGCTGCGGGACGATGGTGTTCTCCACGTCGGAGGAGACACCGGAGCCGCGGGTCCGGAAGATCGAGTCCATCTCGTCGAAGAACACGATCACCGGCGTGCCCTCGCCGGCCTTCTCCCGGGCGCGCTGGAAGATCAGCCGGATGTGCCGCTCGGTCTCACCGACGTACTTGTTGAGCAGCTCCGGGCCCTTGATGTTGAGGAAGAAGCTGGTGTGCTTCTCCTTGCCCTGCCGCTCAGCGATCTTCTTCGCCAGCGAGTTGGCCACCGCCTTGGCGATGAGCGTCTTGCCGCAGCCGGGCGGGCCGTAGAGCAGGATGCCCTTGGGTGGGCGGAGCTGGTGCTCACGGAACAGGTCCGCGTGCAGGAACGGCAACTCCACCGCGTCGCGGATCTGCTCGATCTGCGACTGGAGGCCACCGATGTCGCCATAGTCGACGTCGGGCACCTCCTCCAGGACCAGCTCCTCGACCTCGCTCTTCGGGATCCGCTCGTACGCGTACGCCGAGCGGGGCTCGATCATGAGCGAGTCGCCGGCCCGGATCGCCGAGCCGATGAGCGTCTCGGCGAGGTGCACGATGCGCTCCTCGTCGGAGTGGGAGACCACCAGCGCCCGGTCGCCCGGCCCGCCGTTCGGCCCCTCCAGGATCTCCTTGAGCATCACCACTTCGCCAACCCGCTCGTAACCGAACGCGTCGACGATGTTGAGCGCGTCGTTGAGCAGGACCTCCTGGCCGCGCCGCAGGTCACCCACGTCGAGCGAGGGCGAGACCGCGACCCGCAGTTTGCGGCCACCGGTGAAGACGTCCACCGTGCCGTCCTCGTGCTTGGCCAGGAAGACTCCGTAACCGCTCGGCGGTTGCGCGAGCCGGTCGATCTCCTCCTTGAGCGTCACGATCTGCGTGCGAGCTTCCTTGAGGGTGCTCACCAGCCGGTCGTTGTTCTCGGTCAGCCGCGCCAACTGTGCCTGGGTGGCCGCCAGCCGCTCTTCGAGCTGCCGGACGTGTCGGGGGCTTTCGGTCAACTTGCGCCGCACCAGGGCGAGTTCCTCTTGCAGGAACGCGACCTGCGTGGAGAGATCGTGGGCTTCCTTCTCCCACCGTGCGGCGCGCGAGTCCGCGTCGTCGCTACGTGCTGCCACGTCCCACCTCCCCGGGGGGCTTGAACGTTCTGCCCTAACACTAGCCGCTATGAGGCCGATTCGGTCCCACGCAACACCCTCGTCACCGAACCTTGATCGCCAAGGGTGGCCTGACGGGCCGGTACCGGCGTTCGGGTACCGTCGGAGCGTGGCACGGGAGAACATGGGGGGTGCACAGGTGGCCGAGGTCGCGACCGACGAATTGCAGGTCTGGGTCGACCAGGACCTCTGCACGGGCGACGGGCTCTGCGTGCAGTACGCGCCGGAGGTGTTCGAGTTCGACATCGACGGCCTGGCCTACGTCAAGGGCGTCGACGGTGAGCTGCGGATGGCGCCGGGCAGCCGGGTCGACGTCCCCGCGCACCTGCGACTCGAGGTGATCGACTCCGCGAAGGAGTGCCCGGGCGACTGCATCCACGTGGTGCGCGGCGACGGCGTCGAGGTCGCCGGCCCGGACGCCGAGGAAGACTGACCGACCGGCCGGGCCGCACGGCCCGGCCGGGTCCAGAACGGGGTACGCCTCAGAGCATCGGACGGCCGACCACCGAGGCGACCAACCGCGCGAACTCCTCCAACCGGGCGATCT
Organism: Micromonospora trifolii; assembly: GCF_050516465.1. NCBI lineage: Bacteria > Bacillati > Actinomycetota > Actinomycetes > Micromonosporales > Micromonosporaceae > Micromonospora > Micromonospora trifolii. The sequence continues at coordinate 2,086,246 of NZ_CP191526.1, read as the reverse complement.
GCCCGGCCCCGCCGTCGTCGAGGGTCTTGCCGAAGCGCAGCGCGTCGTGCCGGGGTGTGCCGGCCATCTCCTCGCTCGGCGGCGCCTCGTCCAACGAGGTGAGCAGCAGGTAGACGTCGATGCTGTCGACCCGGATCTCGCCGCTCTCGGCGCGGTTGAGCCGCCGCCGGCAGCCCACCTCGGTGACGGTGGAGACCGGCACCACCCGCAGCGACGAGGTCATCGAGCCCGGCGGGCCCTCCTCCGGCGGTACGTCCTCGCCGTGCCAGAGGATGAGCCGGCTGCCGTCGCAAACCACGACCTCCTGCCACACCCCGTTGACCTCGTTGACGAAGCGTTCCAGGGTGAAGCCGAGCACCGACGCGCCGCGCAGCACGCCGCCGAGCGCCTCCAGGGCGACGTCCGGGTCGCGCAGGTAGGCCCGCGCCGCCGACTCCAGATCCTGGTAGGGCGACCAGTCGGGAAAGACCGCGGGGAGGTCTCCACCGCCGTAGCCCGGTCGGCTCATGCCAGCGTCTCCCCCTGCTCGGCGCTGCCGACACCCAGCTCGTTGGTCACGGCCTGTCCATCTCCCCCGCACCGTTGGGTTGCGCGCCGGCCGCCTGCGCGGCAGCGGCCTGTCGGGCCGCCTCCGCCTCGCGCAGGTCCTGGCGGCGCTGCGCGTACGCCTCGGTGCCCTTGCTGGGCTTGCGCCGGCGCGGCGGAGCGGTGACCCCCGGGGCCAGCTTGCGCGCGGACACCAGGAAGGCGGTGTGCGCGATCATCCGGTGGTCCGGGCGGACGGCGAGGCCCTCGGCGTGCCAGTCGCGCACCAGTGACTCCCAGGCCCGTGGCTCGGTCCAGCCGCCGCGCTCGCGCAGCGCCTCCACCAGCTCGGAGAGCTGCGGTGTGGTGGCGACGTAGCCGATGAACACCCCACCGGGCACCAGCGCCCGCTCGACCATGTCGAGGGTCTCCCACGGGGTCAGCATGTCCAGGATGATCCGGTCGAAGCCGGTTTCCTGGCACTGCGCGACGTCGCCGACGTGCAGGTTCCACGAGGGGTGCGGCCCGTTGAAGAACGCCTCGACGTTGCGCTTGGCGATCTGGGCGAAGTCGTCGCGCAGTTCGAACGAGTGCAGCTCGCCCTCGGTGCCGACGGCGCGCAGCAGGGAGCAGCTCAGCGCGCCGGAGCCGGCGCCGGCCTCGAGGACCTTCGCGCCGGGGAAGATGTCGCCCATCGCGACGATCTGCGCGGAGTCCTTCGGGTAGATCACCTGGGCGCCGCGCGGCATGGACAGCACGTAGTCCGACAGGAGTGGCCGCAGGGCCAGGAACGCGGTGCCGCCGCCGGAGGTGGTCACCACGCTGCCGTCGGGGAGGCCGATCAGCGCGTCGTGCGCCAGGATGCCGCGGTGGGTGTGGAACTCCTTGCCAGGCTCCAGCGTCACGGTGTGCATCCGCCCCTTGGGGTCGGTCAGCTGGACCCGGTCGCCGGGCCGGAACGGCCCGCGGTGCACGGGTGTCAGCGCCGGGTTGGCGGGGTCGGCGGCGACGGTGGAGGGAGTTGCGGTCACGGTGTCATCTTCCGGTTGGGTTCGAGGAGCTGTGCCAGGTCCGCGATGTGCAGAATGCCGACGACATCTTCGCCTGACGTCACCACGTACTGTGCGCCCGGGTAGGTCTGTACGGCCTCCATCACCCGCTCGCCGTCCCACCCGACCGACAACGTGGGAAGGGTGCCCAGCGACCGGGCGACGGCGTCCACCGCCAACCACGGTCGGCGCTCGACCGGCACCGCGTCCGCGGCGACCGGGTCGACCAGCGCCACCGGTCGACCGGTGGAGTCGGTGACCAGCAGCGCGGCGCCGGGCTGCCCGCTTTCGGCGCGTCGGCGCTGGGCCTCGGCCAGCGGCGTACCGGTGGCCACCGGCCAGACCGGACGGGCCAGCCGGGCGAGGTCGATCAGCGGGAACCGGCGGCTGACCCGGGCGGCGCGGATCGACTGCCCGGCGCCACGCCAGAGGGTGACGGCGACCAGCAGCATCAGCGGCAGCGCCAGCGGCGCCAGCCGCCGCTCGACGGTGAGCAGCAGGACCAGGGCCGCGGTGCCGACGGCGACGACCCGCCCGGCCCACCCGGCGACCTCGGTGCCGAGGTGCCGGTCGCGGGTCAGCCCCCACACGGCGGCGCGCAGCGCCCGGCCGCCGTCGAGCGGCAGCCCGGGCAGGCTGTTGAACAGCGCCACGATGACGTTGCTGACCGCGAGCTGGAAGGCGAGCTGGTGCGCCACGGTCCCCTCGGGCAGGGCGAGCGTGGCGGCGACCGCCAGGACGCCGAGCACCGCGGAGACCGCCGGGCCGGCCAGCGAGACCAGCAGGTCGACGCGGGGCGACGGGGCGTCCCGGTCCATCTCGGTGTAACCACCGAGCAGCTCCAGGGTGATCCCGCGCACACCGATGCCGTACCGCCGGGCGGTGAGGGCGTGGCCCAGCTCGTGCAGCAGCACCGAGCCGAGCAGCGACACGACGAACCCGAAGCCGATCAGGTAGCCGCTGAGCTGCGGCAGGTCCAGTTGTCGGCGGGCGAACTCGCCGTACAGCACCGCGATGAGCACCGCGAGCAGGACCATGGAGCCGTTGAGGTGCAGCGGCACCCCGAACACCCGGCCGACGTTCAGGCCGAGGCGTCGGTCTGGTCGGCGCGGTGGCCTGGTTGTCTGCTCCATCGCCACGATGCTACGGACCGTCGCTGTGTGGGGCGGGCGGCGGTCGGTGTCACACCGGTGCCCTAACCTTTGCCGACATGACGGCGGAATCGGTCACCACCTCCCAGCCCTCCCCCGCGGCGCAGGCGCCGCCGACGGTGCGGGCCTCGCTGTCCCCGTCGCGGGCGGCGGATTTCAAGACCTGCCCGCTGCTCTACCGGTTCCGCAGCATCGACCGGCTGCCCGAGCGCACCACCATCGAGCAGGCCCGGGGCACGTTGGTGCACGCGGTGCTGGAGCGCCTGTTCGACCTGCCGGCCACCGGCCGCACGCCGGAGGCGGCCGGCGACCTGGTGGCCCCCCAGTGGGACCGGCTGGTCACCGAGCAGCCGGAGCTGGCCGGGATCTTCGACGGCGCGGATCCGGCCGGCCCGGTGGAGTTCCTCCGCTCCGCCGCCGGGCTGTTGCAGGGTTACTTCGCGGTGGAGGACCCGACCCGGCTGGAGCCGGCCGAACGCGAGAGCCTGATCTCCGCCGTCGTCGACGAGGAGTTGCTGATCCGGGGCTACCTCGACCGGCTCGACGTCGCTCCGGACGGCGCGCTGCGGGTGGTCGACTACAAGACCGGCGGTGCTCCGCGGGAGGCGTTCGAGGCGCGGGCGCTGTTCCAGCTGAAGTTCTACGCCCTGGTGCTGTGGCGCACCCGGGGGGTGGTCCCCCGGGTGCTGCGGCTGCTCTACCTGCGCGACGCCGAGGTGTTGGATTACACCCCGGACGCCGACGAGCTGGTCCGCTTCGAGCGCACGGTGGTGGCGCTGTGGCGGGCGATCGAGCAGGCCACCGCCCGGCAGGATTTCCGGCCCCGGCCGAGCCGGCTCTGCGACTGGTGCAGCCACCAGGCGCTCTGTCCCAGCTTCGGCGGCACCCCGCCGCCGTTCCCGGTCGCCGCGGCGAGCGCCGACCCGCTGCGCGACTCCCGTTCCACTCCGGTGCCGCCGGGCGCCGACGAGTGACCGCTTCCTGACCGACGCGCGCGCCCGGCGCGGCGATTCAGGCCGCCGGGACCGCACGCCGACCCCGAAGACCCGACCGCAGCGGTGCCGCCGCGGTCGGGACAGGGCGACCGGCCGGCCTCTACGGTGATCTGCGACGCACCGGCTCCGGTACGCGAGGATGACCGGTGCGCGCCACGACGTCGGCGGGACGGAGGATGAGATGAGCGGTCAGGTGCCCTCGGCGCGGCCGGTGCGGATCCTGCTCGCCGACGACCAGCCGCTGCTGCGGACCGGGTTCCGGATGGTGCTGGGCGCCGAGAGCGACCTGGACGTGGTGGCGGAGGCCGGTGACGGCGTGGAGGCGGTGGAGCTGTCCCGCCGGCTGCTGCCCGACGTCGTGCTGATGGACATCCGGATGCCCCGGATGGACGGGGTGGCGGCGACCCGGGCCATCGTCGACGCCCGACTGCCGGTACGGGTGCTGGTGCTCACCACCTTCGACCTGGACGAGTACGTGGTGGGCGCGTTGCGGGCCGGCGCCAGCGGGTTCCTGGCCAAGGACGTGCCGGCCGAGGACCTGATCGCGGCGATCCGCACGGTCGCCGGCGGGGACGCGGTGGTGTCACCTCGGATCCTGCGGCGACTGCTGGACCGCTTCGCCGAACTGCTGCCCGACCCGGCGGCAACGCCGTCGGCGACGCTCAAAGCGCTCACCGACCGGGAGCGCGAGGTGCTCGTGCAGGTCGCCCGAGGGCTGTCCAACGCCGAGATCGCGACGGTCCTGTCGGTGAGCGAGACCACCATCAAGACGCACGTCGGCCATGTGCTGACCAAGCTGCGGCTGCGCGACCGGGTGCAGGCGGTGGTGCTGGCGTACGAGTCGGGGCTGGTCCGCCCCCGGGCGTAGTTCCGCCGGCCCGGGTACCTCACCCGGCGTACTCGAAGATCCCTCCGTGGGGGGACGGCTGCCGTTGCCGTCGTCACCTACCGTGACCGGAGACGGTTCGGTTCGGTTGACCCTCCTGTGGCGTCAGGTGCAAGTGTCGGTGCTGCCGCCCGCCGCCGTGGGGAAAAACGGTCGACCGGCCGTCGACTCAGGGGCAACCCTGATGCGGCATGGGGGTGCACCCGCAGCGGGAAATCCGCGCCGGGTCCCCCCAGGGTTGGACGGGGCGGGCGTACTCAGCACCGATGATTGAACAGTCGCGCCGGACCATCGGGGGGCGGCGTGCATTTTCGGACAGACGGAAGAGGTAGATGACGTGACCGCGACGGTAGGCCAGCAGGCGCAGGCCGCGGCCCGGGCGAACGACGTGTGGAAGGTGTACGGCAGCGGCGAGGCTCAGGTCATCGCGCTGCGGGGGGTCAGCGCGGAGTTCGAACGTGGCCGCTTCACCGCGATCATGGGCCCGTCGGGTTCCGGTAAGTCGACGCTGATGCACTGCCTGGCCGGCCTGGACTCGGTGACTCGGGGGACGGTGGCGATCGGTGAGACGACGGTCACCGGGCTGGGCGACGCGGGGCTGACGAAGCTGCGGCGCGACAAGGTGGGCTTCATCTTCCAGCAGTTCAACCTGCTGCCGACGCTGACCGCCAAGGAGAACATCCTGCTGCCGCTGTCGATCGCCGGGCGCAAGCCGGACCCGGCCTGGTACGACACGGTGATCGAGACGGTGGGTCTGAAGGACCGGCTGGACCACCGGCCGGCGCAGCTCTCCGGTGGGCAGCAGCAGCGGGTGGCGTGCGCCCGGGCGCTGGTCTCCCGCCCCGAGGTGATCTTCGCGGACGAACCGACCGGCAACCTGGACTCGCGCTCCGGCGCGGAGGTGCTCAACTTCCTGCGTAACTCCGTCCGGGAGCACGGCCAGACCATCGTGATGGTCACCCACGACCCGACGGCCGCCGCGTACGCCGACCGGGTGGTCTTCCTCGCCGACGGCGAGATCGTCTCGGAGCTGATCGAGCCGACCGCCGAGACGGTGCTGGACACCATGAAGAAGCTGGACACTGCGGCCGAGGTGGGCAACTGATGTTCCGCGCGACGCTGAAGAGTCTGCTGGCCCGTAAGGTCCGGCTGATCCTGTCCGGCCTGGCGGTGGTGCTCGGGGTGATGTTCGTCTCCGGCGCGTTCGTGCTCACCGACACGCTGGGTCGTTCCTTCGACTCGGTCTTCGCCGACGGTTTCTCCGAGATCGACGTGAACGTCGCGGCGAAGCCGAAGGTGCAGGTCAACGAGATGGAGGGCGAGCAGACCGTCGCCCCGCTGCCGGCCGCGCTGGTGGACCGGGTGAAGCAGGTGCCGGGGGCTGCCTCGGCGACCGGCGTGGTCAACGCCGATGGCGCCCGGGTGATCGGCAGCAACGGCAAGGTGGTCACCTCGTTCGGCCCGCCGCAGTTGGGCGAGAACTGGACCGGCGAGAGCGAGCTGCTGCAACTGCGTGAGGGGCGCGCGCCGCAGGCCGAGGACGAGATCGTCATCAACAAGGCGTTGGCCACGGCCGCGAAGGTGCAGGTCGGCCAGAAGGTCGGCGTGCTGACCGCGTTCGAGTCGAAGAAGCGGGACTTCACACTGGTCGGCGTCTTCGGTTACAGCGGTGACCGGGATTCGATCGGCGGGGTCAACGAGGTCTTCTTCACCACGCCGGTGGCGCAGCGGCTGATGCTGGGCGAGCCGGATACGTTCAGCAGCATCACCGTGCAGGCCGCCGACGGGGTCTCCGACGAGAAGCTGCGCGACGACGTTGCCCGCACCCTGGGCGCGGACTTCGAGGTGAAGACCGGCGAGCAGGTGGCCGCGGACGCCTCGGCCAGCCTGAAGGAGGGCCTGTCCTTCTTCAACAAGATCCTGCTCGGCTTCGCCGCGGTGGCGCTGCTGGTGGGCACCTTCCTGATCCTCAACACCTTCTCGATCATCGTGGCGCAGCGGACCCGGGAGTTGGCGCTCATGCGCGCCATCGGGGCCAGCGGCCGGCAGATCATCGGTTCGGTGGTGCTGGAGGCCATCGCGGTGGGGTTGATCGCGTCGGTGCTCGGCCTCGCCGCCGGCATCGGGGTGGGCGCGCTGCTGGCGTACCTGTTCGGCAAGCTCGCCGGTGGGCTCACCCTGGCCGGAATCGGCGTGCCGGCGGCTGCGGTGATCGGTTCGTTCGCCGTCGGTCTGGTGATCACCGTGGTGGCGGCGTTGCTGCCGGCGCTGCGGGCGTCCCGGATCCCGCCGATCGCGGCCATGCAGGACGTCGCCACCCCGGACCGCCCGTTGACCAAGGTCACGGTGGCCGGGTCGCTGGTCACCGGCGTCGGCGCGGTGCTGCTGTTCCTCGGGCTCAGCGGCAACGCCGGCGGTCAGACGTTGTCGACAATCCTCGGTGGGGTGCTGTTCGCCTTCATCGGCGTGGCGCTGCTGACCCCGCTGATCAGCCGGCCGGTGGTGAGCCTGCTCGGCGCGATCTTCTCCTGGTCGGTGCCGGGCAAGCTGGGCCGGCTCAACTCCGGGCGCAACCCACGTCGTACCGCGATCACCGCCGCCGCCCTGATGGTCGGCATCGCGCTGGTCACCGGCGTCACGGTGATCCTCGACTCGGCCAAGGGCAGCATCAGCGCGCTCGCCCAGGACACCATCAAGGCCGAGCTGGTGATCGCCGGCCAGCAGGGCGGCCCCCGTCCGCCGACCTTCGACCCGGGGGTGCTGGACAAGGCCAAGGCCCTGCCCGGTGTGCGGATGGTCGACGGCGAGTACGGCGACATGGGGCGGATCGACGGCGAGGGCACCTGGGTCGCAGCGAGCAGCGACATCGCGTCGCTGCGGCAGATCTTCGGTGCCAAGCCGACGGCCGGTGACATCGACCGGCTCGGGCCGACCCAGATGCTCGCCAGCTCGGACACGGCCACGTCCCGTGGCTGGTCGGTGGGCTCCACGGTCAATGTGCAGCTGACCCGGGGCGAGGCTCGCGCCTACACGATCAGCGGCATCTACGAGTCGTCGCAGCTGACCAACCCGGTGACGCTGCCGGTGACCGCGGCGAAGGACTTCGCCATCCCGCAGCCCATCCAGGGCTTCATCCAGCTGGACCCGGGCACCCGGGTGTCCGACGTCCAGCCGCAGGTGGAGGCGTTGCTCGCGGACAGCCCCGAGGTGTCGGTGGCTGACCGGGACGCGTTCATCAAGCAGCAGACCAGTTCGCTCGACGGGCTGCTCACGATGATCCAGATCCTGCTCGCGCTGGCCATCGTGATCGCCGTTCTTGGCATCATCAACACCCTGGCCCTGTCGGTGCTGGAGCGGACCCGCGAGCTGGGTCTGCTGCGGGCGATCGGCCTGCGCCGGTCCCAGACCATGGGCATGATCACCGTGGAGGCGGTGGTGATCTCGGTGTTCGGCGCGCTGCTCGGCGTGGCGGTGGGCACCGGCCTCGGCGCCGCGGTGGTCGAGGCCCTCAAGGACGAGGGCATCACCGACCTGATTCTGCCGTGGGGGCAGATGGGTGTCTTCCTCGGTCTCGCCGCCATCATCGGCGTGGTGGCCGCGGTGCTCCCGGCCGTCCGGGCGGCCCGGATCAACGTCCTGGGCGCCATCGCCCACGACTGATCGGCACTGCCGAGGCCCCCGGTCGCCATCCGCGACCGGGGGCCTCGGCCTGTCCCATTCCCCCTCGGCCACCCGTACGCGACTGCCAGGCTGGTGCTGCCGGCAGGGCGCCGGCCCGCCCGCGACCCGGGCGGCCGGAGAGCCGGGGCCGGTGACATGACCGATCAGGACGCGTACCAGGGGGCACTCGACAACGCCGAGCGGCTGCTCGGGCAGCCGTTGGTCCTGCCGCTCGGCGAGGGTGAGCCGTCGGTGGGGCACGACTTCCGTCGTCTCGCGACAGTGCAGACCTTCGGCGCGGCCTGGCCCCGGGAGGGCCTGGACCTGCGCAGCCGGTGCCTGGTCTCGGTGGCGATCGCCGCCGCGCTTGGCACCCACGAGCCGCTGCGCGGGCAGCTGCGCATCGCGCTGACCTCGGGCGTGACCCGGGAGGAGATCGTCGAGCTGTTCATCCACCTGGCCGCGTACGCGGGGGCCGCGCGGGCGTTCGACAGCTACCAGGTGGTCGCCGCGGTCTTCGCCGAGCGCCGGTGAGCCCGGCCGGTCGGGACGGCCGAGCGCCCCCGACCCGCGCCGGGCGGGTCAGCCGGTCGCCGCGGCCCGATCGGTCAGCAGCGCCGCGAGCAGCTCGAGATCCACGCCGGTCAGGCTCTCCACCTGGTGTACGCCGACAGTGCTCGGCAACGCCACCTCCGCCGGTACGGCGAGCACCGCCGCGCCCGAGGCGAGCGCGCTGGCCACCCCGGTCGGTGAGTCCTCGATCGCCACGCACCGCTCGATCGGCACACCCAGCAGCCGGGCGGCGGTCAGGTAGGGCTCGGGGTGCGGCTTGGCCGCCACCACCTCGTCGCCGGCGACCACCGTGTCGAAGTTGTCCCGACCCAGGGTGTCCAGGGCGATCTCGACCAGCGCGCGAGGGCTGGAGGTGACCAGCGCGGTGGGGATTCCCGCCGCGCGGACCGCGCGCAACAGGTCGAACGCTCCCGGCCGCCAGCGCAGACCGGTGCGGAACAGCTCCAGGATCCGGGCGTTGATCCACGCCGCGCTGATCTCCGGATCCCGTTCGGGCTGCCCCAGGTCGTCGTGCAGGATGCGCATCGACTCGGCCATGGCGGTGCCGATGATCGACTGGCGGGCGTCGACGGAGAGTTCCCCGCCGTACTCCTTCGCGAGTTCCTGCAACGCGACGTCCCACAGCTTCTCGCTGTCGACCAGCGTGCCGTCCATGTCGAAGAGCACAGCGGCGGGGTGATGGCTGCTCAGCGGAACCTCCAGGGTCGTGACCGACACCGGCGATCCTGCCAGCACCTGCCGTGGCCGGTGGCGGCAACGGGCGCCAGGGTGATCCGGGCAACCCCGTTCAGCCCAGGTCGCACTCCTTCAGGGAACCCTCGTAACCCCGGAAGAACATGTCGGTGCGCTGCTCGGCGGTGCCGTGCGCCCCTTCCGCGAACCACGGCTGGTCCGGGTCGTCGCCGACCGCCGCCACCCCCTCCCGGAACTCGTCCAGGTCGCCCTCGGCGAGGGTCAGGGTGCCCGAGCGCACCGAGTCGCCGAGGTACGCCCCGGCCATGCAGTCGGCCTGCAACTCCTGCTGGATGGTGAAGCTGTAGTTGATGCCGAGCCGCACCTGGATGGCGTGCGCGTACTCGTGTCCGAGCAGGTAGAACACGAACGCGTCGCCGACCTGGCGGAACGCCGCCACCGACCAGGCGACGTCGTACGCGATGAAGTCGCCCTGCGAGCAGTAGACGGCGTTGTTGCGGGGCAACGGCTGGCCGCCGCAGGACACCTCGCCCTCGCGCTGGTACGGGGTGATCCGCCGGACCGGTCGGAACCGCTGCCCGGATTCCTTGAACTGGGCCGCCCAGTACCGCTCGGCGACCGCCTGCGCGTCGGCGACGTCCTGCTCGAACTCGGCGACGCTGGTGGTGCTGTCCGCGCGGGTGGTGCTCGGCCCCGGTGAGGCTGCCGACGGGTTCGCCCCGGGGCGCTCGGCCTCCGGCTCGGCCAGCCCACCGCCGGCGCAGGCGAGGGAGACCAGGGCGGCGATCAGCAGACCAGCCAGCGGGCCCCGCGCGTCGCGTCCCAACCGTGCCCCCACTGTGCCTCCCCAGACATCGGTGCTCGCGCTGCGATGTACCCCGACGATACGACCGCCACGCCCATCACCGATTCACGCACGAGGTGGCCGGGCGGTTCACTCCCGGTGGTCCCGGGTCGGCTGCGGCGCAGTGGGCTCGGGTGGGCTGGGATGAGGTGTCGCGCAGCGGGCTCGGGTGTGCGCGAGGCGCCGCTGTCGGGCCGCCACAATGCTCCGGGGCGGGTGTCGCCGTCCAGGGAGGAGAGGCCGTGGTGCACGAGCTGGGCAGTCGCAGCCGACGTCAACCGGCGCCGGCGCACGTCCTGTGGCGGTCACTGCGCGACCCGTACGCGGCCGGCAGCCGGCCCTGGCTGGAGTTGCACGACGACGAGGTACCGCCCCGGGTGGTGGCAGGCTACGCGCCGCTACTGCTCGTCTGGTCGTCGCTGTGGCCGCACCGACCCTTGGACCGGATCCGCTTCGACCTGGCTCCCGGGCCGCCCGGCGGGGACTGCACGCTGCGCTGGACGCTCACCACCGACGGGGAACTGCCGAGCGAGAGCACCCTCGGCCACCTACGCCACCACCTCAACTACCTGATCAACAACCGGCTGCGCCGCTCGTACGGCCAGTAGGGTCGCTCAACCGCCCGACTCCCGGCCGCGCTGCCACGTGTCGCCCTGGTCACCGTGCCGCTCGGCCTCGTACCGCTGCTGCCGCGCCCGAGCGTCCCGCCCAGCCCGAAGGTCGTCGCCCCCAACCTCACCGACCCGAACCTCGGTGATCATGAAGTTAGCGTCATCCCGCTCGGCGTGTCGTGACGCTAACTTCATGATCACCGGTTCGGGTGGGGGGTGGTGGGAGGCGGACCTGGGGGTTGTGTCCGGGTGGGGGTGTGGGGTTCGACGTTTCCTGTGGGCGCCGGGGTGGTGTCCCGCAGGAGGAGGGGAAGAACCGTGAAGTACATGATTTTGCTCTACGGGTCGCAGCAGGACTATGACGTGCTGTCGGGGCGGGCTTCCGACCGGCCGGCGATGTCGCCCGAGCAGATCGCGGCGATGCACAAGCACATGGAGACCTTCCACCAGGCGCTGGCCGAGTCCGGCGAGTTGGTCGACGCCCGGGGCCTGAGCGAGCCGGTGCACGCCCGCCGGGTGCAGGTGCGCGAGGGAGCACCCGTGGTCACCGACGGCCCGTACCCGGAGACGCAGGAGGTCCTCGCCGGTTACACCATCGTGGAGTGCGCCAGCTTCGACCGGGCCACCGAGATCGCCGCCGGCCTGGTCGACCCGGACGCCCCCGGTGGGTACGTGGACGTGCGGCCGGTGCTCGACGGCGTCGAGGACCTGGCCGGCTGACCCGGTGCCGGAGACTCCCGCCGAGGACCTGCTGCGCGAGCTGGCGCCGCAGGTCCTCGGCGCGCTGGTCCGCCGCTACGGGCACTTCGACACGGCCGAGGACGCGGTGCAGGAGGCGCTGATCGCGGCGGCGCAGGGTTGGCCGCGCGACGGCGTACCGGACAATCCGCGGGGCTGGCTGATCACCGTGGCGTCCCGCCGGCTGACCGACCTGCTGCGTCGCGAGCAGGCCCGGATGCGGCGGGAGGACACGGTGGCCCGGTGGGTGCTGCCGGAGCAGTGGCGCGCCCCCGCCGCCGACCGTCCGCCGACGGACGCCGACGACACGCTCATCCTGCTGTTCCTGTGCTGCCACCCGTCGCTGTCGGCGGCGTCGCAGATCGCGCTCACCCTGCGGGCGGTGGGCGGGCTGAGCACCGCCGAGGTGGCGCGCGCGTTCCTGGTGCCGGAGGCGACGATGACCCGGCGGATCAGTCGGGGCAAGCAGCGGATCCGCGACAGTGGGCTGCGGTTCGCGCCGCCTACCGGCCCGGAGCGCGCCGACCGGCTCGCCGCCGTACTGCACGTGCTCTACCTGATCTTCACGGAGGGGTACGCCCGCACGGCCGGGCCCGGGTTGCTGCGCGCCGACCTGACCGCCGAGGCGATCCGGCTGACCCGTCTGGTGCGCCGGCTGGTGCCCGAGGACCCCGAGGTCACCGGGCTGCTCGCGTTGATGCTGCTCACCGACGCCCGCGCGCCGGCCCGGATCGGCCCGCACGGTGAGCTGGTGCCGATGGCCGAACAGGACCGCGCCCGGTGGCGGGCCGACCAGATCGCCGAGGGGGTCGAGCTGATCACCGGGGCGCTGCCGCGCGGGGTGGTCGGGGCGTACCAGCTCCAGGCGGCCATCGCGGCCGTGCACGACGAGGCGCCCAGCGCGGCGGCCACCGACTGGGCGCAGATCACCGCCCTGTACGAGGTACTGCTGGGGATGTCCGACAACCCGGTGGTGGCGCTCAACCACGCCGTGGCGGTGGCGATGAGCCGCGGCACGCCGGCCGGGTTGACACTGCTCGCCGAGCTGGCCGATGACCCCCGCCTCGCCGACGACCCTCGACTGCCGGCCGCCCGCGCCCACCTGTGGGAGCTGGAGGGTGAGCGGGTCGCGGCGCGGGAGGCGTACCGGATGGCGGCGGCGCGCTCGACGAACCTGGCGCAGCAGCGCTACCTGAACGCCCGCGCGGAGCGTCTCGCGGGCGACCCGCCGCCAGCCGGCTGAACCGGCGGGCGGTGCGGGTCACGGGCTGGCGGCCAGGAAGACGAAGGCGGCCATCAGCACCAGGTGTACGCCGCCCTGCAACACGTTGGCCCGGCCGGGCACCACGGTGAGGACGGCGGTCACGGCGGTGAGCGCGAGCAGGGCGAGCTGGGTGCCGCCGAGGCCGAGCAGCAGCGGGCCGTCCAGCCAGATCGAGGCGATCGCGATGGCCGGGATGGTCAGGCCGATGCTGGCCATCGCCGAGCCGAGCGCGAGGTTCAGGCTGATCTGCACCCGGTCGCGACGGGCGGCGCGGGCGGCGGCCAGGGTCTCCGGCAGCAGCACCAGCAGGGCGATGATCACGCCGACGAACGCGTGCGGCAGATTCGCCGCGGCGACGCCGGCCTCGATGGTCGGCGAGACGGTCTTGGCATCGCCGACCACCGCGACCAGCGCCACCAGCAGCAGCCCCAGGCTCATCAGCGCCGCGCGGGTGGTCGGCGGCTTGGCGTGCTCCTCCGCGTCGATCACCTGGCCCCGGCTGTCGACCGGCAGGAAGTAGTCGCGGTGCCGGCCGGTCTGCACGAGCACGAACAGCCCGTAGAGCGCCAGCGAGGCGACGGCGGCGAAGGTGAGCTGAGCCGGGCTGAACTCCGGGCCGGGTCGGGCCGTGGTGAAGGTCGGGATGACCAGACTCAGGGTGGCCAGGGTGATGACGGTGGCCAGGGCTCCGCCGGTGCCCTCCGGGTTGAACACCGCGACGCGACGGCGCAGCGCCCCGAGCAGCAGGGACAGGCCGAGTATCCCGTTGCAGGTGATCATGACGGCGGCGAAGACGGTGTCCCGGGCGAGCGACTGGGTCTTCTCCGGGCCGCTGATCATCAGTGTGACGATGAGGGCGACCTCGATCACGGTGACCGCGACGGCGAGCACCAGCGACCCGTACGGCTCCCCCACCCGGTGGGCGACCACCTCCGCGTGGTGCACGGCCGCGAGCACGGCACCTCCGAGCAGCACCGCGACCACCACGATGATCGGGCCGGGCAGGCTCCGTCCCCAGGTGACGATCAGTACCAGGACGGCGAGCACGGGTACGGCGAAGGTCCAGTCGGTCAGGCGGGAGCGAAGCAGGGCGGCCATGCCGTTCAGAGTGCCAGGTCAGGTGATCATGTGCCCACCATCGACGCACGGGTCTGCGGCGTCGGCGATCCACAACCGGCAAACCCGTAACTTATAGGTTACGCTTCTGGGGTGGATGAGGTGGCCGTCGCGATCGCCGACCCGGTACGGCGGCACATCCTGACCATGTTGCGCGCCGAATCTCTGTCCGCCGGCGAGATCGCCCAGCGGTTCACGATCAGCCGGCCCGCCATCAGCCGTCACCTGCGGGTGCTGCGCGACAGCGGGCTGGTCCGTGACGAGCTGGTCGGACGGCGGAGGATCTACCGGCTCGACCCGGGCCCGCTCGACCCGCTGCTCGACTGGCTCACCGGGCTCACCACAGTCGACCGGTGGGGCCGGCACCTGGACGCGTTGGAGACCGAGGTCTATCGCACCCGCCGAGAGCGCCGCAGCCGCGGCCCGGCGGAGCACCGAAGGGAGCACACGGCATGACCCGCACACCCGCCGGACGCCTGTTTCGCACCGACACCGGCCACGATCTCGTCCTCACCCGAACCTTCCGCGCCCCGGCGGCGGACGTCTGGGCCAGCCTGACCGAGCCGGAGCGTACGGCCCGCTGGTTCGGCCCGTGGGAGGGCGACGCCGGGCCCGGACGGACCATCCGGGTCCAGATGGCGTACGAGGAGCAGCAGCCCTGGTGTGAGGTGCGCATCGACGCGTGCGAACCGCAGCAGCGCCTCGCCGTGTCGATGATCGACAGCTACGGCACCTGGCTGCTGGAGCTGTCGCTGACCGAGACCGACGGCACCACCGAGCTGCGGTTCGCGCAGCACCTGAGCAGCATCGAGGGCATCGCCGAGGTGGGCGCCGGTTGGGAGTACTACCTGGACATGCTCGTCGCCTCTCGGGACGGTTCGCCCCGCCCGGAGTTCGACGACTACCACCCGGCGATGCAGCCCTACTACCAGGGGCTGGTCGCCTCGGCCGGCTAGGGGTCGAGCGCCCGCCGCAGCTTGGCGAACTCGGCGGTCAACGCCGGCAGCGGAAAGTGCGCGTTCAGGCCGCTGGGATTCGGCAGCACCCAGACCCGGGCCGGGCCCAGCCGGTCCGGTCGCGGACCCAGCCCGGCCTTCGGTCGGGCGAAGGCGATCCGGTACGCGGTCACCCCGAGGATCGCCACCCAGCGCGGCCGGTAGCGCTCGGCCTTCACCGCCAACCCGGTCACCCCGGCCACCAACTCCTCCGGGGTCAGCTCGGCGGCGCGGGCGGTGGCCCGGTTGCTCAGACTGGTGATGCCCACGCCCTGCCGCAGCAGCTCGACGCGTTCCCACGAGTGCAGCTGGCGGTCGGTGAAGCCGGCCCCGTGCAGGGCCGGCCAGAACCGGCTGCCCCGGCGGGCGAACGGCTCCCCCACGGCGGCCGAGTAGAGGCCCGGGTTGTAGCCGCAGAACAGCACGCGCAGCCCGGGACCGATGATGTCCGGCAGACCCCGGCCGGCCGCCGCCGCCACCTCCCGCGGGGTCGGCCGCCGCGCCGGCCCCGCACGCTCCGCGTCCACCCCACCGATCCTGCCGTACGCCCCGGTGCCGGACCCGGCGCACGGCTTGACATCCTCAACGGATGCAGTCAACCGACCACCTCGCCGCCAGCCGTTACGCGCGGATGCGCTGGAACACGCCGCTCTCGCCGGAGCACGCCGCGTTGCTGCTGCAACGGCTCGACGTCCGCCCCGGCGCGCGTGTGCTCGACCTCGGCTGTGGCTGGGGTGAGCTGTTGCTGCGGGCGGTCGCCGCCGGCGGCGTGTCCGGCCCGGTCGCGACGCGGGGCGTCGGCGTCGACACCGACGAGGCCGCCCTCGCCCGAGGGCGGCGGCTGGCCGCGGGGCGGTCGCTGAACCGGCACGTCGCCTTCGTGACGGGGGAAGCGGCGGCCTGGCAGGAGCCCGCCGACCGGGTCCTCTGCATCGGCTCGGCACACGCCTTCGGCGGCACCGAGGGCGCCCTCGACGCCCTCGCCGCCGTGGTCCGGCCCGGTGGGCGGTTGCTGTTCGGCGACGCGTACTGGGAACGGTCCCCCACGGCGGAGATCGCCGAGGTCTTCGGCCCGGACGTGCCGACCCTTCCCGGGCTGATCGAGGCCGCCCGCGAGCGGGGCTGGCGGTTGCTGCACCTGAGCACCGCCGACCAGCGGGAATGGGACGACTTCGAATCCACCTGGCTCGCCGGCCGGCAGGAGTGGCTGCTGGCGTACCCGGAGGATCCCCGTGCGGCCGAGGTCCGCGCGGAACTCGACGACCGGTTGCGCCAGTACGTCGGCGGTTACCGGGGTGTCCTCGGCCTCGGCTACCTCGTCCTCGGCCGCTGACCGTCCGCCTTGACGCCGCTGGCTACGCTGCGCGTGGTGAGCGCCGGATCTCGTCTCGCCCTGCCCTGGCGGATCCTCGTCGTGGCCACCGCCGCCGTGCTGGTCTGGCTGTTCCTGGGCGCCCTGCTCGACCGTGACTACGACCGACCCACCCATGCGGTCGGGGCGGTCCTCACCACCGCTGTCGTCGTACCCCTGGTGGTCGTCGCCCGTCGCGTTCTGGACCGACGGCCCTGGGCCGGCCTCGGGTTGCCGTCGCTGCGCGCCGGCTGGCGGCGTCTGCTGTTCGGCATGGCCTGCTGGCTCGTCCCCGCCGCGGCGGGGTTCGCGCTCTGCCTCGGCCTCGGCTGGGTCGAGATCAGCGTCCGGACGTCCGTCGGGGACGTGCTGCGGGTGGCGGTGCTGCTGGTCGTGCTGGTCTTCCTGAAGGAAGCGCTGCCGGAGGAGCTGCTCTTCCGCGGGTACCTGCAACACAACCTCGCCACCCGGCTGCCCGCCTGGCAGGCGGCCATCGGTCAGGCGGTGCTGTTCACAGTGTTCGGGTTCCTCACCGGGGCGGCCAGATCCGTCGACCGACTGGCGCTCTTCTTCGTCTTCGCGCTGCTGCTGGGCGCCTTCCGCGCCGCCACCGGCGACATCTGGGCCGGCATCGGCCTGCACGTCGCCTTCCAGACGGTCGCTCAGCTCTTCGGCGACGTCGGGGCGGTCTTCGACGTGGTCGGCGCGGACGTCCTGGGAGTCGTGGCCATGGGGGCCATCCCGTTCTCGGTGAGCTGGATCGTCCTGCGACACCGTTACCGGGACCGCCTGAACTGGCGCGCCCTCGCACCGGACCCGGCGCACTGAGAGGCTGACGCCTCGCTGTTCGGCCCACCGGGCCCGACCGGTGTTCAGGGCGACCAGGGGCACCCGCAGCCCCGCGTGGGGGCGCCCGAGGCTGACCGCGCGACGGACGGCCGCCGTGGTGTCAGGTCAAGGCGCACGCGGATCCGCAGTACGGGCAGAACGCGCGCTTGGCATTCGAGGTGACCTCGATGTCGCATCGTGCGCAGTGGCCGTTCTCCCACAGACCCTGGTCTATCCCGAGGCCCCCGTCGTAGTAGTCGCGGTCGGGCCACGCGACCAGTTCGACGTTGAGGCCCGGTTCGACCTCGTCCTCGTAGTAGGTGACGCTCGCCAGAGTCAGCGCAGTTCGCATGCCGTACGCCTCCGCGGTGAAGTGCGGTAGGGCACGGCGCAGGACGTCGACCAGCTCGCGGACCGGCAGCGCCACGAGTTGCCCAGCGAGCCGTTCTCGATCTTCGTCGGTGGTCACAGCACCGACCATACGGCCCACCTCCACGCCGACGACGGCCGTGCACGGGCGTGGTCGGACCGGAGCACGTGGGCTTGACGGGGCGTAGACATCGGAGGTTTACTGCGTCAACGATGCCAGTCGATGAATTCTGACCGTCCATTGTGGTGGTCTGCATCCTCGGCTGGTTTCACCGGCCCACCCCTGTTACCCCCACCACTCCGCACCACCTCAGCCGAGCATCGGCGGCCCGGCTTCCGCACCACCGCCATCGCGGCCCCCGGCCTGCCCGTGTGCACAGCCTGAGGTCGACGCTCAGCAGAGGAGCAAGACCATGCGTTCCCGTCCCCGCCTGTTGGCACTCGTCACCGGCCTGGCCGTCATGCTGGCCAGCCTGGTCGCCCTGCCGACCCCCGCCTCGGCGGCACCCCTGACCAAGGTCCTGGTGTTCAGCAAGACCGCCGGCTTCCGGCACTCGTCCATCCCCAACGGCATCGCCGCGATCCAGCAGCTCGGCTCCGCCAACGGCTTCACCGTGACCGCGACCGAGGACGCCGCCCAGTTCACCACCTCCAACCTGGCCCAGTACCAGGCGGTGGTCTTCATGTCGACGACCGGCGACGTCCTCAACGCCAGCCAGCAGACCGCGTTCGAGTCGTACATCGCCGCCGGTGGTGGCTACGTCGGCGTGCACGCCGCGGCCGACACCGAGTACAGCTGGCCGTGGTACGGCTCGCTGGTCGGAGCGTGGTTCGACTCGCACCCGGCGATCCAGACGGCGACCGTGAAGATCGAGGACCAGACCAACCCCTCGACCGCCCACCTCGGCACCACCTGGGTCCGCTCCGACGAGTGGTACAACTACCGCACCAACCCCCGGTCCAGCGCGCGGGTGCTGGCCAGCCTCGACGAGTCGTCCTACAGCGGCGGCAACATGAGCGGCGACCACCCGATCACCTGGTGCAAGGCGTACGGCGGCGGGCGTGCCTGGTACACGGGCCTCGGGCACACCGAGGCGTCGTACACCGACCCGAACTTCACCCGGATGCTGCTCGGCGGCCTCCAGGTCGCCGCGGGCTCCGTGACGGCCGACTGCTCGCCGCGTACGACGACCCCGCCGCCCACCGCCAGCGGCTCCACCCTGCGGGCCCGCGCCAACAACCAGTACGTCAGCGCGCCCAACGCCACCACCGCGCTGATCGCCAACAAGACCTCCGTCGGCACCACTGAGCGGTTCGACCTGGTCAACCTCGCCAACGGCAACGTGGCGCTGCGCGCCAAGGGCAACGGGCAGTTCGTCGCGGCCGAGAACGCCGGGGCCGCCGCGCTGATCGCCAACCGGGCCACCGCCGGCGCCTGGGAGACGTTCCAGCTGGTCCGCAACTCCGACGGCACGGTGAGCCTGCGGGCCACGGTGAACAACCGCTACGTCGCCGCCGACAACGGGGGCGCGTCGCCGCTGATCGCCAACCGGACCTCCATCGGTCAGTGGGAGAAGTTCGACCTGGTCACCACCAACTGACCTGGTCCCCCGCTCGTTCTCCACCACCCCCACCTGGTCGTGGTGCGCCCCCGCGCGCCCGTCCACCGGTCGTCGAGAAAGGACGATCATGCTCTCGTACCCCCGGCGCTTGCCCCGGGCTCTCCTCGCGGCGGTCACCACCGTCGCGAGCGTGGCCCTGGCTGTGGCCGCACCGTCCACCGCGCAGGCGGCGGTCATCCCCGCCTCGGACTATCAGCAGGTCAAGCTCGCCACCGGCTCGGGCGAGCTCGGTGAGGCCATGTCCCTGGCCGTCCTGCCCAACCGCTCGGTGCTGCACACCGCCCGCAACGGCGTCCTGCGGGTCACCGACGTGGCCGGCAACACCAAGGTCTCCGGCACACTGTCGGTCTACACCCACGACGAGGAGGGGTTGCAGGGCGTCGCGGTCGACCCCAACTTCGCCAGCAACCGGTGGATCTACCTGTACTACTCCCCCACGCTGAGCACCCCGTCCGGGGACGCCCCGACCACCGGCTCGCAGTCTGACTGGGACCGGTGGAAGGGGCACCTGCGGTTGTCGCGGTTCACCCTCAACAGCGACGACACGCTCAATCTGGGCAGCGAGAAGATCGTGCTCCAGGTCGCCAACGACCGTGGGCAGTGCTGCCACGTCGGCGGTGACCTGGACTTCGACGCCGCCGGCAACCTGTACCTGACCACCGGCGACGACACCAACCCGTTCGAGTCGTCCGGCTACGCGCCACTCGACGAACGGAGCAACCGCAACCCGCAGTTCGACGCCCAGCGCACGTCGGGCAACACCAACGACCTGCGGGGCAAGGTGCTGCGGATCAAGCCGCAGGCCGACGGCACGTACACGATCCCGTCGGGCAACCTGTTCGCGCCCGGCACGTCGGGCACCCGCCCGGAGATCTACGCGATGGGTCTGCGCAACCCGTTCCGGATGAGCGTCGACAAGGCGACCGGTGTCGTCTACCTCGGCGACTACGGCCCCGACTCCGGGTCCACGAACTCCAGCCGTGGCCCCTCCGGTCAGGTCGAGTTCAACCGCATCGCGGCGCCCGGCAACTACGGCTGGCCGTACTGCACCGGCAGCAACACCAGCACGGAAACATACAATGAATACACCTTCCCGTCCGGGCCGTCGCAGTCCAAGTACAACTGCACGGGCGGGCCGACCAACAACTCGTTCCGCAACACCGGGCTCGGCACGCTGCCCGCGGCGAAGCCGGCCTGGATCAAGTACGCGGGCGACTCCGGTTCGCCGTCGGAGTTCGGCAGCGGCTCGGAGTCACCCATGGGCGGGCCGGTCTACCGGTACGACGCCTCGCTCAACTCCAGCATCAAGTTCCCGGCCTCGCTGAACGGTCAGTTCTTCGCCGGTGAGTACGGCCGCCGCTGGATCAAGGCCATCGCCGTCAACTCGGACGGCTCGCGCGGGGAGATTTCCAACTTCCCGTGGACCGGCACCCAGGTCATGGACATGGCCTTCGGCCCGGACGGCGCCCTGTACGTGCTGGACTACGGCACCGGCTCGAACAACCAGGCGCTCTTCCGGATCGAGTACATCGGTGGCGGCAACCGCAGCCCGATCGCGGTCGCCTCGGCCAACCCCACGTCGGGGGCCAACCCGTTGACTGTCAACTTCTCGTCGGCCGGCAGCTCCGACCCCGAGGGCGGCGCGCTCAGCTACCTGTGGACCTTCGGCGACGGCACCACGTCGACGGCGGCCAACCCCACCAAGACGTACACCACGAACGGCACGTACAGCCCCACCCTGAAGGTCACCGACCCGACCGGCCTGTCCGGCACGGCGAGCCTGATCGTCACCGTGGGCAACACCGCACCGACGGTGTCGCTCACCTCGCCCACCGACGGACAGCTGTTCACCTTCGGTGACACGGTGCCGTACCAGATCTCGGTGAGCGACCCGCAGGACGGCACTATCGACTGCTCCAAGGTGAGCCTGACGTACGCGCTGGGCCACGACAGCCACGCCCACCAGATCACCTCGAAGACCGGCTGCAGCGGCACGATCACCGTCCCGACGGACGGTGAGCACGACGCGGCGGCCAACATCTACGGGGTCTTCGACGCCGCGTACACCGACAACGGTGGGCTGACCACGCACAGCATCAAGACGCTGCAACCGAAACACCGCCAGGGTGAGCACTTCAGCGCCCAGTCCGGTGTCCAGGCCACCGACCACACCAACGCCGAGGGTGGCCGCACGGCCGGGTTCATCGAGAACAACGACTGGATCTCCTACCAGCCGTACAACCTGTCCAACGCGAACCGGTTCACCGCGCGGGTCTCCTCGGCCGGCGCCGGCGGCACCATCGAGGTTCGCGCCGGGTCCGCCACCGGCACCCTGCTGGGCACCGCGACGGTGCCGGTGACGGGTAGCTGGGAGACCTTCGTCGACGTCTCCACCGCCATCAGCAACCCGCCCGCCTCGACGACCACGCTGTACCTGGTCTTCAAGGGCGGCTCGGGCAACCTGTTCGACGTCGACGCGTTCACCTTCACCACCGGCACCGGCACCCCGGTGACCAGCCTGCGGGCGCAGGTCAACAACCAGTACGTGTCGGCGGTCGGCACCACCGCGCTGATCGCCAACAAGGCCAGCGTCGGCACGACCGAGCAGTTCGACCGGGTGGACGCCGGCAACGGCAACATCGCCCTGCGGTCGCGCGCCAACGGGCTGTACGTCTGCGCCGACAACGCCGGCGCCGATCCGTTGATCGCGAACCGCACGACGATCGGACCGTGGGAGACGTTCCAGATCATCAACAACTCCGACGGGACTGTCGGTCTGCGCGCTCTGGCCAACAACCAGATCGTGGCCGCCGAGAACGCCGGAGCCGGATCACTGATCGCCAACCGGACGTCGGTCGGGTCCTGGGAGAGGTTCGTCCTGACCACCGGCTGACGTGCACGTGGTGGGCCCGGCCTGGGCGGTGACCAGGCCGGGCCCTACCGTGTGAAGTAGGCGGCGCTCTGCTGGTCCGCCGGGTAGTAGGACTCCACCGCGATCTCCTCGATGGTGATGTCCATCGGGGTGCCGAACGTGGTGATGGTCGAGAACAGCCGCAGCTCGCGTCCACCGATCCGCAGGATCATCGGGATCACCACGTCGGCGTCGACCCGTTGGTCCGGCGGATCCTCGGGCAGCGGGTTCAGCAGTTCTTCGTAGAGCGCCGCGAGTTCCGCGTCGGGAGCGGCGGCGAGCTGGCGCGATATCCGACTGCGGAACACCGCCCGCACGTCCGCTAGGTTGACGACCAGGGGGGCGAGCCCGCGCGGGTGCAGGCCCAACCGAACCAGGTTCACCGGCGGCCGCAAAAGCTCGGGCGCCGCGTACGCGAAGAACGGGTCGACCGCGCGGTTGGTCAGCACGATGTTCCACCGGCGGTCGAAGACCAGCGCCGGATACGGCTCGTGCGCCTGGAGCACCCTGCGGACCGCGTCGAGGGCACCCGACAGGGCGGCGTCGTCGAGCGGGCGCTGCGCGTGCCGGGGCGCGAAGCCGGCGGCGAGCAACAGCTGGTTGCGATCACGCAGCGGCACGTGGAGTTGGTCGGCGAGCCGGAGGATCATGTCGGCGCTCGGCGTGGACTTGCCGGTCTCGACCAGGCTGACGTGCCGAGCCGACACATCCGCGGCGATCGCCAGGTCGAGTTGGCTGAGCCCTCGGCGCTTGCGCCACTGCCGCAGGAGTTCCCCGACCGCATACACGATCGTGAGCCTACTCATCGTCGCTCGGGACGCCATGAAGTGCGATGTCATCGACAGGCACCCGGGCCGGGGAAACACTTGCGGCCATGACCACCGAGAACAAGAGCATCGTCGGACGTGCGTTGGCGGGGCTGGTCGACACCGGCGACGTCGACACGCTCGCCTCGTACCTGAGCGAGGACTTCACCCATCACCGGTCGGACTCGACGACCTCGACCAGGGCGCAGTGGCTCGCCGCGGTCCGCGCCGCGCTGGGCCCGACCGCCGGCATGCGGGTCGACATCCTGCACCTGCTGGCCGACGGTGACCACGTCGTGGTGCACTCGCGACGCCGACTCCCCGACGCGGGGCCGGAGATCGTGGTCGTCGACGTCCTGCGGATCGCCGACGGATTCATCGCGGAGGTGTGGGAAGTCATCGAACCGGCAGGCCAGGTGGCCGCCAACGGCGCGTGGTGGGACGCGCGTGCCTAGGTCGGGAAGCGGCCGTGGCGCCAGTGCCAGTGGCCGCCGGCCCGCAGGTGGTCGATGATCGCGCGCTGGAGCGCCGTGCGGCGCGGCAGCTCGTCGAGCGGCGTGGTCAGGGTCCGGAACCCGAACCGCAGCACCTCGATGTCGGCGTCCGGCCCCGCCGACTCGTCGTAGGGCTCCAGCTCGAACCGGCGCTGGAACCGCACGATGTTGGAGTCCTCGGGAAGGTACTCCCGCAGCTGCGGGTCGAGCAGCCACGAGGCGCAGGAGAACGCGGTGTAGCGCTCGTCGGGGAAATGCCGGGGGAAGAACGCGCGGGCCTCGTCGAGGGACGCCGCGACCGCCTCCGGGGTCAACGGCCCCGAATCGGGGACGTGCAGGCCGATGGCGCCGTCGCCACGCTGGTGCTGTAGCCGGCCCAGCTCGTAGACGCTGCCGCGCGAGTGCAGCGTCAGCCAGCTCTGCATGATCGGCCAGCCCTCGCCGCGCATCCGTCGGTCGATGGCGAGGTTGCGGCCCAGGTCAGCCAGGGTCACCCAGGTCACGGCATCGGGGACGCCGTGGTCGCGGTGGTACCCGCGCACCACGTCGACCAGGGCCAGGTACGCGTACACGTAGAGGTGCCGCCACGCGGGCCCACGCTCTCGGGGCACCTCCGGGCCGGGCGGGAGCCACTCGTAGCCCGCGAGGTCGGCGCGGACCAGGGCGATCGAGCGGTCGAGCAGCCAGCGCAGCTCCGGGGTCCAGAACGGAGAATCGGGGTCGGGCCAGCCCGCCATGACCTCGGCGGCGTCGTCCGGCGGCACGGCGAGCCGGTCGAGGATCGCGGGCGCGTCGGCCTTGGCTGGCAACGGAGCTGACGGCCCGTCACCGGCGAGCCGGTGCACGCGGTCGACCTCCTCGACGGGCACCCCGAGCCGGGCGGCGATGTCGTCCAGATCCACGCCGACGACCCTACCGGCCGGCGGGCTTCTCAGGAGTCCGCCGGCACCCCGGCGTCGAGCTGCCCGATCATCGGCGCGAGAAGGTCGTTGAGCTCCCGGGCCAGCACCGCCACGGCCCGGTGCGCCGCCACAACGACCTCGTCGTCGGGACCGTCCGGCGTCGGCGGCAGGTCGTCGAGCGGGACCGGCGCCTCCACCTGGAGCAACGCGCGCAGATGCGGGCGGCGCGTCTGGTCCTGCTCTGTTGGTGTGGTGAACTGGCCGAACAGTTGCGGCCAGTTCTGCCAACCACGGTCGCGCTGCCACTGCTTGGTCCAGGTCAGCTCGGCCGGCCAGCGGGAGGCCACTGTCACCGCGCAGACCAGGCTGCCGTCCCACGGGCTGCGCGCGCAGGTCGCCGAGATGATCCGCCGGTGCCAGCGGACGAAGCCGGGTGACAGCTCGGTGGCCAGCCGCCAGGCGGTCACCGCGAACGCCACGGGCGCGAAGTCACCCCAGGTGTCGGCGAACTCGTCGATCCGACGAGACACCTCGGCCTCGTACCGGCCGCGCCCGTCGGTGCCGTGCTCGCGGTCGAACTGCTCGTCCAGCCAGAAGGCGCGCGGTTCCGGCATCCTCAACCCCGTTTCACAGCGATGGTGTTCCGTACCTCGAACCTATGCGAATGTCGGGGTTGCGGACGCCAACCTCGCCCGTTGTCAACCTGCGCCGCGGCGAGGTGGCGGCAAGCCGCTCAGCCGACGAAGGCGCAGAAGGGATGCCCGGCCAGGTCGGCGTACACGCGCAGAGGCTCGTCCGGGTCGTCGATGCGGTCGTACAACAGCCGGCCGCCGAGGCGCAGCACGCGTTCATGTTGGACCAGCAACTCCTCGACGGACTCCACGGTCAGGTCCAGGTGCAGCTGCTGGGGCACGGTGTTCGTCGGCCACGTCGCCTCCGGCAGATGCTCCACCTGCTGAAACGCGATCTGGGGTCCGCCACCGGGTGACCGCGGCACCAGCCAGTCACTGCCGCGATCGTCGGCCTTGCCGGCCGCTGGCGGTTCGTCACCGGGCCGGTAGACGAAGCCCAGCAGCTGCCGATAGAACTCCGCCAGCGCCCTCGCGTCGGTGCAGTCGAGCACCACCGAACACAGCTTGGGCACGCTCTCCGGGTCGGCCATGCCCGATCACCTCCGGGTGCCATTCTGGTCGAATCGCGCCGTTGCCGCAGCCGCGGCGTCTTGACAAAGGGCGGGTTCCAGAGTGGACGATGCACCGTGCGAATTCTTGTGGTGGGTGGCAGTGGCCTGATCGGCGCTCACGTCGTGGACGTGCTTCGGGAGCGTGGCCATGCCGCGACCACTGTGGCGCGTACGGCCCAGCCGGGCGTCGACCATCTGCTCGATGTCGGGTCCGCCTCGATCGAGGAACTGCGGCCGTTGCTCGCCGGTCACGATGGCGTCGTGTACGCCACCCGCACCGAGGAGCAACGGCCGCTGCCCAAACCGATTTATCCCGAGTTCCGCCGTGACAACGTCGACCCGGTGGTACGCCTGTTCACCGCCGCCCGCCTCGAAGGTCTCACCCGGGGCGTCGTGATGGGCTCCTACTACACCTACTTCGACCGACTCCACCCGCAGTGGCGCCTCGCCGAACGCCACACGTACATCCGGTGCCGCCTGGAGCAGGCCCAGGAGGGGCGGGCGGCCGCCGGCGAGGGCCTGCCGGTCGCCGTACTCGAACTGCCCTTCGTCTTCGGTCGGGCCGGCGACCGACTGCCCAACTGGGCCGGTCCGCTGGACCGGTGGGCCCGCTCGCGTACCCCGCTGGTCGCCCCGACCGGCGGCAGCGCCGCGGCCTCCGCCCGCAGCGTGGCCGAGGTCGCGGTCGACGCCCTGGAGCAGGCCAGCGGCGCGGACATCCCGGTCGCCGACGAGAACCTCACCTGGACCGACATGATCGGGCGCATCGCCGACGCGGTGGGCCGACCCCGCCGGGTCGCGCGGATGCCGTCCGGCGCCGCGAAGGCCGCCCTGCGACTGGGCGGCGCGCTACAGGCCCTCGGCCGCAAGGAGTCGGGGGTGAACCCCAGCTACCTCGCCGACCTCCTGCTCGCCGAACTGTTCATCGAACCGCCGAGCGGTCGCCCGCTGGACCCGGCCCTACGCGAGACCTTCCCCGCCAACGCCGGGGCCTAGCGCTCCCCCAAGATCCGCACTACTTCAGGGATGTAGTGGTCTCCCACCGCGCGCGAGGCCCCTACATCCCTGAAGTTGCGGGTGGGACCGACCGGCGGCGGCCGTCAGCGGAGCTGTTCGGCCAGGCCGACGATGATGCCCTCGGGGCCGCGGACGTAGCAGAGCCGGTAGATGTCCTCGTACCGCTCCAACTCCCCGACGAGTTCGGCGCCGTGGCCGCGCAGCCGGGTGATCACGTCCTCGATGTCGTCGACGGCGAACATGATCCGTCGAATGCCCAGTGTGTTCGCCGGCGCGTCCTTCGGTTCCGCGCTGATCGCCGTGGGTCGGTGGAACATCGCCAGCTCGACCTTGCCGTGGCCGTCCGGGGTTCGCAGCATCGCGACCTCCTGCCGGACGTCGTCGATCCCGATGACGCGCTCCACCCACCGCCCCTCGACCGGGCCTCGCCCCTCCAACTCCATGCCGAGTTCGACGAAGAACGCGATGACCGCGTCCAGGTCCTCGACAACGATGAGGACGTTGTCCATCCGCTGGATCGCCATGTTGGATCTCCCTGCTCTGGTGCGGTCACAGTGACCGCATCCTCCCCGAGGACGGAGCCACCCGGCCGTTCTCGACATGCAGAGCTTCGCGTGGCGGCCCCGCTAGCCGTCGGCGAGCCTTAAGCGAGGGGCGTTCAGCTATCCGGCGTCCCGAGGATCAGGGCGAGCCCTTCCTCAGCCGCCAGCACCGCATCCCCGAACTCCACCTGCGCGGCGGCCACCGCGGCCGCCCGGTCGTTACCCGGCCAGAAGTGGGTGAGCATCAGGCGGCGGGCACCCGCGCGGCGAGCCCACAGACCGGCCTCGGTGGAGGTCAGGAGGTTACGGGTGGGACGGCTGGTCTCGCCGTCGTAGTCCGTCGCCTCGACGATGAACAGGTCGGCGCCGCGGCCCAGCTCGGCCAACGAGGGAGTCGGCCCCGTGTCCCCGGAGTAGGCCACGGCAATCCCGTCGGCCTGCAGCCGGATGCCGGCGTTGGGCACAAAGTGCGGCAGAGACAGCCCGGTGAGGTCGAACGGCCCAACCCGGTAGCTGCCGGGTAGTGGGTGCACGTCGAATACCGCGTGCAGGTCGACATCGGGTTCCAAGCCGCTGAGCCGGTCGAGCACGCCGGGCGGGCAGTACAACGGCAGCCGTGGTCCGCCCGGCTGACCGTAGAACCGCATCCTGAACAGACCGTGCAGGTCGACGCAGTGATCCGGGTGCTCATGGGTGATGACGACGGCGTCCACCGCAGCATCAGGCCAGTGCTTGAGCAACCGCGGCAGCGTGGCGTAGCCCAGGTCGAGCACCAGGCGGTAGCCGTCCCAGTCCAGAGCGAAGCCGCTACAGGCACGGCCTGGCTCGGGAAAGGCCCCAGAACTGCCGAGCACGGTCACCTGTCGCATCCGCACAGCGTCTCACCTGGCCGGGCTGGGCCGAATGGCGTGGCAGGAGTCTTCGGCCTCGTGCAACTCGGTCGCCACCCAGCTAGTCACTCAAGCCCTGGGTTCGAGATTCGGCTGGCCGAAGCCTCACCTGCCAGTTGTGAGCAGCGTGGTCGATCACAACCGCATCGAGGTGAACGCCGACAGGTGGGGGCTCGCTGCCGGGCGGAAGCGTGGTTATCTCCATCAGGGCGAGCGCATTGGGCTGACCGTCGATCTCGGCGAAGACACCAAACGGCATCGTCGCGAGCACGCGCGCTCGGACTCGCGTGCCCACGGGCAGTAACGACGTGGTCGCCGACCAGGAGCTCTTCGCTCGTTCGGCTCTGCCGTCGAGCAGGCTCCACGCGTCGGGGCTCATGGCCAAACATCCTCGCATGATCAGTGCGGGAGCGGGCCTGTGCCCACTTTGACGGACCGTTTGGTAGAGGGTTGCCCAACCTTGTCACACGTCCCCGAAGCTGCGATCCGTCGTGACGCCTTGGCCGGCGATTCGCACAGCGCCTAACCTCTCCGGCATGGAGCAACTGCGCGACCTTGGCATCCGCCTGGCGATGGACGAGCCGGTCGGCGATGACCTGCCGATGGCGGCTGCTCATGCTCTGACCCGAGGCATCGACTCTCCGAGCCTGCGTGAGCTCGCCGGCCTTTCAAAGGGCCAGTCGCGGGAAGCCGTCGACCTGTTCCGGCAAGCGATGGATGAGCTGGGCTGTCCCGTCCCGGACAAGAGCGCCGCTCGGCTACACCTCATGCGCCAGGCGGCGGCGAACATACTTGCCGGAAAGGGTGACCCCGAGGATCTGGCGCACGAGATCTACTGGCAGGCCTGCTACGCCGGCCGGCCGGAGTTGCGCCCGGTCGGCGATCACTTCCTAGAGTTGTACGCCGGATGGGGCGCAACGTACAAGGAGACGGAAGACGCGGTGGCGGCCATGAAGGCAGCAGCGCGATCGTTCCTACGCGACTATCCAGCCTGAGCGACTATCCGCTACAGCGAGGCGTTCCTGCGGCTACGAAGCTGCTGAGCTGCTAAAGCGGTCTCACGGTCGGTCGCGGCCTGCTGATCGTTGCGCTCTTGGTCCTCGTCGACCTGCGCCTCAGGTTGCCAAAGTCCGCTGCTGTTCGGCGGCTTGGCTGCTCCGATGGCTGCTCGGCCGACGGCCGCCCAGTCACAGGCCGACGGGGATCTGTGCGGTGAAGGTTCAGTCAAGCGCTCTGTACTCAGCCTGCGGTTCAACAAGTTCCGGGTGCTGGATCCAGTACCTCTCCCCGTAGATCTTCAGCATCGCCCAGTGCCATGCTTCGTCATGGAAGACGAGTCCTCGGTACGGGGCACCGCAGGCCTCGAAGGGGTAGTGCTGCACGGCCGCCGTCTCGGCTTGGGTTGCGTTGAGACCCCCGTGACGCTGCATCACCCACGCAAAGCGTCGGCGCTCGTCATGCAGGTACTGGACATACTCGTCCTCGCTCCAGTCCGCCCAGTCCGCCATGTCTTTAGCCTCGGATCCCGATACCGCGGTCTTTGCGCGATAGCCCCAGCTTGAGCCGTTCATGGGTGACACTCCGGTTGCTGTCAATCACCGGAGAATACGCAGGGCAGCGATCACCGACCTCGCAAGGCCTCATCCAATGCCTGGATCAACTGTGATGCCACGTTCTGGCCGCCACACGCAGCACTGCTGCCTCAGCACCGGCAGCCTCTGCTTCCATCCAAGCAAGGGCTCGGTCTTGCGGGAAGGGCATGACGTGGGCCAGTTCATCCAGGACCCCAGCCATCGCTTCGCGCCACGCGGCAAATTCGCAGGGATCAGCAGAATCAGCCGGGCGCTCCGACCGCACGCTGCGGAGCTGGCGCAGGGCGGCCTTCAGTACAGGATCGACACCCAGAACGCAGTCTTCTCTCGCCTCCGCCACGACAGCGACCCCACAAGGTCTTACCAATTACCTAGGTCAACTGACGAGCATGTGGTGGGACGGATCCGTCAAGTATGTGGTGGGACTAGACACGTCGTACTCCGCTTGATGCGTCACGTCGTGGCTACTTGATGCGTGACACGATGCCCTGGCTCGATGGCTATCCGCTGTCCCGGGGCGGCCGGAGATGCTGGTGCATACGCTTCTGCCGATGAGCGGGGTGGAGGTCTTGTGCTTGGCTCCGGACGGGGCCGCGAGAAGGGCGCTCACCGCTGCCAGTTGTAGGGCGTCGTCGTCGACGCCTTGATCAAACCGTAGCGTTCAAGGATCGGGCGTGAGTACTCGGTCGAGTCGCTGTTGATGAGTGTCTTGCCCATACGGAGTGCCGAGCGGGCCCGCGCCGCGGTCAACGCCCGGTAGATCCCACGGCCGCGCCACTCCGCGCGGGTCGCGCCGCCCCAGATCCCGGCGAAGTCGGTCCCAGGCACCGGCTCCAACCGGCCGGCACTGACGATCCGTCCCTCCGCCTCTGCAACCCACAGCTCCATTCCGTCATCGCGGGCCAGGCGGCGCAGGAGGGCGTTCGCCATGTCGTCGCTAACCGGGTTCTCAAAGGCTTCGTCCTGCATCGCACTCATCGCGCGGACGTCCGCCTCCTCGGTGACCCGACGCAGTGTCACGCCTTCGGGCAGCGGAACGTCAACGGCTAGCAGCCGTGCCTCGCCAATCATGATCGACTCAGGCTCATCCGCAATGAACCCATTCTCCAGCAACACCTCGTGCAACCCCGGCGCATGGTCGTGCCCACGCGCCTTCCACTTGACCCGCCCGACCTCGGGGTCTGCCTGGTAGTGGGCGAGCGCCTCTGGGACGAGCCGGCGAATCGTATCGGCGTCCGCCCCGCCGAGATCGCGGTAGGTGACAAAACCACGACCACCCGCGAACGTCACGAGACGCAGTGGCCCGTGTCGGGTGACTGAGACCGCGCTCGGCGTCTCGGCGTCAGTCCGAAGCTGTTCGTCGTAGGCCGCAAGCAGTCGAGCCGAATTGATCATGCTCGTACGCTGCAACAGCGCGGGCGGAGACGCAACTGCTTTCGAGCCAACCCCACGATCCTGGCCTGATGCGCTCTCCTGCCGCCGTTCGTGCGCTCGGCCCGTTCGCCGGACGGCATGATCATGGATCAGCGGTCTTCCGGACGACCTCAGGCGCAGGTCAGAGCGCCTGCGCCCGCTTACTTGGCGTTGAAGTAGTTGGCCTCCGGGTGGTGGACCACGATCGCGTCGGTGGCCTGCTCCGGCATGAGCTGGAACTCCTCGGACAGCTCGACCCCGATCCGGTCCGCGCCGAGCAGATCCATGATCTTCGCCCGGTCTTCCAGGTCGGGGCAGGCCGGGTAGCCGAACGCGTACCGGCAGCCCCGGTAGTCGTTGTGCAGGATGCCGGCCAGGTCCGCCGGGTCGTCGTGCCCCAGCGGACGACCGTCGGGCAGGGTCATCTCGGCGCGGATGCGCTGGTGCCAGTATTCGGCGAGCGCCTCGGTGAGCTGCACGGAGAGCCCGTGCACCTCCAGGTAGTCGCGGTACTCGTTGCGGGCGAAAAGCTTCGCCGCGTACTCGCTGACCGGCTGGCCGACGGTGACCAGTTGCAACGCGACCACATCGAGCTGGTCGCCCTGGGGCCTGAAGAAGTCCGCCAGGCAGAGCCGCCGCTCCTGCCGCTGCCGGGGGAAGGAGAACCGGGCGCGCTCCGCGTGCCCGTTCTCGTCGAGCACCACCAGGTCATTGCCTTCGGAGTACGCGGGGAAGTAGCCGTACACCACGGCTGCCTCAAGGACCTGGTCGGCGATCAGCCGGTCCAGCCAGTACCGCAGGCGCGGTCGGCCCTCGGTCTCGACCAGTTCCTCGTAGGAGGGTCCGCTGCCACCCCGGGCGCCGCGCAGCCCCCACTGCCCGGAGAAGGTGGCCCGCTCGTCGAGCAGCGCCGCGTAGTCGGCCATCGGCACGCCCTTGACGACGCGGGTGCCGAAGAACGGCGGGGTGGGCACCGACACGTCGGCGGCCACGTCGGAGCGGACCGACGAGTCGTGCAGCTCCGGCAGCGACGTGGTGACCATTGAGCGCTGCCGTTCCCGGCGCGCCCGCCGAGCCGCGAGAGCCGCCTCCCGCTCCGGGTCGATCACCGGGGCGCCGCCGCGCTTGGCGGTCATCACCCGGTCCATCAGGGACAGACCCTCGAACGCGTCCCGCGCGTAGTGCACCTGCCCGGGGAACGTCGACCGCAGGTCGTCCTCGACGTACGCGCGGGTCAGCGCCGCCCCACCCAACAGGACCGGCCAGCGCTCCGCGACCCCGCGCGTGGCCATCTCGGCCAGGTTCTCCTTCATGATGACAGTGCTCTTGACCAGCAGCCCGGACATGCCGATCGCGTCGGCGCGGTGCTGCTCGGCGGCGTCCAGGATGGCGCTGATCGGCTGCTTGATGCCGATGTTCACCACCTCGTAGCCGTTGTTGGACAGGATGATGTCGACCAGGTTCTTGCCGATGTCGTGCACGTCGCCGCGCACGGTGGCGAGCACGATGCGGCCCTTGCCGCCGTCCTCGATGGTCTCCATGTGCGGTTCCAGATAGGCCACCGCGGTCTTCATCACCTCGGCGGACTGGAGCACGAACGGCAGCTGCATCTGGCCGGAGCCGAACAGCTCACCGACCACCTTCATGCCGTCCAGCAGGATGTCGTTGATGATCGACAGTGGGGACCGACCGCCGGCCATCGCCTCGTCCAGGTCGGCCTCCAGGCCGTTGCGCTCACCGTCGATGATCCGCCGCTTGAGCCGCTCGTCCAACGGCAGCGCGGCCAACTCCTGTGCCCGGGTGGCTCGGGCACTTGTCACGTCGACGCCCTCGAAGAGCTCCAGGAAGCGCTGCAACGGGTCGTACCCCTCGCGCCGCCGGTCGTAGACCATGTCCAGGGCGACCTCGCGCTGCTCGTCGGGGATCTTCGACATGGGCAGGATCTTGCTGGCGTGCACGATCGCGGAGGTCAGGCCGGCCTGCACGCACTCGTGCAGGAACACCGAGTTGAGCACCTGTCGGGCCGCCGGGTTGAGCCCGAAGGAGATGTTCGAGATGCCGAGGGTGAAGTTGATCCCTGCGTAACGCCGGGCGATTTCCCGGATCGCCTCGATGGTCTCCAGTCCGTCGCGGCGGGTCTCCTCCTGCCCGGTGGCAATCGGGAAGGTCAGCGTGTCGATCAGGATGTCGGACAGGTCCATCCCCCACCGGCCGGTCAGGTCGTCGATGGTGCGCGAGGCGATGCGGACCTTGTCCGCCGCGGTGCGCGCCTGCCCTTCCTCGTCGATGCACATCACGACTACTGCGGCACCATGCTCCCGGATCACCGGCATCACCCGCCCGTAGCGGGACTCCGGGCCGTCGCCATCCTCGAAGTTCACCGAGTTGACCACGCACCGGCCACCGAGCATTTCCAGCCCGGCCTCGATCACCGCCGGCTCGGTGGAGTCCAGCATGATCGGCAGGGTGGAGGCCGTGGCGAACCGGCCGGCCAACTCGCGCATGTCCTGCGTGCCGTCGCGGCCGACGTAGTCCACGCACAGGTCGAGCAGGTGCGAGCCGTCGCGTGCCTGACTGCGGGCGATCTCCACACAGGCCCGCCAGTCGCCGGCGAGCATCGCCTCCCGGAACGCCTTCGAGCCGTTGGCGTTGGTCCGCTCCCCCACCATCAGCACGGACGCGTCCTGCGCGAAGGGCACCGGGTGGTAGACCGAGGAGACGCCCGCCTCGTGCCGGGGCTCGCGGGCCGGGGCGGTGACGCCGTGCAGCCGCTCGGCCAGCACCCGGATGTGCTCCGGGGTGGTGCCGCAGCAGCCGCCGACCAGCCCCACGCCGTACTCGGTGATGAACCGCTCCAGGGCCTCGGCCAGCTCCACGGGAGTCAGCGGGAAGTACGCCCCGTCGGCGGTCAGCACCGGCAGGCCGGCGTTCGGCATCACCGACAGCGGGATGCGGGAGTGCTGCGACAGGTAACGCAGGTGCTCGCTCATCTCGGCCGGGCCGGTCGAGCAGTTGAGCCCGATCAGGTCCACGCCGAGCGGCTCGATCGCGGCGAGGGCCGCACCGATCTCGCTGCCGACCAGCATGGTGCCGGTGGTCTCCACCGCCACGTGACAGATGATCGGCACCGACTGGCCCAGCTCGGCCATCGCCCGCTTCGACCCGACCACGGCCGCCTTGACCTGGAGCAGGTCCTGGCAGGTCTCGATGATCAGCGCGTCCGCGCCGCCGACGATCAGACCCGCGGCGTTCTCCTGGTAGGCGTCGCGCAGGGTCGCGTAGGCGGCGTGCCCGAGGGTGGGCAGCTTGGTGCCCGGCCCGATCGAACCGAGCACGAACCGGGGCCGCTGCGGGGTGCTGGCCGCGTCGGCGGCCTCCCGGGCGATCCGGGCGCCCGCCTCGGACAACTCGCGGATGCGGTGTGGGATGTCGTACTCGGCGAGGTTGGCGAGGTTGGCGCCGAAGGTGTTGGTCTCCACGCAGTCGGCACCGACGGCCAGGTAGGCGTCGTGCACCCCACGCACCACGTCCGGGCGGGTGACGTTGAGGATCTCGTTGCACCCCTCAAGCCCGTCGAAGTCGTCGAGCGTGAGGTCCGCGGCCTGAAGCATCGTGCCCATCGCGCCGTCGGCGATGAGAATGCGATCAGCCAGCACATCCATCAATGAAGTCCGCACCCGTTCAGGTTAGTGCGATTCGGCCGGACTCCACGACCATCCTCGAGCGATCCCCTATTGTGTCACGGGGATCACCCTGTCTGGTTCGTTCGGGTATGACCTGCTGCCGGAGCGGCCGACCGGCGCGGCCGACGGGCCGCACCCTCGCCCTGCACGTAGGCTGACGGACGTGAAGGACAACAGGGACGCCGCCGTGCCACACGGTATGACGACCGGGCGCGGTCCCGGCGCCAGCCGCGACGAGCAGGGTGAGGTGACGGCGTGACCGAGTTCGACGGACTGCCGGTGCTGCGGTCCCCGGTGGCGATCGCCGCGTTCGAGGGCTGGAATGACGCCGCCGACGCGTCCACCGCCGCGGTCGAGCACCTGGAGCAGGTCTGGAACGCCCGGCAGATCGCCGAGCTGGATCCGGAAGACTTCTACGACTTCCAGGTCAGCCGGCCCACCATCACCATGGCCGACGGGGAGACCCGGCGGGTGGAGTGGCCGACGACCCGGTTCATGGTGGCCAGCCCGGAGGGCACCGACCGTGACGTGGTGCTGATCCGCGGCATCGAGCCGAGCATGCGCTGGCGGACGTTCTGCGAGCAGGTGCTGGAGATCTGCCACAGCCTGGAGGTGGAACGGGTGGTGCTGCTCGGCGCGTTGCTGGCCGACGTGCCGTACACCCGGCCGCTGCCGATCAGCGGCAGCGCCTCCGACGCGCAGGCCGCGGAGCGCTACCAGCTCACCCCCACCCGGTACGACGGTCCGACCGGCATCGTCGGCGTGCTGCACGACGCCTGCACCCGCGCCGAGGTGGACGCCGTCTCGTTCTGGGTGCACGTGCCGCACTACGCCAACAACCCGCCCTGCCCGAAGGCCACCCTCGCCCTGCTGCACCGGGTCGAGGAGGTCGTCGACCTGCCGGTGCCGATGGCCGACCTGGCCGAGGAGTCCGCCGAGTGGGAGCAGCGGGTGCGCAGCGCCGCCGAGCAGGACGCCGAGCTGGGCGAGTACGTCCGCGAGCTGGAAGAACGGGTCGGCGACGAGGGGATCACCCCGTTGACCGGCGACGAGATCGCCCAGGAGTTCGAGAAGTACCTGCGCCGCCGGGGCGGTTCGGCCGGCCCCACCGCCGGCTCCTGGTAGCACCGTCTCGATGCGGGCCTTCGGACCTTTTGTGGTCCGGGGGCCCGTTTTCGCGTGTCTGGGGTAGCGCCGTCACACCCGCTGGGGCATCCTAGGAACCTAGATGTGATCAAGGAGGCGGGTGTGCAGATCAATCCCGGGGCCGCTGAGTTCCCGCACCGACAGATCGCCACGCAGCTCAAGGCCCAGGTCCGCCGGGGCGACTGGGGGCCGGGCGAGCGGCTACCGTCCATCCCGGCCATCGCCGAGATGTTCGGCGTCGCCAAGCAGACCGTGCAACGCGCCGTCGACCAGCTGCGGGTCGAGGGCATCCTGATCACCAAACCCGGCTCCGGTACGTACGTCCGGGGCACCCGCCGCCGCCTCAACCGCCTCTCCCGAGGCCGGTACGGCGGCTTCCGCGGCTACCACACCGACCTGGCCGCCCGATACCGCCAGCAGCTCGTCTCCGTGGGGCACGCCCCCGCCCCCGCCGAGGTGGCCGACGCCTTCGGCGTGGCCGACGGCACCAGCCTGCTCTGTCGCCGGCACCTCGTCCGTACCGACGACTCCCCTGTCGAGGTGGGCGCCTCCTGGTTCCTGCCCCGCGACACCGGCGGCACCTCGCTGGAGCGCACCGAGGCGTTCGGCCGGCCGCTCTACCAGGAGGCCGAGGAAGCCACGGGGCGGCGGTACGTCTCGGCCACCGACACGATCAGCGCCCGCCAGCCGAGCCGGGAGGAGGCCGAGACCCTCCAGATCCGGCCGGACACCCCGGTGCTGCACCTGCTGCACGTCGCGTACGACGCGCACCGCAAGCCGATCGAGGTGTCCCAGGCGACGTGGCCCGGCCCGATGACCACCCTCACTGAGGAGTACAAGATCCCCGGCCCGACCCCCGACCCGGAACCCGACCCCGGCCTAGTCCTGGGCTAGCGGGCCCTGCCCCGCCCCGCCCCGCCGATCTTGCGCTTTCGGTTGACTTTTGCCGGTTTTGCACCTTTCGCTAGGACAGAAACTGCAAGATCGCGGGGCGATGGGCGAGGGCTGCGGGGCGCGCCCAGGCCCCTGGGAGTTCTCGGCTGCCGAGGCGCGCCGCCATCGTTGCAGCTATACACTCAGTATATATACTGCGGGTGTATCGATGGCCGGGCGGCCCTGTTTCGGCGTCGAGCAACCCAGGGGAGGACCAATGCCAACCGTGAAACCTGTTGGTGCACGGGGGATGACGCGCCGTGGCCTTGTCGGAGCCGCGCTGGCGGTCGGGGTCGGCGTACCGATGGGCGTTGCCGGCCGCGCCACGGCGGCCACCGCCGATTTGGGTCCGGTCCGGCTCACTCTCCCCCGGCCGACCGGGCCGTACCGCGTGGGTGTGGTGCCGCTGCATCTGGTCGACCGGTCGCGGCCGGAACCGCTGGCCGGGCCGGGGCGGTATCGGGAGCTGATGGTCAGCGTCTGGTATCCCGCCCGGAACGAGCGGCGCTACCCGCGCTCCCCGTGGATGACCGCCGCCTCGATGCGCATGCTGCTGGACTCGGCCGGCTTCGACCCCCACGCCGCGCTGGCGCCGTTGACGGCCGGGCACGAGGGCGCCCCGGTGCGGCACTCCGGTCGACGGATGCCGGTGGTGCTGTACTCACACGGCGCCGGCAGTCACCGTTCGGACACCACCATCGTGGTGCAGGAACTCGCCAGCCACGGGTACGTGGTGGTCACTGTGGACCACGCGTACGACGGGTTCGGCGAATTCCCCGACGGCCGGGTCACCGTCCAGGAAGAAGACTTTGATGCCACCCCGTGGACCTACACCCGGGACGTCCGGTTCGTCCTCGACCAGATCGCCGACCTCGCCGCCGGGGGCAACCCCGACGTCGACCACGCGCCGCTGCCGGCCGGGCTGGGCGCCGCCCTCGACCTGAGCCGGATCGGCATGTTCGGCTGGTCGAAGGGCGGCACCGCGACGGCCCTGACCATGGGCACCGACCGGCGGATCCGAGCGGGGCTGAGCTTCGACGCCCCGATGCTGTCGCAGCCGCTGCCCACCGTCGACCTGTACCGGCCGTTCATGCTGATGACGGCGGAGTTCACCCGGGCCGCGGAGCCCGCCGTCGCCGAGTTCTTCACGCACCTACGCGGATGGCGACTCAACGTCCAAGCCGCCGAAGCGGTCCACTCGTCCTACGGCGACAACCAGTGGCTGATACCGCAGCTGGCACGGCTCATCGGGATGAGCGACGAGGAGCTCGCCGGCTGGGTCGGCGCGCTCGACCCCGCCCGCGCGGTCCGCATCGGGCAGGCGTACCCGCTGGCTTTCTTCGACCTGCACCTGCGGCACCGGGGCGGTCACCTACTGAGCGGCCCGAGCCGGTCCTTCCCCGAGGTGAGGTTCATTCCGTGACCCGATCGAGGGCGCGCCCCGACCTCGGCCCCGGCCTGGGCTGAGCCGTTTGATCGACTCGGCTTCCTGGAACTCGGTGCGTCGCCCGCGTCGGGGCACCGCGACTTCCGGAAACCGAGTCGATCAACGCGGGGCGCACGGCACCACGCGCGTGGGCTGCTAGAGGCGGATGCCCAGGAGGGCGTCGACCGTGTTCGCGAAGAGGGCGGGAGCCTCGGGGTCGTCGGTGGCGCCGGCGAGGGTCGCCTCGGCCCAGCGGTCGGCTGCGGCCAGCGCTCCGGGGGTGTCCAGGTCGTCGGCCAGACGTGCGCGTACCTCGGCCAGCAGCTCGGCCCCGGACGGACCGGCGGGCGCGGCGGCGGCCCGCCGCCAACGGTCCAGGCGCTCGTGCGCGGCGGTGAGCAGGTCGTCGGTCCAGGTGCGGTCGCTGCGGTAGTGCCCGGAGATCAGCGCCAGCCGGATCGCCATCGGGTCGACCTTGTCGGCGCGCAGCCGGGACACGAAGACCAGGTTGCCGCGGGACTTGGACATCTTCTCGCCGTCCAGACCGATCATGCCGGCGTGGACGTAGTGCTCGGCGAACGGCGCCTGGCCGGTGAGCCGCTCGGCGTGCGCGGCGGAGGCCTCGTGGTGCGGGAACAGCAGGTCGTTGCCGCCGCCCTGCACGTCGATCCGGTCGCCGAGCAGGTTGAGCGCGATCACCGCGCACTCGATGTGCCAACCGGGGCGGCCCAGGCCCAGCTCGCCGCCCGGCCAGGACGGCTCGCCCTCGCGGGCGCCGCGCCACAGCAGCGGGTCCAGTGGGTCGCGCTTGCCGGCCCGGTCGGGGTCGCCGCCGCGCTCGGGGAAGATCTCCAGCATCTGCTCGCGGGTCAGGTTCGACTCGTAGCCGAAGCGGGGCGTGGCGGAGATGTCGAAGTAGACGTCGCCGGTGCCGTCGTCGAGCCGGTACGCGGCGCCGTCCTTGAGCAGCACCTCGACCTTGTCGGCGATGTCCGGGATCGACTCGACCGCGCCCACGTAGTGCGCCGGCGGGATGATCCGCAGCGCCTCCATGTCCTCCCGGAACAGCGCCGTCTCGCGCATCGCCAGGACCACCCAGTCCTCGCCGTCGCGGGCGGCCCGCTCCAGCAGTGGGTCGTCGATGTCGGTGACGTTCTGCACGTAGCGCACCGGGCGGCCGGCGTCGCGCCACATCCGCTGCACCAGGTCGAACGTGATCATGGTGGCGGCGTGGCCGAGGTGGGTGGCGTCGTACGGGGTGATGCCGCAGACGTACATGCTTCCCGCGTCGGTCGGCTCACTCGGGTGGACACCCTGCCGCGCCGAGTCGTACAACGCCAGTGGCTCGCCCCTGCCCGGCAGCCGTGGCACCTCGTGTCCCGCCCAAGACTCCATGGGATCAGCCTAGCCAGCCCTGCGACAACGCCGGAGCACCCCACGGGTGATCAAGATGACAGCGGGTCACATGGGCGGCCAGGGCATCGCCGGCCAGTCCTCCGGAGGCTGGGGGAAGCAGCCGGTCTCGCGCAGCCGGTCGACCCGGGCGGCCACCTCGGCCACCTCGCTGATCGTCAGATGGTCGGCCAGCTCCGCGCCGAGCGCACCGGCGACCTGCCCGGCCAGCGCGTCGAGCATCTCCACGGCGTCCGGGGGCAACCGCTTACCGGCCCAACCCCAGAGCACCGTGCGCAGCTTGTCCTCCACGTGGAAGCTCACCCCGTGGTCCACGCCGTAGATCCGGTCGTCGGCACCGACGAGCACGTGACCGCCCTTGCGGTCGGCGTTGTTGAGCACCGCGTCGAGCACCGCGAGCCGGGCCAGCCGTGGGTCGTCGGCGTGGGCGAGGGCGTACGCGGCGCCGTCGTCGTCCCGGGCGGCGGCGATCGGGATCCAGCGCGGCGGCAACTCCCCCGCGGGCAGGAAACCGACGAGCGGTTCGGCGTCCTCCGGCTCGTCGATCCACAGCTGGCAGGAGCCGGGGCCGAACGGGCCGTCCCGCAGCACGGTGGGCGGCACCAGGTCCCATCCGGTGGCCCGGGAGACCAGGTACGCCGAGACCTCCCGACCGGCCAGGGTGCCGTCGGGGAAGTCCCAGAGTGGGCGCTCGCCCCGGACCGGCTTGTAGACGCAGCGGGCGGTCAGCCCGTCCAGGGTCAGAATGCCGCGCAGCGTCGTGTTCGACGCGTCGACCAGCCGACCCTCCAGGTCGAGGACGCCGTCACGCAGCAGCCGCAGCGCGGCGTCGCCGTCCTGGCGAGGTTGGAGGCCGGACGAGGTCACCGGTGATAACCGTTGTGCCGCGGGCAGAGGTGCCCGGCGGGGTCCAACGGTTGGCCGCAGAGCGGGCACGGTGGCCGGCCCGCGTTGACCACTCGCCGGGCCCGCTCGATGAACTGGCGGGTCGCCTGCGGGGTGAGCCGGACCCGGAGCCGATCCAGGTCCTCGTCCGGCTCTTCGTCCTCGTCGTCGTCCTCGTCGTCGTCCTCGTCGCCGAGCTCGACCTCGGGCTCCACCTCGCCCGCGGCGATCGCCTCGATCACCACTGTCGCGGTGTCCACGTCGAAGGCCAGCCCGAGCGTCCCGACCCGGAACTCCTCGTCGACGGGCGTGTCCAGCGGCTCGTTGTCGCCGATCACCGGCGCCAGCTCGGGCAGGTCCACCCCGAAGCGACGCTGCGCCTCGGTGAGCAGCTCCTCGAGCTTCTCGGCGAGCAGGGACACCTGGACCTTCTCCAGCGCGACGCTGACCAGCCTGCCGCCGCCGCGGGCCTGCAGGAAGAACGTGCGCTCCCCCGGCGGCCCGACAGTCCCGGCGACGAACCGCTCCGGCGGTTCGAAGGCGTGCACCTGGTGGGTCATACCCACGACCCTATCCGGCCCGCCTTGGCATCGCGCACCCCACCGACGCGATTCGCCGCAGCGGCGACGCGCCCGGCGTACCAGGGGCTAAACCCGGGCGTGGCGGCCTTTCTGGCGTGCGCTGACGCCCCGGCCGGGGGCGGTGTGGTGACGCGCCTCACCGCGACGCACCCGCCCCACCGCCGACGGCCGCGTCCGAGTCGGCCACGCGGTTCGCGCGCCGACGCCGCTTGGCCGGCGGCGGCACCAGCGCCGCCAGGTCGCCGCCGGTGTCGTTGAGTCGCACCAGAAACGGACGCAGCGGCGTGAACCGGATCGCCGTCACCGACGCCGGGTCGGCCACGATCCGCTGAAAGGCATCCAGGTGTACGCCGAGCGCGTCCGCCACGATGGCCTTGATCACATCGCCGTGGCTGCACGCCAACCAGACCGCCTCGGGCCCGTGCTCGGCGTTCACCCGGGCGTCCCAGGAACGCACCGCCGCCACGGCACGCGCCGCCATCGCCGCCATCGCCTCCCCGCCCGGGAAGACCGCCGCGCTGGGGTGCTGCTGGACCACCGGCCAGAGCGGCTCCTTGGCGAGCTTCTTCAGCGGCTGACCCTCCCAGCTGCCGTAGTCGCACTCGATCAGCCCGTCCTCGACCACCGGGGCGGCCTGCGGGAGCGCCAACTCCAGGGTCTGCCGGCAGCGGATCAGCGGGCTGGTCACCACGGCGGCCAGCGGCACCGCCCGCAACCGCTCGCCGACCGCGGTGGCCTGGGCGCGCCCGGTGTCATCCAACTCGACCGGTTGCCGACCGGCCAGGCCGCCATCGGCGTTCGCCGTGGTTCGGCCGTGTCGCAGAAGCAGAAGGGTCGCCACGGAGACCACCCTATGACCTGCGCCCCGTGCCGGGCCGTCGCGGGCTCCGGAGGCACCACCCGGGGGCGGCGGGATGACGACTGCGGCCCCCGGCTCCGCCTGCGGGCGGAGCCGGGGGCCGTCGACAGATCGGTCAGGTGGCGTCGATAGTGCCGGTCAGCAGCAGGGCCAGGACCAGGGTGCCCAGCGCGACCCGGTACAGCACGAAGACGTACAGGGTGTGGTGGGCGACGTAACGCAGCAACCAGGCGATGGCCGCGTAGCCGATGCCGAACGCGATGAGGGTGGCCACGATCGTCTGGGCCACGGTGGGCACGGACGTGCCCGGGGCGGACGGTTCGAAGACGTCCCCGAGGCTGAACACGCCGGACATCACCACCGCCGGGATGGCCAGCAGGAACGAGTACCGTGCCGCCGCCTCCCGGGTCAGGTTGAGCAGCAGGCCGGCGGTGAGCGTGCCGCCGGAGCGGGACACCCCGGGGACCAGCGCCATGGCCTGGGCGAAGCCCATCACGATGCCGTCCTTCATCCGGAAGTTCTCCAGAGTGCGGGTCTGCCGCCCCCAGTACTCGGCGAAGGCCAACACGAAGGCGAACACGATCAGCGTGGTCGCCACCACCCACAGGTTGCGCCCGGCGGTCTTGATCTGGTCCTTGAACACGAAACCGAACAGCCCGATCGGGATCGAGCCGACGATCACGTACCAGCCCATCCGGTAGTCGAGGCTGGAGCGGACCGACTTGTCCCGGATGCCCACCAGCCAGGTCCGGGTGATCCGCCAGATGTCCTTGGCGAAGTAGATCAGCACGGCCGCTTCGGTGCCGAGCTGGGTGACCGCGGTGAACGACGCGCCGGCGTCCCGGTCGAAGAAGATCGCCGAGGTGATCCGCAGATGCCCCGACGAGCTGACCGGAAGGAACTCGGTCAGTCCCTGGACGATGCCCAGGACGATGGCCTCGACCCAGGTCACTCGCCGACTCCCGAAAGGTCGAGAGCCTCGGCGACGGTACGCAGGGTCTGCACACCGCTGTCCCGGTCGGCCACGAAGAGGGTCACCGACAGCGTGGTGACGCCGGCCGCCGCGTACTCCCGCATCCGCTCGGCGATGCGTTCCTTCGGGCCGAGCAGCGAGGTGCGGTCGATGAACTCCATGGGTACGGCGGCGGCGGCGTCGCGCTGCCGCTTGGCCAGGTACAGGTCCTGCACCTCGCGGGCGGCGTCGCCGTAGCCCATCCGGGTGGCGAGCTGGTTGTAGAAGTTCTGCTGCCGGCTGCCCATGCCGCCCACGTAGAGCGCGGCGTACCAGCGGACGAGTTCGGCGCAGGAGGCCACGTCGTCGCCGATCACCACGGGCACCGACGGCACCACGTCGAACCCGGCCAACTCCTTGCCGACCTTGGCCCGCCCGGCGCGCACCGAGGCGAGCTGCTCCTCGGCGAACTCCGGGGCGTAGAACACGGCCAGCCAGCCGTCGGCGATCTCGCCGGCCAGCTCCAGGTTTTT
This sequence comes from Micromonospora trifolii, assembly GCF_050516465.1. Classification (NCBI taxonomy): domain Bacteria; kingdom Bacillati; phylum Actinomycetota; class Actinomycetes; order Micromonosporales; family Micromonosporaceae; genus Micromonospora; species Micromonospora trifolii. Next base: position 2,042,815 of record NZ_CP191526.1, on the reverse strand, counting down.
CGGGCCGACCGCGGCCAGGTAGATCGGTATGTGCTCGCGGGGTGGGTGGAAGCCCAGACGCAGGGCCTTGCCCGGCCCGTCCGGCAGCGGCAGCGTGTAGTGCTCGCCGTCGTACGCCACCTCCTTGCGGGCGATGGCCAGCTTGACGATGTCGACGAACTCGCGGGTCCGGGCGAGCGGCTTGGCGAAGCGCACGCCGTGCCAGCCCTCGGACACCTGCGGGCCGGAGACACCCAGGCCGAGCCGGAACCGGCCGCCGGAGAGCGCGTCGATCGTGGCGGCGGTCATGGCGGTGGCCGCCGGCGTACGGGCGGGGATCTGCATCACCGCGGCGCCGACGTCGATCCGTTCGGTCTGCCCGGCCATCCACGCGAGCATGCTGGGCGAGTCGGAGCCATAGGCCTCCGCCGCCCACACCACCGAATAGCCCAGCCGGTCCGCCTCCTGGGCCAGCGCCAGGTGGTCGGCCGGTGTGCTCCACGCCGTCTGGTATCCGAGACTGAGCCCGAGTCGCACTGGTCCTCCCCCATCCGTGGCACAGGTCGCCCCAGGTTACGCAATGCCGATAACGGACTCGATCACCGGCTCGACACCTTTGATCCCCCCTCCATCGGGGCAGCCCGGGGCGGCGGAACCGGCAGAACCGGCAGAGATACGGGAGCGAGGATATCGGTGGCGGCAGGTTCGAAATAAGGTTCACCCATGCAACAGCGACCGCTCGGCCGAAGCGGGCTGGCGGTTTCGCGGCTCGCGCTCGGCACCATGACCTGGGGCCGGGACACCGACGCCGACGATGCGGCCGCTCAGCTGAAGAGTTACCTCGACGCGGGCGGCAACCTGATCGACACCGCCGACGTGTACGGCGACGGCGACGCCGAGTCGGTGATCGGCTCGCTGCTGGGTTCCCTCGTGCCCCGCGAGGATCTGCTGATCGCCACCAAGGCCGGTTTGCGCCCCGGCAGTGGCCGACGCCGGGACGGCTCCCGGGGGCACCTGCTGCGCACGTTGGACGCGTCGCTGCGCCGGCTCGGCACCGACCACGTCGACCTGTTCCAGGTGCACGGGTACGACCCGGACACCCCGCTGGAGGAGACCCTGGCCGCCCTGGACCACGCGGTGGCCAGCGGCAAGGTCCGCTACGTCGGCGTGTCGAACTTCTCCGGCTGGCAGACCGCGCGGGCCGCCGCCTGGCAGACCGCCTGGCCGGGGCGGGCGCCGGTGGTCGCGTCCCAGGTGGAGTACTCGCTGCTGGAGCGCGGTGTGGAGCGGGAGGTGCTGCCCGCGTGCGACGCGCTCGGCCTCGGTGTGCTGCCCTGGTCGCCGCTGGGCCGGGGCGTGCTCACCGGCAAGTACCGGCACGGCCGTCCGGCCGACTCCCGGGCCGCGTCGCCGCACTTCGAACGGTTCGTCTCGACCTACCTGGAGCCGCGCTGCTCCAGCATCGTGGAGGCGGTGGCGACGGCGGCCGGTGGGCTGGGGGTGTCGCCGCTGGAGGTGGCGTTGGCCTGGATCCGGGACCGGCCGGGCGTGACCGCGCCGATCCTCGGTGCCCGCACGGTCGGGCAGCTGCTCGGCGCGCTCGCAGTGGAACGGATCACCCTGCCCGAGGAGATCACCACCGCGCTGGACGACGTGTCCGCGGTGCCGGTCGGCTACCCCGAACGCGACGGCTGACCGCCGGCCGGGTCACGGCTGGCCCCGCGCCCCGGGGTCACGGCGTCGGGCGCTGCCCGGGGAGGTCGTGGATCGCGGTCAGGAAGCGCGACTGGTCGTCGCGCAGCGCGGGCTGGGTCAGCCGGATCCACGAACCGTCGTCGAAGACGATGGTGGAGGCGAGCTGCACCAGCCCGCTCGCCCCACGCTCGGAGTCGACCCGGGCCACCCGGTCGCGGCGGACACTCCACAGCACCCGCGGTTGACGCCGGTCGGGCCGGTCGGCGTCCGGGCGGGGGCCCATCCGCAGCAGGTGCAGGTGGGTGTCGGTCACCGCCAGCGGGGTGCCGCTGTAGCGCTCCAGGAAGAGCAGCAGGCTGCCGGCGAGGGTGGCGAGGTCGCCGCTGAAGACGTACCGGCGGCGGTAGGCGATCTCGGCGAGCTGCTCGGCCAGCGGGCGGTACTGGCTCAGCCGGAACAGCGCGCGGAACGCCTCCTGCTCCTCGGTGAGCGGGATCGGCTCCCGCTGGGCGGGTTGCTGCGGCAGGCCCGGCTCCGGCGCGGCCAACTCCGGCACGCCGGCGGCGATGGCGCCGGCCTTGCCCGGCAGCAGCAGCACACCCGCGGCCAGCCGCACCGGCGCCAGCACGGCGTCGACCCAGACCACCGGGTTGACGATGTTGAGCAGCCCGAACAGCACCTTCGGGTCGAGTGCGTCGGCCAACTCGGCGCCGACCTCGTCGGCGAGCTGCCGACCGGCTTGGTGGGTCTGCGACAGGCGCACCGGCCCGAGCCCCACGTAGCGGAGGTCCTGCCCGGCCAGCAGCGGCGCCACCAGGGCGCGCTCCGGCTCGTCGCTGGTGCGGAGTTCGTCCCGCAGTTCGCGGGCCTTGTCCCGGGCGGCCCGCGCGCCGCCGAGCACCGCGTCGGTGAACCGGCCCAGCCGACCCCGCTCCCCTGACATCACCCGTCGCCTCCCTAGCGGCCCGCCGGCTGACCTGCCGGCGGCTGCCCGAAGACATTCTGGTCGATCCAGTCCGCGCCGCCCTGCACCGCCTGGTCGATCTGGTCGCCGACCTGTTCGCTGCCCGGCACGGAGAGCCCGCTGGTCAACGCCACCGTCCCCCAGGTGACACCGTGGACGACGGAGTTCGGCACGTTCCACGGCAGGTGGGTCGCCCAGTCCCGGGCGATCACCCGGGCCCCGTCGGCGACCCCGTGCGCCCGTAGCGCGGCGGCCCGGTCGAGGGCGCCCATGTCGAACGGGGAACCGGACTTGCCCAGCTTGTAGGTGCCCTTGGAGGGGTCGAGGAACTTGTGGTGCCACTTGTCGAGCTTGCCGGCGGCGCGGCGCTTGTCGGCGTACTTCTTGCCGGTGCGCAGCGCCTTCTGCATGTCGACCAGCTTGTCCAGGTGGGTGCGCAGCTTGCGCAGGTACAGCAGGACCCGTTGCAGCAGCCGGATGACCTTCTGCAGGTGCACCGCGAGCGGCCGGATGACCTTCAACATCCGGGTGACCACGATCAGACCCCTGGTAACGGCCACGCCCACACCGGCGGCCCAGGACGCGCCCATGGTCACCGGTGCCATCAGCAACGCCGTCACCAGCGTCACCAGGAGGAAGTTCACGAACTCCACGCAGAGGTCCACGAGCACGTCGTGCACGGTCTGCAGACCGTCGGCGACACTGCGCAGGTACTCCGCGGTCGCGGCGAACTGCTCGGCGACGTCGAGGAGCTGCTGCTCCACCTCGGCCAACCGCTGGCCGTACGCCACACCGGACGGTGAGCGCCAGCCGGCCTGCGCGGACTCCCGGGTGCCGCGGTGCCCCTGGGCCAGGTCGCGCACCTGCGCTGCCAGCGCGTCCCACTCGGCGGCCTTCGCGCGCAGCACGGCGGGTTCGCCGTCGACCAGGTCGACGAGCTGGATCAGTGGCCACGCCAGGGTCCGGCAGACACTGTCGACGGCGTCCTGCACCCCGGATAGTGCGCTGTCCAGGCCGTTCCACAGTTGGACGGCGCTGCCGGCCGGGCCGCTCATCCGGGCAACCCCGACTGGATGGCCTTGAACCCGGCGTCGAGGTCCCGTTCGTTGTGCTCGTACGCCTCGACCGTGTCACCCAGCGCCGTGGCGACCCGGCCGAACGCGGCGTCTGCGGCGGCGAACAACTCCTTGCCGCCGGTGACCTGCTCGGCGTACTTGTCACGGAGCATGTCGCTGGCGAACGGCAGGTGGCCGAAGGCGTCCGAGGGCACGTCGCCGGCCGAGACGATCTGCCCCTCCAGCGCGGCCAGCGAGCTGGCGACCTGCTTGGCGGCTGTCTCCAGTCGACGGACCGCCTGCACGTCGACATCGATATCCGGTGGCATGCCGTTCCTCCCCCATGAGTCGAGCGCACCGACGATACGATCTCCCGGCCACCGGGCACCACCCGGTCGCATGATTCACGGGGAGGAATCTCATGACGGACCCGACGTCCGCGTTCGACGCGCTCGCCGGGCGGATCGCCGACATCGAACGCCGGTTCGCGGGCCTCCGCGACGACCTGGCCGAGCTGTCCGGCACCGCGGCCGACGAGAGCGGGCTGGTCTCGGCGACCGTCGACGCCACCGGCGCGCTGATCGGCCTCACCCTCGCGCCCGCCGCCCTGCGCATCGGCACGGAGGGGGTGGCCGAGCTGGTGCTCGACGCGTACCGGCGGGCTCGCGAGGTCGCCTCCGGGCACGTCGACGAGCACACCGAGGGGTTGGACGTCGCGCTCGGCGCGGGGCTCGGCGACCTGTTCGGCACGCCGGGGGACTTCTCGGCGCTGGGCCGGCTGGAGGAGACCGTGGCCCGGCTCGGGCGGCTGGACGACCGCCTGCCGGGCGCACCGGCGTGACGTCGCCGTCGCCGACCTGGCCGGAGATCGCCGCTCGGCTGCGGGACACCGTCGCCCGCTGCGACCGGGACACCGACCTGGAGCTCTCCGCCGGTCCGCCCGGGATCCGGCTGCTGGTGCGCCGCCAGGTGGTGCGGGTGATCTGCCCCGGCCACGACGAGGCACGCCTGGCCGCGCTCGGCTGGCACCGCCCGACCGGCGACGAGGGCTGGTGGTACGAGGCGGCGCGCACTCCGGAGCAGGTGGAGCGGCTCAGTGTGTTCGTGACCCGTACCGCCGCCGAGGTGTTGACCGACGAGCCCGGCACGCTCTCCTGCCGGGCGGTGCCGCCGGCCGTGCGCCCCGGCCCGGCGGCGCTATCGATCGACCGGCCGGCGCCCGTCGAGGTGACCCAGGTCGAGGCGGCTCCGGCCGGGGCGGCTCCGACGGGAGCGGCACCCGCTGAAGCGACACCCGTCGACGCGGAGCCGGCGGTGGTGGGGCGGCTCGCCGCTGCCGTCGACCGGCGTGACCTGCCCGGCTACCTCGGAGCGCTGGCCGGCGCCACGGTGTGCGTCCCTCTCTCCGGGGAACCGACGCCGGAAGCCGACTTTCCGTGGACGGTGGTCGGCGACGCGACCGGCGCGCCGCTGCTGCCGGTCTTCACCTCGCCGGGGGCGCTCGCCGCGTTCACCGGGGACGGGGTGCCGTTCGTCGCGCTGCCCTGCGCCGAGCTGTTCGAGGACTGGCCGAACCCCTCCTGGGGGCTGGCGGTCGACCCGGGCAGCGCCCGAGCGGTCACCCTGGCCGCACCGGCCCTCACCGCCCTGCTGACGGCGAACGTCCCCACAGCCTGACGTCCTGCCGGGCCGCGACGACGCCCCCTCTCTCGCGATCTTGCAGTTGCTGTCGCGACATAGGAGGCGTTTCCACTCATCTCGGCGACAGAAACCGCAAGATCGGCGCGACGGGGACACGGGGCGGCACGGGGGCACGGGGCGGGACGGACCGCCCGCGGCGGCGTCGTTGGTCACTCCGGAGGGGGTGGCGAACGGCCGCTGGGCTGGGCAGCATGGAGGGCATGGACTACGAGTACGCGCCACTGCGGCTGCCGCCGAACGTCGACCGGTTGACCGCCGCGGCGCAGTTGGCGATCCAGGCGGAGTTCTCCGGATGGGAGTTGGCCCGGGTGCGGCTGTACCGGGACGGCACGCGGCAGGTGGTGCTGCGTCGTCGGCGGGTCAACCAGCCGCAGCCGGGCCTGTCGTACTGACGACCGGACGGCGCCGCCCGAGGCCGGAGTCGGCCCCGGGCGGCACCCGGCCTAGTGCTGGTGCCCGGCGTGGTCGTGGTCGTCGTCGAGCTCCAGGAACGGGTGCTCGTCGAGCCGACCGACCAGCCGGTCGTCGGCCGCCGGCTGGAACGGGCCGACCGCGTCGTCGTCGTCGAACGACTCCAGGTCGACCGGGGTGCCCACCTCGCTGACCATGACCACCCCGTCGAGCGGTTCCAACTCGGGGACGTCCAACGCGCCGAGCGAGCCGTCACCGCTCTGCAGCAGCTCCAGCACCGCCTCGCCGACGCCCTCCACCGGCGCGGGCTCGTCGTCCTCCGGGGTGCTCTCGCGGCGGGCCGCTTCGGCCACCCGCAGCAGCGCGGCGACGCTCGGCACCCGGTAGTCACGACGCTGACGCACCGAGATCACCCGGGGGTGCGGGTCACTGGCCTCGGCTCCCTCGCCGCCGCCGAAACGCTCGTCGGCCTCGTCCGGGTCGATCGAGTCGACATCCCACGGCGTCACCTCGCCGAAGGCGTCAAGCAGCCGCTCGTCGTACGCGAAGGAGGCGTTGTTCAACGCCACGTACGCCTGCCAGACGTCGTCGTCGTCGACGCGGCCCTGCGCGGCGCGTACGGCGGCCAGGTGGTGGCGGGCCGCTTCGATCACCCGCTCGAGAGCGGCGTCCAGCTCACCATGCTGGTCGGTCATGTGGGGCAGTCCCTTCACGATGGGGAGGTTGCGCGCCGGCGGCCACCGCCGGACACGACTAGCAGGTGCGGAGGAACCGGTCGAGAACCCGCACGCCGAACTGTAGTCCGTCGACTGGAACGCGCTCGTCGATGCCGTGGAACAACGCCGAGAAGTTCAGGTCGGCGGGCAACCGCAGCGGGGCGAACCCGAAGCAGCGGATGCCGAGCTGCGAGAACGCCTTGGCGTCGGTGCCACCGGAGAGCATGTACGGGACGGGCCGCGCCCCCTGGTCCTCCGCGCGCAGGGCCGCCGACATGGCCTCGACCAGGTCACCGTCGAAGGTGGTCTCCAGCGCCGGCTGCCGCTGGACGTACTCGATCGCGATGTCCGGGCCGACCAGCTCGCGCAGCTGCCGCTCCAGCAGCTCGGACTGGCCGGGCAGGCTGCGGCAGTCGATGGTGGCGGTGGCCCGGCCGGGAATGACGTTGTCCTTGTAGCCGGCGCTCAACCGGGTCGGGTTGGCGGTGTTGCGGATGGTCGCGCCGATGATGTTGGCGATGGGGCCGAGCTTCGCGATGGCCGTCTCCGGGTCGTCCGGGTCCAACTCGATGCCGAGCAGGTCGGAGACCTCGGTCAGGAAGGCCCGCACGGTGTCGGTGACGACCACCGGGAAGCGGTGCCGGCCGATCCGGGCGACCGCCTCGGCGAGCGCGGTGACGGCGTTGTCGTCGTGCATCATCGAGCCGTGCCCGGGGCGGCCCTTGGCGTGCAGCCGCAGCCAGTCGATGCCCTTCTCGGCGGTCTCGATGAGGTAGAGCCGCTGGCTGTCGTTGACCGAGTAGGAGAAGCCACCGACCTCACCGATCGCCTCGGTGCAGCCGTCGAAGAGGCCCCGGTGGTTGTCGACCAGGAAACGCGCGCCGTAGTCGCTGCCCGCCTCCTCGTCGGCGGTGTACGCGAGCACGATGTCGCGCGGGGGTCGCACGCCGGTGCGCTGCCAGTGCCGCACCACGGCGAGCACCATCGCGTCGAAGTCCTTCATGTCGATCGCGCCCCGGCCCCAGAGGTAGCCGTCGCGCAGCTCGCCGGAGAACGGGTCCACCGACCACTCGTCGGCGTCGGCGGGCACCACGTCCAGGTGGCCGTGCACCAGCAGCGCGCCCCGGCTCGGGTCGGTGCCCGGGATGCGGGCCACCACGTTCGCCCGGCCCGGCGCGGACTCGTGCAGGACGGACTCCACGCCCACCTCGGCGAGCTTCTCCGCCACGTACTCGGCCGCGCGGCGCTCGCCGACGCTGGTGTCGTTGTCACCCGTGTTGGTGGTGTCGATGCGCAGCAGGTCGCGGCAGAGGTCCACGACCTCTGCGGTGGGGTCGGGTCGGGCGGAGGCGGCATCGCTCGTCATCGCCTCTTCATACCAGCCCGGGCTGCTCGACAGGCCGGCGCGGGGGGACGCATCGACGGGTCGGTTTCGCCGTGGCCGCGTTCGGGTACCGCCGCCCACGACCGTACGTCCCTGCCGGAGCTTCCGCCCGCCAGTCGAGGAGGGCACCATGTCCGCTGTTCCCCTGCCGCCGCTGCCGCCCGCGCCCGCACCCGAGGATGGCTACCGACCCGCCGGTCGCAGCATCGCCGACATCGTCGACCGGGAGCACAAGCAACTGCTGGCGCTGCTGGACCAGCTCTCCGGCCCGGACACGACGCCGCAGGAGGGGCTGGCGGTGCTCACCGCCGCGCTGTCACGGCACCTGTCCGCCGAGGAGCAGTACCTGCTGCCGGCGGTCCGCGCGGCGCTGCCGGCGGCCAGCGAGCGGGTGGACGCGGAGATCAACGCCGACGCGGCCCTGCTGAGCGCACTGAAAGGGTTGACGGACGAGGCGCTCACCGAGGTCGCCGAGCGGGTCCGCCGGCACGTCGACGGGGTGGGCGTGCTGGTCACCGAGCTGCGCGCGGTAGCGACCGAGGAGGAGCTGATCCGGCTCGGCAACCGGTTGGAGATCGCCGAGGAGGCCGCGCCGACCCGGCCGCACCCGGGCACGCCGGCCACCCCTCCGTGGAACCGGATCGTGGAGCCGGCGGTCGGGGTGGTGGACAAGGTCCTCGACGCGGTGACCCGCCGGCCGACCTACCTGGCGGACCTGCCGGAGCCACCGCGCGACCGGTGACCGGCGACCGCCGGCAATGCATTCATTATCACCGATCCGCTCGGGCTATTCCGCCAGCAGACGCGTAGTCCTACCGTCACCCTATGAACCTGGAGCTGCGTCACCTGCGGGTGGTCTGCGCGATCGCGGAGACGGGAAGTGTGACGAAGGCGGCCTCGGCGCTCGGCCTGGCCCAACCGGCGCTCACCGCCCAGCTCCAACGCATCGAACGGACGCTGGGCGGCCCGCTGTTCGACCGGGACCGGCGCGGGGCTCGGCCCACCGCGCTCGGTGAGCTGGTGCTGGCCCGCGCCCGGGTGCTGCTGCCGGCGATGAAGGGCCTGCAGGACGAGGCCGCCCGACTGGCCGGGGCGGGCGACACGTTGCCGTCCTACCGCTTCGGCGGGGTGAACAGCCCGATCCTGGGTCGGCTGGTGCACCGGTTGGCGGCCGAGCAGCCGCCCGCCCAGATCACCACGTACGCGTCCTGGTCGGTCGACGAGTTGGCGCAGTTGGTGGCCGGCGGTCGACTGGACTTCGCGCTGGCCGGCGTGTGCGGCGACGCCAGCCCGTCGGCCGGGTTCGGATTGAGCTGGCAGGAGGTGGCCGTCGACCCGGTGCTGGTGCTGCTGCCGGAGACCCATCCCCTCGCGGCGCAGGACGAGGTACGCCTGGCCGACCTGCGCCACGAGCAGTGGGTCGCCGCGCCGGGCGACGGCTGCTTCGCCGACTGCTTCGCCGCCGCCTGCGCCCGCGCCGGCTTCACCCCCCGCAAGGTGTACGAGACCGACATCCGCGGGTGCGTCGACCTGGTGGAGGCCGGCGTGGCGGTGGCCCTGTGCCAGGCGACGTTCCGCCCGGTGAGCGGTCTGGTCACCCGTCAACTCGCCGGGACGCCGCTGCGCTGGCGGCTGCTGCTCGGCTGGCATCCGGACTCCCCCGCCGCCCAGGGTGCGGAGCTGGTGCTGGAGACGGCCAAGGCGGCGTACGTCGACTCGTTGGCACCGCATCCGGCGTATCTGGCCTGGCTGCCCCGCAACCCGGGGTTCGGCGTCCGGCAGCCCACCGGGGTCCGACCGGGCTGAGCTGCCGGTATTCCCGGCCGCTGGCGGTGCGAACCGCCGTGGGCCGGGTATCTGGCGGACATGACCGACCTCTACCCGCCCGCCGACGACCGCGAACTGCTGCGCCAGGCGGCTGCCGCGCACACCGCCGCCACCCGCGAGGTGGAGGCGTTCCTGCGCCGCCTGCCGACGGTGCCCGACCCGGCCGACGTGACCGAGTACGCGAACCTGCTCACCCGGGAGGACCAGACCCGCGGCGACCGGGACGCCGCCGCCGACGCGGCCGGCCTGACCATCGCAAGCCTGGAGCCCGACAAGGGCCAGTAGCGCGCCGCGACGGTGCCGTCCCGGGTTCGGGACGGCACCGTCGCGGGTGAACCTCGCTCAGCGTTCGACGAGCGGGTCGTGACCCAGGTCCAGCAGGGAGTGCCGCCAGCTGTCGTCGGCGTTGCCGCGCGACGGCTTGGCGTCCATCAGCTCGCGGATCCGCTCGACCGCCTCCCGCATCACCTCGATGTCCTCCGGGGTGAGGTCCACCTTGCGCTTGTTGAGCACCTTGAGGATCTCCCGGCCGGGCTGGGGCAGGTCGAGGTTCGGGTTCGGGCTGAACGACTCCTCCCCCGAACCCCGGGTCAGCAGCCAGGTCCGCAGCTGCTCCGACGGGACGTTGACCTCGGCGTGGAAGTCCTCCCAGAGCACTTCCACCTCGGGGTCGAGCCGCGCTTCGCGTACCATCAGGTCTCCTCTCCGGGCGGCGGCCCGGACGTCTCCGGGTCGTCCTTTTCGGTCTTCGGATGCAGGCCCTCCGCGGGCACCCGCGTGCGGCGGGGGTTCGCGGTGGGCGGCGCCAGGATCGGGTCGGGATGGTCGTCCTCGTCCCGGGGTTTCCCGGACTCCGCGGGCTGGTGCGGGTCCTCGTGGTCGTCCCTTCGCGCCGACCCGCTCATCGCGGGTGTGTGGTCGTGGCGGCGGTGTACCCCCGCTCGCCCGCGGTCACGTCGAAGGTGAGCGCGCCGTCGCGGACGTCCACCGTGACCTTCTGCCCCGGCGAGATCGCCGACTCCAGCAGCATCCGAGACAGGTGGTTGTCCACCTCCCGCTGGATCACCCGGCGCAGCGGGCGGGCGCCGAACTCCGGCTGGTAGCCGTGCTCGGCGAGCCAGTCGATGCCGGCGGTGGTGAACTCGACCTGGAGGTCCTGGGCGTGCATCCGACGGCGGGTCTCCTCCAGCAGCAGCGCGGTGATGTCGCGCAGCTGCTCGGCCTCCAGCCGGCGGAAGATGATGACCTCGTCGATGCGGTTGAGGAACTCCGGGCGGAAGTTCTCCTGCAGGCGGCGCATGAGCCGTTCCCGCAGCTCGTTGCTCTCCTGCTCGCTGCCCACGTCCCCGGTGCCGAAGCCGACCGAGCGCTGGGCGCCGGTGATCAGCTCGGAGCCGAGGTTGCTCGTCATGATCAGGACGGTGTTCTTGAAGTTCACAGTGCGACCCTGGCTGTCGGTTAGCCGCCCGTCGTCGAGCACCTGGAGCAGAATGTTGAACACATCCGGGTGGGCCTTCTCGATCTCGTCGAGCAGCACCACCGCGTACGGGCGGCGACGTACCGCCTCGGTGAGCTGACCGGCCTCCTCGTAGCCGACGTATCCGGGCGGAGCGCCAACCAGCCGGCTGACAGTGTGCCGCTCCTGGAACTCGCTCATGTCCACCCGGACCATCCGGTCGGCCTCGCCGAACAACGCCTCGGCCAGGGCCCGCGCCAACTCGGTCTTGCCGACGCCGGTCGGGCCGAGGAACAGGAAGCTGCCCATCGGCCGCTCCGGGTCGGCCAGCCCGGCCCGGGAACGGCGTACCGCCTCGGCGACCGCGGTGACCGCGTCGTCCTGACCGACCACCTTCTGGTGCAGGTGACCCTCCAGGCGCAGCAGCCGGTCGCGTTCCTCCTCGGTGAGCTGGCTGACCGGGATGCCGGTGGCCCGGGAGACCACCTCGGCGATCTCCTTGGGACCGACCTCGGGCACCTGGGAGCCGGACGAGCCGTCCTCGCCGTTCGCGCGTCGGATGTCCTCCTCCAGCTCGGAGATCCGGTCACGCAGCGCGGAGGCCCGCTCGTACTGCTCGTCGGTGACGGCCTGTTCCTTGTCCCGGCGTACCTCGTCGAGTTCCTGCTCCAGCTCGCGCACGTCGGACGCGGGGGTGCGGGTCCGCAACCGCACCCGGGCACCGGCCTGGTCGATGAGGTCGATCGCCTTGTCCGGCAGGAACCGGTCGGTGACGTACCGGTCGGACAGCTCGGCGGCCGAGACCAGTGCCTCGTCGGAGAAGCGCACCTGGTGGTGGGCCTCGTACCGGTCGCGCAGCCCGCGCAGGATGGCGATGGTGTCGTCGACGCTGGGCTCGGGCACCAGCACCGGCTGGAAGCGCCGGGCCAGGGCGGCATCCTTCTCGATGCTCTTGCGGTACTCGTCCAGCGTCGTCGCGCCGATCACCCGCAGCTCGCCGCGGGCAAGAGCGGGCTTGAGCATGTTGGACGCGTCCATTCCGCCCTCGCTGCCGGCACCACCGGCCCCGACCAGGGTGTGGATCTCGTCCATGAAGATGATCAGCTCGTCCCGGTGCGCCCGGATCTCGTCGATCACCTTTTTCAGCCGTTCCTCGAAGTCGCCCCGGTAGCGGGTGCCGGCGACCAGACCGGCCAGGTCGAGCTGGACGACCCGCTTGCCGAGCAGGGTCTGCGGTACGTCGCCGTCGCAGATCCGTTCGGCCAGCCCCTCGACGATGGCGGTCTTGCCGACACCGGCCTCGCCGATCAGCACCGGGTTGTTCTTGGTACGCCGGGACAGGATCTCGATGGCCTGTTCGATCTCGTCGGCCCGGCCGACCACCGGGTCGATCTGGTCGTTGCGGGCCAGGTCGGTGAGGTCCTGCCCGTACTGGTCCAGGGTGGGGGTGCCGCGGTCCGGCTTCGGCCCGTTCATCGGCCCGCGCTCGGCGTTGGCGGCCTGCAACGACTCGGGTTGGATCCGGCCGGCGGCCAGCATCCGCCCGGCGGGCGACTCCGGGTTGAGCGGCAGCGCCATCAGGATGTGCTCGGGGCCGATGTAGTTGGCGCCCATCGCCCGGGACAGCTGATGGGCGTCGAGCAGCGCCCGCTTGGCGGCGGGGGTCAACGACAGGTTGGGCGGCACCTCCCCGCGCGGGGCGCCGTCGCCCTTTCCGCCGAGGGCGTTGAGCAGGGTGTCCGGGTCGGCGCCGGCCCGGCGTACCAGGTCACGCAGCGGTTCGCGTTGCAGCGCCGCCCAGAGCAGGTGGTCGGTGTCCAGGTCGCTGCTCTGGCGCTGGGCGGCCCGCCGGGCCGCGTCGGCCAGCATCTCCCGAGCGTCGGCCGTCATCAGTCGGGTGATGTCGACCCGGTGCGGTGGCCGGCGCCCTCCCTCGCCCCGGCCGAAGTACCTGGCCAGGAATTCGTCCCACGGGTCGGAGCCGATGTCACCGGGTCCCATCATGTCTGTCCTCCGCAGTCGGGCGCGGCACGGTCGGCAGGGGCTACCCGGCGCGCGCCCCGACAAACGCCGCAGGTGGTGGAGCACCGGCATTCCGGGAGTGGCGTCCGGCCGGGGGCGGCCGATGGTGGCAGGCTGACGGGATGACTGAGACCCCGCTGCTGATCGTGGACGGCGCCAACGTTGTCGGCTCCCGCCCGAACGGGTGGTGGCGTGACCGTGCCGGTGCCGCGGCCCGGTTACGCGACTCGCTCGCCCCGGTGGCGACCGTCGGGCTGCCCGCCCGGCTGACCGCCCCGGTGGAGGTGGTCCTGGTGGTCGAGGGGGCCGCGCGGGACGTGCCGGGCACCGAGGGCGTTCGGGTGGTCTCCGCCGCCGGCTCCGGCGACGACACGGTGGTCGAGTTGGTGGAGGGCGCGCCGCTGCGTCGGCGGCTGGTGGTCACCGCCGACCGGGAGTTGCGTGGGCGGGTGACGGCACTGGGCGCCGAGGTGTACGGCCCGCGCTGGCTCCGGGAGAACCCGACCAGCAACTGAGAAGTTCTCGCACTGGGACTCCCACAGATCGGACTCCCGGCACTTCCGAGGGCCTTCCGGACAGGCGGGCAGGAACACCGACAGGGCGGATGTTCTTTCGGAACCGCCGATAGGCTCTAATGGAGATCTCCCCGCCCCCAGGAGGTTCCGCCGTGGCGAGCGTCGCCGAGCTGAAGGCTGCCATCGATGTCGCCCTCCAACAGATCGGGGACGGGCAGACAGCCGTGCAGGCGGCCGGCGAGAAATTGTCCGAGGCACAGCAGACCCTGGCCGGGGCGCTGGAGGGCAGCGGGCACGAGACGGTCGAGGCGGCCCAGGCGTCGCTGACCCAGGCCAGCCAGGAGCTGGAGGAGTGTCTCGCCGCGACACTTGTCGCGGTGGAGCAGGCGCAGCTCTACGTCTCCACCCTGTAGGCCGCCATGTCCATCATCGAGGATGTCGGCGGGCAGGTCCGTGCCGCCACCGAGGAGTTCCCGGTGGCCCTGCTCGGGCAGGCGCTGGAGAAGTTCGGCCTGGCCGCGGAGCGCCTGCGCTGGGTCCGACAGGAGTCGGCCAACCCGATGGGGGTGCCCGAGCTGTCCGCTGCCACCGAGCACGCCGAGAGCGCCGGCTACGCGCTGCGGGTGGCGCAGGAACAGCTGTCGGCCTACCTGACGGCGATCGGGCTCGGCGCGGACGGCGCCCCGGCGCCCCGCCCTGAGCAACGCGCTCCCCGACACGACACGCCACCGGCGTCCGGGCCCACCGCGGTCGCGCCGGAGCCGGCCGAGCAGGTGCGAATGCGCCGCTGGTGGTCGGTGCGGGTGGCCGAGCTGACCGGCGGGCGCGAGGGCACCGACGACGAGCCCGACGAGCGGGTGGACGACTCCCAGGAGTTGCTGCGCCGGGTGGTGGGTGGTGTCCGCTCCGGCGACCGGGACCGGCTCCGCAAGGAGCTGCGCCGGGCCCCGGCCGACGTGGGGCTGGGCATGGCGGCGCTGGCGCCGCCGCTGCTGCGCGAGCTGGCCGGCGAGCTGCTCGGGCACCCGCCGCGCGCCACCGACCTCGGGCGGCTGCGCGGCGAGTTGGACGGGCGGGTCCGCGACCTGCTGCCCGGGCTGCCGCCGCCGGTGTTGGAGACGCTGCTGACCCGGATGTGCCGAATGCCGCCGCCGCGCGCCTCCGGGGAGCCACCGCACGCCGCCGACTCCGCGGTGACCGCCGGGGTGGCGACCGGGCTGCTGCTCGCCCGCCTCGGCCGGGACCTGCCGGCCGGCGGCGCGAGAGAACCGGCGGGCGCCAGAGAACCGGTGGGGGCCGGACAACCGGGCGGCGCGGGGCAACCGGCGCGGGCCGGGCAACCGGTGGGCGCGCAACAACCGGACGGGACCGGGCGTCCGAGCGCGGTTCCCCGCGCCGGCGGTGCGGCCCAGCGGCCGGGCACCGCCGCCGCGCAGCGCTCCGGTGGCCTGCCGCCGCGCGCGGATGGGCTGCCGCCGCGCGCGGATGGGCCGCCGCCGCGCCCCGGTGGGCTGCTGCCGCCGCGCTCGGGCAGCCCCTGGCGGGACGCGCCGACGCGTCGGGGCTCCGATGGCTGACCGGCGCGGTCAGCTGGCCAGCCGGGTCCGGGACACCCTCGCCGAGGCGTTGGGCGCCACCCGTACCCGGCTGTCCGCCGCCCAGGCCGACCTGACCGCCGGGCGGGAACGACTGGCCCGGGTGCAGCGGGCGGCGGCCGCCGTACCGGCGCGGGTGGGCGCCCAACGGGACCGCCGCATCGCCGAGATCGACGCCCGCTACTCCACCCGGATCGCCGAGCTGGCCCGGCGGGCCGCCGACGCGGCCCGCCAGGAGGCGCCCGGCTGCGCGGGAGCCGACTGGGCCGGATGGACGCCGACGCCCGCCCGCCGGGCCGAGCCGCCCGGCGCGCTGCGGGTCGGCACGGTCCGGATCGACGGCGTCGACCCGGTGCCCGCGCTGGTGCCGCTGCTCGACGCCGGGCACGTCCACCTCTCCGGAGACGACCGCGCCGGCTGCGACGCGGTGGTGTCCGCGTTGCTGCTGCGGGCCGTCGGCCGCGCCGACCCCGGGGCGGTACGACTGATCGGGTACGACCCGGATCAGCTCGGCGGCGGACTGGCCGGGTTCGCCCCGTTGGGCACGGCGGGGCTGCTCACCTTCGTCGGCCCGGGCGGGCTGGGCCCGCTGCTGGACGACCTGGTGGAGCAGATCCGCCGGATCAACGAGACGGTCCTCGCCGGCGAGTACGCGTCGCTGCGCGAACTGGCGGCGGCGACCGGCCGGCGACCCGAGCCGTGGCGGGTGGCGGTGCTGCTCGGCGGGGAGGAGCTGAACCGGCACGAGCGCGGGCAACTGGACCGGGTGGTGCGGGCCGGCGCGGCCTGCGGCGTACACCTGGTGGTGCACGGTGTGCCGTTGCCGGAGGATCCGACGGTGACCCGGGTGGTGGCCGGGGTGTCCGGCGCGCGGATCGGCGGTTCGGCCGGGCTGCCGGTCCGGCTGGACCCACCGCCACCGGCAACGCTGGTCACCGAGACCTGCCGGGACGTCGCCGCCCGGGTGAACGCGGGCCCCCCGCCGACCCCCTTCACCGACCTGCTGCCCCCGCCCGAGCTGATGTGGCGGGAGGACTCCGCCGACGGGCTGACCGCGCCGATCGGTGAGGGCGCACAGGGCCGGCCGGTGCGGTTGACGCTCGGCGACTATC
Source organism: Micromonospora trifolii (assembly GCF_050516465.1). Lineage (NCBI taxonomy): Bacteria > Bacillati > Actinomycetota > Actinomycetes > Micromonosporales > Micromonosporaceae > Micromonospora > Micromonospora trifolii. The sequence goes on along the minus strand of NZ_CP191526.1, from coordinate 2,026,383 downwards.
CACCGCACGCGCTGATCGGCGGGCCGTCCGGCACCGGCAAGACCAACCTGATCTTCGCGTGGATCGGCGCGCTCGCGGCCCGCTACTCCCCCGCCGAGCTGGAGTTCTACCTGCTGGACTTCAAGGAGGGGGTCTCCTTCGCGCGGTTCGCGCAGGGCCGGCGCGACCCGAGTTGGCTGCCGCACATGCGGCTGGTCGGCATCAACGTCAACACCGACCGGGAGTTCGGGCTGGCGCTGCTGCGCTTCCTCGCCGAGGAGTTGCGCCGACGCGCCGACGCGGCCAAGAAGCACGAGGTGACCAAGCTGGCCGAGCTGCGGGCGGTCGACCCGACCGGGCACTGGCCACGCATCGTCGCGGTGGTGGACGAGTTCCAGATGTTGCTGGCAGGCCGGGACGTGGTCGCCCGGGAGGCGGCCGACCTGCTGGAGGACCTGGCCCGGCGCGGCCGGTCCCAGGGCATCCACCTGGTCCTGGCCTCGCAGGACGTGCGGGGCATCGAGGCGCTGTGGGGCCGCCCCGCGCTGGTCGCCCAGTTCACCCTGCGCATCGCGTTGCCCAAGGCGCTGCGCATCCTCGCCGAGCGCAACGACGCGGCGCAGTCGCTGCCGCGCTGGCACGCGGTGGTCAACGCCGAGTCGGGCATGGTGGAGGGCAACGAGGTGGCCCGCATCCCGTCGGCCAGCGACTGGGAGACCTGGAGCGGGTTGCAGCACCGGCTGTGGCGGATGCGCGCCCCCGACGCGGCGCCCGCCCGGCTCTTCGACGGCGACGCGATCCCGCGGCTGTCGGACGCCCCGGACTTCCGGGCGCTCGCCGTACCGCCCGACGGGACCGCGCCGCGCAACCCGGTGGCGCTGCTCGGCGAGATCATCGACGTGCAGTCCCGCTCGGCGTCGCTGCGGCTGCCGCGTGCCCCGGGCCGCAACCTCGCGGTGCTCGGGACCCGCGTCGACGAGGCGTGCGCGGTGCTCGACGCGGCAGCCCGGTCGCTGGCCCGTCAGCACCCGCCGGGGACCGCCCGGTTCTCCATCGCCTGCCTCGACCCGGACGCCGACCCGATCGCCCGCGCCCTCTACGACGACCTGGCCGACGACGCCGCCTGGTACGACGAGGAGACCGTCGGCGAGCTGATGGCCGAGACGGCCGACGGGCTCAGTGGCCCGGGAAGCCCGCACTACCTGCTGCTGTTCGCGGTCGACGCGGCAGCGGGTGCGCTGGCCGCCCGCGCGGGTCGGCGTACCGGCCTGGAGCAGCTGCGCCGGATCATGCACGACGGGCCGGAACGACGCACGCACGTGTTGGCCTGGTGGCGGGGTGTGGCCCGGATGCGCGCCGATCTCGGTGGGCCGGCCGCCCGTACCGACCAGATCGGCGCCTGGGTGGCCCTGGACGCGCACGGCGGCGAACTGGGCTCGTCGCTCTACCCGGGCACCGGCGGCCCGGACTGGTATCCCCGCCCCTGGCGGGGGCTCTTCTTCGACCGGGCGGTCCACCGCACCGGACAGGTGATCATCCCGTATGGACCGACACGATGAACGAACCGGTGACCAGCGAGACGTACGCGGCGCAGTTGCGGCGGCTGGCCGACCTCACCGCGCGGGTGCGCGAGCAGCGGGCCGAGGCGCACACCTGGCACGAGCGGCAGTGCGCTGCCGCCGAACGGGCCGTCGCCGACGCGACCGAGCAGCTCCAGAGCGCCGAGGAGGAGCTTGTCGCCGCCCGTGAGCAGCAGGAACGGGTCGACGCCGAGGTGGCCCACCTGTGGCAGCAGGTCCGCTCGCGCCTCGGCGCCCGCCGCCTCGGCGGCCCGCCCGCCCCGGCGAACGGCGTCGGGGCCACCGACCCGGTACTGCTGCTCGCCAAGGCCCGTGACCTGCTCGACCGGGCCGGGCAGCCGGGCGAGCTGCCGGGCTCGGTCAACCCGCTGCTGGCGCTCTGCGGGGTGGCCGGCGGTGTGCTGGCGTACGCGCTGGGCGCCGGCGCCCGGGCGCTCGGCGTCGGGTACGGCGGCGACCTGGCGGTCGGACTACCGGTGCTGGCACTGGTGGTGACGCTGCTCGGGCCGTTGGTCGGCCTGGTGCCGGCCCGGGTGCTGGCCGACCGCCGACACGCGGTGCTCGGCCCCCGACCGATCACTGTGGTCCTCGGCGCAGGTCTGCTGACCACCGTGCTGCTGCTGATCCTCGGCCGCTGAACGGTGATCGACTCGGTTTCCTGAAACCGCGCTGTCCCGGCCTACCGGACACCGCGGCTTCCTGAAAACCGGGGCCGCTGGCTCAGGCCGGGACGAGCACGGCCTCGCGGAGCAGCCGGCGGGTCAGGGTGACCCGGTCGGCGTCGTCGGGCAGGCCGGGCAGGTCACCGACCCGCGTGACCACGCCGTCGAGCAGGGCGCGGGCTGCCGGCTCGCAGCTCGCCGGCAGCGTGATGGTGCGGTCGAAGAGCCGCAGCGCCACCGTGTCCGCACCGTGCGGCACCAACTGCCAGCGCAGGCCGGGCCGCACTGTGACCCGGGAGTCGGCGTCCAGGGTGGCCAGCGCGTCGGCCTGGGCGAGCGGTCGGATCGGCGCCGGGCGGGCGGCTGGCCAGGCCCGCTGCCGCAGTCGCGCGGCGACCGCGCCCGGGTCGGCGCGCAGCAACCAGTCCCGCAACGCCTCCACGGTCTCGGTCAGCTCCGGCTCGATGGCGTCCGGGTCGGCGACGTCTGTGCCGAACGGCAGGCTGGCCCGCAGCCGCTGGTCCTCGGCGGCCAGCGCCAACAACTCCTCGACCAAGGCGTAGCGGGTGAGCGCGCGGATGCCCACGGTCAGGTGCAGCGAGCTGGCGTCCTGCGCCTGCGCGCTGTGCAGCCACCCCCGAGGCAGGTAGAGGGCGTCACCGGGGGCGAGCACCACGTCCAGCGCGGCCTCACCTTGCGCGGTGGCACCGACCTCGTCGGCGCGCCCACCCCAGGGTTGCTTCTCCAGCGGGTCGGGCAACACCGGCGGGTGGATCCGCCAGTGCTTGCGGCCGTCAACCTGGAGCACGAACACGTCGTGGGTGTCGTAGTGGGTGGCGAAGCCCTGGCTGCCGGCCGGGGTCAGGTAGGCGTTGATCTGCAACGGCTGGTTGAGCGCGAGACCCAGGTCGCGGGCGAAGTCGACGAGCGGCGGCCAGATCCGGTGCAGCCCCTGCAACACCAGGGTGGCCCCGGACGCGTACTGCTCCAGGACCCGCTCGTCGAGCACCTGGTCGCCGATCTCCGCGCCCGCGCCGCCGCCGCCGGTCCAGCGCGACGCCGCGACCAACTGGCCGTCCCTGGCGACACGCAGGAACGGGGTACGCAGACCGCGCCGGCTCAGCAACTCGTCGGCGTCGGCGGGGCTGAGCAGGTCGGTGAAGCCGGCCGGGTCGGGCAGTTCGGCGGCGCGGGACAGCAGCGGGGTGTGCCCCCAGTGCGCGGCGGCGAACTTGGCCGGTTCGACCGAGACACAGCGGGCCAGCGCCGCGGTGGCCTCGGCGGACGGAACCGCCGGGCGGCCGTCGTGGCCGCCCGGCGGGTCGAGGTAGGTCATGGCGTGCCGCTACCGGGCGCTGCCGTCAGCGCCACCGTCCTGCTGACCCGGGGTGGCGCCACCGTCGGCGGGGCCCTCCGCGCTGCCGTCGGCGCCGCCGTCGTGCTGACCCGGGGTGGCACCGCCGTCGGCGGGACCCTCCGCGCCGCCATCGGCGCCGCCGTCGTGCTGACCCGGGGTGGCACCGCCGTCGGCGGGACCCTCCGCGCCGCCATCGGCGCCACCGTCGTGCTGACCGGGGGTCGCGCCGCCGTCGGCCGGACCCTCCGCGCCGCCGCCGCCGGTGGTCTGCATGTCGTCATCGTTGAGTGCCATCGGTACTCCCTCGGGTGTGCCGCCCCGCCGTACGCCGGGGTCCGTCGTGCTGCGGGTGGTACCCCACGCGCGATCTTCTCTAACCCTCACCGTAGACGCCGAACCGGGGCGACACGGGCAGTTCGCGAGCGGCGGCGGAGAGTGCCAGGATGGGGTGGTGATCCTGGTGGGCACGTCCGGCTGGCAGTACCGGGACTGGCGCGGCCGCTTCTATCCGCAGCGGCTGCCGCAGCGGCTCTGGCTGGAGCACTTCGCGGCCGGGTTCGCCACGGTCGAGGTCAACAACGCCTTCTACCGGCTGCCCGAGCGGGACACCTTCGCGGCCTGGCGGGCGCGCACCCCGGCGGACTTCTGCGTGGCGGTGAAGATGAGCCGCTACCTCACCCACATCAAGCGGCTGCGTGACCCGGAGGAGCCGGTGGCCCGCTTCCTCAGCCGGGCCACGGCGCTCGGTGACCGGCTCGGCCCGGTGCTGCTGCAACTGCCACCGAACCTGCGGGCGGACGCCGAGGCGCTGGACGCGACGCTGCGGCTGTTCCCGGCGCAGGTGCGGGTCGCGGTCGAGCCCCGGCACCCCTCCTGGTGGACCGACGCCACCCGGGCGGTGCTGGAACGGCGTCGGGCCGCGCTGGTCTGGGCGGACCGACTGGGCCGCCCGGTCGCCCCCCGTTGGCGCACCACCGACTTCGGCTACCTGCGGCTACACGAGGGGCGGGCGCGGCCGTGGCCCCGCTACGGTCGGGCCGCGCTGCGGTCCTGGGTGGGCCGGCTGACCGACGCCTTCAGCGCGGACGAGCCGGCGTACGTCTACTTCAACAACGATCCGGGAGGCGCCGCGATCGTGGACGCGGTGGCGTTCGCCGCGCTGGCCCGGCGGGCCGGGCACCCGGTGTCGCGGGTGCCCACCTCCGCCGAGGCTGCCGACGACTGAGCCCGCCCGACAGCGGTCGGACGGGCTCGCGGTGTCAGGCCGTCACGGCATCATCGTGGCGAGGTCCTTGGGCATGGTGTCCTTCACGTCCTGCCACTCACCCTGGGTGACGTGGCGGCGCAGCGTGTCCAGCACCACCTGCGTCACCCGCTCCGGACCACCCTCCGCGTCGTACGGGAAGCCCTGCCGGACCTCGTAGAGGAAGTCGTCACGGTTGAGCTTGATCGGCACGTCGGACGGCACCCAGCCGTCGAAGTAGATGCCCCGCACCAGCACCGGCAACTGCTGGGCGAACTCCACGCTCTCGTCCACCGGCAGCCGGTCGCGCAGCAGGTGCAGCACCGTGCGCAGGGCCGCGTACGACTGGTTGCGCCGATCCTTCGGCCAGCCGTAGGCGTTCTCGATGTCCTTGAGAATGAGGTTCGTCTTGTCCAGCGAGGACTCGAACGCTGAGATCATCGAGTCAGCCATCGGTCGACCCCCGTTCCGTGGCGTCCCACCGTCGGTCGTCGGCGCGGCGCGGCGGCCCCACCGGGCCACGGCGGGCCCGCACCGGGCTGCCCTGCGGGGCGCGCCGGGCGTTGTCGGCCGTGCCGACCACGTGCAGGACGGCACCACGCCGTCGATCCGTCACCACTCGAACCGTCATCCCCGTCACCTCCGTGTCGTCTCCGGCGTCGGCCGTCCACTGGGGCGGCCGAACCCACCGCGTCCACCCTCCCCTCGGGGCGGGTGAGACGGCCCCACCCGGATCGGGTGAGGTCAGCCGGCGTCGAGGAGACCCGCGAGCGTCTTCGCGTTGGTCTGCGCGTAGTCGCGGTAGCAGTTGTTCATCAGCACGTGGGTCTGCCCGGCCTCGTCGGCCAGCTCACGCAGCTTCGGCGCCCAGTCCGCCAACTCCCGCTTGGAGTAGTGGTACCCGAACTTCTCGTGGATGTCCTTGCTGGTCCACTTGTCGCTGTGCCCGTGGAAGCGCATGACCGCGAGGTCCGCCGTGGCGGCCAGCACCGGGGGCAGCGACGAGCGGTGGCCCTGCGGCATGTCCACGCAGACGTACGGCAGTTTGTGCTCGCGCAGGAAGGCCAGGGTCTCGTCGGCGTTGTCGCCGTCGAACCAGGAGGCGTGCCGGAACTCGTACACCGGGCGCAGCGGCGCGCAGCGCTTCGCCACCTCCAGCAGGTACTGCTTGTTGGCCCGCTTGATGGTGAACCAGGGTGGGAACTGGAACAGCAGCGCGCCCAGCTTGCCGGCCTCGACCAGCGGGTCCAGCGCGGACAGGAAGCGTGTCCACACCTCCTCGTACGACTGCGCGGGCAGGTCGTCGGGGTAGACGTTCTTCTTGTCGGTCTCCGGGCGCAGGTCCTTGTAGAGCGCGCTGACCCGGGTGGGGTGCCCGGTCAGCAGGCTGAACGCCTTTATGTTGAAGGTGAAGCCGGCCGGGGTGCGCTCGGCCCACAACCGCGCGGTCGCCTCGGCGGGCGGCGAGTAGTAGGTGGCGTCCACTTCGACCAGCGGGAACTGCCGGGCGTAGTAGGCCAGCCGCTTCTCCGGGGTGTCGGCGGTCTGCGGGTACCACCCCGAGTCCAGCAGTGTGCGGTCGGTCCAGGACGCGGTGCCCACGAGGATGTCACCCATGGTGGAAGTCCATCGCGTCGCGGACCGACCGGCAACCGCTGGAGTGGCTCAGGCCGCCCGCCGCTCGCGAGTCTGCTTGCACGTCACACAGGTGGTGGCGGACGGGAAGATCTCCAGCCGCTCCACCGGGATCGCCGCCGAGCAGCCCTCGCACCAGCCGTAGGTGCCCTCTTCGAGCCGGCCGAGGGCGTGCTCGTACTGGGCGCGGCGGTCGAGGATGGTGCGCAACAGGGACTGGGCGGTGTCCCGCTCGGCCGTCTTGGTGCCGCTGTCGGCCTGGTCGTCGCCGGCGGTGTCGCCGACCTCCACCAGCCGCAGCACCTGGCTCTGGAGGACCGCCTGGTCGTACTCGGCGGTCAGCTCGTCGTAGCGCGCCTGGAGCGACTGTCGGATCTGGTCGATCTCCGTCTGGGACCGGGTCGTACCGACCGTGTCGTGGACGAGCATCGCTGCCTGCCTTTCCTGGGCCTGTGGCTCAAGGTGAACCGGGTGCCGGCGGCGTGGGGCCCCGGTCACGGTCGCGTTCGGTACGCGGGCGGTCACCCGCGCTCTGTGAGCCGGGCGAGTACCCGCCGGATCCGCCGTGCAAACCGACAAGTTTTCGGTTGTTGTCAGTCGTTGCCGCCGGGCTCCACGAGCGCCGGTCGGCGGGGGTCGTCGGCGCGTACCACGACGTCGGCGAAGCTCGCCGGGACGACCTCCTCGGCGTACCGGTCGAAGGCCGGCAGCGCCCACTGCTGGGCCGGTTCGGTGCGTCGGCGCAGCGCTGCCGGGGACAGCTCCAGGTGGACGGTCACGTCGAAGGGCAGGCCGCCGCCGAGCAGCAGCGAGCCGCTGACCAGGACGACGCCGCCGGGTGCGAGATCGACGTAGCGGGCGCGGCTGGCCCGGTCGGCGTCGGCGTCCCAGAGCGACGGGAGCAGCCGGCCGCTGCCGCCGGGACCGGCCGGGTCGAGCACCTCCCGGCGCAGCCCGGCCTCGTCGACCCAGGCCTCGTAGAAGGAGTCCGGGTTGGTGCGCCCCAACTCGAAGCGCAGCGACGCGGGGCGGAGGAAGTCGGTGGCGCGGACGTGCAACACCGGGTGGCCCTGGGCGCGCAGCGGGTCGACCAGCGCTGCGGCCAGTTCGTCGGCACCGGCGGCGGGGGCGCCGTCCACGGCCACCCGCAGCCGCGCGGGCCCGGCGGAGGCGCTCGCGGCGCGGGTCGCCGCGTCGGCCAGCCGGCCGGTCAGCTCGGCGACGAGCAGGTCGGGCGAGATGGGGCGGATGCGCACCGGACCATCCTGCCGTGCGCCGGGCGCGTCGGTGCCGCCGGTCAGCCGCTGCGGTCGATGGTCACCCGGGCGTCGTCGGCCAGTCGGTAGCCCACACCGTAGACGGTGGTGACCAGCGGGACGTCCACGCCGACCTTGCCGCGCAGCCGACGCACGTGCACGTCGACGGTGCGTACGCCGGCGTGCTCGTAGCCCCAGACGGCGTTGAGCAGTTGCAGCCGGGTGAACACCCGGCGTGGGTGGGCGACCAGGTGCAGCAGCAGGTCGAACTCCAGCCTGGTCAGCGGCAGCGGCTCCTCGTCGCGCAGCACCGAGCGCGACGAGGCGAGGATGTGCAGGGCGGGGATGGTCGAGCTGATCGGGCGGGCCGGCGACCGGCTGGCGGGCGCCTGGTCGGGGCGGCGTTCGGCCGGGACCGAGCCGATGATCACGCCTTCGCCCCGCTCCAGCATCTCGCGAGCGGCCTCCAACAGCCGACGTGCCGCCGGGGTCAGCGACTCCTCACAGGCCAACGGGATGGACAGCGTCACGGTGAGCACGGGCGCGGCGGTGTTCGCCGGGCGGCGCTGCCCGCCGGGAGGTCGCCCGGGCACCGCGGGTTGGGACGTATGCCATCCGGCGCGCGACGAGGCGGGGCTGACCGACATGGTCCTCCTTGGGCTGGTCCGGGTATCTCCCCACGGCCCGGGACGCCGCTTCATCGATGCTTCCCGGCGCCTGGGCGAGGGTCAAGAGGCGGCTGCGTTGCATGAATGTGACAATTGACGAACACATCGGAGCCAGGTGCTCGCTCTGCGTACGAGGCCTGATGATTACAGCAGAGTCGTCGAGATGCCCCGTTACGGGGGTCCCCGACCGGTTCACCAGGCGGTCACATCGCCGCCGGACCAGCGCTCAGCTGCTGTGATCCACGCTGATCGGGGCCTCGTCGGCCAGCCGGTAACCGACGCCGTAGACGGTGGTGACCACCTCGGAGCCGGCCAGCTTGGCGCGCAGCCGGCGGACGTGCACGTCCACCGTCCGGGCCACCGCGTGCTCGTAACCCCAGACGCTGGAGAGCAGTTGCAGGCGGGTGAAGACGCGGCGGGGCCGCTCGGCCAGGAACAGCAGCAGCTCGTACTCGATGCGGGTCAGCGCGATGACCCGGTCACCCTGGCGGACCATCCGGGAGCCGGCCAGGATGCGGACGTGGTCCGCCTCGGCGGGCGGCGCGGCAGGGCGCGGAGCGGGTCGCGGCCCCGACGCGGCGTCCTCCACGGCACGCAGTTGACCCTCCCCCGACTCGGCCAGCTCGCCGAGCAGCTGCACCAGCCGGGCCAGCCGGGGGCTCAACGGCCCGGGGACGAGGTCGAGGGTGATGGTCAGGGTCGGGCTGGTGCGCGGACGGGCCGGCGGGCGCACGCCGGGGTGGCGACGCGTGGGGATGGCGACGACGGACATGGTGCCTCCTGAGTGGCGGTACGCCCGCCACGCCGGGTGTGGCGTGACGGTCAGTGGCGCGCCCAGCCGGCGTTGACCGGGGACGCGAGGGGAGAGGGATGGTGCAGTGGGGTCGGGCCGAGGGCCGGCAGGCCGGCGATCCGCCAGGCCGCGAACCCACCGACCACATCTGTGGCCCGGTGCAGGCCGACGTCCTGCAGCGCGGCGGCGGCCAGCGACGAGGTGTAGCCCTCCTGGCAGAGGATCACCACCGGCACGTCGTAGTCGACGGCGTGCGGCAGGCGGGCCGGGCAGCGTGGGTCGAAGCGCCACTCCAGCACGTTGCGTTCGACGATGAGCGAGCCCGGCACCACGCCGTGCGCGGCCCGCTGCGCGGCCGGACGGATGTCGACCAGCAGCGCACCGGTCCGGTACGCCAGGTGGGCCCGCTCCGGGTCCAGCCGGCGCAGCCGGGTCCGCGCGGCGGCCAGGATCTCGTCGATGCCCCGGGAGCCCGGTGGCGGCACGGGGACGGGACAGTGCTCGGCGGTTGTCTGCATTCTCGGGTTCCTTCCGGTGACAGGGGGTTCTCGGTGCGCGCGGCTACCAGGACCGGCCGGCCTCGGCGACCTCGGCGACCCGCAGCCGCCCGTCGACGAGGTGATAGCGGGTCATCCGCAGCAGCGCCGGCCGGTAGACGTGCACGCTGACCGCCGGCGCCGAGCCCCGGTTGGTCACCTGGTGCACGTGCCGGGGGCCGAAGCGGCGGGCCGCGCCGGCCGGCAGCAGTCGGGGGCGTAGTCGACCGGCGCTGACCGTCTCCTCGGTGAGCACGCCGCTGACCACCCGGAACGCTCCGGAGGAGCCGCCGTGGTCGTGCAGGTCGGTGCCCTGTCCGGGCAGCCAGCTCAGCGCCCACACCTCGTGCTCGTCGCTGACGGCGAGGCGGGCGTACCAGCGCTCGGCGGGATCGAAACGCAGCGCGACCGGCCAGCCGGCCGGGTCGGCCCATCCGGCGGCGACGGTGAGCAGGTCGGGCTCCGGACGGTGGTGCGTCATGGCGGTTCCTCGCGGGTCGTTCGGCGGGGTACTCTCGTACTCTAGACGGCAAAGCCTATAGGTTTAGTAGGTAATTCCGCCTGTTGGGACACGGGTCACCAGCACGGGTGAATCAGCGCAGCACCGGCGGGTCCGCGCGGTAGCCCGGCAGCGAGGGCCACCGCACGGTCAACACCACCGACGCGCGCTCGGCGAACCAGGAGTGGTCCACCCCACGGGCCCACACCACGTAGTCGCCCGGCGCGGCCAGCCGTACCGTCCGGTCCGGCAACTCCACCCGGAAACACCCCTCGACGAGTACGAGCAGAGTGGTGCGCACCTCACCGGTCGCCCACCGCGACCGGGCCTGCCCGGGCGGGTGCACGCCCCACTTCACCTCGACGTCGGTGCTGTGCCGGATCTCCCCCTGCGGCGCGAAGTGCCCGAGCAGCCAACCCGCGTTGGTGGCGCCGTCGACGCCCGCGTTGCCCACGTACACCGTCTCATCCATCGGACCTCCCCCAGCGCGCCGGCCGAGCAACCTATCAGGACCGGTGCGACTAATCTGGACCGGTGACCGAGGACCTCGACGCCGAGACGCTGGCGTTCGCGCACCGGATGTTCGACCTGGCCCGAGCAGGCGCCACCGACGAGCTGGCGGCGCAGATCGACGCCGGCCTGCCGGTCAACCTCACCAACGACAAGGGCGACACGCTGCTCATTCTGGCCGCGTACCACTCCCACCCGGACACGGTGGCCGCCCTGCTCAGCCGCGGCGCCGACCACACCCGGGCCAACGACCGGGGTCAGACCGCGTTGGCCGCGGCGGTCTTCCGCAGCAGCACCGAGGCGGTCCGCGCGCTCCTCGCCGCCGGCGCGGACCCGGCACACGGCAACCCGTCGGCGATCGAGACCGCGCGCTTCTTCGACCTGCCGGAGATGACGGAGCTGCTGCGCGTCGGCTGACACCGGCACGGCCGGCCGGTATACAGGGTCGGTGGAAGATCCTCTGCCGGAGCAGATGCGGGCCGCCGGCACCGCGTTGCTGACCGCGCTCGACCCCGCCGCCCGTGAGAGCGCCGTGCACTCCTTCGACGACGAGGCGGCCCGACGCTGGCTGGAGTACCGGCCCCGACCCCGACCGGGCGTCTGCCTCGCCGAGCTCGACGTCACCGCCCGCAAGGCCGCGCACCGGTTGCTGGCCACCGCGCTCAGCCCGTCGGCGTACGCGCAGGCGATGGCGATCATCTCGCTGGAGGAGGTGCTGGACCGGGCCGAGGGCTGGCAGCGCGGGCGGCACAGCGCCGACTACTGGGTGGCCGTGTTCGGCGACCCGGCGCGCGACGACCGCTGGGCGTGGCGGCTCGAAGGGCACCACCTGTCGGTCAACATGACAGTGGTGGACGGTCAGGTCTCCCCCGCACCGATCTTCTTCGGCGCCAACCCGGCCGCGGTCCGCTACGCCGGCCGGCCGGTCTCCCGCCCACTCGGTGTCGAGGAGGACCTGGCCCGCGCCCTGCTCGACGCCCTGGGCCCGGCCGAGCGGGCCGCCGCGATCATCGCCGACGAGGCCCCGGCGGACATCATCAGCGCCACCCGTGGGCGGGTCGACGCACCGCTGGAACCACTCGGCGTACCGGCGGAGCGCCTGGGACCGACCGGCCGCGCACTGCTCGACCAGGTGGTCGCCCTCTACCTCGACCGGCTGCCGCCCGAGCTGGCCATCCGGGAGGCGGCTCGACTGGACGCCGGCCCGCTGCACTTCGCCTGGGCCGGCCCGACCCACCCCGGCCGGCGGCACTACTACCGGGTACAGGGCGACGACCTGCTGATCGAGTACGACAACACCACCGCGGACGGCAACCACGCGCACACCGTGCTGCGCCGCCCCGCCAGCGACTTCGGCGCCGACGTCCTAGCCACCCACCACCAAACCCACCCCCACTAACCCGCCCCCGCCCCCCGCTCCCGCCCCCCGCCCTCGCCCCCGCTCCCGCTCCCGCTCCCGTCGATCTTGCAGTTTCGATGGTCGAATTGCCCTGGTAGACGGCTTTCGCGGGTGCCGAAAGCGCAAGATCGGCGGAGGCGGGTGTCCGTCAGGGGCGGGTGGCCTCGATGAGGAAGCGTTGGGCGTGGGCGACGAACGGGCCCTCGTTGGCGATGCGGTGGTGCAGGTCGCGCAGTGGTGCGCGGTAGCGGTCGACAGTGAACCCGGGCACCGTCCAGATCACCTTGCGCAGGAACCAGACCACCGCGCCGATGTCGGCGAAGGTCGCCCGCAGGGTGGCCCGACGCAGGTCGACCACCCGCAGGCCGGCGGCTTCGGCGGCGACGACCGCGTGCTCGGGGTGCCGCTGGGTCGGCGGCGGCAACGGCCCGAGAATCGCCTCACTCAGCTCCCGCATGGTGCCGGCCCCGATCTGCTGCGACAGGAACCTCCCGCCCGGTCGCAACACCCGCGCCGTCTGAACCCAGTCGGTACGCACCGGATGCCGACTGACCACCAGGTCGAACGAGGCGTCGCGAAACGGCAGCGGCCCGTCCGGCGCGACCGCGACCACCGACGCGCCGACCCGACGCAGGGTCCGTCGGGCGACCTCCACGTTCGGCGGCCACGCCTCGGTCGCCGTCAGCAGCTTCGGTGGACGCGGCACCTCGGCGAGCACCTCCCCGCCGCCGGTGTCCACGTCGAGAGCCGCGTCGGCGTGCGCCATCCGGTCGGCGACCAGCCGGGCGTAACCCCAGGGTGGACGCTCCTCGGTGGCCCGGCCGGCCAGCCAGCCGAAGCCCCAACCATCGACGGGCGCGGCGGCGGCCTCCGCGATCAGGTCCTCGGCGTCACGCTCAGCGGTCATGCCGGTCAGCCTCGCGGCCGGTCACCCGGGCGGCAACTGATTTGCCGCCGCCGGGTCGGGGCGCCGGTGGTGGATCTCAGCCGAGGTCGAGCCCGTGCTCTTCGAGGGCGGCCTGGAGGATTCCGAGCGCCTTCGGGCCCATGCCGTGCAGCTTGGCCAGGTCCACCCGGGGGACGCCCGCGAGCTGGCGCAGCGCGGTGTAGCCGGCGCCGTGCAGGGCCCGGGTGGCGGGCGCGCCGATCTTCGGCAACGTGTCCAGAGAGGAGGTCATCCGGGGATGGTAGACCGACCGGTCGCGCGGATGCCGGCCCCGCGCGCCAGGCCCGCCGGCCGGCCGGGTGCCCGGCTCCCGGGTCGAGCGGGCCCGCCCGGCAGGCCGGGTCAGGGACGAGCCCGTCTGGCAGGTCGGGTCAGGGACGGCCCGTCGGGTCAGGGACGGGCGATCTCGCCGGTGGAGCCGGCGAGCGCGTCCAGACCGCCGGCCTCGGCGCGGCCGCTGTCGAACTGACGCATCAGCCGGGCGCCCAGGTGCACGCCGACCCCGCCGACGGCCAGCGCGACCAGCTCGGTGACCAGGACCGCGACCGACGCGCCGCGCTGCGGGGAGTGTGACCGGACCAGGCAGGTGAGCAGGAACATCGCGGCCATCACCGCGTTCACCAGGTTGAAGGCGACAGCGGTGCGGCGGGTACGGTCGCCCGGCACGTCCCACAGGTCGACCATGCCGGCCACGGCGGTCAGCGCGGCGGCGACGAGGGCGGCGACGCCGGTCCAGTAGCCGACCTCGCCGAGGAACGCGGGCCCGCCGATCACGTCGGTGAGGTCGAAGACGGTGGCGCTGACGAAGAGCCCGAGCGGGAACGTCACGAGCATCGGTTGGATCGGGTGCCCCTGCACCCGTAGCCGGCTCTGCATCGGTCCTCCCCCGGGTCGGCGCAGCTCACCTGACCAGAGTGCTACCCGGGGCTGGTCGAGGCGAAACGACGCCGCCCGACTCGCCGGCAGCAGGGAGAACGGGCACCGTGGCCGCCGCCGCCGAGGCCGAACGGCCAGGCGGGCGGGTGATCGACTCGGGTTTCAGGAAGTCGGGGCGTCCGCCGGCCCATAACACCCCGAGTTCCAGGAACCCGAGTTGATCACACAGCCAACGCGGCCCGAGCGACCGACACGGCCGGAGCGGCCGGGGTCAGTTGTCGCGTTGGCGGGAGACCGTTCGGACCAGACGCTCGGCCACCTCGCGCAGCGGGATGTCCAGCGACGAGGCGGCGGTGCGCAGCACGTCGAGGGCCTCGGCCGGCAGGCACCCGCGCTGCGTCATGATCACGCCGACGGCCTGGCCCACCACCCCGTCCTGCAGGAGTGAGGCGTCCCGTTCACCGGCGAGGGTGAGCTGTCGGCCGCGATCGCGGACGGCGGCGAGCAGCAGACCGGCGTGTTCGGCGAGCAGCATGGCGGTCAACTGGTGTTGCGGGGTCAGCAGGTCCGGCGCGGCGGCGTACAGGTTGATCGCCCCGATCACCTGGTCGTCGATGTCGACCGGTGCGGAGATCACCCCGCGTACGCCGAGGTCTCGGGCGTGCGCCGTCCAGGCCGGCCAGCGGGGCTCACCGACCAGGTCGGCGGCGAGGATCATCTCGCGGCGGTGGACCGCGCTCATCGCCGGCGTGTCGGGCCCGTGGCGCAGGTCGTCCAGCCCGGCCAGCCCTTCGTCGGAGGCGGCCACCCCGGCCGGCTCGCCGGCCCGCAGGGCGGTGAACCCGCACCAGCGCACTCCGGCGACGGCGTCCCGGGTGACCCGGACCAGGGCCAGCAACGCCTCATCAAAGTCGGTCAGGGCGATCAGCTCGGCGGTGAGCTCCCGTAACAGCGCGGCTGCTTCCAGGACGCCGAGGGTCTGCACCACCGGTTCCCGCGTGTCGAGGTTCACCGGTTCGCAGCCTCCGTGCCGTCGCGCGCCTGCCCGGCAAGCATCGTCACCTGTGTCATCGTCTGCTCTCTCCCCGACTCGACCGACCAGCCCTACTACCCTGGGAAACCTAGGTCGAAACGGCGTAAATCGGGGCCCCGTCCGCACGCGGAGGCGCGATCGGGGCCCCGACGGTCGATTCGTCAGCGCGAGGCGCCGCTGAGCCGCCGCCCGATCGACGCGATCAGACGGTCGAGCTCGGACCCGAACGGGTTGTCGTGCACCAGGTACGTCCAGGTGGCGGTGGGCCGGACCAGGGTGCCGTCGTCGGGCTGCCAGTCCTCATCGAATTCGGTCTCGGTGAAGGTGGCGATGGTGCGGGCCTCGATCTCCGGGATCAGGTCGTTGAACGCCGGCACCGCGGCCCGGTGGAACTCGTCCAGCGGGTCGAGCCGGCCCAGCGCGCGCAGGTGCACGCCCTCGCGGACCTCCGACAGCTCGGCCAGGTGCTCGGCCCAGAGCCGGTCCAGGTGGTAGAGCGCGATCGACCGGGCGGCACGGGCGAGCAGGTCCTCGTCCATCTCGCCGGCCTTCTCGGGCTCCTTCTCCAGCAGCATCACCGCGGCCACGTCGCTGGTCAGCAGCCGCTCCCGACGCGCGGCGAGGGCCTTACGCTGCTGCTCGATCACCACGCTGTAGCGCCAGGTATTGCGGTGGATCTCGTGGTTGACGCCCTCGGCGACCCGCTGGGCGTGCTCCACCGCGTAGTCGACCTGCTCGTCGGTCACCAGACCGTCGGCGTTCATCCGCGGCGAGGCCGGCACCGAGTCGGCGGCGTGCCGGACGACGAGGTCGTCCTCCAGGCTGACGAAGAAGACCGAGCCACCCGGGTCGCCCTGCCGGCCGGCCCGACCGCGCAGCTGGTCGTCGACCCGGCGGCTGTCGTGCCGGCCGCTGCCGATCACGTAGAGCCCGCCCAGCTCGGCGACCCGCTCCTGGTCGGTCTGGTCGCTGCCGCCGAGGCGGATGTCGACGCCCCGGCCGGCCATCTGGGTGGAGACGGTCACCGCGCCGTACGCGCCGGCCTCGGCGATGATCGCCGCCTCTTCGTCGTCGTTCTTGGCGTTCAGCACGACGCAGGGCACCCCGGCGGCGTTCAGCCCGGCGGCCAACCCCTCGGACTCCTTGACGTCCAGGGTGCCGACCAGCACCGGCCGCCCCTTGGCGTGCCAGCGCTGGATCTCGTCGATCAGCGCCTCGTCCTTTTCCGCCCGGGTGGCGTAGATGCGGTCCGGCTCGTCCTCGCGGATGCACGGGGTGTTCGGCGGGATCACCGCGACCTCGAGGTCGAAGAACTCCCGCAGCTGGTCGCCGACCAGCACCGCGGTGGCGGTCATCCCGCAGACCTTCGGGTAGAGCGCGATGTACGCCTGCATGGCGATGGTGCCGAGCACCTCGCCCTCGGCGGTGGCGTCCAGCCCCTCCTTGGCCTCGACCGCGGCCTGGAGACCGTCCGGCCAGCGGCGGCGCTGGGCCACCCGGCCGCGCATCTCGTCGACCAGCTCGACCGAGCCGTCCCGGACGATGTAATCCACGTCACGGTGCAGCAGGGCGTGCGCGTGCAGCGCCACGTTGACCGCGGAGAGCTGCGCGACGTGCTCCTCGTCGTACAGGTCGATGCCGAGCTTGGCCTCGATGGCGGCCAGGCCGGCGGAGGTGAACGCCACGCTCCGCCCGTCCTCGGCGACCGTGTAGTGCTTGCCCTTGCGCAGGCCACGCACCAGCGCGGCGGCGGCGTGCACCGGGTCCTGCTCGCCCGGCACCGCGCCGGCCAGGACCATCGGCACCCGGGCCTCGTCGATCATGATCGAGTCGGCCTCGTCGACGATGGCGGTGGTCAGCGCGGGCTGCACCCGGTCTTCCACGTCGGTGACCAGCTGGTCGCGCAGGTAGTCGAAGCCCGCCTCGCTGACCGAGACGTAGGTGACGTCGCAGGCGTACGCGTCGCGCCGCTCCTGCGGGGTGGAGGCCTCGTTGACCCAGCCGACGGTGAGGCCGAGCAGGGTGTAGACCGGCTCCATCCACTGGGCGTCGCGGCGGGCCAGGTAGTCGTTGATGGTGAGCACGTGCACCGGGCCGTTGCCGAGCCGGACGTGCCCGTACGCGGCGACCGTGGCGGTCAGTGTCTTGCCCTCACCGGTGGCCATCTCGGCGACCTTGCCGGAGAGCAGCGACATCGCGCCGAGCAGCTGCACGTCGTACGGCCGCTGGTCGAGGCCACGGCGGGCGGCCTCGCGGCCGACGGCGCAGATCTCCTCGTAACCGGCGGCGGCGCCCGCGGCCGCGGTCAGCTCGGCGTCGTCGAGCGCGGTGAGGTCAGCCTCGCGCGCCTCGATCGCCGGGAGCAGTTTCTCCAGCGGAGCAAGATCCACGGTCGAGCCGGGGCGCTGGAGGAACCGCCGGAACTTGCTCTTGAACCGTTGCGACACACCCATGAGCGGCAACGGTACGCGATTCCGGGCGGCACGCGCGGCCCGGCCGCCCGGCAAGTCTGCCTTCCTGGGGCGCAGTCAGCCGACCAGCAGCTGGTGGCTGGCGAGTTCCCGGTACAGCGGGTCGGTGGCGGTCAGTTCGGCGTGGGTGCCCACGGCCACCACCCGGCCGCCGTCGAGGACGACGATCTGGTCGGCGTCGACCACTGTGGCGAGCCGGTGCGCCACGATCAACAGGGTCCGGCGGACGGCCACGGCGTCGATGGCGCGGCGCAGCGCGACCTCGTTGCGGGAGTCGAGGTTGCTGGTCGGCTCGTCGAGCAGCAGCACCGGCGGGCCGGCGAGCAGCGCGCGGGCGATGGCCAGCCGCTGCCGCTCACCCCCGGAGAGCAGCACCCCACCCTCCCCCACCTGCACGTCGAGGCCCAGCGGGGTGCGCTGCGCCAGGTGGCCCAGGTTGACCTCGTCGAGGACGTCGCGCAGCCGGTCGTCGGTGGCGTCCGGGGTGGTGATCAGCAGGTTCTCCCGCAGCGTGCCGGCCAGCACGGGGGCCTCCTGCTCCACGTAGCCGAGCCGGGCCCGCAGCGCGTCGCGGGGCAGGTCCCGTACGTCGGTGCCGTCGAGTCGGACCGCGCCGGCGCTCACCTCGTAGAAGCGCTCGACCAGGGCCAGCAGGGTGGACTTGCCGGCGCCGGAGGGACCGACCAGGGCGGTCCGGGTGCCGGCGGGGACCGCGAAGCTGACCTCGTGCAGCACCGGCTCGCCGCCCGGGTAGCCGAAGCCCACCCGGTCGAACTCGATCATCGGGTTCGGGCGGCGCGGAGTCGCGGCGGCGGGCGCCGGGCGGTCGTCCGCGCCCTCCGCGGGCACGGCGAGGATCTCCTCGATCCGTTGGAGGGCGCCCAGGCCGGACTGCAACTGGGTGTACGCCCGCAGCACCTGGCCCAGCGGCAACGCCAGCAGGAACAGGTACATGACGAACGCGACCAGGTCGCCGACGGAGATCGCCCCGGCGGCGACCCGCGCCCCACCGATGCCGAGCACCAGCAGGAACGCGCCCTGCACGGTGACCGAGCCGATCGGGCCGACCAACGCCTGCACCCGGGCCACCCGCAGCCCCGCCGCGTACGCCCCCCGCGCGCTGCCGGTGACGGCCTCCGTCTCGCGGGTCTCGGCGCGGCTGGCCCGGATTGTCCGGGCCGCCGAGATGGCCCGCTCCACCGCCGAGGTCATCTCGCCGATCCGCTCCTGGGCGACCCGGGCCAGCGCCCGGACCCGGCGAGCGAAGGTGGCGGCGAAGACCAGCCCCAGCGCCACCCCGAGCAGGGTGACGCCGAACAGCAGCGGGTCGAGCAGCACCATGGCCGTGCCGGCGCCGACCACCGTCACCGCCCCGGTGACCGTCTCGAAGAGCCCGGAGGTGACGACCGCCCGCAGCAGCGTGGTGTCCGAGCCGACCCGGGAGAGCAGGTCCCCGGTGCGTCGGCGGTCGTACTCGGCGATGGGCAGCCGCAGCAGGTGACCGGCGAGCCGGCGCCGGGTGCCCAGCACCACTCCCTCGGCGGTGCGTTGCAGCAGGTAGTCGCGCAGCCCGCCGATCGCCGCGCCGAGCACCACGAGGGCCACCAGCACCGCCACCAGCCGGGACACGCCCTGCTCGGCGCCGATCCGCTCGAGCACCGACCGGGTGAGCAGCGGCTGCGCCAGCGACGCCGCCGAGCCGATCAGCGACAGCGCGCCCACCACGACCAGGGTGCCGCGGTGCTCCCGCAGGTACGGCAGCAACGCGGCCAGGCCGACCGACCGGCCCGCAGGGCTGCCGCCGACCGGCCGGTCGGTCGAGGTGTCGCCGGGAACCGGCCGGTCCTGCACGGTGCTCATGTCGCGAACGGTAGCCGGCCCCGGCACGCGGCGAAGGCGGGTCAGGCGGCGAGCACCACCTGAAGCTCCTGGCGGCGACGGTCGGCCAGGTCGGTGAGGAGGGCGGGCGCCTCGTCGAACGGCACCACCGCCGAGACGAGGTGCTTACGGATCGCGTCGCCGTACGTCCTGAGCAGGTCCACGGTCTCGGCGGAGAGCCGTTCGCGGTCCCAGGTGGGCGCGAGCCCACGCGGCACCCGGCCGATCTGGGCGCAGCGCAGCGACAGGCCGTTGTGGTGGAACTCCTCACCGAGGCGGACCGCGTCCGCGCCGCCCTGGTAGAAGGCGAGGTCGATCACGGTGCCCTGGGGCCGCAGCAGCCGCAGGGCGAGGTGCAGCGCCCACGCCTGCCCCCGGCACTGGAACACCACGTCGGCGCCCCGGTCGCCGGCGGTGTGCGCCCAGCGGGTCTTGAGCACCACCGCCGGGTCGTCCGCGTCGGGGTCGAGGGTTTCCAGACCGAGCGCCTCGGCGACCTGGCGGCGTTGCGGGGTGGGGTCGAGCACCACCACCGACGCGGCGCCGTTGCGCCGGGCGAACAATGCCGTCAGCAGCGCCACGACACCGGCGCCGACGACGGCGACCCGTCGGCCGCGTACCCCGTCGCCGAGCGCCCGGACGTCGGAGCCGTGCAGGTCGGCGGCGGCGTGCAGCAGACCGTTGGCGCAGATCGGGCCCATGTGCGCGACGTAGACGCCGAGCAGCGGGTCCAGGTCGTCGGGCAGCGCCACGAACCGTTCGGCGACCGGGTCGGCCAGCCAGCCGGTGCGGTGCCCGTACGTCATCGCGCCGACCGTGCCCACCTCGATGGCCGGGGTCTCGCTCTCCACCACCCGGCCGACCTGCATGTAGCCGAGTCGGGTGACCGGGTAGGGCGTGCTGGCCGCGCCCGGCTGGAACAGCCCCAGGTCGGCGTTCCAGGTGACGTTCAGGTAGGGGTTCGTGCCCTTGACGTAGCTCAGCTCGGTGCCGGCGGAGACACCGCTGAACAGCGTCTCGACCCGGAACGTGCCGGGGCGCAGCGGGGCGGCGTCCTGCTCGACGAGGTCGACCCGGCCGGGGCCGGTGACCACCACGACCTTGTCACGCATCGACGGTCACCCCGGTGGCGAGCACCGTCGGCGCGGTCGCGGTGGCGAGCCGCACGGTGGTGCCGGTACGGGCCGAGTCGGCCACCGCGAGGGCCAGGCGCTGGGTCGCGAGGGCCTCGGCGTACGGGACGCGCACGTCGTCGCCGATGCCGCGGACGGCGTCGACGAAGGCGCGGTCCACCGCCACCCGGGCGGCTTCCGGGTCGGCGGGGACGTGTCGTTCGCCGTCGGCGTCGCGGATCGACAGCCCGTCCTCGGTGATCGCGAGGGCAAGCCCGTCGGCGAGGATCTCCAGGCCGGCGCGGTGCTTCCAGCCGAGGACGCAGGCGGCGCTGAGCGTGCCGACCGCGCCGTCGGCGAAGCGCAGCGCGGCGGTGGTCACCGAGTCGATGTCGGCGCCGTCGACCGGCGGTGGGGTGCCGTTGCCGTACGCGGTGACCTCGGTCACCTCGCCGGCCAGCACACGGATCAGGTCGAGCACGTGGGCGGCCTGCTCGACCACCGGCCCGCCGGAGCGGTCCCGCCGCGACCACCACGCCACCGGGGGCACCTTGTCCAGCCAGGCGCCGCTGACCATCCGCACCGGACGGTCGGCGAGCAGGTCGCGGGCCTGGTCGAGCACGCTCAGGTAGCGCCAGTGGTGGCCGACGGCGGTGCGCAGCCCACGCCGCGCGACCAGGTCGGCGATCCGCTCGGCGGTGCTCAGGTCGACCGCGACGGGCTTCTCCACGAACATCGGCACCCCGGCCTCGATCACCGCTTCCTCGGCGGGACCGTGCGCGAACGGTGGCACGCAGACGTACACGGCGTCCAGATCGCTGGCCAGCAGCTCGGCGACGTCGGCGCAGGCCTGCCCGCCGTACTGCCCGGCCAGCGCGGACGCCGCCTCCGGCGCGACGTCGGTGACCCCGACCAGTTCGACGTCGTCAAAGCCGGCCAGCACCCGGGCGTGACGTTGTGCCACTCCCCCGGCTCCGATCAGACCCACCCTGCATTCCCGCATTCGGCACCCCTTTGAAGACCTTTCATGAGCGATGGGACCAGTCCCCCGGGGTGTGCGCAATCAAACGTTCATCCCCAGGGAACGCGGAGATGTCACCGTTGTGATCAAGCTGTTGCCGAGAAAGCGGTTAGCGCGTGGTGAGGAATGGGAACAACCAATTTCGGTTTTTTCACGCACGAACGGAGGGGTGCCCGTGCGGGATACGACATCGAGCGTTTCACCAGTGGTGGAGGCGTGGGCCACGTACCGGACGACGTCGGCGGGCGACTGGCCGGTGCGTCGACTGTTGCGTGCCAAGGGTGAGACCCGGGTCAGCGTGGTGCTGCCGGCGCGCAACGAGGAGGCCACCGTCGGCGCGATCGTGTCGACCATCCGGGAGCACCTGATGGATCGGGTGGCCCTGGTCGACGAGCTGATCGTGGTGGATTCCCGCTCGACGGACCGGACCGCGCAGGTGGCCCGCGCCGCCGGCGCGGAGGTGGTCAGTCAGGACGCGATGACCCG
Source organism: Micromonospora trifolii (assembly GCF_050516465.1). Taxonomy (NCBI): domain Bacteria; kingdom Bacillati; phylum Actinomycetota; class Actinomycetes; order Micromonosporales; family Micromonosporaceae; genus Micromonospora; species Micromonospora trifolii. Next base: position 2,004,443 of record NZ_CP191526.1, on the reverse strand, counting down.
GGGGTTGCCCCGGCTCACCGGCAAGGGCGACGCGCTCTGGGCCGGGCTGGCCGCCGCCGAGGGGGACGTGGTGGCGTTCATCGACGCCGACCTGCGGGAGTTCCGGCCGCACTTCGTGAGCGGTCTGCTCGGCCCGCTGTTGACCGACCCGTCGGTCGACTTCGTGAAGGGCTTCTACCACCGGCCCCTGGTGGGCACCGCCAGCGTGGAGCAGGACGGCGGGGGCCGGGTGACCGAGTTGATGGCCCGTCCGTTGCTCAACCTCTTCTGGCCGGAGCTGGCCGGCTTCGTGCAGCCGCTTGCTGGCGAGTACGCAGGTCGCCGGGACGTGCTGGCCCAGGTGCCGTTCGTCTCCGGGTACGGGGTGGAGACGGCCATGATGATCGACCTGCTCGACCTGGTCGGCCTGGACGCACTGGCGCAGGTCGACCTCGGTGAGCGCAAGCACCGCCACCAGGACACCGCCGCCCTGGGCCGGATGTCCGCGCAGATCATGTTGACCGCCTGGTCCCGGCTGCAACGGCGCGGCTGGGCGACCCCCGGGTTTTCACCGGAGGCGTTGCTGACCCAGTTCCGTCGTGGCGGCTCGGACACCCTGCCGAACCTGGACCGCGAGATCGTGGTCAGCGACGTGTCCATCGAGGAGCGCCCGCCGTTGGCCGAACTGCGCCACCGGGTGCCCCGCCGCCGGGTGGCCGCCGCGTGAGCGCGAGGAACCTCACCGTGCTGATGAACGCCGGCCCGTGGCTGTCGGTGCCACCGCCCGGCTACGGCGGCATCGAGAACGTCATCGCCACGCTGGTGCCGGAGCTGCGGCGACTCGGCGTACGGGTGGTACTCGCCTCGGTGGGCAGCAGCACCCTGCCCGTGGACGAGCAGATCTCGGTCTTCGCCGACGGGCAGTTCGCCGCCTTGCAGCGGCCGTACAACCAGGTCTGCGGGATCGCCCAGGCGCACCTGGCCGGGGTGGTCCGGGAGCTGCACTCCCGCGACGACATCGACCTGGTGCACGATCACGTCGAGGCGGTCGGTCTGGCGACCCTCGCCGCGATGGGGCCGGCCGGACCGCCGACCCTGCACACCCTGCACTGGGACCTGGCCAAGCACCCGGCTCTCTACGGCAGCCTGGACGGCGGCGACCGGGTCCGGGTCAACGGCGTCTCCGCGTCGCAGCTGGCCCGCGCCCCGCTGGCGCTGCGGGAGCACTCGGTGGGGCACGTGCACCTGTCCACGCCGCTCGCCGTCGACGCCGACCGGCGGCCCCGACCGGACAAGGGCGAGCACCTGCTCATCCTGGGCCGGATCAACCCGGGCAAGGGCCAGGACGTGGGTGCCCGGCTCGCGCACCGGGTCGGTATTCCGCTGGTGCTGGCCGGCCCCGTCGGCCCGTACCATCGGCCGGCCGACCTGGCCGCGGCCGGCGACGAGGCCCGACAGAACCCGGACGTGCGGTTCTTCCTCGACGAGGTGGCACCGCACGTCGACGGTGACCTGGTCCGCTGGGTCGGCACCGTGGCCGGCCAGGAGCGCGACGACCTGCTCGCCAGCGCCCGCGCGTCGCTGTTCCCACTGCGGTGGGAGGAGCCGGGCGGCACGGCGGTCGTCGAGTCGCTCGCCCTGGGTACGCCGGTGGTGGCCACCGCCCGGGGTTGCCTGCCGGAGCTGATCGAGCACGGCCGCACCGGGCTGCTCACCACCGACGAGGAGGAGCTGGACGACCTCGTCCTCGCCGCCGAGTTGCTCGACCCCGACGAGTGCCGGCGGGTGGCCGCGCAGCGCTTCACGCCCGCGGTGATGGCGCAGCGTTACGTCGAGCTGTACGAGCGGGTCCGGCAGTCGGCGAGCGCGCCGAGGTTGCTGCCGGCCTGACCGACGGCGGGGCCGGCCGGTTTGCCGGTCGCGTCAGCGGGTAGCCGGCAGCGCTCATGCCCGCCGCGCGACGAGGAGCCGGGAATGGTCGGACCGATGGCGCACTCCCGGGCCCGACCCAACCCGGCCGACGGCAAACCGCCGGTCCGTCGCGCGGCGGCCACGGCGGGGGTGTTGTTCCTGCTGGTCGGCGTGCTCGGCTTCGTGCCGGGGATCACCAGTGGCATGGACGCGCTGCGCTTCGCCGGCCACGACTCGGGCGCGTACCTGTTCGGCGTCTTCCAGGTGTCGGTGCTGCACAACCTGGTGCACCTGGCGTACGGGGTGGTGGGTCTGGTGTTGGCCCGGACGGTGACCGGCGCTCGGGCGTTCCTGATCGGCGGCGGCGCGGTCTACCTGGTGCTCTGGCTCTACGGGCTGGCGGTGGACCACGACACCGGGGCGAACGTGCTGCCGGTCAACGACGCCGACGGCTGGCTGCACCTGGGGCTGGGCGTCGGCATGATCGCGCTGGGCGTCCTGACCGGCCGGCCCCGTCGCTGACCGCCGACCCGGCCTGACCGGGCGGGCCGGTCCCTGACCGCCGATCCCCTGCCTGACCGGCCGGGTCGGTCCCTGACCTGGGGTTGCGGGACGTGACCTGCCTCGCCCCGGCGTCGGTCCGGTTTGATCGGGAACGGCCTCGGGTAGTTGGCAGATCCCGACCCAGCAGCGAATTGAGGCGCCGATGTCGAGCCGGATCACCTGCGAGGTGCGCACCACGGCACCGGTGGCGGTCGTTCGGCTCGCCGGCCCGCTGCACCTGGGCACGATGCGTTCGGTGCACCACGCGCTGACCGAGGCGCTGGTCGACCAGCCGGAGGCGCTGGTGGTCGACATGGCCGAGGTGAACGTCGAGGACCGGTTGGCGCTGTCCGTGTTCGCCGCGACCGCCCGCCGGGCCGAGGAGTGGCCGGCCGTGCCGGTACTGCTCTGCTCCCCGTCGCCGATCGCCGCACGGTGGCTGGCCGAGTCGACCACGTGCCGGGTGCTCCCGGTCTCCGCGGACTGCGCGGAGGCGACCCGGCTGGCCGGCACGACCTCCCCGTTGCGGATGCGGGCCCGGCTTGAGCCGGTGGCCGAGGCCTGCCGGCGGGCCCGGGAGCTGGTCACCGACGCGTGCGCGCGGTGGAACCTGCCCGATGCGTCCGGCCCGGCCGCGTTGGTGCTCAGCGAGCTGGTCGGCAACGTGGTGCGCCACGCCGGCACGCCGATGCAGGTGACGGTGACCCTGCGCCGGCCGTATCTGCACCTGGCGGTGGTGGACGGCAGCAGCGCCCAGGCCCGGGCGGGCGGGACGGACCTGCACGCCGAGGGCGGGCGAGGGTTGATGCTGGTCAGGGAGCTGACCCAGCGGTGGGGCAGCGTCCCGGCCGGGCAGGGCAAGGCCGTCTGGGCGATGCTGCCGGCAACCTGAGCGTTCGAGGCGCTTACTCCCGGTACCAGCGTTCTGACCGAAATTACCGCTCTGGCCTGGTTACATGGTGCGAGGGTCGGGTAGGCACGCCCGTCCTTTCTGCCGTCACGACGGGGTGAGCAGCCATGCCCAAGCGGGTAACCACGGAACCCGGTCGCGATCGGGGCCCGGCGATCCTGGCACCGGCCCGTTTCGGGGGTTTCCCGGGAGCGGTACGAGCGCCGGTCCCCGGCAACTCCCTGATCAAGTTTCTCGCCACGACCGACCACAAGCAGATCGGCCTGCTGTATCTGCTGACCTCGTTCGGGTTCTTCCTGCTGGCCGGTCTGGAGGCGATGCTGATCCGGGCCGAGCTGGCCCGCCCGGGGATGCAGTTCCTCTCCTCGGAGCAGTACAACCAGCTCTTCACCTCGCACGGCGCGGTGATGCTGCTGCTGTTCGCCACGCCCGCGGCGTTCGGGTTCGCCAACTACATCGTGCCGATCCAGATCGGCGCACCGGACGTGTCGTTCCCCCGCCTCAACGCGCTCGCCTACTGGCTGTACCTCTTCGGCGGCCTCATGGTGGTCGGCGGGTTCCTCGCCCCGGGCGGCTCGGCAGACTTCGGCTGGACCGCGTACGTCCCACTCAGCAGCGTCGAGAACAGCCCCGGCGTGGGCGCGAACATGTGGGTGCTCGGGCTGGTCGTCTCCGGGCTCGGCACCATCCTCGGCGCGGTCAACCTGATCACCACGATCCTCACCCTGCGCGCGCCCGGCATGACCATGTTCCGGATGCCGATCTTCACCTGGAACATGCTGTTCACCAGCGTGCTGGTGATCCTCGTCTTCCCGCTGCTGGCCGCCGCGCTGCTGGCGCTCTCCGCCGACCGGTTGCTCAACGCGCACGTGTACGACGCGGCCACCGGTGGGCCGATGCTCTGGCAGCACCTGTTCTGGTTCTTCGGCCACCCCGAGGTCTACATCATCGCGTTGCCGTTCTTCGGCATCATCACCGAGATCATTCCGGTCTTCTCCCGCAAGCCGCTCTTCGGCTACACCGGGATCGTGCTGGCCACCATCGCCATCACCGTGCTGTCCATGACGGTCTGGGCGCACCACATGTTCGCCACCGGCCAGGTGCTGCTGCCGTTCTTCAGCATCCTGAGCTACCTGATCGCGGTGCCCACCGGTGTGAAGTTCTTCAACTGGATCGGCACCATGTGGAAGGGCCAGCTCACCTTCGAGACGCCGATGCTCTTCGCCATCGGCTTCCTGGTCACGTTCCTGCTCGGCGGCCTCACCGGCGTCCTGCTGGCCAGCCCGCCGGTCGACTGGCACACCCACGACAGCTACTTCGTGGTGGCGCACTTCCACTACGTGGTGTTCGGCACCGTGGTCTTCGCACTCTTCGGCGGCTACTACTTCTGGTGGCCGAAGATGACCGGGCGACTGCTCGACGAGCGGCTCGGCAAGGCGCACTTCTGGACCATGTTCATCGGCTTCCACGGCACCTTCCTGGTGCACCACTGGCTGGGCAGCGAGGGCATGCCCCGCCGGTACGCCGACTACCTGCCCACCGACGGTTTCACCACCCTGAACACGATCTCCAGCATCTTCGCGTTCATCCTCGGCCTGTCCACCCTCTTCTTCATCTACAACGCCTGGAAGTCCTGGCGGTACGGGGCGGTGGTGACGGTGGACGACCCGTGGGGCTTCGGCAACTCCCTCGAATGGGCCACCAGCTGCCCGCCGCCGCTGCGCAACTTCGACCGGATGCCCCGGATCCGCTCCGAGCGCCCCGCCTTCGACCTGAAGTACGGCCCGCTCGTCGCCGACCTGGGCCGCGACCTGCCGCAGCGCACCACCAAGCCGCCGCAGCAGTTCGCCGAGGAGCTGCGGACGGAGCACCACGTCCCGGAGTCGCCGTCCGCCGAGGGCGCGCACGGCGCCCGCGACGCGGTCGACTACCAGCCGGCGCCGCGCTCCGGCGCCCGGCCCGTGGACGTGCCGGAGCCCGAGGGCGTCCGCCGGCCGAGCTTCGAGCAGAGCGACCCGCCGAAGGACGCCGAGGACGCGCCGAAGCCGCACGAGCGCTGGCGGCACCCGCACAGCGACGGCAACCCCGAAGAGCACTGACCAGGGGTACGCGCAGAAGGGCCGACACCCGGCGGGTGTCGGCCCTTCGTTCGTCCGTGTGCGGTCAGTCCCGAGCCGGCGCCAGGCCGGCGGCGGTGAGCGAACGGCGCACCGCGGGCTGGACCCGGGTCAGCCGCAGCGGCACCCCGGTCCGCTCCGCCGCGTCCCGGCCGGCCATCAGCGCGGCGATCCCGCCGGCGTCGAAGCCACCCGCGCCGACCAGGTCGACGACGACCTCGCTGGGCTGGCCGGTGACCGCCTCCAGCATGGCCCGGCGCAGCTGGTCCGCGCCGTCGCGGTCGATCTCGCCGCCGACCTCGACCACCACCGAGTCGCCGTTCTGCTTGACCGAGATCCGGGTCTTGCCCGGGTCGGGTTCGGCGGCGCCGTTCTGCCACGGCGGCGGCGCGTCGGCGAGCATCGCCTGGCGCAGCCAGGTGAGCGCCCGCGACAGCAGCCGGGACACGTGCATCTGCGAGATGCCGAACCGGGCGGCGATCTCCGCCTGGGTCTGGTTGCCGTAGAAGCGCATCGCGAGGATCCGACGCTCACGCCAGGGCAGTCGGTGCAGCAGACCGCTCACCGTCACCCGGTCGTCGACCGACTCCAACGCGTTGTCGGACTCGCCGACCAGGTCTCCGAACTCGGCGGAGCTCTCCCCACCCACCGGCGCGTTCAGCGAGGCCGGGCTGTAGCCGGCCGCCGACTCCAGGGCGGCGAGGATCTCCTCCTCCGGGGTCTCCAGTCGGGCCGACAGCTCGGCCACCGACGGGGCCCGGGACAGCTCGCTGGTGAGCGCGGCGGTGGCCTGCCCCACCTCGAGGATCAGGTCCCGCAGCCGGCGGGGCACGTGCACGCCCCAGGTACGGTCCCGGAAGTGCCGTTTGATCTCGCCCACGATGGTGATCGCGGCGTACGCGGTGAACGAGCCCCGTTCCGGGTCATAGCGGTCGACGGCGTTGACCAGCCCCAACCGGGCCACCTGCTCCAGGTCCTCCAGCGGCTCCCCCCGCCCCCGGTAGCGGCGGGCCAGCCGGCCGGCGAACGGCAGCGCGAAGCGCACCAGGTCGTCCCGGGCCTCCCCCCGCCGCTCCGGTGGCAGCCCGGCGATCCGGGCCGCGTACGCCATCGCCGCCGCGTCGAGATCCTCCAGACCGCGATCGGTGGGTGGTGGTGTGGTCGTGGTCGTGCTCGTCTGTCCGAACATCCGCGCCTCCCTCAGGAAGGTCCCCCGCCCGGATCGGGAAACCGGTCGTGCGCGTGGTCGAGCCACGCACCGGGCCGGAAAGTGGGTCAGTGACTGGGATGCCAGCGGGCGACACCGCCTCTACGCAGCGCAATCAGGCCGTCGCAGCCAGCGATGTTCCCGCTCCGTAGGTACTCAATCACGGGACCCCGGGTTCGCGAGGATGTTTCGGCGTGCTCGTCTCAGGAGACCAGCAACCCCTGGTGGCCGCCGCTGTCGCGGAGCACGGCCAGTGCCTCGGCGACCCCCAGCGGGGGCGGCGTGGGCAGGTCGTACGGCTGGGCACGCAGCACCTCGGTGGCCCGGCGGGTGGGCACCGAGGTGACCGGGTAGCCCCGGGCGGTGGTGCGGTCCAGCGCCCGACGCCGCCGGCCGAACGCGGCGACGGCCAGCCACTGCGGCAGCCCGGCCAGCGCGGGCGAGCGCACCCCGGGCGGCTCGGGCAACACGTCCACCGAGCTGAACGCCTCGCTGCCGGCGAGCCACCACTCGGCCTCGTCGACGCTGCGGCGGGTGGCGTTCTCACACCAGTACGGCACCAGCCCCGCCCGCACCACCTGCCACGGGTCGAGCAGTCGACCGCACTCCACCACCAACCGGTCGCCGGTCTTGCCGGCCCGCCGCAGCCACCGCCGGTACAGGTCGGCCACGCCCGCGCTCAGGGCCGCCGGCCGGGGCACCAACACCCGGTGCAGCGGGTGCTGGTGGCGGGTGGACCAGTCCCGCGCGGCCAACTCGAAACCCGAGTCGACGCCGTGCTCGGCGTACGCCGACGGTACGGACACCTCCGGCGGCTCCCACCGGGTCGCGTCGCCGCCGACGGAGCGCAGCACCTGCCGCAACGCGTGGCTGTCCGGGTGGAAGTCCACCGGGTCCAGCCCGCTGCCCGGACAGCCGACCTGGAAGCTGTGCCCCGGTCCGCGCTCCAGCACCGGCCAGGTGCGCGCGTCGCGGACCAGCAGCACGGGGGCACCCGGCACCAGCCGGTCGGCCAGGAACTGCGCGTACGCGGCCGGTAGGGCCCTCCACGCGGCGGTCAGCGCCACGGTCGCCCCGGTCAGCGCGCCACGGCTGGCCGGGCAGTGCACCTGGCGCAGGTGCAGGTCGGCGTTGCCGGCGAGCAACCGGGTGGCGAGTGCCGCGCCGTGCTCCGCGGCGTCCGCCGGGCGGTCCACCCCGCCGTCGGACCAGTGCACGGTCATCTCGAAGCCCGCCGGCAGCCACGGCACGCCGAGGGCCACCGCGAGGTGCGCTGCCGCGCCGTGCGGAGAGCCGATCAGCACTCCGGGGTAGCGCCGGCGGGGGTACTGGTCGACGAACCAGCGGGCCACCCGGGCGGCGTCCACCTCGTCGATCTGGGCCACGGTGAGCGCGACCCGGCCGGCGGCGCGGGTGACGGCGGCACGGCGTACCGGCTCGGGGGCGCCGGGGAACCGCGACGTCGGCCCGGTGTGCCCGAGGTCCGCGCAGTCGACCCCGCGCAGTGCCCGGGCGGTGGCGGCGACCAGCACCCGGGCGGAGCTGCCCGCGGCCACGACCCGGTCGCCGGCGAGACCGGCGCCATCGGCCGTGAGCCCCTTGTGCACCTTGTGCACCGGCCCCACCTTGCCTCGTTCGCTCACCACGCGGCCCGGCTTCCCGTCCCGATGGGGTTCAAACGGGGCATCACCCACCCGGCGGCACATTCCGCTGGTCAGCGGGGTGCCCCGGTCATCACCGGCGTTCGGCGGCTCGGGTTTCGCCAGGGCCAGGACGGGCACTTCCGGGGCCATGCGCACCGACGACACCAGTGAGCCAGCCGCCGCCACGATCACCCCGTACGAGGACGGACCGCTGCTCGTCCGCGGCGACTTCGCGTTGGTCACCCCTGACGGCGAGCGCATCGACGCGCGGCGGGGCACTGTGGCGTTGTGCCGGTGCGGCAAGTCGGCGCTCAAGCCGTTCTGCGACGGCACCCACAAGGCGATCAACTTCCGCGCGGGTACCACCCGCGACGGCTGACCCCACGTCGCCACGTCACGCTTTCCGAATGTGCCGAGCCCCTCGGATCAGACGAGCGCGGGCGGGGCCACTTCGGGCGACGCGACAAGCGAGACCTTCGGCGGCAGGGCCGGCGGGGCGGGTGCGCGCAGCGAGCTGCGGCCGGCGCCCCAGCTGTCCAGCAGGTGCGCGGCGAACAGCCGGTCCACCGCGAGCCCGGCCGCCGCGCCGAAGAGCACGTCGGGGGCGAGGGCCGGCTCGACGCGGACCAGGCCGCCGCACATGTCGTGCGCGGCGATCTGCTCGTGCACCGCGTCGGCCTCGACGTGCTCGTCGTAGAAACGGGTGGCCACCTCGTCGAAGCCGAGCCGGCGCAGCCCGTTGCCGTAGCGACGGTTCGGCAGCGACGAGGTCATCTCGAACGCGGCCAGGTGCCCGAGCAGCGCGCCGCGCAGCCGTCGGTGCAGCCCGAACAGCGACATCAGGTTGTTGGTCGCCAACGTCACCGCCGGCGCCACGTCGATGTGGGCGCCGTAGCCGGTGTCCAGGCCCAACCGGTCGAGGGTGCCCCGGAACAGCTCGGCGTGCATCCGGTCCAGCCGCCCGTTGCCGTACTCGTCGGTCTGGATCTCCACGAGCGCGGCCTTGGCCGGGCCACCGAGGCGGGGCAGCGCCCAGCTGTGCGGGTCCGCCTCCCGCAGGTGGTAGACGGAGCGGTGGGCGACGAACTCGCGGAACTGAACGAGGTCGGCGCGGCGTTGCAGCGTCGCGGCCAGCGACGGCCCGTCGTCGGCCGCGACCAGCTCGGCCAGGCCGGCCGCCACCCCGGCGGCGGGCACCGACGGCGCGCCGACCAGCCGGCGCAGCGCCGCCTCGAAGACCCGTTCGCAGCGGGCACGCAGCGCCAGCAGTGTCGGCTGCCACTCCCACGACTCGTCCACCCCGAGCCAACCCCGGTAGTGCAGCTCGTAGCAGAGGAACAGTGTCAGCTGAAGGTCCTCGTCGGTGATCGGGTCCGCCGGGTCGAGGTCGACGCCGAGATCGGCCGGCAGGTCGCAAGGTGGGCGCCGCAGAGCCTCGACGACCGCTGCGGAGAGCGGCCCCCGCGCCGTCGGCAGGGTCGCGGGACCGTAGCGGCGGTCGGCGGGCTCGGACATGGGACCTCCAGCGTCGTCGGGCCGCTACTGATGCCCTGGTCCGGGGTGGCTAAACGAGATCGTCGGCGTTCGCGGTGACCTCCACCTGCTCGCGGACCTTCCGGGCCGGAGCGCCCTCGGCGTACAGGCCGCGCAGGTCGGCGAAAGCGGGCTCCGGCGGCGCCAGCGACACCGCCGGGTCGACGACCGCCTCCAGGACGCAGGGGCGGTCCGCGGCGAGGGCCTCGTCCCAGGCCGCGCCGACCAGCTCCGGGCGGTCCACCCGCACCCCGTGCAGCCCCAGCAGCCGGGCCCACCCGGCGTACGGCACGTCGGGGCGACGGTGGGTCGGGTCGGACGACGGTCGTCGCCCGCCACCCATGCCGTTCTGGTCCCGGTTGTTGAGCACCAGCACCACCAGTCGCGGGTCGCGCCACTGCTGCCAGAGGTGCGACACGGTGATCAGTTCGGCGAGCCCGTTGAGCTGCATCGCCCCGTCACCGACCAGCGCGACCACCGGCTGGTCGGGGGCGGCGAGCTTGGCCGCCACCGCGTACGGCAGCGCGCAGCCCATCGAACCGAGTGTGCCGCACAACTGCGCGTTGACCCCGGGCGGCAGGGTCAGGTGCCGGGCGTACCAGTAGAGGACCGAGCCGACGTCGACGGCGACCGCGCCGGTGCCGGGCATCCGGGCGGACAACTCCTGAAGGACGAACTGTGGGTTGACCGGGTCCGCGGCGGCGGCGGCCCGCTCGGCGGCGACCTCCCGCCACCGGTCCACCGAGCTCTCCACGGTGGCGCGCCACTGCTGTTCGGGCCGGCCGCGCAGTCGGCTCAGCAGCGCACGCAGCGTCTCGGCGGCATCACCGACCAGCGGCACGTCGGCCGGGTACCGGGTGCCGATCCGCCGGCCGTCGATGTCGATCTGCACCGTGCGCGCCTGCTCGGGCATCGGGAAGTAGTCGGTCCACGGGTCGTTGGTGCCGACCATCAACAGCGTGTCGCAACCACCCATCAGCTCGGCCGCCGCCGGGGTGCCGACCTCGCCGAGCACCCCGGTGTGGAACGGCAACCGCTCGTCGAGCACCGGCTTGCCGAGCAGCGAGGTGGCCACCCCGGCGCCCAGCCGGTCGGCGATCTCGATGATCTCGGCGGCCGCGTCCCGACCGCCCTGGCCCACCAGGATCGCGGTCCGCTGGCCGCCGCTGAGCAGCTGCGCGGCGGCGTCCAGGTCCACCTCGTGCGGCAGGACCCGGGCCAGCGGTTCGCCGGGCGTCGCCGTGATCACCCCAGCGCCGTACGACTGGAGGTCGGGCACCAGCGCCTCCTGCAACTGTCGGGGCAGCACCACGCACGTCGGGCTGCGGGTCGCCGCCGCCGTCCGGAACGCCTGGTCCAGCAGCGCCCCCACCTCGTCGGGGCTGCGGCCGTACCGGACGAACTGGTTGCACACGTCCCCGAAGAGCCGGCTCAGCCCGATCTCCTGGTGCGCCCCGCCGAGCGGCCCGGAGATGTCCTCCCCGACGATGGCCACCACCGGCTTGCTGTCCAGCTTGGCGTCGTACAGGCCGTTGAGCAGCTGGACGGCGCTGGGCCCCTGGGTGGCGAGGCAGACCCCGATGCCGCCGGTGAACTTGGCGTGCCCGGTGGCCATGAACGAGGCGGTCTCCTCGTGCCGGGCCGGGATGAACGCCGGCTCGCCGCCGGTGCGGTCCAGCGCGTCGACCAGTGGAGCGATCGCCTCGCCCGGGTACCCGAAGGCGCGGGGTACCCGCCAGGCCAGCAGCCGCTCCACCACGACGTCCGCAACCGTTCGGTCAACCATTGCCGCGCCCCGGTGTGCTGGGGTCGACGTAGCGCAGTACCGCGCCGACGCCGTCGGTGAGGTCGGGCGCCTCGTCGGCGCCGAGCACGGTCAGTGCCGCGTCGGTGCCGACGAGCGCTCGGACCAGCGCCGCGTCGGCGCGTACCCGCTGCGGGTCGGCCACCGACATGGCGGCCAACTGCCCCGGGTCGACGGCGATCTCGGTGGGTTCCGCGCCGATCCACAACTCACCGTTGGCCGACGGGTCGTCGACGATGATCATCATGTCCACCTGGTTGCGTTGCAGGGCCGAGACGACCGCGTCGAGGCCGCCGCCCACGTCCTCCTGCACGCCGAACTTGTCCAGCGCGTCGCTGATCCGCTGGTCGGCGATCTCCGCGATGGTCTGCACGGTGAGGTCGTCCAGCATCGTCTGGTCGGCGCCGCCGGCCCGCGACCCGGCGTCGGTACGGACCACCAGGTCCTGCCAGCGCTCCGGCATCTGGGCGGCGATCATTCCGGTGGCCCGGACGTCACCGGCGACCACCACCACGTCCGCGCCGACCCGGTCGGCCAGCTGCACGGTCGCCGCGGTGACGTCGCCGGCGTTCTGGTGCCACGCCTCCATGGCCGCCCGCTGGTAGCGCGACTGGGACCAGCCGCCGGGCTTCGCCCGCCGCAGCGGGTACTCGTCCCGGCCGGCGACGTGTGCTCGCCGGGGCACCCCGCCGGCGCTGACCGCCATCGCGTCGGCGCCGAGCCGGTCGGCGACCACGCGCACCCAGGCCACCTGTTCGCCGCGCTGGGCGAGCAGCGGCATCACGTGCGGCAACGGGCCGACGTTGGCCAGGTCCCGCAGTGGCGGCGCGGACAGGTATTCGGAGAGCACCACGTGGCCGTGACTGGCGAAGAGCGCCAGGCCGTAGTCCCCGACCATCGGATCGTGACCTCGGACCACCCGGTCCAGCGCGGCGATGTTCGCCTCGTCCGCCCCCTGTTCGGCCAGGCTGCGTTCCAGGGCACGCCAGCGCAGGTCCAACGCGGGTTTGGCGTCCTCCGTGTCCGCGGAGGCGTCCAGATACACCGAGCACCACGGCCCGGGACGGTCGTAGAGCGGGCGCAGGAAGGACAGCTGCATGCTCGACCCCTTTCCAGCTCGGCCCCCCGCTTACCCGGGTCGCCGGGGATGTCACCTCGCGGCCGTGAGCCCGTGACCAGGTTTCATTCACGTCGTTCAACCGAGGACGTCGATACGATCTGTGAACACAAGCGGACTCTCGGTGGTGGGAATGGACAGCGGACTCGATACCCGACGGATCGTGCACCCGACGGAACGAATCGTCACCGGGCGGCTGATCCGCCTGCTCGACGGCTACACCCGTGAGGTACGCATCGGTCAGCCGGTGCTGGTGGCGGTGCTCGCCGCGGCGGCCTTCGCCCGGTTGCCCGCTTTGCTGCTGCGCTCGCTCTTCTCGTTCGGCGGCGGCAGCACCCGCCGTCGCTGGAAGGAGCTGAAGCAGGGCCCGGAATACCTGGTCACCCCGGTGCGGCTACGCAACACCGCCGGTCAGCTCTGCGAGGTGGAGCTGCACGGTCACCTGCCGCAGAGCGCCCTGCACCCGGCCGATCAGGTGCAGCTCACCCTGCGCCCGCAACGCGACCCGGAGCTGCCGCCCCGGATCGAGCGGATCGTCAACCTCACCACCGGGCAGTTGCTGACCCCGCGTACGGCGACGCTCTGGTCGCATCTCGGGCCGCCACTGCTGTTGCAGGCGTTCCTGGGCACGCTGCTACTGGCCGGCATCGCGGCCTGCTCCGCGCTGACCTGATCGGTCCGCCGGGCGGGCGGCTCGGCGGCTCAGCTCAGCGGGTGGGGTGCGCGGGCGGGTCGGCGGCTCAGCTGACCGGGACGGGCTCGCGGGCCGGTTGCCGGTCGGCGCCGAGCATGCCCCGGCGGCGGGCCCAGCGCTCGAAGGCCAGGGTGGCGAACGGCGGCACCGCGCTGGCCAGGGCCACCGCCGTGGCCAGCAGGCTCCACCGGTGCAGCCGGGCCACGGCAAGCACCAGCAGGACGTACGCGACGAACAGGCCGCCGTGGATCGGCCCGAAGATCTTGACGCCCAGCTCGTTGTCCGGCGGACCGTACTTGACCAGCATGCCGACCAGCAGGGCCAGCCAGGAGCAGGCCTCGGCGATCGCCGCCGCGACGAACAGCCGGGTCACCTTCTCGCGCATCCGCACGCCACCACCTCTCGGACCGCAATGCTATCGGTCGGCTCCGGCTGGGCTAACGGGGCGGGCAGTTGGGTAGGAAAGGGTCCTCGGGTCTTCCCCCGCCCGCCGATCACGTGCGAGGTTAGGGGGACCAGCGGTGACGGGGTGGTGACCATGGGCGAGGACGTCGGCGTACGAACCTTCAGTCGAGAGGATCGAGCCCGGTACCGCGACAAGGTCCGCCGCTGCCTGGATGTCTTCGCCGAGATGCTGCGCGAGTCCCGCTTCGACCTCGACCGGCCGATGACCGGCGTGGAGATCGAGCTGAACCTGGTCGACGAGGCGTCGAATCCGGCGATGCGCAACGCCGACGTGCTGGCGGCCATCGCCGACCCGAGCTTCCAGACCGAGCTGGGCCAGTTCAACATCGAGATCAACGTGCCGCCGCGCCGGCTGACCGGCACCGGCACTGCCGAATTCGAGGAATACGTGCGGGCCAGCCTCAACGCCGCCGAGGTGAAGGCCCGGGCGATCGGCGCGCACATGGTCATGATCGGCATCCTGCCGACGCTGCGCCCCGAGCACCTGACCGCCGAAACGCTGTCGGCCAACCCCCGCTACAAGCTGCTCAACGAGCAGATCTTCGCGGCCCGCGGTGAGGATCTGCCGATCGCCATCAGCGGGGTGGAACGTTTGGCGGTCACCGCCGACACGATCACCCCGGAGGCCGCCTGCACCAGCACCCAGTTCCACCTCCAGGTCAGCCCGGCCCAGTTCGCCGACTACTGGAACGCCGCCCAGGCGGTGGCCGGCATCCAGGTCGCGGTCGGCGCGAACTCGCCGCTGTTCTTCGGCCGGGAGCTGTGGCGCGAGACCCGCATTCCGCTGTTCCAGCAGGCCACCGACACCCGGTCGGAAGAGATCAAAGCCCAGGGGGTACGCCCCCGGGTCTGGTTCGGTGAACGCTGGATCACCAGCGTGTTCGACCTGTTCGAGGAGAACGTGCGCTACTTCCCGGCGCTGCTGCCGGTCTGCGATCCGGAGGATCCGGCGCAGGCACTCGCCGCCGGTGAGGTGCCCAATCTGGCCGAGTTGCGCCTGCACAACGGCACCGTCTACCGGTGGAACCGCCCGGTGTACGACGTATCGCGGGGCCGCCCGCACCTGCGGGTGGAAAATCGGGTGCTGCCCGCCGGTCCGACCGTGCTGGACACCATCGCCAACGGCGCCTTCTACTTCGGGTTGGTGCGCGCCCTCGCCGAATCGGACCGGCCACTGTGGTCGCAGATGTCGTTCAGCGCCGCCGAGGAGAACTTCACCAGCTGCGCCCGACACGGCATCGACGCGCAGGTCTTCTGGCCCGGTCTCGGCTACCTGCCCGTCACCGAGTTGGTGTTGCGCCGGTTGCTGCCGATGGCGCATCACGGCCTGGACCGGTGGGGGCTCGACCCGGCCGAGCGTGACCGGTTGCTCGGCATCATCGAGCAGCGCTGCCTGACCAGCCGCAACGGCGCGACCTGGCAGGTGGAGACGCTGCACCGGTTGGAGTCGGCCGACCACCTGGACCGGCCGGAGGCGTTGCGCGAGGTGGTCCGGCACTACGTCGACCTGATGCACAGCAACCGGCCGGTGCACGAGTGGCCGATCCCCTAAGCCCTCGGGTGCCCCTCTGGACCCCCGACCGCGTCCCGACCCAGCGGCCCGCGGTGGTGCGAAGCGCGTCCGCTCGGTTCACTGCCGGCAGGAACGTTTCTCGGTCGAGCCGCCCCGCTGCGCCGACCGCTCGGCGCGCCTGTCGTTGATGATGGGTGCCATGACGTCAGCGGGCGCCCAGCGGGTGCGGGATGTGAACGGCGCGACGCACACCGCGGTGGAGCAGCGACTGATCGAGTCCGTCGCCCGCGGCGAGGTGCTCGACTTGGCCGGCGACGGGCCGGTCGACGAAGAAGCGATGCGCTCCTGGGGCGACGACCACGCGATCTCGGCCTCGGTCATCCGTGAGCTGGCGCGCGGCCGGCTGGTCAGCGAGCCCGACCCGCATGGCCTGCGGCTGCGCGGGGCCCGGATCGTCGGCCAGATCGACCTGGAGAACGTCATCAGTGACCTGGCGCTGGAGTTGCGCGACTGCCTGCTGCCCGACGGTGTGAACCTTCGCAACGCCCGCCTGTCGGCGGTCGCCCTGAGCGGGTGCCGCATCGAGCAGGCGCCCGGTTCAGCGGACGCGGCACTGGAGGCCACGCGCTGTACGGCCTGGGCGCTCTCGCTCGAATGGAGCACGGTGAGCGCTGACACCGTCGCCGCCACCATTCGTCTCGCTGCCGCCCGCGTCGGCACACTGGACTGCCGCGGCGCGCGGTGGGAGAACAGCACTGGACCGGCCCTGGATGCCGACGGCCTCACCGTCGACCAGAGCGTGTTCCTGAATGACGGCTTCACCGCCACCAGCCCCAGCGCGCGCGGCACGATCCGGCTGCTCGGTGCCCACATCGGCGGCCAGCTCAACTGCGGTGGGGCACGGCTAGAAAACACCGTCGGCCCGGCTCTCAACGCCGACAACCTTCGAGCCGACCAGGACGTGCTGCTCTGGAACGGCTTCAGCGCCAGCAGCGCCAGCGAGCAGGGCACGATCCGGTTCATCGGCGCGCACATCGGGTCGCTGAGCGCGGGCGGTGCGCGGCTCACGAACACCGCCGGACCGGTCCTCGACGCCGACGGCCTCACCGTCGACCGGGACCTGGCCCTGGATCGTGGCTTCACCGCCCGCAGCGCCAGTGAGTGGGGCGGCGTCGGCCTGGCCGGCGCCCACATCGGTGGGCTTCTGGCCTGCGGTGGGGCGCAACTGGAGAACACGGTCGGCCCCGCCCTCGACCTGAACGGCCTTCGGGTCGACCAGGACGTGCTCCTGGATGGCGGGTTCAGTGCCACCAGCGGCGGTGACGAGGTGGTGGTGCTGGTGCTGGCCGGGACCAGGGTCGGTGGGGCTCTCCGCCTCGAGACCGATCGGCTGTCCCGTACGGCACCGGGCCCGGGACCGCTTGTCGAGGTGGAGGGGCTCACCTACAGCGGGCAGCCGCGGCCGGCGTCACTGCGGCGCTGGCTGACCCTGCTGCGCGAGGACACGCCCCGTTACAGCGCCCAGCCCTACCAGCAGCTCGCCGCCGTCTACCGGGCCGCCGGCCATGACCGCGACGCCCGCACCATCCTCATCGCCCAACGCCGTGACCAGCTCCAGCGCGCCGGGCTGAGCTCCGCCGAACGCGCCTGGGGTCGCCTCATCGGGATCACCCTCGGCTACGGCTACCAGCCCTGGCGCGCCCTGCTCCTGCTCCTCGCCACACTGGCGGTCGCCGTCGCGCTCAGCGTCGTCGGCGGCCACCACGGCGGCCTTGCGCAGAAGGCGGTGGCCAGCGGACCTGCCACCGCCTGCACGAGCATCGACCAGATCGGTGTCGGCCTCGACCTCGGCGCCCCACTACTCAAGACCGGTGCTCGGGATCGCTGCCAACCGACCGACACCGGTGCCGGTCAGACCCTCACCATCACCGGCTGGATCCTGCAACTGCTCGCCTGGAGCTTCGCCACCCTCTTCATCGCCGGCTTCACCAGCGCGGTCCGCAAGACCTGACCCCACGCTGACCTGCTCTGCGCCGGTTGCGGCGGGGGCGGCGCTCAGCCGCGCGGGGTGGGAACACCGAAGAGATCGATGATGCCGCCGGGAAGCTGGGCGAGCAGGTCGTGACGCTCGTCGTCGTTGAGCGCCTCGGCGACGGTCCGCAACACCGCCTGGGCGTGTAGACGCACCTGGTCCGCATCCGCGACCTGCTCCCGGTCGCCGACGTGCTTCAGGAACTCACCAATGTCCCACCGACGGCCCTGCGGATTACGGGTGACCGACGCGTCCAGCCGATCCGGTAGCTGCGCCGCCAGGTTGTCGGCCTCCTGTCCGGCGAGCCGTTCGCCGAGCACCGAGAGGACGGCCTGTATGGACCGCACGGCCTCGTTCTCACCGAGGCCCGCGCGCTGTCGTACCGTGGCGATCATCTGCTCGTACTCCATGCCCGCTCCTTCGGTCTCGTCGGCATGCCGTCAGGCCTGCCTGCTGACGAACGGGGCGAGTTCCCAGGCTCCCTGGCCACAAACGGGGTCACGCGTGGATCCGGACTTCCCGCCATCGGCGGGCGGGGCCTCACAAAACATGCCAGTCACGTCACTCGGCCTGCCAGCCGAGCCAGGTCGGGCCGTGCCGGAAGCCCGCCCGCTGGTGCAGGGGCACCGCGCGTTGCAGCGAGCGGCGTCCCTTGTGGACCCCGCCTGACATTGATGAATGTCGTAGGCTGTGGCAGCTCGCACATCGTCTGATCACGATGAGGGGACGCCGGTGGCCACTTCTGAAACAGATCCAGCCACGATCCAGGGACCCACGCGGGTGCCCCTGTCCCGTCGGCACATGCTGCGGATGGGAGCGGCGGCGGCCGGTGGCGCGGTGCTCGTCGGCACTGCGGAGGCCGCGTCCGCGCAGGCCGCGCCGGGCGGCACGAAGCGCCCGTTGCGGGCGCCGGTGTTGGCACCCGGCGACCGGGTCCGGGTCGTGTCGCCCGGCGGCACCCCCAACCCCACCAACATGGCCCGCGGGATCGAGATCCTGCGCAGCTGGGGCCTGGAGGTCGAGTTGGGCACGCACGTCTTCACCAAATACGGCTACCTGGCCGGCACCGACGAAGAGCGGCTGGCCGACCTGAACGCCGCGCTCAACGACCCGGGAATCCGTGCGGTCTTCGCCGCACGTGGTGGCTACGGCACCCAGCGGATCGTCGATCGCATCGACGTTTCCGGACTCCGCCGCGATCCTCGGGTGGTCGTCGGCTTCAGCGACATCACCAGCCTCCAGGGCCGGCTCTGGCGGGAGACCGGCCTGGTCACCTTCTACGGCCTCATGGTCAATTGGAGCGACAGTCGCACCGGCCCCGAGTCGGCCGAGGCATTGCGTCAGGCGGTGATGACCACCGCACCCGTCACGATCGTCAGGGATCCGGCCGAGGCAGCCGCGCCCGTGGTGGTGCCGGGGCGCGCAGCGGGGCCTCTGCTGGGCGGCTGCCTGACGCTGATCTCCACCTCGCTCGGCGCGGGGGATGTCCCCAAGTTCGACGGCGCGATCCTGTTCTTCGAAGACGTGGACGAGGCTCCGTACAGCATCGACAGGATGCTCACCGAACTGCGCCGGGTGGGCGTGCTGTCCAGGGTTGCCGGGGTGGTCATCGGTCAGATCACCAACAGCGTCGGCGGGCCGGGCGAGTGGGACGCGGCGGCGGTGCTGAGGGACCGCCTGTCCGACCTCGGCGTGCCGGTCCTGGGCGGGCTACGGCTGGGGCACGGCAACGGGCAGCTCACCGTTCCGCTGGGCTCGCGCGCCACGATCGACGCGACAGCGGGGACCCTGACGGTGGAGCCGGGAGTCCGCCCGCGCTAGGGCTCAGACCTGCGCCGTCGGGTCCCAGGGGGACGGGTCGTCGCGCAACCGGCTGTACAGGTGGCCGTCGCGCCACCGGCCAGCCCGAAACTCGCTGGCCCGCACGACACCCTCAAGCTGGAAACCGGCCTTCTCCAGCGCCCGTTGCTCGGCGACGTTCTCCGGGTGCGTACCGGCCTGGATGCGCTGGGCCGGGCTGTGCTGAAAGAGGTAGTCGCAGAGCAACGCCTGCGCGCGCCAGCCGATGCCCCTCCCCCGCCACGGCGGCAGCAGGACGATGCCGATCTCCCAGTACGACGCCCGTCCGGCGTAACGCCCAGCGGTGTAGCTGACGACGCCGGCGGCGGCCTGCTCCTTCTCGACCTCCACGACGAGCCGTCCGTCGTCCTCGCCGAGGTAGCCGTCGACGGCGAACCGCCGTGCCGGCGCGCCGGCGTCCCGGAAGCCGGCCCAGTCCAGCCCGATCAGGCCCGGCTCGGTGCAGAACCGCCCCAACATCGCCAGGTCGGGCTCGGCAACCGGCCGTAGCCGGACAGTGAGGTCGACCGATACCGGCACCGACGTGCCACCACTCTCCATGGCGACACGCTAGCTGCCGGACAACGGGAGACGTGCCCGGAGCTTTCGTCGCGTGCATGCGGGGCGACCTGCGGTGGTGGCCGAGGGGGGATCGCCAGTCAGACCTTGAGCAGCACCTTCGTACAGTCGTCCTGCTTCTTCTGGAAGATCTTGTAGCCCTTCGGGGCGTCGCGCAGCGGCATCCGGTGGCTGACGATGAAGCTCGGGTCGATCTCGCCGCGCTGGATGCGCTCCAGTAGCGGTCGGGTGTAGCGCTGGACGTGGCACTGACCGGTCCGCATGATCAGCGAGCGGTTCATGAAAGCGCCCATCGGGAACTTGTCGACGAAGCCGCCGTACGCGCCGACGACCGAGACCACCCCGCCGGAGCGACAGGCGAGGATCGCCTGCCGCAGTGCGAACGGCCGTTCCGTCTCGACCCGCGCGACCTGCTTGGCCCGGTCGTAGGCGTACATGGCGGCGTTGCCGTGGTGGCCCTCGAGGCCCACCGCGTCGATGCACGCGTCGGGGCCCCGACCGGCGGTCATCTCGTTGAGGGTGTCCAGCACGTCGGCTTCCTCGTAGTTGATCGTCTCGGCGTCGATGTGCTCCTTGGCCAGCCGAAGCCGGTACGGGAACCGGTCGATGACGATCACCCGTTCCGCGCCGAGCAACCGGGCGCTGGCCGCGGCGAGCAACCCGACCGGCCCGGCGCCCCAGACGGCGATCACCTGCCCCGGTTTGATGTCGCACATCTCGGCGCCCATGTAGCCGGTCGGGAACACGTCGGCCAGCATGACCGCCTGATCGTCGCTGATCTCGTCGGGCACCTTGACCGGGCCGACGTCGGCGAACGGCACCCGGGCGTACTCGGCCTGGCCGCCGGCGTACCCGCCGAGCAGGTGCGAGTAGCCGAAGATGCCGGCCGGCGAGTGCCCCATGATCTTCTCGGCGATGCCGGCGTTCGGGTTGGAGTTCTCGCAGACCGAGTAGAGGCCGCGCTGGCAGGACGAGCAGTGCCCGCAGGCGATGGGGAACGGCACCACCACCCGGTCGCCCGGCTTGAGGTTGCGGACCTGCGGGCCCACCTCGACCACCTCGCCCATGAACTCGTGGCCGAGGATGTCGCCCTTGCGCATCGCGGGGATGTAGCCGTGGTAGAGGTGCAGGTCGGAGCCGCAGATCGCGGTGGTGCTGATTTTGACGATCGCGTCCCGGGCGTTCATGATCTTCGGGTCGGGTACGTCGATGACCTTGACGCTGTCGGTGCCCATCCAGGCGGTGGCCTTCATTCTCGGTCCCTTTCGGAGAGCTCGGGCGGTCAGCGGCGGGACGTCGGCAGCGGCTGGGCGGGTCGCTGCATGGCCTGTTGGCGTACGGAGATGCCGTTGGGGCTGCCCTCGGAGCGGACAACCTCGCCGGTCTCCAGGACCTGCTTGAACCGGCGCAGGTCGTCGCGGACCTGCTGCTCGGGTTCCTCGCCGAAGAGCTTCGCCACCACTCGGCCGAGCGCGCCGGCCGGCGGGGCGTAGCGCAGCTCCACCCGCACCTCGGTCCCCCGGTCGCCGGGTGCGGGCACGAACCGGACCCGGCCGGCATTGGGCACCCGGGTCCCCGGCAGCGAACGCCAGGTGATCGACTTGTTCGGCTGGTCGTCGATGATCTCGGCGTCCCACTCGACGCGGTGCCCGGCCGGACCACGGGCGATCCAGTGCGAGCGGCGCAGGTCGTCGGCGCGGACGGACTCCAGGTGCGCCATGAAGCGGGGCAGGTTCTCCATGTCCCGCCAGAACCGGTACGCCTCGGCGGGTGACCGGTTCACCGTCACCGCGATCTGCATCCGGATCACCCGGGCGCGGGCCCGTCGATCCCGGCCGACGCGTACGGCGGCGAGCACGTCGACGGCGGCGATGCCGGCGATGGCGAGGGTGGTCAGCGCGACCCGGTGGCGGCGTTCACCGCCGCGGTCGGCGAGGGCCCGTCCGAGCAGGGTGAGGTCCATGGCGTCGCCGGCCACCCGACTCCAGGCCCAGCCGGCCGGGCGGCGGCCGCTGAGCAGGCCGGCGGCACTGCCCAGCTCCCGTAGGCCGATGGCCGGAAGCACGGCCCGCGCGGCCGGGGAGTCGTCGACCCCCGTCAGTCGCGCGAGGGGTCCGGGCGCGACCAGCGCGCCCACTCCCAGGGCCAGGCTCAGCAGGCCGAGCGTGCTCGGCAGCGTCGCCGGCACCGGCCCGTCCAGCTCCGGCAGGAGCACTGTGTCGACACGACTCATGTCCGGTCCCTTCCGGTGGGCGTCGCCGCCGGTCCGCCGGCGGGGCAGCGGTGGTCCCGCCCCCGTGACGCTATGTCGTGCCGGTGCCGCGTGCGCCGGGTTCGGGATAGAACGTCCGATGCGGTCGGTGTGGGCGGGAACGCCTGCGGCAACGGTCGGCATCGCGACATTGACCCGATTTGGATTACTTGAACGCCGTAACCGTCGGCCCGACCCACCGCGCCGAGCGGTTACGGACGCCGGTCGTGGTGGACTTCAACCTCGGCTGACCCGGATTCTGGCCGGACACCGGAACCTTCTCCCCGGCCCGTTGGTGGGAGTGGTGGAGAAGGGGGGTGACGGTGTCCGACGGCGATCTGATCTCCGAGCTCTACGCCGGCTGTTTCCGACGCCTGGTCGTCCAGCTGTACGCGGTGACCGGCGACCTGACCGAGGCGCAGGAGGCGGTCCAGGAGGCGTTCACCCGAGCGCTGATGGCGCCGGGGCGGTTCGCCGGGCTGGAGAACCCGGAGGCCTGGTTGCGTCGGGTCGCGGTGAACTGGGCCCGCAGCCGGTTCCGCCGCCGTCGGAAGCTCGACGGGCTGCTGCGCCGCATCGGTCCGCCGCCGGCCGTCGCCGATCACTCCCCGGAGCACCTCGCCCTGCTCGCGGCGCTGCGCGTGCTGCCGGAGGGGCAGCGAGTCGCGCTGGCCCTGCACTACCTCGTCGACCTGCCGGTGGACGAGATCGCGGCCACGCTGGGCGTGTCGTCCGGGACTGTGAAGTCCCGGCTGTCGCGGGGCCGGGTCGCCCTGTCGGCGCTGCTCGCCGACACCGACGCTACGGAAACCGGGAGGATCGATGTCCGGTCGTGAGTTCTCCGGATTCGACGTGGACACCGTCACCGAGGCCGTCTCGCAGCCGCCCCTCGACGACCTGCGGACCACCGCCCGGTCCCGTCGGCGCCGGTCGGTAGCGATGGTTACGGCCGCACTGGTCGTACTGGCCGGGCTGACGGTCGTACCGCTGGTGGTCGGGCCCGACCGGGCCGCGCCGGCCGACCCGCCGACACCGTCGGGTGCGCAGTTCAGCCAGTTCACGCTGACCGGGCCCGACTCCGGGGTCGACGTACGGCAGGACGGCTGCGTCGTGCGCTTCGCCTACACGGGTGACGGCGGCCGCAGCTGGTCGGACTGGGACGCGGCGCGCTTCGAGGGCACCCGATGTGCGGCCGGCATCGCCGCCGGGACGCCGGGCAGCGGCACTGACTTCTTCGTACTCGGTGAGCGGTCCTACCTGGTCACCGACTCGGGGCTGGCCCAGATCTCCACCGACTACGGCCGCACCTGGCGGGACGCGGCTTCCGCGATCGTCGCCGTACCCACGTTCCCGGTTACGGCCCGACCGGTCCTCTGCGGGTTCGGCTGTAGGCCGGTGTTGGAGCCGCTGGCGGTGGACCCGTCGAGCGGAACGGTGTACCGGCTCACCGCCACGGCACCCTCGTGGCGTGCGCTGTTCAGCCTCTACCCGGCAGCGGACGGCAGCATCTGGGCCACGTACCGGATGGCGAGCGCCCAGGGATCGACCGTCGCCCGCAGCGCCGACCGAGGCGCCACCTGGACCACCTGGGAGGTGGGCGACGGCGGGGACGTGATCACGGCGGTCGGGATCGACGACCAGGAAGGGTACGTGCTGACCGAATCGTCCACGGCGGGTGGCAGGGCGCGGCTGCTGCGGACCACTGACGGCGCGAAGACCTGGACGGACACCGGCGCCGAGCTGTCGGATCAGATCCACTACGACCTCACTGTGGGGTCGGACGGGTCCCTGCTGGCGATCACTCCCGGTGGGGGCACCGAACCCGACCGCCGCGCGCGGCTGCTGGTCAGCCGGGACGACGGGGAGCACTTCACAGTCGCGCGGGAGTACGGCCGGCTCGTTGGTTCGGTCAGTGTCGCGCCCGGCTACGCCTGGCTCTTCGGGCGCGACGACGGGTCGACGGGCGAGCCGGACCACGTCCTCGTCACCACGGACGCGACCACTTGGACCCGCTTCTCGCTCGCACCGTGAACAAGGGGCGCCGCCCGGCGTTAGGAGTGCGCGGCACCGGGTAGCCGGCATCCGCTCTTACCAGCGCCCGAGGAGGTGGGATGTCGGCGACCAGCGCCTTCTTCGAGCGGTTGACGGTCGCTGGCCAGGATCCGCGGTTCAGCAAGGTCTGTGGCAGCGTGCGATTCGACATCCGCGACGACGGCCACCTGGAGCAGTGGCTGCTGGACATCGATCATGGTCGGATGCGGGTGACCCGAAGCGGTGGCCCCGCCACCACGGTGATCCAGGTGTCCGCGCAGGTCGCGGAGGCGATGGCGCGGGGCGAGGTGAATGGGCTGGCGGCGATCACCCGGGGCGAGATCATGGTGGATGGTGACCTCGCTCTGGCGTTGCGCATCGGGCGGCTGTTTCCGCGTGAGCCCGGACGGCTCCAGCGCGACGACCCCGACAGTGGGACGTGATCGATGAGGGACATCGCGGGCACCGTGGCGTGCATCGACGGGAACACCTTCATGGTGTCCGACGCCAGCGGCGACGTGGAGTCGTCCCCGAGCACCCCGGTCGGCCTCTTCGCCGCCGACACGCGCTTCCTGTCCCGCTGGCGGCTCACCGTCAACGGCGAGTGCATGACCGCGCTGTCGGTGGACGACAGCCAGTACTTCGAGGTCACGTTCTTCGTGGTGCCGGGCGCGGCGGTGGACTACGTGGAGGCCGACGTGTCGGCCATTCGGCGTCGGCGCATCGGCCCGGATCTCACCGAGTCGCTGACGATCTTCAACTACGGCGAGCGGGACATGACGCTCGACGTGCGCCTGGAGGTGGCGGCCGACTTCGCCGACATCTTCGAGATCAAGTTCGACAGCGGTGACAAGGCCGGCGCCCGTTACACGCACGTCGGCCCGGACGAGTTGCGCCTGGGCTACCGGCGCGGCACCTACCGACGTGAGGTCGTCGTGTCGGCGAGTGAGCCCGCGGAGTTCCACCCGGGCGGCCTCCGGTTCGCGGTCCGGCTGCGCCCCGGGCAGCAGTGGTCCACCCGGTTGCAGGCCGCCATGCTGGCGTTGCGCCCGGACGGCGTCGACCTGCGCGAAGCCCTGCGCGCCCTTCGGCCGGACGACTCCACTCTGCCGACGAGCGTTCAGGCGTGGGTCGCGGCGGCCCCGACCCTGGACACCGACAGCGTCGGCCTCCAGCAGGTCTACCACCGCAGCCTGGTGGACCTGGCGGCGCTGCGCTTCGCCCCGCTCTCGCTCAGCGGCGCGAGCGTGCCTGCGGCCGGGTTGCCCTGGTTCATGACCCTGTTCGGTCGCGACAGCCTGTTGACCTGCTTGCAGACCCTGCCCGTCACCCCGTCGTTGACCCCACCGACGCTGCGGATCCTCGCGTCGTTGCAGGGCGTTCGGACCGACGACGTGTTGGAGGAGGACCCGGGCCGGATCCTGCACGAACTGCGCTACGGGGAGTCGGCCGCGTTCGAGGAGCAGCCGCACTCCCCCTACTACGGCACTGTGGACGCCTCACCGCTGTTCGTGGTGCTGCTCGACGAGTACGAGCGGTGGAGCGGCGACACCGCACTGGTGATGGAGTTGGAGCAGGAGGCCCGGGCGGCCCTGGCCTGGATCGACCTGTACGCGGACCTGACCTCCACCGGCTACGTCTGGTACCAGCGACGCAACCGCGCCACCGGGCTGGACAACCAGTGCTGGAAGGACTCCTGGGACAGCATCTCCTACGCCGACGGCCGGCTGCCGGGCTTCCCGAGGGCCACCTGCGAAACCCAGGGGTACGCCTACGACGCGAAGATCCGAGGAGCACGGCTGGCCCGTACCTTCTGGGGTGATCCTGCCTTCGCCGATCGATTGGAGAGCGAGGCGGCGGCCCTGTACGAGCGGTTCAACCGGGACTTCTGGCTGGAGGACCGCGGCTTCTACGCCCTCGCGCTCGACCACGACGGCACCCCCGTGGACAGCCTGTCGTCCAACATCGGGCACCTGTTGTGGAGCGGCATCGTGCCACCGGAGCGGGCACCTCGGGTGGTCGAGCACCTGATGGGTCCGGCGCTGTTCTCCGGTTGGGGGGTGCGGACGTTCGCCGAGGGGCAGCGCCGCTACAACCCGCTCGGTTACCACAACGGCACGGTCTGGCCGTTCGACAACTCGTTCATCGCCTGGGGTCTGCGCCGCTACGGGTTCAGCAACGAGGCGGCCCGCATCGCCGAGGGCGTCCTCTCCGCCGCCACCTACTTCGAGGGCCGGCTACCCGAGGCGTTCGGCGGGTTCGACCGCGACACCACCCGGTTCCCGATTCGGTACCCGACCGCCGGCAGTCCGCAGGCGTGGTCCAGCGGCGCCTGCATGCTGCTTATCCGCACCATGCTCGGTATCAACCCGCACGACGACCACCTGGCCGTGGACCCGGCGCTGCCCACCACCTACGGACGGATTGCGCTCCTGGACATCCCCGGCCGTTGGGGCAAGCGCGACGCGTTCGCCCGGCAACGCCCCGACCAGCGCTAGCGACACGTTCAACTGACGGTGAAGCCGCCGTGGGTACGCGCCTCCCGCAGCCAGTCGAGCCAGGTCACCCACAGCTCGTCGGTCTCCCACTCGGCCCGCGGGCTCGTCGGCGACGCCTCGTAGAGAATCAACGCCTGCTCAATCTCGGTCTGGCCCACCACCCAGGGGCCGTTGCTCGTCAGCTTGAACTCCGGAATCCCCACCTTGCCGGGGCTGGTCTGCGCGGATGCCGCCCGTTCGGCCTCTTTGTAGGCGTCGCGTCGGTGCTGATCGTTGCGCCAGTCGTCGACGCTGTCGAACGGCCAGTCCGGAAAGGGCTGTGGCGTTGCCTGGTAGGTCATGCCGGCCCACCGCATGCGTTCCCGACAGAACCCCATGCCGGCGATGTTCAGGGCGAACTGGTAGGCGGCGGCGAGCGACGAATACTCGTCGTAGCACTGTGGCCAGTTGCCACACGATCCGTTCAAATCCATGCACGCTTCGGCGTGGGCGCGCGCGGCCGCGGCGGGTTCGGGCAGATCAACGTGTTCGAAGCTGTAGCCCATCGGATCCCCCGACCGCCGGCAGAGCAGGAGCTTGGCATTCTGCCCGACACCGACGAGCGACGCCCTCCCGCGCGTACCCCGGTCAGGGCTCAACCCACGGCAGGTCCGGTGGCCCGGAAGGTGCGCCGGTACGCGTCCGGAGCCACGCCGACGGTGCGGTGGAAGTGCCGACGCAGCGTAGCGGCGGTGCCCATGCCGGCCGCCTCGGCGATGGCGTCGATGCTGTCGTCGGTGTTCTCCAGCAGCTCCTGGGCGCGGCGGATCCGCTGCGTCGACAGCCACAGCAGTGGGGTGGTGCCGGTGGTCGACCGGAAGTGGCGGGCCAGGTTGCGTGAGCTCATGTTCGCCTGCCGGGCCAGGTCCTCGACTGTCAGCGGCCGGTCCAGGCGGGCCAGCGCCCAGGGGAACAGGGTGGCGAGCGGGTGGTCGTCGCGGGCCGGCACCGGGGTGGTGACGTACTGGGCCTGGCCGCCGGCGCGGTGCGGTGGCACGACCAGGCGGCGGGCGACGGCGTTGGCGACGGTCGAGCCGTGGTCGCGGCGGATCAGGTGCAGGCACAGGTCGATCGCGGCGGCCTTGCCGGCGGAGGCGAGCACGGTGCCGTTGTCGACGTAGAGCACGTCCGGGTCGACCCGTACTTGGGGATAGCGGGCGGCCAGCGCCTCGGTGTGCGCCCAGTGCGTGGTGGCCCGCAGCCCGTCGAGCACCCCGGCGGCGGCCAGCACGAACGCGCCGGTGCACAGCGAGACCATCCGGGCGCCTGCCCGGTGGGCCGCGCGGACCGCGTCGAGCAGGTCGGGGGGTACGTCCCCGTCGACGTCCTCGACCGACGGGATGATCACGGTGTCGGCGCGGGCGAGGCGGTCCAACCCGTCGTCGGGCGCCACCAGGAAGCGGCCGATTCGGACCGGGCCGGGGCCGCAGATCGCCACGTCGTACCAGGGGTCGGCCAGGCCGGAGGGGTCGTGGGCGAATACCTCGCAGGCCAGCGCCAGCTCGAAGTGCAGCATTCCGTCGGTGGCGGCGATCGCGACAAGGGTCATGTCCGAAACTGTACGGGGGTTGGCGTTCCCGACACTGGTCGGTCGCCGGCCGCTGCGGGAGGCTGGATCCAGTCGATCTTCGAGGGGGCAGCGATGGGCCACAGCGTGGCGGTGTTCGGGGCGTACGGGCACACCGGACGGTTCGTGATGGCGGAGCTGCGCGAGCGCGGGATCGGCGCGCTGCCGGTGGGCCGCGACCCGCGCCGACTGGCGGGGTTCGGGCTCGCCTACCGGGTGGCGTCGGTCGACGATCCGGCCTCGCTCGACGCGGCGCTGACCGGCGTGGACGCGGTCATCAACTGCGCCGGCCCGTTCGCGTCGACCGCCCCCGGCGTGATCGAGGCCGCGCTGCGCGCCGGGATCCCGTACGTGGACGTGGCGGCCGAGATCGAGGCGAACCTCGACACGTTCACGCATTTCACCGAACGAGCCCGGGCGGCCGGTGTCGCGGTGGTCCCGGCGATGGCCTTCTTCGGCGGGCTCGGTGACCTGCTCGCGACGACGGCGATGGGCGACTGGACGTCGGCCGACGAGGCGCACGTCGCGTACGGACTGAGCAGCTGGCACCCGACGGCCGGGACGGTCGCCGCGGGCGCCGTCTCCCGCGAGCGCCGCGCCGGCCGCCGGGTCCGCTACACCGGCGGCCGGTTGGAGTACCCATCCGGCGGGGAGCTGCCGAGGGTGGACTGGGACTTCCCCGAGCCGCTGGGCCGGCGCACCGTCCTCGGTGAGTTCACCATGGCCGACGTCGTCACCATCCCCCGCCACCTGGCCATCCCCGAGGTCCGCACCTACATGACCGTCGACGCCGCCACCGACCTGGCCGCCGCGGCGGCACCGGTCGCTGTCGACGGGCTGGGCCGGTCGGCGCAGACGTTCACTGTCGACGTCATCGTGCGTCGCGGCGACACGCGTCGCCGCGTCGTGGCCAGTGGTCGGGACATCTACGCCGTCAGCGCGCCCCTGGCCGTGGAGGCGGTCCGGCGCGTCCTCGATGGTCAGACGAGGACCAGCGGCGTCGCCTCCGCCGGCGAGATGTTCGACGCGCCCGACTTCCTGCGCGCGCTGTCGCCGGCCATCACCGTCGAACCGGTCAGCGACTGAGGCCGAGAATTCGACCACAATTCGTTACTCAAAATCCGTAATCATTGAGCCAGAACGGGGCGACGGGACTTAAAAGAAACTTAAGACTGTACGAGCGAAAAATTGTCATCCGGAGCCGCCGCGCTGGCTGCCAGGGCACTTGTCGACCGGCCTCCTTAATTCTTTCCCCGCGAGTTGATGCAGGCCCCTGACGTGCACATACTCCTTCCGACAGGAGCTTTGTCGTCGACTCGAAGGAAACCACTGGTAATGCGGACTCCTCCCGCGCACGTCGCACCGCCGGATCGGGCGCGAAAGCGTCGTCGCGTCACTCGCATCACGCTCGCCTCCGCGGTCGTCGCCGCGCTGGCCGGCAGCGGCATCTACATCGCCGGCGCCCAGGCCGAAGAGGTCGCCGTGCCCGGCCGGGTGCAGGCAGAGGCCTTCGCGGCACAGTCCGGGGCGCAGACCGAGGGCACCGGCGACGCCGACGGCGGCCGGAACGTCGGCTGGCTGGCCAGCGGCGACTGGCTGCGCTACGACGGTGTGTCGGTAACCGGCGTCGACCTGACGGCCCGGGTCGCCTCGCACAACGCCGCCGGCGGCACTGTCGAGTTGCGCCTCGGCGCGCAGGACGGTCAACTGCTGGCCAGCTTCCCGATCGCCCAGACCGGCGGCTGGCAGAAATGGACGACCGTCACCGCGAAGGCGTCCGCTGTGCCGGCCGGCGCGCAGACCGTCTTCGCAGTCCTGAAGAGCGCCTCGAAGTCGGATTTCGTGAACCTGAACTGGTTCACGTTCGGCCCCGCGACGGGCACGTCGCCGAGCGCGTCGGCCACGCCGAGCACGTCGGCCGCCCCTTCGGCCACGCCGAGTTCCACCGCGTCCGCGTCCCCGTCGACGTCCGTCCCGCCGAGCGCGCCGGTCGGCGGCTGGGTGCCCGTCGACCAGGCCAAGTGGAACAAGGAACTGGCCGCCTTCGACGCCATCAAGCCGAAGGCGGTGCCACCGGGCACCACCCGGGTGCCGGAGTTCCACACCGACTGCGGCGTCGCGAATTCCGCCCCGGACGACCCGATCGTCCTGCCGGGCCTCTCGGGCGCCTCGCACATGCACACCTTCTTCGGCCCGAAGGTCGACGCCTTCACCACGACGGACAAGCTGTTCGCCGCGGCGAACACCTGCAACGCCCCCGGGGACAAGAGCGCCTACTGGACCCCGGAGCTGCGCAAGGACGGCAAAGCCGTGCCGATCAAGAGCATGCGCATCTACTACGGCTCGCGGGTCAAGGACCCGTCGACCGTCAAGCCCTTCCCGCCGGGCCTGGTGGTGGTCGAAGGCGACGCCAAGCGGCAGGTCGACACTCCGAAGAACGCCGGTAGCAACCAGTTCTGGTGCGCGGGCAGCGCCGAGATCGGCCGCAGCGCCGACGGCAACTGGCCGAAGTGCGCCCCCGGCGGCAACCTGATCTTCCAGCTCGTTTTCAAGGACTGCTGGGACGGCAAGAACATCGACTCACCCGATCACAAGTCGCACATGGGCGACCCGGTGAACGGCGTCTGCACCGGCAAGTACCCGGTGGCCGTGCCGGATCTCTCCTTCATGGTCAACTACGAGTCGCTGGGCGGTGATGGCCTCAGCCTCTCCTCCGGCAAGCCGTCATCCATGCACGGCGACTTCATGAACGCCTGGGAGCCGGAGCGTCTCGGCAACCTGGTGAAGTCCTGCCTCAACCAGAACGCCAAGTGCGGCGTCGACACGACCTTCGCCGGCGGCTGACCACCGCCACCGTTGTCGACGGACGGCCCCCACGCTCAGGCATGGGGGCCGTCCGTCCTCGCAGCACCGCGTTGGTCAGAGAACCAGGCTGACGCCGACCGCCTTGCACGCGGTGGAGATGTCCTTGCCGGCCTTCTCGAAGACCGGATTGTCGGCGGCGGTCGCCGGGTCCGCCGCGGCCGCGGCCTTGGCCGCCTCGGCGCCGAACTCTCGCAGGGCAGCGGCCAGCTTGCCGTCCCCGGTCGCGGCGACCGCGGTCACCTTCTTGTCCAGATCACTCAAGATCTTCTGGTAGTCCGCCGCCGACGGCTCGCCAGCCGTGGCGACCTTCACCAGCTCCACCCTCATCTCGTCGCTGGCCTTCTTCGCCGACTCGCAGAGTTTCTTGTCGCTCGCGGTGCCCGCCGCGGGTGACGAGGCCGGAGTGGCGGCAGCGGAGGTGGCCACCGCGGACGAGGTCGCGGAGGTGGGAGCGGGCGTGGTGGGTCCGGCGGTCGTCGCCTTGTCTGTGTCGCCACAGGCGGCGAGGGCGGTCGAAACGGCAAGGATCAACATGGCTGAGGCAAGACGGGAAGGTTTCACGGAGGCGCACGATAGCCGATGCCCAAACGATGATCAATTTGCTCGGTGCCCTGCCGGCTCTGGACTACTCCACAGTGTCTGGTCCTGATGAGGCCACGTCACGGAGCGCGAGGATGGAGGTCGCCGTCAGTGCGACGGCCCGGTCCTCGTCGCGCGACAGGTCAGTGAGGGCGCGTACGGCGGCACTCCCCGGGATGTCCGCCAACGCCTCGGTCAACCGCCGCCGTGCAGACGGTGCGACACCGCTCTGCCCGAGGCAGGCGACGAGCCGGTTCGCAATCTGCTCTGCCAACGCGGAATCGGCCGCCAGCAGGCTCAACGCGTCGGCGGCGTCGACGTCCTTGGTTTCCTTTACGACCATGTCGATCAACGTCGGAAGCGCGTCCGCCACTCCGCGCGCCCCGAGCGCCAGAGCCGCGTACCCGCGGACCACGAGGTCGGGGTGCGCGAGGGCATCCCGCAGCACGTCGGTCGCCGCAGCGTGCGGAATCTCGGCGACGGACTGGACGGCACGCTTGCGTACCTCGGCTTCTGGTGAGCCGAGGCCCTCGGCCAGCAGCGCCAACCCGCCGTCACCGGACTGCGCCAGCGCCCAGCGCAGGGCTCCGGCGACGTTCGGGTCCGACTCGCTCAGCACCGCCTCGACAAGTGCCTCCACGGGCACCGGACCCTCACCGACCGAGGACAGGGCGGCGCGCTGGCGGGCGCCCGCGCTCTCCGACCCCAGTGCCCGCAGGAGCGTGACGACCTGGAGGACGTCCTCCCAGTCGGCGGGGTCCGCGGCACCGATCCGGCGGAGTCGGGTGAGCAGCTCCATCTCGTCCGCGATGCGGAGTCGCGTCCGCCGGATGAGGTCGTTGACGAGTTCGGCCGGTGTGAAGCCGGGGTCGTCGAGCGCGCGGCGGACGTCGCGGAGCGACAGGCCCAACGACCGCAGGCTCTCGACGTGGAAGATCAGCCGGATGTCCTCGCTGGTGTACTCGCGATAGCCGGCACCGGTGCGACCAGTGGGCCGGATCAGCCCGAGCGCGTCGTAATGCCTGAGCATGCGGGCGCTGACCCCGGACCGTCGCGCGACCTCACCGATCAACACCTGGCGTCATCCCTTCTCGCCCGTCGGACCGAGGGCGACGACACGCTTCGCCGCCTCGATCGCGAACTCGAACCCGGCATCCGGATCCTGCATTAACCGTTGTGTGGCGACCGCGTGCGCGCGGACGCGCGGGTCGAGACCCGCCATCGCGGCGCGCAGGATCGGCATGATCACCTCGCCGAGCGCGATGAGCGCCCGGCTGAGGCTCAACTGCATCTCCCGCCCGCCCCGCCCGAACTGTGTCGACAACACCATGGCCAACTCGGGCTCCCCACCGGGGGGTACGAGCACAACCGCTGCGCGCCAGGCGCTTCGCGCCACCTCGTCGTCGGCGTCGGTCAGCAGCGCCCGGGTGATCGCCGGCCAGGCTCTCCGGTCCCCGATCTTGGACAGCGTGTGCAACGCCTGACTTCGGGCCTGCGCACGCTCCGAGCGGAGCTCATCGGTGAGCTTCGCGACGGTCAGTTCGGGTGGGTGGCGCAGGAGTGCCCAGGTGAGCATCTCGCGTACGGAGAACTCGGGCTCGACCGCGCAGCGCTCGATGAGCGTGTCGATGAGCTGCGGGTCAGGGGTCGTGCCGACCGTCAGTGCCGCGCGCAGCCGCACCGACGAGTCGCTGTTCTCCAGCCCGCGGAGAACCCTCATC
This sequence comes from Micromonospora trifolii, assembly GCF_050516465.1. Lineage (NCBI taxonomy): Bacteria > Bacillati > Actinomycetota > Actinomycetes > Micromonosporales > Micromonosporaceae > Micromonospora > Micromonospora trifolii. The sequence goes on along the minus strand of NZ_CP191526.1, from coordinate 1,971,006 downwards.
GCGTTCATGTCCTGTTTCGGCGTGGTCATCGGAATCCCCCTTCCATCCCAGTGAAGACCTTGTCACTGTGTCAAGGTCAAAACGTCCTCACTGCTGCTCGGGGCAGACGGGTACGGCGGTAGTAGGACCAACCGGCCAGCGGCAACGCGACCGTCCAGGCCAACAGAATCGGGAGGCCGATCAGGACGCCGGTCGGGGTGAAGATGTCGTCCGCACTGGATTCCCTCAGGTCCATGGCGAACTGCCAGGGCAGGGTCGCCGAGTAGCCGATCATCAGGGCGGACCCCAGCACCGTTGGCGTCAGCGGCAACCACGGTGGCACCCGACGTCCGCGCAGCCACGGCACCCACCTAGGGAAGACCACGCCCCAGTCCTTGATGAGCCCCAGCGCCAGAACGCCTCCGAGCCCGGCGAGGACGCACAGGAGGCCCAGGTAGAACGCGCCGGCCGGCAGGCCCAGGAACCCGTCGACGGGGTGGTCCCCCACCCCGGGCCCGCGACCGTGGTACCACTCGCGGAACGGACCGGGATTGGCGAACAGCGGGATGCCGAGGATCCATGGCACGTGCAGCGGGATGAACCCCAGTACGGGGGCGATCCACGCCACGTGACCGGCTCGGCGGGCCCAGGGCGGCGGCGGTGGCGGGGCGGGCATTGTCTTCGTGCGTGGGGTTCGAGTCACGGCGTCGTCTCCATCAGCGGCGGGCGTTGGCACCTCTGAGATCACCGTGGCCGAACGGCGAGACGAGGGGATCGCCGCGCGGAGGGAATCGCCTCCCCCTGCCCGGGGATGGGGCCTTTTCGTCACGACAGCCCGTGTGACGAAAACACTTCACGGCAGCGGGCCACGCTCCGGAGGCTGGACACCATGAATGTGACAGGGCTCGACCGACCGGGCGACGGCCACCCACAGCCCTCGCCCGGGGACACCCTCGCCCGAATCACCGTCGTGGACGCACTGCGGGGAAGCGCGCTGCTGCTCATCCTGCTGGTGAACATCGCGTACTTCAGCTCCGGCTACGACTTCCACCTGGTCGACGATCCGACGCGCGGCACCGTCGACCTGCTGATCGCCGGCGCGGTGGAGCTGTTGTTCGCGATGAAGGCGTACCTGCTGTTCGCCTCCCTGTTCGGCTACAGCTTCACCCTGCAACTCGACTCCGCGGCTCGGCGCGGCGCGGCGTTCCGTCCGGCGTTCCTGCGCAGGCTCTCCGGGTTGTTCGTTCTCGGCGTGCTGCACGCGGTGCTGCTGTTCCACGGCGACATCCTCACCACGTACGCGCTGCTCGGTCTCGTGCTGCTCGCGGTCCGGCGGATCGAGCCCCGCACCGCGCTGATCACGGCGGCGTCCATCATCGGCGGCATCGCCGTGGCGGTCGGGATCGGCGCGGTCCTCGGTGCCACGCTGGTTTCGGACGAGGCCGCCGCGGTCAGCGCCGGTGCGCGTTCGACGCTGGCCCTGGGCGGTGGCCTCGGCGATGTCGTGCTGGAGCACCTGCGGTCGATGCCGGCGATGATCGGCGGGCTCGCCGTGCAGGGGCCCCTGGCGTTCGCGGCGTTCCTCGTCGGCCTCGCCGCCGGCAAGCACCGGCTTCTCGCCACCGTGCCCGCCCACGTGGACCTGCTGCGCCGGTGCGAACGGGTGGGGTATCCGATCGGTCTGGCCGGCGCCGTCGTGTTCGCGGTCGGTGGTTCTACGGCGAACCTGACCGGACTGATGGTCAGCATCGTCACCGCGCCGTTCCTGGCCGCCGCCTACGCCGCGACCCTGCTGCGCCTGTTCACGCGGCGACCGCGCGTCGCGGAGGCGTTCGCGCCCGCTGGCCGGATGGCCCTGACGAACTACCTGGCCCAGTCGCTCGTGTGCGTGCTCGTCTTCACCGGCGTCGGGTGGGGTCTGGTCGGCCGCACCTCGCCGGCACAGGCACTGCTGATCGCACTGGTGATCTTCGCGGTGCAGCTGGTGGCCAGCTCGTGGTGGCTGCGGCGGTTCCGCTACGGCCCCGTCGAATGGGCGCTGCGCGCCTGGACCCACCGGGAGCGCCGCCCCAACTAGGGTGCTGACATGGTCGATCGGCACCAGGTGATGAACTTCCGGGTCCGGGCCCAGCAGCTCGACCGGGACGAGGGCACGCTCGCCGACACCGCCGTCCTGGACCTCGGGGTGCAGAACACCGGTCCGGACGGCGGCCGGTGGGCACTGGCGGTGCGCGGGGTCGACGTGACCGCGTTGTCCGACACGGATCTGGTCCTGCTGTGGACCGTGCGGGGCGCGCCCCACCTCTATCGCCGGGCCGACGTTGCGAAGGTGGCGGCCGCCGTCGAACCCTTCTCCGAGGCCGACGCGGGCAAGCGCATCTACGACGCCGCGAAACCGTTGAAGGCCGCTGGCATCGACACCCTCGCGGCCCTGGACGAGATCGCCGACCGGATGCGGGCCATCGTCAGCACGCCGACGGTCAAGGGGGACGTTTCCGGCCGGCTGGCCACCATGCTGCCCGAGCCGTATCTGCGGTTCTGCCGGCCGTGCGACGCCACGCACCTCTACGAGATGCCGTTCCGGCTCGCCGCCGTGCGGGCCGGGCTGGAGTTGCAGCTCGACACCTCACCCCCGGTCTTGCGGCGCATCACCCGGTTCAGGAAGGCAGCCGCCGCAGGTGACCGCTTCGACCTCATCCGCGCGTATCTCCGCCTGCTCGGTCCGGCCACCCCGAAACAGGTGGCCGACTATCTCGACGCCCCGGTGAAGGACGTGAAGGCGCACTGGCCCGACGATGTGATCGAGGTGACGGTCGACCGCGAGGTGCGCTTCCTGCTGGCCGCCGACGAGGCGGTGCTGGAGTCGGCCGACGCGAGGGTCACCCGCCTGCTCGGCCCGTTCGACCTGTTCCTTCAGGCCAAGGACCGGACGACGCTCGTGCCGGACGCCGCCCACGCCAAGGAGCTGTGGCCGGTGTTGGGTCGCCCCGGCGCCGTCCTGGTCGACGGCGAGCTGGTCGGCACCTGGCGGCCCCGCAAGTCCGGCAGGACGTTCACGGTCGCCGTCCAGCCGTGGCACCGGCTGTCGGACGCCATGCGTAAGGCCATCACCGCGCAGGCCGAACACCTCGCCGCGTACCGCTCCGTCTCCCTCAGCGGCGTCGACTTCGGCAGCTACAGAGGTTGAAAGGCTGACGTGCGTCGGCGTGTCCGCGTGATCTGGGTCGATGGGTTCGGTAAGCCGGAGGTATGAGGTATCCGGCTGGTGGTGGCATGAACGCGGCAGCCCGGGTTCGGCGTGAGAAGGTCCGGATCCAGGCCGCGGCCATGTTCGAGAAGTCCGTACCGACTGCGTAGATCGCTTCTGAGCTGCGGGTTTCGGAGAAGTCGGTGCGTCTGCGGCGGCAGTGGACTGCCGGCGGAACGGAGGCTCTGGCGTCGGCCGGGCCTGGCGCCTGGATCTGCTTCCAGGACGAGGCAGGCCAGGTCCTGCGACCGCCGGTGGCCAAGACGTGGGCCCGGCGCGGGCACACGCCGGTGATCGAGGTCTCCGGCAAGGGCTCCGGCCGGGTGTCGATCGCCGGTCTGGTCTGCCTCAAGCCCGGACAGAAAGGCCGGCTGATGTGGCGAACCCGGCTGCACCGCAGCCGCAAAGGCGAACGCGGCAGCTTCAGCGAGGACGACTACATCGCCTTCCTCGACCAAGCCCACCAGTGCCTGTAGGCACCGATAGTGCTGATCTGGGACAACCTGAACACCCACGTCAGCCACCGCATGCACGCCCTGATCGCCGCCCGGCCGTGGCTGACCGTGATCCGGTTACCCGCCTACGCCCCGGACCTCAACCCCACCGAAGGCGTCTGGCGCTGGATGAAACGGGGCCTGACCAACACCGCCGCCCGCGGTGTCGACCACCTCGCTGAACTGGTCAAACGCCGGCTACGCGCTTGTCAGCAACAGACCGATCTCCTCGCCGGCTTCCTCGCCAGCACCGGCATGACCCTCGAACCCGAACCACCGAGATAGCTCGAACCTCGCCCTTTCGACCTCTGTAGTTAGTGGTCTGCTCCGTAAGCGAGACCGGCCGGGTGACCGGCAAGATTGTCCTCACCATCGGCGCGAGCTGACCTTTCCTCCGCGCTCAGCGCGAGTTGCGGCACCCGCCGACGAGCGCTCAGCGCCCGGGTTCCAGCGCCTGCAGCCAGGAACATGCTGCCGAGCAGCAGCCACCCCGGTGGCCCGAGTCCGACCGCCGCCGACGTGACGACGACCGGCGCCACAGCCAGGCCGATGCCCACTCCTGCCTGGCTGACGCCCTGGTAGGCGCCGGAGTTGGCCGGATCGGCCCACTCGAAGGCCAGTTCCCAGCCGCCGGCCTCGGAGACGATCTCGCCGAGACTGTGCGCCACGACCGCCGCCACCAGCAACGCGACGGCGAACCCGGTACCGCTCGGGTATCCGGCGGCCGCGTAGCAGAGGCAAGCCGCCAGCAGCAGGACCGTACCGTGAAAGACCGCCCGCCCGGCCGATGGCACGTCGCCGACCAACCGGGTCGACCAGACCTGGAGGATCGAGACCAAGCCGGTGTTCAGCAACAACAGCACCGCGACAGTCACGTCCGGCGCAGCGGTATGGCCGGTAACCCACAGCGGCATCCCGACGGTGAGCAGCAAGGCCTGCACACTCACCACGGCGTGCAACGCGGTCGCAGTCAGATACCGGCGATCGCCCAGCGGTGACGGGCCGCCTTCCGCCAGCCGGTCACCACCGCCCCCTACGAGAACGGGCAGAGCCCGCAGAGGCACAAGAGCGACCAACGTGAGTACGGCCGCCGCCAGCACCGCCGCCAGATAGGCGGATCGGCTACCCACCACCAGCGCCACGGCGGCCAATCCGGACCCAGCCGCGATGGACACGTTGTCCACGACCCGCAGCCAGGCCCGCACCCCCACCCGGGCCGGGCCAGTGAACGCTCGAGCCAGCAGCGCGACGTGCGCGGTCCGCTCCACGCTCTCAGCGCCGACCGCCACGCAGGCGACCAGCACGAACGTGCCGGCGTCGCGGGTCAGGCAGTACGCCGCGAGCGCACCACCTTGTGCCGTGGCCGCGACGATCAGCACCCGCCGCGGCCCGAACCGGTCGCAGAGCCGCCCGGACGCGAACGCCGTCACCACTCCCACGGCCCCGGCGATGGTGAGGCCCACCCCGACGGTTGCCGGGCTGATTCCGGCCACCGTGGTGAAAAACAGCACGCTGACGCTGAACATCACCCCCTTGGCTGTCGAGGTAGCCGCAGTGGCCCAGATCAAAACTCGTTTCAAAGGCACGGGCACAGTTCACCCGCCCCGGCCGGAGGACACGATTGATGTAGCGTTCTACTTCATGCCAGTGCGATACAGACTCGTCGGCCCTGACTTGGCGAGCGTCCGGTTCGCCGTCTCGCCCCTCAACGAACTGATTCTGTCGCTGCGAAGCTGGCGCGATCCGGGCCGCTTCCCGATCCACCTACCGTGGATCCGCCGCATGCAGCAAGCCCGCGACGCCCTCGACACCGAGATGCTGCTGGCCCTCATCGACGAGCGACTGTGGACCCCCGACTTCCTGACCCCGCAACCACGCTCACCGCTGACCCGCATCGAGGACGAACTCGCCACCATCGCGGCCACCCCACCCGACGTGGTCCGCCGAGACCTGCGCCTGCTCTACCGCGCCGACGAGCAAGTCCCCCCACCACTACGCGAGCCGGGCGCGCTCTCCCGCGTGGTCACCGCCCTGGCCGACTACTGGGACCGGTGCTTCGCCGCCCACTGGCCCCGGATGCGCGCCCTGCTGGAGGGCGACGTCACGCACCGCGGCCGCGAGATCGCCCAGCACGGCCTGGCCACGATGTTCGCCGGCCTGTCCGAACGGGTCACCATGACCGGTGACACCGTGGAGGTACACCTGCACTCCAATGTCCACTACACCCGCCCGACCCTGGGCGGCCTCACCCTGGTCCCCACCATGTGGACCCCCGCAGTGGCGGCCCCCATCTCCCCCGACCAGCCTCCGATGATCATCTATCTGGCCCGGGGTGCCGGCACCCTGTGGCAGCCCGAGCCCCTGCCCGCCCCGGGAGCCCTGGGAGCCCTGCTCGGCGCTCACCGAGCCGGCCTGCTCGTCCGCCTGGACACCCCCGCGTCTTCCACCGAACTCGCGACCCGTCTGGGCGTCACTACCACCGCGGTGAACCAGCACCTACGCGCTCTCCGCGCAGGCGGGCTCCTGGTCAGTGGCCGCCACGGCCGTTCGGTCCTCTACCGCCGCTCCGAGCTGGGCGACCGCCTCTTGGCTGGATCAGGGCATCCGGAGCGTTGATCCGACCGAGCGGCCGAAGTCGAACCTCGGCCTTTCAACCTCTGTAGCCGTCGACGACACTCACTCCACCGCCCAGGCGATGGCGGGCGGGGGCACCCGAGCGCAGATCGGCCCACCGGCGGCATCGGTCAACCCGACCCGGCCGACCAATGTCGCGTTGCCCTCGTGTGCGGCGCGCAGCAGCTCCGTCGGCACGTCGGTGAACATCAACTTCGCTCGTCGGAACATCGCGAAGCCGTCCTGGGACACCGCGCCCCAGCTCAGATAGAGAAACCGCGCCCCGGGGCGGCCGTGCACCCAGGGACCGCCGACGTCGAGCGTTCCGTCGATCTCGCGGCTGGACACCTCGAAGGACCAGGTGGCGCTGGCCGCGTCGGCCGGCACCTGATCGACCACCTCGGCCTTGCGCTGAACCCCGACGTGCACGTTGCCCCGCCGCAGCGCGTCGGCCTCCGCACCGGGACGCTGACCCGGGAAATCGGTGCCGTCGATCCTGATCCGCATGGCACCGACTCTAATTAGTCAGCCGGTTGCTCGGCGGTGTCGCCCTCGCCGTACTCGCCGCGGATGGGCAGGTAGTAGGCGGGCAGGAACGCGGCGATGATGACGACGCCGGCGATCGGCACGAACGCGCCGACGAGGATGCCGGAGCCGATCCAGAGCAGCGCGAGCGCGAACCGGCGGCCGATGGCCCGCGCACCGAAGGGACCGAGGCCGGGGTCCAGCAGTTTGGCCCGGCGCAGGTGCGCCCACACGACGTTGAAGAGGGCCGCCGCTGTCCACAGCGTGCCGCCATAGACGACAACCGACGCGCGCAGCCCCTGCTCCGCACGCAACGCGTCGGCGAGCAGCGACGTGGAAAACGGCAGGAACGCGATGACCATCAGGAGCAATGTGTTGAGGAACAGGACCCACCGGTCGACGTGCCGGACGCGGTCGAACATGACGTGGTGATTCACCCACACCTGCCCGATGAGCAGGAAGCTCAGCGTGTACGCCAGATACGAGGGCCACAGTGCACCGAGCCCCTGGACGAGGCGCCCGAAGTCGTGGGGCGGTTGGATCTCCAGCACGAGAAGCGTCACGGCGATCGCGAAGACACCGTCGCTGAAGGCCAGCAGGCGGCCCGGGCTACGGGTAAGCCGCGACGTTTCCCTTTTGGGAGGCACATCGCGAATTATGCTATATGTCGGCTTTCATTATCGGCAACGTTGACGGCCGCCTTCCGCAGGTAGGTCTCGGCCAACTGGCGAAGGCGCGTCCTGTCGAAGCTGTCCCCGTGACCGGGATGGACGACGGACACGTCGAGGTCGACGAGAAACTCCATGCTTCGCCGGTACGCGGCCACGTCGGAGTTCGGCAGATTGTCGATCAGGGCGCCCTCGTAGATGATGTCGCCGGAGTACAGGGTCCCGGTGCGCTCCTCCAACAGGGCGATGCTCCCCGGCGTGTGGCCGGGAAGGTGCAGCACGGTCAGCACCCGCCCGCCCAGGTCGACCCGGTCGCCGTCGTCGAGCAGGCGGTTCAGGGTCACGGGCGCGACGCGGTAGGCAGCCGGGTCGTACCCGGGATCGGGCAGGACGTCGATCATGAGCTCCGGGACGGCCTCCCCGGCGGCGTCGATGCCCAGCTTGTCGAAGAGTTCCGCGCCGTACAGGCTCGCCGGTACGCCGGCCGCCAGGATCCCGGCCTCGGCCGGGTGGGCGGCCCGGTCCCCGAACTCCGACGCCCCACCAACGTGATCCAGGTGCGCGTGGGTGAGCACGACCATCGGATCGCGCTCGAACAGGCCCGGAATCGCCTGCCGCACGGCGACGACACCGAGCCCGGCGTCGATCACGATGTCCCGATCGTCGCCCCGCAACCACCAGAAGTTCGCCGACAGCAGTTCGTTGACATGCGGCTCCGAGATCCGAACGACGTCGCCGTCCACTTCGGCCCGCGTATACCAGTCGACCATGCTCGAAGTGTGCCAGCGCGGCGCGCGCAGGGCCGCCCGATCGTGATCCAGACCTATGCCTGACCGACGGCCTGAGCGATGGCGAGGGTGTGCTGATACTCGCGCCAGTGGACCAGTTTGCCCTCCCGGGTCCGCAGCACCCCGATAAACGGCGCCGAGGCGGTCACCCCGGTCGCCGTGTGGGTGCCGACCAGTTCGTATTCGACCACGATCACCTCGGGGTCGGCGGTCTCGTGCAGGACCACGTTGCGGCAGTCGTCGAACCGGACCGGGAACATCACCCGGCCCGCCTGCGTGTACTCAAGGACCCGTTGCTTCCCTTCAATACGCGCAGGGCGGCCGGGTACGGCGAACGGTGTCTCGATCACCACGTCGTCTGCGAGCGAGTCGGCCTCGTAGGTGGGCAGGTTCGCGAGCCACCGGGCGCGCATGCTGTCGAAGATCTCGCTTGGCGTCATGTCGCCCTCCTGGATAATGAGTCATGACTCGACTTACACGACCGAGAATAATGAGTGGAGACTCACTTTGGTAGAAGGGCTTCCGCTGCGTGCCGATGCGCAGCGCAACCGGGCGCGCATCCTGGACGCCGCCGATGCGGTCTTCGCCGAGTTCGGCACCCGCGCCTCAACCGAGGAGGTGGCACGGAGGGCCGGCGTTGCCATCGGCACGGTCTTTCGGCACTTCCCCACCAAGGACGACCTGCTCGCCGCGATCATGAAGCGACTGCTCGCGCAGCTCGTCGAGGAGGCCGGGAAATCTGACCTCTTCGCGTTCTTCACACACCTGGTGGCGCAGGCCGCAGCGAAGAAGACCGTCGTCGACCTGCTCGCCGGGTCCGGGATGGACATCCGGCTTCCGGACGCGGTAGGTCACCTGGAGGAGGCGGTGGGCAGGCTGCTGGAACAGGCGCGGGCCGCCGGAGCCGTCGCCGACTCGGTACGGCTACCCGAGGCGATGGCGCTCCTTGCCAGCCTGTGCCAGGGGGCCCTGCACGGTGGGTGGGACCAGCAGTTGCAAGCCCGCACGCTCGCGGTCATCTTCGCCGGTCTGAGGCGCGACTGACCGCGGCGGACGGGTCCTGGTGCGGACGAGGGCTAGGTGATCATGAAGAGGCGGTCAGCGGGGTCCACGACCGCAGCCAGCACCGCGCCCGGCACGAGCGCCGGGTCGTCCGCGCGGATCGTGTCCGCCTCGAAGGTGGCGAACCCCGGCCCGCTGATGCGCAGGTGGAGTTCCAGCCCGGGATTCTCGCCGTCCAGGTGGTTCGCCACCTGAAGAACCTCCGCTGTCGCGGCGACGCCAGCCGCGGCCAGCTGACGCGAGTCGCGGCGCGAGCGGCCCACCACCCGCCAGCCGAAGACGCCGAACCCGACACCGATGGCTGTCGCCAGGACGCCACCGACCAGCAGACCCCAGAAGTCGCTGGACGATCGCGGTGGGTCCAGCGTCACGGCGGCGACGAGCAGGACCGGTCCGGGTAGGCAGATGGCCAGGAACACGAACCGGCTGAGTAGCGCGCCGATCGGACCGACACGCGCTTCGGCTTCGCGAGGGGCACTCGTCACCCTCGCACCGTAGTGCAGCGGCCTGCTGGTCCACTCCACCGTCCAGGCGAGGCCAGGGAGGGTGAATCCGTCCGCGCCGACAGGCGGGAACGCCCGATCCGCCGACCCGCACGAGTACGACATGAAAGACTCGCCCGGCTGGCGGAAGGGGCGGGGATGCAACCTACCTGGCTCGTAGCGCTCTCCTGGGCTTCGCTCGCGGTCGGCATCGTCAGCTTCGCGGTCGTCCTGGCCGACACCTATCTGCGCGGACACCGTCAGCCGGTCCGGGTCATGGAGATCGTCTGGCTGGTGACCGTCCTCTACATCGGCCCGGCCGCCGTCCGCCTCTACTGGAACTGGGGCAGGCCCGAGGCGTTCTCTCGACGGCGGCAGGAGGGTCAACCGCGACGGCCCCGCCGGGGCATCGTCGTCACCCACGTGTCCCGCTGCGGCGCCCACTGCGCTCTCGGCTTCATCGTCGCCGAGGTCGCCCTCTACGCAGTGAGATTCGATCCGGCCGAGGACCCGCTGTGGGTCGACTACGCCGGCGACTACCTGATGGCGGTGACGATCGCCGTGCTCTTCCGGTACTTCGCCGGGCCGGGTCGCAGCCTGACCAAGGTCTGGCACGCGCTGTCCAACGTCGGCAGGATCGAGCTGCTGACCATCACCGCGTTCGAGGTGGCGCTGTTCGCGTGGTTGACCCTCGCGCATCGTGTGGTCTTGCCGGAGCCACCCCTGCGACCCGACAGCCCCACGTTCTGGTTCGCCGGTCAGCTCGGGCTGATAGCCGGGTTCATCGCGGCCTGGCCGACGGCCTCCTGGCAGCTCGGCCGGGGGCTGAGTATCGAGCCGCGCCGACTCCCCTACGACTGAGCGGGCCCGGCAACCCCGACAAAAAGCAAGCGGCAAGGAGATCACTCTCCCTGCCACTTCTAACGTATACCGCACCTGGGGGCTTGCGGCAAGACCCCGGTCGTGGCGCAGAATCGGCGGCCGGACCAGCACAAACGAGGTAACGGGGGCGCGACGTGGGTGTGTTGTCGATGGACGGGGACCGCGGCGACCAGGCACCGCTGTTGGATCTTCGAGGGGTCGACGAGACGCAGGTGTCGGTCGTCGGCGGCAAGGCCGCGCACCTGGGCGCGCTGTCCCGGATCGCCGGCATCCGGGTGCCGGCCGGGTTCTGCGTGACGACGGCCGCCTTCCGGCGGATCATGGCGCAGGCGCCGTCGATCGACGATCGGCTCGATCAGCTGTCGCGCCTGAGCCCGGACGACCGGGAGGCGATTCGCACGCTCAGCGCGGAGATCCGCCGCAGCGTCGAGGAGACCGCGATCCCGGGCGATCTGGCGGCCGCGATCACCGGCGCGCTCGCCCGGATCGGCGAGCAGACCGCCTACGCCGTGCGGTCCAGCGCGACGGCGGAGGACACGCCCACCGCGTCCTTCGCCGGCCAGCAGGACACCTACCTGAACGTGGTGGGGCCGGAGGCGATCCTGCGGCACGTCAGCCGGTGCTGGGCATCGCTGTTCACCGAGCGGGCCGTCATCTACCGCCTGCGCAACGGCATCGACCACCGCACCGTCCAGATGGCTGTCGTCGTACAGCAGATGGTTTTTCCGGATGCCTCCGGCATCCTGTTCACGGCGGCCCCGGTGACGGGCAACCGCAAGGTCGCGACCGTGGACGCCAGCTTCGGCCTCGGCGAAGCCCTGGTGTCCGGCCTGGTGAACCCGGACGTCTTCACGGTGCGCGATGGCGAGGTCGTCGCCGGCACGGTCGCCGCGAAAGAGCGTGCCGTCGCCGCCCTGCCGGGCGGCGGGACGCGGGAAGTGGCAATCGACAGGCAGCGGCAGGAGCAGCCGGCGCTGACGCAGGCGCAGGTGGTGCGGCTCGTCCGGCTCGGGCGACGGATCGAGGCGCACTTCGGCCGCCCGCAGGACATCGAGTGGTGCCTGGCCGACGACGACTTCCAGATCGTGCAGAGCCGGCCGATCACCACGCTGTTCCCCATCCCGGCGGCCGATGACCAGGAGAACCACGTCTACCTCTCGGTCGGTCACCAGCAGATGATGACCGACGCCATGCGGCCGCTGGGGCTCTCCATGTGGCAGTTGACGGCCATGGCCCCGATGCTGACGGCCGGCGGGAGGTTGTTCGTCGACGCCACCCGGCTGCTGGCCTCCCCCGCCAGCCGCGCCGGCTTCCTCACGATGGCGGGGCGCGACGATCCGCTGATGCGGGACGCGCTGGAGACCCTCCTCGACCGCCGGGACTTCATTCCGACGCTGCCGGACGACGGCGGTCCCGGTAGGCCGACGACCGGCGGCGCGTCCACCTCGGTCGAGACCGACCCGGCCATCGTCACCGAGCTGATCGAGCGCAGCGACGCGTCCATCGCCGCCCTGCGACGCGACATCGCGACGGTGACCGGTCCGGCGCTGTTCGACTTCCTGCTGGAGGCCTTCCAGGAGCACAAGCGGGTCCTCGGCGATCCGCTGAACATGCGGGCGATCATGGCCGGCATGGAGGCCACCTGGTGGCTCAACGACCGGTTACACGAGTGGCTGGGCGAGAAGAACGCCGCGGACACCCTCACCCTGTCCGCCCCCGGCAACGTCACGTCGGAGATGGGGCTGGCGCTGCTCGACGTCGCCGACGTCATCCGTCCCTATCCGGAGGTGGTGGCGTTCCTCCAGGACGTCGCGCACGACGACTTCCTCGACGAGCTACCGAAGGTAGCGGGCGGGGCCGAGGCGCGCGCCGCCATCGAGGCGTACCTCGACCGTTACGGCATGCGCTGCGTCGGCGAGATCGACATCACCAGGCCGCGGTGGAGCGAACGCCCCGGCACGCTCGTGCCCGTGCTCCTCGACAACGTCAAGCTCTTCGAGCCGGGCGCGGCCCGGCGGCGCTTCGAGCAGGGCGGGCAGCAGGCGCGGCAGCAGGCGCAGGAGGTGTTGACACGCCTGCGGGCGCTGCCGGACGGGCAGCAGAAGGCCGACGAGACGGCGCGGATGATCGACCGGGTGCGGGCGTTCATCGGCTATCGGGAGTACCCGAAGTACGACATCATCAGCCGCTACTTCATTTACAAGCAGGCGCTGCTGGCAGAGGCCGAGCGCCTGGTGCGGGCCGGCGTGCTCACCGAGACCGAAGACGTCTTCTACCTCACGTTCCAGGAGTTCCACGAGGTCGCGCGCTCGCACCGGGTGGACGACGAGCTGATCCGGCAGCGCCGGGACGAGTTCCGGTCGTACCAGGCGCTCACCCCGCCCCGGGTGCTGACCTCCGACGGCGAGGTCATCACCGGGGCGTACCGACGCGACGACGTGCCGGCCGGCGCCCTGGCCGGTGTGCCGGTGTCCGCCGGGACGGTCGAGGGACGCGCCCGCGTCATCCTGGACATGTCTCAGGCCGACCTCGAAGCGGGTGACATCCTCGTCACGGCCCACACGGACCCGAGCTGGACGCCCCTGTTCGTCGGCATCGCCGGCCTGGTGACGGAGGTCGGCGGGTTGATGACGCACGGCGCGGTGATCGCGAGGGAGTATGGCCTGCCGGCTGTCGTCAGCGTGCTCGACGCCACCCGGCTGATTCGCGACGGGCAACGGATCCGCGTGCACGGCAGTGACGGGTACGTCGAGATCCTGCCCTGACCGACGGCACCCTCAGGAGGAACGACGATGGCGGTTTCGGTCCGACGGCTGGCGATCGTGGTGGCCACGGCGTCGACAGTGGTGTCGTTGGCGGGGTGCAGCAGCGGCGGCGACGCCACCGAGGCGCGGACGACGACGCCGAGCCCGGAGGCGACGCTCGCCCCGTCGCCGGCCGCCGATCAGGAGTTCCGGCGGCTGGAGGAGCAGTTCGGGGCGCGGCTGGGGATCTACGCCGTCGACACGGGCACCGGCCGCACTGTGGAGTACCGCACCGACGAGCGGTTCGCGTACGCCTCGACGTGGAAGGCCCTCGCTGCCGCCGAGGTGCTCGACGGCACCACCGACGCCCAGTTGAATCGAGTGGTGCGGTACTCGGCGCGGGACCTGGTGGCGCACTCCCCCGTCACCGAGAAGCACGTCGGCGAGGGCATGAGCCTGCGAGCCCTCGCCGATGCCGCCGTGCGCTACAGCGACAACACGGCCGGCAATCTGCTGCTGCGCCACCTCGGCGGGCCGGCGGGGTTCGAGTCGAAGCTGCGCGCGCTCGGCGACACGGTCACCGACGTCGCCCGCTACGAGACCGCGCTGAACGAGGGAACACCTGGCGACAAGCGGGACACCAGCACCGCGCGGGCCCTGGCCCGCGACCTCCGGGCGTACACCCTGGGGGAAGCTCTGGAACCGGCGGACCGTGACGTGCTGCGCGGCTGGCTGCGGGGCAACACCACGGGCGCGGCGCTGGTCCGCGCCGGGGTGCCGGCCGGCTGGGTGGTCGGGGACAAGACCGGGACCGGCGGGTACGGCACCCGCAACGACATCGCGGTGCTCTGGCCGCCCGACCGGGCACCGATCGTGCTCGCCGTGCTCTCCAGTCGTGACAAGAAGGACGCCACCCCCGACGACGCCGTCATCGCCCAGGCCACCCGGGTGCTCGTCGCCCAACTGTGAGCATGAGTCGGTCAGGTCGCGGCGCGGCTGTCGTACGCCGTCTGGTGGCGGCGGATCTCGGCGTGGTGGTCGGCGGACCAGGCCGCCAGGGCCAGGACGGTGGAGAGCAGTGACCTGCCCAGGTCGGTGAGGGCGTATTCGACGCGGGGTGGCACCTCGGGGTACGACGTCCGGGTGACGAGGCCGGTGCGCTGGAGGTGTTTCAGGGTCAGCGTGAGCATGCGCTGGGAGATGCCGGGGATCGCGTCGCCCAGGTCCGAGTAGCGGACGGGGCCGTCGGCGAGCGTGCCGATGATCAGCACGCTCCACTTGTCGCCGACGAGGTCCAGGACCTCCCGGATGAAGTCGGCGTCCTCGTCGTTCCAGTGCGCGCAGGGCCCCGGAGCGTCCCGGACGTTCCCCCGGACGTTGGTGCGCCTGCGCCGAAGATCTCCTGCGCTCATCCCCGCCACCCCTCCGCGTAGCCCGCGCTACGCACATGAATGTACCTTTTGTGGCCCTCCGATTCTGATGCATCATGGCGCTACGAACAAGAAGTGAGAATCAGTGAGGAGCATCATGAAGATCGAGTTCTGGTCGGACATCGTCTGCCCGTACTGCGGGCTGATGGACCACCGGCTCCACCAGGCCCTGGACCGACTCCCGTACGGCGATCAGGTCCAGGTGATCCACCGGTCGTTCCAGCTACATCCCGACCTGCCCCGCGCGGGCGTCAGCCAACGGGAGCTGATCACGATGGCGGGGGCTCCCGCGACGACCGTCGAGCGGGTCCTGCGGCCCATCGAGCAGGCGGCCGAGGCGGAGGGTTTGACGCCCTACCACGCTGTGGACCGCACGCTCGGGCCGACGGACTTCGCTCACGAACTGCTCGCGTACGCGACCGATCAGGGTCGCGGCGCCGAGATCTGGACGGCGATGTTCCGCGTGCACTTCGGGCAGGCCCGCAAGCTGTGGACCGTCGAGGAGGTCCTCGACTTCGCCGCCGAGGTGGGTCTGGACCGCGCCGGGGCCGCCGACGCCCTGCGAAGCCGCCGCTACCGGGCCCGCGTGGCGGCCGACCAGCGCGAGGCACAGCGCCTCGGGGCACGCGGCGCGCCGTTCCTCGTCTTCGACGGCCGCTTCGCCGTTCCCGGGGCGATCGGCCTCGACGACCTGCTCGCGGTCATCGACAAGGCGTGGGCCGAGAGCCACCCGACGCCGCAGCCGCTGCCGGTTGTCGGTGCGGCCGAGGGCATGTGCGCCCCGGACGGGTGCGTGGTGCCCGACCGCACCACCTGAGCCCGTCAGGCGGGGTGGTACTTCAGCAGGACGACACCGGAGGCGAAGGGTTCGGCGGACACCAGCTCCAGTCGCGTCGGCGGCTGACCACCGTCGAACAGCGCCCTACCTCGGCGAAGGAACACGGGATGCACCAGGAGGTGCAGCTCGTCGACGAGCTGGAGATCGGCGAGGGACCGGATCACTGTGAGACTGCCGTAGACCACGATGTCGCCGCCAGGCTCACGCTTGAGTTCGGTGATCTCGTCGGGGTCGAGGTGGGTGAGCCGCCGGGTGTTCGTCCAGGTCGCGGTGTTTCCCGATGCGGAGACGACGATCTTCTCCAGCGCGTCGAGGCGTTGGGCATATCCCCGTACGTCGTCCGGCTGGTCGGGGTTCTGGGCGGTCGACGGCCAGTGGCCGGCGAAGTCGGCGTGCGTGATCCGGCCCAGCATCAGGCTGCCGGCGTTGTCCACCAGGGCCCGCTCGTATTTCTGCAGGTGGTCGTCGACCAGCAGCCAGTCCATCTCGTCGTCGGGGCCGGCGACGAATCCATCCAAGGTGGTCCACATCGACACGACAATCTTGCGCAACGTCGTCCTCCCTCATGGTGCGGCGAGCCCGGGGATCCGGGTCCTCGGGGTGCTGGTTACTGGCCGCCGCCGAGCGCGGCTCGGACGGGTTGCGGTGTGCGAGCCGGGAAGCGCTCCTGGAAATCGACGACGCCGACCCAGGTGGGGCGTAGGCCGATCCGGACCATTCGCAGGCCCGGCTGATCTATCGCGGCCAGGTAGCCGTTGCCCATCTCGTTGCCCATCCCCGCGCGCTGGATGGTGGCGTACTCCGGCAGGACGCCCGCGACCTCGATCAGGGTGACCTTGCCGCGCAGCATGAGCACCTCCGGAAGTCCGTCGGCGGTGTCGATGCAGACCGCCACGTCCGGCCGGGCGCTCAGGTCACGGATCTTGTACGTCCCGGCGAACGCGCCGACGACCAGTTCCTCGCCGGTCCACAGGAAGTTCACCGGGATCAGCCGCGGCGTGCCGTCCCTGCTGGTGTAGGCGAGGCGTGCCACCAGGGACGCGGCGAGCAGACGCCGGGCCAACGGGGTGTCCAGCAGCTTCACGTCACCTTGCGGCAGGCTCATGTAAGCCACGCTAGGGGTCCAACTCCTAAAGAACAAGTGATACTCCTGAATTAGGATCCAGGTAGGGTGGACGCCATGAGCGGCATGCGTAGTTACGGAGATCCGTGCGGTGTCGCGCGTGGACTGGACATCATCGGCGAGCGGTGGGCGCTGCTGGTGGTTCGCGACCTCCTGCTCGGCCCCCGGCGGTTCAACGACCTGCTCGGCGGCCTACCCGGCGTGAGTCCCAACGTGCTGAGCCAGCGGTTGCGCCAGTTGACCGAGCACGGCGTGGTGCACCGGCGCGACCTGGGCCCGCCGACGCGGGTCCACCTCTACGAGCTGACCGAATGGGGCCGCGCCCTGGAGCCGATCCTCCTTCAGTTCGGGCGCTGGGGAAGCCAGTCCCCCCGACTCCCCGACGGCCCCCTCGGCGTCGACTCCCTGCTGCTCAGCATCAAGGCGGCGTTCGACCCGGCGCGAGGCCCGGCACTCGCCGGCAGCTACGCGTTCCACATCGACTCCGACACGTACCTCGCCGACGTCGCCGGCGAGACGGTGCAGCTCCGGCGTGGCACCGCGTCCGACCCCGACGCGGCCCTCACCACCGACATCGACACCCTCCGGGCCGTCTGCGGCCAGGAGATCACCATGGACGCGGCACTGGAGTCGGGTGCGCTGCGGTTGAGCGGCGACGAGGACGCCAGACGGCGCCTCACCGATCTGCTCCTGGCCCCGTTCACCCCCGCACCCCGGCCCGCCACGCCCTGACGCCCACCACCCACCCGCCCGCCCCGCCGGCCGGCCAGCCCTGGCCGTGGTCGATCATGGAGTTGTGGTGGGCCGCAAAAGCCGCGATGCATCCCCAAGCCGGCACCACAACTCCATGATCAGCCAGGGGCAGGGTCGGGGTCGGGGTCGGGGGGCAGGCGCGCTTACCCTGCCCGTGGGCTGATTCCCGCTACCGCCAGGTCGAGCAGTCGGGTCGCGGCGGCGGCGGGATCCGGTTGGTGCTCGGTTGCCAGGGCGATGCCGGTGATCAGCGCGAGCAGATCGGCGATGGTCACGTCTGGTGCCACCGCGCCGCCCTGCACGGCGCGACGGACGAGTGGGTCGCCCGCCTCGGTGAGCTGCGCGGAGGCGCAGTGCTCGTGCGCCTCGGTGGGGTTGGCCGTGCAGTCGCGGGTCAGCGCGATGGCCAGGCCCCTGATGGTGGCGACGTTCCCGTTGACTGCGGCGAGCCAGTCCAGCAGCGCGGCCCGCGCGTCGGCGGCGTCGGACAGTTCGCGGGCGCGGGCACCGAGGTTCTCGATCACGCCACGGAAGACGGCGTCCAGCAGCGCGTGGCGGCTGGGGAAGTGTCGGCGCACGGTGCCCGAGCCGACTCCGGCGATGCGGGCGATCTGCTCCAGGGACGCGTCGGCGCCGTGCGCGGCGATCTCCTGTTCGGCCACGGCCAGCAGGCGCGCGTAGTTGCGCCGGGCATCCGCTCGCTGGCCGGACATGGCGTCACCTCACGGGTTGCTAAGTGGCGGGGTCCGCCGTATCTTAGCGAAGCATAAACGGCGGGCCCCGCCGCTTATGCTTCGCCCCGTGACAGGAGACCCCTCATGCCCACCGAATCCGCACCCGTCCTGGTCACCGGCGCCACGGGAAGGCAGGGCGGCGCCACCGCTCGCGCCCTGCTCGCGGCCGGCGTACCCGTCCGGGCTCTGGTTCGTGATCCCGCAACCGACCGCGCGCGGGCCATCCAGGCCCTCGGGGCCGAACTGGTCACCGGCGACCTCGACGATCGCGACTCGCTGGTCCGGGCCGCGCACGGAGCACGGGCCGTCTTCTCGGTGCAGATGCCCGCGATGACTGGCAACAGCATCAACTTCGACGGCGAACTGGCGCAGGCCGTCAACCTGATCGAAGCCGCGCTGGCCGCCGAGGTGCCGCAGTTCGTGCACACGTCCGTGAGCGGGGCCGGCCAGCACACCGAGGCGCCCGGCTGGGCCGAAGGTCGGTGGGCGGCCATGGAGCCCTACTACACCACCAAGGCCGGAATCCAGGATCGTGTACGCGAGGCGGGCTTCCCGCACTGGACGCTCATCAAGCCGAGCTTCTTCATGGACAACTTCCTGCCCTCCGTGGCGTACCTGATCCCCCGTGGCGTCACGAACGGCCTGGCGACCGTCATCAAGCCCCAGACATCGCTCGCCCTCGTCGCGACCGACGACATCGGTCACGCGGCCGCCGCGGCCATCGCCGAACCCGATCGGTTCCACGGAGTCGAGCTGGAGCTGGCGAGCGACTACCTGACGATGACGGAGATTGCCGAGGCCCTCTCCGACGCTCTGGGCACCAAGCTGACCGCGCCGGACATGACCGAGGAGGAGGCGATCGCCGCAGGGATGCCGGAGTGGGCCGGCGTCTCCCACGAACAGAGGAATGTGGTCACGCAACCGGCCCGCCCGGAGTACGCGCGAGCCCTCGGCATCCCCCTCACGACCTTCGCGGAATGGACGCGCGAGGCTCTGCGCGAGTCGTCGCTGCGATAAGTGGCTGACGCCCCCCCAGCCCGAGGCTGGATCCCATCGTGGCCCGCAGGCGTGGAAGGGGCAGGTCTGGCAACCAACGCTGTGGCTCGTCGACTCCTGGCCTAATCTATGAGCGTCGATTCTTGTCGCCCTGGCCGCACGACTGGATCCGACCTGACCGGGGGCCGACCTCCGGCCAGCCCAGTTCGAGGAGAGGAATCCCGATCGTGAACGTCGGTAACCGAATCCTTCCCATCCTGTTGACCGTCGTGCTCGCCACCGGCCTGTCCCTGGTCGGCGCCGGGCCAGCGGCGGCAGGGCAGACCAGCCTGCGGGCCGCCGACCCGAGCGTGATCCGCGTCGGCGGCACCTACATCTCCGTACAGTCGCTCAACGGCGGGATCGCCGTCCGGCAGGCGGCCTCCCCCGACGCGCTGGCGGCCGCACCCGCGCGGCAGGTGTGGACGGACAGCCGCAACCTCGGTGAAGTCTGGGCCCCGGAGATCGTCACCGACGGTGGCCGCTACTACATCTACTTCTCGGCCGGGCGCGGCACCGCACACCGCATGTACGCGATCCACTCGGCGTCGCCGGCCAGCGGATACACGGCCGAGAGGCAGCTCGCGCTGCCCGACGGAAAGTGGGCCATCGACGGCAGCTTGTTCACCTTCAACGGGCAGCGGTGGTTCGTCTGGTCCGGCTGGGCCGGCGACACCAACATTGAACAGAACATCTACCTCAGCCGCATGAGCGACCCGCTCACCCCGACCGGCAGCCGGTACGTCATCTCCCAACCACGCGAGAGCTGGGAGCGCGTCGTCGGCAACCCGTTCATCAACGAGTCCCCCGAGGCGATCAGGGACCCCAACGGGCAGCTGCACATCGTCTACTCCGCCAACGGCAGTTGGAGCGACCAGTACTGCCTCGCCGACCTGCGACTGCGCGCCGGCGGCGACCCGACGTACGTGTGGGACTGGTACAAGTCGAACGGCTGCCTGTTCGGCTCGAACCGGGCCACCATGATGGTCGGCTGGGATCCCACCCTGCACGTCAACGGCCCCGGCCACCACAGCTTCGTGCTGCTCAACGGCGACATCGCCACCAGCCCACCCGCCGGGCCGAGGTTCCCACTGATGTACCACGGCGTGCCCAAGGGCACCGCGTACTCCTGGGCGAACCGGTACTGGTACACCGGCACCTTCTGCTGGTGGGGCAACACCACCTACCGCCGCGCCAACGTGCCCGGCCCGACGGCCGACACCGGGTTCAGCATCAAGTTCTTCGAGTGATCCAGCGAGCATCCTGGTCTTTTCGGGTCTGGTGAAGCCGGCGCGTCCCCGACTCGGGCACGATCACACAGTGGCGGCTACCTGGCCCACCGGGAACCGCACGCCGGTGAGGTCTTCCGAGACGGCCCAGAGGCGTTGCTGCACGCTCAGGTCGTAGGACTCGGGGCTGGACGTGACCAGCCTCGGGTAGCCGCGCGCCTCGGCCGCGCCGTCGGGGCCGTAGTACTGCCCGCCGAGGACGGACGGGTCGGTGGCGGCCCGCAGGGTGGGCAGCGCGCCCGCCGTCGCGGGCTGGGTGATCACGGGGGCGAGCCAGGTGAGCGGTCGGCGGACGACCGCCGGGGCGTTGCGGGCCAGTTCGGTGTTGGAGATGCCGGGGTGTGCGGCCACCGCGACGGTCGTGCCGTGCGCGGCGAGCCGGCGCTGCAACTCGTAGGTGAACATCAGGTTGGCGAGCTTCGACTGGCCGTAGGCGGCGACCCGGCCGTAGGACCGTTCCCATTGCAGGTCGTCGAAGTGGATGGCGGCGCGGATGCGGTGGCCGGTGCTGCTGACCGTGACCACCCGGGAGCCGGGCACGGGCAGCAGCAGGTCGAGCAGCAGGCCGGTGAGCGCGAAGTGGCCCAGGTGGTTGGTGCCGAACTGCATCTCGAAGCCGTCGCGGGTGGTCTGCCTCGGGGTGTACATCACGCCGGCGTTGTTGATCAGCAGGTCGATCCGCGGGTGCGTGGCGCGCAGGCCGGCCGCGGCGGCGCGTACCGATTCCAGCGACGTCAGATCCAGTTCCCGTACGGAGACGTCGCCGTTGATCCGGGCGGCGGCCAGCTTGCCCTTCTCTGTGTCACGCACGGCCAGCACGACCGACGCCCCGCGCTCGGCGAGGCGCCGGGCGGTCTCGAAGCCCAGCCCGGTGTTGGCGCCGGTGACCACGGCGACCCGGCCGTCCTGGCGCGGAATCTGCTGCTCGGTCCATTTCATCTCAGGCTCCTTAGGTACCGCCGGTAACTTATGCCAGAACGGTAAGGTACCGCCGGTACGTTGTCAAGGGACCGCCGGTACCTAAGCTAGGGTTGGCGACATGACGTTCCAGCGGGCGCGCAGCGAGGAGCAGCGCGAGGTCCGGCGCCGGGCCATCCTGGAGACCACCTCGGCGATGCTCGACGAGATGCCGGTGGCCGAGGTGACCCTGAACGAGCTGAGCCGGCGGGTCGGCCTGGCCAAGACTGCGGTGCTGCGCTATTTCGAGTCCCGCGAGGCGGTGCTGCTCGACCTGATGGACGACCGGACGACGACCTGGCTGGCCGAGCTGGACCAGGAACTGGCCCACGGTGTCGACCTGGGCCGGCCGGCGATGGAACGGGCGGAGCAGACGGCCGACGTGCTCAGCCGGTCGCTCGCCGCCCAGACGGTGCTCTGCGATCTCTTCGGCGCGCAGGGCGGGGTGCTCGAGCACAACGTCTCGGTCGAGGTGGTCCGCCGGCACAAGCGGGCCGCACTGGGCAACCTCGCGGTGATGGCCGGCCTCGTCCGGCGGCACCTGCCCGAGGTCGGTGACAACGCCGAGCTGTTCTGCCTGAACGCCTTGATCCTGGGTGGCGCGCTGTCCGCCTACACCTCGCCGCCGCCGAGCCTGCTCGCCGTCTACGAGTCCGAGCCGGCGCTCGCGGTCCACCATGTCGACCTACGGACAGCCCTGCGGCTCGCCATCATCACGTCGCTCGTGGGCATACTGCCGCGCTCCTGATTCCCGGCGGGAAACTCGGTGGTCATGAGGTTGTGTGCGGTCTACCGTTGCCCGCCGTGCTCTCAAACGAACAGCTGATCGGACAGGCCCTGGACCGGATCGAGGCCGGGTACGTCTTTCCTGAGAAGGTCGCTGACATCAACGCCGCGATCCGGCGCCGTCTCGCGGCAGGCGAATACGACGACCTGGACGGGCCGGCGCTCTGCCAGATGGTGACCGCTCACCTTCAGGCGGTGTGCCCGGACAAGCATCTGCGGCTGCTGTGGTCGGACCAGCCGCAGTCGCTGGATCCAGCCGACGAGGACGGGGGGCGGGCCGCGTTCCTCGCGCTGCTCAGGGCGGAAAACCAGGGCATCCGCCGGGTCGAGCACCTGGACGGCAACGTCGGGCTCATCGACGTGCGGCGCATCGCGTACGCCGACGAAGGCGCCGCCGCGATCGGCGCGGCCATGCAACTGGTCGCCCTCAGCTCCGCGCTCGTCCTGGACCTACGCGCCTGCTCCGGCGGAACACCGGAGGGAGCCGCGATGTGGTGCAGCTACTTCTTCGGCGACGACCAGGTGCACCTCAACGACTTCTACGAGCGGTCCACCGGCGCCACCCGCCAGTTCTGGACGACCGCGCACCTGCCCGCGCCGCGCTACGCGGACCGCCCGGTCTACGTGCTCACCAGCGCGATGACGTTCTCCGGGGGCGAGGACGTGGCGTACACCCTTCAGGCGCACGGCCGAGCCGTCGTCGTCGGTGAGACGACGCGTGGCGGCGCGCACCCGACGGCCCGCCACCCGGTCACCGAACACATCCTCGTGACCGTGCCGACCGCCCGGACCATCAACAGCGTCACCGGCACCAACTGGGAAGGCGTCGGAGTGGTCCCCGACGTACCCGTCCCGGCAGACCAGGCACTCGACGCGGCGCTCAAGGCCATCCTGGCCGCGTAGGCGCAGCGGCGGCCGTTGGTGACCCGCCGGCGGCAGCAGTATTGGGGCCGCGAACCACGCCTGCCGCCGGTGGGACGAGCATGGCCTACCCGACGTCGACGGTGGCGCGCTGCCGTACGGCGTGACGCCGCTGCTGGACTGAGCGCAGGCCCAGGTAGGCGACCGCACCGGAAGCCAGGTACAACAGGGCCTGCACGTTGAGCACGAGCACGACGCTGAGCACGTCGCCGAGCAGGCCGGCAGCCGCCATGCCCAGCCCCTGCGAGGCGTTGAAGATCGCGTAGTAGACGCCGAAGGCCCGGCCCAGCTCGGTGTCGGGCACGCTCTGTTGGATCTGCGCGAAAGCTCCGCTGGCGTACGCGATGCCCGGCGCACCGACCAGGATGAACAAGCCGATGTACCACTCGGGTTGACGAGTGACCGCCGGCCCGTTCCAGATGACCAGGCTGATCAGGGCGAAGGTGGTCGCCCCGAGGCTCATCAGCAGCCGAGGGCTGAGCCGAGCGCCCAGCATGCCGACAATGAGCCCACCCGCCACCCCGCCGATCGCCTGAACGCCGCGCAGCACACCGGTGAGGGTGCCGTCGGCATGCAGCGCGCGGCTGACGAAGACCACGAAGAGCACCACGAACAGGCCCTGCGCGATGCCGCCCAACGCCACACTCACGATCGTCATCCGCACGGCGCGGTTGCGCAGCATCGCCGTGAGGCCGTGTCGCCAGGCGGTGAAGAACGACGGCTCACGGTCCGGGGTCGTCGGCTGCGCGGTTGCGTGGTGGGCGGCGCGGCGGCCGGCGGCGATCAGGGCTGCCGTGATCGCGAAGGCCACGGCGGCGCCGACAGCGAGGTAGCGGGTGCCGTCGCGAGTGATCGCGAACCCGCCCAGCGAACCTCCGATGAGCCGTCCCACGCTGGTGTTGAGCGCCACCACACTGTTGGCGCGCACCAGGTGCGCGGGCTCGACGAGGCGTGGCAGCGCGGCGTTGCGGGCGGAGTCGAACGTCTGCGTCAGCACCGCCTGGGCCCCGGCGACCAGCGAGATGATCCACAGGTGGTGGTCGGGTTGACCGAGCAGGGGGATCACCACCGCGGCCTGGAGCGCGGCGACGCAGCTCATGAGCCGGAACCGGTCGAGACGATCGGCGAGCGCACCGGCGAACGATCCCAGCGTGATGCCGCACAGCAGCTCGACGAGGAAGACGGCGGAGGTGGTGAGCGCCGAGCCGGTCACCCCGAACACGTAGATCGGCAGCCCGGTGAGCAGCAGCCAGCTCGCGACGCTGGAGAAGAGCCCGCCAACCCAGATTAGGACGAATCCGCGGTGTCGCAGCAGCGTCAGCATCTCAGATGAACTCCGGCGTGGGGTACGCCTGGAGGTTGAGGGTGACGGGCCGGGCGTCGCTCGGGGGCGCGGTGCGCAACGGGCGCAGGTACGGCCGGATGACGGCGTCCAGGGTCAGGGCGAGGTGCCGCAGCTCCTCCGGAGTGAGCGAGAGGGTGTAGCTGTGGAGGGTGGCGCTCTCCCGCCACTCGTCGGTCAGTTTGTGCTGCTGATGCTGGTAGCGCTGCAACGATTGGAACACCTCGTCGAGCTCCAGGGCGGTCAGCGCGTCGTTGATCTGCTGCCCCTCGGCATCATCGGGATCCGGGAGGAATTCGAGCCCGGTGGCGGCGGCGCGCCACGGTCGGTCACGCCGGTTGGTCCCCTCGGCGTGGACCCGCTCGATGAGGCCGTGCCGGGCCAGTTGACGCAGGTGGTAGCTGCAGTTCGATCCGGTGTCGTCCAGGGCCTCGGCGCACTGCGCGGCGGTTCTCGGGCCGGCGGCCAGCAGGTAGCGCAGCAGCCGCAGGCGCAACGGGTGCGCGAGGGCCCGCAGCTTGGTGGCGTCCTGGACGCGCACCCGGCGTTCTGGCTCGTTCTGCTCCATGGGCACCCCTTAGCGAAAGACTCCTTTCGGTTATACGTCCTTGTGGCCCGCTTCCGCAACAAGTCTTTCGCATCGGGCAACCACAGCGGCGCCCCCGGTTCCGTCTTCCCGGCGGTGGCGAAGATCGAATCGGGTTTCGTGAAGTCGGGGTGTCCTTGGAGCCGGGAAACCCCGACTTCCGTGAACGCGAGTGGATCATCGGGTCGTCCCCGCCGGTGCCGCCGCCACCCCGGGGTTGTCCCCCGGTGGCACCATCGTTCTGATGAACGTTCGTCGCTTGGCGGCCATCGACATGCACGGCAGCCGAGGAACGACCCGCCGACGGCGGATCATCCTGGCCGAGTTCCTCGTCGGCGTGGTTCTCATGGTGGCGTGGGGCATCTGGCTGCTGTCGTCCTCGAACGACCTCGGCAGCCGAGCATTTGGCCTGTGGCTGACCGGCGCAGGTCTCAACTACGCACCGCTGTCCGCGTACGCGCTGGCGCTGATGCGACCTGGTGCTCTCGATGCCGAACTGGCTGGCGTCGACATCGACCGGGAGCTGCGCCGGTACACAGTGCTGCAGCTCTGGGTATTCGTGCCGCTCTCGCTCGTCGTTCTCGCCATCCGCGACGCACTCGCCCGGCGTAAGGCTCGAACGACAACTCCTTGACCACCTGACGAGCCTGTTCGACGCGCCCGTCATGCCACAGGTTTGGCCGACGACAACTTCGAGCACAACCAACAGGGTCAGGTCCGGTTGCCACTTAGGAGTGAGCCCAGTGAAACGACCGACTCTCGGCGTACGTGCTCGCCAGCACCGTCGGTGAGCGCCATCCAGACGCATTCGTGGGCACATCCGCCATGATCATCATCCTGGTCCTGACTGCCGTGCTCGTGCACCTGCTGCGCCGCCGGCGGCAGCACAGGGACTGAGGAAACCGCGGACCTGAGCGGCGGGTTGTGCTCGCCGCCGACGTGCGCAGCTCGAACCCGATCGGCAGGCCGAAGGCGGCCCAAAGTGGTCAGGGTCGACGGAAGCCCTGGTAGGCCTGCCAACAGCCCAAGCCGAACGCGGCGAAGCAGGCGACGCGCACCGCCAGCAGGATCGGCAGGCCCAACCGGCCCCGATCGACGAGCCAGTCGTGCAGGCCCCAAAAGAGGGCGGTGAACACGATCGCCGCAACCACGGCGACGGCCAAGCCGCTCACCACCTGCGCCCAGCGGCGGCTCGGCAGAACCTGGGTCGCGTCCCGGTCGCCGTCGAGCCGACGCCCCTCGCCATCGACCCCCGTCATGCCCGGCAGCCTAGTCGTCCCCGGCCAGGGCTGCCCCCGCTGGCGCACGGCGTTCCCTGTGGCCATACCGCCCGCACTCACGGCCGGGCGACACGTCCCGGTGCCAATCAGCTTTCAGACGTACACCGGCAATGATCGGATGCCGCCATGATGAGGGCCGGTCGGGAGTACCCGACGTCCTACCAGGCCGCCGACGGCAGCGAGTTGCCCCTGCTGGTCTTCGAGCCGGCCGAGGGCACGCCGCCACGCGCCGGCATCGTCCTGTTCCATGGCGGCGCCCTCCGCCAGGGATCGCCCGACGGACTCGCCCCGCACTGCCGATCACTGGCGTCGCGGGGAATCCTCGCGGTATCGGCCGGGTACCGGCTGCTCGGTCGTGGCGCTGCCAGCATCGACGACTGCCTCGCTGACGTTCGGCGCGCGGTCGAGCAGTTCGGTCGGCTGGCAGCATCGCACGGGCTCGACGCGCCGTACCTGGCCTCGGGTGGCAGCTCAGCCGGCGCTCACCTTGCGATGCTGGCCGCGATGATCCCATCCAGCCCGGCACCGGAGTTCGGCGTCGCGGCCATGGTGGCCCTCAACCCTGCGGGGCTGAATCTGGGCTCCTTCGAGCCGGAAACGCAGCGCAGCCTCGCACATCGGGTCGGCATCGCCGAGGGCAGACTGATCGAGTACTCGCTGATCGAGTTCGTGTGGCCGGGCAGTCCACCGATGCAGATCCACCACGGCACCCGCGACGAGGTCGAGCCGATCGGCTTGGTGCGGCAGTTCCGGGACGCGATGGTCCACGCCGGCAACGAGTGCACGCTCCTGGAGTACGAAGACGCCGAGCACGGATTCCACTACCCCGGCACCGGCGGGCACTTCGACGACGTCATCGAGGCCACGGCGCGGTTCCTCCTGGGCCGGGCAGCAACGACCTGAACGGCGCGCGTGTCAGCTGGGCGGCGGCGGACACTCCAGGACGGCGATCGAGTTTCCGGCGAACAGCCCCAGGTGAGGGTGCCCGGAGAAGATCTGAACCGCCTCCTCGTGCGAGCCCGCCTCCACGATGGTGTAGGCGATCAGGGCGTCGGTGAAGTCCTCGACACCTCGCGCCGTGACCCGTTTCTTGGCGTTCAAGGGAGCACCGGGGTCGACGATGGCCTTCTCGTTGGCCTGCGCCCAGGACGCCCACGCGTTCATGAACTCGGTCTGCTGCTGTTCGGTGAGTTCGGTCTTGTCGGCCTCGTCAGCCGCGCCGTTGAAGAGCGCCAGGAACCTGCCCATCCCGGCATCTTAGTGGCGGCCTGCTCGGGCCACCGAGTCACAATCACGACCCCGGCCGAAATTCCAGGTCGTTGACGCCTCAACAGAAGGGGTACTTTCCGTCACAGGCGAAACACTCTCTGCTTCCGTACTCATCGGGCATCGTGGATGCATGAAGCTACGTATGCTCCTGATCGCGGCCTTCGCGGCCCTCATCGCCACGCTGGCAGTGCCGTCGGCCGCCACCGCGGGCCCGGCCGATCAACCGGTCGTCAGCGTCGCGGCGCAGCCGACCAACCCGGCAACCGCGAGCGCGGCCGACAACCCGAACGCCGGCATCAGCGGCGTCTCGTCCCAGGCTGTCGGCCCCTGCCCGTACGGCGCCACCTGCGTCTACACCGACACCTACTTCGGCGGACGCATGTTCGTGCTGTACCAGTGTCGGTGGTACTCGCTCACCAACTGGAACGGCTGGGGTTCCATCTACAACAACCAGACCTGGGGTGCCTGGGCCGACATCATGGACCAGAACCGCAATCCGATCCGCGGCTTCAGCTCTGGAGTCGCCTGGGAAGCCGTCGACTTCTCGCCGGTCTGGTACATCCGGATGTGCTGATCCGCTTGCCGTGGGCGGGAGTCGGGGTTGCCCGCTCCCGCCCGCTGGGCGCCCGGCAAGCAACACCCTTCGACCGCGGCGGGACCTCTTCGGGTCCCGCTGCGGTTTCGCATTCCCGGCCGGCGGCGAGATCGACCCGGCCTCTTCCGACAGGCACAACATTAAGAAAATTAAGATCAACTTCTTGGAAGTTGAGGATTCTTAAGATACAACTTTAGGCATGACAGAACAGGCGATGGACTGGCAGGACCTGACCAGCCTGACGCGGGGGCAGCCGTTCGTCGTCGAGCGGGTGCGCCTGGCGAGCAACGGCGTCGCGATCGAGGGCGAGTTCGAGCCACCGCAACTGGCTCAGCTCAACGTCGATGATCAGGTCTTCGTCACCGCGTTCGTGCGCTGCCACGGTTCGATCAAGGAGATGGAACGCATCTTCGGGGTGAGCTACCCGACGATCAAGTCACGACTCAACCGGATCACGCAGATGCTCGACTTCGTCGAGACCGACCCGGCGCCCTCGCGAGCCGACGTCATCGACCGGCTGCGCCGCGGTGAGATCACCGCACAGCAGGCGCTGGCCGAGCTGGACGGCCGGACGTGATGCCGCAGTTGGTGACCGTCAAGGTCAACCGCCCGGACCGCCGGCCCATCCGCCTCTGGGTTCCGGTCCTCCCCGTGGTGCTCGTGCTCTTCCCGGTCGTGGTCCTGGTCGTGTTGGCGGCGATCGTGGCCTGCGTCGTGTTCCGCATCGGTGTGGTGCGGGCACTCGGCGCCGCTTGGCGTGTCATTTCGGCACTGCCCGGCGCCCGCTTCGACATCGAGCAGGGCCGCACGGCCGTGCTCGTGGCTATCCGATAAGGAGAGGTTCGAATGACCGAACAACGCAAGGACATCCTCGACATGCTGGTCGCCGGCAAGATCACCGCAGAGGAGGCGGAGCAGCTGATCGCCGCACTCGAACGGGACCAGGCACCGGCGACGGTGAGTCACGACGCCCGGCCGAAGGGCAAGGTGAAGTACCTGCGGGTGATGGTGGACGCCACCGACAACGGCGAGCCGTCGCGGGTCAACGTGCGGGTGCCACTGCAACTGCTGCGGGCCGGCGTACGGCTGGCGGCGCTGATCCCGCCGCAGGCCCTGGTCAAGGCCAATGCCTCACTCAGCGACTCGGGCGTGCCGATCGACCTGACGCAGCTCAAGCCCGAGCAGTTGGAGGCGCTCGTGGAGCACCTCGACGAGGTCACCGTGGAGGTGGATTCACCCGATGCCACCGTGCGGGTCTTCTGCGAGTAGGCGCTGTCTGATGGGACGGGCCCTCGAGAGGGTGCTGGAACACCCTCCCGAGGCTGCGCCCGCCGCAGCAGAGCACAGGTGAACTGCCAACCTGAAGTTTAGCCACGCACCAGCAACAGCGGAGGGACCACTCGGACGGGTGGTCCCTCCGCTGCGTCCCGCCACTGGGCGGGGTCAGATTGTCGTTCGAGGGAGTGCCCCGGTCAGCGGGTGAGGCCGACCAGCATCGCCAGTCGCGCCACGCCGGCCGGCGCCGGCTGCGCGCGGGCAACGTCGGCGATCAAGGTACGTGCCAACCGCCGCCCACCGACCACCCTCGCGCGGGCGCACCTGGGCGCGCCTCACCAAACCCGGGCGGACCCTCAGCGGCAACCCGGGAAACGCCGGACAGGGTCGAGATTCGAACTGGTTCGAATGTCTCGGCTGCGCCGCTATCCCCGGGGTTGACTGACCTCGTCCACACCGGTGCCACCAGCACAATCACTCAGCTCCGGCAGAAGGATCCCCAAGCAAAGGAGACTCATGAAGCGACAAATCCTGGCGTTCTTCGGTGCGTTGGCGCTGGCGGCCGGCGGGCTCCTGGCCGTGGCCAGCCCGGCCCAGGCGGCGACGTCGCGCAACGGCGTGTGCGAGAGCGGCGAACTGTGCATGTGGCAGCACCCCGACCTGCGCGGCGGTCGCTACGACACCCTCTCGACCACTGCGGACTTTAAGCAATGGTCGTTCGTGGCTGCCTGCACCTCGGACTGCTCGCTGCATGACAACGTCAGCTCACTGCGCAACTACGACACGCAGAATGCCGTCCGCCTCTTCGAGCACGAGAACTACCGGGGCCTCTACTTCTGGCGGCAGAAGGCCAACAGCGGCCAGTCGGACGAGGCCTTGAACCTCACGCTGGACCGGGACCAGAACGGGAACCACTGGGACGACCGATTCAGCTCGTTCTGCTTTGTCTGGGCCGGCCAGCCGCAGACCCGCTGCCGCCCCTAGGACCGCATCGAGGGGCTCGCGTCGGCCGTGAGGTAGCGGGCAACGCGGGCCCCTCCAGCCTGAGCGAGGTCTCCATGCCCATGATCCGTAGCCAATTCGCGGCCCTGGTGCTGGCCTGTCTGACCGTCGCTGCCGGGACCGC
Source organism: Micromonospora trifolii (assembly GCF_050516465.1). NCBI lineage: Bacteria > Bacillati > Actinomycetota > Actinomycetes > Micromonosporales > Micromonosporaceae > Micromonospora > Micromonospora trifolii. Next base: position 1,940,183 of record NZ_CP191526.1, on the reverse strand, counting down.
CTGTGACCCGAGCGGGCCCGCGCAACGGCCCGCCGGGCCGTCGCCGGTGGCGACCATGAGCCTTCCGTTGGACCGACTGTTTCCGTCCGGAGACGAGGATCTGCTTCTCCAGCGGGCCGAGGGGAAGCTGGTCGTGGCCTGCATGCGCCGGCTCGGGATCTCCTACCGGCCGCCGGAACCGCACCACACCGACCCGGCCGCCACGCGCGACGGGTTGTACGGGCTGGTGGAGCACGACCAGGCGCAGCGCCTCGGCTACCACGCCGCACCCGGCGGTGAGGCGGCTGAGGACAAGCCTCCACCGCCTCCGGAAAGGACGGCGCTGGCGCTGACCGGCACCCGGTTCGGCACCGACGGACCCGAGCCGGCCGGCGGCCGGATCCCTGAGGGCGGCTGCCTCGGCGAAGCGACCCGGCGCCTGGGCGAGGGCGCGCCACCGGTCGGCGAGACACTCCTGTACGACATGGCCCTGCGGGCCGGCCAACAGGCAGAGCAGGACGCGCGCGTTCAGGCCGGCTTCCGGGCCTGGTCGACGTGCATGGCCGGCAAGGGGTTCGCCTACGCCGACCCCTGGCAGGCCAACGACGACCCGAGGTGGAGCACCGACCATCCCAGCGACGTGGAGCGCCGGACCGCTGTGGCCGACGTAGCGTGCAAGGACAGCACGGACCTCGTGACGATCTGGCAAGCGGCGATGGTCGAGCACCAGCAGCGCACGATCGCGAGCCGCTCCGCCGACATCGAACGCTACGAGCAGGCCAAGAGCGCCCGGCTCACCAACGGCCGACGCGTGCTGGCGACGACGTGAGGCAGCCGCGACCGGCGGGTGCGTCTTTCAGCGGCTGAGGCCGACCAGGTTGGCCAGTCGCGCCACACCGGCCGGCGCCGGCTGCGCGCGGGCAACATCGGCGATCACGGTACGCGCCAACGGCCGGCACCGGACCTCAGCCGGCGCGACGCTGTCCGCGTCGACGAGCGCGCGCGCAGCGCCGCGCAAGTCACCCACTTGGAGGTACGCCCGCGCGACATCCACCAGATAAGCACCCCGGTACTCGGCCGGCAACCGCCGCCACGCCTCCCGCCGCACGATCACCGGATGTCGCCGCACCGCCTCAACAGCGTCACCCCGCGAGGCCGCCACCACCACCCGCGCCAGCTCGACGGCGATCGGCCCGAAGCCGGTGTGGTACGGATCGTCGTACCCCCGAAGGTTGGTGGCGACGCCCGCGGCCCGGTCGATCAGTTCGTCGGCGCGGCGCATGTCGCCGCAGCCGACGGCGGCCAAGGCGGCTTGGAGCAGCAGCGTCCCACCCACGGCCCACTCCCCCGCCGACCGCTGCGGCCCTGATGTGACGCGATTCGCGGCGGCGAGCGTCGCGGCCAGGGCGAGGCGGTCGCGGCCCGACGTGCGCAGCGCCTGGGCTACCGAGATGGCCGCCGTTGCCGCCAGGATCGGGTCGTCGCCGGCGGCGGACATCGCCCGGTCGGCGGCCAACCACCCGAGGTCAGCCTCGCCGAGCTTCACCAGCAGCGACGAGGTGATCCGGTACGCCTGCACCAGCAGCTCCGCCGACCGCGCGCCCTGGACGGCGTCGAGCAGACCCGGCAACACCCGCACCAACTGCCCGTAATGCGCGTGCTGGTAGCTCAACCAGGCGTACCCGATCTGCCTTCTCAGCTCGTCCGTCTGCTTCGGGGCGCGCGGGGCCTCGTAGCGGGCGAGAGCGGCCCGGATGCCGTCCACCCCGTGCGGCGTGCCCGCAGCCGTTGGCCGCTGCTGGCAGAGCAGCACCTCCGGGTCGACCCGCAGGACGTGGGCCAACTCCTGGATCACCGAGTACCGGTCGAGGGCGCGCACTCCCCGCTCCACCTTGTCCACCCAGCTCTTCGACCTGCGCAGCCGATCCGCGAGCATCTGCTGCGTCATCGACCGCCGCACCCGCCAGCCGGCGACGCGGCGACCGATCGGGAGGTCATCGTTGGTCACACCGCCACCGCCTGTCCGGAACCGCGCGGGTCGTGTCCTCCACGGGTACGCGCTCCGCCTCGGCCTGCGCCAGGAGACGCTGCTTGGCGGCCTCCCGCTCGGCCGCCTCACCCTTGTTATCCGGAGCGCTGTCGTCCTGCCCGCTCATCCCCGCCTCCTCAGCCAGAGGCCCAGCGGTGATGCTCGGGATTTGATCACCGCCGCACCAGGCCACGGGACGTGCCTGCGTCCCAAAACGGACAGTAGGGCGGATTCGTGATGCGTTGATTACTGGCAGTTATGCGGCCAGGTTGACGCCGATGCGGCCGGCGAGCAGGCGAAGCTCGTCGGGGATGGCTCGGCGCTGGGCGCGGTGGGCCAGGGTCACCACGGCATCACGAGCGAGGGGGTTGATGGCGAACGGGATCGGGGCAGCCCGCTCGGCCTGTACGAATGCGGCGAGGGCTTCGGCGTCTCTCCGACCACCGTCCGCAAGGGCGCGACCGAGATCGAGCCAGTAGGACTGCTGGCGGATCGAGGCTGCGAGCACCTGTGGACGAACCGTCCTGGACAGCTCAATCACCCGGCCGGAATCGCCCTGCTCGGCGGCGACGGACATCTCCCACAGCCCGACGTTGGTCGGCCCGAATCCGCAGCCATTGAAGCCGGCCCCGTCAACCGGATCCCCGAGCGTTGCCGCCTCGCGCGCTGCTTCGGCAAGGTGATCGCGAGCCATGTCCAAACGACCGCTGACCGTCGACGTCAACGCGGCCGAGAGATGCAGCTGTCCGAGCATCTGCCGCACCCGCTCGTCGGCGGCGTCAGCTTGCAGCTCGGTCAGTGACCGGTCGGCGGCACGGGCCGCGACGGATGCGGATTCGATCGGCAGGCTCTGCGCATAGGCGAAGCGTGAGGCCGCGATCCACGCCGGGTCTTCGGCGTCTTCGGCGACCGCTCCAGCGAGCCGGGCGGCGTTAAGGGCCAGGTGACGGTAGCCGAGGTTCCGCAGGCAGGTGGCGGCTTGGTAGGCGACCTGGACGAGCACACTGCCGCCCACGGCGGCGGCCTCAAGCAGGAGATTGGGCAGCATGCGGGCCATCGCCGGGTAGTTGCACGAGGTGCGGAGCTGTTCGGCGCGAGCAATCTCTGTCGTCAGGCGCTCCGCTGCGTAGGTCGACGGGCGGCGCTCGCCATCCTCGATCTCGATCAGGGCCGACCAGATCGCCGGTACGCACTCGGCGGCGCTTTCGCGGGCCGGATCGCCTGACTCCGTGCCCTGACCGAGCAGGTCGGCCACCGTGACCTGAAGTGCGGCAGCCAGCGCAACCAGAGTGGAGCGGCGGTCGATGGTCTTGCGGCCAGACTCGACCTGAGACACGTACGACTGGGTGACGCCAGCGAATCCGGCGAGGACGGACTGGGTCATGCCGCCACGGCGCATCCGCCAGTACCGGATCCTGGCACCGATGGTGTCCGGCTTCTTCACCATGCCTTCGTCCACTCTCGTAGAGAACCGAGCCAGCGGCTAAGCCCTGCTACTTCGCATGACTAGACGGTACACCGGCAGAGCATCCAGGCGATGACGCCATCTGCCCGAGAAGCGCCGCCCCGCTCAGCAGCACTTGCAACCCACAGCGTCGGAGCTGGCTGCGGTCGCTTGGTGACCTAGTACTTCAGCAGGAGATCCCTTTTCATGGCTCGGTGAGGGCTCGCGGGCGTAGTGGCTGGTCTTGGCTTGGTTTTGGTGCCGACGTCGGTAGATGGACCAGGCGTATAACGTCGGCGACGCGTCTTGGGCAGGTGGTGCTGACTGTGGCTGCTGCGGCGAGGAACGCGTGGGCGGCGATGACCAGGGTCGTCCAGCGATGCCAGGCTTTCCACCGGCGGTGTTGGTGCTGGTCCAGGCCGAGGCCGGTTTTGGTGACTTGGCGGAAGGATTCCTCGATACTCCACCGCCGGCCGGCGACGGTGACGAGTTGGTGCAGCGGAACCAGTTCGGGGGCTCCAGCAGCGATAGAACGCCTGTTCACCGGTGGTGCGATTGCGGCGGATCAGCAGCCAGTGGTGACCTTGGTACCGGTAGGCGGCCCGCGGCAGGGTGATGAGCGCCCAGTCGTCGTAGCGGTGTCCTTTCGCTCCGGCGCCGGTGGACACGCGACCGCCGAACTGAAGTGGTGACATCAACTCCAACGCTTCACCGGTCGCCGAGAACTCCCATCCGAGACCATTAACGCCGTCGCTGACCTGGTATCTGACCGCATGATTAGCTAGTAGCCAACCCGCATCAGAGCAGCTCACATGCCCCACTCAATTGCGCACAAGATCGTTAGCTGAGTGAAGGCTTGGGGCTGAGCTGGGGTGGGGGGGTTCAGAGCCGCGGAGGCAAGGATTGATCGCCCACCTCCCGGCCACCGCGCAGTAGGTCGAACCCGACGACCCCTGCGAGCACGACGGCGGCTGCCGCAGCGGGCACCAGTACGGGTTGCCCGACCAGGGGCGGGCCGATGGCGATGAGCACGCCTAGCCCGATCAGCCGAGGCATGGACACGCGGGTGAACACGTGCCGCCCGAGTAGTGCGTGTCCGGCGAGGAAGAGCGCCGGTCCGCTCAGGATGATGACCAGCCAGGACGCCGGGGCCGCTGCGGTCGCGTGCGCGATCGCCATCTCGTCGGAGACGGTGATGGCGACGATGCCGGCCACCATGAGCAGATGGGCGAAGGCGGATTCCCTGTTTCGAAAGCCCGGCTCGCGCGCATGGGAGAAGGCCGTGCCGAGCTTTTCCCGGGTGCGGTAGAAGTAGGTGAAGTAGAGCAGCACGCTGGTACCGAAAGCCACCGTGAACGCCATACCTCGGTGGAGGCTAAATTCGCTGGCGTGGAATGTTCGCCCGGTGGTGATGACCGTCTCACCGAGCCCGATGATGATGAACTGCCGGTAGCGCTCGGCGAGATGCTCGCTGGCCAGATTCCACTCCGAGGGGGTCGTACGACCGCGCTTCGGCGTGGGCCATCCGGAGAGCGCGGCCAGGTAGTCGATTGCGATGGCCAGGCTCCATAGCGCCACCCGGGCTGTCTCATCGACCAGCGCGCCGGCGAACCAGGGCACCGCCGAGACCACGAACCAGGGAACTGCGCGCAGCGGTCGACAGCCGAGCGCATCCCGGCGCAGAGCGATGGCGAGCAGGGAACTGCGGCCCAGGTTGATCGCGACGTATGCGATCGCGAAGAGTAGTCCGCGCCGTTCGAACGCCTCCGGGATAGCCGTGGAGATTAGCAGGCCACCGAACATGGTGGCGATTACCAACAACTGGATATGGATCAGCCGTGAGTCCAGGGTGTCGGTCACCAGGTTGGTGTACGACCAGACCCACCACACTGCCAACAGCAGGATCAGCGTCTGGTAAGCGCCGGTCCAGTCCAGCCGGTTGAGCAGGGTTTGAGAGAGCCGAAAAAGGATAAAAATGTAAATCACATCGAAGAACAATTCGACGTAGGTGGCCTGCTTCGGCTGGCCAAGATCGCGGACCAGCCCGGGGCGCTTCTCCGTCTTCATGCCAACCCGTTTCTTCACCCGTCCGGACTACCGGCTCCCGGAAGAGTCATACCACGGGCAAGTCAGACCGACGGGCGATTCGTTCATCGCCGCAGATGCTCCGATGACCCCACTGAATCCGGGATTGTGGATGAACCCGGGCGATGTAATCGATGCGTCTAATACTCCAGCAGGAGATCCGTCTCATGGTTCGGTGAGGGCTTGCCGGGCGTAGTGGCTGATCTTGGCTTGATTTTGGCCGCGACGTCGGTAGATGGACCAGGCGATAACGTCGGCGACGCGTTGTGCGGGTTCGATGATCAGGGCGTGGAACAGTCGGCGTACTTCGTTGACGGTGATCGCGATCAGTCCGTCTGGGCTGGTGGTGCTGACTGCTGTCGCTGCGCTAAGGAACGCGTGGGCGGCGATGACCAGAGTCGTCCAGCCATGCCAGGCTTTCCACCGACGGTGTTGGTGCTGGTCCAGGCCGAGGCCGGTTTTGGTGACTTGGAAGGTTCCTCGATACTCCACCGCCGGCCGGCGACGGTGACGAGTTGATGCAGCGGGACCAGTTTGGGGCTCCAGCAGCGATGGAACGTCGTTGGTCGCGTGATGTCATGCACGCGCTCATCTGCCGCGATCCGCAGTCATCCTCAGTCGACATCACAGCGCCACGATCGCCGCCGTCTCAGCCGGCAACTGGATCCGGTCCCGCATGACGGTGACGCCCTCCCCCGTAGCCAGCAGCACCCGCCGAGCCACCCCAGGAAGCGACACCCCCTGCCCCCGCCCAGCCAGGTTTGCCACGACAAGCGTGTCCCCCCGCCGCATCACCAAAAACTGGTCCCCGTGCTGAACAGAGACAGCGTTCAACCGAGGATCCGACAGGTCCGGCAGCGACCGCCGCAGCCCAATCAACCGCTGGTAAAAAGCCAACATTTCCCGATGCTCAGGCTTGTCCAGCTCGGCCCAGTCCAACCGCGACCGCGCGAACGTCTGCGGGTCCTGCGGATCCGGCACGTCCCCCTCCGGCCACCCGTGCGACGCAAACTCCCGCCGCCGCCCGGTCCGCACCGCAGAGGCCAACTCCGGCTCCGGGTGCGACGTGAAGAACTGCCACGGCGTAGAGGCCGCCCACTCCTCCCCCATGAACAACATGGGAGTGAACGGCGCGGTCAACAGCAACGTAGCCCCAACGCGGAGCAGCGAAGGCGACAGAGAGGCCGAGATCCGGTCCCCGGTAGCCCGGTTCCCGATCTGGTCGTGGTTCTGGAGATACGCCACGAACCGGTGCCCCGGCACCCGAGGATCAACCGGCCGCCCATGGTGCCGGTTGCGAAAACTCGACCAGGTCCCCGCGTGGAAGAACCCACCCGTCAGCACGTCAGACAGCGTCTCCAGGGAGCCGAAGTCCCCGTAGTACCCCTGCCGCTCCCCCGTCAGCAAGGTGTGCAGCGCGTGGTGCGCGTCGTCGTTCCACTGCGCGTGCAGCCCGAGGCCACCCGCCTCGCGCGGGGTGATGACCCGCGGGTCGTTGAGGTCGGATTCGGCAATGAGCGACAGCGGCCGTCCGAGGTGCGTCGACAACGACTCCACGCAGATGGCCAGCTCTTCCAGGATGGGAACGGCCCGCGAGTCGTGCAGGGCGTGAACGGCGTCGAGGCGTAGGCCGTCGACGTGGTAGTCGCGCAGCCACATGAGCACGCTGTCGATGATGTAGCGGCGTACCTCGTCGGAGTGCGGGCCGTCCAGGTTGATCGAGCGACCCCAACTGTTGCTCTGCTCGGCGAGGTAGGGCCCGAACTGCGGCGCGTAGGCCCCGGAGGGCCCGAAATGGTTGTAGACAACGTCGAGGATCACCCCCAGACCGCGAGCGTGGGCGGCGTCGACGAACCGTTTCAGGCCGTCAGGCCCGCCGTAGGGCTCGTGTGGGGCGTACCAGCAGACGCCGTCGTACCCCCAGTTGTGTTCGCCGTTGAAGGCGTTGACCGGGAGCAGCTCGATCAGGTCGACGCCCAGCGACACCAGGTGGTCGAGGCGGTCGATGGCCGCGTCGAAGGTGCCTTCCGGGGTGAAGGTGCCGATGTGCAGCTCGTAGAGGATGCTGCCGGGCAGTTGCCGGCCGGTCCACGCGCTGTCGGACCACGCGAATTCGGCGTGGTCGTAGCGGCGGCTCGGCCCGTGCACTCCCGCAGGCTGCCACGGTGACCGGGGGTCGGGCAGTGGGGTTTCGTCGTCGTTCAGCAGAAAGGAGTAGTCGAGGCCGGCGTCGGGCACCTCGACCCGCCACCAGCCGTCGGCGGCGGCGCGCATCTCGTGGTCGGCGTCGCCGGCCAGGCGCAGCCGCACCCGGGTGGCGTCCGGTGCCCAGACGGAGAATTCGGTCATGAAACGGCCTCCTCGGCAGCGGTGGGAGGAGCCAGCAGAGCGACGGGGTAGTCGGCCAGAAGAGTGTCCAGCGGCGTCTCTCCGCCACTGTAGACCCGGCCGGTGAACAGGTCCTTCATCTCGTGAACAGGAAGTGACAGAGCTGTGTCACACCATCCACCGGCACGTGCCAGGCCCAGCGGCAGCCGGGTCGCCACGGCGATCACGCCACCCCGGTCGAACGCCACCACGTGCCGGCCCACCGGCCCATGCGCGGGCACCGGTCGGTAGGTGGTGAACAGCTCCGGGTGCGCCCGCCGCAGCCGCAGGGTCCGCGACACGACGAGCAGCTTCGCCGCCCCGTCGGTGTCGACCGGGGGAAGCCAGCCGCCGTCGATGCGTGCCAGCAGCTCTCGGCGTACGTCGAAGTCGACCGGGCGGCGATTGTCCGGGTCGACGAGGGAGTTGTCCCACAGCTCGGTGCCCTGGTAGGTGTCCGGCACCCCGGGCATGGTGAGCTGGATCAGCTTCTGCCCGAGCGAGTTGCACCAGCCGGCCGGGGCGATCGCGGCGGCGAGTTCGGTCAGCTCGTCGTGCAGGCTAGGGTCGTCGTACATCAGGTCGACCACGGCGTGCAGGGCCTGCTCGAAGGCCGGGTCGGGGTCCGCCCAACTGGTCGAGGCCCCGGCCTCCCGCGCGGCCTTCTCGACGTACGCGTGCAGCCGTTCCCGCTCGATCGGCCACGCGCCGACGGCGGTCTGCCAGAGCAGGTGGGCGAAGGCCGGGTCGGGCAGCGGCGCGTACTCCATCCAGGTCTTGACCTGCTCGGCCCAGCGGCCCGGCAGTTCGCTGAGCACAGCGAGACGGGCGCGGACGTCCTCGCCGCGTTTGGTGTCGTGGGTGGAGAGGGTGGTCATGCTGGCGGGCCAGCGGACCTGTTGGGCGGCGGCGAAGCGGTGGAACTCCGCCGGCGGCACCCCGAAGTGGGCGGGGTTGTCGCCGACCTCGTTGAGCGCCACGAACCGGGTCCAGCGGTAGAACGCGGTGTCCTCCACGCCCTTGGCCATCACCGCGCCGGTGAGCTGCGGGAACCGTTGGGCCAACTCGTCGTCGGGGTTGCGCAGTCGGCGGGTGACAGCGTCCAGGGCACCGGCCAGGTCGGGGCGGCGGCGGCCGGCCTCGGAGCGGGCGGCGGCGAGGTGCCGGGCGCCGTGCGGCGGGTAACCCCGGTAGACGGCGAACGCGGCGGCCAGCTCGGCGAGCGCCACGCGGGCCTGCTCGGTGGGCACCTCGGGGGCGAGGGCGGCCAGCCGGGTCAGCTCGGCGGCGAGCAGTTGGGTGGCGGCGGCCAGCTTCGTGGCGTGGGTCAGGTCCTCCCAGGAGGTGTGCTGCCCGGTGAGGCGGTTGTCCAGCGCGGTGAAGTCGCCCTCGGCGTCGGTGTCGACGAAGAGCCCGCCGACCGCGGCCAGGGCGTCGTAGCCGGTGGTGCCGTCCACCGGCCAGTCCGGCAGCTCCTCGCCGTACTCCAGGATCTTCTCCACCACGAGCCAGGCGTCGGGCGCGGCGGCCCGCAACCGGGCCAGGTAGCCGGCCGGGTCGCGCAGGCCGTCCGGGTGGTCGACGCGGATGCCGTCGACCTCCCCGGCGGCGGCCCAGCGCAGGATCAGCTCGTGGGTGGCGGCGAAGACCGCCGGGTCCTCCACGCGCAGACCCGCCAGGCCCGCGATGGCAAAGAATCGGCGGTACGTCAGCTCGGCGTCACCGCGCCGCCAGGAGACCAGCTCGTAGTGCTGCCGGTCGTGCACCTCCCCGGCGCTGCCGTCGCCGGTGCCGTCGGCGACCGGGAAACGGTGCTCGTGGTAGCGCAGCTCCCCGTCGACCACCTTGAGGTCGTCGAGGGCGGCCGGGTCGTCGGCCAGCACCGGCAGCAGCAGCCGGCCGCGGTCCCAGTCGATGTCGAACCAGTCGGCGTACGCCGAGTCGCGCCCCCGGCGCAGCACGTCCCACCAGGCCGGGTTGGCGGCCGGGACAGCGACGCCGGCGTGGTTGGGCACGATGTCGACGACCAGGCCGAGTTGCTTGTCGCGTAGCGCGGCCAGCAGCCGCTGCCGGGCGGCCTCCCCGCCCAGCTCCGGGTTGACGGCCCGGTGGTCGACCACGTCGTAGCCGTGCTGGGAGCCGGGGGTGGCGGTCAGCAGCGGGGCGCTGTAGAGGTGGCTGACGCCGAGGTCGTCCAGGTAGTCGACGATCGCGGCGGTGGCGTCCAGGTCGAAGCCGGGACGAACTTGGATCCGGTAGGTGGCCTTGGGAGGGGTGGCCGGCATGTCAGATCGTCCTCTCCAGCACGACGAGGGAGCGGTCCGGCACCCGGATGGTGCCGCCCGCGCTGATCACCGTGGCGTCGCCCGGCTCGGGTTCGGCCGTGCTGATCACCCGTTCCCACTTCTGGCCGTACTCGCTGCCGGGCATGGTGAAGTCCAGTGGCGCGTCGTGGGCGTTGAAACAGAGCAGGAACGAGGTGTCATGGTGCTTCTGGCCGTACTGGCCGCGTTCGCGGATGCCCTCGCCGTTGACGAAGAGCGCCACCGAGCGGCCGAAGTCGTTGCCCCAGTCCTCGCCGGTCATCTCCCGCCCGTCCGGGGTGTGCCAGGCCAGGTCGGGCAGCGGCTCGTCGATGCCGCGCCCGTTCACCGGGAGACCGGTGAAGAAGCGGCGACGCCGGAACACCTGGTGTCGTTTGCGGAACGCGGTGAGCGTCTGGACGAACTCCAGCAGTTGCTCGTCGACGTTGCTCCAGTCGACCCAGGCCAGCTCGCTGTCCTGGCAGTAGACGTTGTTGTTGCCGTGCTGGGTGCGGCCCAGCTCGTCACCGTGGCCGATCATCGGCACGCCCTGCGACAGCATCAGGGTGGCCAGGAAGTTGCGCCGCTGCTTGGCCCGCAGGGCGAGCACCGCCTCGTCGTCGGTGTCGCCCTCGACCCCGCAGTTCCAGGACCGGTTGTGGCTCTCGCCGTCGCGATTTTCCTCGCCGTTGGCCTCGTTGTGCTTGTCGTTGTAGGACACCAGGTCGTTGAGGGTGAACCCGTCGTGCACGGTGACGAAGTTGATGCTGTGGAACGGTCGGCGGCCGTCGTCCTGGTAGAGGTCGGCGGAGCCGGAGATCCTTGACGCGAACTCGGCGAGGGTGGCCGGCTCGCCGCGCCAGAAGTCCCGCACGGTGTCGCGGTACTTGCCGTTCCACTCCGTCCACAGCGGCGGGAAGTTGCCCACCTGGTAGCCGCCGGGGCCGACGTCCCACGGTTCGGCGATGAGCTTCACCTGGCTGACCACCGGGTCCTGCTGCACCACCTCGAAGAAGGTGGAGAGCCGGTCCACCTCGTAGAACTCGCGGGCCAGGGTGGCCGCCAGGTCGAACCGGAAGCCGTCGACGTGCATCTCGGTCACCCAGTACCGCAGCGAATCCATGATCAGTTGCAGCGAGTGCGGGCTGCGCACGTTGAGGCTGTTGCCGGTGCCGGTGTAGTCGACGAAGTAGCGGCGGTCCTCCTCGCTGAGCCGGTAGTAGCTCGGGGCGTCCACGCCCTTGAAGCTCAGCGTCGGGCCGAGGTGGTTGCCCTCAGCGGTGTGGTTGTAGACCACGTCGAGGATGACCTCGATGCCGGCCGCGTGCAGCGCTTTGACCATGCCCCGGAACTCCTGTACCTGCTGGCCGGTCCGGCCCAGCGCGGAGTAGCCGTGGTGCGGGGCGAAGAAGCCGATGGTGTTGTAACCCCAGTAGTTGCGCAGGCCCAGGTCGACGAGGCGGTTGTCGTGGATGAACTGGTGCACCGGCATCAGCTCGATCGCCGTCACCCCGAGCCGGGTCAGATAGTCGATCATCGGCGGGGAGGCGATGGCCGCGTACGTGCCGCGCAGCTCCTCCGGGATGTCCGGGTGGCGCATGGTCAGCCCGCGCACGTGCGCCTCGTAGATCACCGAGTGGTGGTAAGGGGTGCGCGGCGGCTTGTCGTTGCCCCAGTCGAAGTATGGGTTGACCACCACCGACTTCGGCATGAACGGCGCCGAGTCGGTCTCCGACATGCGCTCCGGCTCGTCCAGGTCGTAGTCGTAGACCGCCGGGTCCCACTGCACGTCACCGTCGATGGCCTTGGCGTACGGGTCGATCAGCAGCTTGTGCGGGTTGCAACGCAGCCCGTTCGCCGGGTCGTACGGGCCGTACACCCGGTAGCCGTAGCGCTGGCCCGGCTCGATGCCCGGCAGGTACGCGTGCCACACGTAGGCGTCCACCTCGCGCAGCTCGACGCGGCGCTCCGCGCCGGTGTCCCACTCGTCGAAGAGGCACAGCTCGATCCGCTCGGCCACCTCGGAGAAAATGGCGAAGTTGGTGCCCATCCCGTCGTAGGTGGCGCCCAGGGGGTACCGCTCGCCCGGCCAGACCTGCATGTCGCTCCTTAGACCATGGTTATGTGCGCACCGGCCGAGATCGCCCGCGCGCACGCGGGTATTGCCCCCGGCCCGGTCGCGCCAATCCATCCTTGCAGCACTGCCCGGAAACCACCTGTCTGATGCGCGCTACACCACTCGGGTGTCCTCCGTCACGATGACCCTTTTCGAGGTGCGTTCTTGGGCCCGATGGACTTTCCTTGTTCAGGGGCAAGCGTCCGCGCGTGTCCCGCCAGGCCCTCGGCCACCCCTTACACCTCTCGCTCCGCCGCCACTGATGCCGGCGCGCACCACCATGCATGGACGGAGATTGATGTGACGACCCTGCGGGTCGACGAGCAGCTCGCTGCCACCAAGGACCGGGCCCACCGGCCCACCCTGACCTCCCGGCCCCCCGCGCCGTCCGGTCCCACCGCGCAGCCCGGCACGCCAGTGCCGGCGCAGTCCGGCACCGGGGTGCCCCCGCAGACCCGCCGCATCCTCATGCTGTCCTGGGAGTACCCGCCGGTGCTCGTCGGCGGTCTCGGCCGACACGTGCACGCCCTCTCCGTCGCCCTCGCCGCCGCCGGCCACGAGGTCACCGTCGTCACCCGCCACTCCGAGGGCGCACCCCTGGAGGAGTACGCCGACGGCGTGCGCATCCTGCGCGCACCCGAGGACCCGGTGGCCTTCCCCCTCGCCACCGGTTCGCTGCTGGCCTGGACGATGGCCTTCAACCACACCCTCACCCGCACCGCGCTGCGCGCCACCCAGGCCGGCTCCTACGACGTCATCCACGCCCACGACTGGCTCGTCGCGCACACCGCGATGACGTTGCGCGACCACCTGGACATCCCGCTGGTCAGCACGATCCACGCCACCGAGGCCGGTCGTCACCAGGGCTGGCTGCCGGAGGAGATGAACCGCACCATCCACGGCGTCGAGCAGTGGCTCAGCAGCGAGTCCAACCGGCTGATCGTCTGCTCCGGGTACATGCGCGACGAGGTGAACGCGCTCTTCGGCGTACCGGCCGGGCGGGTCGACGTGGTCGCCAACGGCGTGGAGCCGCACCGCTGGCGGGTGCCCGCGCGTGCCGTGGCCGCCGCCCGCGCCCGCTTCGCCGGGAACGGCCCGCTGGTCACCTTCGCCGGCCGCCTGGTGTACGAGAAGGGCGTGCAGCACCTCATCGCCGCACTCCCCCGGCTGCGCGAGCGGCACCCCGGGCTGCGTGCCGTGATCGCCGGCGACGGCCCGTACCGCGCCGAACTGGAAGCCGAGGTGCACCGCCGCGGCCTCGGCGGCATGGTCACCATGCCGGGCTTCCTGGGCGGCACCGACCTGCCGGCGCTGATGGCCGCGTCCGACTGCTTCGCCGTGCCGAGCATCTACGAGCCGTTCGGCATGGTGGCCCTGGAAGGCGCCGCGGCCGGTGCTCCCCTGGCCGTCGCCGCCACCGGTGGCCTCGGCGAGATCGTCGAACCGGGCGTCACCGGGATGACCTTCCGCCCGCAGGACCCGGACAGCCTGACCGACGCCGTGGACGCGCTGCTGTCGGACGCCGACCGTTCCCGCGTCATGGCCCGCCGCGCCCGCCGGATGGTCCACGACCAGTACGGCTGGGCCGCCATCGCCCAGCACACCGCCGCCAGCTACGCCGCCGCCATCCACCACGACGCCGCGTTCACCGCCGAGCGCGCCGAGCAGCGGATGTCGCAGGGCCGCGCCCTCCCGGCGCTCCCCGAGGGCAACCTGCTCGCCGCCGCCGGCCTGCGCTGACCCTCGCCGTCCGGGCCCGATTCCGGCTCGGCCCGGACTCGGGCCTGGCTCGGGCTCGGGCCTGGCTCGGGCTCGGGCCTGGCTCGGGCTTTGGCCCGGCGGGGTTGATCGACTCGGCTTTCTTGAAGTCCGGGTCTCCCGGTGCTGGGGATGCCCCGACTTGCGGTTGATCGACTCGGCTTTCTTGAAATCGGGGTGTCCCGTGGCTCGGGACGCCCCGACTTCCGGAAAGCCGAGTCGATCATGACGTGAGGAGCGCAGCGCACAGCTCAGCGCTGGGCCGCCGGGCTACGCCGCCGGGGCGCGGTGCGCCGGGGCGCCAACCGGGTAGCTCGACGCTGGGCGCCGGCCGCGCCGCCGAGTGTCGGGCCGTCGGGCCGTCGGGCCGTCGGGCCGTCGGGCCGTCGGGCCGTCGGGCGTCTGACCGAAGGGCCGTCGGGCCGGGGCCGCGCAGCTCGGCGATGTCGGTCGGGCCTGCCAGAATGTGCGAATGTCTCGCCCTGTGGACGCCCTGGATGTCACCTTTCCGATCGCCGCCTCGATCGCGCTGGACCTGATCCGACGCCCCGAGGTGACCGAGCAGTGGTCGAGCCCGAGCGCCCTGCCGCATTTGTCGGTGGGTGGCCTGGCGTGCCACCTGGGACGTCAGGCGGTCCGCGCCGCGGAGCTGCTGCCGACCCCGAGCGACCTGCCCACCCTGGAGTCGGCCGACAACCACTACGAGCGGGCCGCCTGGGTCACCGAGGGTTCCCCGGACAAGGACTCGGTCGCCTCCGGCCCCGACGAGGCCGACGCCGTACGCGGGCCGGCCGACCTGCACGCCCGGTCCGCTCAGGCGCTGAAAGAGGTCGGCGACCTGCTCTCCCGGGGTGCCGCCCGTGAGGTCGTGCCGATCCCGTGGCAGGGCTGGGCCCTCCCGCGCAGCGAGTTCCTGCTCACCCGTCAGCTGGAGGTCGTGGTCCACTCCGACGACCTCGCGGTGAGCGTCGGCGTACCCACGCCGGAGTTCCCGGCGGAGGTCTTCGACCCCGTACGCGACCTGCTGGTCCGACTGGCCGTGCGTCGCAACGGCCAGTCCGCGTTGATCAGCGCGCTGAGCCGCAGCGAGCGAGCCCGGAACATCTCCGCCTTCTGACCGGCCGCCCCGTCGGCGATCACCCGCCGCCCGGGACGGCCCGGGGCTCGGGGCCGGCCGCCCCAGGGCCCGGGGCCTGCCCCGGCATCACCCCGCGCGTGATCGACTCGGCTTCCTGAAAGTCGGGGCGTCCCGGAACGACGGACACCGCGCATTCAAGGAACCCGAGTCGATCAAGCGGGGAGCCGGCCCCGAACGCGGCAGGCCGCCGACCCGGAGGGGTCGACGGCCTGCTGGTGAAGCGAGGAGCGGGTCAGCGCTCGCCGAAGGGGACGTAGTCCCGCTCGGCGGAGCCGACGTAGACCTGCCGGGGACGGCCGATCTTGGTCTCCGGGTCGCTGATCATCTCGCGCCACTGGGCGATCCAGCCGGGGAGCCGGCCGAGCGCGAAGAGCACGGTGAACATCTTGGTCGGGAAACCCATGGCCTTGTAGATCAGGCCGGTGTAGAAGTCCACGTTCGGGTAGAGCCGACGGGAGACGAAGAAGTCGTCGGCGAGGGCGATCTCCTCCAACTCCATGGCGATGTCCAGCAGCGGGTCGGGCTTGGCCATCCGGCCCAGCACGTCCTGCGCGGCCTTCTTGACGATCGCCGCCCGCGGGTCGTAGTTCTTGTAGACCCGGTGGCCGAAGCCCATCAGCTTGACGCCGTCCTGCTTGTCCTTGACCTTGCGGACGAAGGACCGGACGTCGCCGTCGCCGGCGTGGATCTGCTGGAGCATCTCCAGCACCGCCTGGTTGGCGCCACCGTGCAGCGGGCCGAACAGCGCGTTCACGCCGGCCGAGACCGAGGCGAACAGGTTGGCGTTGCTGGAGCCGACCAGGCGGACGGTCGACGTGGAGCAGTTCTGCTCGTGGTCGGCGTGCAGGACGAAGAGCATGTCCAGCACCTTCGACATGACCGGGTCGACCTCGTACGGCTCCGCCGGCACGCCGAACGTCATCCGCAGCAGGTTGTCCACGTACCCGAGCGAGTTGTCCGGGTACAGCAGCGGCTGACCGATGGACTTCTTGTACGCGTACGAGGCGATGGTGGGGACCTTCGCCATCAGCCGGACCGTGGAGATCTCCACGTGCTCGGAGTCGAACGGGTCCAGGCTGTCCTGGTAGAAGGTGGACAGGGCGCTCACCGCGGACGAGAGCACCGCCATCGGGTGGGCGTCCCGGGGGAAGCCGTCGAAGAAGCGGCGCATCTCCTCGTGCAGCAGCGAGTGCCGCCGAATCCACTCGGTGAACTCGGTCAGCTGCTGCTCGGTCGGCAGCTCACCGTAGATGAGCAGGTAGGAGACCTCCAGGAAGGAGGACTTTTCGGCCAGCTGCTCGATCGGGTACCCCCGGTAACGCAGGATGCCCGCGTCGCCGTCGATGTAGGTGATCGCGGATGAGGCAGCGGCGGTGTTGACGAAACCGGGGTCGTACGTGGTCATCCCGGTTTCCTTCAGCAGCTTGCTCACCCCGATACCGGCGGGGCCCTCGACCGCAGGATGCACCGGCATCGACAGCTGCCCACCGGGGTGATCGAGCTTGACTTCCGTCATGTGGTTCCTCGCTTCGCCGGCAGATCTACGTTGAATTGCCTTCGCTTCTACCGTAATTGCGGCTCGGGGGACAACGCCCGCCGTGGTTCGGCGGTGAGGTATGCGTCACCCGATTCCCGACCGTGCGGCCGGGAAACCCGGCATCCCGCCAGACGGGACCGGACCGGACCGAACCCGGAAGCCAGGTCAGGAGAGGGTGAGGCGTCGCAGCGTACCGTCCGTCGCGACCTGGAAGACGTCGAGCTGGTTGGTGCCGGCGTGGAACAGCTTGTCGTCGGCGAGTAGCGCGGCGAAGCGGCGTCCGCCGGGGTCGGCCGGCACCACCGGGACGACGGCCCCGATGCGGCCGTTGACGGCGACGGCGAGGAGGGTGCCGTCCGGGATCCGGTCCGGGACGTCTCCCCAGACGAGCGCCGGAAGGGTGCCGGTGTCCGGGTCCGCGGCGGTGAACGCGGCCAGGTCGGCGACTCGGGCGCTGCCGGCGGCGGGGCCGGCGCGGACCTCGGTGCCGACCAGGGGGTGGGGTGTCGGCAGGGGTGGCGGGGCGGGCACGCCACCGGGGAAGGTGACCGGCTCGCCAGGGCGGTCGTAGAAGTGCTTCGTACCGTCGGTGCGGGGGGCCTGCCGGGCGGAGCGCCCGTCGACCCGCCAGGGCAACCGGACGCCGGCCTCGTCGGCCACTGTCGGCAGCAGGTCGACGTGTTCCCAGTTGCGGTCGTCCACCCGGCCGGTCTGCTGCCGGGGTTCCTTGACGAACGTCGGCACCCAGGCGACCTCGCCGGCGGCGGCCTTGATGGCGTCCATGCCCCGGCCCTGCGCGCCGGGGCGGAAGCTGACGCCGTGGTCGGCGGTCACCACGACGAGGGCCTGGTCGTAGAGGCCGTTGGCGCGCAGCGTCCGCAGCGTCTCGCCGATCAGCCGGTCGGTGTAGCCGAGCTGGGCGAGGTGCCGTTGCCGGGCCAGGTCGACCCACCCGGCGCCGTCGTTGGGCAGGTCCTCGGGGGCGTCGTATCGTGCCCCGGACGGCAGGTACGCCCACGGTGAGTGCGGCATCAGCAGGTGCAGGAAGTGCAGGGTGGGCCGGGTGGTCGGCTTCAGCCCGGCCAGGAAGCTGGTGAACCGGGCCGGTTGGTTGTCGTCCAGGCTGTCCCAGCGGAACTTCGGGTCGGCCGGCACCGGTTCGGCGGCGTCCAGGCCGGCCTCGGCGCGGGTCTGCTCGCGGTAGGAGTCTTCCGGGTCGACAGCGCTCTCCGTCGGCCCGGCGACCCGGCCGAGCAGCTTGCCGGTCTCCCGGACCAGCACGCCGAGCCCCTGCTCCGGGGTGACCGGCTGCTCGCAGCGGCTGGGTGGGCAGAGCCGGGTGATGCTCTCCTCGGCGCGGATGTCGTACAGGCCACCGAAGGCGGTGAAGATGTTGTCCGGGTACTGCGAGTAGTGCGGGGCGACCGGCTTGGCCGGGTAGCGGCCGGTGAGCATCGCCGGCAGCGCGTTGGGCGTCCACCCGCTGACCCCGGTGGAGTTGCGGTACCAGGTGGAGCCGCCGGCCAGCTCGGCGAAGTGCGGGTACCTCCCGGCGTCGATCTTCCCGTCCGCGCCGAGCAGGCTCACCAGCGGCAGCTCGTCGAGGATCAGCATGACCACCGGCGGGTGCACGGCCGAGCCCTGCGCGGTGCCGGCCGCGCCGCCGTCGCCGCGCGGTAGGACCACCGCCGAGGTGGGTGAGGCGAGCAGGAAGAGCGCCACGAAGGCCACCGGGCCGGCGGCGGCCAGTCGCAGCACACGGCCCGGCGCCCGCCACCGCCGGTGCGCGGCCGCGCCGGCGGCTCCGGCCAGCACGGCCACCAGCAGCAGCGGTACGCCCCGAAGTGGCGTGACGTGTCGGCCCACCTGCACGGCGAGGGCGGCGACCAGCAGCCCGACCAGCGCGGTGTGGGTGAGGGCGCGGGCGGTCCGGCCGGCCAGTCGGCTGAGCGCCCCGAGCATCGCCACCGCGACAGTGGGGAGCACCGTCACCAGGGCGAGCAGCAGCAGGATCTGGGCCGGGTCTGCGCGGTGGAAGAGGAAGAAGTCGGGGCTGCGGCCGAGCACGTCCAGCAGTGGCTGGGTGACCACGAGGCCGACCAGCGCGACGATCTCCAGCAGCCGGCCCAGCTCACCTCGCCAGCCCCGGTCCCACCGTCCGGTGGTCGGGGGCGGCCGGTGGTGCGGGGCCGGCGGGTCGACGGAGGCCGGTTCAGCCACCCATCACCGTCCGGTAGAGCGTGCGGGTGCCCGAGGGCAGTTCCAGCCGGTCGGTGATCCGGCCTCGGGCGGCGAGCAACGTCTCGAAGGTGTCGCGTCGGTAGTCCGAGAAGAGCCCGGCGGGCTTGTTGGCCAGCAGCCGGGTCGCCATCGGGTCCTCCGGGTGGACGAACTCCACCACCACCGCGCCGCCCGGCGCGGTCAGCCCGGCCAGCCAGTCGATGACCTCCGGCAGCGGCACGTTGCGCCCGATCGCCAGGTGGTGCACCACGGCCAGGGCGAGTACCACGTCGGCGGACGCCCGTTCGGCGAAACCGGCCCGCTCGACGCCCCGCCAGCCGCCACCCGGCGAGGGGTCGGCCAGGTCCAGCACGAGCGGCAGGATGCGTCGCTGCCCCTCGGAGCGCAGCTGTCGGTACAGCTCGTCGACGACTGCCGGGTCCTGCTCGACGGCGACCACGTAGTCGGCGTGCCCGGCCGCCAGCCGGGAGTACCGGCCGTCGTTGGCGCCGAGGTCGAGCACCAGGCGGGGACGGGTGCCGGCGGCCACCGAGGTGGCCACGAACTGCTCCTTCGCCACCCGGTCGCGGGCCGAGTAGCCGCAGGTGCGTTGGTAGTCCGACCAGTGGCTCTCGGGCGGGCGGCGGTCCAGCTTGCGGACCAGTTTCTCGATGCCGCGTACGGTGGCGAGCAGCAGCTCCCGGGAGAAGCCGGCGGCCCGCAGTTGGGCGCGGACCTCGGTGGTGCTGGCGGCGGCGTTGCGTTGCTGCATGGCCCCGTGCAGGTGCAGGTGGGTCAGCACGCCGGGGCGCAGCCGGCGGGCCCCGTTGAAGAGTGGCCGTAGCTCGTCGGCCTCGATGCCGTCGACCCGGGCGCGCAGCCACGGTTGGAAGTCGACGCCCAGGTGGGCGGTGAGCATCAGCGGGTAGAGCACGGTCTGGCAGAACTGCCGGTAGCCGGCCCACGGCTCGCCGTCGCGGACCGGCTCGAAGGAGCCGATGTCGATGAAGACCGGTTGGGCGCCGCGCCACTGGAGGTTGTACGCCGAGCCGTCCTTGGTGGTGAAACCCTCGCCGAGTGCGGCGGTCAGGATCTCCAGATGCAGCAGGGCGGCGTCGCGCAGCATGCTGAACGACCACTCGTACGGGTGGGAGACGAAGGGGATGCGCTCGTGGCGCAGCACGGCGGCCCACGGTGTTCCGGTCGCAGCGGGCACCAGGGTGGGCGGGGCGTCCTCGGTGGCGCAGACCTTGCGCGCGGCGACCAGCGCCGGGAAGAACGCGCTGCCGGTCAGTGCCCGCCAGTGCTCGGCGGCCTGGGGGTCCAGCCCGCGCAGCACCTCGTTGCCGACGTGGAAGACCCGGTTGGCGGGGTCGCGGAAGGAGGCCGGCTCGGGCCGTACCTCGGTGGGTGAGATCGCCATCGTCGGGGCTGGCCCGTTCAGCGCTGGTCGGTGGGTTGCCGGCGGAACCGGTCGACCAGCCGTCGCCAGTAGAGTTTCGCGGCGACCGCGGCGCCCGCCACCCCGCCGACGACCGCCTGCACGATCAGGCTGCCGGACCCCGCGTCCAGGTAGGCCAGATGTTCCACCGATCGCTCCTTGCCCTCGCCGCCTCGACACCGGCGTCCCAGGCGTACACCGATGAGGCTTTTGACCCAGAAAGCCGGACTTGTCCCTCACCGTACGCCGGTCGTCCTCGCCGTCGCGGGCACATGGGCGTACTCCCAGCCTCACCACAGAATGCGGCCGGGACGGCCGGCCGCGCCGGTACGCTGCGGACGTGCGCTGGATGATCGTGGACGCGCCGCTGGACTCCTCCGGCGCAGGGCGCGGCGAGGAGCGGGCCCCGGCCGCGCTGCGCCGGGCCGGCCTGCGCGAGGTCCTGACCGCCGACGACGACGGGCGGATCGACGAGGCGTGGTTGCGCGACGCGAACCGCGACCCGGCCAGCGGTGTGATCGGCGCGGCGGGCCTGGTCCGGGCCGGCGGCGCCATCGCCGCGCGGATCGGCGCGCTGATCGCGGACGGCCACCGACCACTGGTGCTCGGCGGCGACTGCGCGATCCTGCCCGGCATCTGCCGGGCCCTGCCCCCGGCGACCGACCTGTGGTTCGTCGACGCCCACCCGGACTTCCTCGACGGCACGACCTCGCCGACCGGTGAGGCCGCCGACATGGACCTCTCGGTGGTCACCGGGAACGGCCCCGCCGCCGCCGTCGGCCCCGACGGCGCGCTGATCGAGCCGAACCGCGTCCACCTGCTCGGGCACCGCCCGGCCACCGACGAGAGCAGCCGGGTCGAGGCGGCCCGGATCGACCCGGCGATCCACCAGGTCAACGCACCCGAGTTGCTGCGCCGGGGCGCGGCGACGGTCGGCGCGGGCCTGGCCGCCGACGGCGACGGACCGGCCTGGCTGCACCTCGACCTGGACGTGGTGGACCCGCGCGACCTGCCCGCGGTGACCTACCCCGAGCCGGACGGTCCGCGCTGGGCCGACCTGATCGCGCTGGTCACGCCGTTGGCCCGCGCCGACCGGCTGCTCGGGATGAGCGTGACCGACCTGAACACCGACAAGGACCCCGACGGGCGGCACACCCGCCGCGTCGTCGAGGTCCTCACCGAAATGCTGGTCGGCTGACCGGTCGGTGGCTCAGGTGCGCCGATGGTGCATGCCCAGTCGCAGCAGCACGAACCGCAGCACGGTGGCGGCCAGGTTCGCGGCCACCAGCACGGCCAGCTCCACCGGCCGGGCCGGTACGGCGGAGACGACGTGCAGCACGGCCAACGCGCCACTCGTCAAAGCCAGACCGAGGGCGAAGGCCAGCAACCCCTGCGCGTGGTGCCGGGCGGCGTGCCGACGTCCGCTGATGCCGAACGTCAGCCGCCGGTTCGCGGCCGTGTTCGCCACCGCGGTCACCAGCAGCGCCAGCAGGTTCGCCGGCTGCGCGCCGAGGATGCCCCGGGTGGCCACGAACAGCAGCAGGTACGCGAGCGTGCTCGCCACCCCGACCGCCGCGAACCGGACCAGCTGCCGGGGCAACCCGACCGGCACCTGCCCCGGCAGCGCCTGGCCGGGCTGAGCACGCGGCCCGGTCAGCGGCGTCCCGCCCGGCTGCGCCCGCAGCGCGGTGAGCGGCGTCCCGCCCGACTGGGCACGCGGCGCGGTGAGCGGCGCCCGGCCGAGCTGTGCGCGCAGGTCGGCCAGGGGCAGCGCGCCGGTCAGCAGCGCCCGACCCAGCCGGCCCACACCACGCAGGTCGGCCAGGGCGGTGGCGACGATGTCGACACGACTGTCCGGGTCGTCGACCCAGTCCACCGGCACCTCGTGGATGCGTAGCCCGGCCCGCTGGGCCAGCACCAGCAGCTCGGTGTCGAAGAACCAGCCGGTGTCCCGTACCAATGGCAGCAGCTCCGCGGCCACGTCGGCGCGGATCGCCTTGAACCCGCACTGCGCGTCGGAGAACCGCGCCGCCAACGCCCCGCGCAGCAGCAGGTTGTAGGCCCGCGAGATCACCTCCCGCTTGGCGCCGCGCACCACCCGGGAGGTACGCGCCAGCCGGGTGCCGATCGCCAGGTCGGAGTGGCCGGAGATGAGCGGCGCGACCAGTGGCAGCAACGCCGCCAGGTCGGTGGAGAGGTCCACGTCCATGTACGCCAGCACCGGCGCGGACGACGCCGACCAGGCGGCGGAGAGCGCCCTCCCCCGCCCCTTGGCGTCCAGGTGCAGCACCTCGACGCCGGGCAACTCACCGGCGAGGCCGTCGGCCACCTTCAGGGTGTCGTCGACGCTGGCGTTGTCGGCGATGGTGATCTGGAACGGGTACGGGAAGTTCGCGCACAGGTGGGCGTGCAGCCGCCGTACGCACGGCCCGAGGTCGACCTCCTCGTTGTAGACCGGGATCACCACGTCCAGCACGGCGGCGGTGGGTCGGGCCTGGACGGCGGCCCGTGGTCCGCCCAGCGCGGTCACGACGCCTCCGTACCGGCGCTGAGGTCATAGACGGTGACCCCGTCGACGGTCTGCGCCGTGAACGTCTCCGCGACCCAGGCGGCGATCTCCTGGGAGGCCGAGCTGCCGCCGTTGGCCCGGAAGCCACCGCCGCCGACGAAGTAGTGGATCTTCTTGTCGGCCACGTACCGCTGGAACTGCGCGAGGGTCGGTGACGGGTCGCTGCCGTTGAACCCGCCGATCGGCATCACCGGTTCGCCGGTGGCAAGCTGATAGCCGGACGCGTTGTTCGAGCCGATGGTCGCCGCCACCCAGGTGTAGTCGGCGCTGTCGTGCTCCAGCAGCTCGCGTAGCGCGGCGCTGGGCTCACTGGCGTCGAGCAGCCCGCCCATTCCCCCACCGGCCGGGCGCCCCTGGCCGCCGGTGGCACCGGGCACGCCGTTGCGACCATCGCCGGGCAAGCCCGGCAGCTGACCGCCGTTCTGGCCGCCACCGTTCTGGCCCCCGCCCGGGAACTGGCCCCCACCGGGGAAGCCGCCGGGCAACTGGCCGCCACCGTTCTGGCCCCCGCCCGGGAACTGGCCGCCACCGGGGAACTGGCCGCCGGCCGGCATCTCCATGCCGCCGGGCGGTCGTCCGCCGGGGAAACCGCCCCGGCCGAACCCGCCCGCCACGAACGGGCCGGCGCTCGGGATCGACCCGGTGTGCGGGGTCGCGGCGGTCTGCACCGCGTACGCCACCGGGCCGGCGAGGGCGGCCGCCGCGCCGAGGCCCAGCACCACCGGCACCAACCGGCGGGGCAGTCGGGTGACGAGCAGGAGCAGCATCGCACCGACCAGGCCGGCGACGAGCACCGTCGTCCGCAGCCACGGGTACCAGTCGGGGCTGCGTCCGAGCAGCACCCAGGCCCACCAGACGGTGACCGCGAGAGTGCCGGCGAGCGTCGCCGTGGCGGCCAGCGGACGCCACCGCTGCCAGCGCGGCCCGGCAGCTTCGGCGGACGCGGACGCGGGGAGCGGGTCGCCGGCTGGTGTCCCGGCGACCGGAGCGGCAGCCGGCACGGCCGCCGACGTTCCAGGTTGGACAATTCCAGGCGCGGGCAGCAGTCGGCGTTGTCCCCAGAGCAGCGTCACGCCGATGCCGACCAGCGCGCCGATCGCCGGTGCGAGCGCCACCGTGTAGTAGGCGTGGAAGATCCCGGACATGAAGCTGAAGATCAGACCGGTGACCAGCAGCCAGCCTCCCCAGAGCAGCAGCCCGGCCCGGGTGCAGTCGGTGCGGGCCGCTCTTCCGGCCAGCAGCAGGCCGACCACCAGCAGGATCAGCGCGGCCGGCAGCAGCCAGGAGACCTGACCACCGATCTCGCCGCCGAACATCCGCAGCACGCCGTTCTGCCCGGAGAACGGTCCGCCACCGCCTCCCGGCCGCGCGCCACCGCCGCCGACGCTGCCGACCTCCTCGCCGGTGATCCGGCCGAGGCCGTTGTAGCCGAGGGTCAACTCCAGGATGCTGTTGCTCTGCGAGCCGCCGATGTACGGGCGGGCGCTGGCCGGCACCAGCTCGACCAGCGCCACCCACCAGCCGGCGGAGACCACCACCGCCAGCCCGGCCAGCAGCAGCTGCCGAACCCGCCGCCACAGCCCGGTCGGCGCGGCCAGCAGGTAGACGCCGGCGAAGACCGGCACCACCAGGAACGCCTGCAACATCTTGGTGAGGAAGCCGAAGCCGACCAGCACACCGACCAGCACGATCCACCGGGTGCTGGCCGTCTCCAGCGCGCGCACTGTGGCGTACGCCCCGGCGACCAGCAGCAGGACCAGCAGCGCGTCGGGGTTGTTGAACCGGAACATCAGCGTCGCCACCGGGGTGACCGCGAGGACCGCGCCGGCGATCAGACCGGCGGCCGGCCCGTACCAGCGCTTCACCGTCGCGTGGAGCACGCCGACCGAGGCGACCCCGCAGAGCGCCTGCGGCACCAGCATCGCCCAGCTGTTCAGCCCGAAGACGCGCACGGACAGGGCCATCAGCCACAGCGACGCGGGTGTCTTGTCGACGGTGATGGAGTTCGCGGCGTCCGACGAGCCGTAGAGGAACGCCTTCCAGCTCACCGAGCCGGCCTGCACGGCCGCCGCGTAGAACGAGTTCGCCCAGCCGGACGCGCCCAGGCCCCACAGGTAGAGCAGGCCGGTGGCGAGCAGCAGGATCGCCAGCGCGGGCCGGGCCCAGGCCGGCGAGCGGCGCGTCGGCGGCGAATGCTCGTCGGGGCGGGCGGCCGTCGGCGGCTCGGGTGCGGCGGGTGCCGTCAGCAGGGTCTCTGTTCTGTCCATGCGGCCAGGCTCGACGGCCGGGCTGGCGCGACCCCGTGCGCCGACTATGCGTCAGCTGTGGGATTCGGCAGCCGGACGGTGAACATTGTCCGACCTGGACGGCTGTCCACCCCGACCGTGCCGTGGTGGGCCTCCACCACCGCCGCGACGATCGCGAGACCGAGGCCGGTGCTGCCGTGCGCGCGGGATCGGGAGCTGTCGCCCCGGGCGAACCGCTCGAACATCTCCGGTTGCAGCTCCACCGGCACCCCCGGCCCGTCGTCGGCGACGGTGAGCACGGCGCTGGCGGCGTCGACGGCCAGCGTGGTGGTGACCGTGCTGCCGGGCGGGGTGTGCACCCGGGCGTTGGTGAGCAGGTTCGCCACAACCTGGTGCAGCCGGGCGGCGTCGCCGGGCACCCGGATCGCCACCTCGGGTAGTTCGAGCTGCCAGCGGTGTTCGGGGCCGGCGACGTGCGCGTCACTGACCGCGTCCACCACCAGGGCGGTCAGGTCCACCGGTTCGACAGCGAGCGGCCGGCCGGTGTCGAGGCGGGCCAGCAGCAGCAGGTCGTCGACGAGGCTGGTCATCCGGGTGCTCTCCGACTCCACTCGGCGCAGCGCGTGCGCCACGTCGGCGGGAACCTCGTCACGGCCACGCCGGGCCACCTCGGCGTAGCCGCGGATCGCCGCGAGAGGCGTCCGCAGTTCGTGGCTGGCGTCGGCGACGAACTGGCGTACCCGGGTCTCGCTGGCCTGCCGGGCGGAGAGCGCGTCGGCGACGTGGCCCAGCATCCGGTTCAGCGCCGCGCCGACCTGACCGACCTCGGTGCGGGGGTCGGTGTCGGCGGCCGGGACCCGGACGGCGAGCGCCACCTCCCCCCGGTCCAGGGGCAGCTCGGTGACGCGGGTGGCGGTGGCGGCCACCCGGTTGAGAGGTCGCAGGGTCGCCCGCACGATCAGCGCGCCCGCCACGCCGGCGAGCAGCAGCCCGACCGCGGCCACCCCGGCCTGCGCGGCGACCAGCGCCCAGACGGTCTCCTGGACGCCGGAGAGGGGGATCGCGACGACGCGTACCCGGCCGTCCCAGTACTGGCGGGCCACGGCCCGGTAGTCACCGCGGTCGCCGAGGTCGACGGTGCGCGGCCTGGCGTCGACCGGCAGGTCCGCCAGGACGGCGACCTCCCCCACCGGGACGGACTGCTCGTCGGGGAACGGATCGGCGCTGGAGACGCTCTTGGTCAGGGTCCGGGCGCTGGTCACCCGGCCGTCGGTGATCTCGGCGACGACCGCGCCGGACGGCAACCCGGGCGGGATGCCCGGTCCGTTGCCGGGAAACGCCGGCCGTCCCGGCCGGTCGCCCCGCATGGCCGTCGCGGGGGCCAACTGGGCGTCGAGCCGGTCGATCAGGAAGTGCCGCAGCGCCACAGTGGTCAGGCCACCGATGGCGACGCTGACCAACGCCAGCAGCGCGAGCAGGGCGAACACCAGTCGGGTACGCAGGGAGCGCCCGGCCAGCCACCCGCGGGCGGCGCGCAGCGGGCGGCGCCTACTCGGAGGGTTTGAGGACATAACCCGCGCCGCGCAGCGTGTGGATCATCGGCGCCCGGCCGGCGTCGATCTTCTTGCGCAGGTACGAGATGTACAGCTCCACCACGTTGGCCTGGCCGCCGAAGTCGTAGTTCCACACCCGGTCGAGGATCTGCGCCTTGCTGAGCACCCGGCGCGGGTTGCGCATCAGGTAACGCAGCAGCTCGAACTCGGTCGCGGTGAGGGTGACGAGCTGGCCGGCCCGGCGGACCTCGTGGCTGTCCTCGTCGAGGCTGAGGTCACCGACGGTCAGCACCGCCTCCTCCCGGGCGGTGATCGCCAGCCCGGAGCGGCGCAGCAGCGCGCGCAGTCGGGCGATCACCTCCTCCAGGCTGAACGGTTTGGTGACGTAGTCGTCGCCGCCGACGGTCAACCCGGCGATGCGTTCCTCGACCGCGTCGCGGGCGGTCAGGAAGAGCACCGGCACGGTGGGGGCGTGCTCGCGCAGCCGGCGCAGCACCTGGAAGCCGTCCAGGTCGGGCAGCATCACGTCGAGCACCACGGCGTCCGGCTGGAACTGTCGGGCGGTGCTCAACGCCGCCATGCCGTTGCCGGCGGTGCGGACCTGCCAGCCCTCGTAGCGCAGGGCCATCGACAGCAGGTCGGTGAGCGTGGGTTCGTCGTCGACCACCAGCACCCTGACGGGCTCACCGTCGGGGCGACGAAGCTCGATCCGGCTTGGCGCGGCCTGCCCATTCATGACCATGGGCCCCATGGTGGCCGCCACGCCTGTGCCGCGCCCCTGCGGAAGCTGTGCGCGAGCTGTGCGGCCGGGCCGACGCGACGCCGGCGACACCACCGGTCAGCCCCGCCTCGTGGTCACTCGGACACCCCGTACGCGTCGGTGCGCACGAACCGCATGCTCCAGCCGCCGGCCTCGTCGGGCCGGTCGCGTTCGTAAAGGTGGTCGGGGCCGGGCTGCACCGGGCCCGTGCCGTCCGGGTGCCGCATGATCCAACGCTGGGGTGGGGCGCCGTCCGACCCGGCCGGCAGGAGCCGGACCAGGCCGTCCGCGGGCCCACCGACGAAGCGAACGGTGACCTCGCTCATCGCGGCGTCCCCTCGGGTGACCGTGCCGGCACAATCGGTGACACCGGCTCTGGCTCGCAAGCTACCGCACCCACCGCCGTGGCGCAGCGAGGTGCGCGGTGTCCGTCCGCCCCGAATCCGGCTCCGGTTTGCCCAGCTCGGCGCCCGGGTACCGGCACCTCAGCACCCGGCCGTCGGCGGGGCGAGGACGAGGAGTGGTCGATGCGCACGCTGGACGGGCGGTACCGGCTCGAGCAGCGCATCGGGGTGGGCGGGATGTCCGAGGTGTGGCGGGCCTACGACCAGGTGCTGGACCGGCCGGTCGCGGTGAAGCTCATCTCGCCCGGCCGTGACGATCGGGACGGCCCGGTGGACCGGATTCGCGCGGAGGCCCGGTCGGCGGCCCGCCTGGAACACCCCAACGTGGCGAGTGTGCACGACTTCGGCACCTCCACGACGTGGCCGGGCCGACCGGTGCCCTACATCGTGATGGAGCTGGCCGAGGGTGAGACGCTCGCCGTGCACCTGCGCGCCGGGCCGCTGGACTGGCAGATCGCGGTGCGGGTCTGCGCGGAGGTCGCCGCCGCACTGGCCGCCGCGCACGCCGAGGGCATCGTGCACCGGGACGTCAAGCCCGCCAACGTCATGCTCACCCCGGCCGGGGTGAAGGTGCTGGACTTCGGCATCGCCATCGCCGCCGGCGCGCCGGACCCGATGCCGACCGGAATGGTGCTGGGCACCCCGGCGTACCTGGCGCCCGAACAGCTGGACGAGGTGCCGGCCACCCCCGCCGCCGACATGTACGCCCTCGGTGTGCTGCTCTACTACAGCCTCACCGCCCGCCTGCCCTACCGCGCGTCGACCGGCAGCGAACTGCTGCTCGTCCGCCGCCGTCAGCCACCGGAGCCGCTGCCCGACATCGCCGGGCTCCCGCCGGAGGTCGCCGAGCTGTGCCACTCCTGCCTCGCCGACGACCCCGAGCAGCGTCCGACCAGCCTGGTCGCCGCGCTGCTGCTGGCCGAGGCGGTGGACGCCCGGGTGTACGTGCCGATGACGATCCCGACGACCCGCCGGCCGGCCCCGACGTCGCCATGGACCGAACGGGCCGCCGCGGAGGCCACCGAGGCGGTGGCGCTGGTGGACGAGTCGAACCTGCCCGCCGGGCGCTGACCGGACGACAGGCGGCGTTTCGCCGGGCGGCGAAGGGGTAGCCGGCTGGTGAGCGACGGGAGAAACGCGATGCCGGATCAGAGTTCCTGGCTGCGTGAGGCCACAGCGACCGCCGAGGGCGGTCACGTACGCACCGACGATGGCGGGCTCTCCACCGCGCTGGCCTCACCGCTGGCGCCGCACTGCACCGGGCTGACCCCGGAACAGTTGCTGGCCGCGGCCTTCGCCTCCTGCCTGCATCACGCGGCAGTGGAGGTGGCCGGGGAGATCACCGACGAGGCGCACACCGTGCAGGTCCGGGCGGAGGCGAAGCTGGGGCGGGACAACGACGGTCGATACCGGGCCGACGTGCACGCGGAGATCTCCTCAGCCGGTCTGAGCCGAGATCAACTGGCTGACCTGGTCGAGTACGCCGACCGGCTCTGGCCGTTCTCCAGCAGCGACACCACCCGACACCGCCTAACTGTCACCCCAGCCGAGAACGGCCGACACTAACGCCGTAGCCCGCCCGCACGCCCCACCGCGCCGATCTTGCACTTTCGGTCGTCGATATCAGGGGAATGCTCCCTATGTCGCGACAGCAAGTGCAAGATCGCGGAGCAGGGAGGGGATCTTGGGGCGGGGGGCCGATTGGTGGAGGTGCGCCTCGGTTGTTCGGGTGAGTCCTTTAGGTAGGCGGGGGCTCGGCCGGCAGAGTGGCGGGGCGACCGCATCCACCCGGCAAGTCGGGAATAACCGTCTGGAGTGATCCGCGAGGTTGATCAGCTTCGCTCATGTTTTGCCGGCTAAAGTCGGCATGATCAGGGCAAATTGTGGCGCATGCCACCGTACGGGCTGGTGGCGTCGGGCATTCAGCTCTTTAGCCTCGGCAGGTGCATTCCGACGACCCCTCCGACCAGAAGCTGACCGACGCGCGCCCGACCACCCCTTCGGACGACGCCGCATCAACCGAACAGACGATCGGCCGTCACCGCGCCGCCGAACCGTCGCGGCGTGCCCTGCTGGGCTCGACCCCGGTGCGGGTGGCGCTGGCCACCGGTGTCACCTGCTGCCTCAGCCTCGTCGCTGTCGCCACCGCGCGAGGCAACGACGAAGCCCCCCGCACTGTCGAGCCGCTCGCCGAGGCGGTGGCCGACCGCGCCGCCATCGCCGACGAACGCGCCTCCCGGTCGCTGGACCGCGACGCCGCCCCGGCCCGGATCCTGCCGCCCAGCCCGACAGCGAAGCCCACGCCCACTCCCACCGCCGTCCGCAAGGCGCCCAAGAAGCCGGTCAAGCCCCGCCGCCCTCGGCCGGTCGCCGGCCTCGACCAGGCACAGATGGACAACGCGAAGATCATCGTGGACGTCGGCCTGGAGATGAAGATGCCGCGCCGGGCCCTGGTGGTGGCGCTGGCCACCGCCATGCAGGAGAGCAACCTCTACAACCTGGCCAGCGACGTCCTCCCGGAGTCGGCGGAGTACCCGAACCAGGGCAGCGGCTCCGACCACGACTCGGTCGGGCTGTTCCAGCAGCGACCCAGCAGCGGCTGGGGCACGGTGGCCCAGTTGATGCGCCCGTCGTACGCCGCGCGGGCCTTCTACGCGGCGCTCAACGAGATCCCCGGCTGGCAGGACATGAGCGTCACCGCCGCCGCCCAGGCCGTGCAGATCTCCGCCTACCCGGACGCGTACGCCCAGCACGAGGATCGGGCCACCACGGTCGCGGCAGCGCTCACCGCCTGAACCGGGCACCCACGCCCGCGCGTCTCAGCGACGGCCGGGCGGAGGCTCCACGCCCGTGTCCAGGCCGCCGACCCCGACCCGACTGCCCGGCACCCCGGCGGCTGCGGTGGGGGTGTCGGCGGGCACCTGGTCGGCCGTCACCTGGCTGAGGATCTCGTCCACCCGCACCTCGCGCCGTCGACGAGCATCCAACGCCGCCTCGAAGTCACGTCGGGCCTGCACGGCCTCCGCGTACGCCCGTTCCCGCACCCGCCGTGCCTCCTCGCGGGCCTCGTCCAGCTCGGCGCGGGCCTGGGCCAGGATCTCGGCCGCCTCGCGCCGCACCGTGTCGCCGGCGTGCCGGGTGGCGGCGGCGTCGCCAAGGTCGAGCCGTTGCAGGAGCCCGCTGAGCCAGGCCGCCTCCTGACGGATCTCGTCCCACTCCCGGGCCGCCCCGGCCGCGCCCTCGGCCCGCGCCGCGAGCCGGGACAACCGGATCCCCAACTCGTCCAGGCAGTAATCCACCTGCCGCTGGTCGTAACCGGTCTCAACGACGGAGAACCTCATACTGTCGCCCCCCAGGCAGCTGCTGTTACTTCCCCACCTGGATCCTCGGCCGCGACCGCTCGCGCCGAGGGGGTTCGGGAAAAATGTTCAGCATGCGCGCAGGTGGCGCGGGCGTCAGACGCGCTTGGGCAGCACCACGACCCGGCCGAAGAACTCGTCGATGCGGCGGACCACATCGTTGAAATCGTCCAGGTCGATCGGCTTGGTGACGTACGCGTTGGCCTGCAACGTGTAGCTGCCGACGATGTCGGTGTCGGCGTTGGAGGTGGTCAGTACGACGATCGGGATGGTCCGCAGATCCTCGTCCTGCTTGACCGCCCCGAGCACCTGCCGACCGTCCATCCGCGGCATGTTCAGATCCAGCAGGATCACGTCCGGTCGGCGGGCCTGCTCGTGCCGGCCCTCGGCGCGGAGAAACTCCATCGCCTCCTCGCCGTCACTCACCACGTCGATGATCTTCTCGACGTCGGAGTCCGCCAGCGCCTCCTCGATCATCAGCACGTCACCCGGGTCGTCGTCGACTACCAGGATGCGTACCGGCTGCGGGCTGTCTACGCCCATCACTACCTGCCTCGGAGTCGGCGGGGACGGGACCCTGACGGTCACCGCGTTGGCGGGGAAATGCTGGCGGGGAAATCTAGCCCATCAGGAAGCACTGCGGGACGCGGGGTCGACCGACTCCGGTTCGTAGCGCAACACGTCGGCGAGGCCGGTCACCCGCAGCACCCGCTCGACCCGCCCCTGGGCGCCGGTGAGCCGGAGCCAACCCCCTTCGGCCGCCGCCCGATTGTCGCCCCGGACGAACACGGCCATTCCGGTGGAGTCGCAGAACGTGAGGTCGGTCAGGTCGAGCAGCACCCGGGTCTCGCCCGTCGCGGTGAGCCGGTCGATCGCGGCGGTGAGCTCGGGGGCGGTGCTCAGGTCCAGCTCGCCTGCGAGCCGCAGGCAGACGCCACCACCGTCGCGCTCGACGTAGTTGACGCTGAACGTCACCGTTCTCCCCCTCGCTCCACCCTCGGGTGGGACGTTTGCAGTCCGGCAAGTATACGCAGAGCTGACTCGTCCGCCGCCGAGCGCGGTGATCGATCCGACTGCCGCCGGCGGGTCGGTCAGCGGGCGGTGCCGGGCAGCGCCGCGCATCCCAGCGCCAGCGTCCGTGCCGCCCGGGGGAAGTCCCGCAACGCGGCGGCGTAGTGCTCCAACGGCAGGACGACGGCCCCGGTGGGAACCCCACGACTGCGCAGAATCCCCGACAGCCACTCCACGAACTCGGTGAACAACGAGGGATCGTCGACGTAGACCGCCGCGGCCAGGAAATCCACGATGTGGCCCAGGTCGCTCACTGTCGCGTCGAGCTGCGCGGCGGTGTACGCCCGCGCCGCCGGCACCCGCTCCCGCAACTCCGTCAACGCGCTGTCGATCAGCTCACCGCGACGGCGCACCAGGCTGGCGTACTCGTCGTCGGCCAGGTGGGCCAGCCGCGCCGGCGGCGCCCCGCGCAGCGCCCGCTCGTCGGCGATCAGCTCGGCCGCCGAGGGCGCGTCCGGCGCCCAGGCCACCCCGAGCCGGCGCGCCCACCGGCCGTCCGTGCCGAACCCACGCCCGCCGACCACCACCGGCACGTCCGAGCGGCGGCAGGCCTCGATCATCCGGTGGGCGTACGGCAGGCGCATCGGTAGCGCGCACGCCAGCGCGACCGCGTGCGCGTCGTAGCGGTGCAGGTACGACACGAGGTGCGCCGCGGGGACGCTGGCGCCCAGGAAGGTCACCTGCCACCCGCGTAACCGCAGCACCTCGGCCACCAGCCGGGGCGGCAGCGCGTGCCACTCGCCGTCCATGCAGGCGACCACGACCCGGCCGCCGGTCGGCCGCGGTTTGACGTGCGCGGAGACCGCCGCCACCACCTGCTCGCTGATGTGGGTGGCCGCGTGCTCCTGGGCGACGCTCCACTCGTTGCGCGCCCAGCGCTCACCCACCTCGGCCTGTGCGGGCGCGACCAGGTCGAGCAGCACCCGCTCCGCTGGGACGCCAGCGTCGAGCAGGCCGATCGCCAGGTCGGTCGCGGCGTACTCGTCGGCGTCGGCGAGGTGGTCCAGGTATTCGGAGTACGCGTCGTCGAGGTCGGTGGTGGCCGTGGCGGCGGTCACGCGTCAGTCTCCTCTGTCTGGTCGATGCCGGCGGGCACCGAGTGCAGGTGCCGCGCCCCGCGCCCGCTCAGGCCGGCCGCCCGCAGCGCCAGCACGGCGATGTCGTCGTGGTCGCCCTGTGCCAGCCAGTCGCAGGTGAGCTGCTCGACCCGTTCGGCCAGGGCCGGCGCGGGCATCCGGTGGCAGCCGGTCAGCGCGGTGATCAGCCGCTCGGCGCCGAACTGCTCGTCGCTGCGTCGGCCGCCCCGGGCCTCGGTCACGCCGTCGCTGTAGAGCAGGCAGGTCTCGCCCGGCGCCAGCCGCACGGTCACCTCCCCGACGCGGGGGTCGGGCACCACTCCGATCAGCATGCCGCGCAACGGCACCGTCTCCACCTCACCGGAGGCGCGCAGCACCAGTGGTGGCAGGTGCCCGCCGCCGGCCATGGTGAGGGTGAGGCCACCGTCGCGCTCCGGGCGGGCCACGCCGAGCACGATAGTGGCGAAGCGGCCCTGGCCGTGCGCCTGGGTCGTCTCCAGCAACGCGTCGTTGAGCAGCCGCAGCAACCGCGCCGGGTGAGACTCCAACCGGTGCAGCGCCTGGAGGCACTGGCGCAGTTGGCCGGTGAAGACGGCGGCTTCGACGCCCTTGCCCGACACGTCGCCGAGGAAGAACACCGAGCCACCGTCGGTGAGCCGGTGCGAACCGTAGAAGTCGCCGCCGATGCGCAGCCCCGCCTGCGCGGGCCGGTACGCGGTGCCCCACTGCACACCGACGGCCTCGACCGGCTCGACCGGCAGCAGGCTGGCCTGGAGAGTGTCGGCCACCTCGGCCTGGTCGCGGTAGAGCAGCGCGGTGGTCAACGCGGCGCCGGCGCGGGCCGCGAACGCGCGGACCAGCTCCACGTCGTCCTCGTCGTACCAGCGGGTGGCGCGACGGGCCACCAACAGCACCCCGACCGGCGCGTCGCGGCCCGGCAGCGGGACGACCCGGGCGGCGCTCTCGGTGCCGGCCAGCCCCGGCAGCCAGCCGGCGTCGACCGCCTGCTCGACCAGCCAGTCCACCGCGTGCGGCTCGGCACCGGTCAACCCGTCGGCGATGGCGGTCGGCAGCTCGCCGCCGGCCAGTACGCCGCTGTCCACCATCGGCACCTCGTCGTCGGTGCGCGAGGCCCGCCACCAGCGGGCGCGCCCGGCCCGCGGGGCGAGCACCAGCACTGCCACCTCGGCCAGGGTCGGCACGGCGAGTCGGACGACCGCGGCGGCCGCCCGGTCGGGGTGCAGAGGGTTGCCCAGCTTGTCGCCGACCACGGCCAGGAACGCCGAGCGGGCCCGCTCGGCGAGCAGCGCGTCGGCGCGGCTGACGCTGTCGGTGACGTCCTCGACGTACCAGCAGCAGCGTTCACCGGAGAGCGGCACCTGGCGCGCGGTGAGCCGGCGCCCGCGATGGGTCAAGCCCCCGGGGACGCCCTCGCTCAACCCGGGCACACCGGCGGCGCTGAGCAGCTCGCCGGGCGTCACCTCGGGCAGCAACCGCTCAGCCACCGGGCTGACGTGCCGCACGACGCCATCGGCGTCGCAGACCACCAGGCCCTCGCGGAAGTGCTCGACGACCTCTGCCCAGTCGGGCGTGGCCTGACCCCGGTCGGGGGCCAGCGGCGGCAGGGCCGCGGTGGGGCGGCGAACGTCGGCGGACCACGCCGAGGGTCGTGTCGTGCTCGGCGTGGAGAGCCGTCCGTCGCCCGGGTCCCAGTCCCTGACGTCGGAAGCAGTCACCAGCTGAGCCTCACTCCTTGTCGTTCACCGAACCCGTGCCGGAACCGGCGTCTACCGTCAAAACTCTCCAGCCACCCTACGCCCGAACCCGGAAAGCGGCATCTCACGGCGGGTGGCAGGCACCGCCACGGCGAGGGCGTTGGACGAGAACACGGGGGCGCGTCGGCGCCCCCGCTTTGCGTTTTGTCGCTCGACAAGGAAAATGGTGGGATGCCCGACCAGCTGTTGACCATCGAGACAACCCGGCTCGCCGCCGGGAACGTCCGACTCCGGCTGACCGGCGAACTCGACTACGACAGCGCGCCCGAGCTGGTCGCCGCGGCGACCGAGCTGCGCGGCGGCGACGACGCCCCGGTGCTGGTCGACCTGACCGGGGTGACCCTCTGCGACTCCAGCGGGCTCAGCGCGTTGCTGGTGGTGCACCGCGCCGCCGGGGCGATCCGACTGACCGGGGTCAGCCCTCAGCTTGAGCGGATGCTGGACCGCACGGGTCTGAGTGAGTTGCTGGCCGTGGCCTACGCCGACGACGACGTGCGCGCCATCGGCTGATCCGTAGGCCACCCCCGTAGGCGAACGGGGTGGCCCCCGACCCTGGGACCTGGGGTCGGGGGCCGGAGGAATGTCTAGGGCGCCGTCATCGGCTGGAGCCGGGGGCCGTCCGCACGCAGCTCGCCGATCGGAGCCGCGTCCACGTCCTCGGGCTTCCCCGAATCGGGCGTCTGGTACAGGTAGCGGACGAACTGCCCACCCGCCTCGTTGTCGTCCGCACCGGGCCACTGACCGATGCAGTCCATCCCGATCACTTCGCGGCCCGTTCCGTCGGCCTCCTCCAGCAGCGCCCACAGGCTCACCGGGTAACACCTGGTGACCTCGGGTGTGAGCTGCCAGCGGGCGTACCAGCCGGGTCGAGCGGGGACGATCTCGACAACTTCCTTCATGACGACCTTCCTTCCGCGTACCTCGGCAGAACTCCGGTCCTGACCCATCGTGCGGGCCGTGCGGGTGAGCACCCCTCACCCCCGCCGGATGAAGCGTGGCGCAGGCCGGTCCGACCCGGCCGGCGGCCTCCGTTTCGTTCTCCGGGGCGGCGGGAAGGCGACTGGCGCAGTCACGATCCCCAGCGGAAGGGATGCCACCATGCGCAAGCAGATGGAGGGCGACAACCAGAGGCGCCGGGCACTGGCCCGGCAGGCCCGGGAACAGAATCGCCAGCCCAGCGAGATCGGCGCCAGCCTGAGCGCCTCCAAGCAGCTCACGAGCCTCGACGCGGGTAAGCGCGCCGGCCCACCAGCGGCCGGACCGCACAAGTCGGACACCACGCGCGGCGGGCCGGCACCGCCGCCGGTCGGTAGCGCCGACAACCCGCGACCCCAACCGTCCCCGCCGAGCGGCGCGGCCGGTGTGAACAGCATGGGCTACCACGACCTGATCGACGAGGTCCGGCGTCGCGCCGGCGTCGACTTCAAGACCGCCAAGGTGGGCACCGAGGCGACAGTGCTGGTCCTCGCGTTCGCCCTGGAGGCCGCCGAGCGGCAGCGGTTGCTCGCCGCGGTGCCGGCGTCGCTGCACGACGTGCTGCCGGTCGACGGCATCGAGCGGCACCAGGACCTGCCGGGCTTCCTGTCCGAGGTGGGCCGGATCAGCGGCAACACCCCGGAGCAGGCCCGGTACCAGGCCGAGGCGACGATCGCCGCGCTCGCCGAGCAGGACGGCGACCTGGTCGAGTCGTTGCACGTACCCGACGGGTTGCGTGACCTCCTGAACCCGCCGGAGGCCGGCGGTGGCCTGGTGGGCGCCTCCACCACCACACCCACCCTGGACGCCGACGAGATCAGCGCGGCGCTGGACGACCTGCCCTACTGGGCCGGCGACAGCCAGGGCCTCTACCGGGTGGTCGCGCTGCCGCCCGACAACCTGGACCGGGTGCTCGCCCGGCTCGACCGGCTACGCCGGGACAACGGCCGCGGCCCGAGCATCGGGCGTCCGGGCGACACCGCCGCCGTGTTGACCGTGCGGACCAACCAGGCCAACGGGGTCACCGCGCTCGACGTGGACCTCGCCCGCCAGATCGACGACGCGATCGACGAGGTGGGTGCCGGGATGGCCGGCGGCTGACCGGCCACCACGACATCGGCGGGCCGGCGGACCGGGGGCGACCCCGCTCCGCCGGCCCGTCCGCCGTGCCGGGCCCCGGGCGGGGTGCACCGTGGGCTCGGCTAGCGTGCCGGATATGAACCGCGCCGCCGACCGGCTGGAGCTGGTCGCCGACCCGGTCCGCCGGACCGGGCGGACACTGTTGTCCGCCGGGGTCGAGCAGTCGTACGTGGATGTCGAGGATCCCCGGCACCTGCACTTCGAGTACGTCCGGCGGATCGCCTCGGCGGTGGAGGTGGCGGCCCCGCCCGGTGCCCCGCTGAACGTCCTGCACCTGGGTGGCGGCGCGTTGACGTTGCCCCGCTGGCTGGCCGCCACCCGGCCCGGCTCCCCGCAACGGGTCGTCGAGCGGGACGCGGCGGTGGTCGAGCTGGTGGCCCGGGAGTTGCCGCCGCTGCCACCGGAGGTGCGGGTGGAGGTCGCCGACGCCCGGGACGCCCTGACCGTCACCCCGGACGGCCGGTACGACCTGGTGATCGCCGACATCTACCGCGCAGCCCGGATGCCCCGGCACGTGCGCACCGTCGAGTTCGCCGCCGAGGTGGCCCGCGTCCTGCGCCCCGACGGGTCGTACCTGGTCAACGTCACGGACCTGCCGCCGCTGGTCGGGACCCGGGTGCAGGTGGCCACGTTGCGGGCGGTCTTCGCCGACGTGTGCGTGTTCGGCGACCGGCGGATGCTGCGCGGCCGCAGGTACGGCAACCTGGTGCTGGCCGCGACCTCCCGCCCCGGCGGGCTGCCGGTGGCCCGGCTGGCGGTGGCCGGCCTGCGCGACCCGGTGCCCGGCGGGCTGCTGCACGCCGCCGCGCTCGACACGTTCGTCGCCGGCGCCCACCCCGTCACCGACGCGGACGACAACTCCCACCACTGATCGCCGTTGTGCCCGCAATGCCGGGTTTCCGACGGCGCGCGCGGGGAAGGCCCGCCGGATGAGCAACACCGACGATCGGGAGACCGGCCGCCGAACTCTGATCGTGATCGGTCTGGTGCTGGCGACCGCGCTCACGCTGGGGTTCGTGTACGCGACCCGGCGGGTGCTGGTCTGGGCGGTGGTCGCCGCCTTCTTCGCCGTCGCGCTCAAACCCCTCGTCGACCGGCTGCAACGCCGCTTCGTCGGGCGTCGGGCACTGGCCACCCTGCTGGTGTTCCTCGCCGCGTTCGTGCTGCTGGCGATCCTGGCCGCGCTCATCCTGGTGCCGTTGTTCGGGGAGTTGGGCCGCTTCGCCGACCGGGCGCCCGAGCTGCTGCGGGAGGCCCGCGCCGGACGGGGCCCGGTGGGGCAGGCGCTGGAGCGCACCGGGGCACGACGCTACGTCAGCGAGCACGCCGAGCAGCTACGCGACCTCGGCAGCCGGCTGCGCCAACCTGCGGTCGGTGTGCTGCGCGGCGTCGTCGAGTCGGTCGCCGGGCTGGTCACGGTCATCGTGCTCGCGTACCTCATGGTGTTGGAGTCGCCGCGAATCACCCGCAGCCTGCTCGCGGCGGCCGGGGACGGTCAGGGCGAGCGGCTGCGCCGGGTGGGCCGGGAGGTGTCGCGCACCGTCACCGGCTACCTCACCGGGAACCTGCTGATCAGCGCGATCTGCGGGGCGTTGACCTTCGTGGTGCTGACCCTCACCGGGGTGCCCTTCGCGGCGGTGATCGCCCTGCTGGTGGCGGTGGCCGACCTGATACCGCTGGTCGGGGCGACCCTCGGCGCGGTGATCGCGGCTGGCGCCGGCTTCCTGCACTCCCCCACCGCCGGGGTGGTCGTGCTGGTGTTCTTCGTGGTCTACCAACAGCTGGAGAACCACCTGCTCCAGCCGCTCATCCTGTCCCGCGCGGTCCGGCTGAACCCGTTGACGGTGCTGGTCAGTGTGCTGCTCGCGGCGGAGCTGGCCGGTCTGCTCGGCGCGTTGCTGGCCATCCCCGCCGCCGGCATCATCCAGACCCTGCTGCGCGAGTACGGCCCGCGCCGGCTCCGACCCGCCCCGCCGGCCGGTCCTTCCGCGCGGTCCGCGCGGCCGGCCGGCTCCACCGACTGACCGTCGCGGTTAAGGGCCGGTGCCACCACCGGCCCTGCTCCCCGACGACCTGCCCGGGACCGCCGCCCTGCTCCCGACGACCCGGCCGGGGGCCCGCTCAGCGGGACCGGCTCGCGACCTCGGGTGTGGTGCTCTCCAACGGCACCGCGTTCGCCGGCACCAGCCCCAACTGGACCGCGGACCGGGTCAACGCGGCGTCCAACGCCCAGTCGGCGCTGACCCGCGTGCGGTTTCCCGGCATCGCCATCAGGTGGTACGCCCGGGTGACCGCCTTGGCCGGCAACCCGGCCAGGTTGACCTGCAACGGGTTCGCCGCCGCGTCCTTGCCACCCAGGTCGACGACCCAGCCCAGGTCGTGGTGCTTGTACGGCTTGCGGCGGCCGAAACCGTACGACGCGGCGATGTTGTACGCCGCCCGCTTACCCTGCCGCTGCGCGTGTTGGGCGGTCATCCCGCACACCTTCCCCGGGTTGACCAGGTCGGGCACCGCGGCGGCGTCCCCGCAGGCAAAGACCTCCGGGTAGCCGGGAACGTTGAGGAACTCGTCGGTGACCAGTCGACCCCGGTCGGTCCGCAGGCCCAGCTCGTTGACGAACGGGTCGGGGCGCACCCCCACGCACCACACCAGGGTGCAGGTCGGCACGTACTCGCCGTCGGTGAGCTTCACCCCGTCGCAGGTCGCCTCGGCCACCGAGGTGCCCATCCGCACGTCCACCCCACGCCGGTTGAGCACCTTGTGCGAGGTGTCCGACATCCGCTTGTCCAACTCCGGCAGCACCCGGGACGCCACGTCGAGCAGCATCCAGCGGGGCCGGACGGTGAGCCGGGGCCGCTGGGCGTGCAGCGCGTCGGTGAACAGCTGCCCGTGCGCCGCGACCTCGGTGCCGGTGTAGCCCGCCCCGACCACCACGAACGTGGACCGGGCCTGCTGCTCGGCCGGGTCCTCGGCCTGCTCGGCCAGCTCGATCTGCCGGACGATGTGATCATGCAGGTAGACGGCCTCGGGCAGGCCACGGAAGCCGTGCGCGTACTCGGTCACCCCCGGGATGGGCAGCAGCTTGTTGACGCTACCCACGGCGAGCACCAGCCGGTCGTACGCCAGCCGGTTCTTCTCCCCCTCGGCCTGGGTGAAGCCGACCCAGCGGTTCTGCAGGTCGACGTGGTCCGCCTCCCCGACCACCACCCGTACGCCCTTGAGCGTCCCGGTCAGCGGCACGGCGATCCGTTTGGGCTCGACCACCCCGGCCGCCACCTCCGGCAGCAGCGGCAGGTACAGGAAGTAGTCGGTGGAGTTCAACACCACGATCTCGGCCCGGTCCCGGGCGATCCGGCTCAACGTCTTCGCCGCGTGGTAACCGGCGAACCCGGCCCCCACGATCACCACACGAGGTTTCGTCATTGCGGGCCGTTTCCCGTCGAAGCCCCGAACAAACGTCCGGCAAGCCCGCCGCGGTCAGCTCGGCTGAAGCCGGACGTGGCCGCTCTGACCCACCGCCTCCAACTCCCACTGCTGGCCGAACGCGCGGACCCGCTCGGCGGTGATCCGGCCCAGTTCCGGGGGCACGTCCGGGTCGAGCACCAGCCGTCCCTCGACCGGGTTGACGCCGAGCATGGCGCGGATCAGGGCGAGCGGCGTGCCGGCCGCCCACGCCTGCGGACTGCAGGCGGTCGGGAACGGCACGGCGAAGAGCAGCCGTTCCCGGTCGAAGCCGCTGAGCGCCTCCGGCAGCCGGTAACCGAACTGGTCGGCCGCCTCGATCATCGCCAGACTGATCCGGTTCGACTCGGCCCGGTAGCCGTAGCGGGCCAGGCCGAGTGCGGCGATCGAGTTGTCGTGCGGCCAGACGGTGCCCAGGTGGTAGCCGAGGGCGTTGTAGAGCGTTTCCTCCCGGGACAGCGTGCGGATGCCCCAACCGGAGAACATGTCCGGCGACATGAGTTGACGCACCACCGCCTCGGCCCGCTCCGGTGGCACGATCCCGCTCCACAGCAGGTGACCCATGTTGGAGGTCTTGGAGTCGACGCGGTTCTTGTCGCCGTCCAGGGCGACCGCGTAGTAGCCGCCCCGTTCCTCGATCCAGAAGTCCTGGTTGAACCGCTCGTGCAGGGTGTTGGCCTCGTCGCGCAGCCGGTGCGCCAACGCGGGGTTGTCCAACGGCCCGTCGAACAATTCGGCGAGTCGTAGTTTGGCGTCGTAGGTGTAGCCCTGCAGGTCGCAGGTGGCCAGCGGGAGCACCGGGATTCGGCCATCGGCGAAGACGACGCCGTCCGGGGAGTCCCGCCAACACTGGTTGCCCAGCCCCTCGGGCGAGCGGGTGGCGTACTCGACGTAGCCGTCGCCATCCCGGTCGCCGTACTCGTCGATCCAGCGCAACGCCGCCAGCGCGTTGTCCCGTAGGTGCCGGACGGTCTCGTCGTCGCCGGTCCAGCGCCAGTACTCGGAGAGCAGGATCAGCCAGAGTTGGGTGGCGTCTGCGCTGCCGTAGTACGGCCCGAACGGTTTCTCGCCGCTGCGGGTCAACTCGCCGCTGCGTACCTCGTGCAGGATCTTGCCGGGCTCCTCGTCGGTGAAGTCGTCACACGTGTCGCCCTGAAGCCGGGCCAGCGCGAGCAGCGCACCCTTCGCCAGTGCGGGCCCGGCGACCAGCGTCTGATAGGCGGTGATCAGCGTGTCCCGGCCAAAGACGGTGAGGAACCACGGCAGCCCTGCCCCGGGCAGCATGATCCGCTGGCCCTTGACCTCCAGGTCTAGGCGCAGCGCAGTGAGGTCGGTGCGGGACTGCCGCACGGTGCGCTCCAACGCCGTGTTGTCGCTGCGCAGCACCGCCCGGTCCTCAAGCCACCGGCGCAGCGGGTCGTCGGCCCGACCGTGGATGACGTCGGCGATGTCGCCCCGGACCGGCTCGACCACCCCCATCCCGGGCGGCAGTGGCACGTGCAGGTCGACCTGCCACTCCTCGCGGGGGCCCAGCTCCAGCTCCCAGACCAGGTCGTCGCCCTCGATGCGGTCGGCCGGCTTCGCGCTGCACACCCGGGTCTGCGCGGAGAAGTCACCGCGCTGGTAGGAGAAGCACAGCTCGGACCCGTCGGCGGCGTGGTGACGGCTGATCTCGGCGGAGCGGTCCCGGACCCTCGACTTGACCTCGAACAGGTCGGCGAAGTCGGCGGCGACGGCCAGCCGCAGCTCCACCCGGACCGGCTCCAGCCGGAAGGAGACCAGTTCCAGGCGTTCGTGAAACCCGTCGCCGACGTAGCGCAGGCGCCGCATGCCCAGCGTGTTCGGCGGCAGCCCGGGCAACTCCGGGTTGGTGAGCACGTACTGCGCCGAGTAGTGGTCAATGGTCTCGGCGCGCAGCACCAGCAGCTCGCCACCGTTGACGGTCAGGCTCCAACCACTGATCAGGCGGGTGTCCAGATGGACGAGCCCACCGATGCTGCCCGTCGGCACGTCCCCGCACGCGTTGGAGTACAGGAACGTCGGCCCGCTGAGCACCGCGAGGGAGTCGGGACCCAGCTCGGGTGGGATGGCCCGCTGGTCGGCACTGTCCGAATCCGAGACGGACAGGCCGGGGAAGGGGTTGGCAGGGGTCGCGCGCACGGCAGCCATGACACCCACCGTAGGGAGCAAGGTACGGAGAGTCATCACCCGGTCCGGGTGAAAGGGTCCGGTGCTCCTGGGGAACGAGTTAACAAGATCGCAATCCGGGTGTCGGCGACTCGCCGGCGGAGACCGGCCCGCTCCGGCGGTGACGCTCGACCGTCGGTCCGGCGCGACCGGGCCGACGGTCAGGCGGGGGTTGGTGCGGTGATCGCCCAGCGCTCGTGGTCGCGCCAGGCGCCGTCGATGAACAGGTAGTCCGGGGAGAAACCCTCCAACCGGAAACCAAGCTTGCGGGCCACCCGCCGCGACGGCTCGTTGCCCGGTTGGATGTTCGCCTCCAACCGGTGCAACCCGACCGAGGTGAACGCGTGGTCGATCACCAGGGCGACGCCCGCTGAGGCGTGCCCGGTCCCGCTGTACGGCAGGAACGCCGCGTACCCCAGGTAGCCACCACGCAGCGCGCCGAGCACGATCCCGCTGATGTTCACGTAGCCGGCGATCTCGCCGCTGGCCCGGTCGCAGATCAGGTAGCCGGCGCTGTCGCGGCGACGGATCCGGCGCAGATAGAGCTCGTACTCCTCCGGGTTGGCCGGCGCGGCCAACCACGGGTGGTGCAGGTCCTGACTGCGACGCGCGGCGGCGACGAACTCGTCGGAGTCGGTGGGCCGGGGTCGCCGGATCGCGGCGGATCCACCGGTACGCAGGTATCTCACGGCGGATCACTCTGACCGACCGGTGCCGCCGTTGTCCAACCGGCCGCCGCGTGCGCGTCGCGGCGCGCCATGATCGTGCTCGAACAAGGATGTAGTGGCTTCCGGCGGCGCACGTGCCCACTACATCACTGATCGAGCACGATCATGCGGGCGTTCCGGTGGGCTAGCGGGACGTCAGCAGGCTGAACTCCTGACCATCGGGGTCGGCCAGCACCAGTCGGCCTGCCCCATCCTCGTCGGTGTCGACTCGCGTCGCCCCCAGCGAGAGCAGACGGTCGACCTCGACCTGCCAATCGACGTCGACAGCCGGGGC
This sequence comes from Micromonospora trifolii, assembly GCF_050516465.1. Taxonomy (NCBI): domain Bacteria; kingdom Bacillati; phylum Actinomycetota; class Actinomycetes; order Micromonosporales; family Micromonosporaceae; genus Micromonospora; species Micromonospora trifolii. The sequence goes on along the minus strand of NZ_CP191526.1, from coordinate 1,896,187 downwards.
GAGGTCGAGACGCACCCGATCCCTGCCGCCGTTCGGCATCAGCGGCGGGCCACCCCAGCTGATCTTCGTGCCGCCGTGCGGCGACTGGATCGCGGTCTCCTCGTCCTGGTCCCAGACCAGCGGCCAGCCCAGCGCCCGACTCCAGAAATATCCAACCTTCTGCGACCCGTCGCTGGCCAGCGCACCGACGAAGCCGCAGCCGGCGAGGAAATTGTTGCCAGGTGCGATGACGTCGAACTCGTTGCCCTCGGGGTCGGCCAGCACCACATGATCGATCTCCGGGCCCTGCCCGATGTCGATGTGCCGCGCCCCGAGTTCCAGTGCCCTGGCCACCGTCTGCCGCTGGTCCTCCAGCGAACTGCTGGTCAGATCGAAGTGCATCCGATTCTGGACCACCTTTGGCTGCTGGTTCGGGGCGAAGCGGATGTGGAACTCGTTGTCGTTCGTGGGTAGGAGCAGGACGCCCTCATGTGGATCGTCGACGATCTTCCGCCCCAGGAGCCCGGACCAGAACTGCGCGAGCCGCAGAGGCTCGCTCGCGTCGAAACTGATCGCGAACAGGTGTGCAGTCATCGCTGCGCTCATCTCCCATCAGACCGGACGCCGTGCCGGCCGTCGGAGCCGGAGCCTAGGGGTGTGCCAGGTCGACCGCACCCGAGTTTCGAGTCAAGCGGAGAGGTAGGGCGGGGCCACACCCCAGCCCCAGCGTGGGACCGGTGCCTGCCGGATCGGGTCCGCGTCCGGTTGAGAATTACCCACCGCCAACCGGGTGCCCCACTCCAGGTAGCTCGTGAAGGCGGCGCGAAACTCCGGATCATCGGGTAGGCCGACCTCGTCGGCAGCGTCCATCATCAGGTTGACCCACCGCCGACGCTGCGCCTCGCTGATCGCCCTGCCCAGGTGCTGGCCGAGCATGTGGCGGTAGCCGCCGTGCTTCGTCGTGTAGGTGGCGGGTCCGCCGAAGACCTCGGCCAGCCAGACCGCTACATGCCGGGCGTGGTCGGGGTCCATGTGCGCGAACATCGGCGCGAGCAGGTCGTCGGAGCGGACCAGGCGGTAGAAGGCCTCGCAGAGCGTCATGAACGCGTCGGTGCCGCCGGCCCACTCGTACAAGCTCGGCGGCGCGGCGCCACCGGGGCCGACAACCGACGTTCGGGTGTAGTGCCGCATTTCCTGGATGTCCTCGACGTACGGCTTGATCGCGGCGAAGAACTGCCCGAACACCGGGCCGCCCCGAAACCCCTTCAGGTGCTCGTCCACCGATGTCCAGGTGATGCGCAGCAGGTAGCAGGCGGGGTCGTCCAGGCAGCGGCTCAACTCGTAGTCCACACACTGCGGCGCGGCGTGTAACGCGACAGCGGCCCGCTCGTACGCCGCCTCGAAACCGTCCAGCCGTTCCTGCGCGACGCGGTACCTGATGTACTCGATCACCATGGATACAGCTCAACACCCGCAGCGGCGATGATCAAGTACGCACCATTTGGTACGTGCCGAGGGAGGCCACGATGCCTAAGCGATACCACTGCCCGGTGGAGCTCGCCGTCGACGTTGTCGGCGGAAAATGGCGACCGGTGATCCTGGCCCACCTCAAGGAGGGCGTACACCGCTATGGCGAGCTGCGCCGCCTGATGCCAGGGATCAGCGAGAAGATGCTGACCCAGCGTCTGCGCGAGTTGGAGGCCGACGGGCTCGTCCTGCGGCACGACCACGAGACGACACCACCCCATGTCGAGTACCGGCTCACCGAGGAAGGACTCAGCCTGGCCCCGGTGTTGCAGGCCCTGTACGACTGGGGCGCCGCGCGGGCCGCACGTACCGGTACCGCCATCGACGAACTCTCTGCTGCCTGACCCGACACGCCGCACCTGGCCCCGCAGCAGTCGAAAGACCGTCGTCGGGACGTGCGGCGTTGTGATCCACTGGCCCGGTGAGCCGAACCCCGTCGATCCCTCCGGCCGACGTCGAGGAGCGACTGTCGCGGGAGCTGAACGTCTGGCTGTGCACGTTGCGGCGCGACGGGTCCCCACACCTGACACCGGTCTGGTTCGTCTACCGCTCCGCGACGTTCTGGGTCGGTTGCGAGAGCCGCAGCGTCAAGGCCCGCAACGTCGTGGCCGACCCGAGGGTGTCGCTGGCCCTGGAGGGCGGCAACGCCCCGGTGGTGGCGGAGGGCGCGGCCCACGTGCACCGAAGTGGATTCCCGAGCACGGTCGTCGAGGCGTTCGCGCGCAAGTACGACGGCTGGGACGTCGGCCGGCAGGTCGGCCCGGACGGCGAGCGGGCGCTGCTGGAGATCCCCGTCCGGCGGTGGCTGCTCGCGGGCACCGCCCAATGAGTGGTCGATGCGAGAATCGGCCGGTGGAGAAGGAGCTGACGACGGCCCTGGCGGGCGTACGGAACGCGTTCGCCCGGTATCCACGCCGTGCGGTGCTCGACGGCTGCCCGCACTGCGAGGGCTCGGTGCTGGTCGACGAGCACGACCTGTTCGCACTGACCATCAGCCTCGGCAACACGGTCGGCAGCCGGGCGGACGTGAAGGCCCTGCTCCCCGTACTCCTTGAGCGCCTGCTCGGGCCCGATCCGGCCCGGGGTGACACCGACCGCCGCGTCCAGCACGTAGTTGGCGTACCCGTTCGCGGCCGCGTCCGTCACCAACACCACGCAGCCCAGCACGAGGCCCTGCACCCGGCGAGCGGCCAACAGCACCGCCGCCAACGGATCCCACAGCGCGAGCGGCACACCACGCCATCGACCGGCGCTCATCCGGCCATCCTGCCTCAGCCGGGCGAGCGTTCCGTCAGAGCGGGCCGGGGAACGTCTGCTCCATCGGCATCGGCACCTGGAGGAAGGTGGTGCCGCGCATGTCCAGCCAGGCCCGGTCCGGCCCGCGCACCAGGCGCACCATCACCTCCTCGCAGGAGGGGCAGCGGGCGACGAGGCCCGGGGCGTGCGAGTAGACGTGCAGGCTGGCCATCGAGCCGGTCGTCCCGCAGTTCTCGCAGCGGCCCATCGCGCTGCTCAGGTCGACGGTGAACAGCTCACGCATCGGGCCGTCGAGCATGTTGCCGTCCAGGTACGACATCTCGGTCATCGAATCTCCTCGACACTGCGTGGGCGAGCGGGTGGTCAGCCGGTGGGGCCGAAGCGTTCGGTCTTGACCCGGCGCGACGGGTGACCCAGCCCCACCAGCAGGTCGGCCACGGTCTCCACGAAGGCGGTCGGGCCACAGACGTAGGTGAGTGGTTCCAGGTCCGGTGGCCACCCGTGCGTGTTGACGTCGGCCAGCCCGATCCGGTGCGGCTCACCGCGCCAGCCCTCGGGCGCCTCACGGGTGTAGACGTACGCCACGTCCAGCCCGAAGTCGTCGCGGACCCGGCGGCGCAGCTCGTCGGCGTAGATCACGTCACGGGGGGTGCGCACCGAGTAGATCAACCGGAACGGCGCCTTGCTGCCCGCCGCCCGCCGCGCCCGGATCATCGCCATCAGCGGCACGACGCCGGAGCCACCGGCGACGAGCTGCACCGGCGCGGTCTCCTCGGGCCGCCAGATGAACCAGCCACCGAGCGGTCCGCGTACCTCCACCGGGTCGCCGGCGCCAAAGACATCAATGAGGTACGGCGACACCTCGCCGTCGTGCACCCGCTGAACGGTCACCTCGATGCGCGGGCCTCCCGGCCCGTCCACGGCCGGCCCGGCGATGGAGTACGACCGGGCCGCCTGGTAGCCGTCCGGGGCGGTGAGCCGAAGGTCGACGTGCTGCCCGGCCAGGTGCCCCGGCCAGTCCGGCACCTCCAGCACCAGGGTCTGCGCGGTAGGCGTCTCCACCCGGCGCTCCACCAGCCGGCCGACCTGCCAACGGTTGGGCGTCCGGCGCTGGGTGCTCGTTGCCACGGCGCGCTCAGTCACCCTGGTACCGCTGTTCGCGCCACGGGTCGCCGTAGTCGTGGTACCCGGCGGTCTCCCAGAACCCCGGCTCGTCCATCGTCTTGAGCCGGAGGCCGCGCACCCACTTGGCGGACTTCCAGAAGTACAGGTGCGGCACCAGCAGTCGCGCCGGCCCGCCGTGCTCAGCGGGCAGCGGGGCACCGTCGAAGGTGTGCACCACCCACGCCTGACCACCGCGCAGGTCGTCGAGCGGCAGGTTGGTGGTGTACCCGCCGTAGGAGTGCGCCAGCGCGAAGTGCGCCCCCGTGTCGACGTCGGCGAGCAGGGTGTCCAGTGAGACGCCCTGCCAGTTGGTGCCGAGCTTGGACCAGCGGGTGACGCAGTGGATGTCCACCATCGGCGTCTCCTGCGGCAGGGCCATCAGCTCCTGCCACGACCACCGGTGTTCGCTGCCGTTCTCGGCGGAGATGACGAACTCCCAGGTGTCCAGTGACACCCGGGGCGTCGGGCCGGCCGAGAGCACCGGAAAGTCCTCGGTCAGATACTGACCGGGTGGCAGGGCCGGCTCCTGCGTTCGGGGCCGACCCTGAAAGCCCGGTGACACGATTCCCATTGCACAGTCGTACCACCCGCGCCGGTGGGGGCGGGAGCTTTCCCGCGTACCCCGTCGTCAGCCGGCGCGGCGCGGTCAGTGCCGCTCCGCGACCACCTTGCGGTCCTCGGGCAGGTCGCCGCCCCGGGTGGCGCGCAGGCTGGTCAGCGTGACCACCACCAGCACACCGATGATCACGCCGAGCGAGGCCAGGGTGGGGATCTGCGGCACGCTGTCCCAGATGCCGTGCGCCCAGTGCAGGCCCAGCTTGAGGCCGATGAACGCCAGAATGATGGCCAGGCCGTAGCTGAGGTGCACCAACCGGCTCAGCGCCGCGTGCAGGACGAAGTAGAGCGCCCGCAGGCCGAGCAGGGCGAACGCGTTGGTGGCGAACACCAGGTACGGGTCCTCGGTGATGCCGTAGACCGCCGGCACCGAGTCGACCGCGAAGACGATGTCGGTGGCCAGCACCGCGACCACCACCAGGGCGAACGGCGTGAGTGCCCGCTTCGCGCCCTGCCGGACGGTCATCTTGGTGCCGTGGTAGTCGTCGACCACCGGCATGAACTTGCGCAGCAGCTTCACCGAACGCATCTTGTTGATGTCGACTTCCTGCTGATGCCCGGACATGGCATCGCGCAGCAGCTTCACCGCGGTGGCGATGAGGATGATCGCGAAGAGCAGGAAGGCGAAGTCGAGGGTCTGCAACGCTGCCGCGCCGAGGGCGATGAAGACGGCCCGCAGCACCAGCGCGCCGGCGATGCCGTAGAGCAGCACCCGCTGGGCGAGCACCGCCGGCACCGCGAACGCCGCCAACAGCAGCATGAAGACGAAGAGATTGTCGACAGAGAGCGACTTCTCGACCAGGTAACCGGTCAGGTACTCGACGCCCTGCTGGGAGCCGAAACGGGACCAGATCCAGCCGCCGAACGCCAGCGGCAGCGCTATGTAGAACGCCGACCAGCCGATGGCCTCCCGCATGGAAACCTCGTGCGGGCGACGGGTGACCAGGAAGTCCAGCACCAGCAGCAGAATGACGCCGACGATGGTGACCGCCCACAGCGTGGGCGAGCCCACCGACGACAGGTCACTGGCGGCGGACAGATACGACACTTGGCTCATCTGGGGTCTCCTCGAACACCGTCATGTTCGAGGTCTCCTTCACCCACCACCTGATGGGCAACCACCCGAGGCGCGCCGGGCGCGCCGTACTGACCGGAATGGTTCGTGGGAAGTACTCCCCTCGCACGACAAGGTTAGGCCAGGCGGAATCGCCACGCCAAGCGGGACATCGATGGTTGCCCTGGTAAACCGCTGTGTGTGCGCGGTACGAGCACTGTCAGCCGCGGCGCAGCGTCGCGCCCGGGGCCATCGCCTGCTCGACCAGGCCCCGATAGTCGCGCGGCAGTTGCGTCGCCACGTCGTCGAACTCACCGCCGGTGATCGCCTCCCGCAGGGTGGTGAAGACCGCCCGACTGGCGTCCTCGGCGGCGGGCTCGGGCACCCCGGCGCGCAACGCGACCCGGGCGACGAACTCCGCCGCGCCGAACCGGTCCGCCTGCTCGGTGCTCGGGCTCGGTTTGAGCACGAGTTGCAGCGGTTGGGGCAACTGGGCGGCCAGGTCCAGGACCTCACCGCCGGTCAACCGCTCGGCGAACGTCTCCAACACGGCCCGGGTCAGCTCGACCGCCCGCTCGGACGACGTGGCGGTGCGCTGGGAAACCTGGTCGATGAAGGTGTCGTAGTTCATCGCGTACTCCCTTGGGCTCGCGTCGGCGTCTGCGGGTACCCGCGGCGGCCGAGGAGAAACGGCGCCGGGAATCCTGCACCGGGCGGGCGTGACCGGCCGGCGGGCGGGTAACCGCCGCCGGTCGTCACCACATCGATGCCCGAGGGAGCCCACGCCATGGCGAGCTACGCCGACGTCCTGCAGTACCTGTCGAGCCTGGACTACCCGGCCGAGAAGGACGACGTGGTCCGCGAGGCCGAACGGGAGGGTGCCCCGCCGGACGTGCTGAAGGCACTGCGCGCCCTGCCGCCGGTCGACTACGCCAACGGGACCGAGGTGGCCCGGTCGGCCGGGATCGAGGCGGCACCCGAGGTCGGGCCCGCCCAGCGGGCCGAGCAGGCCCGGGACAAGAAGCACAACCGGGTCTCGCAGCACCTGCGCGGCATCTGACCCGGCGGTGACGCCCACCACCCCGACCCGGGAGCGGCCGGGATGACCCAGACCGGTCCCGACCGGCCAGCGGACGTGCGTTTCCCGGCTGCCGCGAAGCAGCTCGCCGTGGTGGCGGTGGTCGGCGTCATTTCCGGCTGCGCCTTCGCGCTGCTGCTGCCACTGCCGCTCGCCGCGCTGGCCGGCTGGGACGTGGGCGCGCTGAGCTGGCTCGCGCTGGTCTGGCACAAAATCTGGCCGATGGACGCCGAGCGGACCGCCCAACTGGCCGTCCACGAGGACCCGAACCGGGCGATCCGGGACGCCCTGCTGCTCGTCGCCTGCCTGGCCAGCCTGCTGGCCGTCGGGTTGGTCGTGGCCAGCGCGCAGAGCGCGCCCCCCGGGATGGCCCGGGAGCTGCACAGCGGCGTGGGCGTGCTCAGCGTGGTGCTCTCCTGGTTCGTGGTGCACACCGTGTTCGCCGCCCGGTACGCCCGGATCTACTACACCGGCCCGGACGGCGGGGTGAACTTCAACCAGCCCGAACCGCCGCGCTACTCCGACTTCGCGTACGTCGCGTTCACCATCGGGACGACGTTCCAGATCTCCGACACCAACCTGACCAGCAACGAGATGCGTCGTACGGTGCTGCGGCACTCGATGGTGTCGTACCTGTTCGGCGCGTTCATCATCGCCGTGACCGTGAACCTGCTGGCGGGTCTGGCGCGGTGACGGCTATTTGCGCTCTAGGCCGCGCATTCCCCCGGAGCACGACACGGGGCGGGGCCGATCGAAGGGCCGGGACAGGCGGGCGCCCCTGGTCACGAACCGCGACCTAGGGCGCCACGCAAGCCTGCCCAGGCGGTGAACCGCGTCCGAACCGGTCGCGGTCACCAGGCGGTGGAGGTCCGCTCGAACCGAGCGGCCAGCACTGCCGGGTCCAACCATACGGCAGACCATCCTCCGTTTGGTCAGAATTTGGGGAAGTGTGGGCCAGGGCACGTCACGGCCGACCGGTCACCTCCGCGTACCGATGCTCCAGGTCAACCCGCGCCAACGCCCCCACCAGCCAGGCCAACTGCTCCGACTCGCCAGTGGCCAGGCCGGCCAGGTCGTCCGCGGACCTGCCCAGCCCGAGCCGACGCGCGGCGGCCAACGCCCGCCGGTCGGCGACCGGGGCAACCTCCCGCCACAACGCCTGCGCCTCGCGGAGAAACAGGTCGACGACCTGATCGTCCACGCCCGGAAGCCCGGACAGCAGCACCCGCTCCCGGACCGGGTCGTGGTGCGCCACCGCCCGCAACCGGCGCAGATCACCCCGGTACCGCTCCACCACCGTCCGAGCCAGGTCACCCAGCACAGCGGCCAGGGCGTCCACGTCACCGCGCTGGCCGCTGGCGCGCAGCACCCGTACCCGGTCCTCGTGCAGCGAACGCGCCAGCCGGGCCGCGCTGTCCCACCCCTCGTCGCGCACCGCCCGCGCGCCGTCCAACGCCCGCCGGAAGTCACCACGACGGGCCAGCAGCACCGACAGGTAGAGCACCTGGAACAGGCTCGCCGGGTTGTTGGTCACCCGGAACCCGTACTGCTCGGCGAAGCCCCGCCCGCTACCGGCGAGCCGGCGCGCCAGACGTTTACGGTCCTCCACCGGAGTGATCAAACTGGTCGCCATGCCGGCGACTACCCGCGCCACCACCAGCCACACACCCACCGCCCCGGGCGGGCGTCGTCGTCAGCCGTGCAGGCCGCCGGTGCGGTCGCGGGCCTTGAGACGGGTCGTGGGCAGGGCGGGCGCCGGCAGCGGCGGCGCCGAATCGTCGGCGACCACACCGAAGCGCCCGTCGCCGGCCATCCAGTCCTCCCGGGCGGCGGCGATCTCCTCGTGTGACCGGCCGACGAAGTTCCACCACATCACCAACGGCTCCTCGAACGGCGTACCGCCCAGCAGCAGCAACCGGGCCCCGGCCCCGCCACGCACTGTCAACTCCCGGCGGCCCGAGCCCAGATACAGCAGCGCCCCCGGCTCGAACCCGACCCCGGCCGCCTCCGCGGACCCGGACATCGCCAGCACGGCGTACTCGAAATCCGGCCGCAACGCCATCGTCGCCGGCGCCTCGCCGCGCAGCTCCAGCTGCACCCCCACCAGCGGGGTGTGCACCACCGCCGGTGACCGCTCCCCGGCGAATTCGCCGACCAGCAGGGTGACGTCCAGATCGCCGTCCCGCCAGCGCGGCAGGTCGGCGTGGTGCGCGAAATCGGCCGCTCCGGCCCGCGCCGGGTCCGGCAGCGCCACCCAGAGCTGCACACCGTGCATCACCGGCGGATGGGTGGCCGGCGAGCGCTCCGAGTGGGCGATACCGTTCCCGGAGGTCATCACGTTCAGCTGGCCGGGCACGATCGGCTGCACGTTGCCGAGGCTGTCCCGGTGCAGAATCTCCCCGTCGAGCAGCCAGGTCACCGTCTGCAGCCCGGTGTGCGGGTGCGGCGGCACCTCCATACCGGGCCGCTGCGCCACATCGTCCGGGCCGAAATGATCCACGAAACACCACGCGCCGACCATCCGGCGGGCACGCTGCGGAAGCAGCCGCCGCACCGTGGTGTACCGACCCAACGGCACGTCGTGGCCGGGCAACAACACACTGCCGGGATCGACGTCGGCCACGCCAGGCGGTCGGGTCTGCGCCGGCATTGATTCAGTACGCTCCACCGCCCGACTGTACGCGCACGCCCAGTCGCGACCGCTGCGCTTCCGGCCAGGGCGGGCGGGGTTCACCAGCCCGTGGCTATGGGGTTGGCCCGGCGTGGGCTGGCCCGGCGTGGGCTGGCCCGGCGTGGGCTGGCCCGGCGTGGGCTGGCCCGGCGTGGGTTCACCGGTTGCTGGAGGAGACCAGCACGCTGTTGGCACCGGCGACCAGGTCCAGGTACAGGCGCTCCGCCGACCGGTCCCAACCCGGCGTACCCAGCACCGAGCCCGCGGCCACCCCATCCCAGCGGTCGTCGCGTACCACCACCGAGCCGGCACCGGCTCCCACCCGCACTCGTACCGGAGTCTCCCCCGGGACCCGGACGTCGAGCTGGCTGGTCCCGCCGGTGAGTCGTACGGTCAGGTTGCTGGTGGGCTGATCTGAGCCCGGGCCGGTGGGGTTGCCGGGGCCGGCGGCGGTGATCGGTGGCAGGAGAATCTCGGTACGGCTGGAACCGCCAGCGAGTTCCACGCCGAGGAGCCGGGCCCGGGTCAGGTCCAACACCTGACTGCTCACCCCGCCGACGAGGTGAAGACGCCAGGCGACCCGCTCGTTGAGCAATACGCGCACGGCCCGCGGCCCGCGCGTACCGGACTCCACGAGGTCAAGCCGCACGGTCTCCCCCTGTACCGACGGTCGGCCCGCCACACCCGAGCCGGCCGGGGTACTGATCCGGTACAGGTCATCGCCCAAGTCGGCCGCCCGCAGCTCGAACGAGGACAGCCCATCCGCGAGCACGAAGGTGCCTCTCTGCCGACCCGCCAGCGGCGCTGTCAACAGTTGCTCGGCAGCAGCACCCGCACCACCGCGGCGCCCCTCAGCCGCGTCCGGGTCAGCGACGCCCCCCGGACGGCCGCCATCACCGGGGCGGGTGCCGTCGGGCCGGGTGCCATCGGGGCGGGTGCCATCGGGGCGGGTGCCATCGGGGCGGGTGCCGTCGGGTTGGCCGGAGTAGGTCATGCCGAGGCGTTCGGGATCGGCAACGATCACGGCCACCGCTGCCGCACCCAGGAGCACCACGACGGCGGCAGCAGCCACCAACAGACGAGCACCGCTGGACCAACGCCGCGGTGCGGCCTCACCGGACGGTTCCGGCTCTGACTCCGGTTCGCGATCCGCGCCGTACCCCACTGCGGCCATGCCTCTGTCCCTCCGCCGGTCCCCGTCCAGGGGTACGTACCCGCCAGCCGATCGGATCACTCGGCGCCGATCACCTCACTCCGCTACGTCGCCAACGTAGATCTTGGACAGTTTCCGTTCGCACGGCCCGCCCACGGAACGGAAACTGTCCAAGATCTACAGCGATCAGTGAGCGAGGACGGTGACTGGTGACTGGTGACCGGCTAGAGCAGAAAAGCCGCTGGCCGGCACCCGGGGTTGCGGGTGCCGGCCAGCGGTCGGTGTCGTGCGGTGGTGCTCAGGTGCGCTGGTTCTGCGGTGGTGCTGTGGTGCTGAGGTGCTGTGGTGCGGGTCAGCTGTTCCAGTACTGGCCAACCAGGTCGGCGGCCTGCTGCTCCCACTGGGCGTAGGCGTCCGGGTAGGCCGACACCTGCACCGTCTGCGCGGCGTCGGTCAGCGGCATGTCCTGCCAACCATCAACCTGCTTCAGACCCTTCAAAAACGCGGTCGTCGAGTACTCAGGGTCGGTGATCTGCTCCGGCGTACCCCAACCACTGGACGGGCGCTGCTGGAACAGGCCCAGCGAGTCGTGGTCGTTCATGTCGCCCAGGTGGCCGAGGTTCTCCAGCTTCGACTCCTGCAGGCTCGTCGCGATCGAGATGACTGCGGCCCGCTCGGGCAGGCCGGCCTTCTTCGTGGCGGCGATGATCGCCTTCACGTTAGCGGTCTGCTCGTCGTTCAGGCTGATCCGGGACTGGTCTCCCTGGGTGCCGTGCGGGATCAGCTTGCTGGTGTCGGGCTTGTCGGCCTGCACCGCTACGGCGACGGGCTTGGCGTCGACCGGGTTGGCAACGTGGGCGATCGGGCCGGCGAAGACACCACCGGCGAACGCGAGACCAGCAACAGAAAGAACGCTCTTACGCATGATCGTGTTCATTGGGGTAGCTCCTTCGGGGGTAGGACACCCGAACCGCCAAGGGGGGGCGGCAGGGTGTGAGCACCTCGTCCGGCGCTGCAACATGCAAGGGGAAGAAGTCTGGGGGTGACGCCCTAGCGGGCGTCGGGTCGGCGGCCTAGCGAGCGGGGGCTCGTGGCGCCGGGTCCAGATATAACGACCGGGGGGCCGGGGCAATTCCGGGGTTGGCCCATCCATCGGCACCCTCATCGTGGCGGTGCCAGGCGGTCGTTCGTGGGGACTGTAACGACCGGGTGCGGGCTGGCATTCCAACCTGCGCGACCAGCCCCCAGCGGTTCGGGCGGCGGGTCGGTGGTACTGCGATCGTCAGGGTATGTAACGACCCCGGCCCCGCCATGATTCCAGCCTGAGGGTGCGCCCGGTCACCACCCACAACCACCCACCGGCGGACAAACCGCCCACGCGGCGCCGCGTTCACGGCGTCGAATCGCCCTTCACCCGGGATGATCCACGCGGGTTCACGGAAGTCGGGGCATCCGGGACGCCGGGACGCCCCGACATCAAGGAAACCGAGTCGATCACGAATGCGGTGACCGGACGCCAGGGGGTTATTGGCTCGTCAGGCGGGAGCGCACCTTTGCGGCGCAGGCGTCCAGGGCGGTCTGCGCGTCCAGCCCGAGGCTTTCGATGGCCACCAACGCGGTGAAGGCGACGTCGGCCAACTCCGCCGCGACGTCCTCGCGGGTGTGGGTGACACCTTTGCGCGGATTCTGCCCGAGCAGGCCGATCCAGGCAGCCGAAGCCTCCCCCGCTTCCTCGCTGAGCTTGAGGATGCGGCAGGTCAGTTCGGTCTGCCCGGTGCCGTTCGCCGCGTCCAGCCAGCTGCGCGACGCTCGGGCCGCCTCCCAGATCGACTCGTCCACGGCGACCAGTCAACCCGATCGACCCACCGGCGCGGACGACCGGGTACGGCCGAACAGTCGTGTTGACCGACCGATCAGCGAACCCATTGACACTGGTCGACGGCGGTTCTAGGTTCAGGACGCTACCGGCCGGTAGGCAACCGTCCCGCTGGTCGCCCCCGGGCGACAACCGTCCGATGGGGAGCATCGATGCTGTCCACACCCGTTCGTACCCTCCGCAGGCTGCTCGCCGCCGCCGCGACGCTGACCCTCGCGGTCGGGCTGGCCGGTACCGCGCCGGCCAGCGCCACCGGTCGCGGCGCAAGGGGCGGCGAGCCGCTGCCCGGCTACACCATCGAGAATCCGCCGTTGGCCCCGCTGGTCGTGGGCGGCAAGTCGACGACGGTACGCCAGGGCGTGCACCGCCATGCCGGGTACATCATCGAGGTCCCCGCCCGGTGGAACGGCGACCTGGTGTTGTGGGCGCACGGCTACCGCGGCCAGGGCACTGTGCTCTCGCCGGAACCGCCGGGGTTCGGGCTGCGCCAGCGCCTGCTGGAGCAGGGGTACGCGTGGGCGTCGTCCTCGTACGACCGGAACGGCTTCGACATTCGCTCCGGCGTGCTGGGGACGAAGGATCTCGCCGACTACTTCGGGCGGACGGTCCGTCGGCCGCAGCACACCTACGTCTCCGGTGTGTCGATGGGTGGGTACGTCATCGGTCGTTCGCTGGAGCAGTACCCCGGCTTCTACGACGGCGCGTTGCCGATGTGCGGGGTGCTCGGTGACCAGACGCTGCTCGACTTCTACCTGGACTACAACCTGGTCGCGCAGACGCTCGCCGGGGTGCCGGCCTACCCCACGCCGGCTGACTATCTGACCAACGCGGTGCCCCGCATCCAGGTGGCGCTCGGCCTGGCCGGGCTGACCCCCACCGGGCCGGACACCACCACGGACCGGGGCAAGCAGCTGCGGGCGATCACGGTGAACCGTTCCGGCGGGCCACGTCCGGGCGCGGATGCGGCGTTCGCGGTCTGGAAGGACTTCCTCTTCTCGATCAGCGTGCCCACCGGGAGCGGCAACTCCCCCGCCCAGCGGCCCGGTCAGCTGTCCACCAACCTGCTCACCCGCTACACCCCGAACAGCCCGGTCAACGTCAACGCGACAGTGCAGCGGGTCGCACCGGAGAACGTGTGGCAGCGGCTCCTGCCGACGCTGACCGAGGTGCCGCGGATCGCCGGCCGCCCGACCGCGCCGGTGCTCAGCCTGCACGGCCTAGGCGACCTGTTCGTACCGTTCAGCATGGAGCAGGCGTACGCCACGGACGTGGCGCGGAACGGTCGCAGCAGGCTGGTGGTTCAGCGGGCGATCCGGGCCACGCAGCACTGCGAGTTCACCCCGGCGGAGGCCGGCGCCGCCTGGGACGACCTGGTGTCCTGGGTACGCACCGGCAAGCGCCCGGCCGGCGACACCGTGACCGACCCGGCGGTGGTGGCCCGACCCGACTACGGCTGCCGGTTCAGCGACCGGGACGCGTACGCGGCCGGGGTGGGCACCCGCCGCCTCTACCCGGCCTGCTGAGGTAGGCGCACACGAAGAACCGGCCGGCTCCCGTCGATGGGAGCCGGCCGGCCTCGTGTGCGGGTGTCACCAGATCTGCTGGACGATGTCCGCCGCCTGCTCCTCCCACTGCGCGTACGCGTACGGGAAGGCGGAGACCTGCACGGTCTGCGCAGCGGTGGTCAGCGGCAGGTCCTGCCAGCCACCGACGTTCTTGAGTGCGGTGAAGAACGCCGTGGCGGCGTACTCCGGGTCGGTGATCTGGTCGGGCGTGCCCCAACCGGACGACGGACGCTGCTGGAACAGGCCCTGCGAGTCGTGGTCGTTGTACGCGCCGAGGTGGCCGAGGTTGTACAGCTTCGACTCCTGCAGCGAGGTGGCGACGCCGATCACCGCGCCCCGGTCACCGACGCCGGTCTTCTTGGCGGCGTCGACGATGGCCCGGGCGTTGGCGAGCTGCGCGTCGTCGAGCGGTACGCGCGACTGTGCGCCCTCGATGCCGTGCGGGATCAGCTGGGCCCGGCTCGGCTTGCCGGCCGGCGGCTTACCGGTGGCGGAGCCGGTGGTCAGGCCCGACTCGACGGGCTGCTCATCCTGGTGTGCCGAGGTGGCGGCCTTGCCGGTGGCGAGGTCGATGGCGGCGACGGCGCCCTGGTGCGGTCCGGAGGTGACCGGTGCGGCGGCTGCGGTCGGCGCGAGCGCCAGACCGCCGAGGGCTGCCACACCCGCCACGCTCAGCGCGGTCTTGCGGTACGAGTCCTTAGCGATGGCGGGGAGCCATCGAGTGAAGTCGGCCTTCACGATGGTTGCCCTTTCGATCGTGCGAAGCGCTCCGGGGTGAACACTCCTCGGGAGATGACCGCGGAAAGGGTTTGGGCTCCGGCGGTACGGGGGACACAACCGGGTTCACGTGTCGGGCATTCCGGAAATGGCGGAGGGCTGGCTCGGTGCGGTCCCGGTCACGGCGCAGAGTCGGACATGGGGGCTCGGTCGACATCAGGCCAGACAGCCGCCATGCAAGGTGATGGGGAGGGCAGGCGGTTAGCGGTTTGTCGCTACCGTGCGTGGGCGTCTAGGCCAGCACGGAGGGTGAGATGGGGCCCCGGTCCGCCCACCGCCCGACTCAGTGGTCGCCGTCACCTTCGGACTCCGCGTCCCGCGTTCCGACAGCCCCGTCCGGCGTGATGAGTTCCTGGAAGATGGTGATCTGCAGGTCGGCGGGGGCGTCGAGGCGGGAGTTGAGCGACTGCCACGGCGTACGCGTCGGCGGCGCGATCTCGCTCGCCCCGGCGGCCACCAGTCGGGCGGTCGTCGCCTCCGTGTCGTCCACCTCGAAGGCCACCCGGATGCGCGGCGCGACCTGCCGACCCACCTCGACCTCGTCGATCAGGCGTTTCTGCGCGGGGTTGGCGATCTCCAGAGTGGCGCGGCCGGCGTCCAGGATCACCACCCGCGCATCCCCCTCCCCGCTGAACGCCGCCTCCTCCGGCAGGCCCAGCGCGTCGCGGAAGAACGCGACGGCGGCCTCGTGGTCGGCGGCCTCCACCACGAGGCGCAACTGACGGACGACGGGAGCGGGCGAGTCGGAGGGGACGGGCGAGTCGGCGGCCATGACCGGGGATCCTAGCGTCGCGGCGGGCTAGGTTGGGACCGTCCAGGAGGGAGCGAGGATGGTGGATGCAGTGAGCGATGACGCGTACCTGCTGCGCCCGGTCGGCCGGGTCGCCTCGTCGCTGACCGACGCGGCGAGCGCGCCACGGCAGGGCGACGAGGGCGCGCCGCCGGCGTGGCTGGTCTTCGACCCGCAGGTCGAGCGGGCCCTGCGTGAGCTGCGGGTCGGCATGGAGCTGCTGGTGCTGACCTGGTTGGACCGCGCCCGGCGCGACGTGCTCGCGGTGCACCCACGCGGCGACGAAGACCGGCCGGAGACCGGGGTGTTCAGCACCCGCTCCCCGCACCGGCCCAACCCGATCGGGCTGCACCGGGTGCGGGTCCTGGCGGTGGACGGGCTACGCGTCGAGGTGGCCGACCTGGAGGCCCTCGACGGCACCCCGATCCTGGACGTCAAACCGGTGCTGGGCGCGGCCGACGAACGTTGAGCCCGTCGACCACGCGCCAGCGGGCCGACCCGCCAGCCCAACCAAGCCGCCGCCCGCAGTCAGTGGCCGCGGTCCAGCCACTCCTGCAGGTGCGGGGCCTCCGTGCCGATCGTCGTGTCGTCGCCGTGGCCGGTGTGCACGACCGTCTCCGCGGGAAGGGTCAGCAGGCGGGTGCGGATCGACCGGACGATGGTGTCGAAGTCGCTGTACGAGCGGCCCGTCGCGCCCGGCCCACCGGCGAAGAGCGTGTCGCCGGTGAACACCGCGCCCAGCTCCGGCGCGTGGAAGCTGCACGCCCCGGGGCTGTGCCCGGGGGTGTGCAGCACCCGCAGCGTGGTGCCGCCCACCTCGATGCTCTGCCCGTCGTGCAGTTCTCCGTTGGGCGGCAGGTGCGGGTGGACCATGTCCCAGAGAACCCGGTCGGCGGCGTGCAGCAGCACCGGTGCGCCGGTGGCCTCGGCCAGCTCGGGTGCTACCCGGACGTGATCGTCGTGGGCGTGGGTGGCCAGGATCGCCCGGACCTGCCGGTCGCCCACCAGGGCGAGGATCGCCGCCACGTCGTGCGGCGCGTCCAGGACGACGCACTCGCGGTCGTCACCGATCACCCAGACGTTGTTGTCCACGTCGAACGTCTGCCCGTCCAGGGAGAACGTGCCCGAGGTGACCGCGTGGTCGACGCGGGCGGTCACGGGAACACCACCACCGAGCGGAGCACGTCGCCGTGGTGCATCCGGTCGAAGGCGTTCTCGACCTGGTCGAGTGCGATCTCCTCGGTGACGAACGCATCCAGGTCGAGCCGGCCCTGTAGGTACAGCTCGGTGAGCATCGGGAAGTCCCGGCTGGGCAGGCAGTCGCCGTACCAGCTGGACTTGAGGGCGCCGCCACGTCCGAAGACGTCCAGCAGCGGCAGCTCGATCTGCATCTGCGGGGTCGGTACGCCGACCAGCACCACAGTGCCGGCCAGGTCGCGGGCGTAGAACGCCTGCTTCCACGTCTCCGGTCGGCCCACCGCGTCGATCACCACGTCGGCGCCGAAGCCACCGGTGGCGGCACGGATCGCCTCGACCGGGTCGGTCTCGGAGGCGTTCACGGTGTGCGTGGCGCCGAACTTGCGGGCCCAGTCGAGTTTGCGGCTGTCGGTGTCCACGGCGACGATCGTGGTGGCGCCGGCGAGGGCCGCGCCGGCGACCGCCGCGTCTCCGACGCCGCCGCAGCCGATCACCGCGACCGAGTCGCCCCGGGTGACGTTTCCGGTGTTCATCGCCGCGCCCAGCCCGGCCATCACCCCGCAGCCGAGCAGACCCACGGCGGCGGGTCGGGCCGCCGGGTCCACCTTCGTGCACTGCCCGGCGTGCACCAGGGTCTTCTCGGCGAATGCCCCGATGCCCAGCGCCGGGGTGAGTTCGGTGCCGTCGGTGAGGGTCATCCGCTGGGTGGCGTTGTGGGTGTTGAAGCAGTACCAGGGCCGGCCCCGGCGGCAGGCGCGGCACACGCCGCAGACCGCGCGCCAGTTGAGTACCACGAAGTCGCCCGGGGCGACGTCGGTGACGCCCTCGCCGACCTGCTCCACGATGCCCGCCGCCTCGTGACCGAGCAGGAACGGGTAGTCGTCGTTGATGCCACCCTCGCGGTAGTGCAGGTCGGTGTGGCAGACGCCGCACGACTGAATCCGGACGATCGCCTCACCGGGCCCGGGATCGGGCACCACGATGGTGGTGACCTCGACCGGCGCGCCCTTGCTGCGGGAGATGACTCCCCGGACTTCCTGGCTCACTTCGCCTCCTGCTGGTGGTCTGCGGCGGGACCGGGTGCCGGGGTGCGCGGGTGTGCCACGGGCTCGGCGGTGGGCCCCCGGCGAACCTACCGCGACCACCACGGCCAGCCCAGCCGGCCCGGCGGGTTATCGCGGGCGGTCCGGGGTACGCGGGCCGCATTCGACCACGGCCAACGGGAGTGACAATGAAATTTGCGCACCTGCCGCTACGGGTCAGCATCGGCGCGTACTTCCTCAACTCGGGTCTGGGCAAGCGCACCCTGGAGGGGACCGCCGCGGAGGGCTTGCACGGGATGGCGGTCGCCGCCATGCCGCAGCTCGGGCAGCTGGAGCCGGCGCGCTTCGCCAAGCTGCTGTCGTACTCGGAAATCGCCCTGGGGGCCGCGCTGATCGCGCCGTTCGTCCCGGCGCCCCTGGTCGGGCTCGGCCTGACCGCGTTCGGCGCGGGCCTGGTGCAGCTGTACCTGAAGACGCCGGGGATGCGCGAACCCGGCAGCATCCGCCCGACCCAGCAGGGCGCGGGGCTGGCCAAGGACGTCTGGCTGGTCGGCGCGGGGCTGACCCTGGTGCTGGAGGGGCTGACCCACGGCCGTCGGCGCGGCTGAACCGGCGCGGGCGGCCTGAGGAGCTGCGGTGACCCAGCCTCGGTCGGTGCGGCCGTTCTACCGGCCGATGCGGCCACGTCGTCGTGACGAGCCGCACCGCGCGGCCACGCCGCTGGAACTCTTCTTCGACCTGTGTTTCGTGGTGGCTGTGGCGCAGGCCGCCGCCAACCTGCACCACGCCGTCTCCGAGGACCAGATCGGCCACGCGCTGACCAGGTACCTCCTGGTCTTCTTCGCGATCTGGTGGTCGTGGATGAACTTCACCTGGTTCGCCTCGGCCTACGACACCGACGACGACCTCTACCGGATCGCGACGCTGGTGCAGATAGCCGGGGCGTTGATCATCGCCGCCGGAGTGCCCCGGGCGTTCACCGACGGCGATTTCAGCGTCATCACGTACGGCTACGTGGTGATGCGGATCGCGCTCGTCGTGCAGTGGTGCCGGGCCGCCGCCGGTGACCCGGCGCACCGCCCGGCGGCCCGGCGCTACGCGATCGGCGTCACCGTCGTCCAGCTCGGCTGGCTGCTGCGGCTGGCCCTGCCGCAGGGCTGGGGGACCGCGGCGTTGCTGCTGCTGATCGTGGCCGACCTGCTGGTGCCGGCGGTGGCCGAGCGCCCGGGCATGACCCCCTGGCATCCGCGACACATCACGGAACGGTATGGGCTGTTCACCCTGATCGTGCTCGGTGACGTGGTGCTGGCCACGTCGGTGGCCATCCAGACCGGAGTGGACGCCGGCGACCGCCGCCTCTGGTCGCTGGCGGCGGCGGCCACCGTGATCGTGTTCGCCCTGTGGTGGCTCTACTTCGACCGGCCCATCGACGCGCCCGACCGGATGCCGTACACGCTGGTGTGGGGCTACGGCCACTACCTGATCTTCGCGGCGGTCGCTGCGGTCGGCGCGGGTCTGAGCGTTTCGGTGGACCACGAGCGGCACCTCGCGCACATTTCGGGAAGGATCGCCGGGTACGCGGTGGCCGTGCCGATCGCCGTCTTCCTGCTCACGGTCTGGGTGCTGCACGTACGTCGGCAGCAGCATGGCGCGGTGGTCGTCGCCTTCCCGGTCGTGGCGCTGCTGGCACTGCTCGCACCGCTCGGTCCGGCACCGGTGTACGCGGTGGCGGCGCTGCTGGTCGCCCTCGTGGCGTTGACCATCCTGTTGCGCCGCCGTGACGTGGGCCCGAGCGCGACGGTGGCCGACCCGGCCTGAACCGCTCAGGCCACCTCGCGGGCCGGGTCGGCGAGGGTGTCGGCGGGGCGTTGCGCGGGAACGCCGGCAGCGGGCGGCGCCGGGCGGGCCACACCCCGGTTCAGGCCGGTGACCAGGAGCCGGTTGTACGAGGCCGGCATGACCCGGGCCAGCAGGTCGGGCAGCTTCGCCGACCAGCCGATCAACACTCGGCCCCGTCGCCGTTCGACGCCACGCAGGATCACCTCGGCGGCCCGCTCCGGCGCGATGGTCAGCAGCTTCTCGAACTGCGCCCGGCCGGCCGCGTACTCGTCGTGGGAGACGCCACTGCCGATCCGGGCGTTCTCGGTGATCCGGGTGCGGATGCCGCCGGGGTGCACCGAGGTCACCCCGATGCCGTCGTCGACCAGCTCGTGGCGCAGGGCCTCGGTGAAGCCGCGTACGGCGAACTTGCTCGCCGCGTACGCGGTCTGCCCGGCCGGCGCGATCAGCCCGAACAGGCTGGAGATGTTGACCAGGTGCGCGCCCTGCTCGGCCCGGAGGTTGGGCAGCAGGGCATGGGTCAGCTGTGCCACGGCCCGGAAGTTGACGTCGATCACCCAGCTGAACTCGTCGAACGTCACCTGGTCGAACCGACCGCCGAGGCCCACGCCGGCATTGTTGATCAGCAGGCGTACCCGGGGGTGCCGCTGGCCGATCTCGGCGGCCACCTGGGCGGTGGCGGTCTGGTCGGCGAGGTCCACCAGGTACGTGGCGAGCTGACGATCCGGGTGGTCGGCGCGGATCGCGGCGGTGACCGCGTCCAGCCGCTCGGCGTCGCGGTCCAGCAGGACCAGATCGCTGCCTCGGCGGGCCAACGCGTGGGCCAGCGCGGCACCGATGCCACTGGCTGCCCCGGTGACCACCGCGGTCGCGCCGGCGAAGTCGAACCTCTGCACGATCCTGCTCCTCTGCTGGCGGTTACCGACGCTCGGACGCGACGGGACGTCGGGTGCGGTCGGGCACTGTCACCTCGCCGACGCGCGAGAACCGCACACCCTCGTCGGTGAGCCGGCCGTGCCGCATCAGCAGCACGTCGCGGGCGTAGTTCTGGTGCAGCCGCCACGGCGCGGTCGCGCCCTGCCTGGGCAGCGTGTCGACGGCGCGCAGCACGTAGCCGGAGCGCAGGTCGATCAGCGGCACCCGCTCGGCGTCGGGCGGTGGGAGCGGGGTGACGACGTGCTGGCCGGTGCGATCGAGGTGCCGCAGCAGTCGGCAGACGTACCCGGCGACCAGGTCGGCCTTGAGCGTCCACGACGCGTTGGTGTAGCCGAGTGTCAGCGCGAAGTTCGGCACGCCGGAGAGCATCATGCCCTTGTAGGCCACGGTCCTCGGCAGGTCGACGTCGACGCCGTCCACCCGCAGCGTCAGGCCACCGAGGGCGAGCAGGTTGAGCCCGGTCGCGGTGACCACGATGTCGGCGGGCACCGCCGCGCCGGAGGTCAGCCGGACACCGGTCGCGGTGAAGGTGTCGATGGTGTCGGTGACCACCGACGCGGTGCCGTCGCGCACGGCCGTGAACAGGTCGCCGTCGGGTGCCACACAGAGCCGCTGGTCCCAGGGGTCGTAGCGCGGCGAGAAGTGACGGTCGACGTTGTACCCCACCGGGAGCCGGCCCCGCGCGGCCCGGCGCAGCACCCGCTTCACCAGGCCGGGCGCACGCCGGCTGAGCTGGAAGTTGACGGTGGACAGCAGCACGTTCTTCCAACGCACCACCGGATACGCGGCCTTCGCCGGCAGCCAACGCCGCAACGCGTCGGCCAGCCGGTCATGGGCGGGCAACGCCAGAATGTACGTCGGTGAGCGCTGGAGCATGGTCACGTGCGCGGCCCGCTGGGCCATCGCCGGCACCAGGGTGACCGCTGTGGCGCCGCTGCCGATCACCACCACCCGCTTGCCGGTGTGGTCGAGGTCGTCGGGCCAGTGCTGCGGGTGCACCAGCCGCCCGGTGTACGCGTCGACACCGGGCAGGGGCGGGGTGTAACCCTCGTCGTAGCGGTAGTAGCCGGCGCAGGCGAAGAGGAACGAGCAGGTCAGCACCACGATTTCGGCGGTGTCGGTGCGCTGGGCGTGCACCGTCCAGCGGGCGGTGTCGCTGTCCCACTCGGCGCGCAGCACCCGGTGGCGGAAGCGGATGTGGCGCGGCACGTCGTACTCCCGGGCGGTCTCCCGCACGTACTCCCGGATGGTCGTGCCGTCGGCGATGGCCTTCGGCGCGGTCCACGGCTTGAACGAGTAGCCGAGGGTGAACATGTCCGAGTCGGAGCGGATGCCCGGGTAGCGGAACAGGTCCCAGGTGCCGCCGATGGCGTCACGCGCCTCCAGCACCGCGTACGTCTTGTCGGGGCAGTCACGACGAAGGTGGCAGGCGGCGCCGACACCGGACAGGCCGGCGCCGATGATCAGCACGTCGACGTGGTCGGAGGCCATCGCGTTCCTCCATCCGGGGCGGTGATCGGACCCTAACACCGCACCCGTTTGGCCGGAAACTACGCGACAACCCCTAGTCGGACGCTCGGGTGAACGTCATGATCCAGTTGGTCTCCCAGGTCTGCTCGCCGTCGACCGAGAACGCCTGCTCCCAGCGGGCGGTGGTCGCGCTGATCTCCGACCAGATGAACCGGCACCGGACCGGCCGCCCCTCGTGTTGGTCGTCGGCGTAGAAGCGGCCCACCCCGTCGACGAAGCGGCCCACCATCGGGGGCAGTCCCAGCACCCCGTCGACGCTGCTCATCCAGTAGATCGACCACTCCTCGCGAGCCGGGTCGAAGATCCGGACAGTGGCACCAGCGGAGCCCTTGGTCGGGAACGTGATCTCGTCGAAGTGACCGCCACCGGCGAAGAAGCCGTGCGCCACCGACACCCCCGGGAACTCCTCCCACTCGTCCGAGCCAACCAGCCGCTTGCGCAGCCGCCGGTTGACCACGTTCCAGGTGCCCACAAAGAAGTCGAAGTCGCCCATCAGCGGCCCACCGGCCCTTCCGCTCGCGTGTCGTCCAGATATCCAGTCAGGTTGGGCGCCTCCGGCGCAAGCATGTGCCGAACCCAGGCCGCCCGCTCGTGCTCCAGCACCGCCAACTCCCAGACGCAGCCGACGGCGGGTCGACGTACCTCGACGAAGTGGGTCGGGTCGGTGTCCGGACAGTCCAGCGCCGGCTGTCCGGCCGCGGCGACACGGACCTCCACCGCGTTGTCCCACACCCAGGTGTACGCCAGCAGGTAGGCGCCGGTGTCCGCGCCCCGGTGCAGCACCACCCACCCGGCGGCGGGGGTGCCGTCGTCGACGGCGTCGGCCAGCAGCGCGGTCAGCAGGTCGTATGCGGCCTTTTCCACCTCCGGTTCGACAGGCCGTTCCGGCTGGTCGATGTGGTAGCGCTTGAGCTGCCGGCCGTTCACGAGCACCGGTCCGGGCGTTCGTAGTTCCTTGTCGCGAAATGCCATGCCGGGACCCTACGAGCGGTCCCCTGACAACTAGTGTCAGTGAAGTGCGAGCTTCTCGACTTCTCTCCGTCCTGCTGCTGCTCCAGTCGCACGGGCGGTTGACCGCCGCGCAGCTCGCCGAGCGGTTGGCCGTCTCCCCCCGCACCATCTACCGGGACGTCGAGTCGCTGCACGCCGCGGGCATCCCGCTCTACGGCGAGGCCGGGCACGCCGGCGGCTACCAACTGGTCGACGGCTGGCGGACCCGACTGACCGGGCTGACCGCCGAGGAGGCCGACCGGCTGTTCCTCGCCGGGCTGCCCGGCCCCGCCGACGAGTTGGGCTACGGCGACGTGGTGGCGGCGCTGCAACTGAAGCTGCACGCCGCGCTCCCCGCGCCGCTGCGCGATCGGGCGACCCGGCTGCAACAACGCTTCCACCTGGACACTCCCGGGTGGTACGCCGACGGCGACGCCTCCCCCGAGTTGGCCCGCACGGCCGAGGCGGTCTGGCGGCAGCACCGCGTCGAGGTGCGCTACCGCGGCTGGAACGGCGAGGTGACCCGGGTCCTGGAGCCGTACGGCCTGGTACTCAAGGGCGGCCGTTGGTATGTGGTGGCCGACCAGCCCGGCCGGGGCGCGCCGGCGACCTACCGGGTCAACCAGATCCTCGCGTTGACCCCGCTGGCGCAGGAGTTCCACCGACCCGCCGACTTCGACCTGCCGTCCTGGTGGCGGGCGCACGTGGTGCAGTTCCGGGCCCGGCTGCACCGCGACGATGCCCACGTCCGGCTCTCCCCCACGGGGCGGGAGCGGCTGCGCGAGATCGGCAGCGATCCGGTGGTGACCGCGATGGACACCAGCGCCGGGCCACCGGACGCGCGGGGCTGGGTGAGCGCGGTGTTGCCGATCGAGTCGCTCACCCATGCCCACGGTGAGCTGCTGCGCCTCGGGGCCGACGTCGAGGTGCTGGCCCCGGTGGCGCTGCGCGAACGGCTGGCCGCCACGGCGGCCGGGCTCGCCGTGCTCTACTCCCCCGCCTGAACAGCTCCGACCTTCTCCACAGTGGAAGGGTCGGGGACGTCGATTGTCGGCACGGTGTGCCACCCTGGGACGGTCATCAATGGTCACCGGAGGTGAGCGCCACGTTACGGCTACGCGCACTGGTCGCCGTCCCCGGCACCGGGCCGGTGACCCTCGACGTTCCCGCCGGCACGCTCGCCGCCCTGGTGGCGCCGCCCCGGTTCGGCACGGCGGTCGCCCGGGTGCTGGCCGGGCTGGCCCCGCCGGTGACCGGTCGCGTCCTCGTCGGCGACCGGGACGTCACCGGCCTGCCGCCGCCCCGCCGGCAGATCGGCTACGTGCCCGCCGGTGGCGCGCTGCTGCCGCAGCTCACCGTGCGGCGCAACATCGAGTACGGCCAGCGCAAACGCGAACGGGTGCACGAGGTGGCAAACGACTGGACGGCCACAGTGGTCGACCGGCTCGAGTTGGGGCTCTCCCTGGCCCTGCTGCCACACCAGATCTCCGCCGCCCAGCGGTTCCGGGTGGCGCTCGCCCGAGCGGCGGCCTGCCTGCCCGAGGTGCTGGTGGTCGACCTGCCGGCCGGTTCGGCGGGCGACAGCCGTCTCGGTGACCTGATGCCCCGCCTCTCGCCGCCGGACGCCCCCGGGGTGGCGGTGCTGGTCTGCACCGCCGACCCGGCCACCCTGGCCGAGATACCGGTGCGGCACGAGCTGGTCACCGAGCCGAGCGAGGCGACCCGATGAGGCCGGCCGCCGGCGTGAGTCGTCGTACGCTGCTGCGCGCCGCCGCCGCGGGCGCCACCGCGCTGGCCGCCGGCTGCTCCGGCGGGACCCGGTCGGTGCAGGTCGCGGTGGTCTGGAGCACCAGCGAGCTGGACCGGTTCCGCGAGGTCGTCGCCGGCTACCCCGCCCCGGTGCAGGTGGTCAGCGCCGGCAACGACATCGACGCGTTCCTGCGCGCCCGACACCTCGCCGGCACCAGCCCGGACGTGGCGATCCTGCCGCGCCCCGGTCTGGTCACCGAGTACGCCCAGCGCGGTTGGCTGAGCCCGGTGCGCGCGTCCACCGAGTACGCCGTACCCGCCGGGTTGGGTGAGCTGCTGACGGCCGAGGGCCAGCGCTACGGCGTCTGGGTCAAGGCGGCGCACAAGTCGCTGGTCTGGCACCTGCCCTCGATGCTGCCGGTGCAGCCGGCCAACTGGGACGCGCTGGTCCGGCGGACCCAGGAGCTCGGCGCGCTCGCCCGGCGCGACGGCGGGCCGGCGCCCCTGGCCATCGGCGCCGCGGACGGCTGGGTGCTCACCGACTGGTTCGAGAACGTGCTGGCCGACATGGCACCCGAGAGCTACAACGCCCTGGCCCGGCAGGACGCCGACTGGCAGGGCGGACCGGTGCGCGACGCGCTGGACCGGCTCGCCGGGCTCTGGAGCATCAACGGAGCGTTCGTCGGTGGCGGCCGTCGTGCCCTGCTCACCCAGTACGAGGAGTCGGTGATCCAGGTGGTGCACACGAAGCGGGCGGTGATGCTCGTCGGGGCCGACTTCACCGCCGACGTGGCCGACCCGTTCCAGCACGGCCCGGAGGCACCGGTCACGTTCCGGTTCCCGGGCGCCCAGCCGGGCGGCGGCCCCCTGATCGTCGGCGGGGACGCGGCCGTGGCGTTCGCCGACGCCCGGGGTGGGGTCGAGCTGGTCGAGTGGCTCACCAGGGCCGACTCGTTCCAGCCGTGGCTGCGCGCCGGCGGCTACCTCTCGCCCAACACCAACGTCGCGATCGGCAGCTACCGGGACCGCGTCGGCCAGGGTCTCGCCGCGGAGATGCGGACACCCCGCACCCTGCGTTTCGACCTCTCCGACCAGTTGGCCGGCGCGTTCACCGGCTCGGACGGGGTCGGCATCTGGCGAATCATGCAGGGCTTCTTCGCCGACGTCACCGACGGGGTCCGCGCCAGCGAGGCGATCCGCCGGGCCACCGGCCTGCTCGCCGCGGCGGCCCGCAGCGCGGGGGGCGGCCGATGAGCCAGGTGCGGGTCCTCGGCGAGCTGGCGGTCCTCGACGACGTCGGTCCGGCCCGACGGGGTCGGGCCTATCCGGCGGCGGGGGCCACGTCGGCCCTGCTGCTGCCGGCCGCGGTGCTGCTCGGCGGGCTGGTGCTGTGGCCGGTGCTGCGGACCATGCACGCCAGCGTCACCACCGACGGTCGCTGGGTCGGCGCGGCGCACTTCCGGACCGCGCTCGCCGCCCCGGGCACCGGCGCGGTGGTCGGCCGGACGGTCCTCTGGGCCCTGCTCGTGCCCGCGGTGGTGACGGCCCTGGGCTATCTGCTCGCCGCCGCGTCCCGCCGCTCGCAGGAGGGCGGCCTGGTCCGGCTGATCCTCCTGGTGCCGGTGGCGTTGCCGCTGGTCGTCACCGGGGTCACCTTCCGGCTGATGTACGACCCGGACCCGAGCCGAGGGCTGGCCACCCTGGTCGCGACCCGGCTGACCGGCCGCTCGGTGGAGGACGCGCCGCAGTTGCTCGGGCCGGGGATGGTCACCGTCGCGTTGATGTCGGCGTTCGTCTGGGCCTGGGTCGGGTTGGCGGTGCTGGTCTTCCGGTCCGCGCTCGACGCGGTGCCACCGAGCCTCGCCGACGCGGTCCGCGCCTACGGCGGTAAGCGTCGCCATGTGCTGTGGGACGCGCAGTGGCGGCCACTGCTGCTGCGGACGACCGCTGTGGTCTTCGCGTTGGTGGCGGTCGGCACCAGCCGCACGTTCGACCTCATCCTGGTGATGACCCCCGGTTCGGTCCGCGACGAGGCCTCGGTGCTGGCGCTGCGGATCTGGCAGACGTCCGGGGGCACCACCACCGGCGACGGCGCCGCGCTCGGCGTGGTGTGGCTGGTGGCGGTGATCGGCGGGATCATGGTGGCCGCGCTCTTCGTCCGGCAGGCCTGGCCCCCGCCGCGCGTCGAGGCAGCACCGGAGCCCGCTCCGGTCGCCCCGCCCCGGCGGGTCTTCCGGCTGCTCGCGGCAGGTGCCGCGATCGCCTGGCTGGTGCCGCTGGCGGTGCTGGTCGCCACGTCGGCGCACGGCCGGGTGGACGCCGCCGCGCGCGGCTGGTGGTCGGCGCCGCCGAATGGCGAGTCCTACCGCAACCTGGTCACCGGCACCGAGCTGTGGCGCACGCTGGGCTTCACCCTGCTGTTGGCCACCGCGGTGACCGCCACGGTGCTGGTGGTCGCGCTGCTGGCCGCGTACCCGTTGGCCTGGTTGACCGGGCCGGCCGCGCAGGGCACCGGGCTGCTGCTGCTGGCGGCCAGCGTCGTGCCGATCCAGGTCATCGCCGGGCCGGTCAACGAGGTGCTGGGCCTGGTGCTCTCCTCCGGCACGGCCCAGGGCCTGGCCCTGGTGCACATCGCGCTGGGCGTGCCGTTCGCGGTGCTGGTGCTGCGCAACGCGTTCGCCGACCTGCCGGTCGAGCAGGTCCGAGACGCCCGACTGGGCGGGCGCCGGTGGTGGCACACCCTGCGCCGGTTGGCCCGGCACAACCTGTCGGCGGTGGTGGCGGTCTCCGTGCTGGAGTTCGTCCAGGTCTGGAACGACCTGGTGGTGGGTCGGCTGTTCGGTGGGCCGGGGTCGTCGCCGCTCGGGCCGTTCCTGGCCGAGCAGACCCGCAGTTTCGTGAGCAACAGTGGCGCGCTGGCCGCCAGCTCGGTGCTCGCCTCGGTGCTGCCGGTGGTGCTGGTGGTCCTCTCCCGGCGGCACCTGGTCGCCGGGCTCGTCTCCGGGGGCGTGCGGTGACCGGGCCGGGTGGTTCGCGCGGCGGCTCGCGCTGGCCGGCGCTGATCGCGATCGGCGGCGTGGTCGGCAGCATCCTCGCCAACGTTGCCAGCAACCTGGCCGGCAATCTCCTCTCCGAGCTGGCGGCCAGCGTGCTCGGGCCGGTGACCATCGTCCTGGCCTCCAGCGGCGTGGTGGGTTACGTGGTGTACGAGGTGCGCCGCCGCCGGGCCGGCCGGGAGGTCGGCCCCGAGCCGACGGAGGTGCTCACCACCCCGGCCACCGGGGCACCCAACCTGCCCTACACGGCCGAGTTCACCGGTCGCGACGAGCACGTCGACGCGCTGGTCGGTCTGCTCACCCGGGAGCACGCGGTGGCGGTCCTGGGCCGGCGCGCGGTGGGCACCTCCGCGTGCGCCGTGCAGGCCGCCAACCAGTGCCGGGAGGATTTCCCCGACGGGCAGTACTACCTGGACCTGCGGCGGCGCGGCCGACCCCGCTCGGCCCGGCAGGTGCTCACCGCGCTGGCCCGGATCCTGGGCACCGCCCCGCCGACCTCCGGCCGGCCGGACGCGCTCGCCGCGGCCGCGGACGCGCTGCGCGGTCAGCTCGACGGTCGCAAGATCCTGCTGGTGCTGGACAACGTCGACCGCCCCGACCAGGTCCGGCCACTGTTGCCGCCCACCGCGCGCACCTGCCGCCTGCTGCTCGCCGGCGGTCCGGCGCTGGTCGGTCTGGAGGGTGTGGTCGCGCACTGGATCGCCGAACCGGGCACGTCCGAGGCCGTGGAGCTGTTCGCGACGGCGGGCGGGGCCGCTCCCGCCGCCCGGGTCCGTCGCGCCGACCCGCGCACCGACCCGGCGGTACGCGAGATCGTCGACCTGTGCGGGCGGCAACCGCGTACCGTCCGCGCGCTCGGTTACCGCACCGCTCAACACGGCTGGCGGCACTCCGACGTGCTGGACGCGCTGCGCCGCGCGGTGCAGACACCACCGCACCAGCGGCTCGCCGTCTCACCGGCGGCCCGCCTGGTCACCGAACGGGACATCGCGTACCGGGTGTTGCCCCGCCAGGCCCGCCGGTTGTACCGGCTGATGTCGCTGGTCCCCGCCCCGGTGGACCGGCCCACCATCGCCGCGCTGGCCGGGCGGCACCCCGAGCTGGTGACCGCACTGCTCGACCGGTTGGCCGCCGCCGCGTTCGTGGTCGGCGCACCCGGCGACCGGTACGAGATCCGCCCCCTGCTGGCCGGCAGCGCCCGACTGCACCTGCGGGACGCGGATCCGGCCCGGGCCCGGGTCGCCGCGCAGGCCCGGCTGACCCGGCACCTGGCCCGCCGGGCCGAACGGCACGCGGCCAACCTGGCGGTGCTCGGCTCCCCACCCGACCGGGAGTGGTCGCTGCCGCTGGACGACGACCCGTACGGGTGGTTCGACCTGCACCAGGAGCTGCTGCTGGCGGTGGTGCGGGTGCCGGCCGGCGCGAAGGAGACGCTGCCCCGCCGGGTCCGCCGATGGTGGTTCCGGCTGGCCGTGGCGCTGTGCGGGTGGCTGGCGTACGCCGAGCGGCTCGACGAGTGGGAGCAGGTCTGCCGCACCGTGCTGGCCACCCCGACAGCCGACGACCGCCCGGAGATCGCCGGGTGGGCGCACAACGAGCTGGGGGTGCTGCGTCGACGCCGGCACGACCCGCAGGGGGCGGCCGCCGCGCTCACCCTCGCGGTCAACGAGCGGGGGCGGCGGGGCAACGCCCAGGCGCGGATGAACCTCGGCCTGGCCCTGCTCGACCTGGGGCAGCTCGACGACGCGGTGGAGCACCTGGAGATGTCCCGCCGACACCGCTCCGGCGCCGACCGGGCCGGGCACGCCCTCACCGAGCTGGGTCTGGGCGCGGCCCAGCTGGCCCGGGGCGAACCGGACACCGCGCACCACCACCTGGTGCGGGCGGCCAACACGTTCCGGTCGGTGGGCGACGCGCGCGGGTACGCCGCGGCGCTGACCAACCTGGTGCTGGTGCACGCGGCGCTCGGCGAGCACCTGGACGCCGCCCAGGCGTGGCGGGCCGCACTGCGCGAGTACGAGTCGGTCAACGACCCGACCAGCCGGGCGACGGCACTGCTCAACGCCGGGGCGACGCTGCTGAGCAGCACCCCGGGGCAGGCGCGGACGGCGTACGAGCTGCTGGCCGAGAGCCGCCGGCTGCGCGAGGAGACCCAGCCGACCGCCGGGCTGGCGCGCACCCTGCTCTACCTGGGTGACGCCTGCGCCGCGCTGGGCGACCGGGCCGAGGCGCGGCGGCACTGGGCGGACGCGGCGGCGGTGGCCGAGGAGGTCACCGACGCCCAGGGGTTGGCCGCCGCCGACGCCCGACTGGAGGACGACGCCGACAGCCGGGTGACGTAGGTCGCTCGGGTTGGTCGGTGGCACGGCTCTGGGAGACTCTGTGATCGTGGACGCGCTCTCGGTACGGGGACTCAGTCGCAACTTCGGCAACCTGGTCGTGCTCGACGAGGTGAGCTTCACGCTCCCGGCGGGCCGGATCGCTGTGGTGCTGGGCCCCAATGGCAGCGGCAAGACCACACTGCTGCGCTGTGTCGTGGGCGCCGACCGGCCCGACGCGGGTGAGGTGCTGGTGCAGGGCCGCCGGGCCGACGAGACCGATCCTCAGGTGCGGGCGCTGGTGGCGGCCGCCCTGGACGACATCGACTTCTTCCCCGACCTGTCGGTGGTCGAGCACCTGGAGTTGGTCGCGTACGCCCACGGGGGTGACGCCGAGCCGGTCGAGGAGGTCCTCGCCGAGCTGGGTCTGGAGCCGGCCCGCGACCAACTGCCGGTGACACTGTCCAGCGGGCAGCGCCGCCGGCTGGCGCTGGCGTCCTGTTTCGTCCGGCCACGCCGGGTGCTGATCCTGGATGAGCCCGAGCAGCGGCTGGACGTCCGCGGGCGTCAGTGGCTCGCCGACCGACTACTCCGGGAACGGGCGGCGGGCACGGCCGTGCTGCTGGCCTCGCACGACCCGGAGCTGATCGACGCGGTGGTGGACGAGCGCATCGAGATCGGCAAGTGACCGCCGCGCCGGCCACTATCGCCGACACGCCGGCCGGGGTGCCGACCGCCCGACAGGTGCGGACGCACCTGCGCAAGGCCCGCAGCCGGCACCACGACCATTCCCTCGGCGACGTGCTCGGCGACGCGTACGTGATGGTCCTGTTCGTGGGCATGTACGGCTGGTTCGCGATCAGCGCCAGCCGCGACCTGCTGGACTCCCCCACGGTGGGGCAGGCCGAGCCGGGCGTGCGGTGGTGGCTGGCGGTCGCCGCGCTGCTGGCCGGCGCGGGGCTCGCCTGGCGCGGTCTGCGCGCGCTCGGCCCGCTGCTGGTCACCCCGGCCACGCAGAGCTGGGCGACCAGCGCGCCCATCGACCGGCGGGCCTGGCTGGCGCCGCGCTTCGTCCTGCTGATGGTGGGCGCGGCGGCCGGCACCGCGGCGCTCGGAGTGGCCGTGGCGGCGCTCGGTGGGGTCACCGAACCGTCCGCCCTGGGCTGGGCGGCGGCGGCCGGCGCGGGCTGGGGCGCGGCCGCGCTGGCGCTCAGCGTCGTCGCCCAGGGCAGCCGGTCGGGGCGACGCTGGCCGACACTGGTCGGGGCGGTGCCGATGGTGGCGGCGGCCGTAATCACCGCCCTGGTGGTGCTCGTCGGTCGCCTCGGAGACGGGCTGCCCCGGCCGGCGACAACGCCGACCGTCGCGTTGTTCGCCGCCGCGTTGCCCCTCGCGGGCCTGGGCATGATCCTCGCGGTACGCGCGCTGCCCCGGGTCGACCGGGCCACCCTGACCACCGGCGCGCAGTTCGCCAACGCCGCCGCCACGGCCACGATCCTGCTGGACCCGAGCCTGCTCGCCGGCCTGGTGGAGAGCCGCCGCTGGCGCCGGATCGGCCGGGTTCACAGCCGCCGGTTCCGGCCCGGCCCCGGCTGGTGGGCGCTGCTCCAGGCCGACGTACGCCGGTTGCGCCGCCACCCGAGTGCCGTGCTGATCTGGGCGGCGCTGATCGGGGTGCAGTACGCTACCGCGCTCGCCCTGCCCGGGTTGGCCGGTGCCGCGCAGGTGGTGTTCGCGTACCTCGCCGCCAACCGGCTGACCGGCGGTCTGCGGTCGGTCAGCAGATCTCCCGGCCTGCGCCGGGCGCTCGGTGGCAGCGACAACCTGCTGCGCGGGATCCACGTGGTGGTGCCGGCCGTCGGTGCGGGCCTGTGGTGGTTGCTGACCCTGCCGTCCGTCGACCCGGGGCCGGCCTGGCTGGCGCCGACGCTGGCGCTGGGGGTGGTGGCCGCCGCGTTCCGGGCCGGCACCCGCCCGCCGATCAACTACGGCGGCGCGACGGTCAACACGCCGTTCGGGATGATTCCGGTCGACCTGATGCGTCAGGGGTCACGGGGGCAGGCGCTGCTCGCCGGGCTGGTCCTCGTCCAGCTGTTCCTGGGCTGAGCTGGTTCATCCGCCCGGTGGGCCCGGGGCCCGATCACGGCACCACCCGCTGTCGTTTCCGTCCAAGACAACGGCGCGACAACGATCTAGCGTGGACCCGGCAGCCGCGATCCGAGCATGAGGAGACAACACAATGCGCGACCTGGTCTACACCGGTTTCATGTCGCTCGACGGCGTCGTGGACTCGCCCGGCGGCGGGCCGGGTGAGGAGCACCGCAGCGGCGGTTGGGTGTTCAAGGACCTCGAGTTCGTCCCGGAGGCCTGGTCGCTGAAGGGGGAGGAGCTCGTTGACACGACGGCGCTGATGTTCGGCCGTCGCAGCTACGAGGCGTTCGCGCCGGTCTGGCCCGGTTCGGAGGACCACGCCAGCTACAAGGAGCTGCCCAAGTACGTGGTGTCGAGCTCGCTGTCCGACGACGCGCTCGTCGACGGGTGGGGGCCGACGACGATTCTGCGCTCGACCGGGGACGTCGCCGCGCTCAAGCAGGGCGAGGGCGGAGCGATCTTCATCCACGGGAGCGCGGAGCTGGCCCGGCGGCTCTCCGATGAGGGGCTGATCGACCAGTACAACCTGCTCGTCTTCCCCGTGCTGCTCGGTGCCGGCAAGAGCCTGTTCGGCCGGGCCGACCGCGACAAGCACATGCTGACGCTGCGGGAGTCGGAGAGCTACTCGAACGGGATCCTCAAGGTCATCTACGACGTCAAGCGCTGATCCAGGTCGAGGGCGATGGCGCCGCCGGTGCCCTCGCGTAGCTGCCGGACGGTGCGTCCGAGGTAGGAGCGCAGTGCCCGGGCCAGGTGCGGCTCGTCGAAGTAGTCGAGCTTGGCGACCACGTCGGCGGCCGGGTCGCCGGTAGCCAGCAGCTCCGCCGCCGCGCGGGCCCGCTCGATCTGCCGGACCGCGCCGCGCGTCAGTCCAGTCGCGGCGCGGAACCGGCGTTCGACGGTACGCCCCGAGACCGCCGGACGGTGGCCCCGCAGCAGCTCGGCGACGAGCGGATCCCGGACCACGGTCCCGGCCCGGACGAGGCTGTCGACCAGGGCCTCGGCGTCGTCGGGGCCGGGCGTCTCCCAGCGCGTGCCGTCCAGCCGGAACGTCCGGCGCCCGGTGTCGGGGAGCTCGATGCCGCCGTCGACCAGCGTCGGGGTGGGCACGGCCCGCAGCGAGGTGCCCACGGCGAACTCGATGCCGGTGAAGGTCGCGCCCTCCGGCACCGGCGCCGTGCCGGTCCGGGTCTCGGGACCGGTGACGCTCGCGTACGGCCGGCCAGCCTGCTCCCAGAACACCAGGCCCCAACGCACCCCTGCCACGGACGTCATCGTGGTGACCTGCTCGCTCGTGCAGGTCCACACGGTGTCGACCCATGGCGAGTCGGACCCGCGCGTCTCGAACCGCAGTCCCACGGGCGAAGGATACGCCGGGGAGCACGTTGGACCGGACGGTCCTAGCCGGAGCCGAGCGCGGCGGCGACAGCGGCGACGCCGTCCTCGATCTCGGTGGGTGTCCGGGCCGCGTAGCCGAGCACCAGGCCGGGCCGGTACGGCCGCTGGCAGTGCCAGGACAGCGGTTGCACCTTCACCCCGCGCGCCAGCGTCGCCGCCGCCAGCTCGGTGTCGACCACGCCGTCGTCCAGCGTGATCATCAGATGCAGGCCGGCGGCGGCGCCGTGCACCGTCGCCGATGGCAACACGCGGGCCAGCGCGGCGATCATGGCGTCCCGCCGGCGGATGTGTCGCCGACGCAGCAGCCGCAGATGCCGCTCGAAGGCGCCCGAGGTCATCAGCTCCGCCAGCACCAGTTGCGGTAGCACGGCGTTGCCCAGGTCGGCGTTGCGCTTGGCGGCCACCACGGCCTCGCGCAGCCGCGCCGGCACGAGCAGCCAACCGACCCGCAGGGCGGGGGCGAGCAGTTTGGAGACGCTGCCGGCGTAGCAGACCTGCTCGGGCAGCAGACCACGCAGCGCCGGCACCGGAGGGCGGTCGTAGCGGTGCTCGGCGTCGTAGTCGTCCTCGATGATCAGACCGCCGGCTCGCGCCCAGGCGACGAGCTGGCGGCGGCGGTCACCGTCGAGCACCACGCCGGTCGGGAACTGGTGCGCGGGGGTGAGCATCACGGCCGGTACGCCGCTGGCGGTCAACTCGTCGACCCGCAGCCCGGCGTCGTCGACGCTGATCGGCGGGGTGTCCATCCGCCAGTTGTTCAGGTGCTGGCGCACCCCGAGCGAGCCCGGGTCCTCGACGGCGATCCGGTCGACGCCAGCGGCGGTGAGCGCCTGGGCGAGCAGCCCGAGCGCCTGGGAGACGCCGGCCACGATGATCACCTCGGCGGGGTCGACGCTGATGCCGCGGTTGCGGGCCAGCCAGGCGGCGACGGCCTGTCGCAGCGCGGGCGTGCCACAGGGGTCGCCGTAGCCGAGGTCGGCCGCGGCGACGCGGCGCAGCACGCTCCGTTCGGCGCGCAGCCAGTCCGCGCGGGGGAAGGCGGCCAGATCGGGTACGCCGGGCGTCAGGTCGATGGTCGCGTGCGCCGCGCGTACCGCGTCGAAGATGTCGGTGCCCGGTGCCGGCGGGAAGGTCGCGGCCGGTGCCGGCGCGGCGGCAGCTGTGGGTGTGGGCGCGGCCGGCGCGGCGACGACCACAGTGCCGGCCCGGCCCCGACCGGCTATGTGCCCCTCCTCGGTCAGGCGCTGGTACGCCTCGGTGACCACGCCCCGGGAGACACCGAGGTCGGCGGCGAGCACCCGGGTCGGGGGCAGCCGGTCACCGACCGGCACCCGCCTTTCGGCGATGGCCTGCCGCAGCCGGTCGGTCAGCCAGTCGGCGCGCCCGCCCGGCGCCGCGTCGGTGACGGTCAGGTGCAGGAAGTCGGACCCGGCCGATATGGACCCCTCGGACGCAGTCGGTTTGGCTCTGCCCATCGGACCATTGTGGCAGCAGAGTGAGCAGCAGCCAGACCTGCCAACTCCGCCGGAGGACGACCGTGACCATCCCGTTCCTGATCACCACGCTGATCGTGGTGGTCACCCCCGGCACCGGGGTGATCTTCACGCTCTCCGCCGGCCTGTCGCGGGGTGCGCGGGCCGGCGTGCTGGCCGCGTTCGCCTGCACGCTGGGCACGTTGCCGCACCTGCTGGCCGCGATGACCGGGCTGGCCGCGCTGATGCAGACCAGCGCCGCGGCGTTCGAGACCGTCCGCTACCTCGGCGTCGGCTACCTGCTCTACCTGGCCTGGTCCATGGCGCGGGACCGCGACGCCTTCGCGGTGACCACCGACGCCCCACTCCGCTCGGCGATCCGGGTGATCGTCTCCGGGGTGCTGGTCAACCTGCTCAACCCGAAGCCGACGATGTTCTTCGTCGCGTTCCTTCCCCAGTTCGTGGACACCACGGCACCGGGCTCGACCCGGGCGATGCTCGGCTGCGGCGCGGTGTTCATGCTGCTCACCTTCGTGGTGTTCAGCGGCTACGGCATCTTCGCGGCCAAGGTACGCGACCGGGTGCTGACCCGACCCCGGGTCACCGACTGGCTGCGCCGATCAGCCGCCGGCACGTTCGTCGCGCTCGGCGTGACCCTCGCCCTCACCGAACGATAGGAGCACTGTGCAGTTCGAACATGCCCCGCAGCTTCGCGACGCGTACCCCGACCTGGTCGCCGGTGTGGTGCGAGCCGCCGGGATCACCGCCACCGCCGACGTGACGGCACGCACGGCCGTTCATCTCGCCGACGCGCGACGGCGGTTGGCCGGCGGGGCCGAGAGCGGGTTCCCGGAGATCCAGGCGTGGCGGCGGGCCTACGCGGCGATGGGGCTGCGGCCCACCAGGTACCGGTGCGCCGCCGAGGCCCTGCTGCGTCGGTTGCGCCTGGACGGCGAGCTGCCCCGGGTGCACCCGCTCGTCGATCTCTGCAACGCGATCTCGGCCGCGTACGCCATCCCGGTCGCGGTGCTCGACCTGGATCGGGTCGACGGCGACCTGGTGGTCCGCCCGGCACAGGGCGACGAGGCGTACCTGAGTTTCGCGGGCGACACCGAGCATCCCGAGCCGGGTGAGGTGACCTTCGTCGACTCCGCCGGGCGGGCCCACGCCCGACGGTGGACGAACCGGCAGAGCGGCTGGTCGGCCGTGCGGTCGGGCACCTCGTCGGTGCTGATCGTCGCCGAGGCGCTGCACCCGGGTGGCGAGCCGGCGGTGACCCGGCTGGTCGCCGACCTCGTGACGGAGCTGACCGACGGGTGGTCCGCCCCCACGGCCGCCGCGGTGCTCACCGCCGCCGCGCCCCGTTTCCGCAGCCCGGCGCCGGGTGACGACCGGGGTCAGGCGGTGTCGCCGGGCCTCAGGTGACGGTAGCCGGGAATCGTCTCAGCGAACCAGCCCTCGACGCTGGCCAGGCCGCGGTCGTTGAGCTGCGCGTCGTGGATCGGGTACGCCGCCGCCGCGCCCACGGCGCCGGCGAACCGGATCGCCTCGTCGAGGCGCAGCCAGGACCCCTGGGCCGGGACGAGCAGGGTACGCACCGGCTCGTCCGGCACGTGCAGGGCGTCGCCCGGGTGGTAGAGCTCGCCGCCGATCAGGTAGCCGAGGTTCGGGCAGTCGGGCTGCCCCTCGTGGATCGCGGCGTGCCGGCCGCCGTGCGCGCTGACGGCAATGCCGGCCGCCGTGAACCGCTGCCCCGCACGGACCCGGGTCACCGGCAGCGGGGCGAGATCCGGCAGCCGGGCGCCCTCCGGCACGTACACGGGGACACCGAGACCGACGAGCCGCAACACGTCTATGTGGTCGGTGTGCTCGTGGGTGACCAGGACGGCGTCCGCGCCGACCAGGGCCTCCGGTTCGCTCCACGTCCCCGGGTCGACGACCAGCACCCCGCCGTCGTGCTCGACGCGTACACAGGCGTGCGTGAACCGGGTGATCCGCATCAGGCGACGGTACGCCGTCGGCACATCAGTCGTGGTTCCCGTGGCGGTTGGGCCGGCCCTGCCGGGGTAGTGCGGCAGCATGCCACAGCGATACGAGAACTACCCCAGGATCGCCGTCGTCACCGGCGCGGACTCCGGCATCGGCAAAGCCTGCGCGGTGGCGCTGGCCAGGGCCGGCTTCGAGATCGGCATCACCTGGTACGGCGACCCCGACGGCGCGGAGCGGACGGCCACCGAGGTCCGCGCGACGGGGCGGCGCTGCGAGGTCGCCGAGGTGGACCTGACCCGACTGCCGGACGCGGCGGCGGTGGTGGACGAGCTGGCCGACCGGCTCGGCGGCATCGGGGTGCTGGTCAACAACGCCGGTATCGGGGCCTCGACGCCGTTCGTCGACACCGGGTGGGAGCAGTGGCGCGAGGTGCTCGCCGTCGACCTGGACGCGCCCTTCCTGTGCGCCCAGCGGGCCGCGCGACGGATGCGGGCCACCGGCGCCGGCGGGCGGATCATCAACATCACCAGCGTGCACGAGCACGCGCCCCGGGTGGGCTCCGCCGCGTACTGCGCCGCGAAGGGCGGGCTCGGGCTGCTGACCCGGGTGATGGCCCAGGAGTTGGCCGCCGACGGGATCACCGTCAACGCCGTCGCCCCCGGCGAGATCGCCACGCCGATGACCGGTCAGGAGGATGTCGACCCGTTCACCCAGGAACGGCCCGGCGTGCCGCTGGGACGGCCCGGCGATGCCCGGGAGGTGGCCGCCGTGGTCGCGCTGCTCGCCTCCCCCGCCGCCAGCTACGTCACCGGCGCGTCCTGGCCGGTCGACGGAGGCATGTCGCTGATGGGTCCCCAGGCCTCGGCGTTGACGAACGACGACTGGCGATCGGTCTGAGCGGCACCGGCGGGCGCCGTCAGCGCATCGGCGCGGCCGACGCCCGGACGATGTACGCGAACTGCACACCGAACGCCACCACCGCGACCAGCACCCCGACCAGGACCGTCAGCCCGACCCCGACCCCGACGGTCGTCGCCACCAGCGCGATGCCGAGCCCGCTCAGCACCGCGTTGACCGCGCCCACGAGTGCGGCCGTGGTCAACATGAACTCCCACCGCCCCGGACGCGTGCCGACCAGGTTCCAGGCCGTGCTCATGGCATCGTCGGCCACCACCGCGTCGGCGAAGAAGTCGTGCTCGCCGGCGAGATTGTGTTGGTAGTAGGCCCGGATGCGCTGGATCCGCAGCAGGTCCAACGAGTTCTCCACGGTGGTCTCCACGAGCCGCAGGAACGTCAGCACCCCGATGATGACCAGCGTCGGCAGCACCGCCGCCAGGTACGGCCGTACCAGCTTGTCGTTGCTGGCGACGAAGCCGAGACCGATCAGCGCCGCCGACAGCACGGACAGGAAAATGGTGGCGCGGCCGGTGGCCTCGGCGATGGTCCCGGCGCGGGACGTCTGCAACGCGTAGTGCTCGGTGGTCAGGACGGTGAGAAGCGCCTGCTCGCGTTCGCTCTCGTCCACCCCGCCACCCTCCGTGGTCGCACGCCTCCGTTACCGTCACCCTATGAGCGGTGGAGCGGGTCCGAGCGGCGAACCGGCCGCTCCTCAACAGGACAGCGCCCAGCAAAGCGGGCACGTATCCTCCGAACTCCGGTGATCAGCAAGCGGCGGTGGGGCCGACCGACGGCGGAAGGGGACCGGATGCCCGGGTGGGCTGGTCGGGGCGGGCGGCAACGACGGGCCTTCGTCGTCGGTGGGGCACTGTTCGCGATCGCCGTCGTCATGTTGCTGGGCGCCTGGCGCAGCACCGGTTTCCTCAGCGACCTGCTGCTCAACCTCGGGGCCAGCGTGGTCCTCGCGGCCATCTCGTACGTCATCTTCGACCCGATGTTCGAGGAGGCCCGCAAGGCCCGGGTGCAGGAGCACCTCAGCTTCGACCAGCAGGCGTTCGTGACGCGGCTGCACCGCTCCGGTCGTCGAGTGCGCATCCTCGACACCTGGACGATCCTGCTGGAGCAACGGCACCGGGAGGACACCCTGAGCGCGGTACGAGCGGCGCTCGCCAACGGCGCCCAGGTGCAGTTGCTCCTGCTCGACCCCGACTGCACCGCCGCCCAGCAACGCTCCGAGGAGCTGGAACGGCAACGGGTGGACGTGCCCCGGCAGATCCGCACCAACCTGCGCCACCTGGCCGCGTTCGCCGAGGCGCTCGACGCGCGGCTGCGACACCGCCTACAGGTCCGGCTCTACGACGCGTCCCCGTCGATCCAGCTCTACCAGTGGGACGGGCGGGCGCTCATCTCGTTCTTCCCGATCGGGAAGTTGTCGTTCAACGTGCCGCAGCTCGAGGTGGACATGGACAGCCCGTGGGGCGGGTTCGTGCACGCCCGGTTCGAGGAGCTGTGGGAGCACGAGCAGGCCACCCTCGACCTGGAGCGGTACTGGTCGGTCACGGTCACGCTGCGCCACGACGAGTCGGACGTGGTCGAGGTACGCGTGCCGTACGTGACGGTGGACGGGCAGCACCACGTCGACTGTCGGGGGTTCCGGGTCACCGGGCCACTGACTGTGCGAGCCGTGCTGCCGCCCCGCGCGCCCGGGGCAGCCCCCGGCGTATTCGCGCTGGCCGAGCCCGCCGACGGGGACCGCACCCCGGTCGCGGTGGTGAAACGGCACTTCGATCAGAAGTACGGGCACGGCGACGGCGAGCGGGACGTACGCCGACTGGTGCCGCCGCCGGGCGATGCCCGCACCCCGGCGCCCCGGCCCGCGACGGCCGGTGACACGCACGCACGGTGACCCCCGAACGGACCGTCGGCTCGGCACGGGAAACAATGGTGACCCAACCCTGATCACCAGGAGGACCGTCGGCGTGTCGCACCGCACCGCACCGCCGCCCGGGGCGGCGCAGCTGCGCGCCGACTGCGGACGCTGCTTCGGGCTGTGCTGCGTGGTGCCCGCCTTCGCCGCGTCGGCGGACTTCGCCATCGACAAGCCGGCCGGCTCGCCCTGCCCCAACCTGCGCCCCGACCACCGCTGCGGCATCCACACCGAGCTGCGGCAGCGGGGTTTTCCCGGCTGCACTGTGTTCGACTGCTTCGGTGCCGGGCAGCAGGTCGCCCAGGTGACCTTCGGCGGGCGGGACTGGCGGGACGCGCCGGAGACGTTGCCGGCGATGGCGGAGGCGTTCGCGGTGCTGCGACCGCTGCACGAACTGCTCTGGTACCTCACCGAGGCGGTGGCGCTGCGCCCACCGGCCGACCTGCGCGCCGAGCTGGAACGCGCCCGCGCCGAGACGCTGACGCTCACCGAGGGTGACCCGGCGCAACTTCGCGCGGTGGACGTCGCCGACCAACGGAACCGGGTCAACCCGCTGCTGTCCCGGACCAGCGACGTGGCCCGCGCCCCCGGCGGCGCCGACCGGCGGGGCGCGCACCTGCTCGGGGTGGACCTGCGCCGCGTCGACCTCCGCCGGGCCAACCTGCGCGGGGCGCTGCTCATCGGCGCCGACCTGCGCGGGGCGGACCTCGGCCTGGCCGACGTCACCGGTGCGGACCTGCGCGGCGCTGACCTGCGTGGCGCCGACCTGCGGCGCACGCTCTTCCTGCACCAGACCCAGCTGGACGCCGCCCGGGGGGACACCCACACCGAGCTGCCGCAGACGCTCACCCGGCCGGCGCACTGGACGGCGCTGCCGCTCACCCCGGTCCGTCAGCCGTCCCGCTCCCCCGCCCGTCGGGGCCGCCGTCGCTGACCGCAAGGTTTCGGCCGGGACGACGCCGGGTAGCCAGCGCCGACGCGAACCGGCATCGACGGGGGGCACGGCGTGGGCTACCGAAATCGCCAAGGTGAGCAGCCGGGCGACCCGCAGCACAGCGAGGACGAGGCCGGCCAGGTGCCACTGGTGCAGGTCGAGACGGACACCGAGGTTCCCGCACCGGCGGACACCGACGTCCGGCCGGACATCGTGACCGAGCCCGACAACTCGGGCGTCGCCGGTGGTTCTTCGGGCAGCAGCGGCGGCGGGTCGAGCATGCCGGGGCACCCCGACGCGACCCGCTGACCCAGGCTCAGCGGCTGGTCAGCGCGGCCCTGGCCTCGGTCATGCCCTTGTTGGCGAGTCCGTCGGCCCGCTCGTTCTCCGGGTGGCCGTTGTGCCCCTTGACCCACAGCCAGGTGACCTCGTGCCGTTCGCAGGCCGTCTCCAGCCGCTGCCACAGGTCGGCGTTCTTCACCGGCTGCTTCGCGGCGGTCCGCCAACCGTTGCGCTTCCACGACGCCAGCCAACTGGTGATGCCGTTGCGCACGTACGTGCTGTCGGTGTGCAGCTCCACGGTGACCGGCCGGTTCAGGCTCTCCAACGCCTGAATGGCCGCCATCAGCTCCATCCGGTTGTTGGTGGTGGGCGTGGCCTCACCGCCGCACAGCTCCCGCTCGTGATCGCCGTAGCGCAGCAGCGCACCCCAACCACCCGGACCAGGGTTGCCACTGCACGCCCCGTCGGTCCAGATCTGCACGCCCCTGCCGGCCGCCGCGTCCACCATGCCCGGCAACCTACCGGGCGCGGACGTCGTCCTCCCCGCTCGGGGGGCCGCCGCGCCGAGCCGTCGGCGCCGAGCCCTGTGGGTCGCCCACCACCGCGGGTGGGATGGCCGGCGCGGGCCGGGTGGGGCGCAGCCGGTCGCGGACCCGGTGTACGGCGTCACCGGCGGTCGCGGCGATCATCGGCCACAGCCGGGTCGAATTCATGATCGCGACCTCCTCGGCCGGGGTGGTGCCGCCGTCGAGGAAACGCAGCACCCGTTCGGCCGGGTTGCGGTCGAAGAGCCGGTCGAAGAACTCGGGGCCGCCCACCCCGCCCCGGTCCAGCGCGCGCAGCGCCACCGCGTCCATCCAGCGGTGCCGGCGCGGGTACGCCGGCGCGGGCACCGGCGCGTGACCCGCGGCGAGGGCGCGGGCCACCTGGTCGGCCTGGCGGTACATGGCGGAGAAGGTGAAGCCGGTCGAGGGGCGGGTCGCGCCCCCGGCCGTGCCGAGCCGGACCACGCGGGGGGTGGGCCGGGCCGGGAACGGCGCGTCGGTCATCGGGATCACCCCGTTCTCCACCTCGCGCACCCGCAGCCCGGCCGGATCCAGCCCGAGCAGATCCCGGTAGCCGGCCAGCGCCGCGTCGTACCCGGCGTCGGTCAGCAGGTCGGGCGAGAACTCGGTGTACTCGACCAGGGCGTAGCGGTCGCTGACCGGCAGCACGTACCCGAAGGAGACGCCCCGGGGCGGCTGCGGGGTACGGAAGTCCATCAGCACCGCACGCGCCGGGTCGAACACCGGCCGGTCGGCCTCCAGCCACCATCCCCGGAAGTGCTGCAACCAGGTCGTTCGCCCCGGTCGCGCCGGCGGGCGGGGGCGGGAGTCGAGCACCCAGCCGGCCCGTACGCTGCGCCCGTCGCCGGTGCGCACCAGCACCCGGTCGCCGTCGTCGCGCACGGTCTCGGCGGGCGCGACGATCCGCGCGGCGTCGAGGCGACGCTCGGCGTCGGCAGCCCGGTCGTAGACCGGGCCGGAGCGGAGCATGGCGTACCGCAGCGGGGTGAGGTCCAGGACGCGGCGCCGCGCCGCCGTCGCCACCTCGACCTGCTGCCAGCTCGCGCTGAGCAGCGGGTCCAGGTCACTGTCCGGGTGACCCCAGAACGCCCAGGTGCGGTCCTGACCGCGCCGGCGCACCGGGTCGACGATGGCGACCCGCAGATCCCGGACGCCGTGCCGGTCCAGCGCGGCGAGCAGCAACGACGCGGCGCCACCGCCACCGAGCAGCGCGAGGTCGACGTCGAGCGGCGCGGAGTCGGTCACCCCCACCACGCTGCCACACGGCCGCCCGACACCACCGGATGGGCCGCAACGGCGCTCAGGCCACCGGGGCGGGCGACTCGACCGGGGGCGGGTCGGCGAACGCGCGCGCGACCGCGGCGCGGTTGAAGACCCGCCAGGTGGCGGCAGAGACGCCGATCGCCACCACCAACCCGACCCAGTACGGCGCGGTGATGCCGAATCGGGCGGCGAGCAGCCCGCCCAGCAGTGCGCCCACGCAGTTGCCGCCCGCCGCCACGAAGAGGTTCGTGCTGGCCACCCGGCCCTGCAGGTTCGGAGGGGTGAGTCGTTGGCGCAGTGAGTTCGACACGATGTTCCACAGCCCGCCGTGCACGCCGAAGGCGAACAGCGCGAACCCGACCACGATGGTGCTGCGGGACGCGGCCAACGCCAGGTGCAGCCCCGCCTCGACGAGCAGGCCGATCCGGATCGTCCAGGTGGCGCTGATCCGGGCGATGATCCGGTCGCCGAGGAGGGCGCCGAGCACCCCACCGGTGGCCATGCAGGTGAAGAGCAGGCCGTAGCCGACGGACCCGAGTCCCAGCCGCTCGCCGGCGAGCAGCACCAGCACCGCGAGCGCGGCGGTGAGGGTCACGTTGAGCAGACCGATCAGCACGGCCATCGTGCGCAGCAGCCGCTGGTTGGCCAGCCACCTCAGCCCTTCGACGATCTCGCCGCCCATCGAGCGGGTACGGCGTTCGTGCGTGTCGGCGACGGCGGCCCGGAAGTCCCCGCCGATCAGCGCCACCAGCACGGCGCTGAGGGCGTACGTGACGGCGTTGACCAGGAAGGGGCTGCCCGCCGAGAGCGCGAACAGGAAGCCGCCGAGCGGGCCGGCGAGCAAGCTGTGCATGAGGGTGGCGCCGCCGCTGAGCCAGCCGTTGGCACGCTCCAGGCGATGCCGTGGCACCACGACCGGCACCATGGCCTGGCTCGCCGCGCGGAACACGATCTCACCGGTGTTGACCAGGAACAGCACCGCGAACAGCACCGCTACCCCGCCTCGGCCGCTGAGGATCGCCGTGGCCAGAACGGCGAGCGCGACCACCCGGACCAGGTCGATGACGATCATCAGACGGCGCCGGTCCATCCGGTCCACCAGCACCCCGCCGGGCAGGGCGAACAGCAGCCACGGCAGCCACGCCACGGCGGACGCCCCGGCGACCACGAGCGGGTCGTCGGTACGCGACGCGACGAAGAGCGGCGCGGCGACGGTGGCCAGGCCGCTGCCCAGGGCCGAGAGGGTCGTCGCCGCCCAGAGTCGGGCGAACGCCGTTCCCAGGCCAGCTCCCACGTTCGTTGTCACGGCGAGCGAACCTACCAGCGTCTTCCCTGGCCGCAC
This sequence comes from Micromonospora trifolii, assembly GCF_050516465.1. Taxonomy (NCBI): domain Bacteria; kingdom Bacillati; phylum Actinomycetota; class Actinomycetes; order Micromonosporales; family Micromonosporaceae; genus Micromonospora; species Micromonospora trifolii. The sequence goes on along the minus strand of NZ_CP191526.1, from coordinate 1,851,802 downwards.
GGGGATTTATCCCGCCGGCAGAGGCCGCCCGCGGCCAGGTTGACAGGCAACCCATTGGTTGCCTAACTTGGCAGGCAACCGATTGGTTGCCTGTTGCGGGGAGGGTCGATGGACGACGCGTTTCGAGCGCTGGCCGACCCCAGCAGGCGTCGACTGCTGGACCGGCTCAACGAGCGCAACGGCCAGACCCTGCGGGAGCTGTGCGACGGGCTGGCCACCACCCGACAGGCCGTCAGCAAGCACCTGTCGGTGCTGGAGGCGGCCGATCTCGTCACCACCGTCCGGCGCGGCCGGGAGAAGCTGCACTACCTCAACGCCGCCCCGATCAACGCCATCGCCGACCGGTGGCTCAGCCACTACGACCGCGAGCGCGCCACCGCCCTCGCCGACCTGACCACCGCATTGGAGCGACAACCCATGGAGAGCCCGACCTTCGTCTACACCACCTACGTCACCACCACCGCGCAGCGACTGTGGTCCGCGCTCACCGAACCGGCGTTCACCCGTCGCTACTGGGGTGGAGTCGCGCTGGTTTCGGACTGGCAGGTCGGATCACCCGTGCTGTGGCAGGACGCGCCGGACGGTGAGCCCCGCGACCTCGGCCAGCGGGTGCTCGTCGCCGAGCCGTACCGTCGCCTCTCCTACAGCTGGCACGGCTTCCAACCCGAGCACGCCGAGCACTTCGGCTGGTCCGCCGAGGAGCTGGCCGCCCGGCTCGGCGAGCGCCGGTCGACGGTGACCTTCGAGATCGAGCCGCACGGCGGGTCGACCGTCCGGCTGACCGTCATTCACGACGGCTTCTCCCCCGACAGCGAGATGCACCGGGCGATCAGCGGCCAGCTCGACGGCAGCGGAGGCTGGCCGGAACTGCTGGCCAGCCTCAAGACCCTGCTGGAGACCGGCGAGCCGATGCCCGAACCGACCCAGGCCGGCTGACCCACGGCGTATTCGCGCCGTCGCCGGCAATACCTCGCCATCGACCCAGCGGCGACAGCCCGCAGCTCTCCCCGCCTTCGGGTGGACACGTGACGGCAACGAGGATTTCTCATTTTCACCTGATCGAGGACCCAACCCACCTAGTGTTGGGCACACCGGTGCTAGTCACGGAGTTGGCCACCCGAACGACGTCCCACGCAGTCAGCGGACGAAAAGTGAGGGAAGACGCGTATGAAGGTCTCAACAGCACTCTGCTCGGCGGCGCTCGGCGTGGGCCTCGGCACGCTCCTGCTGCCAGGCGCCGCACTGGCCGACACCACTGTGTCACCGGCCACCACCCCGGTCGGTGGGACCGTCGTGCTCACCGCGACGACCTGCAACCCGAAGTCGGGTGACGCCATCTTCCGGGTCACCGGCCCCAACCGCGACCAGAACGTCCGATCCACCACGGCCGCCGCCGGCGGCGGCCTGAGCGCCGAACTCTTCACCGCCGGGTTCACCCTGGGCACGTACACGGTGGCGGCGACCTGCGGCGACGGCAGCTCGGCCGGCACCGCCACCTTCGCCGTCACCCCGATCGGCGGCGCGCCGGCCGGCTCCGGCGGCGACAACCGTGACACCGGCGCTCTCGCCGCCGGCGGCACGCTGCTCGGCACCGCCCTCGCCGGCGCGGTGATCCTGATCCGCCGGCGCCGTCCGGTGTCCACTGTCGCCTGATCGGCGACCGTTCCATCCCTGAGACGGGTGCCCGCGCCGGTGACACCGGTGCGGGCACCCCGACGATCCGGTACGGAGGTGCACACGTGTGGTGGCGGCGGACCCTACCGGCCGTGGTCGCCCTGCTCGGCGTGACCGGGCTCGGGCTGATCACCGTCGGCCTCACCGCCGACCCGGAGCGGCCACCACGACCGTCGGCCGACGCGCCGACCCGCACCCACCCCGCACCGGACCTGGCGCCGCTGCCACCCGCAGCGCCGGTCCGGGTGCGGATCCCCGCCATCGACGTACGCGCCGACATCGTCCCCGTCGGCGCCGACGCCGCCGGGGTGCTGGAGGTGCCGCCACTGGACCGGCCCACCCTCGCCGGCTGGTACCGGCACGGGGTCAGCCCCGGCGAGACCGGCAACGCCGTCCTGGTCGGACACGTCGACGCGCCGTCCGGCCCGGCGGTCTTCTTCGACCTCGGTCGGCTCCGCGCCGGGCAGCAGGTACAGGTCACCCGCGCCGACGCACGGGTCGCCACGTTCACCGTGGACGACGTCCGGGCGTACCCCAAGGAGCACTTCCCCACCACCCTGGTCTACGGCCCGGCGGACGCCGCCGGGCTGCGCCTGATCACCTGCGGCGGCCAGTTCGACGCCGCCACCGGCAACTACGTCGACAACGTGGTGGTCTTCGCCACCCGCACCGCCTGAGCCACGCCGCAGGCCCGAGCAGCCCGCCCGAACCACCGCCCCGCTGTCGGGAGCAGGACCCCGCTCGGCAGAATGCGGTGGCACCATCCCTGATCGGGACGGTGCGCCGGCGACGGGGAGGCACGCGGTGGATCAGCGACCGGTACGGGACCGGACCGGTCGAGGCGTACGCGCCCTGGCCCGTCGACTGCTCGGACGGGTCGAGGGCGACTCCCCCACCCCCCGCCGGTCCAACCCGGACGCCGTGGTCGACTGCGCCGTCTACGTCAACGGCCGGCGGGAACCCGGTCAACCGCACTACGCCGACGCGTACGCCCGGGCGCGGCACGGCCGCGACGCCTTCGTGTGGCTGGGACTGCACGATCCCGGTCCGGCGGTGCTCGCCGCGGTCGGGCAGACCTTCGGCCTCGACGAACTGACCGTCGAACAGGCGCTCGCCGACGGGCACCGGCCCACCGTGCAGCGCCACGGGCCGGTCACGCTGCTGGTCCTGCGCACCGCCGGGTACGTGGAGCACGACGAGTTGACCGACACCTCCGAGGTGATCGACACCGGGGATGTCATGGTGCTGCTCGGTGACCGCTTCGCCATCACGGTGCGGCACGGCGCCGCCGGGGCGCTGCGCAGCGTCCGCGCCGACATCGAACGCCGCCCCGCGCTGCTGGCCGCCGGCCCGTGGGCGGTGGCGTACGCGGTCTGCGCCCGCATGGTCGACTCCTACCTGGAGGTGGCCGGGCACGTGGAACGGGACCTGGAGCGGGTCGAGGAGGCGGTGTTCGCCCGCGACCGCACCGCCGACATCCAGCACATCTACCAGCTCAAACGGGAGGTGGTGGAGTTCAAGCGGGCGGTCCTGCCGTTGCAGGCGCCGATGCGTACGCTGCTCGAACCCGACGGCCCGCCGCGCGCCCTGCACCGCTGGTTCGTCGACGTCGACGGCCGGCTGAGCCGGGCGGTGGACCGGGTGGCCGCGTACGACGACCTGCTCACCTCGATCGTCCAGTCGCGACTGGCGCAGCTCGCCGTCGAGCAGAACAACGACATGCGCAAGATCGCCGCCTGGGCGGCCATCGCGGCCACCCAGACCGGCATCGCCGGCATCTACGGCATGAACTTCGACCACATGCCCGAGCTGGCCTGGCGCTACGGCTACGCCGGAGCCCTCACCCTGATGGCGGCGGCTGCCCTGTTCCTGTATCGGCTGTTCCGCCGCTCCGGCTGGTTGTGAGGCCCGCCGACGGGCTGCTCAGCGGTACGCGGAGAGGAAGGCCCGGATGCGGTCGCGGGGTCTGTCGGTCAGCTCCGGGCCGTGGGTGAACGCCGCGAGGTCGTAATCCAACTCGCCGAGCACGTGCGCGGTCTCCCGGGTCATCTGGAAGTCGCTGCACAGCCACTTCATCGGCCATCGGACGCCGAGCACGTTGAACAACGCGTCCCCGGTGATCAGCAGGCGGGTCGGCTCGTGCAGCAGCGACACATGCCCGGGCGAGTGCCCGGGGGTGTGCACCACCCGCAGGCCGCCACCGACGTCGAGCAGGTCTCCGTCGGCCAGCGGCTGCGCCACCTCGACCGCCGGAAACCGGCCGCTGTTGACCCGGGCGAAGAACCGCCCGCCGGTCACCGTCGGGTCGCTGACCGGCGCGCGGCCCGCCTCCGCGTACGGCGCGTCGGCGGCGTGCGCCGCGACCGGGGCGCCGGTGCGGCGGGCCAGCTCAGCCGCGCCGCCGGCGTGATCGGGGTGCGCGTGGGTGAGCACGATGCGGGTGACGTCCGCCGGCGCCTTGCCGATCGCCGCGAGCCCGCGCACGATCCGGGCCGGTGCCTTGGCCAGCCCGCAGTCGACCAGCGTCACACTGCCGTCGTCGTCGACGAAGGCGTACGAGTTGACGGCCGAACGGCCCACCGTGGGGATACGCCAGACGTTCGGGGCCAGTGGCACCGCAGGGGCTCGCGTCATGCCGCGAGTCTAGGAACGATCGTCAACTGTCGTTGTCAACCGACCGGCGGTCCGCCTCAGCTCACCGAGGGCTAACCTCGCGCGGGTGATGTGGCAGCGGTACGTGGCGATCGGCGACAGCACCACCGAAGGGCTCGACGACCCGGACGGCGTGGGCGGCTACCGGGGCTGGGCCGACCGGTTCGCCCTGGCGGTGGCCCGCGCCCAGGGCGGCCTGGAATACGCGAACCTGGCCATCCGGGGCCGGACCACCGCGTTGATCCGCGCCGAGCAGCTCCAGCCCGCCCTCGCCCTGGCCCCCGACCTGGCCACCGTGGTCGCCGGCATGAACGACGTGCTGCGCCCCTCCTTCGACGCGGACCAGGTCGCCGGGGATGTCGCGGCGATGCAGCAGGCACTGGTCGAGCAGGGGGCCACCGTGCTGACGTTCACGATGCCGGATCCGGCGCCCGTGATGCCGCTGGCCCGGCCGCTCCGGGGTCGCATGCTGGCGCTCAACGAGGCGCTGCGGGCCGCCACCGCGCGGACCGGCGCCACCCTTCTCGACCTGGGCGCCCATCCGGTCTCCTCCGATCCCCGGCTGTGGAGCGACGACCGTCTGCACGCCAACAGCGCCGGGCACGAGCGGATCGCCGCCGCACTGGCGTACACGGCGGGTCTGCCCGGGTTCGACGACTCCTGGACGCGGCCGTTGCCGCCGGCACCACGGCGGCGCCGCGGTGAGGTGTTCGGCGCCGAGCTGGCCTGGACCCGCCGGCACCTGCTGCCCTGGCTGGCCCGGCACCTGCGCGGCCAGTCGTCAGGCGACGACCGGGTGGCCAAGCGGCCGGTGCCGCTGCCGGTGCCGCTGGACTAGGTCGGGTGCGGCAGGATGGCGACGTGGGTAAGGGGGCGGGACGTCGGTGGGCGAACGCGACGACAGGACGGGTGTGCCCGTGCGGCTCCAGCCGGGCGTACGCGGAGTGCTGCGCGCCGGCGCACGGCGGTGACGCCCCGGCGACGGCCGAGGCGTTGATGCGCTCCCGGTTCAGCGCCTTCGCCCTCGGCGACTCCGGTTACCTGCTGCGCAGCTGGCACTCCTCGACCCGGCCCGCCTCCCTGGAGCTTGACCCGGGGCAGCGGTGGACCCGACTGGAGATCGTGGAGACCGAGCGGGGCGGCCTGCTCGACACCGCCGGCACGGTGACCTTCCACGCGCACTACCGGGACGGGGGCCGGCCCGGCACGTTGACCGAACACAGCCGGTTCGTCCGCGAGGACGGCCGGTGGGTCTACCTCGACGGTGACCAACCCTGACGGCCGTTTGGGCGTAGGATGACGTCGGCGTAGTCCTGCGCCGCACCTCCCTCCCGGCGCTCACGCCGCCGGCAACGCGGAGGCAAAGGGGGCCTGAAGCCCTCGGGACGTGGTGCCACATGCCCCACTCCGGCGGGGTCGGCGGGAGCGTGAGTCCCGGTGACCGTGCCGTTGACCGGGAGCATGTGATGACCACCCAGAGATCGTTCAAGGCCCGGGTCCGGGCCCGGATGGAAAAGACCGGCGAGAGTTACACCACCGCCCGCCGGCACCTGATCAAGACCGTCGAGCCGACAACGGCGTCCATCGCCGCGTCCCCGCCGGCACCTACCGAACCGACCGCCACGGCCGCCGCAGCGCAGACCGAGCGGATCGCCGACGACCTGATCAGCGCCCGGACCGGCCGCGGCTGGGCCGAGTGGTTCGCCCTGCTCGACGCCGCGTCCGCCACCGAGTGGACGCACACCCGGATCGCCCGTCACCTGGCCACCGAACACGAGGTGCCGGGCTGGTGGGCGCAGACCATCACCGTGGGGTACGAGCAGGCACGCGGACTGCGCGCGCCGGGTCAACGACGCGGCGGCGGCTTCGAGGCCAGCGCGAGCCGGACGGTGGCCGTGCCGGCGCTGCGACTTTTCGAGGCGTTCGCCGACGAGACGGCACGCGCCCGCTGGCTGCCCGATGTCGAGGTACGTGTCCGCACCGCCACCGCGCCGCGCAGTTTCCGGGCCGACTGGGCCGGTGGCCCCACCAGGATCGTCGTCGGCATCGACGCTGTCGGCGAGTCAAAGGCCCGGGTCAACGTCCTGCACGAGAAGCTGACCGCAGCCGAGCAGGCCGCGGAGCTGAAGGTGTACTGGCGGGACCGGCTCGCCGCACTGAAGGCACTGCTCGAAACGGACGGAGACCACCGATGACCATGACATTCATCAACCTGCCGGTGCGTGACCTGACCACCGCGACCGAGTTCTACCGGGCGATCGGCTTCACCAGCGACCAGGCCGTGCCGGACGGCGACAGCGCGGTACTCACCATCTCCGACACCACCCGGCTGGTGCTGCACCTCCGCTCGGGCTTCGAGGCGTACACCGGGGTCGCCACGACGGACACGGCGACCAGCCGGGAGGTCATCGTCGGGCTGTCGGCGTCCAGCCGGGGGCAGGTCGACGAACTCGTCGACCAGGCGGCGGTCGCCGGCGGGGAGTCGCTCGGGCCGGGGATGGCCAACGGGCCGATGTACATGCGCGGCTTCCGGGACCTCGACGGCCACCAGTGGTCGTTCCTGCACATGGCCGGCTGACCGCGCGGCCCGGCGGCGGCCCGAGGAGGCCGCCGCCGGGCCCCGGTCAGTCCGGGCCACCCGGCACAGCCGCGGCCACGCCGACGGGCACGGCCGTCCGGCGCCGGCGGCGGGTCAGCAGCACCAGCGCCACCACGAGGTACGCCCCGGCGGTAAACGCGAACGCCACCGCGTTGCCGGCCGCCGTGGCGAGCAGCCCGTAGCCGGCGTACGTCACGATGATCAGCACGTCGGTGGCCATCCCGGCCAGGGACGTGACGGTGGCGCGGCTGGAACCGATGATCCGGGCCTGGAGCCGCGCGTCGGCCAGCACTGTCGCCAACTGCGCGGCGCCGAAGGCCACCGCGAGCAGCACGAACCCCGCCGGGTGCCGCAGCAGGGCACCGCCGGCCAGCGCGACACCGACCAGCCCCAGCAACGCGGCGTAGCCTCGGCTGCCCAGCCGCTCACCCGCCGGGGCGAGCAGCCCGCCGACTGTCACTCCGGCCCAGAGCAGCAGGAGCAGCAGGGGTACTGCCTGCGCCCCGACGCCGGTGTCCAGGGCGAGCAGCGGGGTGTACTCGTCCAGGGCACCCCAGTCGGCGGCGACCACGGCCACCAGCAGCACGGCGGCCCGTACCGGCGGACGGGTGCGGACCTGCGACACTCCGGCCCGCAGCGTGTCCCACCATCCCAGGTCACCATCGTCGTCCGGGCTCGCGGGCGGGACGGTGTCCGGCTCGTCCTGCCGGGTTGGTGCGGCGCCCACCGGCCGAGCGGCCATCGCCGGCTCGGCGACCGGAACGCGTACGGCCCTCGGCGCGCGGTGTTCCGGGAAGCGGGTGGCGACGATCGTGGCGAGCAGGCAGGCGAGCACGCTGGCCGCGCCGACCGCCGGGTACCCGCCGACGGCGAGCACCGGGCCGGCGAGCACTCCGGAGACCACCACGCCCAGCACCCCCGCCGTCCGCGCCCGCCCGAGCACCCGGGCGTACCGGTCGACCGCGCCGAGCCGGTTTAACTCGGTCCAGACCAACGCCTCCAAGGCGCCGGAGACCAGTGCGCCACCGGCGCCCCAGAGCAGGAAACCGACAGCGAACGCCGGGTACGACGGCAGCAGCACCCAGAGCGCGAAACCGGCGGCGGCCACCAGCGGGGCGAGGCACAGCAGCAGCCGGCGGGACAGCACGTCGGCCCAGGCGCCGGAGGGCACCTCGAACAGGATGCCGGCGGCGGACCAGATGACGAAGAGCGACGCGATCTGCCCCACCGACAGCCCGGTGTCGGCGAAGAACACCACGTACAGCGGGTAGAGCAGGACGAGGTCACTGAGGAACGCGTACCCGTAGAGGGTCGCCGTCAGCCGACGGACCGCCGGCTCGGGCACGCGCGAAGCGATGGGGATCATGGGGCCTTCCCGTGGGAGTGGAGACGGACACCGGACGTGCGGTGCCCGTGGTGGCCCACGGGATCGGCCGACGCTGCTGGATCAATGTCGCCAGGTCATGCCCGCGATGCTAGACAACCGGCGCGGCCGCGGCCAGCGCTTTCAGCGTGCCGAGCAGTGCGCACCGTGCCGGGTGAGCGAGGCGGGGCGGACAGCGAGAGGCGGGGCGGGATCAGATCGATCCCGCCCCGCCGCCGTACCGCTGGTGTCAGCGCCGGTCGACCGGCGGAATGACAGTGGTGGTCTCACTGTCGTCGCTGGTGCGCTGCCCGGGCACCGCGCGGTCGCTGCCGCCCGTGACCACCTGGGTCGTGTCGGGGTCGACACCGGCGCCCACCGCCTGCGTGACGTCCGAACCGGCCGAGCCACTGACCACCTGGGTCGTGTCGTCGGTCGCGGAGGGCCGGGCCGGCGTCACGTCGTCGACGGCGCTGCGATTGACCGCCTGGGTGGGGTCGGAGGTGACCGGGAAGCGAACGACCTGGGTGGCGTCCGTGTCGGCCGGCCGGGTCACCACCTGGGTGGCTTCCGCGTCGGCCGGCCGGGTCACCACCTGGGTGGCGTCGGCTTCGGCCGGTGGGGTCACCACCTGGGTGGCCTCCGGGTCGCTGGTGGTGGTCGACGCGCGCGCCAGCTCCGCCTCGGCGTCGCGGCGGCCGGCCCGGTACGCCTGGGCGTGCTCGGCGATCAGCTGCGACTCCTGCTCGGCGCGGGTCAGCCACGACTCCCAACGGCTCTGCATTGGACGGATCAGGCCGCCGCCGACACCGACGACGAGGATGCCGCCGATGGTGGCCAGCACGGCGATCAGCACGGGAGTGGTGACCGCGGTGGCAACGCCGATCTGGTTCAGGGCCGCGATGACGCCGAGGCCGAGGATGAACACCGAGGCGATGGTGGCCAGCACCCGGCCGTACGACAGGCCGCCGAGCGCGCCGCTGATGATGTCCTTGACCGCGTTGGCGATGGCGGCGGCGACCACGACGATGACGATCGCGACGAAGGCGCGGGGCAGCCACGCGATCACCGCGCCGAGCAGGTCGGAGATCGGGTTCGGCCCCCAGATGCCGAAGGCGAGCTGGAGGGTGAACAGCAGCACCGCGTAGTAGACGAGCTTCGCGACGATGTCGCTGGCGTCGTACCGGGAGCGGCTCAACGCGCGGCGGATGCCGCCGCGTTCGACGGCGCGGTCGAAGCCCACCCGCTCGAGGACCTTCTCCACAATCTTCAGCACGGCCTTGGCGATCAGCCATCCGGCCACCAGGATCGCCAGGAAGGCGACGGCCTTGGGCAGGAAGAGCATCACCGAGCGGAGAGCGTCGCCCACCGCGTCGCTGACGTTGTCACTCATCTGGTCATTCCTTAGGAAGGGGCAGCCGGAACGGTCAGCCCCGACCTACCCCGGACCCGACGCGCGGAAACACAAGTGATCACCTGGCCTGCCGGCCCTCTAGCGCGCGGTGAGTCTTGGCAATATTCTCCGGAGTGCGTGCGGCCACTGGAGCTACTTTTCATCCCCCCGCCGTCGGCCGCAGGAGGAGATGCAATGCACGTCGACCATTCCGAAGTGGATCGCCGGACGCTGCTGCGGGCCGGTCTCGGCGCCGCCACGGTCGCCGTCGTCGGGAGCGAACTTGCCTTCCCGGGCGCGGCGCAGGCCGCGCCGGGCACCGACCTGGACTGGATCATCAGCTGTGACGAGTGGGCCGCCCGCCCGCCGAAGGACCCGCTGTCGGTGAGCGCCATCGCCACCAACAAGATCATCGTGCACCACATGGCGTTCCCGAACGTCATCGACTACTCCCGCGAGCAGGCGGTCAAGCTGGCCCACGACTGCCAGGACCTGCACATGGACGGCAACGGCTGGTCGGACACCGGCCAGCACTTCACGGTGAGTCGCGGCGGGTACGTGCTGGAAGGCCGCCGGGGCAGCCTGGAGCGCCTCGAAGCCGGCGACCGGCAGATGATCTCGGCGCACTGCCCGGGTGAGAACGGCCGGGCCATCGGCATCGAGAACGAGGGCACCTACGTCACCGAGACGCCGCCCGAGGCGTTGACCGACTCGCTGGTCAAGCTCTGCGTCGCGATCTGCCGGCAGTACGGGCTGCACGCGCACGACATCTTCGGCCACTGGGACTTCCGCACCACCGAGTGCCCGGGCGCGGCCTTCTACCGGCAGTTCCCCGAGCTGCGGCGACGGGTGCACGCCGCCCTGGGCACCAAGCTCGGTGACGTGCCGGCACGCCGCTGGCCGGACCTGTGGCGTTTCGTCAACTCCCCCTCGGTCCGGGTGGTGCAGCACCTGCTCGCCTACCGGGGCTACCCCGTGACCGTCAGCGGCACGTTCGACGCCGCGACCGTCGCGGCCGTGCAGGACTGGCAGGCCCGCAACGGCATCGCGGTGGACGTGGACGCCACACTCACCACGCCGACCTGGGAGACGCTGGCGCCGGAGCTGGACCAGCACGCCGCCGGAACGCCGGTCACGGCCGTGCAGGAAATCCTCGCCACCAAGGGGTACGCGGTCACCGTCACCGGAGCGTACGACCACGCCACCCGGAGGGCGGTGCAGGACCTTCAGGCGCTGCACGGGCTGCCCCGCAACGGCAAGCTCAGCACGAGCACGTGGTGCACGGTCGTCGGCGGATCGGTCCGCGAGTCGTTCCGGCACCGCTGAGCGCGTGGTGGCGGTGCGGGGCGCACCCGCACCGCCACCAGCCGGCTCACCGGTTTGATCCGCCGCCCGGGCGGAAAGAGTCCCGGGCATGACCTGGGCCCGTCGAGCCGTACCCGCTGTCGCCGCCGCCGTCGCGGCCCTCGCCGCGCGGGACCTGATCCAGCGCGACCACGCGCTGCTGCGCAACTTCCCGGTCCTCGGCCGCGCCCGCTATCTCTTGGAGACGATCGGGCCGGAGCTTCGGCAGTACATCGTGGCCGGCAACAACGAGGAGCGGCCGTTCACCCGCGACCAGCGCCGCTGGGTGTACGCGTCGGCCAAGCAGGAGAACAACTACTTCGGTTTCGGCACGGACAACGACATCGAGTACACCCCCGGGTACCCGATCATCAAGCACCGCACATTCGGCCGTGCCGTGCCGCCGTCTTCACCGACCGCCGGGCACGACGTGCGGTTGCCCAGCGCGAAGGTGCTTGGCGCGGCACGGGGACGCGCCCGGGCGTTCCGACCGGAGTCGGTCGTCAACATCTCCGGGATGAGCTTCGGCTCGCTCTCCGGCAACGCCATCACCGCGCTCAACAAGGGGGCGGCCCTCGCCGGCTGCCTACAGAACACCGGCGAGGGCGGCCTGTCGCCGTACCACCGCAACGGTGGTGAACTGGTCTTCCAACTCGGCACCGCGTACTTCGGCTGCCGCGACGATCAGGGTCGGTTCAGCCTTGACCGGCTGAAAGACCTGGTCGCCGGCGCACCGGTGCGGGCGCTGGAGATCAAGCTGAGCCAGGGTGCCAAGCCGAGCCTCGGTGGGTTGCTGCCCGGCGCGAAGGTGTCCGCCGAGATCGCCGCCACCCGGGGCATCCCGGCCGGTCAGGACTGCGTCAGCCCGTCCCGGCACGCCGAGTTCTCCGACTGCGACAGCCTGCTCGACTGGGTGGAGTTGCTGGCCGCCGAGACGGGTCTGCCGGTCGGCATCAAGTCGGCTGTCGGTGACCTGGGCTTCTGGCAGGAGCTGGCCACCCTGATGCGGGACACCGGCCGGGGCGTGGACTTCGTGACGATCGACGGCGGCGAGGGCGGCACCGGCGCCGCGCCACTGATCTTCACCGACTCCGTGTCGCTCCCGTTCCAGCAGGGCTTCTCCCGGGTGTACAAGATCTTCGCCGAGCACGACCTGCACGAGCAGGTGGTCTTCGTCGGCGGCGGCAAGCTCGGCCTGCCGGACAACGCCATCGTGGCGTTCGCGCTCGGCTGCGACCTCGTCAACGTCGGTCGGGAGGCGATGCTGGCGATCGGCTGCATCCAGGCGCAGAAGTGCCACACCGACACCTGCCCCACCGGCGTCGCCACCCAGAACGCCTGGCTCGCCCGGGGCCTGGACCCGACGTTGAAGTCGGTCCGGGCGGCCAACTACCTGCGGACGCTGCGCCGGGACCTGACCAAGGTCGCCGAGGCCTGCGGCGTCGAACACCCCGGCCTGATCGGCACCGACGCCGTGGAGATCCTGGACGGTCGCACCGGCTCCACCCCACTGCACCAGGTGTACGGATACCGACCGGGATGGGGGCTGCCCTCGCCCGCCGACCAGGCGGAGATCATCCGGCTGATGGTCCCGGAAGCGCCCCAGGGAGGCAGCGCCCCGCCCTCCGCCACCGCCGTCGGCTGAGATCACGCCCGACCTGGCCCGGCCTCGGCTCGGACCCGCTGGTCTCAGACCGGGAGCCATATTCGCTGATAAACGATATACCTGTGAGTCATAACTATGACTCGTCCAGACGATCACCGCCGCGCAGACCCTCGGGTGGACGGGCCGAGGACGCCGCGTCGTCGGCATTCGACGGGATAACACGTGGAGCCGCTGCCGAGGGCACCCGTATGGTGGCGCGGTGCTGATCAGACGCGAGACACCCGCGGACGTCGACGCCATTCGGGCGGTGCACTCCGCCGCCTTCGCGAAGGCCGACGGCGGTGAGGGCGTACCGGTCGAGGCGACCCTTGTCGACGCGCTGCGCGTCGACGAGGGCTGGCTGCCCGCGTACTCCCTGGTGGCGACCGACTCGGACGGCCAGGTGGTCGGGCACGTGGTGGCCACCCGCGGCCGGGTGGGCGGTGCGGCGGTGGCGCTCGGGCTGGGGCCGCTGGGCGTGTTGCCCGACTGGCAGCGCCGCGGGGTCGGCAGCGCGTTGATGCACGCGGTGCTCGGCGCGGCCGACGCGCGGGACGAACCGCTGGTGGTGCTGCTCGGGCACCCCGACTACTACCCGCGCTTCGGGTTCCGACCCGCCGTCGAGCTGGGCGTCACCCCACCGCAGCCATGGGGGCCGCAGTACTTCATGGCGCGACCGTTGCACGCGTGGCGCGAGTCGATCCGGGGCGAGTTCCGCTACGCCAGCCCGTTCGACGACCTGTGAACGGACCCGCTATCCGTCGGCGGCGCGCCACCGACCTGGACGGCTGCGTCGCGGCGCTCGCCGAGGTTCACCGGGTCGACGGGTACCCGCTGAGCTGGCCCGCCGACCCGCACCGCTGGCTGCGCGAGCCGCACCCGGCGCGAGCCTGGGTCGCTGTCGACGCCGACGCGGCCATTGTCGGACACGTCGCGGTGCATCGGATTCCCGATCAGGTGGACGGGCCGCCCGGCCGGCCGACGGCCGAGGTGGCTCGCCTCTTCGTGGTGCCGAAAGCGCGTGGGTTGGCGCTGGGCAGCGCGCTGCTGAACCGGGCCCGCCAGTGGGCGGACAAACGCGCAACGGACCTGGTGCTGGAGTTGGCCGGCGGTGGCACCGCGGCCGCTGCGCTGTACGAGCGCACAGGATGGCGGTGTGTCGGCACCAGCACGGCACCATGGACCGCTCCCGACGGCAGCCCGGTGTCGCTGCGCCACTACACGCTGCGTCACCGCGTGCCGGGCTCCGACGGCGCACCGGCCAGCACTGCCAGGCGACGGGCGAGCCGGCCTGCGGCCTCGCGCAGCTCGGGAGGCTCCAGCACCTCCATCTCGTGATCCAGGCGGGCGAGGTGAGCGGCGAGCCAGTCCAGGTTGTCGCCGCCGACGACCAGCACGGACCACCCGTCGCGGTCGTCCTCGACCCGCCCCACCTGGGGCGGGACCACCTCCCGCAACCGCTGCGGTTGGGCGTGCACCCGCACCCGGGCGAGGTACCGGTACGGCGCACCGGTCACGGCCCGCTGCACGAAGGCGACCGGGTCCGGGTGCTCGCGCGCCGGGAAACGCCAGGTCGTCGCCACCGCAGCCCGCATCCGGTCCAGCCGGAACGTCCGCCAGTCGGCGCGGTCGACGTCCCAGGCCATCAGATACCAGCGGCGGCCGGTCGTGACCATCCGGACCGGCTCGACCGTCCGTTCCTGCTCACCAGCGCTCCGCCCGGGATAGTGGAATCGAACGCGTACCCCGTCCCGACAGGCCCGGGCGAGTGTCACCAGCAGCTCCGCGTCGATCTCGGCGACCGGGCCGATGAGGGTGTCGGTGGAGCCGTGCACCGCCCGTACCTCGGCGCGTAGCCGCGACGGCATCACCTGGTCGAGCTTCGCGAGTGCCCGCAGCGCGGCCTCGCTCGCCCCGGCGACCGTGCCCCCGGAGGCGAGCCGCAGAGACACCGCCGTGGCGATCGCCTCCTCGTCGTCGAGGAGCAACGGCGGCAGCCGGGTGCCCGCACCGAGTTGGTAGCCGCCGCCGACGCCCGACACCGCGTGCACGGGGTAGCCGAGCGTCCGCAGACGCTGCACGTCGCGGCGCACGCAACGCCCGGTGACCCCCAGCTCGGCAGCGAGTTCGGCGGCCGTCCAGGACGGTCGTCGTTGCAGCAGCGCCAGCAGGCGCAGCACCCGCTCGGTCGTCGCCTCGACGGTCACCCGTCGATCGTTGCACGGATAGCGGACCAACCCTGTCCGCTATCAGCGAGAGGCTGGGATCATGACCGACCAGAACAGGAAGCAGGGATCCGCCGTGACCCGCGACGTCCAGATCACGTTCGACTGCGCCGACCCGGCGGGGTTGGCCACGTTCTGGGCCGAGGCGCTCGGTTACGAGGTGCAGGCCCCACCCGGCGACTTCAAGTCCTGGGACCAGGCGCTGGAGGCGATGGGCGTGCCTCCGGAGAACCGCAACGACGCGTCGGCGGTGGTCGACCCCGAGGGCTCGCGACCACGGCTGTTCTTTCAGCGGGTGCCGGAGCACAAGCAGGTGAAGAACCGCGTCCACCTCGACGTACGCGCGGCCCCCGGCCTGGAGGGTGACGAGCGGATGGCGGCCCTGGAGGCGGAGGCCGAACGGCTCGTCGCACAGGGTGCCAAGCGGCTCAGTCGGCACGAGCCCAGTCCCCCGTTGGGCGCCGGTCATCTCATCATGGCCGACCCCGAGGGCAATGAGTTCTGCCTCGACTGACCGGGCGTTCGCCCAGCTCACTGCCGCACTGGCCGGGCGTCATGCGAACATGTGTACGTGTCGCCCGGCGCCAGCATCCTGCACGCCGACCTGGACGCGTTCTACGCGTCGGTCGAGCAGCGCGACGACCCGCGCCTGCGTGGGCGGCCGGTGATCGTCGGTGGCGGCGTGGTGCTCGCGGCCAGCTACGAGGCGAAGGCGCGGGGCGTCCGCAGCGCGATGGGCGGCCAGCAGGCGCGAAGACTCTGCCCGGACGCGATCGTCGTGCCGCCGCGGATGTCGGCGTACACGGCGGCGAGCCGCGCGGTCTTCGAGATCTTCCGGCAGACCACACCGCTGGTCGAGGGGCTCTCCATCGACGAGGCGTTCCTCGACGTGGGTGGTCTGCGGCGGCTGGTCGGGCCACCGGCCGAGATCGCCGAACGACTGCGCCGGGAGGTCAGCGACCGGGTCCACCTGCCGATCACGGTGGGCGTGGCCCGCACGAAGTTCCTGGCCAAGGTGGCCAGCGGGGTGGCGAAACCGGACGGCCTGCTGGTGGTCGAACCGGACGCCGAGCTGGCGTTCCTGCACCCACTGCCGGTGGAACGGCTCTGGGGCGTCGGCCCCGTCACGGCCGCCAAGCTGCGCGAACGCCGGATCCGTACCGTCGGGGAGGTGGCCCGCCTCGGTGAGGCGGCGCTGGTGTCACTGCTCGGTGCGGGCGCCGGCCGACACCTGCACGCGTTGGCGCACAATCACGATCCCCGGGCGGTGCAGGTGGGGCGGCGGCGCGGGTCGATGGGCGCGCAGCACGCGCTGAGTCGTACCCCGCACGCCTCGACGGAGCTGGACGCCATCCTCGCCGGCCTGGTCGACCGGGTCAGCCGGCGGATGCGGACGGCCGGGCGGTCCGGCCGCACAGTGGTGTTGCGGCTGCGCTTCGGCGACTACACCCGGGCGACCCGCTCGCACACGGTGGGCAAGGCGACGGCGGACACGACACCACTGCTCGCCGCCGCGCGTGCGCTGCTACGCGCCGCGCTGCCCGAGATCGATCGCCGTGGCGTCACGCTGATCGGTGTCTCCGTGGGCAACCTCGACGACAACCCGGTCCAGCCTGAGCTGCCATTCCAGCCGGACCCCGGTTCCGATCTGGACGCTGCGGTCGACGCGGTCCGCGACCGGTTCGGATCAGCGGCGCTCACTCGGGCGGTGTTGCTCGGCCGGGAGCCGGGCGTGGAGATGCCGCTTCTGCCGGACTGACCGATAAGCGTGCGGCGTCCGCGGCCGAGCTGCGATCAGAGACACATCACAGCAGGTCGGCGGTTTAGCTGGCGGCTGACGGGTGACCCTTGTGGGGTACAGCCTGACGAGGGGGGCCCACCATGTCCGACGACACCAGCAACCGACCGAGTCGCACCGCCGAGCGCCCGCACGACGTGACGGACCCGCTGCTGTGGCAGTTGGCGATCGACGTGCTGAGCGCACACGAGCCGGACGACCAGGGTCAGTGCCGCAACCTCCAGTGCGCCGGGCAGTCCTGGCCGTGCGCGGCTCGCACCGGCGCCGAGCACTCACTGCGACTGGCCCGCAGCACACCCGCCTCGGTCGAGCTGACCGTCGACGGAACCGACAGCGACGACGTCGACACGGACGGGCGGCGCGACGCGGCGGTACCGGCCCCCCGCTGGGGCTGGAACGCCGGCCCGGTGGCGTCGCACCGAGGGTCGAAGGCCGCCTCCGCGGCGTGACGGTCCACCCACAACTGAACTGATCCGCACCGCACAGGCGAACGCTCGGCCGGTTGTCCGGTCGAGCGTTCAGCTGTCGTGGCGGAGCCAGGCCACGATGCGGCGCAGCAGCTCCTGATGCCCCGGCGACTCGTACGACCGGACGTCGTGGCCGAGTGCGTTGTAGACGATTCGGCTTCTCCCGACGGTGCGCGCCCAGACCAGCGGGTGGGCGTCGCCGCCCTCGTCGTGGACGTAGAGGGGCTCGATGTCGACGCCGTCGACCAGCTCCAGCTCGGTGTAGCGCTCGTCGTGAACCCCGAAGTCCCCGAGCCCGGCGCTGATCGGGTGTTCCACACCGCTGCGCTGGACGAGACTCGGGCCGATCGGCGGGTGGAAGGTCCGGCCGTGGGCCCAGGCGGCGCCGACCGCGGAACGCCAGCTTGTCAGCTGGGGGAACGCGATGGTGGCACTGTGCACGGCGAGCAGGCTGCCGCCACGGGCCAGGAAGTCGTCGAGGACGCGACCGAAGGTCTCGTCCTCGGGGATCGGGGTTGTGCGGTCCGCGCTCGCGTTCACCACCAGCAGGCGCGCGCCGTCGAGCGCGGCCTCGAGCTGGTCGACGGCTGTCACGACCGCGACCGAACCCTCGTCGCCGATCAGCCGGGCCAGCGTGGCACTGGTTTCGGCCAGCGGGTGCCAGGGGTCGGCATGCGGGCCCTCCCCGCTGAAGATCACAGTGTCGACAGGCATGACCATGCTCCGCTCATCATTTGGATAATTTTCGAAATCACGAAATGAAAGCTAGCATGGCCTCCATGAGAGCCCTGCATCATCCCGATCTCACCTCGGTCGACCTGGCCACCCTGCTCGGCGCCCTGGCCGACCCGGTGCGCCTCAGCGTCGTACGGCAGTTGGCGCAGGCCGGCGGTGTCGTCTGCGGCCAGTTCGACGCCTTGTCCGAGGTCAGCATTTCCACGCTCTCGCATCACCTGAAGGTCCTGCGGGCCGCCGGCGTCCTCCGTGTCACGCCGAACGGCAGTTTCCGTCGCCACGAGTTGCGGGCCGACGAGATCAACGACCGGTTTCCGGGCGTCCTTTCCTCGATCATCGCCAACCTCGACCTGCCGGAGCGAGTGGAGGTGCCCGCATGACCGACGCCGCGTCGGCCGGAAAGAACCCGCCGAGCACGCTGGGCCTGTCCGCCGACGAGGTCCTGAGCACGACCCGCGCCGTCCGCAAACGTCTCGACCTCGGACGCCCGGTCCCCCGCGACGTGATCGAGGACTGCCTGCGCATCGCGCTTCAGGCACCCAGTGGCCGCAACAGGCAGCGCTGGGACTTCATTTTCGTCGAGGACCGCGAGACCCGGGCGGCCGTCGCCCGACTGTGGCGGCTCGGCCTGATGGCGCCGCCACCGGCGTCGGGCGGCACTGGGCCGGCCTTCAGCCGGATGGACTTCGCTTCCGAGCAGTGGGGTCGGATCGCCGGCAGTCTGGCGCACCTGGCGGACCACCTGCACGAGGTTCCGCTGTTGCTCATCCCCTGTCTACGCGTCGAGTCACGCGCCGAACTGGACAGCGTGCGCGGGCAGGCAGGGGCCTGGGGTTCGGTCATCCCGGCGTTCTGGAGCTTCATGCTGGCCGCCCGGGAACGCGGGCTCGGCACCGCCTGGACCACCAGCCATCTCAGTTGCGAGCGGGAGATGGCCGAACTGCTCGGCATCCCCTACGACACGGTTGTGCAGGTCGCCCTCACCCCGGTGGCGTACACCCTGGGCACCGACTTCAAGCCCGGTCCGCGGGCCGACGCGGACGCGTTCGCCCACTGGAACCGCTGGTAGCGGCCCGCCGGCTGCGGGCTTCCCGGTGATCCGGGAACCCCGCAGCCGAAGGGGTACGCCTACAGGGTGCGCGCCAGCCGGTCGGCGAGCGTCCGGGTGAAGCGGGCCGGGTCGGTCAGCTCACCGCCCTCGGCGAGCACCGCCAGGCCATAGAGCAGCTCGGCGGTCTCGGTCAGGGCGGCGGGGTCGCTGCCCTGCTCGTGGGCCTTGCGCAGCCCGGACACCAGCGGGTGACCGGGGTTGATCTCCAGGATCCGCTTGGTCGTGGGGATCTCGTGCCCCATCGCCCGGTACATCTTCTCCAGGGTCGGGGTGAGGTCGTGGGCGTCGCCGACGACGCAGGCCGGTGAGGTGGTCAGCCGCGACGACAGGCGGACCTCCCGGACGCTGTCCGTGAGGGTGGTCCCCAGCCAGTCGAGCAGCCCGGCGAACTCCTGTCGCTGCTGCTCGCGCTCGGCCTCGGCCTGCTGCTTCTCCTCATCGGTGTCCAGGTCGATCTCGCCCTTGGCGATCGAGCGCAGTGGCCGGCCGTCGTACGTGCCGACCCGCTCGACCCACACCTCGTCGACCTGGTCGGTGAGCAGCAGCACCTCGTGCCCCTTGGCCCGGAACGCCTCCAGGTGCGGAGAGTTCTCGATGGCGCCCCGGGACTCGCCGGTGGCGTACCAGATGTCGCTCTGGCCGTCCTTCATCCGCGACACGTAGCCGGCCAGGTCGGTGGGCTCGGCCGGGTCGTTGGTGGAGGCCACCGACAGGATGTCCAGCAGGGTGTCCCGGTTGTCGGTGTCGTCGATCAGCCCTTCCTTGACGACCGCGCCGAACTCGGTCCAGAAGGTGCGGTAGCGCTCGGCGTGGTTGACCTTGAGGTCCTTGACCGCGGCGAGGACCTTCTTGACCAGGCGGCGGCGGACGATCTGGATCTGCCGGTCCTGCTGGAGGATCTCCCGGGAGATGTTCAGCGACAGGTCGTGCGCGTCGACCACGCCCTTGACGAAGCGCAGGTAGGTCGGGACCAGCGCCTCGCAGTCGTCCATGATGAAGACGCGCTTGACGTAGAGCTGGACGCCACGGCGGCCCTGCGGGGAGAACAGGTCCAGTGGGGCGTGGCTGGGCAGGAAGAGCAGCGCCTCGTACTCGAAGGTGCCCTCGCCCTTCATGTGCACGACCTCGAGCGGGTCGGCCCAGTCGTGGCTGACGTGCTTGTAGAACTCGTTGTACTCGGCGGCGTCGACCTCGTCGCGGGGCCGCGCCCAGAGCGCCTTCATCGAGTTGAGGGTCTGCACCTCGTGGGTGGCGGCCTCACCGTCGGCGCCGGGGCGCTCGACGCTCATCCGGATCGGCCAGGCGATGAAGTCGGAGTAGCGCTTGACGATCTCGCGGACGGTCCACTCGGCGGTGTAGTCGTGCAGGTTGTCCTCGGTGTCGGCCGGCTTGAGGTGCAGCGTCACAGTGGTGCCCTGCGGCGCCTCGTCGACCGCCTCGATCGAGTACGTCCCCTCGCCGGTGGACTCCCAGCGGGTGCCGCCGGTCTCGCCGGCCTTGCGGGTCAGCAGGGTGACCCGGTCGGCGACCATGAACGCGGCGTAGAAGCCGACGCCGAACTGGCCGATGAGGTCCTGCTTGGCGTGGGCGTCGGCGGACTCGCGCAGTTGGCGCAGCAGCTCGGCGGTGCCCGACTTGGCAATCGTGCCGATCAGCTGGACGACCTCGTCGCGGGTCATCCCGATGCCGTTGTCGCGCACGGTGAGGGTGCGGGCGTCGCGGTCGATCTCCAAGGCGACGTGCAGGTCGTCGGTGTCGGCGACGAGGTCCTTGTCGACGAGGGTGGCCAGCCGAAGCTTGTCCAGTGCGTCGGACGCGTTCGAGATGAGTTCCCGCAGGAAGACGTCCTTGTTCGAATAGATCGAGTGGACCACCAACTGGAGGAGCTGACGCGCCTCGGCCTGGAATTCCAACGTTTCGGCCTGGTTGCTCACACCGTCTCCCATCTCGGCTCGTGCGAAGGTTCGCGGAAAGGATACGAGTCGTCACCGGTCGGGGTGTGGGCGCGTCCGGGTCGTATTCCCGATCCGGCCGGCCGCCCCCGTGACATAGCTGACTTTGCCTAACAGAAGTCAGGTCGGATAGCGTGACGGCCATGAAGATCGCTGGAAGCACCGCCCTCGTCACCGGCGCCAACCGTGGCCTCGGCCGGCACCTGGCCGCCGAGCTCCTCGCCCGGGGCGCCACCGTCTACGCCGGCGCCCGCAACCCCGACAGCGTCGACCTACCCGGCGTGACGCCGGTCCGCCTCGACATCACCGACCCCGCCTCGGTGGCCGCCGCCGCCGAGCTGGCCGGCGGCGTGAACCTGCTGATCAACAACGCGGGCATCGACACCCGGACCGACCTCCTCGACGGCGACCTGGACCTCGTCCGGCTGGAGTTGGAGACCCACTACATCGGCACCCTGTCGACGATCCGGGCGTTCGCGCCGGTCATCGCCGGCAACGGCGGCGGAACGATCCTCAACGTGCTCTCCGTGCTGTCCTGGTTCGGCTCCCCGACCCACGCGGCCTACAGCGCCGCCAAGTCCGCCGAGTGGGCGATGACCAACGTGCTGCGCGTCCAACTGGCCGACCGGGGCGTCCGGGTCGCCGGCCTGCACGTCGGCTACCTGGACACCGACATGGCCGCGGACATCACCGGCCCGAAGTCCGACCCGGCGGCGATCGCCCGGATCGGCGTGGACGGCATCGAGGCCGACGCGTACGAGATCCTCGCCGACGACCTCAGCCGCCAGGTACGGGCCGGGCTGGCCGGCGGCGTCGCCGCGCTCTACCCGCAGCTCCCCTGACCCACGACGCAACGGGCCGCCACCGGGAAGAACCGGTGGCGGCCCTTTCTCGGGTACGCGGTCAGCTCGCCTGCAACGTCACGTCGTCGATCACGAAGGTGGTCTGCAACGACGAGTCCTCGGTGCCGGTGAACCGCAGCGTCACCGTCTGCCCGGCGAACCCGGCCGCATTGAGGCTGCGCTGCACATAGCCGCTCGCGGCGTTGAGATTCGAGTACGTCGCCAGCGTGGTCGAACCCGCCTGCACTGTGAGCCGGTCGTACGCCGTGGAGCTGGTGGTCTCGGCGGTGTCGATGTGCAGCCAGAACGACAGGGTGTACGTGGAGCAGCCGGCCGGCAGGGTCACCGACTGCGAGAGGCTCTCGGTGCGGGTGCTGCCGTACCCGTTGAGCCACGCCTTGTACGACCCGGTCCGGGCGGGCTGGCCGCTGGCGTTGGTGATCACGCCGGAGGACGCGGTCCACGGCGTGCTGCCGCTCTCGAAGCCACCGTTTCCGACCACCTGACCGCCGGTGCAGGTCGGGGTGCCGCCGCCAACGGCGAGCTGCCACAGCGCGTACGCGACACCGTCGGCCGCCCGGTTCAGCACTGTGGCGCTGACGTTGGCGGTGGTGTCGCAGGACCGGTGGTAGCACGGGTCGTACGCGGAGTTGGCGGTACCGCCCCACTTGGCCGCCTGGGCGCTGGTCTTGCGGGCGCTGGCGCCGGCGGCGTACCCCGAGGTGGGGATGCCGGCCTGCTGGAAGTAGTAGTCGTCGGAGCGGCCCTGGCCCTCGACGTTCTCCTCCGGTTGCAGGCCCAACGAGTCCCAGTACGCCTTCAGCGGCGCAGCCGTGGTCGAGCTGACCCGGTTGATGAAGTAGCCGCCGTTGGTCGAGCCGACCATGTCGAAGTTGTAGTAACCCTTGATGTAGCCGCGCTGGGTGGCGCTGAGCGAGTTGACGTAGAACCGGGAGCCGTTGAGCCCCTGCTCCTCGTCGGTCCACCAGGCGAACCGCACCCGTTTGGTCATGGTCGGGTTCTGCGCGGCCAGGACCAGCGCGTTCTCCAGCAGGGTCGACGAGCCGGTGGCGTTGTCGTTGATGCCCGGACCGGCCGCGACGCCGTCCAGGTGCGCGCCGAACATGACCACCTGGTCGGCCGGACCGCCGGGCCACTCGGCGATGAGGTTGTTCGAGGGGTACCGGCAGCTGGAGCAGTACTGCTCGCTGACGGTGTAGCCGGCCGACTGGAGCCTGGTCTTGACGTAGTTGAGTGAGGCGGTGTAGCCGGCCGAGCCGGCCCGTCGGTTGCCACCGTTGCTGGTGGCGATGGCGTTGAACTGGGTCAGGTGCGCCTGGACGTTGGTGATGGAGATGTCCGGTGCGGCCAACGCGGCGGCCGCGGCGATCGGCCGGGTCACCGCCGTCGTCGCGGTCGAAGGTGACGCGGTCGCCGGCTGGGTGGCCAGCGTCACCGTCATCCCGGCGAACACGGCAAGCGCGATTCCCGCGCTCAGCGTTCTGCCTCTCATGAGGGCTCCTCGGGGTTGGAGAGATACCCGAGACACTTACAGATATCTATTTCTTGAGCATCGGTCGTTCGTCCCGAACCGCCGCCGGTTCGACGGTGGGTACCGGCGTCGGCACAGGTGAGTAGAGGTGTCAGGATGGGTAGGTAACGCGGTAGGGGTCGTCGGGCCCGGAACGGGGGCTTGCGATGGGGTCGGATCGAGCGTGACACGACCCAGCACTGACCTGTTTCTCGGCGGCGGCGACACCGGGCGGTTGATGGCACAACTGGACTGGGCCGGCACTCCGCTCGGCCCGGTCGGCGGGTGGCCACAGAGCCTGCGCGCCGCCGTCCGGATGGTGCTCTCCTCCCGGTATCCCATGCTGCTGCTCTGGGGTGAGAGCTACTCCCAGCTCTACAACGACGCGTACTCCGCGCTGATCGGCGACAAGCATCCCACCGCGCTCGGCGACGACGTACGAGTGACGCTGGCCGAGGGCTGGAACGTGCTCGCCCCGCTGATCGAGGAGGCCATGGCGACCGGGGTGGCCAGCTGGGTCCCCGCGCTGCAACTGCTGCTGGAGCGGGCCGGCTACCGCGAGGAGGCGTACTTCAGCGTCTCGCACGCCCCGGCCCGCGACGACGACGGCCGCACAGTCGGCGTACTGACCGTCTGCAGCGAGGTCACCCAGCAGGTGGTCGGCGAACGCCGGCTGCGTCTCCTGCGCGACCTGTCCGTGCTCGGCGACGGGCGCACCGTCGACGTGGACGCCACCGGCACCCGGCTGATCGACGTGATCGACGGCCACCCCCTGGACGTGCCGTTCGCCGCCATCTACCTGCGCGACGGCACGGCGCTGCGCCGGGTCGCCTGCACCGGCGGCGACCGGGGGCACGCCGGGGCCCTGCCGGACGCCGTCGAGCTGACTGACCCGGGCCCGCCCGCGTACGCCTGGGGGCTGGCAGACGCCGCCGAGGGCCGGGCGACACCGGTGACCGACGTCGCCGACCGGCTGCCGCTGCCCGCCGGCCCGTGGAACGACCCGGTCCGCACCGCGCTGGCGTTGCCGCTGCCCTCCGCCGACGAGGATCAGCCGCTCGGCGTCCTGCTCGCCGGGGTCAGCCCCAGCCGAGGGCTCGACGAGGCGTATCGCTCCTTCCATCAGCTGCTCGCCCAGCAGATCTCCGTGGCTGTGCGCAACGCCCAGGAGTACGAGGAGGAGCGGCGCCGGGTCGAGGCGATGGCGGAACTGGACCGGGTCAAGACCGACTTCTTCGCCAACGTCAGCCACGAGTTCCGTACCCCGTTGACTCTCATCCTCGGTCCGCTGACCGACGCCCTCACCGACGCCACCGCGCCACTGGCGGCGGTGCAGCGGGAACGGGTGGAGACCGGCTGGCGTAATGCCACCCGACTGTTGACGCTGGTCAACAGCCTGCTCACCTTTTCCAGCCTGGAGGCCGGGCGGGCGCGCAGCGACGCCCGGGTGGTGGACCTGGCCGCGCTGACCGCCGAGCTCGCCGGGGTGTTCCGGGCCGCCGTCGAGCGGGCCGGGCTGACCCTCGAGGTGAGCTGCCCACCGCTGCCCCGGCCGGTCGCGGTCGACCCGGTCAACTGGGAACGCATTGTCACGAACCTGCTCTCCAACGCGCTGAAGTACACGTTCATCGGCCGCATCCGGGTCACTCTCGACGCCGACGACGAGGAGGTGCGCCTCACCGTCGCGGACACCGGCATCGGCATCGCGGAACGGGACCTGCCGAAACTCTTCGAACGCTTCCACCGGGTGCGGGGCGCCCGCTCGCGCAGTCACGAGGGCACCGGCATCGGCCTGGCCCTGGTGCACGAGTTGGCCCGGCTGGAGGGCGGCGACGTGCGAGTAACGAGCCAGGTGGGCGCCGGCAGCAGGTTCACCGTGACGCTGCCCTGGTCGGCGGCGCACCGCACCGCGGTCACCGGGCCGGCGGTGGACGGGCGGGGTGACGCGGCCCGCGCCGCCGTCGAGGAGGCGATGGGCTGGCTCACCGAACCGGACGACGCGCTGACCGAGCCCGATCCCGCGTCCGGACCGGCCACGGACGAGCTGGCCGGTGCCCGGATCCTGCTCGCCGACGACAACGCCGACATGCGGGCGTACCTCACCCGGCTGCTCACCGGGCAGGGCTGGCGGGTGCGGGCCGTCACCGACGGCCGGCAGGCTCTCGACGAGATCCACCGCGACCTGCCCGACCTGGTCCTGACCGACGTGATGATGCCGGTGCTGGACGGCTTCGACCTGGTGCGCCGGCTACGCGCCGACCCGGCGACCCGGACGCTGCCGGTGTTGGTGCTCTCCGCCCGCGCCGGTGGGGAGGCCAGCGTGGAGGGCCTGAGCCTGGGCGCCGACGACTACCTGGTCAAACCGTTCGCCGCTGCCGAGTTGATCGCCCGGATCCGGGCCAGCATCCGCCGAGCCCGCGACCGTACCCCGGCCGCGGCCGTCGCGGGCGACCCGGCGACGATCGCTGCCCCGACTCCTCCGGCTCGACCCACCCCGGTCGACCCCGGCACACCGGCCCCGGCGGCCGAACCTGTCCGCGACGCGTCCGTGGTCGGGCAGGCGCCGGCCGACCCGGATGGGCTGGGCGACGTCCTGGACGTCGGGTGGACGTACCCGTCCGCACCCACCTCCGCCGCCGCGATGCGTCGGGACGTCCGGGGCGCGCTGGACGACCTGGACGTCGACCCGGACGTGCTGGAAGATCTCCTACTCGCCGCCTCGGAGGCCATGAACAACGCCGTCGAGCACGCGCAGCGGCCCAGCCGTCCGGAGGTACGGGTGCGCGTGCAGGTGGGTGGCGGGCTGAGCCGGATCTCGGTACGGGACTTCGGCACCTGGCGGGACCGCCGGCCGGCGATGGACCGGGGACGCGGCGCGCTGCTGATGAACGCCTACGGCGACGTACGGCTGGTCTCCACCGCCGAGGGCACGACGGTGACCATCGAGCGTCGACTGGCCTGAGCGCCGGAGGTGCGTCAGAGTCGGCGGCCGCCGCTGTCGTGGGCGATGATGCCGTCCAACCGCTCCCCCGGGGTGAGCTGCGCCGGGTCGAACCAGAAGATCAGCACCTGCTTGTCGACAGTCCATCGCGCCACTCGGGCGTCGACCTGCCGACCGTCGACAGTGCCGATGATCCGCTTGGCGGGGCCGACGAAGTAGCCGAAGGTGGGCACCGGAGCGGCAGAGCCCTCGTCGTAGCCGATCTGGTGGAACCCGGCGCTGCGATCGCTGCCGTCGACGTCGTTGACCAGGATGTCCGTGGTCACCGAGCCGTCCGGAGCCTGGCGACCGGCGGCCAGTCCGATGGACACCTTGGGCTCACCGGGCACGGACACCCGGACGAAGTAGTAGATCCGCCGGTCGGTGCCGTGCCGCACCCCGCTGTCCACGAACTGGCCCAGCGGCTTCGGTGGCGGCTCATCGCGGCCCACCGTCGGCGGTGGCGTGGAGCCCGGCGACTTCTCCTCCCACGGCGAGACACCGACCGACGGCGGAGCGACGGCGACCGACGGTGGGTGCTCGGTCGGCGCCGGATCACCCGGCCCGGACGCGCCGACCGCCACCACGACGACCACGGCGGCCAGGCCGGTCGCGAGCGTCGCCGCCCCGGCTCCGGCGACGCGTCGACGGGTCCGCAACCGACGTCCCTCGCGCATCACGGTGTCCAGGTCGAGCACGGCGTCGGGGCGCTCGGTCGCCCGCATGGCGTGGCGGAGCCGTTCCAGCTCGCTCATCGGCGCGCCTCCTCATCGGACGTGCGGGGCGCGGCGGTGCGCAACTTCTCCAGAGCTCGCGAGCTGGTGCTCTTGACCGTGCCGACGGATACGGAGAGTTCCCGGGCCACCTGCGCCTCCGGCAGGTCGAAGTAATAGCGCAGGACGACGATGGCGCGCTCCCGGGGGCTGAGCGCACCGAGGATGGTGATCAACCAGCGCCGGGTGGCCACGTCGTCGGCCACATCGCCGCGCCGCTGCTCCGGCACCTCATCGGTCGGGTACTCCCGCATCGGCCGTCGCCACCCGTCGACCAGGTGGTTGACCAGCGTGCGGCGGGCGTACCCGTAGGCGTCGTCGTCGTGGATCCGCGACCACGACGCGTAGGTGCGCACCAGGGCGGTCTGCGCGGCATCCTCGGCCTGGTGGTGGTCACCGGTCATCAGGAACGCGGCGTGCACCAGTCGCGCGGACGCCGCCCGCGCGAACTCGACGAATTCCGCGTCACCCCGCGCCACCGCGAACCCTCCCCGTGCCACAGAGCTAGAGACGGGCGAGGCCGGCAAAAGGTTGAGCCCTGGGTCACATCAACTTTTCGCCACGGTCACCCGTCTTCTCCTCCGCGCCGCCGCCGAGCGACGCGCGAGGGGAGAGACATGTCGACGAAGGTTACCCGCCGCCGGGGTCCCGCCTCGATGGCGTCGCTGCTGGTGGTGGCGCTGCTCACCGGGTGCGGCCTGCCCGCCGCCGGGCAACCCGCCACCGACCCGGTCGCCGCCGGACCGCTGCCCAGCGGACCGGCGACACCTGTCGGCCGGCCGACCGGGGCCGCCGAGGTCCGACCAAGTTCCGCGCCCGTCATCCCGGTCAGCTACCCCGCCACCGGCGGTAACCGCTGGTCGGTGGCGCCCGGCGAGACAACCCCCGGGCGCGCGACGGCCGGCCGGTTGCTGCGCTACCGGGTCGCTGTGGAGCGCGACATCCGGGGCCTGCCGGCGAAGGACATCGCCACGGCGATCACCACGACGTTGAACGACCCACGCGGGTGGACGGCGGGCGGGGCGTGGCGGCTGCGCCGGGTCGGCGCCGGCGAACCGACCGACTTCACCATCTACCTGGCGACCCCCGGCACCCGCGACACCCTCTGCCAGGACGTGCCGGACGCCTACACCTCCTGCCGCAACGGTGGCCGGGTGGTGCTCAACGTGGCGCGCTGGGCCAAGGGGGTGCCGGGTTACGGCGCGACCCTGGAGACCTACCGGCAGTACATGGTCAACCACGAGGTGGGGCACAAACTCGGGTACGGCCACGAACGGTGCCCCGGGCGGGGCCGGCCGGCGCCGGTGATGCAGCAGCAGACGCTGGGCCTGCACGGGTGCACCGCGAACGCCTGGCCGTACCCGAAGGGCAAGGCCCGCTACAGCGGGCCGGTCGGGGCGTACGACGACGAGATCCCCCGGCGTGAGGGCGCCTACTCGGCGTCGTGAGGACGGCGTGCCCTCAGGTTCGTCGGCGGCGCTCCTGTTCGAGTCGCTCGTCCTGCCGGCCCATCTCGTAGATGGCGTTGAGGCTGGTCGGCAATCGGCTGACATTCTCCGGCACCGGGCCGGGATCCGGTGCCGGCCCGGATTCCGGTACGGGACCGGGGTCGGGTGCGGCGGCGGGGACCGGGGCCCGGCGGCGCAGGAGCAGCAGACCCAGCACCGCGAGGACCGCCACGACCAGCAGGTATGACACGGGTGGCCAGGCATCCCGGGTGGGGTTGGCGAGCGCCGGCGGGGCGGTCGGTGCGGGGGTGTCGCCGTCGCGCCAGGGCACGGTGGCCTCGCGGGTGCCGGTGCCCTCCCCAGCGGTGCGGCGATCGGGGGCTGCGGGTGCGGGAGCACTGCCCGCCGACCCGGTGGGCCTGGGGATCGCGATGGGTTCCACCGGGCTGGGCTGGCCGGCGACCGGTGGGCGACTCGGCGTGGCCGCCCCGGTGGGGGTGACGCTCGGCGTCGGAGCGACACTCGGCGTGTCGCCGCCGAGCAGGTCGTCGACGATCTGGCCGACGCCGCCGACGATGTCACCGAGCGGATTCGAGGTGGCCGACGGGGACGGCGCGGGCGCGAGGGCGAGGGTCAGCGCGATGACGACGACGGTAGGCATGACGCCACCTCCGATGTGCCGGATATGCCACGCACCGTACCGCATCGTGGGATCGCGTGGGTGACACCGGCACACCGGGGCGGGGGCGCGTCTGGCGCTCGCCCCCGCCCGCGATGTCGATGATGGTCAGACCGGCAGGCCACCCACCTGAGTGGAGATCCACGAGCGGATCGACGGCAGGTCGACGTAGATGGACGGGCCGGTGGCGCAGGTGGAGTTGTTGTTGCCGGCCCGACTCGTGGCGCCGATCAGGTTCCACACTCCGTTGACCCGGCGCACCTGCGGCC
This sequence comes from Micromonospora trifolii, assembly GCF_050516465.1. Lineage (NCBI taxonomy): Bacteria > Bacillati > Actinomycetota > Actinomycetes > Micromonosporales > Micromonosporaceae > Micromonospora > Micromonospora trifolii. The sequence goes on along the minus strand of NZ_CP191526.1, from coordinate 1,822,322 downwards.
CACCCGAGTCGCCGTAGCAGGCGCCGGAGTTGCCGTTGGTGTTGTTGGTGCAGATCTCGTACGGGCCGTTGATGCCGGAGCACCGGCTGTCGGCCACGATGGACGTGTCGAGTTCGTTTGCCACGGCCGGAGCCGAACCACAGCCCCGCGGGGCGCAGGTCTGGCCCCAGCCGATGATCCGGGTGGCGGTGCCGACCGCGCCGGAGGTGCTCGGGATCGGGGCCGGCGCGTACGTGACCGAGCTGGCCAGTTGCAGCAGCTTGACGTCGACGCTCGGGTGGTTGACCGCACGGGTCACCCGCACCACGGTCCCGCCGCTGGAACGGTTGATGCTGCCCACGCGCACCGAGGACGGCGTCGAACAGTGCTTGGCGGTGACCGCCCAGTTGCCCTTGATCAGCGTGCCGGTGCAGCCGGAGACGTACACCATGAAGGGGTAGTTCTCCGTTGCAGGCCGGCCGCCGACCACCAACGGCTCGATGTCGGAGGCGCCGTTCCAGGTGTACGTCGTGCTGGCCGGCGCGGCCAGGGTGCCGGCGAACAGCGAGTTCACCCGGCTCGCCTCGGCAGCGCTGGGGTTAGCGTTGCGGCAGGAGACCGGTGCGCTGCTGCCGGACATCAGGTCGGAGCAGAGGCCGGTGCGCCGGTCCGGCAGGCCCAGGATGTGGCCGACTTCGTGGGTGGCGATGCGGGTGCGGTCGTAGCCCTGGTTGACGGCCGTGCGGCCCATCCAGATCCGGCCCGAGCCGAGGCCGGTCGGCTGCGCGCGGGGCCAGCCGTCGTCGACGTAGATGGTGATGCTGGCCGGGGTTCCGGGCAGAAGTCGGACGGTGCTGACCCGGCTGTTCCAGATCTGCGCCGCCTGGTCGAAGTTGGTGCGGAACTCGCCGGTCCGGCTCGCGTCGTAGTAGACGGTCCGGACGGCGGCGGCCGGCGTACCGGTGGCGAGCTGCACCCCGGCCGCCGCCAGGATCGCCACCAGCATGGCCAGCGCCGCGCGTCTCAGTTGTCCTCGGAACATCGGGTACTCCCCTGCGGTCGTCCGGCGGCCGTCGGCCACCGGGTCATCGATGCACGTAGATATTAATGTGACGGCGATCGATGTTCGGCATAGCGGAAGCGTCATACCGGCGACGTGGCGGCTGTTACCCCGCGGTTACGCCGCGGCGAAGCGCCTGTGCCGGGGCAGGACGACGGTGGCGGCAGAGGGTCACCGGCAGCGCCGCCACCTTGTGGCCCCGACTCTCGAACGGAGAACCACGATGAGGATCAAGAGCGCACTGACCGCGTTGGCGGTCGTTCTCGCCGGGCTGATCGCCAGCGCCGGCAGCAGCACCGCCGCGGGCACCACGACCGCAGCGGCGTACTGCGGGATCACCTGGGGCAGCGCGGAGAAGACGGCCGGCGCGCTGAGCGACGCCCCGCTGGTCGACGTACGGACCGGCCGGCACGACTGCTACGACCGGGTCGTGTTCGAGTTCAACGGCCCGGTGGACGGTTACGCGATCGGCTACGGCGAGACGTGGACCGAGGGCGAAGGGCTGGCGCTGTCGCCGTACACCGCCGGCGGCGCGCTGCTGCGGGTCTCGCTGCGGGCCCCGGCGTACGACGACGACCACCTGGGCACCGTGCCCTACGCGGTCGGTGAGCACGTGGCGAACCTGCTGCGCTACCCGACGCTGCGCGACGTGGTCTTCGGCGGCAGCTTCGAGGGCTACAGCACCTTCGCCGTCGGCGTACGGGCGCGGTTGCCGTTCCGGGTGCTGGTGCTCGCCGGCCCCGGCACCCACAGCCGGGTGGTGCTCGACGTCGCCCACCAGTGGTGATCGGAGCCGGCCGATCCGCTTGGCCATCCGCCCAGTTCGGGCGGATGGCCGAGCGAGGCACTAACCCGGCTGGGCGCGGCGAGCCGTACCGAACCGGCGTTGGTAGGCGGCGGGGCTGATCGACAGCTTCCGGGCGAAGACCCGTCGCATGCTCTCGTAGCTGGGGAACCCGGCGAGGGTCGCGGCCTGCGTCGCGGTGTGGCCCTGGTCGAGCAACGCCCTCGCCATGTCGAAGCGGATGTTCTCCACGTAGCGGGCCGGGGTGGTGGACAACTCGTCGTGGAAGAGTCGGGTGAGCTGCCGGGTGCTCACGTTGAGGTGTTTGGCGAGTTCGGTGAGCGAGTGCCCTCCGCGGGGGTTCGCCGTCACCACGTCGGTGATTGTCCGCAGCGCCGCCGACCGGGGCGGCGGTCCCTGCAACGGCGCGGAGAACTGGGACTGGCCGCCCGCCCGCTGCATGTACACCACCAGGGCGCGTGCGACGTCGCGCGCCAGGTCGGGCCCGTGGTCCTCTTCGACGAGCGCGAGCGCCAGGTCGATACCGGCCGTCACCCCTGCCGAGGTGTACGTGGTGCCGTCGCGAACGTAGATCGCGTCCGGCTCGACGCGGCACGCTGGATACCGGGCCGCAAGCTCGTGCGCAACCTGCCAGTGCGTGGTCGCACGCTTCCCATCGAGGACACCAGCGGCGGCGAGGACGAACGCCCCCGTGCAGATCGAAGCGACCCTTCCCGCCACCGCCACCGGTACGCGTACGGCATCGGCCAGGTCGGCGGGCACCCGGGTGCGCGGATAGTGGTCGGACCCGGCCACCAGTAGCGTGTCGAAGGCGGGCTCGGCAGAAACGGCACCGTCGACGGCCATCCGAACCCCGAGGCTCGACGTGACATCCGCCCCGGTCGGCGACAGCAGCACGATCCGGTAGTCGGCGCCGAAGCGGTTCGCCTCCTTGAACACCTCCGCCGGACCGGCGACATCCAACAACGTCACCCCGTCGTAGACGAAGATCGCGACGCGATGCGGACCGGTGTTCAGCACCGCTCATTGTTGACGCCCTCTCCGCCTTGAGGGGCGGAGATTCCGGTCTTATACCCCCGAAGGGGCACGCTCCCGGCGGGTTACCGTTTCCCTGCGCGGTGCCGGCACGGGTGTCGGTCTTACCTGCGCTCCACGGTCGTTGAGGTCCGCCCGTCCGGCGGCCCTGATGTTCTTGGCGGCGTTCACGTCTCGGTCGTGCAGGCTGCCGCATGGGCAGCCCCACGTCCGGACGTTGAGCGCCATCTTGTCGTTGATCCGGCCGCAGTCCGAGCACATGCGGGTCGACGGGAAGAACCGATCTACCCGGGCGAAGGTGCGCCCGTGCCGGGCGGCCTTGTACTGCAGCATGGCCGCGAACTGCGACCACCCAGCGTCGTGCACCGACTTCGCCAACCGTGTCCGGGCGAGACCGCTCACGCACAGGTCCTCGACGAACACCGCTTGGTTGTCACGGATGATCTGCGTCGAAAGCTTGTGCTGCCAGTCCCGCCGGGTGTCGGCCACCTTCGCGTGCGCGCGGGCGACCTTCCGGACGGCCTTCTTGCGGTTGTTGCTGCCCCGCTGCTTGCGGGACAAGCCCTGCTGCAACCGGCGCAGCTTGCGGGCTGCACGGCGCAGGAACTTCGGCGCGCTCACCTTCGTCCCGTCGGACATGACCGCGAAGTGCGTCAACCCCAGGTCGATGCCGACCTCCGAGTCCAGCTCGGGCAACGGCTGGTCGGCGGTCTGCACCACGAACGAGGCGAAGTGCCGACCGGCGGCGTCTCGGACCACCGTCACCGAAGTCGGCGCAGCCGGCAGCTCCCGCGACCAACGGACTTCCAGATCGCCGATCTTCGGCAGCCGCAGTCGACCGTTGTCGAGGACCTTGAACCGGGCGTTGGCGGTGAACCGGACGGCCTGCCGGCTGTCCTTGCGGGACCGGAACCGGGGAGCGGCGACCTTGCGACCCTTGCGCTTGCCCGACAGCGAGGCGAAAAAGTTGCGGTAGGCCTTGTTCAGGTCCGCGAGGGCCTGCTGCAACACCACCGATGACACCTCGCCCAGCCACGCCCGCTCCGGGGTCAACTTGGCCACGGTAACCCGCTTGGACAGCTCGGCGTCCGTCGGATACGGCAGGCCAGCCTCGTGTGCTTCCTGTCGCACGCGCAGCCCGTCGTTGAACACCACCCGCGCACACCCGAACGCCTTCGCCAGCGCCTCACGCTGGGCGCCATCCGGGTAGAGCCGGTAGTTGTACCGAAGCTGCACGGGATCGAATCTAACTGGCCTATGGCTGGCCTCGGAGACATCCGCACCGGTACACACTGCACTTTCGCGTTACACGCCCACTTGGTCTTCGTGACCAAGTACCGGCACCGAGTCCTCTCTGACCAACACCTCAACCGGATGGAGGACATCATGCGGACGGTGTGCGCCGACTTCGACACCGAGTTGGTCGAGTTCAACGGCGAGGACAACCACGTTCACCTACTACAGAACCGTCCGACCTAGGGCACGATCGGGCCTTGACGGCCCTCCCACGCGGGCTTTCACCACCGCCCTGAAGGGCGGTGCACTAGGGCGTGTCCTGTCGATCTTGTAGTGGTTGGTCGTTGACGATGTTCCGGTGGTGCGTCGTGGTGAGCTGACCGATGAGGCGTGGGTTGTGATCGCGCCGCTGCTGCCGGAGCCGGGTGGTGCGCGGGGGCGGTGGCGGGATCACCGTCAGGTCATCAACGGGATTTTGTGGAAGCTGCGCACGGGTGCGCCGTGGCGTGACCTGCCGGAGCGCTTCGGGCCGTGGAAGACCTGCCATGAGCGGCTGCGCCGCTGGACGGCGGACGGCACGTGGGATCGGATCCTGGCTGCGGCGCAGGTGCATGACGACGGCACACCGGTGCAGTGGACGATCAGTATCGACTCGTCGATCGTGCGGGCGCACCAGCATGCCGCTGGCGCCCGTAAAAGGGGGCTCCCCGGCAAGTGCGGCGACGCCTGGTGCGCAAGATGGTGAGGCCATCGGCCGGTCCCGTGGAGGGCTGAGCACGAAGATCCACCTGGCCGTCGATGGACGCGGCCGGCCGTTGTCGATCCTGCTCACTCCAGGTCAGGCCGGCGACAACCCGCAGCTTCTGGCGTTGCTCGACGCGATCCGCGTTAACGAGCCCGGGCCCGGCCGGCCACGCAAGCGTCCCGAGGTGCTGATCGCGGACAAGGGCTACGCGCATGACTCGACTCGTCGAGCCCTGCGGCAGCGAGGAATCCGGCACGTCATCCCGGAGCGCACCGACCAAGTCGCCCGCCGAGCGGCCAGAGGCAGCGTCGGCGGGCGACCGCCAGCCTTCGACAAGGTGATCTACAAGAAGCGCAACGTCGTGGAACGCTGCTTCAACCGGTTCAAACAATGGCGCGACCTCGCTACCCGCTACGCCAAACGCGCATCGCTCTACCGGTCCAGTCTGATCCTCATCGCCGCCATCATCTGGCTCCGGTAATCGGCAGCAACAGCTAGTTGCCGCGAACCTCGCCCGAGTCAGGCAGGTCGAGGTACGCCAGCAGCCGCAAGAGCCCGCTCATGTGCGCGAGGTCGTGCCACAGCGATACAACGTCCTCCGGATCTCGCTGGAGGAGGCTGGACAGCTCTGCGAGATCGTCGCTGCTCTGCCCGCAGTCGATCTCCAGCTCGGGCCGCGGGACCATCGCGAATGCCGCGCGAAGATCGACGTTCCAGTAGTAGTCGACGCTGAGCTGTGACAGCTGGATTTGAGGACCGAACCGACTCTCCGCCGCGTCCAACAGCATCGAGCACGCTCGGCGCAAATCCGCGATCCTCAGCACCGCATCAGCATCGGTCACGCCTCATGATCCCTCGGGGTGACGTCACCTGACCAGTCGATTCAAGGTCGACAGGACAGGCCCTAGCCCGCATTTCGGTAGCACGCCATTACCGGCCGTGAACCGTGTCCGGATATGAGGGATTCCTGGCCGGACGAGGGCGGCGGCGTACGACGATCGCTAGGCAGCATGGAGGACGTCAGCACGTCCGCACACTGCCGGAAAGGTCGGAGGACATGTCAGAGGTCATCGGGGGGCTGGAGATTCCTGAGACGGCGGCGGTAGCCGAAGCAACCAGGCACATCCAGGAAACGACCAGACCAGTCATCTTCCACCACTCCCGCCGCGTCTTCCTCTTCGGTCTGATTCACGCTCGCCGGCTTGGCGTGAAACCGGACCCGGAGCTGCTCTATCTGGCGGCCATGTTCCACGACTCCGGCCTCCTGACCCCGTTCGCCGACGGCGAGCAGCGCTTCGAGATCGATGGCGCCGACCACGCGCGCGCGTTCCTTCTGGGCCGGGGCTTCTCGACTGCCGCCGCCGAAACCGTGTGGACGGCGATCGCGCTGCACACCTCGCCGGGCATTCCCGACCGGATGGGCCCGGAGATCGCGACCACGTACCTCGGTGTCCTGACCGATGTGCTCGGCCTCGGTCTGGACGGGCTGGAACACGATCAGCTGGCCGACATCCTCGCCGCTCATCCACGAGGGGACTTCAAGAACGAGTTCCTGCGCGCCCACGTCGACGGGCTGAAGAACCGCCCCGAGACCACGAACGGCACCGTGAACTCCGACATCCTCGAACACTTCATTCCCGGCTTCCAGCGCGTGACGACGGTCGAACGCATCGTCGGTTCGCCCTGGCCGAGTTGATTGGACGTCCATGCGAGCGATCACCGTACGCGACCGTGACGCGGGTGTCGGCGGTCTCACCCTGACCGATATGCCGTACCCCCATGCCGCGGAGAACGACGTCGTCGTGCGCGTCCACGCCGCCGGCTTCACCCCCGGTGAACTCGATTGGCCGGGGACGTGGACCGATCGTGCCGGCCGCGACCGGACACCCAGCATCCCCGGCCACGAGTTGTCCGGAGTCGTGGTCGAACTCGGGTACGGAACCACCGGCCTCACCGTGGGCCAGCGGGTGTTCGGACTGACCGACTGGACGCGCAACGGATCCCTGGCCGAATACACCGCGGTGGAGGCTCGCAACCTCGCTCCGCTCGCGGCCGACATCGACCACACCGTGGCAGCAGCGCTGCCCATCTCCGGACTGACCGCCTGGCAGGGCCTGTTCGACCACGCCCACCTCGCGACTGGCCAGACCGTCCTCATTCATGGTGCCGCGGGCGGCGTCGGCTCGATCGCCGTTCAACTCGCCCGGGAGGTGGGCGCCCACGTGATCGGCACCGGCCGAGCCGACGACCGTGATCTCGCGCTCAATCTCGGCGCGCAGACCTTCGTCGACCTGGACGCCGACGACCTGCACCAGCTCGGCGAGGTGGACGTGGTGCTCGACGTCATCGGTGGCGACATCCTCCAGCGATCGACCGACCTGGTACGCCCGGGCGGCACCGTCGTCACCATCGCCATGCCGCCGACCGTCCAGCCGAAGGACGGGCGAGCCATCTTCTTCGTTGTCGAGCCTGATCGCGCCCGGCTGATCGACCTCGCCCAACGCCTGCGGACCGGACGGCTCAAACCCATCGTCGGCGGCGTCCGACCGCTGCACGAAACGGCCTCGGCTTTCGCCCGTCACCACCGCGCGCCGGGCAAGACGATCATCCAGATCGCGGACGGACAAGCACCGCGGCACCCGGGCAGCAACAGGTGACTCGCGCGGGTGCCGACAGGCCGGGCTGCCGTTCCGGTTCGGCAACCACGTCGACAAGAGGAGACGCGAATGGCCAAGGTGATAGTTGGATCGACCCCTTTTCAGGGTCACGTGAGCCCGGTCCTCACGGTCGCGGCGGACCTGGTCGGGCGTGGTCACGAGGTGGTCGTGTACACCGGCTCCCGGTTCGAGGAGCGCGCTCTGGCGATCGGGGCGCGGTTCCAGGCGCTACCTCCGGAAGCCGACCTCGACGACCGGAGGTTGGACGCCCTCTTTCCGACGCGAGCCACACTGCCGCCAGGGCCAGCCCAGCTGTCGTTCGACTTCGAGAACTTCTTCCTGGGCCACCTGCCCGCCCAGCTGCAGGGTCTGCGGGCACTGCTGGCCGAGTTCCCCGCGGACGTGGTGCTGGGTGAGCTCGGATTCTGGTCGATACCGGCGCTCAGCCTCGCCAAGGCGCCGGAGGAACGCCCGACGCTCGTGACGCTGGGCTCGGTCCCCCTGGTGATCCAGAGCGAGGACACCCCGGCTTTCGGCCCCGGAATACTGCCGACGTCGGGCGAGGAGGCACGCGCCCGCAACCGAGCGATGAACGCCGAGGCGCGCCAGGTCTTCGCCGCTCTGCAGACATTCGGCGAGGCAACGCTGAAGGAGTTGGGCGTGACGCTGCCGGACTACCTTTTCGACGCGCCCTTCCGCCGTACGGACCACTACCTGCAGCTGACCGTGCCCGGCTTCGAGTACCCCCGCAGCGATCTTCCGGCGCACCTGCGCTTCGTCGGTACGCTTCCTCCTTCCCGCAGTGACGACTACGAGGAGCCGGCCTGGTGGCCTGAGCTGTCGTCCGGCCAACCGGTGGTGGTCGTCACCCAGGGAACTGTCGCCAACAACGATCTGAACGACCTGGTCATCCCCACAGTGCGGGCCCTTGCCGATCTCGACGTCCTCGTCGTCGCCGCCACCGCACGGGACGACGGCCCAGCCCTGGTACGCCAGGCCCTGCACGACGTGCCGGACAACGTGCGGCTGGCCAGCTTCGTACCGTTCGACCGGCTGCTTCCGCACGCCGACGCACTGGTCACCAACGGCGGTTACGGCGGGGTGCAGACCGCCCTGTACCACGGAGTGCCGTTGGTGGTCGCCGGTGCCAGTGAGGACAAGCCGGAGGTGGCCGCCCGCGTCGAGTGGACCGGCACCGGGGTCAACCTGCGCACCAGCACGCCGGGGATCATCGAGTTGCGCGCCGCGGTGCAGACGGTGCTGAACGACCCCGGCTACCGCTCCCAGGCGCAGGTCTTGGCCAAGGAGATTGGCCAGTACGACCCGTTCGACGCGATCGCCGACATCATCGCCGGGACGGCTCAGACGTGCAGGGTGGGTCGATAGACGAGCTCCTGGGTACGGCCGTCGAGGGTCCGGCTCTCGATCAACTCCAGGTCGAAGTCGGCCGCTCCCTGGAAGATCGGCTCGGTGCCGGTCTGTCCGGTGACCACCGGGAAGATCGTCACCTGGACGAGGTCGACCAGCCCGGCGGCCATCAGCGCCCGGTTCAACGACAGGCTGCCGTGCGATCGCAGGGGCACGGCGGACTCCTCCTTGAGCCGGGCGACGACGTCGACGGCGTCGCCGGGCACGACTGTCGCGTCCGGCCAGTCGAGGGGGCCTTCCAGCGTGTTCGACACCACCGTCGCCGGGAGGTTCCTCATCTGGGTCACCCAGGCGTCGCGGACCTCGGACTCCTCCGTGCTCGCGGCCAGCATCTGCGCGAACACCCGGTACGTGTTGGCCCCGAACACCATGCGCTGCTCCGCGCTGTACACGGACAGGCGGTGCGCGAGCAGTTCTGGGCCCTGCTTACCCCAGTACCCGCCCCAGTTTCCACTGGTGGTGCCGAAGCCGTCGAGGCTGGAAAAGACGTCGACGGTGTAGGTAGCGGTCATGATGCTCTCCATTCACGGGTGAGTTCGGTGCGACGGGTCTCCAGGTACGCCCGCTCGGTCTCGTTGGTGGCCAGTGCCGCGGCCTGGTCGTAGGCGGCTCGGGCCTCGTCGTCGCGTCCGAGCCGGGCCAGTAGTTCGGCTCGGGTGGCAGGCAGCCGGTGGTAGCCCGGGAGGTCGACGTCCTCCAGCGCGGCGAGGGCCACCGCCGGTCCGTGCACCTCGGCGACGGCGACCGCACGGTTGAGCGCCACGACCGGGGTTGGCGCGAGCGCGAGGAGCTGGTCGTACAGTGCCAGGACCTGGGGCCAGTCGGTGGCGGCGCCGTCGGTGTGCACAGCGCTGATCGCGGCCTGGATCTGGTACGGGCCGGGCCGGTTGCGGCGTAGGCAACGGCGGACCAGGTCATGGCCCTCGGCGATGAGCGGCCGGTTCCACAGTGACCGGTTCTGGTCGGCCAGCAGCACCAGTTCGCCGGTCGGGCCGAGCCGGGCGGGGCGGCGCGCCTCGGTCAGCAGCAGCAGGGCGAGCAGGCCCAGGACCTCGGGCTCGTCGGGCATCAACGCGGCGAGTTCGCGGGCGAGCCGGATCGCCTCGGCGCACAGGTCCGTTCTGATCAGCGGGCCGGCGGTGGACGCGTAGCCCTCGTTGAACATCAGGTAGAGCACGGCGAGGACGGGCGGCAGCCGGTCCGGCAGCTCATGTTCGGCCGGTACCCGGTACGGGATTGCGGCGTCACGGATCTTCTTCTTGGCGCGCACGATCCGCTGGGCGACGGTCGCCTCCTGGACCAGGTAGGCCCGGGCGATCTCCGGTACTTCGAGGCCACCCAGCAGACGCAGGGTGAGCGCCGTCCGCGCCTCCGGAGCGAGCGCGGGGTGACAGCAGGTGAAGATGAGTCGCAGCTGGTCGTCCCGCACCGGTCCCACCTCCGGGGGCTCATCCTGGTGATACAGCAGCAGGGCCTGGGCGTGCCGAGCCTCGCGGGTCGACTCCCGGCGAAGCCGGTCGACGGCACGGTTGCGTGCCGTGGTCACGATCCAGGCGCCCGGGTTCGGCGGTAGGGTCTGCCACTTCTGCAGCGCCGTGGTGAAGGCATCCTGGACGGCCTCCTCGGCGAGGTTGATGTCACCGAGGAGGCGGGCCAGGGTGGCGACGCAGCGGCCGTACTCCGCGCGGTAGATGCTCGCCAGGTCCATGTCGGGAAACCGGCTCCTGGTCAGGCCTGGGACAGGTCGTCGAAGGGACGCACCTCGACCGGTCCGCAGGCCGCCGCGCACCTCTCGGCCCAGGCCAGCGCCGCGTCCAGGTCCGCGCACTTGATGACCCAGAACCCGGCGATGTGCTCCTTCGTCTCGGCGAACGGCCCATCGCTCATGGCGGTGGTGCCGTTCTCGACCCGGACGACGGTGGCGCTGTCCGGCGAGGTGAGTCCCCCGCCGAAGACCCAGGCGCCGGCGGCCTGCATGTCGTCGTTGATCCGGCCCGTCTCCTTGAACATGGTCTGCGTCTCCTCGTCCGACGGCGTCGGTGCGCCCTCGACGAAGTGCACGGACAGCAGGTACTGCTTCATGACGATCCTCCGGTAGCTCGATGGTGGGATGGGTACAGGTCAGGCGGCCAGGCGGCGCGCGACAGCGGGGATCACGATCGCGGCCGCGACCAGGTGGGTGAGCATCAGCAGCGCCTTGGTGGCCACCCCGGCGTCGGCGATCACGTCGGGCACCAGGGACAGGACCGTCAGCACCACAGTCGTGCGGACGAACGTGAGCCGGGGGCGCCGGGCGAAACGCGCCAGCGACGCGGCGATGATCACGCCGATCAGCGAGAAGACGACGGTCAGCACGCCGAACCCCGACACGGGGATCGGCGCGTCGCCCAACTCGAGGCTGACCCCGGCCAGGTGTCCGGCGGCGGCGACGGCCATGGTGGCGACGCTCGCCGCGACCGTGGCGGCGACACCGGTCCGGATCAACGCACCGATGTTCGACGTGGTGGCGCGGGTCGTGTTCGCAGTGGCGGTCATCGTGCCCTCCAGTGGGTGTGCAGCCCGTTGCGATGCCGGGCTCTCACCAGGGCTACGAACTGAACCGATCCCAATCGACAGGCACGCCCACAAATTTGTCGAGGACTTTCGACCGGAGGCAGTCTCGGGACCTGACGGGCGAGCCCGACCACCGATTCTCGCAGCTTGACCGACCGCTGACCGACGGCACGCCGGCCGGATCACCGGCCGGCGTGCGGTGCAGCCGGGTGGGTCGTCAGTAATTCACGTAGGCGGTCACGGCGCGGTGCTCGGAGTACTCGCCGCCGGTCATCGACGGCGTGATGGTCGCGGCGTTACTGAAGCCGTTGCCGCTCTTGACCAGCAGGAAGTCGATCCGCCGACTGCCGTTGGTGTCGTACGCCGAGGAGCAGTCGCGGCTGCCGCACTTCTCGGCGATCGGGTCGCGGTACCCGTCGGCCTTACCGTCGTTCCACCAGCCCGCGTCCTCGGGCTCGGCATTGGCATCACCCGCGACGATCTTCAGGCCGCCGCCGAGGCGATCCATCGCCTCGTCGGCCTCCTTGATGTTCTCGTCTGCGCACAGAGGGCCGTGCCAGGTGTTGGTCGGCCAGTGGATCGAGGCCACCGACACGTCCTCGTTGCGGACGTTGTCGTGCAGGCGGACGGCGATGTTGTGGACGCGGTCCTGACTGCTGCGCGTGGGTTCGAGGTTCTGGCACCCACCGGTGCCGGCGTCGTAGTCCTCGGGGGCGTCGGATCGCCACCGGGTGGCGTCCTCGAACGTGAACCGGTCCGAGCGGTAGATGACCGCGTTCGTCTGCTGGTTCTTCAGCTTGCCGCAGGTGCTGGTGTAACCCATCGAACCCGGGCTCGCGATCGCGATCTGTCCGGCGTACGTACCGGGCAGCTCGTCGGAGAGGCGCTGCGTGAGGGTGTTGAGCTGCGTCTGGTTGGACACCTGCTGCACGGTGAAGATGTCCGGGCTCAGCGGCCGGCCCTTGAGGTAGGTGATCAGCCGGTCCCAGCTGTACCCGTCCGCGCAGGAGCTCGGCAGCCAGTTCTCGATGTTGTTGTTGTAGACCACCAGGTAACTCGTCGAGGTGTTCACGGCCGCCTGGGCCCCGGTCGAACTGGCGACGCTGATCGCCGCGGTGGTGAGGATCGTGGTGAGCACGGCGACGGTGCCGCGCAGGAAACGGCTACTACGGATGGACAATTTCGCTCCTCTGTACGCCGAACAACCCGCATCGAAGTGGGAGAACCGGTAGGCCTCAGAGCGTGCGCTGGTACTCCTCCCAGGTCCGCTTCGGGCTGACCGCCGGTCCATCATCGACGCCGCGGTTGGCCAGGCCGTTACGACCGAGGTAATAGTCGCCGGCCTGGTTCTGCGCACCGGTCGACTGGTCGGTGTCGGAGAGTGCGATGGCGTGGATGTGGTAACCCCAGTCCCCCTGGGCCGGGGTCCGCAGCCACGCGGCAAAGCCCACAGTGCGCAGTCGGCGCAGCACGTCCGTCCGGACCGCCGAGGAGAGACCGCTGACCGAGAGGTCGAGCGCGCCGCCGCCGTCGTGTGTGCCGGCGGAGGCGCCCACACCGCTGCTGTACGAGCCCTGCGTGATGCCGAGCTGGCGGCCGAGCAGGCGTTCGGCCTCGAACAGCATCGACCTGGTGCGCGTGTTGACCTGCACACCGCGCAGGGTCACCACGCTGCCGGGCGAGATCGCCCTGACCACGGTGTACCGTCCCTCGCCGAGCGACCGCAGCGACGACGGGCCGGGCAGACCTGTCGCGTCGAGACCGGTGTAGCCGAGGGACCGCTGGTACGCGGCGTACGCGGCGATCGTGCTGGTGCCGAAATGACCGTCGACGTACGCCGACGAGAGCAGCCCTCTCGCCTGGAGTGCGCGCTCGACCAGCAGGACGCTGTCCTTGGCCCCCTCGGTCAGCGCGGTGTCCGGCCGGCGCGGGTCGATCTGCGCCGCCTTGATCAGCGCCTCCATGTCCAGCTGCGGCAGAGCGGCCGCGGCCGAGCCAGCCAGCGGTACGGCGCCGACTACCGCCGCACCGGCGGCGACGAGCAGGTTCCTTCTCGTGAGCACGCTTCCTCCGTAATATATCGACGGATCCGCATAGCGGAATGAAGCTATTCTTCAATGCGGGAGCGGAGTTGTCACCCCGCTGGGGCGTACGAACGTCCTCGGGATCGCCTCCCACCCATCGACACGGATGGTCGGGACCGGCCGGCCCCGACCATCCGATGGCGCCCACCCGACCGGCGTCCGACGCAGGTCTGTGGGCCACCGTCGCAGCTGCGTGTCAGCTAGCTGCCGGAGCTCTGCTGGGTCGGGTCGGGTGCCTGCCCGACAGCCTCGTCGGTGAGGTGCCAGACCTCGCGCATCGGGGCCCACCAGTCCCCCGAGCCGGGCTCGGCGATCGACTCCTGACACGGGTCGGTCAGCTTCCACCACTCCTGCGTCTGCGGGTCCGCGGCGATCAGCCGCAGGTCGGCCTCGTAGTCGTCGCCCACGTACTCGTAGTAGCCGAAGAGCAGGTCGTCGTGGAGGAAGATGGTGTAGTTGCGGAAGTTCGCCTCGCGCAGCGTCTTCTCGACGCTCGGCCAGACGGCGGCGTGCAACCGCAGGTAGGTCTCCCGCTGCTCGGGGCGGAGTCGGATCACGCAGCCATGACGTTTCACGTCGTGCCCTTTCGTGTGAGCTGGTCCAGGGGTGCCGAAGGCACCCGACCGTAGCGGTTGGACCGTGCCCGAAGGGGGCCAGCCGGCCGCCGATCTCGACCGTTTTGCCAGGACTACGCACGGTGGCGCCGGGTCTACCCTCGGATGATGGAGGGCCGCGTGTTGGTGGTCGAGGACGACTTCTCGATCCGGGAGGTCACCGCCCTCGGTCTGCGTCGCGCCGGTTTCCGCGTCGACACCGCCGTCGATGGGCGGCAGGCCCTGGCCACGTTCCGCGCCCACCCGGTCGACCTCATCGTGCTCGACATCATGCTGCCGGGCCTGGACGGCCTGGAGGTCTGCCGGGAGATCCGGCGGACCAGCCAGGTGCCGATCCTGATGCTGACCGCGCGCACCGACACCATCGACGTGGTGGTCGGGCTGGAGTGCGGCGCGGACGACTATCTGCGCAAGCCCTTCGACCTGCCCGAGCTGGTGGCCCGGGTCCGCTCGGTGCTGCGTCGGGTGAGCGTGCCGGCCCCCTCGACCGTCATCGAGATCGGTGGCCTGGAGATCGACCCGGGCGGCTTCGTGGTCCGCCGGCACGGCCAAGAGGTGGCGCTCACCGCCACCGAGTTCCGCCTGTTACTGGAGCTGGCCCGCCGGCCCGGTCAGGTCTTCACCCGGGATCTGCTGCTGGACCTGGTCTGGAACCACGACTTCCTCGGCGACTCCCGACTGGTCGACGTGGCGGTGCAGCGGCTACGCGCGAAGGTCGAGGACGACCCGGCGCAGCCACGGCTGATCCGGACCGTGCGCGGCGCCGGCTACAAACTGTCGACGGGCTGACGGGGGGCGGCGATGGCCGGACGCGCGGTGTTCCCCGGCCGCCTGCGGCGCCGACTGACGATCGCGTTCGTCCTGGTCGCCGGCGTCTCGGCCGGGCTGCTCGCCGGCGGGACCGGGCTGCTGCTGCGGCAGTCCTGGTTGGACGCATCGCTGCACGAGGCCGCCGCCGACGCCCGCTACCAACTCGTTCTCGCTGGGCAGTTCCTTCCGCTGACCGAGCAGCGCAGCACCGAACTGCTCACCAGCTTCGAGGCCAGCGGTCGGCACGTGCTGCTCGTCGACGGCCCGACCCGCGCCTCGCACCCCGCGTACGCCCCGGTGCTGGGCACCCGGTTGCGGGCCGTCGTCGCGGACGGGCGGCTCGGCTATCAGCGCTCCGCCCCGGCGGAGCGTCCTCGGCTCCTGGTGATCGGTGCGCGCATTCCCGACTCGACCGCCGAGCTGTACGTCCTGACCGTGGAGGACGACGTCGCCACCGACCTGGGTCAGCTACGCACCGCGCTGGTGGCCGGCTGGGTGCTCGTGGTGCTGCTCGCCGCCGCGGTGGGTCACACGTTGGCTCGCCGCACGTTGGAGCCGGTGGGCCGGGCCAGCCGGGCCGCCCGAGCGCTCACCGAGGGCCTGCTCGCCACCCGCCTGCCGGTACGCGGGCGCGACGAGTTCAGCGTGTGGGCGGCGACGTTCAACGAGATGGCCGAGGCACTGGAGTCGAAGATCGCGGCGCTCTCGGCCGCGCAGGCCCGCGAGCGGCGGTTCACCGCCGACGTCGCGCACGAGCTGCGTACCCCGGTGACCGCGTTGGTGGCCGCGGCGTCGCTGCTGCGCGAGCACCTCGACCAGCTGCCCGACGACGCCCGGCCGGCGGCCCGGCTACTGGTCGGCGACGTGGTCCGGTTGCGCCGGTTGGTCGAGGATCTGATGGAGATCTCCCGGCTGGACGCCGGGCGGGAGCAGCTGGCCGTCGGGCCGGTCGACGCGTTGGCGCTGCTGCACGGCATCGTCGCGGCGCGCGGCTGGTCGCCCCGGGTGCGGGTCACCGGTGATCCGGTCGCGGTGCGCACTGACCCGCGTCGGCTGGAGCGCGTGCTGGCCAACCTGGTCGCCAACGCGGTCGAGCACGGCGGTGGCGAGATCACGGCCAGCGTGGCGGGCGCGGGCCGCCTGGTCGTCTTCCAGGTCACCGACGAGGGGCCGGGCATCCCGGCCGAGCATCTGTCCCGCGTGTTCGACCGGTTCCACCAGGTCGATCCGTCCCGCTCCGCGCCGGGCAGTGGGCTCGGGCTGGCCATCGCGCGGGAGCACGCCGAGCTGCTCCGCGGCGCGCTGGGCGTGCGCAGCGAACCGGGCGAGGGGACCCGGTTCCGGCTGGAGCTGCCCGCTGACGGTCCCGCCGGCCCGCACGGTGACCTGCCGCGCCCGGACGATCGCGCCAGCCCGGGTCCGGTTGGGCGTGCCGCCGGCGCGGCGGGCGGTGTGGGGTGACCGGCCGCGGCGCGGTCGGGCTGGGCGTACCGGTGCTCGTCGCGGCGCTCCTGCTCGGCGGCTGCGGCACTCCCCGCTCCGGTGACCTCGGCCCGGCCCCCATCGCGCCGCCGCCGAGCGCCGCGCCCACCGAGCGCCCGGAACCCACCCCGACCCGGGCCGCGGAGCCGACGCCACCACCCACGAACCGGCCGCCGCGTCCGTCGACACCGGCGTCCACCGGCACGCGCCGGCCGGACCCGGTGACCATCGAGCTGTGGTACGTCCGCGCCGGGCTGCTCGTGCCGACCCGGCGCACCCGGCCGGCCACGGTCGCGACGTCCCGGCTGGCGCTGACCGAACTGGCCGCCGGACCGAGCCCGGCCGAGGCTGCCACCGGGATGACCACCCTGCTTCCGGCCGGCGTCGAGGTCACGCGCATCGCCGACGGCGTGGCGACGCTGCGGGTGCCGTCCGTCGGCGACCCGGCCAACCGGCGGCTGCGCGAGGCACAGGTGGTGTGGACGCTCACCCAGTTCCCCAGCGTGCGTCAGGTTCGCCTCGACGTCGCCGCCCCGGTCGACCGGACGGACTACGCGGACCTGTTACCACCGATCGTGGTCACCGGCCCGATCCCCGGCGAGCGCGTCTCCGCCCCGCTCGTGGTCACCGGCACCGCCACCGTGTTCGAGGCCACGGTGAGCGTCCGGGTGCTGGACGCCGCCGGCCGGGAGGTGGCCACCGCTTTCGGCACCGCCAGTTGCGGCAGCGGCTGCCGGGGTGGCTACCGGGTCGTGGTCGGCTGGCGCGCGGTCCGCGAACAGAAGGGCACGGTCGAGGTGTACGAGGTGTCCGCCGAAAACGGCGCGCGGATCAACACGATGGCAGTGCCGGTGGTCCTCGCCCCCGGCGGCTGACCACCCCGTTCACCCGCCGGACTCCCTGTGGAAACGCAATCGTTTCGTCGACTCAGTGCGAGGCAACTCACGAAAACCTGCACGATCAGCCAACCGCGAACTAGGGTCAGTACGACATCGTTTCGCGGGGGGTCGGGA
Organism: Micromonospora trifolii; assembly: GCF_050516465.1. Taxonomy (NCBI): domain Bacteria; kingdom Bacillati; phylum Actinomycetota; class Actinomycetes; order Micromonosporales; family Micromonosporaceae; genus Micromonospora; species Micromonospora trifolii. The sequence continues at coordinate 1,804,821 of NZ_CP191526.1, read as the reverse complement.
TGCTGGGTGGTCAGCAGGTGGGCGCGGGTGCCGGGGTTCCGGCAGCCCGGGCTCCGCGCTGCACCGACAGCGACCTGTTCACCGTCGTCATCGACACCCTGCGCGAGGTCGGCTTCGACCGGATGACCATCGACGCCGTCGCCGCCCGCGCCCACGTCAGCAAGGCCACCATCTACCGGCGCTGGGACGGCAAGGCCGAGCTGGTCGTCGCCGCCCTGCGCGACCGGCACGTGGGTGTACACAACCCGCCCGACACCGGCTCCCTGCGCGGCGACCTGATCGAGTTGCTGCGGGCCACGGCCGCGATCTGCACGGCCGACTGTGACCTGATGCAGGCCTTGACCTTCGCCATGCGGACCAACCCCGAGCTGGAACGCCTGGTGCGTCACCAGGTGCTGCCGGCCGGGCGGGTGGCCAGCACCGCCATCCTGGTCCGGGCCGCCGCCCGCGGGGAGATCCCGCCGGAGGCCGGCGAGCGGGAGCTGTTCCACGATCTGGCGCCCGCGCTCACCATGTCCCGCATCGTCGCGCACGGCCTACCCGCCGATGACGCGTTCCTCACCCAGGTCGTCGACCAGGTGCTGATCCCGGTACTCCGCTATCAGCACGACCGTCCGTCGCCGGCCTGATTCACCGATATTCGCAACACGGAAGGCTTCACCATGCCCGGAACCACCTCGACCGCGCCCGGCGCGCCCAACGCCGGGGCGTCGACAGGCGCACCGCACCCGCGGCGCTGGATCGCGCTGGCGGTCATCGCGGTCTCACAGCTGATGGTCGTCCTGGACGCCACCATCGTGAACATCGCGCTGCCGCAGGCCCAGGCCGACCTGGGGATCACCGACGCGAACCGGCAGTGGGTGATCACCGCCTACACGCTGGCCTTCGGCGGTCTGCTCCTGCTCGGCGGTCGCATCGCCGACTACTGGGGGCGCAAGCGCACCTTCCTGGTCGGCATGACCGGTTTCGCGCTCGCCTCCGCCCTGGGCGGTCTGGCCACCACCGGTGAGATGCTCTTCGCCGCCCGCGCGTTGCAGGGCGCCTTCGGCGCGCTACTCGCCCCGGCCGCACTGGCGCTGCTCACCGTCCTGTTCACCGAGGCCACCGAGCGGGCCAAGGCCTTCGCGGTGTACGGCGCGATCGCCGGCGGTGGGTCGGCGGTCGGCCTGCTGCTCGGCGGGGTGCTCACCGAGTACGCCGACTGGCGCTGGTGCCTGTTGGTCAACATCCCGGTCGCCGCCATCGCCATTGCGTTCGCGCTGCCGCTGGTGCCGGAGAGCCGGGCCCACGGCAACACCCGCTACGACGTGCCCGGTGCGATCGTGGTGACCGCCGGCCTGGTCTCCCTGGTCTACGGCTTCACCAAGGCCGCCGAGGACGGCTGGGACGCCACCGCGACGCTCGGTTTCATCGCCGCGGGCGTGGTGCTGCTCGCCGTCTTCGTGGTGATCGAGCTGCGCTCCAGCCACCCGCTGCTGCCGCTGCGGATCCTGCTGGACCGCAACCGGGGCGGTGCGTTCCTCACCTCGACCCTGATCGGCGCCGGCCTGTTCGGGGCGTTCCTCTTCCTGACCTTCTACTTCCAGGTGGTGTTGCAGTACAAGCCCCTCGAAGCCGGTCTCGCGTCCCTGCCGGTCACCGCCGGTGTGCTGATCGCCGCGGGTGGCGCCAGCCAGCTGATGCCCCGGTTGGGTGCCAAGCCGCTGATGGTCGCCGGTGCGGCGCTCGCCGCCCTGGGCATGCTGGTGCTGACCCAGATCGACGTGGACACCTCGTTCCTCACCCACCTGCTGCCCGCGCAGGTCGTCCTGGGCCTGGGGCTGGGCTTCACCTTCGTCCCGCTGTCCAGCCTCGCCCTGGTCGGGGTGCCGGAGCACGACGCCGGCGCGGCCAGCGCGACGCTCAACGCCACCCAGCAGATCGGTGGCTCGCTCGGCACCGCGCTGCTGAACACCTTCTACACCAGCGCGGTCGCCGCCTATCTGGTCGGCCGGGCGCCGAACCCGGTCAACCAGGTCGAGGCGCTGGTACACGGCTACCGGGTGGCCTTCGCCTGGGGCGCGGCGCTGATCGTGCTCGCCGGACTGGCCACCCTGGTGCTGGTGAAGGTCCGCAAGGAGGACATCCCGACCGGCAACACCGTGCACATGGGCTGAGCTGACCGACGTGGCCGCCGGCCGGAGCGCCCCGACCCCGGGGTGGTCCGGCCGGCGGCCACGTCCGGTAGCGTCCCGACCATCGTCGAAAATCCGTTTGAGGAGATCCATGTCGACCCCTGCTGACCAGATCATCACAGCTCTGCGCGCGGGCCACGAGGAGCTCGCTTCGCTCGTACGGGACCTCAAGGAGGACGACCTGCTCCGGCCGTCGGGGGCCAGCGAGTGGCAGGTCTCCCAGGTGCTGAGCCACCTGGGCAGCGGCGCCGAGATCAACCTGGCGACGCTGGACGCCGCTCGCACCGGCGCGCCCGGCCCGGATGGGGACTTCAACCGTGGCGTCTGGGCCCGCTGGGACGCGATGTCCCCAGCCGAGCACGCCGCCGGGTTCCTCGCCACCAACGAACGGCTGGTCGAGGCGTACGAGGCGTTGGACGCCGAGACCCGGGCCTCGATGCGGATCGACCTCGGCTTCCTCCCGGAGCCGGTCGATGTGGCCACCGCGGCCCGGTTCCGGCTCAGCGAGTTCGCCCTGCACCAGTGGGACGCCGAGGTGGCGTTCAACTCGTTCGCGGCGGTGACGCCGGGGGCGGTGGCGCTGCTGCTCGACCAGATCGGCGGCATGCTGGCCTGGACCAGCCGACCGCAGGAGCTGGCCGGCCGGGAGGCCACTCTGCTGGTCCGGCTGCACGCGCCCGAGCGGACGTTCGGGCTGCGGCTGGGCGAGAAGGTCGAGATCGTCGACGCGCCGGAGCGTCCCGACGGCGAGCTGGTGGCCCCGGCCGAGGCGTGGCTGCGGCTGGCCACCGGACGGCTGGGCCCCCAGCACACCCCCGAAGGGGTGCAGGTGACCGGCTCGGTGACCCTCGACGACCTGCGCCGAGTCTTCGTCGGCTTCTGACCAGCGGCCGTGCGGGCCGGTCTCCCCGGCCCGCACGGCACGTCAGCCCTTCACGCAGACCACCTGCTTGAGGTGCGCGACCACCTCGACCAGGTCCTCCTGCTGGGCCATCACCTCGGTGATGTCCTTGTACGCGCCGGGGATCTCGTCGACCACCCCGGCGTCCTTGCGGCACTCCACCCCGGCGGTCTGCGCGGCCAGGTCCTCCGTGCTGAAGGTCCGCTTGGCCTGCGCCCGAGACATCCGACGCCCCGCCCCGTGCGACGCCGAGCAGTACGCGTCCGCGTTTCCCCGCCCTCGCACGATGTACGACCCGGTGCCCATCGACCCGGGGATGATGCCCAGGTCACCCCGGCCAGCCCGGATGGCGCCCTTGCGGGTCACCAGCACGTCCACCCCGTCGTAGCTCTCCTCGGAGACGTAGTTGTGGTGGCAGCTGATGGGCTCGTCGTAGCCGACCTGCGGGAAGTGCTCACGCACCACACCGCAGAGCAGGGCCAACATGACCGCCCGGTTACGCCGGGCGTACTCCTGCGCCCACCACAGATCCCGCCGGTACGCGTCCATCTCCGGCGTCCCGGCGAGGAACACGGCCAGGTCCCGGTCCGGAAGGTCGGCGTTGTGCGGCAGCTCTCGGGCCACCCCGATGTGCCGCTCGGCCAGCTCCTTGCCGATGTTGCGGGACCCGGAGTGCAGCATCAGCCAGACCCGTCCCTCGTCGGCGCCGCCCTGCTCCAGGCAGACCTCGATGAAGTGGTTACCCCCGCCGAGGGTGCCGATCTGCCGCTGCGCCCGCGTCTCCAGCTGCGCCACCCGGCGGTCCAGGCCGGCGAACCGGCCCCAGAAGTCGTCCCAGCCGGCCTGCTCCAGGCCCCGGATCCGACGCGTGTCGACCGAGTCCTTGCGCTGGGCGAAGCCGACCGGGATGGTGGCCTCGATCGCGGAGCGCAGCCCGGCCAGGTCGTCAGGCAGGTCGGTGGCGGTCAGCGAGGTACGGACCGCCGACATCCCGCAGCCGATGTCGACGCCGACCGCGGCCGGCGAGACGGCCTGCCGCATCGCGATCACCGAGCCGACGGTGGCGCCCTTGCCGAAGTGCACGTCGGGCATGACGGCGACACCCTGCACCCAGGGCAGCGCGCCGATGTTGCGCAGCTGCTTGGCGGCCTGCGGCTCGATGGCGTACGGGTCGGTCCAGACCCGGACCGGTGCCCGGGTACCGGCGAGGGGGGTGAATCCCATCGTGGTCTCCTTCTGTCGTGCGGTGACCGTTAATGATCAGATTTTGGCGGCCAGCGGCGGTGCGCGGATACGAAAGGGCCGCCCGATCCCGGTGGGATGGGCGGCCGGCGGACGCGTCAGCGTCGGCGTCAGTCGCGCCACCCCGGCTCGTTCCGCCGCAACGGGCAGTAGGCACGGGTTTTGGCGGTGATCTGCACAGGGGTGCCGGCGGGGAGCAGGCACCAGCGGGCATCGGTGCGGACGCGTCGCGACATGGCGTACTCCCCTCGGGGTGTGATCGGCTGACCTTGCACCGACGACAGTAGAAGGGACGCGGCACGTCCGCAATGGATATCGCCGCCCAGCGTCCGCCCACCCGACGGGTGACCGCCGGCAGATACTTTTTGCGGTCCAGTGGGTTGTGATCCCAGCGAGCCCGGGTGGGGGGCGTGTCCCCTAGCGCTTAGCGCCGTCGGCGCAGTTCGGGGCAGGATTCTCGCCGGCCACGACGAAGTCCTCGCAGGTGACGAAGCGGTAATTGAAGTGCCCGACGAGGAAGCCGGTCAGCGCCACGATGGCGACGATCGCCACCACGGTGAGTTTGATGCGCCAACCCGAGAGGGTGAAGTAGTTGGGCGCGAGCAACTGGACGATGACGGCCGCGACGAACGGCGCCACGGCCAGTGAAGCGACGTTCAGGATCCGGTAGGCGATCTCCGCGACGGCACCGAGAGGCTGCGGTGCGCCCAGTCTCAGCAGCAGGAACGCAATTGGAGGCAGGAAGAAGAGCAGCACCCAGGAGTGGGTGTGCAGCCGCCGGCGCAGAAGGAGCGCGCTCAGGAGCACGACGAGGGAGAGGACGAACAGTTCCTGTCGCCGGTAGTAGTAGATGGTTTGGTGCGTACCGAGAGCGAACGCGACGTCCCAGGCCCACAGGGAGGCGCCGAAGGCGATCGCGTAGAAGCCCCCCAGCTTCTGCTCCGCCGTTCCCCGGAGGAGATCGTCGCCGTCGGTCAACTCTTGCGACTTCCTGGCGGCTCGCCTGGCCGGACCATTTTCGTGCATGTCCCCGCCTATCGTGCTCGCCGCCCAGCCGTGGCGTTCCATCGCCTCCGGTCCGGGGGCGCGAGGAGCGGACGGGCGGCTCGGTTCCCGCGACCTCTATGGCCGTAACGACGAAGGGGAACCTTGGGCTTCGGCCCAGACCGGCTCGGCAGGGCGCGTCCGACGGAACGGGCGACCGGAAGCGGCCCCCGCCGCGATTCGCTGGCAGACTCGCCGACATGGTGGAGACCTCCGTGCGCCTGCTGCGGCTGCTGACTCTCCTACAGGTCCGACGGGAGTGGTCCGGCGCCGAGCTGGCCGACCGGCTCGCGGTCACCACCCGCACGGTACGCACGGATGTGGAGCGGCTGCGGGTGCTGGGCTACCAGATCGAGTCACACCCGGGGGTCGCCGGCGGCTACCGGCTCGGTGCCGGGTCGGCGCTGCCACCGCTGCTGCTCGACGACGACGAGGCCGTGGCGGTGGCCGTCGGGCTGCGGGCCGCGGCTGGTGGCTCGGTGACCGGCATCGAGGAGACATCGCTGCGGGCGCTGGCCAAGCTGGAGCAGTCGTTGCCGTCACGGCTGCGGCACCGGGTGGACGCCCTGCGCTCGGCGACGGTCTCCGCCGCTGGCGGTGGCCCGACCGTGGACGCCGACACTCTGACCGCCGTCTCCACGGCCGCGCACCGCCGGGAGCGGCTGCGGTTCGACTACGCCGGTCATGACGGCACGGTCAGCGTGCGCGACGTCGAGCCGTACCGTCTGGTCTACACCGGGCGGCGGTGGTACCTGCTGGGATGGGATACCGACCGGGCCGACTGGCGGACGTTCCGCGCCGACCGGATCCAACCCCGGGTGCCGACCGGCCCGCGCTTCGCGCCGCGGGAGCCGCCGGGTGGCGACGCGGTCGCGCACGTGCTGCGCGGCGTCGGCTCCACGGCCTGGCCACACCCCGCCCGGGTACGCCTGCACGCGTCGGCCGAGGCGATGGCGCGGCGGATTCCCACCACGGCGGGTCTGCTGGAGGCGATCGACGAGCGGGCCTGTCTGCTGCACACCGGCGGGGAGTCGCTGGGCAATCTCGCTGCCTTCCTCGGCACCCTGGAGGTCGACTTCGACGTGCTCGACCCGCCGGAGCTGCGTGCCGTCGTCCGGGACGTCGCCGCCCGGTTCGCTCGCGCCGCCGGCCCCGTGCCGGGGTGAGTGGCGTTTCACCCCGGCGCGGACGTGGCAGTGGAGCTATGACTGCGGCACCAGCCGGAAGGACTGCGCCGCGGTGCCGTTGCAGGTGTATTGGATGAGCTGGACGCTGTCCGCCGTGGACGCTCCCGGCACGTCGAGACACTTGCCACTGTTGCGGTTGACCAGGCGGTAGTAACCGCCACCCTCGGGCTCGGCCCTCCACTGCTGGTTGTTCCCGCCGCTGTAGGACCAGAGCTGGATGCGTGCCGAGTCGGCGGTCGACCGGTCAGTCACGTCGATCACCTGGGCGCTGTTGTTGCGGTTGTTGACCCGCAGGTACCCGCCGCTGGTCGGCACGAACTGGTACTGCTGCGCGGTGCTGCTGTTGCACGCGTACTGCTGGATGGCCGTGCCGTTCGCGCTGGCCGCGGCCCGGGCGTCCACGCACTTGCCGTTGCCCCGGTTGACCACTGTGTGCCAGGCGGTCGGCGAGATGCCGTCGGACGGCGGGGGCGTGGTCGGTGGGACGGTGCCGACGCCGGCCAGCCAGTGCAGCCCGTCGATCAGCAGCTGGTTCTGTTGCGCGCTGTCGAAGGTGGAGGACAGCCCGGTGTTGGTGCTGTAGTTCATCGCGTTGTGGCCGAAGTTGGCGTAGAGCATCTTGTACTGCCGGTTGCTCCAGACGAGCGGGTAGTAGCCGCCGTACCAGGACTGGTTGGGGTCCGTGCCGACCGGGAAGCTGGACGGGTCGACCGAGGCGAGGATGTCGATGTTGGGGTTCTGCCGCAGGTCGTTGCTCCAGGAGTACCACTCGCTGATCGACGACGGGAACGTCGCCGGGAGGTTCCGGGTGGCGGCGTGGGTGCGGTTGTCGGCGCGCATCGTGACCCGGGTGGGTCCCCAGGTGTTCGTCTGGAACGAGCCGGTGCCGAGGAAGGTGTTGTAGTACCAGCTCCAGCTCGACGGGTTGTCGGTCCACGCGCTGACGTGGAAGCCCAGCCACGCTCCGCCGTTCTGCATGTACTGCTGGAACGCGCCCCGCTGCGCGGCGGGCGGCGCGTCGTCCAGGAACATGACGACCTTGTACTGGGCCAGGTTGGCGGTGTTCAGCAGACCCCAGTTGTTGGTGGCCTCCCAGGAGAAGCCGTGCTGGGCGGCGGCCTGCGGGAACCAGGCCCGGGCGTCCTTGACGAAGTCGATGTGCGCGGCGTCCCAGGTGCCGTTGTAGAAGGCCAGGACCTTGAACGTCGGCGCGGCCTGCGCGCTTCGCGAGGCGTTGACCGCGAGACCGGCGGTCAGCGCGACGACCAGGGCGACGAACAACGACAGGATTCGTCTGGTACGGGAGGAGAGTTCTGCGATCACCTGATCGTCCCTTCGGTCGGGACGCGCGCCGCCGCGTCGATGTGCATCTGTTCACAAGGTTTACAGATAGATGAGAGGTTATGCCGCCGGTTCGGCGGCGTCAATCGCGGGGCGGCCGATCGGGTGGGATTCCTGCGGCAATGGGTACCCCGGCCGGATGACCAGCCCGGACGCCGTCGACGTCGACCAGCCGCTCGCCATGGACGTGCCCGCCGCGCCGCACGACGCCAGCGGCGAACGGGTGCCGACCCGCGACCTGGCCGGCCTCGCGCCGCCGACCCGCCCGGCGCGCCGCTGGACGCCGAGCCGGGTGGTGGCCACCCCCGCCGCGCTCGACCACCCGCACGGCCAACGGATCGTCGAGCGGGTTCGGGCACTCGGCATCGAGGTGGAACACCTGCGCGCCAACCGGCTCACCGGGGTACGCGGGCAGACCGACCGGGAAACCTACGCCCGGGCCAAGTCGACGATGGCGATCGTGGTGAGCCCACCCTCGCGGCGCGTCCTGCAACCCATCGCGCCCAGCGCGGACTGGCGGGTCGACCTGGCCGAGGGCTGCCCGGCGCACTGTCAGTACTGCTACCTCGCCGGATCCCTGTCCGGCCCACCGGTGACCCGGGTGTACGCGGACCTCGACGACATCCTCGCCGGGCTGGCCGCGTACGCCGGGCGTGGAACGGTGACCAGCCGCAGCGCGCGGCGCGCCGACGAGGGCACCACCTTCGAGGCGTCCTGTTACACCGACCCGCTCGCCCTGGAGCACCTGACCGGCAGCTGGCGGCGAGCGGTGCAGCACTTCGCCGACTGGGACGCCCCCGTGCAGTTGCGCTGGACCACCAAGTACGCCGACGTGGAGACCTTCGTGGGGCTGCCACACGCCGATCGGACCCGGGTCCGCTTCAGCGTCAACTGCGCCCCGGTCAGCGAACGGTTCGAGGGCGGCACCGCCCGGGTGCCGGACCGGCTGGCCGCGCTGCGCCGGCTCGCCCTCGACGGCTACCCGGTCGGGCTGACCATCGCGCCGATCATCGCGCTGCCCGGCTGGCGGGAGCACTACGGCGAACTGCTCGACCAGGTCCGCGCGGCGGTCGACGGGGTGCCGGCCCTGGACCTCACCGCCGAGCTGATCACCCACCGGTTCACGCCGGGTAGCAAGGAAGTGCTGCTCGGCTGGTACCCGCGCACCCGGCTGGAGATGGACGAGGAGTCCCGCACCCGCAAGCACGGCAAGTTCGGCGCGGTGAAGTACGTCTACCCGCGTGAGCAGATGACCGAGCTGCGCGACTGGTTCACCGCCGAACTCACCGCCCGTGTGCCGGCCTGCCGGATCCTCTACTGGACCTGACCGCGTCCCTGTCGCGGGCTAGACGCCGACCGTGCCGTCGACGCCCTCGCGGAGAAGATCGGCGTGGCCGTTGTGCCGGGCGTACTCGTGGATCAGGTGCAGCATCACCAGCCGCAGTGACACGGTCTCGCCGGAGCGGGCGTTGAGGCCGGTCACGTCGAGCGACGCGGCGGCCCGCTCGATCCGGCGGGCATGCGCGACCTCACGCTCCCAGGCGTCGAACGCCTCTGCCCGGGTGGCCGAGGTGGCGTCGTACGCCTGCTGGAAGTCGCCGGTCTCCGACCAGACCAACCCGATGTCCTCGCCGTCGATGATTCGCCGGAACCAGGCGCGCTCCACCTCGGCCAGGTGTCGCACCAGGCCGAGCAGGGAGAGCGTGGAGGGCGGCATCGACTGCCGGCGCAGGTCCTCGTCGGACAGACCCTCGCACTTGAGGGCCAGCGTGGCGCGGTGGAAGTCGAGGAAGGCGCGCAGCGTCTCCCGCTCGTCGCCGGTAACCGGGGGGCCGATCCGTTCAGTGGTCATTGAAACGATCATGCCGGATGGCACCGGCGGCTGCGGTGCCGGGCCGCGGGTCAGGGCCGCGGGTCAGCCGACCGAGGAGCGGGCGACCGGGGCGGCGAAGAACGTGTCCGGGTACGGCTCGTCGCGCAGGCTGTAGTGCCACCACTCACGGTCGTAGTTGACGAACCCGGCGTCGGTCATCAGCCGCTGCAACAACCGACGGTTGTCCCGCGCCGTCCCGGTGACCCGGGAGTCGGCGGTGTGCGCCCGCGGGTCGAAACAGTCGAAGCCCGTACCCATGTCGATGCTGTTGTCCGCGAAGCGCTGCCCGCGCGGTGCCGTGCAGGCGACCAGCGGTTGCCCGACCCGGTACGGAGGTTGGCTGGCGGCGGGATCGTCGACCAGTGTCAGGTCCAGGGTGCTGCCGCGGCTGTGTGCGGTGGGCGCACCGATGTAACCGTCGGCGAAGAGCTTGCTCTTGGCCACGTCCGGGTAGAACTCGGCCTTGGTCTGCTGCTCACCGGGGCGCTTCGACCAGGCGACGAAGTCGTCCACCGCCGGTTGCGGGCGGTAGCAGTCGTACACCTTGAGGCTGTGCCCACCGGCCAGCGCGGCGTCCTGTACGCGGCGCAGCGCCTCGGCCGCTTGCCGGGTGAGCAGGCACAGCGGCTCGCGGTAGCCGGTGATCGGCCGGCCGACGAAGTTGTGCGGGGTGGCGTAGCGGATATCGGCGTGGATGCGCGCGTCGAGGTCGGTCAGCACCACGAACCCCGGCAGCGGGGCTGCCACGGAGGTGGACGGGGTCGGCGCGGGTGTGGGTGTGGGGCTCGCCGACGTCGGCTGCGGCGCGGCCGGCGAGGGGCGGGGCTCCGGCCGTGAGCAGCCGCCGAGCAGCGCGGCGAGCGCGAACACGACGGCCAGGCGGTAGCGCACGAGTCCTGTCTATCAGCCCCACTGGGGCCACCATCCCAGGATCCACGTCGTCCATCGGCCGAAAGTAACCGGAAAAACTCCGGAACTTTTCCGCAACTCTAGCGAAGCTTCGGTCGACCTGGCATGTCGTCAACCCCCGTCGGTGAGGCAAGATGGCGCGTGGGACGGGCACGCCGTTTCGGGACACACGGTGGGCGACGCCTGGTGGTCGTTCCTCCGGCTCGGTGAAGGAGACGCGGGTGGGCGCGGACGACGGACGCAGGGTGACCATCACCGCGATCGCACGGGAGGCCGGGGTGTCGGTGCCGACCGTGTCCCGGGTGCTCAACGGGCGCTCCGATGTGGCCCCGGACACCCGGGAGCGGGTCGAGGAGCTGTTGCGCCACCACGGCTACCGGCGCCGCACCAGCCGCAGCGTTCGCCGCGCCGGTCTCGTCGACCTGGTCTTCAACGACCTGGACAGCCCGTGGGCCGTGGAGATCATCCGGGGCGTGGAGGATGTCGGGCACGGCGCGGGCGTCGGCACCGTGGTCTCCGCGATCCACCGGCAGCCCACCGCGGCCCGGCAGTGGTTGCAGAACCTGCGCACCCGGGCCACCGACGGCGTCATCTTCGTGACCTCGCACCTGAGCCCGCCGCTGCACGCGCAGCTGCGTCGCCTCAACGTGCCGGTGGTGGTCGTCGACCCGGCCGGGGTGCCGGCCATGGACGTTCCGACGATCGGCGCCACCAACTGGGCCGGCGGGCTCGCCGCGACCGAACATCTGCTCGCGATCGGGCACCGGCGCATCGGTTTCGTGGCCGGGCCGACGCACCTGCTGTGCAGCCGGGCCCGGCTCGACGGTTACCGGGCCGGGCTGGAGGCCGCCGGGGTGCCGGTGGACGACAAGCTGATCTACCCGGGCGACTTCTACCACGCCTCCGGGTTCGCCGGCGGGACCGCGCTGCTCGACCTCGCCGACCCGCCGACCGGCATCTTCGCCTCCAGCGACCAGATGGCCTTCGGCGTCTACGAGGCCATCCGGCGCCGCGGGCTGCGCGTCCCGGACGACGTGAGCGTGGTCGGTTTCGACGACCTGCCGGAAGCCCGCTGGGCCTCACCGCCGCTGACCACCGTGCGCCAACCGTTGGTCGAGATGGGACGGTTGGCGGCCCGGACCGTGCTGCGCCTGGCCCAGGGCGAGGGCATCGACTCGCCCCGGGTGGAACTCGCCACCGAATTGGTCGTTCGGGACAGCACCGCCGCCCCGCCGACCGGGTCGCCCGCGTCGGCGTGACGGCCGGAACTGCGTGGGAAACCGGTTGGGCCGGTTCCGGTCCGTTCCCGAAAATTCCGGCCGGGCCGCGCGTGATCAAGGCTCACCCACCGTGGGCGCGGTGAGCGACCGACGGTCACCCACCGCGCCGCGCGGTCAGTGGTGGTGGTGCCAGCGGACGGCCTTGCGGATGGTCACCGGCAGTGCGGGCGCGCCGTCGACCGGCGCCGGGTCCTCGGCGGTCGGTGCCACTCCCCCGGCGGCGATCCGGTCCAGGGTGGCCAGGCCGGCCCCGTCGACCTCGCCGAAGATCGTGTAGTTGGGGCGCAGCGCGGAGTTGGCGTAGACCAGGAAGAACTGGCTGCCGTTGGTGTCCGGCCCGGCGTTGGCCATGGCCAGCACACCCCGGGCGTACACCCGGCGCTCCCCGGTCGGGTCGGTGGGCGCGGGCGGCAGGTCGGTCGGCAACTCGTCGCGGTACCGGTAGCCCGGGCCGCCCTCACCGGTGCCGGACGGGTCACCGCACTGCAACACGCTCAGCGTCGGGTACGCGGTGAGCCGGTGGCACGGGGTGCGGTCGTAGAACCGCTTGCTCACCAGGTGCAGGAAGCTCTGCACCGTGCACGGCGCGGCGGCCCGGTCCACTGTCAACCCGATCGGCCCGTGGTTGGTCGCCAGGGTCACCCGGACGCTGCCCCGGGCCGGGGTGCGTCGCGGGTCGGGCGGCAGCGGCACCGGCCGGGCCGCGGGTTCGTCCGGGGTCTCGGTGTACGCGCACGGGCCGTGGGTGGTGCGGGGCGGTCGGGTGGCGGTGTCGACAGCGGCGGGCGACGCGGCGGAGACGCGCTCGGCGTCGGCCGACGGGCCCGGCGCGGCGAGCGCGGTGGCGGACGCGCCGACGACCAGCGTCCCGGCGAGCACGGTCACCCCCGCGAGGCGGGTCAGGGCGCGCACCGGCCGGCGGGGTGCCGCCGTTGCGGGGCGCGGTTCGAGTTCACTCGACACAGAGATCCTCCTGGACTGGTGGTGCCAGAAAGACCGGAGTCTATGGAGGGCAGCGCCCGATGTCGATCCGTCAGGGCATCCGACGGCGACGCCGCCACAGCAGGCCGCCCAACAACGCCACCACCGTCGCGCCGCTCACCGCGGTCACCGACCAGAGCCACCCCGAGCCGGTACGCGCGGGCCCGCTGGCCGCCGCCGGTCGGGGCGCGCCGGGTGCCGCCAGCGCGGACGGCGCCGCCGACGGGGTGGCGGTCAGCTCGCCGGGCTCGACCAGTCGACCCACGGCGGCGTCCCGCGGCAGCGTGAAGCCCCAGTCCAGGAGGGCCGCGCCCTGCTCCCAGCCGCGTAATGGTGCCGATTCGGCGCCCAGCAGGGTCACCACCAGCCGCCGCCCGCCGCGTTCCGCCGCCCCCACGTAGGTGTGCCGGGCCAGGTCGGTGAAGCCGGTCTTGCCGCCGAGCGCTCCCGGGTACCGGTAGATCAGCTGGTTCTCGTTCTGGATCTCGAAGCCCTTGGTGCGTTGCGCCCGCTGGACCGGAATCGACGTCTGCTCGGTCAGCGCGTACCGGCGGAAGGTCGGCTCAGCGAAGCAGGCCCGGGCGATCAGCGCCAGGTCGTACGCGCTGGTGAACTGCCCCTTGCCGTCCAGCCCGGACGGGGTGACCGCGTGCGTCTGGAGCGCGCCCAGGTGGTGCGCCTGCTCGTTCATGGCGCGCACGCCGGCGGCGCTGTCCGTCCCGCTGCCGAGCCGGGCCAGCGCGTTGGCGGCCTCGTTGCCGGAGTTGAGCAGCAACCCGAGCCAGATGGTCTCGATGGTGTACCGGCCGCCCGCGACCAGGCCCACGGCCGAGGAGCCAGGTTCGATGTTCAAGTCCGCGTCGGTGACGGTGACCGTCTGCTTCGGGTCTAGCTTGGGCAGCATGGTGGCCGCCAGCAGCAGCTTCTGCACGCTCGCCGGTGTGCCGTACTCGTGGGGGCCGCAGCCGCCGAGCACCTGGCCGCTGTCCAGGTCGGCGACCAGCCACGACGTGGCGGTGACCCTCGGTGGCGTGGCGACGCCGGCCGGCACGGCCAGGCCGGCCGTGTCCAACGCCGCGCCGCCGATCATCCGTTGCTCGGGGACGGCGGGCGGGGGCGACGGCCGGGGTGGGCGGGACGCCGCTGGCGCCGGGACCCGGGGACAGCGCACCGTCGGCGCGGCGGACGCTCCCGTCGCACCGACCGGCACGGGAGCGAGCAGGACGGCGGACGTCGTGGCCGCCAGCAGCGCAGCTCTCATGTGCCCGACCCTAGTCAGGAAGATCGCCCGGCGGGACGGGATGCCGGTCAACTCGCGTCGCCGCGACCGCGCAGGTAGTCGTGCAGGGCGGCGCTGCCCCGCAGCCGGCGCAGGCTGCGGACGTGCAGCTCCTGCTCGCGGCGGGCAAGCTCCGCGCGGACCCGCTGAGCGCTGCCGGTGGTCCGCAGTTCGCCCAGCACCGCGGCGATGATCTCGAAGGGGTACGCGCCCCGGCGCAGCAACGCGATGACCTGCGCCGCGCGTAGCTCCGCCTCGTCGTACACCCGGTAGTTGGTGCCCGGGGTGCGGCCCGGCCGCAGCAGTTCGCGCTCCTCCCACAACCGCAGCTGCGACTTCCGGACGCCGACCAGTTTGGCGACCTCGCCAATGCGGGCGCCGTGGCGTGGCGCGGGCCGCGCCGCCGGTGGGCTGGCCAGCACGGTCTCGAAGGCGCCGAGCACCCGGCGGATCTCGGCGCGTTCCCGGTCCAGCTCGGCATGGCCGCCGTCGAGCGCCGCCAGGGCCGCCGGCAGGTCACCCTTGTGCACCGCCGCCATGATCTCCCGGGTACGGCTCCAGCCGTGCCCCTCGGCCAACCGCCGCGCCACGCTCAGCGCCCGGGCGTGCTCGCTGGTGAAGATCCGGTAGCCGCTGGCGGTGCGGCGCACCGGCGGCAGCACCCCCAGGTCGACGTAGTTGCGCACCTGCTGCACCGAGATCCCGACGGTGGCCGCCAGGTCGACGGCGCGCAGCCGATCCTTCGAGGCGACGTCCACGTGAGCCACCGTACCGCTTACGACGTGATTTGAGACTTTCCCGGACGTAGCGCTGGAGCCTGCGCTCGGACCTCGGCAGAACTGTCTACATGGGGATGAATGAGACAATGGAACCCGCCAGTGCCCGGCGGGGCGAAGTCCCGCCACGATTCCGTGAAGGGTTCGTATGTCGCAGCCAGCATGGTCCGCCGCCGACAGCCACGACATGATCGAGGTACGCGGGGCGCGGGAGAACAACCTCGCCGACGTCTCGGTCGACATCCCCAAACGCCGGCTGACCGTCTTCACCGGTGTCTCCGGGTCGGGCAAGTCGTCGCTGGTCTTCGGCACCATCGCCGCCGAGTCCCAGCGCATGATCAACGAGACCTACAGTGCGTTCCTCCAGTCGTTCATGCCGAACCTCAACCGGCCGGACGTCGACTCGCTACGCAACCTCAGCGCGGCCATCGTCGTCGACCAGGAACGGATGGGGGTCAACTCCCGCTCCACCGTCGGCACCGCCACCGACGCGTACGCCATGCTGCGGATCCTCTTCAGCCGCCTCGGCCAGCCGTCCATCGGCGGCGCCGGGGCGTTCAGCTTCAACCTGCCCGAGGGCATGTGCCTCACCTGCGAAGGGCTGGGCCGGGTCTCCGACCTCGACGTCAACGAGCTGGTCGACGTCGAGCGCTCCCTCAACGACGGCGCGATCACCGTGCCCAACTTCGCTGTCGGCTCCTGGTACTGGCAGACCATCGTCGGCTCCGGTCTGTTCGACCCGGACGTCAAACTCCAGGACTTCACCCCGCAACAGTGGGAGGACTTCCTGCACAAGCCGGCCACCAAGATCAAGGTGGGCAGCAACAACTGGACGTACGAAGGGCTGGCGGTCAAGGTCAAGCGGCTCCTCCTGGCCAAGGACCGCGAGTCGATGCAACCGCACATCCGCGCCTTCGTCGATCGGGCGGTCACCTTCACCAGTTGCGGCGACTGCGGCGGCACCCGACTCAACGCGGCGGCCCTGTCGTCACGCATCGCCGGGCACAACATCGCCGACTGCTCGGCCATGCAGATCAGTGATCTGGCCGCGTTCGTCCGCACCGTCGACGACCCGGCGGCCGCGCCACTCGTCGCCAACCTTCGCGACCTGCTGGACTCCCTGGTCGAGATCGGTCTGGGCTACCTCAGCCTGGACCGTGAGTCCGCGACCCTCTCCGGCGGCGAGGCGCAACGGGTGAAGATGGTCCGGCACCTCGGCTCCAGCCTCTCCGACGTCACGTACGTCTTCGACGAACCCACCGTCGGCCTGCACCCGCACGACATCGCCCGGATGAACGACCTGCTGCTGCGGCTACGCGACAAGGGCAACACCGTGCTGGTGGTGGAACACAAACCGGAGACCATCGCCATCGCCGACCACGTGGTCGATCTCGGACCGGGCGCCGGCACCGACGGTGGTCGGATCTGCTTCACCGGCGACATCCCCGGCCTGCGCCGCTCCGACACGCTCACCGGGCGGCACCTCGACCACCGGGTGACAGTGCGCGAGGCGGTACGCCGACCCACCGGGCAACTCGCCATCCGCCAGGCCGACCTGCACAACCTGCGCGACGTGGACGTGGACATCCCGCTCGGGGTCCTCACCGTGGTCACCGGTGTGGCCGGCTCCGGCAAGAGCTCACTGATCCACGGGTCGCTGCGCGGCCGGTCCGGGGTCGTCATCGTCGACCAGTCCCCGATCCGTGGCTCACGACGCAGCAACCCGGCCACCTACAGCGGACTACTCGACCCGATCCGCACCGCCTTCGCCAAGGCCAACGGAGTCAAGGCCGCGCTGTTCAGCGCCAACTCCGAGGGCGCCTGCCCGGCCTGCAAGGGGATCGGGCTCATCTACACCGACCTGGCGATGATGGCCGGCGTCGCGAGCGTCTGCGAACGATGCGAGGGGCGACGCTTCACCGACGAGGTGCTCACGTACACGCTGCGCGGCAAGAACATTCACGAGGTGCTGACCATGTCCGTCACCGAGGCGCACGCGTTCTTTCCGCACGTCATTCTCGGTCGGTTGGTCGACGTCGGGCTGGGCTACCTCAGCCTCGGCCAGCCACTGACCACCCTGTCGGGCGGGGAGCGGCAGCGACTCAAGCTCGCCATCCACCTGGCCGAGAAGACCACCACGTACGTCCTGGACGAGCCGACCACGGGCCTGCACCTGGCCGACGTGGACCAACTGTTGGCCCTGCTCGACCGAATGGTCGACGCCGGAAACACGGTGATCGTCATCGAGCACCACCAGGCGGTCATGGCACACGCCGACTGGCTCATCGACCTCGGCCCCGGCGCCGGCCACGACGGTGGCCGCATCGTCTTCACCGGCACACCGGCCGAGTTGATCGCCACCGGCGACACCCTCACCGCCAAGCACCTCCGCGAGTACGTCAACGACCCGGCGGTGGTCGGCCAGGGCTGACACCGCTACCCCGAGGCCGGCCGAAGCGCTGCGCACGACGCCACGGGCGGCCAGCACAGACGGCCGGCACGGGCGGGCGGGGCGGACGGCCGGCGCGGGTGGCCGGGGCGGACGGCCGGCACGGGTGGCCGGGGCGGGCGGGGCGGGTGGCCGGGGCGGACGGCGGTGGTCCGGCGCTCCGGCGGCGGTCAGGAGACGCGGCGCAGCCAGCGCCGCTGCCAGGGGGTCTCCACCGCCTTCGGGTGGTAGCCGGCCCGAACAAACGGCACCGCCCGCTCGACCGGCAGACCGTCGAGGATCGCCAGCGCGGCCAGGGCCGTTCCGGTACGACCCACCCCGCCCCGACAGGCCACCTCGACACGTTCACCGTCGTGGGCCCGTCGCAGCGCCTCCCGCAGGACGTCGAGGGCTTCGGCGCGGTCGAGCGGCACCCAGAAATCGGGCCACCGGATCCGCCGGTGCGGCCAGGCCGGGTTCGGACCACGGGCCAGCAGCACGGCGAAGTCGGCGGGCGAGGTCGCGGCAGCGACGCGGCGCCCGCGCACCATCGCCCCACTGGGGAGTACGAGTACGCCCGACTGCTCGGACCACGGCTGCGCGTCAGTCACCCGAACATTGTGCCGCCACGCCCTGACGATGAGCACAGACAGCGCCGCCCCCGGCCGGTAGGACGGGGGCGGCGCTGGTGTCGGTGTGCAGGTCGCCTCTCGGCGAGTGGCACGACGCGGCTCCAGCCGAACGGTATTCCGCGAAGGCGATATTAGGTGAGGCCCGGGGACACTGAGTCACACCGACACCCTCCACAACCAGCCCGCACCCCGCGTTGTTCCCCCGCCCCCGCCCCGCCCACCGTTCCGTTCGGCCGTCTCGCCGCCCCGCCCACCCGATCGCACCGCCCGGCCGTCCCGCCGCCCCGCAGTCACACTGCCCCCTCCCCCCGTGCGTGCCGCGCCGCTGGCTACGGCCGCTCCACTCCCGCCACACCGCTGGCTGGCGGCGGTCGATCGGCGGCCTCAACGCCCAGTCGCCCCGCGGGGCCGAATGCCGTCAGGCTCATCGCTGCACCGCCGGTCGCCTCACGACCACGACACCCACCATCGCGCCGCGATTCGGCCATGCCCCGCGAGATCTTGGACAGTTTCCGTTCGTGCGGCGGGCCTGCGGAACGGAAAGTGTCCAAGATCTGCTGGCAGCCACCGACCGAACCGCGCCATCCGCTTCCGGCCGGCACCCAGCGGCGTGGCATCCACTTTCGGCGCACACTCAGCGGCGTCCCGCGGGCACCCAGCGGCGCGGCATCCGCTTCCGGCGGGCGGCGGCGCGGCATCCGCAATCACTGACCAGTGACATGTGCCTGCCGCACGGCGGAGACGGAAGTGCCGCTGGCCGGCACCCCGGGGTTGCGGGTGCCGGCCAGCGGTTGGTCTTACCGTTTGTGGTGCGGGGTCAGCTGTTCCAGTGCTGGCCAACCAGGTCGGTGGCCTGCTGCTCCCACTGGGCGTAGGCGTCCGGGTAGGCCGACACCTGCACCGTCTGCGCCGCCTCGGTCAGCGGCATGTCCTGCCAACCATCAACCTGCTTCAGACCCTTCAGAAACGCGGTGGTCGAGTACTCAGGGTCGGTGATCTGCTCCGGCGTACCCCAACCACTGGACGGGCGCTGCTGGAACAAGCCCAGCGAGTCGTGGTCGTTCATGTCGCCCAGGTGACCGAGGTTCTCCAGCTTCGACTCCTGCAGGCTCGTCGCGATCGAGATGACCGCGGCCCGCTCCGGCAGGCCCGCCTTCTTCGTGGCGGCGATGATCGCCTTCACGTTCGCGGTCTGCTCGTCGTTGAGGGTGATGCGGGACTGCTCGCCCTGCGGCTTCGACGCCGACTGCTGCACTGCCACGGCGACGGGCTTGCCCTCGGCCGGGGCGGCGTGGGCGGCGATCGGGCCGGCGAAGACACCACCGGCGAACGCGAGACCAGCAACAGACAGCATGCTCTTACGGAAGATCGTGTTCATGAGGGGTAGCTCCTTCGGGGGTAGGACACCCGAACCGCGCCAAGGGGGGCGGCGGCAGGGTGTGAGCACCTCGTCCGGCGCTGCAACATACAAAGGGGAAGAAGTCTGGGGGGGTGACGCCCTGTCGGGCGTCGGGTCGGCGACCTAGCGAGCGGGGGCTCGTGGCGCCGGGTCCAGATGTAACGACCGGGGGGCCGAGGTCATTCCGGGTTGGCCCATCCATCGGCACCCTCATCGTGGCGGTGCCAGGCGATCGGTCGTCGGGACTGCAACGACCGGGTGCGGGCCGGCATTCCAACCTGCGCGACCAGCCCCCAGCGGTCGGGCGGCCGGTCGGTGGTACTGCGATCGTCAGGATATGCAACGACCCCGACCCCGCCATGATTCCAACCTGAGGGTGCGCCCGGTCACCACCCACAACCACCCACCCACGGACAAACCACTCACACACGTCGGGCCCGCGGCGTTCAATCGCCCCTCACGCGCGTGATCCACTCGCGTTCACGGAAGTCGGGGCATCCCGGACGCCGGAAACACCCGACATCAAGGAACCCGAGTCGATCATGTCGGCTCTGCCCGCGCCGGCCGGCTTCCGATGGGCGGAGAGATCGGCGGGCGGCGAGCCGGCGGCTTTCCTGAGCGGATCAGGTGCCCAGGTAGCGCACGACCGCGAGGATTCGCCGGCTGTAGCCCGTGGTGTGCGCGAGGTCGAGTTTGTCGAAGATGGCGTTCACATGCTTCTCGACCGCGCTCTGCGATACGTGCAGCCGCTGGGCGATGGCGAGATTCGTGTGCCCCTGGGCCATCTCGTGCAGTACGTCCCGTTCCCGTGGCGTCAGCCGACCGAACGGATCGGGCCGGTCCGAGCCGGCCACCACCTGACGGACCACCTCCGGGTCGAGGGCGGTGCCTCCGGCGGCGACCCGGTCGAGTGCGTCGAGGAAGTCGTCCACCTGGGCGACCCGGTCCTTGAGCAGGTAGCCGACCCCCTCGGGGCGGTCCGCGAGCAGCCGCCCGGCGTAACGCCGCTCCACGTACTGGGAGAGCACGAGGACGCCGGTGTCGGTCCACCGACGACGGATCTCCAGGGCGGCCCGTAGCCCGTCATCGGTGTGGTTGGGTGGCATCCGGACGTCGGTGACGACCACGTCGGGACGGGATCGTCCGACCGCCTCGACAAGCTGGTCGGCGGTCCCGACCGCCGCGAGCACCTCGTGCTCCTCGTCGGCGAGCAGCCGCGTCAGGCCCTCCCGGAGCAGCGTCGAGTCTTCGGCGAGGACTAGTCGCACGGCAGTTGCGCCAGCACTGTCGTCGGACCGCCGGCCGGACTGGTCACGAGCAGGCGGCCGTCCAGCGCGGCCACCCGCCGCGCCAGCCCGGACAACCCGCGCCCGGTCGGGTCCGCCCCGCCGACACCGTCGTCGTGCACGCGCATCCGGATCCACCCATCCCGTACTCCGATATCGACCGTGACCAGGGTAGCGGCGGCGTGCTTCGCGGCGTTGGTGAGCGCCTCGCAGGCCACGAAGTACAGCACCGTCTCGACCTGCCGCTCGGGGCGGACCGGCAGCTCGCAGCGGATCCGCACCGGCACCTCGGATCCGCGGGCGACGATGGCCAGGACCTCGCCCAGATCGCTGTCGTCCAGCGCTGACGGGTAGACCCGCCACGCCACCTCGCGTAACTCTCCGATGGCCCGCTGCACGTCCTCGTGTGCCTGCGCGAGCAGTGCGTGTGTGCGGTCGGCGTCGCGGGCGCGCCGGGCCCGGCCGAGCAGCATGCCCAGGGCGACCAGCCGCTGTTGGAGGCCGTCATGCAGGTCGCGTTCGATGCGCTGCCGTTCGGCGTCGACGGCGGCGATGACCCCGGCCCGACTGGCGGTCAGCTCGTGGACCCGCCGCGTCAGTTCCGCCCGACTTCCCGGCCCGAGCAGTCGTCGCGCCAGCCGGATGTCCAGCGCGGCGATGCTGGCAACGGCCTGAACGTTGAGCAGTAACAGCACCGCCCCGACGGCGATCTGGGAAAGGGCGTCGGGAAGGGTCAGCTCTCCGCGAACCGCCGCGCGCAGCACGATCCCGGCCAGCACCACGCCGACGCCGAGCACGGCGTATGCCAGCAGGGCGAGCGTGCCGGGTATCAGTCGGGCGGCCAGGTAGCCGATCTGCCGCCGGGTCGCCACGGTGTTCGGCACGGGCAGATCCTCCGCGGCGAGCAGCCCGGCGAGGCGGCGATGTTCCATCCGCACCAGCCGGCCCCCGTACCGGTCGGTCAGGCCAGCAACCCGACGGCCGGCCGCAGGCGCGACCGCGCGCACGCTGGATGCGGCGGCCGCGACGACGAGGAAGGCGAACTCGACGGC
Source organism: Micromonospora trifolii (assembly GCF_050516465.1). NCBI lineage: Bacteria > Bacillati > Actinomycetota > Actinomycetes > Micromonosporales > Micromonosporaceae > Micromonospora > Micromonospora trifolii. The sequence continues at coordinate 1,783,037 of NZ_CP191526.1, read as the reverse complement.
GGCCGTCGCGATCCCGACGGCGACGCCGAGAGGCAGCCGGAGCCGAAACCACCATTTGCCGGTTCGCCGCTCCCCCACCACCTCGCCCGCCTTCCGCACCGCGTCTGTTCCCCCTTGCTCTGCGTCAATTGACCCGCCCGCCCGCAGGCGACCCCGGGTGGCGCGTGGGGTGAGGCAGAGCAAAGGAAACCAGAAGGGGGCTGGCTAGCGCTCGTCCGAGGCCCAGGTTCCGCTTCGGTAGAGGGTGCCGCGACCGCCCGGGTCGGGCATCCCGTTCGGTACGCTCTGCTCGGGTTCGGTCGACTCGGGGTTCCGGGCGGCGCGTCGGGCTTTCAGCACGCGGGACCCGACGAACCAGGCGGCCGCCGCCACGCAGACCACGATCACCACTTTCTGAAGCGTGCCGACGTAGCCCTCGACGAGGTGCCAGTTGTCGCCCAGCAGGTAGCCGGCGAGCACGAAGGTGGTGTTCCAGATCAGGCTGCCCAGCGTGGTGTAGAGCAGGAACGTGGTCACCGGCATCCGCTCCACGCCGGCCGGAATGGAGATCAGACTCCGGAAGATCGGGATCATCCGGCCGAAGAAGACCGCCTTCACACCGTGCCGCAGGAACCACGCCTCGGTCCGGTCCACGTCGCTGAGCTTGACCAGGGGAAGCCGGGACACGATGGCGCGCATCCGGTCGCGCCCCAGGGCCGCGCCGATCAGGTAGAGCGCGAGCGCGCCCACCACCGAGCCCAGCGTGGTCCAGAAGATCGCACCGACCAGACTCATCCGTCCCTGCGCGGCGACGAACCCGGCCAGCGGCAGGATCACCTCACTGGGGATCGGCGGGAAGAGGTTCTCCAACGCCACCGCCAGGCCGGCACCCGGCCCGCCGAGTCGTTCCACCAGGTCAGTGACGTAGCCGACGATCCCGTCCTGTGGTGGCTCCGCTGCTGCGGCGGGGGTTCCGGTGGCGAACACGGCGTGGGACGTTCGAATCATGCGCCCACGTTACGAAGTCATCCTGAGAGCCGACCATGAGGCCGACCGCCCGACCGCGCGGGTCGACCACACCGGTGGGGGTGCGGAAAGCCGCACCCCGCTGCGGCTCGCGGTGGTCCAGCCGCCGTGCGTACCCCTGGATGTCGCGGCAAACGCGCGGGCGCACGCCGCCGCGGTCCGCGCGGCGCGCGCCCAGGTGGTGGTCTTTCCGGAGCTGTCGCTGACCGGGTACGAGCTGGACGCGCCGGTCGTGTCGGCCGACGACCCGCGGTTGGCGCCGCTGGTCGAGGCGTGCGCCGAGGCAGGTGCGCTGGCCCTGGTCGGCGCGCCGGTCAGCGGCGAGCACATCGCGATGCTGGCGGTGACCGGCGGCGGTGCGACGGTGGCGTACCGGAAGATGTGGCTGGGGGACGCGGAGGCCCGCCGGTTCCGGCCCGGCGATGCCCCGGTCGTGCTCGATGTGGACGGTTGGCGGGTGGGGCTGGCGATCTGCAAGGACACCGGCGTGGCCACGCACGCGGAGCGGACGGCCGCGCTCGGGATCGACGTGTACGCGGCGGGCGTCCTGGAGTCGACAGGCGACGCCGTCGTGATAGACGAGCGGGCGCACCGCACCGCCACCGCGCACCGGGTCTGGGTGGCAGTGGCGAGCTTCGCCGGGTCGACCGGCGGTGGCTACACCGAGGCGGCGGGGCGGTCGGGCGTCTGGACGCCGGACGGCGAGGTGTACGCCCGCGCGGGCACCGAACCGGGCGAGTCGGTCAGCGTCAGCATCGGTTGACTGGGCAGTCGACGTCGGACCCGTCCCCTAGCGTGGGGCAGCGTCAATGACACGAGGAGGAGCGCATGGACGAGGCCGCGACGACCGGCACGGTCCGCTCGGCGGACGGCACCACCATCGCCTACGAGCGCAGCGGCGCCGGTCCTGCGGTGATCCTGGTGGATGCGGCGGGCGGGTTCCGCGAGATGGGCCCGATGAGGTCGCTGGCGGCCCACCTGGCCGAGGAGTTCACCGTGCTGACCTATGACCGGCGGGGCCGGGGGCAGAGCTCCGACACGTCGCCGTACGCGCCACAGCGGGAGGTCGAGGATCTACGGGCCCTGATCGAGGACGCGTCCGGCGGTTCGGCAGCCCTCTACGGTTTCTCCTCGGGGGCGGTGCTGGCGCTGCTCGCCGCGACCGGCGGCCTGCCGGTCACCCGGCTGGCCCTGCTGGAGCCGCCGTTCGCGCAGGACGAGCAGTCGACGGACGATCCGGGCCTGGCCGCGGACATCACCGGGCTGGTCGCCGCCGGCCGTCCGGGCGATGCGATGCTGCATTTCCAGCGCAGCATCGGCGTGCCCGCGGAGTTCATCGACGGGATGCGCGACGGGCCGGGCTGGCCGGCCATGGAGGCCCTGGCGCACACTCTGGTGTACGACCTCACCCTGCTCACGGCCCTACCTGCCGAGGCACTGACCGCACTCACGATCCCGACACTGGTGCTCGACAGTGCGCAGAGCGATGCACGGCTGCACGGCTGGGCACGGGAGGTGGCCGAAGCGCTGCCAACGGGGCGGCACCGGACGCTGCCCGGCGAGTGGCACGGTGTTTCGGTTGACGTGCTGGCACCGGTGCTCGCCGACCATTTCTCCGGCCGCGCCGACTGAACGCGACGCCTGGCACCTGTCGGACGTCTCGGGCAGGATCGGGCCATGAGCACTGTCCCCTCCCGCCTGTCAGTTGTCACACTGGGAGCACGCGACGTCGCCGCGCTGCGGTCGTTCTACCGGTCGTTGGGGTGGCCCGAGCTGCCGGCCAGTGACGACGGCTGGTCGGCCTTCCTGCTCGGTGGTGTGCTGTTCGCGCTCTACCCGCTGCCGGAGTTGGCCGCCGAGGCGGCGCCGGGCGTGCCCGCGCCAGCCGGTGGTTGGTCCGGCGTCACCCTGGCCTGCAATGTCGACAGCCCGGAGCAGGTCGACGCGGCGTTCGCGGCGGCCGTCGCGGCGGGGGCGACGGTGGTGGCGGAGCCGACCGACCGGTCCTGGGGTGGGCGCTCCGGCTACATCGCCGACCCGGAGGGCAACCGCTGGGAGATCGCCTGGGCGGGCACCGCCCGCTTCGACGAGCGCGGCGCTCTTCTCTCCTTTGGCTGAGTGCGGTCTTTGCGCGGCGGCGATGACCTTGAAATGCTTTGAGAATGACCTCCTTTCCCCCGACCTTCGCCGCTGATGTCGTCGGCCAGTCAGCCCAGACGCAGTTCGAGGCGTTCATCGACGAGCACCGCAGAGCGCTCAACGGCTACCTGGACGGGCTGACCGAGGAGCAGGCGCGCCGGTCGTTGGTGCCGTCCCGGACGACGCTGCTGGGTCTGGTGAAGCACGCCACGTTCGTGGAGAAGGTCTGGTTCGACGAGGCCGTCACCTGCCGGTCCCGCGCGGAGATCGGCATCCCTCCGACGCCGGACGAGTCGTTCATCCTCGACGACGGCGACACGATCGCCACCATCCAGCGCGCGCACCGGGAAGCATGCGAAGCGTCCCGCCGCGCCACGTCCAGCCTGGGCCTCGATGACCTGCTTCGCGGCAACCGGCGCGGCCCGCTGCCGCTGCGCTGGGTGTACCTGCACGTGCTGCGCGAGCTGGCCCAGCACTGCGGGCACGCGGAGATCCTGCGCGAGCAGATCCTGGCCGAGTAGCGCGGACGATCAGCCGGCGTCCAGCACCTCGCGCAACCGTCCGCGATCTCCTCGGGCTAGCCCGCGTAGCCGAACTCACCCCCGAGGAAGCCGCCGTGGTGACTCCGGAACACCACTGGCTCCCGACCGAGCAGGGCCGCCAGGCCGAGGGCCTTCCGCGCGGCCGGCGGAAACCGATGGGCGGGTACGACGTGCCAGCGACAACCGTCGTGTGCTTCCCGGGTTGCGGGCGGCTACCGTCGCGGCATGCCCGAGTTGCTCGCGCCCACCGTTCGCCTGCACGCCGCCTGGCTGGAAGCGCACGACGAGTGGGGCCCCGGTCTCCACGAGGACGGTTTCGGGCTGCGGTCGACAGACGAGGTGCGCTCGCCGGAGGGGTTCGCGGCCTGGGTGACCCGACTGGCCGACCGGTCGGGTCCGGCGAAGCCGTTGGATGCGGGTCGCGTGCCGTGCACGTACCGGTGGATCGTCGAGGACGACCGGGTGCTCGGCGGGATCGCGCTGCGACACGAGCTCAACGACTACCTGCTGCAGGTTGCCGGCCACATCGGCTATGGCATCCGCCCGTCCGCACGCCGCAGGGGGCTGGCGACCTGGGCGCTGGGCCGGATGCTCGCCCACGCGCGGGCGCTCGGCTTGGATCGGGTGCTGCTGGTCTGCGAGGCGGGCAACGACGCGTCGTCGAGGACGATCGAGCGTTGCGGCGGCGTCCTGGAGGGCATCCGGGACGCCGACCTCGGCCCGGCACGGCGGTACTGGATCACGCTCTAGCCCACCCGCCGGTGTCGGCGAAGCGGCGCAGCGTCCAGCGGGCCGGTGGCCAACCGCCGGGGTCGTGGTCGGTGGTCCACTCGGTGATGGAGGCCGGGGGCACGTCCAGGTCGAACGCCCGGAAGATCGGCTGCGCGCCGAGCGCGTGGAAGGCGCCCTCGACGGTCTCACTGTGGCCGACCAGGACCACTGTGGAGCCCCGGTGCCGGTGGGCGATCTCCATGATCGCGCGGCTGACCCGGACCACCAGTTCGGCCCAGCTCTCGTTGCCCTCCTCGAACGGCCGGAACACGCCGCCACCCGCCACCGCGTGGTCGGTGCGGAAGAGGGCGGTCGGCAGGCCGTCGGCGTACGGGGGTGTGTGCCAGGTGCAGAGACCACAGTCGGGCACGGGTCGGACGCCGAACGCCGCGCCGATCGGTTGAGCGGTCTCGACGGCTCTGCGCAGCACGGACGAGTAGACCGCCACCGGCCCGTCGGCGGCGACCTCACTGGTGAGCCGGTTGGCCAGGTCGTGTGCCTGCTCGTGGCCGAGGGCGGTGAGGCCCCGACAGCCACGTGGCCCACCGACGATTCCTTCGAGCTGGTGGACCGACTCGCCGTGTCGCACGAAGATCAGACGTGTCCGCATCGGGACATCATGCCAGCGGTATCGACGGAGGTATCAGTCGTCCGTACGGCTGGTGGAGGAGCTGCCGGCCTGGGTGAGCAGAGCGTCCAGTTTCGCGCCCGTCTGCGCTGCTAGGCGGTCCCGCCGCACCAGCTCGGCGATGTGGTCCCGTAGGTCGGCGACGCGCTTGGCGCGGTCCCTGGTGCGGCGGTTGAGGTCGGCGAGGTCGTCACGCAGATCTTCGGCGGTCTCTCGGTCGACGTCGCCGCGGGCGACCGCGGTGGCGAGGACGGCGGCGAACTCGCTGCTCACCTACCGGAAGCTGACCGGCAGCTGCTGCCCGACGGTCGGGGGCGCGGTGCTGGCGGTGGGACGTGTTGGGGACGGTGCGGCCGGCGTCGGCGAGTGTGTCGTGGGTGCAGGGGCCGGGGCGGAGGTCGACGGCGCGGCGGCGATCTCGGCCGGGTCGGGTGTGCCCGGGTTCCCGAGCGGATTCTCCACGAACAGGACGCCGACGCCGACGAGCACGGCGAGCACGGCCGCGACGAGCACGGCGAGGGGCCGACGCGATCGACGTCGGGCCGGTGCGGCGGTTGCCGGGACGGGACGGGCCACCACCGACCGGTCGATCAGGGTGGGCGGGTGGGCGGCCGGCCGGATGCGCAGCAGTTCGGTGGGCGGCTCGACCGGCTGACCGGCGCCGAAGCGGCGGGCCAGGTGCGCGGCGCTCGGCCGGTCGGCCGGGTTGGCGGCCAGGCAGGCGACGGTCAGCTCAGCGATGTCGGCGGGAAGGCCGGGCACCCGCAGCGGCGGCACCGGGGTGCCCCGCCGGTGCACCTCCAGCGCGTCCTCCCAGCTCTGCACGGGCAGTGGCGCCCGCCCGGTGAGGGTGCGGTAGAGCAGTGCGCCGAGGGCGTACACGTCGCTCGCCGGGTCGGGCGGGCCGGCGGTCAGCCGTTCCGGGGCGAAGTAGGCGGGGGTGCCCATCAGCGGTTCGCCGGACTGGCTGTCGAGGCCGCCGAGCGCGGCGATGCCGAAGTCGAGCACCTTGGCGCCGGTGTCGGTAAGCATGACGTTGCCGGGCTTGACGTCGCGGTGCACGACGCCGATGCGGTGCGCGGCGGCCAGCGCGGCGGCGATCTGCCCGGCCACCCGGACCGCCTCCGGCCAGGGCAGCGGCCCGTTCCGCAGCCGGTCGGCCAGGTTGTGACCGTCGACGAGCTCCATCACCAGGTACGGGACCACGACGCCGCCGGCCAGGGTCGCCTCGGCGTAGTCGTACACCTGGGTCACGTGTGGGTGGGTCAGCCGGGCGGCCGCGCGGGCCTCGCGTTGGATGGTGGCCCGCAGCTGTGGGTCGGTGGCGAACTGCCCGGCGAGCACCTTGATCGCGACCGGCCGCCCGAGCACCTCGTCGTCGCCTCGCCACACCTCGGACATGCCACCGAGACCGATCCGCTCGTGCAGTACGTAGCGGTCGTGGAGGCGGAGAGTGGGCGTGAGCGGCGACATGGCTTCACCAGTCTGCCTGGCAACACCGCCCTCGACCACTCTGCGTGCCCGGACCCACACTGTTCGTCCCGTGCGTACCCAAATGGGATTGGTGCGGGTCAGGAGCAGCGCGGGGTGGCGGGCAGCGGTCGCGGCTGGATGCGGTCGGCGAGCCGGCGCAGGGCGAGGGCGGTGGCCTGCCGGGTCGGGGCGAGCAGGGCCCGACGGGGGTGTTCGACCTGGACCGGCGCGTCCGGTCGGGCCGAGTTGATGTGCCGGTTCATGGCGTCGAGCGCGGTGATGTATCCGGTGGGAAATTCCATGGTCAACTCCTCGGGACAGGTCCGGTGGAGCCCCGGACGACGAGTGCGGTGGGCAGCAACACGTGACCGGCCGCGGCGTCCGCGGGCGGGTCGAGCAGCAGTTCGGCGGCGATGCGGCCCTTCTCCTCGGCCGGTTGCCGGACGGTGGTGAGGCCGGCCGCGGCGGCCTCGGGGACGTCGTCGAAGCCGGTCACCGAGACGGTGGGGCGATCATGCGCCGGCCGTGCGGCCAGGGCGTCCAGCACACCGAGCGCGAGGACGTCGGAGCCGGCCAGCACGGCGGTCGGCGGTGCGGGTTGGTCGAACAGCCCGGCGATGGCTGCGGCTGCCGCCGGCCGGCTGTTGCCGGGGACGTTGACCAGGGTCAGCTCGGCCCAGCCGACGCCGACTTCGGCGAAGGCGTCGGCGAAACCGCTGAGCCGACCTCGGGTGGTCGGGTGCGGCACCTGGTCGACCCCGGCCAGGGTGAGCGGGCCGGCCGGCGCGTCGGGCAGCACCGAGTCGGCGAGCAGCGCCACCCGACGGTGCCCGAGCCCAGCGACGTGCGCGGCGGCGCTGCGCGCGGCGGCCCGTTCGTCGATGCCGACGAACCGCTCGTCGGCGCTGGCGTCGTCGCGGGCGGCCGTGCTGACGAACGGCAGCCCGCGTTGGCGGATCACGTCCAACGCCCACTCCTCGTCGGCGACGCAGTAGACGCAGAACCCGTCGACGGCGGCGTTCTCCACCGCCCGTCGGGCGTCGGTCACCGCCGGAGGCAGCGGCACCAGCAGCATGCTGGTGCCGTGCCGCTCGGCCGCCGCGCCGACACCGGCGAGGAAGCGGACCGCGAACGGGTCGGTGAAGGCGTACGACAGTTGCGAGGTGAACAGCACCCCGATCGACCCGACGAAGCCCCGGCGCAGGGACCGCGCGGTGGGGTTGGGGCCGGGGTACCCGAGTTGCCGGGCGGCGTCCAGGATCCGCTCGCGCAGGGTGGCGGAGAGCTGGTCGGGGCGGCTGTAGGCGTTGGACACGGTGCTGCGGGAGACGCCGACGGCGTCGGCCACGGCTTGCAGTGTTGGCTTCACCGGCACCTCTCTGTATCGATCCAGTCTGTATCGATACAGAGACTAGCCCGACCAGTCGGCGTCGGTCAATACGTGAGCCGAGAGTGCGGGCGCCTGGGCGGTCAGGGCAGGCGGGCGACGCCGCCGTACATGCTCACGTCGGCCACCGACGGGCGCGGCTGCGGTTCGCTCTCGGCCCGCCACTCGGCGACCGAGGTGATGCCCGGCTCCGCCACGTCGAGGTCGACGAAGAAGCGGGTGAACTCGTCCCGGCTGCGTAGGTTGATCACCCCGTGTGGGCCACCACCCTTTGCCGCTGCCCGGGCCTGCTCGGCAACCGCCGGCGGAAGATAGTCGTGGGTGGCGTGCGAGGCAGCGAGGTAGCTGCCCGCCGGCAGCACGTCAAGCAGTTGCCGCACCAGCGCGTACGGGTCCTCGTCGTCGGGCACGAAGTGCAGGACCGCCACCAGCATGAGCGCGACCGGCCGGGAGAGGTCGATGATGCGGCTCAGTTCCGGGTGGGCGAGGATCCGCTCCGGGTCGCGCAGGTCGGCGTCGATGTAGGCCGTGGCACCCCGCGGCGAACTGCTCAGCAGCGCGCGGGCGTGGGCCAGCACGATCGGATCGTTGTCGACGTAGACCACCCGGGACTCCGGCGCGATGGCCTGGGCGACCTCATGGGTGTTGTTGGCGGTCGGGATGCCGGTGCCGATGTCGAGGAACTGCCGGATGCCGGCCTCGCGGGTCAGGAAGCCCACGGCCCGCTGGAGGAAACGGCGGTTCTCCAGGGCGGCGGTGCGGATCGTCGGGAAGGCTGCCGCCATCGTGTCGCCGGACTCCCGGTCGGCCTGGAAGTTGTCCTTGCCACCCAACCAGTAGTTGTAGCGGCGGGCCGGGTGGGCCACCGAGGTGTCGATCCGGTCGCTCGGTGAGCCGGCCGCCGCGCCCGAGGTGTTGGTGGTCAAGTCTGCCTCCGCGCTGACGTCCGTCCACTGTCCACGGTCGTCGACCATGCTAGGGCCGTCGCGGTCTGGCGTCAGGCCGGGTAGAGGTCGTCCAGCAGGCCACCGAGGATCTCCGCCGTACGCTCCGGCGGCTCGGCCTCGACGCAGAGCCGCTCCATGGCCACCGCGTAGTAATCCAGATCGTCGCGCTTGTCGAGGTAGATGGCGCTGGTGAGCTGTTCGATGTAGACGATGTCCGGAAGCTCCTGGTCGCCGAAGCGCAGGATGGTGAAGGCGCCCCCGGCGGCGGCGTGGCCACCGGCGGCGAACGGGATGACCTGGAGCCGGATGTGCGGCGACTTGGTCGCCTCGATGAGCGCGGTGAGCTGGCCGCGCATGACCTCGGCGCCGCCGATGGGCCGGCGCAGCGCCGCCTCGTCCACCACGGCCCAGAGCTGCGGCGGGTTCTGCCGCTGGAGCAACTGTTGACGCTGCATCCGCAGCGCGACGCGCCTGTCGATCTCACCCGGACCGGCCGCGCCGTGCCCGAGCAGCACGACCGCCCGGGCGTACTCCCGGGTCTGCAGGAGGCCGGGCACGAACTGCACCTCGTAGCTGCGGATCAGCGCGGCGGCGGCCTCCAGGCCCAGGTACGACTGGAACCAGGACGGCAACACGTCGCCGTAGCGGTGCCACCAGCCGGGGCTGTTCGCGTCCCGTGCGAGCTTGAGCAGCGCGTCGCGCTCGTGGTCCTCGGTGACGCCGTAGAGGGTCAACAGGTCGGCGACGTCGCGTTCCTTGAAGCCGACCCGGCCCAGCTCCATCCGACTGATCTTGGATTCGGAGGAGCGGATCTCCCAGCCGGCGCCCTCCCGGGTCACCCCGCTGGACTCCCGGAGTCGGCGCAGTTGGGCGCCGAGCAGCATGCGCAGCACGGTCGGCCCGGTTGTCGGGCCACCCTCGGCGGGAACCATCGTCACGTGCGGACCTCCGGACACCGACCCACGACGGCCGGGCGCCCCGGCCCGGCCGACGTGTAAGCATGCCATGGACCGACAGTGAGGTGAACTCCTCCGCGCCGGTGAATCAGTCCCGCCACCGGGACGACCCACCCCCGGACGGTCAGTTGATCAAATGGTCGAAATCTCCGTCCCGCGCACCGAGAACGAAGGCGGCGATCTCGTCCACTGTGTAGATCAGCGCCGGCCCTTCCGGGTGTCGTGAGTTGCGGACCGCGATGCCCGCTCCCTCGGGCAGTTCGGCCAGTTCGACGCAGTTGCCGCTGGGGTTGCTGCGGCGACTCTTCTGCCAGCTCAGCGGAGGCAACTGGTGGATCGGTACGCCATTGGGTGGCTGCTGCATGAAGGCGTCTTTCTGTTACGAGCCCGCCGGTGGCCGTGGGAGGAGCGGTGACGGCGAGGGGGTGCGGTATCGACATTGGACGGTTCTGCACGTGCATCTGCTATTGCATCTGCATCCGACGGCGAGCATGATAACGCACATGATCGGTGCCCATCCGTTCACTTTGTGTTACCCCCACACGGGCAACGATCAGGCAAAACTGGGCCCGACGCGGCGCGCCGCGTCAACCGAAGGCTGGAGGCGGTCGCGGCGATGGGAGGGTTCGTGCCGGATCCGATGAGTGTCGCCTCCGGCGTCTGCGCGGCCGGCGCGCTGCTCTCCTCCTGGCAACTACGCCGACGGGCGGTGCGCGCCGAGGCCGAGATCGGCCACCTCCAGGCAGAGCTGGCCGCCGAACGGCACGCCGCCAGTCACGACCCGCTCACCGGGCTGCCCAATCGACGCGCCTTCTACCGCCTGGCAGCCGCCTTGCTCACCGACGCCGCCGGCCAGCCGCTGATCGCCGTGGTGCTCGACCTGGACGACTTCAAGCAGATCAACGACCGGTACGGGCACGCCGCCGGCGACCAGGTGCTGATCAGTGTGGCCGAGCGGCTCGCCGGCTTCGCCGGTGACAATCTCGTGGCCCGCCTCGGTGGCGACGAGTTCGCCGGGTTGCTCTCCAGCCCCACCGTCGACCGGCGCTGGATCGAGCACTCGACCCGCCGGCTCAGCGAGACCGTCGCCGCGCCGATCCGGTTGAGCGGGTGCAGCGTCCGGGTCACCGCCTCCGTCGGGCTCGCCCCGGTGACCGGCCCGGCCCAGCTCACCGACGCGCTCAGCCGCGCCGACGCGGCCATGTACCAGGCGAAGAGCCTCGGTGGCGCCCGGTCGCCCCGCCAACTGGTCGACAGCGCGTTCCTCGGCGAGCGCTGACCGTTCAGGTGACGGGCGCGCCGAACCACCTGGGCAGATGGCTGAGCAGGTCGGCCTGGTCATCGCCCACCCACGCCACGTGACCGTCGGGCCGTAGCAGCACGGCGGGCACCTCCAGCTCCTCACTGACGTCGACGACGTGGTCGACCCGTTCCGCCCAGCCGGCGACCGAGAGCTGGCCGGTCTGGTCGAGCAGCAGGCCACGGCCGCCGTGCATCAGCTCGTAGAGGCGCCCCCGCCCCAGCCGTACGTCACGCATGTGGCGTCCGAGCATGTCGTGGCCCGCGCCGAAGTCGTAGCGGACCCCGATCGCGGTGATCTTCTCGATCAGGTACCGGTTGACGTCCTCGAAGTCCAACAGCTCCGACAACAGTTGGCGCACGGATCGCGGCCCCGGCTCGGGTGAGAGCAGCAGCATCTGCGCCCGGGTGTTGTTCAGCACGTCCGCAGCCACCGGATGCCGTTCGCTGTGGTAGCTGTCCAGCAGCCCCTCCGGCGCCCAGCCGTTGAGGTCGGCGGCCAGTTTCCAGCCGAGGTTGAACGCGTCCTGGATGCCGAGGTTGAGCCCCTGCCCGCCGGTCGGCGGGTGGATGTGCGCCGCGTCGCCGGCCAGCAGCACCCGGCCGACCCGGTACCGCTCGGCCAGCCGGGTGGCGTCACCGAAGCGGGAGAGCCAGCGTGGTGAGTGGACACCGAAGTCGGTGCCCGCGTACACCCGCAGTTGGTTCTTGAAGTCGTCGATGGTCGGTGGGACCGTGCGGTCCTCGACCACCCCCTCGGCCGGGACGAGGACGCGGTACACCCCGTCTCCGAGGGGCCCGAGACCGAATCGGAGATGGGTCTTGCGGACCTCGGCCACCACGTCGGCCACCGTCTCCGGCGGCACGCCCACCTCCATCTCGCCCAGCAGCGTCTCGACGCTGCTGGGCTCGCCGGGGAAGCCGACACCGAGCAGCCCGCGTACGGTGCTGCGACCGCCGTCGCAGCCGACGAGGTAGCGCGTACGCAACTGGGTGCCATCGGCCAGCCGCACGGTCACCCCGTGGTCGTCCTGGCTCAGGCCGACGAGTTCGCTGCCGCGCCAGATCTCGACGCCGACCTCGCTGGCGTGCTCGCTCAGGATTCGGTCGGTGGTGGTCTGCGGGATGCCGAGGACGTACGGGTGGGCGGTGTCCAGCCCGCCCGGCGACGGCTTGGGAATCGCGGCGAAGAAGCCCCCGACCGGGTGCTGCTGTCCGAGGGCGAGGAACCGCTCCAGCAGACCTCGCTGGTCCATTACCTCGATGCTGCGTGCGTGCAAGCCGAGCGCGCGGACGTAGCTGGTCGGCTCGGTCTCCTTCTCGAGCACGAGCGCGTGCAGCCCATGCAGCCGCAACTCACTGGCCAGCATCAGGCCGGTCGGTCCGCCGCCAGCAATGATGACATCGATCATGGAATCTCCCGGTTTTCCCAGATTTGGGCGTCGGCTGGAGATTCTGCGGCACCACCCGGGTCTTGCCGCAAGGCCCCTGGTGCGATATATGTTGAAGGTGGCAGAGAGCGAATCCGCTCTTTGCCTTACTTTTTGTCTCAGGTAGACGGCGTGGTCGCCGCTCAAAGCCACCGGTCGTTGTCGCGCAACGCCGCGTCGGCGAGGGTGACCAGACCCATCGGTGACACCAGCCCCCGCACGATCCGCGCCGCCCGATCCCGGTCGGCCGCCTCGGCGTCGAGGTCCAACGCCTGGCGGGTCCAGTCGCTGAAATCGTCGAGCGCGCGGACCGCGAGGAACCAGGCCAGGCGCACCGGGTCGATGTCGACCTTGCCATAGCCGGCGAGCACGGCCTGCTGCTGCTCGGGAGTGATCGGCGCGAAGGCGAGCACCCCGCCGAGGACGAACATGAGGTCGCACTCGGGCGGGGCGAGCACCGCGTCGTCCCAGTCGATCAGCCAGACCTGCCCGTCCGCGCCGAGCAGCAGGTTGCCCAGGTGCGGGTCACCGTGACAGACGACTGTCGCGCCGGGCCGGTCGCGCTGGTCGACGGCGCGGCCCTCGACCTCGCGGGTCAGGACCTCCAGCCGGTCGGCCACCGCCGACCACGCCCCCGCCAGCTCCGCCACCAACGGGTCCGCGAGGTCGGCCGGGTCCGGGTCGCGCAGTCGCGCGGCCAGCGCCCGGGTCGCGGTCAGGATCGAGGGGTACCCGGCACCGCCCGCCGGTAGCAGCCGGCTCAGCTCGTCGGTCACCGGCACCGCGTGCACCGCGGCCAGCACCTCGCCGTACGCGCGCCAGTGCGCGCCCGTCATCGGGCCGTCGAGCGCCCGCCGGTCGGAGACCCACGGCACCACCGAGAGGCGGCGGCCGTCGTGGTCGACGAACATCCGTCCGTCGGCGGCCCGCAGCGGCGCGGCGATGCCCGGCACCCCCTGCTCGGCCAGGTACGCCGTCACGACCAGGCCGGCCGGGGTGCCGCCACCGCTCAGCTTGACCGCGTACCGACCGCCGTCGGCGGTCTGAGCCAGCCACAGTCGGGCGTGCTGGTCCGCGCCGTAGGTGACAGGCTCCATCGTGGACAGCCGCAGGCCGAAGCCCGTCCGTACCTGCTCGGCCACCTGCCGTGCGACGTCCTGCACCATGCGGACACCATGCCAGCGCTCCGGCCACCGACCCAGCGATTTTGCCGGTCGCGCCGCGCTCAGCGCAGCGTGGCCAGGTGGCGGTCCAGCGCGGCGTACGACTCGGCGGCGCCCTGCGTCATACCGGAGTCGATCATCCCGTCGCGCTCCGCGGTGGTGTCGAAGCGGGTGGTGCTCGTTATCGTGGTGCGCCCCTCCTGTTCGGTGAAGACCACCGTCTCCACCGCGACACGGCCGGGCATGCCCTCGAACTCGAAGGTCTGCACGAGACGCTCGGGAACGACGATCTCCCGGTATTCACCGCGGAAGGCGTAGTCGTTGCCGTCCGTGGCGTGCTCGACGAATCGGTAGCCACCGCCCACCCGAAAGTCGATCTCGACGTCCAGTGGGTTGCCCCGCCCCCACCACTGCCTGAGGTGCTCGGCCTGGGTGTGCGCGGCGTAGACCAGTTCGCGGGGCGCATCGAACGTCCGGGTGAGGGTGATCTCCCGGTCGGTCGGCAGGTCGATCGTCAGGTCAGGGAGCTTGTTCATGGCGGGTCTCCTTCAGGTCGCGTAGGTAGTCATCCAGGGTGTCGTAACGGTCGTTCCAGAGCCGGTGGTACTGATCGACCCACTCGGCGAGCGTCCGCAGCGGCGCCGGGTCGAGCCGGCAGCGACGCCACTGCGCCTCGCGGGTCCGCACGATCAGCCCGGCACGCTCCAGCACCGAGAGGTGCTTGGAGATCGCCTGGACGCTGATCGGGAACGGCGCCGCCAGCTCGTTGACCGTCGCGTCGCCGGTTGCCAGCCGGGCCAGGATCGCCCGCCTGGTCGGATCAGCGAGCGCGGCGAACACGGCGCTCAGGGGATCTGCGATCATGCGTCTCTTTCAACCAACTCGTTAATCAACCTTAAGGTTGAATATACAGGTCATCGTGGTTGCGTCAACGACTTCCGCCGCTCGAACTGACAGAGGTGTTCCGGCACGCCGGCTGGGTATGGGAAGCCGGCACCCGCCCAGGACCGCCGAGAGGAACCGACGTGGCGACCATCCGCGCCCTCGTACTCAACTGCACCCTCAAGCCGTCGCCGGCACCGTCGAGCGCCGAGCAGCTCGGTCGGGAGGTGCTCGGCGAGTTGGCCGCGCAGGGCGTGGAGGGCGAGATGATCCGGGTGGTCGATCACGACGTGCGCTTCGGGGTGTCCACCGACGAGGGCGACGGCGACGGTTGGCCAGCGATCCGCGCCAAGCTGATGACAGCCCAGGTGCTGATCATCGCCACGCCGATCTGGCTCGGTCAACCCTCCAGCGTCTGCAAGATGGTCCTCGAACGCCTCGACGCCGAACTCTCCGAGACCGACGCCGAGGGCCGTCTCCACACCTACGGCAAGGTCGCCGGTGTCGCCGTCGTCGGCAACGAGGATGGCGCCCACCACACCATCGGCGAGGTGCAGCAGGCACTCAACGAGGTCGGGTTCACCATCGCCGCCGCCGCCGCGACCTACTGGGTCGGCGAGGCACTACACACAGTGGACTACCGCGACGCCGGCCCCAAACCCGACACCACCGGCCGCACCACGAAGGCCCTGGCGCTCAACACCGCACACCTGGCCCGGTTCCTCGCCGACCAGCCGTACCCGCCCCCGGACGCGAAGGGTGCCGCAGTCGGCCCGAGCCGCGAATAGACCTCACCGCCAGCCGTAGCCGGCGCGCAACGCCTGCCCGACCCGGTCGAACCGGGGCCGATCCAACACGGCGCCCTCCCGGCGGATGCTGTCCTCGCGCATGGTGAGCACCCGGTCCAGCCGGACCCAGCTCGGCCGGTTGTCGCGGTCCCACTCACCCGGCCCGAGCGCGAACCAGTGCCGCTGCCCGTCCCGCTCGCTCTGGCTGGACAGCATCAACCCGAACAGGGTCCGGCTGTGCCGGCCGACGACCAGCACCGGCCGGTCCTTGCCCTGGCGCGGGTCGTCCTCGTACGGCACCCACGTCCAGACGATCTCGCCCGGGTCGGCCTGACCGTCCCGCTCCGGAGCGTAGGTCAGCTCCCGACGCTGCAACGCGCTCACCTGACGGCGGCGGGCCACCTGCGCGGGCGCCGGCCCGGTACGCCGAGGCGACGGGATCACCGCACCGACCCGAGAGATACGCGCCGCGACATTCCTCAACAGACCAGCCACGGCGGGCAGCCTACCCGCCGCCGAAGGGGACGGTGCGACAGACTGGCCCGATGAACGAGCTGCCCCGTGACCTGCCGATCCTGGAGCGACGCGCGGTGCGGGTGGTGGTCACCGACGGCACCGGCCGGGTGTTGCTGTTCCACACCCGCGACCCGGACCACGCCAGGCTGGGCACCTGGTGGGAGTTGCCAGGCGGCGGCATGGACCCCGGTGAGACCTACCGCGACACTGCGGTGCGTGAGCTGCGGGAGGAAACCGGCATCGTGGTCGCCGCCGACCAGGTTGGTGCGCCGAACTGGCGGCGGCGGGCGAGCTTCCTGCACCGCCAGGTGCGGCACGTCCAGGACGAGGTGGTGGTCGTCGTACGGCTGGCCGGCCCCGGTCCGGACGTGGACGAGACGCATCGGCTCGACTACGAGCTGGAGGACTACTTCAGCTTCCGCTGGTGGCCGTTGCCGGAGGTGGTGGCCAGTCGGGAACGGTTCTACCCCGGGCAGCTACCCCGGCTGATCACCCCGTTCCTCGCCGGCACGGAGATCGACGAGCCGTTCGAGCTGTGGTCGTGAGCCGGGCTGGCGGGCAGAGTAGGGGCATGAGGACCGATCTGCACGGGCCGCTCTCCGCGTACGCCGGGCGACTGCACGCCACGGCCGGCGACCAGCACCACGTCGCCTCCCCGCTCGGCGCCTGGCTGCTGCTCGCGATCGCTGCCACGACGGCCGACAGCGATCCGGCGGCAGCGGGCGAAGCCGCCGCAGAGCTGGCGCAGGCCCTGGGCACCGACCTGCCGAGCGCGGCCGAGGTGGCTCGAACGCTGTTGAACGCGCCGCACCCGCTGGTCGGGTCCGCCACGGCGCTCTGGCACCGAGCGGGGCAGGGCGACGACGGGCCGGCGGCGTGGCAGGCCGCGCTGCCCGGCACGACCGAGGTCGGCGTACTGCCCGATCAGGCCGGGTTGGACGCCTGGGCGCGCGAGCACACCCTCGGCCTGATCGAGACGTTTCCCCTGACGGTCGAATCGGGCGTGGTGTTCATCCTGGCCAGCGCGTTGGCCACCCGGGTGTCCTGGGCGACCCCGTTCGACGTCGCCGACGCACGCGCGCTCGGCGCCAACAGCCCGTGGGCCAACCAACTACGGCGGGCACTGCGCAGCCCGAGCCATGGCCACCGCTGCGCCATCGTGTCCACCGCGCGGGTCGGTGACGTGATCGTGCACGCCGCACCCGCCCAGACGACCGACGGCGCGGGGCTGGTCGTCCTCTCGGTGGCCGCCGCGCCGCAGGTGCCACCGGCCGAGGTGTTGGCCATTGCGTACGACCTGAGCGCCGGCGCGGCCGACGGCGCGCCACCGGCGGGCAGCCGCGCGCTGTTCGACCTGCCGCTCGGTGAAACTCCGCTGTGGACGCTGACCGAGGAGCGGGTACACACCTGGGCCCGCGACGGCCGCGAAGAGCGGCACAACGCCGTCCTCCCCTGCTGGTCCGCCCGGAGCGACCATGACCTGACCGCCCCGGCGCTTGGCTTCGGGGCCGCGGTGGACTTGCTGGCGACGGCGATGATGCTGCGGGCGGACGAATTCAACGCACGGCAGACGGCGGTGGCCCGGTTCGACAGGTACGGCTTCGAGGCGGCGGCGGTGACCGGCATGGCCGGGATAACCAGTATGCCGCCGGAGGGCGTGGCCCGCACCGCCGAGCTGCGCTTCGGCCACCCGTACGCGGTGGTGGCCGTCGCCACCGACACCCGGGCCGATGGTGCCACCGGTCCGTGGCACGGGGTGCCGGTCTTCTCCGCCTGGGTCGCCGAGCCCGAGGAGGTGTCCGAGGCATGAGTTACCTCACGGAGGACCAGCTGGCCGCTGTGCTCCGGCAGTGGATCGGCACGACCACCCCGAAGCTGCTGGGTGAGGGCATGGAGGGCGCGGTCTACGAGGTAGACGACTCGCGGGTGGCGAAGATCTGGTTCGCCGGTTCGGTCGAGTCGTCACGCCGGGCGGCAGCGTTCTACGACGCGATGGCCGCGAAGCCGCTGGCGTTCCAGGCGCCACGGATCACGCAGGTGGCATCGGTGGAAGGTCGAGTCGTCACCATCGAGCGGCGGCTGACCGGAACGACAGTGGCCGCCGCTCTCGCGGCCGGCGCGGTGTCCCGCGAGGACGCGTACACGATCGTTGTCGACATCGTGGCCGCGCTCGCGGGCGGCGGTGGTCTCCCGGCGGCCCGTGAGTTGGCAGTCCTGGGCGAGGATTCTCCGCTGTACAACGCCGGGGAGGGCTTCGCGGTAGCACTCGCGCGCCTCGCCGAACGCCGCGTCGAGCGTTTCCGGCCGGTGCTGAGCGGAGCTGTCGTCGACTTCGAGCGGAAGGCCGCGGCGATTACCAGCCGTCTGGTCGAGGTCGACAGTGGCCGGCGTGCGGTGCTGCACGGTGACCTGATCCCGGGGAACATCCTGGTCGACGCCTCCGGTCGGCCGAGCGCGGTGCTGGACTGGGGCTTCCTGACCACCGAGGGTGACCCGGCGTTCGACGCGGCGGTCACCGCCGCGATCTTCGACATGTACGGGCCGGAGGCGGCGCAGGTCGAACGCGAGCTCCTCGACCGGATCGAGGCGCGGTTGGGCTACGACCGCACGGCGCTGCTCGTCTACCGGGCCGCCTACTCGCTGATCACGGCCAACGCCTACGACCCGACGGGTCAGGACGGCCACTTCGCCTGGTGCGTGGCGGCCCTCAACCGGGCCGACGTCACCAGTGCACTCCTGGGCTGACCCCGCCGGGCCGGGTCAGAGATCGTCGTCGCGCGGCAGTCGCGCCACCATCTCCGCCGACGGGTGCCCCCAGGCCGAGGAGTCGTAGCCCGATCAGCCCTGCGGTCTCATTGGTCGGCGAGCAGAGCGGCGGTCGGCAACCGCCGGATCAGGATCGCCGGGACCAACGCGGCGAGCACGGTGAGCAGCAGCGCCGTCCCGGTCACGGCCAGCGCCAGCATCGCCAGCCGGCCGTCCACCCTGCCGACCAGCAGGGCGACGGAGCCGAGGCCGGCGGCGACCCCGAGGACGCAGCCGAGCACTCCGACGCCGAGCGCCTCGTAGATCAGGAGCCGGTTGAGCGCGGAATCAGGCCAGCCGACGGCCCTCAGCGTGGCGAACTCGGCCGCTCGCTCCCGCACGTTGAGGTACAGCACGTCGGCCACGCCGAGCACCCCGAACAGCAGCACTCCGCCGACGGCAACAAGGTCCACCCCGCGCACCTGCACAGAGACCGCCTCGCCGAGCAGCGAGCCGACCATGCCGTCGTCGAACGCCCAGAGCGCGGCGGCGATCAGTGTTACCGCACCGACGCCGGCCGCCAGGCTCGTCGCCCCAGCGAGGGTACGCGCGGGCGTTCGTACGAGATTGGCCACCGCAAGCCCGGCAAGGCTCCGCGCCGTGGCTCGCCGGGCCGGTGCCGCGCTGGCCTGCAGCGCCTCCGCCGACCGGGTACGGGCGGCCCGCACTGCGGGCAGGGCGCTGGCCACTGCCGTCAGCAGCACCGCAATCGGCACGCACAGCAGGGTCACCGTGCCGGAGATCTGCACGCCGGCCAGCCAACCGAGCGGCATCGACAGCCCCGCGCCGAGCAACCCCGCGGTCAGCCCCAGTGCTGCGGTCTCGGCGAGGATCAGCAGGCTCAGCCGCCAGCCGGGCCAGCCAATACAGGCCAGTACGGCGAGTTCACGTCGACGAACCCGGACCGCCGTTGACACCGCGTTGCCGACCAGCAGAGCGCAGACCACAAGCAGCAGCCCGAGCAGCATGATGTTCTTGCGATCCACGGCGGTGACGATTTCGGTCGCGACGCCCTTGCGGGTACGTGCCTCCAACAGGTCCAGCTCGGGGCGGCCGAACTCGCCGGCAGGCAGCAGCACCGGGCTACGTACCGTCGAGCCACCCAGCACGATCTCGACGGTCAGGCCGGTCTGTCGGACAATCTCGTCAGCGACCATCCGGACCCGCTCCCGGGTTACCTCGTCGAACCGGTCGATCCCGGCGACCCGGACCCGCACCGAACTCACCGGGGCCGCCGCGAACGCGGGCGCGACGCTGGCGTACAGCTCACCGGCCACGGTCAGGTTGGTCACCAGACTGGGCGCGCGACGCGGATAACCGAGCGGGTCGTCTCCGGGAAGCAGTGGGCGGTCGCCGAGCAAGCCCCGGGAGCGTGCGTCGGCACCCACCGGCGGGGTCCGACGGTAGAGGTCGAGGGCCTGTTGCGCGGCGCCGGCGGTGGATTCGAGCGCATCCGGTGCGAAGCTGCCCACCGCGGTGACCGACCACGACGACTGCCCGAGCAGACTCACCGGATCTGCCGTCCCGACACCGCCCGTACTAAACCACGAGTCTCGCCACACGTCGTCGATCGTGGGGTCGGCCGATTCGACTCCGTCGGATCGGGGCAGCATCCGATCGCCCCCGTCAGGTTGCGGCGAGTAGGTCGGCGGCCCGGGCCGGAGCAGGGCCATGATGCCGGCCAGTGGGGCCTGCTCGGACAGTGCGGAGTCGAGCCGGGCGCGGTAGATCTGCGCCAGGTCATGCTGGAGCGCCTGCGGCGGGCCCGTCGCCGAGTTGTGCAGCAGCGGCCAGAGCGCCTGAGTCGCGGTGCCGGGCACCTGATCGGCGGCCCGGCCGGTCAGCCGGGACACGGCAATGTCCACCCGCTCGTCCATGGCGATGTCGTCGGCGGCGAGCACCGGCAGCGTCCGGCCGGCCGGGCTGCTCGTGGGCAAGGTGGAGGACAGGGAATCCGGGGCCGCCGAAGCGACGGCATCGGTGCCGGTCAGGTAGCGACCCTGGCGTACCGCCCGGTCTAGGCCGACCAGACGCGCCTCAGCCGCCGGATCGATCGCGGCGACGAGCATCGGTAGCACCTTTGGCAGCCGGATTTCCAGCCGGGCGGTGGGGGGCACCACGGACGCCGGACGGCCGGACGTGAAGACGGAGGCACGCCGGAAGGTGCCGTCCGAGAGCAACTGGTATGTCTCGATGTCACTGACCTGGGTCCGCCGGACGTCGGGATCGAAGCTGCCGGCGGCGATGTCGCACACCTGACGACGCTGGCCGTCGGGCTGCACCTCCAACGTGCCGCCGCCACCGGTGCCGGGGCACTCGGCGGCGGACGTGGCCTGGCGGACCCGGGTGCCATCGGCGTATACGAACCGTTGGTCGCTGATGTCCGCCAGCGGCACCAGCGGCCGTCGCGACACATAGACGTAGGTTGGCGCCGCCGTCAACGTGCTCAGCCCGCGCTCGCCGCTGATCCGGGGAGCGACCTCGATGACCTGCCGCTCAGTCGACCTGTCGACCTGGTCGGTCAGGTCCACCCGCGGCTCGACTCGGAGATCGGCGATGCCCAGGACCGCCAGTGGGGCGGCCACCTCGACGCCGGAGATCCCTTCGATCAGCCGCCACTGGTCCAGCCCGATGCCGCCGTAGGCCGCGGTGGGCCGGTCCTGGTGGAGCAGGCCGGTGGCCGGTGCCGCGGGATGGACCAGGATGTCGTACGACGGACGGAACTGCCCGTCGACGGAACCGCTCGCGACCAGCCGGGAGGTGCTCGCGGCACCCGTGAGCACGGTGAACCCGGTGGTCGCGACCAGTACAGCGGAGAACACTGCGAGGCTCCGGCCTGGTGTGTTCCGCAACTGCGATCGGACCATCCGCAACATGACGCTAAATGATCCGTCCGTCGTGGAGTCGCATGGACCGTTCGCCGCGTGAAGGGTCGCATTCGGCGGGATCCACGAGTGCCGGACTTCGCAGGAACCGAAAATCCGAAAGCGGATCCCTCCTCACCCAGCCCTGTGTTGCTCGCATGAGGAGGCGAAAATACCTGACAGAGCGTCAATTCCTCAACCCGCTCTGTCGGCCGCCGACCGCTCGCATGAGGGTCAGGACGGCCACTTCGCCTGGTGCGTGGCGGCCCTCAACCGGGCCGACGTCACCAGGGCACTCCTGGGCTGACAACCGCCCGACCCCGCTCGGCCCCGGCTCAGCGACTACGAGGCGGCGCTCATTCGGGTGCGCCGCCACCCGGCCGGAGCGACTCCTCGCCGTGCTGCTCTGCCTCCCGTACCACCTGGTTAGCGGTTGTCGGATCGCATCCGGTGGCCCGCAGGAGGTCGCTGGCGGCGGTGCGCAGTTGAGTCACCACCGCGTCGCCGAACTCGTCGACTCCCCGCGCCCTCGCGCGACCGGCCTGGTAGACGGCGTCGCGTGCGGCCTGCCGGGTGCGCTCGGTCGGCCGGCCGGCCCGGTGTTCCCGGCGCAGCAGTTCGACCGCGTCGGCGAGTCTCCCGACGCTGGCCGGCAGCTCGGCGGGGATCGGCTCGTTGTACTGCAACGCCATCGCCGACCGGCGGGCCACGCCCCGGCCGTGTTCGATGACGCGTTCCACGTGCTGGCTGGCACGCGCGAACCGCTCCACATCCTGACGGCGCAGCCACCGGGCGGGCGCGAGGCTCACCACCTCCTCGGCACCGCTCAGCGCCTGGTGCATGCGTTCGAGGTCGGGGCCCATGGCGCGCAGCGCGTCCAACGCGCGGACCGCCCGCTGCTGATCCCCGGTACGCAACGCGGCGGAGACCTCCCGCAGTTGCCTGGCGAGGCACTGGTAGATCGGCGCGGCGTCCCGGTCGAGAATCCGCATCGGGTTCAGCGGCACCAGCACCGCGACCACCACGAGACCCACGACGCCACCGACCATCGCCTCGACGATCCGGGGCCACTCAAGGTCCTGCTGGGCGGGGCTGAGGGCGGCGAGCAGCACCGCCGTGCCGCCCGCCTGACCGACGGCGGCACCGCTGCGCCCGAACAGCACGAGCGTGGCGAAGATCGCGCACCCGACGACGAACCCGGTCTGCCAGAACCCGGTGCCCAGAAAGGACAGCAGGAAGTCGGTGGTGGCGATACCGAGGCCGACCCCGACCAGCAGTTCGACAGTGCGGTGGGCACGTTGACCGAGCGCGGCGACGATCGTGCCCACGGCCGCCGAGGGCGCGAAGATCGGCGCGGGGTTGCCCAGTACGTTGTGCCCGATCGCCCAGGCCAGAGCCGCGGCGAGGCCCGCCTGCACCGAGATCACCAGTGCGACTTCCAGCTGACTGAGCCGCAGCCGCCCCGCCTGGCCACCGCGACCGCGAACCCGGGCAGCGGCCGCCCTGACTCGTCCCACCACCCGCCCACGCCCCGGGCGGGTGACGTCGGGTCGGCGGCGACCATCAGGATCCACCGAGCACTCGTACCACGCCGCGTCCCGGCCAGTACCGACAATCCCGACACGAGGTCGGGTCAGAACCCACCGTCGCGTGGTAGCCGCGCCACCATCTCCCGGAACTCCCGCACCGTCATCGCCGTACGCAACGTGGCGAAGACGGCGCCGGTTCCGGCCCGGGCGGTGGCCGGGTCCACCCCGGCGCGCTGTTCCACCCGACGAAGGAACTCCGTCGGGCCGGCCTCCATCGGGGTCGCGCCGGCACCGCCGACCTCCAGGCCCACCCCGCTGGTCAACCCATCGGCGCCGGCATCCGGGGGGCCGAGGGCTTCGGCCGGTGCCGGGCCGGAGGCCCCGGCGGCATCCGGGGCCGGGCCGCTCAGGTAGCCGTCGACCTCGTTCGGAAGGTGCCCGACGAGGTCGCCGGGCGCGTCGCCGGTCACCCGCTCGGCCAACGTCTGGAGCACGGCGCGGGCGAGCACGGCGGCCTCCTCGGCCGGCAGGCCGGACCGTTGGGACACCGCGTCGATGAAGTACGGGAACCCGTCGCCGTCGGTCACGCTCGGGCGGTTACCCCTGGCCGGCCGCGACAAACTGTCCTAGACCAGCAGACCCTCGGTCAGCAGGTGGTCGAAGATGATCTGGTCGACCGGTGAGGTGCGGTGCCGGTCGGCGTACCCGAGCCAGGCCATCTCGGCGATCTCGCTGGCCGGCCTGAGCTGTCCCCGATAGCCGGCCCGGTAGCAGGTCATCCGCACGGTGATGCCGGCCGTGTGGCCGTGCGCCTGAGCGGAGAAGGTGCCCAGGTGCACGGCGCCGGGCCAGTCGACCTCGACGCTCAACTCCTCGTGGATCTCCCGACGCAGGGTCTCCAGGTCAGTCTCGCCCGGCTCGCGCTTTCCACCCGGCAGGTACCAGACGTCCTTGCCCACCGACCGGGTGCTCAGCACCCGACCGTCCTCGACGAGGATCCAGGCCACCTTGTCGATCTCGCGCACGATGCTCCTTACGGCCGCCGGGATCGGGGACGCTACCACCCGGCACCGCGCTCAGTCGGCGAGCAGGTCGAGCAGCAGCGCGGCGGTCCAACTGAACGCCGGTGAGCCCAGCCCGGCGCCGGTGTCCGGGTGGAAGTACTCGTGGCAGCCGGCCGCGGCGACCAGACCGATCATCGAACGGCGCAGCCCGGCGGCCAATTCCGGGTGCCCATGCCCGAGCAGCCCTCGCCGGACCAGCCAGCCGATGTTGAGCCAGCTCGGCCCACGCCAGTAGCGCAGCGGCTCGAAGTCGAGCGCGGTGCGGTCGTAGGTGGGTAGCGGCCGGTCCATCCGCCGGGCCACCCCGAAGCGGGCCGACCGGGCCTCGACGACCAGCGCGTCGGCCTGCCGGGTCGGCAGGTCGGGCAGGATCAGGGGGGTCAGCCCGAGCACGGTACGGGTGCTCACGAGGCGGCCGGTGCGCAGGTCACGAGGCTGGAACGTGCCGGTTTCCGGGTCGTACAGCCGGCGGAGGAGAGCGTCAGTGACGCGGGCGGCGCGGGCCCGGTGCGGCCCGGGGTCGTCGCCGACGAGCGCGGCGATCTCGGCGAGGGCGTGTTCGGCAGCCCCGAACGCCGCGTTGAACAGCGGGCACTCCACCAGGAACGGGTGACCGGCGGCCAGGTCGCGGTCGGAGTAGCCGTGGTCGCGGTAGGCGGCGACGATCGCCAGGTAGCGCGCGTAGTCCAGGTCCGTGGGGCGGTGCGCGGCGTCGGCGTGCGTGGTGTCGTGCCGACGGTACGCGCGCATGACGGCCGCCTCGGCCGGCACCGCGGCCATCGGCTCGTCCCACGCCGGGCTGTTGTCCAACCCGGACTCCCACGGGTGCACGATGCAGACCAGCCCGTCACCGGCGACGTCCCGCCGGTCGGCGAGGTAACGCTGTTGGGCGACCAGCGCCGGATAGAGCCGGCGCAGCGCGGCCAGGCCGGTGGGGTCGGGCGCCCGCCGGTACGCCAGCAAGGCGGCGAGCGCGTGCACCGGCGGCTGGACCAGGCCGGACGTGGCCACCGTCGGCGCGCCCGGCACGTCGGCCGAACGCCACATCTCCGGCCCCGGGAAGTACGCGCCGACCCGCAGCGCCGGGTTGAACACGATGTGTGGCACCCGTCCGTCGGCCCACTGCGCCCGGAACAGGCTCGCCAGCTCCCGCCAGGCACGGTCGGGACGGACCTGGGCCAACCCGATCGCGATGAACGCGGAGTCCCAACTCCACTGGTGCGGGTAGAGCGTGCGCGAGGGCACCGTGTGGTCGTGCTCCCAGTTGGCGTCGAGCGTGTCGACCGCGAGCCGACGCAGCCCGGCCGCGTCGGCCGGGCCACCCGCGCCGGCGCGCGTCGCACCGACGTCGGCGGGCACGCCGACGCTGGTCGGCTCGGCATCGGCGGGCACGCCGACGCTGGTCAGCCTCGCGTCGGCGGTCACGCGGCGGCCCGCCGGGGCAGCGCGTGTCGCAGCACCGTGGCGGCCTGTTGCAGGGCCCGGACCGGGTCGCCGCGGAGCCGGCACTCCAGCGCCAGCCAGCCCCGGTAGTCCAGCTCCAGCAGGGTTCGCACCAGCGCCGGCCAGTCCAGATGCCCAGCGCCGGGCTGGTACCGGTTGGAGTCGCTGACCTGGACGTGCCCGAGGTACGGCGCGGCGGCGCGGAGCGCGCGGTGCACGTCGTCCTCCTCGATGTTCATGTGGAAGGTGTCGGCGACCACCCGGACCGACGGCAGCCCGAGCGCGGCGCAGAGCGCCACCGCCTCGTCGAGACGGTTGACCATGTGGTCCTCGTACCGGTTGAGGGGTTCCAGGAAGAGGGTGACGCCCTCGGCCTGGGCGTGTTCGCCCAGCTCGCCGAGGGCGTCGAGGAGCACCTGCCGGTCGCCGTCCGGCGGGCGGGGCGGCTCGAACGGCGGCAGTCGCCGGGAGAACATCCCCCAGGCGGCCGGGGTCATCACCCCGACGCCGCCCAGCTCGGCGATCACCGAGAGCTGGGAGCGCAGGTTGCGGACGGCGTCGGCGGACCGAGCGGGGTCGAAGTCGCCGATGAAGTGGTCCATCTCGACGCAGACGGTGGGCATCACCACCCCGGCGGCGCGGGCCCGGCGCAGCTCGGGCAGCCGGCGGGCGAACGCCAGGTCGCCGCGGCCGCGTAGCTCGATGCCCTGGTAGCCGAGGGCGGCCGCGAGGGCGTACTTCTGGATCAGGTTGGTGCCCGGCAGGAGTTGTTCCTGACAGGCCAGCGCGATGGTGGTCATGAGAACCTCAGCACGACTTGGAGGACGTCACCGGCGCCGCGGTCGAGCAGCGCGAGGGCGTCGGCGACCGCGCTGGCGTCGACGATGTGGCTGACCAGCGGCAGCGGGTCGACGCTGCGGTCGGCCACCAGGTCCATGAAGGTCTGCGCGACCCGGTCTCCGGTCCACCGGCCGGCCATGCTCGGCGCGGGGGTGGGCCCGGAGACCTGGGCGGCCACCAACTGGATGCGGTTGTGGTGGAACTCCTCGCCGAGGCCGAGCGCATCGGCTTGGCCCTGGTAGAAGCCTGCGGCCACGACTCGGCCGGCGTGGGCGGTGGAGCGGATCGCCTCGTGCAGCGCCGGGTACGCGCCGGACAACTCCAGGCAGACGTCGGCCCCCCGGCCGACGGTGGCCTGGCGCAGCACGGCGGCGGCGGAGGTGACAGTGGCATCCACCGTGGATCGCGCGCCGTAACGGGCGGCGTGCTCCAGCCGGGCGGGCACCGTGTCGACGGCCACCACCCGGGCCCCGGAGAGCACCGCGAGCCGGGTGGCGAGCAGCCCGATGACGCCCTGGCCGAAGACGCCGACCCAGTCGCCGAGGTGCAGGTCACCGGCGAGCACGGCGGTCAGCGCGATGGCGCCGGGGCGGGCGAAGACCGCGGCGAGCGGATCCAGCCCGCTGGGGAGCGCACGGACCGCGTCGGCGGCGAGCACCGCCTCGGCCCGGTGCCCCCAGATGCCCCAGACGAGCTGCCCCGGATGCCGGTCGGTGACCTCCGGCGCGACCTCGATGACCTCCCCGACCTCTTCGTAGCCGAAGCCGATCAACGGGTACGGCACCGGCGTCTGTCGGGGGACGAACATCCGTGCGGCGTCGTCCCAGTCCTTGCTGAGCCGGGGATTGCTGCCCCGGTAGAGGGTCAGCTCGGTGCCGGCGGAGATGCCCGAGTAACAGGTGCGGACTCGGACCTGGCCGGGGCCGAGCGGATCCGGCGGGCAGGGCTCGAGGCTGATGCGTCGAGGCCCGGCGAGAGAGACCACCCAGTTGCCCATGTGTCACATCCCGGTAGCACTGGGCTCCAGGATAGCAAAAAATCGCGATATGTCTTGCTATTGATCAATCGAAGGTGTTGGATCCTTCTTGTACCCTTCGAGAGGAGTGCCATCGATGTCTGCACCTCCGAGGCGGATACTCGCCACCACCCTGATCCTGGCACTGACTACGTCCACCCTGCTGGCCTGCGGCGACGATGAACCCGACAGCAACAGCAAGAAGATCACCGTCTGGAGCCTGGAAGACGTGGCCGACCGGGTCACCGCCACCAAGGCGATCATCGCCGACTTCACCGCCAAGACCGGGATCCAGGTCGATCTCGTGACCGTCAATGAGGACCAGTTCCCCTCATTGATCGCCGCCAACGCCGCCGCCGGTGACCTGCCCGATGTGGTCGGGTCGGTCTCCCTCGCCGGCATCCGTACGCTTGCCGGCAACGAACTGCTACACGCCTCGGCGAACGCGGAGGTCGTCGACAAGCTGGGCAAGCAGACGTTCTCCCCGCGAGCGCTGGAGCTCACCTCCGACGACGGCAAACAGCTCTCCGTGCCCAGTGACGGGTGGGGGCAGCTGCTCGTCTACCGCAAGGACCTGTTCGCCGCGGCCGGCCTGCCCGCCCCCGACACGTACGAGCGGATCACCGCCGCCGCGGCCCGACTGAACACCGGCGGCGTCGCCGGCATCACCGCGGCGACCGCCCCCAGCGACGTGTTCACCCAGCAGACCTTCGAGCACCTGGCGCTGGCCAACGGCTGCCAGCTCACCGACGACTCGGGGAAGGTGACACTGGATTCGCCCCAGTGCGTCGAGGCGTTCCGCTTCTACGGTGACCTGATCCGCACCAGCTCGGTGAAGGGCGCGCAGGACGTGGACACCACCCGGGCCACCTACTTCGCGGGCAAGGCGGCCATGGTGATCTGGTCCCCGTTCATCCTCGACGAGCTGGCCGGGCTGCGCAACGACGCCAAGCCGACCTGCCCCCAGTGCCAGGCGGACCCGGCGTTCCTCGCGAAGAACAGCGGGTTCGTGACCGCGATCAAGGGCCCGAACGGCACCGAGCCGGCCCAGTACGGCGAGATCAGCTCCTGGGCGGTGCTCGACGGCGCGGCAGCCGACCCGGCCAAGTCCTTCGTGGAGTACATGCTCGGTGACGGCTACCCGCGCTGGTTCGGCATGTCCCCCGAGGGCCGCTTCCCGGTGCGCAAGGGCACCACGGCCGAGCCCGAGGCGTACCTCACCGCCTGGAACACCAGCCAGGCCGGCGTGGACGCGAAGAAGCCCCTCACCGACGTGTACGGCGAGGAGGTCCTGGCCACACTGCGCCGCAGCCCGGACACCTTCGGGCGCTGGGGCCTCACCCAGGGGCAGGGCAAACTCGTCGGCGCCATGCTCGGCGAATTGCCGGTGCCCAAGGTGCTGGGCGACCTCGTCTCCGGCAAGTCCGACGCGGCGGCCACCGCCAACCGCGCCACGAAGGACGTGGACGCCATCAAGGCGGGCGTCAATTGACCACCACCGCGCCCGGCCCCGGCCGCTCCCCCACCAGGGAGCGGCCGGCGCCACCCCGGCGCCGACCGCTGACCCTGCGCCGCCGCGAATCCCGGGCCGGGCTCGCGCTGGTCGCACCGACCCTGCTCGTCACCATCGCGGTCATCGGCATCCCGATCGTGTGGACAGTGGTGCTCGCCTTCCAGCGGGTCCGGCTGGCCACGCTGCGCAAGACCGGCCTGTTCGGCGAGTTCACCATGGACAACATCGACCGGGTGCTGCACACCCCCGGCTTCGCCGAGACACTGTGGGTCACGCTGATCTACAGCATCGGCGGCACCGTCGGGTCGATCCTGCTCGGCCTGGTGGCCGCCCTGGTCGTCCGCCGGCCGTTCCGGGGCCGCACCCTCGTCCGGGCGTCCATGCTGCTGCCGTACGTGGCACCGGTGGTCGCTGTGACGTTCGTCTGGCAGGTGATGCTCGACCCACAGCTCGGCATCGTCAACGCGTGGGGTCAACGCCTGCTCGGCTGGGACGCCCCGGTGCCGTTCCTCACCCAGGAGTCGACCGCACTGGCCACGGTGATTGTCTTCGAGGCGTGGCGGTACTTCCCGTTCGCGTTCCTGTTCCTGCTGGCCCGGCTCCAGGCGGTGCCCGGCGAGCTGGAGGAGGCCGCCCGGGTCGACGGCGCCACCCCCACCCAGCGGTTCCGGCACATCCTGCTGCCGCAACTGCTGCCGGTGATCGCCCTGCTGGGCGTGCTGCGCTTCATCATGACGTTCAACAAGTTCGACGACGTCTACCTACTCACCGGCGGTGCAGCCGGCACCGAGGTGGTCAGCGTGCGGGTGTACGAGTTCCTCACCGCCCGTACCGACATCGGGGCCGCCGCCGCGCAGGCGGTCGTGCTGGCGGTGGTGCTCATCGTGTTCGTGCTGATCTATCTGCGCTTCTTCGGACGGAGGGTGGGCTGATGGACCGGGACGTGGTCGAGACGGTGAGCCTGCGTTGGCTGCGCCGCCTGGTGATCGCCGTGTTCCTGGTGATCACGGTGTTCCCCTTCTACTACATGCTGGTGCTCTCGGTGCGCCCCATCGAGCGGCTGCTGCTCGACCCCGGCGCGCTGGTGGTCGGGTTCGGTGAGCTGACCGTGGCCACCTACGCCGAGGTGCTCAAGGCCACCGACGACGGCGGCCAGGGCTTCCTCACCTTCATCCGCAACAGTGGGCTGGTCGCCGTCGCGGCGACAGTGCTCACCCTCCTGGTCGCGATCCCCGGCGCGTACGCGGTGGCCCGGCTGCGGTTCTTCGGCCGGCGGCAGGTGGACTTCCTGTTCCTGGCGGTCTACCTGTTTCCGTCGATCGTCATCGCGATCCCGCTGTTCGTGGTCTTCACCCGGGCCGGGCTGCGCGGCTCGCTGTTCGGTCTGGTGCTGGTCTACATCTCGCAGACGTTGCCGGTGTCGGTCTACATGCTGAAGAACTACTTCGAGACCATCCCGGTCAGTCTGGAGGAGTCCGCCGCCATCGACGGCGCCGGTCGGCTCGGCATCATTCGGCGCGTCAGCCTGCCCCTGGCGATGCCGTCGATCATGGCGGTCGCGCTCTACGACTTCATGATCGCCTGGAACGAGTTCCTCTTCGCCCTGCTGTTCCTGGTCGACAAGCCCAACCGGTGGACGGTGTCACTCGGGTTGTCCCTGCTCGCCGACGGGGTGGAGGTCCCCAAGACGGTGCTGATGGCCGGGTCGGTCGTGCTCACCCTGCCCATCGTGATCCTCTTCTTCGCCAGCGAACGGCTGCTCACCGAGGGGCTGACCAGCGGCGCGGAGAAGGGATGATCGTCTCGTCCGGGTCGCCCGCCAGGCCCCCACCGGCCCGGTTACGGTGGCCTCATGGCCAACCCGACCCGCTGGGCGACCGACACCGGCCCCGAGCACTCACAGTGGTATATCGACCGGTTCCGCAAGCTCGTGGCCGAGGGCGCGGACCTGGCCGGCGAGGCCCGACTGGTGGACGCCCTCGTCGCGCCCGGCTCCCGGATTCTCGACGCCGGCAGCGGCACCGGCCGCGTCGGTGCCGCGCTGGCCGAGCGGGGGCACACGGTGGTCGGCGTGGACGCCGATCCCGCGCTGGTGGATGCGGCCCGCGCCGACTATCCCGGTCCGACGTGGCTGGTCGCCGACCTCGCCGAGCTGGATCTACCGGCGCTGGGTGAGGCGGAGCCGTTCGACGCGGCGGTGTTGGCCGGCAACGTGCTCGCCTTCGTCGCCGTCGGCACCGAACCGGCGGTGCTGCGCCGGGTGGCCGCGCACCTGCGACCCGATGGCGTGCTGACCGTGGGCTTCGGCACCGAGCGCGGCTACCCGCTGACCGCGTTCGACGCCGACGCGGTGGCCGCCGGGCTGCGCGTGGAGCAGCGCTTCGCCACCTGGGACCTGCGCCCGTGGCGCGACGACGCCCCGTTCGCGGTCACCGTCCTGCGCCGCCCGGCCGACTGACACCGGCGGCCGCGCGTTGCCTCCCGGTGATCAAGAGGTTTGCGTCAGAACTTGGCGCCAGCCTGACGCAAACCTCTTGATCACCGCTGCCCCGCCGCCCGGCGCGGGCCGGGTCGTCCTCAGTCGGGGGCGGCGACGGCGCGGGCGGCGGCCGGGTCGAGGGTGGCGCCGGCGGGCACCAGGCTGACCAGCCCGGCCGGTAGCCGCACCGGCCGCACGTCGCGGTAGCCGAGCATCGGGAGCACCTCCCGGTCGGCCAGCACGTACCGTCGGCCCAGGTCGGTGACCACGGAGACCGCGCCGCCGGTTGCGCCGGGCGCCGCGGCGGCCTCGACCACCGCGCCGCGGCCCGGTTCCACCACCACGTGGTCGGCCAGCACCGCGCCGCCGGTCGGCGCGGTGCGGGGCACGGCGGTCAGGTCCCGCAGCGGTACGCCCCAGCGCACCTCACCAACCCCGCCGTCGTCGCCGATGCGGGTGCAGAGCGCCCCGCCGTCGCCGGCCGCGAGCCGGGGCGGGGTCGGTGGCGGGGCGTTCGGGCCGGTCGGGGCGAGATCAGGCACCGTGGGCAGCGCGGCGAACTGACCCAACGTCATCGGCACCGGCTCGACCTGCCCGGTGCGGGCCAGCAACAACCCCGCCTGCAACTCGGTGATGCCGGCCAGGCCGGCGTCGAGCGCCACCGCGTACTGCCGGCCGCCACCGGAGTTGCTCACCAGGTAGACCGTGCCGATCGCGGCACCCGGCACCCGGGTGGCGGGCCGAGCCAGCGCGGGCAGATCGAGCGGGGCGAGGTCGGTGCCGGCGGGCAGCGAGTTGAGCAGTGCCGGCGCCACCGGGACCGCCTGGGCCCGGGTGGTGGCGAGCGCCGCCAGCACCCGGCTGGGATCACGGACGAGGTAGCGCCGCTGGTGCCAGACCAGGTGCAGCCCACCGTCGGGGTGGCGCAGCAGCAGCGCGTCGTCGCCCAACGGCCGACCGCCGTCGGGCTCGGTGCCGATCAGCAACGCCGAGTGGGGCGCCTCGACGCCCGCGCCGGCCGGGACCGTCGAGCAGACCGTCCACGCAGTGGCGGCCAGCCGGCCCGGGGCGGGCAGCGAGTCGGGTGCGTCGGCGATGCCCAACGGCAACCCGCGCGGGACCCCGTCGATCGTGCGTCGGGACACCAGGACGGTTTTCGACCGGTCCGCACCGACGATGAGCAGCGCCGAGGCGTAGTTGAGCACCGGGTGCAGCTTCTGCTCGCGGTAGACGAACCGGGCGCCGGATTCCTTCTCCACGATCACCGCGCCCGGGTCGCGCCACCCCTTGCCGCCGCCGGCGAACAGGCCGTAGAGGGCGAAACCACCGAGCCCGATCGCCGCGACCAGGACGCTGGCCAGGCCGGCGCCGGCCAGCCGCCGAAACGGCGACTGCGCGGGGTCGGTCTCCCGCATGACCAGGGCGGCGACTGCCCGCTGGACGCTGAACTGGTAGGAGTGCAGCTGGTCCTGCCGCGACGGCATGAGTCCCCTCCGGTGGATCGGCCGGGCACAGGATATGCGCTGCGTCGATCTCCTGCGGACCCTGCGTGGCCGCCCGTCGCGGGGCAACCGCTACCATCCGTGGACGAATCCGGCGGCGAGAGGGCACCCGTGGGCGCGCGTTTCGAAGAGCTGGCCTGGCGGGAGACCCCGATCGGCGCGATCAGCCTGCGCCGACGCCGGGACCCGGCACTCCAGGTCGAGGTGTACGAGGTCAAGCTCGACGACGAGTACCTGATGTCCAGCCTCTTCCCGGTCGCGGAGATCGAGCTGGCCCGGCTGGGGCTCGCCGAGGTGGCCGGTGACTCGCTCGACGTGGTGGTCGGCGGTCTCGGGCTGGGCTACACCGCCTGCGCCGCGCTGGGCGACCCCCGGGTGCGCTCACTGTTCGTGGTGGAGGCGATCGAGGACGTGATCGACTGGCACCAACGAGGACTGCTGCCGTTCGCGGCGGGGCTCGCCGAGGACCCCAGGACCCGCTTCGTGCAGGCCGACTTCTTCGCGGCGGTGGCCGGTGACACCGGCTTCGACACCGAGGTGCCCGGTCGGCGGTTCGACGCGGTGCTGCTCGACGTCGACCACTCCCCGCGCAACGTCCTGCACCCGAGCCACGCGGCGTTCTACCCGCCGGCCGGGTTGCACCGCCTGACCGCCCTGCTGCGCCCCGAGGGCGTCTTCGCGCTCTGGTCGGACGACCCGCCGGACGCCGAGTTCACCGCCGCGCTCACCGAGGTGTTCGCGAGCGTCCGCGCGCATGTCGTACCGTTCGCCAATCCTCTGACCGGCGGGGAGTCGGCCAACACCGTCTACGTGGCGCGTACCGGGCCCTGATCGACTCGGGTATGCCGCTCGCGCATGGTGTCGGCCGGACGGGGAACGAGAAGCCGGGGCCGGCCGCACCAGGCGCGGCCGGTTACGGGAGGTCGACATGCGTGCACTGCTCTGGGTTGTCGGCGTGGTCGCCGGCGTGCTGATCCTGCTCGGGTTGATCCTCGAGGCGGTCCGCTGGCTGATCATCATCGGTGTGATCGCGCTGGTGATCGTGATCGTCTGGGGCGTCGTCAAGGGGCGGCAGGCCGTGAGCCACCAGTCCCGCCGACGGTGACGGGCGACGGGGCCGGTCAGAACCAGTCCGGGCGCATGTCGAGCGTGGTCCGGTCCCGGCTCTCCAGCAGGTCGAACTGCGGCCCGGTCCGGGGCAGCTCGACAGCGAAGAAGTAGCGGGCGGCCTGCCGCTTGCCGGCGTGGAACGCGTCGCCGGCCCCCTCCGGCGGCAGCGCCAGCACCTGCTCCAACCACATCCACGCGATCACGACGTGACCGGCGGCCTCCAGGTAGGCGCTGGCGTTGGCCAGCGCCAGCACCGGATCACCGTCGGCCCACAGTCGACGGGTGACAGCGGTGACCCGGTCCACCGAGGCGGCCAGCCGGTCCGCCAGCTCCGCCGCCTCTCCCCCGACCTTTCGGGCCCGCTCGAGAGTGTCACCGATCGTCGTGGTCAGCAGGGCAAGACCAGCGCCGCCCTGCATGATCATCTTGCGCCCCAGCAGATCCAGGGCCTGAATGCCGTGGGTGCCCTCGTGGATCGGGTTGAGCCGGTTGTCCCGGTAGTGCTGCTCCACATCGTGGTCGCGGGTGTAACCAGCCCCTCCGAGCACCTGGATCGCCAGGTCGTTGGCGGTGAGGCACCACTGCGACGGCCAACTCTTGGTGATCGGGGTGAGCACGTCCAGCAGCAGGTGCGCGCGCTCGCGGTCGGCCTCGGCCGGGGCGGTCTTCTGCTCGTCGAGCAGCCGCGCGCAGTAGAGCACCAGCGCCAGCGCCCCCTCCACGTAGCTCTTCTGGGCCAGCAGCATCCGTCGTACGTCGGGGTGGTCGATGATCGGCACCTGCGCGGTGGCCGGGTCCTTCGCGCCGACCGGCCGACCCTGCGGCCTCTCCTTGGCGTACGCCAGGCTCTTGAGATAGCCGGTGTAACCCAGCGCGGTCGCGCCCGCCCCGACCCCGATCCGGGCCTCGTTCATCATGTGGAACATCTGCGCCAGACCCTGGTGCGGCGCACCGACCAGGTGGCCGACCGCTCCGGCGCGGCCGGCCGGTGTGTGCGCGCCGTCGCCGAAGCTGAGCAGGGTGTTGGTGGTGCCCCGGAACCCCATCTTGTGGTTGAGCCCGGCCAGCACCACGTCGTTGCGCTCGCCGAGCGACCCGTCCGCGCCGACCAGCACCTTGGGCACGATGAACAGCGAGATGCCCTTGACCCCGGGCGGCGCGCCAGGGATGCGCGCCAGCACCAGGTGGACGATGTTCTCGGCCAACTCGTGGTCACCACCGGAGATCCACATCTTGGTGCCGAACAGCCGGTACGTGCCGTCCGCCTGCGGCTCGGCGCGGGTGGTGATGTCGGCCAGTGAGCTGCCGGCGTGCGGCTCGGACAGGCACATGGTGCCGAAGAACCGGCCGTCCAGCATGGGCCGGACGTAGGTGTCCACCTGCTCGGGGCTGCCGTGGGCCAGCAGCAGGTTGGCGTTGCCCAGGGTGAGGAACGGGTACGCCGAGGTGGCCACGTTGGCGGCCTGGAACCAGGTGAAGCAAGCCGCCGCGACGGCGTGCGGCAGTTGCAGGCCACCGACCGTGGCGTCCAGCCCGGCGGTGAGCAGGCCCGTCTCGGCGAAGCTGTCCAACGCCGCACGGACCTGCGGGATCAGCCGCACCCGCTGCCCGTCGAAGGTGGGCTCGGCCAGGTCGGCGGCGCGGTTGTGCGGGGCGAACTGCTCGGTGGCCACCCGCTCGGCGAGATCCAGGGCGTCGTCGAAGGTCTCCCGGGAGTGCTCGGCGTAGCGGGGGCGCTCGACGAGCTCGGACACCCGCAGCCATTCGTGCAGCAGGAAATCGAGGTCACGGCGGGAGAGCAGGGTGGACGGCACGGCACTCCTCAGCGGGCACGGGGGCGGGTCGGGCCGGGGCGACGGCCCACTGTCGCCCCGCCCATCCTGGCGGATCGACAGGGCGCGCACCACCGGCCCGGGCGGGGTTCGACGAGCGGAACTTGTCACACCGACCGATTAGCGTCGTTGCCCGTGACCGCACCCGGAGACGTCCCGCCCGAGGTCCTCGACCGGCTGCGGCCGATCTGTCTCGGGCTGCCTGAGACCTACGAGGAGCCCGCCTGGGTGGGCACCCGCTGGCGGATCCGCAAGCGGACCATCGCCCACGTGCTCACCGTCGACCCCGATCGCCAGCCGGTCCACGCACGGGCCGCCGCACTCGACCAGCCCGCATGCCTGCTGACCTTCCGGTCGCCGCTCGACGAGATCGCCGGGCTCCTCGCCGCGGGGCACCCCTTCTACAAACCGGACTGGAGTCCGAACGTGATGGGCATGGTCCTGGACGGGAACACCGACTGGGAGGAGGTGGGTGAGTTGCTCACCGAGAGCTACTGCGTCATGGCCCCGAAGCGGCTCGCCGCCCGGGTCGGCCCCCCGTCACCGCCGACCGGCTGAGCACCGAGGGCACCCTGCCGCCGGCTCAGCGCCGGCGCTGTCCTGCGGCCGGCGGTTTCGGTCGGCCTGCTCCGGGGATACCGCGCCGGTTGGCCGTAGCCGTCGTCACCGGCTGAAAGCCGAGGCGCCGCCGGGCGGGTGAGGAGCAGGTCGATGTCGTCGCTGCCCACCGAGGAGGATCACCGGTTGACGCCGGTGCTCCGGGAAGACCGGGTGTGCACGGGGGTGACCACAGTGCGCGGGCGGGTGTTCCTGAGCTACCCGTCGGCGGATCGGCCCGGCGTGCAGGTGGTCGAGGCGCTGCCGGACGGCCGTCGCGTCCCCTACCCCGACGCCGCGTGGAACCGTGCCGACCAGCCGCCGAGCGGGGCGTTCGTGCACGTCAACGGGTTGCGTGCCGGCCCGGACGATCGGTTGTGGATCGTCGACTCAGGCGCGCCACGGATCGGCGGCGCACAGGTGCCGGGCGGCGCTCGGCTGATCGGCGTCGACCCGGACGGCGACCGCGTGGAGCGGGTCTACCACCTCGACCAGGCGGTGCGCCCAGGCAGCTACGTCGACGACGTCCGCTTCAACGGCCGGGTGGCGTACCTCAGCGACGCCGGGGCGGCCGGTCTCATCGTGCTCGACCTCGACTCGGGTCGGCCGAGACGGGTGCTGGACGGGCATCCGAGCACGGCGGGCGGCCCGGTGCTCGCCGACGG
The DNA here is from genome assembly GCF_050516465.1 of Micromonospora trifolii. Taxonomy (NCBI): domain Bacteria; kingdom Bacillati; phylum Actinomycetota; class Actinomycetes; order Micromonosporales; family Micromonosporaceae; genus Micromonospora; species Micromonospora trifolii. Next base: position 1,745,853 of record NZ_CP191526.1, on the reverse strand, counting down.
TCGCGTGCTGCGTGACCCGGACGGCGCCGAGGTACACCTGCACGTGGACCAGTTGGAGGTGTCGCCGGACGGTCGCTGGCTCTACTACCAGCCGGCCTCCGGCGGGATGTCCCGGATCGCCACCCGCTGGTTGGACGACCCGTCGGTGTCCGCCGACGAGCTGGCCCGGAGGGTCGAACGCTGGTGTGACACGCCCAGCACCGGTGGCACGGCCATCGACGCCACCGGCACCATCTACCTCAGCGATCTGGAACGGCGGCGCGTCCTCGTCCTCGCACCCGACCGCAGCGTGCGGACGCTCGTCGCCGACCCTCGGCTGGCGTGGGTGGACGCGATGTGGCTCGACGCCGATGCCCGGCTCTGGATGCCGGCGGCCCAGTTGCACCTGACCGCCGGGCTCAACGGCGGGCACTCGGCCGTCGACTACCCGGTCCAGATCTACCGGATAGCGGTCGAGGCCGGGCCGCCCGCACGGGACCACGCCTGAGTGCCCAGTCCGGCAGCCGCGGGTTCGCACCGGGTCTCCCCGGCCCGGGTACGAAATTCCGGTGGAGACGATGCGGTCCGGCGGGTGAAGATCACAGTGTGTCCGTTCCCGCGCGCCAGATCCGTGCCCGTTACTCGGAAGACACGATCACCGTGTACCAGGCGTACCCACCGGAGATCGCCTTGCCGGCGACGGCCGCCGGTCGCTTCGTGGCTCCGTTCAAGCGTGACCGGATGACCTGGATCAAGCCGTCCTTCCTGTGGATGATGTACCGCTGCGGTTGGGCCACCAAGCCCGGGCAGGAGCGCGTGCTGTCCATCGACATCACGAGGGAGGGCTTCGAGTGGGCGCTGGCGCGCGCCTGTCTGAGTCACTACGACCAGGGCCTGCACGGTGACCGGGCGACGTGGTCGCGGCAACTCAAGACCAGCCCGGTACGGGTGCAGTGGGATCCGGAACGGACACTGCACCTGAGCGCGTTGCCCTACCGGTCCTTGCAGGTCGGGCTGTCCGGCGAAGCCGTCGCCCGGTACGTCGACGACTGGACGGTCAGCGTCACGGACATCACCCCCACTGTCCATCGCGTACGGGAACTGGTGCGGGCCCATGACGTACGGGCGGCCACGGACCACCTGCCGGCCGAACGAAGCTATCCGCTGCCGAGGCAGATCGCGGCCCACCTAGACGCCACCGGGTGAGCCCGCGCGGTCACCGCCCCTCGGGTGCCGTGCGCCAGCATCGAGCAACACGTTCACATTCTCGATATCCTGGCCGGCATGCACCGAAGCCGTGTGTACGCGCTGCTGATCGACGCTCCCGAGGCGGAGGCCGCCAGGGCGGCGGAGTTCTGGTCGGCGGCGCTCGGCGTCAGCACCCGGTCCGATCCGGCCGAGCCGCAGTTCGTCGGCCTGCACAAGGCACTGCCGGGGCTGGTCACCGCGGTCCAGGCGGTCGACGACACGCCTCGCTTCCACCTCGACATCGAGACCGACGACGTGCCAGCCGAGACCGGACGGCTGATGGCTCTGGGTGCCACCGAGGTGTCGCAGTGGCTCGAGTGTCGGATCCTGCGGGCGCCCGGCGGTCACCTGCTCTGTGTGCTTCCGGTGGCGAGTCCGCCGGAGGTGTTCGCGGCCGAGGCCCGCACCTGGTCGTGACCCGCCGACCTGTCGCAGGTCGGCGTTAGGCTCCCGGCCATGGCTGAATTCGTTTTGGTGGCGGGGGCGTGGCTGGGGTCGTGGGCGTGGGACGAGGTGGTGCGGCCCCTGCGGGCGGGCGGCCACGGCACGCACCCGCTGACCCTCTCCGGCCTCGCCGACAGGCGGGATGTGCCCGCCGGGCAGCAGACCCATGTGCAGGACATCGTCGACGAGATCGAGCGCGGCGACCTGCACGACGTGGTGCTGGTCGGCCACAGCTACTCGGGCATTCCAGTGGGTCAGGCCGCCGAGCGGATCGGTGACCGGTTGGCCCGGGTGGTCTTCGTGGACTCCGAGGTGCCGGTCGACGGTGGGTCGTTCGCCTCCGGCTGGTGGCAGGGCCAGGCGGCCTTCGAGGCGCAACTCGCCGACAACGGCGGCGATTGGGCTCCGGCCGGCGTGGCCGACGTCGACGGTCAGGGTCTCACCGACGAGCAGATCGCCCGCCTGCTCGGAGGCGCCACTCCGCACCCGGGCGCCACGCTGACCGAGCCGGCCGTGCTGAGCCGTCCGCTGGGTGAGCTGCCGGCGACGTACATCAAATGCCTGCTCGACGGGCCTGAGCCCAACGACACGGTGGCCAAACTGCTGGCCAGCGACCACTGGCGACTGGTCACCATGGACACCGGTCACTGGCCGATGTTCTCCCAGCCCACCGAGCTGGCCCGGATTCTGTTGGCGGAGGCCGGCTGACCTTCGCTGGCCGGGGCGGCAGACCCAGGCCAGCCGCACGCCAGCAGCCCTCAGGTCGCGTCGAGGGTCTGGATGTGGCGCACCGGCGACGCGAGCAACCACAGCACGGCGAGCACGCCACCCAGGCCGGCGATGGCCAGGGTGGGCCGCAGCCCGATGGTGGTGCCCAACGCACCGCCGACCAGCGCGCCGAGTGGGCGGATGCCGTAGTTGACGGCGCTGTAGGCACCGGCCCGGCGTCCTAGCGCGTCGGCGGGTGTCACGGCGATGAGGAGGGCGTTGAGGTTCACGTCCATCAGCATCACCCCGACGCTGGAGACCAGCTCGATGGCCGCCAGCATGGCCACCTTCGTCCAGGTGGGTCCGGACACCAGCGCGGTCAGCGCCAGCGGCGCGGGAAAGAGCACCGCGCCGATCATGGCGGTACGGCCCAGACCGATGGCGCGTGAGACCCTCGGTGCGAGCGCCGCGCCGATGAATCCGCCGATCGCTCCGAAGCCGAGGGCGATGCCGATCGCGCCGGCCGACAGGTCGAGTTCACGGCTGGCGTAGAGCACCAGCAGCGCGCCGGCGATGAAGGTGAAGAAGTTGACAGTGCTGGTGCAGCCGAGGGCGGCCCGCAGCACCGGATGCCGCATTACCAGCACGAGCCCTTCGCGGACCAGGCCGAGAGTGGACGTCCGACGCGGCGGCGGCGGGGGCTCGGTCACCGGGATGCGGCTGAGCAGCAGCGCGGAGCCGAGGAAGGAGACCGCGTCGACGACGATCGCGACCGGAGCGTTGAGCGCCTGGACCAGCCCACCGCCGACGGCCGGGCCGGCGATGAAGGAGAGCGACCGGCTCATGCTCATCTTGCTGTTCGCGTCCACGTACGCCGATCGCGGCACCAGGCCGACGAAGAACGCCTGACGCGCCATGGCGAAGAGCACCGCGCCGAAGCCGGTGAGCAGTGCCACCAGGTAGAGGTGGGTGAGGGTGATCGCGTCGAACAGGTAGGCCACCGGCAGGCTGAGCAGCACCGCGGCGCGGATCAGGTCCGCGATGATCAGCAGTCGCCGCTTGTGGGTGCGCTGGTCCACCCAGGCACCCAGGAACAGGCCCAGCAGGTTGGGCAGCCAGATCAGCGCGGTGAGGACACTGACCTGCACGGGTGTGGCGGTGAGCAGGGTGACGGCGATCAGCGGTAGGGCCAGTTCGCTGATCCGATCGCCGAAGTGGGAGATCGTCTCGCTGATCCAGAAGGTGCGGAACCGCCGGTCACGGTGCAGGGCCGGCGGGGGCCCGGCGTTGGTCTCGGTGGGGGCGTCGGTGGCGGTCATGACGCGGCCGAGTCGTCGTCGCCGGGTTCGGGCAGCAGGTAACGCAGCATCCGGATGATCCGCGCGTCGGCCGGGGCCGACTCCTCCTTGCGCCGCACGTACGGGGCGATCAGCTCTTCAATCGACTCCTCCAGTTGCCGCAGCTCGTCGGCGGTGGCCACGAACCGGGTGTCGGCCATGCCGGCCAGCGCGCGCCACTCGTCGTCCAGCCGGGGCTCGTCATGCAGCAGCCACTGCTGGGGTGCGTCGGCGTTGCGGGCGAACATCTCGCCGCGAAGCTGCTGGCTGGCGGACTTCCCCTCGGTGCCCTCGGGCACCGTGAAGCGGAAGCCTCGGGCTGCCGCCTGCCACCAGCGTTCCCGCTTGCTGGTGGCGCCATCCCAGTCGGTGACCAGGCCGAACGTCGCGAGGTGCCGCAGGTGCCAGCTGACCACCGACGGTGTGGCGCCGACGTGCGGCGAGAGCCCGGTGGCCGTGGCCGGGCCGTGCCGCTGAAGGTGCTCCAGGATCGCCAGCCGGACCGGGTGGGCCAACGCTCGCAGCGCCTGCGGCTCGGTGATCTCGAAATCCCCATACGGATTCTTGAGAGACATGTTTCGAGAGTAGTCTCTCAGATCAGATCGGGGCAACCCCGAGACGCCGCAGCGGCGCGTTGATCAGGCGATGCCCAACCGCGCCAACGGCTCGACCAGTTCCCGCTCCTCGTAGCTCAGGTGCGACAGGAGGGCGTCGGTCAGCAGGTCCACCGCGGCCCGCAGCTCGGTGATGCCGTCCGGAGACCCGACGTACGCGACCAGGGCCTGATCGACACCCTCCAGCACGTCATGGATGACGTGATGTTCCTGCTCCAGGCGGTCGACCACCGGACCGAGTCGGGCGTCGCGCGCCCGCAACCGGGGGAAGAGCGACTGGTCCTCGATCGTGTGGTGGGTGGTGACGATGCGGCAGTACGACTCGCAGTAGACGCCGAGGGTCCAGCGGTTCTGCCGCATGGTCATCGTGTTGATGTGGGACCGGGCCGCGCCGGCGTCGATCTCGCCGGCCGCCACCTGCTCGATCAGGTCGTGAATCTGGGCCAGCTCGGCGCGCAGGCCGTCGTGGATCTGCACAAGGTGCGCGCCGGTGGCCTGCTCCTGCGGGGTGTAGGTGCGCTCCGGGTCGGGCGCGGGCCCGGTCGGCCGCTTCGACTCGTCCCACACCTGCCGCTCGCTTCGCCGTACGCCGTCGTCCGGGGTCGGCACCACGGCGAACGCGCCGCCGGTCGCGGTGGCGCGGCTCGCCCGGACCGGCGGCGCAACGACCGGCTCCGGCTCCGGCGGTGCCGGCGTACGCTCCGGAGCCGCGCCCCGGTCACGTTCGGCGGCGACCAGCTCGCGGACGGCGGGCGCCACCTCGCCGGCGAAGCGGCGCAGGCCGTCGGGGTCGTCGCTGCCCAGGATGAAGGTGCCCACGCCCTCCTCCAGTGCCAGCTCGGCCAGCTCCTCGGCCCACTGCTCGGCGGGCCCGTTCAACGGGCCGCGCCCGACGGTCGAGAACTCTCCGGCGATGTTGAGCAGCCGACGCACGTCCTGCGGGGACCGGCCGGCCTGCTGCGCGGCGTCGTCGATGATCGCGTTGCCCTTGGTCAGATCACCGGGCTGGAGGTAGCCCAGCGTGGGCAGCCAACCGTCGGCCCGACGACCGGTGAGCTGAAGCATCCGGGGCTTGTACGCACCCAGCCAGATCGGCACCGCGTGTGCCGGAGCGGGACCACGCTTGGCGCCCACCACCCGGTAGAACTCGCCGTCGACCCGCACTCCGCCGCGCGTCTCGACGTCCCAGAGCTGACGGACGACCTCGATGGCCTCCTCCAGCGCCCGTACGCCCTGGCCGGGGGTCAGCCGCCGGCCGCCCATCGCCTCGATGGCATCCCAGAACGCCCCCGCCCCGAGGCCGAGGCTGACCCGGCCGCCGCTGAGCAGGTCCAGGCTCGCCACACTGCGGGCGAGCACCGCCGGCGGGCGCAGTGGCAGGTTCGTCACGTTCGCCGCCAGGTGCACCCGGCCGGTGCGGGCCGCCACGAAGCTCAGCAGCGTCCAGGTGTCGAGAAACGCCGGCTGGTACGGGTGATCCTGAAAGGTGACCAGGTCCAACCCGACCTGCTCGGCCAGGACGGCGACACCGACCGCACGGTCCGGATTGTCAGCGCTGGGCGTGACGAAGGAGCCGAAGACCAGGTCGTGGCCGTAGTCGCTCATCTGCGAGCCTCCCGATTTCCCCGACGCCTCGGACGATGCGTCGTGACCTTAACCTTATGCCACACAGAACATCTTCTGCCAACAAGGTCTGACCTACTGCGGTATTGTCGGGGGATGACGGGTGCCCCTCACCGGCCGGACCGGCCCGATCCGCTCGACGACGACCTGGGCTGGATGCTCGGGATCGTCTTCCGCGGCTACGTCCGGGCGGCCGAGCACGCGCTCACCGACTTTCCCGGTGGCCCGCGCGGCTACCAACTGCTCACCGCGGCCAGCAACGGGCCGGCCCGAAACCAGGGCGCGATCGCCGAGGAGATCGGCATCGACCGCACCGTCCTCACGTACCTGATCGATGACCTGGAGCGGCCCGGGTTCGTTGCCCGGCGCGCGGACCCGGCCGACCGGCGCAACCGGCTGGTCGAGGTCACCGACGCCGGCCGTGCCGCGTGGGAACGGCGGCGGTTGGCGTTGCGGCAGGTCGAGTCGCATCTGCTGGGGGCGCTCACGCCGACCGAGTCGGCGACGCTGCGGTCACTGCTGCAGAAGGTCGCCTGCTCGGCCCAGGCGGTGGACCCGTTGCGCGACCTCTGCGAGGTGGTGACACAGGTGCAGGTCGACCCGGCGTCGGCGGCGCCCGCTGCGCGCCGGACCGGCGCCGCGGCGACGCGGAGCGGGCGAACCGCCACCCCCCGAGCCCGCCGCAGCAGGCCCGACTGACCTGCGGATACAGCGGGGCGGGCCCGCCCCGCGCCACCCGACGTGGTCCGTCGAGCGGTGCCGGACAGGCCCGCGATGTCGCTACCGCACTCGGTCAGCGCACGTGCACGAAGACCGGGTTCGAGTAGAACCACAGGTCGTCCCACGGGCTCTCCAGCCCATCGGCGAGCGGCTCGGCCTCGTCGGTGCTGGTGCCGCGCACCCGTGCGTAGGTGTCCGCCTCGACATTGCGCAGGGTGTGCCGGATGACGTAGCTGTCGCCCTGTCGACGCCAGTCCCGCGGGCCGAACCGGGCCGCCACCTTGGTGGTGGGGTTGGTGTCGGCGTCCAGGCTGGCGCTCGGGCCGGTGATCTGGCCGACGATCAGGTCGACCCGGCGGACCTCGGGCCGGTCGCCGTTCGCGTTCACCCCACCCAGCGGGCGGAACGTGATCTCGATCTCGACATCGGTACGGCTACGACGGCTCACCGTGATCGTCTCGCCCACCTCGGCGGTCCTGCCCTGCGACGTGGCGGTGACGTCGAGGCTGCGGATCAGGTCACCGGTGGTGACCCAGATCCGGCCGTTGCGCAGGCCGTCCATGATGTCGCCGTAGTCCTGGCGGGCGTGCACGTACGTCTTGCTGTACTCGCCCGGCCAGAAGTCGGAGCCGCCGCGCGTCCAGTGCACGTGCGAGTCCGAGGTCGCGGTGATCCACCAGCGCCGGCCCTCGCCGAGCAGTGAGTCCCACAGGCCGCCGACCCGGGCGGTCATCTGATCGAAGCCGCCATAGGTGGGGTGGTTGCCGTAGCCGCCCCGCTTGCCACCGTTGAGCGGACCGGCCTGGTGACCGGGGGCGCCCTCGAAGCCGATGTAGACGTCCGGCGCGGCGTTGTTGCCGTTGCGGAACTCGCGCGGGGTGTCCTGACCGTAGACGCCGAGACCGGGCGCCGAACGGGAAGTGTGGTGGGCGATCACCAGCGGCTTGTGCGGCATGCCCCGGGCGACCTTGAGGAACTCCACCATCTTGGCCTCGGTGTCCCGGGCCGGGTCGGTGGGGAACGCGTCGTACTTGGCGAACCGGCTCTCCAGCTCGAAGAGCTGCTTCGCCTCGTCGTCGTGGCGCGGGATCATCAGCGTGTGGTGGTCCAGCGAGGGCGCGTCGAACTCCATGCCCCAGAACTGGAGCACCTCGGGGACCAGCTTGCGGGACCGCAGCAGGTCGGGGTACGCCTGCTCGATGTTCACCTTCGAGTGGGTCGGTCCACCGTGGTCGGTGCACATCGCCCAGGTCAGGCCGAAGTTCTTCGCCATGATGGCGTTGGTGACGATCGGGTAGACCGCGTCCGCGCCCTTGTGGAAGACGATCGGGGACTTCGTGGTGTCGAACTCACCGCTGTACTCAGAGTGGATGTGATGGTCGCCCGCACGCCACGCCCGGTTCTTGGAGTTACCCCGGTCGGCCTTGTCGTCGTCACCCGGCCGGCGGTCCTCGTCGGCCCACGCCGCGCTGGCGCCGACCAGCGGGCTGGCCGCGGCCAGCGTCGCGCCGACGCCCGCGTACTTGACCAGCTTGCGCCGGGACAGCTGCGCGTGCTCGGTCTCTTCGGGATGCTTGTCTCTCACGTGAGAGCCTCTCCTCGATCAAGCGAATGCTCTTTCGATCAAGGAGCCTCGGAGAGTGCGGTGAACACCCGCCGTACGCAGCGGGTGCGCACGATGAACACCCTGCCCCGACCTGCCGGAGTGCCGGGCCGGGGCAGCGGCGGGTCACACCGCGACCGCGCGGAGTGCCCGAGCAGGACTGAGGCCGGCCGGGCCAGGGCACCTGCCGGCTGCCACAGCCGCCGACGGCCCGGTCAGATCCGGGCCCGCGGCAGCCAGCCCAGGAATCGGAGCCGGACCCGGGGCAACGGCAACGTGGGCAGGTCCTGAGCGGCGGCGACGAGGCAGGAGCCGAGATAGACCGCGAGGGAGGCGCGCGCTCCACCGAACTCGGCGAGCAGTTGGCTCTGCTTGGTGGCGCAGGGCCACTCGCGGCCGCATCCGGTGCAGGTCCAGCTCGGCGGACTGGGAAGGTGCTCCGGCAGCTTGGCGCGGCGGTACCGACCGACGACGCTGTTGTCCGAGCGCACGTCGCGTCGCCGTGCCGCGGGGCCTTCGTTGCGGTGGCCCACCGGACGGGCACCGGGCAGGTAGCGCCCGACAGTGCCGAAGAGCACCCCGACGCGGATCAGGGCGTCCGGTCCGACGTGCTGGGTCAGCAACGCGGTCATCAGGTAGTGCCCCAGCAGGTCGAAGGCGTCACGGTGCAGACCCAGGTCGCGGCAGAGGTCGACGAAGTCCGGCGTGGTCAGTGGCACCCGGTCGTCGAGTGCGCGGCGCAGCACCTCACGCAGCCCACGCCCGAGCCTCTCCAGCGCGTCCCCCTCGCCCAGGCCCAGGCTGTCCTCGTCCGCCACCCGGGCCAGCGCCTCGGCGACGGCCAGCCGAACGACGCGGTCAGGATCGGTACTGTCCAACGCTTCCCCCTCCGTGGGTCGGCCTCCCGGCAGTGACCCGGTCGCCCTCCGACGAATCATGAACAAGATTTCGCTGTCGGCCACGAGGGTGGCTAGGACAGCGGACGTAGAACCATTCGGCGCGCTAGCCGGAAAACGAAGTCGAGCTGCCGACACATCACAGTGATTCGCAGGACGGCACGCCGATGATTGTCGTATGGTGACATTCCCATCTACAGATATTGCGTCTCAGAGTCGGTGAATGGTCAGACCAGATCCGACACGCTGAACCGGTCGCTGCCGTCCCGCTCGCGACGTTCCATCCCACCGCACCGCCGGCCAACGATGTGCCGGGTCACCGCCGAGCACCCCGGCACGTCCCGAACCTGCCGTCGGCACCCGTTCCAGCACCCGGCGGCACCTCCACCGGACGGAGACAGCGGATGACCTCATCGCCAGTGCAGACCCACCAGTTCGACAGCCGTGACCCGGCGGTCATCCAGGAATTCCTGTCCGCCACGTACGACCCGAAACTGCGCATTCAGAGCCGGAACGGATACCGGCTCACCCACCACCGCGTCGACACCGGCCCCTTCGCTATCGCGACCACCCGCCAGACCGGGCACCTCGAGATCGATGCCAGCACCCTCGGCGGGCTCGTCATCGGTCGCACCCGCACCGCGCACGTCGATCGCTCCTGCGCCGGATCGGCCCACCGGTTCGGCCCCGGCGAGGTCTTCCTCGTCACCAGACCCCAGGAGCCGTGCACCGTCCACTGGCATCCCGGTGAGGTGGAGCTCTGCGTGCTGGACCTGTCGGTGCTGGCGCAGGTGGCCACCACCGCGCCGGCCCGCCGGCCCGGTCGGATCGAGTTCACCGAGCTGGGTTCCGCCACTACGACCCTCGCCCGGCAGTGGCGCAACACCACCAGCTTCGTCCGCGACGTCGTGTTGAACAGCCCAGCCGCCGGGGCACAGTCGCTGGTGATCGGCAACGCCGCCCGGATGCTGGCTGCGGCGGCGCTCGCGGTCTTCCCCAACACCGCGTTCACCGAACCGACCGCCGCGGACCGGAACGACGCCACCACCGCCACGCTGCGGCGGGCGATCGCGTTTCTGGAGGAGCACGCCGACCGGGACATCAGCGCGGCCGACATCGCCGGCGCCGCCGGCGTCTCCCTCCGGGCGGTGCAACTCGCCTTCCGCCGTCATCTCGGCACCACCCCCATGGCCTACCTGCGTCGGGTCCGGCTCGTGCGGGCACACCACGACCTGGTACGCGCCGACCCGCGTCAGGAGACGGTCTCGGCGATCGCCAGTCGGTGGGGATTCGCCAGCCACAGCAGGTTCACCGCGCGATACCACGCCAGCTTCGGTGTGCCGCCACGCGAGACGCTGAACACCTGAGACAGGTCGCGGTCCGCGTCTTGTGGGGGTGACCACGACCCGACGACAATCGACGAGGTGAAGCTCCCGTCGCCGCTCACGGTGCCGCTGGTGGCACTGCTGACCCTCGCCGCCTGCGGCACCTCGTCCAGGCCGGCCGACGACCCACCGAGCAGCGCGCCGCCGGCAGCTCCAAGCACCCCCTCCCCCGCCTCGTTCGACAGGGCGCTGCACGACGAGTTGATCGCGATGCTGGAGCGTGACCAGGCCGACCGCGAGGGCACGCCGCAGAGCGAGTCCGACCAGGCCCGCACCGAGCGGTTGAAGGAGATCATCCGTAGCCACGGTTGGCCGACCTTCGCCCTCGTGGGCGAGGACGGCGGCAACGCCGCCTGGGCGATCGCCCAGCACTCCGACCAGGATCCGACCTTTCAACAGGAGGCACTGGACCTGCTGCGGGCGGCGGTGGCCGCCCGCCAGGCATCGCCGGGCAACCTGGCCTACCTGGAGGACCGGGTCGCGGTGGGCAGGGGGGAGCCCCAGGGGTACGGCACACAGATCCGCTGCGGACCGGACGGCCCCGTCCCGACGACTCCGATCAGGGACGAGCCGGCTGTCGAGCGGCGCCGGGCCGAGGCCGGCCTGCCGACGCTGGCCAGCTACCTGGCCGAGATGACCACGATCTGCGCGCAGGACGCCAACTAGCGCGGCGTCGACCAACGCTCATCGGGCTGCGAGTTAGCCCCGGTCGCGCTCGCGGCTGTCGCGGGCGGTCTGCAACTCGGGCACCGAGGCCTCCAGCAGATCGGCGAGGCCACGCAGTTGCTCGGCGACCCGGGCGCCGAGCGGGGTCAGCGAGTATTCGACCCGCGGCGGGATCGCGGTGAGCACCTCGCGGGTGAGCATCCCGTCGCGTTCGAGGGTCTGCAGGGTCTGCGAGAGCATCCGCTCGCTGACCCCGTCGATGCGGCGACGCAGCGCGTTGAACCGGTAGCGGCCCTCACCGAGCGCCAACAGGGCCAGCGAGGCCCACTTCGAGGTGACGTCCTCGAAGGCCGCACGGGAGGTGCACCCCCGGGCGAAGACATCGCTGACGAATTCCTGGGTAGGCCCCGCCGGGTCCTGGGCCGGCATGTCGCTCACCTCACCAGCCTATCCCACGGCGCTTCTTGGTTAGTGCTGTAGATTCGTAAGTGCTTACTGATCCGCCCCTACCCTCCGGAGGTTCCCATGCCCACCTATGCCGTCACCGGCGCCACCGGCCGGCTGGGCCGCCTGGTGATCGAGCAGTTGCTCGACAGCGGCGTACCCGCCGCCGAGATCGCCGCCGTCGTCCGCAGCCCGGAGAAGGCCGCCGACCTGGCCGCGCGCGGGGTCGAGATCCGCAAGGCCAACTACGACGACCCGTCGACGTTGCCCGGCGCCGTGGCCGGCGTACACCGGCTGCTGCTCATCTCCGGCGACACTCCCGGTCAGCGCGTCGCGCAGCACACCGCGGTCATCGACGCCGCCAAGCTCGCCGGGGTGGAGCGTCTCGTCTACACCAGCATCCTGAGGGCCGACACCACAGCGAACCCGCTCGCCCCGGAGCACAAGGCCACCGAGGAGGTCCTCGCCGCGTCCGGTCTGACCTACACCGTGCTGCGCAACAGCTGGTACACCGAGAACTACACCGACCAGCTGCCGCAGTACCTGGGGTCCGGCACGATCCTCGGCGCCACCGGCGGCAGCAAGATCTCCGCCGCGACCCGGGCCGACTACGCGGGGGCGGCCGTGGCCGCGCTGACCCGCGAGGAGGACGGCAACGCCGTCTACGAACTGGGCGGCACCGCGTTCACCTTCGACGAGCTGGCCGAGGCCGTCACCGAGGTGACCGGCACAACCGTCGTCCACCAGGACATGTCCGCCGCCGAGCTGGCCTCGGCCCTGGAGAACGTCGGCCTGGACGCGGGCACCGCCGGTTTCGTCGCCGCGCTCGACCACTCGATCGCCAACGGCGAGCTGGCGACCGACAGCGACGACCTCAGCCGGTTGCTCGGCCGGCCGAGCACCCCTCTGCGCGACGCCATCAGGGCCGCGCGGACCTGACCGGGTTCATCGCCGAGGCGGGCGGCGGGGCCCCGGTCGCCGTCGCCCGCCAGGCGGGGATGCAGACGTATCCTCGACGGCATGGTGAGGCACGTCGATGACCAACTTCCCGGGCCCATCGGGCTGCCATGTGGGCACGCCGTGCGGTCCGACGTGGCCACTCCGGCGTCGGCCCGGTGAGCGGCGGCGACTTCGTCGTCCGCGCCGCCGTGGCGCAGGACGACCCCGAGCTGGTCTTCGACGTGCTGTGGCAGCTCGCGCCCGACGACGCGCGGCCGGACACCGCCCGCCTCGCCACCGCCTGGCGCGACCTGCACGCCCAAGCCGGCCGCCGCCTCCTGCTGGCCGTCGCCGGGGACACCTTCGTGGGCACCCTGGACACCCTCGTCGCCCCCAACCTCACCCACGGCGCGCGACCGTACATGGTGGTGGAGAACGTGGTGGTCGCACCCGGATGGCGTCGTCGTGGGGTCGCCCGGGCTCTCATGCTGGCGGCGCTCGGCGAGGCGACGGCGGCCGGGTGCTACAAGGTCCAACTGGTGTCGAACGCCGCGCGTACCGACGCCCACCGGTTCTACGCGTCCATCGGGTTCACGCAGTCCGCTCTCGGTTACCGCCGATACCTCACCGCCGCGACGTGACGCCGGGTGCGGGCGCTGCCGCGTCCCGGCCGACTACTCCGCCTCGTCCTGCTCTTCGGTGAGCTCGGCCAGGACGTCGGCCGCATCCCGGTTCCCGCCGTCGGCGAGCCGGCGAAGTTCACCGACGTCCGCCCGCTCGGTGGCCAACTCGACGAGTTGGTCAGCGGCGTCCCGGTCGCCCCGGTCGGCGAGGCGCCGCAGCTCGTTCGTGTCGCCGAGTTCGGTGGCGAGTTCGACCAGTTGGGCCGCCGCGTCGGCGTTGCCGTCCTCGGCCAGCTGACGCAGCTCGACCAGGTCGCCCCGCTCCCCCGCGAGCTCGACGAGCTGGTCGACCGCGTCCCGGTCACCGTCCTTGGCCCGTTGGCGCAGGTCGGCAAGATCAGGGTCGGACATCGCGCACCTCTCCGCAGCTGGCGCGGGGTCGCCTCGTCCCGCTCACCATCGAGAACCTAGTCGAGTGCGTCGTGACGGGCACGAGAACGGCGGACACCACCGGTACGCCGAGGCGGTCAGCCCACCTCGGTCGACTCCGCGAGCAGCAGGCCGGTCAGCAGACTGCGCAGGGTCCGCTCGACGAGGTCCACCCGGGGCGCCGGTCCGGGGGGCTGACTGAACGCCGCGACGAGGTGCGGGTACTCCGCGAGGTCCACCCCGGCGAAGCTGAACGCCCCGGCGGCGGACTCGCGGCGGGCGAAGAGGCTCACCACGCCGGTCATCATCGCGATGGCCTCGAACTTGGCGGCGACGGGGCTGCGCACGGGCTCCAGGATCCGGATGCAGTTGTCGAACCAGGCCAGGCTTTGTGGGCCGATGCCGGAGGGCCGGTGGATCACGTCGAGCAGCCACGGGTGGGCGCCGAACAGCGCCAACTGCCGGCGTCCCAGCAGCACCATCGTCTCCAACCAGTCGCCCTCCACCTGCGGGTACGGGCGCAGCTCCCCCACGGCCCGGTCGGTCATCAGGTCCAGCAGGTCGTCGCGGGACGACAGGTAGCGGTAGAGGGACCCGGCGCCGGTGCCGAGCGCTGCGGCCACGGCGCGCATCGAGACCGCGGCCAGCCCTTCGGTGTCGGCCAGGGTGATGGCGGCCATGACGATGGCGTCCCGGCTGTGCGCCGGAGCGGGGCCGCGGCTGCCGCGTTCGGGCCTGCTCCAGATCGGCTGCCGGTCGGGGCCGCTCGCGGCTGTGTCACTCACTGATCTACTGTAAACCGCAAACGTCGTTCGCGATTTGTGTGGTCGCCGCGAGGATCGCGCCTTCGCGCAGCGAAAGAGTCACGCTGCACGATGCCGCGGTCGCCCAGCATCGTTGATCTTGGCTAGGCTGGTGCGCATGCCCGCATACCATCCGCACCGCCACGACGACGGCCGGAGGTGGGCCCCGGCCCCGGCGCGCCTCATCGAGCCGGCCGACTGGTGAGTGACGCACCCGTGCCCGCCCAGCGGGGTGGCCCGTCCACACCGCCGCGGCACCGCTCGGGTTGGACCGACCGTTGCGACCAGCTCGCCCGGTCACGACCCTTCGAGATCGCCATCGTCGTGGTCATCCTCGCCAACGGCATCGTTCTCGGCCTGGAGACGTACGACGACCTGAGCTCGGCCGGCACCGCGCTGCACGGGCTGGAGCTGTTCTTCCGGGCCGTCTTCGTCGTCGAGATCGCCGTCCGGCTGGCCGCCTATGGCAGACGCCCACAGGACTTCTTCCGGCACGGCTGGAACGTCTTCGACTTCGTGGTGATCGCGGCGATCTTCATCCCGGGCCTGCACGGCGACCCGGCGCTGCTGCGGGTCGTACGGGTCGCCCGCATGGTGCGCCTGGTGCGGTTCTCGCCGGGCCTGCGGACCATCGTCTCCGCGCTGTGGCGCAGCCTGCCGGGCGTCACCGGGTTCCTCGCCCTGGCCGTGGTGACGCTCTACGTGTACGGGATGGCCGGCTGGCTGATCTTCGGCAACAGGTATCCGGAGGAGTACGGCGACATCGGCCGATCACTGCTGACGTTGTTCGTGCTGTTGTCGCTGGAGACACTGCCGGACCTCATCGAGCAGGGCATGGCGATCTCACCATGGACACTGCTCTACTACGTCAGCTACGTGGTCATCACCGTCAACCTGCTGCTCAACATCCTCATCGCGGTCATCGTGAACTCCATGGAGGAGGCACGCCGGTTGGAGATGACCGAGCGACTGGCTCCCGGGTACGACGAGGACGGCGACGGCGTACCGGACGAGGTGGACCGGATCGCGCTCACCCAGCGGCTGGACGACCTGCGGGCGGTCATCACCGAGTTGGAGCGCGAGCTGCGCATCGACCGGGACGACGGGCACGGCCGACCCCACCGGGACAACGCCCGCGTCAGACGGTAATCCGACGCTCGCGCTGCGTCTTCGGGTTCGGATAGTGTCGACGGCGGTCCCATCGGCCTCCCTGAAGGGGCACCGAGCATGACGACCAGTGTCGACAATGCCCAGACCGCCACCGACCCCACGGACACGCTCGGCACGGTGATCGAGGACGTGATCCGCCCGCAGGCGCCGATCGTCGACCGGGATGGGGCCTTCCCCCGTCCGGCTGTCGACGCTCTCGCCGCAGCCGGCCTGCTCGGCCTGGCCTCCTCGAGCGAGGTCGGCGGCGCCGGCCACGGAATGCGGGCGGTCGCCGAGGTGATCGAGCGGCTGGCCGCCGAGTGCGGGTCCACCGCGATGGTGGTGCTCATGCACTACGCGGCGACCGCCGTCATCGAGTCGCACGGCTCGCGCGACGTCCGCGCGGCCATCGCCGCCGGTGATCACCTCACCACGTTGGCGTTCTCCGAGTACGGCTCGCGCAGCCACTTCTGGTCGCCGACCGGCACCGCGACAGCCGCCGTCGACGACGACACCGTCCGCCTCGACGCCCGTAAGAGCTGGGTCACCTCGGCCGGCGAGGCCAACAGCTACGTCTGGTCGAGCCTTCCGCTGACCCGCGACGCCGGCCCGATGACGCTGTGGCTGGTGCCGGCCGGCAGCGCCGGGCTGAGCGTGACCGGCGACTTCGACGGGCTGGGCCTGCGGGGCAACGGCTCTCGGCCGATGACCGCCGACGGTCTCCGGCTTCCGTCGACGGCGAGGATGGCGGCCGACGGGGCCGGGCTCGACGCCGCGCTCGGCGCGGTCCTGCCCTGGTTCCTGGTGCTCAACGCCGCTTTCTGCCTCGGTCTCGCCGACAGCGCGGTGGCCGAGGCCGGCCGGCATCTCACCAGCACCACGCTCATGCACACCGGCGCGGCCCTGCGCGACGCACCCGTCACCCGGCGCGACCTCGCCCGACTGATGATCCGCACCGATGCGCTGCGCGCCTTCCTGGGCGACACGCTCACCGCACTGGAGACCGGCCGCGACGACGCGATGCTGCGGGTGCTCCAGGTCAAGGCGCTCGCCGGCGAGACCGTCGCCGACGTGACCGATGGCGCGATGCAGCTCTGCGGCGGCAGCGCCTTTCGCAAGGAGTTGGGCCTGGAGCGCCGTTTCCGGGACGCCCGCGCGGCCCGGGTGATGGCGCCGACCACCGACGCGCTGCACGATTTCGTCGGTCGGGTCGCCACCGGGCTGCCGCTCCTCGACGAGGCCAACCGCTGATGCCCGCGCCAAGCGTCCTGATGGGCGCGGTCGCGTACGACCCGAAGGTGGTGACCATCTGGGAGGGCTTCCGCACCTGGCTGCGCGGGCGGGGCCTGGACTTCGACTTCGTCCTCTACTCGCACTACGAGCGACAGGTCGAGGACCTCGTCGCCGGGCGGATCGACGCGGCCTGGAACTCTCCCCTGGCCTGGCTGCGGGCCGAGCGGCTGGCGGCCGCCAACGGCACGGCCGTACGCGCGCTCACCATGCGCGACACCGACCAGGACCTCACCTCGATCGTGGTGGTCCGCGCGGACTCGCCGGTGCGTCAGCTCGCCGACCTCGCCGGACGGGTGGTCGCCGTCGGGGCGATCGACAGTCCACAGGCGACGGTGATTCCGCTGGGTCACCTCGCGGCGGCCGGGGTCACTGTCGACGTACGCCGCTTTGACGTGGGTGTCGGCCTGCACGGCGACCACATCGGCGGCGAGCGCGACGCGGCCCGCGCACTGGTGGCCGGGGAGGTCGACGCCGCCTGCATGATCGACGCCAATCATCTGGCGTTCGTCCAAGAGGGCACGTTACCGCCGGAGGGCACCCGGATCGTGGCGCAGACCGCACGCTACGACCACTGCAACATGACGGTCCGCGCGCCGGAGTCCGACGGGGTCCGGCTCTTCGGCACGTTGCTGCTCGGCATGTCGTACGCCGATCCGCAGGTGCGCCCGCTGCTCGACCTGGAGGGGCTGACGGCCTGGCGGGAGGGCCGTACCACGGGGTATGACGCCCTCGCCGACGCGGTCGACTCCAGCGGATTCTACTCTCCCGACGGGCGGGTGACAGCCACGGACTACCGGCCGTGAGCACGGCACCGGCCGCCGAGGTCGACCTGGGTGACCTGGGTTTCAGCCGGGGCGCGCACCTGCTGGTGCAGCGCGCCCTGGCCGGGTTGCCGCCCGGCGGCCGGTTGGCGGTCTCCGGTCGCGACCCGGCGCTGCGCGTACACCTGCCCGCCTGGTGTCGTGGCCGGGGTCATCGGGTCGAATGGCCGGATCGCGGCGAGGCGAGCGAGCTGGTGGCGGTGGTGGTCCGGGGGTCGGCGGATGACGACCGCTGGTCCGGCGCGGAGCGGGCCGGGCCGGCCCTGCCGTCGGCGCTCAGCAGCCGTCCACCCGCGCGGTGGGGGCTCGGCGCCCGGGGCGCGCTGCTCGAAGCCGGTGGTCCGGAGGCCCGGTTCGACCTCGACGACCGCGACCTGGTCTGGGCCGACATCGCCCCCCACCTGTACGCGCAGGCCGCTGCCCGACAGTGGGACCCGCAGACCGCGGTGCCGTGGGACGACCCGTTCGCGCTGCCGGCCGACGTCGAGGCTGCGGTGGTTCAGGTGATGACCTACCTGGTCGAGAACGAGCAGGCCGCCCTCGTCGTACCGGCCCGGTTCGTGGGTCGCATCCATCCGCACTTCCGGGAGGTGGTGCAGCTCCTGGCCGTGCAGATGGCCGACGAGGCCCGGCACATGGAGGTCTTCAGCCGGCGGGCGCTGCTGCGGGGCGCCGAGATGGGGACGTCATCCGCTGGCGGTCGACAGTCGCTGTTCACGCTCGTCGCGGAGTCGGACTTCGCGTTGGCGTCGTTCCTGCTCTCCGTGCTCGGCGAGGGCAGCTTCGTCGATCTGCTCTCGTTCCTGCACGAGAACGCCCCGGACCCGGTGACGCGCCGGGTCTGTTGGCTCGCCATGCAGGACGAGCGCCGGCACGTGGTGTTCGGCATGGCACACCTGGAGCATCAGGCGCAGCTGGATCCGCTGCTGCGGGATCGGCTGCGGGCGGCCATCCACCGCCGCCACGACGCGCTGGTCGACACCGCGGGCCTCAACGCGGATGTCTTCGACGCGCTGGTGGTCCTCGCGGCGGGTGGTTGGCATCCGGACGACGTGTCCGGCGGCTTCGTCCGGGTGCAGGCTCTGCAACACGCGATGGACCAGGGCCGTCAGCGCCGCCTCGTCCGCCTGGGTTTCCGGCCCGACGAGGCGGCGGCACTCTCCGCCCTGCACACCCGCAACTTCATGTAGGCGAGCAGTACTGTGGAATGGCCATGACCAGCAAATCCAGCGCGGTCCGCGAGTCACTGCTGCGGCTGCGCGAGCAGACCGAGGCTCAGGCCACCGCCCTGGAGGGCGACCTGCGGAGCCTCTTCGAGGCGTCCCGGTCGTCCAACGCCGACGACGAGCACGACCCCGAGGGCAGCACGATCGCCTTCGAACGCGCGCAGCTCATCGCCGTCCTGGACGCCACCCGCCGACGCCTGGCCGAGCTGGACGTCGCGTTGCGACGGGTCGACGACGGCAGCTACGGCGTGTGCGAACGGTGCACCCGGCCGATTCCCGCCGAGCGGCTCGTCGCCCGCCCGTCCGCGCGTACGTGTGTCGCCTGTGCCAGCCGACGGTGACGGCGCCCGTCTACCGCGAGGGCGGCGGGCACCGTCCCGGTGATCAGCTGGCGCAACAACCTCCTGCGGGGGCGGCGTCGAGGGCGACGAGGCTGATCGGTGCGGACCGCAGCCTTCCGGAGATGCCGGTGGACAGTCCACGTCCCGTCGGTTCCGGCCCGCAGCAGTTGTCGCCGCTCGCCGAGTCGGCAGGGTTGCTGTTGCACACGCCGGTCTCGGGCAGGCCGAGCTGGACGTCGCGGGCGGCGGCCCAGTCGCCGGCCAGCGCGGCGACCACGGAGCGGACCTGCTCGTAGCCGGTGGCCATGAGGAACGTCGGCGCTCGGCCGTAGGACTTCATGCCGACGGCGTAGTAGCCCTGCTCCGGGTGGGCGAGTACGTCCACGCCGTGCGGCGGCACGGTGCCGCAGGAGTGCTCGTTGGGGTCGATCAGCGGGGCCAGGGCGCGGGTGGCGCCCAGCACCGGGTCCAGGTCCAGCCGCAGCTCGGCGGCGATGGAGTGGTCGGGGCGGAAGCCCGTGGCAGCGACAACACGGTCGACGGTGATCGACTCGGCGGTGCCGTCGCCGTGCCGCAGGACCACACTCACCCGGCCGTCCGTTGGGGTGAGCGCCTGCACGGAGAAGCCGGTGAGCAGCCGGATCCGTCCGGCGTCGACGTGCGCACGCAGCCGCGCACCGAGCGCGCCCCGCGCCGGGAGGGCGTCGGCGTCCCCGCCGCCGTAGGTACGCGTCGGCGCGGCGGCCCGGATGGCCCAGGTCACCTCGGTGCGGGGCTCGACGGCGGCCAGCTCCGCCAGGGACAGCAGGGTGTTCGCGGCCGAGTGGCCGGCGCCGACCACCAAGGTGTGCCGGCCGACGAACCGGCCCCGCTCGGCGCCGAGAACGTCCGGCAGCGCGTGCTCCAGGTACGCCGCCGCGTCGGCCTCCCCTCGCGCGCGCAGACCGGACGTGCCGAGGACGTTCGGCGTGCTCCAGGTGCCGGAGGCGTCGATGACGGCGCGGGCGACCAGCTCGTCGCCGTCGGCGAGGCGGAGCAGGAACGGCGCGGTGTCGCGCCCGGCGGTACGCAGCCGGTCGAGACCGAGCCGGCTGATCGCCTCGACGCGTGCCCCGTACCGCAGGTGTGGCTTCAGTTGTGGCAGCTGCGCGAGGGGCCGAAGGTAGTCGTCGACCAGCTCCGCGCCGGTGGGCAGCGCCCCCGGGTCGGGGGCGACCCAACCGGCCTCGTCGAGGAGCCGACGGGCGGCCGGGTCGATGTTGTAACGCCACGGCGAGAAGACCCGCACGTGCCCCCACTGGCGTACGGCGGCACCGGGGGTGTCGCCGGCTTCGAGGACGGTGAAGGGCAGCCCGCGTTCGTGCAGGTGCGCGGCGGCGGCGAGACCGGTCGGGCCGGCGCCGATGACGATGGTGGGAAGGTCGTCCAGAGCGTTCATCCGTGGCTCCTCGGTGTGGTGGCCCGTTCTGGGGGTCACGGCTGGTCAGGTGATGGTGGGGCTGCGACGTTCCAGCAGGACGACGTCGCGCCAGCGGCCGTGGTGGCGACCGACCCGCTCGCGTACGCCGATGGCCCGGAAGCCGGCCCGCTGGTGGAGGGTGAGGCTGGCGGTGTTCTCCGGGAAGACCCCGGACTGGATGGTCCAGATGCCGGCGGCCTCGGTGGAGGCGATCAGCGCGGTCAGCAGCAGCCGGGCGATGCCCCGCCCCTGGGCGGCCGGGTCCACGTAGACGGAGTGTTCGACCACTCCGGCGTAGACCGCACGGGTCGAGGTCGGCGAGACGGCGATCCAGCCGAGAACCGCCCCGTCGCTGTCGACGGCCACGAAGCGGTGCGCGCTCAGGCGCGCGGCGTCGAACGCCGCCCAGGTCGGCGCGGTGGTCTCGAAGCTGGCATTGCCGGCGTCCAGACCGGCCTGGTAGATCGCCAGGACCGGGTCGGCATCGGCGGCGGTCATGGGGCGCACGGTGATGTCGGCCATCAGCGGGTTGCCTTCCGGAAGAGATCAGAGGACTGTCTCGACGTCCGTCGAATCAGACAGTTGCACACTGATTAGAGAAGTGTCAACCTAGAGCAATGTCGAATCAAGCAGTTCCGGCCATGGACGTGGAGTGCTGCGCCCCGCTGGCCGAGCGACGCGTACCGGCCGAGGCCGCCGCGGTGCTCGCGCCCGCGTTCAAGGCCCTCGGCGACCCGGTGCGGCTGCAACTGCTGTCGATGATCGCCTCCGCCGAGACCGGGGAGATCTGCGTCTGCGACCTGACCCCCGCGTTCGACCTGACCGGTCCGACCATCTCGCACCACCTCAGGACGCTGCGCGAGGCGGGGCTGGTCGACGCCGAGCGCCGGGGCACCTGGGTCTACTACCGCGCCCGGCCGGGCATCCTGCGCCAGCTCGCCGCACTGCTCACCGTGGCGTCGGCGACATGACGACGACCTTCCAGAACGACCCGGCCGAGAGCGCGGTCGTCGGCCGGCTCTCCCGACTCGACCAGTTCCTTCCCGCCTGGATCGGGCTGGCGATGATCGCCGGTCTCCTCCTCGGTCGGCTGATCCCCGACCTGAACAGCACGCTGGACTCGGTGACGATCGGCGGGATCTCGCTACCGATCGCGGTAGGCCTGCTGATCATGATGTACCCGGTGTTGGCGAAGGTCCGCTACGACCGGCTCGACACCGTCACCGGCGACCGCCGCCTGCTGATCTCCTCGCTGGTCCTCAACTGGCTCGTCGGCCCCGCCGTGATGTTCGCCCTGGCCTGGATCTTCCTGGCCGACCAACCCGCCTACCGCACCGGGCTGATCATCGTCGGCCTGGCCCGGTGCATCGCCATGGTCATCATCTGGAACGACCTCGCCTGCGGTGATCGGGAGGCCGCCGCCGTCCTGGTCGCGCTGAACTCGGTCTTCCAGGTCATCGCCTTCGGCCTGCTCGGCTGGTTCTACCTCGCCGTGCTCCCCCAGTGGCTGGGGCTGCCCGGCACCGAGCTGACGATTTCGGCCTGGGACATCGCCGGTAACGTGCTCATCTTCCTCGGCATCCCGCTGCTCGCCGGCTACCTGACCCGCCGCCTCGGCGAGCGCGCAAAGGGCCGCGCCTGGTACGAGGCCCGCTTCCTGCCCCGCATCGGCCCGGCCGCCCTCTACGGGCTGCTGTTCACGATCGTGATCCTGTTCGCCCTGCAAGGCGACGCCATCACCAGTCGACCACTGGACGTGGTCCGCATCGCCCTGCCCCTGCTGGTGTACTTCGCGCTCATGTGGGCCGGCTCCTACGCTCTCGGCCGGGCCATCGGTCTCGGCTACCAGCGCACCACCACGCTGGCGTTCACCGCCGCCGGCAACAACTTCGAACTCGCCATCGCCGTCGCGATCGGCACCTTCGGAGTCACCTCCGGCCAAGCCCTCGCCGGGGTCGTCGGCCCGCTGATCGAGGTGCCCGTCCTGGTCGGGCTCGTCTACGTCTCCCTGTGGGCGCGCCGCCGCTTCTTCACTCCCCCGCAATCCGCGACCGCGTAACCGGAAGGCAACCCCGACATGAGTGACAAGCCCAGCGTCCTGTTCGTCTGCGTCCACAACGCCGGCCGTTCGCAGATGGCCGCCGGCTGGCTGCGCCACCTCGCCGGCGACACAGTCGAGGTCCGCTCGGCCGGCTCCGCGCCGGCCGAGACGATCAACCCCGCCGCCGTGCAGGCCATGCGCGAGGTCGGCATCGACATCACCGACCAGACCCCCAAACTTCTGGAGTACGCGACCGCGGAGTCATCCGACGTCATCGTGACGATGGGCTGCGGCGACACCTGCCCGGTCTTCCCCGGCAAGCGCTACGAGGACTGGAAGCTCGACGACCCGGCCGGCAAGGGCGTCGACGCCGTCCGCCCGATCCGTGACGAGATCCGGGACCGGGTGGAGAAGCTCCTCACCGAGCTGAACCTCGCCACCCGACCGGAGCACAGCCCTCAGCGGCCTCCGGCGTAGCTGGCGCGCTCGCCGAGCTCCTCCTCGATGCGGATGAGCTGGTTGTACTTGGCCGTACGGTCGGAGCGCGACAGCGAGCCGGTCTTGATCTGACCGCAGCCGACGGCCACGGCCAGGTCGGCGATGGTGGTGTCCTCGGTCTCCCCGGATCGGTGCGACATCACCACCCGGTACCCCGCCTTGTGTGCGGCGTCCACCGTCGCCAGGGTCTCGGTGAGGGTGCCGATCTGGTTGACCTTGACCAGGATCGCGTTGGCGTAGCCGCCGTCGATCCCGTCGCGCAGCCGGTCGACGTCGGTGCAGAAGACGTCGTCGCCGACCAGCTGCACGCGCTCCCCCGCCATCGCCGTCAGCCGCTTCCAGCCGGCGATGTCGTCCTCGGCCATCGGGTCCTCGATCGAGCTGATCGGGTACCGGGAGACCAGGTCGAGCATGTAGTCGATGTGCTCCTCGGCGGTGCGCTGGCGTCCCTCGCCGACGTAGTCGTAGACGCCCGCGCGGAAGAACTCCGAGCTGGCCGGGTCGAGGCAGATCAGCACGTCGACGCCGGGCTGGTAACCGGTGTCCTCGATGGCGCGCAGCACGAACCGCAGTGCCTCGTCGGCGTCCGTGACGTTCGGCGCGAAGCCGCCCTCGTCACCGACGTTGGTGTTGTGCCCGGCGGCGGCCAGGGACGCCTTGAGGGTGTGGAATACCTCCGCGCCCATCCGGACCGCCTCGGCGAAGGTCTGCGCTCCGACCGGGGCGATCATGAACTCCTGGAAGTCGAGCGGATTGTCGGCGTGCGCGCCACCGTTGATGATGTTCATCATCGGCACCGGCAGCAGGCGGGCGCCGACGCCACCGACGTAGCGGTACAGCGGCTGCTCGTGGGCCAACGCCGCCGCCTTCGCGGTCGCCAGCGACACCGCCAGGATCGCGTTGGCGCCCAGTCGACCCTTGTCCTTGGAACCGTCGAGAGCGATCATCGTCTCGTCGATCAAGGCTTGGTCCTCCGCGTCGAGCCCGAGCACTGCGTCGGCGATCTCGCCGTTGACCGCGGCGACGGCCCTGCTGACGCCCCTGCCGTGAAAACGCGTCCGGTCCCCGTCGCGCAGCTCGACCGCCTCGTTCGCCCCCGTCGACGCGCCGGACGGCACGGCCGCCCGGCCGGCCGACCCGTCGGCGAGGACCACGTCGGCCTCCACGGTCGGGTTGCCCCTGCTGTCGAGGATCTGCCGAGCCCGCACCAGACTGATTGCCGTCATCACACACTCCCTGCTCAAGCCGCCTTTTCGCAGCCAGACTGGCAGGAAACGGCGGCCCTGGCACCGCGACGATGGACACGTTGACCCGTACCCCGGGGTGCGGGTTTAGGGTCGCGGGATGCGGGTGGGTGAGTTGGCACGCCGGACCGGAACCACGGTCCGGGCACTGCGGTACTACGAGTCGGCCGGGCTGGTCGTACCTCGGCGGCTGAGCAACGGCTACCGCGAGTACGACCCGATCGCCGTGCGGCTGGTGGCGCAGATCCGCGAGCTGATGGCGCTCGGCCTCACCGTCGAGGAGACCCGTCCGTTCGTCGAGTCGATCGCCGATGGTTCCGACGACACCGACGTGTGCGCGGCGGCGGTGGCCACGTACCGCAGCACCATCACCAACCTGCAGGAACGGATCGGCAAGTTGACCGCCCAGCGGGACGCGCTGGACGCGCGCCTGGACGCCGCCGCGACCCAGGTCGTGCCCGGCAGTCCCGCCGAAGGCGCCGACCCCACCGCGCTGGTCGGCGTCAGACTGCCGCCGCTGTCCTTCTACGGCACCGACGGCCGCCCGGTCGATCTCGGCGCGCTCGGCCCCGGGCGCAGCGTCATCTTCGTCTACCCACTGACCGGCCGACCGGGCGTCGACCTGCCCAACGGGCTGCTGGAGATCCACGGCGCCCGCGGCAGCACCGAGCAGGCCGCCTGGTTCCGCGACCACCACGCGGAACTCCGCGCAGCCGGCGCCGCCCGGGTGTACGGCCTGTCCGCGCAGTCGACCGGGTACCAGCGGGAACTCGCCCACCGGCTGCGGCTGCCCTACCCGCTGATCCCCGACCCGAGGCTGACCCTGGCCGACGCACTGCGGCTGCCAACCCGCACCGCGGGCGACATGACGCTCTACGAGAGGCTGACCCTGATCGTCGCCGACGGGAAGGTCGAACACGTCTTCCACCCGATCCCGGACCCGGCGTCGCACCCCCTGCACGTGATGCGGTGGCTCACCAAGCGACGCCAGGCCCCCGGATCGGCTGCCGCCTAGAAGTCGTCGTCGAAGGCGACCGTGCCGGTCACCCCGACCTGGTACGCCGACACCCGCCGCTCGAAGAAGTTGGACAGCTCCTGCACGTCCTGCAACTCCATGAAGCCGAACGGGTTGCTCGACCCGTAGTGCGGCGCGATGCCGAGCTGGGCGAGGCGGCGGTCGGCGACGTGCTGGAGATACTCCCGCATGTCGGCCAACGTCAGACCGGGCACCCCGTGGCCCACCAGGTCCTCGGCGAACTGCACCTCACACTCGACGGCCTCGGTGAGCATCCGGCGAACCTGGTCGGCGAGGTCGTCGTCGAACAGGTCCGGCTCCTCGGCGCGGACGGTGTCGACGACGTCGAACGCGAACGCCATGTGCATGGACTCGTCGCGGAACACCCAGTTGGTGCCCGAGGCGAGGCCGTGCAGCAGGCCGCGGGAGCGCAGGAAGTAGACGTACGCGAACGCGCCGTAGAAGAACAACCCCTCGATGCAGGCGGCGAAGCAGATCAGGTTGAGCAGGAACGTCCGTCGGTCCTCGCGGGACCGCAGCTCCCGCAGGTCGCTCAGGGAGTCGATCCACCGGAAGCAGAACTCGGCCTTACGACGGATCGAGGGGATGTTCTCGATGGCCGCGAAGGCCTCGAAGCGCTCGGTCTCGTCGGGCACGTACGTGTCGAGCAGGTTGAGATAGAACTGGACGTGCACGGCCTCCTCGAACAGCTGGCGGGACAGGTAGAGGCGGCCCTCCGGGCTGTTGACGTGCTGGTAGAGGTTGAGCACCAGGTTGTTGGCGACGATCGTGTCACCGGTGGCGAAGAACGCCACCAGGCGGCTGACCAGGTGCCGTTCGGCCGGCGACAGCTTGTCCAGGTCGGCGAGGTCGGCGTGCAGGTCGACCTCCTCGACCGTCCAGGTGTTGCGGATCGCGTCGCGGAACCGGTCGAAGAAGTGCGGGTAGCGCATCGGGCGGAGAGTCAGGTCCATCCCGGGGTCGAGCAGCATGTGCGTGGTCCTCGTGTCGGTGGTGCCGGCGTCGGTGGTGGCTTCGGCGGGGGTCACTGGCAGGCCTCGCACGACTCGGGGTTCTCCAGCGAGCAGGCCAGCGCCTCCGCGTCGACGACGACGGGTGCGACAGTGCTGACGGTGGCCTGCTGGATCCGCGTCGCGGGGCGCGAGCGCAGGTAGTAGGTGGTCTTCAGCCCGGCCTTCCAGGCGTACAGGTACATCGAGGAGAGCTTGCCGATGGTCGGCGCGGCCAGGAACAGGTTCAGCGACTGGGACTGGTCGATGAACGGGGCGCGGGCGGCGGCCAGGTCGATCAGCGCCCGCTGCGGCAGCTCCCACGCGGTGCGGAACAGCTCCCGTACGCCGGCCGGCAGTTCGGCGATGTCCTGCACCGACCCCTCCGCCCGCTTGATCGCCGAACGGATCCGCTCGGTCCACAGACCGCGGGCCTTCAGCTCGCGTACCAGGGCGGTGTTGACCTGGAGGAACTCCCCCGACAGGGTCTCGCGCTTGAACAGGTTGGACACCTGCGGCTCGATGCACTCGTAGCACCCGGCGATCGAGGCGATGGTCGCGGTCGGCGCGACCGCCACCAGCAGCGAGTTGCGCAGCCCGTACGCCTCGACCCGCTCGCGCAGCGCGTCCCACCGCGCGGTCTGCGTACCCTCGACACCCCACAGATCGGGCTGGAGCTGGCCCCGCGCGGCCCGGGTCTGCGGGTACGCCGGGTGCGCGCCGAAGTCGCGCGCCAGGTCGGCGGAGGTCTCCAGCGCCGTCAGGTACAGCTCCTCGCTGATCCGGGTGGACAGCTCCCGGGCGGCCGGCGAGTCGAACGGCAGCCGCAGCGCGAAGAAGACGTCCTGTAGGCCCATCAGCCCGAGCCCGACCGGCCGCCAGCGGGGGTTGCTCGCCGCCGCCTGCGTGGTCGGGTAGTAGTTGATGTCGATGACCCGGTCGAGGAAGGTGACCGCGGTCCGCACCGTGGCGCGCAGCCGCTCCCAGTCGATGCCGCCGGCGGTGAGGTGGGCGGCGAGGTTCACCGAGCCGAGGTTGCACACGGCGGTCTCGGCGTCGCTGGACACCTCGACGATCTCGGTGCAGAGGTTGGACAGGTGCACCACATTGCCCGGCTCGGCGGTCTGGTTGCAGAGCCGGTTGGCGGCGTCCTTGAAGGTCATCCAGCCGTTGCCGGTCTGGGCGAGGGTCCGCATCATCTTCCCGTACAGCTCCCGCGCCGGGACCTGCCGCACGTAGCGCCCCTGCGCCTCGGCCTCCCGGTACGCGGCGTCGAACCGCTCCCCCCACAGGTCGGGCAGCTCGGGTACCTCCTGCGGGTCGAACAGCGACCACAGCTCGTCGGCCTCGACCCGGCGCATGAACTCGTCCGGGATCCAGTTGGCCAGGTTGAGGTTGTGGGTGCGCCGGGCGTCCTCGCCGGTGTTGTCCCGCAGTTGCAGGAACTCCTCGATGTCCGGGTGCCACGGCTCCAGGTAGACGCAGGCCGCGCCCTTGCGCCGGCCACCCTGGTTCACCGCGGCGACGCTCGCGTCCAGCGTGCGCAGCCACGGCACGATTCCGTTGGACTGCCCGTTCGTGCCCCGGATCAGCGCCCCCCGGGAGCGGACGCGGGAGTACGCAATGCCGATGCCACCGGCGAACTTGGACAGGTTGGCGACCTGGGCGTACCGCTGGTAGATCGAGTCCAGCTCGTCGAGCGGGGAGTCGACCAGGTAGCAGGAGGACATCTGGGTGTGCCGGGTACCGGAGTTGAACAAGGTCGGTGAGCTGGGCAGGTAGGCCAGGCTGGACATCAACCGGTAGAAGTCGACCGCCTCGTCGGCCGTCCGGGACAGGCCGCAGGCCACCCGCAGCAGCCAGTACTGCGGGGTCTCCAACACCAGGCGGCTGGTGGGGTGGCGCAGCAGGTAGCGGTCGTACACCGTGCGCAGGCCGAAGTACTCGAACCGGCGGTCGCCGTCCGGGTCGATGGCGTGGTCGAGCGTCGCGGCGTGTGCGGCGACGAATGCGGCGGTGTCGTCACCGATCAGGCCATCGGCGTGGCCGACCCGGATCGCCGCGCTGAACGAGGTGATGCCCTGTCGACGCACTTCCTTGTCGACGTAGCCGGCCAGCAGCCGCGCGGCGAGGCGCGAGTACTGCGGCTCCTCACCGATCATCTCGGCGGCGGTCTGGATGGACAGCCGGTCCAGTTCGGCAGTGGTGGCGCCGTCGTAGAGGCCGCTGATGGTACGGGTGGCCACCC
Source organism: Micromonospora trifolii (assembly GCF_050516465.1). Taxonomy (NCBI): domain Bacteria; kingdom Bacillati; phylum Actinomycetota; class Actinomycetes; order Micromonosporales; family Micromonosporaceae; genus Micromonospora; species Micromonospora trifolii. The sequence continues at coordinate 1,717,047 of NZ_CP191526.1, read as the reverse complement.
GCATCGGGTCGACGTCGGTCAGGTCGTCGGCCCACCGCTCGACCGCCCGGACGATCTTGTTCACGTCCACGGGTGCGGTGCCGCCGTCGCGCTTGCGGACCTGCATCGGCGTCCGCCGCAGGGCCGCGTCGCCGCTGGCCGGGACTACCTCGGTGACTGTCACCACTCGCTCCTCGGAGTTCGAGACCTGGTGGCCCGGACGCGAGGAGACAGACACCGACGGACGCCACGCCAGCCCGGCGTGGGTCAGGTGGCGTCAGCCGTCCCACGCGGCCTCGGACCGCCGCCCACCCGGGTGCGGGTACGCGGCGCGCTGGCAGGTCTTCGGACTCGCGGGCACGACCGGGCTCGCCGGTCTCCTACTGGCCGTCGCTTCCCAGGCCGATTGGTGGCCCAGTGCTGATGACGGCGGTCGTTCCCACTCACCGCTGCGGGACAGTCCCGGATTTCCACCGGGTTCCCTGTTGCCTCGACCGCCCCGGATGAGCGGTCGAACCAGCTGCGCTCGACACCATATATAGGGACGCAGTCGTTGTCACACCCCACATGTCGGTCTCGGGCGTGTCGGTGCCGACTCGGTGACCACCGTCACCAACCCGGCCGAGCACGCCACGCCGACCGACGCCAGGCACCGGAGACGGGGCCCTCCACGCGGGTGTCGACAATCGACAAAGATTTGACGTATCGAGACTGCGGTGCCGCAGGCCACACCCATATGCCGCCGTCAATGCCCTGGGCTGAGGCGGAACATCCAATCTCCACGGCCGGCCACCCCCGTCACCTTCGCCCGCCAACCGGCACGATGGGCGGTAAGGCGGATCGACCCAGCGGCGCAAACATCATATGTCTGCGGGCTTGCGGTGATCGACATCGTTGACTCGCTGGAGCAGCCCTCCGTATACTCCCAGTGATCATCTGATCTTTAGCCTAGCCGGGCGAGGAGCGCATGCCGCAGATCACTGCCGTCACCGTCGAAGACGTCCGCTTCCCCACCTCCCTGACCGCTGACGGTTCAGACGCCATGAACAAGGACGGCGACTACTCGGCGGCCTACGTCATCTTGCACACCGACGGCGTCGACGGCGTGGGCGCGCCACTCGCGGGGCACGGCCTGACCTTCACCATCGGTCGCGGCAACGACATCGTCGCGGCGGCGGCAGTCCACCAGGCACAGCGCCTGGTGGGCCTGGACGTGGCGACGATGGCAGCGGACATGGGCGCGGTCTACCGCCTCCTCACCTCCGACTCGCAACTGCGCTGGCTCGGACCGGAGAAGGGCGTCGTCCACCTGTCCCTCGCCGCCGTGTTGAACGCGTCGTGGGACCTGGTCGCCCGGGTCGCCGACAAGCCGCTGTGGCGGCTGCTCGTCGACATGTCCCCCGAGCAACTCGTCGACATCGCGGACCTGCGCTACCTGTCCGACGCCCTGACCCGCGACGAGGCACTGGCCATCCTGCGAGCCAAGGAGGGCACGAAGGCCACCCGCCTCGCCGAGCTCGACCGGACCGGCTACCCCGCCTACACCACCTCGGCGGGCTGGCTCGGCTACGGCGACGACAAGCTGCGCCGGCTGTGTCAGGAGGCGGTGGACACCGGCTACGGCTACGTCAAGCTCAAGGTGGGCGCCAACCTCGACGACGACATCCGCCGATGCGCCATCGCGCGGGAGATCCTCGGGCCGGATCGCAACCTGATGATCGACGCCAACCAGGTGTGGGACGTCGGTCAGGCCATCGAGTGGGTCATCGCCCTCGCCCAGTTCAAGCCACTGTGGATCGAGGAGCCGACCAGCCCCGACGACATCCTGGGCCACGCGGCCATCCGCCGCGCCGTCGCTCCGATCGGCGTCGCCACCGGCGAACACTGCCACAACCGGGTGATGTTCAAGCAGCTGTTCCAAGCCGAGGCCATCGACTTCTGCCAACTGGACACCGGCAGGCTGGCCAGCATCAACGAGATCGTCGCCGTGCTGCTGCTCGCCGCGAAGTTCGACGTCCCGGTGTGCCCACACGCCGGCGGTGTCGGGCTGTGCGAGATGGTCCAACACGTGTCGGTGCTCGACTACGTCGCGATCTCGGGGGACCTCACCGACCGGGTCACCGAGTTCGTCGACCACCTGCACGAGCACTTCACCGACCCGTGCATCATCCGGGACACCGGCTCGGGCAGCGGATACGTCCTGCCCAGCCAGCCCGGCTACTCCACCCGGATGCGTCCCGAGTCGATCGCGCTCTACCGGTTTCCCGACGGCCACTACTGGGCGGCGACAGACCCGACTACCGTGTCATCTCCGGAGGCGGCGTACGTGATCGCGGGTGGGAAGGCCACCCCCGCCGGCCGTTAGGGGGGTCATGTCTCGCACTGACGAAGTGGTCAACGGCATCAAGCGGATGATCCTCGAAGGGCAGTTCAGGCCCGGGGACCGGTTGCCTATCGAGAAGGACCTCGCCGAGCAGCTCGGTGTCTCGCGGGGGTCCCTGCGCGAGGGGATGTCAGCCCTGTCGATCCTCGGCATCGTCAACATCCGCCAGGGCGACGGCACCTACGTCACCAACCTCGACGCGCCACAACTGCTGGCCCCGATGGGTTTCGTGGTGGACTTCCAGGGCCAGGGCGACCCCCGGCACATCCACACCGTTCGCCGTCTGCTGGAGTGCGAGGCCGCCTGCCTGGCGGCGACCAGGATCACCGACGAGGCCCTGGCCCAGGCGGGTGACCTGCTCGACGAGGCGGCCCGGTTGATCGGCCAGTCACCGCCGGACCACGAGCGGATCATGGAGATCGACATCGCCTTCCATCGGATCATCGCCGTGCACGCCGAGAATCCGGTGCTCGTCGGCCTGATCGAAGCCTTCGCCGGGCGCACCATCCGTGGCCGACTCTGGCGGAGTCTGCACGAGGAGGGCGCGGACCTGCGCACCCACGACGAACACGTGGCGATCCTGAAGGCCCTCGTGGCGCGCGACCCGGAGCGGGCCCGCACCCGCATGGCCAACCACCTGATCGGTGTGGAGGAGTCGTTGCAGGGGTTACCCGACGACGCTGACGCCAGCATCGAGACGGCCCGGTAGTGACCGCTGACCCTCACGACTGCACGTCGAGCAGCCCCTCGTCGTACAGCGCCGCCCAGAGCTGATCCGGGACGTCGACACCAGCTCGCCGCAGGGTCTCGGTCGCCTGGGCCTCGTCCCGCATGCCGACGACCGTCGAGACCACGGCCGGGTGGCGACGGACGAACGCCAACGCCGCCTGGGGCAGCGTGACGCCGTACATCTGGCAGACCCGTGCTATCCGGCGGGCCTGGTCGATCACCTCTGCTGGCGCCTGCTGGTAGTCGTAGACGGCGTCGGTCGGTGGCATGTCCCGGGCCAGCAGCCCGGAGTTGTAGACCCCGGCGACCACCACGCCGACGTGGCGGGCCTGCGCGGCGGGCAGCAGGTCGGTCAACGCGCCCTGCTCCAGCAGGGTGTACCGGCCGGCGCACATCACCACGTCCACGTCGGTCTCCGCCACGAAGCGGGCCAGCATCGCGGACTGGTTCATCCCCGCCCCGACGGCACCGATGACGCCCTGCTCCCGCAGCTCCACCAACGCCGGGATCGCCTCGTGCGCGGCCTGCTCCCAGTGCTCGTCCGGATCATGCAGATACACCACGTCGATCCGGTCCAGGCCGGTGCGCCGAAGGCTCGCCTCCAGCGAACGGCGTACGCCGTCGCGGCTGAAGTCCCAGACCCGGCGATGGTCGGCGGGAACGTCGAACCCCTCCGGATCCCGCCGGTGTGCCGTCTCCGGTGACGGCACGAGCAGCCGGCCGACCTTCGTCGACACCACGTACTCTCCGCGCGGGCGGGAGCGCAGGGCCGCGCCGAGGCGCCGTTCGGACAGGCCCAGCCCGTAATGCGGCGCCGTGTCGAAGTATCGGATGCCGCCTGCCCACGCGGTGTCCACGGCGGCGGCGAACTGCTCGTCCGACGTCGCCCGGTAGAGATTGCCGCCCTGGGAGGCGCCGAAGCCCAGTGGGCTCAGCCGCAGCGGCGACCCGACGCCGTTCGAGGTCGCCCGACGGGCGGGGTCGCGCGCGCCCCGCTGGACGACAGCCGTCACCGCTCGTCCCGATCCACGCTGGTGCTGCCGGTCATCGCCGCGACCAGATCGTCGGTGGTGACCTCGTCGGCGCGGAGTTGGGCTGCGCGCCGACCGAGGCGCAACACCTCGACCCGGTCGGCGATCTCGAGCACCTGCGGCATGTTGTGGCTCACCAGCACCACCGACATGCCGGCGTCGCGGGCACGCCGAACGACGTCGAGCACCCGCCCGGTCTGGACCACACCCAGCGCCGCGGTGGGCTCGTCGAGGATGACCACGTTGGTCGCCCAGATGATGGCGCGGGCCACCGCCACGCACTGCCGCTGCCCACCGGAGAGCATCGCGATCGGAGTGGTGACCCGGGGGATCCGTACGCCGAGTTCGTCGAGGGCGGCGGCCGCGCCCTGGCGCATGGCGCGCTTGTCCAACAGCCCGAGCCGACCGAGTGGTCCGGAGCGGAGGATCTCCCGGCCGAGATACAGGTTGGCGGCCACGCTGAGGTCGTCGGCGACGGCGAGGTCCTGGTAGACCGTCTCCACTCCCGCCCGGCGGGCATCGACCGGAGTGGAGAATTGGACCGGACGGCCGCCGACCCGGATCTCGCCCTCGTCGGGCGGATGCACACCGGACATGGTCTTGATCAGGGTGCTCTTGCCGGCACCGTTGTCACCGATCAGCGCGACGACCTCACCTCGGCGGACGGTGAAGTCGGCGCCCCGCAACGCCTCGACGTGCCCGAACCGCTTGACGATGCCGCGGGCTTCGAGGACCGGCGGTTCCGTCTCGGTGGGTTGCTGATCGCTGTCGGCGGTGGCCGTTGGAATGCCGCCCATCACTGCACCGGCGGGTTGGCGCAGCTGGGCTCGAGCACCGCCTTGATCTCCGCCGAGTCGATGTTCTCCTTGGTGACGAACGTGACGCCGGTGTCGGCCGATGCCAGCGGCGCCTTGTCCCGGAGGTGCTTGACCATCTTGTCGACGCCGAAGTAGCCCATCTTGAACGGGTTCTGCACGACCAGTGCCGAGATCTGGCCGTTGCGCACTCCGGCGATCTCGTCCGGGGCCGCGTCCCAGCCGATGATGACCACCTTGCCGGACTTGCCGGCCGCCTGGATGGCCTGCGCGGCACCGAGCACGCTCGGCTCGTTGGCCGCGAAGACGCCGGCGAGCTTGGGGTTGGCGGTGAGGATGTTCTCGGTGACCCGTCGGGCCTCGTTGACGTCACTGCGGCTCGGCTGCTGGCCGACCAGCTTCAGGTTGGGGTACTGGGCGAGGCCGGCCTTGAAGCCGTCGACCCGCTCGGTGTTGGTCTGCGATCCGGGCTGGAACTCGACGAGCGCCACCTCGTGGTTGCCGGGGCCGAGTTCGGTGGCGAGCAGCTTCGCCGCCTCGGTCGCCGACGCGCGGTTGTCGGTGGCGAAGAGGGGCACAGTCGACGGTTGCGGGCTCGTGCCAGAGTCGATCATGGCGACGGGGATGTTGGCGCCGAGCGCCTTGTCGGTGGCCGGCGCCAGCGCGCTGGAGTCGGTCGCCGCGTAGACGATGCCGTCGACCTTCTTGGTGACGAAGTTCTGGATCAGGTTGACCTGACCCTCGACGTCGGTCTCGGTGGTCACCCCGTCCCACTGGACGGTGACGTCCCCCGCGCGCTGCGCGGCGCACTCCGCGCCCGCCTTGACCGTGTTCCAGTAGTCGGCCCCGACCGCCTTGGGTACGACGGCGAGCTTCAACGGGCCGCTCGCGTCCTTGGTCGCGCCGTCGCCGCCGTCACGGACCTCGACCCCGCCGCAGGCGCTGAGCAGAGCGGTCGCCGCGGCCGCGGCCAGAATCGCCTGCGCGCGCAGGAGTCGTCCTCGCGTCCGCCGGCTGGTGGTGGTGTGTGCCATGGTGTGTGTCCTTCCTCGTTCGGACTCTCGGAATGGCATGTCAACCCCGTGATTCCAGCCGCCGGCGGCGGTACTGGTCGAAGTAGACGGCGGCCCAGATGATCACGCCGACGATCACCTGCTGGTAGTGGATGCTGATGTCGAGCAGGACGGCGCCGTTGCGTACCAGGGCGATGAGGAACGCGCCGATGATGGTCCCGACGACCCGGCCCTGCCCGCCGAACAGGCTGGCTCCGCCGATGACCGCGGCGGCGATGACGTCGAGCTCCAGCGAGATCCCGTAGTTGGGCTGGCCGGAGTTGACCCGGGACGCGGCGATCATGCCGCCCAGCCCGACCAGCACGCCGGCCAGCACGTACACCCCGGTCAGGTGCCGCCCGACCCGGATGCCGGAGCGGCGGGCCGCCTCCAGGTTGGAGCCCATCGCGTAGGTGTACTGACCGAAGCGGGTCTGGGAGAGCAGGAAGGCGACCCCGACGGCGACCAGGACGGTGATCACCACGGCGAACGGAATGCCGAGGATCTGCCCGTTGCCGAGCAGTTGGAAGGATCGGGGCAGGCCGTAGACGCCGACCGCTCCGGTGATGATGAAGACGAGGCCGCGGCCCACGGACATCGTCCCCAAGGTCGCGATGAACGGCGGAATCCGGGCCACCGTCACCAGCAGCCCGTTCAACAGCCCGGCCAGCGCGCCGACGCCGATCGCGACCGCCGTCGCCGCCCAGAGCGAGAAGCCGAGGTCGCGCACGACCATCGCGCCCAACACGCCGGCGAGCGCGGCGACCGACCCCACGGACAGGTCGATGCCCTTCGTGATGATGACCATTGTCTGGGCCGTGGCGATGATGGCGATCACCGCTGTCTGTGCCCCGATGTTGAAGAGGTTGTCCGCTGTCAGGAAGTACGGACTCGCGAAGGTCAGGGCGATGAAGAGGACGACCAGCGCGGTCGCGGCGGTGAACTCGGAGACGGCGTGGGAGATCCGTTCCCGGAACCAGTCGCTGAGTTCGCCGCGCTGCGTGCCGGCGGTTGCCTCGGCGCTACTCATCGTCGGACCTGACCTCCCCAAGCGTGGCGCCGGCGTCCGACGGGGACCCGCCGACGAGCCGAACGCCTGTGAGCGACCAACCCCGCTCGGACGGCAGTGCGACTGGTGCCCGCACAACCCTTGGAGATAGGTCGGATGTTTCCCACGATCAGGCGTTACCTTGCCACGCATTCACGTATGTTGCCAAGGTCTTGCCGGCATGTTTTGCCATCGTTACCTGCACCACCGAAGGCATACGTCTGACCAAATCGACATCGGCTGCCGTCGCTAGCATGTTATCGATAACATGCTATGTCCCCAGTTCGGAAGCCGCTGCGCTCAGGAAGAAGCCAGCCGGTAGACCCGTCCGGCGGTCTGGCGCCAGATCGCCGCCCGCTCGTCGTCGGACAGCGGATCCAGCAGGTCACCGAGGACGGTGACCCAGCGGGTGTACGAGGTGGCGAGCAGGCACACCGGCCAGTCCGAGCCGAACATCAGCCGATCCGGCCCGAACACGTCCAGGGCGTGCTCGACTGCGGGCCGCAGGCCGGCCGTCGTCCAGGAACCGCCGTCCACTTCGGTCACCAGGCCGGAGAGCTTCGCCGTCGTGTTGGGCTCGGCCGCGAGCGCCCGCAGGTCATGCCGCCAGTCACCGAGATCGGCGCGCCCGAGCGGAGGCTTGCCGAGGTGGTCCAGGACGAAGCGCACCTGGGGCAGGTCGCGGACGAGCCGGGTCGCCGCCGGCAGTTGACGATGGCGCACCAGGAGGTCGAAGGCGAGGCCGGCGGCACCGACCGTGGCGATGCCCCGCCGCACGTCGGGGCGGTCGAGATAGGTCGGGTCGGGTTCGGACTGGACCAGGTGGCGGATCCCGACCAACCGTTCGCCGCCGCGCGCCCTGCGTAGTCGGGCGAGGCGGCGGTCGACATCGGCGGCGGTGAGGTCGACCCAACCGACGACCCCGCCGATGAGGGGGTCGTCAGCCGCGATGCCGAGCAGCTCGGGCGTCTCCGACCGAACGGCGACGGACTGGACGACCACGGTCTGGGTGACCCCGGCGGCCCGGGTCGCCGGGGCGAGCTCGACCGGCGTGAAGTCGTCGTCGATCGCGGCCATGGTCTGCGGATCGATCCAGGGCTGTGGGTGCCGCGCCCGGACCCAGAGGTGATGGTGCGCGTCGACGATGCCCGATCGTCGCGCGACCTCGCCGGTCGTCACCGGACCCGTCCTGGCGCGTTCTCGTCCACACCACACCCCGCCCAGCCGCTGATCGAACCCCCGGGTCAACCCGGAGCCACAGAGTCGATCTGGCAGGTTGACCATGTTAGCGGTAACAGACTGTTGTTGAGTCGCGGAACTCGCGCCACGACCGGCTTCCGGCAGTGTCGCTGTTTGGTCTGACGAATCCACTGGCACCTGCGGCTGGTCCGCCTCGCTGACGTACCGATATTCAGACGTCTCCGGGGGCGCGGCGTCCGGGTTGACCGCCTGAGGCGGCACCGATACCGTCGACCCACTATCTGCGGCGACGCGAGGGAAGCCGGTGTGAATCCGGCGCGGTCGCGCCACTGTGAGCGGTTCCTCAACCACAACTGGGGGCCGCGAGCCAGGACGCTCGGTCGTCCGCAGCCTTGCGATGGGGACGCGTCATCCCTGGGGAGGTTCGTGTATTCATGTCTAGCTCCGCTTCCAGCCAGCCGGTGGTGCACCCCGCTGGCAGTGCCCGTCTGCTGTGGACGGCTCTGGCGACCGTTGCCGTGCTCACCCTGCTGGCGTACCTCGTCGCCTTCGACCAGGGGGCGGTGTCGCGCAGCGGGATGTACCTGCACGAGCTGATGCACGACGGCAGGCACCTGCTGGGTGTCCCGTGCCACTGAACACCACCACTCCCCCGTTCGTCGCCGTCCTCGTTCGCGGGCTGCTGGCCGGCCTGATCGCCGGTCTGCTCGCCGGGGCGTTCGCGTACGTCGCTGGCGAACCGCACGTCGAGGCAGCCATCGCCATCGAGGAGGCGGCGTCGCACGCCGAGCCCGCCGCCGCTGGTGCGCACGATCACGAGGACGCCCTGGTCAGCCGCACTGGTCAGCGCGGCGGCCTGTTCCTGGCCACCGGCCTGTTCGGGGCCGCGATGGGTGGCCTGCTGGCCACGGCGTACGTCCTGCTGTCCCGGCGGCGGCGGCGCGGCGACGACGACGGGCGGTCGGGTCTGCTGCTGGCCGGCGCGGCGCTGCTCGGCGCGGTGATCGTGCCGTTCCTCAAGTACCCGGCGAACCCGCCGGCGGTCGGCGACCCGGCCACCATCAACCAACGGACCGTCACCTACCTGTTGATGGTGGTGCTCGGGCTGGTGGCCGTGTGGGCCGGCTCGCTGGGCTACCGGTCGGTCGGCGCCCAGGCACCGACGTGGTTGCGCGCCGCCGCGGCCGTGGGCGGGTTCCTGCTGGTCACGGCAGTGTCGTACGTGGTGATGCCGTCCTTTCAGGAGGTCCCGGCGGACTTCCCGGCGACCCTGCTGTGGAGCTTCCGACTGGCCTCGCTCGGCACCCAGGTCGTGCTCTGGACCGGCATCGGCCTGCTGTTCGCGGCCCTGATGCACCACGAGCGGCGTCGCCGGGCCGGCACCGCACTGCCGAGCACGTGACCGGCACCAGCCTCCGGCTGGTCGCCCACGGTCACACCGCCGCTCTGCGCGGGGCCCGCTTCGGCGGCGCCGACGACGGCCTGGACGAGGGTGGCCTGCGTGCCGCACTCGCCCAGGCCCGCGCGGGCGCAGACCGGCGTGGGCCCCTCGGCGTGAACGCCACCTGCCTGTCCAGCCCCGCGGCGGCCGCCCGACAGACCGCCGACGCCTTCGGCCTGCTGCCGACGATCGAGACGGCGTTGGCCGACTGTGACTACGGGGACTGGTCCGGACGGTCGCTTGCGGAGATAGCTGGCACGCAGCCGCAGGCGCTGCACGACTGGCTGTCCGCACCGGACTCCGCGCCGCACGGCGGTGAGTCCGTCACGGCCGTGCGGGATCGGGTCGGCAGGTGGCTGGACGAGCAGCACCGGGCCGGTGGGCGCGTCATCGCTGTCACCCACCCAGTGGTGATCCGGGTCGCGGTGGTGCACGCCCTTAGTCTTCCGTTGGCGACGTACCGGCAGGTGGACGTGGAGCCGTTGGCGGTCGTCCGGCTCGCCAGCCAGGGCACGCGCTGGCACCTTCGGCTGGGCGCGCCGCGAGCAGCTTGAGGTCGCACCAGAACGGCGCAGGCCGTGCCCACCAGCAGTGGACACGGCCTGCGCTCGTTCGGCGACGGTCAACCGCCTGCTCAGTGGTGCCGGTGGGGCAGGTGCAGCTCGACCGGCTCGGGCGGAAGGTCGTCGACACCGGCGGCGACGGCCTGTTCGTGACGGCGACGCGCCGAGGGCAGGGCGAGTGCCGCGAAGACGGCCAGGACCGCGACGCCCGCGCACACCCAGAAGCCGGCGGTGAACGCCGCGTCGGTGGGCAGCCCCGCAGGGGTGCTGTTCGACGTGATGACGGCCGCCACGACCGCCGCGCCGATGCTGCTGCCGATGGTGCGGGCGATGGTGTTGACGCCGCTCGCCTCGCCGGTCTGCCCGGCCGGGACGCTCTCGATGATGGCGTTGGACATCGCCGCGAACGCCAGGCCGATGCCGGCGCCGGTGAGCACCCCGGAGAGCAGCACCTGCCAGGTCGCGCCGTGCGCGAGCGCCGGCAGCGCGAATGCGACGACGACCGCGACCGTGCCGAGGAACATCGGAACCTTGGGACCGAAGCGTCGGTCCAGCAGACCGGCGAGGGGACCGAAGACCACCATCATCAGGACGGTGGGCAGCAGGAACAGGCCCGCCTGGGACACCGTCTTGCCGAACCCGTACCCGGTGGCGGCGGGAAGTTGCAGCAGGGTCGGTACCAACACGAACGTCCCGAACATCGCGAAACCGAGGATCAGGGCGACGAGGTCGGTGGCCCAGACACCGCGAATCCGCATCAGGCGCATGTCGATGAGTGGCTCGCGTACCCGTAGCTCGACCCGGACGAACACCACCATCGCGACCGCGCCGAGCAGGAACAGGCCGATGGTCTTCGGCTCGGTCCAGCCCCAGCCTTGTCCCTTGCTCACGGCCAGCAGCAACGAGACCAGCGACACCGACAGGATGGCCGCGCCGAGCATGTCGAGCCGCCCGGGCGTGCGGACCCGCGACTCGGGCATCCCGAAGATGGCCCCGAGCAGCGCGACGACGACGAGGACCAGCGGTAGCCAGAACAGCCAGTGCCACGACAGGTGCTCCACGATCGGGCCCGCGGCCACGATGCCGACACCGGCGCCGACCCCGAAGATCGCCGACAGCAGGCCGACGGTGACGCCGACCTTCTCCCGGGGCAGTTGGTCGCGGACGATGCCGATCGACAGCGGCAGGATCGCTCCGGCGGCTCCCTGCAGCGCCCGCGCGACGATCAGCACGGTCAGGTTGGGAGCCAGGGCGGCGAGCAGGGTGCCCGCGGCGAGGGCCGCGAGGACGCCGATGAGGACGCGACGCTTGCCGACCATGTCACCGAGACGTCCGAGAATCGGCGTCAGCACCGAGGCGGCCAACAGGTACGCCGTGAGCACCCAGCTGATGTCTCCGGTCGAGACGCCCAGGTCCCTTCCGATGGTGGAGAGCGCGGGCGCCACCAGCGACTGGAGCACGGCGAACGCCAGGCCGCCCAGCGACAGGTACAGCACCAGAAGGGTGCTGTTGGCGCGCGGGGCGGCGCCGGGCGGGGAGCCGAGGTCGGTCGACTCCTCGATGGTGTGGGTCATGAAATCCCCGAACTAGATGTAAACGTTTGCTGACTTAGCCAGTATGCGCAGCCGGGAGGCTATGTCAACAGTCGTTTACGTCACCCCCCGGCCGCTCTGGAGCTTGCATCCGCCGGAAAGTCAACATATGTTTACTTGCGGACGGGCGACGACCGGCGGCGCGGTTCGGAGAGCGATATACCTCAGCGGTATAGATATGACTCGGTGGTATACCGCCTGAGAGCAACACCGCTGCCAGCGATGTCCTCGCGGTCGGGGCGGCCCGAGTGCCGACAGCACCGCCACCGAGCCAGAGCGAAGGAAGGACGCGTCGTGACAGCAGAACCGCCTGTCCCCGCGACCAGTGACACCGCCGGCGAACCGGCCCAGCGTCGCCGTCGGGACGCGACCGAGACGCGACAGCTGCTGCTCGACGCCGCCCGCCAGCGCTTCGCCCGGGACGGCTACGCGGCCACCACCGTCCGGGACATCGCTGACGACGCGGGCGTCAACGTGGCGCTGATCAGCCGCTACTTCACCTCGAAGGAGGGCCTGTTCGAGGCGTGCCTGCGAGCCGCAGGCGACGAACTACGCCGAACGACAGGTCAGACGCCCGCCGACCGGGTGCCCGAGGCCATCGCCCGGCACATCGCCGACCTCGGCGCGGCGGGCCTGTCGAGCCAGCTCTCACTGCTGTTGCGGTCATCCGGGGACGCGGGGGCCGACGAGATCCGACGCGGCGTGCTGATCCGATCCAGCGAACAACTGGCGGCGGCTCGCGGGTGGCGTCCCGGCGAACCAGGCAGCGAACAGCTCCTGCTCCGCGCCCAGATGGCCCTCGCCGCCGGCCTCGGAGTCGCGGTGCTGCGATCGTCGATCCAGCTGGAACCGCTGAGTTCCGCCACCGAACAGAACCTGGTCGGGCCGCTGCGCGACCTGGTCGACGCGTTGCTGCCACCGCACTGAAAAGTCGATCATCGCAATGCGGCGTGGGGCGGGCCGTGATCACGGCCCGCCCCACGCGGCTGCACTGCCCCCCGGCTCGGTGCTAGCCGGTGACGGTGAACGGTCGGGACACCTTCGTCGCCGACGTGGCGCCGTTCAGCGTGACGCTGGTCGCGCCCGCCTTCGCCGCACCCGGAACGCTGACCGTCGCGCCGGAGATGACGCCGTCACCGTTAGCGCGCACGGTGCTGACCGCCAGTTCGGTCCCGAAGGCGATCGTGACCACCTCGTTCGGCGCGAACCCGGAACCGTCGACCATGATCGACGTGCCGCGCGGGCCCGATGTGGTCAGCAGCGCCACCCGCGGCTGGTAGGTCCGCGCCACCGGCTCCCCGGTCACCTGGACGGTGGCCGTGGCCGGCGTACGCGAGGACGCGCCCGTCGCGGTGACGGCGTACCGGCCGGGTTGCGCGTCACCGGAGGTCGGCACCGAGGCGCGGACCGTTCCCGTCGCGGAGGCCGCGACCTTCATGGTCCGGCCCGGGTCGGTGCCGACGCTGACGGTCACCTGCTCGCCGGCGGCGAAGCCGCTGCCGGCGACGGTGATCGCGTCACCGGTGGTGACGGTTCCGGACGCGGACAGCGCGATCGCCGGCTGCGATCCGCCCCCAGCCACGGACACGGTGAAGGACTCGGTGCTGCTCGACAGCGTGTCCCACGCGGTGACACGCACCGTGTAGGTGCCCTCTCGTGCGTAGGTGTGCTGGCTGCTCATCGCACCGGACTCGCCGATCGTCACGTCGTTCGGAACCGTGCCGTCACCCCACTGGACGCGGGCGCGGTAGCCCGTCGTACCGGGAACGCCACCGGTCACCGCACCGAGGTTCGCCGTGAGGGCCTGCCCGACGGTGACCGTCTGGTTCTTCGGGGCGGCGGTCGTCAGCGCCGGGGCGGGCGTGCCGTCATTGGCCACGGCGAACACGTGGATCCGACCCGCCGAGCGAGGGTCACCGGTCTGCGTCGGCAGGGTCACCGACACCAGCGTCTTGCCCGCCGGGATCTGGTACGGCGCGGTGGCGAACAGGAACGGCTGGGCGCCGTCGCGGCTCGTGCCCTGCAACCGGTACGCCGTCCGGGCGACGATGATGTTGCCGTAGGACGGGGTGCCGTTGGCGTTGCCGCCCAGCGTCCAGTCGCTCAACTGGATCGGAATGCTGGCCGTGCTGCCGTCGCTGAACGTCGCCGTGCCGGTGGTGCTCTGGTTGCCCTGCGTTCCGGCGCCGATGAAGGAGATGCTATTCGCGTCCTGCGGAAGATCGAGGACGACGGTCGCCCCGTTGCCGGTGGCGTTGTCCGGCTGCCCGGCCGGGATCACCGGCAGGGTGAATCGCAGCGCCGTTCCGGGAACCTGCTGCGCCTGGCCCTGGGTGGCACCACCGGCCGCCAGGGCGGCCCGCGAGTACGCCCACGACTTGGCGTCACAGTCCGCCGCCAGGGCCCCTTCGTCGCCGATGCAGACGTTGTCGAACGCGGCGGTGAGACCGGAGGCCGGGGCGTACGCCACCTCGACGCCGACCGTCGCGGAGCTCTGGCTTTCGCCGTCGGTCACCGTGACGTTCGCCTGGTGGTAGCCGGGCGTGGTGTAGATGTGCGACCCGGCGATGCGGTAGACGGCCCGCGAGCTCAACGTCACGGTGCCCGCGGTGACCGGCGTGCCGTCACCCCAGTCGATGGTGGCCTGGTAGCCGCCGGCGTCGCCGCCGGTGACGGTGGCCAACGGCACCGAGACGGCTGCGCCGGAGGTCGCGTGCACGTCGTCCGCGGCGGTGACGGTGATGTCGCCGCCCCCGAGGTCGAGGTCACCTCCGGCGAGCAGCTCGACCTCGGCGAGGTTGGTCTGCGCGGCGCCGACAGTCTTCGTGACGGCGAGGCGGAACTGGGCGAACCGTCCCGGCTTGTCGATCGAGTACGGGCGGGTCTGGTTGCGCCACGGGAACACCTGGCCGGCGCGGGAGTCCACTGTGGTCCAGGTGAGGCCGTCGTTGGAGCCCTGAAGGCGCCAGTCCGCCGGATCGCCGGCAGCGGCTCCGGACGTGACGGTGTAGTACTTCGGCTTCTGCTTGCCACCACGGAAGGCCCAGGTGATCTGCGGGGTCGCCGAGGTGAAGGTCAGCTGCGTGGTCGACGAGTCGTCGAACAGCTTCGACGCGTCCTGGCCACCGGTCGCGCTCGCGGTGCCGAGACCGGGGCCGGTGACGTCCTGCAACGGCTTCGGCGCCTCGTCACCCTTGGTCAGCGACGGCGGCCCGTCGTTCCGGCCGCTGCCCCACGACGACGGCTTGGAGCCCATCTGGAAGTCGATGGTGCCGCCCTTGGCGAGCGCCGCCACATCCAGGGACAGGCCGCGCTGCTTCTTGCCGTTTACCTTGACATCCTGCACGTAGACGTTCGCCGCGCTGTTGTTCGGCGCGTTGACGACGATGTCGCCGCTGCTGCGGTGCACGGTCATCCTGGTGAACTGCGGCGAGCCGATCGCCCACTCGGACGACCCGGCCTGCAACGGGTAGATGCCCAGCGAGCTGAGGATGTACCACGACGACATCTCGCCGTTGTCCTCGTCGCCCAGGTAGCCCTGGCCGATCTCACTGCCGACGTAGAGACGCCGCAGGATCTCCCGCACCGTCTCCTGGGTCTTGGCCGGCGCGCCGGCGACGTTGTACATGTACGGGATGTGGTGCGACGGCTGGTTGCTCATGCCGAGCTGACCCATCCGCACCGCGCGCGCTTCGAGCATCTCGTGGATGACGCCGCCGTACCCACCGGGGCGGTCTGCGTTCTCCGGGGTGGTGAAGAACGCGTCGAGCTTGTCCCGCAGCGCCTTCTGCCCGCCGTACAGGTTGATCAGGCCCTGGCCGTCCTGCTGCGCGGTGAACGCGAAGTTCCACCCGTTGGTCTCGGTGTAGACGCCACCCCAGTCCAGCGGGTCACCGGCGAGGAAGTTGCCGGCGGCGTCGCGGCCCTGGAAGAGCTTCGTCTCCGGGTCGAAGAGGTGGACGTAGTTGCGAGCCCGCTCCAGGAAGTACCGCGACTCCTCCTTGAGCCGGGCCCGCTCCGACTTCGGCGTGGCCGGGTCCTTGGCGAGCGCCGCACCCATGTTGCCGATGCCGAAGTCGTTGATGTAGCCCTCCAGCGCCCAGGACACCGACTCCCCCGTGGACGTCGGCGTGTAGCCGAGAAACAGGGAGCTTTCGATGCCCTTGCGCCCGACCGCGCTGCGCCCGGACGCGACGGTCGCGTCCTTGACGGCCGCGTCGTAGGCCGCGAGCGGGTCGGGCAGCTTGACCCCGGTGAGGTACGCCTGGGCCAGCGCCACGTTCGCGCTGGTGCCGGTCATCAGGTCGGCGTAGCCCGGGGACGACCAGCGGGCGATCCAGCCGCCGTCGCGGTAGTGCTGGACGAACCCGTCGGAGATCTTGGCGGCGACGTCCGGGTAGAGCAGCGCGTAGGCGGGCCACACGGTGCGGTAGGTGTCCCAGAAGCCGTTGTTGACGTAGATCTGCCCGTCGACGACCTTCGCGCCGGTCTGGGTGGGGGTCGACGCTCCGGTCGGCGCCGAGACCGGGCTCGCGTACTGCCAGCGCGGCTTGGCTGCGGTGCCGGTGTTCTCCGACTGGGAGTTCGGGTAGAGGTTCAGCCGGTACAGGTTCGAGTACATGGTGACCAGCTGCGACTCGTTGGCGCCGCGCACCTCGACCCGGCCGAGCCGGTCCTTCCACGCGGCCGTCGCGGCGGCGTGGATCTGGTCGAAGCTCTTGCCGGTGACCTCCAGATCGAGGTTGCGGCGCGCCTGGTCGACGGAGAGGAACGACGTGGCGAGACGCATCGTCACCTCCCGCGACCCGGAGAGGTCGAAGGTGGCCGAGGTCGCGGCGGACGCCGTCGGCGCCCGGTCGAAGGCGCCGGAGACGAACATCCGGCTGCGCCCGGCGGACAGGCCGCTTCCGTTGTCGACCCAACCGGTGAACGTGCCGTCCGCGCCGATGGTGAACGTGCCGTTGTGGAAGACGAGGCTTCCGGTCGCCTGCCCGGTGGGGAAGGTGAACCGCATGATCCCGGCGTGGTCGGTGGGCGACATCTCGGCGACCAGGCCGTTCTGGAGCGTGACCCGGTAGAGGTCCGGCTGTGCCGTCTCGTCGTCGTGGCTGAAGGCGAGCGCACGACTGGCGGGCTGACCGGTGAGCGGTCCGCCACCGACGACCGGCATGACGGACATCTGGTTGCGGTCACCCATCCAGGGGCTGGGCTCGTGGGAGATCGCGAGGCCCTGGAGCATGGGCAGGTTGGCCTCGTTGTTGATCCGGTGGTACTCGTACTCCCACGAGTCGGAGGTCGCGTCGGTCACCGGGGTGAAGAAGTTGAATCCGTTCGGCACGGCGGTGATCGGCAGGTTGTTGCCGCGCGAGAAACCGCCCGTCGAGTTGGTGCCCCGTCGGGTGTCGACGTAGTTGGTCAGCTTCGAGCCGTCGATCGACGCCGGCGCGGCCGTCAGCTCGACGTCGTCGAGCCAACCCTGGAACCGGGTCTCCCCGGTGGCCTGCGGATTGTCGTACGCGAGCAGGATGCGGTCGATCGTCTTGCCGCGCGCGACGGTGCCGAGGTCGGCCTGCACCAGGTTCCACTGGTCGGCGAAGAGCACCTTCGAGGCGCCCTGACCGGCGCCCGTGAGCGGGTAGCCGTGCTGGTCGGCGGGCGAGCGAGCACTCAGGTAGCTGCCGTCGGTGAAGTGCAGGTCGACGGCGGCGTAGGTGGACGGGTAGCGGCCGTCCCCACCGGTGAACTCGGGGAAGATCTTGTACGACAGCCGGGTCTTGGGCCCGACCGGGATGGTGACGTCGAAGAGCTTGTTGGTCGCGTACGACCGGCCGTTGCCCACGGCGCCGCCGGAGTAGCGCAGCGCGGCCAACCCGGTGAACCCGACGTCCGGCTTCGTGGTGTAGCCGCCGTTCGGGCCGGCGGTCGCCGCGCTGACCATGGGGGTGGCCGGCGGGCGGACGTCCGAGCCGTCGCTGATGTTCCAGTCGGCGAGCTGCACGAGCGAGTCACCGGAGTTCGCGGTGACGTTGAGCCGGTAGAAGCCGTAGGCGTTCGGGTTGGTGAAGCTGTACGTCTTGGTGGCGAAGCGCCCGCTGAACTTCTCGCCGGCGCGCTTGTCCAGGTCGGTCCAGGTGCTGCCGTCGTTCGACCCCTGGATGACGAAGTCCTTCGGGTCCCGGGTCGGTGCGTCGTCGGCCGCGGTCAGCGTGTAGCGCGCCACCGTCGCCGGCTTGGCGAGTTGGTAGGTCACCCAGCCGGTGGACGCGAACACGAGCCACTTGGTCGACGGATCGTCGTCCCGGAGGTTCGCGGCGATCTCTCGCGGCGGGTTCTCGTCGCTCGCGGTCACGGCGCTGACCTGGCCGAGCAGGCTGCCGGGCAGCGTGGCGACCTTGCCGCTCAGGTTGGCCTGGACCGGCTTTCCGTTCGGGCCGATCTCCACGGTGCTGGTGGCGGGTTGCGGGTCGGCGGACTCGAACGAGGAGGTGAAGTTGCCCGGCGGTGCGGGGTTGGGGGCGGCGTTCGCCAGGGGCGCGGCGACGAGCAGGCCCAGCGGTAGCAGGGCGGCTGTCGTCGCCGCGATCAGGCGGGGTGAGAGGGAGCGCGCAAGGGGGGTGTGCGACATGAGGGACGGAGCCTTTCGACTCGAACCGGGTCGAGTACGTCGAACGTCTGGGCAGTGTGGAGCGGGTGGCGGGTCGGAGCCCTGACATCGTTGTCATTGGAGATCGTGAGCAACGGGAGCCGGGGCGGGTGGACTGCCGCTGATAGTTCCGGGCGCAGCACGGCCGTGTCAACGGGTTGATCGCGCCGAAACGGCCGCCGCCCCACCGGGCCCCGGCCGCCGATGCGCCGGGCCCCGGCGCCGTCCGGGGACGTACGCCGAGGCCCGGCCAGGGATCAGCAGTAGAGGTTGGCTCCTGCGGACACCCCGAGGATGCCGACGAACTGCTGGTACCTGGTGACGCGACTCTGCACCTGGGCGGGGTTTCCGCCGTTGCACTCGATCGAGCCGTTGATGCTGCGGATCGTCTGACCGAACCCGGCGCTGTTGACCATCGCATTGTGGGCGGTCATGGTGCCCGGCCCGTTCTGGGTCATCCAGTACCAGATACCGGTCTTCCAGGCCACCGCGGCGTCGGTCTGCACCAGCCACGGGTTGGTCAGCAGCGGCAGGTTGAGGGCGTTGCCGGCGGCGTTGTAGTTGAAGTTCCAGCTGAGCTGGATCGGCCCGCGCCCGTAGTAGGCGGCCTGCCCGGCGGGGCAGCCGTACGGCTGGCCGTAGTCGCAGTAGTGCGGGTAGTTCGCGGTGTTCTGCTCGACCACGTGCACGAGCCCGCCGGTCTCGTGGTAAACGTTCGCCAGGAAGGCTGCGGCCTCCTGACGCTGGACGGTGGCACTGCCGGTGCGCGCGAACGCCGGGTAGGCGCTGAGCGCGGCGACGAGCCCGGAGTACGTGTAGAAGGAGTTCCGACCTGGGAACATCTGGTTGAACTGGGCCTCGGTGACCACGAAGGCGCCCGGGTTGGTGGGCGGCGGGGTGGTTGGTGGCTGACCGCCACAGGTGTAGGGCTCCCAGTACCAGGTGCTGACGACGGGGTCGTACCCCGGATTGTCGTGCTCGGCGATGTAGTAGGAACCGTTGGTGTAGCGCACGATCGCCCCGGTGGCGTACCAGGTCCCGGCGGTCCAGTTCGGGTAGCTACAGGTGCCACCGGTGGGCGGCGTGGTGCCCCCTCCGCACGCGCCGAGGTCCTCCCAGACGCCGGTCGTGCCCGGCGGCGCCTCGTTCTGGGTCCACCACTTCGCCCGGTAGTTGCGGCCGTTGTGGGAGACCTGGGCGTCTCCCCAGTAGACGGCTGAGGCCTGCCACGATGCTGAGCAGGCCGCCGCCGACGCGGCGGTGGCCGGGATGACCGCAACCAGTCCACCGGTAACGATCAGTGCCGCCAGCGCGACCAGCGCGCGCAGTCTCGTCATGTGATCACTCCTTTCTCGGACCTCACTGGCCGAAACCCGAGCGGACATCGACCGAAGTGACTGTAACATCTTCTGTTCACAATCTTTACTATTCCGCGCGGCGGGGCGCGACGGGCGCGACGGCTGACCCGGCGATCGACGACCGATAATTCCGGCCACTTTCCGGATCACGTCGCGGGCAGACCCATCGATCGACGCGATCGAGACGACATCGGAGCACCACTCCGACCAAGGCATGCCTGGATCCACCCCCGGGACGGCTTCCTGAGTTGTTACGAGGATGTTCCGGAACTTGTTGACGCGTCGGAATTCTCGCTGTAATACTCCGATCCATTGAGGTCAATGCGATCGGCTTCGTTGCGGTTTCCGCTCCACCTACCCACTCATCCACACCTGTCCGGACTGTGCTGCCCGCGCACCAGGGCACGTCCGGGCCAGCGCGAAGGGGCACCAGATGAGCAGGCTCTTCCCCCGCACGGCCCTGTGGTCCAGGCGGTTGCGTGCGGCGCTCGCCGTCCTCGCCACCGCCGTCGCCATGTGCGGCGTCGTCCTCGCGGCCACCTCCACCCCGTCGAGCGCCGCCACCTGCAACGGCTACGTCGGGCTCACCTTCGACGACGGTCCGACCGGCAGCACCAGCGCGCTGCTGAACGTGCTGCGCAGCAACGGCGTACGGGCCACCATGTTCAACGTCGGGCAGAACGTCCAGAACAACCGCTCGGCCGCGCAGGCGCAGGTGGCCGCCGGCATGTGGGTCGCCAACCACAGCTGGAACCACGCCCACATGACCTCGATGAGCCAGGCCCAGATGCAGTCGGACCTGTCCCAGACCAGCTCGGCGATCCAGTCGGCCACCGGCAGCCGACCGGTGCTGTTCCGGCCGCCGTACGGCGAGACCAACTCCACGTTGCAGTCCGTCGCGTCGTCACTGGGCATGCGCCAGGTGCTCTGGGACGTGGACTCCCAGGACTGGAACGGCGCCAGCGTCAGCCAGATCGTGGCCAACGCCAGCCGACTCCAAGCCGGTCAGGTCATCCTGATGCACGACGGGATCCAGAACACCCGCGACGCCATTCCCCAGATCATGGCCAACCTGACCAGCCGCAACCTGTGCCCCGGCATGATCTCGCCGTCCACCGGCCGCGCCGTCGCGCCGGACGGCACGACCCCGCCGCCCACCACCACCCCGCCGCCCGCCGGCGGCACCTGCACCGCTACCGCCACGACCCCCAACGTCTGGGGCGACCGGTACAACACCTCGGTCACGGTCAGCGGCGCCAGCACGTGGACGGTGGTCGTGGCCATCACCTCGCCGCAGCGGGTCACCACCATCTGGAACGGCACCGCCACCTGGGACAGCAGCGGGACAGTCATGACCATGCGGTCCAACGGCAGCGGCAACACCTTCGGCTTCACCACGATGACCAACGGCAACAGCAGCGCCCGCCCACAGATTCGCTCCTGCACCTCGGGTTGACATCGCCCAGGTTGAGTCGTGCGCGGTGGGTGCGCCCGGCACCCACCGCGCACCTGCCCGCCCACCGCACGTGGCCACTAGCCTGCACTGATGCGACACACCCTCATCCCGGGGGATGACAGCCTTCACGGCCACTTCTCCCCCGACTTCCCGCCGGTGCTCACCATCGACCCCGGCGACACCGTCACCTATCGCACCCTGGACTGCTGGTGGTCCGCCGGCCCGTACCCCGGCGGGCCGAACCGGGACCGGCCCCGGGTGGCGCAGCACCGGCCCGATTACGGACACGCGTTGATCGGTCCGGTCGCGGTCCGCGGTGCGCGCGCCGGCCAGACCCTCGCGGTACGCATCGACGCGGTCATCCCGAGCAGTTGGGGAACCACGGTGGCCGGCGGCTGGCCGAGTGGGTTCAACCAGCGCTACGGCGTGCAGGATCAACCGGTGGTGCACGCCTGGGCGCTGGACCCGGTGACGATGACCGGCCGCAACCAGCACGGCCACACGGTCGCGCTGCGGCCCTTCATGGGAGTGCTCGGCATGCCACCCGCGGAGCCGGGGCTTCACTCGACGATCCCACCGCGCCCCTGGGGCGGCAATCTGGACTGTCGGGACCTCACCGCCGGTAGCACGCTCCTGCTGCCGATCCCGGTGGACGACGCGCTGTTCTCCGTCGGGGACGGGCACGCCGCGCAGGGTGACGGCGAGGTCGGCGGCACCGCGATCGAGTGTCCGATGGACGAGGTGACGTTGACCTTCGACGTGCGCGACGACTTTCCGGTCACCGGCCCGGTGGCCCGTACCCCCGACGCGTGGCTCACCCTGGGCGTCGGCGCCTCCCTAGACGACGCCACATTCACCGCCCTGGACTCGATGCTGAACCTGATGCAGCGGCTGCACGGCCTCAGCCGCGCGGACGCGGTGGCGCTGGCCAGCATCGCGGTCGACGTGCGGGTGACGCAGATCGTCAACCAGAGCGTCGGCGCGCACGCGGTGCTCCGCGACGACGCGCTGCGCTGGCCGGACGCCGATTCTGTCGGGGGGCGCCGTTAACGTGTGGTCACTGTCGCCGCGCCGGCCGGATCGCGCCGCTCGCTGACCCTCGGAGGCCCCCATGTCCCAGGAGACGACCTACCTCGAACTGTCCGAAGTGGACGGTGCGCACAAGTTCTACGAGGTCATCGTCGACAACGCCACGCTGACGGTGCGCTACGGCCGGATCGGCGACCAGGGGCAGGTCAAGGCGAGTGCCTATCCGGACAACGCCCGGGCCCGGACCGCTGCGGCGAAGAAGATCGGGGAGAAGGTCCGCAAGGGCTACGCGCCGGCGGTCCCCGGCGTCCGCCAGAAGCGCACCGTGTCGCGGCGGCAGATCGTGAGCACCCGCTCCACCGCCCACACCGCCCCGGTGCTCTGGCGCTACGACTCCGGCGCCCCCGCCTTCGGCATCTTCGTCGACGGGCAGCACTGCATGGTCGGCAACGAGCACGGAGTCATCACCACGCTCGACCACGACGCCCAGGTGCGCAGCCAGGTCCGCCTTCCCGACGGGGTGAAGTGCATCGTCGCCGACGACGCCTGGATCTACGCCGGCTGCGACGACGGCAACGTCTACGACCTGTCCGGCAAGGTGCCCCGGGTGGCGTACGCGATCGCGCCGGAGATCGACATCTACTGGCTGGACATCCACGACGGCGTCCTCGGCGTCTCCGACGCCGACGGCGGGATCACCGCAGTCGACCACGAGGACGAGTTCCTGTGGCGTCGCCCCGGGCGGGGGCGTTCGGCCTGGATGGTGCGGTGCGACGACGACGCCATCTACCACGGCCACTCGCAGGGCGTGACCGGCTACGAGTGGCGTACCGGCAGCGAACTGTGGCACACCAGGACCGGTTCGGTGCTCTTCGGCTGGCAGGAGCACGGCAGTGTGTTCGCCGGCACCAGCAGCCGCGAGGTGGTGCGGCTGTCCAAGGCCGGTCGCCTCGAACGCACCTACCTGTGCGACGCCCCGGTCTTCTCCTGCGCCACCGCCGAGGGCGGCCAGTACGTCTTCGCCGGTGACAGCCAGTCCTCGATCTACTGCTTCGACGCGGCGGGCACCCGGCTGTGGAAGCTCGGCACCGGCTGCGGCTCGGCGTACTCCATGCAGTACCACGACGACCGGCTCTACGTCGTCACCACCGGCGGCCATCTGGCCTGCATCGACGCGAGCGAGCCGGCGATCCGCGCGGCGCAGGCCGGGAACGTGCCTGAGGTACGCGACATCAAGGCTCCCCGCCAGGCTCCCCAGCCGGTGCAACCGACGATCGTCGAGGTGACCAGCGATTCGGGCTCGGGCGTGGTCGTGCAGTGCCTGGACGATCGGGGGCGGCTGCGGGTTCAGGTGCTCTCCGACGGTTACCGGCGCGACTGGTCGGTGCAGTTCCCCAAGGGGATCCGCGAGCCGGGCGCCCGCTACCTGGTGACCGAGGTGCGCGAGTCCAGCCGTGGTGGTTACTACCGCGCGTACGGCGACATCCGCCGGCTGCGCTGAGCGGCGGCGCATCGCCTCGTCAGCGAAGGGTCCCCGGTCGCGCCCGCCCGTGTCGTAGGGTGCCGCCATGGCGCACCCCGTCCGGGTCAACGGCGACGCCAACAGGGCCTGGTGGGCTGCCCCGCCGACGGGGCGAGTGAGTCACCTGCCGGGCGTCGACCCGGAGCTGCTGCGGGTGGCACTCGACCCGCTGCCACCGGCAGCACCCGCGATCGTGCACTACCGGCCAACTGTGGCAGGTCCCCTCGGTGACCTCGTGGACACAGTGCTCGACCAACTGGACACCGCAGCTCTCGCGATGTTCCCCCGCTGGCTGACGGGGGCCGACCGTTTCGACAGCGAGGGCACGCTCGGCGTGGCGGCGGTGCGGGCCCTCGCGGCCCGTACCGCCGCCCGGTCCCGGCACTTCGGCCCTTTCCTGGCCGACCTCGCCGAGCGAGGGCTGCGCGGCCCGCGCCGCCCCGGCGGCCGGTCCCGCTTCGCCCCGGGAGTACGCGCCGCCGGGCTCGCCCGCGTGATCGCCGCGGCGTACGACCGGGAGAGCTGCGTACTCGTCGTGGCCCTGCCCGACCTCGACGCCGACGCCAACGCCGAGCGGACGCTGGTGGCCGCCGCCGAGTGGCTCGTGCGGCACGGCGGCTTCACTGTGTGGTTGGCCGGCGGGCCGCTGCGCCACGCCGACCGGGTGCGCTCGGTGCCCATGCCGGTGCCGGCGCGATTCGCCGGGCTGGCCAGCACGACCGGACGGCTTCCGGCCACCGCCGCCGAGCCGGAGTCGACGGTGCTGGCCTGGCCGCCGATCGCGGGCGTGCCACGCGGTGACAGCGCCGCCGAGCAGACATTGGAACGCGCGCTCGCGCCGCACGACTGGGCCCGGGGCCGGCGGTGGAACCAGACCTACGAGTGGCACGACCTGGCCGAGGCGTACCGACTGGATCTGTTTTGGCCCACGGAGGGTCTTGCGGTCGAGGTGGACGGCCCGGAGCATCGTGGGCGAATCGCTTTCGCCAACGATCGGCGGAGAGACGTGCAGCTGCAACTTCTCGGGCTGGACGTGCTCCGCTTCACCAACGAGCAGGTGCTCACCGACGCGCCGGCGGTGGTCGACGGGATCCGTCGGCTGCTGGCCCGGCGGCGCGCGGGCGGCACGCACCCCCACGGAGATGAGACATCATGACGAGCCCGGCGGACGTCCCGCACCTGACGCCGAACCAGATCAACGCCCTCGTGGTGCTGATGGTCGAGGCACGCCGACTCACCAACGTCGAGCTGAAAGAGCTGGCCGGTTTCACGCTGACCGGCAAGGACAACACGAAGCTCGTCGACCTGGGCCTGGTGGACACCGATCGGACGCACCGGCCGTTCGCCCACGAGCTGACCGAGGAGGGCTGGCGGGTGGCCCGTCAGCTGCACACCTCCGTGCCGCCGAGGCAGGGCGGCTCCACGACCCGGTCGCTGTTCGTCGTCCTGTCCAACCTGCACCGTTCGCTGGACCGGCTCCGGGTCAGCCACGGCGATTTCTTCAAGCAGACCGAGGCAACTGCCCCCGCGGCCAGCGAGCCGCGACACGAAGCGCCGGCACCCACGGCGGCGACGACGGCGGCACCGGCAGCAGCGGCACCGGTGTCCGCGGCGGAGGTGGAGGCGCTGGTTCGTTCCGCGTACCGGGATCTGGCCACCGCGCCGGGCGCCTGGGTCGGCCTCGCCGACGTCCGCGACCGGCTCGCCGACACCGACCGGGCCGCCCTCGACGCGGCGTTGCGGGCGATGGTCGGCCGGGAGGACGTCCGCATCATCCCGGTGGCGAACACCAAGTCGCTGACCGCACGCGACCGGGCCGCTGCCGTCCGCATCGGGAACGAGGACAACCACGCCCTGGCGATCGGCCCGGCATGATCTCCGACGACCAGCGGGCCGCGCTGGAAGCGGTGAACCTCAACCCGGCGGTCACCCCGGACGACGTCTGGCGACCCAGCCCGCACAACGTGCCGGAGCTGCACGAGAAGGTGGCCGCGGAGATCCTGCGCGGGGTGGCGCGGGCCCGCACCGACGACACCAGCATGCCGCTCGGCGTGGCCATGCAGGGCCGCGCGGGCGCCGGCAAGACGCACCTGCTCGGGGCGGTCCGCGAACGGATCCAGCGCGACGGCGGCTACTTCTTCCTGGTCGACATGGTCAGCGGCAAGACGTTCTGGGAGAGCGTGGCCCTGGCCCTGGTGGAGGGGATGGGCCGCCCCCACGTCGGCTGGGGCACCCAGTTGAAGACCTTCCTGCGTCGACTCACCCCCCAGCTCGGCCTGCCGGTGGAGGTCCGCGACGCGGTCGCCGGCGCCCGACCGGTGACCCGTGCGCAGCTCGACACCTTCATCTGGGCGCTGCGCGAGCGCGATCGGGAGGTCGGGCGGGACGCCCAGGACACCGCTCGGGCGCTCGTCCTGCACGGCGCCATCGACTTCGAGGCACAGGACGTCGGTTACGCCCACCTCATCTCCGAACCGGGTGACCCGGCCGCGCGGGCGGCATGGGGGTTGAGCACCGCGATCCGCACCCCGCAGCAGGTCGTGCAGGACATCTCCCGGCTGATGGCCCTGACCCTGGACCCCACGGTCATCGCCGTGGACCAGCTCGACACGCTGTTCGCCCAGACCAGCACCTCACTGCTCAACCAGCATCAGGGGCTGGAGGACGGCCAGGCCAAGGTGCTCGGCCCGATCGCCGACGGCCTGCTCAAGCTCCGCGACATCACCCGCCGCACCCTGGTCGTGGTCTCGTGCCTGCCGGACACCTGGGTGCTGATGACCCGCACCGCGCCCACCCCGGTCGCCGACCGCTTCCGTACGTCGACCCTGCCGGACCGGATCCCCACCCCGGAGATCGGGCAGGCGATCGTGGCGAAGCGCCTCGCTGCCGCGTTCGCGGGTATGTACTTCGGGCCACCGCACCCCACCTGGCCGATCACCCCCGCCGCTTTCGCCGACGCCCCCACCCTGACGCCACGCGCCCTGCTGCGCCGGGTGGACCGCCACATCGCCTGGTGCCGTGATCGCGACGAGGTGGTCGAACTGGACCGGCTCATCGACGGCGCCGACACGACGCCGACGGTCAGCACCGCCCGTGGCGCCTCCGCCGATCCGACGACGGACGAGCGCCGCCTGCACGAGTTGGACGAACGCTTCGCCGAACTCGTCGAGGCCGCAGACGTGTCGGCCGCCGTCGACCCGGCGGGCGAGGACGAGCACATGCCGCCGCTGCTCGCCGCCGGCTTGGCCGCCTGGATCGCCGAGCAGGCGCCGACCGGAGCCACCTACAAGTACGATCCGCCGCCCGGACGCAAGCCCGCGCTGCACGGACGGCTCATCGAGGTGCTCGACGAGGCCACCGAGAACGAGGCGCACTGGTGCTTCCGGGCCATCGCGCACCCCAATGCCGTCGCCGTCACCGCCCGGGTCAAGGCCGCCTGCACCCTCGCAGGGTTGGACCGGGACCTGCCACAGCGGCGGCTGATCCTGCTGCGCAACGGTCCGTGGCCGACCGGGAAGCGTACGACCGAGGTGTTGACCGGCTTCGACGCGGCCGGCGGCCTGCGGTGCGCCGTGCCGGAGGCGGACCTGCGGGTCTTCGCGGCGCTGCGGGTGATGGCTGCCGAGCCGTCCACGGCCTTGCAGGAGTGGCTGGTGGCCCGCCGTCCGGCCAGCGGCACCGAACTGTTCCGCGCGGTCCTGCCCGGGCCCGACGGGACGCGCGGCGGTGCCCAGCCGCCGACGCCCGACGACGACGAGCCACCGTCGGGTGGCCCCGCAACCGACCCGACGAACGTGCCGGAAGCCGACGTCCCCGCTGGCGCGTCGACCGGCGCGACGGCCGGGCCCGCAACCGCTGACCCGGCCGACCTCGCGGTCGGCACCGGCGGTCGGGCCGTCGGGCTGGGGCGGACCGTCGACGGCGGTCAACCGTTCACGGTGCCCCTGGAGTCGTTGCGCCGCCACGCCGTCGTGTTCGCCGGGTCCGGCTCGGGCAAGACCGTGCTGATCCGCCGGCTGGTCGAGGAGTGCGCCCGCGAGGGGGTCTCCGCGATCGTGCTCGACCCCAACAACGACCTCGCCCGGCTCGGCGACGCGTGGCCCGACCCGCCGGGCGGCTGGGGCCCCGGCGACGCCGAACGAGCCGCCGACTACCTCGCGCACACCGAGGTGGTGGTGTGGACGCCCCGGGTCACCGCCGGTCGGCCGTTGAGCTTCCAGCCGCTGCCCGACTTCACCTCCCTGCGGGACTGGCCCGACGAGTTCGACCAGGCCGTCCGCTCCGCCGTGGAGGCGCTCGCGCCACGGGCCGGCGTGGACCGCGCCGGCCGGCTCGCCCAGCAGGGCAAGGCCGTCCTCACCGAAGCCCTCCAGGCGTACGCCCGCAGCGGGATGGTGGGCCTGCCCGGCTTCACCGAGTTCCTCACCGACCTGCCCGAGGGGGTCAGTCGGCTGGCCCGCGCCGGGAAGCTCGCCGAGGAGTTGGCCGAGGCGCTCAAGGCGGCGATGGTCACCGATCCGCTCTTCGGCGGGGTCGGCGCGCCGGCCGACCCGGGGCTGCTGCTGACACCGTCGGCGGGGCGGCGGGCCCGGGTGTCGGTGATCAGTTTCGTCGGCCTCACCTCGGATCAGGAGCGGCAGAGCTTCGTCAACCAGTTGCAGATGGCGCTCTTCGCGTGGATCAAACGGCACCCCGCCGGTGACCGACCGCTGGGCGGGCTGTTCGTGATGGACGAGGCGCAGACGCTCGCGCCGTCGACCGGCACCACGGCCTGCACCGCCAGCACGATCGCGCTGGCCTCGCAGGCCCGCAAGTACGGGCTCGGGCTGGTCTTCGCCACCCAGGCGCCCAAGGGTCTGCACAACCAGATCTCCGGCAACGCGACGACGCAGTTCTTCGGGCTGCTCAACGCGCCGGCGCAGATCGACGCGGCCCGGCAGCTCGCCGAGGCCAAGGGCGGGCGGCTGCCGGACATCGGCCTGCTCAACAGCGGTGAGTTCTACGCGGCCGGGGAGGGATTCTCGTTCGTCAAGGTCCGCACCCCGCTGTGCCTGACGCACCACCCGAAGGCGCCGCTGACCCCCGAGGAGGTCGTCGCCCGCGCCCGCCCGGCTGGGTAGCCTGGGGCCATGATCTTCATTACCGCCAAGTTCCGGGTCCTGGCCGAGCACGCCGACCGGTGGCCGCAGATCGCCGCCGAGTTCACCGAGGCGACCCGGGCGGAGCCGGGCTGCCTGTGGTTCGACTGGTCCCGCAGCCTGGACGATCCCACCGAGTACGTGCTGGTCGAGGCGTTCCGCGACGACCAGGCCGGCGCGGCCCACGTCCAGTCCGCGCATTTCCGCGCGGCCCAGGAGACCCTGCCGCCGCACCTGGCCGAGACGCCGCGGATCGTGAACGCCACGGTGCCGCAGGAGGACTGGTCGCTGCTCGGCGAGATGGCCGTTCCCGAGGGCCGCTGACCGCCACCGGTCCGGGGTCAGCGACCGTCGTCAGCGCAGCCGGTCCGCGGTCAGCGACCCGCCGTCAGCGCAGCCGGCGGGCGGTGAACCGGGCCGGCGGGTCGGCGATCACGTCCTGCGCCGCGATCAGCTGGATCTCCCGGGTGCCCGCCGCGAGAGTGGCTTCGAGCACGGCGTAGACGGAGGCGATGGTGCGTTCCAGCGCGGTCGCGGGTGAGCCGGTCGTCCACAGGTGCGCGAGGT
This sequence comes from Micromonospora trifolii, assembly GCF_050516465.1. Classification (NCBI taxonomy): domain Bacteria; kingdom Bacillati; phylum Actinomycetota; class Actinomycetes; order Micromonosporales; family Micromonosporaceae; genus Micromonospora; species Micromonospora trifolii. Next base: position 1,687,501 of record NZ_CP191526.1, on the reverse strand, counting down.
ACAGCGCCGCGGTGACGTCGCCCCCACCGTTCGGGTTGATCGGCAGCAGCGGCGTGGTCACCGCCCAGGCGCCCTCGTCGGAGACCGCCACCACCTCCAGCGAGTCCGGAGGCAGGTCGCCGTGGAGCACGCTGGTCACCAGGACGTGCCGTGGCCCGGTCGCACGCACCACGTCGACCGCGTCGAGCACCTCGGCCAGCGAGTTCGTGGTACGACCGGCGAGGAAGTCCAGCTCGAAGTGGTTCGGCGTGATGATGTCCGCGCGGGGCACGACGGTGTCGCGTAGGTACTCCGGAATTCCCGGCCGGACGAACATGCCCCGGCCGGCGTCGCCCATCACCGGGTCGCAGCAGTAGACCGCCGCCGGGTTGGTCGCCTTCACCGTCGCCACCGCGTCCAGGATCACCGCGCCCATGGCCGGGTCGCCCTGATAGCCGGAGAGCACCGCGTCGGCGCTGCCGAGGACCCCACGGTCCTCGATGCCCGCAATCACCTCCGCCACGTCCGCCGCCGGGAGCATCGGGCCCCGCCACGCGCCGTACCCGGTGTGGTTGGAGAAGTGCACAGTCAGGACCGGCCAGACCTCGTGCCCGAGGCGTTGCAGCGGAAAGGCCGCCGCCGAGTTGCCGACGTGACCGTAGGCGACCGACGACTGGATGGACAGGATCTTCACCGGCCCATCATCGCCGCTGCGGCCGGCGGCGCAGGGACGGCCCGCCGTTTCTGTCGGGTGGCCCACTCGCCGCCCACCCGGGACGGCACGAACGGGCGACCCGGACCGTGTCGTCCGGGCCGCCCGAGCGGTCGTACGGTCAGCCGCCGAGGCTCGCCGCGGCCGAGGCGATCGACGAGGCGAAGTAGCTCACCTGGGTGTAGACACCCGGGTAGTTGGGCCGGGCACAACCGTTGCCCCAGCTGACGATGCCGACCTGGATCCAGGCGTTGGAGGCGTCGCGGCGGAACATCGGGCCGCCCGAGTCACCCTGGCAGGTGTCCGTGCCGCCGCTGGCGTAGCCGGCGCAGATTTCCTGGGCGGGGATGAGGTCCCCGCCGTAGTTGGCGTTGCAGGTGGAGTCGCTGACGAACGGCACTGTCGCCTTGAGCAGGTACCGCTGCTGGCCGCCGCCCTCGCGCGCGGCACCCCAGCCGGCGACGGTGAAGGTGCCGCTGTCGTACGCGGTGGTGCTGGCGATCGGCAGCGTGCTCAGCCCGGTGACGGGGCTGGCCAGCCGGATCAGCGCCCAGTCGCGGCCGGCGCCGTTGTAGCCGGGGGCACGGTAGACGTAGTTGGACCGGACGGTGATCCGGCTGGACGACTGGAGGTCGACCGTCCCGAGCGTCGCGGTGATGCTGGTGTTGGTGCCGGTCGCGCCCACGCAGTGCGCCGCGGTGAGCACCAGCCGGGCGCTGTACAGCGCCCCGCCGCAGCCCATCGAGAGACGGACCATGAACGGGAACTCGCCCTGAGCGGCGCGGGTGCCGCCGACGACGTTCGGCGTCACGGGGCTGTCGGCCGCGGCGGCCGGCGCGGTGAGGGTGAGGCTGGCCGCGGTCACCGCGGCCAACGCGGTGGCCAGCAGGCCAGTGAGGGTACGCCAGCGAACCATGCATTCCTCCGCATCAGGATGGCACGCCTCGTGAGCGCACCGCAGTCGAGATAGCGGTCATCATATTGAGGTCTATGGATCTAGTGGGTCATCCTCTCTGGGTCGTACCACCGGCGGTATGGATCTCGCGCGGCGCGTCGCAGGGCCTGCGGGCGACTGTGGTCAGGCGTCCGGCGTGCCGGTGCTCTCCCGACGGAGAAGCCGGAACGGTGTCTGCACGGTCAGCGGCCCCGCGACCTCCGCGCCCTCGATGCGGGCGACGAGACGGCGTACCGCGAGACGACCGATCTCCCTCTTGTCCGGGGCGATAGTGGTGAGGGTCGGGGCAGTGAACCGTCCCTCCTCGATGTCGTCGATCCCGACCACCGCGACGTCCTCGGGCACCCGGTGACCGGCCTCGGCCAGCGCCCGCAGCGCGCCGATGGCGACCAGGTCGTTGTAACCGAACACGGCGTCCGGCGGGTCACCGAGGGCGAGCAGGTCATGCATTGCCCGCATGCCGTCAAGCCGGCCGAAGGCGTCGGTGCGGGCGACCAACCGTGGTCGGTACGGCAGACCGGCGGCTGCCAGTGCCTCCCGGTAACCCCGGACCCGCAGGTGGGCCGACTGCCGGTCACCGCCCGGGGTGGCGCCGATGAACGCTATCCGGCGGCGGCCGATCGCCACGAGATGCCGGATCGCCGCGTGGCTGGCGGCGACGTTGTCGATGGCGATGTGGTCGTGCGGCACGTCGTAGACGCCCTCACCGATCAGCACGAGCGGGCTGCCGGCCGTCCGGGCCAGCACCTCCTCCCGGCCGACGCGCACCGGGCTGAGGATCAGGCCGTCGATGATGCGCTGTCGCGAGCCGTCGAGGAGCGCCAGCTCCGCCTCCCGGTCCGCGGCGGTGTTCTCCATGACGAGCGTGTAGCCGAGCGCGGCGGCCTCGGAGATGGCGATCTCGGCGAGCTCGGCGAAGTAGGGGTTGGTCAGTTCCGGGATGGCCAGGGCGATCAGGCCGGTACGGCCCCGGCGGAGATGCCGGGCGCCGAGGTTGGGGCTGTAGCCGAGTTCGTCGATCGCCTGCTGCACCCGTTGGCGGGTCCGCTCCCCCACCGGCCGGTACCCGTTCACGACGTTCGAGACCGTGGCCAGCGAGACACCGGCGCGCTGGGCGATGTCCTTCAGGTTGACGCCCATCCTCCAACCTTTCGCGAATACGACCGGCGGGCCGACCGGACATTGATGAACAAGCATTGACGGGAGGGCCGGCGCGGCTCTATAACGTTATACAGGTGATGATGGATGTCAATATGCCGGTCACCGTTGGCGCGTGGAGATCCCACCGACATCCGTCGCTGACGCCCGCCCCCCGTCAATGACCACCCGATGCCCACCACCCACGCGCTTCGGGCCTGGCTGCACTGCCCGCGGCGACTCGTCCCCCGGAGACGGCATGACACGTCACGTCCCCATCCGCCCCGCCCTGCCACTGCTGCTCGCCATCGCCCTGGTCGCCGGCGTTCTCGCCGCGCCCGCCTCACCGGCGTACGCCGCACCGGCCAAGACGCCACCACTGAGCACCCCCTGGACCAGCCAGGCGCTGGCCGGCACACCACTGCCCGAGTACCCGCGACCCCAGATGACGCGGCCGGACTGGCTCAACCTCAACGGCGAGTGGCAGCTACGCCAGTCGACGACCGACGACGCCCCGCAGTTCGGCACCAACCTGCCCGAGCGGGTCAACGTGCCCTTCCCGGTGGAGAGCGCCCTGTCCGGCATCCAACGGGCCGCCAACGACAACCGCAACTACCTGTTCTACCGACGCACCGTCACCATCCCGGCGAACTGGTCGGGTCGGCGCACCCTGCTGCACTTCGGCGCCGTCGACTGGCAGAGCACCGTCTGGGTCAACGGTGTCCGGGTCGGCGCGCACACCGGCGGCTACGACGCCTTCACCTTCGACGTGACTCCCCAGCTCACCACCGGGACGAACGAGATCGTCGTCAAGGTCTGGGATCCCACCGACACCCGGCAGAACGGCAGCCTGCCCGCCATCGGCAAGCAGACCAAGACACCTGGCGGGATCTTCTACACCCCCAGCTCCGGCATCTGGCAGACGGTGTGGATGGAGCCGGTGCCCGCCGCCTCGATCAGCAGCGTGGACGTCTACCCGAACCTGAGCAACAACACCCTGCGGGTCCGGGTCTTCACCCGCGGCGACGTGAGCGGCCACAGCGTGCTCGCCGAGGCGCTGAACGGCGCCACAGTGGTCGGCTCGGCCACCGGCGGCTTCACCGACTTCAGCGTGCCGGTGCCCAACGCCCGCCGATGGTCACCCGACGACCCGTTCCTCTACAACCTCCGGGTGACCCTGCGCAGCGCCACCGGTGCCACCGTGGATCGGACCACGCACTACTTCGGCATGCGGGAGATCACCACCGGCCTGGTCAACGGGGTGCTGCGCCCCAAGCTCAACGGCCAGTTCGTGTTCCAGGTCGGCACCCTCGACCAGGGCTTCTGGCCGGACGGGCTCTACACCGCGCCGACCGACGCCGCCCTCGCCTTCGACCTCCAGAAGCACAAGGACCTGGGCTTCAACATGGTGCGCAAGCACATCAAGGTCGAGCCACAGCGCTGGTTCTACCACGCCGACCGGCTCGGCCTGCTGGTCTGGCAGGACATCCCGTCGCTGACCGCACAGGACGTCGACCCCACCGACGCCCAGCAGGCGCAGTTCGAGGCCGAGGCACGCGAGATCGTCGACGAGCACCGCAGCTCACCTGCCGTGATCGCGTACACGCCCTACAACGAGGGCTGGGGCGAGCGGTCCCTCGCCGACACCCGGCGGGTCGCGCAGAACATCAAGAACCAGGACCCGACACGTCTGGTCAACCCGCACAGCGGCCACAACTGCTGCCAGTCCCTCGGCAACCCCGGCAACGGCGACATCGACGACTGGCACGTCTACCTCGGCCCGGACTCCCCCGTACCCTCGAGCAGCCGGATCGCGGTGCTCGGTGAGTTCGGCGGCCTGGGCCTGCACACGCCGGGCCACGAGTACAGCCCGAACGGCAGCTTCTTCGCGTACGAGTGGCAGTCCAGTTCGAGCGCGCTCACCGACCGGTACGTGGGGCTGGTGCAGGGCACCCAGAACCTGATGCTCGGCAAGGGGCTCAGCGTCTCGATCTACACCGAGATCACCGACCTGGAGGGTGAGCTCAACGGGTTCCTCACCTACGACCGGCAGGTGATCAAGATGGACCAGGCGCGGGTGCGCGCCGCCAACACCGCCCTGATCAACGCCTCGAAGGCCGTCGGCAGTTCGGCACCTGTCGCCCTGCCGGTCAACACCCGCCGGTCGTTGCAGGTGACCACGCCGGGCTTCACCAACCGCTACCTACGCCACCAGGACAGCCTGGCCTACACGGAGGTGGTCGACGCCGCGAGTTCCAGCCTGCTCAAGGCCGACGCCACGTACACCATCCGGCCCGGCCTGACCGGCGCCGGCTGCTACTCGTTCGAGTCGGTCAACTTTCCCGGGCAGTACCTGCGCCACCAGAACTCCCGGGTCCGCAACTCGCCGGATGACGGCTCCGCGCTGCTGCGCGCCGACGCCACCTGGTGCGCCCGTACCGGCCTGACCGGCACCGGCGTGTCGCTGGAGTCGTACAACTTCCGAGGTAAGTACCTGCGGCACTACAACGCGGAGGTCTGGCTCAGCAACGGCGCCGGCGGCGACGCGTACAACACGCCGACATCGTGGACCGCCGACAGCACCTGGAGCATCGCCGCCCCGTGGGCGCCCTGACCGCTGCGCGCTGACCGGGCCGTCACGACTAGAAGAAGCGCGGGGGTTCCGGCATGGGCCGGAACCCCCGCGACGCGTGGACGGTGTCGCGGGGCCGGCCCCTTCCGCCGGGGTCGGCTCCTTCCGTCAGCGCCGGCTCCTTCCGCCGGGGTCGGTGACCGGACTCCGGCGTCACTCGTCGTCTCGGGGGTCGTTTCCCCGGTCATGAGCGAAAGCGGCGAGTTGATTGCACCGTCCGGCGGGGTCGTCTTCATGGCAAGGACCGTGCCGCAACTTGCATCTGGCCAGGTTCGCTCGGCTGTTGCAACACGCAATTATGCCGACCAATAAATAGACAAGAACCAATCTTGACTTGTACGGCCGGCCAGCGCACCGTAAAGAGCCAGAGGCAGATGCACACCATTATCGGCCCGGCTGAAGTGGATCGCCAAATGGGGGCGCTGCCGGTTTCGCGCCGTGTGCATCAGGAGGCTTTCCATGCGGTTGAATCCGTTCGCCGGGGTCTATCTCACCGATCCGGCAAGCATGTGGCGGCGCATTCTCGACGATCCCGACGGGGTGCACTACGCCGAGGATCTGGGCCTGTGGTTGATCAGCCGGCACGCGGACGTCCGGAGGGCCCTCGCCGACGCCACCACATTCGCCAACGCCCTCACCCTCGCCCCGGTCTACGAGGTGTGCCCGCCGGCACTGAACGTCATCATGCAGATCGACGCGCCACCCACGACGGCCGCTGCGGACCCACCGGCGCACCCACGCACCCGGCGGGCCCTACGGGCGACCTTCGCGAACACCGCCGAGCGGGTCGAGGCTGAGTACGGGGCGATCATCCGACGCCGGGTCGACCAGCTGGTGTCCCGTCTCGCTGCCCGCCAGGGCGATCAGGTCGACCTGATCCCGGAGTTCGCGACCGAGCTGCCCCTGCTGGTGGTCCTGGACATCCTCGGGGTGCCCGACGCCGACATCGGGCGGATCCGGAGTTGGGCGGACGGCCAGATCGCCCTCATCTGGGGGCAGCCGGACCCGGCCGAGCAGGTACGCCTGGCACAGGGCCTGCTGGAGTTCTGGCACTACTGCGAGGACCTCGTCCGCCAGCGGGTGGACAGTGGACAGCGGGGCGAGGACTTCATCAGCCGCGCCCTGGACTACCGGGACGACGACGACAGTGTGCTGACGGTGCCCGAGGTGGCGAGCCTTGCCTTCAATCTCCTGGTCGCGGGTCACGAGACCACGGCCGGGTTGCTCGCGCACGCCCTCGACCAGGCCCTGTCCGATCCCCAGCGTTGGTCGGCGATCACCGCGGACCCGGGGCTCGTCCCCGCCTTCGTGGGCGAGACGCTCCGGTTCGCGCCCGCCATCGACGGCTGGCTGCGGGTGACCACCCGGGATGTCACAGTGGGGTCGGTGACGATCCCCGCCGGGGCGCGTTGCCTGCTGTTGATCGGAGCGGCGAACCGGGACCCGGCGGCGTTCCATGACCCGGACCGGTTCGACCCACACCGGGCCGATGTGGGAAATCACCTGTCGTTCGGCCACGGTCCACACTTCTGCATCGGTGCGGGATTGGCGCGACTTGAAGCCGGAATCGCCCTCAGCCGGCTCGCCGAAGCCATTCCCGGGCTGAGGCTGTCACCGGAGCAACATCGGGCGTACAAACCCAATGTCGCCTTTCGGGCGCACCGCACGCTGCTCGCGATAATCGACGTTCCGGCGTCCGCGGACACGCCGACGGCACGCGCTGGCGCGACGGCCGAAGTGCACGCCGCCTGAGCGGGCGCGGGCGCCAGCGGTGCTGACCTGCGGGCCGGTCGAGGGTGGGGTGGGCCGTCGTTGACCCGTTCCACCCGGCGCACCTCGGCGTCGGCGCGGGGTCCGGCGCGCACCTTTCCCGCTTTTCCCGACGATCCATACCGGTGAACATCTTCACACCCATCGCGTCCTGGGTTAAGAATTGCCCTCTGTGAATGTTCAGCTCATCGGCCATTCTCGATCTGGTGTCCGCCGCTGAATGTCCGTTCCACGAAGGTGAGCGCATGGAGCACACGTCCCCGTCGAGCTCGGCTCACTCTGCGGCCAGTCAGCGGTTCCGGCGGGAGTTACGCGACTGCCGCGTCCAACAGGGTCTGACCCAACGAGCCCTGGCGGATCTGGTGCGGTTCAGCCGGGAGACGGTCGCGGCGGTCGAGTCAGGTCGCCGGTTCGGCAGTCACGAGTTTGCACTGCGCTGCGACGACGTGCTCGGCACCGGAGGCCGGCTGGCCGCGCTGTGGCCGCAGGTCGCGGCCGAGCAGTTGGCGGCCGACGGTCGCCGAGGCCCCCGTGCGCCGGAACCGGCCCGGCTGGATCGGCAGGTGCCGCGCCAGCGTGGACGGCGTGACGCGCGCGACCCGGGCGCCGTGGTGGACGCGATCGACGAGCTGCGTGAGCTGATCGGCCAGGTGCTCAACGGCCAACCCGAACCGGATCAACCGGAGCGGCGGCACCCGTCGGCCGAACCCCTCGACAACCAGCGCTGACCCGACGAATCCGGCCCGACCTCGCGGCGTCACCGGCCGCTGACTTTGGGTACAGATGCTGGTACGGGCAGTTTGTACCACGGCCAGGTCTGGTCTACGAGCGCGGCTTCCGGCCGAATGGGACTTGCATTCGGCAACGTGCGGATAGACCGTCATCGACGAGTCGTGGGAGTCAATCTTGGCGTCGAGCACCCGGTCCCACGCGGCCAGACCCTACCCGACCCGCCGACGCGGTTGGAAGATAGCCGGTCGGATGCGCCTCATCGTCGCGGCCCCGCTCGTCGCCGTGATCGGCTTCGCCGGTCTCGCGCTGACCGAGAGCGCACGCCAGACGGCCCGCGCCAGCGACCTCCAGATCCTGGCGCAGGTCGGTGCCGAGGCCGGCGACCTGGCCTACCGGCTGCAACGCGAACGCATCGCCGCCGCCGACCTGCTCACCTATGCCCGGCCGGAGCAGCAGGACACCTTCGGCGCGGAGATGGCCGCCACCGATGACGCCGTCGCCCGCTACCGCGGGCAGCGTGACCGACTGTCCACCGACAATGGCACCAGTTCGGCTCTCCTGCGGCGCATCGACGCGGCCCTGGACGGCCTCGCCCCGCTGCGCACCCAGGTGCGCACCGCCACGCACGCGTCGGTGTCGGCGATGACCTTCAGCTACCGCATCGCGATCGCCGACCTCATCAACTTCCGGGAGAACGTCTCACACGGCGTGGTGGACGCCCCACTCGCCGACGGGATCCGGGCCTCGGCCGCGCTGTCGAAGACGGCCGAGGCCATCGGTCAGCAGCAGGTGGCCGTTCTGCGCGCCGTCGCGGGCGGCGAGCTGACCCCGGCCATGCAGCAGGACATCACCGCCGCCCGCACCAGCTACACCGAGTCGAGCCTGTCGTTCCTGGCCCTGGCCCCACCCGAGTGGAGCATCTGGTGGGAGCAGGCCGGCACCGGCAAGGAGGCGCTCACCCTGCAACGGATGCAGGACGAGGTGTCCCGGGCCCAGCCGGGTTCGCAGCTGAAACTGGAGACCGACGCGTGGGTGTCCACCACCCAGACACGCGCCGCCCGGCTGGCCGACCTGCGCGCCCGGGTCGACGACGCGGTCCGCGACGACGTTCGGGCCGCGCACGCCGACCAGCGCCGCCGAGCCGTGGCCGAGGCGGCCAGCGTCCTCCTGGCCCTGATCCTGACCGCGTTGGTGACCTGGGCCGTCGCACGGCAGATCACCCGACGGCTGCGCCGGCTTCGGGACGCGGCCAACGCGGTGGCCTTCGAACAGCTCCCCGCCGTGGTGGCCCAGCTCCAACAGCCCGGCAGCGCCACAGTCGACCCACAGAAACTCGCCCACCAGCAGTCCAGTGCCGCCCTCGAACCGTCCAGCGACGACGAGATCGGCGAACTGGGCCAGGCGTTCAGCGCCGTGCACCAGGCCGCCGTGCGGACCGCCGCCGAACAGGCCGTCATGCGCGCCAACACCGCCGACATCTTCATCCACCTGAGCCGCCGCGAACAGCGACTGGTCGACGCCGTCCTGGCCCAGGTCGACCTGGTCGAGCGCGACGAGACCGACCCCGACCGGCTCGACCAGCTATACACACTGGACAACCTGGCGACCCGGATGGGCCGGATCAACGCCAGCCTGCTGGTGCTCGGTGGCGTCGGCGTGGGTCGCGTACGCCAGCGCGACATTCCGCTGCAACAGGTGCTCCAGGCGGCGCTGTCCCAGATCGAACACTACGCACGGGTCCGGCTCGGCATGATCGACGGAGACGTCGCGGTGGCCGCCAAGACCGTCGACGAGGTCGTGCACCTGCTCGCCGAACTCATGGACAACGCCACGACGTACTCGCCGCCGGGTAGCGAGACCTGGGTGAGCGGCCGGAGCCTGGGAGACCGCGTCATCGTCCAGATCAGCGACGAGGGTGTGGGGCTGTCCACGCAGCGGATGCAGCAACTCAACGAGCTGCTGGCCCGCCCACCGGCCATCGACGTGGCCGCCGTGCGGGCGATGGGGCTGGTCGTCGTGGGCCAGCTCGCGGCCCGGCTGGGCGCCACCGTCCAACTGCGACGCGGCCCCCGACGCGGCATCCTCGCCGAGGCGACACTGCCCGCGGCGATCATCCGGTCGCTGCCACCGGAGGAGTACCTGCTCGCGCCCGGCCGCCTCTCGCGGCGGGCAGCGCGGACGCCCAGCCCTCCGCCGCCGTACCAGCCGCGCCCCGAACCCACCGCCGGACGCCCGCCGGCCGAACGGACCCTGCCGGCCGCGCCGGTCTTCCGACCGGCGGCTCCCCCACCCCCGGACCGGGGTGACGCGCCCACCGAGGAGCTCCTCATCTTCGAACAGGTCAACCACTGGTTCCAGAACGACGTCGTCGACGGACAGAACGGCCAGAACGGCCAGAACGGCCAGAACGGCCAGCAGTGGTCCAGCCCCGCCGACGACGCCTGGCGTACGGCCGCCCAGGCGCACACCCCCGAGGTCGCCACGACCACCAACTCCGGCCTGCCCAAACGGCAACCGCAACGGCACCTCGTGCCCGGCGGTGTGACGGTGCCCCAGCAGCAGCAACGGTCCGAGTACCGCGACCCGGCACAGGTGGCCACGGCGATGGCCGCGTACGCGCGGGGCGTGGCGAACCGCCGGCGCACCCCGATCAACCTCGGCAACAAATGACGCGACAGGAGTGCACGTGACCGACCAACAGGATCTCGGCTGGCTGCTGGACAACTTCGCGGCGCGCGCGACCGAGGTCAGCCACGCGATCGCCATTTCCAGCGACGGCCTGATGGTGGCCGCCACCCGCGACCTGCCTCCGGACCGGGCCGACCAGTTGGCCGCCACGGGTAGCGGGCTGGTCAGCCTGCTGCGGGGGGCGGCGGCCTTCTTCGACGCCGGCGCGGTGATCTCCAACGTCACCCAGCTCGAGGGCGGGTTCATGTTCTCCATGGCCTTCAACGACGGCGCCTCGCTGCTGGTGCTCGCCGCGCCCGAGTGCGACGTGGGCAAGGTCTCCTACGAGATGACCGAGCTGGCCAACCGCATCGGGGACGCGCTGACCCCCGCTGCCCGAGCGGCGCTCGCCCGCAGCCGCTGACCACCCCGGCGCCCCCACGCCGGAGACCCCTTCCCCTTCCTCTGGAGTTAGACATGCCTCTCACCACGCCTTGGCGCAGCCGTGCCCTCACCGCCGCGCTGCTCGCCGCCGTGCTGACCACCAGCACGGCCTGCGGCGACGACGCTCCGGGCACGAGCGCCGGCGGCTCGATAAAGATCGGCCTGCTCGCGTCGCTGTCCGGGACGTACCAGGCGGTCGGTACGGAGATCCGCGACGGCTTCCAGCTCTACCTCGACACCCACGACGGCAAGCTCGGCGGCCGGCAGGTCGACCTCATCGTCGCGGACGAGGGCAACGGCGCCCAGACCGCTGTCCCGGCGGCGACCAAGCTACTCAAGCAGGACCGGGTGTCCGCGCTCACCGGCATCGTCGGTGGCGGCTCGGTCGCCGGAGTCACCCCGGTGCTCAACGAGACCAAGGTGCCACTGGTCGGCTCCAACGGCCGGCCGGAGCTCAAGGACGTCTCCCGGGTCTGGCACACCTCGTACCTCTCCGACGAGCCCGGGGAGGCGATCGCCCAGCACGTCCGCGACAACGTGAAGGGCTCCGTGTACGCGATCGGCCCGGACTACCAGGGCGGTTGGGACGAGCTGCGCGGCTTCACCGACGCGTTCGGCAAGATCGGCGGAAAGCTCGCGAACGCCGACGGCAAGACGACCTTCACCCCGTTCCCGGCCACCACCAACTTCCTCCCGTACTTCGCCCGCATCAAGGCCTCGGGCGCGGCGGCCGTCTACACCTTCTACGCCGGCAGCGCCGCCGTCGACTTCGTGAAGCAGTACGCGCAGTCGGAAATCAAGGACATCCCGTTGTACGCGGCCGGGTTCCTCACCGAGGGCGGCGTGCTCAACGCGCAGGGCGAGGCCGCCCGGGACATCTACTCGGTGCTCAACTACTCGCCCGACCTCGACAACGCGGAGAACCGCGCCTTCGTGGCCGCGTGGAAGGCGAAGCACGACGGTTCTCCGACGACCTACGCCCTGGCCTCGTACGACGCGGCGGCGGTGCTGGACCGGGCGATCGGCGCCGCCGGAAGCGACCCGACCCCCGAGGCCATCAACACGGCCATCGGCCAACTTGGCCAGATCGCCAGCCCGCGCGGCACCTGGCAGTTCTCCACCACCACGCACTCCCCGGTGCAGAAGTGGTACCTGCGGCAGGTCCGCCAGGACGGCCGGGCGCTGTCCAACACCGTCGTGGGTGACCTCGCGACCGTCGGCCGGTGATAGCGGTGGCGGCCGGCACGAACCGGATCGACCCGTACCTGATCCCGGCGTTGGACGGAGTCGCCTACGGGCTGCTCGTGTTCGTCGCCGCGTCGGGCCTGGTCTTCTGTTTCGGCGTCGCCAACATCCTCAACCTGGCGCACGGCCTGCTCTACGCGATCGGCGGGTATACCGCCGCGGCGCTGCTCGACGGCGGCTGGGCGAGCCTGGCGTTGGCCCTCGCCGTCGGTGTGCTGGCCGCCGCAGCGGCGGGGGTGCTGCTGGCCGGCCTGCTCACACCGGTCGCCGCCGGCAATCACCTGAGTCAGGCGCTGCTGACGTTCGGAGTGGCGCTGGCCGGCGGCAGCCTGCTCGTCGCCGGCTTCGGGCCCGACAACCCGCAGGTCCAGGTGCCCTCCGCCCTGGAGGGGTCGGTGATGGTCGCCGGCCACCGCTACGCCGCGTACCGGTTGGTGTTCATCGTCGTCGCCGCGGTGCTCGCCGCCGCCCTCTACCTGGTGGTGCGACGCACCAGGGCCGGGATGCTGGTCCGGGCGGCCGTCGACGACCCGGAGATGGTCGCCTGTCTGGGCGTGAGTCCGGCGCGGATCCGGGCCGGTGTGCTCGCCGCCGCCGGTGCGCTGGCCGGCGCGGCCGGGGTCCTGGGCGCGCCCATCATCGGCCCCGGCACGGGCACCGCTGACACGGTGCTGCTGCTCTCCCTGGTGGTGGTCGTCCTCGGTGGTCTCGGGTCGATGGCGGGCACCCTGCTGGCCGCGCTCGCGATCGGTGAGATCCAGACGCTGGGAGTGGCACTGCTGCCGTCCGCCGCGCCGTTCCTGCTGTTCGCCGCCATGGCGGCCGTGCTGGCCGTGCGGGCGCGTGGCCTGGCCGGCAGGTGGAGGCCGGCATGAGGGGTGAGGTGATCCGGCGAGTTCGGGGCGGCATCGCGGCGCTCGTCCTGGTCGGCCTGGTCGTGGCGCCCTGGGTGGTCGACGACTACACCACGTCGATCCTGGCCCGGACGCTGGCGCTGGCCCTGGTCGGGGTGAGCGTGGCGCTGCTCACCGGCGTCGCCGGCATGCCGACCCTCGGCCAGACCGCACCGTACGCGGCGGGCGCCTACGCGTGCGCCGTGGTCGGCAGCCGAGTCTCCGACGTCGGCGTCGTGCAGCTCGTCGTCGCGGCGGCCGCCGGGGCGCTGCTGGCAGCGCTCACCGTGCCGCTCGTCGTGCACGCCCGAGGGGTGATCGTCCTGATGATCACCCTGGCGATCGGGGAACTCGTCGTCATCGTCCTGGGGCGGTGGCGTTCGGTGACCGGTGGCACGGACGGGCTGGCCGGCATCCCCGCGGTCCGCCCGTTCTGGGGGCTCCCGGCCCTGGCCAACGATCAGGCCCGTTACCTCTATGCCCTGGCCGTCGTGGCCACGCTGGTCGGCGTGGTGCTGGTGCTGCTGCGTACCCGAGCCGGGCTGGTGCTGCGTGCCGGCCGCGACGACGAGACGCGGCTGCGGGCCAGCGGACACCGGGTGGGGCTGCACCTGTCCGGCGCGCACATCGTCGCCGGGGCGATCGCCGGTGCCGCCGGCTCGCTCCTGGTCGTCGCCCAGCAGTACATCTCCCCCGCCGACTTCGGCTTCGACACGTCCGCGCTGCTGCTGCTCGGCGTCGTCATCGGTGGCACCGCCTCGGTGGGCGGAGCCCTGGTGGGTGCGGCGTTGGTCATCGCCGTCCGGGACTGGCTGTTCGGGGTGCTGCCAGGCCACGCGCCACTGGTGCTGGGCGCGCTGTTCGTGGCGACGGTCTACCTGCTGCCCACCGGCGTCAACCGGGCCCGGGGTCGGCTGCGCCCGCCGGGCGTTCCGGCGCTACGGCCGGACCAGCCAGCCGCCTCTGATCAGGCCACCGTTGCGGAGCTGCACCGATGACCGGCCTGCTGGAAGCCCAGGATGTCAGCGTGCGGTACGGCTCGCTCGCCGCGCTCGACGGCGTGGACCTCTGCATCCACGACGGCCAGCGGCACGCGCTGATCGGCCCGAACGGGGCCGGCAAGACGACCCTGCTCAACGTGATCGGCGGGTCCACCAGGCCGCAGCGCGGCACGGTGCGGTTCGACGGACGGAACGTCGGTCGGCTCGGCCCGGCGGCCCGGGCGCGGCGGGGCATCAACCGCATCCACCAACGACCCGCTGTCTTTTCCACGCTCACCGCGACGGAGAACGTCGTGGTGGCCGCGCTGCCACGGGTCATCCCACGCCACCGGTGGTGGCCGGGCGGACGCCGACGCGCCGCGCAGCGCCTGGCCGGCCCGCTGCTGGACCAGATGGGGCTCACCGCCGTCGCGGCGGTGCCCGCCGGGCACCTCGCGCACGGACAACGACGCCAGTTGGAGATCGCGATGGCCCTGGCCGGTCGCCCCCGCCTGCTGCTCCTCGACGAACCGGCGGCCGGGCTGTCCGCCATCGAGGTCGGCCGGCTGGTCGAGTTGCTCCAGGCGCTGCCCCGGGCGGTCGCCGTGTTGCTGGTCGAGCACCGACTGGACCTGGTGTACGCCCTCTCCGACACGGTCACGGTGCTGCGCGACGGTCAGACGTTGGCCGCCGGCACACCGGACGAGATCCGTACCTCGCCGCTGGTGCGGCAGGCCTACGCCGACGGGGTGGCCTGATGCTCACTGTGGATCGCCTCTGCGCCGGCTACGGCGGGGGAATCGTCCTGCACGAGGTCAGCCTGCGGGTGCGCCCGGGCAGCATCCAGGCCGTGGTGGGCCGCAACGGGGCGGGCAAGAGCACGCTCGTGCACACCATCGCCGGGCTGGTTCGCGCGTCCAGCGGTCGCATCGAGATCGGCGGCGTGCACGTCGCCGGCCGACAACCACATCGCATCGCCCAGTCCGGTGTCGGCCTCGTCCCGCAGGGCCGCCGGGTCTTCTCCCGGTTGACAGTGGCCGAGCACCTGCACCTGGCGGCCGCGCCGTGGCGGGCCCCCACCTCCGGCGGCGAGGGC
Source organism: Micromonospora trifolii (assembly GCF_050516465.1). Lineage (NCBI taxonomy): Bacteria > Bacillati > Actinomycetota > Actinomycetes > Micromonosporales > Micromonosporaceae > Micromonospora > Micromonospora trifolii. The sequence goes on along the minus strand of NZ_CP191526.1, from coordinate 1,672,259 downwards.
TGGACGGTCGCCCGGACCCTGGAACTGCTGCCGAGGTTGGCGGTGCGGCTGCGACACCGCGGCTGCGAACTCTCCGGCGGTGAGCAGCAGATGCTGGCGATAGCCCGTGCGCTGCTCGGCCAACCCCGGGTGCTGTTGCTCGACGAACCATGTGAGGGCCTCTCGCCCGACCTGGCGGCGCGGGTCCGCGAACTCGTCAACGGTCTCGCCGCCGACGGCCTGACCGTGCTGCTCGTGGAGCAGCAACTCCAGCACGCCATCGAGATCGCGGACCGGGTGGCGGTGCTCGAGTACGGCCGGGTGGTCTACGACCGGCCGACCGCGGAGGCCCGCCGCGATCCGGCCCCACTGGCGGCGATGTTGAGCGTCGCCGCCGTTGCGCCGCCCCCGGCCAACCGATCGACGCCTCGGCTCTGGGCCGACACCCCGTAGTCACCCGACCCTTCACGGAGAGGTAGACACCGATGACAACCGCTACGAGCGATGACACGTACACGTTCGACAACGGCGCACCGGACGCCGTTCCCCAGATGCACGCGCTGGAGTCCTTCCTGGACCCGATCACGACGCGGCGGCTGGCCCGCCCGGTGCTGGAGCCAGGTGCGACCTGCTGGGAGGTCGGGGCGGGTGGCGGCTCGATGGCCCGACGGATGGCCCGCGCGGTCGGCGACGACGGCCACGTGCTGGCCACCGACATCGACCCCACACACCTCGTGGCCGAGGGCAACCTGCACGTACGCCAGCACGACGTGCGCACCGAACCGCCGCCCGGGGACGCGTTCGACCTGATCCACGCCCGGCTGGTGCTGCTGCACCTCCCCGATCGACGACGGGTCCTGCGCACACTCACCGGCGCGCTGGCGCCCGGCGGGTGGCTGGTGGTCGAGGAGTTCGACTGCACAGCGCCGCAGCGGGTGTTGACCGCGCCCAGCGACGACGCCGCGAAGCTCTTCGCGCAGGTCATGGACGCCATGATGGGTGTCCTGGAGGATCACGGCGCCGACCTGGGGTGGGCGCAGGACGTGCACACCGAGATGGCCCTCGCCGGTCTGACCGACCTGGACACCATCACCCACTCGCAGAGCTGGGCCGGCGGATCGACCGGAACCTCGCTCTACGAGACCAACTCCCGCCAGTTGGAACCGGACCTGCTGGCGGCCGGACTGTCGCCCAACCAACTGAACGCCTTCCGGCGGCTGCTCCGCGACCCCGGATTCGCCGTCATGTCGTACCACTTCGTCTCCACGCGGGGCCGCCTACCGAGCTGAGCAGGTGGACCACCGCGCGGAGCGCGGTCACGCCGTCCTTACCTCTCCCGCGCGCAGCACCTCCCCCCCGCTGCGCTCCGGACAGCTCTACGACGGCGTCGACCGCACCGGCCGGGCTCCCGCGAGGGGGCCCGGCCGGCCCGTGTCCGTGGTGCCTCGCCCCGTTCCGCGATCTTGCACTTGCTGTCCCGACACAGGGTGCGGTCCGCGCTTTTCGGCAACCGAAACTGCAAGATCGGCGCAGGCGGGGCGTTCCTCGCGGCCCCGGTGTCAGCCCGTGTCAGCCGGTGTCGGTGGCGTGTCGGGGCGGTGTCAGCGGGCCCGCGCAGACTGGGCGCATGACAGCTGACCTGGTGATCGAGGCCGAGGGCCTCGTGAAGACATTTGGGAAGACGAGGGCGCTTCAGGGCGTCGACCTCGCCGTACCCCGCGGCACGGTGCTCGGGGTGCTCGGGCCCAACGGCGCCGGCAAGACCACCGCCGTGCGCATCCTCTCCACCCTGCTCACACCGGACGGCGGGACCGCCCGAATCAGCGGTTTCGACGTGGTACGGGACGCCGAGCGCGTTCGGCAGAGTATCGGCCTCACCGGCCAGTACGCCTCGGTCGACGAGGACCTGACCGGGCGGCAGAACCTGGAGCTGTTCGGCACCCTGCTGGAGCTGGGGCGCACCGGCGCCCGGCGACGGGCCGCCGAACTGCTCGACTGGTTCGACCTGACCGATGCCGCGAACCGTCAGGCCAAGACCTACTCCGGCGGCATGCGGCGACGGCTGGACCTGGCCGCCAGCCTCGTCGGCTCCCCCGACGTGATCTTCCTGGACGAGCCGACGACCGGGCTCGACCCGGCCAAGCGCGAGGACATGTGGGACGTGGTCCGAACGCTTGTCAACAACGGTTCGACGGTGCTGCTCACCACCCAGTACCTGGAGGAGGCCGACGCGCTCGCCGACGCGATCACGGTGATCGACCATGGCCGGGTCATCGCGCACGACACCCCCGAAGGCCTCAAGCGGGTGGTCGGCGGGCAGACCCTGGAGGTCCGGCCGTCCGATCCGGCGCAGCTGCCTCGCACCGCGGAGATCCTGACCCAGGTCGGCTCCGGTGCGCAGGCCGACGAGATCCGCAAGGGTGTGCTCGCGGTGCCGGTCACCGACGACGCGGCCCTGACCGAGAGCGTCGCGCGGTTCGCCACTGCCGGCATCGCGGTCACCGAACTCTCCCTGCACCTGCCGAGCCTCGACGAGGTGTTCTTCACCCTCACCGGGCGTACGGCATCCGAAGACGACACCACCCGCCCCACGGAGGTCGCGGCATGAGCACTCTGACCGACACCGCGCCCCCGAGAAGCCGCGTGCTCTCGAACTCCGCGCCGAACCCTCGGCCGTTCCGGCTGGTCCGGCACTCGTTGGCGCTCGCCAAGCGCAGCCTCATCAAGACCTGGCGTACGCCCGAGGCGCTCATCGACGTCACCCTGCAACCGGTGCTGTTCCTCATCATCTTCGTGTACGTCTTCGGCGGCGCCGTCGCCGGATCGACCCACGACTACCTTCAGTTCCTGCTGCCCGGCATCCTGGCGCAGACGATCGCGACCGGCGCCATCGCGATCGGCGTCAACCTCAACACCGACATCGCCAAGGGCATCTTCGACCGGTTCCGGTCGTTGCCGATCCCCCGCTCCGCCCCACTGGTCGGCGCGGTCCTCGGCGACGTCGTCCGGTACGTCATTGTCACCGTGTCGACCCTCGCGATCGGCTACGTGATGGGTTTCCGGATCGACACCGACCCGTTCCGGGCGATCGCCGGATGTCTGCTCGCTGTGCTGTTCGCGCTCTGCCTGAGCTGGCTGCCCGTGCTGGTGTCGATGAAGGTGCGGACCGCGGGCGCCGTGCAGGGTGTGATGTTCGCGCTGATCATGCCGCTGAGCTTCGCGTCCAACGTGTTCGTCGGCGCCGACACCCTGCCGGGCTGGATGCAGGCGTTCGTGGACGTCAACCCGATGACCCACCTGGTGGCGTCGGTACGCGGGCTGTTCCTCGGCACCCCACTGGGCAACCACGTGTGGTGGACGCTCGCCTGGTGCGCCGGCTTCGTTGCGGTGTTCATGCCGCTGGCGCTGCGGGCGTACCGCAAGAAGATCTGACCTACGCGAGCAGGTCGTCCATCAGCTCGCGGATCCGGCTCACGGCCGCGGCGGGTGGCCGCTCGCGCCACGCGGCCAGCAACGGCTCACGCTGCTCCTCGTTCCCGAGGATGGCGTTGAGCCGTTCGCCGTTTTCAAAGGGGAAGAACATCTCGATCTGGGTGCCGATCCGCTTGGCGAGTACGGCCAGTTCGCGGGCGGTGTCGGCGTCGCCCCGGTACGCCGCGAACTCCGCGCCGCCCGACGCCCACGCCCCGATCACCGGCAGGTCCCGCGAGGTCAGCGCATCGTCACGGGCGAGCGACAGCATCGCGGCCGCCTGGACGGTGGCGTCGTTGCCCGACACCCGCCCAACCTGGGCCACCCGCAGGTAGATGATCGCCGCCGTGGCTCGGAGCATCACGCGCGGCTGTGGCTGCGGCCCGACCCAGCCGGCGAGGACACGAGTCACCTCGTCGGCGTGGGCGAGCGTCTCGTCGTACCGCTCACGCTGCCAGGCGAGGTGCGCCAGGCCAAGCAGCGCCTGCGCGGCGTCGATCTGCTCGGCCTGGCCCAGCGCAGCCGTCTCGCCCAGTCGCCGCTCCGCGTCCGCGTCGCCGGTCAGGGCGAGCTGCACGTCCAGCCGTACCCGGATCGACCGCGCGTCCTGCGTGGCACCGACCAACTCCATGTGCCGAACGCTGCGGGTCAGCCACTCGGCCGACCGGGCGTCCCCGCCCGGGACCAGGAACTGCCCGACCGCACCCGCCGCCATCGCCATGCCCCAGTGGTCGCCGGCGGCCTCGAAGCGGTGGTAAGCCTGCTCGGCGTCGCTGATCGATGCTTCCGGCAGGCCGCCGTTCTCCCGTACCGCCGCGCGCGCGAAAAGCCCCAGCCCCTGCACGTACGGGTCCGGGTGCGCGACCATCTCGGTCGCGCTCTTCAGGCTCTGCTCCGGATCGGACGCGTCGAAGCCGGGCAGCGCCGACGCGAGAGCGGTCAGCCGGGACGACACCTCGCCGGGACGTTCGGTCTGGAGCGTCCGCAGCGCCCGCCGGGCGAGAACGGCGGGCCGCAGGTCGGCGCTGACGCCGGCGTTCACGCTGATCACCACGCACGTCCAGGCCAGCCGGTCGGCGTTGGGCAGCGGCCGGCCGCTGGCCGCGCCGCGCAGGATCGCCGACCGCAGCCGCCGCTGCGGGTCGTCGATGTGCAGCAGCCCGCGCGCCCAGGCGAGGACCTCCAGGTGCAGGCCCCGCACCGACCAGAGGTGGAACAAAGCGGTGGCGACGTCGACTGCGGCGGGCTCGTCGTCCGCTCCCATCGCCCACCGCAGGCCCGCAACCAGGTTGTCCTGCTCGGCGGCGCAACGGTGCAGCGCCTCGACCTGGCCGGGGCCGATGAAGCGGGCGGCCAGCGCGACGGCCTGCTCCCGCGCCCACCGGACCAGGCCGGCCATGGCCTGATCCCGGGCGCCGGCCGCGTCCAGCCGGGCCTCGCCGTACTCACGGACCGTTTCGAGCATGCGGTAGCGCGGCGGACCGTCCCCCTCGACCAGGGTCAACAGGGACTGTTCGACGAGGGTCGCCAGGCCGCGACGGACGTCCGGCGCCTGCGCGACGGCGGCGGCGAGGTCCGCTGTGAACGGCGCGGGAATGACCGCGACCCGTTGGAGGAGGTCCCGGTCGGCCTCGGCGAGCAGCTCCCTGCTCCAGTCGACAAGCGCCCACAGGCTCGCGTGCCGCTCGGGCAGGCCGCGCAGGGCGTCGTCGAGCAGCGCGAACCGGTCGGTCAGCCCGGCGAGCACGTCGTCGATCGGCATGTGCCGCAGTCGCGCGGCGGCCAGTTCGAGGGCCAACGGCAGGTTGTCGAGCCGGTGGCACAGGGCGAGCGCCCGCTCGGTGTCCCAGGTCGGCACGGCGCCACCGGCCCGTGCCCGGGACTCGACCAGCGCGAGCGCGTCGGCGTCCGGCAACGCGGTCAGCCGGTGCACCAGCTCGCCGACCAGGCCCAGTGGGGCGCGGCTCGTCGCGAGCACCGCGACCTCCGGCGAGGCCGCCGCGACGAGGTCCGCGACGACGACCGCCACCGCGTCGAGCACGTGCTCGCAGTTGTCCAGCACCACCAGCCCGTCCAGGTCCGGCGCCACGGCGCGCAGCCGCTCCTCAGGGCTGAGGACCCGCCGTTCCAGACCCAGGTTGCCGCCGGTGGCCGTGGTGTCCGCGCCGCCGAGCGCGGCGAGCACAGTGGGCAGCACCTCGTCGGGCGAGCGCAGGCCAGCGAGTTCAATCACGCGTACCGCCCGCCCACCCGCCGCCGTGCGCCTGGCCACCTCGGCGGCGAGCCGGGTCTTGCCCGCCCCGCCGGTCGCCACGATCGTGACGACCGGTGTCTCGGCGAGCGCGTCGGTGACGGCCCTGACGTCCCGCTCCCGCCCGACGAGGGCGGCCATGGGGCGGCGCCACGCGGCGGGCAGCGTGATCCGCGCCGGTTGCCGGGGCGGCGCCGCGACGGGCGGTGCGGTGAGTTCGCCGCGCAGCAACGCCAGGTGGACGCTCGTGATCACGGGCGACGGGTCGGTGCCGTACCGGTCGGCCAGGTCGGCGCGGAGCCGCTCGACCACCTCCAGCGCCTCCGCCTCCCGTCCCTGCGCGGCCAGCACCCGGACGAGCAGGGCGGCGGACGGCTCGTCCGGCGGTGTCCGCGCGACGAGTCGGCCCAGGTCGACCTCGTCGAACGGGCCCACGCCGGCGAGTGCCGCCTGCGCGCGCAGCGCGGCGACCTCCGCGAACAGGCGGGTGTCCTCGGCGCTGACCAACTCCGGCACCTCGGGGAACAGGGCCCGCGCCTGATCGGCCAGGGCGCGGGCGGCACGGAGGTCACCGCACCGGAGCACGGTGCCCGCCTGATCGACGAGCGCGCGCGCCTCGACCGCGTCGACGGTGATTTCCTCGGCGGGCAGCCGGTATCCGCCCGGCACCGCGACCACGGGCAGCCCGAGACGGCGCACCCGGGACACGAGCGCCTGGACGGCGCCGGTCGCGTCGTCGGGTGGCGCGCCGTCCCAGACGGCGTCCACGAGCAGGCTCACGGAGACCGCCCGTCCCCGCGCGTCGACGAGCGCGCGGAGCACTGCCGCGAGCCGTTCACCCCGAACGGGCTGGCCGTCGACGGCGAGTGGGCCGAGGGTCGCGATGTGCACGGACCCAGCATCCCCCACGCGCGCACCGGCCCGACGACCACCGGTCCGCCAGGCCGGTCACGGCCCCGCGGCCGGCTTGACACGCCGTCATTCGGTTAGGTTAGCCTAACCTCATGCAGAACGAGTTGGCGTCGGTCAACGGGGAGCGCAGCCTGTCCGGCGTCGACCTCCGCCTGGGCTATCACGGTGTGCCGGTGGTGCACGATGCCGTGATCGACCTCCGCGCGGGTGCCGTCACCGCACTGGTGGGGCCCAACGGCAGCGGCAAGTCCACCCTGCTGCGGGCCCTGGCCCGCCTGCACCCGATCGAGGCCGGAATCGTGCACCTCGCCGACGGCGTCACGGCCGCCAGCCTCGCGGCCCGGGAGTTCGCCCGGCGGGTCACCCTGCTCGCCCAGAGCCGGCCGGTGCCCAGCGGCGTCACCGTCCGCGACGTCGTCGGCTACGGCCGCCACCCCTACCGGGGGCGCTGGCGTACCGAGGATCCGGACGGTCCCGCCGCCATCGCACGCGCCATGGACGTCACCGGCGTCGCCGCGATGGCCGACCGTCCCGTCGACGAACTCTCCGGGGGCGAGTTGCAGCGGGTCTGGTTGGCCACCTGCCTCGCCCAGGACACCCCGGTTCTGCTCCTCGACGAGCCCACCACGTTCCTCGATCTGCGCTACCAGGTGGAAATCCTCGACCTGGTCCGTGACCTCGCGGACGATCACGGCGTCGCCGTCGGCGTCGTGCTGCACGACCTCAACCAGGCAGCCGCCGTGGCGGACGAGGTGGTCCTGTTGCAGCAGGGCCGGGTCCGCGCCACCGGCACCCCGGCAACGGTGTTCACCGAGAACGCCCTCACCGAGACCTACGGGATCCGCATCGAGGTGACCACCGATCCGATCAGCGGACTGGTCACCACCCGCCCCGTCGGGCGGCACCAGATCCGCGCCCTGGTCTGAACCACCCCCATCCACAGCAGAGAAAGACCGTCATGACCCGTACCCGTTTCACCTCCCTCATCGCCGTCGCGGCCGTGCTGGCGCTCGGCGCCTGCGGCACCACCGAGAACGCCGCGACCCCCGACACCTCCGCCTCGGCGGCCGGCGGCCCGGTCACCGTCACCGACAGCCGGGGCAAGGAGATCACCCTCAAGGCGCCGGCGACCAAGGTCGTCGCGCTTGAGTGGGGCGAGACCGAGCTGCTGGTCAGCCTGGGCGTCATGCCCGTCGGTGTCGCCGACCCCAAGGGCTACGGCACCTGGGTCACCTCCGCGAAGCTCGACCCGAACGTCAAGGACGTCGGCGCCCGCGGCGAGCCCAGCGTCGACGCGATCGTCGCCCTCCAGCCCGACCTCGTCGTGATGGAGGACGACCGGGGCGCCAACATGGTCAGTCAGCTGGAGAAGTTCGTGCCCGTGGTGGTCGCCAAGGGCAGTGACGCCACCGACAACCTCGGCCGGATGCGCACCGACCTCACCATGATCGCGAAGGCGGTCGGCAAGACCACCGAGGCGGAGAAGCTGCTCGCCGACTTCGACGCGGCCATCGCCGACGGCAAGAAGAAGATCGCCGACGCGGGTGCCGCCGGCCGTCCGTTCGCCATCGCCGACGGCTGGAAGGAGGGCAGCACCGTCAGCATCCGGATGTTCGGCAAGGGCGCGCTGGTCTCCCAGATCGGCATCCAACTCGGCCTCACCAACGCCTGGACCGGCAAGACCGATGAGGTGTGGGGCCTGGGCCAGACCGACGTCGAGGGCATGACGGTCCTCAAGGACCCGAACATGCACCTCTTCTACAACGCCTCCGACGGCGACGACGTGTTCGCGGACGGTCTCGCCGGCAACGCCATCTGGAAGTCGCTGCCCTTCGTGCAGAAGGGCAACCTGCACAAGATGCCCAACGGCATCTGGACCTTCGGCGGTCCGCTCTCCGGAAAGCAGTACATCGACGAACTCGTCAAGACGTACGCGGTGTGAGCGTGCTGAACGCGCCCCCACGCCCGGAGCCGGCCACCCGGCCGGCTCCGGGCGGACGCTTGGCCGTGCCCCGCGTCGCCGCTGTCTTCGTCGCCGCGATCCTGCTGCTGCTCGTGGTCGGCGCGGTGCACCTCACCCAGGGCACCTCGAACGTCGGCGCCCTCGACCTGCTGCGGCTCGCGACCGGCGCCGACGACGAGGCGGCCCGCGTCCTGATCGCGTCCCGGCTGCCCCGGCTGCTCGCCGGACTGGCCATCGGCGTGGCGCTCGGGTTCGCCGGGGCGGCGTTGCAGTCGATCGCCCGCAACCCGCTCGCCTCACCCGACACCCTCGCGGTCAACGCGGGCGCCCACCTGGCGATCGTCGCCGTCGCCGCGTTCGGCGTCTCGCTGCCCGCGCTGCCCGCCGGCGGCCTCGCCTTCTGCGGCGGTCTGGCCGCCGCCGGCCTGGTGATGGCGATGTCCTCCGGTGGGCAGGCCGGCACCACCCGGCTGATCCTCGCCGGTTCGGCGACCGCGCTGGCGCTCGGCTCGGTGACCACCCTGCTGCTACTCCTGTTCGAGCAGGCCACCATCGGACTGTTCGCCTGGGGGAACGGCTCGCTGGTGCAGAGCGACCTGACCGCGCTGACCCAACTCGCTCCGGTGATCGTCGGCGCCGCCATCGTGCTCGTGCTGCTCGGGCACCGCCTCGACATCCTCGCCCTCGGCGACGACACCGCCACCGTGCTCGGCCTCGACGTGCGGCGCACCCGGCTCACCGTCATGGTGCTGGCCGTGCTGCTCTCCGCCGCGGCCGTCACCCTCACCGGCCCGGTCGGCTTCGTCGGCCTGTGCGCACCGGTGATCGTCCGGCTGCTCGCCCCCGTGATGCCGGGCGTGCACCGCCACCGCATCCTGCTGCCGTTGTCCGGCATCGCGGGGGTCATCATCGTGCTCGGCTCCGACGTGCTGCTGCGGGCCTTGATGGGCGGGCAGGCCGGGGTCGACATCCCCACCGGTGTGGTCACCACCCTGTTCGGCGCGGCGATCCTCATCTGGCTGGCCCGCCGGCACCGCGACGCGGGCCCCACCCGTCGTCCGCCCGGCGGGCACGCGGCCGTCCGCTCCGCCGCCTTCCACCGCGGCGTCGTCGCCGTCACCGCCGTCCTGACCGTCTGCGCCGTGGCGGTCGGCATGCTGGCCGGTGACACCTGGGTGCTGCTCGGTGACGTCGTCAACTGGGTCGACGGCACCACCGGGCCCGCGTACACCTTTGTGCTGGACCAGCGGTGGCCGCGCGTCGCCGCGGCGGTCCTGGCCGGCGCGGCGCTCGCGGTCGCCGGCACCACAGTGCAGGCGGTCTGCCGCAATCCGCTGGCCGAACCCGGCATCCTCGGCATCACCGCCGGCGCCGGGCTCGGCGCGGTCTCCCTGCTCACCTTCGTGCCGCTGGCCGGGGTGTGGGCCGTCTCCGGCGTCGCCGGGCTCGGCGCGATGGTGGCGTTCGCCCTGGTCTACGGCCTGGCCTGGCGCGGCGGACTGAGCTCCGACCGACTGGTGCTGATCGGTTTCGGCGCCTGGCAGGGCGGCATGGCGGTCATCACCTACCTGGTCGTCGCCTTCGACCCGTGGAACACCGGGAAGGCGTTGACCTGGCTGTCCGGCTCCACCTACGGTCGGATGCCCACCCAGGTGCTGCCGGTGCTGATCGCCCTGCTGGTGCTCACCCCGGCCGTGGTCGCCGCCCGCCGGGAACTCGACCTGATGGCGCTGGACGACGACACCCCCCGGGTGCTGGGCGTCCGGCTGGAACGCACCCGGTTGATCGCGCTCGGCGCGGCGGCGCTGCTCACCTCCACCGCCGTCTCGGCCGTCGGGGTCATCGGCTTCGTCGGTCTGGTCGCCCCGCACGCCGCGCGGGCGCTCGTCGGCGGGCGGCACTCCCGGGTGCTCCCGGTGGCCGCCCTGCTCGGCGCGGCGCTGGTCAGCATCGCCGACACCCTCGGTCGGACGGTCATCGCTCCGGCCCAGATCCCCGCCGGCCTGGTCACCGCCATGATCGGCACCCCGTACTTCGTCTGGCTGCTGTGGCGCTCCCGCGCCGTGGCGAGCACCACCCGGTAGAGCCGGCCCCAAGCCGAGAGAGGCACCATGACCGAGACCCTGCCCATCGCCCCGTGGCGCGTGTTCGCCGTCACCGTCCGCGCGGTACGCCGCCTGAGCCCGTCCTTCACCCGGGTGACCTTCACCGGGGCGAACCTGGACCGCTTCGCCGACAACGGTTACGACCAGCGGATCAAGCTGGCGCTTCCCCTGCCCGGTCAGGACCGGGCGACCCTGCCGGACGGCGCGGACTGGTACGCGACGTGGCGGGCCCTGCCCGAGCACCTGCGCAACCCGATTCGTACCTACACGGTGCGGGCGGTCCGCCCGCACCTGGCCGAGGTCGACGTCGACCTGGTGCTGCACGGCGACAGTGGCCCGGCGACGCGCTGGGCTCGGCGGGCCAGCGTCGGCGACGAGATCGCCCTGGTCGGGCCGGATGCCAGCTTCGACGGCAACCACGGCGGGGTCGAGTTTCGACAGTCCACCGGCGGCACGCTGCTGCTGGCCGGGGACGAGACCGCCGTTCCGGCGATCAGCAGCATCTGCGAGCGGCTCCCCCTCGACGCCCGGGGCACTGTCGTGCTGGAGGTGCCCGACCCCGCCGACGTGTTGCCGCTGGTCGCGCCGCCTGGCGTCGAGGTCCGCTGGCTGGCTCGGGGCACCGACGGGTACGGCAGCCGGCTGGTGCCCGCCGTCGTCGCGGCGGCCGGGGAACTGCTGGCCCCCGGCGGGGCGGCAGCCGCCCAACCCGTGCCGGACGTGGACGCGGACACCGAGATCCTGTGGGAGGTGCCCGAGCAGGTGGCCTCGGCGCCGCTCTACGCGTGGCTGGCCGGGGAGGCCGGCGTCATCCGCAACCTGCGCCGGCACCTGGTCGCCGAGCGGGGTCTGGACCGGCGGGCGGTGGCCTTCATGGGCTACTGGCGGCTCGGTCACGTCGACGCCGACTGACAGCGCCGCGAGCCGCACCACGCCGGACGGCCGCGAGGTGCGTCGGAGGCCGTGAGGCGCGTACCGTTTCGGGTCGGACTTGGGGCGGGCCGGCTGGAGCCGGCACGGGATACGGGACGAGACAACGACGCATGACGGTGGACAACATTACGGAAAACGGTCAAGAGGGTATTGACCGAAGCCGGCTGGAGGCCTGCCTCAGCGTCTTCGAGGCGTTGGAGGCGCTGCCCTCCGACCACCCCGACGTGGTGCAGGTGCAGCGGGCCACGGCCCGGCTCTACAAGGTGATCAAGCAGCGGCGACGGGAGGAGCGGCGAGACGCCATCCTCGCCGCCGACCGCGCGGTGACGGAGGCCACCGCCACCGGCGCTCCGGGGCGGATCGACGACGAGACGCAGGGCATTCCGCTCGCGTCGTCCGTGGCAGGCGAGACGGCGGGCTTCCTGCACAACCCGCGCGGCTGCTACGTCTGCAAGCAGCGCTACCGCGAGGTGGACGCCTTCTACCACCAGCTCTGCCCGTCCTGCGCCGCGCTGAACCGGGAGCGCCGCGACGCCCGCACCGACCTGACCGGCCGGCGTGCGCTGCTCACCGGCGGCCGAGCCAAGATCGGCATGTACATCGCGCTGCGGCTGCTGCGCGACGGCGCGCACACGACGGTGACGACCCGGTTCCCGCACGACGCGGTCCGCCGCTTCGCCGCGATGCCCGACAGCGCGGACTGGCTGCACCGGCTGCGCATCGTCGGGATCGACCTGCGCGACCCCGCCCAGGTGATCGCCCTCGCCGACGACGTCAGCAGCCAGGGCCCCCTCGACATCCTGATCAACAACGCGGCGCAGACCGTCCGCCGGTCCCCCGGGGCGTACGCGCAGCTCATCGCCGCCGAGGCCGCGGCCCTGCCGGACGGCCCGCTGCCGGAGCTGATCACGTTCGCCAAGCCGGACGGGCAGGGCGGCCCGGTGGGCAGCCTGACCACCGGGCCACAGTCGACAGCGCTCACACCGCACGCGCTCACCGCGCTGGCGCTGACCAGCGGCTCGGCCTCGCCGGAACGGATCGCGGCGTCCACGGCCATCGACGCCGGAGGTCTCGTGCCCGACCTCGACTCGGTCAACAGCTGGGTCCAGCGGGTGCAGGAGGTGGACCCGGTCGAGCTGCTCGAAGTGCAGCTGTGCAACGTCACCGCGCCGTTCGTGCTGGTCAGCCGGTTGCGCCCGGTGATGGCCGCCGCGTCGGCCCGCCGCAAGTACGTGGTGAACGTGTCGGCGATGGAGGGCCAGTTCGGCCGTGGTTACAAGGGGCCGGGGCACCCGCACACCAACATGGCCAAGGCGGCGCTGAACATGCTGACCCGCACCAGCGCCGAGGAGATGTTGACCGACGGCATCCTGATGACCAGCGTCGACACCGGCTGGATCACCGACGAACGCCCCCACCCGACGAAGATGCGGCTGGCCGACGAGGGCTTCCACGCCCCACTTGATCTGGTCGACGGCGCGGCCCGGGTGTACGACCCGATCGTCCGCGGCGAGCTGGGCGAGGACCTGTACGGCTGTTTCCTGAAGGACTACGCGCCCTGCGCCTGGTGATCGCCCCGCACGACGAGGATGATCGCCCGCACCACAAAGGAGAAGAAACATGTCAGCTGACCGTGAATCGTGGCCGACGCTGGACGAGCTGCTGCGCGAGGAGAACGAGCTGGAGCTCGCGGGCCTGTCCGAGACCGACGCGTACGAGTTGGGGATGCTCGCCGTCGCCGCCGCGACCGAGCAGCGGCTGCCGGTCTCGGTGGGCGTGTGGCGGGCCGGGCGGCAGCTGTTCCACTGTGGCCTGCCGGGGTCGACGGCGGACAACGACGCGTGGCTGCGCCGCAAGGGGCGGGTGGTGATGCGGTTCGAGCACTCCTCGCTTTACATGGCCCGGCTGTGCCAGGACAAGCAGGTGACGCTGGCCGAGCGGTTCGGCCTGCCGGCCTCGCGATACGCGGCCGCCGGGGGCGCGGTGCCCCTGCGCGTACGCGGCACCGGTGTGGTGGGCTGGGTCGGTGTCTCCGGGCTGCCGCAGCTGGACGACCACCGTTTCGTTGTCGACATCCTCCGCAAGCTCCCTCGCTAGAGGCGTGCCCGGCGGCCTCGCTGGCGAGGCCGCCGGGTCACTCGCTCAGCGTGCGCGCCGGTTGGCGCGCAGGGCGCCCAGGAGCACGCCGGGGCGGGCCAGCGAGTGCGGGTGCTCGCGCATGGAGACGACGTCGTTGAACCGCCGCGCGGTCGCCACGTCCGTGACGGTCGCGGCGATGACCTGGCCGCTGGCCCAACGGGAGAACCGGTAGCCGCGCGGGTAGGGCCCGTCGACGTGGGGCAACGCCAGGTCCGCCGAGGTGGAGAGCGACCAGGCGGCGTCGACCACGACCTTCTGTAGCGCGAGGTAGTGGCGCGCGGGCGCCCGCAGGTCCGGGCCGGACCGAAGGTACGTCGACAGGCAGGCCGCGTGCAGGGCCGCCGCCGTCATGCCCTGCCCGTAGACCGGGTTGAACGACGCGACGGCGTCACCGACGCTGATCAGGCCGGCCGGGAACCGCTTGAGCGCGTGGAAGTCCCGTCGCCGACTGTCGGCATGGTGGTAGGTCTGGACGTCGCCGATCATCTCCTGGTCGGCGACCTCGCCGAACTCCGGTGGGAACTGCTCGCGCAGGCGGCGGACGAAGTCCGCCGCGGTACGCCCCGGACGGTCGTCGCCGTAACCGGCCATCATGGCCATCCACCGGCCGTCCTCGATCGCGAAGAACGCGGCTCCGGCCACGTCCATCGCCATCTTCGGCGTGTTCAGGGCCAGCACGACAGTCGAGGCCGGGGTGACCGCCGGGCGGCGGAACAGGGCGGTCGCGTAGTTGAGGTGCACTGTCATCCGCCGGGTGACCGGCCGGTCCCAGTCGGCGTGCTCCAGCCAGTCCGAGAGTCTGCTGGACCGCCCCATGGCGTCCACCACGAGGTCGGCGCGTTCGACACCGGGCACCCCACCGACCTCACAGCGGACCCCGGTGACCGCGGTGCCGTCGAACACGAGGCCGGTGGCGCGGGCGGTGATCGTCTTGACGTTGGGCAGTCGGAGCACCTGCTGGCGGATGAGGCCCTCCAGCAGCGGCCGACTGCCCGCCAGGCTGTCGGCGTCGTCGGGGACGACGACCTTCAGCCGCCCGTCGAGGTAGTTGCGCCGGGCCGCGGGCGGCGCCTCGATCGCTCCGCGCGCCAGTGCCTCGTCGCGGAATCCGGGAAACAGCCGCTCCAACTGGAAGAGGCCGCCGGGCAGCAGCGCGTGCAGCTGTGTCCCCTGTGGTACGCCGGGCCGCGCGCCGGTCACCTGCGGGTCGTCCCGGTCGATGATGACGACGGTGTCGGCGTGGTCGGACAGCACCCGCGCGGCCAGCAGACCGGCGACACTGCCACCGACCACGACGGCCGTGCCCATCGTCGGGGACGGCTGGTCAGGGGGTCGAGTCGCATTCAGCTCTGCGAAGACCCGGGACGGGGAGAGGGACATCGTGCTCTCCAAGGGGTTAACGAGGTGTGTGCCCTCCACGGTTACTGTCCGCGACCGTGCGCGGACAGACCGGTGGACGGTCGTTCGACGTAATGCCCGCCGATCGTCGCACAACCGCCTGAATGGCAACCGGCTGTGTCCGCCAGATGACCACCTGTTGGCCGATAGGTCGGACGAAGCCGACGTTCGGACGGGTCAGGTGGCACGTTGTCGGGCCGGCTGTCACGCTCTCCGACATGCCCGTTGCGCGTCGTACTCTGCTCGGGGCCGGCCTGGCCGCCGCGACCTCCGCCCTCACCGGTTGCCGCGACAACGGCGCGCCGAACCCCGGTTCGGCCGGCCCCGGCGACGCGACGACCGGGAAGGGCGCCAGCGGCAGCCGGGTCGGATTTGGCGCGGCGGAAGACCCCGGGTCGCCGCCCAGGGCACCCGACGCACCGGTCGGCGGCAACCCACCAGTCCGTCAGGCCCGCTACGCGCAGGACGTGACCGCCCTGCTCCGGCGACACCTGCCCGCGACCCCGCAGACCGTGCAACACAAGGGTTTCCCCGGTGCTGTCGCTCTCGTCCTGGTGGGCGGAAGGATGACGGTGCGCACCGCTGTCGGTGAGGCGCTGCGTTATGAGGCGGGCCCGAAGCTGCTCGCGGCGAACCAGCGCGTCGCGATGCGCCCGGACTCCATCTTCGACCTCGCCTCGGTCACCAAGGTGTACACGGCCATCCTGCTGTTGCAGCAGGTCGACAAGGGGCGTGTCGACCTCGGCGCCCCCGTGCGCGACTACCTGCCCGCCTTCACCGGCACCGGCAAGGAGCAGGTCACCGTCGAGATGCTGCTCACCCACACCAGCGGCCTTCCCGTCGGCGCCAAGGTCACCGGCCTGCCCGACAACGCGGCCCGCTGGAACGCCGTACTCACCACGCCGCTGGTCTCCGGCGCCGTCCCGGGCAACACGTTCCGCTATTCCAGCGTCGGGCTCATGGTCGCCGGCAAGATCGTCGAGAAGGTCACCGGCCAGCGGCTCGACCAGGCGCTCAAGAGCAACCTGACCGACCCGCTCGGCCTGCGCGACACCGGCTTCAACCCGAACAGCTGGCTGTCGGCCGCCGCGAAGGCCAGCCGGCTGGTCGCCACCGACGCCCGCTCGTCCCGGGGGCTGCTCCGTGGCGTCGTCCACGACGACGTCGCCAACCACCTCGGTGGCATCGCCGGTCACGCCGGCATCTTCGCATCCGCGACCGATCTCGCGGCCATCGGTCAGCTGCTCCTCAACGAGGGCACCCACCAGGGCAAGCGGATCCTCGCCGCCGCGACGGTGCGCCGGATGCTCACCAACCACAACGCCGGCAAACCCGCCATCGACCCCGAGCGCCCCAACCGGACCTCGGCGCACGGCCTCGGCGTCGTCCTCGACCAGAGCTGGTTCATGGGCAAGCTCACCTCGGCCAGGACCTTCGGCCACACCGGATTCGCCGGCCCCTCGCTCCTGGTCGCGCCCGATCGCAAACTCGTCCTGGCGCTGCTCACCAACCGCGCGCACCCCAACTGGAGTTGGTCGAACCCCGACCCGGTCCGCGCCGCCGTCGGCGACCTGCTCGCCACAAAGGTCAACTGACCGCAAGGTGTGGACCATCGCGCCCCGCCCTGACACGATACTTGCGCTAGTAGTGCAAATACTTCGTCCGTCCAGGTGGAGGATCGATGCACACATCTCGCCGGAGGCTGCTCTCCGTGGTGGCCGGGGTCGCCCTCGCGACCAGCCTGTCCGCCGTCGCCGTTCCACGCGCCGAGGCCGCCACCACACCGACGTACCGTCCAGTGATCTTCGTACACGGCAGCGCGGGATCGGCGGCGCAGTTCGAGACCCAGGCCAAACGGCTGGCCAGCAACGGGTACCCGATCGACATCATCGAAGCCCACGAGTACGACTCACCGAACGTCGCGACGATCCTGCCCCAGGTGTACGCGGGACTCGACGCACGGATCTCCCGCCTGCTGGCGGCCACCGGCGCGGACCGGGTCGACCTCGTCGCGCACTCGCTGGGCACCTTCGTCTCGCAGGGCTATCTCAACAGCTCGCCGGAGCGTGCCGCCCGGGTCGCGCACTACGTCAACCTGGACGGGCGCCCCGCGACCTCCCCGCCGGGTGGTGTGCCCACGCTGGCGATCTGGGGCGAGGGTGACCCGGCCCGCGCCGTCGTCGGCGCGATCAACGTGCACCTGCCGGACCAGTCGCACACCCAGACCGTGTCGTCGGCGGAGTCGTTCACCGAGATCTTCGGCTTCCTCCGGGGCCGCGCGCCCCACACGACGCGGATCGTGCCGCAACTTTTCGGCGCCGCCCGGGTCTCCGGCCGCGCCGTGCTCTTCCCGAGCAACGTCGGTGTCACCGGTGCGACTCTCGAGGTCTACCCGGTCAGCCCGCTGACCGGCGGCCGACTGTCACACCTGCCCGCGCATCGGCTGCCACTCAGCGGCGACGGCTCGTTCGGCCCCCTCCCGGTGCTCGCCACGGCCCGCTACGAGTTCGCCATCGTGCGTCCGGGCGCCGCGACGCACCACTTCTACTTCCAGCCGTTCCTCCGCTCGGACTCGTTCGTACGCCTCGCGACCAGCGAGCCGGGCGAGGGCCTCAGCGGCCTGGTCGAGACCAGCGACCGGCACACGGCACTCACGATCCAACGGCAGAAGGAGTGGTGGGGCGACCAGGGCGACGCCGGCGACCACCTCTGGATCAACGGCAGGGATGTCCTGAACGCGGCGAACACACCGCGCGTCAAGCGGACGATCGGCATCTTCGCCTTCGACGACGGCAGCGACGGCGTCACGGACCTGACGGCCCCGTTGCCGGAGTTCTTCAGTCAGACCTTCATCACCGGCATGGACGTCTTCATCCCGGCGGCGCCGGCACACCTCGGCCTGGTACGGATCACCGTGGGCCAACGCGGCGGCGGCTACGAGGTGATCAACGTGCCCAACTGGAGATCGAGCACCGACCGGGTGACGGTCAGCGTGGACGACTTCTGACCGCGTCTCGCGGACGGCCCGGCCACCTCAGGTCGAAAGGGTGGCCGGGACCCGCTCGCACTCGTCAGACGGTGGCCAGGGCCCGCCCGCGCACTCGTCAGACGGCGGCCGGGACCCGCTCGTGCACTCGTCGTCCGACGGCGAAGCTGACCAGCCCCAGGATCAACCCGACGACCGCCAGGACGACGCCAACCCGGGCCGGCGCGAGGTAACCGAATCCGGCGGCGATGGCGACGCTGCCCAGCGCGGCGCCCAGGCTGTTCGCGATGTTCATGGCCGACTGGTTGACCGCCGCGCCCATCAGTTGCGCTCCCGGGGCGACGGTGATCAGGCGCGCCTGTAGGACGGGACCGAGATAGAGACTGGTCGCACCGACCAGGAACGCGCCCACGAACAGGCCGACGCGGGTCGACGCCACGAGGCTGAACACGGCGATGCTCACGATCATCGCCACGAAGCCGATGACCATGCTCCGCTGGAGGTCGCGGTCCGCCAGCCAGCCGCCCAGGGCGTTGCCGACGGTCATCCCGAGACCCACCGCGACCAACGTCCACGGCACCGTCGCGGCGGAGAGGCCGGTGACGTCGGTGGTGACCGGTGCGATGTAGGTGTTCACCGCGAAGAAGCCGGCGAAACCGACAGCGCCGGTCGCGGCGACCAGCCAGACCTGCGAGGTCCGCAGCGCCCGCAACTCGGCGGCCGGCGAGCCGTCGACCGCCGCGGCGACCTCCGGAACGACCGCCAGCACCGCCAGCAGCGTGAGCACGAAGAAGCCGGCGATGACCAGGTACGCGACCCGCCAGTCGACCGCCTGCCCGAGCCGGGTGATGAGGGGTACGCCGACCAGGTTGCTCACGGTCAGACCGCCGAGCACTGTGGCGAAACCACGGGCCTCGTTACCGGGGCCCATCAGGGTCGCCGCGAGCAGACCGGCCGCACCGAAGTACGCGCCGTGCGGCAGCGCCGCGGCGAACCGGGCCACCAGCACCAGGTCGAAGGTGGGGGCGAGCGCGGACGCGACAGTGCCGACGGCGAACAGGACGAGCAGCCCGAGGACGAGCTTCTTGCGGGGTAGGCGCGCGCTCAACGCGGCGATCAGCGGCGCGCCGACGACGACGCCGAGCGCGTACGCGGTGATCATCCAGCCCGCCCGGGCGACGGCGTCCGACGACGACTGCGCGTACTCGTGCGGGAGCAGACCGCGGGCGATGTCGGGCAGCAGCCCCATCGCCACGAACTCGGTCAGGCCGACCGCGACGCCGCCCAGTGCCAGAGCGGCCAGCGCCGCCAACCGTCGACCTCTACTCAACTCGATCACCGAAAAAATTTAGCAACAGCGTTGCGTAATAGGGTGGTGAGATGACTCGCGTCACTGCCGACGTCACCTTCCTCCGCGGCTACAACCAGGCACTGGTCATGGCGGTGGGGCGCGCGGCCCGCACGTTCGAGCGCTCGACAGTGGTCGAGGCCACCGGCCTGACACCACAGGCGGTCTCCAAGGTCATCGCCCGGCTGACCGCCGACGGCCTGATCCGCCCCGCCGGCGTCCGGCGTCCGGGCATCGGCAAGCCCGCGATCGTCTACGAACTCGTCCCGGACAGCCGGTACGCGATCGGCGCCCACGTGGCCCGACGTACGCTGCGGCTCGTCCTGGTCGACCTGGCCGGCACCGTGCACCACTCGGCGGTCAGCCCGCTGCCCCGCGACTTCACCCCGGAGCAGCTCCTCGACGCCCTGAGCGCCGGCATCGACACGCTGGCCGGCATCGGCGACCTGCGGAGCCGGCTCACCGGGCTGGGCATCGGCATGATCGGCCCACTCGACCACGCCAACGGCCTGGTCCGGGACGCCCACGGCCTGCGGCACTGGCACGACGTACCACTGCGCGAGATCGCCGAGAAACACCTCGGCCTCCCCGTCCACCTGGACAAGGACGTCACCGCGGGAATCACGGCGGAGGCCTGGCGGCACGGCGCGACGTTCGGCGACGCGGTCCTCATCATGGTCGAGTCCGGCATCGGCGGCGGCTTCTGGCTGGGCGGCGCGGCCCACCGGGGGGCGCACACCAACGCGGGCGAGTTCGGCCACACGGTCGTCGACCTGACCGGGCCCCGCTGCGTCTGCGGCCGGCAGGGCTGCCTGGAGATCGTGCACCACCGTGCGGCGGAGGCCGGAGACATCGCACACGCCGCCCGCGTGCTGGCCGTCGGCGTCGTCAACCTGCTCCAGACCCTCGACCTCGCCCACGTGGTGCTGGCGGGCGCGGACCTCCTCCGGCACCCGCAGACCTATCTGGCGGCGGTCACCGAGGCCGTCGGGGCGGACGCCCGGCGCGCGGACTGGCTCAGCACCAGGGTGACTCTGTCCAGTCTCGGCGCGGACGTGATCGCCGCGGGCGCCGCCATTCAGGTCCTCGACCAGCACTACGGCATCCCGGAGCTGGCCCACTCCTTGATCGTTGGCAGCTGAGCAGCTCGACACGCCGAGCGCCGCCCTGCTGAGCTGCCAACGATCGCCGCGAGGTCAGATGGCGGCGGGTGGTGACAGCGCCATCTTCTGCCAGTTGCGGAAGACGAAGCGGTGCACCGATTTCAGCCCGACCCAGAGTGCCGGCTCCAACGCGACGCGGCCGTACCCGCGGACCGTCACCGTGGTGGTCCGGGTGACCTGTGTGCCACCGTTCACCTCGGTCAACTCGAACAGGTCCCCGAGATGGTCGACGAAGCGGTGGAAGTGCAGGTCCGTCGACTCCATGTGGAACGCCAGTCGGCTCGGTGGTTCCCACACCGTGATCCGCTGCCGCACCACGCCCTGTTCCGAGACGCACTGCCGGGTGGCACCGACCTCACCGGGGCCGTCGGGCAGCCGGCACGACGTGGGTCGGGGCGTACCCAGGTAGAACACCGGGCAGCGCGGCTGCAATTCGAGGCGTGAGTCGCAGAGCGCTGGCCACAACACGTCGGGCGGGTGTGGCATGACCCATCCGGTCCGCACGATCATGCACAAACTGTAGGACGGGGATCGCAAACAGCACATGGGCAGACTGGTCGTGACGCGCGCCGGCATACCGGTCCCGCCGTCGGCGACGGGGACTCGCCGCGTCGCTACGCCACTGCGGCGTCGGTGTCCGTTCGGGTGCAACCGTTGGCCGGGCTCTCGCTGAGCGCGATGACCTCGTCGAGCCGCTTGCGCGCCTGCCGGAGTTGAGTGATCTGCCGATCGATGCGGTCGCGTTCGGCGCGCAGCATTGCCCGCGACTGCGGTGTGTTGACCTTCGCGTCGACGCAGGGCAACAGGTCCAGGATGGTTCGGCTGGACAGGCCGGCGGCGTACAGCATCTGGATCAGATACACCCGGTCGACCGCGTTGTCGAGGTAGTGGCGCTGGCCGCCACTGCTTCGTGCGGCAGTCATGAGGCCCTGCTCCTCGTAGTAGCGCAGGGCTCGTACCGACACCCCGGTCTTCGTGGCGAGTTCCCCGATCCGCATGGACCCCTCCCCCGGCCGGTGACGCCAGCCACACAGCCTTTCCCCTCACGTGAACGTCAGGTTTCACCGTAGCTCGCCGGCCAGGGACCAACGACCCGGGCGACCTCAATGCCGACGGCGCTGTGACTCACTGGCAGACGCGCCAGTCGCCGTCCTCCTTGACCAGCACCAGCCCCTGGGTGAGC
This sequence comes from Micromonospora trifolii, assembly GCF_050516465.1. Taxonomy (NCBI): domain Bacteria; kingdom Bacillati; phylum Actinomycetota; class Actinomycetes; order Micromonosporales; family Micromonosporaceae; genus Micromonospora; species Micromonospora trifolii. The sequence continues at coordinate 1,650,428 of NZ_CP191526.1, read as the reverse complement.
CTCGCACCGGTGGCCTCCTGGACTGCCTCGACGGTGGCGGTCGCGGTCAGCCGCCCGTTGTAGTTGTTGACGTTCACGTCGGTGATCTCATAACTGCGGATCTTCAACTGCGCGGCCTGGACCCGGGCGAACTCCTCCTGCGTCATACCGTCGCGCACACGGTCGCACAGCCGCCCGTACGCGCCCGGATAGTTGCCGGCCTGCACGTCGTCGACGAATGCCGTCGCGGCTGCCCCGGCCGGTTCGACGGAGTCCTTGACCGAGCGGTAGAGCCAGAGGCCGACGCAGGTGCCAACCACGCAGCACAACGCCAGTAGGGCGCCGACGACGATCAGGACTGTACGAAGTGTCCGGTTGGGCCTCGGGGCGGGAACCATTATCGGCTCGTACGTCATGGCCCGGAGGGTAGGGCCGCCGGGCAAGCGGCGAGAGCCTGCCGGGCAGCCGGTGGTTCAGCCTCCGGAGGCGGACGGACCCGGCTTCGGCACGCCACCGGCAACCGCACGCGCGGGTGGCGCCGACGCCGGGCCCGGGCGGAGATCCGCGGGTACGGGCAGCGCGCTGCCCTTGACGAACTGGCCCCAACTGGTGTTCCAGGCCGTCCAGCCGTTGCCCGACTGGAGCCGAACCTCGGTGCCGGTGAAGGTGACCAGGTCACCGACCTGGGTGACGCCCATCAGCCAGTCGGCGTTGGCCGCCGAGATGTTCGTGCAGCCGTGCGAGACGTTGCGGTGTCCCTGATCCGACACCGACCAGGGTGCCCCGTGGATGAACTCGCCGCCCCAGGTGAGCCGTTGCGCGTCCTCGACGTTCACCACGTAGCCGCCGTTCGGCTCGCCGCGCGTGTCGAACGTGGTGTACTGGTGCTTCTCCATGATCACCATCTTGCCGCTGGACGTGGGGGTGCTGCGCTTGCCCAGGCTGACCGGGATCCTGCGGATCAACTTGCCGTCGCGCAGCACGCGCATCTGCTTGGTGGCGTTGTCGACTTCGAGCGCCACCTGCCGTCCGATCCGGGACGTCGCGGTGCGGTCGGCGTCGCCGACGTGGTTCCTGCCGATCGGCAGACCCGCCAGGCCGGCCCGGACGCTGATGGTCGTGCCGGGCCGCCAGAAGTCGGGAGCCCGGTAGTAGACCTGGCTGCCGTCGTCCACCCAGGACCAGGCACCCGGCTGCGGCGGGTTCGTGGTGACGAACAGCCGACGCTGCACGTCGGCGCGGGCCGCCCTGGCGATGGGTGGATCGAAGCCGATGGTCACCGGCATTGCGGTGCCGTACGTCTGTTTGTCGGCGAAGTACAGGGTGCTGGTCACCTGCGGCTTCGTCGACGCCGCCGCGGTGGTGAAGGTGGTGGTGCGGGTGGTGCTCCGCCCGGAGTCGCCGGTGGCGGTCACCGCCGCGGTGTAGGTGTGTTGCGGCCGCAATGGAGCGGTCGGCACCCAGGCCGAGCCGTCCTCGCGTGGCTCCGCCCGGACCAGCGTGCCCGCGTTGTCGACGATGCGCACGGCGGTGATCTTTCCGCCCGTGACGAGCGGAACCACCTCGGCGCTGAGCGGCACGTTCCGGGACAGGTCGGCGGGCGTGAGGGTCAGTTCGGGCGATGGCACCACCCGCTCGGCGGGGCGTGCGGCGAACTTCCGCTCGGCGGTGCACCCACCGAGGACCAGCGGTGTCGCCGCGACGATCACCGCCACGAGCGCCATGCGCCTTCGCAACCCCATCCAACGTCCCCCGGCTTCCGTGTGCTCCGTGGCGGCAATTCTCTCCGCGCCGGCGGCGCCCTGCGCTGTTTCCGGAAATCACGCAACGAAGGTGGGAACGTTCGGCACCGCACCCGGTCCGGGTCCGTCGGTAGGGCTTCTCCTTTCGTGATCCTCGGGGCATCGGAGTGTGATGCCGCCGTGGAATGCTGCCGACATGCGCGGAAGACGACGTCCATGGAGTCTGCTCCCGCTCCCCCTCCTCCTCCTGACCGCCTGCTCCCCACCGGATGAGCCGCTCGTCGCTCTCGCCGTCAAGGATGGCCAGCCGGTCGGCGTGCTGGTCACCTGCCAGGGCGATCACGCCAATATCCACGTGTACGAGGACAGCGACGAGGGCGGACGGGGCACACGGACCCTGAGCAAGTGGGGCGTCTACGGCGCGACCGCGAGCGAGGTCGTGGAGGTCACCCTGTTGGGTCAGCCACCGGAGGGCTGGGAGGACTTCGACGCTCTCGACAGCCAAATGAGCGAGGTGGAGGTCGCGCCACTCACCGAATTTCGGCCCGGGGTCACCTACACCGTCATCGGGTCGGGCCGCCATCACGCCATCTCGGTGGACTTCGCCCTCGCGGACCTGCCGCGCGTCGGGCCGGACCAGGTGCTGGCGCCGCGCGGACATGACTCGACGACTGTCGTGTCGCGGGAGACCTTCCTGCGCAAGGCACGCGACCGCTGCTGACCCGACGCGGCCGACCACTCAAGAAAGTGGAGTGGCGCCGCAGCCGCCGATTACGGTTTTTGGAGAGAAATCAAAGAATTGAGATCGAGCCGACATCACGGCGACTCCACAAACCTGACCAGGCAATCGCTGAGCGCTATTTAAGGGAGAATTAATCGTTTCAGTGGGAAACGCGCAGGGGGCCGACTCGTATTCTTCGTGCTCGGAAGAAAGGTGCGCCCCCGTTGATAAATCTCCGATCCACCCCTCGACACCGTCGTTCCGTGACCGCCCTGCTGCTGGTGAGCGTGGCGCTCGCCGGCGGATGCAAGGAGACGCCGGGCACCCCCGGCGGGTCCGGCCCATCCAGCGACACCGGCATCGGCTCGTCCGGCCCGGATGCGCCGACGGCCGCCGCCCCGGGCGACCCGTCGGCCACGCCGAGCGCCCCGGGCACCTCGGCCACCCCGTCCGCGCCGGGCAAGCCGGGAACGCCGGCGACCAGCGCAGCCCCGCCCACCGCATCCGGCGGTTGGATCACCATCGACGCCGCCGCGCAGGCCGCCGCGACGAAGGCGTTCTTCGCGCGTAAGCCCAAGCCGGTGACCGGCAACCCCGTGACGGTTCCCGAATTCAACGTCGGCTGTACGACCAGCCACCACAACAGCGACGACCCGATCGTGCTGCCGAAGCTGGTGGGCGGTTCGCACAACCACACGTTCTGGGGCAACAAGTCGACCGACGCCAACTCGACCGCCGAATCGCTGCGGGCGTCCAAGGCGACCACCTGCAACTCGCCGGACGACCAGTCCGCCTACTGGGTGCCGACGATGTACCAGAACGGCAAGGTCGTGGACCCGAAGGAGGTGACCGTCTACTACGGTTCCCGCCTGAAGGACCCGAGCAGGACCCAGCCCTTCCCGTTCGGTCTGCGAATGATCACCGGCAACGCCAAGAACCAGGTCGACACCCCGGACAAGCAGGGCAACCACTTCTGGTGCGCCGGCATCGGCGGCGAGATCGGCCGCAGCGCCGACAAGACGTTCCCGGTCTGCGCCAAGACCGCGAACATCGTCCGGCAGATCACCTTCCCGGACTGCTGGGACGGCAAGCACCTGGACAGCCCTGACCACAAGGCGCACATGGCCAACGGGGACCACACCGGGGCGTGCCCGAAGAGCCACCCGGTGCCCGTCCCCTCGGTGTCCTTCGTGATCTCGTACCCGTTGAGCGCGAACACGGACGGCATCACCCTCGCGTCCGGCACGTCGTTCTCCATGCACGCGGACTTCTTCAACGCGTGGAAGGACGAGGCGCTCGCCGCACGGGTGCGCAACTGCCTCGACCAGGGCGTGAAGTGCAACTCGGCCGGTAACTTCTAGGGCCCGTACGACGGCGGCGGCCGGTCACCCCGAAGCGGGGGTGGCCGGCCGCCGTCGCGTCGATCAGCTAGAGCCGGGCGGCGCCCGCCTCGGTGGCCTCCTGCACCGCCGAGGTACGGCGGACCTCGGCCCGCTGGTCACCGGCGTCCTCCCGGTCCGGGCCGGCCACCCGGGCCGCCCGGTTTGTGGTCGTGGCCGCCTGGTCGCCGGTCACCCCGCCACGGATCCGGTTGTTCGCGGCCACCTGGGCGGCCGGGTCGTTGGACGTCACCGCCAACTGGCCGTTGATGATGTTGTCATCGACGGTGACGCCGCCGGTGGTGCTGGTGATGCTCACGTCCCCACCCCAGTAACCGCCGGAGGCGCAGCTGTCGAGGGTGCCGTTCGGGCCGAGCTGCACACCGCCCAGGTTGCCGGCGAAGGTGGCCCGGCCCTGGACCGCACTGCCGCACACCACGCTGCCGGTGGCGCTGTTGAGCACCGACAGCGTGCCGTCGACGAACGAGTCGTGCAGGTCGGTGTAGTAGGTGCCGGTGCTGCTGAGGTTGCGCTGCACCTGGGTGCCCCGGTCGAGCCGGACCTCACCGGCACCGACGTTGACGTGCCCGGTGACCGTCGACGCCTCGGCGAACAGGAAGCTGTCGATGGTCGTGGAGCCCTTCGGCCGTACGGTGACGGTGCCGGTGCGGGCGTCCTTCAGGAAGATGCCGTACCCCCCGGCCGCGAGCACCACCTGGCCGTCGACCGTCGTCTCGGTCGCGTCGAGGTACCCGTCGGCGGCGACGCGCACCTCGCCGCTGACCCGGCCGCCGGTCACCACCAGGTTGCCGCCGGCCGCGACGGTGACGTTGCCGGTGATCGTGGTGCCGGTGAGCGCGCAGGACTCGCCGGCGGGCACGAGCAGGTCGTTGGGCACGGTCACCGCGCCGCCGGTGCCGATGCAGTGGGTGACCAGGTCGGCGTGTGCGGTTGGCGCCACGGCCAGCACCGAGGCCGCGATGACGGCGCTCACGGTGGCGAGCTTGGCGACGGTACGTCCGGGCATCGTGGTACTCCCTGTCGGTGAGGTTCGAGGACTCATGCGCCGACGTCCGATCGGGCCGCGGCCCGGACAATGGCGCCCTGCTGCCGCCGGTCGAGCGTGCCGCCGGTCACGAGCGCGGCGGTGACCGCTTCGACGTGGCGGACGAACTCGGCGTGGCCGGGGTAGTCGGCGTGTTCGTCGATCAGGTCGTTGATGGTGCAGCCGTCGCCGGTGTCCACGTTGGCCACACCGGTGTCGCCGCCGTCGATGACCACGGTGGCCCGGGTGTCCGAGTCGGGACACTTGTCGGTGCCGTCGGCCACCACGGTGAACGTCGTCGACTGCTCGGTGGAGGAGTTCCCCGCCGTGTCGGTCGCCCGATACCGCAGGGTGTGCGCGCCGGGCGTGCGGACGGCGACCGGAGCGGTGTACGCCGTCCAGGCCCCGGTGTCGAGCGCGTACTCGATCTTCGCCACGCCGGACTCGGCGTCGGTGGCCGTGACGGTGACGGTCGCGCCGCCGACGTACCCGCCGTCGTCGTTTCGGTCACCGGCCACCGTGGCGGCGACCGTGGGTGGGGTGGTGTCCTCGGCCTGCGGTTCGACGACGGTGAAGTGGGACATCTGCTCCGCCGACGTGTTCCCGGCGACGTCGGTGGCCCGGTAGTGCAGCATGTGCATCCCGGCCGCGTTCACCACGATCGGGTTCGTGTACGCGGTGAAGGCCGCCCCGTCCAGGGCGTACTCGATGGTGGCGACACCGGATCCGCTGTCGGTGGCGGTCAACGTGGCGGTGGCCGTACCGATGTAGTTGCCGTCGCCGTCGCGGTCGCCGGCCAGGGCGGCCGTGACCACCGGCGCGGTGGTGTCATCCTCCCCCGGCTCGACGATCCGGAACGCCACCGAGCCGACGGCGCTGGTGTTGCCGGCCTGGTCGGTGGCGCGGAACTGCACGGCGTGGTCGCCGATCGCGGTCACCTGCACCGGCCCGGTGTACGGCAGGAAGCTGGTGTCGTCGACCTGGTACTCGACGGTCTGCACCCCCGAGTCGGCGTCGGTGGCCGTCACGGTCACCGTGGCCGCACCGAGGTAGTTGCCGTCCTGGTCCTGGTCGCCGGAGACCGCGGCGGTCACGGTCGGCGCGGTGGTGTCGCCACCGCCACCGCCGTCGGTGACCACCAGTTCACCGACCATCGAGCTGTGGCCGGGGATCGAGCAGAAGTACCGGTACCGGCCCGGGGTCAGCGTCACGGTCGCCTGGTGGCGGCCGTCGTTGGCGTCGAACGGGCTGGCCAGGATGTTGAGGGTGACGTCGTGGTTGTAGCCCTCGGTGCTGGTGTCGAAGGTCAGGGTGTGCGGCATCCCGGTGGTGTTGCCGGTGGCCGCGCTGTTCTCCCAGATGATCGTGGTCGCCCCGGCCACCGCCGTGGCGGGCGCGGACTTGTATTGGGTGATGCTGTCGTCGGCGGTCCAGGTCAACACCTGGTCGGCGGCGACACGCGGGGCGGCGGAGGCGGGCGCCACTGCCAACGGGATCACCGTGAGCAGGAGCGCCGCCAGCGCGGCCGTCAGTCGTCGGGTCATCGTCACTCCTAGAGTTCCCGCGCACGGATGTTGCGGAACTCGGTCAGGTCGTTGTCACCGTGGTTCTGTAGGCCGATGAAGCCGCGCAGGAACTGCCGCAGGTCGGTCGGCGGGTCGCCGGCGCGCGACGACTGCTTGCCGGGCGTGTTGTCGAACTCGTTGATCACCACGCCGTTGCGGATCATCGTGTAGTGCTGCCCGACGGCGCGGATCTCGTAGTCGTTCCACTCGTTCTTCGGCGTCACGCCTGCCTGGGCCAGCGGCACCGGGTCGAAGTTGTAGACCGAGCCGGTCTTCTGCGGCTCACCGGTTTCGCCGTCGTAGATCTGGATTTCGTGTCCGCAGTAGATCGCCATCCAGGCCGCCGAGGTACGCGCCGACCCGACCGTGCCGCAGCTGTCCGGTGGCCGCTGGTCGAGGGGGGTGCGCAGGTCCGGGAACCGGATGAAGACTCCGGTGTTGGCCCGTCCGGTGCCCGGTGCGATGTCCCGGAACTGCAGCTTCAGCGAGAAGTCGCCCAGCTCCTTGGTGTGCCAGAGCATGCCCAGGCCACCGCTGGAGCGCAGCGACCCGTCCGGCTGGATGCCGAACTGTCCCGACGGCGCCTGCTGCCAACCGCGCAGCGACTCGGCGGTGCCGTCGAAGAGCGGCTCGTAGCCGGTGTGCCCGTCCCGGCCGATCTCCGACGCGGCGGCGAGGCGGGTGAGGGTGCCCGCTTCGCGGCTGCTGAGCAGGTCGTCGTCCTGCAACGCGCGGGCCACCGCTGTGACGTGCCGGACGAAACCGTTGTGGTCGGCCCAGGTGCTCTCGTCGTCGATCAGGTCGTTGGCCGTGCAGCCCTGCCCGACCGTGCGACTGGGCACCCCGGTGTCCGTGTCGCCGAGCCACACCGTCGACCGGTCGTCGGGCACCGCGCAGCCCACGGTCACCGTGGTCTGCACCGTCGCCGTCTGACCGTCGGCGTACGTGACGGTGAGCTTCGCGGTGTAGGTGCCGACCGTGGCGTACGTGTGCCGGGGGTCCGCCTCGGTCGACGTGGCGCCGTCGCCGAACTCCCAGCGGTGGCTGACGCCGCCGGATCGGGAGCCGTTGAAGGCGATGGTCAGCGGCTTGTTCTGCACGGCGACCGAGGTCGCCGCCGGTGCGGGGGTGGGCGCCCCGCCGGTGTAGGTGATCCGGATCAGCTTCTGGTTCGCGTGCAGGCTGAAGAAGCCGCCGCCGTAGTCGAGCAGGTAGAGCGCGCCGTCCGGGCCGAACTTCGCGTCCATCCAACTCTGCAACCGGGTGTCGCCGTTGCCACCGGGGATGATGGCCCGCAGCGACTCGGCGTACACCGGTGGAGCGGCCTGCGGCACGCCGGCCGGGTCGACGGTGACCGCGACCCGGTTGGCGGCGTTCGACTGGTCGCCGATGAACCACTTGCCGTCCCAGTGCTCCGGCCACGCCACGCCGCTGGTGGTGTCGACGAGGCTCCGGTGGTAAGTCGGGCCGGACATGATGGCCTGCCCGCCGCCGCGCAGGTACGGCTGCGTGTAGGTGGCGTCGGCCGCCACGTAGGTCGGCAGGCCGCTGCCGTCGGTCCGCTTCGGGAACACCGGGCCGCCGCCGTCCGGCGAGTACCAGATCATGTTGTCCCGGGCCGCCGGGATGTCCACCAGTCCGGTGTTGCGCGGCGACTCGTTCTTCAGGTTGTCGCAGTCGTACCAGCCGGTCAGCACTGTCGCGTCGGTGGTGCTGCGGTCGCGGTACGGCTGCCGGTTGCCCATGCAGTACGGCCAGCCCTGGTTGCCGGCCGAGGTGATGATGGTGGCCGTCTCGTACTTCGCCGGGCCCAGGGTGGGGCTGGGCGACGAGGCGTCCGGGCCGACCCAACCGGCGGTCAGCCACTGGTGCACCGGGTCGATCTGGAGGCGGGCGATGTTACGCACGCCCATCACGTAGATCTCCGGCCGGGTCTTCTCGGTGCCCGGTGGGAACAGGTTGCCCTCCGGGATGGTGTACGTGCCGTCCGGCTCCGGGTGAATCCGGATGATCTTGCCGGCGAGGTCGTTGGTGTTACCCGACGTGCGGCGGGCGTCCTGGAACGAGATCCCCTGGTACTCCTGGGTCCAGTTGTTGCCGGCGTAGCCCTGCGACCCCTCCGAGGAGTTGTTGTCGCCGGAGCCGACGTAGAGGTTGCCCTTGGCGTCGAACGCCATGCCGCCGCCCGCGTGGCAGCAGCTGTGGATCTGCACCGGGAACTGCAACAGGTCCTTGCGGGTGGCCTGGTCGATGGTCTGCGCCTGACCGTCGTAGGTGAACCGCGAGACGGTCCGCTGACCGACCCGCTTCACCCGGTCGACCGAGTCGTGCGGCATCCAGTAGACGTAGAGCCAACCGTTCTCGGCGAACGCGGGGTCGGGCACGATGCCGAGCAGGCCCTCCTCGTTCTTGACCAACTCGGAGCCGCTGCCCCGGTTACCCATCACCTCCAGGGTGGTGAGCAGCTTGACCTGCTTGGTGCGCGGGTCCCAGGAGTGGATGGTGCCGCAGCCCAGGCCGACCTTCGGGTTGTTCCAGTCCGCGATCGGGCCGCTCGGGCAGGCCGCCTTGCCGACGTAGAAGACCGTGCCGTCCGGCGCGATGGTGAGCCCGTGCGGCTCGCCGATCTGGTCCAGCTGCCCGGTCTGGTTGGCTGCGGTGAGTCGCTCCACCTTGTAGTTCGCGGCGATGGTGGCCTGGCAGTCGCCGCGTACCCGACCGGTGGTCCAGTTGAGGGCGCCGGCGAGGTGCGTGCGGAACGCCTCCTCGCCGTAGCTGCCCTCGGTGTGACCCATTCCGGTGTAGAACGACCGGCCGCCGTCGTAGTCCCGGCACCAGGACACCGGGTGGAAGGCGCCGTTGGCGGCCGCCCCCGCGTTGTAGTGCCGTTCCTCGACCTGGGCGAGGGTGTGCACGGTGCCGATCGGGTTCGGGTCCCAGTTCTCCCAACGGTCGGACCGGGTGATGGTCATCGGCAGCGACGCGGTGGCCGGGTGCTTGCGGTCCAGGATGTTCACCACCGCGCGGTTCACCGCGGGCGGCTCCGGGGCGGTGGTGCTGCCGGTGAACAGGCGCAGGTCGGCGAGTTGGACCAGCGGTTCACCGCTGTTCGCGGTGACGTTCAGCCGGTAGCGCGTGAACTCCTGCGGCGTGGCGATGTCGAACCGCCGGGTCTGGTACCGGTCCGGGAAGGTCTGCCCGGTGCGGCGGTCCAGGTCGGTCCAGCTCTGACCGTCCGTGGAGCCCTGGAGGGTCCAGTCCTTCGGGTCCCGACCGGCGGAGTCGTTGGCCGACGTGAGCGCGTACCCGGTGATCCGTTTCGGCGCGCTCAACTCGTACGCCACCCAGGCGGTCGGGGTGCGGACGAGCCATTTGGTGTTGGCGTCGCCGTCGGTCAGCTTCTCCTTGGTCTCGTTGGGCGGGTTCTCCCCGCTGGCGGTCACCCGGGTCACCGGCTCGGCGACCGGGATGGCACCGGCCGGGCGGGTGCCGATCAGCCCGGTGAACCAGGTGGAGTCGACCTGAGCGCGGGCGGCGTCGGCGATGCCGACGAAACCGCCGCCGGCCTTGACGTAGTTCTGGAGCGCCGACTCCTGGTCGCGGTTCAGCGCGGCGCCCGTCGCGGAGAGAAAGACCACGCTGCGGTACGCGGACAACCCGGCCGCGGTGAACGCACCCGGGTCCGTGGTGGCCGTGACATCGATGTCATGAACGGCACCAAGTTGTTTGATGGTGTCCACCGCGCGGGAAACCGGGTCCTGCTGCTCGGCCACCGGGCCGTGGAACACCAGGACCGCGGTCTGCTGCGGCGCCGCCGCCTGCGGGGCGGCTGCCGTTCGTGGTGCGGCCGCAGCCGCTGGCAGTGCCGGAATCAGTGTCGCTAAGGCCGCTACCGCGGCGAGGGTTCGTCGTAGTTTTCTGGTCATCCCCGTCCCCACTTTCGGTTCGGTCAGCTTCCGTGCGTGTGGGTGTGGCCCTGGAACCGGTGGATCGCCTCCTCGGCGCCCGGCGGCATGCTGCCGTCGGCGTTGCGCACCAGGAAGATCCCCGCCATGCCGCCGTCGGAGTGCGTCTGCACGTGGCAGTGGTACATCCACGCGCCGGGTCCGACGCCCTCCCCGGCCAGCACCTGGAAACCGAACGAGCTGCCGGGATTGAGGTCCTTGTTGTCGACCACCAGGCTCGGGTCGCTCGGCCCCTCCAACATCCCGGTGCGGTTGTCCGCCCAGCGGTGCGCGTGCAGGTGGAAGGTGTGGAACAGGTTGCCGTGGCCGATGGCGATCCACTCAACGCGCTCGCCCAGGTTCGCCTCGAACATCGGCGTCGCCGGGGCCATCTTGTTGTTGATCATCATGTCGTGGAACACCGCCGTGAACTGCTTCGACGGCAGAATGTCGCCACGCCGCCGGACGATCAGCGCCCCGTACAGTCCCTTCGCGACACCGCCGGTGCCATGGTCGGTGCCCATCGCGTGATCGTGGTAGTGCCAGTAGCCGGCGCTGCCCGGCATGTACCGCCGGCCCGCCGCGGCCACCATCTCGTGCGAGCGCCAGACGTACGTCCGCGTCTCACCCGGGTTGTTGAACGAGGCATTGAACGGGCTGCCGTCGGACTCGGTGCTGTAGTCCACCCCGTGCGGATGGATGGAGAGCCGCTGGTTGGTGGTGTTGACCAGGGTGATCTCCAGCGTGTCACCCTCGTACATCTCCAGGATCGGGCCCGGAACGGTGGCCTGACCGGGCGCCAGGCCGTACCCGAACAGGTTGCCGGGCAACTGCTCGGCGTAGATGGTGATCTTCTTGGTGACACCGGCGGCGGCCCGGGCGGGGCTGCCACCGAACGCGGTGCCGATCGTTGGGGCGGACGCGCCCAACGCCCCGGCGGCGAGCGCGCCGGTGGCGATCAGCGATCTGCGGGACAGGTGGCGGTGAGGGCCACCAGCGTGACCGTCCATGGGTCTCCGTTCCCGACCGGGCGAAGACGCGACGAGGGCAGGGTGCATCGACCGCCGAGCACGGGCGGCGGTGGCGTGGCACGACTGAGGGTGAGGCTCGTCGCGGACCTTGCTCGGAAGACTCAGAACTTTCGATGGATGACTGCAACTTATGTAATCCATCGACGAAAGTACAGGTCTGATTGCAAAAAGATTACCTTGACATCACGACGTCCGTCGATTGACATGAAGCTGACACGTAGGCCGGCGACCAGCAGGTCGTCGACCTGTCAGTCGCGGGCGGACGCCGCCAGCCGCACCGGCAACGGAGCAGCGCACAGCTCGACGCCGGGCTGCCATCGATGAGGCAACCCGGCGGGAAGGACGTACGGGAGCTGTCGTCAGAGGTGGTGGCGATCGTCCGCCGGCAGGCTGGGGGTCTGCGGTGGCGCGGGCGACTGGTCGGGCTGACCGAGCTGCGCGACGTGGGTCGGGTCGAGGACCCGGGAGAGGAACGCGCGGGTCCGTTCGTGCTTCGGCGCGCCCAGCACCTCCCGCGGCGGCCCCTGCTCGACCACCACGCCACCATCCATGAAGACGACCCGGTCGGCGACGTCACGGGCGAACGCCATCTCGTGGGTGACCACCATCATCGTCATGCCGTCCTCGGCCAGCTTGCGCATGACGGTGAGCACGTCGCCGACGAGTTCCGGGTCGAGCGCGGAGGTCGGCTCGTCGAAGAGCATCAGCTTCGGCTCCATCGACAGCGACCGGGCGATCGCCGCCCGCTGCTGCTGCCCACCGGAGAGCTGCGCCGGGAAGGCGTCGGCCTTGTCGGTCAGCCCGACGCGCTCCAGGTTGGCCCGCGCGATCCGCTCGGCCTCGGCCCGACCTCGCCGAAGCACCCGGCGCTGGGCGATGGTGAGGTTGTTCAGGACGGTCAGGTGCGGAAACAGGTTGAACGACTGGAAGACCATGCCGATGCCGCGGCGGACCGCGTCGATCTCGACGTCCGGGTCGGTCATCTCGACCCCGTTCACCCAGATCTTGCCGGCCGTCGGCTCCTCCAGCAGGTCGACGCATCGCAGCAGGGTCGACTTGCCGGAGCCGGACGGCCCGATGACGCAGACCACCTCGCCCTGGCCGACCTCGAAGTCGATGCCCTTGAGCACCTTGAGCGGCCCGAAGGACTTGTGCAGGTCGCGGATCTCCACGGCGGGGCGGGATGGGGTGGTCGTCATCGGGGTCACCGAGCCTTGGCGTAGCGGAGTTCGAGGCGTCGTACCACCTGCGACAGGGGCAGGGTGATCACCAGGTAGGCGAGACCGGCCACCAGCAGCGGGGTCGCGTTCACCCGGTCGTTGAGCATGTCCCGACCGAACTTGGTGATCTCGATCGTCTGCGCCGTCACCCCGAGCACGTAGGCCAGCGACGAGTCCTTGGTGAGCAGGATGAGCTCGTTCGTCAGCGGCGGGATCACGATCCGGAACGCCTGCGGGATGACGATCGTGCGCATGGCGGTGAAGTGGGACATGCCGAGGGTCCGCGCCGCCTCCATCTGCCCCTTCGGCACGGCCTGGATGCCGGCCCGGATCGTCTCCGCCATGTACGCCGCGGCGGTCAACCCGAGGCCGATCGCGATCGAACCGAACACCCCGCCCGGAATCTCGCGCTCCGGGAAGGCGATCGGGATGCCGTACCCGACGAGGAAGAGCACCAGCAGCGCGGGCAGACCCCGGAACAGCTCGATGTACGCCGTCGCCACCCAGCGGTACGGCGCCACCCGGGACAGCCGCATCAGCGCCAGGATGGTGCCGAACACGAGCCCGAAGGCGAACGCGCCCAGGGTGTAGAGGATGGTGTTGCGCAGCGCGACGGTGATGATCGTCGGGAACATCGACTTGATGATGTCGACGCGGAAGAACGCGTCGGCCAGCCTGTCCCAGTCCGCGGCGACGAGCACCGTGGCGATGATGGCGATGAAGACCAGGTACTGGAGCCCGAGGGACAGCCGCTCCCGCTGGCGGCGTCGCAGCTTCACGTTCGCTCGTTGCCTTCCCGGAGGTTACCGACGTCGGAGGGCGCGCGGGACGCGCGCCCTCCGGTACTGCGCGGCGCTCAGGCGCTCGGCTGCTTACCGATCCACTTCTCGTAGATCGTGTTGTACGTGCCGTCCTGCTTGGCCTTGGCCAGCACCTCGTTGATCTTCTTGAGCAACTCCGGGTTGGCGTCCTTCTTCACGGGGAAGCCGTACTGCTCACCGGTGTCGAACTCGGCGGCCACCTCGAACCCGCCCGGGTTCTTCTTCAGGTACTCGGTCCAGACCGGCAGGTCGTTGATGGCGGCCTCGACCTGGCCGTTGGCGACGGCCTGCTGGAGGGCGGCGAGGTCCTCGAACTCGACGAGCTTCAGGCCCTTCTCCGCCTCGAGCTTCTTGGCGTAGTCACGACCCGTGGTGGCCGCCTGGACGCCGAGCTTCTTGCCCTTGAGGTCGTCGAGCGACTTGTACGTCTTGCCGGTCTTCACCAGCATCGCCTGGGTGGCGTCGAAGTAGGGATCGGAGAAGTCGATCACCTTCCGCCGCTCCTCGGTGATGGTCATGCCGGCTGCGGCCGCGTCGCACTTGCCAGTGTTGAGGTCCTGGCCGGACTTGATCCCCTCGAACGGGGTGTCGATGATCGTCTGCTCGACGCCGAGCTCCTTGGCGACCAGGTCCATGATCTCGACGTCGAAGCCGGTCACCTTGCCGCTGGCGTCCTTGGACTGGAACGGCGGGTACGGCAGGTGGGTGCAGACGGTCAGCTTGCCCGCCGCGACCAGCTTGACGCCGCTCGCCTGGACCTCGCTGTCATCCTTCTTCGCGCAACCCGCGGTCAGCGCGAGGGCGGCGACGGCCACGACGAGGCCGGCCTGACGGACGGCGCTTGGGAACCTCACGGCTGTGTCCCTCCGATTCGGCTTCCATTGCACAGAAAGCCAATCTGGTTCATAGACTTTGCGATAAGCGACCGTACCCGATCCGGCGGGTCGCCCCCAGATCACGCCGTGACCGCCCGGCCGACCCGGCCCGCCGACCCCCGCCGGCAAACCCGACACTTGCCCCGCAAGGTGCCTCAGCCGCCGGTTCCCTCGGCCGCCCCGTCCGGGGTGAGGGCCCCTTCGTGGGGGTCTGTGTCCAGGAACACATGCTGGTGGCCCTGGCCGGAATCGACGCTGATCTGGTCGAGCTGGGTCGCCGCGACCGACCAGATCGTCGCGGCCTCGGCCGCCTGCCGCGCGGTGACGTCCAGCAGGGCCGCACGTTGCGCGGCCGGAACGCCGGCCGCCAGCGCGTAGGCGTCGACGGCCAGCGACGCCTGTTGGACCGCTCCGCGCAACCCTCCGCGCGCCACGTTGGTGGCGGTGGTCCCCGACGGCGGGTCGGCGAACGGCTCGGCCGCCTGGCGCATGACCTCCTGCCACCGGCGCGCCTGCGCCGGGTCCGGCGCACGTCCGGCGGTCGTCTCCGTCTTGATGGCGGCCAGCACCGGGGCGACCTGGTCGCGAACGCGTCGGGCCGTCTCGATCAGCTCCACGATCTGCTGAGCGTCCCGCTTCGCCTCGTCCTGCTTGATGCTCGCGATGGTCGCCTCGGTCGCGTCCGGGCGGCCCAACTGGTAGCCGATCAACCCACCCAGCAACGCGGTGACCAGTGCGATCACGCCCGCGGCGGCAACGAAGCGCATTGTGCGGCGGTGACGCACATCGGCCTTGTCCAACTGGTAGGAGGGTCGGCCGGTACGGCGCGCCATCGCATCTCCTCACATCGATGGTGTGGGGCCAAAGATTAGCCGCCCCTCGTGACGTCCGTCGATAGCACCGCCGGTACGCGCAACGGCACGCTCGCGCCGGCAGAAGCAGCTACAGCGGGTAGCCCCACTCGGCCAGCGGCTTCTCCAGCACCCGTTCGATCGCGGTGAGCTGCGCCGGGCTGAGTTCGTCCCGGTACGCCTCCGCCCGGCCCACCGTGAAGTCGTACCGGGAGAAGCCCTTCTCGAAGGCTGTCGACCAGCTCAGGCCGAGGAAGTCGAGCATCCGGCCGACCTGCTCGCGCGGCTGCTCGACCAGGTCCTCGTAGCGCACGTCCAGCCACTGGTCGGCCGGGTGACGCAGGCGGGCCGACGCGAAGGCGTCCATCAGCATCTTCCAGCCCAGCGCGGCGAGCACCTGGAAGGAGCGAGCGGACTCGACCCACTCCTCGCGCAGGTCGGACGGGAGCGGGCCGTAGATCCAGTTGTCCGGCCCGCGCCAGCCGTCCCACCAGCCCATCTGGAGCCACGAGTTGGCCACCGCCCGGCCGTCGCGCACCACGTTGACCACCCGCAGCTCCGGGTACGCGGCGTGCAGCAGGCCGGTCCGCGGCCACCCGGTGACGTGCTGCACCAACTGCTGACAGCCCTGCCGGGCGATCCGCTCGTCGAAGAAGGCCCGCAGCCGCCGGGCCACGAACGGGGTCAGGTCCTCGGCCACCAGGTCCCGACACGGCCGGGAGAAGCCGGCCAGCACCTGCCGGTCGAGCAGGTGGTACGCCTCCGACGGCGCCACCCGGAGCCGGCCCCGCTCCAGCAACCGTCGACTGTGCCGCAGCGAGGTCATCCCCGCCGGGCGCGGCGCCGAACGCCGGTAGAGCGCGCCGTTGAACCTGCCCTTGGGGTTGAGCCGGGCCAGTTTGTCGTCCAGACCGGAGACGAAGCCGACCGCGGGATGCCGGGAGAGCAACTCCTGGACCAGTGTCGAACCGCACCGACCGGTGCCCACCACCAGTGAGAGCATCGTTCAGCCTTCCTGCCGGGCGGCGGGTGATGGGGAGACGGCCGGGTCCGCGGCGAGGCGGGCAGCGGGAGAGGTGACCGCCGGGCGGCGCAACGGATAGCCGAACCGGGTCAGGGCCACGGCGGTCAGCCCGGTCACCACGGCGTACGCGCGGGTGGGGAGCCCGGTCAGCCACTCGGTGTCCGCGACCACGTCGACCAGCCCGGTGCGGTGCCGCGACGGATTGCCGGCCACCGAGTGGGTGGGGGCGAGCCGCACCGTGGCCGGTGTCGGGAACGGAAGCTCGTCGGGGGTAGCGCCGACGAAACCGGCGATCCGGGCGGTGACGCCGGCCGGGTCGGCCACGAAGTCCTCGTACCGGACCCGCAGGTAGCGGCCCGGCGCACGGCGGCGGTCGCCCCACAGTCGTACTGTCGCGGTGTTCCAGACCAGCCAGAGCAGCGCGGCCTTGCCGACCGGTGGGCGGCTCATCAGCTGGTCGTCGGCGCGCCCGTCCAGCGGGCGTCGGCGACGCCAGGAGTACGCGGTGGCGCGCGGGTCGCGCACCATGTGCAGGACGTACAGGTCGATGCCGGGCAGGCTGCCGAGCAGGGCCCCGTACGGCGGCAGCTTGGAGGAGTCGACGATGACGCCGTCCGACCGGCCGGCCAGGGCGTGCTCGGCGATCGAGGCGTAGAGCCGGGCCAGCTGCGTGTCGTCGGGGTGGCCCGCGACCGGCGGCTGCCCCCGA
This sequence comes from Micromonospora trifolii, assembly GCF_050516465.1. NCBI lineage: Bacteria > Bacillati > Actinomycetota > Actinomycetes > Micromonosporales > Micromonosporaceae > Micromonospora > Micromonospora trifolii. Next base: position 1,633,522 of record NZ_CP191526.1, on the reverse strand, counting down.
CGCTGGCGGCGCAGCAGTGCGGGCAGCGCCCGCAGCCGCAGCCGCTGGGCCAACCGGGCGGCGATTCCGGCCGGGTCGGCGTCGGTCAGGTCGGCGCGCACCCGGGCCCAGAGTGGGCAGTCGGCGACCGGGGAACCGCAGCCGCAGGGCCGGTTCTCCAGGATGCCGCGCCGCCACAGGTATCGCAGCTCGCCCGCCGCGAAGAAGCCCGGCAACTGTCCCAGGACCGTGGTGACCAGCGTGCTGCCACTGCGACCACTGCCGGCGAGGTAGAGCACCCGCACCGGGCTCACCGGGCCGCTCCCCCACCGGCGGTGGCCCGGCCGGCCCGCCGCCGCGACGGCAGCGCCTCGGCTGCCTCCGTGTACAGCCCACGGATGCGGTCCAGGTGCCGGTCCGGGGCGAACTGGGCGGCGATCTTCGCCCGGCCGGCCCGGCCCATCCGGTACGCCCGCTCCGGGTCGGCCAGGAGGTCGTTGAGCGCGTCGCCGAGGGCCGTCGGCGCATCGGCGGCGACGACGCGGCCATCCACCTCCGGCTCGACCAACTCGGGTAGCCCGCCCAGGTCGGTGGCGACCACCGGCACCCCGCAGGCGAACGCCTCCAGCACGGCCATCGGTTGGTTCTCGTGCCACCGTGACGGGACGGCGACCACCGCCGCCGACCGGATCAGCTCGTGCAGGCGCGGCTTGTCGAGGCGGCCGTGGAACCGGACCCGGCCGGGCACCCGCCGCGCGGCGAGGGCCTCCAACTCCGGGCGGGCCGGGCCGTCTCCGGCGACGTCCACGCGGACCCCCGCCGGCAGCGCGGCGGCCGCCTCGATCAGCACGTCGACACCCTTCTCGGGCGCCAACCGGCCGGCGAAGACGACACCGCCGCCGGGCGTCTGCTTGGCCGTCACGCCGGTCAGGTCGACGAAGTGGTTGACCACCCGCAACCGGTCCGGGTAGACGCCCGCGCGGCGCATCACATCGGCCAGGAACCCGCTCGGGCTGACGAAGAGCTGCACCGGGTCGTACGCGTCGAGCTGCCGGTGCAACCAGGACTCGACAGCGAGCAGTCCACTGCGGGACAGCGATCCGTCCTTGCAGCGGCGACGGGCCGCCTGCAACGGGCCACCGGTGACGCACGCCTGGCAGGGGCGGCCCCGGTCCAGCAGTTGGTAGCTCGGGCAGGCGAGCTTGTAGTCGTGCATGGTCAGCACGCACGGCACACCGGCGGTGCGGGCCGCGGCGAGCACCGACGGGGAGAGCTGATGGTAGATGTTGTGCAGGTGCAGCACGTCCGGCCGAAAATCGTCGATCACCCGGGCCAGGCCGCGGCGGCTCGTCGGCGACCACAGCATCCGGCCGACGGCCACCGCGCGGGGCCGCACCCCGCGCGGGGCCGGCTCCAACTCCACTTCGGACGGAAAGCGCGCGGCGTACGGCAGCGGTGACTCGTTCTCCGGGTGGCTCATGCCGAAGTAGGCGACAGTGTCGCCGGCAACCCGTTGCAGGTCGGCGAGATCGAGCAGATACCCCTCCGCGCCACCACGGCGGTAGAGGAACTTGTTCACATGCAGCACGCGCATCGACTCGCCCTGCTCACGTCGATCGGGCGAACCGGGCCCGGAGGTGATGACCGGGGTCTGCCCGCCCCGGCCAGGGCCCACGGTATGCAGGGCGGGTCAGCGAGTCCAGCTCACGTTTGGCATGTGGCTGAACGGGTGATCTTCGTCTGCCCGTGCGGTCCGCGGCCTGGCCTCCCGCCGTGATCTCCCGATAGCCTGGCTGCCGCCGGTCGCACCCGCTCTGGTTTCGGGCCGGGCCGGTGCCCGACGAGGAGGACCGTGGCAGCCGACGACGAGGTCTCCGCGCTCGCGTACACCGCGCGCCGGGTCCGGCGGCATCTGCGCTGGGCGCGTACCGAGGGGATCGGACGGCTGATCGAGGAGGACCGCCTCAACCCGGTCGACCGGATCGGCACGGCCCTGGCGAAGCGACGCTGGCGACGGCGGGCCGGCCGGACGCCCGGCTCGGCGATGCCGGTCTACCTGGTCGGTCTGCAACGCTCCGGCACGAACATGCTGGTCCGGGGCCTGGACGCCGCCGGAGAGGTCGAGGTCCGCAACGAGAACGACGGCACCCTCTTCCACCGCTTCCAACTGCGCCCGGACCCGGTGCTGACCGCCGCCCTCCACCGCAGCCGGCACGCGTACGTCCTGGTCAAGCCGCTCTGCGAGAGCCACCGCGTGGATGAGTTGCTGGCCCTGCCGGGGCTGACGCCCGGGCGGGCGCTCTGGGTCTACCGCGACGTCGACGACCGGGCCCGCTCCGAGGTCGCGAAGTTCGGTGACGCCAACCTGCGGGCCCTGCGGGCGATCGCCGACGGCAGCATCGGTCGACGGTGGCAGGGGCAACGCCTCGACGCCGACACCATCGAGCTGATCCGGACCCACGACCCGCAGCGGTTGGATCCGCACAGCGGCGCGGCGCTGTTCTGGTACGTCCGCAACTCGCTGTTCTTCCAGCTCGGCCTGGACCAGCGGGCCGACGTGCTGCTCTGCCGCTACGACAGCCTGGTCGCGGAGCCCGCCGCGCAGCTCCGACGGCTCTGCGCCTTCCTCGACTTTCCCTACCATCCCCGGCTGCACGCGCACATCGCCCCACGCGTGTCGCACGGCGCGACGGGCGACCGACGGCTACCGATCGATCCGCGCGTCCGGGCCCGCTGCGACGAGCTGACCGACCGGCTCGATCGCGCCGCGGCCGACGCCCGATCCGAGACGACGAAGGCGGTCGACAGTGGCTGAGACCGAGACCCGTACCGCGCCGATCTTCCTGGTCGGCTGCCAGCGGTCGGGCACCACGATGGTGCGCCTCGTCCTGGACTCGCACTCGCGGATCAGCTGCGGCCCGGAGACCCGGTTCCTGCCGGACCTCCGACGGATCGTCGGCCGGGACTGGGAGCGACTGGCCCGCTTCGGTTTTCCGCGCGAGGACTGGCTGCGCCGGATCCGGGACTTCTTCGGCGGCGTGCACGCCGACTACGCCGCCGCGCGGGGCAAGACCCGGTGGGCCGACAAGACCCCGCTGTACGCCATGTCGCTCGACTTCGTCACCGAGGTCTTCCCGGACGCCCAGATCGTGCACCTCATCCGGGACGGACGCGACGTGGTGGTCTCGCACCGCAAACGGTTCGGCTACTGGTCCGCCGTGAAGTGCGTGGTGAAGTGGCCGCGCTACATCCGCGCCGCGCGGGCGGTCGGCGCCACCCTGCCGGCGGACCGCTACTACGAGCTGCGGTACGAGCTGGCGGTCAGTGAGCCGGAGAAGACGATGCGGGGCCTCTTCGAGTTCCTCGGCGAACAGTGGGAGGACGGCATCCTCGACTACGACAGCAAGCAGCACGACGTGGCCCAGAAGTACACCACCGAGGCCGAGCGGCGACGCGCGGCGGTGGGCGACACCGCACCGATCTACGGCTCCCGGGTGGGCAGCTACCGCCGTGAACTCGACCCGTTCCTCCGCCTGCTGGTCTGGGTCTTCTCCGGTCCGACCCTGCGCGCGCTGGGCTACCGGTGACCCGCGCCGGCCGGCTGCGCGCGGTCGCCACCGCCGTCGCCGTCACGCTCCTGCTCACCACCGGCTGCACCGCCGGCGACGACGATCCGCCACCGGCCGCCACGCCCTCCGCGACGGCGGCACCCGGAGCCGGCCCGCCGGGGCGCGCCGCCGACCAGGTGAGCAACCCGTTCGGCGCGCACTGGGACTGGTCGCGGTACCAGCAGTTCGGGCCGTACCTGCGCCGGCTCGCCGGTTCGGCGACGTACGAGGAGATCTCCTGGTGCGAGATCGAACGGACCTCGGGGCAGGCCGACTGGGCCGGGCTGGACGAGATCGCCTCGCGCAGCCGGGAGCTGGGCATCACCCTGCACCTGAAGATCCGCACCGGCGTGTGCTGGGCGACCGGTGGCACCGCCCGCTACACCCGGGGCGCGGCGAACAGGACCGAGTCGGCGATGCCCACCGACCTCGGCGCGTACCAGCGGTTCGTCCGCTCCGTCGTGCAGCGCTACGGCCCGTACGGGGTGCGGGAGTACGCCATCGAGAACGAGGTCAACGCGCCGAGCTACTGGGCCGGCAGCCCCGAGGATTACGCGCGGCTGGTCCGGGCCGCCGCCGAGACCATCCGCTCGACCGACCCGAAGGCGCTGGTGGTCGACTCCGGCATCAGCAGCGTCGCGTACGGCATGGGTGTCGCCGACCGGCTGGTGCGCGCCGGTCGGATGCCCGAGGCGATCGCTGCCTACCAGGCGTACTTCCACCGTCGGGTCGGCACCCGGGGGCAGCAGATTCCGGCGGTGACCGGGGAGGCGCAACTGCGCCGGGCCCTCGGCACCGAGACCAACAGCCGCAGCCTGCGTTTCCTCGCGGTGACCGAGTCGCTGCTGACCGACCGCACCGTCGACGTCCGGCAGGTGCACTTCTACGAGCACTTCAGCGGAGTGGCCCCGCTGCTGGACTACCTGCGCGCCACCACACCGCCGGGCACGCCGATCCAGGCGTGGGAGGTCGGGCAGTTCTGGCGCGACGGCGACGGTGACCCGGCCAGCCGGGCGGCGGAGATGGTCAAGACGGTCACCCTGCTGGCCGCCGGCGGGATCGGCGAGATCAGCTGGCTGCCGTTGGCGTACAACCCGAACAATGCGGCCGGCAGCGAGGTCCGCTACGGCCTGCTCGACCCGGACGGTACCGAACGGGACGCCGGCCGGATGATGGCCGCCCTGGCCGACGCGGCCCGGGACGCCACAGTCATCCCGCTGCCCGCCTCGGTCGTCGGAAGGCTGAACGGGGTCGCGTTCGTCCGGGGCGGGTCGAGCACGCTGGTGCTCTGGTCGGCGTCGAAGACGCCGGTGACCGTGCCGGCGACACCGGGCGGACGGACCGGGGCGGTGGGTTCCCCGCTGGGCGCAGCCGGCGACGGCACCACCGTCACCGACGTCCCCGTCCTGCTCCGCGCCGACCAGCCGGTGGACCGGATCCTCGCCACGGTGCGCTAGCCGGGCCAGGGTTCGGGCCAGTCGAGCAGGGCGGTCAGGCGGGCGTTGTGCGGCGCGAAGTGCTCGCCCAGCCGGTCCCGCAGGGCCGGGGTCAGCTCGGAGACGCCCGGGTCGACGCGACGGGTGTGCCGGGTGAACGCCTCGGGAACGAAGGCCGGCAGTCCGAGGAAGCGCAGGATGTCGGCGTACGTGCCGGCCGGATCGGCCTGGAGGTCCTCGGTGCGGGCCAGGTGGATCCGCTCCCGGGAGACGTGCGCGAACCACAGGTGCAGCTGCTCGGCGTAGCGCCCCCGGGCCGCGTACGAATAATTGCGCAACGCCCGGTGCGCGGCGGGACTGTCCGGGCCGCCCCGCGTCGCCCGCGCCAGCCGCTCCTCCTCCGCGTCCAGCGCGTCGGCGAAGGAGAGCGGCTCGACGCCGTACGAGCGGGTGTGCAGGTAGTGCGAGTACGCCCGCTGCACCGGGTCACGCAGCAGTGCGACGAAGCGGGCCTGCGGCAGGGTCGCCGCGACCCGGGCCGGCACGCTCGGGTGGAACAGGTAGTAGGGGCTCGCCTCGAACGTACGCTCGCCCGGGGCGAGGTGCGGGAAGTGCGCCCGGTACCACCGCACCCCCCGACCATGGTGGACGCTGAAGTACTGCAACTCCTTGCCGCTGGCCGCCCGGACCTGGGGATGCGCGGCGAGGTGGTGGTAGAGCGAGGTGGTGCCGCAGCGCTGCCCTCCGATCACCAGGAAGTCGGGCAACGGTCCCGGGTCCCCCGGCCTCGCCGCGCGCCCCCACGCCCGCGCCGCGCGTATCCCCCGGCGCAGCCGGTCGGTGACCTGACGCCGCGCGACCCCGGTCACGAGCGCACCCCGCTGCGGCCGGCGCCCACACCGGCACCGTCGGCGGGGCCGGCGGGGTCGGCCAGGGCGCGTCGACCACCTCGGCGGGTCACCGACCGCAACACCATGACGTCCTCCCGACTGAGCCCGAGGGCGAGCACCAGGGCGAGGTACGCCACCACGATCGCGGCCAGACCGACCACGAGCTGCGCGGTCGCGCCCCCGACCAACCACCGCACACCGAATCCGACGCCCATCGCGACCAGCGCGGCGACCAGGCCCTTCACCATGCCCGCCGTCACCGGCACGGTGTGCACCTGCGCGCGCACCTGCCAGACCCGGACGACGTTCACCGCCGCCAACGACACCGCCCAGGCCACCGCCGCGCCGAGAATTCCGTACGCCGGGATGAGCCAGAGGTTGAGCAGGACGTTGAGCAGCAGGGCCGCGAGGTTGTCCACCATGTTGACCGAGACCCGGCCGGACATGTTCAGCAGCGTCCCGCAGGGCCCGGTCGCGGCGTTGACGAGCTGGCCGAGCGCCAGCACCACCGTCACCGCCGCGCCGCCGGCCAGACCCGGCCCGCCGACCAGGCGCAGCAACTGCTCCGGGAAGACCAGCAACGCCACGAAGGCCGGCAGCGACAACCGGAGCACCCAACCGGTGGCGACCCGGTAGATCCGGCGTACCTCGTCCAGTCGACCCTGGTGGTAGAGGTGCGCCAGGTGCGGACCGAACGAGGCGTTGACCGGCGCCAGCACGAACACCGCGATCGTGACCAGCCGGGTCGCCACGTGGTAGACGCCGATCGCGTCGGGACCGTAGTCGAAGAACCCGAGCAGCAACGCGTCCACCCAGATCAGCCCGGTGGACGACAGCGAGGAGACCCAGCTGACGGTGGAGAACCGGAACAGCTCGCCCGGCCGGTAAGCGGGCCGGGCGGCGGGCACCCGGCGCACCATCCGGGTCAGCGCCACGAGGGCGAGCCCGGCCGCGCTCCAGCTCGCCGCCACCAGCGCCCAGAACGCGCCGGTCAGGCCGGCCCCGAGGGCGAGCGCCAACGCGGTGAGCACCAGCCGGGCGCCCGGCTCGTAGACCTGGCCGATGAGCGCGTAGGCCCGTTGCGTGCGCCACCCCCGGGTGGCCGCGAGCGCGGCCTCGCAGACGGTGGCGGCGGGCAGGCAGAGCGCCGCCAACCGCAGCCCGGTGGTGAGCTGCGGGTCGTGCAGGGCGTCGGCGAGCCACGGCGCGCCGACCGCCAGACCGAGGGCGATCACTGTGGACGCCACGGCCGAGATGCCGATCCCGAGTCGGATCGCGCCCCGGAGGGCAGCCGGCTCGTCGTCGGCGAGATGCACCGCCACGAACCGGGTCAGCCCGGCCCGGAAGCCGGAGAGCGAGAGCAGCCCCAGCAGCGACAGCACGGCGTAGACCTGGGCGTACCGGCCGAGTTCGCGTATCCCCAGGGCCCGGGCCAGCAACAGCATGACCAGGAAGAGCGCCACCTGGCTGAGCACGGCGCTGCCCAGGTTCAGCACACCGCCGCGGGCCATGCCGCGTACCTGCTGGTCGCCGGCCTCCGGCGCGGCCGGCGACCGGCCGGTCACCTCGCGCACCCGGCGGCCCGTTCTCCGACGGTCACGGCCGTGCCGCGGTCACGGTCTCCGCCGGCACCGAGGGGGCCGCGGTGGTCGCCGCCGGGGCCACCGGCGGGGCGGCGGCACGACTCCGGGAGAGCAGTTCGAGTACGCCCACCAGCAGCACCGCGAGCAGCAGACCCGCACCGCCCACCGGCAGGGCGGTGCGCACCAGCTCCGTCATCCGGCTCACCTCGTGCGCCTCGCCGATGCTGGTCACCTGCTTCGGATCGGCGGCCTGGGCCTGCGCCCGCGCCGCCTGCAACCCCTCCCGCGCCTGGGACAGGGCGTTGGTCGCCGCGTCCCGCTGGGCGAGCAGGGCCTGGTAGTCGGGGAGCTTCGGCCCCAGCTCGTCGAGCTTCTTCTGGGCGGCGGTGATGGCGGCGGTCGCCGCGGCGACACCCCGGCCGTTGCCGACCGCCTGCATGGAGAGCTGCTGCTGGCGCAGGCTGGTCAGCTCGCTTAGCGTCGCCTGGTAGATCCGGTCCGGCTGGGAGACCTTGTTCGCCTTCTCCCATTCACCGATCGCCTTGGTCGCCGCGGTGACGTCGGCGTTGGCCGCCTCGACCTCGCCGGTGGCGATGCCGACCTGGGAGGAGAAGAGGAAGGCCAGCGCCCGGGTGGTGGTCGCGGTCAGCACCGGCGCTACCTTCGCCCGGTCGCCGGCGGTGTACGTCACCTCCAACTGGCTGCTCGCGCCGACCTGGGTGATGGCGAGCCCTTCGCGCAGCCGCTCCGGCGCCACCCCGGTGTCAGCGGCCACGTCGGCGAGCACGCGCGGCGAGGTGACCGCCGCGCCGAACGCCGCGACGAACTGGTTCGCCGCCTGCGTACCGGTGTACTGCGTCCCGGCCGCGCCGCCGCCCACCAGGGCCGGCGCCGCCACGTACGCGGTCCCGCTGAACTGCTGTGGCGCGAACAGGACGATGGCGGCCGCGGCGCCGGTGGCGAGCACCGGCACCCCCACGAGTACCCAGAGGCGCCGCCGGGCGACCCGCAGGTAGTCGACGATCTCCACTTTTTCCCCAATGCTGTCGTTCAGTCAAACCGGGACGGACGTGCCTCGTGGCTGCTCGCCGGTCAGGTTCGGAGCCGGTTGGCGGGCGATCACACTGGCCGCCGCGGCGAACGCGACGAAGTACCAGAGGGTGACCACGTTGGAGATGACGTTGGAGGCGGCGCTGACCGCCACGAAGGCGGCGGCGCAGCCGGTGAACCCGACCGCGACGCCACGCTCGAAGCTGCCCGGCGGCGCGCGCCGCAGCGCGGTCCGGGCGGTGTGCAGAAAGGCGAACAGCATCAGCAGGTACGCCCCGAGACCGAGCAGCCCGGTCTCCACGTACGCCCGCAGGAAGTCGTTGTGCGGCTTCTTCGCCTCGTCGGTCTCGCGCTGGGTCATGTTCGGCCCGATGCCGGTCACCGGGTTCCGGTCGGCGAGCGTGACGATCTCGGTCCAGTAGCCGATCCGCCACGCCAGGGTGTTTCCGGTCGGGTCTCCACCGACCGCGCGCGACGTACCGAGTTGGGCGAAGCGTTCGCCGACGGCGGGCACCAGGGCCACCCCGGCGACCGCCACCACGCAGAGGGTGACCAGCATCCGCTTGCTGCGATGCAGCGCGGCGACCACCACCAGGCCGATCGCCGCGCCGAGCAGGGCGCTGCGGGTGTTGGTGAGCAGGAGGAACAGCAGCGAGAGCGCGAGCAGCACCCCGAGTGACGCCCGCAGTCGACGATCCAGGAAGCGGTACACCGCGAAGCCGAAGATCACCATGAACATCAGGTAGCGGCCGAACGTGGTCGACTGGCTGAACGTGCCGCTGATCCGGGTGAAGTCGCCCTTCACCTCGGCCGGCGGGTTGCCGAGCAGCGACAGCACGACGGTGTAGCCCAGTGCCAGCACCAGCGAGGCGTAGCAGGCGAGCAGGACCCGACGGATCGACGCGGTGTCCGGCATGAGCTGTTCCAGCACCACGAACATCACCACCACGGTGAGGATCCGCAACGCCTCCAGGAGGCTGTTCGCCGGCCGGCTGGCACCGAGGGCGCTGACCACGCTGCTGGCGCCGACGAGCAGCATGGCCCAGCTGAGCGGGGAGCCGCGCAGCCGCCCGTGTCGGCTGAGCTGTGCGGCCAGCCAGAGCCCGGCGGCGAGGAGGAACAGCACCGCGAGCAGGGTGGAGGGGTCCACCGCCCGGGCCGCCCCGGCGGGGTCTGCCTGGCCGGCGCTCGGGCCGGTCAGTTTGAACAGGTCGACGCAGGAGCGCACCGCGAGCATCAGCAGCACGTACCCGGCGAACCGGGTCAGCGCGAGGACGGCCACCGCGATCCCCCCGACCGCCGCGAGCGGCAGCACCATGCCCCTGCGGTCGCCGGCCGCCATGGAGACACCCGCGACCACCGCCACCACCGCGGCGGCCAGCGCCGCGCCGCCGGTGAGCAGGCGGGCCGGGTCGAGCCGCTTGGTCATGAGCGGAGTGACCTGCTGCGTGTGTTGTTCCACTGATCCCACTGAACTGAATCGGCGCTGCCCGGCCGCTGCCGGGCGCGGCCAACCGATGTCCTCCCGGCACAAGATCGGTTCAATCTAGTCCTGTCACACCGACGGCAGAAGGGGCCGTTGCACCGACTGCACCGTCCCCCGGGGGGCTGATCCGACGCTCCCCCGGCGAACGCCACCCGGTCAGTCGGCGGCCACCGCGAGTCGTGCCCTGGCCCGTCGGCCCGGCACCGGAGCCAGCCGGAGATAGAGCCGCTCCAACTCGCGGGCGGCGGTGTCCCAGCTGTACCTGCTGGTGATCCGCTCGCCCAGCGCCACGGCACCGGCCCGCTCACCCGGCAGGTCGGCGAGCAGCGACGTCAACACCCGGACCAGGTCGTCCTCGTCGCCGTCGCGGAACAACCGCCCGCCGGCGGTGTCGGACTTGAGCACCTCCACGTGCGGCGCGATGTCGCTGGCGACCACCGGCAGCCCGTACGCGGCCGCCTCCAGCAACGTCAACGGCAGTCCCTCCAACCGGGACGGTTGGACGAAGCCGGCGGCACCGGTGTACAGCTCGGCGAGCAGGTCGCCGTAGGCGAACCCGGTGAAGACGATCCGGTCGTCCGCCCCGGCTTCCCGGCGCAGCCGGTCCACGAAGTCGTCGGTGAACGACGACCCGCCGACGATCGCCAGGCGCATCGGGGTCTCGGTGCGGCGGAAGGCCCGGATCAGCAGGTCGGCTGCCTTCTCCGGAACCAGCCGACCGACCAGCAGCAGGTAGCCGCCGGGGGTCAGCCCGAACCGGTCCTGGATCTGACGGGTCCGCGCCGGTCGGGCCGGGTTGACGCCGTTCGGGATGTAGGTCGTCGGGCGGCCGAACCGGGCGCCGTAGTGGGCGGCGAGCCCCTGGGAGACCGCCACCCGCTGGTGCGGGACGTACCCGCTGAACCAGTGGGCGCTGCCCAGCACCGCCCGCGCGGCGAGCCCCCACTTGCCCCGCTGGTTGTCCAGCCCGTGCACGGTCAGCACCACGCGCGCCCGGGACAGGGCACGCGGGAGTGGGGCGACCAGGGCCGGCCCGAGCCCGTGGTAGTGCACGATGTCGGGCCGCGCGGTCATCGCCGCCATGGTCGAGGTCGCCGCGTGCACGATGGCGTCGAGGTGCTTGCTCGCGATCGTGTGGGTCTGGCGCAGCCGTACGCCCCGGTAGCCGTCGGCGGGTGTCTCGCCGTAGCTCCGGCGGCAGTAGACGGTGACCTCGTGGCCGTAGCTGGCGAGCCGGCTGGCCATCTCCTCCACGTGCCGTTCGATCCCGCCGTAGGTCGCCGGCATCCCCTTCTGGCCGATCATCGCGATCCGCAGCGGACGCCAGGCGGTGCCGGTGTCGGCGACGCCCCCTCGGGGCTGCCGGGCGGGGACCAACCGTTGCCGGGGTATCGCAGGGGTTGCGGCGTGCTGGTCCACGTCCTCGGCCTGCAGGTCGGGATGGGCCACGTTGACTCCCTGCGTGACTAGGTCCGCGCCCGCCGCCCGGGCAGGATCAACACCTTGCCATGGATGGGCCCGTCCGCCAGCTGATCAATGAGACAGAAAAATCATCCATGGGATTCGTCGCTAAGGGAATGGCACGCAGGTGACATCGAGGTGGACGGCGCTGGTGCCGCGTCGAACGGCACGCAAAGGGCGACGAGCCCCGGTCGATCACTGGCGGATCGGCCGGGGCTCGTCGGTGGTACCTGTCAGGCGAGATCGAACCGGTCGAGCTCCATGACCTTGGTCCAGGCGGCCACGAAGTCGGCCACGAACTTGTCGCGGGCGTCCTGGCTGGCGTAGACCTCGGCGAGGGCGCGCAGCTGCGAGTTGGACCCGAAGATGAGGTCGACCGCGCTGGCGGTCCACTTCACCTCATCGGTGGCCAGGTCGCGGATCTCGTACACGTGCTCGTCGGACTTCGACGCGCTCCACCGGGTGCCCGGGGAGAGCAGGTTGGCGAAGAAGTCGTTGGTGAGCACACCCGGCCGGTCGGTGAGCACACCGTGCTGGCTGCCGCCGACGTTGGCGCCGAGGGAGCGCAGGCCGCCGATGAGGACGGTCATCTCGGGCGCGGTCAGGTTGAGCATGTAGGCACGGTCGATGAGCAGCACCTCCGGCTGGGTCTTCTCGCCGGCGCGCAGGTAGTTGCGGAAACCGTCGGCGCGCGGCTCCATGACCCGGAAGGAATCGGTGTCGGTCTGCTCCTGGGTCGCGTCGGTGCGGCCCGGCCGGAACGGCACGGTCACCTCGACGCCGGCGTCCCGCGCCGCCTTCTCGACGGCGGCCGAACCGGCCAGCACGATCAGGTCGGCGAGCGAGATGCTCGCCCCGCCGGCGGAGTTGAACTCCTGCTGGATGCCCTCAAGGGTGGCGAGGACGGTGGCCAGCTGCTCGGGCTGGTTGACCTCCCAGCTGCGCTGCGGCTCGAGGCGAATGCGCGCCCCGTTGGCGCCGCCGCGCTTGTCGGTGTGCCGGAAGCTCGCGGCAGAGGCCCAGGCGGTGGAGACCAGCTGGTCGGTCGTGAGACCGGACTCCAGAACCTTCGCCTTGAGCGCGGTGACGTCGGCGTCGCCCACCAGCTCGTGGTCGACGGCCGGCACCGGGTCCTGCCACAGCTGCGGCTCGGCCACCCACGGCCCGAGGAAGCGCTCGATCGGGCCCATGTCGCGGTGCAGCAGCTTGTACCACGCCTTGGCGAAGGCCAGCGCGAACTGGTCGGGGTTCTCCAGGAAGCGGCGGGAGATCTTCTCGTACGCCGGGTCGACGCGCAGCGACAGGTCGGTCGTGAGCATCGTCGGCCGGTGCTTCTTCGCCGGGTCGAAGGGGTCCGGGATGATCGCCTCGGCGTCCTTGGCGACCCACTGCTTCGCGCCGCCGGGGCTGGTGGTCAGCTCCCACTCGTAGCCGAAGAGGATCTCGAAGAAGCGGTTGCTCCACTGCGTCGGCACGTCGGTCCACGTCACCTCGAGACCACTGGTGATCGTGTCGCCGCCCTTGCCGCTGCCGTGGGTGCTCAGCCAACCCAGGCCCTGTGCCTCCAGCGGAGCGCCCTCGGGCTCCGGGCCCACGTGGTTGTCGGCGACGCCTGCACCGTGGGTCTTACCGAAGGTGTGACCACCGGCGATGAGGGCGACGGTCTCCTCGTCGTTCATCGCCATCCGGCCGAAGGTCTCGCGGATGAAGTGCGCCGCCGCGGCCGGGTCCGCGTTACCGCGCGGGCCCTCCGGGTTGACGTAGATGAGCCCCATCTCGGTCGAGCCGACGCCGGCCGCCATCTCCTTCTCGGAGGCGTAGCGCTCGTCACCCAGCCAGGTGTCCTCCGGACCCCAGAAGATCTCCTCGGGCTCCCAGACGTCCTCGCGGCCGAAGCCGAAGCCGAAGGTCTTGAAGCCCATCGACTCCAGGGCGACGTTGCCGGCGAGCACGAGCAGGTCGGCCCAGGAGATCTGCTGGCCGTACTTCTGCTTGACCGGCCAGAGCAGCCTGCGGGCCTTGTCCAGGTTGGCGTTGTCCGGCCAGCTGTTGAGCGGGGCGAACCGCTGACCACCGTCGCCGGCGCCGCCGCGACCGTCCTCGATGCGGTACGTGCCGGCGGCGTGCCAGCTCATCCGGATCATCAGGCCGCCGTAGTGGCCGAAGTCGGCCGGCCACCAGTCCTGCGAGGTGGTGAGCACCTCGATGATGTCGCGCTTGAGGGCCTCGACGTCGAGCTTCGCGAACTCCTTGGCGTAGCTGAAGTCCTCGCCCAGCGGGTTGCCCTTGGACGAGTGAGCGTGCAGCACCGAGAGGTCGAGCTGGTTGGGCCACCAGTCCCGGTTGGTGCGCGGACGACCGCCGGTCTTCGGGGTCGGCGAGTCGATCGCCGGGTTCTCACTCTCGCTGCCGTGCGCGGTCACCGAGTCGTGCGCGACCGGGCAGCCGGCCGCTGCCTTCTGGTCCACGCCCTGCGCACTGACGGGGCCGTTGTCCTGGGTGTCGCTCATGTACTTCCTTCCGAGCTTGCGGATCTCTGGGGCGTGCGTTCGGTCGCGCAGTCGGGGCAGGTGCCCCAGTAGACGACCTCCGCCTCGTCGACCACGAAACCGTGGTCGCCCGCGGCGGTGAGACAGGGGGCGTGACCGACGGCGCAGTCGACGTCGGCGATGGCGCCGCAGGAGCGGCACACGACATGGTGGTGATTGTCCGCGACCCGGGACTCGTAGCGGGCGGTCGCCCCGGCCGGCTGGATGCGCCGCACCAGGCCGGCATCGGTGAGCACGCGTAGCACGTCGTACACCGCCTGGTGGGAGACCGTGGGGTGCTCCGCGCGGACCAGCGCGATCACCGCGTCGGTGCCGACGTGCGGGTGGTCGCGCAGCGCCGTGAGCACCGCCAACCGGGGCCGGGTCACGCGCAACGAGACGGCCCGCAGCTGCGCCTCGAAGTCGGACATCACGGGTACGAACACTAGCTCACTATTTTGGAACGAATCAAGTTTTGTGCCGCCCGAGGTACCCCAACGGCGGACGATTCACCCGAGGTTAACCTGCGGGAGGAAAAAAACCGGACACCCATGTCGAGAAGTGCCGACCGGCTCCGTCCCCGCAGTGAACGCGACCACACTGGGTCGCAGCCAGCACCAAGGAGCATCACGATGGCCAAGTACCTGCTGCTCAAGCACTACCGGGGCGCCCCGGCCGCGGTGAACGACGTGCCGATGGACCAGTGGACGCCGGCGGAGATCTCGGCCCACGTGCAGTACATGCGCGACTTCGCGGCCCGACTCGAGGGCACCGGTGAGTTCGTCGACGCTCAGGCACTCGCCCCGGAGGGGACGTTCGTCCGGTACGACGGCGAGGGCCGCCCGCCGGTCACCGACGGCCCGTTCGCCGAGACCAAGGATCTCATCGCCGGCTGGATGGTGATCGACGTCGACAGCCACGACCGCGCCGTCGAGCTGGCCGGGGAACTGTCGGCCGCCCCCGGGGCAGGCGGAAAGCCGATCCACGAGTGGCTGGAGCTGCGCCCGTTCCTGAGCGAGCCCCCCACCATCACGGAGTGACGGCTCCGATGGACGAGACGCTGCTGCGCAGCCTCACGCCGAGCGTCCTCGGGATCCTCGTCCGCCGCGGAATCGACTTCGCGGCGGCCGAGGACGCCGTGCAGGACGCCCTGGTCGAGGCGGTCCGGGTCTGGCCGGCCGACCCGCCGCGCGATCCGTTGGGCTGGTTGACCACTGTGGCGTGGCGACGGTTCCTCGACGCCGCCCGAGCCGACACCGCTCGCCGTCGGCGCGAGGATCTCGTCGAGGAGGAGCCGGCGCCAGGGCCGACTCCCACGGTGGACGACACGCTCCAGCTCTACTTCCTGTGCGCCCACCCGTCGCTGACGCCGTCGTCCGCGGTCGCCCTCACGCTGCGCGCCGTCGGCGGGTTGACCACCCGGCAGATCGCCCACGCCTACCTGGTGCCCGAGGCGACCATGGCGCAGCGCATCAGCCGGGCCAAGCGCACCGTCTCCGGGCTGCGGTTCGACCGACCCGGTGACGTCGCCACCGTGCTGCGCGTCCTCTACCTGGTCTTCAACGAGGGCTACTCCGGTGACGTGGACCTCGCCGCCGAGGCCATCCGGCTCACCCGGCAGCTCGCGGCCGGGATCGACCACCCCGAGGTGGCGGGGCTGCTCGCCCTCATGCTGTTGCACCACGCCCGCCGGGCCGCCCGGACCGCGCCCGACGGCAGCCTGGTGCCGCTCGCCGAGCAGAACCGCAGCCGCTGGGACACCCGGTCGATCGCCGAGGGCGTCGAGATCCTCCAGGCGGCCCTGGCCCGCGACCAACTGGGCGAGTTCCAGGCCCAGGCGGCCATCGCGGCGCTGCACGCGGACGCGCCGACCGCCGCCGAGACCGACTGGGTGCAGATCGTGGAGTGGTACGACGAACTCGCGCGCCTGACCGGGAACCCGGTCGTCCGACTCAACCGCGCGGTCGCGGTCGGCGAGGCCGACGGTCCCCGGGCCGGTCTGACGGCGCTCGCGGCGGTGGACGAGACACTGCCCCGGTACACGGCGGTGGCGGCGTACCTGCACGAGCGCGACGGCGATCTGGCAACGGCGGCGCGGCTGTACGCCGAGGCCGCCCAGCAGGCCACCAACCTCGCCGAACGCGACCACCTGACCCGCCAGGCCGCCCGGCTCAACGCCCTGCGGCGTCGCTGACCGGTCGGGCTACGGGAGCGTGTGCCCGTGCCGCTGGCCACGGTCGGGGCACCTGGTCCGGAAAGTCTCCGGAACTTTCGGCGGCTCCCACCCCGACTGGTGTTCGGCTGTTGCGACGCCTCGGTGACCGCCCTGAACTCTGATCGACTACTGACCTGGATGGATGCCGCTCCGGCGACGACAGCAGTGTTGCCACGCTGTTTCCGAAAATTGTTGACAAGGAGACGGCTGGGTTAATACGGTCGCCATCGACGGCGCTCGATTGTCGTCAGCACCAGCCACCACGACCCACTTCTCCGGTCGTCGTGCAGGACGACCGGCCCACCACCACCGAGCGGTACGACGCCGTGGCCGTCACCCGACCACCGGCAACCTGCCGAGGCGTACCGCGCCGCTGGCCCCCGCCAGCCGTCAGAGGAGGCAACAGTTCCATGACCGACACCAGCCACACCAAACCGAGAGGCCGCGGCCGCATGCGGCTGCTCCTGGGCGCCGCATGCGCCGCCGTCGTGGCCGTCGCCGGCACGATGACGGCCACCAACGCGTACGCCGAGGCCGACCGGACCCTCACGTCGAGCCTCACCGGCACGCACAACGGGTACTACTTCTCGTTCTGGAAGGACAGCGGCAACGCCAGCATGACGCTGCGCGCCGACGGCCGATACACCAGCAGTTGGGACAGGAGCACCAACAACTGGGTCGGCGGCAAGGGTTGGGCCACCGGCAACCGCCGGACGGTCAGCTACTCGGGCAGCTACAACCCGGGCAACAACAACACCTACCTCGCCCTGTACGGATGGACGCGCAGCCCGCTCATCGAGTACTACGTGGTGGAGAACTTCGGCAGCTACAACCCGAGTAGCGGCGCCACCCGGATGGGCACTGTCACCACTGACGGCGGCACCTACGACATCCTCCGCAGCCAGCGGGTCAACGCCCCGTCGATCGACGGCAACCAGACGTTCTACCAGTTCTGGAGCGTCCGCCAGCAGAAGCGATCGAGTGGCACCATCACCACCGCCAACCACTTCGACGCCTGGGCCCGGGCCGGCCTGAACCTCGGCACCAACCACAGCTACCAGGTCATGGCCACCGAGGGTTACCAGAGCAGCGGAAGCTCCGACATCACCGTCCGGGAGGGCAGCGGCGGTGGCAACCCGACCACCCCGCCCACCACCGGCAACCCGGGGACCGGCAACTGCAGCGCGACGCTCTCCGCCGGCCAGCAGTGGGGTGACCGGTTCAACCTCAATGTCGCGGTCAGCGGCACCAACAACTGGGTCGTCAGCCTCGGCCTGGGTGGCGGCCAGAGCATCCAGAACAGCTGGAACGCCGCCGTCAACGGCAACAGCGGCACCGTCACCGCGACGCCGAACGGCAACGGCAACAACTTCGGCGTAACGATCATGGCCAACGGCAACTGGAACTGGCCGACGGTCACCTGCCGTACCAGTTGACCCCGATCAGTTCCTGACATCGCACCACTGGCGTGGCGGCCTCGGTCGCCACGCCAGACTGCGTTGCGCAGGCACCGCCGTCCGCCTCGGCGTCCATGCCGGCCTCGGGGTCACCGGTGCGGCACGGTCCGGTTGTCGCCACCGTCCGCTACACCTGCGGCGCCGCGGTCTCTCCTTCGGCCGTCGATTCCTCCGCCGACGGTTCCGAGGTTGGGTCCGCCGCTGGGTTCTCCGTCGTCCCCTCGGTCGGTGCCGCTGTCGTTCCGCCCGTCGGGGCTGCCGTCGGGGCTTCCGTCGGCTCCGCAGGAGCGCTCTCGGACGCGGTGGGACCGGGCGCACCCGTGGTGCTTCCACCGGACGGCGTCGATGGGTCCGCCGTCCCCTCACCCGCGGCCCGGGTGGGCGTCGGGGTCGGGGAGCCCGGCGCTCGGACCGGTAGGCCCGCAGAACCGCGGGTGTCTGGTTCACCGCCGCCGACGCCGGGGCCCGGTTCCCGCTGCGTCGGCACCGTTGGCGACACCGCGGGCGGCACCCCGGGAGGCGTCGACGGTCGCCCGGTCGGGCCGGGCATGAACCCGATGGGATCGGCGAGCACCAGGACGGAAGCCGCGGCGGCCAACGATCCGAGAAGCACCGCGAGCGCTCTGGGCCCAGGAGTGACCGCCCGGCTCACCGCGCCACCGGGGGCCGACCGCCGGGCAGCCGTGACCTCGGTCCGCACCCCGACCTCGGTCGCCCCGGTCGCGGTGGACAGCAGGTGGTCAGACGGGCCCGCGAGTGTCTGCGCCGCCCTGGCCATGGCCGCTGCCGTCGGAAAGCGGTCGGCCGGCTCCTTGGCCATCGCGGTGGCGACCACAGCCCGGACCTCCGCCGGAACGTCTTCGGGCAGCGGCGACGGTTCCTCCTCAAGATGCCGCAGCGCCACCGCGACGGCGTTCTCGCCCTGGTGCGGCGGTCGACCGGCGAGGCAGTGGTAGACGACAGCCCCCAGCGCGTAGATGTCGATCGCCGGTGTGGTCTCGTTCTTCGCGACCTGCTCGGGTGCCATGTACAGGGCGGTGCCGACGATCTGGTTCGTTCCGGTCAGGCTCGCCGCTTCCTGCGTCACCGCAACACCGAAATCGACGAGTACGACGTGTCCGTCCGGTTCAATGATCAAATT
This sequence comes from Micromonospora trifolii, assembly GCF_050516465.1. Classification (NCBI taxonomy): domain Bacteria; kingdom Bacillati; phylum Actinomycetota; class Actinomycetes; order Micromonosporales; family Micromonosporaceae; genus Micromonospora; species Micromonospora trifolii. The sequence goes on along the minus strand of NZ_CP191526.1, from coordinate 1,614,688 downwards.
GCTGGGTTTGACGTCACGATGGACGACACCAGCGTCATGCGCGGCTTGCAGGGCACTGGCGGTCTGCGCGGCGATCGACATCGTCTCGACCACGTCCAGTCGGCCGACCTCGGCGATCCGCTCCGACAACGGCTGCCCCTGCACGCATTCCATCACGATGTAGGCGAGGACCGGCGCCCCGGACTCGGACACCTCACCGTAGTCGTAGACCTGGGCGACACCTGGGTGACGCAGCGCAGCCATGGCCCGCGCCTCGCGCCGGAACCGCTCACCGAAGCCGCCGTCGGCAACCAACCGAGGTTGCAGCATCTTGACCGCCACGCAGCGGTCGAGGGTCTCGTCGACCGCCCGCCACACGTCACCCATTCCGCCGCTGGCGATGCTTTCGACCAGGCGGTAACGGTCTCCGACGACTTGCCCCACATTCGCCATAGCTTTCGGTACCCCGGACTCCCCGATCTCAAGCACAGCGGGGCTGGACATCGCCGCGCGGCGCACCGCAGGAGTGACCCGCCCCGCCGTTGCCGGCGGGGCGGGCTCGGCCGATCACGGCCCGGTCAGCTGTTCAGCCTTGCAATCAGAGCGGTGGCCATGCCCTGCTCACCTCGGGCGTTGGGGTGGAACGGCGCGGCCGAGTTCTGCGGCACCAGGCCCTCGATCCACCGGGTGCCGCTGCCCTTGCACGCGTCGCGGCCGATCGACGGGGTGTAGACATCGGCGTAGGTGGCGCCGTTGGCGCTCGCGGCGCTGGCCAGCATCGCGTTGAGCGACTTCTCGATGCCCCGCAGGTACGGCACGTCCTGGTAGGCGATCGGAACGACCGGCCAGCAGCCGTAACCGCTGTCCGGCAGGATCGCCGGATAGCCGAGCACCACGACCCGCGCGCCCGGTGCGGCCTGCCGGACCGCCTGGAGCACGGCGGTGACCTTCGGCGTGGCGGCGACGATCCGCGCCTGCAACTGGTCGACTCCTCCGGCGGTGTACCGGTTCTTGCACGGAGATCCGAGCGGGCTGCTGACGCTCGCCTCGGCGCAGGCGCCGATGATGCCGGAGAAGCCGATGTCGTTGCCGCCGATCTGCACCGTCACCAGCGACGTGTTCGACGTGACCGCGTTGAGCTGCGGCGGCAACGTGATGCCCAGTTGGCCGCTACCGCCGTAGAGGATGTCGTCAGTGGTGGCACCGGAGCAGCTCACGTCGGCGAACGACGACGAGCCGGCGGACGCCGCCACCAGCGACGGGTAGTTGCGGTTGGACCGTAGGCAGTTGAGGTCGACCTGGGTGGGGATCAGCGGGCCTGCGGTGTACGAGTCGCCCAGCGCGACGTAGCGGCCGGTGGGCACGGCGGCGCTGGCGGGGGTGGCGACGGTGAGCAGCACGCCGGCGGTGGCGAGGGCGAGTGCGGCGAACCGGGTGGCTGCCCGCAGGCGGGGCAGGCGGGGACGGGTCATGGCGCCTCCCAGGAGGGATCAGGGTGGTGGTGCCCGAGATCCTGTCGCCGCTGACGTCAACCGTCAATATCGATAGCCCTCACTAAACACCGGTCCGAAGTGTGGGATGAATCGGTGGTGGTCAATCCAGCGGCGCGTACCACTGGGCACCGGTGACCCTGACCCGGCGGGACTGCTTGCGGTTCCACTCCACTTCCATGCCGTGCTTGCGGAGCACCGGAAACGCGACCTCGTCCAGCAGTCGTTCCAGGTCGGCCTGGTAGTCGGCCTGCTGCTCGGCCTCCGACAGCCCCGCGTAGGCGACCTCGTCGAAGTCGGCCGGAGGATAGACGCCGTAGCCGAGATAGACCTCGCCGTTCTCGCTCGCGAGCAGTGACTCGGTGTCCTGCTGGTGGTACCAGAGAAACCCGCGCCAGTGCCGAGAGTCGTCCCGCTCGTCGTGGATCTCGGCGCTCGCGCAGGTGCCACAGCAGCTGAAGTTCTCCCGCGCCAGCACCCCCAGCTCGTTGAGCTCGACGAAAGCACGGGTGAGGTTGCCGCGCACCTCACCCCACTCGCGCTGCTGCCCCCGCCGAACCGCCAACGCCGTCTCGTGCGCCGCCCTGAGCTCGTCGTCACGGGCGCCGCAGCGCTCGTCGGCGTCGTCGAAGAAGTCGACGAACTCGTCCGCGTCGGCCTCACCCCGCACGACCCAGGCCCACAGCTCGTCCTCGACGGCGGTGCGGCCCGGCTCCGGGATCCGATCGGTGAGGAACCTGACGCCCACCGGGCGATCGTTGTACGTCCACGCAGTCACGACGAGATCTTCACATGGGCCTGTGACGGCCTCGGTCGGAGAACGGCCGGCGCGGCAGCCGGCCCCGAAGGCGCCCTAGTTTCCGGCCGGCACCTGGTCCGTGATCTCGTCGTAGCCGACCGGAGTCGGTGCCGTGCCCGGCGCGTAGATCACGCGGAGGACGCCGGTCGGGAACGCCTCCGAAGCCACCAGTCGCAGGTGGTACGCCGTGTCGCCCTCGTCGAACAGCTTGCGGCCCTTGCGCGCGGCCACCGGATGCACCAGCAGACGCAGCTCGTCCACCAGGCCCGCGGCGAGCAGTTGCTGCACCACGGAGATCGAGCCGGGGATGAGGACTCCCCGCACGCCCGCATCGGCCTTGAGCGCGGCGACGGCGTCGAGGAGGTCCCCGTCGATCAGCTCGGAGTTGCGCCAGGAGAACTCCGGCGATTGGCGCGAGACGACGACCTTGCGCATGTCGCCGAGTTGCTTGGCGAACGGCGCGTCGTCGCCACCCGCGGCCTCCCGGTCGGGCCAGGCCCCGGCGAAGCTGTCGTACGTCTCGCGGCCGATGAGCAGCACGTTGGCGGCGTCATAGTCCTCGGTGACGGCGCGGCCCATGTTCTCGTCGAAGTACGGGAAGTGCCAGTCAGGGTCGATCTCGGCCACACCGTCGGCCGAGATGAACAGCGTGGAGATGACCTTTGCCATCGCGGGGGATCCCTTCGAGTCGGGTGATGTCGGTGTTCGACCGGCGCATCGTCCCAAACTCGTCGGCCGCAGGCGGCCCCGGTGATGCGTGTCGTATCCCCTGTTTGTTGCTTGATCGACTCGCGTTCAAGAAAGTCGTGGCGTCCGGACGGCCGGGATACCGCGACTTCCATGAACCCGAGTGGATCGGTGCGGGCGGGCTCGGCGGCACGCCGAGCCCGCCCGTCGCGGGTCAGTCGAGCGTGATCAGACCGGGCGCTGCAGGGTCAGCAGACCCGGCCGGTACGGCAGGAGGCCGTAGTCGCCGCCGGATTGCGGGGAACGGCCCTGGTAGAGCAGTTGCAGGTTGCAGGCGTCGACGGTCATGGTCTGGTCGGCGTTGGTGCGCAGCAACTCGCCGTGGCTGATGTCGTTGGTCCAGGTGGCACCGCTGTTGGCCTTGCCGGCGAACGGGTTGCTCTCGCTGGTGGCCTGCGGCGTCCACGAGCCGCCCAGGCTGGTGGCCGTGAACGAGCGGAAGTAGCGGCCCTGCGACCCGATCGCCTCGACGATCATGAGATAACGGGTCTGGCCCTGGAGCTTGTAGACCTGAACAGCTTCGAACAGGTTGTTGGTGGTGTCGCTCATGATGGTCGTGTAGTTGGAGCCGAAGCTGCCGGGGAAGTTGCCGATCGGCATGCTGGCCCGGTAGATCTTGCCGTTGTCACCGGCGAAGAACAGGTACATGTTCGTGTCGTCACCGATGACCGCCTGGTCGATCGGGCCGGTGCCCGAACCGGTGATGCTTCCGCTGAACAGCGTCTGCGCCGCCGACCATCCGTTCGGGTTGGTCGGATTGGTCGAGGTCCGGTAGGAGAACGCGGGCCCACCCCACTGGTAGGCGAGCACCCAGATGTTCTTCGGCGCGAAGTAGAACAGCGACGGCGCGACGGTCGCGTTGTTCATCGCGTTCTGGCTGGCCGAGGCCATCTGCGAGTAGTTCGTGAAGAGGCCGAAGTTCATCGAGCCCCACCGGGTGCCGTTGTCGTGGGTGGTGGCGTAGACGAGTTGCTGGCCGTTGTAGGGGGCGACGGTGAAGTCCTTGAGTGACACCCAGCCCGACCTCGGGGTCGCCAACACCCCGGTGGAGGACCACCGGTACGTCGAGGGCAGGTTGCACGTCTCCGACGGCGGCGGGGTCGTCGGCGGCGGGTCGGTCGGCGGCGGATCGGTCGGCGGCGGAGTCGTCGTGCCACCTGTGCAGGCGACACCGTTCAGGGCGAAGCTCGTCGGGTCGGGGTTGCTGCCCGTCCAGGACCCGTTGAACCCGAACGACACAGTGCCGTTGGTCGGGACCGCACCGTTGTAGCCCACGTTCTTCGCCGTCACCGCCGACCCGCTCTGCGTCAGCGACGTGTTCCAGGCCTGCGTCACCGTCTGCCCGGCGCCGTACGACCAGGTCAGCGTCCAACTGCTCAACGGGTCACCCAGGTTCGTGATCGCCACGTTGGCGCCGAAGCCGCCCTGCCACTGCGACGACACGGCGTAGTTCACCGAACAACCCTCAGCCGCGGCACCGGCCGGCAGCGCCGCGACAACTGTCGACGACATCAGTAAGCCGACGCCGGCCGCAACCAGACCGACATTGGTGGCTCTGGATCTGGTCATATAGCACCCTCCTCGCGGGATGACGGCCTATGCATTGGTGGTGGTCGCTGCTCAGTGACTGATTGTGAGCGTTAACAGGCCGCGTCAGGTATGTTACGGGAGCGCTCCCATGCACTCAACAGCATCTATCTCTTGTTCTCACCTACGTCGACTGGCCCGGTGTGACTGGCCGGGCGGCGCCCCTTCTCAGACGATGGTGAGGGTGAGGACACCGAACTGGCCGCTCCGCTGCACGTAGTGCGGCAGGTAGAACTTCCACGTCACGGTCAGCTCGCGCCCGGCCCGCATCGAGGCCGGCACCTCGGCGACCATCTCGAACACGGCGCTGCCTCCGGCGGGGATCTGCGGGAGCGCGCGGCAGTTCAGCCGGTACAGCTGGGCCGAGTTCACCGCGTCGTTTGTCGCGTCGCCGAGAGAGAACCGTTCCACCAGGTAGCCCGGGCAGGGGTCCAGCGCGAGGGGGCCGTCGGTCGGGTTGCCCAGCGTCACCCGGAAGGTGAGCCGCGACCCGGCGACGGCGGTCGTTGGCCCCTGAACAGCGACGGTGAGCTTTTCGAGCGGCGAGGACGGGGGCTTCGACACCGTCACCGGCTCGGTGAACCCGCTCGCGGACAGCGTCCCCCGCGTGCGGGGGTGGACCCCCTCCCCCTGCGGACAGCCCGGACGTTCGTCGGCGGTGACCGGTGCGCGCAACCTGCCGCCGTCGTGTGGCAGCTCGATCGCGAGCTCCAACGACCCCTTCACGGGCTGACAGAACGGCCCGGACCAGTCCAGCCGCAGGCTGGCGTTGCCGCCGGCCGGCACGGCGACCACCCGGGTGCGGCCCTCCTCGTCGATGCCGTGGGTGTAGAGCATCGGGATCTCGCGGCCGCCGGCGAGCATGGTCGTGGGCACCTCGCCCTGAAGGGTGCACTCGACCGTCGACGAGTTCCGCACGTCCACCTCGCCGATGAGCTTGCCGATGGCGGCGTCGAAGCCCCGGGACGTCTCACCGCCGGTGCCGGGCCGCGTCCAGGTGGTCAGCCGGCCGGTCAGCTGCTCCGCCCGGCACGGTTCACTGCCGGTGGCCGGCTTTCTCGGCGCGGCAGGGCGCCCGTTGAGGTCCTCGCCGGTGATCTTCAGGTCGGCCCAGGGCACGCTGCCGTCGGCGAGCAGCTCGGTGGGCGCCGCCTCCGCGCCCGTCGGGTCCGAGCGACCCGGCTGGGCGTTCGGGTCGGCGCACGCCACCGCCAGGGTGAGGACGATCAGCAGTGGCACCAGTAGTCGACGCATGCGTCACCCTCACACGAACGAACCGCACGGACCTGAGTAGCCGTGCTCAGCGACGATCAGTCTCCGGTGGGCCCGGGGCCCTCGGCGATCGCGACGGGAGTGCCGAGCTCGACGGTACGGGAGACGGTGCACAACCGATCGTGCGACTGCTGCAACGACCGGGGCAGCGCGGCACGGGCCGCGTCGCCCTCCGCGCCCTCCGGGAACGTCACGGTGAACTCGACCCGCAGGTTGCGCATCCGGTTTCCGCCGGCCTCGTCCCGGATCTTGTCACCGGTGACGGCGACGGCGAACTCGGTCGGCTCGGCACGACGGCTGGTGATGTGGTCCACGTCCACCGCGGTGCAGCCGCCGATGGCGGCCAGCAGCAACTCCACCGGTGTGAAACTGCCGTCCTCGCCCGTGCCCAACGACACCGACCCGCCCCGGGAGTTCCGCACGACGTAGTTGCCCAGGCTGGTGCGCTCGATCGCCACCGAACGGAAGGTGTCCTCAGTCATGACAGAAAACTACAGGCCTCCGCGATCACGAGTACATGAGATGCAGCGTCATCCCGGCATCGGCGTGCGCCAGGTTGTGGCAGTGATTGGCCCACATTCCCGGGTTGTCGGCCCGGAACGCCACCTCCCACACCTCGCCCGGACGGACGTCGAACGAGTCCAGCCACAACGGGCTTCCGGCCACCGGCTCTCCATCGCGGGCCAGCACCAGGACGTGGTGGCCGTGCAGGTGCCACGGGTGCACGATCTGCGACCGGTTGACGATCGTGAACCGCACGACGTCGCCCAGGCGTACGACCTGCGGTGGGATGTCCGGGTCGGCCGCGCCGTTGACGGTGTGGGCGTACCGCGGTAGCAGTTTGCGCAGGTCGAGGCCGCGATCGAGGACGAGGGTGAGCGTCTTGTCGAAGCGGGACCAGGGCACCGGAGCGGTCGCGCCGTAGCCGAGCGGATCGAGCACCGGCCAGGCGCCGGTCGCCGTCGACACCGGGCCGGTCGAATAGACGGCCCGTCCGTCGACGAACAGCGCCACCGGGGTCGCCGGCCCGTCGAAGACCAGGTCGTAGCGGCCGCCGGCCGGGATCAGCACGGCCGTGTCCACCAGCGGCGTCGGGCCCCGCAGGTCGACGCCGTCGATCGCGGCCACCCGGAACGCGGTCCCGGCGAGGGCGTACCGGTGCGTCGTGCTGTCGGTGTTGATCAGCCGCAATCGCACCGGCACGCCGGCCTCGACCTGCTCCACTCTCGGCGCGGGCAACGGACGGCCCGCCAGGCTGTGCACCGGCACTGTGACGTCGAGCCCGGTCACCGGGCCCGGTCGCACCACCAGCACCCCGTAGAGACCCATCCGCACGCCGACATCGGAGGCCGAGTGCGTGTGGTACCAGTACGTTCCGGCCTGATCGGCGCGGAACCGGTAGACGAACTCCTGCCCGGGCCGCACCGCCGCCTGCGTCACCCCGGGTACCCCGTCCTGGTCGTTCGGCACGTCGTACCCGTGCCAGTGCACTGTGACACCGCGCCCGATGTCCCGGTTGCGCAGCGTCACCTCCAGGACGTCGCCGACGGTGGCGGTCAACTCCGGTCCGGGGACCTGCCCGTTGAACGCCCAGGCCGCGACGTTCCGGCCGCCCGCGTCCACCGTGGCGGTCCCGGCGGTCAGGGTGAACCGCCGGGTGGGTTCGTCGGCGATCCGGGCCGCCGAAGAACCATGACCATGCGGTACGGCGGGCGCGGCGCCCGGGGCGACGGTCAGCCCGGTTCCGGTCAGCAGCGCCGCGACCGCCACCACGAGGGCCACCCGGGACACCCTCCGGGACGGGCGCGCACCGAGCGCACGTCCCGAGATCACCGTCGCCGCCACGACCCCGGCGACCGCGAGCAGCCCCGCCCCGGCCGACGCCGGATAGCCGTGCAGGATGGTCACGAGCAGGGCGCTGCTCGTGGCGTACCCGGCGAAGAGCAGCGGAAGCGCGACGGCCCGGATGTCGCCCGGGGCCCGCAGCAACCGCGGACCGGCGACGCCCACCGCCGCGAGCGACAGCGGGCCCGCGATCAAGATCTTCTCCGCGGCGAACCACCAGCCGGCGCGGGCGAGGGCGGTGATCGTGATCGCGCGGGCGAGCGTGGCGAGCAGTGCGACGGCCGCCAGTCCCAGTGCGAGCGGGCGGCGGCGGGCGGCGGACGCGGCGCCACCCCCCAGCCAGGCGGCGGTCGCGAGGACCGCGATCACGAGGTCGGCCACGAGCAGCGACCCGGTGGTCATGCCGGCTCTCCTTCCCGGGTGACCAGCCGAGCCGCGCCGGCGGGAACCGGGACGGCCAGCTTCCGCGCCGCCCGATGGACGCCGACCACGACGTGCACCGCGATGATTCCGTTGAGCGCGTGCAATCCACCGATGGTCAGGCCGAGCGGGGTGCTGACACCCGACGCGTCAGTGGACGCCTCGGCCAGCATGGCGATGAGCGGCTGGAGGAGGACGAGGCCGATCGGCAGGATCGCCAGTCCGATGAGCCTTCCCGGCGCCTTCGCCAGCGCGGCGAACAGGGCGGTGAGCACTGTGAGAATCGGGATGACCGCCATGCCGTTGACGCTGTGCAGCGCGTACGCGTCCTCGCCGGTGGGTCTGGTGAACCCGCCCACGGCGGCGAGGACGAACTGCACGGCGAACGCGACGAGCAGCAGGGCGCTGGTGATGACGAATGCCTTGCGCATGGGTTACCTCCTAGAGGTGCGCCGAGGCGAGGGCCTGGGCGACGTGATCGGTGGCCGTGATCGCCCCGTACGCGACCAACCGCACGAGGTCGGCGTCGGCGGGGTGGGAGAGCCGCCAGAGTGCGACGTCGCCCGGGCTGATCGCGCTGGGAGCGAACGCCGCCAGCAACGCGATCCGCGTCCCGATGCGGTCCGTGCCCGGCACGTCCCGGACCAGGTCGACGGCCCAGTCCGCGGGCCGGGCCGGGAACCGCCCGTCCTCCCAGCGCACGGTGGCCGTGACGGTCTGGCGCGCCACGTCGCCCAGCAGGTCTTCCCCACCCCGGGTGGCGGCGTTCCGCAACGACGCGTAGGCGACGCCCACCGGGCTGTCCCCCGCCCAGGCGGGAGGTGATGCGGTCGCGTCGGCGTCGAGGAGCGGGAGGCTTCGGCCGGGCTCCTTCGGCTCCCGGGCCGCCTTGGCGTAGAGCCGGCCCCCGACCGAGCGCACCAGTGGGGAGCGTTGCAGGCCGCCGGGGAGCAGATCGGGGTCGAGCAACGCGGAGACGACCCGGTTGATGAAGTGGAAGGCGAGCAGGGTGCCGGTGATCTCCGGGCGGTACGGGCTGGTCCAGTCGGCGGCTCCGGGGCTGCGGCTCGCCTGCGCCCAGCGGACGAGCTGGGCGTGCCTCGGCTCGGGGGGCGTCTCGCCCCGGGCGACGGCCTCGGCCAGCTTCGGTGCGCCCAGCGCGTGCAGCAGCAGCACGTGGGCGTCGACGCAGAACTGACAGTGGTTGGCCCGGGACACCGCGGCCGCGACGAGTTCGCGGTCGACCCGGGGCGCGTCCCCGGCGAGCAGCGCCTCCCGCATCAGGGCCCAGGTCGCGGCCAGCACGTCCGGCACGGCCGAGAGCGCCTGGAAGGTCGGCAACGGGCCGAGAAAGTCGTCGCGCGACTGTTGGTAGACGGCCGCGGTGCGGCCGGTGGCCGCCCTCGTCGGCGTGGGGGTGAAGAAGCGGTATGTCATGGGCTCGATGCTTGCGGCGGCGGCCTGGGAAAACGTCGTGCCGCCGCAGACACTTGTCCCGCCGCTCATACCGCATCCGTGGTACGCCGCGGCTACCACGCGCGCGGGATGCTCCACCGACGACGGCCGTTCTACAGTGCGACCATGCGCCGCGACCTCCCGTACGCCCTCGGCGGTCTCGCCCTCGGTGTCCTCCTGCTCGGCAACGCCGTGCTCACCCCGGACGCCGCGACGGTCGAGGTGCTCGACGTCGCCCTGGTCCTCGCCACGGTGGTGGCCCTGGCGGCGTGCCGGCGCTACCCGGTGGTGGCGCTGGGCGTGGTCACCGTCGCCATGCTGGCCGTTCACGTCCGGGTGCACCCCGGGGTGTCGGCCGCGTTCCCCGTGCTCTGCGCGGTCTACGTCAGCGCCTGGCAGGGACACCGGTCGGCCGCCGCCGTGGCCAGCCTCGCCTTCCTCGGTAGCTTCCTGGCCCGCGACATCTCGATGGCGCCGGCCGGCCGACCCGGCCAGCTGGTCGCCGAGCGGACGGCCCTGCTGCTCGGCTGGTTCGTGGCGGCCAACGTCGCCGGGCTCGTCGCGCGGCAGCGCCGGGCGTACCTGGAGCAGGTCGAGCAGCGGGCGATCGAGGCCGAACGCACCCGCGAGGAGATGGCGTTGCGGCGCGCCGGGGAGGAGCGCCTGCGCATCGCCCGCGACCTGCACGACTCCCTGACCCACAGCATCTCGGTGATCAAGGTGCAGGCGGGGATCGCCGTGCACCTGGCCCGCAAACACGGCGAGGAGCCGTCGGCCACGCTGCTGGCGATCCAGGAGGCCAGCGGCGCCGCGATGCGGGAACTCCGCACGACCCTCGACGTCCTCCGCGCACCCACCGACGGCGATCGAATCGGGCTGGCCCGAGTGGACGAGCTGGCCGAGCGGACCCGGGCGGTCGGCGTACCGGTGCAGGTGACCGTCACCGGCCAGCGCTGGGACCTGCCCGACGAGGTCGACCAGGCCGGGTTCCGGGTCATCCAGGAGGCGCTCACCAACGTGGCCCGCCACGCCGGCCCCGCGACCGCGCACATCCAGGTCGAGTACGCCCCGGCGGAGCTGACCGTCGCGGTCACCGACGACGGTCAGGCGTCACCGGCCGAGCCGTTGACCCCGGGCGTGGGCCTGCGCGGCATGCGGGAACGGGTCAGCGCCCTGGGCGGCACGCTGCGGACCGCCGCGCACGACGACCACGGGTTCACCGTACGGGCCACCTTCCCGCTGGACGGCCCGCGATGACCGTCCGCTGCCCGGAGGAGCCGGGATGATCCGGGTGCTGCTCGCCGACGACCAGGCGCTGATGCGAGCCGGCTTCCGGGCACTGCTCGACGCCGAGGACCACCTGGAGGTCGTCGGCGAGGCGACCGACGGCACCTCGGCCGTCCACCTGTCGCGGTGTCTGCGCCCGGACGTCGTCCTGATGGACGTGCAGATGCCCGGCCTCGACGGCATCGAGGCCACCCGGCGCATCGCCGCTGATCCCGACCTCGCCGCGATCCGCGTTCTCATCCTCACCAACTACGGTCTCGACTCCTATGTGTTCGCCGCCCTCCGGGCGGGCGCCAGTGGCTTCCTCCTCAAGGACGCCGACCCCGCCGACCTGCTGCACGCCGTCACCGTCGTCGCGCGCGGTGACGCGCTGCTCGCGCCGACCGTCACCCGCACACTGATCAGTGAGTTCGTGGCCGGCCCACCGCCGGCCGTGCCGATGGCCGGACGCGACGTGCTGACCGCCCGGGAGCAGGAGATCGTCGAGTTGGTCGCCCGCGGGCTGACCAACGACGAGATCGCCGCGCGCATGGTGATCAGCCCGCTGACCGCCAAGACACACGTCAACCGGGCGATGACGAAGCTGCACTGCCGCGACCGGGCCCAGTTGGTCGTGTGGGCGTACGAGTCGGGGCTGATCACGCCGCGTCGGCGGTGATCGCCGTCTCCGAGAGCGGAATCGATCAGCCCCCCTTGGGAACACGAGGGAGGGTCGACGCACTAGCATTGCCGCCGTCCGCGACGGCTCTGCTGAATCGAGGCGACATGCGTTGGCTCCGTCGATTGCTGGGCGGTAGGCGAATCCAGCTCGACCCGGGACGCCAGCAGGCGCTGCTGCACGACGTCCAGTCCCGGTACGGCCCCCACGCGCGGATCCGGTTCAACGAGCAGGTCGAGGCGCTCACCGGTTCGCTCGACAGTGACGACGGCCTGGTGGTGGCGACCCGGATCGTGAGTCAGGTCGCCGATGAGGCCCACGTGGACCTTCAGGCCCAGGCCCAGGAGATCCACCGACGGACGGGCCGTCGACTGCTCGTGCACCGCCGTAACTACCGGCCGCTGTGGAAGGAGGCGGGCCCGGCCCTGCGCTGGCCGCTGTTCGCGTTGCCGTGTGGCTTCCACCCGTACGCGCAGGTGGCCGCCGCTGTCACGGTGCTCGGCAGCCGGGCGCGCCGCCTCGACCGGGTGACCGACCCGAACCCGCTGGTGACCCGCGTGTTCGAGGTGCTCGACCTGACCACGTCGGGCTGGGAGTACGGCCGGGTGCGGGTGGACACCGACGCCGCCGCGCTGGCCGATCGACTGATCTCCAGTGCCGGGCAGGTCCTCGCGGCCATGGACGACCCACCGCGACTACCGCCCGCGGTCCGGGAGCTGATGCGGCGCAACAACACCGTGGCCGTGCACGACCCGACCGGCCCTCGGGCGGTGGGCGGGATCAACCTGGGCGCGCGGATGCGGGAGGAGTTCCTGGTCTGACCACCCGCGCCGGCGCTACTGCTCGAGGCGTCGACGCGCGAGATGCACGATGATGTCGGCGGAGAGCTCGACCGTCGCGGGCAGGACCTGCCCGATCTGGCTGAAGACCTGTTCCTGCTTCGAGCTCGGCAGCTCGAGATACGCCGAGATCGTCGACAGATGCCCGATGTAGTCGCGCGCACTCATCGTCAGTCGACGCTCGATCACGGTCTGCCGCACATCGGTGAACCATTCGGACCGTTGGAGCTCGGTGCCCGGCCACTGCATGGCCTGTCCCGGGGGCGTGCCATCGGGGGATGGAATCTCGTCGGTCTCCAGGAAGGGCGCCCGGGCGGCGCGGACAGCGTCCGCCACCGCCGGGTCGACCAGCTGGGTTGGTCCACCGAACGAGGCGAACACGCCGCCCGGTTCCAGCAGCGTGGCCATCCGCGACCATCGGCCCTCCGGTGTCGTCCAGTGCAGAGCCGCTGCCGCGTAGACCAGGTGGTACCTCGCGACCGGCCGCAGGTCCTCGAATGCGGCCCGCACGGTCCGGACGCCTGCTGGCACGTGCTTACGCAGCTCGGCGAGCATGGCCTCGTCCGGCTCGGTCGCGGTGACCGTGACGTCCCGTCCGGTGAACAGCCGGGTCGCCTTGCCCGTGCCGGCGCCGATCTCCAGCGCCGTCCGAATCGGCCGATCCGCGTACGCCAGCACCAGGTCGACAAGCTCGGCGGGGTAGCCCGGTCGGTACCGTTCGTATCGTTGCGCCACCATCCCGAAGCTCAGTGCGCGCGCTGGCATGCCGATGATCCTGTCACGACTCGCGTCGGCGATGCCCGGTCTTCCACGCAAAGGGGTCGGCTACGCGCCGCCGTGACGACAACTGCGCGCAACCGCTTGCCGGCCCGCAGACCACCGCTCGACCATGTGCGGATGGGGCCGGAGCGTCGGGTGATCATCGGAGTCGACGTGGGCACCAGGGCCGTGCGGGCTGCCGCGTTCGCGTTGGACGGCACCGCCCGACACGTCGCGACGCGGGAGTACCCACTGCTTGAGCCGATGCCCGGCTGGCAGGTGCAGGAGCCGGACGTGCTGATGGCGGCCACCCTGGCGGCGACGTCCGCGTGTGTGGCCGGCACCGCCGGGGCGGAGGTGGTCGCCCTCGCGCTGAGTTCCGCCAGGTACGGCCTGATCGGGCTGGACGCGGCCATGACGCCGGTGACGCCGCTGCTGACCCGAGGCGACACGCGGTCGTCGGAGGCGGCCCGTGAGTTGCGGTCGTCCGGCCAGAGCCGGGAGCTGCACCGGTTGACGGGCACTCCCGTGCACCCGATGAACCCGCTCTGCAAGCTCCTGTGGTTCGCCCGCCACGAGCCGTACCTCTGCACCTCGACGCGGTGGTGGATCGGCCTCAAGGACTATGTGGTCCATCGGCTCACCGGGATGTTGGTGACCGAGTTGTCCTCGGCCTCCGGCACCGGGATGTTCGACGTGCACCGGCGGGGCTGGAGTCCCGCCGTACTCGATCTCGCCGGGGTGTCCGAGAGTCAGCTGCCCCCGGTGCTGCCCACGACGGCGGTGTTGCGGTTGTCGCCGACGGCCGGGCGCGCGGTGGGCCTGCCCTCCGGCACACCGGTCGTCGTCGGCGCGGGAGACGGTCCGTTGCGGAGTCTGGGCGCGGCGGCGATCGACCCCGCCGTCGGTGGCCTGACGCTCGGGGCCACCGGGGCCCTGCGGACGGTCGTCGAGGCACCCCTCACCGACCCGGTCGACACGTTCTCCTGCGCTGCGTTGACCGACGACGCGTGGGTTGTCGGCAGCGCGGTCAGCAACGGCGGCAACGTCGTACGGTGGGCGGGACGTGTCCTCGGTGACGACCGTGCCGCGCCCGCGCTCCTGGATCTCGCCGAGCGGATCGCACCGGGCAGCGACGGTCTCGTGATGCTGCCCTTTCTGCGGGCCGACGAGGCCCCGCCGCAGGGCTGTGCCCCGCCGGGCGCGTTCCTGGGACTGCGCAGCGAACACTCGCGCGGCCATCTTGTCCGGGCCGCCGTGGAGGGCGTCTGCCTGCAACTCGGTGGTGTCCGTGACCGTCTGGCCGAGCTGACGCCGATCGGCAGCATCCGCCTGACCGGCGGCGCCTTCCGGTCTCCGCTGTGGCGCGAGGTGATGGCGGCGGTCCTGGACTGCCCGGTCCGCGTCGCGGGTTTCGCCGACCACGTCACCCTCGGCGCGGCGGCGCTCGGGCTCTTCGCGATCGGCCACACCTCCGATCTTCGGGAGGCGGTCACCCAGCTCGATTCCGGGGTCGTCGGCGGCGAGCCCGTAGCGGTCGACCCGGCTCTCGCCGCGGCCTATCGCGGTCTGCGGACGAGGCTGCCCGGTCTCCTCACCGTCGCGGGTCGCCTGGGTGAGATCCTCGACGACGCGGCCGGCGCCGGCCTCAGTGCTCCGGCTCGTCCTTGACCTGCGCCACCAGCTGGGTCGGGTTGACGTAGCGCAGCGCGACGACGAGCAGGACCAGCATCATCGAGGTGTAGATGACCGCCATGGCGTCGACCGACTGCTGAGCCCTGATCCCGGACGCGGACATCGAGTAGTAGAGCGCCACCACCAGGGTCTGCGAGTCCGGCCCCGCGGTCAGGAAGGTGAGTTCGAACATGCCCACGGTCCGGACCAGCACGAGGATCGCGGAGGCGAGGATGCCCGGCACGAGCAGCGGCGTGAGGACCCGGAGGAACACCGTGCGCAGGCCCGCGCCGCACATGCGCGCCGCGCTCTCGATCCGCGGGTCGATCTGCTCGATGAACGGGGTCATGGTCAGGATGACGAAGGGCACCGACGGCACGAGGTTGGCGAGCACCACCCCGGACATGTGCCCGGCCAGGCCGAATTTGTAGAGGACGGTCGCCAGCGGGATGCCGTAGGTGATCGGGGGCATCAGGATGGGCAGCAGGAACACGAGGAAGATCAGCCGTTTGCCCGGGAACGAGCGCCGCGCGAGGGCGTAGGCGGCCGGCACGCCGATCACCAGCGAGAGGCCCACGACGAGGACGGAGACCTCCAGTGTCACGACGATGACCTGAAGGAGCGCGAACTCGTCCCAGGCCCTGGCGTACCAGTCGGTGGTGTAGCCGTCCGGGAGCCAGGTGTCGAACCAGCGCTGGCCGAACGAGCTGACCAGGACGGACGCCACGACGCCCAGCAGGTTGAGGAAGAAGAAGATGACGACGCCCCACACGATCCAGGCGGCCGGCCGCGCGGCGATGCGCCGCCGCCGGTCGGTGCTGGTGGCGGGGGGCCGCGCTGGTGGGGCCTGGGTCGTCGTTGCCATCAGCCCTTGCCTCCGGTGGAGCCGGTGTAGAAGCGGCTACGAGCGGCCAGCACCACCGCGATGATGACCAGCTCGACGAAGCCCATGATCATGGCGATCGCCGACGCGTACGGGTAGTCGTACTGCTCGTAGGCCGCCTGGTAGGCGGCGAGGGAGATGACCCGGGTCTCACCGGCCGGGTTGCCGACCAGAACCGCCGACGGGAACACGCTGAACGCCAGGACGAACGTCAGGCAGAAGGTCGTGGCGAGACCGGGCATCAGCAGCGGCAGGGTGATCCGGGTGAACCGACGACGCCAGTCCGCGCCCAGCGTCGCGGCCGCCCGTTCCAGGGTCGGATCGATGCCGGACAGGTACGACAGCACCAGCAGGAACGCGAACGGAAAGCCGGTGATCACCAGCGAGAAGAACACGCCCCAGTAGTTGTGGGTCAGCCGCACCGGCTCGTCGACGAGGTTGCTGGCCAACAGGATCCGGTTGAACCAGCCGGTCGGGCCGAGGAAGTTCAGCAACCCCTGCGCGGTGAGGACCGTGCCGAGCGTGATCGGCACGACCAGCAGCGTGGTGACCAGCCGCTTGCCCCGGAACCGGCCACGCATCCGGTACGCGATCGGCACCGCGGCGAGGACGTTCAGGAGCGCGGCGGGCAGCGCGATCCGCAGCGTGATCCAGATCGTGCCCCGCTCGTAGGAGTCGGAGAAGAACCGGGCGTAGTCGCTGAACGGCCCGCCGCTGGTCGGCTGGAACGAGAGCGTCAGTCCGTAGAAGAACGGGTAGAGGAACAGGGCGATGACGAACACCAGGGCCGGGACCAGCAACCAGAGCTGACGATCGACGCCCCGCTCGGCGAGACGGTGCCGCCAGTGCGCCAGTGGCCTCCCGGGCCCGGCGCCGCTCACCGCGTCGCCTCCGAGGCGTCCGGGAGGCGGTCGGGCTGCGCCGACGCGTCGGCGGGATAGACGAGCAGCCGCTGCGGGTCGACGGCGAGCTTGACCTGGTCGCCCGGCGCGATCCGCTGCTCGGTCCGCAGGTGCAGCAGCAGCCCGGTGTCGGTGCGGGCCTCGGCCGCCAACTCGCGGCCCTGGTACTCCACCACCTCGATCGTCGCCGACATGGCGTTGCGGGTCTCGCCAGGGCCGTCGACGCGGATGTCCTCGGGGCGTACCGCGACCACGACCTCGGCCCCGGTCTGGAGGCCCCCCACCACCTCGCCGAGCAGGCGATGGCCGGACGACTCGACGGTGGCCCGGGCGCCGTCGGACTGCTCCACCCGCCCCCGCCACAGGTTGCGGTAGCCCATGAAGTCGGCGACGTGCCAGTTCGCCGGCCGGGTGTGCAGCTCACGCGGCGAGCCGATCTGCTGCACCCGCCCCTCCCGCAGCACCACCAGCCGGTCGGCCAGGGAGAGCGCCTCCTCCTGGTCGTGGGTCACGTAGACGGTGGTGAGCCCCAGCGACTGGTGCAGCCGACGGATCTCGGTCCGCATCTCCAGGCGCAGCTTGGCGTCGAGGTTGCTCAACGGCTCGTCCATCAACACCAGGGACGGCTCGAACACGACGGCGCGGGCGATGGCGACGCGTTGCTGCTGGCCGCCCGAGAGTTGACCGGGCAGCTTGTCGACGTGGTCCTCCAGTCGCACCAGCCGCACCGCCTCCTCCGTACGCCGGCGCGTCTCCTCCTTGGGCAGCCGCCGCATCCGCAGCCCGAAGGCGATGTTCGCCCGGACCGTCAGGTGCGGAAAGAGGGCGTAGCTCTGGAACACCATGCCGAAGCCGCGCCGCTCCGGTGGCAGCGTGTCGATGCGGCGCTCGTCCTGCCAGATGCTTCCCGCCGTCAACGGCAGCAGCCCGGCCAGGCAGTTCAACGCCGTCGACTTGCCGCAGCCGGACGGGCCGAGCAGGGCGATGAACTCCCCCGCCTCGATCGTCAGGTCCAGCTCGGTGAGCGCGGCCTGGCCGCCGAACCGGCGGGACACCCCGTCCAGCCGCAGCTGGGTGAAGGCGCTCATCCCTGCTTGACCTTGCCGCCGCCGATCTCGCGGTCCCAGCGGCTGAACGCCGCCACCAGGCTCTTCGCGTCGAGCGGGACCTCAGTCGGGTTTCCGGCGATCAGCGCGTCGTACTCGGGGCGACCGAACTCCCGGATCGCGTCCTGGCTCTTCTGCGGCGCCGACGAGAGCTGGACCTCCTTGATCGCCGGGCCCGGGTAGAAGTAACCCTCGTCGTACGCCTTCGCCTGCTGCTCAGGGGTGAGCATGAACGCCAGCAGGGCCAGCACCGCGGCCTGGGTGTCGGTCGACACGCCCTTGGGCAGGACGGCGTAGTGCGCGTCGGTGACCCAGTGGAAGCCGTCGATCGGGGTGATCCTGGCCTCCTTGGGCACCGTGCCGAGCACCCGCGGGTTGATGTCCCAACCGGTCGTGCTGACGATCAGGTGCGCGGTGCCGTTGGCGAGGTTCTTCATCGTCTCGGTGGTGCCGGACGGGTAGTAGTCGACGTACTGGCCCAACTCCTTGAGGAAGGCCCACGTCTTGTCCCAGCCCGCGGTGGGGTCCTTCGGGTTCGAGTCGCCCAGGATGTAGGGCAGACCCATCAGGAACGTCCGGCCCGGGCCGGAGTTGGCCGGGCGGGCGTACTGGAATTTCCTGGGGTTGGCTCTGGCCCAGGCGAGCAGCGCGTCCGCGCTGGTGGGTGGCGTCGCCAGGCGGGACGGCAGATATTCGAGCAGCGGACCCGACGGGTAGTAGGTGACGGTGACGCCCGCGTTGCCGGCGAGCTTCTGCATCGCGGCGGCCGGCTCCAGGTAGTTACTCATGCCGCCGAGGCGGTCCTGGAACGTCGGCAACACGTCGATCCAGAGACCCTGCTCGATCCCGGCGGCCAGGCCGTCGACGCCGGTCAGCACGAGACCGATGTCCACCCGGTCCGCCCCCTGCTGGGCCTTGATCTTCCCGGCCAGCTCGGGCGCTGGCGCCTTCGAATAGGTCACCCGGGAGATCACGTCGGGGTTCTTCGAGACGAACTCGTCGATCATCCCCTGGGTCAGCTGGAGGTTGCCCGCCACGTCGAGGACGTTGAGCGTGACGGCCTTACCGGGCCGCTGTGGCACCTCGCCGGTGCTGTCGCCCTTGGAGTCGCCGGGGGCCTCGGGTGCCCCACACCCGACCGTGCCCACCAGGAGCGACGATGCCGTGACCAGGAGAGCGCCGCGCCGCGAGATACCCATGAGCCGTTCCCTCCGCCAGGTGTCATCCCCGCTGATTGAGACAGCCGGCCCGCCGCGGCGGCAACGGGTTGCCATGTATTGCCTCGCGCGAATGCGATCGGGCTGCTGGATTGTTGCGAGGGCATTGCCGAGTATTCACGGCCGCCATAGCATGATCACGGCGCTAGCCGGGAGGAGCATGAAGATGCCCGACCACACCAGGCCGCCGGGAAAGCGAGTCACGATCTACGACGTCGCCCTCGAGGCGGACGTCTCACCGTCCACGGTGTCCCGCGCCTTCTCCCGACCGAGTCGCGTCAACTCCGAGACCGCCGAACGGATCCGGCAGGTCGCCGAGCGGCTGGGCTACCGGACCAACCCCCTCGCTCGCGCCCTCACCACGTCCCGTACGCAGATGATCGCGCTGGTCATCGCCGACATCACCAATCCGGTGTACGCGGAGATCGTGCGCGGCGCGCAGGAGGTGGCGGCCGACGGCGAATACACCACAGTGCTGATCGACGCCCAGGAGTCCGACCGGCTCGAACGGGCGGCGGTCGAACGCACCATGTCGACCGTCGACGGCATCGTGCTGGCCAGCAGCCGGATGTCCGACTCGGCCATCCGGATGGTCGCCAAGCAGCGGCCGGTGGTGGTCCTCAACCGCGCTCTCGCCGACGTGCCGTGCGTCGTCACGGACGACCCTCGTGGGGTGCGGCGGGCCGCCGAGCACCTCGGCGAGCTGGGGCACGACCACATCATCTACGTCGCGGGGCCGCAGGCGTCCTGGCCCAATGGCGTGCGCTGGCGCTCGCTGCTCGAGGCGGGCATGGAGCTGGAGATCAAGGTTCGCCAGATCGGGCCGTTCAGTCCCACGATGGCGGGCGGTGAGCGGGCGGCGCAGGAGCTGTACGCGCGTCCCGCGACGGCGGTCCTGGCCTTCAACGACCAGATGGCCATCGGGATCATCCGCGGTCTCAGCCGGATGGGCGTCAACGTTCCGGGCGACGTCAGCGTCGTGGGCTTCGACAACATCCTCGCCGCCGACATCGTCACGCCCGGGCTCACCACTGTCGCGGCACCGCTCTACGCGGAGGGCTCGGCCGCTACCCGGCACCTGCTCACGATGATCGAGGGGGCGCCCGGGCACACCGGCCGGCCGATGGTCCTGCCGGTACGCCTCGTGGTCCGCGACTCGACGGCCGTGCGCAACCTGAGCCCCGGTCGGGCCCGACCGTCGTGGGTACGGCAGCGGCCCGTTCCCGGCCCGGCGGCCCACCTGCCGTGAGGGCCGCACGGCCCCGCGACAAGAAACGACAACTCGTTGCCGAGGCGGAGCGACGCCCGGAAGGATCGACGCGCATCCATCCAGCAACGTCGTTGCGCTCGCCGGACGGGCCGAACGGCGTCTCCAGCGGACGAACGAGGAGATGGCGATGAACCGAGCTTCGGTGCCCCGGCTACGGCGAACCCTCATCGTGCTGGGCACGGCACTGGCCACCGTCGCGGCCACCCTCACGGTCGCCACCACCACGCCGGTCGCCGCGGCCCCGTCGCCGGACGACTACAGCGGCTCCGACCTGTGGCTGCGGTACGTGCCGGTCGACGACGCGAAGCTACTGCGCGACTACCGCCGCGCGGCCACGGCGATCGTGGTCGAGAACGCCGACACCACGAAGGTCCACCGGCACACGACGGACCTCGCCATGGCCCCCGGCTCCACCGAGAAGCTCGTCGAGACCACGCTGGGCGCCGCCCGGGACGAACTGGTCCGCGGCCTGGGCGGGCTGCTCGGTCAGCCGACACCAGTGGCGACGGTCGACGGCGACGCGGTCCCCGACGGCGCGATCGTGGTGGGCACGCCGACGAGTTCTCCGCTGGTGGGCCGCACCATCGCGACCCGCGACCTGGCCAAGGTGGGCGACGAGGGTTACCTCGTCCGCTCGGTGTCGAAGGGCAGGTCACGGTTCACCGTCATCGCCGGCAACACCGACCTCGGCGCGCTGTACGGCACCTTCGCCTTCCTCCGGCTGCTACAGACCCAGAAACCCATCGACCACCTCCGCGTCGCCGAGTCACCGAAGATCAAGCATCGGTTGCTGAACAACTGGGAGACCGAGCGCCTCTACGCCGGTAACAACGCCTCCGGAATCGGCGGGCTGAACGGGGAGAGCGGGGCGATCTTCAACTTCGCCGCGACCGGTGCCAGCGCCGGCCGGAACCTGCCCGTCATCCTCGACCGCTACCTCGTCATGGCCCGCGCGTTGGCGTCCCTGGGCATCAACGGCATCACCATCAACAACGTCAACGCCGACAACGCGTACCTGACCAGCGCCCGCATCGCCCAGGAGGCCGCCCTCGCCGACGCGCTGCGTCCGTACGGCATCAGGCTGGGCCTGTCGATCCGCTACACCGCGCCCACCGACAGCCGGTTCGCGCCGGACACGCTGACCAACAGCCAACTCGATCCGTACGGCGCCGATTTCCGGGGCTGGTGGCACCGCCGGGCCCAGCAGATCCAGGCCGCGATCCCGGACTTCATGGGCCTCACCGTCAAGGCCAACTCCGAGGGCCAGCCGGGGCCACAGGACTTCGGGTACGACCACGGTGACGGCGCCAACGCCATCGCCGCCGCGGTGGCGCCGCTCGGGATGACAGTGCACTGGCGGACGTTCGTCTACAACGCCGAGGTCGACAACGACCGGCTCAAGCGGGCCTACCTGGAGTTCGGGCCGATCGACGACGAGGTCCAGCCGGACGGCAGCCGGGGACGCTTCGCCGACAACGTGTTCCTCCAGACCAAGAACGGGCCACTGGACTTCCAGGCCCGGGAGCCCATCCACCCGATGTTCGGCCGGATGGAGAACACCAACCAGGCCCTCGAACTCCAGATCACGCAGGAGTACACCGGCCAGAACTGGATGCTGGCCTACCTCGGCCCGATGTACGAGGAGATCCTCAAGACCGACACGTACGCGACCGAGGCGAACGGGAAGCTGCTCAAGAAGCGCCTGGTCGGCAACATCGTCGACGGGACCGCCCAGCACCACCCGGACACCGCCATCGTGGGTGTCGCCAACCTCGGCAACGCCGACAACCTGACCGGGCACCACTTCGCCCAGGCGAACCTGTTCGCCTTCGGTCGCCAGGCGTGGGACTGGACGCTCGACTCGACGGACATCGCGACCGACTGGACGCGGATGACCTGGAGCAACGACCGGCGCGTCGTCGACACCATCCGCGCGATGATGATGGGGTCGTGGGAGTCGCTGGTCAGCTACCAGACGCCGCTGGGCATCGGCCACCAGTTCGCCGAGGGCGTCCACTACCGCCCCGACCCCGCCGACTGGGCGGGCCGCGACGACTGGAGCCCGATCTACTACAACAAGGCCGACAGCGTCGGTCTGGGCTTCGACCGCTCCCCCACCGGCAGCAACCTGGCCGCCCAGTACTTCCCCCGGTTGCAGCAGCGCTACGGGAACATCAACTCGGTCCCGGAGAACCTGCTGATGTGGTTCCACCACGTGCCGTGGGGCCATCGGATGGACAACGGCCGGACGTTCTGGGACGAGCTGGTCTACCGCTACCAGATGGGCGTGCAGTACGTGACCTGGATGCGGGAGACCTGGGACGCGCTCCAACCCGACATCGACGCACGCCGGTTCGCTGAGGTACGCGCCAAACTGGCGGTGCACGAGGCGGACGCCGCCGACTGGCGGGACACCTCGGTGAACTACTGGAAGGAGTTCAGCGGGCGGGACGTCCCGGTCGACGACGCGCCACTGTCCGCCACGATCGTCGTGAACGGGAAGAGGTTCGGCGGCTTCAACCTCTCGGACACTTCGTACACGATCCCGGTGCCGGCCGGGGCGTCGCCGACGATCACCAAGGTGCGGACGGCCGACCGGAAGGCCCGCTACGAGATCATCCGCCAGGCGGCCGGCGTACCCGGTCAGGCGGTCGTCAAGGTCACGACGGAGAGCTTCTTCGGCCCTCTGGTGAAGAACTACGTCTTCAACCTGGTGCCCGACACGACGCTGACGGCCCTGCGCGTCGACGGCAAGCGCCTGGCGTCCTTCGCGCCGACGGTGCTGCGCTACAACGCCCTCGTGCCGGCCGGCACCACGACCGTGCCGACGGTCACCGCCAGCGCCGCCGACCCCGCCGCCACGGTCGCGGTCGAGCAGGCGACCAGCCCCACCGGGCAGGCCCGGGTCACCGTCACCAACGGCGCAGCCTCGTCGACCTACACCGTGGACCTGAACACCACCATCACCGGCAGCGACGAGTTCGGCTCGACCCAGCTCGGCCCGCAGTGGCAGTGGGTCCGGCCGGACGAGAGCAACCGACGTCTGGCCGACGGGTCCCTGGTCGTCACCGCGCAGCAGGGCGACCTCCAGGGCAACGCCAACACCGCGAGGAACCTGGCCCTCCAGGACGTCGACGGCGACTGGACGGCCGAGTCCAGGGTCGTCTTCTCCCGCCCACTCGCCACCAACAACGAGCAGGGCGGTGTGCTCGGGTACGCGGACGACAACAACTACGTGAAGCTCGCCTGGGAGATGGGCAACGCGACCGCCGCCGTCAACAAGACCCGGATCGTCTTCCTGCGCGAGCAGAACGGCACCGCGTCGACCCTGGAGATCACCGGTGCCGACGCCCAGCGGATCGTCGGGGCTGACGGCGCCATCTGGCTGCGACTGACCAAGATCGGGGACAGCTACCGCGCCTACTACTCCAACGACGGAAGCGTCTACCGCTACCTCGGCTCCCAGACGCTGAACGTCGAGCCGACGAAGGCCGGGCTGCTGGCCTTCAACCGCGCCGGCACCTCCACCGACCTGGACGTCGCCTTCGACTACTTCCGGATCGAGAGCCGCGGCGAGCGCATCCGCTAACGAGTAAGTCCTAACTGCGTGTTGGCTGGCCCGGCATGCGGATGTGCGGTTGAGCGGTATACCTCAGAGTCATATTCATACCTCTGAGGTATATCGCTCAATACCGCGTCCGCCCCGACGGAGGCGACCGACGCCGGGACCGGCCCGGCATGCGGGTGTACGCGATCGTGCCCTGACACCGCGACCGGGCCCGTCCCCGGTTGGGACGGGCCCGGTCGCGCTCCCCCGAGCAGGATCCGTTGCCGTCAGCCCCCGACCGCGATGGCGAAGATGTGCATGGTCGGCACGTTCGTGGCGGGCCGGGCGCTGATGTTGGGCAACACGACAGAGGCCACCGCCTTGCTCTGCAACGCGACACCCACGTAGTAGATGCAGGCGGCGGTGGCCTGGCGGCCGTTGTTGGGCCGGTTCTGGTACGCGGACACGATGGCCGCGGTGCCCCCGGAGTGCGGCCCGCCGTACCAGTCGGGCGTGCTCAACGTGAACGTCTGGCGGGTGCCGTCGGCGTACACCACCGTGCCGGTCCCCGACACCGCGCCGTAGGTGCCGGTCAGCAGGAAGCCGAGCGTGCTGCCGGTGCCGGTCACGCCGATGGTCTGGCCCGAGGCGATGGCGTTGTCGGCGGACCCGGAGCTGACGTTGGGCCAGCGGAAGTTGACCCCGTTGCGGCTCACCGTGCCGCCCGGGCTCGCACCGGCCTGCGCCAGGGCCTGCGCGGAGAGCGAGGCCCCGCCGCCGTCGAAGTTGCCGACGTTGGTGTTGCTGTCGCTGGTGATGCCGACGTTGCTGAAGCTCTGTTCCAAAGTCGGCGTGGTGGCGCCGGAACTGGTGACCCGGTAGGTGCGTCCGGCCTGCACCGTGACGTCGATCAGGTCGGACTCGATCCGGGTGGTCCGGGCCGCCGTACCGTCGGCGGTGTCGACCACCGTGACGGTGCCGGTCAGGATCCGCGAGCGCAGGCGGACGGTGCCGGCCCGGTCCGGTCGGACGAGGATCTCGGTGGCCAGACCGCTCGCCCAGGTGACGCCGACGGTGTGCCCACCCCGACCGCGCAGGCCGGTCACCCGCCCGCTCGGCCAGGCCGGCGGCAGTGCGGGCAGGACGTGCAGCTCGCCGGCGTGGCTCTGCAACAGCATCTCGGCGATGCCGGCGGTGGCGCCGAAGTTGCCGTCGATCTGGAACGGCGGGTGCAGGTCGAACATGTTGGGCGCGAGTCGCGCGGTGGTGGCGAGGTAGCGGATCAAGTCGTGGGCCCGCTTGCCCTCCTCCATCCGAGCCCAGAAGTTGATTTTCCAGGCCAGTGACCAGCCCGTGCCGTCGTCACCGCGCAGCGCGAGGGTCCGCCGGGCCGCCTCGAACAGCTGCGGGGTACCGCGCTTGGTGATCTGGTTGCTGGGGGCCAGCCCGTACAGGTGCGAGATGTGCCGGTGGTTGGGCTCGGTCTCCACCCAGTCGTAGAGCCACTCCATGATGTTGCCGCGCGAGCCGACCTTCATGGGCGGGAGCCGGTCCCGGGTAGCGCGAACCTGCGCCCGGAAGGTGCTGTCCACGTCGAGGATCTCGCTGGCCCGGGCGCACGCGTCGAACAGGTCCCGCAGGATCTGGTTGTCCATGGTGGGGCCGGCGCACACGCTGGCGTTCGCGTGGTGGCTGAGCTCCGGCGAGTTCGACGGGTTGGTCACCAGGTAACCGAGGGTCGGCTCGGTCACCAGGGTGTTGAGGAAGAACTGCGCCGCGCCCTTCATGGCCGGGTAGTTCGTCCGCAGGAACTCGATGTCGCCGTTGAACAGGTAGTGGTCCCAGATCAACGTGGACAGCCAGGCGCCGCCGGTCTGCCACATGCCCCAGAACGCGCCGTCCACCACCGCGGTGGCCCGCCACGCGTCGGTGTTGTGGTGGGTGACCCAGCCACCGGCCCCGTACTGCACCTGGGCGGTCCGCGCTCCGGCGACGGCGAGATCTCTGACCATGTCGAAGACCGGGCCGTGACACTCGGCCAGGTTCGTGGTGTTGGCCGGCCAGTAGTTCATCGGCAGGTTGGCGTTGATCGTGTACTTCGAGTCCCACGCCGGGGCCAGCGAGTCGTTCCAGATGCCCTGGAGGTTGGCCGGCTGGGTGCCGGGCCGCGACGACGAGATCAGCAGGTAGCGGCCGTACTGGAACAGCAGCGTGGAGAACTGCGGGTCGTTGACGCTGTTGTGTTGGGCGATCCGGACATCCGTCGTCTGGTCGGCCGCGGACGTGCGGCCCAGATCGAGAGTGACCCGGCCGAACAATGCCTGGTAGTCGGCCACGTGCCGGCTGCGCAGCTGGTCGTAGCTGCTGGCCCGCGCGGCGGTAAGGCGCTGCCGGGCGATGCCCTGGTAGTCGCCGCCGACGTTGCGGTAGTTGACGTAGCTGGAGCCGATGGAGATCAGCAGGGTCACGCTGTTGGCGTTGGTCACCCGCAGGGTGCCGCCGGAGCTGGACACGCTGCCGCCGCTGACTGTCGCGTTGGCCAGGGCGAGGAGACGGACCGCGCCGGTGACGCCCTCCATGTTCCCGGAGACGCCGTCGAGGCCGATCGTGGTGCCGTCCGGGCTGGACACCGTGGTGCGCTGCGGGCTGTCGAACGTGGCGGTGAAGCTGATCGAGCCGGCGCGGTCGGCGGTCAGTCGTATCGCGATGACCTGGTCGGGCGCGCTGGCAAGCACCTCCCGCTGGTGACGAACGCCGTTCAGCACGTACGACGTCGTGACGGTGGCGGTGGTGAGGTCGAGCGTGCGGTCGTACTGCGACGCTCCACTGGCGGAACCGAAGGCCAGCCGGAGGTTGCCGACGGTCTGGTAGGCGAGCTGACCCCCGGGGTTGCCCATCATGGTCTGGTTGATCAGATCCTGGGCCTGGGTCCACTGGTTCGCATTGACCAGCCGCCGGATCTCCGCGAGCGCTCCCGCGCCTCGGGGGTTGCTGGGGTCGTGCGGCCCACCGGCCCAGACGGTGTCCTCATTGAGCTGAAGTCGCTCGGTGTCGACGTTGCCGAAGACCATGGCCCCGAGCCGGCCGTTGCCGATCGGCAGCGCCCGCAACCAATCGGTCCCGGCCCCTTCGTCGTACCAGAGGGCGAGGTCCCCGGCGGCCAACACCTGCGGCGGCGCCGCCGAGTCCGCTCGCGCCACGGCGGTCCAAGGCACCGGCAGGAGAGCACCGCCCGCGCCGGCCGCGCCGACCTTGAGGGCCTGCCGTCGGGTCAGGTCTGACATCGATCCTCCAAACGGTGACCAGTCCGGCCACCCCGAAGCGTGACAACTATGGGACTCGACATGGGGATCCGCTTGGTGGAGCCAACCGGGACCCTGCCTGAGCAGGCCGACGCCGGGCCTTGGCGAGCCAGACATCTGATGTGTTTCGGGAAGGTTACTCCGGGGCCGCAGAATAGGCAACGGTCGATCGATGCGTGGACAGCGCGGCCCACTGGCCGGTCAGCAAGACGCACGGGCGGGTGAGCAGCGGCGCACCGACCCGGCACAACACGGTGATCCGTCAGAATCACGCCGATGATCACCCACCCGGATGGACATACATCAGATGTACGGAGGCGGACGGCCGAGTCAGCGACCCTGCAGGCCGCATCGGGATTGCCCAGCACCCACCGGATCGACCCGGATCACATCAGCTGCGCGAGGCAGTGGGCCACGGCCGGCGTGCTCGCCGTCGACCCCGGGATGCAGGGCGACGGTGTGCTGGTGTTCAAGCACTCGGACGGCAGGTGGCAGAAGCTGGGCGAAGGCAGTGCTCTCGAATGCACCCCGTTCGGCATTCCGCCGGAGATCGGCGACCAGGTCGGCTGTCGCGACCGCTGAGCAGCGGCTCCCGTACGCAATCAGGTTGTTCTCTGCCGGCGCACGGGTGACCATGGGCGGCATGGCGGGAGCTCGGGGATGAGATCGCCTCTGCAAGGTGGACTACCGCCCGGCGGCGCGGTGGTGGTCGGGGCCGTCGTGGAGATCGCCTGCGACGAGTCGGGATTCTCGGGTACGAACCTGCTGCACTCGACCGCCCCGGTGATCACGCACGCGAGCGTCGACCTGGTCGTCAACGAGGCGGTCGCGCTCATCACCGCCCTGCGGTCCGGGTTCCGGTTCGCACCGCACGAGCTCAAGTCCGGCCGGTTCCTGCGCGGCTCGGGTGCGCAGGAGGCACTGGAGTGGTTCCTGGCGGCGCTCGCCGGCCGCGCGCACGTCCACCTCATCGACAAGGAGTTCTTCCTCGTCACCCGAATCGTGGACTTCCTGCTGACCGAGCCGTCGTACGCGGCGGGCACCCGCCTGGCCCGCGAGCACCACCCGGCGGCTCTCGCCCTGCACGAGGCCGGGCGCTCGGCCGGAGGCGACTGGGGCGCCTTCCTGTCGGCGTTCGTCGATCTGGTCCGGATGAAGCGGCGGCTTCCGGTCGAGCAGACCGTGCAGCGGTTCTTCCAGACCCGGGACGCGCTGCGGCGACACGGCCTTGGCACGGTGGCCGACGCCGTCCTCGACGGGCTCAGCCCGAGCCACGTGCGAGCAGTGGTGGCCAGGCTCGACGTCGACGACCGCACGGTCCCTCCCCCGCTGGAACCGCTGCTGCCGGCGCTGGCGGAGACAGTCCTGTCCTGGAGCGGCGGCCAGCGGCAGGTGTTGGTGACCCACGACGAGCAGAGCGCCCTGACGGCCGACCGGCTGACCCGCCTCCAGCGGGTGCTGGCCGTCGATGGCCACCCACGGTCGGCCGGCGGCGACCGGGCCGGGGCGTTGCCGAACGGGGTGTCACCCCTGGCGGGGCTGGTGATGGTCGACTCCCGCGACGATCCGCGCGTGCAGGTCGCGGATCTCCTCGCCGGAGTGGCCCGGCGGATGCCCGGCATCATCGACGACGCGTTCCGTCAGCCGCCGCCCGCTCCCGCAGGGTGACGGGCAGCAGCCGAGTCACGATCGGCACGGGCTCGGAGGGCTTGCGTGGTCGCCGAGTCGGCGGGAAAGAACGCCTCGACGGCCAGCCCGGCGACTGTGACATCCCGCGGCGTACCGAAGAGGGTCGTGGTGCTGACGAAGGACAGCTCCTGGTCGCCGTGCCGGTATCGCAGCGGCACGAGAACACGGGAGAGGGCATCGCTGACCGGTGTCGTGGCGACGTCGTCACCGGGGTAGCCGCGAAGCTCCTCGTGCAGGTCGTACAGGATCGGGTCGTTGGTTGACGCCGCCTGCTGGTGCAGCCGTTTCAGCAGGTGGGCGCGCCACTCGGGCAGGTTGACGATGCGCGGTGCCAGACCGTCGGGGTGCAGGCTGAGGCGCAGCACGTTGATCGGTGGGGTGAGCAGGTGCGGCTGCGCGTCCATGGTGAACAGGGCGACGGCAGGGTTGGCGTCGACGAGGTGCCAGTGCTGGTCCACGAGCAGCGCGGGGTACGGGCGGTGACCGTCGAGGATCTGCCGTACGGCGGCACGTACCGGCGCCAGCTCGGGGTCGCTCAGTTCGTGGCGCGGGTAGGCGGGCGCGTACCCGCCGGCCAGCAGCATCGTGTTGCGCTCGGCCAGCGGCATCTCCAGGTGTTCGGCCAGCCGCAGGATGAGGTCGGGGCTCGGCCGGGATCGCCCGGTCTCGACGAAGCTCAGATGCCGGGTCGACACTCCCGCCTCGATCGACAGGTCGAGCTGGCTCATTCCGCGAGTTCGGCGCCAGTCACGCAGCAGCTCCCCCACTGGTCGCCCCGGCCGGGTCGAGATCATCACTCAGCGACCCTAGTTCCGCGCCGGCACCCGGGCCATTACCTGCGAGGTAATCGACAGCCCACCAGGACAGCGGAGATAGTTCTTCCGGCACGACCGATCCGGTGCCGTGACGTGGCGGCCCACGCCGCCCGCCACCACCGCGACCCAGGGCAGAAGACCGGACGCAAAGGACAGGCAATCATGACCGCGTACGCACTCGCACACCTCCGCAAGGCACCCGTCCACGCCGAGGTGCTGACGTACCTGGAGCGAATCGACGCCACCCTCGCGCCCTTCGCGGGCCGGTTCATCGTCCACGGCGGCGCCATCGACGTCCTGGAGGGCGACTGGCCCGGCGATGTGATCGTCATCGAGTTTCCCGACCTGACCCAGGCCCGCTCCTGGTACCAGTCCAGCGACTATCAGGAGATCAAGCCCTTGCGGACGAGGCACCTCACCGGCGAGGTGATTCTCGTCGACGGAGTCGAGCCCGGCCACGACTCGTCGCAGGTGGCCGCGGCCATCCGCCGCGCCACCGATCGGTAGCCCCAGACCCTCGCCCCGCGCGGGCCGACACACGAGCGCCGTCCCGAAGAACCGGGTGGCTCGCCGTCCTCAAGGCACCCCGACTCAGGTCAGCCGGCCGTAGTCTCATCGGATGCAGGACATCCAGACGCACACCCTCGTCATTCCCGGCGTCGACCTAGTCTACGACGTCCGCGGCCCGCTTCCCCCCGCTGGCACCCATCGTGCACTACTCATGATCGGCCAGCCGATGACGGCGGAGGGCTTCACCGCGCTCGCCCCGCACTTCACGGACCGCACGGTCCTCACCTACGACCCGCGTGGCCTGGGCCGCAGCGTCCGCAAGGACGGTCGGTCCGACCACACGCCCCAGCAGCAGGCCGCCGACCTGCACGCGCTCGTCCAGGCGCTCGACGTCGGTCCGGTCGACGTGTTCGCCAGCAGCGGCGGCGCGGTGACCGCGCTCGAGCTGGTCGCCACCCACCCCGACGACGTCGCCACCCTGGTGGCGCACGAACCGCCGATCAACGCTGTGCTCCCCGACGCCCCGGCCGCCGAGCGCGCCCGAGCCGGCTTCTATGAGGCGTACCAGGCGAAGGGCTCGGGTGCGGGGATGGCCGCGTTCATCGCCATGACGTCCTGGCAGGGCGAGTTCACCGATGCCTACTTCGCCCAGCCCGTTCCCGACCCGGCGATGTTCGGCATGGCCGCCGACGACGATGGCCGCCGCGACGATCCACTGCTGTCGCAGAACTCATGGGCGATCACCGACTACCGTCCCGACGCGAGCGTGCTCACCGCCGCGCCCACCCGGATCCTGGTCGCGGTCGGCGAGGAGTCCGCCGGCACGTACACCGCTCGCACCGCCCTGGGCCTCGCGGCGCTGCTCGGCCAGGAGGCCGTGGTGTTCCCGAGCCACCACGGCGGGTTCCTCGGCGGCGAGTTCGGCTACGCGGGCAAGCCCGAGGAGTTCGCCGCGCGGCTGCGGGAGGTGCTGGACGCCGGCTGACGTCCGCTCAACGGGTCGTGTCGGGGTAGACGCTGGACGTCGGATCTCGTGCGGCTGTCCGACCAGCCGTATCGTGAGACGCGGAGACGGCGATCCGCCGCCTTCGATTGAACGCCACCTGCGGCGGTCGAGGAGAACGAGATGACTGGTCTGGCGACCGTCGGCGCAATCGTGGGCGTCCTGCTCGTCGGTCTCGTGGTCCTGGTCGGCAAGCCGGCCGACAGCCGGTCGGTGCTCAGATGGTCGGCCCTGGCGATCACCGCCCTGGTGGCCGCCGCGCTGGCTCCCTTCACCGTGGACGACTCGGGCGCCGCGGCCAGCTATCTGCTCGGCGTTCCCGTCGTCGCGGCGCTGCTGCCCGTTCTCGCGCAGCGGGTCGGTCGGCTGACCCTGGTCGCCGATCTGGTGGCCGCGCTCGTCCTCACCGGATGGGGTCTGCTGCTCGGGCTGGGCATCGGTGTCGCGTTCCTACCAGCGGTGATACTCCTGATCGCCAGCGCCGCGGGCACCTGGGCGCCGCGACCGTCCACCACCACGTGAAGCCCCTCAGCGTGTGCACCGCCAGACCAGCGGCCGGTATGCCTGGTTCTCGTAGACGGCCCCGACCACCGTCAGACCGTCGTCGCTGATCCCCTCGGCCATGTACGTGCCCGCCTCGGTCGCCCGGACCTCGGGTCGGCCCGGCAACCAGCGGGAGGTGCCGTCCGGGGCCACGACCAGCGGCGCACCGTCGGCGACCAGCACATCACCATTGCCGGCGATGCCGCTCGCCCCCGGGAAGGGCAACAGGCTCACCGCTCCGGTGGCGAGATTCCACCGCACCGGCAGCATCTGCACGGCGCCGTTCCGCCGGCCGCCGGGAACCATGCCGATCGCCCATTCGCCCCGCGCCGAGTCGACCGACGCCCGCGGGTAGCCGTCGGGCACCGTCAGCGCCGCCCCGACGCCCTGCGGCGTCCACCGGTAGGGCCGTTCGCCTACGTTGCCGACGATCGTGCCGTCCTCGGTGATCCCGGTCGCGGACGACCCCCGCTGGCCGACCAGCCGGTGCTTCTCGGGGTGGTCCGTCGACCACAGCACAGCCTGGTGGGAGTCGTCGGACCTGCGCGCGGTGCCGACGATGTCGCCCCGGCCGTTGACCGCGTGCACGAGCACCGCCTCGTAGCCGGGCGGGGTGTCCAGGAAACGCAGCTTCCCGTCCCGGTACAGCCAGCCGGCGCCGTCGCCGTTGGTGCCGACCACGTCGCCGCTGGCGTTGACCGCCGCCGCGTGCCGCGCGGCAGCCGGCAGGACTACCGGCCGGCCGTCGGTCCACAGCACGACCCGTCCGTCCTCCCGCCCGGTTCCGATGTCGCCGACGATGTGCCGCCCGGTGGGGTCGACTCGGTTGGCCACCGCTACCGGACCGCCGACCGGCTGCGGCAACCACGACGCCTGGCAGGTGACCGGTGGGCGCGGGGCGGCCGACCCGGTCCCCGCCGGTGACACCGCGAGCGGCGGCGTGGTGGGAATCGGCGGGCTGGCGGTCCCGCCGACCTGGACGGCACCCACGACACCGATCCCGGCCAGCACCGTCAGCGCGGCGATCCCGCCGACGCGCCGACGCTGACGGCGCCGCCGGCCGTCGCGGACCGCCCGGCTCAGGTCGACCCGCGGCTCCGGTACCGGCACCGACCGGAGCAGCTCGGCGATCCGCTGATCGTCTTCCATGGTCATCTCGGACTCCTCACTGACATCTCGGTGACGTCGAGCATCTGGCGGACGGCCGCCAACGCCCGAGCCGTCTGCGACTTCACGTTGCCTTCGGAGCAGCCCATCGCGGCGGCCGTGTCGGTCAGCGACAGGTCGCACAGGAAGCGCAGGACCAGCACGGTGCGCTGGCCGCGCGGGAGGCGGGCGAGCGCGGCGAGCAGGCTGTCCCGCTCGGCCAGGTCGTCGTGCGGCGTCACCGGCGAGCGCTCCGGCTCCGGCACCGCCCCCAGCAGCCGAACCTTCGCCCAGCTCAACCGCTTCTCATCGACGAGCTTGTGCACCAGCATCCGATGTACGTACGCGTCGACGTTGTCGGCCCGGCTGACCCGGCGCCAGTTCACGAAGAGCGCCGTGACCGTCTGCTGCACCACGTCGTCGGCCAGATGGGCGTCGCCGCACATCAGGAACGCGGTCCGATGCAGGCTCGGCAGTCGCGCGGAGACGTACTCCACGAACTCACCCTCGGCATCCACCATCGAGGCTCCCTCCTCCGCAAGCTCGACGGGACCGGACGACCATCAGGTTGCGTCCCCGCCGAAGAACGCTGGGGAGCCCTGCCGCTCGGCCGCCGCGGCCGGGCTGGGGGTGTCCCGCCCGGCCGCGGCGGCGAACGGATCAGCGGGTCAGGCGGCCAGTGCGGTAGCGAGTCGGCGAGCTTCGGTCGCCAACCGACTCGTGCCGCCGCGGGCCACCACGTCCGCCAGCCCCGGCACCTCGATGCGCACACCTGTGGCCCTGGCCGTCTCGGCTCCCAGGGCCAGCAGGTCGGGCGTGCCGCGAGGCGGGGCGGGTGCCGCCAGCATCGGTGGCAGCGCGGCGGCGAGCAATCGCCATACGCTCAGCCGGGCCCCGGCGGCGATCGCGTCGCGAAGTGGTGTGACCACCCGGGTCGGCGTCACCTGGCCGTCGGCCGCCAGCGCGCCCAACTGGCCGCCGACGCCCGGCGGATCGAGGTCACCCGCGGCCGCCAGCATCAGCAGGGCGTCGAGGGCGGCCACCCGGTCCACCTCGTGCCGGGCGCACAGCCCGTAGGCCAGCGCCAGGTCGAGCGCCGGACCGCCCGATCCGGCGCACTCGGCGAGTACCGGCAGGATCGTGGCGGCATCCTGGGCGTCCTGCTGTGCCGCGCTGGCGAACTCGGGCAGCAGGTGGGCCGCGACCAGCCCCCGGTGCCCCGGTAGCAGCGCCGGCCACAGGTTGCTCGAGTCGCCCGGCCCTCGTCCGATCGGTTGCGCGCGGACGGTGAGTAGCCCGAGCGGATCCGCCGCGCCTTCGGGCGGGGCTGTGGTGACGAGGGTGCGCCGCACGGGTAGTTGGTCGTAGCCGAAGTCGTAGGTGTGTCTGCGCTCGCGCCGAGCGACAGTGACCACCTGGTGAACCGTTGCCGGTAGGGCGTCGCCGCGCAGCCAGCCGGCCAGTTCGTCACCGGCGGGGGTGCCGAGCGCGGCGGCCCGGCTCGCCAGCGCCTCGTCCACGCCGACGGGCAGTCGCAGCAGGGCCTGGGTGAGATCCCATCGCCACACCGGGCGGTCACCGAGGGCGGCCAACCGTTCGTAGACCGCGGCGGGTTCGAGGGCCCCGGTGGCGCAGGTCGGGGCGGCCAGCAGCCCGGGGTCGTCCCGCCCGTCCAGGCGCTGGCCGATCTCCGCGAGCCGGGCGCTGTAGACCAGCGTGAGCGGGGACTGGTGGGGCGGGTCGACGGCCGACCGGCCGCGGAACGGGCGCAACGTCCGGGTCAGTAACTGGCTGAGGACGCTGGACCACTGGTCGCGGCGGCTGGCCGCCTCGGGCGGCGCGGCGGCGGCCAGCAGGACGCCGTTGAGTTGGACCGTCACGTTGAACTGGGACCACATGTGGTCCCAGGAACCCACCTGGCCCCGCCGCAGCACCGGCAGCAGGGCGGTGGCCAGCCGGTCCCGATCGGTGGTGGTCAACCGGACCAGCCCGTCGAGGACCCGCTCCAGAGTCGCCGCGGGCCAGCGCGGGGTGAGCAGCCCGAAGACCTCCTCGACCAGCTCGTCCACGTCGGTGATCGGCGGCGCGGCGAGCGCGGGCGACACCGGCGGGGGCAGCTCGTCGCCGGCCACCTTCACGGTGACCGTGGCGACCGGTCGATGGCCGTACCGCTGCGCCAACGCCGTCGCGCGGTCGCGCAGGTCGGCGGCCGGGTGTTCGGCGCCCGAGGCGAGGACCTCGGCGATGTCGGCCGCCCGCTCGGGGTTCTGCCGGGCCAACCGGTCCAGCCAGGACAGTTGCGCCCGCACCAGCGCCTTCTCCGGCCGACCCAGCACGACCCGAGAGGTGTCCAGCAACGACTCGAACTCCACCGGCCGGCCCGTGTCGCGTAGCGCTCGCTGCGCGACGCCGGCCACCGGCCCGGGCCCGTCGGCGAGCAACCGCAGGTACCCGCTTGCCCGCGCGGCCACCTCGTCCGGGCCGGGTCGGAGCTCTTCGTGCAGGGCGAGGAACGGACGCAGCGCGCCCGGCCGGTCGCCGCGCAGCAGCCGGCCGAGCACCCCGTCCACCAGCATGGCCCGGTCGAGCCGCCCCTCCGCCGCCAGCGCGGCCAACGTCGCGGGCACCGGCTGCCCGGCGCCGCTGAACCCCAGGTCGACACCGACCCCGTCGACCTCGAACAGGCGCGGCAACAGCACGTCCAGGAACGGGTCGGCGCGCAGTCGGTCGAGCAGCGGCCCCTGGCGGAGCCCGCCGGATGACCGTTGCCACCACATCGACTGCGCCCAGCCGACGACGAACGCGTCCCCGCTCGGCGGCGGCACCTTCTCCGCC
Source organism: Micromonospora trifolii (assembly GCF_050516465.1). Taxonomy (NCBI): domain Bacteria; kingdom Bacillati; phylum Actinomycetota; class Actinomycetes; order Micromonosporales; family Micromonosporaceae; genus Micromonospora; species Micromonospora trifolii. Next base: position 1,579,109 of record NZ_CP191526.1, on the reverse strand, counting down.
AGCAGAAGCTCCGCGATGAAGTGCCAACCGTCCCACGCTCGACTGCGGGGCAGCCGCTCGGCCAGCCGGTACGCCAGGTCGGCCAGCCAGGGCACGCCCCGCTGTCGTGCTGCGGCGACCACCGGCTCGGGGTCGGCATCCGCCAACATGATCGACCGACGACCGAGCAGGGCCGCGGTCTTCGTCGCGGTGCTCAGCGTGCCCACTGCGGCCACCGCCAGCGCGGTCGCCGTGCTCCCCCACCACACCTCGTCCCGCCGACGGACGTGGGCGGTCAGTTCGTCACCGAGCGCCCGTCGAGCCGGATCGTCCAGGGTGTGCAGCATCGCCCCGACGGTCGTCACATCACCGCGGCCCAGTGCCCTGAAGAAGTCCGTCACACCGTCACCTCCGCGAGCATGGACACCGCGAGGGCATGCTTGCACGGGCCGCGCTGCCCCCGGTACTTCGCCCACCACCGACAGGTGCAGGTGAGGTTCCCGTCGGGGAGCCGGCGAACGCGGTACTCGTCGTCGTCGCTGCGTACCGTGGCGTGATCGCCGTCCCGGCGGACCGCGCCCTGCTCGACCAGCGTGCGCGCGCCGACCAGCCGGGGGTTGTCCCGCTCGGCCCGACCGGCGTCGTGCGGCATGACCCGGTGGAAGTACCCGGCGTCAGCAACGTCGTAGCCGACCCGCCCGGCGGTGCCGAGCTGGGCCAGGGCCGCGCGAACCCGGTCGTCGGACAGGCCGGTCGCGTCGGCCAGCGCGGCGACGTCGATGGTCGGATCCCAGGAGAGCAGGGCACCGACCAGCTCCGCGTCGTCGATCACCTCGTCACCGGCGAGCGCGAGCAACGCCGCCCCCTCGCCGGAGAAGCCCCGGTACGGCTCGGGCGAGAGGGTCAGCGACAGCCGCAGCGACCCGGTGTCCAGTTCCCACGTGCTCGGCACGGCCGGTGAGCCGGCGCGCACCGCCGGCCCGTACACCCGCAGGGTGCGGGCGTGCCGGAGCAGCCCGCGCAGCGCAGCGAGCCGCCCCGCACCGGCCAGACAGACCGCCCCCGGCGTCGGGCGCGAGGTCAGCCGGAGGGTACGACCGGCCGGCACCGCCCAGAGCACCGAGCGGTCGCTGCTCCCGGGCAGCCGGCGCAGGAACGCCGTGGCCTCGGCGGCCGGCACCTCAGCGCGGGGCTCGAACCCGGCGGTGAGCACGTGCACCTCGGCGAAACCGCGCATCCAACGCCCCGGCAGCGGGACCTTCCGTTCCACCACCGCACCTTCCATGGTGGAGACGGTGAGGTCGTCCGGGCCGACGGCCAGGTGCAGTGGCTCGATCCCACCCACCCGGGCGAGGGCTTCGCGCAGCGGCGGGTTGACGTCGACGTTTGTGGTGCCGTGCCCGGCGATCTCCCCGTCGAAGCCGGCCGGGACCACGTCCATGCGGGCGTACACCCCGCAACAGCCGGAAAAGGACTCGAAGCGCAGCCGCTCCCGGCTGCCGGTCACCACCGGATCGAGGCTCGCCGGGCTGACCGGCTGGTGGTAACGGGTGCGGGCCACCTCGGCCACGGCGAGCAGCCCGGCCGCCGCGGACGCCGGGGTGGTGAGAAACCCGGAGAAGAAGCGCGGATTGGCCGCCGGGCCGCCGCTGGTCTGGAGGTCGAGACCGGCGGCACGCAGAGTGGACGGCTGGAGATATCGGTACGTCTGGACGGCGTTCACGGGCACACCGTAGAGCCACCGACCGACACCCGTGCCGGTCTCAGCCGACGGCGCTGGTCATCCGGCGTACCGCCTCGGTGATGAGCTCCGGCGCGGTGGCCAGGTTCAATCGGACGTGCCCGACGCCGCCGGTGCCGAACGCCAGTCCGGAGTTGAGCGCCACCCGGCCACGGTCGAGGAACACTGTGGCCGGGTCGTCGCCGAGGCCCAGAGCGCGGCAGTCCAGCCAGGCCAGATAGGTGGCCTGACCGGGCTGGTAGCGGATGGCCGGCAGGTGCTCGGCGAGCAGCGCGGCTAGGAGCCGACGGTTGTCGTCCAGGCCGGTCAACACCGCGTCGAGCCACTCGCCGCCGTCGCGGAAGGCGGCGGTGTGGGCGATCACGCCGAGGTGGCTGGTGCTGACGCTGACCCCGAACGGGACGCGGGCGAGGTCCTCGGCGGCGGCCGGGCCGGCGACGAGGAGCCCACCGCGCAGGCCGGCCAGGTTCCACCCCTTGGAGGCGGACATCAGCGACAGGCCGTTCTCCGCGCCGGGCACCGAGAGGTACGGCACGAACCGCGCTTCCGCAGCCACCACCGGAGCGTGGATCTCGTCGGCGACCACCCGTACCCCGTGCCGCTGGGCCAGACCGGCGACGGCGGTCAACTCGGCCGCGCTGTGCACGACACCGGTCGGGTTGTGCGGGTTGCAGAGCAGGTACGCCGCCGGCCGTCCGTCGGCGCGAGCCCGCCGGAACGCATCCTCCACCGTGCCGAGGTCGATTCGCAGGTCCTCGCCGAGCGGCGCCTCCACGATCCGGCGGTCGGCGTGCGCCACGGACTCGTAGAACGGCGGGTAGACCGGGCAGTTGACGATCACCGCGTCCCCCGGCTCGGTGACCAGTCGCAGCGCCTCGACGACGCCGTGCATGACGTCGGGCACCAGCGCGGTGCGCTCCACGGCCAGCCCGTCCCAACCCCACCGCCGCGCAGCGAACTCGGCCACTGCCTGCGGGTACGCCGTGCCGGCGGTGTAGCCGGTGTCGCCGCGCGCGACGGCGTCGGTGATCGCCCGTGCGACCGGCTCGGCCAGCGGCACGTCCATCTCGGCCACCCAGAGCGGCAGCACGTCGTCGGGGTACTCCCGCCACTTGAGGCTGGTCCGCTGCCGGAGCTGGTCGATGGTGAGCTGGCGGAGGGGGTTGACGGCGGTTGGGGCACCACTGAGCAGGCCAGTCATGACCCGAGCCTATTCCCCGCGTCCGGCCCGGCGACCCGGGCCACCGCTGCTCTGTCCACTGTGGTCGTACCGGAAGGATTTTCCGACGCTCTTTGGCATTGACCAGCGTCTTTGTGTGTGAGCCCGGATCCGTTTCGGAATCAACGGCGAAAGATTGCTGCGGGCCGCCAGTTCATAACCTAGGCTCCCGAATGCCCACACCGACGGCCCGCCCTCACGCCGTGCCAGCCACCGACCTCGCACGCCGGCCATCGCAACCCTCGACGCCGATTGGAGTATTCGATGACCTGGCGTCCAACCATTGCCGCACTGGCCGGCCTGTGCCTGGCGGTCAGCGCCACCCCATTGCCCGCCGGTGCTGCCGCCGACGCTGCGCCTGTTAGCGCTCACGCCGCGCTCGCCGGTCCGCCCGGCGCACCGCCCGGGGCCTGCCCGACGGGGGCCAGTTACGGCTCACCGCTGCCGGCCAGCACCGTGACGGCCCCGCGAATCCAGGGTGGGTTCACGTTCCTCGAGGGGCCGGTCTGGGTCGCCGACGGCGGCTACCTGCTGCTGTCCGACATGGCCGCCGGCACCGGGCCGTACAACGTCCAGCCGTCGACGATCCGCCGGTTCACCCCGCCGGCGACCTTCGACACGTTCATCGCCGACGCCGGCAGCAACGGCCTGGCACTCAGCGCCGACGGCCAGCAGCTCGTCGCGGCCACCCACGACCAGCGGAGCGTGTCCGCGTACCGGCTGAGCGACCGGGCCCGCAGCACCATCGCGGCGAACTACCAGGGCCGGGCGTTCAATTCGCCGAACGACGTCGCGGTCCGATCCGACGGCGTCGTCTACTTCACCGACCCCAACTTCCAGCGCGGCAACCGCCCGGACCAGATGAGCGGGCGTACCAGCGTCTTCCGCGTCTCCAACGGGCAGGTGTCGCTGGTCGACGACCGGTTGCGCCAGCCCAACGGCATCTCGCTCTCGCCGGACGGGTCCGCGCTGTACGTGGGCGCCTACTCCGAGAACAAGATCTACAAGTACGCGGTCCAGCCCGACGGCAGCATCGGCGCCCGCAGTGTCTTCGTGAACTACATCGGCGGCCCGGACGGCGGCACGATCGACTGCGCCGGCAACGTGTACTGGACCTCGGGCGGGGATTCCCTGGTCCACGTCTACTCCCCCACGGGCACCCAGCTCGGCACGATCCGGTCCGGCAGCTCCGGCACGACCAATGTGGCGTTCGGCGGCCCCGACCGGCAGACCCTCTTCGTCACGTCGGGTCGGTGGGGCGACTCCGGGCTCTACAGCGTGCGACTCAACATCCCCGGATATCCGTACTGACCGACGGCTGGATGGCGCGCCGCTTCCGTCGTAACCCGACGTGGCGGCGCGCTATCCAGCCGTCGCGGCGATGAACACCACTGCCCCGACCACCACCAGCGCGGCGGCCAGGAAGGTCTGCCGGCGGGCCCGGCGCAACGCCTCCCGGACCTGCCAGGCGTGCGCGGTGGCGAGCAGCCAGCGCAGGTACGGGTCGGTCCGGGCGATGTTGCGATGCGCGGTGGCGAGCCCCGCCCGGAGGGCGGCCCGCTCCTGTGGAGGGGCCGTCGACAGGCGGCCGGTGATCTCTGCGGCGATCCGGCGATGCCGCAGCAGACCGTCGACGTCACCGGCGTACCCGCCGAAGTGGTACCAGGGCTCGGCCTCCAGCCGCTCGCGCAGGCCGCGCAGCTCCGGCCCTCTGAGCGACGCCGGCGTGGTCATCGGCGGGACGAGCACCTCGCTGGTTCGCCAGATCGCCCAGGCCACGCCGAGCAGCGTCACCAGCAGACCGCCGCCCGCCCACGCCGCGTGAACCCAGTCGGTGACCTTGCCGGCGGCGATCAGCGGGCCACCGCCGAGCAGCAGCGCGCCCACCGCGCCGGCCGAGGAGATGATCCACCGTGCCGCGGCCCGGCTGTCCGCGACCGAGTCCAACGGGGACGGCAGCGCGTCCAGCCCCGCGCCGCTCGTCGGCGACTCCCCGATCATCGGTGGTCGTCGCGGAAGACGACACCCAGCGGGCCGTGCTCGTCGTCGGGCAGATCGGTGTACGGCACCCAGCGCTGGCCGTCGAAGAACTCCAGCTCGCCGCTGTCGTTGATCCGCACGGCGTTGACTTGCGCAAGCTCCTCAGGATCGTCAGCCATGGATACAGTATCGGTCAGTCCGGCAATCCGCCCCGGCGTCGGGTCGTCCGCCGGGCGACCGCAGGGGGCGTCTGTGATCCGGTTGACCGTCAGCGCGACCGACGTGGTCCTGGCTGTTCGGGGCGACCGGCGCCGGCACCCGGTGGGCCCGGCCGATCAACGCACCGCCGACCTGCTCTGGAGGCTGCGCGGCGGCCCCTCGGTGGAGCTGTCGTACGAGGTGGGCGTCGCGCTCGGCCGCCGCTTCCTCGCCGCCCCCGGCCCGGCCCTGCGCGCTGAGCTGGCCCGGCCCGGCCGCCACCGGCTCGGCATCGAGGTCGTCGACCCGGCCCTGGCCGACCTGCCCTGGGAGACCCTGGTGCTGCCCGGCGAGGAGCTGCCGCTGGCGCTGCACCCCGACATCGACGTCTGCCGGACCGGTCCCGACGCACCGGCACCCACGGTCCGGGTGGACGGCCCGCTGCGGATGCTCGCGGCGATCGCGAGCCCGGACGACTCCACCCAGCCACTGCTGGACCACGAGCGGGAACTCGGGCGGATCCTCGGCGCGGTGGAACCCGGTCACCGGCACGGGGTGCGGGTGCGCGTCCTGGAGTGGGGCAGCGCCGCCGCGATCCGGGCCGCCCTCGCCGAGGAGCCGTTCCACGTCCTGCACGTCTCCAGCCACGCGCGCCCCGGCGCGCTGCTGCTGGAGACCCCCACCGGCACGGAGGATCGCGTGGACGCCGCGCGGTTCCTGGCCGAGGTGCTGCCGCCGGGCCGGACCGTGCCGTTGATAGTGCTGGCCGGCTGCTCCACGGCCCGGCAGGATCAACGGGAGCTGCCCGGTCTGGCCGGCGCGCTGCTGGCCCACGGTGCGCCGTCGGTGCTGGCGATGAACGGAACGGTCAGCGACGAATACACCATCGAGTTCTGCGCTCGGCTCTACGAGCGGTTGGCCGCCCGCGGCGAGCCGGAGCTGCTGGCGGAGGTTTCCGCCGTACGCCGCGAGCTGGCCCCGACCGCCGCCGAGTGGTGGATGCCCACGCTGTTCGTGGCCGACCCCGGGCTTCGACTGGCCGGCGGACGCGACGGCGCTGCCGTCGCCGCGCCGCCCGGCCAGTCGCTCGTCAGGGAAGGCGTGGTCCGCGCACCCACGGACTTCGTGGGCCGCCGGGAGATCCTGCGCCGGCTGTCCCGGGGAAAGCTACGGGTGCTCGTCCACGGCATCGGCGGGATCGGCAAGACGAGCCTCGCCGCGGAACTCGGGCAGCGGTTCCGCGACGCGGGCGGCACCGTCGTGGCGACCCACGGCGACGCCACCGTCGACGGGATCCTCGACGAGCTGCGCCGCCAGGTGGAGGGCCGATGCGCGGGGGCGGCCCCGGACGACCCGCTGCGGCGATGGCTCGTCGCCCTCGCCGAGCCGGGCCAGGACTGGCGGCGACGGCTGGACGCGATCGGCACCGGCGGCCCGCCGCTGCTGCTCGTCCTCGACAACGCCGAGGACGCCCTGGACGCCGAGCACCGGTTGGCCGACACGGACCTGGCCGCGTTCCTCGCCGCCTGGGCGTCCCGCCACGAGCTGGTCGTGACCAGCCGGCACCCCTTCGCGGTCGCCGGTCTCGAAACCTGTCACCTCGGTCCGCTCACCTGGCAGGAGACCCGCAAGCTGCTCTGGCGACTGCCGGGCGTCGGCCAGCTGACGCCGACGGAACAGCAACGGATGTGGCACCGGCTGGGTGGCCACCCGCGCGCGCTGGAATACCTCGACGGCCTGCTGCGCGGTGGCAGCACCCGATCCGACGAGGTTGCCAGCCGGCTGGCCGCAGCCGGCGGTGGCCGGGACGCCGGGCCGGCGGAGGTCGGCACGCCGCTGGCCGAGGCCGGCGCGCTGGCCGCCGAGGATGTGCTGCTGCCCCGGCTGCTCGCCCGCCTGGAGGCCGTCCCGGCGGCCCGTCGGTTGCTGCTCGGCGCGGCGGTGTACCGCACCCCGGTAGACCGGAACGGCCTCGCCTGGCAGCTCGCCGATCCGGCGGACGGCGGCGACCCACCACCGGAGCCCACGGGGCTGGACGAGTCGGTCGAGACGCTGTCCCAACTGGGGCTGCTCGCCCCGGTGACCGGAGGCCACCTGGTGCACCGGTGGACAGCGGCGAGTGTGCTGCGGATCGCTGGCCGCGACGCGGTGGTGGACGCGCATCGCCGGGCGGGTCGTTACTGGGGCTGGCGGGCCCGGTCCAGCACCGACCAGCACGACTTCATCCGCCGGGCGGTCGAGGCGCGGTACCACCACCTGGCCGCTGGTGACACCGACGACGTCGTCACCTACTCCGAGCTGGCCTGCCAGGAGTTGCACGCGGCCGGGCACTGGGCCTGGGAGGAGAAGATCTGGCGGGAACTGCTGCCGATGGTGCCCCCGGGCTCGGCGCGCTCGGCGAGCTTCCTCAAGGGACTCGGCGACGTGCACCTCAGCCGGGGCGAGTACCCGCAGGCGACGCGGCGCTACGAGGCGGCGCTGGCCGTCTACCGGGATCTCGGCGACGACAGCGGGGTCGGCAAACTCCTGCACCAGTTGGGCCTGGTCGCCGACAACCGGGGTGACCGGGCGACCGCGGACCGGCTGTTCCAGGAGGCGTTGACGATCCTGAGCCGGCTCGACGACCGCTCGGCGGTCTCCCGGACCCTGCACCAGCTCGCCGGCATCGCCCGCGGCAACGGCGACGCCGAGCTGGCCATGTCGCGTTACCTGGAGGAGCTGGCGATCGCCCGGGACCTCGACGACCTGGACGGGATCGCGGCGAGCCACCACCAGATCGGCATGCTCGCCTTCGAAGCCCGGGACCTCGTGAAGGCGGAGCAGTGCATCCGGGTGGCCATCGCCACCTACGCGCGGATGGGCGTCCGGGTCGAGCAGGGCAGCGGACTGGTGATGCTCGGGCGGATCGCCCTCGCCCGCTTCGCGTACGACACTGCCGAGTCCCGGGTCCGGGCCGCCCTGGAGATCTTCGAGGAGGTCGGCAGCAACGGCCGCATCGCGGAGTGCACGCTGCTGCTCGGTCACCTCTCCCGCGACCTCGGCGACCTCGAATTCGCCGAGAGCTGCTTCGCCCGCGCCCGGACGATCGTCGCGGCCCTCGGCGAGGACCCGCTGCTGCGCCGCTGCGACGAGCTGCTCGGCCACGTCCGGACCGTCCTCGGGCGCGCCGCCGAGGCGGTGCCACACACCCTGAACGTGAGCGGCGGGAACGACGTACCGCCGTACCCGTCAGCCCTGGAATGGCTGGGCGTGCAGCGCCTGGAACTGGGCGCGCCGGCCTTCGCCGACCTACTGGCCCGGCACCTCGACCCGGCGCAGGCGGCGCACCGGGCCGAGCGGGTCGAGGCGTACCTTCGGTTCCGGTTTTCGGATTCCCACCCCACTCCGCTCGGCAGCGGATACGTCCTGCTCGCCATCGCCGCCGCCCAGGCGGGCGAGTTCGGCACCGCCCGGATGTGCCTCCTGCGGGCGTTGCCGATCTGTGCCGCCGCCGGCTACCGGGCAGGCGTCGCCAAATGCCACGAGGACCTCGGCATGGTGGCACTGGAGACCCGCCAACTGGCCGAGGCCCGGTCCCGCTACGAGCAGGCGCTGGAGGTCTACCGCGCGCTGCGCCACGAGCCCAATCAGGCCATCGTCCTGCACCAGCTCGGCCGGGCCTGCGAGGAGCAGGAGGATCTCGCCGGCGCGGACGGGTTCTACCGCCGCTCCATCGCGATCAAGAAGCGGCTCGGAAACCAGTCGGGCGTCTCCAACAGCACCTTCCACCTCGGCCGGGTCGCCGGCCTGCGCGGCGACCGGGCCCTGGCCGAGCGGTGCTACCGGACCTGCCTGCGGATCGACCGCGAGCAGGGCAACTGGGAGGAGGTGGCACTGGACCAGGTGGCGCTCGGGCAGCTGCGCGTCGAGCAGGGCCACCCGGCGGAGGGCATCCCGCTGATCGTCGAGGCACTGAGCATCGACCGGCAGATCGGGTCGACGAACGCGGCGCTCGACCTCAACGCGCTGCGCGAACTGCGGGCCGGGCTCGGCGACGAGGCGTTCACGGCCATCCTCACCGACGCCTTCGGCCCGTCCCGCGCCGCCGAGGTGCTCGACCTGATCGCGGTGCTACCGACCACGGCCGAGCCGGCCTGAACCCACCCGGCCACCCGTACACTCGGCTGATGGCGAACCGCCCGCGGCATCGGGGTCGGTAGATCGATGAGGGCGTCGAGCCCAGGCACCGTGATCTGCGATTTTGACGGTGTACTGCTGCGCGGGGACGCACTCGGGCTGTTCCTGCGACGCACTGCTTTCGCGGGCGCTCGGCTGCCGCTCGCCGTCGCCGCGCTCGCACTCCTCGCGCCCGCCGCGGGGTGACCAAGATGGCGCAGCTCGCCGCCCAGGGGGTTGCGCCACCGTGGCGGGTGGCCTACAGCGACTCGCTGTCGGATCTGCCCATCCTTCGCGCCGCCGAGCAGCCCGTGCTGGTAGACGGGAACGCGCGTCAGGTCGCCCGGGCGCGCCGGTTACTCGGCGCCCGGCGGACCACCGTCACCTGGACGGGTGGCCGGGCACCGGGGAAGAATCTGACGCCGTCAGCCTGCCGGGGTGACGCCTTCCGGCACTGTCGCTGGGCCGCTGGCAGACAACGTCATCTGCCGGAGCGGCCCAGCGACCCCCCACCAACAAGCGACGGCCGGGCAGGGGGCGGTCTGCCGCCACCGGCCCAACACGCGAGCCATGCCGCGGGAGGAGCCCCCGTTGTGCTCCCCGCGGAGCTGACCCCTCCCACCGATGGCCCCCCGGGTTCGGTCGGCCGGACCACATGCTCATCCGGCGCGCAACGGGTGTTGAGCCACTTGAGATCACGCTTAACGCCCGTTGCTCCAAACAGGAGCGAGCATACGCTCACGTTCCGTGCACGTGTCAACATCTGTTTGCCGCACCGCACATCTGCGACACTGTCGTTTAGCGGCTGGAGGGTGAAGATCATGGTTGACGATTGGCACGCAGAGCAGGAGCTGCCACCCCTCGACACGCTGGCCGCGAGGCTGGAATACCTGTTCGACAAGATCCGCCCGACGCCCGACGAGCTCAGCGACTCCGACGAGCCCGGGCGCAGGTACACCAACAGGGAGATCGCCGACAAGATCAACGTGGTGGCCGCCGAGACGGGCGTGACGATCAGCGCCGCCTACATCGGAGAGTTGCGCCGCGGTGTGGCCAGCGATCCCCGTACTTCACACGTCCGCGCCCTGGCCGCCGCCTTCGGGGTCAACTCGGGCTACTTCGTCGACGACGCGGCAGCACGACGAACAGCGGACCAGCTCACGCTGCTCAACGAGCTACGCCAGATGGATGTCAAGCAGGTGGCGCTGCGCCAGGTGCTCGCCGACAACGGGCTCTCCGCCACGGACACGCAGCTCATCGAGCAGATGGTGGCCCGATTGCGAGCCGTGGCGGCCAGCACTGGCACGACCAGTTCCGCGCCGGCCGATCGCGGCTAGCCGTGCAGATCCTTCGGTGGCAGTACACCGACGAGCGGGAGAACGCTGACGTGAAGTTGCACCGACTACGTAGGCGCTGCGAGCAGATGGTCGCCGAGCTTGAGGTGCCCGAACCCTTCGACATCCAGAAGCTCTGCGACGCCCTCGGCGAGCGGCGCGGTCGGCCCATCCACCTGGTGCCGATCAAGCTGCCGGCACACACCGTGTGCGGGATGTGCGTGCCGACCGGCGACTTCGACGCCATCTTCTTCGAGCAGGACACCTCGCCGCTGCACCAGATGCTGATCATCGGCCACGAGTTGGGTCACCTGCTCGCCGGCCACCAGGCCACCGAGGTGCTGGACGCGGACGCCTCCCGGCTGCTGCTACCGGACCTCGACCCGCAGCTGGTCCAGCGCAGTCTCGGCCGCAGCAACTACGCCGCAGCCGAGGAACGCGAAGCCGAAATGATCGGTTCCCTGCTCCTGCGGCGGGCCCGCGGCAGGAGCAGCGACGTGGACGACGCGCCGCTGACCGACCAGGACGTCGAGCTGTACGGCCGGCTGCGGCACTCACTCGAACATCCCCACTGGTAGCGGCGCGATGGACACCGTCCTCTACGCCGTCTGCGCCGCAGCCGGCTGGATCGCCCTCGGGTACATGGTGCGACTCCAGCGCCGGCACCCCAGCCACGCCCGCCGGGCGATCTGCTTCGGTCTCGGCGCCTTCGCGGCCGGGATCACGGTCGCCATCCCACCCATCGCGACGGCGATCGACCAGATGTCGGGGCTACCCAACCTGGCCAAGGTCATGGCCCACGCCGGCGCGCTGACCATCTCGGCGAACGCCGAGATCATGCTCCTGCACTTCGCGCTTCCGCCGGCGACGGCCAAAGCCCGGGCCCGCAAGTGGATCTGGGTCACCGCGTGCGCGTTCCTCGTCATGGTCGGCCTGTTCGCCTACACCCTCACCTACGACGACCCGGTGCTCCTGACGGTCGAGTACGCGACGGACCCCGTCGTCACCGCCTACCTGCTGATCTTCCTGTTGCTCGGCTTCTTCGCCTACTGCTACGACATCACCCGGCTGTGCTGGGGCTTCGCGAAGATCTGCGGGCGACCCTGGTTGCGCCGTGGCCTGCGCATCACCGCGGTCGGCGCCGCCTTCGCGCTGCTCTACAGCACCAACAAGATCGGGTATCTCGTCGGCTACTGGGCCGGCTACCAACCGGCCGGGGAACGACAGATCGCCGCAGTCCTGGTGACCATCGGCGCTCTGCTCATCACGATCGGCCTCACCATGCCGGCGTGGGGGCCCACCCTCAAGATCACGCGACGGTGGGAGGACTACCACTCCTACCGACGACTCGAACCACTCTGGCGCGACCTCGTCGCGGCATTCCCCGAACTCGAACTCGAACCCGCCCTGCGCCGACGCCGCACGGCCGTCCGCGACACCGACTACGCGCTGACCCGCCGGGTGGCCGAGATCCGCGACGGCCGCCTGGCGCTGCGCCCGTACACGGAGATCGGTGTGACAGCGCTGGCCGCACAGTTCGCCGAGCAGGCCGGGCTGACCGACGACGAGCGGCAAGCGTCCATTGAGGCCGCCCACCTGGCCTGCGCCCTGCATCGCCACGGCGCCGGTCTGGTAGCCACGGCCCCGCAACCGGCCGACCAACTACACCGCCCGGACGGCGGCTACGCCGGTGAGGTCGCCTGGCTGACGCTCGTCACCGAGGTCTACGCCCGCTCGACGGTGGTGGCGCAGACGATCGCCGCGACCCGAGAACTCACCGCCCCGGGCACCCCCCATCACAGCGCTGGAGACGCCCGCCGATGAGACGCCGTTACGACAACCTGACCCGTACCCGTGCTCTCGACCCCGAGCGCGACTACCTGCACATCTACCAGACCATGCTGCGCTACGAGTTTCCGTGGGACATGAAGCTCGGGCTCAACCTCGCCTTCAACCGGTCGTTCTCCATCCCCGCCATCGCCGCGGTGCACACCGCCACCGGCGAGCTGACCGAACGCACCCAGAAGCGGATCGACGACACCGGCCTGCTGATGTACGAGATGGTGCTCAACGGCTTCGAGCAGCCTCGGGGCCGCGACGCGTTGCGGCGCGTCAACCAGATCCACCGCCCGTACGACATCAGCAACGACGACTTCCGCTATGTCCTCGGCTGCCTGGTCGTGATCCCCACCCGCTGGTTGCAGGAGTACGGCTGGCGCCAACCCTGCTGCCACGAACGTCACGCCACGTACCTGTTCTACCGGGAACTCGGCCGACGGATGGGCATCACCGACATCCCCGGGTCGTACGACGAGTTCGAGACCTGGTTCGACGCGCACGACGCAGCTCACCTTCAGCCCAACGACGACGCCGCGGCCATCGAACGTGCCACCCGCATGCTGATGCTCACCCGGATCCCCCGGATCTTCGCGCCACTGGGAAACGCACTGGTCAGCGCCCTGTACGACGCGCCGCTGCGGCGCGCAACGCGGGTCGACACACCGGCCTGGCCGGTCCGGGCGGGGTTGCACCTGGCCTTGCGGACGCGCTCGCGGTTGCAGCGGTGGTTCGGGGCGCCACGGACGACCGCGTTGTTCGCCGACGGGATCAAGGCCAAGAGCTACCCCGACGGGTACGAGATCAGCCAGCTCGGCCCACACCAGGACCGCGTGCGCGGGTAGCACGTCGCTAGTGCTGCGTTCCGGTGTGGCCTCGCTTGGTCAGCGGCGAGGCATCCCGCCGTGCGGACTGTTGACGATGAGCGGCACGTTCTCCGGCACCAGGAACTCGTGGCCCTCGACGTACTCCAGATGAACGTGACCGCCGTCATCCATGTTCGCCACGTCGCGTAGCAGCTCGGCGAGGAGCGACCGGCCTTCCGCGCCACCGCGGATGGTGAGGTAGCTGCTCTCCTCGACACCGATGGCGACGCCGCCCTGCGCCTCGTCAACGCGGACACCCCGCAGGTGCCGGGGGTGGGCGGACGACTCGAGGCTCAATTCACCTCCGCCTGCGACCAGGTCAGCGAGGTGACGAAGGTCTGCCTGGGCACTCGCGATGTCGACGCCTTCGGCGGTCGAGTGGTACTCGAGCCTCATCGCGCAACCGTACTTGGGCCAGCCGTAGACGACTCCGCCGCCCGGGAGTTGTCCGACGTTGTTTGTCCGACCCCTCGATGACCTACCGGCCAACCAGCCGGCACCCCACGGTGGTCGTGGCACGAACCCAGTGCACGAGCCCAATGAAGCACCGAGGGAGTTCTCATGAGACGACGGTTCGCAGGAGCATGTCTGGCGGTGGTGGCGGCGGCCACGCTGTCGGTCACCGCCGGCGCCACGGCCGCGTACGCGGACCAGGGCTGGATCGGCCAGTGCTACCCGCACGCGTACGGCGGCTGGTGTGACGGCAACGGCCCGGGCTGGACCTACGAGGGGTACGTCCGGTGCGCCGCCCAGTCCAGCGGGAGCATCGACTACCCCGGCCCGTCCCGTTGGGCCGGCGACCGTCGGGGCTCCACCGCCAAGTGCTCGCTGGGCACCTCGTACAAGTCCGGTGGCGTCAAGGTCTTCTACCGCGGCGTCCTCGTGAACACCCACCCGAACTGACCCTCCAACGGAAGGAGTCCCCGGTGGGGACCAGAAAGAGAATGCTTCGTGGCCTGCTCGCCGTGGCTGTCGCGGCGGTGTTCGGCTTCGCCGCGCAACCGGCGGCACCTGCTGCGGCAGCGGCACCGAAGGGCAACTGCTACCTGGCTGGTGACCAGCAGTTCGCGCAGTTCAGGGCGCAGATCAATGCCTTCGAGAAGGAGGGCAGGCTGAGCCGCGACGTGGCCGACGCAGTGACGTGCGACCCGCGCACCGCCCAGCAGTACTACACCTATGACGTCAAGGTCGAGCAGGTCGCGGCGCCGATGTGGCTTTCGGGCTGCAAGCAGAGCACCAAGTGGACCATCACCTGGAGCCTGGGCGGCGAACTCGGCGGGCACAGCCAGAGCTTGAATTGGTGCTGGAGCCAGGTCACCCACAAGGTGTCCGACTGGAATGGCATCTGCAGCGGCTACACCACCGGTTGGGGCACGACGAACGGGTGGCGGTGGGAGGGCTGTAGCCGCGACACCTTCAACCCGTACACGATGGACGGCTACTACCCGGCCGGCATCCACCACTCGACACAGGGTCACTGGTCGAACCTCGTGCCATGGACCACCGACAAGTACCTCAACCTCGATATCTGGGGTCACTGGGACGGCACCTGCGACACCAAGTACAACTCCACCATCCGGAACTACTGCTGAGGTGTGGGTGGTGCCCCGACATCGGGGCACCACCTCGCGGTTCAGCGCCGCGACGACGGGTCACACGACGGCCGGTAGGGCGCCGACGGCAGGTTGGCCGCCCACTCCCGCGTGGTCAGGGTGCGGCCGGCCGCCTCGCAGACGTGCGCCCTGGCCGCTCGGACGTCCAGCGCCCAGGTGATGATCCGACCGTCCTCGGCCCCGGAGATGAGCGTTTCGGGGGCGAGGAAGGCCAGGCCCCGGACCCGGGCGGTGTGTCCGGTGAGGGTCGCGATCCGCTGCCGGGTGACGACGTCCCAGAGGACGACCGTGTGGTCGTCGCCGGCCGAGGCGAGCGTGCGGCCGTCGCCGCCGAAGGCGAGGACCTGGACGGGGGCGGTGTGGCTGTCCAGTAGCGCCGTCTGACGGTAGGTGGCGGCGTCCCACACCTTGACGGTGCGGCTGTCCCCCGCGGTGGCGAGCAGGCGACCGTCGCCGCTGACCGCGACATCCTGGATGGCGCCCTGCTCGGTGTCGATCCGCTCCAGCAGCTCCCCGGTCGCGACGTCCCAGACGTTGAGGAAGCCGCCCACGCTCGCCCCGACGAGCCGGCGCCCGTCCGGCGTGAAGAGCAACGAGGTGACGATGCGCGACGGGTACGCCGAGGTCAGCTCGGCCGGCCGTGCTGGATCCCGCACGTTCCAGACGTACGGTCGGAGCGCGGCCGTCGCGACGAGGCTTCCGCCGGGGTCGAACGCGACGTCCGTCGAGGCGGCGCTGGTCCTCGACTGGAAGGGCCGCATCGCGTGGCGCCGACGCTCGACGTTCCAGATGACCACCATGTTGTTGCGGGTGACCGCCGCGATGAGGCGTCCGTTCGGGCTGAAGGCGATGGCCTCGACCTGGTCGGGGTGCCCGCCCAGGGTGGCGGTCCACCGCCCGCGCCGGTCCCACAGCCGGACTGCCCGGTCCTGGTGCGCGGACGCCACCGTGTTGCCGTCCGGGCTGACCCGGACATCCTTCACCTGAGCGGTGAAGCCCCCGAACGCGGCGTCCGGCACCTCGTGGACCACGATCGTGCCGTTGAACCCCGCCGAGGCGAGCATCGTCCCGTCCGCATTGAGCGCGACGGCGACCGTCTCGGTACGGCCCCGGTCCTGGTATCTCTGGACCGGCTCGCGGCGGTGCAGATCCCAGACCGTTACCGTGCCGCTCTCATCCGCCACGGCCAGCTTGCCGCCGGCCGGCGCCGATACGGCCCAGGCATAGTCTCCGGGCGGCGGCAGCGGCGCAAGGGCGACAGCTCGGCCACCGTCGAGGTTCCACAGCTGCGCACCGTGCCCGTCCGCGGCTCCCGCGAGAAGACGTCCGGTGGAGCCGAAGGCGACCGAAGCCACCCCCTCGCCCCGCAGATGAGCCGTCGGCCTGGCGGTGGCCACGTCCCACACGATCGGGTGCTCGTCGGCATTGGTGGAGGCGAGGAGCCCGCCGTCGTGGCTGAAGCTCAGGGACGTGACCGGGATCCGATGCCCGCGCAGCAGTGTCCGCGACCCGGTCGGCAGGTCGTAGAGCGCGACGTCACCGGCTCTGGTGCCGGTGCCGTTCGGGTCGGCGCCGAGTGCGACAGCGATCTTCGTGCCGTCGGTGCTGACGGCCATGCCGGCTGCGGCGCTCTTCTCCGCGAAGGAGGTCACCTGCTGCCGGGTACGGGTGTCCCACACGATGACGGAACCACTGGCACCGTCGAGGCCGAGCGTCACGAGCAGTTTTCCGTCGTCGGCGAAGGCGACCCGGGCGGCGCGGCCGGCATGACCGGCGAGCGTGGCGATCCGCTCTCCCCGCGTCGGGTCCCACAGGCCGATGGTGCCGTCGCCGGCGGCGGCCGCGAGCAGCGAGCGGTCCGGGCTGAACGCGACCGCGTAGATCGACGGTCCGCCGACGTTGAGCGCACGCCGCCGGGGCGCCGCCGAGGCGCTGAGCACGGCGCCCCGGGTGTCGGCGTCCGGGTGCAGCTCGTGCGCCTCGACGGCCAGCAGCCCGGCCAGGTCGGGGTCGGTGACGAGCAGCGAGCGGGCGCGCAGCGCCAGTTCACCGGAGAGCGTGACCTGCTGCTGACGGCGGGCGTCCTGGCGCTCCCGGACCGCCTGACCACCGGCGAGCACCGCGACCACGAGCAGCACGGACACGCCCACGACGAGTCGCTTCAGCACCCGACTCTGGCGGCGGGCGCGGTCCTCCTCGGCCGCCGCCAGGGTCGTGCTGGCCTGGAGGAAGGAGGCTTCGAGCAGGTTCAGCTCCTCGGGGTGGTCGTCGGCCCAGGCCCGGGCGGCCAGCAGTTGCGCGCCCCGAAACAGCGCGCCGGTGTCCCGCCGCAGCGCAGACCAGGTGTGGGCGGCATCGGTGATGCGCCGGTGGAGGAACAGGTTGGCCCGGTCGTCGGTGAGCCAACGATGCAGCCGGGGCCAACCCCGGATCAGCGCCTCATGGGCCACCTGGACGGTGCCGTCGCCGAGGACGACGAGACGGGCCTGGGCCAACCGGTCGAGGACCGTGTCGATGACGTTCTCGTCGGCGATGCCGTCCAGCTCTATCCGGGAAATGGGCCGCCGGGTGTCGTCGGTACCCTCGCCCAGCGCCGTGAGCCGGAGAAACATCCGGCGTGCGGCCTGGCGCTCCGGCCGTCCGAACTCGTCGTACACCCGCTCTGCGGTCTGGGCTATCGCCCCGTGTACCCCGCCGCTCGCGTGGTACGCGGCCAACGTCAGCGTCGCCGCGCTTCGGCGGTGCCAGACTTCCTGGAGGACGTGCGAGACGAGCGGCAGCCCGCCCGGCTCCCCGTCGGCGTCGGCCAGGATCGTGGTGAGCAGTTCCGGTTCGACGCTCATCCCGGCCAGCGCCGCCGGACGGGTGACGATCTCCCGCAGGTCGGTCGCGCTCACCGGCCCCACCAGCACCTGCGCGTCCGCCCCCACCGCGTCCGCCAGTCCCGGGTACCGCGTGAGCTGGGCCAGGAAGTCGGCGCGCAGGCCGATCACCACCGTGGCGCGGCGGTCCTCGCCACGGCTCGCGTCAAGCAACGCCGCGACGAACCGAGCGCGCTCGCCCTCGTCGGCGCAGAGCGTGAAGACCTCCTCGAACTGGTCGACCACCAGCAGGACCCGCGCATCACCGGGCCCGGCGGCCAACACCGTGCGCAGCGCGATGTCCAGGGCACCCGGCTCGTTGGCGAGGTCCTCGAGTACGAGGTGGACATCCCTGCCGGACAACTTCGCCACCTGCTCGGACAACGCCCTGAGCGGGTGCTCGGTCGGCGTCATCAACATGGCCCGCCACCGTCGCGCCGCCTGCGGGTCGCTGGCGATCGTGCCGAGCAGCCCGGCGCGCAGCAACGACGACTTGCCGCTCCCGGACGCCCCGAACACGCCGATCAGCGATCCCCGCTCGACGTGCCGCAGGAGTCGGTCGACCAGGCGAGCGCGGCCGAAGAACCACTCGGCCTGCTCGGGCTGGAACGAGGTCAGGCCCTGGTAGGGGCAGCGCTGCTCCACGTCCGCTGGCCCATCCGACACGTTCGTCGCTGCCGCGATCGCCGTCCATCGCGAACGCCACTCGTCGATGTCACCGTCGCACGCCGCCACGTACGCCAGGGTCACTTCCAGGGTGGCCAGCCGGTCGCCCTTGGCCGCCTCCGCCAAGGTGCTGGCCGAATAGTGGGCCCGCTGCGCGAGTAGGCGGTAACTGGGGTTGCCCGCCCGTTCCCGCAGTTGGCGTAGTTGCCAGGCCAGCTTCTGGATCGGCCCCGACGCGGGATCGAGGGGCTTCTCGGGACGACCCAACGCCGGCACCTCCGGGTCTGATGTCCGCACGACGTGCGGATCCGGACCAGAGGCCGCGCGCCCGTGGTTCCGCACTGGATTCTAGGAACCCATCGAACGGTCTGATCGCCTCGGTCGGGCGGGATCAGCAGCACCGTCGGGAACCGGCACGCGAGTGCAGCCGGCCCGCCGACTGTCCGCTGGGGACGATCGGCGGGCCGGCTCTCAGCGCACGTCGGTGGTGGTCCAGCGTGGGGAGGCGTTGGTGACCGGGACGGTGTCACCGACCAGCGTGGTCAACGCCTGGGCGTCCCGCCGCGCGCTGGTGCCGACCCAGAGTTCGACGTCGCCAGGCTCCACGACGCGGGTGAACGTGCGGTCGGAGAAGGCCAGGCGGGTGGTGGGCACCGTCAGCTCGACCGTGACGGACTGGCCCGGTTCCAGGTGGACTCGCCGGTAGCCGAGTAGCTGCGCCACCGGTCGGGTCACCGAGGCGACCAGGTCGCGACCGTAGAGTTGGACCACGTCGTCGCCGGCGACCGCGCCGGTGTTCGTCACTCGCACGGTCACCTCGACCGCCCCGTCGACGGGCACCGTGGTGGGCACGGTGAGGTCGCCGTACGCGAATGTCGTGTAGGACAGGCCGTGGCCGAACGGCGCCACGGGCGTCGCCGGCAGGCTGGTCACCTCGTTGCCCGCACCGAGGGTGGGGTGCAGGTAGGAGTACGGCTGCGCGCCGGCCGACCCGGGCAGGCTGACCGGCAGCCGGCCCGACGGGTTGACCCGCCCGGAGAGCACCCCCGTGATCGCTCCGGCGCCCTCCTCGCCCGGGAAGAACGCCTGCACCACCGCCGCGCAGCGCGAGAGCGCCCAACCGATCGCGTACGGCCGGCCGGTGAGCAGCACGAGGACGACGGGGGTGCCGGTTTCCAGCACCGCCTCGACCAGTTCGCGCTGGACGCCGGGCAACTCCAGGTCGTCCCGGTCGCAGCCTTCGCCGACCGTCCCGCGCCCGAAGAGGCCGGCGTGGTCGCCGACGACAAGGACGGCCACGTCCGCGCCGGAGGCGGCGACGACGGCCTCGTCGAAGCCGGATCGGTCGTCGTTGTCCACGTCGCAGCCGCGTGCCCAGGTGACGAGGTCGCCGCCGAACTCGGCCCGCACGGCGTCGAGCACCGTCGGCACCTCGATGCCGGTCTCCACGCCGGGGTGCTGGACGAGGACGTGGTTGAGGAACGAGTAGCACCCGAAGAGCGCACTCTGCCGGTCGGCGTTCGGGCCGATGAGAGCCATCCGTCGCCCCGCGGGCAGCGGCAGCGCGTCCCGGTTGGCGACCAGCACTATCGATTCCTCGGCGAGCCGGCGGGCGATCGACCGGTGCTCGGGCGAGTCGAGGTCGATCGTCTGGGGCGGCTCGTCGCTGAAGGTCGCGTCGAGCAGACCCAGGTCCTGCTTCTGGCGCAGCACCCGCAGCACCGCGCGGTCGATGAGCGCCTCGTCCAGCTTGCCCGCCCGCACCGACTCCCCCAGGGTCAGATAGGCGTCGCCGGTCGGCAGTTCGACATCGAGCCCGGCAGTCAACGCCTGCCCTGCCGCGTCCGCGTGATCGCTCGCCACGTGGTGCAGCAGGTTCAGGAACGCCACCCCGTAGTAGTCGGCCACCACCGTGCCGTCGAAGCCCCACTGGTCGCGCAGGATGCCGGTCAGCATCGTCGGGTCGGCGGCGACGGGCACCCCGTCGATCTCGGCGTACGAGTGCATGACACTGCGGGCGTCGCCGTCGATGATCGCCATCTCGAACGGGAGGAGCAGCACGTCGGCCAGTTCCCGGCGGCCGATGTGCACCGGCGCGAAGTTACGCCCGGCGCGCGAGGCGGAGTAGCCGGCGAAGTGCTTGAGAGTGGCGTGCACCCCCTGCGACTGCAGGCCGCGCACGTACGACGTGCCGATGGTGCCGACCAGGTACGGGTCTTCGGCGATGCACTCGTCCACCCGACCCCAGCGGGGGTCACGGATCACGTCGAGCACCGGAGAGAGCCCCTGGTGCACGCCCAGAGCCCGCATCGAGGCGCCGATCGCCGCGGCCATCTCGGTGACCAGGTCGGGGTCGAACGCGGCACCCCAGGCCAGCGGGGTGGGGAACGTGGCCGCCTTCCACGCGGACAGCCCGGTGAGGCACTCCTCGTGGACGATCGCCGGGATGCCGAGCCGGGTGCCGGTCACCAGGTCCCGTTGGAACTTCCACAACCACGACGCGCGTTCCGCCGCGTCCACCGGGCGGGTGCCGTAGGCGCGGGTGAGGTGACCGAGCCCGTGCCGGGAGAAGTCCTCGAGCTTGAAGGCGTCGCCGAACTCCCCCTGCAACGGTGCGACCGCCTCGCCGTCCTCCTTCTCCCAGAAGCCGACGAGCTGGGCGATCTTCTCCTCGATCGTCATCCGGCCGAGGAGGTCGCGTACCCGGGCCTCGCCGTCCTGCCCGTCCGGTCGTCCGTGCGCCGTACCTGCCTGAGCCGGTGCCGGCCCGCCCACCACCGCGTGGACCTCAGTCATGCTGTGCCTTCCTGTGGTTGTGCTCGTGCCGCTGCCGCTCAGCCCTTGACCGCACCTTGCAGGCCACCGACGATCTGCTTCTCCGCGAGCGTGAAGAAGAGCAGTGCCGGCAGCATCGCCAGCGAGGTGAAGGCGAGTACGCCGGCCGTGTCGGTGGTGTACTGGCTGGAGAAGTTCTGCACGCCCAGCGGCAGGGTGTGCAGGTTGACGTCGCTGAGCACGAGCAGCGGCAGCAGGAACGAGTTCCAGCTCGCCACGAACGCCAGGACGCCAACGGTGACGAGCGCGGGCCGCGACAGCGGCATCGCGACGCGCCAGAGGAAGCCGAGCCGACTCGCACCGTCGATGGCGGCGGCGTCCTCCAACTCTCGCGGGATGGCCGAGAGGAAGGGACGCAGGATCACGATCGTCAGTGGCAGTGAGAAGGCGACCTGCGGCAGGATCACCGCGTAGTAGGAGTTGATCAGATTCAGGTCACGCAGCATGAGGTAGAGCGGCAGGATCGCCGCCCCGGCCGGAAACAGCAGACCGAGGGTGAAGAAGGTGTAGAGCCCTTCCCGCCCGCGGAAGCTGTAGCGGGCGAGCACGAAGGCGGCGGCCAGTCCGAGTACGACCACGGCCAGCGTGGTGCCGAGGGCGATGACCGCGCTGTTGAACGCCTGTTGCCAGAAGTTGCTCTGGGTCAGCACCCTGGCGTAGTTGTCCCAGACGAACGGGTCGGGCAGGCCGGCCGGGTCCGCGACGATCTGCGGTGTGGTGCGGAAACCGCCGATGACCACGTAGAGGACCGGGGCGATCGACACGGCCGCGATCGCGAGGGCGAGCGCGTAGGTGAGCGGTGTGCCCCAGGAAACCTGACGACGCCCGGTGGACGGGGGGAGAACCGAGTTCACGGCCATCGTCACTTCGCCCTTCCGGTGATGGCGCCCTGGATGTCGCGGCGGAGCAGGAACCGCTGGAACAGCAGCGCCGCCACGAAGGAGATGACGAACAGGATTACCGCCACCGCGTTGCCGTAGCCCCACAGCCGGGCGAAGAACCCGTTGTCCACCATGTATGTCGCCATCGTCGCCGATGCGCCGAGGGACCGCACCGCGGGCACCGAGGTCACCCAGATCATGTCGAAGATCTGCAGCGAGCCGATCATGGACAGGAACATCCAGATCCGGATCGTCGGGCCGAGCAGCGGGATCGTGACGTGCCGTTGGATCTGCCACCAGCTCGCGCCGTCGATGGCGGCCGCCTCGGTCAGCTCGTCGGGCACATTGGACAGTCCGGCGAGGAGCAGGATGATGGCGAAGCCGACGTACTTCCAGGTCAGGACGGCCAGCAGGGTCCAGATGACCACATCCAGGTCCGCCAGCCAGGCCTGCACCAGGCCGCCCATTCCGAGGGAACGCAGCAGCGCGTCGACAGTGCCGTCGCCGGTCAGCAGCAGCTTCCACATGATGCCGACGGTGACCTCTGCCAGCACGTACGGCACGAACACCAGCAGGCGGAACACGGCCCGCCCACGGAAGCGACGGTTGAGCAGCAGGGCGACGCCCAGGGCGATCGGGCCCTGGATCAGCAGCGACCCGAACACGATGATCGCGTTGTTGCGCAAGGCGTCGAGGAAGATCGGGTCCTGGAAGGCGAGGGTGTAGTTCCGCAGGCCGACGAACTCGGTGGGAGGGCCGACCCCGCGCCACCGGAACAGGCTGTAGTAGACCGCGAAGCCCATCGGCACCAGTACGAACATCACGTAGATCAGAACGGCCGGCGTGGTGAGCCCGATGATCTCGTACCACTTGCGGCGGTTGTCGGCTCGGCGGGCGGACTCTCGCCCGGCCCTGTGGGGGCCCGCCGGCGACGCGGAAGCGCCGCCGGCGGGCATACGGATCTGGTTGGCGGAGGTCACTTGCTTGCGGCCGCCTTCATTGCCGAGACGACCTTCTCAGGCGTCCCGTTGCCGGCGAAGATGGCGACGATCGCGTCGTTCATCGCGTTGCCGACGGTGCTGCCGTAAGCCGTGTCCAGCCAGAGCTGGACGTAGCTCGCCCCGGAGGTGGCCTCCAGGATGGACTTCAGCGCGGGGTCCTTCACGGCGTCCGCCGCGCCCTTGGCGACAGGCAGGCCGGTGCCGGTCTCGGCATAGCCCTTCTGCACCTCGGGGCTCACGAGGTACTTGAGGAACTCGACGCACTCGGCCGGGGCGTTCTTGGCGCAGGAGAACCCGTCGCCACCGCCGAGAGCCGCCTTCGGGTCACCCGGGGAGCCGGAGATCGCCGGCACCGGGAACCAGCCGAGGAACGACGCGAGCTTCGCCTTGTCCGTGGTGACGGTGTCCAGCGTGCCGCGGTTCCAGTCACCCATGAGCTCCATCGCGGCCTTGCCGTTGGCGAGCATGCCGTTGGCGCTGGTCGGGTCGTTCTGGCCCGGCGTGGCAATGAAGTTGGGCTGGAACGGCTTGGTGTCGATGAACGCCTTCAGGTCCTGGCCGGCCTTCACGAAGCACGGGTCGTCGAAGTTCTTCTCCGCCGATGCCTTCTTGAGGGCGTCGACCGAGCAGGCGCGCAGCGCCATGTTGTACCACCAGTGCGCGGCCGGCCACTTGTCACCGGCACCCACGGCGATCGGAATGACGTTGGTCGCCTTGAGCTTGGTGACCGCGGTGTTGAGCTCCTCGAAGGTGGTCGGCGGAGCCGCGATGCCCGCCGCGGCGAACATCTCCTTGTTGTACCAGATGCCCTCGATGCCCATCCGGAACGGCAGGCCGTACTGCTTGCCCTTGACCTGCCAGATCTCCGCGGCGCTGCCGATGTCACCGACCTCGGTCTTGGTCTGGTCGGTGATCTCCTTGAGGTAGTCGGCCTCCACCTGCTCGCTCATCTCGCCGCCGCCCCAGGCCTGGAAGATGTCCGGCGGGTCGCTGCTCAGCAGCGCGGCAGGGAGCCGGGTGCGCTGGAGCTGGTTCGTCTCGATCGCCTCGATCTCGATCTTGACGGTGGGGTGTAGTGCGGAGAAGTCCTTGGCGACCTTCTCCCAGTAGGTCTTGCCGGGCCCGTCCTGTGAGGCGTTGTGCCACCAGCTCAGGGTCACCGGGTCCTTGTACAGCTCGCTCTGAGGGGCCGCCTCTTCGCCGCCGCCGGAACACCCGGCGAGGACGACAACACTTGTCATTAACAGTGCCAGGACGGCACTCGCACGCCGCTTCGTTGCCATCGATGTCTCCTCGACTAGTCAGTCGCGGTACTCGGCCTGCGGCGAAGTTTTACAGTCATGTAACTTGATGTCAATCGGTATCGATAACGTTTTCGAGTCGCTGGCGACGCACCCCCGGCGGGGCCCTATCATCATCGACGTGGTGTTTCAGCAGCGCGTCAAGATGTCGGATGTGGCACGTACTGCCGGCGTCTCGGTCGCGACCGTGTCGAAGGTTGTCAACGGCCGCTACGGCGTGGCCCAGGCAACCGTGGAGCGCGTCCAGCAGGTCATCCACGAGCTCGGCTACGAGGCGAGCCTGGGAGCGCAGAGCCTGCGCAGCCACCGCACCAACGTGCTCGGCATCCTGGTCGCCGAGTTCGAGCCGTTCTCTACCGAACTGCTCAAGGGGGCGTCGCAGGAGGTCGCCGGGAGCGGATACCAGCTGCTGGCCTACTCCAGCGGTGACGGCGAGGGTGCCGCCGTGGGGTGGGAGCGGCGCTCACTCGCCCGGCTCTCCGGCACTCTCATCGACGGCGCCGTGATCGTCACGCCGACCGTGGTCGAGACCGAACACAGCTTCCACGTCGTGGCCGTCGACCCACATACCGGGCCGTCCGACCTGCCCACCGTCGATTCGGACAACTTCGCCGGCGCCGTGCTGGCGACCAACTACCTGCTGTCCCTCGGCCACAAGCGGATCGGGCACATCAGTGGACGCACCGACCTGAAGTCGGCGCAGCTGCGCGAGGCCGGCTTCCGCAGTGCGATGGGCGACGCGGGCGTGCCGGTGGACGAGCGGCTCGTTCGCGTCGGCGGGTTCCGGATCGAGAGCGCCGCCGGCACGGCCGCGGAGCTTCTCGCCCTCAGCGACCGGCCGAGCGCGATCTTCGCGGGTAACGACCTCTCCGCGATCTCCACGATGACCGTGGCCCGCGACATGGGCCTGTCGGTGCCCGACGACCTGTCGGTGATCGGCTTCGACAACGTACCGGAGTCGGCGCTGGTCAACCCGCCGCTGACGACCATCATGCAGCCGCTGCAGCGGATGGGCGCCGAGGCGTTGCGCCTGCTCATCGACCTGATCGCCGGCGTCGAGCGTGACACCCACATCCGGCTCCCCACCGAGCTGGTCATCCGTTCCTCCTGCCGCCCGCTCCACTGACGCCCAAGGCCAGACAGCGCGGCACCCCGGCCGTCGCCGTGGCACGTGGGGGCACGCGACAGGGTGGCGGAACGTGAATCTCACCTAAGCCAACAATTCCTCCCCTAGGTTCGGTGCGCAGGACGCAGCCGAACCGGGGAGAGACGTGGACAGCTATCCGGCGATCGAGGATCACGGGCTCATCGGCGACCTGCAGACCGCCGCGCTGGTGACGTGTGACGGGACGGTCGACTGGTTCTGCGCGCCGCGGTTCGACTCGCCGAGCATCTTCGCCGCCCTGTTGGACAAGGAGAAGGGCGGCTACTTCCAGATCGCACCGCACGACGTGCGGTACGTGACCAAGCAGCTCTACCTCCCCGGCACACCCATCCTGATCACCCGGTTCATCAGCGCCGACGGGGTGGCCGAGGTGATGGACTTCATGCCGGTCACCGGCGAGCGGGCTACCGACGCGCACCGGCTGGTCCGCACCGTCACCATGGTCCGAGGCAGCATGCGCTTCCGGGTGGAGTGCCGGCCGCGCTTCGACTACGCCCGCGAAGAGCATCAGCTGGAGCGCCACCACAACGGTTACGTCTTCCGCAGCCGGTCGGCGACGCTGACGTTCAACCCGGTCGACCCCGTGCGGCGGTTGATCTCCGAACAGGGTGACGTCCACCTTGAGGGCGGCGACCTGGTCGCGTACGGCACGCTGAACGAGGGCGACACCGGCGGGGTGGTCCTGGAGACGGGCGGCGCCGAACCGCGCATCTTCGCGCCGGAAGAGATCCAGGGCATGTTCGAGTGGACCCGGGACTACTGGCGGCGCTGGCTCGAACGTTCCCGCTACACCGGCCGCTGGCGGGAGATGGTCGAGCGCTCGGCCATCACGCTGAAACTCATGACGTACGCGCCGACCGGCGCGATGATCGCCGCGCCCACCGCCGCGCTGCCCGAACTGGTCGGCGGAACCCGCAACTGGGACTACCGCTACACCTGGGTACGCGACACGTCGTTCTCGGTGCACGCGCTGCTCGGCCTGGGCTTCACCGAGGAGGTCAGCCGGTACATGAACTGGCTGGACGAGCGGATCCGCGAGGCCGGCGACCACCAGGACCCACTGAAGATCATGTACCGGGTGGACGGCTCCTCCGACCTGCACGAGGAGGTGCTGGACCATCTGGAGGGCTACCGCGGCTCCCGCCCGGTGCGGATCGGCAACGGCGCCGCCGACCAGCTCCAGCTCGACATCCACGGCGAGGCGCTCTACGCCATGCACCTCGCCGACGAGCAGGGCATCCGCGTCTCGCACCAGGTGTGGAAGAGCACCGTCCGGCTGGTCGACTGGCTTTGCCGCAACTGGGACCAGCCCGACGCCGGCATCTGGGAGAGCCGCCACCACCCCCGCAACTACACCTTCGGTCGGGTGATGTCCTGGGTCGCGCTGGACCGGGCCATCCGGCTGGCCACCCGCACCGGCCGCCCCGGTGACATGGCCTGCTGGACCGAGCAGCGCAACCGCATCTACAACCAGGTCATGGCGCGCGGATACGACCGGGCCCGCGGCACCTTCGTGCAGGCGTACGACGAGAACGTGCTGGACGCGGCACTGCTCGCCATGCCGGCGGTCGGTTTCGTCACGCCGAGCGACCCACTGTGGCAGTCCACCCTGCAGGCGATCGAACGCGAGCTGGTCTCCGACAGCCTGGTCCACCGGTACGACCCGGTCCACTCCCCCGACGGTCTCCCCGGCCACGAGGGGACCTTCAACATGTGCACCTTCTGGTACGTCGAGGCGCTGGCCCGTTCGGGTCGCCTCGACGACGCCCGACTCACCTTCGAGAAGATGTTCACCTTCAGCAACCACCTCGGCCTCTACGCCGAGGAGATCGCCGCAACCGGGGAGCAGATCGGCAACTATCCCCAGGCGTTCAGCCACCTCTCATTGATCAACTCAGCGCTGACGCTCAACGACCTGCTCGACACCGAGGCCGACGCCCGCCGCCGCCGGTAGCGCCAGCATCTTCCGACCAGCCGCCGCCAACGCGGAGCCGACGGCGGGAAGAGCTTGACGTGCCCACGTCCATCGCGCATGGTCGACATGCATCGACTATCTCGAATGTATTGACGCGGGGAGAACCGATGAAGGCCTTCATCACCACCGTCTCGGCTGCGACCCTGCTGCTCCTGGCCACGGGCGGCGCATCCCACGGGCAGCCGGCGGCCGACCCGCCCTGCTCCGGGCAGATCCACCCGAACCCGGGGTTCGAGCGCGGCACCACCGGCTGGACGGCCGGCCCCCGCATCGTCGTGGTCGGCGACGAGACCCGGCCCGCGCACACCGGCCGCGCGTACGCCACCTTCGCCGGGCTGGACGTGACCCGTGCCGACCTGCTGCGCACCACCGTCACCGTGCCGGCCAACTGCGACCTGACGGTCCGTTTCTGGGTGCGGACCACCACCACGGAGACCAACCGCGGCGACTACCTGAACGTCGGAATGGCAGTCACCGGGATACCCCCGAAGACGAGATTCTCGCTGGCCTTCGACGGCGGGGCGCAGTGGCGGCAGTACGTCATGTCGAGCGGCATCGCGACGACCGAACGCACCGCGACGGTCAGCTTCCTCGCCAGCGAGACGGCCGGCAACGGCGCCACGACCTTCGACGTCGACGACGCGTCCTTCACGTTGAGCTGACCTGCGCGGGCCACCCGTCCGCCGCCGCGGTGATCGTCCTCGCGCCGCACGACCTCGGCCAACGTCCGCCGCAGGTCGGCTCAGCGGGGTTGAGCGGGCCACACCACCGTCTCGAGAACGGTGTGGCTCTTGACCGCCTCGACCAGTTGCTCGGACCCGCTGACCTTGGTGCCGAACAGGTCGTAGTCCGTCCAGATGAACCAGGACCGGTCCGTGGGCCACAGATTCGTCGGTGAGAACGGGTAGGGCCCTCCACGTTCTTCGATCAGTTCGGGGACTGCCGACAACGGTCCCCGCCACACGTGCGGGTCGTCGAAGTCACCGGCCGGCAAGGACGCGTAGAAGGCGACGCAGTCGGTCCCGGGGCCGTCGAGCGAAAAACGGCTCAGGGTGTCCAGTAGGGCGTCAAGGCTCTCCTCGTCGAGGGACCCTTCGGGCGGTGGCTGGACGGCGACGGGCCAACTGCGGTGTGGGAACCAGCGGTGGCATGGCGGGTAACTCCGATCCGATGCCTGCCCCTCGGTGAGATGCTGCGACCAGAGCGCCCGTCGCCAAGGGTTCTCCGGTCGGACAACGAAGCCCAGGGGAATACCGGTGTTGGTGGTGTCCTCGTCGAGGTTTATGCCTCCGATGATCTCCGGCGCGAGGTCGCCGGATTCGAGCCGGTGGCGATGCAGCTCGTCGTGAGTACCCAGACCCGCAAGGCCGGGGTTCTCGTACATCGCATGAAGAACCCAGGTCGACGATTGCCAACCAGCGGCGTCGTAGCCGGTGGTCGCCTCCCGAACAGGACGGTCTGCAAGCCAGGTCAGCAGCGTGGCCGGAGCCTCAACGCGTTTCATCGACACGCCGCCATCGTGCCGCACCCAAGGCCCCGAGGCCGAAGGGCACCCACACTGCTCGGAACGCCCCCGCAGAACAGATGAAGACTGAACTGTCAATATGCGAATCAAGATTGCGAGGTCACAAGCAACCCCGGAACTGCAAGGCATTGAGATTCCGATCTCTGCCGGCGAATCTTCTGGCCGGTGAGGGAAACCAACTCTATGCTTGCCGCCGGATGCGCTGCGGCTCGTCCGAGCCGAGGTTTACCCCGATACAAGGATTTGCGAATGCACCGGAAGTCTGCTCTGAGCAACGGCACTGCTGGCCCCGGCGAAGTAGCACCTGACGGCCAACTGCCGGCCTCTACCGCCGAGGGTGCCGCGCGCCGATCCGCGGTCGCCGAGGAACAGGCATTTCTGGATTTGGCCACGGCCCGGCGCGACAGGCTGGCCGATCACCTGCAGGTCGAGCTTTCGACAGAGGCAGTGGACGCGTTGGAACGGGCCCGGCAGCGCATGCTCCGGCAGCAGTACGACGAGCTACGGCGAGCCGAGGAAGGGTTGGTCTTCGGCCGCCTCGACGGCCTTGATGGCACCGTGCGCCACGTGGGCCGTATCGGTCTTCGTAACGACGGCGAGGGCGCTGAGCCACTGCTGGTGGACTGGCGCGCTCCCGCAGCTCGGCCGTTCTACACCGCGACGGCTGTCGACCCCCAGGGTCAGGCACGGCGCCGGCACATCCGTACGACGGGATCGGCCGTCGTCGGCGTGGACGACGAGCCTCTGGACGGGACCGCAACTGCGGAACTCGTCGGCGAAGGCGCCCTACTGGCCGCCCTCGACCAGCGGCGCACCGGTCACATGTCGACGGCGATCTCCACCCTGCAACGCGAGCAGGACGACATCATCCGGGCTGAGGCGACCGGCCCGCTGGTCGTCCAGGGCGGTCCCGGCACGGGCAAGACCGTGGTTGCCCTGCATCGCGTCGCGTACCTGCTGTTCACCCACCGAAAGCTGGCGGACCAGGCGGTCCTGGTTCTGGGCCCCTCGCCGCGGTTCCTCCAGTACATCGCCCAGGTGCTGCCCGCGCTCGGTGAGACCGCCGTCGTCTCGGCGACCTGCGACACCCTGCTGGCCGACGTCCACGTGGGCCGCGACGAGAGCCGGCTTCTCGCCGAAATCAAGGGCCGCGCCCTCTGGCAGCCCGCGCTCGAAGGCTACGTCGCATCGCTGCTCCCCCGGCCGCGCGAGCTGAAGCTGCGCTGGGAGGGCGATTTCTACGTCATTCCGGCCGCGACGGTGGCGCAGGCGCTCGCCTCGGCGGTGCAGGGACGCACGTACCACCGCGCCCGCGCAGCGTTCGCCGAGCAGTTGCACCACCTCCTGGCCGATGTCGTCGCCGAGCAGCGCGAGACGCTGATGGAGGAGATGGAGGAAGGTTTCGAGGACATCCTCGCCCGCGTCGACAGGGGCATGGGGCAGGACCACCCCTCCACCCGGACGTCCACCGGCAGCGACATCGACGGGTTGCTCTCCGAGGAGGAAGTCGAGCAGCTTCGTTGTCGTATCGCCGAGAACGCCACCATCGCCCGGTTCATCGAGGCATGGTGGCCCACCCTCGACTCCGAAACCCTGCTGGGTGATCTCCTGACCGACAGCACCCTGCTGGCCCGGTTCGCCCCGCAGCTGTCCCCCGAGGAGATCGCCGCCGTCGCGGCCGAGCCCGCCCCATGGGCATCAAGCGACATCCCGCTGCTCGACGCCCTCGCCGACCTGCTCGGCGAGGTCGACACCCCGCAACCACAGGGCGAGTTCCTCGCCGAACGCGCGCGCCGCCAGCGCGGCTGGGTGTACGGCCACGTCGTCATCGACGAGGCGCAGGAGCTGTCCGAGATGCAGTGGCAGATGATTCTCCGGCGTTGTCCCAGTCGCTCCATCACCGCCGTCGGCGACATCGACCAGGCAGAGGCAGCCCACCGGCACACCTCGTGGGCACAAGCGGTGCAGGCTGCCTTCGGAGACCGCTGGACCGGCGCGGAACTCACCATCTGCTACCGGACCCCGCGCGAGGTCATGGACCTCACCGAACCGGTCTTGAAGAAGGCTGGCAGCCACAACACGCCGCCACGAGCGGTACGCTCCTCCGGCATCGCCCCCTGGGAGCTCGCGATCACACCCGCTGAGCTCGCGGGCGCCGCGGTGGAAGCGGTGCGGCAGTTGCAGCAACGGTGGCACGGCGGCACGGTCGGCGTCGTCGCCCCCGCGGACCGCATCGCCACACTCCAAGCCGTGCTGAGTGATGTGCCGGTGCTCACCGCGACCCAGTCCAAGGGACTGGAATGGGACGCGACGCTCCTCATCGACCCTCAGGGCATCGCCGCCGAACCGCGCGGCTGGAACGGCCTCTACGTCGCGCTCACCCGATGCACCCAGGAACTCGGGCAGCTGACACTCACGCAGCAATCGTCCCACCCGTGACGTCTGTGACCGCTGGTAACCGTCGCCGACGTCATGACGCGTATTCGAACAAGCCCGAACAAGCCCGTGAGCAGCCCGGACAGGCGCGCTTGTGTTCGGGACAGCCATCGACGGTAGCGACCGCCCATTCAGCGCCCATACGCTGAACTCCAATCACCCGTGGCGCTGGCGAATAGAAGTTGGGAAAGAATTTCGCCCACACGGGTGCGGACCTCGGACATGTTCGGCCAGCCGTCATCGCTGCCGACTTGTTCAAATGGCAGCCGCGCAGAAAGTGAGGCAAGATCTTGAGGAGATCACTGCTAGCGATGGCAGCAGCCATCGTACTTCCGCTGAGTACGCTGGCCGTGCCAACTCCCGCGCTTGCTGCGGGTTGCACGACTACCGGGTACATACAAATGCGGTTCGCGGAGGCCCCCTGGCGCTACGGCTACAGCAGTTCGTCCAAAGTGGCAGGTTACGCTTATCCCGAATACACCTACACGATGGACGGACGCTGCATCAGCGCAGCCGGTCTCTTGTGGTACCGAAGGGCAGCCGATCCTGTCGTGGTCTACATCTACAGCGCGCACCGAATCGACTAGTCGCGCGCCTTCGGGGAACGCCTCGGTGATGTGGTCACTGCGTCGAAGCGCCCTTCGTGCCGGGATGATTGGCCTTTCGCGGGTCGTATCGTTCCGCTACGCGGGGCGCTTTCCCGACGCACTGCTTGGGCGCGGGGTAACCGCTTGAGCACTGAACCACGGCTTCGACGGTGATCCCACCCTGCTCGACCCTCCTTTCGTTCCCGTCATCCAGCAGCGTCGCCGGTGTCCACCGCGGCGCTCCACTGCCCGAACGTTCGGCGCACCACGCCTCGTAGAGTCGGCGGCCCCCGGTCAGCGGCAGGTGCGTAGAGCCGATCGGTCTCGGCGGGCCAGGGCTGCTTGGTTGCACGAGCATCAGTGATCATTGACCGGTGATGACCCCTGCGGCGCCGCCGGCCGACTCCAGTGCGTTCTCGTTGGCCGTTCCGCCACTGTTCGCCGCGTTGGCTCCGGCGCGGAGCATCCTCATCGCCGGAGCGGGCGGGGGTTTCGACGTGTACGCGGGCCTGCCCCTGGCGTTCGCCTTGTGGCGCGCCGGCGCGCAGGTGCACCTGGCCAACCTCTCCTTCTCGGAACTCGAGTTGATCGACCGGGACGCGTGGGTGGTGGAGCACGTCGCAGCGGTTCAGCCGGATACCACCAGCTCCGACTGGTACTTCCCGGAGCGAACGCTCGCCCGATGGTTGGCGTCTCAGCAACTGCCGTCGACGGTGTACGCCCTTCCGCCGCTGGGTGTCCAGCCGCTGCGGACGGCGTACCGGCACCTGGTGGAACACCTCGACATCGACGCGGTGGTGCTGGTCGACGGTGGCACCGATGTGCTGCTGCGTGGCGATGAAAGCAACCTCGGCACTCCGGTGGAGGACATGACCAGCCTGGCCGCCGTGGCCGCGCTGGACGTACCGGTCAAGCTGGTGACCAGTCTGGGCTTCGGCATCGACGCCTACGACGGCGTCAACCATGTTGAGGTGCTGGAGAACCTCGCCGCGCTCGACCGCGACGGTGGCTACCTCGGCGCCCTGTCCATCCCCGGTTCCAGCCGGGAGGCGGAGCTCTACCGCGCTGCCGTCGCTGACGCCCAGGCCGCCACCCCGCAGCGGCCGAGCATCGTTCAGGGACAGATCGCCGCCGCCACCAGCGGCGAGTTCGGGGACGTCCGATTCACCCGACGCACCGGCGGCGGCGATCTGTTCGTCAACCCGCTGATGGCGATCTACTTCACAGTCGAACTCGACAAACTCGCGGCCCGATGCCTCTACCTCGACCGCATCGAGAACACCATCGGTAGACGGCAGGTCATCACACGCATCCAGGCGTTCCGCGACGAACTTCTCGGCGCGCGCATCCCCCGCGCCTTTCCGCACTGATCCGACACCGCGCCCAGCCGGCCCGGCATGCCCGCCCGGCGCGGTGTCACCCGGTCGGCACCGTCAGTGGTGGAATGATCCGGACCGCTGCTTCGGCGAGCCCTCGTCAACCTTGACGGCTCTTGGACATCTGCATCGAGCGTGCGGTAGCGCGGGCGGCGGTGTCGATGAGGTCTGCGACCGGGCCGGGTTGCGAGACTGCCACAGCGTGGGAAGCGGCGATCTCAACTGTCGTGGAACCCGCCCTCTGGGCCAGGAAGCGCTGCAGGTCTGGTGGGATGCCCTGGTCCTGGGTGGTGATCAGGGTCCAGGAGGGGATCGTCTTCCAGGCGACCTTGGTCACGCCCTCCTCTTGGGCGCTCGCCGAGGCGGGTCGCTGCGTCGCCGCCATGATTTTGGCGGTTTCGGGGTCGACATCGGCGGCGAACACCTCGGGGAACTTGTCCTGCAGGAGGTACTGATCCATCGTCGTGCCACCGTCATCGGAGGGGATCGGCACCATGCTGATGCTGGAGGGGAGCTGACTTCCGGGGTACTTGCCGACCAACTCGATCACACTTTCGCCTACGTCCGGGCTCACGCTGGCGACGTACACCAGGGCCTTGACATTGGAGGCACCGGCCGCGGCTTCGGTCATGACCAGCCCGCCGTAGGAGTGGGCGGCCATCACGACCGGTCCGGGCACGCTGTCCAGAAGAGCCCGGACGTAAGCGGCGTCCTTCTGCACACCGCGCAGCGGGTTGGCGACGGCAACGACCGGGTAACCCCGACGCTTGAGGTTGGCAATCACCCCATTCCAACTCGACGAGCCGGCGAATGCCCCGTGGATCAGCACAACTGTCGGCATCTCCTGGGCAGACATGTCAGGAGCAGCGCTCATCTCGAGTTCCTTTCGAGAGGCCTCGCCGCCCGCTGGCTGCGGTATGCAGACCGGACCGACGAGGACGGTCGACTGAGCATTTCCCCGGCAGCACGCGTCAGCCCGCGCGATCCCGGCTCCGGTGGGTTGCACCATCCAGAATCCAGCATTGATCAGGGCACTGTCAGCGAGATCGAAGAACGAAGCGCCTCGCCAAACGCCAGGCCGGCATCTGACTCGGACACGAGATGAGCTGCCGGTCACTGTCCGCACGCTGCACGGCCATTGGGGGCCACGCCTAATGCCGCAGGTACGGATCAGACCGAACGTTCTGTCGCTAAGATGGTTGGATGGCGAGCGACGAACCCCATGCCCGGCCCTCTGAGGCACGCCTCAAGCTTCTCCGCACGGCGACCAGGATCTTCTACGCAGAGGGCATTCACTCCGTTGGCGTCGACCGGATCATCGCCGAGGCGAAGGTGACCAGGGCTACTTTCTACCGCCACTTCCCCAGCAAGGACGACCTCATCCTGGCCTACCTGCGTGAGGTACATCAACTGGAGCGCGGCATGGTCGACGAGGCCCTCGCCGCCAACCGATCGCCGGTCGATCCGCTCCTGGCCATCGCCAATTCCATCGCTCAGAACATCCAGTCCCCCGGGTTCCGCGGGTGCGCGTTCCTGAACGCAGCGGCGGAATATCCCGACACGAACCATCCCGTGCACCAAGAACTCATGGCCCACCGGCAATGGTTCCTGGACACCATCACCACGCTCATGGCACAGGTCCACGAAGGAACGGCGGATCCCGCAGCGCGCCACTTCGTCATGCTCCGGGACGGCGCCATGGCAGCCGGATGCCTCTCCGACCCCACGTTGGTGTCCGAGACCTTCCTGCGCGGTATCGAAGGGCTCCTCAGGATCAACTCAGAGCGTCAGTCGGCAGAGTCGGCTCGTTAGCCCCCGCGCGACCGCCGCCGCACGACCTCTGGCTGGGCCACCCCCCGGTAAGAGGATGACCCAG
Source organism: Micromonospora trifolii (assembly GCF_050516465.1). NCBI lineage: Bacteria > Bacillati > Actinomycetota > Actinomycetes > Micromonosporales > Micromonosporaceae > Micromonospora > Micromonospora trifolii. The sequence continues at coordinate 1,543,703 of NZ_CP191526.1, read as the reverse complement.
CTCCTGGGTGCTGCCGCTCTTAATTGAGCCCGCCCTCGCTCGGCGGGCTTCGTCTTCTTCTCGTCGCAGCGGGCGCTCGGCCGGCGATGGCACGGACGGCCGCACGGCTCAGGTCAGCGGCCGTACGCCTCCAGCAGGCGCAGCCAGACCTCGCTGACGGTCGGGTACGCGGGCACGGCGTGCCACAACCGCTCCAGTGGGACCTCACCGACGATGGCGATCGTCGCGGCATGGATCAGTTCCGCGACGTCCGGGCCGACGAGGGTGAGGCCGACGATCACCCGTCGATCCTCGTCCACGACCATCCGGGCATGCCCCTGGTAGCCGTCGGCGTGCAGCGCGGCCCCGGCGACCGCGGCCAGGTCGTGGTCGACGACCCGGATCCGCAGTCCGGCGGCCTCGGCGGCGGCGGCGGTCAGCCCCACCGACGCGATCTCCGGGTCGGTGAAGACGACCTGCGGCACGGCGCGCTCGTCGGCGGTGGCGACGTGCCGGCCCCACGGGCGGTCGTCTGCCGCTTCGCCCCTGGCCCGCGCCACGATCACGTCGCCCACCGCGCGAGCCTGGTACTTGCCCTGGTGGGTCAGGAGCACACGCCGGTTGACGTCCCCGGCCGCGTACAGCCATCCGTCGCCGACCAACGCGCCGGCACCGTCGACCACCCGCAGGGTGTCGTCGACCGTGAGCCAGGCGCCCGGCTTCAGGCCGATCCGGTCGAGGCCGACGTCGTGCGTGTTCGGCGTACGGCCGATCGCGACGAGGATCTCGTCGGTCTCGACCTGTTCGCCGTCGGTGAGCGTGATGTGCACCGTGCCGTCGCCGTCGCGGCTTACCGACGCGGCCTCGGCGCCGAGTTGGACCGATACGCCGGCTTGCCGCAGAGACTGGGTGACCCGCTCGCCGACGAACGGCTCCGCCTGAGTGAGCACTCCGTCGCGCGCGAGCATCGTCACCGCCGATCCGAGGCCGGCGTACGCGGTCGCCATCTCCGCGGCCACCACGCCACCGCCGATGATGGCGAGCCGGCCGGGAACCTCGCTCGCGGCGGCTGCCTCACGGCTGGTCCACGGTGCCGCCTCGCGCAGACCGGCGATGTCCGGCACCAGTGCGCTACTTCCGGTCGCGATGACGACCGCGTGTCGGGCGGTGATCGAAGTGGTGGCGCCGTCCGCGCCGGTCACCTCGACGATCCGGTCGGCGCCGATCCGCCCCTGGCCCCGATACAGCGCGATCCCCGCCGAGTTCAGCCAGGACACCTGTCCGTCGTCCTTCCAGTGCGAGGCGAAGGAGTCCCGGCGGCGCAGCACGGCCGCCGCGTCCAGCTCGCCGGTCACCGCCTCGCGCGCACCGGGCAGCTGACGAGCCGCCCGGAGCGCGCTCTGGCTGCGCAGCAACGCCTTGGTCGGCATGCAGGCCCAGTACGAGCATTCACCACCCACCAGTTCCCGCTCGACGATCGCGGCGGTCAGGCCGCCCTGCACAGCGCGGTCGGCGACGTTCTCCCCCACCGGCCCCGCGCCGATCACAATGACGTCGTACGTGGCGTTCTGCACGTCAGTTTCCCTTCGCTGCGCGGCCGAGCCGGATGGCCGCGATGAGGAAGAAGATGGCGCCGGGAATGGCGTAGCCGATCGCATTGGTCAGCGCCGGGTTGTCCACGGAGGCGGCCGCGAAGAACGATCCACCGGCGATGACGGAGATGCCACCGCTGATGATCATCGGCCACTGGCCACCCATCCTGCGGCGGGTGACGCCCACGATGAGCTGAACCAGCCCGGCCACGACCGCCCAGGCGCCCCAGACGCGCAGGACCGCCGGGATGCCGGACGCGCCGGCGATGCCCAGGCCCACCGCGGCGAGCAGGCTGATCGCGACGTTCACGTACAGCAGGGTGGGCGATCCGGTGGCCCGCGACGCGCGGACATCGACGATGGCGGCGGCCACGTCGAACAGGGGGTAGATCACGAGCAGCGCGGCGGTGAGGGGGTTGAGGTGCTTGGCGAGGGGGAACGTCACGGCAGCCCAGACGATTGCGAAGGCGAAGCGACCGAAGTACAACCGCCGCAGGGCGGCGGCCGTCGTCGAGATGCCGGGAACGGCAACGGTGGTCATGGTCATCCTCTCGGTGGTTCCGGAGCGAAGGGGACGCCCAGCGGGGTGCGGGCCACCGCCGGGACGAGACGGCGGTGCTACTCGATGTTTGAGAACAGCCCCGTGATCTCCACCTGAGCGCCCTGGAGCCCACCGAAGACGGCACCGGCAGCGGGCGTCGCCACTGCGGCAGAGGCGTCCTCGTAGCTGGCGAAGTACAGGTCGAGCGTCCGGTAGGCGGGAGTGGGCGTGCCGTCCTCCTTCGGCCACACCTTGGCCGACTCGACCCGCTGAAGCTTCGGGAAGGTCTCCGCGGCCCGGCGTACGTCGGCGTAGACCTTCTCGAACTCGTCGGGGTCGGCGGGGTGACCGATGACAAGGGTGATCTTGGTTGGCATGGCGCTCTCCTTCAGGCACAGCCGCACACCCGGCCAGTGCCAGGTGGAACGAACGTTCTGTCTGTGAGAACCATACCGATCCAGACCCCCACCGTCAAGACCGACCGTTCTATCTAGTGGCAGGCGCTCGCGGTTACACGGATGAGAAGCACCGGTTCGACATCACCGGGCGGTCCGTCCCTGGCCGGGCGGTTACGCACCGACACGGGTGATCGCGGCGATCGACCGGTCCACGTCCGCTTCGGCGTGCCGGCATTGGACACGGAAATCCGGCCGCGTCACGCCTCGGAGTCGCGATCTCCGGACGCCTCACGTCCGATCGGCGAGGCGGGAACCTCCAGCGGCTGGCCCCGGCGTCGCAGCGCACCGAGGAGCGCGACCAGGGCCAGCACTGCGGCCACCACGCTCATCCCGACCATCGGCGCCCAACGGGCCAACACCGGTATGAGCAGCACCAGGGCGGCCAAGCCGATGATCTGGGGTCGGGAGGCCTTACCGAAGATCTCGTACTCCAGCCGCATACGGGCGACGAGGAAGAGCATCGGACCGCCCACCACGAACAGCAGCCAACTGGGCCGCGGCTGCCCGAACGGATGATCGATCACCAACTCGTAGCCGACCGCCGTGACGAGCACGCTGAGCACGATCAACAGATGCGTCCGCTCCGACACCGCGCCCAGCCGGCCGGGCATACCCGCCCGGCCGAACGTCTCCGTCAACAGCAGACCGGCGCGGTAGAAGTAGATGCGCCAGAGCAGCGCGCTGGTGGCGAACGCGACCGTGAAGGCGGCTGCCCGCTCCGCGGAGTAGTCCGCGCCGCTGAAAACCACGCCGACAACCAGAATCGACTCACCGAGCGCGATGAGGAACATCTGCTGATAACGGTCCGCGAGATGCGTTCCCGCGATCCGCCACCGACCTACCTTCGAGACCCCGAGCCACGGCAGCGGCCAGCCCAATGTCCAGGCGAGGTAGTCGACAGCGAGGGCGACAACCCACAGCGGCAGGCGGAGGTGATCCGGGCCCAACGCGCCGGCCAGCCACAACGGGGCGCTCGCCAAAGCCCACACGACAAGCCGGAACGGCACCAGCCGTCGCGGATGGCCACGCAGCGCGACGGCGATCACCAGCGGCCGCAGCACCATGACCATCAGGTACGCAACCGCGAACGGCAGCGCACGCTCCTCCATGGCGCGTGGCAGCGTCACCGCCATGATCAGGCCGGCGAACATGGTGCCGACCACGACGGCCTGAATGATCGGCTGTTCCGGTTCGTACCGACTGGTGATCCAGGCGGTGTGCGACCAGATCAACCAGAGCGCCAGAAAAAGCAGCAGGGTACGCCCGAACCCCGTGACGAGCGCCCAGCCGGTGTCGTCGCCCAACCCGGCGAATCGTTGCGAGACCCGGGTGAGGGCCACAACGAAGGCCAGATCGAAGAACAGCTCCAGGAACGTCGCCCGACCCGAACTCACTGGAGGGCGCAGCAGCTCGGCACCCCGCCCCGCCGCCATCGTCAACCTCCGTCCGCCCCTCGCTACCAACGAGCCGGCCACCAGCGGAGTTGCGTCAAGCTCACCTGGTGTCTGGCGTGGCACCCACGCTGCTGTCTGCGAGGCGCAGATCGTGCGGCTGAGCGCCGTTGACGTGTGCCTGCCGCGGGGAGGGTTGCCTGTTCGATACCCTGCGTCGGTGCTCCGACCTCCACCTCGTGACACAAACCGAGCTGCTAGCAGACGTCACCGAGCACGGCCTGGACGGTGACCACGCCGATTCCCGGAACGACGACCTGGAGACCCTCCTCTGTCCCCGAGACGAGGCCCTAGCGACTGCCTTCAGAGTCAGAGCTGCCGACGGCCCCGCCGATTTCGGCCTGGAATGACGGCGGTGCGTCTGGCGTGACTGCGACGGGCGGGCAGTCACCGGTCATGGCACGAACGCGGAGGGCAGGCCGAGTTCGGCCCGGGCCATCTCGATGAATCGGCGCTCGGCCTCCCACAGGGCGTCGAACCGATCGGCGGGCAACGCCTCGGCCTCGCTGCCCGCCCGTGCGGTAGCCAGGAGCCGGGCCTGGCGCACCAGCTCCGACGAGCCGCTCACCACCTCGACGTTGCCGGCCACCAGCCGAAGCGCGGTCTTGGTGCTCTCCAGCCGCTCCCGGTAGCGGCCGCCCTCGTCGTCGAAGAACGGCATGAGATCACCCGGATCACGTGGGCGCGGTACCGCGGTGATCCGTGCGGCCGGGTTGAGGACGTGGGCCACGTACTCCCGGACCGCGCCGATGAACTCGGCGTACGCGTTCAGCCGGATGTCCCGCCACTGTCGATCCTGGTCGCGCCGCCACAGCCGGTCCTGAGCCCGGACGGTGAGCCACCCACCGATCAGGACCGCCAGCATTGTCGTGGTCGCGGTGACACCCGCCTGGACCAGACTCACCGGCACCACCGTTCGTATTGATCGGTGGCTCACCTTACCGTCCTATGTCACCCGCCCCGGAAGTCCGGCGTGCATCGCCGACGGAATCCGTGCCATCCTCCGCTCGCCGCTTCCCAGGCCGTAGTGCAGGACGCAGTCGCAAGCTCGAACGGAACACGCAGACATTGGTTGGATATCGATCTCAACCAATGTATCGTGGGAACGCTCCCAGACCGTGTCCACCACCCACCTGTTCGAGGAGCTGAACATGTCACGACGGCGTTATCGCTCGGCCACCATGCTGGCCGGGCTGCTCGTTCTGACCCTGGCAGCGTCCCTGTCGCCACCGGCGCCGGTGACCGGCACCGCCGCAGCCGCCCCATCCAAACCCCGCGCTGTAGCACTCGCTGAGCTGACCGTGGTATCCGAACAGGTGGCTTTCGGTCTCCAGCGTCCGATCGCGATCACCGGGCTGCCGGACGGCCGGATGCTGATCGCGGAGAAGAACGGCACCGTCCGCGCCTACCACCCCGACACCGGCCTGGCACCCGACCCAGTGATCGACCTGAGCGCCCGGATCGACCCGTCGGACAACGAGCGCGGCCTTCTCGGCATCACTCCGGCGCCGAACTTCGCGCGGACCGGGATGCTCTACGTGGCCTACACGAGCCTGCCGGCCGGCGCGCTGACCCTGGCGCGAGTGCCCATCAACGCTCCCGATCGGGTGCAGGTGCTACTCACCCAGGAGCACGCCGAATACGGCAACCACAACGGCGGACAGGTGGCCTTCGGCCGCGACGGCTACCTCTACTGGTCCCTCGGCGACGGTGGCTACGCGAACGACCCCTACAAGAGCGGCCAGAACCTCGGCACCCTGCTCGGCAAGATTCTGCGGATCGACGTCAACCGCAGCTGCGGGGGAAAGCCCTACTGCGTGCCCTACGACAACCCGTTCGTCCGCACGCCGGGCGCGCGGCCGGAAATCTGGGTCTACGGGCTGCGCAACCCGTGGAAGTTCTCCATCGACCCGGCCGACAACTCGCTGTGGATCGGTGACGTCGGCCAGGGTCTGATCGAGGAGATCAACCACGTCCGCCCGTCGCAGCGTGGCGCGAACCTCGGCTGGTCCTGTCGAGAGGGCACGCCGGTCTTCGACGAGACGCAGTGCCGGCCGGGCGTGCGGCTCACCGACCCGATCGTCGAGTACGACCACTACATGACGGAGAACTGCTCCATCATCGGCGGCCTGGTGTACCGGGGGTCCGTCACCCCGGAGGCGCGGGGCACCTACATCGCTAGCGACTACTGCTCTACCCGCGCTTTCGCCGTGCGTCCCAAGTCCACGGGTGGCTACGAGTCCGCCGAGATCGGCACCTTCCCCACCCAGCCGACGGCGTTCGGCGCCGACGTCAACGGCGAGCTGTATGTGCTCAGTGACCTCCCGGGATGGCTGAGCAAGGTGCGGTTCGAGCGGGTCCAACCGACCCCCACCGGCGGGGCGACGATCCGCTGAACCTCGGGACACGCCCTTGACACCAGCACTACCTCTGGGGACGGCCGCGTTCGACGGCCGTCCCCGGACTGCTGCGCGGCAGCGATCACCCGCCTTCGACGGCGGGCGACTACCGACGCGTTCGGCCCGCCTCGGCTTGGAAGAGGGTCGGCTGTGACGGATCGACGAACTCTGGATCAGGCTGACGGCGTCTCCGCTCGGAGTTGGTCGCGCCCCACCAATTCGTACGGTCGGGATCAAGGTGCGGCGGCTCAAGGCATCCGTTGAGCCACCCGTCGAGCCAATCCACAAGCGAAATCCCTTCCGATTGACATCCTCTCCGCCCTAAAGGACGGAGATTCCCTCCACGCTGCGCGTGGAACACGCGGCGTCCGGGTGGGTTCCCGCTTCCCTGCGCGCCGCCGGCACGAGTGCCGGTCTTACATGCGCTCCACGGGCGTTGAGGTCCGCCAGTCCAGCGGCCCTGACGTTCCTGGCGGCGTTCACGTCCCGGTCGTGGGCTGCTCCGCACGGGCAATCCCACGATCGGACGTTGAGCGGCATCTTCTCGTTGATCCGGCCACACGCCGAGCACATGCGGGTGGACGGGAAGAACCGGTCCACCCGGCCAAAGGTGCGTCCGTACCGGGCGGCCTTGTACTCCAGCATGCCCGTGAATGACGCCCAACCGGCATCGTGCACCGACTTGGCGAGCCGGGTCCGGCCGAGACCGACGACGCACAGATCCTCGACGTATACCGCTTGGTTCTCGCGGATGATCTGCGTCGAGAGCTTGTGCTGCCAGTCCCGCCGGGTGTCGGCCACCCGGGCGTGGGCACGCGCGACCTTGACGACGGCCGTCTTACGCCTGTTCGAGTCCTTCTGCTTGCGCGAGAGGTCCTGCTGCAACCGCTTGAGCTTGCGGGCTGCGCGGCGCAGGAACGTCGGCGCGGCCACCTTCGTGCCGTCTGACAGCACCGCGAAATGCGTCAGGCCCAGGTCGATGCCGACCTCGGCATCGACCGGCGGCAACGTCTCGTGCGCGTCGACCGTGACGACGAACGAGGCGAAGTACCGCCCGGCCGCGTCCCGGATGATCGCCACGGACGAAGGGTCCGACGGCAGTGTCCGGGACCAGCGGACCGCGAGGTCGCCGACCTTCGGCAGTCGCAGCCGGCGGTTGTCGAGGACCTTGAACCGGCTGTTCCTGGTGAACCGGATGCTCTGCCGGTTGTCCTTGCGGGACCGGAACCTGGGCGGGGCGACCTTGCGGCCCTTGCGCTTGCCCGTGACCGAGGCGAAGAAGTTGCGGTACGCGGTGTTCAGGTCCGCCAGGGCTTGTTGAAGCACGACCGCCGACGCCTCACCCAGCCAGGCGCGGGCCGCGGTCTTCTTCGCCTCCGTGATGACCCGTTTGGACAACTCGCCGTCGGAGACGTACGGCAGTCCGGCCTCGCGGGCTTCCTGCCGTGCGCGCAGCCCGTCGTTGAACACCACCCGCGCACACCCGAACGTCCGAGCCAGCTCCATCTGCTGGCCCGGCGTCGGATAGACGCGGAACTGGTAACGGAGCTGCACGAAAAGCACCGTATCATATTGGTTTATGGCAGAACTTGAAGGCATCCGCACAGGTAGACACTGTATTTTTGCGATGCACGTTCACTTGGTCTTCGTGACGAAGTTCCGGCACAAGGTGTTCGGCGACCGGCACCTGTCCCGGATGGAACAGATCATGCGAGACGTGTGCCGCGACTTCGAGGCCGAGCTGGTCGAGTTCAACGGCGAGAACAACCATGTGCATCTGCTGGTCAACTACCCGCCCAAAGTAGCCGTGGCCCGGCTGGTCAACAGCCTCAAGGGCGTGTCCTCGCGCCGCCTGCGGCAGGAGTTCCCCGACCTCGTACGCCACTACTACCGGGCCAACAAACTCTGGTCGGGCTCGTACTTCGCGGGCTCCGTGGGAGGGGCACCGCTGAGTGTCGTCAAGCAGTACATCGAGCAGCAGAACCGTCCGGCTTAAGGCACTGCTCGGGCCTGACGGCCCTCCCAGCGCGGGCCTTCACCCCCGCCCTGAAGGGCGGAGCACTGGCCCGCATACCGGTAGCAGCCAACGCACATTAACGACCGGCTTCCCAGCCCAGACGTCGTGCATCACCTAGGTCGGATCTGTCAATCATGTGGTGGGACCAGACACGCCGCGGCCCGGCTCTCCAGCTACGGGAGATGCTTGACGTGATCCGCATCGGCCGGGCGGGTGGCTTGCTGAACCGGGGAAATGGTTACTGCGGAAGGGTTAGAGACATGGAGGCGCTCGACGTCTTGGCAGCGTTCGGCTCAACTGGCCGGGTCGGCCTTCTTCATCCCGGCGCCCGCCTCCGGACTGTCGTCGGTGACTACGGCATGCCGTGGGACATCGGACGGATCAACCTACGCCACAGGTGGCCGCGCCTGTACTCCTACGGTGACGTCGAACTGGTCGTGTGCCGCTGTCGGATCGTCACGTCAGTGACGGTCCAGACCTGGCGACGGACGGTTGAGCTGCCAAGCCACGCACAGTCTGACAAGGCTATCGTCCTGCCCGCGCGACTGACCTTCACTCAGGTGACCGGCGCCCTGGCCGCCTTGGGCTGCCAGTGGGAACTGCTCAAGCCGATCGAGGGACAGTCGGCTTTGCGCACCCTGCCGCAACGCGTCGAATTCACCTTCGAAACCGACGACGGACCTGACCCCGTGCTGCACGTTGCGGGCACTTGGGCCCACGATCACGAGTGCATGCCCCCGGAAGTCGTCGACGCTGCGTTCGCCGACGACTTCCCACCCGAGCAGGCCGACTGACCGTCGCGTCGAGTAGATGGACTCGCCCATTTCTCTAGGTCAACCGTCAAGCATGTCCTGGGACAGTTTCGTCAATCACCTGGTGGGACTAGGCACTGGCTCATACCGGTGTCCGGCCTCGAGACCTGCAGCACAGCGAGGCTCCCGGTTGGGGCACCGGATCTTGCTCGACTGCCTTCTTACGGGAGCCTCGCTCGATGTCCACATCAGACTGTCGGACCGACCGTGACCTGCGCCTTCTTCGACCAGCCTATCCGTCCCGGCCGGGGCCGGCCTCAGTCACCGGAGATCCAGAGATATCCGCGCGCCCGGGTCGCCTCCTCGATGAGCGCCCCCAGCGCCTGCACGTCGACGCGGAGCTCCGGTTTGCGGCTCGCGATCTCGTCCAGCTCCGCGGTCAGCTGCGGCAGCTGGATCAGGTTGATCATGGTGTCGCCGTAGGAATCGATCCTCGACACCAGGTGGTGCCGCTCCCGGTCGCTCGCCGCCACCAGGCGTTGCAGCGAGGAGCCCGCTTCCACGCCGGCATAGCGTTGCTCGTGCACCTGGTTCTCGACATACACATCGAGCCCCACCGCCGCGCCTCCTTCACGAAATGGCCGGCCAGGGCATTGCACACCCCGGCCGGCCAACCTTACGGTCGTCAGTCCTTGCAGGGAATCGGGTACCTCGTTCGCACGCCGCCCACCTGTCCTGAACCACCTGTAACAACTCGTGATCTGTGCGCCACTGTCCTTCGACGTCCGGCCGACCGGCTTGTCGGCCTTCGCCTCACACTCGTAGTCGCCGTCCTTGTTCGGTCTGTTGCACGGGCACTTGTTCGCCTCGTCGACGAGATCGTCGAGATCCACCGTGTCGTCGAAGACGCCCTTGCTGTCCTCGATCTTCGACCGCGACCTCCACCGTCACGATGAAAATGGCTCAATATCAGGATCTGCGTGACACTCCGCCGAGTGTTGGTGGAGATGCGTGATGGAAAACCTCACTGGGCGCCGCCCTAGCGGTGCCATCCAGCACCAGCTCAAGCAGACGGCGTGACCGGGGAGCGCAGACCGAGCCACTGCTCGGCGTCCCAGGCATGGAAACGCTCTACCTCCGCGAACCCGAGCTTTGCCGCAAGGCGCATCGAGCCGACGTTGGCGGTTTGGGTGGTGAGCACCACCGGCTCGCCGGGGAAGACGCCGTCGAACCAGTCGAGTGCCGCCGCGCACGCCTCGGTGGCGTACCCGAATCCCCACGCCTGCGGCAGGAACAGGTAACCGAGGTCGGCCTTCCCCGTGGCAGCCGGGCGACGGCACCCCGTCGCTCTCCTGAGCAGGATCTGGCCGATCATCGCCCCGTCGAGGTCGACGACGAAGCTTCCGGGCCACCGCTCGGGCACTTCGGGCATCTCGCGCTCAAGCTCGCCAGGCAGGCGGGGACCACCGAGGTAGGTGTTCACCTCTGGCGACGCCAGCAGCTCGATGAACGCAGCACGGTCCCGGGCCTCGGGCTCGCGGAGCACGAGTCTCTCGGTCCTGATCGGGGCAGGCGGCCAGTCCACGGCTCCCAGGTCTGACACGCGCGTCGTTGGTCGAGGCTGGCACATCCCTGCGCGCCGCGCCCTCTCGGCCCACGGCCGGCGACGGCGTCCGCGAGGGTCACAGCCAGGTCTCCGCTTTAGGTAGTGTGCGGAAGTGACAAGAAGCGAGCGGATCGCGGACCAGTTGGACCGGCACTGGCACAAGAACCTGCGGCCGCGGTTGCACGGTCTTGCCGACGAGGAGTACTTCTGGGAGCCGGTGCGTGGCTGCTGGAGCATCCGTCCACGGGGCACGTCGGCCGCACCGATGTCGGCAGGTTCAGGGGAATGGACGATGGACTGCGGGTCCCCTGACCCGGTGCCGGCGCCGGTGACGACGATTGCCTGGCGGCTGGCGCACATCATCGTCTCCTGCCTCGGCTATCGGGTCGGGTGGCACTTCGGCGGCCAGGACGTCGACGACCAGACATTCGCCTACGCGGGGACAGCTGACGAGGCGCTGAACCAGCTTGATGAGATGTACGGGAGATGGAACGCGGGGGTCCGCGAGCTCTCGGACGCCGACCTGGAGAATCCGCCCGCGGCGGGTCCCGAGCGGTTTCCCATGGAGGGCATCGTCCTGCACGTCAACAGGGAGCTGATCCATCACGGTGCGGAGATTTCCCTGCTGCGCGACCTCTATCGCTGGCAGGACGAGGCCGCACCGCAATCAGTCAATCGGCAAGGGGCACCGAGCCTCGTAGCGTTCCCGGAATGAGCAGGAGCGACGAGCGTGACATGGTTCGACGCGGGTACGACGCGCTCTCCTACCACTATCGACCGGACGACGCTGACGACGGCCAGTACGCACCCTGGCTCGCCGGCTTACACCAGCGCCTACCTGCCTCAGCGGCAGTCCTCGACCTCGGCTGCGGCTGTGGGTTGCCGGTCGCCCGCTTCCTCGCCAACGCGGGACACCACGTCACCGGCGTGGACATCAGCGACGTGCAGATTGAGCGGGCGCGCCGCCTGGTGCCCAACGGCACGTTTCTCCGCGCCGACGCCGCCCGGCTCGACCTGCCGCCGGCCTCGTTCGACGCCGTGGTCTGCCTGTACGCCTTCATTCACATGCCACTGGCCGACCAGCCGCAGCTCATCAAGAGCATCGGCACCTGGTTACGCCCCGGCGGCTGGCTGCTCACCACCGTCGGCGACAGTGCCTGGACGGGCACGGAGGACAATTGGCTCGGTGGCCCCGCCAGCATGTGGTGGAGCCAGGCCGACGCCTCCAGTTACCGCTCGTGGCTGCAACAGGCGGGCCTGACAATCATGGCCGAGGATTTCGTCCCGGACGGCAGCAGCGGGCACGCCCTCTTCTGGGCACAGCGCCTACCGGTGCGGCCAGGCCCATCGTCAGGCAGCCGCAGCGATCAGTGACCGCGGTCCCGGCGGAGGAAGCACGACAGCAGTTCTCTGAACTCGTGCGGGTGCTCGATCGCCGGCACGTGCCCGCATCGGCCGAGCACGTGCAGACGGACATCGGCCAGGTGTGCGAGCAGGGGCTGGGTTGCCGTCCCGAGCGGGGTGACTCGGTCCTCGGCGCCGTGAACGAGCAGCACGGGCGCGCGGACCGCTGCCAGCGTCTGCGCCGAGAGGGTGAGGTCGTCGACCCATCGTGCCCTGGGTGGAGGGAACAACGACGCGAATGCGGTTTCCCCCGCTCGCATCGCAGCCGCACGGGCCTCGACGGCCGAATCGGTCACGAGCGCCTGGTCGAGGACGAGGCGGCTCAGCATGTCCCGTGCCCCGAGCGGGCCGGCGGGGGCGGCCCAGACCGCGTCGAGGTCGGCGGACAGCGGCGCCCCGGGGGCGCCCATCGTCGAGACCGCCACGACACGGGTCACCTGCTGGGGGCGCGCGGCCGCCAACGCCAGCGCCACGGCACCGCCCATGGAGTGACCCACCACGGCGTAGTGCTCGATACCGAGAGCATCCATCAGGCCCGCGGCCTGCTCTGTCCACAGCCGGAGGCCACCCCTGGAGCCCGCCGGGACAGGTGTACGGCCGAACCCCGCCTGGTCTGGAGCCACGATGTGCCAGGACGTGCCCAGTGCCTGCGCCGTCGTCGCCCAGGCTCCGAACCCGGTAGTGCCGGGTCCGGAGCCGTGCAGCATCAGCACCGCGGGTCCGGTGCCGCTCTCCAGGACGTGGACGGGGAAGCCGTCGACTGTGACGGTCCGAAGTGCTGTCACCGGGGCAGGCCAGGTGTGCTCATGCCGATGCGGGGCTGACAGACTTCGAGAAGAGCTCCATCATCGCCTTGCCGAATTGCGGCATGTCGGGCCACCCCCGGCAGGAGACGAGGTTGCCGTCCACGACGTCGGGAGCGTCGATGACCGTCGCGCCGGCGTTCTCCATGTCACCGGTGATGGGGGGAAAGCACGCCGTCTTTCGACCCTTCAGCAGCCCGTACACCGCTGGCACCTGCGCGCCGTGGCATACCAGCGCGATGGGGAGGTTGCGCGCGAAGAAGTGCTCGGTGATGCGCCTGACGTCGGCGTCGACCCGGATCCACTCGGGGGCACGTCCCCCGGGGATGATGAGGGCGTCATAGCGCTCGACGTCGACCTCGGCCCAGGGCACGTCGACCGGCAGCTTCCGGCCGTTCTTCTCCACGTAGGCGTCGGAGTTGGGGTCGAACTCGTGGATGACCAGTTGCACGTCACGCAACGTCCGTGACGAGACGTCGACGTCCCAGCCGCCCTCCTGCACGCGGTAGTAGGGATACATGGTGTCGAGCTCCTCGGCGGCGTCGCCGGTCAGGAGCAGCGCTCTGGGCACCTGCTTCTCCTCGCATCTGGGGGCGGGTGAGGTGGATCCAATCCGATCCGATCAGGATTGAGTTAGCATTCCTGGGCCCAGCGCGCCCGTCAAGCCTCTACCGCCAGTGCGTCCGCGTCCTCGATCTCGTCGAACAATCGCCGGAAACGCTCGCCGGAGCGCAGGATGTGCCGACGCATCGAGTAGGCGGCGGCGTCGGGATCACGCGCGGCGATCGCTGCCACAACTTCCTCGTGCTCGGCCATGGCCAGGTGAGTGACCTGGGTGTCGTGGTGGAGCCGGAAGAGGTGCACGTGGCTGTGCAGGCGAGCCAGTGCTTCACGGATGACCTGGTTCTCCGCGCTCAGGGCGACGAGATCGTGAAAGGCGGCGTCGCGTAGCCCGAAGGCGCCGTAGGCCGAGGGCCCGTTGCCCCCCTCCAGCTCCGCCATCTCCTCCAGCATTCGTCGCAGACCGGCCACCTGCTCCGAGGACGCGCGTTCGGCGGACCTGCGCGCCGCCGCCGGCTCGAGGAGCAGGCGGACCTCGAGCATGTCCTCGAATCGGTGACGGGTGATCTGAGGGGGAATGCGGTAGCCGGCATGGGGCACACGCACGACCAGGCCCTCGGCCTCCATGCGGTTCAGAGCGTCTCGGATCGGCGTCTGCGAGACCCCCAGCTCTCGCGCCAGGACGTCGATCGTGACGCGGGAGCCAGGCTCGATCCGTAGCGACATCAGCTGTCCGAGCAGCGTGTCGTACACCTCGTCGGCAAGCCGGCCGCCTGACCTTCCCGGCGGCGTTCCGCCCGTCACGGCCCTACGGCCCCGCGCGATCATCGCTTCGTCGTCCATCGTGACGTGAGGTCCTCTCTTGCGTCCTCGCGAGCCTATTGACATCAGTCACAACGCTGCGACATGCTGACGCCCCCAACTCGATCGTATAGGAAAAGTGCACGATGCTCGCCATCCTGCACCGTCGCGGAGCCGCCCGCCATCGCTCCACTCCGATCACCGGGAGCTCCCATGAGGGACCCAGTACATCGCGGCGCACTCGTGACGCCGGTCCGCGGGTCGGCTCCCGCGTCTGCCCGGCGACACGCCTGAACAACCCAGCAACTGCTCGGCGAGACACATAGCGAGGCCCTAGAAGTCCCCATCCAGAAAGCAGGCAGAAATATGCGGCATCCAAAGCGAATAGGACGAATATCCGCTTCCGGGCGAAAGGCGCAGTTGGCGACGGTGGCCATGCTGCTGGTGGCCACGACCGCGGCGGCTTGCGGCGATGGCAAGGACGACGACGCGAAGGCGAGCGCCCCCAAGGCACCGGCGACCATCCCGGAGCTCACCAAGGACCCGCTGACCCTCAGCTTCATCTGGTTCGACTGGCCGCCCGCCAAGGCACTGGAAGACTTCGCGAACGCGGAGTACAAAAAGGAGCGGCCGAACGCGACCATCAAGGTCAACACCGTGCCGAATGCGAACTGGCACGACGCGATGTTCACCCAGTTCGCCGCGCGCAAGACTGACTTCGACATCGCGATCCTGGACTCGCAACACATCGGCGAGGCCGTGACGAACGGCAACATCCTCGACCTCACCGACTTCGTCAAGAAGAACATCGACGTCACGGCCTACAACCCGTACCTGCTGGCGGCCTACGGCCAGTACCCCCAGGCGGAGACCGGCAAGCGCGACGAAAACGCCAGCCTGTACGGACTGCCGCTGCTCGGCGACACCTGGACGATGATCTACCGCAAGGACCTGATCGGCGACAAGCCACCGCAGACCTGGGACCAGATGATCGCAGCCGCCGAGAAATGCCAGGCGGACAACCCTGGCGTCAGCGGGCTGGCCTTCCACCAGGCCAACGGCTCCGACGCCGCGGCCGTCACCTACAACACGGTCAACGGCGTCTACGGCGGCAACCTCTGGGACTCCAAGACGCGCAAGATCGAGGGCGTCCTCAACGACGCTGCGGGCCAGGAAGCGATGGACGTCCTGGTCAACAAGATGAAGCCGCTGACCGCCAAGGGCTCCGGCAACTGGTTCATCGACGAGGTGAACGCGGCGGTCGCCCAGGGCAAGGCCTGCATCGCGTTCAACTGGATCGCCGCGAGCGGCGGCCTGCTCGATCCGAAGCAGTCGACGCTCGGCACCACGCGGGAGCAGATTCTCGACAAGCTGGGCTTTGCCACCCTGCCGAGCCAGAAGACGAACCTGGTCCCTCTCGGCGGTATGGGGATGCACGTGTCGGCCTACTCCGCTGCG
The DNA here is from genome assembly GCF_050516465.1 of Micromonospora trifolii. Taxonomy (NCBI): domain Bacteria; kingdom Bacillati; phylum Actinomycetota; class Actinomycetes; order Micromonosporales; family Micromonosporaceae; genus Micromonospora; species Micromonospora trifolii. The sequence continues at coordinate 1,527,881 of NZ_CP191526.1, read as the reverse complement.
GCGAACCAGGCGGAAGCCCTGAACTTCATGGAGTGGTTCGAGCGGGCTGACGTCCAGAAGAAGTGGGCCGCGGCTGGTGGCGTGCCATCGCGTACGGACGCCCTGGAGTCGCCTGAGTTCCTCAATGCCGGGCCGTTCAACCAGGTGTACACCGACTCGGTTCCGCGGATGCGGGACATGTGGAACGTGCCCGAGTACGCGCGCCTCGTCGACATCGAGAACACCAACGTGAACGCGGCTCTCAACGGCGCGAAGAAGCCGAAGGATGCGCTCGACGACATCGCCAAGGAGCAGCAGGGCGTGCTCGACTCGAGCAAGCGCAAGGGTGGCGGCGGGCTGTGAGTGACCCCGTCCCTCTGACGACCGACGGTTCCGGGCAGGTGGCGTCCGCGAGGCCGCCTGCCCGGGGTCGGTCCCCTCGGCTGAGCGACCGCGGGCTCGCCGTGGCCTTCATCTCCCCCGCGATGCTGCTGTTGCTCGCCATGTCGGTGTTTCCGTTGCTGTGGGCGTTGTACCTGTCTTTCACCGACTACTCGGCCACCCGCGGGGGGCCCGCCAATTTCATCGGTTTCGGGAACTACACCGCCATCCTGACGTCGGCGCAGGTCCACACGAGGGCCCTGACGACGTTGATCTACGTGGTCGGCGCAGTCGGCCTGCAGACCGTGCTCGGATTCGGCATCGCCTACCTGATCTCACGGCGCACCCATGGGCGAGGAGTGCTGACCACGCTGTTCCTGGTCCCGATGATGCTGTCGCCGGTCGTGGTCGGGCTGTTCTGGCGGTTCATGCTCGACGCGCAGTTCGGCGTGGTCAACAGCATGCTCGGCTCGATCGGCCTGGGGCAGGTGGAGTGGCTCACTCGCCAGCGAACGGCACTGATTTCCCTGATCGTTGTCGACACCTGGCAATGGACGCCGTTCATCATGCTCATCGCGCTTGCGGGCCTCACCGCGGTTCCCAAGTACCTGTACGAGGCCGCCTCGATCGACAGGGCGTCCGAGTGGTTCAAGTTCCGCACCATCACCCTTCCGCTGGTGTGGCCGCTGCTCCTCATAGCCGTGATGTTCCGGGCCATCGAGGCGTTCCGGCTGTTCGACCTCGTCTACATCCTCACCAACGGGGGTCCGGGTGTCTCCACCGAGACGCTGTCGTTCCACATCTACAAGGTCGCGTTCCTGGGCTTCAACACCGGAACCGCCTCGGCGTACGGAATCCTCATGGTCCTCGTCGTCATCGTCCTCACGCAGCTCTACCTGCGCTATCTGAACAAGCTCAAGGAGGGCTGATGGCCGTCTCCGTCGACGAGGCCGTGTCCACGGGTCCCGCCCGGGACCACACGCCCCCCGCGCGCCGCCTGGGCAGCCGAGGCCGCTCGGTGCTGGAGGTCACGCTGCTGACCGTGCTGGCCGTCGTGATGCTCTTTCCGGTGCTCTGGATGATCGAGACGTCCATCAAGGAGAACCGGGACGTCTACGCCATCCCGGCCAGATTCTTCGACTTCAAAGTCACCCTGGCCCACTACAAGGACGTGTTCGTCGACCCCGACGGTGGTCGCTCGGCACTGTCCGTCTCGTTCCTCAACTCCGTCGTGGTCGCCGGAGTCTCCACGGTGCTGGCCACCGTGCTGGGGGTCCCGGCGGCCTGGGCCTACTCACGCTTCGCCGTGAAGGCCAAGAAGGACCAACTGTTCTTCATCCTGTCCACGCGTTTCATGCCGCCCGTGGTGGTCGTGATCCCGATCTTCCTCATGTACCGCCAGGTCGGACTCATCGACAACAAACTCGGCCTGATCCTCATCTACGCCGCGTTCAACGTCCCGTTCACGATCTGGATGATGAAGGGGTTCGTCGACGAGGTGCCCGCGGAGTACGAGGATGCCGCGATGCTCGACGGTTACACCCGATTGCAGGCGTTCCGGCGATTCACCCTCCCCCTGCTCGTGCCCGGCATCGCCGCGACGGCGGTCTTCGCCCTCATCTTCTCGTGGAACGAGTTCGTGTTCGCCACCTTCCTCACCTCCAGCGACAGCGTCCGGACGGCCCCACCCGCCATCGCCGGCCTCATCGGCGGCACCACCACGGACTGGGGTCTCGTGGCAGCCGCCTCCGTGGTGTTCGCCCTACCGGTGCTCGTCTTCGCGTACCTGGTGCGCAAGCACCTCATCGCCGGCGTGACGCTCGGGGCGGTGCGACGCTGATGGCGGGCATCGAGGTGACCGCGCTGCACAAGCGCTACCCGGACGGGACGGTCGCGGTTGATCACGTGGACCTGTCGATCGGCGACGGCGAGCTGTTCGTGATGCTCGGCCCTTCGGGTTGCGGCAAGACGACCACGCTGCGGGCCATAGCCGGCCTGGAGAGGCAGACGACAGGCGACATCCGCATCGGCGACACGCTGGTCAACGACCTGCCGCCCGCCGAGCGCGACATCGCCATGGTGTTCCAGTTCTACGCTCTCTACCCGCATCTGAAGACCCGCGACAACCTGGCGTTCCCACTGCGGGCCGAGGGACTGCCCAAGCCGGAGGTGCACGAGCGGGTCGAGGAGGCCGCCCGGCTGATGCGGCTTGGTCCGCTCCTGGACCGGCGACCGCGCCAGTTGTCCGGCGGGGAGCAGCAGCGCGTCGCGCTTGCTCGCGCCCTGGTGCGACGACCGCGCGCATTCCTCATGGACGAACCTCTCACCAATCTGGACGCGGAGCTGAGGGCGGACATGCGCACGGAAATCAAGCACCTGCAGGGCGAACTGGGGGCGACGATGGTCTACGTCACCCACGACCAGGTCGAGGCGATGTCGCTCGGTCACAGAATCGCCATCCTCAACAGGGGCCGTGTCGAGCAGATCGGCACGCCGCTGGAGGTCTACGACCGTCCGGCGAGTCTTTTCTGCGCCGCATTCATCGGCTCCCCGCCGATGAACCTCATTGAGGTGGAGGTGGCGGACGGGAAGCTGCGCGGTCAGGGCGGACTGGCCCTCGCGCCACCGCCAGGCCTGTCGCGCGACCGTCGCCTCATCGCCGGCGTCCGGCCGGAGGCGCTGGAAGTCACCGCACCAGGGGAGGACCGTTCGGTCCCGGCCCGCGTGGTCTCGGCGGAGTGGCTGGGCGACGAAATCATCTACGTGGTTGACCACGGCGGCCAACGCGACGTACGGGTTCGGATGCCACCGACTGTCCGTTTCTCCGCTGACGAAACGGTCGGGCTGCGGCACACCGGCGGAACCCCGGCGGTCTACGACGTGAGCACGGAAGAGCTGGTGGCCTGATGGGAACCGTGGCAGCGCACGGGCTGCGCAAGTCCTTCGGGAAAGTCCAGGCCCTGGACGGGGTGACGCTGGACGTGCCGGACGGCTCGTTCTTCGTCGTACTCGGGCCCTCCGGGGCAGGCAAGACGACGACCCTGCGGGCGATCGCCGGCCTTGACAAGCTTGACGCCGGGTCCGTGCATCTGGACGGCAGGGACGCGACCGGTGACACGCCGGCCGCACGCGACCTGGCCATGGTCTTCCAGAGCTACGCCCTCTACCCGCGGCACACGGTGTACGAGAACATCGCGTCGCCGCTGCGGGCACGCCGCTGTTCTTCGAGTGAGATCGCCGCTGCCGTCGAGCAGATGTCGAGCCTGCTGCACATCGAACGTCTGCTGCAGCGTCGTCCCGCGCAGTTGTCGGGCGGTGAGATGCAGCGTGTCGCCCTGGCCCGGGCGCTGGTCCGTCGCCCGCGCGCGTTTCTCATGGACGAGCCGCTGACGAACCTCGACCTCAAGCTCCGCGTCGAGATGCGCACCGAGCTCGCCCGCATCCACCGGAGCCTCGGAGCGACCTTCGTCTACGTGACCAACGACCAGGTCGAGGCCCTGTCCATGGCCGACCAGGTCGCGGTCCTCAGGGAGGGGAAGGTGCAACAGGTCGGAACGCCCACCGAGGTGTACGAGCGTCCAGCCAACAAGTGGGTCGCAGGATTCGTCGGGAGCCCCCCGATCAGCCTGCTCGCCTGCCGAGCCGAGGGCGATCGTCTGGTCGGTGCGGAAGGCTGGACGTTACCGCGACCCCGCTGGACCACGGCTGAGGACGGTCGTGCGCTGCTGCTGGGCCTGCGCGCGGAGGACCTGTCCGTCGAGCAGCGTGGGAACGCGTCGCTGTCGGGGGAGCTCTACGGGCTCGAGCCGCTCGGTGACCGAACGGTGGTCGACGTCCGGGTGGGGACGGAGATCCTCAAGGTCAAGGCGAGACCCACCGTCACCGGTACGCCGGGCGAGCGGCTGCTTGTCACGGTCGACCTGGACCGTGCGCACCTGTTCGATGCGGGCACCGGGCTGTCGCTGTCCGAGGCTGGACGGTAACCACGCCGGGCGGCGACGGCACCATGCGCCCGCACATGGCAACCGAGCCTCGGCGGACCGCCACCGGTGAGCACGGCCTGACGACGCTGGGACGGCCATGGCCCGAGACGGCGATCGGTGGCGCGGGGCGTCGCGCCCTGCGGACAGGTCCAAGGCCACATTCGACCCGCTCGGCAACCTCGCCCCCGACGAGGGCGTGTGACCCGTCCGTCTACGCGCACAGCGCGACCGCTGCGGCACGCCGGACATCACCACGAAGATCACAGGAGGCGACGCGATGAGTGACCCGATGAACGTCCTGGCCCCCGAGCACCGGCGGCTCCGGATCGGCGACGCCTGGCGCGAAGCCGCAAGCGGAGCCACCTTTGCCGTCGAGGACCCGGCCACCGGCAAGACCATCGCCGAGGTGGCCGACGCCGGCGTCGTTGACGGGCTCGCCGCTCTGGACGTGGCGACCACGGCAATGGCGCAGTGGGCGGCGACCCCACCGCGGAAACGGTCAGAGTTGTTGACCGCGACGTACCGGGCACTGACCGAGCGATCCGAGCAGGTCGCCCGGCTGATCACGCTCGAGATGGGCAAGCCGCTCGCCGAGGCTCGCGGAGAGGTGGCCTACGGCGCCGAGTTCTTCCGTTGGTTCGCCGAGGAGGCGGTGCGCGTCGAGGGGCGCTACAGCACCGCTCCCGCCGGCGGATATCGCATCCTCACCGTGCCGAAGCCGGTCGGACCGTGCGTCTTCGTGACGCCCTGGAACTTCCCATTGGCCATGGGCGCCCGCAAGATCGCTCCTGCGCTGGCTGCGGGCTGCACGACGATCACCAAGCCAGCGGCCCAGACGCCACTCACCATGCTGTTCCTGGCCCGCATCATGGAGGAGGTCGGCGTCCCCCCGGGCGTCGTCAACGTGGTGACCACCAAGCGTCCCGGCGAGGTGGTGTCAGCGCTGCTAGCCGACAGTCGGACCCGCAAGCTCTCGTTCACCGGGTCGACCGAGGTCGGGCGCGTACTGCTGCGGCAGGCTGCGGACAACGTGCTGCGCACCTCCATGGAACTGGGCGGCAACGCGGCCCTGATCGTGTGTGCCGACGCTGACCTGGACGTCGCGCTCGACGGTGCCATGGTGGCCAAGATGCGCAACATCGGGGAGTCCTGCATCGCGGCCAACCGGATCTACGTCGAGGAGCCGGTACGCGAAGAGTTCACGGCGCGCTTCGCCGAGCGGATGGGCGCGCTTTCGGTGGGCCATGGTCTCGACGACGGCGTCGACGTCGGGGCATTGATCGACGAGGCCTCGGTCACCAAAATCGACGAACTCGTCGCCGACGCGGTCGATCGCGGCGCCCAGGTCCTGGTGGGCGGTGAGCGTCCGGATGGGCCGGGCCACTTCTACCCACCAACGGTCCTCGTCGACGTGCCGGAAGACGCGCGGATGCTGCAGGCGGAGATCTTCGGCCCGGTGGCGCCGATCATCTCGTTCACGTCCGACGACGAGGTGATGGCGAAGGCCAACGACACCGAGCACGGCCTGGCCGGATACATCTTCACCCGTGACCTCCAGCGGGCGCTCCGGTTCGCCGAAGGGCTGGATACGGGGATGCTCGGTGTCAACCGCGGTCTGATATCGGACCCGTCAGCTCCGTTCGGAGGCGTGAAGCAGTCCGGGATCGGCAAGGAGGGGTCGCACGAGGGCATCCTTGAGTACCTCGACCTCACCTACGTGGCGATCGACCTACCGTGACCGGCCTGCTGCTCCGGGCGCCCGCCGAGGATCACCGCGCCCTGCGCGCACACGACCAGGCCGGCCTCCACCCGGCCCAGTGGTCCACCAAGGGCGACGTCCTCACCGCGATGGAGCCGAGGGCGACCGGGCCCGATCGAGTCCGGGCGCCCGGCGCGCGCGCCTCGCCACCCGGGTGGCCAACCTTGCCGACGCCGTCCCGGTCTCGCAGGTGACCTGGACGTCCGCCCAGCACATCGTCGCCGACGTTCCGGAGAGGCACCGACATGCTTGAGACCGTCCGCGGACCACGCCAGCTGATAGTGGGCGAAGGGGTCGCGCAGAACATCCCACGAGTGGTGGCCGAGAGTGGCTCGCGAGTCCTCATCGTGACCGACCAGGTTCTTCTGGGGCAGCCGGGCGTGGCCGAGATCGTGGCCGCCGTGCGGGAGAAGGTCACTGTCGTCGAGGTGTTCTCCGACGCGACGCCAGACGTGCCACTCGCCGATGTCGCCCTGGCCGTCTCGGTCGCCGCCGAAGTGGACGCCGACGTGATCCTCGCCATCGGGGGTGGCACGGTGATCGACCTCGCCAAAATCGTCGGCGTCATCCGGCGCCACGGTGGGACACCGCGCGACTTCTACGGCGAGTCGAAGGTGCCGGGGCCGACGATCCCTCTCGTCGCGGTCCCGACGACGTCAGGCACCGGCTCCGAGCTCACCCCCGTCTCAGTGCTGACCGACCCGGACCGCGAGCTGAAGGTGGGGGTGTCCAGCGTCCACATCGTCCCCGACTTCGCCATCGTCGACCCCGAACTCACCTACACCTGCCCTGCGACCGTCACCGCCCACTCCGGCATCGACGCGTTCTGTCACGCGGTGGAGAGCTACACCGCGCGCCCCCGGGCCCACGGACCGCGCGACCCGGTGGAGCAGGTTTTCCTCGGCCGCAACCCGATCACCGACCACTACGCGCTCCTGGCCGCGGAGCGGATCGCCCGTAGCTTGCGTCGTGCTGTCAGGGACGGAGGCGACACGGACGCGCGCGCGGACATGTCCTACGGGTCCATGCTCGCCGGGCTCGCCTTTTCCCACGCGGGCAACGCGGCCCCGCACGCTCTCCAGTACCCCATCGGCGCAGCCACGCACACGCCGCACGGCGTGGGCGTCGGGCTGCTGCTGCCCTACGCGCTGGACGCGGCCAGAGATGCAATCGGCGACCGGTTGGCCATCCTCGCCCGGGTGTGCGGGCTCGACGTGACCGACGCCTCCGATGCCGAGGCCGCAGACACGTTCCTCACCTGGCTCGACGGGCTCCTCGCCGACATCGGCATCCCTCGCACCTTGGCGGACATCGGCGTGGCACGCGCCGACCTCCCCCGCTTTGCGGAGATGGCCAGTGGCGTCACCCGCTTGATCCAGAACCATCCAGGCCCGACCGACACCGCCAGCCTGACCGCGATCCTCGAAGCGGCCTGGACCGGGGACCGGACCCGACACGTCCTGACCTCGAGCAGAGATAGTGACCGGCCCTTCACATGACGACGAGTTCCCTGCCCCACCCTGGGTGTCGGAACGCTCGGCTACACCATCGCGCCCGACGTCTCAGCCTCCTCGGGTCACTCACCCCGACCAGGCAGTAATGCTGAGCCGCCGCGGATGATCGTTCGTCGGATCATGCCGCCCTGTCGGCTCAAGTCGGTGACGGATACAGGCACACCTTGTGAGCCCTTCAGTTCGATGCTCCAATTTCAGAGGGTGTGCTGTCGGGACGGCCGCATGGTAAACGGGGCAGACCTACAGGCCGTCGCCGTAGCCCACTCCCCCACCATGGGACCGACGGTCACCAAGAAAACGACCCGTCGCGACCCGCCTACCGTAGGGATGGGGCTCGTGTCGGTGGGCGACACGATCTATTGCCCCACCACCGGCGACGCACTTCCCAACGTCGGCAAGAGCTGAAACAGCGTAGGGTCGGCGTGCAGTGAAGGACTTCGCGACCGCCGCGGGTCTTCCGTCACCTGCACGCCGCGATCAGGCGAGTACCACGCTGCACGTTCACCGACCTGCTCCAGGAGGTTCGATCATGTCCAAGGACTCGACGAGCAAGGCGAACGTCAAGAAGAAGGGTAAGACGATCAAGGAGAAGCAGACTGCGAAGCGCCTGAAGCGCGACGAGCAGAGCGGCAAATCCTCAAACATCGTGTCCACCGGGCGCTGACGCCGGCAGCATCGCCCAATTGTCTGAATGCGGCGATGAAGGTGGGGGCTGACGATCGTCGGATCCCCACCTGCCGCTGCTGCCTTGGTGCTTCAGTTCGTAAGTCCTTCGGGGGTTGACGGTTCGGCGGCTGGTCGCGGCCAGTCCGGTGATGGGGGCGATGAGGACGTCACAGAAAAGAGCAGAACCCCCAGCAACCCGCCGGCAGCGACAATTAGCCTAACGCACGCGCCCTGGCCGCATAACCCCCGAAAAATTTACGGCCTCAAGCATTTAGTAGCGCGGGAACCCACGACATTTGATCTCCCGATTCACACTCTCGTCGACGCGGCTACGGTCGGGTAGAAACCGACCGGTTGCGCACCAATACCGGACACCGGTCTTCGAACGCCATCGCGGTTTTCTTCTGTCCAACGCCAGTAGGGTTGAGGGTATGAGCGCCCTCACCGACTACATCAACGCCTGGAACAGCAACGACACGGAGAGCATCGTCGCAACGGTCACACCTGATGCCGTCGTGACCGAAAGCTACGGACCCGTGTACCACGGGCAGGAGCGCATCCGAGAGTGGGCGGACAAGTGGTTCGGCCGGGGCAGCCGTGTTCTGAACTGGGTCATCACGAACGAGTTCACCTCTGGCGACACGACCGTCGCTGAGTGGCGCTTCGACCACCGCGAGGAGAACGAAAATCGGTCCTTCGAGGGCTTGACGATCGCCACCGAACGGGATGGGAAGATTGCGGCGCTGCGCGAGTACGCCACGACCGCTGACTTGTACACATGGGAAGGGGAGTGGAAGTAGGCCGCACTTCCCGGCCGCGTCCACGATCGGAATGAAACCGATCGGTTTCGCGCCACCGGCCCGCTCCGTTGCTCGTCTCCCAGTACACATCGGACGCCAAGCGGCGCGAGAACCACGACATTCGACCTCGCGATTCACAGGCTGAACCAGATCGAAATCTACTTCTCGATCGACGCCCTGGCCGCATAACCCCGAAGGACTTACGGAGTGGGCCACTTAGAGCCGACGCCCTGCCGGCACCGCGGAACGCCCATGGACGCGCCGGGGCGGTATGGCCCGGGGTATTGGTCACGATCGCCGGGGGGAATCCAGCGCGGACAGGGAACTCCGGGCCTCGTCGGCGAGCTTCCTGTTTCCCAGCCTTTCGTATTCGTTGATCGCCGCCCGGAGCGCCTGGACCGCCTCGTCCCGACGACCCTGAGCTGCAGCGACTGATCCGAGGGCTTGGTGCGCTGCGCCTACCCCGGCGCCATGCCGGATCCGCAGGAAGATCTCCAGCATGGCGCGGAAGTCCTTTTCGGCGTCACGGTGCCGATCGTCCTCCACGGCGAGCCAGCCACGCTCGTGGAGGCAGTATCCGCGGAGGAACTCGTCGTCCAGACGGTCGGCGATGCTGAAGGCCCGCGTCGTCAGGGCAAACGCCTCCGTCGGGTGGCCGGCGAGCTTGTGTCCTGCGGCCAACCCCAGGAGCACGTAGCCGTGCAAGGCCGTCTCCGGCGCCGAAAGGAGCGCTGCCGCTCGTTCCAGCGTCGGAATGCTGCGCTCGGGACGACGAAGGGTGTTGTAGAGGACGCCCAGGGCGGAGCGAACCTCGATCTCCTCCTCGACCGTGTGCGACCGTTGGAACAGTCGCAGGGCCCGGAGCAGCTGCCCTTCCGCCTCATCCGGACGGCCGTGCGCCCGCAGCGCCTCGCCCAGCCGGCGCGTGGTCTGTGCCAGCTCTCCCGGATCGCCGAGTCGCTCGGCGACTGCGACGGCCTCCCGCGCTGTGGTCAGCTCGCGCTCGACCTCGCCGGCCAGTCCGTAGGAATGCGAAATCCATCGCAAAGCCCGCACTCTTCTCCGGTCATCGGCTGCCGCCCGCTCTGCCGACCGCCACAGCTGTAGCCGGTAACTGTGGTCGTCGGCTGCGGTCAGCAGCGGGTGCACCGCCTCCACCAGTGCCCACGCCTGATCGGTGAGTCCCTCCGCAACCGCGGTCCGCAGCACGGCCAGGATGTTGTCGCGTTCAAACGCGACGTCGCCGCCGGATGCGGCCAGGTCCCGCAGCCACTCCAGCTGCCGGATCAGGCAGGCAACACGGTCGCCGGGCGTCTCTTCCCGCTCCAGCATCTCAGCAGCGAACAACCGCAGGAGGTCGTGCAGCCGATAACTCGACGGTGTCGGCGCCTCGATCAGGAAGGCGTCCACCAGTCGGTCCAGGGCATCCTGCACCACCCGTCGATCAAGTCCGCACCGACGGGCCGCCGACTCGACACCGAACACCACACCCGGATGCGCCCCGGCTCGCCGGAACACCAGCCGGTCCACGTCGCTGAACTCGTCGTACGTGGACTGGAAGGTAGACCTGATTGCCCGGTCGCCCAGCCGCAGCTCGTCGAGCCGACGGTCCTCGTCCGACAAGCGGTCGGCGAGGGCGGACGGAGTCCATCTGGGTCGGGCCCGGAGCCGAGATCCGACGATGCGCACCGCAAGCGGTAGCCCCGCGCAGATCTCGACCAGCCGTCGTGCGCCCGAGGGGTCGGCCGCGACCCGGTCCGCTCCGATCGTGGCGGTCAACAGTTTCAGTGCCTGCCCGGGCGATAGCGCGTCGAGGGTCAGGACTGCGGCTCCCGGCAGATCGGCGATGAGCCGGCGACTCGTGACCAGGGTGAGACAACCCGCGCCCGCGGGGATCAGCGGTCGCACCTGCGCCGCGTCGAAGACATCGTCGAGCAGGACGAGAAGCCGTCGGTCGGCGACCGCTGACCGGAAGCGCGAGGACAACTCGTCGAGCGTGCCCCGCCGTTCCTCAGCGTCGCGGCCGACCGCCCGGAGCAACCGGATCAGGGCTTCCCGTGGTGGCACGGGAGTCGCACTGGCGCCGCCCAGAGCGACGTACAACTGGCCGTCCGGGAAGTGCTCGCGGACTCCATGGGCGTACGACAGCGCCAGCGCGGACTTTCCCGTGCCCCCCGCCGCGGAGACAACGACGACCTGCGCTCCCGCCCCGACCAGCTCCTCGACAGCAGCCAGCTCCGCCTCGCGGCCGACGAGTCGGGGCGCGACCGGTAGTTCACTCTGCGGAGCCGGGTCGTCCGCAGGCGGGGGAACCGGTGCCACCGAAGGCTGGCTGGCCTGTCCCAGCCGGTGCTGCCACAGGGCGAGACCGACCCCGGTGAGGGCCAGGACGGCGACCGTGGGCCAGGCCAGCCATCCGTACGCCGCGACCGGCTCGGGCAGTTCACCGCCGGTCGCGACGTTGACCACGACAGCCAGCACGACTGAGAGCAGACTCGATACCGTCACCAGCAGCAGCGTCACATGTCGGCCAGGACCTCCGTCTCCGGTGACACGACGCGGGCCACCACGCCCTCTGACGCCACTCAACCGACAGCCACCCTCGCCGCGTCGAGGAATGCCAGGCGGTTCGCTTCGAGATAGTCCCGGACGCTTTCCCCGTCCGGCAGCCCCTCCCAGACGACGAGGTTGAGATCGAAAAAGTAGGCCCGCGCCGCCTCATGCACCGCGAGCGGGAACGTCAGCCGGATCAGCCGCTCCGCGACCCAGACCCGGTTCATCACAGCCTGCGTCTCGACGAGCCATTCGTCGCCGACGGTCCAGCTCGCCGGGCGGTTGAACGCGCACCGCTCCGCCTCAGCCGTCACCTCGATGAACCTCTCAAGCTGGGCGAACCGTTCCGCGCGACGGCCCTCCGCCAGAGCGAGACCCCGCCGCCGCTCCTCGGCCCGCTCCGCCGAGCGCTGGGTCTGATGCTGCACGCCGAAGGACAGGGCACCGCCGAGGACCACGCCACCCAGGGAGACCATCGACACCCAGAGATCGCTCGGCATGCGGCCATGATGCCAGTTCCGCTCCACGCGGAACTTCCCATGCAAAGCAGCCACCGCTCGGCGGCACGGGAGGTGAACGACGCAGTACGGAGCCGACGTTGACACGCTGGCCGCCCGGGCCGTGACTCGTACCCTGGCGAGCGTGACGCTGACCGCCGTCATCGCCGCCCAGCAGGACGACCGCAAAGTCGTGACCACGCTTTGCGCAGCTGCAGGCTTGTCTTGTCGGGATCTGCGCGCCAGACGCCGCGACGCGTCGGTCCCTACCGACCTACGTGGCAAGTGAAAGAACGGCCAACTGAAGCCCGTGTTCGACGTCATCGACGTGCGGCGTCGTCCGGCGACGCCGTTACCGAGGTCGAGCGGCGAGGATGCCGATGGGCCGCCAAGGCGCAGAGCGCGCATCGGCGGCCCACCGTCTCAGCCGTTGTCGATCAGGCTGGCGATCTCGTTGTAGATCAGGTGCGCCTTCGCGCCCTGGTTCGACGGACAACCGCCGAGGTGATGCAGGGCGATCACACGGTGGCTGGCGTTCAGCACGGGTGAACCCGAGTTGCCGCCGGAGGTGTCACAGCTGTAACTGATGTTCCAGGTGTTGTAGTTCGCGTTCCGGACGGCGCAGGTCGCGCCGTTCTGGGTGTCCTCGTAGATCGACAGCCGCTTCGGGCTGCCGTCGCCGTGCCCGGGGACATAGATCCGGGTGCCGTTGCTGGTGGCGGTAGTTGCCAGGTACAGCGTGCCGAATCCCTGGATGGCGGCGAAGTTGTTGACCGAGAACAGGGTGTAATCCAGCTGGTTGGAGCCGCCGCTGCTCACCCTGTAGAGGGTGGCACCGCTGACCTTGGTGCCGGCGCCGGGATTCGCGCCGCCGCAGGTGGCGCACTGGTAGTTGAACTGCATCTCGCTGCCGCTCACGGCGGACTGCGTCGAGAAGCAGTGCTTGTTCGTCAGCATCCGGTTGGTGTTGCCGACCCGCCAGGTGGTGCACAGTCCACCGCCGCTGATCAGCAGGCGCGCCACCGCCCTGCCGCGGGCGTACTCGGTGGGGTGGCTGTTCTGGTAGCAGACCACGTCCCGGCGGGCGTCGGTGCTGCACACGGACTGGGTGGAGAAGTTGTGCGCGGCGATTTCCGTGCGGTCGTATCCGCGCCAGAACCGGTCGATGGTGGCGGCGCTGCCACGTGAGGGGCGGCTGCTGTGCAGTGTCACCACGGCGGTGTCGCCCTCCACCGACATCGCCCAGAAACCCGGCTGTCCGTCGGTGGTGTAGTCCGAACTGGTCGCCCGGTTCAGGTGGCGGTCGTACCGGTAGCTCTCCTTGCCGTCGCGGCTCGACACGGTGACGTAGTCGCCTTGGGCCAGTCGCAGTGAGCTGAAGTGCACCTTGACGTAGGTGGCACCGGGGTGGTGAATGATCTGTGTCCCACCGGTCGGGGCGTAGGACAGGGAGCTGTCGACGGTGCGGAGTTCACCGATCGTGGTCACACCCTCAGCCGAAAACTGGTTCGATTCCGGCGCCCGCTCGGATTGTGGCGCGAGAGGGGCAACCGAGTACGCCTCGGCGGCGGGTACCGACAGTAGGCTCAGCCCAAGTGTGCAGGCAGCGAGCGCGACTGCCCCCGTTCGTAGGCGGCGCAGGGCATGTTTCATCTGTCGCTCCTTCTCAGGAATCAGCACCGAGACGTGCCTTCGGCCTTCATACCTGAGATCATGCAAGACATGTAATCCCATCTATGTCATAGCTGCCTGCCGTGCCGCTCCATCCGCTTCGTTTCCGTGGGATGCGCCCCCATGTGTGGAGGTCACGCCGCACCGCTCGACCGCAGCAACGCAGGTCAGGGCCAACCAGCGGCTCCCCCTGCCGCACACGGCTCCCGTCGGGGCTCCAAATCTCGGCGTCGGCGCCGCTGCGGATGCGCCCTCTGATGAGCAGGATGCTGCCGCCGGGCAGCGGCTGCACGAACGAGGGTTCCAAACAGCCGTCGAGTCGAACGGACCGGACCGGTTGGGCGGTCGCGACGGCAAAGGGCGGAGCACCCGCGGGCGCCGGTATCTGCAAGGTCATCACGATCGGCGGCAGCGGCGAATACAGCAAGAGCGACACCCACCGCGTCAAAGTGACCTTGCGGCCGGTGGTTGGCACGGACGAGGCCGCCCTCAAGGTGAACGACGACCTACCGAAGCGCTACTTGCGGCGAAAACGTACCGGGCCGCGCAGATCGGACCTACGCCGAACCGTCGATCGACCGGAACCAGGTCGTTCGTCGCGAGTGCGAGCCCTGGTCCCGGCCGATCGGCCGATCAGCAGTTCTCGGTGGTGTACTGGACCCACGGGTTGAGGTACGCCCCGCTGATGAAGCCGGACCCACCGGTGCTGAAGCGCACGTGCCACCAGACGGCGATGCCGTTGACCGTGTCGCCGCGCGTGGCGCAGTCCAGGTACGCCGTCACGCCGCGATTCACCTGGCCATAGGCGGTGCAGGATGTGTGCGGCCCGGTACGGTAGCGGACGCCGTTCGCCGTCACCACGGCTGTACGGCCACTCCGGTCCGACCAGCCCTGCCCACACGCCGCCGACGCCGGTGTCGCGGGCACAACGTAGGTCACCGCCGCCGCGAGCAGCGCGATACCTGCCAGCCGAGCACTCATTCGTCGCGTGGTCATCAGCATCCCTCCACAAAGGTGAATTCCAGCCCAGCATATATCGATAGATATCCTCGGCCTTGCTTCTCGTAGACATCGGCCGCCACGGACTGCGCCGGGCCCACCGTCACCAACCTCGAGATCTGCGCGCCGGCCGCGAGTGACGATGACCGTGGGGGCCGGAGGCGCCGAACGTCCCCGCCCGCCGTCGTCGCGGCTCGGGTGACGGCGAAGAGCAGCGCGCAGTGCAGGCCAGTCTGAACTTGTCAGGCTGAGGCAGCACGAGGTTTTATCGGCCGCCTAAGCCTGTAGCGGGCGCCCCCAACCAAACACACCGACGGGCATGGGATGGGACCGTGGTCCCGTCGAACACACCCCATCACCACCGGACCAGCGCCACTCCGCAGCCGCACCCTGGCGGTCCCCGGCAGCGGCGTCGGCGAGCCCGTCGATCTCCGCGGGCTGCCCGGCCACGATCATTCGTACCACCACCTCGTACGCCGACAGACCGCACGAATCGCCACCGAGTCTCCTACCCGTCAGCCCGGCATGCGACGCTCAAGCTCCGCGACCAACGGGCCACGCCGCGCGGCCCCGGACACTACTGCCATAGCCACACAAATCCTGGCATGACAGCACGGCACCCCAACCCCACACCCCTTGTGCCCGGAGGAACGCAGACCATGGACCACGCATCTCAGCTCATCCAGGAGCGGAGTGCCCCGCCGGCCACGCTGGTGATCTTCGGTGCCTCCGGTGACCTGACCCGCCGTAAGCTGCTGCCCGCAGTCGAGAGCCTGGCTCGGCACGAGCGGCTCCCGGACCAGTTCGCACTGGTCGGCGTCGCGCGCACATCGATGACCGACGAGCAGTTCGCCGAGAGCGCCCTCGGCGAACGCACCCTCGCCAGCAAGCGCCAACTCCTGGGCGGCGTGCGGTACGTGGCCGGCGGCTACGACGACCCGGAGACCTACAAGCAGCTCGTGGAGACCCTCGACGAGCTGGACGCACAGCGGGGCACGTCCGGCAACCGGCTCTTCTACCTGTCCACTCCGGCCGCGGCCTTCGCGCCGGTGATCAACGGACTGGCCGGTGTCGGGCTCAACCAACCACGCGAAGGCTCCTTCTCCCGCCTGGTCATCGAGAAGCCGTACGGGCGCGACTTGGTCACGGCCCGCGAGCTCGACGGCGTCGTGCACAGCGCGTTCGACGAGCACCAGGTCTTTCGTATCGATCACTATCTGGGCAAGGACACCGTCCAGAACGTGCTGGCGCTGCGCTTCGCGAACTCGATTTTCCAGCCCATCTGGGATCGCTCCTGGGTCGACCATGTGCAGATCACCGTCGCCGAGACCCTCGGCGTCGGCAGCCGCGGCGGCTTCTACGAAGACGCCGGCGCGATGCGGGACATCGTGCAGAACCACGTGCTCCAGGTCCTCGCGCTGGCACTGATGGAGCCACCGGCCTCATTCGAGGCTGAGGGCCTGCGCAACGAGAAGGTCAAGCTGCTGCAGGCGATCCGGCTCCCCACCGACCGGGACATCGCCGAGGCCGCGGTCCGGGGACAGTACACCCGGGGTGGCACCCGCGAGGAGCTGATGGCCGGCTACCGCGAGGAGACTGGCGTCGACCCCCTGTCGCGGACCGAGACCTACGCCGCGATGCGGCTCAACGTGGACAACTGGCGCTGGGCCGGGGTGCCGTTCTACGTACGTACCGGCAAGCGCCTGCCGGCCCGGCTCACCGAGGTGGCACTGCAGTTCCAGCGGCCGCCGCACCTGCCGATCCCGACCGACCAGCTCACCGGCCTCGATGCTGACGCGCTGATCCTGCGAATCCAGCCGAACGAGGGCATCTCGCTGCGCTTCGGTGCCAAAGTGCCGGGCCACTCCTTCCGGGTCCGAACCGCCACGATGGAGTTCTCCTACGACCAGACGTTCGCCGAGGAGTCCCCGGAGGCGTACGAGCGTCTGCTCCTGGACGCGCTGATCGGTGACGCGTCGCTGTTCATCCGCAGCGACGAGGTGCAGCAGTGCTGGCGGATCGTCGACCCGATCATCGACAACTGGGAGAAGGACAACTCGCCGATCCCCACCTACGAGGCCGCCTCCTGGGGCCCGACCGACGCCGACCGGCTCATCGGCCGGCACGGCCGCAAGTGGCGCAACTCCGCGTGACCCTGTCACAAGGAGGCAACCCCACCCTGGACAACGCCGACCCGACTGCCGAACGCCGCTACGGCGGGTGCGAGCGATAACGCCGACGACGGTGCGGGCACTGCCTCCAGCCCTGGAGTCCCCGGGTCGTCCGGACAACCAGCTGATCGGCTGCCCGGCCCGGCCGCGGTCCGGGCACGGCGCACCCGGGCGCGCCCGCACCGCCAATTGGGAAGGACGACGATCACCGTCCCGAGACGCCTGCTGGCGGCAGGCGAGCGGGTCACGGCTCCTGCCCGCTCGTGCCCGCCCGGGGCACCGGCTACTGGCTCGTAGCTGGCACCCCGCCGCCATCTGATCCATAGGAGCGTCCCGCGTCCGCCGACACCGGCGTCGTCTTCCGGCTAGCTCGTGGCCAACGTTCATCTAGTGGCAGCCGTTGGCGTCATGCGGGGTCAGGCTGGGGTCAGCGATCTCTGCCAGAATCGACCGATGCCCATGATTCCAGGCTATGAAGACGACCCCCTGGTCGATGGTGCGTACCTGGTAGACGAGCCACTGTTCTGGGCGAGCCACTTGTTGCAATGCACCAACGGCGTCGAAGAGCCGCTGTGTGCGGGATTCGGAGTCAGCAAGGCCGACCTGTTGCAGTTTTTCGAACGGGTCAGCGCTGAGCGCCAGTGGCCAGCGCTGTCAGTCCCGCTCTCGGCAGGGCACATGCTTCATGTCTTGTACCGCAACCATCCCGGGGAAGGGGGGTACGACTATCTGCTGCACCATCCTGACTGGAAGACGACGGTTCCCTTGGCAAGGGTCGAAGGTTGCTTCAGGGGCCTGGGCTGTGCTGGCCAGAGTTGCTCGCCGTCGCGCATAAGGCGGCCGAAGCCGGATCGGCCCCGAGCCTTGACCCTCACACCTTCCTTCTGTTGTTGCCGATCATGAGCGACGCGGACCTCCCCCTAGACGCGAACGACGTCCTCGCTGCGATGTTGACCGCCTGCGGCGCCGCCGGAGAGACCCGGGCGCTGGCTCGGATACTCCTTGCGGAGCAGGGCTGCTGGGGTCCGCAGCAATGGACTCTGACGCCGGCCGGGCGGATCAGCGAGACTAGGCACGCGTTCCGCCGCCCTGGGGCTATGTCGTCAGACATGCTGGCTCAGGTCAGTTTGCTGCTGGGGCCCGGTGGCAACGCTTGACAACCGCGCTGCTCGCTGAAGCTTGACCGACGGCCAAGCAGCGCAAGGCCAACTCCAACCTGACTGATCTTGGTCTCGAACGGCGAAAGAGCCGACCCGATTTACGGATCAGCCCTCTGGCCTGCGTCGGGACGGCCGGATTCGAACCGACGGCCCCTTGACCCCCAGGCAACCAACACGGCCCTCCGAACTGCCCTGAAGCATCGGCTGAACTGCTGAGACGATCCGACTTCGTCCCGACGCGTCCACGCGTGATCGTCGTGATCGTCACCCAGTCTGTCACTCACTGGCTCCGGGCCGCCCCGGTTCTGCTGTCCGGCGTTCCTCACGGTGAGGTTGCATCCTGACGGCGGTCCTTATGCCGACCCACCGCCCCGGTGGGTCACAGACCGGTTCGCCCGTCGATGCACTCGCGCAGGAGGTCGGCGTGGCCAGCGTGCCGCGCATACTCCTCGATCACGTGGACAAGCACGTCGCGCATGGCGTGGCTGCCACCGTCGACCGGCACCTGGCGGCCCAGGTCGGCCTCCTCGAGGGCGTCGAGCCATTCGTCCGCCCTGGCGATCTCGGCCTTCCAGGTTGCGAAGACGTCCTTCACCACCGCTGGGTCGGGGACCCGGCCCCCGAAGTCCCAATCCGGGTCGTCCTCGTGCTTGTCAAGGCGTGATGCGTCGGTCCGCCCTTGCAACACGCGCTGGAACCAGTGGTTCTCCATCTGAGCCAGGTGGCGGACCAGGCCGAGCAAGCTCAGGGTGCTGGGCGGTACCGAGCGTCGGCCGAGCTGCTCGGCGTCCAGTCCGTCGCACTTCATCTCGATGGTCAGACGGTAGTTGCCGAGGTACTCCCGGTAGGTCGCCTTTTCGCCGACGGGCTCGCCGAAGGTCCTGGGGTCGTCCTCGGGGGCGGTCCACAGTTTGCTCACGGCGCCACCCAATCGCGGGCGGACCGCACCAGTCAAGCAAGCTGCGGTGCTCCAACTTCGACGGCCGCCAGGAGGAATTCGATCGCCGCTCGCTCATCGGCTAGAAGCGAATGTTGCCGCATCCGCGTCTTCGGCCAGAGGTTCATCGTCGGTAGCCAGCGGATCGGGGACCGCGTAATCCATCAAGCGGAGTCAACGTGTACCGCATCAACCGCGTGCACCATGTATGCGGAGCCAGCCTTCTCCTCGCGCACGAGCGCCGGCATGCGGCCGGGGTCGATCAGCAGAGCACCATCGTCTGCGTCTCCGAGGTCAGCGCCCGCAACATGACGTGGAGGGTCACGCCGTGTCCGGATTGTGAGGAGGCGGTGACAGCGAGCTGTCATGGCCGGGAGATGCCCCGGGCCGCAGGACGGCGCGGGTGGGCCTTGCTGCTGCGTTCGGGCCGCCTCGCTAAGGGGAAAAGCGCAGGCCAGGGTCAGGAGCGGAGGAACGTGAGCACCGCCAGCACTCGCCGGTGGTTCTCCTCGGCCTGCGGCAGGTCCAGCTTCTGAAAGATGTTACGGATGTGTTTTGCGATCGCCGCCTCGGTTACCACCAGTCTGGCGGCGATCGCGGCGTTGGAGCGGCCCTCCGCGACCAGCGCCAGCACCTCGCGCTCGCGAGCGGTGAGCGGTCCTAAGGGGTTCCGCCGCCGGCGCAGCATCTGCCGCACGACCTCGGGATCCACGATGGTGCCCCCTCCCACGACCCGGTTGAGGGCGTCGAGAAACTCTTCCACCTGCCCGATGCGGTCCTTCAACAGGTAACCGAGGCTTGTCCCGTCACCGACGTTGAGCAGTTCCGTGGCGTACACCGTCTCGACGTACTGACTGAGCACCAGGATCGGCAGGCCGGGGCGGGTGCGGCGCAATTCCACGGCGACACGCAGCCCTTCGTCCCTGAATCCCGGTGGCATGCGCACATCGGTCACGACCACGTCGGGATCGTGCGTCTGCACCGCTTCGTGCAGGCTGTCGGCCTCGGACACCGCGGCCACGACCCGGTGCCCGAACCGCGCCATCAGGCCGATCAGGCCCTCCCGCAGCAGAACGCTGTCCTCGGCGAGGACTATTCGGAGTCCGGTAGTGGCTGGCAAGAAATCTCCACGACTATCTGGGTGGGTCCACCCAGCGGGCTGGACAGCGACAGTCTGCCATCGACGACAGAAACCCGGTCGCCGAGACCGAGCAGGCCCGTCCCCGCGCCGACGTCGGCACCACCGCGGCCGTTGTCGCAGATGGTTACCACCAAGCGGCCATGCGAATAGCCGCCGAAGATCTCGCCGTGGTCAGCGCCGGAGTGCTTGGCCATGTTCGACAGCACCTCCGAAACAACGAAATAGACCGTCGACTCGATCGGCCGGGAGAATCGCTGCGGCAGGGCGAGGTGAACGTCCACCGGAATCGCGGATCGAGCCGCCAGATCAACGAGTGCCGCATCGAGGCCGTGATCGGTGAGGACCGGTGGATGGATGCCGCGAATCAGTTCCCGCAACTCCACGAGAGCCCGTTCGGCCTCGTTCTGCGCGCGGGTCAACTGCTCAGCTAGCGGTCCGGCGGGCGCGTCCAGCCGGGCCATGCCGAGCATCATCGTGAGCGCCACGAGGCGTTGCTGTGCGCCGTCGTGCAGGTCTCGCTCGATGCGCCCGCGCTCGGCCTCGAACGCGTCGACCAGGCGGAGCCGGGAGCGGGTGAGCTCGGTGATCCGGTCGCCCAGCGGACTGATCGGCGAGGCGATGAGGAATCGGGCCAGCGCCGCACGGGAACCGGCCAGCAGACCCAACCCGTACGCGCAGGCAACCAGAGCGACGAGCCCCGCCGCGCAGACGGCGAAGGCAGCAGGCCAGGAGGTGACCGGGTACGCCTTCAGCACGTTGACCTGCTGTCCTTCGCCCACGGTGGCAAGCAGGAGCGGGGTGGCGAGCAACGCGAGGGGCACGGTCACCGCCAGGAGCACGGCAAGCAGGTCGATCGGCCAGAGCACCAGCATGAGCAGCGCCGCGAATCCCAGCTCGCGCCACGTGACCGGCTCGGTGAAGCGGGTCCGCAGCCACGAGGCGAGGCCCGGGTGCGGCGGGGTCCGGTGCGCGTTCGGCACCGGACGGGCGCCGATCAGTCGCAACGACCAGCGCTCGATGCCGGCAACAGGCAGGCCCAGCAGGGGGATCGCGCCGAGCAGCGGGATCCCGATGACCACCACCGCCAGCAGGCCCCCGACCGAGAGCAGAAGCAGCGTGACGACCAGCGTCAGGAATCCCGTCAACCCGCTGGCGATCAGATAGCCCACCGAGCGCAAGGGCCAGCCGGACCGCAAGAAACCGGGCCGGGCTAATGCGTGCCACACATTCTGCGCGCTCACCCGAACAACCGTAGGCGGCGCGTGATCGCGTTTCCAGCCAGCAGGTGCGACCGGGGAAGGTAGCGCCTGCGTTACCAACAGGATCGCTGCCAGCACTCTCCTTCATCGGCCTTCTCGCGCCGGGACAGAGCATGGTGATCTCCGGCTGCATGCTCGCCTCGCACCGCGTCGTATCGCTAGCACTACCGCAAAGACTCACTCCTGCGAGCCTGTGCGCGGCCTCGCCGTACGCCAACGTTTAACCGTGACCCGTGACGCGATCCGGCTCCGCTCCGTCACCCGCGCCTATGGCGCGGGTGACGGAGCGGTGGCCGCTCTGAACAAACTGTCGCTGTCCTTCTCCGAGAGCACCTTCACCGCCATCATGGGTCCCTCCGGCTCGGGCAAGTCGACGCTGCTGCAGTGCGCGGCCGGCCTCGACCGCCCGACGTCCGGCTCGGTGCTGCTCGGTGAGACGGACCTGACGACGCTCAACGAGACGAAGCTGACCCTGCTGCGCCGCGAGCGCATCGGCTTCGTGTTCCAATCCTTCAATCTCCTGCCAGCCCTGACGGCCGAGCAGAACGTGGCGCTGCCGTTGCGCCTGGCTGGGCGGCGTCCGGGCCGCTCCCAGATCCAGGACGCCCTTGCCCAGGTGGGGCTGGCCGGCCGCGCCAAGCACCGCCCCGGCGAGATGTCCGGCGGCCAACAGCAGCGGGTCGCCATCGCCCGGGCACTGATCACCCAACCCGAGGTGCTCTTCGCCGACGAGCCCACCGGCGCGCTGGACTCCACCACAAGTAGCGAGGTGCTCACGATGCTGCGAACCATGGTGGACGAACAGCGGCAGACCATCGTCATGGTCACCCACGACCCGGTCGCCGCGTCGTACGCCGACCGCGTCGTCTTCCTCGCCGACGGCCACCTCAACGGCGAGTTGAAGTCGCCGACCGCCGCGGCTGTCGCGGCCCGCATGACCCGGATGGAGATTGTCGCGTGCTGACCGTGATCCTCAGCACGCTGCGGACCCGATGGGTGACGCTCATCGGCACGTTCGTCGCACTGGCACTGGGAGTGGCCCTGATCGCCA
This sequence comes from Micromonospora trifolii, assembly GCF_050516465.1. Lineage (NCBI taxonomy): Bacteria > Bacillati > Actinomycetota > Actinomycetes > Micromonosporales > Micromonosporaceae > Micromonospora > Micromonospora trifolii. Next base: position 1,505,360 of record NZ_CP191526.1, on the reverse strand, counting down.
CGATGGGCCTCGGGCTGGCCTCGACACTGGACGCACCGCAGCAGAAGCCCGAGCGCTTCGCCACGGCGCCGGTAGTGGTGCGGGGCCCCGACGAGCTGCGGGTGCCCTCCCCGATCGGGGACCGCACCCAGCCGCTCGCGCAGCCGCGGGGTGTCGCGCCCGAGATCGCCACGGCGCTCGCCGTGAAGATGACCACCATCGCCGACCGGTCGTTCCCGGTCCGGATGGCCACGGGCGACAACCACGGCCTGGTCGGGCATCCGTGGTCGATCGCCGCCTTCGGCGGGTACCGGCTGACCGGTGGGCGCGATCCGCGCAAGCCCGGCGAGGTCGTGCTGGCCGGCGACCCTTCGCTGGTCGGCACGACGCTGCCGGTGCGTACGTCGGCGGGGCTGAGCAACCGTCTGGTCTCCGGCGTGGTCGCGCCGGCCCGCTTCGAGGAGGCGATGTTCTTCACCGACGAGGAGGCGGCGAAGCTGTCGCCTCGGATCGACAACCTCGTCGTGCAGGCGGCGCCCGATGCGGTCCGTAGGCTCGTCGGCCCGAGCGCTAACATGCAGGTGCTCACCGGCGACGACCGGCACCGGGCCGATCCGGAGCCCAACCGCGACCGGGACGCCCTCATCGCCATGAACGCGCTGCTGGGCACCGCCGGCGGCGTCACCACGTTCGTCTCCGTCTTCGTGGTCGGGTCCACGTTCGCCTTCGCCGTCGCCCAGCGGCGCCGCGAGATCGGGCTGATACGTACTGCTGGGGCCACCCCGAGGCAGGTCCGCTCGATGATGTTCATGGAGGCGGCGGCGGTGGGCGTACTCGCCTCGACCGCCGGGTGCGTGCTCGGCTCGTACGGCGCCCCTTGGCTCGCGAGCCTGCTCGTCGACGAACAGCTCGCCCCGCCGTGGTTCACCATCGGCGCCCATTCGTGGCCGTACCATGTGGCCTTTGGGACCGGACTGCTCGTGGCGCTGGCCGGCGTCACGGTAGCGACGGTCCGGGCCGGACGGATCCGTCCGGTCGAGGCGCTGCGCGAGGCGTCGGTGGACAGCAGGGCGATGACGCTCGGGCGCTGGATATTCGGCGCCGGGCTGCTCGCCGCCGGGCTCGGCACGCTCTCTTGGCGGATGCTGTCCGACCCCGCCGACGCCCTGCACCGCAAGACGTACACCACCCAGCCGATGCTGTTGATCACCGCGGTGGCACTGCTCGCGCCGATCCTCGTCCAGCCGCTCACCCGGCTGCTCGCCTGGCTTCCCGCGCAACTACCCGGTGCCACCGGCATGCTGGTGCGAGAGAACGCCGCCGCCGGGGTCCGGCGTACCGCGGCGATCGCCGCCCCGGTGCTGGTGACCGTGGCACTGGCCGGATCGCTGCTGGGGGCGACGGCGACCATCAGCGAGGCAAAAGTGGCCGAGATCCGCGGCCAGACCCGCGCCGACCTGATCGTGCAGGCGGACGACGCGGCCGCGGGCCTCGACAGCCGTACGGTCATGCAGGTCCGGCAGGTGCCCGGCGCCACGGTGACAGCCAGCGCCACCACCGCCGTGTACACCCTGGAGGAGGGCACCGCCCTGATCCGCTCGGACGCGCACGCCGTCGATCCCCGCGAGCTCGCCGTCGCCCGCAAGCTGCCGGTGCGCTCCGGCGACCTGGCCGACCTGGCCGACAGCAGCATCGTCGTCAACGACGAGTGGGCGCAGCGCACCGTCGGCGAGCGGGTCGGCGTCTGGCTCGGCGACGGCACGAAGGTATCCCTGCGGATCGCCGCCGTCATCGCTGCCGGTACGGGCAACAACGGCGTCTTCGTGACCCCCCGCAACGCCCCCGGGGTGGCACCGGACCGGCTGGACGTCACGTGGGCCGTCGGCGCCGACACGATCGCCGGTGCCGCGGCAGTGCGGGCCGCCCTGCAGCCGACCGGGGCCGAAGTGCAGAGCCGGGCGGAGTGGATCCAGTCGGAGTACCCGAGCAGCAGCCGCCAGACCCGCGTCGGCTACCTCGTGGTCCTCGGCATCGCGCTGATCTACACCGGTATCGCGCTGGGGAACACGATGGTGATGGCCACCTCGGACCGGGTACGCGACCTCGCCGTGCTGCGGCTCGTCGGCGCGACGAACCGGCAGATCCTCGTCCTGGTCGGCGTCGAGGCGCTGACGGTCGTCGTGGTCGGCGCAGTGCTCGGCACGATCGTGACGGCGTTCAACGTGCTCGGCATCTGGGGCTCGCTGGCCGCGCTGTCGGTCCGGTCGACAGTGGTCCTGCCCTGGCAAACCCTCGCGGCGGCGCTGGGGGCGTGCGCGGTGGTGGCCGTCGTAGCTTCCGTGCTGCCCACGATCAGTGCCCTCCGCACGCGCCCGGTGGAGCTGACCAACGCGCGCGGATGAACGCCGCGCGGCGACGTGAACCCGAGGTGGCCCAGTTCGGCGAAGGCCGACCCCCTCGTGCTGGAGCTGGCAGGTTCCCGCGACCCAGACAGCGACACCTGCAAGGCGCAGGAACGCCTCGACATGTCCAGCACGCCAAGCACATCCGGGCCTCGTTCCCGACGGACGTACCTGTTGTCCGGGGCGGTCACGGCGACGTCTGAGCCTTGGGCCCTGGTCGAGCACCGGCGGTCAGCCCAATGGCTCAGCGGGTCGTCGACCCTCGTCAGCAAGCAGTACCTCGGTGAGCCACTTCGACCTGGCCACACACATTGCAGACGCACCGCTTCGCCATCGCCCGTGGCGTTCGAAGATCTACTCAAGGTGAAGTCAGGCGTCGCTGGTCGGATGCGGCGACCTCTTCGGTGCTGCTGACAGTCCAACGTTCGGTACGGGGGTCATACAGGATGATGCTGCCGTCGTTCAGAACGATCCGGTCGCGGTAGCTGTCCGGGTCGGCGGCAGTCGTGGCCTCCTGGTCGAACTCAGCGAGCGCCGGGATGACGTCGGCGAGCAGGATCGTCATCGTCATGGATGGCTCGTCGAACGCCCGGTTCAATGTCTCGGCAACTTCGTGGGCGGTAGCGGTCATCATGAAGTCCTTCATCGTGCGCTCGTGGTACTACCGCCGAAGTAGCAGTGGTGCCGGCGGCTGAGGTCTTGTGGTTTCGGACCGTCCGCTGCCTTGTGCCCGCGTCACGCCCCGCTTATGCGTCTTATCCGCATTCGACAGTGCTGACACTGCGAATCTCCTCGTCGCGCAGTCGTAGACCGTCCAGCCTCCCCGGACGGGGACAAGGTGGAGCGCCCTACCGTACGAACGACCTTGTCCCCGTCCGGGGAGGCTGGTAGCCCTTGTGGTGATCCGCCCCCAGCTGATCTCTGAGGGCCGGGGTTCGGGGAGGAGCCCTGAGGTCTTCCGATCGTGTCGTCCCTTAGCGTGGCCGGCCGGCCCGGCCGATGCCGGCCGGAGGTCGCCAGCAGGCCGGGGCCTGGCGGCGCGGCCCGCTTGCGGGCCGCCTTGATTCAGCAAGAAAAAGAATCCGGCAATCAACCGCACTGGTCGCTGAAGCTTGACCGACGGTCAAGCAGCGCCAGGCCAACTCCAACTTGACTGATCTTGGTCCCCAAGACGGCGAAAGGGCCGACCCGATTCCGGATCAGCCCCTTGACCTGCGTCGGGACGGCCGGATTCGAACCGACGACCCCTTGTTACCATCCGTAACGAAATCGAGCTTGTCATTGATTGCCAAAAATAGGCGCTGAGCTGCACAGACACGATCAAACGCTGGTCGCTCCTTGTCACTGATTGTCAACGGCAGACGGGGGTTTTCGGGGGGTAACCGGGGGGCCCGGCAGACATGACAGTGCTGGGTCCCACCGCGCCCCGCTCCCCCGCCATCGGGGACGTGCCGTCACCAGAAACAGCGTGCGCCCGCCCGTCGCGACTCGCCTACCCCGGGCAAGGGGTTCATCTCGGTGGACCGCTACGGACCGATGCCGACGTGGGATACGCCTTATCGGCGCCATCCCGCTCAGCTGAAGATCAGCCCACCTAGGTCCCGCGCCAGGCGTTCGGAACCCGTCTTTCTCACGAGCCCTCTCAGCCGACGCGCCTCCACGACCCGACGCGGTGCGCGCTCATGCCGATGAGCGGATGTCTATGCCTGCGCGCTCTCCGGCGGTTCGACGCGCTGCTGTGCTGGATGGCGACGCTGGCCGTCGGGTAGATCGGCCTGCCGATGGTCTGATCGAAATGACTCAACGGGACCGGTGCGTCGATTGTTCGGTAACGCCTGGATGGGAACGGATGTCAGGCGGATCAGGGTGATGCTGTAGGCGACGATCCACACGACCCAGATCAGCCAACCGACAAGGCCGAGGAGACCGACTGGACCGGGGTCGTCGATGACCAGGGGACTCAGCACGGCCGAGCCGAACTGGAGTGCGGCGGCCAGCAGGCCGATCCCGCCGTGCCAGCGGCGGATCAGGTCGGCGCTTCGGCCGCTGATGGACAGGCCGGTCATGGCCAGTGCCAAGAAGGTGCCGTTGAAGATGAACAGCGCGTTGTGCAGTGCCCAGAGTCCGGCGATCGTGCTGCTGTCGTGCGCGGTCGTTGACGCGAGCGCGAGCCGGGTGGCCATCACGCCGGTGAAGGTTATGTTCTGCAGGATCACCCCGGCGAATCCGACCAGGGACCAGGCTGTGCCTTGCTCGCGGTCGGTTCGCCACAGCACGGAGACCGCGCCGGCGCCGAAGAGGGTGGCCAGCACCCAGGCGATCGGTGCGAGTGCTGACGCGAGGCCGACGGTGTTCTGTTGGGTGGTGAAGAACTGGACAACGGCGTTGGTCTCCGCACCGGTGTGGGGCAGGCCGGCTGGTACCAGGAAGGCGTTGATGGAGACGATCAGGATGGCGAAGCCGAGTCCGGCGAGTCCGGCGATCCGTGAGAACGTCCAGGTGATTCGTTCGACGCGGAGTTTACGTGACATCTATTCAATATAAGGTCCGGAAACCGAAGGGGGCGAGTCATGACCGCCGAGGCAGGCAGGCGCAGGTACGAGTCGCTGCGCCGGGCGGCGCAAGCGGCAGAGACCAGGGGTGAGATCGCCAGCGCCGCTCGTCGGCTGTTCCTCTCCCGGGGCTGGGCGGCGACCACGGTACGTGACGTGGCGCGGGAGGCCGGGGTCTCGGTGCCGACCGTCTACGCGGTGTACGGGAACAAGACCGGGCTGATCCAGGCCCTGGCCGACGCGGCAGACATCGCCGCGGATCCATCGCAGTCGCTCGCCGAACTGGAAGGGGCCGAGAACGATCCGGTGCGGCAACTCGCGGCGATGGCCGGCTACGACCGGCGCCTCTTCGAGCGCGCCGGTGACGTCATCACGCTCGTGCGCGAGGCGGGCCGCACCGAGCCCGAGCTGGCGAGCGTCTACCGCGACGGCCGTCAGCGGGGGGACGAGACCAGGATCCAGGTGTTCTCGTCCTGGCCGGGCGGCGTTCTCCGGCAAGGATTGGACATTCCGTCGGCCGTCGATATCTACGCGGCGATCTGCAACATCGACGTCTACACCACACTGACCGACGAACGCGGCTGGCAACCCGATCAAGTCGAACGCTGGTGGACCGGGGCCCTGGCCCGCGAACTCCTGACCTGAAGTGTCATGAGGCGCCTCATGACAGGCTGTCCTGGTACGGAAGATTACGAGGTAGACGACGGCCACGAAGGCCACGCCACCTCGTCCCACGGGCACCGCATCCAAAGCCAGGCGGGTACTGGCCGCGACTGACCGTCGGCAAGCCGGTCGCACTGATCCGGTATCCGCTTCTGCAATCCCGGACACCACAACGGATCCCGTCAACTCACTTCACGTGGTCAACGGGTAACCCAACACTCTCTCAGCCGACCGTGGCGACCGAGAGGGCGACGAGCAGGAAGGCCGCGAGATAGGCCCACGAACGGTATCCCTGAAACCACTCCCAGCGGTTACGGCGCTCTTGCCAGCGCTCCGGAGGGAAATCCTTGTCCCAGCGCAGTGTGGACAGGTTGATCGGCACGTTCACGACCACGGTCGTGACGATGCCCGTGGCCCAGGTCGCGGCCGCGACCCAACGCAACACCTCGGGCAACCCGGCCCCATCAGGGCGGGCCGCGTAGCTGATAGCCAGCACGAGCGAAGCCGTCATCAGCACCGGCATCACAATCCCGAAGGTACGCAGCAGACCCTGTTCGACCAGGATGTGGTCACGCGGCGCCAGACGCTTGACCACCGGATGCACAAAAGCATAGGAGCCGAACTCGGCGCACGCCGTGAACCCCAGCACCGCGACGGTGGCGAACATCAGCACGTCCATACCCGGTCCTCTCATCGTGCCCGGACTGCGCAGTGTTACGCCCCATCGGCGAGCTGTGCCGCAGCATCCGCGACGTGACACCGCACATGAGAAAGCACGGCTGGAGCCGATCGCCGCGATCGCCGGTGCTCCCGCCGAGGTGGCCGATCGGCAGCGCATCGCAAAGGTTATTGATTGATTGATAACATGTCAACCATGGGTCAGAAACGAATCTCCTCGCCCCAGCGACGCGCTTCCGTGCTCGCAGCGGCGATCCGGATCTTCGGCAGCAAGGGCTTCGCCGCAACCACCACGGCAGACATCGCCCGCGAGGCCGCCGTGAGCCAGCCCTACGTGGTGTCACTCTTCGGAAGCAAAGACGCGCTCATCCGAGCCGCGATCGAGCACGCGCTCGACAGAGTGGTCGAGGTGTTCGAGCAGACGATCGACGACGACGCACCTGGCGACCTCGCACCGCGTATCGGTGTCGCCTACCTTCAACTGTTCAAGGAGCAGGGATTGCAACTCTGCCTCGCGCACGCCTTCACCGCCGGCACCGATCCGGAGATCGGGCCACTCGCCAGAGACGGCTTCCTCCGCGTCTACCGAGTGCTCGTCAACCGCGGCGATCTCACACCCGAACAAGCCAGTCAGACCCTCGCCGCCGGCATGATGGCCAACGTCATCCTCGGCTTACGTCTGGCCGACGACTATGACCGTGAACCCGAAATACGCGAACTCCTCTCGGCGACCTACCCGAGCAATGTCGAGCTCCTCAGGACCGTCACCGGTGCCTACGATGGCGTCGCCCCTCTACAAGGTGGGGCCGGCGTTTGATCCGCTGGTGGGTCAGGTCAACGACGGGACGGTCGGATCGTTGGGCTGCAACTGCGAGGGTCTCGGCTTCGACACCTACTCCCGGATCGTGGCCAGCGCCGCGACCAACACGCGTGGCCCGTTCACGATCGGCGTCTTCGGCGAGTGGGGCACCGGCAAGACAAGCCTCATGCGCCTGATCGAGCGACGCCTCGACGACGACCCGAACGTGGTGACCGTGTGGTTCAACGCCTGGCGCTACGAGCAAGAAGAGCACCCAATCATCCCGCTCGTCGGTACGATTGTGCAGGCGCTGGAGCAGCACCAAGGAATTGCCGCCACCTTCGGAGCGGCCGGCAAGCGCCTCGTCCGGTCATTGCGAGCGATCGCGTACGGCTTTTCAGCCAAGTCGAAGGTCAAGGTACTGGGCTTCGCCGAGGTGGAGCCTTCAACAGCCTCGACAAGACGAAACTCAAGGACACGCTGCGGGTCGTAGTGCTCATCGACGACCTCGACCGCTGCTTTCCAGACCAGGCAATCCGGCTGCTCGAGAGCATCAAGCTGGTTCTTGCCCAGCCCGGCTTCATCTTCGTCCTCGGCGTCGCCCGCAAGGTGATCGAGGGCTATCTGCAGCACCGTTACACCAAGCAGTACGGCATCGCGGACTTCAAGGGCGAACTCTACCTTGACAAGATCGTCCAACTGCCGTTCCACATCCCGCCGTCCACGGGGCGGATGGGCCACTTCTGCAAGCTGCTGCTGGCCGACCAACCGGCGACGGTCGCCGCAGAGCTCGACCCGGTGCTGCCGGTGGTGGCACAAGCGCTGGGAGGCAACCCACGTGCGCTGATCCGGTTCGTCAACAACATCCTCATCGACCATGCGATCAGCCAGGACCTCGCAGGCTCCGTCGAACGAGGCGGCATTCCGATCCGATTCTTCACCGTGACCCGTTGTCTGGAGCACCGCTGGCCAGAGGTCTTCGACGCACTGACCACCTCGGACGACGTCGCCAAGGCAGTAGATGCCTGGACGCCCGACACCTACGCGACACACGCGGGAGGCGCCGGCCCGGCCGCGACGGTGGCGACCCAACTGCTGTCCGATCCCGAGCTGCGGCTGTTGCTGAAGGGCGCGCACGGCCACGAGTGGCTGACTGATCCGGTGCCAAGAGGAGCAAGCGTCAGCTTTCTCTTCACCCAGCAACGCCTCTCTCAGCTGGACACCTCCGAGGTCAGCGTCAAGTACGACGCCTTCGTGTCCTACCAGGCCGACAACCGCCGCGAGGCCATCCAGATCGTCGACGGGCTTTCCCAGGCCGGCCTGCGAATCTTCTTCGACCAACACATCAGTCCCGGCACAGACTGGCAGGAGACGCTGAACAACGCCCTAAGTTCGTCGAGTGTCCTGCTCCTCTGCGTCGGGGCGCGCACCGGCGAGTCGCAATGGCAGACGCGGGAGTTGGACCTCGCACTCGATCGGGCGGAAACGCTAATCATCCCCGTCCTACTCCCCGGCACAGACCTCTCCACCGCTCCCGACTTCGTTCGGCGCCGGCAGGGGGTTGACATGCGCGACGGCGTCTCCGAGGAGGCCGTAACCCTGCTAATCCGAGCTATTGAATCTCGGCGCCGGCGCCCCTCCTCCTCGTAGGCGGCAGACAAGGAATCGCGGCGGCAGGCCGCCCTGTTTCGACGTACCCGTCGGCTTGATGGTCCGCCTCGACATGGGGTTCATCGTCCTGTGGTGTTGCAGCCTCCCTGACGACGACCTGCTGCGGGATCGGGCACGGCTGGCTGACGGATCCCGCGCGCCGGCCTGCCGGTCTTCGACCAAACACCAACGGGGCCTCCGGCACCTAGCTCTCTGTCCAAACCTTCCTATGCAAGTCGGCTAACGTCACGGCGAGATACTTGCCCAGGCAGCCCTCGTGGGGAACGAGGAGACTTGAACCGACAAGAACCTCATGTCGAGCCTCGTTCAAGGCTTGTCATTACTTGTCAAACCCCTTGCTACCGACAGTAGCCGGAACAAGCTTGTCATTGCTTGCCGAAAGTGGTCGTTTAGCTGCGAAGACACAGCCAGGCGCTCATCGCCCCTTGTCACCCTTCGTCAATGATTTGGCGGGGTTTTCGGGGGTGCACGGGGGTGAGTTGTTGGTGCGATGCGTGCGTCCGCCAGCCAGTTGGTCGCCGGGCGACGCTGCCAGGCCCAGTTCAATGGTGCTGCCAGCTTTCGGCCTGAAGCTTCGACAGGCCGTTGATCTGTGCGCAAGCTGCGGGGCATCGGGAGAGACCACCGGACGACTTGGCTGCTAGCGTTCGCTGCCATGTGGACCGAGGAGATCGTGGCCGGGCGACCGGCTTGGCGGCACATCCCGTCGGGGGTCGTGTTTCGCGAGGTCCCGGGCGGCGCGTTCCGGATGGGGCTGTCCGAGGCGGAGCTCGACGCGGTACGCGCCATCGAGCGCAGCGGCGCTGTCGAAGACACCATCGACCCGTTCCTTGCCAGTGCCAAGGACGCACAACCGGTACGCGAGGTGCACGTCGAGTCGTTCCTGCTCGCTCGGCACCCGCTGACCGTGGCGCAGGTCCAGTACTGGCTGCCCGAGTACGAAGACGACTACGCCGAGGCGACCACCGGCACGGCTCGGCTCGAAGGCGACCTGAAGGGCCTGCTCGAGTTGTTGCCGTTCGACCTGCCCAGCGAGGCGCAGTGGGAATACGCAGCCCGGGCCGGCACCACCACGCTGACCTTCCACGGTGACGGGAAACCCGACGAGGACCAGCTTCTCGACGATTTCGGCGACGAGACGCGGACGGCCGCCGGCGAGAACGCGTTCGGGCTGGCGGCGATGGGCTCGGCGAACGAGCTCTGCGCCGACGTGTGGATCCCCGGGTTCGACGGCGCACCGTCGACCGCGCGACCGCGGACCGGAGACGGGCCCCGGACCGTACGCGGCGGAGCCGCCGATTTACACCCATGGCAGGGCTGTGACGAGTGGCTGCTACTGCTTTCCGCCACCCGGTACGAACACGCCAACTTCACAGCCGTACGCCCGGCCGCACCACTGCCACCCCACTGAGGCTGGTGGGAGTGGATCTGTCGCGAGCCGGCAAGCAGGCTCGATGGACGCCGAGCAGGGATGCGGCACCGCCCTTCGGCCTCACCGCTCGCACAGCCCGCTTGGTCCCCCGGCAGCACGGTAGTCCGGTCCAAACCTGCCGGCCGGACACGACGCTGCGCGACGAGTCAGGGCGATCGAGGCGTATCCCAACCTCGACGGGGTCCTCGATACGCGGCCTCAACGAGCGACGTTCCATCGAGCGTGAGGAGATTGACGCGCCGAGGTCGAGAGGACGGCGTCGCGGCGTCGTGCGGCCTCGTAGACCAATTGGTCAACGGAGGTCCTCACCGGCTGCTGGCAGGAGAGCCGTGACTTCTTCACTGTCAGCGTCGGGGGTTAGCAAGCGATGTGCCCGGCTCCTGACACAGCTTCACGAGAGGGTCGTGCCGCTCGCATACCGCCTGCACCGCCGGAGCGAGACGTGTCGCAGATCAGTGAGCTGACGGCCGCTGGCTGCTTGCCGGGAGGCCGCTTGCCGCAGACACGTCGCGATGATGCCACTGCCCGCGGCCATGGTTGTCAAACCCATGAGGTAGAGCGTCGGCATCCCCTGGGAGAGGGCGTAGAAAATGAGCGGAACGCCGGTTTTCGGGGGGTAGACGAGGGTGCCACACAGAATCCCGCCAGGTCTGTTCGCCCCCGCTGGCCCTGCCGCCGTCTGGCGCCTGCCTCAAGGCATGGGTGCTGACCGAATCTGTGGCAGCCCTTCCTCGGTCAGCACAACCGTCAGCGGAACCGCACGCGACGGTGCGCTCTCGATGCTGTCCCGCAACGACCGGTGCACAGGGCACTCGCACGATGGATGCAGCGGATCCGGACACTGGGCAAGAGCAGCGTGCAACTGTTGAACTCCGTCAACGGCGATCGGCCACGACCAGTCCATGTCCCACGGCTCCTCCCAGGGCTGGTGGAAACAATCATGATCGAAGTAAACGAGAAGCCCGGCCTCGCACAATGGACAAGCGGACAGGCTGGTCCAGCGGTAGTTGACCTCGTGCCCGGGAGTACCGTGCGGCACGCCCCAACTGCCGATACGAACAACGGTGCGCTGGTCCACTCGGCAGGCGACGCAGATACGCATGGCTAACCCTCCTCCGCCATCTGGCGACAGCCACCGCAGGGATCGACGCAATCACGGACGCCGTCAACGCAGCAGCGCACAGCGTGTCAAGGGAGGCAAGAAATCGACGCGACCATCCACCGATACGGGTACCAGTAGCAGGCGGTCGCCAAGATGCCGACCCCGGCCTCGATGAGGTGAATCCAGTACAACCTTGAGGAGACTCGACCCCGAATCCATGACCGCCGTTCGGCGGTGGGCATGGCTCCCCGTGATGCATCTCCAAAAGTCTATTGCTGGCCCGCCTTCTGCACCGTGGTCACCGACCGTCAGCCTGGGCCCGCGCAGCACAGCGGTGACGGTCTTCAGCTCTCGAATCGAGGGACGGCTGTTGGCTGTCGGGGGCCTTCCGCTCGGATGAGAGTGCTGAGGTGGCGGCTTGCTTCGATGGTGTTGATGGGTTGTCCGGCGAGGCGACTGAACAGGGTGTCGAGCGAGTAGTGGGCCAGCAAGTGATAGCGGGCCAGGTACATGGCAATTGCGGTGGCCGGGTAGCCGCAGAGGTGCGAGCAGAGCGTAGGTCAGAACTTGGTCGACCGAGTCAGGTAGAGCCCGAGGTCATCCCTTCGGCACGATGCCCGGATGATGTTGCTGGTCCCTGCGAACCCCCTACAGCCACGCCGGCCCGACGACCACTTCGCGCCCGAAGCCCACGCGGCCCGTGCCGCCGGGATCGACGTCGCGGTGATCGACCACGACGCGCTGACCCGCGACGAGCCGCAACGCGCGATCGCGGCCGTGCCCGCCGACGGCGCCGCGGTCTACCACGGGTGGATGCTCTGCAGCGACCAGTACGCGGCCTCCGACGACGCCATCGCCGCTCGTGGCGTAACCCTCCGCACCAGCGGCGATGAATACCGCCGCGCTTCATCCCCGACCTCACCGACCCGACCACCGCCTGCCTGGTTTAGTGCGGCCAGCAGGTGCACCTGGGCCCCGGTCGGCCCACTGCCGCGCAGTGTCCTGCCGTCGACCGCGATCACTCGTCTGCCGGCCCCGGTCAGACCCGCCCGGCTGAGCAGCCAGCGGCACACCGCAGCATCGAGGGCGTCCGCGTCGATACCGGTCAGTACCCGGGACAGGGTGCTGTCGTCAGGCACCCGCCGGACACCGGTGAACGCGTCGCGGGTTGCACCGAGACGATCCCACGCCGCGTCCGGCAGGTCGGCGGCCCATTTGACGATCTCCACGACGTGGCTCGATCCCGAAACCACCGCCGCGATCGCGATCGCGAGCAGTCCCGGCAGCGGATGGATCCGGTCGCCAGCGTCCCGTGGGTCCGGAACCCGGGCGAGGGCCTGCAGCAACCCTGGCGTGTCCTGTTCCGACAGCGGCAAAATTCGCCGCTGCAACGATCGCGACTCCTGCGTGACAAGGCGCCTTTGATAGACAGCGTAAGGCCCCGCTACCGGAACGACATTGATAGATGTCTTGACTCTATGCGCCGCCCTGCTCATGATTTACTGCGGCGGTTCAACAGTGAGGGTCAATGTGATGACGCAGGTAGAGCCACCGGCAGGAGGCCCCACATCAGCCGTCGCTCTCAGCGAGCTTGGAAAAAATGGCCGACTCGCGCGTGCCAGTTCAGGCACGAGGGATTGGCTGACACGTGGGGCCCATCGGCGGGAACTGAGTATCGCGAGCCTCGGTTCGGTGCTCCTCGCCGTCGCGATGATCTGGCTGATTCCGCCGTACGCGGTTCGCGTGGTGACTGCCGGCGCCAAGACTGTGCCGATCGCCGACCCGGCCCACACCATCGTCGGTGACGTGGGTGACCCGACGGCCCAAGCATGGCTGGTGGGATGGGGTGGCCACGCTCTCACCCACGGTCTGCGTGGCCTGTGGGATACCAACGCTTTCTATCCCGACACGTACGGCCTAGCCCTGAACGACAGCCTGCTCGGCTATGCCCCGGCAGGGCTGATAGGCAACGGTGTAGTCGGCGCCGTGCTGCGCTACAACATCCTGTTCGTGCTGGCTTTCGCGCTCGCCTTCCTCGGCGGCTACGCGCTCCTGCGCCAGCTTGGCGCGAATAAGGTCGCCGCCGCGGTAGCCGGGGCCGCCCTCGCCTACGCGCCCTGGCGCTACGGCCACGACGGCCATTTGAATATTCTCTCCACCGGTGGTATCACTCTGGCCCTGGCGATGCTGGCGCGCGGCCACGGACTCTCGTTCACCCGCGGCTACCTTGCCGAACGAGTCCGGCCGGGATGGGCGTTCGCTGGCTGGCTGGTCGCGGCCTGGCAGGTCAGCCTAGGCTTCGGCGTGGGGCTGGGATTCGTATACGTCCTCGCCGCCCTCTGCCTGATCACACTGATAGCCTGGCTGATCCACCGCCCACGCCTTAGCCTCCGGCTGATCGTCGGTGATCTGATCGGCGGGCTGGTCTTCACCGCGGTGACCGGATACTTCGCGTACGCGTACCAACACGTGCGCGAGCTCAACCCAAATGTCACCCGGGACTGGGACTACGTCGCGCACTTCTCCCCGACACTGCGCGGACTTCTCGTGGCGCCGCAGTCCTCGCTGCCCTGGGGCACCCTGCACAACGACGCCCGCACCGCTCTTGGTGGCGTACCAACTGAGAAAGTGCTGCTATGCGGGTATGCACTGTATCTACTGGCCTTCGCCGGCCTGTTCCTATCCCGCTGGTCGCCGGTGCAACGGCTTCTGCTGCTGTTTGGGGTGGTCGTCGGAGTGTTGCTCGCGCTGGGCACGAACGGGCCGATCTACCGCCTGCTCTATCTGTACGTGCCCGGGTTCGATGGATCCCGTACACCAGGCCGGTTGATCTTGTGGCCCACTCTCTGCCTGGCCATCCTCGCGGCCGGCCTCGTTACCCACCTGGCCGAGGTGGCTCGCAGGGGCGCCAAGCCGAAATGGTCGGTGGAAGCGGCACGGCTACTGACCGTTCCGTTGCTGGTCCTCGTGCTAGCTGAGGGCCTGCCTGACCTGCACCACCCTCAAACCCCAGCCAAACCGGCCGCGATGGCGCTAGCCTCCGCGCACGCTCCGATCATGGTATTGCCGTCCGACGACGGCATCGACCTCAACGTCCTACTTTGGTCGACCGACGGTTTTCCCGCCATGGTCAACGGTGCGGCCAGCTACACCACACCCAACCGTCAGGCGATCCGCGACGTTATGGCGACCTTCCCCAGCGAGCCGGCCTTGGATCGGTTGCACCAGCTCGGCATCCGCAGCGTCGTCCTGCTGCGCAACCGGGTCCAAGGCACCCCATACGAACCACTGCTTAACATCCCCGACGTACCCGGCATCACCCGCCATGACGTCGGGCCAGACGTGGTTTACACCATCGACACCAACACCAAGAACCCCTAACGAAACGATGTTGGGCGTGTCCTCGGGACACGAGGATCGTTCTGTCCGAACGTGAGGAGGGGTGAGCAGCCGCCGTGGATCGTCTCGGACGAACTCTGGGCCGAGATCGAACCACTGTTGCCACCCCGACCACCACGCCGGCACCGGTTCCCCGGCCGCAAGCCCCTCGACGACCCCAGAGTGTTGTGCGGGATCCTGTTCGTGCTTCACACCGCGATTCCGTGGGAGTACCTGCCCCAGGAATTGGGGTTCGGCTCTGGAATGACCTGCTGGCGCAGGTTGCGGGACTGGAACGACGTCGGCGTGTGGCAACGACTGCACGAGATCCTGCTCGGCAAGCTGCCGGCCACCGATCAGCTGGACATGTCGCGGGCGGTGATCGACGGCTCCCACATCCGAGCGCTCAAGGGCCGCCCAAAACCGGTCCGAGCCCGGTCGACCGCCGCAAGCCAGGCTCGAAACACCACGTCATCACCGACGCGGGCGGCATCCCCCTCGCCGCGTCCCTGACCGGCGGCAACCGTCACGACGTCACCCATCTACTGCCCCTGATAGAGGATCTACGCCGACCGGGGCTACGACTACGATTGCTACCGACGCCAGCTACGCGCCAAGGGCATCACCCCGGTCATCGCCCGACGCGGCGCCGACCACGAGTCCGGACTCGGCACCCGACGCGAGTACGGCGACACGGACCCGGTCGCTGCGGCCCTCGCCGGCACCACCGCGGTGCTGATGGTCTCTGCCGCGCAGAGCGACGTCCCGTTGACCGTCCCACCGTCGAGTGCGCTGGTGCTCGTGCTTGAGGCCACCGCATGGGCTGCGGCCTGCCCGGCAAGCTTCACAGGAGAAGAACTTGCTCCTGGCTGATCCGCCACGGCACCAGCAAGCAGCAGCCGACGACGAGTTCCTCCAGGTCCTCAACGCTGGCGCACGCCATTTACGAACCCGACACCGGTCGGCGTCGTGCCATCGAAGCCGGTCTGCAAGCCACTCCGAACCATCGCCGTCCGCGCGGAGGTACGGGTCAGCCCAGGCGGTCCCAGCGGCCACGATCCGCCGGTGCGGGGTGCTGGCGAAGACCCAGATGCCGTCCCCGGCCCGGATCTGATGGAAGCAGGAGGAGAGGTGCCAGTCGTCGTAGGCGCCGTCGGCCGGCAGACTCCCAAACATCTCCAGCACGTCCTGGTCGTAGCCCCACACTTCGGTCCGGTCGTTCACCGGATAGATCCACTCGGCGGCCGGGCGCACGGCCCAGCACCTCATCGACAAGCCGGTGGCTGTGCCCAGCGCCCTACACGGTCCGCGCGGTGAGGAGAGCGGAGGTCAGGTGCCGGACTGCGGCAGCCAAGCGCTCATCGGCGAACGCCGCAACCAACTGGTCGTACGGGCCGCGCACCCGAGCCTGGTCCGGTCCCGCGTCTCGGTAGTCCGACCGCTCCTCGGTGAGGCCCGGAAACTCCCGGGCCAGGGCTCGGCCGGCCGGCCAGTGCCGGCGGAGCACGGACCGCCGGACGACGACGAACCCCTCGACTATGTCCTGGTTCTCCGGATCGGCGCCTGCACGGCGAACTGCTGGTGCTCGGCGTGCACATAGCCGCATCCACGGTGTGGCTGACCTCGGCCGGCCGGATAGTCACACCTCGATCACGCTGTGGAACAGCAGCAGGGCGCTGCCAGCGGCACCGCCGCCCCACAACAGCGCTGTCGGGACAGAATGTTCGGCCAAGTACGACAGTGCGCCGGCAAGTCCTCGGTCTACCTGGCCGAATCCCACATGACCTGCCCATACGCCTCTCGGCATCTCTCAGTGTCGGTGGTCGCGGTCCGACCTCTTGAGGACTTGATGAAGACTGCTGCAGATCGCCCGTGCGACCACCTGATCCGTAGCCTCGGCGAGGCTGTTGTCCAGCACCGTGCAGCTCGGTCGGTACCAGCGTCCCGGCCCGCAACAATGGGTGCGACATGCCTCAGCCGGCGCAGCCTAAGGCTGCTCGATACCCCGTATGATCCCGGCTCGTGTATCAGGTCTGGAAGGTTTCACCGCTTGGGCGGTTCGGCGTACTTGCTCTCATTGCCCTGCTGGGCACCTTTACGTGGCTGGCTTGGGGCAACGTGTTCGTGAGTCTTCTCGCGGGCCTCGGCGGGCTGGTCAGTTGGTTCCGATTCGCCTTCCGCCCCGCAGTGACCCTGACGGACACTGACGTGATCGTGCGGAACCCCAACGGCTCGCAACAGGTCAGCCTCAGCGACGTGGCGAAGGTCGAGCCTGGATATGGCGGTTTGACCATCACGACCTCGACGGGTGAACACGTCGTCGCGTGGGCGGTGCAGAAGTCCAACCTCGCCAAGTGGACGGGCAGGCATACTCGGGCGGACGAGGTAGCGGCCTCGATCACTGCGGCCAGCCGAAGTCGCGCTGTGACTCGGTAAGGAATCTGCCACTGCTACTGCCACCCGACGGCCCATGGCGGCGATATCTGCTGGCTTGGCTGCGCGAGCTGCTGCCCGACCGCTGTGAGGGTGTCCACGGAGACGGTCCTCCGGAGCTTCCCGGGTTAGGGTGACCGTCAGTGTTGTGGGAGCCTGTCGCGATGTCGCGTGCACGCCTGCTGACGGTCGTCGGGGTCCTCCTGATGCTGACCTCGTGTCTGCTTCCCTGCCTTACGATCGTGAACGGGATGACCCTGCCTGACCAGGACCCGACGCCTGAGGCCATCCAGCAGCAGGACGCGGACGCCCTTGCGTTCGAGCAGAGGTTCGAGGTGGTTGCCTGGATCGCTGCCGCTCTGGCGATCCTTGGCCTCGCAGCCTTCATCTACGCGTGGAAACACCGCCGGCGGTCAACCAACCTCCTTAGGCAGTAGACCTCGGACGATTACAGGCGTGAACGCTTGACCGGCATCCAGCTTGTGAGCAGGGGCTGCAGCTGTGGCATCAGGCGGGGGCCGAAGATGCAGAGGGTCTGTTCCCAGGGGTGGCCGAAGGTGCCTTCGGTCATGTCCTCCGTGAGGAAGGCGTAGTAGTCGCCGTCGGGAAACACCTCGACCGGCCACGCCTGCCTCGCCGGCCACATCTGGTCGTCGCCTGTGGCCTGGCGGTGGGGCCAGAACCAGTAGCTGGGATGTTGCCAGTCCAGCACGAGGAGCCGCTCGGAGGCGGGGAAGGCCTGCGTCATGGCCAGTAGCGCGAGGGCGTTAATCGCCGCTTGGCCGGCCGCGAACGTGGGGCGCGGGCTGGCGAACAGTGGACCGAGGTCGATGGTGACCGAGGGCCGGGGCTCGACGACCGCGGAACCCGGTTCGGTGTAGCGAGGAGTGAAGTCGAACCTGGCCTCGAATGGCGCCCAGAAGTCCTCGTAGCGCTCGCTTGAGATCTCTTCCCAGGCAGGTGCTATCACCGGAGGAACCTACCCCAGGTGCGGATCTCCTCGTCGGGCAGTCGTAGACCGTCCAGCCTCCCCGGGACGGGGCCAAGGTGGAGCGCCCTACCGGACGAACGACCTTGGCCCCGTCCGGAGAGGCTGGTAGCCCTTGGGGTGCACGATGAGAGGATCCGCAGGCGGCATCTCTGAGGAGGGTCGGGGTTCGGGGCAGAGCCCCGAGGTTTCAGAGTCTTGTCGTCCGTCAGCGTGGCCGGCAGGCCCGGCCGATGCCCGCCGGAGGTCGCCAGCAGGCCGGGGCGGGCCGGCGCGGCCCGCTTGCGGGCCGCCTTGATACAGCAAGAGAAGAATCCGGCAATCAACCACACTGGCCGCTGAAGCTTGACCGTTGGTCAAGCAGCGCTAGGCACGCTTCAACTTGACTGATCTTGGTCCCCAGAACGGCGAAAGGGCCGACCCGATTTCCGGATCAGCCCTCTGACCTGCGTCGGGACGGCCGGATTCGAACCGACGACCCCTTGACCCCCAGAGATCCAGCCCACCTATTGGCACCCGCCGGAAAGTGCCACACGGTGGCGAATGGGCAGGTCAACGGTCAGGCAACCAACGACGTCTGCCGGTCCATGCCCGACCGTCCGTCCTTGAGACGGTTGTGAGAGATCGAAGCGGCACCGGCCACCGCCGCCCGTCATGTGGCGGTGGCCGGGACAGACCAGGGGCGCAGGGACCTTCGAGGGTCCCTGCGCCCCATCGTGCGCGGTCTACCCGATCAGCTGTAGACCTCGAACTCGAACAGCGAATATCCCCAGGCTGTGGCGCGGGCCGTACCGTTGATCCGCACGTAACGACCCGTGGCGGCCAGCGCGGTGTTGTCGTCCACCCCACCGTCGCCACCGGCGATCGTCCGGGCTGTGGTCCAGGTTGTCCCGTTGGCCGACGTCTGGATCTGGTACCCCGAGCCGTACGCCCCCTCCCAGGTCAACTTGACCCGGTTGACGGGGTACGACTGACCGAGATCCACCTGGATCCACTGCGGGTCGGCGAAGGCACTCGCCCACCTGCTGGTCAGCGAACCGTCCACCGCGGCGGAGGCCGGGTAGGCGACCGCCTCGGTGCTCGACGCGGTCGCCGGCTTGTTCAACGCCAGGTTGCCCGCAGGCGGCTGTGTGACGCCACCCCCGTAGACCTCGAACTCGAACAGCGAATATCCCCAGGCCGTGGCGCGGGCCGTACCGTTGATCCGCACGTAACGACCCGTGGCGGCCAGCGCGGTGATGTCGTCCACCCCACCGTCGCCACCGGTGACTGTCCGGACCGTGGTCCACGTCGTCCCGTTGGCTGACGTCTGGATCTGGTACCCCGAGCCGTACGCCGCTTCCCAGGTCAGCTTGACCCGGTCGATGGAGGTCGACTGGCCGAGGTCCACCTGGATCCACTGCGGATCGCTGAAGGTGCTCGCCCACCTGGTGGTCAGCGAACCGTCGACCGCAGCCGAGGCCGGGAATGTGCCGGACTCCGTGCTCGACGCCGTCACCGGCTTGTTCAACGCCAGGTTCCCCGATGGCGGTTGCGTGGTGCCGGAGGTGAACGTGAAGTCGTCGATGTCGAACAGCGATCCCGCGCCGCCGGTGAACACCAGGTACAGCTGGTGCGTTCCGGCCGGTGGGCTGATCGTCCCGGTGACGTCGGCCCACGTCTCCCAGCCACCGGTCGGGGCGACCTGCACCGTGCCGGCCACCGGGCCGGTCGGTGAGTCGACCCGCACGGTCAGCGTGCCACCGACGCCGGCCGAGGCGACCCGCGCCTTGATACCGGTGACGCCGGCCAGGTTGTACGGCGTGAAGGAAATCCAGTCACCGTTCTCGATGTACCCGATCGCGTTGCCGCCGTGGGCGCTGGGCTTGGCGGCGAGCTGGACGCCGTTCATGGTGCCGAAGTGCTCGGCCTGCCGGGTCCGCGGCTGCAGCACGTGCTGGTCCTGGACCGCGACCCCGCTGACCGGGGTGTACACCGCGGCGAGCACCCCGAAGATGTTCGCCGACGCGTCGTGTTCACCATCCACCGTGGTCTGGATCGACCCGGTGCAGCCGTTCTTGCTGGTGATCGGGTGACCGTGACTGTCGTGGCCGAGGATGTAGTTGAGCTGGACCCGGTTGCAGTCGATGGTGCCGGCGTTCGGATCGGTGACCCTCACCTCGTACGGCACCAGGTCGCCGAACTGGAACACCGATCCGTCGGCCGGTGTGATCAATTGGATGGACGGTCGGCCGACCCCGATGACGGTACTGGCCGTCGAGGTTCTGCCGCCGGGGTCCCGTACCGTCAGCGTCGCGGTGTACTCGCCGTTCGCCGGGTAGGTGAACGTCGGGTTGGCCGCCGTGGAGTCGGTGCTGCCGTTACTGGTGAAGTCCCAGGCGTACGTGATCGGGTCGCCGTCCGGGTCGTTGCTACCCGCCGAGCTGAACTGCACGGCCAGCGGCGCCGCGCCGGAGGACGGGGCGGCGCTGATCTGCGCGATCGGTGCCCGGTTGCCGCCGGTGTTGTACTCGATCCGGTAGAGGGCCGAGTTGGCGTCGCCGCCGAACCAGGTGGTGCCGTAGTCGAGCACGTACAGGGCGCCGTCAGGCCCGAACTCCATGTCCATGATCGCGGTCCCGGACCACGGGATCGGCTCGATCGCGCCGGCCGTGCCGTTGGCGTTCAAGGTGACCGCCTTGATCCAGCGACTGGTGAACTCCCCGAGGAAGACCTTCCCGTTGTACGACGCCGGGAACTTCACGTCGGAGGCCAGCGCCGGGTTGAAGGTGTAGACCGGACCGCCCATGGGCCCGCCCCCACCCAACTCGGGCCGCCAGGGCCCCTGCCCGCCGTAGGGCAGCCAGGCCGCCTGCGACGGCGGCAGCGTGGTGATGCCGGTGTTGTTCCGGGAGTTGTTCGTCGGCCCACCGGCACAGTTGTACGGGCCGGACGACGGCCCGCTGGGGAACGTGAACTCCTGGTAGGGGGTGTTGTAGTTGGAGCAGTACGGCCAGCCGTAGAAGCCCGGCTGGGTGATCCGCTCGAACGAGACGGTGCCCGCCGGCCCGCGCTGCGGGTCGGCAGAGCCGGCGTCGGGGCCGTAGTCACCGAGGTAGACGATCCCGGTTGCCTTGTCCACGCTCATCCGGAACGGGTTGCGGAAGCCCATGGCGTACACCTCGGGCCTGGTGTTCGCCGTGCCCGGGGCGAACATGTTGCCGGCCGGGATGGTGTAGCCGCCCGTCGCACCCGGCTTGATCCGCAGCACCTTGCCGCGCAGGTCGTTGCTGTTGGCCGAGGTGCGCTGCGCGTCGTAGGCGGGGTTGCGGTCGGCCCGCTCGTCGATCGGCGCGGAACCGGCCGAATCGAACGGGTTGGTGTCGTCACCGGTGGACAGGTACAGGTTGCCGGCGGCGTCGAAGTCGATGTCACCGCCGACGTGGCAGCACAGCCCGCGGCTGGTCGGCACGTCGAGGATCGTCACCAGCGAGGCCGGGTCGATCGTGTTGTCGTCCCGCACGGTGAGCCGGGCCAGCTTGTTGGAGCCGTTGAATGGGGCGAACTGCGCCGCTGTGCCGGTGGACGGAGCGTCGCCGCCCGGCGTGCTGAGCGGCGGCGCGTAGTAGACGTACACCCAGCGGTTGCTGGCGAAGTTCGGGTCGGCCTTGATGCTCTGCAGACCCTCCTCGTCGTGGCTGTAGACCGGCAGCGTCAGAGCGATCTTGGTGTTGCCGTTGACGTCGGTGTACCGGATGACGCCGTTCCGCGAGGTGTGCAGCACACCCCGGTTGGGCAGCACGGTGAGGCCCATCGGTTCACCGGTCTCCGCCACGCCCTTGGCCAGGTTCACCTGGTTGAACGTGCCGACGGGAGCCTGCACCGAGCAGTTGCCGATGTTCTGCGCGGCGTACCTGATGCCGCCGAGCAGGTGGGTGCGGAAGTTGGCCTCGGTGTAGCTCTCCTGGGTGTGGCCGAGGCCGGTGTACCAGGAGCGGCCGCCGTCGTAGGGCCGGCACCACGAGATCGGGTGGTCGCCGTTCATGGTGCCGCCGGTGTACGTGGCCTCGTTGAGATTCGCGAGGACGTGCACCTGCGAGCGGGGGTTGGTGCGGTAGTTGTACAACTCGTCGGTGCGGTTCCAGTTCACCGGGATGCCCGCGTTCGAAGGGTGGGCGGTGTCCTCGATGCGGACGGTGGCCGGCTGGATCGCGGGGTGGCTGGAGAAGTAGGCACCGACGAGGTTGCCGTACCAGGGCCAGTCGTATTCGGTGTCGGAGGCGGCGTGCACGCCGACATAACCGCCGCCGGCGCGGATGTACCGCTCGAACGCGGCCTGCTGGGTCGAGTCGAGCACGTCGGCGGTCGTGGACAGCCAGATGACCGCTCTGAACCTGGCCAGGTTCGTGTCGGTGAACTGGGCGGCGTCCTCGGTCGCCTCGACCGTGAAGTTGCCCTGCGTGCCCAGTTGCTGGATCGCAGTGATCCCTGCGGGGATCGCGTCATGCCGGAACCCCGCGGTCTTGCTGAAGATCAGCACCGAGAAGTCGGCCGCGAATGCCGGGGCGACGTTGACGCCCATCCCGGCCAGTACAAGAGCGACGATTAGCAGCACTCTGCGAATCATGATCGGTTGGTTACCTCTCGTGAGGAAGCAGCCGAAACGTGCGCCGATCACGTCTCGAACGTGGCCGCGGTAGGCGGCCCCGCGCGGGTAGGTCCCGGGACGCGCGCATAGCGGTGCCGCGCTTGTCCCGGCGATGGAGGGTCGTCGGCGCGTCGCGCCTATGTGGTGGTCGCGCGGCGCCGTGATGGGGGATGGGGTGGGGTCGGGTGGACGTGGGCGGCTGTTGACGACGCCTGGTCGGGGGTGCAGCGCCGTCATCTTCTTTGACCTCTACCCTCGGGAGAGCGCTCTCTCATCGAGGTTTGGAAAAGCTAACAGATTCGTCATCGCCCAACAACGGTTTCATCGACCGCCGTGAAATCCGACTGCCGAAGTCCGCCCCGGTCGGGTAGGTGGCAGCGACGAGATGATCCACGCGCTCGGGCGCAACGAGATCGAGACCGACTGTTTCCCGACAGACTGGATCCGGTCGTCGCCGCTGCCCTGCGGGGCGAGGGGCGTGGCGGAGATGCCCGGCAGCAGGCCGCTGGCGCTCGAGCGACTGGGCACCGACCACGGGAAGCGGCAACCTCCCGCACCCGCCCTGTCCAACGATGCGCATGGATGACAAACCTGGTTGCCGACCCCGGCAATCGGGGGTTTTCGGGGGCGGTTCAAAAACCCCATAGACAAACTTAAAGCCCTGACCAGCATTTCCGCTGGTCAGGGCTTTTGTCCGTCGGGACGGCCGGATTCGAACCGACGACCCCTTGATCCCCAGGTAACCAACACAACTGCCCGACCTGCTCCCCTACGGCAGGTGAGCGGCGAGAGAAGTCTTCAGGCGTCCACGGCTGTCCGCCGATGTCGGTGCCGGTCGTCACTCAGCTAGTCACCCAGCTCGACTCCTGCGCAGCCGGGATAGCCTCCCAGCATGCGTCACCTCACCCGGCCGTTCGTCCTCGGCGCACTCGCCCGCAGGAAAGGCGTTGAGCAGTTCGTCGGACCCATCACCCTGGGGCGCGAGCGAGGCATCCGCTGGGTTGCGGTCTGGCCTTGGCAGGACGGCTACAACGTGTCCGTCCATGACGTACAGGACCTGGACGACGAGGACTACCACGACTTGTCCGTGTTCCCGCCCCTCGACCCCGAAGACGAAGACGACACGGGCTACGGCCGCGCGATCGGCCACTTTCAAGACCCGGCCGAGGCACTGTGGCTGGCAGAGCAGGACACCGGGGCGAACCCAAATCGGTGGGTCAACCACGGGGTTGCCGGGGATGACTATGCGGACTTCGTCTTGGCGAGGCGAGCCCAGCAGCAGCCCTGACCGCTGGTGGGACGGTAGAGCACTAGCTTGGGAAGCGCCTTGATTCGTACGGTGGGTAGTCACGTCACGCGAGACACAGCTACAGGGCGTCGACTGCAGGACCGGCTGGGTAACGGTGTGGCCCCATGTTGGCCGCTGCGTCGGGCACGGACCGGGCACGCCAATCGCACGCACGTTTCTCGGCGGGCGACGCTAGCCCTCCGCTGGCCGGGACATCATTATGGTGGGTATGAGGAGAAGCCTCCCGCTGGTCGGCCTGGTCCTGGGAGCGCTCGGTGGGGTGCTCTGGGGCTGGTTGGGCGGCGACGGGTACGAGGCAGGAGACTCGGCGCTGGGCACCGGCCTGATGGGAGCCATCGTCGGGCTGCTGATCGGGGCCGTCGCGTACGGCCTGGCAGGTCGCGGCAACCGGGACAGCCCCAGCCGGGACCGCTGAGAGAGGAGCATCATCGACTGCATCCGGCGGCTCCACGGACGGACTCATGTTGCGGTCGGGTGCGGCTGAGACATGCGGTTCAACAACTACAGGTAAAAGCCCTTGGCCATCGCTGGTCGAAACGATGTGACGCTGCGCCAGCGGAGTGACGGACGCGCGCCTAGGCGGCGGCGCGTGCGGCCCGTTGCGGGCCGCCTTGAAGACGTACAGAAACTTTGCCGGCGGCTCGTTGTCCTGCGCTGTCGTGCTCCGCTTGATGCTCTACACGGTGACTTCAGTTGCTGGGTTACACAGGGCCTTGAGCATGCCGGATACGGACCGTGACGCCGACTGTCCACGACGGCTGGTGTGCCAGGCATCCGCTTCTGCCGAGATGAGTGCGTCCCAGTGGGAGCGGGCTGCACATCGTCGCTATGGTCGGTGTCGTGGAGACACTGGGCCGACTTGCCGGAGTCACGGTCGACTGCCGGGATCCGCAGCGACTGGCTGACTTCTGGTCCGTGGTGCTTGGAGGACGCGTGACGGAGTCTCTTCCCGGCTGGCGGCGCGTCACTGTCGCCGCGGGCGGCCCGGTGCTGACATTCCAGCCGGTCCCGGAGCCCAAGGCCGGCAAGACGCGACTACACCTCGACATCGCCGTTACCGACGTTGACGAAGCGGTCGATCGGATCGGGATGTTGGGCGGGCGGTGGACAGGTGAACGGCATGACTACCAAGAGGGCGCAGTCCTCGTCATGACCGACCCGGAGGACAACGAGTTCTGCGTCGTGCAGTACTACCGGGTGTGATCTGGTTAGGCTTTCGACCGAGCATCCGAGACCTGCTGACGGCGTCGTACGCATCGTCGTCGTTGCACACTGATCACAAGCGGCCGCGAGAGTGTGGAGCCGTCGACACACTCTTCTGCCGCTGATCGCGCGTCTCGACCGGTGTCGAGGATCGCATGCCCTAGCGATAAGCGGCACGCCAGTTGCGCACCGTGACAGCCGAGCCCGGAGAGAGCCGGCCAACTGTCACCCTTCAAGTGAAGTTGATGTGTAACGGATCAAGTGGAGCCCGGCACTCGGTGTCCTGCGCCGGGTAACGCTTGACGTCGTAGCCTCGGACGACGCTTGATGATCGCGAGGCGACAACCGCGCGACGCGGCATGTCAGTGCATTGCGGGACGCCAGGAGGAGACGCGCCCAGTTGAGCATTACGGCCTGAAGCGCGTGGGGCCAGTGGCGCAGAAGGACGTAGTTGCCGCTTCCCCGCCAGCCAGACACCGGCCATCCACCAACGCTCTGTCCTGCAGAGGCTCACCGAGATCGACCGCGTAGGGAATCTGATCATTGGCGGGGCACGCTGCAAAACGCGGCCGCATCGTAGCGACGCTGAAAGTCACGACGACCTCGAACTCACTCATGTGGATTTCCGGTGCCAAGACCTCCCCCGTGATCCCGTTGTTGCAGTCCAGTCGCGAGACGAGCGCAGTGAACCTTGTGGACGATCTCTGAAGGCGCTGGTCCGGACCGAGACCCCAGACAGCAGCATCGCCACCCGTGCTCGCCTGTCTCGATGTAGTCGGCTCGGGCTCAGAGGCCAGACCTGACCTTGCAGTAGGTGGTTCTGTGGCGGCCCCACATGCCACCGTCAGGGCCGCCAGGGACGTCCACACCAACACCGAGACAAATCGAACTCGCGTCACCACGTCTATAAGACCTCATCTCGCCTCCGTCGGTTCCACCCCAACCTAGGAACGCACGATCTCCACACTCGGCATGTGCGGACGTCTCGCCAGCGCGGCCCCGCAGGCAAGCGCTGGCGGTCAAGCGCCTTGCTGCTGCGTTCGGGCCGCCTCGCTGAAGGAAAGGGCGCAGGCCAGGGTCAGGAGCGGAGGAACGTGAGCACCGCCAGCACACGCCGGTGGTTCTCCTCGGCCTGCGGCAGGTCCAGCTTCTGAAAGATGTTACGGATGTGTTTCGCGATCGCCGCCTCGGTTACCACCAGTCTGGCGGCGATCGCGGCGTTGGAGCGGCCCTCCGCGACCAGCGCCAGCACCTCGCGCTCGCGAGCGGTGAGCGGTCCCAAGGGGTTCCGCCGCCGGCGCAGCATCTGCCGCACGACCTCGGGATCCACGACGGTGCCCCCTCCCACGACCCGGTTGAGGGCGTCGAGAAACTGGTCGAGCCCGGTGCCGAGGACATTGAGCGCCTCGCCAGTGGTCATGGCGTCCACGAGGATGTGAGTTCCGGTCGCGGGGACGGTGCTGCGATCGCGGGTGGTGATCAGTAGACGGACGCCCCGAGCGGCGGCGGCGAGGAACGGACGCAGCTGCGAGGAACGCCAGATGTCGTCTACCACGAGCAGCGTCGAGGGCCCGCGCACAGGTCATTGAGCCGTTCGGCGAGCGCCGGCCCGGTGGTTTCCTCTCCGAGAGTTGTCCAGAGGACGCCGCCAGGAATCTGCCGCTCGATTCCGGAGAGCCGACAGACCTGGACCGCGATCGTCGTCTTGCCGAATCCGCCGCCGCCGACCAGGGCCACGACCACTCCGGCTGGCCCGGCGGAGGGCTGCGTGAGCGCGGCCGCAACAGCGGCCTGTGTTCTGGGCCGGTCGATGATCCGGAAGAGCGGCGCCGGCAGCGCGGCCAGCCGATCAGTGCGCGACTCGGGCCGGGATCTGCCACCACTGCCGAACCACCAGGCCAGGACCGAGATCGGCAGCATAACGACGGTCACCACCCAGCTGGCGGTTTCCACAGCGCCGCTGCCGTTACCAACCGTAGCCGCCCCGACCCTGTTATTGACTCTCAGAAATGGCCGATGAGCTGCACAGACACGATCCAGTAATGATCGCATCTTGGCACTGGTTGTCATCCGCAGGTGGGGTTTTCGGGGGTGTTAACGGGGGGCAGGCCGACAGGCCGTCACCAGGACCCCGCCGCACCCCACTCCCCCACCAAGGGACCTACAGTCATCAAGAAAACGACCATCGGGAACCGCGTACCGTAGGGACGGGGTTCGTGTCGGTGGGGCGACAGAATCTATTGCCCCACCACCGGCGATGCACTTTCCAACGTCGGCAAGAGCTGCGGTCACCGTCCCCGGTATTCGCAGCACAGTTGTCCCACTTCAGTAGTGGTCAAGGGCTGACCTCGACCATCACCACCCGGGCCGCGACGATCAGACACAGCAGGCCCGGCGCCGGCGATACGACGTCGTTCACCTGACCGAGGAACGGGATCGCGAGGGCGACCGAACCGTCCTCGGGGCGCACGAGCAGCACGCGGTCCTTGTCCGGCAGGGCGAACAACCGGTGGTCGCCGACATGGACCACGGCAACTCGCTGCTCGTATGCGCTCGGTGCCACGTAGCGGCTCGCCCCGGCGGAGTCGAACCAGTGCACGCCGTCGCGAGGCATCGCGACGAGTGCCGCCGCGTGCGTCTGATCAGCGATCGCGGCCAACGGCCGCCCCTCCGCATGTATCCGGGCGCGGGGCCTACCGTCGAACGGATCATGCACGCTGAGACTGCCGTCGGGCGACTGCACCAAGACGAGGTCGGTGTCGCCGCCGTCCGCGGCCATCCGCGGCGAGCTGCCCTCGGGACACCGCAGCCAGCACTGGAGGCCGCCGGTGATCCGGAAGACACCGATCGGATGCTTGGCACCCCCGCCCGTGACGAGCAGCGCCCCGGCGGTGGTGTGCAGCAGCGCGCGGGACTCGTGGACGCTGGGGGCGCCCGGCGTGGGCAGGGCGTAGTTGGCGCGGTCGTGGACACCCCACAGCTCCTGGGAACCGCCATCCTGCCCGGCGACCGCGACGGACTCCTCGCCTAGCATGGCGACCGCCCAGACCTCGAAACGATCCAGATCGGATTTCATGCTCTCGCCCCGGCTCCGGGCGCGCTTCTTGTCGAACCGCTGGAGGAACTCCCCGTCGTCCTGATCGAGGAGCACCCAGGACAGCACGTCCTCGACGAGGATGGCCGCCCGCCCGCCTACCCGGGCAGGGAAGACCCGGTAGAAGTGGCCGACCGGCGGCTCGGACTGCCACTTGTCCCAGTGCAGCGTCTTGGTGTCGGTCCAGACCCGCAGCGAGCCGTCCTCCGCCGCGCTGGCCAGATAGTGGTGGTCGGTGTAGTCGCGGACCATTCCGAGACCGGTGATCTCGGCGGCGTGACCCAGGTAGCGGTAAATTCGCTTGAACGGCTGCGTCCCCCACACCGAGACCTCGTCCCCGGCCGCCACGGCGACTGACGATCCCACCCCGACCATGCGAGCGGCGATGTAACCCAGGTCGTCCTCCGACACGGCCACGGAACGGCCGTCGGCGGTGGCGCGTAGCTCGAGGCGCCCGTCGGTGCGGCCCCCCGCGATCATCGGGCCCGAAGGATGGGTGACGACGGTCGCGGCACTCCAGGACTGATCGAGGCGGATCCGGCCGAGGTTGCGCAGGCTCGGTGCGCCCCAGAGAGTCAGCTCCCAGTCGGTCACCACACAGAGCACGTCGGCCGCTCCGATCCGGAAGCCGATCACCGACTTCGGATAGCCGCCCTCGCCGCTGATCGTGCCAAGCGGATGGCCGTCGGCGGCACGAAACAGCCGTATGCCGCCGGAGTGGTTGTTGGCGGCGAACGCCCAGCAGTCACCCGCCCACACGCACGACAGCTCGTATGCCTCGACCTCGCTACGGGTCCACAACACCCGGTCACCGCCGATCAGGCGCGCCTCGATGAGGTTCTGCCCCACCCCGTACGCGATTCCGAGAATTTCATCCTCGCCCTCGTGCGGCGCCGAAGCCATCGCGGTGAGGTGTCGTCCCGCACGGCCGCCGAGCACCTGCATCGGCTCGATGAACGCCGGATCCCAGACCTCGATGCCGGACTGCGCCGGAGTGCCGTCCGGCTCGGGACGCTCGGCGGCAGTGACCAGGCGCGTGCCGCTCGCGGTGCGGATCGCCGTGAACTGGTCCAGTTTTTCGGGGCCGATGCGGATGAGCCGGTGCCCTGACGGTTTCGACGCGGTGGTCCACCTGGTGCGGCACGGCGCCTTGACGGAGAAATTCCGCTCATGCGGCGCGGCAGCCCGCATGCCCTCCCGGCTCAGCGACTGGAGCAGGAACACCCGCATGTCGACGGGGTTGTCGGCGAGCCGGGCCGCGGCACGCAGGTAGAGATCCAGGGTGGGCGACTGGTGGTTGCTGCGCTCCGCCCTGGTGACCGCGATGAGCGTGCGGCGCGGCTCGGAGAACACCATGAAGTCCGGATCGGCGAACAGGTCGAGCATCGTTCCGCCCTGATCGGCGTGCTCGGCGAGATGGTCGAGCACATACGGCGGCGCGGCGGGCCAGCCGCCCATCTCCGGCGTCAGCGCTGCGGCGAGCAGCCGGTGAACCTCCAGCTCGGTTCGGCCGGATCGTGTCCGCAGGAAGTCGGCGATGGCCTGATGCCGGACCCGGTAGAACGGCCCGCCGCTCACAAACTCGCTGATCTCGCTGAAAGCCTGCCGGATGTCGTCCGCGGTCAGGGGCATGCCGTCACTCGTCCGCAGCGCATTTGCCATCGCTGCCCAGCCGCCGTCAATCGGCACACCCGTCCCCAGCACCCAGGCGAGCGGAGTCAGGATGTCAAGCAGCTGGTCCGCGTCGACGGCGCGTTCCCGGAAATCCCGGGCGATGGCGCCGCCGATGCCTTCGGTCAGCATCTCCGCGAGTTCCCCGTCGCCCGGCTCGTAGATCGACGACTCCCGGGCGATTCCATGGGCAACCTGCGCGGCGAGGTAGAACATTCCGCCGCTGCGCGCGGCGATCACCGCGGCGACCTGGCGTGCGAGTTCCGGCTGCTTCCGGTACGGCGAAAGCGGCGTGGCCTCGAGAATCCGCGTTACCAGTCGCCGGATCCCCCGCTCCGCAGCCGGGTCGGCGTCGAGGTCGGTGCTTCCGGTCGCCGCTGCCTTGAGTTCAGCCACCTCGTCCAGGTCGACCGCATGAGCCGCCGCGGAGCGATGCGCGACGAGGACGTGGACGCCGGGCTGCGCTGCCAGCGGCAACAGGAGCCGACGCACAATTTCCAGTCGGCTCTCGGTCACCGCCTCGTCCAGCGCGTCGAAGGCCAGGTTCCAAGCATTTCTGGCGGCAGCGACCACTTCCTCCGGCGAGAGCGCGCCCTCCAGCCGCAGGCGGCGAGCGAGGTCGGCGGCGGCCGCCCGCAGGTCCAGTCTGGTCAGCGTCACCTTCGTCCAGGCGGCGCCGTCCGCAGCCGGCTCGTTCACCAGCTGGTTGACGGCCGTCGACTTGCCAGTGCCAAGTGACCCAGTGAGCAGGAACAGCCCGTTCCCGGTCTTCCCGGACGCTCGATGCCATGCCCGCACCTCGTCGAGCACGGTGCCGCGCCGGATCGACAGGTCCGCCTCGAGCAGGACGTCACGGGCGTTCGGGTCATAGGCCGGGTTGGCGAAGAACCCGGTGCCGGAGTGGACACCCACGCTGCGGGCGCGCTGGCTGCGGGAGGCCAGGTTGGTCCGCAGCCAGACGGAGGCGGCCTCGGCCAGTTCCTGCGGCGAGACCTCGGCCTTCTGGGCGGGCCACAGCATCGACGGTGGTCCGCTGGTCAGCGCGTCGGCGACCGCGTTGGCGAAGAGCATCGGCCGTGCCTCGGCCGCGCCGTAGGTGGCGCTGATCAGCGAGATCGCTGGCGGCGCCTGGTGTGCGGGAAGGCTGGGTGGTGGGGCGAGCGTCACCGCCGTGGCGACGTCCAGCGCGGTGTCCCCTGAGCCGCAGCAGTCGATCAGCATCAGGACTTGGGTGGCCTGACAGAGGCCGCCGAGCACGGCGGCCACCGCGGCGGGGTCCACGGCGCCGGTGCCGCCGGGGTCGGCCGGGTCGGTCTCGCTGGTGAACAGCCACGATCCGGTCTCGTCCGAGACCCCGTGACCGCTCCAGTAGAGCAGCAGCCGCCTTGCTGGCTGATCGAGCCGGGTCAGATAACCGGTGATCGCCATGCGTCCCACTCGGCCGGTCAGCGGCTCCGGGTCGACATCGAACCCGCCGGCGGCCAGCGCGTCGAAGACCCGCCGGATCTCCCGCTCGCCGGAGGGCAGGTCGGCGACGTCCGGGTTGTCGTACGCCGTGACGCCGATTGCGAAAGCCAGGTCGCGACGCTGGGGCACGGTCAACAGTTCACCACCCGGTCCATACGGCTGACGTCGGGCAACGGTGATGACCACGGCACCTTGCGGCCGCCCAGCTCGATCAGTAGGACCAGCCGGCCGTTCTCGACGCCGACCAGATCGCCGCAGGCCTCCCCGCTCGCGCTGCGCACCGCGTATCGCCGGTCCGGCTCGTTGGCGGGCGCGAACCAGGTCAGGCCGACCGCGACCGCGGTGAGGACGACGCCCAGGGCGGCGCACAGAACGGCGACCGGCACCAGCCGGCCGATCTGCCGGGCCCGGTCGGCACTCCACC
This sequence comes from Micromonospora trifolii, assembly GCF_050516465.1. NCBI lineage: Bacteria > Bacillati > Actinomycetota > Actinomycetes > Micromonosporales > Micromonosporaceae > Micromonospora > Micromonospora trifolii. The sequence continues at coordinate 1,473,488 of NZ_CP191526.1, read as the reverse complement.
GGCGGAAGGAGGCGCCGTTGGCGCGCACCACGACACCGGGTCGGCCGAACGACGCGTAAGCGGCAAGCGCGAAGCCCCCGAGCAGCATGAAAAACGCGGCGGCCAGCACGGTCGCGGTCGCGATCCGCCAGCCCGGCGGGATCGTGGTGAGATCGTTGCGGCCGCGGACCAGGGCGGCGAAGCCCAGCAGCGCGGTCAGGCCCCCGATCGCATTGCGCCACTGCTCGGCCTGCCGGCGAACGGCATCCAGCTCGGCAAACGGCAGCTCCCGGGCCAGCCGCGCCCAGCGGAGATCATCACTGCTGGGCAGGTCGGGCTCAGCCATCGAACTCATTCCAGAAACCGCCGCATCCCCACGCCGGCGCGTTCTCCGGGCGCCCCGCGTGCGGCTGCCCGCACTGGCACTCGACGAGATTGGGCAGCGCCGGCTGCGGACCCGCGCCCTTGGCCGGGGCGGCCTCCACCTCCAGTTGGGCGGTCGTGCCCTGGCACCGGGGACAGTGAAAACGTGCAATGGTGTCGCCGTCGCGCATGGTGCGCTCGGCCGGCTGCGGGGGGAACGGCGTGATCGCGTAGGCCACGGTCCGGTGGGCCAGTTTTCTCCTCACTCGAACCATCCGCCGAACTGTTGCTGCGCCTGTGCGACCGTGAGGACCTTCTCGCGGGCATACCGTTCCTGCTGGTCCGGACTCAGCCGGACGGCCTCCTCTGCCGCGGTGACCGCCTCGCGGATGACCGCCGGATCTTCCGTCCTACGGTGCAGCAGCACGAGCAGACCGGACAGATAGAGCAGGTACTTGCCGCGCTGCTGCGGGTCTCGAGTGGACCCCACCGCGTACCGGGCGGGGGCGACAGCTTGCTCGAGCAGCCCGGCGTCGGCGAGCTTCTCGCCTTTGATGTTGAGGCACATCGAAAGGCCGAGGTATGCCTGAGCCTGTTTCGGTGACTTAACTGCGGAACACAGGCTATACCAATGGATCGCCTCGTCGACGAGCTCCAGACGACCCGACTGGTTGGCGAGCTCCCGCAGGGCGGTGCCGAGCTTGACCAGGGCATGCGGTCGCATCCGGTGCCCCGGTGGGAGATTCTGCCCGACGCTGCGGAGCACCTCGACTGATTCGGCCAGCGCGCCCTGGTCATTGGTCGCCAGATTCCGCGACATCAGGGCCTGACCGAGCATGATTGCAAAGTTGCGCCAGGCCTCCACGTCCTGTTCGGCGCGAACGAGTGCACGGCCCTCGGCAATGGCCCGATCAAGAACTGCGAGATCTTTCGTCTGGTCGTATTGCTGCAAGCCGCGGACGAAGCTCGCCACCGAATCGCGGATGACCGGCAGATGCGGTGGTTGTTGCGGCCCGTATTGCCCAGTGGCCGGGGCGGCCTTGTTGTTGCGCCGGGCGATGAACGCAACCAGCCCTCCGCCGATGATCAGCACGAACAGCAGGCAGGCCGCGTCCGCGCCGATCGCGAACGACAGGCTCAGAAGCAGGATCAGCGAGAAGACACCGAGGAGGCGGTAGAGCCACGAGTTAAGTGGTCTCGTCTCGTTGCCGGTCGCCAACATGATCCCCTTGTGCACCAGCATCGCCGCCATGCTGGGCACCTCTACGAAGATGAAGAACAAGATCGGAAATGGCGCCATGGTTTTCGAGACCCCGTTCCACAGTGGGCTGTCTCCGCACGCCAGGGCACCATACACACGAGAAGCGCGCCACCGGCAGGTCTTTAAGGCCAATACCGGCAGGCCAATTCCGGCGAAAGTCCGCAACAGTCGGTGGAGAGCCGAAGCCGCCGAGCAGCAGCAGCGCTAGATCATTGCGCCGCAACGCGCGATATATTGCCTCGAATTTAGAGTTTATGCCCTAGTTTAGGACAACCCGAATGAAGCATCTGGGGCGCTGACCAAAGCCCAGACAGCGATGGCGGATCCAGCAACTATTCACTCACCGCAGCACAGACGGCCTTGGTACCAGCCGATCTCCTGTCGATCGTCATCGTCCCAAGCATCGCAACCTGCCGCCAAGACGTGGAAACAGGCAAAGTCGCGAGCCTATTTCCGCAGCCAACTATCTAGCTGCAAAGGGAGGCGCTGGGCCCAGATAAGCAATGAGGTGTCGGAATAATGGGGTGCATAGCGAACCGGTTAGGTTAGGGGGTTGACCCTCGTGATCCTCGTGGTGTACGGCGGGCTGCCGTCGGCGACGGTTGCTCTAGAGGCTCATTCACACACGCGCGCCCATCGCGACCTGGCGTTCACCGATGCTCCACGACTTCAGGAGTTCGGCACGCGCACAACTGTTGTCCGCAGTCCAGCGCGCTGGACTGCCTGTTGGCCCACAGGACGCCGCTCTTCGCAGGAGCCCACACGGAGGTCGCCAACGGGGTGCGCCCAGCTCTCGTTGCGGAGATCGGCGCCTCCGCCGGTCACCCGGCCTGAGGTAGCGAACCGAGCGGATCGATCCCCACCAACCCCGTACGCGACACCGGCCGGCTCCGCAAACCCCGCCGCACGGTCGTCGCCGCCCTCACCGATGAGAATCTCCAGGCCGTCCGGACGGCGATCCGCGACTGGCAGCGACCCACCCCCGGCAAGCCTGGACCACGGCACAGCGGCGACCTGGCGGACGTCGTCGACCTGATGCTCGCCACCGGCGCCCGCATCGGCGAGATCCTCGCCCTGCGATGGGAGGACCTCGACCTCGCCGCCGAACGCCCCACCCTGACGATCTGCGGCACGCTCGTCTTCGTCAAAGGCCAGGGCTTCTTCCGCCAACCCTGGGTCAAGAGCGACGCCGGCTGGCGAATGGTCGTGCTGCCCCGGTTCGCCGTCGGCATGATCATGGCCCGCAAGCTCGCCGCTGCCGGCAACCCCCACGACGCGATCTTCGCCTCCCGACGCGGCACCTGGCTCTCGCCCAACAACGTCCGCCGCCAGTGGCGTGAGGATCGCGCCGACACCGACCTCGCCTGGGTCACCCCACACACCTTCCGCAAGACCGTGGCCACCCTCATCAAGGAAGAGACCGACACGAAAAGCGCCGCAGCACAGCTTGGACACTCCAGCGAGGAATCACCGCCACGTACTACATCGCCAAACCCGCCCAAGCCCCGGACGTCTCGGACATCCTCGAGCGACTCGGTGCCGACCGCGGGCGAAGTCCCACACACGCATTGCCCAACGATGCGCAGGGGTGACGAACCTGGTCGCCGACTCCGGTAAATGGGGGGTTTCGGGGGGCGGTTCAAAACCCCATAGACAAACTTAAAGCCCTGACCAGCGTTTCCGCTGGTCAGGGCTTCTTCTCTGTCGGGACGGCCGGATTCGAACCGACGACCCCTTGACCCCCAGGACGTCGCGTCAGACAACCCCGCACGTCGGCCACGGTGGGACGGTTCGCGCGACGTACGCAGCAATGCCAGTCGTGGGCGTCGGTTCCTGACGTGTGGTCCCCATCTGGTCCCCATAGGGTTGGGCCGGATCATTAGGGCCGCTAGCCGGGAACCAACGACCTCTTCGTCCCAAACCAGGTCAAGGTCGGCCGCTCGCTTGGCCACTTCGGATTGGGCGCTGGTCAAGCTGTTGGTTGCTGTCAGCATGAGGGAGTGCGAGTGGCGACGGATTGAAAGATCATCTCCCAGGTTTCGCCTAGGTTTGCTATCCCGCCTCGGCGCCTGGCTCGTCCTCCTCCGGGTCCGCCTTTCCACTCGCAGGGCCTGTGTAGCCCAAGGCGAGAAGGTGGCTGTCGAGGATCTCATAAAGGAAGTGACTTTCGCCCACCCAAAGCCGGCGTGTGCTCCCATCGGCGCGCCTCACGATGAAGTGAATGCGGTCCGGTTGGTTCTTGTGCCGCCATGCCCTCAGCACAACTCGGTCGGCGATTACAGGCACTATGGACCCCTCTCGAACAGCGGCGGACAGGCTTTCACAACACCACATTTGATCGGCATCGTCCACAGGGACATCGCCGCGTGGCCGGACAGTGGGACGTGCTCCGGACCTCGTCGGCCGCGCAGTGGTACATCTCGAACCAAGCGGGGCAGCGCCCGGGCCTCCGGCGATGGCCGGAAACTTGACGCCGAGCAGGACATATCGTTCGGGTTCGTTGTCATCGTTCTTCGGCTCTTTGTGGCGGCGGTTGCGCCCTCGTTGGGCCGCGTGATCTTAAAGGGTGTCCGGCTCTTGATTGTCAAGACGGCGGGTGGCTCGTGTGCCGGTGTGGCATCCCGTCGCGCAAGCTTCGCTCGGCCGGGCCGTGCCTGCCCGGTCAAGGTGGAGCGCCCCACCGGACGAACGACCTTGACCGGGCAGGCACGGGCTGGCTGCCTCCGGTGTGCGACGGGCCGCCGGGGATCGGACATCCCAGAGCCGCCCAGGGTCCGGGGGCGGAGCCCCGGCCGCCGGAGGCCCTCCCGGGTTGTAGGGCCGGAGGCCCTACCCGCCGGAGGCTGCGGGACGTTCTGGCGATTCGTCGGCCAAGGAGGCCCGGGGTTCGTCCAGATCAGTACCGAGTTTGGCAAGCCACCAGCACACGACGAAACCAAGGTCGGTCATCTTGTATGTGGCAGTTCCGCGATCCCGCAACTCGGCTTCCTTGAGAAATCCTTGGTCGCGAAGATCACGCCACAACAGGACTGCGGAAGGTCCGATTCTCTGGTCGGCTTCGAGAACCCCCTGAGTAGTGGTAGTGGTACGAGCGCCCTTTGGGTCAGGCCCGGTGAAGATCTTGTGAGCAGCCGCGAGGAAGCGCGCGTGAGGGACTTCAATGTTCCGGGTCGCTGCTATGAACATCTCCGTCTCATCGATGAGGTCGCCGTCTATTGCGCCTCTAACGAACGCGCGAGCGAGCACGCGCGTCTTCCAGTCGGATTGTGCTGCTGTCGCGGCGTCCACTACGCGACCCAAGAACTCGCGTTCTCTTGCACTTGTGACGTGCTTGTCGATGAAGTCCTCGATGGGTTCCGCAGCCTCTTCGCTTACGGCGTCTGCGAACTGCCCGACGCGCTCTGCAGGGTTCAGGAGCGCCCTCGTGACGAGAAGGATGCCCTGCTCCGTCATCGCGTCGGCCAGTGCGCCAGCTGGTACGGACAGCGCGATCAAGTCGGGGTTATGCGTCACTGCGGCCGCGGTCGCCATCAGCGCTGTCACCGTCGGTCCCACCGTTCCGCCTGCTGCACTTGCAGCAACATCGATCGCAGTCCGCTTCGTAAGATCGCTCACGGCGTCCATTGTGACCGCGTCCTCCAATGAGTGTCGGCCTTGGCGGGCATACGAGACGTAAGGGCGTTCCGGAGGGGCCGTAGACGGGAAGCTTGAAGCCCTGGCTGCCGCCGGTGACGGTCGGCCGGGGCTTCGGCGCGTCCGCCGGGACTCGCAGTATCCACTGCCAGCCCGCGCCGGAAGCGAAGCGGCAAGGCGCGGGCGGCCGGCGAGTGGCCCGGCGCGGCGGCCCGCAGGGCCGCCCTTGAAGATGTATGGAAAGTTCTCACCGCCGGTCACTATGGGACAGTTTCTTGAGAGAAGACTGAAGTTCTCGCCACATCCTGTCGGCCTTTCGTTGAACAACGGGAGCCCACGTCCACCACAGAGCATGCGCTTTTTCGTTCGAAAGCAAGACAAGAGGTTCGACGCTGGCAAGGTTGTCGTCCACAAAGTCTTTAAGATTCACTCGCCCGATCTGCACGTCCCTCATGATGGACGGCATGTTCTTGACTAAAACATCCTCGCCGGGTCCGGAAACAATTGCGTCCACCGACAGCTTTTCGCCAGCTTTCAGCGGAGCCGGAGTGATCTCTAGGTTGTGCTGATTCCATCTGAGGAAACGGGACATCTGGTCCTTGCTCAGAGATCGATCGCCCAGCTTCGCCCTCACGCACTTCAGTTCGGAAGTGGGCCAATCAAGGGAAAGCGGGCCATCAAGGTGGTTCCGGCGGACCGGCCTTCCATCCTTCGCCTCGAAGACCACGAGATAGCGATGCGCGTTCGGCACCGAAACACCGTCTACCATAAGTTCAACGTGCTGGTGGAGGCTGCCTATCGGATCAACGACGGCCGGGATAACGAAAAATGTGGGGTCAAGTCTGCCGGGGACTTGGGGCCACTCTTCGGTCGTTTTGTAGATCAGCGACGTGCCGTCGAGCTTCATCTGGATGCCCTCACGCCTCGGAGGCAGGTAGGCAACTTCCTCCACCCCAGCGATGCGGGCCTCCACGAAGGGCTTAGAGGGCACCCCATCAACTACAATAATCACCTCGATCCGATCTCGCGGGTTGAGGAGAACGGGCTTAATGAGAAGGTCGCCGCCAGTTGCTTCGAGATGTGTGCTGGTCTCCAAAATTCTCGGACGGTTCCATTGCACTAGGCCAACCATGATTTGAGCTGGCTTGCCGAAGTGGATCCGGACTGGACCGGAGAAGTCGTTGATTACAATGGGTGCATTGCCGGTGTGCTCCAACCTGAACACATAGATGCTTGGGTAGATCAGAGTATGTCCATTTACTCGCGCTGCGACGGTCTCATCTTGCCAGAGCAGGAATTCATAGCGATTCACAGTGTAGTGAAGGCGTTTGAGCGCCTGCCTTCTGCCCATCCTATAAGCAGCAATCCCGGCCACCATCGAAATCGCTGCAATGACCGTCGTAACGAAAAATTCCATCGACTCCCCATCGCCCAGCTGCCGCTCGTTGGGGCCGACGGTACGCCGCGAGTGGTGGATGTTCAGACCCAGTTTTGTCAGATATCTGGCTGCGGGAACGCTGGTCCTAGGCTGCCTGCGTGTTACTACCTACAAGCAGCCGTCCGGCATCTGCCGGCAAGAAGGTGCACCAACGGCCGAGGACCGGTGACATATCTCGGAGGGCGATGCTGGCACTGGGAGCCACCTGTGCGCTGGCGCAGGCGTCCAGGTCCGAGCCATGGCATAGGTGCGCTGAACGCTTAGCGCAGGCAGAATGGCGGACGTGACGAACCCTGATGCCGACGCGGAGTGGTGGACGACCTCGGACGTCGCCGCATACCTCGGGGTGCGGGTCGGCACGGTGGCGACGTACCGGAAGCGGGGGCAGATGCCTCCGCCCGACCTGACTGTTGGGCGGACGCACGTGTGGCGGCCGGCGCACATTGTCGGCTGGCATGAGGCGCGACCCCGGCCCGGTGTCGGCGGCAGAGCGCGGACGGAGGTTCAATCGCCCTCAGGCGAGGACGCTGAACGCTAGGCGCTCGGGGCGGCCTTGACTGCCCGCAGTTCGTCCGCGAAGTCCCGCGTCTCTGGCGCGTCCGGGTACTGCTTGGCCAGCACTGACGACAGGTCCGTGGCCACCATGGCGAGCGATGGCAGCGACCGCCGGTTCCCGCTGAGCGCCTGGCGGCCGAGGTCGACGGCGCGATCCAAGTCGCCCGCTCGTGCGGCCACGACCCCAAGGGTGATCTGTGCTTCCGCCACTCTCATGGGCTTGCGCACGATGCCGCTGCTGTCCGTGGACGAGCGGATCACCTCGTCCGCGTAGACCTCAGCAAGCCCGTTCTCGCCGACGATTCGGTAGCAGTCCATCGCGTAGAAGTCGAACTTGGCCGGGTCGACGACGAAGTGGTGATCCAGGTTCTCCGGGTACGGCAGTCCTTCAAGGATGCGGCGGCCCTGGTCTAGGGCAAGCTCGACTTGACGCCGGTCGCCCATTCGCGCCCATGCTTTCGCCCGCTGGGCAGCTAGTTGGACTGCCACGCTTTGGCGCGGCGCGGCTGCCTCGCCTGCTTCGGCGGCAGCGACTACGCCGCGAAAATCACCTGCGGTCAGCGCATACCACGCCCGCATCTCCTGCGCCCAACCGACGACGTTCACGTCCCCGGACTCTTCCCCGAGCTGCAACGCCGCCCTACGGGTCGCCTCGGCTTCGGTGCGTCGACCCATGTCGTACTCGACGCAACCCACCAGGAGGGCGACCGTTCCCGCCAAGGTAAGCAGCTCTCTGTGCTGGGCGAGCGTGAGACGAGCGTCGAGAAGTGCCGTCATGCGGCGCAGCCACGTGTGTCCCTCGACTCGCAGGTCTGCCGAGTCGGCGTAGGGATACTCGCTGCACAGCCTGTCGGCGGTGATCCTCAGCCCTTCGAGGGTCGCTTGGGACACATCCGACGCGCGCATGCGAGTGACGATTTCGAGGGTGTCCAGGCCAGTGCCAGCCATCAAAGTCTTGTCGACGTCGTCGCGGCCACGTCGTGGGAAGAACGCAGCGGTGACGGTGCCGAACGTAACCGCGATGAGGCCCTTGTAGAAGTCGTCCGGCTCGGCGTCGCCCGCCTCCCAACGCTTCCAGTTTCGGAGAAGGCTGCCGTTCGACGGCAGCTCAGATGAGGCGTGCGCCCGGAGGGCTTCGACCGCCTCAGCTTGCGACCACCCTCGGGCGGCCCGTTCGTTTCGGATGCGCCGAGCCCACAGAGGCCGGCCCTCGCCCGCGCTGCCCGTGTCTCCCATGAGCCCAGTATGGCCCCGCTACGGGGGTGACAGGGAAGGGGACAGCGGCCTGACCCCGCAGTGACACCTGTCGTTCGACGAGTACCTGAGTGATCGTCATATCTACAAGTTCCGCTGCCGAGACTCGCCGACCCGGAGGGGCTGGCGATCAAGGACGCGGTGTCGTAGCGTCCGAAGTACTAACTCGGTTAGTACTTGGGTCATGGAGGGAGTCGAAGCATGGCCAAACGGTTGTTCGGTGAGCGCCCGGTGGGCGCGGTGACGTTGGTGGAAACGCCGGTGTCGCGGTCGTACGCGCAGAAGGCTCGGGTGGCGTTCCTCGTCGTGGCGGCGTCCGTCGCCCTGGTGGTGGCCGCTACCGCGTCGGTGACGGTGCCCCTGGTGCTTGCGGTGGTGATCGGGCTGTTGTCCGGCGCGGTGTGTGGCCTGGTGGTCGCCTCCGTGGTCCGGGTGTGGCCGGCGCTACGGGTGCTGTGGTGGTGGGCGTTCGAGATCGTCGCTGCGGTCACGCTCTTCGTCGGCATGGCGTACCTGTCCCGGGCGACGCACCCGGCGGTGCCGCTGGTGCTCCTGGTCCTGGTGCTCGGCGTGGTCTTCGGTGTCGGCCGGGTCCGTCGCCGGGTGTCGGCGTGGGTGTGGTGCGTGGTGGTGCGGCATCGGCTGCGGCTGTGCTTCGCGGAGTTCATCCGCTCGGCGTCTCGGCTGCACCCGGGTCGGTTGCCGCTGATCTTGTGGGCGCGGCCGACGCCGGCCGGGGAGCGGGTGTGGGTGTGGCTGCGGCCAGGCCTGGACCTGATGGACCTGGACGGCAAGGCGGACAAGCTCGCGGTGGCCTGCTGGGCGGGCGAGGCGCGAATGGTTCGTGCGTCGGCCAAGCATGCAGCCCTGGTGCGGGTCGACATCACCCGTCGTGACCCGCTGACTGGCCTGGTGGCCTCGCCGCTGTCGGCCTGGGTGGCGTGGATGCGCGACGAGAACGCCCCGGTATCGCCGGCCATGCCGCCGCTGGGCTTGGACCTACTGGACGTGCCGGAGCCGGCACCGGAGCAGCGCAACTCGCGCCGCTGATTCATGCAAGTTGCACAAGTTGTTCAACAGATGCGCGGTGTCCGTTCTCTACTGGCTCACCGCACGGAACTGATCCAAGGAGGATCTGCAATGGCAAACGACACGACCGTGACGGTGGTCGGCAACCTGACCGCCGACCCGGAGCTGCGGTTCACCCCGGCCGGGGTGGCGCTGGTGAAGTTCACCGTGGCGTCCACGCCTCGGGTGTTCGACCGCGCCTCGGGCGAGTACCGCGACGGTGACCCGCTGTTCCTGACCTGCACCGCGTGGCGGGACCTGGCGGAGCACATCGCCGAGTCCCTCGCCAAGGGCACCCGCGTGGTGGTGGCCGGTCGGCTGCGGCTGTCGCGGTGGGAAAACGAGGAGGGCGAGAAGCGCTCCGCGTACGGCCTGGACGTGGACGAGGTCGGCCCGTCGCTGCGGTTCGCCACGGCGACGGTGAAGAAGATGTCCCGGACCCGCTCCGGTGGGGACGGATTCACCCCGGAAGCGCCGGCGGATGACCCCTGGTCGACCGCTGCGCCAGCGGCGGCCTGAGCGGGCCGGCGATGTCGACGCTGACCGCTCCTCCCGTACCGGGTGGCATGCCCGCCGACCCGACCGTGTCGATCTTCGACCCGGTGCATGTCGGGGTGGACGAGTTCGGCCACCCGGTGCAGGTCCCGCTGATCTACCGCAACTTGTTGATCGGTGGGGAACCGGGCGGCGGCAAGTCGACCCTGCTGAACCTGATCGTGGCTCACGCCGCCCTGTCGCTGGACTGCCGGCTGTGCCTGCTGGACGGCAAGCAGGTCGAGTTGGGCCAGTGGAAGAGCTGCGCCGACGTATTCGTCGGCCCGGACATCATGCATGCCCTGGCCACGCTGCGGCGGATGCAGATCGTGATGGACAACCGGTACGCCTACCTGGAAGTTGAGGGCCGCCGGAAGACCCAACGCGATGACGTGTTCAGCCCGATCCTGGTCGCCATCGATGAGATCGCCTACTTCTCGGCCACGGTCGGGGACAAGAAGACCCGGGAGGACTTCGCGGGTCTGCTGCGGGACCTGGTGGCTCGGGGCCGGGCGGTCGGCATCATCGTCGTCGCGGCGACGCAACGCCCGTCGTCCGACATCATCCCGACGAGTCTGCGGGACCTGTTCGCCTGGCGGTGCGCCTTCCGGTGCACCACTAACGTGTCCTCCGACATCGTATTGGGGCACGGGTGGGCAGACCGCGGCTGGTCGTCCAACACGATCAGCCCAACCAATCCCGGCGTGGGACTGCTCATCGCCGAGGGTGGCATCCCGCAACTGATCAAAGCCGCGTACCTGGATGACGCGGCCTGCGCCCGGATCGCGACCTACGCCGCCCGCATGCGGGCTGACCGCAAGGGGCGTGCGGCATGAGTATCCGTATCCGACCCCGGCCGGCCACTTCGTCAACCTGGCCGACCACCGACGACCACCTTCACCCGGACTGGTGCGCCCGAGGGCACGCCTGCGGCCTGGGCGAGCACCGGGCACAGCCGGTCACGCTCCGGGTTCCCGGTCACGGTGTGGTGGTCCTGACCCGGGTGCTGGCCGCCGATGGCAGCCAGCACGCCGAGATCCGAACCCGGATCAGCCTCGCGGCCGGCGACACCAACGCCCGGTCGCACCTGATGCGGATCGTCAGCGAGTTCGACGCGGCCCTGCGGCGGATGGTCCGCCCTCAGCGCCGAACCCCATAGAAACGGGCCGGCAGCACCGGGATTCGCCCTGAGAAAGCACCCCGGACACAGCCGACCCGCCCCATCAACAGCCCGGAAGGAGCTGCCGTCATGCACGCTACCCAAAACACGGTCGCCGAGCAGGTGACCACCCCGGCCCGCACGCTGCGGGACGCCGCCCTGTACCTGTCCCGCCACGGCTGGACGCAGGGCGCCTACTACGACGCCACGTCGGGGTCGTTCACGCCCCCGGCCTGTCTGGTCGGCGCAGTCGGCATGGTCTGCTACGGCGGACCTGTCGACGCTCCGGCGCTCAACCACGCCGACCCCGGCTACCTGGACTTCGCCATCGCGCTCGACGTGGTCGAGGCTCAGATCGGCTACACCGACCCTGACCCCGAGCACTGCGACGCGTACGGGTTCAACGACGCCAAGGACCGCACCGCCGATCAGGTGATCGCGCTCCTGCGGGCGGCTGCGGACCAGTGGGACCGTACCAACGGCGGTGCGGCATGAACAAGAACACCGTCAAGCCCGGCTTGACGCGCACCCGCACCAAGCGCGCCAAGCAGTCGGTGGAGACCACCGAGTTCGACGCATTCGTGCGGCGCATCCTGCGGGCGTATGCCCGTCGGGTCGCTGCCGGCGACATCGAGGCGCTGCGGTCACTCGCGACCCTGTCCACTGACGTGGACGCCGTGACCCGGCTCGCCGTCGCTGGTCTGCGGCAGGCTCCGTACCGGTACTCCTGGGCGGAGATCGCCGACCGGCTGGGCGTGTCCCGGCAGGCGGTGCAGATGCGCTACGGCGACCGGTCCGACCGCGTCGCCCTGGACGAGCGGCTCATCCGCGCCGGCCTCGGCGTCACGGTGGCGATCCTCGCGCAGGTGTTCGCCGATCACTACCCCGGTAGCCCGGCACCGTCACTGTGCCCCGGCTGCGGCTTCCGCTACCCCGACGGGGTGACGGACTGCCCGACCAACGCCACGGTTCGTCCGCTGCTGTATCGACGGCGCGGCGAAGACAAGCAGGCGCTGTCCGTGCTGACGCCTGACCAGTTCGCCGACCTGCACAACCTCAAGACCGCCCGGACCAACCGGACGGCATCCCGCAGGGCGGCCCAACCCACTTCGCTGCCTTCCGGTGAGGAACCGACCCTGTTCGGCCTCGCTGACGGGAGGGCCACGGCGTGACCACCAACCCGAATCCAACCTCTACCCGGCTGGTGGCCGGTGAGCCCCGGCTGGCGTCGATCGCCTCGTGGGCGGTGCTGGCCGCGTCGTTCGGCCTGTCCTCCTCCACCTGGATCGCGCTGGCCGAACTCGCCGGCTTCACCGCCCGCATCACGGTCCCCGGCACCTCGGTCAGCCTCGCCCTGGCCTGGCTGATGCCCATCGCGGTCGACGGCTACGTGGTCGTCGCCCTGGTGCTGTGGATGGCCCCCGTACCCGCACAGGTCGCCGCATTCGCCAAGAAGAACACCTACGGTGCTGCCGGCATCGGCATCGCTGCCCAGTCGGCGTACCACCTGCTGTCCACCTTCTCCACCGGAGTCGAGGTGTGGCGCGTGGTCCTGGCCGCGATCGTCGGGGCACTGCCCCCGGCCGTCGCCGGCCTGGCAGTGCACATGCGCGCCCTGCTCCGCCGGGGAAGCGGTCGAACTCTGACCGCCGCCACTGGCACCGCACCAGCGTCCCCGGCACCCGCCAAGACGCCAGCCCCAACCGTCACCGTTCCCGCCGTCCCGGCACCGACGCCCGGCCGGCCCGAGCTGCCCATCATGCCCACCATCGACCCCGCCGAACCGGCACCGACGCCGGCCCAGCCCGAGATCCCGACCCCGGCCCAGATCGCCACCCGGATCACCGCACCGCGACCGGCCCCCACCCCGGAGCCGTCGACGCCCGCACCCGATGCGACTGCCCGCCCCGCCCGTCCCCGACCGAGCAAGCCCGAAGACACTTCGGCACCGATGTTGGCACCGTCCACCACTGACACTCCTGTCACCGCGTCTGACGCTGCCCAACTTCCCCTGCCGATCGTGGCCCCGGACCTGCTCGCCCGAGCGAACCGCGTCGCGAAGCAGTACCGCACCGAACACGGCACGCCGATCACCCCGGGCCAACTGGCTGTCCGCCTCAAGGTGACCTCCGATGAGGCCACGCAAGCCCTCGCGGTCCTGGACCTCGATCCGAACACCAACAACCGACCCGTCCAGCCCGCCAACGGACGCCCCGTGAAGGCGACCCGTTGACCGTCTCGACGCTGACCGTCGTACCCGAAGCACCTGCTTCGGGTACGGCCCCGTGCGCCGAGCCGACCGCTCAACCCTGGTACGCCACGTCCGCCGATATCCGGCTCCAGGCCGCTGCCCGGCTGACGCAACCCGACTTCGCCGGTTGGCTGCGCCACGTCCGCCCGGCCGCTGGCTGCACCCGCCCGATCCGCCTGGTCGGCACCATGGCCACCGTCGAGGCCGCCACCGGCCGCCTCCTGTCCGAGCGGTCAACAGCCGACATGCCCGACGGCGTCATCTACAAGCCGTGCGGCAACCGCCGCGCCGCCGTCTGCCCGACCTGCTCCAAGCTCTACCAACGCGACGCCTACCAGGTCGTGCGCGCTGGCCTCGTCGGCGGTAAGGGCGTGCCCGAGCAGGTCGCGCACCACCCGGCGGTGTTCCCGACCTTCACCGCGCCGTCCTTCGGCGAGGTGCACACCCGCTACGTCAAGCGGCACACCTGCACCCGCCGGACCGCCTGCGACTGCCGACCGGAGCCGTGCCACGCTCGCCGAGAGCTGAAGGTCTGCCCGCACGGCGTGCGACTGGTCTGCTTCGCCCGCCACGAGGAGACGGACGCCCGGCTGGGCACGCCGCTGTGCCTCGACTGCTACGACCACGACGCGCAGGCGGTCTGGAACCTCTCGGCCGGGGAGCTGTGGCGGCGCACCACCATCGCCATCAACCGCTACATGCACCGGCTGGCCACCGCACGCGGCATCCCCGACATCCCCGTGACCTCACCGCGTACCGGTAAGACCCGGTGGGTGTCCCCGGTCCGGCTGTCGTTCGGCAAGGCCGCCGAGATGCAACGGCGCGGCGTCGTGCACTTCCATGCCATCATCCGGCTGGACGGCCGGAACCCCGACGACCCGGACGCCATCGTGCCGGCCCCGCCGCAGCTCGACGCCGCCGACCTGGTGGCCGCCGTTGACCACGCCACCGCCACCGTCGGCTTCACCACCGCCGACCACCCCGCCCGCCCCGGCGGCTGGCCGATCACCTGGGGCAGCCAGGTGCTGACCAAGGTGATCACGGTGGCTGGCCGGGGCGAGGTGACCGACGCCCAAGTTGCCGCGTACCTGGCCAAGTACGCCACCAAGTCGACCGAGGTAACCGGCCACGCCTCGAATCGGCTGACCGGCGACACCATCGACATCTACGCCGACCCGGCCGGCAGCCACTCCGAGCGCCTGATAGACGCGTGCTGGATGCTCGGCACGCCCCGCGATTGGCGGAGGCTGCGCCGCTGGGCGCACATGCTCGGCTTCGGCGGCCACTTCCTCACCAAGTCCCGCCGCTACTCGATCACCTTCGCCCTGCTGCGCAACCAACGCGTCGTGTTCCGCCGCACCCAGAGCAGCGGGCCGCAGGAAGCCGCGGACGGCACCGAGCCGACGACGCTGGTGGTCAACTTCCTGCAATTCGTGGGCGCCGGCTGGCACACCACCGCTGACGCGCTGCTCGCCAACGCCTCCGCCGCAATGGCCCGAGAGCACCAAGACGCGGCACGCGAATACCTACAGACCCTCGTCGCCTGACGCGCATCCGGCGTCAAGCCCACCTTGACAGTAGAACCGACAACATGGGGATCCGATGAGCATTGACGTACCGGCAGCGCCCGGCGCGCTGCTGACCACAGAGGAGCTTGCCCGGCTCGTGAAGGTCGACCCGTCCACCGTCCGGCGGTGGCGCACCGCCAACCCCGTCCAGGGGCCGGCGTTCATCCGGCTGTCCGCCCGGGTCGTCAAGTACGACCCAGAGGACGTCCGGGCGTGGCTGGGTCGACACCGCACCGATCCCGAGGAACCGGCTCGGTGACCACTCCCCTGCTCCCGATCGGCGTCGCCGTCTCCACCGACGTCGAGCACCGTCCCGGCCGGCCGCACCCGTACCGCGCCCGGGTCCGGTGGGTCGATCCGGCGTCGGGACGACGCCGCTCCAAGTCGCAGGCGTTCGGTGATGCCGAGCAGGCGCAAGCCTGGCTCGTCACCATGCAGCGCGCGGCGAGGGGCGGCGTCAACCCCGACGCGGCGTCGATGCGCCTGGAGCAGTACGGCGAGAGCGTGATGCGGCTGGCGCTGCGCGGCCTGGAGGGCAAGACGCTCGATCCGTACCTAGCGGGATGGCGCAAGCGGGTCGTACCGACGCTCGGGCACCTGCCCGTGCGGCTGATCACCAATGGGGCGGTGGACCGGGCCGCGCACGGCTGGATCTCGGAGGGTTGCGGACGCTCGACGGTCAAGAACAGCCTCGCCGTCCTGGTGCGGGTCCTGGAACAGGCGGTGCGTGACGGACTGATCGACCGCAACCCGGGGCGGCTGACCGGGTGGCAGCGGGAGTACCAACGGGCCGAGGACGAGTTGGACAACCCCCGTTCCCTGGCACTTCCGAACTGGACCGCGCTCGCCACCCTGGCGGCGGCGCTGGTCGAGCGCTCGCACGGTCGCTACCCCGGCTGGGGTGAGGTCGTGATGTTCGCGGCCGGCACGGCGGCCCGGATCGGCGAGGTGTCGGGGGTACGCAAGGGCGACATCGACCGGGACACCTGGCTGTGGACGGTGCGCCGGCAGACCACCACCGGGCCCGGCGGCCTGGTCGACAAGGGCACCAAGGGCAAGCGGGCGCGGCAGGTGCCCATCATCGAAGAACTGCGGCCGATGGTGGCCGCGAAGCTCGACCGGATCACGGAGGATGACGGCCGCCTCTTCGTCGGTCCTCGCGGCGGCCGGATCAGCACGGCGGTGCTGCGCGACGCGACGCACTGGGATGAGGTGGTCGGCGCACTGGGCTTCGAATACCTGCGCCGTCACGACCTACGGCACACCGGGCTGACGTGGATGGCGGATGCCGGCGTGCCGGTGCACGTCCTACGGAAGATTGCCGGCCACGGCTCGCTGATGACGACTCAGCGGTATCTGCATCCGGATCGGCAGTCAATCCACGCGGCCGGCGAGGCGCTGACCTTGCACCTCGCCGGGCTGAGGTCCCCAAATGGTCCCCAGCGGGGCATCGCATGATTGCGAGCAATGCCCCTCTACCTCTGTCGGGACGGCCGGATTCGAACCGACGACCCCTTGACCCCCAGTCAAGTGCGCTACCAAGCTGCGCCACGTCCCGCCCCCGCGTGGTTTCCCCTGCGGCAGCCGGTACAGCTTAGCGCAGCAGCTCCGGCCCGTCCGCACAGGCCCCACCGGCGTCGCGACGTAGCCGAACCACCCCACAAGAAGCCACCGCACAACCCCTAAAGCGTCCTAGGAGGGTGGGGATGGATACGGAAATGCCGGATGGGCGGGATCGCCCATCCGGCATTCGGGGATTACTGGACCGCGTCAGCCGTGCGCCTTGCCTCGGCCGCCGGGGCCGAGCTTCTTGCGCGGGCGGACCGAGATCTCGATCGGGCTGCCCTCGTACCCGAATTCCTCGCGGAGCTTGCGCTCGACGAAGCGCTGGTAGCCGGCGTCCAGCGGGCCGGTGGTGAAGAGCACGAACCGTGGCGGTGCCACACCGGCCTGCGTCGCGAACAGGATCCGCGGCGCCCGCCCACCACGCACCGGGTGCGGGGTGGCCTGCACCAGCGCGGTCAGCCACTGGTTGAGATGCGCGGTCGGCACGCGGGTTTCCCAGCTGGCCAGCGCCTTGTTCAGGGCCGGGGCCAGCTTGTCCACGGCACGGCCGGTCATCGCCGACAGGTTCAGCCGGATCGCCCAGGGGATGCGGCGCAGCTCCCGGTCGATCTCCTTGTCCAGGTAGTACCGACGGTCGGCGTCGACCAGGTCCCACTTGTTGAACGCGATGACCAGCGCCCGGCCCGACTCCGTCACCATCGACAGGATCCGCTGGTCCTGCTCGCTGATCGGCTCGCTGGAGTCCAGCAGCACCACGGCCACCTCGGCGGCCTCGATCGCGCCGGCGGTACGCAGGCTGGCGTAGTACTCGGTGCCGCTGGCCTTGCCGACCCGCTTGCGCAGCCCGGCCGTGTCCACCAGCTGCCAGGTCTGACCGCCGATTTCGACCAGGCTGTCCACCGGGTCCACAGTGGTGCCCGCCACCGAGTCGACGACCGCCCGCTCCTCGCCGGAGAACCGGTTGAGCAGGCTGGACTTGCCGACGTTCGGCCGCCCGACCAGCGCCACCCGGCGCGGTCCACGCGGACGGTTCTCGACGATCGCCGGTGCCTCCGGCAGCGCGGCGAGGATGGCGTCCAACAGGTCGCCGGAGCCCCGTCCGTGCAGCGCGGACACCGGGAACGGCTCACCGAGGCCGAGCGACCACAGCGAGGTGGCCTCCATCTCGATGGAGTTGTTGTCGGCCTTGTTGGCCACCAGGATCACCGGCTTGGCGCTGCGCCGCAGCATCTTCACCGCGGCCTCGTCCACGTCGGTGGAGCCCACCATCGCGTCGACCACGAAGAGCACCACGTCGGCGGTGACGACCGCCGTCTCGGCCTGCGCCGCGATGGCCGCGGCCCGGTCCTTCGCGTCCGGTTCCCAACCGCCGGTGTCCACCACTGTGAACGCCCGGCCGTTCCACTGCGCGTCGTACGGAACCCGGTCCCGGGTCACGCCAGGAACGTCCTCGACGACCGCCTGCCGGCGGCCGATGATCCGGTTGACCAACGTCGACTTGCCCACGTTGGGGCGGCCGACCACGGCCACCACCGGCTGCGGGCCGCTCGGTTCCTCGAGGACGACCTCGGGCTCACGCAGCTCGACCCACCCCGCACCCTCGCTACGCTCGCTCATGCCACGCCCCGCTCGGTGAGCAGGTCGCGCATCCGCGCGACGACCTCGTCGATGCCCAGCTCGGTGGTGTCCAGCACCACCGCGTCGGGCGCCTGGGCCAGCGGGTTGACCTTGCGGGTCGAGTCGAGACGGTCCCGCCGGGCCAGGTCGGCGGCCGTGGCCGCCACGTCGGCGGCGTCCTCGGCGCTGCGCCGGGCGGCACGGGCCGCCTCGGAGGCGGTCAGGAAGACCTTCAGGTCGGCGTCCGGCGCCACGACCGAGCCGATGTCACGACCCTCGACCACCATCCGACCGGCGTTGGCGATCATCTCGCGCTGCCGGGCGACGAGCAGCTCACGGACGGCCGGCATCGCGGCGACGGCGGAAACCGCGCCGGTCACCTCCGGGCCACGGATATCGGCGTCCACGCCGACCCCGTCGATGGTCACTGCGTACCCCTGCGGGTGGGTGCCGATGCGCAGGTTGACCTCGCCGGCGACCTTTGCCACCGACGCGGCGTCGGTGAGGTCTACGCCGGAGCGCAGCACGGCCCACGTGATCGCCCGGTACATCGCGCCGGTGTCCAGGTAGCGCGCACCGATGCTCGCGGCGAGCCGCCGCGACACGGTGGACTTACCCGAACCTGACGGCCCGTCCACAGCGACCACACATCGCCCGACCCGTACGTTTTCCTCCACCGTGTCCTCCTCAGCCCGTACCTCACGGATCGCCCGGTGATCTGGCGCCGCAAGCGGTTGTCAATCGTCATCAATCATGCCCAGGTCCGCTAGCGGACCCGCGCGCGACGCCGCCGGAGGCGATCCACGCCACCCGGGCGGCCGCGTCCCGGCCATCGGTGGAGCCTACCGGCTGCCGTACCCCGAACTCGGGGGTCAGTCACCCACCACGTTGAACAGGGCGGCGACCTCGGCGTTGGTCAACCTCCGGATCCGCCCGGTCCGCAGGTCACCGAGCCGGATCGGCCCGATCGAGGTACGCACCAGCCGGGTGACCGGGTGGCCGACCTCCTCCATAAGCCGCCGGACGATGTGCTTGCGGCCCTCGTGCAGGCTCAGCTCCACCTGGGCGCTTTTGCCCAGGGTGTCCACCACCTTGAACGAGTCGACCTTGACCGGCCCGTCCTCCAGCTCGACGCCGGCGAGCAGCCGCTTGCTCAGGTTGCGCGGGATCGGCCCGACCACCTCGGCGAGGTAGGTCTTCAGCACCTGGTACGAGGGGTGCATGAGCTTGTGCGCGAGGGTGCCGTCGTTGGTGAGCAGCAGCAGGCCCTCGCTGTCCGCGTCGAGCCGCCCGACGTGGTAGACCCGCTGCTCCAGCCGGGCGCCGATGAAGTCGGCCAGCTCGTTGCGTCCCTTTTCGTCCGCCATGGTGGTAACGACCCCGCGCGGCTTGTTCATCGCCACGTAGACCAGGCGAATGTCGACCTGGAGGCGCTCCCCGTCCACGTGGATCACGGAGGTGGCCGGGTCGACCTTGTCGCCGAGCTTGGCGACCCGCCCGTCCACCGTGACCCGGCGGCGGAAGATCAGGTCTTCGCAGGCACGCCGGGAACCCACGCCGGCGGCGGCGAGCACCTTCTGCAGGCGCTCAGCCCCCTCGTAGACGGGCGCGTCGGCTTTGGGGGAACGGTTATCGGGTCGCATCAGCAAGCTCTTCTACGTCGTCGGGCAGGAAGGGTGCGAGGGGCGGCAGCTCGTCGACGGTGTTCAGCCCGAGCTTCTCCAGGAACAACGTGGTGGTCCGGTAGAGGAACGCCCCGCTGTCCTGTTCGGTGCCGCACTCCTCGATGAGGCCACGGGTGACCAGCGTACGGATGACCCCGTCGCAGTTCACACCCCGGATGGCTGAGATTCGCGAACGGGTCACCGGCTGCTTGTACGCAACCACGGCGAGCGTCTCCAGCGCCGCCTGGGTCAGCCGCACGGACTGCCCGTCCAACACGAACCGCTCAACGTACGTAGCGTATTCCGGCCGGGTGTACAGCCGCCACCCGCCGGCCGCCCGCCGCAGCTCGAACCCGTGCCCGGCCGCGGTGTAACCGGCGGCGATCTCGTCGAGCATCGGCCCCACCCGCTCGGCGGGCTGCTCCAGCACCTGGGCCAGCACCAGCTCGCTGACCGGCTCGTCGACGACCAGCAGGATCGCCTCCAACGCGCCGCGCAGCTCGGCGTCGGACAGCTCGGGCGCGGGCTCCGGCGCGACAGTCGCCCGCCGCCGCCCCGCCGGCTGCCGCCGGGGTACGTCCCCAGCGCCACCCGACTCCCCCACCGTGGCCTCCGTCACCCCACCGAGGTCCGGCCCCGCCGAGCCCACCTCGTCCGCAGCCGCTCCAACGCGATCTGGCTCACCCGGGCCCACCTCGTCCGAGGCCACCTCAAGAGGATCGGACCCACCCGGGGCGACCTCAACAGGGCCTGGCCCACCCGGCTCAACAGGGCCTGGCCCACCCGAGCCCACGTCGACCGGGACCGGCCCATCCGGGTCAGCCTGAGCGGGGCCCGACGCGACCACGTCCGGCTCGGCGGAATTGGCGGCGGCGTCTGGCTCCGGTCGGGGCGGTGCCGCTTCAGGTTCGTCGGTGTCCGGTGCTGTGGCTGTCTCGTCCGGCGGCCCGGGGGTGTCGGCGGGCGGGCGGGGGCGGTCCCACGGGGGGACCCAGGCGGCGGCCTGGTCGGCCAGCGAGTCCCGGCGTTGCTCGTCACTCATCCCGCGCACCCTCCGTCGTTCCCGTCCCGTCCGGCCCGCCGGCCTCCCCCACCGGCTCAGGCTCAGCCCTCGCCGGCCCAGGCTCAATCGCCGCCAGCGCAGGCTCAGTCCCCGCCAGCGCGGGCCCAGTCCCCACAGGCTCAGCCCCCGAAGGCTCAGGCTCCGGCGAATCCGGGTCGGCTGGGGTGCCGGCGTACTCGTCGACGTGCAGCTCGGTGTCGCCGTCGACCGGGCCGGTCCAGCGCACTGTCAACTCCTCCAGGGCCTGCTCCTGCACGAAGGAGACCAGGCCCTCCCGGTACAGCTCCAGCAGCGCGAGGAACCGGGCCACCACCTCCAGGGTGGCCTCGCAGTCCGCGCAGAGCAGCGAGAACGTGGCGATGCCGGCCCGGCGCAGCCGGGCGGTGAGAATCGCCGCGTGTTCTCGGACACTGACCCGGACCATGTGCACGTGGGCGATGGAGACCTCCGGCACCGGCCTCGGGGTCATCGCCTTCACGGCCAGCTTCAGCAGCCGCTGGGGGCCGATGCCGAGCACCAGGTCGGGCAGCGCCTCGGCGTAGCGGGCCTCCAGGCTGACGGCGCGCGGATAGCGTCGACCGCCGACGGCCTCCAGCTCGGCGATGTGCGCCGCCGCCTCCTTGTACGCCTTGTACTGCAACAGCCGGGCGAAGAGCAGGTCCCGTGCCTCCAGCAGGGCGAGGTCGGCCTCGTCCTCCACCTCGGCGGCGGGCAGCAGCCGGGCCGCCTTCAGGTCGAGCAGGGTCGCGGCGATGAGTAAAAACTCGCTGGCCTCGTCCAGGTCCCAGTTGTCGCCCATCGCCCTGATGTAGGCGATGAACTCGTCGGTGACCGTGTGCAGGGCCACCTCGGTGACGTCGAGTTTGTGCTTGCCGATCAGTTGCAGCAGCAGGTCGAACGGGCCGGTGAAGTTGGCCAGCCGGACCGTGAACCCGGCGGGCTGCACACCGTCGACCACGGCCGCGGTCTCGGGTGGGTCGAGGGGTGGCGCGGTCACCGGACGACCGTAGTCCACGAGGCGGGCACCGGGCGTTCCGGCTACCGCTCCGACTGGGCGGCGATCACCTCGCGGGCCAGCTGACGGTAGTTACGTGCCCCTGAGGAGGCCGGGTCCATCGTCGTGATGGGGGCACCGGCCACGGTGGACTCGGGGAACTTCACCGTCTTGGTGATGACCGTCTGGTAGACCTTGTCACCGAACGCCTCCACCACCCGCTGGAGGACCTGGCGGCAGTGCGTGGTGCGGCTGTCGTACATGGTCGCGAGGATGCCTTCGAGCTCCAGGTCGAAGTTGAGTCGCTCGCGCACCTTGTCGATGGTGTCCAGCAGCAGTGCCACACCACGCAGGCTGAAGAACTCGCACTCCAGCGGGATGAGCACACCGTGCGCGACGGTCAACGCGTTGATCGCCAGCAGGCCGAGTGACGGCTGGCAGTCGATCAGGATGTAGTCGTACTCCTTGCGGACCGTGCGCAGGACCCGGGCCAGGGCCATCTCCCGGGCGACCTCGTTGACGAGCTGGATCTCGGCAGCGGAGAGGTCGATGTTGGCCGGCAGCAGATGCAGCCCCGCGACGTCGGTCTTGATGACGACGTCCTCGGCCATGATGTCGTCCTGCATGAGCAGGTTGTAGATGGACAGGTCGAGGTTGTGCGGGTTGACACCCAGCCCCACTGAGAGGGCGCCCTGCGGGTCGAAGTCGACGAGCAGCACCTTGCGGCCGTACTCGGCGAGCGCGGCGCCCAGGTTGATGGTGGTGGTGGTCTTGCCGACGCCACCCTTCTGGTTGGCCATCGCGATGATGCGCGCGGGGCCGTGCCGGTCGGTGGGCATCGGCTCAGGAATGGGCTTGCGCATCGTGTAGGCAGCCGGGTCCGCAGGACCCAGGTCCGCGCCGAGCGTGGCCTGCTGCTCCCGGAGCTCCGACGTCCAGGTCTCGGCACGGTCACCGTTGCCAGCCATGTGCTCGTTGCCCCCTCCCGACGACCCACCCGGCGTCGGAGCCGTCCGACGTCCTTCGCGGCGCCGCTGCGCACCCCGGTCGTGTCGCTCCAGGAGGTCCGCGCCGATGCCGACTGTACGCCACCGACCAGCAGGGGGTTCGGCACCGGCCCGGCGTGTCGGCGTCGACCGCGACCGGTTCAGCCCTGGGCGCGTGGGTGGGTGGTCGCGTACACCTCGCGCAGCCGCTCCACGGTGACCAACGTGTAGACCTGGGTGGTGGTCACCGAGGCGTGGCCGAGCAGCTCCTGGACCACCCGGACGTCGGCGCCGCCGTCGAGCAGATGGGTGGCGTAGGAGTGGCGCAGGGTGTGCGGGGAGACGGCGGCGGGCCCGTCGACGGGCAGCCCGGCCCGGTCGGCGGCGCGGCGCAGGATGCCCCAGGCGCCCTGGCGGGACAGCGCGCCGCCACGGGCGTTGAGGAACACCGCCGGGGTGCCCCGGCCGGCGGCGGCGAGCCCGGGGCGGGCCCGGACCAGGTAGGCGCGGACGGCGTCGACGGCGTACCCGCCGATGGGCACCAGCCGCACCCGGCCGCCCTTGCCGCGCAGCAGCACCGTGCCGTCGTCGGTGTCGAGGTCGTCCACGGCGGCGCCGACCGCTTCGGAGATGCGCGCGCCGGTGCCGTACAGGAACTCCAGCAGCGCCCGGTCGCGCAGCGCGAGGGGCGCGTCGTCGCCGGTCGCGGTGATCGGGCCGGCGGTCTCCAGCAGCCGGACCACGTCGTCGACAGGCAGCGCCCGGGGCAGCCGCCGGGGCGGCGTGGGCGGGCGGACGTCGCGGCTCGGATCGGCGCCGGCCAGGCCCTCGCGCAGCGCGAAGCGGTGCAGGCCACGTACCGCGCTGGCCGCGCGGGCGGCGGAGGAGACCGCCAGCGGCGGGTGCGCGTCGTCGCCGGCGCGCAGCCGCGCCAGGTGCGACTCGACGAGACCGGCGCCGACCGACGCGAGGTCGGTGACGCCGGCATCGGCCAGGGTGGCCAGATAGCGGTCCAGATCCCGACGGTACGAGGCGAGCGTGTTCGCGGCGAGGCCACGTTCGACGGTCAGGTGGTCGAGGTAACCGCGAACGGCACGGCGCAGCGCCGGCGTGGGTGGTCTGCCCACGCCGGCGGAGTCCGTGCCGCTGGTCAGCCCGCCACCGTTCAGGCCAGCGCGTCGGCCAGCGGGAGCACGTCCATGCCGTGCGCCTCGGCGACCGGGCCGTAGGTGACCTGACCGGCGTGGGTGTTGAGGCCCAGCGCCAGCGCCGGGTCGTTGCGCAGCGCCTCGCGCCAGCCCTGGTTGGCCAGCTCCAGGGCGTACGGCAGGGTGACGTTGGTCAGCGCGTAGGTGCTGGTGTTCGGCACCGCGCCGGGCATGTTCGCGACGCAGTAGAAGATCGACTCGTGCACCTTGTAGACCGGGTCGGCGTGCGTGGTGGGACGCGAGTCCTCGAAGCAGCCGCCCTGGTCGATGGCGATGTCGACGAGCACGCTGCCCGGCTTCATCCGGGAGACCAGCTCGTTGGAGATCAGCGTCGGGGCCTTCGCGCCGGGCACCAGCACCGCGCCGATGACCAGGTCGGCGTCGAGCACGGCGCGCTCGACCTCGTACGCGTTGGAGGCGACGGTCTGCAGGTGGCCCCGGTAGATCGCGTCGGCCTGCCGCAGCCGGGCGACGTTCTTGTCCAGCAGCAGCACCTCGGACTGCAGGCCCAGCGCGATCGCGGCGGCGTTCATGCCGGAGACGCCGGCGCCGATGACCACGGTCTTGGCCGCGTACACGCCGGAGACACCGCCGGGCAGCACGCCGCGCCCACCGCCGGTACGCATCATGTAGAAGGCGCCCACCTGCGGGGCGAGCCGGCCGGCCACCTCGGACATCGGGGCGAGCAGCGGCAGCGACCGGTCGGGCAGCTCGACGGTCTCGTACGCGATGCCGGTGACCCCGCGGTCGATCAGCGCGTCGGTGCACTCCTTGGAGGCGGCCAGGTGCAGGTAGGTGAAGAGCACCTGCCCCTCGCGCATCCGGTGGTACTCCTCGGCGATCGGCTCCTTGACCTTGAGCACCAGCTCGGCGGACTCCCACACCTCGTCGGCGGTGGCGAGGATCTTCGCGCCGGCGGCGGCGAACTCCTCGTCGGTGATGCTGGAGCCAACCCCGGCGCCGGACTCGACGAAGACCTGGTGGCCGCTGCGGGTGAACTCGTTGACACCCGCTGGCGTGATCGCCACGCGGTACTCGTGGTTCTTGACCTCGCGTGGGATTCCGACCTTCACGATGCAGACACCTCTCTTCGGGGCTGCTCTCCCCCGACTGCTCGGTGCCACGACGGCCCCTTTGCCATCGCGGTACACCGGTCCTGCGGCGGCAGTCTAGGCGCGCCCGGTGCCGCCGAGAGCCAGCACAGTGGCATCCGGTGCCCGGGTGTCCTGACGATGTGTCAGGGCACCGCCGGGATTCAGCGGTCGAGCGTCACCTCAGCCGACAGGACAGTGTTTCACCATTATCGTCCCATCTGTCGGACGGCGGTGCGGACAGCCGGCGAGTGGATCACTAGTGTGTCCGCCCATGACCACTCCTCCTTACCAGCCCGGTTACCCCCAGCCGGGGTACCCCCAGGGCGTCTCCGACAAGAGCAAGATCGTCGCGGGCATCCTCGGCATCCTGCTCGGCACCTTCGGTGCCGGTCGGTTCTACACCGGACACACCAAGATTGCCGTTCTCCAGCTCGTCGTGAGCCTGGTGACCTGCGGCGTCGGCGCTCTCTGGGGCCTCGTCGACGGCATCCTCATCCTGGTCAACGGCGGCACGGACGCGCAGGGCCGTCCGCTGCGCGACTCCTAGACCAGCAAGCGAAAGGGGCCCCGCGGCTGACCGCGGGGCCCCTTTGGCGCGTACTCCCTCGCCGGCTGGACCGGCGGCGTCGCTCAGCGCGGCAGCGGCGCGTCCGCCCGACGCAGCTGCGTGAAGCCGGTGTCCCGGGCGCGGGCCGCGGCCAGCAGCCCGGCCACCGCGGACGCGTTGGTGATCTCACCGGCCAGGACCATGGCGACCGCCTCGTCCAGGTCGATCCGGACGACCTGGAGGTCGGCCTCCTCGTCGTGGCGCTCGTGCCGCTCGTCGGCCGGCACGTCGGCGAGGTCGCGGGCCAGGAACACCCGGACGATCTCGTTGGTGAACCCCGGCGAGCTGTGCAGGTCCACCAGCACGTCGACCCGCCCGGCGGTGAGGTCGGCCTCCTCGGCCAACTCCCGCAGCGCGGCCACCGGCAGCTCCTCACCGGAGACGTCCATCAGACCGGCCGGCAGCTCCCACAGGTGCCGCCCGACCGGGTGCCGGTACTGCCGGATCAGCACCACCTGGCCGGCGTCGTCGAGCGCCACCACGGCCACCGCCCCGACGTGCCGGACGAGGTCACGCAGACCGGTCCCACCGCCCGGCATGGTCACCTCCTCGGTGACCACGTCGAAGATCCGCCCCCGGTACCGCTCCTCCCGGGAACGCACCTCGTAGCGGTGCTCAAGGTTGCTCACGCCGCCGCCTCGCTGCGCTCGACGACGGCGCGAGACGCCCCACTGAGCCTGCTGGTTCGCTCGCTGCGCTCGCTCACGAGGCCGACGACGCCTTCGTCGCGGCGCCGTTGCGGGCGGCCTTGCGCGTCGTCGGGGCCTCCGCCGCCGCGTCCAGGTCGACCGGCAGCTGGTCGGCCTGCGAGTACGCCACCGCGGCCTTGACGAACGAGGCGAACAGCGGGTGCGGGCGGGTCGGGCGGCTCTTCAACTCGGGGTGCGCCTGGGTGGCCACGAAGAACGGGTGCAGGCTCCGGTCCAGTTCGATGAACTCGACCAGCCGGCCGTCCGGCGAGGTGCCGGAAATGTGCAGGCCCGCCTTGGTCAGCGCGTCCCGGTAGGCGTTGTTCACCTCGTACCGGTGCCGGTGCCGCTCGCTGATCTCGGTGCTGCCGTACGCCTCGGCGACGATCGAGCCCTCGGTCAACGTCGCCGGGTACGCGCCCAGCCGCATGGTGCCACCCAGGTCGCCCCGGCCGGCGACGATGTCCTCCTGGTCGGCCATCGTGGCGATGACCGGGTGGGCCGCCTGCTCGTCGAACTCCAACGAGTTGGCGCCGTCCAGGTCGGCCAGGTGCCGGGCCACCTCGATGGTCATGCACTGCAGGCCGAGACAGAGGCCCAGCAGCGGGATGCCGGCCTCGCGGGCGTACCGGGCGGTGCCGATCTTGCCCTCGATACCGCGCACGCCGAAGCCGCCGGGGATGAGGATGCCGTCCACACCGGCCAACGCCGCGGCGGCGCCGGCCGGGGTGACGCACTCGTCGCTGGGCACCCAGCGCAGCTGCACCCGGGCCCGGTGGCCGAAGCCCGCCGCCCGGATCGCCTCACTCACCGACAGGTACGCGTCGGGCAGGTCGACGTACTTGCCGACCACCGCGACGGTCACGGTGTGCCGGGGGCGGTGCACCCGCTCCAGCAGGTCGTCCCAGCTGGTCCAGTCCACGTCCCGGAAGGAGAGGCCGAGCCGGCGCACCACGTACGCGTCGAGCCCCTCCCGGTGCAGCACCTTCGGGATGTCGTAGATGCTCGGGGCGTCCGGGGCGGCGACGACCGCCTCGGCGTCCACGTCGCAGTAGAGCGACAGCTTCTCCTTGAGCTTGACCGGGATCTCCCGGTCACAGCGCAGCACGATCGCGTCCGGCTGGATACCGATGTTGCGCAGCTGCGCCACCGAGTGCTGGGTCGGCTTGGTCTTCAACTCACCCGAGGGCGCCAGGTACGGCACCAGCGAGACGTGCAGGTAGAAGCAGTTGTCGCGGCCCAGATCGTGGCGGACCTGGCGGATCGCCTCCAGGAACGGCAGCGACTCGATGTCGCCGACAGTGCCACCGACCTCGGTGATCACCACGTCGGGAAGCTGGCCGTCCTCGTCCGGGTCGGCCATCGCCAGGATCCGCGACTTGATCTCGTTGGTGATGTGCGGGATGACCTGAACGGTGTCGCCCAGGTACTCGCCGCGCCGCTCCTTGGCGATCACGTCGGAGTAGATCTGCCCGGTGGTGACGTTCGCCTTTCCGGACAGCGCCCGGTCGAGGAACCGCTCGTAGTGCCCGACGTCGAGGTCGGTCTCGGCGCCGTCCTCGGTGACGAAGACCTCACCGTGCTGGAACGGGTTCATCGTCCCCGGGTCGACGTTCAGGTAGGGGTCGAGCTTCTGCATCACCACGCGCAGCCCGCGCGCGGTCAGCAGGTTGCCGAGGCTGGAGGCGGTGAGGCCCTTACCCAGCGAGGAGGCGACGCCCCCGGTGACGAAAATGTGCCTGGTCGTCCGTGCTGATGGGGCCAAGGCCTGCTCCCGTGTCGTCTGTCGCGGTCATGCAGACCGCCGTGCTTGATCAGCAAAGTGATCACGCGATCCACGGGATTCGACGGTAACACCTCCCGGGCGGGTACCCGCAGGCCGCACCCCGGCTGCGACACCTCCGGGCCATCCGGACGAGGCCCGGCGCTCAGGACGCGGCAACCTCCGTCGATGACCGGGAGACCTGCCGGGGCGCTACGGGCACCGTCGGCGCGGCGTCCGGCGTCGACCCGCTCCCGGTCGGCTCGGCCGGTTCGTCGGCGTCCCCGCGGCGCTCGCCCGGGGTGTCCGACGCCGGTTGGGCGACCTTCGCCGGTGCGCTCGCGGGCGGGCCGCTGATCGGACGGGGGTGCACGGCACCCAGCGGCCCACCGCCGCCGGTCGGACCGTCACCCCCACCGACCGGGCCGACCCCGCCGGACCCCGAGTCGTCGTCGGCGCCGTCGGCGCCGTTGGCCCGGGAGCGGCCCGCTACCGGGCGGGTCCGGTCCGCTGCATGCCCGAGCACCCGCAGCGACGCCAGGGCCGCCATCGGCACCACCAGGGCGGCGGCAGCGCCCATCAGATCCAGAGCCGCGCCGTCGAGCACACCACCGAGCACCGCGGCGACCACAGTGCCCGCGAACGCGGCCCGAACGGCCGGGTAGATGCCGAACAGCCGCATCAGCCCACCCCACGGCTGCAACAGGGCGAACCACACCAGCAACCCGCCGGCCAGCGCCAGCACGGTCAGCGGGCTGTTGACCAACGTCTCGAAGTTCTCCGTGCTGGACCGGTGCACGGCGAACCCGCCGGTGCCGTCACCGAGCGCGGAGAGGAACCGGCCCAGGCTGCCCCGTTCCGCCGCAGGACGCCGCAGGTCCACCACGGCGAACCCGATACCGACCGCCAGTGCGGCCATGGTGGCCCAGGCCAACCGGCTGATCGTCAACCAGCCACCGGCGCTGATCACGGCGGCGACGCTCACCCCGGCGGTGAGCGCGATCGCGCCGACCGGGTCGGCGCCCAGGTACGGGCTGCCGACCACCACCACGGCGAGGCCACCCACCGCCACCATCACCGCCGGCCGCCAGCCCCGGTGCACCCGTTGGGCGAACCAGCCCCCGGTGACCAGCGCGCCGGCGAGGAACACTCCCAACCCCACAGTGCTCAGCCCGGCGTACCGGCCGCCCTGCAACGCGGAGTAGCCGACCACGCTGTTGAGCTGGAGGCGGGCCCCGGTGAGCACGTCCAGCCCGACCACGAGCGTGGTGAGGCCGGCCACCGCGCCGAGCGGCCCGAGGGTGTTCGCGTACCCGGGAACGAACCGCACCGCCGCGGTGCCGGCGGCCACCAGCAGCGCGGTCACCCCGGCGAAGATCCACCCGGGGTGCTCGCCACGCCACCAGGGCACCGCGTCGGCCAGCAGCGCCGCCGGCACTGTCAACGCCGCGGCGACCAGCAACAGCTCCATCACCGCCACGATCCGCCCGGAGACAGGCGTCGGACCGGCCGGGCCGGCGTGCGGACGGGCCCGGCGCAGCAGCGGCAGGATCGCGATCGCCAACAGCACCTGCACCCCGGCGAGCAGCGCGAAGAACACCCCGGAGACGGAGCGCTGGGCGGCCGCCTCCCGGTCGGCGTTCGCCGGCGCGTTGATGGCCTCGGTCAGGTCGGCGGGACGGCCGCCGGTGCTGATCGCCGGACGGCCGAGGAAGAGCCGCTCAGGCATGGGCCGGCCCAACGCCGCGAGGGCGGTCGGGGCGAGGTCGACAAGTTGCAGATACCCGTCCCGGCCGGTGCTGGCCGAGGTGAGCCACCCCCGCTCCCAGCCCGGCCCGTCGGCGACCGCCACGTGCAGCCGGGCCGGCTGGGTGGTGTCGGAGATCCCCGCGACCAGCACCAACGACCGTGGGGGTCGCGCCGCCAGCACCCGGGCCAGCTCGGCGTCCGCCGCGCGGGCCTCCTCGGCGCGGGTGGCCGGGTCGGCCCCCTCCACCGTGCCGAGGTCGACGATGCTCAGCACACACGAGCCGAGCAGCGGCCGCGGGTCGGCCGGCAGGCCCGAGGCGTACCGGTCGACGCGGCCGAACGGTCGGGCGGCGGCCACGGCCGCGCCGGGGCCCACGGCGACGGAGCACCGCACCGACTCGGACAACGAGCCGGGCATGGCGCCCCAGGGCAGCCGCTGCTGGTTGTACTGGACCACGCTCTCCTGGTCGGGCAGGTTCGCGCCGATGCCGTCCGGTTGTTCCACTGTCACCGCCGCCGACGGGCAACCGTCGACCGACCGGCTGCCGTTCCACGCGGCGAAACTGCCCGCGCCCAGGGTCAACCAGCCGTCCACCGGGCAGGTGGGCCGGTGCGCGGAACGCACCGACAGTGAGCCGATCGAGCCGTCCTGGGCCATCCGCCACAACGTCGGGGTGCTCTGCGGATCCACGTCCTCCCAGCGCAGCCCGGCGATCCCGGCGAGCACCACGAAGTCGGCGGTGCGTTGCGGGGTGCCCTGGGGTGGGCGGGCCGCGAGCGCGGTGACGCCCAGCGCCACCACGAGCACTGTCAACAGGGCGGGGGCGATTCGGCGCAGCATCACCGGTGTCCCGTTCTCGGGGCGTCGGAGCCCGGGGCGGCCGCCGGACCGCCGGGGTTCCCGGCCAACTCGGCGTAGAGAGCGGCGAGCGTGGCGACGGTGTCCGCCTCGGTCGGCCACGTCGCCGCCCGTTCGGCGCCACGCCGGCCCAACTCCGCCCGCGCCGCCGGGTCGTCCAGCAACGCGCGTACGGCCGCGTCGACCGCGTCCACGTCACCGGCGGGGACCAGCGTGGCGGCATCACCGACCAGGTCCGGGAGACCGCCGACCGCGGTGGCCACCAGCGGCACGCCGGCGCGCAGCGCCTCCTGGGCGAAGAGCTGTCGCGCCTCCCAGTCGCTGGTCACCACCGCCAGGTCGGCGCCGGCGAGCAGGTCGGCCACGTCGGTGCGGTGCCCCAGCAGGGTCACCGGGGCGCGGGCGGCGGAGGTCCGCGCGGCGAGCGGCAGGTACGCCGGCCCGCTGCCCGCGATCACCACGACCGGCGGCGGGGTACGCGTACGCCAGCGGGCCGCCGCGTCGATCAGCACGTCGTAACGCTTCTGCGGGTGCAACCGCCCGACCGAGAGAATCAATGGCTGGTCCGGGCGGACACCGAACTCGGCGCGTACCGCCGCCGGGCGTCGACGCGGCGGGGGCAGCGTCGGCGCGGCAACCGGGGCGAGCCGGGCGTCGGCGGCGCCCACCTCGGCGGCCCGTCGCACCAGGTCCGCGGAGGCGCCGAGCGCCACCCGCACGCCCCGGGCCACCACCCGTTCGACGAGCCGGGACACCCCGCCCCGCAGTCCCCCCGCAAGCACCGCGTTGTGCCAGGTGACGATCAGCGGGGCGGCCGGACGGGCCAGCACGGCGACCAACCCGGCCCGCAGGCCGTGCGCGTGCACCACGTCGACGCTGGCGGCGGCAAGCACCCGGCGCAGCGCGAGCACCGCCCGCGCGTCGGCCGGAGTCGGGCTGGCCGGGATCTCCACCGGCTGGAACCGGGCACCGACACCGGTGAAGTCGAACTGCTCCTGAGTGGCGGCGGGCCCGCAGACCAGGACGGTGGCGCCACCCGCGACGAGGCCACGGGCCACCGAACGGACGTGCTGGCCGACCCCGCCGGTGCTGGACGCGAGCACCAACGCGACGGTGCCCGACCAGCCGGCAGGCAGAGCTGGCTCAGTCATCGCGTCGCCGTCTCCTTCCCGTCGCCCCGCTCCGCGGAGCCCGCGCCCGGTGTCGGCGCACCGCCGGACGGCCCCCGCCGGCCCAGACGCCGCAGCACCCCGGCGAGCAGTGGCGCTACGTCCCGCCGGTCGACGAACCAGACCACGGCGAGGAACACAACCCCAACCAGAACCCCGGACAGCATGCCCTGACCGAACGCCGCCGCCGTCGTCGGGGTGCCGCCGTCCGACTGGTCGAGCCAACGGCTGAGGCCCCACCCGGCGAGCCCGGCGAGCACACCGGCGACGCCTCCGGCCGCTGCGGCCCGCGCCGCACCCGCGAGGGCGGGACGGCCGGCGCTGCGCAGCACCGCCAGGAGCAGCAGCGCGCCGAGCACCAGCATCCCCACCGAGTTCGCGGACGTCACCGCGAGCACCCGGTCGCGCAATGGCAGCACCGCGCCGAGCAGCAGGACGACGGCCGGCACCACCAGGAAGCCGACCGCCGTGGCGAGCGTCGCCGCCCGGGTCTCGCCCCTGGCGTAGAGCGCCCGGGTGAGCACCGCGAAGAGGCCGTAGCCGACCAGACCGGGGGCGTACCCGATGATCGCGGCGGCGGCGGTCGACGCGGTGTCCGACGGGAAGAAGAAGTGCCCGACCGGCCCGGCGGTCCCGATCAACGCGGCCGTGCCGAGGCAACTGAACAGGAGCACACCGCGGACGGCCGGTGCCAGGGTCGCGCGGTAGGTGTGCTCGTCGCCGGCGGCCCGCGCCGCCGCCAGGGTCGGGTAGGCCGCGATGGCCAGCGGCACCGCCAGCACCGCCCACGGCAACAGGTAGACGGTCTGCGCCAGGTTGTAGACGCCCGGGTTGCTCCGCGCGCCGGCGGTGACCTGGTTCAGGCTGACGATCAGAGCGATCTGCTGGGTGGTGACGGTGACCGCGCCGGCCACCGCCAACCCGCCGACCCGGGCCCGCGCGTCGGCGGGGAACCCGAACCCGGGCCGCAGCCCGAGGTGCAACCGGCGGACCGGAATCAGCAACGACAACGACAGCACCACCACGCCGAGGGTGGTGCCGCCGGAGAGCAGCAACTCGCCGCCGGGGCTCACCCCGCCGACGGTGGCGTACCGGCCCTGCGTAGCGGTGAACCCCAGGTACACGAGGATGACGGTGAGGCTGGACAGCAACGGGGCGAGCACCGGCCAGGCGAAACGGCGGTGTGCCTGGAGCACCCCGGTGAGCACGATGCCGACCCCGTAGAGCGGTAGTTGCGGCGCGAAGACCCGCAGCATCCGCACGCCGCTCTGCTGCTGGGCGGTGGTCAGGTGGTGGCCCAGCGACTCGACCACCGGGCCGGCGAGCAGCACCACGAGCAGCGCGAGCGGGACGAGCAGGGCCAGCGTCCAGGTCAGCAGCGCTCCGGTGGTCCGGGCCACGGCCGTCCGGTCGCCCGCCGCGACCGCGCCGGCGAGCAGCGGTACGACGAGGCTGGCCAGCGCTCCCCCGGCGACGATCTCGAAGATGAAGTTCGGCACCGCATTGGCCACCACGTAGGTGCCGCCGAGGTCGGTGGGCGCCAGGCTCCAGGTGAACACGGCGGTGCGGCCGAAGCCGGCGAGTCGGCTGGCCACGGTGAGGACGGCGATGAGCGCGGCTGCCCCGGCCAGCCGGCCGGCGCCGGCGAGGGGTGCCGGTCTGTTCACGTCAGTCGGCGCGTCGGCCCAGTGCGTCGAGTTCGCGGAGCCCCGGGGTCCGCTGGATCACCGCCGTGAAGCTGACCTTCTCGCTGGCGGCGGTGAGCCCGGCGAGGACGGCGAGCAGACCGGCCCGGCCGAGTGGGCCGGTACGGGCGGCCAGCGCGACGCCGAGCAGCGCCCCGAGCGCGTTCGCGCCACTGTCGCCGAGCATCACGTCCTCGGCCAGGTCGTCGCGGAGCAGGCCGGCGGCGGCGCCGGCCGCGCCGGCGGCGATCCCGCCCTGCGGGCCGCCGGTCAGCGGCGCCGCGAGCAGCAGCCCGGACTTGAGGGCGCGGCCCGGCCGCAGGTCGAGCAGGTTGAGCAGGTTGGCCGTGCCGGCGATCACGCCGGCGCCGAGCAGCACGTCGACACCCCGGCCGATCGCGCCGTGCCTCTGCCTGCGCGGGTGCGCGGCGACCCGGGGGTCGGCGGCGAGCAGCGCGGCGGCGCCCAGCCCGGCGGCACCCACCCCGACGACCTTGACCAGGCCGGCGGTGACCCGCCCCTCACGCAGCGCGGCGAGGTGCCCGGCGAAGCCCTTGGCCGCCTTCTGCTCCGGCCGCGCGCCGACCACGTCGTCGTAGAGGCCGACGCCGCCCGCGCCGAGACCGGCGACCAGGGCGGCCCCACCAGCGGCGCCGCCGGTGGCACCGAACGCGCCGGCGGCGGCCGCGCCGGCGGCGAGCGCCGGCCCGGCGGCCAGGCTCACCGTGCGGCCACGGAAGTTGGTGCGCTCCAACGCGGGCCCGGCCGGGGAGGTACGCGCCTCACGCAGCGCGTACCGGGCCGCCGCGGCGCCCGCACCGGCGATCAGCAGCCGGCCCAGCGCGCTCACGCCGTCACCTCGCTGGCTCGGTCACGCGCCACCTGGTCGGTTCCGGACACGGGGGTACGTCGTTCGCTCACTGGGGCAGTCTAGGCAGCAGCGACGGCGCGTTGTCGCCGACGCCGTACTGCCCGGCCTTCTTCTCGGTGAGTTGCTGCACCAGGGCCAGGGTGGTGACCACCTGACCCTGCACGGTGTTGGCGTTGTCGACCGTGGAGATGGTCTGGGCGAGCACCGGGTCGCCGCGCACCACGCCGACCAGGTTGCCGCCGACGGAACCGTTGCCGCCCACCACGATCGCTCCGGTGCGGTCGAACTGCTCGGCGATCTTGACCACCGACTCGTCCCGCTTGTCGGAGTCCTTGTCGACGTACGGCTGACCGCTGACCACGACGACCGCCTCCGCCGAGGCGGTGACCTTGTTGCTGTCGGTGGTCAGGTAGCCGGAGTTGTTGTAGGCGGCGAGCACCGCCCGCCGGTCGGCGTCACTGACCGGCGCGACGCCCTGGGGCCGGTCCAGCAGGACGCTGGCCAGCAGCGCGCTGGAGGTCTCCACACCGTGCCCGTTGCCCGGCAGGCCGGTGGTCTGCGCGGTCGGGCGGGCGGCGGTGACGGCCAACTCCAGCAGGTTGGAGTTGTTGTCCGGGTTGATGAACTTGTCCTGCAGGTCGACCTGACCGGTGATGGTGGCCCCGGCCTGCTGGAGCTTCTTGAGCACGCCCTCGGTGTGGTCGCGCCCGTTGGGCAGGCTCAGCACCACGACCCGACGCCCGGTGAGGGTGCCGGGCAGGACGACCTGGGAGATCTCCTCGGCGAACTCCTCTTCCAGCGCGAGTTGCTTCTCCATGTTGCTGACCGTCTGGCGCCACTGCTGGTTGTCCTTGCGTAGCCCGGTGACCTGCTCCTTGAGCGAGTCGGCGACCGGGCCGTTGAGGGCGGCTGTGCCGACCACCAGGCCGATCGCCAGAGCCAGGAAGACCGCGGTGAGGGACACCACGTGGTAGCGGAAGTTGATCACGCTTGCAGCCTCTTGATCGGTCGGGAACTAGAAGAGCCGGTACAGCTGGAACACGAAATTGTCCCACCACTCGGCGACCACGCCCAGGTACGCCTTCCCGACGGTCGACACGGCCACCGCGGACGCCATCGCCGCGATCGCCGACAGCACCAGCAGCAGCAGCGACGAGCCGGAGATGCTCTGCCGGTAGAGCCGGCTCACCCCCTTGGCGTCGACCAGCTTGCCGCCGACCTTCAGCCGGGTCAGGAACGTCGAGGCCATCCCGCCGCGGCCCTTGTCGAGGAACTCGACGAGGGTGGCGTGGGTGCCGACCGCGACCAGCAGCGAGGCGCCCTTCTCGTCGGCGAGCAGCATGGCCAGATCCTCGCTGGTCGCCGCGGCCGGGAAGGTGATCGCCGGCACACCGAGGCCGTTGACCCGGGGCAGGCCGGGCGCACGCCCGTCCGGGTACGCGTGCACGATCACCTCGGCGCCGCAGCGCAGCACGTCGTCGGTGACCGAATCCATGTCCCCGATGATCATGTCGGGGGTGTAGCCGGCCTCGACCAGGGCGTCCGCGCCGCCGTCGACGCCGATGAGCACCGGCTTGAACTCCCGGATGTACGGGCGCAGCACGTCCAGGTCGGCCTTGTAGTCATAGCCGCGCACCACGATCAGACAGTGCCGACCCTGCATCTGGGTCTCGATGTCCGGCACCCCGACACCGTCGAGCAGCAGGTCGCGTTCCTGACGCAGGTAGTCCATCGTGTTGGCGGCGAACGCCTCCAACTGCACCGACAGACCCTCCCGGGCGTCCGCCATCGCCTTACCGACCGACTCGGCGTCCTGAAGGGTGCCGTGCGCCACCGGCTCGTCACCGGCGAAGACCGTGTTGCCCTCGATGCGCACCAGGTCGCCCTCGCGGATGCGCTCGAAGACGCCCTCCCCCAGGTCGTCGAGGAGCGGAATGCCGGCGGCGATCAACACCTCCGGGCCGAGGTTCGGGTAACGGCCGGAGACCGAGGGCTTGGCGTTGAGCACCGCCGCGACCCCGACGGCGACGAGCGAGTCGGCCGCCACCCGGTCCAGGTCGACGTGGTCGATGACCGCAATGTCACCGGGGCGCAGCCGACCGACCAGGCGTTTCGTCCGGCGATCAAGGCGCGCGGTGCCGAGGACTCTGCCCGGTTCGGAGTTCCGGTTCCGGCGCAACGTGGGTAGACGCATCGTGACCATCCTGGCATGTGAGGCAGGCTTTTCTGTCGCGACATGCCTGAGCAGGGCCGCCTACCCAGGGAAGCACACACCGGCACAAGCCGGTGTGCTTGCGCTCACAATACGCGGCGTCACAACCGCCTTTCCTTGGCGGCCACTGCCAAAAGCTCCTCGGCATGGGCGATACCCAGATCCGAATCGGGCAAACCCGCCAGCATGCGCGCCAACTCCCGAGCCCGCTCGGTGTCCTCCACCACGCGCACCCCGCTGGTCGTCACCGCGCCGCCGATGTCCTTCGCCACCACCAGATGCCGGTCGGCGAACGCCGCCACCTGCGGCAGGTGCGTGACCACCAGCACCTGGTGGCTGCGGGCCAGCCGGGCCAACCGGCGGCCGATCTCCACCGCCGCCTGCCCGCCGACCCCCGCGTCGACCTCGTCGAAGACCAACGTGGGCGGGCCACCGGAGCCGGCGAACACCACCTCGATGGCGAGCATCACCCGGGACAGCTCACCGCCGGAGGCGCCGCGCTGCAACGGCAGCGACGGCGCGCCCGGGTGGGCCAGCAACCGCAACTCCACCTCGTCACCGCCGTCCGGAGTGACACCCACCTCGACGCCGTTGACCGCAAGCGTCGGCTCGGCACGCCCGGCCGGACGGGGCAGCACCGCCACCTCGATCCGCGCGTGCGGCATGGCCAGCCCGGCCAACTCGACGGTGACCTGATCGGCGAAGCGGATCGCCGCCTCCTGCCGGGAGGTGGACACCCGCCCGGCCAGATCGGCCACCTCGACGGCGAGCCGCTGGCCCTCGCGCTCCAACTCGTCGAGCACGTCGTCGGACATGTCCAGGTCGGACAGTCGGGTACGCGCCCGATCGGCCCAGGCGATCACCCCGTCGACGTCGTCGGCGTACTTGCGGGTCAACGCGCGCAGCGCCGCCCGCCGCTCGTAGACGTGCTGCAACCGGGCCGGGTCCGCGTCCAGCGTCGCCAGGTACGCCGACAGCTCCGCGGACACGTCGGTGACCAGCGTGGCCGCCTCCTCCAGGCGGGCCGCCAGCTCACCGAGCGCCGGATCGGTGCCGGACTGCGCCTCCAGGGTCCGCCGGGCGGTGCCGAGCAGCACCGCCGCGTCCGGGGTCTCCTCGGCGGCCTCCGCGCCACCGGCCACGCACTGCTGGGCGATCTGCGCGGCCGTCCGCAGGCCCTCGGCGTGCTCCAACCGCTGCGCCTCGGTCTTCAGCTCGTCGTCCTCACCGGGCTGCGGATCGACCCGGGTGATCTCGTCGAGGCCCAGCCGCAGCAGGTCGGCCTCCTGGTTGCGCTCGCGGGCGTTGCGCCGCCGGTCGGCCAGGTCGTCGACGACCCGACGCCACCCCGTGTACGCCTCGCGCAGCGCGTCGAGCAGCTTCTCGTGCGCGGGGCCGGCGAACCGGTCCAGTGCGGCCCGCTGCTCGGCCGGGCGCAGCAACCGCAGCTGGTCGGACTGGCCGTGCACGGCGACCGCCTGCTCGCCGACCTCACCGAGCATCGACACCGGCATGCTCCGACCGCCGACGTGGGCGCGCGAGCGCCCCTCCACCGTCACCGTGCGGCTCAGCAGCACCGAGCCGTCCTCGTCGGGTTCACCACCGGCCTCGATGATGCGCGCGTGCACGGCGTCGGCGACCCGCCCCTGCAGCCGCAGCCGCCCCTCCACCACGGCACGGCCGGGTTGGGCGCGGACCCGCCCGGCGTCGGCCCGGCCGCCGAAGAGCAGGCCGAGGCCGGTGACCACCATCGTCTTGCCCGCACCGGTCTCGCCGGTGATGACGTTCATGCCGCCGGTCAACGGCAGCGTGGTGTCTTCGATGACGCCCAGTCCGGTGATGCGCAGCTCTTCCAGCACAGCCACCGACAGTAGACGCGAGGCCCGACAATTGACCAGCCGACGGGCCCGGGTACGGCCCGTACCGGGCCGACGTACAGTTCTGCCCCGTGTTGGACGTGATCGGCCTGACCTCGGCTGAGGAGGAGCTCTACCGCTGCCTGCTCCAGCTCACCACGGCCCGCATCGACGAGTTGGCCGGTCGCCTGCACCGGCCCCGTGAGCAGGTCGTCGCCCAGGTCGAGGCGCTGCGCGGCAAGGGCCTCGTGCAGCGCAGCGACAACGAACCGGACGCCCCGCTGCGCCCGACCGCCCCGGACGTCGCCCTCGGCGGGACGCTGCTGCGCCGTCAGGAGGACCTGGAGTCGGCCCGCCGACTGGTCACCCAACTGGCCGAGGAGTACCGCTCCGGGCTGCGCCGACACCACGTCGACCACCTGGTCGAGGTGATCACCGGCGCCCGGGTTCTGCGGGACCGCCTGCGCGACCTGCAGAACTCGGCGCGTACCGAGGTGCTCTGGTTCTGCCGGGCCAATCCCCTCGCCATGGCCGGCCCGGAGAATGTCGAGGAGTTCGACGCGCTGGCCCGTGGGGTGAGCTACCGGGCCATCTACGAGCGTGACCTGCTGCTGGAGCCGGGCGCGTTGGCCGACCTGGCCAAGGGGGTCGCCGCCGGGGAGCAGGCCCGCGTCCTGGACCGGCTGCCGGTCCGACTGGCCATCGTGGACGCCCGCACGGCCATCTGCCCGTTGGTGCCCGACCGCGACGGCGGCGAACCGAGCGCCGCGGTGATCGGCCGCAGTCAACTGCTCGACGCGCTGCTCGCCCTGTTCGAGAGTCACTGGCGGGTGGCCACCCGGCTGCGCCTCGACGACCCCCTCGCCGTCGCGGCCCCCGAGGCTCGACGGCCGGAGCCCGAGGACCGCCCGGGCGACGGTTACCAGCCCGACGCCGACGAGGCCCGGCTGCTGTCGCTGTTCGTGGCGGGCGTACCGGACAAGTCCATCGCCTCCCAGCTCGGGGTGAGCCGGCGGACCGTGCAACGGCGGATCGCCGACCTGATGGCCGCCGCCGGCGTGGACACCCGGCCCGGGTTGGCGTTCCAGGTGGCCCGACGCGGCTGGCTCTGACGCGGAAGGGCCCGCCGTCGACCGACGGCGGACCCTCAACCGGCGGGGGGGGGGGGGGCCCCCCCGCCCCCGCCCCGCCCCGCCCCGCCCGATCAGCGCAGCCCGTACGCCTGGAGCACCGTCTGGTCGACGGTGTTCCCGGCCCGGTCGGCGGCGTGCACCCGCAGCGACACCGATCCGCGCCCCGCCGGCACGGTCGCGGTGAACCGGGTGCCCGACCCCGTGGTCGGCGCGTTGCGCCAGGTCACGCCCCCGTCGAAGGAGACCTGCACGCGGACGCTGGCACCGGTCGGCGCCGGCACCCCGGCCGGCTGCCGCAGGGTCAGCCCCACCTGGTGCGGCCGGTTGCCGCGTACCGTGCCGAGCAGGTCGGCCGGCACCCGGTAGTCCACCTGCAGCAGCGACAACGGCTTGGCCTTGTCGCCCGCCGGTCGGGCCGAGGTGAACTCCCAGGCCGTGTCGGTCCGCGTGCCGTAACGCCACTCGGCCGAGGACCGCTGGGTGCTCACGTCCAGGCGGTAGCGGGCGGCCCCGGCGGTCGTGGGCACCGACGCCCAGCCGTCGGAGAGGTCGGCGATCTGCTGCCCGTTGCGGCTGACCCGCGCCGCGACGGTGTCCGACTCCTCGCTCTCGCCGGCCACGCTGTAGTGCCCGTCGGCGTCGACGAACTCGGGCACCCGCAGCTCCAGGTTGTCACCGGTGCGGGTGGGCACCGGCGCCCCGCTGGCCGGGACGGCCGGGCGCAGCACCGGCGCGTGCCAGGTCTCGGTCACCCGGTCGTCGGCGGCGTAGCGCCGGGGCTGCTGCGTCAGACCACCGGCCAGCTGCCCCCACTGCATGAACATCTGCTTGTGCAGCACCCGTTGCTGCCACCAGGAGTCCCCGGCGCTGACGAACTCCTGCCGGGTGGTGCCGTTGCGGACCATGCGCTGGTCGTCGTTCCAGGCGTACTCCTGCCACGGACGCCAGCCGAACCGCTCCTCGGTGGCCCAGCCCGCACCCATGTCGCCGTAGCTCGCGGTCACCTCGGCGGTGTTCTTGGCGGTCACCGTGTGCACGACACGCTCCGGCACCCGACCCTTCGACACCTGCCACACGTCGTACAGGTAGGGGCTGTCCACGGTCAGCGTCAGGTCCAGCGTCGCCCGGCCCTTGCGCGCCGCCGCGATCAGCCGCTGCCCGTCGTCGTACGCGACCACCATCGACGGGATCGGCAGCGGCTCTCCGGTGGGCCGCCAGACCGTCCACGCGCTCTGGTCCTCCGGCCGGACGATCAGCACCGCGGCGGCGCCGGCTGCCGCGGCGGCGGCCACCTGCTCCTCCTCCGAGCGGTTCGGGTCGGCGCCGAGCAGCACGGCGGCGCCCCGCACCCGGGTCAGCTCGGCGGGGGTGCCGGTGCCGGCCCAGACCAGCGGCAGCTTCCGCCGACCGGTCGGCGCCGGCGACGTGCCCAGCAGGTTGATGTCCGACGGACCGGACACCCCGCTGATCTTCGCGTCCACCATGGGCGCGACGAGCTGCCACCGCGAGGCGAACTCGAACTCGCCCTGGCGCACCTGCCGAGTCGGCGTGACGTTGACCTGCTGAACGGTGCTGTAGGCCATCACACCGTGGTCGATCTGCCGGCCATTGCCCAGCACTCGGTGCACGTAGTAGCTGAGCGTGGCCCGCTGCTCGCTGGGCTTCGGCGTCTCAATCCGCACCGGCGTGCCCTTGCGCGCGTCGAGCACCACGGTCAGGTCCCGGTCGACGGTCACCTCCGGCTCGATGATCTGGGTCATCTGCTCGTCCAGGGGGACGCCGTGCGTGACCAGCGCGGTCAGCACGTACGCGCCCTCCTCGACCTCCAGGGTGCCCTCGCCACCCCACATGCCCCAGAAGTCCGACTCGGGCTGTTCACCGAAGACGGTCAACCCCGGCGAGAGGCCCGGCTGCCCCTGCCGGTCCAGCAGCTTGATGGTGAGTTGGTGCACGGGACCGCTGACGGTGAGCCCGACCGGGGTGCGCACGGCGACGCCGTCCGTGCCTGTCGCCACCAGCCAGCCACCGTGCGGGCCCCGGCCCAGCTTCGCCGGGTCGGCGCGCAGCGGCACGCCCACGCTGCCGCCCGCCGGCACGGTCACCTCGCCGGAGGT
Organism: Micromonospora trifolii; assembly: GCF_050516465.1. Classification (NCBI taxonomy): domain Bacteria; kingdom Bacillati; phylum Actinomycetota; class Actinomycetes; order Micromonosporales; family Micromonosporaceae; genus Micromonospora; species Micromonospora trifolii. The sequence continues at coordinate 1,431,527 of NZ_CP191526.1, read as the reverse complement.
CACGGCGACCCCGTCGGGCTCGGCCGCGCCGGTGTCCAGGTTGCGCAGTTCCAGGGCCAGTCGCAGGGTCTGCGCGGTCTTCGTGCCGTTGGTGTACGTCACGGTCCGCTCGACCGCCGCACCGCCGGTGGAGATCCGGCCGAAGTCTGCGGTGGCCGAGGCGTACACCTGCTGCCCGAGCGCCCGCGCCACGTCGACCCGACCGCCACCCTGCTCGAAGACGGTCAGCGCCGGGTTCGCCTTCGTGGTGCTGACCAGCGCGTCCTTGAGCTTCGCCGCGGGCCAGTCGGGGTATTCCTGAGCGAGGATCGCCGCCGCCCCGGCCACGTGCGGGGTGGCCATCGAGGTGCCGGACGCGGTCGTGTACGCGTCGTCCACCGGCGTACCCATGGCGGTGCCGGCGGCCCGGGCGGCGACGATGCCGACGCCCGGCGCGGTGATCTCGGGCTTGAGGCCGTTGTCGCCGAGGCGCGGGCCCCGGCTGGAGAACTCCGCCAGGTTGTCGGCACGGTCCACCGCGCCGACGGTGAGCGCCGCCGCGGCCGCGCCGGGCGCGCCGACGGTACGCGCGGCACCCGAGTTGCCGGCGGCGACCACGAACAGCGCGCCGGTCTCGGCGGTCAGGTCGTTCACCGCCTGGCTCATCGGGTCGGTGCCGTCGGTCGGGTCGCCACCGAGGCTCATGCTGACCACCTTCGCGCCGGAGTGGGCGGCCCACTCCATGCCCGCGATGATGGACGAGCTGTAGCCGGAGCCACCGTCGTCGAGCACCTTGCCAACCAGCAACCGCGCACCCGGGGCAACGCCCTTGCGGAGCCCGTCGGACGCCGCCCCGCTGCCGGCGATGGTGGCGGCCACGTGGGTGCCGTGGCCGTGCCCGTCGCGGGCGCTGCCGCTGCCGGAAAAGTCCTGCGCCTCGGCGATCCGACCGGCCAGGTCGGGGTGGGTGGCATCGACGCCGGTGTCGAGCACCGCCACCTTCACACCGGCACCGTCGCGCCCGGCCGCCCAGGCGGTCGGGGCGCCGATCTGCGGCACGGAGTGCTCCAGCGCCGGGCGGACTCGCCCGTCCAGCCAGATACGGGCGATGCCAGCACCCAGCCGGGGCGCGGCGGCAGTCGTGGTCCGGCTGGCCGGCGTACCGGCGAGCGTGGTCCACAGGCTGCCGAGGGCGCCCTTGCCGACCCGCAGCGCCGCGCCGTTGATGCTCTCCAGCGGCCGGGCATCGGTGGCACCGGCAAGCGGCTTGACCCGCCCGGCCGCCTGCTCCTGATAGCGCACGATCAGTGGCAACGCGCCCTGCGCGGCGTCGCCGTATCCGTCGGCGGCCAACTCCTGCACGTCGAACAGGTTGGCGTCGAGGACCCCGCTCGAAACGTAGGGCAGGGCGTCGCTGGGCAGCACCCGCAGCCGGCCGTCGACCTCCAGGGTCTGGAAGATGACCCGCTCGCGCCCGGGTCCCGGGCGGACAGTGGCGGCGACCCGGCCCGGCGCCGCGGGCGCGAGCTCGACCTGGTCGCCGGTAATCAGGGTGATGCGGACAGGTGCGTGCTGGGCGGGCGTGCCCGACGTCGGGCCGGTGGGCCGGGCGGGCGGGTCGGCGGACGCCGGTGCGGCGACGCCGACCACCAACGCGCCGACCGCGCCGACGGCGAGCCAGCGTGGGGACCAGTGCATGCGATGGGCTCCTCTACTCCTCCAGGCCCGCCATCCGTAGACGAGGGCCGATCGGAGTCTGCGTCGGAGCGTGTCACCAGGTCACTAGTCGCCCGCCGCCGCAGCGGCGACATGTCGTCAGGTGGACACCCGACATCCACTGACCGTGTGCGCCACGGTCACCGGCGGCTGCCGCGCCAGCCGTGCACGGGGAGGCCGAACTTGGCCACCAGCCGGTCGGTGAACGGGCGGGGGCGCAGCCGCACGATGCGCACCGGCAGGGCGCCCCGGCGCACCGTCACCCGCGCGCCGGGCGGCAGGTCGTAGACGCGCCGGCCGTCGCAGGAGAGCACGGCGAGGGTGGTGAACGGGTCGACGGTGATCACGAAGGTGGACGTCGGGGCCGTCACCAACGGGCGGCTGAACAACGCGTGCGCGCTGATCGGCACCAGCAGCAACGCCTCCACCTCCGGCCAGACCACCGGGCCGCCACCGGAGAACGCGTACGCGGTGGAGCCGGTGGGGGTGGCGCAGACGACACCGTCACAGCCATAGCGCGACAGCGGCCGGCCGTCCACGTCGACGAGCAGCTCGAGCATCTGGGCCCGCTCGCCCTTCTCGATGCTGATCTCGTTGAGCGCCCAGGACTCGATGGTCGGCCCGCCGTCGAACTCGGCCGTGACGTCCAGGGTCAGCCGCTCGTCGACCGTGTAGTTGCGGCCGACGACATCCCGGACCGCCGTGTCCAGGTCGTCGATCTCCGCCTCCGCCAGGAAGCCCACCTTGCCGAGGTTGATGCCGAGCAGCGGCGCCTTCGCGGGCCGGGCCAGCTCGGCGGCACGCAGGAAGGTGCCGTCCCCACCGAGCGCGAAGACGATCTCGGCGCCCTCGGCGGCCTGCGGGCCGGCGACCGGCACCACACCGGGCAGGTCGAGGTCATCGGCCTCGTCGGCGACCACCCGTACTTCGAAACCGGCGTCGATCAGGTCGGCGGCGACCGACCGGGCGTGCTCCGTGCTGCGCCGACGGCCGGTGTGGGTCACCAGCAGCGCGGTCCGGCTCATCGGGCCGCCCACCCACGCCGGACCGGTCGGCGTCGCGCCACCGGCGCCGTCGCCTCGGCACGGCCGCGTGTCACCGCGCGGCCCGTTGCGGCGCCCTCACTGCGCACGTTCACCCTGCGACCTCCTCCGCCGCCACGTCCGGCACGTCGCCGGCCGTCGTCGAGCCGTCCGGCCCGGCCGCCACCACGGCCCGCACCCGCTCCGGGTCGGCCGCTGGTGCGCCCCGGCGCAACCATACGAAGAACTCCACGTTGCCGCTCGGCCCGGGCAGCGGGCTGGCCGCCACGTCGGCCAGTCCGAGGCCGAGCCGCGCGGCCGCCGCGGCAACGTCCAGCACCGCTTCGGCGCGCAGCTCCGGATCGCGGACCACACCGCCGGCACCGACCCGGTCCTTGCCGACCTCGAACTGCGGCTTGACCATCAATGCCAGGTCACCGTCGTCGCGGGTGCAGCCGGCCAGCGCCGGCAGCACCAGTCGCAGCGAGATGAACGACAGGTCGGCCACCGTGAGGTCGACCGGGCCACCGATCGTGTCAGCATCGAGGGTACGGACATTCGTGCGCTCCAGGACGCGGACCCGCTCGTTCGTGCGCAGCGGCCAGGCGAGCTGCCCGTAGCCGACGTCCACGGCCACCACCTCGGCCGCGTCGGCGCGCAGCAGCACGTCGGTGAACCCACCGGTCGACGCTCCCGCGTCCAGGCAACGCCGCCCGGCCACGTGCAGCCCACCGGGGGCGAACGCGGCCAGCGCGCCGGCGAGCTTGTGCCCGCCTCGGGAGACGTACTCCTCGGCCGGGTCAGCCCCGGTCACCAGGAGCGGGTCGGCGGGGTCGACCATCGCGGCCGCCTTGCGGGCGACCACACCCCGCAGTTGGACCCGGCCGGCCTCCACCAACGCGGCGGCCTGCTCACGCGAGCGGGCCAGACCGCGGCGGACGAGTTCGGCGTCCAGCCGGTTACGACGTGCCATGGGTGGTTCTCCGGTCTGCTCAGGCCTGTCGTCCCGCTCAGGTCTGGTCGATGGTGGCGAGGGTTTCCCGCAGCGTCTCGTAGGCCGCCTCGTACTGGGCGATCTGGTCAGCGGGAGCGAGCGTCGCCGCGTTGGCGATGGCCAGCACGGCGGCGTCCACCGCCGGATGCCGCGTCTCGTCGTCCCCGAGATCCGGCGGCGGCCCGGGGCGGGCACCCACCGGCGGACCGGGACGGGCCGGAAAGGACCCGCCAGCCGGCGGAGCGGGACGGGCCGGGAACGAGCCGCCAGCCGGCGGGCCTGGACGGGCCGGGAAGGACCCGCCCGGCGGTGGACCGGGCCGGGTCATTCGGCGTCGTCCGGCCGCTGCTTGCGGACCGCCTTCTTCGCGGGCATCACGGCCGGCGTCGGGACGTCCTCGTCGGCGGTCCGGCTGATCGTCGCCGGCGGCTTCTTGGCGATGGCCTTCTTGGCGACCGCCTTCTTCGCGACGGCCTTCTTCGCCACCGGCGCGGAGACCGGGGCACCGGCCGAGGCGTCGGACGGCACGAGACCGGTGCCGGGCCGCGCGGCGACGGTCGGGTCGGGCTGTGGCGTGGGGCCGGCGGCCGGCTCGGTGGACCGCGCCTCCCGCAGCTGCCGTTCCAGGTCGTGCACCCGCCGGGTCAGCTCGGCCACCTCGTCGGCGGTGGCCAGACCGACCGCGCCGAGGGCCCGGTCGACCTCGAAGCGGACCAGCTTGGTCAGCGCCTCCCGGTTGGCGGCGCCGGTGGTGACCAGTTCCTCGCCGAGGGCCTGGAGCTGGGCGGCGGTCGCGCCGCCGGAGCCGACGAGGCGACGTGCCACGTCCTGGGCCTTCTTCCGGGGCGCCTCCGCAAGGCCCATGGCCAGTTCGAGGTAGGCGCGCCACGCGTCCTGCATGCCTGAGTCCTTCCACGGGGCGGGGTGTGCAGGTGTCACGCTACCGGGCACCCCGGACTGACCCGTGCGGTACGGTGCCGAGGACGGCGTGGCGATCAGCTAGGGGGAGATGTGGCCAGCGTGGACGAGTGCCGGCAGGCGTTGCAGGAGCTCGCCGCCCGGTTGGATCGCAACGCCGAGACGGTACGCGATCGGATCGACCTGGACCGGACGCTGGCCTGCCGGATCACCGACCTGGACACCGCGTTCCACGGCCGGATCACCGGCGGCCGACTGGTCGAGCTGACCGACGGCGACGACCCCAAGGCCAAGATCGCGCTGAGCACGTCCAGCGACGACCTGCTCGCCCTGGTCCGTGGCGACCTGGACGTCACCAGCGCGGTGACCTCCCGCCGGGTGTCGATCAAGGCCAACCCGTTCGACCTGCTCAAGTTGCGCAAGCTGCTCTGACGACCGCCCCGGCTCACGCCGCCGCGGTCAGACCGAAACTCTCCACCGCGTGGGCCGCGTCCGGGCCCACCGGGCGGATCTTCGGCAGCGCCGGCACCGGCGCCGACCAGGCCACCGCGCAGAGCGCGGCCAGGGCGTCCAGCGGCCGACCGGTCCCGGCCAGCTCCAGCGTGCCGTTCCGGTCGGTCACGGACCAGCCGCCGGCCTCCGCCGGGCCCGGGACCCGCACGGCGGCAGCCGGATCGAAGAGCCCCGCCAGGTCTTTCGCGACGTACGTGGGACGTCGCTGCGGCTCGGCGGCCAGCAGCTCCGGTACGCCGCTGACGCCGGTGAGCACGAGCAGGCTGTCCAGCCCGGCCCGGCGGGCGCCCTCGATGTCGGTGTCCAGCCGGTCACCCACCACCAGGCTCCGCCCACCGCCACTGCGCCGGGCGGCGGTCTCGAACAGCGCCGGCTCCGGCTTGCCGACCACCACGTCGGGGTCTCGCTCCAGTGCCGTACGCAGCACGGCGACCAGCGAACCGTTCCCGGGCAATGGCCCCCGCCCACTGGGCAGGGTCCGATCGGTGTTGGTGGCGATCCAGATCGCACCCGCCCGCACCGCGACCGACGCTTCGGCCAGCTCGGCCCAGCCCACCTGCGGGCCGTACCCCTGCACCACCGCCGCCGGCTTCTCATCGGCCTGGGTGACCGGGTTCAGACCGACCGCGCGCAGCTCCGCGCGCAGCGCCTCCGCGCCGACCACCAGCACCGACGCGCCGGCGGGCAGCCGGTCGCGCAGCAACTCGGCCGAGGCGGCGGCGGAGGTGAGGACCTCCTCCGGCCGGGCCGGCACGCCCATCCCGGTCAGCAGGTCCGCGACCTCGCTGGACCGGCGGGACGCGTTGTTGGTGGCGTACGCCACCGCCCGTCCCTCGGCGTGCAGCCGGGCCACCGTCTCGACGGCGCCGGGGATCGGCCGGTCGATCAGGTAGATCACGCCGTCCAGGTCGAAGACGACCAGGGTGTACCCGTCGACCAGCCGCTCCCCCACGCCCGCGCTCACCGCTGCGTCGACCCCGACTCGTCGTCCCGGGCCGACACGGTTTCGTCGGCGTTCGCCGCGCCCCCGTTCGCCGCGCCCCCGTTCGTCACGGCGCTGTCGCCAGTGGTGGCCGTGTCGGCGTTGCCGCTCTCGGTGGGGTGACGGTCCTCGTCCTCGCCGTCGAAGCCTTCGTCGTCGGCGGGACGGCCGACGGCGTCGTCCTCCTCGTCGTCGTCGAAGTCCTCGTCTTCTTCGTCGTCGTCGTCCTCGTCGGCGTCGTCGTCGGCGTCGTCGTCTTCGTCGTCGTCTTCGTCGGCGTCGTCGTCTTCGTCGTCGTTCTCGTCACCGGCCAGGTCGGCGTCGGGTCGGGCCGGCACCGCGCCGGGAGCACCCGGGCCTGCGGCGATCTCCTCGGCGGCCTCTTCCTCGTCGTCACCCTCGATGACCACGCCGTCGAGCTCGAGCAGCCGCTCGGCGGCGTCGGTCTCGCCCTCGGTGTCCACGTCGGCGGCGCGGGAGAACCATTCGCGGGCCTCCTCGCGCCGGCCCACCGCGAGCAGCGCGTCGGCGTACGCGTACCGCAGCCGGGCCGTCCACGGCACGGTGGCCTCGTTGGTGAGGTCCGGGACCTGGAGCATCGCGACCGCGGCGTCCTTCTGCCCGAGGTCACCCCGCGCGCCGGCGGCGACGATCAGCAGTTCGATCGCCACGGCCTGGTCCAGCTTCTCCCGGTCCGCGCCACGGAACAGGTCGATGGCCCGCTCCGGCCGGCCGAGAGCCCGCTCGCAGTCCGCGAGCACGGCCAGGTGGCTCTGCAACCCGCTCATCCGGTGGTACGTGCGCAGCTCGGCGATCGCCGACTGCCACTCCCCTGCACGGTAAGCGGCCAGACCGACCGCCTCACGGACAGCGGAGATGCGCGACGCGAGCCGCCGGGCGGCCAGCGCGTGTGCCAACGCCTCGGCCGGGTCCTCGTCGATCAGCTGCCCAGTGGCGACCAGGTGCCGGGCCACCGTCTCGGCGACCGGCTTGTTCAGCGAGAGCAGCTCAGCGCGGACGTCCTTGTCGAGGTCGGTCGCGACGATGTCGTCCGGCAGCGCCGGGGCCGAGTTACGCCCGCTCTCGGACGACTCGGAGCCACCCGCGCGGTCATCGCGACGGAACTCCCCGTCGCGACGCGGCCGATCGTCGGACCGGAAACCCCCGGTACGCTCTCCGCCCCGGTGGCCGCCCTCGCGGTCACCGCCACGGAAACCGCCCTCGCGGGGGGCACTGGAACGCGAGCTGTCCCGGTCGCCGCCACGGAAGCCGCCTTCGCGACGGTCGCCGCCACGGAAGCCACCCTCACGGGGAGCGCTGGAACGCGAACCGTCACGGTCCCCGCCCCGAAAACCGCCCTCACGGGGAGCGCTGGAACGCGAACCGTCACGGTCGCCGCCGCGGAAGCCGCCCTCACGGGGGGCACTGGAACGCGAGCTGTCCCGGTCTCCGCCACGGAAGCCGCCTTCGCGACGGTCGCCGCCACGGAAACCGCCCTCGCGGTCACCGCCACGGAAGCCACCTTCGCGCGGCGGGCCGGAGCGAGTGCGGTCGCCGCCCTGGTAACCGCCCTCACGACGGTCACCACCACGGAAACCACCCTCGCGGTCACCGCCACGGAAGCCACCCTCGCGGGGAGCACTGGAACGCGAGCTGTCCCGGTCGCCGCCACGGAAGCCGCCCTCGCGGTCACCGCCACGGAAGCCACCTTCGCGCGGCGGGCCGGAGCGAGTGCGGTCGCCGCCCTGGTAACCGCCCTCACGACGGTCACCACCACGGAAACCACCCTCGCGGTCCCCACCGCGGAAGCCACCCTCGCGGGGAGCACTGGAACGCGAACCGTCGCGGTCGCCGCCACGGAAGCCACCCTCACGGGGAGCACTGGAACGCGATCCATCGCGGTCTCCGCCACGGAAGCCACCCTCGCGGCGGTCGCCGCCCCGGAAACCACCGTCGCGGTCGCCGCCACGGAAGCCACCCTCACGGGGAGCGCTGGAACGCGATCCATCGCGGTCGCCGCCACGGAAACCACCCTCGCGGTCACCACCGCGGAAACCACCCTCGCGACGGTCGCCGCCACGGAAACCGCCCTCACGGGGGGCACTGGAACGCGAGCCGTCGCGGTCGCCGCCCCGGTAGCCGCCCTCACGGGGAGCGCTGGAACGCGAGCCGTCGCGGTCGCCGCCCCGGTAGCCGCCCTCACGGGGAGCGCTGGAACGCGAGCCGTCACGGTCGCCGCCACGGAAGCCGCCTTCGCGACGGTCGCCGCCACGGAAACCGCCCTCGCGGTCACCGCCACGGAAGCCACCTTCGCGCGGCGGGCCGGAGCGAGTGCGGTCGCCACCCTGGTAACCGCCCTCACGACGGTCACCACCACGGAAACCACCCTCGCGCGGAGCGCTGGAACGCGAACCGTCACGGTCGCCGCCCCGGAAACCGCCCTCACGGGGAGCACCCGAGCGCGAACCGTCACGGTCGCCGCCCCGGAAGCCGCCTTCGCGGCGGTCGCCGCCACGGAAACCACCGTCGCGGTCGCCGCCACGGTAGCCACCTTCGCGCGGAGCGCTGGAACGCGAACCGTCACGGTCGCCGCCCCGGAAACCACCCTCACGGGGAGCGCCGGACCGGAAACCGCCCTCACGCGGGGCACCCGAGCGTGACCCATCACGGTCGCCGCCACGGTAGCCACCTTCGCGGGGAGCGCTGGAGCGCGAGCCGTCGCGGTCGCCGCCCCGGAAACCACCCTCGCGGCGGTCGCCGCCACGGTAGCCGCCCTCACGGGGGGCGCTGGAGCGAGAGCTGTCCCGGTCACCACCACGGGAGCCAGAGTCGCGGCCGCCGGCGTATCCGCCTCGGGCGCCGCCGCCGCTGTCGCGGTCTCCCCGGTACGGGGGCCGGCCTTGGTCATCGCGGCGCGGGCCGCGGTCGCTTCCGCCCGCACCGTCAGTACGGTCTTCGTAACGACGGGGACGGTCTCCGCCCTGCGGTCCTGAACTCACAGGTACATCCTTCCTGATTGCGCCACCAATGGCGCTACGCAGTCGAGGGCCGACCCGGATGGGGCGGCCCTCGACTGGAAGATTGTCCGGCGGCGTCCTACTCTCCCACACCCTCACGAGTGCAGTACCATCGGCGCTGGAGGGCTTAGCTTCCGGGTTCGGAATGTAACCGGGCGTTTCCCCTCCGCCATGACCGCCGTAACTCTATGAACATATCAAACAACCCCGGCACCAATACACGGGTGTTCGCTTGTTCAGAGTTGCACAGTGGACGCGTAGCAGCTTAGTAGTCAAGTCCTCGGCCTATTAGTACCGGTCAACTGAACCCGTTACCGGGCTTACATTTCCGGCCTATCAACCCAGTCGTCTAGCTGGGGGCCTTACCCCACCAAGGTGGGTGGGATACCTCATCTTGAAGCAGGCTTCCCGCTTAGATGCTTTCAGCGGTTATCCCTTCCGAACGTAGCTAACCAGCCGTGCCCTTGGCAGGACAACTGGCACACCAGAGGTTCGTCCGTCCCGGTCCTCTCGTACTAGGGACAGCCCTTCTCAAGTATCCTACGCGCACGGCGGATAGGGACCGAACTGTCTCACGACGTTCTAAACCCAGCTCGCGTACCGCTTTAATGGGCGAACAGCCCAACCCTTGGGACCTGCTACAGCCCCAGGATGCGACGAGCCGACATCGAGGTGCCAAACCATCCCGTCGATATGGACTCTTGGGGAAGATCAGCCTGTTATCCCCGGGGTACCTTTTATCCGTTGAGCGACACCGCTTCCACTCGCAAGTGCCGGATCACTAGTCCCGACTTTCGTCCCTGCTCGACCTGTCAGTCTCACAGTCAAGCTCCCTTGTGTACTTGCACTCAACACCTGATTGCCAACCAGGCTGAGGGAACCTTTGGGCGCCTCCGTTACCTTTTAGGAGGCAACCGCCCCAGTTAAACTACCCACCAGACACTGTCCCTGAACCGGATAACGGTCCGAAGTTAGATACCCAAATCAACCAGAGTGGTATTTCAAGATTGCCTCCACCCATACTGGCGTATGGACTTCACCGGCTCCCACCTATCCTACACAAGCTAATTCGAGTACCAATGTCAAGCTATAGTAAAGGTCCCGGGGTCTTTCCGTCCTGCCGCGCGTAACGAGCATCTTTACTCGTACTGCAATTTCGCCGGGCCTGTGGTTGAGACAGTGGGGAAGTCGTTACGCCATTCGTGCAGGTCGGAACTTACCCGACAAGGAATTTCGCTACCTTAGGATGGTTATAGTTACCACCGCCGTTTACTGGCGCTTAAGTTCTCCGCTTCGCCCCGAAGAGCTAACAGGTCCCCTTAACGTTCCAGCACCGGGCAGGCGTCAGTCCATATACATCGAATTACTTCTTCGCATGGACCTGTGTTTTTAGTAAACAGTCGCTTCCCCCTGCTCTCTGCGGCCATACAACGCTCCACCCGCGCGGGGCTTCACGTCTCCGGCCCCCCTTCTCCCTAAGTTACGGGGGCAATTTGCCGAGTTCCTTAACCACAGTTCGCCCGATCGCCTCGGTATTCTCTACCTGACCACCTGTGTCGGTTTGGGGTACGGGCCGCTAAGAACTCGCTAGAGGCTTTTCTCGGCAGCATAGGATCACTGACTTCACCTGAATCGGCTCGGCATCACGTCTCAGCCTTCATGTGTTGCGGATTTGCCTACAACACGGCCTACACGCTTACCCCGGCACAACCACCGGCCGGGCTCAGCTACCTTCCTGCGTCACCCCATCGCTTGACTACTACCCATCAGGTTCCCACGCTCCCCACCCTCAACCCGAAGGTCTTGGATGGTTTGGGTGGTTAGCACAACGAGGTTCATCAGGGACGCTCTTTCGCGGGTACGGGAATATCAACCCGTTGTCCATCGACTACGCCTCTCGGCCTCGCCTTAGGTCCCGACTCACCCAGGGCGGATTAGCCTGGCCCTGGAACCCTTGGTCATCCGGCGGAAGGGTTTCTCACCCTTCTTTCGCTACTCATGCCTGCATTCTCACTCGTGCCGCGTCCACAACTGGGTCACCCCGCTGCTTCACTCGCGGCACGACGCTCCCCTACCCATCCACACACCTGCACAAGGAATCAAGTCCAAGCGAGGATAAAATGTGAATGCCACAGCTTCGGCGGTGTGCTTGAGCCCCGCTACATTGTCGGCGCGGAACCACTTGACCAGTGAGCTATTACGCACTCTTTAAAGGGTGGCTGCTTCTAAGCCAACCTCCTGGTTGTCTATGCGACCCCACATCCTTTTCCACTTAGCACACGCTTAGGGGCCTTAGCTGGTGATCTGGGCTGTTTCCCTCTCGACTACGAAGCTTATCCCCCGCAGTCTCACTGCCGCGCTCTCACTTACCGGCATTCGGAGTTTGGCTGATTTCGGTAAGCTTGTGGGCCCCCTAGACCATCCAGTGCTCTACCTCCGGCAAGAAACACGCGACGCTGCACCTAAATGCATTTCGGGGAGAACCAGCTATCACGGAGTTTGATTGGCCTTTCACCCCTAACCACAGGTCATCCCCCAATTTTTCAACATTGGTGGGTTCGGCCCTCCACGCGGTCTTACCCGCGCTTCAGCCTGCCCATGGCTAGATCACTCCGCTTCGGGTCTAGGACACGCGACTGAATCGCCCTATTCAGACTCGCTTTCGCTACGGCTCCCCCACACGGGTTAACCTCGCCACATGCCACTAACTCGCAGGCTCATTCTTCAAAAGGCACGCCGTCACCCCGCAAGGCTCCGACGGATTGTAGGCGAACGGTTTCAGGTACTATTTCACTCCCCTCCCGGGGTACTTTTCACCATTCCCTCACGGTACTTGTCCGCTATCGGTCACCAGGAAGTATTTAGGCTTACCAGGTGGTCCTGGCAGATTCACGGCAGATTTCAGGGGTCCGCCGCTACTCGGGAACACCCACAGAAGGTCAGCAACTTTCACCTACCGGACTTTCACCGTCTACGGTCAGCCATTCCAGACTGTTCGACTAGCCACTGACTTTGTAACTTCTCGAACAAGTGTCAGCTTGTTCAGCAGGGTCCCACAACCCCGACCACGCAACCCCTGACAGGTATCACACGCAGCCGGTTTAGCCTCGATCCGCTTTCGCTCGCCACTACTCACGGAATCACTAAATTGTTTTCTCTTCCTACGGGTACTGAGATGTTTCACTTCCCCGCGTTCCCTCCACACACCCTATGTGTTCAGGTGTGGGTGACACCACATGACTGGTGCCAGGTTTCCCCATTCGGACACCCTGGGATCACAGCTTGGTTGACAGCTCCCCCAGGCCTATCGCGGCCTCCCACGTCCTTCATCGGCTCCTGGTGCCAAGGCATTCACCGTTCGCCCTTGACAACTTGACCACAAAGATGCTCGCGTCCACTGTGCAATTCTCAACAAACGACCAACCCACAACCCGATCCGCCCCACACCAAACCCAACAAACTGTTGGCGGTATGTGGGGCCAGGCCATGCCTGGCAGACTTCCAGCCCCCACACAGGAGGCTGGCCAAGTCTCTGAAACAACAACACGATGGTTGTTCCTTCAGGACCCAACAGGGTGCTCACATTCTTTCTCAGCCGCACCAGGGACTTCGTTCCCACCACCGAAGTGGCTGTACTAGAAGGAACCCGGCCGTTGCCGAGGAAAAACTTGCCAGTGTCTCCGCCATCTGAGCACCCCGACCCAACATTCGTGGGCCGCGGGCTCCTTGCACCCTTTCAGGTGAAGGTGCTCCTTAGAAAGGAGGTGATCCAGCCGCACCTTCCGGTACGGCTACCTTGTTACGACTTCGTCCCAATCGCCAGCCCCACCTTCGACGGCTCCCTCCACAAGGGTTGGGCCACCGGCTTCGGGTGTTGCCGACTTTCGTGACGTGACGGGCGGTGTGTACAAGGCCCGGGAACGTATTCACCGCAGCGTTGCTGATCTGCGATTACTAGCGACTCCGACTTCACGGGGTCGAGTTGCAGACCCCGATCCGAACTGAGACCGGCTTTTTGGGATTCGCTCCACCTCGCGGTATCGCAGCCCATTGTACCGGCCATTGTAGCATGCGTGAAGCCCTGGACATAAGGGGCATGATGACTTGACGTCATCCCCACCTTCCTCCGAGTTGACCCCGGCAGTCTTCGATGAGTCCCCGCCATAACGCGCTGGCAACATCGAACGAGGGTTGCGCTCGTTGCGGGACTTAACCCAACATCTCACGACACGAGCTGACGACAGCCATGCACCACCTGTGACCGCCCCCGAAGGACCTCACATCTCTGTGAGTTTTGCGGCCATGTCAAACCCAGGTAAGGTTCTTCGCGTTGCATCGAATTAATCCGCATGCTCCGCCGCTTGTGCGGGCCCCCGTCAATTCCTTTGAGTTTTAGCCTTGCGGCCGTACTCCCCAGGCGGGGCGCTTAATGCGTTAGCTGCGGCACAGGGAACCGGAGAGGCCCCCCACACCTAGCGCCCAACGTTTACAGCGTGGACTACCAGGGTATCTAATCCTGTTCGCTCCCCACGCTTTCGCTCCTCAGCGTCAGTATCGGCCCAGAGACCCGCCTTCGCCACCGGTGTTCCTCCTGATATCTGCGCATTTCACCGCTACACCAGGAATTCCAGTCTCCCCTACCGAACTCTAGCCTGCCCGTATCGACCGCAGGCTTGGGGTTGAGCCCCAAGTTTTCACGGTCGACGCGACAAGCCGCCTACGAGCTCTTTACGCCCAATAAATCCGGACAACGCTCGCACCCTACGTCTTACCGCGGCTGCTGGCACGTAGTTGGCCGGTGCTTCTTCTGCAGGTACCGTCACTCTCGCTTCGTCCCTGCTGAAAGAGGTTTACAACCCGAAGGCCGTCATCCCTCACGCGGCGTCGCTGCATCAGGCTTCCGCCCATTGTGCAATATTCCCCACTGCTGCCTCCCGTAGGAGTCTGGGCCGTGTCTCAGTCCCAGTGTGGCCGGTCGCCCTCTCAGGCCGGCTACCCGTCGTCGCCTTGGTAGGCCATCACCCCACCAACAAGCTGATAGGCCGCGAGCCCATCCCAAGCCGAAAAACTTTCCACCACCAGCCATGCGGCCAGAAGTAATATTCGGTATTAGCCCCCGTTTCCGAGGGTTATCCCAAAGCTTGGGGCAGGTTGCTCACGTGTTACTCACCCGTTCGCCGCTCGAGTACCCCGAAGGGCCTTTCCGCTCGACTTGCATGTGTTAAGCACGCCGCCAGCGTTCGTCCTGAGCCAGGATCAAACTCTCCAACAAAAAATTAGTTGAACAGCATCCTGACAACAAACAAATGTTGCCAAAGGAATCCCAACCAGCCAGCAAAAACTGACCAGTCCGGGGTATAAATCATAATTGGCACTGGCTTTACAAGCACCCTGTTGAGTTCTCAAAGAACAACCACACACCGACCAGAAGCCCCACCACAGTGGAACCCCAACCCGGGGCTATCCGAACCAAATCCCTAACGCTTTCCAGCGCCAGGCACTTTTACTACGTTACCCGCTCGTTTCCGCCGTGTCAAACCGGTGTTTCACGGTTCGTCGTGCTTCACCCGATAATGCGGGCACCATGTCGCAACCGGCTTGTGCCGCTCTCGTCATGGATTCGGTAGGCCGGCCGTCACGGTTTCCCGCGACCCGCCCGGTGCCCTACCGGTTCGTAACCATACCCGGTCGGTTTCGCCGCGCCAAATCCGCCTCGCGGCGTTTCTGGTGGCACCTCCCGGTAGGGGCTCCGGTGGGCGCGCCCACCGGACCCCCAGGCCGTTGACCTGCGCTCCGGCCGTTTTCGGCTTTCGCCTGTTTCGTCCGTTCCGCGCTGGCAGAGAGAAAGTTACGCGTCCGGCGGGATGATCGTCAAATCCGCCGGACGCGTCCCCCGTCACATCGTCGACAGGTGGCTATTCGCCCAGCTCAACGCCCGCGAACGAACGTTTTCCCCGGCGCAGCACCAGGTATCGCCCGTGCAGCAGGTCGGCCGGGGACACCCCGGCGTCCACCTCGGTCACCCGGTTGTTGTTGACGTAGGCGCCGCCCTCGGCGATCACCCGACGGGCCTCCTTGAGGCCGCTCACCAACCCGGAGTCGCGCAGCAGACCCGCCACATCCGGCAATTCGCCGGAGAGGCGTACGAGACCCGCCTCGGTCAGGGCGGCGCGCAGGGTCTCCGGCGCCAGCTCGTCCAACGATCCGCGGCCGAAGAGCGCCTGGCTGGCGGCGATCGCCTGTCGGGTCTCCTCGGCGCCGTGCACCAGGGTGGTCAGCTCCTCGGCGAGCGCCCGCTGCGCCAACCGGGCCGCCGGCCGTTCGGCGGTCGCCTTGGCCAGCTCTTCCAGCTCATCGCGGTTCCGGAAGCTGAAGTACCGCAGGTAGCGGTCCACCTCCTGGTCCTCGACGTTGAGCCAGAACTGGTAGAACGCGTACGGGCTGGTCATCGTGGGGTCGAGCCAGACGGCGCCCCCCTCGCTTTTGCCGAACTTCGTGCCGTCAGCCTTGGTGACGAGCGGCGTCGTGAACGCCTGCACCGGCCCCGCGCCCCGCCGGCGCACGTAGTCGACGCCGGCGGTGATGTTGCCCCACTGGTCGGAGCCGCCGAACTGGAGCTGACAGCCGTGCCGGCGGTGCAGCTCGAAGAAGTCGTTGCCCTGGAGCAGTTGGTAACTGAACTCGGTGAAGCTGATGCCGGTCTCCAGCCGGGCCCGCACCACCTCCCGCGCGAGCATCTTGTTCACCGGGAAGTGTTTGCCCACGTCGCGGAGGAACTCGACGATCGACATCTCGCCGGTCCAGTCCAGGTTGTTGACCAACTGGGCCCCGTTCTCGCCGGAGTACGACACGAAAGGCGCGAGCTGTTCACGGATGCGCTCGACCCAGCCGGCGATCACCTCGGGCGGGTTGAGCGTCCGCTCGGCGCTCTCCTTCGGGTCACCGATCTGCCCGGTCGCCCCACCGACCAGCAGCAGCGGGCGGTGGCCGGCGAGTTGCAGCCGGCGGGCCGTGGTGACCTGCATGAGGTTGCCGACGTGCAGGCTCGGGGCGGTGGGGTCGAAGCCCACGTAATAGGTGGTGGCCGTCCCGCCGTCGAGCAGCTCGCGCAGCTCGTCGAGGCCGGTCGAGTCCTGTATCAGGCCACGCCAGAGCAGGTCGTCGGTCAGGGAGTCCCGCCCGGGCGGCGGAGGGCTGCTGTCGGTCACGGTCACCGATTCTCCCCCATCGCCGGCACTGACCCGTACCGGGTTTGGCGCAACCCGCCCCGGCTAGGCTTGCGCCCCGTTGATCGAGGAGGGCTTTGCCATGGAGATTCCGGATCTGACGGGCGGTTTCGTCGCCCTGCTCGGCCTCAAGTTCGAGGAGGCGAGCGCCGACCGGGTGGTCATCAGCTGGCAGGTCCGCCCGGAGCTGCACCAGCCGTTCGGCATCCAGCACGGCGGGGTGTACTGCGCCGTCGTGGAGTCCGCGGCCAGCGTGGGTGGCGCCCTCTGGCTGGCCGACCGGGGCACGGTGGTCGGGGTGTCGAACCAGACCGACTTCCTGCGGGCCGTCCGGGACGGCGAGCTGAGGGCGGTCGGCACGCCGGTGCACCGGGGCCGCAGCCAGCAGCTCTGGCAGGTGGAGATCACCGACGCCGACGAGCGGCTGGTGGCCCGTGGTCAGGTCCGGTTGCAGAACCTCTCACCCGCCTGAGCGACGGCATTCGCCGGACGGGTCAGCTGCGAGCCTCGTCCAGCACCGGCTCCGCGGCCTGGTCGGTGTCGGCGTCGCCGTCGGCTTCGTCGGGTACGCGGCTGAGCCGTACCTCGGTGATCGCCCGGTGGTCGATGCCGGCCACCACCAGCACCCAACCGTCCAGCGTGACGTCCTCACCGGCGACGGTGGGGATGTGCCCGAGCCGGGCCAGCACCAGCCCGGCGACGGTGGTGTAGTCACCGGCCGGGCGCGACGGCAGCTCCACGCCGATGTCCGGGAGGTCGTGCACCGGGAAGGTGCCGGGCAGCAGCAGCGCGCCGTCGGGGTCGCGGCGCACCGAGCGCACATCCCGGTCGGTCTCGTCGTAGATCTCGCCGACGATCTCCTCCAGGATGTCCTCCAGCGTCACGATGCCGTCGACGGCGCCGCGCTCGTCCACGACGAGCGCGATGTGCTGACGTTCGGCCTTGAACTGGCGCAGCGCGTCCACCACCGGTAGCGAGTCGGGCAGCAGCATCGGCGGTCGGGCGATCTCGTCGACCGGGCGGTCGTCGGGCACGCCCACCAGGTCACGCAGGTGGATCACTCCGGCCGTGTCGTCCAGGCCGCCGTGGCGCACGACCGGGGCCCGGGAGTGCCCGGTGGCGGCCAGCACGAGCCGGGCGGCCTCCGCGGTGGTCCCGCTGTCGAGCGTGAAGACCTGCAACCGGGGTACGAGGACAGCCCGCAACCGCCGGTCGGCGATCTCCACGGCGCCCGCGATGATGGTGCGCTGCTCCTTGGTGAAGCCGTGGTTGCCGGCGACGATGTCGCGCAGCTCGTCCGGGCCGATCTCCTCCGGCTCGTGTTTGGGGTTGAGCCCGGCCAGGCGGACCACCACGTCGCTGGTGGCGCCGAGCGCCCAGACGGCTGGCCGGGTGAGGCTGGCGAGCAGGTCGAGTGGGCGGGCCACCAACAGCGCCCAGCGCTCGGCGGACTGCATGGCGATCCGCTTGGGCGCCAGCTCACCGAAGACCAGGGTGACGAAGGTCAGCGCGAGGGTGACCACCACGATCGCCACCGTCTCGGCGGCACCGCCAAACACCCTGAGCAGCGGCACCAGGGGTTTGGCCAGCGAGACCGCCGCGGCGGCGGAGGCCAGGAAACCGGCGAGGGTGATGCCGATCTGGATGGTGGCCAGGAAGCGGTTCGGGTCCTTGGCGAGCCGGGCCAGCACCCGCCCGGCCCGGCTGGTGCGCTCCAACCGCTGGATCTGGCTGTCTCGCAGCGACACCAACGCCATCTCGCTGCCCGCGAAGAGCGCGTTGATCACGACCAGGACTCCGACCAGGGCCAGTTGGCTCCCGTAGCTCTGCACGCCCGGTTCGCTCCCTCGTGGTGGTGGCACCGGCCGCTACGCGCGGCGCCCGCCGGTCGGCGAGCCCGCCCGGCGTAGGCGTGTCTTTGCCCCGTCCGGCGCCGGCCGAATCCTGCCCCGGCGACGCTACGCCGAATCGGGCGGAGTGAGGCTACGCCGAATCGGACGACGGTGACGCTACGCCGACTGGAGCGACGGTGAGGCTACGCCGACTGGGACGTCGGTGACGCCGGCAGGTCGAGGACGTACGAGTCGCCCTCCGGGCGGAAGCCGAGCCGGTGGTAGTAGGGGGCGACCATCCGGGGCGGGCTGACCACCCGGTGGAAGCCCCGTTCGGTGAACAGGTGGCTGCGCCGGTAGACGAACTCGCCCGGGGTGAAGTCACGAAACTTCGGGGTCACGTAGTCCAGGTCGATCTGGGCGACGCCGGGCGTCTCGGCGTGCGACAGCACCACCCCGACCACCTCGTCGGCCGTGACCACGAGGAACGCCGAGCGCCCCGACGCGTCCGGGTTCCAGTGGAAGCCGGGGTTGAACCGGGCGATGTCGGCGGCGTGCACCCGCAGCGTGTGCGCGAGGAACTGGTCGCCGACGCCGACCTCCACGACCTGGTAGGTCTTCTCGTCGTGCCGGGTGGCGAGCATCCCGCGCAGGTACCAGATGTTGATCACCGCGAGCACGACGTTGAGCCCGACGCCGGGCCAGACCTCGATCGCGGCGTTGTAGCCGATCAGCACGAAGCAGCCGATGAGGTTGAGCGCCCGCAACCGCAGGATGCGCGACTGCAGCAGCGACCAGACCAGCACCGCGGAGCCGGCCCAGCCGACGAGATCCAACCAGTTCACGCCGCGAGACTAGTGCCCGCCCAGGTCAGGGCCGTCGGCGGGCAGCTCGAGCAGCCACTCCTCGACGTCTTCGCCGCGGCCGTTGGCGTACCCCGAGTCTTCACCGACCACAGCGAACCCGCACTTGCGGAGCACCGCGAGGGAGGCGGCGTTGTCCTTGGCGGCGCGGGCGTGCACCGGGCGGGGCAGCTCGCGCAGCAGGGCGGCCAGGGCCGCCGTGGCGTGACCCCGACCCCAGCGCGCCGGGTCGATCCAGTAGCTGACCTCGGTCTGCCCCTCGGCCGGGAAGGCGCTCACGTAGCCGACCACCTCGCCGTCGACCTCGACGGTGCGGACCAGGTTCGCCGGGTTGGTGAGCACCCGGGCCCAGTGTGCGGCGAACTCACGACGGTCGGACGGGTCCTTGGGGCCGAACGCGGCCATCCGGTTGGCCTCCGGGTCCTGCTGGTGCAGGAAGAACTCGACGAGGTCGTCCTCACGGACCGGGCGCAGTAGCAGATCGGAGGTCACCGGCCGAGGGTACGCAACGGCTGTGACGCGAGGCGGCGGCGCGGAGTCAGCCGGCGACGGCGACGACCGCCAGCACGGCGGCGCCCAGGGAACTCGCCACCGACAACAGTCGACGCCACGGCACCTGCGCGTCGACCACCGGCAGGGCACGCCACCGGGTCGCCGCCAGAGCCACCCCCGCCGCCGACAGGCCGGCCCCGAGCGGCCACAGCCAGGCCGGCACCACCGACCAGTCCCCCAACCGGTGCCCCAACCCCAGATAGGCGAACGCCCAGACCGCCGCCGCCAGCAGCGTCACCTGGTCCAGTTGGCGACGGCGGGCGGTGCCGAGCAGGGAGAGGCCGCCGAGGAAGGTGAAGGCCACCGCGAGACCGGCGCCGACCCACGGCAGCACCATCGACGCCGCCGAATCGGCCTCCTTCTGCGGCATCCCGAGCAGCCGCAGCCCGATCGGCTCGACGCCCTTGTCGGTGTTGCCGAGCACCACCACCGCCCGGCCGGTGGCCCGCTCGAAGCCGACGTAGGACCGGAACCCGCCGGTAGCGCCGTTGTGCCAGACCACCTCGCGGTCGCCGCGCCGCGTGGTGAACCAGCCGTACCCGATGCGGGTGTCGTCGTCCTCGCGGAAGCGGGCGGTGGCGGCGTCGGCGCCGGGCGCGGTGCCGGCGAGGGTCGCGGCGAGCAGCCGGCCGAGGTCCTCCGCCGTGGACCAGGGGCCGGCGCCGGCCGGCGCGTAACCGGCTCCCGCCCACGGATCGAGCGGCCGGCCGCCGGCCCGGCTGCCCTGGGCGCGACCGGCCGGCAGCTCGTCATCGCGGGTGGCGACGACGGTGGCCGTCATGCCGAGCGGCCGTAGCAGCCGGTCGTGCAACAGCTCGGGGTACGCGACGCCGGCCTTCGCGGCGAGCGCGTGGCCGAGCACTGACGGGCCGAGGTTGGAGTAGTGGACCTCGCCGCGCTCGTCGTCGTCGGTGCTGACCCGGTCGGCGGCGCTGCGGATGGTGTCGACGCCCTGCCCGGCGTAGGGATTTCCGCCGGAGACGTTGGACCAGAGGACTCGTGCCCACCCCAACGGGGAGCCGGGGGCGAGCCGGGGCAGGCCGGCGCGGTGGCTGGCGAGTTCGGCGAGCGTGATGTCGCGGGCGGGGCCGGTGACCTCGGGCCAGGCGCTGCCGAGCCGGTCGTCGGGGCCGACGACACCGGCGGCGACCTGGTCGGCGAGGAGCATGCCGGTGAGCGCCTTGGTGACCGAGCCGATCTCGAACGGGGTGCCGGGCTCGACGGGCCGACCGGCGAGGTCCCGGTCACCCAGCCCGGCGGTGCGGATCCGGCCGTTCTCGACCAGGGCGACGGCGAGCCCGCGGCGCCCCGACGGGTCGGGCGTGGCCGACCGTGCGGCAGCGGCCAGGTCGCGATCGCCGGTGGTCTGCGCGCCGAGTCGGGGCACCCGGGGCATCAACGCCACCCCGACCAGGCCGGCGATCAGCGCGACGAGGAGGGTGGTGACAGTCGTCCGGCGCATGGTGGCTCCTGGGGTGGGGGTCGTCGGATGGGCGGCCGAGCCGCGTCTGGTCAGCGGCCAGCGGCGGTGAGGATGGCCAGCAGCGGCACCACGCGTTCGGCGGGAATCGCGTACCGACCTCGGCCGGCGCTGCGCAGCCAACCGGCGGCGGTGATCTGGCGCAGGTGGTGATGCAGTTGGCCGGTGGTGCCCAACTCCTCGATCTCGGCCAGCTCGCTGGTGCTCTGCCGGCCGCCGATGATCTCCCGTAGTAGCCGCAGCCGCACCGGGTGGGCCAACGCGGAGAGGGTGCTGGCCAGCTCCGTCCAGTCGGCGGCGAGCAGGTCGTCGACGGTGCGGCCGTACTGCCAGTCGTAGTGCTGGCCGGCGACGTGGACGGTGCCGGTGTAGAGCACCGCGCCCGACCCGTCGGGTGGCAGGCGCTGTTTGAGGCCGTCGAGTGCCCAGAAGGTGCCCTCGGGCGCGGGTGGCGTTGGCGGTGCGGCGGTGAGCCGTTCGCTCAACGCGGCAACCTGTGCCTCCAGCGCGGCGAGCCGATCTTCCACGGTGTCCACACGTCGATACTACGAACATACGTAATTACGTGCAAGTGCGAATCGACTCGCCGCCGGGACCGGCGCGTCCGGTCCTTCCGGCGCCGCCGAGCGGTCGACAATGACCTGACCGACCCAGGGAGCGCCGATGAACCGACCTGTCGTGGTGGGCGTGGACGGATCGCCGTCCAGCCTCGTCGCCGCCGATCACGCGGCGCGGGCCGCACTACTCCGGTCCCGACCGCTGCTCCTGGCGCACGGCTACCTGCATCCGTCCGGCTACGGCGTGCCCCTCAACCCGTACGACCTCGGGGTGCCGGCGCCCTCTGAGGAGGCGCAGCAGATGTTGGAGCGCACGGCGGCCGAGCTGACCGGCCGGTGGCCCGGCCTCGCCGTCGAGGTGCGCCAGGTCCTCGGCGGCCCGGGGGCCACCATGATCGAGGAGTCCCGCCGGGCCGAGCTGGTCGTGGTGGGCAGCCGTGGCCTGGGCGGGTTCGCCGGGCTGCTGCTCGGCTCGGTCGGCGCGCAGGTGGCGGCGCACGCGCACTGCCCGGTCCTGGTGGTCCGCCCGGACGAGCAGCCGATGCCGGTGGACGGCCCGGTGCTGGTCGGTGTGGACGGGTCTGAGTCGTCCCGACTCGCCGTGGGCCTCGGCGCCGACGAGGCGGCGCGGCGGGACGTGCCGCTGGTGCTGGTGCACGTCGGGCCTCCGGACGGTGCCCGGACGGTGCCCGAGGAGATCGAGGAATCGCAGGCCGCGTACCAGGCCGAGGCGGTGCGACTCCTGGCCGACGCCTCCGCCGTGGTGCGCGCCGAACACCCCGACCTGGTGGTGCGCGAGCATCCGGTCCGGGCGGCCGGCGCGGCCCAGGGGCTCATCGAGGCCAGCGGCACGGCGTCGCTGCTGGTCGTGGGCACCCGGGGCCGGGCCGGGTTCGCCGGTCTGCTGCTCGGGTCGGTCAGTCAGGCGGCGATCCAGCACGCGCACTGCCCGGTGCTGGTCGCCCACCCGGTCAGCTGACCGGCGTGCCGTCACCTCGGCCGAGCATCTGTAGGAAATCGGTGGTGAGGGCGAACGGGTCGGCCGGCCCGGTGGCCGGTGGCCGGCGCTCGACCTGGTCGGCCAACTCCCCGGCGGCGCGCCGGATCCGAGCGCGCAACGCGCCGTCGGCGGTGCCGTCGGACCAGTCCTCCGGGGCGGCGAAGACCGCGGTCGGGACGACCACCGACCGGAGGTAGGCGAACATCGGGCGGACGGCGTGCTCCAGTGCCAACGAGTGCCGGGCGGTACCGCCGGTCGCGCCGATCAGCACCGGCCGGTCGACCAGCGACTCGGAATCCAACATGTCGAAGAAGGACTTGAACAGCCCGTTGTACGAGGCGCTGAAGATCGGGGTGACGGCGATGAGCCCGTCCGCCCCGGTCACCGTGTCGACGACCTCGCGCAGCGCTGCCGGGGCGAACCCGGTGAGCATGTTGTTCACCACGTCGTGGGCGTACTCGCGCAGGTCGACGACGTGCAGCTCCACCTCGGAGCCGCGCCGGACCAACTCGTCGCGGGTGGCCGCGGCGAGCTGGTCGGCGAGCAGCCGGGTCGACGAGGGCTGGCTCAGCCCCGCCGAGACGACGGCCAGGGTGCGGCGGGTCATCGGGTCGCCCCCTCCGGCGCCTTGCCCGTCACGTCGTCGACGGCGTGCACTGTGCTGTCCTTGGCGCCGCCCGCGGCGGCGACCAGCGAGGCGTGCGTCGGCGCCGCCGGCACGTGCGCCGGACGCAGCGCGTCGAACTCCTTGCGCAGCACCGGCACGACCTCCTCGCCGAGCAGGTCGAGCTGCTCCAGCACGGTCTTCAGCGGCAACCCGGCGTGGTCCATCAGGAACAACTGCCGCTGGTAGTCACCGACGTACTCGCGGAAGCCGAGCGTGCGGTCGATGACCTGCTGCGGGCTGCCCACGGTCAGCGGAGTCTCCCGGGTGAACTCCTCCAGCGACGGCCCGTGCCCGTAGACCGGGGCGTTGTCGAAGTACGGCCGGAACTCCCGGACCGCGTCCTGCGAGTTGCGGCGCATGAACACCTGCCCACCGAGGCCGACGATCGCCTGGTCGGCGGAGCCGTGACCGTAGTGCGCGTACCTCTGGCGGTACAGCGCGATCATCCGCTGGGTGTGCTCCTTGGGCCAGAAGATGTGGTTGGCGAAGAAGCCGTCGCCGTAGTACGCGGCCTGCTCGGCGATCTCCGGGCTGCGGATCGAGCCGTGCCAGACGAACGGGGGCACGCCGTCGAGCGGGCGCGGCGTCGAGGTGAACGACTGCAACGGGGTGCGGTACTTGCCCTTCCAGTCGACCACGTCCTCGCGCCACAGCCGGTGCAGCAGGTCGTAGTTCTCGATGGCCAGGGGGATGCCGGCGCGGATGTCCTTGCCGAACCACGGGTAGACCGGGCCGGTGTTGCCGCGGCCCATCATGAGGTCCACCCGGCCGCCGGAGAGGTGCTGGAGCATCGCGTAGTCCTCGGCGATCTTCACCGGGTCGTTGGTGGTGATCAGCGTGGTGGCGGTGGACAGCAGCAGCCGCTCGGTGCGCGCCGCGATGTAGCCGAGCATGGTGGTCGGTGACGACGGCACGAACGGCGGGTTGTGGTGCTCGCCGGTGGCGAAGACGTCCAGACCGACCTCCTCGGCCTTCAACGCGATCGCGACCATCGCCTTGATCCGCTCATGCTCGGTCGGCTCCCGACCGGTGGTCGGATCGACCGTGACGTCACCGACGGTGAAGATTCCGAACTGCATGACCAGCTCCTCGCGTGTCAACCGGGTGCCGTCGTGGTACCCGGACGCAGCTCACAACTTATTTGACGACGCAACTATTCCGTCGGCGGGACGCCTCGCAGTGGCGCCGGTCACCCCCGAAACCGGACGTCGGGTCGGAGAATCCCCTCGGTGTCGGCCCGGTCAGCCGCCCGCCACCGAGGGCAGCACCTGCACCTCCGCGCCGTCCTTGACCGGGGTGGCCAGACCGCCGGAGTGCCGGCAGTCTTCCCCGTCGACGAAGACGTTGACGTAGCGGCGCAGCTCGCCACGCTCGTCGCGGATGCGCCGGGCCAGGCGGGGGTGCGCGACGGCCATCTCGTCCAGGACCGCCCGCAGCGTCCCGGCGACGGTGACGTTCAGCCGACTCGCTCCCCCGGCCTCGCCGCGCAGCGGGCCGGGCAGCAGCACGGTGACCACGCTCAGACCTCCGCGGCGCGAACGCAGAGCACGTCGGGCAGGTGTGCCGCGACCGACGACCAGGAGTCACCCTCGTCGCGGCTGGCGAAGACCGAGCCGGAGCGGGTGCCGAAGTAGACCCCACCGGGGCTGGCGTCGTCGGCGCACATCGCGTCCCGTAGAACCGCCGGATAGAACGGGCCCTCGGGCAGCCCGACCGACAGCGGCTCCCACTTGCCGCCGGCGTCGGCGGAACGGAACACCCGGCAGCGGTGGTCGGTCGGGAACCGCTCGCCGTCGGCCACCAACGGGAAGGTCCACACCATGCCGCCGCGCCCCGGGTGAGCCACCATCGGGAAGCCGAAGTCGCTGGGCAGCCCATCGGCGATCGACGACCAGGTGCGGCCGTCGTCATCGGAGCGGTAGACGCCGTGGTGGTTCTGCGCGTACAGCCGCTCGGGGTTGCCGGCGTCCCGGGCGACCTTGTGCACGCACTGGCCGAACTCCGGCCACTCGTCCGGCATGAAGTAGGCGCGGATGCCGGTGTTGCCCGGTGCCCAACTCGCCCCGGCGTCCTCCGAGCGGTAGACCCCACCGGTGGACATGGCAACCAGCAGCCGAGACGGGTCACGCGGGTGGGGCAGCACGGTGTGCACGGCCTGACCACCGAAGCCGGCCTCCCACTGGGGCCGGTGCGGGTGGTCCCAGAGGGAACGGACCAGCTCGAAGCTGCGGCCACCGTCGGTGGACTTGAACAGCGCCGAGGGCTCGGTGCCGGCCCAGACGACGTCCGGCTCGTCGGGGCCGGCCGGCATCAGCTGCCAGACCCGCCCGAGGGAGACGCCGGTGTCGGCCGGGAACGCGACCGGCGCCTGGTCGGGCTCGTCCCAGGAGGCGCCGAGGTCGTCGCTGGTGGCGACGCTGGGGCCGAAGTGTGAGCTGGTCATGCCGGCGAGCAGCCGCGGGGTGGAACGACGGGTGTCGACCGCGACCGCGTAGACACCGGTCATCGGGAAGTGCGGACCGGTGATCTCCCAACTGCGCCGGTCGTCGGTGCTGGTGGCGAGAAACAATCCCTTGGCTGTGCCGATCGCGAGCAGCGTTGCCATGACGTCCTCCGAACCGTCGGTGAGCAGGTCCGGTGATTATGGCCACACCCCCCGACAACCTCCGCCGCCCACACGCCGGGGGCGCGCTCAGCGCCGGATGCGGGGCACGTGCCGGCGGTACGCGCTGACCGTGGGGTCGCCGTCGAGCCAGAACCGCCACGGCAGATCGTGCGCGCCGGTCACGCCGACCCGGGGACCCGCCACCACCGTCTCCGGCGGCACCGGCCGGGCCGGGGGGCGCAGGCGGACCGGACCGTCGCCGAGCAGGTACGCCCCGTACGCCTCGCGGTCGATGCCGAGCGCGGAGCAGAGCCGGGCGGGCCCACGGGCCAGGTCCACGTCCCGCCGGATGGCCGGCCGGCGCTCCCGTGCCGTGGCCAGCCCGTCGACCACCTCACCGGCGCGCAGCAGCACGGCGGAGGCCTCCCCCTCGACCCCGGTGACCACGTTCATGCACCAGTGCATCCCGTAGGTGAAGTAGACGTAGGCGTACCCGGCGGGGCCGAACATCACGGCGTTGCGCGGGGTGCGGCCTCGATGGGCGTGCGAGGCGGGATCGCCGCCGCTTCCCGCGTACGCCTCGACCTCGGTGATCCGGGCGGTGACCCCGCCGGCGTGCAGCCGGCAGCCCAGCAGCCCGCGCGCCGCCGGCAGCAGTGGGCCGGCGAGCAGGTCCGCCAGCGCCGCCAGGTCGGCGTCGGTGGTGGGGTCACCGGACGACAGGGCCATGTCCCCGACCGTACCCATCCCACCGCCCCGGCACCCGTCCGGCACGACGGGGATTTGAACAAACTGTTGACAAGCATTCGTTGATGGGGTGTGCTCGGGGTATGACGACCGAGGACATCTTCACCGCGCCGGACCCGGGCCGAGCCCGCGCCCACCGGACGTACGAGGCGTTACAGCGGATCAGCGAGCGGCACGCCGGCACCGACACCCAGCGGGGTCGCTGGGCCCACCCGTACGTGCTGGACCCGTGGGAGGCGGTCGCCCTGGTCACCGCGCTCGCCGCCGGCGGGGCCGAACGCGAACCCGCTGAGGAGCCGATCGACGCCGCCGACCTGACCGCCGCGCTGACCCTGCTCCCACACGTCCGCGCCGAGCTGGACGCCCTGGAGGCCGGCCTGCTGACGCTGGCCCGCGACCGGGGGCTGACCTGGCAGGCGATCGCGTACGGGCTGGGTCTGGGCAGCGCACAGGCGGCCCGACAGCGCTACGAGCGGGTCGCCGCCCGCTCGTCCGAGCAGACCGCCTGATCCGGCGCCCGGATCGGCACGCCGCGCCTGCGACGGCGGTTGGACGGGCACACTGTGCGCACGACGAGGAGGCACCCATGGAGCGCGCGGAGATGCTGGCGTACTGCCTGGCCAAGCCGGGAGCGTGGCTGGACCAGCCGTGGGAGGGCGACGAGGTGGTGAAGGTGGGCGGCCGGATCTTCGCGTTCCTCGGCAGCGACAGCGGCAAGCCGACGGTCGGCATCAAGTGCGGGCCGACCCGGGAGGTGGCCGACGAGTGGCTGCACCGGCACCCCGACGACGCCAGCGTGATGGCCTACATCGGCCGGTCCGGGTGGAACACGCTGCGCCTGGACGGCGGCATCGACGACGAGGAGCTGACCGAGGCGGTCGACTCGTCGTACGACATGGTGGTGGCCAAGCTCCCCAAACGGGAGCGCCCGACGGCCTGAACCGCCGCGGCGCCGGCGGCCAGCGCCGACGCCACGGCACAGCTCAGCGCGGAACGACCCGCTCGGCGGCCCACTCCCGCCAGTTGGTAAGCCGGTCCGCCGCGGCGGCGAGCTGGTCGGCGACCGGGCCGGGGCCGGTGGAACCGGGGGTGGTCCGGGCCGCGAGAGCCGAACGGACCGAGAGCACGTCCCGCACCGACGGGTCCAGGTGCCCGCTGACCGCGGCCAGGTCCTCGTCGGAGACGTCGTTCAGCTCGCACTCCCGAGCTGCGCAGAGCGCCACCAGCTGGCCGGTGATCTCGTGCGCGTCGCGGAACGGCACGTTGCGTCGGACCAGCCAGTCGGCGACCTCCGTGGCGAGGGAGAAACCCACCGGGGCGGCGGCGACGAGGCGGTCCACCCGGACCGTCATCGTGGAGATCATTCCCGCCAGGGCCGGAAGCAGCAGCTCCAGGGTGTCGACCGCGTCGAAGGCCGGCTCCTTGTCCTCCTGCATGTCCCGGTCGTAGGTCATCGGCAGGCCCTTGAGCATGGTGAGCACTGTCATCAGGCCGCCGACCAGACGCCCGGACTTGCCCCGGGCCAGCTCGGCGATGTCCGCGTTCTTCTTCTGCGGCATGATCGACGAGCCGGTGGCGAACGAGTCGTCCAGCTCCACCCAACCGAACTCGTGCGAGGTCCAGAGCACCACCTCCTCGCCGAGCCGGGACAGGTGCACCCCGATCAGGGCGGTGGTGAAGAGGAACTCGGCCACGAAGTCCCGGTCGGCGACAGCGTCCATCGAGTTGGCGAACGACGTGCGGAAGCCCAACTCCTTGGCCACGGCCACCGGGTCCAGTGGAAGCCCGGAACCGGCCAGGGCACCCGCGCCGAGCGGGCTGATCGCCGCCCGGTGGTCCCAGTCGCGCAGCCGCTCCAGATCGCGCAGCAGCGGCTGCACGTGGGCGAGCAGCCAGTGCCCGAAGGTGACCGGCTGGGCGTGCTGAAGGTGGGTCATGCCCGGCGCGGCGGTGTCGATGTGCCGCTCGGCCTGCTCGACCAGCGCCTCCGCCAGCTCGACCAGGCGGCTGGCCACGCCCCGGGCGTGGTCGCGCAGGTAGAGCCGCAGGTCGGTGGCGACCTGGTCGTTGCGGGACCGGCCGGCGCGCAGCTTGCCACCGAGGCTGCCGAGACGCTCCAGCAGACCCCGCTCCAGCGCGGTGTGCACGTCCTCGTCGTCGATGGTGGGGCGGAACGTTCCGGAGGCGCAGGCGGCCTCAAGGTCGTCCAGCGCGGCCAGCATCCGGCCCAGCTCCTCCGGATCGAGCAGGCCGGCGCCGGCGAGGACCCGGGCGTGCGCCCGGGAACCGGCGATGTCGTACGGGGCCAGGCGCCAGTCGAACTGCACGCTCACCGACAGTCGGGCGAGCGCCTCGGCGGGGCCGCCCGCGAACCGGCCACCCCAGAGGCTCGTCCGGTTGGTGGCGGCGCTGTTCTCGGTCAGGCTCTTGTCGTCCACCCCGCCCATTGTGGTCCCCATGGTCAGTGGCCTCCCAGCCGGGCGTCCCGAGCGGCGGCCATCCGACTCGGCAGCCCCCACAGCTGCACGAAGCCCTTGGCCAGAGACTGGTCGAAGGTGTCGCCGGTGTCGTAGGTCGCCATTCCGAAGTCGTAGAGGCTCGCCTCGGAGCGCCGGCCGGTCACCGTGGCCCGGCCGCCGTGCAGGATCATCCGCACCTCGCCGCTCACGTGCCGCTGCGCGTCGTCGATGAACGCGTCCAGCGACGCCTTCAGCGGCGAGAACCACAGCCCGTCGTAGACGAGTTCGCCCCAGCGCTGGTCGACGCCCTTCTTGAACCGGGCCAGGTCCCGCTCGACGGTCACCGCCTCCAACTCCTGGTGGGCGGTGATCAGCGCGATCGCGCCGGGCGCCTCGTACACCTCGCGGCTCTTGATGCCGACCAGGCGGTCCTCGACCATGTCGAGCCGGCCCACGCCCTGAGCGCCGGCGCGCCGGTTGAGCTCCAGGATCGCCTGGTACGGGGTGACCGTCTCACCGTCGATCGCCACCGGCACGCCGCCGTCGAAGGTGATCACGACCTCGTCGGGGTCGCGCTCCTGGGTCGGGGCGGAGGTGTACGAGTAGAGATCCTCGACGGGCGCGTTCCAGATGTCCTCCAGGAAGCCGGTCTCCACCGCGCGACCCCACAGGTTCTGGTCGATCGAGTAGGGGGACTTGGCCGACACGTCGATCGGCAGCCCCTTCTCCTCGGCGAAGGCGATCGCCTTGTCCCGGGTCCAGGCGAAGTCCCGGGCCGGCGCGATGATCTTCAGGTCGGGGGCGAGCGCGTTCAGGCCCACCTCGAACCGGACCTGGTCGTTGCCCTTGCCGGTGCAGCCGTGCGACACGATCGTGCCGCCGTGCTTGCGCGCCGCCGCCACCAGATGCTTAGCGATCAGCGGCCGGGACAGCGCCGACACCAGGGGGTAGCGATCCATGTAGAGCGCGTTGGCCCGGATGGCCGGCAGGCAGTAGTCGGCGGCGAACTCGTCGCGCGCGTCCACCACCTCGGACTCGGCGGCGCCGCAGTCCAGGGCACGCTGCCGGATGGCGTCGAGGTCCTCACCGCCCTGCCCGACGTCGACGGCGACCGCGATCACCTCGGCGCCGGTCTGCTCGGACAGGTACGGAATGGCGACGGAGGTGTCCAACCCGCCGGAGTACGCGAGCACGACCCGCTCGGTCATGACGTGGTGTTCCCTTCAACTGTTTCGTCCCGGCGGGCCCAGCCGGCGAGCTTGTCTCCGAGTGCGGCCCCGCCGACGGCCTCACGCGCCACGACGAGGATGGTGTCGTCGCCGGCGATGGTGCCCACGATCTCGGGCAGGCCCGCTCGGTCCAACGCGCTGGCCAGGTACTGGGCTGCGCCCGGCGGTGTCCGCAGCACGGCGATGTTGCCGCTGGAGTCGACCCCGTTGAGCAGTTCGCGCAGCAGCCGTACCAGCCGGGCCGGCGCGGCCTCGGCGTCGCGCAACGGTCGCTGCCCGTCCTCGGGGATCAGGTAGACGGCCGGGCCGTCGCCGCCGCGCACCTTGACCGCGCCCAACTCCTCCAGGTCCCGCGAGAGGGTGGCCTGGGTGACGCCCACGCCGTCGGCGGCGAGCAGGTCGGCCAGCTCGGTCTGCGACCGGATCGCCCGGTCGCGAATCAGCTCCACGATCCGGGCGTGCCGGGCCGCGCGAGTCAGCGGGGCGGTCATCGGGACCCCCCGGCGACGGCATCGCCGATCGCGGCGCTCTCCGTCGCGGCGCCCTCCGTCGCGGTGCCCAGCAGGAACGTCAGCAGTGCCTTCTGCACGTGCAGCCGGTTCTCCGCCTGATCGAAGACCGCGCTCTGCGGACCGTCGAGCACCTCGTCGGTGATCTCCTCACCACGGTGTGCGGGGAGGCAGTGCAGCACGATCGCGTCCGGCGCTGCCTGGCCGAGCAGCTCCTTGTTGACCTGGTACGGCAGGAACGGGGTGATCCGGTCCAACCCGTCGGACTCCTGCCCCATCGACGTCCAGGTGTCGGTGGCCAGCACGTCGGCGTCGCGTACCGCCTGGGCCGGGTCGGTCAGCACCCGCACCGACCCGCCGGTCTCCGCGGCGATCTGGGCGGCCCGTTCCACAACGGCAGCGTCCGGCGCGAACCCGGCCGGGCCGGCGATCCGCACGTGCATCCCGGCCGTCGCCCCGGCCAGCAGGTACGACTGCGCCATGTTGTTCGCGCCGTCCCCCACGTACGCCAGGGTCCGGCCGGCCGTGCCACCGCACCGCTCCCGGATGGTGAGCAGGTCGGCCAGCAGCTGGCACGGGTGGAAACCGTCGGTGAGCGCGTTGACCACCGGCACGGTGGCGCCCGCCGCCACCTCGGCGATCCGCTCGTCACCGTGGGTTCGCAGCACGATCGCCGCGACGTAGCGGGACAGCACCCGCCCCGCGTCGGCGAGCGACTCACCGCGACCGAAGTGGGTGACCTGCGTGTCCACCACCAAGGGGTGCCCGCCCAGCTCGGCGATCCCGGCGTCGAACGAGATCCTGGTCCGCAGGCTCTGCTTGTCGAAGAGCACCGCCACCGAGCGGGGGCCGACCAGCGGCCGGTGGCCGAACCGGTCCGCCTTCATCCGCGCCGCCAGGTCGAGGACCGTGGACTGTTCGGCGGGCGAGAGGTCGTCGTCGCGCAGGAAGTGCCGGGTCATCGAGTCGTCCCCGTCGTGGTGGTCAGGGTGGCTGGTGCGATCTGCGCGCCGGCGGCCGCCGGGGCGGTCGCGTCCAGTGCGGCGGGCAGCGCCGCGAGGAAGGTGTCCGCCTGGGCGGCGGTGAGGATCAACGGCGGCGCCAGCCGGATCACACCCGGCTGCACCGGGTTGACCAGGAAGCCGGCTTCCCGCAGGGCCTCGGCCAGCACCGACGCCACCGGCGCGGTGAGCGCCACGCCGAGCAGCAGACCGGCGCCGCGTACCCCGGCGATCAGCGGGTGCTCCAGCGCCTCGATGCCGCGACGCAGCCGCTCACCGACCCGCTTGACGTTGTCGAGCAGGCCCTCGTTGGCGATGGTCGCCACCACGGCGAGCGCCGCCGCGCAACTGACCGGGTTGCCGCCGAACGTGGTGCCGTGCGAGCCCGGGGTGAGCAGGTCCGCGGCCGGGCCGAAGGCCAACGTCGCGCCGATGGGCAGCCCGCCACCCAGCCCCTTGGCCAGGGTGACCACGTCCGGCTCCACACCCTCGGCCTGGTGGGCGAACCAGTGCCCGGTACGCCCCACGCCGGTCTGCACCTCGTCGAGGACCAGCAGCGCGCCGTGCCGGGCGGTGATCCGCCGGGCCGCGGCGAGATAGCCGGCCGGCGGGACGAGCACGCCGTTCTCACCCTGGACGGGTTCCAGGATCACCATGGCGGTGGCGTCCGACACGGCCGCGTCGAGGGCGGCGACGTCGCCGTAGTCGACGTGGGTCACCTCGCCGGGCAGCGGCCGGAACGGGTCAGCCTTGGCCGGTTGGCCGGTCAGCGCGAGGGCGCCCATGGTCCGGCCGTGGAAGCCGCCCCTGGTGGCCACCACGTGGGTGCGGCCGGTGCGCCGGGAAAGCTTGAACGCCGCCTCATTCGCCTCCGCGCCCGAGTTGGCGAAGAACACCCGGCCCGGCCGGCCGGCGAGCGCCAACAGCAGCTCGGCGAGGGCGACCGGCGGCTCGGCCACATAGAGGTTGGAGACGTGCCCAAGGGTCGCGACCTGCTTCGAGACCGCCGCCACCACCGCCGGGTGGGCGTGACCGAGGGCGTTTACCGCGATGCCACCCACCAGGTCGAGGTACTCCCGGCCGGCGTCGTCGACCACGACGGCACCGGCGCCGGAGACCAACGCCATCGGCGGCGTGCCGTAGTTGTCCATCATGGACTGCTTCCACCGCTGCGCCAACGTGCTCATGTCGCGTCCGTCCCGTCTCCCGGCACCACCATCGTTCCGAACCCTTCCGAGGTGAACACCTCAAGCAACGTGGAGTGCGCCACCCGACCGTCGACGACGTGCGCGGCGGGCACTCCCCCACGCACCGCCCGCAGGCAGGCCTCCATCTTCGGCACCATCCCCGACTCCAGGCTGGGCAGCAGCTTGGCCAAGTCGTCCGCGGCGATCTCGGAGACCAGGCTCGAGGTGTCCGGCCAGTCCGCGTACAGGCCGGCCACGTCGGTGAGCACGACCAGCTTGCGGGCCCGCAACGCGATGGCCAACGCGGCGGCGGCGGTGTCCGCGTTGAGGTTGTGCAGCACCCCGTCCACGTCCGGCGCCACCGTGGAGATCACCGGAATCCGACCAGCCTCGATCAGGTCGGTCACCGCTGACACGTCGACCGACTCGACGTCCCCGACCTGGCCCACGTCGACCGGCAGCCCGTCCACGTACGCCGGACGCCGCACCGCCGTGAACAGCCGGGCGTCCTCGCCGGAGAGGCCGACGGCGTACGGACCGTGCGAGTTGATCAGACCCACCAGCTCCCGGCCGACCTGACCGACCAGCACCATCCGGACCACGTCCATCGCCTCGGCGGTGGTCACCCGCAGACCACCCCGGAACTCGCTGGCGATGCCGAGGCGACCCAGCATGGCGGAGATCTGCGGACCACCGCCGTGCACCACCACAGGCTTCAGGCCGGCGTAGCGCAGGAAGACCATGTCGGCCGCGAACGCCCGCTGCAGCTCCGGATCGGTCATCGCGTTGCCGCCGTACTTGACCACCACCGTCGAGCCGGAGAAGCGTGCCAACCAGGGCAGCGCCTCGATCAGAGTCTCCGCCTTGACCTGGGCGCGAGCCAAATCGCTGCTGAGACTCACCGCGCCGGCCTTCCGTTCGCGACTGCGGGACTCCGCTGCGCTGCGTTCCTCGCGCTCACGTGGAGTACGCCGAGTTCTCGTGCACGTACGCGTGGGACAGATCGTTGGTCCAGATCGTGGCGGCCGACGTCCCCGCGTGCAGGTCGATCCGGATGGTCACGTCCCGCCCGGTCAGGTCGACCTTCGAGCGGTCCTCGGCGGCGGCGCCGCCCCGGCACACCCACACCCCGTTGACCGCCACGTCCACCTCGTCCGGGTCGAACGCGGCGGCGGTCGTGCCGACGGCGGCGAGGATCCGACCCCAGTTGGGGTCGTTGCCGAACAGTGCCGTCTTGACCAGGTTGTTGCGGGCCACCGTACGGCCCACCTCGACCGCCTCGTCCTCGTCCGCCGCGCCGACCACGTCGATGGCGATCTGCTTGGTGGCGCCCTCTGCGTCGGCCACCAACTGCTGGGCCAGGTCGTGACAGGCCGCGGTGACGGCCGCTGCCAACTCGGCCGGCGTCGGCTCGATGCCGCTCGCCCCGCTGGCCAGCAGCAGCACCGTGTCGTTGGTGGACATGCAGCCGTCCGAGTCGACCCGGTCGAAACTGACCCGGGTGGCCGCCCGCAACGCCTCGTCCAGCGTCGCCGGCCCGGCCACCGCGTCGGTGGTCAGCACGCAGAGCATGGTGGCCATCCCCGGCGCGAGCATCCCGGCGCCCTTGGCCATGCCGCCGACCGTCCAGCCGCTCCCCCGGGCCACAGTGGTCTTCGGCCGGGTGTCCGTGGTCATGATCGCCTCGGCGGCGGCCGGGCCACCATCGCGGGACAGCCCACGGATCGCCGAGCGGACGCCCGGCAGCAGCTTCGGCATCGGCAGCCGCTCACCGATCAGGCCGGTCGAGCAGACCGCGACCTCACCGGCACCGAGGATCAACCGGGGGCTGACCGAGGTCAGCGCGACGGCGGTGTGCTCGGCGGTGGCGTGCGTGTCCTGGAAGCCGGCCGGCCCGGTGCAGGCGTTGGCGCCACCGGAGTTGAGCACCACGGCGCGGACCACACCGCCCTGCACGACCTGCTGGGTCCAGAGCACCGGCGCGGCCTTGACCCGGTTGGTGGTGAAGACACCGGCCACTCCGGCGTCCGGGCCGTCGTTGACCACCAGGGCGACGTCCGCGCCGCCGCTGGTCTTGAGGCCGGCGGCCACACCGGCCGCCCGGAACCCCCGAGGGGTGGTGACACTCACGGCGCCTGCCTCTCGTTCGCGACTGCGGGGCTCCGCTGCGCTGCACTCCTCGCGCTCACGGCGTGACTCCCCAGATCGACAGGCCCGTCGTCTCCGGCAGGCCGAGCATCAGGTTGGCGTTCTGTACGGCCTGACCGGCCGCGCCCTTGCCCAGGTTGTCCAACGCGCTGAGCACGATCAGACGACCCGAGTCGACGTCGACGGTGGCCTGTAGGTGACACGAGTTGGAGCCCACTGTGGCGGCGGTGTGCGGCCAGCGGCCCTCCGGCAGCACGTGCACGAACGGCGCGTCCGCGTACGCCCGCGCCAGCACCTCCTGCGGGTCGACGCCGCGCGCCGGCACCGCGGTGACCGTGGCCAGGATGCCGCGCGGCATCGGTGCCAGGACCGGGGTGAACGACAGGCCGGTCGCGCCGGTGGCCTGCTTGATCTCCGGGACGTGCTGGTGGGTGCCCACCCGGTACGGCGACAGGTCGCCCATCACCTCGCTGGCCAACAGGTGCGGCTTGGCCGCCCGGCCGGCGCCGGAGGTGCCGGAGGCGGCGACCACCACCACGTCGGCGGGGTTCGCCGCGCCGTCGGCGATCAGCGGCGCGAGCGCCAGGGTGATAGCTGCGGCGTAGCAGCCGGTGTTCGCCACCCGGGTGGAGCCGGCGATCAGCTCCCGCTGACCGGGCAGCTCGGGCAGACCGTAGGTCCACTGCCCGGCGTGCGTGCCGCCGTAGTACTGCGCCCAGGCGTACGGGTCGGCCAGCCGGTGGTCGGCACCCAGGTCGACGATCCGCACCTCGGCCGGGAGCTGGGCCGCCAGGGCAGCCGACTGGCCGTGCGGCAGGGCCAGGAAGACCAGGTCCGCGTCGGCCAGGACGGTCGAATCGGTCTCGCCGAGCACCAGGTCGAGCCCGGTGAGCTGCGGGTGCACCACATCGACGCGGTGCCCGGCCTGGCTGTGCGCGGTGGCGGCGACCAGGTCGAACTCCGGGTGCCCGGCGATCAGGCGCAGCAGCTCACCCCCGGCGTACCCGCTCGCTCCGGCGACCGCGACTCGGATCCCCATACTCACCTCCGCATGACTATGCAGCGAAGATTAACAAGGACGACTCACGAGTGCAAGTTCATGCAGTCCCCTGCATGATGATGTGAATCCCACCCCACCCCCGCGATCTTGCACTTGCTGTGCTCGGATAGCCGACAGGAAGTGCATATCGGCAACACAAAGTGCAAGATCGCGGGGCGGGGCGGTTACGCGCCGCGGAGGGTGGCGCCGAGGCGCTCCGCCGCGACGGCGACCGCCGCGTCCCGTGCCGCGACCGCCTCCTCGACGGTGAGCGTCCGGTCCGGTGCCCGGAAGGTGAGCTTGTACGCCAGCGACCGGCGGCCGGCGCCGAGCTGAGCGCCGGAGTAGAGGTCGAACAGTCGCACGTCCTCCAGCAGCTCACCGGCGCCCGCCTCCAGCGCCCGGCGCACCTGCTCCGCCGGCACCGACTCGTCCACCACCAGCGCCACGTCGATCAGCGCCGGCGGGAAGCCGGAGACCGTCGGCGCGGGCGTTACCGGGGTCGGCGGCAGCGCGTCGAGGTTCAGCTCCATCGCGCAGGTGCGGCGGGGCAACTCCAACGCCGCGACCACCACCGGGTGCAGCTCGCCGGCGTGTCCGACGACCGAGCCGTCGACCCGCAGCTCGGCGCAGCGGCCAGGGTGCCACGGGGCGTACTCGGCGGCGCGCACCTCGACCCGCTCGTCGGGGATCCCGGCGGCGGCCAGCACGTCACGGGCCGCCTCGATCGCGTCCGCCCAGCCAGCCGCTCGACCCGCACCCCACCAGCCGGCCGGGTCCAGGTCGCCGGAGAGCACCACCGCGACGTGCACCGGCTGCGCCGGCACCACCGCGTCGGCGGCCGCGAACTCCGCGTCGGTGGGACGTCGGTCCACGCCCATCGCCGGCGGGCTGCCGGCGCCGACGCGCGGGTGGAAGACCGCACCGATCTCGTAGAGGGCGAGGTCGCGGTGACCCCGGCCGAGGTTGCGCTTGAGGATGCCGAGCAGCGGGCCGAGCAGCGTGGTGCGCAGCAGCGGCTCCTCCTCGGACAGGGGGTTGGCCAGCCGCACCGCGGGCCGGCGCGGGTCGTCGGCCGGCAGACCGAGCTGGTCGGCCAGCTCCGGCGACACGAACGGGTGCGCGAGCACCTCCACGTACCCCCGCTCGGCCAGCGACCCGGCGACTGCCCGGCGGCGACGCTGTCGCGGGGTCAGACCGCGCCCCGGAGGCGCGGTCGGCAGCACCGACGGCACCCGGTCGTACCCGTCGAGGCGGACGACCTCCTCGACCAGGTCGGCCGGGTCGGTCAGGTCGGGCCGCCAGGTCGGCGGGGTGACGCTCAGTACGGTCCCGACGCCGCTGGCCACGCCGACCGCGCCCGGGTCCTCGGACAGCCGGTCCGCGCCCTGCGCGACAGTGCAGCCGACCCGCTCCAGCAGGGCGACCACCCGCGCCGGCGGGTACTCGACGCCGACCCGCCGGGTCGGCAGGTCCGCCGGAAGACTGATCGGGGTACGCGGCCGGACGTGGTCGATGTCCAGGATCTCCGCGCTCGGGGTGCCCCCGCCGTGCTCGGTGAGCAGCCGCACGGCACGCTCCAGCGCGACCAGCGCCACGGCCGGGTCGACGCCCCGCTCCCAGCGCTTCGCGGCCTCGCTGAACAGCTTGTGTCGGCGGGCGGTGCGCCCGACCATCGCCGGGTCCCAGTGCGCCGCCTCGAAGAGCACTGTGGTGGTGCCGGCGACGACCTCGCTGGTCTCGCCGCCCATCACCGCGGCGAGGGAGATCGGGCCTGTGTCGTCGCAGATCACCATGTCGTCGGCGGTGAGCACCCGGTTCACCCCGTCGAGGGTGGTCAGCTTCTCCCCCGCGTCGGCGCGCCGGACCACCAGCGCCCCGGCGATCCGGTCGGCGTCGAAGGCGTGCATCGGCTGGCCCAGCTCCAACATCACGTAGTTGGTGATGTCGACGGGCAGCGAGATGCTGCGGATGCCGGCGGTGACGAGCCGCTGCTGCATCCAGGACGGCGTGGGCGCGGTCGGGTCGACCCCGCGGACCAGGCGGGCCGTGAACCGGTCGCAGCCGACCGTGTCGCGGACCTCCACCGGGTACGCCGGCGTCTCGGTGCCGCCCGGGGCCGGAGCCAGGGCCGGGTCGCGCAGCGGCACGTCGAACGCGTGCGACAGCTCCCGGGCCAGGCCGCGCAGGCTCAGCGCGTACCCCCGGTCGGGGGTGATCTCCAGATCGAGCACGACGTCGTCGAGGCCGACCACCGGGCGCGCGTCGTCGCCCGGCTTGGCCGTCACGTCCGGCCCCAGCACGATGATGCCGGAGTGGTCGTCGCCGAGGCCCAACTCCTTGGCCGAGCAGATCATGCCCGCCGAGTTGTGCCCGTACGTCTTGCGGGCGCCGATGGCGAAGCCGCCGGGCAGCACGCCGCCGGGCAGGATCACCACCACCCGGTCACCCGGGACGAAGTTACGGGCCCCGCAGACGATCTCCTGCGGCTCGCCGGTGCCGTTGGCGGCACCCACGTCGACCCGGCAGAACCGGATCGGCTTCTTGAAACCGGTGAGCTCCTCGATCTCGCGGACCTCACCGACAACCAGTTGGCCGGTGACGGTCTCGGCCAGGTCCACCACGGACTCGACCTCGATGCCGAGGTCGACCAGGGCCTGCTCAAGGTCACCGGTGGGCAGGTCGGCGGGGAGGTCGACGTACTCCCGCAGCCAACTGACAGAAACTCGCATGACTTCAGACCACCGTTCCCGTGTCTCGTACCCGCATCGCCTACGCCCCGGTCCCGAGCGCGCGGCTGAACCGCACGTCGCCCTCGAAGAGATGGCGGATGTCGCTGACCCCGTGCCGGACCATCAGGGTCCGGTCGATGCCCATGCCGAAGGCGAATCCGGAGTAGACCTCCGGGTCGACGCCGCAGGCGCGCAGCACCCGGGGGTTGACCATGCCGCAGCCACCCCACTCGACCCACTGTGGGCCGTCACGGTGCTCCGGGAACCACACGTCGAACTCGGCCGACGGCTCGGTGAACGGGAAGTAGTGCGGCCGCCACCGGGTCTTCGCCTCCGGGCCGAACATCGCCCGGGCGAAGTGGTCCAGCGTGCCCCGCAGGTGCGCCATCGTGATGCCCTTGTCGACCACCAGACCCTCGGCCTGGTGGAACACCGGGCTGTGGGTGGCGTCGATCTCGTCGGTGCGGTAGACGCGGCCCGGCACGATCACGTAGATCGGCGGCTTGCGGCTGAGCATCGTGCGGGTCTGCACCGTCGAGGTGTGCGTTCGTAGAACAAGGCCGGAACCCTCCGGTGCGATGTGGAAGGTGTCCATCAACCCCCGTGCCGGGTGGTCGGCGGGAATGTTCAACGCGTCGAAGTTGACCCACTCCAGGTCGACCTCGGGCCCCTCGGCCACCTCGTAGCCCATCCCGACGAAGAGGTCGCTGATCGACTCCATCAAGGTGCTCAACGGGTGTCGGGCGCCACGCGGACGCCGGTCGTAGGGCAGGGTGACGTCCACCCGCTCCTCGACCAGCACCCGCTCGGCCTGCTCGCGCTCCACCACCTCGGCGCGCTCGGCGTACGCGGACTCGATGGCCCGGCGGGCCTCGTTGACCCGCTTGCCGGCGTCGGACTTCGCGGCCGGCGGCAGCGCGCCGATCTCCCGGCGCGCGAGGGAGACCGGTGACCGGTCACCCAGGTGCACCGAGCGCAGCGCGGTCAGCGCGTCCGGGTCGGCGGCGGCCTCGAACGCCTTCGTGGCGTCCGCGACGGCCTCGGCCAGGGCGGCGGGGTCGAGCAGGGCGACCTGCTTCGGGTCGTACGGATCGTTGCGGTAGCTCATGGCGTACGGGCACTCCCTCACGGCGGCGCCAGCCCTCACCGGGGCGGCTAGGCGAGTCTACGGACGCGCGGCTGTGCCGCAGCCCGCCGGTAGGAGTTGCGCAGGGAGCAGGTCAGGCCCGCCGCCCGCCGACACCGGCGGGCTGGCTAAACGAACGCCGTGTCGCGTTCATGGACGGACGCTCTCCCCTGCTGTCAGTCGCGCCGGAGCAAATCACCTTCAGCGCTGCGCTCTGGCTGAAGCGTACAGGCAGACCGCGGCGGCGGCAGCCAGGTTAAGGCTCTCCGCGCGCCCGTACAGCGGCACCCGCACCGTGGCGTCGGCGGCGGCGGTCAACTCCTTGGGCAGCCCGTGCGCCTCCGAGCCGAACAGCCAGGCGGTGGGCCCCACGAGCCGACCGTAGTCGGTCAGGTCGTCCAGGTCGTTGTCGCCGTACCCGGTGGTCGCGAAGATCGACAGCCCGGCGGCGCGCAGCGCGTCGACCACCGCGACCGGGTCGGGGGCGCGCACCACGTCGACGTGAAAAAGGCTGCCGGCCGAGGCCCGCACACACTTACCGTTGTACGGGTCGACGGCGTCTCCGGCGAAGATCACCGCACCCGCACCGGCCGCGTCGGCGGTGCGCAGCACGGTGCCGGCGTTGCCCGGATCGCGGATCTCGGCGAGCACCGCCACCAGCCGGGGCGCACCCGCGAGGGCCTGCTCCAGCGACACGTCCAGGTGCCGGCAGACGGCCACCAGCCCCTGCGGGGCGACGGTCTCGGCCAGCGCCGCGATGGCGTCGTCGGTCACCTCGGAGACCGGCACGTCGGCACGGGCCGCCGTGGCGGCCAACTCCGGATACCGGTCGAGCGCGGTGGTCGTACCGAACAGTTCGGTGACCACCCCCGGCCGCGCGAGGGCCTCGCGGACCGCCTGCGGGCCCTCGGCCAGGAAACGGCCGGTGGCGTCGCGGTCCCGGCGGCGTTGCAGGCGGCGGGCGGCGACAACCCTGGGGGTACGCGGGGTGAAAGCCATGATGTGCGCTCCTCCGGCACGATTGAGGCGCCCCCCGGACGGCGGTGCCGACACGGGAGACGCCTCGTTCTGGTGCGTGGGGATCAGGCGGCCTGAGCCGCCGCGCCGCCGGTGCCCTCGGCCGTGACCGCGGCCCGGGCCAGCTCGACGATCGCCGCGAAAGAGGCGGCGTCGTTGACAGCCATGTCGGCCAGGATCTTGCGGTCGACCTCGATGCCGGCCAGACGCAGGCCCTGGATCAGACGGTTGTAGGTCATCCCGTTGGCCCGGGCGCCCGCGTTGATCCGCTGAATCCACAGCTGCCGGAAGTCGCCCTTGCGGTCGCGACGGTCCCGGTAGGCGTACTGCATCGAGTGCAGCACCTGCTCCTTGGCCTTGCGGTACAGGCGGGAGCGCTGACCGCGGTAACCACTCGCGGACTCCAGCAGGGTACGACGCTTCTTCTGGGCGTTTACAGCCCGCTTGACGCGTGCCATCTCAACTCCTAATTACGTAAAGGTGGCGCGCGTCAGCGGCCGAGCAGCTTCTTGATGCGCTTGACGTCGGCCTTGGCCAGCACGACCGTGCCGGTCAGCCGGCGGGTCTGGGTGGAGGGCTTCTTCTCCAGGTTGTGGCGCAGGCCGGCCTGCTGGGCAACGATCTTGCCCTTGCCGGTCACCTTGACCCGCTTACCCATACCCGTGTGGCTCTTCATCTTCGGCATGTGGAACGTCTTCTCCCCTGTTACTCGCTGCTGGTGTCGGCGGCGAGGCCGGTGTCACCGGCTGCTGCGGTCTCGCTGACCGCTGCGGTCTCATCGGCTTCCGGAGCGGCGGACTCGTCCCCTGCCCGGTCCCGAGGTCCGCCGCGAGACGCCGTAGCGGCGACCGCGGAGGCCTTGACGGCCCGATGCGGGGCGAGAACCATAATCATGTTTCGGCCGTCCTGCTTCGGAGCGGCCTCGACGTATCCCAGTTCCGTGATCTCGGACTCGAGCCGGCGCAGGAGCCGGTAACCCAGCTCCGGGCGGCTCTGCTCGCGACCGCGGAACATGATCGTCACCTTGACCTTGTCGCCCGCCTTGAGGAACCGCACCACGTGACCCTTTTTGGTCTCGTAGTCGTGCGGGTCGATCTTCGGCCGAAGCTTCATTTCCTTGATGACGGTCTGCTGCTGATTACGCCGCGCTTCGCGCGCCTTGAGTGCGCTCTCATACTTGAACTTGCCGAAGTCCATGAGCTTGCACACCGGCGGGCGCGCCATCGGCGCAACCTCGACCAGGTCCAGATCGACGTCCGCGGCCAGCTGAAGAGCGCGCTCCAGCGGGACGATGCCCACCTGCTCACCCTCTGGGCCGACCAGTCGGACCTCACGTGCCCGGATCTGCTCGTTCACGCGTGGTTCGACGCTGATGGGGCCTCCTCGAGTCGTTTCTGCTCGTCGCCGACCCCTGCGGCTCCCGGGAGGGAACCGACCTGAAAAGCAGAAGGCCCCGGCGCATGCCAGGGCCCGCTCGACCGGTCAGCAGCACGATCACAAGGATCGCGCATCCGGCGCCGGGACATGCCCGGAACCGGTGACCGGACCCGGCCACCGTAGCGGCGACTCGGGTGGGAGCAGGCGCTCCGCTTTCAAGGCTGCCTGCTCGCACGCGGAGACAGCCTGGTCGACTCGATAACACTACACCGGCGCCCCGGCCACCCCCAAACCGGGCACGACCTGCGTCCAGGCACCGGCGTGGCCGACCTCGGCGCCGTGCCGTCGCGCCGCCCTGTCGCCGCCGTGCCGCCGCTTGAAGATCCGCGCGCTTTCCCTGCACCTGCTGCCGCCCGGGCGCCGGGCGGCAGCAGTTACAGGGAGGTTGTCCAGATCTTGGCGAGGGGTACGTGGCCGCGCGGGTGGGCGACGACGCGAGTAGGCGGTGAGGCGGTTCGGCCGGTCAGCGGCCGACGGCGCGCTCGGCGAGGCGAATCTGGTGGGCCTCGTGCAGCCGGCGCAGCGCGCGGACCCCGTCGACGGCCAGCTCCTTGTCGGCGGCCTGCAACGCGACCATCGGCAGCAGGTCGTCGTCGTGCAGCTCCAGGCTGGCCCACGGCGCGCCCCGGTCGAAGCGGACGCCCCGGACAACCTCCCAGGGCAGCTCGTAGGAGCTGATGACGTTACGCACCCGGATGCTCCGTGCGTCCGCCTCCACCCGGGGACGGGTGAACAGCAGGAAGCCCAGCGCCCCGAAGATGCCCAGGCCGATCATGGCGATCTGGTCGCCGCGCTGGAAGCTGCCGTAACCATCGCCGGTCGGGCCACTCAGCGACGTAGCGACCAGACCGAACACCACCACCAGGGCGGCCGCCGCCGACCAGCAGACCACGCGGATGCGGCGGGGCTTCAGGCGGACCAGTTCGGTTTCACTCACCCCACCAGTCTGCCACCCGCACTCGCCCATCAAACGCACCACCCGCCGAGCCACCGCCCCGAGCCCACTCCCGAACACCGAACCCGAACCCCGGCCCCCAGGGGTCCCCGCCCGAGAACTCAAGATCGTGCGCGATCTTCCCGGTGCGGGCGCTGGCGCGACAGATCCACTCGGACTTCGTGAAACGGGGGTGTCCCTGGCGCGCGGACACCCCCGTTTTCAGCGAACCCGAGTTGATCAAGCGCCGGGCCGCGCTCTAGACGAAACGGTCAGAGGCGACAGGCGTGGATGTTGGTGACGAGGATGGCGCGGGCGCCCAGTTCGTACAGCT
This sequence comes from Micromonospora trifolii, assembly GCF_050516465.1. Taxonomy (NCBI): domain Bacteria; kingdom Bacillati; phylum Actinomycetota; class Actinomycetes; order Micromonosporales; family Micromonosporaceae; genus Micromonospora; species Micromonospora trifolii. The sequence continues at coordinate 1,387,705 of NZ_CP191526.1, read as the reverse complement.
CGTCCATGATGCGGTGCACGTCGTCTCGGAGCACCATCGCCTGCACCGCGACCCAGCCCTCGCGGTGCAGCGGCGACACGGTGGGCGACTCGATGCCCGGGGTGAGCCCGCTGGCCCGGTCCAGCAGACCGGCCGGCACGTCGTAGGCGAGCATCACGTAGCGGCGGGCCACCAGCACACCGTGCAGGCGACGCAGCAACTGCTCGGCCTGCGGTTGCGCGGGCGCGCCGGCGCGCCGGACCAGCACCGCCGACGAGCGCAGCAGCGGCTCGCCGAAGACCACCAGGCCCGCCTGGCGCAGGGTCGCGCCGGTCTCCACCACGTCCGCGATCACGTCGGCGACGCCGAGGCGTACGGCGTTCTCCACGGCGCCGTCGAGGCGGATCACGTCGGCCTTGACGCCCACCTCGCCGAGGTGCCGCTCGACCAGCCCCGGGTACGCGGTGGCGATCCGGTGACCGCCCAGCTCCTGCACGGAGGCGATGTCGTCGGGGCGGGCGGCGAAGCGGAAGGTGGCCCGGCCGAAGGCGAGGTCGACGACCTCCTCGGCCGGCGCGGCCGAGTCGATCAGCAGGTCCCGGCCGGTGATCCCGAGGTCGAGGTCACCGGAGCCGACGTAGGTGGCGATGTCCTTCGGGCGCAGGTAGAAGAATTCGACGTCGTTGGCCTCGTCCCGGCAGACGAGGTCCTTGGGGTCGGTGCGCTGGCGGTAGCCCGCCTCGCGCAGCATCTGGGCGGCCGGCTCGGCCAGGGTGCCCTTGTTGGGAATGGCGACACGCAGCATGACGGAGTGCTCCTTCGATCCGGTTGGCGATCAACAGGGGTGGGGGCACTCACAGATGTCGGTAGACGTCCTTGAGCTCGAGCCCGCTGGCGAGCATCAGTACCTGGACCTGGTAGAGCAGCTGGGAGATCTCCTCGGCGGTGCGCTCCGGCCCCTCGTGCTCGGCGGCCATCCACGACTCGGCGGCCTCCTCGACGACCTTCTTGCCGATGAAGTGCACGCCCTTGTCCAGCGCGGCGACGGTGCCCGAGCCCGGGGTGCCGGCGGCGGCCTTGGCCTGCAGCTCGGCGAACAACTCCTCGAACGTCTTCACGGGGAACGATTCTTCCAGCCACCCGGGCGACGCCAAGCGTCCGGGTCCGCCGTAATCCAGCAAGCGGACAATTCCCTATCAACATGGTGGGACAATTGTCGATCGATGCCCATGGAGCTCTACGCTGTCCGCCATGGCCAGCAGCTCACGTCTCCTCGCGCTCACCTTCGCCGGCGCCGTCGTCGTAGCCACCGCCGGATGCGCGCCACAGGTCGAGAAACCCACCCCCACTGTCACCGCAGCGCCGTCCTGCGCCAAGGACAGCCTGCCCACGCGTACGCCGGGCAAGCTGACCATCGCCACCGACCAGCCCGCGTACGAGCCGTGGTTCGCCAAGGACAAGCCGGACAGCGGCGAGGGCTTCGAATCCGCCGTCGCGTACGCGGTGGCCGAGAAGCTCGGCTACGCCCGCGCCGACGTCACCTGGACCCGGGTCAAGTTCGACACCGCCATCGCGCCGGGGCCGAAGGACTTCGACTTCGACATCAACCAGTTCTCCATCACCGACGAGCGCAAGCAGGCGGTCGACTTCTCCGCGCCGTACTACCTGGTGCGGCAGACCGTCATCGCGTTGAAGTCCTCGAAGATCGCCGGCCGCAGGTCGCTGGCCGAGCTGCGGGACGCCCGGCTCGGCGCGCAGGTCGGCACCACCAGCTACCAGGCGATCACCGACGTGATCAAGCCGACCGCCAAGCCGCAGGTCTACAACAGCAACGACGACGCCAAGAAGGCCCTCCAGAACGGGCAGTTGGACGGTCTGGTGGTGGATCTTCCAACCGCCTTCTACATCACCGGCGCGGAGATCACCGACGCGACGATCGTCGGGCAGGTGCCGCAGGTCGGTACGCCCGAGGCGTTCGGGTTGCTGCTGGACAAGAACTCCCCCCTGACCTCCTGCGTGAGCGGGGCGGTCGGTCAGCTCACCACTGCGGGCACGCTGAAGGAGCTGGAGCAGAAGTGGCTCGCCCAGGTGGCGGGGGCGGCCGAGCTGCGGTGACGCTTCTGGATCATGTGCCGTCGGAGGCGCAGCTGCGGCGGTCGGCGTACCGGCGTCGGCAGACCGTCTACAGCGTGCTCGTCGCGGCGTCCTCGACGGCGGCGCTCGGCACGCTGCTGGTGATCGCGGTGACCGGGGCACCGGGCTGGGACCGGGTCCGGCGGTCGTTCCTGGATCCGGAGATCGCCCGCGACGCGCTGCCGACGGTGCTGAGCGGGCTCTGGCTCAACGTACGGCTGCTGGTCTGCTGTGCGGTCGGCGCGCTGCTGCTCGGGCTGGTGATCGCCGTGCTGCGGACGCTGCGCGGGCCGGTCTTCTTCCCGGTCCGCGCGCTGGCCGCCGGCTACACCTACACCTTCCGCGGCCTACCGCTGATCATCGTGCTGTACCTGCTCACTCTCGGCGTGCCGGGGCTGCGGTTGCAGGGCATGCCGCCGGTGTTGGTGCTGGGTGGGATCGCGTTGGTCCTCACCTACGGCGGCTACCTCGCCGAGGTGTTCCGGGCCGGCATCGAGTCGGTGCACTCCAGCCAACTCGCCGCGGCCCGCTCGCTGGGCCTGACCTACCGGCAGACGATGCGGCACGTGGTCCTGCCGCAGGCCGTCCGCCGGGTGGCGCCACCCCTGCTCAACGACGTGGTGGCGTTGCAGAAGGACGTCGGGCTGGTGTCGCTGGCCGGGCCGATCGACGCGGTCCGCGCCGCGCAGATCGCCACCGCACAGACGTTCAACTACACGCCGTACGTCGTGGCGGGGGTGCTCTTCGTGCTGCTCGCGATCCCGCTGATCGCGGTCACCGACTGGGTGACGCTGCGCTCGGCCCGCCGACAGTCGGGAGGCTGACCCATGGCGTTGTTGCGCTGTCGGGGCTTGCGCAAGGAGTTCGGCGGGCACGCCGTGCTCGACCAACTCGATCTGACCGTCGCCGAGCATCAGGTGGTGGCCCTGATCGGCGCGTCCGGGTCCGGCAAGTCGACCCTGCTGCGCTGCGTCAACCTGCTGGACGAACTCGACGACGGCACCATCGAGTTGGACGGCGAGGACATCTCCGATCCCCGGGTGGACCCGGACCGGGTCCGACGGCGGATCGGCATGGTGTTCCAGGCGTACAACCTGTTTCCACACCTGAGCGTGTTGGACAACATCACCCTCGCGCCGCGCCGCGTACACCGGCGGGGCCGGGCGGAGGCCGAGGCGCAGGCCCGGGAGTTGCTCGACCGGGTGGGGCTCGGCGCCAAGGCGGACGCCTACCCGGATCGGCTCTCCGGCGGGCAGCAACAGCGGGTGGCGATCGTCCGGGCGCTGGCCAACTCACCTCGACTGATGCTGCTCGACGAGGTCACCTCCGCGCTCGACCCGGAGCTGGTCGGCGAGGTGCTGGCGATGATCCGCGACCTCAAGGCCGACGGCATGACCATGGTGCTGGCCACCCACGAGATGGGCTTCGCCCGGGAGGTCGCCGACGAGGTGTGTTTCCTCGACGCCGGGCGGGTCGTCGAGAGCGGCCCGCCCGAGCAGGTGCTCGGCGAGCCGACCCAGCCTCGTACCCGGCAGTTCCTGCGCCGGATCATCGAGGCCGGTCGGCTCTGAGAACCCGCCCTCAGAGACGGCCGAGGCGTCAGCCGCCGAAGCCGACCCGCTGGGCGTTGCCCGCCGCCACCGTTCGCACGGCCAGCGCCGCGTCGAGCGCCGCCACAGTGGCGGCCCAGCCCTTGTCCTCCGCAGAGCCGGGCAGACCGGCGCGGTCGCGGGCCTGCTCGATGGTCTCCACGGTCAACACTCCGTGCGCCACCGGCTTGCCCTCGTCCAGCGCCACCCGGGTCAGCCCGTCGGTGACCGAACGGCACACGTAGTCGAAGTGGGCGGTGGACCCACGGACCACCACGCCGAGGGCGACCACCACGTCGCAGCGGCGGGCGAGGGCCTGCGCGACCACCGGCAGCTCGACCGAGCCTGCGACCCGGGCGACCACGGAACGCGCGCCGCACGCCTCGGCGGCGGCCACCGCACGCTCCAGCATGTGGTCGGTCAGCTCGCCGTGCCAGCGGGCGGCAACGACCCCGACGGTCAGCCCCGCGGCGTCGACCGCCTCGACTCCCGGCTCACCGAAACCCGCCATCGTCATGCTCCGATCTCGTCGTTGGCGACCGGACGCCCCAGCGGCGCCTCGGACACCTCGTCCAACTCGTCCAGCAGGTGACCCATCCGGTCCCGCTTGGTGCGCAGATAGCGCATGTTCTCCGGGTGCGCGCCGACCGGCAACCCCTCGCGGCCGGTGATGGTCAACCCGTACCCCTCCAGCCCGGCCCGCTTGGCCGGGTTGTTGGTCAGCAGCCGCATCGACCGCACGCCCAGGTCGTAGAGGATCTGCGCGCCGGTGCCGTAGTCGCGGGCGTCGGCCGGCAGGCCCAGGTCGAGGTTGGCGTCGACGGTGTCGCGGCCCAGGTCCTGCAACTGGTACGCCTGTAGCTTGTGCAGCAACCCGATGCCGCGCCCCTCGTGCCCACGGACGTAGAGCACCACGCCCCGGCCCTCCTGCCCGACCCGAGCCAGCGCGGCCTCCAGCTGCGGCCCACAGTCGCAGCGCAGCGAGCCGAACACGTCCCCGGTCAGGCACTCGGAGTGCACCCGGACCAGCACGTCCTGGCCGTCACCGAGGTCACCCAGCACCATCGCGACATGTTCGGCCGGGTCGTGCTCGGCGCGGTAGCCGAGCGCCCGGAACACCCCGTGCCGCGTCGGCATCCGGGCGTCGGCGACCAGCTCGACCTGCTTCTCGGTACGCCGCCGGTAGGCGACCAGGTCGGCGATGGTGACCAGCGTGAGGCCGTGCTCGGCGCAGAACTTCTCCAGGTCCGGCAGGCGCATCATGGTGCCGTCGTCGTTGACCAGCTCGCAGAGCACGCCGGCCGGACGCAGCCCGGCCAGCCGGGTCAGGTCGATCCCCGCCTCGGTGTGCCCCGGCCGGCGCAGCACCCCGCCCTCGCGAGCGCGCAGCGGCACCACGTGCCCGGGGCGGGACAGATCCGTCGGGTCGGTCGCCGCGTCGGCGAGCAGCCGGCTGGTGTGCGCGCGGTCGGCCGCCGAGATGCCGGTGCTGACCCCCTCACGGGCGTCCACGGTCACCGTGTACGCGGTGCCGCGCCGGTCCTGATTGGTGTGGTGCATCGGCGGCAGGTCGAGTCGGTCGGCTTCGCTCTCGGTCAGCGCCACGCAGACGTAGCCCGAGGTGTAGCGCACCATGAACGCCATCAGCTCCGGCGTGGCCAACTCGGCCGCGAAGATCAGGTCGCCCTCATTCTCCCGGTCCGCGTCGTCGACCACGACGACCGGCCGGCCGGCCGCGATGTCCGCGATCGCCTGCTCAATATCCCCAAAACTGGTCATGCCGCCACTCCACTTCGTTCCATGGCGTCATGACCCACCACGGCATCGATGATTCGCTCGCTGCGCTCGCTCATGCGACAGCCTCCGTGTAGATGGGCGTGCGGACGGTCGCCGGTCGCGTGGCGCGCGAGGTGCGCCACCAGGCGGCGAAGCCCCAGACGCAGAGGGCGCCGTAGATCAGGTACATGACGGCCGACGGGTAGAACCCGCCGCGCAGCAGCAGCGGCACACCGACCGCGTCCACCGCGATCCAGAGCAGCCAGAACTCCACCCAGCCGCGGGCCATGCCGTACGTGGCCAGCAGGCTGCCGGTGAGGATCCAGGCGTCGGGCAGCGGGCCCCACGAGCCAAGGGCCTTGAGCAGCGGGTACGCCGCGGCGGTGCCGATCACGGCGACCACCAGCAGCATCAGTCGCTCCCGACCGGTGGCCCAGCGCGGCACCACTGCGGCCTGCCCGGCGTCGGCGCGACGGTTGCGCTGCCAGCGCCACCAGCCGTAGACGCTGACCGCGAAGAAGAACACCTGCCGGCCGGCCTGCCCGTACAGGTCGTGCTCCTGCGGGGTGGCGAACACCCCGCCGAGGAAGACGGTGAGGAGCAGCGCGTTGCCGATCATGCCGACCGGCCACGCCCAGACCAGTCGGCGCAGCCCGAGCAGCGCCGAGACCAAACCGAACGCGTTGCCGACGATCTCCCGGGCCAGCACCGGCGAGCCGGCGACCTGCACCTGGGCGTCCAGCAGCCAGCTGAGCGGGCCCATCAGGCCACCCCGCCCGGGTTCGCGGCCAGCCCACGAGCGTCGGCGTCGGTGAGCCGGTCGCCGAGCAGCCGCTCGACGTACTTGGCCAGCACGTCGACCTCCAGGTTGACCGGGTCGCCGACGCCCTTCGCGCCGAGCGTGGTCAGCTTGAGCGTGGTCGGGATCAGCCCGACGGCGAACTCGTCCGCGCCGACGGCGGCCACTGTCAACGAGACGCCGTCGATGGTGATCGAGCCCTTCTCCACCACGTACCGGGACAGGGCGGCGGGCAGTCGGAACCGGACGGTCTCCCACTGCTCGGCCGGCTCCCGGGAGATCAGTTCACCGACGCCGTCGACGTGGCCCTGCACCAGGTGCCCGCCGAGCCGGCTACCGAGCGCGGCGGCCCGCTCCAGGTTGACCGGGTCGCCGGGGCGCAGCGCGCCCAGCGCGGAGCGGCGCAGCGTCTCCCCCATCACGTCGGCGGTGAAGACCCCGTCGGCCACCTCCACGACGGTCAGGCAGACACCGTTGACGGCGATCGAGTCGCCGTGCCGGGCGTCGGACGTGACCAGTGGGCCGCGTACACCCAGCAGCGCCGAATCGCCTGCCGTCGGCGCTACCCGGACGATCTCGCCCAATTCCTCGATAATGCCAGTGAACATGTCAGCCCTCCCGTTTGCGGGGCAAAGCGGTGATCCGGAGATCCGGACCGATCTGCGTAACGTCGACGAACTCCAGATCGATGGCCTCGGCGATGGTGGTCACTCCCGCGTCGACCAGAGCGGTCGGGCCGGCGCCGAGCAACCGCGGCGCGACGTACCCGACGATCTTGTCGACCAGGCCGGCCTTCAGGAACGCGCCGGCCAGCCGGGGGCCGCCCTCCAGCAGCACCGCGCGCACCCCGCGCTGGTGCAGCGCCGCGAGCAGCGCCGACAAATCGACCCGGCCGTCCGGGTCGGCGCCGACCTCGTCGGCGGTCGCGATCCACGTGCGCGCGGCGCCGTCGCGGACCTTGGCGTCAGCCGGGGTACGCCCCGAGCTGTCCACCACCACCCGCAGCGGCTGCCGGATGGCCAGGCTGCCGTCGCGCAGGTTGCGGGCGGTCAACCGGGGGTCGTCGGCGAGGACGGTGCCCACCCCGGCGATCACCGCGTCGACAGTGCCGCGCAGCGCGTGCACGTCGATCCGGGCCGCCTCCGAGGTGATCCACATGCTGGTGCCGTCGGTCGCCGCGGAGCGCCCGTCGAGCGTGGCGGCGTACTTCCAGATCACGTACGGCCAGCCCCGGCGCATCGAGGTCAGCCACGCGACGTTGCCGGCCTCGGCCTCCTCGCCGCGTACCCCCAGATCAACCCGGACCCCGGCGGCGCGCAAGGTGGCGGCGCCCCCGGAAGCGACCGGGTTGGGGTCGGGTACGGCGATGACGACCCGGCCCACCCCGGCCTGGACGAGCGCGGAACTACAGGGGCCGGTGCGGCCGGTGTGATCGCAGGGTTCCAGAGTGACGACAGCGGTGCCGCCCTTGGCCCGCCGCCCGGCCTGCGCCAGGGCGACGATCTCGGCGTGCGGCCCCCCGGCGTACGCGTGGAAACCCTCGCCCACGACCTCGCCGTCCTCGTCGAGGAGCACGCACCCGACCACCGGGTTGGGGCTGGTGGTGCCGAGCCCGCGCGCTGCCAACTCGATCGCACGCCGCATCGCCTCATCAACGGAGACGCTGGCCATCGCCCTGCCCCTGCCCTCTCACTCGCCGATCCGCGCGCGGCGGTCAGGGAGGCGGTGGCCATGGGGCCACGGGCAGGCGGTGGCGGATTCCGGGAACGGCACAGCCGCCCCGGGGGGTCGGCACGGCACGCTGAAGCCAGCGGCCGGCTCGGACCCGTCCGTCCCGCGCGCTGTCTCCCATCCGGACTGTCTGGGTGCGGACGAACCGCCCCCAACCGTCGGCCCCGGATTTTCACCAGGTCCACCGGACAGCAGAGCCGTCCGGGTCGCGGGCTGACCACGGTTGGACCGTGGATCACCGCCGGTTCGGAATTTCACCGAGTCCCGCCAGCGCGTGGTGGGTACACGGGAAGTCTTACACGCCGATCCGGCTCTGCCGCCACCTAGGCGAGCTACTTCACAGCGGTATCACGCTCAGGTGACGCCGCGACGCCGGTCCACGGCCACGTACGAGCCCGGTTGACTCTTGGCCACCGTCTTCATCTCCGAGGCCACCGCTATCGCTTCGAGCGGGTCGGTGAAGCGCTTGCCGGCGTCGGAGAGGGACACCCCGATGGAGAGCGTGACCAGGGCCGCCCGCCGGATGTTGCCGCGCCGATCCTTCAACTCGACGAAGCCGCGCTCCCGGTCGGTCGGGTCGTAGAGCGTGTCGGCGGCGTTCTCGAAGTCGACGACCGCCCGGGACGTCAGTGGGCGCACCTGGTCCGGGGCGCAGACGATGACGAAGTCGTCGCCGCCGACGTGACCGAGGAAGGCCGGTGGCAGCCCGACGCCCACCACCGCCCGGTGCAGGCTGCGGGCCAGCGCGGAGATGAAGTCGTCGCCACGCACGAAGCCGTACCGGTCGTTGACGCTCTTGAACCGGTCGATGTCGACGTAGCCGACGGCGTAGTCCACGCCATTTCGAACCCGGTCGCTGATCTCCCGACGGATCCGGCTGTTGCCGGGCAGCCCGGTCAGCGGGGAGACCTCTCGGAACTCCTTGTTGCGGCGCAGCGTGGACGAGACCCGGGCCACCAGCTCGGCGGTGTCGAATGGCTTGACCAGGTAGTCGTCCGCGCCGGCGCTGAGCCCGTGCACCTTGTCGACGGTCATCCCCTTGGCCGTCAGCATGATCACCGGAAGGGCGGAGGTCATCGGGTCGGCGCGCAGCCGGCGGGTCAGCTCCAGCCCGTCGATCCGGGGCATCATGAGGTCGACCACGGCCAGATCCGGCCGCTGGCGCTCGATGACCTCCAGGGCCTCCTGGCCGTCGCTGGCGTGGATCACCTCGAAGCCGTGCAGCCGCAGGTTGAACTCGACGAACCGAGCGATGTCCTCGTCGTCGTCCACGACGAGAATGATGTCCTTGCGGTCGGCCTCGGGCTCCACCTCAGGCCCCGGGCGCCGCGCGCTCCGCCAGTGCCCGCAGGTGCCGTACCGCCTCCGCCGGGTCGGCGGCCCCGTACACGGCGGTGCCGGCCACGAACGCGTCGGCGCCCGCCGCGGCCGCCTGCTCGATGGTGTCGGCGGCGATCCCGCCGTCCACCTCGATGCGCAGCTCCAGGTGCCCGGCCGACACGTGCTGCCGGGCCGTCCGCACCTTCTCCAGCAGCTGCGGAATGAACCGCTGCCCACCGAAGCCCGCCTTGATCGTCATGATCAGCAGGGTGTCGAAGCTGGGCAGCAGGTCCAGGTAGGGCTCGATCGGGGTGTCCCGGTCGATGGCCAGGCCCGCCTTCGCACCGGCCGAACGCAGGTCCTTCGCCAGCGCCACCGGGTCGTCGGACGCCTCCGCGTGGAAGGTGACGTTGTACGCACCGGCGTCGGCGTACCCGGGGGCCCACCGGCGCGGGTCCTCGATCATCAGGTGCACGTCGAAGGGCATCGCCGTGACAGCCCGCAGGCTCTGCACCACGGGCAGCCCAATGGTCAGGTTCGGCACGAAGTGGTTGTCCATCACGTCGACGTGCAACCAGTCCGCGGCGTCCTCGACGGCACGGACCTCTTCGGCGAGTCGGGCGAAATCGGCGGCCAGGATGCTCGGCGCGACGATCGGCGGCGGTACGGTCACGGGGCCAGTGTACGAACGTGGCCACCCGCCACCCGCATCGCGGCACCTTTGGGGACGCGCTGTGACCCAGCAGTGACCATTGGTGCAGAATTGGACGCTCCGGACCCCCGAATCCGGACGAACAGACATCAGCCCCTGGCCGATCGACGGAAACGCGACGACACTCCAACCGGGACGGTGCCATAGGCTGCACGCCCGCCGGGGTCTCGCCGCGGGGCGCGGCGACCGGCCGCCAGCTCCCGGGAGGGCGGACGATGCGACGGTGGCTTCCAGCGCTGGTGCTGGCCAGCGTCACGACGATGCTGCTGGCCGGCTGCGCGCCGGCGCGGGGCGCGGACGGTGACCTCACCGACGACTGGCCGACGCTGCGGGTTCCGAAGCCGTTCACCCCCGCCACCGACACCTGCCTGCCGCGAATCGCCACGGTCGTGCAGGCCAGCACGTACGAGACGGTGGACTGCGCGCGTAACCACCTGGCCGAGACCATCCACGTCGGCACCTTCGTCGGGCCAGACGCGCTGACCGAGGCCCGACCGGAACCCGGATCGTCGGCGCTGCGCACGGCTCGCGCCGAGTGCGACCAGCGGGCCCGGGAGGTGCTCGGCGGCGACTGGCACACGGCCCGACTCGCGCTGTCCCTCGCGTTGCCGTCCGCGCCCGCCTGGGCCGGCGGCGCCCGCTGGTTCCGCTGCGACCTCAGCGAGACCGGCAGCATCGACAACACCCGTGCGGTGAACCGCACCGGCAGCCTGCGCGGCGCCTTGATCGGCGACACGCCCCTGACGCACCGCTGCTTCGACCCCAAGCTGATCGGCGACAACCTCAACTACATGGCGCCGGTGCTCTGCACCGAGCCGCACCGCGCCGAGTTCGTGGGCGTCTACGAGGAGCGGGACATGAGCTGGGCGGAGTTCGCCAAGTCCGCCGAGCAGGCGCACCGGCGCTGCATGGCGCTGATCGCCGAGTATGCGGCGGTGCCCAACAACAGCGAGCTGCCGTACCGGGCCGGGTCCATCTACTACCCACCGTCGCAGCGGGAGTGGGAGGAGGGCGACCGTGGAGTGCGCTGTTTCCTGTGGAGCGACGACCGCAAACTCACCCGCTCGATGCGCGGCGCGGGCCCCGAGGGACTGCCCGCGATCTGAGCATCGTTGCCGTATGCTGCTGCGCCGTGGCGCTATCGACCGGCTGGGTCCGGTCGGGGGCCAGCAGCGGCGGGAGGTCGGGATGCGACGGTGGTTGGCGGCGTTCGCCGGGGGTGGGGCGCTGGCCCTGGCGCTGGCCGGGTGCGGCGCACCCGCCGGGGTCGACCGTGACCTCATCGACGACTGGCCGGCGCCCGTCGCGGCGCAGCAGTTCGTCCCCGCTGCCGACGTCTGTCACCAGAGCTCCCAGCAGGTCGGCTTCCTGACCGGCTACAACCCGACGGCGTGCACCGAGGCGCACCGGGTGGAGACCATGCACGTCGGCACCCTCACCGGCCCGGGCGCCGAGGGCGGCACGCCCCCGCAGCCCGGCTCGGCCGGCATGCGGGCCGCGCAGACCGGGTGCGACACGGCGGTCAACAAGGCGGTGGGAGCCGACTGGCGTTCCGGGCGGCTCGGCCTGACCGTCGTGCTGCCGTCGCCGCAGGCCTGGTCGGGCGGGGCCCGCTGGTACCGCTGCGACGTCACCGAGATCGCCAGCATCGACGACACCGCGGTCGACCTGCGCACCGGCAGCCTCCGGGGCGCGTTGTCCGGAGCGGCCCCGCTGGCGTACCGCTGCTTCAACCCGAAGATGGTCAAGGACGACATCGACGAGATGGTGCCGGTCTCCTGCACCGCCAAGCACCACGCCGAGTTCGTCGGCGTCTGGCAGGCGCCGGACACCAGCTACGCCGAGTTCACCCGCAGCACCAAGCGAACCCACCGGGCCTGCCAGACGATGATCGCCAAGTACGCCAAGGTTCCGGACAACTCCCAGCTCGACTTCCGCGCCGGCACGATCTACTACCAGCCGTACGAGGAGGAGTGGCGCAACGGGAACCGCGGCGTGCAGTGCTTCCTCTGGATCTCCGACCGGAACCTGACCCGCTCGATGAAGAACGCCGGCACCAAGGGCCTTCCGGTCACCTAGGGCGTCACCGCGTCCGGCCAGCCGGGTCACCGACCGGCCGGACGCGTGGAACGGGTCAGCCTCGGCGCAGGACGGCGAGGAACATCGCGTCGGTGCCGTGGCGGTGTGGCCAGAGCTGCACGGTCGGCCCGTCGCCGAGACCGGGCATGCCGGCCGGCAGCAGCGGGCGGGCGTCCACGAAGTCGACAGCAACCCCGCTACGGCGGGCCGCCTCGGTCACCGTCACGTGCGTCTCGACGGTGTGCGGTGAACAGGTGACATAGGCGACCAGGCCACCCGGGCGGACCGCCCGCAGCGCCGCGCCGAGCAGTTCCCGTTGCAACCGGGTCAGCGGCGGCAGGTCGGACGGTTGGCGACGCCAACGTGACTCCGGCCGACGACGCAGCGACCCGAGCCCGGTGCACGGCGCGTCCACCAGCACCCGGTCGAAGTGCTGCTCCGGCAGCTTCGGGTCGCCGCCGACCTCGCGGCCGTCCATGGTCAGCACGGCCACCGGCAGGTCCCGGGTCGCCAGGGAGACCAGCCGGGCGCGGTGCTCGGCGACCTCCACCGCTGTCACCCGGGCACCCCGCTGCGCGGCCAGCGCGCCGAGCAGCCCGGCCTTGCCGCCCGGGCCGGCGCACAGGTCCAGCCAACGCCCGTCCGGGCCGTCCAGCGGCGCGTCGGCGAGCGCGGTGGCCACCAACTGGGAGCCCTCGTCCTGGACGTGGGCCCGGCCGTCGACCACCGCCGGGATGTCGCCCGGTGACCCGCCGGGAAGATAGACGGCGTACGGCGAGAAGGCACCGGGCGCACCGCCGACCTGGTCGGCCAGCTCGACCGGGTCGATCAACCCGGGCCGGGCACACAGGTGCACCGGCGGGCGCTCATTGTCCTCGATCAGGAGGCGCTCCGTCTCACCCAGATCGCCGCCGAGCGCCTCGGAGAAGGCCCGCACGATCCACTGCGGGTGGCTGTACGCCAACGCGAGGTGCCCGACCGGGTCGGTCTCCATCGGTGGGGCGAGCTTCACCACCCAGGCGTCCGCGTCACGGCTGGACACCTCGCGCAGCACCGCGTTGGCGAAGCCGGTAGCGCCCGGTGCGACCGAACGGACCAGGTCCACCGTCGACGAGACCGCGGCGTGCGCCGGCACCCGGGTGTGCAGCAGTTGGTACGCCCCGAGCCGCAGCGCGTCGCGTACCGGCGGGTCGATCCGGGCCACGTCCCGGCCGGCCGCGTCGGTCAGGATCGCGTCCAACGTGCCCAGGTGGCGCAGGGTGCCGTAGGTCAGCTCGGTGGCGAAGGCCGCGTCCCGACCGAACAGCCCCTCCTCCCGCAGGATGATGGGCAGCACCAGGTTGGCGAACGCGTCGTCCCGGTGCACCGCCGCCACCGCCTCGTACGCGGCGCGGCGCGGCCGGTCCAGCGGTGGTCGGACCGGGCGGCGATCCCCGCCACGGCCGGTCGACGGGCCGGAGCGCGTCGGTCGGGTTCCCTCCGGTGCCGTCACGCGAAGTCCTCTCCAGTGCCGACCCGGACGCCGCGCGCCCAGTCGGTCGCGCCCATCGCCCGCTTGCCCGCGGCGCGGACCTCGCCGAGACGTACCGGCACGGTCGCCGTGCCGGCCAGCACCCGGGACTTCTCCACCAGCAACTCCCCCGGCTTCAGCTCGGGGCCGTCGGGCACCGGGACGACCGGGCCGAGCTTCACCCGCTCGTCGCGGAACGTGGTCCAGCCGCCCGGCGCGGGCGTGCAGGCCCGGATCCGCCGGTCCACGGCGAACGCCGGGTCGTTCCAGCGCACCCGCGCGTCGTCCACGGTCAGCTTCGGCGCCAGCGACACCCCGTCGGCCGGCTGCGGCTCGGCGCGGGCGGTGCCGTCGTCGATCGCGTCGAGCACCGCCACCAGCAGCCCGGCGCCGGAATCGGCGAGCCGGCCCAGCAGGTCGCCGGAGGTGTCGGCGGCGCGGATCTCGTCGGTCAGGGTGCCGTAGACCGGGCCGGTGTCCAGGCCCTCCTCCAGCTGGAAGACGCTGGCCCCGGTCAGCTCGTCACCGTGCAGCACGGCGTGCTGCACGGGTGCGGCGCCACGCCACGCGGGCAGCAGGGAGAAGTGCAGGTTGATCCAGCCGTGCCGGGGGATCTCCAGAGCCGCCGGCGGCACCAGCGCGCCGTAGGCGACCACCGGCACGCAGGCCGGCTCCAGCTCACGCAGCCGGTCGAGGAACTCCGGGTCGCGGGGGCGGGCCGGCGTGAGCACGTCGACGCCGTGCTCGTCGGCCCACGCGCCGACCGGGGAGCGGGACAGACCCCGTCCACGCCCGGCGGGCGCGTCGGGCCGGGTGACCACGGCCACCAGCTCGTGTCGGGAGGCGGCGACGGCGGCCAGGGGGGGAACGGCGACGGCCGGCGTACCGGCGAAGATCACGCGCATCCGGGTCAGCGCCCCAGACCGAAGGGGTCGCTGATGTGCGGGCTGAGTTTGACCGTGGGCGGTGCCGAGGCGTCGTACCACTCGGCCTGGCGGATCGCCTTCATGGCTTCCTTGCGCCCCTCCGGGTCCAGTCGGTCCAGGAAGAGCACTCCGTCGAGGTGGTCGGTCTCGTGCTGCACGCAGCGCGCCATCAGGCCGGTGCCGACGATCTGCATCGGGTCGCCGAACGAGCTGAAGCCCTTGGCGACGACGTTCTGCCGACGCTTGGTGTCGAAGTAGAGGCCGGGGATGGACAGGCAGCCTTCCGGGCCGTCCTGCTCCTCCTCGTCGGGGAACTCCAGCACCGGGTTGATCAGGTGCCCGAGGACGTCGTCGACGTCGAAGGTGAACACCCGCAGGCTCACACCGAGCTGCGGCGCGGCCAGGCCGGCGCCGTTCTGCTCACGCATCGTGTCGGTGAGGTCGGCGACGAGCCGACGTAGCTCGGCGTCGAAGTCGACGACCGGATCGGCCGGCGTGCGCAGCACCGGATCCCCAAACAGACGGATGGGCTGGACGGTCACGCGGGACGGCTCCTTCTTCGGGCGGACGTGCGGTGCCGTACCAGTCTACGGAGTGCCCGGCCGGGCACCGGGCGGCGCACCTCGCTCAACCACCGCGGGTGTGCCCAGCGTCACCGGCAGGCTCTCGTAGCCACGCAGGGTCAGCCGGGTCCGGTGCCGGGGCGGCTCGGCCAGAGCCAGCTCGGGCAGGCGGCGTAGCAGCATCGGAAAGGCCAGCTGCGCCTCCAGCCGGGCCAGGCCGGCGCCGAGGCAGTAGTGCGGGCCGGCGCCGAAGGACAGCGGGTGCGCCTGGCCACGGGTCGGGTCGAAACGCTGCGGGTCGGGAAACCGGCGCGGGTCCCGGTTCGCCGCGCCGAGCAGCAGCAGCGCCTGGCTGCCAGCCGGCAGGTCGAGCCCGCCGCAGCGCACCGGTGCCGTGCAGGTCCGGGTGGTCAGCTGCACCGGCGAGTCGTAGCGCAGCAGCTCCTCGACGTACGCCGGGGCGAGCGTGGGATCGGCCCGCAGCTCGGCGGCGGCGGCCGGGTGGCGCAGCAGCACGACGAGACCGTTGCCGAGCAGGTTGGTGGTGGTCTCGAAGCCCGCCACCAGCAGCACCACCAGGTTCGCCAGCAGTTCGTGGCCGGTGAGCCGGTCGCCGTCGGCGTCGTGCACCTGGACCAGCGCGGTGGTCAGGTCGTCGGCCGGTGCCCGCCGCCGGGCGACGATCAGCTCGACGAAATAGTCGCGCAGCTCGGTGGCGCCCGCGTCGGCGACCGTCAACTCCTCGGGGGTTATCTCCGGCTCCAGCACCCCGGTCAGATCACCGGCCCAGCGGCGAAACAGCGGCCGGTCGGCCGCGGGTACGCCGAGCAGCGCGCAGATCACCCCGACCGGCAGCGGGTACGCGAAGTCGGCCAGCACGTCGACCGTCGCGCCGTCCTCGGCACGGGAGACCATCGCGTCGAGCAGTTCCTCGGCCTGCGCCCGCACCACGTCGCGCATTCCGGCGATCCGACGCGGACTGAACGCCCCAGCGGCCAGCCGCCGCATCCGACTGTGGTCGGGCGGGTTGGTCCGCAGCATGGACCGGGCGATCGACGACACCGCGGGGCTCTGCCGCCAGTTCGGCCAGACCTGGTCACGCAACGCGTCGTCGAGCACCCCGAGCCGGGGATCACGCAGCAGCTCGTCGGCCTCCGGGTAGCCGGTCACCACGTACAGGCCCGGCAATGCCTGCACCACCGGCCCGTGGGCGCGCAGCCGCTCGTACGTCGGGTACGGGTCGAGGCGCCCCTGCGGTGACATGAGCAGTGTGAGCGCTTCGGCAGCCTCCATGGCCGACCTCCCCCGTCGATGCGTCGGAGGCTCCATCATCCCGGTGCGGCTGCCATCCGGCAGCCCTCGGTGCCGTGCGGTCGAGCCGACGGCTCAGGCGCCGGCGACCGGGTCCCCGGCGAGCACCGCGTCGCCGCGGAGCAGCGCGGGCTCGGGCAGCGGCAGTTGGATCTTGTGAGCCGCCTCCCAGTCGTAGATCAGGCCGGGGCGCACCTGGGCGGCGAAGTAGTCGATCGCGGTCATCCCACCCACGACCGGCTCGTCGACCTCGGCGACCAGCTGGGCGGGGACCATCGAGAACCCGTTCTGCAGGGCGGCGCTGAGGCGGCGGTGACCGTCGACGACGAAGAAGTACTCGCCGGTGAACCCGATCTTCAGCGGTTCGAGGGCCTCGTCGCCGGCCTCGGCCACCCCACCCACGAAGTCGGTGTCCCACAGACCGCGCAGGGTGGCGATGTCCTCGGTCGGGTAGACCCGGGCCGGGTCCAGCAGCAGCAGCGGCGGGGCGTCGCGCAGCACCTCGGCGCCGAGGGTGCCCTCGTACGCGGCCACGATGTGCTCGATCACCTCGGTGGCGGACGCCCGGGTGGTGTCGCAGATCAGGTCATAGTTGCGCAGCCGGGCCTTGTCCACCCCGTAGCGGATGATGAACCGGCTGCGCTCGCTCGCGCTGCGCTCCCGGAGCTTGGCCTTGGCCTCCTCCAGGGAGGCGTAGCTTTCCGCCGGCCCGGAGGGGCGGGCGAGCACCCGCCGGGCCGCCTCGCCCGGCTCGGTGATCATGTGAACCTTGAGCGCGTCGGTGAAGAAGTGCCAGGCCAGCCGGGAGTCCATGATGAGGCGCTCACCGGAGGCGGCGATGTCCCGCTGGAGCTGGTCGACGTAGCCGTCAACGGCTTGGTCAAGCTCGGCGTGCAGGTTGAGCTGCAGCGCGGTCATCTGCCGCTGCTGCGCCATCTCCCGGTAGAGGTCCCCCACGCTGACCCGGCGCATGCCGAGCCGCTTGGCGATCTCGACCGACACGGTGCTCTTGCCGCTGCCGAGGTCGCCGTTGAAGACGATCGATTGTCCAACGGTCACGACTGGTCCACCCCTGATCACCGGCTCATTGACATCATCGACCTCGCGCCCGACCGACGCGTTCCCGCCATCGTCGCGCCATCCCTCGACGGCCCCAGCTCGGCGCGGCTGACGCCCCCTCGCGACCTGGAGCCCGTCGTACGCCTTGGCATGACGGGCGATGCTACCACTCGGACGCCACCGCTTTGCCGGACGCGGTGTGCGAGGGCCCCCGGCAGCGGGCGAGGTCCGCGACCGTCGGCACCGGCCGAAACGCCTCAGAACAGGCTCAGCGGATCGACCTGGAGACGAACCGGATCGGCGGCCTTGCGAGCGGCCCGAACGCCGGCGGCCGAGTGCAACGCCTCGGCGAGCGCGGCAGCCCGGGCCCGGGGCACCCGGACCAACATCCGCTCCCGGCCCTCCTCGGCCGGCACCGGCCCGAGCACCTCGGCGTCGTCCGGCAGCCGGGCCGCGGCCAGCAGGTCCGCCACCGCCTCGGCCACTCCTGTGACGCTCGCCATCCGCACGGCCGGCGGGAAGCCCAGCTCGCGGCGCTCGGCCAACTCCCGACCGGCGAACCAGCCGGCGTCCCAGCGCAGCAGCGCCTGCACGGGGGCGAGCGCGCCGTCGGCGACCACCACCACGCGACCGGCCGGCGCCGGGCGGGCCAGCGCCGCCGCCGCCAGCCACCGGCGCAGCGCCTCCTCGCCGGCGCGCAGGTCGGCCCGGGTCAGCAGGGCCCACGAGTCGAGCAGCAGCACCGCGCCGTAGCCGCCCTCGGCGACCGGCTCGGCACCCGGGGTGGCCACCACCAGGGCCGCGCCGCCGGGCACGTCGGTCAGCACCTCCTCGCGCCCCGAGGTCCGCACCGACACGCCGGGGAACGCCCGGCCCAGTTCCTCGGCGGTCCGCCGGGCGCCGGTCACCGCGGCCCGCAACCGCCGCCCACCGCACTCCGGGCAGGCGTACGCGGCCGCCACCCGGGCGCACCACCGGCAGGCCGGGGTGCCGCCGGCCGAGGGCAGTGCGAGCGGGCCGGCGCAGTGCGCGCAGCGGGCCGGGGTGCGGCACTCGGCGCAGGAGATCGACGGCAGGTAACCACGTCGGGGCACCTGCACCAGCACCGGCAGGTCCTGCCGGAGCGCGTCGCGGGCAGCCGTCCAGGCCAGGCTGGGCAGCCGGGCGGTGGCTGCCCCGGGGTCGCGGGCCAGTTGCGGGTCGTCCCCGGTCGGCGCGATGGCCGGGATCCGCGCCCGCACGGTGGCCCGGTCGGCGACCACCTCCGGGGCCCAGCCGGTCTCCACCAGCAGCTGCGCCTCGGCCGTCCGGGCGTACCCGCCGATCAGCGCGCCGGCCTCGGCGAGGTGGGCGCGGGTGAGCAGCACGTCGCGGGCGTGCGGGTAGGGCGCCCGGGGCTCGGAGTGCAGGTCGTCACCGTCGTCCCAGACGGCGACGAGGCCGAGCTGGGCCACCGGGGCGAACATCGCCGCCCGGGTGCCGATCACCACCGGCACCTGGCCGCGGCGAGCGGCGAGGAAGGCCCGGTACCGCCTGGCCGGGCCGAGCGCGGCGGAGAGGCTGACGTGTCGCCCCGGGCCGAGCACGCCGGTGAGCGCCGCGTCGAGGCGGTCGAGGTCACGCGCGTCGGGCACCACGACCACCGCGCCGCGCCCACCGGCGACGGTGGCCGCCACCGCGTCCGCGTAGCGGGCCGCCCAGTCCTCACCGGGCAGCGCCGACCAGACCGCGCGGGGCGCCCGGCCGTCGGCGAGCGCACGCAGCAGGGCCGGGCCGGTCGGGTAGTCGCGCCACCCGCGCGGGTCGACGGCCCCGGTGGGGGCCGCCGGGATGGGCTGGTCCTCGTGGGGCTCCTTCTCCACCCGGGCGTGCCGGGGTGGCACGGCGAGCCGGAGCACGTCGGCGAGGCTGCCCGCGTACCGGTCGGCGACCGCCCGGGCCAGCCGGGCGACCTCGGGGGCCAGCACCGGCTCCGGCGAGACCACCTTCTCCAGGTACGCGAGGCGGCCGGTGTGCCCGGAATCGTCGGCGCGCGAGAGCAACCACCCGTCGACGAGTTGCCCGGCGAAGCGCACCTTCACCCGGGTACCGGGCACCGCCACCTCGTCCAGCTCCGCCGGCACCAGGTAGTCGAACGGCCGGTCCAGGTGCGCCAGTCCGACATCCACGCAGACGCGCGCGACCGGCGACCCGTCCGCGGGTCGCCGGTCGCTGCGCTTGGTGGCGGTCAGGCTCCCGCGGCCGACTTGAGGTCGGCGGCCCGGTCGGTGCTCTCCCAGGTCAGGTCCGGCAGCTCCCGGCCGAAGTGGCCGTACGCGGCGGTCTGCTGGTAGATCGGGCGGAGCAGGTTGAGGTCCCGGATGATCGCGGCCGGACGAAGGTCGAACACCTCGGTGACGGCCTTCTCGATCGAGGAGACGGGTACGGTCTCGGTGCCGAACGTCTCGATGAACAGGCTCACCGGGTGCGCCTTGCCAATGGCGTAGGCGACCTGCGCCTCGCACCGCTCGGCCAGGCCGGCGGCGACCACGTTCTTGGCAACCCAGCGCATCGCGTACGCGGCCGAGCGGTCCACCTTGGACGGGTCCTTGCCGGAGAACGCGCCGCCACCGTGGCGGGCGTACCCGCCGTAGGTGTCGACGATGATCTTGCGGCCGGTCAGCCCGGCGTCGCCCATCGGGCCACCGATCTCGAACCGGCCGGTCGGGTTGACCAGCAGCCGGTAGCCGTCGGTGTCCAGGCCGAGGCTCTCCAACTCCGGGGCGATCACGTGGTCGCGCACGTCCGGAGTGAGCAGCGAGTCCAGCGAGATGTCGGCGGCGTGCTGGCTGGACACCACCACGGTGTTCAGCCGGACCGGGCGCAGCCCCTCGTACTCGATGGTGACCTGGGTCTTGCCGTCCGGCCGCAGGTACGGGATCGTGCCGTCCTTGCGCACCGCCGAGAGGCGGCGGGCCAGCCGGTGGGCGAGCGCGATCGGCAGCGGCATCAGCTCGGGCGTCTCCGAGCAGGCGAAGCCGAACATCATGCCCTGGTCGCCGGCGCCCTGCGCGTCCAGCGCGCTCTCCGACGCCCCGGTGCGCAGCTCGAAGGCGTTGTCCACACCCTGCGCGATGTCCTCGGACTGCGCGCCGATGGAAACGCTGACCCCGCAGGAGGCGCCGTCGAAGCCCTTCTTCGACGAGTCGTAGCCGATGTCGAGGATGGTCCTGCGGACGATCGTCGGGATGTCGGCGTACGCCTTGGTGGTCACCTCACCGGCGATGTGCACCTGACCGGTGGTGATCATGGTCTCCACCGCCACGCGGCTGTGGGGGTCCTCGGCCAGCAGCGCGTCGAGGATGCCATCGCTGATCTGGTCAGCGATCTTGTCCGGGTGGCCTTCCGTGACCGATTCGGACGTGAAGAGACGGCGTGTCACGGCACTCCTAAGCGTGTGAGGTCGTTCCGCGGCAGTCTAATCACCACTGCGGCCGGTGTCGGGATCGGTCGCGCCCTGTTCCACCCGTCAGGAGTGGCCGGGCAGCCGCGCCACGACGAGATCCCAGACGGCGTCGGCCACAGCTTCCTTGGCCTGCTCGGGCAGCCGGCTGACCGAACCGTCCGCGCCGATGACCGTCACCGTGTTGGTGTCGGCGCCGAAGACCAGGTCCGGACCGACCTCGTTGATCACGATCAGGTCGGCCCGTTTCCGGGCGAGTTTCGCCCGGCCGTTGGCCTCGGCATCGCCGGTCTCGGCGGCGAACACCACCAGCACCTGTCCTGGTCGTTTGCGCTGGCCAAGCTCCGCCGCGATGTCCGGGTTCGTGATGAGCTCGATGGTGGGTGCGACACCGTCGTCCGACTTCTTGATTTTGCCAGTCGCGTACGTCGCGGGCCGGAAATCGGCCGGAGCCGCCGCCATCACCACCGCGTCGGCCTCGACGGCGGCCTTGACGGTCGCCTCCCGCAGCTCGGCGGTGGTGCCCACCCGGACCAGGTCGACGCCGGCCGGGTCGGCGAGGCCGACGTTGGCCGCGATCACTGTGACCCGGGCACCCCGGGCGACCGCCGCGCGGGCGAACGCGTACCCCTGCTTGCCCGACGAGCGGTTGCCCAGGAAACGCACCGGGTCGAGGGGCTCGCGGGTGCCACCGGCGGTGACGACCACCCGGCGACCGGCCAGATCGGCGGGGGCGGAGTCGCCGCGGGCCAGGAGCCGAGCGGCGACGGCGAAGATCTCCGCCGGGTCCGGCAGTCGACCCTTGCCGGTGTCGGCGCCGGTGAGCCGGCCGACGGCGGGCTCGATGACCCGGACCCCCCGGGAGCGCAACGTGGCGACGTTGGCCACGGTGGCGGGGTGCTCCCACATCTCGGTGTGCATGGCCGGGGCCAGCAGGACCGGGCAGCGGGCGGTCAGCAGGGTGTTGGTCAGCAGGTCGTCGGCCAGGCCGTGGGCGGCCTTGGCGAGCAGGTCGGTGGTGGTCGGCGCGACCACCACCAGGTCGGCCTGCTTACCGAGCCGGACGTGCGGCACCTCATGGACGTCGGTCCAGACGTCGTCGGCGACCGGTTGACCGGAGAGCGCGGCCCAGGTCGGCGCTCCAACGAAGCGGAGCGCCGACGCGGTTGGCACGACCCGAACCCGGTGACCCGATTCGGTGAAGAGTCGCAGCAGCTCGCACGCCTTGTAGGCGGCGATGCCGCCACCGACCCCGAGGACGATCGAGGCGGACATCGGCCAGCGGGGGCTTACGGCTGGTCGGTCGGCTCGGCGGTGAGCAGGCCCGAGTTGATCTCGCGCATGGCGATCGAGAGGGGCTTCTCCTGCGGAGTGGTCTCGACGAGCGGGCCGACGTACTCCAGCAGACCCTCACCGAGCTGGCTGTAGTAGGCGTTGACCTGGCGCGCGCGCTTGGCGGCGAAGATGACCAGCGCGTACTTCGACGTCGTCTTCTCGAGGAGCTCGTCGATCGGCGGGTTGGTGATGCCTTCGGGGTTGGCGATGGATCCCACGAATTAACCTCTGCGTCTTTCGAGCCGCGCGGACGCGGTGCTGAGTCTCAACGGCGGCCGACCGTCAGCCACGCACGCGCGACCAGGCCGGATCCGGATAAGAAGAACCGAGTAAGCCTACCAGCTCCTCGACCACCCGTTCGGTGTGGTCGTGGGTCAGCGCGTGCTCGACGGTGGCGGCCACCGTGGCGTCGGGCGCGTACCCGGGTGGGCTCAGCAACACCAGCCGGGCATCGGGCAGTCGCGCCCGGACCAGTGGGACGCCGCGCAGGTCGAGCGGGAGCAGCACCGGCTGCCCGGCGTCGAGCCGGGACCGCAGCGGCGGGTACGGGGTGCCCCGGCGGTGCGAACCGATCCGGGACCACTCCAGCAGCTCGCCGTCGACGATCCGCCGATCGAACTCGGCGGGGGCGAGGAAGACGCGGTCCACCCCGTCGATCTCCGACTCCCGGCGCGGCCTGGTGGTTGCCGCGACCGGGATCCACACGGACGGAGAACGCGCCCGGACGAGCTCGACGACACTCTCCCTGCCGGAACCCGAAGGTCCAGCCAGGACAGTGAGCCGAGCCGCCGGGCGCGCCTCGTCATCCGTGCTCACTGCTTGTTTCTACACGCTGCCAGGTTCAGTTGGCGGCGAACTCTCCAAGCAGTGCCTTGCGCTGCTGCTCGCCGAGGCCACGCAGGCGACGGCTGTCGGCGATCTTGAGCTTCTCCATGATCTGGGTAGCCCGGATCTTGCCGATGCCCGGCATGGCCTGCAGGACGGCCGACACCTTGAGCTTGCCAACGACGTCGTCGCTCTCGGCCCGCTCGAGGACGGCACCGAGGGTGGTCTTGCCCTGCTTGAGCTGCTCCTTCAGCTGAGCACGGGCCTTGCGGATCTCCGCGGCCTTCTCGAGCGCGGCAGCGCGTTGTTCGGGGGTCAGTGACGGGAGCGGCACCAGTTCTCCTCAGGTCCCTATCGCGGCGGGCGGGGCGCACCGCCGCATCTGTGAAACGTGGTGTCGCTGTGAACCAAGGGGTCCATGGTTCCCAGCGCGGGGAAAACTAGCGGCCAACGGAGCTTTCGGCAACGTGGGGGCCGCATGATCACCGTAGAGTGACCGACCCGTCAGTCAGTCACCGGGCAGGCAGAACGGCCCGGCAGTCGACCAACACGCGGTCCGCGGCGGCCCGCAGCGCGGCCACGTCAGGGCCTGCCGAGAGCACTTCCCGGGAGTACGACGGGAGCACCGAGGCGAGGCTCGAACCGAAGACGGTACGCAGATCGGCTGCGCCGGCACCCTGCGCGCCGAGCCCCGGAGCGAGCAGTGGGCCGCCCACACCGGAGAGGTCGTGACCGGTGTCACCGATGGTCGCGCCGACCACCAGACCGAAGCTCCCGAGCGGGGACGCACCCCTGTTGAGCTGGGAAATCTTGTCGATCACGGTTTGCGCCACGGTGCGGCCGTCGGCCGTGACGGCACGCTGCACGGCCGCGCCCTCGGGGTTGGAGGTGAGGGCCAGCACGAAAACCCCGCCGCCGTGCTCGGCGGCCAGCTCGAACATCGGCGCCAGCGAACCGACCCCGAGGTAGGGGCTCGCGGTGACCGCGTCGACATACACGGGGCTGGATGGATCAAGGTACGCGGCGGCGTACGCGCTCATCGTCGAGCCGATGTCGCCGCGCTTGACGTCGAGCAGAACGAGCGAGCCGGCATCTCGTAACTGTCGGATAGTTGACTCAAGAACCGCCACACCTCGGGACCCGAACCGCTCGAAAAAGGCCGACTGAGGCTTGACTACCGCAACCCGGTCACCGAGGGCTTCCACCACGGTCCGGCTGAACCGGTCGAGCCCCTGAACGTCGTCCGGGAGGCCCCACTGGGCCAGCAGACCGGGGTGCGGGTCGATGCCCACACAGAGTGGGCCCCGCTCGGTGATCGCCCGGTGCAGCCGGGTACCGAAGCTCTCCATCGGAGTGTTCCCCTCTTCTCGTCCGGGCGGCTGACCCGCCCGGGTAACCCGTCGACCCGGTGGCCGGGCCGACTCAGCCAGCCGCCACCGCCGCCGCCACCCCGGTCGCGATCCGGGCCAGGTCGACGTCGTCGGTGACGTACGGCGGCATCGTGTAGATCAGGTCGCGGAACGGACGCAGCCACACCCCCTGGGCGACCGCGGCCGCCGTCGCCGCGCCGAGGTCGACCTCGTGATCGAGCTGGACCACGCCGATCGCGCCGAGGACCCGTACGTCGGCCACGCCCGGCGTGCCGCGCAGCGGCTCCAGACCGGCACGCAGGCCGGCGCCGACCCTGGCGACCTGGCCGGCCCAGTCACCGGCCCGCAGCAGCCCGATCGAGGCGTTCGCCACCGCGCAGGCCAACGGGTTGCCCATGAACGTGGGCCCGTGCGCCAGCACGCCGGTCGCCGAGATGCCCCGGGCGACCTCCGCGGTGCACACTGTCGCCGCGAGGGTCAGGTACCCGCCGGTCAGCGCCTTGCCCACGCAGAGCACGTCCGGCGTCACCCCGGCGTGCTCGGCGGCGAACATCTCGCCGGTACGGCCGAACCCGGTGGCGATCTCGTCGAAGATCAGCAGGATCCCGTGCGCGCGGGTCACCTCGCGCAGCACCCGCAGGTAACCCGGGTGGTGAAAGCGCATCCCGCCGGCGCCCTGGACGACGGGCTCGACGATCACGGCGGCCAACTCGTCGGCGTGCCGCTCGACCGTCTCCACCAGCGCTGCCACGTACGCGTCGTCGGGCGGGTCGGTGAAGCCGCCCGGCGGCACCGGGGCGAACACCTGCCGGGGCAGCACGTCGCCCCACAGGTGGTGCATCCCGCCCTCCGGGTCGCAGACGCTCATCGGGTGGAACGTGTCACCGTGGTAGCCGCCCCGCCAGGTCGCCAGCCGGCGCCGCTGCGGCCGCCCGACGGCCCGCTGGTACTGCAGGCACATCTTCACCGCCACCTCGACGCTGACCGAGCCGGAGTCGGCCAGGAACACGTGCTCCAGGCCGTCCGGGGTCAGCTCGACCAGCGTCCGGGCCAGCTGCACCGCCGGCTCGTGGGTGAGCCCGCCGAACATCACGTGGCTCATCCGGCCGAGCTGGTCGGTCACCGCCGCGTCCAGTACCGGGTGCCGGTATCCGTGGATCGCCGCCCACCAGGACGACATCCCGTCCACCAACTCCCGCCCGTCGGCCAGGGTGAGCCGTACCCCCTCGGCGCTGCGCACCACGTACGGCGGGTTGGCCGGCGGCAGCGCGGCGTACGGGTGCCAGACGTGCGCCCGGTCAGCGGCCAGGATCTCCTCGGGTGTCACGCGTACTCCTCTGTCCGGCACGGACGTGCCGGGCCGTGGTGGTCAGGCGGCCGGGTCGGGCGGTTCCCTCTCCGCCTTTGCTCTGCTTCATCGGACGCAACGCCCAGTGTCCGGATATCGGACGCCGACCCGTGCGTGGGTTGAAGCAGAGCAAAGGTGACGCGAAGGGGGTGGGCACCCCGGCCTGGATCCGGCTCGGCCCAGAGCCGGCCCGGCGCGGTCCGGCTCGGCACTGAGGGCCGGGCCGGCACCGGGCCGGGGCCGATCACCGGCCGGCGACCGGATCCGGTGCCGCCGTTGCGGCCGCCGCGCGGGCGGCGGCCCGGACCAGGGCCGGTCCTCGGTAGATGAAGCCCGTGTAGAGCTGCACCAGGGCGGCGCCGGCATCGAACATCCGCGCCGCGTCGTCCGGGTCCAGCACCCCGCCGACGCCGATGATCGGCAGCCGGCCGCCGGTCTCGGAGTGGACGAAGGCGACCACGTCGCGGGCCCGCCCGGTGAGCGGCCGACCGGAGAGGCCACCGGCCTGCCCGCCACGCTCGACGTCGACGCCGGCCAGCCCGTCCCGGGACAGCGTGGTGTTGGTGGCGATCACCCCGGCGGCGCCCCGGGCCAGGCAGACCTCCAGCAGCTCGGCGATCGCCGCCTCGGTCAGGTCTGGTGCGATCTTGACCAGCACCGGCTTCTCCCCCACCAGCGCGCCGAGCAGCGCGTCCAGGTGGGCACGGTCCTGCAACGACCGCAGACCCGGGGTGTTCGGCGAGGACACGTTCACCGCGAAGTAGTCGCCGTGCCCGCGCAACGCCCGGTACGAGGCGAGGTAGTCCTCGACCGCCTCGTCCAGCGGGGTCACCTTGGACTTGCCCAGCGAGATGCCCAGCGGCACCCCGAGCGGGCGCGGCAGCGCCGCCAACCGGGCGGCCAGCGCGGCGGCCCCGGCGTTGTTGAAGCCCATCCGGTTGACCACCGCCTCGCTGGCCGGCAGCCGGAACAGCCGCGGCCGGGGGTTGCCCGGCTGGGCGTGCGCGGTGACCGTGCCGACCTCCACGAAACCGAAGCCGAGCGCCGGCCAGGCCGGCAACGCCGCGCCGTCCTTGTCCATACCCGCGGCCAACCCGACCGGGTTGGGGAACCGCACCCCGAACACAGTGCGCGGCGCGTCGACCGCGTAGCGGGCCCGCAGCGCGGCGAGCGCGGCCGGCCGCCGCGACAGGGCCGCCAACCGCCGCAGCGTCCACTCGTGCGCCGCCTCGGCGTCCCCGCCACCGAGCCGGAACAACCACGGCCGTACCGCCTGCTCGAACAGGGTCACCGGGCCGCCCGCAGGATGGCGTGCAGGTCCTGCAGCGGGCGGACCTGCATGTCGCCGCGGATCCGCGCCTCGATGCCCATCACCGCCGCGGCGGCGCCGGGGACCGTGGTGATGCAGGGGATGTCCGCGGTGACGGCCGCGCTGCGGATCTCGTAGCCGTCGGAGCGGGCGCTGGCACCCGAGCCCTGCGGCGTGTTGATCACCAGCGCCACGTGGCCGCCGCCGATCAGCGACACCGCGTCGTCTCCCGCACCGGCCTGGTAGTGCTTACGGATCTGCTCACAGGCGATGCCGTGCCGGCGCAGCACCTCGGCAGTGCCCGCGGTGGCGACGATCTCGAAGCCCAGATCGGCCAGCCGCTTGATCGGGAAGATCATGCCGCGCTTGTCCCGGTTGGCCACCGAGACGAAGATCTTCCCGGCAGTCGGCAGCGACCCGTACGCGGCCGACTGGCTCTTGGCGAAGGCGTGCCCGAAGTTGGTGTCGATGCCCATCACCTCGCCGGTCGACTTCATCTCCGGCCCGAGCAGCGAGTCGATCCCCTTGCCCGCGCGGGTCCGGAAACGCTTGAACGGCAGCACCGCCTCCTTGACCGCGACCGGCGCGTCGGCGGGCATCGTGCCCCCGTCCCCCGTCGCCGGCAGCAGACCCTCGGCGCGCAGCTCGGCGATGCTCGCACCGAGCGCGATCCGGGCCGCCGCCTTGGCCAGCGGCACCGCCGTGGCCTTGGAGACGAACGGGACGGTCCGCGACGCGCGCGGGTTGGCCTCCAGCACGTAGAGCACGTCGTCCTTGAGGGCGTACTGCACGTTGAGCAGGCCACGGACCCCGACGCCACGCGCGATGGCCTCGGTGTAGCGGCGGACCTCGACCAGGTGCGAGCCCGCGAGGGTGATCGGCGGGAGCGCGCAGGACGAGTCGCCGGAGTGGATGCCCGCCTCCTCGATGTGCTCCATCACGCCACCGATGTAGACCTCGCCGTCGGCGTCGCACAGCGCGTCCACGTCGATCTCGATGGCGTCGTCGAGGAACCGGTCCACCAGCACCGGGTGGTCCGGGGAGATGTCGGTGGCCCGGCCGATGTAGTCGCGCAGCGTCGGGTCGTCGTAGACGATCTCCATGCCCCGCCCGCCCAGCACGTACGACGGCCGGACCAGCACCGGGTAGCCGATCTCGTCGGCGATCGTCTTGGCCTCGTCGTACGAGGTGGCCATGCCGTGCGCCGGCGCGCGCAGTCCGGCGCGGGCCAGCACCGCGCCGAACGCGCCGCGCTCCTCGGCCAGGTGGATCGACTCCGGGGAG
This sequence comes from Micromonospora trifolii, assembly GCF_050516465.1. Lineage (NCBI taxonomy): Bacteria > Bacillati > Actinomycetota > Actinomycetes > Micromonosporales > Micromonosporaceae > Micromonospora > Micromonospora trifolii. The sequence continues at coordinate 1,359,305 of NZ_CP191526.1, read as the reverse complement.
GTGCCGACGATCGGCACACCGGCGTTCTTGAGCCGCTGCGCCAGCCCCAGCGGAGTCTGCCCGCCGAGCTGGACGACCACCCCGACCACACCCGGCCCGCCGGCTGCCCGGCCGGACGAGTCCTCGGCGTGCCAGACCTCCAGGACGTCCTCGAAGGTCAACGGCTCGAAGTAGAGCCGGTCGGCGGTGTCGTAGTCGGTGGAGACCGTCTCCGGGTTGCAGTTGACCATGACGGTCTCGTAACCGGCCGACCGCAACGCCTGGACGGCGTGCACACAGGAGTAGTCGAACTCGATGCCCTGCCCGATCCGGTTCGGGCCGGAGCCCAGGATCAGCACCTTCGGCCGGTCCGACGGCACGACCTCGGTCTCCAGGTCGTACGTCGAGTAGTGGTACGGCGTGGTCGCCTCGAACTCGGCCGCGCAGGTGTCCACTGTCTTGTAGACCGGACGCACGTCGAGGCGGTGCCGCAGGGTCCGGACGCCGTCCTCGGCGGCCAGCTCCGGGCGCAGCGCGGCGAGCTGCCGGTCGGACAGACCGGCCCGCTTGGCGCGGCGCAGCAGCTCGGCGTCGAGCACCGGCGCGTCGACGATCTCGCCGCGCAGCTCGATCAGCGCGGCGATCTGGTCCAGGAACCACGGGTCGATCCCGCCGGACGCCTCGGCCACCTCCGCGATCGACGCCCCGAGGCGCAGCGCCCGCTCCACCGTGTACAGCCGGCCGTCGTGCGGGATCCGCAGCGCGGCGAGGGTGTCCGCCAGGGTGACGCCCGCCGGGTCCGGCACACTCCAGAAACCGGCCGACTTGGTTTCCATCGAGCGCATCGCCTTGTTCAGCGCCTCGGTGAAGTTGCGCCCGAGGCTCATCGCCTCGCCCACCGACTTCATCGTGGTGGTCAGCTCCGGGTCCGCGCCGGGGAACTTCTCGAACGCGAACCGGGGGATCTTCACCACCACGTAGTCGAGGGTCGGCTCGAACGCCGCCGGGGTCTTCAGGGTGATGTCGTTGGGGATCTCGTCGAGGGTGTAGCCGATGGCCAGCTTCGCGGCGATCTTCGCGATCGGGAAGCCGGTCGCCTTGGAGGCCAGCGCCGAGGACCGCGACACCCGGGGGTTCATCTCGATCACGACGATCCGGCCGTCGACCGGGTTGACCGCGAACTGGATGTTGCAGCCGCCGGTGTCCACCCCGACCTCGCGCAGCACGGCGATGCCCAGGTCACGCAGGCGCTGGTACTCCCGGTCGGTGAGCGTCATGGCCGGGGCCACTGTGACGCTGTCGCCGGTGTGCACACCCATCGGGTCGATGTTCTCGATCGAGCAGACCACCACCACGTTGTCGTGCCGGTCGCGCATCAGCTCGAGCTCGTACTCCTTCCAGCCGAGCACGCTCTCCTCGATGAGCACCTCGTGCACCGGGCTGGCGGACAGGCCGTCACCGGCGATGCGGGCCAGGTCCTCCGGGGTGTGCGCCATGCCGGAGCCCAGGCCACCCATTGTGAACGACGGCCGGATCACCACCGGCAGGCCCAGCTCGGCGACGGTCGCCTCGACCTCGTCCATCGAGTGGCAGACCCGCGAGCGGGGCACCAGCCCGGTCGGGTCGTCGACACCCAGCCGTACGCCGGCCTTCGCCACGATCTCCTTGAACAGCTGCCGGTCCTCGCCGCGGTTGATGGCGTCGATGTTCGCGCCGATCAGCTCCACGCCGTACTTCTCCAGGACGCCGGCCTCGTGCAGGGCGACGGCCGTGTTCAGCGCGGTCTGCCCACCGAGGGTCGCGAGGATCGCGTCCGGGCGCTCCTTGGCGATGACCAGCTCCACGAACTCCGGGGTGATCGGCTCGACGTAGGTCGCGTCGGCGAACTCCGGGTCCGTCATGATCGTCGCCGGGTTGGAGTTGACCAGGCTGACCCGGATCCCCTCGCTGCGCAGCACCCGGCACGCCTGGGTGCCGGAGTAGTCGAACTCGCAGGCCTGTCCGATGACGATCGGCCCGGAGCCGATCACGAGGATGTGCTTGAGATCGGTCCGCTTAGGCATTGCTGCGCCCCTTGCTGTGGGTCCGGCCCTCGATGAGATCAGCGAATCGGTCGAAGAGGTAGTCCGCGTCGTGCGGGCCGGCCGCCGCCTCCGGGTGGTACTGGACGGTGAACGCGGGCAGGTCCACGGCCCGCAGCCCCTCGACCACGTTGTCATTGAGGCAGACGTGCGACACCCGTACGCCACCGAAGTCGGTGTCGATCACCTGGTCGGGGACGACCGCGCCGTCGCCCGAGCCGGGGACCTGCACGGCGAAGCCGTGGTTGTGGCTGGTCACCTCGACCTTGCCGGTGACCCGGTCGAGCACCGGCTGGTTGATCCCCCGGTGGCCGTAACCCAGCTTGTAGGTGCCGAAGCCGAGCGCCCGACCGAGGATCTGGCTGCCGAAGCAGATGCCGAACAGCGGCACCTCCCGCCGCAGCGCCTCCCGTGCCAGCGCCACCGGGGCGTCGGCGGTGGCCGGGTCGCCCGGGCCGGGCGACAGGAAGATCGCGTCGGCGCCGGTGGCGAGCATCTGGTCGATGCTCGAAGACGCCGGCAGCACGTGGGTGGTCACCCCTCGGGTGGCCAGCCGACGCGGCACGTTGCGCTTGATGCCCAGGTCCAGGGCGGCCACTGTGAACCGGTGCTCGCCCAGGGCCTCGACGACGTACGGCTCGGCGGTGCTCACCTCGGCGGACAGGTCAGCGCCGACCATCTGCGGCGCCTGGCGGACCCGGGTCAGCAGGCTCTGCGGGTCGTTGTCGATGCTGGAGATGCCCACCCGCATGGCGCCCCGCTCGCGCAGGTGCCGGGTCAGCGCCCGGGTGTCCACCCCGCTGATGCCCACCACGCCCTCGGTGGCGAGGCGGTCCTCAAGGCCACCGGTGGCCCGCCAGTTCGAGCCGATCCGGGCCGGGTCGCGCACCACGTAGCCGGCCACCCAGATGCGACCGGACTCGTCGTCCTCGCCGTTGACGCCGGTGTTGCCGATGTGCGGCGCGGTCTGCACCACCACCTGACGGTGGTAGGACGGGTCGGTCAGGGTCTCCTGGTAACCGGTCATGCCGGTGTTGAAGACCGCCTCGCCGAAGGTCTCTCCGACGCTGCCGTACGCCTCGCCGGGGAACGTGCGCCCGTCCTCCAGGACCAGGATTGCGGGTCTGCGCTTGACCATTACTTGACTGCCTTTCCGTCCAGGACCGTCGGCTCGCCACGCAGGAAGGTCGCCACGATGCGACCTGGCAGCGTCATGCGGGCGTACGGGGTGTTGCGACTGCGACTGGCCAACTCCGCCGGCTCGATGGTGCGGCGGGCGGCCGGGTCGATCAGGGTCAGGTTGGCCGGCACACCCGGCGCGGGGTCGACGCCGTGCCCGGTGAGGCCGGCGATCCGTGCGGGGGTGCGCGACATCCGCTCGGCGATCAGGTCCCACTCGGGGCCGAGCACGTCCAGCGCGATGGAGAGGGCCGTCTCCAGACCGAGCATCCCCGGCCGGGCGTACGCCCATTCGCACTCCTTGTCCTCCACCGCGTGCGGGGCGTGGTCGGTGGCGATCACGTCGATCACCCCGTCGGCGAGGGCGGCACGCAGCGCGGCGATGTCCGCGGCGGTGCGCAGCGGCGGGTTCACCTTGAAGACCGGGTCGTAGGTTTCCGCCCGTTCGTCGGTGAGCAGCAGGTGGTGCGGGGTCACCTCGGCGGTCACGCGTACCCCGCGTGACTTTGCCTGGCGCAGCACCTCGACGCTGCCGGCGGTGGAGACGTGGCAGACGTGCAGTCGGCTGCCCACGTGCTCGGCGAGCAGCACGTCCCGGGCGATGATCGCCTCCTCGGCGACCGCCGGCCAGCCGATCAGGCCGAGCCGGGTCGAGACCTCGCCCTCGTGCATCTGGGCGCCCTCGGTGAGCCGGGGCTCCTCGGCGTGCTGGGCGATGATCCCGTCGAACGCCTTGACGTACTCCAGGGCTCGGCGCATCAGCTTCGGGTCGGCGACGCAGTGCCCGTCGTCGGAGAAGATCCGCACCCGGGCCGCCGAGTCGGCCATCGCGCCCAGCTCGGCCAGCCGCTCGCCGGCCAGCCCGACGGTGACAGCGCCGATCGGCTGCACGTCGACCAGGCCGGCCTCCCGGCCGAGCCGCCAGACCTGCTCGACCACGCCGGCGGTGTCCGCCACCGGGGAGGTGTTGGCCATCGCGCAGACCGCCGTGTAGCCGCCCAGCGCCGCCGCCCGGGAACCGGACTCGACGGTCTCGGCGTCCTCCCGACCGGGTTCACGCAGGTGGGTGTGTAGGTCGACGAGGCCGGGCAGGGCGACCAGGCCGGTGCCGTCGACGACTGTGGCGTCCGGTGCGGTAAGGCCGGGACCGACCTCGGCGATCACGCCGTCGCGGATCAGCAGGTCGGTCGGCGCGGCGCCGACGACACTCACGCTGGTGATCAGGTACGCGGTCACCGGTTGTTCCCTCCGAGCAGCAGGTAAAGGACAGCCATCCGTACGGAGACCCCGTTGGTGACCTGTTCGACGATGGTGGAGCGGGGTGAGTCGGCGACCTCGGGGGTGATCTCCATCCCCCGGTTCATCGGGCCGGGGTGCATGACGATCGCGTGCTCGGGCAGCCGGCGCATCCGCGGGCCGTCCAGCCCGTAGCGGCGGGCGTACTCGCGCGCGGAGGGGAAGTAGGAGTCGTTCATCCGCTCCCGCTGCACGCGCAGCATCATCACCACGTCGACGTTCGGCAGGACGGAGTCGAGGTCGTAGGAGACGTCGGTGCCGGGCGCGAGGGCGCCCGCGATGTCGACCGGGATGAGGGTCGGCGGGCCGACCAGGGTGACCTTGGCGCCGAGGGTGGAAAGCAGCAGCACGTTGGAGCGGGCCACCCGGGAGTGCAGCACGTCCCCGACCACCGCTACCGACAGGCCGGCGAGCCGGCCCAGCCGGGCCCGCATGGTGTACGCGTCCAGCAGCGCCTGGGTGGGGTGCTCGTGGGTGCCGTCGCCGGCGTTGACCACCGACCCGTCCACCCAGTTGGCCAGGCGGTGCGGCGCTCCGGAGGCGGGGTGTCGGATGACCACGGCGTCCGCGCCCATGGCCTGCAGGGTCAACGCGGTGTCCTTCAGGCTCTCACCCTTGGTGACGCTGGACCCCTTCGCGGAAAAGTTGATCACGTCGGCGCTGAGCCGCTTCGCCGCCGCCTCGAAGGAGATCCGGGTACGCGTGGAGTCCTCGTAGAAGAGGTTCACCACGGTCCGTCCGCGCAGCGCGGGAAGCTTCTTGATCTCCCGGCCGGCGACGGTGGCCATCTCGGCGGCGGTGTCCAGGATCTCGGTGGCGGTGTCGGCGTCCAGGTCCCCGCCGGAGAGCAAGTGTTTGATCATGAGGCAGTTCCCCCGTAGAGCTTGACCTCGTCCGTCCCGTCGATCTCGGCGAGCGTCACCTTGACGCTCTCGGCGAGCGAGGTCGGGATGTTCTTGCCGACGTAGTCGGCGCGGATCGGCAACTCCCGGTGGCCCCGGTCGACCAGGACGGCGAGCTGCACCGAGGCCGGGCGGCCCACGTCGTTGAGCGCGTCGAGCGCGGCCCGGACGGTGCGGCCGGAGAAGAGCACGTCGTCGACCAGGATGACCCGTTTGCCGTCGATCCCGCCGGGCGGCAGCTCGGTCGGACCCACCGCGCGGGTGGCGTGCCGTCGGAGGTCGTCGCGGTACAGGGTGATGTCGAGCACACCGACCGGAACGGCGACATCCTCGAAGGTGCTGATCCGGTCGGCGAGCCGCCGGGCGAGGGGGGTGCCCCGGGTGGGAATCCCGAGCAGCACCGTGTTGGCGGCGCCCTGGGTCTTCTCCAGGATCTGGTGGGCGATGCGGTCGACCACGCGTTGCACGTCGGCGCTGGCGAGGATCACCTTCACCGAGGGTTGTCGCGGTGGTGACGAACGGGCAGCCGGTGGGTATGCCACGGCGGACCTCCTTCCCCGCCTCACGGGACGGGTCGTTAAAGGATGTCGGGCACCTCCGGCCGGACCGCTCAGCAGACCTGGGCCGGGGCTTCCGCCACGTTACCAGTGGTCACCGGGGTGATGGACGGCGGCCGCTGACCACCGGGTCAGGCGCCGGAAAAGGGGAAAACTCCCCGGACGCTCCGCAACGGTAGGGGCACGACCACTTGACCACGTGTCGCATTCCCCGTACCGTCACGCTCCGTAGCGATCGACGGGAGAACCCCGAGCAGCACTGGGAGTGTCCGAATGCCCTCTGAATACGCCAAGTCTCTGGGCGCCCGCCTGCGCTCCATCCGCCAGCAGCAGGGTCTCTCCCTGCAGGGTGTGGAGGAGAAGTCGAACGGGCGGTGGAAGGCCGTGGTGGTCGGCTCGTACGAGCGTGGCGACCGGGCCGTGACGGTGTCCCGTCTGGCCGAGTTGGCCGAGTTCTACCGCGTACCCGTCTCGGAGTTGCTGCCTGACGGCAGTGGCGTCCGTCACGAGCCCACCAGCAAGATTGTCCTGGACCTGGAGCGGCTCTACGACGAGGCCTCCGAGGACCTGGCCTACGTCGCCCGCTACGCCCGCGCCATCCAGCAGCAGCGCGGCGACTACAACGGCCGGGTGCTCTCCATCCGCGCCGACGACCTGCGGGCGCTCGCGATCGTCTACGACGCCTCACCGTCGGGGCTGATCGAGCGGCTCACCGAGCACGGCGTGCTGGTGGCCGACCCCCGGGCGTTCTTCGCCTCCTGATCTGCCGCTCCACCTGATCTGCCGCTTCACCGAAAGGGCCCGTGCCAGTCGGCACGGGCCCTTTCGGATTGCGGTGTTCGGTGCGGACGCTCAGCGGGTGGCGTACTCGGCGATCCGGCCGAGCACCCCGTTGAGGAAGCGCGGCGAATCGTCGGTCGACATCTGCCGGGCCAACTCCACCGCCTCGCTGATCGCCACCGCGTCGTCGATCTCATCGACGTAGAGCAACTCGTAGACGGCGATCCGGGCGAGATTACGGTCGACGACCGGCATCCGCTCCAGCGTCCAACCCTCGGCGTAGCTGGCGATCAGCTCGTCGATCCGGTTGAGATGCTCGGCAACCCCCTCGACCAGGCCCACCGCGTAGCCGAGATGCTCCGGTCGGGGCTGCTCGATCCGCTGCACGTAGCCGGCGAGCACCTCCACCGGAGGCTTGTCCCGCAGGTCGGCCTCGTAGAGGACATCCAGCGCCCGCTTGCGCGCCTTGCGGCGCGCCGGCATCTGCTGCTTGGAACCCTCAGCCATCAGGCGCGGCCGAGGTAACGGCCGTCGCGGGTGTCGACCTTGATCTTCTCGCCGGTGGTGATGAACAGCGGAACCGGCACCGTGGCGCCGGTCTCCACGGTCGCCGGCTTGGTGCCGCCGGTCGAACGGTCGCCCTGCAGGCCCGGCTCGGTGTAGGTGACCTCCAGCACGACGCTGGTGGGCAGCTCGATGTAGAGCGGAACACCCTCGTGCTGGGCGACGGTCGCCTCCGCCTCGGGCAGCAGGTAGTTGGCTGCCTCACCGACGGTGCCACCGGGCACGGTGATCTGGTCGAAGGTCTCCAGATCCATGAAGACGAAGTCCTCGCCGTCGGCGTACAGGTACTGCATCGTGCGCTTGTCAACGGTCGCGGTTTCGACCTTGGTGCCCGCGTTGAAGGTCTTGTCGACCACCTTCCCGGACAGCACGTTCTTCAGCGTGGTGCGCACGAAGGCACCACCCTTACCGGGCTTGACGTGCTGGAACTCGACGACGGCCCAGAGCTCGCCGTCCAGGTTGAGTACCAGGCCGTTTTTGAGGTCGTTGGTGGAGGCCATTTCCTGCCTTGATCATCAATTGGCGGACAGACCTGGCAAGTCTACAAGCTGCGTCGAATCGGACGGCCCCCCGTTCGGAGCGCCCTATCGACGGGCCCTCAACGGGTGGCCAGATGGTGCAGAGCGAGACGATAGCCGTCGATGCCCAGACCGCAGATCACTCCGGTCGCCACCGCCGAGACCACCGAGTGGTGGCGGAACTCCTCACGGGTGTGGATGTTGGTGATGTGCACCTCCACCAGCGGCCCCCGCAGCATGGCGCAGGCGTCCCGCACCGCGTACGAGTAGTGCGACCAGGCAGCCGGGTTGAGCACCACGGCGGCAGCCTCGTCAGCGGCGGTGTACAGCCAACCGAGCAGTTCGTGCTCGGCGTCGGTCTGCCGGACCGTCACGTCCAACCCCAACTGCTTGCCGGTGTGCTCGCAGACCGCCACCAGGTCGGCGTAGGTGGTCGCGCCGTACACGTCGGGCTCGCGGGTGCCCAGCCGGCCCAGGTTCGGCCCGTTCAACACGTAGACCTTCACGGGCTCGCCACCTCCCGATAGGCGGCCTCCAGCAACCCGTCGTCCGGGCCCTCCAACATCGCCGGGCGGGCCAACCCGTCGAGCACCACGAAGCGCAGCCGAATGCCCCGGGCCTTCTTGTCCACCCGCATCGCGGCCAACAGCTGCGGCCAGGCGTCGACCGGGTAGCTCACCGGCAGGCCCAGCGCGCTCAACGTGACCCGGTGCCGGTCGGCGGTCGGAGCGTCCAGCCGGCCGGCGAGCCGGGCCAGCGTGGCCGCGTACACCAGACCGACGGCGACGGCGTGGCCGTGCCGCCAGCGGTAGCCCTCGTTCTGCTCGATGGCGTGGGCCAGGGTGTGACCGTAGTTGAGCACCTCCCGCAGGCCCGACTCGCGCAGGTCGCCGGCGACCACGTCGGCCTTGACCCGGATGGCCCGTTCGATCAGCTCCCGGCTCACCGGCCCCCGGGGGTCGGTGGCGGCCTCCGGATCATTCTCGATGAGGTCCAGGATCGTCGGGTCGGCGATGAAACCGCACTTGACGACCTCGGCCAATCCGGCCGCCAGGTCGACCGCCGGCAGGCTGTCCAGAGTGGCCAGGTCGGCCAACACCCCGACCGGCGGGTGGAACGCGCCCACCAGGTTCTTGCCGGCGGCCGTGTTGATGCCCGTCTTGCCGCCCACCGCGGCGTCGACCATGCCCAGCAGCGAGGTCGCCACCGGCACCCAGCGCACTCCCCGCAACCAGCAGGCCGCGACGAAGCCGGCCAGGTCGGTAACCGCGCCGCCGCCCACCCCGACCACCGCGTCGGTACGGGTGAAGCCGGCCGCTCCGAGCCGGTCCCAGCAGGCGGCGGCCACCTCGATGTGCTTGCCCGACTCGGCGTCGGGCACCTCGATCGGCAGTGGCTCGACGCCGGCGGCGCGCAGGCGCTCACCGAGCGCGTCCGCGAGGGACTTGAGCGGAGGCGCGTGCAGCACCGCCACCCGGGTCGCGCCGGGCAGCAGGCCAGGCAGCGCGCCCAGCAGGTCACGTCCCACCAAGACGTCGTACGGCCGCTCGCCGCCGACCGGAATCCGGGTCACCTCGTCCATCGCCGGCAGCCTAGTCCAGCGGGCGGCGCGGCGAGGGCGGCTGTCCACCTGCTGGCCGAGCGGCCCAGTCCGCCAACCGGCGGGCGTGTTCGGCCACCGCGGCGCGCAGCGCGTCCGGGTGCCGCACGGTGAACGGACAGCCCAGCCCGGCGAGCAGCGCCGCCATACCCGGCAGGCTCTCCGCTCGGGCCCGCAGCAGCACCCCGTCGGTGGTGGCGGTCAACTCGGCCACGCTCGGGGGGATGCGGCGGCGGGCGGCGACCAGGTCGGTCTCCAGCACGACCTCCACCTCGTGCGTGTACGGCACGCCGGCCAGCGACCGGGTCACCCACGCCACCGCCTCGAAGCCGTCCGGCACGGTGAACGTCGCCACGCCGGGCGTCACCGCGCCGATCCGGTCCAGTCGGAAGGTGCGGATCTCCCCGCGCCGGTGGTCGTGGCCGGTGACATACCAACGGCCGGCGTGGAAGACCAGCCCGTACGGGTCGAGCTCGCGGTGTGACTGCTCGCCCCGCCAGGAGCGGTAGCCCAGCGCCACCCGCTGCCGGTGTCGGGTGGCCGAGGCCAGCGCGAGCAGGGTGCCCGACGCCGGTCCGCGCTCCGGCTCCGGGCGACGCAGGGTGAACCCCAGGTGCTCCTGGACGGCGGCGAGCCGGTCGCCGAGCGTCGCCGGCAGCACCCGGCGGATCTTCGCCAGCGCGGTGGCGGTGGCGGGCTGCTCGGTGGCGAGCCCGACCCGTTCGGCGACGACGAGGCCGAGCAGCACGGCCACCGCCTCGTCGTCGGTGAGCATCAGCGGAGGCAGCTTGTAACCGGAGTGCAGCCGGTAGCCGCCGTAGCGGCCCCGGTCGGCGGTGACGGGGATGCCCAGCTCGACCAGCGTGGTCGCGTACCGGCGCACGGTGCGCTCGTCCACGCCGAGGTGGCCGGCGAGTTCGGCGGCCGTCGAACGGTGCCGGGTCTGCAGCAGTTCGAGCAGGGCCAGCACCCGTCCCGCGGGATGTGACACGGGCCACTCCTTCAAACCGGGCGGATCCTGTCCGGAATCGATCGTACGGTCTGTCGGTAACCGAGAGAAGGAGCCACAGATGGCGACATTCGTGCTGGTGCCGGGATTCTGGCTGGGTGCCTGGGCGTGGCGGGACGTGACCGTCGCGCTGCGGTCGCAGGGGCACGAGGTCTATCCGATGACGCTGACCGGGGTGGCCGAACGCGACCACCTCGCCGGGCCGGAGGTCAGCCTGGACACGCACACCACCGACATCGTCCGGCTGATCGAGGTCGAGGACCTGCGCGACGTACTGCTGGTCGGGCACTCCGGCGCGGGGATGCCGGCCGCCCAGGCGGCGGACCGCGTCCCGGACCGGATCGCCCGGATCGTCTATGTGGAGAGTGGGCCGTTGCCGGACGGCACTGCGCAGTTCGACACGGTGCCGCCGGAGGAGCAGCAGCGGCTGCGGGCCGCGATCGGCAATGGGCACCTGCTGCCGCCGCCGGCCTGGGACCCGGCCGCCGACCCGACCAACCTGGCCGGCCTGGACGAACCGACGCTCGCGCTGCTGCGCACCCGGGCCACCCCGCAGCCGCTGCGGGCCGCCACCGACCCGGTCCGACGCACCGGTGGGCGCCCGGTGCCGACCGCGCTGGTCGCCAGCACCTTCCCGCTCAGCGTGGTGCAGCAGATGATCCGGGAGGAGCATCCGTTCTTCACCGGCCTGGCCGACGGCCCGCTGCATGAGCTGCCCACCGGGCACTGGCCGATGCTCAGCGAGCCGAAGGCTCTGGCCGACGTCCTCGACCTGATCGCCCGCAGCTGAGGACCACCCCGCTGCGCCGATCTTGCAGTTTCCGGTTGCCGAGATGCGGGGAATGCCCCCTACGTCGAGGCAGCGACTGCAAGATCGGCGGGGCGGGGCGACGTCAGCGCGGGAGCAGGGCGGCGATCTCGGCGACGACCTGCGCCGGGGCCCGGCCGTCGGTGACCACCGTCTCGGTGGCCACCTCGGCGTAGAGCGGCCGGCGCTGGTCCATCAGGTGCTTGAGGGTGGCCCGTGGGTTGATCGCCAGCAGCGGCCGGCCGGCGCCGAGCCCGACCCGCCGCACCGCGTCGGGCAGCTCGACCGAGAGGTGCACCACCCGGTGCCCGATCAGGGCCGCCCGGGTCTCCTCGGCCAGCACCGCGCCGCCGCCCAGGGCGAGCACGCCCGTGCCGCCGGCAAGCGCCGCAGCCACGGCGGCCCGTTCCAAGGTACGGAAGTGCGCCTCACCCTCGTCGATGAAGATCTCCGGGATCGGCTTCCCGGCCATCTGCTCGATGTCGGTGTCGGTGTCGCGGAACTCCACTCCGAGGGTGGCGGCGAGCGCCCGCCCGACGGTGGTCTTGCCGCAGCCGGGCGCGCCGACCAGCACGACGACCGGTGCCATCAGCGGATGACCAGCGCGTCGAGGTACCCGGCCAGGTTGCGGCGGATCTCGGCGATCGAGTCTCCGCCGAACTTCTCGGTGGCCGCCTCGGCCAGCACCAGCGCCACCATCGCCTCGGCGACCACCGCCGCGGCGGGCACCGCGCAGACGTCGGAGCGCTGGTTGATCGCGGTGGCCGGCTCACCGGTGGTGACGTCCACGGTGGCCAGCGCCCGGTTCAGCGAGGAGATCGGCTTCATCGCGGCGCGGACCCGTAGCGGCTCGCCGGTGGTGATGCCACCCTCCAGCCCGCCGGCCCGGTCGGTGACCCGGCGGACGCCGGTGGCCGACGGGATGATCTCGTCGTGCGCCTCCGAGCCGCGGGACCGGGCCTGCTGCCAGCCGTCGCCGATCTCCACGCCCTTGATCGCCTGAATGGACATCAGCGCGGTGGCCAGCCGGGCGTCGAGCTTGCGGTCCCACTGCACGTGGCTGCCCAACCCCGGTGGCACCCCGTACGCCAGCACCTCGACCACACCGCCGAGGGTGTCGGCGGCCTTCTTCGCGGCATCGACCTCGGCGACCATCAGGGCGCTGGCCTCCGGGTCGAGGCAGCGCAGCGGGTCGGCGTCGATCCGGGCCGTGTCGGACGGAGTGGGACGCAGCCCGGGCTTCGCGGCCACCGGGCCCAGCTCGACGACGTGCGAGACGATCTCGATGCCGAGCGCCTGACGGATCAGCGCCTTGGCGACCGTGCCGACGGCCACCCGGGCTGCGGTCTCCCGTGCGCTGGCGCGTTCCAGGATCGGCCGGGCGTCGGTGTGGCCGTACTTCTGCATGCCGGCCAGGTCCGCGTGGCCCGGCCGGGGTCGGGTCAGCGGGGCGTTGCGGGCCTGCCGGGCCAGCTCGTCGGGGTCGACCGGGTCGGCGGCCATCACGGTCTGCCACTTCGGCCACTCGGAGTTGCCGACCCGGATCGCCACCGGGCTGCCCAGGGTCACGCCGTGTCGCAGGCCGCCGAGCAGCTCGACCTCGTCCCGCTCGAACGCCATCCGGGCACCCCGGCCGTAGCCCAGCCGTCGACGGGCCAGCTCGTCGGCGATCTCGGTGGTGGTCACCTCGATACCGGCCGGCACCCCCTCCAACATCGCGACGAGGGCGGGACCATGCGATTCACCTGCAGTCAACCAGCGCAACACAGCGATCAGTCTGTCACGGCCGGTGGCCGGCCCGCCGCACCGCCCGCCGCGTCCCGCCCTGCGGACGCGAAGCTCTTTTCAAACAAAGTGGATCTGCTCTTGTCTCTATTGAGCCATGCCAATAAGTTGTTCAACAGCAAGTAACGGCGGCCGCACGGGGAGTTTGGTCGTCCACCTTGCCCGCCGTCCATGAGGGTGCCCGCGCGTCGGCCCCTCATCTCTTTGTCCGCTCCCAATTCCCGCCCGGCCCCCGGTCTGGCGGCGAACCTACCTGCGCGTTTCACGAAGGTGTGGCTCGGCTCGATGTTCGGCGGGACCTGCCCGTCGAATGACCATAGGGAGAGTATGTGAGATCTACCGCGGTACGTATGGGGGTGGCGTTGGCGGTCACCGCCTCGTCAGTGCTGGTAGCAGTGCCGACGCAAGCGGCTCCGGCCGCCGCGACGTCGGCTCGGACCGCAGTCGCGCCGGTGGTGTCGCCGCGCTCCGGCTCGAACGTGTGGTTGTTCAAGGCGGGGGCCACTCCGGCCGCCGCGGCGGCGGCGCCGTCGGTGCCGAAGGGCACCGGCCCGGTCCGCAACGGCACCTTCCTCGACTTCTCGCTGACCGACCGCCTCCAGGCAAAGGTCAACGTCGGCTCCGGCAACCTGGTGCTGACCAGCACCGAACTGACCCTGCCGGGCATCGCCGAGAACGTCACGCTGGGCGCCTCGTTCAACAGTCTCCTGCTCGGCAGCGGCATCGCCAACGGTGCCCACGGGCCGGGGTGGCGGACCCGGTCCGGCATCGACGTCCGGGTGTTCCCCGCCGACGACGGCTCGGTGACCTACGCGGCGGCCGACGGCGTGGTCGGAAAGTTCACCGCCTCCGGCTCCGCCTACACCTCGCCGGGCGAGTTCAAGGCCAAGCTGGCCAAGAACGGCACCGGGTGGATCCTCACCGAGAACGACAGCGGCAAGGAGCTGTTCTTCACCTCCGACGGTCTGCTGGACAAGACCGAGGACCGCAACGGCAACGTCGTGGACTTCGCCTACAGCAGCGGCAAGATGACGACAGTGACGTCCAACCGGGGCGTCGGGTCGGTGCGGTCGGCCGCGGTCACCTACACCGGCGACCGACTGACCCGTTACCGGCACACCGGCAGCGACGGCAACTGGCGGGACGTGTCCTACGAGTACGACTCCGCCAACCGGCTGAAGACCATCCAGAGCGCCACCTGGCGCAAGGTGCAGTTCGAGTACAACTCGGCCGGTGACCTGACGAAGATCGTGATGGAGGACAACACCTTCGCCACCATCACCTACGACGGTCAGCACCGGGTCACGTCGTTCACGCAGGTGACGGACAACGCCACCATGCAGGGCGCGACCACGCGCCTGGCGTACACCAGCTCGACGGTGACCGACGTCGCGGACCCGCGCCAGGACCTCTCCCAGCCGGTCACCTCGGTGCCGCACACCACCTACACGGTGAACTCCGAGAAGCGGATCACCAAGGTCACCGACCCGGCGGGCAACAGCCGCAGCAAGACGTACACACCGTTCAGTGACGTCGCGACAAGCGTCTCGGCCGAGGGCGGCACCAGCACCAACACGTACGGCGCCAACGGTGGTCAGTCCCAGACGAAATCGGAGGCCCCCACCGGCGCCAGCGGATCGGCCGCCTACGCCAACACGCCGACGTCGACCAACCCGACCGCGAACTTCCAGCCGTCGTCGTCGATCAACGCGCAGGGCAACAGTTCGACGTACACCTACAACGGTGCCGGCAACAAAACGTCCAGCAAGGACGCCCTGGCCGCCGAGGCGAAGGTCGACTACAACAGCGACGGCACGCTCAAGTCGTCCACCGACCCGGGCAACGGCACCAACGCCACCACCTACTCGTACGACTCGAACAAGCAGCTCACCACGCTGACCCCGCCCACCGGCAACAGCCTGTCGGCGAAGACCTTCACCTACGACAGTTACGGCCGGCTGCGCACCGAGGTCAACGGCGGCTGCACCACCACCTACGAGTACAGCCTCGAGGACCGGTTGATGAAGACCAGCTACTCCGGCTGTGCCGCCACGACCGCGGTCACCTACGAGTACGGCGGCTCCGGCAACCTGCTCATCCGCACCGACGCCACCGGCACCACCACCTACGAGTACGACCAGCTCAACCGGCTGCACAAGCGCAACCCGCCCACCGGGCCGCAGCAGATCTACCGGCACGACACGGCGGGCAACCTGGACGAGCTGGTCGACGGCCGGGGCACCACGAAGTACTACTACAACACGCGCAACTGGCTCGTCCGCATGGACACCGCCGGAGGCACCCGCTACAACTTCGAGTACGACAAGGACGGCAATCGCACCAACACGTGGTTCGCCGCCAGCGCCACCAACAGCACCTGGGCGCTGAAGACCACCACCACGTACGACAAGTCCGACCGGCCGCTGCGCATCACCGCCACCCGCAACTCGGCGAGCCCGGCGACCGTCTTCGACGTGACCTACTGCCACGCGAAGTACGTCTCCGGCCAGGCATGCTCGACGGCAAAGGCCGACGACACCGGGCTGCGTCAGTGGCAGAAGAACGAGATCAACGGGCAGATCACCCAGTACACCTACGACAAGGGTGACCGGCTCACCAAGGCCGCCAACCACAACGGCAAGACCTACGACTACACGTACAACACGAACGGCAACCGCGAGACGGTCAAGGTCGACGGCACCACGACCCAGACCCTGGCCTACAACAGCGCCAACCAGGTCACCACCACCAACAACACCTACGACACCCGGGGCAACCAGACGAAGACCAGCGTCCCGGCCGTCAGCGGCATCGGCTACAACGCCGCCAAGCAGATGACCACCGCCACCACCAGCGGCACCACCACCTACGGCTACGCCGGCACCGATCAGGTGGAGTTGGCTCAGGCGGGCGGCATCAGCCTCACGTACGGCCGCGACGACCAGCACGGCATGCCCTGGCTGCAGTCGTGGAAGAACGGCGCCAACGCCAATGTCTACGTGGAACGTGACGGGCTCGGTACCCCGCTCGGCGTGCGCATCGGCACCACCGATCACGCGTACGTCCTGGACGGGCTCGGCTCTGTCGTCGCGCTGGTGAAGGCGGACGGTTCCGCCTCGGCCAGCTACACCTATGACCCGTACGGCAACGCGCTCACGGCGTCCGAGACGGGCCTGGGGCAGACCAACCTCATCCGCTACGCCAGCGGCACGTACGACTCGGCGACGAAGTTCACGAAGTTCGGGCAGCGGTGGTACAACTCGGACCAGGGCCGCTTCACCCAGCAGGACAACCTGAGCTTCATTGGGAACCCGCGCAACGGCAACCGCTACGCTTATGCCGGCAACAGCCCAATTAACTACATCGATCCCACCGGCATGGATGACGAGGATCCCTTCCTCGATGCAATCGACGTGGGAGGAAAGTTTGGTGGAGCCGGCGTTCTCATAGGCGGCGGAGTGGGTTGCGCCATCGGCGCTCTCGCCGCCGGTATCGGATGCCTGGCCGGCGGCGCCTTCGGCGGCATCTTCCTCGGGTTCTTTGGGTTCTTTTTCGGCGTAGGATATGCACTAGGTTCCGATTAGGAGGTCTAATGTTGCGACGTCGGCCGTCGGCAAAAGCATTCGGGGTTCTGGTGATCCTGTTTGCATTACTCTTCATCGCCGCCGGGTATCTGAGCGGAGCCGTTGGCCTAGGGCAGGTGGGAGCGCTGGCCGTCATGGCCGGCATCGGACTGGTGGCTCTTCCGACGTTACTGATCGTAGCCCCACAGATATCTAGGAGATCGGACCGATAGTCCCAACGGGGTGGAAGAGGGGCAAGCGCAGTGCCCTTCTTCCACCCCTACGCCGGATGCGATTCGCCAATTGGATCGACCCACTGTCCAGAGCATCTGCCCTCGACCATCAGGCAGCGGTCTACGCCCTCTACGCGGTGGCTTTCAATGCCCTCTCGGCGCACGGAGGGATTTGACCCTCAGTGCAGCGTCTTCCGCGTTCCGGCCATGCCGCCGGACGAACCAACGAGGCTCGCATGCAGGATTTTCCTAGGATCGACTCTCAAACTGGTTAGCGTCGGGCTGGTGTGCAGCACCCGTGCGTTTCGACGTAGTCGAGCAGGCGGACACTGTACACATCGGCGCATTCGCCCCGCGGCCGTACTGCTCGTGCAAGTAGCAGCTTCCCCCGGCGGAAATGACGACAACGCCTGCTGAACGGTAAGACAAGCCGGGCTGCCCGTCCCGATACCGTCGGGCAGGCCCATCCGCTCAGCGGTTCCGAATCGCGATGATCGATTTCGTCAGGCCCGCTAGACGCTCATTACGAATGGTTGCGTCAGGGAACAGGTACTTGAGTTCGGCGCGACCAATCAGTTCGGTAGTCAGGACCTGCCTCATGGCCGCCTCGTACGACTTGCCGGGGTTGTACGCCAGCGGCCACCGGCGCGCCATCACCACTCGTGCCGACACCGGCAGGAACTGCATCCCCGGGGCCACCCAGTGTGGCTCGACCGGGAAGTACCGGTACGGGGTCTGCACCCAGTACGCGCGCCCCAGCTCACGGACCGCGTCGGCCATCCGCTGACGGCGCTCGTGGCCACCGACGTGTTCGAGGACGCTGTTGCTGAAGACGAGGTCGTACTTGCGGCTGAGGATGCTCTTGGGCAGTTCGCAGGCGTCGGCGTGGTCGGCCTCGGCCCACTCGGGCAGTTCCGTGGGCAGCGGCTCCAGGTTGACCACGTGCACGTGGGCCGGCCGGACGGGGACGCGCGCCCAACTGTCCACCCGACCGCCCAGGTCCAGGACGGTCATGTCGGCCAGGTCCGGGAAGGTGTCCGACAGCCAGGCCGCGCGCCGCGCACGCCGTTTCGCGCCGAGCGAGGTCGGCGAGTCGACGAGACGGAACCTGAGCGAGTGAAGTCCCATGAATGGTTGTCCTTTGATCAGCTGTTGGCTCGTTGGGGGATGCGGTGCGTCGTCCGGGCTCGGTCAGATGCCCCGGCCACGCTTGTGCAGCGTGCGCAGCACCGCGTCGGCCCGGACCACCCGCCCGGCCACCGCGAGTGCGAGGTAGGCGCGCGGCTCCCGGGGGTTCCGCCGCAGCGTCCGCCGGGCCCAGCGCAGCGCACCCCGGCGGTCACCGGAGGCGGCCCGTGCGAACGCGATCTGCCCGGTCACCCGGGCCTCGCCGGCCGGCTGGCTGGCGAACTCCGGGTAGCGCTCCAGCAACCACTGCAACGCCTCGGAGATGGTGTCCCAGCGTTGCGCGAAGTAGGACCGCTTGTGCCACCGCACCAGCACCGACGGGGTACGCAGGCTGAGCAGCGGCGCGCTGCGCGCGGCCCGCAGCAGGAACTCGTAGTCCTCGGCGTAGCTGCCGGGGATCTCCTCGTCGACCAGCCCGAACCCGTCGCGCAGCGCGCCGGCGCGGATCAGGAACGTGGACGGGTGCAGCTCGGTCATCCGGTCGCGCAGCAGGTCGTCGAGGGTGATCCGGTCCTTGTCCAGCACCCGGTCGACTGTGGTGCCGTCGTAGCTGACCCGGATGCCGCAGCAGACGAACTCCGCGTCCGGGTCGGCGGCGAGCGCTCTCACCTGCGCGGCCAGTTTGCCGGGCAGCCACTCGTCGTCGTCGTCGCAAAAGGCGATCAACTCGCCACCGCTGGCGAGGGTGCCGCTGTTGCGGGCCCCGGCCAGGCCCGGTGTACGCGTGTTGCGGATGACCCGGACCACGCGGTCCGGGTCATCCGACTCGGCCAGGGACTCGTCGGGCACCGACTGGTCATGGACCACCACCACCTCGAGCGGCCCGGCGTACTCCTGGGTCAGAATCGCGCGCACCGCGGCCCGCAGGAGTTCCGGGCGGTCCCGGGTGGGCACCACGACGCTGACGCTCGGCTGCCGGGTCAACGGGTCTCCTCCGCACCGCGGCGGAGCCGCGCCCACACCCGCCGACGCGGCGGGCGCCGCGCCGATCGGGCCACCAACTCCTCGACGATCGCCCCTACCCGGGCCACCGCCGCGACCTGCGCCCGGTGCGCCTGCGGGTCCGCCGCCACCGCGTACCGGGACGGGTCGTTCAGCCCGGCGTCCAGCGCGTCGTACAACTGCTCCCGGGTCTCGCAGAGCACCACCACGCCGGCCGCGCCGAGCCGGCGGGCGAAGAGCTGCTGGTGGTCGTCCACGTGCTCGCCGCGCTCCGGGTCGCGGGGCACCACGATCGGCAGGTGGCCGTGCCGGCGGGCCTCCAGGATGGTCGCCGGGCCGCCGTGGCAGACCACCAGGTCGGCGCGGGACATCGCCTCCTGCAGGGCGGCGTGGTCGAGGAACGACACCGCGCCGGGCACCGCCGGCGCCCGGGTGTGCCCGTGTTGCAGGGTCAGGTCCACCGGTCCGGCAGTCTCCGCGTGCCACTGCGTCAACCAGTCGACGAGCCGACCGAAGGGATGCTTGTCGGTGCCGACGGCGACCAGCACCCGCAGCTGGTCGGTCGACGCCGTGTCACGTTGCCGCGGCAGGCGACCGTGCTCGGCGTCGGTGCTCGGCTGGGGTTCGGGGGGCAGCGGACGCCGGGCGGTGCCGGTCGTCGCCTCCCCGCTCACAACAGCGTCCCGACGACTGTGGCCTCCGGGTACTGCCGCCGCTGCTCATCCCACTGCACGAGCATGGCGGACAGGAACGGACGACACAGTCGGGCGGTCAGCGTCGGGGTGTCGATCCGGTCGTACACCTCGATGTAAATGGTCGGGATGCGCCGCAGCCGGGCCAGCACCACGAACGGCACGGCCACTCCGGCACCCGTGGTGACGACCGCCTCCACCCGCCGCTCGCGCAGCACCCGCCAGGCGAGCACCGCGTTGCGTAACAGGTTCGGCACGTTACGGGTGGTCGGATGGTGCGCCGGCACCAGGTCCTCACCAGCGAGCAGCGACACCGCCTCCGGTGTGTCGAAGGTGACCCAACAGCGCCGCCGGCTCTCGTACCAGGGCCGTAGGGCCAACAGTTGAGCCAGGTGCCCGCCGCTGGATCCGACCAGTAACAGAACCGGCGGTTCTTCCGCCTCGATTTTCGTGTCCACGCGACTCCCCACAAGTCCGCTTGGAATTACGGTCCACGCCACGCATGAGCAGATCACACGTTTGCCGGTCGCTGAATAGCGCGACCGGTCGTTTACCTGCTCACACGCGAGGTGGTCGGTCTCACCAGCCGCCCGAATCCATCGACGATCGTCACGACCTGCGTCTTTCTCGTCACTCTGCGGTGCCGCCCCCAGCACCACCCTCAGCGATTTCCCCCGATCAGCCGCTATGTCGTTTTTCGATGACGTCCAACAGCGCGGGGTGCAGCGCGGCGTTCCAGCCCGCGCCCGCGTCCGCCAGCCGCCAGGTCCGCAGCCACATCTCGACCAGGTAGCCGTCGGCCACCAACCGACGCTGCGCCGGGCCCAGCCCGAGCCGGTCACCGTGCCGGTCCAGGTACGCGTCGACGGCACCGGCGGCCACCGCGGCCGGATCGCCGCGCAGCACCAGGGCCCGCTGGAACGCGTCGTGCGCCAGGTCGAACCCGACCGGCACGTCCGGGCCACTGTGCTCCCAGTCCCAGGCGACCAACCGTCCGGCGTGCTCGCCCAGGTTCCACGGCACCCAGTCACCGTGCCAGTGCCCGAACTCCACCTTGGTGCCACAGTGCCGCCGGGCCAACGCCCGGACCGCGTCGACGGCCCGAGCACCGGCGGCCCCGCTGGCGGCGGCGCGCCGGGCCTGCGCGGTCAGGCGTGCCAGGAACGCCGACCCGGCAAGCGGTCGCAGCGGCGTCCCCGGCCCGCCGCGTCGGGCGACCGCGAGCAGCGCCGCGATCCGGGGCGGGTCGTCGACCGGCACCCCGCGTACCGCCGGTGGTAGCGGCTCGATCACCGCGACCACCTGGTCGGCCCAGGTCAGCTCGGCCAGCAGGCCCGGTGGTACCGGATGGTCGGCCGCGCCGGCAATGGTCCGCAGCGCCCGCAGCGCGTCCGCCTCCGCGCTGACCAGCGCGCGGGTCGCGTCGTTCCAGCCGATCTTGGCGTACCCGCGCGGGCGGCCGTCGGCGCTGAACAGTTGCAGGGTGGGCTTGTGGTTGGGATCCGGTGGGCGGACGCCGAAGGCGGCCAGCAGCGGGGTGCCACCGAGCGCCTCGGCGAGCCGTTCGGTCAGCAGCAGCTCGGCCGCGGGCACCCCGGCGGGCACCGAGACTGTCAGGGTCGGGAACGGGGCCAGGCCCACCGCGCCGAACCGGGCCAGCCCGCCGACCGCGGCCCGCAACGCCCGCACCTTCGGAGGTCGCAGCGCGTTGTACGCCAGCAGGGACGCGGCCGCGGCGCGGGGCGCGCCCAGCGGCACCAGGAACCGGGCCCGGGCCGGTGAGGGTACGACGGCGTAGTGGGCCACCGCGCGATGGCCGACCGGCGGGTCGCCGCCCACCGTCAACGCGACCCGACGGTCGGGGAAGACGGCCCGGCTCACCCAGCCCAGGCCGTCCGTCCGTGACCGGGGATCCGCCGTCGCGTCGACCTGCGCAGTCACGCCGCCCGGTCCGCCCAGTCGAGTTCCAACCCGAGCCGCTGGCGCAGCGCGTCGTTGTACGGCCGGTAGTACTCGGTCAGCTCGGCACGTACGGCCGGATCCAGCGCTGCCGAGCGCCGGTCGTTGTAGACCTTGAAGTCGGGCAGGTCGTACGCCGGCAGCCCCAGGAAGTCCAGGGTCCGCCGGTAGGTGCCACGCGCGTCGCGGTAGAGGTCCTCGCTGGGCAGGAAGAGAATCTGGTCGGAGTCGAAGCGCTCCAGCCACGGCTCCAGGTGCTCCAGGTAGCGCCCCCGGGCCCGGTAGGTGTACCAGTCGTACGGCTCGCTGAACGACTCCGGCTCGGCGATCAACCGTTCTCGCTCCCCCGCCGTACGCTCCGGCTCGGCGGCCAGCGCGGCGGCGAAGTCCAGTGGCTCGATGCCGTGGGTGCGGCGCTCCTTCCAGTGCGAGTACGCCCGCTCCACCGGGTCGCGCAGCAGCACGATCAGCTTCACGGCCGGCATCAGCCCCGCGACCCGCTGCGCGGCGAGCGGGTGGAACATGTACAGCGGCGCGGCCTCGCCGACCCGGACCGGCCCGCCGTGCCGCTTGGTCAGGGCCGCGCGCTGGCGTTCGGTCGGGAAGTGCGAGCGGTACCACGCCTCGCCGCGACCCCAGTGCTCCTCGAAGTAGTGCGCCGACTTGGTGTTCCAGGCCGGAAAGAGTCGGGGCACCAGCGGGTGCTGGACGAGGTAGTTCCACAGCGAGGTGGTGCCGCCCCGCTTGGTGCCGATGATGAGGAAGTCCGGCAGCGCCCGACGGTCGCTGGTCCGTACCCCGTAGTCGACCAGGGAGTCCTTCAACCGGTTCGTCACCTGGGTCGGCACGAGCTGTTTCACCCGATCTCGGATGGACGACACAGCGTTCTCACCTGTCCTTCGTCGACGTCGCGGCGGCGGCGACCGGCGCCGCCGTCCGACCGCTACGGAACTGCCTCATGGTCACCCGGATGCGCCGTCGTACCCCGGGCACCGTCAACAAGCCGACGCAGCCGGTGACCAGCACGATCAGCGCCACCACCAGGCCGGCGATCCCCCGACCGCCGGTGAACACTCCGGCCAGCGCCGCGAACCCCACCCCGACGACGACCGCCGCCGCCGCCCGTGCCAGCGCCGCGTCGACGAGCGGGTGGCCGATCACCACCCGGGCGCAGACGAAGGAGATCAGGTTCTCGGTGACGATGCCGACCGCCCAGGCCGTTGCGGCACCCGTCACCCCGTACTGCGGGATCAGCCACAGTCCGAGCGAGACGGTGACCGCCAGCCCGGCCACCGTCGCGACCAGGTGCAGGCCACTGCGCCCGCTCATCAGCAGCAGGGTCTGGACGTTGCCCACACCGGTGTTGACCAGCATGGCCAGGGCCAGCACGGTGATCGCGGTGGCTCCTGCGGTGAAGCCCGGTCCGAAGAGTTGCAGGAACGCCAGCCCGAACACCGCGAGCAGGAGGTAGACCGGCCACGACAACACCAGTGCCCAGGTGGTCATCTGCCGGTGCACGGCCGCGGCCGCGGCCCGCTCACCACCACCGAGCAGGCGGGAGAGCTGGGGCGACACCGCCACCCGCAAGCCCTGCATGGCGAGTTGTCCGGCCAGGATGTACCGCCCGACCGCGCCGAACACGCCGGCGTCGGCCTGCCCGGCGAGCACCGAGGTGAGCAGCACGCCCACCCACACGGCGCTGGCGTCGATCGCGGCAGAGGCGGCGCGGGGCAGCGCGAAACGCCAGAACGCCGACCAGTCGGCCCGCTCGGGGCGCAACGCCGAACCCCGGCCGACGCCCAGCGGGCCGGTCACCAGCACGAGGCAGACCACGACGGCGATCGCCGCCGGGACCACCCAACTGATCATGCCGGCCAGCACGCCACCGCTGCCAACGGCAGCCACGGCGACCAGCAGCGGCCGGGCCACCGGCACCAGGACGGACTGCACCCCGACGTACGCGCGGATCGGACGGACGCAGCGCAGGACGGCCAGCAGCAGCGTCATCGCCACCACCACCGGCACCGCGGCGAAGCTGACAGCGAGCAGGGTCGTGTCGGTGCCGCTGCGCCCATCCAGGAGGTGGGGTGCGAGTGCGCCGGCGGCGAACACCCCGCCGACGGCGACGACGGCGGCGGCCACCAGCGGAGGCAGCAGCGCCACCGGGAGCACCCGTGCCGCGTCGCCTCCTCGGCCGACACGCCGCCGGGGCAGCGTCCAGATGAGCCCGGTCTCCGCACCCAGGGTGCAGACGGCGGCGGTCACCGTGACAACCCCGATCGCCGCGAAGAACGCGCCCGAGCCGACGGTGCCGTAGCTGCGGGTGATCACCACCGCGAGCAGGAAACCGAAGAGCCCGTTGGTCGCGGCCCCGGCAAGCCCCGCCAGGCCGGTACGGGCGCTGCGCCGCACCTCCGCCGTACCGTCGGCACCGGTGCCTACGGTGGCGCGGGTCCCGGTGGTCATGCCGCCAACGCCTTCGGGCCGCGGACGGGGTGCTTTGGACTGGTTCCCGCCTCCCGCTCGGCGAGCGCCATCGCGGCGGCGATCCCGAAGTACGCGATGGTGATGGTGGGGTCGGCCATGCCGTAGAACGGGATCTGCACCAGGCAGATCACCGGGACCACCGCCAGCCACTGCCCGGGCGCCGAACGGGCCCTGGCACTCTTCAGCGTGACGATCACGAACCAGGCGAGGAACAGGAGCAACGCCGGTATCCCGTGACTGAACAACACCGTCCAGAGCTGCCCCTGGGTGCCCACCGGCACCTCTGCCGTGACCGTGTCCACTGTGACGGGAGCGCCGTACCCGAGCCACGGTGAGTCCGCGATGCGACGGAGGACCTCGGCGTAGAGGGAGAACCGATCCGTGTTCGTGTCGGTCGACTCGACCCGATTGTTGATCAACTCGGCCACCGGGATCAGCAGGCTGGTCAGCCCGCCGATGACCAGAACCCCGACGACCGACGCGCCCACCCGGACGTTCCCGCGCACCGCGGCCCGCACCCCGAGCACGGCCAGGCCCACGCCCAGGCTCGCGAACATGGTCCGGTTCAGGGTGAGGAAGGCCGGCACCAGCGACAACGGCAGCGACACCAGCAGCGCCCAGCGCAGGATCCCGCGTCGGCGCAACATGGTGAACGCCACCACGCAGGGCAACGTCATCGCCCACGCGCTGCCATAGTTGTTGGTGTAGGGAAAGGGCGCCGCCGGCCGATAGATCGGGGTGAGCGCCACCTTGCTGTACTCGCTGGCGGTGCTGTGCACCAGGTCCTGCATGTACGGGTGGCCGGCCACACCCCCGGGCAGCAGCATCTCCACCGGAGTGGTCAGCGCGAAGCGCGGCGCCAGCACACCCAGCCACCCCAGCGCGACCAGGCCGAACCAGAACGCGCACATCGGGACCAGCGCGGCGGCCACGTCGGCCCGCTCGCGCACGTACACGTACACGTAGACGCCGAGGACGAGCGCGGTGACGTAGTAGCCCAGCCGCAGGCCGAACGGTATGAGCGAGACCGGCGAGGGCAGTTGGGTGGCGCTGAGCACCACGAGGGCGAGAAACAGCAGCCAGGTGCCGCTGGCCGGCGGCAGCGGCACCCGCCCCCGGACGATCAGCAACGCCAGCAGCACCGCGCCGAACAGCGGCCAGATCAGGTAGAACGCACCGGCCAGCCACCACAGCGGAACCAGACCGAACATGATCAGCAGCGGCCAGCGGGGCAGCCGAGGTGGTGGCGGCGCGGAGACGGCCGACGGTCCGCGCCTGTCCGGCTCGCTGCTGGCCAGGGCAACAGCGACGGACACCGTCAGCCCCGTCCGCTGCGGGTGAGAACGAAGCCCAGCGGGGTAACGCCGGCCGCGATCAGCCGCTCGGTGAGCCGACGCAAATCGATCTGCCGGGTCCGGTCCTGTTCCACCACCACGACCGCGGTGCCCTGACGAGCCGCGGCGACGCCACGCTCGTCGGCCTCGGAGGGGGGCGCGTTGAAAAGCACGACGCCGGTGGCGGTGCGCTGGCGCCACGTGCCGAAACGCACCCCGCCGGCGCCCACCGGCACCTTCTCCGCGCTGTTCGCGACCATGTTCATGTCGCTCGAGGCCGCGCTCAGGCTCGTTCGCGGCAGGGTCATGGTGGCGTCCGGGTCTGCCGACGGGTAACTGCCGACCGGGTACGGAGAAGGACGCCGGGCCGGGATCGGCTCGGCGGCGTCGGTGCCGCTGACCGAATCGGCACCTCGGGGCTTCGGGACGATTGGGCGTGCCGGGTTGGCCGTCGCGGGCAGTTGCTCACGGTCCGCCAGCACCGCGGCACGAAGCCGCTCAAGGCGCCCACTGTCGTCGGCCACGTAGACGTCCCGGCCGGTCGCGGCGAGCGCCACCGCCAGACCGGCGGTGACGGCGGTCTGGTCCTCGCGAGTGGTCAGCAAAGCCACCCGGGCCGGTTCACGGACCCGCTCGGCGATGGCCATCGCCGCGTACCGGATGTCGGCGTCCACCGCCTTTCTTCGGCCGCGAACTCGCCGGCCACGCACCGTACCGAGCAGCGGCAGGCCGGTGACATCGCGTCCGTCGTGAACCGAGCGGACCCGGCGGTCCGCGGACTCCCAGGCGTACGCCAGCACCACCCCCAGCAGTACGCCGCCGAGCAACCCGGCCAGAACGTAGAGCAGGAGGTGTCCGCCGGAGGAGACCAGAACTTTCTCCGCGCTCTGCGTGATCCAACCCGGATTGACGTCGACGGCCGCGATCTCGGTACGCGACGACTTCAACTGGGTCAGCTGATTGTTGATACCGCCCAGTTCGGCGATGCCGGCGTCCAACGAACCGTCCCGGGCGCTGGCGATTCGCCGCTGCAACAGATCCTGCTGCCGCTCCACCTCCGCGACGGTCTCGTCGTACCGCTTCAGCATCTCGGCCCGCTGCTTCTCGTACATCATCCGGCGTACGTCGAGGTAGGTCTGGGCGGCGAGATTGGCGTTGTTCACCGCCTCGTTGGCGGAGCGACCGGTGTAGGAGAAGCGCAGGATCTGACCGCCGGTCGGCACCTCCACCTCGAGGGCGTCCCGCACGTCGCGCGGGTCCCCGCCCTCGTCGGCCAGCCGCTGCACCACCTCCGTCCCGGTGGCGATGCCGCTCTCCACGTTCATGTTCACCGCTCGGTCGGCGGCGGCGCCGCTCGGGGTGAACGCGTCGGTGACGACCGGACGGACCGCCACCACGGCGCTCGCGGTGAAGGCGCTCGGCATGACCAGGACGTACCCGAGGGCGGCGAGTAGACCGAAGGCGGCGACCGCCCCCACCAGCCGGATCCGGTGCAGAGGGACGCGGAGCAGGTCCATCAGTGTGACTGTCCGGGCCGGCGTGCCTCCACCGCCGAGTGCGTCGGCGGACCAGGAACCGGGAGGTGCATCAGCCATGAAACTTCACCGTCTGTTGTGAGTTGCCTGGACGTGACGACGCCTGCCGCGACAGGTGCCTACGTCTCCGTTGACGCTTCGGGCCGACGACGTGGTCCGCCGCCGGCCCGATGGTGAGCTATCGATTCTCCGTGACGACAGGGCCCGTCGTCACTGCACGGAGAAGAACATCCGCGGCGTGGACCAGGTCAGGTCACCGCTCGCCGGTGCGATCACCGTGCTTGTCGCACCGTCGACGACCAGGTCAGCGGTGGGATCGAACGACACGCTCCGTAGCGTACCGTCGGTCGCGCCGTACACGATCCGGCCGTTGACCCAGGCTATGCCTCGCACCGACGACCAGGTGACTCCGCTCGTCGGCAGAGCGAACTCGGTGGCGCCGAGATAGTTGCCGTCGATCTCGAAGTAACGGTAGTAGAGCGCGTTCGCGCCGCTGCGGGTGTAGTAGAGCCGACCGTTGAGGTAGAACGCGCCGGTCAAGCTCGCCGCGTTGAACCAGTCGTTGAACCCGGACGACTCCCACGGGACACCGATGGCACCACCGTTGAACATCGAGATGTCGAGCCGACTGCCGGTGGGAGTACCGGCCACCGTGTGCGCCCAGTAGATGCGGTCACTCACCCGCCAGGTCGCCCCGGCGTTTGTGTAGTTGGGCTGACTGACAGTGGTGGGGGCACCGACCGCCGAACCGTTGAACGTGGCTTTGGCCAGCTGGCCCTCACCGGTGCCGAGGTACAGGTTGCCGGTGGCCGCGGTCGGCGGGTTCTTCGGGGCGAAGGTGCGACCGCCGGCAAGCGGGAACATGCCGAGCCGGCCGTGATACTCGCTGCCCATCCCGTCGGAGTTGTGCCCGAAGTAGAGCCCGTCGCTGCCCCGCCAGAGCACCGGGACCTGCGAGCCCCAGTTGCTGGTGCCGGCGGGCATGGACGCGCTGCCGCGACGGCCGGGGTTCCAGGCGACCGGCAGACCGGTCGCCGGGGTGACCGCGGCGACGCCGAGCCGATCGATCGCGCCGTTGCCGGCCGCGTCGCTGGCATTCGGGTTGTTCAGCCACCGGAAGTGGCCGCCCAGGTAGATGACGTTGTCCGCCACCTCCACCGAGGTGATGGTGTCGTTACCGGTGTAGTCGACCCAGGTGCCCAGCTTGCCGCTGCCCCGGTCCGCGGTCTCGAACCTGATCAGTGCGTCGCAGTAGGCCGCCGGCCAGCCGGCGCCGCCGTTGGTGCCGACGACGAACCAGCTGCCGTCCGCGCCGAACTTCAGGTCCTGCACGTAGTGCACGAAGGTCTCCGGCGCGGCGCACGGCGCGACGAACTTCTCGGTGCTCCAGTCCAGCACCGTCGGCGTGCCCGACAGGTCGATCATCGCCATCTGGTTACGGGACAGCCCGTTCACCAGGGTGAAGTTCCCACCGGCGATCATCGTCTGCCCGTCCGGGGTGACATCGATCGTCCAGCCGTACGAGCCGGTGCCGTGCCGCCCGACGGTGGCGTTGATGTTGAAGGTCGGATCGATCGCGCCGGTGGTGGCGTTAAGTCGACCAAGTCCCGAGTGCGAGGTGCCGTTCAACCAGTTGAAGGCGCCGGCGACGTAGAGCCAGTTGTCGCGCAGCACCATGTCCCGAATCATGCCGCCGTCCGACCGACCGGCCCAGCTGCCGATGGTCGCGCCGGTCGCGGGGTCCAGGGCCACCAGGTTCAACCGGGCCACGCCATTGACGTTCTTGAACCCGCCGCCGACGATGAGGGTGCCATTCGGGCCGGCGATCAGGGAGTTGACCGGGCCGTCGAGAACCGGCAGGAACGTGGTCGAGATGGTTCCGGTGGTCCGGTCGTACGCGAACAGGTAACTCCGAGTGACCCAGGCGGCGCTGGCATTCTGCCGGATCTGGGTGAAGCTGCCTCCCACATACACCTGCGAGCCGACCTGGGCGAAGGCACGGGTCTCACCGTCGCGGCCGTGCGGGGTGTTGTCGGCGGGATTGGTCGACACCAGGGTCGCCGTCTCCGGGGCCGGCACCACGGCGGCCGAGGTGGCGGAGGGAGCAATCAACACCGCGGCGACGGTCATCAGACCGATCGCGGCCACGCGGACACGGAATCCGGCAGACGACCGAGAGAGCGGAACTTTGGGCACGCTGCGCCTCCAAGTTGGACGAGAACCCGCGTAGCGTGCCTCGCCGATCATATTTTGCGATATCCGCCGAGTGGGCTGTCGCCAGCCCCACGCGGCGACGATGGACGGCTTTTGTATCAGGTGTCAGACCACCTCGGCGTACCGCTGTCGAACTGCGATGCGGAAACCGATCAGGTGGTGCTGGTCACCGCGACGGGAGTCTCGTCCGCGGACCGAACCGGCGGACGCACCCGACTCTCGGCCACCAGCAGGGTCAGCACCATCACACCGAGCAGCAGGACGGCGAAGATCCAACCACCGATCACGTCGGTGAACCAGTGCCGCTCGGCGTAGATCCGGGTGTAGCCCTCCACGGAGACCAACACGGTCAACGCCGTCGCCATGGCGATCCGGCCGCGTCTCGGGATGTTCCAGGTCAACCCCGCCAACACCGCGATGATGCCAAAGGTGAGCATGACCCGGGCGCAACCGCCGGAGGGGTAGGTTCCCAGGTCGGTGGGCGGGTGGCCGCGGTTGACGGTCAGCGCCAGGATCTGCTGGGTGTACTGCTCGACGACGAACTGCAACGGCATCGCGACCAGCGGAATCCACCATCGGCGGCGTCGCCAGGCGATGGCGAAGCCGATCGCCGCGACCACCGTCACCCACTTGAGCGGGTAACGGTCCCCGATCGCGGTGATGAACGAGTTGATGTCGGCCCACGTGTCGACACGACGGGCGTGCACGTAGTCGAAGACCGCGTGGTCGACGGAGGGTTCCAATTTGGACAGCAATTCGCCGAGAGGCCAGCAGATCGCCACCACCGCCGCGCACCCGGCGAGCAGGACGACCAGGGCGGCCCCCAGCCGGCCGAAAGCCTCGGTGAGCCCGGCCACCGCGACCCACAGTCGGTCGGCCATCCGGCTGGCCCGCACGGCCGGCACCCAACGGGTCGCCACCACCGGCACCAGCAACATCGGTACCAGCACCGACAACGCCCCAAGAGCATAGATCAGGGCCACAGCCGGACACCGCCGTCCGGTCGACCGACGGCTGGGCCCGCCACGTCCGTGGCGCACAGCCCCCTGATGTTCGCCGACGTCATCGGTCCCCCTTCACCCGGGCACCGAGCACCGACCCCGTTCAGGATCCGCTGGCACCACCGCATGGCGTTCGAGGTGACACGTTAGGGGACTGGGACGCTCCGCGAAAGCCGCCGTTCTGTCTGCTCCCCGTCAACCCTCCGTTCTGATCTCGGCAATCTTCGGGGCCGCGCCATCGACCGAACTTCACCATTGGGTTCGAGTCACAGTTACGACAGTGGCGAATTTCGGCCGGCAGCATCTGGGATGAAGAATCGTCGCCACTCCGGCGGTCGTCAGCGACTCCCCCCGGTCGGCTGCCGCAGGTAAGGGTCCTGGCCCGCCTGCGCGAAGCCGGCCACCGCCGAGGAGTCGTGATTCATCGTCATGTCGCAGGTCGACGTGCGGCTGGTCATACCAGCCGAGTTGAAGTAGATCGCCGCCTTGATCTTCGGGTGCGCCTTCAGCGCCGCCGGGAACTCCTGGAACCAGCGCTGCTTGGCACCCAGGTCGGCCGAGTTGAAGTTGGTGCCGAACTCGGCGAGCATGCGGGGCTTATTGGCGCCGATGCCGTTGTCGTCCAACCAGCGGTAGAAATCGCCAATTGTCGTTTTCGGGCTCTTCCACACAGTGCTGCCATTGCAGACGTGGAAGTTGTACGGGTCGTAGGCCACCCAGTCGACGTACTGGTCACCGGGGTACAGGCCGGCGTACCGGGAGTGGTGCCCGGACCAGCCCATCATCGTCCAGACCCAGACCGCGTTTGTCGCGCCGGCGCTGGCGAACCGATCGTGGACGTAGCGCCAGGCCCGGACGAAGTCGGCGTCGCTGCCCTTGGCCGGCTCGTCCTCCGGCTCATGGTCGAAGCCCATGAAGACCGGCACACCGGCGGCGCGGATCCGGCCCGCGACTTCGTCGATGGTCTTGTCGTGCCGGCCGCTGTAGACATCCGACCACTTGAGGGTGGTGCCGGCGGAGAAGTCACGGGACTCCCAGGCGAAGAACATCAGCCGGCCCTCTCGCATCTGCTGCTGCTCGTACACGTCGGGGAAGGCGCCGTTGCTGCCGGCGTTGGAGAAGTCGTGGTAGCGGTGCACAATGTCGAACTTGCGCCCCACCTGCGCCTCCACGTCCGCGACGGCCTTGCCGTGGTTCCAGCCGCCGGCCGCGGCGGTGGGCGTGTACATGCCCCACCAGGCGCCACAGGACGGAACGAGCTTGTCCGAGACGGACCCACACTTGCCGGACGGGAGGGTGCCGCTGGCGCTCGGGGTCGCCGTCCGGGTCGGGGCGATCGTCGGCGACGGCTTCGGCGCGGCGGTGGTCGGCGATCCGCTCGGCGACGGCGGCGGTGCCGGCCGGGTTGGCGCCACCGTCGGCGGGGTCCCGAGGTCGTAGCTGATCACCAGGCTGGGACGCAGGTCCGGGTTGCGGTTCTCGACCGACGCCCAGTAGATCCGGCTCTCCAGGCCGCTCTGCGCCAACGAGACCGTCCAGGTGCCGTTGCCGGTGACCAGCTTGGAGACGTCCCACTCGTTGAAGCCCTTGGACACAGCGGTCACGCTGTCCAGTGCGGCGCCGGCCGACGTCACAGGAGGCCGCGACTCGCGGGCGCTCAACGGCGACGCGTGCGCCGTCACCGTGGCGGCGAACTGCTGCCAGGCGTGCACCCGCAGCGTCGCCCGGATGTTGACCGCGCTGGCCGGCACCGTGGTCACCGCGAACTCGATGACCGCCTCGCGGCCACCGCGCGGGTTGCCGTCGCAGCGCGTGGCGCAGGTGGCCAGCGTCGACTTGGCCGCGTTGTCGCCGTCCTGCGACACCGCGGTGGCGGTGGTGTCGGCCGCCGCCCGGATCGACAGGTCGTCACTGGCCAGCAGCGGCATCATGGTCGCCACGATGCCGGCCACCACCGAACCACCGACAACGCCGATGGCGATCGCCTTGCGTCGCGGGCTGTTGCGGAGCCGGGTGATGCGGTGCAGTCCGTGCCTGGTCAAGGAAACTCCCTGTGTCTGCGGCCGTAACGGTGAGCAGCGTATCGATGACCAGGGCACGTCGCGGGTAGGACAGTTTTCCGTAAGCGCGTCTTAACCGTCAGCTAAGAAACCGCCTCGGGGAAATCAGAGGGCTCTGGCCGCAGGTGCGACCGAAGCCCGCCACACACCTTGCCCGGGGAGCACGCGCGGAGTCAACGGGACGCGTTGGAAGCCGCTTCCGGAGCCTGTCGCGGCTACCGGCAACCGCGTCGGGTCCATCTGTCCGGACCGTCCGTTCGGTCGGTCAGCCGGCGCGAGCGGCAGCCAGCGCGGCGGCCATCGCCGCCCTCGGCGCGGTCACGCCGGTGAACTGCTCGAACTGCCCGACCGCCTGGGCCAGCAGCAGGTCCAGACCGGAGACGATCCGGCAACCGGCCGCGTCGGCGGCCGTCGCCAACGGCGTCGGCCACGGGTCGTAGAGCGCGTCGAAGAACACCGCGCCCGGCTGCCAGGTCACCGCGCCGGCCAGCGGGTCGGCGACCCCCTTCGGCACCGTGGAGACGACCACGTCGACGGTGGAGAGTTGCCGGGGCGCATCGGCCCATGGGGCGGACGTCAGCGCGACACCCAGCGCGCCGGCCACCGGACGCAACTCGTCGACCGCCTCGGGTCGGCGGGCCACCACCGTCACTGACGAGCAGGCGAGCTGCGCGGCGGCCGCGAGCGCGGCGCGGGCCGTCCCGCCGGCGCCGAGCACCGTCACGGCGGCACCGGCGGTCACACCGGCGTCGGTGAGCACCCGCACCATGCCGGCGACGTCGGTGTTGTCCGCGTACCAGGAGCCGTCGAGACGGCGTACCAACGTGTTGGCGGCCCCGACGGCGGCGGCGACCGGCGACGCGGCGTCGGCCACGGCGAGCGCCGCCTCCTTGCCCGGCATGGTCACCGACAACCCGGCCCACTCCGGGCCCAGGCCGGCGACCAGATCCGGCAGCTCCGCCGCCGCGCACTCGATCCGGGTGTACGACCACCCGGTCAGCCCGGCGGCGACGTAACCCGCAGTGTGGATCACCGGGGAGAGGGAGTGGGCGATCGGCTTGCCCAGCACCGCGGCCCTACGGGTCGACACGATCACCGCCGATTGCCCTCGCCACGGTCGACACCATCTCCCCGCTCCCCGACGCACGTAGGAATCGACCCTACCCAGCATCCCGGCCTGGACACCAGAGAAACGAAACGCAGCCACCTTGGACGATCGGGCTGCCATTCGACGCTTCTCGATGCGAGGAGAGGCCACTCCGGGACGGTACGGCCGAATTTGTGGTCGCCCTCGCCGCCACGAAGCAGCGCCACTTCCGCGGCGGCGACCCAACGCCGTTGAGAGAGGTGGCAATCTCGGCCCACCTGCGACCCTAAAGAGAGGCTGCAACCACCTCTGCCATCATCCCGCATATATCAAGTCCAGGAGGATCGCAACCCTTGATCCACGTCAATGATATCGGTAAATTTGTAGCACGGTCGGCCAACCGAGGGGCTGCGGCACAAACCGCTGTCCCTAAACAATGCGCTGCTCATCTCGGCAGAAGGGGCAACATGACTCTCAAGCGGCGAATGATAACCGCCTTATGTGTCGCCATAGCACTTCTGATTCCCGGCTCGCCCAGCATGGCAAAGGCTGAACCCGCGGGCATGGAAATTACGGTTACGGCCGCCGCCGCCTGGGACTGCCCGGTCGGCGACTTGTGCATCTGGTCCAACGATGATGGGACGGGCTCGCGCTGCAATTGGGCCAACAGCGACAGTGACTGGCGCTCGACCCCCGTCACATGCTCCTGGTCAGCCACCAAGCCCGTGAAATCCATGTTGAACCGTGGAACCAGCTCTAGCTACGCGGCGGTCGCGCTCTATAGAAACTCTGGTTACGGCAGCCTCTGGGGCTGTCTTGGGCAGAATGGTGGCAACTGGACGGGACTCGGCGTCTATCTTCGTTCACACCGATGGGTTTCGAACACCTGCCACTGAGGCACTGCCGACTAGAGAACCTTAGCTGTCACAGATACTGACGTCACCCTCGCACCCCTTGCGCACCTTGACGGACATCCGTCAGCGCAAGGGGTGCGATTTGTCATGTACTTAGGAGCTCGTTCGCGCTTGAGCGAGGGAGCGCTACCTTTCACACAGGTGTCACCCTGCACGAGCCAGTGACCGCGGCCGGGTGGCAGTCCAACGCGACCCAACCGGTCAGATGATGCCGGCCTCCTTGGCCTTGTTCTCGTTGCGCTTGTGCTGCTCGTACGTCTCGGCGAACTCCGAGTGGCCCTCCTTGTCGATGGCCACGAAGTAGAGCCACTTGCCGGTCGGCGTGTCCATCGCCCCTTCCAGGGCCTGCTTGCCCGGGTTGTTGATCGGGGTGGGGATCATGCCGGGCAGCTTGCGGTTGTACGGGTTCTTCGGGTCGTCCAGCTCCGCTGCGGTCATCTGCTTGGACGACTTGGTCGGCTTGCCGATCGACTCCAGGTAGTAGTTGACAGTGACGTCCATCTCCAGGCAATTGCACGGGAACTCGCCGTACACACGGTTGTAGGCCACCCGAGCGACCTTGCCCAGGTCGTCCTTGTTGCCGGCCTCGGCCTGGGCCAGCGACGCCACGATCAGCGCCTCGTACGGGCTGACCTTGCGTTCCTCCTGCACCCGGTCGGCGAACTTCATCTCCCCGGTCACCGAGAGGAAGCGGTTCACCATCAGCTTGAGGATGCTCTCGGCCGTGGACTTCGGCGGGATCTCGTACGTGTCCGGGAAGAGGAAGCCTTCGACGGACTTGACGACCTTCTTGCCGTCGGCGCGCTTGAACCACCAGTCCGGGACGCCGAGCCCCTCCGGGTCCTTCGCGGCGGCCTGGAAGTCCTTGACCGGGATCTTGGTCTTCTCGGAGAGCAGCTTGTAGATGTTGAAGCTCGTGCGGCCCTCGGGGATGGTCAGCCCGTTGACGATCTTGTTCTTCAGGTCGAGCATCGCCGTCACGGCGCTCGCGCCGCTCATCTGCTTGCGCAGCTTGTACGTGCCCGGCTGGATGTTCTTGCTGCGCGAGTTGGCCTCGGCCGCTTCGATGAAAGCCTTCTGGCTCTTCACCACGTCGGCCGCCACCAGGGCGTCGGCCATGTCGGCGAGCAGCGCGCCGCTCTTGATCTCGACGGTGATCTCACCGGCCCCGCCGCCGTCGTAGTCGGGGGTGACGAAGTAGTTCTGGATGCGGTCGAAGCCGTAGAACGCGCCGCCGCCGATGCCGCCCAACAGGAGCAGGGCCATCAGCAGAGCCAGGAAGGTCTTGCCCCGGCCGCCGCCGGACCCGCCCTTTCGCTTGCGGAAGCCGCGCCGGTGCCGACCCTTCTCCCCCCGCTCCGGCTCGTCGAACCCAAGGTCCAGATCGTCGATCATTACGTCCGCCTCCGCTGCGCGTCCAGCCAGCTCTGCAGGATCTCCACCGCGGCCGCCTGATCGACAACCGCACGTTGACGTTTACCTCGGACGCCACGCTCGGCAAGCCTACGAGAAGCGACCACGGTCGACATCCTCTCGTCAGTGAGCGTTACCGGGACAGGCGCTATCACATCGACCAGTCGGTCAGCGTACGCCTTCACATGGACGGCCGCAGGACCGTGCTTGCCGGCGAGATTGACCGGAAGACCGACGACAACCCCGACGGCCTCGTGCTCGGCCACCAACGCGGCCAGCTCGGCGAGGTCGCTCGGCACCGCGTCCGGCGCCGCAGTGAGGTCGCGAGCCAGGGTGACCAGCGGCGTTGCCAAGATCCCGTCCGGATCCGAGCGGGACACGCCCACCCGCACCTGACCGACATCCACACCGATCCGCACACCACGCGTCAACTCAGCCACCGACGGTCACCACCGGCCGGGTACGAACCAGGGCGGACCAGACGGCCCGCCCTGACTCACAGTAATGATCTATCACGCCTCGGTGATCGCCTTCTCGACGGTGAGCAGCAGGTTCGGCGCCTCGGCCGCCGGCAGACCGCCGCCCTGGGCCAGATCGGGGCTGCCACCGCCGCGCCCGGAGAACGCCGCCTTCACCAGATCCGACGCGGCCAGGCCTCGGCTGCGCGCCGCCGCGTTGACCGCCACCACCAGGGACGCCTTGCCGTTCGACCGCGCCGCCACCGCGACGACCGCCGGCCGCGCCGGATCGATCTTGCCGCGGATCTCCTGGGCCAGGGTGCGCACGTCGTTGCCGGCCGCGCCCTCCGGCGCCTCAGTGCCCACGTACGCGACCCCGCGCACGTCCTTGGCCTGCGCCGCGAGCGCCGCCGCGCCACCCAGCACCAGCTGGGCGCGCAGCTTCTCCAACTCCTTCTCGGCGTCCCGAAGCTGGGTGACGGTCTGTTCCACCCGGTCGGCGACCTGATCGTTGGGCACCCGGTACAGCTCGGCCAGCCGGGAGACCAACAGGTGCTCCTTGGCCAGGAAGCCGAAGGCGTCCATGCCGACCAGCGCCTCGACCCGGCGGACACCGGAGCCGATCGACGACTCGGAGAGGATCTTCACGAGGCCGAGCTGGGCCGAGCGGGCCACGTGCGTGCCGCCGCACAGCTCCCGGGCGTAGTCACCCACCTCGACGACCCGCACCTCCTCGCCGTACTTCTCGCCGAAGAGCGCCATCGCGCCGATGCGCCGCGCCTCCTCCAGCGAGGTGATGAAGGCGTGCACCTCCAGGTCGGCCAGGAGCACCTCGTTGACCTGCTGCTCCACGTCGCGCAGGACGCTCGGCGACACCCCGGTCGGGGTGTTGAAGTCGAACCGGAGCCGACCGGGGGCGTTCAGCGACCCCGCCTGCGTGGCCGACTCACCGAGGAAGTTGCGCATCGTCTGGTGCACCAGGTGCGTGGCGGTGTGCGACCGGGAGATCGCCCGACGCCGGGTCGTGTCGATCTCGGCGAAGCCGGCCTCACCGGCGCGTACCTCACCCCGGATCACCCGGGCGCGGTGCACGATCAGACCGGGCACCGGCTGCTGCACGTCAAGCACCTCGACCTGCCCGCCACCAACCGTGATCATGCCCTGGTCGGGCTGCTGCCCACCGCCCTCGGCGTAGAACGGGGTGGTGTCCAGCACCAGCTCGATGGTGTCGCCCTCGGTCGCCGCCTGGCGCGGGCCGTCGGCGCCGAGCAGCGCCCGCACCGTCGACTCGCGGGACACCTCGCTGTACCCGGTGAACGTCACCGGACCACCCGCGTCGAGCACCGACCGGTACGCCGACAGGTCGACGTGCCCCGTCTTGCGGGCCTGCGCGTCCGCCTTCGCCCGGGTCCGCTGGTCGGCCATCAGCCGCCGGAACCCCTCGTCGTCGACCGCGAGGCCCTGCTCCGCGGCGATCTCCAGGGTCAGATCGATCGGGAAGCCGTAGGTGTCGTGCAGCTGGAACGCCTTCGCCCCGGACAGCGCCGAGCCGCCCGCCGTGCGGGTCTCCGCGATCGCCGTGTCCAGGATCGTGGTGCCGGCCCGCAGGGTGGACAGGAACGCCTCCTCCTCCGCGTACGCGTAATCCGCGATCCGGTCGAAGTCGGTCGCCAGCTCCGGGTACGACGGCGCCATGCAGTCCCGGGCCACCGGCAGCAGCTCGGGCAGCGCCCGGTCCTGCCAGCCCAGCAGCCGGATCGACCGGATCGCCCGGCGCATGATCCGGCGCAGCACGTACCCGCGACCCTCGTTCGACGGGGTCACGCCGTCGCCGATCAGCATCAGCGCCGTGCGCACGTGATCCGCGATCACCCGCAGCCGGACGTCGTCCGGGTGCGACTCGCTGGCCACATGCCCGGAGTGCGCGCCGTAGCGCTTACCGGTCAGCTCCGCCGCCCGGGCCAGGATCGGCCGGACCTCGTCGATCTCGTACAGGTTGTCGACGCCCTGCAGGATCGAGGCCATCCGCTCCAGGCCCATGCCGGTGTCGATGTTCTTCGCCGGCAGGTCACCCAGGATCGGGTAGTCCTCCTTGGTCGTGCCCGGACCCCGCTCGAACTGCATGAAGACGAGGTTCCAATACTCCATGTACCGGTCCTCGTCGACCGCCGGGCCGCCCTCCCGGCCGTACTCCGGGCCCCGGTCGTAGAACAGCTCCGACGACGGACCGCACGGCCCGGGAATGCCCATCGACCAGAAGTTGTCCGCCTTGCCCCGGCGGACGATCCGCTCGGCCGGCACGCCCACCGACCGCCAGATCTCGTACGCCTCGTCGTCGTCGAGGTAGATCGTCGGCCAGATCCGCTCCGGGTCCAGCCCGTAACCACCCTCGGCGATCGGCTTCGTGGACAGTTCCCAGGCCAGCGGGATCGCGCCGGCCTTGAAGTAGTCCCCGAAGGAGAAGTTGCCGTTCATCTGGAAGAACGTGCCGTGCCGGCTGGTCTTGCCGACCTCGTCGATGTCCGGGGTGCGGATGCACTTCTGCACGCTGACCGCCCGTTGGTACGCGGGCGTCTGCTGACCCAGGAAGTACGGGACGAACTGCACCATGCCGGCGTTGACGAACAGCAGGTTCGGGTCGCTGATGGCGGGCAGCGGAGCGGACGGCACCACGGTGTGGCCATTCGCCTCGAAGTGCGCGAGGTACCGCCGCTTGATCTCCGCCGTCTTCATCGCTGGTGTTCCTCCGGAAAGATTTCTCGATCGCCGATCCGCGGGTCTTCCCGCAGGTCGGCGAACTTATCGTCGAACGCCTCACCCTGGGCGAACGCGTGGTGGATCTCCTGCTCGCGTTCGGCCATCCCGACCCGGACGTCCTCCACGAAACTACGCAGCGACTCGACGAGCCCGCCAGCGGATTCCGTCAGCGAGCTGGCGATGCCCGCCGGCGTGTACGCCTGCGCGGTCCGGGTCGCCTTGCGGACCACGATCACACCGACGGCCACCCCGATGCCGAGCCAGAACAAGCGCCTCATGTCCCGCTACCTCCTGGTGCGCCGGGCGGTCAGCTGTTGCCGCGTCGCGCGGCCCGTCGCTGCTGCTTGATGGTGTCGCGTACCTCGCGCTCGGTCTCGGCGTGCCGGCGGCCGGCGGCGGCCTTACGCACGCCGTAGCCGAACGCGGCCACCTTGACCAGCGGGTTGGCGGCCGCGGCGGAGACGACGGTGGCCAGGTTGGCGACGTTGGCGGTGACGTTCTGTGCGTGGCTGGTCATGGTGTCGACCTTCGCCAGCTGGAGGTTCACACCGTCGAGCGAGGTCTGCACCTGCTCCAGCGCGGTGTTGACGTTCTTCACAGTGGTGTTCACGTCACCGAGTAGCGGTGCGGTCCGATCGTTCAGGTCGTTGATCATGCGGGTGGTGGCGTCAACCGTGTGCCGCAGCCGCAGGATGGGCAGCGTCAGGATGAGCACCAGCACCGCGAACGCGGATGCCGCGATCAGCGCCGCGATCGCTCCAATGTCGCCCACGCCTGTCCTCCTCAAGCAGAGTTCCGCAGGACCCGACGTCCCCGGAACGCACAACCATGCCACCCGTACCGGCCGCCGAGCCGTCGGCGGTCACCGGTAGCGGGCGTGCCCGCCAGCCCCAGACCCTACCGTCCGTGATGGAGACCGGCTCAGGACGGTGAGGGTGTCAGCTCACCCAGCGGATCCGCGCTGACCGTCGGGAACGGATCCTCACCGGTCAGTGACGGGTCGGTGGTCGGCTGCGGCCTGGTCCGCTCGTCGTCGATCGCGTTGCGCACCTTCACCGACACCAACGAGCCGGTGCACTCGGTCGCAGCGGCCGACGGGTCGGCGGACGGCACGACTGCCGGCTCGCCGTCCACCGGCGGCGGCACACAGGTCGGCTCGCGTACCCACAGGTCGAGGGTCAACTCGTCGCGACGCCAGCAGGTGTAGCTGCCCTTCGTCTGCTGCTCCGGGCAGCGGCTCACCTTCCACGGCTGCCACCCGTCCCGGCGCAGCGCGTCCTCGTAGACCTGCGCCGTCTCCTTGGGCGCCTTCTCCGAGGTCACGGTGCGCTCACGCAGCCGGCAGTCGAGCAGACACCAGCGGCTGCCGCTGACGTCGTCGACCGTCTTCGCGGCCGCCCAGGCGGGCACGCCGAGCTGGTCCAGGTTGTCGAAGACCGGGTCACGGCTCAGCGTCCGGATCCCGAAGAAGAGCGGCACCGCGCCGAGCAGCACGACGCTGACCAGCACCAACACCGCCGCGCGCAGTCGGCGTCGTTCACGGGTCTGCCGGCGTTCCTCGGAACGGGCACCCGGTGCGGCGTCGTCGTCCGGCGCGTCCTGGCCGGCCGGGCGCAGCGCCGGCCCGTCGGAGGGCTCCGGTTCCGGCCGGTCCATCGGGCCGGACACGGAGGGCACCACGGCGGCGGCGCGGGCCACGCCGACGGGCTCGCCGGCGCGTCCGGGCGGCGGCACGGGCGCGACACCGCTCGGCTCGGGACGACCGGGTTCCCGATTCGGAGGCAGGGCACGTCCGGCGGCACGGTCGGCAGGCGCGGGTCGGCCGGCCGGCGCAGCGCCACGGGCCGGTCCGGCCGGCCCCGGGTCAACGGTCGTCCGGTCGTCGGTGGGCAGCGGCCCGCCGGGTGGGCGGACGGCGGCA
This sequence comes from Micromonospora trifolii, assembly GCF_050516465.1. NCBI lineage: Bacteria > Bacillati > Actinomycetota > Actinomycetes > Micromonosporales > Micromonosporaceae > Micromonospora > Micromonospora trifolii. The sequence goes on along the minus strand of NZ_CP191526.1, from coordinate 1,318,489 downwards.
CGAGCCGGACCATCCGGACGCGAACGTGGCGGACCATCCACGCCCGGCGGCACCGCCGCACGAGCCGGACCATCCGGACGGGTCGCGTCCCGGGGTGCCGCCTCGCCACCCGGGCCGGGGCGCAGTGGCCCGTCAGCGCCACGGCGCCCGGTGCCGGGTGCCGGGGCGTCGCCGGGGATGGGTCGGGCCCGGCCGGGTGGGGCGGAGCGGGCGGCGCCCCGCGCCGCGGGACCGGCGCCGGGTCGACCACCGGAGTAGGGGTCGTCGCCGTGGTCGCCCGCGGGCCCGGGTCGACCGGGGACAGCCGGACCGTCGGGGCCCTGCTCAGCCGGTGGACGACGTCGTCGGCCGGTCGGGTCCGGGGCGGGCGGTGCGTCCGCGCCGGGCCCCGCCACGGCACGGCCGCGCTGGCCGGTGGGGTCAGGTGTGGGTACCGCCGCAGCGCCCCGCCCACGGGCGGGCCGGTCACCGGGCGGCGGCGGGTAGGTCAGCGCCTGCTCTCCAGTGGATCCCGACGCGTCGGGCCGGACGGCGCGACGACCGGTCGGTGCGTCCGCGCCCGGGTCGACCGGCGGGCCGGCGGGCCGGCGGGCGGCGGTGCGCTCCGCGGCCGGGTCGGGCACGGCGAGCCGACCGGACGCCTGGTCGGTGAGGTCTCCCGGCCCGGTGGGCGGCGCCGGACGGCGACCCCCGGCCGGCGGGCTGCCGTCTCGGCGGTTGACCACCGGCAGGCCAGGGTCGGTGTGTGGCAGGCGGCCGGCCTGGCGGAGCCAGTCCGCGGGCCGCTCCGGCCGGTCCAGGCGGGGTTCGCCGCCGGGTGGCGTTCGGCGTTCCGGTTCACCGGAGACGACCCGGCGGCGACCGGTGCCGTCGGCGGGGCCGGTGGTGGGCAGGGCGCCGCTGTGCGCGCCGGTCGCCTGGGGCACCGACGACGCGTTCCCCGAGCGGGGCACGGGTGGCGCGTTGCCGGAGCGCGGCACCACCGGCTCGTCGGGTTCCGCGGCCCGGCGACGCCCGCCCGCTGCCGGACGGGGAGCCTCGGCGGCGCGCCGCCCGGTGGGCTCGGGTGCGCCGGGGTCGGCCGGGCCGGGACGACGCCGGGCGGTACGCGGGTCACCGTCGATGGCGGGGTCGGGACGAAGGCCATCCGCGGTCGGCGGCACGACGCCAGCCGGTGCGCCGTCGAAGCGGGCCGGCCCGGGGGCGGCGGCTGCTCCGGCGGCCCGCGCCGGGTCGGAGGTCGGGCCGGCGGCGCGTCGACCGACGGGGGCGCCGTCGGCGGGGGGCCGGGCACGGCCGGGCTCGACCGGCTGCTCCGGGCCGGGTCGGTGGGTCGGCGGGCCAGCGTCCGGACGGCGCAGCGGCGGCATGGCGTCGGGATGACCGCCGGGCGCGGCGGGGTCCTGATGACGGCCCGGCGGAACAGCGGCGTCCGGCCGACGGCCCGGCGCAGCGGCGGCCTCCGGACGACGACCGGCCGGGGGGCCTGAGGTCGGTGGGCCCACGGGTGGGCCGGGAGGTGCCGCAGCACCGCGAGCACGGGCCGGGCCGCCGGGCGCGTCGGGTGCCGGGCGCGGCCCCTGCGGGCCGGCCGGGTCACCCCCGCCCGGGCGAGCGGCGGGCGGCGACGGCGGCACGGCAGCGCGGGCGCCGGGCACCGGCTGCACGCCGCGGCGCGGCGGCTGCCCCGGAGCGCCGGGGCCGGCGGTGGGTGGCCGGTCATCCGGGCGACGACCCGCTGGTGGCGTCTCCCCCGGCCAGGGGCCGTCGACCGGTCGACGGGCGGCGGCGCCGCCCGGTTCACTCTGGCGCGGGGCCGGTGGCGCCGAGGACTCCGGCCCGCTGCCGCGCACACCGGCCGGCTCTGCCGGCGTACGCGGGGCGGGTTGTGCCGGCGGTCCAGCCGGGTCTGCCGGCGGCATGCCCCCACGGGGCCGGTTCGGCTCCGCCGGTGCACCGTCCGGGCCCAGCTCGGTGCGTTGCTGCTTCGCCGAGCGCAGGTCGTCGATCCAGCCGAACTCCTCGCCGGCGACCGGCTCCTCCGGCTCGGGCTCAGCCGCCCGGCCGCGACCCCAACGGCGGGTCTTGGCGCGGGGATCGCGCCGCTCGTCCGGGCCCTCGTCCGGGCGGTCCCCACCACGCGATCTCACTGTTGACCCTCTCCTGCGGCGTCGGTGCCGCTGTCCTGCATCGTGCCGGGGGCACCCGTGCCCGTCGTCGGACGGGCGGCCCCCGGGGATAGCGCTGGCGCGGTCTGCGCCGTTACGGACGGCTCGGCTGTCCGCGTCTCCGGGCGGGCGGCCGGCGCCGGCAGACCACGCACGATCCGGCGCAGCAGCGGCAGGCGGCTGGCCACCGACCGCTCCGCGCCGTGCGGGCTGGGCTGGTAGTAGTCGGTGCCCACCAGGTCGTCCGGGACGTACTGCTGGGTGACCACGCCGCGCTGGTCGTCGTGCGGGTAGCGGTAGCCGGTCCCGTGGCCCAACCCACGGGCGCCGGCGTAGTGCGCGTCGCGCAGCCCTCGCGGCACCGGGCCACCGCGACCGGCCCGGACGTCGGCGATCGCGGCGCCGATGGCGGTGGTGGCCGAGTTCGACTTGGGCGCGGTGGCCAGGTGAATCACCGCCTGGGCGAGGTTGAGCTGCGCTTCGGGCAGCCCGACGTACTCGACCGCGTGCGCGGCGGCGGTCGCCACGCTCAGCGCCCCGGGATCGGCCATGCCCACGTCCTCGCTGGCGAAGATGACCAGACGACGGGCGATGAACCGGGCGTCCTCACCGGCGACCAGCATGCGGGCCAGCCAGTGCACCGCCGCGTCCACGTCCGAGCCGCGCATGCTCTTGATGAAGGCGCTGACCACGTCGTAGTGGGCGTCGCCGTCACGGTCGTAGCGCACCGCCGCCACGTCGACCGCCTGCTCGGCGGTGGCAAGGTCGATCCGCCCGCCGCCGAGAGCCGTGGCGGAGGCCGCCGCCGCCTCCAGGGCGGTGAGTGCCTTACGGACGTCACCGGCGGCCAGCCGGACCAGGTGATCCTCGGCCTCGGTGGTCAGGGCCAGTGCGCCGTCCAGGCCACGCTTGTCGGCGACCGCGCGGCGCAGCAGGCCCCGCACCGCCTCGTCGTCCAACGGTTGCAGGGTGAGCAGCACGCACCGCGACAGCAGCGGTGAGATGACCGAGAAGTACGGGTTCTCGGTGGTCGCCGCCAGCAGGGTGACCGTACGGTCCTCGACGGCGGCGAGCAGGGAATCCTGTTGGGTCTTGCTGAACCGGTGCACCTCGTCGATGAAGAGCACGGTCTGCGGGCCGCCGGAACGGCGCTGGCGGCGCGCCGCCTCGATCACCGCCCGGACGTCCTTCACGCCGGCGGAGAGCGCCGACATGGCGACGAAGCGGCGGTCGGTCGCCCCGGCCACCAGGTGCGCGATGGTGGTCTTGCCGCTGCCCGGCGGGCCCCAGAGGATCACCGACATCGGAGCCCCGCCGGAGACCAGTTGCCGCAGGGGTGCGCCGGGGGCGAGCAGGTGCTCCTGCCCGACCAGCTCGTCGAGGGTCACCGGGCGCATCCGGACGGGCAGGGGCGAATCGTCGGCCACCGCGGTGAAGCCGTCGACACCGGCGGGACCGTCGGGCGCGCTGCGCGACCCGGCGGGTTCACCGAGGGAGAAGAGGGCGTCGGACTCCATCACGAAGACAGTACCGGGCCGGGCCCACGACGCCGGAATCGCGCCGCGGGCCCGCCACCGGTGATCGGTTCCGGTCAGCCACGCCCGGGGCGACGGCCCCGGTACCAACGGCCGCCGCCACCGCCGCCGCCGCCGCGCGGGCCGCTGCCCACGCCGGCCAGGTAGAGCGAGAGGAGGAGCAACCCGATGAGTACGAGGGTGTTCCAGTTGAACAGGTCGGGTGCGCCGAAGTTGGTGTCGAGCAGGTCGAGCAGCAGGGCAAAGCCAAAGACGATGGCCGCGAGAATGGCGAGCATGTCGGTCCTCCGGTGGGGGTTCCCAGTAGGTCGGCGCGTGATGTACCCAATCGGTCGACTCGCCAATCTCCACCGTGGAGACGGCCACGCCGCGACGGCCCGGCGGAGGCATTCGACCCCCGGCTCCTAGGCTGGACGCATGATCATCGACGACCAGGTGCTCCAGGACCGGAGCGCCATCCTGGCCGCCGTCGGCCATCACCCGTTCGCCCGGCACGCGCTCGGGCGGGCCGTGCCGGCGCGCGCGTACCGGCGCGATGGCGCCGTGCTGTGGCTGGTTCCGCCCGAGTACGGCCCGGCCGGTTGCGCGATCGGCCCGGCCGAAGCGGCGCTGGAGATCGGTGTCGCGCTCGCCGCCGACGGGATGCTCCAGCCCGGACAGCGGCTGCACCTGCCTCGACACGATCGCGGTCGGCTGGTCGACCGGTTGGCGGTGGCCGAGCACAGCGACTGGGACTTCCACTGGACCGACACGGCGCCACCGGCCCAGCCGGACGAGCAGCCGGTGGTACGCCTCACCGACGCCGACCAACCGGCGCTGGCGGCGCTGGTCGAAGAGTCGTTCCCCAGCAGCACCTCCCGCCCGGGCGACCCACGGGTGGTGGACTGGTACGGCATCCGGGCCGGCGACCGGTTGGTGGCGTGCGGCGCGGACCGAAGCCAGGGTGACATCGGCTTCCTCGCCGGCCTGACCGTCGCCCCCGACCAACGAGGTCGGGGGCTGGGCGCGTCCCTGACCGCGGGGATGACCCGGGCGCTGCTGACGCGCCACGACATGGTTGGGCTCGGCGTCTACACGCACAATGTCGGTGCGGCACGGCTCTACCGTCGGCTCGGGTACACCAACACCCTCCCGCTCAGCTCGATCCGCCTCGCCTGACCGCCGGGAGAGGGCCCCTTGCGCACCAGGGGCCCCCTCCTCAACGATCGGCGGCGGACACCGGGACCGCGGTCGGCTCGACGGCCGGGACGGCCCGACGGCCGGCCAGCCAGGCGGGCAGGTAGAGCGGTGCGGCGACGGCCAACACCACCGCGCCGACCACCATCGCGGTGCTGACGCTGGTGGCGGCGGCGAGCGCGGTGAGCACCACCCCGCCGAGCGCGCCGGCCGGCTGCGCCATCATCGAGTTCAGCGAGAGCACGCTGGTCCGGTACGGGCCGTCGACCTGCCGGTGCAGCAGCCCACTGTGCAACGGGTTGGACGCGCCGTGCACGGCGTAGCAGGCCAGATACGCCACCAGGACGCCGACCGGCCCGGCGAACAACCCCATCCCGACCACCGTCACGCCCTGGAGGATGCGAAGCAGGGCCGCACCCGGCGCGGCGCCGAACCAGCGCAGCAGCAGTGGGGTCAGTGCCGCGCCGGCGGCCGAGGCGAGCCAGGCGGCCGAGTTCGCCGGCCCGAGCAGCGCCGCGGCGCGTTCCGGGTCGCCGATCACCTCGGCGAGCCGTACCGGCAGCAGCGACTCGAAGGTGACCATGCCGAAGCCCCAGAACAGCTCGACGGCCACCAACGCCAGCAGCACCCGGGAGCGACGCAGCAGCCCGACGGCCTGGCCGATCATCCGGGGTGCCTGGACCACCGAAGCCCGCAGCGCCGCGACCCCGGTGGCCGGCCGCTCTTCGACCAGCAGCACGACCAGCGCGACGAGCGCCGCCGCCTGCGCGACGATGGCGGCCAGCACGGGGACGGTGAGCGCGGTGACCGGCCCGATCGGGCCGAGCGCGATGAGACCGCCGCTGAGCAGCGCGCCGGCGCCGATGGCCCCACCGACGACGGTGCCGGCATACCCGAGGCCGCGCTCGTACTCGGCCTCCGCGTCGGCGGCCAGGGTCGCGTCGACGTACCAGGACTCCAACGGGCCGCTGTCCAACGCCCGGTAGATGCCTTGCAAGGCCCAGACCAGGAAGAACAGCCAGAACGAGTCGGCCACCGCGAACAGCGCCAGCGAGGCGAGGTTGAGCACTCCGGCGGCGAGCAGCACGGGTCGGCGGCCGAGGGCGTCGGCGAGCCCGCCGGTGGGCAACTCCAGCGCCAGCACCAGCAGCCCCTGCGCCGTGCCGACCAGCCCGATCTGCGGCAACGACAGGCCGCGCTCCTGCATCAGCAGGACCATCACCGGGATCATCAGACCCGTGGGCAGCCAGCGCAGGCCGTAGAGCGTGAGGTAACGACGCCGGACCTGGCGTACGGTCAGCGCGCTCACGATGCCACCTCCGTTCGCGACTGCGGGGCTCGCAGACCCGGCTCACTCCTCGCGCTCACTGGAGGCCCTCGCGCAACGGGTAGGCGGCCAGGAACACCTGCACCGGGCGGGCCTCCGGGTCGGTGGGGGCAGCGGGCTCGGCCTCGCCGTGATACCGCTCCAGCACCTGCCACACCTCCGCCTTGAGCTCCTCCAGCCGGGCCGGCGGGATGGTCATGAAGATGTCGCTCATGCCGAACCCGTCCCGCCAGGCGGCCGACCACTCGTGCTGGGTGGCGAACCAGCGATCGGCGGTCTCGGCGAGGAGACGCACCTGGTCGCCCTGAATCCACTCGATCGCGGCCCGGGCGTCGGGGTCGTCGTCGAAGTCGCTCGGATCCCAGTTGGTCACGTCGTGCGCCGCCTGCCACCAGCGCTGCCGCCCGCTGCCCCGGTCGGGATCCTCGATGACCAGCCCTACCTCGGCGAGTTGTCGCAGGTGGTAGCTGGTCGCGCCGGTGTTGGTGCCGAGCAGTTCGGCGAGGGTGGTCGCGGTAGCGGGCCCCTTCACCCGCAGCGCTCCGACCAACCGCATCCGCAGCGGGTGCGCCAGCACCCGGACCTGTCGTTTGTCGATCCGCACCTCACGCGGCGCCGGCCGCGAGACTCCTTCGTCGTTCTCCATGGCTGCACACTATCTCTGCACACTTCCTGTGCACAAGAGTTGTGCATAGGAAGTGTGCATGTGCCGTGCTCAGCGGGCGAGGACTTCGCGTACTCCGCGCAGCCGGGTGCGCAGCAGGGCGGTGGCGCGCGCGGAGTCGAGGCGTACGTCCGTGGGGCGGACCAGGCCGGCGGCCGCGCTGGTGGTGGTCTTCAACCCGGCCGCGTCCAGGCCGTACCGCTCGGCGACCAGCAGACCCAGCTCAGCCCGGCTGACCGCGTCCGGGCCGGCCACGTTCAACAGACCGGCGTACGTCGAGGCGACCAGCTCCAGCACGGCGTCGGCCAGGTCGGTGACGTCGATCGGGCAGCGCAGTTCGTCGCTGAACAGGGTGGCCCGGCCGTCGAGCGCGTCCCGGCAGAGCTGGATCTGCTTGCTGCCCTCCCCCATGACCAGGGAGGTCCGCACCAGCGCCGCGCCCGGGTCGATCGCCCGCACGGCGGTCTCGGCCGCGGCCTTCGCGGCACCGTACGCGTGCACCGGCGTGGGTGGTTCGTCGTCGGCGTACGGCACGGGTCGTCCCGCGTGCAGCGCGTCGCTGGACACGTGCACCAGCCGGGCACCCGCCTCGGCTGCGGCGAGCGCCACGTGCGCTGCCCCGTCGGCGGTGACCGCCCAGTCCCCGTACCGATAGGGGGTCCCTACCACGGCGTCCGGCCGCACCTCGGCGACCAGGGCGCGCACGGCGGACCGGTCGGTCACGTCCAGCCGCCGTGCCGCGACTCCCGGCACGGCGATCTCACCGGAGTGGAACGTCCCGACAACCGACCAACCAAGCCCGAGGCCCCGCCGACAAACCGACCGCCCCAGTAACCCACTACCCCCGACAACAAGCACCCGCATCCCAGCCCACTCCCCTGCCACCGCCGCCGCCGATCATGAGGTTAACGAGCGACACGCCGTGGCGCGGGCCCGTCAACCTCATGATCGACGGCGCGAAAGGGGTCAGACCGGGTCTGCTACCGGGGCTGCGGGGCCGGCCGTTCCCGTGTGGGCCGTCGCGGCGGGCTTGGGCTTGGCGTCGATGCCGGCCTCGGTGCGCTGCTGGGCGGTGATCGGGGTGGGGGCACTGGTCAGCGGGTCGAAGCCACCCCGGGTCTTCGGGAAGGCGATGACCTCACGGATGGAGTCGGCACCGGCGAGCAGCATGCAGACCCGGTCCCAGCCGAAGGCGATGCCGCCGTGCGGCGGGGCGCCGTACTTGAACGCCTCCAGCAGGAAGCCGAACTTGTCCTGCGCCTCCTCGGGAGTGATGCCGAGCAGGTCGAAGACCCGCTTCTGCACGTCACCCCGGTGGATACGGATCGACCCGCCGCCGATCTCGTTGCCGTTGCAGACGATGTCGTACGCGTACGCCAGGGCCCGGTCCGGAGCCTCCTCGAACCGGTCGACCCAGTCGGCGTTCGGCGAGGTGAACGGGTGGTGCACTGCCGTCCAACCGCCCTCGTCCGTTCGCTCGAACATCGGCGCGTCGACCACCCAGCAGAACGCCCAGGCGCTCTCGTCGATCAGGCCGGACCGCTTGGCGATCTCGACGCGGGCCGCCCCGAGCAGCTCCTGTGCCTCCCGGCTGGTGGCGCTCGCGGCAAAGAAGACCGCGTCACCCGGCTTGGCGCCGACCGCGTCGGCGAGCCCACCCAGGTGCTCGGCGGAGAGGTTCTTCGCCACCGGACCGCGCGCCTCGCCGGTCTCGGCGTCCAGCACCACGTACGCCAGGCCACGGGCGCCACGCGCCTTCGCCCAGTCCTGCCAGCCGTCCAGCTCCTTGCGGCTCTGCGCCGCGCCACCCGGCATCACCACCGCGCCGACGTAGCCGCCCGCGTCGATCGCCCCGGCGAAGACCCGGAACTCGGTCCCGCGCAGGTACTCGGTCAGCTCGGTCAACTCGACGCCGTAGCGCAGGTCCGGCTTGTCCGAGCCGTAACGGGCCATCGCGTCGTGCCAGGTGATCCGCGGGATCGGTCGGGTGATCTCGTGCCCGGCCAGGTTCTTCCACAGCGTCGAGACGATCGCCTCGCCGAGGTCGATCACGTCGTCCTCGGTGACGAACGACATCTCGATGTCGAGCTGGGTGAACTCCGGCTGCCGGTCGGCGCGGAAGTCCTCGTCGCGGTAGCAGCGGGCGATCTGGTAGTACCGCTCCATGCCGCCGACCATCAGCAGCTGCTTGAACAGCTGCGGCGACTGCGGCAGCGCGTACCAGCTGCCGGGCTGAAGCCGCACCGGCACCAGGAAGTCGCGGGCGCCCTCCGGCGTCGAGCGGGTCAGCGTCGGCGTCTCGATCTCCAGGAAGTCCCGCTCGTGCAGCACGCCCCGGGCGAGGTGGCTGGCGCGCGAACGCAGCCGCAGCGCGTTCGCCGGGCCGCTGCGGCGCAGGTCCAGGTAGCGGTACCGGAGTCGGATGTCGTCGCCGGCCTCGATCTGGTCGTCCACCGGCAGCGGCAGCGGCGCCGCCTCGGAGAGCACCTCCAGCTCGACGACGGTCACCTCGACCTCGCCGGTGGGCAGCTCCGGGTTCTCGTTGCCGGCCGGGCGGCGGGTCACCTCGCCGACGACCTTCACGCAGAACTCGTTGCGCAGCGCGTGCGCATCTTCCTCGCGGAACACCACCTGGACAACACCGGAACCGTCGCGCAGGTCGACGAAGATGACCCCGCCGTGGTCGCGGCGGCGGGCCACCCAGCCGGCGAGCGTCACCGTCGAGCCGGCGTCCGCGGCGCGCAGGCTTCCGGCATTGTGGGTACGGATCACGGCTGGCAACTCCTCATCGTGGAACAGTCCTCACCCCGCATTCTGTCAGGGGTGGCCGCCCCGCCTCCGGGCACCCGTCGGGTCGGCCGCGCTGGGCGAACCCGACTCAATCGGCCATCTCGCCGGTTAACGTGGCGAAATGCGCGCCGTACCGAACTGGGCCGTCGCCACGGCGGCGACGGCGCCCGTGCTGCTGGTGGGCGGTTGGACGGTGGCCCAGGCCCGACAGCCCGTCGGGTACGACCCGGTCCGGGACACCATCAGCGAGCTGGCAGGGCAGGACGCCACCGACGCCTGGATCATGGTGGTGGCCCTGGTGCTGCTCGGCTGCTGCTACCTGTCGGTCGCCGCCGTCCTGCACGCGGCCGGGCTGCCCAGCCGATTCCTGCTCGCGATCGGTGGCGTGGCCACCATCGCGCTGGTCGCCTTTCCCCGGCCGCCGGTCGGCGGCTCGCTCAGCCACGGCATCGCGGCGACGGTGGCCGTCCTCGCCCTGGTGCTCTGGCCGGCCGGCTCGGCGCTGCGGCTGCCCCGCGGCCACGACACCGAGCACCCCACCCGACCGGAGCCGCCCTGGGCGTTCCGCCGGGCGGTGGGGCTGAGCGCCACGCTCGTGCTGCTCGCGCTCTTCGGCTGGTGCGCGTTCGAGGTGACCAGTGGGTCCCGCACCGGGCTGGCCGAGCGGGTGACGGCGGTGGCGGTCTCCCTCTGGCCGCTGTTGGCGGTCCTCTCCGCCCGGCGGGCGCACCTCGCCTGGTCGGCCGGCGGCACCGTACGCGTCGGCCCGGACCTGCCGACCATCGGCGTCGTACCCCCGGATCCCCTCGGACCACCGAGCGGGCCCACTCCCGGGCGACCCGACCGGCTGTCATGAGTCGTCGCCCCGCCTGATCTGGCCGCGTCGTCCCCGCCTGCTCCGGCGTCCGCGCCGTCGGTGCGTCGGCCCCTGGCGCGCGGCCCGGGAACTCCGCCGGTCGCACCGCTACGATCGCCCGATGTCAGCCGTTCCCCGTTGGGCCCTGCTGTCGGCCGGTGGCGCACCGCTGTTCCTCGTCGGTGGCTGGACACTGGCGCAGGCCGCCCAGTCCGACGGATTCGACCCGGTGCGGCAGACCATCAGCGCACTTGCCGCCGCGGGCGCGGACCATCGCTGGATCATGACGATTGGGCTGGCCGGCCTGGGCCTCTGTCATCTGACGACCGCGCTCGGCCTGGTCAGCGCCGCGCCGACGGGCCGAGGGCTGCTCGCGCTGGGTGGGCTGGCGACCCTGGTGCTGGTCGCGTTCCCGCAGAACCCGGACGGTGACTCGACGACACATGCCGTGGCCGCCGGGGTGGCGTTCGGGGCGTTGGCCGTCTGGCCGGCCTTGGCGGTGCCCCGTCGAGCCGCGCCGTCCCTCGGCCGGGAGCACCGGCACCCGCCGGCTGCCGTACGCCGGGTGGCGCTCGCGGCGGCGGTGGTCCTCCTCGGGCTGGTCGGCTGGTTCGCCGTCGAGTTCTTCACCGACGGGGCGTGGATCGGGCTGACGGAGCGGCTGGCGGCGGCGGCCGAGGCGGGCGTACCGCTGGCCGCTGTGCTGGTCTCCCGGCGGCGGCCGCGACCGTCCGGGCCCGGCTGAGCGCCGTCGCATTCGCCCGCTGTCGGCGGGGTTCGGTGGCCGTCAACGCGACGCGGGCCGCCGGAGTGTTCCGGCGGCCCGCGAGCGGTGCGTGGATCAGAAGACGCTGACGCCGTAGCGGCTGAGCGCCTCGGTCACCGGCTGGAAGAAGGTCGTGCCACCGGTGCGGCAGTTGCCGCTACCACCGGAGGTCAGACCCAGGGCGGTGCCGCCCGCGAAGAGCGAGCCGCCGCTGTCGCCCGGCTCGGCGCAGACGTTGGTGCGGATCAGACCGGAGACCGAACCCTCGGCGTAGTTCACCGTGGCGTTGGTCGCGTTCACCGAGCCGCTACGCAGGCCGGTGGTGCTGCCGGAGCGCTGCACCGACTGGCCGACGGAGGCGTTGCCGGAACCGGTGATGTCCCGGAAGCTGCCGTTGTAGAGGGAGACGTTGCCGGCGGCGTTGGCCGAGTTGTTGTGCCGCACGATGCCGTAGTCGTTGCCCGGGAAGCTGGTGCCGGTACGGGTACCGAGCAGCGAGGTCTGGGCGGAGTTCGAGTACCAGCTGGCCGAGATGTTGGTGCAGTGCCCGGCCGTCAGGAAGTAGTAGGTGCTGCCACTGCGCACGTTGAAGCCGAGCGAGCAACGCCCGCCCCCGCCGGCGTAGATGGCCTGGCCGCCGGAGATCCGGGTGCTCAGCACGCCGGCCTCGGCCTCGACCCGGACCGCGCCGTTGGCCCGCGCGGCGGCGGCCTTGACCCGCTCCAGCTTGGCACCGGTGACGGTGCTGTCGACGGAGACGACGACCTGGTTGGTGACCGGGTCACTCCACCAGGCGGTACCCGGGATCTTGGCGGAACGCTCCAGCTCGGCCGTGGCCCGGTTGAGCTCGGCGGCGCCGCGGGTGACGTAGCGGACGACGGCGCCGGCCTTGCTCGCCTTGCTGGCGGCGGCCGCGTCGGTCACGGTGACGACGGATTTGCCGCTGGCGTCGATGTACGAGCCGGCGGAGCGGTCGCCGAGTTCCGCGGAGATCGCGGCGGCGGCGTCGGGCGACGCGGCAGGAGCGGCCTGGGCGGGCGCGCCGATGAGCGAGCCGACGACCAGGGTTCCGGAAACGGCGACTGTGGCCGCAACGCGGAATGAGGACCTCGTGGGTCGCATGTAACAAACCTCCTGGGCGGGGGAGCGGGTCTGCCGGGGGCGGCTGACCCGAGGGCAACCCGGCCGATCTGGGGAAACCGGCCGGATGAGACTGAAGTATTCACATACTTAAGATCATTAACAAGGCTTGAATTCGCCCGGATTCACCGACCTCGGTTGGTCGCACGGCCGCAACACCCCCGACACGCTGGCGAACAGCCACCGTCACACCCCACCGACATCCGACCCACTTTTGACGCGCACGATCATCGATGTCTCCCCGCGCCGGGTGTCGGGTGCACCGCGCGCCGGGACGGCACGGCGCCGCCCGCCGGGCACCATGCGACGGGCGCCGGACGTCAGGGTGCGGCGTGCGACGTTCGACGGGCGGCAGGGGTGCGGCGGGCGACGGGTCAGGGGGTACGACGACGAGCGCCGGGGCCCGGGCTGGGCACCACGTCGCGTGGCCGGCCCACGTCGTGCCCGCCGGCGCAGCGCAGTTCGGCGCGCACCTCGGCGCCGCAGTCGCGGTGCGTGACACTGAGCGGCGGGCCCTCCGCGTCGGCGAGGTACCGGTCGCCCCAACCGAGGACGGCGACCAGCACCGGCCACAGATCCAGGCCCTTCTCCGTGAGCCGGTACTCGTGGCGCAGCCGACTGCCGGGCTCCCGGTAGGGCTCGCGACTCAGCACGCCCTGCTCCACCAGGCTCGCGAGGCGATTGGTCAGCACCTGGCGCGGAATGCCGGTGCGTACCCGCATGTCGTCGAAGCGGCGTACGCCGGTGAACACCTCGCGGAGGACCACCAGGGTCCATCGCTCACCGAGGATCTCCATCGCGCGGGCGATGGTGCAGTTCTCCACTGACCAGTCCAGAGCCGCGGGTCGCATCGGATCAGGCTAGATCTCGTTGACAGACTCAGCAACCTGCTGCCAGGCTGCGTCCATGACGCAGACGCAGGAACCAGTGCGCAGCCGTACCTTCACCTGGGCGGACCCGTCGGTCAACGCCGCCCAGGTCGGTCGACGCGGCGGCCTGGACATGCTCCGGGCGATGATCGCCGGCGAGTTGGCCGCGCCGCCGGTGATGCACCTTCTCGACATGACCCGGATGGAAGCCGACGAGGGTCGGGTCGTCGTCGAGCTGATCCCGCAGGAGTTCCACTACAACCCGCTCGGCAGCGTCCACGGTGGCGTGCTCTCCACCCTGCTGGACACCGCCGCGGGGTGCGCCGTGCACACCACCCTGCCCGCCGGCGTCGGCTACACCTCGCTGGACCTCAACGTGAAGTTCCTCCGCCCGGTCACCGTCGACAGTGGCACCCTGCGCTGCGAGGGCACCGTGCTGCAACGCGGCCGCCGTACGGCCCTGGCCGAGGCCCGCATCACCGACGCCACCGACCGCCTGATAGCCCACGCCACCAGCACCTGCCTCCTCCTCCCCCTCCCCTAACCCCGCCCCCCACTCCCTCTCCCTCTCCCACTCCCACCCATCCACCCACTGCGTTGATCATGGGGTTAGCGGGCGATTCGAAGATCGATCGACCCGCCAACATCATGATCAACAAGGGCTAGAGGGGTGGGGTGGGGATGGGGTGGGACGGGGCAGGGGTGGGGTTTAGCGGAGGGCTAGGCGGGCGGCTCGGGCGTCGCGCTTTTCCTCGAAGCGGCTCGCGGCGCGGTCCAGGTCCTCCAGCTGGGCGGCGAGCTGCTCGCGGGCGGCTTCGCCGTCGGCGTTGAGGCCGGTCACGTTGAAGACGTCCCACTGACGCAGGACCGGCTGAAGCACCTCGTCGCGGTGCTGGCGCAGGTCGTAGATGCCGGCCAGGGCGATCGCCACCGACTTGCGGGCGAATCCGTCGATGCCGCTGCCCGGCATCTGGAAGTCGGCCACCACGTCGGCGACGGCCCGCATGGCCTGGCTCGGGGCCAGCTCGAACGCGGCCGCGAGAAGGTTGCGGTAGAAGACCATGTGCAGGTTCTCGTCGGCGGCCACCCGGGCCAGCAGCGCCTCGCAGGTGGGGTCGCCGGTGGCCTTACCGGTGTTGCGGTGCGAGATCCGAGTGGCCAGCTCCTGGAACGAGACGTACGCCAGCGAGTGCAGCACCTCGTCGCCGTGGGCGTTGGTGTAGCCCTCCGACATGTGCGTCATCCGGGCCCGCTCCAGCGCCACCGGGTCGACCGCCCGGCTGACGGTCAGGTAGTCGCGGATCGCGACGCCGTGCCGACCCTCCTCGGCGGTCCACCGGTGCACCCAGGTGCCCCACGCGCCGTCGCGACCGAACAGGGTGGCGATCTCGTGGTGGTACGAGGGCAGGTTGTCCTCGGTCAGCAGGTTCACGATCAGCGCGGTGCGTGCCACGTCCGGGATGGTGGAGTCGGTCGGTGACCACGCCTCGCCGCCGAGCGGCCCGTCGAAGGTCCGCCCTTCGCTCCACGGCACGTACTCGTGCGGGAACCACTCCTTGGCGAGCGAGAGGTGGCGGTCCAGGTTGCGTGCGACAACCGGCTCCAACTCGACGAGCAGCGCGGTCTGGCTCACTGTGGTGCTGACGGTCACGAGAAACTCCCTACGGTGGCGTAACTTACGCTACCGTAGGTCCCCGCGGCCGTCAGCGCCAGTGGGGACACTCAACCGACAGTGGGTTTGAGGTCTCCCAGGGGTGGCGTCCACTCCCCCGCACCGGCCGTGACCTGCTCACCGGAGCGGATGTCCTTCACCTCGTCCGGCGCTCCCTCGGCACCGGGGAACCAGACGTACGGGATGCCGCGCCGCTCGGCGTAGCGGATCTGCTTGCCGAACTTCGCCGCGCTCGGCGACACCTCGGTCGCCACCCCGCGCCGCCGCAGCGCCTCGGCAACCCGGTTGCTGGCCGTACGCTGCTCCTCGCTGGTCACCGCGACGAGCACGGCGGTCGGCACCTCCCGCGAGACCGACAGCTCCCCCGCGCCGAAGAGCAGACCGAGCAGCCGGGTCACGCCGATCGAGATCCCCACGCCCGGGTACGAGACAGCGCCGGCGCTGGCCAGGTTGTCGTACCGGCCGCCGGAGCAGATCGAGCCGAAGCGCTCGTAGCCGCGCAGCTGGGTCTCGTAGACGGTGCCCGTGTAGTAATCCAGGCCACGGGCGATGCGCAGGTCCGCCACGCAGAGGCCGGGCGAGTGTTCGGCGGCGGTGTCCACCACCCGGACCAGCTCCTCGATGCCCTCGTCGAGCAGAGGGTCGCTCACCCCGAGCGCCCGGACGGCGTCGGCGAACGAGGCGTCCGGGGCGGAGATCTCGGCCAGCGCCAGGCACGCCTTGGCCTGCGCCTCGCTCGCCCCGGCGGTCTGGGCCAGCAGCTCGGCCACCTTCGCCGGGCCGATCTTGTCGAGCTTGTCCACGGCGCGCAGCGCCGCCTCCGGGTCGGTCAGCCCGATGCCCCGGTAGAAACCCTCGCAGATCTTGCGATTGTTGACCTGAATCGTCACCGGTGGGATCGGCAGCGAGCGCAGCGCGTCCCCGATGACCAGCGGCATCTCCGCCTCGTGGTGCGCGGCCAGGGTGTCCCGGTCGACGATGTCGATGTCGGCCTGGACGAACTCCCGGTAGCGGCCCTCCTGCGGCCGCTCGCCCCGCCACACCTTCTGGATCTGGTAGCGGCGGAACGGGAAGCTCAGCTTGCCGGCGTTCTCCAACACGTACCGGGCGAACGGCACGGTCAGGTCGAAGTGCAGGCCGAGCTGATCGTCGCCACCGGCACCCTCGGCGTCGGCGTGCAGCCGCCGGATCACGTAGACCTCCTTCGAGGTCTCGCCCTTGCGCAGCAACTGGTCCAGCGGCTCCACGGCGCGGGTCTCCAGCGGCGCGAAGCCGTACAGCTCGAAGGTGGCCCGGATCTTGTCGAGCACGAACTGCTCGATCATCCGCTGGCCGGGGGTCCACTCCGGGAAGCCGGAGATGGGCGTGGGCTTGCTCATCGGCGTACTCCTTGCGGTTCCGCGCCGGTGGCGCGGTGGTGTCGTGGGTCCGCGCGCGGCGCGGACGAAAGATCTAGAGGCCCCGGGTGGGAGCGGCCGGCGACGTGCCAGCCACCTCGATGAGGTACGGGTTGCTGGCGCGCTCGCGGCCGATGGTGGTGCTGGGGCCGTGGCCGGGCAGCACGACGGTGTCGTCGGCCAGCGGAAGGACCTTGTCGCGCAGGCTGGTGAGCATGGCCGGCATGCTCCCGCCCGGCAGGTCGGTGCGGCCGATCGACCCGGCGAAGAGAACGTCGCCGGAGAGGCACAGCTCGTCAGCCTCCCAGCCCGACCCGGCGCCCGGCAGCCGGAACAGCACCGACCCGCCGGTATGGCCCGGGGCGTGGTCGACGGCGATCTCCAGGCCGGCGAGCGTGAGGGTGGCGCCGTCGGTCAACTCCGCCACGTCCTCCGGCTCCGTGTAGCTCAGCCGGCCGCCGAAGAGCGACGTCAGGTCGGTCGACAGGCCCTTGGACGGGTCGGCCAGCATCTCCCGGTCACCGGGGTGCACGTACGCGGTGATGCCGCGCGCACCACAGACCGGCGCGACCGAGAAGGTGTGATCGAGGTGGCCGTGGGTGAGCAGCACGGCGGCCGGATGCAGGCGGTGCTCGGCGAGCAGCGCGTCGAGCTGGTCGAGCACCCCGATGCCGGGGTCGACCACCACGCACTGCTCCCCCGGCGCGGTGGCAACCACGTAGCAGTTGGTGCCGAAGGCGTCCGCGGGAAAGCCGGCCACGAGCACGGGCGCTGTCCTTTCCGTCGAGCAGCTGTCGTCCTGCACAGCAGCCTATCGGGCGGGCCGAGCGAGTTTGCCGCGTCCGTCCCACGGGCCCCGTGGAGCACAGTGACAACCTCCGATAAGCGCTGCTCGGGACGGGGTGGACCTCGTACACCACATTCCCAGTCACTAGCCGTACACTCTGGCGGGCGTGTGGCGCGGCACACGTGACGCCCGGACGGGCCGGGGCGACCGGCCGCCGGCGACGACCAGGTAGAGGAAAGGGGAGCACGGGTGGCTTCCAGCAGGGACCGGCAGCGCAAACTGGCGCGGGCCAAGCTCGACCGGCAGTTGGCTCGCCGGGCCGCCTCTACGCGGCGCCGACGGCAGATCCAGGCCGGAGTTGGCGCCGCTCTGATCCTCGTGTTGGTCGTGGCCGGCTCAGCCTGGGCGCTCGGTGCGTTCGACTCCGACCCGAAGCAGAACACGGCCGCGGAGGACACCTGCCTCTGGACGCCGCAGGACGCGACGGCCAACACCAACCTCAAGGACGTCGGCACGCCGGCCACCAAGGATCTGCCCACCGACGGCACCCGGGCGATGACCGTGACCACCAACCAGGGCGCGCCGATCACCGCAGAGCTGAACCTGACCAACTCCCCGTGCGCGGCGGCGAGCATCGCCCACCTGGCGAGCCGGTCGTTCTACGACAACACCAAGTGCCACGAGATCACCGCCGAGGGCGCGCTGCGCTGCGGCGACCCCAGCGGCACGGGTCTTGGTGGGCCGACCTACTCGTTCTACGACGAGGAGCTGCCGACCGTGCCGTCGGCGTCGCCGTCGGCCACCCCGGCCCCCGGCCAGCCGCCGACGTACCCCAAGGGCACGGTCGCGATGGTCTCCAACCCGCCGGGCAGCAACGGCAGCCAGTTCCTGGTCTTCTTCAAGGACTTCACCACCGCCGACCCGAAGTACCCGGTCATCGGCCGGGTCACCGGCGGGCTGGACGTGGTGGAGAAGATCGGTGCCCTCCCGACCGTGGACAATGGGACCGGGGCGAAGGTCAAGCCCAGCACCGATGTGACGATCCAGAGCCTCACGGTCGGTGAGCCGGTCACCGGTGCCGCACCGGCGCCGTCGGCCTCCGGCACCCCGGCCAGCAGCCCGAGCGCCGGCTGACCGGTCGCCCTACCCATTCACGCGGCACCCAGCAGCAGATAGCCAGGAGGATCCAGGCGTGACGTCCACCAGAGAGCGGCAGCAAGCGGCGGCACGACGCGCCCGGCTTGAGAAGGAGATGGCCGAGCGCGCGGCCAAGGCCCGCAAGCGCCGGCAGACGACGGCGATCATCAGCGCGGGTGCCGCGCTGGTGCTCGTGGTCGCCGGCACCGTCTGGCTGGCGGTGAGCCTCGGCGGCGACGACGACAAGCCCGACACCACCACCGCGGCGCCCGGTGCGTCCGAGTGCGTGTACAACGCGCTGCCCACCGAGCAGCGGCCCCCGCAGATCAAGGATGTGGGGCTGCCGAGCAACCAGCAGTCCGGCACCGGCGTGCAGACCATGACGATGGACACCAACCTCGGCCCGATCACCGCCAAGGTCGACCGGTCGTTGGTGCCGTGCACGGCGGGCAGCTTCACCTACCTCGCGGAGAAGAACTTCTTCGACAACACCAAGTGCCACCGCCTGGTGACCGAGGGCATCAAGGTGTTGCAGTGCGGTGACCCCAGCGCCACCGGCAACGGCTGGCGCCCCACCGACGGCCAGGGCGGCCCGAGCTACCGCCTGCCCGAGGAGAACCTGCCCACCGACAAGCGCCCGCCGTACCCGGAGGGTGTCATCGCGATGGCCAACTCCGGCCAGCCGGGCAGCACCGGCAGCCAGTTCTTCATCGTCTACGGCGACTCGCCGCTGGACCCGGCGTACACCGTGCTGGGCACCATCACCGGCGGCCTGGACCTGGTCAAGGACGTGGCCAAGGCCGGCGACGACGGGGCGTTCGCCCAGCAGGCCGGCGGCGGCCACCCGAAGAAGGAGGTCATCATCAAGGACCTCACGATGAGCAACCCGCAGGGCTGACCCCCGCACGCACGACGAAGCGCCCGCCGGCTGAGCCGGCGGGCGCTGTCGTGTTCTGGGGTACGCGTCGAGCCTCGGAACTGATCCGGTGGGTGCTCAGGCCCCGGAGGTGACCCGGTAGGCGTCGAAGACGCCGTCGACCTTGCGGACCGTGGCCAGCAGGTGGCCCAGGTGCTTCGGGTCGGCCATCTCGAAGCTGAACCGGCTCACCGCCACCCGGTCGCGGGTGGTGGTGACGGTGGCGGAGAGGATGTTGACCCGCTCGTCGGAGAGCACCCGGGTGACGTCGGCCAGCAGCTTGTGCCGGTCCAGAGCCTCGACCTGGATGGCGACCAGGAACGTCGAGGCGGAGGTGAGCTTCCAACTCACCTCGACGACCCGCTCGGCCTGCGCGCGCAGGTCCTCGGCGTTGGCGCAGTCGTCGCGGTGCACGCTCACCCCGCCGGAGCGGGTGACGAAGCCGAACACCGAGTCCGGTGGGACCGGGGTGCAGCAGCGGGCCAGCTTGATCCAGACGTCGCTGACGCCCCGGACCACCACGCCCGGGTCGCTGCTGCTCTGCCGGCTGCGCGGCGGCCGGGTGGCGACGGCGGTCTCGGCGATGTCCTCCGCCGCGCCCTCCTCGCCGCCGTACGCGGCCATCAGCTTCTGCACCACCGACTGCGCGGAGACCTGGCTGTCGCCGACCGCCGCGTAGAGCGAGGCCACGTCGGCCAGGTGCAGGTCCCGGGCGATCGCCATCAGCGCGTCGGAGGTGAGCATCCGCTGCAACGGCATGCCCTGCTTGCGCATCGCCTTGACGATCGCGTCCTTGCCGGCCTCGATCGCCTCCTCGCGCCGCTCCTTGTTGAAGTACTGCCGGATCTTCGTCCGGGCGCGCGGGCTCTTGACGAAGCCCAGCCAGTCCTGCGTCGGGCCGGCCGTCTCGGACTTCGACGTGAAGATTTCGATCACGTCGCCGTTGGACAGCGTCGACTCGAGGGGCACCAGCTTGCCGTTGACCCGCGCCCCGATGCACTTGTGCCCCACCTCGGTGTGCACCGCGTACGCGAAGTCCACGGGTGTCGACCCGGTCGGCAGCGGGATGACGTCACCCTTGGGGGTGAAGACGTACACCTCCTGGCTGGACAGGTCGAAGCGCAGCGCGTCCAGGAACTCGCTCGGGTCGGCCGCCTCACGCTGCCAGTCGAGCAGCTGCCGCAGCCAGGTCATCTCGTCGATGTGCGCGGGCGGGCCGACGATCTGGGTGCCCTTGTGCTCCTTGTACTTCCAGTGCGCGGCGATGCCGAACTCCGCGGTGCGGTGCATCGCGTACGTGCGGATCTGCATCTCCACCGGCTTGCCGGTGGGCCCGATGACCGTCGTGTGCAACGACTGGTACATGTTGAACTTGGGCATCGCGATGTAGTCCTTGAACCGGCCCGGCACCGGCTGCCAGTTGGCGTGGATCACACCCAGCGCCGCGTAGCAATCCCGAACCGTGTCGACCAGGATCCGAACGCCGACCAGGTCGTAGATGTCGTTGAAGTCGCGACCCCGCACGATCATCTTTTGGTAGATCGAGTAGAGGTGCTTCGGCCGCCCGGTGGTCTCCGCCTTGATCTTGGCGGCCTTCAGGTCGGTGCCGACCTTCTGCGTCACCTGCCGCAACAGCGACTCGCGCTGCGGCTGGTGCTCCCCGATCAGCCGGTTGATCTCCTCGTAGCGCTTCGGGAACAGCGTGCCGAAGGACAGATCCTCCAGCTCCCACTTGATCGTGTTCATACCGAGCCGGTGCGCCAGCGGCGCCAGGATCTCCAGCGTCTCCTTGGCCTTCTGCTCCTGCTTGGGGCGGGGCAGGAAGGTCAGGGTGCGCATGTTGTGCAGCCGGTCGGCCAGCTTGATCACCAGCACCCGCGGGTCCTTGGCCATGGCCACGACCATCTTGCGGATCGTCTCGGCCTTCGCCGCGTCGCCCAGCTTGACCTTGTCGAGCTTGGTGACGCCGTCGACCAGCAGGGCGACCTCGCCACCGAAGTCGGCTCGCATCTGGTCGAGGGTGTACTCGGTGTCCTCGATGGTGTCGTGCAGCAGCGCGGCGACCAGCGTGGTGGTGTCCATTCCCAGGTTGCCGAGGATCGTCGCCACCGCGAGCGGGTGGGTGATGTAGGGGTCACCGGACTTGCGGTACTGCCCGGAGTGCCACCGTGCGGCCGTGTCGAAGGCGCGCTGGAGCAGTCGGGCGTCCGCCTTGGGGTGGTTGTCCCGGTGGCTGGCGATGAGCGGCTCCAGCACCTCGCTGACCTGGGAGGTCTGCCAGGGCGCGTTGAACCGGGCCAGCCGGGCCCGGACCCGCCTACCGGTGGGTGCGTTGGACAGCCCGAAGCCACCGCTGGGCGACGAGTCGATGCCGGAGTCGGTCGGGAACGGCACCACGACGCCATCGGCGCCCGGGGACGCCTCGGCGCTCGGCGGGCCGCTGGTAGGACGCACCGCGCTCTCGCCGGAGCCGTTGGCGGTGCCCGTCACCCGGGCCGGCGCGTCGCCTGTCCGGTCGGTCACCGAGCCGTCAGCGTCGCCTGTCGGGTGCACCGTGCCCTCCGCCGGAGGGACGACATCGTGGGACACCGGCCTCCTCACCGCTCGCCGGAAACACGCCGGCCGAAGATCGGCCGACCTGGTCTCGCCCGCCGGACGGGTTACCGCCGGCGTCAGCAAAGGGCAATGCTACCCGCACGGACGGTCCCCTGCCGCTCCGCCGGACGGTCGGTGCGGGTGCATCCGACGGGTCCGGGATCAAACGGTCAGCAGAGTATTGACCGGTTCAAACGGTCAACAGGGCGTGGACGGGACGCGGCGCCAGTCGCTCACGCCCACCCAGGAAGCCGAGCTCCAGCAGCACGGTGAAGCCGCTGACGGTGCCGCCGGCCCGCTCGACCAGGTCCAGCGTCGCCTCGGCGGTGCCGCCGGTCGCCAGCACGTCGTCGACCACCAGCACCCGGTGCCCGGCGGTGAAGGCGTCCTCGTGCACTTCGAGGGTGGCCTCGCCGTACTCCAACTCGTAGGAGACCGAGTGCGCCGGGCGGGGCAGCTTGCCGGCCTTGCGCACCGGCACCACGCCCACGCCGGTCGCGTACGCGATGGCCGCCGCGACGACGAACCCGCGCGCCTCGATGCCGACCACCACGTCGAAGGTGTCCCGCCCGTGGTACGCGACAATCTCGTCGATCACCTCACGGAAGACCTTGCCGTCGGCGAACAGTGGCATCAGGTCCTTGAACATGACGCCGGGCTTGGGAAAGTCGGGCACGTCCAGCACCCGACTGGCGACCAGTCGGGCGACCTCCGGGCCACTGTCCCCGTGCGCTGCGGCGCTGTGGGTCTCCGTCACGGCTGTTTCGCTCTCCTTCGACGACGAACGGCGTCCGGCAACAGCATGCCGGACGCCGTTCGGGTGTTTACTGTCGGGTCAGCGCCGCTTGGCGCCACCCGGCCGGTTGCCGCCGCCACCCGGGCGACCGCCCCGGGCACCGGTGGGCCGCTTGCCCGCCGGCCGGGCACCCACCTTGGGGGCGGCACCGGCCAGCGCGGCGGCGTCCTGGTCGACCGGCTCGTCGGTCGCGTCGGCCTGGGCTGCCGGGCTCGCGACGCCCTTACCGACGACCTCGCCGCGGGCGACCGCGCCCCGCCGGGTCAGGACGCGCTTGTTGTGCGCCTGGATCCGTGGGTCGTAGTTCTTCAGCAGCGCCAGCAGCGGGGTGGCCACCAGGATGGAGGTCAGGAACGCCACCGCCATACCGACGAAGAGCACCAGGCCGAGGTCCTTCAGCGTGCCGGCGCCGAGCAGGCCGGCACCGATGAAGAGCAGACCGCCGACCGGCAGCAGGGCGACCACCGAGGTGTTCAACGACCGCATCAGGCTCTGGTTGACGGCCAGGTTGGACGCCTCGCCGTACGTCTGGTTGTTGTTGGCGGTGATGCCCCGGGTGTTCTCCTGGACCTTGTCGAAGACCACCACCACGTCGTAGAGCGCGAAGCCCAGGATGGTGAGGAAGCCGATGATCGTCGACGGGGTGACCTCGAAGCCGACCAGCGAGTAGATGCCGGCGGTGAGGATCAGGTTCGTGATCAGCGAGGCGACCGCGGCCACGGCCATCCGCCACTCGAAGCGCAGGATCAGGTAGACCATCACCAGCGCGATGAAGATGACCAGACCCAGCACGGCCCGCTCGGTGACCTGGCTGCCCCACGCCTCACTGACCTGGTTGCCGCTGATCTGGTCGGCGTTGATGCCGAGGTCCTCGGCGATCTGGGCCTTGACCGAGTTGGCCTGCTCGACGGTGAGCTGCGGCGTGCGCAGCTCGTAGGAGTCGCCGCCGGTGCCGCCGACCTTCTGCGCGGTGGCCACCTCGACGCCGGTGTTCTCGCTGGCGAGGGCCGAGTTGACCTCCCGCTCGGCGTCGTCCAGGGTGCCGACGCTGGCCGGCACCTGGAACGAGTTGCCGCCGGCGAACTCGATGCCCAGGCTGAACCCACGGATCGAGAAGCTGAGGATCGCGATCAGGACCAGGACCCCGGCGACGCCGAACCAGAGCTTGCGCCGGCCGACGATGTTGAGACCGGCCTCGCCGTTGTAGAGGCGGCTCGCCAGACCGTTTTCAGCCATCTCAGGCCTCCTTGGCGCGCGGGTTGCGGGGCTGAGTCGGCTGGTTGCGGGCCGGAAGTGCCCGGCCCAGACCGCTGACCCGCGGGGACAGGAACGCCCGGGTCCGGGCGAACATCGTCATGATCGGGTGCCGGAAGAGGAAGACCACGACCAGGTCCAGCACGGTGGCCAGACCGAGGGCGAACGCGAAGCCCTTGACCGTGCCGACCGAGACCACGTAGAGCACCACCGCGGAGAGCAGGGTGATCGCGTTTGCCGAGATGATCGTCCGGCGGGCCCGCATCCAGGCGCGGGGCACCGCGCTACGCGGGCTGCGCCCCTCCCGGATCTCGTCTTTCAGTCGTTCGAAGTAGATGACGAACGAGTCCGCCGCCACACCGAGTGAGACGATCATGCCGGCGATGCCGGCGAGGGTGAGCGTGAAGCCGATCTGCCGGCCGAGCACCACCAGCGCGCCGAAGACGAGCAGCGCGGAGAGGATGAGGCTCAGGAAGATCACCGAGCCGAGCAGCCGGTAGTAGAAGAACGCGTAGATGATGACCAGCAGCATGCCGATGCCGGCAGCGAGCAGGCCGGCGCGCAGGTGGCTGGCGCCCAGCGTGGCGGTGACGTTCTGCGCCTCCTGCTGCTCGAAGGTCACCGGCAGCGCGCCGTAGCGCAGCTGGCTGGCGAGCGTGCTGGCGTCCTTCTGGACGAAATTGCCGGTGATCTGGGAGTTGCCGGTCAGCACGCCCTGGATCTCCGGGGAGGAGACAATCTTGTTGTCCAGCACGACGGCCACCCGGCACTTGCCGTCCTGACCCAGCGCGGTCGCGTCGCAGGCCTGGCCCTCGTTGTTGAACGCCTCACGGGTCAGCGAGGTCCACTTGCCCTGGCCATCGCCGGTGAAGTCCAGGCTGACCACCCAGGCGTTGGTCTGGTCGAGCACCGCGTCGGCGTCGGACACGTCGGTGCCCAGCACCTTGGCCTGGTCGAGCAGGTACTTCGAAGCACCGTCCTCGCAGGAGACCACCTGCTGCTTCGGGTCGGAGATCGACGCCGGGGGGCGCTGGTCGAGCTGCGCGCAGCCGATCGTCGGCACATTGAACTGCATCTGGGCCGACAGCACCGCGACCTCGCGCGGTGACAGCGTGGCGAACGGCTTGAGCTTGTCGGCCAGCGACGGGTCGGCGGTCAGGTCGGCCGGGGCCTGCAGCCCGTTGGCGGCCTGCCACGCGGCGGCGCCGACCTTCTGCTCGACGACCTTGCGCTGCTCCTCGACGCTGGCCGGCACCGGCTCGGCGCTGGCGCTCGCCGTGGGGGCGGCGGCACTCGGCGAGGCGGACGCGGACGCCGACGGGGTCGGCGTGGCGCTCGGCGACGCCGGAGCCATTCCGCCCTGACCGCCGCTGGGTGACGAGGTCGCCTTCGGCGCGCCGCTGCCCGACGGGGTCGGGACGGCGCTGCCGGACGGGGCCGGCGTGGCGGCCGGCGGCGGCACGGCAGCCGTCCCGCTGCCGTCGGCAGCCTTGAGCACCTTGCGGAAGCGCAGCTCGGCCGCGCTGCCCACGTCGGTGAGGTCCCGGTTCTCACCGGGCAGGGAGATGACGATGTTGCGGTTGCCCTCGGTGACCACCTCGGCCTCGGCCACGCCGAACGCGTTGACCCGGCTCTCGATGATCTCGCGGGCCTCTTCGAGGTTCTCCGCCGTCGGGGGCTTGCCGTCGACGCTGTTGGTCGCCTCCAGTGTCACCCGCGTGCCGCCGATGAGGTCCAGGCCGAGCTTGGGCTCGAGCCGGTCCTTCCAGCTGCCGCTGGCGCCGGCGAAGAACACCAAAAGATAGAGGACCACGAAGATGAACCCGAGCACGGCGAGCTGCCGCCCGGGGCGCATCTGTCCCTGAGGTGGTGCCACGGCTGTCCTGTCTCCCTGTACGGTCGCGCCGCTGTCGCAGCGGCGGCGGTGTCGGGCCGGGGGTCCCGCCCGACGGGGTCTGCCTTGAGCCGACGGAATGCCGACACGAGGACCAGGCACCCCCGGCGCGGAACGCCGACGGTCACGGGAACGTGCCGACGCCCGGCGTCGACCCAACTATCCAGTTTTCACGTCTCGCCCGCTGCCCCGTCGGGGCGCGACGACCCGGAAGCCGGCCGACCGGCCGTACGCCGGACTCGCCGCTCCCGAGGGGAGGGGTCAGTCCTTGGCGGTGTCCGCGTCCTCGGTGACCGGCTCGCTCGGCAGCTCCGCGCGGGTGACCACCCGCGCGATGGCCGGGCGGGCGTAGCGGGTCTGCACGCCCGGGGCGACCTCGAGCAGGACACTGTCGTCCTCGATGCCGGTGACCGTGCCGTAGAGCCCACCGATGGTCACGACCTCGTCGCCGGGGCCGAGATTGGACTGCATCGACTCCGCCTCTTTGCGGCGCTTCTGCTGGGGCCGGATCATCATGAAGTACATGACGCCAAAGAGCAGGGCGATCATCAGGATCGGCGTGAAACCGCCGGCCCCGCCACCCGCTGCTGCCAAATGCACGGTTACTGACCTTCCCATTGGCCACCTGCCCGGCACCGTGGGTGCCGGAGCGGAGGCGGATTCTCACGTCCTGTACAGACCGCGGCGAAGTCTAAACCCTGCACCTGAGAACGCCGAATGCGGCACAGATCACGTTCACATCACGGCTGATCGACATCCAAGGAGAACAAGTCGGGCACAGGTGGACCATCCGCACCAAATGTACCATTCGGCGGCGTGCGCCCCAGATGCCGCCAGGCTGCCTCGGTCGCCACCCGACCCCTGGGCGTGCGGGCCAACAACCCAGCCCGTACCAGGAACGGCTCGCAGACCTCCTCGACCGTGTCCGGCTGCTCCCCCACCGCCACGGCGAGGGTGGACAACCCGACCGGGCCGCCCCGGAACGAATCGACCAACGCGGTCAGCACCGCACGGTCCAACCGGTCCAGGCCCAGCGCGTCCACGTCGTACACGATCAGGGCCGCGCGGGCGGTGTCGAGATCGACCACCCCGTTCGCCCGGACCTCGGCGTAGTCGCGGACCCGGCGCAGCAGCCGGTTCGCGATCCGCGGCGTGCCCCGGGACCGACCGGCGATCTCGGTCGCGCCCTCCGGGGTGATCGGCACCCCCAGGATCCGCGCCGAACGGTGCAGCAACGTCTCCAGATCCGCCGGCGCGTAGAAGTCGAGGTGCGCGACGAAGCCGAACCGGTCCCGCATCGGCCCGGTCAACAGGCCCGAACGCGTCGTCGCACCGACCAGGGTGAACGGCTCGACGTCCAGCGGGATCGCCGTCGCCCCCGGCCCCTTGCCCACCACGACGTCGACCCGGAAGTCCTCCATCGCGCTGTACAGCAGCTCCTCGGCCGGCCGCGCGATCCGATGGATCTCGTCGATGAAGAGCACGTCGCCCTCGCCGAGGCTGGTCAGGATCGCCGCCAGATCCCCGGAACGCTCGATCGCGGGGCCGCTGGTCACCCGGATGCCCGCGCCCAGCTCGGCGGCGACGATGTTGGCCAGACTCGTCTTGCCCAACCCGGGTGGGCCGGAGAGCAGGATGTGATCCGGCGGCGACCCCCGCCGCATGGCGCCCTGCAACAACAGGTCGAGCTGGTCGCGTACCCGGTCCTGGGCGATGAACTCGGCCAGCCGCCTCGGCCGTACCGTGGCCTCCGCGTCCCGGTCGGCGTCGCTGACGTACGCCGAGATGAGCCCCTCGGTCTCGCTCATCGCGCGGCCCGCGCGGTCATCGGGTGCGGCCCAGCAGTCGGATGGCCTGCTTGAGCAGGACCGGCACCGGCGGGGTCTCACCCTCGATCGACTCCGCCACCGCGGCCACCGCCTGATCGGCCTGACCGGCCGTCCAGCCCAGCCCCACCAGCGCCTGGCGGACCTGGTCGGGCCAGCTGCCGCGGGTCACCCCGGCCACCCCGTCGGCGCCGATCGGCACCGGGCCGATCCGGTCACGCAGCTCCAGCACCAGACGCTCCGCGCCCTTCTTGCCAATCCCGGGTACGCGGGTCAGGGCGGCCGTGTCGGCGTTGGCGATCGCCTTGCGAACCGCGTCCGGGGTGTGCACCGCCAGCACCGCCTGGGCCAGTCGCGGGCCGACCCCACTGGCGGTCTGAAGCAGCTCGAACAACGACTTGGCGTCGTCGTCGGCGAAGCCGTAGAGGGTCAGCGAATCTTCCCGCACGATCAGGCTGGTGGCGAGCCGGGCGACCTGGCCGACCCGCAGCTCCGCGAGCGTCCCCGGGGCGCAGTGCACGGCGAGCCCGACCCCACCGACCTCGATCACCGCCTGGTCCGGACCCGTCGCGGTCACCGTGCCGCGCACGCTGGCGATCATCGTGCTCCTCCTCGTCGTGCCCGGTCGGCCGCCGCGGCCAGCTTGGAGCGGGTCCCGCCGCGCCACACGTGGCAGATGGCCAGGGCCAGCGCGTCGGCGGCGTCCGCCGGCTTCGGCGGCTCGGCCAGCCGCAACAGCCGGGTCACCATCGCGGTCATCTGCGCCTTGTCGGCCTGACCGGACCCGGTCACCGCCGCCTTCACCTCGCTCGGGGTGTACGTCTGCACCGGCAGCCCGGCCCGCGCCCCGGCCAGCACGGCGATGCCACTGGCCTGCGCGGTGCCCATCACGGTACGAACGTTGTGCTGGCTGAACACCCGCTCGACGGCGACGCTCTCCGGTTGATGCTCGGCGACCAGCTTGTTCAGCGACCGGTCCAGGTGCAGCAGCCGCAGCGCCAGGTCGTCGGCCGGGTCGGTGTAGACCACGTAGTAGGCGACCAGGGTGCAGGGCCGGCCGGGAACACCCTCGACCACGCCCACCCCACACCGGGTCAACCCCGGGTCCACACCGAGCACGCGCACGCCGCCCCCTCCCCAGCCGTCAGCAGTACGTGTGTTCGACACCCTAACCGGCGCCCTTCCCACCAGCCCCACGGGACACGCCCTCCGCACCCCGCACCCCGCACCCCCACGCCCTCGCCCTCGCCCTCGCCCTCGCCCCAAGATCGGCGCAAGTTCCGGATGTTGCTGCCTCCGACGCGCGAGAGACAGCAACATCCCTGATATTGGGCGGATCTTGACGACGAACTCCGTGCCGACTGACCGGGAGCGGCCTTCGGGCGCCCACCGCTGTCAAGGTCACCCTCGATCCTGGATGTAGTGGCCACGACGAGCCGGGATGCCACTACATCCAGGATGTTGCGCGATCTTGCGGCGCGAGGCGCGGCGGGAGCGGGTGGAGGGGGCGGCGGCGGGGTGGCAGGGGCGGTGGGGCCACACAGCTTTCGTATGGAGTATGTGTCGCTGGCCCATGTGCCGGGGGGCACACAGCTCGTAACTTCTTGCGCCATGACGGCAGAACCCGTGGTGGTCCCCCACGTCGTACAGGTCGACCTCTCCGGTCGGACCGCCCTGGTCACCGGGGGCGGCGGCGGCATCGGGCGGGCGTGTGCCCTGCGGCTGGGCGCGGCCGGCGCCAAGGTGCTCGTGGTGGACCGCAACCTGGAGGCGGCCAAGGCGGTGGCCGCCGAGGCCGGTGGCCGGGCCGAGGGCGTGGACCTGTCCGACGCCGCGGCGGTGGATTCGCTCGACGTCGACGTGGACATCGTGGTGAACAACGCCGGGCTCCAGCACGTCGCGCCGTTGCAGGACTTTCCGGTCGAGCGGTTCGAGTACATCCAGCGGGTGATGGTGGAGGCGCCGTTCCTGCTGATCCGCCGGGCACTGCCGCACATGTACGCCCGGGGCTGGGGGCGGATCATCAACATCTCCTCGGTGCACGGGTTGCGCGCCTCGCCGTACAAGGCGGCCTACGTCTCGGCCAAGCACGCGCTGGAGGGGCTGTCGAAGGTGGTCGCGCTGGAGGGCGCCGCACACGGGGTCACCGCCAACTGCATCAACCCGGCGTACGTGCGTACCGCCCTGGTGGAGAGCCAGATCGCCGACCAATCGGCCAGTCACGGCATCGACGAGGCCGAGGTGATCGAGAAGATCATGCTGGCCCGGGCCGCGATCAAACGGTTGATCGAGCCGGAGGAGGTGGCCGAACTGCTGGCGTACCTCTGCTCGCCGCCGGCGGCGTTCATCACCGGGGCGTCGATCGCCCTCGACGGGGGCTGGACGGCCAACTAGTGGGGCTGAGCACAATGTCGACCATGTCTTCGCCGGTGGAGTTCCTGGAGCTGCTCGCTCGAGAGGCCGCGGCGGTCGAGTTCGAGGGACCGCTGGTGGCCGCGCGGGCCGCCGGGCTGCCGCCGGACCGGCTGGCCGAGCTGGAGCAGGCCAAGTCGGTGGCGTTGCGGGTCCGCGCGCTGTTGGAGCGTCGTCGCCGCCGGGAGAGTGAGCTGTCCGGCCTGTACGACACGGTCAGCGACCTGGCCGGGCTACGCGACCTGGACGACGTGTTGCGGGCGATCGTGCACCGGGCCCGTCACCTGCTCGGCGCGGACGTGGCGTACATGACGCTCAACGACGACGAACGTGGCGACACCTACATGCGGGTGACCGACGGGTCGGTCTCGGCCCGTTTCCAGCGGCTGCGCCTGCCGATGGGCGCCGGTCTCGGTGGCCTGGTGGCCCAGTCCGGCGCCCCGTACGTCACCGCGAACTACGGCGAGGACGCGCGCTTCCACCACACCGGCGAGATCGACGCCGGGGTGGGCGAGGAGGGGCTGGTGGCGATCCTGGGGGTACCGCTGCGGCTCGGCTCGACCTCGATCGGGGTGCTCTACGCGGCAAACCGTTCGGCCCGGCCGTTCGTCCGGGAGGAGGTGGCGCTGCTGGTGTCGCTGGCCGCCCACGCCGCGGTGGCGATCGACACCGCCCGGCTGCTGACCGAGACTCGTTCGGCGTTGGCCGAGTTGTCGGCGGCGAACACCACCATCCGGGCGCACAGCAGCTCGGTGGAGCGGGCGGCGGCGGCACACGACCGGATGACCGCTCTGGTGCTGCGCGGCGGCGGCGTGGAGGACGTGGCGGCGGCGGTGACGGAGGTGCTGGGAGGCGCGCTCCTGGCGCTGGACGCCGAGGGCCGCCTGCTGGCCCGGGTGGGTGAGATCGAGGAGCCGGACCGCGCGGACATCGTTGAGGCGGTGGCCGCGTCCCGGACCGAGGGGCGCAGCGTACGCCGGGGTCCACTCTGGTACGCGGCGGTGGTGGCTGGCGCGGAGAACCTGGGCGCTCTGGTGCTGCGCCCGGATGACGAGTTGGTCGACGCCGACCAGCGCATCCTGGAGCGGGCAGCGTTGGTGACCGCGCTGCTGCTGCTGTTCCGCCGGACGGTCGCGGAGGCGGAGGGGCGGGTGCGTGGCGAATTGCTGGACGATCTGATCGCCCGCCCGCTGCGCGACACCGACGCGCTGCGCAGTCGGGCCCGTCGGCTCGGGGTGGACCTGGACGCGCCGCACGTGCTGGTGGCGGTGGGCGACGACGCGATCGCCGCGACCGGCTCGGCTCGGCAGCGGGTGCTGTCCTGGGCCACCACGTACGCCTCGGCGCGCGGCGGACTGGCCGCGGCGCGCGACGGCCGGGTGGTGCTGATGCTGCCGGGGTTGGACGCGGGCGGCAGCGCACGCGCGGTGGCCCGGGACCTGTCCCGGGTGACCGGTCGACCGGTGACCGCCGGGGCGAGTGGCCCGTCGAACACGCCGGCGGCGCTGGCCGGGACGTTCCAGGAGGCGGACCGGTGCCTGACGGCGCTGGGCGCGCTGGGCCGCGCCGGGCAGGGCGCGAGCACCGTGGAGTTGGGCTTCGTCGGGTTGTTGCTGGGCACGGTCGGCGACCGGGGTGAGAAGGACGTGACCGAGTTCCTCAGCGCCACCGTCGGGCCGGTGCTCGACTACGACGCCCGGCGCGGCACGGCTCTGGTGAAGACGCTGGAGGCGTACTTCGGGGTGGGTGGCAGCCTGGCCCGGGCCGCCGAGCAACTGCACGTGCACGTCAACACGGTGACCCAGCGGTTGGAGCGGGTCGGGCAGTTGCTCGGCGTCGACTGGCAGCGGCCCGAGCGGGCGCTGGAGGTGCAGCTCGCGCTGCGCCTGCACCGACTGCGCGCACCGGCCGGCTGACCGACGCCGGCCGGCGGGCACGAACGCCGCCCGACCCAGCGCCCGACACCAGCAGGCACGAACGCCGCCGACCGAGCACCCGACACCAGCGGACACAACAGCCGCCGACCGAGCGCTCGGCGTCAGCGGGCCTGGATGCCCTCCAGCACGGCGTCGACGACCCGTTCGGGCAGGGACTGCTCGTCCAGGTCCGGATTCCACTGGAGCACCCGCTGGATCAGCATCGGCCCGGTGAGCAGCGCCATCGTCACCTCGACGTCGATGTCGGCGCGGAGCACCCCCTCGTCGATGCCGCGCCGCAGCACCTCGCGCATCAGCTGCCGCCTCGGCGAGATGATGTTCTGGTAGAGCTGGAACTGGTCGGCGCTGCGGTTCACGGCGGGCGCCAGGCAGGGCATGATCTTGGCCGCTCGCGGGTCGACGTTCTTGCCGATCGCGCCGACCAGCAGCACCAGGTCGTCGCGGACGGAGTGGCCCGCCGGCTGGGCCAGGACGCCCTTGAGGCGGCGCAACGCGTCCAGCAGCAACGCGTCCTTGCCGGCCCAGCGCCGGTAGATGGTGGCCTTGCCGACCCCGGCGCGGGTGGCGATCGCCTCGATCGAGAGCGCCTCGATGGTGCTGCCCTCGGCGAGCAGGTCGAGGGTGGCCTCGATGATCGCCTCGTCGGCGCGGATGCTCCGCGGTCGCCCGGGCGACCGCGGAGCATCGGCAGTGGACGTCATGTCCGCCATTCTCCCCGAACCTATGCCGTGCCGGCCAGCTCAGGCTCGGCGACCGGCGCCGCCGGGGCGACGCTCGTGTCCTCCTTGCCCGGCATCCAGCGCAGCACCACGATGATCCCGAGTGCGGCGATCACCGCGGAGAGCCCGGCCGCCCAGTGCATGGCGGTGACGAAGGCGTCGTTGGCCGCCGAGATCAGCGCCGGCGCCGCCGGGCCGAGCTGGCCCGCCGCCGCGTACGCCCCGGAGATCGACTCGTTGGCCGCGTCCTGGGCCTGCGTGGGCAGACCGGTCAGCGCGTCACCGATGTCGCTGCGGTAGACCGCGGAGAGCACCGAGCCGAGGACGGCCACGCCGAGCGCGCCGGCCACCTGGCGGATGGTGTTGCTGACCGCGGAGCCCACCCCGGCCTTCTCCCGGGGCAGCGCCGACATGATCGACTCGGTCGCCGGCGGCATGATGTTGGCCATTCCGGCGCCCTGGATGAGGAAGACGAGCAGCACGACCCAGATCGGGGTGGAGGCGCCGATGAAGACGAACGCGCCGAGTGACACCACGGTCAGCGCCAACCCGACGGTGGCGACGGCCTTACCGCCGTAGCGGCGGACCATCGCGGCGCTGCGCGGCGCGAAGACCAGCTGGGCGCCGGCGAAGGGCAGGAAGAGCAGGCCGGTCTGCAACGGGCTGTAGTCGCGCACGAGCTGCAGGTAGAACGAGCCGAAGAACATCGAGCCCATCGCGGCGAAGAACACCAGGCCGACGATGGCGACCGGCGCGGCGAACCGGGGCACCCTGAACAGTCGGACGTCCAGCGACGGGTGGTCGCTGCGCCGCTCGTGCTGCACGAACCAGCCCAGCACCGCGATACCGACCAGGATCGAGCCCCAGGCCACCGGGCGGTCGAAGCCGTGCTCGCCGCCGTCGATGATGCCGTAGGAGAGGGCGACCAGGCCGACCACGGAGAGCAGCACGCCGAGCACGTCGATCCGGCCGGGCCGCGGGTCACGCGACTCGGGGACCAGCAGCGCCACCAGGACCACGCCGGCAACGACCACCGGCACGTTGA
This sequence comes from Micromonospora trifolii, assembly GCF_050516465.1. NCBI lineage: Bacteria > Bacillati > Actinomycetota > Actinomycetes > Micromonosporales > Micromonosporaceae > Micromonospora > Micromonospora trifolii. The sequence continues at coordinate 1,284,811 of NZ_CP191526.1, read as the reverse complement.
TCAGGAAGACCGAGCCCCACCAGAAGTGCTCCAGCAGCGCGCCGCCGAGGATCGGGCCGATCGCAACGGCGAGACCGACAGCGCCGGCCCAGACACCGATGGCCCGACCACGCTCGCGCGGGTCGAAGACGTTGGAGATGATCGACAGCGTCACCGGCATGATGGCCGCGCCGCCGACCCCCATCAGGGCGCGGGCCGCGATGAGCTGTCCGGGGCTCTGGGCGTACGCGGAGAGCAGCGACGCCAAGCCGAACAGCACCAGACCGATCATCAGGAAGCGCTTGCGGCCGGCGCGGTCGCCGAGCACCCCGAAGGTGAACAGCAGCCCGGCGAAGACGAGCGTGTAGGAGTTGATGGACCACTCCAGCTCGCCCTGACTGGCGCCGAGGCCGTGCACCGGGTCGGCCAGGGTGCGCAGAGCGACGTTGAGGATCGTGTTGTCGAGGACGACCACGAGGAGGCTGATCACCAGCACCCCCAGGATCGCCCACCGCCTCGGGTGTCCGGTGTTGTTGTGCAGCTCCATGCCTTGCTTTCCCCCCACGCTGATCACCCGCGACGAAATACGATACGGGTCAGACTCGTAACGCGGGTCAGCCTACGACGCGTATTAACGATACGGCACCGATCCGTATCGTATGTGGTGGGCATCACGCCCGGGCACGACCGCCAGGCAGGCATTGCGGGCCTCCATCAACGTGCCGAGACGGACCGCCGGACGGCCGAGCGGCTCGATCCAGCCCGGCCCCGCGCCGTATACCCGAAGGAGCGGAAAGTCCCGGGCGAAGCGCACCAGGCGGTACGCGCGGCCGGTGAGCGGCGTCTGCGACCAGAGCACGACGGTGCGCGGGCGGGCCCGGTACACCGCGCTGGTGAGCGCGGACCAGGGCAGCGAGGGGCCGAGGTTCAGACAACCGCGGCCCTGCTCGCGCAGCGCGGCGGCCAGCGCGAGCAGACCCAGGCTGTGCGCCTCCTTCTCGGCGCCGGCCAGCAGCACCCCGCCGACGGGCAGTGACCGACCCGGCTCCCGGCGGTACGCGTCCAACCCGACCCGGATGCCCTCGAAGAGGGCGTGCTCGACGACGACCTCGGCGGCGGTACGCCCCGACAGCCGGGCCAGCAGCGGACGGCAGACCTGCTCCCAGAGCGCCGGCACACCCCACGCCTCGACCAGCTCCAGCAGCACCGAGGCGACGCCGTTGGCGTCCAGGTCCTCGGCCGCCAGCGAAACCTGCTTGTGCGCGATCTCCACGGCCTCCGCCGGCATTGGATCGGTCAGCACCAGACGTACCCCCGGGTAGACGTTCTCTACCCGGGGGTTCGCTCGGAGGGCACGTGGCGGATGCGCCTTCGTGCAATTTCAGCGCCGGCGGGCCGCCAGCCGGTGGGCCAGCGCGGCGACGCTGCCCCAGATGCCCCGCCGGAACAGCACCACGACGAGGACGAAGATGCCGCCGGTCACCAGGCCGATCGCCTCGAACCCGGAGAACGACAACCAGTCCTCCAGCCGGACCACGAGGGCGGCGCCGAGCACCCCACCCCAGAGGGTGCCGATACCGCCGAGCACCACCACGATGACCGCCTTGCCGGAGGTGGTCCAGTGCAGCACGTCCAGCGAGACGAACCGGTGGCCGACCGCGAACAACCCGCCACCGAGGCCGGCGATGAACCCGGAGAGCACGAACGCGGTGAGCTTGTAGCGGTGCACCGGGTAGCCCAGCGCCCGAGCCCGGGCGGGGTTGTCCCGGATGCCGACCAGCACCCGACCGAACGGTGAGTGCACGATCCGCCAGGCGGCGGCGAGCCCGAGCAGCACGATCGGCAGGATCGCGTAGTAGAAGAAGTAGTCGTCGGTGAGGTCGAGGCCGAACAGCTCGCGGGGCACCCCCTGGAGGCCGTTCTCGCCCTGCGTCACCGAACGCCACTCGTTGGCGACGTAGTAGACCATCTGCGCGAAGGCCAGCGTCACCATGGCGAAGTAGATGCCGGTCCGCTTGACCGCCAGGTACCCGATCGGCACCGCCAGCACGGCCGCGGCGAGGGCCCCGGCCAGCACCGCGAGCGGAAACGGCAGGCCGGCGTGGATGGCCACCAACCCGGTGACGTACGCGGAGGTGCCCCAGAACGCGGCGTGACCGAAGGACATCAGCCCGGTGAAGCCGAGCAGCAGGTCCACCGCCACCGCGAACAGCGCCCAGCAGAGGATGTCCACAGCGACCGCCGGGTAGAGGCCGTTGGGCAGCCACGCCGCGACGGCCAGGCCGACGGCGAGCAGCGCGTACCGGACCCAGCCGGGGGCCCGGGCCACGGCGATCAGCCCGGACGGTGGCGTCGAGCGGGACGCGTCGGTAGGAGTGTCCACGGTGTTGGTCATGCGGGGGCCTCCTCCCGACCGAACAGGCCGGCCGGGCGCCAGAGCAGCACGCCGGCCATCACCACGAAGACGATCGTCTGCGAGACGAGCGGGAAGTTGGAGAGGTACGCCTCACCCCACGCCTGCACCAGCCCGATGCCGAAACCGGCGGCGACCGACCCGAAGATCGAGCCCAGCCCACCGATCACCACCACCGCGAACACCACGATGATCAGGTCGGCGCCCATCAACGGGTTGACCGCGCGCATCGGCGCGGCCAGCACACCGGCGAGGCCGGCCAGCCCGATGCCGAAGCCGAAGACCGGGGTCACCCACCGTCCGACGTCGATGCCGAACGCACGGGTCAGGTCCGGCCGCTCGGTGGCCGCACGGACCACCATGCCGATCCGGGTCTGGGTCAGCACCCACCACACCGCGACGCAGAGCAGCACCGCGAAGCCGAGGATGAACACCCGGTACGTCGGGAAGTCGAACAGCCCGAAGTCGACCGACCCGCTCAGCAGCGACGGTGTCTCGTACGGGCTGGACTGCACGCCGTAGCGCAGTTTCACCAGGTCCTGAAGGATCAGCGTCAGACCGAAGGTGAGCAGGAAGTTGTAGAGCGGGTCCAGTTTGGTCAGCCGGTGGATCACCGCCCGTTCCAGCGCCATGCCGAGCAGACCCAGCCCCACCGGCATGATCACCAGGGCGGCCCAGAACGGCACGCCCGCCTCGCTGAGCAGCACGTACGCCCCGAACGCGCCGAGCATGTAGAACGCGCCGTGGGCGAAGTTGACCACCCGCAGCATGCCGAAGATGACAGCGAGCCCGAGGGCGAGCAGGGCGTAGAACGCCCCACTCACCAACCCGTTGAACGTGTTCTGCGCGAATCCGCTCATAGTTTGCAGTCCGCCGAGGGCGCGCGGAACGCCTCCGCGGCGGGGATCGTCTTGAGCACCTTCACGTAGTCCCACGGCTCGGCGACCTCGGACTGCGGCTTCACCTGGGCCAGGTACGCGTCGTGCACCACCCGGTGGTCCTCGGCGCGGATCTTCCCGTTGCGCAGGAAGACGTCCTCGACCGTCTTGCCCTCCAGGCCCTTGACCACGGCATCCGCGTCGTCGGTGCCGGCGGCCTGCACCGCCTCCAGGTACTGCAACGCCGCGGAGTAGTTGGCGGCGTGCGCGAAGGTCGGTCGGGTGCCGGCCTTCTGCTGGAAGCGGTCGGCGAACTCCCGGTTCTTGGCGTCGAAGTTCCAGTACCAGGCGTCGGTGTACGTGGTGCCGGCCAGCGCGGCCGGGGTGAGCGAGTGGATGTCGGTGAGGAACATCAGTCCCACCGCCAAGCCGACGCCCTTGTCCCGCAGCTTGAACTCGTTGTACTGCTTCACCACGTTGACCAGCTCCGCGCCGGCCTGCATGGTGCCCAGCACGTCCGGCTTCGGGTTCAGGTTCGGCGCCTTGAGCAGGAAGGTGGAGAAGTCGCCGCTGGTGTTCGGGAACGGCGCCCCGTCCTTGCCGACGACAGTGCCGCCGGCCGCCGTGATCGCGGTGGAGAAGCTCTTCTCCATGTCCTGACCGAAGGCGTAGTTCGGGTAGAGGATGTACCAGTTCTTGCCGATCTGCTCGGTGGTGGTCTTCCCGGTGCCGTTGGCCAGCATGTACGTGTCGTACGCGTAGTGGAAGGTGTACTTGTTGCAGCTCTTACCGGTCAGGTCGGTGGTCGCCGCACCGATGTTGAAGTAGAGCTTTTTCTTCTCCTTCGCCACGTCGGCGACCTTCAGCGCGGCCGACGAGGTGGGCACGTCCAGGATCAGGTCGACGCCCTTGCGGTCGTACATCTCCTGGGCCTTGGAGTTGGCCACGTCCGGTTTGTTCTGGTGGTCGGCGGTCTCCACGGTGATGTCAGTGGTCACCGCCTTGTCGCCGTACTTCGCGGTGAAGTCGGCGATGGCCATCTCCACCGCCGCCACCGAGTTCTTCCCGGACAACTCCGAGTACGCCCCGGACTGGTCGTTGAGCACGCCCAGCACGATCTTGTCGCCGGTCAGCTTCTGGTCGCCACTCGACTGAGGGCCACCGCCGCCGCATCCGGCGACCAGCACCACCACGGCCGACGCCGCGGCCACACCCATCGTCCTGCGCATGCCCACTCCATCCATCCCGCGCGGCGTCGCGCGGGTCGTCGTTGAGAGAATTCAGATCCCGAGGTACGCGAGCAGTTCGCGTTCGCGCGAACGCACCTCGGAGTTGTCCATCGCCTCGGCAATCCGGCCCTCGGCCAGCAGGTAGTGCCGGTCGGCGACACCGGTGGCGAAGTGCAGGTTCTGTTCGACCAGCAGCACGGTCACCCCGTGCCGTTTGGCCTCGCGCAGCAGGTCGCCGACCTGCTGCACCAGCAGTGGCGACAGCCCCTCGGTGGGCTCGTCGCAGAGCAGCAGCCGGGCGCCCATCCGCAGCACCCGGGCCAGCGCGAGCATCTGCTGCTCGCCGCCGGAGAGCATGGTGGCCGCCGAGTCCCGTCGGGTGTACAGGGCCGGGAACGCCTCGTACACCCGCTCCAGCGACCACGGATCGGGGCCGACGGTGGGTGGCAGCGTGAGGTTCTCGGTGACTGTCAACGTGGCGTAGCTGCCCCGGTCGTCGGGCACCCAGCCCAGACCCAGGCGGGCCCGCTTGTGCGCCGGCAACCTGGTGATGTCCCGCCCGTCCAGTTCCACCGTGCCGCGCTGACCGGGGTGCAGCCCCATCACGCAGCGCAGCAGGGTGGACTTGCCGGCACCGTTGCGGCCGACCAGGGTGACCACCTCGCCTGCGGAGACCTCGAGGCTGACGTCGCGCAGCACCTGCGCCTCGCCGTAGAAGGCGGACAGGTTCTCAATGCGCAGCATCGGCGGCTCCCAGGTAGGCGGTGATCACGCGCTCGTCGGCGCGGACCTGCTCGTACGGGCCCTCGACGAGGACCTTGCCGGCCTGGAGCACGGTGACGGTGTCGGCGAGACGGCCGACCACGCTCATGTTGTGCTCGACCATCACCACGGTCCGGCCCTGGCGGACCCGACCGATCAGCTCGACGGTGCGGTCGACGTCCTCCAGGCCCATGCCCGCTGTCGGCTCGTCGAGCAGCAGCACCTTCGGCTCCAGCGCCAGGGCGATGGCCAGCTCCAGGGCGCGTTTCCGGCCGTACGCCAGGGCCGCGGAGGGGGCGTGTGCCAGCTCGGCCAGCCCCACCATGGCCAACAGTTCGTCGGCCCGCTCGGTGTAGCGGCCCATCAGCTTCGCCGACCGCCAGAACCGCCAGCCCAGCCCGCTGGGTGACTGCAACGCCAGCGCGACGTGTTCGCGGGCGGACAGTTGGGGAAAGAGGCTGGTGATCTGGAACGAGCGGGCCACGCCGAGCCGGGCCACCTGCTCCGGCGGCAACCCGGTGACGTCCTTCCCGGCCAGCTCGATCCGGCCGCCACTGGGTCGCAGGAAGCCGGTGAGCAGGTTGAACAGGGTGGTCTTGCCCGCGCCGTTCGGGCCGACGAGCGCGTGCACACTGTCCGACGCCACGTCGAGGTCGACGTCGTCCACCGCCCGGAAGCCCCGGAAGTCGCGGGTCAGCCCACGGGCCGACAGGAGCGCTTGCCCGGCCATCGCCTCATCCTCCGCACGTCGCGGCGACGGTCGATTCGGTGACCGTGGTCACAGGCCCGTCGCGTGGACGAAACCTACGGCGGGCCGCTGGAGTCGAACCATGTCGATCGACTCCATATTCGACCCGCTGTTGACGTGCGCGAACTCCACTCCCCCGCGCCGTCGACTTGACCGGACCCCCTAGGTTGATGATCCACACAGCCCACCGGAAGGTCCCCACCCCATGCCCGTCGGCTTCACCATGGCGATCGTCTTCGCCGTCGCCCTGGCGGTCAGCGCCGTCGTCGCTCTCGTCGCTCCCGCACGGCCGCTCAAGCGGATGGCCGCCCTCGCGGCGCTCGGCTTCCTCGCCCTCACGCTGGTGGTCGGCATCGCCTCCAGCGCCCACTCGGTGCCCATCCGCTCGGTCGGCATCGTCACCAGCTTCGGCAAACCCACCGGCGAGGTGACCGGCTCGGGCCTGAAGTGGGTGGCGCCCTGGCAGAAGGTCGGCGAGTGGGACGCGGGCCGACAGAAGTACGACCACATCGGCGGCAACAACTGCGTACGCGTACGCACCGGCACCCTCGCCGACGCCTGCGTCGAGGTGCTCGTCGAATGGCAGGTCAAGCCGGAGAACGCGCCGAAGCAGTTCATGGACTACAAGGGCGACTTCGGCAGCTTCCGGGGTCAGCGGGTGGGCGTGCAGCTCGACAGCGCCGTCAACGACGCCTTCGCCGCGTACAACCCGCTGGAGAAGATCGACGCCCAGACCGGCGACCTCAACGTCGACCTGAAGCCGTTCGCCGCGAACATCAAGACCAGCGCGGACACCCGCCTCGCCACCGACGTGGACATCCTCTCGGTGACCATCACCCGGGTGAACCACGACGACAAGACCGAGGGCAACATCAAGGCGTTCCAGGACAAGCTGGCGCAGACCCGCAACCTGGAGCAGGACCGCAAGAACGCCGAGATCTCCAAGCAGATCACCGAGACCAACGCGAAGGTCGACAAGGTGACCCGTTGTCTGGAGATCGCGGAGAAGAACGGCGCGAACCCGGGGCTCTGCATCAACCCGGGCATCGTCACCGGCAAGTGACCGGAAGCCGGCCCACCCGCTACGGGTGGGCCGGCTTGCGCGTCACGGCCCGCCTGGCCGGTATGCGCTGACGGCGGCGCGCGGAGGGTCGAGCGCCGCCTAGGCGAAGCTGAACAGCGGCGGGAAGACGAGGACCACGATCCAGGCCCACGCGGCGTACACCGGCAGATAGCCGGTCTGCCACCGTTCGAGCGTCGCGAACGGCGTGCGCCGACGGATGAAGGACAGCAGCAGCCACGCCGACCACGCGAGGTTGACCAGCAGGATCACGTTCTCGCCGAGCGCTGCCGCCCGGTTGGGCGTGCCGCCGTACTCGTCGGTGATGCGCCCGGTGATCTCCAGCAGCACCAGCACGTCGATGGCCAACGCACTGACCACGAGCGCGAGTTGGAGTTTGTCGAACGGGCCGGGCGGGGCCAGCGGGTCACGGGCCGAGAGTGAGTAGAGCAGCAGCCCCAGCACCACGACCAGCAGGAGGTCGAAGAGGAGCAGCGCCTCCCGCTCGACGTCGATGCCGTGGCTGGTCCAGACGACAGCGACGAGGAAGGCGAGCAGGGCGGCGGTGAAGAGCGGGGTGAACAGCCGGGTGAGGACCGGCGCGATGTTCTCGACGACACTCTGCTTGGCCTCGACGAGCCACCCCGCCACCACGACCGCGGCCGCGGCACCTCCGGGCAGCAGCCACTGCGAGATGAACGCCTCCGGGACGATCCCGATGGCCGCGAAGGTGTTGAACAGGAACGCGGAGAGCACGCCCCCACCGAGGGCCATCAGCACCAGGTAGATGAACCACTCGCCGGTGAACCGGATGAAGTCCATGCGTCGACGGGACGAGCGCCAGTCGTCGGCGACATAGGCCAGGCCGACCACCAGCCACAGAGCGATGGGCAGGTGGATGCTGGTGACGACCACGGACTGCGAATCGTCCGCCAGGGGGTAGGCGTTGGCCGCCACGGCGCCGAGGACGAAGAGCACCGCCAGTGCCGCGATCACCGACCGTCGGGCTCCCCGGCGCCAGGCCAGGAACGCCGCCAGCCAGGGCAGCGCGAACAGTGTGAAGTTCCGCGCGTAGAACGAGCCGTCGTCGGCGAAGCTCAGCCCGAACAGCGCCGGCACCTTGACGGACACCACCGCACCCGCCGCACAGCCGAGCATGACCCACAGGTCCCGGCGGGAGCGCGTGCCGCCGACCGGGCTGCCGGAGTCGCCGGTCAGCACCAACTGCTTCCACAACCGTTCGGAATGTTCCCGGGCGAACTCGCGGGAGAGGTCGTCGAGGCTGCCCATTCGTTTCACCGCGACCAGGAACGCCTCGTCCGGGCTCAGGCCAGCGGCGACGAGCTCGTCGACGGAGCCGCGAAGGTGGTCTTCCAGTTCGTCGGCGTCCACCGCTTGCAGCTCCCGGCGGCGCAGCACGTACTGGCGCCACTGCTCGAACTGCGCTTCCAGCTCCTGCGGCCCCTCGTGCGCCGTCATGCCAGGCCCTCCAACGGGTGCACCGTCAGCGGCGCGCGGTCGTGCCAGATCTCCTTGAGCGCGCCCACCACGGTGTCCCACTGCCGGCGCTGCTCGGCCAGCTCGGCCAGACCCCGGTCGGTGATGCGGTAGTACTTGCGCTTCCGCTCGCCGGCGACCGCCTGCCAGCTCGACTCCAGGTGGCCGAGGCGCTCGAGCCGGTGCAGCAACGGGTACAGCAGCCCTTCGGTCCAGTCCAGCTCACCCCCGGACAGCTCGTTGATCCGCCTGAGGATGGCGTAGCCGTAGCTCTCGCCCTCAGCCAGGATGCCGAGCACCATCGGCGTCGCCGAGGCGGCGACCAGATCCTTGGCGACCTTCACGAAGCCTCCCGCTCCCAAACCTAGAGGTACGATGCATAGTACTGCTAGGTATGACTGCTGGCGCAACGTCAGGGGTCGAGAGGTTGACTGAATCGCCGTTCCGGGCAGCTGTGGTGCCGCGAACGGCATGTTCCGGGTTAGCCTTGGCGCATATGGCTACCTTTCGCAGCGCCTCAGTGCTCCTTTCCTCAGACGGCACCAGGACCCCCGGCACCGCCGCGCTCTTCGCCGAGCCGGCCCGTAGGGGCGGGATTCCGCCCTGGGCAGGCGACTTCCGGCCCGCCAACAGCGCCGGCAACGGCCCCAAGAACGCGGTCGGAAAGACCTTCACCTTGGAGCTGCCCGACGGCAGCACCGGCAAGGTCGTGGTCCAAGGCCTCAAGAGCGGCAAGGGCGGCGTCGTGCTGGCGCTGATGGGCGAGGACGCCCCGCCCTTCTGACCAGTCGCCCGGCTCTCGTCGCCCGGGTGCCCAGGGTTGACCCTTCCCGGGTCGACCCAGGGCACCTGGCCAACCACGCCGGTCGCTCCCGAGAAACCGCTGGGATGTCGATGGCCGTGTCGCGACAATGGCCGTTGTGCCGGAGGTCGAAGTCGTCGTCGCCCATCAGGAACGCGTGACCCTGCGCGTCGGTGACGTGTTCCTGAAGATCGACGCTGATCCGGGGCGCACCGACGTCGAGGCCGAGGCGATGGCGCTGGCGCCGCTCCCGACCCCCGAGGTTCTCTGGCGCAAGCCGCCCGTGCTCGCCCTCGCCGCCCTGCCCGGAACGGCGCTCGGCCGCCTCGGCGAGCCTTCGACCGCGTCTCCGGCGGCGTGGGCCGCAGCGGGCGCCGCCGTGCGCAAGCTGCACGACGCGCCGCTACCGCCATGGCCCGGCCGCTGCCGCGACGAGTTGACATCGCAACTCGACGCCGAGTGCGAGTGGCTCGTCGGCAACGGCGTTCTCCCCACCGACCTGGTCACACGCAACCGCCAGATTGCCGAGGCGGCGCTCCGCCCGTGGACCCCGGTCTTCACCCACGGCGACCTACAGATCACCCACGTGTTCGTCGACGGAGACGAGATCACCGGCGTGCTCGACTGGTCCGAGGCGTGCCAGGGCGACGCCCTCTTCGACCTCGCCACCTTGACGCTCGGCCACGAGGAGCACCTCGGCGACGTCCTCGCCGGTTATCGCGCCGACGTCGACCTCGACGTGATCCGCGCGTGGTGGTCGTTGCGAAGCCTGCTGGCGATCCGCTGGCTCGTCGAGCACGGCTTCGACCCGTCCGCACCAGGCTGCGAGGTCGATGTGCTGAGATCGTCAATGTGCTGAGATCCCGGCTGTGACGAGCCTCAGTCCAGGGTGACCACCCAGCGAGCGCCCTCGCCCCGCGCCAGCCGTTCGAACGCCGCGGGCGCCTCCTCCAACGGAATCGTTCCGCTGACCAGCACACCCAGATCCAGTGCGCTGTCGGCGAGTTCGGCGGCCAGCACCGGCACCTCCCGGTCCGGGTCGGACGAGCCGTACACCGAGGAGCGCAGCGTGCGCGCGGAGTGGAAGATGTCCAGCGCCCCCAGGCTGACCATGTCGTCCTTGGCGCCCATGCCGACCACTGTCACCGCTCCCCCACGCCGGGTGAGCCGCCAGGCAGCCCGGATCGTCGCGGCGCGTCCGACGCACTCGAAGGCGTGGTCGACGCCGCGGCTCTCGGTGCGCGCCCGTACCTCCTTGGAGAGCCGGTCGTCGGAGAGCAGGAAGTCGGTCGCCCCGGCGGCGAGCGCCAGGTCCCGCTTCGCCTCGGCGACGTCGATGGCCAGGATCGTCGTGGCACCGGCCCGGCGGGCCGCGCTGAGCACGGCGAGCCCGACCCCACCGAGCCCGACGACCGCGACCGACTCGCCGGGTGTCACCCGGGCGGTGTTCCGGACCGCGCCGACACCGGTGAGCACCGCACAGCCGAGCAGTGCGGCCTGCTCGGGCGGCAGCCCGGCGGGGATCGGAATGACGGCACGCTCGGGTACCACCACCGCCTCGGCGAGTGCGCCGAGGCCGAGGGTCAGGTGCAGCGGTACCCCGTCCTCGGTCTCGCCGCGCGGCACGGTCGGGGCCGTGGTGTCGGCGCAGAGCCACGGCTCGCCGCGCCGGCACCACCAGCAGGCCCGGCAGGCCGGTGCCCAGTTGAGGACGACCGGTGTGCCGACGGTCAGCTGGCTGCCCGGCCCGACCTCGGCCACCACTCCGGTCGCCTCGTGCCCGAGGACCAGCGGGAACCTCGCGGCGAGGGTGCCGTTGACCATGGACAGGTCGGAGTGGCAGACACCGGCCGCCCTGATGGTCACCCGCACCTCGCCGGGGCCGGGCGCGGGCAGGCGTACCCGCTCGACCCGCAGCTCGGCGCCGGACCCGCGCGCGACCAGCGCGCGAACGATGACCGGCGCGGGCGCCGGCTCGGCGCCGCCGCCCGGCGCGGCCGGGGACAGTTCGGTGCCGCCGCTGGGCGCGGCCGGGGACAGCTCGGGGTCGGTCATCGCTGGATCGCCTTCAGCTCGCAGAACTCGGCCAGCCCGTGCACGCCCAACTCCCGGCCCAGGCCGGACTGTTTGTAGCCGCCGAACGGGGCGAGCGGGTTGAACGGGGCACCGTTGATGTCGACCGCGCCGGTGCGCAGCCGCCGGGCCACCGCGAGCGCCGCGTCGGTGTCGGCGGACCAGACTGCGCCGGCCAGCCCGTACTTCGAGTTGTTGGCGATGGCGACCGCCTCGTCGGTGTCGGCGAACGGGATGACGGCGAGCACCGGGCCGAAGACCTCCTCCTGGGCGAGCGCGCTGTCGGGGTGCACGTCGGCGAAGACGGTCGGGGCGACGAAGTGCCCCCGGGTCGGCACCGGGGCGTCGGGCCCGCCGGCGACCAGCCGGGCGCCGTCGGCGAGGGCCCGGTCGATGTGGCCACGCACCCGCTCGGCCTGGGCGGCGGAGACCAGCGGGCCGAGCCGGGTCGCCGAGTCGAACGGGTCGCCGAGTCGGTAGCCGGCCACGGCCGTGGCGATCAGGTCGAGGGCTTCGTCGTACCGGTCGCGGTGCACCAGCATCCGGGTCCAGGCGGTGCAGGTCTGCCCGGAGTTGAGCAGGGCGTTGCCGACGCCCACCTTGACGGCGGTGGCCAGGTCGGCGTCGGGAAGGATCACGTTGGCGGACTTCCCGCCGAGTTCCAGCGCGACCCGGGCGATCCGGTCGGCGGCGAGCCGCATGATCCGCGCGCCGGTGGCGGTGGAGCCGGTGAAGGAGACCAGGTCGACGTCGGGGTGCCCGGCGAGCGCCTCGCCGACCACCGGCCCGGTGCCGGGGACCAGGTTGAGCACGCCCGGCGGTAGGCCGGCTTCGGTGACCGCGTCGAAGAGCAGGTACGCGGTCAACGGGGTCAGCTCGCTGGGTTTGAGCACCACAGTGCAGCCGGCGGCCAGGGCGGGTGCGAGCTTCGCCATCACCTGGTGCAGTGGGTAGTTCCACGGGGTGATCGCGCCGACCACGCCGATCGGCTCGCGGACGACGAGGGAGTTGCCGATGCTCTCCTCGATCGGCGCGCGGGCGGCGAGCGCGACGTGGTCGCGCAGCACTGTCAGCGGGAGCCCGACCTGCACCCGGGCGGCGAGCTTGAGAGGCGAGCCCAGCTCCACGGCGATGGTGCGGGCGAGGTCGTCGGCGCGGGCGGTGAGCGCCGCGTGCAGCCGGTCGAGGTGGGCGGAGCGCTCGGCGGGGGTGGCGGCCGACCAACCGGGAAACGCGGCCCGGGCCGCGGCCACGGCGCGTTCCACGTCGGCCGGGGTGCCGGCCGGCACCTGACCGATCAGCTCCCCGGTGCTCGGGTTCTCCACGTCGATGAGACCGGCGTCGGCGGGAGGCGTCCACTCCCCGCCGACGTGCAGGTGGCGCCGCAGGCGCAGGGAGTCGGGCAACAGCGACGGCGGGGCGGCGAGGTCCATGTCGTCCCTTCGAGGGTGGGCGATGGGCGATGGCGACGGGGGTCGCGACGGGCGATGAAACTAGCGCTGGGAGTTTGGACGCTACCCGTTGGGCCGGGCGGACTCCACCGTCTCGACGGTGCGGTTGTACTCGGCGGCCAGTCCGTGCAGCAGGGCGTCCAGGCCCAGGGCGAAGGCGCCCTCGTCCACGCTCTGCTGGTGTTCGGCGAGCCGGTGGGCCTGGCGCAGGTGCGGGTAGTGCGCCGCGTACAGCTCCGGGTCCTCGACGAAACCGCGGGCGAACGAGCCGAGCGCCGACCCGGCCACGAAGTACCGCAGCGCCGCGCCGATGTGGGTGGCGCGGGCCGGCGGCCAACCGGCCCGGACCAGCCCGCCGTAGACCGCGTCGGCCATGGCGAGGGCAGCCGGTCGACGACCCGGCCCCTGCGCCAGGTACGGCACGATGTTCGGGTGCGCGGTGAGCGCCCTCCGGTACGACCAGGCCCAGTCCCGCAGCGCGGCGAGCCAGTCCCGGCTGGCGAAGCCGCTGGTGTCGACGGCACCGGTGACCGTGTCGGCGACCGCGTCGAGGATCTCGTCCTTGGTGGCGAAGTGGTTGTAGAGCGAGGGGCCCTGTACGCCGAGCGCGGCGGCGAGTCGGCGGGTGGAGAGCGCGCCGAGCCCGTCGGCGTCGATCAGCGCGAGCGCCGTCTCGACGATCCGGTCGCGGGTGAGCAGAGGCCGTCGAGGTCGGGGCACGTCAGAACTCCTCGGTCTGCGGTGTCCCTCCCCGTGGGAACCACCTGTTCACGCACCCTATCGGGGACCGCCTGCGGGCAGGCGTCACCACGTCGGCCGGAGAAGGGGTCTGGACGAATGAAAACTTACACCGCTAGTTTATGAGGGACCGCTACGGCCGTGGCGGCGCACCACCACGCCGACCGAGGGGGAACCGTGGACTTCGCACTGTCCGACGAGGAACGCGCCGTCCGAGACACCGTGCGCGCGTTCATAACCCGCGAGGTGATGCCCCTGGAAGCGGAGGTGCTCCGCCGGGAACGGGCGCACCAGCCGGGCCTCGACCACTCCGAGGTGCGCGAACTGCAACTCAAGGCGCGCAAGTTCGGCTTCTGGGGCCTGGCCACCCCGGAGGAGTACGGCGGGATGAACCTGCCAGCCGTACTCCAGTCGTTGATCTGGACCGAGCTGGGCCACACGTTCGTGCCGTTCCGCTTCGGCGGCGAGGCGGACAACATCCTGTTCCACGCCACCGAGGAGCAGAAGCGGGAGTTCCTCATCCCGACCATCGAGGGCGAGCGACGCTCCTGCTTCGCGATCACCGAACCGGGCGCCGGATCCGACGCGGCCAACATCCGGCTGTCCGCCCGCCGCGACGGCGACGACTGGATCCTCGACGGCGAGAAGACCTTCATCACCGGCGGTCACGATGCCGACTTCGCCATCGTGGTCGCGGTGACCGACCGGGAGAAGGGCGCCCGCAACGGCGGCGCCACGGCGTTCCTGGTGGACCGGTCGATGGGCTGGCGCTCGGAGTTCATCCAGACGATGGGCGAGGGCGGGCCCGCATCACTCATCTTCGACGGCGTACGCGTACCGCACCGCAACATCCTCGGTGAGATCGGGCAGGGCTTCACGCTCGGCATGGAGTGGATCGGCAAGGGGCGCTACACCATCCCGTCGCACGCCATCGGCATCGCCGAGCGGGTGTTGCAGATGGCCATCGAGTACGCCAACACCCGCGAGACCTTCGGCACGAAGATCGGCACCAACCAGGCCATCCAGTGGATGATCGCCGACTCCGAGACGGAGCTGGAGGCGGCCCGCTGGCTGGTGCTGCGCTCGGCGTGGACTGTCGACGCGGGCCTGGACCCCCGGCACGCCTCGTCGATGGGCAAGCTCTACGGCGCCGGCATGGTCAACCGGGTGGTCGACCGGGTGCTCCAGATCCACGGCGGCATGGGCTACACCCGAGAGCTGCCGATCGAACGCTGGTACCGGCAGGTCCGGCTCTACCGGATCTTCGAGGGCACCGACGAGATGCAGCGGCTGATCATCTCGCGGGACCTGCTGCGCGGCTACACGAAGATCGGTGGCCACCTGGCCTGAGCCCACGTGTCCGTTCCCTGACTGACGTGCAACAGAGCGGCGTGGCGAGACGTGTATCGCGTACCACCCGTCCGATCAGCCAGAGGGGGATACGCATGTTCCTACGAAGCAGAGCCGCCACGGTGGCGATGGCCGTCGCCACCGCCGGCGCTGTCGTCATCGCGGCCGCGCCCGCGTCCGCGAGCGTCAGCCAGGGGTACGTCGCGGGCTCGGGCACCTGGACCGACGATTGGAACGACGAGGGCCCCATCTCCGCGTCGACCCGGTCCTACAACAACGTCGTCGCCATGTGGCAGAAGATCCTGCTGGCGGACGGCTACCTTGCCGCCTCCGGCCTCGACTGCCGGTTCGGCGCGGCGACGACGGCCGCCACCAAGCGGTGGCAGCGCGACCGGGGCCTGGTGAGCGACGGCATCGTCGGCCCCAGGACCCTCGCCAGGGCGGCAACCCGCCTCAGCACGTACGAGGGCGACAACTGGTTCTACTACGACGGGCTCGGCAGCAACTTCATCTACTTCGGCCGCCTCCCGAACGGCAGGTGGGACATGAGCCTCGGGCCCGATCTGGAGTGGCAGCCTCTCGCGTACACGGGCGCGACCTTCAGCATCTGCTCCTGACCGGTCGGCCGTGCCCGCAACGGGCGCGGCCGGCCTACCCGGTCAACGCGGTCAGCGCGGCGTCCACGTCGGCCTCGGTGGAGTAGATGTGGAACGAGGCCCGGACCCGTCCGGCGCGCACCGCCGCCCGGATGCCGGCAGCCGCGAGGCGCTGCTCCGCGTCGGGCACGTCCACGCTGACGATGGCGCTCTCCCCCGGTGCCCGGCCCAGCCCGGTCAGGAACCGGTTGGCCAGTGCCACGTTGTGCGCCCCGATCGCCGACACGCCGATCTCGGCGACCACCTCCAGGGCGGGCGCCGCACCGACCCAGCTGAACCAGGCCGGTGAGATGTCGAACCGGCGGGCGTCGTCGGCCAGCCGCAGCGGCGGGCCGTAGTAGGAGGCGTGCGGGTCGCGGCCCGCGTACCAGCCGGCCGCGTCGGCGCGCAGCCGCTCGCGCAACCCGGGGGCCAGATAGGCGTACGCCGTCCCGCGCGGATTCATCAGCCACTTGTAGCCGCCCACCGCCACCACGTCGGCCCGGCTGCCGTCGAACGGCAGCCAGCCACACGCCTGGGTCGCATCCACCGCCACCAGCGTGCCGTGCGCGCGGGCCGCGGCCACGATCTCGTCGTACGCCGCGACCGCCCCGTCGGCCGACTGCACCAGGCTGAACGCCACCAGATCGGTATCGGCGTCGATGGCGTCGACCAGGGACTCCAGCGGCACCGTGCGGACCTTGACGCCACGCTCCTCCTGAACCAGCCAGGGGAAGAGGTTCGAGGTGAACTCGACCTCGGGGACCACCACCGTGGCACCGGCCGGCAGCGCCGCCGCGACCGGCGCGAGGAGCTGGGACACCGCCGCGCCGACCGCCACGTCACCGACCGGCACCCCGATGAGGCCGGCGAAGGCGACGCGAGCCTGATGCGTCGACTCGCCCCAGCCCTCCCACGACGTACGACCAACCCGCCAGGCGGCGAGAGCCTCCTGCAACGCCGCCCACGCCGGCTCCGGCGGCAACCCGTAGCTGGCCGTGTTCAACCAGCCCGGCTCCGGCTGCCACAGTTTCTGCGCCTGCTCGATCTCCATGCCGTCGACGCTAGGCCGAGCGACGCGCGACGGGCACGGCCAATCGGCGATCGGCGGCCTGTCAGATTCGGACGAAGTCCTGACCGAGCAACGCCCGCAGCTTGGTCAACGCGCGGGCGTTCTGCATCTTGACCACCGACACGGAGACGTCGAGGGTGCTGGCGACTGCCTCGACGCTCTGATCCTCCCAGTGCCGGAGCACCACGATGGCCTGGTCGCGGATCGGCAGGGTGGCCAACGCCTGGAGCAGGGCAACGTGCAGCTCCGTGGTGTCGTCGGGCCGCTGCGGCGACACCTCCGGCAGCTCGGCGAGCACGACCTCGGCGGCGCTGCGCCGCTTGTTCTGGTCGAAGACGGCGTTCATGAGGACCCGGCGGCTGTACGCCTCGAGGTTCGCGGTGCGCCGGATCCGGCCCCAGTTCGCGTACATCTTCGCGAAGGTCGTCTGGGTGAGGTCCTGGGCGAGGTGCCAGTCGCGACACATCAGGTAGGCGGTACGCCGCAGCTTCGGTGCGGTGGTCTCGACGAACGCGGTGAACTCCGCCTGCTGGGCGGTCTGCTCGCGCCGTCGAGCCGCGCCCCAGCGGGCACCCGCCATCAGTCGACCACCGATGCGTCGGTGCCGGCCGGGCAGTCGATGCCGATGATCGCTTCGACACCGGGCAGACGTTCGACCCGCGCGGCCAGTTCCGCGTACTGGGACCGCGCGACGAGCCTGATCCGGAACGACTCCGGCAGTTGGCTGGAAACGATGTGGTCGTCGAGTTCGTGTGCGTCCGGGTACACCTTCTTGAACTTCTTCAGCGCCACCTCGCGACTCTCATACGCCACAGTCCCGACCGCCGGGTCCGCGTCCAGCGCGCGGTTGACCGCACCGCGCTGCTGATCGGTGACCTCCAGGGCAAGGAAGACCGCGGCGTCGGTCGCGGTCTCCCCGGCGGGAGCCCCGCATTCCTTGTTCACCAGCATGCCGAACGCTGCCGGCACCGTCGTCGGTGCCGGCGCCGACCCTTGCGGCGGTGTCGCCACGTTCACCACAGCCACCGTCGCGATGGCGACCAGGGCTGCGGCACCGGTCGCCGCCAGCCGTTGCCGGCGTCGACGCAGGGTGGTGCCGGCGGCCACCGCGTCACCGACCAGGTCGACAAGGGTTAGTTCGGGCTCGTCGGCGACAGCGCGGTCGAAGAGCACCCGCAGGTTCTGGTCCATGTTTCCTCCCGTGGCCCCGGTGGGCTTCCACATGTGTTGACTGGTTGGGGCACCGGATCGGTCACATCGACGCCGGCGACACCGGCCTCACGGCCTACGACGGCGCCCGATCGACTCGTCGGCAGCGGGTGGGCGGATCCGGGCCAGACTGTCGGCGAGGCCGGCGAGCCACCGGTCGACCTCCACCAGGTGCCGGACCGACTGGTGGTCGGCCTCGCCGAGGAGCGGACGGATCCGGTCCAACTGGTTGACGCAGCTGGTCGAGGCCGGCGCCCGGTCCGATGTCCGGCCGTGGGCGACCTCGGCGGCGAGGGCGTCGTACGCCGACCGCAGTCGCCCGACGGAGTCTCGCAGCAGCGCCGCCGCCCCGGGCCAGCCGGCGAGGCAGCCAGGCGGGTTGCGGCGCAGCAGCGACTCCGCGCCAGGCACGACCTGGTGCCCGGCGCTCAGCACGGCGTCCCAGTTCACCTGCTGACGGTGCGGATCGTGCCGCTCCGAGTGGTACTGGCAGTACGACGAGTCGATCAGGACCATGCGGCGACGGACCCGGCCGAGGGCACCGGCAGGCGGCGGAGCATCGCCGAGCATCGCCTGAACCGTCTGTTCGACAGCGTCCGCACTGGCCGCCAGGTAGCGGGTGGCGTTGTGCCGCAGGTCGTGGCCCGCGCCGCGCGGCCAGATCGCCACCCCGGCGAGCACGCCGATCACCGCGCCGAGCAGCACGTCGACGAGGCGGGCCTCGGCGAGCCGCCACCCCTCCGGGCTGAGCTGGGCGAAGACGACTGTCAACAGCACTGTGAACAGCGCCTGCTGCCACACCGGACCGAGCAGGCGGCCGACGCCGAAGGCCAGCAGCAGGGTGACCGGCAGCACGACGGCGTACACGATCGGCTCGTCGACGACGAGCATCACCCCGCCGCTGACGACCGCACCGATGATCGTGCCCAGCACGGCCGGCCGCAGCGCGGTGCGGGTGTCGGCGGCCGAGGTGCGCAGGACCGTGAGGGTGGCCAGCAGCACCCAGAAGCCGTGGGTCAGCTGCAACACCCCGGCGGCCACCCGGGCGATGGCGAGCGCCACGGCCAGCCGCAGTGAGCTGTGCAGGTGGGCCGAGCGCGGCGCCAGGTGGGCGCGGAACTGCCACCAGTACAGCGTCCACGGGCTGCGCCGGACGTACTCGAACAGCGCCGAGGAGGCGTCGTCGCCGGCGAGCCGCGCCCCGGTGGCCACCCGGGAGCCGACGACGAAGACCCGCACCTGGTCCGCGAGGGCCAGCGCGGTCGCGTCCCGGCACAACCGGGGTACGTCCGGCGCGTCGCGGGCCTGACCCTCTGCAATGGGGTACGCCGCCTCGGCTCGTCCGACCGCCACGTCCAGGTCGGCCGGGGCCACCGCCGGGGCACCCGGGGACAGGCTCCGGCCGGCCGCGCGGGTGGTGTCCGCGCAGGAGCGCAGCAGACGCGCCGCCGCCAGGTCCGGGATCGGCTCCGGCGGGGCGTCCGCCGCCAACCGGTCCGCCTCGGCGAGCACCTCCCGCAACGCGGTCGCGCAGATCCGCAACGCCCGATCCTGAGCGCCGGCGGCGGTGGGCGCCCACTCCGGAGGGCTGCGGTTCAGCTCGATCGCCGCCACCACGTCGTACGCCCGCTCGCGCCGCGCGTCCCGATCACCCGCAGCGGCGTGCGGGTCGGTCAACCTCTCGGCGGCGGCGTCGAGGAAGGCGGAAACGCCGTCCGCCGCCTCGGCGAGGCGCTGCCGGTAGGAAACCGGCACCGGGTCGGGCCAGAGAAACACCTCGGCCGCGGCGAGCAGCACGACGGCGAGGGTCACCCCACCGAGTCGCTCCGGCAGGGTGCCCGGCTGGTACGGCGGGAACGACGCCAGGATGTAGAAGAGCTGGAACGCGCTCGCCAACCCCACCAGACGCGGGTTGCCGACCCCGGCGAACGCCACCACGAACCCGACGACCAGCATGCCACCGGCGGCAGCCCAGGTGCTCCACGCCAACAGCGAGCCCAGCGCGATCAGCGCCCACACCACCGGCAGCGACAGCACGAGGATCCGCGCCCGTTGCGGCGCCGGACCAGGTAGCTGCGCGAACGACCCGGCGGCGATCGTGCCGAACAACCCGTACGTGGCGAGCGTCGAGCTGCCCGCCCCGTACCGGCAGCCGTAGAAGACGACGGACGCGACGAGCGTCAGTCGGGCCGCGCGTCGCAGGATGGCGTCACCCGGGTCACGGCGGCGAAGCCGGCCAAGGAGGCTGGTTCCGAGCACGACCGCTCCCCCGGTTTGTCGCAGCACCCCTCCCCGGCCCACCATTCTCCACCGCGCCGCGCGACGGGCGGCGGGTTTGGCGACGAATCACCGCCGGGAGCTGCCGAGCAGCCCGAGCCGGAGGGCCCGGAACAGGGTGCCGGGGCGGCTCAGGGCGGCCGGGTGGTCGAGCATTGTGGTGACCCGACCCAGCCGGGCGTTGAGCACCGGATCGGTCAGCGACGCCCGGAAGAGCAGCTCCCCGAACCACTTGGTGACCTTGTAGCCGGGCGGGTACGGCCCGTCGACGTGCGGCAGCTCGATGTCGGCGGTGGTGGAGATCTGCCAGGCGGCGTCGACCACCACGCGGACCTTGTCGAAGTACGCCCGCGCGGGCTCGTCGTGCGGCTTCGGACCGGACCGCAGGTACTTCGACAGGCAGGAGGCGTGCAGTGTCGCGGAGGTCATGCCCTGGCCGTACACCGGGTTGAAGGAGGCGACCGCGTCGCCGGCGGCGACCAACCCGGCGGGCAGGCGGTCGAGCTTGTGGAAGTCGCGGCGTCGGCTGTCCGCCTGGTGGTACGTGACCACCCCGCCGAGCATCTCCCCGTTTTCGGCGATGTCGCCGAACATCTGCGGGTAGTGCTCCCGGCAGCGGGCGGTGAAGTCGGCGACGTCGCGGCTGGGCCGGTCCCCGTCGTAGCCGGCCACCAACATGATCCAGCGGTCCCCCTCGACCGAGTTGATTCCACCGATCCGGGCGGTACGCCCCTTGCCCGCCATGGTGTGGAAGACCGCCACCCAGGCGTCGCTGACCTGCTCGTCGCGCTTGAAGAGCGCCGTGGCGTAGTTCAGCTTGATGGGCATGCGGTGCAGCGGCGGACGCGGCCACCCGTGCTCGGCGAGCCAGTCGCTCAACCGGCTGGAGCGCCCCATCGCGTCGACCACCAGGTCGGCGGCTTCGACGATGGGCTCGGTACCACCCTCGGGCACGTACCGGGCGCCGGTGACCCGCCGCTCGTCGAAGACCAGGCCCTCCGCCCGCCCGTACACCAGGCGGATGTTGTCGATGGCCAGGGTGCGCCGACGGACCAGCGCCTCCAGGAACGGGCGCGTGGTGATCAGCGCCGGCCCGGTGCCGGTCGCCGCAGGCGGCAGACCCAACATGCCGTTCACGAAGACCTTCGCCGTGCCCGGGTCGCGCGGTGGCGGCGGGGCGCCGAGCGCGAGCGCCTCGTCGGCGATGCCGGGAAACCAGCGCTCCAACTGGACCTGACCGGCGGGCAGCAGCGCGTGCACCTGACTGCCCTGGGGCACGCCCGGCCGTGGCCCGGCGTCGACATCGGACGGATCCCGTTCGATGATCAGCACTTCCTCGGCGTGGTCGCTCAACACCCGGGCCGCCAGCAACCCGGCCATGCTGCCACCGAGCACCACCGCCCGTCGCATGACCACTCTGGTCTCGGCGGGTGGTTCGGCCGTCGCTATCTCGGCGAAGAGCCGGGACGGAGAGGGGGGCATGCGATCACTCCTCGAACGATCGGGAAACCTCGGCATTCACGACCGTAACCATCGCGGTGCCCGCCGTCAGCGCTGAGTTGGCCCGCCATGTCGGGTTGGCGCCCCGGGACGCGGTGGCCAGATCCACGGCGGGCTCCGCTGTCCAGGGTCGCGCCGGGTCCGGCCAGCGGTTATGAATATCGGATGAGTGCGCATGCCGGCGCGACCCGGACCCCACGTGCCCCGGGCCTCCCGGAGCCCGGGGTTGGCAGCCGGACCAGGCCCGTCGCCTGGTGGGGCTTCCTGAGCCTGGTGGTGGTCCTGTCCGCCTGCACGCCGACGGGTGACTCGCGCCAGCACACCACGCCGCCGCCCGACAACGCCGCGCCGTCGACGGGCGCCAGCGGTGGTGGGCCACCCTGCACGCCATCGGTCGACGCGCTGGCGGCACCGCCGACGGGCTACCGGCTGGTGGGCAAGGACGTGGCGGTGCCCGATGCCCGCGTGTTGTCGGCGCAAGATTCCGGGGAGGCCGACCCGGCGGCGCGGCTGTTCGCCAAATGGGGGCTCGTCGTCCGCGCCGGCACAGTCGTCGACCTGCGGGTGGCCCCGGGCTGGCAGGACAAGGCCCGGCTCGGCTGGGGCGGCACCGGCACGCCTGCGGCGACCGTCACGGTGCACGCCTGCGCGCCGGAGGGTGGGCAGGCGCAGTGGATGGCCTTCGTCGGCGGCACCTGGGTGGCGCAGGCCGCCTGCGTACCGCTCATCGTGACGTCTAACGGTCAGGACGACCCCGTCGACCTCGGCATCGGCGTCCCCTGCGACAAGACCACCACGCCCTAGCCCCCCGCGCTCAGCCCGGCTGGGTGGACGGCGGGGTCTACTGTCTACACAGCCTGCGTACCGACTGTTCGCCGGGATCGCTGTTCACCCCCGTCGACGCCCTGGACGATCTGTCGAGAGGTCAACGACATGCTGAAGGCCGAGGATCTTCCCCCGTTTCAGCGTGCCGTGTCCTACGAGTCGCAGCGCGGCCAACGCGTGTACGCGACCCTGATCGCGCTGCGGCTGTCCCTGCTCCTGGTGGCCGCGATCGCGGGAGTCGCCACGTGGAAGCTCGACGATTTCGCCCTGGGCCCGGCGCTCGCGGCGGGCGCCTTCGCCGCCACCTCGATCGTCGAGGTCTTTCTTTTCACCAATCGCCCCAATGAACGCTGGTACGTCGGCAGAGCCCTCTCCGAATCGATCAAGTCGCTCACGTGGCGATTCACCATCGCGGCTGACCCTTTTCCCCGAGCGCAGAGCGACTCGGACAGCGTCGAGGAATTCACCAACCGACTGTTGGGCCTGACCCGAGACATGGCGGCCGCCGGGTTGGCGGCCCCAGCGGTGGCGGGGCAACAGATCACGGAAGGAATGCGGACACTGCGGGCCGCCTCCCTCGAGGAGCGCCGCGCCGCGTACCTGACCGACCGTCTTGAGGCCCAGCGAGCCTGGTACGCCGAACGATCATTGTCGAATCGAGCGCGGGCGACCCGCTGGTCGGTCAGCATGCTCGTGCTGGAGATAGTCGGGGTGACCCTGGCCGTGTCGCGGGCTGCCGGGCTGACCGACGTCGACCTGCTCGGCGTGGCCGCCGCAGCGGTCGCGGCCGGCGCGGCCTGGACGCAGACACGGCAACACGGCGCGGTGGCCACCGCCTATGCCCTGGCGAGTCAGGAGCTTGCCGCCATCGGGTCGCTCGCCACCCGGATCGGCTCGGAGGCCGAACTGTCGCGGTTCGTGAACGACACGGAGACGGCGATCTCCCGGGAGCACACGATGTGGCGAGCACGCCGACGCTGACACCTCCGACCCTCCCCGCCCGGTACCCGAAGATCGACTCGGATTTCAGGAAAGCGCGGTGTCGGGGCCGCTCGGATGCCCCGATTTTCGGGAAACGGAGTGGATCACTGGCAGACGGGGTCGCGGCGGCGCTGCGCCGCCGCGACCCCGGGTCCACGCCGTGACTCAGGCCGGGGCTCCGGCTGGCGCGGCCTGCTTCTCGTCGGGGCGGGGCGCCGCCTCGTCGTCGTCGTGCTCGTCGACCATGGTGGCCTCGTCGAACGGGTCGTTGCCGCTCAGCACGGCGGCCGCCCGCTCCCGGTCGAACTCGCCGGTCCAGGTTCCCACCAGCACTGTCGCCACCGCGTTGCCGGCGAAGTTGGTCAGCGCCCGCGCCTCCGACATGAACCGGTCGATGCCGACGATCAGCCCGACCCCGTCGACGAGGTCCGGCCGGTGTGACTGGAGGCCGCCGGCCAGCGTGGCCAGCCCGGCGCCGGTGACTCCGGCGGCACCCTTCGACGCGATGATCATGAACAGCAGCAGCGAGATCTGCTCGCCGATGGCCAGCGGCTTGCCCAGCGCGTCGGCGATGAACAGCGACGCCATGGTCAGGTAGATCGCCGTACCGTCCAGGTTGAACGAGTAGCCGGTCGGCACCGTGATGCCGACGACCGGCTTGCTCACGCCGAAGTGCTCCATCTTGGCGATCAGCCGCGGCAGCGCCGACTCCGACGACGAGGTCGACAGGATCAGCAGGAACTCCCGGCCCAGGTAACGCAGCAGCGAGAAGATCGAGATCCGGGCCACGAACCACAGCAGCGCGCCCAGGAACACCAGCACGAAGATCAGACAGGTGGCGTAGAAGCCCACCATGATTTGGGCGAGGCTCTTGAGGGCGTCCACGCCGGTCGCGCCGACCACCGCGGCCATCGCGCCGAACGCGCCGATCGGCGCCAGCCACATGATCATGGCGAGGACCTTGAAGACGACCCGCTGGATGACGGTGATGGCGCTGAGCACCGGCTCACCCCGCCGGCCCATGGCCTGGACGGCGAAGCCGACCAGCAGGGCGACCAGCAGCGTCTGGAGCACCTTGCCCTCGGTGAGCGAGGAGAGCAGCGTCGTCGGGATGATCCCGAGCAGGAAGTCGGCAGTACCGGCGGCCTCGTCACCGGCGGCGGCCTTGCCGGAGCCGACGAGGTCCGGGCCGAGGTTCAGGCCGGAGCCGGGGTGGATGAGGTTGCCGACGACCAGGCCGATGGCGAGCGCGACGGTCGACATGGTCAGGAAGTAGCCGAGGGCCAGACCGCCGACCTTGCCGACCTTCGCGGCCTGCCGTACGGAGCCGACGCCGAGCACGATGGTGCAGAAGATGACCGGGCTGATCATCATCTTGATCAGGTTGACGAAGCCGGTGCCGATCGGCTTGAGTTCCTTGCCGAAATCGGGGGCGACCAGGCCGACCACGATGCCGGCGACCACGGCCACGATGACGGCCAGATACAGGTAACGGGTACGGTCCCGGCGGACCGCTGGTGCCGGGGTGGTGGCGGATGCGGTGGTGTCCATGTCGACAATGTGAAGCGCGTCTCACCCGTTGACAGCCTTGCGGTCATTCTGTTCACCGCGTTGGCAGAAACGGTGGCGCGACGAGGAGGTGGTGGAGGTGGCCCGACGCCAGTGGAGCATCGCGGGACAACTCTTCGCCCTCCAGGCGGTGGTGGTGACGCTGCTCGTGCTGGCCGGCGCGGCGGGCGCCGTCTGGCTGGCCCGCAGCGACTCCCGCCAGGCCGCGCAGGAGGAGGTGCTCGCGGTGGCGCAGACCGTGGCCGGCTCTCCCGACGTCCGCGCGGCCCTCACGACCGCCGACCCCGCGAGGGTCCTCCAGCCGTACGCCGAATCGACCCGGCAGGCCACGGGCACCGACTTCGTGGTGGTGATGGCCCCCGACCGCACCCGTTTCTCGCACCCGACGCAGGACCGGATCGGCGAGCCGTTCGTCGGTGAGATCGGGCCCGCTCTGGCGGGCCGCGCGTTCACCACCACCAACGTCGGGACGCTCGGCGAGTCGGTGCGCGCGGTCGTTCCGGTGTACGACGAGCAGCGACGCCTCGTCGGTCTGGTCTCGGTGGGCATCACCACCCGCGAGATCGACAAGAAGCTGCTCGGCCAGTTGCCGGTGCTGTTCGGTGTGGTCGCGCCGGCTCTGGCGCTCGCCGCGACGGGCTCCTGGCTGCTCAGCCGCCGGCTCCGTCGCCAGACGCACGGCCTGGGACCGGCGCAGATGACCCGAATGTACGAGTACTACGACGCCGTTCTGCACTCGGTGCGCGAAGGTCTCGTCGTGCTGACCACCGATCGTCGGGTGGCTCTCGTGAACGACGAGGGCCGCCGGCTGTTGGGGCTCGACGCGGACGCGCCGGTGATCGACCAGCCGGTGGCCGGGATCGACCTGCCGCCCGCGGCGGCCGAGCTGCTCGACTCCGGGCGCGACGCCCGTGACGAGCCGATCGTCGCCGGTGACCGGGTGCTCGTCGCCAACCAGCGGACCACCCGCTTCGAGGGCGCGGTGCTCGGCACCGTGCTGACCCTGCGCGACCAGACCGAGCTGCGCACCCTGGCCAGCGAGCTGGATTCGGTGCGCGCGCTGACCGAGGCGTTGCAGGCGCAGACCCACGAGTCGGCCAACCGGCTGCACACCGTGCTGACCCTGGTCGAGCTGGGTCGCGCCGACGAGGCCGTACGGCTCGGCACCCGGGACCTGGCCCTCGCCCAGCAGCTGACCGACCGGGTGGTCGGCGCGGTGACCGAGCCGGCGTTGGCCGCCCTGCTGCTCGGCAAGTCCGCACAGGCCGGCGAGCGCGGGGTGGATCTGGTCATCGAGCCGGACTGCCGCCTCGACGACAGTCCGCTGCCGACCGGTGACCTGCTCACAGTGGTCGGCAACCTGGTCGACAACGCCCTGGAGGCGGTGGCCGGTACGCCGGCGCCGCGCCGGGTGCGGGTCTTCGTCGGCGCGGCCGACGACGAACTGGTGGTCCGGGTCGCCGACAGCGGCCCCGGGCTGGCACCGGAGCGGGTCGCCGACGCGTTCCGGCGCGGCTGGTCCACCAAGAGCACCGGCCGGGGTCTCGGCCTGGCGCTGGTCGGGCAGGTGGTGCGCCGGCACGGCGGTAGCGCCGAGGTGGGTCGCTCCGATGACGGCGGCAGCCTGTTCACCGTCCGGCTGCCGAGCAGGATCGAACGGTGATGACCGCCATCCGGGTGCTGGTCGTCGAGGACGAGCCGCTGCTGGCCGAGGCGCACAGCGCGTACACCGAACGGGTTCCCGGTTTCGTGGTGGTCGGGGTGGCGCACACCGCGCGGGCGGCGATGGCGGCCCTGCGCGCCAACGGCGGCGGCGACGTGGACCTCGTACTCCTGGATTTTCGGCTGCCCGACCTGCACGGCCTGGACGTCTGCCGGGCGCTGCGCGCGGCCGGCAGCAGCGTCGACGTGCTCGCGGTGACGTCCGCGCGGGACCTGGCGGTGGTGCGCACCGCGGTGTCCCTCGGGGTGACCCACTACCTGCTCAAGCCGTTCACGTTCGCCGCGTTCCGCGACAAGCTGGAGCGGTACGCCGACTACCGCGCCCAGGCGCTCGCCGACGGCGAGGTCGCCGCCCAGCACGAGGTGGACCAGATGTTCGCCACCCTGCGCGGCACCGCGGGGCACAGCCTGCCCAAGGGGCTCGACGCGCAGACCCTCGACCGGGTACGCGCCGCGCTCACCGACGGCACCCGCGCGGAGGTCGGGCTGTCCGCGACCGAGGTGAGCGCGCTGACCGGCATCTCCCGGGTGACCGCCCGCCGCTACCTGGAGTATCTGGTGACTGTCGACCGAGCCGCCCGAACCCCCCGCTACGGCACCCCCGGCCGCCCCGAGGTCGAGTACCGACCCCGCTGACACCTCGCCGATCTTGCGTTTTCTGCTGGGACCATTGCCCGCAGAAGCGACATTTCTTCGACAGCAAGTGCAAGATCGATGGAGGTGGGCCGGAACCTGTGGCGGGGCGACGATCCGTTGTTAGACTCGGCGAGTTGGGTTAGCGGTACGACCAGGGAGACCAGACATGGCGGGTGACGACGACATCTCCGGGTGAGACCGGATGTGTTCGGCCATTGGTTCGGCGCGCCTCCTGCGCAGCCGCCGTGGCCACTTGTCGTTCCACGGTTCCCGTTGTCGTCGGGCGGCTGAGGCACGCCCACCCCACCCTTTGAGGTCACTCGCATGTCTGATGCGTTCATTGTCTGCTCGAACCTGTCCTTCTCCTGGCCGGACGACACCCCGGTCTTCTCGGAGCTGTCCTTCACCGTTCCCGGCGGTCGTACCGGCCTGGTCGCGCCCAACGGCGCCGGCAAAAGCACCCTGCTGCGGCTGATCGCCGGGGAGCTGCGGCCCAGCAGTGGCAGCGTCACCGTCGACGGTGTGCTCGGCTACCTCCCGCAGACGCTCCCGCTGGTCGGCGACCTGAGCGTCGCGCAGGTGCTGGGCGTGGCCGAGCGGATCGCGGCGCTGCACGCCATCGAGGCCGGCGACGCCAGCGAGGCACACTTCGCCACCATCGGCGACGACTGGGACATCGAGGAGCGCACCCGCTCGGAGTTGGACCGGCTCGGCCTCGGTGAGCTGTCGCTCGACCGCCGGCTGCACACCCTCAGCGGCGGTCAGGTGATCTCGCTCGGTCTGGCGGCGCAACTGCTGCGCCGTCCGAACGTGCTGCTGCTCGACGAGCCGACCAACAACCTGGACCTGGAGGCGCGGCACAAGCTCTACGACGTGCTGACCGACTGGTCCGGGTGCCTCCTGCTGGTCAGCCACGACCGGGAGCTGCTGGACCGGATGGACCGCATCGCCGAACTGGACCAGGGCGAGATCCGCTGGTACGGGGGCAACTTCACCGCGTACACCGAGGCGGTGCAGGCGGCGCGGGAGGTGGCCGAGAGCAACCTGCGCAACGCCGAGCAGGAGGTCAAGCGGGAGAAACGGGAGATGCAGCAGGCCCGGGAACGCGCCGACCGGCGGGCCAGCAACGCCTCGAAGAACCTGAAGAACGCGGGCCTGGCTCGGATCGTCGCCGGTGGGCTCAAGCGCAGCGCGCAGGAGTCGGCGGGCAAGGCGCAGGAGACGCACTCGTCCCGGCTCGGTCAGGCCAAGGCCCGGCTCGACGAGGCGGGGCGGGCGGTACGCGACGAGGACCGGATCGTCGTGGACCTGCCGGACACCACCGTCCCGGGTGGGCGCACGGTCTTCTCCGGCCAGGGGATGCGGGCCCGCTTCGACGACCGGGACCTGTTCGGCGGCGACGGCGCGGACCTGGTGATCCGGGGTCCGGAACGGATCGCGCTCACCGGGGCGAACGGCGTCGGCAAGTCGACCCTGCTGCGCCTGGTCAACGGCGACCTGGACCCGGCCGGCGGCGAGATCCGGCGGGCCGACGGGCGGATCGCGTACCTGTCGCAGCGGCTGGACCTGCTGGACCTCGACCGTACGGTGGCGGAGAACTTCGCCGCGTACGCGCCGAACCTGCCGGACGCCAAGCGGATGAATCTGCTCGCCCGGTTCCTGTTCCGGGGCGCCCGGGTGAACCTGCCGGTCGGGGTGCTCTCCGGCGGTGAACGGCTGCGCGCCACCCTCGCCTGTGTGCTCTGCGCCGAACCGGCGCCGCAACTGCTGCTGCTCGACGAGCCGACGAACAACCTGGACCTGGTCAGCGTGGGTCAGTTGGAGAGCGCGCTGTCGGCGTACCAGGGGGCGTTCGTGGTGGTCAGCCACGACGAACGGTTCCTCGCCGAGATCGGCGTGCAGCGGTGGTTGCGGTTGGCCGACGGCCAACTGCGGGAGATCAGCGCCCCCGACCGCGGCTGAGCCCGGCGGTCCGGCCGGCGCACGCCGGCCGGACCGAGGCCCGGTCAGCTCACGTTGGCCGGGCCGAGGACGCTCTTCAGGTCACCCATCAGCGCGGTCGTCGCCGCCACCCGGAACGGACCCAGCCGCAGGGTGGTGGTGCGCCCGCCGTTCTGGAGTTTGACGTGCACCTCGGTGTCGCCGGGGTGCAGCACCAGAGTCTCCTTGAGTTTCTCCACCAGCGGCGGTGTGCAGCGGTGCACCGGGATGGTGAGGGTGACGGGCTTGTTGGTGGCGCTGGTGCTGACGTCCGGCATGGACATGTCCATCGCCATGATCCGTGGGGTGTCGTCGCGGCGGTCCACCCGACCCTTGACCACCACGATGGCGTCCTCGGCGATGTACTGCCCGATCACCTCGTAGGTGTTGGGGAAGAACAGCGCCTCCACCCCACCGGCCAGGTCCTCCAGGGTGGCCGACGCCCAGGCGCGGCCCTGCTTGGTGACCCGGCGTTGCACCCCGGACAGGATGCCGGCGAGGGTGACGACCGCCCCGTCGGGCACCGCGCCCTCCTCGGCCAGGGAGGCGATGGTGGTGTCGGCTGCCGCGTTGAGGATGTGCTCCAGGCCGAACAGCGGGTGGTCGGAGACGTACAGGCCGAGCATCTCCCGCTCGAAGGCCAGCTTGTCGCGCTTGTCCCACTCGCTGTCGCCGATGGTCGGCATCACAGTGGTGCTGCCGGTGTCGGCGTCACCGAAGCCGGCGCCGAACAGGTCGTACTGGCCGACGGCCTCCTTGCGCTTGACGTCGGCGTACGCGTCGATCGCGTCGGCGTGCACCGCGAGCAGGCCCTTGCGGGGGTGGTCGAGGGAGTCGAACGCCCCCGCCTTGATCAGCGATTCGATTGTCTTCTTGTTGCAGACCACCGCGTCCACCTTGGACAGGAAGTCGTAGAAGTCGGCGTACTCGCCCTTCTCCTCCCGGCAGCGCATGATCGAGGCGACCACGTTCGCCCCGACGTTGCGCACGGCGGCGAGGCCGAAGCGGATGTCCTTGCCGACCGGGGTGAACGGCCCGGCCGAGGTGTTCACGTCCGGCGGCAGCACCTGGATGCGCATCCGGCGACACTCGGCCAGGTAGAGCGCCATCTTGTCCTTGTCGTCACCGACGGACGTCAGCAACCCGGCCATGTACTCGGCCGGGTAGTGCGCCTTCAGGTACGCCGTCCAGTAGGAGACCAGGCCGTACGCGGCGGAGTGTGCCTTGTTGAAGGCGTACCCGGCGAACGGCACCAGGACATCCCACACCGCCTGGATCGCCTCGTCGGAGTAGCCGCGCTCGCGGCAGCCGTCCCGGAACGGGATGAACTCCTTGTCGAGGATCTCCTTCTTCTTCTTACCCATGGCCCGGCGCAGCAGGTCCGCCTGACCGAGGGTGTAGCCGGCGAGGATCTGCGCGGCCCGCTGCACCTGCTCCTGGTAGACGATCAGGCCGTGGGTGGGCGCCAGGATCTCCCGCAGCGGCTCCTCCAGCTCCGGGTGGATCGGCGTGATCTCCTGGAGGCCGTTCTTGCGCAGCGCGTAGTTGGTGTGCGAGTCGACGCCCATCGGGCCGGGCCGGTACAGGGCCAGGACGGCGGAGATGTCCTCGAAGTTGTCCGGCTTCATCAACCGCAGCAGGGACCGCATCGGCCCACCGTCGAGCTGGAACACGCCCAGGGTGTCACCGCGGGCCAGCAGCTCGTACGCGGCCTTGTCGTCCAGCGGCAGGCCCAGCAGGTCGAGCTTCCGGCCGTGGTTCAGCTCGATGTTCTTGACCGCGTCGTCGATGATCGTCAGGTTGCGCAGGCCGAGGAAGTCCATCTTCAGCAGCCCGAGTGACTCGCAGGTCGGGTAGTCGAACTGCGTGATGATCGCCCCGTCGGCGTCGCGGCGCGTCAACGGGATGTGCTCGATGATCGGCTCGGCGGACATGATGACGCCGGCGGCGTGCACACCGGTCTGCCGGATCAGCCCCTCGATGCCCTTGGCCGTGTCGATCACCTTGCGGACGTCCGGGTCGGAGTCGTACAGGCCGCGGATCTCGCCGGCCTCGGCGTAGCGGGGGTGCTTGTTGTCGAAGATGCCGGTGAGCGGGATGTCCTTGCCCATCACGGCGGGCGGCATGGCCTTGGTGATCCGGTCGCCGACCGCGTACGGGAAACCGAGGACCCGGGCCGAGTCCTTGATCGCGGCCTTCGCCTTGATCGTGCCGAAGGTGGCGATCTGGGCGACCTTGTCCTCACCCCACTTGTCGGTGACGTACTTGATCACCTCGCCGCGCCGACGCTCGTCGAAGTCGATGTCGACATCCGGCATCGAGACCCGCTCGGGGTTGAGGAACCGCTCGAAGATCAGGCCGTGCTGGATCGGGTCCAGGTCGGTGATGCCCAGCGCGTACGCGACGAGCGACCCGGCGGCGGAACCACGACCCGGGCCCACCGCGATGCCCTGGTTCTTCGCCCACTGGATGAAGTCGGCGACCACGAGGAAGTAGGACGGGAAGCCCATCTGGTTGATGACGCCCAGCTCGTACTCCGCCTGGACGACGTGCCCCTCCGGGATTCCGTTCGGATAGCGGCGGGCCAGGCCGGCGAAGGTCTCCTTGCGGAACCAGGACTCCTCGGTCTCCCCCTCGGGCACCGGGAAGCGCGGCATCAGGTTGTGGAACTCGAACATCCCGGCCGGGTCGACCTTCTCGGCGACCAGCAGGGTGTTGCGGCAGCCCTCCTGCCACAGCTCGGACGAGTCCACCGCGCGCATCTGGTCGGCGCTCTTGATGAAGTAGCCGCCGCCCTCGAACCGGAACCGGTTGGGGTCGTCGATGTTGCTGCCGGTCTGCACACAGAGCAGCACGTCGTGGGCGGTGGCCTGCGCCTCGTGGGTGTAGTGGGAGTCGTTCGTGACCACCGGCGGGATGTCCAGCTTGCGGGCGATCTCGGTGAGCCCCTCGCGGACCCGGCTCTCGATGGAGAGGCCGTGATCCATGATCTCCAGGAAGTAGTTGTCCTTGCCGAAGATGTCCTGGTAGCTGGCGGCGACCTTGAGTGCCTCGTCGAACTGGCCCAGCCGCAGCCGGGTCTGCACCGCGCCGGACGGGCAGCCGGTGGTGGCCATGATCCCCTCGGCGTGCTCGGCGATCAGCTCCATGTCCATCCGGGGCCACTTGACGTAGTGCCCCTCCATGGAGGCGCGCGAGTTGAGGGTGAAGAGGTTCTTCAGGCCCTGCGCGTTCTTCGCCCACATGGTCTTGTGGGTGATCGCGCCGTTACCGGAGATGTCGTCGCTCTTCTGCTCCGGGCGACCCCACTTGACCCGCGCCTTGTGATAGCGCGACTCCGGCGCCACGTACGCCTCGACGCCCAGGATCGGGGTGATCCCGGCGGCCATCGCCTGGTTGTAGAAGTCGTTCGCGCCGTGCATGTTGCCGTGGTCGGTGATCGCCACAGCGGACATGCCCAGCCGCTTGGCCTCGGCGAACAGGTCCTTCAGTCGGGCCGCTCCGTCGAGCATCGAGTACTCGGTGTGCACGTGCAGATGCGCGAACGAATCAGCCATGCGTGGCGCCCCCCGGCGGTGTGGATCTTGTTGGTCGGAGCCGACCGGCACCTACCCTACCGAGGTGATCTCGGCGGCTCCACCGTCCGCGCCGAGGGTGGCCCTCGTCTCCTGATCGCCCCCGGGTGCGCCTAGTCTCGGAGGATGGCGAGGTACTACGACGTACACCCGGAGAACCCACAGGCCCGGGTCATCGGGCAGGTCGCCGACCTGATCCGCAGCGGTGGGCTGGTCGCCTACCCGACGGACTCCTGCTACGCGCTCGGCACCCAACTGGGCAACCAGGACGGGCTGGACCGGATCCGACAGATCCGACACCTCGATGATCGCCACCACTTCACGCTGGTCTGCCACGACTTCGCCCAGCTCGGTCAGTTCGTGCAGATCAGCAACTCGGTCTTTCGCCTGGTGAAGGCGTCCACCCCGGGCAGCTACACGTTCATCCTGCCGGCCACCCGCGAGGTGCCCCGCCGGATGCTGCACCCGAAGAAACGGACCGTCGGCGTGCGGGTGCCCCGGCACACCGTCACCCAGGCGCTGCTGGCCGAACTGGCCGAACCGTTGGTGTCCAGCACGCTGGTCCTGCCCGGCGACGAGGAGCCGATGACCCAGGGCTGGGAGATCAAGGAACGGCTCGACCACCAGCTCGACGCGGTGCTCGACGCCGGCGACTGCGGTAAGGAGCCGACGACCGTGATCGACCTGTCCGGGCCCGAGCCGGAGATCCTGCGCCGGGGCGCCGGGGACGTGTCCCGCTTCGAGTAGCGCGTCGGTCTCGGGTCGGGTGCCGGACGGTACGGGGCCGCTGCGGCGGCCCCGGTCGTACCCTCAGGGATCGGCACCGGCGAGCATTGGACAACCGGCATGCCCGAAGCGGACGACATCGACGCCCTGGCCCGGTCCGCCGCGCACGGCGACCCGGCCGCGCTGAACGCCCTGCTGGTCGCGGTGCGCCCCGAGGTGCTGCGGCTGTGCGCCCGATTCCTGCCCAGCCGGGAGGACGCCGAAGAGGCCTGCCAGGACACGTTGCTGGCGCTGGCCGGCGGCATCACCCGGTTCGAGGGGCGTTCCTCGTTCCGCACCTGGCTGCACCGGCTGACCGCCAACCGGGCCCGCTCCACGTACCGCACGCTGCGCCGCCGCTGCCGGCTCGAGGCCGGCGGGATGCCGGTGCCCGACCAGGCCGATCCCCGACGGACCAGCGTGGTCGCCGGCACCCGCCTCGACCTGCTCGACGCCTTCGACTCGGTCCACCCCGACCTCGCCGAGGTGGTCGCCCTGCGCGATGTCCTCGGACTGAGCTACCCGGAGATCGCCGCCCTGCTCGACGTACCGCTGGGCACTGTGAAGTCCCGGTTGCACCTGGCCCGGCGGCAGGTCCGGCAACGGCTCGGCGCGGAATGAGCCGCGCCTCGTTCCGCCGGTTCGTCGTCGTCCTCACGGCCACCGTGGCGGTCGCCGGCTGCGGCGGCGCCGACGCCGTCTCGCCCCTGCCCGTCCAACCGCCCGGGCCGACCCGTTCGACGCCGGCCACCACCGCGATCCCCAGAATCTCCGCGATCCCCGCGCCCACCGGGTCGCCGTTCCGACCGCCGCCGACCAGCGCGCGCCCGGCCGCGCCACCGCCCGCGCCCACCAGACCCAGGGGTACGCCCCGAACGACTCCCCCGCCGACCGACGCGACGCCGGCCTGTCAGGGCGCGGTCCGCTACGACCTGCCGCTCGCCGAGACCGAGATCGAGCTGCTGAAATCGCTCTGCTTCGCCACCGGCGCGGTGCTGCGCATCCAGGGCATCGGCCCGGGGCTCGTCACCGTGGACCGCCCGGAGTTGGTCTCCCAGCAGTACGAGGCGGGCGTGGTGGACATCCGCTTCGTCCGCGCCGGCACGGTCGCCGTGACGATCCCCAAGGACGGCCGGGAGCACACCATCACCGTTGTGGTCCGCTAGCCGGTGGATCGATGCCGGGCCCGGAGGAACTCGACGGTGGCGACCCCCAGCAGCACCAGACCGGCGGCGACGCTCACCGCCAGACCGGGCAGGTGCGGCGCCACCGGGGCGAGAGCGATCGTCACGACGACGCCGACGACGTGGGACAGCGGCAACCGCTCGTAGACCTCGTACTCGAGCAACGCGCGACCGCACAGCACCAGCCCGGCACCGCCCAGGATGAGCGCGACCATCGGGGCGTCCGGCCGCTCGCCGGGCTGCTCGATGATCCGTTCGACACCGGCGGCCGTGCCGACCACCCCGGCGATCATCAGCCAGTGGGCGTACGGGTTGGTCTGCACGAGCCGGGCCGGGTGGGGCGACGACTCGATGGCGGCGCGCAGGGTCGCGCCGGCCCCCCGGGCGTAGCTCCACCAGAGCACCGCGGCCGTGAGGAACGCGGTGCCGAAGGCGGCCACCCGATCCGCGGTGAAGGGTTGGTGGCCCAGGCTGAGGACGCTGACCAGGACCAGCTCACCCAGGGACAGAATGTAGATCTGCTGGTAGCGCTCGGCGAGGTGCTCGGGCACCACCTGGTAGCGCGGCAGCGGCGCCCGACCGGGGAGCGGAAAGCGCAGACCATACGCGGTGTAGTCGACCGTCAGCGCGGCCAGCCACAGCCCGAGCCGCCAGCCGGGATCGGCCACCAGACCGCCGACCACCCAGAGGGTCCCCGTGCCGACGTCCCAGATCAGGGCACGTACCGGGCGCTCCTGCTCCGGCCGCCCCCGCAGGAACCAGGCGAGCACCAGCCCTCGGACCAGGAAGATCGCGACCCAGGTACCGCTGAAGATCAACCCGTGGTCACCGAACGCCGTGGGCAGCGCGGCGGCCATCAGCATCAGGCCGAACATGGTGCCCAGGATCAGCAGTGGGAGCGGCTGCTTCCGGGGGCTGTAGCTGTCGGTGATCAACGTGGTGGTCACCCACACCGCGAACAGCGTCGACAGCAGGAGCAGCGCCTGGGCGATGCCGATCCAGCTCTGGTCGGCGGCCATCTTCCGCGAGGTCATCGCCAGACCGGCGACCAGGGCGAGGTCGAAGAACAGCTCCAGCAGATCCGTACGCGGTGACCCGTTCGGCGTGCGGATCTGCGCCCGACGCGTGCCGCCGCTCACCGGCTCGCGCTTCTGGGCCACGGTGACAGCTTCACACCCCGAGGGCCGCCGCCGGGCGCGTTCCGCCGCACCTACCGCAGGCGCACGCCGGCGAGCAGGGTGTCCACGAAGTCGGGTCCGCTGGCCGCGGGCGGGGCGATCTGCACGTACACCAGGGCGGGTCGGCCGGGGTGCAGGGCGGCCGACTCGATGATCTGCGGCCGGCCCTGGTCGCAGCGGTACGCCACCACGGTCCACTCGAGGCCCTCCTGCCGGGTGACGCGGGCCGGCCCGGGCGTGCAGTCGCCGTGCGTGCGCTCGGCCAGGAACCCGGCGGGCGTGGCGCGGGCCGCCGTGCTGGCGGAGAGGCCCACGAACGCGCCGGGCAGGCGAGGGTCGGCGGCCCAGCGGCGGGGTTGCGGCGACATCACCAGCGCCGGTTCGGGTTCGCCGTCGGCGCCGTACTGACCGGCCCAGGTGGCACCCGTGGCGGACCAGCCGGGCGGCAACGTCACGGTCAGCGGCCCGGTCGTGTACGTGCCGCCGACCGGCCGAGCCGACCCGGCACCACACGGCTCGGCACCCACCGCACCCACCGCGGCGAATGCCACCACCGCGGCCCCGGCCCGCCGCAACCGGTACCCGCGGCGCACCCCCGCCCGGGGTGACGGCTGTCGTCGCACGGGACCGGCCGCCGCAGCCGGCCGCCCCGCCGGAGCGCTCGCGCGGATCAACGCGGCGTGCAGGGTCGCGGCGTCGGGGTAACGGTCGGCCGGGAGGTGGGCGGTGGCCTGGGCGAGCACCGCCGCGACGGCCGCAGGCACGTCGTCCCGAAGTCGGATCTCCGGGGGGTGCCGACGCGAATCGGGCCTGGTCGGGTTCGCGCTCGACAGGTCGGCGGCCAGCAGTCGGATGCCGAGCCGCCCGAGCCCGTACACGTCGGCGCGGGTGTCGACCACAGCGCCCGGATCGTCCTGCTCGGGGGCCATGTAACCCGGGGTGCCGGCCCGGGCGGTCAGCCCGGAGGCGGCGGCGAGCGCCTTGGCGAGGCCGAGGTCGGCGATCAACACCTGTTCCGGCCCGTCGGGGCCGGCGGAGCGGAACAGGATGTTGCCCGGGGTGAGATCGCGGTGCACGACGCCGTGCCGGTGCAGCACGGCGACCCCGGCGCAGACCTCGCCGAGCAGCCACAACGCCATCGGCGCGGGAATCTCGTCAGCGGCCAACCGGTCCCGCAGGCTGCCCCCGTCCGCCCAGGCCAGGACCGCGTACGGGCGGCCGTCGGGCAGCTCACCGACGGCGTGCACCCGGATCAGCCGCTCGTGCTCCAACCGGCGCAGCAACCGGGCCTCGTCGAGGAAGCGTTCCCGCACCCGCAGGTCGTGGCTCCAATTCTCGGCCAGCACCTTGATCGCCACGTGCGCGTCGAGCGCCCGGTCGTAGCCCAGCCAGACCGTCGCGAACGAACCGACGCCGAGCAGTCGCTCGATCGCGTAGGGCCCGATCCGCAGTGGAGCCGTCACCCGCGTCACCCCCGGCCAGCACGGTCGGTCGGCGTTTCTCTGCACAGTAGACCCGGCCGGTCGGAATCCCGACGAACCGTTGGCCCTGGCGCGGTGACTAACAGGGCAGGAGACCCATCACCGAAGGAGCCACCATGAACCGTCCCGCGATCCTTCTCACCACCGCCGCGTTGGCGCTCGGCACGCTCGTCCCGGCGACCGTCGCCGGCCCGGCGGCGGCAGCACCCCTGGCCGGCGGCGCCGCGCCCGCCTCGGCGCACGGCCCGCTCGCCGCCGCCGTCGGGCACACCCACCCGCAGGTGCTCAGCGTTCGTGGCGTCGGTGTGTACCGCATCGGCGCCAGCCTGGCGTCGCTCACCACCAACGGGCACATCGACTGGACCGTGCCGACCTGCGACGGGGTGGTGCACGCCGGCGCGACCGGATCCTGGGCGGGCGTGATCCTGCTGGCCTTCCGCGACGGGCGACTGGTGGAGGTCGGTACGGCCACCGCGCCGCCGAAGTCCCCCGCCGGCGCCACGGTCGGCATGTCCTTCGACGACCTGGAGGCGATCTACGGGCGGCGGGGTTCGCTGATCCGCAACGACGCGGGGGACGCCGAGGCGTACCTGGTCCGGGCGGGGTCGCGGGTGGAGCTGTTCACCGGGCACCCGATCCGGCCGGGGGTGGGCTATTTCCAGGTCGGTCCGGCCAGCTTCGTCGAGCGGAACTTCCGGCAGGGCCCGACCTGCTGACTTTTCCCAGGTGCGGGGCGTCCGGTGTCGACCGGGCGCCCCGTACGTCGTATCGGCCCGAACGGAGGTTGGGCGGACACGATGATGTCAGCGTAGACAACACTGTGTGGCACACAGTATGGTGTGACACATGGTTAGCGAGGACGTTCTACGGACGCACCTACAGGAGTTGCGTCGAGGCACCGTCGTGGTGGCCAGCCTGGTCGCGCTACGCCGACCGAACTACGGCTACGCACTGCTGCAACGGCTCAGCGACCACGGCTTCCCGGTCGACGCCAACACCCTCTACCCGCTGCTGCGCCGCCTGGAGGACCAGGGGCTGCTGACCAGCGAGTGGAACACCGAAGAGAGCCGACCGCGCAAGTTCTACCGGACCAGCGACGAGGGCGAGTCGATGCTGAACCGGCTCCTCGACGACCTCGCCGCCGTGCAGACCTCCATCACCGGGCTGATCCAAGGAGTGGACCGATGAACACCCTGACCGACCGCTACCTCGCCGCCACCCTGCGATCGGTGCCCACCCAGCGCCGCGACGAGATCGCCACCGAGCTGCGGGCCTCCATCGAGGACATGATCGACGACCGCACCGGCGGCGCCGCGGACCCGTCCGTGGCCGAGCGGGAGGTGCTCACCGAGCTGGGCAACCCGGACGTGCTGGCCGCCCGGTACGCCGACCGCCGGTTGCAGCTCATCGGTCCGACCTACTACCTACTCTGGCTGCGACTGCTGAAGCTGCTGCTCAGCTTCATCCCAGCGCTCGTCGGCACGATCGTCGCCATCGTCAAGGTCGCCGAGGGCAGCGGTTTCGGGGCCATCGGGCCCGGCATCGTCGTCGCCCTGCACGTAGCCGTGCACATCGGGTTCTGGCTCACCCTGACCTTTGCGATCATCGAGCGCTCCCAACCGACAATGGACGTGCCAGATTGGACGGTCGACCAGCTGCCCGACGTCCCAGCCCACCGCGACGTGTCCCTCGCCGACACCATCGCATCGGTAGTCATTCTGGTGGCCACGATTGGCTACCTACCGTTCCAGCAGTACCGGTCCTGGGTACGCGGCACCGACGGCGACAACATCCCGGTCCTCGACCCGGCGCTGTGGTCCTTCTGGCTGCCGGCACTGATCGTCGTCCTGCTCGGCACCATGGTGTTCGAGATCGTCAAGTACCGGATCGGGCATTGGAATTGGGCGCTGTTCGGGACCAAAGCGCTGCTCAACCTCGCGTTCTCGGTGCCGCTGGTGTGGCTGGCGCTGTCCGACCGGCTGGTCAACCCCGCCCTGGGCGAGCGGCTGAGCTGGCTGGCGGACGCGGACAACCGCAACACCATCGGGGTCGCCATCGCGGTCGGCGCGGCAGCGATCCTGGTCTGGGACCTGATCGACACGGCCCTGAAGACCCGCCGGCAGACCGCGTGAGTAATCCCCGACCCGACGGCCCGGCGCGTACCTCGCGCCGGGCCGTCGCCCGTCGTGGTGACCACGGCGGCCCGCCCGGTCGGAGGGCCGGGCGGGCGGCGTGGCATCGTTCCTGGATGACCGTGGCATCGCGACCGGAATGGCGTCGTCCGGGTCCAACGGCGGAACAGCGCCGGTTCGACCTGTGGATCGGGCTGGCGGTGACCGGGCTGGCGGTGGTCAGCCTCACCCTGGCCCGCAGCGCCGGGGCGTTCCTGCTGGGCCCACCACCATCCGGGCCGGAGCAGTTGTTCTGGACCGTCGCGGTGACGCTGCCGCTGGTCTGGCGACGACGCTGGCCGCTGGCGACCCTGCTGATCGTCTCGGTGGTGTTCATCTGCGCCCAGGCACGATCAGCCCCGGAGACTCAGTTCTCCGCCTGGGCTCTGTTCTGCGTCATCTACACCGCCGGCGCCTGGGGGCAGGACCATCGGCTGGCCCGCCGGCTGCGGATCGGCGTGATCGCCACCATGTTCGCCTGGCTGGGCGTCTACTACGCCGTGACCATCGACCACATCCCCCCTGATGCCTTCGATGACGCGGTCGGACCGGTGCCACCAGTCCTCGCGGCGATGGTCACCGGTGTGCTGGTCAACGTGCTGACTCTCGGGTTCGCCTACTTCTTTGGTGAGACCGCCTGGGTGGCCGCGCGCCGTGAGCACGAGCTGCGCGCCCAGGCCGAGGACCTGCGTCGGTCGCAGGCCGAGGGGCGGGAACGGGCGGTGCTCGGCGAACGGGTCCGGATCGCCCGGGAGCTGCACGACGTGGTGGCCCACCACGTGTCGGTGATGGGCGTGCAGGCATCCGCCTGCCGCCGGGTGTTCGACCGCGACCCGGGTAAGGCCCGCACGGCGCTGACCGCCATCGAGCAGAGCGCCCGCACCGCCGTCGACGAGCTACGCCGGATGCTCGGCGTGCTGCGGACCTCCGCCGGCACCGACGCCGCACCGCCGGCGGCCGGCGGCGTCGAGCGGATCGACGAGTTGGTCGAGCGGGCTCGGGCCGCCGGGCTGACGGCCACCCTCGGGGTGTACGGCGACCCGGTCGCGTTGCCCGAATCGGTCTCCCAGACGGCCTACCGGGTGACGCAGGAGGCGGTGACCAACACCCTGAAGCACGCCGAGGCGGCCCTGCTGGACGTGCGGGTCCGGTACCTGGCCCGGGAGGTGGAGGTCGACGTGACCGACGACGGGCGGGGCGGCGGCCCGACCGACACCGTCGGATTGGGCCTGATCGGCATGCGCGAACGGGTCACCGCCCACGACGGCGACCTGGAGGCCGGGCCGCGGGCCGGCGGCGGCTGGCGGGTACGCGCCCGCTTCCCCCTCGCGACGTCAACGGACCGGCCGGTGGGCCCACAGCGGGAGCCGAACGACAGGCAGCAGGCGGCAGCCGGAGCGGAGCCGTCGGCATGAGCACGGCAGCCCAGCACACACCCGACACCGGGCCGACGGTCCGGGTGCTGCTCGCCGACGACCAGCACCTCGTCCGTACCGGCTTCCGGGTCATCCTGGAGGTGGAGGACGACATCGAGGTGGTCGGTGAGGCCGCCGACGGCGAACGGGCCGTCACCATGACCCGAGCCACCCGCCCCGACGTCGTACTCATGGATGTGGAGATGCCCGGGATGGACGGCCTGGAGGCCACCCGGCAGATCGTCGCCGACGGCCCCGGGGCGCCCGCGGTGCTGATCCTCACCACCTTCGACCGCGACGACTACCTGTTCGCCGCGCTGCGGGCCGGGGCCAGCGGCTTCCTGCTCAAGAACGGCACCCCGGAGGAGCTGATCGAGGCGATCCGGGTGCTGGCCAGGGGCGACGGTCTGCTCGCCCCGGAGATCACCCGGCGGGTGATCTCCACCTTCGCCCGACCCGGCGACCCGGCGGGCACCGCCCACCGGGGCCCGGACGCCGAGGCCACGCTGGCCGAGCTGACCCCGCGCGAACGGGAGGTGCTGATGCTGCTCGCCGCCGGATCGAGCAACGCGGAGATCGCCACGGCCATCCACCTGGGCGAGGCGACGGTGAAGACGCACGTGAGTCGCGTACTGGCCAAGCTCGGCCTGCGCGACCGGGTGCAGGCCGTGGTGTTCGCGTACGAGAACGGGGTGGTCCGGCCCGGCGGGTGACGGCGTCCGCCGCGAGGTGGACCCGCCCGCTCACCCGCCGGGCGGACGGCGCAGCGGCGTGATCGATCTAGCGTGAGTGCGTGACCAGAACGCTTCGCCTCGACGGCGTCGACCGCAGCTTCGGCGACCGTCAGGTGCTCAGGAACGTGTCCTTCGAGGTGTCCGCCGGCCGGATGACCGGTTTCGTGGGCGCCAACGGCGCCGGCAAGACCACCACCATGCGGATCATCCTGGGTGTCCTCGCCCCCGACGCCGGCGAGGTGACCTGGGGCGGCACCGCGCTGACCCGGCAGGACCGTCGGCGCTTCGGCTACATGCCGGAGGAGCGGGGCCTCTACCCCAAGATGACCACCCGCGAGCAGGTGACCTACCTGGGCCGGCTGCACGGGCTGGACGCCGCCGCGGCACGACGTTCCACCGACGCGCTGCTCGACCGGGTCGGGCTCGGTGAACGCGGCGACGACCTGCTGGAGACGCTGTCGCTGGGCAACCAGCAGCGCGCCCAGATCGCCGCCGCGCTGGTGCACGACCCCGAGGTGCTGGTGCTCGACGAGCCGTTCTCCGGCCTCGACCCGCTGGCCGTGGAGACCGTCGTGGCCGTGCTGCGGGAACGGGCCTCGGCCGGCGCGCCGGTGCTCTTCTCCAGTCACCAGCTCGACGTCGTGGAGCGCCTCTGCGACGACCTGGTGATCATTGGGGACGGGGTGATCCGGGCCGCCGGCAGCCGGCAGCAGCTGCGCGACTCGTACACCGTGCCCCGCTTCGAGCTGGTCGTGGAGCACGACGCCGGCTGGGTACGCGACCACCCCGGCGTGACAGTGGTCGAGTTGGACGGCGCGCGGGTGGTCTTCGACCTGCCGGCCGGCACCGACGAACAGCCCGT
Source organism: Micromonospora trifolii (assembly GCF_050516465.1). Lineage (NCBI taxonomy): Bacteria > Bacillati > Actinomycetota > Actinomycetes > Micromonosporales > Micromonosporaceae > Micromonospora > Micromonospora trifolii. Next base: position 1,242,060 of record NZ_CP191526.1, on the reverse strand, counting down.
GCTGCGGGCGGCCCTGGCCCGCGGCCCGGTCCGCGCCTTCCGCCCGGTCAGCCCCTCGCTCACCGAGATCTTCCGAGAGGTCACCCAGTGAACGTCACCCAGGCCACCCGCCTGATCGCCGAACGCGAGATCCGGGTCAAGCTGCGCGACCGCACCTTCCTGTTCGGCACGCTGTTCTTCCTGTTGATCGCCGCGGCCGGCACCATCCTGCCGCCGCTGTTCTCCGGCGGGCCGTCCACAGTGGCCGTGACCGAGAGCTTGGCCGCGCCGCTGCGCGCCGCCGGGCTGGAGGTCCGGGTCGTCCCCGACGACCGGGCCGCCGAGCAGGCCGTCCGCGACGACGACGTGGACGCGGCGGTGGTCACCGGACCGGCCGTCCTGGCCATGGACGACGCCCCGGACGACGTGGTGAAGGCCCTGAGCACCCAGCCGACCGTCCGCCTGCTCGACCCGGACGCTGTCGATCCGGTGGTGGCGTTCCTGGTGCCGTTCGTCTTCGCGTTCGTCTTCTTCATCACCTCACAGACGTTCGGTGTGCAGATCGCGCAGAGCGTCATCGAGGAGAAGCAGACCCGGATCGTGGAGATCCTGGTCGCCGCCGTGCCGGTCCGGGCCCTGCTGGCCGGGAAGGTGGTGGCCGGGGCCATCCTGGCGTTCGCGCAGATCGCCCTGATCGCGGTGGTGGCGGTGATCGGGTTGCAGATCGGCGACAGCGGAGGTCTGCTCAGCCTGCTCGCCCCGGCGATCGGCTGGTTCGTGCCGTTCTTCCTGATCGGTTTCGTGCTGCTCGCCGCCATGTGGGCGGCGGCCGGCGCCCTGGCCAACCGGCAGGAGGACATCGCCGCCGTGTCGACGCCGGTGCAGCTCGCCGTCATGCTGCCGTTCTTCGCGGTGATCTTCCTGAACGACAACGCCACCGCGATGCGGGTGCTGTCCTACCTGCCGTTCTCGTCGCCCACGGCCATGCCGCTGCGGCTGTTCACCGGCGACGCGGCCGGCTGGGAGCCGATCGTCTCGTTGGTCCTCCTGGTGCTCGCCGCCGGCGCGTTCCTCCTCGCCGGTGCCCGGGTGTACGAGGGGTCGCTCCTGCGCACCAACGGCCGGACCTCGCTGCGTACCGCCTGGCGGGAGCGGGAGACGATCGGCTGAGCCGACAGGGCCGCCCCCGCGGGCGTCGGTGTCCTGATCGGATACCGGCGCCCGCGGCCGTACGGCACCGTTCCGAGCGCTGTTCGGAGGCTGCGAACAGCGCGGGTACTCCTACGGTGAGTCCATCGCACGGCAACGGCCTGGCTGTCGCCGGTTCCGGACCGAGGGGCTCTCGATGACCGCACCGAACAGCTGTCACATCGACGGTGACGGTGCGCACTGCCAGTGGCCGAACCCGCCGGTGAGCGACCAGACGTTGCGTGCCGTCCGAATGTTCCAGTACGGGTCCAGCGCCGTGCGGGGGTCGACACCGAACCGGGACAATTCCGTGTCGGTGAACTGGAACAGCCCCCAGCGCCGCGACCCGTCCGCGACGACCACCACCCGATACGGGTCCAACTCGGAAAGGCATCGGGCCATCTCCACCGCCCCGCTCGGGTCCTCCGGGAAGGACCGCCGCAGGTACTTGCCGATCCGGTCCTCCGGCCAGGGTGCCGGCACCGTCGGCTGGCTCGCCAACGCGTCGAGCACCTGCCCGTCCGCGGTGCCGCTGACCGGCAGGCTTCCCAGGGCCTGGAAGGCGATCAACCCGCTGGTGGTGCCGGGGCCGAACCAGCCGTCCACCGGCACGTCCAGCCCACGGGCCACCAACCGCTCCTGGAGGTCCAGCACACACGGGCCGTACATGCCCTGGCGCAGGACCAGCGGGCAACCTTCGGTCGGCGAGCTGTTCGCCGCGGCGGTGAGGTTCGGCAGCAGCGTGCCGGCGCCGCCGATCGTCAGCGCGCCGAGCACCGCGAGCACCGCCAGCCGGAGGCGGCGACGGGCCGACCGGGGCGCCGCGGGTCGCGACCACTCCAGCAGGACCGGCCGGACCGACGGTGTCGATTCGTCCGAGGGACCGGGGCCGGCGGACGGCACCGCGTCGGCCGACAGGGTGGAGCCAGCAGGCAGGGCCGGGCCAGCGACCGGGTCAACGGGCGAGTGCGGCTCAGCCGACGGGATCGGGTCAACGGGCGGGACCGGCTCAGCCGGCGGGGGCTGGCTGGCGGCGGGCGCCACTGTGTTCTGCGGCGCCGGCGTCTCCCATCGGTCCCGCTCGCTGAGGCGGGCCTCGATGTCCCGCCGCATCTCCACCCACCGCTCAGTGTCGGGCACTCCGCAGGCCGCCAACATCGCCACCACGGTGCGCTCCCGGGGCAGGGTGATCCGCCCCAGCATCGTGGCGAGCGTGCTGGCCGGCAGCCAGTGCCCGGCCGCCGAGGCCCGCCGGGAGATCTCCCGGTAGGTCAGGCCAGAGCAGCGCCGCACGTCCCGCAGCAACGCGACGTACTCCCCCGCCGTGGCCGCCTGCGGCACCGCATCCCGGGCACCGTCATCCATTGATTTTCCCCGTTTCGTCGATCTGGTCGGGCCCGGACCGTTGCCGGCACGAGCCCGTCGGCCGTACCCCGGTCAACGGCGCGACCATCGAGCATCGACGCTAGATAAGCCGGCGGACGAGGACAATGCCCTGGTCGCCGGGGAGCGTTGTCCGCGCAGCTCACGGCGGCATGTCCGGATCTTGTCCGACCATCTCGGACAGTCACTGGGACCCGACTTGCCCCCGCGTCGGCGGTGTCTGGAGAATCGGGCGATGACCACGGGGGAGCTACGCCCGGACGACGCGTCCGACCCGGCCGAGTTCGTCGAGATGCTGCGCCAGCTCAAGGACCGGTCGGGGCTCACCTACCGGCAGCTGGAGCAGCGTGCCGCGTCGACGGGTGACGTGCTGGCCCGTAGCACGGCGGCCGACATCCTGCGCCGGTCCACACTGCCGCGACCCGAGGTGGTGGCGGCGTTCGTTCGGGCCTGCGGCGCCGAGGACCAGGTCGAGACGTGGCTACGGGCGCGACACCATCTCGCGGTGAACGCGTACGCGCCGAGGTCGCCCGTGTCGGACCAGCCGACCGACGGCAGCACAGCGGACCGTTCGCCTGCCGACGCGGCACCGGCCGTGGTGCAACGCCCGGCGCGGGCGTGGTGGTTCGCTCGGCGCACACCGCTGACGATCCTCGCCGTCGTGGTGCTGCTGGCGGTGATCGGCGTGGTCGCCTGGATCCAACGACCCGACGACACACAGCAGACGGGTCAGCGTGGCGGCCCGACCCCGGGGGTTTCCGACGTCCCCTCGGCGGACAGCGCCAGCCCGGACGGCGAGGCCAGCCCCGAGGCCGACGCCCGCCCGACGATCGCACCGGACGCGCGCCTGAGCCGGATCCACCCCGTCCGCAGCCCGCAGCTGTGCCTCAGCGAGGGGCACGACCGCACCGGGCAGTACAAGAGTGAGGTGTTGGTCCAGCGTCCCTGCGTGGACGCCACCCCGCCGGACACCTACCTGGAGCCGGCGGCCGACGGGCTGTACTTCATCAAGTGGAACCACCCGGTGCACGGGCCGGGCTGCCTCACAGTCCGCGCCGAGGACCCCGGTCGGAACATGCTCGAACCCTGGCAGAAATGCAGCGACACCAATTTGTCGCAGCACTTCCGCTTCGAGCCGACCGCATCCGCGCCGACCTCGTACCGCATCAGGCCCAGCGGCACGAATCTGTGCGTCGGGCTCCGCGACGACGACACCGAGGTGTCGGCCGAGGCGCTGGTCGAGCCGTGCACCAACGGCGCGGACCAGGTGTTCCTGGTCGATCCCCGACCGGAAGGCTGACGGGCCGGTTCGGGCGGCCGGGTGGAGCGCCGCCGGTCAGCGCGCGGGCGGCACCTGGTCCCAGCCGGCGGGCAGCGGGGGCACCGTCCAGGCGGGGTCGGGCTGCCAGGCGGCCCACGCCGGGTCCCACCAGCGCTCACCCCCGTCGAGCAGGGCGGCGATCCGGTCACCCTCGGCCTGGATGGCGTCCGCCATGCCCGGGTAGCGCCCCTCGACGAGGCGCTGGGCGAACATCTCCACGTCCTTCCAGACGTACCGGTCGGCGTCCGCCGCCCACCACAGGTCCAGTTCGTGGTCCAGGGTGTCCACCCCGATCGGGGTACGCCGCACCGGGTCCTGGAGGTTGAAGTACCAGCCGGCGAAGTCGCGCCCCGGCCCGGCCCAGAACACGTCGATCGAGTGCGCCTCACCGGGGCGTTGCAGCATCAGCTTGCCGTGCCCGGACCAGGAGCGGTGCCCGGCGGCCTCCCACGGGTGCCGCCCGCAGGGGAAGACGCCGGTGTCCGGGAAGCCGAACTCGGCCCCCGGTGGGAGGTAGAGCGCGAGCAGGTCGGGCGAATCCTCGACGCAGATCGTCGGGCAGCCGAACCAGACCTCACCCCGCAGCACCTCACGCCGCACCACGGTGTCCCCAAACGAGAACCGCTCCACAACCCCTCCTCGCCCGCCGCGCCAACCTGACCAACGCCGCGATCTTGCAGTTTCTGTTGACGATATGCCGTGAGTAGCCCGGTCTGTCGGGTCAGAAAGTGCAAGATCGCGGCGGGGTGAGGCGGGGGCGTAGCGGGGTCAGGCGTCGACCGCCGCCATCACGTCGTCGCTGACGTCGAAGTTGGCGTAGACGTTCTGCACGTCGTCGCAGTCTTCCAGGACGTCGATCAGCTTGAAGATCTTGCGTGCGCCCTCTTCGTCCAGCGGCACGTTGACGCTGGGGATCAGCGAGGACTCGGCCGACTCGTACTCGATGCCGGCGTCCTGCAACGCCGTGCGCACCGGGATCAGGTCGGTCGGCTCGGAGACCACCTCGTACGCCTCGCCGAGGTCGTTGACCTCTTCGGCGCCGGCGTCGAGGACGGCCAGCATCACGTCGTCCTCGCTGGTGCCCTCCTTGGGGACGATCACCACGCCCTTGCGGGAGAACATGTACGACACCGAGCCGGCGTCGGCGAGCGAGCCGCCGTTGCGGGTCAGCGCGGTCCGCACCTCGGTCGCCGCGCGGTTGCGGTTGTCGGTGAGGCACTCGATGAGCATGGCCACGCCGCTCGGGCCGTACCCCTCGTACATGATCGTCTGCCAGTCGGCGCCGCCGGCCTCCAGGCCGGAGCCGCGCTTGACGGCGCGATCGATGTTGTCGTTCGGCACCGAGCTCTTCTTCGCCTTCTGAATGGCGTCGAAGAGCGTCGGGTTACCGGTCGGGTCACCGCCGCCGATCCGCGCGGCCACCTCGACGTTCTTGATCAGCTTGGCGAACATCTTGCCGCGCTTGGCGTCGATGACGGCCTTCTTGTGCTTGGTCGTCGCCCACTTTGAGTGGCCGGACATCTTCTACCTCCGTTGCTACCCGCCGTCTGCATCGACCGCACCGCTCACGCCCCGCTCCCGCCGGCGCACGCGGAGGTGCCGGTCAGCTCTGGTGGAAGCCGTGGCGGGCAGATGGCCCTGCCGAATCTCCGCAATCCTACCGACGTCCCCCGGGTCCCTGTCATGCACCGCGCGCGGCAGGGCCGCCCGGCCCCCACCGACCAGGGCAGACGGGACAAAAAACCCGGATCTGGGCCACGACCGCAGGGAGCATCATGGACAGCCCGGCGCGGCCGCCCGCCGTTCAGCGGGCGGCGCGGACCAGGTCCACGAAGTACGCGTGCACCCGCAGGTCACCGGTGAGCTCCGGGTGGAACGAGGTGGCCACCAGGTTGCCCTGTCGGACCGCCACGATCCGGTCGGCGGCCGGGCCGTCGGACACCACCCCGATGACCTGCACGCCGGCACCGACCCGCTCGACCCACGGCGCGCGGATGAACACCGCGTGGAACGGCTCGCCCGGCACCCCGACGACGGTCACCGGCGCCTCGAACGAGTCGACCTGCCGGCCGAACGCGTTGCGCCGGACGGTCATGTCGATGCCGGAGAAACCGCGCTGATCGGGTCGGCCGTCGAGCACCTCGGTCGCCAACATGATCATTCCGGCGCAGGAGCCGTAGACCGGCATGCCGTCGGCGATCCGCTTGTCGATCGGCTCGCGCATCTCGAAGATGTCGGCGAGCTTGCTCATGGTGGTCGACTCGCCGCCGGGGATGACCAGGCCGTCGACCGCGTCCAGCTCCGCCGGACGGCGGACCGGGCGGGCGTCGGCGCCCGCCGCGGCCAGCGCCGCCACGTGCTCGCGGACGTCGCCCTGGAGCGCGAGCACACCGATCACGGGTGCCGTCATGTTCGCACCGTTCCTCTCCGCGTCACGCCGCCCCGGCGGGGCGCGTCGACCGTCCTCAGCCCTGGCGGACGCCGACCGTCACCAACCGCGCTCGGCCAGGCGGTGCGGCTGCGGGATCTCGTCGACGTTGATGCCGACCATCGCCTCGCCGAGACCCCGGGAGACCTTGGCCAGCACGTCCGGGTCGTCGTGGAAGGTGGTCGCCTTGACGATCGCGGCGGCCCGCTGCGCCGGGTTGCCCGCCTTGAAGATGCCGGAACCGACGAAGACACCCTCCGCGCCGAGCTGCATCATCATCGCCGCGTCGGCCGGAGTGGCGATCCCGCCCGCGGTGAACAACACCACCGGCAGCTTGCCGCTCTCGGCGACCTCCTTGACCAGCTCGTACGGGGCCTGCAACTCCTTGGCCGCGACGTACAGCTCGTCGGCCGGCAGCGAGGCCAGCCGGCGGATCTCGTGGCGGATCTTCCGCATGTGGGTGGTGGCGTTGGAGACGTCACCGGTACCCGCCTCGCCCTTGGAGCGGATCATCGCCGCGCCCTCGGTGATCCGGCGCAGCGCCTCGCCCAGGTTGGTCGCGCCACAGACGAAAGGCACGGTGAACGCCCACTTGTCGATGTGGTTCGCGTAGTCGGCCGGGGTCAGCACCTCGGACTCGTCGACGTAGTCCACGCCGAGCGACTGGAGGATCTGCGCCTCCACGAAGTGGCCGATGCGGGCCTTGGCCATCACCGGGATGGAGACCGCCTCGATGATCCCGTCGATCATGTCGGGGTCGCTCATCCGGGACACCCCACCCTGCGCGCGGATGTCGGCGGGCACCCGCTCCAGGGCCATCACCGCGACAGCGCCGGCGTCCTCAGCGATCTTGGCCTGCTCGGCGTTGACGACATCCATGATCACGCCGCCCTTGAGCATCTCGGCCATGCCACGCTTCACGCGGGCGGTGCCGACGACGGGGGCGGTACCGGTGTTCGAGGCGGTGTTTTCGGGCACGGGTCATCGCTCCTTGGACATGCTCTGGGGGTGGCAGCGAAAATGCTACGCGCGGTTCAACGCCGTACCGACAGCCAATCAGACCCCCGGTGGCCTGCACTGTGGCCCTGGTCACCAGCCCGCCCGCGCCCATCTGGGAGGAGGGGGTCAGGCGGCGGGGACGTCCGCCGGCACGACGAGGGTCGGGTCGTCGATGTCGAAGTAGCGCGGCCACTGCCGGCCCCGCCCCATCCGCAACAGGCGCACCAGCGGCCGGCTGCGCGCCGAGCGGGCGTCCCGGACCAGGTCGGTGTGTACCTGCCGGGACAACGCGAGCCGACGACTCGCGGCGATGACCGCCGCGCAGTCCGGGTCGCCCGGGTCCAACTGGACGCCGCGTAGCTGCCGGGTGAGGTCGTTCTCCGCCGCTTCCCGCTCGTCCGGGCTGGCGTCCAGGGCGATCCGGGCCGCCGCGTACAGCTCGACGCCGAAACGCCGCTCAGCCAGGACCGCGGCTGCCGCCGCGCGGCGCAGCAGGTGGGCGTCGAGGGCCCGGGCCGCCAGCTCCGCGCGGCCCTGTAGCCGCTCGACCCGGCCGGCGGTCCAGACGAGGTACGCCGCGACCAGCCCCACGACCACGCTCGCGGCCACCACCCACCACATGTGCGGCATCGTAGTGCTGCTCCGTTTCGTCCGATTGGGCGCGGCCGGACCGGTCCCGCCGGTCACCACCGCACCACCCGTCACACCGGCTCAGCTCAGCCCCACCCATTCCTGGTCGATGACCCGCCCGTCGGTTGCCTCGATCGCCGCTGCGTATACCTCCAGAACGCGGCGAGCAACCACCGGCCAGTCGAAATTCGCGACCACCTGATCGCCGCAGGCACTCAGGGTGGCCCGCGCGGCCGGGTCGTCCAGCAGCTCGCCCAGCACGTCACGCAGCCCCACCGGGTCGCCCGTCGGGAAGAGCCGACCGGCCCGCCCACCGTCGAGCACCCGCCGGAACGCGTCCAGGTCACTGGCGATGACCGTCGTACCCGCGGCGAGGGCCTCGGTGAGGATCATGCCGAACGACTCACCGCCGGTGTTCGGTGCGACGTAGAGGTGCACACTGCGCAGCATGCGCGCCTTGTCCGCTTCGCTGACCAGGCCGAGGAACGTGATCTGCTCGTGCAGCTCGGCCGGGAACTGGTCGTACAGGTCGTCGGGGTCACCCGGGCCGGCGACGAGCAACCGCAGACCGGGCCGGGTGGCGGCCAGCGCCACGAACGCGTCGCGCAGCACCGGGAAGCCCTTGCGTGCCTCAGTGAACCGGCCCAGGAAGCCGAGCGTGCCACCGGTGCCAGCCGCGCACTCCCCCGGCCAGCCCGGCAACGGCTCGACGTCGGTGAACTTGGCCACGGCCACCCCGTTGGGGATCTCCACCGCACCGCCGTCCATGTGCTCGACCTGCACCTTGCGGGCCAGCGCGCTCACCGCGATCCGAGCCGTGATCCGCTCCAACACGATCTGGAGCACACCCTGCGCGGCGGCGAGGACCCGCGAACGGGTCATCGCGGTGTGGAACGTGGCCACCACCGGGCCACGGGCGGAGAGCACTGCCAGCAGCGACAGACTCAGCGTGAGCGGCTCGTGCACGTGCAGCACGTCGAAGTCACCGTTGGTGATCCACCGCCGCACCCGGGCCGTCGACACCGGGCCGAACGCGATCCGGGCCACCGACCCGTTGTACGGCAGCGGAACGGCCCGGCCGGCGGACACCACGTACCCCGGCAGCGGCGAATCCTCGTCGGCCGGCGCGAGCACGCTGACCTCGTGGCCCAGCGTGATCAGCGCCTCGGCGAGGTCCATGACGTGGTTCTGCACCCCACCGGGGACGTCGAAGGAGTACGGGCACACGATGCCGATCCGCATCCGTCAGCCCACCTCCTCAGGCCTGGCCGGTGGCCGATGAGGGCAGCGTCGCGCCCTCCCCCGACCTCGCCTGGTCCAGCCACATCCGCTGCAACATGTGCCAGTCTTCCGGATGCCGGGCGATACCCGCCGCCAGACGGTCGGCGATCAGCTGGGTCAGCGACCGGACCCGCTGGTCCAGCGGCCCCACCTCGGGCCCCGGCACCGGCAACGGACCAGCCAGCGACGCGCAGGCGGCGTCCGGTTCGTACCACAGCGAGGCCACGTAGAGCGGCGCACCGGTGTGCAGCGCGAGCAACGCCGGCCCGGCGGGCATCCGGGTCTTCCCACCGAAGAAGTCCACCTCCACCCCTCGGGCGGAGAGATCACGGTCGGCCAGCAACGGCACCACCGCACCGGCCCGCAGCCGGTCCAGCAACACGTCGAACGCCGGACGCGGCCCCCCGTGGGTCGGCAGGATCTCCATCCCCAGACTCGCCCGGAAGGCCAGGAAACGCTTGTACACGCCCTCCGGCTTGAGCCGCTCCATGACCGTGGTGATCGGCCAACCGGTGGCCGCCACCCAGGCGCCCGCGGCATCCCAGTTACCGGCGTGCGGCAGGGCCACCACCGCGCCCCGACCGGCGGCCACGTCGGCGGCGAGCAGCTCGGCGCCGTCGAGCCGGAAACCGGACAGGATCTGCGACCGGCTCAGGGCGGGCAGCCGGAACGCCTCCATCCAGTACCGGGCGTACGAGCGCAACCCGCGCTTGACGAGATCGTCCAACTCGGCGTCGGGCAGCTCCGGGCCGACCACCCGGCGCAGGTTCGCGCGCAGTCGGGCCGTACCCCCGCCGCCGGCGCGGTGGGCGCGGTCCGCGCCCGCCTGGAACGCCGCCGCCACCAACGGCCGGGGTAGCGCGCGGACCACCCGCCACCCGGCGATGTAGCCCAGCTCGGTGAGGTTCACGCGACTCGGCCGCCGGTCGTCCGACGCCGGGTCGCCGGCACCCCACTCACGCTTGGCCGTCCGGCTGGAGCTGCTGGGCCTGGCGGTAGACGTGCGTCATCCGCTGCCCCACCGTGAAGATCGACACGGCGGCGAGCAGCCAGAGCGCGATCTCCAGGGCCGGATCGACACCGACACCGGTGAGGATCCCGCCGACCCCGACGATGAGCAGTCGCTCGGTGCGTTCGGCGATGCCCACGTTGCAGGTCATGCCGAGCCCTTCGGCGCGGGCCTTGACGTAGGAGACGAGGCTGCCGGCGGCCAGGCAGACCAACGCGGCGGCCACTCCGGAGTGGTCGCCCTCGGTGGCCAGCCAGTACGCGACCGCGCCGAAGACGGCGCTGTCGGCGACCCGGTCCATGCTTGAGTCGAGGAACGCGCCGAACCTGGTGGAGCCGCCGCTCATCCGGGCCATCGTCCCGTCGAGCAGGTCGGTGAGCGCGAACAGAGTGACGATCAACGCGCCCGCGACCAGATGGCCGCGGGCACCGAAGCCGAGCGCGCCGACGAGCACACCAACGGTGCCCGCGACGGTGACGGCATTGGGGGTGACGCCCGCGCGCAGCAGGGCGCGGGCAATCGGCTCGACGACGCGGGTCATCCCCGCGCGGGCCGACACTTGGAAGATCTTCGCCATGGCGGTCCCCACGATAACGGTCCGCCCAGCTCCGGCGATACGGACGGTACCGCCGACCCGCCCGGGGGAGGCTTGTGCCTACCCGGCAACGGGTGTGAGATCGAGCCGGGAGGTGAGCCAGCTCACCCGTCCGCCCGTCCCGTTCCCGCTGTGCAGCAGACCACCGGAGGATATCGCCGCGCACTCGCCCCGGGCCGCTTCCCGTCGCGCGGCGGTCGCCACCACCACCGGCTGAGGGAGGTGCGCCCCATGGCGCAGAAGAGTCAAGAGAAGGGTTCCACCGGCGGCACGCCGGTGGTGACCGAGCCCGAGCGGGTTCGCAACGTGGTGCTCGTCGGGCACTCCGGGGCAGGCAAGACCACCCTGGTCGAGGCCCTGCTCGCGGCGACCGGCACGATCGGCCGCGCCGGCAGCGTGGTCGACGGCACCACGGTCGGCGACCACGACCCCGCCGCCGTACGTCAGCAGCGCTCGGTCAGCCTGTCCTGCGCGCCGCTGCTGCACAACGGCATCAAGGTCAACCTGCTGGACACCCCCGGGTACGCCGACTTCGTCGGTGAGCTGCGCGCCGGGCTGCGAGCCGCCGACGCCGCGCTCTTCGTGGTCTCCGCCGCGGGCGGCATGGACGCGGCCACCGTCGCTCTGTGGGAGGAGTGCGCCGCGGTCGACATGCCCCGCGCGGTCGCGGTGGCCCGACTGGACCAGCCCCGCGCCGACGTCGACGAGACGGTGGCGCTCTGCCAGCGCCTCTTCGGTGACAACGTGATGCCCCTCTACCTGCCGATGCTCGGCGACGACGGGGTGTCCACCGAAGGTCTGCTCGGCCTGATCACCCGTCGGGTCTTCGACTACAGCGCCGGGCTGCCCGCCGACGTCCGCGACCCGGACCCGGAGCACCAGCGGGCCATCGACGAGTCCCGCGACGAGCTGATCGAGGGGATCATCGCCGAGAGCGAGGACGAGACCCTCATGGACCGCTACCTCGACGGCGAGGAGATCGGCGACGAGGTGCTGATCGACGACCTGGAGAAGGCCGTCGCCCGGGGCCACTTCTACCCGGTGGTGCCGGTCTGCGCCCAGACCGGTGTCGGGCTGGACGTGCTGCTGGAGGTGCTGACCGCCGCGTTTCCGTCGCCGCTGGAGCACGAGCTGCCGGCGGTGACCGGCGTGGACGGCTCGCCGCGTCCGCCGCTGAGCTGCGACCCGGCCGGGCCGCTGGTCGCCGAGGTCGTCAAGACCACCGTCGACCGCCACGTCGGGCGGGTCTCGCTGGTCCGGGTCTTCTCCGGCACGCTGCGCCCCGACCAGACCGTGCACGTCTCCGGGCACGGCATGGCCGACCGCGGGCACCCCGACCACGACGCCGACGAGCGGGTCGGGCACATCTACACCCCGCTGGGCGCCACCCTGCGGGAAGTGTCGCTCTGCGTGGCCGGCGACATCTGCGCGATCACCAAGTCGGGCAGCGCCGAGACCGGCGACACCATCTCGACCAGGGACGACCCGCTGCTGATCGCCCCCTGGGAGATGCCGGAGCCGCTGCTGCCGGTGGCGATCGCCGCCCGCAGCCGCGCCGACGAGGACGCCCTGGCCCGCAACCTCGCCCGCCTGGTCGCCGGCGATCCCACGCTGCGGCTGGAGCGCAACTCGGAGACCCACCAGCTGGTGCTCTGGTGCATGGGCGAGGCACACGCGGACGTGGTGCTCGACCGGCTACGCGCCGGCGGCGTCGAGCTGGACACCGAGCCGGTCAAGGTGTCGCTGCGCGAGACGCTGACCGTGCCCGCGAAGGGGCACGGCCGCCACGTCAAGCAGTCCGGCGGCCACGGCCAGTACGCGGTCTGCGACATCGAGGTCGAGCCGCTGCCCCGCGGCGGTGGCTTCGAGTTCGTCGACCGGGTGGTCGGCGGCGCCGTGCCGCACAACTACATCCCGTCAGTGGAGAAGGGCGTCCGCGCCCAACTGGAGCGCGGGCTGGTCGCCGGGCACCCAGTGGTGGACCTGCGGGTGACCCTGGTCGACGGCAAGTCGCACAGCGTCGACTCCTCCGACGCGGCCTTCCAGACCGCCGGCGCACTGGCGCTGCGCGACGCCGCCGAGCGTGGCCAGCCGGCCCTGCTGGAGCCGATCGACGAGGTCACCATCCGGGTTCCGGACGGCTCGGTGGGCACGGTGATGGGCGACCTGTCCGGCCGGCGCGGCCGGGTGCTCGGCACCGAACCGGACCCGGACACCGAGGGCCGCACCCTCGTCCGCGCCGAAGTGCCGGCCACCGAACTGCTTCGGTACGCCGTCGAGCTGCGCTCGATGACGGCCGGCACCGGCACCTTCCGCCGCCACTTCGTTCGCCACGACCCCATGCCCGCCCACCTGGCCGACCAGGCCCGCAAGGAACAACTCCCCTAACCCCGCCCCGCCCCCGCCCGGCCCGCCCCGGCGATCTTGCGCTTCCTGTCGTCCTTATGTCGCTGTCGCGGCATCAGTCCCCGCAGAAAGTGCAAGATCGGCGAGGGCTGGGGTGAGTCGCGGGTCGATCATGGAGTTGTGGTGGGCAGAAGATTGGTCTATGCCCGATTTGCGAGGCACCACAACTCCATGATCGACGCGGTCGGGGCGGGGCGGGCGGGGGCGGCGCGGCGCAGGGTGTGGGAGCTGGTTACGGGTGGACTGTGGGGTGGGTGGGGCGGGGCCAGTGGGGGCGGTCGGCGTCACGCAGGGCCGCGGTGCGGACGGCGGCGAGCTGACGCTCCACCTCGACGAACTGGTCCGCCGGCAGCGGGCCCCGGTGCAGCGCTGCGGCGTTCTCCTCGACCTGGGCGACCGTACGGCAGCCCGGGATCGGGATGGTGCGACCGCTGCGCGCCCAGATCCAGCCCAACGCGCCCTGGGCGAGGGTGCGTCCGTCGGCGGTGAGCGCGGCACGGACCGCGCCGACCCGGCGCAGCCACTCCGGTGCCGGCCGGCCACCCCGGAACCACTCCAACCAGCCCGGGGCCAGCCCGCGTACGTCGTCGCGGGGCAGCGTCGACCCGGCCGTGTACTTGCCGGTGAGCAGCCCCATCCCGAGTGGACCCCGGTTGACGCTGGCCAGGTCGTACTTGTCGCAGACGGCGAGCAGCTCGGGGGCGTCGCGCAGCACCGACAGGGCATGTTGCACGGCGGTAGCGCCGGCGGCGGCGTGCCCGAACGCGGCGGCCCGGTCGGGGCGGTCGGTGCTCCACCCGTACGCGCGGATCAGGCCCTCGGCCACCAGGTCCTCGCAGGTCCCGATCAGCGCCTGCGCCCTCGGCACCGACAGGTCGGCCAGGTGCAGCTGATAGAGGTCGATCCGGTCGGTGCGCAACCGGCGCAGCGAGGCGGTCACGGCACTACGCAGGTAAGCGGGCGACGCGTCCTCGCCGGTGGCCTGCCGGCCGGCCTCGTCAAAGGTGTAACCCCACTTGGTGGCGATCACGGCGTCGTCGCGGCGACCGGCGAGCGCGCGACCGAGCACCCGCTCACCGTGCCCGGCCCCGTACGTGTCGGCGGTGTCGAAGAGGGTGATGCCCAGATCGAGCGCCCGGCGTACCGCCCGGACCGACTCGTCGTCGTCGACCGCGCCCCAGCCCAGCGGCTGGGTGCCGTCCGCCCAGGGCCCGCCGATCGCCCAGCACCCCATGCCGAGGGCGCTGACCTCGATGCCGCTGCGCCCCAACAACCGTGTCGTGACTGCCATCGGCCGATCGTGCCACCTTCGGCGGGCCCTGGCGTAGCAGATCTGCGGGCGGACACGCGGGTGCACGGAGACGGTCACGGTGCGGCATGATCAACGCCATGCGACGGCTCGGGGTGGACATCGGCGGAGTGATCATCGAGCCGGCCGACGACGACGCGGACACGTCGTTCTTCGGCGCGCACTACCTGCGAACCCCGGCCGTCGTCGGGGCGTTCAACGCGCTGGCGGCGCTCGGTCCGGCGTTCGACGAGGTGCACCTGGTGTCCAAGTGCGGGGAGGCCACCGAGCGGCGTACCCGGGAGTGGCTGGCCCACCACGACTTTCCGGCGCGCACCGGCATCCCGGTCGAGCGGGTGCACTTCTGCCGCACCCGACCGGACAAGGCGCCGATCGCCAGACGCCTCGGCCTGACCCACTTCGTGGACGACAAGCTGGAGGTGCTCGGCTATCTCGACTGGGTGCCGCGCCGCTTCCTGTTCCGGCCCCGCAGGGCCGAGGTCGCCGCACACGCCGCGCTGCTGCCCCGCGTACACCGGGTGGAGAGCTGGTCGGAGCTGACCCCGCTGCTGCGCGCCGAGTAGCCGGACCGGCGAGGAGGCCGCGCGACCGGCGCGGCGCGGCCGGCGGCGGTCAGGACGGCCAGGCGCGGGCGAGCAGGTCGCGGGTGTCGCCGAGCAGCTGCGGCAGGACCTTGGTGCGGCCGATCACCGGCATGAAGTTCGCGTCGCCACCCCAACGCGGCACCACGTGCTGGTGCAGGTGCGCGGCGATGCCGGCGCCGGCCACCCCGCCCTGGTTCATGCCCAGGTTGAAGCCGTGGGCGTTGCTGACCTTGCGGATCACCCGCATGGCGGTCTGGGTGTACGACGCCAGCTCGGTGGTCTCCGGCACGTCCAGGTCGGTGTAGTCGGCGACGTGCCGGTAGGGGCAGACCAGCAGGTGCCCCGGGTTGTACGGGTAGAGGTTGAGCACCACGAAGACGTGCTCGCCCCGGGCCACCACCAGGCTCTCCTCCGGGGGCAGCTTCGGCCCTCGGCAGAAGGGGCAGCCGGTTGGCTTCTCGTAGCCCTCGGCCGGGCGGTCCTCGCCGGAGATGTAGGTCATCCGGTGCGGGGTCCAGAGCCGCTCCAGGCCGTCCGCCATGCCGTCACTGTCCGTGTGCCGTTCCGCCCCTGTCACGAGCCGATCCTACGGAGCCCCACGGGCACGCCGCGACACCCTCCGTCGGGAAACCCGGCACTGCAAGTTCTTGACGGATCAAAGTGGAAGCATGAAACTTCCATGCATCCACGTACTTCCATGCATTGATGGAGGGCTACATGTTCCGACGGCTCGGCAGGTTCCTCGCGGCACTGGCGTTGACCGCCGCCACCACAGTGGCCGGCGTCACCCTCACTGCCGGCGCGGCCCAGGCGGACGGCTGCTACACCTGGGGACGCACCCTGTCCCAGGGGGCGTCCGGCGAGGACGTCCGGCAACTCCAGATCCGGGTCGCCGGCTACCCCGGCTACGGCGCGGTGCTCACCCTCGACGGCGCGTACGGCCCGGCCACCCGATCGGCGGTGATCCGCTTCCAGCAGGCGTACGGGCTGCCCGCGGACGGCATCGCCGGCCCACAGACGTTCAACCGGCTCTACGCCCTCCAGGACAACGACTGCACCCCGGCCAACTTCAGCTACCCCGAGCTGAACAAGTGCAACAGCGACTGGTCCGGCGGCGCGGTCTCGGCGAGCACCGCCCGGTTCAACGCGCTCGTCTCGATGTGGAAGCTCCAGGCCATGCGGCACGCCCTCGGTGACGTGGCCATCGCGATCAGCAGCAGTTTCCGCAGCTACGCCTGCAACAGCGCGGTCGGCGGAGCGTCGAACAGCCGACACCTGTACGGCGACGGGGTGGACCTCGTCGGCTCCCCGTCGTTCTGCCGGCTGGCGCAGCAGGCCCGCAACCACGGCTTCGGGCAGATCCTCGGCCCCGGCTACCCCGACCACAACGACCACACCCACGTGGCGGCGGTCGGAGGCTGGTCGGCGCCGAACTGCGGCATCTGACACCCGGCACCGCCTCCTGCACCGATCTCCCGGCGCCGGTCGCTCCCGCACCGGCCTCCCGGCGAAGACCGCGCTCGAACATGGAAGTAGTGGCCTCCAGCACCGGGGAGGCCACTACTTCCTGAACGAGCACGATCACGCGGGCCTTGCGGTGGGCCCGTTACTCGGCGGCGGCGGAGGGGCCGATGTTGGTCCGGGAGCTGACCACGTCCAGCACGTGGGTCACCGCCTCGGCGACCGGCACCCCGTTGCGCTGGGAGCCGTCGCGGTAGCGGAAGGAGACCGTGCCGGCGGCCACGTCGTCGTCACCGGCGATCACCATGAACGGGATCTTCTGCTGCTGCGCCGTCCGGATCTTCTTCTGCATCCGGTCGTCACCCGCATCCACCTGGGCCCGGAT
Organism: Micromonospora trifolii; assembly: GCF_050516465.1. Classification (NCBI taxonomy): domain Bacteria; kingdom Bacillati; phylum Actinomycetota; class Actinomycetes; order Micromonosporales; family Micromonosporaceae; genus Micromonospora; species Micromonospora trifolii. The sequence goes on along the minus strand of NZ_CP191526.1, from coordinate 1,225,102 downwards.
GCCCTCGGCGCGCAGCGCCGCGACGAAGCCGTGCAGGTAATCGGTGTGGTCCTCGCGGATCGGGATGCCCACCACCTGCACCGGCGCCAACCAGGCCGGGAAGGCACCGGCGTAGTGCTCGGTGAGCACCCCGAAGAACCGCTCGATCGACCCGAACAGCGCACGGTGGATCATCACAGGCCGCTGCCGGCTGCCGTCGGCGGCCTGGTACTCCAGCTCGAACCGCTCCGGCTGGTTGAAGTCGACCTGGATGGTGGACATCTGCCAGGTCCGACCGATGGCGTCGCGGGCCTGCACGGAGATCTTCGGCCCGTAGAACGCCGCGCCGCCCGGGTCGGGCACCAGGTCCAGGCCGGAGGTCGCGGCGGCGGTCCGCAGCGCCTCGGTCGCCTCGGCCCAGTCCTCCTCGGCCCCGATGAACTTGGGCGAGTCGTCCCGGGTCGACAGCTCCAGGTAGAAGTCGTCCAGACCGTAGTCGCGCAGCAGGTCCAGCACGAAGCTGAGCAGCGTGGACAGCTCGCCGGCCATCTGCTCGCGGGTGCAGTAGATGTGCGAGTCGTCCTGGGTCAGGCCACGGACCCGGGTCAGGCCGTGCACGACGCCGGACTTCTCGTACCGGTAGACCGTGCCGAACTCGAACATCCGCAGCGGCAGCTCCCGGTACGACCGCCCGCGCGACCTGAAGATCAGGTTGTGCATCGGGCAGTTCATCGCCTTGAGGTAGTAGTCCGCGCCCTCCAACTGCATGGGCGGGAACATGGTGTCCGCGTAGTACGGCAGGTGACCGGAGGTCTGGAACAGCTGCGCCTTGGTGATGTGCGGGGTGTTGACGAACTCGTACCCCGCCGCCTCGTGCCGCTGGCGCGAGTAGTGCTCCATCTCGCGGCGGATGATGCCGCCCTTGGGGTGGAAGACCGCCAGGCCGGAACCGATCTCATCGGGGAAGCTGAACAGGTCGAGGTCCGCGCCGAGCTTGCGGTGGTCGCGCCGGGCGGCCTCCTCCAACAGCTTTAGGTACGCCTTGAGCTCGTCACGGGTCGGCCACGCGGTGCCGTACACCCGCTGTAGTTGGGGGTTCTTCTCCGACCCACGCCAGTACGCGGCGGCCGAGCGCATCAGCTTGAACGCGCCGATCAGGCGGGTCGTCGGCAGGTGCGGGCCCCGGCACAGGTCCGACCAGCAGACCTTGTCCTCCTTGGCGTCGAGGTTGTCGTAGATGGTCAGCTCGCCGCCGCCCACCTCCATCACCTCGTCGGTGTCCAGGCCCTCGCCCTTGACCTCGATCAACTCCAGCTTGAACGGCTCGTCGGCCAGCTCGGAGCGCGCCTCGTCCAGGCTGCCGAAGCGACGGCGACGGAACCGCTGCCCGGACTTGATGATCTCCTGCATGCGCTTCTCGAGCTTGCTGAGGTCATCGGGCTGGAACGGCTTGTCGACGTCGAAGTCGTAGTAGAAGCCGTTCTCGATGGGCGGGCCGATGCCCAGCTTGGCCTCGGGGAAGATGTCCTGCACGGCCTGGGCGAGGACGTGCGCGGTGGAGTGGCGCAGCACGTTGAGCCCGTCGGGCGAGTCCAGGCTGACCGGCTCGACGACGGTCTCCTCGGCCGGCGTCCAGTCCAGGTCGCGCAGCTGGCCCTGCGGGTCGCGGACCACGACGATCGCCTTGGGGCCGTTCGCGGGCAGTCCGGCCGCGGCCACCGCGTCGGCCGCCGTGGTCCCGGCGGCGACGACGACGGGGTCGGCCACGGCGGGGGTACGGGGTGCGGACACGGTGACTCCTCCAAGTGGTACGAAACGGTGCCGATCCTCGGCTCCTGCCGATGCTATCGGTCGCCCCGCCCCCGACCGGGAACGGCACCTCCTTACCGCCGACGTTGAACCTTTCGCGCCTCGCAGCCGAACTAAAAGGTGTGGCCGGAAACCGGTGCCGGCCGCGTCGACACGGATGGGGGCACGAGATGGCGAGCACGTACGGCGGTGGCCGTCGGCGGCGGATCGTGGCGGCGACCGCGGTGACCGCCGCTGGGCTGCTGCTCTGGCCGGGTGCGGCGTACGCGGCGGACGTGACGACCACCCCGACCGAGGCCCGGCAGGGCGACGCGGTACGGCTGGAGTTCAGCGTTCCGGAGGAGCGGGCCGGCACGAAGACCAACCAGATCGAGGTCCGGCTACCGGCCGACGCGCCGATCGCCGAGGTCTACCCCATGTCGGTGAACGGCTGGGCGCCCCGGATCAGCTCCCGCACCCTGGACAAGCCGGTGGCCGGTATCCACTCCTCCGGGGTGACCACGGTGACGACCGCGGTGACCTGGGTCCGGGTCGGTGCGAGTGACCCCGGGCCGGCTCGGCTGGCGCTCTCCATGGGGCCGATGCCGCAGGCCGAGCGGCTCACCTTCGAGGTCGTCCAGACGTACGCCGACGGCACTGTGGTCCGGTGGGCGGACGCCACCGGCCCGCACCGGGCCCCGGCGCTCACCCTGCTGCCGGCGGCGCCCGGCGCGGCGGGCCCGGCCGCACACGGCGGGCACGCCGGCCCGGCGGCCGGGGCACCGCCCGCTGCGGACAACGGTGTGGACGCCGCACCTCCGGCCCGATCGGGCGGTGCCGACGAGGGCAGTGCCGACGGGATGCTGGCCGCCGGCCTGCTGGCCGGGCTGGGCGGCGGCGCGGCGATCGGCTGGCTGGTCAGCCGGTGGCGCCGACGCGACCCGGGCGAGGCGGCCGCGCTCGCCGAGGTGACCGGCGACCCGGACGAGGCCGCGACGCTGGCCGAGATAACCGGCCGCGGAGACGACGCCGCAACGCCAGACCCGACGCCCGCCAACCCGCAGCCGGCTGTTCCCGCAGCATCGCGGTGATCCACTCGGCTTTCAGGAAACCGCGGCATCCCCACCGCCCGGACAGCCCGATTTGCAGGAAGCCGAGTTGATCGTGGGCCGGTGGTCAGGGCAGCCAGGTAGGTAGCGGCTCGCGGGCGGCCAGCCACTGCTCGGGCACCCCGCCCGGAGTGCCGACGCCGGTGTGCGCCGCCACCACCGCTCCGGCGATGGCGGCCGTGGTGTCCACGTCCCCACCGGCCCGTACGCACGTCTCGATGGCCGCCGGATAGTCGTCGAGGTGGGTGGCGGCCACCCAGAGGGTGAACCCGACGGTGTCCTGGGCGGTCACCCGGGATCCGTTGCCGAGCGCCGCGACCACCTGGGGCAGCGGCCGGCCGAGCAGCCCGGCGGCCCGGTGTACGCCCCGGTGCACCTCGGTGCCCGGGTCGAGCGCGGCGCCGATCCCGGCGAGCAGCCGTCCCGGGGCCGGCCGGTGCCCGTCGAGGCGGGCCCGGGCGGCCAGCGCGGCGGCGACGGCGACGGCGACCGCCCCGGCGATCCCCTCCGGGTGCGCGTGCGTCACCTCGGCGGACGCCCGGGCCTGCGCCGCGGCGCGCGCCGTCGAGTCGGCGAAGTACGCGCCCAGCGGGCCGACCCGCATCGCCGCGCCGTTGCCGCAGGAGCCCTGCCCGTCGAAGGCGGAGGCGGCGGCCAGCGGCCACGGGGTGCCGGTGCGGATCAGCCCCAGGATCAGCATCGCGCCCGCGCCGTAGCCTCGGCGCTCAGTGCGTCGCTCGGCGAAGGAGAGGGCCAGCCGGTCCCGGTCGATGCCGCCCGAGTCGGCCAACTGGGCGAGGACCGAGCAGGCCATCTCGGTGTCGTCGGTCCACTCCCAGGGCGCTGGCGGCAGCGCGTCGGCGGCGAGATCCACGGGCACGGGCCCCGGCAGGAAGTACTGCGCGCCGAGCGCGTCGCCGGTGGAGAGACCGGCGAGGCTGTCCCGGGCGAGCGCCAGGCGGGCATCGGCGAACAGGGTGAACGACATCGTCGTACCAGCTTGCCCGGTCGCCAGGCACGCCGCAACGCGATCAACTTGCCAGGCCAAGTACGGTCTTGTCGTGGCCTCCGTGCTCCTGGTCGAAGACGATCACGTCGTACGCGGCGCGATGCTGCGGTCCCTCACCGACCGGGGGCATGCCGTGCACGCCGTGGGTACGGCGTTGGACGCCCTGCGTCGGGTCGCCGCGGAGACACCCGACCTGGTGGTGCTCGACCTCGGCCTACCCGACCTGGACGGCTCGGATGCGCTACGGATGCTGCGCGGCATCACCGACGTTCCGATCATCATCGCCACCGCCCGCGACGACGAGCAGTCGGTGGTGAAGCTGCTACGCGCCGGCGCCGACGACTACATGGTCAAGCCGTTCACCGGCGCGCACCTCGACGCCCGGATCACCACAGTGTTGCGCCGGGCCGGCCGGGCCAGTCGGTCCGTGCAGCCCGCGGTGCACAGCGTCGGCGGGCTGCGGGTGGACGTGGGCGAACGCAGCGCCCAGCTCGACGGGGAGCCACTGGCGCTGACCCGTAAGGAATTCGACCTGTTGGCGTATCTCGCCGCACGACCGGGGCGGGTAGTGTCCCGCCGGGAACTCTTGGAGGAGGTATGGCGGCAGCCATCGGTCGGCGAGGATCAGACCATCGACGTTCACCTGTACTGGCTCCGCAGAAAGATGGGCGAGTCCGCGGCGAAGCCGCGCTACCTGCGCACCGTGCGGGGGGTCGGATTCCGGCTGGTGGCACCGGACTGAGGACGGCGCTGGCCCTACTCACGGCCGGCATGTGCAGTCTCGTGGCGCTCGCGTTCCTGATCCCGCTCGGGCTCAGCCTGCGGGAGCAGAGCCGGAACGAGGCGATCGCCGACGCGGCGCGGCGCAGCGCGCTGGTGACCGGCGCGCTGGCGGTGAGCACCGACCCGGCGGTCGTCGAGCGCGCCGTGGTGGCCAGCGCCGAGGGCGCGCCCACCCGGCCCGTGGTGCACGGGTTGGGGTTGGACGAGTCCGCTGGTCGGGCCAGCGGCAGCGACCTGGACCGGGCCCGCTCCGAGCGCCAGTCGTTGGTCGTCGACGTCGACGGGGGTGTGGCCCGGCTCGACCCGGTCGTCCTCGGTGACCGGACGGCCGTGGTCGAGGTGTTCCTTCCGGAGTCGACGCTGGGCGAGGGCGCCGGCGGCACCTGGCTGCTGCTCTTCGCGGTCGGTGCGGCGATGGCCGGCGCGGCGGTGCTGGTGGTCGACCGGGTCGCTGCCCGCGCGGTGGACTCGACCCGGGGTCTGGTCAAGGCCGCGCTCTCCGTCGGCGACGGCGACCTCGGCGTACGCGTCGAGCCGACCGGTCCGCGCGAGTTGGCCGAGGCCGGGTACGCCTTCAACCGGATGGCGGACCGGCTGGACGCCGCCCGCACCGACGAGCGGGAGTTGGTGGCCGACCTGTCGCATCGTCTGCGTACCCCGTTGACGGTGCTGCGCCTGGACGCGGAGGCGTTGGAGTCCGACGACACCAGCGTTGGTTCGTTCAGCCCGGCGGAGTTGGACCGGCTGCGCGGGATCCGGCGGATCCGGCAGGCGATCGTCACCCTGGAGGGTGAGATCGACGTGCTGATCAAGACCACCCGTAAGACGGTGGCGCTCGAGGCCGGGCCGGCGATGTGCGACGTCAGCGAGGTGGTCCGCGACCGGATGGTGTTCTGGGCGGCGTTGGCCGGCGACCAGAACCGCCCGCACCGGGTCAACGGCGCCCAGCTGCGCATCCCGGCGCCGGTGCCGCGGGCCGAACTGGCCGCCGCACTGGACGCGGTGATCGGCAACGTCTTCCGCTACACCCCGCAGGGCACCGCGTTCGAGGTGGCGGTGTCCCGACGCGACGGTTACGTGGCGATCCGGATCGACGACGCCGGCCCCGGCATCGCCAACCCGGACCGGGCACTGCGCCGGGGCACCAGTGACCAGGGCTCGACCGGGCTCGGGCTGGACATTGCCAAGCGGGTCGCGTTGCAGGCCAACGGCTCGGTGAGCATCGACCGCGCCCGGCTGGGCGGGGCCAGCGTGGTGATGCTGCTCGCCGACCCGGAGGCGACGCCCCGGCAGGTCAGCCGCTTCGGTCTGGTCGGTCGGATGGCCCGCGACGCCCGGGACACGAAGGCCACCGGACGTCGGTGGCCCCGCCAGCGCCCCACCGACGACTGACCCCCGGCCGAACCCCGGGCTGTGCGCCGGCGCAAGTCTTCCTTAGATCGCGGTTAACGACCGCGTTGGATCGGCTCCGGGCTGACAGGATCACAGCACGAACCCACCAGTTCCACCGGCCGAGCGCACCACGCACCCCCGGCCGGTGGAGCCGCGCGCGCGGCGGGAGTCACAGGTCCCCCCACACCCACGCTCCCGCCGCGCGCCCTGCTCAACCGACCGGCCCAGGCCGACCGACCAGCTCAGCCGGCGGTGGCGAGGTACGCGTCGATCTCGGCGAGGATCCGCTGCTGACCGGCAGCGTCCAGGAAGGACGCGGTCACCGCGTTGCGGGCCAGCCCGGCCAGACCCTCGGCGCCGACGCCGAGCAGGCGGGCGGCCACCGCGTACTCGTCGTTGAGGGTGGTGCCGAACATCGGCGGGTCGTCGGAGTTGATGGTGACCAGCAGCCCGGCCTCGACCAGCCGGGGCAACGGGTGCTCGTCGAGGGTGGCCACCGCCCGGGTGCGCACGTTGGAGGTCGGGCAGATCTCCATCCCGATCTGCCGCTCGGCCAGGTACGCGAGCAGCTGCGGGTCCTGCGCGGCGGAGATGCCGTGCCCGATCCGCTCGGCGCCCAACTCGTTCAGCGCGTCCCAGACGGTCTGCGGGCCGGTGGTCTCCCCGGCGTGCGGCACCGAGCGCAGCCCGGCGGCGCGGGCCTGGTCGAAGTAGGGCCGGAACTGCGGTCGAGGTACGCCGATCTCCGGGCCACCAAGACCGAAACTGACCAGCCCATCCGGGCGCTCGTCCAGCGCGATGCGCAGCGTCTCCTCGGCTGCCGGCAGGCCGGCCTCGCCGGGGATGTCGAAGCACCAGCGCAGCTCGATGCCGAAGTCGGCCAGGGCGCGCTTGCGGGCGTCCTCGATGGCCTCGCAGAACGCCGGCGCGGCAATGCCCCGTCGGACGTGCGAGTACGGGGTGATGGTCAGCTCCGCGTACCGGACCTGTTGGCGGGCCAGCTCGCGGGCCACCTCGTGGGTGAGGATCCAGACGTCCTCCGGGTCACGGATGAGATCCACGACGCTCAGGTAGACCTCGATGAAGTGCGCGAAGTCGCGGAACTCGAAGTAGCTGGCGAGCGCGTCCGGGTCGGCCGGTACGGGCGTGCGCCCCTCGTGGCGGGCGGCCAACTCGGCGACGATCCGGGGCGAGGCGGAGCCGACGTGGTGCACGTGCAGCTCCACCTTGGGCAGGCCGGCGATGAAGGTGGAAAGGTCGGTCACTGGTTCTCCTGGGCATGGCCGCCGGTGCGGGCGACGACGAAGACGCGGCGGAACGGGAAGTACACCTGACCCTGCCGCACCGGGTACGCCGCGGTGAGCCGTACTCCCAGCTCGGCCCGGAAGGCGGACCAGCTGGCGGCGTCCAGTGCGGCCCGGACCGGGCGCAGCGCGGTGCCCTCCATCCAGGCCAGCACCGGGTGCTCGGCGACGGGTCGAGCCGGCAGCAGGTGCACGTAGGTAGTCTCCCAGGCGTCCACCGCGCAGCCGGCGGCGGTCAGCAGCGCCGCGTAGTCGGCCGGGTCATCGACCGGGTCCGCGCGCAGCAGCGGGGCGACCTCGGCCCGCCAGGTCGGCCGGTTGGCGACCTCCCGCAGGGCGCGGTGCGAGTCGGCGGCGAAGTTGCCGGGGACCTGCATGGCGAGCCAGGCGCCGGCGGGCAGCTCGGCGGCCCAGCGCCGCAGCAGCTCCTGGTGGCCGGGGACCCACTGCAACGCCGCGTTGCTGACCACCACGTCCTCGTCGCCGGCCGGGTGCCAGTCGCGCAGGTCGGCGACCGCGAAGTCGACCGGCGCGCCGAGGGCCTCGGCCCGCTCGATCATGTCGGGTGAGGAGTCGAGGCCGCGCACCCGGCTGGTCGGCCAGCGCTCGGCGAGGACGGCGGTGAGCTGGCCGGGGCCGCAGCCGAGATCGGTCACCGCCCGTGGTCGCTCGGCGGGGATCCGGGCGAGAAGGTCGTGAAACGGCCGGGATCGTTCGTCGCCGAAGCGCAGGTAGGTCGTCGGGTCCCACATGGTCGCCTCCCAAACCGTACGTCCGTACTGCTAAAGATACGGCTCGCGTGGCAGGGTGGCAACCCGATCACTAGGCTCGGGGCATGGAACAGCGCAGCTTCAACCGGCTCGGCCGGACCGTTGGCGCGGTCGGCCTGGGCGCGTGGCAACTCGGCGCCGACTGGGGCACCGTCAGCGAGGACGACGCGATGGCGGTGCTCGCCGCCGCCGTGGACGCCGGGGTCACCTTCCTCGACACCGCCGACGTGTACGGCGACGGCCGCAGCGAGCAGTTGATCGGCCGCTTCCTGCGCACCCGACCCGACGCCGGGCTGACCGTCGCCACCAAGATGGGCCGCCGCGTCGAGCAGCGGCCGGAGGCGTACACCCTGGCCAACTTCCGGCAGTGGACCGACCGTTCCCGGGCCAACCTGGGCATGGACACCCTGGACCTGGTCCAGCTGCACTGCCCGCCCACCGAGGTCTTCTCCTCCGACGAGGTCTTCGACGGCCTGGACACCCTCGTCGCCGAGAAGGCCATCGCCGGGTACGGAGTCAGCGTCGAGACCTGCGACCAGGCCCTCACCGCGATCGCCCGACCGGGGGTGGCGAGCGTCCAGATCATCCTCAACGCGGTCCGCCACAAGCCCCTCGAGCGGGTGCTGCCGGCCGCGGCGGCAGCCGGTGTCGGCATCATCGCCCGCGTGCCGCTCGCCAGCGGCCTGCTCTCCGGCCGCTACGACGAGCACACCGAGTTCCCCGCCGACGACCACCGCAACTACAACCGGCACGGCGCGGCCTTCGACGTCGGCGAGACGTTCTCCGGAGTAGACTTCGACCGAGGTCTGGCCGCCGTACGCCGGCTGGCCCCGCTGGTCGACGCGGACCGCACGATGGCGCAGTTCGCCCTGCGCTGGGTGTTGGACCAGGCGGGCGTCACAGTGGTCATCCCCGGCGCCCGCGACGCTGGCCAGGCCCGACGCAACGCCGCCGCGGCGGCCCTGTCCCCGCTCACCGACGAGCAGTTGGCAGCCGTCCGCGAGACCTACGACGAGCTGATCCGCCCGCAGGTGCACGACCGGTGGTGACCCGCGCGCCCGGGGTGCTCGCGTCGCGCCGCCCGGCCGACGATGCTGGAAGGCGGTGCGCCGCCCCGGGCGGCGGAGGGGGGACGCGATGAGGGGCTGGCTTTCGCTCACCCTCGGCCTGCTGGCCGTGGTGATCGGTGCGGTGTGGACGGTCCAGGGCCTCGGCTACGTCAGCGGCAGCGTGATGACCGACGAGAAGATCTGGGCGGTGATCGGCCCGCTCGTGACGGCGGCCGGGCTGGTGGTGCTCTGGCTCGGCCTGCGCTCGCGTCGACGCTGACCGGTCACTGCACCGGGAAGCCCGAGCAGGCGAAAGCCCCGCATCCCAACCGGGATGCGGGGCTTTACCGCGACCCTTGAGCCGGATCGTCCCACTGGCCGGCGGGGGCCGGCCGTCCTACTCAGATGGGACGGACCTGCTCAGCCTGCGGGCCCTTCTGACCCTGAGCAATCTCGAACTCCACCCGCTGGTTCTCCTCCAGCGAGCGGTAGCCGCTGGTCTGGATGGCCGAGAAGTGGACGAACACGTCAGCACCCCCACCATCGACGGTGATGAAGCCGAAGCCCTTGTCAGCGTTGAACCACTTCACGGTTCCCTGAGCCATGTGTATCTCCCTCTAAAAACTGGCGGCCGTGCACGCCGTCCGGCCGATTGGCCGTTTTTGAGCAGCGGCGCCTGAGGCGGCCCCACGAAGGAGACTTCTCTCAACCCACGCCATCTCGCAACAGCGGGGACCAGCAAATCACGGAGGTAAAAAGTCTGTCACGACCTCTCCGACGAATTTCTCCGACATGTGACCTGACGGATGCCTCGGGTGCGCTGGGCGGCGTCCGATGCCATGCGAAAGCCCCCTTCCCATCAATGCGGGAAGGGGGCTGAAGTCGCTGCCTGTCAGTCCGGCCAGCTGCCGGTCATCCGGCGGACGCCGACCGCGCCGCCCCGGTCCACGGCGGCCCGGACGACCGCGAAGATGGCGCCCTGCAACGCCGCGGCGGCCAGGACCTCGCCCCAGCCGCGATCCTCGTCGGTCGCGTTGGGTGCCTCACCGTCGCCCGCGGTGACCTTCCAGACCTGCCGGAAGATCGCCCCGGCCACTGTGCCTGCGGCGATACCCAGCAACACGCCGACCGGCCGGTACGCGACCCTGCCGATGCTCTTACTCACCTACGCCTCCCCCGCACGATCATCAGCACCACCACGGTGACCACCGCACCGGCCGCGATGGCCGCCCACGGCACCGGGTTGCGGCGCACCAACTCGCCCTTGTCGTACGCCTGTGCGCGTACCATCTCGCCCTTTTCGTACGCCTGCGCCCGCGCGATCCCGGCGCCACGCGCGGCCTGCCCGCGCACCCGAGCGACGGTCTGCGCCGCCTGCTCCCGCATCCGCTCCTTGGCCTGCTCGGCGGACTCCTTGAGACGCGCCTTGACGTCGGCCTTGGCAGCCAACGCCTCCATCGTCTCGCCCAACTCGACCCGGGTGCGACGGATCTCCTCGCGGAGGGCCTCCGTGTCGCCGGTCCCGTTACCGGTCATTGCCGCCCCCTGTCCTTCACTGCGGCGGTGACGGTGTCCATGTCTGCCCGGAGGCTACGGACCGTGGCCGCCGGCACCGGCGGGACGGCACGGCTGACCTGCTTCTTGCCCACCAGGGCGAGGATGCCGGCCACCAGGAAGCAGGCCACCGCCACGATCAGCGCTGCGGCCCAGGCGGGCAACACCAGGTCGAGCAGCAGGATCGCCGTGGCGACCAGCGCACCCAGACCGAAGAACGCGAGCGCGCCACCGCCGCCGAACAGGCCGATCCCGATACCCGCGTGCTTACCCTTCTGGGTCAACTCCGCTCGGGCCAGCGTCAGTTCGTCCCGCACGAGGCGAGAGATCTGCTCGGTGGCTCGCTGCACCAACTCGGCGGTGGAGGGCTCGCTCCCGTTCTGGGATGTGCGGGCTTTCGCCACGTCAGCCATGCTGTCCTCCTTTCCTCATCACCGCGCTGTATGCCCGAAGTCGCCGCTCGTCAATCCTAAAGCGCGCCAAGCAGCTCACCGTCCCCGTTGTCCGGACGCCGCGCCGCCAATACGCGGCCAGCCGCCGCGATCACGCCAGAGACGTCCGGCAGCACATCCCCAACCCAAGCCCGACCAAACCTCCCCCCACCGCCCCCCCCCGCTGCCCGGCCCGATGCCCGGCCCCCGCAGCGGTGATCATGAGGTTGGCGGGGACAAACCGGGCGCACTGACCGGTCAAGTCCATGATCGTCGGGGTCTGCCGCGCAAGATTGCGCTCGATCCTGGTTGTAGTGGTCTGGATGAGGATGGAGGCCACTACAACCAGGAAGTTGCACGATCTTGCGGGGCGGGGCGGGGCGGGGCGCGGGCGGGGCGAGGGCGGGGCGCGGGCGGGGGCTCCTCCCTGTTAGGGGCGGGTTTCTTCGGGGCCTACGAAGGCTTCGCTGCGGGCGTCGCCGTCGTCGCTGCCGCCGAAGACCCGGGCGTCGTCGGTCGCCTCGGTGTCGGACAGGCGGCGGGCCGGCCGCCTCGGCTGCACCCACTGCCAGGACAGGTTGCTGTTGGAGTCGCCCAGCTCGGTGCGCAGCCGGGGCATCGCGGTCGGGCGGTTGTCCCGGATCCAGGCGACCAGGTGCTCCCGGACGAGGCAGCGCAGGTCCCACAGGCTGCCCGCGTCGGCGGCGCTGACCAGCGCGCGCAACCGGACCGTCCCGCCGGTGGCGTCGGTGACCTGGAGGACGCAGACCCGCCCGTCCCACAGCTCGGTGCCCTCGACGAGGCGGCGCAGCTCCTCGCGCATGGTCTGCACCGGCACCGCCCAGTCGACGTCGAATTCGGCGGTGCCGAGCACCGCCGCCTCCGTCCGGGTCCAGTTCTGGAACGGCTTGCTGGTGAAGTACGAGGTGGGCAGGATCAACCGGCGGTCGTCCCAGATCTGCACCACGACGTAGCTGAGGGTCAGCTCCTCGATGCGACCCCACTCCCCCTCGACGACGACCACGTCGTCGAGCCGGACGGCGTCGCTGAAGGCGAGTTGGACGCCGGCGAAGACGTTGCCGAGCAGGCTCTGCGCGGCGAGCGCGGCCACCACACCGACCACACCGGCCGAGGTCAGCACACCGGCGCCGATGCCCCGCACGCTGGGGAACGTCATCAGCATCACGCCGACGGTCAGGATGACGATCACCGCGATGGTCAGTCGGCGCAGCATCACCACCTGGGTCCGGACCCGTCGGGCGTGCCGGTTGTCCGGTACGTCGACCCGGAACCGGGCCAGCGCGGTGTCCTCCACGACGATCAGCAGGCAGGCGACCAGCCAGGCCAGGGTGGCGATGACGCCGAGGATGAGCAGGTGCAGCAGCAGCCGCCGCCAGCTCTCGCCGACCGCGTACCCGGTGCTGAAGCGGACGGCGAACTGCACGGCCAGGACCGTTCCGGCGACCTGGAACGGGCGGTGCGCGTGGTCGGTCAACTCGGTCAACAGCAGTGACCGGCGGCCGAACCGCCGGGTCAACCGGTGGACGACCTCGACCAGGAACAGGGCGACCGCCGCCGCGACGAGCGCGGCGACGGCCGTTTCGAGATAGTTCTGCACGGCTTCAGTGCTCCCCTTCGACCAGGCGTCGGGCACTTCGGGCAAAAGCCCAAGAGTGCCCGACATCCGTGGTATCGACCAGCTCAGACCTTGCGGTACCGGGACTGGAGGAAGCAGAAGACGCCGAAGGCGGCGATACCGAGGGCCACCAGGGTCAGCAGGAACGTGCCGTAGGACTGCTCACGCAGGGTGTGCAGCGCGGCGTCCAGACCACGGGCCTTCTCCGGGTCGTACTTCACCGCGGCCACGATGATCAGCAGACCGGCGATGCCGTACGCGACGCCCTTGGCGACGTAGCCGGCGATGCCCAGCCGCCGGGCGAGCTGGCGGGTCTTCGGGCTCATCTCGCCGGTCTTCAGGTGCTTCTCGAAGCGCTTGACGATCCCGTAGATCACCAGCCCAACACCGATCGCGGCGAGCACCAGCCCGGCCAGGCCGACCAGCCAGCGGCCACCGTTGGAGGTCATCAGCTTGCCGGTCAGCGCCTCCTGCTGGTCGGCGCTGTTCGACCCGGCGTCCTTGAAGACCTTGAAGGCGGTCCAGGCGAAGTAGAGGTAGACGATGGTCCGGCCGGCCGAGGCGAGCCGTTCGATGACCCGCTCCTTGCCGCGCTCGGCGCGGTGCCCGACCGCCGCCTCCAGCGCCTGCCAGATCGCCATCGCGAGCAGGCCGACCGCTACGGCGATGACCAGGAACTTGCCGAGGGGCTGCGCGGAGAGGGTACGCAGCGCGCCGGACTGGTCGCCGTCGTCGGACGACGTGCCGAACGCGATCTGCAACGCCAACCAGGCGAAGAGGAGGTGGACGATGCCGTAGCCGATGAAGCCGGCCCGGGCGAGGAGTTCCAGCCACCGGCTGTCCGCCGTACGGGAGGCGGTGGCTTCGGCGCTACGGGTGAGTGACATGGCGTCACAATCTCCGATTCTGAAGATTCCCAAACGTCGGCCACCGCCTCCCGCCCAGGTCAGCTGCCCGGGTTGCGCGCTACGCGAATCTTGACCTGCTGGTCGGTCACGCTGTCCAGGGTGACCGCGAAGCCCCCGGCCTCGGCGGCCTGCTGGCCGGTGGTGAGGGTGAGCTGCTCGCCGGCGACCTCGACGGTCACCTGGTCGCCTTCGGCGCCGACCAGCTTGGCCTCGACGCCCAGGATGGTGGCGCTGGCGTCGACACCCCGCTCGAAGGTGACAGTGCAGGCGTCCAGCCCGCAGTCGGTGGAGGCGCCCTGGGAGCTGCACCCGGCGAGGACGGCGAGGCCGAGCGCCAGACCGGCGAAGAGGCCGGCGGCACGGCGGACGGGGGGAATGGGCATGGTGGCGGGTCGGTTCGTCACCTCGCCAAGAGTACGAGACATCTGCGAGGTCGTCGCCGAACGGTGATCACTTGGCGGCCGGAAAGGGTACGAGGAGCACCGGCTAGGGTCCGGGACATGCCGTTCGACATCGCCCGCACCCGGGCCGCCTACCCCGCCCTGACCGAGGGCTTCGTCCACTTCGACGGTGCCGGCGGCACCCAGACCGCGGCCGGTGTGATCGACGCGGTCACCGATGCCATGCGGTCGGCGGTCGGCAACCGCAGCGCCGCCAACGTGGCGGGCCGCCGGTCGTTGGAGTTGGTGGCCGAGGCCCGCTCGGCGGTGGCCGACCTGCTCGGCGCCGACCCGGCCGGAGTGGTGCTCGGCCCGAGCGCGACCGCGCTGACGTACACCCTGGCCCGCACGCTCGGCGCGGCCTGGCGCCCGGGTGACGAGGTGGTGGTCTCCCGGCTCGACCACGACGCGAACGTACGGCCGTGGGTGCAGGCCGCCGAGGCGGCCGGCGCGACGGTGCGCTGGGCCGAGGTCGACCGGCACACAGGTGAGCTGCCCGCGGCCCAGTACGCGGACCTGGTGGGTGAGCGGACCCGGGTGGTCGCGGTGACCGCCGGCAGCAACGCCATCGGCACCATGCCGGACGTGTCGGCGATCGCCAAGACCGCGCACGCGGTCGGCGCGTTGGTCTACGTCGACGGGGTGCACTCGGTTCCGCACGGCCCGACCGACCTGGCCTCGCTCGGCGCCGACGTGCTGGTCACCAGCGCGTACAAGTGGTCTGGCCCGCACCTGGCGGCGATGGTGGCGGACCCGGCCCGGTGGGCGGCGTTGCGCCCGGCGAAGCTGGTGCCGTCCTCCGACGCGGTGCCGGACCGGTTCGAGTTCGGCACGCCGAGCTTCCCGCTGCTGGCCGGCGTGGCCGCCGCGGTGGATCACCTGGCGGGGCTGGACCCGGACGCGGTCGGGGACCGGCGGGCCCGGCTGCGGGCCGGGCTGGCCGCCGCCCAGGCGCACGAGGAGGCACTGCTGGACCGACTGCTCGCCGGGCTGGCGCAGCGGCCGGCGATCACCGTCTACGGCTCGCCGGCGCGGCGTTGCCCGACGGTCTCGTTCCGGGTCGCCGGGATGTCCCCGACCGCCACCCAGGAGGCGTTGGGCGCCGCCGGGTTCTGCCTCTCCGTCGGCGACTACTACGCCTACGAGTACTTCCAACTGATGGGTCTGCGCGACAGCGGCGGCGCGGTGCGGGCAAGCATCTACCACTACAACACGGTCGACGAGGTGGACCGGTTGCTCGGCGAACTCGACGCGCTGGCCGACCCGGCGGGGAGAATGGCCGGATGAGCACCCTGGTCGAGGACAACCCGGCGAAGCACCGCTTCGAGATCCTGGTCGACGACGCGCTGGCCGGCTTCACCGCCTACCTGCCGCGCGGTGAGGTCCTGGTCTTCACCCACACCGAGGTGGACCGGGGCTTTCAGGGCAAGGGGGTGGGCGGCGCGCTGATCCGCGGCACCCTGGACCAGCTTCGGGCACGCGGCACGACTGTGGTGCCGCAGTGCCCGTTCATGGCCGCGTTCATCGACAAGCACCCCGAGTACGCCGACCTGGTGGCCGACCTCCCGTAGCGCGGGCCGGTCAGCGGGCGCCGGTGAGCACCTCGGCGGCGGCCTGCCCGCTGGCGCGGGTGGCGCCGTGGGTGGCCAGGTGCACCGCCCCGGTGACCAGCTCGGGCACGCCCAACTCGACCACGACGGCGTCCGGCCGGGCGGCCAACGCGCGGTGCACGGCGGCGCGCATCCAGTCGTGCCGGTGCTGGTCGCGGACGACCAGGACCAGGGGGCGGCTGCCCGCCCCGGCGCCCGGGTCCGCCGGCACGTCGGGTTCGGCGTAGCGGACCGTGCTGGTGCCGGGCAGCAGCTCGGTCAGTGGTCCGCCGATGCCCCACGGGGTCTCGGCGCCGATGGCGATGTTGCGCAGCGGCTCGAACTCGACGACGTGCGCCGCGCGGGTCAGGGGCAGTGCGACAGTACTACCGGGGGCGGCGGTGACCCGGACGGCCCGGCGGGCGGCGACCAGCCCGACGTCGGCGGCGGCGCGCGCGCCGGCCGAGCCGGCGCTGCGGGCAGCCACCGTCCAGGCGGCGAGTTGACCGACGCGCTTGGCGGCCTCGGCGAGACGTTCCTCGGGCAGCTCACCGGAGACGACGGCGGCCACGATGGCGTCGCGCAGCTCGCGGGCGGCCTGCTCGTCGGCCCGTTCGCCACCGATGCAGATGGCGTCGGCCCCGGCGGCGAGGGCGCGGACCGTCGCCCCGGCGAAGCCGTACCGGTCGGCGACCGCGCGCATCTCCACCGCGTCGGTGACCACCACGCCGGAGAAGCCCAGCTCGTCGCGGAGCAACCCGCCCAGGATGCGCTGACTCAGCGTCGCCGGCAGGTGCGGGTCGAGCGCGGGCACCAGCAGGTGGCCGGTCATCACCGCCTGCACCCCGGCGGCCACGGCGGCGCGGAACGGGGCCAGTTCGCAGGCGTCCAGCCGGTCCCGGTCGGCGGTGATCCGGGGCAGGTCGTGGTGTGAGTCGACCCGGGTGTCGCCGTGCCCGGGGAAGTGTTTGGCGCAGGCCGCGACGCCGCCGGCCTGGAGCCCGCGGACCCAGGCGGCGGTGTGCCGCGCGACCAGCACCGGGTCGGCGCCGAAGGAGCGGACGCCGATCACCGGGTTCGCCGGATTGGAGTTGACGTCGGCGTCCGGGGCGTAGTTGAGGGTGACCCCCGCCTTGGCCAGCTCGGCGCCGAGGTCCCGGGCGACGGCCTCGGTCAGCTCCGGGTCGTCGACCGCGCCGAGGGCGAAGTTGCCGGGCCGGGAGCTCCCGTGCACCGACTCCAGCCGGGTGACGTCGCCGGCCTCCTCGTCGATCGCCACGATGACGTCCGGCCGTTCCGCGCGCAGGGTCGCGGTGAGCGCGGCCACCTGCTCGGTGTCGACCACGTTGCGGGCGAAGAGCACCACCGAGCCGAGACCCTCGCCGAGCCAGCGGCACACCCATGGCGGTGGGGTGGTGCCGACGAAGCCGGGTTGCAGGACGGCAGCGGCGAGCGCCGGGAGGTGCCCGTTGGTAGTGGTCACTCCGCCCCCTTGCAGTGATCGATGTCGATCACCGGCGACGGTGCGCCCCCGTCGACCCGCTGGTTGCGCTCGCTCATGCGGCCCCCGTACCCCATCTCTCGCGCGCCCTCGGCGCACCGCCACCGGCAGGCGGTCCTGCCATGGTCACACTGAGCGATTCAATAGTCAATAAACCTTACAGTTGCCTGGCGGCCCGCTTCCCGGGGAGAGTGCGGGGATGGATCCAGTCCTGCTGGCCGACGCGACGAGCCCGGCCGACATCCCCGGCGTACGCCTGCTCGGCCTGGTGGTCGGCGCCCTGCTGCTCCTCGCCGCGATCCGGGCGATGTTCGGTCGACGCTGAGCGACCCGTGCCGATCCGGGTCCGACGGGCCGGGTGTGGTCGACCGCGACCGGGGTACGGCTCTCCCCATCAGCAGGTCCGCGTGCCGAAGGGGTAAGCCATGAAGATCGGATACTTTCTGTCCAGTGAGGAGTTCACGCCAGCCGAGTTGGTGGAGCAGGCGCGCGGTGCCGAACGGGCCGGCTTCGAGGCACTGTGGATCTCCGACCACTACCACCCCTGGGTGGACGCACAGGGCCAGAGCCCGTTCGTCTGGTCCATGATCGGCGCGCTCAGCCAGGTCTGTTCGCTGCCGGTGACCACGGCGGTGACCTGCCCGACCGTGCGGATCCACCCGGCCGTGATCGCGCAGGCGGCGGCGACCAGCGCGGTGCTGCACGGCGGGCGGTTCGTGCTCGGCGTCGGCACCGGCGAGGCGCTCAACGAGCACATCTTCGGCGACGCCTGGCCGCAGGCCGACGTCCGGCTGGAGATGCTGGAGGAGGCCGTCGAGGTGCTGCGCGCGCTGTGGGGCGGCGACTTCGTCAGCCACCACGGCAAGCACTACACCGTGGAGCAGGCCCGGATCTACACGCTGCCCGACGCTCCCCCGCCGATCTACGTCTCCGGCTTCGGGCCGAAGTCCATCGACCTGGCCGCGCGGATCGGTGACGGCTACGTGAGCACCATGCCCGACGGCGAGATGGTCCGGCGCTTCCGCGAGAACGGCGGCGGCGACAAGCCGTGCCAGGCCGGCTTCAAGGCGGCGTACGCGGACAGCGAGGAGGAGGGGCTGCGCATCGCGTACGAGCGCTGGCCCAACGCGGGGGTGCCGGGTGAGCTGTCCCAGGTGCTGCCCTCGCCGCGGCACTTCGAGCAGGCCGCCGAGCTGGTCAAGCCGGAAATGCTGAAGAAGGCGTTCGTCTGCGGCAACAGCGCCGACGCGCACCTGGAGATGATCGACCAGTACGCCAAGGCCGGCTTCGACGAGGTCTACGTGGCCAACACCGGCCCGCACTACCAGGGTCTGTTCGACCTCTACCAGCGCGAGGTCCTGCCCCGGCTGCGCTGAGTCGGCGATCAACGAGCCCATGATCGTCGGAACGCGTTTCGGCGGTCATGGGCTCGGGTACCTCCGGCCCTCGATGAAACTGTCCACGCACTCGATGACGTTGCGCCGCGCGGCCCGCAGCCTTTTCGGCTGGAAGGCGTTGCGGCCCAACCAGCTGGCCGCCATGCGCGCGGTGATGAAGCGACGCGACGCGCTGGTGGTGTTGCCCACCGGTGCCGGCAAGTCGGCGATCTACCAGATCCCGGCCAGCCTGATACCCGGCCCCACCGTGGTGATCTCCCCCCTGCTGGCTCTTCAGCAGGACCAGATCGCCTCCCTCAACGAGCGGCAACGCCCGGAGCTGCGGGCGGTGCGGATCAGCTCGAACGAGTCGCCCACCCAGCAGGCCGAGGCGATCACCGAGATCCGCGAGGGCCGGGCGGAGTTCCTCTTCATCACTCCGGAGCAGCTCAGCAACCCCGAGCGGATGGCCGAGGTCGCCGCGCTGAAGCCGGCGCTGGTGGCGATCGACGAGGCGCACTGCATCTCCGCGTGGGGGCACGACTTCCGCCCCGACTACCTGGCGCTCGGGCACCTCATCGACGGCATCGGCCGACCGCCGGTGGTCGCGCTGACCGCCACCGCCTCCCCTCCGGTACGCGACGACATCATCGCCCGGCTGCGGCTGCGCGAGCCGGAGGTGGTGGTCTCCGGGCTGGACCGGCCGAACCTGTTCGTCGAGGTCGCGCACTGCCCCACGGAGGACTACCGGTGGCGGCGCCTGATCGCGATGCTGCGCGACGACGAGCGGCCCGGGATCATCTACGTACCGACCCGTCGCGCCGCCGAGGAGTTGGCCACCCGGTTGACCGACGCCGGCTACCCGGCGCAGTTCTACCACGGTGGGATGGCTGCCGGCGCACGCGCCGAACTGCACGAGGCGTTCCTCGCCGACCAGGTCCCCATCATGGTGGCGACCTCGGCGTTCGGCATGGGCATCGACAAGCCGAACATCGCCTGGGTGGCGCACATGGCACTGCCCGACTCACCGGACAGCTACTTCCAGGAGATCGGCCGGGCCGGCCGCGACGGGCAACCGGCCCGGGTGCTGCTGCTCTGGCAGGCCGAGGATGTGGGCCTGCAACGGTTCTTCAGCGGCGGCCTGCCCGACGTCGACGAGCTGCGCGACCTGGCCGCGCTGCTGCGCCGCAAGCCGGCCACCAAGACCGAGCTGCGCGAGACCAGCGGTCTCGGGCCGCGCAAGCTGGGCCAGTACCTCTCCCTGCTGGAGCAGGTCGGCGCGGCCGAGCCGCGCGCCCGGCAGCGCATCGGCGCGCCCCGCTACTCCCCCACCCCGACCGACGCCGCCGCGGCGGCGCTGGCCGAGGCGGAACGCCAGCAGACCGTGACCCGGTCGCGCACCGACATGATGCGGGCCTTCGCCGAGACCCGGGCCTGCCGGGGGCAGACCCTGCTGGCCTACTTCGGCGAGCAGATGACGCACGTCTGCGGTCACTGCGACAACTGCCACAACGGCACCAGCGTGGCCGACCAGGGCGCGGTCGGGCCGTTCCCGGTGCACAGCCAGGTGCGTCACCCGGAGTGGGGGTCCGGCCTGGTGCTCTCGTACGAGGAGGACAAGATGACAGTTCTCTTCGACGAGGTCGGGTACAAGACGTTGTCGGTGCGCGTGGTGTCCGAACAGGGCCTGCTGACCCTGGACTAGCCTGACCCGGGCGCCGGTTTCGGGCCCGGTGGATCGACCAAGCAGAGCATCGATTGACCAAGCAGAGCAGGGCGGAAGGGGCGTTGCCGTGATCGAGCAGCCGGCGTACACCGGGTTCGGTTTCTCCGACGGGGAGTGGGGGTTGCTGGTCGGCCTGCCGCAGTCGGTACTGACCGCGGCGAGCGCCGCCGAGTCCGACGGCACCCGCCGGACCATGGCGGAGAACGCGGCCGGGCTGGAGACCATCGCCGCCGGCCGGGAGTCGGCCAGCCCGCTGGTCGCCGCCGTGGCCGGCGAGATCGTCACCCGGGTCGGTGACCCGGACACCGGTGAGGAGTTGCCGGCCATCGCGCCCGCCGACCCCAGGGCGTACATCGACGACGTGCTGCTGCGGGCCGGCGAGGCCGGCGCGCTGCTGGCCGCGAGGGTCGACGAGGGTGAGGCCGGCGCGTACAAGCACTGGCTCGTGAAGATCGCCGAGCAGGTGGTGGGCGCCGCGTCCAGCGGTGGGCTGCTGGGCATCGGCGGCGAGTCGGTCAGCGACTCCGAGCGGCGTTTCCGCGACCGGCTCGCGCACGTGCTCATCGACTGACCGACGACAACGACGTGTCGGCCGGACCGGTCGGCTCGACGGCCAGCGCCGTGGAGTCGGCCGGTCGGACGCCGCGCAGTGTGACCAGCGCGGTGACCGCGCCCAGCAGCATCACCGCCATGGCGGCGTACGCGGCCAGGTGCAGCCCGTTGGTGAACGCGACAGCGGCGGCGTGCCGCACCGCGTCGGCCAGATCCGCCGGCAGCCCCTGGGCGACCGCGAGCGCACCGCCCAGGGTCTCCTGGGCCGCGGCGCCGGCGTCGGCGGGCAGCCCGGCCGGCAGGCCGTCGACGATCTCGCGGCGGTAGACCGCCGCGCCCACGCTACCCAGGATCGCCATTCCCAGCGCACCGCCCAGCTCGCTGCTGGACTCGGTGAGCGCCGACGCGACACCGGCCTGCTCGGGCGGCGCCGCGCCGAGGACCAGCTCGGTGACGAGGGACATCACCATCACCAGGCCACCCGCGTAGACACTGGCGCCGACGAGCAGCAGCCACAGCGGCGTCTCCGGCGTGACCTGGGTCAGGACCACGAAGCCGACCACGGCGATTCCGAACCCCGCACCGATCAGGTACGCCCGTTCGACGCGCTGGGCGAGGGCGGCGGCGGCCGGCACGATTCCACCCACGGCGAGGGACGGCACGAGGCTCCACAGTGCCGCCCGCAACGGGCTCAGGCCGAGCACCAGCTGCAGGTGCTGGGTGGTGAAGATGGCGAAGCCGACGATGGCGAACATCGCCAGCAGGTTGACAGCGAGCGACCCGGCGAAGCCGCGACGGCGGAACAGCGCGAGGTCGACCATCGGGTACGCCCGGGTCCGCTGCCGGTGCAGGAAGAGCGCGCCCACCAGCAGACCGCCGACGATGGCGAGGACCCGCACCAGGCTGAGTCCGTCGCGGGCCATCTCCTTGACGCCGTAGATCACCGGTAGCAGCGCGCCGAGCGACAGTGCGGCGCTGATCAGGTCGAACCGCCCGGTCGCCGGGTTGCGGAACTCGGGCACCAGGAGCGGGGCCAGCAGGAGCAGCATCAGCATCGCCGGGATGTTGATCAAAAAGATCGAGCCCCACCAGAAGTGCTCCAGCAGGATGCCGCTGAGCACCGGGCCGATCGCGATGCCGCCGGTGAGGGTGGCGGTCCAGATGGCGATGGCGGTGCCGCGCTGCTTGGCGTCGTGGAACATGTTGCGCACCAGGGCGAGCGTCGAGGGCATCAGGGTGGCCCCGCCGACGCCGAGCACGGCGCGCGCGGCGATCAGCGTCGCGGTGCTGTCGGCGTAGGCGGCCAGCAGCGACGCCGCCCCGAACGCGATGGCGCCGATCAGCAGGAGCCGGCGTCGGCCGATCCGGTCACCCAGCGCGCCCATGGTGATGAGCAGCCCGGCCAGCACGAAGCCGTAGATGTCGAAGATCCAGAGCTGCTCGGTGGCGGTGGGGCGCAACTCCGCACTGATGAACGGGACGGCGAAGTAGAGCACCGACACGTCCATCGAGACCAGGAGCAGCGGCAGCATCAGCACCGTGAGCCCGATCCACTCCCGTCGGCCCGCCCGTGGGGCCGGTGTGGTGGTGGTCATCATGATCATCTCCCTTTCTGCGTATGTCGTACGCTGTTATGCGTAGACCATACGCAGAACTAGGATGGCGAGGCAAGGAGGAAATGTGGCGGCGAAGACAGACGACAGCGGGCCGGTACTCCCACCGGCCATCGAGAGCGCCTGGGGGCTGCGGGAACGACCACCCAAGGGCCCCCGGCCGGGAATGAGCGTGCCCGCCATCGTGGACGCCGCCGTACGGGTGGCCGACGCCGACGGCCTGGCAGCCGTCTCGATGAGCCGGGTGGCCAAGGAGTTGGGCGCCGCGACCATGGCCCTCTACCGGTACGTCGGCTCGAAGGACGAGCTGCTGATGCTCATGGTGGACACCGGGTACGGCCCATCCCCCGGGCCGCCCGCGCCGGAGGACGACTGGCGCGCCGGCCTCACCCGGTGGGCCTGGGCCGAGCACGACGTGCTGCGGCAACGGTCCTGGCTGCTGCACGTGCCGATCAGCGGCCCACCGATCACCCCACAGCAGCTCGGCTGGATGGAAGACGGGCTGCGCTGCCTCGACGGCACCACCCTCGGCGAGGGCGAAAAGATGTCGGTGCTCCTGCTGATCACCGGGTACGTCCGCAACGAGGCCACCCTCACCTCGCAGATCGCCGAGGGCAGCCAGGCGGCCGGCGTCGAGCCCAGCGAGATGATGCCGGCGTACGGCCGGCTGGTGGCCCGACTCATCGACCCGGCCCGCTTCCCCGCGCTGCACCGGGTGCTGAGCGCCGGCGTGCTCTACCAGGACGACGACCCCGACGATGAGTTCGTCTTCGGTCTGGACCGGATCCTCGACGGCGTCGAGGCGCTGATCCAACGCCGAACGGGCTGAGGGAGTTCCATGCTGCCGAGAAACACCATCGACACCACCGTCCTGCCACCGGGCGAACGGTTCGGCATGTGGCTGGACCTGGTCGCACGCACCTCCGCGCCGCTGCGCATCCAGTCCGCGCACAGCGACGACTTCGCCGCCCGCGCCGACTTCGTCGACCTCGGCCCGATCCAGCTGGTGCAGTACGAATACCCGTCGCTGGACGCCACCCGGACCCGGAAGCTGGTCCGTCAGTCCGACCCGGAGTTGTACATCCTCGCCCTCACCACCGGCGGCGTCGGCACGTCCAGCCAGGACGGTCGCCGCAGCGAGATCCTGGCCGGCGAGTTCACCTTCTACGACGGGTCGCGGCCGCACGACGTCTGTCACCACGCCACCGAGCCCGAGCGGGACCAGGCCACCTCGATCATCACGCTGATCCCACACGCCGCCCTGCCCCTACCGCCGCAGCGGATGGCGGCGCTCTACGGCGGCCGGATGTCCGGTAGCGAGGGGATCGGGGCGCTGCTGGCGCAGTTCCTGCTCCAGGTGACCGGGCACCCCGAGCAGTACCATGCCGCCGACGCCAGCCGGCTCGGCGCGGTGGGGCTCGACCTGGCCACCACCATGCTCGGCCGCCACCTCGTCGCCGAGGACGCCGTGCCCACCGAGGTCCGCCGCCGGGCGCTGCTCACCCAGGTGCAGTCGTACATCCACCGCCACCTCGGCGACGCGACGCTCGGCCCGCAGGTCGTCGCCGACGCCCACCACATCTCGGTGCGGTCCCTGCACCGGTTGTTCGAGACCGAGAATGCCACTGTGGCGTCGTACATCAGGGATCTGCGGCTGGCCCGCTGCCGGCGCGACCTGACCGACCCGGCGCTGCGCACCCAGCCCGTGCAAACCGTCGCGGCCCGATGGGGGTTCCCCGACAAGGCTCACTTCAGCCGGGCATTCCGGGCTGCCTACGGCACCACCCCGCAGGAGCACCGCGACAGTGGCTCGGATTTGGCGCGGATCGTCAACCGCCGGGCGTCCACGGTCAACTCGCTGCCGGCAGACTGACACCAACGCGGCCGGCCATCGCCTGGTGGGCCGCCAACGGGGGCCGTGGCGAGGCGCCCGCCGCGCGAGCGGCGGGCGGCCGCCCGGTGGCACCCCGCGCACGCCCGAGGCTCCGGTCCCGTCGCGCTTCCCCCCAGAATCGCCGACGGGGCCGGTCAGGACTTCTCCAGCAGCTCCAGGACGACCCGCTCCGCCTCCTCGCGAGGCGCCCGTGGATCCACCGACGCCACCACCCCGTCGTGGTAGAGGTCGACCACCCGGGGGTCCACGTACGACGCACGAGCCACCGTCGGCGTGTTGCCCAGCAGCTCCGCCACCGCACGCATCACCGCGACCACCGCCCGGCGCCGGGCGGTCACCGAGCGGGCCGGGCCGGCGGTGGCCAACTCGGTGGCCGCGAGCACCGTGGCGTGCCAGGTACGGAAGTCCTTCGCGGTCATCTCCCCACCGCTGGCGTCGCGCAGGTAGCCGTTGACCTCGTCACTGCGCACGTCGCGCCAGTCCCGGCCGTCCCAGTAGCCGAACAGCCGCTCCGCCCGTCGCCGACGACGGCGCAGATTGACCAGCACCTGGCACAGCTCCGGGTCCTCGATCCGGCGGACCTGCTCGATGCCCCCCTTCGCGGGAAACACGAGCACCACGCAGCCGCGCCGGGACCGGGCATGCTCGGGGCGCAGGGTGGCCACCCCGTACGTCGGGTCGTCGCCGGCCGCGTACTGGTCGCTGCCGACCCGGAACATCCCCATGTCCAGCAGTCGGGCCACCGTGGCGAGCACCCGATCCCGGCCCAGTCCGCGCCCGTCCAGGTCCCGCCCCACCCGTTCGCGCAGCGCCGGCAGCCGCCGGGCCACCTCCAGCACGCGGTCGAACTTCGCCTCGTCCTGCTTCTCCCGCCACCGCGGGTGGTAGACGTACTGCTTGCGTCCGGCCGCGTCGATCCCGATCGCCTGAATGTGCCCGTTCGGGTGCGGCGCGATCCAGACGTCCTGCCAGGCCGGCGGGATGACCAGCTCCCGCAGCCGGGCCAGCACATCCGGATCCCGCACCGGAGCGCCGGACGGGTCGACGAAGAGCCAACCCCGTCCGCGCCGACGCCGTCCGTACCCCGGTCGACCCGGGTCGCTACGCCGCAACCGCACCGGAGACCCGCACCACCCTCTCCACCTCGGCCACGGCGGCCAGCACCTCGTCGAGGCGCAGAGCCGCCATCGTCGGGTGGCTTCCTACCCCATCCCACCTGGGCCAATCCGCCTCGCCGGCCCAGAGCACCCGGTGCCGTGGCCGGTCCGGCGGTGGCCCCCAGTGCGCCGGTGGCACCGGTCCGAAGAGGACGACCGACGGGGTGCCGTACGCGGTGGCCAGGTGGGCGATGCCGGTGTCCCCGCTGACCACCAGCCGGGCGTCGGCCACCAGCGCGGCGAGCGCGCCCAGGTCGGTCCGGCCGGCCAGCACCGCGTCCGAGCTCAGGCCCGCCGCGTCGGCCACCCGGGCCGCCAACGCCCGTTCGTCGGCCGAGCCGGTGAGCAGCACCCGGTGCCCCTGGTCGGTCAGCGCCCGGGCCAGCGCGGCGAACCGCTCGGCCGGCCACCGCTTGGCCGGGATCTTGCTTCCTGGGTGCAGCAGAGTGACACCGCTGGGCAGCCCCGTCGGCCCGGGCCGACGCAAACCGAGGTCGGCGCGGTCGGCCGGGATGTCGTACCAGGACAGCAGCCGGCACCATCGGTCCACCTCGTGCTCGTCGACGGCCCAGCGCGGGCCGTCGGCGCAGCCGGCGTCCGGGCTGGCGAAGGCGAGCAGCCGGCCGGGTCGGGTGGCCGCGAGCAGCCGGTGCGACTGCGGGCCGCGCCCGTGCAGGTTGACAGCGACCCGCGGGGCCGACCCGACCCGAAGGGGTCGCTCCAGCCCGGCGGTGTCCACCAGCCGGTCGACGCCACCGACCAGGTCGACCAGCGGCGCCAGCCAGCCGGGCGCGGCGAGCGCCAGCTCCCGCGACGGGTACGCGGCCCGCAGCGCCCGCAGCGCGGGCACCGCGGTCACCAGATCGCCGACGCCGAGGGCGCGCAGCACGAGGATCACGGGTACGAGGTCTCCTGCTCGGCGCAGACCACCATCTCGCGCACCGCGCAACCGGGCGGCTGGCTGAGCGCGAACATGATCGCGGCGGCGGTGTCGGCGGGCTCGTTGAGGATCGCGTCCGGCCCCGGCTTGTACTGCGGGTCACGTTCGTCGAAGAACGCGGTGCGCATCCCTCCCGGAATGAGCAGGGTGACGCCAACCTGACCGGCCAGCTCGGCGGCGAGGGCTCGGGTGAACCCCACCACGCCGAACTTCGCCGCGCAGTACGCGGTGGCGTCGCTGACCGCCTTGACGCCCAGGGTCGAGGCGACCGTGACGATGCGGCCCCGGGACGTCAGCAGGAACGGCAGCGCGGCCCGAATCACCGCCGCGGTGGCCAGCAGGTCGACGGCGACGATCCGGTCCCAGGTCTCCCCCGGCAGGTCGGCGAGTCGGCCCGGCACGTCCGTGCCGGCGGCGGTGACCACCGCGTCCAGGCCACCGGCTTGCTCGGCGAGGTGCTGGGTGGCCACCTCGGCGGCTCGTGTGTCGGCCAGGTCGCACTCGGTCCAGGACACCCCGTCGACCGGCGGCTGCCGGTCCAGGACGAGCGGCCGACCACCGGAGGCGGCCACCGCGGCGACCACAGCGGCGCCGAGGCCGCTGGCGCCGCCGGTGACCAGGACGGTGGGCCCGGCACCGGGCCGTGTGGCCGTCATCGGGTCCGCTCCGCAAGTGTGCGGACGATCAGGTCGGTGGTGGACCGGCCGTCCAGATAGGGCACCACCACGGTGTTCCCACCCCAGCGGCGCAGGACCTCCGCCTCCGGCAGGGTGGCGCTCGCGTCCCCACCGCCGGTGGCGTAGTCGCCGCCCTTGACCCAGACGTCGGGGCGTACCCAGGACAGCGCCGTCTCCGGGGTCGGCTCGTCGAAGATGAGGACCGCGTCGACGCAGCTCAGGGCGGCCAGCAGCCGGCTGCGGTCAACTTCGGACTGCACCGGCCGGTCCGGCCCCTTCAACCCGGCCACGCTGGCGTCGGAGTTCAGGCAGACGATCAGGCAGTCGCCGAGCTGCCGGGCCGCCTCCAGGGTGGCCACGTGCCCGGCGTGCAGCAGGTCGAAGCAACCGCCGGTCGCCACCACCGTGCCACCAGCGGCGCGTACCTCACCCAGGAGCGTGGCCACAGCGGCCACCCCCACCCGGTCGGCCACCGCACCACCTCGTGGTACCGGCTGGAGGGCTCGAGGCCCCGGCGCGCTCCTGGCCCGCACCGCAGGCGCCGACGGAGGCAGCGCCGTGGCCACTCCCCCGCCGGCCACGTACGCGGACGCCTCGGCGACCGCCACCTGCACCGCCTCGGAGACCAGCGCGCCCTGGGCCAGCGCGAGGCTGGCCGCCGCCGCGAACCGGTCGCCGGCACCGCAGGTGTCCCCCTCGGCGCTACCCGGCGTCGGCACCACCAGCGGCGTCGAACCGGCGTGGCAGAGCAGCGCGCCGTCCCCGCCCAGCGTCACCGCGACCGCGCCGGCCCGCCAACGCCGCCGTAGC
Source organism: Micromonospora trifolii (assembly GCF_050516465.1). Taxonomy (NCBI): domain Bacteria; kingdom Bacillati; phylum Actinomycetota; class Actinomycetes; order Micromonosporales; family Micromonosporaceae; genus Micromonospora; species Micromonospora trifolii. Next base: position 1,197,115 of record NZ_CP191526.1, on the reverse strand, counting down.
CCCTGGGCACCACGGGACGCGGTGGCCAGTCGGGAGGCGCCGGGCAGCGCGGGGACCAGCTCGCGCACCTCGGACTCGTTCGGGGTGGCCAGGTGTACGCCGGGCACGGCCGCCGGGCCGCGCGGATGCGGGTCCCACACCACCGGCGCGCGGGTGGCGGCCAACGCGTCGCGCAGCGCGGGCTGCCGGGCCACCCCCCGGCCGTAGTCGCTGACCAGCACCGCCGACGCCGCGGCGATCACCCGGAGCACCTCGTCGGAGGGCTGACCCGGCTCCCCGAACGTGCCGCCCCGATCGTGGCGCAGCAGCACCCGCCCCCGGGCCCGCAGCCGGATCTTCTCCGGCGTCGAGCCGGCGAGGGCCAGTGGGTACACCTGCACGCCGGCGGCGGCGAGCAGAGCGCTCAGCCGGGCCCCGCCGGCGTCGTCGGCGAGCGCGGTCACCAGCACCACCTCGGCGCCCTGCGCGGCGGCGAACACCGCCGCCAGCCCGGCGCCACCTGGTCGGTCGGTGGCCGCGGTCTCGTCGAGCACCGGCACCGGGGAATCCGGGCAGAGCCGGTTCACCACACCTTCCACATCCCGGTCGAGCAGGGTGTCCCCGAGCACCACCACCGGTCCCCTCACGCTTGCCTCCTCATCCTCAGGCGTCGACCTGCTGTCCGGCTCACGCGTCGACCTGCTGTCCGGCCCCGCCGTCGAGCACCACCTCGACCCCGGTGCGTACCGGCGCGGCAGGCAGCCGACCGGCCGGTGCGGGCTCCCCGGGCACGGGGTGGACTACCGCCGCCTGCGCGGCGGGCAACTCCTGTTCGAGGTACTCGCAGAGCAGATGACTGGTCACCAGGTGCAGCTCCTGGACGACCTGGGTGTCCGGGGACGCCACGGCCAGCACGTCGTCGCAGGCGTCGGCGAGCGGATTGGGGGCGGCGCCGGTGAGCGCCCAGGTGGTCACCCCGACGTCGCGGGCCGCCTGCGCGGCGGCGACCAGGTTGGGGCTGGTTCCGCTGGTGCTCAACAGCAGCAGGATGTCGCCCGGGCGGCCGTGGGCGCGCACCTGGCGGGCGTACACGTCGGCGTAGCCGTAGTCGTTGGCGATGGCGGTGAGCGCGCTCGTCTCGGCGTGCAGCGCGATCGCGGACAGCGGCTGACGGTCGTCGTGCAGCTTGCCGACCAGCTCGGCGGTGAGGTGCTGGGCTTCGGCGGCGCTGCCGCCGTTGCCGGCCACCAGCAGGCGACCCCCGGCGGCCAGCCGGTGGGCCAGGTCCGCCCCCCAGCGCGCCAGCTGTCGCTCACACCGTCGGTACGGCACCAGCGCCGCCGCGAGATTCGTCAGGTGGGTGTCGAGCAGGCTGCCCGTCGGCATCAGGCCACCACCCGGGTCGGCCGGCGCACGGCGGCCACCTCGCTGTAGACCTCGACCAGCCGCTCGGCGGTGGCCGCCCACGAGTACCGCTCCCGGGCCCGCTCACGCGCCGCCGTCGCGTACGCGAAGCGCCTGATCCGGTCGTCGAGCAACCCCTGGATCGCGGTGGCCAGCGCGTGCGGGTCCCGGGCCGGCACGAGGTCACCGGTCGTCCCGTCGACCACGGTGTCCCGGATGCCGCCCACGGCCGTGCCGACGACCGGCACCCCACAGGCCATCGCCTCCAGCGGGGTCAACCCGAACGGCTCGTACCAGGGCGCCGCGACCAGCAGGTCCGCCGAGCGGTACCAGCGGCCCATCTCCTCCCGCGGCACCGCGCCGACCAGGTGCACCCGGTCGGCCACCCCGCACGACTCGGCGAGGGCCCGCAGCCGGCGGGCGTACGGGTCGGTCTCCAACAGCCCCTCGGGTGGGCCGCCGACGACCACGCACTCGGCGTCCGGGACCAGCTCCATCGCGCGGATCACGGTCTGGAAGCCCTTGCGCTCGACCAGCCGACCCACGGTGAGGATGCGGGCCCGTCCCGGTTCCCGGTCGGCGGCCGGCCCGAGCGGGGCGAAGGTGGCGAGGTTGACCCCGGAGGGCACCACTGTCATCCGGGACCGGGGCACACCCATCCGGACCAGCTCGCCCACCTCGTCGCGGCACTGCGCGACGATCCGGTCCACCGAGCGGCCCAGCTCCCGCTCGTAGGAGACCCGTCGGGCCGGGCTGGTGTCCTGCACACCCTGGTAGCGGCGCTTCACCGTGCCCAGCGCGTGGTACGTCTGCACCACCGGCACCCCGGTCTGCCGGCCGGCGGTCAGCCCGGCCAGACCGCTCATCCAGAAGTGCGCGTGGATGACCTCGGGCACCCAGTCGCCGCCGCGCCAGCGCTCAATCAGCCAGTTGCTGAACTCCCGCATGTGCGGCAGCAGCGCGTCCTTGGCCACCGGCTCGGCCGGGCCGGCCGGCACGTGCACCACGTCGTACCCGTCCGGGCAGCGGACGGTCACCGGCAGGTCGGGCGCGTCGCGGCGGGTGTAGACCCGCACCTCGTGCCCGGCGGCGGCGAGCGCGGCGGACAGCTCCGCGACGTGCGTGTTCTGGCCGCCGGCATCCTCCCCTCCGAGGACGGCGAGCGGGCTGGCGTGCTCCGAGATCATCGCGATCCGCATACTTCCTCCTCCAGCAGCCGGTCCCAGTCAGCGAGGAAACGGTCGAGGCCGTACCTGTCGCGCGCGGCGGTTCGCGCCGCCGCTCCGGCCTGCCGCGCGGTCGCCGGTTCGGCGATGAACCGGCGGGCGGCGGCGAGCAGGGTGTCGGTCCGGGTGGCGAGCGCCCCCGCCTCCGGGGGCACCGCCATCACCGCCTCGGTGGTGGCGAGCGCGACGACCGGCATGCCGATCGCCATCGCCTCGATGAGGCTGAGCCCGAGGGAGGTCCACCGGCACAGGTGCAGGTACGCCCGCCGCCGGGCCAGTTCGGTGTGCATCCGCTCCTGGGGCACGTCGTCGTGGCTGGTCACCCGGTCGGCGGGCAGCCCGAGGTGGTCGGCGAGGCCGGCGACGCCCATGCCGAACACGTCCAGCGGCGCGATCTCGGCGAACTGGGGCAGCAGGTCGGTGCCGGTGACCCGACCTCGCCGTACCGGCTCGTTGATCACCACGGCGAGCCGGTCCAGCTCGCCGGTGTAGGACGCGGAGGGGGAGACGATGCCGTGATCGACCACTGTGGTGCGGGCGGTGCCGGTGTCCCAGAAGATCTGGTTGAACCCGGTGACGTGGGCGATGAGCAGGTCGTCGCGGTCGGCCATCGGGTGGCGGGTGTTGGGCACGTCGCCCTTGGGGGTGTTGTGCTCGACGTAGATCGCGGGAAGGTCGCGGCCGGGGCGGCGACGAAGCCACTGCTCGGCCCGGTCGATCTCCTCGGGGCGTTGCAGGATGACCAGGTCGATGTCGGCGCCCGGCAGCTCCTCCGGGCTGACCTCGACCGCGCTGTCCGGCCACGGGTAGGTGCGGGCCCGGCCGAGGCCGTACGGGCCACGGTCGGGTGTGGTGGGAATCAGGTAGCGATGGCTGCCGTGCACGAACGACGTGGTCCAGGAGCCGTGCACGTGCCAGAGCAGGATGTTCATCGGCCGCCACCACCGCTGACGGCGAGGGTCCGAAGCGCGTCGACCACGTCGTCCGGGTCGACGCCACTGAGGCAGGGGTGCCCGGGGATCGGGCAACTGGCCGCCCGGGTGTCCCGGCAGGGCGCGGCGGGGTCGCCGAGCCGGACGGTGGGTACCCGGTAGGGCCCCCACTGGCCGAACGGGACGGTCGGCGCGAAGAGACTCACCACTGGCACACCGGTGGCGGCCGCCAGGTGCGCGGGCCCGGTGTTGCCGACCACGACCGCGCCGGCGTCCGCGACGATCGCGGCCAGCCCGGCCAGGTCGGTACGGCCGCCCAGGTCGGTGCCGCCGGCCGCGGCGACCCGGGCGGTGACCGCGCGCTCGTCCGTGCTGCCGGTGACCAGCACCCGGTGCCCGGCGTCGGTCAGCGCCCCGACGATCCGGGTCGCCACCTCGGGCGGGCAGGCCCGGCTCGACGCGGCCGACCCGGGGTGCAGCACCACGTACCCCGGCTCGCCGAGGTCGGCCGGGCGCGGCGGCACGGCGTCTCGGCGTAGCCGCAGGACCGGTTCGTCGCCGTCGGGCAGTCGGTGACCGGCGGCGGCGGCCAGGGAGAGGGCGCGTTCGGGTTCGGGGACGCCCACCGGCACCCGGTGCCGGACGTCCAGCAGCGAGCCTGGATAGTCGTCGCTGATCGCCGCGATCCGGTCGATCCCCGCCATCCGCAACAGCAGCGCCAGCGGCAGGGCGGACTGGTGGAACGAGGTGAACACCACCGCCTGGTCCGCGTCGATCGCGCCCAACCGCGCGGTCAGGCTCCGCATGGCCTCCGGGTCGACCGGCCCCGGTGTGGGGTCGATCCAGGGCAGCGGATGCTCGATGATCTCGTCGACGCCGGGCAACAGGTTGGCGGCGGCACGACCGCGCGGCCCGCAGAGCAGCACCACCCGCTCCGCTCCGGCCGCGACGGCGCGGATCGCCGGGCCGGTGACCAGCACGTCACCCGCCGAGTCCGAGCGGACCACCAGCGCCGTCCGTACCGGTCCGGTGGGCGGGGTCGAGGGCTGCACAGCCTGTTGGCGGCGCAGGATCTCCGCCACCGCCGCCGGCAGATCGGTGGCCACCCACCCGGCGGCGGCGACCTCCTCCGGCCGGGTCACCGGGGTGGGCACCAGCACCCCCGCCGCCCCGGCGGCCATGGCGGCGCCGACGTCCCGGCCGATGTCGCCCACCAGTACGCACCGGGACGGCGTCGTGCCCAGCTCGCGGGCGGCGGCGTACACCAGACCGGGCGCCGGCTTGCGGCAGTCACAGCCGTCGGCGTCGTCGTGCGGGCAGACCAGCCACGCGTCGAACCGGCCCAGCAGCTCCTCGACACGGGCGTGCACCGCCCGCATCTGCTCGCCGCTGAAGTAACCCCGGGCCAGGCCCGACTGGTTGGTGACGACCGCCAGCCGCAGCCCGGCCGCGCGCAGCCGGTCCAGCGCTGCCCGCGCGCCCGGCACCGGTCGCACCTTCTCCGGGTCGCCGTTGTACGGCACGTCCTCGATCAGGGTGCCGTCGCGGTCCAGCAGCACCGCGTCGTAGAGCACTGGTCGGGGGCTTGCGACAGACCCGGAGCTGGCGCGGTCAGCAGCGGCGTACACCTGGGCTGACCTGCGCTGATACGGATCCTCCTGGTCCTGTCGCACAGGCGGCGGGTTCCCTGCGCCCCGAGGAGTAAACGTCGCCGTGGAGGCGGTGGGCCAGCGCCGACAGCGACGCCCCGGGTCGGCCTTACCCGCCGTTCCGGAGAAGCTAACCCGGTCAGTCGTTAGCCCGTGCCGTGCTCCGGGTATGGGATCCCGGTGGCAATTGTGGAGAAAGTGATCGACGCTCCCCCGCAGCAGGTGTTCGACGTACTCGCCGACGGGTGGACGTACAGCGACTGGGTGGTGGGCACCGCACACGTGCGTGACGTGGACGACGCCTGGCCCCGGGTGGGCAGCCAACTGCACCACCGCGCCGGGCCGTGGCCGTTCTCGTTGCAGGACGCGTCGACGGTGCTGGTCTGCGAACCGCCGCACCGGCTCGTGCTCAAGGCCGGGCTCTGGCCGGCTGGCGAGGCGATCGTGGCCTTCACCCTGCAACCGGTAAGCGAGGGCGCCACCCGGGTCCGCATCGGGGAGGACTTCGCCGCCGGACCGCTGCGCTGGGTCCACAACAAGATCAACGATCTGGTGCTGCACCGGCGTAACCGGGAGACACTGGCCCGACTCTCCGACATCGCCACTCGGCAAAAGGGGTGATTGTGACCCGGACCGTCGTGGTGACCGGCGCGAGCGCCGGCGTCGGCCGGGCCGTCGCCCACGCGTACGCGGCGCGCGGCGCGCGGCTGGCGCTGCTGGCTCGGGGCGAGGCGGGTCTGGTCGCCGCCGAACGGGAGTGCCGGCTGCGCGGCGCGACCGACGTCCGGGTGTACCAGGTCGACGTGGCCGACGCGGGCGCGGTGCAGCAGGCCGCCGACGACGTGGTGCACCGCTGGGGCGGCATCGACGTGTGGATCAACAATGCGATGGCGTCGGTGTTCGCGCCGGCCTGGGAGATTCCGGCGCGCGAGTTCCGTCGGGTCACCGAGGTCACCTACCTGGGCACGGTGCACGGCACCCTCGCCGCGCTGCGGCACATGCGGGCGCACGGGCGGGGCACGATCGTGCAGGTGGGCTCGGCGTTGGCCTACCGGGGGATTCCGCTCCAGTCGGCGTACTGCGCCAGCAAGCACGCCGTCCAGGGGTTCAACGACTCGCTGCGCGCCGAACTGCTGCACGACTGCCCGGGGGTGAAGTTGTCAATGGTGCAGCTGCCCGCGATCAACACGCCGCAGTTCTCCTGGGTCCGCACCCGGCTGCCCCGCCACCCGCAGCCGGTGCCACCGATCTTCACTCCGGAGCTGGCCGCCCGGGCCATCGTCTGGGCCGCCGACCGTGGCACCAGGGAGCTGAACGTGGGTGGACCGACCTGGCAGGCCCGGGTGGGCGACGCCCTGTTCCCCGGCCTGCTGGACCGGAAGCTGGCCCGCGACGGCTACGACAGCCAGCAGACCGGTGAGAAGATCGATCCGGCGAGCTGGCGGGACAATCTGGATCACCCCGGCGACGCGGACACGGACCGGGGCGCCGCGGGTGTGTTCCGCGAACGGGCGCGTGACCGTTCCGCGGCGCTCTGGGTCGGCACGCACAAACCGGCGCTCTCCGGTGTCGCGCTCGCCGTCGCGGCGCTCGTCCTCAGCGCTGCCGCTCGCCGCCGCCGCTGACCAGAGCAAGCCTCTGACCAGGGCTTCGACGCCCGCGCGCGGTGGGCGGCGAGGGTCCGCAACGCCCGGGAGGGGTGCCTCCCTCGGACCGAATGCGGGAACTAGATACCCTTTCCATGACCCTTGTCCGCAAACCGAGGATGACCGACATGATCAAGCCGGTGCAGTTGCCGTCGCCGTGGCGGGACGCACGCGTGACCGTCGTCGTGCCCACGTACAACGAGGCGGGCAACCTCCCGGCGCTGGTCGAGCGGCTGCTCGCGCTGCCGCTGCCGGGGCTGCGCATCCTCGTCGCCGACGACAACTCCCCCGACGGCACCGGGGAGGTGGCCGACAAGCTGGCCATCGAGCACCCCGACCGGATCGAGGTCGTGCACCGCGCCGGCAAGGAGGGCCTCGGCCGCGCGTACGTGGACGGGATGACCCGGGCGATCGAGGGCGGCGCCGAGTACGTGGCGCAGATGGACGCCGACCTCTCGCACCCGCCCGAGGCGCTGCCGGGGATGCTCGGCGCGCTGCTCTCCACCCAGGCCAGCGTGGTGATCGGTTCCCGGTACGTGCCCGGCGGCGAGCTGGACGAGAACTGGCCGCTCTACCGCCGGGCGCTCAGTGGCTGGGCCAACCTCTACGTGCACACGCTGCTGCGGGTACGCATCCGGGACCTCACCGCCGGCTTCAAGATCTGGCAGGCCGAGGCCCTGCGCGACATCGACCTGGAGCGGGTGCAGTCCAACGGCTACAGCTTCCAGGTGGAGATGCACTACCTCGCCACCAAGCTGGGGCACACCATCCTGGAGGTGCCGATCCGCTTCGAGGAGCGGCGCGACGGCATCTCCAAGATGACCACCGCGACCAAGGTGGAGAGCGCGCTCATGCCCTTCCGCCTCCGCAGCAAACACCGCAACATCACCCGCTAACCCACCCACCCCTTCCCACCCCACCCGGCCCCACCCCGCGTTGATCATGGGTTTAGCGGGCTTGTTGATCTCCAATCGCCCCGCCAACCCCATGATCAACGCGGACGGCGGAGGCAGGGGTGGGGGCAGGGCCGGGGGCGGGTTAGGTGGGGTAGATGGCTCGGTGGGCGGTGGAGATGGCTGCGGCGTAGGCGCGGCCGGTGAGCGCGCGGTCGCGGGCCAGCGCCGCGCGGGCCGCGTTCGCGCCGGGTGCACCGTGCACACCGCCGCCGGGGTGCGCCGACGCGCTGGCCAGGAAGAGCCGGTCCACCGGGGTGTCCGCCCGGCCCAGGCCAGGGATCGGGCGCAGGAAGAGCTGCTGGTACGCGGCGGCGGTCCCGCCGCCGAGCGTGCCACCGACCAGGCTCGGGTTGCCCTTCTCCAGCTCGGCCGGCCCGGCCACGTGTCGGCCCACGATCAGGCGCCGGAAACCCGGTGCCGCCGCCTCCAGCACGTCCTCCATCCGCTGCACGTGCCCGGCGACCTCCTCGGCCCGCCAGTTTCGCCGGAACGGCAGATGGGTGTACGACCAGAGCGACTCGGTGCCCGGCGGGGAGTGGCTCGGGTCCGCCACCGACATCTGCCCGACCAGCAGGAACGGGTCGCGGGGCAGCTCGCCGCGGGCCAACTCGCTGGCGTAGTGGGTGAGCCCGTTCAGGTCCGCGCCGAGGTGCACGGTGCCGGCGCCGGCCAGTTGCCGGTTCGTCCAGGGCACCGGCGCGGAGAGCGCCCAGTCCACCTTCAGCGTGGAGCCGTCCCACCGGAAGTGCGCCAGGTCCTCCACCAGGCGCGACGGCAGTGCCGCCGCGCCGACCAGGTCGAGGTAGAGCGCTGGTGCCGGCACGTCGGCGAGCACGGCCCGTCGGGCCCGCCACAGCGCCCCGCCGACGGTCCGGACCCCCATCGCCCGACCCCGGGCGGTGAGCACCCGGTCGGCCTGGGCACCATAGATGATCGTCCCGCCGCGCCCCTGTAGCCGATCCACCAGCGCGTTGGTGATCTGCTGCGCGCCGCCGTCGGGCACCGGCCAGCCGACCTGCTGGCCAAGCATGGCCAGCAGCCAGCCGTACACCCCGGAGCCGGCCTCCTCCGGGGAGAGGTCGGTGTGCAGGGCGCAGCCGGCCAGCAGGGCCGGCCCGCCGGGGCCGTCGAAGAGTTCGTCGCCCAGTTTGCGGACCGGTACGACGAGCCGGCGCGCGAGTCGCAGCGCGCCGGCGACGCGCAACCGGCGTAGGAGGCCCAGCCCGCCGCGTACCGGCGGGAACGGCGAGGTGATCGCCTCCAGCATCGGCTCGGCCACGTCGAGCCAGTCGGTGTACGCGTTGAGCCAACGCTTACCGTCCCCGGGGGCGAACTGCTCCAGCGACGCGGCCGTGACGTCCGGGTCCCGGTTGATCACGGCGGCCCGACCGTCCGGCAGCAGGTGCGCCAGCACGTCCGGCGAGTGCCGCCAGGACAGTCCGTGTCGACCCAGGTCGAGGCCACCCAGCACCGGTGAGGCGTACCCGAGGGGATAGAACGAGCTGTAGAGGTCGCTGAGGTAGCCGGGCGCGGTGACCTCGGCGGAGCGGACCGCGCCGCCGGGCACCGCGGTCGCCTCCAGCACCACCACGTCCCAGCCGGCGTCGGCCAACAGGTTGGCCGCCACCAGGCCGTTGTGCCCGGCGCCGACGATGACGGCGTCCGCGCTCTGCGCGGTGGTGGTTGTCATCGGATCCGCCTACCCGGCGCGCAACCGGGCGAAACGCGTTTGCCTCGTCGAGGCCGGGGCATCCAGCGCCGCATGTACACGGTTGCGCAGCTGGTGGGCGGGGTGTGGGGTGCGGGCGGCGACGGCGGCGAACTGGTCGTGCGTGATCCGGCGGACGACGCGCCGGTGAGCACGGTGCCGGTGGCCACGGCTGACGAGGTGGGCAAGGCGACCCAGGCGGCCCGCAACGCGGCGGCCCAGTGGGCGGCGACCGCGCCGGCGGAACGGGCCGCGGCGCTGCACCGGGCCGCGGACGCGGTGGAGGCGGTCATCGAGGAGTTGGCGGCGGCGGTCACCGCGGAGATGGGCAAGCCGTTGGCGGACGCCCGCGGCGGCGTCGAGGCGGGGATCGGCACCCTGCGACAGTATGCGGAACTGGCGCCCCTGCGCGGCGGGCGCACGCTGAACGGCGAGAACGACGCGCTGGACTTCCTGTCCCCGCAGCCACGCGGGGTGGTCGCGGCGATCACCCCCTGGAACGACCCGGTCGCGGTCTCCTGTGGACTGCTCGGCGCGGCCCTGGTGACCGGCAACGTGGTGCTCTACAAGCCGAGCGAACGGACACCGGCGACGGGTTGGCTGCTGGCCCGGGCACTGGACCAGGCGCTGCCGGCCGGGGTGTTGTCGCTGCTCACCGGCGGCCCGGAGGTGGGTGCGGCGCTGGCGGCGCAGGAGGTCGACGTGGTGGCCCACGTGGGTTCCACAGCGACCGGGCGGGCGATCGCCGCGGCGGCGGCCCGTACCGGCGCGAAGGTGCTCCTGGAGAACGGCGGCAGTGACCCGTTGATCGTGGACGCGGGCGTCGACCCGGAGTGGGCGGCGGAGCAGGCCGCGCTCGGTGCGTTCGCCAACGCCGGGCAGATCTGCGTGGCGGTGGAGCGGCTCTACGTGCACCGGGAGGTGGCGGACGATTTCGTGGCCGCGCTGGCACGACGCGCCGGAGCGCTGCGGGTCGGGCCGGGCCGGGACCCGGGCACCGAGCTGGGTCCGCTGGTCGACCGGCGGCACCGGGACCACGTGCACGGACAGGTGGCGGCAGCGGTGGCGGACGGCGCACTGGTGCGGGTGGGCGGTGAGGTTCCGGACGGGCCGGGGGCGTTCTACCCGGCCACCGTCGTCACCGACTGCCGCCACGACATGCCGCTGGTCCGGGAGGAGACCTTCGGGCCGGTAGCCCCGGTGGTGGTCGTCGACTCGTTCGACGAGGCGCTGCGCTGCGCGGCGGACTCCCCGTACGGGCTGGCCGCCACGGTGTTGACCCCGTCGATGAGTCACGCGCAGCGGGCCTGGCGCGAGCTGCCGGTGGGAACCGTCAAGATCAACGCGGTGTTCGGGGGTGCGCCGGGGGGTGCCGCGCATCCGCGCCGGGCCAGCGGGCAGGGCTTCGGGTACGGCCCGGAGCTGCTGGACGAGTTCAGCGCCACGAAGGCGGTGCACATCGAGGCGCCGGGGGGCGGGCACTGGTGAACGGTGCGGGCGGACGCAGGGGTGGCGCGTCCGCCCGTACCGCGTCTGTTGTGCTGTGGGGCGGCGGCGTCAGTCGCCGCGGGCCTTGCGGGTGGCGCGGTCGTTGGCCTTCTCGATGGCCGTGACCAGCTCCGGTTTGGTCATGCTGGACCGCCCGGGCACGTCGAGTTTGCGGGCCACCGACATCAGGTGGTCCTTGGTGGCGTTGGCGTCCACGCCACCGGCGGTGGGGGCCCGTCGTTCCGGCCCGCCACCGGCGGCCTGCTGGTCGCTGGGGCCCTTGCGGCCCTTCGGCTCCCAGTGGTCGCCCACCTTCTCGAACTGGTGCTTCACGGCGGCGAAGGCGGTGCGGTGCGACCGCTCCCCCTCGCCGTAGGTCTCGACCGCCGAGTCGTGCGTCTTCTCCCAGGTGCGCTGCGCCTTCTCCGGGGAGCGTCGCAGCGTGCTGGGCAGGTCCTCGCGCCCGGGCATCTCGTCCTCCTCCGTGTCGACAGGGTCACTGTGACCGTTCCCCGGTGACGGGGCGGCAAACCCTAGCGGCGTCGGCCGGGGGCGGGGTGGGTTTGTCGATTTCCCCATCCGGGTACCGCCGGGCCAGGCCAGACCGGACGACCGGTCATCCGGCGGCCGGGGCGCAGGGAGCGGGCATGACGACCACGGAGCCCGGTACGACGCTCGACGGCACACCGGGCACCCGGGTGCCCCGACGGATGCGGCAGCTGAGCTGGCGGACCTGGCGTGGGGTGCTGGTCCGCAGCGTGCAGAACTTCGTCAACGACAACTGCTCCGACTGGGCCGCCGCGCTGACCTACTACGGCGTCCTGGCGCTCTTTCCGTCCGCCATCGTGGTGGTGGCCCTGGTCGGTCTGGTCTCCGACGGCGAGCGGACCCTGGACACTGTGGTCGACCTGGCCAAACAGGTGGGCGCCGGGTCGGTGGTGACCGGCGACGACGGCGGCGTGGTCGGCGTGCTCCGGTCCGTGGTGGTCCAGGAACACAACGCGAAGGTGCTGCTGAGCTTCGGTCTGCTCGGCGCTCTGTGGTCGGCGTCGGGGTTCATCGGCGCGTTCACCCGGGCCTCCAACGCCATCTACGGGGTGACCGAGGGTCGGTCGGTGTGGAAGTTGCGGCCGATACAGATCGGCCTGGCCGCGGTGACGCTCGTGCTGCTCGCGGTGGTCGCCCTCGCGCTGATCGTCAGCGGCCCGGTCACCGACGCGGTGGGTGATCTGATCAACGCCGGTGGCCTGGCCCGGACGGTGTGGAGCGTGGCGAAGTGGCCGGTGCTCGCCATGGTCATGATGGTGCTGCTGTCGCTGCTGTTCTGGATCGCGCCGAACGTGCGCCAACCCCGCTTCCGCTGGCTCACCCCCGGCGGCGCGGTGGCCCTGGTCTCCTGGACGGCGGTCTCCTTCGGCTTCGGCTTCTACGTGGCCACCTTCGCCTCGTACAAGACGACCTACGGCAGCCTGGGCGCGGCCATCGCGTTCCTGGTCTGGCTCTACCTGTCCAACTCGGCGCTGATGCTGGGCGTGCAGATCAACTCCGAGGTGCAACGCGGGCGGCAGTTGCAGGCCGGCGACCCGGACCCGGAGGAGCCGGTGCTGCCGCCGCGCAAGCCCGCCGACTCCTGAGCGCCGGTTGTGGCCCGGATGTCCGGCCTCCGGGCCGGTTCGCGACCCGGTGCCGGTTTACCGGGCAGGGTGCCGGGTAGCGCAGAAGGCATGGAGCGTGGCAACAGCAAGCACGGACCGAGGATCGACGAACAGATGAGTCAGGAGGTCAGTGGCCTCGTACAGGGGCCGGGGACCGGTGGCTCTCGGGTCGACGAGTCGCGGGTGCCGGAACCGGCTGGCGAGGACCAGCCGGAGACGACCACCGCCCCGGCCGGCGACCTGCGCACCGGCACCCCACAGGGCATGAGCTCCACGGACGTCGAGCAGCGCAGCCGGCTCGGCCGGTTCATCTCGATGAGCGCGCTGCCGGGCGACCGCCTGGTGCTCATCGCCAGCGCCCGCGAGAACGAGGCGCCGGACGACATCGTGGCGGCGCTGGAACGGCTGCCCGAGGGCACCGTCTACCAGACGGTCTCCGAGGTGTGGGCCGCGCTCGGCAACAAGAACGAGACAACTCGCTGGTGAGAGGGATCGCCCCCGATCCGACAATCCACCAGCGGCTGAAGGAGGTTCCCCGATGAGTGGCGTTACCGAACATGTGGACGTTTCCGTACCCGTACGCACCGCGTACGACCAGTGGACGCAGTTCGCGGAGTTCCCCGAGTTCATGGAGGGTGTGCAGGAGGTCCGGCAGCTCTCCGACACGATGACCCACTGGACGGTGGACATCGCCGGGGTGAAGCGCGAGTTCGACGCGGAGATCACCGAACAGCTCCCCGATGAGCGGGTCGCCTGGCGCTCGACCGACGGCACCCAGCAGGCCGGCGTGGTGACCTTCCACCGACTGGACCAGGACAAGACCCGGGTCACCCTGCAGCTCGAGTTCGAGCCGCACGGTGTGGTCGAGCAGGCCGGCGACAAGCTCGGCATCGTCGACCGGCGGGCCAAGGGCGACCTGGAACGGTTCAAGACCTACATCGAGCGGCGTGGTCAGGAGACCGGCGCCTGGCGCGGACAGGTGGACCGTCCGCAGCCGTGACAGTGAGCAGTGACCTGAGATGGCCGCCGGAATCCCGGCGGCCATCGCCGTGTCCGAGCCCGTTTGCGATCATCGCGCCCGGGTACGGCTGTTGGTATGACCGACGACAACATCAGGGTGTGGCGGGACGAGGAGCGGCTTCCGTTGGAGGAGCTGGAGCGCGCGGTGTCGGGCTCCAGCCTCGACGGAGAGGCCGACGACGTGACGGGTAACGACGCCGGCGAGGAGGCCGCGTTCGGGCACGGGCCGGCCGCGTCGGACCGGGACGGGCAGGCATCAGGCAACAGCCGGGAGGCCACCGACCCGCAGCGCGCCTACCGCCCGTCCACCACCGGCCGGACCGGGCCGGACGTCTGACCCTCGCTCCCGGACTGGGCGGGAATCACCGGTGCGGGGGGCCCGGCGGAGGGGCGACGCGTGCCCCACTCGTAGAGCGCGATCAGCGCCAGCGCGAGCACCAGCAGGGCCGAGCCCAGCACCTCCACCGAGGTGTTGCCGATCAGCACGCCCAGCCCGGCCGGGACGAGCGCCGCGCCGACGCCCGAGGCGCCGATCTGGAGGCCGATGGCGCGGTCCGCGTGCGCCGCGCCGACCCGGTCGGCGGTGGTGAGGGTGAGCAGTGGAAACACCGGCGCGGCGGCGAAACCGACAACGACCAGGCCGAGCACCGCCAGCAAGGCCGGCCCGGGAACGGCGATCAGCGCCGCGCCGACGGCCATTCCGGCCAGGCTGACGCGCAACACCAGCCCCGCCCCCAGGCGCTCGGCCACCAGACCCTGCACGACCCGGCCGACGAAGAGGCTCCCCCAGTACGCGGAGACGCAGCCGCCGGCGAGCGCCGCGCTCAGTCCACGCCCCTCGGTCAGCAGCAGGAACGCCCACAGGCCGGCGGCCACCTCGATGGCCACGTACAGCATGAAGGCGAGCAGCCCCGACCAGACGGCCGGCAACCGCAGCGTGTCCCGGACCGGAACCCCGAGGATCGGTGCGGCGGGTGTGGCCTGGACCGGTGCGCCCGCCTCGGTAGGCGCGCTGGCGCCGGCGCTGGCCGGGACGCCGCGCTGCCAGGCCCGCATGGTGAGCACGAATGCGATGGCGAGGACGAGTTGGGCGGCGGCCACGATGCCGTACCCCCAGCGCCAGGCGAGCCCGGCGCTCAGCACCCCGGTCATGATCAGTGGACCGATGGCCACACCGAGGCCGAAGAACGCGTGCAACCAGTTCATGTGGCGGGGCCCGAAGGCCCCGGCGGCGTACGCGTTGAGCCCGGAGTCGACAGCGCCGGAGCCGAGCCCGAGCACCAGCGCACAGCCCACCAGCACCGCCAGCACGGGGCTCACCGAGTAGCCGGTCAGCGCCAGGCTGGCCAGCACGGTGCTGCCGGCGAGGAGGGCGCCCACGCCGATCCGGGCCAGCGTGAAGCCGGCCAGCACGCTGGAGGTGAGATAGCCGATGGTGCCGGCGGTGAGCACCCACCCGACTGCCTCGGTCGGTACCTCGAAGTCGCCCCGGATCGAGGGCCAGCTGACGCCGAGCAGGCCGTCGGGCAGGCCGAGGCTGACGAACGCGAGGTAGGACAGCAGGAGCAGCAAGGCGCGGGGACGCGCGGGCGCGGTGGACACGAGGCACAATCCTGCCGCAGCGCACCCTAGCGCCGTCGGCACCCGATCGCTCGCGACGCAAGAAGTCGTGTCCGTACGGTCGAGAAAACGGACAGCTCATCCAGAATCGGCCGATCGGAGGACGGCAAGCCGGCCCGTTCGCGTAAGAATTTCGGAATGCATCAAGGCTCCGGAATCCTCTCCACGCGTCAGCGCCGGCTCGCCTGGCTCGGCTTCCTGCTCGCCGCGCTCCAGGCACCCGTGTCCGCCTGGCTCGTCGCCGACGAGTCGTGGCTGTTCAGCCTCTGCGTCGCGCTGATGGTGGCCACCGTGATCATCGCTGACGACGCGGCACGGCGTCGCCCGGCCGACGCGACAAGCGACTAGTCCTCGCCGCCCGGCCGGGCCTCGTGGCCCGGCCGGCCCCGGCTACGGCGGCGTTCCTTCATCTCCGCCTCGTAGAGGTGGCGCCGCCCACCCACCAACTCGTCGCGGGCCTGCTGGTCCAACTCCCGGAACAGCGCGTGGTAGCCGTCGTCGAAGTCCTCGACGATCTGGAACGTCCATCGTCCGGCGATGACGTTGCGGCCGCGCAGCTCCGTGGCGATCCGGTCGGCGAGGTGCGGATGCCCGGCGGCGCGAAACTGCTCCACCGCGTCGTCGAGCATCAGGTCGGCATGGCCGATCAACTGGTGCATCGAGTAGAGGTGTCCCCGGGCCCGCTCCACACACTCCAGCGCCTCGCTGAGCTTGCCGAGCGCTGCGACCGTGGCGTCGCTGACCCCGTCCGGTCGCCGGTGCCGCTCGTCGGGTCCGTCCGCCTGCTGTCCCATCCGTGCCTCCGTGCTGGGTGCCGTCATCCGTGGGTGGTTCTCCTGCTGCCCCGTCTGTGCCGGATCAATCCCCCAGGTCAGCGGCGACCGCCCAGTGGCGCAGCCGACATCCACCGAGCGGACGAGGTCGACCCGGTCACTGGTCGGTTAGCCTCGGTCACCATGCGTGTGCCGTTCAACCGGGTCGCCCCCCGTACCGCCGTCGACTCGGCGCGGTCCACCCTGGCCGCCCTCACCGTCTCCGTGGGCACTGTCGGGCTCGCCGCCGCCGCCGCGCGGCCGGGCCTGCTGGCCCTGGTCGACCAGCACGCGGCGGCCGTCCGGGACAGCCTCGACGGGGACCGCACGCCGCTGACCTCCGCGGCGCTCGCCGGCTACGCCGAGGGGGTGCGCGCCGCCGCCCTGGAGCACGGGTGGACGCCGCCCAACGGGCCGGTGGACTGGAGCCAGCCGGAGTGGCTGCTCACCCGCCTGGTCGCGGTCTGCGCGCTGGCTCGCGCACTCGACCGGCACTGACACGCGAGGGAGGGCACCCCGCGTCGTACGCGGAACACCCTCCCACCCGTCGTGCCGTTCCGCCCCGCTACGAGCGGTACTGCTGGGCTTCGTCCACCCGGGGCATGGCCTGGGTGCGGTCACCCCCGCGGTCGGCCATCTGCCGCTCCACGTCGCTACGCCCGGCCGACGCGGCCTGACGTTGCTGCTGCACCGCCCGAGCCTCCTGGGCAGCCCGGTCCAGCCAGCCGTCCCAGCGCTTCTGCATCGGCTTCACGAGACCACCGCCGACGCCGACGATCAGGATGCCGGCCACCGTGGCGAGCACCGCGATCAGCACCGGAGTCGTCACCGTGGTGGCGATACCCACCTGGTTCAGGGCGGCGATCACACCGAGCGCGATGATGAAGATCGCCGTCAGGTCGGCCAGGACCTTGCCGTACGAGAGCCCTCCCAGCGCCCCGGTGACCAGATCCCGCGCAGCGTTGGCGATCGCGGCCGCCACCACCACGATGACGATCGCGATGAACGCGCGCGGCAGCCAGGCCACCACGCCGCTGATCAGGTCACTGATCGCGTTGGGCCCCCAGACTCCGAAGGCGAACTGCAGCGTGAACAGCAGTACGGCGTAGTACGCCAGTCTGGCCAGAATGTCGCTGGCGTCGTACTTCGTTCTCTCCAGGGCCCGTTTGATGCCACCGCGTTCGACCGCCTGGTCGAAACGCACCCGTTCCAGCACCGTATCCACGATCTTGAGGACGGCTCTGGCGATGAGCCAGCCGACCACGAGGATGACGATGAAGGCCACTGCCTTCGGGATGAAGAGCAGCACCGACCTCCAGGTGTCGGCGATGGCATCGCCGATGTCGGCCTGCCGGACCGCGAGGGTTTTCAGCATGATGTCCCTCCTGTCGCATGGACTGCGCCGGGCGCATACCCGGCAACCGGTCCGGCACTCCGCGCAGCGCGCGGCGTTTTTCCCGGCAGACCTCCGGACAGGGGCCCTGAACTGCCCGAACGGCCACCGCGACGGACTCGGCGACGGCCCGCCGCCGTGGTCGGATGCCTTTTCCGGTCGGCCGACTAGGCTGCGAACATGCCAGGAACGGTCGGGCGGGTCCCCACGCCAGCAACTCCGGGCCCGGACGCACCCACCGGGTCCGGCCCCGCCGTCGGCGTGCTCGCCCACGACTGGGCCAACACCCCGCTGGGCCCAGCCGACGACTGGGACGTCGCCCTCCAGGCCGTGGTGGAGTTGGTCCTCGCCTCGCCGATGCCGATGGCCCTGGCGTACGGCGACGATCTCGTCCTGCTCTACAACGCCGGCTACGCCGAGCTGCTGGGCACCAAGCACCCGAGCGCCCTCGGCCGTCCGGCCGCCGAGGTGTTCGCGGAGATCTGGGCGCTTCCCGGCGTCGGTGCGGTGATCGAGCGCTGCTACCGGCAGGGCGAGCCCTTCCTGGAGAAGGAGTCCACCCTGCCGCTGGTCCGTGGGCACTCCGCGACGGTGGAGCAGGCGGTCTTCACCCGGGGCTACTCACCGGTGCGCGACAGCGCCGGGCAGATCGTCGGCGTGTTGACGGTCGCGGCCGAGACCACCCACGTCACCGAGCAGTTGCAGAGCCTCAGCGAGGTGGCCGCAGCGCTCGCCGGCACCCTCACCCTCGACGACGTGGCCCGGGTGGCGCTGCGGTACGCGATCACCACGTTCGACCCCGACCAGGCCTCGTTCGCGGTCGACGAGGGCGGCGGCGGCTGGCGCATGGTGCGTCGGGTCCGTGGCGAGTTGTTGGACGAGGCCGACGAACGCCTGCCCCCGCTCTGGCGGCGCGCGCCTGCGGACTGGTCGGCCCCGGTGGTGCAGGCGGCCCGCTCCGGCGCCCCCTCGTTCACCCGCGACGGGCAACCGCTGCGGGACACCGCCGTGGACCGCCACGACCAGAAGATCCAGGCGATGGCGGCCCTGCCGCTGGGCACCTCGGTGGTCCGCGGCGGGCTGGCGGTCGGCTATCAGGTCCCGCACACCTGGTCTCCCGCCGAGCGGGCGCTACTGGCCGCCTCGGCAGAGCTGATCGGTCAGGCCGCGGAGCGGGCCCGCCGTTTCGAGACCCAGCACGGCACGGCCCAACTGTTGCAGCGCAGCATGTTGCCGGAGCACCTGCCGGATCTTCCCCGGTTGCGGATCGCGGCCCGCTACGACCCGGGCGTGGACGGCAACGCGGCCGGCGGTGACTTCTACGACGCGTTCCTGCTGCCCAACGGCTCGCTCGGCGTGGTGCTGGGCGACGTCGCCGGGCACGACGTGCAGGCCGCCGCGCGGATGGGGCAGGTCCGGGCCGCGCTGCGCGCCCTGGCCCTGGCCGATCCGACGCCCGCCGCGGTCCTGGGCGGCCTGGACCGGCTGGTGACCAGCCTCGGCGCGGAGGCCGGCACCCACGAGCTGTTCGTCACGGTGGCGTTCGGGGTGATCGACGCGGAGCGGCGGGAGCTGACCCTGTCCAGCGCCGGGCACCCTGCGCCGCTGATCCGCCGCGGCGACCCGGATGGTCGGTTTCACGCCGAGTACGTCGACGTCCCGGCCGGGCCGCCGCTGGGGCTGGGCGGCCGGCCGGGCACCACGACCGTCCCGTTCCGTCCCGGTGAC
Organism: Micromonospora trifolii; assembly: GCF_050516465.1. Classification (NCBI taxonomy): domain Bacteria; kingdom Bacillati; phylum Actinomycetota; class Actinomycetes; order Micromonosporales; family Micromonosporaceae; genus Micromonospora; species Micromonospora trifolii. Next base: position 1,177,899 of record NZ_CP191526.1, on the reverse strand, counting down.
ACCCTGCTGCTTTTCAGCGACGGGGTGGTGGAGCGTCGCCGGCAGAGCCTGAGCGCCGGGCTGGCCACCCTGAGCGACGCCATCGCCAAGGCCGGTAGCGGCGATCCCCGCGCGCTCTGCGCGGTGGCCACCGCGGCGGTCCCGGGCGGCACGGAGGACGACGTGGCCGTGCTGGCGGTCGAGCACGCGCTCAAACCGAGTCGTTCGGCGAGCATGGAGGTGCCCGCCGAGCCGACCGCGCCCAGCCGGGTGCGGCACTGGCTGACCGGCCAGCTCACCGAGTGGCAGGTGCCAGAGTCGGTGATCGGGGCGGCGGTGCTCTGCACCAGCGAGCTGACCACCAACGCGTTGCTGCACGCCGGCACGGCCGCCCGGGTGGAGATCGACCTCAGCGCCGAGCGGCTGCTCGTCTCGGTCGCGGATTCCGGCACCCGGGGCACCGTGACCCGGGCCCGTACCGACACGTTGAGCAGTCGCGGGCGCGGCCTCGGCCTGATCGAGGAGCTCAGCGACGCCTGGGGCACCGACCCGTCGGTCCGGGGCTCAACGGTCTGGTTCGAGATCCTCACGCCGGCCGTGCACTCCTGAGCCGCCCGAGGGTAGGAGGACGACCATGGCTATTGACCGGCCCGCCGGGGTCCTCTTCGATGTCGACGGCACCCTGGTCGATACCACCTACCTGCATACGGTGAGCTGGTGGGAGGCGTTACGCCAGACCGATCAGCCGGTGCCGATGGCAGTGGTGCACCGCTCGATCGGGATGGGGTCGGACAAACTCCTGGACCATCTCCTCGGCCCGGAGCGGGACCGCGACGCCGACTCGAAGCTGCGCGACGCGCACGACACCCTCTACGCCGAGTACTGGGAACGACTCACGCCGCTACCCCGGGCGGCCGACCTGTTGCGCTCCTGCGCCGAGCGGGGGTTGCGGGTCGTGCTGGCCACCTCCGCCTCGGAACCCGAGGTGGGCGCGCTTCGTCGGGCGCTGGCCGCCGATGACGTGATCGACACGATCACCTCCTCCGCGGACGCCCAGCAGAGCAAGCCGGCACCGGACATCCTGGTCGCCGCGTTGGAGCAGTCCGGGTTGACCGCCGAGCGGGTGGTCTTCGTCGGCGACTCGGTGTGGGACGTCGTCGCGGCCGGGAAGTTGAACATCCCGTGCGTGGGCCTGACCTGCGGTGGCACCAGCCGCGGTGAGCTCGCCGGCGCGGGTGCCGTGGCGGTGTACGACGACCCGGCCGCGCTGTTGCACGAGTTGGCGGACTCGCCGCTCACCCGCCCCCGGTGAGGATCACTCGGGTCCACCGGCGCGGACGCGCATAGCCGGAGCCCTTGCGGGGCAAGGACGTCACCACCTGCCCGCGCCTCGCGGGTGCGGGCAGAAGGGTGGTGCCGTGGAGCCGGTAGATGTGGCGTTCGCGCTGGTAGGGCTGGGCGCTCTGCTGGCGGGCATCCTGCCGCGAGTGCTGGAGCGGCGCCCGCTGTCGATGCCGATCGCCTTCCTCGCCCTCGGCATGCTGGTGTTCCTGCTGCCGGTTGGCCTGCCGTCGCCGGACCCCCTGGCTCACCCGGAGCTGACCACCCACCTCACCGAGATCGGGGTGATCGTCGCGCTGATGGGTGCCGGGCTGAAGATCGACCGGCCGTTGAGTTTGCGGCGGTGGTCGTCCACCTGGCGGCTGCTGGCGATCGCGATGCCCCTGTGCATCGCGGCGGTGGCGCTGCTCGGCTGGTGGTGGGCGGGGCTGGTGCCGGCCGCCGCACTGTTGTTGGGCGCCGCGCTGGCGCCCACCGATCCGGTGCTCGCCGCCGACGTGCAGGTCGGCGAGCCGACCGACGTGGAGGATTCCGAGGACGAGGTCCGCTTCGCGTTGACCTCCGAGGCCGGCCTCAACGACGGGCTGGCGTTCCCGTTCGTCTACGCCGCCATCGCCATCGCCTCGACCAGCCTCGCCCCGAGCGACTGGTTGGCCGAGTGGTTCACGGTGGACGTGCTCTGGAAGATCAGCATCGGCGTCGGCGGTGGCCTGCTCATCGGCTGGCTGCTCGGCAAGCTGTTCTTCCGCGCGCCCAGCGAGCTGCGGCTGGCCCGGCACGCCGAGGGCTTCCTGGCACTGGCCGCCACGTTCCTGGCGTACGGGCTGGTGGAGGTGGTCGGCGGGTACGGCTTCCTGGCGGTGTTCGTGGCCGCCCGGGCCATTCGGGCCGCCGAGCGGACCCACGAGTTCCACTCGGTGCTGCACGACTTCGCCGAGCAGGTCGAACGGCTGCTCACCCTGGTGCTGTTGCTGCTGCTCGGCGGCGCGATCGTGGGTGGCCTGCTGGGCCCGCTGACCTGGCCGGCGGCCGCCGTCGGGCTGGCGCTGGTGTTCCTGGTGCGGCCGCTGATCGGCTGGCTGTCGTTGCGCGGCGCTCCGGGACGCCCAGCCGAGCACTGGGTCATCTCGTTGTTCGGCATTCGTGGCGTCGGCTCGTTCTACTACCTCGCGTACGCCACCACCAAGGCCGACTTCCCGCAGGCCGAACTGCTCTGGGCGACCGTCGGGCTGGTGGTGCTCGTCTCCGTCGTGGTGCACGGCATCACGGCGACCCCGGTCATGCAGCTGCTGGACCGGGCGGGAGAGCGGACCTCCGACCCGGCCGAGCGGGACGCCGACGCTCGGCCCGTCGCGGCAGCCGGGCACGCCTGAGCGGGCGACTCAGGCCAGGCGGGCACGCCTGAGCAGACGGCTCAGGCCAGGCGGGCGGCCAGCGCACGGCCCAGGTCCCGGCCGGAGCGCCAGGCGCTCTGCACCCGGGGCTTGCCGAACGCGTCGCCGGCCAGGCCGATTCCGTCGGCGTCGAGGTGGTGGGTGGCGCCGCCGGCGTCGCTGGTCGGCTTCGCGTACGTCCAACGGTGCACGTGCACGTCGACGGCCTGCTCGGGCAGCCCGAGCAGGTCTCGGACGGCCTGTTCGATCGCCGGGCCGGCCCCGGTGGGTTGGGCCAGGTGCCCGGCCGCGAACTCCGGCACGGTGTGCGCGACCAGCACCGGCGCGCCGTCCCCGCGCCGGTCGCCGTCGTCGCAGACGAGGTTGAGGACCGGGTGCTCGTTGACGAACGCGCCCCGGAAGTCCGGCCAGTGCCGGGTCGGGAAGCGCAGCACCGCGGCCAGCGACGGTGACCAGCGTTGCTCCTGCACGACCCGGGTGGCGTCGGTCAGGGCCGGGTCGAGCAGCAGGGCGGCCTGCGGGCCCGGCATGGCCAGGGCGACCGCCGCGCACGACTGCCCGTCCACGATCGGGCCGGGCTCCACGGTGAGCACCAGCCGGTCGACGGTCACCGGCACCGCGCCGGCCAGGTGTTCGACCAACGAGCGCAGCCCACGGGGGGCGGCGAAGCGCATCGGTCCGGGGACCTCGTGGTTCCCGCTCCGGTCGTACGCCTGGAAGGTGTCGGTCCACTCGCGGACCAGCCCGGCGGCGCGCCACTGCTCGACCAGTGCGGCGAAGTCCGGGTCGCTGGCGGTGAAGTAGGCGGCGCCGATGTCCGCGGGCCGGCCCAGGAAGCGTTTGCTGGCCATCCGGCCACCGCAGACGTGCCCCCGCTCCCGGACCTGCACCGGCACCCCGGCCCGGGTCAGCTCGACCGCACAGGCCATTCCGGCGATGCCCGCCCCGACCACCACCACGCTCGACCGGTCCTCCGTCATCCGATGATCGTAGGTGGCGGCGGCGTTCGGGCATGAACCATCGGAGATCGGGGTACTGGCACACCTGTTCGAAAGGGAGGGTGATGATGATGACGGACCGCCGCACCGAGCAGGCCGACCAGAACGCCGCGATCAAGGACCCGGACGAGTGGGTCACCGGGGACGAGCCGCCGACCGCCGCCCAGGAGTCCTACCTGAGCACGCTGGCCCGGGAGGCCCACGCCGACCTTCCGGACGACCTGACCAAGGCCGAGGCGTCCAAGCGCATCGACGAACTCCAGGCCAAGACCGGCCGAGGCCAGTAGGACCCGGCCCCCTCCGCGCGATCTTGCACTTTCCGTCGCGACAAAAGGGCGCACAACGCGCAAATCATCGACAGCAAGTGCAAGATCGCGGCTGAGAGGCGGGGCTGGCCGTCAAGGGCGGGGCAGGTTGTGCAGGTGGACCTCGGACAGGGTTGCCGCGTGCACCTCGGCGGTGAGGTAGGTGGCGTGGGGTTGGGAGCGCCGGTCGGTGGGTGAGCCGGGGTTGAGCAGGCGCAGCCCACCGGGCGCCTCGGTGTCCCAGGGGATGTGCGAATGCCCGAACACCAGCAGGTCGACGTCGGGAAAGCGGGCCGCGCACCGCGTCTCCCGACCGGTCCGGGGCCCAGTCTCGTGCACCACCGCGACCCGCAGGCCGTCGAGATCGACCCGGGTCACCTCCGGCAGCCGGGCGCGCAGCGCCGGGCCGTCGTTGTTGCCGTACACACCGATCAGTCGGCGTGACCGCGCGGTCATGGCGTCGAGCAGGGCCTCGTCCACCCAGTCGCCGGCGTGCACCACCACGTCGGCCGCCTCGATGGCCGCCCAGAGGGGCCCGGGTAGGTCCCGGGCCCGCTTCGGTACGTGAGTGTCCGCCGTGAGCACCAGCCGCATACCGGCATTGTGCCCCGAGTCCCGGCCGCCCACCCGGGGGACGTGGGTGGACGGCCGGGCTCCGCCTCCGCCGCCCGGCCCCGTGCGTCATCGACGCTCGGGTACGGGTGCCGAGCCGGTCAGGGGGCGGTCACGGCAGGGTCCAGCGTTGCGCCCCGGTGCCGTTGCAGGTCCAGATCCGCAGTTGCCGACCGTCGGTGAGATCCGAGTTGGGGATGTCCAGGCAACGCCCGGACTGGGGGTTGCGCAGGCTGCCGTCCGACTGGGCGGCCCACTGCTGGGCCCCGCTGCCGTTGCAGTCGTAGAGCTGCACGAGGGTGCCGTCGGTGGTGCCGCTCGCCTTCACATCCAGGCACTTGGCGAGCCCCCGCACCGTGCCGTCGCCGGGTAGGGTCCAGCGCTGCGCGGCGGTGCCGTTGCAGGTCCAGGTCTGCACCTTGGTGCCGTTCGCGGTCTGGCTGGAGGCGATGTCCGCGCACTTGCCGAGGGCCTTGACCTCACCGGCACGCGCCCCGCCGGTGCCGACGCCCGGGCCGGTGAAGGTGTAGCTGTCCACGTCCAGCAACGCCCCGCTGCCGCCGGTGACGACCAGGTACAGGTCGTGGGTGCCGTCGTCGGGCTTGGTCACCGTGGCGCTGAGCTCGGTGTAGTTGTCCCAGCCGCCGGTGTTCGGCACCGCGATCCGGGCGACCTCGGTGCCGGTCGGTGAGTCGTACCGAAAGGAGAGGGTGCCGCCGGGGCCGCCGGAGGAGACCCGGGCCCGGACGCCGGTGATCCCCTTGAGGCTCACCGCGTGGTGCCGGACGCTCTCGCCGTTCTGGACGTCACCCAGCCGCTTGCCGCCCTCGGCCGCCGCCTGGTCGATCACCTTGGGTCCGTTGAGCTGGACGAAGTGTTCGGCCTGCCACTGTTTCGGGTAGAGGCTGATCTCCTGCTCACCGGTGAGTGCGGCCGAGCCGGTCGCGCCGCGATCGGTGTAGCTGCCGCGCAGGACGAAGAAGAGCACCGAGTCGGGGCCGGCGTGCACCGGGCCGGTGTTGAAGGTGGCGCCGCAGCCGGTCCCCTCCCCCTCCTCGTGGGCGTGCTCCTGGTGGCCCAGCGCGGCCCGGACGACCACCGCCGAGCAGGCCGGCGTGCCGTCCTGCGGGTCACTGGCCGAGGCGCCCACCGCCAGGTCCTGCCCCCAGTCGAAGAGCCCGCCGGCGGGCAGGCCGGTCAACGTGACCGTCGGCCGGTTGTTGCCGACCACCACCGACACCACAGTGGTGGCGCTGCGGCCGGTGCCGTCGTTGACGGTGAGCCGGGCGCTGTAGCTGCCGTTGGCGGAGTACGTGAAGGACGGGTTCGCGGCGGTCGAGTCGGTGCTGCCGTTGTTGGTGAAGTCCCAGGCGTACGTCAGTGGGTCGCCGTCCGGGTCCGAGCTGCCGGCGCTGGAGAAGGTCACCGAGAGGGGGGCCAGGCCGCTGTCCCGGTTGACGGTGGCCTTGGCCACCGGCGACCGGCCACCCTGGACATAGTTGATTTTGTAGAGACCGGCATCGACCGCGCCGGAGAAGTAGCCGCTGCCGTACTCCAGCAGGTAGAGCGAACCGTCCGGGCCGAACTGCCAGTCGATGGGGTGGACGAGTTTCATGCCGGCGAGCACCGGCTCGATGACGGTCGGCGCCCCGGTGGACGGGTTGCCGTTGTCGAACTGGACCTCCTTGATCCAGTTGCGGCAGTACTCAGAGATCAGCCACTTGTTGTCGTAGTAGGCCGGCCACTTCACGTCCGAAACGAGGTTCGGGTCGTAGTGGTAGACCTCGACGTGGTTGGGCGACCCGCATCCGCCCGGGTTGTCCAGCGCCGGCCAGTCCTCACTGCCACCGTGCTGCTCCCACACCAGCGCCGGTTTCGTCGGCGGAAGCTGCTGGACGCCGGTGTTGCGGGGTGAGTTGTTGACCGGGCCGGTCGAGCCGCCGCAGGGGAACCAGCCGCGCGGGCTGGCGGTGGCGAAGTCCCAGTCGTTGTAGGCGACGTTGGGGCCGCCGCAGTACGGCCAGCCGTAGTTGCCGGGCCCGTTGGCCCGGTTGAACTCGTCGTAGGCCGCCGGGCCACGGTTGGCGAGGTCGGTGCCGGCATCCGGGCCGACCTCGCCCCAGTAGAGGGTGTTGTTGGCCTTGCGGTCCACCCAGATCCGGTACGGGTTGCGCACGCCCATCACGTAGATCTCCGGGCGCGTTCGCGCGGTGCCGGCGGCGAAGAGGTTGCCGGCGGGGACGGTGTAGCTGCCGTCGTTCTCCGGGTGGATCCGGTTGATCTTGCCGCGCAGGTCGTTGGTGTTGCCGGAGGTGCGCTGGGCGTCGTACTGCGCGTTGCGGTTCGTCCGCTCGTCGATCGGGGCCATCCCGGCGGAGTCGCCGCCGGAGTTGGTGTTGTCGCCCACGGCGAAGTACAGGTTGCCGGCGGTGTCCCAGCTCATCGAGCCGGCCGAGTGGCAGCAGAGATCGCGTTCGGTGGGCCACTCGATCAGCACGTCCTCGCTGCCCGGGTCGAGCAGCAGGCTGGACGGGTTGAAGGTGAACCGACTGATCCGGTTGACCAGTGGGGTGACCTTCGGCGAGTAGAAGAGATAGACCCAGCGGTTGCTCGCGAAGCTCGGGTGCAGGGTGATGCCGATCAGGCCGTCCTCGAACCGCGCGTCCAGCGCCAGGGTCAGGGCCACCGTGGTGGATCTGGTCGCCGGGTTGTAGAGGCGGACCTGGCCACCGGCGGCGCTGGTGCCCCGGTTGATGTAGAAGACCTTGCCGTCGGGGGCGACGGCCAGTTCGATCGGTTCGCCCATGGATAGGCCGCCGTCGAGGGCGACCTTCTCGAAACCGACGGTGGCGGGCGGGGCGAGGGCGGCGGCCTGGGCCGGGGACGCGGCGGCCGGCAGAACGCTTGCCTGCGGGACGAGGCAGAGGGTGACCAGGACGGTGAGCAGGGTGGTGGCGCTGACGAGACGTCGGCGCGGTGTGCGGGACACGAGACCTCCAGCTGTCCGGGGGATCTCGGTGCCGCTCCCGCCGACTGGAGGAGCACCGCAGGGTGTCCCGGACATTAACGTCTTTCACTGGAAAGCGATAGAAATTCGCGTCGTCAGATAGAAAGTTGTCACGTTTCGCGCGAAAGTCCGGCTCAGGGGCGCACCGGAGAGAAGTACGCCGGGGGCATCCCGCACTGACGCAGCGTCGGGTCCCGCTCGACGTCGGTCAGCACACCGGCGGCGTTGATCAGTCCGATGTGGGAGAACGCCTGAGGAAAGTTGCCCAGCTGCTCCCCGGTCAGCGGGTCGATCTGCTCGGCGAACAGGCCGAGGTCGTTGACCCGCTCCGCCAGCCCCCGGAACAACTCGTGCGCCCGGTCCCGCTCACCGGCCAGCGCCAGACAACACACCAGCCAGAACGAGCAGATGAGAAATCCGGCCGGGTCGCCGTCCCAGCGCCGCAGCAGGCCGTCGTGGGAGAGCCGCTGCTCCACCGCGCGGATCGTCGAGCGCATCCGCGGGTCGTCGGCCCGCACGAAGCCGACCAGCGGCATCACCAGCACCGAGGCGTCCAGGTCGTCGGATTCGAAACTCCCGGTGTACGACTGAAGCCGCTCGCTCCAGCCCCGCTCGAGCACCTCCGCGCGCACCGCGTCGCGGGCGGCCGCCCAGCGGGCCACGTCCTGCGGCTCGCCGAGCTTGTCACCGAAGCGGACCGCCCGATCCAGGGCGACCCAGCACTGCACCTTCGAGGACACGTGGTGGTGCTGGGTGCCGCGTTCCTCCCACATCCCCGCGTCGGGCAACGCCCAGTCCCGCTCGGCCTGGTCGGCGAGCACCCGGAGCACGTGCCGCACCTCCGGGCCCAGCGGCTCCAGCTTGTCGCGCATCAACCAGGCGGCGTCGAGCGCCTCGCCGAAGATGTCGGTCTGCCGCTGCTGCCACGCGTCGTTGCCGATCACCACCGGCGGGCTGTCGCGGTAGCCGCCGAGCTGTTCCAGGCGGTGCTCGGTGAGGTCCCGCTCCCCCAGCACCCCGTACATGATGGGCACCGGCTTGTCGTCGATACGGCCCATCGCCCGGCCCAACCAGGCGAACTGCCGTTGCACCTCGTCCAGGCACGCCGTCCGCCACAGCGCCCGCAGGGTCAGGCTGAAGTCGCGCACCCAGACGTAGCGGTAGTCGTAGTTGCGGTCCCCGCCGAGCTTCTCCGGCAGCGAGGTGGTCACCGAGGCCACCACCGCTCCGCTGGGCCGGTACGTCATGCCCTGCACCACCAGCCGGCTGCGCCGCACCTGCTCGGGGTAGAGCCCGTCGTAGGGGTGATCGGCCGACCAGGAGCGCCAGCCGGCGGCGGTGTCGGCGATGGTCTGGTCGGCGTCCGGCACCTCGGGCAGCGGGGCGTCGTAGGTCGGGGCGTACCCGAGGGTGAAGTTGTGTTTCGTGCCGGCGCGGGCGGTGAACGTCCCGGTGGCCTCGCCGTCCCCGGCGGTCAACCGCTCGCTACCGCGCAGGGTGAGTCGGGCCGCCCCGGCGATTGCCTCCAGCATGTCCTCCCGCTCGATCAGGTACGCGACGGTGCGGCCGTACTCGAAGCGCGGCCGGTAGTGCAACCGCATCGGTACCGAACCGGACAGCCCCTCCACCGAACGGACCAGCACCTGCGGCGAGTGCAGGCCGATGTCGTGACTGCGTGAGCCGGGCTCGAAGGCGAGCGCGTCGGTCAGCGCGACCTCACCCTGGGCGGTGCGGAAGACCGTCCGCAGCACCAGGGTGTCCTCGAGGTAGGAGCGTTCGACCCGGTAGTCGCCCTCGGGCTGGATCGACCAGTGCCCGGCGTTGTCGTCGAGCAGCCGCCCGAACACCGACGGGGCGTCGAACCGGCCCGGGCACCACCAGTTCACCGAGCCCGAGGCGTCCACCAGCGCCGCGCTGCGGCCGTCGGCGAGGAACCCGTAGTCGCTGATCTGTCCGCTCTCCACCTGACTGCCTACCCGGGCAGTCCGCGCCCATGCCCCTCCTGCCCGACGGTGGAGACCGCGTTACCGGTCGGCCTGGACGGGAACCCGGCGAGCTGACGAGGGAGGATGCTCATGACGTCAGCTTCGGGGCCGACCGCCGCCTGGCGGTCCGGCACACAGGGTGGCGACCTGCTTCCATCCGGACCGGCCGGCCGCCTGTCGACACCGGCCGGGGACGGCCACGGGCCGGAGTCCGGCCCGCCGACCGTGACGATCGGCTCGTACCCGGACTATCCGACCGCGCAGCGGGTCGTCGACTACCTGGCCGACAACCGCTTCCCGGTGGAGCACAGCGCCATCGTCGGCACCAACCTCACCCTGGTGGAGACGGTGCTCGGGCGAATGACCACCGGTCGAGCCGGCCTGCTCGGCGCCGGCACCGGCGCCTGGTTCGGGCTCTTCATCGGCCTGTTGTTCGGCATCTTCACCGTCGGCAACTGGCTGGCGGTGATCCTGGTCGGGCTGGTCATCGGTGCGATCTGGGGTGCCGTTTTCGGCGCGGTCGCGCACGCCATGACGGGCGGCCAGCGCGACTTCACCTCGGCCAGCTCACTGCGCGCCGGTCAGTACGCGGTGACGGTCGACGCGCAGCTCGCCGACCAGGCGCGACAGCTACTTGGTCGGATGCAGATGTCCAGCTCGGCGGCGAACGCCCGCTGAGCGACGATCGACCGGCCGTCCCGGCAGCACGCTGGGGCGGCCGTTCAGTCGTGGTACGCCAGCTCGCCGGCCCGCAGTGGCACGTCGACCCGGTTCTCCGGTGGTGCCAACGGGCAGGCCCAACGGTCGTCGTAGGCGCAGCTCGGGTTGTAGAGGTAGTTGGCGTCCAACCGGACCCGGTCGCCGGGCAGCAGCTGCACACCCCGGCCGAAGGTGCCCTTCACCGTGTCGGTGAGGTACCGGCCTCCCCCGTAGCTCTCCCGCCCGCAGGTGCCGTCGCGCAGCGGAACGAACAGCCCGCCCCCGTACGCCTCGATCCACCACAGGGTCAGCGGCCCCCATGACGTCTCGGCAACCGCCACCCGGCGGTACGCGATCACCCCGTCCGGGCCGCCGGTGTCGATGCGCAGCTCACCGGTGGCCGATCGCAGGGGCGCCTCGACCACGGCCTCGGGATTGGGCGGGAAGTAGCGCACTCCGGCGAAGCCCTGTCGCTCCGCCACGGGGATCGGGCTCTGCGGGTGGGTGGCGAAGAGTTCGTCACGGCCGGCGCGAAAGCCGGCCAGGTCGACGTCGGACAGGTACAGCCGGGCCACCCGCTCGCGCCAGTCGGCCAGCTCCAGATCATCCACGCCACCGAGCCTATGCCGCGGCGCTGCGGCAGTTCAGGGCGACGGCCAGTTGGTGAGGACGGCGTCGAGGGCGTCCAGGGTGCGTGACCAGGAGTCGTCGGTGGGGCGCGGGGTGTGCCGGAAGCCGCCCGTCTTCTCCAGGCTCACGAACCCGTGGAACGTGCTGTGCATCATCCGCACCGCGTCGGTCTGGTCGGGCTCGGAGAGCCGGTAGCCGCGCAGGATCGCCCGGGTCATCTCGGCGTGCCGGACGCCCGCGCTCGCGGCGGCGGTCTCCGGGTCGAGGTCGATCTGCATGGCGGCGTAGCGGCCCGGGTGCTCCCGCGCGTAGTCGCGGTACGCGTTGGCGAACGCCACCAGCGCGTCCTTGCCGGCCCGACCGGCGAGCGCGGCGGCGACCCGGTCGGCCAGCTCCGCCAGCGCCAGCAGGGCGATCCTGACCCGCAGGTCGTGCGCGTTCTTGAGGTGGAAGTACAGGCTGGCGTCCTTCACCCCGAACTGGCGTGCGAGCGCGGCAACCGTGACGTTCTCCACGCCCACCTCGTCGGCCAGCTCGGCCGCGGCCAGTGTCAGGCGCTCGACGGTCACCTTGGCACGTACCACCCAGCACTCCCCAACCTAGCCGTAATAATCGTTTGCCTAGGAGAGCTAGGCTACTACCTATGTTGGTCCTGACCGAATCCGTCATCCGCGCGTCCTTCGTCAATTGCAGCCGGGGCGAGGCGAAGCGGTTGGCCGTGCCGAATGATCTTGAAATGCGCCCCTGGGACGACCTCGACTTTCTCGGCTGGCGGGATCCCTCCGCGCCGCAGCGGGCCTACCTGGTGGCCGAAACCGACGGCAAGCTGGCCGGGGTGGTGCTGCGGGCCGCGACGCACCAGACGGGGCGTGTACGGCACAGCATGTGCTCGTTCTGCCTGACGACGCACCTCGGCGGAGGCGTCTCGTTGATGACCGCCCCCAAGGCCGGTCCGAGCGGACGGCAGGGCGATTCCGTGGGCACGTACCTGTGCTCCGACCTGGCCTGCTCGCTGTATCTGCGGGGGAAGAAGCACGCCGGGCCCCCCGCGCCCGAGCCTCTGCCCCTGCCGGAGAGGATCGACCGCGTCAGGACCGCCCTCGCGACATTCCTCCGCAAGGTCACCGACTGACGGTTCGAGGCGACCCGCGCGGCCGGGGCCGAAGCGTTTTCGGACCCCGGCCCGCCTGCGGCTAGCGGTCGGTGGCCAGGCGGGCGTGCAGGTGCTCGTCGTAGCGGCGGCCGTCGCCGTACCGGTACGACTCGCGCAGGGTCCCCTCGGCCGGGTAGCCGGCGCGATCGGCGACCCGGCAGGACGCCGGGTTGGCCACCGCGTGGCACAGTTCCACCCGGTGCAGCCCGAGATCCGCAAACGCCCAGTCGGTGAGCCGGACGACGGCGCGGACCGCCACCTGACGCCCCCGTGCCGCGGGCACCGTCCAGTAGCCGATGGACGCGTCGCCGTCGTGGATGCGGTGCAGCGACACCGAGCCGAGCAGTTTGCCGTCGGCCGCGGCGGTGACCGCCATCGAGGCATGACCACCGGTGGACCAGTCGGCCCGGCGACGCACCCAGAGCAGCGCGACCTCGTCGTCGATCGGGTCGCCACCCTGCGGGTTCCACTGGGCGATCGCCGGGTCCCGGAGGGCGTCGCGCACCGACGGGGCGTCCTCGTCTCGCCAGGGGCGCAGCAACAGGTCGGCGGCGGAGAGTTCCACGTGTTCCACGAGGCCGGAGTCTGGCACATCCCGAGGCCTACGCGCCGCCGGTTTACCGCAGATTTCCTTCAAAGCTGCACGATCCGGCGGCCAGTGCGCTCAGAAGTGACCCAGGCAACGCTCAACGGCATTATTTAAATTTTGAAAGAGTGCTATCGTCGTGGCATGACCGAGAGCCTGGACAGCACCCGAGAGGCCGCCTGGCGCGCCTACATCGAGGCCAGCCAGCGTCTCTACACCCAGTTGGAAGAGGATCTGCGGGTCGACAGTGACCTCAGCTTCGCCGACTACCACGTGCTGGTTCTGCTCTCCGAGGCACCCGGGCAGCGGCTGCGGATGGGCGAGCTGGCCAGCCGATTGATCTTCTCGCCCAGCCGCCTCACCTACCAGGTCTCCTCCATGCAGCGTCGTGGCCTGGTCAGCAAGGAGCCCTGCCCGGACGACCGGCGCGGCAGCGAGGCGGTGCTCACCGCCGCCGGGCTGCTCGCCCTGCGGGAAGCCGCACCCCACCATCTGGCCTCGGTGCGTACCCATCTCATGGACGACCTCGACGACGCCGAGGTCGCCTGCCTCACCCGGGTCTTCGACCGGCTCGGCGAGCGCCTGCGGGCATCGCGGGTCAGCTCGACCACCCTCGCCTCACGCTAGGAGCCTCGACATGCCCGCGATCACCGTCGACAACGTCCTCGTCCTGCCCCGCCTGCCCCGACTCGACGAGGCCACCACGATCCGCCCGGTCCGCACGGTGACCACGGCGCCCAGCGGCTTCGAGGGTGAGGGCTTCCCGGTCCGTCGCGCCTTCGCCGGGGTGTCGACCACCGACCTGGACCCGTTCATCCACCTCGACCAGATGGGCGAGGTCGACTACGCGCCGGGCGAGCCCAAGGGCACCCCGTGGCACCCGCACCGCGGCTTCGAGACCGTCACGTACATCATCGACGGCGTCTTCGACCACCAGGACTCCAACGGCGGTGGCGGCACCATCACCGACGGCGACACCCAGTGGATGACGGCGGGCAGCGGCCTGCTGCACATCGAAGCGCCGCCGGAGCACCTGGTGGTGAGCGGCGGGCTCTTCCACGGCACCCAGCTGTGGGTCAACCTGCCCCGCTCGGCCAAGATGAACCCGCCCCGCTACCAGGACATCCGGGGTCGGGAGTCGGCGCTGCTCACCACGCCCGACGGCGGCGCGCTGATCCGGGTCATCGCCGGCGAGGTCGCGGGGCACCGCGGCCCGGGTTCGACCTTCACCCCGATCACCATCACGCACGTCACCGTGCAGCCGGGCGCGCAGGTCGACCTGCCCTGGCGGCCCGACTTCAACGCCCTGGTGTACGTGCTGGGCGGCCGCGGCACGGTCGGCACCGACCGGCGGCCGGTGCGTACCGGCCAGCTCGCGGTGCACGGCCCGGGTGACGCGCTGCGGTTCAGCGCCGACACCGCGCAGGACAGCAACACCCCGGCACTGGACCTCTACATCATGGGTGGTCAGCCGATCCGGGAGCCGGTGGCACAGTACGGCCCGTTCGTGATGAACACCCGGGACGAGCTGCTCAAGGCATTCGAGGACTTCCAGGCCGGTCGCCTCGGCGTGATCCCCACCGAGCGGCTCCCGCACACCGGCGGCCAGGGCACCCGCCCCTGACGACGGTCGACCGCTGAGTTCGGCGCCGACGCCTCCGGTTCATCCCGCGGGCGTCGGCGCCGCCTCAGGAGACCGCAAAAATCCCGGCGACACCCAGAATCACCATCACCAACACCGCTACCAGCGCACCCCGTTCGCTCTCCACCGCCGGCTCGCGGTTCTCGGTCACGGGATTCGTCGTGTCGCGGGGCATAGTGTGGCCTCCTCGGCTGTTGTCGCGTCGCTTCCGATGGCGTTGGCCAGGTCACCGGTATGCCGGCCTGGCGTGCGGACCCGCGTCGGGGGTCCTACCGTGAGGACGTTGCCGACCTCCAGGGGGGCTGGACGGTGCCGTTGCAGGACTGGTTTCTCACCGCGGAGGAACGTGCCAACCCGGTCTCTGGCATACCCGTCTGGACCACGGGAAACCTCGCCGAGCCGTTGATTCACGGTGCCGCGTACTTCGCCCGACTGGTCGACGAGGTCGAGGCCCTGGGCCCCGGCGACCACCTGTTCTTCACCGACTGGCGGGGTGACCCGGACCAGCGGCTGCGCCCGGACGGTCCGACGGTGGCCCAACTCTTCGCGCAGGCCGCGCAGCGCGGTGTGGTGGTCAAGGGGTTGATCTGGCGCTCGCACCTCGACGTCCTGGCGTACAGCGAGGTGGAGAACCGCGACCTCAGCGAGACGATCTCGGCCGCCGGTGGCGAGGTGCTGCTGGACCAACGGGTCCGGCGCGGCGGCTCGCACCATCAGAAGCTCGTGGTGCTGCGGCACCAGGGCGCCCCCGAGCGGGACGTCGCTTTCGCCGGCGGGATCGACCTGTGTCACAGCCGCCGCGATGACGCCGCGCACCACGGCGACCCCCAGCCGGTGCAGATGTCCCCCCGGTACGGACCCAATCCGCCCTGGCACGACGTACAGCTCGCGGTGCGCGGTCCGGTGGTCGGCGCGTTGGACACCCTGTTCCGGGAACGCTGGACCGACCCGATGCCGCTGGACTCGGAGAACCCGATGGCCTACCTGCGCGATCGGCTGCGCGGCTCGGACCTGCGCCCCGACCCGCTGCCCGAGCAGCCGGCCGATCCGCCGCCCTGCGGTCCGCACCAGATCCAGGTGCTGCGCACCTACCCCGCTGTCCGTCCCCGCTACTCGTTCGCACCGAACGGCGAGCGGACCGTGGCCCGGGGTTACACCAAGGCGGTGCGCCGAGCCCGCCGGCTGATCTACCTGGAGGATCAGTACCTCTGGTCGGCCGAGGTGGCGGACCTGTTCGCGCACGCGCTGCGGGACAACCCGGACCTGCACCTGATCGCCGTCGTTCCCCGCCACCCGGACGTGGACGGCAAGCTGGCGTTGCCGCCGAACATGGTCGGGCGCGAGCAGGCCCTGTCGCTGTGTGAGCGGGCCGCACCGGACCGGGTGCACGTGTTCGACGTGGAGAACCACGCCGGCGACCCGGTCTACGTGCACGCGAAGGTCTGCGTGGTCGACGACGTGTGGGCCAGCGTGGGCAGCGACAACTTCAACCGGCGGTCCTGGACGCACGACAGCGAGTTGTCCTGCGCGGTGCTCGACGACACCCCGGACCAGCGGGAGCCCACCGACCCCGCTGGGCGGGGCGACGGCGCGCGGAGCTTCGCCCGGGACCTGCGACTGCGGCTGTGGCGCGAGCACCTGGACCGCGACCCGGACGGCGCCGACGACGCCGACCTGCTGGATCCGGCGGACGCCGTCGCGGCCGTCACGGCCGCCGCCGACGCGCTACAGCAGTGGTACGACGACGGCCAGGTGGGAGAACGGCCGCCCGGGCGGCTGCGCCCGCACCGCCCCGAGCGGTTGCCGTGGTACACCCGGGCCTGGGCGCTGCCGGTGTACCGGCTGGTCTACGACCCGGACGGCAGGCCGCTGCGCGCGAGGCTGGCCGGCACCTGGTGAAGCGGTCGGGCCGGCTCCGGCGCGGCGACCGCGTGCACGTTCAGCCCGCCGGGGTAGGCGAACGACGAGCGCGGTGAGTAGTAGCCGAAGCCGATGGTCAGCGGGTTGGCCGGGCGCAGCGCGTACATCGGGTGGCCGGGCTGGAGGAACTCCACCGACTCGATCTCGAACGGGGCGACCGGCTCGGCGACGAACGGGTACGCCGAGCTGAGCAACTGGCCGTCGCGCCGTGTGAAGTAGCGGTGGTGCCCACTGCTGATCACGTGCCCGGTCTCCCCCACCCGACACCGGGCCCGAATCAACGGCGTGCCGTCGATCTCCGTCTCGGAGAGCAGGTCCTCGCCGTTCACGTCGATCCGGGTGCGCCCGGCGAGCACCGGGGCGCCGCGAGCGACGGCGTACTCACGGACCCGCCGGCTGGAGGCCACGTAGTGGGTCCACCAGCCACCGGCGTTGAGGCCGCCGGGCGCGTCGACGCCCAGGAGCGAGACGCCGAGGTAGGTCAGCGAGTACGCGCCGAAGCCGGAGGTCTGCGTCTCGTCGTCGACGATGTACTGGTTGAGGAAGACCTGCCGGTCGGGACGGGGGCAGAGCCCGGGGGGGACCAGCGCGGCGACCGCGTCGGGATCCGCCGGCAGCCAGCTGAAGTAGAGGGTGCGACTGTTCACGACAAGCTGGGGAGCGGCTGGATCGAGCACGGTGCCTCCGAACCGGGTGTGTACACGCGACGCTACGGCCGGTCCCACCAGCGGGACAAGGACGGATAGTCGACACTCCTGGCGACTTGTCGGATTTCATGTTGACCAGTCGACGTGACCCGTGGGCCGATCGGCCGAACCGGTCGGCCGACCGGGCAGCGGACCGGGCAGCGGGAGCAACGGGTAAGGATCCTCACAGCCACCCCAACTTCCGCGCCATTTGCACTTTTTGTGCCTCGACACACCTTAAGTCCATCAACCTTTCGGCTAGATTTCTGGGAGACGATCAGGTTAAGGTGACTCCCGAACGGCCTACTGGAAGCTAAACCAAAGCGTCACGTCTTTTTCGTCAGCGGACGAGGTGCAGGGAGGACCACCCATGACCGCGCCAACGATCACCGAGCAGCCGAGCGCCGCCGTCAAGGCCACCACCAAGCTCGACCCGCGCGCTCTCACCGACAGCGCCGCCGACCTGCTCAACGCGATGGCGGCGCTGCCCGCCAACCACCCGTCGCGCGCCGCGCTGCGGGACCGGGCGATCGAGGCCTGGCTGCCGCTCGCCAACCAC
Organism: Micromonospora trifolii; assembly: GCF_050516465.1. NCBI lineage: Bacteria > Bacillati > Actinomycetota > Actinomycetes > Micromonosporales > Micromonosporaceae > Micromonospora > Micromonospora trifolii. Next base: position 1,160,403 of record NZ_CP191526.1, on the reverse strand, counting down.
CTGGCCCACCGCTACAGCGGGCGCGGCGAGCCGAACGACGACCTGGCGCAGACCGCCGCGATCGGCCTGATCAAGGCCATCGACAAGTTCGACCCCGAGCGCGGTGTCGACTTCGCCGGTTACGCGATCCCCACCATCATCGGCGAGCTCAAGCGGCACTTCCGCGACCGCACCTGGGACATCCGGGTGCCCCGCCGGCTCCAGGAGCTGCGGCTGGCCATCTCCGACGCCAACAGCTCGCTCCTGCAGACCCTCGGCCGCTCGCCGACGGTCGCCGACATCGCCGCGCACCTCAAGCTCACCGAGGAAGAGGTGCTGGAGGGCCTGGAAGGCGCCCGCGCGTACAACGCGGTGTCGCTGTCCACCCCGACCGGCGACGGCGAGCGCGCCACCGAGCTGGGCGACATGCTCGGCGGCGAGGACAGCGAGTTCGAGCTGGCTGAGCTGCGGGTCGCCCTCGGCCCGGCGCTGGCCACCCTCGACGAGCGCGAGCAGAAGATCCTCACGCTGCGCTTCTACGGCAACCTGACCCAGTCGCAGATCGCCGACCAGATCGGTGTCTCGCAGATGCACGTCTCGCGGCTGCTGACCCGGGCACTGACCAAGCTGCGCGGCCAGCTCGACGGCACGTACTGACCAGTTCACCAGCGGAGGGCCGGGTCCCATGGACCCGGCCCTCCGTGCTGTCCGTGCTGTCACGTGAGCGTTACAGTGCAACCACAGGGCGTGCTGGTCGCGTCGACCTGACCAGCTCAGCGCCCGACCGGCTCCCGCCACATCGGCCAGAACGGCGTGCCGTCGGGCACCCGGAACGGCTCGCCGGCCAGGTAGCCGTGCTTCGCGTACAGGTCCCGGCTGCGCGGGCTGCTCGCCTCCAGGTACGCCGGCATCCCGTTGGCGTCCAGCCAGGCGTGGTGGTGCCGCATCAACGCGCTCCCCAAGCCCTGCCCCTGCCGGTCGGGCCGGGTTGCCAGGAACGCGAGGTGGTGGTGGTCCGGGTGCGGGTGGTTCGCCGCGAACAGCTCGTCGAGGTGCTGGAACCGGTCGGTCCACTCGCCACAGGCGGCGGCCAGTCGGGCGTCGTAATCCGCCGGCGGCGGCGCCGGTTCGCCGACCGAGGGAAACCAGACCGCGACCGAGGCCCGGTCCGCGGTGGCGTGGACCATGCCGTGCCGCATCGCGTGCGCGACCAGTATCTCGAAGTCGCCGGCCAGCACGGCCTCCCGCTTGCTCGCGTCCGGGACCAGCCAGTACGTCACCTCCAGGACGGTGAACGCCTCGGCGATCCGACCCGCCACGAGGGCGGTCTCCTCCGGTCCGAGCTGCTCGATGACCACGCTCATCGGGTCACCTCCACGGCGGCCGGCGCCTCCGGCTTGACGGCGGCGGCGCTCGCCGCGCCCAGGCCGATCCGGGCGTACGTGTCCGGGCGGTTGCTGCGCAGCAGCAGGGCCCAGCCGATGCCCAGCAGGGCGGCCACCGGGTACGCGGCGGGAAGCGCCCAGCGCAGCGTGGAGTCCGGCGCAACGCCGAGCAGGTTGGCGAAGTTCGACACGGCCAACCAGATGATCACGAAGAGTGCGATGGTGGCCAGGCCGGGCGCGATGGCCCGTCGCCAGAGGTTCTCGCCCCCGGCGGAGCGGGCGAAGTAGGCGATCACCGCCACCGAGGTGGTGGCGATCAGCAGCAGGACGCCGAAGCCGCCGGTGGTGCCGACCCAGAAGAAGAGCTGGACCACCGGGTCCCAGTCGTTGATCGCGTACAGCAGGATGACCAGCAGTCCGAGGACGCTCTGCGCCACCGAGGCGGCCCGTGGCGCCCCGGTACGGGCCGAGGTCTGCCCGAACACGGCCGGCAGCACCCGCTCCCGACCGAGCGCGAAGGTGTAGCGGGCCGTGGTGTTGTGGAACGAGATCATCGCGGCGAGCACCGAGGTCAGGAAGAGCACCTGCCCGATGGTGACCGCGGTGTCGCCGAGTTGTGCGGCGGCCAGGTTGAAGATGAGCCCGACGCTCTGCTCGCCGGCTTCGGCGACGATCTGGTCCTGCCCGACCGCGACGGTCATGGTCCAGGACGACAGCGCGTACAGCCCGGCGATGATCGCCACCGAGAGGTAGGTGGCCAGCGGCACCGTTCGCTTCGGGTCCTTGCTCTCCTCGCTGAAGACCACCGCCGACTCGAAGCCGACGAAGCCGAGGACGGCGAGCACCAGCACCGCGCCGACCCCCGGCACGAAGAGGTTGTCCGGTGAGAACGAGGCGAAGCTGACCTCACCGTTGGCCGGGTTGCCGAGCTGTCCCAGGTCGAAGACGAGGACTACCACGATCTCGGCGACCAGCAGCGCGGCCAGGACCATGCCGTTGAGGTCGACTCGGAGCAGGCCGAGCAGGCCGACCAACGCCCACGCCACCAGGGCCACGACGGCCCAGTGCGGGTGTCCGCCGAAGAGCCGGTCGAGCACCGGCTCGGCCGCCACGCCGATGGTGCCGTACAGCCCGACCTGGAGCGCGTTGTACGCGATCAGCGCGACCCAGGCGGCGCCCACGCCGGCCGGTCGGCCGAGCCCCCGGGAGATGTAGGCGTAGAAGGCGCCGGCGTTCTCCACCCGGCGGGACATCGCCACGTAACCCACCGAGAACAGCGCGAGCACCGCGGCGATCAGCAGGAAGGCCAGCGGGATTCCGGTCACCCCGATGACGCCGTAGCCGGTGGTGACGACGCCGGCCACCACGGTCAACGGCGCGGCGGCGGAGAGGACGAAGAAGATGACCGACGGGATGCCGAGGCGGCCTCGGGCCAGGGCTTCGGAGACGTTGCTGGGTCGGTCGACTGTCGATGTCGGGGGCATACGACTACTCCGATTGTCGAGGGGAGGGTTGGGGGTTACCGGGGGATCAGGGGATGCCGCGCAGCACGGCGGCGCCGACGGCGGCCTCGGTGTGCCCGACGAGTTCCTTGAGGGGTGCCGGCAGCGCGGGGATGAGGACGTTCAACCGGTGGTGCGCGCGGGGGCCGGCGCTCCACAGCACCTCGCGGGTCAGTCCGGCGGCCACGACCAGGCCGAGCAGCAGGGCGTCCGGCACGCCCGGTGGGTCCGGCCGGTCCAGCAGGGCCCGTAGGCGGGTGGCCGGCCAGGCCACCGCGTTGAGGTCGATCGGCAAGTAGCTGACCGAGGTACGCAGCAGCCGGCGGCTCTCCTGGCGGCGCAGCACCCCGGCGCGGGCCAGTCGTTCTCCCACCGAGGCCGTCGCGCTCTGCGCCAGGAAGCTCAGCCAGGTACGCAGTTCCCGGTGCTGGGCCTCGCCGACCAACTGGTCCAGCACGGTGTGCGCCAGGGCATCGGCCGGCGGGCGTCGGTCGATGACGGTGACCTGCCCGCCCGTCACGGTGATGTGTCCATAAAGGATCAGTTCACCGAGGAGCCCGCCGGCCAGCCCGAGCCCGGTCGCCGCCGGGTGCAGTTTGGCCTTGCCACGACTGTCGTTGTGTGCGATCAGGAAGAACTCGTCGGCGATGAGCAACGGTCCTCCCCGCACAGGTATGTCCACAGTGATCGCGACCGGGAAAGGATGCACCGACAGCTACTGCAACGCAACTCCCAGATTTGAAAGTTGCACTCCGTGCATCCGCGACCTGCGGATCTTGTCGTGGCAGACTCGGACGGTGACCGCCACTCCCACCATCCGACCCGCCGCCAGCCCGACCGTGCGGCGCCGCCGCATCGCGCGGGAACTCCGCCAACTCCGGGAACGCGCGGGCATGACCCTCGATGTGGCCGCCCGTCAGCTCGACATGTCGAAGAGCAACCTCTCCCGGATCGAGACCGCGCAGATCGGCATCAAACCGCGCGACGTCCGGGCCGCCCTCGCGCTGTACGAGGTGACCGGTTCGGATGCCGAAGCGTTGATCGAGATCGCCCGGGGGGCACAGCAGCGCGGCTGGTGGCAGAACTACAGCGACGTGCTCCCCGAGTGGTTCGAGTTCTACGTCGGGCTGGAGGCGGAGGCGGCGGCGCTGCGCACGTACGAGGCCGAGTCGGTGCCCGGGCTGTTGCAGACCGAGGCGTACGCCCGGGAGATCTTCCGGCGCACCGCCGGCGAGGACGGTCTGGAGCGCAAGATCGCCGCCCGACTGCGCCGGCAGGAGGTGCTGCGCCGCGAGGACCCGGTCGATCTGTCGGTGATCCTCAACGAGGCAGTGCTCCTGCGCCCGGTCGGCGGCGCCGCGGTGATGGCCGAACAACTGGTCCACATGAGCCGGATCGCGCAGCTACCCAACGTGACAATCCAGGTACTTCCCTTCACGGCCGGCGGGCATCCCGCGATGAGCACCCCGTACGTGATCCTCAACTTCGCCGAGGCCGCCGACGCGTCCGTGGTTTACCTGGATAACCTCACGATGGGGCTGGCTCTGGAGGAAGCCGATCATGTGCTCGGGTATAGCCTTCTGCACGAGGAGCTGTGCCGGATGGCGCTCGATCCGACGGCGTCGTTGACCCGTCTTGAGCATGCTTCTCGTAACTTTGCGTGACCGCTTCTGCGGCACGCCGACGCAGACGAGAGGTACCGCGGATGACGGCGTACGACCTGACCCGAGCGGACTGGCGCACCAGCACGCGCAGCAGCGGCAACGGCAACTGCGTGGAGGTCGCGACAGTCGACGGTCAGGTCGCCGTCCGGGACAGCAAGGACCGCCCCGGCCCGGTGCTCGCCTTCGGCGCGGCGGCCTGGCGGGCCTTCGTGCTCGGCGTCGGCGAGGTCCGTCGCTCCTGACGCACCCGTGTCGGTGCGAGACTGGGCCGTGCTCTCCGACGTAACCCTTGACCTGCCGGTCCGTCCGGTGCTGCCGGCGCTGATCGCGGCACTCGACGCGGCCGGCGCCGGTGTGCTGGTGGCCCCGCCGGGCACCGGCAAGACCACCCTCGCGCCGCTGGCCGTGGCCGACCGGGTGACCGGTCGGGTGGTGATCGCCCAACCCCGCCGGGTGGCGGCCCGTGCCGCTGCCCGGCGCATGGCCGAGCTGCTCGGCGAGCGGGTCGGTGAGCGGGTCGGCTACGCGGTACGCGGCGAGCGGCGGGTCGGCCCGGCCACCCGGATCGAGGTGGTCACCACCGGCCTTCTGGTCCGCCGGCTGCACCACGACCCGGAGCTGCCCGGCACGGGTGCCGTGCTGCTCGACGAGTGCCACGAACGCCAACTCGACGCCGACCTCGCGCTGGCCTTCACAGTGGAGGCGCGCGCCACCCTCCGGCCGGACCTGTGGCTGCTGGCCATGTCGGCGACCCCGGACACCGACCGGTTCGCCGCGCTGCTGGGCGGGCCCACCCCGGCCCCGGTCGTACGGGCCGACTCGGCGTTGCATCCGGTGCAGCGGATCTGGGTGCCCCCGGCGCGCCCGATCGCCCCGCCCGGGGCCGGGCCGGTGGACCGGGCCCTGCTCGACCACGTGGCCGCCACCGTCCGGCGGGCGCTGCGCGAGCACGACGGCGACGTGCTCGTCTTCCTGCCCGGGGCCGGCGAGATCGCGGCGGTCACCGGCCGGCTGGCCGACCTGCGGGACGCGGTCGCGCTGCTGCCGCTGCACGGCCGTCAACGCGGCGCCGAGCAGGACGCCGCGCTGCGTCGCGCGGACCGACGGCGGGTGGTGCTGGCCACCGCGCTGGCCGAGACCAGTCTGACCGTCCCGGGTGTGCGGATCGTGGTGGACGCCGGGCTGTCCCGGGTACCCCGGATCGACCTGGCCCGTGGGCTCGGCGCGCTGGTCACCGTGCCGGTCTCCCGCGCCGCCGCCACCCAGCGGGCTGGCCGGGCCGGCCGGGAGGCCCCCGGGTACGTCTACCGCTGCTGGTCGGCGGCGACCCATGAGCGGCTGCCCGCCCGCGCCGAGCCGGAGATCGCCACCGCCGACCTGACCGGTTTCGCGTTGGAGCTGGCCGCCTGGGGCCGACCGGACGGCGTCGGGCTCGCGTTGCCCGACGCGCCGCCGGTCGCCGCGATGACGGTGGCCCGGGACACCCTGGAGACCCTGGGCGCGGTCGACGTCGACGGTCGGATCACGGCGCGGGGGCGGTCGATCGCCGCGGCCGGGGCGCACCCACGGCTGGCCCGGGCGCTGCTCGACGGCGCCGGTCGGGTCGGCGCCGACCGGGCCGCCGAGGTGGTCGCCCTGCTCGCCGAGGAGAGCGCGGCCGGCCCCGGTGATGATCTGGTCGCCGGTTGGCGTCGGCTGCGCACCGGCGTGGACGCGGGCGCGACCGCCCGCTGGCGCACCGAGGTACGCCGGCTGCGGGCCGCGCTGCCTGCCGGCACCCCGCCGAAGGGCCGCGCCGACGCCACCGGCCACACCGGCTCGGGTGGGCTGAGCGACGATCTCGCCGCCGGGCTGCTCGTCGGTCTGGCGTACCCGGAACGGTTGGCCCGGGTGCGGCGGCCGGGCGGCTCGGCGTACCTGATGACCGGCGGGACCGCAGCGGAGCTGGCGGCCGGCTCGGGGCTGGCCGGGTCCGACTGGCTGGCGGTGGCGGTCGCGGACCGCACCCCCGGCGCGCCGTCGGCCCGGATCCGCCGGGCCTCCCCGGTGGACGAGGCGACGGCCCGGGAGGCGGCCGGTCCGTTGCTGCGCACCGACCGCGAGGTCGGCTGGTCCGACGGGGACGTGGTGGCCCGGGAGGTGACCCGGCTGGGCGCGATCGAGCTGGTCCAGCGGCGGCTGGACCGGCCGGACCGGGCGGAGGTGGCCGCCGCGTTGCTGACCGGCCTGCGCCAGGACGGGCTGGGCCTGTTGCAGTGGACGCCGGCGGCGCGGGCGCTGCGCGAGCGGCTCGCGTTCCTCCGGCACCACCTGGGCGAGCCGTGGCCGGAGGTCGGCGACGACTCGTTGCTCGACGCCGCGCCGAGTTGGCTGGGCCCGGAGCTGGCCGCCGCGCGACGCCGGGCCGACCTGGCGCGAGTGGACGTGTCGTCGGCGCTGCGTCGGTTGCTGCCGTGGGCGCAGGCCGCCCGCCTCGACGAGCTGGCCCCGGAGCGGATCGAGGTGCCGAGTGGTTCTCGAATCCGGTTGGACTACGGCGACCCGGCAGCGCCGGTGCTCGCCGTGAAGCTCCAGGAGACGTTCGGTTGGCCGGCGGCCCCCCGCATCGCCGACGGTCGGGTGCCGGTGTTGCTGCACCTGCTCTCCCCCGCCGGCCGCCCGGTGGCGGTCACCGCCGACCTGGCGTCGTTCTGGCGTACCGGCTATCCGCAGGTCCGCTCCGAGCTGCGCGGGCGCTATCCCCGGCACCCGTGGCCGGAGGACCCGGGAACGGCGGCACCCACCCGGCACGCCACGCCGCGCCGGCGCTGAGCGTCGGTCTACTCCTCGACGACGTCGGCCACCACGACTGTGACGTTGTCCGGCGCGCCGGCGTGCAGGGCCAGGTCGATCAGCTTGGCGGCGCAGGCGTCCCGGTCCGGATAGCCGCTGAGCACCTCGGTGAGGGTGTCCGGGCGGACCACGTTGGAGAGGCCGTCGCTGCACAGCAGCCATCGGTCGCCGGCCCGGGGCACCATGGTCGCGTACGACGGGGAGACCTCTTCGCCCTGCAACGCCTGGGTGACCACAGCCCGGCGCGGGTGGCTGCTGGCCTGGTCCGCGGTGATCACGCCCTGATCCACCAGCATCTGGACGAACGTGTCGTCCCGGGTGACCTGCTTGAGCACGCCCTCGCGGTACAGGTAGGCCCGGGAGTCGCCGACGTGCGCGAGCGCCAGGCAGCTGCCGGTACGGGCGAAGAGCAGGGCGGTCAGCGTGGTGCCCATGCCCTGGCGCTCGGGATCCTCGGCGACCGCCTGTCGGATCCGGGAGGTGGCCAGTGCGATGCCACCTTCGAGCGCGGCCACCAGGGCGTCCTCGGGTGTCTCCACGTCCAGCGGGGCGACCGCGTCGATGGTGAGGGCGCTGGCCAGGTCGCCGGCGGCCATTCCGCCCATGCCGTCGGCGACGGCGACGAGCCAGGTGCCGGCGTGCAGGGCGTCCTGGTTTCCGCTGCGGATCAGCCCACGGTCGCTCGTTCCCACGGAACGCAGCTTCAGGGTCATGGGAGGCAGCCTGCCAGGCGAAGGGCGCAGTTGTCTCTAGGAGATCAGGACGCCGGCGCGTGGCGCGGCCAATCTCACGTCCGGGTGGCGGCGCGTCGGGGGATGCCAGTCGGGCTGACCGCCCTCGTCGGATACTGAAACCCATCCAACCAGATCAATTGACATGGCGTACCGGCACTGGAAACATCGAGCCGATACCTGGGAGCGCTCCCAGGTCTTTTCCGCACCACCGTGCCACCACCGTCCCACTTTCCGTCCCGGAAGGACTCCCCGTGACGCCATCCCGACGCCGCCTGCTGTTGGCTGCGGCGACCACTCTGGCCCTCACCGGCGCGGGCGCCGGCGCGGCCCACGCCGCCCCACCGCCGGACGCCCCCGAGCAGATCGACAACGGCGACTTCAGCGCCGGGGTGAGCCCCTGGTTCTCCTTCGGCACCGGCGCGCTGGCGGTCACCGACGGCCAGCTCTGCACCACCGTCGCGGGCGGGCTCGCCAACCCGTGGGACGCCGGCATCGGCCAGGACGGCGTGCCGCTGATCGCCGGCGCCGAATACACCCTCGGCTTCGCGGTCTCCGCCACCCCCGGCGCCGCGGTCAAGGCCGTGTTGCAGCTCGGCAGCGCCCCGTACACCACGTACGCGGCCGTGGACGCCACCGCGACCGGCACCCTCCAGCGGGTCGAGCAGACCTTCACCGTCCCGGACGACAACCCCAGCGCCCAACTGATCTTCCAGGTCGGCGGTTCGGCCCAGGCGCAGACCATCTGCCTGGACGACGTCTCGCTGCGCGGCGGCGAGCCGCCCGAGCCGTACGAGCCGGACACCGGGCCACGGGTGCGCGTCAACCAGGTCGGCTACCTTCCCGGCGGCCCGAAGAACGCCACGGTCGTCACCGAGGCCACCGAAGCGCTGCCCTGGCAGCTACGCAGCGCGGCCGGCGCCGTCGTGGCCAGTGGCACCACCACCGCTCGCGGTGTCGACGCCGCCTCCGGGCAGAACGTGCAGACCGTCGACTTCTCCAGCTACCGCACCCCCGGCACCGGGCTCACGCTCACCGTGGACGGCGAGACGAGCCACCCGTTCGACATCTCCGGCGCCCTCTACGACCAGCTGCGCTCCGACTCGTTGCAGTTCTTCTACGCCCAGCGCAGCGGCATCGCCATCGACGGTGACCTGATCGGCGACGAGTACGCCCGACCCGCCGGCCACCTCGGCGTCGCCCCCAACCAGGGCGACACCAACGTGCCCTGCCAGCCGGGTGTCTGCGACTACTCCCTGGACGTGCGCGGCGGTTGGTACGACGCCGGCGACCACGGCAAGTACGTGGTCAACGGCGGCATCGCCACCTACCAACTGTTGAACACCTTCGAACGGACCAGGACGGCGGCCACCGCCAACGGCGGCGCCGAACTCGCCGACGGCACGTTGCGGGTGCCCGAGCGCGACAACGGGGTGCCGGACATCCTCGACGAGGCCCGCTGGGAGCTGGAGTTCCTGCTGCGCATGCAGGTGCCCGCGGGCAAGCCGCTCGCCGGCATGGTCCACCACAAGATCCACGACCAGAACTGGACCGGGCTGCCCCTCGCCCCGCACGACGACCCACAGCCGCGCGAGCTGCACCCGCCGTCGACCGCGGCCACCCTCAACCTCGCCGCCACCGCCGCCCAGTGCGCCCGGCTCTTCGCCCCTTACGACGCGGCGTTCGCGACCCGCTGCGGCACTGCCGCGAAGACCGCCTACGCCGCGGCCAAGGCCCACCCGGCGGTGTACGCCAGCCCGACCGACGGCACCGGCGGCGGCGCGTACGACGACAGCAACGTCACCGACGAGTTCTACTGGGCGGCGGCCGAGCTGTACCTGACCACCGGGGCGCAGAACTACCTGGCCGACGTGACCGCCTCACCGCACCACACCGGAAACGTGTTCGACGCGCGGGGCTTCGGCTGGCAGAGCGTGGCCGCGCTGGGCCGCCTCGACCTGGCCACCGTGCCGAACGGGCTACCCGCCGCCGACCTGGCCCGGGTCCGCGCCTCGGTCACCGCCGCCGCCGACACGTACCTCGCCGAGCTGCGCCAGCAGGCGTACGGGCTGCCGATGCCCGGTGACGCCAACAGCTACTTCTGGGGCGGCAACAGCAACGTCATCAACAACGCCGTGGTGCTGGCCACCGCGTTCGACCTGACCCGCAACCCCGTCTACCGCGACGGCGCCGTACAGGCCATGGACTACATCCTCGGTCGCAACGCCCTGAACATCTCCTACGTCACCGGATGGGGAGAGCACGCCGCGCAGAACCAGCACAGCCGGATCTTCGGCCACCAGCTCGACCCGAACCTGCCCCGACCGCCCGCCGGCTCCCTCGCCGGTGGCCCGAACGCGGCCCTCCAGGACCCGTTCGTGGCGCAACTGCTCGCCGGCTGCAAGCCGATGTTCTGCTACGTCGACGACATCAACTCGTACTCGACCAACGAGGTGGCGATCAACTGGAACTCCGCGCTGGCCTGGATCTCCTCGTTCCTGGCCGACCAGGGTGACGCCGGCGCAGTGCCGGCCACCACCTGCACGGCGCGCTACACCAACTACGGCGCCTGGCAGGGCGGCACCGGGTTCACCGGGCAGCTGACCATCCAGAACACGGGCACCACGGCCATCAACGGCTGGAGCGTGCGCTTCGCGTTCACCGGTGACCAGCGGGTACGCGAGGCGTGGCTGGCGAAGGTCGCCCAGTCCGGCGCGACGGTGACCGCGCGCAACGAGTCGTACAACGCCAAGATCGCACCCGGCGGCACTGTGACATTCGGCTTCAACGCGACGACAGGCGGCGGCGCGAACCCGAGCCCCGGCCTGGTCACGGTCAACGGAGCGGCCTGCTCACTGACCTGACCGACGTCCTGGTGGCCGCCCGGGGAAGGCGGCCACCGGGACCGCACGATCGCGCGGCCGGCGGGTCAACCGCCGGCCGCGTTGTGCTTCGCGACCAGGCTCGGGAGTTCGTCCAGCGAGTCGATCCGGAACAGGCACCGCTCGGCCACTGTGGAGGGGTCGAGGATGTGCCCCCACGGACCGCGTCGGATCAGGCACGTCTTCATGCCCGCTTCCAGGGCCGGGCGCACGTCGTTGTCGGGCCGGTCGCCGACGTACAGGATCGACGACGCGACACCACCGCCCGCGGCGACGACCCGCTCGAAGAACGCCGGTGACGGCTTCGCCACGCCCCACCCGTGCGACGTACCGATCACGTCCACCGGAAGGTCGAGATCGCGCAGGGTCGACTCCGCATGAGCTGGCTGGTTACCGGCCAGGCCCACGAACAGGCCCTGGTCCTTCAAGGACTCCAGGCACCCCCGCGCGTCCGGGTAGAGATCCTCCTCGGCGAACGACTCCGGCTGGCCGGCAGCCTCCCGACGCTCCAGCTCGATGGTGAGATCGAAGTCGGGCCGGAAGACCCGGAACGTCTCCTGATAGTCCAGGCCCCGGGCGATCACCGCACCGAAGACCGCCGAGAACGTGTGCCGGGGCACGCCGAGCCAGTCGGCCCAGGCCGCGAACTCGTGGGACTCGTCGAGAATGGTCCCACCAACATCGAAGATGACCGCATCAATCATGTCCGCCCCCCGTCGACGCTCGCGCCGTCGGTGAAGCATAGACGGGGTACGAGCGGCCGGACGCGCAGCAAAAACCGATGGATCCGACGTACCGATAGAGCGATGGTGACGCCATGGATGGAGACGAACTGGCCGGTGCGGAGCGTCGAGTGTGGGCGGCGATGCCGGCGGGGACCCGCAGCGCACTGTCCGGCCTGTCCAGCGCAGACCTGCGCAGTCTGCTGCTAAGCGTGGCCCGCGACCGGGCGGCGACCGCGCGTCCATCCGAGGTGGTACGACGGTGGCGCGAGGACCGCTTCGTCCGCCCAGCCCGCACCGACCCGCGCGTGCTCGCACGGGTGGAGGCCCGCATGTGGCAACTGCTGCCCGCCGACGTCGTCGGAGTGGAGCTGTCGCCGGTCGTACCGGTCGGCACCTGCTCGGCGGTCGCACCGGTCAGCCAGAACAGGATCGTCACCACGATGCGCGCCAGCGAGGTGCTGAGTGATCCCACCAACGCCCTCGCCATCGAGGCGGCCGTACGTCGCCGCCGGCAGAGCGAGGTGCACCTGGCCGCTGCCCACCGGGTGCTGCGGGCACAGGATTTCGGCAGCGACGCGTCGGCGCACTTCCGGCTCTTCGCTCTGGTCTCCAGCGCCCGCGACACTGGCTCGGGCGGCACGCAGGCCCGGCTGCTGGTCCGGCACCTCACCTACTGGCGGACCGTCCTCGCCGAGTTGGCACCGGCCGCCGCGCCTCAGCTGCACGTCACCACCTTCGACGATCGGACCGTCCGGGAGCGGCTGGCCGACACCGTCCGACCGGCCGTGGACGGGAGTGTGGTGCCGCTCGTGGACGAACCGGAGCGGTCTCGCGGTCGCGGCTACTACACGGGGTGCGCCCTGCGGATCACCGTCCTGGGCGGGAGCCTGGAGATCGGCGACGGCGGCCTCACCGACTGGACCGCCCGGCTGAGCGGTGACGCAAAGGAACGCTGCCTCGTCTCCTGCCTCGCCACCGAACGCCTCGTCGACTCCATCAGCAGTTGAGCCGGGCCGGGCGCACGCGCCGATGGCGTCCGGAGCGGCGAGGTCGTGGGCCAGCGCCGCCCCGGCCGATCGCTGGCTTCGACCCGCTGGCGGAGCTTTGGTTCGCTTGGGTCTTCGACTCGTCCGGCGTATCCGGCTGGGGTGCCGGGATCCGGACCAGTGCTGGGGTCACGTTCGTCGGTAGTACTGGTTGCGGCGAGGAAGTCGGTTGGGGTCGAGCCAGGCCGGCGGAATGAATTCGGGATGGCCGTCGCCACCCAGGCGGACGGCCCACTCGCCGCGGTGAACGTGTCGGTGGTGGTGGCCGCAGAGCAGCACGGCGTTCGCCAGGTTGGTGGTGCCGCCGTCGGCCCAATGCTGGATGTGGTGGGCGTCGCACCAGCGCGGCGGGCGGTCGCAGCCGGGGAACGCGCAGCCCTGGTCACGCAGCACCAGGGCTCGACGCAGTGGGCCGGTAACGAGCCGGCGTTGCCTTCCCACGTCGAGCGTCTGACCCGTGCCGCCAAGGACCGCGGGCAGGATCGCCGCGTCGCAGGCGAGGCGGCGGACCGTCTCCGGGGTGAGTTGCAGACCCGTGTCGAGAGTGCCGGCGTCGAACCTCCGGGCCAACGTGTCGAAGCTGGTGGTGACGACGAGTTGGGCGGGGTCGCCGCCGTGCTCGGGCAACTCGCCGGTGCGCAGGGCAAGCCGGCAGAGATCGGCGAGCGCATCGTGGCGGCGTTGCCCGGGAGAACGCGGATCGTCCGGACCGGACGGCGCGGTCAGCGGGTCGATCGCGGCACGCAGCAGGCCGGCCGCCTCGCCGTCGAGGATGCCGAACTGCCGCAGCCGGCCGTCCCGCAGCTCGGACAGCGTGACATGACGGTCTCGGCAGGCTCGGCGGGCCTCGGCCTCCATCGCCGCCCTGGCTGCGGCTTCACTGACCTCCGGAGCGACGTGATCGAGAATCCGAGTGCCCAGTTTGCGTAGCAGGACCGGCTCGAACTGCCCGGCCCACTCGACCATGACGCCGACCGCCTTCTCAGCCGCCTCAGCACCAGCGGCAGCATGCACCGCGCCGACCGTTTCGCCGATGACCCCGGCCTGTTCCACGCTGATATCCCCGCTGGCCAGCGCCCAGCGCACCCCTGGCGCTCCCGCGTCCAACGCACCAGCGAGATCGACCAGCCGGCGAGCGGCGGAGACGTTGACCCGCAACCGGTCCCGCAACCAGACCGCCGTCGACGACGCTCCTTGCGTCACGGCCGTGCCGCGGCCGTCCACCTCGCGAACCAGGGCCAGTCGCACGGCGGCCAAGCGTCGCTCGAGCCGGTGCGCAGCGTCGAGTGCCGCGACGAGGTCGTGCTCCGGAAGGGCCCAAGTCGGCGCGTCGAGGCAGTCAGCGACTGCCGCCTCCGCCTGGGCCAACTCCTCCAACATGGACCGACAATAGAACAGGTGTACGACACTTTCGGGCCTGATCGGCCGGCCTGCTCAACGCGGCCGGTCTGACCGTGCCACCGCTCCAACCGTGCCACCATTCACGGGACCGCCCCTTGCGAACCGTGCCGACCCGACCCGACGCCGGCCGACGATCAGCCGATCTCCTCGTCGACGAAGCACCAGCGCCAGGCCTCGCCCGGCTGCGCCGAGCGGATCACCGGGTGGCCGGTCGACGCGAAGTGCTTGCTCGCGTGCTGGTTCGGCGACGAGTCACAGCAGCCGACCTGCCCGCAGCTCAGGCAGGTGCGCAGGTGCACCCAGTAGGTGTCGCCGATGGCGACGCAGTCCGCGCACTCGTCGGGGGTGCGCGGCTCGGCGGCGCCGGCCTCGGTCAGGTGCTGACAGCTCACTTCTCAACCTCTCGCAGCAACGACTCTTCCAGGTCCAGGTCACGGTAGGCCCGCACCAACACTTCCTCAGGAATCCGACCGGAGTCCCGGGCCGCCCGGAACACATCCCGCTCGGCGTCGATCATCTCCTGCCGCAGCCGACCGTACGCCTGCGACGGGGTCTCCCGCTCGTCGCCGCCGAGTCGTTCCCACGCCATGTTGGTGCGGTCCTCCACCGCTCGGCGCAGCCGGTCCACCACCGCATCCGGGGCGCTGTCGGCCAACTCGTCGAGGCGGTCCTGGGCGGCCTTGCTGGCCTGCTGCTGCACGGCGGCCGCGGAGAGCGCGTCCTGCACCGGGTCGTCCTGCGGCAGCTTCAACCGACGGGCGACCAGCGGCAGGGTGGCGCCCTGGCCGACCAGGGTGAAAACGATCACGGCGAAGGCCAGCCAGATCAACAACGCCCTGGGGTACGGCTCGTCGTCGGCCAGGGTCAGCGGCAGGGCCAGCGCGGCGGCCAGGGTCACCACGCCCCGCATGCCGGCCCAGCCGATGATGATCGGGAACTTCGGCGACGGCCGGGCGTCACGGCGGCGGACCCGGGGAACCAACCGGGCCAGGTAGGTGGCCGGGAAGAGCCAGACGAAGCGGGTCAGGAAGACGGTGGCGAGCACCGCGAAGGTGATCAGGATGAGCGACCCGATCGGCTCGTCGAGGTCGCGCAGCACCTCCCGCAGTTGCAGCCCGACCAGCAGGAAGACCAGGCCCTCCAGCAGGAAACGGACCAGCCGCCAAAACGCGCCGATCTGCAACCGGGACGCCGCCGACAGCAGTTGGGGCAGCTTGTGCCCGAGCACCAGACCGGTGACGACCACCGCGACCACACCGGAGGCGTGCAGGTGTTCGGCGGTGAACACCACCGCGAACGGGATAATCAACGACAGCGCGTTGTCCAGCAGCGGGTCGGTGATCCGCCGATGCAGGAAGCCGAACACCAGCGCCCCGAGCGCCCCGATCAGGATGCCGCCGCCAGTGGACCGCAGCACCTCGATGGCGATCTTGTCGGCGCCGACGGCCGAGCCGACGGTGGCCATCGTCGCGACCCGCAGCAGCACCAGCGCTGTCGCGTCGTTGACCAGGCTCTCGCCCTCCAGGATGGTGACGACCCGGCGGGGCAGCCCGACCCGGCGGGCGACGGCCGTGGCGGCCACGGCGTCCGGCGGGGCGACCACCGCGCCGAGGGCCAGGCAGATCGCGAACGGTAGCTGCGGCAACAGCAGGTGCAGCACCAACCCGACCACGAACGCGGTGAACAACACCAGGCCGACCGCGAGCAGCAGGATCGGCCGGATGTTGTTCTTGAACGCCGGCACCGAGGTCTCCAGCGCCGCCACGTAGAGCAGCGGCGGCAGGATGCCGACCAGCACCAACTCCGGGTCGAGTTCGATCTGCGGGAAGCCCGGCACGAACGAGAGGGCCAGGCCGAGGACGACCAGCACGATCGGCGCGAGCAGGCCGAGCCGGCGGGCCAACGCGGCGCCCAGGGTGGCGATCGCCAGGAAGACGACGACCGGGAACAGGCTTTCCATGGGGTACGAGCCTAGGGGTACGCCTGTTCGGCCTCGATCAGCCGCCCGGGCGCAGCTTCGGCAGCACCTCCGCGCCGAAGGCGTCGATGAAGCCGCGCTGCTCCTGCCCGACGTGGTGCAGGGCGATCTGGTCGAAGCCGAGCTGTGCGTACTCCTCCAGCCAGCCGACGTGCCGGCCCAGGTCCGCCGACACGTTCACCACCTCGGCGACCCGCTGCGCCGGCACATCGGCGGAGACCACGTCGAAGTGTTCGACGGTCTCCAGGTCCCAGCAGACCGGCGGGGCGAAGACGTTGCTGCGCCACTGGTCGTACGCGAGCGCCTCGGCCTGAGCCTGCTCCGGCGCCCAGGAGACGTGCACCTGGAGGTGCAGCGGCCCACGTCCGCCCGCGTCCCGGTACGCGTCGATCATCTCGCGCAGGTGCGCCACCGGGGCGTTCACGGTGATCAGCCCGTCCGCCCATTCGGCGCACCAACGGGCGGTGGCCACGCTGACCGCGGCGCCGACCAGCGCGGGCGGCTGCTCGGGGCGGGTCCACAGCCGGGCGCGGTCGACCCGGACCAGGCCGTCGTGGCTGACCTCCTCGCCGGCCAGCAGGGCCCGGATCACGTCGACGCACTCAAGCAACCGGGCACTGCGCACGTCCTTGCGAGGCCACGGGTCGCCGGTGATGTGCTCGTTGCTGGCCTCGCCGGTGCCCAGGGCCGCCCAGAACCGGCCCGGGTACATCGCGCCGAGGGTGCCGATCGCCTGCGCGATGATCGCCGGGTGGTACCGCTGACCGGGCGCGTTGACCACACCGAACGGCATGCCGGTGGCCTGCAACGCCGAGCCCAGCCAGGACCAGGCGAAGCCGGACTCGCCCTGCCGGGCGCTCCACGGGGAGAAGTGGTCGGAGCACATGGCGGCGTCGAAGCCGGCCCGCTCGGCGTGGATCACCGCCTCCAACAGGGCGCGTGGACCGATCTGCTCATGCGAGGCGTGAAACCCGAACGACGTCATGGGCACACTTCCTACCCACGACGGCACCGGCTGACGCGTGCCGCGCCCCGAACTACTCGGCGTGCGCGCCGGCGCCGGCCGAGGCGGCGCCCTCGCCCACCCAGACCGTCTTGGTGTTGCAGAACTCCCGCATGCCCAGCGCGGACAACTCCCGCCCGTACCCGGAGTTCTTCACACCGCCGAACGGCAACTCAGGGTAGGAGGTGGTCATCCCGTTGACGAAGACGTTGCCGGCGTCCAGGTCGGTGGCGAAGCGCTCCTGCTCGGCCGGGTCCCGGGTCCAGGCGTTCGAGCCGAGCCCGAAGCTGGTGCCGTTGGCGACCTCGATGGCCTCCTCGTACGACGAGACCCGGAACAGGCCGGCGACCGGGCCAAAGACCTCCTCGGACCACATCCGCATCTGCGGGGTGAGGTCGGTGACCACTGTCGGCGGGTAGAACCAGCCGTCGCCGGCCGGCGGCTCGCCGCCGCAGAGCACTGTCGCGCCGTTGTCCACCGCGTCGCGGACCTGGGCGTGCACCTCGTCGCGGCCACGCTCGCTGGCCAGTGGCCCGACGTCGGTGTTCGGGTCCATCGGGTCGCCGACGCGTAGCGCGGCCATGTTGGCGGCGAACTGCTCGGCGAAGGCGTCGAACACGTCGGTGTGCACGATGAACCGCTTCGCGGCGATGCAGGACTGGCCGTTGTTCTGGCAGCGGGCGGTGGTGGCCACCTCGGCGGCCCGGTCCACGTCGGCCGAGGGCATCACCACGAAGGGGTCGCTGCCGCCGAGTTCGAGGACGGTCTTCTTCAGCTCCCGCCCGGCGATCTGCGCGATGGACCGGCCGGCGGGCTCGCTGCCGGTGAGCGTCGCGGCGCGTACCCGGGGGTCGCTGAGGATGTGGTCGACGGCCTCCGAGTCGACCAGCACGGTGGTGAAGGCGCCCTCGGGGAAGCCGGCTCGCCGGAACACGTCCTCCAGCAGCAGCGCGGTCTGCGGCACGTTCGAGGCGTGCTTGAGCAGGCCGGTGTTGCCGGCCATCAGCGCCGGGGCGGCGAAGCGCATCACCTGCCAGAGCGGGAAGTTCCACGGCATCACCGCGAGCACCACGCCGATCGGCTGGTAGCGGATGAACGCCCGGGTGGCCTTCACAGCGTCGGCGTCGGCGGGCTCGTCGGCGAGGAACGCGGGGGCCTTGTCGGCGTAGAAGCGGGCGGCGGTGGCGCACTTGGTCACCTCGGCCTGCGCCGCGACGTACGTCTTGCCCATCTCCGTGGTCATGATCCGGGCGACCTCGTCGCGCTCGGCGTCCAGCAGGTCGGCCGCGGCGTTCATCCACTGGGCGCGCTGGTCGACGGTCGTCGCCTTCAGCTGGTGGAACGCGAGGTCGGCGCGCTCGATGGCGTCGTCGAGTTGCTCGGTGGACATCGCCTCATAGGTCTTGAGCACCTGTCCGGTGGCGGGGTTGGTGGTGGCGATGCGGGGCATCTCGTCCTCCTGTTACTCGAACAACGAGTGTCGTACGCCCGGCTCCTCGCGGCGGCGGGCGGCGCGGCGGCGCTGGATCACGACCAGGTCGACCACGGCGACCACGGCGAGGATCGCGCAGACTACGCCGAGCCAGGCGATGCCGGCCCAGAACGCCAGCACCGCGAAGAGCACCATGATCACCAGCCCGAAGCTGGCGAGGGTGAGCCGAAGGTTCAACGCGCTGTTCGCGTGGCCGACCGTGCCACGGGCGCGCCGGGGCTGCGATCTCGTCATGCCCAGGGACCTACCCCCGATCGCCAGCGTTAACCGGCCTCGGACGCCTCGGTCAGTCGCGCCAGGCACCACGCGACGCCGCCTCGGCGGCGTACGCCGAGAAGTCGCGCGGCTCGCGACCGGTCAGCCGGCGGACGGTGTCGGTGGGCTCCGCGTGGCCGAGGTCGCGCAGGGCAGTGAACGCCGCGATCTGTTGCTCGATCTCCTCGGCGGGGACGCCCAGCGGACCCAGCGCGGCCCGGTAGTCGTCAGCCGTGCCGAGGTGACGCACCGGTCGGCCCGCCGCTCGGCTGATGGTCTCGGCTGCCTCCGCGAAGGTGATCGCCCGTGGCCCAGTGACCTCGTGGACCTGGCCGGCGTGCCCGGGCTCGGTGAGGGCGGCCACCGCGACGGCGGCGATGTCGTCGGCATCGACGAACGCCTGGCGTGCCGCGCCGACCGGCACGGTGATCTCCCCGGCCAGCACAGCCTCCCGGAACACTCCCTCGTCGAAGTTCTGGTCGAACCAGTCCGCTCGCAGGATCGTCCAGTCGGCGCCGGCCTCGCGGACCGTCCGTTCCGCGGTCAGCAGGCGCTCGTCGCCCATCGCCTCGATCGCCCTGCTGGAGAGCAGCACCATGTGCCGCACCCCCTGCTCGATGGCCAACCGGACGAGGGCCGGCTCGACCGGCTGGCCGTCCGGTGCCATCAGGTAGACCCCGGACGCGCCGGCCAGCGCGGGCGCCCACGTCGACTCGACCGACCAGTCGAAGCGCACCGAGCCGTTGCGGGAGGCTGCGCGGACCCGGACGCCCAGCGCCCGCAGTCGGTCGGCCACCCGTCGCCCGGTGGTGCCCGTCGCACCGAGCACGAGGATCGCTCTGTCGGTCATCCCCCGAGTAGAGCATCGACCCCCGACAGGTACCGGCCGATCGCCTGCCAGGCCGGGCGGCGCTGGGGTGCGCTGGTGTGCTCGATTACATCCGTTCGCGCCGCGGCCCCGTCGACCGCAGGATGGGCGCATGTCAATGACCCTCGCCGTGCCGGTGACAGTCTCCATCGCCCGCCGCGTCGATCCCGGCCGGGCCAGCGAGATGGTGGCCTGGATGCGGGCCGGCACCGCGCTGGCCGAGGCGTTCCCCGGCTTCCTCGGCGCCGGCTGGGTGCAGAGCGGCCCCGGTTCGCCGGAGTGGCACATGCTCTACCGCTTCGCCGACGCCGAGACGCTTCGCCGGTGGGAGGAGTCGCCGCAGCGGCACTGGTGGCTCAGCTCGGCGCAGGGCATCGTCGAGCACACCCGGGTCGAGCGGCGTACCGGGATCGAGGGCTGGTTCGACAGGCCGCTGGAGCACTCGGTGGACCCGGTGGAGCCGGCCCCGCCCGCGTCACCGCCCCGCTGGAAGCAGGCGGTGACCATCTGGCTGGCGTTCTTCCCACTGAGCCTGACCGCCACCCTGCTGACGAGCCGATTCCTCGACGCGGTGCCGCTGGCGGCCCGGGTGCTGCTGATGACGCTCTGCCTGACCCCGCTGATGACCTATCTGGTGCTGCCCCGGATCACCCGGGCGTTGCACTGGTGGCTGCACGGTCAGCGGGCACCGTGGCGGGACGCATAGCACCCCGACGGCCTCCGCGTCGGCACTCTGCCGCATACCCGACAGCAACTTCCCGACGAACCGCATCCTGCGCATAGAGTTACCGCGCTGTCGCTCTGTGCTGCGGGAACGGGAGACGTCATGCCTCGACGCTGGGTCGCCGCCCTGGCCTGTCTCACGGCGCTGGTCGCGCTGGCCTGCGAGGGCGGCAACTCCGCGACACCCCGCCCCACCACGAGCGCCCCGCCGTCGAGCGGGCCCGGCGGCATCGCCGCCCTCGGCGACTCGATCAGCACCGGCTTCGCCTCCTGCCTGGTGCTCACCTCGTGCGAGCGCAACTCCTGGTCGACCGGGGACGGGCTGCGGGTGCAGAGCCACTACCGACGGCTGCTCGAACAGAACCCGGCGATCCGCGACCGGACGTACAACCATGCCCGTCCCGGCGCCCGCGCGGACGCTCTCGTTGGTCAGGCCCAGGCGGCGGTACGCGACCGCGCCGACTACGTCACAGTGCTGATCGGCGCCAACGACGTCTGTCGGGGCGGGGTGGACGCGATGACGCCGGTGGCGAAGTTCCGGACCGACGTCGACCGGGGGCTGCGAGTCCTGCGGACCGGCCGGCCGAAGGCCCGGGTGCTGGTGGTGAGCATTCCCGACCTGTACCGGCTCTGGGAGGTCGGGCACGACGACGACCGGGCGACCCGCGCGTGGCGGCGGGGCATCTGCCCGGCCCTGCTGGCCGAGGCGACCTCGAACGCGCCCGCCGACCGGGCGCGCCGGGCCGCCGTCCGGGACCGGATCGACGCGTACAACGCCGAGTTGAAGGCGGCCTGCCGGGCGTACGGATCACGGTGCCGGCACGACGGCGGCGCGTTGCACAAGGTCCGGTTCACCCTGGACCTGCTCAACCCGCTGGACTGGTTCCACCCCAACGCCACCGGCCAGGGCCGCATCGCCGAGGTGACCTGGCGCTCCTCCGGCCTGGCCGGCTGACGACCCCGGACGGGCCGTCAGGGTTGGCGCGGCTCCGGGACGGCGTTGCCGCAGGAGCCGTAGAGGACCCGGGATCGCTGGGCGAGATCCTTTGTAGCCGACGAGTTGGCCCAGGTGCCGAGTACGATCGCCGCACCAGGGACGATCTTGGCGACCATCCGCTTCGCGGCCCGGACGCCGGCCATCTGGGCCAGCCGGACGCCGAGTTGCAGCATGACCCGACCGAGCGGACGCTGCCCGCCCAGGCCGAAGAGCGCGTCGGCGCGTTCCCGGCCGGCGGCCACACCGAGCGCCAGCCGGGCGCTCTCGGCGACCTTGTGCACCCGCTGGAGCACCAGCAGGTCGGTGGCCCGATCGCTGTGCAGGGGATCGACGCCGTACGCGGCGGCGATGTGCAGCACCATCCGCGCCTGGGTCCAGGCCAGCACACCCACGTCGATCACGGCGCCGGGCAGCCCGGCCGCGCCGGAGACCGCGCCGGACAGTCGGGCCAGGTTGACGAACTTACGGGCCGCCTGGTCGGCCAGGACGTCGGCGGACACCCCGGGCTGCTCGGCCCGGGCTCGGGCGGCCCACTGCACGGCCTCCGGCCCGAGGCGGCGCACCGCCTCCAGGGCAAGGTGCTCCGGCGCGTACTGCGGGTCGTCCCGCATCCGGTCCCAGAGCCGGGCCGGCGGACCCTCGGGGGCGTCCACCGGCCCGGCCGGCAGGTCGGCGGACGGCTGCGGAGTAGGGGCGGCGGGCTGGCCGCCAGCGGGCGGGGTGTCGGTCACCAGGTCTCCCCAGGGGTGGAAACGGTGGACAGGGCGGCCGATGGAGAGGTCAGCGGCGGCGGTTGGACAGCCGGGAAGCCAACCCCTTCAGCTTCTGCTGGTTGCCCGGCTTGGCCATCTCGCGCCGGCCCCGGTCGACCAACTGCTGCCCCTTCGGCGATTTCAGAAACGCGCTGATCCGCTGCATCAGTGACATAACGTCCTCCTGTCGATGGTCCCGTACTCATGTGTACCCCGAACCCGCAACACATGTACCCGGGATGCGACAGCCTCAACCCTGACCGTCCATAGTGGGCGGTAGGTTACCGCCCCGCCGGCACGATGGCGTCAACGACCCGGGTGGCCCGCCACTCGTGCTGCTGGTAGTGCTCGGGGTACGCGGAGACCTGCACCGCCTGCGCGGCGTCGGTGAGCCGCATCCGCTGCCAGCCGGGCACCTGCTCCAGCGCGCTGAGGAACTGCCGGGTGGCGAACTCGGGGTCCATCAGCCGCCCCACCGGACCCCAGCCGCTGCTGGAACGCTGCTGGAACAACCCGACCGAGTCGTGGTCCCAGCCGACGCCCTGGTGCGGATAGTCCTGCGACTCGGGCAGCACGCCGCTGGCCACGTTGTAGAGGTTGCTCTCCTGCATGGCGGTGGCCACCGCGATCACCAGACCCCGGCGCGGCACCCCCATCTTGCGGCCGGCGCGGACGATCGCCTCGGCGTTCTCCATCTGGTCCTCGTCCAGCCCGGCGACGGGCGCCGGGTCGGTCGGGCGAGCCGGGGCGACCTTGCGGGCCGGCGCGCTGGTGTCCGGGTCGGCGGGGCTCGCCGCGGCGGACTGGGCGGCGGCGGAGGTGCTCGGGGCAGCCGTGCGGTCCAGGGAACGGGAGGCGCTCTGCTGCTCGGCGCGCTGCGCCAGCTCGGAGCTGGAGAGCGATCCACTCCGGGTCGCCGCGTCGGCGTCCTCGTTGCGGACCTGGACGACGGCGGTCAGACCGAGGCAGCACACCACACCGGTGGCCAGCGCCATCTGTGCCCGGCGTCGACCGGTCAGGTCCCGGGCGTACGCCCGGAGCCGGCTCGCGGCGGTTGTCCGTTCGGTTGAGGTGCCATCCTCCATATCGGCAGTGGGCCTGCTCGGGGCGTACGGGTCGTCGAGGGTGCCGTCGTCACGCATCAACCGAGGCTAGGCAGGTGCAAACCCCGATCACGCACGGTGATCACGTGGCGCTCGACACAGATCTGACCCGTACTGGTGGACGACCTGGGCGGGTCGACCCGCCCGGGGAACGGACCTCGCGTACCGGATGAAGCTGGCGCCGCACGCGGACCGGCACGGGCCGGGACAGCGCCGGACATCCGACCGCCGAGCCTGACATGATCGACAAACTCGGCCTTTGGGCCGAACCGCCCCTCGGCCGATCGGCCAAGAGGCTCGGCCTGGTGGCGTAAACAGCCGATTAGTCCGGTCACGCCCACCACCCGGCCAACGGATCGCCCGGCGCAGGAATGCACCAGGATGGCGGGTACGTTGCCCGAACGGGTGCCCTCCGTCGCGACGGCGCCCCGCAGGCACATTTCAGGGAGGTCCGCACCGGTGCTCGACCCACACGAGCTTTACCAGCTCACCGACGATCTGCCCGACCTCGGGCAGCCGGTCCTGATCCAGGCCCTCACCGGGTTCGTGGACGCCGGAAACGCCAGCCGACTGGCGCGTGAGCAGCTACTCACCTCGCTGGAGGGTCGGCCGATCGCCACCTTCGACGTCGACCAGCTCTTCGACTACCGATCGCGACGACCGGTGATGACCTTCGTCGAGGACCATTGGGAGAGCGTCGACGCGCCCAAGTTGGAGCTGCACCTGTTGCAGGACGACGACGAGACCCCGTTCCTGCTGCTCACCGGCCCCGAGCCGGACTTGCAGTGGGAGCGTTTCGTGGCCGCCGTGGCCGGGCTCGCCGCCCGGCTGGACGTCCGGCTCACGGTGGGGCTCAACTCGATCCCGATGGCGGTCCCGCACACCCGGCCGACCGGGGTGACCGCGCACGCCACCCGCCCCGAGCTGATCGCCGGCTACGAGCCCTGGCTGCAACGCGTCCAGGTGCCCGGCAGCGTCGGTCACCTGCTGGAGTTCCGCCTCGGCGAGCAGGGCCGCGACGCGCTGGGCTTCGCCGCCCACGTGCCGCACTACGTGGCGCAGACCGAATACCCGGCGGCCGCCGAGGTACTGCTCACCTCGGTGTCGCGCAGCACCGGGCTGCTGCTGCCCGGCGACGGGCTGCGCTCGGCCGCCGAGGTGGTCCGGGTGGAGATCGACCGGCAGGTCGCGCAGACCGAGGACGCCGCAGCCCTGGTCCAGGCCCTGGAGGAGCAGTACGACGCGTTCGCCCGAGGTCGAGGCGAGAAGAGCCTGCTCGCCCCGGATGCCGGCCCGCTGCCCACGGCCGACGAACTCGGCGCCGAACTGGAACGGTTCCTGGCCGAACAGACCCGTCCCGGCGACACCCCGGGCAGCTGACCCGGCGTCGCGGCGGCGGATACGGCAGGCTGGGGGCATGCGCCTGGCGACCTGGAACGTCAACTCGGTGAAGGCCCGCCTACCCCGGCTGCTGGAGTGGCTGGCCGACACCGGGCCGGACGTCGTCTGCCTCCAGGAGACGAAATGTCCGGACGGCGCCTTCCCGGTGACCGAGGTGGGCGAGCTGGGCTACACCGTGGCCAGCCACAGCGACGGCCGGTGGAACGGGGTGGCCATCCTGTCCCGGGTCGGGCTGGGCGACGTCCGGGTCGGGTTCGCCGACGAGCCCGGCTTTCCCGAGCCCGAGGCCCGGGCCATCTCCGCCACCTGCGACGGGGTGCGGGTCTGGTCGGTGTACGTGCCCAACGGCCGGACGCCGGACGACCCTCACTACGCGTACAAGTTGGCCTGGTTCGCGGCGCTGCGCGACGCGCTGGCCACCGAGGTGGCCGGCGGGTTACCGCTGGCGGTCTGCGGCGACTTCAACGTCGCCCCGACCGACGCCGACGTCTGGGACCCGGCGGTCTTCACCCACTCCACGCACGTCACCCCGGCCGAGCGGGCAGCCCTCGCGGCGCTACGCGACCTGGGCCTCAGCGACATCGTGCCGACCCCTATGAAGGGCCCGCACCCCTTCACCTACTGGGACTACCGGGCCGGCATGTTCCACCAGAACAAGGGCATGAGGATCGACCTGGTGTACGCGTCCGCGCCGTTCGCCCGGGCGGTCCGCTCCGCGTACGTGGACCGGGAGGCCCGCAAGGGCAAGGGCCCTTCCGACCACGCGCCGATCGTGGTCGACGCGGACCTGGTCCCGGCGGTCGAGGCGTTCTGAGTGGCTAGGGTGGGCAGATGGCAGTCGTGAAGATCAACGCAATCGACGTCCCACCCGGTGGCGGCGCGGAGCTGGAGAAGCGGTTCGCCGCCCGGGCCGGCACTGTGGAGAACTCCCCCGGTTTCCTCGGCTTCGAACTCCTCCGCCCGGTGGCCGGCGAGACCCGCTACTTCGTCTACACGAAGTGGGAGAGCGAAGAAGCGTTCCAGGCGTGGGCCGCCGGCCCCTCGCGCGCCGCCCACGCCACCGCCCCCGGCGACAAGCCCCGTCCCCCGGTCTCCACCGGCGCGAGCCTGCTGGAGTTCGAGGTGGCGCTGCACGTCCCCCAGCCCTAGCTACGCCGAGGACCCCGCACCGCCGCCAAACCGGGCCAGGCCGGACGTTTCCGTTGATAACGTCGAGGCGGCCGGAGCGGTAGCCGGTCACCAGTCGCCCTGCCCGCCGGCACCTGCCGTTCGCGCCGGGCGGTCCCAGGAAGGTGCGGGGTCCGGCCATGTTCGACGGCTTCGAAGAGTTCGACATCGAGACGCCCGGCGCGACGATCCACGGGCGCCGCGGCGGAAGTGGGCCGCCCGTTCTGCTGCTGCACGGCATCCCCGAGACGCACCTCATGTGGCACCGGGTCGCGCCACGGCTCGCCGAGAACTACACGGTCGTCGGCACCGACCTGCGGGGCTGGGGTGACAGCGGCAAGCCGCCGAGCAGTCCGGATCACGAGCCGTACAGCATGCGCGCCATCGCCCGCGATCAGGTTGCCGTGATGCGGAGTCTGGGCCACGAGCAGTTCCGACTCGTCGGCCACGATCGTGGGGCCCGCTGCGCGTACCGCCTCGCCCTGGACGAGCCGGACGCCGTCACTCGGCTGGCCGTCATGGACGTGGTGCCCATCGGCGACGTCTACAACCGCGCCGACAAGACGTTCAGCCTCTCCTACTGGGTCTGGTCCTTCCTGGCGGCACCCGCGCCGGTGCCTGAGCAGTTCATCGAGGCGGCGCCCGCGGTGCTCGTCGACTTCATGCTCGACACGTGGCCCAAGGTGAAGGACGCCTTCCCCGCCGAGGTCCGGGCGGCGTACGTCAAGCAGTTCAGCGACCCCGCCACGGTGCACGCGATCTGCGAGGAGTTCCGCGCTGCCGCGACGCTCGACTACCAGCAGGACGAGGCGGATCGCGGAAACCGGAAGATCACCTGCCCGGTGCTGTTCCTCTGGAGCCAACACGGCCAGGTCGCGAAGCTCTACGACGACCCGCTCGCGATCTGGCGGGAGTGGGCCGACGACGTGCGCGGCGAGCCGGTCCCGGTCGGGCACTTCATTCCGGAGGAAGCCCCCGACGAGACCACCCGTCAACTCCTGGCCTTCCTGAGCTGACGCCGACGCTGGCCCGGCGCCCGCCCGCCGACTGATCCACTCGGGTTCACCGAAACCGGGGTGTCCCGGTCGGCCCGAAACCGCGACTTCAGTGATCCCGAGTTGATCAAGCCCCGACGGGCGGGTGGGCCAGCCGGGGTCGGTCTCAGGGCTTGCGGGAGGACTGGAGGGTGGCGAAGGCGATGACGTTGTCGGCGTAGCCGGTGCGGCCCCCGATGAACTGCCCACCGCAGGTGATCAGCCGCAGCCCGGGTGGCCCGTCGTGGCCGTAGATCCGCTCGGCGGGCAACTGGTCCTTCGGGAAGTGCTCAACGGTGTCGACCCGGAACACCACCACCGACTTGTCCGCTCGGGCCACCTCGATCAGGTCGCCGGGGTGCAGCTTGCCCAGGTCGTAGAAGACCGACGGGCCGGTCTTCGTGTCCACGTGCCCGACGATCACCGCCGGGCCAGGCTCACCGGGGGTGGGCCCCCGGTCGTACCAGCCGGTCTCGTTGTGCCGTTCCAACGGCGGCACGGCGATCGAGCCGTCGCGCGCCTGCCCGACGGGTGCCACCGGCGCGGCCACCTTGATCGCCGGCACCGAGAGGCGCACCGGGCGACTGGCCGACAGCCCGACCGACTCACTGCGGGCCGGTCGGTCACCGCCGGTCGGGGCCAGGTCGAACGGGCCGACCGAACGGCCCAGCCCCGCCCCGGTGGCGAAGACCCCGGCCAACACCAACACCACGGCCAACGGTACTGACCAGGGGCTGCGGCCGGCGGGACGACTACGCCGGGGGGCGACGGCGGTCGGCGGACGCGCGGCCACCGACGGGCGGTCGGGATCCGGCGGGCGGTCGGGATCCAGCGGGCGCTGGCGACTTGGCGGACGCTGGGGAACCGGCGGGCGGTCGGAGCCCGGCCAGCCGTCGTCCAGGGGCAGCCGAACGTCATCGGGTGGCGAGGCGGGGCGGCCGGCGAACGGCTGGCGGGCAGCGTCAGACGACGACGCGGGACGACCAGGCAACGGCGGGCGTGAACCGGCCGGCGGCGGCGTGGGGCGGAAGATCGTCATGGCGGGCTCAGCGACGCGCGGCGGCTCGGGGGCGGCGGAACGCCATCACGGCGAGGATCAGCCCGGTGATGATCAGTGCCGCGCCGCCGGGCAGCAGCAGCTTTCCGGTCATCCCGCCGGTGCTCCCACCGAAGCCGGTCGCCGGACCACGGCTGGGCTGGACGGGGACCTTCTTGACCACCTGAAGCATTGTCGAGGCGGTCTCGCCGTCGCGGCACTCCAGCTTGACCCGGTAGTTGCCGGGGCGGGTGCGCTCGCGGACCATCGGCGCAGCGGTGAGCACCCCGCGCTGCGGCTGCACGCCGACCGCCCCGAAGGCGTCCGAGACCACTGTGGCGCCCACCGAGTTGTCCCGACAACTGGCCCGGATGCCGACCAGGTAGCCGGGCTGCACCGTGCTGGGGCTCACCTCGACGAAGATGTCCACCGCCGGCGTCGGTTGAGGTGCTCCACCGGGCGGTCCTTCCGGCTGCGGCGCGGGCGCGAGAGCGACGGCGGCAGGCTGGGGCGCGGCGAGGGCCGGCGTGGCGGCCAGCAGGGGGCCGGCGAGCACTGTCACCAGGGACAGGGTCACGACGCCGCGGGTCACTGTCACGATGCCCCCTCTCGACGCCGTGCGGCCCGGCCGGGCAGTGGAGCACCCGACCTGCCGTACCAGTTGGATCCTCTCATTTCCGGTCGCACATCACATCCGATCCGCCAGCGGCGTCGCGTACGCTCGGGTCGCTGTGACCGCCACCGACCATGACCCCGCCGTCCCGCCCGCGAGCCGGACGATCCGCACGTTCCACCCCCGCCGGGGTCGGATGAGCGACCGGCAGACCGACGCGCTGAGCCGGCTCTGGCCCGCGTACGGCCTGGATGTGCCGGACGGACCTGTGGTGCCCGTCGACCTGGCCGACCTGTTCGGTCGCCGGGCGCCAGTGGTGCTGGAGATCGGCTCGGGCATGGGCGACACCACCGCTGCGATGGCTGCCGCCGACCCGGATCGAGATTATCTGGCGGTCGAGGTGCACACGCCGGGAATCGCCAACCTGCTCCACCTGGTGGAGCGTGGTGGCCTGCGCAATGTGCGGGTGGCGGAGGGTGACGCGTTGTCCCTGGTCAGCGGCTTGCCCGAGGGTGTGCTGGACGCCGTGCACGTTTTCTTCCCGGACCCGTGGCCGAAGTCCCGCCACCACAAGCGGCGGATCATCCAGCCGGCGCACGTGGCGCTGCTGCGGTCCCGGCTGCGCCCCGGCGGCATGCTGCACTGCGCGACCGACTGGGCCGAGTACGCCGAGGCGATGCGGGAGACGCTGGAGGCGGACCCGGAGCTGGTGGACGCGTACGGCGGCTTCGCGCCACGGCCGACGCACCGCCCGGTGACGAAGTTCGAACGGCGGGCGATCACGGCCGGTCGACCGGTCGCCGATCTGCTGTACCGCCGACGGTGACCGGCGAAACGGCCGAACCGGAACGCGGCGGCGCGTTCGGGACGCCCGGACGGGGGTCCGGTGCGGGCCGGGTTGGCGTACCGGGGCATGATCCAGGCACCATGGACAGGCTATGACGCTCACCGCCGCGCTGCCGACAAGCGCCGACCCCGACACCCTCTTCGACGCGTTCGCCGGCTGGGCGAAGGAGCGCGGCCTCGACCTCTACCCCCATCAGGAAGAGGCGGTCATCGAGATCGTCTCCGGCGCCAACCTGATCATGAACACGCCCACCGGCTCGGGTAAGAGCCTGGTGGCGATCGCCGCGCACTTCGCGGCCCTCGCCGACAGCCGGACGACCTTCTACACCGCGCCGATCAAGGCCTTGGTGTCGGAGAAGTTCTTCGCGCTCTGCGAGGTCTTCGGCGCCGAGAACGTCGGCATGCTCACCGGCGACGCCAGCGTCAACGCCGACGCCCCGATCATCTGCTGCACCGCGGAGATCCTGGCGAACCTGGCGCTGCGCGAGGGCACGAAGGCCGACGTCGGCCAGGTGATCATGGACGAGTTCCACTTCTACGCCGAGCCCGACCGGGGCTGGGCGTGGCAGGTGCCGATCATCGAACTGCCGCAGGCCCAGTTCATCCTGATGTCCGCCACATTGGGGGACACCACCCGCTTCGTCGACGACCTGAGCCGGCGCACCGGGCGACCGACAGCCGTCGTGCGCACGGCGGAGCGGCCGGTCCCGCTCATCTTCTCGTACGCGATGACGCCGCTGCACGAGACGCTTGAGGAGCTGCTGGAGACCAAGCAGGCCCCGGTGTACGTGGTGCACTTCACCCAGGCCGCCGCGTTGGAACGCGCCCAGGCGCTGACCAGCGTCAACGTCTGCACCCGCGCCGAGAAGGACATGATCGCCGAGGCGATCGGTGGTTTCCGGTTCACCGCCGGCTTCGGCAAGACGCTCTCCCGGCTGGTCCGGCACGGCATCGGCGTGCACCACGCCGGCATGCTGCCCAAGTACCGCCGCCTGGTGGAGACCCTCGCCCAGGCCGGCCTGCTGAAGGTCATCTGCGGCACCGACACCCTCGGCGTCGGCATCAACGTGCCTATCCGCACCGTGCTGTTCACCGGCCTGTCCAAGTACGACGGGGTCCGTACCCGGCTGTTGAAAAACCGGGAGTTCCACCAGATCGCCGGGCGGGCCGGCCGGGCCGGCTACGACACCATCGGCCGGGTCGTGGTGCAGGCCCCGGAGCACGTCATCGACAACGAGAAGGCCCTCGCGAAGGCCGGTGACGACCCGAAGAAGCGGCGCAAGGTGGTCCGTAAGAAGCCGCCGGAGGGCTCGATCGGCTGGGGCCAGCCCACCTTCGACCGACTCGTCGACGCCGAGCCGGAGCCACTGACCTCCAGCTTCCAGGTCAGCCACTCGATGCTGCTCAACGTCATCGGCCGGCCCGGGGACGCGTTCACCGCGATGCGGCACCTGCTCACCGACAACCACGAGGAGCCCGCCGCGCAGCGCCGGCACATCCGCCGGGCGATCGCCATCTACCGGGCGCTGCGGGCCGGCGGGGTCGTCGAGGAGCTGCCCGAGCCGGACGAGACCGGCCGGCGGATCCGGCTCACCGTCGACCTCCAGCTCGACTTCGCCCTCAACCAGCCGCTCTCGCCGCTGGCCCTGGCCACCATCGAGCTGCTCGACGCCGAGTCCCCGTCGTACGCGCTCGACGTGCTGAGCGTGATCGAGTCGATCCTGGACGACCCCCGGCAGATCCTCTCCGCGCAGCAGTTCAAGGCGCGCGGCGAGGCGGTCGCCGCCATGAAGGCCGAGGGCATCGAGTACGAGGCGCGCATCGAACTGCTCGACGAGGTGACCCACCCGAAGCCCCTGGCCGAGCTGCTGGAGGCCGCGTACGAGATGTACCGGCAGGGGCACCCCTGGGTCGCCGACCACCAGCTCTCCCCCAAGGCCGTCGTCCGCGACATGTACGAGCGGGCCATGACCTTCACCGAGTACGTGCAGTTCTACGGGCTGACCCGCTCGGAAGGTCTCGTCCTGCGCTACCTGGCCGACGCGTACAAGACGCTGCGCCAGACCGTGCCCGAGGACGCCAAGACCGAGGAGCTGATCGACCTCATCGAGTGGCTGGGCGAGCTGGTCCGCCAGGTCGACTCCAGTCTCATCGACGAGTGGGAGCGACTGCGCAACCCGTCCGACGTGGCCGAGGTGGCCCAGGCGCACGCCGCCCTGACCGATCGGCCGCCAGCGGTGACCCGCAACGCGCGAGCGTTCCGGGTGCTGGTGCGCAACGCGCTGTTCCGCCGCGTCGAACTGGCCGCGCTACGCCGCTGGGACCTGCTCGCCGAGTTGGACGCCGAGGACGGCTGGGACTACGACGCGTGGGCCGACGCCCTGGCGCCGTACTTCGAGGAGTACGACTCGATCGGCGTCGGGCCGGACGCCCGAGGGCCGGCGCTGCTCATGATCGAGCAGGGCCGGGAACGGTGGACCGTCCGCCAGAGCTTCGACGACCCGGACGGCGACCACGACTGGGGCATCAGCGCCGAGATCGACCTGGTGGCCTCGGACGAGGTCGGTGCGGCGGTCGTGCGGATCACCGACGTCGGCCAGCTCTGACAGTCCTCCCGACGAGGGGGTCGTCCGCCCGGCGGACGGCCCCCTTTGTCGCCTTTTCCGCACCCCCGTTTTCGCTGGGCGATGTCAGACCCGTCGATTAGAATGTATGTACTAATCGAGTTCCTGACCTGGGAGGACGCCCGTGACCGCGCCCGCCTCCACGCCCCTCACCCCCTACGCGACACTGCTCGGTTTCACCCGCTACGTCGACCGCACCGGCCCCACCAAGGCGACCTTCGTCGGCGGGCTGCGCAAGCAGCGCGCCAGCCGGTCCGGCTTCAACCCGCACGGCCAGTTCGTCAAGGCGCTCAAGGCCGACATCGCCTTCCACACCGGCGGCACCCACCTGGCCGGGGTGGCCGACATCGTCAAGCCACGATGGCGCCCGCTCTACCAGGCGCTCGTCCCCGGCGCCACGACCTGGCTGCACTCCCTCGGCGAGCCGGCCGCCGTCGATCTCGCCCAGACCCGCGACGCCCTGGCCATGCTGGGCGACCTGCCCGTCAAGATCAACCCCCACTTCGGGGTACGCCACGCCGACGGCCGCGCCGAAACGGTCCGCCTGCACTTCGACGAGGCCCCACCCAGTGAGGAATCGGTGCTCGCCACCCTGCACCTGATGGCCCGACACATGGACGCGGTGCTCCCGCACGCCGAGCCGGTCCTGGTCGACGTCCGCCGCGGCCTGGCCCACCGCATGCCCACCGACGCCAAGCCCGACCAGATCGAACGATGGCTCTCCGGGGAGGCCGCCGCCTTCCGCGCCATCTGGTCCACCGCCGCCTAACCCCACCCCCGCCCTCCACGCCCTCCGCGCCCTCCGCGCTCCACGCGCCTGCCCAGCAAGATCGCGCTCGATCCAGGACGGACTCTGGCACGACGACCCCGAGCAGTTCCATCGGGACCGTCAACGCCTCAACCGACTGCTCGGCGGCGACTGGATCGTGCTGCACCTGACCGCCAAGCGCCTCCGGGACGACTTCGACGGGTTGCTCGCAGAGGTCCGAGCCGCCCTACGGGCACGCTCGCGCTCCCCCCGGTGACGATGATCGCGCTCGAACATGGAAGTAGTGGCCTCCCTAGTCAGGGAGGCCACTACTTCCTGGATCGAGCACGATCATGAGCCGGCGCACGGGTGCGCGGGGCGCGTGGCTCGCGCGGGTGCGGGTGTCAGGCGGCGGGGAGGTACTTGGTCAGGTCGTCGAGGATCTTGTTGGCGGCGCCGACGCCGATGCCGGTCATCCAGACCTCGTCGGAGACGGGGTACGCCTTGCCGGCCTTGACCGCGCCGAGGCCCTTCCACAGCGTCCCGCCCGCGACCTTGGTCTGCTCGGCGGCGGCCTTGTCGCCGTACGCGGTCACGAAGATGACGTCACCGTCGACCTCGTTGATCCGCTCGGGGCTGACCAGGTCGAAGCGCTTGTCCTCCTTGTTGGCGAGCAGCTGCCGCTCGGGGCGGCCCAGGCCGGTGTCGCCGATGACGATGCCGGAGAACGAGTCCGGGCCGTACACCCGGATGTTGCCGGGCAGGAACCGCACGATGGAGACCTTGCGCGTGGCGGCGTCGCCGAGTGTCGCGCCGAAGTCCTTGGCCCGCTTCTCGTACGTGGCGAGCAGATCCTTGGCCTGCTGCTCGCGGCCGAGCGCCTTGCCGTCGAGGAGGAGGTTGTCCTTCCACGTGATGCCCACCTTGTCGGTGAACACGGTCGGCGCGATGGCGGCCAGCTCGTCGTAGAACTTCTCCTGGCGGAACTTGCTGCCGAGGATGAGGTCCGGCTTCAGCGCGTTGATCGCCTCCAGGTCGGGCTCGGTGAGCACCCCGACCTCCTTGATGCCGGCGAGCTTGTCCGCGCCGAAGTACGTGGGCCAGCTCTTCGCCTCACCGGCGGTGGCCGCGCCGACGGGCGTGATGCCCAGCGAGAGCGCCGTGTCGATCTTGTCGGTGTCGAGCACGACGACGCGCTTGGGCTCGGCCGGGACCTTGGTGGTGCCCATGGCGTGGGTGATCTCCCGGGTCTCCCCGGTGGTGGAGCCGGCGACCGGGTCGCTCTCACCGCAGGCGGTGAGGCCGGCACCGAGGGCGACGGCCGCGGCGAGAGCTGCGACGAGACGACGCATCAGAGTCCTTTCGAGGGGTGCGAGCCGGCGAGCGGGTTGGCCGCGTCGCCGGTGGCGGGTCGGGCGTCCGGTACGGACGCCGTCGACGAATCGGGGTCTTCCGCGCCAGCGGACGCGGTCGCCGGAGCGTTCCCGCCGGTGTACGCGGGCACCACCAGCGGTGCGCCGGTCACCGGGCAGGGCACGACCACGCAGGCCAGCCCGAAGACGTCGCGGACCAGGTCGGCGGTGAGGATCTCCCGGGGTGGTCCGGCGGCGACCACGGCGCCGGCGCGCATGGCGACCAGGTGGTCGGCGTAGCGGGCGGCCTGGTTCAGGTCGTGCAGCACGGCGACCACGGTGCGGCCCCGCTCGGAGCGCAGCCGGTGCAGGAGGTCCAGCACCTCCACCTGGTGGGCCAGGTCGAGGAAGGTGGTCGGCTCGTCCAGCAGCAGGGCGTCGGTGTCCTGGGCGAGTGTCATGGCGATCCACACTCGTTGCCGCTGACCGCCGGAGAGGCTGTCCACCGGTCGGTCGGCCAGGTCGGTGACGTCGGCGAGGGCCATCGCCTGGTCCACCGCCGCGCCGTCCTCCGACGACCACTGCCGCCACCACCGCTGGTAGGGCTGCCGGCCGCGCCCGACCAGGTCCGCCACCGTGACGCCCTCGGGCACCAGCGGGCTCTGCGGCAGGACGCCGAGGCGGCGGGCCACCTCCCGGGTCGGCAGGTCGCGGATGGCGGTGCCGTCCAGCAGTACCGTGCCTCTGCGGGGAGTAAGAAGCCGGGCCATCGTGCGCAGCAGGGTGGACTTGCCGCACGCGTTGGGTCCGACGATCACGGTGAACGCGTCGGTGGGCAGGTCCAGGTCGAGCCCGTCGAGCACGGTCCGCTCGTCGTAGCCGGCGACCAGGTCGCGGGTGGAGAGCATCACACGACTCCTTGTGGCGTCACGACGACCGCCGCCGGCCGCGCAGCAGCAGGAAGATCAGGTACGGGCCGCCGATCGCGGCGGTCAGCACACCGGCGGGTAGTTGGGTGGGTGCGAACAGCCGCCGGCCGGCCAGGTCGGCCAGCACCAGCAGGAGGGCGCCGAGCAGCGCCGCGCAGACCAGCGGTGGTCGTTCAGCACGTACCAGTCGTCGGGCCACCTGCGGGGCGACCAGCGCCACGAAGTCGACGGCGCCGACCTGGGCGGTGACCATCGCGGCGACGAGTACGCCGGTGCCGGCGAGGCCGAGCCGGCGGGCCACCGGGCGCAGCCCGACGCCCCGGGCGGTGTCGTCGTCGAGGGCGGTGCTGTTCAGCGCCCAGCCGGCCCAGGCCAGCACCGGCAGCAGCACCAGCAGTGTGCCCGCGATCCAGGCGGCCTCGGTCCAGCCCTTGCCGGCCAGGGTGCCGATCAGCCAGATCTGCGCACGTAGTCCGTCGATCGGGTCGGCGGTGAGCATGACCACCTCGGTAAGCGCCCGGAAGCCGAACGCGACCGCCACGCCGGCGAGCACGAACCGCTGCGCGGCCAGCCCGTGCCGGGCGCCGAGGGCGAACAGCAGCACCGCCGCGAGCAGCCCGCCCACCAGCGCGGTGGGTGCCACCAGCACCGCGGCCATTCCGCTGGTCAGGGCTACGGTCGCGGCGAGGCCGGCGCCCTGGGTGATGCCGATGACGTCCGGGCTGGCCAGTGGGTTGCGGGCCACGCTCTGGATCAGCGTGCCGGCCACGCCGAAGGCGGCGCCGGCCACGGCCGCCAGCACGACCCGCGGCAGTCGAAGATCAAAGACCACGAGGTCGTACGGGGTGCCGGCGCCGGAGAGGGCGCGCAGCACGTCGGCCGGGGCGACGTACGGGGTGCCCAGCGAGAGGCTGAGCACGACGGCCAGCAGGAGCAGCACGGTCAGCACGGCGGCCACCAGTACCGCGCGACGGCGGATCAGCAGGCTGGCCGGGCCGATCCGCAGCAACGACCGCCCGGGCAGCCCAGCACGGCCGGCACTGTCGGCACGGCCGGCACCGACCGCGACGGCCGACAAGCCGACGGGGCCAGCCGAGCCGGGTGGGTCAGTGGGGCCGGAGGAACGCCGGGTGGTCGTCACGCGGTCACCACCCGGGCGCGGCGGACCAGCACGGCCAGCAGTGGCGCGCCGATCAGCGCGGTGACGATCCCGGCCGGGATCTCGCCGGGCGGGGCGACGAGCCGACCGACGATGTCGGCGGCGAGCAGCAGCGCCGGCCCGAGCAGGGCGGAGACGGCGAGGGTCCAGCGGTGGTCCGCGCCGACCAGGGCGCGCGCCAGGTGCGGCACGGCCAACCCGACGAACGCGACAGGTCCGGCGGCGGCCACCGCGGCACCGGTCAGCAGCACGGCGGCGAGGCCACCACCGAGGCGGACCAGGCCGATCCGGTGGCCGAGGCCACGGGCCACGTCGTCGCCGAGGGCCAGCGCGTCCAGACCGCGGGCCACCAGGGCGGCCAGCACCAACCCGGCGAGGACGAACGGCAGCACCTGCGCGGCGACCGTCAGGTCCCGGCCGGCCAGCCCGCCGACCACCCAGAAGCGGTACTCCTCGAAGGTGCGGGCGTCGATGCTGAGCAGCGCGTACACCCCGGAGGCCAGGCTGGCGTCGAGCGCCGCGCCGACCAGCGCGAGGGTGACCGGGCTGGCGCCCTCGCGGGCGCGGGTGGCGATGGCGAAGACCAACAGCCCGGCGATCAGGGCTCCGGCGATGCCGAACCAGACGTACCCGGCGAGCGTGCCGACGCCGAAGACGGAGATCGCGAGCACCACCCCGAACGACGCGCCCGCGCTGATGCCGAGGATGCGCGGCTCGGCGAGGGGGTTGCGGGTGAGCGCCTGGAACAACACCCCGGCCACGGCGAGCGCGAGCCCGACAGCGAGGCCGAGCGCGGTCCGGGGCATCCGCAGCTCACGGACGATGGTGCTGGCGTCGCCGCCGTCCGGCGCGACGAGCGCGTGCCACACCTGGTCGACGCCGAGTTGTCGGCTGCCGAGCGCGAAGCTGGCCAGCACGGTGAGCAGCAGCACCAGCGCGGCCCCGACGGTGACGGCCACCCGGCGGCCGGTGCGGGTGCCGGACCGGTTGCGGGCCGGGGTCGGCCGGGTGGCGAGGGTGGTCACGAGTCTCCTGCACGTTCACGCTTAGGTTCGCCTAACCTTAGCCGCTCGGTTGAGGGTCACCTAACTGGCGCTTATCGATCCGCGACAGGCTGAGCAGGGCAGACGCCCGCGCGGAGGGGGCCGCGCGCCTAGGGTTGGCTCATGCGATTCGACCAGCACACGGTCGTCCTGCTGACCCGGCCGTCGGATCCGCCGGAGCTGCCGCAGGACGCGATCGACCGGTTGCGGGACGCGCACCTGGCCCACCAGGCGGGCCTCGTGCAGCAGGGGCTGGTGCTCGCGGCCGGGCCGTTCCTGCACCCCGACGACGAGCAGCTGCGGGGCTTCGTGGTGCTGTCCATCGCCCCGGACGAGGCACGCGCGCTCTTCGCCAACGACCCCGCCGTGCGGGCCGGTCGCCTGGTCGCGCGGGTCACGTCGTGGCTGCTTCCGGAGGGCAACCTGCGGTTCGAGAGCGTGCCGGTGCCGCAGTCGATGCTGGAGGCGGCCTCCGGGGACTGACGCCGGGCCCGGTCAGCCGGCCGAGCCACTGCCGGTCTCCGCCGGCAACTCGCCGAGCGGGACCACCCGCAGGGCGTCCATCGGGCCGACGATCACCCGCAGTTCCGGGAAGTAGTCCCGCAGCACCTGCCGGCACCGGTCACAGGGCGCGACGACCTCGCGCCCACGGTCGGCGACCGTGACGATCGTCTCCAGCGCGGTGACACCCTGGGTCGCGGCCGTGCCGATCACGACCAGCTCGGCGCAGGCCCCTCCGGTGGCGTGCTGGACGTTCACGCCGGTGAAGACCCGCCCGTCCGCGGTCCGGGCCGCCGACGCGACCGTGTGGTGCTGGCTGCGGCAACGCAGCTTGGAGACCGCCGTGGCGGCCTGCACCAACGCGCGGTCGGTGTCGCGCATCTCCATCCGGCTCCCCCAGAGCTCGACGTCGGCCGCCAACTCTAGGGCCCGCTCGTGGCCGTCAAGGGACTGGAGGTGGCCTCCGGGAAGCCGGCCGCTCGGTAACCCAGGGGCGGTGCGCCGCCGGGCTGCCTATCCTTGGGCACGACATGCAGAATCCAACCGCCTCCGCCGCGTCCGACCCCGTTCGCGAGCTGCACCGCCGCCTCACACCTCTGATGTTCCGCGACCAGCGCCGGCTCCAGCGGCGACTGGACGGTGCCCGCAAGCTGCGCGACCCGCAGCGTCGGGAGGCGGCACTGGCCGAGATCACCGCCGACCTGGTCCGGGCCGAGCAGCGGCTCGCCGCCCGCCAAGCGGCGGTGCCCGTGATCACGTACCCGGTGGGTCTGCCGGTCAGTGAGCGCAAGGACGACATCGCCGCCGCCATCCGTGATCACCAGGTGGTGATCGTGGCGGGCGAGACCGGCTCCGGCAAGACCACCCAGATCCCCAAGATCTGTCTGGAGTTGGGGCGCGGGGTGCACGGCCTGATCGGGCACACCCAGCCCCGGCGGCTGGCCGCCCGGACGGTGGCCGACCGGATCGCCGAGGAGCTGGGCACCGAGTTGGGCGACGTGGTCGGCTACAAGGTGCGCTTCACCGACCAGGTCAGCGAGCGCAGCCTGGTCAAGCTGATGACCGACGGCATCCTGCTGGCCGAGTTGCAGACCGACCGGATGCTGCGCCAGTACGACACGCTGATCATCGACGAGGCGCACGAGCGCAGCCTCAACATCGACTTCATCCTCGGGTACCTGCGGGAGCTGCTGCCCCGACGACCCGACCTCAAGGTGATCATCACCTCGGCGACGATCGAGACCGACCGGTTCGCCCGGCACTTCGCCGGGCCACCCACGGCCGACGAGCCGGAGGGCGTGCCAGCGCCGGTGGTCGAGGTTTCGGGGCGTACCTACCCGGTGGAGGTGCGCTACCGGCCCCTCGTCGAGCTCGCCGAGGGCGAGGAGGACGGCGACGAGGAGAACGTCCGGGACCAGATCCAGGCTATCGGCGACGCCGTCGAGGAGTTGGCCGCCGAGGGCCCCGGCGACATCCTGGTCTTCCTCAGCGGTGAGCGGGAGATCCGGGACACCGCCGACGCGCTGGGCAAGCTGGTGCAGACGAAGCGAACGCTCCTCGGCACCGAGATCCTGCCGCTGTACGCGCGGCTCTCCTCCGCCGAGCAGCACCGGGTCTTCGCCGCGCACTCCTCGCGCCGGGTGGTGCTCGCCACCAACGTCGCGGAGACCTCGCTGACCGTGCCCGGCATCAAGTACGTGGTGGACCCGGGCACCGCCCGTATCTCCCGCTACTCCAGCCGGCTCAAGGTGCAGCGGCTGCCGATCGAGCCGGTCTCCCAGGCCTCGGCCAACCAGCGCAAGGGCCGGTGTGGCCGCACCTCGGACGGCATCTGCATCCGCCTCTACGACGAGCAGGACTTCCTCTCCCGGCCCGAGTTCACCGACCCGGAGATCCTGCGAACCAACCTGGCGTCGGTCATCCTCCAGATGACCGCGATCGGGCTCGGCGACCTCGCCGCGTTCCCGTTCATCGACCCACCGGACAAGCGCAACATCACCGACGGCGTCAACCTGCTGCACGAGCTGGGCGCGTTGGACCCGACCGAGGCCGACCCGGCGAAGCGGCTCACCGCGCTCGGCCGGCGGCTGGCCCAGTTGCCAGTCGACCCGCGCCTGGCCCGGATGGTGGTCGAGGGCGAACGCAACGGCGCCGCCACCGAGGTGCTGGTGATCGCCGCCGCGCTCTCCATCCAGGACCCGCGGGAGCGACCGGCGGAGAAGCAGGCCCAGGCGGACCAGGCGCACGCCCGGTTCGCCGACAAGGAGTCGGACTTCGTCGCCTTCCTCAACCTGTGGCGCTACCTGCGTGAGCAGCAGCGGGAGCTGTCCTCCAGCGCGTTCCGCCGGATGTGCAAGGCGGAGTACCTGAACTACCTGCGGATCCGCGAGTGGCAGGACATCGTCAGCCAGTTGCGCCAGGTGCTGCGTACCCCGTCCGACGGCGACCGGCGGGGTGGGCGGCCGGCGCGCGACACCTCGGACGACGCGGACGCCGGCCGGGGCCGTCGGGGTGGCGCGGACCTGCCGGAGGAGATCGACACCCCGAAGGTGCACCAGTCGCTGCTGCCCGGCCTGCTGTCGCACATCGGCCTGAAGGACGCCCAGAAACACGAGTACCTGGGGGCGCGGGGCGCGAAGTTCGCGCTCTTCCCCGGGTCGGCGTTGTTCAAGAAACCGCCGCGCTGGGTGATGGCCGCCGAGCTGGTGGAGACCTCCCGGCTGTGGGGGCGCATCGCCGGCCGGGTCGAGCCGGAGTGGGTCGAACCGCTCGCGCAGCACCTGGTCAAGCGCAGCTACAGCGAACCGCACTGGGAGAAGAAGCAGGCCGCGGTGATGGCCTACGAGAAGGTCACCCTGTACGGCGTCCCGCTGGTCAGCTCCCGCAAGGTCAACTTTGGGCGGATCGACCCGACGCTGAGCCGGGAGCTGTTCATCCGGCACGCCCTCGTCGAGGGCGACTGGCAGACCCACCACCAGTTCTGGGCGGACAACAAGCGGCTGCTCGCCGAAATCGAGGAGTTGGAGAGCCGGGCCCGCCGCCGGGACATCCTCGTCGACGACGAGACCATCTTCGGCTTCTACGACCAGCGGATCCCGGCCGACGTGTCCTCCGGCCGGCACTTCGACAGCTGGTGGAAGAAGACCCGCCGCGAGCAACCCGACCTGCTCACCTTCACCCGCGACCTGCTGATCAACGACGGCCGACCGGGGGTGGACGAGGACGACTACCCGGACGAGTGGCAGGCCGACGGGGTGAGCCTTCCGCTGACCTACCGGTTCGAGCCGGGCACGCCGGACGACGGCGTCACAGTGGACATCCCGCTGCCGCTGCTCAACCAGGTGCCGGCGGAGACCTTCGACTGGCAGGTGCCGGGGCTGCGCGAGGAGACGGTGATCGCGCTGATCCGCTCGCTGCCCAAGGCGATCCGCCGCAACTTCGTCCCGGTGCCGGACTACGCCCGGGCCGCCCTGGCGGCGATCACTCCCGGCGAGGAGTCGCTGCTGGACGCGCTCACCCGGCAGCTGCGCCGGATGACCGGGGTGACAGTGCCCCGCGACGCCTGGGAGCCGGGCAAGCTCCCGGCGCACCTGCGGGTGACCTTCCGGGTCCTCGGCGACGACGAGAAACCGGTCGCCGAGGGCAAGGACCTGCCGGCCCTGCAACGCCAACTCCGCCAGGAGGTACGCCAGGTGGTGGCGGCCGCCGCACCGGAGGTCGCCCGCACCGGGCTGCGCGAGTGGAGCATCGGCACCCTCCCTCGCACCATCGAGCAGGTCCGCGCCGGTTATGCGGTCACCGCGTACCCGGCGCTGGTCGACGAGGGCGCCACGGTCGGGGTGAAGGTGTTCGACTCCCCCGCCGAGGCGGAGGCGGCGCACTGGGCCGGCACCCGCCGACTGCTGCGGCTCACCGTGCCGTCCCCGGCGCGGTTCCTCCAGGGGCGGCTGGACAACGAGGCGAAGCTGGCGTTGAGCCGCAACCCGCACGGCGGCGTACAGGAGCTGATCGAGGACGCGGCGGGCGCGGCCATCGACCGGCTGATCGGCGTGGCCGGCGGGCCGGCGTGGGACGCCGACGGCTTCGCGGCCCTGCGCGAGAAGGTCCGCGCCGACCTGGTCGACACCGTCGTCGAGGTGATGGACCGGGTCCGCAAGGTCCTCGCCGCCGCGTACGCCGTCGAGCAGCGGCTCGGCGCGACCCGCAACCTCGCCGTGGTGGCGGCGCTGGCCGACATCCGC
This sequence comes from Micromonospora trifolii, assembly GCF_050516465.1. NCBI lineage: Bacteria > Bacillati > Actinomycetota > Actinomycetes > Micromonosporales > Micromonosporaceae > Micromonospora > Micromonospora trifolii. Next base: position 1,118,391 of record NZ_CP191526.1, on the reverse strand, counting down.
AGCCAGCTCGCCGGGCTGGTGCACGCCGGTTTCATCACCGAGACCGGGTACGCGCGCCTGCCCGACCTGCTGCGCTACCTCACCGCCATCGAGCGTCGGCTGGAGCGGCTGGGCGGCAACCCGCAGCGGGACCGCCAGCAGCAGGACCGGATCGCGGTGGTGCAGAAGGAGTACGCCGACCTGCTCGCCAATCTGGCGCCGGCCCGCCGTCAGGAGACGGCCGTCCGGCAGATCCGCTGGATGATCGAGGAGTTGCGGGTGAACGTCTTCGCCCAGGCGCTGGGTACCCCGTACCCCGTCTCCGAGCAGCGGATCTATCGGGCGATGGACGACGCCGAGGGCCGCTGAGCCCGGCGGCCGGGCCGCTGCCGGCCCTTCGCGGCGGCGGCCTCGGCCGGGTCAGGTCAGTGGCTCGACGCCGGGGGGCAGTTCGCCGAGGTCGATCGCCGACTGGATGTAGTCGAGCAGGATCCGTCGAAGCTCCCGACCGGCGTGGGTGGGTACGACGTCGCGCCGACGGGCCACCGCGATGGTCCGCCGCACGCCGGGCGGGGCGAGCGGAGTGATCCGCACGCCCGGCCGGCGGGCCAGCACGATGCCGGGCACGAGCGCGATGCCGAGCCCCGCCTCGACGAAGCTGAGTACCGCGTCCATCTCGCCGCCGTCCACCGCGAAGGTGGGTTCGAAGCCCGCCTCCCGACACGCCTGGATGGTCGCGTCGCGTAGGTCGTACCCCTCCCGGAACATCACCATCGGTTGGTCCCGCAGGTCGGTGATGCGCAGCTCCCCGGTCGTCGACGCGGTCGCCACCTCCCCCACCGAGGCCACCACCAGGCTCTCCCGCAGGATCGGGTCGACCCGCAGCCCCGGGTCGGCCCCCTGCGCCGGCATGATGATCAGGGCCAGGTCGAGGTCGCCGCGCAGGAGGTCGCGGACCAGGTCCTGGGAGCCGCCCTCTTCGACGCGCAGGTCGATGGTGGGATGCGCGTCGCGGAACCGGCGCAGCACCGGCGGGGCGAGCGAGGTGGCCAGACTGGGGGTGGCCCCGAGCCGGACCCGGCCCCGGCGCAGCCCGACCAACTCCTGGACCTCCCGGGTCGCGGTCTCCACGTCGGCGAGGATCCGGGTGGCCAACGGCAGCAGCACCTCACCCGCCGCGGTGAGCGCGATGTTGCCCCTTACCCGCTCGAACAGTGGGGCCCCGAGGTCGGCCTCCAGAGCGTGAATTTGCTTACTGAGAGAGGGCTGAGTGATGCCCACGATGTCGGCGGCTTGGGTGAAATGTCGTACTTCGGCCACCGCGACGAAGTACCGGAGCTGATGGAGCTGCATCTAAATAGCTTACGGCTATCAACACTGCGAGTTTGATGCATTGGACGACTGGTCGAAGTGCTCCTAGCGTCGGTCCTGTGGTAATCACGAAGACTCGGTCGCCCATCCGCTCAAACGTCGGCCTCAAGGCCGTCATGGCGGTGACGGGCATCCTGCTGGCGCTGTTCCTCATCGCCCACATGCTCGGCAACCTGAAGGTGTTCACGGGGGAGACCTCGTTCGACCACTACGCGCACTGGCTGCGCGACATCGGCAAGCCACTGCTGCCCGGCGTCTGGTTCCTGTGGATCCTGCGCACCGGGCTGGTCGTGGCGGTCGTCGCCCACATCGTCGCCGCCACCGTGCTGGCCCGGCGAGCCCGCGCCGCCCGCCCGGTCAAGTACGCCCACCGCAAGAAGGTCAACGGCAGCTACGCGGCCCGCACGATGCGCTGGGGTGGAGTGATCATCCTGCTCTTCGTGATCTACCACCTGCTGGACCTGACCACCGGCACGCTGAACCCGGTCGGCGACGCCAGCAAGCCGTACGGCAACGTCGTCGCCGACTTCGCCCCGGAGCGCTGGTACGTCACGCTCTTCTACACGCTGGCCATCCTCGCGGTGGGCTTCCACCTGCGCCACGGCGCGTTCAGCGCGTTCCGCAGCCTCGGCCAGCAGACACCACGCGGCGAGCGCAGGGCGCGTACCGCGGCTCTGATCTTCGCCGTGCTGCTCTGCGCCGGGTACCTGGTGGTCCCGTTCGCCGTACTCACCGGATTGGTGTCCTGACATGGAACTCTTCACCGAGGGCGACCCGATCGCCGACACCAAGGCTCCCGCCGGCCCGGTCGAGAAGCGTTGGGAGACCCGGCGCTTCGAGGCCAAGCTGGTCAACCCCGCCAACCGCCGCAAGATGACGGTGATCGTGGTCGGCACCGGCCTGGCCGGCGGCTCCGCCGCCGCGACCCTGGCCGAGCAGGGCTACCACGTCAAGTCCTACTGCTACCAGGACAGCCCGCGCCGGGCGCACTCCATCGCCGCACAGGGCGGCATCAACGCGGCGAAGAACTACCGCAACGACGGCGACTCCGTGCACCGGCTCTTCTACGACACCGTCAAGGGCGGCGACTTCCGCTCCCGGGAGTCGAACGTGCACCGGCTCGCCGAGGTGTCGGTAAACATCATCGATCAGTGCGTCGCCCAGGGGGTGCCGTTCGCCCGCGAGTACGGCGGCCTGCTGGACACCCGCTCCTTCGGTGGCGCCCAGGTACAGCGCACCTTCTACGCCCGGGGCCAGACGGGCCAGCAGCTGCTGCTCGGCGCGTACCAGGCCCTCGAGCGGCAGATCGGCCTGGGCAACGTCGAAATGAACACCCGGCACGAGATGCTGGAACTGGTCCTCGTCGACGACAAGGCCCGCGGCATCGTGGTCCGGGACCTGGTCACCGGTGAGATCAGCACCGAGATGGCCGACGCCGTGGTGCTCGCCTCCGGCGGCTACGGCAACGTCTTCTACCTCTCCACCAACGCCAAGGGCTGCAACGTCACCGCCACCTGGCGCGCGCACCGCAAGGGCGCGTACTTCGCCAACCCGTGCTACACGCAGATCCACCCGACCTGCATCCCGGTCTCCGGCGACCACCAGTCGAAGCTGACCCTGATGAGCGAGTCGCTGCGCAACGACGGCCGGGTCTGGGTGCCGAAGACCAAGGGTGACGACCGCAGCCCGAAGGACATTCCGGAGGACGAGCGGGACTACTACCTGGAGCGGATCTACCCCTCCTTCGGCAACCTGGTCCCCCGCGACATCGCCTCCCGCGCCGCGAAGAACGTGTGCGACGAGGGTCGGGGCGTCGGGCCGACCAAGCTCGGCGTCTACCTCGACTTCGCCGACGCGATCGGCCGGCTGGGCCGCAAGGCCATCGAGGCCAAGTACGGCAACCTCTTCGAGATGTACGAGCGGATCACCGGCGAGGACCCGTACGAGGTGCCGATGCGCATCTACCCCGCCGTGCACTACACGATGGGCGGCCTGTGGGTCGACTACGACCTCCAGTCGAACATCCCCGGCCTGTTCGTGATCGGCGAGGCGAACTTCTCCGACCACGGCGCGAACCGGCTCGGCGCCTCGGCGCTGATGCAGGGCCTCGCCGACGGCTACTTCGTGCTGCCCACCACCATCGCCAACTACCTGGCCTCCGGGCCGCTGGAGAAGGTCGACGCCAGCCACCCGGCGGCCGTCGAGGCGCGCACCGACGTCGAGGACCGCGTCCAGCGGCTGCTCGCGGTCGACGGCGACCGGACCGTGGACTCGTTCCACCGGGAACTGGGCCAGATCATGTGGGAACACTGCGGCATGGAGCGCAGCGAGGCCGGGCTGCGCAAGGCGATCGACGAGATCCGTGCCCTGCGCGAGCAGTTCTGGCAGCGGGTCAAGGTGTCCGGCACCGGCGAGGAACTCAACCAGTCGCTGGAGAAGGCCGGCCGGGTGGCCGACTTCTTCGAGCTGGCCGAGCTGATGTGCATCGACGCCCTGCACCGCGAGGAGTCCTGCGGCGGCCACTTCCGGGCCGAGCACCAGACCCCCGACGGTGAGGCGCAGCGCGACGACGACCGGTTCGCGTACGTGGCGGCCTGGGAGTTCACCGCCGACGGCGAGCCCTCGTTGCTGCACAAGGAAGACCTGAAGTTCGAATACGTCCACCCCACGCAGCGGAGCTACAAGTGAACCTGACCCTGCGCATCTGGCGCCAGAAGGGCCCTGAGGACAAGGGTCGGATGGAGACCTACCCGGTCGACGACGTGTCCCCGGACATGTCGTTCCTGGAGATGCTCGACGTACTCAACGAGCGGCTGATCCTCGCGGGCGAGGACCCGGTGGCGTTCGACCACGACTGCCGCGAGGGCATCTGCGGCATGTGCGGCCTGATGATCAACGGCGACGCGCATGGGCCGCAGCGCGGCACCACAGCGTGCCAGCTGCACATGCGGCAGTTCAAGGACGGCGAGACGATCGACATCGAGCCGTGGCGGGCCAGCGCCTTCCCGGTCGTCAAGGACCTGGTCGTCAACCGGAGCGCCTTCGACAAGATCATCGCGGCTGGCGGTTACGTCACCGCGCCGACCGGCAGCGCGCCCGAGGCCCACTCCACCCCGGTGGCCAAGGCCAACGCCGACGCCGCCTTCGAGTCCGCGGCCTGCATCGGCTGCGGCGCCTGCGTGGCAGCCTGCCCGAACGGCTCCGGCATGCTCTTCACCGCCGCCAAGCTCACCCAGCTCTCACTGCTGCCCCAGGGCCAGCCCGAGCGCTACACCCGGGTGATCGGCATGGTCGACGCGCACGACGAGGCCGGCTTCGGCGGCTGCACCAACGCCGGCGAATGCACCCCGGCCTGCCCGAAGGGCATCCCGCTGAACACCATCGGCCGGCTCAACCGCGACTACCTCGCGGCCACCGCCAAGGGAGCCAACAACACCCCCGGTTCCTGAGGTCCGCCGTACCGACCGCCGTATCCCGCTCTCCTGGGGGTACGGCGGTCGCGCGTTCTGGCTCTTGGGCTTCAGTTGCGGCGGTGAGGGCTGGGGCACGCCGACAGCTCCCCACCGACGCGCCCACGAACCCGGCCCAGGCGAGCCCACCCAGCGCACTCCGGCCCGTGCGGCACCCCACCCTTCTCGCCTCGCACCCCGTCGCACCCCGCCTCACCCTCTCGGATCGCTTGATCCACTCGTGTTTCAGGAAGTCGACCTGTCACCGGGTGTCGGATACCGCGACTTCAAGGAACGCGAGTGGATCAACTCGACTCGGCCTAGAAGACCCACTCACCAGCGCGACAAAGACGATCCAGACGGGTATTTCGCCGCTCCAGTGAGGGACTCGCTGGCTCGCCACGAGACGCACAAGCAGCAGCCACTCACGGACCGGGCTAACGGACCTACAGCGAACGCACGCGCGGACGCCCCCAGCCCCCACCGCAACACCCACAGGCCAGGGACAGGCGGCCGGTTCAAGTGCCTGAGCCCGGGTAGCAGTCTTCCGAGACGGCAGTGAGAAGGGATGAGGGACATGAAGGCGCTCACCTGGCAGGGCAAGCGAGACGTACGGGTCGAGGAGGTCCCGGACCCTCGGATCGAGGAGCCGACCGATGCGATCGTGAAGATCACCTCGACCGCGATCTGCGGTTCCGACCTGCACCTGTACGAGGTGCTCGGGCCGTACCTGAAGCCGGGTGACGTCCTGGGTCACGAGCCGATGGGCATCGTCGAGGAGGTCGGGTCGGAGGTGACCGGGCTCAAGCCGGGCGACCGGGTGGTGGTGCCGTTCAACATCGCCTGCGGCAGTTGCTGGATGTGCGAGCGCCAGCTCTACGCGCAGTGCGAGACCACCCAGGTCACCAGCGAGGGCAAGGGCGCGTCCCTGTTCGGCTACACCTCGCTCTACGGTTCGGTGCCGGGCGGGCAGGCCGAGTACCTGCGCGTCCCGCAGGCCCACTTCGGGCCGATCAAGATCCCGCAGACCGGCGCGGACGAGCGCTACCTCTACCTGTCCGACATTCTGCCTACCGCCTGGCAGGCGGTGAAGTACGCGGACACCCCACGAGGCGGCACCCTGGCCGTCTTCGGCCTGGGTCCGGTCGGGCAGTTCTGCGCGCGGATCGGCCGCCACCTCGGCGCGGGCCGGGTGATCGGGCTGGACCTGGTGCCCGAGCGGCTGGAGCTGGCCCGCCGGCACGGCATCGAGGTGCTCGACGTGAGCCAGCTGTCCGACGTGCCGGGCGCCTTGATCGATCTGGTCGACGGGCGCGGCCCGGACGCGGTGATCGACGCGGTCGGGATGGAGGCGCACGGTTCGCCGGTGGGCAAGTTCGCCCACGCCGCGGTCGGGTTGCTGCCGGACAAGCTGGCCCAGTCGATGACCGACCGGGTCGGCATGGACCGGCTGTCCGTCCTGCACGCCGCGGTCAAGGGGGTTCGTCGCGGGGGCACCGTGTCGGTCTCCGGGGTGTACGGCGGCGAGGCGGACCCGATGCCGCTGATGGAGATGTTCGACCGTGGCATTCAGCTGCGGATGGGGCAGTGTCACGTGCGCCGGTGGACCGACGAGATCCTGCCGCTGCTCTCCGGTGACGACGACCCGCTGGGCGTGGAGGACCTGCGTACCCACCGGGTGCCGCTGGCTCGGGCGCCGCAGGCGTACGAGATGTTCCAGAAGAAGGAGGACGGCTGCATCAAGGTCGTGCTCGAACCATGAGTGCGAGGAGTGAGCCGGGGTTGCGAGCCCCACGGTCACGATTGCAGCGGGCACCGTGAGCCGGGTGGTCGTGATCGTTGGCGCGAGCAGCGGGATCGGCCGGGCGACGGCCCGGGCGTTCGCCGAGCGCGGCGACCGCCTGGTCCTCGCCGCTCGCGCCACCACGACCCTGGCCGAGGTACGCGCGGAGTGCGCCGACGTCGACGTGCTGACCGTGCCGACCGACGTGACCGAGCCGGGCGCGCTGGACGCGCTCGCGGGTGCCGCGATCGACCGCTTCGGCCGCATCGACGTGTGGGTGCACACGGCGGCGGTGATGGCCTACGGTCGCTTCGACGAGCTGCCGGAACGGGTCTTCGACCAGGTGGTACGGACCGATCTGCTCGGCACCGCCGGCTCGCTGCGGGTGGCGCTGCGGCACTTCCGGGCCACCGGGGCCGGCACGGTGATCCTCACCGGTTCGGTGCTCGGGCACATCACCGCTCCGTACATGAGCGCGTACGTGGCGAGCAAGTGGGGGTTGCAGGGTCTGGTCCGGACGGTGCAGCAGGAGTTGCGCGACAGCCCGGGGATCCGGCTGTGCCTGGTCAACCCGGGCAGCGTGGACACACCCGTGTATCAGCAGGCGGCCAACTATCTGGGTCGGATCGGGCGACCTCCGCCGCCGGTCGCCGGCCCGCGGCGGGTGGCCCGGGCCATCGTGGACTGTGTGGACCGGCCCCGCCGGGAGGTGTCGGTGGGCCGGCTCAACGTGGTGCTGCGGGCCGGCTTCACCGTACTGCCGGGGGTCTACGACGTACTCGTCGGACCGTTGATGCGCGCGGCGGGACTGAGTGGACGGTCAGTCGCCGCGCACGACGGTTCGGTCTTCGCCGCGAACCCGGCCGGCGAGGCGGTACGCGGCGGCCACCTGCCCGACCTGCGGCAACTCGTGTTCGGACCGGTCGGTGCGATGGGCGCCGCACTGCGCCGACGGCTCGACTGACCTGTTCGGAACTGTTCGGGACATACTCGGGGGCATCGTGCGTCGATCAACTCGCCTAGGGTGGTGGGCCAGCAAGCGCTCTGGCACACCACGATCGGGGAGACGATTGACCATGCGACTGAACCGTAGGACGGCACTCGGGTTGGGCACGGTAGCCACCGCCGGCACGGTGCTGGGCGCCGCCGCCCCAGCGAGCGCCGCCGAGACCACCGAGGCGTCGCCGACCACCCCCGCTCGGGCCGCCCGTCGGGTCGCCAGCGTCTTCACCAAGCACAGCGCCGAGGCCGGCGGCAACTGGCAGGCGTACGTCAGCGTCGCCGACCCGGCCGGCGCGCCGGTGGTCGCGGTGGAGGCTGACGCGGACCGGCGGATCGAGGCGTACAGCGTCAACAAGATCGCCGTCGCCACGGCGGTGCTCGACAAGGTCGACCGAGGGCTGCTCACCCTGGACCAGCAGGTCGAGGTGAGCGCGGCGATCGTCGTGCCGGGTGGTGACGGCATCTTCAGCCTGGACGGCGCGTACCCGAGCCTGGTGACCATCGGGCACGTTCTGGCCAACCTGCTGACCGTCTCGGACGACACGGCGGTGCGGCTGTGCGGGCTGGTCGCCCCGGCTGCCGAGATCAACTCCATCCTGGTCGCCAAGGGCTTCCCGAACACCCAGGTTCAGCCGGTGGCCAACCCGAACCGGTTCTTCCTCGGCACCAGCACCCCCCGGGAGACGCACGACCTGCTGCGCGCCCTGGTCGCGGGCACGCTGCTCTCCCCCGCCTCGACGACGTACCTGTTGGGCATCCTGCGCTCCCCGGTGGCGTTCACCGACGGCATCCGGCGCACCATGTCCTCCGACGAGCGGGCCCGGATCGCCACCAAGGCCGGCTGGTTCGGCGACGCCCGGCACGAGGCCGGTGTGATCTTCGACCGTTCCGGCGCCGCGGTGCTCACCTATGCCCTCTTCGCCGACGGGCAGGCCAACCCGGAGGACTTCGGCGCGACCCACCCGGCGGTGCAGGCCCGGGCCGCCATGGGCCCGAAGTTCCTGGCCGCGGTGGACCGGATCGCGGGCGTGGGCAAGACCTTCCGGATCACCGCCCGACGCCCCAGCAACGGCGGCTAGGGCACGCGCTGAGCTTGTCCCGGGTCGGTCGCCGCTGCCGGCGACCGACCCGGCGTGGCGACCACCGAGGCACGGGTCGGTCCGGGTGACTACCGTGTAGGGCGGACACGTCGGAGGGACGGCAATGGCACGAGCGCAGAACACGGACGTCGAACGGTCGCTCGGGCGGCGGATGCGGGGCGCCGCTGGCCTGGCCGCGCTGGCCGGCCTGGCCTGGGTCGCCCGGGATGTGCCGGCGGCGTTGGGTGGCCGGCTCAGCGGGGCGCGGGCCGAACGGGCAGCCCGCTCGCCGCAGTTCCGCGAGGGCACCTTCCACAACCGGGCCGGCACCCGCACGATGATCGCCGAGCCAGGGCGCAACCTGGTCCGCGAGCTGATCTTCGGCAAGCAGAAGCGGCGTCCCACCGCGCCCGTGCCGCTGCTGCGCCCCAGCGCTGGGGCGCCGGAGGCTGCCGACACCACCGACGAGCTCAACATCGTCTGGTACGGCCACGCCTCGACCCTGATCGAGATCGAGGGCCGGCGGGTGCTGCTCGACCCGGTCTGGAGCGACCGGTGCTCCCCCTCGGGTCTGGTCGGCCCGCGCCGACTGCACGAGCCACCGGTGGGCATCGACGAGCTGCCCCCGCTGGACGCCATCCTGATCTCGCACGACCACTACGACCACCTCGACATGGCCACCGTACGGGCGCTGCTCGCCGGGCAGTCCGCGCCGTTCCTGGTGCCGCTCGGCGTGGGCGCGCACCTGGACCGCTGGGGCGTACCCGCCGAACGGATCATCGAGCTGGACTGGTCCGAGTCGCACCAGGTGGCCGGCCTGGAGATCACCGCCACCGCCGCCCAGCACTTCTCCGGACGCGGGCTGCGCCGCGACGGCACGCTCTGGAGCTCGTGGGTGGTGGCCGGGGTGCGCCGTAAGGTCTTCTACACCGGCGACTCCGGCTACTTCGACGGGTACGCCGAGATCGGCGCCGAGCACGGGCCGTTCGACGTGACGCTGATGCAGATCGGCGCGTACGACCGGGCCTGGCCGACGATCCACATGTTCCCGGAGGAGGCGGTCAGCGCCCACCTCGACCTGCGCGGCGGGCTGTTCCTGCCGGTGCACTGGGCGACGTTCAACCTGGCCCTGCACGACTGGTCCGAGCCGGTCGACCGACTGTGGGCCGAGGCGAAGGCCCGCGACGTGCGGCTCGCCGTGCCCCGACCGGGCGAGCGGGTGGTGGTCGACGAGCCGCCAGCAGTCGACGGCTGGTGGCAGGGCGTCGCCTGAGTCAGGCCCAAGCAGGCATCGCCTGACTCAGGCCACAGCAGGCATCGCCTGACTCAGGCCACAGCTGAGCCGGGTCAGAGCACGAACGCGTCGGTCCAGAGCGCGCCGGACCGGCCGGAGAGCGCGTCCAGCATGGCCACCGCCTGACCGTCGGTGAGCTGCGCGACGAAGTCCACGATGGCTCTGCCCCGGGCGCGACCGATCCGGTCCGGGGTACGCGGGTGCAGCTCCGCCTCGGCCAGCTCGACCAGGTCGTGCAGCCGGCGGGGCAGTCGGGACTCCTCCTCCGGGTCGAGCAGCCACTCCCAGAGCGCCTCGACCAGGGTGCCCAGCAGCCGGGCCTGGCCGCGCTGGTGCAGGGCGAGATCCGGGCGGGCCAGCACGAACCGGTGGTGGACGAACTTGAGCACCTGCACCTCGTGCCACTGGGCGCAGCCGAGCAGCACGTGCCCGGAGCGCACCGACGGCTGTTCGGTGACCGTGATCGCCTCGACGAAGCGGGTGGACCAGCGGGCGGAGAACCGAGCCACGTACTGCTCGGCCTCGATCGAGCCGTCGAACGGCATCGCGAGCAGCCCGTCCACCAACTCCTCGCGGACGTGTTCGACGGCGGCGGCGAACGCGTCGTCGTCGGCGATCCAGGCGTCCTTGCGGTGCAGTTGCCGGCGTAGCCGCTCGATCGCCGCCCCGGGTCGCCGGGCCGCCGTGGCCAGTGCCGCGTCGGTGATCGCCCGCAGCTGCCCGCTCTCGCGCTGCCAGGCCATCAACTCCGCGGAGACCGAACCCTGCTGGAGCACCCCGACCCGGTAGAAGTCCTCCACGTCATGAATGGCGTACGCGATGTCGTCGGCGGTGTCCATCACGGACGCCTCCACGGTCTGCTGCCAGTCCGGGATGCGACCGGCGAACGGCGCCCGGGCCTGCCGCAGGTCGTCCAGCTCGGTCCGGTACGCACCGAACTTCGACGAGCCGCTCTCCGGGTCGTCCGGCGGCGGGGTTGCTCCGCGCGGCGGCGGGTCCATGGTGCGCGGGTGCGGGTCGGGGTGGTCCAGGCGGGTCCACGGGTACTTCAGCATGGCCGCGCGGACCGCCGCGGTCAGGTCCAACCCGGTAGTGGCCGCGCCGCGGATCTCGGTGCTGGTGACGATCCGGTACGACTGCGCGTTGCCCTCGAACCCGTCGGAGAGGCCGAGGCGCTGGCGGGCCAGCCGGTCCAGCACCCGCTCCCCCAGGTGCCCGAACGGTGGGTGGCCGAGGTCGTGGGCGAGCGCCGCCGCCTCCACCACGTCGGGGTCGCAGCCGCCGAGCTTGTCCAGCAGGTCACGCCACCGTTCGTCGGCGCCCAGCCGCTCGGCGACCGACCGGGCCACCTGGGCGACCTTGAGGCTGTGAGTGAGCCGGTTGTGCACCAGCAGCCCGGAGCCGACCGGGCTGATCACCTGGGTGACGCCGCCGAGGCGGGCGAAGAACGGCGAGCCGACGATCCGGTCCCGGTCGGCGCGGAACGGGTTGGCCGTGAGGTCGCCGAGGGCCCGGGCGCTGCCGCCGAAGAGCCGCCGGGCGCGCGGCTCCGCAGCAGATTCCATGATCGCCACGCTAGCGCAGGCCCGACGGGACCGCCGCCGGTCACCCCGGCCGGGCGCTGTGGTTCGGTCCTCCGCCCCGGCCGGGCGCGGCGACAGCGCCCCGGCCGGCCCGGCAGAATGCAGGCGTACCCGCTCTTTGAAGGCGGATCGAGTCGAAGGCGGATCGAGATCGTGACCCAGTCTGTTCATCAGCGGATCGCCGACGAGCTCGGCGTGGCCGAGCGTCAGGTGCGGGCGGCCGTGGAGCTGCTCGACGGCGGCGCCACCGTGCCGTTCATCGCCCGCTACCGCAAGGAGGCCACCGGCCTGCTCGACGACACCCAGCTGCGCACCCTGGAGGAGCGGCTGCGCTACCTGCGCGAGCTGGACGAGCGGCGGGCCGCGGTGCTGGAGTCGATCCGCGGCCAGGGCAAGTTGGACGAGGCCCTGGAAGCGCAGATCATGGCCGCCGACTCGAAGTCCCGGCTGGAGGACATCTACCTCCCGTACAAGCCGAAGCGACGGACCCGGGCGCAGATCGCCCGCGAGGCCGGGTTGGCCCCGTTGGCCGAGACGCTGCTGGCCGACCCGGGTCAGGACCCGCGGGCCACCGCCGCCGGGTTCGTCGATGAGGAGAAGGGCGTCGTCGACGCCGCCGCCGCGCTGGAGGGCGCGCGGGCGATCCTCATCGAGACCTTCGCGGAGGACGCCGACCTGATCGGCACGCTGCGCGAGCAGATGTGGTCGCGGGGCCGGCTGGTTTCCCGGGTACGCGAGGGTCAGGAGGCGGCCGGCGCCAAGTTCGCCGACTACTTCGACTTCTCCGAGCCGTACCCGAAGCTGCCGTCGCACCGGATCCTGGCGATGTTCCGGGGCGAGAAGGAGGGCGTGCTCGACCTGACGATGGAGTCGGAGGAGGCGGGCGAGGCGGACGCCGTGCCAACCGGCCCGACCCGGTACGAGGCGGCCATCGCCGGCCGGTTCGGGGTGTCCGACGCGGGCCGCCCGGCCGACCGTTGGCTGACCGACACGGTCCGCTGGGCGTGGCGTACCCGGATCCTCATCCACCTCGGCGCGGACCTGCGGATGCGGCTGTGGCAGGCGGCCGAGGAGGAGGCCGTCCGGGTGTTCGCCACCAACCTGCGGGACCTGCTGCTCGCCGCGCCGGCCGGCACCCGGCCCACCATGGGCCTGGACCCGGGCCTGCGGACCGGGGTGAAGGTGGCCGTGGTGGACGCCACCGGCAAGGTGGTCGCCACCGACACCATCTATCCGCACGAGCCGCGCCGGCAGTGGGACGCGTCGGTGGAGACCCTCGCCCGGCTGGCCGGGGCACACGGGGTGGAGCTGATCGCGATCGGCAACGGCACCGCCTCCCGCGAGACCGACAAGCTCGCCGGTGATCTGATCGCCCGGCACCCGCAGCTCAACCTGACCAAGGTGATGGTCTCCGAGGCTGGCGCGTCGGTCTACTCCGCCTCCGCGTACGCCTCGCAGGAGCTGCCCGGGATGGATGTGTCGCTGCGCGGCGCGGTCTCCATCGCCCGCCGCCTCCAGGACCCCCTCGCGGAGCTGGTCAAGATCGACCCGCGCTCGATCGGCGTCGGTCAGTACCAGCACGACCTGTCCGAGGTGAAGCTGTCCCGGTCGCTGGACGCGGTCGTGGAGGACTGCGTCAACGCGGTCGGGGTGGACGTCAACACGGCCTCCGCGCCGCTGCTGACGCGGGTCTCCGGGATCGGCGCCGGTCTGGCCGAGAACATCGTGCTGCACCGGGACGCCAACGGGCCATTCCGCTCGCGTACCGAGCTGAAGAAGGTGGCCCGGCTCGGGCCGAAGGCGTTCGAGCAGTGCGCCGGCTTCCTGCGCATCCCGGACGGCGACGACCCGCTGGACTCCTCCAGCGTGCACCCCGAGGCGTACCCGGTGGTGCGCCGGATCCTCTCCACCACCGGGCAGGACCTGCGCTCGGTGATCGGCAAGAGCGGCATCCTGCGCGGGCTGCGGGCCACCGACTTCGTCGACGACCGGTTCGGCCTCCCCACCGTCACCGACATCCTCGCCGAGTTGGAGAAGCCGGGCCGGGATCCCCGCCCGGAGTTTCGCACCGCCACCTTCGTCGAAGGGGTGGAGAAGATCAGCGACCTGACGCCCGGCATGGTGCTGGAGGGCGTGGTCACCAACGTGGCCGCGTTCGGCGCGTTCGTCGACGTCGGGGTGCACCAGGACGGTCTGGTGCACGTCTCGGCGATGTCCCGGACCTTCGTGAAGGAACCCCGCGAGGTGGTGAAGTCCGGCGACGTGGTCAAGGTCCGGGTGCTCGACGTGGACGTACCCCGCAAGCGGATCTCGCTGACCCTGCGCCTGGACGACGAGCCCGCCACCGTCGGTGGTGGTGGTAGCCGGACTGGCCAGGAGGGTCGGGGCCCGGCGCAGCGCGCGCCGCAGGGCGGTCGCGGCGGGCAGGGCGGTCGCGGCGGCGGGCAGGGCGGTGGCGGGCAGCAGGGCGGCCGAGGCGGCCAGCAGGGCGGTCGTGGCGGGCAGCAGGGCGGTCGTGGCGGGCAGCAGCGGCAGGGCGCACCGGCGCCGGCCAACGACGCGATGGCCGAAGCCCTGCGCCGCGCCGGATTGGCCTGACCCCGTCAGCTGACGCGGAGGTGACCGGGATGCCCCCGATTCGGCGGTCATCCCGGCTCCTCGGCTGAGTGCCTCTGCTGGCGCTCGCCACCGGAACGCCAAGCCACAGCAGATCTTGGACAGTTTCCGTTCTGGTGGAACGGAAACTGTCCGAGATCTGGAGTCATCGGGCCATGAGACCTGGCCGGGACGGCCGCAGGCGGCGGGCGGACGGCGCGGGCGGGCGGCGCCGGCGGCGGGGAAATCGGCTCGCGTGGCCGCGGGGTCCGGAGTGATGATCTCGCGGTGAAGATGCACGCCGATCAGGTGGACGTGAGCGTGGACGTGGTGTCCGCGCTGGTAGCCGAGCAGTTTCCCCGATGGGGTGGTCTACCGATCCGGCCGCTTCCCTCGACCGGCACCGAGAACGCTCTGTTCCGGCTCGGCCCGGACGTCGTGTTGCGGTTTCCGCTGCTGCCCTCGACCGATCCCGAGCTGCGCGCCGGGCTGCGGCGCGAGCAGGAGTACGCCGTACTGCTCGCCGCGCACCTGCCGGTCGCGGTGCCCGAACCGCTCGGCCTCGGCGAGCCGGGCGACGGATACCCCGGGCCGTGGACGGCGTACCAGTTCCTTCCGGGGGAGACGGCCCAGCTCGACCGGATCGGCGACCTCGACGTCTTTGCCCGTGACCTGGCCGGCGTGGTGAGGGCCCTGCGCGGCATCGACACCGGCGGGCGGGTCTGGCCGGGGACCGGGCGCGGCGGGCCGCTGGGCGCCGAGGACGCCGACGTACAGGCCGCGCTCGCCGTCAGCGGCGCGCTCACCGACACCGCCGCGCTCGCCGAGGTGTGGGACCGGTCCCGGGACGCGGGCCGGGACGACCCCGCCGACGTGTGGATCCACGCCGACCTGATGCCGGGCAACCTGCTGGTCCGCGACGGCCGGTTGGCCGCGGTCATCGACCTCGGAACGGCCAACGTGGGCGATCCGGCGGTGGACCTGATGCCGGCGTGGAACATGTTCGACGCGGGTTCCCGGGACACCTACCGGCAGGCGCTCGGCGTGGACGACGCGACCTGGGAGCGGGGGCGCGGCTGGGCACTGTCCCAGGCGATCAACGCGCTGCCGTACTACGTCGACACCAACCCGGTGATGGCCGACATCGCCCGGCGCACGCTGCTCGCCGTACTCGACTGAGCCGGGCCGCACGCGCGGGCGTACCGTCGGCGTCGTGAGCGAGCGCGACGACCGGGAGTGGCGGGATCGGCAGCGGCAGGCGGTGCGGGCGCACGCCGACGCGGATGCGCGGCGGCGGGCCGCCGAGCAGGCGGAAGCCGCGGAGCTGGTGGCCTGGTTCGTGGCCGAGGCGACCCGGCGAGGGCTGCGCACCACCCGGCTGGTTGCCCGGGGTTACGACGGGCGCGGCCGCTACCGGACCCGCCTGACCGGCTGGTACGTCGACCGGGCCGAGACCCGGGCGGTGGACGTGACCGGCCGGTTCCACCTGTTGACCGTGCCGGGCGGTCTGCGGGCCCGGCTGTTCGGCGTCGACCCGGAGCCCAGCCCGGCGCCGTTGGTCGTCGGGGCTGGTGGCCGTGACGGCGAGTCGATTCCGCTGCGGACGCTGCTCACCCGGTTGCTGGACGACGGGACCGGCGAGCCAGGCCCCACCACCAGACCTGCTGCACCACGAGGGTGAGAAGCCCGGCCAGGACAATCGCGCACAGGTTGATCACTAGTTGGAGTGCCGAGCCGCCCGCTTCACCCCACACTCCGTAGGCGGCGGCCACCGCCACGTTCGCGGCGGCCGGGACCGTGGTCACCGAGATCAGCACCCCGACCAGGCTGCCGGACTTCTTCGACGTCAACGAGAGCATGCCGGCCACACCGGCGAGTAGACCGACCACCCAGGACAGCGCGTCCGGCCGCCAGATGAAGTCGGTGAGCGGGCGCTCGGCGAGCAGCATCTCCCGGCTGACCAGGCCTGCGGCGCTCAGCGCCCAGGTGCTCAGCACTGTCGCCACCATGGCCGCCAGGAAGCCGACCGTGAGGGCCTGCACCGAACGGCCGACGCCCCCGAGCTGGCGGCGCAGCAACGCCACGCAGAGCGCGGCGAGAGGACCGAACTCCGGACCGACCACCATCGCCCCGACGATGAGAATCGGCTGGTCCAGCAGCACACCGATGCCGGCGATCATGGTGGCCACCACGATCAGCACGAGGTAGGTGCCGGACAGTTCGGTCTGCTCGCCGGTCTTCGCGGCGATCTCGTCCCAGACCACCGCGTCCGCGCCGCTGCCCGGCGCCCGGTCCGCCGCCCGGTCGGCCGCCGCGGAGATGGTCAGCTCGACGTCCTCGGCCGCGATGCCGCCGCTGGCGTCCACGCCGATGCGCTGCAGCTCCTGCAGGACGCGGTCGGCGCTCTCCCGCACCACGTCGCAGAGGATGAGATCGCCCTGCGGTTGCCGGGCAGCACCGGGCAGCACCGCCAGGTGAGTCACCCCCGCCTCCGCGGAGAGCAGGTCGACGACCTCCGCCGACCGGTCCACCGGGGCGATCACCCTCAGGTGCAGCACGTCAACCCCCCTCGCCCAACCGGCCAGTTCTTCCCTCGCCCGACCGGCCGTCGCGACTCTACCGCTCGGTCCAACAGCCGCAGGAGCTGCACAAGGCCGCGGATCTGGCCGTGTCCGACTACGGGGTTTCGGGGTTGATCGGGGGAATGCGGACCCGGTGTCGCTATTCGGCACCCCCGCGTCGTGTGTACCTGATATGACAAATGAGTACGTTTTGCGTAGATCACGTGGGAGGTCACAACGTGCCGGTGCCTGATGGTCTCGTGGACGCCGATCTGTCACTGCCCCGGACCAGCCCGAAACGGGGCAAGCGCATCATCGACGTCACCGTGGCGGCAGTCCTCCTCATCCTGGTCACGCCGGTGCTGATCGTGGTGGCGGCCCTGGTCGCGGCGGGTCTCGGCCGCCCGGTGCTGTTCCGACAGTGCCGCGCCGGCCTGCACGGCCAGCCCTTCGAGGTGGTCAAGTTCCGCACCATGCGCCCACCCAACCGGAGCCTCGGCCTGCTCGGAGACCGCGACCGACTCACCCCGCTCGGGCGTTGGCTGCGCGCCACCAGCCTGGACGAGCTGCCCACGCTCTGGAACGTGCTGCGCGGTGACATGAGCCTGGTCGGCCCGCGCCCGCTGCTGCCGGAATACCTCGGCCGCTACTCCCCCCGCCAGGCCCGGCGGCACGAGGTCCGGCCCGGTGTCACCGGGTTGGCCCAGGTACGGGGGCGCAACAGCCTGAGCTGGGAAGAGAAGCTGGACTTCGACGTCCGGTACGTGGACAGCCACAACCTGCGGGTCGACCTGTCGATTCTCGCCGCGACCGTCCGGACCGTGCTGCGCCGCGAGGGGATCAACGCGGCCGGGTCCGCGACCGCGCCGGAGTTCCTCGGTACGGCGGCCCGACGTCCGGCACCTTCGCAGCGGGATCGGACACCGGCATGACGATTCCCCAGGGAGCCGGCCGATGAGCCAGACGATCCACCTCTCCTCACCCGACGTCGGGCCGCTAGAAGAGTCGTACCTGGTCGCGGCCCTGCGTTCCGGCTGGGTGGCACCGGCCGGCCCGGACCTGCAGGCCTTCGAGAGCGACATCGCCGAGCGGGTCGGCACCGGCGGAGCCGTCGCGGTCAGCTCCGGCACCGCCGCCCTGCACCTGGCGCTGCTCGGCGTCGGCGTGGGGCCGGGCGACGTGGTCATCGTGCCCACGCTCACCTTCGTGGCCACCGCGAACGCGGTTCGGTACATCGGCGCGCGGCCGGTCTTCGTCGACTGCGACCCCAGGACTGGAAACGTCGACGTCGGCCTCGCCACCGAGCTGCTGCGCCGGTTGCGAGCGCGCGGCCAGCGGGTCGGCGCGATCGTCCCGGTGGACATGTTCGGCAGCTGCGTCGACTATCGCGCGCTGGTCCCGGTGTGCGCCGAGGCCGAAGTCCCCCTGGTGGAGGACGCCGCGGAGGCGCTCGGGGCCAGCCACCGGGGGCAACCGGCGGGCTCTTTCGGGCACGCCGGTGTGCTCTCGTTCAACGGCAACAAGATCATGACCACCTCCGGTGGCGGAATGCTGGTGTCCGACGACATCGCGCTCCTCGACCGGGCCCGACACCTCTCCACACAGGCCCGCGAGCCGGCCCGGCACTACGAGCACCGGGAGACGGGCTACAACTACCGACTGAGCAACCTCCTCGCGGCGCTCGGCCGGGCCCAGTTGCTCCGGCTGGACGGAATGATCGCGCGACGCCGCCAGCTGCGCGACCAGTACGCCAAGCTCTTCGCCCCGGTACCGGGCGTCCAGCTACTCGGCGCCGAGGACACTGAGTCGAACTGCTGGCTCACCGTCATCACCGTCGAACGGGAGCGGTGCGGTTGGCGGGCCGACGACCTCGCGGCCCACCTGGCCGAGCGGGACATCGAGACCCGACCGGTGTGGAAGCCGATGCACCTGCAACCCATGCACGTCGGCGCCGAGAGCCTGCTCACCGGCGCGGCGGACCGGCTCTTCGCCGACGGGCTCACCCTGCCCAGCGGGAGCGCCCTGACCGAACCGCAGATCGCACGGGTGTTCGCCGCGATGGACGAGTTCCTGGCCGTCCGGACGGGAGGGTCCACGGCGTGACGACGGGACTGGTGGTGGTCGGCTGCGGCGGGCACGGCCGGGAGGTGCTCACCATCGCCCGAGCGGTGAACGAGGCCGCCGGCCGGGCGATCTGGCAGCTGCTGGGCGTCGTCGACGACCGACCCACCGAGGAGAACCTGAAACGGTTGCAGCGACTCGACGTGCCGTACCTCGGGGACGTGGCCTGGCTGCGTGACGCGCCCCCGACCACCCGGTATCTCATCGGCGTCGGCGATCCCCGGGTCCGTCGCGCCATCGGCTGTCGGATCGACTCGTACGACATCACCGCCGCAAGCCTCGTCCACCCGGACGCCACCATCGGGCCGGACACCGAGTACGGGCCGGGGCTCGTCGCCTTCGCGGGCGCCCGGGTCACCACGAACGTCACCCTCGGTCGGCACGTCCATCTCAACCAGAACGCCACCGTCGGCCATGACAGCAGCCTCGCGGACTACGTCTCGGTCAACCCGCTCGCCGCGGTTTCCGGGGATTGTCACCTGGCCGAGGGTGTGCTGATCGGGACCACCGCCGCAGTGCTGCAGGGCCTGCGGATCGGGCGGGACTGCACCGTCGGGGCAGGTGCCTGCGTCGTCCGGGATGTACCCGATGAGGCGACGGTGAAGGGCGTTCCAGCCCGCTGAGGCCACCGATCAGACAGCATCTCAGCTTGTAATAACAGAAAGCGCCCAAGTGCGCTTATTTGGCATGTAACAAGAACAAAGATCCTAGAGGCTCTTCTGCCGTGCGGGCGGGAGCAGCCGTGCGACAGGACAGGGAGCCAGCACATGCCGCAGGACACCGAGACCACGCAGAGCGCGGACCGGCAGGCCCGGCGGGCCCGGGCCCGCCAGCGCACCGTCGGGTTCCTCGCCACCGACACCACCGCCTGGGTCGGTGGCTTCGTCGCGGCCGCGTGGACCCGGTTCGAGTTCCAGCTCCCCCCGGGCCAAGTGGGCCGGGCAGCTGCAGTCGGTGTCGTCGCGGCGGTCGTCCACGTGGCAGTGGCCGCGCTGCGCCGGCTCTACTCCGGGCGACACCCGCTGGGCAGCCTGCAGGAGGTCCAGGGCGTCGCCGGCACCGCCATCACCACGGCGGGAATCGCGCTGCTCGCCCTGCTGCCGTCCGGCGAGCGGCCGGTCCCGGCGAGCACCCCCCTGGTGGGTGGCGCGCTCGCCCTGCTGTTCATGCTCGGTGCGCGGTTCGCGTACCGGCACCGACGCGACCTCGCCATGCGGCCGGACGTACGGTCGTCGACGCCGGTGCTGCTGTTCGGAATGGGTGACGCCGGCCAGGGCCTGCTCCGCGCGATGCTCAGCGACCCGCGCGGTCGGTACCTACCGGTCGGCGCGCTCGACGACGACCCGGACAAGCGCGATCTGCGCATCGGCGGGGTACGCGTACTGGGTGGACGGCACGAGGTGACCGAGTCGGCCCGGCGTACCGGCGCCACCGCGGTCATCTTCTCGGTGGCCAACGCCGACGCCGCGCTGATCCGCCAGATCCGCGAGGCCACCCTCGAGGCCGGCGCGGTCTTCAAGGTACTGCCCCCGGTGCGGGACCTGGTCGACCATCGGATCACCGTCACCGACGTCCGCGACGTACAGGTCAGCGACCTGCTGGGCCGCCGGCAGGTGGTCGGCGACCTGCCGCTGAGCACCAACAGTCTGACCGGCCGGCGAATCCTGGTCACCGGCGCCGGCGGGTCGATCGGCTCCGAGCTGTGCCGTCAGGTGATGAAGGCCAACCCCGGCGAGCTGATGATGCTCGACCGGGACGAGTCGGCCCTGCACAGCCTGCAGATGTCGCTCAGCGGACGGGCCATGCTGGACGGGCCCGAGCTGATCCTCGCCGACCTGCGCGACGACGAGGGGATCCGGCAGATCATCCGGCAGCGCCGCCCGGAGATCATCTTCCACGCGGCGGCGCTCAAGCACCTGACGTTGCTGCAGCGGCATCCTGGCGAGGCGATCAAGACCAACGTCTGGGGCACCCTTTCGGTGCTCGACGCCTGCCAGGACGTAGCCAAGTTCGTCAACATCTCCACCGACAAGGCGGCGGACCCGATCAGCGTCCTCGGCTACTCGAAGCGGATCACGGAGCGGTTGACCGCGCACGCCGCCTCCCGGTTCCCGGGTACGTTCCTGAGCGTCCGGTTCGGCAACGTGCTAAGCAGCCGCGGTTCGGTGGTGACGGCCTTCCAACGGCAGATCGAGACCGGGATGCCCTTGACCGTCACCCACCCGGAGGTCACCCGCTACCTGATGACCCTTCAGGAGGCCGTCCACCTGGTGCTTCAGGCCGCCGAGATCGGTCGGGACGGAGAGGCGCTGGTGCTCGACATGGGCGACCCGGTCCGGATCATCGACCTGGCACGCCAGATGGCCGACCAGGCGTCCAGCTCGGTGCCCATCGTCTACACCGGCCTGCGGCCCGGCGAGAAGCTGCACGAGGACCTGCTCGGGACCGGCGAGATCGACGCCCGGCCCCTCCATCCCCTGGTGTCCCACGTGGCCGTGCCGGCGCTCGATCCGATGGAGGTCAGCGGACTCGACCCGTACGAGGATGTGGCGAAGGTCGTCGAACACCTCGCGCTGCTCTGCACCCAGCCGAGCCATCCGGTGGTGGACGGTCCACTCGGCGTACCACTGCAGTCGCGCTGATCGGCCCGTCCGCACCGGCGTCCGGGTTCACGCAACCGGGCCGGCGACCGCAGGTACGCGCGGTCGCCGGCCCGGTTGGCTGCCTCGTTCAGCGGCGGATGCCCGCCCAGTCGTGGTGCCGGCGAACGGTGGAGAGGATGAAGTCGACCACCCGTCGGGAGGTGTCCGGCACCTGGTAGTCGACCGGACAGGGCACCCCCTGCGCGGCGACCTGGGCCACGGTGACCTGGACCGCCTCGACGACGCCCTCCGGGTCGAGACCGGTCATGATGATGCCGCCGGCGTCCAGCGCTTCGGGGCGTTCCATCGAGTCGCGCAGGGTGACCGCCGGGAAGCCGAGGATCGCTGCTTCCTCGCTGATGGTGCCGCTGTCGGAGAGGGTGCACCGGGCCTGGCTCTGCAGGCCTACGTAGTCGAAGAGACCGAACGGCTCGTGGAAGGTTATGCCGTCGACGCTGAGATCGGCGTCGGTCAGGGCCTCCAACCGCTTTCGGGTACGGGGGTGGGTGGAGACGAGCACCGGCAGCCCCCAGGTCTGCCGTACGGCGTGTAGACAGTCGAGCAGCCGACGCAGCCGGGCCGGCTGGTCGACGTTCTCCTCCCGGTGCGCGCTGACCACGAAGTAGCCGCCGGGTTCGAGGCCGAGCTGGCGCAGAATCCCCGAGCCCTCGATGTCCGCGGCGTAGTGGTTCAACACCTCACGCATGGGTGAGCCGGTGTGCAGGATCCGGCGCGGATGGAGCCCTTCGGCGAGCAGGTTTCGGCGGGCGTGCTCGCTGTAGACCAGGTTGAAGTCGGCTACGTGATCGACCAGACGCCGGTTGGTCTCCTCCGGCACATTGAGGTCGAAACAACGATTGCCGGCCTCCATGTGATAGACGGGCACTCGCATCCGCCGTGCCATCAGGGCGGCGATGCTGCTGTTCGTGTCGCCGAGGACCAGGAGTGCGTCCGGCCTCAGCTCGGCGATTGCCGCCTCCATGCCGATCAACACACCTCCCAGCACCCGTCCCAACGAAGAGGTGTCCACCCGGAGGAACCTGTCCGGCTCGCGCAGCCCCAACTCCTTGAAGAAGACCTCGGAGAGGGCCGTGTCCCAGTTCTGCCCGGTGTGGACCAGCACGTGCTCCACAGTCTCATCGAGCCCGGCCATGATCCGGGACAGCCGGATGATCTCTGGTCGGGTCCCTACCACCGTCATCACCCGTGTCATGTCTCCACCCTTCGCCGACGCCTGCGCCGGAGTCCGTCTCGAGCCGGCAATTCGATCGTTGGACAAACGAGTAGCAATAGCCGGTGGTAGCGGCATTTTTGATGAAAATTAGTCGTCTATCAAATTTGTCGACGGTTATCGGATTTCCAGGTGCTTGGTCTTCTTAGGACGGTATGGTCCGAATCTATGACAACTGCGAACCCCCCTGTAGTGGCGGAAAGGGCTGGAGGAGTTGTGATTTCCTCGCTGTCGGATCGACGTTTCCTGATCACCGGCGGGACCGGCTCCTTCGGGCAGACCATGGTCCGTCGCCTGCTCGACGCCGGGGCCTCCGAAGTGCGGGTCCTCAGCCGCGATGAGTCGAAGCAGGACGCGATGCGGCACCGGATCCGCGACGACCGGGTCCGCTACTACGTCGGCGACGTGCGCGACTACGACTCGGTTGCCAAGGCCAGCCGGGACATCGAGTTCGTCTTCCACGCCGCAGCCCTCAAGCAGGTCCCCTCCTGTGAGTTCTTCCCCCTGGAGGCGCTGCGGACCAACGTGTTGGGCAGCGCCAACGTCGTGGACGCCTGCGAGCGGAACGGCGTCGAAGCGCTGGTACTGCTCAGCACCGACAAGGCGGTCTACCCGGTCAACGCGATGGGCATGACCAAGGCGCTGATGGAGAAGGTGGCGCAGGCCCACGCGCGCAACAACCCGGCCGCCCGGACCCGGGTCTGCTGTGTGCGCTACGGCAACGTCATGTACTCCCGAGGATCGGTCATCCCGCTCTTCATCGACCAGATCCGCAAGGGAACACCGCTGACGGTCACCGAGCCGACGATGACCCGCTTCCTGATGTCGCTGGAGCAGTCGGTGGACCTGGTGGAGCACGCCTTCCGTAACGGTCAGCCGGGGGACGTCTTCATCCGCAAGGCTGACGCCTGCACCATCGGCGACCTGGCCACGGCGCTGTGCAACCTGTTCTCGGTTCCCGTCAAGATGAACGTCCTCGGGATCCGGCACGGCGAGAAGCTCTACGAGACCCTCGCCAGCCGCGAGGACCTGTCCCGCGCCGAGGACTTCGGCGACTTCCTCCGCGTCGCGGTGGACAGCCGGGACCTCAACTACGCCCTCTACTTCGACGAGGGCAGCGTCGACCGCGGCACCCAGGACTTCAACTCGCACAACACACGACGTCTCGTCGTCCCGGAGATCGAGTCGCTGCTGATGAGCCTGCCGGAGGTGCGGGCGCACATCGACGCCGCCGCGGCGTGAGCGCCCCGACCAGCGGCGGACGACCCGACCGGGTAGCACTGGTCAGCCAGTGGTTCCCTCCGGAACCGGCGCCCTTCGCCGAGGGGATCACCGACTCGCTGCGCCGCCAGGGATTCGACGTCGACGTGCTCACCGGGGTACCGAACTACCCCAAGGGCGTCGTGTACGACGGGTACTCGGCCATGCGTCGGACCGTGGAACTGCGCGACGGGGGCCGGGTCGTCCGCACACCACTGCACCCGAGCCACGACCGGTCCGCGCTCGGCCGGGTCGCCAACTACCTGAGCTGGGCCGCGTCCTCCTCGCTGCTCGGCGCGTCAGTCCTGCGCACCGCTGACGTCGCCCTGGTGTACTCCTCACCGGTCACCGCCACCACCGCGGCCATGGCGGCACGACGACGCTGGGGCACCCCGTACGTGACCATGGTGCTGGATCTCTGGCCGGACTCCGTCTTCGCCACCGGGTTCCTCACCGACGGGGTGGCCCGCCGGCTCGCGGAGACGAGCCTCGGCTGGTTCACCGAGCGGACGTACCGCTGGGCCGATCACGTCACGGTTCCCGCGCCCGGCCTGCGGGACACGATCATCGCGCGGGGGGTTCCGGCCGAGAAGGTCTCGGTGGTCTACAACTGGGCCGACGAGAAGGTCATGCAACCGACCGAGCCCGAGCCCGGCCTGCGCGCCCGGCTGGGCCTCCGCGACGACGACTTCGTGCTGATGTACGCCGGCAACCACGGCCCGGCGCAGCGACTCGACACCGTGATCGACGCCGTGGCCCGGCTGCACGACCTGCCGGACGTCCACCTGGTTCTGGTCGGCGACGGGGTGGAGAAGGGCTCGCTGATAGCGCAGGCCGCGCAGAGCCGACCCGGCCACGTCCATTTCCTCGACCCGATTCCGCCGCAGCGCCTGGCGGCTCGAATGGCGGCCGCCGATCTGCACCTCGTGTCCCTGGCGAACGATCCGCTGTTCAGCATCACCCTGCCCAGCAAGGTGCAGTCGATCATGGCCTGCGGCCAACCCGTGCTCGCCTGCGCGCCCGGCGACGCCGCTCGGGTCGTCCGCGACGCCGGCGCCGGCTTCGACGCCCAGCCCGAGGATCCGGAGAACCTGGCCGAGGTCGTCCGGCAGGCCCGGCAGACGCCGCGCTCACGGCTACGGGCGATGGGGCACGCCGGCCGCGACCACTACCTGACGCACATGAGTCAAGCGACAAACGTGCAGGTCCTCGCCGACCTGCTCACCGATGCGGCACGGCGGGCCAGGAGCGGCCGCCGGGACAAGGAGTCACGATGACCCGACGCGTCCTCGTCCTCGGCGCGACCGGGATGCTGGGCCACGCACTCGTCCGGGAGTTGAGTGCGGACCCAACCCTCGACGTGTACGGCGCCGCGCGGAGCATGGAGGGCCGCGCGCACCTCTTCCCGCCCGAACTGCTCGCCCGGATCACCCCGGCGCTCGACGTCAGCCGGTTCGAGCAGGTGCGACAGGTCCTCGACGACATCCGACCGGACGTGGTCGTCAACTGCGTCGGCGTGATCAAACAGCGCCCGGACGTCCAGGACGCCGTCCAGACGGTAATGCTCAATGCGCTCTTCCCCCACCTGCTGGCCGACGCCTGCGCCCAGCTCGGCAACCGTCTGGTGCACGTCAGCACCGACTGCGTGTTCTCCGGCAGTCGCGGTGGTTACCGGGAGAGCGACCTGCCGGACCCACCGGACCTCTACGGGCAGTCCAAGCTGCTGGGCGAGACCACGCTGGCTCCCGCGCTCACCCTGCGGACATCGATCATCGGACACGAGTTGACCACCAACCGGTCACTGCTGGACTGGTTCCTCTCCCAACCGGGCCGGGTGGGCGGGTACACCAGGGCGATCTACAGCGGAGTGACGACTGTCGAGTTCGCCCGACTGCTACGCGAGGTCATCCTGCCCCGCGAGGACCTGACCGGGCTGTACCACCTCGCCGCCGAGCCGATCTCGAAGTACGACCTGCTCCGGCTGGTCGCCGACGTGTACGGCTGGCGGGGCGAGTTGTCGCCGGACGCCGACTTCGTGCTCGACCGGTCGATGCGCGCCGAGGCGTTGGCGCAGGTCACCGGATACCGCCCGCCGTCCTGGCCGGACATGATCCGGCTGATGCACGACGCGCGAGCCAGGTGGAACGTGCCCGAGACCGTGGCGAGCCGACACACCGCCCGGGTCTGAACGCACGTACGCCGGGTCGGCCGCACGCCGACCTGTCTCCCGACACATCTTCGCGACCACGGCGGACCGGCGGGTTTGCACCCCGCCGATCCTCAGAGTCGCGACCAGGACAACGCGCCGATGCCGATCCAGGCCGGCAGGAGCCGAAGGACATCACGTGGTAGAACGACTTGGCCTCGTCGCCCTCGTCGTTGGGGCAGTATGTCTCACGGCGGTCACGACAGCCTTTGCCGTTGGCGAACCGATGATCGCCGGCGGGGTGGCGCTCCTGTTCGTCGCGCTCTACCTCATGCGGCGGCTCGACGGTTTTGGGCGGATCCTGGCGGTGGCGACGGTTCTGCTGATCTTCGCCTCGTCGAACATGCCGTCGCTTGTCAGCTTCAGCTTCTACGCGCGTTACGTGGCGGTCGGCTGCCTGGTCGTCTGGGCGTTGCTGGGGCACCCCCGTGGAATTCGGCGGACCGACCATTGGACAAGTCTGTTCGTCACCGCGCTCTGGGCGACCGCAGCGCTGGCCGCACTGAGCAGCTTCTGGTCGGTCACCCCGTTGCACACACTCCAGCAGGCCATCGCGTTGCTGCTGCTGGCCGCGTTGACCCACGTGGTGCTCTGGCGCCGCTGGGCCGACGCGGTGGCCGTGACCGCCGACCTGTACGTGGTCTACGTGATCCTCAGCTTGTCGCTCGTGGTCAGTCTCGGCCTCGGCATCGCCGGCAGCGCGTCCGCCACCTCCTTCAACGAGCGGTTCCAGGGCTTGTACTCCAACCCCAACATGCTGAGCATCATCTGCGCCCTGACGATTCCGCTCGGCTGGGCGCTCTACCGGCAGTCGCGCAAGCGGACACAGTTGCTCGGCATCGTCCCGGCGGCCATCGCCCTCCCCATCACCGAGTCCCGCACCGCGTTGATCGCCCTCTTCGTCGGTGGCCTCTGGGTGGTGCTGCGGCACGGGGTCGGGCCGCTGGCCCGCCTGCTGGTGGTGACAGTCGGGGGTGTCGGGCTGGCGTACCTGTTCGGCATGCTCCCCAGCCTCGTCGGCTCGCCCTGGGTGCAGGCCATCGCCGCCCGGTTCACCGACCCGGACAATGGCGATTTCTCCAACGGACGTACCCAGACCTGGCAGGCGGCCGTCGAGCTGTGGCAGAGCCGTCCGACGCTGGGCTTCGGATACGCCTCGGGTTTCCAGCTGTTCGAACAGACCCGTCAGAACGGCTTCCTCGACGCCAACGTCAACCTGGTGCACAACAGCTATCTGCAGTGGCTGCTGGAGATGGGAGTCATCGGCGTCGCGCCGCTCCTGCTGCTCCTGTTCGTCGCGCTGAAGGCGGCGCTGGCTCCTGTCGGCGCACTCAATTCGGGTCTGGTCTGGCTCATCGTCACCGGCCTGCTGATCCAGGTCACCGAGTCGACGATGTTCGGCATGGGCCAGCCCTACCCGTACGTGTTCTGGCTCGCCGTGGCGGGCGTCTTGGTAAGTCCCCGCTCGGGACGCCACGTGTCCGGGGTTCCCGCGAGCGTTTACATCTCGGCACGTGCCGACGGCGGGTCGTACCCGCACAGTCCGACGGGCCAGCGGCAACCGACCACGGTGCACGGTTCGGCCCGGCGGGAGCGGATGTCCGTGCGCTGACCGCCTGACCGGGAAGCATCCGACGGCCGCCCCGTCGGGGCGGCCGTCGGCCAGCTCGGAACCTGCGAGTCAGCGCGCAGCGCGGGTGGGATCGAGGAAGGCTGTCACCCGAGCCCGCCAGGCACGGTGGTCGAAGGAATCGCGGGCCCGCTCCCGGGCCGCCCGGCTCATCGGCGCCCAGTCCTCGTCCCGCAGGCGCAACGCGCGCTCGATGCCGCGCCGAACGTCGTCCGGACCGTTGCCGTCGAGCACCAGGCCCTCCACCCCGTCCTGCACGTAGCTGGCGAGATCGCTGGTGTAGTTGAGCAGCACCGGACATCCGGCGGAGAGGCTCTCGGGCACCTTGGACGGGAACCCGTGGGCGGCGTATCCACCGGTGGGGCGCACCAACAGCGAGAAATGCGACTCGGAGAGCAGCGCGAGCACCTTGTCCCGAGGCACCCGGCCGAGGAATGTCACCTCGGCTGACACCGAGTCCAGCACTGATATGTCCAGGTCGGACGATGCGGCGGCGGCATCGCGGGTCACCCCGGCGATGGTGAGGCGTACCCGCGCCTGATCCTGCGGGGTGAGTCGGCTGATCCCCCGGAGAATGACGTCGAGCATGTCCTTGCGGCCCGGGGTGCCCGCGTACAGGAGCCGTAACCCGCCGGTCAGCGACGAGGACCGCGGCTCGGCGAACTCGTCGCAGTCCACCTGTGGCGGCACCACCAGGACGTCGACTCCCCGTCGTTCGAGGTAACCGCCGAGGGTGGTCGACACCGCTATGGCCCGGTGGACGAGACGGGTGGCCAGGAAGGTGGACCAGCGGTGCCGGACGAAGTACGGGGTCAGCCAGCCGCGCTGAAACTGGTGGCGGTCGTGCCGCTCGCTGGCGTCCACCACCACCGGGCAGCGCAGAGCCAGCCGTAGCACCGCCCAGTTGCCCAGGGTCATCATGGCCATCGGCAGCAGCACCACCGACACGTCACCGCGTACGACGCCGCGGCGACGCATCGCCCGCAGCACACGTATCGGTCGGGCGAGGCGGGCCGCCATCCGGGTGACCGGGTTTCCCCCCCTGGTTCGCAGCGTGATCAGCTCGATGCCCGCCACCTCGTCGCGCGAGGGTGCGGATCCGTCACACGGCCAGTCGTTGACCACCAGGGTCTGCGTGCCGTGGGGCGCCGCGCACCGGGCCAGCTGCAGCAGACGGTTCGAGGTGGCGTCCCCGTACGGGAAGCGGTAGTGGCCGACCAGGAGTGGACGCGGCCGGTCAACCCCCCGCGCTGGGCCGTCGTGTCTCTCGTGATCGGCGCCGAGCACCGTCGTCTGATCGTTCATCTGTCTCACCGTTCCGAAGCGGCCGGCAGCCGACTTCTGTTGTTGACAACAGGTGCGGACGGCGGGCCGCCAGACAGCCGCCGCCGGTAGATCGCCAGGTGCGTCTCGACTGCCGTCTCGATCGCGAAGGGGCTCAGCTGGAAGCGTTTGCTGACCGTCTCGGGATCCGTCGCCATGGTGTAGCCGGCAGCGGCCCGTACCGCCGTCGCCCAGACCGCCGGTGCCGCCTCGACCTCGACGATGGTGACGCCGGGCAGGTGCTCGTCGATGAAGCGCACACCGGGCAGATCGGCGGCCACCGTGCCGATCCCCAGGGCGACGGGTTCCAGCACACCGCCCGGCAGCCCTTCCAGACAGGACGGGTGCACGACCACATCGGCCTGACGGAGCAGCCCGCCCACGTCGTCACGCGGGCCGAGCAGGTGCACCCGATCGACGACTTCGTGCACAACGGCGGCGGCTCGGAGGCGGGCTTCGTCATGCTCGTTCGAGGGGCCGACGAACACGACGTGGGCGTCGACGCCCTGGTCGCGCAGACCGGCCAGGATCGGCGGCAGGAGCCAACGCCGCTTCTCCGGTGCGGCCCGCCCCACGCTGACGCAGAGCAGGTCGTCCGGGCCGGCCCCGGTCAGGGCCCGGAGATGGTGGCTGCTCGGCCGGTGGAGCCGGTCGAGGTCCAGACCATTGAGGACGACCTGACACCGCGGGTCGTCGCGCCAGGCACTGTGGTATCCGCAGGTGAGCGCGCTGGGCGAGACGCCGAGGATGTCGGTGGCCGAGGCCCGCAACAGCTGCCGCCAGAACCACCGCTGCGCCCGCCGACGCAGGTTCCGGTGCTGGTTGTCGTCGCCGCGGAAGTGCGCGACGCGGGTCGGGACGCGGCCAAGCAGAGCGAGGCTGAGGACCGCACCGGAGAAGTTTCCGCAGTCCACGTGGACCACGTCCGGACGTAACCGCCGCAGCAGCCCGAGGAAGCGCAGTGGGAACCGGACGTCGAGCGGGATCGGGGTGACCGACCCACCGTGTCGGACGGCCGCCCCAGCCAGGGGTCCAGGCCCGATCCGGTCGCTGAGCGTCACGAAGTGGACCTCCGTCCCGGCGGCGGCGAGACGCGGCAGCAGCTCGGCGGTCCGCATCTCCGTACCACCGAAGTTCAGCTCGCCGACGACCCGCAGGACCCGACACCGGCCGTCGTCGCCCTGCCTGTCCTGCCCGTCGCCGGCACCGACGCTGTCGACCTCGTACCCGGACATCCCGCCCCCCTCCGCTCCGTTCCGCCCTCTCGTCACGGACGGACCACCCGCGCCCCGGCCAACGGCGAACTGTCGGCCTGGCGTCCCGGGCGGCCCCGGTCGAGCCCCAGCAGCCGGGTGAAGTACGCACCCCGCTCGAACGCATCGGGTTCCGGGGTCACCGTCCGGTCGATGTCGTCGAGAGCGTCCGCGAGACTGTCCACGTCCGTCAGGCGGTACGGGGTCAGGGCGCTGCCCGCGACCTCGCGCGCCTGCGCGCTCTCCGGTGCCAGCACCGGCAGGCCGTAGACGCGTGCCTCGGCGAGCGGGTAGCCGAAGGACTCCACCAGGCACGGGAAGAAGACGGCGGTCGTCCGGCGCCAGTGCTCGGCCAGCTCGTGGTGCGGCAACTGCCCCAGCAGGTCCAGTCGCGGGTGTCGGGCCAGGTCGTCCGGCAGCTCGTGCGCGTGCGCGGTCATCCGCACCCGCACCGGTTGCTGGCGCCGGTCCAGCGCGGCGAGCAGCACGCGCAGCTCCGCCACCACGTTCTTGAACGGCGACGGCACAACCGGGACGAGGATCGTCGACACCCCGTCCGTGGGCACCCGAGGGCCGACCGGGCTGACCGGGTTCCCGAGCACCAGCAGTCGGTCACGAACCGCCGGCACCCGATCGGCGACCCGCTCCGCCATGGCCGAGCACGGCACGGCGATCACGTCGGCTCGGTGCAGCATGCCCCGGACCACGGGGATCTGCGCCCGCAGCGACCGGGGCTGCAACTTCAACAGGTGCCGCTCGGCGGGTGCCAGGAAGTGCAGGGCGTTGTGCACCAGGACCCGCCGCTCGGTGCCACGCCAGGCGAACGAGACGTTGTTCAGCGAGACGACGACGGGGGCGCCAGCGGCGGCGACCTCGCGCCGCACCAGCCACGACGACGTGAGCTGGCGGTCCCCTCCGATGACCCGGATCGGGGGGGTGCCGTCGGCGAGGAAGGCGTCGAGTTCGGTCTTGAGACGTCCGGCGCCGCCACCCGCCCCGCCAGCAGCGTCGATGACGACCTGCGCCTGGTTCATCAAAGGACTCCCATGGTGTCGAAGAGGGCCGACTGGCCGGCCGGGACGACGGATGGTCAAACTGCCACTTCGGATTCGCTGCGAGTGGTGGCACGATCGGACGTGGCCAGCGCCCGCCGGTAACCGACGATGGCGGCGGGCCACATGGTGAGCAGATAGGCCAGGCAGCCGGCAGCCGGCAGGCCCACCAGCCCGAACGCGCGCAGCCCGGCGAGCTTCAGCGCGGTCGCGAGCAGCAGGAAGGCAGCCCAGCCGACGAATTGCGGACGGAGGAGGCCGATGCTGTTCTGGACTAGGAGCAGCGGGGAGGCCGTCGCCACCAGGAATGACCAGAGCGCGAGTCCGGCCAGGACGGCGACCGGTACCACCGCCACGTCGACCCCACCGACCCACAGGTCGAGCAGGCGATGACCGCCGACGACCAGCGCGAGCCCGGCCGTTCCCACGATTACGCCGTTGAGCAGCACCATCCGTCGGGTGATCCGGCGTACCCAAGCGATCTCGCCTCGGGCGAGGGCGGCCCCGTTGGCTGGCCAGACCGTCATCCCGACGAGCCCGACGAAGAGCGAGAGGACGGCGAAGAGTTTCCCGACGACCGCGTAGTACGCGGCGACGCTGAGCCCGAGGACGTGCGCGACCAGTGGGCTGTCCACGTTGAGTGCGATCGACGACATCGCCGAGAGCGCGAAGAACTGCAGGCCCAGTCGAAGCAGGCCCACTGCCGTGGCCCGGTGCACCAGCCCGGGGCGCGGTCGCGCGGTCGACTCCTGGAGCCAGAAGTAGACGAGGGTGTTGACCAGGTTGGCCACCGGGACGGCCAGCACGGCGCAGGCGATCACCGTCAGTGGGCCACTCCCCGCGGCGATCGCGCCGAGCACGGCCGCCATCGAGGAGAGCGCACCCGCCGCCTGCCAAGCATTGCTCTGGGTGACCTGCGCGCGCGCGTACTGGATCCGCTGGATCAGCGAGAGCGGAACGTTGATCGCGAAGGCCCCGAAGCAGAGCAGGGCCAGGGTCGACGCCTCTGCGGCGATGGCGGGGTCGGTGACGCCGAACACCCGGGCCCAGGGCACCAGGGGCTCGAGCAGAGCGATTCCGGACAGCAGGGCGAGCGCGACCATACCGAGGGTGGCGTACGCGCTGGAAATCTCCCGCGCCCGCTGGCGGGGGTCGTCGGCGAGAAGACTGAGCCGGGTGAGCAGGCCGT
Organism: Micromonospora trifolii; assembly: GCF_050516465.1. Lineage (NCBI taxonomy): Bacteria > Bacillati > Actinomycetota > Actinomycetes > Micromonosporales > Micromonosporaceae > Micromonospora > Micromonospora trifolii. The sequence goes on along the minus strand of NZ_CP191526.1, from coordinate 1,085,788 downwards.
TGCCGAGCCCCAGGTCGGCGAACCAGGCCATGCCGGTAAGCGCGGTGATCGCCATCCACAGGCCGTAGCGCTGCTCCCCGAGGTACCGGAAGCACGCGGGGGTGATGACCAGTGGCGCGGCGAGACCGACCCCCTTCGCGACCAGCGAGGTGGCGATGTCCACGCTGAGCCGGTGGTCCCGCCCCACCGGCAGGATCCGCGACAGGCCGCGTCGCGGTTCGGCCTCCGTCGCGGCTGATGTGCCGGGAACGGCGGGTGAAAGGGGCGCGTCGGCGGTGAGTTGTGCCCGCTCTACCCTGCTCGTCGCCTTCTGGGTCACCGCTGTGTGGCGTTTTCGACGGGCACCAGCCCGGCCATCCACTCGATCGTCGCCCGGAGACCGTCGGTGCGTGCGACCGGCACGACGTTCGGAAACAACTCCCGCAGCGTGGTGTTGTCGGCCGACGAGTGGGGAACGTCGCCGGCGCGGGGCGGCGCGTACTCGCGGGCGATTGGGCGGTCCAGCAGGTCGGTGAGTTCGTCGAGCACCTGCAGCAGGCTTGCCCGTGCTCCGAAGGCAAGGTTGACCGGGTGCGGGTGGTGCACTCGACGGCGGAGCGCGTCGAGGATGACCTCGCACACCGTGCCGACGAAGGTGAAGTCGCGGGACTGGGTGCCGTCGCCGTGCAGCACGACGGGCTCCCCCCGCAGCGCCCCGTGGACGAACCGGGGGATGACCGCGGCGTAGGCGTGGTCGTGCCGCTGGCCCGGACCGAAGACGTTGAAGAACCGGAAGGCCAGTGTCGGCAGGCCGAACGATGCCTGGTGGGCGAGGGCGTACGCCTCGGTGGCGAGCTTGCTGGCGGCGTAGGGGCTCATCGGCCGGGTCCAGGTGAGCTCCGCCTTGGGCAGTGCGGGGTTCATGCCGTAGACCGAGGAGGAGGAGGCGACCAGGACGTGGCCGACATCGTGTCGTCGTGCCGCTTCGAGGACCATGAGCGTGCCCGTGGCGTTGGCGTGGTGGGAGGCGAGCGGGTCGCTCAACGAACGGGGCACGCTCGGCAGCGCCGCCAGGTGGACGACCGCCTCCCGTCCGGCCATCGCCGCATCCAGAGCAGTCGGATCCAGGATCGACCCCTCGACGAAGTCGACATCCAGCCCGTCGAGGTTGCCGCGCAGCCCGACCGACAGGTCGTCGAGGATGGCCACCTCCTTCACCGCGGGATCGACCAACGCGGCACGGGCCAGGTTCGAACCGATGAAACCGGCCCCACCAGTGATCAGAATGCGCATCGACAGCCCCTCGGTGTGTGGATCGACCACCTGTACATCGAGCGAGGTCAGGGTGCAGTAACGGCAAATCCGTCATGGGAAGAAGGCGAGATTCGCCTACTTCCGTCGACCGGCCGCACCGGTACGCGACGGCGCCCGTGCCATCCAGGCCGCGCGCCACCGGCAGCGTCAGACCGTTGTCACCCCGTAGATCTTCTTGATCGCCTCATGCTTCGCCGGGACCGCGAGGTGGCCGATCCCCAGCGACTTGGCTTGCAACTGCTCCAGGTACTCGTCGGTGGTGCGCAGCGGGCGAGCCGGCACACCGGCCGCCACCGTGTTGTCCGGGATGTCGCGGGTGACGATCGAACCCGCCCCGATCACGCACCGGTTACCGATGTTGACCCCGGCCAGGATCATCGACCGCATGCCGATGTAGACGTCGTTGCCGATCGTGATCGGCGCTGTCCAGTCCAGCTCGGGGTGGTCCTTGCGGAGGATCAGGGTGCCACCGTCGTGGGTCACGAACTGGACCCCGGCGGTGATGAACACGTTGTCGCCCATGGTGATCAACCATGGTTCGGACCCGAACATCGCCCGGTTCACCGCGTAGAACTTGACCCGGCCGTTCAGCTTCACCCCGAGTGACCGGGCGAAAGCCTCAGGATCACGGGAGCCGGCGAGGTGGTCCTGGACCCTGCGGATCATGGTGCGAACGCGACTGGGCACCTGTTGACCTCACTTACGGAGCAATCGGCGGGAATGGCATACCGTCACCGGACCAAACACCTCCGTAACGATCCCGCCGAGTCGAGGTGACGGAGCTGCCCAGGAGTGCTGCGGCGCGGACGGTCGCCACCGTCGCCCCGGCGCGTCCCGCGCAGGACGTCGACGTGCCGGCGCACCTTCGCGGTACGGCGGGTGCGGTCGCCGCCGATGTGATGAGCTGTACGGGTGTCGGGGCTGGGACTTGTGCTGCACCCCACCCGGGATGTCACCGAGGTGGTCGGGATCATCGAACGGTGGGCGAAGCGTCACCACAAGACGCTGATGGTGCGCGAGGAGGACCAGCACCGCGTCTCGTCCTGCATCGTGCCGGTGCCGGCGGACGAGGTGGCGACCCGCGCCGACGCCTTGATCAGCGTCGGCGGCGACGGCACCATGCTGGGTGCGCTGCGCTCCGCCGTCCTCGACCCGAAGCCGGTGCTCGGCGTACACCTGGGTCATCTGGGGTTTCTCGTCGAGATCGAGCCGCCGGAGCTGCCCGACGCGCTGAGCCGGCTGCTGTCGAAGGACTTCACCATCGAGTCGCACGCCTGCCTGGCCTGCGACGTGTGCGGTGACGACGTCGTGGCGTTCAACGACATCGCGCTGGTGCGCCAGCCCGGCTCCGGCTTCGTCAGCGTCACCCTCGCCATCGATGGTCAGCAGTACGGCTACTACCGCAGCGACGCTGTGGTGGTCAGCACCCCGATCGGCTCGACGGCCTACAGCTACGCCGCCGGCGGCCCACTGATCTCCCCCGCCGCCGACTCGGTGGTGATCACGCCGTCGGCGCCGATGGCCGGCATCTCCCGGTCGGTGGTGCTCTCGCCGGACGAGAACATCCGGCTGCAGCTCCGACCCGACTCGTCGCCGGTCGTGGTGGAGATGGACGGGCTGGTGTTCCGCGACGCGGCGACGGAGGGGACCGTGGCCATCACGTACCGCCGCAACGCCGGCCTGGTGGTCCGTTTCGACCCGCTGCGCTACCAGGAGCGCAACCAGTTGAAGATGACCCTGCTCGACCTGCCGTTCCTCCCCGACCAGCTCCGCGAGCTGCTCCCCGAGGAACTACGCCGACGCACCCAACAAGAAATCCCCCCACCCTGCTAACCCACCCAACCCGCGCCCCGGCCGGGTCGAGACCGGGGCGGCGGGAGGGGCGGTGGGGTCAGGCTTGGGTCAGGACCTCGTCCACCAGGTTCTTGGCCTCTTCCTGGATGCGCTTCAGGTGCTCCGGACCCTGGAACGACTCGGCGTAGATCTTGTAGACGTCCTCGGTGCCGGACGGGCGGGCGGCGAACCAGCCGGACTCGGTGGTGACCTTGAGGCCGCCGATCGGTGCGCCGTTACCGGGGGCGGTGGTCAGCGCCGCGGTGATCGGCTCACCGGCGAGCTCGGTGGCGGTGACCTGCTCCGGGGAGAGCTTGCCGAGCACGGCCTTCTGCTCCCGGGTGGCCGGAGCGTCGATCCGGGCGTACGCGGGCGCGCCGAAACGCTCGGCCAACTCCGCCCAGTGCTCGCTCGGGCTGCGGCCGGTGGTGGCCTGGATCTCGGCGGCGAGCAGGCAGAGCAGCAGGCCGTCCTTGTCGGTGGTCCAGGTCGAGCCGTCGCGCCGCAGGAACGACGCCCCGGCGCTCTCCTCGCCACCGAAGCCGACCGCGCCGTCCAGCAGGCCGGGTACGAACCACTTGAAGCCGACCGGCACCTCCAACAGCGGCCGACCCAGGTCGGCGGCGACCCGGTCGATCATCGACGAGGAGACCAGGGTCTTGCCCACCGCGGCGGCCGGCCCCCACTCGTTGCGGGTGCGGAACAGGTGACGAATCGCCACCGCCAGGTAGTGGTTGGGGTTCATCAGCCCGGCGTCCGGGGTGACGATGCCGTGCCGGTCGGCGTCGGCGTCGTTGCCCGTGGAGATCTGGTAGTCGGCCCGCGCGGCGATCAGCGACGCCATCGCGTTCGGCGAGGAGCAGTCCATCCGGATCTTGCCGTCGCCGTCCAGGGTCATGAACCGCCAGGTCGGGTCGACCGTCGGGTTGACCACGGTCAGGTCCAGCCGGTGCCGCTCGGCGATCTCACCCCAGTACGCCACGCTCGCCCCGCCCAGCGGGTCCGCGCCGATCCGGATACCCGCGTCGCGGATGGCGTCGATGTCGATCGCCGCCGGCAGGTCGTCGACGTAGTTGGCGAGGAAGTCGTACTCCCCGGTGGTGTCGGCGGCCCGCGCCCGCGCGTAGGTGATCCGGCGGACCTCCTTGAGCCCGGCGGCGAGGATGGTGTTGGCCCGGTCCTGGATCCACCGGGTCACGTCGGTGTCGGCCGGCCCGCCGTTGGTGGGGTTGTACTTGAAGCCGCCGTCGTCGGGCGGGTTGTGCGACGGGGTGATGACGATGCCGTCGGCGAGCCCGCTGGTCCGCCCACGGTTGTGCGTGAGGATCGCGTGCGACAGCGCCGGTGTCGGGGTGTAGCCGTCGCGGCTGTCCACCAGCACGGTGACCCCGTTGGCGGCGAGCACCTCCAGGGCGTCCACCGCGGCCGGCGCGGATAGCGCGTGGGTGTCCCGGGCGAGGAAGAGCGGCCCGTCCAGCCCCTGCTCGCGCCGGTAGTCGCAGAGCGCCTGGGTGACCGCCAGGATGTGGTCGGAGTTGAACGCGTGGCGCAGGCTGGAGCCGCGGTGGCCGGAGGTGCCGAAGGAGACCTGCTGGGCCGGGTCCGCGGGATCCGGATGCTCGGCGTAGTAGGCGGTCACCAGGCGCGGCACGTCGACCAGGTCGGCGGGCTCGGCGGGCTGGCCGGCACGGGGGTGGGTCACTGCGGGATCCTCCTCGGGGAGTGCGGGTCGGTCACGGCACGACCTTCTGGCCCTTGCCGATCACCACGATGCCGTTGTCGGAGACGGTGTAGCGCTGCCGGTCCTTCTCCAGGTCGACGCCGATCTCGACGCCCTCCGGGACGAACACGTTCTTGTCCAGGATGGCCCGCCGGACCACCGCGTGCCGGCCGATCTCCACACCCTCCATCAGCACCGAGCCCTCGACGTGCGCCCAGGAGTGCACCCGCACCTTCGGCGAGACGATCGAGTTCTCCACCAGCGAGCCGGAGATCACCACACCCGGGGAGACCATCGAGCCGACCGCCCTGCCGACCCGCTCACCCCACTGGTGCACGAACTTCGCCGGCGGCCACGGCGGCTGCTCCGTGTAGATCGGCCAGTCGAAGTTGTACATGTTGAAGACGGGGTGCACGTTGATCAGATCCATGTGCGCGTCGTAGAACGAGTCGAGCGTTCCCACGTCCCGCCAGTAGCCGCGATCACGGTCGGTGCTGCCCGGCACCTCGTTGTCGCGGAAGTCGTAGACGTTGGCCTCGCCGCGCTCGACGAGCATCGGGATGATGCTGCCGCCCATGTCGTGCTTGCTGGACTTGTCTTCGGCGTCGCGCTCGACCGCCTCGCAGAGCGCCCGGGTGGTGAAGACGTAGTTGCCCATCGAGGCGTAGATCTCGTCCGGTGCGTCGGGCAGGCCGACCGCGTCGGTGGGCTTCTCGCGGAACGCCCGGATCCGCTTGCCGTCCTCGCCGACCTCGATGACGCCGAACTGGTCGGCCATCGACAGCGGCTGGCGGATGCCGGCGACGGTCACCGCCGCGCCGGAGGCGATGTGGTCCTCCACCATCTGCCGCGGGTCCATCCGGTAGATGTGGTCGGCGCCGAAGACGATCACGTAGTCGGGCTGCTCGTCGTTGATCAGGTTGAAGCTCTGGTAGATGGCGTCGGCCGAGCCGGCGAACCACCACGGGCCACGACGCTGCTGCGCGGGCACCGGGGTGACGTAGTTGCCGAGCAGCGTGGACATCCGCCAGGTCTTGGTGATGTGTCGGTCGAGGGAGTGGGACTTGTACTGGGTCAGCACGACGATCTTGAGATAGCCGGCGTTGGCCAGGTTGGAGAGGACGAAGTCGACCATGCGGTACATCCCGCCGAACGGGACGGCCGGCTTGGCCCGATCCGTGGTGAGTGGCATCAGGCGCTTGCCCTCCCCACCCGCCAGGACGATCGCGAGCACCTTGGCAGCCATGCCCCGACGCTATCCACCCGCGTCCCACTTCACCACTCGTACGGGGAGTCTTCTGCACTAGGGTGCGCACATGACCGACTCCTCCCCGGCCACCGGATCCCTGCGCGTCGATCTGCTCACCCGCGAGTACCCACCGGAGGTCTACGGCGGCGCGGGCGTGCACGTCGAGTACCTGGCTCGGGAGTTGCGCCACCTCGCCGACGTACGGGTGCACTGCTTCGGCCTGCCGCGCACCGAGCCGGGCGTCACCGCGTACCCCGAACCGCCCGGCCTGACCGGCGCGAACGCCGCGCTGCGCACGATGGGCGTGGACCTGGAGATGGCCGCCGGCGCGGCCGGCACCGACGTGGTGCACAGCCACACCTGGTATGCGAACCTGGCCGGCCACACCGCGAAGCTGCTGCACGGGGTGCCGCACGTCGTGACCGCGCACAGCCTGGAGCCGCTGCGACCGTGGAAGGCCGAGCAGCTCGGCGGCGGTTACGCGCTCTCCTCCTGGATCGAGCGCACCGCCATGGAGGCCGCCGACGCGGTGATCGCGGTCAGCGGCGGGATGCGCAACGACGTGCTCACCGCGTACCCGCAGATCGACCCCGACCGGGTCCGGGTGGTCTACAACGGCATCGACACCATTCAGTACGCCCCGGATCAGGGCACCGACGTGCTCGACCGGCTCGGCGTCGACCCGTCCCGCCCCAGCGTGGTCTACGTCGGCAGGATCACCCGGCAGAAGGGGCTGCCGTACCTGCTGCGGGCCGCCCGGGAGTTGCCGGCGGACACCCAGCTCGTCCTGCTCGCCGGCGCGCCGGACACCGCCGAGATCGCCGCCGAGGTGGAGGGGCTGGTCGCCGAGTTGCGGGCCAACCGTTCCGGCGTGGTGTGGGTGGCCGAGATGCTGCCCAAGCCCGAGGTGATCCAGGTGCTCACGCACGCCACCGTCTTCGCCTGCCCGTCGATCTACGAGCCGATGGGCATCGTCAACCTGGAGGCGATGGCCTGCGAGACGGCCGTGGTGGCGACCGCGACCGGCGGCATCCCCGAGGTCGTGGCCGACGACGAGACCGGCCTGCTGGTGCCGATCGAGCAGGCCACCGACGGGTCCGGGACCCCGTTGGAGCCGGAGAAGTTCGTCGCCGACCTGGCGGCGGCGATCAACACGCTGCTCGCCGACCCGGCGCGCACCGAGCGGTTCGGCCTGGCCGGCCGGCAGCGCGCCGTGAAGCACTTCTCCTGGGACGCCATCGCCCGGCAGACCCTGGAGGTCTATTGCTCCGTCGGCGCGGCCTGAGGGAGACGGACTTCAGATCGCCGTCCCCGGCGGCGACTTGAGCAACGACGTCGCCTCGGCGCACTGACCACCACGCCCGTTCCGTAGCGCGCTGGCGGCGATGCGGATGAGGTCGATGTTGACCCCCGCGGCGCCACTCGGGTCATGCACCTTCAGCTTCACGTCGAGGCTCACCGACGTTTCACCCCAACCCTGCGCCTCAAGGTTGAGGTGAGCCACCTTCTGCGACGCGAGATGCGGCAGGTACCCGAGCGGGGCCACCTCGACGCTGTCAGCGCCCGACAGGGCGTTGAGCTTGGACTGCTTCTTGGTGTTGGGGTTCTCGACCAGGTTGCGGAAGTCTTCGGTGCCGCCCAGGTTGACCTGGTAGGAGCTGACCAGGGTGAGGCCCCGCTCCTCCAGGAGCCGCAGCAGCGCGTTGTGCAGCACCGAGGTGCCGAACTGGCTGGCCAGGTCGTCGCCGAGCAGCGGCAGCCCGGCTGCCTCGAACCTGTCGATCCAGCGTGGATCGCGGGCGACCGGGTCGGAGGTCGTGTTGATGAAGGCGACGCCCGCCGTGTGGGCTGCCTCGGCGTACGCCTGGGCGGTCTCCGGCCGGCCACTCGGTGCCGAGTAGAGCAGCACCTCCGCCCCTGCCAGCGCCGCTGCCACCCGCTGCACCTCGCTCGCGTCGACCAGGCCCTTCGTGACCGGCACACCCGCTCTGGGCAGGTCGCAGTTCAGCCGAGGGAAGTTGTTGGGCGCCAGGAAGATCGCCTCGGTCAGGTCCCGACCGATCTTCTCCTCGGAGGTGGCGAAGGCCGCCACGACGTCGACATCCCCCACCCCGAGCCCGTCGATCATCGGCCTGCGGATTCCGACCAGGCTGCCGCTCTGGCGGTAGAGAGCAAGCCCCTGCACCAGTGCCGAGGTGTTGTTACCGACACCGACAACCGCGACTTTCACCCGTTCGATCATGGCCGGAGGCTACGTCACCTCCGGGTCGGCGGTCCGCCCCGGCGGGACCGCCAACAGGACCGGAAGACCTCTCGCCCGGTCTAGATCTACTCGGGTTTCAGGAAACCGCCGCATCCGGAGCGCGCCGACACCGCGCTTTCCTTGAACCGGTGTGGATCTTGACGGCTTGGCCGCGCGCGAACGGATCTCGCGCAGTAGGTTGGCGGGGTGACTGGACGGTTCCCGATCGAAGACGTCTCCCCGGTCGTCTCGTGCGGGCGATACCCGGCCAAGGCGGTGGTCGACGAGCCCATTCCGGTGTCGGCGCGCGCCTACCGGGAGGGGCACGACGCGCTGGGCTGCAACGTGGTGTGGGCCGGTCCGGACGGCGCGAGCCGACCGTTCACCCGGATGCGCCCCGGCGAGCCCGGCCAGGACCGCTGGCACGCCACCATCGCACCGGACGCCGTCGGGCCGTGGACCTTCTCCGTGGAGGCGTTCCAGGACCCGTACCTGACCTGGCAGAACGTGGTGACCAAGAAGATCGCCGCCGGGCAGGGGCCGGAGGACCTGGCCAACGACCTGGCCGAGGGCGCACGGGTGCTCGCCGCCGCCCGGGGCCTCGTGCCGACCGCCGACCGGCCCCGGGTCGCCGACGCCCTCACCGCGCTGGTCGACACCGACCTGCCACTGGCGCAGCGGGTCGACCCGGCGCTGACCCTGGCCGACCTGCTCTGGGAGCACCCGGTGCGGGAGATGGTCACCGCCGGTGACACGTACTCGATCTGGGTCGACCGCAAGCGGGCGCTCTACTCGGCCTGGTACGAGTTCTTCCCCCGCTCAGAAGGGGCGGCGGGCGGCCGGTCCGGCACCTTCGCGACCGCCACCGAGCGGCTGCCGGGGGTGGCCGCGATGGGCTTCGACGTGCTCTACCTGCCGCCGATCCACCCGATCGGCCGGGTCAACCGCAAGGGCCCGAACAACGCGCTCACCGCCGGGCCGACCGACGTGGGCTCGCCGTGGGCGATCGGCGCCGCCGAGGGCGGCCACGACACGATCCACCCCGATCTGGGTACGCCGGCGGACTTCCGAGCCTTCATCCAGGCGGCGGCGGCACAGGGCCTGGAAGTGGCGATGGACCTGGCGTTGCAGTGCGCGCCGGACCACCCCTGGGTCACGGAGCACCCGGAGTGGTTCACCACCCGGGCCGACGGCAGCATCGCGTACGCGGAGAACCCGCCCAAGAAGTACCAGGACATCTACCCGGTCAACTTCGACAACGACCCGGAGGGCATCCGGGCCGAGGTGCTGCGGGTGGTGCTGCACTGGGTCGGCGAGGGCATCCGGATCTTCCGGGTGGACAACCCGCACACCAAGCCGTTCGACTTCTGGCACTGGCTGATCGCCGAGGTGAAGGCGGTCGACCCGGACGTGCTGTTCCTGGCCGAGGCGTTCACCAGGCCGGCCATCATGCACGGCCTCGGCAAGATCGGCTTCACGCAGTCGTACACCTATTTCACCTGGCGCACGACGGCAGCCGAGATGCGGGCGTACTGCGAGGAGCTGATCGAGGCGGCCGACTACATGCGGCCGAACTTCTGGCCGAACACCCCGGACATCCTGCACGAGTCGTTGCAACACGGCGGCCCGCCGATGTTCAAGATCCGGGCGGTGCTGGCCGCGCTGCTCTCCCCCTCCTGGGGTCTGTACGCGGGCTACGAGCTGTTCGAGCACGTGGCCCGGCCGGGCGCCGAGGAGTACCTGGACAACGAGAAGTACGAGCTGCGCCCCCGGGACTGGGCCGGCGCCGAGGCGCAGGGTCGCTCGCTGGCGCCGTTCCTGGCCACCCTCAACCAGGTACGCCACGACAACCCGGCCCTGCACCAGCTCCGTAACCTGCGCTTCCACGAGATCGACAACCCGGCGCTGCTCTGCTGGTCCAAGCACGACCCGGAGACCGGCAACACGGTCATCGTGATCTGCTCGTTCGACCCGCGCGCCGTGCAGTGGGGCAACACCACCCTCGACATGCCGGCGCTCGGCTTCGACTGGCACGAACGGTTCACGGTGCACGATGAGCTGACCGGCACCAGCTACGACTGGGGTCAGCGCAACGCGGTGCGGCTCGACCCGTACCTGCAACCCGCGCACGTGTTGACAGTGCGTCGCCCCATCCCGCCGACCGAGCCGCAGCCGGCGGGCGCCGAGCCGGCCGACCTCACCGTCGCCGAGGTGCCGGACGACCTCTCCGGCGGCACCGCGCCGACGACCCCGGCCACGACGACCCCGGCCACGACGACTCCGGCCACGACGACCCCGGCCACTGTGGCGTCCCGGCTGTCCGCCGCCCGTTCGGCTGCCGCCCGCTCGTCCCGTTCCGCGCCGACCGCTCCCGCCCCGAAGGACGACCGATGGACCAGCTGATCTCCGGCGCGACGCACGACCCGCACGCGCTGCTCGGCGCGCACCCCGCCGACGGCTCGACGACGATCCGCACGATGCGCCGGGGCGCCGGCGACGTCGCGCTGCTCGTCGGCGACGAGCGGCACCCGATGAAGCGGGTGCACGACGTGGGCGTCTTCGAGGCGCAGGTCGACGGCACCGTGCTCGACTACCGGGTGGAGGTCGACGGCACCGCCCACGACGACCCGTACCGCTACCCGCCGACCCTCGGTGAGCTGGACCTGCACCTGATCCGCGAGGGCCGGCACGAGCGGCTGTGGGAGGCGCTCGGCGCCCGGGTCTTCGACGAGGGCGTGGCGTTCAGCGTCTGGGCGCCCAACGCTCGTGGGGTGCGGGTGATCGGCGACTTCACCGGCTGGGGCCCCGACGACGGCTGGCCGATGCGGTCGCTCGGCTCCAGCGGGGTGTGGGAGCTGTTCGTCCCCAACGCCCGGGTCGGGGCCCGCTACAAGTACCGGGTGCTGGGCGCCGACGGGCAGTGGCGGGACAAGGCCGACCCCCTCGCCGCGTACGCCGAGGTGCCGCCGGCCACCGCCTCGGTTGTGCACCACTCGACGTACCGGTGGAACGACGCGGACTGGCTGGCCCGGCGGGCCGAACGGCAGCCGCACCAGGAACCGATGAGCGTCTACGAGGTGCACCTCGGCTCGTGGCGGCCCGGCCTGGGCTACCGCGAACTGGCCGAACAACTCACCGCGTACGTCACCGAGTTGGGCTTCACGCACGTGGAGTTCCTGCCGGTGATGGAACACCCGTTCGGCGGCTCCTGGGGCTACCAGGTGACCGGCTACTACGCGCCGACCTCCCGGTTCGGCGACCCGGACGAGTTCCGCCACCTCGTCGACCAGTTGCACGCCGCCGGCATCGGCGTACTCCTGGACTGGGTGCCCGCGCACTTCCCGAAGGACGAGTGGGCGCTGGCCCGGTTCGACGGCACCCCGCTCTACGAGCACCCCGACCCGCGGCGTGGCGAGCACCCCGACTGGGGCACGTACGTCTTCGACTTCGGCCGCAACGAGGTCCGCAACTTCCTGGTCGCCAACGCGCTCTACTGGTGCGACCAGTTCCACGTCGACGGGCTGCGGGTCGACGCGGTCGCCTCGATGCTCTACCTGGACTACTCCCGCAACCACGGCGAGTGGGCCCCGAACAAGTACGGCGGCCGGGAGAACCTGGAGGCCATCGCGCTCATGCAGGAGGTGAACGCGACCGTCTACAAGCACCACGCCGGCGTCGTGATGATCGCCGAGGAGTCCACCGCCTGGCCGGGTGTCACCCGCCCCACCGCCGACGGCGGGCTGGGCTTCGGCTTCAAGTGGAACATGGGCTGGATGCACGACACCCTGCTCTACACCTCGAAGGACCCGATCTACCGCCAGCACCACCACCACCAGCTCACCTTCTCCCTGGCGTACGCCTGGAGCGAGAACTACGTGCTGCCGATCAGCCACGACGAGGTGGTGCACGGCAAGGGCTCACTGGCCGGCAAGATGCCCGGCGACACCTGGCAGCGGCTGGCGAACGTGCGGGCGCTGCTGGCGTACATGTGGGCGCACCCCGGCAAGCAGTTGCTCTTCATGGGCTCCGAACTGGCCGACGACCGGGAGTGGAGCGAGGAGCGCGGCCTCGACTGGTACCTGCTGCACGACCCGGCCCGCGCCGGTGTGCAACGGCTCGTCGCCGACCTCAACCGGGTCTACCGGGACACCCCGGCGCTCTGGGCACAGGACACCGAGCCGGCCGGGTTCCGTTGGATCGCCGGCGACGACGTCGCCAACAACACCGTGTCGTTCGTCCGGATCGCCCCGGACGGTTCGACGCTGGTGTGCGTGGCGAACTTCTCCGCCCAGCCGCTGCACGACTACCGGATCGGCCTACCGGCCGGCGGCACCTGGCAGGAGGTGCTCAACACCGACGCGCAGCACTACGGCGGGTCGGGGGTGGGCAACCTGGGCGAGGTACGGGCCGAGGACGTGCCGTGGCACGGAATGGTCGCCTCGGCGGCCCTCCAGGTCCCGCCGCTGGGTGCCGTCTGGCTCCGCCGAAGCTGACGCGGCCGGGCGGTCAGACCAGGCCGGCGTCGCGCATCAGCTGCCACAGGCCGGCGCCGTCCGGGGCGGACAGCCACTTCTGCCCCACCGGCCCCGACGACGGGCGGCCGGCTGGGGCGGGCAGGGTGCCGGCCAGCACCGACTGGGTCGGGGAGAGCCGGCGGATCGCCACCCCGGCGACGTTCTCCGGGTGGGCGGCGGCGAACTCCCGGTAGATCTCCTGATCGTGCTGGCCGTCGTCGCCGACGAGCAGCCAGCGCACGTCGGGGAACTCCTGGGCCAGTCGGGCCAGCGTGACCCGCTTGTGTTCCATGCCGCTGCGGAACCAGCGGTCGGCGGTCGGGCCCCAGTCGGTGAGCAGCAGCGGCCCGGCCGGGTAGAGGTGGCGGGACAGGAAGCGGGTCAGCGTGGGCGCCACGTTCCACGCCCCGGTGGAGAGGTAGAAGACCGGTGCGCCGGGGTGCGCGGTGACCAGCCGCTCGTAGAGCACGGCCATGCCGGGCACCGCGTTGCGGGCGTGCTCGTCGAGCACGAACGTGTTCCATGCGGCGAGCAGTGGCCGGGGCAGCGCGGTCACCATCACCGTGTCGTCGATGTCGGAGATGATGCCGAACTTGACCTCCGGGTCGAGGATGCGCACCGGGGCGTCGACCGGCTCGGCGTCCGGGACACTGAGCCGGACCGTACCCCAGCCGGGCGGCAGGTCCGCCTCGACCAGGGTGTCGACGAAGCCGCTGCGGTCGGCCTGCGTCTCGTGCCGCACCCCGCCGGCCTCGATGGTCACCGTGACGTGCTTGTTCGGCAGCGTGGTGAAGCTGCGCCAGCCGCGGACCTTGTCCAGCCGACCTCGCTGGCGGGTGTCCGGACGGCCCAGCAGCACGCGACACATCACCCGCACCCAGCCCGGTGCGCCATAGCCGGTGTACGCGACGATGTTGACCCGCCAGCCGGTGCGCCGCAGCCGGCGCTGGACGAGCTGGTGCACGGCGTCCTCGATCCGCGCAGCCCGGTGCAGGTTCGTAACGGCCAACTGGCCGGCGGGAGTGGGTGGCACGCGCCAACCCTGCCACACGTCGACAGCCACGGCCACGCGAGCCGATCCCGGTCCCGCCGCTCCGCCCGGCCGCCGTGGAGCCGATCCAGCCCACCCCGGCTGCGCCGATCCACCTCGGCGGCCCGGCCGAACGTGAAACACTCCGGTCGGGACGACGACGGGGGCGTTGGTCGTGTCGCATCCAGAGCAGCACCGTGGGCGATGGCGCCCACGACTCGATCGGCCGGCGCTCGTCGCGCTGCTGTTCGGGCTCGTCGGTGTCGTCTACCGGCTGGTCCTGACGCTGTTCACGGTGCCGGTGTCGAACAGCGACGAGGCGACCTTCGGCCTCGCCGCGCTGCACATCGGGCAGGGCCGGGAACTCCCGGTCTTCCTCTACGGCCAGCACTACATGGGGATGTTGGAGTCGTACCTGGCCGCTCCCCTGATGGCGGTGGCCGGGCCGAGCTGGCCGGTGCTGCGCCTGCCGATGCTCGCGCTGTACGCGATCTTCCTCTACCTGATCCACCGGTTGACCCGCCGGCTCGGCACCCCGTGGTTCGCCGCCTTCGTGGTGGGTCTGCTCGCGCTCGGGCCGGAGCGGGTGGTGCGCGACCAGCTCACCGTCGTCGGCGGGCGGCCGGAGGTGAAGCCGGCGGTGCTGCTGATGCTGCTGATCACCGTGGGGTTGGCGGCCGGCACGGTCCACCGCCGACGGCTCGCGATCGGCCTCTTCGGGCTGCTCGTCGGGCTGGCCGTCTGGTCGGACTGGCTGATCCTGCCGTACCTGGCGGTGGCCGGGCTGGCCCTGGTCTGGGCGGTACGGCGGGAGCTGCTCGGCTGGTCCGGTCTGCTGCTGGTGGCGGGGGTGGTCGTCGGCGTGGCCCCGATGATCGTGGACAACCTGCGGGCCGGGCCCGGTGAGGACTCGCTGTCGGTGTTCCGGGAGGTCAGCACCAAGGCCGGGCCGCAGCCGCCGTGGTCCGACCGGATCCGGGGCGGCCTGCTGGAGGGGGTGCCGTTGGCACACGGGCTCTGCCCGGTGGACGGCTGCGGACGCTGGCAACAGTGGTTCGGTGTGCTGTACCCGCTGCTGCTGCTGGCCGGCGCGGCACTCGCGGTGCTCGCGTACCGTCGCGCCGCCGGGGCGCCGCGTGGGGGGCGGGTCGGACGCGCGGCCGGGGGGCTGCGCGGGGAGCGGGTCGGGCCGGTCGTGCAGCTCGCGCTGGTCGCCGGCGCGGCGTTGACCCTGCTGTCGTACGTGCGCAGTCCGCTCGCCGCGACCAGCCCGCTGGACAACGCCCGCTACCTGTCGGTGCTGCAACTGTCGCTGCCGGCGGTGCTCTGGCCGCTCTGGGTGGCGGCGCTGACCGCCTGGCGGGGCACCAGCAGCGTGCTGGGGCGGCTCGCCGGCGCGCTGTCCGCCGCCGTGCTGGCCGCACTGACCGTGACCACCCTGGTGATCACCGTGCTGTTCGCGGCCACCGGCACCGCAGCGTCGCGGACCGAGGAGCGCCAGGCCCGGGAGTTGGCCGCCGCGCTGCGCGCCGACGGACCCCACGAGGTGTACGGGGACTACTGGACCTGCAACCGATTGATCTTCAACACGGATGAGTCGGTGGTCTGCGGGGTCCTCGACGGGGACCTGTCGCCAGGGCAGAACCGCTACCGGCCGTACTGGCGGCAGGTGGGGCGGGCCGAGCGGCCGGGTTACGTGGTGGCTGTCGACTCGCCGATGGACCGGCGGTTGCGGGCGCTGCTCGCCGACCGGGCTGACGCCGCGCCGGTGCGGGAGGTCGGCGGCTATCGCGTGTACCACCCCGACACCCCGGTGCGGCCCTGGCGCTAGGGGCTGGTCGTACGCTGGCCGGGCCGGCGCGTGGGGCGCCGCCGTTTCGCCCGTCGAGGAGACCCATGCTCATCCTGTTGCCGCCCTCGGAGGGGAAGGCCGACGCCGGCACCGGACGGCGCTGGGCCCCGGACCGGCTCTCGCTGCCCGAGCTGAACCCGGCCCGCGAGCGGGTGCTGGACGCCCTGGTGGCGCTGAGCGCCGGGCCGGACGAGGAGGCCGCGCGGGCGGCGCTCGGCCTCAGCGAGGGCCAGCGAGGCGAGCTGCGGCGCAACGCCCGACTGCGGGAGGCGGCCACCGCGCCGGCCGAGCGGCTCTACACCGGGGTGCTCTACGAGGCGTTGGACCTGGCGTCGTTGCCGGCCATGGCGCAGCGGGCGGCCCGCCGGTCGATCCTGATCAGCTCCGGGCTGTGGGGCGCGGTCCGGTTGGCCGACCGGATTCCGCCGTACCGCTGCCCGATCGGCGCCCGCCTGCCCGACGTCGGGGCGCTGTCGACGTACTGGCGCAGGGAGCTGACGCCGGTGGTGGACGACGCCGCCGGGCGCGGCCCGGTGCTGGACCTGCGCTCCGGCGCGTACGCCGCCACCTGGACGCCGCGCGGTGAGCTGGCCGAGAGGACGGTCACCGTGCGGGTCCTGCACGAGCGGGAGGTCGACGGCGTGCCGGTCCGCTCGGTGGTCAGCCACTTCAACAAGGCGACCAAGGGGCGGCTGGTCAGGGACCTGCTCGTCGCCGGCGCCCGGCCGCGCACCGCCGCGGAGCTGGTGGGCACCCTGCGGGAGTTGAAGCACACGGTGCTGGAGCAGGCCACCGCCGCGGGCCGGGTACGCCAGGTGG
Source organism: Micromonospora trifolii (assembly GCF_050516465.1). Taxonomy (NCBI): domain Bacteria; kingdom Bacillati; phylum Actinomycetota; class Actinomycetes; order Micromonosporales; family Micromonosporaceae; genus Micromonospora; species Micromonospora trifolii. The sequence continues at coordinate 1,069,236 of NZ_CP191526.1, read as the reverse complement.
ATGTGGTGGTCACCGACCTGTAGTGGCACCGCAGCCGCAAGATTTGCTCAAGGCTGGGCCGGAGCAGTTCCGTAACGGCGTGGCAGGGGCCACGGTAGGGCAACCCAGACTCCGACAAGGGAGCCTCCGTTGACCCACGAACCCGCCCTGCTCGACCGGCCCCACACCCCGACCACCCCATCCCCGCTGGGCTGGCTGACACTGGGCGACGCGTTCGAGGCTGCCTGCCTGCTGCGCTGCACACCACCGCCGACCGCCGCCCGCCCCAGCGCGGTCCGGGCCGAGCACACCGCCGGGGTGGAGTTCAACCGGGAGGACGCCGCGCAGCGGATGCGGCAGCTGCTCAACCGGCTCGACATCCCGGTCAGCCACGAGGTGGCCGTCGGCGGCCTGCGCCGCCGCTACGAGCTGCACCGGCTGTGGGTGCCCCGGGAGCACCAGGGCGCGTACACCCGGATGTTGGACGCGGGCTGGTGGCAGGGGCGGCGCGAGCTGCTCGGCGGGCCGCTGCCCGGCGCCTCACCGGCCCGCCGACGGTTGGTTACCCGACTGGCGGAGGCGGCCTGGCGCTCGGCGCTGCTGGCCGCCGGGCGGCACGTCCGCCGGCACATCCTCGGTGTCCGGCTCACCGACCGGGAGTTGGCCGCCGTGCTGATCCGGGGCGCGGCAGTGCTCGACGTGCCGGCCCGGCTCCGCCCCGGCACCGGTTGCTTCCTGGTCAGCGTGGCCGACGGCCCGGACCGGCAGCGGATCCTGCGCAGCGCCGCGTTGGAGCCGGCGCGTGGCCCGCTGGCGGCACCCGCGACGGCGACGGCGCGCGGCGTGATCCCGGCGTCGGCGCGGGGCGCGGCCGTGGCGCCGGCAGGTCGCACGGCCTTCTGATCGGGTTCCGAGCATCCGGTACGTCGTCGGCCCGGGCTTGCGTGCACCCGCCCGACGGCGCACAGTGCACCGCGTGAGTCGTACCTCGTCCAGCCGCGCCGGCCTGGCCGCTCTGTCGACGGTGCTGCTGATCGCGAACCTGGCCGTCGCCAGCTGCCGGGACGCCCCGACCGAGCCGACGTCGATCCGGATCGCCACCGGTAGCCCCACCGCTGTCTACTACGCGTTCGGGCAGTCCCTGGCGGCCATCCTCAACCGGGAACTCCCCGACGTACGGGCCAGCGTGGTGGTCACCGCCGCCTCGGCGGAGAACGTCCAGCTCGTCGGCTCCGGCGGGGCCGAGCTGGGCTTCACCCAGGCCGACGTGCTGCCGACCAGCACGGCGGGAAGCCCGGCGGTCGACGCCGTCGCCCGGGTGTACGACGACCAACTGCACCTGGTCACCACGAGCGGCGGCCCGGTTCGCACGGTCGCCGACCTGCGCGGCCGGCGAGTCTCCGTCGGCGCGGCCGGTTCGGGCACCGAGATCACCGCGACCCGGCTGCTGGAGGTGGCCCGCCTCGGTGGTGACGAGGTGCGCCGGGAACGACTCGGACTCGACGACTCGGTGACGGCGCTGCGCTCCGGGCGGATCGACGCGTTCTTCTTCTCCGGCGGGTTGCCGGTCCGGGGCATCGAGGAGTTGGCCGATGCCAGCGCCATCCGGATCGTGGACCTCAGCGAGTGGACCGAGCCGCTGCGGTCGCGCTACGGCCAGGTCTACGTCTCCCGGGACATCCCCCGCTCGGTGTACGGGGTGGACGCGGTGACCACCGTGGCCAACCCGAACTACCTGATCGTCCGGGCCGACCTGCCGGAGCCGTTGGTCCGTGAGGTGACCCGGCTGTTGATGGAACGCCGGGCCGAGCTGGCCGCCGCCCATCCGGCGGCGGGGCGGATGAGCCCCCGCTCGGCGATCGTCACCGCGCCGCTGTCGCTGCACCCCGGCGCCGCCTCCTGGTACCGCGCCACCAAACCCTGACGGCCGGGCCTCACCGCGCCGGGGAGGGTCGCAGGTCGGCGGCCGGTTCCTCCTCCGCCGGCTCCACCGCAAGGGCCGGCGTCGGGAACCACAGGGCGGCGACCAGCCCCCGCGACTCCCCCGGGCGCATGGTGAGCCGCCCGTCCGAGGCGTCCACCAGCACGGCGGCGATGGTCAGGCCGAGCCCCGCGCCGTCCACGTTCTGCGCGTCCGGGGCGCGCCAGAACCGCTCGGTCGCCTGGCCGAGCTGACTCTCGGTCATGCCGGGGCCGGAGTCGCGTACCTCCAGCGCCACCCCGCCGTCGCGGCGGGCCACCGTCACCGTCACCGCCCCGCCCGTCCCGCTGAACTTCACCGCGTTGTCGATGAGCGCGTCCAGCGCCTGGTCGACGGCGGTCGGCACGGTCTGGGCGTACGCCGGGGCGTCGGTCGTGGCCAGCCGCAACGCGACCGACCGGTGCCGGGCCAGCGGCGCCCACGCGGCCACCCGGGAGGCGGCCACCGCGGCGGCGTCCACGGTGACGCGCTCGTTCTCCTCCCGTTCGGCACGGGCGAGGGTGAGCAGCGCGTCGAGCACCAGCGCGAGCCGATCGGTCTCCTCCAGGGCCAGCCGGTGCTCGGACCGACCGTCCGGGTCGGTGAGGCTGGGCCCCAACTCCTCCACCCGCAGCCGCAGCGCCGTGAGCGGGTTGCGCAGTTGGTGGCTGGCGTGCGCGACGAAGGCGCGCTGCCGGTCCATCACGTCGGAGACCACGTCGGCCATGTGGTTGAAGCTGGCCGCGAGGCGGCGCAGCTCCGGCGGTCCCAGCCGGTGCTGCACCCGGGCGCCCCGGTCGCCCTCGGCGATCTCGTGGGTGACCGCGTCCAGTTCGGTGACCGGGCGCAGCACCCAACCGGCCAGCCCGAACGCGGTGAGCACGCAGGCCAGCACGGCGAGCAGACCGGCCAGGGCGAGCAGCAGCCACCACGCGACGACGGCTCGGCGGATCGGGTCGGCCGGGGTCACGATCACCACCGCGCCGAGCACCTCACCTCCGTCGTTGATCGGTACCGCCACCACCACCGGGTCGGTCGTCCAGGGCCAGACCGCCTCGGGGGCGCTGGTCTGCTGCCCGGACAGCGCGACGTCGAGCACCGTCGCAGTCCCCGGGCTGGGCTGCCACCTCGGCGACGAGACCGGGGTGTTCCGGTCTCGGTCGACGATCGCGGCGCTGATCGCGTACAGGTCGTCGTAGCTGGTCAGCTCCGACTCGATCGGGCCGGGCCCGCCGTCACGCAGCGCCGGGCCGGCCAGCGAGGCGAACCGGGTGGCGTCGGCGAGCCGGTCGGCGCGGACCCGTTCGGTCTCCCGGCTGGCCATGGTGGCGGCCAGTGGGGTCTCCAAAGCGATCAGGACGAGGACCATCAGCAACAGATAGCTGATCACCAGGCGACGGCGCACGTCAGCTCCTCACGCGTCGCGCAGCCGGTAGCCGACGCCGCGTACGGTCTCCACCAGGCGGGCGTCGCCGAGCTTGCCGCGCAGCGACCCGACGTGCACCTCGACGGTGTGCCGGTCCGCCCACGTGGTGCCCCAGGCGTCGAGCAGGATCCGATCGCGGGGCACCGCCACCCCGGGCTGGCGGGCCAGCGACAGCAGCACGTCGAACTCCTTGCGGGTCAACGTGACGGCACGGCCGTCGACGGTCACCGTCCGCGCGGCCACGTCGATGCGGACCGGCCCGGCCTCGATGAGGTGCCGCTCGGGCGCGGCGTTCGCGGCGCGGCGCAGCACCGCCTCGATCCGGGCCTGCAACTCCACCATCGAGAACGGCTTGACCACGTAGTCGTCCGCGCCCAGGCGCAGACCCAGCACCCGGTCCCGTTCCTCACCCCGGGCGGTCACCGCGATGATGCCGAGCTGACTGCTGCGCCGACGCAGCTCCCGGCACAGGTCGGTGCCGTCCCCGTCGGGCAGGGTCAGGTCGAGCAGCACCAGGTCGCAGGGGGCGGCGGAGAGCGCGGCGGCGACGGTGGCGGCGTGCTCGACCTCGTACCCCCGGCGGGTGAGGGCGGAGGACAGCGCAGCGGCCACCCGGCGGTCGTCCTCCACCAGCAGGATCCGCACCCGTGCCCCCGTCCGTCGCAGCGCTGTTCTGCGAATGGTGGCAGAAGAGCGCGCGGACCGGGAGGCCACCCGCCCGCGCTGGGCGGGCTACCGGCCGCTACAGGCCGAAGGTGTCGTCGGCGGTGGCGTCCCGGACGCCGTCGGTGAACCCGCGGAAGCCCGGGTCCTCGTGGCTGGCCGGCACGCTGGTGACGTTGACCCCGCTGGCCTGGGTGACCGCGTCGACCAGCGGCGGGTAGTCGATCTCGGCGTCCTGGAAGGCGTCGTCGTCCGCCTCGGCCAGGTTGATCACGTGCTGCACGTCGTCGGACGGAGTGTCCGGGTCCTCGGCCCACTCGCCGCCGGCCCGGTAGCACTCGTCGTACAGCGCGCGCTGGCTGTCGGTCCAGTCATCGTCGTAGCTCTGCATCGCCCATCCCTCCGCGGCCCTTGACCTGAGCATGCCCGGCGGGAGGCGACGGGCGCGGCGGTACCGGCGAAAACCGGGCGGGCGCGCCGACCACGGCCCCGTACGCTGCTGTGGTGATCTACAAACTGCTGTCGAGCGCCGAATGGGACGACGCCCTCGCCGCTGGTGCCTTCACCGGCTCCGCGGTGGACCGGCAGGACGGGTTCATCCACCTCTCCGGCGCCGACCAGGTGGTCGAGACGGCGCGGCGGTATTTCACCGGGGCGACCGGGTTGACAGTGCTCAGCGTCGAGGAGGAGCGGCTGGGCGACGCGCTGCGGTGGGAGCCGTCGCGCGGCGGGCAGCTCTTCCCGCACGTGTACGGACCGCTGCCGGTCGCGGCGGTGGTGGCGGCGCGGGCGTTGCCGGCGGACCTTCCGGTCGCCGACGCGGTGGCCGCCCTGCTGGGCTGACCCGGTGGCCGCTCTGCCGGGCTGACCAGGTGGCGACTCTGCTGGCTGACACGGACGCGCCCGACCCGACAGTGTCGGGCCGGGCGCGATGCCGTAGGGACGGGGCTCAGTGGCAGAGCCGGTCGATCTCCTGCTGGAACCGGTCCATCGGGTTTTCCTCGGCGGGGCCGAGCAGGTAGGTCTTCAGCTCCCGGCGGGCCTCGGTCATCGGGTCGTCACCGGCCCGGGTGACCGACACGATTTTCTCCAGCTCGCCGCAGTCCTTGGAGAGCAGGTACGCGGCCCGAGCCGTCGGGTACTCCCGGCGGAACTCGTCCTCCGACAGGCCGGCCGGGTTGGCCACCACGTACGGCCGCTGGCTCTGCACGAAGTCGGACACCACACTGGACACGTCGCTGATCAGCAGGTCGGTCTGGTTGAAGCAGTCGAACAGCGCCGGCGTGCGGCCGGTGACCACCAGGTGTGCGGTGCCGTCCAGCGAGGACGCGTCCGGGTTGCCGCCGGCAGCGCGGATCGCCGTGACGACCCGGTCGTGCACGACCTTCGCAGCCCTGGACCGCGACCCGGTGAGCGGGTGCGGCTTGTAGATCAGGCGGACCCGAGGATTCGTGGCGAGCAGCCCCTTGACGATCCGCTCACCCATCAGCACCAGTGAGGTGTGGTACGGGTCGTCGTCGAGCCAACCCTCCCAGGTGGGCGCGTAGAGCACTGTGAACGGCCGGTCCACCGACTCGGCGCCGAAGGTGTGCACCCCGGCGAGCTGCGGCCGGCCGATCTCGACGATGTCCGAGTCGAGCACCCCCACGCCGGCCCGCGCGTAGCGCTCCCGGCCGGCCAGGCCGGCGACCCAGACCTCGTCGTACACCTTGCTGTAGGGGTTGACGCTGGCCTGCTTGTCGCTGTCGCCGTGCCCGACGAAGACGTGCTTCGTACCCGGCTCGCGGAGCATGTGGATGTTCGCGCCGACGTTCGCTGAGTAGAGCGCCGCGCGGATGCCGCCGAGGTCGAGGTTCATGAAGTCGACCCCGGCCGGTACGCAGATCACCGGCAGCCGGGTGTCGGCCAGCTCCAGGAACGCGTCCCGGCTGCGCATCAGCACCACCGCGCGCTGCTGGAGCGCCTCGGTCGGGGCGAGCCACATGTTCGCCTGGTAGACGTCCTTGGCCGGGCCGGCGAAGTAGAGCGCCACCTCCGGCCGGTAGCTGTCCAGCCAACGCTGGACCGCCGGCAGCAGCGGACCCTGCCCTGCGCCCCGGCCCCGCAGCCAGGTCAGCGCGATGATGGCGCCCACCAGACCGGTCGCCAGGACCGCCACCGCGCCGGCCACGAAGAACGGCGTCGGATCGTGCTGCACCGCCGCGGCCACGCCGGCCGGCACCAGCAGCAGGTTGAGCAGGGGCATCCGGTCACCGGCGACCGCCGCCGCCCAGGCGGGCGGCTGGGGGGCGCTGGACAGTGGACCCAGCTCGATGTTGCGCACCATGGCGGAGAGCGGGTTACGACGCTCGATCATGGTGGAGAGCGCACCGGCGAAGACCGACACGACCCACACCGCGGCCGGCAGCACGAGCAGCAGGGTCAGCTCGCCGTCGGTGAGCCGCACCTCGGCGGCGACCAGCAAAACGGCGGCGAGGTCCCGGGTCAGCTGTCGGTACGACCAGTGCAGGCCCACCTTCTCCAACAGCAGTTGCGACGGGGGTGACCAGCGGGCGACGGCGAACTCGCCGATGATGGCGGCCAGGCCGGCGACGGCGAACAGGCCGACCCAACCGAATACGCCACCGAGGAGCATGACCAGGTAGGCCAGTACCAGTAGCGCACTCTGGGCGGCCACTCCGAGGCGTCCTGTCAACGTGCCGAACAAACGAGTTCGCTCCCTACGAGATTTCGTTGCGGGCGGTGCCCGTGATGGACCGACGTCACTCCCCCGTCGCGCAGCGGCTCAGTCGCGGCCGGCTGCGTGTGACTGCGACCTTAACGCGAGGGGACAGCTCGGTGTCGCTCGGGTATCCGGCACCATTTCGGGCAAAGTTCCACACCGGGGTGCGCCCGACCCCACGCCGGGGTCGGGCGCTCGGTGCGGGTGAAGCGCTCAGCTGACCCGCCGGAAGCAGGTCATCCCGCCGGGTGCCGGGCGCGTGGCGAACTCCCGGTAGCCCAGTTGCGGCGCGGTGTCGCGGGCGTACCGGTTGCCGTTGTAGACGCAGATGGTGCCCACGTCCAGGCGGTCCAGTGCCGGCGTCAGCTCGGCCGGCGTCGGGCTGGCGGTGCCGTCGGCGAAGTCGGAGAGCAGCAGTCGGTCCTTGGCGAACTGGGAGCTGAGGTCGTACTCGACGAGGTAGAAGTCGCGGGGCAGGACAACCCGGACCTCGCTGGTGATGATCGGCGTGGTGCGCATGATCGTCTTCGGGGCGAGCAGCAGGCCCTCCGGGCGGTCCAGGCCCTTGATCCAGAACGCGATCGACTGACGCTGCTGCGGAAGCTTCCAGGTGGGGCGGTCGTGCACCTCGACCCAGCTCTTCGACGACCACATCGGGGTGGCGAACAGCGCGAACGAGGCGACCAGCAGCACCGCGATCCCCCCGGACGCCGCCCGGCGCAACGCCGGGGTCGGCGCCGGCACGCGCACGGTGCAGAGCAGACCGATCAGCGTCGGCAGGGCGAGCAGCCACGGCACACGCCAGAGCACCACCGAGATGCCGCTCAACGCGCTCAGCAGCTCCAGTACACCGGGCACGAACAACACGCTCAACGCCAGGGCGGCACCGGCGGCGAGCAACGCGGGCGTACGCCGACGGGCGAGCAACGCGCCGCACCACAGCGCGAGGCCGCTGATCACCCCGACCACACCGAACAGCAGCGTCCGCTTGTAGGTGTACGCCGCGTCGAAGAAGGCGTCGTCCGCCCCGGTCGCGGTCATCCCGCCAAGCAGCAGCCGGGAGACCACCAGCGAGCCGATCGGGTACGCGAGGGCGGCGACCGCCGCGACGATGGCCGCCTTCCAGCGGCCGACCAGCAGCATGGCGAAGCCGGCGGCGCCGACCAGCATCGGCAGGATGATCGCCGCGGTGTTGGTGAGCCCGATCGCGGTGATCGAGAGCGCCACGATGAGCAGCAGGCTGCGCCGCGACCGGTTGTCGAACCACTCGGTCAGGTAGAGCCACATCAGCGGGATGACCGCCGAGACGAACATGCCCTTGCCCTCGTGCAGCCGCAGCAGGTGGAACGTGCCCAGCGCGGCATCGTCACCGGCGACGAGGTAGAGGTACGCGATCGCCACGGTGAAGGCGAGCAGCGGACGGCGCGGGGCCCACCGGTGCGTCAGCCGCCACAGCGCCAGCGCCGCGATCACCGCCATGATCGGCAGCAGCACGTACCAGAGGGCAGAGCTGGCGTGGATGCCGACGACATTGGCGAAGGCGCCGTCGAAGACCTCGATCGACGGGATGGGCGGCTGCGAGCCCATGGACGGCAGCACGTTCTCGGAGAACAGGAAGTCGTTGAGCGGGATCAGGTCGCGCTCGGCGATCCACACCGACTTGCCGACGTAGTAGACGTCGTCCGGGGTGTTGCGGGCCATGAAAAACGAGGAGATGCCGACCAGGGCGGAGACGACCAGCGCGTACGCCGACTGCACCGTGGTGGGCGCGGGGGCGGCAGGGGTGGGCGCCGGGCCGCTCAGCCAGGCCTGGCGTACCAGCAGGAGGCCGCCGACGGCCGCGAGCAGGCCGGCCACGGCCGGGATCCACCAGGAGAGGCTGACGCCGGTGCCGGCCACCCCGGCGGAGATGGCGGCCACCCCGGCGGCGACCACAACCCCGATCAGCAGGCGGCGGTCGGTGGCGGGGCGGCCGATGACCGGTTCATCCTGAGCGGCCGGGGTGCTGTCGGCCGGGGTGCTGTCGGCCGGGGCGCGGCGGCGGGCGCGCAGCACGGCCACGACCGCGAGCACCACACAGGCCAGCAGCCAGATCCGGAAGGTCACCGACGGACGCAGGTCCCCCAGGAAGGCCAGGTGGTAGAGCACGGTGAAGAGCGCGAACGCGATCACGGCGCCGTCGGTGAGCACCGCCGGGGCGACGGCCACCAGCGCGCGTACCCGGGACAGCCCCGCGCGAGCGCCGGCGGGTCGGGATGCCGGCCCGGTCCGCGGCGTCGGATCCGGTTCGGCGGGCGCTACGGCGATGCTGTCGACGTTGGCCACGGGCGTCCTTACTCGTCAGGCGGATGAGGGGCGTCGTCACGGTGACGGCCGGGTGTCAAGGGGGCAGCGTAGCGGAATCGGACAGGGGGGCCGCTGCTGCCGGGGACCGAGTGTCGAGGGCTGGTCAACCCGATATCGGAGCCGCCCGGGGACGGGGCAGCACGCTGTCGGCGCCGAGCCCGGCCGCCACGGATTCGACCAGGTTGTCGAGGTAACCGTCGGTGAGCGGAAGCCGGGCGATGGCGAGCCGCCAGTAGAGCGGCCCGACGATGAGGTCGATGGCGGCGTCCAGTTCGGTGTCGGCGGGCAGCTCGCCACGCTGCACGGCACGGGTGACCAGGCGACCGCCGATCTCCTGCTGCCGGGCGTGCAGCACCTGACGCAGGGTCGCGTCGATGCTGGGGTTGCGGGCGGCCTCGGCCAGCAGGTCCGGAATGATCTGCGACGCCAGTGGGTGGCGCAGCGCGTGCGCCACCGCCTGGAACAGCAGCGCGAGATCACCGCGCAGCGTGCCGGTGTCCAGGGCGGGGAGCTTGCCGTGTGCCGCAGCGGCGACGATCTCCAGCACCAGGTCGAGCTTCGAACTCCACCGTCGGTAGATCGCCGTCTTGCTGACCCCGGCCCGCCGGGCAACCGCCTCGATGGAGAGCCGGCCGTAGCCGACCGCGGCGAGTTCCTGCATCAGCGCCCGGCGGATCGCCGTGGTGATCTCGTCGCGCAGCACCGCCGCGCCGGCCGGCGCCCGCCTCTTTTCGGTGGTCATCGAGGGCTCTTATCGCAGGTCACGCCGGACAGCGTAGCGCAACGACGGTACGGTTGCGTCCCGACGTGTTTCGGACTACTGTCCTCGCAGCGACGAGGCGGCGCCCCGCGCAAATTTCCCACTAGGATTCGATCGTCGCGAGCAACCCCCGTCTGCACGAAAGATCGGAGCGCCATTTCCATGGCCACCACCGCGCTGGTCGACCCCGACACGGGCCTGACCCAGGCGCAGCTGGCCGCTCGGCACGGGCTACGGGTCGCCGGTGAGCGGCCCAGCCTCGTCGAGTACAGCCGCCGACTCTGGGCCTACCGGCACTTCATCGCCGCGTACGCCAATGCCAAGCTCGTCGCCTCGTACAGCAACGCCAAGCTGGGTCAGCTCTGGCAGGTGCTCACCCCACTGACCAACGCGGCGGTCTACTACCTGATCTTCGGGGTGGTGCTGGCACAGAACGACAACATCCCGAACTTCATCGCCTACCTGACCACCGGGTTGTTCATCTTCAACTTCACCCAGAGCGCGGTCCTGGCCGGCACCCAGTCGATCAGCAGCAACCTGGGGCTGATCCGGGCGCTGCACTTCCCCCGGGCCAGCCTGCCGCTGTCCACCACGATCACCCAGTTCCAGCAGTTGCTGGCCTCGATGGTGGTGCTGGTCGGCATCGTGCTGGCCACCGGCGAGCCGCTCACCTGGAAGTGGCTGATGCTGGTGCCGGCGCTGCTGCTGCAAGCGGTGTTCAACGCCGGCGTGGTGCTGCTGGTGGCCCGTCTGGGCTCCAAGGCGAGCGACCTGAAGCAGGTCATGCCGTTCGTCATGCGGACCTGGATGTACGGCTCCGGCGTCCTCTACAGCGTCAGCCTCTTCGACCGGCTGCCCGGCTGGGCGACGACGCTGGTGCAGTACAACCCGCTGCTGGTCTACATCGAGCTGGCGCGGTACGCGCTGCTCGAGGAGGCACCGCTGCTCAACGAGTCGCTGACCCAGCTCTGGCTGGTCGGTGCCGGTTGGGCGCTGGTCGCCGGCATCGGCGGTTTCATCTACTTCTGGCGCGGCGAACAGGAGTACGGCCGTGGTTGATCACTTCGACGCCCCCGTTGAGGCGAGCGCGACGATGACCCGAACCCAGGAGCGCATCCCGACCGTGGTCGTGGACGACGCGCACATCATCTACCGGGTGCACCAGGGCGCCGCCGGTGGCACCACGCCGGTGGCCGCGCTGCGCCGGCTGGTCAAGCGCACCCACGCGCCGAACGTCCGGGAGGTGCACGCGGTCAAGGGCATCTCGTTCACCGCGTACCGGGGCGAGGCGATCGGGCTGATCGGCAGCAACGGCTCCGGCAAGTCCACCATCCTGCGGGCCATCGCCGGTCTGCTGCCGGTGAACCGGGGTGCCATCCACACCCAGGGGCAGCCGTCCCTGCTGGGCGTCAACGCCGCCCTGCTCAACGACCTCTCCGGGGAGCGCAACGTCACCCTCGGCTGTCTGGCCATGGGCATGCACCCCGACGACGTGGCCAAGCAGGCCGCGGGGATCATCGACTTCTCCGGGATCAACGAGCGGGGTGACTTCGCCAGCCTGCCGATGCGCACGTACTCGTCGGGCATGGCGGCCCGGCTGCGGTTCTCCATCGCCGCCGCCAAGAAGCACGACGTGCTGCTCATCGACGAGGCGCTCGCCACCGGCGACAAGGGCTTCCGCAAGCGCAGCGAGCAGCGGGTGCGGGAGCTGCGGGAGGGCGCCGGGACGGTGTTCCTGGTCAGCCACCAGCTCTCCTCGGTACGGGACACCTGCGAACGGACGATCTGGCTGGAATCGGGCGTCATCCGGATGGATGGCCCCACCGACGAGGTCATCCGGGCCTACGAGGCGTACGCGAACAGCAAGTAGGGTTCCGGAGAACGTCCGGCATCGACATGACAACCGAGGACCGCGTCGCCCGCGTTGGGGCGACGCGGTCCGCGCGTTAAGGTTCATTCCGTCGCCGCTCGGGCGGAACCTTCCGTTAACGCATCCCTGAGAGTGAGGATCCGGCAATGACGCAGGACCAGACCACTGGCCCGGACGCCGAAGCGGAGACCCCGACGCCGTGGCGGCCCTCGCGGACAGTGGCGGTGGTTCTGGCCGGCGGCACCGGGACCCGGCTGGGCCTCGGCATCCCGAAGCAGCTGCTGAAGATCGCCGGTAAGCCGATCATCGAGCACACCCTGGCGGTCTTCGAGGCGGCACCGGAGATCGACGAGATCATCGTGCTGATGGCCACCGGCCACGTCGAGGACGCCCAGCAGATCGTCGAGAAGGCCGGCCTGCGCAAGGTCACCAAGGTGATCGAGGGCGGTGACACCCGCAACGCGACCACTCGGATCGCGCTGGACGCGGTCGGCCCGGAAGACTGCAACATCCTCTTCCACGACGCGGTGCGCCCGCTGCTCAGCGGCCGGATCGTGCGCGAGTGCGTCAACGCGCTCTGGAGCTACGACGCCGTGGACGTGGCCATCCCCTCCGCGGACACGATCATCCAGGTCGACGAGAACGACTGCATCACCGACATCCCGGTGCGCTCCCGGCTGCGCCGTGGTCAGACCCCGCAGGCGTTCCGCTCCCCCACGATCCGGGCGGCGTACCAGATCGCCGAGGACGACCCGGACTTCGCCGCCACCGACGACTGCGGCGTGGTGCTGCGCTACCTGCCCGGCACCCCGATCAAGGTGATCGACGGTTCGGACGAGAACATCAAGGTCACCCACCCGGTCGACGTGCACCTGGCGGACAAGCTCTTCCAGCTCGCGGCGGCGCAGGCGCCCCGGCTGACCGACCACCGCAGCTACAGCGAGGAGCTGACCGGCCGGACCATCGTGGTGTTCGGCGGCAGCTACGGCATCGGCCACGAGTTGACCGAGCTGGCCCGCCGCTACGGCGCCCAGGTCTTTCCGTTCAGCCGTTCCAGCACCGGCACGCACGTGGAGCGGGCCGAGGACGTCGAGGCCGCGCTGACGACCGCCTTCGAGGCCACCGGCCGGATCGACCACGTGGTGGTCACCGCGGGCATCCTGGAGAAGGGCGCCCTCGCCGAGATGGACGAGGAGACCATGGACCGGCTGCTCCAGGTCAACTTCGTCGGTCCGGTGACCATCGCCCGCCAGGCCCTGCCGTACCTCCAGCAGACCAAGGGCCAGCTGCTGCTCTACACCTCCAGCTCCTACACCCGGGGCCGGGCCCGCTACGCGCTCTACTCGGCCACCAAGGCCGCCCTGGTCAACCTCACCCAGGCGTTGGCCGACGAGTGGGCCGACGTGGGTGTCCGCGTCAATTGCATCAACCCGGAGCGCACCGCCACCCCGATGCGGACGCGGGCCTTCGGCGAGGAGCCGGAGCACACCCTGCTCGCCGCGGAGGCCGTCGCCCAGTCGTCGCTGGACGTGCTGATCTCCGACCTGACCGGCCAGGTGATCGACGTACGCCGGGCACCCGGTGACGGGCCCACGCCGAGCGTGCCGGCGCAGTCCGGGTCGGGTCGGGTCGAGACGCCAGCCGGCGCGACGTCCGCCAACTGACGCCGACGGCTGCGGAACCACGAACGGAGCGACATGCGCGGCGACCTGGTCCGAAAGCTGGCCGCCCGGTGCCTGACCACCGGGTTGGCCGTGCTGGCCTTTGTCGTGCTGGCGCTGACCGGCGCCACCGGCTGGGGGCTGGCGTTGGCCGTCGCCGCGCTGGCCGCCTCGGCCGCCGAGCAGCGGATCCGGCCCAGTGCCGACCTGGTGGCGGAGACCGCGTTGATCGCCGCGGCGATCCTGGTCGGTTACTCCCGACGGATGGACGACGGGCTCAACCTCGCGCTGGTCGCCACCGGGCTGGTCCTGCTGGGGCTGGTGCTGCTGGTGGGGCCGCTGCGCACCGCCGGCAGTCTGGAGATCCGGGCGGCCAACCTGCCGGTACGCGCCTGGACGCCGCTGATCGCCGACCGGCTCGGCACGGCTCTGCTCGGGCTGCTCGCCGCCCTGGCGCTCGCCGCCGCGCTCGCCCTGCCGGCCGGTGTGGCGCTGGCCGCCAGCCTGCTGGTCGGCGCGGGCGCCGGTGCGGTCGCGCTGGACCTGGCCCGGCGGCGGTTCCGGCCGCGGGCCGGTGGCGGGTCGGTGGCCGCCGCGCTGCGCCGGCACCAGCCGGAGTTCCTGCTCTACTTCTCCGCGCCTCCCGGCTCGGAATACCAGGTCACCATGTGGCTGCCGTACCTGGAACGGATCGGCCGACCGTTCCTGGTCGTGCTGCGTGAGCCGGAGTTCCTGGCCCCGATCGCGGCGGCCACCGACGCGCCGGTGGTCTACTGCCCCACCCTGGGGGCAATGGACGAGGCGTTGGTGCCGAGCCTGCGGGCGGCGTTCTACGTCAACCACGGTGCGAAGAACAGCCACTGCGTCCGCTTCACCCAGCTCACCCACATCCAGCTGCACCACGGCGACAGCGACAAGGCGCCGAGCGCCAACCCGGTGTCGGGGATCTTCGACCGGATCTTCGTGGCCGGGCAGGCGGCGATCGACCGGTACGCCCGCGCCGGAGTGCAGATCCCGGCGGACAAGTTCGTGGTGGTGGGTCGCCCACAGGTCGAGTCGATCGAGGTACGCCCGGAGCCCGCGCGAGGGTTGGCGCACCCGACGGTGCTCTACACGCCGACCTGGACCGGGCACCACGCCGACGCCGACTACTGCTCGCTGCCGGTGGCCGACAAGCTGCTGCGCCGACTGTTGGAGCGCGGCGCGACGGTGATCCTGCGGGCCCACCCGTACACCGCGCAGAACCCGGCATCGGCCCGCCAACTGGGCCGCCTGACCGAGCTGCTCGTCGCCGACCGGGCCCGCACCGGCCGCCAGCACGTGGTCGGCGCGGCGGCTCGGGAGCTGAGCCTGACCGAGTGCGTCAACTCCGCCGACGCGCTGGTCTCCGACGTGTCCGGCGTGATCTCCGACTTCCTCTACTCCGGCAAGCCGTACGCGGTCGCCGACATGGGCGACGAGGGCGACCGGTTCGTGGAGCGGTTCCCGCTGGCCGGGTCGGGTTACGTGCTGCGCCAGGACATGTCCAACGTGGACGAGGTGCTGACCGCGCTGCTGGACACCGACCCGCTGGCCGAGGCCCGCTGGGCCACCCGCCGCCGCTACCTGGGTGACTTCCCGGCCGAGTCGTACGCCGAGGCTTTCCTGACCGCCGCCCGCCGGGAGCTGGCACCAGCTGAGGACCGCGTGTCCGAGGGGTCCGCGCAGCTTTCCCCCTCTGCCTGATCGGGACCATCGGGCCCGGCGAGGGCGGCTAGCTCAGGCCGAGCCGAGGCGCTGCGTTGACCTCGATCCGGACGATCCCGGACGTGCCGGTCGGCGCCTGCCATTCGGCTGTCGCAAGACCGTCGGCCGACTCGGGGACCGACCACTCCCACGGGTGAAGCTCGGTGGCTGCGACGACGACATCCACGATCTCCCCTGCGGTCATCAGCGTCGCCCCGAGGTGTGCCACGATCCGTAACCGTCCATCGGCGAGGGTGTCGCTGCTGATCGACTCGATGTCCTCGTCGTCGAGTCGGACGAGTTCCCGGACAACTGCCCTGGCGTCCGCGACCGGACCAGCGACGTCGACCACCAGCACGAGACGTACGGCATCTCGCAACGCCTCCTCGACAACGCGGATCAACTCGGCCTCGTCCGGACCGTCCTCATCCCGGCCTCGGAGCACCATCTCCCGGGTCGCCACCGGCCGGTCGCTCGGCCCCGGATCGAACGGGTCGATGCCGGTTCGCACGTACAGCGCATCAACCGTCGGCGCCCCGGTGAGCGGCCGGTTCGCCTCCACTGCCCCCACCAGCCACAATCCGAGCGGCGACCTGCGCAGGTGCCCCGCCGGCAACCCGAACTCCGCCGTCAGGGCATCCACCTCGGTCCCGAAGGGAGCCTGCGGTGAAACCCCGACAGAGGCAGCACCAGGAGCATGGCCAGGCCCCACGTGCCGCCCCCGTCGAGCGCCAACGGTTGGAGGTCGACGGACCACACTTCCGGTCGTCCGAGCAGCGGAAGGCAGCGGGCGAGGGCGGTGTCGAGGTCGGGGGCCCTCAGCCGGGCGTGCAGTCGGGCGACCACGTCGTCGTCGGACGCCGCCGCCGGCAGTCGCCGGACCCGTCGTCGAACGGGCGCAACGGATTCGTCGGCGGGCAGCCACTCGGGCGGGTCCCACCACTCGCCTTCGGTGTCGGCGGCAGCGTCGATGGAAACGCACAGCGGGGTCAATCCGTCGGTCGTCCGCTGTCGACCGACGGCGAAGCCCATCGGGTAGCCCGCCGCCGACTCGCCAACGTCCAGGTCGCCGGGCCACCATCCGAAGCGCGTCAGCAGGGGCGCGACCAGTTGACGCACCGCTTCCGCGCTCGGAGCGGACGGGAAGGACGGCGCCAGCGTCAGGTCGACGTTCACCCCGCTGCGGGAGCCGTCGACCTCGGTTCGGGACGCCGTCAGGCTCACCGCGCCGAGCGACGCGACGAGGGGTCGGCAGCGACGCGACGCGTCGTCGAGTCGGGCGTCGACGACGTTCAGGCTCACTGTGGTGATCAGGGCTTGCTCGACAGTGGACATCAACGCGGGATCGTATGCGCCGGGGTGGGGCGGCACGACCGCTTTCCTGCCGACGAACGCGCTCGTAGGACCTCAGCGGTACGGGTCGAGCAGCGCCAGCACCGCGGCCGGGTCCTCCACGTGCGCGTTGTGCCCGAGACCGGGCAGGGTGGCGACCGGTACGCCGTACTCCTTGAGCTGTTCGTCGGTGACCATCGGGTCGTTCTCCCCGCGCGCCAGCACCACCGGCACGTCGGTCGCCGCCAGCAGCGCGGTCAGGTCGGGCTCGCCGACGGCGAAGGCGGCCGGGTCCATGGCGAGACGCCACCGGCCGTCGACCTGACGCAGCCCGGCGTCCACCACCGGGTGGTCCGGCGAGACCAGGCCGGCCAGCCCGGCGACCCGCAGGTAGCGGCGTGCCGCCTCGGTGCGGCTGGCGAACCAGCTCACCGGGCGGGCGGCGACCTCGGCGGCGCGGGTCAGCTCAGCGGGTGACCAGAGCGCCTTGATGCCCAGCCCGACCACCGCGTCCACCGGCGTCCCGGCGTCGCGGGCGGCCAGCGCCAGGCCGACCACCCCACCCAGCGAGTGCCCGAGCACGACCAGCCGGTCGTCGGGGGCGAGGGCCTGCGCGATCTGCTGGGCGAAGCCCGCGAAGGAGTACGACGGCAGCGGCGACGCCCAGCCGTGGCCGGCGAGGTCCGGTGCCAGCCACCGCCCGGGCCAGTGCTGCTCGAGGTACGGCGCCCAGGGCAACCACACGTCCCCGGTCGCCCCCATGCCGTGCAGCAGCAGCAGGACCGGCCTGCGGCCGGCGTGACCACCCGTTTTCTCCACCACGGCCGCAGTCTCCCACGGTTCACGGCCTGGTACGAGAGCCGTCACCCGCGCCACCCCCGGGACACGAAGATCCACTGTAGAGTTCGCGACCTGAACCGGGACCGCCATCCGTCGATCCCGTCGCGGAAAGGAGCCACAGTGCTCAGGATGTCCGGATCAGCACTGGTCGCAGCCCTGGCAGCCGTCGCGCTCGGCGCGTCGCCGACGCACGCCGCACCGGGCACACCGGCGGATGTCACCACACCGAACGGCGGGGCGGCAGTGGCGGCCGACCGGGTCCTGCGGGTCTACAACAACAACATCGAGAACCTGGTGGTGAACAACTCCGACGGGAGCTGCACCCGGATCTCCGGGCCGGACCACCTGAGCTCGATCCTGGTCGACGACGCTGGTCGCACCGGCACCAGCGGTGTGGCGCCGCCCGACATCCTGATCGTGCAGCAGGTGCGTGGCAGCGGCCAGGCCGAGGCGTACGCCGACCAACTGTCGGCGAAGTTCGGCTACCCGGCGGGCACCTACGGGGCGATCGTGGCGTGGAGTGACCCGGAGCCGTGGGGCAGCACGCACAAGTGCAGTTCGCAGTCGCTCGGGGATCTCAAGAAGAAGCAGACCAACGGGATCATCTGGAACACGCGGACGCTGAGCCTGGCCAGCGGCGACATCTCGAAGTACTGGAGCGCGGGCTGGCTCAGGCCGGGCACGGCGTACGCCGACGGCGCCGGATGCACGCTGTACAAGCCACCGAACAGCGACCCGGACAGCACCGACTTCTACAAGTGGAAGCGGACCAGCGCCATCGCGGCCCGGTTCACCATCAAGGCGACCGGCACCAGCGTGTTCGCCGCGACCATGCACCTGCCCCAGGAGAACCGGCAGAATGCCTGCGCCGGCGACGGCGATCGGGGCATCGCCAACACCGGCATCCACCTCGGCGCGGACGCGACCAGCCTGCTGAACGCCTCCACGATCCGCGTGGTGGGCATCGACGCGAACCGGACGGGCATCGCCCCCGGCACGTTGAGCGGCTATGGAATGACCGGCTACGGGTCGAAGGCCACCAACGGCTCCAGCAAGATCGATTATCTCTTCGTGAAGGGCAGCGTGCAGCCGTCCACCATCGACCACACGGTCGGCGGGACGAAGTCGAACCATCTCGCGCTGTACGGCTTCATCGCGTACTGACTCGTCGACGAAGACGCCGCGGGCGCCGGCCCCTCGTGGGGGATGGCGCCCGCGGCGGTCAGCGTGCCCGGGTCAGGCGGAGTAGCCCCGGCTGGTGATCCAGTTGGCCAGGTCGATGGTGGTGATCCAGTACGACGGGTCGGCCGGGTTCGCCGAGTCGGCGATCCGCACGGTGCGACCGTTGTCCTTGTAGCCCACGACGGCGATGTAGTGCCCGCCGCCGTAGGAGTGCCAGCTGCCGTCGGTGTCGGTGGCGTCTCCGACGACGTTGGCCACCACGCCCCGGCCGTCGGTGATGGCCTTCACCACGTCGGCCTGGAGCCGGTCCATCTGAGCCGGGCTGGGCGCGCCGGGGAACATCCGGGTCCGGTACGGGGAGCCCTTCACCTCGGCGTTGAGCACCCGGGTGGTGTCCTCGGCCGAGTTGGTGCCCATCTCGGTGGTGCCCAGCTCGGCGCCGAGCTCCTCCTGGGTGCGGTCGATGCCGGCCGCGCTGAGCGCGTTCCGGGTGGCCGCCGGGCCGCAGTTGTAGTAGGTGTTCTGCGCCTCGTAGTCGTAGTCGAGCACCTTGGTCGCGGGCGGCTTCGGCCGCTCCGGCTTCCGGGTCAGGTCCGGGTTGCTGCTGGCCTTGGCGGCGGGCGACGCGGCGCTGGTGGCCGGGCCGGCCGTGGTCGGCGCGGCGCTGGCCGAGGGGGACGCGTCCCGAACCTCGCCGCGGGAGGCGGCGACGTCGCTGCGCATCTCGGCGACAGTGGTCGCGGTGCGCTGGCCGACCGGGGCGTCGTCGGCAGTGGTGAGCAGGGCGCCGGTGGTGGTGGCGATCGCGAGGGCCGCGGCGGAGGCGGCAACGATCTGGTACGGGCGCTCGGTGGCGAGGCGGCGGAGCTGACGCTTCAGGGTGTGCTTCACGGGGTCCTCCACGGATCGGGGGGAGAGCGGCACACCGGGGCCGGACCGGCATCCGGGCAGGCGCCAGCGCGCGGACCGTGGTCCGCGGATGGTGAACCGCTCAGGGGAACGCCCGGCGCGGCCGGGCGGGGAAGGCGATGACCCGGGGGGTCAGCTCACCGTCACTGGACGAATGAGCGGGTGCACCGCCGCGCCGTGGAGGCGAGGGAACAACCGAGGGGTGGAAAGGTGCTGCACGAGGATGGGACTCCTTCCGACACCGCCTACCGGGTTAGCTGACGGATTCGGGCGGGAAGATCGCCCTACCGCGGGCCGTGGCTCGCGGATTCACCCCAGACTTACTGATGGGTCCCCGGCTCGTTGATCACGATTAAGCGGGTCGATGCGGCGTCGCGTCTTGCGATCGGTTACCGCACCGGACGGGACGACACTACTGGCGTCTCAGCGCCCTGCCAAGCCAGGTTCACCTGCGTAAACCCCAATTGGCGCGACAATTTCTGCGCGTATTGCCGATGATGTGACTCGATGGGACAACCGGTTACGGCGACGCCTACGGGCGACAACCGGACAGGCCGCAAACAACGCGACGGTAATCGCGGGAACAATGGCGCCGATCGCGCCGGACGTCCGATTTCGCAATCGGGTGACCGGCCTCACATCACGGATTGGGCTCAACCCACCCGGGCCGGGCGCCACCGTGCCACGACGGCGGGACGCAACGACCCGGCCACCGTCCGACGCGCGGGCACCGGGGTGGGGCGGAGCCGGGCCGCCGCCGCGTGTGCCTCCTCGGCGAGGGCACGAGCCGACTCGGCGGCCAACTCCGCGTCGCGCCAGGCGGCCCGCTCCCGGTCGGCGGCCGCCTGGTAGTCGGCCAGCCGCGCGTCCCGGATCACCCGGCTGATCAGCACCTCCTGCTCGACCGGGTGTCGCCGGGGATCCCAGCCGCGCCGGTGCCCGAACACGTCGCCGAGCTGTGCCATGGTCAGGTCGCCCCGCCAGTACGCCGCCATCGCCGCCCGGTGCAGATAGCGTTCCCGGGCGGCGTACTCGGCGGGGGTGTGCGGGGTCTGCGGGGTGGGCAGCGCCCCGGCGCCCGCGAAGCGACGCGTGGCGGTGTCCGCCTCGTCGTACCCGATCCAGGCCCGCTCCAACTGCTCCTGAGCGGTCAGCCAGGCGGCGCGCCACCGCTTGGCGGTGGTGGCCGCGCCGGCCGCGGCGACGGCCACCTCCTCGGCGTAGCGGCGCCTGTCGACGGCCTCGGCGGCGGCCAACTCCCGAGGAGTGGGCCCGGCCGGGAGCGGGTCGTCAGTGGGCCGGTCCCGTTCGGGGCGGGCGGCCAGCACGGTGAGCAGGCCCAGGGTCAGCAGGAACAGCGTCGACCAGATGGCGGCGGCCTGCGGCACCTCGGTCACGAACTGGTAGAAGACGACGGTCTCCATGGTCGGCACCTCGGGGAGAGAGCAGTGCGATGGGGAGCCGCGCCGACCAGCGGGCCACGGTGGGCACGGGTCGGCGGGTCAGGGAGCGGTGGGTCGACAGGACGCGGTGACGGGACGGTCGTCCCGGTGGCTCAGCGCCCGGGTGGGGCCCGGGAAGCCCGACCGTTCGCACCGTCAACGAGGGGCAGCCGGTCAGATTCGGCAGCGCGGACCGGTAGCACGCCGGACGCGATGGTGCCCTGATCGCCGGGGAGCGCCACCGGCGTGTCGACCGACCAGGTCGGGACCGACTCCTCGGTGGCCTCCGGCGGTATCGCCGGGGCCGGGCGGGCCGCACTGGGTGCCCCGGCATGCCGGCAGGTGGCCGCCAGCGACCCGGCGGCGACCGAGGCCGGCACCGCGCTCGCCGTTGGCACCGGGCCGGGCGTTGACGTGGCGGCCGTGGCCGGGCCTGCGCCGAGCGCCAGGGCCGCGACGACGGCGAGGCTGCTCAGCACCCGAGTCGCCCAGCGCGCCACCCACCACAGCGGACAGGTGAACGCGACCGGAAGCACGTCCCCACGCTACCGTCGCGCCGACCCGGGCGCACCGACCACGGGCGTGTCGAATCACGCCGCGCCGACCCCTTTGACCAGGGTGGACGTTGTCAGCGCAGGTCGACGTACGTTGATCGAACGCCGGCTTGACCGACCTCGTCGGCGGGTCCATCGACCTCGCCGCGGGCGCTGCCTGCGGGGTCTCGTGCGTCGCCGTCGCCGGCCGCGCGTTGCTGGGGGACGGGCGCCGGACGGGCCGCACGGCGCGGCGCGAGCCGGCGCATCATCGGGGTTTCGACGAAGCGGTGCACCAGCCCGGCGAGGATCAGGGTCGCCGCCAGGAAGCCGAACACCACGGCCGGGCCACGCCAGCCCGCGAAGCCGACCCCCCAGGTTCCGCTCCAGCGCAGCACGCTCGTCATCACCAGCACGTGCACCAGGTAGAAGGCGAACGAGACCTCACCGAGCCAGACCAGCGGCCGGGACCGCCACGGCGAGCGCCGACCCCGCACGTCCGCGTCCGCGGCAGCGGTGATCACCAACAGGTACGCGACCGCGAGCAGCGTGGTCCACAGCTCGGCGCGGATCCACTGCGCGGCCACCACCCAGGTGACCAGGAAGATCCCGCTGGCCACGGCCAGATTGGGACCGCGCCAGAGCCCGCGGCGCATCAACTCGGCCGCCACCGCGCCCAACCAGAACTCCAGCGACCGCACCGGCGGGAAGATCTGGGTGAACCACCAGCGGCTCACCTCCGGCACCAACTCCTGCGCCGGCCAGAGCGCGAGGATCAGCAGCGGCAGCGCGACGATCAGCGCCCAGAGCACCTTCGGTCGGGCCCGGCGCAGCAGTGGCAGCGCCAGCGGCAGACAGAGGTAGAAGAAGAACTCGCAGGACAGCGACCAGCTGACCGTGTTGATGCTGTAGAACCAGCCCGGCCGGGGATCCCACGCCTGCAACAGCAGCAGGTTCTCCAACGCCGCCGCCGGCAGGACCGGGTCGGCGAACCACCAGGCGACCACCAGCGTCGCCACGAACAGCACCAGGTGGTTCGGGTAGATCTTGGCGATCCGTCGCCGCCAGAAGGTACGCCGGGAGTCCCCCTCGCGGGCCGACCAGACCAGCACGAACCCGCTGAGGATGAAGAAGAACTGCACCCCGGAGAGGCCCAGGGTGAACAGCTCGTCGACCACTGCCTTGTAGTCCGGCTCGGCGATGATCCGCATGGTGCCGGCGTGAAAGCCGAAGACCAGCAGAGCGGCGATCCAACGCAGCCCGGTCAGCGAGGGCAGCCGGGGCGGGGCGGGTGCGGGTCGGGCGGCCGACGTCGCGGCGAGGCTCGTCATACCGGGATCCCGGCGCTCGGCAGGGTCACCAGCACGGTCGTAGCCTCCTCGGCGCGGCGTCGGACGGCGCGACGGCGACGCCCACGACGACCCGGCAGGGCCGCACCGAGGCACCCTACCGGGTCACTCCCGGGTGAACCGGACGCATCCCACCCGCCCCACCAGCCCGCGTTTCCCCGGCCGGGAAACCGCCCACCGGCCCGGCGTTAACCTTCCGCTGGGCGGGAGTTCAGAGAGTCCACCATCGGCGGCAACGTCAGGTTCCGGGGCCGGCCACCCGAGTCGTCGAAGGTGGCGGACGTGGTCAATGAGCCGACGCACGCACCGCTGCTGAGCATCGTCGTGCCCGTGTACGGCGTCGAGGCGTACCTGTACCAGTGCCTCGAGTCGATCCGGGCCGACATCCCGGCGGGCGAGTCGGACGCGGTCGAGCTGATCGCCGTCGACGACGCCTCGCCGGACGGCTGCGGCGACATGCTCCGCTCGTACGCGGTCAGCCGCGACGGCGTGCGCGTCGTGCACCTGAGCAGCAACGTGGGTCTGGGGCTGGCCCGCAACGCCGGGCTCGACGTGGCCACCGGCCGGTACGTCTGGTTCGTCGACAGCGACGACTGGTTGCCGCCGGGCACGATCGCGGCGGTGCTGGACCGGCTGCGCCAGCACCAGCCCGATGTGCTGATGCTCGACCACCTGCGGGTGCACGACGACGGCCGGCGGGAGGTCGACGCGAGCAGCCCGCTGCTGCGCGGGATCACCGGCGTGACCCGGCTGGCCGACCAGCCGCAGTTGCTGCGGGTGCAGCACACCGCCTGGAACAAGGTGGTCCGCCGGGACTTCATGGACGGGCTGGAGCTGCGGTTCTTCCCCGGCTGGTACGAGGACATCCCGTTCAGCCACCCCCTGCTGATCGGGGCCGAGAAGATCTCCGTGCTGGACCGGGTCTGCTACCTGTACCGGCAGGGCCGCCAGGGCGCGATCACCTCCACCCGCAGCGGCCGGCACTTCGACGCCTTCGCCCAGTACGAGCGGCTGATGGACTGGGTCACCCGGAAGCACCCGGACGAGCGGTTGCAGGCCGAGCTGTTCGAGCTGATGATCAGCCATTATCTGGTGGTGGTGGGCAACGACGGCCGGCTGCACCCACACCTGCGGCGCGACTTCTTCCACCGGGCCGCCGCGCACTACCGTCGGTACCTGCCCACCGGCGGCTACCCGCTGCCCCCGGGCGTGACCGGGCTCAAGCACCGCCTCGTCGGGCGGGGTGACTGGGTGGCGTACTCGGCGCTGCGCCAGGCCCACCGGGTCGCTGGTCGCCTGCGTCGGCAAGGCCCGGTTGGCGGCGCCGACGGCGGTTCGCTCGCCGCCGACGAGGAGCCGGGGCGAGGGGTGAGCGACGGGCCGACGCGCGACGGTGGGCTCGCGCCGGAGCGGCGCGACGCGCTGGCCGTCGGCCGGCTGCCGTGATCGACCCCACCGCAGAGCACGCCGGGAGCCGGGGCGGCTCCCAGTGCCCTGATTTCCCAGGTCGTCCGCCCGCCGGGTGGACGACGACAGCACCACCGCACCCCGGTGCGGACGTACCTGAGCAGAGGTCGGAATGACGGCGACAATCAAGATCGGACCGCACGCGGTCGGTGCCGGGGAGCGACCGTTCGTGGTGGCCGAGATGTCCGGCAACCACAACGGCGATCTGAACCGGGCGTTGGCCATCGTCGACGCGGTGGCCGCGAGCGGGGCGCACGCGCTCAAGCTCCAGACGTACCGGCCGGACACCATCACCATCGACGTCGACACCCCGGCGTTCCGGATCTCCAGCGGGCACGAGCTGTGGGGCGGGGAGAACCTGTACCGCCTCTACGAACGCGCGCACACCCCGTACGAGTGGCACGCCCCGATCTTCGAGCGGGCCCGCGAGCGTGGCCTGACCGTCTTCTCGTCGCCGTTCGACGCGACCGCCGTGGAGCTGCTGGAGTCGCTGGACGCGCCCGCGTACAAGATCGCCTCGTCGGAGCTGGTGGACCTGCCGCTGATCCGACTGGTGGCCAGCACCGGCAAGCCGATGGTTATCTCCACCGGAATGGCGACGGTCGCCGAGATCGACGCCGCCGTGCGCACCGCCCGGGACGGCGGCGCGGCGGGCATCGTCCTGCTGGCCTGCACCGCGTCCTACCCGGCGCCGCCGGCCGACAGCAACCTGCGCCGCTTGCCGGTGCTGGCCGGCGCGTTCGACGTGCCGGTCGGGCTGTCCGACCACACGCCCGGCATCGGGGTGGCGGTCGCCTCGGTGGCGCTCGGCGCCTGTTTCATCGAGAAGCACGTGACGCTGGACCGGGCCGACGGCGGCGTGGACTCGGACTTCTCCCTGAACCCGGCGGAGCTCACGGCCCTGGTCGCCGAGTCCGGCCGCGCGTATGAGGCGCTGGGCGGCACCGCGATCGGACCGACCCCCGCCGAGCGGGAGGGGCTGCGGTTCCGCCGGTCGCTCTTCGTGGTCGAGGACGTCCGGGCCGGCGACCCGGTGACCGCGCGCAACGTCCGCTCGATCCGGCCGGCCGGCGGGCTCGCGCCCGTGGAGATCGACCGGGTCCTGGGCCGCACCTTCGCCACCGACGTCCCCCGCGGCACCCCCCTGAGCTGGGACCTGATCTGACCGTTCGCTGAGGCCGGGCCGCCCAAGCGTGCGGCCCGGCCCACCCGCGCCCCGCCCACCCGCGCCCCGCCCACCCGTGTCGATCATGGACTTGTGGTGGCCGTTTAGACCCCCGGTGCCTGCTTTGTGAAGCACCACAACTCCATGATCGACCGGCGCGGAGGTCGGGGGGCGGAGGGCGGGGGCGGCTCTACAGGGAGCGGCCGCCGACTGCAGCGCCCCGGCCGTTGGGGGCGAAGCCGACGGTGACCACCAGGTCGGCCGTGCGGAGGGTTCGCCAGAGCGTCGAGCCGTCGGCCGGCGTGCCCAGGCCGTGCCGGCGCCACCAGGTCGCGATGGGCACGTCGGCCAGCTTGCAGCAGCACTCGGCCCGGGTCCACCGGGCCCAGAAGTCACCCGCGCCGAACCGGCGGGCCAGCGCCGGGGGCACCGGGGCGTCGGCGCGCTCCGCGTCGATGGCCACCCGCCAGCCGGGCGCCGGTGGGCCGTACCAGCCGACGCACCGTCCATCGTCGAGGTGACTGCGGGTCACCGCGTCGGCCATCGCGGCCGGCGACCCGATGCGCAGATACCGCTCGGCGACGGCGAGCAGCCCCGGCACCGGGCGCGGCACGGCGGGGCCGCCGTGCCGCGCTGGTCGCACCGGGAGGAAACCCGGCCGCAGGTCAGATGGCGGCGGCACCGTCCACCACGATGACCTGGCCGTTGATGTTGGTGTGCTCCCGCAGCAGCATCCGCACGACCGGGGTGACCTCCACCGGCTCGGTCAGGTGACCGGTCGGGGTGCGGCGCACGATCTGGTCGAGCTGGGTAGGACCGAGCACGGCGGACATCTCCGAGGCGAAGAAGCCGGGCGCGACCGAGTTGACCAGCATCCGGCCGCCCAGTTCGCGCGCGAGCGAGCGGGTGGCGGCGTCCATGCCGCCCTTGGTGGCCGAGTACGCGACGAGGCCGGGGAAACCGCGCTGCCCGCAGATCGAGGTGATGTTGACGATCCGCCCGCGCAGCCCCTTGGCGAGCATCCGGCGGATCACCAGCCGGGTCAGCTGGAGCGGGGCCGTCAGGTTGGTCTCGATGATCCGGGCGATGTCCTCGTTAGCGGTGTGCGCGTGCAACGAGTCCTGTCCCATGGCGGCGTTGTTGACGATGCCGTCGATCGGGCCGAGGCGCTGCTCCACCTCGCGGACGAAGCTCTGCGCGGCGCGCAGGTCGGTGACGTTTACCGAGCCGACGTGCACCCGGTCGGGGTGCTCGGCGGCGAGCTTCTCCAACTCCGGGGTGATGGTGCGGGCGAACGCGGCCACGCGTACGCCCGCGTCGAGCAGGTCGGTGACGATGGCCAGGCCCAGGCCACGGGAACCGCCGGAGACGAGGACCACGGAGCTGGGCGGGACGAGCTGGGTGTCGGCGGGCTCAGACATCGCTCTTCAGGGTCTCCTTGACGGGAATGTCGGTCAGGACGCGAATGCGGCGCGGCACCGCGTGCTCGGGAAGCCGATCGGTGCACCAGCGGACCAGCGCGGCCTCGTCCGGCACACCGGTGTCGGCGACGGACGGGTCGGCGGCGAGGACCACCTCGGCGACCACCATCCGCCCGAGCACCGGGGCGCGGCGCCCGGTCACCCGGGCCCAGGCCACCGCCGGATGACCGGCGAGCACACCGCGGACCACACCGGCGGAGACCTTGCTGCCACCGACGTTGATCTCGTCGGAGTCCAGCCGGCCGGTGATCAGCACCCGGCCGTCGAGCACCTGCACCCGATCCCCGGTACGGATCGGGCCGGCCAGACCGGCCCCGTGGTACGGGGAGGTGACCACCAGCTCGTCGTCGCGGACGGAGAGCGTCGGCCGGCCCGGGGTTTCCCGGTCCAGCCAGTCGACCGGGAAACCGGCCCGCCCGTCGTGCACCACAATGGACGCCCCCACCTCGGAGGACGCGTAGATCCAGGAGATCCGGGCCGTCGGGAAGACCTCCCGCAGCTGGTCCAGGATCGCCTGGTCCACCGGCTCCCCGCCGAGGGTGATCTGGCGCAGCGGCACCCGGGCCAGCGCTTCGGCGTCGCGGTAGAGGGTGCGTCGCCAGAAGGTCGGGGTGCCGGAGGCCGCGTCCACCCCGTGGGCGGCCGCGACCGTGGGCCAGTCGTCCAACTCGTCGGGCTCGACCACCACCAGGTGCTGGCCGGGCTGGGTCAGCGACAGGGTGACGACCTGCCACCAGGCGTACGTGCCCGGGGCGTACGGGCAGAGCCAGGTCCGGTCGGGCTGGTCGGCCCGCACGGTGGTCAGCGTGTCGAGGGTGTGCCCGACCCGCTTCGGACGCCCGGTGGAGCCCGAGGTCAGCAGCCAGAGCCGGCCCGGTTCGGCGGCTCGCGGCCGGGCCGGTGCGCTCGGGTGCACGCCGTCGTCGTCGAGGACGCTGACGGTGAACCCGGCCTCCAGCAGCTCGGCGCGCATCACCGCGTCGACCCGGCTCTCGGTACTGAGCAGCAGCTCGGTGCCGTGCACGGCGTGCTGCCGCGCCGCGGTGAGCGCGTGCACGGCCGAGTGGGCGAGCACCGCCGCCGGGTCGGGCAGGGTGGGCGTCGGCAGCGAACGCCAGGTCAGCGCGGCGCCACCGACGACGAGCCGGTTGTCGACACCGGCCGGCTCCGGGTCAGCGGGGGTGGGGTGGCGCGACGTCTCGACGGTCACTGGTGTTGAAGCTCGACGAGGAAGTCGAGGACGTCCCCGACGGTGGCGATGCGGCGCAGCCCGGGGGCGTCGAAGTTGAGCTCCTCCCCCGTCTCGTCCTCCACCCGCAGGGCCAGCTCGGAGAAGTCGAGCGACCGGAAGCCGATCTCCCGCAACTGCGCCGCGTCGTCCGCGGGCAGCTCCTTGTCCTGATTCTTCAGCACCTGAGCCATGAGGTCGCGGATCTGCGCGCGACTCAATTCGTTCATGCGCCGCAGTCTACAACCCAACGAATGCATATCTGATTTCCCGGTAGGCCCGGGTAAGGTGCCGGAACCGACGTGAACGGCTAGGAAAGCGAGACGCACGTGCTGCGCGAAGCGACGACGGACGACGTTCACCTGATGTTGTCCTGGCGTAATCAGGAAACCAATCGACAGGTCAGCAAGACCAGTCACGAGATCACCGCCGAGGAGCACGCCCGGTGGTGGTCGGCGGTCCGCGACGACCCGTCCCGGCGGGTGCTGGTGTACGTCCGCGACGACCGACCCTGCGGAGTGGTCACCTTCTTCGACCTGCGATTGGACGGCCCTCGCACCGGTGCGTGGGGCTTCTATCTCGACGCCGACGGGCTGGACGGGCGAGGCGAGACGCTGCCGGCCTGGCTGGGGGTCATGCGGGAGGCCGTCGAGTACGCCTTCGACGGGCTGCACCTGGACCGACTCGACGGCGAGGTGCTCGGCCACAATACCGTCGTACGACAGATGAACCGACGTTTCCGATTCGTCGAGGGCACCCCGCGACAGGAGCTGTCCGACGGCCGGGAAATCACCGTCATCCCGATTTCCCTGGCTCGGGCAGACCGCCGCCAGCGCTGATTGTAGGACCCTTTTCCGCCCTGGACGGGAACCATTAACCGACCGTGCTCCCGGTGGACATCCGCCGTTCACGAATAGCGGTGTCCACCGGGGCGCGATGGGTCAGGCGCGCCGCCAGGCGGCCCAGTGCTGCTCCGGGTTGCCGCCCAGCCGGACGAAGCCGTACGCCGTGCCGTCCCAGTCGTCGGCCTGCCCGGGCGCCCAGCGGGCGAACACGACCTGCGCCGCGGCCGGCGGCTGTTTGTCGCCGAACCACCGGACGTCGCTCCAGGTCACCTGGTGGCTGAGGTTGAACCGGAGGACGTAGTGCACGCCGGTCGAGGCCCACACCCGCTCGCCGGGGCGTACGCCGACGTCGGCCACCCGGGGGGTAGGCGCGGTGCTCGCGGCGGTCGGTCGCACGACCCGTTGGTCGATCACCTGCATCGTGACGAGGTTGACCACCACGACGGCGCCGAGGATGGGCAGCCGCAGGCGGGGCACCCTGACCGTGGCGACGAGCAGCACGCAGGCGGCGATGCCGACCAGCGACCCGACCACCGGTCGCAGCTCCCGCCAGCCCCCGGTCAACGCCGCCAGGTCCGGTGCGCTGAACCCGCCGTAGCGCAACCGGTGACCCTGGCTGGCCACGTACGCGAGTCGGGCGGCGACCAGCGCGCCACCGCCGACCAGCAGCGCCACCGCGACCGCCGCCTGGCGCAGCACCGCCCGCCACCCGGCGGTGAACAGCACCCCCAGCCCGACCAGCAACCAGAACGGCGCCAGCATCTGCACGTACCGGCCGTAGATCGCGTCCAGTGGCTTGCCGGTGATGCCGGACAGGATCACCGACGCGCCGCCGGCCACCCCGACGGTGACCACCAGCGCCACACCCATCGTCCAGCGGGCCGCGTCGCCGTGCCGTGGGCGCCACAGCTCGCGCACGGCGCCGGCCCAGGCCACCCCCGCCATCCCGAACGTGATCACCACGAGGTACCAGAGCTGGGTGGTGACCGCGGCGCTCACCCGGACCACCCCCTGGGCGGAGGCGATCGCCTCGAACGTGCTGCCGCCGGGAGTGCTGCCGAGCAGGTAGACCTTGCCGCCGAGGTAGCGGATGGCGGCCGCGTTGACGAGCGCCATGGCGAGCACCGGCAGCAGCGCCGCGAGCACCACGGGCGGGCTGATCCGGCGGCGGACGAACAGCAGCAGAACCAGCCCGGCGTGCACGGCCACGATCACCAGGCCGCGGGAGTGCAGCAGGTGGAACCCGCCGACCAGCAGGCCCACGGTGGCGGCGGCGAGCGGGCCGGGCCGGGTGATCCAGCGATGCACGGCGAGCAGCCAGGCGACCACGAGCGGCGCCATCACCGCGTCGATCATGGCGACGCCCGCGTAGAAGGCGGTGGCGGGCAGGGTCGCCGCCGCGACCGCGCCGAGCAGCGCGTACGAGCGGCGCAGCTGGAACAGACGGCGACCGAACAGGTACGCCAGCGGCAACAGCGTCGAGTTCACCATCGCGTTGATCAGCTGGACAATCCGGTAGCTGTCGGTGAAGTCCCGGTCCCCGAGGAACGCCGGCGAGATCAGCATCGGGTAGCCGACCCGGCGCAGCAGGTCGTTCTCGCTGCTGAAGCCCCCCGGACCGCCAGCCAGCGCGCGGGCGGTGTTCAGGTAGCTGTCCTCGTCGGTGTGCGCGATCGGCAGCACGACGTGCCGGGACCACCACATCCGCCAGGCCACGCTGAGCACCCAACCGACGACCAGCAGCAGCGGCACCAGCCAACGCCGGGCGGGCGGGCCGCTCGGCGTCTCGGCCACCACCACCGGCCGTTCGATCACGTCACTACCGGGTGCCATGAACGCCTCCAGAATTGCCGGCCGGACCGGGCCCGCGCTGATCCGACGGGCCCACCGGCCGGCGTCGGTGACGCCCGGGGTGGCCCGCTCGCACCGAGCCGGTGTGGATGTCGGGTGAACGTGGGACCCGGCTTCGCGCCGGGCCGACGGGTCGTTCGCGCGGTCACTGTAACGGCCCGATCCGGCCAGGTCAGCCCACATCCGGGGCGGTTGGAAGTGTTCGCCTACGCGGTGTTCGGCATTCACGGGAGCAGAGGTTGTGGTTCACCCGCGAGCGTCGAGGAGTTAACCCGCCATGGCTAGCGTGTCACCCCGGTCGGCCGGCCCAGGGCCGCCCGTTCATCCACGAACACGGGAGCACCACATTGAGTGAGTTGAATGGATCGTCCATTCTGATCACCGGGGGAACTGGTTCCTTCGGCAGGACGTTCCTCCGGCACATCCTCAACGAGGCCGACCCCGCCCGCGTGGTGGTGTTCTCCCGTGACGAGCTCAAGCAGTACGAGCTGCGCCAGCAACTCGGCGACGACCCGCGGCTGCGCTGGTTCATCGGCGACATCCGGGACCGGCACCGCCTCACCCGGGCCATGCACGGCGTCGACCACGTGGTGCACGCCGCCGCGCTGAAGCAGGTGGACACCGCGGAGTACAACCCCTCGGAGTACATCGCCACCAACATCACCGGCTCGCAGCACGTCGTCGACGCGGCGATCGAGGCCGGCGTCAAGAAGGTCATCGCGCTCTC
The DNA here is from genome assembly GCF_050516465.1 of Micromonospora trifolii. Lineage (NCBI taxonomy): Bacteria > Bacillati > Actinomycetota > Actinomycetes > Micromonosporales > Micromonosporaceae > Micromonospora > Micromonospora trifolii. The sequence continues at coordinate 1,037,773 of NZ_CP191526.1, read as the reverse complement.
CACCGACAAGGCGTCCAGCCCGATCAACCTGTACGGCGCGACGAAGCTGGTCGGCGACAAGCTGTTCGTCTCGGCCAACCACTACGCCGCCCAGCACCCCACCCGGTTCTCGGTGGTGCGCTACGGCAACGTGGTGGGCAGCCGCGGCTCGGTCGTCCCGCTGTTCCGCCGGCTGGCCGCCGAGGGCAAGAGCCTGCCGATCACCGACAAGCGGATGACCCGCTTCTGGATCACCCTGGACCAGGCCGTGCAGTTCGTCATGGACTCGTTCGACCAGATGCAGGGCGGCGAGCTGTTCGTGCCGCGCATCCCGAGCATGCGCATCCTCGACCTGGTCGAGGCCGTGGCCCCGGACGCCACCACCCACGAGATCGGGATCCGGCCGGGCGAGAAGCTGCACGAGGAGATGATCGCGCCCGACGACAGCCGGCGGACGCTGCGCGCCGACGGCCGGTTCATCGTCCAGCCGACCATCGCCACCTGGGGCTACCAGGCGCCGGTCGACTGCGACCCGGTCCCGGACGGCTTCGCCTACCAGTCGGACACCAACGACGAGTGGCTCACCGTCGAGCAGTTGCGCGACATGCTCGGCATCAACGGATGACGGGGATGCTCCCGTACGGCCGGCAGTCGATCAGCGAGGACGACGTCGCAGCCGTCGCCGACGTGCTGCGCGGCGACTGGCTCACCACCGGTCCGCAGGTCGACGCCTTCGAGGCCGACCTCGCCCGGTGGACCGGCGGAGTCGGTGTCGCCGCCGTCTCCAACGGCACCGCGGCGCTGCACGTGGCGTACGCGGCGGCCGGGGTGGGTCCGGGTGACGAGGTGGTCGTCCCGCCGATGACGTTCGTGGCGACCGCCAGCAGCGCGGTCGCCCTCGGCGCGAAGATCGTGTTCGCCGACGTCGACGACGAGACGTTCTGCCTCGACCCGGCGGCGGCCGCCGCGGCGGTCACCTCGCGAACGAAGGTCGTCGCCGCGGTCGACTACGCCGGCCACCCCGCCGACTACGACGCGCTGCGCAAGTCGGTCGAGGGCAGCGACGCGCTGCTGCTCGCCGACGCCGCGCACTCGATCGGCGGGACGTACCACGGTCGGCCGGTCGGTTCGCTCGCCGACCTGACCACGTTCTCGTTCTTCCCCACGAAGAACCTGACCACCGCCGAGGGCGGCGCGGTCGCGGCGCTGGACCCGGAGATCCTGAAGCGGGCCCGCCGGTTCCGTGGCGTCGGCGTGGTCCGCGAACGCGACGACCTGCGTTTCCCGGACGAGGGTGGCTGGCACCAGGAGGTGCACGAGTTCGGGCTGAACTACCGGCTGCCGGACGTGCTCTGCGCCCTGGGCCGCAGCCAACTGCGTCGGCTCGGCGAGTTCACGGCCCGCCGCAGCGCCCTGGTCGCCCGCTATGACGAGGCGCTGGCCGACCTGGACGGCGTGCTGCTGCCGAACCGCAGGTCGTGGGCCGACCCGGCCTGGCACCTCTACCCGATCCGGGTGCTCGACGGGCGTCGCCGCGAGGTGTACGACCGGATGCGGGCCGCCGGCATCGGCGTCCAGGTCAACTACATCCCGGTGCACTGGCACCCGGCCTTCGCCGACCTGGGGTACCGGCGCGGGTCCTGCCCGGTGGCCGAGTCGTTCTACTCCCAGCAGCTGTCGCTGCCGCTCTACCCGGGGCTCAGCGACGCCGACCAGGACCGCGTCATCGACGCGCTGACCGCCGCGCTGCGGGTCGGCTCGGTGCGTTCCGCCGCCTGATGGGAACCTGATGCACCACGCCAACCACTTCTACGGCCACGCGCACGTGCTGGCCCGGTACGCCGGCCTCGGCGACCGGCACCCACCCCGGATCAACGGGTACGTGCAGCACGGCTGGAACATCGGTGACGGCCTGGCCCCCGGCCACCCGTACGCCGACCGCACCCCCAGCCTGCTCTGGTCGGAGCAGACCCGCCGCCGGGCCTGGTCGGTGGGCCGACGCAACGTGGTCGTCATCGGCGCGCCGTTCAGCTACCTGCTGGCCATGCGACCCGAGGAACCACCGGCCGAGGAACGGGAGGGCACCATCTGGTACCCGTTCCACGGCTGGGAGGGCCAACACGTCAAGGGCGACCACCGCAAACTGATCGCCCTCATCCAGGACACCGAGCCCGGCCCGGTCACGGTCTGCCTCTACTGGCACGAGTACCGGATGCGCAACGTGCGCCGGCTCTACGAGCGCGCCGGGTTCCGGGTGATCTGCCACGGCTACCGCGGGCACTGGTGGAAGGACACCGATCCGGAGTTCCTCGACCGGCAGCTCACCGAGCTGCGCCGTCACCGCCGGGTAGCATCCAACCGGCTGACCAGCGCGATCTTCTACGGCATCGCGGCGGGGTGCGAGCCGGCGGTCTACGGCGACCCGATGATCCTGTCCAACGAGGACCCGACCTTCGGCGGCACCGCTCGGATCCGACGGCAGTGGCCGCAGCTGCACGGCACCACGGTCGACCTGCCCACCGCGGTCGAGATCGCCCGCGCCGAGCTGGGCACCGACCACCGCTGCACGCCGGCCGAGCTCCGCGAGCTGCTCGGTTGGGCGAACCTCCAGGAGGAAGAGGAAGACCGTGACGACTGAGACGGCACCCGCCGACCGGATCACCCTGCCGGGCGGCGAGATGCTGGCCTGGTCGGACCTGCCGCAGGAACGGCTGGCCAACGGTGGGCCGCTCGCCGCGCTGGCCGCCCGGTTGGTGCCGCCCGGCGCCCGGGTCCTGGTGGCCGGTCCACACGACCCGGCGCTGCTCGACCAGCTCACCCACGCCGAGGTCACCTGCCTGCTGCGCAGCCACCCGGACGCGGTGGCGCTGGCGCACCGGGCCGCCCGCGTGGTGGTGGGTGGCCCGGCCGGGCTGCCCGACGACGAGACGTACGACGTGGTGATCGCGGCTGCCGGGCTGGACCCGGTGGAGTCGGTGGAGGGCACCCGGCTCGGCTGGGACGGTGTGCTGGCCCGACTCGTCGCCGCGGTGCGACCGGGTGGCGCGTTGCTGCTGCGCCTGGACAACCCGCTGGGCCTGCACCGGCTGGTCGACACCACCCCCTGGTACGCCCGCCGCGACGACTCCGCCTGGGTGATCGGCGGCGTGCTGGACCGGGCCCACCCGGCCAACCGGGACCAGCTGCGCGAGCGGCTCGGTGCGGCGGGGCTGCGGCCGGCCACGTGCTGGGCCGCGTACCCCGATGTCAGCAGCCCGACGGCGCTGCTGGACGCCGACCACCTGGACCGGGACGCGGGCTCCGGCCTGTTCGACGCGGTGCTGCACGGCGCCTGCGCCGGGGGTTTCACCAGCGCCACAGTGCTCCAGGACCCGGCCCGGCTCGCGGTGGACGCGCTGCACGCCGGGCGCGCCGCCGACCTCGCACCGGGCTGGCTGACCCTCGCCCACCGGCCCGCCGACCCCACGGACCCGACCACGCCGACCGTCGACCGGGACCTGCCGGTGGCCCTCGTGCAGACCGGTCGCCCCGGGATCGGCGTGCTGGAGGTGCTGCACGGCCCCTCCGGTTGGCGCTGGGGGCTCATCCCGGCCACCGACGCGACGACGCCGGCCGTCGCGCCGTTCGCCAGCCGCGAGGCCGCGTACCGGGACGCGGACGCGCTGTCCGGACCGGTGCCGTCCGGCCGGCTGCTGCGTACCCTGCTGCTCGACGCGGCCCTGCGCCGCGACCTGGCCACCCTGCGCGCGCTGCTGCACGGGTACGCGGGTTGGCTCACCGACCAGGCCGACACCGACGGCCGGATCGCCGGCGCGGCGGCGCTGGCCGGCACCGACAACGTGGTGGTCGACGGCGAGCGGTACGCGGTGCTCGACCCCAGCTGGCGGGCCACCGCCGCGCTGCCCGGCGACGTGGTGCTCGCCCGCGGGCTGTGGCGCTTCGCCGCGGGCCTGCTCACCGGCGGGTACGCCCACCCGTGGTCGTCCACTCTCGACGTCGCGGGCCTGACCGTGGTGCTCGGCGGACTCGCCGGCCACGACCTCGACCGCGCGACCGTCAGCGAGGCGGTGGAGGCCGAGGCGGCCATCGCCGCCGCGCTGCACGGGCTGGACGCCGTCGGCAGGGTCGGCCTCGCCACCGAGCTGCACGCCGTCGCGCCGACCGACCCGCCGGTCGGCGGGCACAGCTACCAGCAGCTCCGCGAGGCGTGGCTGCGACAGCGCGAGGAACTCACCCGGTTGGCCGCGCTGACCGCGTGGACCGAGGAGTTGCTCACCTCGCGGGAACGGGCGCTACGCCGGGCCGAGACGACGATCGGCCTGCTCAGCGGGTCGATCAGCTACCGGGTGGGCCGGCTCGCCATCACCCCGGCCCGGCTGGCCAAGCGGGGCGCCCGCGCCGCCAAACGCCGGGCCACCGCGGTGCTCGCCCCCAAGCAGGAGGAGCAGCAGTGACCGCCGTACCGGTGCCCGGGGTCGCCACGGACGACGCGGGGCCACGGATCGTCGGCATCGTGCAGGCGCGCATGGGTTCGTCCCGGCTGCCCGGCAAGGTGCTCCGCCCGCTCGCCGGACGGTCCGTGCTGGGCCGGGTCGTACGCGCCGCCCGGGACAGCGGCGTCCTGGCCGACCTGGTAGTCGCCACCAGCACCGACGCGGTCGACGACGCGGTGGCCGCCGAGTGCGCGCGGCTCGACGTGCCGTGCCACCGCGGGCCGGTCGACGACGTGCTGGACCGATTCGTGGGCGCCCTCGCGGCGCATCCGGGGGACGCCGTCATGCGGTTCACCGCCGACTGCCCCCTGCTCGACCCGGAGATCATCGCCCTGGTCGCGTCGGTGTACCGGGCGGTCCCCGGGCTGGACTACGCCAGCACGTCGATCGCCCGGACCCTGCCCCGAGGGCTGGACGTCGAGATCATCCGAGCGGAGACGCTGCGCACCCTGGGCCGGCTCGCCACCGACCACCACCGGGTGCACGTCACCTCGTACGCGTACACCCATCCGGAGCTGTTCCGGGTGCTCGGGGTGACGCTCACCCCGGACCGCTCCGCGCTGCGGCTCACCCTCGACACCGAGCAGGACTGGGCGCTGGTCAGCGCGATCATCGACCACTTCGGTGACGTCAGCGTGCCGCTGGCCAAGCTCGCCGACTGGCTCCACGGTCAGCCCCGGCTGCGCGCGCTCAACGCCGACGTCCAACAGAAGCATCTGGAGGAGTCCTGAGCACCCTGAGGGTCGGGTTGCGCTGCGACGCCGGGCCACTGCGCGGCGTCGGCCACCTCGTCCGCTGCCTGGCGCTCGCCGAGGAGTTCCTCGCCCGGGGCGCCGACGTCACAGTGTTCGGCACCGTCGAACGGCTCGACTGGGCCACCGCGGAGCTGGCCGCGCGGGGCATCCCACTGCTGCCCGGCCCGGACTCGGCGGCCGACCTGGTCGAGGCGGCCCGCCGACACGACCTGGACGTGCTGGTCCTCGACTCCTACGAGCTGGACCCGGCCGGGGCCGGCGCCCTGCGCGCCGCCGGCGTCTACACCCTCGCCATCATCGACGGCGACAGCCGGGGCCAGGTCGCGGACCTCTACCTCGACCAGAACTTCGGAGCAGAACTGGCCGGGCCGGGTTCCGGGGCGGAGCTGCCCGGGCTGGGGTCCGCAGCGGCGCTGCCGGGGCTGGGTGCCGGGGCGGGACTGCCTGGCCGACTGCTCGCCGGGAGCGGGTACGCCCTGCTGCGCGACACCGTGATCAGCGCCCGGCCGCCGGTCGTCCCGCCCACCACGGCGGTCAGCCGCCCCCGGGTGCTGGCCTTCTTCGGCGGCACCGACGCGGTCGGCGCGGCCCCGGTCCTGACCCGGGTGCTGGTGGCCACCGGTCACCCGATGGACCTCACGGTCATCGTCGGGCGACCCGAGATCGAGTCGGAAGTCGAGGACGTCACCCCCGGCCGGGGGCAGATCATCCGACCGGTCCCGCCCACCACCTCGCTGCCGGCGCTGATCGCCGAGGCGGATCTGGTGGTCAGCGCCGCCGGCACGTCCACCTGGGAACTCTGCTGCCTCGGCGCACCGAGCGCACTGGTCTGCGTGGTCGACAACCAACGTGAGTCGTACACCCGGGTGGTGCGGCACGGCCTGGCCGCCGGCCTCGGCGAGCTGCCGGAGCTGACCGCCGGCGGCGTCGCCGGACGAGCCGCCCGCGCGGCGGCGGCGCGAACTCTGCACGGGCTGCTCAGTTCGCCGCAGCGGCGCGCGACGCTCGCCGCGCGCGCCTGGTCCACCGTTGACGGGCAGGGCCGGGCCCGGGTGGTGGACGCGGTGTTCGACGCCGTACGCGCCGCCGCCGTCCCCGGCTGACCGCAGCACGCCAAGGTCACGTTCACCACTAGCACGGGTGTACGAAAGTGCTGCTAGGGTGGCCGTATGACGCAGGCCGCCTACCAGCCGTCGATGCTCGACCTGGCCGACGCCGGGCCGACCCTGGGGCCGCTGCCCGGCCAGATCCGCCGGCACCAGCTCAGCCGGGGCGCCTGGGTCGACCACCTCCCCGGCTGGGTGCGCGGCTCCGACACGGTCCTGGACACCCTGCTCACCGAGGTGCCCTGGCGTGCCGAACGGCGCACCATGTACAACGCCGAGGTCGACGTGCCCCGCCTGCTCTGCTGGTACGACGGCGCGAGGCAACTTCCCCACCCCGTGCTCACCGCCGCGCGGGCCGCGCTGACCGGGCACTACGCGCCCGAGCTGGGCGAGCCCTTCGTCACCGCCGGCATGTGCCTCTACCGGTCCGGGCGCGACAGCGTGGCCTGGCACGGCGACACCATCGGCCGCTCGGCGCACGCCGACACGATCGTCGCGATCGTCTCCTTCGGATCACCCCGACCACTGCTGCTACGCCCACGCGGCGGCGGCGAGAGCCTGCGCTTCCCGGTGGGCCACGGCGACCTGATCGTCATGGGAGGCTCCTGCCAACGCACCTGGGAACACGCCATCCCCAAGACCACCCGCCAAGTGGGCCCCCGGGTGAGCGTCCAATTCCGCCCCCACAACGTCGCCTGACCCTGAGGCCGTAGTACTAGGACGGAATCGGACGTTCGAGGCGGCGGCGGACCTCCTCGACTGCGGGGTCGCCCACCTCCTCATAGATCCGCGCGGCCAGGCGCCAAGCGGCAGCGGCAGCGTTCCGGTCACCCATCCCTTCCCGGGTGTCCCCGAGTCGGATGAGGGTCTCCGCCTCGTGATACCGGTCCGCGGAGTCGCGGAAGAGTTTGATCGCTTGCTCGTAGCAGTTGGCCGCGCGATCGCGGTCGCCGAGGCGGTCGTAGGCGAAACCGAGGCTGTCCAGCGTCGCGGCTTGACCGTTGCGGTCGTCGGTCCGTCGTTGCTGGTCGAGGGCCTCGGTGCAGCTGGCGATGGCCTGGACATAATCGCCGGTGGTGGCGAGCAGCCAACCGATCGCGTTGAGCGTCCGGGCTTCGCCCGCGTGATTGCCGACCAGCCGGTAGAGCCGCAGCGCCTCGCGACCGTGTGCGAGCGCCTCGTCGAGCCGGCCGTCCAGGTAGCAGAGTTCGCAGTAGTTGTGCAGCGTCTGGGCCTGGCCGATCGGGTCGCCGAGACGTTCGTGCAGCTCAAGCGCGCGCTTGAGCCGGTACTCGGCAGTGGTGCGGTCGCCCAGTCGGGTCAGAGCGCGGGAGACCAACCGGCTGGCGACGGCCTGGCCGGCGAGGTCGTCGATTTTCTCCGCAGCGCCCAGCGCGACCTCTTGGATGGCGAGTTGGTCCTGCCAGAGGCCGCGCGGCGCCACGAAGGTGGTCAGTGCCCACGCGATCTGCCAGGCGTACGTTTCGAAGCCGTTCTCGGCGGCCTGTCGGACCACCCGGACCAGCACCCGATGCTCCGCCATGAACCAGGCGAGCGCGCCGTCGTGATCGGTCACCGGCCGCCTGGCGGGTACGGGCAGCGGCGGCACCGGCCTGATCGGGGGCCACTGCGGCTGCAGTAGCCGGGCGGCCGGATAGGCGGCGTGCAGGTAGTGGTCGTACAGACGCTGTCGGGCTGCGACGTGTTCGTCGCCGCGCTCCGACGACTGGGCGAGCTCGGCCGCGTAGGCGCGCAGAAGATCGTGGAAGGCGAACCGGCCGGGCGCGTGCTCCGCCAGCAGATGGAGCCGGGTCAGTTCCCGCAGGATCGGCGCAACGGCCGCGGCCGACACACCGGCGAGCGCTGAGGCCGCGGCGGTGGTCAGGTCCGGGCCCGGATGCAGCCCCAGCATGGTGAACAGCCGGGCCGCGTCCGCCCTCAGGGCCAGGAACGACCACGAGAAGACGCGCCGGACGTCGCCGTCGGCCAACGCGTCCAGCCTCGCCTCGGCCGAGTGCAGTTCGGCGGCGATCGCGCTGAGCGGGAACGTGGGATGGGTCGCGACGCGCGCCGCCACTATCGACAGTGCCAGCGGAAGCCGGCCTGCGGCCTCGATGATGTCGGCCACCGCCACCGACTCGGAGGCGAGCCGGCCGACCCCGAGACGTCTGACGAGCAGGCTCCTCGACTCCTCCGCCGTGAGTACGTCCAGAGTCAACGGCGTGGCACACTCGGCGGCGATCAGGCCGCCGAGCCGGTCACGGCTTGTGACCACGACCATGCAGCGGCCCGCACCGGGCAACAGGGCGCGCACCTGGGCGGAGTCGCGAGCGTTGTCGAGCACCAGGAGCATCCGGCGGGAGGCCAGCAGGCTTCGGTAGAGACCAGTCCGGGCCTCCAGATCGGAGGGGATCCGGGCGTGGGGCACGCCGAGCGCTTCGAGGAAGCCGGACAGGGCATCGGACGGGGACACCACGCCGGCTTCGTCGTAGCCGCGAAGGTTCACATAGAGCTGCCCGTCCGGGAAGCTGTCGGCAACCCGGTGCGCCCAGTGCAACGCCAGGGCCGTCTTGCCGACTCCGGCCATGCCGGACACCACAGAGATGGCCACGCTCGTCGGCCCTTCAGCTCCGCCGTGCAGAAGCCCGTCGAGGCCCGCCAGCTCGACGCTGCGTCCGACGAACTCCGGCACCGCACGCGGCAGTTGCTCGGGGCGCTGAAAGAGCGGCCCTCCTGTCGTCTCCGGCGCCGACCGGTCCGGCCCCGTTGGAGGTTGCGCCGTCAGGCCCGGCCGGTGATGCAGGATGTCGTCGTACAGCGCGACGAGTTCGGGTGCGGGATCGAGGCCGGTCTCCTCCGCTAGCGTCTGTCGGGCCTGCCGGAAGGCATCCAACGCGCCGGCTACGTCTCCGATGCGGTACAGGCCCACCATCAGCTGGCCCCACGCCCGCTGCCGCAACGGATGCCGGTCGAGCAGGCCGCGCAACCGGTGCACGACGTCGGCCGACGCGCCGAGGGCCAGCACCGCCTCGGCGTAGTCCTCCTCGACGAGCAGCCGGCGCTCCTCCAACCGCGCCACCCGCTGAGCCAGCGTCGAGCGCAGCGGCAGGTCGGACAGCGGTGCACCACGCCACAGGCGCACCGCGGCGGAGAGTTCGGCCTCGGCCCGGTCCAGATCGGAAGCGGCGAGCGCCTCGCGGCCCCGCGCCGCCGCGGCGTCGAACAGGTCCAGGTCCCGTTCGCCTGGGCCCACCCGCAGCAGGTAGCCGCCGGCCGCAGCGGTTATCCCATCCCAGGTCGCCCCACCGCCCAGCGACTGCCGCAACCCTCGCACATAGGTGCGCAGATTCGCGGCGGCCGACGCCGGCTCTTCGTCGCCCCACAGCATCGCGGCCAACTCGTTGGTGCCGACTACCTCATTCGGGCGCAGCAGCAGGGTCGCCAGCAGGAGACGCTGCTTCACCGAGCCCAGTGGAACCGACCGGCCGTCGCGGTACACCCGGAACGGGCCAAGGAGTTCGAAACGCAACCAGGCACCTCACATGTGGGCACTGCCATGTGCCGTCATGCGTACAACACCCACACAACGCGGGCGAGCAATTGATCTATACCGCAGATGTGCGGTGGTTGTGCCGGCCCCACCGTACCTTCTCCAAGGGGGGCCCCGGAGCGGTGAGGACGGTTCTACCGTCCTCACCGCTCCATCCAGGAGCACCAATCGCCAGACCTGGTCGCACGACGATGGCGCGAGGTCAAACGGGACCGTCTGTCCAGACCTGGCGCGAGGCCACCTCGCCTCGTCGTGCCGGGCCTGACACCGCCGGCTGGCGCGACGCCCCAGCACCGTTGCCCCCTCATGATTCCCGACCAAAGGAGACACATGTCGTCGCTCCGCTCCACCCGCCGCATCCTCAAGGGAGTTGCCGTGCCCGCCATCGGCGCGGCATTGGCCATCGGCATCAACGTCACCATCGCCACGCCGGCCGCGGCCAGCGGCTCCTACACGGGCCGGGCGTTCGTCCATGGCACGGGCGCGGTGTCTGACGACTTCGATGACGAAGGCGTCACCAACGTCACCACCCACCGCAACTCGAACGTCGCCTGTCTCTGGCAGACCATTCTCTGGGCGAATGGCTACCTGCCCTCGTCCGGGGTCGACGGCGTCTTCGGCGACCAGACCGATGCCGCGACGAAGAACTTCCAGCGCGACAAGGGCCTCTCTGCGGATGGCTCCGCAGGCCGGAACAGCTGGACCAGGGCAGGCGACAAGCTGGTGCAACACGACAACCAGAACGGCTGGCTGTACGTGGTGTACCACGGGGCGGCGGGTTCCAGGAGCCCCTACGGCTCGCACCAATTCGTCCTACAGCGTTCGCCCGATGGGAACTACCGGTTCTACCCGCCTCAGGGCAGCGGCCCCTACTGGGCTGCCTACAACTCCCGCACCTGCTGACCTCGCCCAGGACCACGACGCGGCGGATGCCGGGCCAGCCTGTTTGTCGATCCGGAAAGGAATACCGACAAATGGAGCGAAGAGCATGGAGCAGAGCAGGCGCAACGGCGTCTCGCGTTGCGGGCTGATCCGAGGCGGGCTGCTGGCGGTGGCGGCATCGGGCGTGTCTGACTGAACAGGCATCGCGAGTGGCCCGACCGGGACGCGATGACCAGCGACTCGCAAGGTAGGTCCGGACGCGGCGGGTCCCGTTGTCCGGACCTACCCTGCGGTTCTCCGGCCTGATCGCCATTGGTCCAGCGGCGACCGGGCGCCGTCCTAGAGGAGGCCGGCGAGTTTGTAGAGGACCAGGGAGCCGGCTACCGCGACGTTGAGGCTGTGGCCGTGCCCGACCATGGGAATCTCCACCGCCGCGTCCAGTTGGTCGAGCGCCTCGGGTGGGATTCCGGTCGCCTCGTGCCCCAGCAGCACCACGGTGCGGCCCCGAGCGGCGGGCAGATCACCGAGCCGGACGGCCTCGTCGGCCAGTTCCACCCCGAGGACCCGGGTGCCGGCGGCCCGTTCGGCTGCCAGCCAGCTCAGCGGACTGCCGACCCGGTGAACGCAGCCCGGCCGGCGCAGCGTGTTGCCCCGGGCCACCGCTTCGTCCACCCAACGGAACGGGGGCACGGCAAGACAGGCGCCGACCGCGTCGCACGTACGTAACAGGGTGCCCAGGTTCGCGCCGTGCATCGGCCAGAGTGGCGCGGCGATCAGATGACCCCAGCAGCGGTGTGGCCGGGGACGGCGGGCTGCGCGTAGCTCACGCCTGGGCCGGACCCGGATGGCGGCGCTCACGCCGCGCCGGCGACTCCGCCGGACAGAGTTGAAATCATGTTGAGGGGTGCTTAGCGGCGCACCCAGACCCTCACCGACAACAGAGGACCCCACCATACCGCGCTGACGGCCGTCCCCACTCCCCAAGATCGTGCTCGAACCAGGTTCGAGCACGATCTTGGGGCCGGGCGCGCCAGACGCGCCGGGCGCGACAACGCGGGTGGGTGGGTTAGTCGCGCTCGATCAGGTGGCCTACCACCGTTGGGCCGAGCATCACCGCGAAACCGCTGCCGTCGCGGCGCGGGTCCGCCGCGGGCAACTCCACCGGGTCGCCGGTGGCGGTCGCGCCGACCGGTCGCGGGCCCACCCAGGCGACGGCCACGTCCGTCTCACCCTTGAGGAAGCGGTGCGCGCGCACGCCGCCGGTCGCCCGGCCCTTTGCCGGGTACGCCTTGAACGGCGTCACCTTGACCGTCGCGCCGGTGGAGGTGACCACCATCGGCTCGCCGTGCCCCGGGTCGTCGGTGCGCACCGCGCCGAAGAACGCGACCCGCGCCCCGGCCGGCAGGTTGATGCCGGCCATACCGCCACCCTTGAGGCCCTGCGGCCGAACCAACCCGGCGGGGAAGCGCAACAGCGACGCCTCCGAGGTGACGAAGGTCAGCGTCTCGGTGCCGTCGGTCAGCCAGGTCGCCCCGACCACCTCGTCACCGTCGCGCAGACCGATCACCTCGAACTCGTCGGAGCGCACCGGCCACTCCGGCGAGCAGATCTTCACCGCGCCCTGCCGGGTGCCCAACGCCAGCCCCGGTGAGCCCTCCGCCTGCCCGCCGAGCGGGGCCAGGCCGACGACCGTCTCTCCCGCCGCCAACGGCACCAGCTCGGCCGCGGACATACCGCCCCGCAGTGACACCGTGCCCGCCTGCTCGGGCAGCACCGGCAGCGGCAGGACGTCGACCTTGAACGCCCGGCCGGCGCTGGTCAACAGCAGCACCCGACCACGGGCGGTGGAGTGCGCGATGGCGCGTACCGTGTCGTGCTTGACGCGGCCGTTGCGTCGGCGCCCCTCGGAGCTCTCCTCCGACTCGGCCGCGGTCCGGGCGACCAGCCCGGTCGCGGAGAGGATCACCTGGCACGGGTCGTCGGCGACCTCCAGCGGGCCGGCCGGCGCGGACGCGGCCAGCACCTCCTTCAGGTCACCGTCGACAAGCGTCGTACGACGTTCGGTGCTGAACTGCTTGACCACGGCGGCCAGCTCGTCGGAGACCACCTTCTTGAGCACCCGCTCGTCGTCGAGGATCTTGCTCAGCTCGGCGATCTCAGCGCGCAGCCGCTCCTGCTCGGCCTCCAGCTCGATCCGGTCGAACTTGGTCAGCCGGCGCAACGGAGTGTCCAGGATGTACGTGGCCTGGATGTCGGAGAGACCGAACCGGCTCATCAGCCCGTCCTTCGCGGCCTGCGCGTCGTCGCTGCCCCGGATCAGCCGGACCACCTCGTCGATGTCCAGCAGCGCGATCAGCAGACCGTCGACCAGGTGCAGCCGTTCCTGACGCTTGCGCCGACGGTACGAGGTGCGCCGGGTGACCACCTCGTACCGGTGGGCCAGAAAGACCTCCAGCAGCGCCTTGAGGCCCAGCGTGCGCGGCTGCCCGTCGACCAGGACCAGGTTGTTAACGCCGAACGACTGCTCCAGCGGGGTCAGCCGGTAGAGGTCGGCGAGCAGCGCCTGCGGGTTGACCCCGACCTTGCACTCGACGACGAGCCGGGTGCCGCTCTCCCGGTCGGTGAGGTCCTTGACGTCGGCGATGCCGGTCAGCCGCTTGGTCTTGGTGACCTCGTTGGTGATCGCGGCGATGACCTTCTCCGCGCCGACGCCGTAGGGCAGCTCGACCACTGTGATCGCCTGACGGCCCCGGCTGCCCTCGATCGGGCCGATCTCCACCTTGCCGCGCATCCGCACCACGCCACGCCCGGTCTCGTACGCCCGGCGCACCTCGTCCAGGCCGAGCAGCACCCCACCGGTGGGCAGGTCGGGGCCGGGGACGAACTCCATGAGTTTGTCCAGAGTGGCGTCCGGGTGGTTGATCAGCCAGCGGGCCGCGGAGACGACCTCCGCCAGGTTGTGCGGGATCATGTTGGTGGCCATCCCGACCGCGATCCCGGACGCGCCGTTGACCAGCAGGTTGGGGAAGGCCGCCGGCAGCACGGTCGGCTGGGTCAGCGACCCGTCGTAGTTGGGCTCGACATCGACGGTGTCCTCGCCCAGCTCACCGACGAGCAGCATGGCCTCGCGAGACATTCGCGCTTCGGTGTAACGCGATGCTGCCGGTCCATCGTCTGGGGACCCAAAATTTCCATGCCCGTCGATGAGCGGCACGTTGAGGGAGAAGTCCTGGGCGAGGCGAACCATCGCGTCATAGATCGCCGTGTCACCGTGTGGATGGTACTTTCCCATCGTATCCCCGACAATTCGGGCAGACTTCACGTGCCCGCGGTCCGGGCGGTAGCCCTGCTCGTACATCGACCAGAGGATGCGCCGGTGCACGGGCTTGAGGCCGTCCCGCGCGTCGGGCAGGGCGCGGGAGTGGATGACCGAGAACGCGTACTCCAGGTAGGAGTCGGAGACCTCGGTGACCAGCGGGTTGTCGAAGACCCGCGCGCCGGCCTGGTCGAACGAGGAGAGGTCGACCTTGTTTTCCTTACGGCGTGCCATGACTCAGCTTTCCCCTCGAACGGAAGCGGTGCTCATGCGTCGATCGCATCCCGGTCGACGCGGTCGGCGGAGTCGATCAGCCAGTTGCGGCGCGGCTCGACCTTCTCGCCCATCAGCAGTTCGAGGATGCGTTCGGCAGCGTCGACGTCGTCGAGGGTGATCCGGCGGACAGCGCGGGTGGCCGGGTTCATCGTGGTGTCCCACAACTCGTCGGCGTCCATCTCACCGAGACCCTTGAACCGTGGGATGGGCGTGACGATCTGCTTGCCGGCCTTCTCCAGCTTGCGAACCGTCGTCTCCATCTCGGCCTGGGTGTAGGTGTAGACGGTCTGCGGGCTGCGCCCCTTGGTGGTGATCTTGTGGAGGGGCGGCATCGCGGCGTAGAGCCGACCGGCCTCGATCAGCGGCCGCATGTACCGGGCGAACAGGGTGATCAGCAGCGTACGGATGTGGGCGCCGTCCACGTCGGCGTCGGCCATGATCAGCACACGGCCGTAGCGCAGCGCGGTGAGGTCGAAGGTGCGCCCCGAGCCGGCGCCGAGGACCTGCACGATGGCGGCGCACTCGGCATTGTCCAGAACCTGCTGGAGGTTGGCCTTCTGCACGTTGAGGATCTTGCCGCGGATCGGCAGCAGCGCCTGGTATTCCGAGGAACGGGCCATCCGGCTCGTCCCCAGGGCGCTGTCGCCCTCGACGATGAACAGCTCGCTGCGGTCGATGCCGGTGGCCCGGCAGTCGACCAGCTTCGGCGGCATGGACGCGCCCTCCAGGGCGGTCTTGCGCCGGGCGGCGTCCTTCTGTTGCTTCTGGGTGAGTCGCACCCGGGCGGCGTCGACGATCTTCTGAAGGACGGTGCGCGCCTCGGCCTTGGTGCGCCGATCTTCAAGCCAGGCCTTGATGTGCGCGTCGACCAGCGACTGGAGAACCTTGGTGATGCCGGTGGTGGAGAGCTCGTCCTTGGTCTGCGAGGTGAACTGCGGCTCGGGGATCCGCACGTGCACCACGGCTGTCATCCCCTCCAGGACGTCGTCCAGGGTGGGCGGCTCCTCCTTGGCCTTGAGCAGACCGCGGGTGTTGCGGATCGCGTCGGCGAGCGCGCGGACGAGGGCCCGCTCGAAGCCCTTGCGGTGGGTGCCGCCGTGCGCGTTGCGGATGGTGTTGGTGAAGCACTCGACGGTGCGCTCGTAACCGGTGCCCCACCGGAACGCCACCTCGACCTCGGCGCGCCGCTGCACGTTGGACTGCATGACGCCGTTGGCGTCGGCGGCGTTCTCCCGGTAGGTGCCCTCGCCGTTGACCAACAGGGTGCCGGAGACCGGCCGGTCGCCGGCCGGAGCGAGGAACTCCACCATGTCGCTGAGCCCGTTGGGGTAGTGGAACCGCTCCTCGGCGGGCGTCTCGCCGGTCAGGTCGCGGAGCAGGTAGGTCACGCCGGGGACCAGGAACGCGGTGTTGCGCAGCTTCATCCGGACGGCGTCGACGTCGAGCGCCGCCCCGGTCTCGAAGTAGCGGGCGTCGTGCCACCAGCGGATCGAGGTGCCGGTGCGTTGGCCGCGCTTCATGGCGCCGGTCACCTGGAGCCCGGGGCCGGCGGTGAAGGGCGCGTCCGGCCCGTCGCCGTCGAAGATGCCCGGAACGCCGTGCCGGAACGACATCGCGTGGATCTTGCCGGCCCGGCGGACGGTCACGTCGAAGCGGTGGGACAGCGCGTTGACCGCCGACGCGCCGACGCCATGCAGACCGCCGGAGGTCTTGTAGCCGGAGCCGCCGAACTTGCCGCCGGCGTGCAGCCGGGTCAGCACCAGCTCGACGCCGGAGATGCCGGACTTGGCGTGCACGTCGGTGGGGATGCCCCGGCCGTCGTCGTCGACCTGCACCGAGCCGTCGGCGTGCAGGATCACCTCGACATGGCTGGCGTGACCGGCGACACCCTCGTCGGTGGAGTTGTCGAGGATCTCGTTGACGAGGTGACCCACGCCACGGCTGTCGGTGGAACCGATGTACATGCCGGGCCGCTTGCGGACAGCGTCCAGCCCCTCAAGGTGGGTGAGGTCATCGGCCCCGTACAGGGTGTCAGGCTCTGCGGTCAACTGGTCGTACTCCCCGGTCTCGGCGGTGTGCTGCCGGTCACCGGCGACATCAGCCGGCGTGGCGCGCCGCAGCGAGCCTAGCCCGAGGCTAGGACAACCACCGGAGGACCTACGCGACCCGCCGCGCGCGGCCCGCAGGACGTGAGCCAACGAACAGCCTGCGGTGATCATGGGACCACGCAGAGACACCGCCACCGGTACGCTCACCCATGATCGCGGCCGGTTGAGCGCGGGGTGCGCGCCGGTCCGGGTCGAGGAGATCAGGAGGCGGTCGAGGTGGACGGGACGATTCGCGACGCGCTGCGGCGCTCCCTCGGTACGCCGGCCCGACGGTGGCTGCTGGTGGGCACCCTGGTGGCAGGGCTGCTGGCCGCCGTGGCGCTGGTCGCGGCGGCGGATCCCGCCGACCGGACCTTCGCCGAACTCTCGGGCACGGTCCAGAGCCTGACGTCGGTCGTGACGCCCCTTTTCGGCATCCTGCTGGTACGCGACCTGCGCCGGTCGCCCGTCCCCCTTCCGGTCCTGCCCACCGTGCTCGCGGTGGGGCTGCCGGCAGTGGTCATCGGCGTGGTCGGTGTGCTGATCTGCGCCGCGACGCTGGCCCTCACCCCGGCCGATGTCGCCGACGAGCCGTGGCGGTTCGCCGGGACGGTCGCGGTGGGCAGTGTGCTGGTGCAGATCGCCGCCGGCCTGGTGGGCACCGGGCTGGGTCTGTTGCTGCGCTCGGTGGTGGTGGCGTTCCTGACCACGATCATTCTGCCGCTGGGGCTGTTCGCGCTGCTGGGCGCCGTGGACGCCCTCCGTCCGGCGCAGCCGTGGCTCACCCCGTTCGGCAGTGTGCGCAACCTCCTCTCGGGAGAGATGACCGCGCTGCGGTGGGTGCAGTGGCTGTGCGTACTCCTGATCTGGGGTGTCGGTCTGAACGCCGCCGGTGCGGCAGTGCTGAACCGCCGCGGCGGCCCGGCCGGTCGCTGACTCCCCGCGCACGGCGGGCGCGGGTCGGTGGGCGCGAAGGCTCGGAGCGCGAGTCCAATCTCGACACGGTAGGGCGTCCTGCCTACGTGCGCGTGTCTTTCGTCGAACGAATCTGTTACGGGCCATTGACGCCCGTCGTACGGGGGTGATCTGATCTCGCTCTCAGAGAATCTTTCATCTTTCGATGGTTGGGGGCCCCATGCCCAGGTTCCGGCGTACCGCGCTCGCCGCGGGACTAACGATCGCGATGGCCGCGTTGTCGACCGCCTTCGCGCTGCCCGCACCCGCGTCCGCCGCGTTGCCCACCGCCGCGGTGGCACTCGGGGACAGCTTCATCAGTGGCGAGGGCGCCGGGGCGTACACCCCGGTCGTCGACGTCAACGGAGTCAGCCAGGGCTTCCCCGGTTGGACCGCGGCGAACAACAACGCGTTCTTCTGCCACCGCTCGGCGAACGCCTCGCTCAACCAGGCCAACCTGCCGGGCATCCAGAACCGGTTCAACCTGGCCTGCTCCGGTGGTCAGCCACACGACATCGCCAACGCCTCCCAGGCGCGGACCAACGGTCGCACCGTCGCCTCGCAGGTGAGTCAGCTGCGCGCCGTCGCGCAGACGCAGGACATCGACCTGGTGCTGGTCGGCCTCGGCTCCAACAACAGTTCGTTCACCTTCGGCAGCGTCGCGGAGAAGTGCGCCAACCGGTTCATCGCCGACGCCTGGACCGGCTGGTGGGAGTTCTGGGCGTACCTGAACGGCCCGGTGGAGCAGAAGCCGTGCAGCGACGCCGACCTGGCCACCGCCGCGCAGCTCAGCGCCGCGACCGCGGAGACCACCGCGGCCGTACGCCAGATCCTGACCACCCTCGACCAGGTGGACGCGGACGGGCAGCACCGGGTGGTGTTCCAGGACTACACGAACCCGCTGCCGCTGGACCTGAACCAGCAGTTCCACGAGGAGGACAGCCGGGACGACACCCGGGACAAGTTCCGTGACCTGGGCGCCGAGCGGTACGCGGCCGGTTGCCCGATCCACCGGGCCAGCCTGGCGCCGGGGCACCGCTTCTCCCAGGGCCTGGGCGGCATCGTGAAGTCCACCAGGGACACTCTGGCCGCCGAGTTCCCCGCCGACGACCTGGTGTACCTGAACGTGCAGCAGGCCTTCAACGGCGCCCGGCTCTGCGAGCAGACCAGCAGCCCGAGCGGCGCGCTGGCCACTCCGATCCGGCTTCAGGACGGCGCGACCGGCACCTTCGTCACCAGCCTCGCCGGCAAGGACAAGATCGCCATCCAGCGAATCGCCAACACCTGCGTCACCTACTTCCAGACCTGCCAGGAGTCGTGGCACCCGAACGCCACCGGGCACCAGGTGCTCGGCCAGTGCCTGAGCGGCGCGGCCTCCACCAGCGCCCGTTCAGTGGCCTGCGTGCGGGCCAGCAACGGGGCGATCTCGGTCTCCTGACCGCAGCGTCCTTTGAAGGGCTCCGCCGTCCGGCGGGGCCCTTCGTCGCGTCCGTCGAGCGTGCGGCACGTCTGCGCAGCGCTGTCGTCGACCCGGCAGCCTGCTGCTACCCGCCGGTAACGTCAGGCCGTAGGCTGGGCCGGTGAACGGGGAGCCGGAGTACGCGCAGGAGTTCGTCGAGGTCGACGGTGGCCGGCTGGGTGTGCAGGTCTATCCGGAGCCGGCCGGGGCGCCGGGCGCGCCGGTGGTCGTGATCTGGCCCGCGATGGGGGTCCGGGCCCGCTACTACCGGCCCTTCGCCGCCGCGCTGCGCGCCGCCGGACTGGCCGTGGTCGTGGCCGACCTGCGCGGCACCGGGGCGAGCACGCCCGCGCCGAGTCGGGCGGACCGGCACGGTTACGCCGAACTGGCCGACGACGTCGGCGCCGTCCTGGCCGCCCTCAAGCCGCGACTGGACGGACGCACCCGACTGCTCCTCGGGCACTCGCTCGGCGGGCAGGCCGCGCTGCTGCACCTCGCCCTGCACGGGAGCGACGAGGTGGACGGGTTGGCGCTGGTCGCGGTCGGCATCCCGTACTGGCGGAGCTACCCGGGCCGGCGCGGCCTCGGCGTACTGCCCTACACCCAGGGAATCGCCGCCACTGCGGCGCTGCTCGGGGTCTGGCCGGGCTGGGGCTTCGGCGGTCGGCAGGCGCGCGGCGTGATCCGCGACTGGGCCCACACCGCGCGGACCGGCCGATTCCCCCGGCTCGACGGTACGGACACCGAGGCCGCGGTCCGCGCGGTGCGGACTCCGGTGCTGGCCGTCAGTGTGGACGACGACCAGTTCACCCCGCACGAGACCATGGACCACCTCTGCGCGAAGCTCGCCGACGCGCCGGTGACCCGGGAGCGGTACACAGTGGCGCAGGCCGGTACGACGTTGGACCACTTCACCTGGGTCCGCGCCAGCGTCCCGCTGGCGCGGCGGATCGCCGGTTTCGTCGGCGATCTGCCGCCCCGCTGAGCCCTACCGGTCGGTCGGCTCACTCGTCCTGGTCCAGCGGCACCAGTTCACCGTCCCGCTCCACCTGGATCTCGGCGTGCTCCTTGCGGGGCGCGACCTCGGCGGTGTTCCGGTGTGGGTCGTTGTCGGGGTGCATGAGCACCGCGTCTGTTTTGGGGGTCTTCTCCCGGCTCTCGTCCGGCTGCGACATCGCGTTCCCCTCTCGTCGGCGTCGCTCGGGATCTACCCGCCACCGGGCCAACGACTCCTGCTCGGGGCAGGTCGACCTGCCGACGCCACGGATGTCCGGTAGCGGCCCGCCACGGCGCGGATCGGCCCGCCCGGGGCGGGGTTAGCTGCCCGACCGGCGGGTAAGCCGCACCGCCCGACACGGCGGAAGGGGATCACATGTCCGAACGGCACACCGCACTGCGCTCGATGCACGATCTGGGCCTGGCGGCCTGGTTTGGCGGCTCCCTCATGGGTGCCTTCGGCGTCAACGGCGCAGCGGCGAAAATCAGCGACTCGACCCAGCGACTCCCGGTCGCCTCGGCTGGATGGTCCAAGTGGACACCGGTCAACGCGGCCGCGATCGGCGCCCACCTGGCCGGCGCCGTCGGCGAGTTGGTAACCGAGAGCCCACGGGTGGCGGCCCAGTCCGGCGTTGGCCGGGCCAGCGCCATCAAGACCGCGTTGACGATCGGCGCGCTGGCGGTCACCGGCTACAGCCGGTTGGTCGGCATGCGGCTGGAGAAGGCGGGCGGTCCGTCGGTGAGTGGCGCCACCGAGCCGAACCACCAGACGCCGTCCAGCGTGGCCTCGTCGCAGCGGCAGATGAAGCTGCTCCAGTGGGCCATTCCGGCGCTGACCGGGACCCTGGTCGTGGTCACCGCGTACATGGGTGAGCAGCAGAAGCCCGGCCAGGTGTTCCGCGGGATGCTCGGCCGGGGCGGCGGAGCGAAGAGCATGATCAAGCTGGCGGGAATGAGTAACGGCAAGCGCCCGATGGCGATGGCCGGACGCTGAACGTCAGGCCGACCGGCGTCCCGCCGCCACCTCGACGGCGGGGCGCTGGCCGGCCCTGCGCGCGCACCGGAGCGACGACGGATCCCGCGCGCAGCGGCGTGCCGGCGACATGTGGTGCGCCGCGCTCGGGCGGGCAGTCCCGGCCCGAGGACGGCACATCGTCCGCCGTAGCGGCGGACCGACGAGCGGGGTGGCCATGACGGCGCACAAGGGACGCAGCGGTGACAACGACCGGCTGGAGCCGGAAGCGACCAAGCCGTGGGGCACCGGCGACGGCTTCGACGCCGACGCGCCCTGGGGCACTGACGACGACTCACCGATGGACGAGGGCAGCGAGGAGGCCGCGGTACCCGAGGGACGGCGCGGAGAGCGACGCGCGGGTGCCCCGGCGGGCCGGTCAGACCCGGCGGGACGACACGGCTTCGGCTCGGTCGAGCCGACCCGTACGACCATGGCCGGACCGGGTGCCCCACCCGATCCCGCCCCCAGCGGCCGGAGCTTCCCCGATGATGCGGACATCGGCGAGTCGACCCAGGACGCCCTGCGCAGCCGGGGACGACGGTCCTGACCGGGCCGGCACCCGGCCGGGCGGCCCGTGCGGCGGTCAGCCGGTCGCCGGGACGGCCTGCTCGACGACCAACGTCTCGGCGAGCAGTTGCGCCAGCCGGGTCGCGTCGCGCTGGGCCTGCCCGGCACAGCAGTTGTTGAACAGCACGTGCAACTCGTCGGAGAGATCGGCGAACTCGGCCAGCAGCCCGGCCCAGTGCCGCAGCTCGTCCTCGGCGTACGCGTACCGGAACTTCTCCTGCTTGTCGCCCTCGCCCCAGGCGTCGCTGTGACCGTGGAACCGGACGATCGCCGGCTCCGCCGTCATGGTCAGGATCGGCGGCACCGACGACGGGTGACCCTGCGGCATGTCGACGCAGACCAGGGACAGATCGTGGGCGCGTAGCAGGTCCAGGGTGTCCGGCGCGGCGTCGTCGTCCAACCAGGAGGCGTGCCGCAGCTCCACACCGACCCGCCACGGCCGGCAGCGCTGCGCCAGCTCGACGATCCGGCGTTCGGCCGCGGGGCTGCGCACCAGCCACGGCGGGAACTGCAACATCACCACACCGAGCTTGCCGGCCGCCGCGATCGGGGCGAGGGCCGCGCGGAACCGGGCCCACAGCTCCTCGTACGCCGGCTCCGGCAGGTCACGGCGGCGGATCCGGCTCGGGCCGCTGGCCGGTCGCAGGTCCCGGGGCAGCACGGCGACCGGTGTCGGGTGACCGGTGAAGAGGCTGAACGCCTTGACGTCGAAGGTGAAGTCGTCAGGTGTGGCGTCCACCCAGCCCTGGGTCGTCTCCGGCACCGGGATGGCGTAGTAGGACGTGTCCACCTCGACCATCGGGAACTGGCTGGCGTAGAAGCCCAGTCGACGGGCCGGCGTGCTGGCCGAGCGTGGGTACCACCCGGAGCGCAGCAGGGACTGGTCCGCCCAGGACGACGTGCCCACCTTAATCACACCCATGTCATTCAGTTGACCGCCACCGGCGCGGATCGGCAACCGCTGGCGCGTCTTCGGTCGATTAGGTGTCGTGCCCGGGAAATGTCGGTGCCTCGCCCTACGGTGGCACCGGGTGGACATCAACGAAGGGTGGCGGCATGACCAGCACTGAGCAGCTCACCGGTGAGCGCGCCGACCTCCTGCAGACCCTCCGCAGGCACCGCGGTTTCCTCTTGCAGACGGTCGACGGGCTCACCGACGAGCAGGCGGCCAGCCGCCCCACCGTCAGCGGGCTCTGCCTCGGCGGCCTCATCAAGCACGTGTCCGGCGTCGAGCACCGGTGGATGCTCTTCGCCGTCGGCGGCGCGGAGGCGATGGGCCGCGAGGAGATCGACTGGGTCGGTCAGTTCCAGATGTTGCCGGGCGAGACCCTCGCCGGGCTGGTCGAGCGCTTCCAGGAGGTGGCCGCCCAGACCGACGAGTTGACCGCCACCCTCGACCTGGATGCCGCGCACCCGCTGCCGCAGGCGCCCTGGTTCGAGCCGGGGGCGAGTTGGACAGTCCGCCGGGTGCTGCTGCACCTGATCGCCGAGACGGCCCAGCACGCCGGGCACGCCGACATCCTGCGCGAGTCGATCGACGGCGCCAAGACCATGGGCTGACTCCGACGCCGACCGTCGCCGGGCCGAGCGCTGCTCCACCGCCTCAGCGCAGGCGGTGCCGGCGCTCGGTGGTCCGGTCCCTCGCGTAGGCGTCGGAGTGACCCCAACGTCCCGGAATGTCCAGCAGTTCCAGCCGACCGAACCCCTCCGGCACCGCCGGGTTGACCAACAGGTTGTCGCCGGTAGGTCGCAGGCCCAGCATGGTGCCGAGCAGCATCAGCAACGCTCCCGACGACCACGCCTGCGGGCGGCAGCTCGTCGTCAACTGCACGGGGTAGGTCGTCAGGTCGCGCTCGTAGCCGGCGATCATTCCCGGCGTCGCGCCACCGAGCGTCTGCGCCATGTCGAAGATGCCGTCCGCGATCCGGGCCGCCTGCACGTCGAGGCGGTAGCGGCGCAACCCGGCGGCGATCAGCGCGTTGTCCGACGGCCATACCGCGCCCAGGTGCGTGCCCACCGGGTTGTACGTGCGCTGCCCCGTGGCGAACGTGCGTACTCCCCATCCGCTGAACAGTCGCGGCCCGACCAGGTGCTCGGCGACCGCCTCCGCACGGTCGTCGGCGACGATCCCGCTCCAGAGCAGATGCCCCATGTTGGAGGCCAGCGCATCGACCGGTTCGCCGTACGGGTCGAGCGCCAACGCGTAGTACTCCCGGTGTGGCAGCCAGAAGTCCCGGTTGAAGCGCTCCTTCAGCGCTGCCGCCTCCCGTTCCAACCTGTCGGCGTACGCGGGGTCGCCCCAGAACTCCCGGGCCAGCCGGGCGCCACGCCGCTTCGCGTCGTACGCGTAGCCCTGCAACTCGCAGGTGGCGCGAGGGAAGGCGGGTTGCCGACCGTGACCGTCGACGATGGCGTCCGGGGAGTCCTTCCAGCACTGGTTGATCGTGCCGTCGCGCTCGTTGCGGCGCTGGTAGCGCAGGTAGCCGTCCCCGGTCAGGTCGCCGTACTCGTCGATCCAGTCCAGCGCCATCCGGGCCGGGTGGCGCAGCTCGCGGACCAGGTCGGCGTCACCGGACCAGCGCTCGTACTCGTCGAGCAGCACGACGAAGAGCGGGGTGGTGTCCGCCGCGCCGTAGTACAGCGCGCTCGCCCGGTCGCTGAACGCCCCCGTCTCGCCGTATCGGAGCTGGGCCAGGATCTTGCCGGGCTCCTCGTCCAGCGCGTCGTCGAGCTGGCCGCCCTGCATGAGCGCCAGCATCCGTAGCGTCGCCGGAGCAAGTTCGGGGGTGAAGGCCATCGTCTGGAGGCAGGTGATGATGGCGTCCCGTCCACACAACCCCATCGCCCACGGCAGACCGCCGATCGGCACCCGCTCGCGGTACGACAGCGGCTTGTAGCGCAGCGCCGCCAGGTCCGCGAGGCTGCCCTGGTAGAGCTCCTCGAGGCCCTTGCGTTCGGCCACCAGCTGCGGTGCCCGGTCCAGCCACTGCACCAGGTCCTCGCGCATCCCCGTCCGCACGGTCTGCTGGTGCGACTGTAGGTCGGCGCGGAGATCCCGGCCCTCCTCGCCGCCCATGGTCGCGCTGACGTGCAGGTCGGTCTCCCACTTCCCGTCGGCTTCGATCCGGATCCGGAACGTCATCCCCTGCTCGTCAACCTCGGCAGGGACGGTGCTGCGCACAGTGGTCTCGCGGACGAACCGGTCCCGCTGGTAGCGCAGCACGAGCTGCTGGCTCGCCGAGTCTGCGCTGACCTCGACGGCCCGCTGCCGGAGCTGCCCGACCTCGATGATGTCGGTGAAGTCGCTGGCCATCTCCACCCGGACGGTGAACTCGGCGGGCTGCGACGAGTGGTTGAGCACTGTGATGTTCTCGTGCAGACAGTCGTGCACCGAACGGTGCCTGATGATCGACACGTCCGCGTCGACGTAGTGGCTCGCCGCACCGGGGACCAGGAAGAACCGGGTCTCGAAGTAGGTGAGGTCGTCGCGGGAGAGCGCGTTGATCCGTTCGCCGTCGATCCTGAGCACCCAGTGTGACAGGAACCGGGTGTCGTACGCGAAGAGTCCGAGCGGGGCCTGCGGATCGGCCTCGATGTCGCCCTGGGCGTCGCTGATCGCGAACAGGTTGCCGGCGATGACGTGCACCAGTTCCTGCTTCACGACCGCTCATTCCGAGCGGTCGTCGCGGCCCGGCCAACCAACGCGGCCCGGCCCAGCTCATGCGGGTGACGGGCGCCGTCCGGCCCGGAGAAGATCCGCCGCAGCAGCATCAGCAGTTGCATGTTGCCCTGCACGGTCAGCTCGTTGCGCAACAGGCCCGCGCCCGGGTGCAGCTCGCCGCGGGCCATCCGGTCGAAGACCGCCCGGTCGGCCCGCACCACCAGCTCGGCGTCGTCGGCTGAGCGGGTCACCCGGACCTGCTGGTCGGCGACGGTCAGGTA
Source organism: Micromonospora trifolii (assembly GCF_050516465.1). Taxonomy (NCBI): domain Bacteria; kingdom Bacillati; phylum Actinomycetota; class Actinomycetes; order Micromonosporales; family Micromonosporaceae; genus Micromonospora; species Micromonospora trifolii. Next base: position 1,012,396 of record NZ_CP191526.1, on the reverse strand, counting down.
CCAGTGATCGGTGCTGCCGTCGTCGCGGACGTCCAGCCGCAGCGTCCCCGCGGTGGTCTCCGGCAGGTCGGGCCGCCGACCGGTGTCCAGCTGTCGCAGGTACTGCTCCGCCGTCGCGCCCATCGGGTCCCCTCCCCACGGTTTCCCGCAGGATCACCCGCGTCGGGGTGAGCCCGGTTCACCCGAAGAGGGTGAGGGGTGCGTCAGCCGGCCTCGATCAGGCCGCGCACGTAGGCGGCCTGGCCCACGTGTTGCAGGTCGTCGTCGGCGACGCTGACCAACCGGACGCCGAGGGTGACCGGTGGGTCCCACGCCTCGTCGACGACGCGGTCCAGGTCCGCCGGGCCCAGGCCGGCCAGGAAGCTTCCGGTACGCGCCGCGACCGCCTGGTAGTAGTCGATCAGCGCCTGCGGGCTCTCCGGCCGCACCGCCGCGACCTGAGCGGGTGAGTGCCCGTAGCCGGTGTCGTCGGGGTCGGCGGCGAGCCCGAACCGACCCGCCCAGTCGCCGCTCACCCATATCTGCTCGGCGTCGAGCAGGTCGGCGACGTGGTGGTCCTGCACCCGGGTGAGGTGCCAGACCAGCCAGCCGACCGAGTTGGCGCCCGGCGCGGGCTGGTGGCGCAGTTGCTCGGGGCTGAGGCCGTCGACGGCCGCGCGGACGAGGTCGGGCAGCCGGTCGTACGCCTCGGTCAGCAGGTCACTCACATCCACGGGTACGCCTTCCTGGTCGGTTTCCGAACAGGTACCGCCGGACCCGGGCGCGCAAACCTGGGCCGCTACGGTGATCAAATGGTCGCCGCGGTGGAGTTGTACCTGGACCCGGACGCCACCCGCCGGATCCGGGTGCTCTGGGACGCGCTGGAGGCCGAGGGCGTGCAGAGCATGCGCTCGCTGCTGGAGCAGCGCCACCGTCCGCACGTCTCGCTCATGGTGGCGCCCCGGTTCGACCCGGAGCAGGTCGCCGAGGCGCTACAGGGGACGGTGGTGGCCGCCCCGCTGCGGCTCGACTTCCAGCACGCCGGCCAGTTCGTCGGTCGGGTGCTCTGGCTCGGCCCAGCGCCCACCCCGGAGTTGCTGGCGCACCACCGGCTGGTGCACGACCGGCTCGCCGCCGCCGGCATACCCCTCGCCGAGCACTACCAGCCGGGGCGGTGGGTGCCGCACTGCACGCTCTCAATGCGGGTGCCGAACACGCTGATGGCTGCCGCTGTGCGCCGCTGTCTGGAGGTGTTGCCGCTGGCCGCGACAGTGGTCGGCGCGGCGCTCACCGACCACGCGCGCGGCATCGCCCACCCGCTGCCTTGACCATGCCTCGACCGTCGAGGCGTAATGTCCGGTTTGGCGGGCGACAGTCGGGAAACCCGAAAACAAGCGGTGCGGATGCGGCCGGGCGTGGGAAGGTTCGAGTGGCTGTCGTACCGGTGGTGAGCTGCTCGCAGGCGGTTCGCCCGGCCGGTGCGGCGCGGGGTCACCCCGCGCCGCCCACGACGGCTTCGACGAGGAGAGGCAGGGCCCATGCAGGCTCAGCGCAGGCCACCGCGCACGGAGCGGAGCCAGACCCGGGACGACCGGACCGGCGGCGGAATGACCGGGGCGGCCACGCCACTGACGATCTGGGCGGCCGCCGTACTGCTCGGCCGGATCAGTGCCGGCGACGACGACGTCGAGGACGAACGACACATCCTTCGCGGCATCGAGTGAATCCCGGCCGCGCGGCTCAGAGCCAGCCGCGCCGCTTGAAGATCACATAGAGGGTGCCGCAGACCAGCAGCATCAGCAGCAGCGCGAAGAGGTAGCCGAAGCGCCAGTTCAGTTCCGGCATGTGCACGAAGTTCATGCCGTACACGGTGCCGATGAGCGTGGGAGCAAAGAGGATCGCCGCCCAGGAGGAGACCTTCTTCAGCTCCTCGTTCTGGCTGTAGCTGGCCGCGGTGAGGCTGCGCATCTCCTCGTTCTGCTGCTGTGAGACGAGGGTGGCGTTGACGGTGAGGATGTTCTGCAACAGGTGCCGGAAACCGTCCACCCGCTCCACCACCTGGGTCAGGTGGTCGGTCACGTCGCGCAGGTAGCGGCGCAGCTCCTCGTCGGCGCTGGCGCTGCCGACGCCGTCGGCCAGCGCGTCGAGCACGCTGAGCAGAGGGCGGGCGGCCCGCTGGAACTGGATGACCTCGCGGCTGAGCCCGTAGATGCGGCGGCTGGCGTTCGGGTCGCCGCCGAACACCTCGGTCTCGATCTCGTCGATGTCGTTCTCCAGTCCGGCCACCACTGGCGCGTACCCGTCGACGACCTGGTCGAGGATCGCGTACAGGACCGCCTCCGGGCCCCGGGCCAGCATCTGCGGCTCGGTCTCCAGCCGCCGCCGCACCGCGGCCAGGTCGGGCGCCTCACCGTGTCGGACGGTGATCACGAAGCCCGGGCCGATGAAAAGGTGCAGCTCGGAGAACTCGACCTCCTCCCGGAGGTCGTCGTAGCTGGCGGCGCGCAACACCACGAACAGGGTGTGCGCGTACCGCTCCAGCTTGGGCCGCTGGTGAGCGTTGATCGCGTCCTCGACCGCCAGGTCGTGCAGCCGAAACTCCCGGGCCAGCGAGGTGATCTGCTCGATGTCGGGCCGGTACAGCCCGATCCAGGCCATCGCGCCGTCCTGCTCCTGGAGGCAGCGGTACGTCTCGGCGAGGCCGGACGGCGAGGCGAACCGGTGCCCCCGGATGTAGACCGCGCTGTCCACCAGGCCGCCGTGGGACGCGGCGGGCGGCTCCGGGGACGGTGGCACACCGACCCTCGTCTCGTACTCGTCGAGTTGGCGGCCAAAGCCACCACCCGGGCGGAAGCGACGGCCGCCGACCATGCCCTGTCCCCTCCCCCGGTGCCGTCCCACCCAGCCCGGGGCGCTGCTTCCCCCTGTCCTGGGCCCTGAAACCCGCCGTGGCGTTGGCCGGGTTCCGCGCACCGGCGGACGGGGGCGGCCCGTCGGGCGGATACTCACGGTGACCGTGGGCGGGATGACGGGGGACGCGCCGGTGACTCTCGACAGACGCGCCGGCCGGTTGCGGGGGTGGCTGCTCGACGCCGGCTCGGACCAGGCCGTGCAGCACCCGGGGCCGCACGGGCGTCCGCCGGAGCACCGGCACCACCCGTGGTGGAAGGTGATGTGCCTGACCGGGGTCGACTACTTCTCCACGCTGGGTTACCAGCCGGGCATCGCGGCGCTGGCCGCCGGGGCGCTCTCGCCGGTGGCGACCCTGGTGCTGGTGCTGGTGACCCTGCTGGGGGCGTTGCCGGTCTACCGGCGGGTGGCGGTGGAGAGCCCGCACGGTGAGGGCTCCATCGCGATGCTGGTACGCCTGCTGAGCTACTGGCCGGGCAAGTTGCTGGTGCTGGTGCTGCTCGGTTTCGCGGCCACCGACTTCATCATCACCATCACCCTCTCGGCCGCCGACGCGACGGCGCACATCGACGAGAACCCGTTCTGGCCGAGTGGGCTCAAGGGTCACGAGGTGCTCGTCACGCTGCTGCTGGTGTCGCTGCTGGGCGCGGTGTTCCTCAAGGGATTCACCGAGGCCATCGGGATCGCCGTCGTCCTGGTCGCGGTCTATCTGACGCTGAACGCGGTGGTGGTGGCCGACGCGCTGTGGCGGGTGGCGACGCATCCGAGCGCGGTCGGCGACTGGACCACCATGCTGACCACCGGGCACGGCGATCCGTGGCTGGTGGTCGGGCTGTCGCTGCTGGTCTTTCCGAAGCTGGCGCTGGGTCTGTCCGGTTTCGAGACCGGGGTGGCGGTCATGCCGAGCGTACGGGGTGACCCGCAGGACTCCGAGGCACGACCACTGGGCCGGATCCGTGGCGCCCGCCGGCTGCTCACCACCGCAGCGGTGATCATGAGCGTCTTCCTGATCACCAGCAGCGTGACGACCACCGTGCTCATTCCGCCGGAGGCCTTCCAGCCGGGCGGGCCGGCGAACGGGCGCGCGCTGGCCTACCTGGCGCACGCCCACCTCGGCGAGGTGTTCGGCACCATCTACGACCTGTCCACCATCGGCATCCTCTGGTTCGCCGGGGCATCGGCGATGGCCGGTCTGCTCAACCTCGTACCGCGCTACCTGCCCCGCTACGGCATGGCACCGACCTGGGCGCGAGCCGTCCGGCCGCTGGTGCTGGTCTTCACCGCCGTGGCGTTCCTGATCACGATCGTCTTCGAGGCCAGCGTGGACGCGCAGGGCGGCGCGTACGCCACCGGGGTCCTGGTGTTGATCACCTCGGCCGCGACGGCGGTGACGCTCGCGGCGCGCCGGCAGCGTCAGCGCGGCCGCACCATCGCGTTCGGAGTCATCGCGGTGATCTTCGTCTACACCACCCTGGCGAACGTGGTGGAGCGCCCGAGCGGCGTCAAGATCGCGGCCTGTTTCATCGGCGGGATCATCCTGGTGTCGGTGCTGTCCCGGCTGATGCGGGCCTACGAGCTGCGCGTCGACCACGTCGAGCTGGACCACGCCGCGGCTCGGATGATCGACGAGCGCGCCGGCCGGCGGATCCGCCTCATCGCGCACGAACCCGACCGGCGCGACGAGGCGGAGTACCGCGCCAAGCTGGCGCAGACCATGGCGGACAACGACTTTCCCGACGACAGCGACGTCATCTTCGTCGAGGTCAAGGTCACCGACCCGTCCGACTTCGAGACGGAGCTGCTGGTCCGCGGCGGAGTGGTCGACGGCCGCTTCCCGGTGCTCAGCCTGGCCAGCTCGTCGGTGCCCACCGCGCTCGCCGCCCTGCTGCTGGAGATCCGCGACCGCAGCCGTCGGCGCCCCCACATCTACTTCGAGTGGTCCGAGGGCGGCCCGACTCGCAACTTCCTGCGCTACCTGGCGTTCGGGCAGGGCGCGATCGCCTCGGTTACCCGGGAGATCCTGCGCCGCCAGGAGCCCGACCCGCACCGTCGACCGCACGTGCACGCCGGCTGACCTGCGAGCCGACAGCCCGTCGCGCACGGTGAGCGTGGTCATAACGACTGGACGATCCACCCGTTCCTGCTGCTAGCCTCGGCACAGGTCATGAGTGCCAGCGCGAAGCCCCGGCTCGCTGGCCGGCAACCCTCCTCCGCGGTGGGGTGCCCCGGGTGAAGACCAGGCACCGGCACGACGTCGGTGCAAGCGTGGCCTGGCACCCAGGTCAGCACAGACCCGGGAGAACCATGCGCATCCTCAGCACCACCCCACCGACCGACGTCGCGGACTCCCGCACCGGTCGACCCTCGCCCGCACTGACCCGGCGACGGCACGTGGACATGATGCGAATGTGCAGCGCCGCCTGTCGTCGCGGCACCGCGCTCTAGCACCCCCTTCCCGAGCTCCTACCCACCGGTACGCCCATCGGGCGCGCCGTCGGTGGCGCACGTCCGTGCGCGCCGAGACACCACCCTTCGGAGACACCCGTGCGATTTCTTCCTGCCCTGACCCGCGCCGCCGCCCTGGGCGCCGCCACGATCCTGGCCGCGACCGCCCTCACCGCCTGCGGCGACGACAGCTCGTCCGACGCCACCGCCAACCCGTACGGCCTGGCCCAGGCGGGTGTGCTGCGCGCCGGCACGCTGACCGACGCCCCGCCGAACGTATACCTCAAGGACGGCAAGTTCACCGGCTTCGACAACGACCTGTTGACCGCCGTGGCCGGCAAGCTCGGCCTCACTGTCGAGTTCGTCGGCACCGACTTCTCCGCGCTACTCAGCCAGGTCAACAACCGCAAGTTCGACGTGGGCAGTTCCTCGATCACCATCACCGAGGCCCGCAAGAAGACCGTCGACTTCGGCAACGGCTACGACTTCGGCTACTTCGGCCTGGACGTCCCGGCCGGCTCGCCGATCACCGGCTTCGACCAGCTCGCCGGCAAGCGGGTCGTGGTGGTGCAGGGCACCGTCCAGGACGACTACGCCACCGGCAAGCAGCTCGACCCGGTGCGGGTGCCGGACTACAACGGCGCGATCAACCAGCTCAAGGCGGGCACCGCCGACGCCTGGATCGCCCCGGCGGAGATCGGCGAGAAGTCGGCTGCCGACAGCAACGGCAAGATCACCGTGGCGGCCAAGCAGCTCAGCCCGGCACCGACCGCGTACGCCGTGGCCAAGGGCAGCGACAAGCTGCGCGAGGCGCTGAACAAGGGCCTCGACGAGGTCATCGCCGATGGCACCTGGAGTCGGTTGCAGGCGCAGTACTACCCGGGCCGGCCGATCCCGGCGGACTTCACGCCAGGCAGCGGCACTGTGAAGGCCCCGTCCGCGTCGGCCACGCCGTCGGCGTCGGCTGTGCCGACGGGACCGTCGGCGTCGGCGTCCGCGTCGGCCGCGTCCTGAGCCGGTAACGAGCGAGCGGGGCGGTAGGAGGAGCGACAGATGGATCCGTTGAGCAACCTGTGGGAGACCTTCTTCGACTGGGACGCGATGCGCGAGGCGCTGCCCGAGATGCTGACCGTCGGGTTGCCCAACACGCTGATCCTGGCGGTCTCCGCCGCCCTGCTCGGCTCGGTGCTGGGCCTGCTGCTGGCCGTCGCCGGGATCTCCCGCAGCCGCTGGTTGCGCTGGCCGGCGCGGGTCTACACCGACGTGTTCCGGGGGCTGCCGGCGGCGGCGACGATCCTGCTGATCGGCGTCGGGCTGGCCCCGCTGGGCATGCAGGTCTGGGGGCCGGATCCCTACCCGTTGGGCATCCTGGCGCTGTCGCTGATCGCCGCCGCGTACATCGGGGAGATCTTCCGCTCGGGCATCCAGTCGGTGGAGGCGGCCCAGTTGGAGGGCGCCCGGGCGCTCGGCTTCTCCTGGTCCGACGCGATGCGGCTGGTGATCATCCCGCAGGGCATCCGGCGGGTGCTGCCGGCCTGGGTGAACCAGCTCATCGCGCTGATCAAGGACTCCAGCCTGGTCTACTTCCTCGGATTGGTGGCCAGCCAGCGGGAGCTGTTCCGGATCGGGCAGGACTACGCGGCGACCACCGGCAACGAGTCGGCGCTGCTGCTGGCGGGGCTGTTCTACCTGGCGCTGACCGTCCCGCTGACGCACGTCGTGAACTGGATCGACCGGCGGCTGCGCAACGGCCGGCCGGCCACCGCGTCGACCGAAGAGGACGACGACGACATCGCGTCGTACGCCGCGACGGAAGGAGATCGGCGATGACCACCGCCACGACGACCTCGGTCAGCCTCGACGTACGCGACGTGCACCTCGCCTTCGGACCGAACCGGGTGCTGCGCGGCGTCGACCTCTCGGTGCCGCGGGGCGCCACAGCCTGCGTCATCGGCCCGTCCGGGTCGGGAAAGTCCACCCTGCTGCGCACCATCAACCGGCTGATCGAACCGGACCGGGGCGACGTGCTGCTGGACGGGCGCAGCGTGCTGGGCGACGACCCGGACGCGCTGCGGCAGCGGGTGGGCATGGTGTTCCAGCAGTTCAACCTCTTTCCGCACATGAGCGTGCTGCGCAACGTCACGCTGGCGCTGCGCCGGCTGCGCAAGCTCGGTGCGGACGAGGCGGAGGCCGTCGCCCGGGCCCAGTTGGAGCTGGTGGGGCTGGCCGGCAAGGCGAACTCCCGGCCGGCGCAGCTCTCCGGTGGTCAACAGCAGCGGGTGGCGATCGCCCGCGCTCTGGCGCTGCGGCCCGAGGTGATGCTCTTCGACGAGGCCACCTCAGCGCTCGACCCGGAGTTGGTCAAGGGCGTCCTCGGGGTGATGGCCGACCTGTCCGCCGCCGGCATGACCATGGTGGTGGTGACCCACGAGATGGGCTTCGCCCGGCAGGTCGCCGACACCGTCGCCTTCATGGACCGGGGCGTGGTGCTGGAGGCCGGCCCACCCGAGGCGATCTTCGAACGGGCCAAGCATCCGCGGCTTCGCCGGTTCCTCGACCAGGTGCTCTGAGCCCTGGTCGGACGGCCGCCGACGATCACTCGTTGGGCCCGCGCCCCAGCAGCCGGATCTCCTCGTTGTCCAAAGCGGCCTGGAGCTCCTGGAGCACCAGGTCGTCGATCTCCCGGTTGTCGCGCAGTCGGGTGACCTCCCGCCTCTTGTGGGCGAGGACGCCGAGGCGCAGTCGGCGTTCCAACCGGCGCTCCTCGGCGGTGTTCCCGCCGCTCTCGTTGAGGTCCTCCAGATGACGCCGGTACTCGGCCTCCAGCCGACGCACCGATTCATCCTGGGCACCGACCTCCTCGGCGACCTGGGGAAGGGCGGCCAGGCCCACCTCGGTGGCCCGCCGCCGGGCGTTGCGGGCCTCGTCGACGCGTCCCGGGTCGCCGCTCAGCCCGGCCCAGCGCACCACCAACGGCAGGGTGGTGCCCTGAAGCAGCATGATCAGCACGATCACCAGCGCGGTGACGAAGATGATCAGATCGCGTTCGACCACCGGTCGACCGTCGACCATCACCGTCGGGACGGCCAGGGCAGCGGCCAGTGACACCGCGCCCCGGAAACCGGACCAGCCCGCGACGGTCCCCACCCGCCAGGCGGAGGGACCTCGGCCGTCGTCGTCCACCATCCGGCGGCGCCGCAGCCGCGCCGACTGCGCGGTGAGGTAGACGAAGAGAAGCCGGGTGCCGATCACGACCAGGGTGACCACCAGCACGATCACCAGAGCCCTCCCGGGCGAGGTGCTGGTGATCCCCCGGACCGCGCGGGGAATCTGCGTGCCGAGCAGGACGAACAACCCGCCGTTGATCAGGAAGGTGGACAGGTCCCAGAACGCGTACGCCAGCACCCGGGACCGGGCGCGGATCACCCGTGGGCCGGCGTAGGCCAGCACCAGGCCGGCGACCACCACCGCCAGCACGCCGCTGGCGTGCACCGAGTCGGCGAGCAGGAAGGCGCCGAACGGGGTCAGCACGCTGAGCGCTCCCTCGCGCAGCGGATCGTCGAGCCGTTTGCGGATCAGCACCACGGCGGCCCCGACCAGCAGACCGGCGACCACGCCGCCGACGCTGGCGCCGACGAACTCCTCGCCGATGCCCAGCACGCCCGGGTCGTCGCTGTGGCTGAGCAGACCCACGGCCACCGCGAAGACCACCAGCGCGGTGCCGTCGTTGACCAGGCTCTCCGCGTGCAGGGTGGTGAGCAGCTTCCGGGGCAGCCGCTTGGCCAGGCCGGTGACCGCGGCGGCGTCGGTCGGCGCGAGGACCGCGCCGAGCACCCAGGCGGCGGCGGGGTTCACCCCGAACGCCTGCGCGGCGAACGACACAGTGACCATGGTGAGCACCACCAGCACCACGGCGAGCAGCCCGATCACCGGCAGGTTGGCGCGGATCTCCCGCAGGCTGATGGTGAGGCTCTCCCGGTACAGGATCGCCGGCAGGAAGATCAGCAGGACCAGGTCGGGTTCCAGGGTGACCTCGGACAGCGGCGGCGCGAGCCCGAGCAGCACGCCCAACGCGATGAGCAGGACCGGCGGGGCGACCCGGTACCGGCCGCCGAGGGTGGTGCCGACGAGGACGGTGACGCCCAGCGCCACGATCAGGATGAGCGCCTCCACGCGTACCCCCTCGGACCATGGCCGACGGTGGACGCGCCGGTGGTTCCATCTGACCGCACCCGCCGGTGGGTTCCGGCGGAAACCGGCAAGTCGCCGTGGCCCCGGGTGAGGGTCAGGCGGTGGCGCGGGCGCGCGCGGTCACCGCATGGGCCGTCCGACGGTGTTCGGCTGCCTCCTCGTGCCGACCCAGCGCGGCGGCCAGGTCGGCGAGGTGCCCAGCCACCGGGCCGACGGTGAGCACCCCGCTGCCGGCGGCCAGCTCGTCGGCGGCCGGCAACAGCTCGGCGTGGACCCGGGTCATCGTGGCCCGGTCGTCGAGAGCGCGTGCCGCCCGACCGACGAGGCAGAGCCGTACCTCACGCAGCAGATCGTGCGGCCCCTCGGGAAGCGCCCGCAGGGCGGCCGCGGCGGCGTCCCGGTCGTCGGCGGCGACCAGCAGCAACGGTCGGACCCACGGCTCGTGCGGACCCCAGTCGAGGTCCGCCCAGTCGGCAGCGCCAGGTCCGGTGAACAGCCGGTCGGCAGCGCCGATGGTGTCGGCCAGCCGCAGGCCGAGCAGGGCCAGCGGGAGCAGCCCCTGGGTCAGCCCCGGCATGCCGTCGGCGCTCACCCCGTCGGCAGCCACGCGGTACGCCTGCGCCGCCGCGTCCGACTCGCCGTCGAGGGCCAGGCGCAGTGCGGCGTACCACCGGGTGAAGACGCCGACCAACGGCAACTCGTACCGCTCGGCGAGGCGGTCGGCGGCGCGCGCGTGCGCGTCGGCGGCAGGCCGGGCGGCCAGCGCACAGTTGGCCTGGACCAGAACGAGGTGGCCGAGCACCTCGAAGGTCACCAGGTGGTGCCGGGCGGCCAGCTCGACCAGTTCGACGCCGATCCGGGCCCGCGCGTCGGCCAGACCGACGCGGTGGAAGGCGTGCATGAAGCGGGCGTTGAGCGCGAAGGCCAACAGGCCGGGATCGCCGATGTCGCGGGCGATCGTCTCGGCCTCGGCGGCGGCGCGGCGGCCACGATCGGTGGTGGTGCCGCGCAGCTCCAGCGCGAGGGTGCTCAGCAGCCGGCCGCGCTGCGCCGAGCCGATCGGGCCGAGCGCGGTCAGGGCGTGTTCGGCGGCTCGGACGATGTGCCCGGAGAGCAGATCGTCGTCGTTGCGCGTCCAACTGGCGGGCACGTCAAAGCCAGCCAGCGCCTCCTGGATCAGCAGGGGGTCGCCGGTGGACTCGGCGGCGGTGATCGCCTCGGCTCGCCGTCGCCGCGCCTCGGCCAGCCGGCCCGTCACGGCCAGCGCCCGCCCCAGGCCGAGCAGCGCGGTCACCCGCCCACGCGGCTCGACCCCGCCGGCCCGGTCGTGCGCGTCGATCGCCTGGCCCCACAGGCGGGCCGCCTCGTGGGGGTTGCCGCCCCGTTCGGCCCGCTCGGCCGCCACCCGGGCGTAGGTCGACGCCTCGGCGGCGTGGACCGTCCCGCCGGCGCGCAGCAGGTGGTACGCGAGGGCCGCCGGCTCGACGGGTTCCCGCTGTCGCAGCACCTCGGCGACGGCCGCGTGCCAGGCGGCGCGGCGCGGCGCGGACAGGTCGGCGTAGAGCGTGTCGCGGACCAGGATGTGGGTGAAGCGCAGCCGCCCGTCGGACTCCCGCTCGGTGAGGAACCCGGCTGCCAGGGCCCGGTCCACGGCGTCCAGCGCTGCCGTCGGGTCACCGGCCAACGCGCCCAGCACGTCCGGGTCGAGGTCCCGGCCGAGCACTGCCGCCTGCCGCAGCACGGTACGGGTCGAGGCGGGCAGCTGCGCCAACCGGTGCCGGATCACGTCGCGTACCCCGGGCGGCACGGCGGCCAACCCCGCCTGCCCCGTGCTCGCGTAGAGCTGGGCCAGTTCGCGGACGAAGAACGGGTTACCGCCGCTGCGCTGGTGGATCGAGCGGGCGGTGGCGGGGTCCAGTTCCGTCCCTGCGATGGTGCCGGCCAGCTCGCCGGTCGCCGACGCGGGCAGGCCGGCAAGATATTCCCGGACCGGCTCCAGCCCGGCGGCGCGGGCCAGGGTGGCGGTCAGCTCCGGGCTGATCTCGGTGGCCCGGTAGGTGCCGATGATCAGCACCGGCCCGCTGGCCGGCTGCGGGCCGGTGAGCAGTGCGGTCAGCAGGTCCAGGGTGTCACCGTCGGCGCGGTGCAGGTCGTCGAGGACCAGCAGGACCGGCTCCCGGTCGGCGACCGCCGAGATCAGCGAGGCCACCGCGCGGTGTCGACGGAACCGCACGGTGGCAGGGTCAGCCGAGCCGTCGTCCGGGTCGGCGGGTCCGGCGAGCGCGTCGGTGATCTGGGTCCACGGCCACGCTGGCGGGGCCCCTTCGTACTCCGGGCTGCGCCCCCATGCCGTGGTCCAGCCCTCGGCGGCGAGCAGCCGGGTCAAGGCCTCGGCCAGCGCCGTCTTGCCGGCGCCCGGGTCGCCGCTGAGCAGGGCGAGCGTGGGCTGGCGGCGTCGGGACGCGGCCTCGGCGGCGTGCCGCAGCCGCTCCAGCTCCGCGTCTCGGCCGACGAACGGGCGCTGCTCCGCCTGAACGGGTCGGTCGGGTTCCCCGAGGCCGGGGGTGGCGGCCCGGTCGAGGGACGGGGTGAGGTGCGGCGCCTGGGCCAGGATGTCGGCTTCCAGCCGCCGCAGCTCGGGCCCCGGGTCCACGCCCAGCTCGGTCACCAGGGCGTGGCGGGCTTCCCGCAGCGCGGCCAGCGCGTCGCCCTGCCGGCCGGCACGGTACCGGGCCGTCGCGAGCAGCCGCCAGGCGTCCTCGCGCAGCGGATGGCTGGCCAGGTGTGCCGGTAGGTCCGCGGCGGCCTCGTCCGGCCGGCCCACCGCCAGGAGCGCCTCCGCCCGCCGCTCGACGGCGAGCATGCGCAGCTCGTCCAGCCGGTTGATCTCCGCGACCGCCCAGGACTCGTTGGCGCAGTCGGCGTACGCGGGCCCGCGCCAGAGCCCGAGCGCCGTGTCCAGCGCGGCCAGGGCCGGCGTGGGACGTCCGGCCGCCAGCAGCCGGGCCGCCTCGGCGACGGCCGCCTCGAACCGTCCGGCGTCCACCGCCTCCGGGGCGGCCTTCAGGGCGTACCCGGGCGGCTCGGTGACCAGGATCCGGGGTGGCTGGCGGGGCGGTCTATCGGGCTCCAGGGCCCGGCGCAGGTCGGCGACGAAGGTCCGGATCGCGCCCACCGCGCCGTCCGGTGCGACCTCCCACAGGTCGTCGACGAGACGATCCACCGGCACCACCCGACCGTGGGCGATCAACAGCCGGCCCAGCACCAGGCGCTGCCGGTGTCCCCGCAGGGGAACCGGGCCGCGTTCGGTCGCGGCGGTCACCGGCCCGAGCACGCCGAAGGTCACCGCGACGGGCGCCGTCAGCTGCCTGGTCATGGCACCAATCTAGGCCCGTGGTCCGGCCGGCACTGATCCGACGCTGACCGGCTGCTGATCACCGCCGGGCAGGCTCGACGAGGTACGACGGCGACGGGCCACCGCCCCCCGCCGGCACTGCTCACCAGGAAGGTTCCCCGTGGACCCGAAGATCAACGGATTCGACTACCGACGCGTCACAGTCGCCGACGGGGTGACGCTCAACGCCGCCGTGGGCGGTTCCGGGCCGGCGATCGTGCTGTTGCACGGCTTTCCGCAGACCCACCTCATGTGGCGGCACGTCGCCGCCGATCTGGCCGCCGACCACACGATCATCTGCCCCGACCTGCGCGGCTACGGCGACAGCGACAAGCCCCTCGACACCGACGGTGCCGGGTACGCCAAGCGCACCATGGCCGCCGACATCGTGGCGCTGGCCGGCGCGCTCGGTCACGACCGGTTCGCGTTGGCCGGGCACGACCGGGGCGCCCTGGTCGCGTTCCGCGCCGGCCTCGACCATCCGGCGGCGATCAGTCACCTGGCCCTGCTCGACGTGCTACCCACCCTGGACATGTGGGACGTGCTGCACGGCGCCAGCGCTGCTGTGGCATTTCACCTCTATCTGATGGCGCAGCCGCCCGGCCTGCCGGAAGAGCTGATCGCCGGCAGCCCGGACGCCTTCTTCGGTCACTTCCTGGACGTCTGGACCCGTGATCCGGGCGCCCTGCCGGCGGAGGTGCGGGCCGCGTACCTGCGCGCGTCCCGCGACGCCGTTCCCTCGATCGTCGCCGATTATCGGGCGTCCGCCGGCATCGACGTGACCCACGACGCCGCTGACCGGACGGCCGGCAACCAGCTGCGGATGCCGGTGACGGTGCTCCAGCAGGACTGGGGCGCGGCGCTGGGCTACGACGCGGCGGCGGTGTGGCGGGCCTGGGCACCGGACCTGGACCACCAGACGGTCACCTGCGGACACTTCATGGCGGAGGAGGCCCCGGCCGAGGTGCTCCGGGCGCTGCGCACCCTGCTCGCCCGTTGATCGATCGGCGACTCGGCCGCCACTGTCACCCTGGGCGACATATCCGACACTTTTCGTCATCGGGTGGCCCGTGCGGCCGGGTCGCCGCACTTGATCGCTGAGCGGGTTCGGCGACTCAACCCCGGCCACGGAGGCGTTCGGCGAGTTCGCGCACCGCCGCCCGGAACTCGGGGTCGGTCTCGCCCGGATGGTGCCCCCGTAGCGGCGGCGCAGACCGCTCCCCCGGCGCCGGCAGCAGGTCCGGTGGGTCCCGCAACCGCCGGTCGACCTGGCCCGCCGGATCGACCGGGTCCGGGGGTGGATCGCCGGGGCGGTGTGCGGCGAAGACCCAGCCGCCGACCGGGTCGGTGTCCCGCCAGAGGTTGAGCCACCGCCACTCGACCCGCTCCCCCACCTCACGCAGCACCTTCTCGTTGAGGTAGGCCGGGAAGAGCCGGGCGTACAGGCGGTCCAGCGGTGATCCGTAGGTGAGCAGCGCGACCCGTTGACGGACGCGCGGGGGCAGCCGCAGCACCGCGAGAGCGAGCAGCGCGGACCCGTGGCTGTGCCCACAGAGCAACACCCCGACGTGCCGCTCGGCCAGTTGGCTGATCCGGTCGGCCAGTTCCGGCACCGCGCGGTCGGCGTAGCTCGGCGGGGCGAACGGGTGCGCGGCCCGGGGCCAGAAGGTGCCCAGGTCCCACAGGATGCCGACGTGCCGGCGGAACCACGCGGTCCGATAGGCGAACACACCGCCGGCCAACAGCGTGAGCAGCAACGCGGCGAGGAGAAAGCTGCCCGCGCTGAGCCCCATCTGGACGGCGCCGGCCGGCAGCCCGAGCAGTTGCCGGGTCAGCTCCTCCGGTTCACGCCCGGTACGCCCCACCAGACTGGTGGACAGTCCGACCACCGCGAGCGCCGCGTACGTGGCGGCCAGCAGACCCAACCATTCGGTGAACCGCGCCCGGGCGACGGTCTTCGTCGCCAGCCGCAGCCGACCGACCGCCTCCGGCGGCACGACCGGGAAGTCACGGGTGGTGATCGCCGCCGCCGCACGCCGCCGGCGCCGCCGCGACACGACGGTCAACGCGCCACACAGCAGCACCGCCGCGACCACGTGCAGGAAGAAGGCCAGCAGCGTCCAGCGATACGGCAACGGTGGCCCACCGTCACCGCGGTAGCCACCGAGCAGTTCCCCTGTCTGGTAGACGAGGCCGGCGGAGAGCGCGCCGGTCAGGCCGACCGCGAGGGCGGCGAGGACCGCCGCGCCCAGGCCACCCGGCAGCGCGGACCGGCCGCCCACCCGACCGCGCTGCCACAGCACCACAACGCTGAGCAGCACCAGCAATATCATCTGGCCGAACAGCGCCCCGCCCGCGATCCCGTCGTAGCCGGGAAGCCCGGTCGCCGACGACCAGTCGCGCCGGTCGCTCGCCACGGTGACGAGGGTCGCCGCGGTCAGGACGGCCGCCACCGCGCCCGCCGTGCGGGCGGTCCAGGTGGCCGTTCGCGCGGTCGCCGCCCGGTCGATCATTCCCGGAGCGGCGAGCAGACCGACGCAGGCCAGCAGCACCGCCGCATTGAGCGCCAGCAGCAGCGTCGTGGAGAACGTCGCGCCGCTGGCACGACGGGCCGTGAGCAGCACGACATTGAGTACGGCGAGCGCGGCGGCCACGTGGATCGCGCGCAGCCGGTGCACCAGCGGCTCCACGGCCCACAGTGGGTTGTCGGCCGGGCCGGACCGACGGGTGCCGAGGAGACGCAGGACCGCTATGGCGGCGATCGGCAGGAGCGCCAGCACGGCCAGCCGGTGCCCGGCGTGCCGGCCGTCGAGCCCGGCCATGGTGTCGAAGGGCGGGCGGCAGCGGGCCGTACCGAGACACTGCCAGGCGAGCAGGTCGAGGGCGACTCCGGCGATGGACACCACGTACAGCACTGTGAGGTTGAGCGCGAGGAGCCGACACAGCACGCTGACCGCGGCGGCGCGGCGGCGGCCGGTGGGGCGCATCCACACGGCCACGTTGCTGAGCATGAACGGCAGCAGGAAGACCATGGCGAGGGTCCGGCCGACAGTGCCCGAGGGCAGGTCACCCCAGCGGTACGCCTCCAACGTCACCCCGTCCGGGCCGACGCCGTCCGACCGGGCGGCGCGATGGAAGCCCCCGCTGCCGTCCCCGGCGACCTGCCGGACCTGCGCCTGGTCGAGGATGACCGTGGGGTCTGCCCCGGAGACGCCGTGCACCCGCAACTCCACCACGTCGTGTCGTCGCGGTTGATTGCCGTGCTGCCGGCTTCCCTCAGGCATCAGCGGAGCTACCCGTGTCGTCGCTGGTAGAGGCCCCGCTCTCGCCGGTCTGGCGGACGAACCGCCGCAGTCCCGGCATCGCGTCGAACAGGACGATCAGCAGCAGCACCCCGGCGACGACGGCGCTGTTGACAAGTTGCGGAGACCGCACGGTGGCCAGGCCGCCCACGATGATGGCCGGCACACCGACCAGGCGCACCCAGGGCCACCTGCCGTCGACCACCGCCGCGAGCACGATCCGGGCGCTCAGGAACAGCGCGGGGCCGATGACGCCAACGGTCGTCTGCCCCGTGTTGTGTTCTCCCGGATGGCCGATCGTCATCTCCATGGCCACCGAGGTGGCCAGCACACCGGCGATCATGATGAGGTGCAGGTAGCCCGCCATCAGCGTCAACTTGCTGCCGGGCGGGCCCTCTGCCTCGATTCTGGCGCCGAGCCGCCCGCCGGCGGGCACCAGATAGAGCCGGGCGAGGGCCACCGCGGTCACGAACGCCAGGACGAAGGCCACCGTGCTGTCCTGGTCCAGGCCGGAGCCGGTATAGGTGAAGCCGGCGATCAGGATCAGCTCACCCAGGGCGATGATGAAGATCTGTTGGTACCGCTCGGAGAGGTGTCTTCCGTTCACCTGGAGTTCCGGCCAGGTACTGCGTCCGAGCCGCGGGAAAGGCCAGCGCAGCCGGGCCAGGGAGTACTCCAGCACGAGGGCGAGCGCCCAGAGCACCTCCCGGGCCGGGGCCACGGCTGCCCCGACCACCCAGAGCACGCCGGAGATCGCGAACCAGATCGCCACCCGCAGGCTCCGCACCTGGAGCGGGTGCCCCCGCAGGGCGGGGATCAGGATCGCCGCCCGACCCAGGTGGATGGCAACGTAGGCGATGGCGAACACCATGGCGTGCTGGTCGAACGCTGTGGGTACGGCCGCGGCCATCAGCAGGCCGCCGAACATCGTCCAGAGCAGCAGGGTGACGATCAGCGGGGCCCGGGGATCGAACCAGTCCGCCGACCAGGCGGTCACGAACCACACCCACCAGATCGCCGCCAACATCAGCAGCACCTGGAAGCCGCCGTTGAGGGTGGGGTCGTCCAGCAGCGCCCGGGACAACCGGGTCAGCGCGAAGATGAACGCCAGGTCGAAGAAGAGCTCCAGGAACGACGTCTTGCCCGGGTTCTCCCGCCGGAGCAGCAGCTCTCCCGCCATCGCCATCCTTCCCCGGCCCGCAGCTGCCACCGCCGCCCCAGTCGTACCACCCGGACTGCCGGGTCCGGGTCGGTTCCGCCGAGCCGGGCCGCCGTGGTCAGCGGCCGGCGGGGACGCCGCGCTGGGAGGTCAGCTCGGACGCCACGGTCCAGAGCCGCTCGGCGTTGCCCGGGTCGACCGCGTACG
The DNA here is from genome assembly GCF_050516465.1 of Micromonospora trifolii. Classification (NCBI taxonomy): domain Bacteria; kingdom Bacillati; phylum Actinomycetota; class Actinomycetes; order Micromonosporales; family Micromonosporaceae; genus Micromonospora; species Micromonospora trifolii. The sequence goes on along the minus strand of NZ_CP191526.1, from coordinate 994,809 downwards.
CGGCCACGCCGCTGTAGTCGGCGGGCCGCTCGGTGACGACCGGGGCCTCGGCGCAGTCCTCGAAGTAGCGACCGCCGACGCCGTCCAGCAACGGGGATGCCGCGAGCAGCACCGAGGTCGCCGCGCCCTGTTGCGGGGTCTTGTGCATCTCCTTCGGCGACTTCAGCCCACCGGTGTGCTTCTGCAACCCGGTGGCGATCGCGCCCGGGTTCAGCGCGTTGGAGTAGATGCCCTCGCCGGCCCAGCGGCGGGTGGCTTCCACGGCGAGCAGGGCCTCGGCGCTCTTGGACTGCCCGTAGGCCAGCAGCGGGTCGTACGGCCGGAACGCGAAGTGCAGGTCGTCGAAGATCACCGGGGAGAAGAGGTTGCCGCTGGAGCTGACCGACACCACCCGAGCGCCGCCGGCCGCGGCGAGGGCGTCGTGCAGGCCGACGGTCAACGCGAAGTGCCCCATGAAGTTGGTGGCGAACTGCATCTCCCAGCCCTCGGCGGTGCGCTCCAGCTCGGGCAGCGCCATGATCCCCGCGTTGTTGACCAGGATGTGCAGCGGCTGGTCCCAGCCGGCGACGAACTGGCGTACCGAATCCTGGTTGGCCAGGTCCAGCTCGCGGACGGTGACCCGCTGCGCGCCGATGCTGGCCGCGATGTCGGCGGCGGCCTGCTCACCGGCCGCGACCCGGCGGACCCCGAGCACGACCTCGGCACCGGCGGCGGCGAGCGAACGGGCCGTCTCGATGCCGATACCGGCGGCACCGCCGGTGATGATGGCCCGCTTGCCGCTCAGGTCCACCCCGGCTATGACCTCGTCGGCGGTCGAGGCGAATCCGAAGGGGGTCGTGATGCGCTCTGTCATTGCTGTCCCGTCTCTCGATCACGCTTACCCCGACACTGTCACCCTGGTGGCGGGTGCTAGCCGGTTCCCTGTTTTTCCTGGTAGTGGCAGGACCAGGCTGGGCGGTCGGTGGCGGCTCCTACGATGGGCGGGTGAGCACGGCCGGCCCGCTGGGCGAATACCTGCGTGCCCGGCGCGAGCTGATCGGGCCGGGTGACGTCGGCTTGCCCGCGCACGGCCGTCGGCGGGTGCCCGGCCTGCGGCGCGAGGAGGCGGCCCTGCTCGCGGGCATCAGTGCCGACTACTACCTGCGGTTGGAGCAGGGGCGTGACCGGCACCCGTCGACGCAGGTGGTCGAGGCCCTGGCCCGCGCGTTGAGGCTGGACGCGGACGCCGCGGCACACCTGCACGGCCTGGCCCGGCCGGTGCCTTCCCGCCGGGCGGCGCGACCGTCGGAGCGGGTGTCGGTGGGCATCCGGCAGTTGGTCGGTTCGTGGGCTGAGACGCCCGCCTTCGTGCACGGTCGACACCTGGACGTGCTCTTCGCCAACCCGGCCGCGACCGCACTGGCGCCGATCTTCACCGCCGGGGTGAACCTGCTGCGCGCGGTCTTCCTGGACCCGAGCGTGCCGGCGCTCTACCCGGCTCTGACGGCGGTCGCGGCCAACGCGGTGGCTGGCCTGCGCGCACAGGTCGGCCCCGACGTGGACGACCCCCGCCTCATCGAGCTGGTGGAGGAGCTGACGGCCGGCAGCGAACGGTTTCGGCGGTTGTGGGCCCGGCACGACGTCACCGCCCGTGCCGGCGGTGGCGTGCGGGTGTTCCAGCACCCGGAGCTGGGCGAGTTGGCGCTGCGCTACGAGAAGCTCACGATCAGCGGCACCACCCAGTCGCTGGTCGTCTATCACGCCGAGCCGGGCAGCCCGTCGGCGCGCTCGCTGGCCCGGCTGGCTCGACGGGCGGCACCACGCTAGCGTCGCCGGATCCCCCGACCGAGGCCGGCTACCGGTCGGCCGCCCGCTCGGCGACCACCACCGAGATCCCGTCGAGAACGCGTTGCAGACCGAACTCGAACGCGTACTCCGGGCCGTACGCGGCACCGTGCTGCTGGCCGGCCGCGGTGCCGACCCGCGACGCGATCGGGTAGGCACCGGGCTTCAGGAAGGTCTCCAGCCAGGGCGCGTGCGACTGCCACCACTGACCGTCGGTCATGCCGGTCTCGCGCTCCAGGTCGACCACCTCGGAGGCGGCCCGGGCGGCGCTCTTCACGTGACCGAGCACCAGGGTGAGCACCGCGTCGACCTCGACGTCGGTGAGCCCGATGTCGACGATCGCGCCCAGCTCGTAGTCGTACTTGGCCATCAGGTGCGGGCCGAGCACCGGTCGGGTCGTCTCGGCCCGCAGCATCCAGGGATGCCGCTGGTAGAGCGCCAGATTGTCGCGGGCGATCCGCTCCAGCCGGGTCCGCCAGTCGCCCTCGACGGCGGGGCGCGGCATCTCGCCGTACGCGGTGTCGATCATGACGGCTACGAGTTCGGCCTTGCCCGGCACGTAGGTGTAGACCGACATCGTGCCGACCCCCAGCGCCTCACCGACCCGGCGCATGGTCAGCGCGTCGAGCCCCTCGGCGTCGGCGATGTCGATCGCGACCCGGACGATCCGGTCGACGCTGAGCGCCGGACCGGCGCTGCGGCTGGTCGGCTCCCGGGTGCGCCAGAGAAGGGCCAGGCTGCGGGCCGGGTCCGCGGTCGCCTTGCGCTCACTCGCCATGGTGCGGCCATCCTAACAACGCGGCCGTACGCCGTACGACCGCGCCGGCCTGCTTCCGCGTGCCCCGCGCGGCCGCGCCGAGGCGTGAGTCAGAGCGCCTCGCGGTCGTCGGACAGCGTCGGACCGGCTGCGGCGGGCACCAGGTGTCGGACCTCCGGCTCCCCGTCGGTCAGCTCCCGGGCCCGTTGCTCGGCCGCGCGGTCCTCGCCGGTCAACCGGCCACCGTGCTGACGCAGGTGCTCGTCCCAGGACGGCACCAGATACACCTCGACGAACCGGTCCATCGTCTCGGCCGGGCGGAACAGCCCCCAGCGCATCGCGCCGGTCCGCTGCCGCGCGCCACGCACCAGGTCCATCGCCGCCAGGAACCGTTGGGTCCGCTCCGGCCGGACGGTGTACTGCACGGTCACCAGCACCGGCCCCACCCCCGGGTCCGGCTCGTGCGCCAGGTGCAGCTGCGGCCAGTAGGCCGCCGGTTCCCGGTCCACCGACCGCAGGTCCGGCAACGGCCAGATCCGACTCGTCAGGGTGCCGACAAGCATCAGCGCCGCCGCCGCCAGGTACGCGAGGAGCAGCCCGGCCATCTCGGCCACCAAACCCCAGAGCAGCGCGCCCGCGGCCTGCCCACCGGCGAAGCACACCTGGTAGACGGCCAGGCCCCGGGCCCGCACCCAGCTGGGCAGGAAGAGCTGCATCTCGGCGTTGACGTTGGCCAGCACCGTCACCCAGGCCATCCCGGCGGGCAGCAGGGCGAGCAGCACCAGCGGCACCACCCGCACGGTGCCGACCACGGTCAACGCCACGGTGAACAGCGCCCCGGCGATCAGCAGGAGCTGGTTGGCCGACAGCCGGGTGCGGATCACCGCCAGCAGCACGCCACCCGCGATGGCGCCCACGCCGAGGGCGGCCAGCAGCACGCCGTACCCGCCGGAGCCCAGCCCCAGCCGCCGACTCGCCACCAACGGCAGCAACGCCCACAGCGCGCTGGCCGGGACCACGAAGACCAACGCACGGCGCAACAGCCGGCGTACGGTCGGCGAGTGGCGTACGTAGCGGCTGCCGGCGCGCAACGCGGCGGTGAACCGCTCGGGCACCTCGACCGCGCGGGCGTTACCGGGCCGCCACCGCCACAGCGCGTACGCGAAGATCCCGAAGGCGACCGCGTTGATGCCGAAGACCGGGGCGACGCCGGTACGGGCGATCAGCACGCCGGCCACCGCGGGCCCGACCGCCCTCGCCACGTTCACGCTTATCGAACCGAGCGCGGACGCCGATCGCAGCTGGTCCTGCGGCACCAGCTCCGGGATCACCGCCGCCCAGGCCGGCAGGGTCAGCGCCTGCCCGACCCCGAACGCGAAGGTGAGGGTGAGCAGCAGCGCCGGCGGCATCCGGCCGGCCAGGGTGAGCAGCGTCAACGCCACCGCCACCGCCACCAGGAACAGCTGCACGGCGATCAGCAGGTGTCGGCGGTCGAAGCTGTCGGCCAGCACGCCGGCGGGCAACGCCAGCAGCAGCACCGGCAGCAGACTGGCGGTCTGCACCAACGCGACAAGGGTGGAGGCGTTGGAGTGGTTGATCAGCAGCCACTGCGCGCCGACGGTCTGCATCCAGGTGCCGATGTTCGCGGCGAGCAGGGCCAGCCACAGGTTGCGGTAGACCGCCGTCCGCAGCGGCGCCCACGCCGAGGCCGGACGGTCGGCGGGTCCGGCTGCGGCCGTCACCACCGCCCGTCCGCGCGCAGCACGCGCTCACCGGAGACGTAGAGGTCGTCGGGTTCGAGCAGCAGCAGCCGGACGACCTCGGTGGCGACCTGTTCGGGCATGGCGAACACCTCGTCCAGGAACTCAGCGCCGACCCGTTCCTGTAGCCGCGTCGGCATCGGCCCGGGATGCAGCTGCATCACCTTGACCCGGTTGCTGTGCTGGGCCTCGGCCAGCGAGTCGACCAGGCTGTTGCCGTAGCTCTTGGTGGCCCGGTAGACGGGGATGCCCGGCCGGGGTGCCGCCAGCGCCAGCGCGCCGATGTAGACGACGTTGCCGTGGCCCTGCCGGTGCAGGTGCTGCACCGCCTCCCGCAGCAGGTACGTGATGCCCAGAACGTTGATCTCCACGGCCCGGCGGATGTGCTCCACCGACAGGTCCCCCAGATCGCCGCCCGCCCACATCGAGGCGCAGGCCGCCACCCCGTCGATCGCGCCGTAGCGCTCGACCACCTCGGCGAACCCGTCGCGGACCTGCTCGTAGGAGGAGATGTCGCAGACGGCGCCGTCGCAACCCAGCTCGTCGGTCGCGGCGGCGACCTCGGCCGGTACGTTGCCGAACACCACGACCTGATGCTCGTCGACGAGCAGTCGGGCCACCGCGAGGCCGAGACCGCTGGTCCCGCCGACCACCACGAAGGTTCTGGCACCCATGTCTCTCCAGCCGCCGCCAGCACAGGTCACGCGGGCCGCGTGACGGCGCGTTCTTCCCGTTTCCGGACCCCGCACACCCGTTCGCCGGTGGTGCTGGGCATACCCCGAAGAGTGGATCTGGACGGCTGGGGCAACCGGTCGCTCCCGATTAGCGTCTGCTGCATGACCACGGAACACCCTTCGTACCTGGCCGAGGCGCTGCGCCGCCGCCGCTGGCTGATCTCCGCGTGGCCCTGGCGGGCGCTGGCCTACCTGGTGTCCACCGTGCCGATCGCCGGCGTGCTCGGCGTCGGGCTACTCATCATCGGCGGACCCCTGCTGCCCGTCGTCAGCGCGCTCAGGCAGCACGGCCGACCGCCGAGCATCGCGCTGATGCTGTTCCTGATTATCGGCAGCATCATCCTGTTGGCGTTGGCCCCGATCCTGAGCTTCGCGGTGGCCGCCGTCGAGCGGTGGCGGGTCCGGCTCGTCGACAACCGTCCGCTGCCCTCGTCGCCGTGGCCGGGCCTGGTCGCCCGCTACCGCAGCGCCGCGACCTGGCGGGAGGTGGCGTACCTGTTCTGGCTGGGCGGGTTCACGCCGGTCGCGTACTGGGTTTTCCTGGTGCTGGTGCTGCTCGACCTCGGGATGATTTCCAGCCCCTGGCTGGCCGGCGACGCCAACCAACCGGTGGTGATCTGGCAGCCGATCGACAGCACCGGCGAAGCCATTCCGTACGCGATCGTGGGTGTGCTGCTGATCCCGGTGCTCTGGTACGCCGCCGGTCTGCTCGCCGCCGTCCAGGCAGCCGTGGCCCGGTGGTTGCTGGCCAACCCGGTGGACGCGGCGGCGCTGCGCGAGGTCACCCGCTCCCGTACCCGACTGGTCGGCGCGTACGAGGCCGAACGCCGCCGCATCGAGCGCGACCTGCACGACGGCGCACAGCCCCGGCTCACCAGCCTCACCCTCCAGCTGGGGCTGGCCCGGCTGGACGTACCCGAGGACTCCCCCGCCTCCCGACCTCTCGCCGTGGCACACGACCAGGCCCGGGGCCTGATGGCGATGCTGCGACAGTTGGTGCACGGCATCCGCCCGCAGAGCCTCACCGACCTCGGCCTGGCCGGCGCCGTACGCGAGCTGGCCGACGCCGCCACCATCCCGGTCACCGTGCACGCCGACCCGCACGACGAGCTGCCGGAGATCGTGGAGACCACCGCCTACTTCGTGGTCTCCGAGGCGCTGGGCAACGTGGCCCGGCACTCCCGGGCGACCCGCGCCGAGGTACGCGTCAGCCGGGTCGGCGGCGACCTCGTCGTCGAGGTGACCGACGACGGTCACGGCGGCGCCGACCCGGCGCGGGGCACCGGCCTGACCGGGCTCGCCGACCGGGTCGCCGCCGTGGACGGCCGACTGCTGCTGTCCAGCCCGCCCGGCGGGCCTACCCTGGTCCGGGTGGAGCTGCCATGTCGTCGGTGACCCGGGTGGTGCTCGCCGAGGACGAGGTGCTGCTGCGGGAGGGTCTGGTCGCCCTGCTGACCCGCTTCGACTTCACGGTCTGCGCTGCCGTCGGCTCCGCGCCGGACCTGCTGGCGGCGGCTCGCGACCACCAACCGGACCTGGTGCTGACCGACATCCGGATGCCGCCGGGCCGCCGCGACGACGGGCTGCGCGCGGCCGTCGCGCTGCGCACCGAGCGACCGGACCTCCCGGTCGTGGTGCTCAGCCAGTACGTGCAGACCGGGTACGCGGCGGCGCTGCTGGACAGCGGCGACGGCCAACGGGTCGGCTACCTGCTCAAGGACCGGGTCGCCGAGGTCACCGAGTTCGTCGACACGCTACGCCGGGTCGCCGGCGGCGGCACCGCCATCGACCCGGACGTGGTCCGGCAACTTCTGCACCGCCCCCGCGACCCGCTCGCCGCGCTGTCCGCCCGGGAACGCGAGGTGTTGGCGCTGCTCGCCGAGGGGCGGTCCAACGCGTCGATCGCCGGCCGGTTGCACGTCAGCGAGGCGGCGGTCGGCAAGCACGTCGGCAACATCCTGCTGAAGCTCGACCTGCCGCCCAGCGACGACACCAACCGTCGGGTGCTCGCGGTCCTCACCTACCTGCGCGCCGACCCGGTTACCTGAGCGGCGCCGGGCCGAGATCGGGCCCGAGGGCCCCCGGCGTAGATTCTTCTCAGCGGTACCGGCGCCAGGTCAGGGCGCGGACCAGGGAGACGGGGGCACAGCATGGCGAAGGCGCTGCGGGTTGGTCTGCTGGGGTACGGGCTGGCGGGCCGGGTGTTCCACGCGCCGCTGATCGCCGCGACTCCCGGGCTGCGGCTCGACGCCATCGTGACCCGTGATCCGCAGCGACGCGAGCAGGCGCGACAGCACTTCCCGGACGCCCGCCTGGTCGACGACGCCGACGAGCTGTGGCGTACCCCGGACGCCCTGGACCTGGTCGTGGTGGCGACGCCGAACCGGCAGCACGTGCCGATGGCGCGCGCGGCGCTTGCCGCCGGCCTGCCGGTCGTCGTCGACAAGCCCCTCTCCCCGACCGCCGCGGAGGGCCGCGTGCTGATCGACGAGGCGACCGAGCGTGGGGTGCCGCTGACCGTCTTCCAGAACCGACGTTGGGACGGCGACTTCCTCACCGTCCGCCGCCTGGTCGAGCAGGGCGAGTTGGGGCAGGTGCTGCGCTTCGAGTCCCGGTTCGAGCGGTTCCGTCCGACGATCAAGCCGGGCTGGCGGGAGCTTGCCGGCCCGGAGGAGGCCGGCGGCGCCCTCTTCGACCTCGGCGCCCACCTCGTCGACCAGGCGGTGCAGCTGTTCGGCCGGGTCGACCGCGTCTACGCGGAGGTGGACCGTCGCCGCGCGGGCGCGGCCGTCGACGACGACGCCTTCGTGGCGTTGACCCACGCCAACGGGGTCCACTCGCACCTGTGGATGGGCGCGGTGACCGCTCAACTCGGGCCACGCCTGCGGGTGCTGGGCGACCGGGCCGGCTACACCAGCTACGGGCTGGACGTGCAGGAGGCGGCGCTGCACGACGGTGGCCGACCGGACCAGCCGGGCTGGGGCGAGGTCCCGCCGGACCGCTACGGCCTGCTCGGCGTCGACGGTGACCTGCGGCCGGTGCCGACCGAGCCGGGCGCGTACCAGAGCTTCTACGCACAGGTGGCGGCTGCGCTGCGCGAGGGCGCGCCGATGCCGGTGGACCCCCGGGACTCGGTGCGCACGGTCGAGTTGATCGAGCTGGCGCACCGGTCGGCCGCCGAGGGCGTGGTGCTGCCGGTCCCGACCGCCTGACCGGGGCCTGACACCCCGACCGGCCGGCACTCCCGCCACCCGGGCTCCTGACGCGTACGCGAAAACCAGTGGAGCGGCGCCGCCGTGCGCCGTTACCGTGCTGCGCAACCAGGTCGTCTAGGCAAGGACGTGCCGTTGTACACCCTGTGAGACCTCCCGAGAGCTGATCTGTCGCGCGTCGCGCAGCTGCGCCGCGCTCCTTTTTGCTGCGGACTTCTCACTGAGACCGGTGTACTTCTGTGCTCAAAAATTGGGCCGTCGTGCCCACCTGCCTGCCCATCGTTCGCCGCCGTTGCCACGCGTGCGCGTCCCAACGCCTTCGGGCGAGCGGCAAGTTCCGTGTCAACGCCAACCACAAGCTGCTCGACGTCTGGCTTCTCGCGCTCTGCACCGAGTGCGGGGAGACGGCGAAGCTCACGGTCCTGGAGCGGATGACCGTGCGCTCCATCCGACCCGAGCTGCTGGACCGGCTCCATGCCAACGACCCCGGCCTGACCGCCGAACTGCTTCAGGATCCGGCCGTCCAGCACCGAAACCGATTCGCCCTGGTCTGGGACAACGCCTGGCGTCTCGACACCGGCGGATCGGATCATTTGGATCTCGACGTGATCGACGTCGCGGTCCGTAACGCGGCGCGGATCCCGGTCCGGCCGACACGACTGATCGCTGACGGTTGCGGTCTGTCGCGGGCCGAGGTCGACCGACTGATCACCGAGGGGAAGGTCGTTTCGGCGATCCGGTTGAGCGGCAAGCTCTCCGGCGACTTCACCTTCACGCTGAAGCGCTGACCCGCCATCGGGGCCTGTCCGGCATGACGCCGGGCGGGCCCCTAGTCGGCGTTCTGCTCGGAGCGGGCCTCGTCCGGCGCCCGGGCGTCGTCGTCGGTCAGGGCGTCGTCCGACGAGGTGGCGAGGTCGGCGAGCCGGCGCTCGGCCTCCCGGATCTCCTCGTCGAGCCTGGGGTTCTCCTCGTCGGGACCCTGCGACATGGGCACCTCCATCGGGCGCGACCGGCAGCCCTCCGTGTACCCCGCCTGAGGGCGGCGACACGGAACACGCACGCTATCCCTTGATCACTTGATGAAGAGCAGTCAAGAAGGCCGCCCAGAACTGCTCTTCATCAAATAATCAAGGAAGCCTGGGAGCGCGTGGCCGAAGGTGGGTTGGCGAGCTTACGAAGTTGTGCCGGCTGCACGTAGATCTCCCGGCGGGCAATGGCCAGGCCATTGCGGTCTACCTGATACCCGTCGAGCCACGCCCAGCCGTCGTAGGTGACAAGGGGCAGGATCCGAATCAGCCGGAACCTGATGGGCACCGCGAACTGCGGGCTCGCGGACCGGTCGACCAGTAGGAGGTCGGCCGCTCGGAGCCTCACCTGCGGCGTTCCCGCCAGGTCGCCAAGCGCTCGGCGGCCTCGGCCAGCTTGGGGCACGTCCCGTCCGGCCGGCACCGGCTGCAGACGTCGCGGTGATGAAGGTCGATCACATAACCGGCCATGATCACGAGGAACGGAGGCTCGGGCCGACACTGCTCAATCATCGTGATCCCCTCTTGCTCAACGGCGGGCATCGACCGGCGGCAAAGCGCCGTCTACCAGCCCAGATAACCGCCACGATCCCGGAGCGACGATTCCTCCTGCAACACTCGCCGTGAGACGTTCACTACGCATGGCGCATTTCAGGTAATGATGCGTGTGGCGTCTCAATCGACGCCACAGGACGCATCAGGATGAGACCGGGAGGACGGTGCGGATGACCGAGGCTGGTTCGACGGTGCCGAGGCGGCAGCTCGGTCGTCTACTGCGGCAGACCAGGGAGCAGGCAGGGATCGGCCTGGAGGCCGCCGCGTCCGACCTTGAGTGGTCGCGCGCCAAGATGTACCGGATCGAGTCCGGGCAGACCCCGGTCCGAGCGCTGGACGTGGACCAGATGTGCCGCCTCTACGGTGTCACCTCCGACATGACCGAGGTCCTTGTGAGTCTCGCTCGAGAATCCAAGAGCAAGGGTTGGTACCACGCCTACGGCGAGATCATTCCGAGGTGGTTCGAGCTGTACGTGGGCCTGGAATCAGCGGCCAGCCACATACGGACCTATGAACATGCCCTGGTACCGGGCCTGTTGCAGACGCCGCAGTACGCGACTGAGGTAGGACGGAGCCGGTCCGAGAATTCGGACGAGGAGGTGGCCAAGCTGGTCGAGCTACGGACCGAGCGGCAGCGGATCCTCACCAGGAAGAGACCGGCTGCCCCCACGCTCGACGTGATTTTGGAGGAGGCACTACTACACCGGTCCGTTCCCGGCATGGCCGACCAGATAGCTCGGCTACTCGAGGCCGGCGACACACCCAACACATCCATCAGGCTCCTGCCACTCGGCAGCAGACTGAGTCAGGTGGCGGTGGTTGGCAGCTTCGTCATCCTCGACTTCCCGACCAGCGGTGCCAGGTCCGCGGAGCCGACAACCGTATATTGCGAGGGATTGTCCGGTGCCCTTTATCTGGACCGGATCGAAGAGGTCAAGGCGTACGCCGCCGTCTGGAAGACGCTCACGTCTGAGGCGTTGAGCGTGCCGAAGTCCCGTGAGCTCATGCAGAACATCAAGGAGAAACACCATGTCTGATCTGACCGGCGCCAGTTGGCGCAAGAGCACTCGCAGCAGCGCCCAGGGAAACTGCGTCGAGGTGGCCGACAACCTGCCCGACGTGATCGGAGTTCGGGACAGCAAGGATGCGTCCGGCCCGGCGCTGCGTTTCCGGCCCGAGCAGTGGAGCACCTTCGTGGGGGCGACCCGCACCAATCGGCTGAGCCGAGCCCGACCGTAGCCGAGTTGGTGAGTGGTTACCGAGCGCCGGGCCGGTCGGCGGGCGCGCCGGGCTGGAGCCCGGGAGCGTTGCCGACCCGGCCCGGTGCCGGATCAGCGCTGCTTTAGCTCGCGCCAGGATGGGTGGGTGCCGCGCCAGGCGTCGGCGAGGATGGCCGCCGAGGCCCGGCTGGGGCACTGCTGCACCCGCTCACGACCCGACGCCCCACCGATCTGGGCGCGGACCTCCCAACCCTGCCCGTCAGTACGGATGTACACGTCCCGGCGCCCGCGCGGGGTCGTGTCTCCGTTCCACCAGTGTTCCTCCACCTTCATTCGCCGACCGTATAGCAATTCCCGCGCCGAGGGTACGGCGCAGGTATGCCCGGACCGGGGCAAGAGCGACATTCCAGGCGCATTTCGGCCCAACCGTTGACGGTTCGAAACCATAACGGGCGGTTCTCTCGCTCCTGACTTGCGAATCAGGAACCCCGCCCCACTCTGCCCCCTCCCCGCAACTCCCACCCCCAGCCCTTGTCGACCAAGAGGTTCGCGTCACGAATCGCGTTACCGGTGACGCAAACCTCTTGATCAACGCAAGAAGGGCGAGGAGGGCGGGGGCGGTCAGGTCTGGGTTGTCAGGAGGTAGTCGTCGGCTTCGGGGCTCCAGCGCAGGTCCAGTACGCCGGCGGTGGCGGCGGCCTTGCAGAACTGAAGGAAGCTGCGATAGCCGAGCTTCTTCTCGCTGAAGTCGGGGCGGGCCCGGCGTACCTGGTTCTTCAACCCGGACAACGCCACCGGGTTGCCACCGCTGCCCAGGTCCGCCACGACACCCCGGAGCAGACCGAACGCCACCTCCCGGTCGCCGTGCTCGGGCAGTGAGACCTCGGGGTCACCCTTCGCCGGGCCTTCGGCCAGCTCGATCACGTTGCGCTCGGCGAGGTGGCGCAGCAGTTCGCCGAAGGTGCGGAAGCCGTAGTCGGACTCGCTGAAGGTGGGGTCCTTGCGCAGCAGGGTGCGCTTGAGCCGGGAGGCGGTGACCTCACCGTTGGCGCTGCCCTGCAACCCGGCGACCGACTGGGCGACGAACACGGCGAGGGCGTCCACGTCGCGGCCGGGCTCCTCCCCCGCCGGCCGACGGTCCACCTCCGGCTCGTGCTCCCGCTCCGGCTCGGGTGGGCGTTGCTCCGCGCCGGCCTGCCGGGTGGTGGGACGAGCGCGCCGGCCACGGGCCGGCGGGATGTCCACGCCCTCCAGCCGGTCGTAGTACAGGAACTCGTCACACGCCGGTGGAAGCAGCCCCGAGGTGGACCCCTCGACCCCGACGCCGATGACCCGCTTGTTCAGCTCGCGCAACTTGTGCACCAGCGGGGTGAAGTCGCTGTCACCACTACAGATCACGAAGGTGGAGATGTAGTCGCGTTCGAACGCCAACTCGATGGCGTCAACGGCCATCTTGATGTCCGCGGCGTTCTTACGGGACGCGCCCATCCGCTGCGGGATCTCGATCAGCTCGACGTGGGACCGGGTGAGCATCCGGCGGTCCTCGTCGAAGTAGGACCAGTCGGCGTACGCCCGGCGGACCACCACCCGACCTCGTTCGGCCAGCGCGTCGGCGATGGGCCGGAAGTCGAAGGCCGCGCCGCCGCGATGGTCGCGCGCGCCCAACGCGAGGTTCTCATAGTCGAGGAAGAGGGCAATCCGGTCTTCTTGATCCACGCGGACCAGCCTACGCCGGGCCTGAGCTGGTCGGGGCGGGCGACGCGCGACACCTCAACTCGACGACCGTCCATTTCTTGCGGCCTGATAGTCGTTTATTTTCGTTGTTCGATAGGCGTCTTGCAGTGCCATGTCTGTTGCTGCATCATGACGATCAATGTCGGGCGTCGGGGGAGCGCCGGGCGGACCTCCACCACCACCCACCCAGGAGGGTCACCGATGTTTCGCAGCCTCACGCCGGCGCGGGGACGCCCCGGCCGGCCCAGCGGCACCGCCGTCGCGCTCGCGGCCGGTCTCGCCGTGCTGGTCGCCGGGCCCACCGCGGCCGCCGCCAGTCCACCCGGGTCCGCCGGCGCGCAGCCGGTGGTCACCCGGGCCGCCCTCGATCCGGCACTGGTCGCCGGACGCGGCGCGGACGTCGACTTTCTCGAGCAGGAAGCGGAGAACGCCCGCACCAACGGCGAGATCATCGGGCCCGACCGGTCCGCCTACACGCTGCCCGCGGAGGCTTCCGGCCGCCGGGCGGTCCGGCTCACCCCCGGCGAGTACGTGGAGTTCGTCCTGCCCAGCGCGGCGAACGGAATCACCGTGCGGTACAGCATCCCGGACGCGCCGCAGGGTGGTGGGATCACCGCGCCGCTGCGGGTCGCCGTCAACGGCAAGCACCTGCGCACCATGACGCTCACCTCGCAGTACTCGTGGCTCTACAACCAGTACCCGTTCACCAACGACCCGCAGGCCGAGCTGCTGCACCCGGACTGGTGGATCACCGAGTGCCAGTGCGTGCCGTCGGCCACCACGCCGTACCCGAGCATCGACAAGCCGTTCCGGCCCACCCACTTCTACGACGAGCAGCGGCTGCTGCTCGGGCGCACCTACCGGGCCGGCGACACGATCCGGCTCACCGCGCCGCCCGGTAGCGCCGCCGCGTGGACGGTCATCGACCTGCTCGACTCCGAGTTGGTCGCGCCGCCGCACGTCCGGCTGCTCGCCGCGAACGTGCTCGCCTTCGGCGCCGACCCCACCGGCCGGCGGGACTCCGCCGACGCGCTGGACCGGGCCATCGCCTTCGCTCGACGTGCCCACCTCAAGGTGTACATCCCGCCGGGCACCTACCAGGTCAACCGGCACATCATCGTCGACGACGTGACCATCGAGGGCGCCGGCAACTGGTACACCACCATCAAGGGTCGCGAGGTCGCCCTGCCGACCCCCGCGCCGGACGGCTCGGTGCACACCGGAGTCGGGTTCTACGGGCGGGACGCCGCCGACGGCGGCAGCCGTAACGTGCACCTCTCCGGCTTCGCCATCGAGGGCGACGTACGGGAGCGCATCGACACCGACCAGGTCAACGCGATCGGCGGGGCGATGAGCGACTCCACCATCGGCGGGCTCTACCTGCACCACACCAAGGCGGGCCTGTGGTTCGACGGCCCGATGCGCAACGTCCGGGTCACCAACAACATCATCGTCGACCAGATCGCCGACGCGCTCAACTTCCACACCGGAGTGACCGACTCCCTGGTGTCGCACAACTTCGTCCGCAACACCGGCGACGATGGCCTGGCGATGTGGTCGGAGAAGACGGCCAACGCGCGGAACACGTTCGACCACAACACCGTGCAGTCACCGACACTGGCCAACGGCATCGCCATCTACGGCGGCACCGACACCACCGTCTCGCACAACCTGGTCGCCGACCCGGTCCGCGAGGGCAGCGGCCTGCACGCCGGGGCCCGCTTCGGCGCGGAGCCGTTCACCGGTTACCTGCGGTTCACCAACAACACCACAGCCCGCGCCGGCACGTACGAGCTGAACTGGAACATCGGGCTCGGCGCGATCTGGGTCTTCGCCCTGGATCGCAGCATCGAGGCGCCCATCGAGGTGACCGGCGACGCGTACCTGGACAACACGTACAACGCGATCATGCTGGTCAGCGACTGGCCGGTGAAGGATCTCTACTCGATCTCCGATGTGCGGTTCCGGGACGTCCGGGTCGACGGCACCGGCACCTCGGTGGTCAGCGCCCGCGCAGCCGGGTCCGCCTCGTTCGCCAACGTGGACGCCCGCAACGTCGGGGCGGTCGGCGTCAACAACTGCGGATCGTTCCACTTCACCCCGGCCGGTTCGGAGTGCACACTGACCGACCTTGGCGGTAACGACGGCGGGTGGCTCGCGCCGTGGCTGCTGCCCAACACCATCACCTGCGACGACCGGCCGCCCGTGTCGCCGCCCCCGCCTCCGGCGCAGTGGTGACAGCGGTGGGCGGCCCGAGCGATCGGGCCGCCCACCGCGCACAGATCAGCGCGTCCTGGCGTACGCCAGCGGCACGGTCGTGGACTGACCGTGCCATCTGCCGCTCAGCGTGCCCCCGGCCGGCCCGTCGGCCCCGGCCCCCGGCCGGCGCACGACGACCAGCTCGACGGTGTCGGTGTCGATGAGCGTGCGGTCCTCGTCGACCACCCGTCGCACCGCGCCGACGGCCGGTACCTGGGCGTCGGCGGCGCCGTCGACGACGACCGTCATCGTCGGCTCACGCACCTCACGCCGGCCGTCGACCTCGAGGTACTGCTCCGCCTGGCCGCTGCCGGTGAGGATCGCGTGGGCGAGCGCGGCCGCGTACACCGGGTCGACGCAGCCGTCGTACACCCAGCGCCGGCCGAGCACCGAGTGCTCGGTGGTGCCGACCAGCCAGCCGTCCGCACCGTCGAGGGGCGCGGCGCGGTAGGTGAGCGGGACATGGTGGACCGGCCCGTCGGCGGCACCGACCAGCATCGTCTCGATGCCGACCTCGCCGGCCGGGTCGTCGAAGCGGTAGGCGCCCCGGCTCACCACCTCGACACCGGTCGGGCCGGCGAACCACTGTCGGTCGGGCAGCCAGGCCGTCAGCAGGTCCAGCTTCGTGGGGTGCAGGGTCGCCCTGTGCAGCAGTGCCATGACGGCAGCCTAGTCAGAGGCCCGCGCAGGGTTGCCCGCCGATCGTGCAGCTCTCCGGCTCCCGGGCGTTCGGCCGGCTGTCGCGGACGTCGAAGCTGATCGTCTGGGATCCCCCGGCCGCCACGGCGGCTCCGGTGAAGGTGATCACCCGTTTGTCCTGTCGCCAGTTCGCGCCGTCGACGTCGTCGACGGTGGTGCCTTCGGCCAGGGTGACCACCACGGCCCAGTCCGCCACCGGTGCGCCGCCGGGGTTGCCGACCACGATCTCGCCGGTGTAGCCGAACAGTCGGTCGGATTCGGTCTCGTAGCGGGCCGTGATGGGCGCCGGCGGCGGGGGCGGCGCAGCCGACGCGGGCGTCCGCGAGGGCTTCGCCGACGGGGTCCGGCTCGGCCGGGCGGTCGCCGACGCGGTGCTCCGCGAGGGGCGCGCCGAGGGGGTCGCGGTGGGAGCGACGGTGGT
This sequence comes from Micromonospora trifolii, assembly GCF_050516465.1. Classification (NCBI taxonomy): domain Bacteria; kingdom Bacillati; phylum Actinomycetota; class Actinomycetes; order Micromonosporales; family Micromonosporaceae; genus Micromonospora; species Micromonospora trifolii. The sequence goes on along the minus strand of NZ_CP191526.1, from coordinate 978,609 downwards.
CCTGCCGGCCGTCACGGTCGGCGACGCGGTTTCGGTCGGTGCGGGCGCGGCGGCCGGCTTCGAGTCGGGCGGCAACGTCACCCATGCCGCCGTCCCCGCCACCAGCACGACCCCGGCGACCACGGCGACCAGCGTGCGACGCCGACGGGGGTTGTGGCCGGCCCTGCCGCGTACGCCGATCAGCGGCAGTTCCGCGGTCATCCCACCGTCGGCGCGGCGCAGGTCGACCTGCTGGAAGGCGATCCAGTCGAGGATGGCCGGCAGCCGGACGGTCAGCGCCTGCCGGAGCTGCTGCTCGCGGGGGTCGTGCTGCTCGGCTGACCACGCGCCGTGCGTGCTGACCTCCCGTAGCTCCAGCCGGCAGCCCTGCTTCGTGGCCGTGACCGTGCAGGTCAGCTCGCTGAGCCGACCGGCCTCGTCGCAGGCCAGCACGAGGAGGTCCGGCTCCTGCCGGTCGGTCACCTCGACCTCGACGTTGGCCTCGAAGCCGGGCAGGCCGGCGGTGTGCAGCAGCATCCGGTCCGGTACGCCCTCGACCATCTCGGCCTCGGCGAACCACCGGCCGAGCAACTCCCGATCGGTCAGAGCGCGCCAGACCCGCTCAGCCGGGTGGGACAGGTCGACCTGCGCACCGATCTCGATCACGGCGAGACTCTAACGGGTTGCCCGCCCGGCCCTGTCCCGCCCGCCCGCGCCGGTTGCCGGCGTCCTGGTCAACCCCAGCGGCTGAACCGCTCGACCACTGTGGCCAGCGCGGTCCGGGCGCCGGCGCTCACCTCGGCGACCACCTGCGCCGCCGGCACGTCCCGGGCCAGCGGGTGCGCCTGCCCGGCCCACAGGTTGGCCACCGATGCGTCCGCGTCGCGCCGGGCGGCGGCGAGCAGTGGACGCGTCAGGTGCAGCACCTGGGGGTAACCGCGCGGTGCCACCGCGTCGTGCTGGCGCAGGAAGTCGTTGGCCACACCACGGGCCCGCTTGCCGGTGTACGACCGGGTCAACGCGGTCGGCGTGGCACTGGCCACCGCCGCCCGGTGCATCGGCGAGCTGCCCGCCTCCGGGCAGCGCAGGAAGGCCGTGCCGAGTTGCGCGGCGGCGGCGCCGGCAGCCAGCACGGCGGCCACCGAGGGGCCGTCGACGAGGCCACCCGCGGCCACCAACGGCCGGTCACAGCGGGCGGCGGTCAGCCGGAGCAGCGGCAGCAACCCGTAGTCGTCGTCGTCCGGCAGGCCGCCGCGATGCCCACCGGCCTCAGTTCCCTGCACCACCACCGCGTCCACACCCAGATCGGCGGCGGCGGTCGCGGCGTCCGGGCGGGTCACGGTGGCCCACACCTCGGTGCCCCGCTCGCGCAGGGCGGTCACCGCCGCCCGGTCGGGCAGCCCGAACACGAAGGACACGACCGGGACCGGGTCCGCGAGCAGCGCGGCCAGCTTCTCCGGGTACGCGTCGTCGCCGCCCACCGGCTCGCCCAGGCTCACCCCGCGCTGCGCGGCCTGCGGGGCGAGCCGTTCCGCGTACGCCTGGATGGCGGCCTCGTCGACGCCGCCAGGGTCGGGCAGAAAAACGTTCACACCGAACGGCCGATCGGTACGCGCGCGGACCTCGGCGACGTCGGCGAGCAGCCGGCCGGTGTCGATCATCCCGGCGGCGAGGAAGCCCAGCCCACCCGCGGCGGACACGGCGGCCACCAGCGCGGGCGTGGACGGGCCACCAGCCATCGGGGCGGCGATGATCGGGTGGCGCAACGTGGGCAGGACGGACATCCCCCCATCCTGCCGCAGGCCCGGTCCGCTCACCGGCGCGCGGTGTGCCTCCACCAGAGCGCGGCGGCCAACCCGAGCAGGACCAGCAGTGTGCCCGCGCCGAGGGCCAGCGGCCAGGTCCGCCCACCCCCTCCGCCGACCTCTCCGGCGGCCGGACGGACCGCAGTGGGCGCCACCGGGTCGTCGGACCGCGTGGGTGGCGCGGCGGTGGCCGTGCTGGCCGTGGCCGGGTAGCGCAGAATCGTCGAGCGGGTGCCGGCTGGTTGACCGGCGGACTCGGAGACGGTGAGCAACGACCGGCCGTCTCGGCTGTAGGTGATCGACTCACCCTGGGGCTCGTCCGGCAACGGGGTGATCCGCGGGGTGCCGGTGGTCAACGCGCGGACCACGTCGCCGTCGGGCACGTCGTACTCGAAGGCGTCGGCGTAGCTGCGCAGCACCACCCGCCGTCCGTCCGGCGCGCTCGCCGCCCCGGTGATCACCCCGCGCCCCAGGAACGAGAACGGGTTGCTGGTGGTGGTCGAGGGCACTGTCACCTGGCCGAGCGCGGTCAGCGGGGTCGTCGCGTCCGACCGCAACGCGGTGCTCGGCGCGTACAGGAAGACGGTGCCGCTGCCGCCCTTGGTGACGATCAGCGGCCGCCCGGACGCGTCGAGCAGTAACGCCTCGGCGTCGTGCGGACGGTCCGGGTAGGTCATCCGGTGCAGCACCGGCCGCTTCGCCCCCGGCGCGAGCCGCCACACTCCGACCGTCGTCCGGGAGCGGTCGTTGTCGCCGATGTCGGCGACCCAGACGGTGCCGTCCCGGCCGATGGCCAGGTCCTCGGTGTCGCGGGGCCGGGACGGGAAGGAGACGCTGCGCGCCACCGCGCAGCGGTGGTCGAGGAAGAAGATACGGCGGTGGGCCTCGTCGTCGGCCCCGTCGTTGATCACCACGTACCCGTCGTCGGTGGCGACCATCCCGGAAATCTCGCGCAGCCGGTCGTCGCGCACCTGGCAGACCGGCGTCCCCGCCGCCGCGGCGCCCGCCGTGGCAGCGCCCGGCGCCAGCACCACGGCCGACGGCAGCACGCCCGCGAGCAACGCGGCCAGCACCGCCCCCGCCCGAGCACGCCACCCCCAGGTCAACCGTCCACGTACCCGCATCGCCCACCCTCCTCGTCGCGGCCGTGACCGGCCACCCGCCCATCCTGGCCGATCCCGGCCACGGTCGACGGTCATCGGGGGACGCGCCGGGACCCCTGGTCGATGTACTGTCGCTCCGCCTGATTCTCAAGCTGGAAGGTGGCCATGTCCGTGAGCGACACCGCGCCGGCCACCCGGTTCGGACGGCGGCTGCTACGCCGCCTCGGCCGCCCGGCCGGTGGCGCCGCCGTCGCGTGGGTGCCGCTCGCCGCGGTCGTCTGCGGCCTCTTCACCGGCGCGCTGGCCAGCCGGGCCGCCTGGGAGACGTCCCGGCCGCAACCCGACCGGGCCGAGGCCGCCGCCATCCTGACCGAGGCCTTCCCCGGCCACGACCTCGGTGAGATCGACACCCCACCGGCGCTCTTCGTCGTCTACGGGCACGCGCTGCGCCTGGGGACCGTCAAGACCCTGGTGTTCGGTGACGGCGGCGAGTACCAGGAGAGCGCCACCGCCGCCGGCGCCCTCGGCGCGCCGCCGGTGCCCGCCGCGCAGATCGTCACGGTGGCCCGGGAGCGCCTGACCGGTGCCGGCTGGCGGGTGTACGACCCACAGGTGTCCGATCGCGTCGGCTGCGCGGACAAGATGTGCGCCACCCCGCGGGCGGTCACCGACACCGCGCTGACCGCCCGACGTGACGACACCATCCTGAACGCCTCGATCTCCTCGCAGACAGCCGTCGACGCCAGTTACCTCTCGGTCGAGCTGCACCGCGCGCCGCCGCCCCTGGTGGTCCCCGCCGGAGTGCTCGGCACGGTGCTGGGCGCGGTGGCCGGTTGGCTGGTCTTCGGCTGGGTCAGCCGACGCACCGAGGGACGCCGTAGTCGCGGCACTGTGAGTGGCCTGATCGGTGTGGCCACGGTGCTGTGGTGGCTGCCGGTGCCGCTGGCCGCACCGCAACTGCTGCACCACCACCTCGGCGAGCCACACCCGGCCTGGCACCCGTACTGGGAGTGGCTGGGCCAGCCGGCCGCATCGCTGCTCTTCCTGGTCGGCGCGGTGTGCGTGCTGCTGGCGCTGGGGTTGGCCGCCGGTACCCGCCGAAACACCACATCCGAGGCGACGGCCGACTGACCGCCGAGGGTTACCTGTCGGTGCGCCGACCGGTACGGTCCGAGATGTCCACGGTCGCGGCAGGCCCGGACGACGGCGCCCCCGCCGGGCCCGGCGCCCGGCGCCGCCAGGCCGACCGGCCAGGGAAGGGGCGCAGGGTGCGGATCAGAGCGGGGTTGTGTGTCGCGGCGCTCGTCGCGGCGGGACTGACTGTCGCCACACCGGCCGCCGCCACACCGGCCGGCGTCTCGGTGGCCGGCGCCACAGTGGTGCCGATCCAGGTCACCGGTGACCCGGCGACGCGGTTCAACCTGGTGCTGTTGGGCGACGGTTACACCGACTCCGACCTACCCACCTTCCGAGCACACGTGGACCGGCACCTCAACACCCTGTGGACGATCGAGCCGTTCAAGTCCTACCGCAGCTACTTCAACGTCTACGCCGTCGAGATCGTCTCGGCGGAGTCCGGCGTGGACTGCGACCCCGGCCTGTCCGCGCCGCAACGCGACACCGCGCTGGGCATGGGATTCTGGGGTGGTTGCAACCCGGCGAGCGTGCAACGTCTGCTCACTGTCGACGGCACCGCCGCGAACGCGTACGCCGACCTGGCCGTCGGCACCAACCCCGGCAACCGTCAGCTGATCGCGCTGGCCAACAGCGGCACGTACGGCGGGGCCGGCGGCAGTAACGCCACCGCCTCCGGCGGCAACGCGCTCTCCGCGCTGATCAGCCCGCACGAGTTGGGGCACTCGCTCGGTGGCTTGCAGGACGAGTACGACTACTACGGCCGTGGGGTGCCGGGCGACACCTACAGCGGGCCGGAACCGGAGTCGGTGCACCACACCCTGCTGACCGAGCGGCAGATGCGCGACACCCGGGCCAAGTGGTGGCGCTGGCTGGGTGAGCCGAGCGAGTCGGGCGGCACGATCGGCCGCTACGAGGGCGGCCTGTACCTCCAGCGCGGGGTGTGGCGACCGAGCCGACACTCGATGATGAAGTCGCTGGGCTTCTACTTCGACCAGGTCGGCCGGGAGCGGATGACCGAACGGATCGCCGCCCGGGTCGGCATCGTGCAGGGCGGCACGGCCACCGATCAGGCGGTTGGCGCGGACCGACTGCTCTGGGTGGACACTCTGCACCCGGTGAGCCACGCGCTGACCGTGACGTGGTCGCTGGACGGCAGGGCGGTGCCGCGTACCGGCAATGCCCGCCACCTGGACCTGCGGAAACTACGCCTCTCCCCCGGCCGGCACACGGTGACCGCCACGGTGACCGACCCGACGGAGTTCGTCCGCGACCCGGCGGTCCGCACCTCACCGGCGCTGACTCAGACCCGCACCTGGACGGTGGACACCGCGGTGCGTACCCCGGCGGTGGAGTCGCCGCTGGCGATCACCGCGTCCACCGCGACCGACCGACCGGTCGGCGCGCACGACGTGGTGTACGTGCGGACCAGCCAGCCCACGGATCGGGCGCCACGCGTGCGCTGGACGCTCGACGGCCGGCCGGTGGCCGACACCGGCACCGACCGGGACGTGGATCTGGGCGCCCTGCGCCTGTCGCGGGGCACCCACCGGCTGACCGCCCGGGTCAGCGAGCCGGGCACCGGGAAAGCGGTGACCCGCACCTGGACGGTCGACGCGACGCGGCCCGACGTGGCGTACGCCCTCTCCGAGCCGCTGCTCACCGTCACCCGGCCCGGCCGACCCACCGAGTACGTGTACAACGGCCCGTTCACCATGGGGTTGACCGGCACCGACGACGGCACCGGCCAGGTCACCTCGGAGTTCCGGCTCAACGGCGACGGGTGGCACAACTACTACGGCTGGCCCACCGACGCCCGATCGCCGTTCCTGTTCACCGCCACCGGCACCGACGTGGACGGCCTGGTCTACGGCAACCTCGGCTCGGGCGGCCTGTCCGTGTCCCCGTTCGCTGAGCGGTCCCCCGGGTACGGCCGGCACCGCATCGAGTACCGGGGCATCGACGCCGTCGGCAACATCGGGCCGGCCCGCGCGTTCATGACCACGCTGATACCGCCTCCACCGGCCTGCACCACAGTGGTCACCGGCCGACATGCCGGCCCGCTGACCGTCACCACCGGTGTCACCTGCCTGCGCGCGGCCACCGTGACCGGCCCGGTCACCGTCACGCCCGGCGCCGCCCTGGTCGCCCAGGGCTCCTCGATCGCCGGAGATCTGACGGCGTCCCGCGCCACCGCCGTCGAGGTGCTGAACACCGAGGTACGCGGCGCGGTGGCGCTGACCGGCACCTCCGACCACGTCACGATGGTGGGAGCCCGGGTGGCCGGGCCGCTGGCGTTGACCGGTACCGCATCGGCGCCCATCCTCGCCGGCGGCCAGGTGGGCACGCTGGCCTGCTCGGGCGGCCCGGTCCCGGCCGACCTGGGGGCGCCCACCACGGTACGAAAGCCCACCGCAGGCCACTGCCGCCGGGCGTGACGCCAGACCCTCTCTAGATCCGCGCAACCACCGGGAAAGTGCTGCTTCCGCCGCTGCGGAGGCAGCACCATCCCGGAAACTGCCCAGATCTCGACCAGCGTGGCGGCCTGAGTGCGGCGCTGGCGGGTAGGCAGCGGCCCGGCGGCATGTCGACACCCGCCGGGTGGGAGGCTCCGATGAGCACGTACCGGGATGAACAGGGCGGCACGTTCCCTCCGCCGGAGGCGGATGCCCTGGAACAACGACAGGACGCGTTCGACGTCGGGCCGCCGGACCGGGTGTCCGGTGACGTGGACCCGGAGGCGGCCGAGGCCGACCTGGCCGAGCAGGGCGCCTTCCCGGCGGGCACGCTCGAGGAGGTGACGTCGCTGCCGGCCGACGCCAACCCGGCGGACGCCCTCGAACAGCGCCAGGAGATCCCGGCCCGCGACGAGGGGCGTCGCACCTGACCACGCCTGCCCCGCTGGCCCGGCCGGCTCAACCGGCGACGCCGACCGGCCGGCTCAGGCGGCGACGCCGACCGGCCGGCTAGCCGGCGACGACCTGCCAGAGGAGGAACGCGTTGAGCGCGACCACCAGCACGGCCACCAGGGACGCGGCGGCGGTGGTGAGCGGGTGGTTGACCAGGTTGCCCATCAGGTCGCGGCGACGGGTGAAGGCGACCACCGGGATCAGCGCGAACGGGATGCCGAAGCTGAGGATGACCTGGGACAGCACGAGCGCCCGGGTCGGGTCGAGGCCGATGGCGAGCACGGCCAGCGCGGGCAGCAGGGTGACCAGCCGACGCAGCAGCAACGGAACCCTCCGCCGCAGGAAGCCCTGCATGATCACCTCTCCGGCGTAGGTGCCGACGCTCGTGGAGGCGAGCCCCGAGACCAGCAGGGCGACGGCGAACCCGAACGCGGCGGCGGTCCCGATGGTCTGACCGAGCCCGGCGTGCACCCCCTCCAGGCTGTCCGCACCGCCCGGACCGCCGCCCCGGAAGCTGGCCGCGGCGATCAACAGCATGGCGAGGTTGACCGCGCCGGCCGCGCTCAGGGCGAGCAGCACGTCGGTGCGCTGGCCGCGGAACAGGATCCGACGCTCGGTGTCGTCGGCGGCGGGAATGCGGTCGCGGGTGAGCGCGGAGTGCACGTAGATGACGTGCGGCATGACGGTCGCGCCGAGGATGCCGGCGGCCAACAGCACGCTGTCCGTGCCTTGCAGGCGCGGCACCAGGCCGGCCATGGCCGAGCCGGGGTCGGAACCGGAGGCGAGCAGGTTGGCGGCGAAGGCCAGCACGATCACCCCGAGCAGGACGGCGATGGCGACCTCGAAGGCGCGGTACCCGCGCGAGCGCAGGGCGAGCACGGCGAACGCGGCCGTGCCGATGATGATCCCGCCGGGCAGCAGGGGGATGCCGAAGAGCAGGTACAGGGCGACCGCGCCACCGATCACCTCGGCCAGGTCGGTGGCCATGGCGACCAACTCGGCCTGCACCCACATCATCCGGTTCACCGGCCGGGGTAGGCGTTCCCGGCACAGCTCGGGCAGGCTGCGCCCGGTGGCCAGACCCAGCTTCGCGGTGAGCGTCTGCACCAGCATCGCCATCAGGTTGGCCACCACCACGACCCAGACCAGCAGGTAGCCGTAGCGGGCGCCAGCGGCGGAGTTGGTGGCGAAGTTGCCGGGGTCGACGTAGGCGACGGCGGCGACGAACGCCGGGCCGAGCAGGATCAACCGCCCGCGTACGCGGCCCCGGGCGCGAGCGGCCTGTAGTGGAGTCGCCCTCGACGTCGTCAGTTCGTTGGTGACCATCGAACACCTCCCCGTCCACGCGGATCGCTGCCGGTCCCTTCCCCTCGGGGCTGACCCGTCGGTGCCAAACGCTGGCCTGCCGGTGCCACCACGGTCGGCCCGCCGCGCCGCCTCGGCCAGCACGCGGCGCGCCGGACGAGACGCGCCGCGCTCGGACAGAACCTGCCGCGCCGGGCTTGACAGCCGGTGGGCCACCGATGAAGCTGTCTATTAGTCCTACTGTCGTAGGACAACAGGAAGGATCATCGGGAGTGATCGAGTTCGTACTGGACAGCCGGTCGAAGGTGAACACCTACATGCAGCTCGTGCAGCAGGTGAAACAGGCGCTACGGGTTGGCCTGTTGACACCGGGCGACCAGTTGCCGAAGGTCCGGGACGTCGCGCAATCCCTGGCGATCAACCCGAACACGGTGCTGAAGGCGTACCGGGAGTTGGAGATCGAGGGTCTGGTCGGTGGCCGACCCGGGGTGGGCACGTTCGTCCAGCGCACCCTGGCCGGCGCGTCCCTGCCCAACCAGGCCGAGCTGCGCGACGATCTGGTCGCCTGGCTGCACCGGGCGAAGGCTGCCGGCCTCACGGCCGAGGACGTCGTCGCCCTGGTGGAGACGACGCTGCGCGCCACCCTCGCCGACGACGCCCCGCAGAAGGAGCCCGCGTGAGCGAGCAGAGCGAACGAACCATCAGGCACCGCAAGGGCTCGCGCGACCGCGAAGCGGTGGCGTGAACGGAACGAGAGGACGAGGGATGGACATGGTCTTGGAAGCAGACCGGCTCGGCAAGCGGTACGGCAGCACCTGGGCGTTGCGGGACTGCTCGCTGCATCTGCCGGCCGGTCGGATCGCCGCGTTGGTCGGGCCGAACGGCGCGGGCAAGAGCACGCTGTTGCACCTGGCCGTCGGGCTGCTCAAGCCCGATGCGGGCACGGTCCGGGTGTTCGGTCGGTCCCCGTACGGCGACACCGAGGGCCTGGCCGACATCGGTTTCGTCGCCCAGGACACCCCGCTGTACCGGGACTTCACGGCGTCCGAGCTGGTCATCACCGGCGGCAAGCTGAACAAGCGGTGGGACGCGACGTTGGCCCGTCAGCGGCTGGCGCAGCTCGGCATCCCGCCGGACAAGCCGGTCGGCAAGCTCTCCGGCGGTCAACGGGCCCAGGTCGCGTTGGCTCTGGCACTGGCCAAGCAGCCGCGGCTGCTGCTGCTCGACGAACCGGTCGCCAGCCTCGACCCCCTGGCTCGACGGGAGTTCCTCCAGTCGTTGATGGGCAGCGTGGCGGAGTCGGGCACCACAGTTCTGCTCTCCTCGCACCTGCTGGCCGACCTGGAACGCGTCTGCGACTACCTGATCGTGCTGAACGCCTCCCAGGTGCAGCTCACCGGCGCGGTCGACGACCTGGTCGCCGGGCACCGGCAGCTCGTCGGGCCGCGGCACGACGGCGGCGCTATCGGGGGCGTCGCCGCAGTGATCCGGGCCAGCCACACCGACCGGCAGTCCACGTTGCTCGTCCGCACCGACGGGCCGGTCACCGATCCGGCCTGGACGGTCCGCGAGGTGAGCCTGGAGGACGTCGTGCTGGCCTACCTGGCCGACGGCACCACGCAGACCAGTCACAGCGAGTGGGGGGTAGCAGCATGATCTGGTTGACCTGGCGGCAACATCGCAAGCAGGCGTTCTACACCCTGCTGGGGTTCGCGACACTCGCTGCGCTGCTGGTGCCGATCGGCCTGGCGATGCGGAACACCTTCAGCGACCTCGGGCTGGCGGACTGCGTCAGTCAGCTTGCCCGCGCGGACGTGGCGCTGACGACCCGCGAGACCTGCGACGCGGGCTTCCGACGCTTCAGCAACCAGTACGGCAGCCTCAACCTGCTGGCCGTGCTGCTGATCACCCTGCCGGCGCTGGTCGGCCTGTTCTGGGGCGCCCCGCTGGTCGCCCGCGAGGTGGAGCAGGGCACGCACCGATTCGTCTGGACCCAGGGCGTCGGCCGAAACCGGTGGGCCCTGGTGAAGTTCGGACTGGTTGGCGCGGCGGTCGTGATCCTCGCGGCGGTCTACGGGCTGGGCATGTCCTGGTGGGTCGACCCGCTCAACCAGGCCGCGCACGAGGGTCGACTCGGCCTGATCGTCTTCGATCTTCAGGGCATCGCCCCGATCGGCTACACCCTCTTCGCCGTGGCGCTCGGCATCTTCGCCGGCACGGTGTGGAAGCGGATGCTGCCCGCCATGGGCATCACCCTCGCCGGGTTCATCGGGGTACGAGCGGCGGTGGAGATCCTGGCCCGGCCGCACTACCAGGCCGCCCGCACCAAGACCTTGCCGATCGAGGGGGACGGGCCGCCGGAGATCAGCCGGGGGGACTGGATCCTCACCCAGGGCGTCCGGAACCCGGACGGGACGATGATCGCGGAGGACACCCGGATTCAGTGCCCACCGGGCGGGAAGGGGCCGGACGGTCGGGTCTGCGGCGCCGAGTTGGGCCTCGAGCCGGGCGCGTACAACTGGCAGCTTTACCAGCCGGCGGACCGGTTCTGGCTGTTCCAGGGCATCGAGACGGGCATCTTCGTCGCCCTCGCCGTGCTCCTGCTCTACCTCGCGGTGCGCCGGATCCGCCGGATCGCCTAGCTGGGCGACGGGTGCTCGTCGGGGAGCGGGGGCCTCGACGATCACCCGTCAGCGCAGGCCCTCGACGGTCAGCGACAGCCAGGACGCCAGGTCGTGCAGCTCCTCGTGCACGGCCCTTGTCACCTCCGGGGCGAAGGGCACGTCCTCGTGGATAGCGTGCACGGTGAGCGTGCCGCGCCGGCGCTCGGCCGTGGCGTCCACCTTTCCGACCAGCCGATCGCCGTGCAGGATCGGCAGCGCGAAGTAGCCCCACCGCCGACTCGCCTTGGGCTTGTACATCTCCAGCACGTACTCGTACTCGAAGAGGTCGGCGAGGCGGACCCGGTCGTGCACCAGCCGGTCGAACGGCGACAACAGCGCCGTGCGCCCGGTGAAGGGCTGACCGAGCGCGGCCGGGTCCACCCGCCACTCCCCCGCGACGCCCTCGATGATCGCTGGCTCGCCGGCGTCAGCGACCTCGGCCGGCTCGCCGGGCACGACCACCGCCTTCTCCCGAGCGATGCCCAGCGCCCGTAGCCGTCGCTCGTTGCGAAGCCGGCGCGCCTGCTCCAGCTCGATGACGGGCACGTCGGCCGGGTAGACCCGCTCGGCCACGTCCCACAGCCGCTGTCGGCCCTGGCGGCCGGCGATCGCGACCTCGCCGCGCAGGACCAGGAACTCCAGCATCTGGGTGACGTTGCGGTTGTTGGTCCAGCCCGACGACGGCCAGGGCACGGCGCTCGTGTCCGGGATGTCGCGGGAGAGCAGCGGACCGGAACGGCCGAGCAGGTCGAGAACATCCCGCCGGAAGGAGTCGTTGGCGCGCAGCCATTCACGGTGGCGCTGATGACCGGGCGACGCCGCCATCGCCGCGAGGAAGAGCCCCAGGTCGTCCGTCGGTCGCACCATCGCCTGGTGCTCGAAGAGCGTCCGGTCCCGTTCGAGGGCCTCGCGCATCTGGGTGGGCTGGTACGACGAACCGAGCCGGCTCCAGCAGACGAGATCGGCGCTGGGCGCGACGGCGGCGGTCGGGTCGATCTGCACCAGGGTCAACTGGCGGACCACTGTCAGCAGGTCGGTCGGGCGCGGTGCGGCCAGCAGCTGGGCCCGGATGGCGATTCGCCGCGCCTGGGCCCGATCGAGTCGGTGCACATCCACGCCGGTGAGCCTAACGACGACCACCGACACCGATCGGGCCCAGAGATTCGGATCCAGCGCCGGCTCGGGCTCAGCCGGTCAGCCGTCGGTACCGGGCGACCGAGAGCGGCAGGAAGACCGCGACCAGGACGAGCGGCCAGGCCACCGCCAGCCACGGGTAGTGCTGCGCCGCCCAGGAGTCGCCACCCCAACCGGGGTTGCCGAACAGCTCACGGGTGGCGCCGACGGTCGCCGACAGCGGGTTCCACGCGGCCACCGCACCGAGCCAGGCGGGCATGGTGGACGGTGCGACGAACGCGTTGGAGAGGAAGCCGAGCGGAAACTCCAGGGTCTGCACGGCGACCACGGCCGTCTGCCCACGGGTGACCAACCCGAGGAAGATGCCGACCCAGATCAGGGCGAAGCGCAGCAGCAGGATCAACCCCACCGCCGCCAGCGTGGCGCCGACCCCACCGTGTGCCCGCCACCCGATTGCCAGACCGGTCAGCAGCAGGACCCCGAGGGTTACCAGCGCGAACAGCATGTCGGCCACCGCCCGGGCCGCCAGCGGTGCCAGCGGCGAGACGGGCATCGATCGGAGCCGGTCGGTCACCCCGCGCTCCAGGTCCTCGGCAACGGCGATCGTGGTGAGGCTGATGCCGAAGACCATGGTCATCACGAACATGCCGGGCATCAGGAACTCTCGGTAGCTCCCACCGCCGGGCACCTGCAACGCGCCACCGAACAGGTAGGCGAACATCAGCACGATCAGGATGTTGAAGCCGAGCGAGGCGATCAGCGGGCCAGGATCGCGTCGCCACCGGGCCAGGCCGCGCCAGATCAGCGTGCTGCTGTCGGCCAGGAGGGCGGGCCGGCCGGGCGTCAGATCCACCGGCGGGGCCGGCGTGCTCAGCGCGCTCATGCTGCCACCTCGGCGGTCGCCGCCCGGTGCCCGGTGAGGTGCAGGAACACGTCGTCCAGGGTTGGGCGGCGCAGCGCGACGTCCACCACCGGGACGTTCACGGCGTCGAGCGCCCGCAACACGTCGACGAGCGCACCGGCCTGGTGACCGACCCGGACGCTCACCATCCGCCGGTCCACGTCGACAGTCGGTTCGTCGTCGGCCGCCCGGCGTACCTGGGCGACGGCGGCGGCAAGGTCGGTCGGCGCCGCGACGACCACCTCGATCCGATCGCCGCCGAGCCGGGTCTTGAGGTCGTCCGGAGTTCCCTCGGCGATCACCCGGCCGGCCTCGACCACCGAGATCCGGTCGGCGAGCTGGTCGGCCTCGTCCAGTTGCTGGGTGGTGAGCAGCACTGTGGTGCCGGTTCGTACCAACTCCCGGACCGACTCCCACACCTCGTTGCGGCCGCGCGGGTCCAGCCCGGTGGTGGGCTCGTCGAGGAAGAGGACCGCGGGGGCCAGGATCATGCCGGCCGCCAGGTCGAGCCGTCGGCGCATTCCCCCGGAGTACGTGCTGACCGGCTGCTCGGCGGCATCGGCGAGACCGAAGCGTTCCAGCAGCTCGACCGCCCGTTGGCGGGCCCGGCGGCGACCCAGATGAAACAGCCGGCCGAAGAGCACCAGATTCTGCCGGCCGCTCAACGCCTCGTCGAGCGCGGGATGCTGCCCCACCAAGCCGATCCGGTAGCGCACCTGGTCGGGCTGGCGGGTCACGTCGAAGCCGGCCACCTCGGCACGACCCTCGTCGAGTCGGAGCAGGGTGGAGAGGATCCGTACCGAGGTGGTCTTGCCGGCCCCGTTCGGGCCGAGCAGGCCGCACACCGTTCCCCGCGGCACCCGCAGGTCGAATCCGTCCAGCGCGTACCGGTCCCGATACCGCTTGCGCAGCCCTTGCGCCACTATCGCGTCGGCTCTTGTCGTCACAGCGCTCCCCTCCCGAAACTGTCTGCCCGCATTACCGTACAGCGTACGATAGCGCGTACGGGAAGCCTCATGACGGCCAGACCGAGTGAGGGCAGGGTGGTGCCAGCGGTAACCGTCGCGGCCGACGTCAGGGCACTTCGGAGCCAGGCGGCGCCGGCGAGCAGCAGCGGCTACTCGGGCTCGGCGGTCCCGACCTGGCCCGCGACGCCGACGTTCAACGGGTCGGCCAGGAGTTTGTCGAACGCCAACTCGGCGGCGCCGATCAGGACGGCGTCGCGGCCGAGTGCCGCCGCGCGCAACCGCAGGTGTTCGCGGGAGGCGGGCAGTGGCATGGTGTCGAGCCGGTCCCGGACCACGTCCGCACCGGCGGTGAAGATGTCACGCAGCGAGCCACCGAACACCACGGCGTCCGGGTTGACCACGTTGACCAGGTTCGCCACGCCGAAGCCGAGCCAGTCCGCCACCTGCTCGACCGCCGCGCGGGCGGTCGGGTCGCCCTCCGCCGCGGCGCGCAGCACCTCGGCCACCGCCGCGCGATCGCTCGGGTCACGGCCGGCGTGCCGCAACAGCGCGGCTTCGGAGATCTCGGTCTCCCAGCAGCCGCGTGAACCGCAGCCGCAGGGCAGACCATTGGGGTTGACGACCATGTGGCCGACCTTGCCGCTGTGCCCCCGGTGGCCGATCACCAGTCGGCCACCGACGATGATGCCGGCGCTGATGCCCAGGTCGCCGTGCAGGTAGATGACGTCGTCGATGCCGACCGCGACACCCCGGACGTGCTCGGCCAGGCCGGCGATGTCGGCCAGGTCACCGGCCACGAAACCGGGGCCGGAGCTGAACTCCGCCTCCAGCGCGGCGCCGAGCGTCTCGTCGATGCTGGCGATCCGGAGCCTGCCGTCCGGGTCGCGGGTGGTGTCGGTGACCGCGGCGGCGCCGCCGACCAGCAGCGCGTCGCCGGCCACCGAGCGTTCCATGTCGCGGACCAGGTCGGCGAGGGGCCCGACGGCTTCGATCGCCGACATGCCGCTGGGTCGGGGGATCTCCCGTAGATCGAGGATCTGTCCGCCGAGGCCGACCCGGGCGGCACGCAGCCGGTCCGCGTCGATGCTCAACGCGTGTGCGTAGACCCGGTCGGAGCGGGGGCTGACCACCAGCGAGGGGCGGCCGGCGCGGCGGGCGGTGGTCGGTGCCTCCTCGGTGACCAGGCCGCTGGTGACCAGGTCGGCAGCGAGGGCGCCGATGGTGCTTCGGTTGAGGCCGAGCCGGCTGGTCAGCTCGGCGCGGGACGTCGGTCCGTGCAGGTGGACGTAGCGCAGGACGGCGCCGAGGTTCTGCCGCCGGATCTCCTCCTGGCTGGCGCCGGGGACCGACGGCAGCGGGGATTCGGCGTTGCGGCCGACGCCGGCTGGCCTGGCCCGTACTGGTGTCGCCACGGTCAGACCTCCTTCCGGGTCGATGCCGGTTGGTGCGGGGGTGCAGGGACGACGATGGGTCCCGGTAGAGGAGACCCGGGACCCATCGGCGTTACTACCTACCGTGCGGTGATTACTTGGTGAGCGGCGCGAGCTTCGGGTCGGTGGCGTACGCCTCAGCCGCGTTCGCCTTGGTGACGGCGACCGGCGGGAGCAGGTACGTGTCGACGACCTTGCTGCCGTTGTTGTAGGACTTGGTGTCGTTCACCTGCGGCTTGTCGCCGGCCTGGAGAGCCTTGACCATGTTGATGGTCTCCTTCACCAGGTTGCGGGTGTCCTTGTTGATCGTCATGTACTGCTCGCCCTTGACGATCGACTTGACCGACTCAACCTCGGAGTCCTGACCGGTGACGATCGGGGTCGGCTTGCCAGCACCCTTGACCGAGGTCAGGATGGCGCGGGCCAGCGTGTCGTTCGGGGAGAGGACGCCGTCCAGCTCCTTGCTGCCGTAGGTCGAGGTCAGCAGCTGGTCCATGCGGGCCTGCGCACCCTCGGCCTTCCAGCCCTGGATGGCGGTCTGCTTGACCTCCTTCTGACCCGAGGCGACGACCACGTTGCCCTTGTCGATCTCCGGCTTGAGCACGTCCATCGCGCCGTTGAAGAAGACACCGGCGTTGTTGTCGTCCGGCGAGCCGGAGAACAGCTCGATGTTGTACGGGCCGTTCGGCTTCTTGGCCTTCATGCCGTCCAGCAGGGCCTGGCCCTGGAGCTGGCCGACCTTGAAGTTGTCGAACGCGACGTAGTAGTCGAGGTCCGGGGTGTTCGTGATGAGCCGGTCGTACGCGATGACCTTCACGCCGGCCGTGTGGGCCGCCGCGACCTGGGTCGACAGCTGCGCGGCGTCGGTCGCGCCGATGACGATGACCTTGGCGCCCTTGGTGACCATGGCGGTGATCTGAGCCTGCTGGTCGGCGACAGTGGTCGACGCGCCGGCGTACTGCACGTCACCCTGGAAGCCGGCCTCCTTGAGGCCGTTGCTGAACAGGTCACCGGCGAGGACCCAGTTCTCCGAGGTCTTGGCCGGGAGGGCCACGCCGATCAGCGAGTTGGCCGGGAAGCCCTTGGCGGCCTCGCCGCCGGAGCCGCTGTCGCCGTCGCGGCCGGAACCGCAGCCGGCGAGGGCCAGCATGGCGGCGGCGCTGATGGCCACCACCGACGTGCCGAAGAATTTACGCATGGTGAGGACTTGCCTTTCTAGATGGTGAGGCGGGTGGAGAGGTCGGTGGCCGTCAGCCGGACACCGCTGCCTTGGCGGGCTCGCGCTCCGCGTCCGGCGGTGAGGTGGGTGGGGCGGAGTCCTCGCGGCGGAAGGGCCGCATCAGGCTCCCGATGATGGAGAAGCGCCCCTGGCTCTTGTTGTAGACGTCGATCGCGACGGCCAGCAACAGGACCAGACCCTTGATGATCTGGACGCGGTCGGTGCCGACACCCATGAGCTGGAGGCCGTTGTTGAGCACGGCCATGACGAGACCACCGACGATGGACCCGCTGATGGTGCCGATACCGCCGGCGACGGCCGCGCCGCCGATGAAGACCGCGGCGATGGCGTCCAGCTCCCAGCCGTTGCCGTCCTGCGGTCCGGAGGCCGCCGAACGGGCCACGAAGATCATGCCGGCCAGCGCGGCCAGGACGGACATGTTCATCATGACGAAGAAGTTGACCCGCTTGAGCTTCACACCGGACAGCTCGGCCGCCCGGGAGTTGCCGCCCACCGCGTAGATGTGCCGGCCACCGGCCGTGTTGCGGGTGTAGAAGGAGTACGCGATGACCAGGACCAGCAGGATGATGCCGGAGATCGGGAAGCTGGTGCCGACGCGACCGCTGGCGAAGCGCAGCGCCGCGAAGGCGATCACGCCGACCATGATGGCCATCCGCAGGATGGAGATCCACATGGGCGCCGGGTCGGCGTCCATTGCCCGTCGGGTCTTGCGGGCCTGGATCTCGCGCCACACCACCGCCAACGCCGCGGCGAGGCCGAGCAGCAGCGTGGCGTTGTTGTAGCCGGTGTTCGGACCGAACTCGGGCAGGAAGCCGGAGCCGATCTCCCGGAAGCCCTCCGGCACCGGGACGGTGCTCGCGTTACCGATGAACTGGTTGCCGCCCCGGAAGAGCAGCATGCCCGCCAGGGTGACGATGAACGCCGGCACCCCGATGTAGGCCACCCAGAAGCCCTGCCAGGCGCCGATCACCGCGCCGATGGCGAGGCCGAACACGATGGCAGCGGGCCAGGGCAGGTCCCACTCGGTCATCGACTTGGCGACCAGGATGCCGGCGAAGGCGGCGACCGAGCCGACCGAGAGGTCGATGTGCCCGGCCACGATCACCATGAGCATGCCGATGGCCAGAATCAGAATGTACGAGTTCTGCTGGAACAGCGCGATCAGGTTGTCCGACCGCAGGGTGAGGCCATCGGTCAGGATCTGGAACAGGACGACGATCGCCACCAGGGTGAAGATCATTCCGAACTGGCGAGCGTTGGAGGTGGTGCCTCCGAACAGGTTCTTCTGAAGGTCCTTCAATCGGCTCATCGTGTGGCCATCTTCTTCGTCGAGGTCATCTGCTTCATGAGGGTTTCCGGGGTGGCGTCCGCCCGGGCGATCTCGCCCGTGATGGCGCCTTCGAACACGGTGTAGATGCGGTCGCAGAGCCCGATCAGCTCAGGCAGCTCCGAGGAGATGACGATGACGCCCTTCCCCTGGTCGGCGAGCCGCTGGATGATGCCGTAGATCTCGTACTTGGCACCCACGTCGATGCCGCGCGTCGGCTCGTCGAGGATCAGCAGGTCCGGGTCGGTGAACATCCACTTGGCCAGGACGACCTTCTGCTGGTTGCCGCCAGAGAGCTTGGAGACGCTCTCGTCGACCGTCGGGGCCTTGGTCCGCAACTCCTTGCGGTACGCCTCAGCCGCCTGGTACTCCTCGACCTCGTTCAGGACGCCGTGGTGCGAGATCTTGGACAGCTTGGCGGCCACCGTCGACGTCTTGATGTCGTCGAGCAGGTTGAGGCCGATCGCCTTACGGTCCTCGCTGACGTACGCGAGGCCGTTGTCGATCGCGTCGGCGACCGACTTCAGGACGATCTCCTTGCCGTCCTTGATGATCGTGCCCGACTCGTACACCCCGTAGGAGCGGCCGAAGACACTCATCGCGAGTTCCGTACGGCCCGCGCCCATGAGACCGGCGAAGCCGACGATCTCGCCGCGGCGCACCACGAAGCTCTCGTTCTTGCAGACCTGCCGCTCGGCGGAGATCGGGTGCCGGACGTTCCAGTTGCGGACCTCGAAGAAGACTTCACCGATCTTCGGCGTGTGGTCCGGGAACCGGCTGCTCAGCTCACGGCCGACCATGCCCCGCACGATCCGGTCCTCGTCGACCCCGTCCGCCTTGACGTCGAGGGTTTCCACGGTCCGGCCGTCGCGCAGGATGGTGATCTGGTCGGCGATCGCCTCGATCTCGTTCAGCTTGTGCGAGATCATGATCGAGGTGATGCCACGGGAGCGGAACCCACGCAGCAGGTCCAGCAGGTGCTTGGAGTCGGCCTCGTTCAGCGCCGCGGTGGGCTCGTCCAGGATGAGCAGCTTCACGTCCTTGGCGAACGCCTTGGCGATCTCGACGAGCTGCTGCTTGCCGACCCCGATGTCCTTGATCAGGGTGTCCGGGTCCTCTTCCAGACCGACCCGGGCCATCAGGTCCAGCGCCATCCGGTTCGCGGCCTTCCAGTCGATCGCGCCCCGCTTGCGCGGTTCGTTGCCGAGGAAGATGTTCTCGGCGATCGACATCCCTGGAATGAGCGCGAGCTCCTGGTGGATGATCACGATGCCGGCGTTCTCGCTGGCCCGGATGTCGGAGAACTTGCTCTCCGACCCCTGGTAAACGATCTTGCCGTCGTAGGTGCCGTGCGGGTACACCCCGCTGAGCACCTTCATCAGGGTGGACTTGCCCGCGCCGTTCTCGCCGCAGATGGCATGGATCTCGCCGGCGCGAACCACCAGGTTGACGTCGGAGAGGGCCTTGACTCCGGGAAACTCCTTGGTGATGGAGCGCATCTCAAGGAGGATGGGCACGTCGCTCATCGCTCGTACCACCTCGCCAACGTCATCGGTTGCCTCCGGAAGGTTGAACCTTCACTTGGTTTTGTTGTTGACGGCAACGTATTGCGGCCGGAGGGCCATCCGCAAGGCGAGGGACTGTTGAAAAAGTAACAATCCGGCAATATAGATGTGGCACAGTGTTCGCCTGCCACAGCGGCCACCACAGCCCCTCCCGGCACCCCGGCTCGGCCACAGCACCCACGCCGACCTGCGACAACGCGCCAATCGACCCGTGCCGCTACCCGCAGCTTTCCCACCAGGCAAGACGCGCCGGGGTAGGTGCGACCGGTGGCACAGCGCACTCACCGCGCCAGCGAGCGATGATGATCGCGCACCAGGCCCAACGCCGCACGAGCGGCGCACCAGTGGTCTCGGGCAACTGATGTGACCCACGCCTCTGCCGGCCGGACGCATCGACCGTCACCGTCGCCGAGCGGCGGGCACCGGACGGCAGGTCAGTGCCTTGGCGTCCGTTAAGCGCAGTTTGCGACGGCCCACCGCGCCGCCCAGTCCGGTCAGCTCGGGTGCAGCACCGCCTTGATCACGCCGTGCTCCCGCCGGTCGAAGTGGCGATACAGCTCGGGGGCGTCGGCGAGGGTGCCGTGGTGGGTGACGATCATGCTGGGTCGCGCCCGGCCCGCGACGACCAGATCCCGCAGCAGGACGGTGTAGCGGCGGTCGTGGGTGCGACCAAACCGGACCGCGACCCCCTTGCTGAACAGCGCTCCCCAGGGCGCGACAAGGTTCTCGTGACCGTCCGCGCCGGGCCCGGGGTGTGGGTCCCGGTCCGGGTACACACCGGCGACCGCGATCGCGCCAGCGGCGTTGACCAGCCGGGCCGCGTCGGCGATGACCTGGTTCGGACGCTCCCGGTCGGGGTGCTCCCGGTCACGGGCCTGGAACCCGACGGCGTCGACGACCTTGTCGACCCCGCCCAGTTTCTCCTCGCCGAGTGGCAGCCCGGTCCGGGCCCGGTCGGCGCGGATCTGCTCGACCGGGTCGCCCCGACGGAAGTCGATCGGCACGGCGCCGATCTCGCCGGCCTTGTCGAGTCGGGCGTCGACCCCGTCGACGGAGTACACCACCCGGGCGCCTCGGAGCAGCGCCGAGTAGGCGCCGAGCAGACCGACGGTGCCGGCGCCGAACACCGCCACGGTGTCACCGGGCTCGACCTCGGCGAGGGTGGCGGCGTGCCACCCGGTGACGAACGCGTCGGCGAGCAGCACGAAGTCGTCCTCGTACGCGTCCCCCGGCTCGCCGGGCAGGGGTACGCAGTTGGCGTCGGCCCACGGCACCCGCAGCAGGTCGGCCTGCGCACCCCGGTACGGGCCCATCCCCGCGTACCCGTACGCCGCACCCGGCCCCTCGGCCCGGACCCGCAGACAGGCCGCCGAGAGCCCGCGGGCACACATCACACACGTCCCGCAGAAGAGGTGCGTGGGGATCACCACCCGGGTGCCCGGCCGGACGGTCTGCACCGCGGCGCCCACCTCCTGCACCACGCCCAGCGGTTCGTGACCGAGCACCAGGCCGGGCTCGGCGCTGGTCCGTCCGTCGTACATGTGCAGGTCGGTGCCGCACAGGGCGGTGGAGGTGATCCGCACGAGCGCGTCGGTCTCCGCCTCCAGTGTCGCGTCGGGCACCTCCCGCACCGCGACCGTCCGGACGTCCGTGTAGACGACGGCTCTCATCCCGGCTCTCCTGTTCGGCGGTGGAACGGCCGGTCTTCCCCCGACTGGGCTGTTCATGCCTGCACGACCCAGCGGCCGGCGGCGGTGCTATCTTAGGGTCCCTAAGTTATTTCCTAGCGAAGCAAAGGTTCGGTATGCCACGGCGGGGTCTGACCAGCGCGCGCGTCTCGGCCGCCGCAGCCGAGCTGGCGGACTCGGTCGGCCTGTCCCGGTTGACCGTCGCGGCCGTCGCCCGGCACTTCGGGGTCTCGGACGCCGCCCTGTACGTGCACGTCCGCAGCCGCGACGCGCTGATCGGGCACGTCGCGGTCCGGGCGGCGGCCACGTTCGCCGACGCGCTCGCGATCGCGGTTGCGGGGCGGGCCGGCCGCCAGGCCCTGATCGGGTTCGCCGACGCCTGGCGCGCGTTCGCCGTCACCCATCCGGGGCAGTACGCGGCGACCCAGCTTCAACTACCGCCCGAGGTCGGCACCCGGTCGGCCGGGCACCTACGCATGATCGAGCTGAGCTACGCGATGTTGCGCGGGTACGGGCTCGACGAGCCGGCCCTGACCGACGCGATGCGATTCGTCCGCAGCACCTTCCACGGCTTCGCAAGCCTCGAAACGGTCGACGGTTTCGGGCATCCCCGCGCTGTCGACGCGTCCTGGCAGTCGATCCTCGACGCGGTGCACACCACGTTGAGCAACTGGCCGACCCAGAAACAGGAGCAGCAGTGAGCAGCCACGATCAGTCGGTCGAGTCGGCCGACGGGACCCGCCTGGTGGTACGACGCCTGGGCGTCGGAGACCCCGTCGTCCTGGTGCACGGCTCGGGTGGAGGGCTGCACTCCTGGGCCACCGTTGCGGCGCACCTGACCCAGAGCCACGAGGTATGGCTGCCGGCCCGGCGCGGATACGGTCCCAGCGACGTCCCGGCCGGCACCAAGTCCTTCCGGGCCGAGACCGCCGATCTGCTCGCCGTCATCGAGGCGGCCCGCCAATCCTCGGGCCGACCGGTCCATCTCGTCGGCGCGTCCTACGGAGCGACACTGGCGTTGCACACCACCCTGGCCCATCCGCGCGACGTACGCTCCCTGGCGATCTTCGAGCCGCCGCTCTACGCGGCCGGGGCGGAGATGGTGCCGCTGCTCGACCGGTACCGCGCCGCCTTCGAGCGCGACGACGCCGCCGCGATGGCAGCGGCCCTGAACGACGTGACGCGGGTTCCGGCCGAGATCGTCGCCGCGATCGCCGCCGGCACGGGCGATCGGATGCCCGACCCGGTCGAGGCGCGTCGCTCGGCGGTCGGCTGGCTGCACGATCTCGAGGCCCTCGCCCAGGACAGCACGGACATCACCCGGTGGTCCTCGATCGCCGTGCCGACTCTCCTGCTGGCCGGCGCGGACACCTGGGAGCCGATGCCCACCACGATGAACGCCCTCGCGAGGACGATTCCGTCGGCCCGCTACGTCGTCTGGCCGGGCCAGTCGCACTTCGTGACCATGACGGCACCCACCCTGGTCGCCGACGCGCTGCGGCAGTTCTTCGCCGCGGTACCCGCGGCTTAGCCGAGCCGACCGAGGCACGGTGGCCCAGCCGAGCCGGCCGGATATTGTGGCGGCTCCGCCGAGACACCTGACCTCCGTCGGCCCATCGAACGCACCCGGTCGGGCTCGATGGTCAGGATGATCCGGACCTGGTCACGACCACCGAACCACGGGTACGGCCCACCGAGGTAGCGCTGCGCCAACTGGTCGATGTGCTCGGCGGCGCCCTCGGTGCTGGTGCGCACCACCCCGGCCGCCGCCGGGCCGGATCCACACCGGCGGTGTGGATCCGGCCCGGCACATCGACGGGAGCGGCCCCGGTGTGGCGGGATCAGTGACCGGCGTTCTGCCCGCCGTCGACGTGCAGGATCTCGCCGGTGACGAACGGGGCGGACTCGAGGTAGAGGACGGCGTCGACGACGTCGCTGGTCTCGCCCATCCGGCCGACCGGGTGCAGGCCCGCGAGCGTCTGGTGCGTCTCGACCGGGTGCATCGGCGTCTTGATGACGCCGGGCGCGACGGCGTTGACCCGTACGCCGCGCGCCGCGTACTCGATGGCCAGGGACTTGGTGGCCGAGCTGAGGCCGCCCTTGGTCAGCGACGCGAGCGCCGACGGAACGTTCGAGTTGGGCTGGTCGACGAAGCTGGTCGTGATGCTGACGATGTGCCCCGAGCCCCCGGCCAGCAGGTGCGGCAGGACGCGCCGGGTGAGGTGGAAGAAGCCGGCGAGGTTGACCCCGGTGACCAGGTCGAACTCCTCGTCGGTGTAGTCGGTGAACGGTTTGGCGACGAAGACGCCAGCGTTGTTCACCAGGCTGTCGATCCGCCCGAAGCGGTCCAGTGCGGCACGCACCACCCGCTCGGCGGTGTCGGCCTCGGCGATGTCGCCCTGGACGGTGACGATCTCCGGGTCGTCGGACGCGCCGATCGAGCGCGAGGTCGCCACGACGCCGTACCCGAGCTTGCGGTAGGCGGCCACGAGGTCGGCGCCGATGCCCTGGGAGGCGCCGGTGATCACGACGACCCGCTGTCCCTGACCGCTGTTCATGGGGCTGCTGTTCATGAGGGAACCACCTTCACTAGACGACTGGTCTACTAAAAGCTAGCCGACCGGTCGTGTATCGTCGAGGCATGGGTCGGACCAGTGACGCGAAGAACAAGATCCTCGACGCGGCCGCCACGCTGATCGAGCAGCGCGGCTACACGGCGCTCGGCGTGGCCGAGATCTGCGCGGCGGCGGGCGTGCCGAAGGGCAGCTTCTACTACTTCTTCGAGTCCAAGCAGGCGCTCGCCCGCACCGTCATCGACGAGCACTGGGTCACCCAGCGCCGCCAGTGGGAGCAGTTGCTCGGCAGCGAGCGCGACCCGCTACAGCGGCTCCGGGACCTGTTCGAGGCCACCGAGGAGGTCCAGCGCGTCGGTCAGCAGAAGGTTGGCGTGGTCGCTGGCTGCCTGTTCGGCAACCTCGCCCTCGAACTCAGCAACCAGGCCGAGGAGATCCGCGGTCGGCTCCAAGAGATCTTCGAGGAGCAGATCAGCCTCATCGAGCAGGTCGTCGTCGAGGCGAAGGAGGGCGGCCTGGCGGGCCCGGCGGTCGACAGCCGGGAGGCCGCCCGATCGATCGTCGCGCAGATCGAGGGGCGGGTCCTGCTCGCGAAGTTGCTCAACGATCCGACCCAGCTGGAGACGCTGTGGCGCAACTGCCTCGATCTCCTTCAGGTGCCGGCGCAGGCGCGGACCACCACCGGCTGAACGGACGACGGTCACTGGCCGTCC
The DNA here is from genome assembly GCF_050516465.1 of Micromonospora trifolii. NCBI lineage: Bacteria > Bacillati > Actinomycetota > Actinomycetes > Micromonosporales > Micromonosporaceae > Micromonospora > Micromonospora trifolii. The sequence goes on along the minus strand of NZ_CP191526.1, from coordinate 954,172 downwards.
ACTCCGGGGCGCACTGCGCGGCCGCTCAGTAGCATCGGCGAGGCACGATATTCAGGCGGACCACTCCCCGACCGGATCGAGCACTCGACATGACGACCGAGCAGACCACGTCTCCGCCGCGTGCCGGTGTCGGCATCGCCGCTCGGGGGCTGGGCCAGAGCGTCCGGAGCGGTCGCCAGATCCTGACCGACATCTCCCTGAGCATCGCGCCGGGCGAGCTGGTCGCGATCATCGGTGCCAGCGGCGCCGGTAAGACCACCCTGCTGGAAATCCTCGCCGGGGTACAGCGACCGGCATCGGGCACCGTGACGTACGACGGCACCGCCGCGGCCGGCACCATCGGTGTCGTTCCGCAGGACGACATCATCCACCGCGAGCTGCCCCTGGCCCGCACCCTGCGGTACGCCGCCCGACTGCGCCTGCCCTCCACCACCGGACCGGCCGAGATCAGTGACCGGGTCGCGGAGGTGCTCGCCGAGCTGCGACTCACCGACCGGGCCGGCACGCCGGTCGGCCTGCTCAGCGGCGGTGAACGCAAGCGCGCCAGCATCGCCGTCGAGCTGCTCACCCGACCCGGCGTGTTCTTCCTGGACGAGCCCACCTCCGGATTGGACCCGGCGATCGCCGTGGAACTGCTCCGGGTGCTCCGCGCGCTCGCCGACACGGGCGCCACCGTCGTGCTGACCAGCCACCAGATCACCGACGTGGACCATTGCGACCGGGTCGTCGTGCTGACCCGACAGGGCCGGCTGGCGTTCACCGGCACCCCGGCCGCCGCCCGGGAGTTCTTCGGCGTGCGGTCCCTGGCCGAGCTGCACCTCCGGCTCGACGAAGCGACGCAACCCGCCGACTGGCCCGATCGCTTCGCCGAGCAGCGCGCGACCGAGCAGCCGTCCCGTACCACCGACGACGGTGACGTCGCCGCGACGCCGCCCCGCCGCGTCGGCCGGCTGCGCCAGTGGGCGGTCCTCACCGCGCGCAACGCGGAGATCGTCGTCCGCAACCGGCTGACCCTGGCGATCCTGCTCGGCTCGCCGCTGATGGTGCTCGGCATGTTCGCGCTGCTGTTCCGCCCGGGGGCGTTCGAGCCGACCAACCCCAGCCCGACGGTGACCGTGATGATCCTGTTCTGGATCGCGTTCGGCGGTTTCTTCTTCGGGCTGACCTACGGGCTCCTCCAGATCTGCACCGAGCTGCCGATCCTGCGGCGGGAGCGGCTGGCCGGGGTCCGGCTGGTCCCGTACCTGTTGGCGAAGGTCGCGGTGCTGCTGCCGCTGCTGGCCCTGGTGGACCTGGCCCTGCTCGGGGTGCTGCGCGGCATGGACCGGTTGCCGCCGGTCGGCGGCACCGACTTCGCCGCCCTGTACGCGACCCTGCTGCTCTCCTCGGCGGCGGCGCTCGCCCTCGGTCTGCTCTGCTCGGCGGCCGTGTCCGACGCGGCCCAGGCGACGCTCATGCTGCCGATGCTCTGCTTCCCACAGGTGCTGTTCGTCGGCGCGATCCTGCCGGTGCCGGCCATGGCGGTCGGCGGTCAGTGGCTCAGCTACGCGATGTCGAACCGGTGGGCGTTCGAGGGCTTGGGGCACACCGCCGGGGTGGAGCGGCTCTGGCGCGACGGCGGCTCCCCGCTCGGCCCGCCGCTGCTGGCCACGTACGGCGACAGCTTCTCCCGGCCGGTGTGGGTCGACTGGCTGGTGCTCGGCGGTTTCGTGCTGCTCTTCCTGGGCGCGGCCTGGGCGGTCCTGGTCCGACGGGACTCCCGCCGTGCGTCCTGACCCGACACCGCCCGCCTCCCCCGCGGCGCTGCCGGGATACGCCGCCACCGCCCGGATCGACGAGCTGCGCGCCACCGAGTACCGACATCTGGACACCGACGGGCAGGTGTACCTCGACTACGCCGGGGCCGGGGTGGCCGCCCAGGCCCAGGTTCGCGCCCACCACGACCGGCTGCTCGCCGGCCTGTACAGCAACCCACACTCGGAGAACCCCACGAGTGTGGCGGCGGGCTCGCTGGTGGAGTCGGCGCGAGGCGCGGTGCTCGACTTCTTCCGCGCCGACCCGGCCGAGTACGCGGTCGTCTTCACCCCGAACGCCAGCGGCGCCTGCCGGCTGGTCGGCGAGGCGTACGACTTCGGCCGGGCCGCGCCGCTGGTGCTCACCTGGGACAACCACAACTCGGTCAACGGCATCCGCGAGTACGCCCGGTCGGCTCGCGCGTCCGTACGCTACGTGCCGCTGAACGGGCCGGAACTGCGGGTCGCCGAGTCGGACCTGGTCGCGGCGCTCGACGCCGGCCGACGCAGCCTGGCCGGCCGGTGGGGCCGGTCCGGCCGTCGCGGGCTGTTCGCCTTGCCGGCGCAGAGCAACTTCTCCGGCGTGCAGCACCCGCTGAGTTGGGTTGAGTTGGCCCGTCAGCACGGCTACGACGTGCTGCTCGACGCCGCCGCCTTCGCGCCGACGAACCGGCTGGACCTGAGCGTCGTCCGGCCAGATTTCGTGTGCCTGAGCTGGTACAAGCTCTTTGGCTACCCCACCGGGGTCGGCGTGCTGCTGGCCCGCCGTTCGGCGCTGGCCCGGTTGCGCCGGCCGTGGTTCGCCGGCGGCACGATCCGCGCGGTGAGCGTGCAGGGCGGCTGGCACCGGCCGATGGACGACGAGTCGGCGTTCGAGGACGGCACGCTCAACTTCCTGAGCATCCCGGACGTGGAGTTCGGGCTGCGCTGGCTCGACTCGATCGGCGTGGATCTCGTGCACTCCCGGGTCGGCCTGCTCACCCAGTGGCTGCTGGAGCGGCTGGCCACCCTGCGGCACGACACCGGCGGGCCGCTGGTCCAGGTGTACGGGCCGACGACGGGTGCGGGGCGCGGTGGCACGGTGACGTTCAACCTCCGTCACCCGGACGGCACGCTGGTCGATGAACGGCTCGTGGCGCGGGAGGCGGCAGCGGCCGGGTTCTCCCTGCGTACCGGCTGTTTCTGCAATCCGGGCGCAGCCGAGGGCGCGTTCGGGATGAGCCGGGCGTCGATGCGGCAGCGGTTGCTGGCGGGGGTCGACACGATCGACCAGTACCTTGCCGCGCTGGGGCTACCGACGGGCGGCGCGGTCCGCGTCTCGTTCGGGCTGGCCTCCATTGCGACCGACGCGGAACGCTTCGTCGACTTCGTCCAGTCGACCTACCTCAACCGGGACGTCGGCGTCGAGGCACCCCTGCCGCCCCGGCTGCGCTGCTGACCTGCCCGGCCGCGCCGGCTAGCTGACCTGGGCCACCGGCGCCGGGCGTTGCTTGATCTCCTCCATGAACGGGAACCGGGCGGTCAGCTCGGCGAACGTCAGGCCGGCCCGCCAGGCCGCGGCCACCTGGGCGACCTGCGCCAGGTCCATGACGTCACCGCGCGCGAGAACCTCTCCCGAGACGCGAAGGTCAATCATGAAGTACCGGGCCTGCGATCCCAGCCCCACGCAGATCACGCCCTCGTCGGAGTGCAGTTCGGCGCAGGTGAACCGGGCCCGCCCCTGCTCCGGCGCGGTCACCCGGCCGATGTCGAGCCCGTGGCGGGCAGCGGTTTCGACGAGCGCGGGGGCCAGGCCACCCCGCTCGACCAGATCCGGGTAGAGGCGCACACCCAGCGCCGTCGACACCTCGCTCATGACTGACTCCCACTTCCTTGTGACAGAGACCAGCAGCGCGCAGGTTACGGTAAAGTTTCCGGCACGCCTCGTCATCCTGTCCCCCGTGGACGCCCCACGGCAATAGGAAGGGTCGATTCGACCGCTATCGAGTAAGTGCCGAACCTCTTCGATGGGTCAGCGCCGTCCAGCTCGGAGGCACTGGGTCGGTGCTCCGCCGCCCACTGGTCAGCATCGGGCGGTAACGGGCGGTCGTGATATTGGAAACACTCTTGACAGAAAGACATGATATCGACATGCTTCGCTCTAGAGAGCGCTCTCTATCCTGGTAAACCGCCTCCACCACCCCCCAAGCTGAGGAGCCTCCCGTGTTCACAGCCCGGCCCAGCCTCCGCTTCCGCCCCCTCGTACTCCTGGCGGCCGCCCTCGTCGCGACCGCGACGGCGCTCGTCGTCCCGGCGCACCCCGACCGGGCCGAGGCCGCCATCGGCCCCATCAGCTGGCAGGACGAGTTCAACTCCTCCGCCGGCACGCCCGTCGACCAGAACAAATGGCGGTTCGACACCGGCGGTGGCGGCTGGGGCAACAACGAGCGGCAGTACTACACGAACAGCACCAGCAACGCCGTCCACGACGGTCAGGGCAACCTCGTCATCACCGCCCGTCGCGACAACCCCGCCAACTACCAGTGCCACTACGGGCGCTGCGAGTACACGTCGGCACGGCTGCTGACGGCGGCCACCTTCACCCAGACGTACGGGCGGTTCGAGGCCCGGATCAAGGTCCCGCGTGGTCAGGGCATCTGGCCGGCCTTCTGGATGCTCGGCACTGGCGGCGGGTGGCCCGACGCTGGCGAGATCGACGTCATGGAGAACATCGGCCGGGAGCCCAACACCGTCTACGGCACCGTGCACGGGCCCGGGTACTCCGGTGGCGGCGGCATCACGGGCAGCCGCACCCTTGGCGCGCCGCTCGCCGACACCTTCCACACCTACCGGGTGGACTGGGAGCCGAACGTCATCACCTGGTACGTCGACGGGGTGCAGTACCACCGGGTCGATCCCGCTCGGCTCGGCGGCAACCGTTGGGTGTTCGACCACCCCTTCTTCATGATCCTCAACGTGGCGGTCGGTGGTAACTGGCCCGGCTACCCGGACGGCTCGACCCAGTTCCCGCAGCAGATGCTCGTCGACTACGTCCGGGTGTCCAGCTACACCTCAGGTGGCGGGGGCGACCCAACTCCCGGCACCAACCGGATCCGGGGCGCGCAGAGCGGTCGCTGCATCGACATCCCCGGCGCCAACCCGGTCGAGGGCGCCAAACTCCAGATCTGGGACTGCAACACCACGGCGGCCCAGAGCTGGACCTTCGCCTCCGACGGGACCATCCGCGCGATGGGCAAGTGCATGGACCCGGCCTGGGCCGGCACCGCCAACGGCACCGAGGTCAACCTGGTCAGTTGCAACGGCAACACCGCGCAACGCTTCACGCTCAACGCCTCCGGCGACCTGGTCAACCTCAACGCGAACAAGTGCGTGGACGTACGGGAGGCCAACCCCAACAACGGCGGCAAGCTGCACCTGTGGGACTGCCTCGGCGCCGCCAACCAGAAGTGGTCTCGCATCTGACGATCCGAGCTCTAAGGCGTAGGCCGTCCGAGGAGAACTCGGGCGGCCCACCGCCGTTGGGGGCCTCCGCCCACCTCGTCGAACCGGATTAACTCGATGGGTGGGGAGGCTCGGCTTACGCCCACTATGGTCGGATTAGTCCAGAATCCGGCAGTTCCGGGAGTGAGCTCATGTCGCACCACCTCGATACGCCCCTGGCCGCCCAGGGCGGTCAGTTGTACATCGACGACCTGTACGTCTTCAACGGTGACCGCGCCACCGTGTTCGTCATGGACGTCAACAGCTCGGTGACCAAGGCCGACATCAAGCGCGGCTTCCACGCCGAGGCGCGTTACGAGATCAAGATTCACATCAACGGCACCGAGGTGGAGGACCTGACCTACCGGTTCGCCTTCGGCGAGCCGGACGGCGACGCCCGGCAGGCCCTCCAGTTGTACGAGCTCACCGGAGCGGACGCCCGCGACGACGCCGCGATGGGCACTCCCATCGCCGAGGGGCGAACCGGCGAGGTGACGACCGGCGGCAACGTCCGGATCTGGGCCGGCCGGATCAGCGACCCCTTCTTCGTCGACCTCGACGAACTCGCCACCATCAACGGCGCGGTCAAGAACGGTTCGCGGGTGGACCGCTCGGCGTGGCGGGTCGACCAGGCCAAGAACAGCTTCGCCGGCACCACCGTCGAGTCGATCGTCCTTGAGGTCTCCCACGACGAGCCACTGCTGCGCGACGGCACCGAGATCGGCGTGTGGTGTCGCACCATGCTGGCCACCGACGCCGGCGGATGGCGGCAGATCAACCGCGCCGGCCACCCCATGATGTGGCCGATCTTCTGGCCCCACGACACCGACTTCTCGGACCCCGCCAACTTCCGCCACCCCGGCAGCGACCTCACCGAGGGCGGCGAGGAGATCGCGAACGCCGTCGCCGGGGTGGTCAAGGCGAACGGCACCGCACCGGACCCACAGGCGTACGGCTGGAGCGTCGCCCGACAGCTCTACCCCGACCTGCTGTCATACAAGGTCGGCACGGCCGCGAACTTCGGCTTCGCGGTCCGCAACGGGCGCACCCTGGCCGACAACGCGCCTGAGGTGATGTTCTCCCTGGTCCTCAACACCGGCACCACGGCCGGTCTCACCTCGGACGTCACGAAGGCCGCCCGTTCCGCCACGTTCCCCTACGTGGTCGCGGCCTGAATCTGCTCGCGGGGCTCGGCTGCCGGCACGGCGCCGAGCCCTTGCCGTGCGCGCCCTCCGCGACGCCACAGCGCGGTCCCGGACCTCCCGCGATCGTGCTCGATCCAGGAAAGAGGCTCCTCCCGCGCGCTCGACTGCACCACCTCCAGGATCGAGCACGAGCACCGCCGACCATCGAGTGATACGCGTGCCATTCGGCCTATATAGGGCATTTTGCGTAGTTAGTCTCTTAAGTGCTTCCCAGGGTTGTTTAGGACTAAGGAGACTCGATGCGTAGAAAGATCCTCGCAGGCGTAGCCGGTGTCGCCGCCGTCGTCGCGCTCGCCGGGCCGGCCGCCGCGGACACCACCGGCAGCACGATCGTGACCCTCACCGTCGACGCCGCCGGTGGTCTGTCGATCACGGTGCCGGCGACGGCGAACCTCGGGCACGGCGTGGAGGGCTCGACGATCTCCGGCCAGCTCGGCCCGGTCACCGTGCTGGACCAGCGCGGTTCGCTCACCCCCAACTGGACCGCCGAAGTCGTCTCCACTGACTTCGTCACCGGCGGTGGCACCGCCGGGGAGAGGATCCCGGCCATCAACGTCCTCTACTGGTCCGGTCCTCCGACGGCGACCGCCGGTGGCGGCACCTTCACGCCGGGGCAGCCCACCGCCGCCCAGCAGGTGATCATCAACGTTCCCCGTACGGCGATGAGCCACACCGGCGGCACGGGCAACAACTTCGCCACCTGGAACCCCACGCTGGTGGTGAACGTGCCCGAGGGCACCGTCGAGGGTGTCTACACGGGGACGGTGACACATTCGGTGTTCTGAGCCGCTCGGCCGGCTGGTGCTGCTGGCCTCGGTCGCCCTCGTGGCGCTCGGGGTTTCGGCGGCACCAGCCGTTGCCGTGCGGGAGCAGCGTCAAGAGCCCGCCGAGGAGTCGGCAATCAGTATCCGCATGTTGGACGTCCCGGCCAGTCGGGTGCAGGACCCCCGTGCCCGGGTCTACATCGTGGACCACCTGAAGCCCGGGACGACCATCAACCGCCGGGTCGAGGTGCAGAACACCTCTGGCGAGACGCAGAAGATCGAGTTCTATTCCGGTGCCGCGTCGGTCGAGAACAACGCCTTCACCGTGCCCGATGGGCGCACCGGGAACGAACTCAGCGGGTGGATCCGGCTGAAGACCGCCGCGATGGAGCTGGACCCGGGCGAGCGACGACCGGTCGAGGTCGAGGTCGCCGTGCCTAGGAAGGCATCGAAGGGCGAGCGGTACGCCGCGATCTGGGCGCAGGTCACCAGCGCGAAGGAGCGCACCGGCAACGTCACCCAGATCCACCGGGTGGGCATCCGGGTCTACCTCGACGTCGGTCCGGGCGGTGAGCCGCCAACGGACTTCCGCATCGAAGGGTTGGCCGCGGAGCCCGGCCCTGGCGAGTTTCCCGTGGTCACCGCGAAGGTCACCAACACCGGCGAACGCGCACTGGACATGACCGGCACCCTGTCGCTGACCAAGGCGGCGGTCCAGGCCGGGCCGTTCAAGGTGACCAACGGCGTCACGATCCTGCCGGGCCAGAGCGGCCAGGTCCGGATCGAGGTCAACCAGGCCCTGCCCGCCGGGACCTGGGACGCGCACGTGAAGCTCGCCAGCGGCACCGTGGAGCGCACGGCGACCGGAACGATCGTTCTGCCCGTCGCGGCGCCGATGACGGTCGCGACGTCCAGCGGGCCGAGTTGGCTGGTCTACACGCTCGGCGGCGGCGTCGCCCTGCTGGTACTGGTCACCCTTGGTGGCTGGTATCTCGTCCGCCGGCAGCGGGCCCAGCTGGCCTGACGTTCCCCGACCAGAAACTGCCCGGCCGTTCCGAAGGGAACGGCCGGGCAGCGACGTTTGACGGGACGGGCTGGCTGAGCTAGAGGACGGAGTGCGTCACGACCGCCACGTAGTCGCCGACCACCACCCCGGACGGGAGGGTCACCAACAGCGTGGGGTTCCAGGTGGCGGAGTTCGGACCCCCGGTCTGGCCGGACCACCCGGCGGCCGTACGTGGGGTGTCCAACACCGCCCCGGGCTGCGGGACGAAGGATCCCTCCCCGGTGCTGGCAAGGGCGGGCCCGGAGGCGTACGTGATGTTGCTGTTGGGGATGGTCTCACCGCCCGAGCCGGAGCCCGTGGTGAAGTTCGTGCTGGACACGACGCTGACCCAGTTTCCGGAGAACGGCCCGCGGTCGTCGATGACGGTCACCGGGCCGAGTTGGCCCGAGACGCCGGTCGCGTCCGAGGTGACGGTGCCGAGTGCGGAGATCGCCGGGACGCTGATGGAGAGCCCACCGAGCGGGGTGATGACCAGTTCGACGGGCCGGGTCGCGGACTGGTCGAACGAGTCGGTCACCCGGACGGTGAACGGGAACGTCCCGGACACGGTGGGCGTGCCGGAGAGCAGTCCGGTGACCGGGTCGAGGGTCAGCCCAGCGGGCAGACTCCCGGCGCTGACCGACCAGGCGAACGGACCCGTGCCACCGGTCACCGTCAGCTGGTACTGGTACGGGTCGTACGCCCTGCCGGGTGGGGGCGGTGGGAAGGTCAGCGTCGGCGACGCGTTGACCGTCACCGACGCGGAGGGGGCCGACTGTGGGCCGGTCCCGGCGGCGTTCGTCGCGGCCACCCGGAAGGTGTACGTGGCACCGCCGGTCAGCCCGGTGACGACCTGGGTCGTGGCGGTCCCGGTGAAGACCTGGGGGGTCTGCGCCACTCCGCCGAGGTACGGCGTCACGGTGTAACTGGTGATCGGCGTGCCTCCGTTGGCCGGGGCCGTCCAGCTCACCGTGGCGGCGTTGGTTCCCGCGGTGGCCGAGGTGATCGCCGGCGCCCCGGGCAGGGTGTATGGGACCACCGCGGCCGAGGGTGGGCTGGCCACGCCCGTGCCGTAGGCGTTCACCGCCGCGACCCGGAAGGCGTACGACGAGCCCGGGATCAGTCCGGTCAACGTGCGGCTGGTGGTGGAGGCGTCGAAGGTGAGGGTCGGTTGGGTGACGCCGTCCCGGATCGGGGTGATCAGGTACCCGGTGATCGGGCTGCCGTTGCTCGCCGGCGCGGTCCAGCTCACTGTGGCGCTGGTGACGCCCGCGACCGCGGTGGGCGTGGCTGGCGTGCCCGGCGCGGACGCGTAGACGTAGGTCGCCGACCCGGCCGAGCCTCGGGTGACGACGCTGACCGTGACCGTCGCCGGGCTGGACCGGGCCGGCATGGCGGAGATGCCGAGGGTGCCGTCGGGGTTCACTGTGAAGCAGCCGGCGGCCGGGCCGGAGGTGCACGGCACCAGCACCACCGAGGTGCCGGCCTGCTGTTCTGCGGCCGTACCGATGGTGATCGCGGTCGCGCCGGTGAGATTGCTGCCGCCGACGGTGACCGCGATGCCCCCGGCGATGGAGCTCTGCGCCGGGGTGACGGTGACGCCGCTCGGTGCGGCGGCCGGCGCCACGGGTGTGGTGACGGTGGAGTAACCCGGATTCGCGTCGATCGACGATGAGGTCGCCACCGTCGCGGTCTGGATCAGCGCCGGCGTCACGCCGGTGCCGGTGACGGTCGCGACGACAGTGAGGGGTGCCAGGGAGCTGCCGCCGGCGAACGGGCCGTTGCTGTTGGTGCAGGTGATGGTCTGCCCGGACGGTGCCGCGCAGACCCAGCCGGAGCCGAACGCGCTGCGCGGTACGACACCGGTGGGCACGGTCTGGGTGACCGAGATCGGCGACGTCTCGGTGGCTCCGGCATCGACCCCCGCCGTGATCGAGTAGGTCACGGGGTCACCGGGCTGGGGGGCGGCAGCGACCGCGCTGGTCTGCGACACGTTCAGGTCCGGCACCGGGTTGAAGCTGACCGCCCGAGCGTTGTCGACCTCGTGGAAGTCGGTCACCGAGCCGGTCGATCCCACCCAGCCGAAGGCGAGTTGTCGGGGGTGACCGCTGGCGTTCAGCCAGGTCGGCGACGGGTACAGGCTCGGCGACACGACGGGGAGGCTGCCGGCCAGGGTCCGCGGCGACCCACCGACCGGGGTGAACCTGACCCGGTACTCCCCGGCCGGAACGGTGATGCCGGTGGTGGTGGTGAACGAGGACGAGGTGGTGTTGGCGACCACCTCGACCGGCACCACCGAGGCGGCCCGGGTGCTGGCGCGCAGCGCCACGGGGGGCGACGAGGTGCTGGTGGCGGTGCTGTTGATCGCGCAGTAGCCGACCCCGTTGCGGCCCGGCCCCCGGATCACCACCTGGCCGGGGACCCGCGTGTTCGTGGTCGAGATGTACGGCGGATTCGTGCAACCGGTGCCCTGGTAGAGGCTGTTGCTGAAGTTGCCGAAGACGTCCAGACCGATGCCCAGGTAGCCGTTGGACAGACCCACCGAGCCACCGTTGAACGCCGCCGAGTAGCCCAGTGATCCACCCGACTGCCCGATCACCGCCGGCGACCGCGGGTTGGCGGGGTCGACCGCGGCCAGCGCGAACGCCAGGCCGTCCGCTCCGGTGCTGATGCCGCCGTACTGATAGGTGTTGAAGGTGACGTGCAGTCCCTGCGAGGTGGGCACGCTCACCGCACCGAACACCCCGCCCTGCCGGTTCGCGACGGCCGGGGTGAGCCGTAGCTTGCCCGAGCCCTGCGGATCGGTTGCCGTCGGGCAACTCAGCAGCGGGCCGATGGTCGAGTTGCCGGCCGCGCTCAGGCAGGCGACGTTGGTCGCGGTTGGGCTCGTGGCCGGCACGCCCGGCACCGTCACCGCGCCGATGCCGTCCGGGGTGTTGTTGTGAAACGGCTGGTCGAACAGGACGGACCCGGCCGCCCACGCGGGGAGCGGCGCGACCGCGAGAGCTCCCACGGTCACGGCTACCGCCAGCGCGGCGATGCTGCCCGGACGACGCCGGCCCCGAAACGACATGCCCACTCCCAGCTTTCACTCCAGTCCCGATCTGGACTATATCCCCCCAAAAACGCCCATATTTCTTGTACGGGGATAAGCGGGCTCGGCACCTGGCCGCGCAAAAGCGGACCGACCCCATCGGTCACGCCGAGGGGGTCGGTCCGCTGAGACCGGAAGCTGTCAGCCTTCGATGTCCCGGGGGTCACGGCTGCGGGGGTAGGTGTTCTTCTCCCCGATCGTGCCGTCCTGCTTCTTGATCACGTGTTCGACGCCGCGGTCGGCCGCCATCTCGCGGCCCTCGGCCTGCGCGTCGGCCTTCACGTCATGCGTGCTGGTGGCCCGCTCGTGGCCCTCCGGCTTGTTCTTCCACTGACCGTCCTCGTGGTACGTGTCGACGTCACCCTTGGCCATGGCCGGCTCCCTCCCTGCGTCTGAACTGTCCCCCCAATCAGTGCCCAGAGCCGGGCCGGGCAAACCGCCGTCCTCAGGAGACGGCCGGGCAGTTGTTGCTCACCCGCCGCAGGATCTGTTCGCGTTCGTCGGTGGTGATGCCCGACGGCGTGCCGTCGAAGTGGGTCTCGACCTTGTCCCAGCCGCGGCGTTGCTCGTAGTGCAGGTGCGGCGCGCCGGAGTTGCCGGTGCTGCCGAGCCGCCCGATCTGGTCACCCTGGGCGACCTTCTGACCGACGGTGACCAGTGGCGGTTCGAGCATGTGCAGGTACTGCGTCTCCCACTTGCCGCCGTGGTCGATCTTCACCCAGTAGCCGCCGCCGCGCCCCCGCGGGCCTTCCGGGTTCTCCGGGTTGCGGCCGCCCAGCGAGCCATTGATGCCCGCCACGGTGACAGTGCCGGCGTACGACGCGAGCACCGGCCGCCCCCACGTCTCGCCCTCGGTCGGGAAGAAGTCGACGTCGTAGTCGTCGTGACCGGGGTAGGTGCTGAGCTGCCACGTCTCGCCGCAGGTCACCGGCATCTGGAAGAGCGGGCGTGGCCCGGCCGGTCGCAGCATCGGCACCGCGACCACCGCGACGCCCAGGACGGCCGCCACCGCGACGAGCGCGAGGAGGACACGGATGGCACGGCTTCGAGGGCGGCGGTGGGAACGGGCTCTGGTCGGGCGGCCGGTCGTCACCGGCCCGAGCATGGCAGATCCCGGCAACATTCCGACCCCGAGGTGGCGCACCCACCGCGGTGACATTGCAGTCGCATCGTGAACGAGATACCGTGGGATGCAATGCAGTCGTATTGCAACGAGAGTGGGCCGCCATGCACGTGATCACGTTGTCCGAGGTGACCGCCACCATGACCGCCCTGGTCGGCGGCAAGGCGGCCGGGCTGGGCGAGCTGATCCGCCACGGCGAGCAGGTCCCCGACGGTTTCTGCGTCACCACCGAGGCACACCGGCTCGGCGTCGTCCCCACGGCCGAGGTCGTCGCCGCGTACCAGCGGCTCGGCGCGGGCCCGGTGGCGGTGCGCTCCAGCGCCACCGCCGAGGACCTGCCGGACGCGAGCTTCGCCGGGCAGCAGGACAGCGTCCTCAACGTCACCGGCACCGCCGAGCTGATCGCCGCCATCGAGAAATGCTGGGCTTCGCTGCACGGCGACCGCGCGACCGCGTACCGCGACGCCCGCGACATCGATCATGAAACGGTGCGGATGGCCGTCGTCGTGCAGCGCATGGTCACACCCACGATGGCGGGAGTGCTGTTCACCGCGAACCCGCTGACCGGCCGCCGCGACGAGATGGCCGTCGACGCCGCGCCCGGCCTCGGCACGACAGTGGTGGACGGCGCCACGGCCGTCGACCACTACATCCTCGACGACGTCACGCGCACCGAGGCCGGATGCCTGACGTCCAGGCAGCTGGCCCGCCTCCGCGCCACCGGCGAGCGGTTGCAGGCCCACTTCGGCTGCCCACAGGATGTCGAGTGGGCGATCGACGCGGACGACGTGCTGTGGCTCCTCCAGTCCCGGCCGATCACCAGCCTGTTCCCCGCCCCACCGCGCAGCGGGAAGCCCCTCCCCCGCGTCTACCTGGAGTTCGGGCACGTCCAGGGCATGCTGCAACCGGTCACCCCGATGGGCATGTCGACCCTGCGGACGCAGATCGCCGCGATGCTCGCCGCGCTCGGGGTACGGGTCGAGATCGTCGACATCGGCGGCCGCCTCTACGGCGACCTGACCGACCTCGCGCGCGACCGGTCGTCCCGCAAGCGACTGGTGAAGCTCCTGGCGGTCGACTTCGGGCCGCGCGCCCAGGCGGTGATGCAGCACGTGCTGGCGGATCCCCGGTTCGCCCCGACCAGCGGCGGCGCCCGGCGCGGTGGGGCACCGGCGGCCGCGTCGCTGCGGACGGCCGGCCGCGCGGTGGTGGGGATCCTGCGGGCGCTGACCCGTCCCGAGGCCGCGCGGGCCCGGATGTTCGAGGCGATCGAGCAGCTGAGAATACGCTCGGCCGCCCCCGCCGACCTGCGTACCACCGCCGACCGGCTGCGCTTCGTGCAGGCGCAGGACGCCGACGCCGACGACAGCGCTGACGCGATCATGTGGCCGATCGTCGCCGGGATGCTCGCCGCCGCCCTGCCGACCGCGCTACTCAAGGGCGTCGCCGGCCCGGACGAGATCCACACCGTGCTGGGCGGCATGCCGCACAACGTCACCATCGAGATGGACCTGGCCCTGTGGCGGCTCGCCCAGGGCGTGGGCGAGCACCGCCAGCTTCTCCTCGACACCCCGCCGGCCGAGTTGGCCGCACGGTACCTGCGCGGCACGCTGCCCGACATCGGCATGGCGGCCTTCCTGGACATCTACGGTCACCGGGGCGTCGCCGAAGTCGACCTCGGCGTGCCGCGCTGGGCGGAGGACCCGACGCCGATCTTCGCCGCGGTCGCCAACTACCTGCGGGTCACCGATCCACAGCAGGGCCCCGACCAGCGCTTCCAGCGGGCCGCCTCGGCGGCGGAGACAGCGCTGGAGGAATTGGTCGCCCGTGCTCGCCGTCGGCGGCCGGTGCGGGGCAGGATCGCCGGCTTCCTGCTGCGCCGGGCGCGATCGTTGGCCGGCCTGCGCGAGGCCGGCAAGTTCGCCGGGCTGTACCCGCTGCGCGAGACCCGCCACCAACTGCTGCTCATCGGCGCCGCCCTGCACGGCGCCGACCTGCTGGACCAGCCCGACGACATCATGTTCCTGACCCTCGACGAGGTGCACACCGCCGTACACCAGGGTGTTGACCTGCGCGGCACCGTCACTGCCCGACGGGCGGTGCACCGCCGGGAGTTGCGGCGTCGGACGGTGCCGGTGGCACTGCTCTCCGACGGCACGGATGTTGAGACCGTCCTGCCGGCGACGTCGGCCGGCGACGGGACGCTCGCCGGAGTGGGTGCGTCGGCGGGCCGGGTGACCGGCCCCGCCCGGGTCGTGCACGACCCGGGCACCGCCCACGTCGAGCCCGGCGAGGTTCTGGTGGCCGCGACCACCGACCCCGGCTGGACCCCGCTGTTCCTCACCGCGGCGGCGCTGGTCACCGAGACCGGCGCGATCATGGCGCACGGCCCGACGGTGGCCCGTGAGTACGGCATTCCCGCCGTCATCTGCGTGCCGGACGCCACCCGGACCATCGCCACGGGGCAGCTCGTCACCGTGGACGGCGGCGCCGGAACCGTCACGCTGCACTGACCGTCGGCCCCCGAGCGAGAAGGACGACCATGACCGACACGAAGACGCCAACCAGGGCGCGGGTGGGCCCGCTGCTGCGTCGGGCCGCCGAGGCCGAGGCCGCGACGTGGCGCAGCCTGTACGTGTGGGCGCGGCGGCGCCCACTGCCGCTGGGGCCCGGCGACGAGCCGTTCGGCTACCTCGGCGTGGTCAAGCCGATCCTGGGCATCTTCATCGGCCTGTCCGTCGTGGAGATCCCGATCTTCGACGTCGTGGTCACCCACGTGGTGCCGTGGCGGCCCGCCCGCTGGATCGTGCTGGGCCTCGGCATCTGGGGTCTGCTCTGGATGATCGGCCTGTTCGCCAGCATGACCATCCACCCGCACGTCGTGGGCGACCGGGGCCTGCGGGTGCGGCTCAGCTGGGGCATCGACATCTGGATCCCGTGGACGGACGTCGAGGCCCTGCGCAAGCGCTACCGCTCGCTGCCGTCGAGCAGATCGGTGCAGGTCGAGCAGGAGGGTGACCGTCAGGTGGTGTCCATCTCGGTCGGCAGCCAGACCAGCATCGACGTCCTGCTGCGCCGGCCGCTGACCTTCGACCTGCCGAAGACCGGGTCCACGCCGATGAACGAGCTGCGACTGTACGTCGACGACCCGGACGGTCTGCTGCGCAGCGCGCGGGGCACCCCGGTGAGCCACACCGTCAGCCGGTGACCGCCGCGCTGGCGGAGTGTCCGGGCCACCCACTGTGAAACGATCGAGGCCATGCCCAAGAAGGTCGATCACCAGGAGCGACGCACCCTCATCGCGGACGCGCTGATGCGGGTCGCCGCGGATCAGGGCCTGGAGGCCGTCAGCCTCCGACACGTGGCTGCCGAGGCCGGCGTGTCCGCCGGGATGGTCCAGCACTACTTCCGGACCAAGGACGAGATGATGGCGTTCGCGTTGAGCGTGGTGCGTGAGCGCAGCCAGTTCCGGGTCACCGAGGCGGTGGCACGGCTGGGCGAGACCCCGTCGCCTCGGCTGCTGCTGCGCACGATGCTCGCCGCGCTGCTGCCGCTCGACGAAGGCACCCGCGACAACGGGCGGGTGGCACTCGCGTTCCTCGCCTACACGGCGGTGCGACCGTCGGCCGCGCCCAGCCTGCACGAGGACACCGCGCAGTTCACCGGGTTCATCGCCAGTGTCCTGCCCGACCGGCACGGCGACGCCGCTGCAGCCGGCCTGCTGGCGCTCATGGAGGGGCTCGGTGTCTACCTGCTGGGCGGGCAGTACACCGCCGAACAGGCACTGGGCGCGCTGGACGCCCAACTGGACCTGCTCTTCGGCTCGTCGGCGGCCGCCTGAGCGTCGTGGTCCACCCTCAGCAGCGTGGCACGTTCGGGATGTACCCGTCGTAGCCGGTCAGCACGTAGGCGTCGGAGACGTAGCGGTTGGTGCCGATCCGGTTCCAGATGGCGGTCGTGCCGTACGGGCCGGTGACCGTGCTGCCGACGGCCTGGCAGTAGACGGCGACGGTGGCGCCGTCGGCGACCGAGCCGACGACCGGATAGCTGGCGCCAGGGCCGGAGCGCACGTTGAGGCTGGACGCCTCGGTGTTCACCGTGCCCGAGCCGATGCCGGTGATCCCGTTCACCAACTGCATGTAGTAGGTCCAGTTCCAGTTCGGGCCCGGGTCGGTGTGGGTGGCACCGGGCACCTCACGGTGGGCGATGATGTGCGCCCGATCCCTGGGTATGCCGTACTTCGTGGCGAGGCTACGGGTGAGCGCGGCCGAGGCGCGGTACATCGCGTCGGTGAACCAGGCGGGGTTGTCGACGTATCCCTCGTGCTCGATGCCGATCGACTCGGTGTTGTAGGTCCAGTTGCCGGCATGATGGCCGATGTCCTTCTCCCGCACCGACTGGGTGACGGCCCCGTCGGAGGAGCGGAAGGTGTAGTGCGCGCTGACCTTGGCGGCCGGGTTCTGGAACCAGCTGATGGCGCTGGCGTACGAGCCCTGCGTCATGTGGATGACGATGCGGGTGACCGGGTGGCTGCCCGGTCGACTGGCCACGGTGTAGTTGCTCGTGCTGGCCGGCGCCCACGCGGCCGGCCCGTAGTCGGTGCTGAGGGTGCCGATCCCGCCGAGCACCGCGGCCCGCTCCAGGCCACCCCGCCGGGGCGCGACCGGCCGCCCGGCCACCGCCTCGCCGCGCCCGGTGAACCCGGCACGCAGCAGGTCGTAGACGGTGTCCGCGTAGAGCCGCGCGACCGACGGCTCGCTGGCGCCGCCGTACCGGGCGACCGGTCCGTACCAACCGTTCACGTCGTCGCGCGCCGAAGCGGTGAGGCCCGCTTGATCGGCGTACGAGCGCAGCACCGCGGCCGCCCCGAGCACGTTCGCCGCGGGTTCGGTCCGCAGCGCGGCCGGACTGAGCCGGGTGAGCGCGGCAGCCTCGTCCAGGGTGCGCACGCCGGGGTTGCTCGCCAGGTGCATCAGCCCGTGACCGCCTGCCGCGCTCGGTGTGCCGCCGTGCATGTCCAGCCGCGACTCGGCGTACCCCAGCGCCACCAGCAGGTCGCGCGGAACGTCGTACCGCGCGGCGGCGGTGTCGAACGCGACGGCCAGCGGGGCGGCCGGCGCTGGCGTCCCACCGGGGCCGGCGATGGCCGGTGACGCGACCGCGACGACTCCGGTCAGGGCGGTGGTCAGGGCGAGCAGGATCCGGCCTCGGTGGAAGCTACGAACGGACATGAGCACTCCTTGCGGTAACTGAGGTTGGCGGCCGGTGAGCCGCCAACCTCGGCGGTCGAACTCGTCAACACCAGCCGTTGATCGGACCGTTCACACCGGTCGACAGGTAGGCATCGGACACCCAACTGCCGTCGCTCAACCGGTTCCAGAGCGCCGTGGTGCCGTACCGCCCGGTGTGGGAGGTGCCGTTGGCCGAGCAGGAGATGGTGACGGTGGCGCCGTCTGCCACCGAGCCGAGCGAGCCGTAGCCGGTCCCCGGTCCGGCACGTCGGGTGAGCACCCCGCCGCCGTTCGCGTCGACAACTCCCTGGTTGAAGCCGAGCGCGCCGTAGTTGTAGAGGCCCGCGCCTGCACCGGCCCAGGCCGACCCGTGCCGTGCCCCGCCCTGGTAGGCGGCGGCGCCGTTGGCCAGTACCCACTTGCCGATGTCGTGGCCGGCGATCGGCACGTACGCGCTGTTCTGCCGGAGCCCGAAGTGGACGTGCCGGCCGTAGGCGGCGCCGCCGCAGGTCACGTCGGTGCCGGTGTTACCCAGGGCGGCGCCCTGGCCGACGCTGGCACCGTTGACGGAGATGCTGTTCCAGAGGTGGTAGTAGTCGGTCGAGTAGCCTCGGTCGTGGATGACCCGGATCCACCCCTGACACATCGTGTACGCCGCTCCGGCCCGCGCCGCGCGGACCACCTGGTCACCACCGGCCAGGTCGACCGAGCTGTACGGCAACTCACTTCCGCCCCAGCCATGCGGGCCACTGGTGAGCGTCCACGTCTGGCCCACACCGAACGGCAGGGCCATTCCGGTCCGGTAGTCGCCGCCCGCGTACATCGGGGCCGGTGTGGTGGTGAGCACGCTCCTCTCCGGAGCCGTCACGAGGGGCGACTCGGCGGCCAGCTCGCCGAAGGCGGCCTCGCCGTCGAAGGCGATCCGCCAACCGGCGGGCTCGGACCGGGCGATGAAGATCGACCCGGTCGGGTGCGCGTCCTCCTGCCGGGGGGCGAGAACGACGGCGGTGCCGAATGCCCACCTGCCGCTGGTGCGGCTGACGGTGATCCGGGTGTCCGGTCGCACGTCGGCCGTGGACCGCTCGGCGGAGCCGAGCAGCTTGGCGGTCACCGCGGCGGTGAGCGCGGGGGTGACCGCCGCGGCGGCGGCGCTGGGCGCGGTCCCGATCAGGCCCGTGACCATCAACAGGGCCATGGCTGCGCCACCGACCAGTCGTCGACCGTGTCTCATCGTGCCCTCGCTTTCGATGGGGATCCAGGCCGGAGCGATGGAGCGCCCGCGGCCGCTGAGGGGTGGGGTACTGGCAGGGTTGACCAGGGGTTATCGCACAGCCACGGAGACGGAGGTAGATATTGACGCTGATTGTTGTGTAGTAAACCGTCGAAGTCAACGCACCCATCGAAGGTTTCCTACATCATCCGATTTCGCGCATCGACCACAGGCAGGGTGACGGACCGACGAGGATGAACCGATGAGCCGTGCCCTTCGGTCCCGGCCGGTGTTGGTCGAGGAGGCACACCGGGCCACCACCTTCGAGATCTTCTTCGACCTGGTCCTGGTCTTCGCGCTGACGCGGCTCATCGGCTTCATGGCGGAGTCGCTGGGGCCGCTCACCCTCTACCAGGGGCTGCTGCTCCTGCTCTGGTTCTGGTACGCGTGGAGCTGCTACGCCTGGCTGGGCAATCAGGTCCGCGCGGACAACGGCCCCGTGCTGGCCGGAATGCTCGCGGCCATGGCCGCCATCTTCGTGGCCGCCCTGGTGATCCCAGAGGCATGGCAGCGCCACGACGGCGCGTTGAGCCCGCCGCTCACCCTGGCCATCGCCTACATCGCGGTCCGCGGGGTGCACCTCACCCTGATGACCTACGCCTCGTCCGGCAACCCGCAGTACCGCCGGCAGACCCTGCGCTTCGCCGTGTCCACCACACTCGCCTGGATCCCGCTCGTGGTGGGAGCCGTCCTCGGCGGGACCGCGCAGACAGTTCTGTGGACCGTGGCGTTCCTCGTCGACTACGGCGGCGGCCGGATCGCCACCGCCGCCAGCTTCGGGGAGGTCCGCAGCGGGGCACACTTCGCCGAACGGCACGGTCTGGTGCTGATCATCGTGCTCGGTGAGTCCCTGCTGTCGGCCGGGGCCGGCGTGGGCCGGGCCACGATCGCCTGGCCGGTGCTGGTGGCCGCGGTGTTCGGCTTCGCCGCGACCGTGTGCCTGTGGTGGCTCTACTTCGTGGGCGTCGCCCCGGAAGCCGCGAAGATGCTGACCTCGGCCTCGCCACGCACCCGACGCCGTCAGCAGTTGGCGTCGGACGCGTACACGCTGGCGCACCTGCCGCTGGTCGCCGGGGTCGTCTACTTCGCCCTGGGCATCCACCTGATCCTCGCGAGCCTGACGGACCAGCCTCGGCACCCCGCCGGGGAGCCGATGGGATGGCCGGCGACGACAGTGCTCTACGGCGGTGCCGCGCTCTACCTCATCGGTCGTCTGCTGTTCCTCCGGCTGACCGTCGGCGGCTCGCCGGGTCAGCTCGTCGCGATCGGCGTTGTCCTCCTGCTGCTGCCGGTGGCCCGGATCCTGCCCGCGCTGGCCGCCCTCGGCCTGCTGGCGGCCTTCCTCACCGCCCTGGTCCTCTACGAGCGGTTGACCCACGCCGAGTGACCACGTCGTACCGTCAACAGATCGACGGGATTGTGCGACTCCCGCTCGCCGTGGCAGTCTGCGCGTCATCGGTGCCGGGAGGGGCGGTGGCACATGTTGAGCATGGACGGGGCCTCGGTCGGCTACGGCGACGCGCCGGCCGTCCTCAGGGACATCTCGGTGACGGTCCGACCGGGTCGGGTCCTGGCGTTGACCGGGTCGTCGGGCGCCGGCAAGACCACCCTGCTCAACGCGATGGCGGGGCTGTTACGGCCACGGGACGGCTCAGTGACTGTCGACGGGCAACCGCTGCGCGACCGTGATCACGCGGTCGAGCACCGGATCGTCCTCATCCCGCAGGAAAACGGCCTCGCTCCCGTCCTCACCGCGGCCGAGAACCTTCAGGTGGCGCTCGTGGCCGGTGGAGTGACACCACCGGAGGCCCGCCGGCAGACCGTCGCGATGCTGGATCTGCTGGGCCTTGCCGGCCAGGCCGACCAACTCGTCGAGGAGTTGTCCGGTGGCCAACAACAGCGTACGGCCGTCGCCCGCGGCCTGGCCCTGCGTGGGGGTGTGCTGCTGGCCGACGAGGTGACAAGCGAGCTGGACGCGGGCAATCGGCAGCGGGTGCTCGATCTGTTGCACGACGAGGCGCGGCGGGGCGCGGCCGTCGTGTTCGCCACCCACGACCCGGAGGTGGCCGCCGCCTGCGAAGCAGAGCTGCACCTCGTCGAGGGGCGGGCGGAGCTCCTCCGCGACTGAGGACGCCGGTAACCGGCAGGTCTCGGTCCCGTCGCACGGGGCGGCGGAGCGGCGGACGGCTCGATAGCCTCGGCGTCAATGCTGACCGTCATCTCGGGTGCGATCGCGGCCCGCCGGGCACAGGCGTTGGCGGTGCTTCTGCTCGCGGTGCTCGCCAGTGCCGCCGCGGCGGCCGCACCGAGCTACGTCGCCGCGGCCGGGCAGGCGCTGGCTCGGTATGAGATGTCCAATGCGGAGCCGAACGAGCTTCGCATTCGGCTCGCCGAGGGTGTCGAATATCCGGGGATGCCCACTGACCCCACCCGGACCACGTTCGCCAGCACTGTCAAGCGACTGACGCCGGCCGGGTTCGACGTCGTCCTGGGCGCTCAGGCCGGTGGCGTCGCCACCGGTCGAGCCGGGACCGTGACCTCCAGCCTGATCTTCCGAGCGGGAGTGTGTGCGCAGGTCGCCGTGACCGGCGCCTGCCCCCGGGCCACGTCGAGGGACCAACTCCCCGAGGTCATGGTCAGCACGCACACCGCCGCGCGGCTGGGTGTCGCCGTCGGCGATCGGTTCACCTTCGCCGCGGTGCCGGTGCGGGTGACCGGCATCTACCGACCGCTGGACGTGACCGAGCCGTTCTGGCTCGGTGGGGAACTCATCCGGCCAGCCACTGGAGGCTCGGCCAGCACGTCGATCCCGGGCAGCGCCGAGGATGCCATCTTCACCGCCGAAGCCTCTCCCCTGCCCGATGACGATGCCATTCTGCATCGGTCGACGGCCGACCTCTACGTCACCGAGAAGCTGCTGGACAGCACGTCCATGCCGGAACTGCGGGCCACGGTCATGGCGGTGCAGCGGGACGGAAACCGCCAGAGCTTCGGGGCCGGCACCACCGCGACCAGCCTGTTCGATCGCATCGCGCGGCAACGCGGGCAACTGGCCGACGGCGTCACGCTGGGCGCCGGGCTGCTCGTGCTGCTCTGCTGGCTGGTGCTCTTCGTCGCGGTCGGTTCGGCGGCGGACCAGCGACGACCGGAGCAGGGTCTGCTCCTGCTTCGCGGGGTGCAACGCCGACGACTGTGGGCGCTGGCGATCGGCGAACACGCCATACCCGCTTTGGTCGCGATCCCCCTCGGCTGCTTGGGTGGCCTCGCCGCTGCCACGCTGCTCGCCGCTCACACGCTTCCGGCCCGCGCTGACGTCATGCTGGACGCCAGCGTGGTCGCTTTCGCCGCCATCGGCGCCGCCGGCGCGCTCGCCGCGGTACTGCTGGCCCAGGCTCGGATGCTGTCCGCACCGGTCGTCGACCTGCTACGTCGGGTGCCGGCCCGGGTACAGGGATGGCGGGCGACCATCGGTGACGTCGTCGCGGTGTCCATCGCGGTAGCTGCCGTGGTGCAGTTGCGCTCCGGCGGGTCGCCCAGCGGGCTGGCACTTGTGGCACCGGTCGCCGGGGCGCTCGCCGCGGGTGTGTTGCTGGCACGGGTCGCGATGATGGCCGGCGCCGCGGTGGGTGCGGCACTGCTGGCGCGGGGCCGCACCGCCACCGGCCTGGCCCTGGTGCAGGTGGCCCGGCAGCCACGGTTCCGGCCCCTGATCGCGCTGCTCACCGTCGCTGTCGCGATGCTCGCCTTCACGGCGGCGACGAGCGAGGTCGCCTCGGCCGCCTACAGCGATCGCGCGGTCGTGGAGGTCGGCGCGCCGCGCGTGGTCGCGGTCGACGCGACGTCCCGTACGCACCTGTTGACGGCCGTGCGGGCGGCTGATCCCGAGGGTCGCTTCGCGATGGCCGCGGTCGTGACGAGAGAAGTTCCCAACGGCGGCACACCGGTACTCGCCGTGGACTCCGCCCGGCTGGCGACGGTGGCCGTGCCGCACCCGTCCTACGGAGTGTCCCTCGCGGACGTCGCACGGTCCATCCGCCCCGATCCGCCCGGGGAACCGGTGCTGCTACGGGGGCGGCTGCTCACCATCGTCGTGTCGGCCGGCTTCGACGCCGAGGCCTTCGGGGGGAATCGGGTGCGCCTCGCGGTGACCGTCTCCAGCGCCGATGGCACCCGGGTGGTCACCGCACGCCAAGACATCCTGCCCGGCCGCGACGACTACGTCCTTGAGGTGCCCGAGTGCGTACGGCAATGCCGCCTGGTCAAGATCGAAGTAGTCGCTCCGGTGGTGGCGCAGGACCTGACGGTCCACTTCGAGGAGCTGCGCAACGGCAATGACAACGCCGAGACGGTGGTGCTGACCGGTACGCAGTTCGCCGATCTGAAGCGGTGGCGGCGCTCCGTCGCGGCGGATGACTCTGTTCTCAGCGCCACGGGCGGCGCGGCCCCGGCGCTGGCCCTCGAAATGTACGAGAACCGGCGTGTGACGCCGGCCGGCATCAGTGTCGTCGATTCACCGTTCCCGCTGCCCGTCTACCTGACCCGGTCGGAGGGGACGCCGCTCGGCGGGGCTCATGCGCACGAAGGCGTCGACGGGGCACCGACCACGGCCCGGGTCGAGGGCGTGGCCGACGGTCTGCCGCAGCTCGGTGGCGCCGGCCTGATCGTCGACCTGGAGTACGCCGACCGACTCGCCGTCGCCGGCCAGAGCGGCACCAAGGAGGTGTGGCTGGCTCCAACCGCGCCCGCCGACGTCCTCGACCGGCTTCGCGCACAGGGTCTGGCGGTCATCGGTGAGCGGACGATCACCGGAGTTCGCCAGGACTTCGATCGACAGGCTCCGGCGTTGGCGCTGCGCTTCAACCTGTTTGCCGCACTGGCCGGGGTGCTGATCGGGGCGGCCGGCCTCATCGCGATGGCGGCGGCCGAGCAGCGTGCCCGGGTGGCCATGTTGGTGGCGCTGCGTCGGCAGGGGTTGCCACCACGCGCCGTCCGTGGCGGCTACGGGTTACCGGTCGCGGTCGCCGCCGTGTCGGGCGGTCTCGTCACCCTGGTGATCTGGCTGCTCACCCGCAGCGGACAGCGGCTGTTCGGTGACGGCCGTTCCCCGGTCCCACTACCCGAGTGGCCGGACATCGGCCGTCTGTTGGTGTTCGTGGCGCCCACGGTCACGCTGTTCGCTCTCACCGCTGTCGTCCTCGGTCGGGTCGTCGCCGCCTCGGTGCGCCGCCGGAGCGGCCGATGACCGCCGACCCGCCGGAGCGGCCGATGACCTCCGAGCCGCACGACGAGCCGTTGACCGTCGCGCGGCCGGCCGGGGGTGTGGCCGTCACCTGCCACCGGCTGATCCACATCTATTCCACCGGTACCGGCGACGTCGTCGCGCTCTCCGGCGTGGACCTGCGGATCTCGCCGGGCGAGATGCTGGCGTTGGTGGGGCCGTCCGGCTCGGGAAAGTCCACGTTGGTGGCGATCCTCGGCGGGCTCATGCAACCCTCCGCCGGACGCGTGTACGTGGGCGACCATGAGTTGTCCCGGCTCTCGTCGAAGGGTCTGGCGGCTCTCCGTGGAGCCACGGTCGGCACCGTGCTCCAAGGCGCCGAACGCAACCTGCTGCCGTACGTGTCGCTGTCGCGCAACATCTGGTTGGCGCAGCGACCCGCGGCACGCCTCGCCGGACGCCGGCTCGACCCACCGGAGGCGATCCTGGACCTTGTCGGTCTCGCGGGCGCGGGCACTCGGCGGGTGGGCGACCTGACCCCGGGGCAACGTCAGCGGGCCGCTCTGGCGCAGGGGCTCGCGGCCGGGCCCGGGCTGCTCCTGGTCGACGAGCCGACCAGCCAGCTCGACGCGTCCGGTCGGGACGAGGTGCTCGCGGCGCTCGCCGCCGTGAACGCGGAGCGGGGCACCACTGTGGTCGTGGTGACCCATGACGGCGAGGTGGGCGCCCGGCTGGGCCGAGCGGTCACCATCCGGGACGGCCGGGTCGGCGCCGAGGGGCGCAACGGCCGTGATTTCGCCGTGGTGGCCGGCGACGGCACGATCCAGTTGCCGCCCGAGACGTTGGCGACCTTCCCGGCCGGGACGCTTTTCGAGGTCGACCACACCGATCAGTCGATCACTCTGCGCGCGGCGTCCACCCCGTCGCCCGGCGGCGGGGACGACGGGGTGGCACGGGCCAGCGGCGAGCCGGGCCACGCCCTCTGATCGTGGTGCCGAAGTCGCGGTGTCCCCGGCGACGGGAACACCGCGACTTCCCCGAACCCGAGTGGACCACCCCGGCTCAGTGGGTGGTGACGCCCGCGCGCGCCTTCAGTCGGCGCAGCTCGTCGGCGGACATCAGCCAGGTGGAGTTCGTCGTCCCCAGGCCGAGGAGCACCTGGTCGAAGGTGTTGCCGTCGTTGTCGTCGGTGTAGCAGACGCTCACCTCACCCCAGGGTGACGCGGCGACCGCGAAGTGCTCCTGTCGACCCGTCGTGGTCTGGCTCAGCGCCTGGGCGGCCAGCCGGCCGGTGGACGTACCGTCCGGGTTGAGGCCCCGCGCCCAGACGTCCGGGTTGGCGCCGGACACCGTCCAGCCCACCACCACGTTGTCCTGGTCGTCGATGCCGACCCCCGGAGCGATGGCACCGGTGCCGGTGGAGGCCTGCACCTCGTCGTGCCGGGGCGTGCCCGCAGCGGTGAACGATCGGGCCCAGACACCCCGGGTGCCGAGGTGGTCGGATTCCCATCCGACGGTGAAGTCACCGGCGAAGTTCGCCGCCACCGAGGCCCGCTGCTGCTGGCCGCCGTTCTGTGCGTTGGCCGTCCGCCGCGACAGCGCCACGGCACCGTTGGACCGGGCCAGCCGGGTCAGCCCGATGTTGTACGAGCCGTTCGCGTCGGCGTCCTCGTCCCAGACCACCAGAGCCTCGCCGGAGGCGGACACCGCCACGTCGGGGCGGTGGTGCGTGCCAGTCGTCTGCGAGGCCGTCACCTCGTACGCCTTGGTGGTGGCAGCGGTGAAGCCGGCGGCCTTGACGGTGGCGGGAGCGGTGCCCTGCACGTCCTCCCAGACCACCGTGAAGCCGACGGCGGCGGCGTTGCTGGGCGCGCCGTCCGGGTCGACCGAGACCTTCGGCCAGATCTGCTGCCCGGCGTCGCTGGCGTTGGCCTGCCCCGAGCCGAGCACCGCGCCGGTGGGCGAGACCACCCGGTACTGGATGTTGTAGACGCCGTTGCCGTCGCCGTCGGCCGCCCAGACCACCACGGCGTTGCCCCGGTCGTCGAGCCCCACATCGGGGCTGAGGTGCCGCCAGGCGGCCCCGCTGGTCCCCCCGGTGGAGAGCTTCAGCTCGTACGCGGCCGTGCCGTCGCGGAACAGGCGCACGTAGATCTCGCTGTGGGTGTCGTCCTCCGGGGCGGTGCTGTCCCGGTCGTCCTCCCAGACCACGGCGACGTGGCCGTTGCGGTTCATGGCGATGGACGGCAGGTCCTGGTCGCCGGTGGCGACGCTGTTCGCGGTGGTCCAGGTGACCGCCTCGGCGGTCATCGCAGTCGGGCCGGGAACCACGTTCGGGACCAGCAGGGACGCGGTGAGCAGTGCGGTGATCGCGGTCATGGTGGCTCTCTCCCTTACCCGGCCTGCAGGCCGGGCTGGCCGTCGAGGATGACGAACGAACGCACGGTGGACGCCGCCGCGCCGTGCTCGGTCACGGTGTTCACCGCGCGGAAGTCCGCGCGTAGCTGGCTGCGGCTGATGGTGGTACGGACGTAGCCGCGCCGGTCCGAGTAGAACTTCAGGTGCGGGTTGGCCGCCGCGTTCGGGACCGTGGTGCTGCCGCTGCCGTTGCCGGTCGAGCTGATCGAGGTGCAGACCAGCTCGGTGCCGATGGTGGCCGAGGAGGGGTTGGCGTAGTCGGCCTTGAGGTCGTTGGCCCACGACCGGTGCACGTCGCCGGTGAGCACCAGCGGGTTGCGCACCCCACGCTGCTGCCAGCCGGTCTGGATGCGGCTGCGGGAGGCCCGGTAGCCGTCCCACGCGTCCATGCTCGCCGCCCCGTTCGCGTCCAACTGCTGGGCGAAGAAGACCTGCTGGCCGAGGATGTCCCAGGTGCCGTAGCGCTGGGCCAGCCCGTCGAGCAGCCACGCCTCCTGGCTGGCGCCGGTCAGCGACCGGGAGGCCAGGTCCGCATCGGCGCAGACCTTCCAACCGTCCCCGCAGGCCTGGTCGTCGCGGAACTGCCGGGTGTCGAGCATGTGGAAGGTGGCGAGCTGTCCCCACCGGACGCGCCGGTACAGCGGGATGCTGTTGCCGTTGGCGGCGGACGCCGGTCGCAGCGGCATGTTCTCGTAGTAGGCCCGGTACGCGGCGGTGCGCCGGGCGGTCCACTGGGCGGCGGTCAGCGTGGGGCTGCTGTCGTTGCGGACCATGTTGGCGTAGTTGTTCTCCACCTCGTGGTCGTCCGGCACCACCAGCCAGGGCGCTGCCGCGTGGGCGGCTTGCAGGTCCGGGTCGGACTTGTACTGCGCGTACCGACGGCGGTAGTCGGCCAGCGACACGATCTCGGCGCCGACGTGCTGCCGCACCGTGGAACTGCCGACGCCGCCCTCGTAGATGTAGTCGCCGAGGTGCAGGATCAGGCCGGGGTTGTCCTCGGCCATCCGCCGGTACGCCGTGTAGTAGCCGGCCTCGTAGTGGGCGCAGGAGGCGAAGGCCATCACCAGGTCGCGGCCGAAGGCGCTGGGCGCCGGGGCGGTCCGGGTCCGCCCGACCGGCGAGATCTGGCCCTGGGCCCGGAACCGGTAGTAGTAGTCGGAGTCGGCGGCTAGCCCGCCCGCGATGGCGTGCACGGAGTGCGCGTCGGCGTACCGGGCGACCACTGAGCCGGAGGCGACCAGCGAGGTGAACCGGTCGGTGGTGGAGACCTGCCACTCCACTGTCACGTCGGCGTTGGCCATGCCGCCCTGCCCGTCGGCGTTGAGCGGGGAGGGTGCCAGCCGGGTCCAGAGGACCACGCTGTCGGGCGCCGGATCACCGGACGCCACACCGAGTTTGAAGGGGTACGGCGCCGCGGCGCGGGCACCCTGGCGGGGTGTCACAGCGACTCCGGCGGTTACCAGTCCACCAAGGACGAAAATGCGACGGCTCAGCCTTGTCATGGTCAACAGCCTCGGGAACGTCGATGAACGGCGATGACTGCGGGGCGGAATCCGACATGACGGAATGCTGTCCGTGCCAAGGCGTTCAGGTGTCCGGCCGCCGGCGATGGGGGCCGGACCGTCAGGTGAGCGGCGACGGCGACTCGGCGCCGGGAATCACCAGCGTCGGCGCGCCGGACCCGTCCGCCGGGACACTCCAGACGTCGGGCTGGCCGTCGTCACGGCGCAGCGTGTAGGCCAGCTTTCCACTGTCCAGCCACGCGGCCTGGTCATCGACGCTGCGGACCTCGGCGGTCGCGGTGACCCGCATGCTCGACAGGTCCAGGACCGAGAGCCGCCAGCCCTTCGCCGGGTCGGCGTCGACAGCCTCCTTGAACGCGAGCCGGGTGCCGTCCGGTGACAGCGACGGGCACTCGACGTTCTCCTTCAGCGTCTCGACGGTACGGGCGGCGAGGTCACCCCGAACGAGGTACCTCCTACCGCCGGTCGCCATGGTCGCGTAGAAGCGGTTGTCGTCGGCGGTGAAGGTGACGCCCCAGTAGTTGACGTCCGCGTTGCGGTAGCCCCGGCCGTCCCGGGTGATCGCGAACTCTTCGAGCGACGCCACCGTGGTGCCGGTGCGGGTGTCGAGGATCCCGGTGCGGGTGGAGAAGCCACTGGAGGTGTACGAGTCGCCACCGACGAACGTCGTCCAGGAGACCATCCGGCCGGAGGCCGAGACCCGGGCCCGGTTCGGCAGCCCCGGCACACTGACCGCCCGGGTCTGGCGCAGCGTCGCGTCGAGCACGACAACCTGGTACGACCACGCGGTCTCCGGCTTCAGGCAGACCCCGGTGCCGGCCGCCGCGTACACCCGGAGGCACTCCAGGCCGGCGACGGTGCGCGGCCCGGCGGGGTCGGTCACGGCGACGGTGGAGACGTGCCGGTCGGTGATCGCCAGCAGGCGCGGCCCGCTTGCCAGGGTGACCGCCTGCTCCCCGCCGGCGGGTGGCGGCGTCCGGGGAGCCTGCGCGGCCGTGGCGGCGTAGCCGGCCGCCACGGTGCCCAACAGCACGGCCGAGGCGACCACCACGCCGAGCTTCGCTCGGGTCGACATCGCGGTCATCGGGAGACCTTCCGGGTGGTGAGTCGGGACGGGGAGGCCAGCAGGAGCAGCGTGCCGATCAGGACACCGGCGACGGCCACGGCCGCCACGCGGATCGCGTTCTCCGGCCCCCACGCCTGCCAGGCCAGACCGAACAGCACGGAGGAGACGAGGTACGCGAGGGCCTGTCCGGTCTGCACCAGCGCGATTCCGGTGGTCCGCAGGCGCGCCGGCAGCACCGGACCGGCGAGTGCGATGAGCACGCCGTCGGTGGCCGCGTAAAAGGCGCCGTACAGCGTCAGCGCCAGGGCGATCAGCGGCCAACCGTCGACCGGGCCGGCCAGCAGCAGGTACGTCGCACCGAGGGCGGTGTAACCGCCGATCACCACGGGCAGGCGACCGATCCGGTCGGCGAGTACGCCGAGCGGGGCGGCGAGCAGCAGGTACGCCAGGCTGGTCCCCACCGCGAGCAGCGGGAACCAGCGCAGGCCGAGGTCCATCCGGCGTTGCAGCAGCAGGTAGACGAAGCCGTCGCCGATGGTGGCCAGCCCGAGCATCGCGGCGGCCAGCACCAGCCGCCGGGCCGGTCCAACGCGCAGCAGACCGAACGCCTCCCGGACGGAGACCTTCGGGTCGTCCGGCCCGTCCGTCGCCTCACCGTCCGTCGCCTCGCCCGGCGGCCGCTCCCGGACGAAGAGCACGAGCACCACGACGGCCAGGGCCGCGATGCAGAAGCTGGTGACGAAGACCGCGTCGTACGACTGCCCGACGACCAGCAGGACCGCGAACGCGGCGAGCGGCCCGAGGAACGCGCCGACGCTGTCCATCGCCCGGTGCACCCCGAACGCCCGGCCCAGCTCTTCGGGTGGCGTGGAGAGCGTGATCAGCGCGTCGCGCGGCGCGCTGCGCACCCCCTTGCCGATCCGGTCGATGGCGATGACGGCGCCGATCGCCGGGATCGACCGACCGGCGAGCAGCAGGCCGAGCTTCGCGACCGCCGAGAGCGCGTACCCGACGCCGGCGATCAGCTTGCGCCGCCGGAACCGGTCGGCGGCGAAACCACCGACGACCCGCAGCAGCGCGGTGGCGCCGGTGTGGACGCCGTCCAGCACGCCGAACGCCACCGGGCTGAGGTGCAGGCCCAGCACCAGATAGAGCGGCAGGACCGCGGCCACCATCTCGGCCGACACGTCGGTGATCAGACTTACCGTGCCGAGCGCGACGACGTTGCCGCTGACCATCGCGAACCGGCGGCGTCGAGGCCCCGGTTCGGGTTGGTCGGCGACCGGTCGGGAGACGGTCGACAGGTACACGAGCATCTCCTCGGATCGGCGGTCGACGGGCAGCCATCGTCCGTACTCAGTGGAGAGCGCACAACGGACCGCGGGTGGCATCCCGGCGAGGGGCGGGTGAACGGGCTCCCAACACCGAGGTGTTCGCTTGCCGGGACGCACTGTTCATCCGTCTGTCGCCCCCCGGCTCATCGACCTTCCTACATTCCTTGCGCTCTTCCCACGAGGTAAGGAGTCCTGAATGGGCATTCGATTCCCCCGTCCGTCGGTGACGCTGGGGGTGGTCACGGTGATCGTCGCCGCGACCGCCGCCGTCGTCGTGACCGGCGCTGGCGCGGCGTCGGCGGCGAGCGTGACGTTCACGCCGGTCGCCGACACCTACGTCCAGAGCGACACGGCCACCACCAACTACGGCACGTCCACGCAGGTCGTGGTCGACAACTCGCCGGTGCGGCGCTCGTTCCTGCGCTTCACGGTGAGCGGTGTCAGCGGCACGGTGACCGGCGCCAAGCTGCGACTGCGCACGATCAGCGGCAACAGCGGCAGCGACGCCGGTGGCACGTTCCGCCGGATGTCCAACACGACCTGGTCGGAGACCGGCACCACCTGGAACAACCAGCCGACCATCGACGGGGCCACGCTCGGCACGGTCGGCGCGGTCAGCGGCAACAGCTGGTACGAGGTCGACGTCACGGCCGCGGTCACCGGCAACGGCACGTACAGCTTCGGCGCCACCTCGACCAGCGGTGACGGCGCCTACTACGACACCCGCGAGAGTGGCGCTGACGCTCCGCAACTGGTGGTCACCGGGAGCACCACGCCACCCCCGTCGGGCGACCCGGTGTTCGTCGGTGCCGGTGACATCGCCGACTCGGGCTCCGGCGACAGCGCCACCGCGACGCTGCTCGACAGCATCCCGGGAACTGTCTTCACCACCGGCGACAACGTCTACGACAGCGGGACGGCGTCGCAGTTCAACAGCTACTACGAGCCCACCTGGGGTCGGCACAAGTCCCGCACCCGCCCGTCGCCGGGCAACCACGACTACAACACGTCGGGCGCGACCGGCTACTACAACTACTTCGGTACGTCCGCCGGCCCGAGCGGTCGCGGCTACTACTCGTTCGACCTCGGCAACTGGCACATCGTGTCGCTGAACTCGAACATCAGCATGTCGGCCGGCTCGACGCAGGAGAAGTGGCTACGCGCGGACCTGGCCGCCAGCAGCAGGCCGTGCACGCTCGCCTACTGGCACCACCCGCTCTTCACGTCCAGCTCCAACCACGCGCCGTCGACGTCGACGCGTCCGCTGTACCAGGCGCTCTACGACTACAACGCCGACGTCGTGGTGTGGGGGCACAACCACGTGTACGAGCGGTTCGCCCCGATGAACCCGGCCGGCGGCGCCGACTCCAGCCGGGGCCTGCGCAGCTTCGTCGCCGGGATGGGCGGCGCCGGCCACTACGGCTTCGGCACCATCCAGCCCAACAGCGAGGCGCGTAACAGCTCGGCGTGGGGCCTACTGAAGTTCACCCTGCACTCCAACAGCTACGACTGGCAGTTCGTACCGGTGGCCGGCCAGACCTACACCGACACCGGCACCACCACCTGCCACTGACGGACGGGTGCCCCCTGTCCGCCAGGCGGGCAGGGGGCACGTGCGTACCGTCGGAACGTCAGCGGGCGGTGCCGGCGCGACGCTTGTTGTAGACGTCGAAGGCGACGGCGACGAGCAGGACGAGACCCTTCACCACCGACTGGGTCGACTGGTCGATGCCCATCAGCTGCATGCCGTTGCTCATCACCGCCATGATCAGACCACCGACCATCGCGCCCACCACGGTGCCCACGCCACCGGTGACCGCCGCGCCGCCGATGAAGGCCGCCGCGATGGCGTCCAGCTCGAACATGTTGCCGGCGGCGGGCTGGGCGCCGTTCGACCGCGACGAGTAGATGACACCGGCCACCGCCGCCAGGAAGCCCATGTTGACGAACATCCAGAAGTTGACGGTGCGGACCTTCACCCCGGACAGCGCCGCCGCCGACAGGTTGCCGCCGATCGCGTAGACCTGGCGACCGAAGACGGTACGCCGGGTGAGCAGGCCGTAGACCAGCACCAGGACCGCCAGGATGATCAGCACGATCGGCAGCCCTCGGGCGTGCGCCAACTGCCAGGCGAAGTACATGAGGACCGCGCCGACCAGCACGACCCGGGCGACGAAGAGCGGGAACGACTCGACGGGCTGCTGGTAGCGGATACGCGCCACGCGGGTGCGGAAGCCGCTGACCGCGTAGCCGGCCACGGCGATGGCGCCGATCAGCAACGTGAAGGCGTCGAAGCCCTGCCCGCCGAGCAGGCCGTTGAGGAAGCCCGCCGCGACCTGCTGGTACTCGGACGGGAACGGCGACAGCGAGATGTTGTCGAGCACCCGCAGGGTCAGACCCCGGAACAGCAGCATGCCGGCCAGGGTCACGATGAAGGCCGGAATGCCGGCGTACGCCACCCAGAACCCGTGCCACGCGCCGACCGCGACGCCGACGACCAGCGCGGCAACGACGCCGATCCACCACGGGTGGCCCTGCTGGATCACCAGGACGGCGGAGACCGCTCCGGTGAGCGCGACGACCGATCCGACCGACAGGTCAATGTGCCCACCGATGATCAGGATGACCATCCCGATGGCGAGGACCAGGATGTACGAGTACTGGAGGACGATGTTGGTGATGTTGCCGGGGCTCAGCAACACCCCGTCGGTCAGGACCGCGAAGAGCGCGACGATGACGACCAGGGCAACGTAGATCCCGCTCTGCCGCAGGTTGTTCAACACCAGCGCCCGCAGGTCGCTCGTCCCGCTGTGCAGGGCGGCGCCGGGCGTGCTCTCCGGAGGCGTGGGGCGCTCCGTCGAAGGGGTCTTGATGCTGGTCATCCGACGAGCTCCTTGTCCTTGGTCATCAGCTCCATGAGGCTCTCCTGAGTCGCCTCGGCCACCGGCATCTCGCCGGTGATCCGGCCGGCGGCGAGGGTGTAGATGCGGTCGCACATCCCGAGCAGCTCCGGCAGCTCGGAGGAGATGACGATCACCGCCTTACCGGCGGCCACCAGCCGGTTGATGATCGTGTAGATCTCGTACTTGGCACCGACGTCGATCCCGCGGGTGGGCTCGTCGAGGATCAGCACGTCCGGGTCGGTGAACAGCCACTTCGACAGCACGACCTTCTGCTGGTTGCCGCCGGAGAGCTTGCCGACCACCGCCATGACGCTCGGCGTCCGGATGTTCATCTCCTTGCGGCTCGCCTCGGCAACCTTGATCTCCTCGTTGCCGTTCACCCAGCCCAGACGGGACAGCCGGTCCAACGCGGCGGCGGACACGTTGCGCCGCACGTCGTCGATGAGGTTGAGGCCGTAGCGCTTGCGGTCCTCGGTGACGTAGGCGATGCCGTTGTCGATCGCCTCGGCGACAGTGCGCGCCTGCACCTCCCGCCCGTGGACGAAGAGTCGGCCCCGGATGTCGCGCCCGTAGGACCGACCGAAGACGCTCATGGCCAGCTCGGTCCGCCCGGCCCCCATGAGGCCCGCGATGCCGACGACCTCGCCGGCGCGTACGGAGAGGCCGACGCCCTCGACGACCATCCGGTCCTGGACCGGGTGGCGCACCGTCCAGTCCTCGATGCGCAGGACCTCGTCACCGGGGGACGACTCGCGGTCGGGGTAGAAGCTGTCCAGGTCGCGCCCGACCATGCCCCGGATGATCCGCTGCTGGGTCACGTCCTCGGACCGCATGTCGAGGGTCTCCACGGCGCGTCCGTCGCGGATGACGGTGGTCGAGTCGGCGATGGCGGTGATCTCGTTGAGCTTGTGCGAGATCATGATGCAGGTGATGCCCTGCTCCTTGAGGGCCCGCAACAGGTCGAGCAGGTGCGCCGAGTCGATGTCGTTGAGCGCGGCCGTCGGCTCGTCCAGGATGAGCAGGCGCACCTTCTTCGACAGCGCCTTGGCGATCTCCACCAGCTGCTGCTTGCCGACGCCGAGCTGGATGACCGGGGTGACCGGGTTCTCGTGCAGCCCCACGGACGCCAGCAGCTTCGCCGCTTCGGCGTTGGCGAAGTTCCAGTCGATGAGCCCGCTGCGGCCGCGCCGCTCGTTGCCGAGGAAGATGTTCTCCGCGATCGACAGGTACGGCACCAGGGCGAGCTCCTGGTGGATGATGACGATGCCGTTGGCCTCGCTGTCGCGGATGCCACGGAACTGCATCGGCTTGCCGTCGAAGAGGATCTCGCCGTCGTACGAGCCGGACGGGTAGACGCCGGACAGCACCTTCATCAGGGTGGACTTGCCGGCGCCGTTCTCACCACAGATGGCGTGGATCTCCCCGCGGCGCACTGCGAGGGTGACGTCCTCCAGCGCGGTCACGCCGGGGAAGGTCTTGGTGATGCGACGCATCTCGAGGATGGTGTCGTCCATGGTCACTGTCCTCCGTCAGGTCTGGACGTGGTACGCGCCCAGGCGTCGGGCCCGGCGGGTGACCGCCGGGCCCGACGAGTGGCTTACTTCTTGGCCTGACCGGCGGCGACCTCTTCCGCCGTCCAGTAGCCGGAGTCGATCAGCGTCGCCTTGATGTCGTCCTTGTAGACGGTCGCGATCGGCAGCAGGTACGCCGGGACGACCTTGACGCCGTTGTTGTACGTCTGGGTGTCGTTGGCCTGCGGCTGCTTCTTCTGCAGGAACGCCTCGGCGGCGTTCACGGCCTGCTCGGCCAGCAGCCGGGTGTCCTTGAAGACCGTGGAGCTCTGCACGCCGTCGTTGATCAGCTTGATCGAGGCGATCTCCGCGTCCTGGCCGGTCACCACCGGGAGCTTCTTCGCGCCCTTGCCGTAGCCGGCGTTCTGCAGGGCGGTGATGATGCCGCGGGAGATGCCGTCGTACGGCGAGAGCACCCCGTCGACCTTCGAGCCGTCGTTGTAGCTGGAGGTGAGCAGGTTCTCCATCCGCTTCTGCGCGGTCTCCTGCTGCCACCGCAGGATGGCTACCTGCTCGGGGGTGGTCTGCTTGGACTTGACGACCAGCGTGCCGTTCTCGATGAACGGCTTCAGCGTGTCCATCGCGCCGCCGAAGAAGTACTGGGTGTTGTTGTCATCCAGCGAGCCGGCGAAGAGCTCGACGTTCAGCGGCCCCTTGGCCGTGCCCTTCGAGCCGTCCTTGTTCAGCAGGCCGAGACCGACGAGCAGCGCGGTGCCCTGGGCGACGCCAACCTTGTAGTTGTCGAAGCTGACGTAGAAGTCGACGTCCTTGCTGCCACGGATCAGTCGGTCGTAGGAGATGACCGGGATCTTCGCGGCCGCGGCGGCCTGCAGCTGGCTGCTGAGCGCGGTGCCGTCGATCGCCGCGAGGACCAGGACATCCGCACCCTGGGTGATCATCTGGTCGACCTGCTGCGACTGCGTGGGGATGTCGTCGCCGGCGTACTGGAGGTCGACCTTGTAGCCCTTGGCCTCCAGCTTCGACTTCACCGCGTTGCCGTCGGCGATCCACCGCTCCGAGGTCTGGGTCGGCATCGAGACACCGATGGTCAGATCGCTGGGCTTCTCGTCGCCGCTCTTCTCGCCGCTGCCCGCACCCCCGCCGCTGCACGCCGCCAAACTGAGCGCGAGTGCCGCGCCGCCGAGAGCAACCAGGAATTTCCTGCCCACGGGCTTCTCCTCTCTGGACTCCCCCGCCGACTGCCGGGGCCAAGTGTCATCTTTCGGGTAGTGTTAGCGCTCACATAGATTGCGTCAACACCAGATCCGAAATACCGGTGTCACGGTCTCGTAACGGAGCATCCAGGCGAGCGTAGCCATGTGGCCGATCCGCCGGAAGGGCAGGATGCGGCGACTCAGCGTGTCGTCCGCAGCACTCTACAGACCGATGCCCGCGGACGACGTCTGTCGTCCGCGGGCACCAGCACTACCGCCGGATCAGGTGGGTCGCCGCGACCTTGGCGGTCGGCGGACCCGATCGGCTACCGCTGCGACCACCGCTGGTTGGCAGCCGCGGTGCAGGTCCAGAGGATCACCGTGGTGCCGTTTGCCGTGGCGTTGGCGTTGACGTCCAGGCAGAGCCCGGACTGCGTGTTGCTGATCGTGCCGTTGGCGTTGACCGTCCACTGCTGGTTGGTCCCGCCGTTGCAGTCCCAGAGCTGCACCTTGGTGCCGGCCGCGGCGTTCAGCGGGGCGTCCAGGCACTTGCCGAGGGCCTGCAGGGTCTGACCGCTGCTGGTCCAGCGCTGGTTGGCGGCGCCGTTGCAGTCCCAGATGACCGGCTGCGTGCCGTTGGTCGTGTTGCTGTTCGGCACGTCGAGGCAGCGGCCCGAGGCGGCGCTGGCGTACGCGCTCGACGTGGTCGGCGGCGGCGTCGTCGGAGGAGTCGTCCCGCCACCGCTGACCCGGTACACCACAGTGCCGTGCGCGGGGACGCTGGCGCTGATCGTCCCACTGCTGGAGCTGGTGCCACCGGTCCAGGCGTCCACCAGCGTGAACGACGAGCCGGACTTGCCGATGGCCGCGGCCGTGGTCGAGATCGTCGTCGTCGAGCCGCCCTGGTTGAAGAGGGCCACGGCGACGTCACCGTTGGCGAGCCGCTTGGCCAGCACCCGACGCGTGCCGTCGAACGACACCTGCGTCCCCTGCAACCCGAGCGAGTCCTGGTTGATCGCGATCAGGTTGGCGTTCTTGAGGATGGTCTGCGTCGCGGCGTTCATGTTCCGCACGTCGTTGCCGGCGATCAGCGGAGAGGCCATGATCGCCCACATCGCGAAGTGGCTGCGCATCTCCGTGTCGTTCATGCCGCCGCGACCGACCTCCATCATGTCCGGGTCGTTGAACCCACCCGGCCTCGCGTAGGACGCCAGCGGAACGGTCACGTTGATGATGTTCTGGATGCCCATCGGGTAGCCGTTGCTCTGGCCGGTGTCCCACGCGTTGGTGATGTCCTCGGTGGTTCGCCACATGTTCGCCACGTCGCCCCAGTTGCGCTGCGGGCCGGTCTTGGCGTGGATGCTGTTGGAGTTGATGCTGTAGACGATCGGTCGGCCGGTGGCGGC
Source organism: Micromonospora trifolii (assembly GCF_050516465.1). Taxonomy (NCBI): domain Bacteria; kingdom Bacillati; phylum Actinomycetota; class Actinomycetes; order Micromonosporales; family Micromonosporaceae; genus Micromonospora; species Micromonospora trifolii. The sequence goes on along the minus strand of NZ_CP191526.1, from coordinate 916,574 downwards.
CAGCGCGTCACGCATCTTGGCGAAGGTGGTCACCTGGTCGTTGATGCTGCCCTCCGGCGAGCACCAGTCGTACTTGAGGAAGTCGACACCCCAGGCGGCGAACTGGCGCGCGTCCTGCACCTCGTGGCCACGGCTGCCGGTCGCGCCGGGGTAGGCGCCGAAGTACTGCGCGCAGGTCTTGTCGACCGGCACCTGGTAGAGGCCGAACTTCAGGTTCCGGGCGTGCAGGTAGTCGCCGAGCGCCTTCATCCCGCTGGGGAACCGGCCGGGGTCGCCCTGGATGTTGCCGGAGCTGTCCCGGGTGGGGTTGAACCAGCAGTCGTCGACCACGACGTAGTTGTAGCCCAAATCCCGCATGCCGCTGCTGACGATCGCATCCGCCGTCTGCCGGATCAGCGCCTCGTTGATGTTGCAGCCGAACGAGTTCCACGAATTCCAACCCATGGGGGGAGTGCGCGCCACGCCGTTGTCCAGTGCCTGCGCCGTCGGCGCGCGAAGGCCGACCAGGGCACCGGCGAGCAGTATTCCGGCCGCCAGTACGCTCCCCCAGCGACGACCTCGGGTAATGCGGTTCATCGAGCCTCCTTGTCGGTGACGCCCGCCCGTGATTACGATCTCTGGTCGGTGCGCCGATAGTTGGACGCCAATTTTTGTTAGCGTTAACAGAGACGCCCATCATGTTACGGCGACATTTCACGAGGTTCAATACCTGCACGGCGTTGTATCGCCAGACATCGATTGGTCACACTCTGCAACTCATCGAGTTGCGTCTTATCGGACGGAGCAGCCGAACATTGGCGCAGTCCGCCCTCGCGTCCACCACTGGGAGCGGAGCGGCGGCGGGACCGCTCCCCCGCGCCGCGGGGGCGACCTCCGGTTGGTCCGGCCGTCAGCGACGAGGTGGGGCGACGCTCTCGCGTGCGACCAGAGCCGGGGCGATGGTCTGCCGCAGCGCCCCACCGGTGCCCGACTCGATCTGGGACAGCAGCATCTGCAGGCTCGCCCGCGCCACCGCGTCGAAGTCCGGTCGGACAGTGGTCAGCGGCGGAATGAAGTACGCCGCCTCCGGCACGTCGTCGAAGCCGACCACGCTGATCTCGTGCGGCACCCGCCGACCGAACTCGTGCAGCGCCCGCAGCACGCCCAGCGCGAGATGGTCGTTGGCGGTGAAGACGGCGGTGACCTCCGGCATCCGCGCCAACATCTGCCCGCACCGGTAACCCGACGCCGCGGACCAGTCCCCCGGCATCGGCGGCGGCGGATCCAGCCCGGCGGCCAGCAACGCCTGCCGCCAGCCGTCGATCCGACCCACACTGTCGAACCAGTCGGTCGGCCCGGAGACGTGCCAGACGGTGCGGTGCCCGGCGTCGAGCAGATGTTGCGTCGCCGCCCGGGCGCCCGCCACCTGGTCGACAGTCACCAGCGGCACCGGCCGACTCGGGTCACCGTCGACGGTGACCAGCGGGACGTCCTTGGGCAGGCGCTCCAGCGCCTCGCCGGCCGACTCGACCGGGGCGATGACCACGATGCCGGCGACCCGGTGCGACAGGTGCCGCTCGACGGCCGCCGAGATGGAACGGTGGTCCAGGTTTCGCACGCTGCCGACGCTGACCGCGAAACCCTCTTCGGCGGCGGTCTGCTCCAGGGCGGCAAGCAGCGACGCCGGACCGTAGAGCGTCGTGTTCTGCGCGACCACACCGATGACCTGTGATCGACCGGTCACCAGGGCGCGTGCCGCGCCATTGGGGCGGTAGCCGAGTTCGGCGATCGCCGCGCGTACCCGGAGCCGGGTCTGCTCACGGACGTTGGGGTGCCCGTTGAGCACCCGCGACACCGTCTGATGGGAGACACCGGCGAGACGAGCAACGTCCGTCATCGCGGGACCGTGGACGGCCATTTCACTCCCCCCGCTACATCTCCGGCGCCCGCGGCCCGGTCGACGTCGACTGGAGCGGCCCGGCCCGATCCCCCTCGCTCAGTCACCACGCCGGTGCTGAATCCCAGGTGACCAGCGCTGGATCGCCGACAGTCTACGCCAGCAACGGCCCCGAACACGGCACGGCTGTGCGGGGACCGCGCGACGCGCCGAAGCCGTACAACGCGGTGCCCGTCCGCAGTCCCCAACCAACCGGTACGGGGCACGGCCCCGAAGTGGTACGCCGGCCTGCCCTCGCTCCTGGACAGAGCGTGGAGCAGGCCGGCGAGGACCTGACGCGGTGGCGCGGACTTCACATGCCGCCAGGCCTGCGTTGCCAGCGCCACCGGTCAGAGCGATCGTCGTGTGACTGGTGTCACGGGGTGGTCAGGTCGAACCGCCGCACGGTGACCGCGCCACCGAGCGCCTGCGTCGCGTGGTTGAAGATGGCGAATCGGTAGCCCATGAAGAACTGCCAGTTGTTCGCCAGTGTCAGGGCGTTGCCGAACGAGGTGAAGTTGACCCCGTCGGTGCTGTATGAGAAACGGGCCTGCCGGCCGGAGCCGGGTCTGATGTCGGCGTTGGCGCGCAACCAGATCCGGCCACCGGAGACGGCGGTGCTCGCCACCTCGCTGCCGGTGCTGGTGGTGTTCCAGCTGCCGTCCATCGTCAGCCCGTTCTGCATGACCAGTCGGGTGGACCCGTTGTCCCGTCGGACTCCGATCCAGGCGGACGAGTTGCGCAGCACCGCCAGGCCGGTGCGATCACCGTCGCGCATGGTGGAGTAGTCCAACTCGATGGTCGCGGTCGAGGTGGGGCCCTGGATGCGGTGGGTCAGCGTGTTGCGCGCCTTGTACAGGTCGCCGGTGACGGTGGCGGTCTGCAGGTTCAGCCCGTTGTTGACCGACCACTTGCTGTTGTCCGGGTTGTGGTTCCACTCCCACTGCGGGCCGAGCGTGGTGCCGGCGAACGTGTCGGTGCCGGTGAGCGGCTTGACCGCCCGGGGCGGCGCGGGCAGGTTCGGCTTCGGGTACGAGCTGCCCCACGTGCCGTTGACCGTCTGCAGCACGGGCCAGCCGTCGCCGGTCCAGGTGATCGGGGCCATGGCCGGCATCCGACCACCGGGGTACGCGTCGACGAAGGACATGTAGTACCAGTCGCCGTTCTGGGTCTGCACGAGCCCACCCTGGTGCGGCACACCGCCACCGGAGATCGGGCCGGGCAGGTTGAGCAGCACCTGACGCTGCTCGTACGGGCCGAACGGGCCGTTCGTCGACTTCAGCACGTACTGGCCGTTGGCCGGGCGGGTGAGCCAGATGTAGTAGGCGCCGTTGCGCTTGTAGAAGCGGGCGCCCTCCAGCGTCCCGATGCTCGACGGCGTGGTGTACACCTGCTGGGCACGAACCTGGGACTTCCCGTCCGCGGACAGCTGCGCCACGCTGATGGTGCCGTTGCCATACGCCACGTACATGGTGTCGTTGTCGTCGATCAGCATCCCCGCGTCGTAGTAGCAGTTGGGGATGGTGGTGTGCTTGCTCCAGGTGCCGTCGACGGCGGACGCGGTGTAGATGTGGGTCTGCGCGAAGTCGATGCACCCGGCCCAGTAGTACGTCCGGTTGCTCGGCCGGTAGTTCAGCGTCGACGCCCAGATCCCGTCGACGTAGGCGTTACCGCCGCTCATGTCGTACTTCGAGCCGAAGTCGAGTCGGGGCACGGAGTGACCGGCGAACTCCCAGTTCACCAGGTCGTACGAGCGCAGGATCGGTGCGCCGGGCGAGTAGTGCATGGTGGACGCCGACATGTAGTAGGCGTTGTCCACCCGGATGATGTCGACGTCGGCGAAGTCCTGCCAGACCACCGGGTTCGAGTACGACGTACCGGGGGTACCGGGGTCGCTGCCGCCCACCTGGACGAGCTGCCACTGCTGGTTGGTGCCACCCCAGTCGGCGTACTGCACGACGTTCCCACCGTCGGCCGTGGACGCGCCCTGCACCTCCACCGCCTTGTTGCTGTTGCGGTTGATCAACCGAACGTAACCACCATCCGAGTCGGCCAACCGGAACTGCTGGTTCGTCCCGTTCAGATCGCCCCACTGCACGATCGCACCACCGTCAGCGGTGGAGAAACCACTCACGTCGAGCACCTTGCCCGAGTGCCGCGACTTGACCCGGTAATAGCCACCCCCGGAATCCACGAACTGCCACTGCTGATTGACGCCGTTGTTACGCGTCCACTGGCTGATCCGCGCCCCGTCATTGGTGGCCGAGGCATACAGGTCCAACGCCTTACCACTGTTCCGGTTCACCAACACGTACCAGGCGTTGGTGTCGACCGTCGCCGCTGACGCGGCGGTCGGCGCGACAGCCGCCAGAGCGCCGCCGACCACCACCGCGACCGCGGCGGCGACGAGTCGCGACAGCCGACCACGCCCCCGCGCTGGTGTTGTCCAGGGAACCCGACCGATGGCAACCATGATCCTCCTTATGCGTTCCGAACGGCCCGGGTCGTCATCCGCGGCACTGGGCGGTGTGCCGAGCTGGCCTGATCGCACAATGTGATCGCTAACATCACTCATCGTGGTCCACGGCACTGATCTACCGAACACGGGGAGAGAGATGATCGCGGCCGGGCCAGCCACAGACATCGACCGTCTTGGCTATAGACTGTGAGCGATAACACGGCCTTAGTCAAGACGTAACCCAATCAGCTCGTGACCGTGCTATCGGACACGCAAACGGGTGGCCCGCCCCTGCCCGAGGGATGTCAGGCAGGGACGGGCCACCCGTCCGAGGTGCGGCCGAGCCGAGCGAATCAGAAGCCGCGGGCCAGCCGGTAGTAGGCCTGGTTCCAGCGCAGCTCGTCGGCGAAGCGGCGGGGCTCCGTGGCGGCGTCGATGACGACGAGCTCGGTGCGGCTCATCTCCGCGAGGTCGTGCAGCTCCTCCACGCCCACCGCCTGCGACAGCACAGTGTGGTGCGGGGCGCCCGCAGTGATCCACGCTTCGGCCGAGACCGGCAGGTCGGGGCGCGGACGCCAGACGGCACGGGCGACCGGCAACCGGCGCAGCGGCTGCGGCGGCGCCACCACGTCGATCTCGTTGGCCACCAGCCGGAAGCGCTCCCCCATGTCGGCCAGCCCGAGCACCACGGCCGGACCGGGCGCGGCGTCGAACACCAGCCGGACCGGGTCCTCCCGGCCACCGATGCTCAGCGGATGGATCTCCACGTTGGGCACGTCGGAGGCGATCGTCGGGCAGACCTCCAGCATGTGGGCGCCGAGCACCAACTCGCTGCCCGGGGTGAGGTCGTAGGTGTAGTCCTCCATGAACGACGTACCGCCGCTCACGCCCACCGACATCGCCTTGAGGGTGCGGACCAGGACCGAGGTCTTCCAGTCGCCCTCACCGCCGAAGCCGTAGCCGTCCGCCATCAGCCGCTGCACGGCGATGCCCGGCAGCTGACGCAGCCCCCCGAGGTCCTCGAAGTTCGTCGTGAAGGCCCGGAAACCGCCCGCGTCCAGGAAGGCACGCATGCCCAACTCCACGCGCGCGGCGTACCGCAGCGAGTCGTGCTGCTCGCCGCCGGGCAGCAGCTCGCCGGCGATGCGGTAGGTGTCCTCGTACTCCTTGACCAGGTCGTCCACCTGCGCGTCGGTGACCTCGCCGACCACCTCGACCAGGTCGTTCACGCCGTAGGTGTTGACCGAGACCCCGAACCGCAGCTCAGCCTCGACCTTGTCGCCCTCGGTCACCGCGACGTCGCGCATGTTGTCACCGAAGCGGGCCAGGCGCAGCGACCGCATCGCCGACCAGCCCAGCGCGGCGCGGGCCCACGCCCCGATCCGAGTGGTCACCCGCGGGTCGCTGACGTGCCCGGCCACCGTCTTACGGGCCACACCGAGACGCGTCTGGATGTACCCGAACTCACGGTCGCCGTGGGCGGCCTGGTTCAGGTTCATGAAGTCCATGTCGATGTCGTTCCACGGCAGCAGAACGTTGGCCTGGGTGTGCAGGTGCAGCAGCGGCGTCTGCAACGCGTCCAGACCGGAGATCCACATCTTGGCCGGCGAGAACGTGTGCATCCAGGCGATGACCCCGACGGCACCCTGAGCGGCGGCGTCCCGGCAGACCTGCAGGATCTCACCGCTGTTGGTCAGGACGGGCTTCCAGACCACGCGGGCGGGAATCTGCGGTGAGTCGTCGAGCGCGGCCGCGATCTGGCGAGACTGCTCGGCCACCTGGCGGAGCGTCTCCTCGCCGTACATGCCTTGGCTGCCGGTGAGGAACCAGATCTCGGGTTCGGTGTGTGGTGCCATGGAGTTGCCTTCCGCGAGAGGGGCGGTCACTTGTAACGGATTCCGATGAGGCGCTGAAGGAGGATGAACGCGAAGAGCAGACCGCCAATCACGATCTTGGTCCACCAGGAGTTGAGGCTCCCGTCGAAGGTGATGAGAGTCTGGATCACGCCGAGGACCAGCACGCCGAGCACCGTGCCGAAGACGTAACCCGCGCCACCGGTGAGCACCGTGCCCCCGATGACGACGGCGGCGATGACGTCCAGCTCCATCCCCACGGCGATCAGCGGCGCGCCGGAGAGGGTGTAGAAGGACAGCAGGATCCCGCCGATGGCCGAGCACAGACCACTGATCGTGTAGACGGCGATCCGGGTCCGCCCCACCGGTAGGCCCATCAGCAGTGCCGACTGCGGGTTGCCGCCGATGGCGTACACGTTGCGTCCCAGCCGGGTGTAGGCCAGCGTGTACGCCGCGATGGCGACCACCACGAAGGCGATCAGCACGCTGATCGACACGAAGTTGCCCCGGGGGTCCCCGATCCGCTCCTGCGACATCGAGGTCCAGAACCCGTCGGTGATCGGGACCGACGCGCCGGAGATGAAGGTGCACATGCCCCGGGCGAAGAACATCCCGGCGAGCGTGACGATGAACGGCTGGATCTCGAAGAAGTGGATGACGCAGCCCATCAACAGGCCGAGCGTCGGGCCGATGAGCAGGGCGATGACCAGCACCAGCGCCGCCGGCATGCCGTCCTGCAGCAGCGCGGCCGACACCATCGCCGTCATGGCGACGACCGAACCGACCGACAGGTCGATGCCACCGGTGAGGATCACGAAGGTCATGCCCACCGCGACGACGAGCAGGAAGCTGTTGTCGATGAAGACGTTGAAGATGACCTGGACGTTGGAGAACGCCGTGTACTGCGAGACGCCGATGGCGTACATCACCAGCAGCAGGGCGAGCGTCGCCAGGACCGGTATCTGCTTCCTCGGCAGCCGGAACCGGGTACGACCGGCGGTAAGCGTTCCAGTGGTCATGCCGGCACCTGCTCCTTCGGCTTGTCGGCGATGGTGGCGGGCGGCGGGGTGTTGCGCCTACGTCGGCTGAACCGGGCCCGGAAGGCCGGCGCCTGGATGAGGCAGACGGCGATGACGACGACCGCTTTGAACAGCAGCGAGGTCTGCGGTGAGATGTCCATGGCGTACACCGAGGTGGTCAATGTCTGGATGATCAGCGCGCCGATGATCGTGCCGCTGAGGAAGAACCGGCCGCCCGCGAGGGACGTACCGCCGATGACGACCGCGAGGATCGCGTCCAGCTCGACCCAGAGGCCGGCGGCGTTGCCGTCGGCGCTGGAGACGTTGGCCGTCATCATGAAGCCGGCGACCGCGGCACACGCGGCGCTGATCACGTACGCCAGGAAGATGACCCGGCCGGACCGGATGCCGGCGAGCCGGCTGGCCATGGCGTTGCCGCCCACCGACTCGATGATCATGCCGAGCGCCGTGCGACGGGTGAACGCGGCGACCAGCAGGGCCGCGGCGAGCGCGATGAAGATGGCCAGCGGCAGAGTCAACGCGTGGCCCAGGCCGATCGCCCGGTACGGCTCCGAGTTGATGGTGATGATCTGGCCCTCGGTGATCAGCTGGGCGAGACCCCGGCCGGCGACCATCAGGATCAGGGTGGCGATGATCGGTTGGATGCCGATCACGGCCACCAGCACCCCGTTCCAGGCGCCGAGCACGAGCGAGACGCCCATCGCCATCGCGAGGGCGGTCACCACCACGCCAAGGCTGTTCTGGTCGGGCTGCTTGCTGATGTACATGCAGGCGATCGCGCCGCTGATCGCGCAGAGCGAGCCCACCGACAGGTCGATGCCACCGGTGGAGATGACCAGGGTCATGCCCAGCGCGACGAGGATCAGCGGTGCGCTCAGCCGCAGGATGTCGATCGGCGTGCCGTAGAGGTGCCCGTCCTTGAGCTCGATGGACAGGAACCCGGGCCGGTAGATCGTGTTCGCCGCGAGCATGACGAACAGCACGGCGGCGGGCCAGAACAGCCGGTGACCGATCATCGTCCGATAGCGACTCATGGTGTCGTTCATCGGTCTGCCTCCTCCCGGTGGGATCCGCTGGCGATGGTCTGCATGATGCGGTCGGCGTCCAGGCTCTCGTCGTTGGCGAGCTGCGCGACCATCTGCCGGTCCCGCATCACGGCCACCTTGTGGCTGAGGCGCAGCACCTCCTCCAGCTCGGCGGAGATGAACAACACCGCCATGCCCCCGTCGGACAGCTGCGTCACGAGCTTCTGGATCTCGGTCTTCGCGCCGATGTCGATGCCCCGGGTCGGCTCGTCGAGGATCAGCAGTCGTGGCTCGGTGATCAGCCACCGGGCCAGCAGCACCTTCTGCTGGTTGCCGCCGGAGAGGTTGCGTACCGGCACCTCCGGGTCGGCGGGCCGGATGTTGAGGGCCTTGACGTACTTGTCGACCAGCTCGTCCTGGCGGCGACGCGGAATGGGCCGCAGCCAGCCGCGGGCCGCCTGCATGGCGAGGATCATGTTCTCGCGGACCGACAGGTCCGCGACGATCCCCTCGGCCCGGCGGTTCTCCGAACAGAAGCCCACGCCGTGGTCGATGGCCTGCGCGGGGGTGCGCAGGCTGCTCGCCGTACCGTCGATCGCCACCTGGCCGCCGTCGGTCCGGTCGGCCCCGAACAACAGCCGCGCGACCTCGGTACGCCCCGAGCCCAGCAGGCCGGCCAGGCCCACCACCTCGCCGGCGTGGATGGTGAGGCTGAACGGCTCGACCGCACCCGCCCGACCGAAGTTCGACACCGCCACCAGGGGGGTGCCCTCCTCCAGCGCGGTCAGGTCCCGCCGGGAGTGCTCCTCGATGCCCTCCAGGACGTCGAGCTCCTTGCCGATCATCTTCTCGACCAGGGAGAGCTGGGGCAGCTCGGTGGTGAGGTACTCGCCGACGAGTCCGCCGTTGCGCAGCACGGTGATCCGGTCGGCGATCTCGTAGACCTGGTCGAGGAAGTGGGTCACGAACAGAATCGCGATGCCCTCGTCGCGCAGTTGCCGCATGATGCGGAACAGCTGCGCCACCTCGCTGGCGTCGAGGCTGGACGTCGGTTCGTCCAGGATCAGCACCCGGGCCTTGATGTCGATCGCGCGGGCGATGGCGACCATCTGCTGGATCGCCAGCGAGTACGAGCCGAGAGGCGCGCTGACGTCGAGGTCGAGGTCGAGGCGGGCCAGCAGGGCTCGGGCGCGGCGGCGGACCTCACCCCAGCGGACGGCGCCGAAGACCCGAGGCTCACGGCCGATGAAGATGTTCTCCGCCACCGAGAGGTTGGTGCAGAGGTTGACTTCCTGGAAAACGGTGCTCACACCGGCGGCGGTCGCCTGCATCGGCCCGGTGAACGACACGGGCTCGCCATCGAGGGTGATCGCGCCCTCGTCGGTGTCGTAGACGCCGGTGAGCACCTTGATGAGGGTCGACTTGCCGGCGCCGTTCTCGCCCATCAGGGCGTGCACCTCGCCGGGGAAGAGCCGGAAGTTGACGTCGTGGAGTGCGCGCACCCCGGGGAAGGATTTGCTGATCCCGGTCATCGTCAGGACCGGACGGCTATCCGTCATCCCATCAGACCTCTTCTGGGTTCTCGACACGGAAGGGCCGCTACGCTCCCGCCACGCCCGCCCGGTCGTCCCTGGGGGTCGCTCGGGCGGGCGTGGTACGGGGGTCGTCGCGGGCCAAGCCCGGTCCGTTTCGGGTAGGGAGGCGACGCGGCGGGGCCGCCACGCGAACGCGGCGACCCCGTCGTCGATCAGTACTTACGGTTGGGCAGAGCTTCCTTGGCCTGCGCCTGGGTGAAGGTGGTCTCCTCGGTCTCGATCCGAGCAGGCACCTCCTGGCCGGCCTTGACCTTCTTGGCCAGGTCCATCAGCTGCGGGCCGAGCAGCGGGCTGCACTCCGCGATGAAGTTGAACTTCCCGTCGGCGAGAGCCTGCATGCCGTCCTTGACGGCGTCGATCGTGATGATGGTGATGTCCTTGCCGGGGACCTTGCCGGCAGCGGTGATCGCCTCGATCGCGCCGAGGCCCATGTCGTCGTTGTGCGCGAACAACACGTCGATCTGCTTGTTGGCCTTGAGGAACTGCTCCATGACCTGCTTACCGCCGGCCCGGGTGAAGTCGCCCGTCTGAGAGGCGATGACCTTCAGGTTCGGGTTGGCGGCGATCGCCTCACCGAAGCCCTTCTTGCGATCGTTCGCCGGCGCCGCGCCGGTGCTGCCCTGAAGCTCGACGATGTTCACCGGGCCCGAGGCGGTCTTCTTCTGCTCGACCAGCCACTCGCCCGCGAGCCGGCCCTCCTTCACGAAGTCCGAGCCGAGGAAGGTCTTGTACAGCGACTTGTCGGCCGAGTCCACCGAGCGGTCGGTCAGGATGACCGGGATGCCGGCGTCCTTGGCCTCCTTGAGCACGGTGTCCCACCCGGACTCCACCACCGGCGAGAAGGCGATCACGTCGACCTTCTGCTGGATGTAGTTGCGGATCGCCTTGATCTGGTTTTCCTGCTTCTGCTGCGCGTCGTCGAACTTCAGCTCGATCCCGGCCGCCGTGGCGGCCTCCTTGATCGAGATGGTGTTCGCGGTACGCCACCCGCTCTCCGCACCGACCTGCGAGAAGCCCATCGTGATCTTGCCGTCGTCCTTGGTGCCGCCGCCGCCGGTGTCGCTATTGCCGCAGGCCGCCACGCCGCCGACCAGCAGCACGCTGGCGAGGACCGCGGCAGCGCGCCACGGAGCGGACTGCGTTCGCATCTTTCCCATCGAATCTCCTTGGCTGGATGTGGTGGGTAACCGCGCCAACCGCCGAGGTGCGAAAAAGCGGCGTACGCGGGTGGTGCGTGCTGGTGCGTCGTGGTGCAGACCGACGGGTCTCGGATTATCGGTGCAGGGTCAGGAACCCGCCGGTGCGACTGGTTGTTGACCGTAGACGTTCTGGTAACGGTCATAAAGAGCATCGATGTCTGCCTGGGCCATCGGGACCGGCTGCCCAAGGGTGTGGGCAAGGTGCGCGGTACGGGCCACGTCCTCGCACATGACCGCCGCCTTGACCGCCGCGCGGGCGTCGCGGCCGATGGTGAACACGCCGTGGTTGCGCATCAGCACCGCGGGCGAGCGGTGCCCGGCGAGCGTGGCGACGATGCCCTTGCCGATGTCGTCACCGCCGATCAGCGCGAACGGACCGATGGGGATCTCCCCACCAAACTCGTCGGCCTGTGCGGTGAGGTGGCAGGGGATCGACTCCCCACAGGCGGCCCAGGCGGTCGCGTACGAGCTGTGCGTGTGCACGACCCCACCGACCTCGGGCATGGCCCGGTAGACGTAGGCGTGGGCGGCGGTGTCGCTGGACGGGGCGAAGTCGCCCTCGACGAGAACACCGTCGAGGTCGCACACCACCATCGTGGCCGCGGTGAGGTCGTCGTAGCTCACCCCACTCGGCTTGATCACCATCAGGTCCTGGCCGGGGACCCGCGCGGAGACGTTGCCGGACGTCCAGGCGACCAGGTTGTACCGGGTCAGTTCGGCGTGCAGGCGGGCGACGGTCTCGCGCAGCTCGCCGATCTGTCGGGTCACCTCGGCGTTCACGCCACCACCTCCAGCGGGGCCTCGTGGGTGGTAGCGGCGGTCTCGACCGCCGCGTTGCGAATCGCCCGCAGGCGGAGCATGACGTCGTTGCCGCCACGACCGAAGTGGTCGTGCAGCGCCCGGTACTCGGCGTAGAGGGCGTCGTAGGCGCGGGCCCGCTCGGGGTCCGGGCGGTAGACGGCCTCGTGCACCCGGCCCATCGCCTGCGACGCCTCGTGGATCGAGGGGAACTCACCGGCGGCGACGGCGGCGTGGATCGCCGAGCCCAGCGCCGGCCCCTGCGCCGAGGCGATGATGTTCAGCGGTCGCCTGGTCACGTCGGCGTAGATCTGCATCAGCAGCGCGTTGTTGGTGAGACCACCGGCGATCACCAGGTCGTTCACCGGGACTCCGGCGTCGACGAACGCCTCGATGATCATCCGGGTGCCGTACGCGGTGGACTCCAGCAGGGCCCGGTAGATGTCCGCTGGCCGGGTGGCCAGGGTCATGCCGACGATCATCCCGCTGAGGTCGTGGTTGACCAGCAGGGAACGGTTGCCGTTCCACCAGTCCAACGCGATCAGGCCGTGCGCGCCGACAGGCTGACTCGCGGCCAGCTCGGTGAGGCGTTCGTGCGAGTCGATGCCGGCCGGGGCGGCGTGGTCGACGAACCAGCCGAAGATGTCACCGACACCGCTCTGCCCAGCCTCGTAACCCCACGCGCCGGGGCTGATGCCACCGTCCACCACACCGCACATGCCGGCCACCTCGGCGACCTCCGCGCCGTTGACGACGTGGCAGGTCGAGGTGCCCATGATGGCGACCAGCCGACCGGGCTGCACCGCCTGCGCGGACGCCGCGGTGACGTGCGCGTCGACGTTGCCGACGGCCACCGCGATCCCCTCCGGGAGGCCGGTCCAGGCGGCGGCCTGGGCGGTGAGCGCGCCGGCCCGGGCCCCGAGGGGCAGCAACGGGCCGTCCAGCTTGGCCACGAAGTCGCCGAAGTTGGGGTTGAGCGCGGTCAGGAAGCCCTCGGAGGGGTAGTGACCGTCCTGAAGGATGCCCTTGTATCCGGCCGTGCAGACGTTGCGGGTCTCGGTGCCGCAGAGCTGCCAGACGATCCAGTCGGCCGCCTCGATGAAGCGCTCGGCCCGGTCGTAGACCTCCGGGTCCTCCTCCAGGATCTGAAGGCCCTTGGCGTACTGCCACTCGGCGGAGATCTTGCCGCCGTACCGGCCGATCCATGGCTCGGCCCGCTCGTGGGCCAGCGCGTTGATCCGGTCGGCGTGCGGCTGCGCGGCGTGGTGCTTCCACAGCTTGACCCAGGCGTGCGGTCGGTCGCGCAGCTCGGGGGTCTCGCACAGCGGGGTGCCGTCGGCGAGCGTCGGCAGCACGGTGCAGGCGGTGAAGTCGATGCCGATGCCGACCACCGCCGCCGGGTCCACCCCCGCGGCGGACACCGCTGCGGGGACGGCGTACCGCAGCACGTCGCGGTAGTCCTGTGGGTTCTGCAGGGCCCAGTCCGGGGGCAGCGTTCGACCTCCCGGAAGCGCCGTGCTGATCACGCCATCGCCGTACTCGTGCACCGCGGTCCCCAACTCGGCACCATCGCCGACACGGACCACCAGAGCTCGCCCGGACAGGGTGCCGTAGTCGACACCGACGACGTAGCGGTCGTCAGCTCCGTCCACACGGTTCATGTTCACCTCCACCGTTAACGGGGATAGTGTTAACGCTCACATCCAGGCTCGTCAAGACATCTACCCGCAACAGCTCCGTAACGGAACGCGGAAGGCGGACCGACTCGGGAGGGTAGATAGCGGACCGGTGCAAACCGCGCGATTCCGGCGTCAACTGCGGCAGCCATCTGACGATTGGGGCCGGCGTCCGGTACGAGCACCGCCGGGAGACCCGTCCACAGGCGGCGCGACAGGTCCAGCGCGCCGGACACCGCAGGACCGACCGTCCGATAGCGACCACTTCTCCCCCGGCGATGATGGCAGCGATAACATTCCCGGGGGCGTCGCGGTCGCGTGCTCGGATCCGTCCGACAGCCATCGACGACCATGCGGGGCTCATGGCCGAACGCTCCGGAGGGCGCCCACCCGGCGCGAAGCCGGACGGCAGCCCGGTGTTATCGATAACATTCAACGTCTCGGTGTGCCCGCGCCGCCCGGTCGGCCCGCGCGCCCAACGGCGCGTCGGCGGCCTCGGAAGCAAGATCCACTCGTGCTCCTTGAAGTCGCGGGGTAGGCGGCGGCGTGATCGGCCGACTTCACCAAAGCCGAGTCGATCACGCACTCGCGCCGGCAATCCGCCGCCCTTTCACGCGCTCGCGCCGCCGACCCGCCGCCCGACCACGCACTCGCGCCGCCGGTCGCACGACGCCACGAGCCGGCGGCCCGACCCTCCTGGGCCGAGCCGCCGGCTCTCCGCCTGCGATGGCGAGACCGAGCGCGCCGGACGGATCAGGCCGTCCGGTTGCGGTTGTACAGGGCCTTCGCCCAGAGGAAGCAGCCCACGCTGATCACGGCGCACCAGACGACCGCGATGATCCCGTTGGTGCCGATCCCGGTGCCCAGCAGCAGGCCGCGAAGGGTCTCCATGACGGGCGTGAAGGGCTGGTAGTCCGCGAACAAGCGCACGGCGGTCGGCATGGAGTCGGTGGGGACGAACCCGCTGCCGAGGAACGGCAGGAGGATCAGCGGCATGGGCAGGTTGCTGGCCGTCTCGACACTGTCACTGACCAGACCCAGGGCGACGGACAGCCAGGTCAGCGCAAAGGTGATCATGGCGAGGACGCCGATCGCCGCGAACCACTCGACCGCGTTGGCCGTGGGCCGGAACCCGACCAGCAGCGCCACGACGGTGACGGCCACGAGGCTGAGCATGGTCTGGACGAGGCTGCCCAGCACGTGTCCCGTCAGGACCGACGGTCGGAAGATCGACATCGTGCGGAACCGGGCGATGATCCCCTCGGTCATGTCCATCGCGACCGAGATGGCGGTGCCCTGCGCGGCGCTGACCACGGTGATGAGCAGGATGCCGGGGGTGACGTAGTTGGCGTACTGGGAGCGGTCACCGGACGGGCCGAGGCCGGCGCCGAGCGTGCCGCCGAAGACGTAGACGAAGAGCAGCAGGATGATGATCGGGATACCGATGAGCAGGAACGTCATCGACGGGTACCGCCGCATGTGCAGCAGGTTGCGCCGCAGCATGGTGCTCGAGTCGCGGACGGCGAGGGAGAGGGTGCTCATCGCGCGGGAGCCCTTTCGTGGTCGGGTCGGCTGGCCCGGGTGTCGGGCTGACCGGTGAGGGTGAGGAAGACGTCGTCGAGGTCGGGGGTGTGCACAGAGAGCGCCGCCACGCTGATCGAGGCGCGGTCGAGTTGGTCGAGCAGGGATCGCAGCGACCCGACCCCGCCGTCACTCGGCACCTGGAGGGTGAGCGCCGCATCGTCCCGGGTGGCAGCCTCGAACGTCCGGGCCGCCACGTCGAGCCCCTCCTGGTCGGCGAACTGCAACACGACGTGGCCGCCCGGGATGAGCCGCTTGAGCTCGCGCGGCGTGCCCTCGGCGATCAACCGGCCGTGGTCGAGGAACGCCACCCGGTCGGCGAGCTGATCGGCCTCCTCCAGGTACTGCGTGGTGAGCAGGATGGTCACGCCCTCGGCGGCGAGTGTGCGGATGATGTGCCACATGGCCCGGCGGCTGCGCGGGTCGAGGCCGGTGGTCGGCTCGTCGAGGAAGATGACGCGGGGCTCGCCGACCAGGGTCATCGCTAGGTCGAGCCGGCGGCGCATGCCGCCGGAGTACGTCGACACCGGCTTGGCCGCCGCGTCGGTCAGGTCGAACTGGTCGAGCAGGTCGGCGATCCGCCGCCGACCGGCGACCTTGTCCAGGTGGCACAGGTCGGCCATCAGGGTCAGGTTCTCCCGGCCGGTGAGCAGGTTGTCGACGGCGGAGAACTGGCCGGTGACGCCGATCAGCGCGCGTACCGCGTCGGGTTCCCGGGTCAGGTCGTGGCCGAAGACGCGGGCGTTACCGCCGTCGGCGTTGATCAGGGTGGAGAGGATCTGCACGGTGGTGGTCTTGCCGGCGCCGTTCGGACCGAGCAACGCGAAGATGGTGCCCTCGGTGATCATCAGGTCGATGCCGTCCAGCACGACCTTGTCGCCGTAGGACTTGCGCAGGTCGGTGGCGACGATCGCGGGGTTCATGGAGCTGGTCATGGTCTCCTCATTTGTGGTCGGCGGGGCGGTGGGTCAGGCGCGGCGGATCATGATGTCGCCGTAGGAGGTGTTCGCTCGGACCTCGACCGTCTCGTCGGTCTGCGCCGGGCTGTCGGTCGACTCCAGCGCGTTGTGCACGCGACCGTGCTTGGAACTGACGTCGAGCCAGGCGGCGGTCCCGCGACGGATGCCGACCTCGATCGCGCCGTAGGAGGTCTGTGCGTCGACCGCGCCGCGGGTGACCTCACCCAGCCGGAGGTTGCCGTAGGCGGTGCGCGCCGTCACCGAGGCCTGCGAGGCGTCCACGGTGATGTCGCCGTAGGCCGTGTTGATCCGGACGTCGCCACCGCTGCGGCCGATCCAGCAGTCGCCGGACGAGTTCTTGATCTCGGCGGTGCCGTCGACCGCGCCGATGCGCACCTTGCCGGACGAGGCCTTCACCCGGGCGGAGCCCAACACACGCTCTACCGCGACCTCGCCGTGGCTACTGTCGATCTCCAACGGCCCGGTCTCGTCGAGTCGGATGCCGCTGCCGGTCTTGATCCGACACTCACCGAGCCGACCCTCGCAGCGGAACGCCGCCCACGCCGCCTCGGCGTACACCCGCGACCCGGTCGGCACCTCGATCTGGACGTCGACCGACGGCCCGGGGCCGAACCCGTAGCGGCGCCAACTCTTCGGCACCCGGATCACCAGTCGCCCGGCGGCGAACTCGACGGTGCTCTGTTCGGCGGCGCTCACGTCGGCCTTGCTCGACGGGTCGCGGGGCCGCACCGTCACCACCGTGTCGGTGCGGTCGCTCGCGGCGATCCAGGCATCGCCGATCGGCAGCTCGATCTGGACGGAAATCGGTTCTGGTGTTTCGAAAACAGGCATGGTGGTCTCCCGAAAGGTGGTCGGCGATGGTCGCCGCTGGTCGGCGGCGTGGTGGAAGGGGTACGGGAAGTTAGCGGGCCCAGCCGGTGAAGTGCTGGCCGGAGCGCGGCTCCGGCCGGTGGGGTGGACGACGTTCCGTATCGCCCGCCCCGATGGCACCGGCGACGGCGCGCACCAGCCAGGCGTTGACCGACAGCCCGGCGCGGCCGGCGGCGTCCTCGACGCTGGCCTTCAGGTGGTCGGGGAGCCGCAGGTTGATCCGCGAGGTGCCGCCCTCGTCACCGTCGGGCGCGGACACCGGCACCGACAGCGGTGGCGGGCCGCTGGGCTCGCTCACCACCTCGACCGACAGGCTGGCCGGCGTCACCACGAAGTCGGGCTCGCGCCCCCGCAACCGAACGTGCACCGAGCCCGGTGCGAGGTCACGGGTGATCTCGTCGGCCGCGTCCGACAGCGCTTCGAGCAGAGTGAGACGGGTGGCCGCCTCCAACTGCGCGAAGAGTCGTTCGGCCAGCGCCCGGGCCTCCGGGTCCACGCCCTCCGCGGCCACGGCGAACTCGTTACGCAGGTTCTCGACGTATGACCTCAGCTCCATGGCACCATCATGGCACCACTTTGGCTCAGAGTGCAACAGCCATGGCTCAGGAAGGTGCCGTCAGGTGGCTCCGCCGGGGGTGAGCTGACTCTCAGAGGTCGCCGAAACCCCTCCGGACCAGGTGATTCGCTTCCTCCTGGCTCAGCCCGGAGGCGACCAGGAGGTCACTGACGGTCGTCCGGACCTGTGCCACCACCACCGCACCGGAGAAGCCGACGCCGTCCCGATAGGCGTGCCCGGCCGTCAGAACCGCCCGCAGCGCCTGCTCCCGGGCCCGGTTCGGCTCGGCGCCGGCGGCGAACTGCCGCTTCAGCAGGCGGACTGCCTCGGCGAGATCAGCCACCGCCGTCGGCAACGACTCCGGCACCGGCTCGCCGTCCTCGATGAGCGTCACCGATCGTCGGATCAGGGTGCCGCTGTTGCGCATCGCCCGGTCGATCGGCTCCGCCGCCTGCGCGTAGCGGCCCACCGGCCCGTGCCGTTGATGCCAGTACACCGGTGACAGGGTGCTCGCCTCCCGGGCGCCCTGGGTCGCCTCGACGAACGCCTTCAACCGGCCCGCGCTCTGCCGCAGCTCACCCCGGGCGGTACGGGCCCGAGTGGCGTCCCGCTCGGACAGCGCCTCGGCGGTGGCGTCGAGCTGGGACGCGAGGAGATCCAACGCCGGCCGCGCGGCCCGGTTGAGCACCCGCAGCGGGTTCAGCGGCAGCAACACGGCGGTGACCAGCAGCGCCACCCCTCCCCCGATGAGCGCGTCCACGAACCGGGGGATCTCCAGATCCCGAACGGCCGGGCTGAGCGTGGCGATGAGCACCGCCGTCGCCCCGGCCTGGATCACCACCGCCGCGCTACCCGCGAGGAACAGCGCGACGACGATCGCCAGCACGACGATCAGGGCGAGCTGCCACCACCCGGTGCCGATCACCAGGAGCAGCGCGTCGCCGATCAGCACCCCGACCGTGACACCGATGATCAGCTCGACGGTGCGACGCAAGCGCTGGCCGACGGACGCGGCCAGAGTCGAGACGGCGGAGATCGGTGCGAAAACCGGCTGCGACACCTGCAACAGCGAGTGCGCCACGAACCAGGACAGCCCCGCCGCCAGGCCGGCCTGTAGGGCCAGGCCGCCGATGGTTCGTACCCGACGGACCCGCTCGCGCAACGCGGCCACCACGCGGTCCCACCACCGGCCGAGGGTCGACGGGCCCGCGTCCGCTCCGCGCCGACCGGCAGCGACCATGGCGGCACCTACCCCGCCACGACCGGATCAATCCTCGCCGGCACGGCCCGGCCGTCCCCAGCGCGAGGCGAGCGCCTTCTCGGCGTACGCCCAGAGCCGGTCGGCCGCCACCGTCTCCCGGTCGACGCTGGCGGGTGACCGCCGGTCGGGCCCTGCCCGGGCGGTAGCACCCCGGCCGGGATTGAGGGCGTCCGGATCGGGTAGGCGCGGCTCTGCCGTCACCGTGGTCGGCGGCCCGGCGCGTGACGTCGGGGCCGGATCTCGGGACAAGGGATGCGAGACGCCTCGGGGGGACGTCGGATGGATCAGCGCGGTTGAGCGGGCCGGACGACTCCGGTGACGTGGTGGAGCTACGGGTGCACGGAGTCTCCGGCGCGAGCGCCGCACAGGTGCTGGGCCTGGGGCAGACCGGGCAGGTCGCCGGCGACCGCAGTGGGGGGTTCTACCGGGTGCGCCACCGGTGCCCGGACAGCACCGGCGTGCCCGGGGTGACGCTTGAGGCGTACCGCTGGGGTGACCTGCCCTCCGGCACCGTGGCCCGCACCCTGGCGGTGGTCTTCCTGCTCCCCTTCATGCTGGTCAACGTCGCGATCTGGATGCGCCCGGCGAACCCGAGGTCCGAGGCGACGGTCAAGTCCCTGTGTCGGGTGCTGGCGCTCACCCTCACCGTGTTGTACGTGCTCGCCATCGCCGGCGTCGCCCTGGACCTCGTCGGCTGGAAATGTCTGGCGTCGCCCGACTGCCTGTCCGGACGCAGTTGGTTGTCCTGGTTGAGTGGACGGCCGGTCGGACTGCGACTGGCGGTGCTCGCGTTGGTCCCGGCCGCCGCGATCGGCCTGATCTGGCGGGTCAGCTGCCGACCGGAGCGGACGTTCGAGGCGTTTCGCGCACCCGATGAGGACATCTCCGCGTCCCGACTCGGCACCCTCGGTCAGTGGGACGCCGAGCCCCTGGTGGGCCGGTTGCGCGCCATCCATGTCGCGGTGGCCTTCGCGACGCTGGACCTCGCCCTGCTCCTGGCCCGCGGCGCGAGTGGCGCTTCGGCGGCCACGATCGCGCTGACGGCGGTCACGGGGGTGATCCTGACGGGCTGCGTGGGGCTGCTCTGCACGCCGCCCCTGATCGACCGGGCCCCCGGCGACAAACGCCTCGACCGGGTCACCCGCACCCTCCGGACCGCTGCCATCATCCTGACCGTGGTCGTCGTGGCGCACGTGCTGACCAGTTCGCAACCCTGGCCTGAGGAGCGGGAACTCCCCGGCTACGACTCGACGCTGACTGGCCTGTTCGTGGCCCAGACGGCGCTGCTGACCGCGCTGGGCGTGGTGCTGCTCTGGCAGCAGTGCCGGGAGCGCAGCGGCATCCCGCTGTTCGGGCTGGGCGCTCTCGTGGTCGCCGCCACCGGGATCAGCATGGCGGTGGCGTACTCGGCCGAACTGGTCGGCCGGGTGGCGGATTTCCTGGATCGCGACGTGCCAACCGCGGAGGGCATCGCTGCCGGCCCACCCCGGGCCTACACCTGGGCAATCTACGGCTTCTTCCGCGCGGTGCTGATCACCGCGATCGTCGCCGGCCTCGTCATCCTGGTCTCCCGTCGCGGTCGACGGCGGGCCGCCGCGGCGATCGTCGCGCGCGACTTCCCGAACCCGCCGGCCGAGGCAGGGCCCCGACTGCGGCAGGTCCGAGACGCGATAGCCCGGGCTCGCTTCACCGAGAAACTGGTGCCGTTGGCCGTGGTCTACGGCTGCCTCGCCGGACTCGGCACGGCCACCACCACGATCGGCCTGCTCGGGCAGGTCCCGGGCGACGTCATCGAGCGGAACATCGGATTGCCGGCGGACGCGGTCACGTTCGCCATCGTCTTCGCCGGCTGGGTGGTCGCGGCGATCATCCTCGGCCTGATCATCGGCGGCATCTTCGCGTACCGGACCGAGCCGTACCGCCGGCACATCGGTGTCCTCTGGGACCTTGGCACGTTCTGGCCCCGGGCCGCCCACCCGTTCGCGCCGCCCTGCTACTCCGAGCGGGCAGTGCCGGAGCTGGTCCGCCGGATCACCTACCTCGTCGAGCGCGGCGACGCGGTGCTGCTCACCGGGCACAGCCACGGCTCGGTCCTGCTCGCCGCCACGGTGCTCCGGCTGCCGCCGCAGGTCGGCGACCGGGTCGCCCTGCTCACCCACGGATCCCCGCTGCGCCGCCTCTACGCACGACTCTTCCCCGCCTACGTCGACGACGCGGCACTGTACGAGATCGGCCGGCGGGTGGGTTGGCGCTGGGTGAACCTGTGGCGCGACACGGACCCCATCGGTGGCTGGATCTTCTCGCCGCATCCCGCACCCGGGCCGGCCACCCCCGGTGACCCGGCTGCCGCTGTGGATCGTCGGCAGCGTGATCCCGATGACGTGGTGACACCCCCCGGGGACAGCGTCGCCCCACCCATCCACGGGCACTGGCCGGGTGAGTCGGACGAGCCGTTCACCGGGGTGGTACGGGAGTTGGTGCAGCGCCTCGGCGGGCGGGCCGGCCCGCCCGGGACGTCGAGGTAGCGGGCCGGCTCAGTGTCCCCGGCCCGCCCGGGTGCGCCAGTCGTCCAGGCCGGTGCCGGCGAGGCGGGCACCGTCGGCCGGGACGAGGGAGCGTTCGGCCAGCTTGGCGCCGAAGTACCGGGCGTCGGGGTCGGCCACCACCGAACGACGGTCCTGTTGGTCGGCGAGGAGGGATCGGCCCAGTTCGTCGAGGCGGAACTGCTCCGGGCCGGCGACCTCGACCACGGAGTTCGTCGGCGCGCCGAGCGCGACCTCGGCCACCGCGGCCGCGACGTCGTCCGCGGCCATCGGCTGAATGAGCACCGGCGCGAGGTGCACGGTGTCGCCGTCCGTGGCGGTGTCGATGATGCCCTGGAGGAACTCGAAGAACTGGGTGGCGTGCACCACCGAGTACGGGAGTCCGGACGCGACGATGAGCTTCTCCTGGGCAACCTTCGCGCGCATGTACCCGCTGTCCGGGATCCGGTCGCACCCCACGATGGAGAGCGCCACGTAGTGGTTCACCCCGGCGTCCGACGCGGCAGCGAGGAGCGTCCGGGTCGAGGTCTCGAAGAACTGCAGTACGGCGGCGTCCTCGAACGACGGCGAGTTCGACACGTCGACGACGACCTCGGCGTCGGTGAGCGCATCGGCCACTCCCTCGCCGGTCAGGGTGTTCACGCCGGTCTTCGGCGATGCCGGCACCGCCTCGTGGCCCTGGGCGCCAAGGCGGTCCACGAGCTTGGAACCGATGAGGCCGCTGCCCCCGATGACAACGATCTTCATGATCGAACCACGTCCTGTCTGCACTGGGTTGAATCGTGCTGCCAACCAGTAAGACGGAAAGCGTGCGCGGATGCAGGACAATCGCCGGAGAACAGTTCAACGGAGATCAGGAGGTCGATGTGGCCACGGTGTCCCACCCGGTGTTCGCTCGGGTGTACGAGCGGCTCAGCGTCGCCATGGACCGCGCCGGCACGGCGGCGTTCCGGCGGGACCTGGTCGCCGGCCTGTCCGGCCGGGTGATCGAGATCGGTGCGGGCAACGGGCGAATGTTCGCCCACTACCCGCCGGGGGTGACTCAGGTCCTCGCGGTCGAGCCGGAACGGCGTCTCCGTGCCGCTGCCGAGCGCGCTGCGGCGACCGCGCCGGTTCCGGTCACTGTCGTCGACGGTCTGGCCGAGGCGCTGCCCGCCGGGGACGGCGAGTTCGACGCGGCGGTGGTCGCGTTGGTGTTGTGCACCGTGCCCGATCAGGCGAGCGCGTTGGCCGAGATCAGCCGGGTGCTGCGCCCCGGTGGCCAGGTGCGGTTCTTCGAGCACGTGGCCGCCGAGGAGGCCACCGGTCTGCACCGCACCCAACGACTCGTCGACGCCACACTGTGGCCGAAGCTGTTCGCCGGTTGCCACACCAACCGCGACACCGTCGCCGCCATCGGCGCGGCCGGCTTCGAGGTGGAGGAGCTGCGCACGTTCCGTTTCCCGGCCACCAGCAACAGCCCGTCCTCCCCCTGCGTCCTCGGCCGCGCGATCAGGCCGGTCCCGGCGGTCCGGCGATAGGCCGAGGTTCGCTCGACCGCCTGGCCGCACCCGCCCGCCCGCCGTGGGAGCGGCGAACAAGAACGCGAAGGTCCGTCCGATTCAGATAGATACACTTCGGCTATTGTTCCGTTTTGCCCTCATTTGAACACCCGGCGTGATGTGGTGGTCAGCGCGCTTATCGGCGCCATACAAGCCGTATCACGCAGGACGCCACTCGCTGGACGTCTCCTGCGAGTAGTACCCACGGAGGGGTGTTCTGTGACAGCTAAACCCAAACATTGGCTACGGCGGCGGGTGGTACTGCCGTCGCTCGCGGCTGGTGCGGCCGCCACAGTGGCAGCCAGCCTGCTGCTCTTCAGCTCGACCGCCGCAAACGCGCAGGAAGCACCGGTCAACCTGGGGACGGCGGCCGACTTCTCGGTCCTGGCGGGGGCGGAGCCCACCAACACCGGCCCCAGCTTCCTGGCCCAGAGCCTCGGGCGGTTCCCCGGAAACACCGCCTCCGGCTTCGGAACGGCAACCATCGGCGGCGAGGTGCACCTCGGTGACGCGGTCGCACTCCAGGCCCAGAGCGACCTGACCATCGCCTTCAACGACGCCGCCGGCCGGACCCCGTTCACCAACCTCCCGGCGGAGTTGGGTGGTAACACGCTCAACGAAGGGGTCTACCGGATCGGGGCGGCCCAACTGACCGGAGCGTTGACGCTCAACGGCCAGGGCGACCCGTCGTCCGTGTTCATCTTCCAGGTCGACTCGTCGCTGACGACGGCGTCGAACAGCAGCGTCGTCCTGACCAACGGGGCTTCGGCCTGCAACGTGTTCTGGAAGATCGGGAGCTCGGCGACGATCGGCACCGGCACCACCTT
Source organism: Micromonospora trifolii (assembly GCF_050516465.1). Classification (NCBI taxonomy): domain Bacteria; kingdom Bacillati; phylum Actinomycetota; class Actinomycetes; order Micromonosporales; family Micromonosporaceae; genus Micromonospora; species Micromonospora trifolii. The sequence continues at coordinate 892,856 of NZ_CP191526.1, read as the reverse complement.
CGTGGGCACCATCATGGCTCAGGCCGCGATCACGATGGCCACGGGCGCGACCCTCCAGGGCCGCGCGCTGGCGCGCACCGCCGCCGTCACCCTCGACACCAACGTCATCACCGCGCCGATCTGCGCCGGGCCGACGGGCCCGCCCGGGCCCACCGGCCCACCCGGGCCCACCGGCCCACCCGGCCCGTCCGGCCCGCCCGGCCCGTCCGGCCCGCCCGGCAGCCCCGGCGCACCCGGCAGTCCAGGAGCACCCGGTAGCCCCGGCGCACCCGGCAGCCCGGGAGCACCCGGTAGCCCCGGCGCCCCCGGCAGTCCAGGGGCACCTGGTAGCCCGGGAGCACCTGGCGCACCCGGTAGCCCCGGCGCCCCCGGAGCACCCGGTAGCCCCGGCGCACCTGGTCCGTCCGGACCTCCCGGAGCACCCGGAGCACCTGGCAGCCCTGGCGCACCTGGCAGCCCTGGCGCTCCCGGTAAACCTGGTGGCGGCGGCAAGCACCCCATCCTGCCGGTCACCGGCAGCGGTGCGGTCCCGGCCATGACCGGCGTCGGAAGTGTGATGGTCGTGCTGGGCGCGGTCGCGTTCTTCCTGGCCAGGCGTCGACGCCTGGAGTCCTGATCGGTGGCCCGGCCGGTGTGATCCCGGCCGGGCCACGTCACGTCGTCGGCCCCCCTCCCACCGGGAGCGGGCCGACGACGTATTCGCCATGGACGGTCAGCCGGTGAGCCCCAGCTGGCGCCTGGCTTCGTCCTCCCGCTCGTGGGACAGGTAGAGCAGGATCTGTGGCCGGGGGTCGCCGAGGTGTACCACGTAGGTCTGCGCGAACTGCGCGCCGCCGGCCTCGCCCCGGGGCGGCGCGAAGTCCAACGTCCACCTGGTCGGCACGAGGACGTAGCCCGGTGCGAGATCGAGAACGTCCAGGACCGTCACCTGGGCTCCGGTCAGACCAAATTGCTCGGTCATCGCCGTGTGGCGTTCGTCGAGAGCGGCCCGGTACCCGGCCGTCGTTGGTGACGGCCGCCGCCCCGCCCGGGTCAGTTCGGCGGGTGTTCGCGCGGCCTCACCGGCGGGGCAGCCCGGCCAGCCAGACGTCCAGCTCCGCTGGGGAGCGCAGTAACACCACGGGCGGCGCGGACGGGTCGGCCTGCCAGGCCCGCATCCGCCGTCGGGCCCGGCCGAACGCGGTGACGTGCCACACCAGGATCGAGTCCGGGGACAGCACACTGCTCAGCGACTCGCGGTTGCCGTTGCAGATCACCTCGCCGGTGACCACCCGGCGGACGGTGCGGCGGAGCAACCGCCCGAACGAACGCCATCGTGGATAGTCTAGGCCGACGACCAGGTCGGCGCGGGCCATCGGGACGTCCCGCCAGCCGTGGTACGCCCCGTCGATGATCCAGCGGTCCCGTCGGCAGATCTCCTCGATCCGGCTGCGCTGCTGGGCGACCGGCACCTCGACCCAGCCCGGTTGCCAGAGCAGATCGTCCACCGGATACCAGGGCAGTCCGAGGTGTTCGGCCAATCGCGCCGCGAGGGTGGACTTGCCGGAGCCGTACACCCCGTAGACCAGGATGCGACGCGGTGCGCTCATCGCGGCAGCGTACGTCGTGAAGGAAATCAGTTGTCGTGCCTGGCGCGCCTCGGCCAGAGTGTCGTCCATGACGTACTGACGGACTCCACCCCCTGCTCCGCGCCACCGGTGACGCCTCCCGGGGGCCGTGACGCCGTCCGCTTTCACGTTCGCAGCCAGAGATGAGCCTCCTTGTCCCAGCACCACCTCCCTCGGGAGCCCCTGCCCCCGTCCGCCCCGGCCACCGTCACGGTGTTCGCCTCACCCGCGAGCTGGATCGAGTCCGATGCGCTCGCACAGTGCCAACAGGTCGCCGCCCTGGACGGCATGCGGCACGTCGCCGCGATGCCGGACCTGCATCCCGGCAAGGGCGCGCCCATCGGCGCGGCCATGGCGTCGACAGTGCTGTACCCGTTCCTGGTGGGCTCCGACATCGGCTGCGGCATCGCCGTGTTTCCGATCAAGCTCAAGCGGGCCGTACCGGAACGGCTCGCCGCCCGGTTCCCCGACCTCGACCAGGCCCTCGACCCGGTACGCGACGCCGACGACCCCGCCTGGGCCGCCGTCGACTGTGACGTTCCGGCCGGTCACCTGGACGGTCTCGGGACGGTGGGCCGGGGCAACCACTTCGTGGAGCTGGCCCGCGTCGACACCGTCTTCGACGTACGGCACGCGGGCCGGCTCGGGCTCGACGCGGGCGATCTGGTGCTCATCGTGCACAGCGGTTCCCGTGGTCTGGGCGAGCGGATCCTGCGGGCGCACACCGAGGTCCACGGCGCCGGGGCGGCGCCCGACCCCGGCGCCTACCTGGGCATGCACGACGACGCGGTGCGTTGGGGTTCGCTCAACCGCCGGGTGCTGGCCGCCCGGGTGGCGCACGCGTTGGGGGCCGAGCCCACCGCGCCGATCGTCGACCAGTGCCACAACCTGGTCGAGGTCCGGGACGGGGTCTACCTGCACCGCAAGGGCGCGGCGCCGGGTGACGGGCGCGATGTTCTGGTCGCCGGTACCCGGGGAACGGCGTCCTACCTGGTGGCCGCGCACGCCGGACCGGAGGCAAACCATTCGGTGGCCCACGGCGCTGGCCGCAAGATGTCGCGCGCCGACGCCCTGCGGCGGGGCCGGGCCAAGCACACGGTCGAGGAGCTACGCCGTACCCCGGTGGGGTCGCTGGTGGTGTGCGGTGACCGGCAGTTGCTCTTCGAGGAGGCGCCCACGGCGTACAAGCGCATCGAGCAGGTGATCGCCGACCTGGTCGAGCATCAGCTGGCCACGCCGGTGGTCAGCACGACGCCCCTGGTCACCTACAAGACGCCCGACCTCGGGTCCGCCGCACGGTCGGACCGGCGGGGCCAGCGCAGCCGGCGAGGCCGGTCGTGACCGCGTCCCTGCTGCTGTCGGCCGGGCGTGGGCCGCGGGAGTGCGCCTGGGCACTGAGTCAACTGCTGCACCGGCTGCGCGGCGAGGGTGTCCGCCGAGGTCTGACGATCCAGCAGGTTGAGGCGGTGCCCGGTGACCGCGCCGGCACCTACCGGTCGGTGCTGATCCGGATCTCCGGCGTCGACGCCGAGGCGTTCGCGGCCTCGTGGACCGGGACGCTGTGCTGGCAGGCCCCCAGCCCGTACCGGTCGGGCGTTGGCCGGAAGAACTGGTACGTCACCGCCCAGCCGCCCGAACGTGACGCCCGGCCGACGACGTTCCGCGAGGCGGACGTCGACATCGTCGCCTGCCGTACCGGTGGGCCGGGTGGTCAGCACCGGAACAAGGCCAGCACGGCGGTACGCGCAACGCACCGCCCCTCGGGCCTGGTGGTCGTGGTGGACGAGGAGCGGCAGTTCAGCCTCAACCGCCGGATCGCCCTGGACCTGCTGCGTCAACGCATCGAGCAGGGCGACGAGGCGGCGCGACGTGCCGTCACCACCGCCCGGTGGCGCATCCACGACGAGCTGGTTCGCGGCGATCCGGTGCGGGTGGAACGTCCGACGCCCCGGTGACCGGGAGGCCAGCGACTCAGACCTCCAGCACCGCGTCCGCGAATGCCTGCGGCGCCTCCTGCGGCAGGTTGTGCCCGACGCCGCCCCCGACGGTCCGGTGCTCGTACGGGCCGGTGAACTGCTTGGCGTAGACGGTGGGCTCGACATGGGGCGCGCCGTTGGCGTCGCCTTCCATGGAGATGCTGGGCACGGTGATCTTCGGTTGCGTGGCCAGGCGCTTCTCAATCTCGTCGTACTGTGCCTCGCCGTCGGCGAGGGCCATCCGCCACCGATAGTTGTGGATCACGATGTCGACGTGATCGGGGTTGTCGAACGATGCCGCGCTGCGGTCGTACGTCGCGTCGTCGAACGTCCACTTGGGCGACGCGGTGTGCCAGATCATCTTGTTGAAGGCGCGCCGGTTCTTGTCGTAACCTTCCCGCCCTCGCTCGGTGGCGAAGTAGTACTGGTACCACCACGCCAACTCCGCCTTCGGCGGCAACGGCGCCTTACCGGACTCCTGGCTGGCGATCAGGTAACCGCTGACCGAGACCAGCCCCCGGCAGCGTTCGGGCCACAGCGCGGCGACGACATCGGCGGTCCGCGCGCCCCAGTCGAATCCGGCGAGCTTCGCGGTGTCGATCTTCAGGGCGTCCATCAGGGCGATGAGGTCGAGCCCCATGGCCGCCGGTTCGCCGTTTCGCCTGGTGTCGTCGGAGAGGAACCGGGTAGTGCCGTAGCCCCGCAGATAGGGGACGACGACCCGCTGACCGGCGGCGGTGAGCAGCGGCACGACGTCGGCGAAGCTGTGGATGTCGTAGGGCCACCCGTGCAGGAGGATCACCGCGTCGCCGTCGGGCGGCCCGGCGTCCACGTATCCGACGTTCAGCACTCCGGCCTCGACCTGTCGCAGGTCAGTGAACCCGCCAGCGGCCCTTGCCATCGACTTCTCCCCGCGTCCGAACCTGCTCGGATGTGCTGATCACGCCCGAATCTAACGACCCGCCCGGGGCCTGAGCACCGTTCACACAAGGACCGCTCGACGGATGCCGAACTGGGTAGGATGCCCGCTCCCGTGGACGTTCCCGGTGGAGGTCGTGGGGCCGTAGCCGGATGACCGTAGGGTGATGGCATGGCTGAGCGACCTCTGACCCTGATGGCGGTGCACGCCCACCCCGACGACGAGGCGACGAGCACCGGCGGCGTCCTTGCCCGCTATGCCGCCGAGGGGGTCACCACCGTGCTCGTGACCTGCACCGACGGGCGATGTGGGGACGGCCCGGGTGGGGTCAAGCCGGGTGAGGCGGGGCACGACCCGGCCGCCGTGGTGGCGATGCGCCAGGCCGAGCTGGAGGCCAGCTGCGCCACGCTGAACGTCACTCACCTGGAGACCCTCGGCTACGCCGACTCCGGGATGATGGGCTGGCCGACAAACGACCTGCCCGGCGCGTTCTGGACGACACCGGTGGCGGAGGCGGCGGCCCGGCTCGCGGAGCTGATTCGGCAGTACCGGCCGGACGTGGTCGTCACGTACGACGAGAACGGTTTCTACGGCCACCCGGACCACATCCAGGCTCATCGGATCACCATGGCGGCGGTCGAGCAGACGGACGTCCCGGCGAAGGTCTACTGGACCACGGTGCCGCGTACGGCGTTCGCGGAGTTCGGTCGGATCATGAAGGAGCTCGGCGTCGAGTGGGCCGAGCCGGACGCGGCGGAGGAGCCGGGGCCGCAACTCGGCCTGCCCGACGACGAGATCACCACCTGGGTGGACACGAGCAAGTACGGCGCGCAGAAGTTCGACGCGCTGGCCACTCACGCCAGTCAGACCGAGAACATCTTCTTCCTGCAACTGGGCCAGGAGCGGTTCACCGAGCTGATGGGCGTGGAGACCTTCGTGCGGGTCCGGGACCGGACGGGCGCGCCGACCCCCGAGGACGACCTCTTCGCCGGTCTGCGCTGACCGGTCCTCGTCAACGTCACCGGGCATCGTCGGCCACCGCGTCGACGATGCCCGGGCGGTGTGCGCCGCCACGACGTCACCGCGGGATGTGCCGTGCCGCCGCACCCCTGCGCACACGCCGCAGCGGCCGCTCGTCGGCCTCCGAAAGTTTCGACCTCTAGCCACTCGGCGCCACGCAGGTCATGTGATGAATTTCCGGAAGTTTTCAGCGTTGACGGCCAGACATAGATCGGCTTAACGTTTCGAGCGGGTTTCCGGTTTCCGGCCGGAACTACCGGCGTCGCCCTACCAGCTCGCGTCTCCACCCGGTCAACACCGGACCCTCACCTCCTAGATCGACATCTATCTATTGATCGTCTGGAAGGGCAGGCAGGCACATGAAATTAAGACAGTGGTCGACCGTCGGCCTGGTCGCCGTCGCGACCATCGCCACGCTGAACACGGTGCCGGCGACCGCGAGTCGGCCGTACGACCCCACGACACAGAGCCTCGGCACCCTCGGCCTGCGCCACGGCCTGCACGTCGGCACCGCGGTGAACATGGATGCCCTCAACGACGCCAACGACCCGCAGTACCGCAAGCTTGTCTCCTCCGAGTTCGCCTCGGTCACCGCCGAGAACGTGATGAAGTGGGAGAGCCTGGAGCCGACCCGCGGCACCTACAACTGGGGGCCGGCCGACCAGTTCGTCGAGTTCGCCAAGCGCAACCGGCAGAGCGTGCGCGGTCACGTGCTGGTCTGGCACAACCAGCTGCCCGCCTGGTTGACCAGCGGCGTCGCCGACGGCTCCATCAGCAAGCAGGAGCTGCGCGAGCTGCTGCGCAAGCACATCACCACCGTCGTCAACCGCTACAAGGGCAAGATCTGGCAGTGGGACGTGGTCAACGAGGCGGTCAGCGACCCGTGGGACACCCCGTCGACCCTGCACTACAAGGGCTTCTGGGCGCAGAACCTCGGGCCCGGCTACATCGCTGACGCGTTCCGCTGGGCGCGGGCCGCCGACCCCAAGGCCCTGCTGTTCTACAACGACTACAACATCGAGGCGTTCGGCTCGGGCAACCCGGCGGACGACAAGACCCAGTTCGTGTACGACATGACCAAGAGCCTGCGTGCCCAGGGTGTCCCGATCGACGGCGTCGGCTCCCAGGGCCACCTTGGCACCCAGTACGGCAACTTCGACACCCTCCAGGTGACCGCCGCGCTGAAGAAGTTCAGCGGACTCGGCGTCGCGACCGCGTTCACCGAGGTCGACGTCCGCAGCCAGCTGACGGAGGGCGTCCAGGCGGGCAACTCGGAGGAGATCAACCCCCGGCTACAGGCGTCGGCCGCGAACTTCAGCGTGCTGATGAAGGCGTGCCTCGCCGTGCGGAGCTGCCTGTCGTACACCGTCTGGGGTTTCAGTGACAAACATTCGTGGGTGCCGGGCTGGTTCGACGACCCGCCGGAGGGCCTGGCCACCATCTACGACGAGAACTACCAGCCCAAGCGGGCGTACCAGGAGTTGAAGTCCGACCTGATCTTCGCGGGGCCGCCGTACGTCCTGCCCCGCATCGCACCCAGACCCCGCCGCTGACGCCCACCTCGACCTAGGGCCGTGTGGAGCTTCCCGAAGCTCCACACGGCCCTTGTGCCACCACGGACGTCGGCGATCGACTCACGTTCGGTGGTTCCGATGCGCCATCCGGACGCCATCGGAGGGCTGGTGCCGGATCTGCCGGTTTATTGATGGTGTTGGTGTCACTATGGCAGGCGTGGGAACTGCGAAAACTGCCATGCCTGCGATCTCGCCGCTCACCGGCGATCCCATCAAGCGGGCCGATGCCGAGCGGCTAGCGGGGGTGCTTAAGGCCTTCGCCGATCCGGCGCGACTCCGGTTGCTCAGCCTGATCCAGTCCGCGCCGGAAGGTGAGGCGTCCGTGAGTGACCTCACCGCGGCGCTCAATCTCTCCCAGCCGACAGTGAGTCATCACCTTCGGATCCTCACCGAGGCCGGCCTACTCGAACGCGACAAGCGCGGGGTCTGGGCGTACTACCGCCTGGTGCCCGCCGCGATCGCGCAGATCGCCGACCTGTTGACGCCGCCCCGGAAGCGGGCGACGAAGAGGGCCCGCTGACCGGGCCGGGAGGCCGGCTCGTCACATCCGCTCCACAGTGCGGATGCCGAGCAGGTGCAGCCCCTGCCGCAGGGTCCGGGCGGTCAGCTCGGCCAGCAGCAGCCGGCTGTCCCGCAGCTCGTCGGGGGCACGCAACACCGGGCAGCGCTCGTAGAACGCGTTGAACGCGGTCGCGAGTCGGTGCAGGTAACCGGCGAGCTGGTGAAACTCGAGACTCCGCTCCAGCTCGCCGACCACCCCGGCGAAGCCGAGCAGCTCGACCGCGAGCGCGCGCTCTGCCGGCTGCGCCACCACGATGGGCGCGTCCGGCCGCACGGCGGTCCCGGCCCGCCGCAGCACCGACCGGATCCGGGCGTACGCGTACTGGAGGTAGGGCGCGGTGTTGCCGTCCAGCGCCAGCATCCGCTCCCAGTCCAGGACATAGTCCTTGGTCCGGTCGACGGACAGGTCGGCGTACTTGATCGCACCGATGCCCACCGCCCGGCCGATCTCGTCGGCGGCCCCGGCGTCGAGTTCCGGGTTCCTGCTCCGGGCCAGGTCGGTGGCGCGGGCGACCGCCTCCTCCAACAGCCCGACGAGCTTCACCGACCCACCGGCCCGGCTGCGCAGCATCCGCCCGTCGGCACCGAGGATGGACCCGAAGCCCAGGTGCTCGGCCCGGGCCGGCGGGCAGAGCCAACCGGCCGCCTGGGCGACGGCGAACACCATCGCGAAGTGCTGCCGCTGCGGTAGGCCCACGACGTACAGCAGCCGGGTCGCGCCCAACTCGCCGACGCGCTGCCGCAGCGCGGCCAGGTCGGTGGCCGGATAGCCGTACCCGCCGTCGCTCTTGCGCACGATCAGCGGCAACGGCTCGCCGTCCCGACCGGCGAACCCGGGTGGAAAGACGCACTCGGCCCCACCGCTGGGCAGCAGCAACCCCAGCCGATCCAGGTCGTCGACAACGTCCGCGAGCAGGTCGTTGTAGGCGCTCTCACCCCGAAAGTCGGCCCCGGACAACGTCACGTCGAGCAGGTCGTACACGGTCAGGAAGTACCGTTCGGACTGCGTCACCAGCAGCCGCCACAGCCGCCGGGTCCGCTCGTCGCCGCCCTGCAACGCGACCACCCGCAGCCGCGACCGTTCCTGGAACGCCTCGTCGGCTTCGAACTTCACCCGGGCCGCCCGGTAGAAGGTGTCCAGGTCCCCCATCGACAGGTTCTGCGCGGCTTCGGCCTCACCGAGGTCGACCAGATGCTCGATCAACATGCCGAACGGTGTCCCCCAGTCACCCAGGTGGTTGACCCGCACCACCCGGTGCCCGAGCCAGTCCAGCAGCCGCACCGCCGCGTCGCCGATGACCGTGGAGCGGAGATGCCCGACGTGCATCTCCTTCGCCACGTTGGGCGCCGAGTAGTCGACCACCACGGTCTGCGGCGTCGCCGTCGACGGCACGCCGAGTCGGGCGTCGCCGGCCAGCCCGGCGACCAGGTCGGCCAGGGCCCGGTCGGCAACCGTCAGGTTGAGGAAACCCGGCCCGGAGACCTCCGCCGACACCCCGACGTCGTCGAGCACCGCGTGCGCCAGCACCGCCGCGGCGATGTCGCGCGGCGGGCGGCCGAGCCGCCGGGCCAACGCCAGCGCCGCGTCGGACTGGAAGTCCGCACGGGGAGACCGCCGCACGAGCGGGTCGACCGGGCCGCCGGCCACCGCCGCGAACGCCGGCGTCAGCCGGTCGGACAACAACTTTTCAAGATCCATGAGTACGCCGATCTCGCTCGGACCCGCGCTGTCACGCGAGCCGTTGACGGGAAGATACGGGCGGACCGAGGACGACCAGCGAACGACCGGCGGCTCGATCCGCCGGTCGCGGGAAACAGGTCAGCGCGGGCGGGCGACGGATCGCCGGCGTCGCCCCGCACCGACCTGGACGTCACACGACAGTCCGGTGCACTGAGCGATCACGCTGGTCATGCGGGGCAGCCTAGCGGCCCGACCAACGCGACGACACAGAAATTCTCGTGGTCCGGTCGATGCCCGAGGAGCCTCGTGGTCGTTTCGGTCGACGCGGCACAGGGAACTGCCTCGGGACAGACAAGGGGTGATCATGAGCCGATACACACCACTGCCGATGGCCCGTACGCGACGCGCGCTCGCACTGCTCGGCACCGTCGCACTGGCCGCTGCCTGCACCGCCACCGAGGATCCGCCCGGCTCGGCCCCGGCGACCACCGCACCGGCCACCGCGTCGGCGTCAGCGCCCGCGACCGACCCACCGTCCCCGAGCGCGAGCACCCAGGTGACCATCCCGACCTCGGCCTTCGTCGAGTTGCCCGCCGAGCTGCGGAAGTCTCCGCGACGGACGACGCCCGTCGAGGAGGCCCTGCCGAAGCTGTGCGGCAACGAGTTCGGCACCGGCGGCCGGCAGGTCACCGCGAGCGCCGCGATGACCGTCACCTACCAGAAGGCCGGCGAGCCCTCCAGCAACGTGCCGCAGGGGATGATCCACCAGACCATCTTCACCTTCGACGGCGACGGCGCCTCGGGTTACCTGGGCCGTCTCCGCACCGCGGTGCAGGCGTGCCCCTCGTACGACCAGTCCGGAAACCGCGTCACCGTCAAGAGCAAGGCGCTGCCCGGGGTCGGCGACGAGGCGTTGCTGCTGACCCGGACCTGGCCCGAGACGAGCCTGAACGGCGAACGCACCGGCGGCACCGCGTCCAGCCAGATCGCGGTGGCCCGCGTCGACAGCACGGTGACGGTCTTCGACGACGAGGGGTGGGAGGGCACCAGCGGCAACCCCGCCATCCTGGACCGGGTAGTCCGCGACGGCGTACGCACCATCGACGCCTGGCAGCGGTAGCTCACCCGCTCGCCCCGGCTTCCACCGATCGGTTCGATCCTCGGTCGAATCATGGACAACAGGACGCGAGCTGCGCTCGCGCCGGGAGACTTGGGACTCTCGGTCCACAATGGCGGCTGTCGACGGCATGCGGCAGCCTGCCGGGCCATCAGCGTTGGTCGGTGGAGGAGGTCGTCATGTCAGATGGTCAGGCAACGAAGGCGCCGTGGCTTCCGCCGCGGTGGTTCATCCGACTGGCCTGGTCGGTGCACCGGGGCCTGTACCGGGTCACCGGCAGCCGGGTCGGGCTGTGGCGACCGCGCGAGCACCGCTGGGGCACGCTGCGGCTGACCACTACCGGTCGCCGCACCGGTCAGCAGCGCAGCGTCATCATCGCGTACTTCGAGGATGGCCCGAACCTGGTCGGGGTGGCGATGAACGGGTGGGGCGAAGGCGCCCCCGCCTGGTGGCTCAACCTCCAGGCCCGCCCGGACGCGTCGGTCGAGCTGGCCGACGGGCGGCGGCTGGTGCGCGGTCGCGCCGCCACCGGCGACGAGCGGTCGCGACTGTGGCCACGCTGGCGCGAGGCTGACAAGAACTTCGACGCCCACGCCGCGCGGAGATCGTCGGAAACCACAGTGGTGGTGCTGGAACCCAGATCGGATGGCTCCCCAACGCCAGCTCAAGGGCCGAACGCGAGGTAGAGACCCAGGCCGAAGTTCACGATCAGGACGATCGCGCCGACGACGGCGAACCAGCGCTGCCAGGCCGTCCACCGGACCGTCCTCTGGGACTCGACGAGGCCCGCCTCCTCCACCCGCACCGCTGCGATCCTCTCCCGCTCACTGGCGTCGCGGCGGTCTGCGGTCACATTGGCGCTGAACAGGGTGACGTTGCCACGGAGTTCCTCGGTGAGAGACCGGAGCGCCTGGGCCATCGAATCGATCGAGCCATTGATCTTTCGCAGGTGCTCATCGTGCCCCTGTAGACGCTGCTCGATCCGGCCCGCGTCCAGACCGCGGGCATAGGCCGCCGCCTTTTCCTCGGTGTTCTCCGGGCTTGTCATTGCGACCTCATCGGCCGCGAGGACACGGCCCCGATCCCGCAATCGGGCGGCGCCACCATGGCCGCCAGCTGACCAGGCCGGCGTCGGGGCGTGGTGCTCGTGAGACTCATGAACGCCACCTCCTACTGACCCCGCACCAACCGGTCCGATACATCAGTCGTACCACTCGCAGGCCCCGAACGCCACTGTCCGAATCCGACAAAACCGCAGGTCAGAGGCGCATTCGTGGCCAGCACGCACGTCAGTGACAGGTGCCGGACCGTGGCCTGGAGAAGCCCGGGGAGGCAACTGCGGCGGTACGCCACCCCGAGCGCCTACATCCCGGGTGGTAGGCCCCTTGGCAACTCCGGCATGACGACTCACGAGCATTCCGGTACATACGCTGCCGCCTGTACCCGCCGCGCGACCGAGGGGATCCACGATGTCCGTCCGTCACCTGCTTGCCACCGCCGTAGCTGCCCCGCTCGGAGGGATCGAGCTAGCCGCACCGGTAGCCGCGCACGTCTCGGCCCAGCCGACCGCCGCCACTGCTCTCTCCATGAGTTCCGGGCGCTTCGGTGCCAGTGTGGCCGTCCTGCTGGGGCTGGTCGGAGCGGTCATCGGAGGACTGGCCCTGGCCCGCCCCGCCAGTCGCCTCGGTACCGGCGCGGGAAGCCTCGGAGCCGTCCTGGCCCTGGCGACAGGGCTGATCAGCATGGCGCTCGGCGGGCTGGTGGTGGCCACTTCCGACAGTGGTATCGGTACGGGCAACGGACGAGGCGGCGCTTTTGTGGCCCTGGCGGTCGGGGTGGTCGGCGTGGTCCTCGGCGGGCTGGCCCTGGTCCGCGCCCGGCGCACCGCTCGGCTGACCGCCTGACCGATCAGGACGCAGGGCGGCGCCCCGTTGATGGCTCCGCCGGCCAGCCCGAGCTGTGGTCAGGAACGGGCAAGCCAGCCAGGAACAGTCAGGCCGGACTCGTAGGCGAGGATCACCAACTGGGCTCGGTCCCGGGCACGTACCTTGGTCATGATCCGGCTGACATGTGTCTTGGCGGTCGCCGGGCTCAGCACCAACCGCGTCGCGATCTCGTCGTTGGAGAGGCCGGCGGCGACCAGCGTCAGCACTTCACGCTCCCGCTCGGTGAGCGCGCTCAGTCGCGGCCCAGGGTCGGGATGCTTGGCCCGGGCCGCGAACTCGGCGATCAACCGTCGGGTGATCGACGGCGCTATCAACGCGTCACCCCGGGCCACCACCCGCACTCCGTGGATCAACTCCGCTGGCTCGGTGTCCTTGACCAGGAAGCCGCTGGCACCGGCCCGCAGCGCGCCGTAGACGTAATCGTCCAGGTCGAACGTGGTCAGAATGATGACGCGAGCATCGGAGTTCGCGACGATCTCACCAGTGGCGGCCAGGCCATCGAGCCCGGGCATCCGGATGTCCATGAGCACGACATCCGGTCGCAGTTGCCGGGCTAGCCGCACCGCCTCGAATCCATCGGCAGCTTCGCCGACCACCTCGAGGCCGTCTTCACCGTCGAGAATGGACCGGAAGCCGGCCCGTACCAGGGTCTGGTCGTCGACGAGTAGCAGCCGGATCACACCTGCTCCTCCGCCGGTGCCGGGTCGGGCCGCATCGGCAGACGGGCACAGACCCGGAAGCCCCCATTCGGCTGCGAGCCCGTGGTCAGCGAACCGCCGAGCGCCCGCGCCCGCTCCCGCATTCCGAGGATCCCGCTGCCCGGCGAACCCGGCTGGCCGGTGCCGTCGTCCTCGACCTCCACGAGCACGTCGTCGTGATCGGGCCGGACCCGGACCACCGCGGCCGTGGCACTCGCGTGACGCGCCACGTTGGTGAGCGCCTCCTGGACGATCCGATACACCGCCAGATCGACCTCCGGCGGTAGCGACCGTGTCTCGGCCAACTCGGTGCGGATCTCCAGCTCCGGCCGGGCGGCCGTCCTGATCAGGTCGCCGAGGCGGTTCAGACCGGGTGCGGGCACGACCGCCGGGGCAGCCTCCTGCCGCAGTGCGCCCAGCGTCGCGCGCAACTCACTCAACGTCTCCTTGCTGGTCTGTTTTATCGCGGTGAGGGCCTGCTCGGACCGGACCGGGTCGGGTCGGTGCAACGCGGCGCTGGCCTGCACGTTGATCAACGACAGGTGGTGGCCGAGCACGTCGTGCAACTCCCGGGCAATGCGCAACCGCTCCTCGGTGGCCCGTCGCCGGGCCTCCTCCTCCATCCGCTGCTCGGCGACGACCGCTCGGGCCTGTGCCTCGGCGAGGTAGGCGCGGCGGTTGCGGGTCACGCCGACGATGACCGCGACGAGCCAACCGGCGTGCAGCAGCGTCGCCCCGTTCATGGTGTTCGGGGACCGGTTGTAGCTGTCGGCCACGGCGAAGGCGATCACCGAGGCGAGACCGAGCCCGATGGCGACCGCGAGAAACCCCTCGTCGACGACGGTGTAAAGCGCCACGACGAACACCAACATGATCGGGCCGGGCCGGTGCAGCAACGCCCCGTACGCGCCGATCGCGGCCAGTGCTACGACACCCACCGGCACCGGGTGGCGGCGGCGGACGTACAGCGCACCGGAGGAGAGCAGCACCGCCAGCAGCGCCGCCCATTCGGCGGCGGTGTCGATGCCGCGCGACTGCACCAGCAGGCCCATGACGGCGACCAGACCAACGGCGAGCACCAGGACCACGTCCGCCGTCCGGCCCCGCCACCCTGACATGCGCCGAAGCCTAGCCTTCCGCAGGTGAGCGGGAGAAGGTCTGACGGCCGAGGCTGGCAGCGCGGCCTTTCACTGGGCGGTCTGGGTGTGCTGGTGGCCCTCGGCCAGGTTCGCGTCGTAGCCGGCGGCCTGGAGGGCGAACAGTTCGGCGTACCGGCCGCCGGTGGCGACGAGGTCGGCGTGCGTGCCGGCCTCGACCAGCCGACCGTGGTGCAGGACGAAGATCCGGTCGGCGTGCCGGACGTTGGCGAGCCGGTGCGTGATGAGGATCGTGGTGGCACGACCTCTCCGGTCTCGAATGGTCTGGAACAGGGCGTCCTCGGCGCGGGGGTCGAGCGCGGAGGACGGCTCATCCATGATCAGCAGTTCGGCGTCACGCAGGAACCCGCGAGCCGCGGTGATGCGCTGCCACTGCCCACCGGAGAGGTCCTGGCCTCGCGCGAAGGTCCGGTCGAGCAGCGTCTCGTACCCGTGCGGAAGTCCGTTGATCATGTCGTGGGCGACCGCGCGGCCGGCGGCGGCCTCGATGCGGTCCTGCCGGGCCTCGCTGTCGACGTCGCCGATGGCGATGTTCGTGGCCGCGGTGAACGGCCACTTGTGGTATTCCTGCGTCACCACCGCGATGCGGGCCCGCAGCCCGTCGACGTCCCAGTCCGACAACGGGCGGCCGTTCCACTCGATACCGCCCTCGGTGGGGGCGCGGAGGCCGGCGATCATTGCGGCGAGGGTCGTCTTGCCCGAGCCGTTCTCCCCGACGAATGCGACAGTCTGCCCCGCGGTGATCGTCAACGTGACGCCGTCGACGGCGGGGTCGTGCCGATCGGGGTAGCGCAGGCTCACCTCGTCGACGGTCAACTCCCGCAGCCGATCCGGGTCGGCCGCGGCTACGGGTCCGGTGCTGGCCGGCAGGTAGGCGTCGGCGCGGTTCATGAAGCCGGTGTAGTCGCCGAAGTGCTGCCCCTCGGTGTAGACGTGGTCGACCTGAAAGGTGGCGATGGCCAGGGACCGTTGCGCGGACTGCACCGCGATGACGCAGGTCGCCGCGGCGGCGAGCGGGATCTGCCCGTCGAGGAGCAGCAACCCGAGCAGGGCGTAGACGGTGCCGGTCGCGAGGCCACCGACGATCGCGCCGACCGTGGTGGTCGTGGTGACCCGCCGGGCGAGGGCGAGCTGGATGTCGGTCTCCACCTGCATCACCCGGTCGTACTGGTCGAGCAGGAACCGGCGTAGCCCGTAGGAGCGCAATTCCGGGGCCGAGGCACGTTCGGCCATCAACTTGTGCAGCAGCCACAGTCGACGTCGGCGCACCGATCCGGCGGTGTACGTCTGGTAGCGCAGATGCCCGGCCCGCAACGACGCCCACGCGTTGGGCACCGTGGCGACCAGCAGCGCCAGCAGCAGCAGCGGATGGATGATGATGACGGCGGCCGCCACGGCGAGCAGCCCGGCCAGCCCGGCGAGCAGGTTCATCGACGCCTGCACCAGCCCGATCGTCGACTCGGTGCCTCGAGAGGCGCGTTCCATGTCGTCGGCGAACGCGTCGGCGTCGAACGCCTCCAACCGGACCGCTGTGGACACCTCGAACAGGCCCCGCTCCACCTCACGGCTCACCCGAGGCGTCAAGCCGTTCTGCGCGTACCCGGTGGCGATGCCCATCCCCGCGCGGAGCGCGACCGTCGCCGCCAGCACGGCCAGCGCGGGCAGTGCCGCCCGTACCTTGTCCGCGGTTGGTCCGCCGGCGAACAGCTCCACCAACACCCGCTGCGTGGCCAACAGGCCGAAGGCCGCCATCACCCCCGCGCCGACCGTGGCCGCGCCCACCACACCGGTACGGAGCCGGTCCGCGCGCCAACTGATACCGAGGGCTGTCCAGACGAGCCTGGGCAGCTCCGCGAAGACGGCGAAGACGCCGGCCTCCGCGCGCGCCCGCACCCCCGTCTCCCACCACATCTCCCGCAGCTCCGGCAGCACCGACTCCGTGCGCCCGGGGTGAGGCTTGCCGGGATTGAAGCGGTGGGTCTCTGCGGTGGCGGTCTCGCTCATGGACGTACCTCCGGCGGCGCAGCCGTCGCCTTTCCCTGCCGGGCCGGCGGGGTGGCGGCTTTCTGGAGGATTGGACCACCCGGACATAGCTCTCGGCAATCGCCCGAACACTCGCCGTCATGGATGCGATATTGCCGGGAAGGTGTCCTGGCGCGTCACCGCGCGCGCAGAACGTCGAGGTGCGCTCGCAGCGCCGCGGCGATCTCGCCCGCCGCGACGATCTGCTCCGGGGTGAGGGCGTCGACGAAGAGCTCCCGGATGGCGCGCAGGTGGGGAAAGGTGGCTCCCCTGAAGGCCTCGGCGCCGGCCGTCGTGAGCAGCACCTCCGCCCCGCGGGGAACCGTGGCGCACTCCTGGCGGCGAATCAGGCCGCGCCGCTCCATCCGCCCGAGATGGTGGGAGAGCCGGCTCCGCTCCCAACCGATGTGCAAGGCGAGTTCGGACGACCGCATGGCCTGACCCTCCGCCTCGCTGAGGGCGAGGAGCACGGAGTAGTCCCCGGTCGAGAGCGAGGAGTCGCCCTGTAGGCGGGACTCGAGCCGGGAGCCGAGCGCTGCCGTCGTCTCGATGAAGTCCCGCCAGATTCGCAGTTCGTCGGCGGTCGGGAGTTGGCGTCCGCCCCGCCGGCCGGCTGTGGCCTCCGTCATCTCACTCTCCTGGGAATTGACGCGTCAATCGCCAAGTTAGCATTATTGACACGTCAACCGGTAGGCCCGCTTCCGCGGGTCGCCGGCGGATTGCACCGAGGAGGAGACGATGGCAGCTGCAGACTTCGAGCTGGGGCTCAACTCGTTCGGGGAGGTGGCCACCGACGGCGACCGGGTCCTGAGCGACGCCGAGACCGTACGGCTACTCGTGAACGAGGCACGGCTCGCCGAGTCGGCCGGAATCGACGTGTTCAGCGTCGGTGAGCACTACCGCGAGGGCCACAACGACTCGGCGACACCCGTGTTGCTGGCGGCGGTCGCGACGGCGACCGAGCGAATTCGCCTCGGCACCTCGGTCACAGTGCTCAGCACCAACGACCCGGTACGGCTGTACCACGAGTTCTCCACCCTCGACGCCGTCTCCAACGGCCGCGCCCAGATTGTCCTCGGCCGCGCATCGGCGACCGAGTCGTTTCCGCTGTTCGGTTACGACCTGGCCGACTACGAGCGGTTGTTCGAGGAGAAGCTGGACCTCTTCCTGCGGCTTCAGCAGGACGAACCGGTCACCTGGTCCGGCACGGTACGAACCCCGTTGACCGCGCAGCGGCTGTACCCACGGATGCAGGCCGGCGGCATCCCGACCTGGATCGGCGTCGGGGGAAGCCCGAACTCGGTGATCCGCGCCGCCCGGCACGGACGTCCGCTCATGCTCGCGATCATCGGCGGGCGTCCGCAGCGCTTCGCCGGCCACGTCGACCTCTACACCAGGGCGCTCGAACAATTCGGGCATACCCTGCAGCCAATCGGGCAGCACTCACTCGGCCTTGTCGCAGACACCGACGAGGAGGCGGTGGAGACGTGGTGGCGATACTGGCAGCCGGTCGTGGCGGCCCTGGCCGCCGAACGCGGCTTCTACAAACCGGACCGCGCGCGCTACGAGGCCGAAATCGACCACGGGGCGCTCTTCGTCGGTTCACCCGAGACGGTGGCGCAGAAGATCGCCAAGGTCGCTCGCGACCTGCGACTGAGCCGCTTCGACCTGAAGTACGACATCATGCACCTGCCCCGCGAGGCACGCGCGCGCACCATCCAACTGCTGGGCAGTGAGGTCGCGCCGCGGGTCCGGGAGCTGCTGGCGAAGGAGCCCAACCATGTCTGATCTGCTGTTCGGCCTGGACACGTTCGGCGACGTACCGGAGGACGACAACGGCAAGCTCGTCTCCCACGCGGCGGCGATCCGGCAGGTCGTCGACGAAGCCGTGCTCGCCGACCAACTCGGGGTCGACGTCATCGCCCTGGGCGAGCACCACCGGCCGGAGTACTCGGTCTCCACACCGGAGACGGTGCTGGCCGGAATCGCCACCCGCACCTCGCGGATCCGGTTGGCCTCCGGCGTGACCGTGCTGAGTTCGGACGACCCGGTACGGGTGTTCCAGCGCTTCGCCACAGTGGACGCGCTGTCGAACGGCCGAGCCGAGGTCATCCTCGGTCGCGGCTCGTTCACCGAGTCGTTCCCGCTCTTCGGTTACGACCTGCGCGACTACGACACGCTGTTCGAGGAGAAGATCGACCTGTTCGTCAAGTTGCTGGACGAGAGGCCGGTCACCTGGAGCGGCACCCTGCGCGCCCCACTGGAGAACGCCGACGTGTTCCCGAAGACCGAATCGGGTCATCTGGACACCTGGGTCGGTGTGGGTGGGTCGCCGCAGTCGGTCGTCCGCACCGCCCAGTACGGGCTCCCACTCATGCTCGCCATCATCGGCGGCGCCCCCGAGCGCTTCGCGCCCTACATCGACCTGTACCGCCGGGCGGCCGACCAGCTCGGTACGACCGCGCACCCGGTCGGCATGCACTCGCCGGGCTTCATCGCCGACACCGACGAGCAGGCCAAGGAGATTTACTGGCCGCACTACCGGATCATGCGGGACCGGATCGGCAAACTGCGGGGCTGGCCACCGATCCGCCGTCAGGAGTTCGACTCCGAGGTGGAGAACGGCTCCCTCTACATCGGTTCACCGGAGACGGTGGCCCGCCGGATGGCCCGCGCGATCCGCAGCCTCGGCGTCGGCCGGTTCGACCTCATCTACTCGGCCGGAGCGCAACCCGCCAGCGCCCGGATGCGCGCCGTGGAACTCTACGGCTCGAAGGTGATCCCCATGGTCCGCGAACTGCTGGCCTGATCAGCACTCCCATGCGAGAGGACGACATGAACGACAACGACCGGAGCCGGCCCGCGACCCTCGGCATCCTCGGGGCCGGCAAGGTGGGCACGGTGCTCGCCCGGCTCGCCGTCGCCGCCGGCTACCGGGTACGGGTGGCCGGCTCCGGCGACCCGGCGAAGATCGCCCTCACCGTCGAGGTCCTCGCCCCCGGGGCCGAGGCCACCACGGCGGTCGACGCGGCGGCCGACGCCGACGTCGTCATCCTCGCCCTGCCCCTGGGCAAGTACCGCAGCGTTCCCGCCGAGGCGTTGCGCGGCAAGCTGGTCGTCGACGCCATGAACTACTGGTGGGAGATCGACGGCATCCGCGACGACCTCACCAACCCGCGTACCTCGTCGAGCGAGACCGTCCAGGCGTTCCTGTCCGGCTCGCGCGTCGTGAAGGCGTTCAACCACATGGGCTACCACGACCTGGAGGACGAGGCCCGGCCAGCGGGGGTGACCGGCCGCAAGGCCATCGCGATCGCCGGCGACGACAACGCCGACCTCACCGAGGTCGCGGCCCTGGTGGACGCGCTCGGCTTCGATCCGGTCGTCGCCGGCCCGCTGGCCGAGGGGGTACGGCTCGAACCGGGCAGCGAGTTGTTCGGCGCCAACGTGAGCGCCGACGAGGTACGCGCCATGCTCGACCGCTTCGGAGAGTCGGAGCGGGGACGGACCATCACCGCTGCCCGAGCCTCGGCCTCACCCGAGGCCGCCTAGACGCCGAAGGCCGCCCGCGGTTCGAGGTGCTGGCCCACGGCGTACTCCTGGTCGAAGTCGGTCGGGCCGAGCGCCTCGGTCGCGGCGGCGCGCATCCTGGCGAGGTCCGCCGCGTCGTCCGGGTCCGGCACCTGGCCGAGCGCCGCGAACGCGGCGTCCGCGACACCGATCATCCGGGCCGCGCGGGAGTGGTCCCCCTCGGCGGTCGCGAGCGCGGCGCCCGCAACGCAGACGTACGGCACGAAGTCGGCCCAGCCGTTGTGGAACACCCGCTCGCGGTTCTCGGCGAACAGTGTCCGGGCCGCGTCCAGGTTGCCCAGCCCCAACTCGCAGAACGCGAGGTTGTGAAATTCGGAGTTGACCGTCTTGGGTTGGCCGAGCGCCTCGTTGAGCGCGATGCTCTCCCGGTACAGGTCCCGGGCGCGGAGCAGGTCGCCGGACATCCTCGCCACGCCGGCCAGCACGTGCCGCGGTCGCTCCTCCAGGGCCCGGTCACCGGAGCGCAGCGCCACCGCGAGAGCCTCCCGGGCCCGCGCCTCTCCGCCCGGCAGGTCGCCGCCGCGAATGGCGACCCGGGCGAGGCTGTACCGGGCCTCCACCTCGCCCGCCAGGTCACCGGCCGCCTGGGCCCGCTCGATCTCGGCCTCGCTCATCCGCACCACGGCGTCGGTCTCTCCTCGGCGAAACGCCGAGCGCACGTTCTCACTGAAGGTCATGGCTCTCTCCCCCATCACTGACACCGCCCGGCCGAAATCGTTGTTCACCGCGCGTGGAACATGGTCCAGGTCTCCACGAGCGCGAAGCCCATCGACTCGTAGAGCGGCCGACCCATCACGCTGGTGTGCAGGTAGGCGGCGTCCGCGCCGGCCGCGATGCCGTCCCGCAGAACCGTCTCGGTGATCACCCGGCCCAGGCCACGACCCCGGGCGGACGGAACGACGGCGATGTTGAACACGCCGACCACCCCTGAGGTCCGCAGCCCGAGCCCGGTACCGACGGGCCAGCCGGACTCCTCGGCCAGGTAGCCGGTGATGGGGTCGGCGTCGAGCACCGCACCCCCCATCAGTGATCCGAAGAGGCCCTCGGGAACCTCGAAGCTCCGGGTGAGGGCGTCGGTGTAGAGGTCGTTCTCGGCGGCGCCGACCTGACGCACCGAGGGGCGCTCTGCCGAGGTGGCGCGGAAGGTGAGGTCGTCCGCCGCGCAGGCCAGCAGGGGCAGCTCACTGCGTTCGAGGAGGCCGTGCCGGGCCGCGAGGTCGACGACCTGGTCGCCCGCCTCCCCCCGAACGATGATCGACCAGTGCGCGGCCTGCCTGCCGACCTCGGCGGCCATCTCGTCGAGCGACCCGAGATCGGGCTCGGTGGACCTGTCGTAGGCCGCGTTGAGCGTCGCGGCGCCGGCCTGGGTCACGCCCGCGCGGGCGGTACCCCGCTCGGCGTAACCGCCCTTCGGGGTCACCCTGCACAGCGTCTCGAAGGCGTCGAAGTACGCCGCCGCCATCCGATCGGCGGTGATACTCATGACGGGACTCCCTAGACCGGTCGTTCTTCTTCGGTCGACAACCTAGCCACTGATCACGCTGACCAGCAAATCACGGGCACGAGGACCGCCACCTGCGGTCCGGCTTCGAACCGATCAGGAATCGAGAAGCCCGACAGCGCCGAGCGGCCTAGCCTTTCCCCAGGTGAACGGCAGCACGCCGACCTGGACGACGAGAGGGAGCCCGAGAATGTCCGCGAAGACCACGACCGTGTCCGACGGCTTCAGCCCCGAGGAGCGGGCCGCGATGAAGGAGCGCGCCGACGAGCTGCGCGCCGAGGGCAAGAAGGGCGCCAAGAAGGCGGACGGGCTGCAAGCGGTCCTCGACCGGATCGCGCAGATGGAGCCGGAGGACCGCGCGCTCGCCGAGCGCGTGCACGTGACGGTGACCGCCGCCGCCCCGGGCCTGACGCCAAAGACCTGGTACGGAATGCCCGCCTACGCGAACGAGGACGGCAAGATCGTCGTCTTCTTCCAGGACTCGGGCAAGTTCAACTACCGGTACTCGACACTGGGCTTCCAGGACCCGGCCAACCTCGACGACGGGGATCTCTGGCCGGTGGCGTACGCGTTGCGGCAGTGGAGCCCGGCCGTGGAGAAGAAGATCACCGAGCTGGTGCGGACGGCGATCTCCTGACCCTCCCCCACTGCGTCCGTAGCGCCGCCGCAGGGCGCACCGGAAGGCGCTCAGAACGGTGTCGCATTTATCGACATGTGAGAATGTCGGGTCAGCCGGCGCAGTCGGGTGGATTCCTGTCGGAGGGGCCGGCCATGATCCCGCTCGGAGCGACGCGGTGTCGCTCCAGACGGGGGGATCATGTCGTACCGATCAGCTTCCGCACGGGTCCGCGCCGCACTGCCGCGCCGGGTTGCCAGTGCGACCGCCGCAGTGACCATGGTCGCGGTCGGCATCGCTGGGCCGGCCGCCGCCGGTGGGGTGGCCGGGGCGGTCGATGACCCGACGCTGCCCACGTCGGCCATCTCCCTGACCGCACCCGCCTCCGCGACCGCCCTCGACCCGATCACCATCACCGGCCGGCTCACCCTCGAGGACGGCGCCGATCCGGGGGTGCAGCAGATAATGGTCAACCGCGTCGTGCCGGACGAGACCTGGACGACGCTCTTCACCACCACCGCGGTCGACGGCACCTTCACCCTCACTGACACTCCTCCGCTGAGCGGCCACCTCCGCTACGACGCCTACTGGTTCCCGACCGAGAACTACCAGTTCAGCACCGCCTCGGTGACCGTCCCGGTCGCCGCTCGCGCAGCGACGCTCACCCTCGCCGGGCCGACGAACGGCAGGGACGGCAGGCAGCTGTCGCTCGCCGGCACGCTGGGCCTCGACGGCAAGGCCCCCGCGCAGCCACAGGAGCTGGTGGTGAGCCGGATGATCTGGAACAACCGCCTCGACGGTGCTTTCCAGCAACTGTCCAACGTCACCACCGACAGCCGGGGGGCCTTCACCGTCCTCGACACGCCCACCCAGGGCGGCCGGCACGTCTACACCGTCAGCTGGCACGGCGACTCGGTGTACGCGGCGTCGTCCGCCAGTCACGAGATCACCGTGTCGTCGCCGGATTCGCACATCTCCGGGCAGGTGGTGGACCCGGCGTACCTCGGGTTGGCGTTCCGGGTCACCGGCGCCGTGACCTACGACGACGGAGCCTGCGCGGGCCCGACAGTGGTCCAGGTGAGCCGGCGGATCAACGGAGGCGCGGCGCAGCGACTGCCGAACGTCACCACCGACGCCTCCTGCGGCTTCGGCTTCGACGACACCGTGAGCAGGACCGGTCAGGTGGCCTACACCGTGACGTGGGACGGCAACTCCACCCACCGCAGGACCACCGGCACCATCACCGGCACCGTGCAGAAGCGGCCGTCCGGCATCGAGGCCACGTCGCCCGACCGCACCCTTCTGAACGGCCAGCAGGCGGTCATCGAGGGCAGGGTCACCGGCGGCAACGCGGAGTCGATCGGCGCGAACCTACGCCTGACGGTGCGGCGGATCGGCCCGGACGGCTCGTCGGTCGACCTGCCGAGAGTCACCACCGCCGAGGACGGCACCTTCTCCTACCGCGACTCGCCACCGACCATGGACGCCAGCACCTACCCGCAGTTCCAGTACGAGTTCACCTGGAGCGGCAACGCCACGTACCAGGCGAGCAGCACGAGCGTCTACTTCTACATAGTGCCGCCGGACTGCGCCTGCTGATGCGGTCGTGACCGCCGTCCGCCTGGTCAGCCGGGCGGGCGGCGGTACACCGGACTTCGACGAGTGGCAGCCCCTACCCCACCGACAGCGATCTAGGCGAGGATCGAGGGCCGGAGCCCGACGGAGGCAGGTGGTGCGCACGATGCGGTGCAAGCCGACAGCGGCGAGACGAGTTGCCCGGTGACGAGCCGGGCCGGCGAGGTGTTCGAGACGAGTCGGGCGGTGTCCGACATCCAGTCGTTGCTCGCCGCTGACCTGCCCACGGGCGGCCTACCGGTCAGTGAGGGAGACCCGGTCACCGGTGAGTGGACCGGCACCCGAGGCGAGGGCTTTCGGATCGTCCCACTCTGGGAGAGCGAAGCCCTGACGGGTGTGTACGGCGCCGAATGGAACGAGGCTGAGGATGCCGCCGAGGCGAACCTGGCCCTCGTGGCAGCGGAGTTGGACCGGAGGTGGGGCGCGCACCGCAAGGTCTCCATGCGGGTGCCGCTGTTTCGGGATCAGGCCGGTGAACCGATGCCGGCGCTGTTCCAGTCGCTCTGCGACCTGGACTGCTACGGCGACCTGACGGTCTGGGGGCCGACGGAGACCGAGGGTCGGTGGATCGCGGTCTCGGTCAACCAGAGTGACGGCGACGCCCCCATGATCATGACGGTGGTTGTCAGTCAACTACCGATCATCGAACTGTCGGACTGACCCGCCCCTGCGCCCACGGCCCGGTGCGGGGGGGTCAACGACGTTGCCCACAGCTCCTATGGTTCGGGCATGTCGATCACAGACCATGCGCTGGCCATCGAGGCGGCGGAAGCTGGAGCCGCAGTTGTGCGCTCCCGGTACGGCTCAACACTGACCCGCGTCATGAAGACCGCCGGTGACTTCGCCACCGCCGCCGACGTCGAGGCCGAGCAGGCCATCCTGGACATCCTGGGTGAGGCGCGTCCGGACGACGCCGTGGTGGCCGAGGAGAGCGGGCGCACGGGTACGGGCGACAACGGACGCACCTGGCTGGTCGACCCGTTGTGCGGCACGTTGAACTTTGCCGCGCGGACCGCGCTGGCCTCGGTCAACGTCGCCCTGCGCACCGGGTCGGACGTCACCGTGGCGGCCTCGGTGGACCCGTTCGCCGATGAGGTGTTCTGGACCGACGGCACCGCCGCGTACGTCCGGGGCGCGGGGACGGACGAGCGACTCGTCCCGTCGGCCGACTCGACGCTGGTCGACCTCAACCTCGACCCGCCCTTCCCCAACCGGGACGTCTTCCTGGCCGCCCGCATGCTCGCGGACGAGGGCTTCCTCGAACAGTTCCGGCCCCGGGTGGTCTCCACCAGCCTCGCCGTGGCCTGGGTCGCCGCCGGGCGCCGCGCCGCCTATGTGACCGATCGCCACGACCTGCGGAACAGCGTCCACTTCGCGGCCGGAATCGCGCTCTGCCAGGCGGCCGGCTGCGTCGTCACCGGGCTCGACGGCCAGCCGCTGCACACCGGTGGGGACGGTCTCGTCGCGGCCGCGGACGAGCGGACGCACGCCGCCCTGCTGACGCTCATCCGGAAACAAGGCTCGCGATCGACTCGACCTTGACATGAAGTGCGGTTGAGGTTCTAGCGTCCCTAGATGATCACGTCAGGGCCGCCGCGCCCGGACGTACGTCTGCCGAACGCCCACCGTCGAAGGGATTCCGATGTTCCTGTCCCGCCTTCTCCACCCGCGCACCGTCGCGAGCGCGCACTGCGACCTCCCCTGCGGGGTCTACGACCCGGCGCAGGCCCGCATCGAGGCCGAGTCGATCAAGGCGATCTCCGAGAAGTACCAGGCCAGCGACGACCCGGAGTTTCGCACCCGCTCGCTGCTCATCAAGGAGCAGCGGGCCGAGCTGGTGAAGCACCACCTCTGGGTGTTGTGGACCGACTACTTCAAGCAGCCGCACTTCGAGAAGTACCCCCAGCTGCACAGCCTCTTCAACGAGGCGACGAAGCTGGCAGGTGCCGGCGGCGCGAAGGGCGCCGCGGACCCGGCGGTCGCCGAGCAGCTCCTCGGCAAGATCGAGGAGATCTCGAAGATCTTCTGGGAGACCAAGCAGAGCTGATCAGCCGGCACCGGGTGGCACCGGCCACCCGGTTCGGCGTACCGCGTTCGGGAGGAACCGCATGACGTCGCGCACCGACCTCGTCGAAGAGTTGATGGGCCGTTTTCCACACGTGCCGCGGGAGGCAGTCCTCAAGGAGGACCTGCTGCGGGGCGGGCTCGCCTTCGACGACGCGGCACTGACCGACAACGAGCACGGCGACGTGAAGCCGAAGTCGTACTTCATCTTCTCCTTCGATCACCGAACACTGCCGGAGTTGGGGACGGCCGCGCTGCGCCGACCACCGGAGGAGATCGTGCTCACCGGGGGTCCGTACGAGCTGCGTCGTACCGTCGTTTCGGTTCGCACCAACCCCAGCTCGCCGTACCGCGTCGGCACCGACAGCGACGGTCGACTGCGCCTTTTCCTGGACGGACGGCCGATCGCCGATGTCGGGCTGCCCCCCATGCCGGCGTACTACCGCCACACGCTCGCCAACGGCAAGTCGGTGATGGAGGTCGCCCCGACGATCCAGTGGGGCTACCTCATCTACCTCACCGCGTTCCGGGTCTGCCAGTACTTCGGCGCCAAGGAGGAGTGCCAGTACTGCGACATCAACCACAACTGGCGGCAGCACAAGCAGGCCGGCCGACCCTACACCGGGGTCAAGCCCGTCGACGAGGTCCTCGAGGCCCTGGAGATCATCAACCGGCACGACGTCGACCGCGCGTCGCAGGCGTACACGCTGACCGGTGGCAGCATCACCTCGCAGGTCAACGGGCTGGCCGAGGCCGACTTCTACGGCCAGTACGCGCAGGCGATCGAGGAGCGGTTTCCGGGACGGTGGATCGGCAAGGTCGTGGCCCAGGCGCTGCCCCGAGCCGATGTGCAGCGGTTCCACGACTACGGAATCCGCATCTACCACCCCAACTACGAGGTGTGGGACAAGCGGCTGTTCGAGTTGTACTGCCCGGGCAAGGAGCGGTACGTCGGTCGGGAGGAATGGCACCGGCGCATCCTCGACTCCGCCGAGGTGTTCGGCCCGCGCAACGTGATCCCGAACTTCGTGGCGGGTGTCGAGATGGCCGCCCCGCACGGCTTCACGAGCGTCGACGAGGCGATCGCCTCCACCACCGAAGGGCTTGACTACTTCATGTCCCGGGGGATCACGCCCCGGTTCACCACCTGGTGCCCGGAGCCCACCACACCGCTGGGCCGGACGAACCCGCAGGGCGCGCCGCTCGAATACCACGTCCGCCTGCTGGAGGCCTACCGAGCGACAATGGACGCCCACGGCCTGTCCAGCCCGCCCGGGTACGGCCCCGCCGGGCCGGGGCGAGCGGTCTTCTCGGTCAGCTCCTTCATGGACACCCTGCCGTCCACGGACTCGTGACGGACGCGCTCGGCTGCCCGCCCGTGTCGATCCGCCGAGGAGCGGTATACCTCAGAGGTATGAATATGCCTCTGAGGTATACCGCTGAAAACCGCATCCGCCCCGACGAAGGTGACCGACGGCGATCGGCCGAGCCACACTCGTCTAGCTGGCGTACGTCTCGAACTCACCCACCCGTGGCGTACCGCTGGAGCTGTTGATCTTGAAGTTGATCTTGCTCATCGCGGCCGCCGAGAAGGTGATCGAACCGGCCCCGCTGCCGGCGGCCAGGACGGCTCCGTTGTCGTTGTTGATCAGCTGCCAGGACCCGATGGAGCCCTGGGTGCCGGACGGCTCGCGGATCACCACTCGGGACACCTGGGTCGCCGAGCCCCACTTGATCGAGATCGTGCCGGTCGACCCGGCCGGCGACCAGTAGGTGCTCAGGTTGCCGTCGCGCACGTTGCCGTAGCTGGTCCCGCTCGCCTTGCTGGAGCCGTCGGCGCCGGCGCCCAGGCTGAGGTTGGTCCCGCTGGTGGGCGGAGGCGTCGTGGGCGGAGGCGTCGTGGGCGGAGGCGTGGTCGGCGGCGGGGTGGTGGGCGGCGGGGTCTGCGGCGAGCAACTGCCGTTGGACACCTTCAGGCCGGTGTTGGCGCCGACCGTCTGACGGACGATGTCCGGCACGCAGCTCGCCCCGTCGAGGCTGTACGGGTACGGAATGCTGACCGTGGTGTTGGAGGTCGGGTTGGGGCCGGCGGGGTAGTTCTCGCTGCCGGCGCTGGACCAGGTCACGTTGTCGAAGACGTTGCCGGCGACCTGCCAGTAGCCGCGCTCGTTGGTGTAGAAGGTGCCCAGGACGTCCTTGGAGTCGCGGAAGTAGTTGTTCTCCACTTTGGCCCTGGCTCCGGCCCGGGAGTTGATACCGGACTCGTGCAGGCTCACGTAGTGGTTGTTGTAGATGTGCGCCACACCGCCGCGCAGCAGCGGCGTGCGTGAGTCGATGTTCTCGTAGAGGTTGTGGTGGTACGTGATGAAGCCGTTCGACAGGTCGCTCTCACTGGACCCGACGAGGCCGCCGCGACCGGAGTTGCGCAGGATGCTGTAGGACAGCGTCACGTACTGGGTGTTGTCCTTCATGTCGAAGAGACCGTCGTACCCCTCGGACTCCCCGCCCGAGGCCTCCAGGGTGACGTGATCGACCCACACGTTGCGGACCGTGCTCTCCATGCCGATGGCGTCCCCACCGTTGGAGGTGGGCGAGCCCGACTTCTTCACGTTCCGCACTGTCACGTTCTGGATGATGATGTTGCTGGAGTCGCGGATGTGGATGCCGAGCTGGTCGAAGACGGCGCCGCTGCCGACCCCGATGATGGTGACGTTGCTGATCTGCTTGAGCTCGATCACGCCCGCGGCGGTGTTGCAGCTCGACCCGGAAACCTTGCTGGTGTTGCCGTGGTTGATCGTGCCGGTGACCTCGATGGTGATCGGGGTGCTGCTGCTGGTCCGACCGCACAGCGCCGCGTGGATCGCCGTGCCCGTGCTGGCCCGGACCGTCTGCCCGCCCGCGCCGCCGGTGGTCCCGCCGTTCTGGGTGGCGTAGCCGGTGGCGTTGCCGACCGCCGCCGATGCCTGCGGGGTCGGCAGGGCCACCCCGGCCGCGATCACCACCGCCGCCGTGGCCAGCGCTGCCTGACGTCGCAGCACGACTGGTCGTCTCATGTCGCCTCACCTTCGCATTCGTCTCGTTCCAGGCTTCGCCTCGACGGACATCGCGACCGCACCTGCCGCAGGCATCATTCAGAAATTGGCGACAGTCAATCGCGGGGATTTCATCGAGGTCTCTGGTGCCCTGGTAGAAGCAGGGATGTGCCGTGCGAACGGGGCGCTCCCGGTGACACCGCTCGCTCGACGGGTAAATGAAACATCGATGTAACGCAATCGTAGGAAAGCGGTTTCCCTGAAGGCAATAGCTGACGCTTGCAGGTTTGTTGCAGTGCTCACGGGAGGGGTCGAGCGCGCGCGTCAGCGTGGTCCGCGCCGCGAAGTGTCCGCGCGATCTTGCAGTTTCTGTCGCGGAGATACGCGGATTTAGCCGGTTCGTCGGGACAGTAAGTGCAAGATCGTCGGCGAGTCGGCGGGTCGGCGGGTTACCGGGGGGCGTCGTCCGCGGCGGGCTCGGCAGCAGCGGGCGCGCCGCCGACGAGCACGGACTCCTGACCCTCCTGCCGGCCCTCCTGCCTCGCGCGGGCCAGCAGCCCCGCCAGCCGACGCCGCCGGTGCCGGGCCGCCGCCCGCAGCCCCAGGAGCAGGCCGGCGAGCAGAACCAGCAGTGCGAGCTGCGCCCACGGCACGACCCAGGTGGTGACGGTGGCGGAGGCCGGCCGGAGATCCGCCCCGGCCTGGCCGTCGCCGAGCAACGTCGGCGACGTGCTGACTGTCGTGCGGAGGCGCCCCAGGGCCCAGACGCCGTCGGCCCGGGTCTCCACAGTACGAGCGCCACCCGGCAGCAACTCCTCGACGGCGCTGGTGGCGTCGTGGCTGCTCCGGCCCAGGAGGTCGGACATCGCCACCTGACTCGTTCCGCTGACCCAGACGTTGCCGTCGTTCTCGACGGTGTAGCGGACCCGCACCGTGCCACCGGCGAAGGGGTTCCACGACGGGGAGTACGTCGCGCCGAGGCCCCGGACGGCCAGGGCCGCCTGCGCGGAGCCGTTCACCCGCAGCATCACCCGGAAGCCAACGCGGCTCTCGACGTTGACAGTGCCTCCGGTGCTGGTGACGGTCGCGGCGATGCCGGCCGGGTGGTCGCCCGGCGTGGCGCCTTGGGGCACCGTGATCGTGAACGGCACCACCCGCGTCTCGTTGGGGCCGACGGTGACCTTCTCCTGCACGTCGATCCAAGTGCCGCCGTCGACCGAGGGGCGGTCGGACGCCAGCATGTTGAAGCGGCCCTTGTCGGTGAGGTAGCCGTCGGCGGCCTTCAGGGAGAAGGCGACGGCGGTGCGGCTGAAGTTCCGTACCGCCAGGTGCTCCGTCACCGCCTGCCCCGGGTCGAGGCTGGCGTTGATCCATCGGCGCTGGTCCGGCCCGTTCGCGGTGGCCGGCTGGACCGTCCAGGTCAGGGCCTTCGGGTCCGGTTCCGCCGCCGCCGCGGTCGGCGCGGCCGCAACCGCGAGGGACGCGACGGCGAGGACGACGAGCGCCCGGCGCAGCGGGGTGACGGTCATGGAACGGCCCTTCGGCACGGGGCTGGGCGGGGGCCCGGTCCGGGCCCCCGCCCAGGCCACTACTCGAACAGTGAGAGCGTGAGCGTGGAGCTGTACTCGCCGGCGGCGACCTCCGCGGGGGTCCGCAGGTACAGGTCGGCGTTGACCGAGTACGAGTCGCTGGCGACGGCCTCGGAGTCGAAGGCCGAGACCAACAACTCCTGGTCGACGAGGCCGACATTGTTGCCCGGCTGGGTCGGCTCGTCCAGGCTGGTCACCACCTCCTCGCCCTCGGTGACCAGGCCGGTCTCCCCGCCGTCGAGCAGGCGCGGCTTCCAGCCGAAGTGGTCGGCGGTGATCGGCGCCTGGCCGGCGGCACCCGCGAAGTCGGTCGCGCTGCCGAGCACCGCCCAGTTGGCGCCGTCGGGCACCTCGTCGGCGACGCGGGTGTCGGTGACCGTCACCGTCGGCAGCGTGCCGACGAACTGGCGAACCAGCAGGGTCGAGCCGTCCTCGGACAGCGCGACGGCGTCGCCGGCGATCGACAGGGCGAGCACGCCCGGTTCCCTGATCTCGTCGATGTCGACGGTGACCCGCACGCTGGCGTCGTCACCGGGCTCGGCCAGTGCGGGCGACGGCAGCACCGCCGCCCCGGTCAGCACGGCGCCGACGACGCCGGCCGCGAGTGTCTGCCGCCGTTTGTATGTGTTCATGTGATCTCCGTTCTCCGCAATGAGGGGTTTATCCGCCGCAGGTGCCGGCGGGGTGTTGCACGGTGCGGACGGTCGTCACGTCCTGTCCGCCGATCGCCCCGGTCACCCGGACGGTCGCCGAACCCGCCGGCACCGACGCGGCACGGGTGTTGAAGGACTGGTAGGCGTTCGCGCCCGACGCGACGGCCGTGAACGACCGCTCGCCGTACGGCGTCTCGAGGGTGATGTCCACCGGCGCGTCATGGTCGTTTCGCGCCTGCACCGCCACGTACGCCTTGCCACCCACGCACCGCGTGGACGCGGTGAGCGTGACGGGCAGGTCGACGGTGGCCGCCGCGAAGGCCCAGTTGTCGATCTCGAAGAGGTCGACGCCGGCCGGGCCGGTGTAGGTGAAGTAGACGTCGTGCACGCCGCTGACGCCGTCGAGTTCGGCGGTCACCTCGGCCCACTGTCCGACCGGGGTGTCCACCGCTACCGTGCCGACGACGGGACCGTTGACGTCGTCCAGCCGGACCTGGACCTGCCCGCCGGCGGCGAGCGCACGCACCCGCGCCGTCAGACTCTGCGCGCCGTTGTCCCCGAAGTTCACCGAGGACAGCGCCGTCCAGTCGCCGTTGTCGACGTCGCGGACCACGAGGTTGGGTGCCGCGCCACCGAACTGGGCGGAGCTGCCGTCGACCTTCGTGGTCGCGACACCCTTGCTCCAGCCGAAGGTCTCGGCCTCGAAGACGCGGTACGGGTCGAAGTCGCGGACCTGGTCCACGCCGGCGTAGGTGCCGACGACCTGCTGGATGGTGCCGTCCGGGTTGAAGGTCAGTTCCTGGATATGCGGGCTGCGGTACCCCTGAGTGGTGTTGCCGTTGATGCGCTTGTTCAGCGTCGGGGCGTGGTAGGTGAAGTAGTACTTGCCCCCGAACTCGAACACCGACTGGTGGTTGTTGCCACCGGTGCCGGCCCCGAAGAACTGCGACTGGTTCGGGAAGAGCACCCCGGCGTAGGTCTCCTTCGGCCACGACATCGGTCCGTCGGAGATCATGTAGCCGATCTGGCCACCCCCGGGGTAACCGGGGAGCGGCTGCTGGCTACCACCGAAGTCGTTCCCGCCGAAGTGCGAGGAGTACGAGAAGTAGTACTTGCCCTGGCGCTTGAAGACGTGGCCCGCCTCGAAGGCGACCGGAGCGTCGACCACCGCGGCCGTTCCCTCGGTCGAGACCATGTCGTCGCCGAGTTCGATCGACCGGATGTTCTTCGGGTTGTTGAAGCGCTCGGCCGGCGGCATGCTCGTCGACGCGGGACCACCACCGAAGTAGAGGTACGGCTGGCCGTCGTCGTCGACGAACGGGGCCGGGTCGAACTTCCACGCGACGGCCTCGGCGCCGGGGGTACGGCCGTCGATCAACGTGCTCGTACGCTCGCTGGTCCACGGGCCGAGCGGCGACGCACCCGTGATCACGTTGCTGGAGCCGCCACCGTTGGCGTAGTAGAGGAAGAACTTCTCCACTCCGTTCACCACCTTCTTGGTGATGCCCGGAGCCCACGAGTTGGCGGTGAACGGGGCCACCCCGTTGGGGCCGGCGACCTGGATCTCACCGTGGTCGGTCCAGTTCACGAGGTCCTCCGAGGAGATCACCGTGATCTGGTTGATGTCGCCGTAGTTGATTCCCGGCGAGACGCCCGTGGTCGGGTTCGGGGCGTAGCCCTGGGTGTCGTTGGTCATGTACATGTACACCCGGCCGTCGTGCACGAGGCCGAAACCGTCAGCGCCGAACTTGTGCCCGATCAACGGGTTGTGTTCCCCGGGCAGCTTGCCGACGACCTCGATGGTCTTCGAGGCGGGCGCGGGCGGCGCGGCGCCGATCACCGACACGTCGTCGAGCTTGAAGTCCATCAGGTGCAGGGCCGGGTCGGTGGACGGTGTGCTCGTCCAGGGGGTCTCGAAGAACAGGCGCGCGGTCGACACGCTCTGCGTCGTCGGGATCGTGAACGTCCCGTTGAACTGCGCCCACTGACCCTTCGTCGCCGTCACGCTGACGAGGTTGGTGTAGGTGCCACCGCCGTAGTGCATGGTGGCGAAGAACTGCTTCGTGGCCGGTCCGCTCTCGTTCTCGTACTTGATGCGGGCCGTGAGGGTGTAGGCCTGGCCGGCCTGCACCTTGCCGCTGAGGTCCTGCATCGGGCCGGAGCCGGTGGTCGTCCGGCTGGTGACGAGCGCCGCGTTCGCGCCGGAGTAGGCGTCCGACGTGGCCGACAACTGGGCGCCGTCGGAGGCGTTTCCGTTGTTGACGAACCAGTTGGTCAGGCCGTCCTCGAACCCGCCGTTGACGACGAGGTTCGTGTCGGCGGCCTGGACCGGCGCCGCCGGGGCGACGAACCCCGTGGTCAGCATCAGGCCGACCGTCGCGAGCGCTGCGACCCGTCCTCGGGTCGCCCGTCGCATTCGTTGTTCCACGAGACATCCTCCTTCATCTCTGACGTGCGGTCATCGGTGTACGGGGGATCGGTGGGCGTGCTTTCCGTGGGTGGTCCGGACATCAGGGGTCGACTGCCGCCACCGGTCCGACCGTGGCCGGCGGCGCGGAACAGGTCGGCTGTTCCGCGCCGCCCGGCCGGTCGCCGGTGGTGCTGGCCGGCGAGTCGAGGGCTCGTGGTGGGGTTATCCGCCGCAGGCGTTGGCGGGGTGCTGGACGGAGTGGACGGTGGTCACGTCCCGGCCGGCGACCGCCCCGGTGGCCCGGACCGTCGCCGAGCCGGCCGGCACCGACGACGCGCGGGTGTTGAACGACTGGTAGACGTTCGCCCCCGGTGCGACGGCCGCGAACGACCGGTTTCCGTACGGGGTCTCCAGGGTGATGTCGACCGGCTCGTCCGAGTCGTTGCGCGCCTGCACCGCCAGGTACGTCTTGCCGCTCAGGCAACGCACCTGGGCGGTGGCGGTCACGGGCAGCGCCGCCAGCACTCCGAGTCGGGCCAACTGGTAGCTGAGCGCCCGCTCCGGTGCGTCGATCTGGTTCTGGGTGCCGAACTGGCCGGCCCGTGCCGCGGTCGCCGCCGCGAGCGCGGACCGCGTCGCGGCCCAGGCGTCGGCCGGGTAGTGGCGCGGGTCGAGCGTCTGCGCGTGGGCGACGGCCGCGTCGAGGGCGGTGGTGTCCAGTGGCCGGGCCTGCGCGGTCAGTACGTCGCTGAGCAGGTAGTCGTCGAAGTCGACGTGGCCGCCGGTCTGCTGGGTGGCGTAGTTGAACAGGCCCACCCGGTGACCCATGAAGTGCGCGAGGCTGCCATCGAGCGCCTGCGGGCCGACCCGGTTGCCCAGCCGGGTCCACTGGACCCCGTCCAGGCTGTAGTAGAACGTCGTCCACAGTTGGCCGACCGGCGAGGAGAAGTCGAGGTCCGCCTTCACGTGCACCTCGGTCGCGTCGCCCAGCGACACCGTCGTGCCGGCGACGAAGTTCTCCAGCGTCGACTGGTCGAGGTCGACCGCGAACGGCTGCGACCGGTTCACGACGCCGAGGGTGTTGACGTCACCGACGCGCTTGACCGCCACGTACGAGAATCCGCGGTTGTAGGCGGCCAGGCCCGCGACGTCGCCGTTCTTCATCCCGGAGATGTCCATCCGGGTCTGGACCGACTGTCGTGGCCCGAACGTCCGCTGCGAGAGCGTGTTGCGTGCCTCCTCGAACCACGCCAGCTCGGCCCGGTTGGACAGCTTCGTGTAGACGTACTGGCCGGTGACCACAGTGCCGGCCGTCAACCGCAGCCAGCCGTCGCGGTCGGTGAGTGACCAGTACCGGTTGTCCGGCGCGTGGTTCCACTCCCACGCCAGGTCCAGCCGTGAGCCGTTGGGGGCGATCTCCGCCGGGTCGAGCGGCGCGGGAACCGTCCACTGCTCGTCCTGGTACGCCTTGTGCGGCGCGTCGTTGGCGAAGTCGTCCGAGACGACGATGCTCTTCTGCCGCTCGAACAGCTCCTCGGCCGGGCTGAGCCGGATCGGCTTGTCGAACAGGCCGTTGACCGGCACGACCCCGTTGGTGCCGAAGGTCGGCCACCCGTTTTGCCAGGTGGCGGGGATGAGCGCCGGAATCCGGCCGATCGGGAACGTGTCCCGGAAGAACATGCCGTGCCAGTCGGTCCCGCCGCCCGCGCGGCTGATCGGCACCAGGCTGCCCTGCGCGAAGCCGTTGGAGTTGAGCACTCCGCGCGCCTCGTAGGTGTTGACCCCGCCGGCCGAGGTGTAGCGCCCGAGCAGGTCCTTCGACCGGAACATCACCACCTGGCGCCCCTGCCCGGACGGCCAGGTGATGATGACGGCGTAGTACCAGCCGTCGATGTGATAGACCTGCGCGCCCTCGAACAGCCCGCCGATGAACGGCTGACCGGCGTAGTTGTTGGCGGTGAAGATGTTCGGGTAGTCCTGCGCGATGGCCGTCAGGTCGGCGTTGAGGCGTACGGCGCTGGTGCCGCCGGAGCCGTAGAAGATGTACGGCGTGCCGTCGACGTCGAAGAAGAGCGACGGGTCGTGCAGGCCGCGGCCGAGGGCCGTGCGCTGCCACGGGCCGTTCTCGATGTCGTCGGTGCGGTAGAGGTAGGCCCCGCTGAGGTTGTTCGTGTTGAAGACGGCGTAGAACGTGCCGTCGTGGTAGCGCAGCGACGACGCCCACTGGCCCTGGCCGTACGAGTTCTGGCCGTTGCGCAGCGAGAAGGAGTCGCCGATGCTCGCCCGGTCGAAGACGTAGTTGACGATCTCCCAGTTGACGAGGTCGTACGACTTCATGATCGGCGCGCCCGGGCTCAGGTGCATGGTCGTACTGATCATGTAGTAGAGGTCGCGGCCCTCGTCGTTCTCGGCGGCTGGCACCCGCTCGACGCTGATGTCCGGCACGTCGGCGTTGAGCAGCGGCACCGAGTAGGTGCCGGCGCCGGTGTCGGTCGAGGTGTACGACGATCGGGGCGACCATTCGTCGGCGGCGTGCGCGGCGGCGGGGGTGGCCACCAGGCCCGCGCCGATGAGAAGGGCCGCCGATGCGAGCGCGCACAGTGAACGGAGGCGATCCGGGCGCACTGTGGACGCCAGTCGGGTCAACGTGTTGACGGCATGGTGAGCGGCGGCGTTCAGGCTGTTCACAGCGGATGCGCGGGCGATGTTCAGGACACGCGAGCGGACCGACACGACCAAGGCGAGCTCCAAACGCGAGAGCGGCGTGAAGGCCATCGTGTTATCGCTAACAACGCCTGTCAAGACTATCAATGAAACGTGCCCGAAGTATCCCCGTAACACCGTCCACCGGCCACAGTGGACATAGAGGCACCAGGTCGGACGCCTCAGTCGTCGAGGCAGGCCCGGACGGCGGCGGTGAGCAGATTGGCGCGCTCGTCGCCCATCCCACGCATCTGGTTGACCACGTAGCCGAACCCCACCTGATGCTCGGCGTCGGCGAAGGCCAGGTTTCCGCCCGCGCCGTCGTGGCCGAAGCTGCGCTCACCCAGCAGGGGCCGGGCCGGTGGCGAGTGCAGCAGGAAGCCGGTGCCCCAGCGCTGCCCGGTGTCCGGCGGGCCATGCCGCTGCTGACCACGCGAACGAACCACTACCGCGTCGTTCACCGACGCCGCCGTGAGCAGCTGTCCACAGTGGAGTTCCGACACACAGGCGGCGTAGAGGCGCGCGAGGCCCTCGGCGGTGCTCACCGCGCCCGCGCCGGGAACACCTCCGGCCCGGATGGCGTCGTCGTTGAAGCTGACCAGGCCGTCGGCGTCGGCGGGGAAGGCGAAAGCGCCCCCCATGGTGATGCCCCGTTCAGCGACCGGGTCCACGAACGGGTCGGGGTCCGGGGGCGGTGCCAGGCCCCAGGCGACGGTGTCGCTCTCGGCGGCCGGAAGCCCGAGCCAGGTGTGCAGGCCGAGCGGGCCCGCGACGGTGTCGGCGAAGAACGCGCCGGGCAGTTGGCCGGTGATGCGGTGGATCACCTCTCCGACCAGCCAGCCGTAGGTCATCGAGTGGTAGCCGTGCGCCGTGCCCGGCTTCCACAGCGGGGCCTGCGCCTCGATCGCCTTGATGACCGGATCCCACGCCAGCACCTCGTCGAGGGTCAGGGGTCGGTCCACCGCGGGCAGACCGGCCTGGTGCGTGAGCAGCCAGCGCACCGGGATGTCCGCCTTGCCGTGCTGTCCGAACTCCGGCCAGTAGCGCGTCACGGGAGCGTCGAGGTCGAGCCGGCCCTGCTGGGCCAGCAGGTAGGCGCAGATCGCCAGGATCCCCTTGGTGCAGGAGAAGACGACGACCGGCGTGTGCGTGTCCCAGGGCCGCCCGGTACGGGTGTCGGCCACCCCGCCGTACAGGTCGACGACCTTGCGACCCCGCACGTAGACGGTGACCGCGGCGCCGACCTCGCCCCGGGAGGTGAAGTTGTCGCGGAAGACATCGCCGACGCGCCCAAAGCGATCGTCGACGTCGCCGTGGATCTGCGGCTGTGTGACCACTGCCTACCCCTTCACTGACCCTTGGATCAAGGCCTTGATGAACTGTCGCTGGAAGATCAGGAACACGATGAGGGTCGGGGTGAGGATCAGCAGCGACCCGGCGCACAGCAGCACCAGGTCGGTGCCCCACTGGCCCTGGAACGCGCCGAGCGCCCCGGCCATTGTGCGTTTGGTGGCGTCGTCCACGAGGACGATGGCGAGCAGGAACTGGTTCCACGTCCAGAGGAACATCAGGATCGTCAGCGAGGCGATCGCCGGCCGGGCGAGCGGCACCTGGACCCGCCAGAACAACTGCCACGTGCTGCTGCCGTCCACCCGGGCCGCCTCGGACAACTCGACCGGCACGTTGGTGAAGTGCGCCCGCATCCAGAACACCGCGAACGGCATGTACAGCCCGATCAGCGGCAGGATGATGGCCCAGCGTGTGTTGAGCAGACCGAGATCCTGCATCTGGTAGTAGAGCGGCGTGACCACGGCCTCGAAGGGCAGGGTCAGACCCAGCAGGAAGAGACCGAAGACGAGTCGGCCACCGGGCACCCGCAGCTGACCGAGCCCGAAGCCGGCCATCGTCGCGATGAGCACCGACACCGGTACGACACCGGCCACGATGAGCAGGCTGGAGCGGAGCAGGGCGCCCATGTTCGCGGCGGTGAAGGCGTCGGCGAAGTTCCCCCACTGCGGGTCGGACGGCCACTCGAGCCCGCTGGGCACGGTGCCCCGGGGCTGCAACGCCGCCGAGAGCATGCTCACGAACGGCAGCAGGGTGACGACGATCAGGGCGATCAGGAAGACCCGGCCGGTCAGCTGTTCGCGTCGGCTCAGGTTCACGGCTTCTCCCCTCGGCTCAGGCGCTGGATCGGCAGCACACACGCCAGCACGAGCAGCATGAGTACGACAGCGAGCGCCGAGGCGAGCCCCACCTGCCGCTGCGAGAAGGCCAACCGGTAGATCTCCAGGCCCGGCACCGTGGTCTGGAGGCCGGGGCCGCCGCTGGTGGAGATGTAGACGATGTCGAAGCTCGCCAGCGCCGCGATGATCGTCACGGTGAGGCAGACGCCGATCTCCTGGCGCAGGCTGGGCAGTGTCACGGCGAGGAACTCGCGGACCGGACCGGCACCGTCCAGGCGGGCGGCCTCGTACAGCGCCGGATCGATCTTGCTCATGCCGGTGACCAGCAGAATCGTGCAGAGGCCGAGCAGGACCCAGGCCCCGATGACGCCGACGGCAGGCAGCGCCGTGTCGAAGTCGCCGAGCCAGGCGCGGGCGACACCACCCAGCCCGACCGCGCGCAGCGCCTGGTTGACCAGACCGTTCGACGAGAGCAGCCAGCTCCACGCGATGCCCGCCGCCACCAGGGGGATGACCTGCGGTAGGAACAGGATGGTCCGGACGACGGTGCCGAACGCGCCGGTGGTGATCCGGCGAACCATGCTCGCCACCAACAGCCCGAGCGCGACGGGGATGAAGCTGAAGAAGACGATCAGGACGATCGCGTTGCCGATGATTTTCAGCAGGTCGCTGTCGGTGAAGACGGTGAGGTAGTTGTCCAGGCCCACCCAGCGGGCCACCCCGATGCCGTTCCAGTCGTAGAGCGAGTACTGAAGCGTCAGGACGAGCGGGCGCAGGACGAACACCGCGTACATCACCAGGGCGGGCAGGACGTACAACCAGCCGGTCCCGGCCGCGCGGGCCCACCGGAATCGGTGGGCCCGCACGGTGGGGCGGGCGCGACGATCGTCGCGCCCGGTTGGTGCGCTGCCGAGGGCAGACGTCATCGGGACAGTTCCTTCTGATACTCGGCCTGGACCGCCTTCACGTACCCCTCGGGCGTCTGCTGACCGGCGATCAGCTTCTGCATCTCCGGCGTGATCGCGGCGGCGAAGATGCCGCCGGTCGCGTTCGCGGTGAAGTCCACGGCGCCGTTCTCCGCACCGAGCTGCTGTGACGCCTTCAGGGTCTCGGCCAGCACGGTGTTCGGGGCTGCGCTCGGCACCGGCAGGTCACTCGGGCCGCCGGGGCTGGAGCCGCCGACGGTCACCGAGATCTCGCGGGCCTTGGCGTTGGTGTGCACCCAGTTCAGGAAGTACGCGGCGGCGTCCGGATTCTTGGCCTTGGCGGAGACGCCGAAGGTGTTGGGGGCGGACATCGCCACGTGCTTTCCGCCGGGAGACTCGGTGGGGAAGAGGAAGAAGCCCACGTTGCCGGGCATCGACTTGTCGAGGTTGGCCGACTCCCAGTCGCCGTTGAACATGAACAGGCCGTTGCCCTTCTGGAACTCCCCCACCATGCCCGCGTAGTCCAGGGCGTTGGCGTCCTTGGTGAAGTAGCCGGCCTGGGCCCACTTCTGAATGGTCTGGGTGGCCTTCAGGGCGGCCGGGGTGTCGAACGTGGCCCCCGACTTCTGGAAGATCCAGTCGGCGACCTGGGTCGGGTCGCCGAACTGGTTCTGCAGTGCCTGGTGCGGGAAGTTGATGCCCGCGGTGTTCTTGTTGAACTGCATGATCGGCTGGACCCCGCCGGTCTTCGCCTTGGCCAGCAGATCCTCGAACTCGGCGACCGTGGCCGGTGGCTGGGTCATGCCGATCTGGCTGGCCAGCTTCTTGTTGTAGAAGACGCCGGTGACGCTGTAGCCGAGCCCCATCCCGTACAGCGAGCCGGTGCCCCGGGTGTTCTCGCCGACGCGCAGCTGCATGAGCTGTGAGGCGGGGAACTTGTCCCAGCCGTACGCGGTGAAGTACGGGTCGAGGTTCTTGAGCAGGTCGTCCTTGACCAGGTCGACCATGGTCGGTAGCCGGATGATGTCGGGCGAGTTGTCCGAGGCCATCACCCGCGGCGCGTTCTCCACGATCACCGTGAACTGGTCCTCACGGATGTTGAACTTGACGTTCGAGTGCTGCTTGGAGAACTCGTCGGCCAACGCCTTGGCCAGCGGGAAGCCGGTCTCCGCGTACATCTCCAGGGTGACCGGGTCGGTGCCCAGCTCCGTCTTGACGGCGGCATCGGACTTCTGGGTCGACGACCGGTCCTCGCCCGGCGCGCTACAGGCCGTCGCGGTCATCCCGACCGCCAGCAGCGACGCGAGGAGCACAGTTCTCCGTCGCGGAAACTTTGTCAGCAATTCTGCCATTTCATGACTCCTTGACATCTCCACGCGTACGCCGTGACCAGTCGCCCGAGCGCAGCACCCCGTTCGGTCAGCTAAAAGAACCATCGAAGGCGCCTCTGGATGCACCAGAAGTGGTCGCTAAACTGATTTAGCAGAGCATGCGCGCGGCACGGGAAGCTGTCAAGGACAACTTGGCAACGGTGCGGAAACGTCGGGTTCACACCACGCCGACGTGACCGGCGCTCGATCCCGGACGGCGACGCATCATGATGGGCAGGAGCGGCGCCTGTGGCACCGCGCCTGATTCGGAGGACTGATGGGCCGCAACAGAGCAACACTCGCCGACGTCGCGCGGAGAGCCGGGCTGTCCAAGACCGCCGCGTCGATGGTGCTCAACGGCAGGGAGGGCACTCGCCTCTCGGCCGAGGCGCACCAGCGGGTGTTCGCCGCCGCCGAGGAGCTCGGCTACCGGCCCAACCTCGCCGCGCGCAGCCTGCGCACCCGCAAGACGGCCACCATCGCGTTCGTCTCCGACATCGTGGCCACCACGCGGTTCGCCGGCGACCTCATCCGCGGCGCCCTCGACGCGGCCCGCGAACGGGACCACGTCCTGCTCATCACCGAGACGCAGGGCGACGCCACCTTCGAGCAGTACGCCATCGAGGCCGTCCTGGACCGGCAGGTTGACGGGGTGATCTATGCGGCGATGGCGACCCGACGGCTGACGGTGCCCGCGGCCATCCTCGGCGGCCCGGTGGTGCTGCTCAACGCCACCAGCCCCGACGGTTTGCCCAGCGTGGTCCCCGACGACGAGGGGGCTGGCCGCTCCGTCGCCACCGCCCTGCTGGAGCTTGGCCACCGCGACGCGATCGCGCTCATCGGCCGCAACCGGCTCAAGGAGGACGACCCGGAGGTCTCGCTCGCCGCCCGAGCCCGCCTGCACGGCATTCGGCAGACGCTGGACGAGGCGGAGGTCGGCCTGCTGGCCGAGTGTTTCTGCACCGAGTGGTTGCCCGAGCACGGGTACGCCGCCATGCGCGGCCTGCTGAGCAGGCCGAAGCGACCCAGCGCGATCATCTGCATGAACGACCGGCTGGCCTTCGGCGCCTACCAGGCACTCGGCGAGGCGGGGCTGACCGTCCCGGAGGACATCTCGGTCATCTCGTTCGACGACGACCCGATCGCCGCCTGGTTGCGTCCCAGCCTGGCCACCACGGCGTTGCCGCACGAGCAGATGGGGCGGCGCGCTGTCGAACTGCTCCTGGACGGGGGCGCCGCCGAACCCTCGCTCGTCCCGATGCCCCTGCGCCGACGCCGGTCCCTCGCCCCTCCGGCCGGCTGACCACCGGCCCTCCGACCCGTACCGCCGGGTTGGCCTTTACCGACGCTAAAACGGTTTAGTGCTAGGTTTCGGACCATGCTTCGTCTACCCGACCACTGGGTGTGGGACAGCTGGTACACGCGGGACGACAACGGCCTCTGGCACGTGTTCTTCCTGCGCGCGTCCCGCGCCCTGCACGACCCGCACCGCCGCCACCGCCGGGCCACCATCGGCCACGCCGTCTCGGCGGACCTGCGCTCGTGGCACCTGGTCGCCGACGCCGTGGTCCCCGCCGACGCGCCCAGCTGGGACGACCTGGCGACCTGGACGGGCTGCACGGTCCGCGGGCCGGACGGACGGTGGTACCTGTTCTACACCGGGGTCGGTCGCGCCGAGGACGGGCTCGTCCAACGCATCGGACTGGCCGTCTCCGACGACCTCATGACCTGGCACCGGCACGGCACCGAACCGATCGTCCAGGCCGACCCCACCTGGTACGAGCTGCTGGACAAGGAACTGTGGTACGAGCAGGCGTGGCGTGACCCGTGGGTGTTCCCCGACCCCGGCGGCGAGGGTTGGCACATGCTCATCACCGCCCGCGCCAACACCGGCCCGGCGAACACCCGTGGCGTCGTCGGCCACGCCACCTCCACCGACATGGTCACCTGGACCGTCGCGCCGCCGCTGTCGGCACCGGCCGGCTTCGGTCACCTGGAGGTGCCCCAGGTCGCGGTCCTCGACGGACAGCCGCTGCTGCTCTTCTCCACCGAGGCCACCGGCAGCGCTCGACGCGACGACCACCGGATCTGGGTGGCGACCGGCGAGACCACCCTCGGGCCGTGGGACATCGCGTCGGCCCAACCGTTCGCCCACCCGCACCTGTACGCGCCCCGGCTGGTCCCCGGACCCGCCGACGACTGGTCCCTCATCGGCTTCCTCGACCACGTCGACGAGACGTTCATCGGAGAACTCACCGATCCCATCCCGGTCCGCTACGGCTCCTCGACCGGGCTGACCGTGGTCGAAGAGCCGTAACCGGACAGGTCCGGGCCGAGGCGTCTCGCCCCGACCCGGACCCGTCGGTGTCCGGCTGCTAGCTCAGCTGCGCAGCTGCCACTGCTGGTTGGCGCCGCCGGTGCAGGACCAGAGGATCAACTTCGTGCCGTTCGCCGTCGCGGCGGCGTTGGCGTCCAGGCAGAGACCCGACTGCACTCCCGTGATCGTGCCGTTGGCGTTGACGTTCCACTGCTGGTTGGGCTGACCGTTGCAGTCCCAGATCACCACAGTGGTGCCGTTGCTGGTGCCCTGGCCGGAGGCGTCCAGGCACTTGGTGCCGTACACCATGAGCTGCCGGCTGGCCGTGTGGGTCCACCGCTGGTTGGTGGCCGTACTGATGCAGTCCCAGATCTGAGCCTGCGTGCCGTTGGTGGTGCTGGAGTTGCCGATCTCGGCGCACCGGCCCGACTGGGCGCCCACGATCTGCACGTTCTGCGGGTTGGTGCCGCCGCCGCTCTGCACGCCAGCCGCGTTGATCACGGTCTGCGCACCCGACGGCCAACTGCCGTTGCTGACCGTGACGTTGCCGTTGACCACGTTGCCGCGGTCGCCGTTGGTCACGTTCGTGGAGTTGTTCGTCGACCAGTTGTTAGTGACGGTGAAGTTGCCCATGTTCTCCGCGTACCAGTAGTTGGCGGTGGCCCAGGTGCCGGTGGAGGAGAACACGTTGTTACGGGCGGTGTAGTAACGCGAGCCCTCGTCGAAGTAGAGCCCGAACCAGCCGTTGGTCCGCAGGCAGTAGTTCTGGTTGATGGTTCCGCCCGGGTTAGCCGACAACGTGTAGATGCAGCCGCCGTCGGTCATCTGCTGCATCACGTCGTGCACGTAGTTGCCGATGACCTGGTTGTTGGCCGCGGTGGTCGCCGTGGTGTAGCGCGGCTGGTAGTTGTACAGACCCCGGTTCGCGTAGTGCTGACTGCCGCCGGCGTCGTTGGCGCCCCAGCCGTAGCCGACCGACAGGCCGGTGTACGGCATGTTGTAGACCTCGTTGTACGAG
This sequence comes from Micromonospora trifolii, assembly GCF_050516465.1. Lineage (NCBI taxonomy): Bacteria > Bacillati > Actinomycetota > Actinomycetes > Micromonosporales > Micromonosporaceae > Micromonospora > Micromonospora trifolii. The sequence goes on along the minus strand of NZ_CP191526.1, from coordinate 848,967 downwards.
ACCGTCGCCGTGTTCACGTAGGTGGTCAGGATCGAGACCACGCCCCGGTACTCCAGGCCGAGATCGTGCACCCGGTTGTTGCTGATGGTGATGTTGCGGTTGACCATCCGCTGGTCACTGGGGTGGTGGGCGTCGGCCCGCACGCCACCGACCACGACGCCACCGGCGGAGTTGCGCGCGATCTCGGAGCGGGTGACGGTGATGTTGCTGGCGCCCAGGCCGACACCGCTGGCGTGGGCGTTGGCGTCGTTGCCGATGCCGATCGCGGTCTGCCCGAGGTTGACGAACTGGGAGTCGCTGAAGGTGATGGTGTTGGCAGCGGAGACCTGCACGGCGGCGGGCATCTGGTTCCAGTTCGGCCGGGTGGCCTCGAACTGGGGGCAACCGGCCTGGCAGGAGGTCAGCGCGTCGGACGGCCGGGACCAGGTGCCGGTGATGTGGGCGCCGGTCTGCTGGTCGGCGAAGCCGTTGCTGCTGCTCGGGCCGAGCCAGCTGGTGCCGGTGAAGGTGATGCCGCTGAACGAGATGTGGTGTGCCGGCGAGGCGAGGGTGCCGCCCAGGTTGACCAGGGACTGCAGCTGCGGCAACTCGACGCTGACCGAGCTCATGTTCTGCCCGGCGAGGGGGATGTAGTTGAGCTGGCCGTTGCTGGGGTTGAGATACCACTCCCCCGCCGAGTCCAGGAACTCGTACGCGTTGGTCAGATAGAAGGGGCCGGCGCGGTGCGGGCTGGAGAGGGTGTCGAACCCGAAGGTGTTGTTGTTCCAGGCGGGCTGCTGCATCGTCAGGAAGTTTCCGCTGATGCTCTGCACCGGCGAGTACCGGTCGGTGAACGAGCCGACGCTCTCCACCTCGACCCGGTTCTGGTTGCCGAGGTTGTTCAGGTAGCTCAGCGCGCCGTTGGTGAACCGCATGCCGGACGTGGTGAAGGTGAAGTCGGATCGGTTCACGGCGGTGCGTGCCCGGGTGGCGACCGCCCCGTTGACGTAGAGCTGACGGGAGTCGAGCCCGGCGCCGACGTTGGCCCGCCAGATGTTCTTCCCGGAGTCGACGAGCGACCAACCGGTGACCGCCCGGGCGCCGGTGATCGTCGGACGTGCGCCGGAGGCCGCCCGCCAGATCACCTGATAGCCGTTGTTGCCCGAGTCGGCCGCGGTGAACCGCAGCGGCGACGAGAGCCGGTACGCGCCGTTGGCCAACTCGACGACGATGTCACCGGACATCGCGCTGTTGATCGCCCGCACCGCGGTCTGGGCGGCGGTCAGCGAACACGGTTGGCTGGCGGAACATGCGGTGCCGGTGCCGGAGGGGGACGCGTAGAGAGTGGTGGTGGCCGCGAGGGCCGGGGACGCCGAGGCGGTTACCGCGACCAGGGCGGTCACCGCTGTCGCGGCGGCGCCGGCCAGCAGCCGGCGCAGCGACGAGAGGGACGAGGACACGGGACGGTGCTCCTGACGTGAGAACGGGGTGGGGGTGGCGGAACGGCCTCGACCAGCGCGGGGGTGGCGGGTCGGGGCGGTTATCCGAGGATCTCCCGGAGATAGCGCAGGCCGTCCGTGGCGAGACGGTCCTGCGAGGGGGCCAACGGACGCCAGATCGCTGCGGCGGTGGCGATGGCCTCGTTCTCCGCCGTGAACGACTCGATGCAGATCGCGCCCTGGTAGCCGGTGTCCCGCAGGACGTCGAAGAAGCGGGGCCAGTCGAAGTGGTCAGCACCGGGAGCGCCCCGGTTGGTGCCGCTGACCTGGACGTGCTTGATGTGCCGGCCCGCGACGGCGAGGGCCGCGTAGGGGTCGGCCTCCTCGATGTTCATGTGGTAGGTATCGATCATGATGCCGACGTTCGGCGGGAGCCCGTCGATCAACTCGACCGTCTGCTCGATCGTGTTGACGACGCTCGTCTCGTAGCGGTTCAACGCCTCGACACCGATGCTCACGCCCACCTCGCCGGCCTGCTCGGCAACCGGCGCCAGGGCCCGCCGGAAATCCGCGTAGCAGGCCGCGCGAGCCGCCGGCGACATCCGCCAGGTGCGGCCGACCGAGGCGTACGCGGGACCGCCGACGCATCCAGCGCCGACGGCCGCCGCGCTCGCCACGCAGCCCAACAGGTACGCCACCGTCGACTCGACGACCGCTGGTGCGGCGTCGACCAGCTCCCGCCCCGGCGGGGTGACCGCGCAGACGCCGGCGGCGACGAGGCCGTGCGCCGCCAACAGGTCCCGGGTACGGATCGGGTCCCAGTCGCCGAGCTGCTCGATCGGCAACTCGACCGCGTCGAAGCCGAACGCGGCGATCCGCGGGATCAGCTCGGCCAGGGCCTTGTCGTCGACCGGCGAGGCCCAGACCCAGGGGTTGACGCCGATGGCGTACATCGGACCCTACTTCCAGCGCTGCGGGTAACCGGGCAGGTCGGTGCAGCCGCACATCGCGTAGTGCAGCGGCGGCATGCCCGCGTCGATGTACTGGTCGAGGTTGTCCTGGGTGACGGTCGGCTGCGGCAGCTTCCACGGGCTGGACACCTGCTGGCCGTCGAGGATCCGCAGCGCCGCGATGATCGGCGTACGCCACTGGTAGGTCGGGTAGGTCGGCGCGATCGCTGTGAGCTTCTTGTCCTTCCAGATCTTCAGGAAGTCGAGTTGGTCCTCACCGTTCATCGGCGGAACGGGCTTGCCCGCGTCCTGGAACGCCTCGACCGCCGCGACGGCCACCGCTCCAGCGTCCATCCAGACCCCGTCGATAGTGCCGTACCGCTGGATGTAGTCGTCGACGATCTTCTTGGTCTTGGCCGGATCACCGTCGGTGAACTCGACACCGACGACGTCGACCTTCGCCTTGTCGAACGCCACCTTCGCCGCCGACCAGCGGGTCTCCAGGACGTCGACGCCGGGCAGGATCCGCAGGGCGAGGACCTTGCCGCCGGGCTTCATCTTCTGGCTGACGAACTCGGCCCCGACGTGGCCGAACCCGTAACCGCCGATGGGGTTGATGAACGTCACCGGGCACTTCGTGTTGACACCACGGTCGAAGACGACGACCGGCAGCCCCGCCTTGCAAGCCGCCTCGACGGCCGGGGTGAGCGTGGCGGTGGTGTTCGGCGAGACGATGAGCGCGTCGCAGCCCTTGCCGAGCAGATCGTTGATGTCCGCGATCTGCTTCTGGTCCTTGCCCTCGGCGTCGACGTGCACGAACTCCTTGATGCGGCTCTTCTGCGCCTCGACCTCGGCCTGCATGGTCTTGAACCCGACCTGCCGCCAGGGGTTGTTCAAGGCCGCGTTCGAGAAGCAGATCTTGTGTGGGCCGTTCTTCTTGAACTTGGCGGTGTCGACCATCGTCGGGTTGAGCACCTGCTCCCACGGCTTGTCGGCCGGGCCCGTCGGTGCCGCGTCGAGCAGCGCCAGCTCGGCGTCATAGTCGGCCTGCACGAAGAACTTCGACTGGTCCCCGGTGCCGGACCCAGCGGCGGTGGATGCACTTCCCGACGGGCCCGCGGCCGGCTCGTCTGTGGAACAGGCGGCGAGGGACAGCAGGGTGAGAGCGGCAATCGCCGCCATGGAACGTCGCACTATGATTTCCCCTTTATCTCGACGAAGAACGCGTTGCCGAGACCGCCACGGCGAGCAGGATGATCCCGCCCTGGACGGTCGACCTGAGGGCGCCGGAGACGCCGTAGAAATTCATGAGGGCGAACAGCAGTTCGAGGGTCAGCGCGCCGAGCATCGCCCCGACGACCGCGCCGCGACCCCCGCCGAGCGCCACCCCACCGAGGACGACCGCGGTGATCGCACCGAACTCCAGGCCCGCGCCGGCCTGGAACGACACGCCGCTGTAGCCGCCCAGGAGGATCGCCGCCACCGCCGCCGCGAGCCCGCTGAGGATGAAGGCGAAGGTCCGGGTACGCCACACGCGTACGCCGCTCAGCTCGGCGGTGCGCGGGTTGTCGCCGACGGCGACCAACGTCCGGCCGAAGTCGGAGCGCATCAGCAGCACGGCCGCCACCGCAAGGACCACCAGGACCAGCAGCGCGTACGGCACGCGGCCCAGCACCGGCACGTCCTCGAAGGCCCGCCGGCCGAACCGCCGGAACTCCTCGGAGAGGCCGCCCTTCGGGGCGCCGTCGGACCACAGGTAGACCGCGCCGACGAGGATCAGGAACATGCCGAGGGTGGTGATGAACGACGGCACCCGCAGCCGTGTCGTGATCAGGCCGTTGACCAGGCCGACCAGTGCGCCGAAGGCGAGCAGGAGCAGCACCACCGGCCAGGTACGCGCCGGGTCGCTGTCGATCAGCCGGGCGGCGACCACCACCTGAGCGGTGACCAGGGAACCGACCGAGAGGTCGAACTCGCCGGACACGATCACGAAGTACTGGCCGGCAGCGAGCAGGATGATCGGCGCCGAACGACCGAGGAAGGACATCAGCGACTGCGGGGCCAGGAAGTCGGGCTGCCGAATGCCGACGAGCACCAACAGCACCGCGAGAATCGCGAGGATCGGCAGGACACCACCGGGACGCACCCGCGGCAGACGCAGCGGCAGGGAACGGGGCTGGACGGTCTGCATGGCTAGGCCGCCTTTCGCATGGCCCGGCGGGCGTAGACGGCGACCGCGGCGATGATGATGACGCCCCGGATCACCTGCTTGAAGAAGGCGTCGACCTCGAGCTGGTTGAAGATGGCGTCGATGCTGGCCAGCAGCAGCACCCCGCCGACCGTGCCGATGACGCCGCCGCGCCCACCGGCGAGGGCGGTACCGCCGATCACCACCGCGGCGATCGACTCCAGGTCGTAGAGGCCCTCGGTGCCGACGCGCGGGGCGCCCGAGCCGAGCCGACTGGCGAGGTAGATGCCGGCGAGCCCCGCGCACATCGAGCACAGGACGTGGGCGGTGACGAGGACCCGGTCGTTGCGGACGCCGGAGAGCCGGGCCACCTCCGGATCCCCGCCGACGGCGACCAGATGGTGGCCGAAGCGGGTCCGCGAGAGCGCGAACCACGCCGCCGCGGTGACCGCTATCAACAGCAGGAACGACACCGGCACCGGTCCGACGCGCTGGTAGCCGAGCGCCTGCACCAGCGAGGGTGCGGTGGTGCCCGCCGGGCCGTCGTAGCCGTTGTCGAGGTAACCCTTGAGCAGCAGCCCGACGCCGAGGGTCGCAATGAACGCGTTGACCCGGAACCTGGTGACCAGGAGCCCGTTGAGCAACCCGACGCCGGCGCTGACGACCAGCACCAGGCCGATCGCCGGAAGCACCGCGCCGTCGCTGCCGTTCATCGTCTCGGCCGCGACGAGGGTGCTGAGGCTGATCACGAACGCCACCGAGAGATCGAGCGAGCCCCCCAGGATGACCAGGGTCTGGCCCACCGCGACCAGCCCGAGGCCGGCGGCGACGTGCAGCAGACTCACAGTGGTGGACTGGTTGAAGAGCTGACCACCGTCGAGCAGGACGACCAGCCAGCCGATCGTCAGGGTCAGGGTCAGGGCCACGAACACGCCCGGTACGGAACGCCGGGCCGGCAACAGCGACAGAGCGCTCATTGGGCCACCTCAGTTCGCGACTGCGGGGCTCGCAAACCCGGCTCACTCCTCGCGCTCACTGGACGGTCTCCCGGACGGTGCCGACCGCCAGCGCGACGACCTCCTCCTCGGTCGCGCCGGCGGGCAGCTCGCCCGCGACGTGGCCGTCCCGCATGACGACGATCCGGTCACTCATCCCCAGCAGCTCCGGTAGATCGGACGAGATCATCAGCACGGCCGCGCCATCACGGGCGAGGCGGCGGACGAGGTCGTGGATGGCTGACTTCGCGCCCACGTCGATGCCCCGGGTCGGCTCGTCGAAGAGCAGGATCCGCGGGCTGAGCGCGAGCCATCGGGCCAGCACGACCTTCTGCTGGTTGCCCCCGGACAGAAAGCGAATCTCCTGGTCGTCGCCGGCGCCGCGGATCTCCACGGCGGCCAGCAACTCGCGCACCCGGGCGGTCCTCGCCGCCCGGCCGGACCGGGCAGCGAAGACGGCCCGGCTGGCGAGCAGCGCGTTGTCCAGCACCGACTGCCGGGGGACGATCCCCTCGCCCTTACGGTCCTCGGTGACGTAGGCGATGCCGGCCCGCATCGCGCTGCGGGGTGAGCGCAGTCGGATCGGCCGGTCGTCGAGCGTGACGTCGCCGGTCGTGAACGGCGACACCCCGAAGATCGCACGGGCCAGCGCCGAGCGCCCGGAGCCCTGTAGGCCGCCGATGCCGAGCACCTCGCCGGCGCGCAACTGAAGGTTGACGTCTCGCAGCTTCCGGTTTCCCGCGTCGCGAAGGTTGAGCCGCACCGGGCCCCGGTCCTCGGGGGCGGCCCGGTCCGGGTAGTAGCTGGACAGTTCCCGGCCGACCATGTGCCGCACCAACTCGTCGGCCGTGGTGTCCGCGGTGTCCACCGTGGTGACCCGCCGGCCGTCCTTGAGCACGGTGATTCGACCGGACAGGTCGAAGACCTCGGCGAGCCGGTGCGACACGTACAGCAGCCCGATGCCCCGCTCCTGGAGCCGGCGCACCAGCCCGTAGAGCAGCTCGACCTCGTGGTCGGCCAGCGCGGCGGTCGGCTCGTCCATGATGAGCAGCCGCGCGTCCAGGGCGAGCGCCTTGGCGATCTCGACAACCTGCTGCTGCGCGACACCCAGCTGCCCCACGCGGGCGTCGGCCGGCAACGTCGTCTCACCGATCGAGGCGAGCAGCCGCGTGGTGCGGTCGAGCATCCCCCGACGATCGACGAGCCCGCGCCGGACCGGCTCGTGCCCCAGGTAGACGTTCTCGGCGACGGTGCGCTCCGGGAGCAGGTTGAACTCCTGGTGGATGATGCCGATACCGGCCCGCTGCGCGTCGCGCGGGCCACGGAACGTACGCGTCGCACCGGCGAACTCGACGGTGCCCCCGTCCGGGGCGTACCCGCCCGAGACGATCTTCATGAGGGTCGACTTCCCGGCCCCGTTCTCGCCGACCACGGCGTGCACCTCGCCCGGCGCGACATCGAGGTCGACACCGTCGAGAACGCGGACTCCGAGGAAGGACTTGCCGATGCCCCGAAGGGTGAGAAGCGGCGTCGGTGGTGGGTCTGACATCCCGAAAGCCCTCACAGACAGTAGTCATCGACAAGATTAAATGCCACACTACGGTGGCTTCGAGGCGCTGAACAACAAACTTTCGTGCCAACAGCGAAGACTTACGTTCTTGCGGTGCAAACATTTCCTTGACATCGAGGAAACATCACACGTATGAAGATAGATGTTTGGATGCGGGTCCGCAATCCTCGATCAAGCCCGACTGCCAGGCCGGGCCGCGATCGGCAGGCGGTGCCGCAGCGAGGGAGCCGAGCGCGACCGCCGTCCACCGGGCAGGACGTCGGATGTTCCTTCCGTGCATTGACAGTCTTCGATCTCTAGCTCATCCTGACCTCGTGGACCACCGGGACGAGAACCACAGCCAGCATCACGCTGTGTGACGTCCCGCAGGTCTGACTGCCGTTGCGGCGAACGGCATGAGGACAGACCAGCGCGCCCGTGTCCCCTCACGTGTCCAGGGTCAACCTGACGCGTCGTAGGGCCCGTGGTCGCAATCCCTACGCCCGCCCAACCTAGGAGACGGCATGCGTCGTAACACATTGCTCATCTCGGTGATCGCCGGCCTGTTACTGGCGCTCGGACTCGCCCCACCCGCATCGGCGGCGCCGGCCTTCCGCGCCCTGCTGTTCACCAAGACCGCCGGCTACCGGCACGACTCGATCCCCGCCGGGATCGCCATGTTCCAGCAGCAGGCGGCGGCGAACAACTTCGAGCTGGTGGCGACCGAGGACTCAAGCGTCTTCACCGCCAGCAACCTGGCGACCTTCGACGTCATCATCATGTTCCAGACCTCCGGCATGGTCTGGACCTCGGCGGCCCAGCGTCAGGCGGTGGAGGGTTACCTCGCCAGCGGCAAGGGAATCGTCGGCATCCACAACGCCACCGACATGGGCATCGACACCGAGTACCCGTGGTGGGACCAGACCATCAACGGCGGCGCCCACATGCCCGAGCACTCCCCCGGCGTGCTGCCCGGCACCGCCATCGTCGCCGACAAGAAGCACCCGTCGACGGCCGGCCTGCCGGATCGGTGGAACCGCAGCGAGGAGTGGTACAACTTCGACACCAACCCGCGCGGCAAGGTGCACGTCTTGGTGACCGCCGACGAGCGCACCTACAACCCGGGATCCCGGGCGATGGGCCCGGACCACCCGATCTCCTGGTGCCGCAACACCGCCGGCGGGCGGGTGTGGGCCACCGCGATGGGCCACGCGATCGCCTCCTACAGCGAGACGAACTTCCAGAACCACGTTCTCGGTGGCGTGAAGTGGGCCGCCGGTAACGTCCCCGGTGACTGCGGCGGCACCGTCTGGGGCAACTTCGAGAAGCGCACCCTGGACGACAACACCGTCGACCCGATGGCGATGGCCGTGGCACCGGACGGGCGCGTGCTCTACGCCCAGCGTGGCGGGCAGCTGAAGATCTTCAAGCCCTCCACCAACAGCACCGTCACCGCCGGCACGCTGAGCGTCTACACCGGCGGCGAGGACGGCCTCACCGGCATGGCGCTGGACCCCAACTTCGCCACCAACGGGTACGTGTACCTGTACCACTCACCGGCGAGCAGCTCGACCGACGTCAACCGCGTCTCCCGCTACACTCTCAGTGGCGACACGCTGAACATGTCCAGCGGTGTGACGATCATCGACATCCCGGCGTACCGGGACCGGACGTTCCCGGAGCCCGGCCACACCGGCGGTTACATCGAGTTCGGTCCGGACGGCAACCTATACATCGGCACCGGCGACGACACGCCCCCGAACCTCGACCCCAACTGGCAGGGCTACGCCCCACTGGACTGGCGCTCGGGCAAGTCCAACCTGGACGCCGCCCGGACCGCGGGCAACACCAACGACCTGCGCGGCAAGCTGCTGCGCATCCGCCCCGGAGCCAGCGGCAGCTACACCATCCCGAGCGGCAACCTCTACCCCCAGGGCACGGCGCAGACCAAGCCGGAAATCTACGCGATGGGCTTCCGCAACCCGTTCCGTTTCTCGATCGACGCGGCCACCGGCTGGGTCTACCTGGCCGACTACGGGCCGGACCGCAACCCGCCCACCACCAACCGAGGCCCGGAGGGCCTGGTCGAGCTCAACGTGATCAAGACGCCCGGCAACTACGGCTGGCCGTTCTGTCACGGTGACAACCAGCCCTACGCGCCGTTCAACCCCGACACCGGCGTCGTCGGCTCGAAGTTCAACTGCTCCTCGCCGGTGAACAACTCGCCCAACAACACCGGCCTGACCAGCTTGAAGCCGGTCGTCGCGCCCAACATCTGGTACGGCTACGGCACCTCGCCGACCTTCCCGGAGCTGGGTTCCGGCGGCTCCGCGCCGATGGGCGGGCCGGTCTACCGGTACGACGCGTCAAACCCGTCCGCGACGAAGTTCCCGCCCTACTACGACGGCGTGCACTTCTTCTACGAGTGGTCGCGCAGCTACATCAAGGAGGTGCACTTCGACTCCTCCTCGGCGGTGACCCGCACCAACCCGTTCCTGCCCGGCGGTGGGTACAACAAGCCGATGGACATGGAGTTCGGTAAGGACGGCTCGCTCTACCTGCTGGAGTGGGGCACCAACTTCGGTGGTGGCAACAGCGACTCCGGGCTCTACCGGATCGACTACATCCAGGGCGGCCGGTCACCGATCGTCAAGGCCACCGGCACACCCACCAGTGGCACCGCACCGCTCACCGTCCAGTTCAGCAGCGCGGGCACGTCCGACCCGGACGGCAACACGCTGAGCTACCTGTGGACGTTCGGCGACGGCACCACCTCCACCGCGGCCAACCCGTCGAAGGTGTACACCTCCAACGGCAACTACACGGCCCAGTTGAAGGTCACCGACAGCACCGGTAAGACCGGCTTCGCCAACGTCCCGATCACCGTCGGCAACAGCGCCCCGGTGGTCACCATCACCACACCGGGCAACGGAGGCATGCTGACCTTCGGCGACAAGGTGTCGTACCAGATCACCGTGACCGATCCGGACGGCGGCACTGTCGACTGTTCGAAGGTCATCCTCAACCCGGCGCTGGGTCACGACGACCACGCTCACGAGACCACTGAGTACCCGGGCTGCTCGGGCACCATCTCCACCGACCTGCTCGGTGGGCACCCCGATGGCGCCAACCTGTTCTACGTGCTGAACGCGCGGTACACCGACAACGGCGGCTCGGGAGGCGGGTCCCCGCTCACCGGCACCGCGCAGGCGATCCTGCAACCGAAGCACAAGCAGTCCGAGTACTTCAGCAGCCAGTCGGGGGTCCGGGTCGTCGACCAGGCCGCCGCGGAGAGCACCAAGCGCATCGGTGACATCTCCACCAACGACTGGATCGCGTTCAGCCCGATGAACCTGTCGGGCATTTCGACGGTCAGCTACCGGGTGTCGTCGCCTTCCGGTGGCGGTTCGATCGAGCTGCGCGCCGGCTCGCCGACCGGCACCCTGCTGGCCACCACCACGGTGCCCAGTACGGGCGGCTGGGACAACTACCAGTCCACGACTCCGGTGAGCGTCGCCGCGCTCAGCGGGACACAGACGCTCTACATGGTGTTCAAGAACAGCAGCAACTCGTTCGATCTGGACTCGCACACCTTCGGCGGCAACGGCGTCGGAACACCCGGCACCGGCGGTGGCCTGGCGGGGAAGACCTACACGGTCACGGCACAGCACAGCAACAAGCTGATGGACGTCAGCGGTGTCTCCACCGCCGACGGCGCCCAGATCACCCAGTGGGCGTCCACCGGTGGCAACAACCAGAAGTGGCAGGCTGTCGACGCCGGCAGCGGCGCGGTCTACCTGAAGGCGGTGCACAGCGGCAAGTGCGTCGAGGTGGTCGGCAGTTCCACAGCGGCGGGTGCCTTCCTCCAGCAGGCCACCTGCAACAACGGCAACCAGCAGAAGTTCACCGCCACGGCGACGGGAACCTCCGGCGTGTACACGGTGCGCAATGTGCTGAGCGGGCTCTGCGTGGACGTCAACGGTGCCGCCACCACCGACGGCGCCCGGCTGTTGCAGTGGACCTGCCACAGCGCCGCCAACCAGCAGTGGCGGTTCACCGCAGTGTGACCCCGCGGCTGTCGCGGTGACAACTGACGTCCCGGTCGGGACCGGTATCCGAGGAACGGAGCCGGTCCCGGCCGGGACGTCGTCGTCGATCAGGCAGGCCGACCGGGCGGCGCGGCGAGCAGCCCGGCCGCCGCCAGGTCGTCCCACAACTCCTCCGGCACGACGATCCCGGACCGTCGTACCGTCTCGACCGCCTGCGCCTCGTTGCGGACGCCGACCACCGTCGACACCACGGCCGGGTGCCGGCGGACGAAGGCGAGGGCAGCCTGCGGCAGGGTCACCCCGTACGTCTCGCAGACCGTGGCGAGCCGCTGCGCCCGCTCGATCAGCGCCGCCGGGGCCTGCTGGTAGTTGTAGACGGCGTCGGCCGGCGGCCGGTCCCGCGAGAGCAGCCCCGAGTTGTAGACGCCCGCGATGACCACGCCCACCCCCCGGTTCTCGGCGGCCGGCAGCAGGTCGGCGGCCGCGCCCTGTTCGAGCAGGGTGTACCGCCCGGCGCACATCATCACGTCGACGTCGGTCTCCCGGACGAACCGCGCCAGCATCGCCGACTGGTTCATGCCGGCACCGATGGCACCCACGACGCCCTGGTCCCGCAGGTCGATCAGGGCGGGTACGGCTTCGTGCGCGGCCTGCTCCCAGTGGTCGTCCGGGTCGTGCAGGTAGACGACGTCGATCCGGTCCAGCCCGGTCCGCTCCAGGCTGGCCTCGATGGAGCGGAGCACGCCGTCGCGGCTGAAGTCCCACACCCGCCGGTGGGTCGCGGGCACATCGAACCCGTCGGAGTCCCGCAGGTGCGCGTCCTCGGGCGACGGCACCAGGAGTCGCCCGACCTTCGTCGACACCACGTACTCGTCGCGCGGCCGTTGGCGCAGCGCGGCGCCGAGACGGCGTTCGGACAGCCCGAGGCCGTAGTGCGGCGCGGTGTCGAAGTACCGGACGCCGGCCTCCCACGCGGCGTCGACCGCCGAGGCGAACTCCTCGTCCGTCGTCGTCCGGTACAGGTTGCCCCCCTGGGCCGCGCCGAAGCCCAGCTCGGTGAGCCGTAGCTGCGGGCGGCGCGGCAGTGCGCGCGCCATCATGACGGCTCCAGCCCGTAGACGCGGCGTGCCGTCCCGCCCCAGACCGACGCCCGGTCGGCCCCGTCCTGGCCCTCCAGCAGCTCTGCCAGGGTGTCGACCCACCGCTGGTACGAACTGGCGAGCAGACAGACCGGCCAGTCCGAGCCGAACATCAGTCGGTCCGGCCCGAACGCGTCGAGAGCGTCCTCGACGGCGGGTCGAAGGTCAGCCGGCGTCCAGTGCGGGAGCGGCACCTCCGTCACCAGCCCGGAGAGCTTCGCCGTGGTGTTGGGCGAGGCCGCCAGCGACAGCAGGTCCCGGCTCCACTCGGCCATCTCCGGACGGCCGAGCGCGGGCTTGCCCAGGTGGTCGAGGACGAAGCTCACCTCGGGCAGGTCGCGCGTGAGACGCGCGGCCATGGGGAGCTGGTGTTGGCGTACCAGCAGATCGAAGACGAGGCCGGCGGCGCCCACCGCCGCGATCCCCCGACGCACGTCGGGACGGTCCAGGTACGCCGGGTCGCTCTCGGACTGCACGAGGTGGCGGATGCCGACGAGGCGTTCCCCACCTCGGGCGGCCCGCAGACCGTCGAGGCGCTCCGGAACGTCGTCGGCGGTCAGGTCCACCCAGCCGACGACGCCACGGACCACTGTGTCCTCGGCCGCCACGCGCAGCAGGTCGACCGTCTCCGTGTCGGAGGCGATGGACTGCACCACCACGGTCGCGGTGATCCCGGCCGCCCGGGCCAGCGGCGCGAGATCGGCGGGTTCGAAGTCGGCGTCGATGGCCGCCATGGTCACCGGGTCGATCCACGGTTGCGGGTGCCGGGCGCGGACCCAGAGGTGGTGGTGTGCGTCGACGATCCCGGCGCGCCCGGGCTCCTGTGCCCCCGTCATCGGCCCAACCAGCCGCCGTCGACGGGCAGCACGACGCCGTTGACGTAGTCCGACGCGGTCGACGCCAGGAATACCGTGGCACCGACGAGATCGTCGGCCCGGCCCCACCGCCCGGCCGGGATCCGGCCGAGGATCGCCTGGTTGCGGTCGGGGTCGTCGCGCAGCGCCTGGGTGTTGTCGGTGGCGATGTAGCCGGGCGCGATGGCGTTGACGTTCACCCCGTGGGCCGCCCACTCGTTCGCCAGCGCCTTGGTGAGGCCGGCCACGCCCGACTTCGACGCGGCGTAACCGGGGACGGTGATGCCGCCCTGGAAACTCAACAGCGACGCGGTGAAAATGATCTTCCCTCGGCCGCGCTCGACCATCGTCCGGCCGATCTCCCGGCTGAGGATGAACTGGCTGCTGAGGTTCACCTCGATCACGTGGTCCCACATCTCGTCCGGGTGCTCCGCGGCGGGGGTCCGGGCGATCGTGCCGCCGTTGTTCACCAGGATGTCGACCGGCCCGAGGGCCACGATGTCGCGGGCCAACCGGTGCACGGCCGCCCGGTCGCCGAGGTCCGCCCGCAGCGCGGTGAACCGGCGGCCGGCGGCGTGCACCCGGCGTTCGACCTCGCTGCCCTCCGCTTCGAGCTGGGCGGAGACGCCCACGATGTCGGCGCCGGCCAGGGCCAGGGCCTCGGCCATGGCGAGGCCGATGCCGCGCCGCGCCCCGGTGACGACGGCGGTCTGGCCGGACAGGTCGAACAACGCCGTCACTGGTTACCCTCCCGCACATCGAGCAGCACCTTCATGACGCCGCCACCCTCCAGCGCCTCGAAGGCCGCGCTGGCCGCCTCGACCGGCTCGACCCGGGAGATCAGCTGCCGTGCCGGGATCGCGCCCGAGGCGACCAACCGGATCGCCTCCACCATGTCGTCGCGCTGATACAGCCGGGCACCGAGGAGTTCCAGCTCACGCCAGAAGAACCGGTGCAGGTTGACCTCGCGGGGCTGGGGATGGATCGCCACCATGACCAGCCTCCCGCGAGTGGTGAGGACGTCGACCGCCGTGGTGACGCCGGCCGGGGAGCCGGACACCTCGAAGGCGATGTCGGCGCCCGCGCCATCGGTACGGTCGTTGACGAGCGCCACGACATCGGTCGCTCGCGGGTCGACCGCCTCGATCCCGATCCCCTCGGCCACCTCGCGTCGGAACGGGTCCGGCTCGACGAGGAGCACCCGCGCGCCACGGCTCCGCGCGACGGTGGCGATGAGAACGCCGACCGGCCCACCACCGACCACGACCACCTGGTCGTCGGCGGTCACGTTCCCCCGGCGTACGTCGTGCACGGCGACCGCCACCGGCTCGACGAGCGCCGCGTGGTCGAGGGGCAACTCCTCCGGAAGCGGCAGGACCAGCTCCACCGGCACGGTCCAGGAGGACTGCATGGCACCCGGTGAGTCGATGCCGAGGAAGTTCATCGAGTGACAGACGTGGGAGTTGCCCCGCTGGCAGGCGGCGCAGCGTCCGCAGGGTCGGGTCGGCATCACGGTCACGGGCTGACCGATGTTCCAACCGGTCACGCCCTCGCCGACGGCTGCGATCCGCCCGGACATCTCGTGCCCGATGATGGCGGAGTCACCGACCCGGGCGTCCATGTCCCCGTGGTAGATGTGCAGATCCGTACCGCAGATCCCGGTGTACGCCACCTCGATCCGCACCTGGCCGCGACCCGGTGGCTCCGGGTCGCGGTTCTCGATTCCGAGGTGTCGCGCTCCCCGGTAGACGACTGCCTTCATCGTTCCTCCGTCTCGACGGTCGGTACGTCGGTCGTGCCGACCGGGCATGGCCGTGGGTGCATCGCCGTCGCGATGCACCCACGCCTTCCCTGTTCTGGTGATCAGCTCAGTGCCGTACGGTCGGCGACACCTCGTTACGGGAGTTCAGCGGCACGACAGGCACCTGGCGGGTGGGGATCACCCCGTCCACCCCGGCCAGCAGCCGTCGTCCGGCCCGCTCCGGCCGGACGTTGGGGCTGTCGGCCGTCTGCGCCTGCGGGCGGCGGTTGACCGCCCGGATCCGCTCCTCGTCCACCCGGACCCCCAGCCCGGGTGAGTCGCCGAGGATGAAGGCGCCATCCTCGACGTGCAGGTCGATGGAGACACCAACCGGCGCGTGCAGGTCCTGCAACTCGCTCGTCAGGTGGTTCGGCACCGAGGTCGCGGCGTGCAGCAGCCCGACCGGGCTGTTGCCGATCGGGCTGACCGGCAGGTCATGGGCGTGGGCCAGGGCGGACGCCCGCAGGAAGTGAGTGACCCCCCAGACGGCCGCCATCTGGACGATGTCGACCGCGCCGGCGGCGATCAGCGGACGGTACTGTTCGAGCCCGGTGAGATTCTCACCGGTGGCTACCGACGCGGACACGCCTCGGCTGACCGCGGCGAGACCCTCGGCGTCCCAGCGCCGCACCGGCTCCTCGATCCAGATGAGGTCCAGTGTGCGTTCCAGTTCGCAGACATGCCGGACCGCCTGCTTACGGGTCCACGCCTCGTTGACGTCGAGCATCAGGCCCGGCCGCCGACCGTGCCCGGCCTCGGTCAGAACCTCCTTGACCAGGCTCAGACGGTGCCGATCACGCTCGATGTCGAGGCCGCCCTTGAGCTTGGCCGCTCGCAGGCCGTGGCTCGCGTAGACCTCGTACTCGGCGACCAGCTCGTCGTCGGTGAGCCCGATGTCCAGCCCGGACGCGTAGGCGGTGACCCGTCGGTCCCGTCCACCCAGCAGGCGCCACAGCGGTTCGCCGGCGGCCTGCGCCTTGATGTCCCACAGTGCGGTGTCCAGAGCACCGATGGTGCCGAACACCGGCCCGGCGTGGCCCGCCTTGAAGGTGTGCCGCAACATGCGGTCGTACAGGGACGTCACGGCCCGGGGGTCTTCGCCCTCGATGGCTGGGAAGATCCGCTCGATCTCGACGTGCGGCCCGAGGCCGACTCCTGAAATGCCCTCGTCGGTGTCGACCATGACGATCGAGACCGGGACCACCCCGTCGGCGAACACCCCGTTGGCGTCGCCGACGGGTCGCCCCCATTCCTGGACCGTGGTGAGCGTCCGATATCCCGTGATCCGCATGTCAACCCTTCGTGGAACCGGCGGCCACGCCGTCGGCAATTTGGCGCTGGAGGAACAGGTAGACCAACAGGACGGGTATCGCGGCGATCAGCACCCCGGAGGCGAACGTGGGGATGTTGTCGGAGTACTGCCCGCGCAACGAGGTCACCCCGATCATGAGCGTCCGGTGATCGGCCGAGGGCATCATCACCAGCGCCATGAGGACGTCGTTCCAGCAGAACAGGGCGTTGAGGATGCCGACCGACAGCAGCGCCGGGGTGCCCAGCGGCAGCATGATCCGGCGGTACACGCCGTACACCGTGCTGCCGTCGATCCGCGCGGCGTCGACGATCTCCGGCGGAATGCCCTTGTAGTAACTCGTCATGAGGAAGACCGTGAAGGGCAGGAACTGGGCCACGTAGACCAGGATCAGACCCGGGTACGTGTCGATGAGCGCGGTGTCGGCCATGATCCGAGCGAGCGGCACCATGATCACCTGGAACGGGATGAAGAGCCCCGCGAGGCAACCCAGGAAGAGCGCCGACGAGCCGCGGAACCGCAGTTGGCTCAGGGCGAAGCCGGCCATCGACCCGAACAGCAGCAGCAGGAGCACCGACACCGTCACCACGAACAGCGAGTTGACGAAGTAGCGGCCCATGCCGACGCTGTTCCACGCCGCGCTGATGTTCTCCCAGCGCAGGGCATCGGTCAGGCCGAACCGGTCGAGGATGTAGTCACGCCGGGTCTTCATCGCGACGTTGGCGGTGAACAGCAGGGGGTAGATCGTCGCCAGGGCGAGCAGCGACATGGGGATGGCGATCAGCCACCGTCCCAGGCGGAGGCGGGACATCAGTCCTCCTTTCCGGATCGTTCGAGCAGCTTGATCTGCAACAGCCCCACCACGAGCATGATCATGAAGAGGATCGTCGACGCTGCCGACGCGAGAGCCGGACGGTTCATCTGGCCCTGCTGCTTCCAGATGTAGAACTCCGGCAGGTACGTCGACCCTTCTGGCCCGCCGCTGGTCATGATGTAGAGGAGGCCGAACATCGAGGTCAGCATCCCGATCATCGTGGTCACGAAGACGAACTGGATGGTGCGCGAGAGGGCCGGGATGATCACGTGCCAAACGACCTGGCCGAGCGTCGCCCCGTCCACCCGTGCGGCGTCCAGGAGCGCGGCGTCCAGCGTGGCGAAGCCGGCGAGGAACACCACCAGGGCCATCCCGAAGGTGGCCCAGATATGCACACCCACCACCATGAACATCGCGATGCCCGGGTCCCCGAGCCAGTCCACCGGACCGACACCGAACGACCCGAGCACGGCGTTGAGCGGGCCGTCGAAGGCGAGCAGCAGGTTGAAGATCGCACCGACGATGACCGGCGACAGCACCGCCGGGAAGAAGTAGACGCTGCGGTAGAAGCGGTGGCCCGGCACCCGAAGGTAGATGAACGTCGCGAGCAGACCGGGGATCGCCACCGCCACCGGCAGCAGGAGCACTAGCAGTCCGACGTTTTTCAGCGCGGTCTGGAACAACGGGTCGGCGAAGAGCTCGCGATAGTTGCCGAACCCGACAGCCGTCCCGTTCTGCTCACCGTCGCCGGTGAAGGAGAAGTTGACGCCGAGGAGCAGCGGGTAGAGCCGCAGCAGCACGATGATCAGGACGGCCGGGAGGACCAGGATGTAGGGGGCGTAGCGCTCGGCCCTCAGGCCACCACGGGTGCGACGGGGTCGTGCGCCACTTCGATGCGCGGCAGGGGTGACCGCCGCCGCCCCGCCGGTCCGTCCGGCCGAAGCCGGACGGACCGACGGTTGCGTGTTTCCCATCGGCACGAGGTCAGCCCGCCTGGTCGGAAGCGGCCAACTGCTTCACCACCTCGTCGACGGTGATCGAACCGCTGAGCAGCTGCTGGGAGAGGCGCCCCATCAGGTCCAGCGTCTTCGAGGAGAGCGCCACGTGCAGAGCGGGCTTGCCGGTCTTCAGCTCGCCGACGATCGTGGCGACGGCCGGCCCGGCCTGCGACACGTCGATGGTGGTGTCGGCGGCGATCGCGCCGGCGTCGGCGTAGAAGGCCTTCAACGCGTCGGCCGAGCTCAGGGAGCGCACCAGGTCGGCGGCAACCTTCGGGTCCTTCGTCCACTTGGCGACCGCGTAGCCGATGCCACCGTCGTACGGGAGGCTCGGGGTGGTGCCGGCGGTGACGACCGGGGCCTTCATGACGCCGAGCTTCTCCGGGGTCAGGAACTCGTTGAAGTCCTGCCAGTGCCCCACGTCCGACATGAGACCCATGACGTGCGCGGCCTTGCCGGACTGGAAGAGGGCGAAGGAGTCGTTGAACATGGCGGTCGAGTTGGCCCCGTCGCTGTTCATCTTCTTGTCGCCGGTCTCCTTCCAGAGTTGGAAGAGCCGCTTGACGTTTGCCGAGTTCCAGTCGCGCTTGCCGGCGATCCAGGCGTCGTACTCCGCGGCGGTGAGGGTGGTCGAGCCCATGCTGGAAAGCCAGAACTGGATGCCGACACCCTCCTTGTTGCCGAGGGCGAAGCACTTGGAGCCGGCCTTGGCGACGGCGGCGCAGTCGGCGACGAACTTGTCCCACGTGGTGGCCGGGCTCGCCGGGTCGAGGTTCGCCTTCTGGTAGATCGCCTTGTTGTAGTAGATGGGGTAACCCTGGAGCGTCACCGGGGCGGCGTAGGTCTTGCCGTCCTTGCCGAACGCCTCCCAGCCGGCCAACCGCTGCTTGTCCTCGGCCACGTAGTCGTCGAGCGGCACCAGCGCGTCCACCCGGTCGCGGATCTGGCCGCCACCGTTGAACAGCATGACGTCCGGGCCCTTGCCGGACTGGATCGCCGCACCGAGCAGGGTGTAGTACTGGTCGAAGGGCTGCGCGACGAACTCGACCTCGACGTCGGCGTGCTTCTTCTTGAAGTCGGCCTTGGCCTTCTCCAGATAGGATTTGGCGAACGGCTCGCCGGACTTCCAGTCCCACACGACCAACTTGCCGTCCGAGCTGGTTGACTTGCCCGAATCGCTAGCACTTCCACAACCGGCCAGGGCCAGGCCCACAACGAGGACGGCCGACCATATTGCGCGCTGTCTCATCGATTGTCACCTCTATATGGGGGGTGGCCGGCGGGTGTCCCGCGAGCCAAATGTTGACCGGAAGGTAACTCGTATGACGTGTGACGTCAACAGTCGGCCGTACACTGACCCAGACGTCGTGCCACGGCGAGCCATTCGGAGGGGGACATGACGCCACCGCAGGAGACAGCCCTGAACAGCCCGGCGACCCCGGCGTGGGTGCGTCGGCCGACCAACCTCGCCAGGGCGGTCACCGCCGAACTGGTGGAGCGCATCGTCCGCGGCGTACACCCGTCCGGGACATCTCTGCCCCCCGAGCCGATCCTCTGCGAGACCTTCGGCGTGAGCCGGACCGTCGTCCGGGAAGCAGTGAAGATCCTTCAGGAGAAGGGGCTGGTGCAGGTCCGCCAGGGCGCCGGCACCATGGTCACCCCACCGTCACACTGGGACATGCTCGACGAACTCGTCCTCGCGGCCACCATCGCTGTGGACGACAGTCTCGCCATCCTCGACGACCTGGTCGTCACCCGGCGGGTGCTGGAGTCCGACATGGCGAACGTCGCCGCCCGCCTCGCCGACAGCGAGACCGTCGAGCGACTGCGGGCCATGGTGGACCGGATGGACGAACTCGTCGACGACCACGTCACCTACCACGACCACGACCGGGCCTTCCACGACACGATCATGCAGGCATCCGGGAACCGCATCGCTCGTGGCGTCGTCCGCGCGCTGGAGAGCCAGGTCATCAACACCGCCCGGTACATGGGCCGGACCGAACGCGCGTTGTGCGTGGCGTCCAACCAGGGTCACCGACGCATCTACGAACGCATCGCGGCCCACGACCCCAACGGCGCCGCCGAGGCGATGTTCACCCACATCACCGAGGCCTGGCTGGTCCGTCGCAGTGGCTCGGGGAGCCCGGTCCGCCTCGAACGCTGACCGTCACGGGTAACAGACGGCGCCCGCCCCCAGGTACGGGAGCAGGCGCCGCCAGCTGTGGCCGACAGGTGTCACGAGAACTGGGCGAAGAACCTCCAGATCTCACCCTTGGTCCAGGTGGTGATGCCGCTCTCGGCATAGGTGCCGTCCACCGGGCCGGGCATGTGGCCGTTGTCGTACGCGGCCCACTGCACCGGGTATCCGGCCCGGCAACCCGAGTAGGCGGTCGTGATGTGGGTGCGACTGCCGCCGGCCGGCTCGCGCGGGCTCTGGGCAGTGCAACCGTTGTTGCGGACGAAGGTGTCCCGCAGCGCCCTGCCCTGGGAGATGTTCAGGACGTTGTCCGAGATGCCGTGCAGCCCGAAGTAGGCGATCGGCTGCGTACCGCCGCTGCACCCGCTGATCTGCGCGCCGGAGATGACCGCGACGGCCCGGAAGACGTTGGCCCGCGCGCACGCGACGGCGTAGCTCATGCCGCCACCCCAGCTGAAGCCGAGCGCGAACCGCTGCCTCGGGTTGACGCAGAGGCTGCTCTCGATCCGGCTGATCATGTCGTCGACGAAGGTGATGTCCTCACCGCCGGAGTTGCCCCAGCCGTTGCCGAATCCCTGGGGCGCGACCAGGATCGCGCTGTTGTTCGACTGCTCCTGCTGCCCGTAGTAGGACCACGCGGTCCCGCTGGTGCCGCCGGAGGAGATCTCCTGCATGGTGCCGCCGCGCCAGTGGAAGGCGAAGATCAGCCGGTACGGGTTGCTGTTGTTGTAGTTGGCGGGCACCCGCAGGATGAAGGTCCGGCTCTTGCCGTTGCTCTGGATCGTGTGCGTGCCGCTGGCCAGCGTCGGCGCCTTGCCGCACCCGCTACCACCCGACGGCGGCGGGTCGCCGCCGCCCACCTGGACGAGCTGCCACTGCTGGTTGGTGCCGCCCCAGTCGGCGTACTGCACGACGTTTCCACCGTCGGCCGTGGACGCGCCCTGCACCTCCACGGCCTTGTTGCTGTTGCGGTTGATCAGCCGAACGTAACCACCGTCCGAGTCGGCCAACCGGAACTGCTGGTTCGTCCCGTTCAGATCGCCCCACTGCACGATCGCACCACCGTCAGCGGTGGAGAAACCACTCACGTCGAGCACCTTGCCCGAGTGCCGCGACTTGACCCGGTAATAGCCACCCCCGGAATCCACGAACTGCCACTGCTGATTGACGCCGTTGTTACGCGTCCACTGGCTGATCCGCGCCCCGTCATTGGTGGCCGAGGCATACAGGTCCAACGCCTTACCACTGTTCCGGTTCACCAACACATACGAGGCGTTGGTGTCCACTGTCGCTGCCGCCGCTGGCGCCGCGTTGACCGCGACGAGTGTGCTGGCTGCCATGGCCGCGGCCGCCGCCGCGGCCAACCCTGACCGCCAGCGTCTCTGTCGAGAGGCGGGACGAGCCTCACCGAGGGCTTTCATGGTCCACTCCTTCGATCGGGGTCACCCGCGAGCAGAACGCCCGCGCGTGCCCTGGCGTGCGTGCCGGCGTCTGGTGGTGGCGTCAGCACGTCTGGGGGATGTTGTGCGGGCAGCCCGCGGCCAACGGCGTCCGTCGATGGCGATGCCACGATCCGGGCTTCGTGGCAGGCCCGCGCCAAACCCGCGCGGTGCGACGTCCTGGCTCCCGGTGACCGGGTGGCCCGCAGGGTGAAATTAGCGGTCAAGACGTCATACGTCAAACGATTGATATCGATCCGCGCGATCGCGGCCAGCGGCATCCTGACGGCCATGGCGGCCCGCCCCGAAGAGGGCGGGCCGCCACTCGTCACACCTCGCCGGGGCGGGCGCCGGCCGGATCCCGAGCGGCCGGCAACTCCCGCTCCCCCAGGCGATGGCGGCGGTCGTCAGCCGATTCGGACCATTTGCCACTGCTGGTTGTTGCCGCCCCAGTCGGCGTACTGGACGATGTTTCCACCGTCGGCGGTGGATGCGCCCTGCACCTCCACGGCCTTGTTGCTGTTGCGGTTGATCAGACGCACGTAGCCGTCAGCCGAGTTTGCGAGTCGGAACTGCTGGTTCGTGCCGTTGAGATCGGCCCACTGCACGATCGCCCCGCCGTCGGCGGTGGAGAAGCCGCTGACGTCGAGCACCTTGCTGGAGTTGCGGGCCTTCACCCGGTAGTAGCCACTCCCCGAGTCGACGAACTGCCACTGCTGGTTGACGCCGTTGTTGCGCGTCCACTGGCTGATTCGCGCCCCGTCGTTGGTGGCCGAGGCGTAGACGTCCAGCGCCTTGCCGCTGTTCCGGTTCACCAACACGTACCAGGCGCTGGTGTCCACCCCGGAGCCCGGCGGGGGCGTGGTGGGCGGGGTCGAGCCACCGTTCAGGGCGTCCAGGACGGCGGTGTACGCGGCCTTCTTGTTGCCGTTGCAGTCGAACAGCAGAGCGTTGTCGGACCCACGCCACGAGTCGCAGTCCCGCACACCCCAGGTGGTGATGCCGGTGCAGCGCGAGACGGCCAGGCAGGCGCGGGTGACGGCGCCGAAGATGTTGGCCTGGTTGCCACCGGTCATCACGTCCAGCTCGGTGATCTGCACATCCACACCAAGGTCGGCGAACCGCTGAAGGTTGGCCTGGTAGTCACCGGCCAGCGAGGTGCCCAGGTGCGACTGGAAACCCACGCAGTCGATCGGCACGCCACGGGACCTGAAGTCCCGCACCATGTTGTAGATCCCCGTCGACTTCGCGTTGATCCCGTCGGTGTTGTAGTCGTTGTAACACAACTTCGCACCCGGATCCGCGGCCCGCGCCGCCCGGAACGCCGCCTCGATCCAGTCGTTACCGGTGCGCTGCAGGTTCGAGTCGCGACGCCCACCGCTACCACCGTCGGCGAACGCCTCGTTCACCACATCCCACGAGTGAATCTTCCCCCGGTAGTACGTGGCGACCTGGGTGACGTGGTTGATGGCCGCGTTACGCAGCGCGCTGCCGGACATGCCCTGCGCCCAGCCGGGCTGCTGCTGGTGCCACAGCAACGCATGGCCCCGCACGCTCATACCGTTGGCCTGGGCGTGACTGACCAGACGATCACCACCGGTATAGCTGAACCGACCCTGCTGCGGCTCGGTGGCGTCCCACTTCATCTCGTTCTCGGCCACGACACTGTTGAACTCACGGTTCAGAATCGTCGTGTAGGCGCTGGTGGACAGCTTGCCCGTCGCGACGGCCGCGCCGAAGTAACGGCCCTTCTCGGCCGCGGCCGCCTTCAGGGTCGTGCCGGCACCGGATGCGGGAGTCAGCGCCACCGTCATACCGGTGGTGAGGGCGACGGCGATGGTCGCCGCCGCCAGCATCGTTCTCATGGGTTTCATGGCGTTCCTTTTCAGTGGTTGCATCGGTGGTGGTGATGTGCCACTTCGCTCGGGGCGACTGATCGGGGCGGTCATCCTGGCCGCCCGGCATCAGCACGCACAGTCCGAGAGGGCTGTCGCCGGCAACTGCCGGGTCCCGAGTGACGTCCGCATGCCCTTGCGAACGTCGCGATCGGAGGTACGACCCGTGCGGCTCGCCCGGTGAGCCACGGGAACGATCGTCCTCTATATCGAGAGTGAGCGATAACATGCCGTTCGTCAAGACGTAACGGGCCGTTCACGCCGATCTCCCGGAACGCCACGTTTAGCCCGGTACCAAAGGCCCAGGGCAACTGTGCTCAGCCGCCGCGCGATCAGCGGACGAGTCGTACCACCGCGCCGCTCGGAGCACGCCGGACGGCAACCCTGTTATCGCTCACAGTCGCCGGCCGCGACTATTCGCGGTTCACGAGCACCTGGTGGCCGAGCTACTCGGAGACGGCTGCGCCGGCGCGTATTCCGGCGACCAGGTCGGCGGTGGTATGGGCCTCGATGCCGGGCTGCGGAGCGTCTGCGAACCGCTCGACGACCGCCCGGACGTGTCGCTCGGCGGGTGCCGCGAGGCCGTCGTAGACGGCCGCGAACAACTCCCGCGCCGGCTGCCTGAGCCAGTCCCGTGGCAGGAGTTCCACCGGCAACTGCGGATCGAGGACGGGGAAACGCCGGAAGGTGTCCATGACCTCGGTACGGGCCCGCACCGCGGCGGCGCCGTCGACCTGCCCGGACAGCACCCCGGGCAACAGTGGCGTCCACCGCCGGAGGAACGCGTCGTAGCTCCGGCTGATCGCCTCGATGTCCCAGGCTTCGATCGGTGCACGGTGAATGGTCGAGGCGAGCGCGGTCTGCCGCCCGCGAAACACCGTCACGGCACCGAGGGTGAGCCGGTCGAGCTGAGCCCGAGCCGCAGGAGTCAGCTCCTGCGGCGAGATCCACAACCCGTCGTACAGCGGTGCGTAACCGAGCCACCGGAGTTGTGCCCGCAGGGCCCGACGCTGCGTACTGCGATCCTGCGGCAGCGAGAAGGCGACGATCGTCCAGCACCCGTCCCACCGCGCCGTCGAGGTGGTGGAGGCGAGGATCCAGTGCCCTCCGGCGGAGAGGTTGGCGGCGGCGGCGCGACTGAGCCGGTAGGAACTGCGCCGCCCCAGCCGGCTGCCCTCCAGGACACCACGGCGCGCCAACCGGCTGATCGCGGTCCGCGCGCCGGCCGTCGTCACGCCGGTCTCCCCGAGCAACGCGACGATGGCGGCGGACGGGAGGGCGACCCGGGTCCGCAGCGTGTAGTCCGCCAACAGGGTCACCGCGACACCCTGGGGCGAGTTGCCGACCTGCCTGCGGGGCAGCCGGAGTGGGTGGTCTCCGTCGTCCGGATAGATCTCGTCGATGTCGAAGAGGCTTGCCACAGACGCTCCGTGCTCCTCGGGGACGGTATGACGACTGTAGACGGACCTCCTCGACGCAAATAGAGAACCCTCGATTGACACTTGTTGGCCCGAGGGGAACACTAATTGCCACGCGATGCCATCCGAAGCCGGGCTGGGCGAGCCACAGGTAGCGGGCAGCGTGCGATCACCGCGGGAGTCGGGCAGACCCGCGACCGGGTCGCACGGCCAATCCAGCCTGCACAGGCAATCGAAGGAGTCGTCAGTTGAGAATCAGAAGGAAACTGCTACTCGCCCTGGCCGCGTCACTGGTGGCGGCCGGCATGGTGGTCCCCACTGTCGGGCCCGCGTACGCGGCGTCACTGACCGAGGTGACCAGCTTCGGCGACAACCCGGGTCGGATGCGCATGCACGTCTACGTGCCGGACAACCGCCCGGCCCGGCCGGCGGTCGTGGTGGCCATGCACGGCTGCGGCGGGTCCGGCCCGGGCTTCTACTCCGGGAGCGAGTTCGCCAGCCTCGCCGACCGCCACGGGTACATCGTGATCTACCCGTCCGCCACCCAGCAGGCCGGGTTCGGCAACTGCTTTGACACCTGGTCGGACGCCGCCAAGCGGCGTGGCGGAGGCAGCGACCCGGTGTCTCTCATCTCGATGATCCGGTACGTGCAACAGCAGTACGCTGCCGATCCGGAGCGGGTCTACGCCACCGGCAGTTCGTCCGGCGGCATGATGACCAACCACATGCTGGCGCTCTACCCCGACGTGTTCAAGGCCGGCGCCGCGTTCATGGGCGTGCCGTTCAACTGCTTCGCCAACGCGGCGGACTACCCGCCCGGGAGCAGCCAGTGCACCGGCGGAAACATGAACCGGACCCCGCAGCAGTGGGGCGACGCGGTCCGCCAGGCGTACCCCGGCTACTCCGGGCCCCGCCCGCGGGTGCAGCTGTGGCACGGCACCAACGACACGCTCGTGCCGTACTCGCTGTTGCAGGAGGCGATCGAGCAGTGGACGAACGTGTTCGGGCTGAGCCAGACACCCACCTCCACCGACACCCCTCAGGCCAACTGGAACCGGCGCCGGTACGCCGACAGCGGCGGCACCGTCCAGGTCGAGGCGTACAGCATCCAGGGTGCCGGGCACAGCCTGCCCTCCGGTGGCATGGCCGCGTCCGCCATCGCGTTCTTCGGACTGACCAACCCCACGACGCCGCCCCCGACCACACCGCCGCCGACCACGCCGCCCCCCACCACGCCGCCGCCGACCACCCCACCGCCGGCTTCCGGCGCCTGCCGGGTGACTGTCGACGTCAACGCCTGGAACACCGGGCTGACCGAGAACATCACCGTCACGAACACCGGCACCAGCGCCGTCAACGGCTGGTCCCTGGTCTTCACCCTGCCGGATGGGCAGACCATCACCTCGGGCTGGAACGCCACCTACTCACCCAGCTCGGGGCAGGTGACGGCCCGCAACGTCGCCTACAACGGCGGCATTCCCGCCAACGGCTCGGTGAGCTTCGGCTTCCAGGCCACCCACACCGGTAACAACGCCCGACCGTCCTCGTTCACCCTCAACGGCGCGTCCTGCACTGTCGGCTGAGACCGGGTCGACGGCCACCGCGCGTGCGCCGGTCACCACCTCGTGGTGACCGGCGCACGACTCGTTCGGGCGTCGCCAGGATCAGCGGTATCCCGCGGTCACCACGTTGGCCTGCACGGCGTTCTCGATCGCGTCGGACGGATAGCCGGCGACCATCGCCCCCTCGTAGAAGGTGCCGGCGCTCAGGTTGGCGCCGCCGTCGGGCTTGCAGCAGTCACCGCCACTGCCCAGGATGATCGCACCCTGCTTCTTCATCGGGCTGTATCCCGGCGGGAGCGAGCCGTCCCACAGCGTGTACAGGCTGCCGGCCTGCGCGTCGCTGCCCTTGATGGCGAAGCGGGACACGCCGTTGTTCTTGAGCGTCGCGGTGACGAACTTGCTGGTGAACGCGCGTTGGTTCGGGTTCCAGGAGCTGCTGCCACCCGGGAAGAGACCCCACTCGAGGTCGGCCTGCACCCACGGGCCGCTGCCGGAGCAGCCGCCGAACCAGCACTGCTTGCCGAAGTTGATGGCGTCCATCGCCCCGGCGGCGTCGGCCTTCCTGGTCGTCTCGCTGTTGCCGTAGTCGAAGCAGCAGCCGCTGTTGACGTGGGTCCCGCTGGTCACCATGTACATGCCCTCGGGCGCCGCGCCGGTCGGCACGCCGGTGAGGTGCCCGTCGCGCCAGTAGCTGTTGCCGGGGTTGATGTAGAGCGAGTACGCCTTCGCGCCGCCCACGGTCAGCGACTCCGAGGTCGCGATCGCCGGCCTGCTCTGCGGGGAGCCCGGAACGACGCTCGACCCCTGGTACCAGAGGTCGTTGCCGCGCCCGGACTGGTCGAAGACAACAGTGATCACGCAGGTCGTGCCGGAGCAGAACGAGTCCTGCGTCGCCGCGTTGGCGGTGCCGCCGGTACCCGTGAGCCCGATGTTGCGGGTCGTGTTGTCCGACGAGCGTCGGACCTGGTAGAGGTTGCCGGCGTACGCCTCGTAGAGCGCCCGCGTGGTGCTGTGCGCCGCGATGCACGGGGTGCCGCCGGAGGCGTAGATGTCGCACGGGCGCGCGCCGGTCGGTGGGTTGGTCGGCGGCGGGGTGGTGGTCGGCGAGGCCCACTGCTGGTTGGCGCCGCCGTTGCAGGCCCAGAGGATGATCTTGGTGCCGTTCGCGGTGGCGGCCGCGTTGGCGTCGAGGCACAGCCCGGACTGCACGCCGGTGATGGTGCCGTTGCTGTTGACGTTCCACTGCTGGTTGTTCTGGCCGTTGCAGTCCCAGATGATCACCTGGGTGCCGTTGGCGGTGCCGCGGCCGGAGGCGTCCAGGCACTTGTTGCCGTACACCTGGAGTTGCTTTGTCGACGTCCACGTCCAGGCCTGGCCGGCACTGCCGTTGCAGTCCCAGAGCTGCGTCTGGGTGCCGTTGGTGGTGCTGGAGTTGGGCACTTCGAGGCAGCGGCCGGACGGCGTACCGATGATCGGGGTGCTCTGCCCGACGACGATGGCGGCAGCCGATACGGGTGCCGCAGCGGCGGACAGTGACGTGCCTTGGGTGGCGCCGATGCCGACGAGCACGCCGACCAGCGCACCCGCCAGGGCGGTCAGACGTCGGGCGCGCTGACGTCTCGGGATGAGTTCACGGGCTTTTCCTGGCCCGGTGGGGGACGGGGTTCGCACGAGGTGGCTCCTCGGAGTCGTGGAAGCGCGGTGGGGGTGTCGACGCGCCCGGGGGTGGTGGCGGTGGCGAATCGATTCGCAGCGAATCGTATGACCTTTGTTTAATTCATGTCAATGAATGTAGTTCCGAGGTGATGCGCTGGCCGTTGGGCGGACGGCCAGCGCATCACCTCCCCCGGGACGTCTACCGCCCCAGGAGCCGCCACGTCTGGTTCAACGGGCTGCCCTGGTTGACCGCCCTGCAGGTCCACTGGTGGACCAGTGCGCCGGCCGCCGTGGAGACCGCGTTGACATCGACGCACTTGCCACTGTGCCGAGCGACGAGTTGGTAGTCGTGCGAGTCGTTGCCCGAGTAGGTCACCTTGCGCAGTGTGAACTGCTGGTTGAGGGCGTTCAGGCAGGTCCACTGGTGCACGGCCGCGCCGTCGGCGGTGGAGACGCCGCTGACGTCGAGGCACTTGCCGCTCTGCTGGTTGACCACGGTGTAGGTGTTGGCCACGCCGGCGACCGGGCGGAAGTTCCAGAGCTGCTGGTCACCGCCGTCGCAGTAGTTCTGCTGTTGGACGTTGCCGTCGGCGGTGCTCAGTCCGGCGTTGTTCAGGCACTGCTGGGAGTGTTGGGCCACCGCCACCGACTGGAAGCCACCGTCCGCGGGAGGCAGCAGCGTGACGGTGTAGGTGTCGGTCTGGTTGGTGTACGGCAGGGTCACGGTGGCGTTGTTGTTGGACACCCCGACCACGCTGTTCGAGACGGTGACCGGCCCCGCCACCGCGCCGCCACCGTTGTGCGGGACGCGTTGGGTGAGCACCCGAACCTGGTTGTTCTGCACGATGCCGCTGGTGGTGTCCAGGCGTTGCAGGTTGACGGTCAGGTTCCCGGTGGTACGACCACCGCCGATGAGCACCTTCGCCACCCCGGCCGTCTTCGTGGCGTACGCGTCGTACGACTGGCTGGGGGTCACCGCGACGTTCTCCCCGACCTGGGAGGCGTAGTAGCGGTAGTTCCACCACTCCCCCTTGGGCTGGTGCTGGCCGGCCGAGTTACGGATCAACAGGTTGCCGAGGTCGTTGTGCAGGCTGCCGCCGCTGGCCCAGTTCGCCCGCAGGCCGTCGGCTCGGGCCCGTTCCAGGCGCGCGATGTACCAGGCGCCGTCGGCCGGGTTCTGCTCGTCGGGCGCGCCGTACTCGTTGATCTGGTACGGACGCGGGTGGGCGATGCCACGCGGGTCGAGGGTGGCGTTGGCGGCGGCGACGTTCGCCACCGGGTCACCGGGCAGCGAGTGCCAGCTGATGATGTCCGGCACCGTGTTTGTCGAGCGGACGAAGTCCAGGTACTGGTTCCAGAAGGTGTGCGTGGTCGACGGTACGCAGGCGCAGCTCGGCCCGACGATGAGCTGGCTGGGGAACTCCGCCCGGATGCGCTGGTAGGTCCGCCGCCACAGTTCGAGGTACTGGGAGATCGGCCGGTTCCAGAAGATGGTGATGTTGGGCTCGTTCCAGATGTCCCACTGCACCGACAGCCCGGATGCCCGGACGTCGTTGATCAGGCGGGTCAGGAAGTTGTCGTAGTCGGTCCAGTTGCCGTTGTCCCCGGGGAAGCGGGAGATTCCGGCACCGTCGGCACCCCAGAGGTCGTGCGGCAGGATGATGAACTTCCCGCCGAGGGCGGTGGTCCGACGCGCCTGGGCGACTGTGGAGTTCCAGCGACGGTCGTAGGTTCCGCCGACCCAGCCACTGCCCGGGAGCTGCGCGCCGCCGGCGCGCATGTACTGGAACTTGACGTCCCGATAGAAGTGGTCGGCCGGACCGCTGGCGTTCTCGGTCATGCCGTAGATCCAGCCGGAGGCGCGGTAGGTCGGCGCACCGCTGGTGGTGGCGAAGTTGACGCTGATCGACTCGTCGGCGGCCTGGGCGGGGGACGAGACGGCGGTGACGGCGGCAGCGGCGGCGAGCAGGCCGACGACGAGTCGGGCCACGAACACACGGGCTCGTCCTGACCTGCTGCGGGACGGGGTTTTCACGGGCGGCTCCTTGGTGGGGCGCGGGGGACGCTCTCCGGAGGGCAGCGCTTGCGAATCGATTCGCACGGATCGTAGGACCGGGAACTGAACCATGTCAATGAAATGACAGCGGGGTGACGTCCGTGTTGCCCAGGGATCCTCCCGGCGCGGCCAACTGACCCTTGACCCCCGGGCATGGCCAGACCTATCTTCGGGCGAACCGATCCGTCGAATCGATTCGCCTCATAGTTGGACAGGTCCAACCCGCGACGATCAACCCCACACACCCCACCTGACGATCGATTTGAAGTGAGGCACCACATGACCGGACTCAGTCGTCGGCGGCGCCTGGCCGCCGTCGCCGTGATAGCTCTCGCCGCAGTGACGGGCAGCGCCTGCTCGTCGTCCGCCGACGGCCCCGCCGACGGTGGCGCCTACCTCGTCTGGGACCCGTATCCGCAGTTCGCCGACGACTCCGAGTGGGTCGCGCTGCTCAAGAAGTGCGGCACCTCCGCGGGCGTGACGGTCGAGCGAACCGGCTACGACACCACCGACCTGACCAACAAGGCGCTGCTCGCCGCCCAGCAGGGAAACTCACCGGACGTGCTGATCGTGGACAACCCGGTCATCTCAACTCTGGCCGAAGCCGGTGCGCTCACCACCACCGACGACAACAAGCTGGACGTCTCGGCCATGGAGAAGAACCTGCTCGGCGCCGGCCAGAGCGACGGCAAGACCTACGGGGTGCCGATCGGGGCGAACACCCTCGCCCTCTACTACAACAAGGATGTGCTCACCGCCGCCGGCGTCGACCCCGCCGCCGTCAAGGACTGGACCGCACTGAGCGCGGCGCTGACCAAGGTCAAGGCCAAGGGGAAGAAGGGCATCACCTTCTCCGCGATCGGCACCGAGGAGGGCAGTTTCCAGTTCCTGCCCTGGTTCTGGGGGTCGGGGGCCCAACTGACCAGTCTGGACTCGCCGCAGGCGGTGTCCGCGCTGACGCTCTGGACCGACTGGCTCAAGCAGGGCCACGCCCCGAACTCCGTCATCAACAACACCCAGACCACGAGCTGGCAGGAGTTCGCCACCGGCGACTACGCGTTCGCCGAGAACGGCACCTGGCAGCTGGCCAACGCGGAGAAGCTCGACTTCTCGTACGGCACGATCGCGATCCCGGCCAGCGCGGGCGGCCCGGCTCCGGCGCCCACCGGCGGTGAGTTCGTCTCCATTCCGGTGCAGAAGAAGACCGGCCGGTACGAGACGTCGCAGAAGCTCGTCACCTGCCTGACCAACGCCGACAACCTCCTCACCACGGACACCACGCTCTCCTACGTCGCACCCGTCGCCGCCGTACAGGAGCGACAGGCCACCGCGGACCCCAAGCTCAAGGTCTGGGTGGAGGCGGTCCGGGCAGCCAAGGGCCGCACCGGTGACGACCTCGGCACGAAGTACCCGAAGATCTCCGAAGCGCTGTGGACCGCTGTGCAGTCGGCCCTCAGCGGCGGAAAGTCGCCACAGGAGGCACTGGCCGCCGCGCAGACCGCCGCCACGACCAGGTAAGCGATCCGAACCGACACCATGCCCTCCACGACAGAGACCTCCACCGCCGTACGAGACCAGGGTGGGGCGGCGACCGCCGCCCCACCCTGGCCTCCCCCGTCCCGTGCCCGCCGGCCCAGCCGATGGTGGGCGTGGGGCTTCCTGGCACCCGTGACCATCTACCTGGCGGCCTTCTACGCCTACCCGCTCTACCGCAACGTCGAGTTGAGCCTGCGCGAGTACACCGTCCGCTCGTTCGTGCAGGGCGGGGCGCCCTTCGCCGGCCTCGACAACTACCGGACGGTCCTGACCGACCCGGCATTCGGGCCGACGCTGACGCACACACTGGTCTTCACGGCGGCCTCGCTCGCCTTCCAGTTCACCATCGGCATGGCCCTGGCCCTCTTCTTCCACCAGCACTTCCCGCTGTCGCGCACGCTGCGAGCACTGATCCTCGTACCGTGGCTGCTGCCACTGATCGTCTCGGCGTCGACCTGGTCGTGGCTGCTCAACAGCGACTCGGGGCTGGTCAACGCAGCGCTCGGCGTCGTCGGAATCGACCCGGTCAACTGGCTCACCTCGCCGGGCTGGTCACTCACCTCGGTGATCATCGCCAACGTCTGGATCGGCATCCCGTTCAACCTGGTGGTGCTCTACAGCGGCCTACAGGCGATCCCGACCGAGATGTACGAGGCGTCCGCGCTCGACGGCGCGACGGGGTGGCAACGGTTCTGGGGGATCACCTTCCCGTTGCTGCGCCCCGTCTCCCTGATCACGCTGCTGCTGGGGCTGATCTACACGCTGAAGGTCTTCGACATCATCTGGATCATGACGAAGGGCGGCCCGACCGGCTCCTCGGCCACGCTCGCCACCTGGTCGTACCGGCTCGGCTTCGGCAACCTCCTGCCCGAGTTCGGCCCGGGCGCTGCCATCGGGAACCTGCTCATCGTGCTGGCCCTGATCGCCGGCCTCGCGTACATCCGGATCGAGCGGAGGCAGCAGCTGCGATGACCACCTCGACGCAGCGAACCTGGTGGAAGACCGGCATCGGTCTGGTGCTGACCGGGCTGATGCTCTTCCCCGTCTACTGGATGATCAACGTGTCCTTCACGCGGGACCAGGACATGCGGGCCAGTCCCCCACACCTGTTCCCCACCAACGGCACCCTGGACGGCTACCGGGCGGTGCTCGACCAGCAGCTGCCGTACCTCGGAACCAGCTTCCTGGTCGGCCTCGGCACGGTGGCGCTGACCGTGGCACTGGCCGCCCCCGCCGGCTACGCGCTGGCAAAGCTCCGGCCACCCGGCGGCCCGGCACTGAGCTTCGTGCTGCTGATCGCGCAGATGATCCCGGGGATCATCATGGCGATGGGCTTCTACGCCATCTACCTCACCCTCGGCGTCCTCAACACGCTGCCCGGCCTGATCCTGGCCGACACCACGCTCGCGGTGCCGTTCGCTGTCCTGATCTTCACGGCCTTCATGTCCGGCATCCCCGACGAGCTGCTCCAGGCCGCCGTGGTCGACGGCGCCGGTCGGCTGCGAACCTTCTGGTCGGTCGTGCTGCCGGTCAGCCGCAACTCGATCGTCACGGTGTCGCTCTTCGCGTTCCTGTGGTCCTGGTCGGACTTCATCTTCGCCTCGACCCTGGCCGGCGGCGGCGACTACCAGCCGATCACCCTCGGCATCTACCACTACATCGGCAACAACAACCAGCAGTGGAACGCCATCATGGCCACCGCCGTCGTCGCCTCGATCCCCGCCGCCGTGCTGCTGCTCCTGGCCCAGCGGTACGTCTCGATGGGCGTGACCGCCGGCGCCGTCAAGGACTGACCATCCGCGGCGGTCGAGGACTGACCACCCGCACCACAGAAAGGCACCCGCCACCCATGACCGTCGCCCCGTCCGGTCCGGAGTTCGGAATCCAGGACATCCCGTTCAGCTACCGCGGATCCTGGTTCAACATCTCCCCGGTGGTAGCCGAGAAGACGTACGCCGACGACCTGCACCTGGTCTCGCACCAGACCGGTCTGCACCCCGTACTGCGTCTGGCCCCCGCGGTCGCCGGCACCACCGTCGTCGCCACACCCGCGCTGCTGACCTGGCGCGACGGGGCCGACCGGATCGAGGCCGTCTACGACGGGCCGGACACCCTGCGGATCCGGGGTCACCGGCTCGGCCTGCGGGTGGCCGCGGCGGCACACACCCTCACGCCGTTCAGCGGCACCTACCTGTACGCCGACCCGGTCGACGGATCACACGTGTTCACCTCGTACGAAACCGGTCGCCGCTACCGCATCACGGTGCTCTCCGGCGCTCTGCTGCGGACCGACGGCGCGCAGGCGCTCGGCACCGCTGACCGCTCCCTGGACCTTGCCGGCGACCAGCCCTGGGAGATCGCGATCGAGGAGTACGCCACCGCCCGCCGTCCGTACGCCGGATCCGTCAGCTTCGAGCAGTTGTGCCGCGACCGGTTCGCGGAGTTCACCGCGTTCGTCGACGCGATCGCGCCCTGGCGCGGTCCGGAGACGCCGGCCGCCGAGCTGGCCGCGTACGTCCTCTGGTCGGCCACCGTCGCCGCGGCGGGCTTCGTCACCCGGCCGGCCGTCCTGATGTCCAAGCACTGGATGGACAAGGTATGGAGCTGGGACCACTGCTTCAACGCGATCGCCCTGGCGGCCGGCGAGCCGGAGCTGGCCTGGCACCAGTTCCAGCTGCCCTTCGACCACCAGGACGAGGCCGGCGCCCTCCCCGACTCGGTCACCCACTCCGAGGTCCTACACAACTACGTCAAGCCCCCCATCCACGGCTGGGCCCTCCGACACCTGCGCCGACGCCTTCCCCAGCCCCCGGACCGGGCGGCGCTGGCGCAGACGTACGACCGGCTCGCCCGCTGGACCGGGTTCTGGCTCGACGCGCGGCGTGCTCCCGGCCACGACCTGCCGCACTACCAGCACGGCAACGACAGCGGCTGGGACAACGCCACCACTTTCGACGACAACCGGGTCCTCGAAACGGCTGACCTCGCCGCGTTCCTGGTCTCGCAGCTTCGCTGCCTCGCCGACCTCGCCAGCGAATTGGGTGAGCCCGCCACCCGCTGGTCCCGGGAGGCCGACCGGATCCACCGGGCCATGCTGCGCGACCTGTGGGACGGCGAGCGCTTCTGCGCCCGGGACCCCCACACCGGGCACCGCCGAAGGAGCCGCAGTCTGCTCGACCTGATGCCCGTCGCGCTCGGGGCCGACCTGCCGGCCCCGGTCGCCACCGCGCTGGCGCGCGGCGTCGAAACCCACCTGACCACGCACGGGCTGGCCACCGAACCGACGGACTCGGCCCACTACCTCGCCGACGGCTACTGGCGTGGCCCGATCTGGGCGCCCTCCACCGTCCTGGTCGAGGACGGCCTGCGTCGGGCCGGGCAGACCAGGATCGCCGACGACATCAGTCGGCGGTTCCTCGCGCTGTGCGAGAAGTCCGGCTTCGCGGAGAACTTCGACGCCGAGACCGGCACCGGGCTGCGGGACCGCGCCTACACCTGGACCGCCAGCAGCTATCTCATCCTCGCCGGTGCCCAGGAGGAGCGGCGGGTCAGGGGCGGGTAGCCGGCTCGGATCAGCGGGCCCGGACCGGGCCGGTGCTGGAACGCAACGAGATGGGCGGGCTGTACAGGCGGTGTCGTGGCACGGCGCCGGGAGCCGCGATGATCTCCAGCA
Organism: Micromonospora trifolii; assembly: GCF_050516465.1. Taxonomy (NCBI): domain Bacteria; kingdom Bacillati; phylum Actinomycetota; class Actinomycetes; order Micromonosporales; family Micromonosporaceae; genus Micromonospora; species Micromonospora trifolii. Next base: position 813,468 of record NZ_CP191526.1, on the reverse strand, counting down.
GCAGCGACACCGCCTCGGCGCCCATCTCGACCATCGGCACGTCGGCGGCGGTCAGCGGCGGGCGGAAATCCTCCGCCCAGTGCTGCGCGGCGACTCCGGTGACGGAGAAGTCGCGTGGCACCGACAACCCGGCGCCGGTCAACGCGCGCTGCATTCCGGGTAGTGCGGCCTCGTTGATGGTGGCCACCGCCGTGACCTCCGGGTGCGTCGCGAGCAGTTGCTCCATACACGCCTCGCCGGAGGCGGTGTCGTCGCCGCTGCAAACCTCCACGCCGGTCAACCCCCGCTCCACCGCCGCCGCACGAAAGCCGGTCAGCGCGCGATGGCTGGGGCCGTATCCGGCAGCCACCAACTCGGCGGACCGGTTCACGAGTGCCACGTGCCGGTGCCCCAGGTCGGCCAGGTGCTGCACGCACCGGGCGATCAGCCCGGCGTAGTCGATGTCGATCCAGCTCATCCCGTGCGGCTCGGCGGTCCGGCCGATGGTGACGAACGGCAGCCCGGCCTTGGTCAGCCGGGTCACCCGGTCGTCCGCCAGCCGGATCTCCATGAGGACCACGCCGTCCACCCGACGCCCGGTGACGATCCGCTCGAACGACCGGTCATGGTCGCCACCGGAGGGGGACAGCAGCACGTCGAGGTCGTGTCGGGCGGCGGCCTCGACGACGCTGGCGACGAAGCCCAGCTGCATGTCGGTCAACCGCTGGCTCGCTGGCGGGATGACCAGCCCGAGGGTGCGGGTGCGCCCCTCCTTGAGAGCACGGGCGCTGGCGTTCGGCCGGTAGTCCAACTCGTCGATGACCGACTGGATCCGTTGCCGGGTCGCCTCCGACACGCTGCGTTTCCCGCTGAGCACGTAGGAAACGGTGCTGCGGGACACCCCCGCCCGGCGAGCGATCTCCCCGATGTTCATCAATCGCCCTCGAATCGATTTTTGCCCCGATACGGGGACGCACCTTGCTCCGCTGACCAGCATATCCGTCCTCAGGCTCATCGATCGATGACCAACGCGTGCCAACTAGCGCTAATAGATGGACGCCCATTAATGTCACAGGTATGACGTGTTACGTCAATTCCACCGCCGCACCCCTCCCCCACCACGCAACCGAAAGGATCCGATGAACGTGAAGAGAAAACTGGGTCGCCTGATGGCCGCCGCCGGGACCCTGTTCGTCCTCGTCGTCGGCGCTGGCGCCTATGTGGTCTCGGACGCGCCGGGCGTCGCCCACGCCGCCGGCACCGGCCCGTGTGACATCTACGCCTCCGGCGGCACGCCGTGCGTGGCCGCGCACAGCACCACCCGCGCGCTGTACGGCGCATACAACGGCCCGCTCTACCAGGTCCGACGCTCGTCGGACAACACCACCCGCGACGTCGGCGTGCTCAGCGAAGGCGGCTACGCCAACGCCGCCACCCAGGACACGTTCTGCGCCAACACCAACTGCGTCATCACGGTCATCTACGACCAGTCCGGCCGCAACAACCGTCTCACCCAGGCGCCCCCCGGCTACTTCGTCGGCCCCGCTCCCGGCGGATTCGACAACCTCGCCGACGCGAAGGCGGCGCCGGTCACCGTCGGCGGCCAGAAGGCGTACGGCGTCTACATCGCCCCCGGCACCGGCTACCGCAACAACAACACAAACGGTGTCGCGACCGGCGACCAGCCCGAGGGCATCTACGCGGTCGTCGACGGCACGCACTACAACCAGTGGTGCTGCTTCGACTACGGCAACGCGCAGACCAACAACCTCGCCGACGAACGCGCCATCATGGAGACCGTCTACTTCGGCGCCAACAAGCAGTGGGGCTACGGGGCGGGTGCCGGGCCCTGGATCATGGCCGACCTGGAGTGGGGGCTGTTCTCCGGGGTCAACGCGGGCTACAACAACATCGCGTCGATCAACCACCGCTTCGTCACCGCCATGGTGAAGGGCGAGCCGAACCACTGGGCGATCCGGGGCGGCAACGCCCAGTCGGGCAGCCTGACGACCTACTTCGACGGGCCACGCCCCAACGGCTACCACCCGATGAAGAAGGAAGGCGCCATCCTGCTCGGCATCGGCGGTGACAACAGCATCACCGGTCGCGGCACCTTCTTCGAGGGCGTACTGACCTCCGGCTACCCGACGGCGGCCACCGAGAACGCCGTCCAGGCCAACATCAACGCCGCCGCCTACGCGCCGGTCGGCGGCGGCAACCCGCAACAGAACGTCCAGGTCGTGGGCGGCCAGTCCAGCCGCTGCATCGACGTTCCGAACGGCAGCACCACCAACGGCACCCAGGTCCAACTCTGGGACTGCCTCGGCAACACCGCGCAGCGCTGGACCTACACCGCCGGCAAACAACTCCAGGTGTACGGCAACAAGTGCCTCGACGCGAACGGCCAAGGCACCACCAACGGCACCCAAGCCATCATCTGGGACTGCCACGGCGGCACCAACCAACAGTGGAACCTCAACTCCACCGGCACCATCACCGGCGTCCAGTCCGGGCTCTGCCTCGACGCCAACGCGGCCGCCACCGCGAACGGCACCAAGCTCATCCTCTGGGCCTGCAACGGCGGCACCAACCAGCGGTGGGCCACCCGCAGCTGACCCACCGCACGATTGATCACCCGTGCCGCCCCCGCAGCGCCGCCGGGGGCGGCACGACCTTGAGTTGCCTGGCGGCCTGCACCGAGCGCTCGGCTGGTCCGCCCTGTCGATCTGCCGTTGAGCGGTATACCTCAGCGGCATATTTATACCGCTGAGGTATACCGCTCAAAACCGCATCCGCCCTGACCAAGATGACCGACGGTCACCGTCCCAGCCACACCAAGTCGACGAGCGTGTGGGTGCGGGTGCCAGAAACGGGCGATCGCCCGCCGCCCGGGCCGGGTAGGTTTCGGGGCTGGGCGAACAGCGGGGGTCGCATGGTCAGGGGTTGGCACGGCTGGCTCGGTACGTTCAACGGCGTCGTCCTCATCACGGTGGTCGTCCTGCCGTTGGCCGCGCTGGCCGTATGGGCCCTGGCACGCCGCCGACGTGCCGCCGGCATTACGTCGGCGTGGCGGACGTCGCTGGCCGACGTCGGCATCGTCTACGGCACCGTGCCGTGGGTATGGATGATCATGTTGCCGGGTGACCAGGCCGGCGTCGTCTCCGGTCGGGTGACCCTGGTGCCGCTGCGGGACCTGCTCACGATCTTCTCCGACGGGGGGCCGCTGACGGCGACGGTCCAGGTCGTCGGCAACCTGCTGGTCTTCGCGGCCCTGGGGTTCTTCGCTCCGCTGCGGTTCCCGGCGCTGGCGTCGGTGCCACGGATCCTGGTCCTCGCGGCCGGCTGCTCGGTCCTGGTGGAGACCGCCCAGTACGTCCTACGGCTGGATCGGGTGTCGTCGGTGGACGACGTCCTGCTCAACGCCGCGGGCGCCGGGCTGGCGGCGCTGGCGTCCCGCCGCTGGTGGCGCGCCACACCCGACACGTCCACGGAGCGCGAACCCCAGCCGGCCCCGGCAGCGGGACGCTGAGCGTCGGAGGAGGGAGCTACCATCCGCTGGTGATCGAGGAATTGATCAGCAGAGCGGCGGACGAGGACGGCGACGCGATCGAGGAGTTGAGCGAGATCGCCGCCGCCGATCCACAGAGGCTTTCGCCGTACCACGGGGCCCTGCTCGACCTCGACCTGCTGTGGCCTGCGACGTTGTACCGGGCGGCGGGCACCGACGTGGTCGGCCGGGTCATCGAGCAGGTCGACGGCGGGCGGACGCCGGACCGGCTCAACCATCTGCTCCTCATCCTGGCCCACAGCGCTCACCCGCTCGCCGAGAACGCCCTGCGTCGCTGGTCGACGCACCCGCCAGCCGGTGCGGACGACCTGCACGTCGGTGCGCTGAGCTACGCGCTCGAGGGCGGTTGGACGATCGGCCCGGGCGGCAACCGACGTGACCTGTGCGCTGACGTCGCGTACCGGTGGGTCATGCGGGACGCGCCAGCGCCCGCGGCCCGGCCCGCCTGCCCCTGGTGCGCGTCACCGCTCTGGGTCGCCGCCGACCTCGACACCACCGACCCCGCCGTCGGCGCCGCGCTGGCCCACACCGGCTGGTCCGGCCGCCTGGTGATCGAGACCTGTCACTTCTGCGCCTGCTACACGACGTTGTACAGCCGGGTCACGCCGGCCGGTGCCACCACCTGGTGGGCTGACAACACCCGGCCGAGCTACCTGGGCGACGATGCCGGACCGGAGGACCCGCCGACGCTGCTCCCGGTCCCAGGGCCGGCCCTGGCGAGCCCGTACCAGGCCAGCGCCTGGAACCAGGGCGGCTCCACCCTGGGCGGCCGACCGGACTGGATCCAGGACGCCGAGCACGCCGACTGCCCCGGCTGCGGGGAACCGATGGACTACGTGGGTCTGATCGGCGGCGCGGACCTGGACGACGTCGGCGAGGGCGCCTACTACCTGCACCTGCACCAGCCGTGCGGGTTCGCCGCGGTGAACTACCAACAGAGCTGACCTTAGGATCAGGTGGGCGGCTCTGCCAGCCGCTCCAGCCGCGCCAGACCATCCCAGCCACGCTCGCGCATCAGATCCAGCAGTCGCTTCACCCGCGGGTCCGCCTCGACGGCCAGCGCGTCCAGAAGGTCGAACGGCAGATCGTCCTGCGCCACCTCACCGAGGTCGATCTCGCCAGAGCGGTATGCCTGCTCGGCGAGGCCGGCCAAGATGTCAGCGGCCTCCACCAGACGCGCGTCGTCGCCGGTGTCGCTCTCGAACATCTCCGACAGGATCCGATAGAGCCGAATGAGTTGCGGGTCGTCAAGCTGCGCGATCTTGCTGGGCATCCATTCGCGGACACGATCGGGCCAACGAGCCGACATCAGGATCCAGCTGTCCCGCTCACCCGCCACCACCCGCTCGGACACGCCAATGTCGCGGAGCCGTTCGAGGTAGGTGATCACCTCTGGTGCGAGCGCCAGACGATCCCCGGCGGCGAGTTGCGCGATCTGCTTCCGGCTGGCCTCCAGTCGTGCGATCTCGTCGCCCAGCTGCCTGTCGATCTCCTCAACCGCGGCCGCGAAGGTCGACGCGTCGGCCTCCAGCATCTGACCGATCTGGGACAGCGGCACGCCGGCGTTGGCGAGAATCCGGATCCTGATGAGGGACACCACCGCCCCTGCGCTGTACCGCCGGTAGCCCGAGGCGTCCCGCTCGGGCTCCGGCAGCAGGCCGATCTGGTGGTAGTGGCGTACCGCCCGCACCGTGACGCCGGCGTACGCCGCGAGTTGACTGATCGTCAGCATGCTCTGATCCTGCCCCTCGAGTCGCTCGGCCCCACTCGAATCCCGCTCAGGAGATCTTGCGGCGGTAGGTCAGGTTGGCGAACAGGTAGGCCACCACGAGGATGCCGACGCACCAGGCCAGGGCGGTCCAGATGCCCGACCCGACCGGCTCCTGCGCGAAGAGGTCTCGGATCGCGTTGACGATGGCGGTCACCGGCTGGTGCTCGGCGAAGGCGCGCACCGGGCCGGGCATCGACGCGGTGGGCACGAAGGCCGAGCTGACGAACGGCAGGAAGACCAGCGGGTACGAGAAGGCGCTCGCACCGTCCACGGACTGGGCGGTGAGGCCGGGAATGATGGCGATCCAGGTGAGCGCCAGGGTGAACAGCACCAGGATGCCGGCGACGGCGAGCCAGCCCAGCACGCTCGTGCCGGTGCGGAAGCCCATCAGCAGGGCGACGAGGACGACGACCACCAGCGAGATCAGGTTGGCGACCAGCGAGGTCAGCACGTGTGCCCAGAGCACCGAGGATCGTGCGATCGGCATGGACTGGAACCGTTCGAAGATGCCGCCCTGCATGTCGAGGAAGAGCCGGAAGGCGGTGTACGAGATGCCCGAGGCGATCGTGATGAGCAGGATGCCGGGGAGCAGATAGTTCACGTACGAGTCGGAGCCGGTCTCGATCGCGCCGCCGAAGACGTAGACGAACAGCAGCATGAAGGCGATCGGCATGACCGCGGTCGTGATGATGGTGTCCGGACTGCGGGCGATGTGGCGCAGTGAGCGCCCCAGCAGGACGGTGGTGTCGCCGAGGAAGTGCTTGTTCATCGTTGTTCCTTCTCCGTCTTGGCGCCTACGAGGGTGAGAAAGACGTCCTCGAGGGTCGGCTGCTTCTCGACGTACTCGACCTCGGCGGGTGGCAGGAGCTGCTTGAGCTCGTTGAGGGTGCCGTTCACGATGATCCGTCCCCCGTGGAGGATCGCGATCCGGTCGGCGAGTTGTTCGGCCTCGTCGAGGTACTGGGTGGTGAGCAGCACCGTCGTGCCGCCACGGGCGAGTTCCTTGACCGCCTGCCACACCTCGATGCGCGCCTCCGGGTCCAGCCCGGTCGTCGGCTCGTCGAGGAAGATGACCGGCGGGTTCCCGATCAGGCTCATCGCGATGTCGAGACGGCGACGCATACCGCCGGAGTACGTCCGCACCCTCCGGGTGCCCGCCTCGGTCAGCGAGAAGCGCCTCAGCAGGTCGTCCGCGATCGCACCGGGCTCCTTGAGGTGGCGCAGCCGGGCAACCAGAACCAGGTTCTCCCGCCCGGTGAGGATCTCGTCGACCGCCGCGAACTGCCCGGTGAGGCTGATCGACTGCCGTACGTCGGCGGGCTGGGTCGCCACGTCGAAGCCGGCGACCCGAGCCGTCCCGCCGTCGGCCCTGAGGAGCGTGGCCAGGATCCTCACCACCGTGGTCTTGCCGGCACCGTTCGAGCCGAGCAGGGCGAAGATGCTGCCCCGCGCGACGTCGATGTCGACGCCACGCAGCACCTTCAGCTGCTTGAACGACTTCTCCAGGCCGTGCACGTGGATCGCGGGCTGCTCGGCCTGAGCTGTTGTGTGCGAATTGCTCATGGCGGCAGCATGGAGGGTTGACGCAGCGTCAAGGTCAAGCCCGATGCCGCCGGCCTCAGTCGGGCTTCGGTTGGGACCGCAGGCGACGCATCTGGGCGTGGCTGAGGTCATGCGCCCGGTTCATGTGGCGCGTAATCACCTCTAGCTCCGCTGGCCCAGGTTCGGCAGCGGTCCACCGACCTGGGCGGCCATGTTCGGCTACTTCAGCACCGTGGGCCTGACCGTCGACGTCGCCGCGCTACGCCGCGACCACCCGGAGGTCGGCTGGCACAGCTTCGCCGAGTGGGCCCTCGCCCAGGACTGGCAGCCACTGCTGCCCGCGACGCGTACGCGACCCTGACTCTTAACTCCGATGTCACCGCCCGATCCCACGGGTGACGTGTCGCTGTCCGCCCGAAGGAGTTGGCTGCCAGTCGTCGCACTTTGTCTTGACCAGGAGTTGATCCACGTGCCTTCCTCTCGTCGTACCTTCCTCGCCAGCGGCGCCGCCGCCGGCGTCGGCCTTGCCGTCGCGGGCGGCCTGCCGTCCCTGGCCCAGGCCAGTCCGGCCCGGCCGCACCCGCCGGTGAAGCCCGGTAACGTGCCCTTCCCGCCGCTCGTGGACGACCCCAAGGGAGTCCTGGCCCTGCCCAAGGGCTTCAGCTACACAGTGGTCACCCGGACCGGCGTCACCCGGCTCGACCGCGGCCAGGGCACCACCCCGTCGGACCATGACGGCATGGCCGTCTACGACGCCGGCCACGGCAGGTACACCCTGATCCAGAACCACGAGATCGACCCGGGCGCCGAGTTCGGCGTGCCGCACGTCAAGGGCACGGTCTACGACGCGGGCGCCGTCGACGCCGGCGGTTGCACCGTGATCAAGACCGACCTCGCGGGCCGCAACCTGGGTGAGTTCGTGGCGCTCTCCGGCACCATCTCCAACTGCGCCGGCGGGCCGACCCCCTGGGGCACCTGGCTCACCTGCGAGGAGACCGAGGACCGGGCCGGCGACAAGTGGGAAGAGGGCGGCCGGTCCGGCGTCTACCAGAAGGACCACGGCTACGTCTTCGAGGTGTGGGCCGACGGCAGCGCCGACCCGAAGCCGATCAAGTGCCTGGGCCGCTACTCCCACGAGGCGCTGGCCGTCGACAAGGACCGCACCCGGGTCTACCTCTCCGAGGACGCCGACGAGCCCAACGGTCTCTTCTACCGCTGGACGGCGCCACACGGCGTCAAGCTGGGCCCGGGCGTGCTCACCCGCCTCGCACCGAACGCCGGTGTCCTCGCCGCGATGCAGATCATCATGGATGACGGTTCGGTGCTGCCGGACGTCGCCTACCTGACCTCCGCCCAGCTGGGCCGTCCCTTCCCGGTCCGGTGGATCGAGGTGCCGGACCGCGACGCGCGCACCAAGTCGGTGCGCGAGCAGTTCGCCGACGGCCAGGTCACCCGCGGACGCAAGTTCGAGGGCGTGTGGGCCACCGACGAGGGCGTGTACGTGGTCAACTCCTACGCCTGGGACGAGGGTGACCTGCCGGCGGACGCGGCGCCGCACGACGGAATGGTCTGGTTCTACAACTACAGGAACCAGACCATCCAGCTGGTGACGTACTTCCCGCACCAGACCGCCTCCGAGCAGGGTGCGCCGGTCAAGTACACCGACCTCACCTTCGACGGCCCGGACAACGTGACCGTCACCCCGTGGGGAAGCCTCGTGCTCGCCGAGGACGGCACGGGCGCCTCGCACGTGCTCAGCACGATCCCGGGTGGGCCCACGTACGCGATCGCCCGCAACCAGCTCAACGACTCGGAGTTCTGCGGGCCGACCTTCAGCGCGGACGGCAAGGTGCTCTTCGTCAACATGCAGGACCCGGGCCTCACCCTGGCCATCACCGGTCCGTGGGAGAAGTACCTGGGCTGATCGAGCCCGAACGTGGGGGCCAGGCGACCACGCCTGGCCCCCACCAGGCTCGGCCGCGGTCAGGAGACGCGCGGCAACGCCAGCCAGTCCTGCCAGGCGATGTCGCGCCCCAGATAGCAGGGCTGGCGGAACGGCCAGTCCGCGGCGATCCACTGCGGCACCAGCGCGTCGACCGCGGCCTCCACCTCGCTGCCCACCAGGTCGTCCACCACCCACCAGGAGACCTCGCCGTCGGAGCCGGTGCGCTCCGGCGGGTCGATGTAGACGCAGCCGAGGATCGCCGTCTCCCCCTCGTCCAGCAACGCGTAGTTGAACGACTGGTGCGCGGCTATCTCCTCCTCGTGCCGCAGCAGGTCGACGCGATCCTCTTCGTACGTCATCGTCTCGCTGGGCCACCCCCACGCCGGGCCGAAGATCTCCCACAGGCGCTCGCGGGAACCCATCACTGCGGGGTAGTCGAGCGGGGTGTCCGCCTCGCGGATCGGCCGCAGATGCAGCGCGGTGTCGGGCACCGGCACGTGGACGGGGTGGACGAACTCATCGGGCAGCCAGGTCATGAGGGCCGAGGCTAGCGCCATTCGGCAGGTGCCCGGGCACCTAGTCGAGACAGAACTCGTTGCCCTCGACGTCCTGCATGTTGAGGCACGACTCGTTCTCTTCGTCGGCGAGCAACAGCTGCCCGCGTACCGCGCCGAGCGGGATCAGTCGCGCGCATTCGGCCTCAAGGGCCGCCAGGCGCTCCTCGCCCACGAGCCCGGTGCCGACCCGCACGTCGAGGTGCACCCGGTTCTTGACGACCTTGCCTTCCGGCACCCGTTGGAAGTACAGGCGCGGGCCCACCCCCGAAGGGTCACTGCACGCGAACCACGAACCCTGCTCGGAATTGACATCGTCCCAGGTGGCGCACCCCTCCGGGGGCGGCGGCGGGACGTACCCCAACATTTCACACCAGAAACGACCGACGCGCACAGGCTCTGCGCAGTCGAAGGTCACTTGAACTTGCTTGACCGACATTCGTTCACCTTAAGGTTCGCGCTGCCGCCGCTGGCTAGGCGGTAGGGGTGACGCGCTGGCGTTGGTAGTGGCGGGCGGCCTTGGCGCGAGCGCCGCAGCCGTCCATCGAGCACCAGCGTCGGGTGCCGTTGCGCGACGTGTCGTAGAAGTGCAGGACGCAGGCGGGGTTACCGCAGCGTCGGATGCGGTTGGGTTGCTGGCGTAGCAGGTCCAGGTAGTTGACGGCCGCTCGCCAGGAGGGGAGCCAGCCGGCGTCGACGTCATGCCGCTCCTGCGCGGCCCCCTCGCGAAGTGTGTAGCGCGAGGCACCACGGGCGAGGATCGCGTTGACCCCCCGTTCGGCGTCCTCGTCAGGCTGTTCGAGGAGGCGGCGCAGCGCCGAACGCGTCTCCCGCAATGGGGTCTCCACCGCTGCGGGGTCACCCTCCAGGTGGTGTTCGGCGAGCCATCCCCGCAGACCGTCCGGCTCGTCGAACAGGTCGACCATGCGGCCCCGCTCGACCCACTGGGTGTTGACCAGGTCCAGTGCGAGGGGTTCGCCCCCCAGTGGCCGACGCGTCATGCCGGCAACCTTACCACCGTCCGACGTTTGACAGGTTAGTCACTGCGACGTATCTTCTTACCGGCAAAGGTCGTAACGATGGTTAGGTGGGACCCGTCCGTTCGCCGGAGCGCCGACTCCTACCGGCCCGGCCCGACCTCTGGAAGGTGCTCGTCATGCCACATCGCTACCTGGAGGAGCTGACCACCGCGTCGGTGGTCGCCGCGCAACAGCGCTACGGCAGCCGGCCCGCCATCCAGCGCATGACCGCCGGGTGGGACACGGATGCGACATTCAGTGACGATGAGGCCGGTTTCATCACCGAACGCGACAGCTTCTACCTCGGCACCGTCGGCGAGAACGGCTGGCCGTACCTACAGCACCGCGGCGGCCCAGCCGGCTTCCTGCACGTCCTCGACCCCGTCGACGGGCACAGCGTCCTCGGCTGGGCCGACCTGCGCGGCAATCGGCAGTACCTGTCGGTCGGCAACCTCGCCACGTCACCCCGGGTCTCGCTGCTGCTCATGGACTACGCCCACCAACGCCGACTCAAGATCATCGGCACGGCGCACGTCACCGACGCGCGAGACCCCGGGTTCGAGGACCTGCTGGAAAGGCTGAGCGTGCCCGGGCCAGCGGGCCGGGTGGAGCAGTTGATCACCGTCAAGGTGCAGGGCTACGACTGGAACTGCCCCCAACACATCACGCCCCGCTTCAGTGAGGCGGAACTCTCGGACGCGCTCGCGCCGGTGCGCGACGAACTCGCCCGCCTGCGCGCCGAAAACCAGGCCCTCCGCGAGCAGGCGAATCACCAACCAGGGAGAACACCATGAACAAGCTGACCGTACGCACCGTCGGCGGCCCCACGGCCGTCCTCGACTACGCGGGCCAACGCGTCGTGCTGGACCCGACCTTCGACGATCCGCGCACGTACCAGGACGGGCCGGTCGCCGCCACCAAGTTCACCGGCCCGAGCGCGGCGCCCACGGACCTCGACCCGGTCGACGTCGTGCTCGTGTCGCACGAACACCACATCGACAACCTCGACGTCTCCGGTCGGGAGTACGCGCGCCGGGCCCGACGGGTGTTCACCACCACGGCGGGGGCACCGAATCTCGGGCCAGGGGCGACCGGCCTGCGGCCCTTCGAGTACGCCGAGGTCGGCGACGTGCGCGTCACGGCGGTGCCGGCGCTGCACGGTTCGCCGGAGATCGGCGTGGTCAACGGCCCGGTGATCGGGTTCGTGCTGGAGGCGACCGGTTGGCCGACCGTCTATGTCAGCGGCGACAACGCCTCGCTGGATGTGGTGGCGGTCGTCGCGGAGCAATTTCCGGCGATTGAGATCGCGATCCTCAACCTCGGCGCGGCCCAGATCGCGGTGCGCGGCGAGGCGTTCCTCACCCTGACCGCGGAACTGGCGGCACGAGCGGCAACCCTGCTCGGCGTCCGGGCGGTTATCCCGGTTCATCAGGACGGCTGGGCGCACTACACCCAGGGCGCCGACGACGTCGTGCGCGCCTTCGAGACCGCGGGCCTGACGGACGTGCTCGTCGACCTGCGACCCGGCGACTCAGCGACCGTCTGACCAGGGTTCGTACCGGCCCGGTGCTGCCCTGGGGTTCGGTCGCCGTGGTCGAGCGCCGCGACGACCACGGCGACCACGAACCCCGCAGACGTCAGTGCGTGCTCCGCGGCATCGGTGTCGCCGCTGCGCCCGAGCGCTTGAGCAGGAACGCCCCGCCGACGATGAAGACGACACCGAGGATCACCCCGACGAGGTTGCCCTGAGACAGGCTGGAGACAATCCCCAGCACGCCCACGACGACCGCCAGCACGCCGAGGATTCGCATGGTGTAGCCACCGACAGACCTGACCCGATCATTCGTCATGGTGTGCCTTCTGCCCGAGGCGCCGATCGCGTAAACGGTGCGGCGTGGATCAGGCCGCTGTTGTCCGCCCGGCCGTGGAGATCTCACTCCACCTTGGTGAGAAGTGGTTTCCCCTTCTCGACGACGTACGTGGCCAGTTCGACAGCGATACCGTCGCCGACGTTGCGGGCCTGGTGGTGCACACCGTATGGGACCGTGAGCGCGTCGCCGGAATTGCACACCATGGGTGGCTGCCCCTCCAGCCGATATTCGAGCGTTCCCTGAAGGACGCAGATGATTTCCTCGCCGGGGTGGAAATGCTTGAACGGTGGCGAATCCGGCGTGAACTCCACCCGAGTCTGAATGACCTCTCGCCCGGGGATGCTGAGGTCGTGCCGTTGCAGATCGATCCGCCACAGCCCTGGTGCTGACTCCACCGCTGTGGGGCTGATCCCCTCGGGTCGATCCGTGCTGCTCATGACGGCCTCCTGTAAGCCGTCGGGCCGACGGCCACTACTCGGATTGGTGCATCCCCGTCGAGAATAGGGAGCGGTAGACGATCAGGGGCGGGGATGCCGACACGGGGGGCCGATTCCGCGAAGCCGGCCCGTGCCGGGCGCGCAAATCGGCTTGTGCTGTTTCATGAGGGCTGCTTCGCTGTCGCCCGTGACCGAACTTCGTACGCCGCGACTGCGCCTGCACCCCATCGACACCGCAGAGGGTGAACGCATCGTCGGGCGGCGCTCCGGGGCCGGGGACGACTGGGCGGAGGACTTCCCTTTCGATGGTGACGTCCTCGGCGTGCGGGGCTTTCTCGCCGCCACCGCCGCCTACGGCGACCGACGTCCATTCGGGCACTACCGGATCACCCGCACCGCCGACGGGAAGGCCATCGGAGGCATCGGTTTCAAGGGTCGGCCGGAGAACGGACGCGTCGAGGTCGGTTACGGCCTAGCCCCGTCAGCCCGGGGAAACGGCTACGCGGCGGAGGCGCTCGCCGCCCTGCTCGACCTCGCGACCGCGCACGGACTGTCCCGCGTTGTCGCCGAAACCACCGGCGACAACGTCGCTTCCCGGCGGACCCTCGAACGTGCCGGCTTCCGGCACACCGGCACCAACGATGATCTCTACCAGTACGAGGTGCTCCTCGGTGCCCCCTCGCGACCGATTCGGACGCGGTAGTTCGATCCCCCAGCGGCCCGCGGCAGCCGAGTTCACTGACGGGGCAGCAGCCCTCGATCGGTCATGTAGCCGCACAGCGTCTCCGCGTCCTCGGCGGACATCAGCCAGCGCGGGATCACTGTCGCCGGCATTCGGCCGACGTACACGACCCAGAAATCTCCGGCGTCCCGCACCTGGGCGACCCCGTCCCAGGCGATGCCGCCGGACTCCGAGCCGCTGCGCATCATGATGTTGTCATCGGTGATGTCGTAGGCGCCTTCGACGGCGTAGCTACCGGAGCGGCGTCGGGCGCGCGCCAGCACCCACGGCCGGTACAGCATCGACAGCACGCCGGCCACGACCAGCGCGGTCCACAGCGGCGAACTCCGCTCGCCCCACCCGAACCCTCGCGAGACGACGAGACCGATGACCCCGACCGCTGTCAGGACCGCCCCGATGTAGCCGAATCTGCGTAGCCGGGCGTTGCCGAGCGCGGCGGCCACCCGGCCGGGGTAGGCGGGATCGGCGGGGACGTCAAAACGGATGTGCACGCCAGAACGATAGTGCCTCCACCCGCCCCCGAAGGCGCCTTGCCCCCGCCCCACCTGACGAGCCGTGGGCATCCTGGTGCGGCAGTCTGATGAGGTGAACGCCGACGACGTCCGAGTGCCCCGGGCCCAGGCGGGGTCGAGCCCGCAGCATCTGCTGACGACCCTGCTCGGCGAGTACCTCGACTCCTCGGACGCCGACCTGCCGTCGACGGCGGTCATCGCGATACTGCGGGAGTTCGGGGTCAGCGAGTCCAGTGCCCGCGCCGCGCTGTCCCGGCTGGTCAAGCGGGGTCTCATCGCAATGCGGAGGAAGGGCCGGTCGCCGGTCTACCACCTCACGCCGCAGGCGATCGCCAAGCATCGCTCCCGGATGCGGCACTTCCTGAACTTCGGCTCCCGCCCGGCGCCCTGGACCGGCGAATGGGTGCTGGCGTCCTTCTCCGTTCCGAACGCCGGCCAGGCGTCCCGTCACGCGCTCCGCAGGTCGTTGAGCGCGCTGGGGTTCGTGGGCCTGTACGACAGCGTGTGGATCCGGCCGGGATCCGACGCCGCACCGGCGCAGGAGGCGCTGCGCGAGCTGCTGCACCACGTTGAGGGTGCCCGATGGTCGGTTCTGCATGCCCGGTTCGACGAGGAGACCGGGCCGCACGGTCCGGCCTCCGCGTACGACCTGACCAGCCTCGCCTCCGCGTACTCCAGCTTCATCGAGCAGTACGCGGAGCTGCGGGCAGCCGCGCGCAAGGGCGAGGTGGACGCGGCCCGAGCGTTGGTGGCTCGGACCTCCGCCATGGATTCCTGGCGGAAGTTCGCCGACATCGACCCGGATCTCCCCCCGCACCTGCTGCCGGAGCCCTGGCCTCGCCAGGAGGCCAGGGAGACCTTCCTGGACATCCACACCTTGCTCGGCTCGCTCGCTCAGGCGCGTCTGGTGGAGGTGGCAACTCCGCACTGGCCGGATGCCGCCTCGTGGATCACCCACTTCCAGGCGTCGAGGGATCCCTCGCGGCCGGAGCCGACCGGCGGAAAGCACCGCAGCAGCCCACTCGCCGGCTGACGACGTCGCGGTTGGTCAGAGCCAGCAGGACATTGACACTTTTCGTTGCGACAGTGATAGTAACTGCATACAGCTCCCATCGGAGCGCCTGTAGGGACCGCGGCCGGGCGGTCGCCGGCGCTGAATGAGCGGGCAGTGGCGACCGAGGGCACGGCCGCCACCCAGGCCGCGACGCGCCCCGTCGACCAGACCCGTGGCCAGCGCTGACCACTCTCGTCGGGGCGCGAGTGACACAACCGCCACCGCAGGGAGCGCCACCGTGACTGTTCCTGGAGGATTCGATGAGTAGGCGAGCAAAGATCTACGCGGGGCTGGCGGCCGCCATCGTCCCGGTCACCTCCGTGATCATGGCGCTCGGCGGGACACCGGCGTCCGCCGCCATCGGCGGTTCCGGCCCCTACCCCGCCGACTACGAAACCTCGGCCACCCTGGCCAACCACACCATCTTCCGGCCGCAGACCCTCCCGTCCGAACGCCTGCCCATCGTCGTGTGGGGCAACGGCGGCTGCTCGGCCAACGGCCTCTCCCAGGGCAACTTCCTCCGCGAGATCGCCTCCCACGGCTTCCTCGCCATCGCCAACGGCGCCCCGAACGGATCCGGCTCCACCACCTCCCAGATGCTCACCCAGTCCATCGACTGGGCGGTCGCGGAGAACTCCCGGCAGGGCAGCAAGTACTACAACAAGATCGACACGAGCCAGGTCGCCGTCGCGGGCTTCTCCTGCGGTGGTCTGGAGGCGTACGCCGTCTCGAACGACCCGCGCGTCACCACGACCGGCATCTTCAGCAGCGGTCTGCTCAACGACGCCGACGACTACCAGCTCAGGAGACTGACCAAGCCGATCGCCTACTTCGTCGGCGGGCCCAGCGACATCGCCTACCCGAACGCCATGGACGACTGGGGCAAGCTGCCCGCGGGCCTGCCCGCCTTCATGGGCAACCTGAACGTCGGGCATGGCGGCACCTACGACCAGGCCAACGGCGGCGAGTTCGGCCGGGTGGCGACTCTCTACTTCAAGTGGCGCCTGAAGGGCGACGCCACCGCCGGCCGTAATTTCGTCGGCTCCGACTGCGGTCTGTGCCGCAGCCAGTGGAGCGTCCAGCAGAAGAACCTGACGCTCGACGACGGCACGCCACCCACCACGCCACCTCCCACCACGCCACCGCCCACCACGCCACCGCCGACCGGCGCGCCAAGCTGCACCGCGGTCTACTCCGTCCAGGACCAGTGGAACGGAGGATTCGTCGCCAACGTGAGCGTCACCGCGGGAACCACAGCGCTGACCGGCTGGAGGGTCACCCTCACCCTGCCGAGCGGCGTGGCGGTCAGCTCGCTCTGGAACGGGGTCAGCAGCGGCACCAGCGGGACCATCACGGTCGCGAACCAGAGCTACAACGGGCGACTGGCCGCAGGTCAGGCCACCAGTTTCGGCTTCCAGGGCACCGGGAGCGGCAGCGGCAGCACCGCGAGTTGCACCGGAAGCTGACGCCCCGGGCGGATCGAGTCGTTCGGCGGGCCGGTGCCCCGGCGCCGGCCCGCCGAGGGTGCGCGTGGGCCGGGCGGGTAGGGGAGACTGGCGGGCATGGCTGATCTGAGCGATGCGAAGGCCGCGCTGCACGACTACCTCCGGGAGAACCGCGAAGACCTCATCTGGAAGCTCGACGGGCTCAGCGAACGTGAGGTCAGGCTGCCCCGCACGGCGACCGGCAACAACCTGCTGGGTGTGCTCAAGCATTGCCTCAATGTCGAAGCCGGCTACTTCGGGCCCACCTTCGGCCGCGAATTCCCGACGCCTGACGAGCTGGTCCCCATGGCGGCGTTCGACGAGGACCCGCAGGCAGACTGGTACGCCCGTGAGGACGAGACGAAGGACGGGCTGATCGACCTGTATCGCCGGGTCGGCGAGTTCGCCGACCAGACGATCGACCAGCTACCGCTCGACGCGCCAGGACAGGTGCCGTGGTGGCGGCCAGGTCGGCAGGACGTGACGCTACAGCGGATCATCATCCACGTGACCTGTGATCTCGCCCGGCACGCGGGGCACGCCGACATCATGCGCGAACAGCACGACACGGCGATCGGCCTCCGGCGGAACAACAGCAACGTCCCCGACGACTACGACTGGCCGGCGTATGTCAGCAAGCTGACGAAGCTGGCCGACCACTTCGAGTGATCGGCAAAGCTGTCGGCGTGCGAGACGACCTCAACCAGATCGAAGCGGCTTTCCTGGGCACGCCGCTGGCCGGCCTGCCGATCGGGCACGGCCCGTCGGGCACCATCCTCGTCGCCGACGTCGACCCCGACCGCCTGCACGAGGTCTGGCAGACCGCCGAGGCGCTGGTGCCGGTCATCGGACGCCGGGCCGTCATGGTCACCGATGACTTCGACGACGCGCTGACGTTCCGGCCCGAGCCCGAGCAGGGTCCGTCGGAGTCGGAGCTGCGCGCGTTCGCCGAGGCCGCAGCATCTTCCGAACCCTGGCTGACCTACCGCCACTACAGCGAGGACCACCAGGTCGACGAGGTCGAGATCGAGTTCTACGCGCGTGGCACGACCGGCGTCGACCTGACCGCCCTGCTGCCGGACGTGGCGCTGCCGACGCCGCTCCCGGCGCTGGAGCGGGCGCTCTACGACCGGGTGCTCGCCGACGCCGACCTGCACGCCCAGGTGCTCGGCAACGTGCGGCTCGTGACGCAGACCGACTACTGGTTTACGCCGGACAGCGTCCTGCTCATGTTGCTGCCCACCAGCGACGTCCGCAGCTCGGCGTACTGGGTGGACTTCTACGGTGCGCTCACCGAGGAGGATCGGCAGCGGCTCGCCGAGGTGCTGGCGCAGTGGCGGCACCAATGGGACGCCCGCCTGGTCGCGTCGTGGGGCACCATGCTCCAGTTTCAGGTGGGTCGTCGCCCGACGCCGGGGGACGAGGCCTGGGCTGCCGCCGGTCAGCTCAAGGCGCTCGCTCCGAACCTCGAACTGAGCCAATGGGAGGTCGCCGTCGCCCTACCGGCCGGTGACGCGTGGTTCGTCCACAACCGACCCTGACAGACCTTGCTCTACCGGTTGCTCGGTTGCTGGCCTCGCGGTCTGCGTGACCCCTTCCTGGCGCAGTTCGAGGACGTAGGGTTGGTCGTCGGTCCGGACGAACCGGACCTCCAGATCGAGGTCCAGGTGTCGGTAGCGACCGTCCGGGTCCGCCAGGAGGGCAACCGGTTGCTGTGTCGCGGCGGCGAAGGTCAGCTGGCCGTCGGTGACCGCGATGTCGATCGGGTAGTCGTCGCGCAGGACGTAGCGACCCGTGACGTCGGCAAGCGGCGCGGCGGTGATTCGGGTGGTGGCGTAGCGACGGTCCGCGGCGGCGCGAATGCTGACCAGCAGCTCCCAGCCATCCTCGGAATTGGTCATCGCCGCGAGCGCGGTGCCGCTGTCGGGCCACACGTAGGAGAAGCAGGTATAGCCGACGTTCAGCCCGGTGTGTCCGAAACGCCGGCACTCGGCGCGGTGGTCGAGTTCGGTGCCGAGCCCGTAGCTGCCGCCAGGAATCTGCGGTGTGCACATCTGGGTGGCCAGGTCGCGGTCGAGCAGCTTCGAGCTTCCCGAGACGGCTCGGGCGATTTCGAGGTCGAGCCGGAGCAGGTCGGCCGGCGTGCTCCACAGTCCGGCTGCGGCCAGCTCCGGTTGCGTCCGCCAGCCGCCTGCAACCCTGGTGCCGCCGCCGTGGTGGCCATGCGCCACCCGCTCCGGTCGCTGCCGCGGAAACTGCTGGTCGAAGCTGCTGTCGGCCATGGCCAGCGGTTCCAGCACCAGAGTTCGCAGGAGGTCCTCGAACGGGGTTCCGGTCGCGTCCACCATCAGCTGTTGGAGCACCGAGTAGTGGCTGCCCGAATACCGGAAGCGGCTACCCGCCAACAGGGTCGGCCGGACCGGTGCGGTAGTCGTCGCGCCGCTGCCTTCCAGAACCTGCGACAGCGACGGGGCGCGATCTGCGGCATAGCCGCGATACCAGGTGTCGGACAGCCCGGCAGTGTGCGCCAGCAGCTGTCGTACCGTGATTCCCTGCCGGTCTTCACGTCCGGGTAGGTGCCATGTGGTGAGGTACTCGCCGGTGTCGGCGTCGAGATCCAGGACACCGGCCTGGACCAGCAGCAGCGCTCCGAACGCCGCGACATGCTTACTGATCGAACAGGCCGCGAAGGCGGTGCTCGCGGTCACCGGACTCGACGTCCCGCTGGCCAGGACGCCAAACCCCGTCGCCGACACCTGCCCGCTCACGTGGCCGACGGCGATGCTGACCCCCGGCACGTCGTAGCTGCTCATCAGCTCGGGCAACGCCGCGGTGTCCGGTGAGAGCCGCCCGGACGACACCTGCCGGTCAAGCTGGCCCAGCAACGAGACCCAGTCCTGAGGTAGACCCACGTCCTCCACGACGTCGATTCTCGACCGCGCCTACCGGTGGATCAACTCCCGTCAACCGGTGGGGCTCGTGACGGTACGAGAAACCGCCCGGATCAGATCGAGCGGTTCTTCGGTCCAGTGGGAGGCGAGGACGAGCTCTCGGGCCGGGTCGACCCACAGCAGGTGTCGGCCGCCGTTGCCCCGGGCGCTGCGGCCGGTCGCCGGGGCGCCGGGCCACGGCACCTGCTCATCGTTGAGCCACCACAGATAGCCGTACTCCCGTTTGACCGGGCTCGGGGCCCAGGACTGGTCAACCCACTCGGCACTGAGCAGCCGGGTCCCGGCATGGGTCCCCCGGTCCAGGAAGAGCTGCCCGATCAGGGCCAGGTCCCGGGCCGGGACGATCAGTCCCCCGCCCCAGTGCGCGCCGCCGGAGACCACCTCGACCCGGCGGCAGTCGAGGTCGACGACGCTCGTCCGGTACCCGTGCCACGACCACCGGTCGGAGGCGCCCAGCGGGTCCATGACCCGCTCCCCCAGCACCTCCGGCAGCGACCTGCGAAACAGCAGCGTCAGCGCGTACGAGAGCAGGTTCATCCGCACGTCGTTGTACGCCCACCCCTGGCCCGGGGGCGTGCCGTGCACCTCGGTCCCCTCTCGGAAGCTCTGCGCGTCGACACTCGTCGGCTTGCCCCACAGCTCGCCCTCCCACTGGCTCGACTGCTGCAACAGATGACGCCAGGTGATCTGCTCGTTGTGCGGCCCCTGGAACTCGGGGACGTCGACGACCTGGTGCACCGGTTGGTCCGGCACCAACAGCCCGTCGTCGAAGGCCAGGCCGGCCACCACCGACACGACCGACTTGGTGACGCTGAACGCCATCTCCGGGACGTCCGGGTCGCCCCAGGCCGCGACCTCCCGACCGCCGACCCGGACAACACCACTGGCCCCGCTGGCGGCAAGCAGCGGGCCGACCACCTCACGGTGACTGGCGTCGGAGACCTGCGCGGCCAGGTAGGCCCCGATGTCGGCGGCGTCTCTGGTCCACCGAGCGCCGAACTCCTGGACGGTCCGCTCCAGCCGCTGCTGATCCACCGACACGTGACCCATGCCGAGCAGTGTCTGACACCCCCGCCACCGGCAGGGCAAGCCGTGACCAGCCACATAGGATCGGGCGACCTCGTACGCCGGACCTGAGGAGCGTCCCGGATGACCCTGCTGGAGCGTCTGCACCTGGCCGGCATGCGTGAGGTCGTCGCGGTGCAGCCGGTGACCGGCGGGCTCGCGGCGCTCGCGGGCATCGCCACCCGCCGGGATGCCCCACCGCTGTTCGTCAAGGGCTTCGCCGACCCGCCGGCCGACGACGTCTTCGTCGCCGAGGCCGAAGGGCTGGCCGCCCTGCGCGAGCTCGGCGGTGTGGCGACACCCGAGGTGATCATGGCGGATCGGGACCTCCTGGTGCTGTCGGTGTTGCGGGAGAGGCCGCGTAGCGAGGCCTTCTGGGAGCAGTTCGCACACCTGCTCGCCCGCCTGCACCTGAGCACGACGCATCCCCGCTTCGGCTGGCACCACGACAACTGGCTGGGCCGCCGCCGCCAGTTCAACACGTGGAACGACGACGGCTTCGCCTTCTTCGCAGAGCACCGGCTGCTGCGTTGGCTGGACGAGCCCCGCGTCGAGGCGGCGCTCGACGCGGAAGACCGGTCGGCGTTGGAACGGCTCTGCGACCGGCTGCCCGACCTGCTGCCGGAGCGT
The DNA here is from genome assembly GCF_050516465.1 of Micromonospora trifolii. Classification (NCBI taxonomy): domain Bacteria; kingdom Bacillati; phylum Actinomycetota; class Actinomycetes; order Micromonosporales; family Micromonosporaceae; genus Micromonospora; species Micromonospora trifolii. Next base: position 792,344 of record NZ_CP191526.1, on the reverse strand, counting down.
CCGGCGTGTCTGACGCACGGCGACCTGTGGGCACAGAACATCCTGGCCACCGCTGACGGAGCGCCGGCGCTGATCGACCCGGCCGTGTCGTACCTGTGGGCCGAGGTCGACCTCGCGCACGTGTGGTCCACCGCGCCCCCGCTGGAGGCGCGACGGATGTTCGAGGTCTATGCGGAGCTGACCTCGCTCGACGCCGACTGGGAGGCCCGGATGCCGGTCATCCAGCTGCGACAACACCTCGCCGTGCTGGCCCAGTTCGACGACGACTGGGGCGCAGCCGATCAGATCCGCGCCGTCCTGGCCCCGTTCCGGACGCGATCCTGACCGGTGGGCCGGCTGCCGACCGCGGCGACCGGCCCGGCCGGCCGACCAGGTCCACGGCAGCCGAGACCCGCGCGCGGCGCGAGGGTCGGCCCCTCGATTACGGTGACCCCCTGGAATGGGGGTGGGCCATGGCACCGGAGGTGTCGCCGCGAAGGGCCAGGGCCGTGCTCGTCACGCTCTCTCTCGCCGCGTTCGCGTTCATCACGACCGAGCTGCTGCCCGTCGGTCTGCTGACCCGCATCGCACCCGATCTGGACCGGTCCCGCTCACAGGTGGGCCTGCTGGTCAGTGGGTACGCCGTGGTGGTGGTGCTGGCGTCCGTGCCGCTGACCCGACTGACCCAGCGGATCCCCCGGCGGCACCTGCTCGGCGTCACGATGCTCCTGTTCGCCGCCGCGAACGCCGCCGCCGCGCTCGCGCAGACGTACGCCGTGCTGGCCGGCTCCCGCCTGGTGACCGCCCTCGCCCAGGCGCTGTTCTGGTCCGTCGCCACGGCGACCGTGATCGGGCCGTTCCCCATCGCGGTGCGCGGCCGGGCGGTGGCGCTGTTCGCGACCGGGGCGACGCTCGCCCCGGTGCTCGGCGTACCCCTCGGCACCTGGCTCGGGCAGCAAGCCGGCTGGCGCGCGGCGTTCGCGGTACTGGCCGGAATCGGTGTGGCGATTGCCGCCGCGGTGCTGCTCCTTCTGCCCTCCTATCCCCCGGCCGCGGGCGGCGCCGCCCGGGGCACCGCACCGGACGGGCGGCGCTTCGCCGTCCTGCTGATCGCCACCGCCCTCGGCATCGGCGGCTTCATGACCCTTCAGACCTACGTGACACCGTTCCTGCTCGACGTCAGCGGCTTCGCCGACGCGGTGCTGGCGCCGCTGCTGTTCGTCTCCGGCGCGGCCGGCGTCGTCGGGACCCTGGTCGCGGCCCGGACTCTGGACACCCGACCGATCGCTTCGCTGCTGACGCCGCTGAGCATCGGCACGGCCTCGCTGCTCGGGTTGTACGCGCTCGGCGCGCTCAAGCCGGGTGTGGTCGCGCTTCTCGCCGGGATCGGCCTCGCGTACGCGGCGTTCGGCTCCGCGGTGCAGAACCGGATGCTGCACTTGGCCCCCGGCAGCACCGACATCGCGTCGGCCGGGGTCAGCACCGCCTTCAACGCCGGCATCGCCGGCGGATCACTGCTCGGCGGAGCCCTCCTGCCCACCTCGGGGGCACGCCCGCTGGCGCTCGCGGGCGGGCTGCTGATGCTGGCCGCGCTCACGCTGCTCGCCGTGGACGCGCGTCGCGACCGCGTCGTCGCGCCGGAGCCGACCGTCGCCCCTCCCTCCACCAGTCCCCCGGCTACGCGCCGGTCTGACTCGCCTGCGGTCGGAAGACCTTCCGGTACGCGCCGGGCGTGACGCCGAGGAGTTGTGTGAACTGAGATCGGAAGTTGCTCGTCGTGGGGAACCCGGTCTGGGCAGCGATCCGGTCGACGGTGTGGTCGGTCGTCTCGAGCAGGTCCTGCGCGTGACGGATGCGTACCCCCGACACCCACTGCATGGGGCTCTGCCCTGTCTCGTCGTTGAACCGACGCGTCAGCCTACGGACGCTCATGTCGGCTGCGGCGGCGATGTCCGCGAGGGTGAGGTCACGGTACGCGTTCGCCTCGATCCACGTGAGCGCCCGTTCCAGAGTCGACGTCCGGTAGGTCGCACGGTTTCGAACGATGTACTGCGCCTGCCCGCCCGGGCGGTGCAGCGGCGCGACGGCGAGGCGGGCGGCGTCCGCCGCGACGGCCATTCCGTAGTCGCGCTGGACGATGTGCAGGCACAGGTCGAGACCGGAGGCCGCTCCGGCGGACGTCAGGATGCTCCCGTTGTCGGTGTAGAGCACGTCGGGGTTCATTCGGATGGCGGGATGCCGTCGGGCGAGCTCGTCCGCGGCGAGCCAGTGTGTGGTCGCGTCCCGCCCGTCGAGCAGGCCCGCCTCGGCCACTGTGAACGCGCCGACGCAGATGGAGGCGATCCGCGTTCCGCGTTCCGCTGCGTCCCGCAGTGCAGCGAGAACGGCGGGCGGCGAGGGCTGCAACGGGTCGTTCCTGCCCGGCACCACGACGAGGTCGGCCCGCTCGATCGCGTCCAGGTCCTCGTCGATGGCCAGGCGCAGCGGACCGGCCTGGACGGACGGCTCGTGGCCGGCGACGACGAGCCGGTATCCCGGGCGGCCGTCAGGTAGGCGAACGCGCCCGAAGGTTTCAATGGCGGTGGCCATATCGAAGGCAATCGCATCCGGGAGCGCGAGCACCACTACCGTGTACATCCCAGCAGAATAAGGCAATGAGCGCCTGGCCAGATACAGGCGAAGGATGTCTTGATTGCCATCGCGATTTCATCTGGTGTGGCGCGAACATGGGAGGACACCTCCACCGGAAGAGATCACTCATGCCTCGACTCCACGCCCAGTTCGTACTCTTCGACGGGTTCGATCCCCTCGACGTCATCGCCCCGTTCGAGGTGCTGACCGCCGGAAGCCAGCTCCTCGGCGGCACGCTCGCGGTGGAACTCGTCTGCGCGAGCGGTCCCCGCGTCGTGCGATCCGGCAATCCTCAGATCGCCCTCACCGCAACCGGCACGCTCGACCCGGACGCACCCGGTTACGTGGTTGTCCCGGGCGCGGTAGGCCCCGTCGACGGAGACCCGGACGCCGGCGACGACACCATCCCCGTACTCCTGGGCCGTTTCGCGTCGAGCGACGCGATGCCCCTCATCCGTCGCGCGCTCGACAACCCGGACATCACCGTCGCGGCGTTCTGCGGCGGATCACTCGCCCTCGCGATGGCCGGTCTCCTGGAGGGCCGCACCGCGACCACGCACGGGCTCGGCATCGACCTGCTCAGGGCGACCGGGGTGAACGCCGTCCGCGCCCGCGTGGTGGACGACGGCGACCTCATCAGTGGCGGCGGTGTCACGTCGGGTCTCGACGTAGCCCTCTACCTGCTCGAACGCGACTTCGACTCGCAGACGGCGCACGCCGTGGAGGAACTGTTCGAGTACGAGCGACGCGGGACCACCTGGCGGCCGGCGCGGACGCGGGTGACCGGCGAACGGACCAGCGCGTGAGTGCCTTCCTGCTGTCGATCCACGTGCTCGCGGCCATTCTCACCATCGGTCCGGTCGCCATCGCCGCGAGCATGTTCCCGCGCTTCGCGCGTCTCGCCCTGGCCACGCCCGACGAGCCGGGAGGGTTGTCGCAGCGCGCGTCCTGCACCGCATCACCCGCGTCTACGCGGCCGGTGAGCACGCGCCCTCACCGTCGGGCCGGCGGTCACCCACTCGCCGCGCTGACGACCGCCATCACGATCAGGGTGCGTCGCCGCCGCTGACTCATCAGCGCGAAACAGGCGGTGAGCACCACCAACTCCAGCTCGGCCCACTCGCCGGTGACGTCGACACGGATCGGCCCGCCGCGCCGGCCGGCGAGGCGCACCGCGAGGCGGTGCCCGTCGCGTACCAGCTCACCGCCGCAGCGACCGGGCGCCCAGCGGGCCACCCCGCCGGGCCCCGGCACGTGCGACCGGCCCGGGTCGAGCCGCACCGGCACGCCGTGCTCGGTCCGGGCGGTGAACCCGATGCGTCGGCGGTCGGTCGGTGCGACCGTCCAGCGGCCGGTGCCGGTGCGGATCTCGCCGCACCGCCAGGTCCAGCCGGTACGCAGCGAGGCGCGCGCCCCGAAGTCGAGGACGAATGCCCCGTCCTGCTTGCGGACGGTCAGCGTGGTCATCGGCTCGCCCGCTCCGGGCGCGACCGGGGCAGGCCGAGGATGAGGATGACGCCGACGCTCAGGTGCAGCAGCGCGAGGGTCGCCTTCGCTCCCCCGCCGACGCCACTCGGCGGCCCGACCACGAGCGACAGCAGCAGGACGGCGACCGCGATCGAGGTCCACCAGACGCGGGAGCGGTTGGTGCGGCGTTCGAGCACCGCGAGCAGCGCCCAGCCGGCCAGTGCCGCGACCGCGGTGGCCACGACGACCGCCGCCACCGTGACCTGCCGGGTCGAGTTCGCGGACCTGACCGCCAGGTCGACGCCGGCCGCCGAGTGCAGGAGCGCGAACTCGGCCACCGCCACCACGATCGCGCCGGCCGTCACCGCGGCCCGTCCCAGGAGAAGGTTGTTCGTCATGGTCTGAGTCTGTGGACCGGGCCGGGCCGGACGCGTCGGCCCAGACGCCGCGGCGGGTACGCCCGCCGGCGGCTCGGCGTACTACCAAAGGAGGTGGTCCGGCCCGCCGCGAGCCCAGTAGCCTGCGCGGTGTGGATGCGGCGACGTGCGAGGTCAAGCCGCTGCGGACGTGGCGTTCCGTCCCGGTGGTCGTGACGACCGTGGCGATCGGCGTCCTCGTCGCGACCATGCTGTGGTCCGCCACCCGGTCCAGCTCCGCCGGCCTGGTCGGCGTCGACGTCGCGCTGGCGGTGGCGGCCCTGGCCCTCGTTCCAGTGGTCGTCCGCCGCCCGCAGATCGGTGGCGTGCTGGCGGGCGTACTCGTCGCGCTGTCTCCGGTGGCCACACCGGTGGCCAGCTTCGCGGTGCTGTTCATCGCCCGCAACCGGCCGTTTCGGCAAGCGGCGGCGGTGGCGGTGGTCGGCGTGGCGGGCGAGGCGGTGCAGGCGTTCTGGCGGCCGGTGCCCAGCCTGCCGTACGGGTGGCGGCTGGTGCTGATGACGATCGCCTACGCGGCCCTGCTCGGCTGGGGCACCTGGGCGCAGGCCCGAAGCGCCCTGCTGGTGGCGCTACGGGACCGGGCCTGGCGGGCCGAGCAGGAGCAGGAACGACGGGTCGACGAGGCGCGGGCGGCGGAGCGCAGCCGGATCGCGCGGGAGATGCACGACGTGCTGGCCCACCGGCTGTCTCTGCTGGCGGCGGCCGCCGGCGCGATGGAGTACCGGCCGGACGCGCCACCCGAGCGGCTCAGCGCCGCCGCCGGGGTCATCCGGGCCAGCGCGCACCACGCCCTCGACGAACTGCGCGAGGTCATCACCCTGCTGCGCAGCGACGACGCCGAGTCGCCGAGCGACGCACCACCCGGGCAGACCCTCGCCGACCTGCCGCGCCTGGTCGACGAGGCGCGGGCCGCCGGGCAACAGATCGAGGTCGACGACCCGCTCGGCCCGCCGGTCGAGATTCCCCCGACGGTTGGCCGCACCGCGTACCGGATCGCGCAGGAGGCACTGACCAACGCCCGCAAACACGCCACCGGCCAGCCGGTCCGGCTGGTGCTCGGCGGCGCGCCCGGCTCCGGCCTGAGCATCGCGGTGAGCAACCCGACCACGCCCGACAGTGGTGCCACCGGTAACGCCGGCACCGGCCTGATCGGCCTCGCCGAACGGGCTGCGCTCACCGGCGGTCGGGTCGCCCACCACGTCGACGCCGCGGGTCGGTTCCACCTCACCGCGTGGCTGCCGTGGCCGACGTGACGGGTCCGATCCGGGTCGTCATCGTGGACGACGATCCCCTCGTACGGGGAATGCTCACGCTGATGCTCGACGGCGCCGACGGGATCGTCGTGGTGGGCGAGGCCGCCGACGGCGCCACCGCGATCACGGCGGTGGACCGGCACCTGCCCGACGTGGTGCTGATGGACATCAGGATGCCCGGCGTCAACGGCATCACCGCCACCGAGCGCCTGCGCCGCCGCCACCGGCCACCCGAGATCATCGTGCTCACCACGTTCGACACCGACGAGCACGTGGTGCGAGCGCTCCGAGCCGGCGCGAACGGCTTCCTGCTCAAGGACACCCCGCCCGAGCAGATCAGCCAGGCGGTCCGCGCGGTCGCGGCCGGCAACCCGATGCTGTCTCCGGGCGTGACGCGCCGCCTCATGCAGCGGGTCGCGTCGGGGGCCGAGTCCTACGAGCAGGCGCACGAGCGGCTGGCCCTGCTCACACCCCGGGAACGCGACGTCGTGCTGGCCATCGCGCAGGGGCGCTCCAACGCCGAGATCGCCAGCGAGTTGCTGATGAGCGTGACGACGGTGAAGGCCCACGTCTCACACATCCTGACCAAGCTGGATCTCGACAACCGTACCCAGATCGCCCTGCTCGCCCACGACGGCCGGCTCCTCTGACCGGGAGCCGTGGTCAGGCCAGCACCGCCGGCAGGACGAGGAGGGCGAAACGGATCACCCGCCCGGACAGGCAGGCGACGGCGAACTCCCAGCGTCGAAGGCCTGCGGTGCCGGCGGCGAGACTGACGACAGCCAACGGTGGAACCCCGACCGCGGCGGAGGCCAGCACTGTCGGTAGGGCGGTGCGGCGGCGGGAGAGCCAGCGTCGGATCGGCTCGGTCCACCGTGCGGCCCGAGCCGCCGCGCGACCTGACTTTCCCCGTTTCGCGACCTTCCGGGCCAGTCGCCCCGATCCGCGACGCGCCGACTCGAACAGCAGCAGCTTGCCGGCGGTCTGCCCGAGTGCCAGGGCGACCACGACGGCGACGAGAGCGTGGCCGCCGCGATGCCCGGCGACCACGGCGTAGGCCTCGGCGTTGACGATCGGGACGAGCGCCGAGGCGACACCGTAGCCGAGCGCCACCACAGCCTCGGCGAGGCTGCTCATGCCCGACCGTCCCGTTCGAGCAGCCGGACCACAGCGGCGACCGACCACAGCTTGACCGCGACGACGGCGAAGGCGACGGCCAGCGCGAGCAGGTACTGCCCGAACGCGATCGCACCGATGACACCGGCGGTGTTGGCGATCTTGGCCAGGGGCGACCAGTTCAACGCCCACACCCGCCGGTCGACCAGGTGGAAGTAGTTGGGGCTCAGCACCGGCCAGCACAGGAACGCCAGCGACAGCATGGTGTCCAGCACCAGGAACGAGAGCAGGAAGACCACTGCCACGACCGCGACGTCCGGCACGAGGGAGACCAGGCCCACGCAGAGTACGGCGGTGCACGCGCGGTCGCTCACGATGTCGAAGACGGCCCCGGCCCGGGTTTCCTGTCCGAGCCGGCGGGCGGCCCAGCCGTCGAGTACGTCACCGAGCCAGTAGATACCGTACGATACCGCCATCAATGCCACCGACCCGGAGACGAGGGCGACGATACCGACCGTGACAGCGGCGACCGTGCGAGCGGCGGTGATGTAGTTGGGAACCGTACGAAGCGGGCCGATGGTGGTGGCGGCGCGGGAGTCAACGAGAGTCACCCCCGCAGAGTCGTCCGGTGAGCGTTTTCGCGGAACGTGCCGCGGTGCCGATCTGGTTCCGAGGGCGGTACCGGGGTGCCGGCCGATCCGGTACCTGGGTACTGGCCGGTCTTCCGGCTGGTCACGGAGACTGTGCAGGTGATGACTGGAATCCGCGAACGGTTGCGCGACCCCGAACGAGTGCGCCGGCTCGCGTACGGTGCGGTTGGTTTGATCATCGCCGCCGTGGTCACCACCGTCGAGGACGGCGTGTCCGTGCCGGCGGGCTGGGCGTGGCTGGTGCTGCCGGTCGGCCTCGGGGCCACGGCGCTGCGCCCCCGCTACCGAACCCTGGTCTTCGCGGTCTGCGCGGGATTCGTGGCGATCGTGAGCACCGGGGAGTCGGTGCAGTTGGGCCTCGCGGCCGCCGGTCTGGTGTTCGTCTCGGTCTGCGAAGACCCGGCCCGACACCCGTGGCTGGGATGGGTGGGTGGCTTGATCGGCGCGGCCGGCGCCCTCACCACCGCGCTGGTCAACGAGCGAGGGGTGTACGAACAGCCGTTCTTCTTCGTGACGGCCGGCTACCTCCTCGCGATCCTGTTGCGATCGTGGTCACGCGGCAACGCCCTGACCCGGGAGACGGACGACCTGCGCGGCCAGGCCGCCTGGCTCGAACAGCGCACCAACCTGGCCCGCGAGCTGCATGACGTGGTCGGCCACCACGTCACCGCGATGGTGGTGCAGGCCGAGGCGGGCCAGCTCAGTGACGACCCGGGCGCGGCGCTGCGGGCGATCGCGGGCAGTGGCCGCACCGCGCTGAGCGAGCTGGACACGCTCGTCGTGCACCTGCGCGATCCGGACGCGTCGATCGCGGTGAGCGCGCCGCCGCGCCTGTCCGACATCGACGAGCTGCTCGCCCAGCCGCTGCGCCAGCAGGGCGTGACGGTGCGGGTCCAAGTGGACCCCGAGCCGGGCCTGGACGAGGTCGGCGTGTTGACCGCCTACCGCATCGCCCAGGAGGCCCTCACCAACATCGCCCGCCACGCCAAAGCCACGGCGGCCTGGGTCGAGTTGGTCCGCGTCGGCGACCACGCCCGCCTGCGGATCAGCGACGACGGCGTCGGCCCGCCCCGCGCACCCACGAGCGGCTCGGGCCTGCTCGGCATCGGGGAACGCGTTTCCGCGCGCGGCGGGAGCTGGGAGCTGAGCCAGCGCCCGGGCGGCGGCACCGTGGTGCAGGCCGACCTGCCGGTGGCGAACAAATGATCCGCGTCGCGATCGCCGACGACCAGGAACTGGTCCGGGACGGCTTCAGCCTGATACTGCGATCTCAACCCGACATCCAGGTCGCGGCCGAGGCAGCCGACGGCCGGCAGTTCCTCGACGCCGTGCGTCGCGACTCCCGCATCGACGTCGCCCTCGTCGACATCCGCATGCCGGTGCTCGACGGCCTGCACGCCACCCGAGAGCTGGCCACGATCCCGCACGCCCCGGCCGTCATCGTCGTCACCACCTTCGACGACGACGCCTACGTCCTGGACGCCATCGCCGCCGGTGCACGAGGGTTCCTGCTCAAGCGGTCCAGCGCCCGTGACCTGATCGCCGCGGTGCGCACCGTCGCGGCCGGCGAGGCGGTCCTCTCCGCCGAGGTCACCGGCGCCGTCCTCGACCGGGTCCGCGCGACGGGGCCGGCCTCCCGCGTGGAGTTGGCGGCCTACCAGCTGACCGCTCGGGAGACCGACGTGCTCGCTCTGATCGGCGCCGGACTCAACAACAACGAGATCGCCGAACGCCTCTACCTGTCCATGAGCACCGTCAAGACCCACGTCACCAACGTGCTGGCCAAGACCGGCAGCCGCGATCGCGTACGAGCCGCCATCCTGGCGATCCAGGCCGGCCTCGCACCGTGACGGTCTTCGCCGACCAGCCCGTCAGGCGTGTTCCGCCATGCGGTCCAGCATCGCGTCGGCGGCGTCGAGTCGGCGTCGGCGTCGGCGTCGGACACCATCACCGCGTGGATCTCCCCGTTCAGTTTGACGACGCTAGCTAAGTAGCTTAGCTTTAAGGCTATGAAGGCTAGCCAGGTCGAGCGCCATGGTGGACAGATCACCGACGAGGTCCAAGCTGGGGCGGCGACCATGATCCGCGGGGTTGGGCTTCTGCTGATCTTCCTTCTTGAGCTCGCCGTGCTCGCAGTCGGCGCACGCTGGGGCTGGGCCCTGGACGCGCCCATCGTCGTCCGAGTGGTCGCTGCCATCGTCGTGCCGCTGCTGCTTGCCGGGCTCTGGGGTGCGCTCGGTTCGCCACGGGCCCGGGTGCCGCTACGCCCACCGGCCAAGCGCACATTCCAGGCCGGCTGGTTCGTGCTCGGCGGCGCCCTGCTCGCCCTGCTCGGGCAGCCGTGGCTCGGCCTCGCCCTGGTCGTCGTCTGGGTGGCCGTCACCATCCTGCTTCGCCGCAACGCCTGACCCCACGGGTCGTAGGGTTGCGGTATGGCACAACGACTCGTCAGCGTGTGGCAACCGTTCTTCCTTGCTAGCGAGAGTCAGGGCGCGGCCATCGACGCCGCGACCGAGTTGGAGGATCTCGGCTACTCACGAATCTGGTTCTCCGGTGGTTTCGGCGAGAACGTCGCCCCCCGCTTCCGGGAGATCCTGGACGGGACCACGCGCATCGGGGTCGCGACCGGGATCGTGAGCATCTGGCACTCGTCGCCACCCGAGGCGGCGGCGTTCGCCAAGGACGCGGAGCAGGCGCATCCCGGCCGGTTCCTACTCGGTCTCGGCGCCAGCCACGCGGTGGTGGTGGAAAGTGGCGGCACCGACTATCGCAAGCCGTACTCAAGGATGGTGCAGTACCTCGACGGCCTCGACGCGGCCGGGCTTTCGCCCGAGCGGCGCATCCTGGCCGCACTGGGCCCGCGGATGCTCGAACTCTCCCGCGACCGCTCGACCGGGGCGCACCCGTACTTCGTCCCCGCCGAGCACACCGCCGAAGCCCGGGCGGCAATCGGACCCGACCGGCTGCTCGCCCCCGAGGTCGCGGTGGTCCTCGACCCGGACGCCACCACCGCGCGCGCCACCGCCCGCCAGTACACGAGCGGGTACCTCGCACTGCCGAACTACACCAACAACCTGCGGCGGTTCGGGTGGACCGACGAGGACTTCGCCGACGGCGGCAGTGACCGTCTCGTCGACGCCCTGATCCCCTGGGGCACCGTCGAGACGGTGGTGGCGGGGCTGGAGAAGCACTACCAGGCCGGCGCGGACGAGGTGGCGATCCAGGTGCTCAACGGCGGCGACGACACGGCGTTCCCCGCCGACGCGTTCCGCGCCCTCGCCGCAGCCCTGATCTGACTTCCGAGAACCGCACAGCACGGTCGGCTCCGTCGCGCTGTGCCGGGACGACGGGTGGGGCTGACCGGTTGGTGGCATCATCGAGCCATGCCCGTGGTCGAAGTTGTTCGTGGCGACATCACCAGTGAGGACGTCGACGCCGTCGTGACCGCGGCGAACGAGTCGCTGTTAGGTGGCGGCGGTGTCGACGGGGCGATTCACAGTGCGGCGGGGCCGCGTCTGGCCCAGGCGGGGGCAGCGCTGGCTCCGTGTGATCCCGGCGATGCGGTTGCCACGCCAGCTTTTGACCTGGACCCACCAATACGTCATGTCATTCACACAGTCGGCCCGGTCTGGGAAGGTGGCAGCTACGGCGAGGCTGACGTCCTGGCGTCGTGCTATCGGCGCAGCCTTGCGGTTGCCGACGAGATTGGCGCTCGCAGCGTCGCCTTCCCCGCCATCGCCACCGGCGTATACGGATTCCCCGCCGACCAGGCAGCGAAGATCGCAATCTCGACCATCAGAGCAACGCCGACAAAGGTTGAGCGTGTTCGCCTGGTCGCCTTCGACGACGCAACGTGCGCACTGCTGACTTCGGCGCTTCAGGGTTGAGGAGACGGCCGATCTCATCCGTCGCCAGGCCTCGGACCATCGTCGTCCCCTCTGGCATACTTCCCGACATGACCGCACAGCGAAGGGGCCGTGCCGCGTAGGCGACCTGGGGCGCTACGCGCCGCCAAAGCCAGTCGTCGACAGGTGCACGAATCCCGTGCACACTTTCACGGCATTTCCGGCAAGGCCGTCGCCGACTTCGTTCGGCTGGAGCGCCACAACCGCTTGTATCCCGGTGAGATCGGCCGCGCACTTCGGGCTTGGACCGACAAGGCGCGAGGCCCTGCCCGTGACCTGCTGGACGATTTTGGCGGGTGCCCCTGCAGTTGCACCTCGGACTATCGCAAGGTGCTGGACATCGCCCTGCGATCGCTGACTGGAAAAACGGCGCGGGAGCTGCGGCGGGCCGTCGGTGCGGCCGATGAGCTGTTCCTCAGTCGAACCCTGGCCAATCCCTGGGCCGATCCCAGCGACCCTTGGTGGGAGCAGCGGATCTGAACCCCAGGATTTACCTGGCGACGTGCTGGTCGGGCGACGGGTTGCGGTGCGTGGTTGGTGGGTACGACCTGAATGTCGGGCACATGGGTACGCTGCACCGGCGGCGGCCTCAGCCAACTCCCGCCGCACCGGGGTCACCCGCACCGACGGGTGGCACCGTCGGTCGTTGCCCGTATCCGCAGACGAGAGGCGAACCCACACCATGACCGCAGTACCAGGCCAACGGTCTACTGCTGCTGCGGGTCCGGCGGCTGCCGAGCAAGCAGCGGAGGAGGACCTGCGGGCGTTGTTCGGGCAGTCCATCGCCGTCTTCGCGTCTCTGGCGGGGCCGTCGCACCTGGTGGAGACGGCGAACCCGGCGTTCCTCGCCACCATCGGCGAAGAGCGGGCCCGTGTCGGGGTGGCGATCGCCGAGCTGATGCCCGAACTGGCCGGTCAGGGATTCATCGCTCTCCTGGACCAGGTCTTCCGCACGGGTGAGCCGTACACCGGCCGTGACGTCCGGGTCGTGCTGGGCGGCGGCCCGCAGGCGCGGGAGGCGTTCTTCGACTTCACCTACGAGCCGCGTCGAGACGCCGACGGCAACGTGACCGGGATCCGTGTGCTCGGCGTGGAGACCACGCAGGTCAAGCATGCCCAACGGCTGATGGCCGAACACCGTGCCCTGCTGGAGCAGATCGCCCGCCAGGCACCCCTGACCGAGGTGCTCGACGGGATGGCCCGCTGTATCGAGAACCTCGCACCGCAGGAGGTGCTCGTCTCCGTCCTGCTCGCCGACCCCGACGCCCGGCACCTGCGCCACGGCGCCGCGCCGAGCCTGCCCGACTTCTACAACCAGGCCATCGACGGCATCGCGACCGGCGAAGGTGTCGGCTCGTGCGGCACCGCCGCCCACCGGCGGGAACCAGTCATCGTCACCGACATCGCCACCGATCCGTTCTGGGACGACTTCCGGGATCTGGCCGACCAGGCCGGCCTGGCGGCCTGCTGGTCCACGCCGATCCTGGCCCGCGACGGCGGCCTGTTGGGCACCTTCGCGATGTATCACCGCACCCCGCGCGTCCCGCAGGACACCGACCTCGCCCTCACCCGACTCTTCGCCGGCACGGCAGCCCTGGCCATCGAACGCCACCACATCGAGCAGGCGAAACTCGCCGCCGAGGCACGCGCCAAGTCGGCCAATGACGAGCTGGCCAAGGTGCTGCGCGTGGAGCGCGAACTGCGCGCCGAGGCTGAGCAGCGCGCCGCCGTCGCCGCCGAACTCGCCACCCAGATGCGTGCCGCCGCAGCCGCGCAGGCCGCCACGCCGCACCCCGAGCACTGCCAGCTCGGCGGCGCCGCCGGGTGCACCGCGCGAGCCGAGATCAAGATCGCCGATTCGTGGGGTGACGCAGCGTGGGGCTGCCCGGCCCACGTCGAGGAGGCCATCCTCAACGTACGGTCGGTGTTCATCGCCAGCGAGGAACTCGGCGGCCTGACCGCCTACCTCAACCGCTGACCGCTCGCGGGCGCCTGCTGGGCAGCTAGGGACGCCACTCCTTGCGATAGTCGGGGTGCTCGTTGTACGACTGCACGAGCACTCGGAGCGCGTACGTGAGACCAGCGAAGCGCTCGTCATCGGGGTCCATTGCCTCGTACTCCCGCGCCAGCATGTCGACCAGGTCGAGCACCGGTAGTTGGCTGTCGAGGAGCGCGTCGCCCCCGAAGCGGTGAAACACGTCGACGTACGAGTGGCAGTCCGCCTCATACCGGTCATGAAGGAATCTCAGGAGATCTTCCATCTGTCGATTCTCGCGCACCGATATCTGGGCTCGAAGACGGTTCACTCGCCGCCGCAACGTCTACCGCGAGGCCTTGAGGCACAGCCCGCGCGACCTCGCGTCCCGGCTTACCGCTGTCGGGTACCTGTCACGTGATCTGGCCGGCTGTGTGTACGGTCAGGCGCGCTCATCACGCGTTGTCGGAGAGGAGCGTCGATCGGATGGGACGATTCATTGGCATCGCTGTAAGTAAATATGAACAGGATCGACACGAGCCCCTGCGCCATGCGGTGCCGGACGCTACGGCCTTCGCAGAGTTGCTGGGAGCGGACTTCGTCAGTGCATTATTGGCCGACCCGGGCGAGAACACCGCGCGAGACCGGCTTCGTGGGCTCGCGGGCGAACATTCAGACGGGCCGCTGGTGCTGCTCTGGGCCGGGCACGGGATCGGTTCCCCCACTGGGCTGAGGTTGCTGGCCAGTGACAGTGGGAGTGGACCGGCGGCGGGGATCGGTGCCATGGACGTGGCCGCGTACTGCGCATCGTCCGGTTCGAGTCAGCTGCTGCTGATCCTGGACGCCTGCTTTTCCGGTGAAGGGTTACCGGCAGTTGCGGTGGCGGCCGAGGTGATGCAGCAACTTCCAGTCGACGGCGAGCATTTGTGGGTAGGAGTGCTGACATCCTGCATGGCTGTCGAAACCGCGCAGGACGGTCTGCTGGGTGAGCTCCTGCGTTCGTTGCTGGCACACGGACCGGAGTCGGCGATGCTGCGGCTGCGCTGGTCGGTGCACAACCAGTCGATCCGTGGCGACGACCTCTGCGATGCGGTGATCAAAGAGTGGCCTGGCCCACGGCAGACGCCGCAGTTTCAAGGCCGCGGCAGCGCTTGGTGGATGTTCCCTAACCCGCTGTTCGACCCGGGCGCACCGGAGCAGGTGGTGGAGCACCTGTTGCGGGCAGCCCGTGGCGGCGCGCGAGAGGATGAGCGGTCCTGGTTCACTGGCCGCACGACCGAGGTGAACCAGGTCGTCACGTGGGTTCGGGCCGGCAAGCCGGGCGTTTACGTGGTGACGGGCTCAGCGGGGACCGGTAAATCCGCCATCACGGGCCGGGTCGTCAGCCTGTCGAATCCACACGAGCGCGCCCGCCTGCTGACCGAGGGCCGGCCGTGGGAGCACGACGATCCTGGCGAACGGTCGATACACGCGCACGTTCACGCTCGTGGTCTCAGTGTGGACCAGGCAGCGGAGCTGATCGCCGGGCAGTTGGTCAGGTCTGGCGTGCTCCCGCCGCAAGCAACCCGGCGCAACGCCCCAGAGCTGGTCGGCCAGGTGCAGCGGGCAGTAGAGGCAGGCACCGCACCACCCGTGCTGGTGGTGGACGGCGTGGACGAGTCACGTGGCGAATCGTTCACACTGGCGGAGGAGTTGGTGTTGCGCCTGTCCCGACTCGCGGTGGTGGTGGTGTCCACCCGCGATCTTCCCCGGCCGGGCGGTGGGGCGAGCGTGGTGTCCACGCTGAATCCAGACGGACCAGGGCTTGATCTGGACACCGGGCAGGCGCAGGAGCGTACTCGTCACGATGTTGTCGACTACGTCGCGGCCCGGCTGGCGGGGGTGGATCCCGCCATGAATCCGGCGTTGGTCGCCGAGCATGTTGGAGCGGGCGTCGCAGCGGCGGATTGGCAGGCCGGTCGGCCATTCCTACTCGCGCGATTGGTGGCCGACCAGCTGAATGCTGCGCCGGTCGACACCAGTTCCGAGGATTGGCAGGGCCGAGTGGCTGTCTCGGTCGAGCAGGCGTTCGACAGTGACCTGGCCACGATCAGCGCACCGCCGGGGCCACAGAGGGCGGGAGTGAGTGACCATGTAGCGGTGGCCCGGCATCTGCTTGCGGCGCTGAGTCGGGGCTATGGTGCCGGTCTGCCAGAGGACGAATGGCTAACCATTGCCAACGCCGGCAGAGAGCCGGTGGGGCCGTTCGGGCGAGACGATCTCAGTTGGCTGCTGGACCAGCTCGGCCGGTACATCGTGCAGGACGGTGAGGGCGGCGCCGCAGTTTATCGAGTGGCGCATCAAAGCTTGGCCGACCATCTCCGTTCGCCCTTCCGCGCCACTCACCAGCAGGTATTCGATCCGGACGCGTACTTGATCGCCGATGCTCTGGCTTCCCTGTACCGGGCGAGACTCGACGCCGGGGTCAACGCGGACCGACCGATATACCTGTGGCGATATTTCTGGCGTCACGCCGCCGACGCTGGCCCGGACGGCTTGCATCTGATTCGTCTGCTCACCGAGGCTGATCCGGCGCTCAAGCCCGACGTGGCAGTGGCAGGGCTGCTCGTAGCTGAACGCTTTCGTCGGTGGGGCTACCGACAGGAAGCCCTGAAACCTACCGAAGAGGCCGTCACCGTCTACCGAGAACTGGTCGCCACCAACTCCGCCTTCATACCCGACCTGGCCGACGCACTGAACAACCTTGGCATCCGCTACGGCGAGGTCGGTCGACGAACCGACGCAGTCGCTCCCACCGAGGAAGCCGTCACCGCCTACCGAGAACTCGCCGCCACCAACCCCGCCTTCCTCCCCGAGCTCGCCGCCGCGCTCAACAACCTCGGCATCCGCTACAGCGAGATCGGTCGACGACCCGACGCAGTCGCTCCCAGCGAGGAAGCCGGCATCACCTACCGAAAACTCGCCGCCACCAATCCCGCCTTCCTCCCCGCGCTGGCCGCCACGCTGAACAACCTCGGCAACCACTACAGCGAAGTCGGCCGACGACCCGCCGCAGTCGCTCCCACCGAGGAAGCCGTCACCGCCTACCGAGAACTCGCCGCCACCAACCCCGCCTTCCTCCCCGACCTGGCCACCGCGCTCAACAACCTCGGCAACCGCTACAGCGAAGTCGGCCGACGACCCGCCGCAGTCGCTCCCACCGAGGAAGCCGTCACCGTTTACCGAAAACTGGTCGCCACCAATCCTGCTTTCCTCCCCGACCTCGCCGGCGCCCTGAACAACCTCGGCATCTCCTATGGCGAGGTCGGTCGACGAACCGACGCAGTCGCTCCCACCGAGGAAGCCGTCACCGCCTACCGAGAACTCGCCGCCACCAACCCCGCCTTCCTCCCCGACCTCGCCGCCGCGCTCAACAACCTCGGCATCCGCTACAACGGGGTCGGTCGACGATCCGACGCGGTCGCTCCCACCGAGGAAGCCGTCACCCTGCGCCGGGAACTCGCCGCCACCAACCCCGCCTTCCTCCCCGCGCTCGCCGGCGCGCTCAACAACCTCGGCATCCGCTACAACGGGGTCGGTCGACGAACCGACGCAGTCGCTCCCACCGAGGAAGCCGTCACCGCCTACCGAGAACTCGCCGCCACCAACCCCGCCTTCCTCCCCGACCTCGCCGCCGCGCTCAACAACCTCGGCATCCGCTACAGCGGGGTCGGTCGACGATCCGACGCGGTCGCTCCCACCGAGGAAGCCGTCACCCTGCGCCGGGAACTCGCCGCCACCAACCCCGCCTTCCTCCCCGACCTCGCCGCCGCGCTCAACAACCTCGGCAACCGCTACAACGAGGTCGGCCGACGACCCGACGCGGTCGCTCCCACCGAGGAAGCCGTCACCACCTACCGAGAACTCGCCG
This sequence comes from Micromonospora trifolii, assembly GCF_050516465.1. Classification (NCBI taxonomy): domain Bacteria; kingdom Bacillati; phylum Actinomycetota; class Actinomycetes; order Micromonosporales; family Micromonosporaceae; genus Micromonospora; species Micromonospora trifolii. The sequence goes on along the minus strand of NZ_CP191526.1, from coordinate 775,021 downwards.
CCACCAACCCCGCCTTCCTCCCCGACCTCGCCGCCGCGCTCAACAACCTCGGCAACCGCTACAGCGGGGTCGGTCGACGACCCGACGCGGTCGCTCCCACCGAGGAAGCCGTCACCACCTACGGAGAACTCGCCGCCACCAACCCCGCCTTCCTCCCCGCGCTCGCCGGCGCGCTCAACAACCTCGGAAACCGCTACAACGAGGTCGGCCGACGACCCGACGCGGTCGCTCCCACCGAGGAAGCCGTCACCGCCTACCGAGAACTCGCCGCCACCAACCCCGCCTTCCTCCCCGACCTCGCCGGCGCGCTCAACAACCTCGGCATCCGCTACAGCGAGATCGGCCGACGACCCGACGCGGTCGCTCCCACCGAGGAAGCCGTCACCACCTACCGAGAACTCGCCGCCACCAACCCCGCCTTCCTCCCCGACCTGGCCAGCGCGCTCAACAACCTCGGCAACCGCTACAGCGAGGCAGGGCGGCCGACAGAGCAGGAGGCAATATGGCGGGCTGTCTTGGCCGACGCGCCTCCGCCGGATATTGCATATCTTCTATTTATCCGGATTGCTGCGGCTGAGGCGGGGGATTCCGGGGCCCTCGACTGGTTTGCGATGGCGCTGCGCCAGACGCCAGCCGATCGGGCACTGCTCGGTGCTCTGCATGATCAGGCAAGGCGACACCGTCGCCCCGACCCTGATCGCTTCGATCGTGCGTGGATCGCCTCCGTCGGAGACCTCCCGGAGTGGCTGACGCTCGACCCGGATCTCCTCGTCACCGCTCAGCAATGGATCAGTACAGCGGACTACCAGTATGAACGCGATTTTCTCGCGGCTCATCCCGAACTGCTCGCTCCCGCCGCCGACAGTGCCGTCACCGATGCTCTCCTTACAGTCAACGACCAGGCAGCACAGCGGTACCTCACGCTACGCAACATCGCCCGTACCAACGGCGTAGCCACGGCCTACGCCCCCCTACTGCTGACCATTCTCGCCGCCGAGTTCGCCGCGGCCGATCCACTCACGCAAACCACCATGCTCACGGAACACAACGAGGAACTGCTCACCGACAGCGCCCGCGAGGCCCTCGCAGCGCTCGCGCAGCGGGACACCAGCGGTACCGCAGATCGCGCCGACGCGGTCCTCGCTCTCGCCCAGGTCGGCGCCGCCGAACCGGCCCTCAATGCGCTGATCCACCCGGAGAAGTTCACCGATCTCATGGCCGCGATCGCGGAAAGCCCGGACCCGACCGCCCTCGATGCCACCGCATTTCTGGCCCGGACCTCGGCGCAAACAGACGTGGCGGCAGCCACCGCCGACTTCTACACTGCCGTCGCCTCTGCTCTCGCTGACGACGTGGACGAGGCGACGGACGTCCTGACTACAGCACGCCGGCTCGCGCCGGAGCAGACTGCCGCCTGGATCAACCGACTGGCGACCATCGGCCGCCGCCATCCTGCCGCGCTGAACCTCATCAGCGTCCTCACCATCCCGGACGAGCAACCAGGAGCTCCGTGATGACCAACCCCACGGACTTCGTCGTCGTGCTACCAGGCATCCTCGGCAGCACCCTGCGACATCGCGGCAAGCTTGTCTGGGCGCCCTCGGCCGGCTCCGCGCTCCACGCGATCCGAACCTTCGGTCGCAGTATCCGCGACCTGCAGCTGCCCGACGGCCTGGGTGACGAGCACCCCGGCGACGGCGTTGAACCGGTTGGCCTGATGCCCGACCTGCACGTGCTCCCCGGCATCTGGACCCCGATCAAGGGATACGACCGGCTCCTGACCCGGCTACGCGCCCTCGGCTACCGCGAATCCGTGGACCATCCCGACGCCCCGCCCGGCAACCTACTACCCATCGCGTACGACTGGCGGCTGTCCAATCGGTACAACGGCCGACGCCTCTCGTATCTGATCGAACCCGCACTCCAACGCTGGCGCGGTCAAGGTGGCGCCTACGCCGACGCCATGGTGACTTTCGTCTGCCACTCAATGGGCGGTCTCATCGCCCGCTGGTACATCGAGTACTGCCGCGGCGCAGAAACAACTCACAAGCTCATCACCATCGGCACGCCGTACCGGGGATCTGCCAAAGCCCTCGGCCAACTCGTCAACGGCAGCCACAAGGGCATCGGACGATTCGGCGTCAGCCTTACCGACCTCATCCGCAGCATGCCGTCTATGTATCAACTGCTGCCCGAATACGCCTGCCTCGAACACCCCAACGGCCTCACCAAGACCACCGAGACTGCCCTACCAGAACTGGCCACAGCCAAAATCAACGACGGGATGCGCTTCCACACCCAACTCGCCGAAGCCGAGATCGGCCGCCCGGCCAGCCTCACCACCACCCACGCCATCCTCGGCATCCACCAACCAACCGCCACCACCGCATGCCTGAGCGGCTCGCGCATCGAGCTCATGGACACCTACCGCACCGACGAACTCCTTGGCGACGCCACCGTCCCGATCGTCGCCGCCAGCAGACCCGACGTGCCAATGAACAGCCCGCTGCTACGACGCGTCCCCGACCACCACGGCAATCTGCATCGCAACACCGCCGTCCTCGACGAAATCCACGGCATCCTCACTGCGAGCCCCATCGCCATCCGCGCACCGCGCACCACCGCGCTCCACGTCGGCACTCCCGACCTCCTCCTCGCCGGCGAACCCCTTCCCATCCACGTCGCCACCACCGATGGCGACGCCCACGCCATCCGGATCACCGTGACCGACGAGAACCACAAAGTGGTCGATGCGCGAATCACCAGACCCCGCGAAGGCACAACGACGACCACCCTCATCGAAAATTTGCCATCCGGTGCCTACACCATCGACGTCACCGGGCTCACCCCCAGCTCACCAATCGCGCCGGTCAGCAGCGACACTCTCATCTGGAGCTAATAGGTCCTCCATGGAATGCGGGCCGTCGCTGCCGGCACCCCCGCGTTCGCGACTGGCGCCGCACCTCGTTGGACGGGACCGCCCCAAGTGCTTGACCCTTCAAATTTCCACCGGTAGCCTTTTGGCATTCATCCACGGCTATCTATTTAAGTAGGTGAACCGTGTTGTTGAAATCCATCGTCCTCGCCGCGTCCGTCGCCAGCGTGCTGGCCACCGCCCCCGCCGCTTCGGCGGCAAGCTCCCCAGCATCAAACGAAGCCTGGCTACCCGGGAACTGTCCGCAGGGCACGTTCTGCATCTGGCCCAACTGGGATCACCCCGCAGAGGGCCCTACCGCGACTCCGTCTCTGGTGACCACCAGCGAGTGGCCCGGCAATGTCCCGGCCTTCAACTTCTACAACCGCACCTCCCGCAACGCCGAGATCACCTGGTCCTACAACTACCTCGGGACGCAGCTTTCCGGCGCGATCTGCGCTCGCCCCGGTGGCGGGGACCTGTATGTGCCCATGTTCGTGACGAAGGTGAGTTGGCAGCCGCGTACCTGCTGATCCCTCGCCCGCCGCCCGACAGTGGTTCGGCGACGGATCGTGGCCGCTGCCCGAGCGGCCTTGGCAGAGACCAGAAAACGTCGCCGCGCGTCCGGCCCATGGTCAGGGCGTCCACCGTACGCCCGGGTTCACCCGCCCGGACCAGTCGAAGACGGCCATGTTGTCCCACTGGTTTCCGGTGCCGTTGATGTTGGCCGGGTCCCAACCGTTGCCGCGGACGGCGTACCAGGTCGGTTCCCAGTAGAAGACGCCGATGGCCCCCGCGTTGCGGGCGGTGTTCTGCACCCAGTCGAACTCCTGGGCCTGCCCGGACCAGGTCGCGCTGATGCCGTCACAGGTCGCGTCGCCGATGGCGTTCGGCTCGCCGTCCGCGTTGTTGCGGGTGAAGGGGTACGCGGTCTCCACGATCACCACCGGCTTGCCGTAGCGCCCGCGCAGGTCGACGATGTTGTTGTAGAGGTTCGCCAGGGTGCCGTGCCACATGCAGTAGTACGACTGGGCGGTGATGTCCCACTGCACACCCTGGGCGCGGATGCCATCGTAGAACCATCGGGCGTTGGCGTTGCTGTCGGCGTTGGCGGTATGGATCATCACCGGTATGCCGCTGCCGCACGCCTTTGTCGCGTTGTAACCCTGCTTCAGCAGGCCAGCCAGCGGGGCGAAGTCGTTGTTGACGACCCTGCCCTCGTTCCACAGCATCCCGACGTTGATCTCGTTGCCGATCTGCACGCTGTCCGGTGGGGTGCCCTCCCCCCTGAGGCTGGAGCAGACGTCGTAGGTGAAGGTGTAGACGTCGGTACGCAGTTGGCTCAGGCTGTGCCCGGCCCAGGCGGCCGGCTTGTACTGCTTGCCCGGGTCGGCCCAGGTGTCGGAGTAGTGGAAGTCGATGAGCACCTTGAGGCCCTTCGCCCTGGCCGCCCTCGCCTGGGCCAACACCGCGCTCTTGTTGTTGTAGCCGCTGATCGGGTTGTTCCAGACGCGCAGTCGGACGTAGTTGACGCCGACGGACTTCAAGATGTCCAGTGGGTCGCGGGCGACGCCGCCGGCGTCGTAGTACTTGGCACCCAGATCCAGGCTGCGCTGCAACGAGGAGACGTCGGCGCCCCGCATGGTGAGCGTGTTCGCGGCGGAGACGGGCGCCGGCGCGGCGCCGAGTGTGGCGGCGACGACGAGGATGCCGGCCGTGACAGCCCCGATCAGGACCCTGGGGCGGCGCTGGGGTGTGCTCACGAGGCTCCTTCAGCCCACGGTGCAGGAAGCGCCGTTCAGCGAGAAGCCGGTCGGCGGCGCGTCGCTGACGCCCCACCGCCCCTGGACGCCGAAGGTCGCAGAGCTGTTTGGCGCGAGGACGCGGTTCCAGTCGACGTTACGAGCGGTCACTGTGGTCCCGGTCTGGCCGATCGTGGCGTTCCACCCCGACGTGACCTGCTGGTCTCCCGGGAAACTGAAGGTGACGGCCCAGCCGTCGATCGGTGCCGCCGAAACGTTGTGGACCGTCGCCGTGGCCACGAAACCGCCCTGCCACTCGGACTGGTTCCGGTAGGTCACCCGGCAGGTCGAGGGCGGCGGGGGCGTCGGAGTGGTCGTCGTCGTCGGCAGAGTGACAGTATTGGACGCGATCGACACGTTGCCCACCGCGTCCCGAGCACGCACGTAGTACAGGTTCCGCAGCGGCGTCGAAGCGGGTAGCGGCGTCGTGTACGTCGTACCCGGCACGGTGGCGACCAGCTGCGAGGTGAACCAGCCGTCGAACCGGTAGACGTTGTACCCGAGCACGCCGACGTCGTCCGTCGCCGGCGACCAGGACAACGTGCCGGTCGAGGCGGTCACCTCGCCGACTGTCAGGTTCTGCGGCGCGCTCGGCGGGGTGGTGTCCAGGCCGGTGTCCGTCACCGGGGTGACCACTGTCAGCGCGTCCGACCAGTTCGAGCGTTGCCCGAGACTGTCCCGGGCGATCAATCGGAACGTGTACTGCTGGCCCGACCCAAGGGAGTTGGTGATGGTGGTGCTGGTGACGGCCCCGACGCTGGCACTGAAGACGATGTCGCCGAACTCCTGGTAATACGTGATGTCGTACCCCGCGATGGCGCAGCAGCCGGACGTGGCGGCCGTCCAGGTGAGGGTGACCGACGCGGTCCGGACCTCGCTGGCGGTCAGGTTCGTGGGCGCACTCGGCGGCGTACTGGACGGCGCAGTCGGCGTTGGCGGGGCGCTCCCGGCCGGCGCTGCGACGGACACCGCGGCCCCACCGGGCGCTGGGACGACCCTCGGGTACGCGGCGGGCGTCACGGTGCCGGCGTCGGCCGCCGGTGCGACGCTCAGAGCGGTGCCGAGCACCGCCGCCGACAGCACGACGGCGGTCAGCAGACCCTGCCGCAGACGGCGGAACAGCGAGGACGAGCGAACGCCTGTCATACGTCGACGATGCCGCAAGAGATTGATGATCGCCAACGTGTCTCACGCCTCGGCCGATGACAGGAACTGCTCCTGACGCCTGGGCCGCGTCGCTGGGAGCGATACCAGTGGGGCAAAATTCAACGCTTCCGGTCGCTACACTCGCCGGAACGCCGGCACCGCCGCAGACCTCGACCTGCGCCAATCCCCATCGATAGGAGACGCCTGTGACCCGCGACAAGGCGGCACCACCCGGCATCGACCCCAGTGTTCCCAGCGTTGCCCGGGTCTATGACTTCTTCCTGGGCGGCAAGGACAACTTCGAGGTCGACCGGAAGGTCGCCGAGCACGCCCTGCGGATCACACCGGACGGGCCAGCAGCCGGCCAGGCCAACCGGGCCTTTCTGCGTCGAGTGATTCGCTTCCTCGTCACCGAGGCGGGCATCGACCAGTTCCTCGACATCGGATCAGGGCTGCCCACCCAGGGCAACGTGCACGAGGTCGCCACCGACCAGAACCCAAAGGCTCAGGTGGTCTATGTGGACAATGACCCCATAGTCCTGACGCACGGGCGGGCCCTGCTCGCCGCCGAGGGCACCGCGACGGTGATCCAGGCCGACATCCGTGAGCCGCAGGTGATCCTCAACCACCCGGACGTACGCCGGTTCCTCGACTTCGACCGGCCCATCGGGTTGCTACTTTTCGCGATCCTGCATCACCTCGGCGACGACGAGGACCCGAAGGCGGTGGCGGCCGCGTTGATCGACGCGCTGCCCTCCGGCAGTTACGTGGCGATCTCGCACTTCCGCGACCCGGGCGAGCGGGACCCGGAGGGCTCCCGCAAGGCCCGCGAGGTCGAGCGGGTCTTCAACGAGTCGCTGGGCACCGGCCGCTGGCGTACGGACGAGGAGATCCTCTCGTTCGCCGATGGGCTGACAGTGCTGGAGCCGGGGCTGGTGCCGCTGGCCGAGTGGCGTCCAGAGCCGGACGCACCGGCCACGGTGCAGACCGACACCTATCACACCTTCGTCGGGCTCCTCGCCCGCAAACCGTAGGCGCCTTCTGCCGTTGAGGTCCGTCGGCGGGAGCGCGCCCTGCCGACGGATCCACGCGTCAGATCTGAACTGGGGTTGTACCGTCTCCGCCTACGGCGCAGGTTCCAGTACGAGGACTGGGATCTGGCGGGTGGTCTTCCGCTCGTAGTCGGCGAAGCCTGGATACGCGGCCTTCAGCGGGCTCCAGATCCGTTCGCGCTCATCCCCGACGGCAACTCTGGCGACCAACTCGATCTTGTCCGTACCGATCTCCGCATGGACCTTCGGGTGAGCGAGCAGGTTGTAGTACCAGTCCGGATTGGTGGGCGCGCCGCCCTTGGACGCGAACACGGCATAACCGCCGTCCACCTTCTGGTACATCATCGGGTTCACGCGAGGCTGGCCGCTCTTGGCACCGACCGTGTGCAACAGCAGCAGCGGAGCGCCGGCGAACTGACCGCCAACCTGCCCACCGTTGGCGCGAAACTCCGCGATGATCTTGTCGTTGAAGTCGCTCATGCCCACTCCTCGCCTCCGCGCACCGGCTCCATCAACAAGATTCTGACAGCCCCAGGCGCCCACTTGTTCAACCCGCTCGGCGTGACCGGTCCTGGATCAACCGCAAGAAGATGCGCATCGCGAGCACCACGATCACGACCACGGCTGGAATGGCCATAAGAGTCCAAGGTCTATCGAGCAGGTTGGCAGTCCCGAGTAGGGCGACCGCGAGACCCTCCCATAGCAACTCGCGCCCACTGAGAAGTTCTCTGCGAGGCGGCTGCTGGCCCTGCCGTCTTTCTGTCCGCAAGCGCCGAACTGCATGCAGCACGAACACCACGCCAAATCCGAGGCAGACCGGGCCCGCCAGAAAGTCCAGCGCGTTCGGCACGATTCCTCCAAGAGGCTTGCTCGGCTGCCAGGGGAAGCACCGAGCGACGAACCGATCTTGCCATCACCTTCGACTCCCCGCTGGTCCCATCTCCGCTGCGGCTTGCCAGCTCACGGCGGGTTGACGCGCCGGTAGCCGGCAACGCCGCACCGACTCTGAACTGCGGCAACGTGGAGCCGCAAGCAGGGGTGGGTGCAGTTGAACGCCGTTCGATGCCGTTGGGCGCAGTTCAAGGCTGTTCAGGGCACCCCGTTGCTCCCAACCTGCTCCCCCAAACCGGGCTCGCAGTAGCCCGGATCCGATGGGCGCCCCGACGTCTTGAGCGCCGTCAGTGCCGGCATCGACGGTCGGGTTGGTGTCGCGCTCGATCGGTGGACGGATCTATGCCGGCTCGCGCACGCCGCGGCAGCCGCCGTTCGTCAACCGCAGCGTCCCGCCGGAAATGTCGGCAGGCGTGCCCCGCCATGATGGCGGGTTACTCGATCCCGTTATTCGGCGTAGGCGTTGGCGACCTGAAAAGAGTCCTCGTAGAGGCGAAACTTGATGATCTTGTCGCCGCTGACCTGGAAATGCATGGCCACGGCCATCTCATACCGTCGGCCGGTGTTGCGAGCGACGCGCCCGAAGCGTCCCAGCATCACCGCGTTGTCCCCGTCGTACAGGATCGCCTCGATCTCGTCGACGTTCTCCTCCGGCACGATGTTGGCGCCGAGTGTCCGCAGGTAGTCAGCGACGTCGGCGCGCTTGGAACGCCTACCCGTCCACGGTATCGACGGCGATCCGGGCACGTCCCAGTCAAGGTCGTCGCTGAAGAGCATGGCGATGTCATCCGGGTTGGCGCCGCCGCCGACCATGCCGAAGAATTGCTCGACAACATCACGAGTTGTCATGGTGTCTACCTCCATTGGTTACTGCCGGAAGACGGGCGCCCAACCCCGCTGTTCGCCCTCTCCTTCGCGTGCGATGTCCGCAGGGCTGTAGGCGGCGTGGCGTTGCGGTCGCTCAAGCCGCCTGCGGCGTTCATTGAGCCGACGCGGGGGAATGCCCGTGGGAGGCTCCCCACCTGCTGGCCGGTGACCATGTGCCTGCGCCGTCGTTGGCGGTCGGACCTGTCTACTGGTCGGCCGGGATGTCGTCCACCCCGTTGGGCAGCATGGCGCGGGCGGCCCGGACGAGGTCGAGTGACTCGCGGAGAAGCGTGATCTTGCCGCTGTCGGCGACGAGGCGTCCGGCGTACATCTGGCTGAAGACACGGCCGGTGACGGTCCGACGCTCGACCGAGTACTCGCCGAAGGCTTGATCTGGGGTGTCGATGAGGACCTCGACGCTGTCGAAGCCAAAGTCGGGCACCACCTTCAGCAGGCCGACGATGAACGTGCGGATCTCGTCCGGGCCGACGATGCGGGGCGGTAGCCCGATCGAGGTCAGGTACGGCAGTTCGATGACGCCGTCGTCGGTGAACAGTGCCGCCGTGGCATCTGGGTCAGCGATGGTGGCGGTGTAGGCCAGCATCAGTTCGCCTGCGCTTCTCATCTGGTGTCCCTTTCCGGGAAGCGTGCTCTGGTGGTGGGCGTCGCGCCCTCGCGGGGGACGGGCCAGGGGCTGGCTCCGACGCCACGACTTCGGACACGGCCCGGCCACCCCGGCGCAGAGTCGGCTCAGCCGACCGGACTGGCGCCGGCTTGGAAGACGTTGATGAAGTTGCCGTCGGTGTCCCGGATGGCGGTGGAGACACTTCCCTCACCAAGGTCCAACTGGTCCCAGACGATGGTGACGCCGAGGTCGCGGAACCGGTTAGTGGCCTGCGCGAGGTCGTCGACCCGCAGGACGAGGGCTTTGTTGCCGATAGGCCGGATGTGCTCCGGCGGGTTGAGGAACATGTCGGGTACGCGGTATCCGTCGGCGGGCTGGAGCAGTTCGAGCCGGAAGCCGTGGCCTTCGATGTAGGCGACGTCCGCATTGATGGCGTCGAACCGGGACCGTGCGGTCTCGTTGAGCCCGAAGACGTCGTGCCACCACCGCACGGCAGCGTCGATGTCGCTGACCGTGATGGTGATGTTGTGCAGGGACAGGGTGAATCCGACGTCGGTGTCGCTGGGCATGATGTCCTCTGTTGGAAAGTAGTGGTGGTGGGCGCCCGTCCGCCGGCCATTGCCGGTCGCGGACCCGACCAGCCGGTGTGTTCCCGAGGTCTCGGGTCAGTATCTCAACGGCGTGGCGTCCGCCGGGGCGGATCGGTGGTCTCCCACGGCGACAGGCGGGAGGCGCTTAGACCTGGTTGACGCCGCCGTCAACGAACAGCTCGATGCCGGTGATGAAGCTGCTCTGGTCACCGGCCAGGAACAGGGCGGCCGAGGCGATCTCGTCGGGCGTACCCATTCGACCCAGCGGAACCTTCCTGGCCAGGAAGCCCTTGAGCTGTGCGGCCTTCTCCTCGTCGGAAGCGAGACCGGTGATGCCGGGGGTGTCGGTGGGGCCCGGGGTGAGTGTGTTCACGCGGACCTGACGGCCCTTGAGTTCGTTGGCCCAGGTCCGGGCGAAGGATCGCACGGCGGCCTTGGAGGCGCCGTAGACGCCGAAGGCCTCATTGCCGACGCTCGCGGACGTGGATCCGGTCAGGATCACCGAGGCACCGTCGTTCAGCAGGGGCAGCGCCTTCTGCACGGTGAACAGCAGGCCCTTGACGTTGGTGTCGAAAATCTGGTCGAAGTGGTCCTCGGAGACCTCTTCGAGGCGGCGGAAGGACCCCCCGCCCGCGTTGGCGAACAGCACATCGACGCGCCGGCCCTGCTCTTCGACGGCTGCGTAGAGCCTGTCCAGGTCGCCGAGATCCGCAGCGTCGCCCCGGACGCCGGTGACGCCGTTACCGATCTCGGCGACGGCCGCGGCGAGAGCGTCCTCACGGCGGCCGGTGATGAACACCTGCGCGCCCTCCGCAGCGAACCGGCGGGCGGCCGCCAGGCCGATCCCGCTCGTGCCGCCGGTGACCACTGCCGTCTTGCCCTGAAGCTGACCCATGAGCTGCCTTCCAATCGTGTCGCAGTCGCTAGCGAGGTGGAGATGCGCCGCCGCTGATCGCCGTGTATGGCGGTGCCCTCGGCGCAAGCTTTGATGTAACAATAACGGTTACATCTGGCCGCGACAAATGGGTCATGCCGGACGGAGTGGATGTAGCATCTGTGGTTACAGTGAGCGGGCGGAGATGGGTGCGATGAGCGGAAACAGCAGGTTGTGCGTCGCCGTACACGTGTTGACGTGGATGGCCCTGGATCAGCGCGACCCAGCGGCAGTGGCCACCTCCCAGCGCATCGCCGTCAGCGTCAACACCAACCCGGTGGTCATCCGCCGCTGCCTCGGCCAGCTCCGCGAGGCCGGCCTCGTGCGGTCCCAACGGGGCGCGGGCGCCGGCTGGCACCTGACCCGCGAACCGGAGTCGATCACGCTGCTCGACACGTACCTCGCGGTTGGCGATGACGAGCCGCTCTTCGCGCTGCACAATTCACCACCGAGCGACTCCTGCCCGGTCGGGTTCGGCATCCAGCCGGCCCTGCGTCAGGTCTTCGGCCGCCTCGACGTGGCCGTACGACGTGAGCTGGCGGCCACCACCGTCGCGGACATGCTCCGCGACGTGCTGGCGCAGCAGCCCGCGACAGCCTGACGGCGCGCGCCGCGATCGCTGCGGTGCTGGCGACGGGACCGGGTGTCCCGACGGCGGACGCTGCTGCACTGCTGGCGTCAGGCGAGGCGCTGCATTCGGACCGACGCCGCTCTCAGCGGACAACCCTGGCCCACTCCCCCGCCGCAGGGGTAGGCGTTCAACACTTTGCGCTGTATTGATTTCGCTGGCGGGCGTAGCCTACGGCCTGATCTTGGCCATGTCGGGCCGCTCGGTGTCGAAGCTTGGACCCCCCGGAAACCGGTTTCGCCATCTTCAGCGTCGGCGGCCAAGGCTCGACCTCTTGAGACTGGGCTACCGGTTGGCCGCACTCGGCGGCCAACCGGTACGCCGTCAGAGGGCCATGTAGTAGCGAACCAAGGGCATGGCTGTCATGCCGAGACTGCCGTAGAACGCCCTGGCCGAGTCGTGGAACCGGTCGCCTCCCGTGCCGATCGATACGACCTCGGCCCCAGCCTGCCTCATCGCTTCGAAGGCGTGGGTGCATAGCGCTGTGCCGACGTGGTGCCGGCGCTGGTTCGCTGCCACACCAATGATGTCGATCTCACCGCTGCGCTTTTCCGGGTTCATCTGCCATGCGGCAAATCCGAGGAGCGCATCGGCATCCTCGGCGACGACAACATGCTTGTTGTTCTGCGGGTCATGCAGCCCGACCCACATCTCGCGGTAGTCCTCACGCCAGGTGCCATGCTGGTTGTCCATGATGGTGTCGCCCACGATCGACCGGAACGAGTCCTCGTAGAACGGGCCGAAGGTGGCGATGGTCAATTCGAGCACCGGCTCCATGTCGGATGACCGAAACGGACGTAGATTCATGATGTTCAGTGCCTTTCGTCTGAGGACGTGTCGAACAGCCCGACCTGACCGACAGGTCGGGCAACTCGCGGCTCAGATCGAGCCGCCCCTCAGAAGCGGGTGCGCCCAGCGGCGAAGCACTGCATGATCCGGACAGTACCCAACGCCGCGCCACCCAGCCATCCTCACTGTCTGCCGCGGCCTGCTCGGCTTGCCCGGGTCGGTGGCAGGCGGCATGGCTGGCCGCAACCACCCACGGACCGTGACTCGCCAGCGGAGCCCCGGCCATCCTGGAGCCGGAGCGCCCCACCGGAGGCGTGGTAACCGCAACTCCGCGGCCGCCGCCAGCTCGCCGACGCGGCCGGCGTGCGCCCAGGCGGCGGCGCGTGCGGCCCGTTGCGGGCCGCCTCGATAGACGTACAGAAAGTCCTCCCATACGCCAGCGGGCGGCCGTCCTGCCCTGCCGGATGCCTCGCAGGTCAGTGAGTAGAAAACCGGTGGTTCGGCAACGAACGACCACGCTACGGTTCGCGGATGCGCATCCTGCCCGGCGCGACGAAGAGGTCGTTCGCCGGGTCGCGATCTTCGACATCGCACACTCGAGCTGAGCGGCCCAGCACGGCTTCACTGCCGTCCACGATGGCCGCATCGCTCGGCGATCCTGGTGTAGCGGGCCGCGGCTACACTGGCGCCTCTGAATCCCTTGCTCGGCAACCGAAACGGAGGCGCGATGGGTAATCCGCTGTTGGACGCCGAGGATGCGCGGGAACGCCTGGAGGCATGGCAGGCCAATGCCTCGCGCCGGGCCGCCGACACGCAGGCCGCCAGTGCCGGCTTGCGCGCGCTGCGGGTCACGGCCAGCGACGCCCACGGGATCGTCGAGGTCACCGTCGACTCCACGGGGACGATGGCCGACGTCCGGCTCTCCGCGCGTGTGCAGCGCGTGAGTCTGGAGCAGACGCAGCAGGCGATCATGGGCGCCTATCGCAACGCGCGGGTGAAGCTCGCCGAGGCCGCTGCCGAGGTCGTGCGGGAGACGGTCGGCGCCGACTCGGCGACCGGCCGGGCCCTGCTGGCCGGATTCCGGACCGGCGACACCGAGGACGAAGAGGGGCGTTACTGATGCACGGGGGATTCGAGGTCGACGTCGAGGCCCTGCGCGCGCACGCCACGGCCATGTTGGCCATTCACGACCGCTTCGCCGCCGTCAAGGCCGCGAGCGGCACCATCTTCCAGGCCGACGAGGCGTACGGGCAGCTCTGCCAGTTCCTACCGCCCATCCTGGAGGGACGCCACCGGGACCAGGACAAGGGCGTGGGGATGCTCGCCGAGAACATCGCGCTGCTCGCCGCGGGAATCAAGAAAACCGCCGACGCCTACGAGCGGACCGAGGAGTCGACCACCGACGGCTTCAACTCCTTCCACTCCGCGACCTGAGCCGGCCCGGCGTCCTCTCATGAGCAACCCACTGGTCGCCACGACCTCCGACATCCCTTCGACCAGCGCCGCGCACCGCGACGGCTGGACCGGCCTGCCGCTCGCCGACGACTACATGGGCATCAAGGACGCCATCGACTCCGGCAGCTGGATCGACGGCTCAGTCGCGGGCTTGGGCGCCGCTCTCGACGGGGCGTCCATCGTCATCGACCCGTTCAGCACGCTCCTGTCGATGGGCATCGAGTGGGCCATCGAGCAGGTCGAGCCACTGAAGCAGGCACTCGACTGGCTGGCCGGCGACCCCGAGACCATCGAGACGCACGCCTTGACCTGGGACAACATGGCCAGTGAGTTGTTCTCCATCGCCGAGGACCTCAAGGCGCGGCTGGTCGGCGACCTCGACGGATGGCAGGGCGCGGCCGCCGACGCCTACCGCGACATCCTGACCATCAACATCGACGTCGCCGGGATCTTCGCGGGCACGGCCGCCGGCATGGGTGCCGCGACCCGTGGCGCGGGAATCCTGGTGCAGACGGTGCGGGAGGTCGTGCGCGCCTTCATCGCCGACTGCATCGCCAAGGTCGTGGTGTGGCTGGCCGAGGTGGTCTTCTCTCTCGGCTTCGCCACACCGCTTGTCGCCTCCCAGCTCGCGGTCGCCGTCGTCCGCTGGACCGGCCGCATCTTCGGCTGGCTGATGGGCCTGATCGCCAGCCTCTCCGCCCTCCGCGCACTTCTCGACGTCTAGGCGGCCCTCGATGCGACAACTCATGGCGGCTCTGCGGACGACCGTCGTCCTGGTGGTCCTGTTCGCTGTGGCGGGTCTCCACAAGCGGCCCCCAGGCCCCACCCCACCGCACGGCGGTGACGGCGATGGCCCCAAGCGTCCCAAGTTCAACCCCGCAATGATGCCCAAGCGCGTGGGACCAGCCCAGCAGCACGGCATCAAGCGCGCCGAGGAGGGCCGCCCGAAGGACGCCGACACATCCGAGCCCGAGGCGCCCAAGAGGACCAACCCCTGGGACGACCCCGAGTTCGCCGACGCCAGGTACGACATGGACCGCTTCGGTCAGATGGGCGACGGGGCGATGGACAAGATCTGGGACGGCGACGGCAAGGGCAATGGCGACCACAAGCCCTCGTCCACCGAGCCCGGCAAGACGGTCTTCCCGCCCGGCACCACCAGGGAGCAGGTCGAGGGCTGGTTCAAGAGCATCGCCGCCAACCCCGACAGCCGCCCTCAGGCGCGTCCCGGCGGCGACGGCTGGGTCGTCATCGGCACTCGGGACGGCATCACCTGCAAGGTTACCCTGGACAAGGACGGCAGCATCTCCGGCGGCCACCCCGTCAGCGGCGAGGGCGTCCGCACCAACCCGCTGCCCTAACCACCGCACCCACGGGAGACCCATGGAAGTCAACGATTACATCCGGCGCACCCTCCGGATCATCGACCAGCTCGCACCCACGATCAGCCCGAAGTACCTGCCGATCGTCCGGGACGCCGCCGGCGCCGGGGCCTGGGACCTGGCGATCACGACGCTCGTCGGCGCCGTGTGGGAGGAGGGCGTTGTGATCACCACGGCGGAGAAGGACGCGCTGCGGGAGCTCATGGAGTACCTCCAGGAGCCTCTGACGCGCGTGGAGCAGATCCGGACCTCGGACTGACGGCCGAAGCGTGGATCGGGCCCCTCGAACCCTGCACCGTGTCGACCAGCAGAAGGTTCGGGCCTGTTCGATGTTGTCGAAGCGGTCGGGGAAGCCGGGCCGGTACTTCAGTGTCTTGAAGTGCGCTTCGCTGTGCGGGTTGTCGTTGCTGGTGTGCGGCCGCGGGCAGCGGCGCCACGACGGCCGACCACCGTCAAGGCAGCCTTGACTGCCAACCGATCGCCTACGCCGGACTGCGCCCGCTGACCTCGACGTCCACCCCAGAGTCGCCATGCAGGTGCTGAGGCACGCCCACTTCGCCGTGACGATGGAGATCTATACCCAGGTATCCAACAAGGCGACCAGAGACGCCCTCCAACGCCTTGGCGATTCACTGGGCCAATGACGCCGTTGCTGTACTTAGCTGCTGCACGACAGCAGAAAGGCCACCTCCCGAAATCGGGAAGCGGCCTCTGACCTGCGGAACTGAGAGTGGGCGATGCTGGTATCGAACCAGCGACCTCTTCGGTGTGAACGAAGCGCTCTCCCACTGAGCTAATCGCCCTCAGCGCCACTGACTCTACCCGATCGTGGAACCGGACCGGAAATCCGGGGTCAGTGGGTCGCGAGGTAGTGCATTGCCTCGGCCACCACGTCGATGCCGAGGCTGTACTTGAGGGACAGCCAGACCACCGTGGCCACGAAGACCAGACCGACGGACCCGAGCACGATTCGCACCAGAAGCGACTGTCTGGTTACCCAGCGTGTCCATCCGTGGACGTGGCGGCGGGTGAAGCCGAGCAGCCGTCGCGCCCAGTGGTATTCGACGGCCCAGATACCCAGACCGGCGATGACCAGCAGCCAGCCCGGCCCGGGGAGCGGGATGAGGGCGATGCCGATGGTCACCACCAGCGCCCCGGCGATCGCGACGAAGATCTTGAGTGCGATCCGGCCGGTGGGGTTGGCGCGGATGAGCTCGAGGGTCAGCGAGATCCGCTCGCGCCAGCGGGGCCGACGCGGCGGGTCCTGCACGGCAACTCCGCCGCCACCACCAACACCGGTGTCGCCATCGCCACCAGCACCGGTGCCGCCACCACTACCGGCGCCATCGCCGCCGGGACGACCGGCGTCGGACGCCGGCCGACCGGCCCGTTCGGGCTGCTCCATCGGCACTCCGTACCCTCGCTTTTCGGCTGCTCGGACCGCGACTTTCGGCGGGCCGGGCGCCGCCGCCGGATCCACTGAGGATTGCTTCGTCACCATTTCACCCCCCAGTGTCGCTCGGGCCCGTCACTGCAACGGCCGACTGGACGTTACCGGAGTAAGTCGACGACTGAGCCACCCGATACCGGGCGGGATCACGCACTGGGCAGAACCGGAAATTCTACATGAATGATCACATTCACGCGGCCTTTCCGTCCCCCTTCCCACCACTGGGTGAAGTCAGCGTATGGCGGAGCGTAGCCAGGAGTAGCACCTGAGTATGGGAAAAGCGGGACACGCGCGTTCCGCAGCGGTGCCGGGGGGAGAACGTCCATGAGTGTCATCCGACCGACGACCGTAGAGGTCGAGACGTCGCTAAGGCTCGTCGCACCTGACGCCACCGCCTTGCCGGTGCGTGCCAGTCTGCGTTACGACCCTGCTGACCCGTATGCGGTCCATGTCCTGTTCCATGCCGAATCGGCAGGGGGCGAGGCGGTGAGTTGGTCGTTCGCTCGCGAACTTCTGGTCACCGGCCTGGATGAGCCGGCCGGCATCGGGGATGTGCGGGTCTGGCCCTGGGCCACACCGCGCGGCGACTTCGTCGCGCTGGCCCTCTCGTCACCGGACGGCAACGCCCTCTTCGAGGTGCCGCGCAGCGTCCTGGTGCGTTTCCTTCGACGGACCTACGTCGTCGTCCCGCGCGGCCGTGAGGCCGAGCACCTGGACGTCGACACGGCGGTGAACCGGCTGCTCGCCGGTCGCTGACCGCCCGAACCTGCAACACCGGCCATACCGGGGCCGCGCGGATCTGCCGAGTCCGCGTGGCCCCGGCACACACCCAGGGGTACGCGGACAGCCCGCCCCGGGTCGGCCGGTGCTCAGCCGTGCGTGGTGATGCCGCCGTCGACGGGAATGACAGCCCCGGTGAGGTATGCGCCGGCCCGCGACGAGAGGTAGATGGCAGTGCCGGCCATGTCGTCGGGGCGCCCGATGCGGCCCAGCGGCACCTGCTGCTCGATGGCGGCCCTGCTCGCCGGGTCGTCGAGCGCGAACGCCATCATCTTGCTCTCGAACGGGCCGGGCGCGATCGCGTTGACGGTGATCTGCTCACCGGCGAGTTGGTGGGCGAGGCTGCGGGTGAGCATGTGCACGGCCGCCTTGGTCGCCGAGTACGCGTACACCTCCATCATCGGCACCCGGATGCCGTCGATCGACCCGATGTTGATCACGCGGGCCGGGTCGTCGGCGCTGGCGGCGGCGCGCAGCGCCGGCAGCAGCGCGGTGGTGAGCCGGAAGACGGCCTTGACGTTGACCGCCCAGAGCTTGTCGAACGCGGCCTCGGGGTAGTCCTCCAGCGGTGCGCCCCAGGTCGCGCCGGCGTTGTTGACCAGCACGTCGAGGCGGTCGAAGCGCTCGCGCACGGCGGCGGCCAGCGTCTCGGCGCCGGCGTCGTCGCTGAGGTCGGCGGGGATGGCCTCGCAGCGGCCCTCGGCGGAGAGGGTGGTGGCGACCGCCTCGCACACGTCCGCCTTGCGCGACGAGATGATCACGTGTGCGCCGGCCCGGACGAAGCCCTGGGCGATCATCAGCCCGATCCCCCGCGAGCCGCCGGTGACCAGGACCGTCTTACCTTCGACCGAAAACAGCTGCGTCATGCCCATCCCATCGCGAGTCGGCGGGGGCCGCCGGCCGGTCGGGTGGCCGGCGGATGCCGGGTGGACCGTGGACCGACGGCGCTACCGCCGGGTAACGTAGCCCGGCCGCCGGGACCGGGACAAGCCCGTGGCGCGCCGCGGATTCCGCTACGAACGTCGATCGGGATGCGGTGACCTGCGGTTCGGGCTACCGTCGCAGGCGATGGTCTCCACCGATCCCTCCCCCGCGCCATCGATCGGAACGGCGTCTCCCGTCACCGACGAGATAGCCACGTTCGCGCTGGCTGATCTTGCTGGTGACCCGGGCTGGCGTCGTCCGGTGATCGTCGAGCGGGAGCTGTTGATTCTCACCACGCGTGGGCACGGCGACGCGGAACTCGACTTTCATCTGCTGCCGTGCCGGCCCGGCACGCTGCTGCGGGTCCGCCCCGGTCAGGTGCTGCGCTGCGCCGGGCCCCAGTTCGACGCCACGGTTGTCGCCTGGGATCCCGAGGCGCTGCGCGGCTTCGACGTCGACCTGACCACGACCGCGACCTGGCGGCAGCTAGCCGGTGAGGACGAGGACGCGGTGATCAGCGAGGTGAGCCAGTTGGCGGTGGACTGTCGGCGGCACCCGGACGGCCCCACCGCCCGCGCGCTGCTCCGGCACCAACTGGCCGTGCTGCTGCTGCGACTGGCCGTGGCCCACGCCGACCGGTCGCCGTCCCGGCCCGAGGACGAGACGTTCCACAGGTTCCGCCACGAGGTGGAGCACGGCTACCCGCACACCCGGCGGGTGGAGGACTACGCGGTCGAGCTCGGCTGCTCGGTGCGCACCCTGACCCGGGCCTGCCTGGCCGTCACCGGTCGCAGCGCCAAACAGGTCATCGACGAACGGGTCGCCTTGCAGGCCGGCCGGCTACTGGCCGCGACGGATCAGCCGATCGCCCAGATCGGCCGGCGCCTCGGCTTCTCCGAACCCACGAACTTCGGCCGCTTCTTCACCCGCGAGGTCGGGGTCAGCCCCGGCGCGTTCCGGGCCGCCCGAGACCTTCCGGCGGCCGGCCGGGTGGTCCGACCTCGACCGCCGGCCGAGTCGACGGGCGCCAACAGCGGCCGGTTCCGCCCCAGCACCCCCGGCGAACCCACCAACGGCGGGCACGCCGCGAGACCCGGGCCGCCCGCCGGAGGGCCGGGCGCCACCGGGCGGGCATGATGGCACTGTGCAGATCTCCGCGCGCGGCGACTACGCGGTACGGGCGGCGTTGAGCCTCGCCACCGCGTACCCCTCGCTGCTGTCCACCCAGGCCATCGCCGCGGAGCAGGACATGCCCCGCAAGTTCCTGGAGGCGGTCCTGGCGGATCTGCGCCGGGGCGGCATCGTCCGCGCTCAACGCGGCGCCGAGGGCGGCTACACGCTGGCCCGCCCACCACGTGAGGTGACCGTCGGCGCGGTGCTGCGCGCCGTCGAGGGCCCGCTGGCCGGGGTACGCGGGCTGCGCCCCGAGGAGACCCGGTACGAGGGCTCGGCGGAGAACCTGCCCGGCCTGTGGGTGGCGGTCCGCGCCGCCGTGCGGCGGGTCGTCGACGAGGTGAGCCTCGCCGAGATCGTCAGCGGTCGACTGCCCGCGCACGTCCGCAAGCTCACCGCGCTGCCCGACGCGTGGGAGCCCCGCTGACACTGGGCCTGCTCACAGCGTCCACACCACCTCCTCGGTGCCGAGTCGGGGCAGCCGCTGCTCCGCCCAGGCGTCCGGGCCGGGGTGCCCCAGGTTGAGCAGCAGCAGCGCCTCGTGCCGCCCCCCGGGGAAGAACTCGCGGGTCACCCCGGCCGCGTTGAACCCGGCCATCGGGCCGGCGGCCAGCCCGGCAGCGCGTACGCCCACCAGCAGGTAACCGATCTGGAGGGTCGCGCTGAAGCGGGCCTGCTCGGCGCGGGCTGGACGTTCGCTCAGCCAGTCGCGGGCCTGCGGCCGGTGCGGGTACAGCTCCGGCAGCCGCTCGTGGAAGTCCACGTCGGCGGCGAGCACCGCCACCAGTGGCGCGCTGACCGTCTTCGCCCGGTTGCTCGACGAGACGTACGGCAGGAGCCGCGCCCGCGCCGCCGCCGAGCGGAGCAGCAGCACCCGCAGCGGCTGACCGTTGTACGCGGTCGGCCCGTACCGGATCAGGTCGTGGATCGCCGCGACCTGGGCGTCGGTGACCGTCTCGTCGGTGAACGTGTTGGCCGTGCGGGCCGCCCGGAACAGCAGGTCCTGGGCGGCTCGGTCCAACGCGAGCAGGTCGGCAGTGGTCGGTGCTGTCACGTCGGCACTCCGCTTCGCTGCGTGCCGCCGCGACGTGCCACGTGCCCGATGGTTCGTTCGCTGCGCTCGCTCACGGCGAAACGGCGGTCGTGTAGCCGCCCCGGTGGTGCACCAGCGGTGCGCCGTCGCCGCCGTCGCCGAGCGCCAGCGGCTCGGCGATCACCAGCGTGTGGTCGCCGGCGGGGACCCGGTGCACCACCTGGCAGAGCAGCCGGGCCAGCACCCCGTCGAGCAGCGGCACCCCGAACGGTCCGGACGTCCAGTCCGGGTACGCGGCGAACCGGTCGATGCCGCTGGTCGCGAAGACCGTGGCGGCCTCCCGCTGCCCGGCGTTCAGCAGGTGCACGGCGACGTGCTCGGCGCGGGCGAGCACCGGCCAGCTCGACGACGCCACCCCGAGGCAGAACGAGACCAGCGGTGGGTCCAGCGACACCGACGTGAACGAGGTAGCGGTGAAGCCCGCCCGGATGGGCGCACCGATCCCACCCAGGCAGGCGGGGTCGGTGGCGCGGGCGACAGCGGTGACCACTGTGACGCTGCTGGCCTGCCGCCGCAGCAGTGCGCGGAACAGGTCCGCGTTCACCGGTCGCAGCTCGGCGATGTCCGCCGAGGGGCGCTCCACGGTGGTCACGCCGGCACCAGGGCCGACGCCGCGTACGCGCTGGCCGGTCGGGGCAGGCCGTAGTGCTCGCGCAGCGTCCGACCGGTGTACTCGGTGCGGAACAGCCCACGGGAGCGCAGCACCGGCACCACGTGGTCGACGAAGTCGGCGAGCCCGCCGGGCAGGTGCGGCGGCATGATGTTGAACCCGTCGGCGGCGCCCTGGGTGAACCACAGCTCGATCTGGTCGGCGACCTGCTCCGGCGTACCGGCGACGACCCGGTGACCCCGGCCGCCGCCGAGCCGGCCGATCAGTTGGCGGATGGTGAGCTGTTCCCGGCGGGCCAGCTCGGTGACGAGCTGGTAGCGGCTCTGATGGGCCTGCACGGTGCCGGCGGCCGGCAGCTCCGGCAGCGGCCCGTCCAGCGGCAGGCCGGTCAGGTCGATGCCGAGCATCCCGGAGAGCTGGGCCAGGGCGTAGTCGGGGACGATCAGCTCCTCCAGCTCGGCGGCGAGCGCCTGCGCCTCGGCCTCGGTGCCGCCGAGCACCGGCGCGATGCCGGGCAGGACCTTCACCAGGTCCGGGTCCCGGCCGGCGGCGGTGACCTGCCGGCGCAGCTCGGCGTAGAAGCTCTGCCCGTCGGCGAGGGTCTGCTGCGCGGTGAAGACCGCCTCGGCGTAGCGGGCGGCGAAGGCGATCCCGTCCGGCGACGAGCCGGCCTGCACCAGCAGCGGTCGGCCCTGCGGCCCCCGGGGGATGTTCAGCGGGCCACGGACCTGGAACTCCGGCCCGCGGTGCGCCACCTCGTGCACCCGGTCGGTGTCGGCGAACACCCCGGCCGTGGTGTCGAAGACCAGCGCGTCGTCCTCCCAGCTGTCCCAGAGCTTGATCGCCACGTCGACGAACTCGGCGGCCCGCCGGTACCGGTCGGCGTGTTCGGGGTGGCTGTCCCGGTTGAAGTTGACCGCCTCCCGCTCCTGGGCGGAGGTGACGATGTTCCAGCCGGCCCGGCCGCCGCTGAGGTGGTCCAGCGAGGCGAACTTGCGGGCGACGTGGAACGGCTCGTTGTAGGTGGTGGAGACCGTCGCGATGAGACCGATGTGTTCGGTCACCGCGGCGAGCGACGCCAGCAGGGTCAGCGGCTCGAAGACGGCCTGGATGTTGTGTCGGGGGTTCGGCCCGACCGAGAGACCGTCGGCGAGGAAGAGCGAGTCGAGGGTGCCGCGTTCGGCGATCCGGGCCAACTCCTGGAAGTGCCGTACGTCGGTGACCCGACGCGGGTCGGTGCGGGGGTGCCGCCAGGCGGCCTCGTGGTGGCCGACGCCCATCAGGAACGCGTTGAGGTGCAGGGTGCGGGTCATTGGTGTCCGTCCTATCCGGCAGAGACGTCGACGCGCCAGGTGGAGAAGCGACGTTCGAGGGCGACGAGAAGCTGGTTGACGACCAGGCCGATGGCGGAGATCGTGATGATCCCGGAGTACATGTCGGCGATCGCGAAGTTGTACTGCGCGTAGTTGATGAGGTAACCCAGCCCAGCCTTCGCGCCGACCATCTCGGCCGCGACCAGCACCAGGATCGAGTACGCCCCGGCCAGCCGGACGCCGGTGAAGATGGTCGGCACCGCCGCCGGCAGGATCACCTTCTGGAACAGCCGCAGGTGGTTGAGCCCCATCGAGCGGGCCGACCGGATCAGCAGCGGGTCGACGCCCTTCACCCCGGCGATGGTGTTCAGCAGGATCGGCCAGGAGCACGCGTACAGCACCAGGGCGATCTTGGAGGTCTCCCCCAGGCCGAGGATGAGCACGAACACCGGCAGCAGGGCCAGCGCGGCGGTGTTGCGGAACACCTCCAGCAGTGGGCTGAGCAGCTCGGCGAGCGGCCGGTACCAGCCGATCAGCAACCCGAGCGGGATGGCGGTGAGCACCGCCAGGCCGAGCCCGGCCAACGACCGGGTGAGGCTCGCGCCCACGTGCTCGGCGAGCTGCCCGCTGCGCAGCAACTCCCACCAGGCCACCAGCACCTCCGACAGCGGCGGCAGGAAGACCCGGTCCACCAGCCCGAGCCGGGGTGCGCCCTCCCAGATCGCGGCCAGCGCGGCGATGGCGACGGTGCGGTGCAGCACCTTCGCGCCGATGCCGAGCAGCCGACCGGCGCGACTGGGAACGGCACTGTCGGCAGACAGGGCGGGCGCTGTGGGTGGGCCGGAGAGTCGGGTGGGACGTTCGGCGATGTCAACCAACGCGGGCCTCCTCGGTGTGGCGGACGCCGGCGCCCTCGGCCGCCTGGGCGGCCCGCACCTCGTCGCGCAGCAGGGTCCAGATCTCGTGGCGGTGGTGGCGGAACGCGTCGGTGGAGCGGACGTCCTCGACCGCGTCCCGGTCGCCGAGGTCGATGTCGATGACCTGCTTGAGCCGCCCGGGCCGGGACGTCAGCACCGCCACCCGCTGACCCAGGTAGACGGCCTCGTCGATGCCGTGGGTGATGACAACGATGGTCTTGCCGGTACGGGCCCAGATCCGCACCAGCTCGTCCTGCAACGAGTCGCGGGTCTGCGCGTCCAGGGCGGCGAACGGCTCGTCCATCAGCAGCACGTCCGGGTCGTACGCGAGGCTGCGGGCGATGGCCACCCGCTGCTTCATCCCGCCGGACAGCTCGTGCGGGTAGCGGTCGGCGAACCCGCGCAGGCCCACCAGGTCGAGGTGGTGCTCGATCAGGGCGGCGCGCTCGGCGCGGGGCACCCCCTTCGCCTCCAGACCGAACGCGACGTTGCCGGCCGCGGTGCGCCAGGGCAGCAGCGCGTACTGCTGGAAGACGATGCCCCGGTCCAGGCCGGGACCGGTGACGGGCCGACCGTCGACGAGCACCCGCCCCGCGGTCGGCTCAGTGAGCCCGCCGAGCAGGTCGAGCAGCGTGGACTTGCCGCAACCGCTGGGGCCGACGACGACCAGGAACTCGCCGGGGCGTACCCCGAGGGTGACCTCGTCCAGCGCGGTCACCGCGCCGGCGCCGCCACGCCGGCTGGCGCGGACCGGGAAGGTCTTGCTCACCCGATCAAAGAGGATCTTGTCGGTGCTCACGCGTTCCCCCCGTCCACGAAGGGGTTGAACCGGTTGGTGTAGACGTCGCCGGGCTTCGGACGGTCGCCCTTGAGCTCACCCTCGCCGGCGAGCCAGTCGATCCAGGTGCCGAACTCCTGCTCGTCGATCACCCCGCCGCGGCCGGCGACGCCACTGCTCTTCCAGTACGCGACAAGCGACGGGTCCTCGTTGCGACCGCGCTTGCCGATGATGTCCCGCATCCGGGCGACCACTGTCTCCCGGGGTTGGGTGCGGGCCCACTCGATGACCTTGCCGACGCCGGTGACGAACGCCTTGACGGTCTCCGGGTTGCGCTTGATGAAGTCGTCGCGGAAGACGTAGGTGCCGCCGCTGAAGGCCCCGAGCAGCTCGTAGTCGGTGAAGATGGTGCGGATGCCGCCGCTGGCGACCGCCTTGTCGCGGATCACCCCGCCGAGCACCGCGACGTCGATCTGCCGCTGCCGCAGCGACTGCTCGGTGTTGACCGGCGGCAGGGCTACCAACTCGACCTGCTTGATCTCGGCGGGGGTGAGACCGCCGCGGGCGAGCCAGGTCTTGAGTACGGCCTCGGCGTGCGCGCCGAGGGTGTTCATGCCGACCTTCTTACCGATCAGGTCGCGAGGACTGCGGATCGAGCTGTCGTCGAGCACGTAGTAGCCCTGGAACGTCTGCGCGTCCGAGCCGTAGTAGCTGACCACTGCGGTGATCGGGGCGTTGGCGGCGGCGAGCTTGACGATGGCGCCGTTGAACGCGCCGCCGAAGTCGCTCTGCCCGGTGGCGGTGGCCTGGATGTCCTGCGGACCGCCTGTGACGTTGCCGATCCACTTGAGCTTGACGTCGCCGAGGTAGCCGAGGTCGGCGGCGAGTTCGGGGAGGGTGACCTGGCCGACCGAGCCCTGGTAGCGCAACTCGCTGGCCTGGGCGCCGCCGGCTGCCGCGTCACCGCCGCAGCCGGCGGTGGCGGTGAGCACGACCAGCGCGGCAACGGCGGCGAGCGTACGCAGAATGGCACGACGGGGTGGGGACATGAGGAGTCTCCTGATCTGTCCACGATGGGAGTGGGGACGCCCGGATGAGGGCGTGCGGGCACGCTGCTCCGCGTTGAGCGGGCGGGCGGTGAGAGTGCGGCGCTGGAGCCGAGCCGGATGGACCGGTCAGCTCAACAGAGCGCGCTCGCGTGCCGGACCAGGTCGACGTGCACACGAGCGGTGAGGAGAAGCTCATCCCGCTGCGACATGACCCCATGCTGCCCGGGATCGGAACGAGCGGTCAACGGCCTTCCAGAAGATGAGACTTCTATCGCTGCCGATGTTACGAAGCGCCCCGACCGGCGTTTACCGTGCCGCAACACCTATCTGTTGAATAGAGATTGTGATGCCCGGTGGGCGACCGTCCAGGGCGGACAGCGAGAGGGTTTCAAAAGTTGTCGGTTCGGGCATGTTCGATCTCGACACGGCAGGGAACGGTGACGAGGGGAGACCTCCGATGGGCCTCATGTTTCGCAAGCGCAAGAAGTACGGACCGATCATCCTGAACTTCACCGAGAACGGCTTCTCCTCGTGGAGCATCAAGATCGGTCGCTGGTCCTGGAACTCCAAGGCCCGTGCGCACCGGGTCGACCTGCCGGGTCCGCTCTCCTGGAAGCAGGACAAGTCCCGGTCGTAAGCATCCCGGGAGTCGAGCGGGGTGCCGGTGATTCACCGGCACCCCGCTCGGCGTCTGCGGGGTGGGGCGCTCAGCGGGCCAGGGTGATGATCTCGTCGCCGGCCAGCCGCCCGGAATCGCGATCGCGTCGCACGGTGCCGGCCTCGATAAGGTCGACGAGCGCCTGGTTGGCGTCGGCGGCCCGATAGACGGTCGCGGTGAGGGTGTGCCGACGCAGCTCGGTCACCGGCCGTGGCCCACCCGCTCGCAACTCGGCCAGCAACTCGTGGGCCAGCGGTTCGAGGTCGGGATCGCCGACCACGTCGACCGTCGTGCCGGTCGGGTCGAGCGGGTCGCGGTAGCGCACGTCGAGGTCCGCGCCGACCGCCCAGAGCGCGTCACGGACCGCCTCCAGGCTCCGGTCGGAGCGGCTGCCGAACGCGACCACCCCGGCGTCCTCACCGCCGGAGAGCACCGGTGCCACCTCGGCGACCAGGGGGAAGCCGGCGGAGACGAGCACGTCTCGGGCACTGTCGCCGGTGTGCAGCAGCAGCTCTCCGGTCCGGCCGTTGGTCGCGGCGCTGAGCAGCTTCGGCGTCACCGCGCCGGGCAGGTCCACGAAGGAGAACAGCGGCGCGCCGGCCGCCCCGGCGGCCTTCACCGCGACCGGCAGCCGGTACGGCTCGCCGGGCAGCAGGTGCACCGTGACCTCGGCGGGCAGCTCCGCCTCGATCGGGCCGAGTCGGGCCGGCAGGTCGGCGGCGGCGTCGGCCAGCACCAGCACCGTCACCTGCCGGCCGCGGACCTGGTCGCCGTGCGTGGCGACCAGGCGCAGCGCGGCCTCCGCGCTGCCCGCGTCGGCGCCAGCGAGGGCTATGGTGGCCCGCCGAGAGCGGTGCAGGGCCGCGGGCAGCCAGGTCGTCAACTGGCGGACCAGCAGCTCGCGGAGGAAATCAGTGGTCCGGTCGGTCGGCATCGGTCCGTTCTACCGTACGGGCGGTCAGGCCGGGACGGAGATCCCCACCCCGCCCCGGGTCTGCCCGCCGTAACGCTGCCGCTCGGCGTCCAGGTCGAGCCGACCGATCTGCTTGCGGGCGGCCAGCGCGGTGTCGTCGAGCAGGTCGGCCGGGATGAGCCAGACCACCTCGAACTCCAGGCCGTCCGGGTCCTTGCCGTAGAGGCTCTTGGTCGTGCCGTGGTCGGAGGTGCCGACCAGCGCGCCCGCCGCGACGAGCCGCTCGGCGGTGGCGGCCAACTCGTCGAGCGTGTCCACCTCCCAGGCGAGGTGGTAGAGGCCGACGGTGGACCGACCTGCTGTCGACCGACCGGCGCCCGCGCCGACCTCGAAGAGGCCGAGGTCGTGGTCGTTGGTGGAGTCGGGGGCCTGGAGGAAGGTGGCGCCCCGGAAGCCGTCCGGGGTCATCGCCACCGGGCGGAAGCCCAGCACGTCGCTGTAGAACGCGACGCTGCGGGCGAGGTCACTGACGTAGAGGACCGCGTGGTTGAGCCGGTGGATACCCATGACCCGAGGCTAACGCGGTTTAGTTGAACATTCAACCATCGGGAGTATGATGGCGGTCATGACCCGCTGGTTGGACCCCGACGAGCAGCGCACGTGGCGCGCGTACCTCACCGCCTCCCGGGTGCTGATGGACACTCTCGACCGCGAGCTGCAACGCGAAGCGGGCATGCCGCACGCGTACTACGAAATCCTGGTCCAGCTCTCCGAGGCCCCCGGTCGTCAACTGCGGATGAGCCAGTTGGCCCAGGCCGCGGGGTCGTCGCGCAGCCGGCTCTCGCACGCCGTGGCCCGGCTGGAGGCCGCCGGCTGGGTGCGCCGCGAGGACTGCCCCACCGACCGGCGCGGGCAGATCGCGCTGCTCACCGACGAGGGTTTCGCCACCCTCGCGGCCGCCGCACCCGGCCACGTCGAGGGGGTACGCCGACACCTGTTCGACGCGTTGAGCCCCGCCCAGGTCGACCAGCTACGCCGGATCAGTGAGACCCTGGCCGAGCACCTGACCGGATCCTGACCAATCGACACCGGCGCGGGTCTTGTACTTACCGTCGTCGGATGAGCACGATGGGGCGTGTCTTCCGGCTTCGGTGAACTGACTGATCAGGCGCACCACCTCGTGTCCTCCGGCGATCTGGCCGGCGCACAGCAACTGCTGTCCGACGCGCTCACCGACGCCGACCCCCACCCGGCCAACGCCACCCCCGAGCTGGCCGAGGCGGCCAGCCTCCAGGCGCGGGTCCTGATCGCCCTCGGTGAGCCGCACTCGGCCCGAGGGTGGGCCGCCTTCGCGTACGCGGCCACCACCCGCCTGCACGGCCGCGCCGACCCGCGCACGGTGGCTGCGGCGGCGACCCTGGCCGCGGTGCTGCACCGGGTCGGCAGCCACTCTCGGGCGGCGCGGCTCTACCAGGAAGTCATCATCGAGCTGACCGCGCAGGACGGCCCGGAGTCGCTGCGGGTGCTCGCCGCGCACGCCGACCTTGCCACCGTCGAGTACGCGCGCGGCCAGTGCACGGTGGCCCGCGACCGCCTCCAGGACGCCTGGGAGCTGCACCGCGAGGTGTACGGCGACGGGCACCCCAGCGGCATCAAGATGCTGGCGCGGCTCGGGGCGATGCAGCGCGACTGCGGGCAGTTCGCCGAGGCACACGACAACCTGGCGCTCGCCCGTGAGCTGTGCCGGCAGCACCTGCCCGCCGACGACCCGCTGACCACCCAGGTGGCGGCCCTGGCCCGGGCGGCGGCCAATCCCGACCACGCCTGCGCGGACAACCCACCCACGGCTCGCGATACGCCCGTCGTGCCGGCCGCCCGCGTCCCACCGCACGGCGACGGGCCGGCCGAATCCGGCTACCACCCGCCGGCAGCCGCTACCCCCCACGCCGGGGCGGTGCCGAACCCCCGGCTGCCCTCCGACGAAGCGGTCGGATCGACGGGCAGCAGATGGTCGACCGAAGCGGTCGACGAGCCCTCACCCCACCCCACCGACCCTCCGGTGCCCCCGTCGGTGGTCGGGCTGGCCGGTGGCACGGAGGAGCAGCCCGGGGTGTACCGGCTGCACCGACCCGCCGACCCGTACGCGTCGCCCGACCCGCGCCAACCGTCCGACCCGTACGCCCGGCCGGATGCGCACACTTCGTCCGACCCGTACGCGCGGCCGGACCCGTACGCCCGCCCGGACCCGTACGCGCAGGTCGAGCCGTACACGCCGTCGCGGCTGCTGCCGGTGCCCGTGCACCGCGCGCCGCCGGAGCAGCGCAACCGGCTGGTGCCGGTGCTGGTGGCCGGCGTGGTCGTGGTGCTCCTCGGCGCGGCAGCGGTGATCGCCGGGGTGGCCCGGGTCGACGGCGACGACGAGCCGACCCCGCCACCGGCCAGCGCCTCCCCCACCGCCGGCGCGCCGGCCAGCACCGCGCCCGCCCCGGGCGGCACGGCACCCACGTCGGCTGCCGCCGCGGCGCCGCCCGGGACCCCACCCAGCGCGGTGACCCTGCGCGACACCCGGGACAGCATCGCGCTGAACTGGACCTACCCGGCTGGCGGCGAGGGCCCGGTGGTCATCGCGGGCGGCCGCACCGGCCAGGCCCACAACATCTTCGCGACGCTGCCCGCCGGCACCACCAGCTTCGTCATCTACGCGCTCAACCGCACCAACGACTTCTGCTTCACCGTCGCCGTCGCCTGGTCCACCGACACCGTGGCCCGTTCCAAGCAGGTCTGCACCCGCCGCCGCTGACCGGCCAGCCACTACCCGACAGCCACGCCCCGTCAGCGACCGCTACCTCTGGCCGTCCTCGGCCGGCAACGCTGGCAGCAACAGGCACACCCGCAGTCCTCGCTGCGCCGGCGCGTCGGTCAAGGTGATGCTGCCGCCCGCGCGTCGGACCAACTCCCGGACGATGGCCAGCCCCAGGCCGGCGCCCCCGTCGTCGCGGGCCCGTCCGTCATCCAGCCGGGTGAACCGGTCGAAGACCCGCTCCCGATCCGCCATCGCGATCCCCGGGCCGTCGTCGGTCACCGTCACCAGGTGGTACGCCCCGACGCCGGGCCCGACCGTCGAGCCCGCCGTCGACGTCGCCTCCGCCGAGAGCACGACACTGCCGTGCGCGTGCCGTACCGCGTTGTCGACCAGGTTGGCCAGCACGCGACGCAACTCCTCGACGGTGCCGATCGTCCAGAGCGGGCCCGTCGGCGGCGTCACCCGCACCGGCGGCGACGGGTAGCGGGCGGCGACCTCGGTCAGCAACGCGCTGAGCTCAACCGGGCCGGTCCCCCGGGCCGCCGGGGTCTCGTCCAGGCGGGCCAACAGCAGGAGATCGTCGACCAGGCGGCTCAATCGGTCGGTGTCGGCGAGGAGGTTGGCGGTCACCGCCGTCCAGTCCGTGCGGTCGGCGAGGCGCTGGGCCACCTCCAGCTCCGTCCGGATGTTGGTCAACGGGCTGCGCAGCTCGTGCGCGGCGTCGGAGACGAAGGCCCGCTGCCGGACGCGGGCGGACTCCAGCCGGCCCAGCATGCCGTTGAGGGTGACCGCCAGGCGGTGGATCTCGTCGGCCGACGCCGGCACCGGCAGCCGGCCGGCGCCGGCCCTGCCAGTGATCTCCTCGGCGCCTCGACGTAGCGCCTCGACCGGCCGCAGGGTCGCGCCCACCACCCGCCACGCCACCCCGGCCAGCACGGCCACCAGCAGCGGGAACGCCACCAGCAGGATGGTCCGGACCACATGGGTGCTGTGCCGCACGTCGGCCATCGAGCGGGCGACCAGCACGGTGAGGGGGTCGGCCGCAGTGCCGGCGGGTACGGCGACCACCCGGACCGGGCCGACGAGCCCGACCCGCTCGGCCGGCACCTCAAGCCGCTGCCGACCGTCGCGGCTCAGTCGCTCCGGGCGGACCATCGGCACCAGGCGGTCGGCGTCGATCGAAGCCGCCCGGATCCGTCCCTGCCCGTCGACGACCTGCACGCGGACCTGCCCGCCGGCCACCGGCAGCGGGTCGGGCAGCGCGTCCTCGGCGGCGAGCAGGGCGACCGCGTCAGCGGTGCGGAACGCCTCGGTGTCGACAGTGCGCTGGAGCACGAAGCCGAGCGCGCCGAGCAGCACCACCCCGCCCAGGGCCAGCCCGATGGTGAGACCGACCACACCGATCGCCATGAGCCGCCCGCGCAGCCCCAGGACCGGCATTCGCCCGGGCCTGGCCCGACGGGTGGGTGCCGGGCCGTCGGCGGTCACGTCGCCAGCCGGTAGCCGGCGCCCCGGACCGTCTCCAGCCGATCCCGGCCGAGCTTGCGGCGCAGGTAGCCGACGTACACCTCGACGGCGTTCGGCGCGGTCTCCAGGCTCGCGTCCCAGACGTGGTCCAACAACTCGATCTTGGAGATGACCTGGCCCGGCCGGCGCATCAGGTAGTCCAGCAGCGCGAACTCCCGCGCGGTCAGCGCCACCTCGGCGTCCGCCCGGGTCACCCGCCGGCGGGCCGGGTCCAGCCGCAGGTCACCGACCGCCAGCACGGTCGGGCGCTCCGGCGCGCCCCGACGCAGCAGCGCCCGCAGCCGGGCCAGCAGCACCACGTACGAGAAGGGTTTGGTCAGGTAGTCGTCGGCGCCGCAGTCGAGGCCGTCGGCCTGGTCGTACTCGCCGTCCTTGGCGGAGAGCATCAGCACCGGCAACCAGTGCTGCTCCGCGCGCAGCCGCCGGACCAGCTCGTACCCGGAGAGGCCGGGCAGCATCACGTCGAGGATCATCGCGTCGTACCCGCCGTGCCGGGCCGCGTCCAGGCCCGCCGGGCCGGTTGCCGCCACGTCCACCGCGAACCCCTCCGCCTGGAGACCGCGTTGCAGGGCAGCCGCCAACCGGGCCTCGTCCTCCACCACCAGCACCCGCACAGCTCAAGGGTGCCACCCGGGTCAATCGGCGCGGTTCGGTGTCCTCAGCACGTTCACAGCACGGACGAGGCAAGATGGCCGCAGGAGGTGCCACCATGTCCGTTCTGAGAAGCCGTCCCGTCCTACGTTGGCTGGTCCCGGCCACCGCGGCCGTCGCCGTCATCGGCGGCGGCGCGGCGATCGGCACGTTCGCCGCCGAGGCAGAGCCGAGCCTGCCGCCCCGAACCGCCGCTCAGCTCCTGGTCGACCTGCAGACATCCCGGCTGGAGGGGTTGTCCGGGACCCTGGTGCAACGCGCCGACCTCGGCCTGCCGCCCCTCGTCGGGCTGGTTCCCGGCAACGAGCTGACCACCCTGCTGACCGGCACCCACACCCTGCGGGTCTGGTATTCCGGGCCGGACCAGCAGCGGGTCGCGCTGGTGGACACCCTGGGCGAGCAGGACATCATCCGCAACGGCCGGGACCTGTGGACGTGGCAGAGCCGCAGCAACACCGCCACCCACCGCACGCTGGGCGGCGACGCCGGGGCCTGGAAGCCCGCCCCCGATTCGGCAGCGAGCCTGCCGGCCACCCCGCAGCAGGCCGCCGACCTGGCGTTGGGCGCGATCGACCCGAGCACTGAGGTCAGCGTCGGCCGGTCGGCCACCGTCGCCGGCCGGGACGCGTACGAGTTGGTGCTCCAGCCGCGCGACCAGGACTCCCTGGTGCACCAACTGCGGATCGCCATCGACGCCAAGCAGCACGTGCCGCTGCGCTTCGAGGTGCTCGCGAAGGGCAGCGACCGGCCTGCGTTCGAGGTGGCCTTCACCCAGGTCGACTACCGCCGCCCGGACGCCGACCAGTTCCGCTTCAACCCGCCGCCCGGCGTGACGGTCAACGAGGAGAAGGCCGAGCGCCCGACGGGCAAGCCCGGTCACGTCGAGCCGGCGGGTGACCCGCAGGTCCGCGCGGTGGGCGACGGCTGGACGACAGTGCTGGTCGGCCGCCTCGACGGGGCCGATGCCGGCCGGAAGCCCGCCACGAAGCCGGCAGCTCCCCCGGCCGGCGCCGGACCGGACATGGACATGTCGAAGCTGCTCGGCGGGCTGCCGGCGGTCAGTGGTGACTGGGGCAGCGGTCGGCTCCTCACCAGCAAACTGTTCAGCGTGCTACTCACCGACGACGGCCGGGTGCTCGCCGGAGCGGTGACGCCGGAGCGGCTCTACCAGGCCGCGCGCGGCTGATCTCCACGGTGTTCGCGCCGGGTCGACCTGACGGTCGGCCCGGCGCTTCGCTGTGGGTCAGGCCGAGGTCAGGAGACGCCGAGAGCGCTGAGGTACGCGTCGGCGAGGACCGCGTGGCCGGGCAGGTACGGGTGGACCCGGTCATCGGCCCAACGCGTCGCCGGACTCACCGCCAACACCCGGTCGAAGGCCGCCTGGTTGGGCACGTGCACCGCGTCGAACTCAGTGGCCAGCCCTGCCATGACCGCCGCGTACCGGTCGGTGTCGGCGCGTTGCGGGACGCTCCGGTCAGCCTCGATGAAGAACGGGTCACCGAGGATCAGTCGGCAGCCGGTGGCGGCGACCGCCCGACGGAGCAGGTCACGCAGGGTGCGCTCGTACTCCTCGATGCCGACGGCCTCATCCGGCCGGTCACCGTAGTGCCGCCAGATGTCGTTGATGCCGATCAGCACCGCGAGCCAGTCGGGGCGCTCGGCGATGGCGTCGTCGTCCCAGCGGGCGGCCAGGTCCCGCACCGTGTCGCCGCCCACACCCCGGTTGACCCACTCCAGCTCCAACTCGGGGTGCCGCGCGCCGACCAGGGCGCGCACGAGGCTCACATATCCGCTGCCGTAGGGCGCGGCGACGTCGCGTCGACCACAATCGGTGATGCTGTCCCCGATGAAGACCACCCGTTGCCCGGTCCGCAGGATCATCCGCCGCCACCTCGCGATCACCGGCGCGCCGGACCGCCTGGCTTGGTGAGAACCGGCGGAACGCGCTATCTTCAACAGTTCGAAGGCACAAAAAAGAACGGCTAAAAGCCGTTCCTGCAAAGGATTCTAATCTTTAGGGAGACGGCTTGTCAAGGCACTCCGGCGGTTCCGGCGAATTGCCGCTCGACGACGAGATCGGTCGCGAGCAGGAGTACGTCTCGATGCTCTACAACCGGCTGGACCAGCTGCGTGAGCAGGCCACCCACCGGCTCACCGCCGAGCTGCACAACACCGGCGGCACCCTCCAGGACCGCTCGCAGCGCGACAGCTCGGTAGCGAT
Organism: Micromonospora trifolii; assembly: GCF_050516465.1. Classification (NCBI taxonomy): domain Bacteria; kingdom Bacillati; phylum Actinomycetota; class Actinomycetes; order Micromonosporales; family Micromonosporaceae; genus Micromonospora; species Micromonospora trifolii. The sequence goes on along the minus strand of NZ_CP191526.1, from coordinate 741,086 downwards.
GTACGCCGATCAGGTCGAACAGTTCTCCGCCGTGGAGAACGGGCTCTGCTTCGGCCGGCTCGACGGCCACGACGACTCCCGCCGCTACATCGGCCGGATCGGCATCTTCGACACCAGTGGCGACTACGACCCGCTGCTGATGGACTGGCGGGCACCCGCCGCCCGCCCGTTCTACCTCGCCACCGCCGCCAACCCGCAGGGCGTACGCCGTCGCCGGCACCTGCGTACCCGGCAGCGCAAGGTGACCGGGCTCAACGACGAGGTGCTCGACATCGACACCGCCTCCCCCGGCGCCCACGAGGAGCTGACCGGTGAGGCGTCGCTGCTCGCCGCGCTCAACGCGGGCCGTACCGGCCGGATGCGCGACATCGTCGAGACCATCCAGGCCGAACAGGACGAGATCATCCGCGCGGAGCTTCCGGGCGTGATGGTGGTCCAGGGCGGCCCCGGCACCGGCAAGACCGCTGTCGCGCTGCACCGGGCGGCGTACCTGCTCTACACGCACCGCCGGGAACTCTCCAGCCGTGGCGTGCTGCTGGTCGGCCCGAACGCGACCTTCCTGCGCTACATCTCCCAGGTGCTGCCGACGCTGGCTGAGACCGGCGTGCTGCTGCGTACCCAGGGTGATCTCTTTCCCGGGGTGAGCGCCCAACGGACCGAGCCGGCCGAGACCGCGGCGTTGAAGGGCCGAGCGGTGCTGGCCGAGGTGTTGGCGCTGGCCGTACGGGACCGGCAGTGGGTGCCGGACGAGCCGCTGGAGATCGAGGTCGAGCGGGAGACGCTGACCCTCGACCCGGAGATCGTGCGGGCTGCCCGGGACCGGGTCCGCCGCGTCGACCGACCGCACAACCTGGCCCGCGCGTTGTTCGACGTGGAGATCGTGCACGCGCTCGCCGACCAGGTGGCCGAACGCATCGGCGCCGACCCGCTCGGCGGGGACAACCTCCTCGACGAGGCGGACCGGGCCGAGATCCGCCGCGAGCTGCGCGAGGAGACGGAGATCCAGGCCGCCCTCGACCGGCTGTGGCCGGTGCTCACCCCGCAGCGGCTGCTCGCCGACCTGTACGCCGACCCGGACCGGATCATCGCCGCCGCGCCGATGCTCAGCGAGGACGAGCGGGCGCTGCTGCGCCGCGAGCCCGGTGGCTGGACGCCGGCCGACGTCCCGCTGCTGGACGAGGCCGCCGAACTGCTCGGCGAGGACGAACGCGCCGCCGCCGCCCGGCGGGACCGCATCCGCATGATGGAACGGGAGTACGCCGAGGGCGTGCTGGAGATCGCCCGCGGTTCCCGCTCGATCGACGTCGAGGACGAGGCCGAGGGCGGTGAAATCCTCGGCGTGACCGACCTGATCGACGCGGATCGGCTGCTGGAGCGGCAGGAGGAGGCCGACCGGCTGACCACCGCGCAGCGGGCCGCCGCCGACCGCACCTGGGCGTTCGGCCACGTCATCGTGGACGAGGCGCAGGAGCTTTCGCCAATGGCCTGGCGACTGCTGATGCGCCGCTGCCCGAGCCGGTCGATGACGATCGTCGGGGATGTGGCGCAGACCGGCGCGCTCAGCGGCACGCCCTCCTGGGCCGACGCCCTCGCCCCGTACGTCGAGCAGCGGTGGCGGCTCACCGAGCTGACGGTCAGCTACCGCACCCCCGCCGAGATCATGGCGGTCGCCGCCGACGTACTGGCCGAGATCGACCCGGCGCTGCAGCCGCCGCGCTCGGTGCGAGAGAGCGGCGTACCCCCGTGGGACCGGACGGTGCCCGACGGGCGGTTGGCGGCGGAGTTGGTCGCCGAGGCCACCCGGGAGGCGGCCGGGCTGACCGAGGGCCGGCTCGGGGTGCTCGTGCCGGCCGGCCGGGTGGGCGAGTTGGGCGCGGCGGTGACCGCCGCCCTGCCCGAGGCCGCCGTCGGCGAGCATCCGGAGCTGGAGAGCCGGGTGGTGGTGTTGACCGTCGCGCAGGCCAAGGGGTTGGAGTTCGACTCGGTGCTGGTGGTCGACCCGGACCGGATGGTGGCCGAGTCCCCCCGCGGACGCAGCGACCTCTACGTAGCCCTGACCCGCGCCACCCAACGCCTAGGCGTCCTCCGCCCCACCTCCACCCCCACCCTTACCCCCACCCGATGAGTCGATCATGAGGTTGACGTGGCCTGTGATCTCTGACAGCCACGTCAACCTCATGATCACGCCGCCAGGGGGCGGGTGGGTGGGTGGGTGGGTGGGGTTAGTCGTTGGATTTGTCCCTGATGGACTTCGCCGGGCCCGTTGCGGAGGTGGACTGGTCGCTGGTGCCACCGCCCATCGGGGTGCTCAGGCCGCCGGTGGTGGCATCGCCGGTGGTGGTCGGCGCGACCTTGCCCGGGTGTCGCTCCGGCTGTCGGGCCACCCGGCGTACGCTCGCCGGCCCGGCGGTGCCACCGGTGGTGGTCACCGCACCCTGCCCGCCGACGGGGCCACCGTCGCGCAGCACCTGAGGGTCGATCCGTTCCTTCGCCGGATCGAACGGGTCATCCCGCTGGATCTGACTCTCCACATCGGTGCGGGGCACAGTCACCTCGTCGAGGGCGCCCTTGCCGTACACGCCGCCGGCGATCCGATCCTCGGCCTCGCGGGCGGCATCCTGCCGCATGTCGTCCTCACGCACGTCCATCACCTCGCAGAAGCTGTGGAACTGACTGCGTGCCCGGCCACCGGCCGACCAAACCCGGCGTGACCGGGAGGTCGTCCACGGCGGTTCACCGTCACGCCGCCCGCTGGCCGCCTGCCCGCAGCCCGAGATGTCCATGCTGTCCCGCGACCGGTGGGAGATGCCCGCCGGCAGGAGGGGATGACAGCGTGCGCACAGTACGCCGTACCGCCGTCGCGGCCCTGGTGGCCGCGACGGTGACGACCGGGCTCGCGGTGCCCGCCCAGGCGAAGCCACGACCGGACCGGACATTCGACGTGCAGGCCCACCGGGGTGGCCTCGGCCTGCGGGTGGAGAACACCCTCGCCTCCTTCGGCAACGCCCTCCAGCTCGGGGTGAGCACCCTCGAACTGGACGTGCAGATCACCGAGGACGGCCAGGCCGTCGTCACCCACGACCGCAAGGTGACCGGCACCAAGTGCGTCGACACCACCCCGGTGACGCCCGGCGACCCGGAGTTCCCGTACGTCGGGAAGTACATCAACACGCTCAGCCTGGCCCAGGTGCGCTCGCTGGACTGCGGCTCCAAGACGCTGTCGGACAAGCCCGGCCAGCTCGCCGTCCCCGGTGCCCGGATGCCGCTGCTGCGTGAGGTCTTCGCGCTGGTCAACCGCTACCGGGCGAAGGACGTGAAGCTCAACGTCGAGACCAAGGTCGAGGCCGGCGCGCCGACCGAGACCGCCCCTCGTGAGCAGTTCGTCCGGGTCACCGCGGGCGAGATCCGCGCCGCCGGGCTGCTCAAGCAGGTCACCATCCAGAGCTTCGACTGGGGCGCGCTGATGCGCATGCGTCAGGTCGAGCCGAAGCTGCCGCTGGTCGCCCTGACCAACTACGACTTCCTCCAGACCGGTCAGCCGGGTGCCTCACCGTGGCTGGGCGGGCTGGACATCGATGACTTCGGCGGCGACCCGATCAAGGCGATCCGCAGCTTCGGCGCCAGCGCCTTCTCGCCGGTGCACGGGTCCCCGCAGAACGGCACGGTCACCGACCCGGGCTACAAGCCGTACGTCACGAAGGAGATGGTCGCCCAGGCGCACCGCTACGGGATCAAGGTGATCCCGTGGACGGTCGACGACGTGCCGACCATGACCAAGCTCATCGACGACGGGGTGGACGGCCTCATCACCGACTACCCGGACCGGTTGCGGGGCCTGCTGGCGCAGCGCGGTTACCAACTGCCGAAGGCGTACACCGCGCCGTTCGACATCCAGGCACACCGGGGCGGTCGGGCCACCCGGCCGGAGAACACCCTGCCGGCGTTCGCGAACGCGCTGTCCAACCGGGCCATCTCCACCCTGGAACTGGACACCAACGTGACCGCCGACGGCAAGCTCGTGGTGCTGCACGATCGCACCGTCAACGGGTCCCACTGCGTCGACACCGCCCCGGTGCGCCCGGGCGACCGGAAGTTCCCGTACGTGGGGAAGCCGGTGCACGAGTTGACCCTGGCGCAGCTCAAGACCGTGGACTGCGGCACGAAGACGCTGCCCGAGCTGCCCGCCCAGGTGCCCGCGCCCGGTGCCCGGATCCCGACCCTGGACGAGGTATTCGCCCTGGTGAAGGCGAGTGGCCGCACCGACATCGGAATGAACATCGAGACGAAGATCAGCCCGGTGGTGAACGACACCGAGCCGTACCGCAGCTTCACCCGCAAGCTCGTCGACGCGATCCAGCGAGCCGGCTTCACCAGCCGGGCCACCATCCAGTCCTTCGACTGGCGCACCATCACGTACGCCCGGCAGCTCGACCGGCGGATCGGCACTGTCGGCCTGGTCTGGCAGTACGGTCCGGCCGAGTGCGCGACCCTCGCCGACGAGTGCTCGCTGGAGGCGGTCTACGGCAACCCGTCGGTGAAGAGCCCGTGGACCGGCGGACTGGACTGGTGGAAGTACCAGGACCTCGGCAAGCTGACCCGGGCCGCGGGCGCTGGCACGGTCTCGGCCAACTGGCAGGTGCACGACCCGAAGCAGGGCACTGTCGCCTCGACCGACTGGTACCTGCGGGAGAACCCGGCATACTTCCACGGACCGGACGTTCAGACCCTGCAAACGCGCTACGACCTGAAGGTGATCCCGTACACCGTCGATGACGCAACGGTGATGCAGCGGGTCATCGACCTCGGCGTCGACGGCATCATCACCGACGACCCGGGCCTTCTGGTGAGCGTGGCGATCCGCAACGGCCTGCGCTGACCCGTCGACCACCCGATCGCCGGCCGGATTTTTCCGGCCGGCGATCGGTGTTACCTGCTCCGGGGCCTCGGGTAGTCGGGGGTTGTCCCCGCCACGAAAGCGAACCGTGCCGTGGCCGAAACGCGGTAGCGGGGCGAGGGAATGCAGGTACGACTCATCGCATCCTGAGGAGGACCAGATGAGCACGCAGGCTGCTTCCACCCGGCCGATGAACCGGCCCATGAACGACCCGCAGAATCCCGCTCAGATGCGGGACATGCAAACCCAGCAGATGCCGGTCATGCACGATGGGCGTCGCAACGACATGCAGGCACCCGGTACGGAGACCAAGCAGGCGTTCAAGACCACCGAGTTCTGGATCTACCTGATCGCGGTGGCCGCCGTACTGGGCGCGTCGCAGGTCGTCGGTAAGAACTCCGCAGGGGTGGACATCTTCCGGGCCGACAACGCCTGGTTCCTGATCACCCTGCTGACGCTGGGCTACCTCGGTAGCCGTGGCCTCTCGAAGGCCGGCAGCAACTGGCGCAGCAGCGAGGAGCGCAAGGCCCGGCACTGACCGGTTCACAGTGCACGGTGGCCTCCGGGAGAACCTCCCGGAGGCCACCGTCGTCTGTGCAGGACTACTCGTCGCCGCCGAAGTCTCCGCCGAAGTCACCCTCGAACGCATCCTCGATCATCTCGCCGGCGACCATGCCGCCGGCGACGCCGAGCGCCGCCCCGGCCACCATGCCGCCCATGCCGCCGTGCCCACGGCCGCGACCGTGGCTCGCGCCGTACTGGGAGCGCAGGCTGCCGTAGCGGGACGTGGTCTCGCGCAGCCAACCGTCGACGACCTGCGCCCAGTCCACCCGGTCGACGTCGGCGTGCGACACCTGGAAGCGACCGAACGCGTCGTGCCCGGCACTGAGGAACCCGCCGCGCTTGTCGCACTCCAGGATGACCTCCACACCGCGCTGGCTGGTCACGAGTGTCAGCTCGACCTCCCGGATGGTGCTCGCGTACTGCGGGGAGGCGAAGAACTCGATCTCCTGGTAGAACGGCAGCGTCTGCTGCACGCCCCGGATGTGACCACGCTCCAGGTCGGCGTGCTTGAACCGGAAGCCGAGCCGCTGGAACGCCTCCAGGATCCGCTCGTGCACCGGCAGCGGGTGCACCGCCACCTGGTCCAGGTCGCTCTTGTCGACCGCCCGGGCGATCGCCAGCTCGGTGCGCAGACCCATCGTCATGCCGTGCAGGCGCTGGCCGTACACGTCGGTGATCGGGGTCTCCCACGGCACCGGCAGCTGGAACGGGATCGAGAGCTGCTGCTTCGGGGCGAGCTTGAGCGGACCGCTGACCGCCATGCGGTGGAACTCCATCGTGCCCGCGTACTCGGTATCGTGTCCCTCGACCTCGACCCGGGTGACCAGGCCGATCACCACCTGCTCGATGGCTGCCTCAGCGTCGCCGCCGACGAGGTTGACCTGCCCGTCGAGGGTCAGGCCGGGCCGGGTGTTGGGGTTGGTCAGCACGGTGTCCACGCTGGGACCGCCCACACCGAACGCGCTCAACATCTTCTTGAAGACCATCGGAACTCCTGTGCGACGCCGACCGCTCCAGGCTGGAGTCGGACGTTGACTCGAACGGCACCCTATCCAGCACCCCTGTGAGGTGGCTGTGAAGCGCCACGATGGCGCGCCGCGCGCTTGATCAACTCGGGTTCCTGGAAAGCGGGGCATCACCACGACCAGGACACCCCGACTTCCGTGAACCCGAGTCGATCACGCATCAGGGGGCGAAATCGCCGTCCTTCACCCCGTTGACGAAGGCCATCCAGCCGCCTGCCGGGTAGACGAGGGTCGCCGCCGCTCGGACCTTAATCCGGCAGCACGACAAGAGCGGCGGATCGGTCAGGAATCGAGAAGCCCTGGTCATCGAGCCGCAGCTAGCGTGACCGCCGTCGACATCCCGACCGGCAGATCGCCGGGAACGAAAGATGCTCGTCATCCCAGGAGGTTGCCTTGAGTGCGAACGCATGGGTTCGGCAGATCCACCGGTGGCTGGCCATCGCCTTCACGGTGACCGTCATCGTCACCTTCGTCGCGTTGGCACAGGAGGACCCCGTCGTCTGGGTGTCCTACGTGCCCCTGCTTCCCCTTGCCCTGCTCCTGTTCACCGGGTTGTACCTGTTCGCCCTGCCGTACGTCGCCAAGAGGCGGCGAGCCGGGAGGCCGAGCTGAGGGCGTCAGGCCGTCAGTCGGGCTCCACGATCACCAGTTCGCCGACCTGTTCGCCAATCAAGGTGCGCGCCTCGGTCGGCAGCCCACGGTCGGTGATCAGCACGTCGGCGGCCTCCAGTGGGGCGATGGTGGCGATGCCGATCGTCTCCCACTTGGTGTGGTCGGCGAGCACCACCAACCGGCGGGCCGCGCCGATGAGGCAGCGGTTGACGCCGGCCTCCAGCAGGTTGGGCGTGGTGAACCCGGTCCGTGGGCTGAGGCCGTGCACGCCGAGGAAGAGCAGGTCGACGTTGAGCGCGCTGATCGCCGCCTCGGCCACCGGCCCGGTCAACGCGTCCGACGGGGTGCGGATGCCACCGGTCAACACGACGGTCTGGTCGGCGCGCGGGTTCTGGTAGAGCGCGTCGGCCACCGGGATCGAGTTGGTCACCACGGTCAGCCCGCGTACGTCGGAGAGGAGCGTGGCCAGCGCGGCGGTGGTGGTGCCGGCGGAGAGCGCGATGGCCATTCCCGGCTCCACCATCGTCGCGGCCCGCTCGGCGATGGCCCGCTTCTCCGCCTGCTGGCGGATCGACTTCGCGGCGAAGCCGGGTTCCTCGGCCGAGCCCGGCCCGGCGAGGGTCGCGCCGCCGTGCACCTTGTCCACCAGGCCGCGCTCGGCCAACACCTCCAGGTCACGCCGGATCGTCATGTCGGACACGCCGAACCGACTGACCAGGTGACTCACCCGTACCCCGCCGCGTTGGCGGATCAGATCGAGGATGGCGGTCTGCCGCTGCTGGGCGAGCATGGGGGGAACCTCCTTCGCGCTGTGACTGTCGTCGGAATCAGGTCCGATCCTCACGGACGACCGCCACCTCACCGGCCGGCAGTGCCAGCTCACCGACGCAGTGTCCTCCGGTCAACAGCTCGACGCCGTGCGCCGGCAGGCGTACCTCGGTGTCGGTGTGGTTGATCGCGAACAGCCAGGTCCGGTCGCCGTCGCGGCGGCGGACCACCTCCACCCCGGACGGCGCCGACACCGCCGGGCGGACGCCGGCCTCGGCGAGCAGCCGGGCCACCAGTCGATCGGTTGCCGGCTCGTCCAGCCGGGTGCCGACATACCAGGCGGCGCCGTCGCCCACCCGGTGTCGGGTCAGCGCCGGCACGCCGGGCAAGGGCCCATCGGTGTACGACGCGAGCACCTCGGCGCCGTCGGGGTGCACCCACTCGGTCCACACGTCGGCGGTGCCGCCGTCGTCGAGGTGGACCTGCTCGCCCTCGCGCAGCGGGAAGAACTCCTCGGTCCGCACGCCGAGCAACTCCCGGAACGCGCCCGGGTAGCCGCCCAGCCGGATGTGGTCGTCGGCGTCGACGATGCCGCTGAAGTAGGTGACCGCCGCCGTGCCACCGGCCGCGACGTACCGGTGCAGCGCGTCGACGTCGGCGTCCCGGACCAGGTAGAGGGTCGGCACCAGGACCAGCCGGTAGCCGCTGAGGTCGGTCGACGGGTGGACGATGTCGGCGGTCACGCCGGCCCGCCACAGCGAGCCGTACAGGGCGTTCAGCCGGTCGGCGTAGGTGACGTCGACGCTGGGGCGCGAATCCAACTCGACACCCCACCATGCCTCCCAGTCGAACAGGATCGCCACGTCGGCGTCCACCCGGCTGCCGCGTATCTCGGCCAGCGCCTTGAGGTCCGCGCCGAGCTGGCAGACCTCGCGGAACACCTTGGTGTCCGGCCCGGCGTGCGGCACCAGCGCGGAGTGGAACTTCTCCGCGCCGGCCCGGGAGGCACGCCACTGGAAGAAGAGCACCCCGTCGGCACCGCGGGCGACGTGCGCGAGGCTGTTGCGGCGCATCTGCCCGGGCAGCTTGGCCACGTTGCGTGGCTGCCAGTTGACCGCGCTGGTGGAGTGCTCCATCAGCAACCACGGGTCGCCACCGGCGACGCCCCGGGTGTGGTCGGCGGCGAGTGCCAGCCCGAGGTGCGCCTGCGGGTCGGCGGCGGTCAGGTAGTGGTCGTTGGAGACGAGGTCCACGTCGGACGCCCAGGAGTGGTAGTCCATGTGCTTGATCCCGAAGCCGATCATGAAGTTGGTGGTGATCGGCTGCCGGACCAACGTCTGCAACACCTCGCGCTCGGCGCGCAGTTGGGCGCGTTGCTCGTCGGAGGAGAACCGCAGGAAGTCCAGCTGCTGCGTCGGGTTGGCGAAGGTCAGCGCGGCGCGCGGCGGGTTGATCTCGGCCCAGTCGCCGTAGCGCTGGCTCCAGAACGCGGTGCCCCAGGCGTCGTTGAGCCGGTCCAGGTCGCCGTAGCGCTCGCGCAGCCAACCGCGGAACGCCTCGGCGCTGACGTCGCAGTAGCAGTGCACGTTGTGGCAGCCCAGTTCGTTGGAGATGTGCCACATGACCACGGCGGGGTGCTCGGCGTACCGGCCGGCGACCGCGCGTACCAACTCCAGCGACCGCTCGCGGAACACCGGTGAGCTGGGGCAGTACGCCTGCCGTCCCCCCGGCCAGAGGATCGCGCCGTCGGCCCGGCGGGGCAGCGTCTCCGGGTGAGCGCGGGCCAACCACGGCGGTGGGCTGGCCGTGGCGGTGGCCAGGTCGACCTGGATGCCGCCGTCGTGCAGCAGATCCAGCACCCGATCCAGCCAGCCGAACTCGAACCGACCCTGGGTGGGCTCCAGCAACGCCCAGGAGAAGATGCCGACGGAGACCAGGTTGACCCCGGCCTGGCGCATCAGCTCGACGTCCTCGGACCAGGTTTCCTCGGGCCACTGCTCGGGGTTGTAGTCGCCGCCGAAATAGATGCTGTCACCCTGCCATCGCCGCATGACAGCTGAGGGTGCACCCGCTGGTCCACGAAAGTCAACAGGTTCCAACATTGAGCTTCTTTCCAACGTTTACCAGATAACGGCCGTGTCACGACTGGGTTATCAGAGGCGAACTGCCCTCTTGACAGCGCCCGACCGCAGAGTAGCTTGAGGCCCCAATGGCCGTTCGTGTTCGCCAATGTGGATTCTCGGTGGATCTCAATGTGTGATCACGGCGCTGGACCTGCCTTCACCACCCCTGAGGCCCTTGGGCGTAGCTCCTTCTCATCCGCAGGAGGCACAGATGTCCCGTCCCCAATCCCAAGCCGAGTACCTGGCTCGGCTCGTACCGCCCTCAGTCGCCGGCATCAACCGACGGTCGTTGCTGGCCGGCGCGGCCGGCACGGGCGCGCTACTCGGCACCGGCCTGCTCGCCGGCTGCGGCGACGACTCCGGCTCCGGCGGGTCCAGCAAGGACGTGTCGCTCGGCTCGAACCAGTCCGACCCGAAGCCGAAGGACGTCCTGGTCAAGGTCACCGACGGCTTCAAGACCTCGTCCGGGGTGCAGGTCGCGGTCAATACGGTCGACCACAACACGTTCCAGGAGAACATCAACAATTACCTACAGGGCAAGCCCGACGACGTGTTCACCTGGTTCGCCGGTTACCGGATGCGCTTCTTCGCGCAGAAGGGCCTGGCCAGCGACATCAGCGACGTGTGGGGCAAGCTCTCCGGCTACTCCGACGCCTTCAGGAAGGCATCCACCGGCGACGACGGCAAACAGTACTTCGTGCCGGCGTCCTACTACCCGTGGGCGGTCTTCTACCGCAAGTCGGTGTGGCAGCAGCACGGCTACCAGGTGCCCACCACCCTGGACCAGCTCACCGCGCTCGGCGCACAGATGAAGAGGGACGGCCTCACCCCCATCGCCTTCGCCGACAAGGACGGCTGGCCGGCGATGGGCACCTTCGACATCCTCAACCTGCGCATCAACGGCTACCAGTTCCACATCGACCTGATGGCCGGCAAGGAGGCCTGGACCTCCGACAAGGTCAAGAAGGTCTTCGACACCTGGGCCGGCCTGCTCCCCCTGCACCAGCCGGACAGCCTCGGCCGCACCTGGCAGGAGGCCGCGCAGTCGTTGCAGCAGAAGAAGAGCGGCATGTACCTGCTCGGCCTCTTCGTCGGTCAGCAGTTCAGCAACGAGGAGCAGAGCGACCTCGACTTCTTCACCTTCCCCGAGATCGACCCGGCCATCGGCGCCAAGGCGCTGGACGCCCCGATCGACGGCTACATGATGGCCCGCAAGCCCAAGAGCGAGGACAACGCGCGCAAGCTGCTGGAGTACTTCGGTGGCAAGGACGCTGCGAACATCACGATCAAGAACGACCCGGCCACCCTGGTCGCCAACACCAGCGCGGACGTCAGCGGCTACACCGCGCTTCAGAAGAAGGCGGCCGAGCTGGTCGGGTCGGCCACCGAGATCGCCCAGTTCCTCGACCGGGACACCCGGCCGGACTTCGCCTCGACGGTGATCATCCCGGCGCTCCAGCAGTTCATCAAGGACCCCAAGGACATCGGCGGGCTCACCTCGTCCATCGAGAACCAGAAAAAGTCGATCTTCACTGACTGACGGCGGAAGGGGGAGGACATCGTGTCCGACCTGCCCCTGATCCAAGCGGATCGCGCCGTGCCGCCGCCGGCCGCGACCACCTCCACTGGTGGTCGTCGCCGGCGGCTACGGCTCCTGTCCCGCACCGACCGCGTGGTCATCACGCTGATGGTGCTCGTCCCACTGCTGCTCGTCACCGGGTTCGTCTGGTTGCCGGCGGCGGCCACCGTGCTGCTCTCCGGCACCAACTGGGACGGCATCGGCCCTCTCAACGAGATCGAGTTCGTCGGCGCGCGCAACTACAGCGACGTGGTGAACATCTACCCGCCGTTCGTGCCGGCGGTCCAGCACAACCTGCTCTGGCTCGCGGCGCTCTTCGTGGTGGCCACCCCGTTCGGCATGTTCCTGGCCGTGCTGTTGGACAAGGAACTGCGCGGCAGCCGCTTCTACCAGACCGCGCTCTACCTGCCGGTGGTGCTCTCGCTGGCGCTCATCGGCTTCGTCTGGCAGCTGCTCTACTCCCGGGACCAGGGCCTGATCAACGCCGTCTTCGGCAGCAGCATCGACTGGTACGGCGACTCCAGCGTCAACATCTGGGCGGTCATGGTCGCCTCCGGGTGGCGGCACGTCGGGTACATCATGCTGCTCTACCTGGCCGGTCTGAAGGGCGTCGACCCATCGCTGCGCGAGGCGGCGGCGGTCGACGGCGCCTCGGAGAGCCGCGCGTTCTTCCGGGTCGTGTTCCCGGTCATGCGGCCCATCAACATCATCGTGCTGGTGGTGACCGTGATCGAGTCGCTGCGCGCGTTCGACCTGGTCTGGGTGGTCAACAAGGGCCGCAACGGGCTGGAGCTGATCTCCGCGCTGGTCACCCAGAACGTGGTGGGTGAGGCGAGCCGGATCGGCTTCGGCTCGGCGCTCGCGACGATCATGCTGGTCGTCTCGCTGGTCTTCATCACCATCTACCTGGCGACCGTGATGAGGGAGAACCGGGAATGAGCAGCACGACCATCACCCGGCGTACCGAGGACGGGCCCGACGCGCCACCCCGCCGCCGCAAGCTGACCCCGTTACGGATCCTGCTGCACGGCTTCCTCATCGTCGTCTCGCTGGCCTGGCTCTTCCCGATCGCCTGGGCGGTGCTGACCTCGCTGCGCTCGTACGACTACACCGCCGCGAACGGCTACGTCTCCTTCGGCGGCTGGACCTTCGACAACTACGTCACCGCCTGGCGGACGGCGGAGTTCGGGCAGCACTTCCTCAACTCGGTGTACATCACCGTGCCGGCGGTGCTGCTGACGCTCTTCCTCGCCTCCTGCGTGGCGTTCGTCATCGCCCGGTTCAGTTGGAAGCTCAACCTCGTCCTGCTCGGGATCTTCACCGCGGCCAACCTGCTGCCCCAGCAGGCGCTGCTCATCCCGCTGTTCCGGCTCTTCACCGCGGTGCCGCTGCCGGAGTTCATGAGCGACTCGGAGCTGCTCTACGACAGCTACTGGGGGCTGATCCTGATCAACGTGGCCTTCCAGTGCGGTTTCTGTGTCTTCGTGCTCAGCAACTACATGAAGGCGCTGCCCCGTGACCTGTACGAGGCGGCGATGGTCGACGGGGCGAGCATCTGGCGACAGTACTGGCAGGTCACCATGCCGCTGTGCCGGCCGGCCCTGGCCGCGCTGGCGACGCTGGAGGTGACCTGGATCTACAACGAGTTCTTCTGGGCCACCGTCCTCATGCGTACCGGCGACAAGTTCCCGGTGACCAGCTCGCTCAACAACCTGCGCGGTGAGTTCTTCACCGACAACAACCTGGTCTCGGCGGGCAGCGTGCTCGTCGCGATCCCCACCCTGGTGATCTTCTTTATGCTCCAGCGGCACTTCGTTCGGGGCCTGACCTTGGGAGCCTCCAAAGGATGACGATCCTGCACCTGCGCCGCGCGCGGACCAGCCTGGTGCTCGACGCGCGCGGCCCGGGGCTGCCCCGGGTCGTGCACTGGGGCGGCGACGTCGGCGACCTCGACGACGACGGCCTGCGCCAGCTCACCGACGCGACCGTACCGCCGGTGGTGCCGAGCAGCTTCGACGAGCCGACCGTGCTGTCAGTGCTGCCGGAGGCGAGCGCCGGCTGGAGTGGACGGCCCGGTCTGGCCGGCCACCGCGACGGGGCCGACTGGTCCACCGCGTTCCGGCTGGACGGTCTCGACGTCGACCAGCCCGCCGACGGACCGGCGCGGGTGACCGTCCGGGCGTCGGACCCGGCCACCGGGCTGGCCCTGACCATCGAGATCATGCTCGACCCGTACGGCCTGCTGGCCGTACGGCACCGGCTGCGCAACGACGGCGACAGCGCGTACGAGCTGCGGGAGCTGACGCCGGTGCTGCCGGTGCCGGCGGTCGCCACCGAACTGCTCGACCTGACCGGCCGGTGGTGTCGGGAACGGTCCCCGCAGCGGCACCCGTGGCAGCACGGCACCTGGGTCCGCGAGGGCCGACACGGCCGTACCGGGCACGACGCCACGCTGCTGCTGGTGGCCGGCACCACCGGGTTCGGCTTCGGCCACGGCGAGGTCTGGGCGGTGCACACTGCCTGGAGCGGCGACCACGTCACGTTCGCCGAGCGTCGGCCCACCGGCGAGTCCACCCTCGGTGGCGGCGAGCTGCTGGCCCCCGGGGAGATCCGGCTCGGCCCCGGCGAGGCGTACGAGACTCCCCTGCTCTACGCGGTCTGGTCCGACGTCGGGCTGGACGGGCTCAGCGACGTGCTGCACACCCACCTCCGGGCTCGCCCCGAGCACCCGCGCTCCCCCCGCCCGGTCACCCTCAACGTCTGGGAGGCGGTCTACTTCGACCACGACCTGGACCGGCTGCGGGCGCTCGCCGACCGGGCCGCGCAGATCGGCGTGGAGCGGTTCGTGCTCGACGACGGCTGGTTCCGCGGCCGGCGCGACGACACCGCCGGGCTCGGCGACTGGTACGTCGACGAGGGCGTCTGGCCGGACGGCCTGCAACCGCTGATCGAGCACGTCACCGGCCAGGGCCTCCAGTTCGGCCTCTGGGTCGAGCCGGAGATGGTCAACCCCGACTCGGACCTGTTCCGCGCGCACCCCGACTGGTTGCTCGCCGTGCCGGGGCGGCTGCCGCCGGCCTGGCGTCACCAGCAGGTGCTCGACCTGGGCCGCCCCGAGGCGTACGACTATGTGCTGGAACGCCTCGACACACTGCTCACCGACCACCCCGGCATCCGGTACCTCAAGTGGGACCAGAACCGGGACCTCACCGAGGCCGGGCACCATGGCCGCCCCGGGGTGCACGGGCAGACCCTGGCGGTCTACCGGCTCTTCGACGAGTTGCGCGATCGACACCCGGGTTTGGAGATCGAGAGCTGCTCGTCCGGCGGGGCCCGGGTGGACCTGGCCATCCTGGCGCGCACCGACCGGGTCTGGGCCAGCGACTGCAACGACGCCCTGGAGCGGCTCAGCATCCAACGCTGGACGGGGCTGCTGCTGCCACCGGAGCTGATCGGCACCCACGTCGGTCCGGAACGCTCGCACACCACCAACCGCGTACACGACCTGGGTTTCCGGGCGGCGACCGCGCTCTTCGGCCACCACGGCATCGAGTGGGACATCGCGTCGATCAGCGCCGCCGAACAGACCGAACTGGCCGCCTGGGTGGCACTGCACAAGCGGCTGCGCCCGCTGCTGCACGCCGGTCGGGTGGTCCGGGTCGACCACCCGGACCCGGCCGTCTGGGCGCACGGCGTGGTCGATCACGACAACACCCGAGCGGTGTACGCGGTGGCCCGGCTGACCACCTCGGTGGCGCAGGTGCCCGGCGCGGTGCGGCTGCCCGGCCTCGACCCGGGCCGGCGGTATCGGGTACGGCAGGTGTCTGGCGTACCGGCCCCGGCGAGCATCGACCTGTCCCCGCCCACCTGGCTGGCGAGTGGTCTCACCCTCAGCGGGGCGGCGCTGGCCCGGGTGGGTGTGCAGCTGCCGGCCCTGCACCCGGAGCAGAGCCTGGTGCTGGAGGTCGACGCCGTCGACCGAAAAGATTCTGGAGAATCTTCGGCCGGGGTGTCGAGAACGGCGGGGCCTGCTTCTACCTCAGTGTGAGAGCACCGACGACGGTGCACGGGCGTGAGGAGCCAACCATGAAGTACATGCTGCTGATGCAGTTCAGCGCCGCCGCGACCGACTTTCCGAGCGTCGACACCTGGACCCAGGACGAGGTCCGGGCGCACATCGCATTCATGGGCGAGGTCAACGCCAAGCTCACCGCCGCCGGCGAGTGGGTCGACGGGCAGGGCCTCGGTGGCCCGCAGCAGGCCCGGATCGTCCGCGCCGGTGAGGGTGGGGCGCCGGTGGTCACCGAGGGGCCGTTCGCCGAGACGAAGGAGTTCCTGGCCGGCTTCTGGATCGTCGACTGCGAAAGCCCGCAGCGGGCCGTGGAGCTGGCCGCGCACATCTCCACGGCGCCCGGCCCCGGCGGCCGGCCGCTGAACATGCCGATCGAGGTGCACCCGGTGATGTCCGCCCCGGCACAGGAGCTGTGAGGGACTGAACACCGACCCCCGCATCGAGGACCTGCTGCGCGAGTTGGCGCCGCAGGTCCTCGGCGTGCTCAGCCGCCGCTTCGGTGACTTCGCCACGGCGGAGGACGCGGTGCAGGAGGCGCTGCTGGCCGCCGCCACCCAATGGCCGACCGAGGGGCTACCGGCGAACCCCCGGGGCTGGCTGATCCAGGTCGGTTACCGGCGGATGATCGAGCTGGTCCGCGGTGAGCAGGCCAGACGCCGCCGGGAGGACCTGGTCGCCCGCCGGGATCCGGACGACCAGCGGTACGCGCAGGCCCCGGACGAGGAGTTGACCGCCGAGCGGGACGACACTCTGGTGCTGCTGTTCCTCTGCTGCCACCCGGCGCTCGCGCCGACGTCGGCGGTGGCGCTGACCCTGCGCGCCGTCGGTGGGTTGAGCACCGCCGAGATCGCCCGCGCGTTCCTGGTGCCCGAGGCGACGATGGCGCAGCGGATCAGCCGGGCCAAGCAGCGCATCCGGGCATCCGGGCTGCCGTTCCGGATGCCCGAGCCGGCGGAGCGGGCGGACCGGTTGATCGCCGTACGGCAGGTGCTGTACCTGGTCTTCACCGAGGGGCACACCAGCACCACCGGCCCGGGCCTGCGCCGCGTCGACCTCGCGGCGGAGGCGATCCGGCTGACCCGCGCGCTGCACATGCTGCTGCCGAACGACAGCGAATCGGCCGGACTGCTGGCGCTGATGCTGCTCACCGAGGCACGCGGCCCGGCACGGACCGGGCCTTCCGGCGAGCTGATCTCACTGGCCGATCAGGACCGCAGCCGCTGGGACGCGACGGCGATCGCCGAGGGCGTCGCATTGGTCACCCGGGCACTGCCACGCGGGCCGGTCGGTCCGTACCAGGTGCAGGCCGCCATCGCCGCCCTGCACGACGAGGCGTCGAGCACCGAGCAGACCGACTGGCCGCAGATCCTGGCGCTGTACGAGGTGCTGGAACGCCTGGCCGGCAGCCCGGTGGTGGCCCTCAACCGGGCGGTGGCGACGGCCATGGTGCACGGACCGGCCGCCGGCCTGGCCGCCCTCGACGCGTTGGCCCACGACCCGCAGTTGGCCGGACATCACCGGCTGGCCGCCGCTCGCGCCCACCTGCACGAGATGGCCGGTGACCAGGCCCAGGCGATCGCCGACTACCGGATCGCCGCCGCCCGCACGAGCAGCCGCCCCGAACAGCTCTACCTGACCATGCGAGCTGCCCGCCTGGCCCAGTCCGTCGATCTGCCGTAACGACAGGGATCAACCCGTCACCCCGACCGGGTCGGCCGGGCGGGGGCATCGCCGGCACTAGCCTGGGTGGCGACGGGCTTCATCGACCACCAAGGAGCAAGGGGACGCATGGCGTACGTGCTGCTGGGGATCGCCATCCTCGCCGAGGTGGTGGCAACCAGCCTGATCAAGAGCACCGCCGGGTTCAGTCGGCTCTGGCCGACGGTGGCGTGCCTCGGCGGCTACGCCCTGGCGTTCCTCCTGCTGGCCCAGGCCGTCAAGGAGATCCCCGTAGGGGTGGCGTACGCCCTCTGGTCGGGTCTGGGTACCGCGGCCATCGTGGCGATCGGGGCGGTGTTCCTGGGCGAGTCGGTGGGGTTCGCCAAGCTCACCGGCATCGCACTGATCATCGCCGGGGTGGTCATCGTGAACCTGGCCGGGGAGCACTGACCGGGACGGTTTCCGGTGGCCGGGTCCGACGGGGACCCGGCCACCGGTCCGACGGTCAGCTCGCCGTGCAGCTCACCACCGGCAGGCTGTTGGTGCCGGTCCAACTGCCGAGGAAGCCGAAGCTGGCACTGGCCCCGGCGGCCAGCCGTCCGTTGTAGTCCGTGTTGCGGGCGGTCACCGTGGTTCCGCTGCTGGTGAGGGCCACATTCCAGGACTGGGTGACACGCTGGCCGTTGGCGAAGGTCCAGCCGGCGGTCCAACTGGTGATCGCCCTCGCGCCAGCGGTCACCCGTACCTCACCCTGGAAGCCGCCCTGCCACTGGTTGGTCACCGTGTACGTCGCCGTGCAGCCACCGTTCGGCGGGGGCGTCGTCGGCGGCGGTGTGGTCGGCGGGGGCGTCGTCGGGGGCGGGGTGGTCGGCGGTGGCGTCGTCGGGGGTGGGGTGGTCGGCGGTGGGGTGCCGCCGAAGACGCTGGCCTCGCGGGCGGTCTGCCGGATGCCGTTGACACCGTTGAAGAGGCGCTGACCCCAGTCGGTCAGGCTCGCCGGGTTGAAGCTGGTGGCCAGGTCGAGATACTCGACACCGCCGCCGTTGCCGCTCCACGACCATCCCAGCCAACCGATCCCGTTGGCCTGGCTGTACGCGAGGATGGCGTCCTCGTCCGGGTTGCCGTCGGAGTGGTTGAAGCCGAACTCACCGACCACGATGGGCAGCCCGGCAGTGCGGAACCGGCCCAGGTAGTCGCTGATCTCCGCGGCGGTGTCGAACACCCCGTACATGTGGATGGAGAACACTGTGTTGCGGGCCGGGTCGGCGGCGAAGACCGACGCGGCGTTGTCGCGCATGGTGAACGACCAGTCCTGCCCCCAGTTCGGCGCGTCCACCATGATCGTGTGGGTCAACCCGCCGGCCCGCAGGCGCTTGATCGCATTGGCGCTGTCGGTGGCCCACGAGGCGTAGTTCTGGTTGCCGTACGGCTCGTTGCCGATGTTGACGATGACGTACCTCTCCTGGCCGGCGAGGACGTCGGCGAGGCTGAGCCAGTAGTCGACGGCACGGTCGAGGGTGATCGCACCGCTCTGCTCGCCGTACCCGGTGGTGTCGTGCACCTCCAGCACGCAGATCAGCCTGTTGGCCTTGCAGAGCGAGATGACGTTGGCGACGTCGGCGTTGGTGTTGCGGGTCCACCGGTCGCCGCTGGAGAGCACCACCCGCACGGTGTTCGCGCCGAGCGCCTTCACGTCGGTGAACGAGCTGGTCTGCTGCGGGTACCAGGTGTGCGCGTGGTTGACGCCGCGCATGATGAATTCGGCGCCGTTGGCGTCGTACAACTTGCCGCCTGCGACGGAGAAACCAGCCGCGGCGTGTGCCGGCTGGCCGAACGCCAGCACGGTGACGAGCAACGCGAGCAGTGTCGCGCCGGCGGCGGAGAGTCGAGTCTTCATGGCCTTCCTCAGGGAGGACCCCCGGTGCCCGACAGGGGTGGGGATGTGACAGGGGAAGGCGGCTGCAGCCCGGCAGCCGCGCCCGGCTCTCGGCGCAGGCATCAGCGTAGGACGATGGATTGGTCTTCGCAACCGGTTCAGTTGACGGGCCCACAGCCCAGACAGCCGCAACGGCCCACGCGGACGCGGGCCGTCGCGGGGCGGTCATCCCCACCACAGGATGTGCGCCACACCCGGCTCTTAACCGGTTAAGAGCGACGGTAGGCAGGCGGCCGGGATCCGTCAAGCACCGCGGCAGCCGAACCGGACGGGAGGGTTGACCGCCGTGCACCGGGGTATCCCGGGAACGATCCGTCAGCGAGAGGGGATACCAGGATGGTCAGCGTCGGCTACACCCTGATGAGCGAGCAGGCCGGGCCCAAGCAGCTGGTGGACCATGCGGTACGCGCCGAGGCGGCTGGTTTCGACCAGCTGGTGATGTCCGACCACTACTACCCCTGGCTGGACTCGCAGGGCCACTCCCCGTACGCCTGGTCGGTGCTCGGCGCGGTCGCCCACGCCACCTCCCGCGCGCAGCTGATGTCCTTCGTGACCTGCCCGATCCGCCGCTACCACCCGGCCGTGGTCGCGCAGAAGGCCAGCACCATCGGGGCGCTCTCGGACGGCCGGTTCACCCTGGGCCTGGGCGCCGGGGAGAACCTGAACGAGCACGTGGTTGGCGGCTGGCCGCACGTCCAGCAGCGGCACGAGATGTTCGAGGAGGCGTTGCAGATCATCCGGCCGTTGCTCAACGGGGAGACGCTGACCTTCTCCGGCAACCACTTCGACGTGCCCGACGCCTACATCTGGGACCGCCCGGAACGGCCGGTGCCGATGGCCATCGCCGCGTCCGGTCGACAGTCCGCGACGCTGGCCGCCGAGTACGGCAACGGCCTGATCTCCACCGAACCCGACCGGCACATCATCGAGATGTACGACGACGCCGGGGGCGCCGGCCAGCCCCGCTACGGCCAGGTGGCCATCTGCTACGGCCCCGACGAGGCGGAGTGCCGCAAGATCGTGCACGACCAGTTCCGCTGGTTCGGAATGGGTTGGAAGGTCAACGCCGACCTGCCCGGCCCGGAGTCCTTCGCCGCCGCCACCCAGTTCGTCCGCGAGGAGGATGTCGCCGAGGGCATCTCCTGCGGTCCGGACACGGAAGCGCACGTCGAGGCGTTCCGCAAGTTCGTCGAGGCCGGCTTCACCCACGTGGCGATCATCCAGGTCGGTGGGGAGACCCAGCCGATGTTCCTGGACTGGGCGCAGGAGCAACTGCTGCCCCGACTGCGTCAACTGTGAACCGAACCGCTACCCGTGCGCCGCACCGGCCGACCCGACCGGCTCGCGCCGGCCGATTCGGGTTGGCCGAACTGCAGCTCGGCATGGCCGCGCCCCGGCCGGCCGCCGGACTGACCAGCGAGTGGCGGCTCGTCGACGGGCTGCGCACCCACACCCGGCACGCTGCGGGCCCGACCACCGAAGCGCCGCCCGTGGTGCTCGTGCACGGGCTGGCGGTCTCGCACCGGTATCTCACCCCGCTGGCCGTCGCGCTCGCCACCACCCATCAGGTGTACGTGCCGGACCTGCCCGGCTTCGGGCTGACCCAACGCCCCCGGGGCGCGTACGACGTGCGCCAGCATGCCGAGCACCTGGCCGCCTGGCTGGCCGCGTACCGACTGCCACCGGTCTGCCTGCTGGGGCACTCGTTCGGCGCCGAGGTGGCCGCCACGCTCGCCGCGAACCACCCGGGCTCGGTACGCGCGCTGGTGTTGGCCGGGCCGACCAGCGACCCGGCGGCCCGGTCCCGACGGGCCCAGTTCGGTCGTTGGCTGGTGGACAGCCTGCGCGAAGCGCCGCTACAGGCCCCGATCCTGGCGCGGGATGTGTGGAACGCCCGGCCCTGGCGGGTCCTCGCGACGCTGTCGCACTCGGTGCGCAACGCCATCGAGGCGGACCTGGTCCGGATCACCGCGCCGACCCTGGTCCTGACCGGCGAGCGGGACCCGATCGCGCCGCCGCGATGGCGGGACCAGGTGACCAGGTTGGTGCCGGACGCCAACCTGGTGGTCGTTCCCGGCGCCCCGCACAACGCGGCGACGACCAACCCGACGGCGGTCGCGGACGCGATCCGCCGCCTGCTCGCCCCTCATTCCGCACTCACGGACAGGTGAACATCATGCGCTTCGGCAACACGGAGATCCGCCTGCTCGGCGGGGGCCTCGGCTGCCTCCTGATGATCCTCTTCTCGATCGTGGCCTCGGTGGTGCTGACCGTCCTGCTGAATCTGGTGCTCTGAGCCGCGCACGTGTCAGCGGCGCAGGCCCAGGGCGCTGAGCACCTCCCGAACGGCCAGCCGGGCCGGATCGAGCACCGAACGGTGGGCCCAGCGGGCCACGGGCGCGACGGTGGCCCGCCAGACCGCCCTGAGGCTCCGCGCCACCGGCACGACCGTCACCGACCAGACCCACCGGACTCCCCGCAGCAGCGGGCGTACGGCGTGCCGCCACAGCCAGCGCAACCCTCGCCCGAGTGGGCGCAGCAGCAGTCGGTGGAGCAGTCGCAGCACCCGGCCGGCCGTCCGCCACGCACCGACCATCGCGGCGACGACCAGCCGACCGGCGGGCGTGAGCACCGTGCCCAACCATCGCAGCGGCCACAGGAGCAGATGCTCGGCGAGCCAGACCAGCACGCGCCCCAGGACCACCAGGGCCGGGCGCAGCCCATGACGGGTCAGCCAGACCAGCGCGGGCCAGATCACCGTGCGCACGACCCACACCAGCGGGAGCCACAGCAGGTGCCGGGCGCACCAGACCAGCGGAAGCCAGGCCAGCCGGTGCAGAAGCCAGGCCAGCGGGGCCAGCAGCCAGCGGCGAAGGAACCGGCCCGCCGGGCGGAGCAGGTACCGGTGCAGCAGCCGGCCGGCAGCCGCGATCAGCTCCCAGAGCAGGCGTACCGGCAGCACCACGACCAGCGCCACACCGCGCGCGACGGCCGCGACGAGCGGAGGCGCGACGGCGGCCGGCTGCGCCGTGCCCGAGGCCAGCGGGTCGGCGGCCGGACGTGCCCTCGTCGGCGCGGACCGGTGATCATTCGCCGGACCGGGCAGCGGCGAGCGGAGGGCGCGGCGGTCGGTCACGGTGGCACGGTAACCGGCCCGCGCCACGCCCCAGGGGGTGCTCGCAGCGCGGACCGACGGGTGGCGTCAGGCGGGAGACAACTCCAGCGTGGCGAGCAGCGGATAGTGATCGGAGGCGGTGGCCGCCCCGCCGTCGCGGATCACCCGACAGTCGCCCACCCGCTGCGCCAGGGCGGTGCTGCCGAGCAGGTAGTCCAGCCGCATCCCGGCGAACTCGGCCCCGCCGAGTCGGGTGGGCACGGTGTGGCCGGCGGTCTCCGGCGCGTCGACGTTGCCCGACGGCCAGAGGTCGACCAGGCCGGCGGCGAGCAACCGGGCGATCGCGCGGGTGTCCACGGCGTCACCGGAGCGACGCAGGTGCCGTCGCCGGTAGAGGGTGGGCATGCCGGCCAGACGGGCCGTGTGGTCGACGGTCGGGTCGAGCGAGTTGAGGTCACCGGCGACCAGCGTCAGCGGACCCTGGTTACGACGCATCGCGGCGACCAACCAGTCGACCTCCATCCGCCGCCGGCCCCCGGAGTACGGGTAGAGGTGGGTGCCGAGCACGGTGAACGGGCCGGCGGACGTGGCCACCACGACGCGCGCGGCGGCGTGGTGGAACGGACGGCGCACCGAACCCGCGTCGACCACCCGGTACGGCGGCCGGACCAGCACCGCCACCGGCTGCCCGAAGCAGGACCGGGCCAGATGGGGAATCATCCCCACCCGGCCCGCCACGATGGCCATCAGCCCGTCCCGGTCGAAGCCGCGCAACTCCTGAAGGGCCAGCACGTCCGGTGCGTGCTCGTCGACGACCTGGACCACCTGATCCAGCCGGTCGGGGCCGCCGCGATCCCGGCCGCCGGTGCGGATGTTCCAGGTCATCACCCGCAGCACGACGGCGGCGCCTAGTCGGCTCGGCCGGCCCGCGCCAGCTCGTCGTCGAGGGTGTCCACGTCCTCCGACTCGATGGCCGGTCGGTTGCCTTCCTTCAGGTCCTCGTTCGGGCGGATCACCAGGTAGAGCAACCCGATCCAGAGCGCGGAGAGCAGGATCGCGCCCATGAAGTCGGTCGGGTGGTGCATCCCCCGGTACATCCGGGAAGTGGCCACCCCGACCGGCATGAGCACGGCCAGCACCACGAAGATCCAACGCCACCACCGGTCGGTACGCGGGAAGACGATGAGGGTGATCGCCAGCCAGACGCAGATCGTGGCCGCGATGTGCCCGGACGGGAACGACGAGGTGGGCATCTGCCCGTCCAGGTTCTCCACCGGCGGACGCGGCCGGTCGACCGCGCGGGCCGACGCGAGGAAGAGGGTCAACTCCCCCACCATCGCCAGCGCCACGAAGAGCACCGGGCGCCAGCGCCGCCAGACCGCCAGCACCAGCGGGCAGAACACCAGGGAGATCAGCAGGATGGCATGGGTGTCACCGAACTTGCTCCACCACCAGCTGACATCGGTCAGCACCTCGGTGTGCCGCTCGGCGAACCACCGCGGCACCTCCGTGTCGAGGGTGTCGAAGAAGGTGCCCTTGGCGTGGTAGCTGACGTACGTGCCGAAGCCGTACAGCGCCCCGAACACGATCACCCAGCCGACCAGCAGCTCGGCCACCGCCGAGCGGGGGTGGGCCAACACGTGTTCCTCGGCCGGGGCGGGGGCGATGTCGTGCCCCGCCTCCGGCTCCAGACCCTCGGTCAGCGGCGGCACCGGCCGCCCCCGCTCCCGCCGCCACAGTCGGAAGGCGTACGCGGTGACGCCCAGCCAGGCGGCCCCGAGCAGCCAGGCGGCCAGCACGTCGGAGACGAAGTGCACGCCCAGCGCGATCCGGGTCAGCCCGACCAGTGCCACCAGCACACCGACGCCGACGATGGCCGGCTTGCGCCAGCGGGGCGCCATCGCCGGCAGGAACACCAGCAGCAGCGCGCCGTACGCGACGAACGAGCCGAGCGCGTGGCCGCTCGGGAAGCTGTTGCCGGGCGCGCTGGCGATCGGCACGTCCACGACCGGGCGGAGCCGGCCGACAAGCGTCTTCAGTGACGGGTCGAGGATCAGGCCGCCGACCCCCGTGATGATCAGGTAGACGGCGAGCCGGGGCTGCCGCCGGATCAGCAACCCGACCACGGCGATGGTGACCAGCCAGATGAGGATCGGTCGGCCGCCCAGGTCCGTCACCGCCTGGAGCACGGTGACCAGCGCGTGGTGCGGGGCGACGAGGCCGTTGAACCACTCGGCGAGCCCGTGGTCGGCATCCTGGAGCGGGCTCCACTGCACCCGGACAAGCAACAACAGCAGCCCGAAGGCCACCCCGGCACCGGTGACGGCCACCAGACCGGCAATGCTCCGTTCGGCGAAATGACCGATCGGACGGCGCGCCACCTCTTTGACCGCGGTCACCCCGCACCTCCCTTGTCTGTCTGGCGAGGCGCATTACCCGATCCGCGTCCGTCGTACACGCCGGTGCCGCTAGAGCGCCGACATGTCCCCGGTGTCGTACAGCTCGGCGCGGTCCGGGTCGGGCTCCCACAGGTCCGGTTGGGCGGGCTCCCGCGCACCGATGCGCAGCGCCTCCAGTTGGGCGGCGAAGGCCAGCCCACCGAAGAGCGCCATCCCGGTCAGGTTGGCCCAGAGCAGCAGCGCCATCATGCCGGTGAGGGCGCCGTAGGTCTGCCCGAAACCGTCACTGAACCGCACGTACGCGGCGAGCAGCAGGCTGGCCAGCCACCACAGCGCCGTGGCGATGCCGGCGCCGAACAACAGCCAGGACAGGCCGGGTTGGTTGCGGCGCGGCGCGTGTCGGAACAGCACGGCGACGGCGACAACGGTCAGCCCGAGACTCAGCGGGAAGCGGATCACGTCCCAGATGCCGTTGGCTAGCGCACCCCACTCGTAGTGTTCGCGGACCGAGTCGCCCATCGCGCCGCCGCCGACCAGGATCAGGAAGCCGGCGAGCGCGGGCAGACCGGCGGTGACGGCCAGCACGGCGGCCCGCAGGTATTTGCGCAGCGCCGGACGGTCCCGCTCGACGCCGTAGATGCGGTTGGCGCCCCGCTCGATCTGGGCCATCGTGGTGGTGAGCGCGAACAGGCCGGTGAGCAGACCGAGGGTGAGCGCCAGCTCCCCCGCGTCCTCGACGCGTTCGCCCTCGCCGAGCAGCCCGGCGACCATCTCCGCGCTCTGGCCGGGGGTGAGCGCCAGGACGGTGTCGGCGACCACCTGGCCGCCCTCCTCGACGCCCAGCTCGCTGATCAGGCCGGTGAGGGCGATCAGGAACGGCACCACGGCGAGGCAGAGTTGCAGCGCGAAGGCCCGGGAGTGGCTGAACCCGTCGCCGTAGCGGAACCGGATGAACGCGTCCCGCAGCAGGTGCCAGCCGCCCTGCCCGCGCAGTGTGTGCCAGGCGTCGTCGGCGGACAGCTCCTCGTCGGTCATCAGCCGGGTCTCCGGCACGATGCGGGTGCTACTCACGGCGGGCTTCCTCGATCAGCTGCTCGCCCCGCTCCCCGGCACCTTGCGCGTCGACGGCCAGGTCGGGGGCGTCCTCGGGCTGGGGGACGCAGAGCCAGAGCGCCTGCGGTCGAACCTCCGCCCGCAACTGCCGGCCCGGGGAGATCAGGTCGCCGTCCAACTCCCGAGGCTGCGCCCGGTTGCTGGTGACCACCACGCGCCGGCCCCGGAACACCTCCAGCTGCGGCACTCGGCCGCTACGGCGGACCACCGCCCAGCCGAGCGCGAGCCAGTGCCGCAGGTTGCGCGGGGTGAGCACGGCGACGTCGAGCCAGCCGTCGTCCGGCTCGGCCTCGGTCAGCAGGGTCAGGCCGCCCTGCAGCCGACCGACGTTGGCGATCAGGACCGAACGGGCCCGGCGGCGCACCGGCGGCCGGTCGTCGATGCGGATCTTCACCCGCATCGGCCGGTCCCGTAGGTGACGGGCGGCGCCCACCACGTACGCCGGCCAGCCGATGCGGGCCTTGGTGGTCTCGTTGGTGGCCTCGAGCATCTGGGCGTCGAAGCCCATGCCGGCCATCACTGTGAAGTACTTGTCCTCGACAGCGCCGACGTCGAGCAGCCGTCGGCCGCGTTCGACGGCGACCTGCAACCCGGCTGCCAGGTCGGTGGAGAGCCCCAGGTTGGCGGCGAGCAGGTTGCCGGTGCCCTGCGGCAGCACGGCGAGGGCCACGTCGGTGCCGACCAACCCGCTGACGCAGGACATCACGGTGCCGTCACCCCCGCAGGCGAAGACCAGGTCGACGCCGTCCTTGACGGCCTGCTCGGTCTGGCCGCGACCCGGGTCGTCGACTGTCGTCTCGAACCACTGCGGCGCGGGCCAACCGGCCGCGGTCAGGGCGTCGTCGACGGTACGGCGCAACTCGTCGAGATCGTCGACCTTGACCGGGTTGACCACCACAGCGGAGCGCAACCCGCCGTCGCCGCCCGAGGGCCGCCTGTCCTGTCCAGCATCCACGGCGCCAGTGTGCAGCACCCGGACGGCTTCAGCGACCCGGCGACCGGCGCGCGTCGGAAGTGCCACAGACAGGTTTCAACCCGGCCCCACCCGTCAGGCCGCCGCCCGCAGGGCGAGCTCCACCCGCCGGCGTAGATCGTCGAGGTCGACCCCGGACTCGGTGAGCACCAACGCCCCCAGCCCGTTGCCCTCCCGGAGCACCCCGAGCAGGATGTGCTCGGTGCCGATGTGGCGGTGGCGCAGCCGGATGGCCTCCCGCAGGGACAACTCCAGCGCCTTCTTCGAGCGGGGCGAGAACGGGCCGCCGAGGTACCGCTTACGCCCCCAGCGGCGGCGCGGTGCCGGGACCGCCTCCCGTAGCGCGTGAGGACCGAAGGACTGCTCGATGCGGGCCACGATCGCGGCCAGGTCGATGCCGATCTCCCGCAGCGCCGCCGCGTCCGCGTCGCCGAGGCCGGCGCCGCCGGTGACGGTGTGCCGCCGGACGCGTTCGCGAAGGTCGTCGGCGCGCACCCCGGCGTCGGCGAGCACCCGGCTGGCCAGCCCGGCGTCGTCGGCGAGCAGGGCGAGCAGCAGATGCTCGGTGCCGACGGGCCGCTGGCCCTCGACCCGCGCCTCTTCCAGCGCCCGTCGCACCACGCCGCGCGCCCGGTCGGTGAATCGTTCGAACATCACGCCTCCCAGGATGAGTTGACCGCCGGTCGCCCGGCGTGCTTCTTGTGCACCGCCTGCCGGCTGACCTCGAGCGTGTCGGCGATCTCCTGCCAGGACCAGCCCTGTCGTCGGGCGTTGTCGACCTGGACCACCTCAAGCCGCTCGAGCAGCCGGCGTAGCGCGCGGACGGCGCGCAGCCCGACCCGGGGGTCGGTGCTGCCGGCTGCCGCCGCGAGTTCTGTCGCCTGACTCATGCCGTCAACATACGTTGACAACTCCTACCGTGTCAACCCTGGTTGACATGATCGGTTCGTGGCGACAGCAACCGGCGCGCTCCGGAGCCCTCACGACCGAGCACGTCGCGGGGGTTGGTCAGATGACAGGCCCGCAGCGACAAGCAGCCACAGCCGATGCAGTCACTGAGATCGTCGCGCAGCGCCTGCAACTGCGCGATGCGCGCGTCGAGCTCGGTCCGCCAGGCCGCCGACAGCCGGGCCCAGTCGTCGGGGGTCGGGGTGCGTTCGCTGGGCAGCTGGTCCAGGGCTTCGCGGATCGCCGTCAGCGAGATGCCGACGTGCTGGGAGGCCCGGATGAACGCGACCCGCCGCAGGGTGTCGCGGCTGTACCGGCGCTGGTTGCTCGCCGTCCGCGTGCTGCGGATGAGGCCCTTGCGCTCGTAGAAGTGCAACGCCGAGATGGCGACACCGCTGCGGTCGGCGACCTGCCCGACGGTGAGTTCGTGAAACGTGGTGCGGGGCCTCGGCATGGATCGACCGTACCGCTTGACCTCAACCATGGTTGAGGCCAGAGGATCAGCGGCGTCCCCGAACCGCGAGCAAGGAGCCTTCCTGTGACCACAGTTCTCGTCATCGGCGCCACCGGGCAGCAGGGCGGCGCCGTCGCCGATCTGCTGCTCCAACACGGCCACGAGGTCACCGCCTACGTGCGCTCACCCGAGTCCCCGCCCTCCCAGGCGCTGTCCGCCGCCGGGGCACGGCTCGTCGTCGGTGACCTGGGCGACCCGGTGGCGCTCGCCGACGCCGCCCACGGCGCCGACGCGGTCTTCGGGCTGTCCGTGCCGTTCGGATCCGGCGGGAAGGACGAGGAGGTCACCCAGGGTCGCCTGCTGGTCGACGCGGCGGCCGAGGCGCACCTCGTCTACTCCTCGGTACGCGGCGCCGAACGGATGGTCGAGACGGACATCGACCACGCCGACAGCAAACAGCACATCGAGGCGTACCTGCGCAAGCAGCAGGTACGCGCGACCATCCTCGCGCCGGTCTACTTCATGGAGAACGTCCTGAACACCGGGTTCAGCCGCCTCACCGACGGCGTCCTGGCCAACCCGCTCTCCGGGGGCAAGCCGCTGGACCAGGTCACCGTCCGGGACATCGCCGGCCTCGCCGTGCACGCCATCGAGCACCCCGAGCGGTTCGTCGGCGAGCGGATCGACGTCGTCTCCGACCGGGTGACCGGCGAGGAGGCGGCCGGCATCCTCAGCGACGTGCTCGGCCGCGAGATTCCGTACCAGCAGCTGCCGTTGGACCAGGTCCGGCAGTGGGCCGGCGACGAGATCGCCGACATGTTCCAGCGCTTCGAGGACACCACCGACTTCGTCGACGTCGACGCGCTGCACGCAGCGCACCCCGACGTCGCCTGGTACCGCTACGCCGACTGGGCCCGCACGGTCGACTGGGACCGAGTCCTCTCCAGCCGGACGAGCGGGCGATAACGCAACGACGCAACGCCACCGTGCTCATCCGACTACCCTCGGTCAGGGACAGCTTGGTCGTGCCGGGCGCGACGCCCGGGAGGTGATATCGGATGGCCGCACCCGCCGACGCAGCGGTGCTGGTCGGCCTCGGGTCGGAACTCGACCTCCCGGTCGTCGAACAGGCCGCGCAGGAGGCCGCCGGACACGGCCGGCCACTGCACCTGCTGCACACCTTCGACTGGCGCGCGGCCTTCGCCGCGGACACCGTCGCCGTACCCCGCGACCAGGCCGAAAAACTGATCACCCGCGCCGCCCAACTCGCCCACCAGACCGAGCCGGGGCTGACCGTACGCGGGGAGATCGTCGAGAGCGCCATGCTGCCCACCCTCATCCGCCGCTCGGAGGGCACCTTCCTGCTGGCCGTCGGCGACAGCGGCATGGCGGGCAGCGGCCAGTGCGTTCCGGCCGAGACGACCGCCGTGCAGTTGGCCGCGCGCGCCGGCTGCCCCCTGTTGGTGGTTCGGCGTGAGCCGCCGCCGCAGGGTCCGGTGCTGGTGGGCGTGGACGGCTCCCCCAGCTCACACCTCGCCCTCCAGTGGGCCGTGCAGTGCGCGGCCCGCCGGGGCGCGCGACTGCTGGCGCTGCGGGTGGTCGAGTACGACGAGGACACCGACGCGGTCGCCGAGCAGCTCACCGAGGCACTGGCCCGGCACACCGGCCGCGACAACACCGTGCCGACCGAGTGTCGCGCGGTACGCGGCGACCCCGCCGACGTGCTGATCGACACCTCCCGCAACGCGCAGGTGGCGCTGGTCGCCGCGCGCGGCGACGAACCGGGCCGGGCCATGCTGGGCGCGGTCGCCCAGTCCCTGCTCTACCACTCCCCGGCTCCGGTGGTCGTCGTCCGCGGCCTGGCCGAGGCGCCGCTGACCGGGCCTGGCGCCCGCCCGGTGCGGGACCAACGGCCCTGACCTCGGGGCGTCCGCAGTGGCCAGGCTGGACGCCGGACGCCCCACTCCTACCCGCGAGAGGCAGCATGATGGAGACCGCTCTCGACGTGCACCGCGCCCTCACCGACGACGAGCTGCGTCGGCTGGACGCCTACTGGCGCGCCGCGAACTACCTCACCGTCGGGCAGATCTACCTGCTGGACAATCCGCTGCTGCGCGAGCCGCTGACCCCCGACGACATCAAACCCCGGCTGCTCGGGCACTGGGGCACCAGCCCCGGCCTCAACCTGATCTACGCCCACCTCAACCGGGTGATCGTGGCGCGCGACCTCAACGCCATGCTGGTCACCGGCCCCGGCCACGGCGGTCCGGCCATCGTGGCCAACACCTGGTTGGAGGGCACCTGGTCGGAGCGCTACCACGACGTGGCCCGCGACGAGGCCGGGATGTCCCGGCTCTTCCGCCAGTTCTCCTTTCCGGGGGGCATCCCCAGCCATGTCGCTGCGGACGTGCCGGGTTCGATCCACGAGGGCGGCGAGCTCGGGTACGCGTTGAGCCACGCCTACGGCGCCGCGTTCGACAACCCGGACCTGCTGGTGGCCTGCGTGATCGGCGACGGGGAGGCGGAGACCGGGCCGCTGGCCGGCAGCTGGCTCTCCGACGTGTTCCTGAACCCGGCGCGCGACGGCGCGGTGCTGCCCATCCTGCATCTCAACGGCTACAAGATCGCCAACCCGACCGTGCTGGCCCGGATCCCCGAGACCGACCTGCTCGACCTCATGCGTGGATCGGGCTACCAGCCGTACGTGGTGGCCGGTGACGAGCCCGCCCGGGTGCACCGGACCCTCGCCGCGACGCTGGACCGTGTGCTGAACGAGATCGCCGAGATCCAGCGGCGGGCCCGCTCCGGAGGCGTCGTCGAACGTCCCCGCTGGCCGATGATCATTCTGCGGACGCCGAAGGGCTGGACCGGCCCGCGTGAGGTCGACGGCACCCAGGTGGAGGGCACCTACCGCGCCCATCAGGTGCCGCTGTCGGGCGTACGCGACAACCCGGCGCACCGGGCCGAGCTGGAGCACTGGCTGCGCAGCTATCGGCCAGAGGAGCTGTTCGACGCGACCGGCGCGCCAGTGGAGGAGTTGCTGACGCTGCCGCCGCGCGGTGACCGGCGGATGAGCGCCAACCCGGTCACCAACGGCGGCGTGGTGCTGCGCGACCTGAACCTGCCGGACTTCCGCGACTACGGCGTGGAGGTAGCCGAACCGGGTACGCCGATCGCCGGCGCGACCGGGGTGCTCGGCCCGTGGATCCGCGACGTGATCAGCGCCAACCC
The DNA here is from genome assembly GCF_050516465.1 of Micromonospora trifolii. Classification (NCBI taxonomy): domain Bacteria; kingdom Bacillati; phylum Actinomycetota; class Actinomycetes; order Micromonosporales; family Micromonosporaceae; genus Micromonospora; species Micromonospora trifolii. Next base: position 709,621 of record NZ_CP191526.1, on the reverse strand, counting down.
GGAGACGTTTCGGCTGTTCGGCCCGGACGAGGTCGCGTCGAACCGGCTGGGTGCGGCGTTCGAGGTGACCGACCGGGCCTGGGTGGCCGCAACCGTGCCCGGCGACGACCACCTCTCCCCCGACGGGCGGGTGATGGAGGTGCTCTCCGAGCACCTGTGCCAGGGCTGGCTGGAGGGCTACCTGCTGACCGGCCGGCACGGCGTGTTCACCAGCTACGAGGCGTTCATCCACATCGTCGACTCGATGCTCAACCAGCACGCCAAGTGGCTGAAGGTGACCCGGGCCATCCCCTGGCGGCAGCCGATCGCCTCGCTGAACTACCTGCTGTCCAGCCACGTCTGGCGGCAGGACCACAACGGCTTCTCCCACCAGGACCCGGGCTTCATCGACCACGTCGTCAACAAGAAGGCCGAGGTGGTGCGGGTCTATCTGCCGCCGGACGCCAACACTCTGCTCGCCACGATGGACCACTGCCTGCGCAGCCGGCACTACATCAACGTGGTGGTGGCCGGTAAGCAGGCCGCCCCGAACTGGCTGACGATGACCGAGGCGATCCAGCACACCCGGCGTGGCCTGGGCATCTGGGAGTGGGCCAGCAACGACGGCGGCACCGAACCGGACGTGGTGCTCGCCTGCTGCGGAGACGTGCCCACCCTGGAGACGTTGGCCGCCGTCGAGCTGCTGCGGCAGAACCTGCCGACGTTGAAGGTGCGCCTGGTGAACGTGGTCGACCTGATGCGACTCCAGCCGGACACCGAGCATCCACACGGCCTGACCGACAACGAGTTCGACACCATCTTCACCGAGGACCGGCCGATCATCTTCGCGTACCACGGTTATCCGTGGCTGATCCATCGACTCACCTACCGCCGCAGCAACCACGAGAACCTGCACGTGCGCGGTTACAAGGAGGAGGGCACCACCACCACCCCGTTCGACATGGTGATGCTCAACGACCTGGACCGCTTCCACCTGGTCATCGACGTCATCGACCGGGTGCCCGGGCTGGCCGCCAGCGCCGCGCACCTGCGCCAACGGATGGTCGACGCCCGACAGACGGCCCGCGACTACACCCGCCAGTACGGCGAGGACGACCCCCAGGTCGCCGAGTGGCGCTGGATCCGCGAAACCGACCCGACCACCCCCTGAAGGAGAACGACGTGCGCGACGCGGAAATCCTGGTCGGCTACGACGGCTCCACCGACGCCTCGGTGGCCCTGAACTGGGCCGTGGAGGAGGCGCGGAACAGCGGCCAGCCGGTGCGGCTGGCGTACGTCTTCGAATGGCTGACCGTGGCCAGCTGGGTCGGCCCGGGCGTGGCCCCCGGCGTGTGGCCGGACGACACCGCCCGCCGGCAGGTCGAGGACCTGGTCCGCAGGGCCGCGGCGGACGCCACCGCGGCGAACCCCGGGCTGCGGATCACCGGCGAGGTGTACGACGGGCCGCCCGCGCTGGTGTTGCAGGAACGCTCGGCCGAGGCCGGGATGCTGGTGCTCGGCAGCCGGGGTCACGGCGGCTTCGGCGGCCTGCTGGCCGGGTCGACGGCGGTCTCGGTCGCCGCGCACGCCCACTGCCCGGTCGTGGTGGTCCGGAACGGGGCCGGCAGCGCCGCGACCGACACGTCGAACCGCTCGGTGGCGGTCGGGGTGGACGGCTCGGAACCGTCGCTGGTGGCGCTCGGCTTCGCGGCCGAACGGGCGGCGCAGCGGCAGCTGCCGCTGCGCGTCCTGCACGCCTGGACACCGGGCCCCGGCGGGGCGGCCGGGGTGCCCGACGAGCGGGCCGCCGTGGAGCAGGCGCTGGAGCCGTGGCGGCGAACGTTCCCCGAACTGGCGATGACCGTCGACCTGGAGTCGACCAGCCCGTCGGCGATGCTGATCGAGGCGAGTCGGGACGCGCGGCTGGTCGTGGTCGGCAGCCGGGGCCGGGGCGGGCTCGCCGGCATGCTGCTCGGCTCGGTCAGCCAACAGCTCATCCAACACGCCGCCTGCCCGGTCGCCGTGGTCCGCGAACGCTGACCACCGCGGGCACAACGACCCGGCGTGGTCGGGACCTGTGGCCCCTGCGGGCGCCGCACCGGAGGCCACAGGATGAGGTGGCAACCCGGGCACGGCGACGCGCCGTGCGACCCGACGAGCAGAGGCGCAAAGACCGTGACCGTGAGTCAGGAAGGCCAGCTGACGACCGCGCTGGCGGAGGCCGCCGCCACCGCCGGCCATGCTCCCTCGGTGCACAACACGCAGCCGTGGCGCTGGCGGGTGCTGCCCGACGCGTTGGAGCTGCGCTCCGTCGCCGACCGGCAGCTCGCCGCCAGCGACCCCGAGGGGCGACTGCTCGCGATCAGCTGCGGCACCGCACTGCACCACGCCCGACTGGCGCTGGCCGCCGAGGGGTGGCGCCCCGTGGTGCAACGGCTGCCCGACCCGGACGACAACGAGCTGCTGGCTCGGCTGACCGACCTCAGGCACACCGGGGCCGACCCGGACGCCATGCGCATGGTGCAGTGCATGCACGTGCGGCACACCGACCGGCGGCCGGTCAGCGACGAGCCGGTTCCGCCCACGGCGATCGAGGAGATCACCCGGACGGTCAGCGCGGAAGGCTGCCGGTTGCAGATCCTCGACCGTGACCGGGTGCTGGAGCTGGCCGCCACCGCCGCGCACGCCGACACGGTCGAGGCCGAGGACCCGGAGCTGCGTACCGAGCTGGCGTACTGGACCAGCCGGGCTGGCTCGGGCACCGGCCTGCCGGCGGAGGTGCTGCCCGAGCAGCCCGCGCAGACCACGGTGCCGGGCCGGGACTTCGGTCGTCCCGGCAGCCTGCCGGTGGGTCCGGGCCACGACCGGATGGCGGTGTACGCGATGCTGCACGGCGACGAGGACGAACGGGACAGCTGGTTGCGGGCCGGCGAGGCGCTCTCCGCCGGTTGGCTGACCGCCACCCGGCTCGGCGTGTCCGTGGTGCCGCTCAGCGCGGTGGTGGAGGTGCCGGGCACCCGGCAGACCCTGCGGCAACTGCTCTCCGGGATCGGCTTCCCGTACCTCGTGCTGCGGTTGGGCATCGCGGACCCGGCGCACTCCGGCCCGCCGCACACGCCGCGGCTGACCACCGCGCAGGTGGTCGACACCTCCGCCGTCCGTTGACGGGTCGGGCGACCAGCGGCACCGGCGCTACCATCCCCCGGTGACCAGCAGCGCGCCGTCGCCCCGCCAGGAACCCTCCCCGGCACCGTCGCTCGGGCTGACGCCGCTGTCCCGGGTCCGGCTCGACGAGCTGCTACAGGAGATGCTGGTCCGGGTCGGTGAGGTGATGACCAGCCGGGAGCGCCTGCGGGCCCTGCTCGACGCGGTCGTCGGCATCGGCACCAACCTGGACTTGCGCACCACCCTGCAACGCATCGTGCAGGCGGCCTGCGAGTTGGTCGGCGCCCGGTACGGCGCGCTCGGCGTGGTCGGCCCGGACCGGCTGCTGCACGACTTCATCGTCCACGGCATCACGCCCGAGCAGCATGAGCAGATCGGCGACCTGCCGCACGGGCGGGGCGTGCTCGGCCTGCTCATCGACGATCCCCAACCGCTGCGGATGCCCGACATCACCCAGCACCCCCGCTCCTACGGGTTCCCGGCCAACCACCCGCCCATGCACAGCTTCCTGGGCGTGCCGGTCCTCATCCGCGACCAGATCTTCGGCAACCTCTACCTGGCGGAGAAGCAGGGCGGCGCGGAGTTCACCGAGGACGACGAGGAAATCGTCGTCGCGCTCGCCGCCGCCGCCGGCGTGGCCATCGAGAACGCGCGCCTGTACGCCCTGGCGCACCGGCGCGAACGCTGGCTCGCCGCCACCGCCGAGATCACCACGGTGCTGCTCGGCGAGGTACGCCGCACCGACGCGTTGGCGTTGGTCGCCCGCCGAGCCCGCGAGGTCGCCGAGGCCGAGCTGACGTTGGTGCTGCTCTACGACAGCGACACCGACCAGTTCTCCGTGGAGGTGGTCGACGGCGCCGACGAGCAGGCCCACGCGCTCGTCGGCGCGGTCCTGCCCGCCGTCGACACCAGCTTCGGCGCGGCGGTCGCCGAGGGCAGGCACGACCAGGTGGACGACCTGGCGCACGCCGCACCGTGGCCGGCACTGCTGCACACCGGCCCGGCGATGATCTCACCACTCACCACCGCCGACACCCTGCACGGCGTGCTGATCGTGGCACACCGGCCCGAGCGCGGCGGGGGCGCCAGCGAGGAGGATCTGGCGCTGCTGGGCAGCTTCGCCGGGCAGGCCGCGCTGGCGATGGAACGGGCCCGAGGCCAGGAGGAACGGGAACTGCTGGTGGTTCTCGAGGACCGCGAGCGGATCGCCCGCGACCTGCACGACGTGGTGATCCAACGACTCTTCGCCACCGGCCTGCAACTCCAGAGCGCCGCACCGATGGCCCGCCCGGAAATGGCCAAGCGGATCAACGCGGCCGTCGACGACCTGGACGCCACCATCCGGGACATCCGCCGGACCATCTTCGAGCTGCGTACGCCGATGACCTCGGAGCTGCGCACCGAGATCCGTACGGCGATCGAGGCGGCCGCCGAACCGCTGGGCTTCAAGCCGCACCTGGAGCTGACCGGGCCGGTGGACAGCGCCGTGCCGGACGCCATCCGCCCGGACCTCACCGCCGTGCTGCGCGAGGCCCTGTCGAACGTGGTCCGCCACGCGCAGTGCACCCGCGTAGACGTCGTCGTACGCGTCGACGCCAGCCAGGTCACCATGACGGTCACCGACAACGGGGTGGGCTGCGACCCGGGTGCCGCCCGGGGTGGCCTGGTCAACCTGCGCGAACGCGCCAGCCGCCTCGACGGCACCTTCACGATCGCCCCGGCCGAGCCGCACGGCACCGAGGTGCGCTGGGCCGTGCCGCTGCGCGACTGACGCCCGCCACCCGGGTCAGGGCGCCTTGCCGAGCAGACGCGTGGCCAGAACGGCGGCCTGCGTGCGGCGCTCCAGGCCCAGCTTGGCCAGCACGCTGGAGACGTAGTTCTTCACCGTCTTCTCCGCCAGGAACATCCGCCCGGCGATCTCCCGGTTGGTCAGCCCCTCGGCCACGTACTCCAGGATCCGCCGCTCCTGCTCGGTCAGCGACCTCAGCTCGCGCGGCTGCTCGACGCCGTTGCGGATGCGCTCCAGCACCCGGGTGGTGACCGCCGGGTCGAGCAGCGACTGCCCGGCCGCGACGCGGCGCACCGCGTCGACCAGGTCGGTGCCACGGATCTGCTTGAGCACATACCCGGCGGCGCCCGCCATGATCGCCGCGAACAGCGCTTCGTCGTCCTCGTACGAGGTGAGGATCAGTCCCTTGATGGACGAGTCGACGGCGCGAACGTCACGGCACACGTCGATGCCGTTGCCGTCGGGCAGCCGTGCGTCGAGGATCGCCACGTCGGGCCGCAACGCCGGGATGCGGCGGGCCGCCTCCTGCGCCGAGCCGGACTCGCCGACCACCTCGATGTCGCCGCTGCTCTGCAACAGGTCGGTCAGGCCACGGCGGACGACCTCATGGTCGTCGAGGAGGAACACACGGATCATCCCTCGTTTCTACCCGTTGCCCGTGGCCCACCGCACGGGCCGAAGGTCCCGATCGGCACGCAGCGAGCGGGCGCTCGGACCCGACCGGTCGGGACGTCCGGCCCTGCACGGCGACCACCGAACGATGGACCGTGAAGGCACGCCGGCCACCGCGGCACCACTCGCCGCCGGCCCAGCCTAGGAGGAGCACCGACATGGACATCGGCTACACCGCAGCCCAGCTGCGGACCGCCGCCGTGGACGCGGTCCGGGCACCGTCGTTGCACAACACCCAGCCGTGGCGGCTGCGGCTGCGCGACGGCGGCATCGAGGTGCTGGCCGACCCGACCCGCCGCCTGCCGGCGACCGACCCGAGCGGGTGGGGTCTCCGGATCGCCTGCGGCGCGGCGTTGTTCAACCTGCGGATCGCCCTGGCCGTGGCCGGCATCCCGGCCCGGGTGCGGCTGCGCCCTGCCCCGGCCGAGCCGGACCTGCTGGCTCGGCTGGTACCGGACCTCCCGCGCCGACCCAACCCCGCCGAGCAGAGCCTGTACGCGGCCATCCCCCGCCGGTTCAGCAACCGCCTGCCGTTCTGGCCGGACCCGGTGCCGGCCGACGCCCGGTGGCGCCTCGGCGAGGCGGCCCATGCCGAGCAGTGCTGGTTGGAGCTGCTGATCGGGGTGAGCGCGGTCTCCGCGTTCGGGGAGATCGCGCGCAGCGCCCATCGGGTTCTGGAGCGCGACCCCGCGTACCGGGCCGAACGGGAACGGTGGCTGCGCCGGGAGTCCACCCCGGACGGCGTGCCCAGCTCGGCCGGAGGTCCGCGGGGCGAGCCGCAGGACGTCCTCCCGACACGCGGCTACGGAGGGCGCGACCGCGCCCCCGGGCGGGACTTCGAACCGGAACCCCTGGTGGGGGTGCTGGGCTCGGTGGGCAACACCGCCGTGGACCAGGTGATCGCCGGGCAGGCCCTGCAACGCCTGCTGCTCACCGCCACGGACGACGGACTCAGCGTGTCGATGCTCTCCCAACCGATCGAGGTGCCCACGGCACGGGAGCAACTGCGGCTGTCGCTGGGCCGGTTCGGCACACCGCAGATGGTGCTGCGGATCGGGTACGGCCAGCCCGGTCGACCGACCCCCCGACGTGGCGTCGACGAGGTGCTGGACCTGCCGGTGGTGACCGCCTGACCCGCCGGGCACGGTCAGGCGGCGAGCACGGCGGCCTCCAGGGTCGGGTCCAACCCGATCGAGCTGCGCTGCGGTCGTCCGGCGCGCGGCGGAACCGCACCGACCTCGCGGAGCCAGCGCCAGGTGTCGCCGACGGTCTCGGCCACCGGCCGGCAGGTCAACCCGGCGGCCAACGCCCGGGTCACGTCCTGCTCCAGCAACCCCCGGTACGGGTGGCCGCGCGGCAGCCAGATCGGCAGGTCGCTCCACGGCTGCACCCCGGCGGCGAGGATCGACGCCGGGTCGGTCCAGCGCAGCCGGGCGTCGGTGCCGGTGGCGGCCACGCACGCGTCGAGCAACTCGCCCATCGTGGTCTGCGCCGCAGGACCGACCGCGTTGAACGTGCCGCCCACCCGCCGGGCGCCCGCGTCCAGCATCCACCCCGCCAGGTCGCGGACGTCGACGTACTGCACCGGCAGGTCGGCCGGCCCGGGTGCGAGCACGTCCCCGCCCCGCTCGACGCGCCGTAGCCACCAGGGCAGCCGGCCGATGTCCTCACCCGGGCCCAGGATCAGGCCGGCCCGGGCGACCAGCAAGCGCTGACCGAACACCTCCCGCAGGGCGCGCTCGGCACCGGCCTTGAGCTGCGGGTAGTCGCCGTCGACGGAGCCCGGGTCGGCGTCCACCACCGGGGAGTCCTCATGCAACCCCGCCACGGAATGGTCGGTGTAGACCGAGCCGCTGGACACGTACACGTAGTGGCCGACCGCGTCGACCAGGGCGCGGGCCGCGTCGCCGGCGGCCCGTGGCGCACCGTCCCAGGTGTCCACCGCGACGTCCCACTCGCCGCCGGCCAGCGCGGCCAGGCCGTCCGGCGCGGTGCGGTCACCCCGCAACCGGTGTACGCCGGACGGCACCGCGCCGTGCAGCCCTCGGTTGAACACCGTCACCGACCAGCCGCGGCGCACCGCCTCGGTGACCGTGGCCCCGCCCACGAAGCCCGTACCGCCCAGCACCAGCAGTCTCATGCGCTCCACCCTGCTGGCACCGGCCGGCGAAGGGCACCCCTGTTCACCGGCAGCGGATCTGCTCGTGGCAGAACCGGAGGGTGTGGGCTTTCACGTTCACCAGTGGACCCTCGCCCAGAATGCAGGAAAGCCGCCCAGGGCATGGTCATCGGAGCCGCCGATTGCGAAACTGCTTCAATCTGCGTCAGCACCGGGCAATCGCTGGCTCGATGTCGGCACTACCCGGACGGAGAAGGGCATGTCCAGCACGCCGCTGTCCCTGCCGCAGCCATCCGCGCGGGCGCCCGAGTTTGGCCGGGACGCGCTCATCGTCTGCGAGAACCTGGTGCGGATCTACCAGACCGGTGCGATCGAGGTGCAGGCACTGCAAGGACTGGACCTGGCCGTGGCGAGCGGCGAGCTGGTAGCCGTCGTCGGTGCCTCCGGGTCGGGCAAGTCGACACTGCTCTCCATCCTGGCCGGCATCGACGCCCCCACCGCCGGGCGGGTCCGGGTCGACCGGTGGAATCTGCTGACGATGTCCCGCGCCGACCGGGTGGACTACCGGCGGCACACCGTCGGGTTCGTACGCCAGCAGACAGCGAGCAACCTGATCCCCTACCTGACCGCACGGGAGATGGTGGACCTGCCGATGACGGCGGCCCGTACCGCGAAGAAGGAGCGCCGGGAGCGCGCCGCCGAGCTGCTGGACAGCCTCGGTGTCGCCGACTGCGCCGATCGGCGCCCCGGGCAACTCTCCGGAGGGCAGCAGATGCGGGTCGCGATCGCGGTGGCGCTGGCCAACCAGCCACGGGTCCTGCTCGCCGACGAGCCGACCGGCGAGCTGGACGCCGCCACGTCCGCGGAGGTCTTCGGCGTGCTGCGGGACGTCAACCGGCGGTACGGCGTCACCGTTGTCGTGGTCACCCACGACCCGGAGGTCAGCGGCCAGGTCGAACGGACCGTCGCGATCCGGGATGGGCGCACCAGCAGCGAGGTGCTGCGCCGCACCACCACCGACGCGGAGGGCGACACGCACATGATCGCCGAGGAGTACGCCGTGATGGACCGGGCCGGGCGGGTCCAGGTGCCCCGCGAGTTCCGCCAGGCGCTGGCGCTGACCCGACGGGTCCGGCTGGCCCTGGAACCCGACCACATCACGATCCGCCCCGACTCGGGAAGCGGCGAATGAGCAGCGAGCCGCTGCTCAGCGTGCGCGGCGTACACCGGCGCTTCCGCACCGGGCCGAGCGTCGTACACGCCCTGCGCGGTGTGTCGTTCGACGTGGCCGCCGGTTCGATGGTGGCGCTCGTCGGCCGGTCCGGCTCGGGCAAGACCACCCTGCTCAACGTCATCGGCGGCCTGGACCGCCCGGACGCCGGCACCGTGCACGTCGACGGCACCGACGTCACCGCGCTCGACGAGGACGGCCTGTCCCGGCTGCGGCGCGAGAAGGTGTCGTACGTCTTCCAGAGCTTCGGGTTGATCCCGGTGCTGTCGGCGGCGGAAAACGTCGCGGCCCCGCTGCGGATGGCCCGCGTCGCCCCGACCGAGCGCGAGCGGCGGGTCGAGTTGCTGCTGGAGCTGATCGGTCTGGCCGACCACGCCCGGCAGCGGCCCGCCGAGCTGTCCGGCGGCCAGCAGCAGCGGGTGGCGATCGCCCGCGCGTTGGCCGCCTCGCCCCAGCTTCTGCTCGCCGATGAGCCCACCGGGCAACTGGACGCCGAGACAGGCCTGTCGGTGATGGCCCTGCTGCGCGGGATAGTCGAATCCGAGGGCGTCACCGTGCTGGTGTCGACGCACGACGCGGTGATGATGGCCTTGGCCGACCGGGTGATCCGCATCCACGACGGGCACCTCGACGAACAGGCGGCCGGGCAGCCGTACGCGCCCGTATCGGACGCCGGGTGACGCGACGATGAGGCTGGTCAGCCGGCGCGCCCGCGCGCAGTGGCCGTTGCTGGCAGCCCTCCTCGGGGTCGTCACGATCGGCGCGACCCTGCTGGGTACCTGCACCCTGCTGGTCACCCGCACCGCCGAGCGGGCGCTGGAGGTCGCCATGGCCCGCGCCGCCCCCGCCGCCGTCGACGTGACCGTCTACACCGGCACCGTCGAGGGCCCGGATACGCCGTCCGTCGCCGCCGACACCCGCGCCGCGGTGGCCTCCACGCTCGCACCGTTCCCGGTGACGACAACCGCGCGGGCGTCGACAGTGCTACGGGCGCTGCCGCCCACGCTCGCCACGGGCACCACCGTTCCGGCCCAGGCGTACCTGTCAGGGCTGGACGACCTGCCGGCCCGAGGCGAGCTGGTCAGCGGGCGCTGGCCACAGCACCCGGGCGACGCGGTGCTGCTGGAGTCCACCGCACAACTGCTCGGCCTCACCCCCGGTCGCCGGGTGCGCCTCGGCGCCGAGCTGGCCCACGCACCCGTCCCGGCCATCGACGTGATCATCGTCGGTGTGGTACGCCCGCTGCCGGGGCGCGGCTGGGACCGCGACCCGCTGGCCGCGGCCGGCTCCGCCACCGGCTACCGGGACGGCCGCTTCCAGCAGCCGGTCAACGCCTACGGCCCGTTCCTCGTCGACCTCGCCTACCTGGTCACCACCGGTGCCACCGTCGACCGGCTGGAGGTCACCGCCCATCCGGACCTGTCCAACCCCAACCGCCACGACCTGGAGACCGTGGCCGGGGCCGTCCGCGATGCCGACGGCCGGCTGGCGGGCACCCTCGGCGACCGCGTCCGGCTCGCACGTGTCTCCTCCGAACTGCCGCTGACCCTGCGGGCCGCCGACGACCAACGGCACGTCACCGCCGCCGTCGTGCTCGCCATCGCCGTCCTCGGCGGTGTCCTGGCCGCGACGGCACTCGTCCTCGCCGGCCGGCTGACCACTGGCATACGCGCCGACGAGACCGCCCTGCGGTCCGCCCTGGGCACCAGCCGTCGCCAACTCGCCGCCACCGCGACACTCGAGGCCGGGCTCGTCGCCACCGTCGCCATCGCGCTCGCGATACCGGCCTCGTCGGCCCTGCACGCCGGCTTGACCCACCTGCCGCCGCTGGACGGCGCCGGCCTGACCGTCCGGCCGGCCATCACCGGTGCCCAGGCCCTCGCGGTCGCCGGCGGCGCGCTGGTGCTCGCCGCTGTACTCACCGTCCTGGCGATACGGCCCGTCCCGGCGGCCGGCGACCAGCGCACCCGCCGTGAACTGCTGGCCCGATCCGGCGCCGACCTGATGCTCGCGCTGTTCGCCGCTGCCGGATGGTGGCAGCTGTACGCGCAGCCCACCACCGCCAGCCCACGCGCCGACGCGGTCCGGGTGCTCGCGCCGGCGCTGCTGCTCACCGCAGGCGCCGCCCTGGCTCTGCGGGTGGTAATGCCCGCCCTTCGCGGCGCCGACCGGCTGGCGTTCCGCGCCCGCGGGCTGGCGCTTCCACTGGCGGTCGCCGAGACCGCCCGCCGGCCACAAGCGGTCGCCGCCGGGCTGCTCGTCGGACTGGCCTGCGCGGCCGGAACCTTCGGCCTCGCCTTCGACAACACGTGGCACCAGTCGCAGCGCGACCAGGCCGCGGTCGCCGTCGGCACCGACCTGGCACTCACCCTCAGCACGGCGCCGGTGGCCGGAGACGGCGCGGTCGTCAGCGCGGCCACCGCGGGGGCCGTGAGCCCGGCCCTCGACCGTGGTACCGCCGTCGGTCAGTGGCTCGGCAACGCCGGCGATGCGCCGCGCCTGGTCGCCGTCGACACCACCCGCGCCGACGCGCTGCTGCGCGGGCGGCTGGACAGCGATCGCGGATGGGCGGACGTGGGCGCCGCGCTGGCGCCACGCACCCGCGTCACCGGCCTCGCCGTTGCGGCTGGCGTCCCGCTCGTCCTGAGCGGCACCGCCGCCGGCGACAGCCCGCTCGCCGTGACGCCCCGGCTGCTGCTTCAGGACGCCACCGGCCTACGCACGTCCTGCACCGGTCCCGCCGTACCGCTCGACGGCCAGGAGTTTCGGCTGCCCGCCTGCGCGACGGCTGACGGGCTGCGCCTCGTCGCGGTCGCCCTGCCGGTCACCACCGACGCGGTCGGTGGACCCGTCGCCGTAGCCGTCACACTCACCGTGCCGCCCGCCGGGTCGGCGCAGAGGTCCACTGACGGATCCGACTGGACCGCCACGTCCGCGCCGCCGGTCCCGAGCAGGTTGCGCGACCCGACCGTCATGGTGTCCGCCACGCCGACGGGAACCACGCTGCGGATGGCCGCGACCGTCGACCTCGGCGGCGCCGAGGACGCCGCCCGGACCCTCGTCGCCAGCGCCTTCCCGGACCCCGGCCCGGTGCCCGTCGCCGTCTCCGCCCGCTTCGCCAGCGAGGTCGGTGTCGAGAGCGGCAGCCAGCTCAGCGTCACGGTCGGCATCACGCCCGTCCCGATCGTCGTCACCGAGGTCGTGCCGACCGTGCCGTCCGCCCCCGGCGCCGTCGCCGTCCTGGCCGACCTGGACACGCTGTCCCGCGCACGCGCGGTCACCGGCGACCTGACGTTCCCGGTCGACGCCTGGTGGGTCGGCCACCCAGCCGGCCCCGGTGCCGCCGAGCGGGCCGCCGCCCTGCACCTGGGCGCCGTCGCGACCCGCGAGGCGGAGACCGCCCGCCTCATCGGCGGCCCGCTGCACGCCGGGGTGCCGGCCGCGGTCCGGCTCATCGTCCCGGCCGCAGCCCTGCTGCTGCTCGCCGGCGTCGTCCTGCACGTCACCTGTGATCTCCAGGTCCGCGCCGTCGAGGTGACGCGGCTGCGCGGCCTGGGGATGTCCCGGCGCGGCATCCGGGCCGTGCTGCTCGGCCAGCACGCCGGCGTTCTGCTGCCCCTGCTCGCGGCGGGCGCGGCCGTCGGCGCGCTCGCCACCCGCGTCGTCGCCCCCCTGCTCGTGCGCTCCGACACCGGCGCCGCGCCCGTCCCTGCCGCCCAGCCACACTGGCCGTGGCCAGCCGAGGCCGCACTGCTCGCCGTACTGCTGGCCGGATGCATGCTGGCAGTCGCCGTCGTGGTCACCGTCCAGGTCCGCCGGGCCGACGCCGCTCACCTGCGGGTGGCGCCGTGAACCGGTGGCTGACCCGCTGGCGGCCGGCGCTGCACTGGCCCAGCATTCGCGGCCGTGGCCGTACCGACGCCGGACCGCTGCTGCTCACCGCCGCCGTCATCGCGGCCGTCGCGCTGCTCGCCGGGGCCGCGCCGACGCTGCTCCGCGCCGCCGCCGACAACGCCGTCCAGGACACGGTGCGCCGCGCCGGCAACGACTCGAACGTCCTCGTACACGCCAACTGGGAACGCGACGACGGGCCGAACGGCGGGCGGGTCCGGATGCCCAGCCTCGCCGAGGACCTCGACAACTTCCGCGCCCGGGCGACATCCGCGCTCGGGCCCGATCTGGACGCCGCGCTTCTCCCGCCCCTCGCCGCTGTCAACGGCCCGATCCTCAACATCACCGACGGCAACGCGCCGCGTACCTTCCAGTTCACCTACCTGGCCGGTGACGCCGGCGGCCCGGACGTGACCTGGATCGCCGGCAGCCCACCCGGCCCCGCCGTCTCCGACCAGTACGTCGAGGTCCCCTACGACGGACCGCCCTGGCCGGTGCAGGTCGGCCTCTCCGAGGCGGACGCCGCCGCACTCGACCTCGGCCCCGGCGATCGAATCCCGGCCAAGGACGGCCAGGGTCGCGACAAAGACGTCCGGATCAGCGGGATCTACCGACCCGCGGACAGCGCCGACCCAGCCTGGCGACTCGCCCCGGCGCTACTGCGCCCCGTGCCCGGCGCCGACGGCATGGGGACCACCCGGTTCGCCGGCCTGCTGTCACGCGAGTCGTTACCGGACGCCCGGCTCGCCATCGACGAGGACCAACTGCGGCGCACCATCTACTTCGCACCCGTTCCCGACGCGCTCACCTGGGACGCCACCGCGGCGCTCGCCAGCCAGGTGGTCAAGCTCAAGGCAGCCTCCGGCTCGTCAAGCGACCGCGACCAGTCCCTGAAGTGGGAATCGCAGCTCGACACAGCCCTGCGCGACGCCCGTGCACGCAACAGCGCCGCTTCCGCACAGGCCGCCGTCCTGCTCACCGGGGTCCTGACCGCCACGGTTCTGGTCCTGCTGCTCGCCGCCGACCTGCTGGTCCGCCGCCGCACCCCGGTGCTGAGCGCCGCCCGGCAGCGTGGGGCTGCGCTACCCGACCTCGGTGCGGAACTGATCATCGAGTCCACCGTGGTGTCCCTGTCGGCCGCCGCCGTCGGGCTCGCGCTCGCCCGCGCGGCCGCTCCGGGCGTCTCCTGGACCTGGACCGTTCCCGTGGTCCTGGCCGGTGCCGCCGCCGGGCCGGCGTTCGGCACCCTCGCCGCCGCCCGCGCCAGCCGCGACCGGCGCCAACCCGCCAACCCGGCCGCTCGGCGCTGGATCCGGGCCACCGGCCAGTTACGCCGCGCCGCCGTGGAGGCCGCTGTCCTGATCGCCGCGGTCGCCGCCTTCGTCACGCTGCACCAGCGCGGGCTCCTGCCCCTGGCCTCCGACGGCGACACCGGTGAGCTGACCGGCGACCTGATCCTGCCGATCAGCGCCCTCGCTCTGGGCGCGCTCGTCGGCGCGCTCGTCCTGCTCCGGCTACTGCCCCTCGGGGCGCGGTTCGCGCTCCGACAGGCCCTGCGCTCGCGCCGCCCGCTGGCCGTGTTCGGTGCCGCCCAGGCGGCCACAACGGCCGGGCGCGCGCTGCCACTGCTGGTTCTGGTCAGCACCACGGCGCTCGCGTCGTTCGCGCTCATCCTCGGCGCCACCGTCACCCGGGGCCTGGCCGACGGCGCGTGGAGCACCGTCGGCGCCGACGCCCGCCTCGACATCGGCACCGACGCCGAGGCCGCCACGCCCGCACTCGCCGAGCGCATCGCCGCCGCACCCGGGGTGGGGCAGGTTGTCGTCGCGCAGGTGACCGACTCGGCACGCGTCTTCACCGAGTCGACACTGCTCACCCCACGTTTGGTCATCGTGGACACCGCCGCCTTCCAGCGCCTGCTGGCCACCACGCCGCTGCCCGACGCGCCGGCGCTTGCCCGGCTCGCGGCACCCCGGCCTGGCCCCGGGGACGTGCCAGCGCTGGTGCGATCGAGCGACGGCAATCTGCGGACGGGCACGCGGTTGCAGCTACCCCGGGACGGCGCCCCGGCGATCCGTCTCGCCGCGGTCGGAACCGCTCCCTCCGTCGGCGGCGCCGACGACGTCGTCATCGTGGACGCCACCGCCCTCGCCGACGCCGGGCTGCCCGCCGCTCCGAACACCGTCTGGGTGACCGGCCCCGGCGCGGCGCGGGCCGTGTCGAACACCGGCGTCGCCGCCGACGTCGTGCTGCGGACTGACGTGCTGCGGGCGCAGCGGGTGGCTCCGCTGACCGCAGGGCTGGTACGGCTGGCGTGGACTGCCGCCGCGGTGCTGCTGGCGCTGGGGTTGCTCGGCCTCGCGCTCGCCGCCGCCGCCGGCGCGTCGCAGCGGTGGCAGACCCTGACCCGGCTGCGGACCCTCGGCCTGCGGCCACGCGACGCCCGCTGGGTCGCCGCCGGAGAGTTGCTGCCGCCGGTCGTGGTCACCGCGGTGTGTGGCCCGCTGCTCGGGGCTCTGCTCGCACGCCTGACGCTCGGCCCGCTCGACCTGCGGCTGCTCACCGGCCAAGCCGCCGACCCGGCGGCGCTCCTGCCGTGGTGGCTGCTGGGCCTGGTGAGCGTGGCGCTGCTGGCGACGGCCGCCACTGTCGTACCTGTCGAGTCGGCGCTGCGGCGGCGCGACCGGCTGAGCGAGGTACTGCGCGCCGGCGATTGATCGGCTAATGGAAGGGCCGGGCGGTGCCCACCGGAATGTCCACGGAGGAGCCAACCGGGCGATCTCCCAAGGCAGGAAGCAGAAACGCAGATGACCCGCTACCGGTCATCCGGTAACGGGTCATCTGATCTGCTGCATAGATGGTGGGCGATACTGGGTTTGAACCAGTGACCTCTTCCGTGTCAAGGAAGCGCGCTCCCACTGCGCCAATCGCCCGTGGCGGCCCCGTGGGGCGCATCGCGAGCGGACGACGGGATTCGAACCCGCGACCCTCACCTTGGCAAGGTGATGCGCTACCAGCTGCGCTACGTCCGCACGTCCCCGACAAGCGCCGGTGACAGGTGAACTCTACCCGATGCCAAGATCGCTTGGCGCGGCACCCTGGCCGGTCGCGGTTGCGCTGGTCCCTGCCGGGGTAGTTAAGGGCTCGACAGCGCACCACACCCCCTTAAGGAGGCTGTCGTGGGTATCGGCACCAGCATCTTCCTGATCGCGCTCGGCGCGATCCTCACCTTCGCACTGGACGCGAGCGTCGGCGGCATCAACCTCGACGTGGTCGGCTGGATCCTGATGGGCGCCGGCGTGCTCGGCCTGATCATGACCACGCTGATCTGGGGTCGCCGCCGCCAGGTCGTCACCACCACCGAGCAGCCGGTGGAGTACCGCCAGGTCGAGGAGCGGCGGGACATCGCTCCGCCGCTGTGACACGACCACTTCCATCGCTGGCGGAGCCGCCAGATCAACGTGATTCCGGGCCGGCCGCCTCGCCGAAGGCGGCCGGCCCGCCAGCAACGCGATCGGTGGCAGCGCAGGAGGGATGCGTTCGGCGTGTCGAGTCGCTGAACTGCCAGCGATCGCCGCGAGAACGCGCGGTACACGCTAGTCCAGGCAGGTGAGCGCGACCTCGGCGTACCTCGTCAGCGCCGCCCGGTCCGGGTTGATGGCGCCCATCACCCGCAGGCCCTGGAGGCTGGTCACCAGGAAGCCGGCCAGGTCGGTGGCGCTGCGGTCGGTGGCGATCTGACCCCGCAACTGTGCCTCGGCGAGCAGGTCGTAGAGCGCCAACTCCAGGGACTGGGTGGTCGAGCGAAGCCGCTCGGCGACCCGCACGTCCTGGTGCGCCCGTTCCATCGACGCCCCGACGATGAGGCAGGAAAGGTGCCGGCCGTCGCCGGTGATGTCGTCCACGGTGCCGATGAACACCTCACGGATGACCGCTCGCGCGTCGTTGCCCGAGCGCAGCAGATCGACCATCGGTGTGGCGTAGCGCTGCCGGTACAGGTCGAGCACCGCCAGGTAGAGGCCGTCCTTGCTGCCGAACGCGGCGTAGATCGAGCCGCTGCCCAGGCCGGTCGCCTCGGAGAGGTCCCGCATGGAGGTGCCCTCGTAGCCCTTGCTCCGGAACACGTCCATGGCAGCGTCGACCGCGGCGTCGAGGTCGAACTCACGGGTACGGGCCATGGCTGAACGCTACCCGCTATCTGGAACGATCGACAAAGTACCGCCGGTCACAGCCGCCGAAACGAGCCGTTTCCGCTGGCCGAGAGGGGTACCGACCCCCGCGTTACGATCCAGATCATGGAGTCTCTCGACGCGGTGCTGGCCGCGCACCGGGCGTACCTGCTCGGTTGGAACATCGGCGTCGCCGGGGGCCCGGACCTCCCGACCTACCGCAGTGACGTGCCGCACGCACCCCTCAACGGCGTGCTGCGGGTGGCCGGGCGCACACCGCAGGACGCGCTCACCGAGGCCCGCAAGCGCCTGCACGGCGTACCCCGGATCTGGTGGGTTGGCCCGGACAGCGACGCCGGCACCGCGGACGGCCTGGTCTCCCTCGGCGCGGTACAGGTCGCCCGCATGCCGATCATGACAGTGGGGATCGGGGCGGTGGCCGACGTGCCGACTCCGGCCGGCTTGCGGATCGCCGAGACCACCGACCTCGCCACGTTCGTCCCGGCCTATGCCAGGGTGTCCGGAATCCCGGCGGATGGCGTGGCGGCGACGATCGAACGAGAGAAGGCGTTCACCGGCGACGGCACCGTGCTCC
This sequence comes from Micromonospora trifolii, assembly GCF_050516465.1. Lineage (NCBI taxonomy): Bacteria > Bacillati > Actinomycetota > Actinomycetes > Micromonosporales > Micromonosporaceae > Micromonospora > Micromonospora trifolii. The sequence continues at coordinate 692,011 of NZ_CP191526.1, read as the reverse complement.
GGCTGGCCGGTCGCCTCGAGGACGGCCGGGTGGTCGCGACGGCCGTCGCCTGGATCAGCCACGGTCTGGTCACCCTCTACTTCGTCGGCACCCAGCCGGAGCAGCGCCGCAGGGGCATCGGCGCGGCCATGACCAGGGCCGCCCTCGAGCTGGCCGTTGAGCGCGGTGCCCGGACCGCCGCCCTCACCTCGTCGGCCGTCGGCGAGTCGGTCTACAGCGGCCTCGGCTTCCGGCCGGTGGGCGAGTTCCGCCTGTTGACCTTCTGAAAGCGAGCGCACGGCCCGGCGAGCTCGAGTGGATCACGGGCGGCCGCCCGCCGGAAACCATTGACTACGGGGTTCAGACAGCGTTGTCTTTTACTGGCGCCTGGGGAGGTACGACAGTGATCGACGATGTGTCCCTCGTGTTCTGCGTGACCGCCGACGTGTCGGTGCGCGAGCGGATGGTGCGGCGCCTGGACGGTCTCGGCACCCTGGTGATCTGCACCGACCTCGCGGAGTTGCAGGCGATGATCGGCGGGCCGGTCATCAGCGGGCCGGCGCGACTCCCCATCCCCACCACGGCGTCCGCCCCCGCTCCGGCCGCTGCCGCAGCCGCTCCAGCCGTGGCCGTGGCCGGCCAGATCAACCTCGGTGACCTCACCATCGACCCGCTCGACCATCGGGTGACGTGGCGCGGAGAACCGCTGGCCCTGACCCGACTCGAGCGCAACCTGCTCACCCAGCTCGCCACCGCACCGGTCGGAGTCTGGACGTACCAGCGACTCTTCGAATCGGTCTGGGGCTGCGCGTTCCTCGGCGACACGTCGACCCTGCACTCGGCCGTGAAGCGGTTACGTCGCAAGCTGCACGCCGTCGACGACGCCCTGCGCGTGCACACCGTGCGGGGCATCGGCTACCGGCTCAGCGTCGACTGATGACCGTGGCGCCACAGGCGAAACGGCTCGTCACCGGGCTTCCCGGTAACGAGCCGTTCTCTTGGTGGGCGATACTGGGTTTGAACCAGTGACCTCTTCCGTGTCAAGGAAGCGCGCTCCCACTGCGCCAATCGCCCGTGCTTGTTGCCGAGGTGGGGACGGGATTTGAACCCGCGTACACGGCTTTGCAGGCCGTTGCCTCGCCTCTCGGCCACCCCACCGAGGTTGCCCCCGTCATGCGTGGCGGCAGCTCCGAGCGGACGACGGGATTCGAACCCGCGACCCTCACCTTGGCAAGGTGATGCGCTACCAGCTGCGCTACGTCCGCACGCCCCCGGACGTTCCCGGGTGACGGATGAGAACTTTAGCCGAGCGGGTGTTGGACTGCCAACTCGGGGTCGCCTCGGCGCGTCAAGGGTGGCTGGGGCTGGACCGGAGCCACCCTTGGCGGGCTTCCTAGGGGGCTGACCTGGTACCTGGCTCCAGCACGGACCGTCACACTCCGACATTCCTCGGCAATGATCGTCATCATCGCGTCGCATGCCCGACCATCGACGTCTCCGCGACCCGACACTGGGCAGCGGACCTCGACGAACACTCTCCGTGGAACGACCGACGACACCCGAAAGAAGTGTCCGGCTTCCGACTGACACCGCGTGGATCAGCACGTGGTGGTAACTGTTCGTGTTCACTCGGATGGGCTACGGTAACGGTCGTGACGAGACGTGCGGCCGAGATCCGCCTGGATGCCCTGCTGCGCACCGCCTGCGACGTGATCGTGGAGCGCGGTCTGGCCAACACCCGGACGGCGGACGTGGCGAATGCCGCGGGCGTGAGTCAGGCGTTGGTTTTCTACCACTTCGCCACCAAGGAGCGGCTGCTCGCGCAGGCCTTCGCCTACGCGGTCGAGCAGGACCTGGCCCGGCTGGACACGGTCACCCGCTCCTCGGCCGCACCGCTGACCAAGCTCCGCCGGATCCTCAAGCTCTACACGCCCGCCGGGCGGGCGACCTCCTGGTCGATGTGGATCGACGGCTGGTCCGAGTCGCTGCGTACCCCCGAGTTGGAGAAGGTCTCCCGCCGGCTCGACCTGCGCTGGCGGCAGGACCTGGCGGCGGTGATCACCGCCGGGGTGGCCGACGGCACCTTCCAGTGCGCCGACGCCGACGGAGCCGCCTGGCGGATCAGCGCGGTGATGGACGGCCTCGCCGTCCAACTCGCCGTGCACGACCGGGTGATCTCCCGCCGGCAGTTCGGCGAGTGGGTCCGGCTGGTCACCGCCCGGGAGCTCGGCCTGGACCCGGCCGACCTGGACTGAGCTGGGCAAGCAGCACCAATCCCCCACACCAGGCCGGGCAAAACGGACTCGGCCCGCCCCGCCGACCGGAACAATCGGCAGCATGGATCTACTGGAGGCGTACCGCCGGAGCCTGGCCGAATTCATCGACCGGGTCGACCAGATCGAGCCCGGCCAGTGGTCCGACCCGACACCCTGCTCGGACTGGGACGTCCGCACGCTGGTCAACCACGTGGTGACCGAGGACCGGTGGAGCGTTCCGCTGCTCGCCGGCCGGACCATCGACGAGGTCGGCAACCGGCTCGACGGTGACCAGCTCGGCGCCGACCCGATCGCGACGGCCCGGGAGGCCGCCGCGCAGGCCGAGATCGCCGCCACCCACCCCGGCACCATCGACCGCACCGTGCACCTCTCCGGCGGCGACACCCCGGCCCCCGAGTACCTCCAGCAACTCCTCGCCGAGCACCTCGTGCACGGCTGGGACGTGGCGGTGGCGATCGGCGCGCAGCCACGGCTCGACCCGGACGCGGTGCACGCCGCCGCCCAGTGGTTCGCCGGCCAGCTCGACGCCTACCGGCGCAACAACCTGGTCCACACCGGGGTGCAGGTGCCCGACGACGCCGACGAGCAGGACCACCTACTGGCCGCGTTCGGCCGCGACCCCGACTGGGCGCCGAGCGACTGAGCAAATCTCGATCTGTTGGCGTGAGAGCGGCTCGGGACCTTGCCGTGACCTCGGGAGGCTGATATCCACAGATGCGCATGCGTCACCGCGCATCTGTGGTCGGCGACTCGCCGGCCATCCCGCTCCCACGAGGAGGTCCCGTGCCACAACCGGAGTGGTCACCCCCGATGAGCCGGCGTCGACGCCGGCTCATCGCCATCCTGGCGACGACGGCGACGGTCGCCGCGCTGCTCCCCACCGGTGTGAGCACCGCGGCCCCCACCGGCGGCGCGGCGTCCGCCGAGCGCCGGTCCGGGCCGTTCGCCGAGGGACACGCGCCCGCCGACGCCGACAATCGCACCGGTACGGCGGCACCCGACGCCCGCCAACGCGGCCTGGCCCGCGCCGTCGACCCCGACGTCCGGTGGAACCGGCTCGGCACCCCGCAGGCGCTCGGCCCCGGCCGCACTCCGCTGGCCAGCGGGCTGCCCGCCGACCCGGAGGCCGCCGCCCGCGCCTACCTGGCCGCCAACCACTACCTGTTCGGCATGGACGCCGCCACGGTGGCCAGCATGGAACGGGTGCTGGTCCGGCCCATCGGCAGCGGCACCGTGGTCACTCTCCGGCAACGCTTCGGCGACCTGCCCGCCGGGCCGGACGGCCTCGTCACCCTCGCGGTCGCCGACGGCGCGGTGCTCTCGGTCAGCTCCTCGCTGGCCCGCAACACCGGCACGCCGGCGCCGGCCACCCGCACCGCAGAGCAGGCGTACGCTGCCGCGCTCGCCGACGCCAAGCTGACCGCCGACGCGGTGGCCAGCCACACCATCCGGTCGGTGGCCGTGCCCACCCCGCTGGACGGGCCACGGGCCGCCTACGAGGTGACCATGATCGGCGCGGACACCGAGCACCCGGCCGCGTTCACCAGCTACGTGGACGGCAGCACCGGGCAGGTGCTGGTCCGCGAGGACCTCGTCGACTTCGACTCCGACAACCCGAGCTGGGCGGTCTTCCCGGCCACCCCGCCCCGCGACCTCGGCCCCGGGCAGGACCCCCGGGTGCGCTGGTGCGGCGACCCGACCCCCGGCTGCCAGGCCGCCTTCCGTGACCCGGCCACCGGCCAACCGTGGGACGTCGACGCGGCCACCGGCACGCCGACCTTCACCTCGCGCGGCAACTCGGCCAACACGGTGCTGTCCTGGGGTGCGAACACCCCGGTCGTGCCGGCCCCCACCAGCCCGGAACGTCGCTACGAGTACCCCTTCACCGACCAGTGGCACCAGGCCCGGTGCAACCCGGGGGTGTTCACCTCCGCCCAGCGCAACGACGCGGACGCGTCGATCGCCAACCTCTTCGCCATGCACAACCGGATGCACGACTGGTCGTACCAGCTGGGCTTCACCGAGTCGGCGTGGAACCTCCAGGCGGTCAACCTCACCCCGTCGGGCCTGGGCGGTGACGCCGAGCAGGGCCGCGCCCAGCAGGGCGCGCTGACCGGCAACCGGAACAACGCCAACCAGGGCACCCCGCGCGACGGGTTGCCGCCGACCACCAACATGTACCTCTGGCAGCCGCAGGCCGGCGGGCCGTACCCGCCGTGCGTGGACGGCGACTACGACATGACGGTGATCGGTCACGAGTACACCCACGCGATCACCAACCGAATGATCGCCGGCCCGGACAGCGGGATCAGCGGCCACCAGGGCGGGGCGATGGGTGAGTCCTGGGGCGACCTGCTCGCCGCCGAGTACCTCTTCCAGCACGGGCTGCGCGCGCCCGGCGAGACGCCCTTCATCACCGGCGGCTACGTCACCGGCAACCTGGTCAGCGGCATCCGCAACTACGACCTGAGCCGCAGCCCGCTCAACTACTCCGACATCGGCTACAACACCGCCGGCCCGGCCGTACACGCCGACGGGGAGATCTGGGGCGCCACCAACTTTCGGGTCCGCTCCGCCCTGGTGAAGCGGTACGGCCTCGGCACCCCGCAACGGCAGCTCGACTGCGCGCTGGGCAAGGTCGCGGCAGACCAGTGCCCGGGCAACCGGCGTTGGTCACAGCTGGTCTTCGACTCGTTCCTGCTCCAGGCCGCCAGCCAGGTCAGCATGCTCGACATGCGCGACAACATGCTCACCGCCGACCTGCTCCGCTTCGGCGGCGCGAACCAGGACCTGATCTGGGCCGAGTTCGCCCGCTCCGGGATGGGCCGGGACGCCGCCACCAACGGTGCCGGCGACACCGACCCGACGCCGAGTTTCGCCTCTCCCCGCGGTGGCAACGCGACGCTCACCCTGCGCCCGCGCGGGGACAGCGCCGACGCGCCGATCCGGGTGTACGTGGGGACGTACGAGGCACGGGCCGTGCCGGTGGCCGACACCGATCCGGCGACGCCGATCCCGGACACCGTGGAGATGGTGGCCGGCACGTACGACCTGCTCGCCGTGGCCCCCGGCTTCGGGCACCAGCGGCTCAGCACGGTCGCCAAGGCCGGTCAGGACGGGTACGTCGACCTGCGGTTGAGCCGCAACCTCGCCTCCAGCGCGTCCGGCGCCACCGTCACCGGCGACGGGGTCAACCTGGACCGGGTCGTCGACGACACCGAGGCGACGAACTGGGCGTCCCTGGACGGGGTCGCCGGCCGGCAGCTCACCGTGGCGCTGCCGGGTGACGCCCCGCAGACGGTCAAGCGGGTGAACGTCAGCGCGATGCTGCGCCCGGCGATCACCGGCGACGCCGACACCGGCGCCCAGAACGCGCTCAGTGCTCTGCGCTCGTTCGCGGTGTCCGCCTGCAACGCGACGACCACCGACTGCGCGGATCCGACGCGTTGGCAGCGCATCTACACCAGCGCGGGGGACGCGTTCCCCGGCGGGGCGTACCGGGCGTACAGCCGCGACATCAACCTCCGGACGTTCGCGGTGCCCACCACCCTCGCCACCCACCTGCGCCTCGAGGTGCTGGCGAGCCAGTGCACCGGTGGCCCGAGCTACGCGGGCGAGCAGGACGACGACCCGGCCACGACGACGGACTGCGCGACCGCCAGCCCGTCCCGGAGCCAGGTCAGGATCGCCGAGTTCCAGGCGTTCTCGAAGTGACACCGTGGGGCCGGCGGATGTCCGCCGGCCCCACGGCCCTCGATCAGCGGTGCGCCCGACGCCAGGGGTCGGCTACCGCCGGACCGTTCCCAGCGCCGGCCCTCGATCAGCGGTGCGCCCGACGCCAGGGGTCGGCTACCGCCGGACCGTTCCCAGCGCCGGCCCTCGATCAGCGGGGCGCCCGACGCCAGGGGTCGGCTACCGCCGGACCGTTCCCAGCGCCGGCCTCGATCAGCGATGCGCCCGACGCCAGGGGTCGGCGACGGCCGGGCGCTCCCAGCGCCGGTCCACCGGGGGGTCGTCGCCCCCGTCGGCGTCCCCGGCCGCGGCCCGGGTCAGGTGCCGCAGCCGCAGCAGCAGCCCCACCCCGAGGAAGAGCAGCAGCCCGCCGAGCAGGAAGGCGACCTGCACCACGCCGAACGCGCCGGACTGCGAGACCGGGCGGTTGGCCGCCGGCGGCGCGGCCTCGGCCGGGTACTCCGCCGCCGCCTCCTCCGTCGCCGTACTCTCGCCCTCGGCCGGCGCGCTCGCGGATTCGGTGGGCTCCGGCGGGGTCGCCGTCGGCTTCGGCGTACTGGTCGTGGCGCCGCCCACTCCCACCACCGAGCGGGTGGCGGTCTGCCGGGCCAGCAGGCGCAGGTTGGCGTCGTACGCCTCGGCGGCGAGCGTGACCCGCCCCTGGGTGACGTCCTCGGCGAAGGCCACCCGGTAGCGGGCCGTGACCGTGCGTCCCGGGCAGAGCGTGCCCGGGTCGAGCTGCCGGTCGGTCAACCGGGCCACGTCACCCTCGGTGCGGATCTCCAGCGGAAAGTCGCCGGTCTCCTCCACCCGGTCCATCTTCACCTGGTCGAGCCGAAGGCCCCCCTGCACGCTGAGCACCATCGACCAGCGCACCTTCGCGCACCTGGCGCGCCGATCCGTCTGGGAGACCACCGCGGAGATCGTCCGCACCTGCTCACCGGCGGTGAACCGTCCGGGCAGGCCGCTCATCTCGGTGGTGAAGGCCGCCTGTGCCGGGGCAGCCGCCGCCAGCTCCACCCCGCTCAGACAGGCCAGCACCACCCCTGCCCTCAGCGCATACCGCCACACCGTCACCACCGCCGTCCTCCGTTCGGTCGCCTCCACCCCGCAACGCTAGAAGCGGGGCGCCGCGCCGACCAGACGGGTGTGTTCGCACCGGACGGCAAGGACGGGGTGGCTTTTCACCGACCGTGGTGAACCGGTCACCGCTCCCCCGCGACACGCCGGGAGTCGGGCCGCTGGGAGAATCACGCCGTGTCCGAGCTCTCCAGCACGTTCGTCCGGCTGCACGCCCGGCTGGCCCCGGTCCCCTTCGTTCCCGAGGTGCGGCTGCACCAGGCGGACGAGCCGATCGGCCTGTGGGAGCTGACCGAGGGCGAGTTCTCCAGCGACCGGCCGCCGCCGTTCTGGGCGTTCGCCTGGGCCGGCGGGCAGGCCCTCGCCCGCCACGTCACCGACCACCCGGAGCTGGTCGCCGGCCGGCGGGTGCTCGACCTCGCCTCCGGCTCCGGCCTGGTGGCCATCGCCGCCGCCCGCGCCGGCGCGGCGTCCGTGCGGGCCGTCGAGGTGGACGAGCTGGCGGTGGCGGCGGTCGCCCTCAACGCCGAGGCCAACGGGGTACGCGTCGACGCCGAGTTCGGCGACATCCTCGACGGCGACGCCGGGGACGCCGAGGTGGTGCTCGCTGGAGACGTCTTCTACAGCGAGGCGATGGCCCGCCGGGTCCTGCGGTTCCTGCTGCGCGCCGCCCGGGCCGGCGCGCCGGCGCTGGTCGGGGACCCCGGCCGGGCGTTCCTGCCCCGGGACCGCTTCGACGAGGTGGCCGGGTACGACGTGCCGGTGCCGGAGGCGCTGGAGAGTGTGCGGGTGAAGCGCACCACCGTCTGGCGGCTGCGGGCCGGGCTGCCGGGGGCCTCCGGCTAGCGTGTCCGGGTGCTGTTCCGCAGCTGGGCGCAGGTGGCCGACCCCGCATGGCCGGACGTGGCCCGGGTGCCGGACCACGTCGGCGGCACCCACCTGGTCGTGACCCGGCACGCGTTGGTCCGCCAGGTCCTCGCCGACCCGGTCACCTACCGGCCGGACAACGCGCTGGACGCGGTGACACCGATGCCGGTGACCGCGCTGCGGGTGCTCGCCGGGCACCGGTTCCGGCTGCCGCCGACCCTGGCGAACAACTCGGGCGTCAGCCATCCGCAGATCCGGGCGATCGTCGCGGAGGCGTTGCACCCCGCCCGGGTGGCCGCGCAGCGGCCCTGGCTCACCGCGCTGGTCCGCGACCGGGTCGCCCGGATCGGTGCCGTGCTCGACGCCGGTACGCCGGTCGACCTGTACGCGGACCTCGCCGCCGACCTGCCGCTGCTGGTGCTGGCCCGGCTGGTCGAGTTGCCGGACGCGCCGGTCGGCGCGGTCAAGGAGTTCGCCCGCGCCGCGCTGGAGTTGTTCTGGGCACCGCTGGACGCCGACCGGCAGGTGGCGCTCGCCGCCGAGGTGGGCCGGTTCCACCGGGTACTGCGTGACTTCGCGGCCGTCGGTGGCGGTTTGGCCGCCGAGCTGCGCGCGGCCGGGCACCCGCCGGACGTGGTGGTCGGCGCGCTCTTCTTCCTGTTGGTCGCCGGGCAGGAGACCACCTCGCAGTTCCTCGCCCTGCTGCTGCACCGGCTGGCCAACGAGCCCGTGGTCCGGGCCGGCCTGCGCACCGGCGAGGTCGCGGTGGCCGACGTGGTGGAGGAGGGGTTGCGGCTGGAACCACCGATCGTCACCTGGCGGCGGGTGGCGACGACGGAGAGCACGCTGGGCGGCACGCAGGTGCCGGCGGGCAGCAGCCTCGTGCTGTGGCTGGGCCGCGCCGGTCGGGACCCGGCGGTCGTGGAGTCGCCCGACGAGTTCCGTCCGGGCCAGCGTGGATCACGCCGACACCTGGCGTTCGGGGCGGGCGCGCACCGCTGCGTCGGAGACGTGCTGGCCCGGATGGAGGCGGCCGTGGTGGTGGCCGAGGCCGCGCCGCTGCTGGACGGGGTGAGTGTGCTCCGTCCGCCCTGGTGCCCGGACAATCTCACCTTCCGGATGCCGGACGCGTTCGTGGTCCGCCGCTCCCCCGGGGTCACCGGGCTGACCGGATCCTGACATCCGCTCGGTATGTTTCCGGGCGTGTCAGCCATCCCCACCCGTCGGATCCCTGCCGCCGTAACGCTTCTGGCCCTGCTGGCGTTGAGTGCCTGCACAGTCGGCCCCAGTCACCCGGCGCACGCTCGGCAGATCACCGTGGCCCAGCCGACTCCGTCCGCACCGGCGCCGACCCCCTCGGCCTCGCCGTCCCCGACCGCGAAGCCGGCGTTCAAGAGCCTGGCCTGGTACGTGTCCCAGGTACCGACGTTTCCCGAGGCGCCGCAGCCGCAACCGGTAGCGCTGCCCACGACCGGTTCGGCAGCGTTCTGGCATCGCCTGCCGACCGACCAGAAGGTCGCCTTCATCACCATCGACGACGGTGGGCTGGCCCGCCCGCCGGGGGTGATCGACTTCATCTGGGAGGCGCGCATCCCGGTGACGATGTTCCTCAACTCTCCGGCGGCGGCGGAGCACACCGACTACTTCCGACAGATCGAGGCGGTGGGTGGGGTCGTGGAGAACCACACCATCACGCACAACTCGCTGGCCGGCCGGTCGTACGACTACCAGAAGCAGGAGATCTGCGGTGCCGCCGACAGGTTGGAGGGGCTGTTCGGCAAGCGGCCCACCCTGTTCCGGCCACCGTTCGGCGAGCATGACAGCACCACGCTGAAGGCCGCGCACGACTGCGGCGCGAAGGCGGTCTTCCACTGGACCGAGACCGTCCACGAGGGGAAGGTGCGCTACCAGACCCCGGAGAAGGTGGTCCAACCTGGCGACGTGCTGCTGATGCACTTCCGACCGGCGCTGATGGACGACCTGCTCGCGGCGCTGAAGGCGATCCACCGGGCCGGGCTCACCCCGGCGCTGCTGGAGCAGTACGTACGGTGAGCAACCCGCCACCGACCTGACGAAAGTCAGGGGTGCGTGGTGCCGTTCGGGCGCGGTGCGGCAGCAGGCTGCTCGCCTAGCGTCAGCGCATGATCACATTACGTGGGTTGACGAAACGGTTCGGGTCGACAGTCGCTGTCGACGCCCTGACCGTCGACATCGCGCCCGGCCGGGTCACCGGCTTCCTCGGCCCCAACGGCGCTGGCAAGTCCACTACCATGCGGATGATCCTCGGGCTGGACCGTCCCACCGCCGGGCAGGCTCTGGTCGGCGGGCGCGCGTACCGGGAGTTGCGCCGGCCGCTGCACGAGGTGGGCGCGTTGCTCGACGCCCGGGCCATCCACCCGGCCCGGTCCGGTCGGGCGCACCTGCGGGCCATGGCGCGCAGCAACGGCATCCCGATCCGCCGCGTCGACGAGGTGCTGGACACCGTCGGGCTGGACGGACGGGCCGCCGGTAAGCCGGGGCGGGCGCTCTCGCTCGGCATGGGCCAACGGCTCGGCATCGCCGGCGCGCTGCTCGGTGACCCGCCGGTGCTGATGTTCGACGAACCGGTGAACGGCCTCGACCCGGACGGGGTGCGCTGGGTGCGGCAGCTGACGCGCTCGCTGGCCGACGAGGGAAGGACGGTCTTCGTCTCCAGCCACCTGATGAGCGAGATGCAGCTCACCGCCGACCAGCTCGTGGTGATCGGCCGGGGGCGACTGCTCGCCGACGCGCCGATCGGCGAGGTGATCGCCCGCAGCACTGTCGCGGTCCGGGTCCGCAGCCCGCACCCGGACGGCCTGGCCGCGCTCGCCGCGCGCCTCACCGCCGCCGGGGCGAGCGTCGAGGCGGCCGACCGCAACGAGCTGACCGTCACCGGCACCAGCGCCGACCAGGTCGGCGACCTGGCCCACGAGCTGGGGGTACGACTGCACGAGCTGAGCGCGCACGCCGCCTCGCTGGAGCAGGCGTTCATGGAACTCACCGCCGACAGCGTCGAGTACGCCGGCGGTCCGAGCGAAGGTGGGCAACGATGAGCACGCAGACCGACGCGGGCACCCGCCCCGCCAGCACGCCGGCCACCGACGCGCCGGCCACCCTCCGGGGAGCGGTGGCCGCCGAGTGGACCAAGCTCTCCTCGGTGCGCAGCACCTGGTGGACGGCGCTGGCCGGGCTGCTGGTGATGTTCGCGAGCGCCGGCCAACTGGCCATCTACGTCGCCAACGACAACACCAACGACGACCCGACCGACGACCTGGGGATCGTCACCGTCGGCAGCGTGCTGATCGACTCGGTCGAGATGACCCAGTACGTGGTGCTGGCGCTCGGCCTGCTCGCGATCACCGCGGAGTTCACGAGTGGCACCATCCGCACCACGTTGCAGTGCACCCCGTCCCGTGGCCGCGTACTGCTGGCCAAGGCCGTGGTGACCGGCGTTGTCACCTTCGTCCTCGGCCTGCTGCTCGGCGGTGTCGGTGCCCTGGTCGCCCGGCCGGTGCTCGGCGAGTGGGGCAGCGCCCCGGCCGCCGGCACGATCGGCGACATCGTGGCGGTGGCGATCTACCTGGCGCTGATCGGCGTGCTCGCCCTGGGCCTCGGCGCCGCGCTACGCAGTGCGGTGCTCACCCTCACCGTGCTCCTCGCCACCCTGATGATCGTGCCGTTGTCGTTGCAGCAGCCGGACATCGACGTGCTGAACCGGATCGCCGACGTGTTCCCCGGCGTGGCCGGCGGGCACTTCCTGGCCGGCGACACCGAGCCGTACCCGAGCATCGTCGGGCTGCTCCTGCTCGCCGGATGGGCGGGCGCCGCGCTGCTGCTGGGCCGGGCGGCACTGCGCCGCCGCGACGCGTAAGGGATGTCGGCTGAGCGGGGGCTCCCCGGTCCCCGCTCAGCCGTCGACCAGCCCCGCCTCGTACGCGAGGATCGCCGCCTGCACCCGGTTGCGTACGTCCAGCCGGGTGAAGATGCTGGTCAGATAGCTCTTCACGGTGCCCTCCACGAGGTGCAGCCGGCGGGCGATCTCGGCGTTGGAAAGCCCTGCCCCGACCAGGGCCAGCACCTCCCGTTCCCGCTCGGTCAGCCCGGCCGTACGGTCCCGGGCGGCGGGTCGGCGGGCCAACCGGCCGGCCCCCAACTCGATTACCCGGCGGGCCACCCGCGGCGACAGGTACGCCCCGCCGTCGGCGACGGCGTGCACACCGGCGATCAGCTCACGCGGGTCGCCGGCCTTGAGCAGGAACCCGCTGGCACCGTGCCCGAGCGCCCGGGCCACGTGGTCGTCCTCGCCGAACGTGGTCAGCATGATCGTCGCGGTGTCCGGCACGACCCGGCGGATCTCGGCGGCGGCGGCCAACCCGTCCAGCCGCGGCATCCGGATGTCCAGCAGCGCGACCCGGGGTCGGTGGGCACGGACCAACTCCACCGCCGCGTGCCCGTCGCCGGCCTCGGCGACCACCTCGATGCCGGGGTCGCTGGCGAGGATGGCCCGGACGCCGGCCCGGATCATCGCCTCGTCGTCGGCCAGCACCACCCGGATCGGCGGCGCCCCGGTCGTGTCGGTGTCCACTAGACGATCCACTCCTTGCTGACCAGCCGGCCATCGGTGAAACAGAGCCGCCAGGTCGGCGCGGCGAGGGGAAAGTTGCCGTCGGTGTAGTACTCGCAGTCGGCCCGGTCGACCACGCTGGGGCGTTCCAGCTGCCGCCGGGGCAGCCCGACCAGCTCCGACCGGGCCGTACCGACGCGCATCTGGTCGAAGGTGGCCCGGCTCAGCACCGTCCCGGCGGTCGCCACCGGGTAGTAGATGAACGAGAGCACCAGGGCGAAGCCGAACGGTGCGACGAGCGCCACCAGCAGGCTGCGCCGAACCCGCCGCCGGGCATCGCGCAGCCGCCGCTCGGCATCCACCGGCCGCTCCACCGCGCCGGGCCGCTCGTCGGACCATGGCGTCGGTCCGACCTCAGCCGCCGACCCGATCGCCTCAGGCGGCGCCGCGGTGGCCGGCAACACCGCCCGTACCGCGAACCCGCCGTCGGCCCGGTGGCCGGCGTCGAGCGTCCCGCCGGCAAGGCGGACCCGCTCGGCGAGGGCGAGCAGCCCACTGCCCTGCGAGGGCGGGGCGGGCAGCGGCCCGGCCGGCGGAGCGTCGTTGACGACTGTCACCTCGACCCGGTCACCGTCGCGGGTGAGGCGCACGTCGACCGGGGCGCCCGGCGCGTACCGGGCCGCGTTGGTCAGCGCCTCCCGGACGATCCGGTGCGCCGCGTGACCGGTCATCGCCGGTAGGTCCGCGACCGCCGGTGCGGCGTCCAGCCGTACCGCCATGCCGGCCTCGCGGGCACCGTCGACCAGGTCGGCCACGGTCTCCCCGCTCGGACGCAGCGACGCGCCAGCCTCCTCGCGGAGCACCCCGATGATCTCGTGCAGCCGCTCGGTGGCGGCGGAGACGCTGGCCCGCAACTCCCCCGCCGCGGCCCGGTGCCGGTCGTCCAGGTCGGCGGCGACCTCCAGGGCGGCGGCGCGCAACGCGATCAGGCTGAGGTCGTGACCGAGCGAGTCGTGCATCTCCCCGGCGATCCGGGCCCGCTCACGCAGTCGGATCCGCTCGGCGGCACCCCGCTGCTCGCGGCTCAGCGCGTCGACGTGCCGGCGACCGGCGTCGGTCAACTCCTGCTGCTGGCGGCGGTACCGGCCGACCAACCAGGGGAACACGGCGGCGAAGAGCAACACCGAGGCGAGCAGGAACCAGGTGGCCGCGCCGGCGCCGAGCAACCCCAGGTTGAGCGCCGTGCCACCGGCCGTGATCAGCACGAAGACCATGATCGCCGGACCCACTGTGGCGCTGCGCCGCCCGGCGAGATAACTGAAGACCGGAATGGCGAACACGAAGTTGCCATCGACCAACGACCCGAGCACCGCCAGTACCAGGGCGACCAACGGCTGACGTCGACTCGCCACCACCGCCACACCGAGCAGCAGCAACTTGCCGACCAACAGCGGCAACGTGTACCGCGAATAGGGCGGGCTGACCTCGGCGTAGCCCACCGGGGCGGCCACCACCGCCCAGAGCAGCACGTCCAGCAGCAGGCGACGCCGCCGGTGCAGCCAACCCGGCGGCGCGGAGTCGAGAATCCGCACGGCGGTCAGGCTACCCACGCCCGACCTGCGCGGACACCGACGAAAGTCAGGTGTTCAGCCGCTCTCCTCGGCCCAGACCCGCCAGTCGTCGAGCACGCCGTGCAGGGCCGGGGTGAGCCAACCCGGCGCGGACCGCCGGAACACACCCGGATCCATCGCGCCGGCGCCGTCGGGCAACGCGCCGAGCAGGTTCGGCACCATGTCGGTGAGGTTCGTCCAGTGCACCAGCTCCGGCCGGGCCGGCCAGGCACCGATCACCACACCGGCCGGCACCGCCCGACGGTCCAACGCCTCCAGGGTCAACGCGGTGTGGTTGAGCGTGCCCAACCCGGCGCGGGCGACCACCACAGCGGGCGCGCCGAGCGACACCGCCAGGTCGGCCATCGTCCACGGCTCCCCCGACGGCCGCAGCCCCATCGGAACCAGCAACCCGCCCGCGCCCTCGATCAACACGAGGTCGTGCTTGTCGGCCTCCGCCCGGACGGCGTCCACCGCCGCGTACAACTCCAACGGCGGCAGGTCGGCGACCCGCGCGGCGGCCAACGGGGCGAGCGGATCCGGATAGCTGGCCAGGGTCCGACCGGTCAGCGGCGCAGCCAGCCGGTTGACCGCGTCCACGTCGCCGGGCTCACCGCCGGCCGTACCGGTCTGGCCCGGTTTGACCACCGCCACCCGCAGCCCAGCCGCCTGCGCGGCTGCCGCGATCGCCGCGGTCACCACCGTCTTGCCGACCTCGGTGTCTGTCCCGGTAACCAGCACCGACCCCGCCCACCCGGTCACGGCGCCACCTCGGTTCGCGACTGCGGGGCTCGCAACCCCGACTCACTCCTCGCGCTCACGGCGCACAGTCCACGATGACGTCCAGCGCCCGCTCGAACGCCGCCCGGGGCACCCCAGCGCTGACCGTGAGGCGCAGGCGGGAGCGGCTGTCCGGGGTGGATGGTGGCCGGAAACAGCCCACCGCGACGCCCTGGTCACGGCAGTCCGCGGCCCAGGCGGTCGCCGCCTCCGGCCCCGGGGCGGTCACCGAGATCACCGCCGCGTCCGGTGCGGAGACGGTCAGCCCGGCCGCCCGCAGTCGACCGACCGCCAGCCCCACCCGGTCGGACAGCTCGGCGCGCAGGTCGTCGCCGGCCTGGGCGAGCCGCAGCGCGGCGTGCACACCGGCGGCGACCGCCGGCGGCAGTGCCGTGTCGAAGATGAACGTGCGCCCGGTCTCGACCAGGTGCCGGACGAACTCGGCCGGGCCGGCGACAACGCCACCCGCGCCACCGAGCGCCTTGGACAGGGTGGCGGTGACCACCACGTCCGGCTCGCCGGCCAGCCCGGTGGCCGCCACCGCGCCCGCGCCGGCCGGGCCGGTCAGGCCGAGCGCGTGCGCGTCGTCGACCAACAGCAGCGCGCCGTGACGGCGGGCCACGGCGTGTAGCCGAGCCAGTGGGGCGAGGTCACCGTCGACCGAGAAGACCGACTCGGTCACCACCACCGCCGGGCGGCCGGGAGCGGCTGCGAGCGCGGTGGCTACCGCGTCGACGTCGGCGTGCGGGGTGACCACCGTCTCCGCACCGGAGATGCGGCAGCCATCGATCAGCGACGCGTGGTTGTGCGCGTCGGAGACGAGCAGCGTCCGAGGTTGGACGAGCGCCCGCAGAGCGCCGAGGTTGGCCAGGTAGCCGGAGGAGAAGACCAGCGCACCGTCGGTGCCCAGCCAGCGGGCCAGGTCCTCCTCCAGGGCCCGGTGCGCGTCGGTGGAGCCCCGGACCAGGCGCGACCCGGTCGCCCCCAGCCCGTACGCCGACAGGGCCGCCGTGGCCGCGGCGATGACGTCCGGGTGGGTGGCCAGGCCGAGGTAGTCGTTGCCGGCCAGATCGGTCATCTGATCGTCGGCCGGGCGCGGATGCAGTCGCCTGGTCAGCCCGGCCTTCGCCCGCAGCTCCGCGCGGCGGTCGAGCGCCGCCAGCCAGTCCGCCACCGTCACCCTCCCCCACTGTGCGTGCCGGTCAGCCCGACACCCGCCGGGCGAAATTACCACCCGCCGCCACCGGCCCGACGATTCCACTCGGTGCGAGGCACCGACGGGCTGCCAGGTCATTCCGGCTGATCGGGGGCTCTCGCACAGGCCTAGTAGGGTACGAGCCATGCCAGAGATCCTCGACCAGGCCCGGACCCAGGTCCTGGGTGACGGTGTCGGCCTCGATCAGGCCGGCATCCTCGCCGTGCTGAACCTGCCCGACGAACACCTGCCCGCCGCCCTCCAGCTCGCTCACGACGTGCGGATGCGCTGGTGCGGCCCGGAGGTCGAGGTCGAGGGAATCGTCTCGCTCAAGACCGGCGGCTGCCCGGAAGACTGCCACTTCTGCTCGCAGTCGGGCCTGTTCACCTCGCCGGTGCGCTCGGTCTGGTTGGACATCCCGTCGCTGGTCGAGGCGGCGAAGCAGACCGCCGCGACCGGGGCCACCGAGTTCTGCATCGTCGCCGCGGTCCGCGGCCCGGACGCCCGGCTGATGAAGCAGATGCGCGAGGGCGTCGCCGCCATCAAGGCGGAGGTCGACATCCAGGTCGCCGCGTCGCTGGGCATGCTCAGCAAGGAGCAGGTCGACGACCTGGTCGACATGGGCGTGCACCGCTACAACCACAATCTGGAAACCTGCCGGTCGTACTTCCCCAACGTGGTCACCACGCACTCGTGGGAGGAGCGCTGGGAGACCCTGCGGATGGTGCGCGACTCCGGCATGGAGGTGTGCTGCGGTGGCATCCTCGGCCTCGGCGAGACCGTCGAGCAGCGGGCCGAGTTCGCCGCGCAGCTCGCCGAGCTGAACCCGCACGAGGTGCCGCTCAACTTCCTCAACCCGCGCCCCGGCACCCCGCTGGGTGACCGCCCGGTGGTGGAGGGCAAGGACGCGCTGCGGGCCATCGCCGCGTTCCGGCTGGCCATGCCGCGCACCATCCTGCGGTACGCCGGTGGTCGCGAGATCACCCTCGGCGACCTCGGCACCCGTGATGGTCTGCTCGGCGGCATCAACGCGGTGATCGTCGGCAACTACCTGACCACGCTGGGTCGACCGGCGACGGCCGACCTGGAGCTGCTGGACGAGCTGAAGATGCCGGTCAAGGCGCTCTCCGCCACGCTGTGACGACCATGACGACGACGGAGCTGTGGTGCGACCGGTGCGGTGAGTCGGCGACGGCCACCGCCCACCCGGCCTGCGCGTCGGCCCGCCAGTTGGAGCCGCCCCGGTTCTGCCCCCGCTGCCGTCGCCGGATGAGGGTGCAGGTGCTGCCGGTGGGTTGGTCGGCGGTCTGCGTCGAGCACGGCGAGATCCGGGGCTGAGCCGGTGCTGCGAGGGCGGGCGGTGACACTACGACCGGCGACGGTCGCGGACGTGCCGGCCCTCGCCGCGATCCGGGCCGACCCGGAGGTACGCCGGTGGTGGCGGGGCGGCGACGACCTGGCCGACTCCGTGCGCGCCGACCTCGCCGACGACGACCTGCACGTGTACGCGATCGAGCACGACGGCCGGGTGATCGGCGCGATCCAGTGGTACGCCGAGGCGGACCCGGACTACCGGCACGCCAGCCTGGACGTCTTCCTCGACCCGGCGGAGCGCGGCGCCGGCCTCGGCGGTGACGCCATCCGCACCCTGGCCCGACACCTGATCGACGAGTACGGCCACCACCGCTTCACCATCGACCCGGCCGCGGCGAACAGCGCCGCCATCCGGGCGTACGCGAAGGTTGGTTTCCGCCCGGTGGGGGTGCTGCGCCGCTACGAACGTGGCGCGGACGGCCGCTGGCACGACGGCCTGCTGATGGACCTGCTCGCCGACGACCTCGTGGAGTGAGCGGGTGACTCACCCCGCTCGACACGGCTCCATCTGGGTTACCGCAGATCTTGGACAGTTACCGTTCGCACGGCGGGCTCAACCGGTGGTTGCAACACCCTTCGGTGATTTTCGTTGGGGTGGCTATGGCGTCGAGGTTGAGTCCGCTGGAGCGGGAGCAGATCGGGTTGGGTCGGGCTGCGGGTGAGTCGTTGCGGTCGATCGCGCGAAGGTTGGAGCGGTCGGCGTCGACGATCTCGCGGGAGGTGGGTCGGTTCGAGCGTTATGGGCAGCGGTATCAGCCGTTGATGGCGCAGTGGGCGTCGTTTCTGCGGCATAACCGGTCCGGGCGGGTGCCGCGGTTGGCTGACGGCGGGCCGTTGCGTCAGGTGGTGCTGGATATGCTGCGGCGACGCCGTTCGCCGCAGCAGGTCAGTGCTCGGCTGCGGGTGCAGTTCCCGGACACGCCGGAGATGTGGGTGTCGCACGAGACGATTTACCAGGCGATCTACTTGCAGGCGCGGGGCAACCTCCGCGCGGAGTTGACGCGGCAGGTGGCGTTGCGATCGGGGCGGGCCGCTCGTCGCCGTCGGGCCGCGCCGGGCGGGGCGGTGCGCTCGGCTCGGCCGTGGGTCGACCTGCGTATCGCTGACCGGCCGGCTGAGGTCGCTGACCGGGCGGTGCCCGGTCATTGGGAGGGTGATCTCCTCGAGGGCGTCCGTCGGGGTGGGCGCGGTGGTTCCGCGATCGCCACGCTGGTCGAACGCGCTACCCGGTTCGTGATCCTGGTCGGACTGCCTGAGGGCAAGGTCTCCGACCACGTCGTGTCCCAGTTGGCCGCGGCGATGAGCTGGCTCCCGCAGCGGTTGAGGGCCTCGCTGACCTGGGACCAGGGCGTCGAGATGGCTCGGCACCGTGACTTCACCATCGCCACCGACTGCCCGGTCTACTTCTGCGACCCACACAGCCCCTGGCAGCGTGGCAGCAACGAGAACACCAACGGGCTGCTCCGCCAGTACTTCCCCAAAGGCCAATTCGACTTCACCACCATCGACCAAACCGGCCTCGACCACGTCGCCGACGAACTCAACGACCGCCCCCGCATGACCCTGGGCTGGGCCACCCCAGGTGAGAAGATGACCCAACTTCTAGGTGTTGCAACCACCGGTTGAGCCCGCCCACGAAACGGTAACTGTCCAAGATCTCGTCGCGGCGCCGGTCAGGCGATGGTGCAGGGGGTGTTGTTGACGGTGAAGGCGGTCGGTTTCGGGTTGGCGCCGCTGTACGTGCCGTTGAAGCCGAAGCTCACCGACGCGCCCGCCGCGATCGTGCCGTTGTAGGACAGGTTCGTGGCGGTGACTGCCGCGCCGCTCTGGCTGATCGTCGCCGACCAGCCCTGACTGACGCTCTGCCCACCGGGGAAGCTGAACCGCAGGGTCCAGCCGTTGATCGCGGTGGTGCCGGTGTTGGTGATCGACACGTTGGCGGTGAAGCCGCCGCCCCAGTCGGTGGTGGCGTACCCCACAGTGCAGGTGCCGCCGACCGGCGGGGCCGCGGTGGTCACCGCGACCGGCGTGGACGCCGCGGAGGTGTTGCCCGCCGCGTCCACGGCCACCACGTAGAACTGGTACGCCGTCGAGGCGGTCAACCCGGACACCGCCTGGGTGGTGCCGGTCGGCGAGCCGACCAGCACGTCGGTGGCGCCGGCCTCGCGGTAGACCCGGTAACCGGTGACGCCCACGTTGTCGGTCGACGGGGTCCAGGCCACTGTGAGCCCGGTGGCGGTGACGGCCGAGGCGACCGGCGTGCCGGGGGCGCTCGGCGGGGTGGTGTCGGCGGTGCCGGCCGGTGGCGTGGTCACGCTGAGCTTCGGCGAGGCGGCCGACTCGTTGCCAGCGCCGTCGCGCGCCACGATGGTGTACTCGAACGTCCGCTCCGGCAGCAGCGTGGTGATGGTGATCGAGTTCTCGGTGACCCGTCGGGTCGCCACCACGTCGTTACCGACCATGAACTCGCGGACGTCGTACCCGGCGAGGCCACTGCCGCCGCTGTCCGTGGACGGCGCCCAGGTCAGGGTGACCGACCTCGGCGTCAACTGCGACGCCACCGGGGTACCGGGGACGGTCGGCGGGGTGGTGTCCGGTACGACCGGGCCCGGCTCCTCGCCCCAGACGCGGGTGGCGCCGGAGTAGAGCGGCACCTTCCGGTTGGGCCCGGCGGTGGCCTGGTACGACGGGTCGTTGGTCGGGTCCCAGGTGCCACCCTCCGGCACGCCGATCTTGAACTGGACCTCCATCCGGTGCTGTGACTGACCCGCCGGGGCGATGGTGTGCCCGGCGCAGTCCACCTCGACGTACCAGATGTCGCCGCTGAACTGCTTGGCAGTGGTCGGGGACGGGCAGCCCTGGGTGTAGCCGGCGGTGACCTGCACCGGGCCGGTGCCGTCGGGCCGGAAGTAGTACCGGAACCGGCCGTCGGTCAGCGCGCGGGCCGGGAACGCGGACTTGTTGTAGACCATCACCTTGAGCCCGGTGGCCCGAGGTTCGGCCTGCGTTACAGTGGTCTCCACGGTCAGCTCGTCGATGTCCGGCGTCTCGGCGACCGGGAAGTTCGCCAGCGGCGTGCCGCCGTACTCGGAGGTCAGCCGGACCAGCGCGGACGTGAAGCCGGCGTTGTAGTCGGTGGCCACCTCGTTCATCACGTAGTCCGACCGGCTGTCGCTGTACGCGTCGTTGGCCGAGGACGGGCCGCCCACGAGCGCGCCGTAGAGGGTGTGCCGGGTCTCGACGGGCACGGTCTGGCTGTCCCACCAGGAGCCGTGCGCGGTGCGGTGGTGCGGGTTCTTCGGTGCGTTGGCGCCGAACCCGATGACGTAGCTGGAGTTGCGGGGGTTGTCGCCGAGCGCGTAGTTGATCTGCCGGACGGCGAAGTCGTGGTAGCGCGCCTTGCGGGTGGTGTCGGTGGTCTTGTCGCTGTAGACCAGCGCGGCGAAGGAGGTGTTCGCGGCGTAGCGCAGCGCGCCCCAGGAGTCGAGCACCGCCATCCCACCCGGCGAATACGGCACCCGCTGCCCGTTCACCCCGACGGTCCAGTAGTCCAGCCACCGGTTGGCGTCGTCGACGTACTTCTGCTTGCCGGTCAGGTTGGCCAGCAGCACGTACGCGCCGAACTGCTTGTTGTCCCAGGCGATGGTCCACTTGTAGGAGCGGGTGGTGGACTGGTTTTCCGTGCCGAGCTTGTCGTACTCACTCTCGGCCTTGGCCAGGTAGCTGGCCTCGCCGGTGGCCCGGTGCAGCCAGATCGCGGCCCAGACCAACTCGTCCTGCCAGCCGCTCCACGAGCGGTAGAAGCTCGTGGCGTCGGTGATGCACTCGTGGTAGGCCTTCCGCACCGTGTCGGCGAAGGTGTAGAGCTGCCGGGCGTGCCCGAGCAGCCGGTCGGCGTAGGCCGCGTCGGTGGGCCGGAACACCATCGAGGAGGCGGCCATCGCGGCCGCCGTCTCCCCCGCCAGGTCCGCGCCGCCACAGCTGGCATCGATCTTGTACGCGGGCCGCGCCATCGGCATCACCTCGGCCGGACCCCACCACTTGTGGTCGTCGTCGCCCTTGCCGACCTGTCCGTAGAGGACGTTGGCCGACGGGTGCGCCTTGATGAAGTAGTCGTTGACGAAGCGCAGGTTGTTGAGCAGGTGCGGCAGTTGCCCGGACGAGGTGTAGCCGCTGCGGTACTCGACCGCGCCCCAGGCGAGCATGGTGGCGCTGAACGCCATCGGGAAACCGAACTTGACGTGGTCGCCGGCGTCGTACCAGCCGCCGGTGAGGTCCACGCCCGCGCTGGCACCGTCGGTGAGCGCGCTGTCGCCGCGCCAGGAGACCCGGTTCCAGTCGGGCAGTCGACCGGACTGCTGCGCCTCGTAGAAGAGCAGCGACTTTTGCAACGCCTCGGCGTAGTTGTAGGTCGCGGCCGGCGCGGCGGAGGCCGGCCCGGACGGTGGCGCGGTCACCGCGAGGGACGCGCCGGTGAGCAGCGCGACGCCGATGGCCAGCAGCCGCCGCGGCCAGGGCTGGTCGGCGGCCGGCGACCGGCCGGGCTGGCCGCTGAACGGCCGGGTCAGGTGGCGCATGGCGGACTCCTGTCGGAGGCGCCGCCGGCGGTCGCACCGACGCGGGACGGCGTACGGGCGGCACGGCCACCGGCGACAGCGGGGTGGCGGTGTGACCACGGGTCGTGGAAGCGCTCCCATGGATAACCGACAATGTAATGGGCGGGTCGTCGGTTGGGAAGCCTGCCGACCAGGGCCGACCCGCGCGGCACCGCTCCCGTACTCGCGAGTAACAATGCGGAGCATTTCACACCATCGATATGCTTCGATTAATGCCTGGCGTTTGCGCAGCTCACTGCGGAAGCTTCCGGGAAGATCCTCGCGCTGTTCGAGCGC
This sequence comes from Micromonospora trifolii, assembly GCF_050516465.1. Taxonomy (NCBI): domain Bacteria; kingdom Bacillati; phylum Actinomycetota; class Actinomycetes; order Micromonosporales; family Micromonosporaceae; genus Micromonospora; species Micromonospora trifolii. Next base: position 669,641 of record NZ_CP191526.1, on the reverse strand, counting down.
TTCGACGGCCAGCCAGACGAACGTACTGTTGCTGACCCGCTACGAAGCGCGAGACAGTACCGCTCACCAGCGGTGCCGTCGACGCCGCCGCTCCCTGGTCAACCCTGAGGAGAAGCGATGGCACTACGACTCGCCGACGACACCGCCTGGACCGACATCCTGGCCCACGCGGTGGCCGCCACCCCGGAGGCGTTCGGCGCCGAGGTCGACGGCGTCACCACCCTGCACAACCTGGTCGGGGGCGAATGGCGGGCGGTCGGCCAGCCCGCCGCAGTCCGCACCCCGGTGGACAACACCGTCCTCATCAACCTGCCCCGCCTCGACGCGACCACCGCGCGCGCCGCTGTCGCCCACGCCGCCGCCGCGCACCGAACCTGGGCCCAGACCCCGCTGGCCGACCGCAAGGCCCGGGTCGCCGAGGCCCTGGACTCGCTCACCGCCCACCGCGATCTGCTCGCCCTGCTGCTGGTCTGGGAAATCGGCAAGCCGTGGCGGCTGGCCTGCGCCGACGTGGACCGGGCGCTCGACGGCGTCCGCTGGTACGCCGACGAAATCGACCGGATGCTCGCCGACGGCCGCGAGCCGCTGCCCGGTCCGGTCAGCAACATCGCGTCGTGGAACTACCCGATGAGCGTGCTGGTGCACGCCGAACTGGTGCAGCTCCTGGCCGGCAACGCGGTCATCGCCAAGACCCCGTCCCAGGGCGGCGCGGTGTGCCTGACCGTCGCGCACGCGCTGATGCGCCGGGCCGGGCTGCCCGCCACGCTCGTCTCCGGCAGCGGCGGGGAGCTGTCCGAGGTGCTGGTCCGAGCACCCGAGATCGGCGCGGTGGCGTTCGTCGGCGGCCGGTCCAACGGCGGCAAGGTGGCCGCCGCGCTGCTCGACAGCGACAAGCGGCACTTCATCGAGCAGGAGGGTCTCAACGCCTGGGGCATCTGGAACTTCTCCCAGTGGGACCTGCTCGCCACCCACCTCAGGAAGGGCTTCGAGTACGGCAAGCAGCGCTGCACCGCGTACCCCCGGTTCGTGGTGCAGCGCGACCTGGTCGACGAGTTCCTCGACATGTACCTGCCGGTGGTCCGCTCGGTCCGCTTCGGTCACCCGCTCGCCGTCGGCGACGACTGGGCCGCCGGTGACCCGCTGCCCGAGCTGGACTTCGGGCCGCTGATCAGCGCCGCCAAGGCCGACGAACTACGCCGCACTGTCGACGAGGCGGTCCGCGGCGGCGCGATCCCGCTGCACCGGGGCAAGCTCACCGGCGCGCCGTTCCTGCCCGGGCAGGACACCTCGGCGTACGTGGCGCCGTCGGTGCTGCTCGCCCCGCCCGGGCGGTCCCGGCTGATGCACGCCGAGCCGTTCGGTCCGGTCGACACGATTGTCGTGGTGGACACCACCGACGAGCTGCTGGCCGCGATGAACGCCTCCAACGGCGCGCTGGTGGCCTCGCTGGCCTGCGACGACACCGACGAGGCCGGCAAGCTCGCCGGGGACCTTCAGGCGTTCAAGGTGGGCATCAACAAACCGCGCTCACGCGGTGACCGGGACGAACCGTTCGGCGGCCGGGGCGCCTCCTGGAAGGGCGCCTTCGTCGGCGGCGACCTGCTGGTGCAGGCCGTCACCGTCGGCGGCGACAACCGGCTCTACGGCAATTTCCCCGACTACACCAGCTACCCCACCACCTGACCAACCGCACCGGGAGAGGCCCCCTTGTGGACGCTCGCCACGCACAGGGGGCTCTCGTCGACGCGTACCGTCGGGAGATGGCATTGATCGCGCAGCTCTCCCTGGGCGTGTCCGACGCCGAGCGGGCAGGAACCTTCTGGGCCGCGGCCCTCGGCTACCGTCGCCGCGAGCCCCGATTCGCCGGCGACGAGTGGATCGTGCTGGAGCCGCCGCCCGGGGTGTCGGGCGCGGCCCTCGCGATGGACCTCAGCGAGAGCCCCGTGCGGGAGTTCCCCCGGCTCCACCTGGATCTGGACGCCGGCGACCGACCCCTCGACGAAGAACTCGACCGGCTGCTCGCCCTCGGCGCGCGGATTGTCAACTGGCGGCACTATCCCACCGATCCGCACCCGACCGAGCCGCCGTACGTGGTGCTCGCCGACCCGGAGGGCAACCGGTTCTGCGTCTCGGGCCGGCGCGAGCAATCCCGGCCCTGAGCAGGGGCGCTAGACGCCCGGCGTGGAGAACGCGCCCGTCCGGTCCGCCCTGGTGGCGACGGCGAGCGGGACGGTGAGGGTGAGCAGCCCGCCGTCGCGCTCCGCCGCAGCGGGCCGGCCCAGCCGGTGCAGCGTACGCAGCATCGGATCGTTGGTGGCCTGCACGTGCAGCACCAGCGCCGCGTACCCGGACCGGTCGGCGTGCTGAACCACCCGGCGCAGCAACGCCGAGCCGAGCCCACGCCGCTGCCAGTCGTCCCGCACCAGCAGCGCCACCTCGGCCTCGTCGCCCTCGCCGAGCAGGTTCGCCATGGCGACCACCGACTCGGCAGTGCCGTCGGAGCCGGTGGTGCTGGCGATCAGTGTCAGCCCTCGGCTCGGCTCCAGCAGCCGACGCAGCCGGGCCGGCTGCGGCAGCGCCGCCCCGCCCAGGTAACGCCGCTGCCGGCTGCGCGGTGAGCACGCCTCGTGCAGCTCCCCCACGCCGGTCAGGTCGTGGGCGTTGGCCGGGCGGACGGCCACCTCCGCGCCGTCGGGCAGCACCACTGTGACCTGTTCGCCGGCCCGGCGCGCCACTGTGGCGGCCAGCTCGACCAGGGCCTGCGCCCGCGCGTACTCCGCCGGGGTGAAGTCGGGCGCGGCCCGGCGCAGCGCGAACGAACCGCCGGACGGGTCGGCCAACAGCATGCTGGCCCCGGTTATCCCCCGTTCGACGCCGACCGACGCTGGTCGCCAGCTGACGACGTCGGCAGCGAGCAGGGTCCGCAACGCCTCGCCCGTCGCGTCCGGGTCACGCACCAGCCGGTTGGCCAGCCCGAGCACCCGGGTGGGCTGGTCGGCCAGACCACGCGCCTCGCTGCGCGCCACCCAGCAGTCCCGGCCCCGACCCCGCTCGACGGCGGCGATCAGCTCGGCCTCGTCGAGCGCGTCCGGCGCGTCGACCAGGAAATCGTCCACCGCGCCCTGCTCGGTGGGCTGCACCTGCACGGTGAGGATGTTGACCCCACGCAGCGCAAGGCTCGCCGTGAGCACCGACAGGTAACCCGGTCGATCGTCCACCGTCGCTCGGATCCGCCACAACGTCATGGTTGGCTCCCTTCCCCGGTAAGAGCCTCACCCCCGCCTGTTGCCGCCCGGTTGCCCGGCGGTGTCGGCCCGGGAACTCCTCGGGCCGCTCAGGGGCCGGCGACCACCGGCGGCGCGCCGACGAGATCGAGTCGGTCGCCGAGGATCACCGCGCAGGCGCGGACGAGCTGGGTGAGCCGGTCCACCTCGGTGCTGTGGAACGCCGCGGCGGAGAGGGTCTCGCTGCGCTCGCGGGCCACCACCAGCACCAGGCCCGCCCGGCCGAACGGCGTGATCGCGTGGTGGGTGCCGTCGGGTGTGGTCATCGACCGTCCGCGCAGCGGCGTCACCTCCGGCAACAGCGGGGGTACGGGAGCACGCCAGCTCGCGTACCCCACGGTCGCCCCGCCGCCCCCGGTCCGCGAGGCCCAGTCGACCGGCACCACGGCGGCCACGGCCCAGTCGGCGGCCAGCAGCCCCGGCACAGCGTCGACCAGGGTGGCCAACCCGTCGGCCGGGTTGGCCGCGACCTGGGCCAACAGCTCCGCGTCCTGGCCGGTGGTGGTGGGCGCGCCGATCGCCCGCCACACACCGTCCACCCGCACCCCCGGTATCGCCGCGAGGCCAGCCAGCAGCCGCTCCACCCGCGCCGCGCCCGGCCAGACGACAGTGAAGTCGTCCACCGCGCGCCCGCCGAGCCGTTCGAGGACCACCACCTGGACGATGTCCGCCCCGGAGACGCCCAAGGTGCGGGCGACCTGACCGAGGGTGCCCGGACGGTCCGGCAGGGTGACCCGAACTCGCAGCAACATGTCTGTCCCTCCGCTCGGCGGGCCGGCAAGAGAGCGGCCGGCAGGCTGACCCCAGCCTGGTAGTTGACCATTTCGTCCCTGTTGCAGGGGCATGTCCCGAGCGGAAATTCTGACCTTGACAACGTGAGCGGGCTGCCATCAACTAGTCGGATGAGCGATCCGGCCGTCGACGCGTCACGGCCGGGGGCCGTTCCCGTCTCTCCGGCGGGGCTGGCCCTGGACCGTCTCGCCGACCACCTGGCAACGCACCGACCCGAGCTGGCCGTCGGGCCGCTGCGTGCCCAGCTGATCGCGGGCGGCAAGTCCAACCTCACCTACCTGCTGCGCCTCGGCGACCGCGAGGTGGTGCTGCGCCGCCCACCGCTGGGGCACGTGCTGGCGACCGCGCACGACATGGCGCGAGAGTTCCGGGTCATCTCGGCACTGGCACCGACCGAGGTGCCGGTCCCGGGCGCGCTGCTGCTCTGCACCGACCCCGAGGTGATCGGCGCGCCGTTCTACCTCATGGAGCGGATGCCCGGCGAGGTGTTCCGCACCCGCGCGCAGACCGACCCGCTGGGCGACGAGCGCCGCCGGGCCCTCGCCATGGCGATGATGGACACGCTCGCCGCGCTGCACAGCGTCGACCCGTCCAGCGTCGGGTTGGCTGACTTCGGCCGCCCCGAGGGCTACCTCGCCCGGCAGGTCCGCCGCTGGGCAGGGCAGCTCGACCGCTCCCGCAGCCGTCCGCTGCCCGGCATCGACGAGCTGCGTGACCTGCTCGCGGCGACCGCCCCGGAGGGCGCGAACGCCGGCCGGATCGTGCACGGCGACTACCGGCTGGACAACCTCCTCGCCTCGGCCGACCCGGTCGCCGTGCACGCGGTGCTCGACTGGGAAATGGCAACCCTCGGCGACCCCCTCGCCGACCTGGGGCTGCTTCTGACGTACTGGGACGTGCTCGGCGGCAGCGACACCGCCGCCGGCAACCCCGTCGCCGACGGGCTCGGCCCGCGCGCCGGTTTCCCCACCGGCAGCGAGCTGATCGACAGGTACGCCGGACGCAGCGATGTCGACGTCGGGCCGCTGCACTGGCACGTGGCGCTGGGCTGTTTCAAGCTCGCGGTCATCTGCGAGGGCATCCACTACCGCCACACGCTCGGGCAGACGCTCGGCGAGGGCTTCGACCGGATCGGCGAGATGGTGGCACCGCTGGTCGCGCACGGGCTGACCGCCGCCAGGGAGCGGTGATGGACTTCTCATACGACAGCCGGACCGAGGAGCTGCGCGCCGAGCTGACCCGGTTCCTGACCGAGCACGTCTACCCGGCCGAGGCCGTGCACGCCGAGCAGGTGGCCGCCGGGGACCCGTGGTCGCGTACCCCGGTGTTGGCCGAACTGAAGGCGGAGGCCCGCAAGCGCGGCCTGTGGAACCTCTTCCTGCCCGACCCGCGCTACGGCGCCGGCCTGACCAACCTCCAGTACGCTCCCCTGGCCGAGCTGACCGGGCGCAGCCCGCACCTCGCACCGGAGGCGGTCAACTGCGCGGCACCGGACACCGGCAACATGGAGTTGCTGGCAGAGTTCGGTTCTGAGGCGCAGCAGAAGCGGTGGCTGATGCCGCTGCTGGAGGGTGAGATCCGCTCGGCGTTCTGCATGACCGAGCCGGACGTCGCGTCCTCCGACGCCACCAACATCGCCACCCGGATCACCCGCGACGGCGACGAGTACGTGATCAACGGACGGAAGTGGTGGTCGTCCGGGGCCATGGACCCGCGCTGCGAGATCTTCATCGTGATGGGCAAGACGGACCCCACCGCCGACCGGCACCGCCAGCAGAGCATGGTGCTGGTCCCCCGGAACACCCCCGGGGTGACCGTACGCCGGGGCATGACCGTCTTCGGTTACACCGACGGTTCGCACGGCGGACACGCCGAGATCGACTTCACCGACGTCCGGGTGCCCGCGGAGAACCTGATCGGCGCCGAGGGCACCGGCTTCGCCATCGCCCAGGCCCGGCTGGGGCCGGGCCGGATCCACCACTGCATGCGATTAATCGGAATGGCTGAGCGGGCATTGGAGCTGCTCTGCAAGCGGGCGCTCGAGCGGATCGCGTTCGGCCGACCGCTGGCCGAGCAGGGCGTGGTCCGGGAGTGGATCGCCGAATCCCGGGTCCGCATCGAGCAGGCCCGCCTGCTGGTGCTCAAGACGGCCTGGCTGATGGACACCGTCGGCAACAAGGGCGCGCACACCGAGATCCAAGCCATCAAGATCGGCACGCCGGCGATGGCGGAGTGGGTGATCGACAAGGCCATCCAGGGGTACGGCGGCGCCGGTGTCAGCCAGGACACCCCCCTGGCCGCCCTCTGGGCGCAAACCCGCACCCTGCGCCTCGCCGACGGCCCCGACGAGGTGCACCGCAACTCCCTGGCCAAGCGCGAACTCCGCCGCTGGGCCCCCACCCCCGCCTGACCGACGGGCAACAAACCCTGCCCACTCACCCCCACCCACCCACCCGCGCACGCCCACCGCATCCGCACGCCCCGCGCACCCGCACGCCACTACCCCCAAGATCGCGCTCGATCCTGGATGTAGTGGCGTGCGGTCGCCGGAAGGCCACTCGATCCAGGATCGAGCACGATCTCGTCCGCCCGCCTCCTCGATCATGAGGTTGGCGCGCCGGGATGCCGGAAATGTCCAGGCCAACTCCATGATCGACGCGAGCCGCTGTGCGGGGACGCGCGCCGTGCGGGTCTCTGGGGGGACTCGGGGGGTTAGGCGGAGGCGCGGTGGACCAGTTGGGTGTCCAGGAGGATGTGGGAGGCCGGTAGCTCCTCGCCACGGATCCGGGCCACCAGCAGGCGGGCCATCTGCCGGCCCATCTCCTCCACCGGCTGGAAGACCGTGGTCAGCGGCGGTTCCGCCTGTCGGGCGATGGTCGCGTCGTCGAAGCCGATCACCGCGACGTCCTGCGGCACGCGCCGGCCGGCCTCGCGCAGGGTGCGCAGCGCGCCGAACGCCATGAGGTCGGACGCGACGAAGACCGCGTCCAGGTCCGGGCAAACCTCCAGCAGCCGGCGCATGCCCGCCGCGCCGCTGCCCTCGCTGAAGTCGCCGTACGCGATCAGGTCGGGGTTGACGCTGGCGCCGGTGGCCTTGACCGCGTCGGTGTAGCCGGCCAACCGGGCCAGGCCGGCACCCATGTCCTGCGGACCGGCGATGGTGGCGACACGTCGCCGCCCCTGCCTCGCCAGGTACTCCACGGCCTGCCGGGCCCCGCCAACGTTGTCCACGTCGACAAACCAGGCCGGTTGGGCGCCGGGTTGCAGCATGCGGGCGGGCCGACCGCCGAGCACTGCGGGCAGGCCGCGTTCCTCCAGCAGCGTCGGCAGTGGGTCGGAGTCGTGCAACGACAGCAGCAGTACGCCGTCGACGTGCTGGTTGGTGAGGTGGTGCTCGACCCGCTCCCGCTCCACCGGCGACTGGGCCATGGCCAGCCAGAGCTGCATCGGCGTCTCCAGCAGCCCGGAGCTGATCCCCCGCACGATGCTGGCGAAGAACGGCTCCGTGAAGACCCGCTCGCCGGATTCGGACACCACCAACGCGACGGAGTCGGTCCGCTGGGTGACGAGCGCTCGGGCGGCCCGGTTCGGCACGTACCCCAGCTCTGCGATGGCCTGTTGGACCGCGGCCCGGGCCTCCGGGCTGACCTGGGGCGAGCCGTTGACCACGCGGGAGACCGTGCCCCGACCGACGCCGGCACGCGCCGCGACCGCGTCGAGGGTCGGGCGCCCGAGCGACCGGGTGCGCTGCGTTGTCATCGTCTGCTCCTCCGACGGCGGGCGGACCCGGCGCCACCTGCGGGAGGTGGACGCCGGGGCCGTCCTGATGGCTGGCCCGAGCCTATTGTGCGGCCAGACCGTTGCGCCGGATCACCGAGGCGTACCACTTGGCGCTGGACTTGGGGGTGCGGACCTGGCTGTCATAGTCGACGTGGATCATGCCGAACCGCTTGGTGTAACCCCAGGCCCACTCGAAATTATCCATCAACGACCAGGCAAAGTATCCCCGCAGAGGCACTCCGGCGTCGATCGCCTGGTGGGCGGCGCGCAGGTGGGCATCGAAGTAGGCCAGCCGATCGACGTCGTCGACCTCCCCGTCGACCAGTGAGTCGACGAACGCGGAGCCGTTTTCGGTGACGTACAGGGGCAGATCGGTGTAGCCGTGCACCCGGCGCAGAGTCTCGGTCAGGCCCGGGGCGTCGATCTCCCAGCCCATGTCGGTGACCGGGACGCCGCGAGTGACGAACCGGACGTCCTCGCTGCCCGGCCAGCACGAGGGGGCCGGGTCGGCCTCGACGCCCTCGACCGACGCGGCGACCACGTGCCGGCTGTAGTAGTTGACCCCGACCAGGTCCAGCGGCGTGGAGATGGTCGCCAGGTCGCCGTCGCGCACGTGGCCGAAGTCGGTCACCGTGCTGAGGTCGGCCACCAGGTCCTCCGGGTACGAGCCGCGCAGCAGCGGGTCCAGGAAGAACCGGTTGGCCAACCCGTCGATCCGCCGGGCGGCGTCCCGGTCGGCGGGGGTGTCGCTGGCCGGGTCGACCGGGTAGAGGTTGACGGTCACGCCCACCTCGGCGGCCGGCCGGGCGGCCCGCAGCGCCTGCACGGCCAGGCCGTGACCGAGCATCAGGTGGTGTCCGGCTCGCACCGCGTCCGCTCCGTTGGTGCGGCCGGGGGCGTGCACGCCGGAGCCGTAGCCGAGGAACGCGGAGCACCACGGCTCGTTCAGCGTGGTCCAGTAGCGCACCCGGTCACCGAGCGCGTCGGCCACCAGTGCCGTGTAGTCGGCGAAGCGGGCCGCGGTGTCCCGAGCCGGCCAGCCGCCGGCGTCTTCCAACGGCTGCGGCAGATCCCAGTGGTAGAGGGTGAGCCACGGCTCGATGCCGTTGGCCAGCAGCTCGTCCACCAGTCTCCGGTAGAAGTCCAGGCCAGCCGGGTTGGCGGCGCCGGCACCGCCGGGCTGCACCCGGGACCAGGAGACCGAGAAACGGTACGACTTCAGGCCCAGCTCGGCCATCAGCGCGACGTCGTCGCCGAGGCGGTGGTAGTGGTCGCACGCCACGTCCCCGGTGTGCCCGGCGAGGACCCGACCCTCGGTGTGGCTGAAGGTGTCCCAGATCGACGGGGTGCGGCCGTCCACGGTCGCCGCCCCCTCGATCTGGTACGCCGCCGTCGCGGCCCCCCAGAGGAATCCGGGTGGAAAGGTCAGCCCGGGGCGCTCGTCGAGGACGTCGACGGCGGGTGGGCTGGCGGGGTTGCTCACGACTTGACGGCACCTTCCATGATCCCGCCGATGATCTGGCGGCCGAACACGAGAAAGACGATTACCAGGGGGATGGTGCCGATCGCCGTGGCGGCGAACACCTGGGAGTAGTCGGTGTAGTAGGCGTACGAGAGGAAGGAGAGCGAGACCTGGAGGGTCGGGTTCTCCGGGGTGAGGATGGCGTACGGCCAGAGGAACGAGTTCCAGGTCTCCATGAAGGTCAGCAGGCCGAGGACGCCGGCGGCGGGACGCAGCGCGGGCAGCACGATGCTCCAGTAGATGCGGAACGTGCTGGCGCCGTCGACGCGGCCGGCCTCGATCAGCTCGTCGGAGATCGCCTGACTGGCGTACTGCCGCATCATGAACACGCCGAAGGCGGTGACCAGGAACGGCACGGTGACCGCGTAGAGGGTGTCGTACCACCCCAGGTCCTGCATCATGCCCCAGAGCGGGATGAGCCCCATCTGGGTCGGGATCATCATGGTGACGATGATCGCCAGCAGGAGGGCGTTGCTGCCCCGGAACTTCAGCTTGGCGAAGGCGAACCCGGCCAGCGAACCGGTGAGCACCACCGACAGGGTGACCACCGAGGAGACGATGATCGAGTTCATCATGCCGGTGAGGAAGTTGGCGGCGTCGTTGTCGAGCACCCGCCCGAAGTTGTCACCGAACGCGCCACCGGGGGTCAGCGGCGGCGGCACGTCGTTGATGTTGTCCAGGCTGCGACTGCCGATCACCAGCATGTAGTAGAACGGGTAGATCGACAGCAGCGCCGCCAGGACGAGCGCCAGGTAGGTCAGCGGGCTGGTGCGCCACAGGCGCTGGGAAGCCGAGATCATCGATCTCTCCTCACTTCGCCGAGCGGCGGACGAGTAGGAAGTTGAACAGCGACACCACGATGATGATCATGAAGATCGCCCAGGCGATCGCGGCTCCGTAGCCGGCGGTGTTCAGGTTCACGATGCCCATCTCGTACATGTACATGGCCAGCGTCTGGAACTCCCGCTGGTTGCCGCCGATGATGTTGCCGTTGCCGAAGAGCAGGGGCTCGGTGAAGAGCTGCATGCCGCCGATCGTGGACAGGATGACCACGAAGATGAAGGTGGGCTTGAGCATGGGCAGGGTGATCTGCCAGAACTGTCGCCACGGACCGGCACCGTCGATCTCCGCGGCCTCGTAGAGGTCCTTCGGGATCGCCTGCATGCCGGCGAGCAGGATCAGGGTGTTGTACCCGGTCCACCGCCAGTTGACCATGGAGGAGATGGCCGTCCAGGAACTCCACCGGTGCCCGTCCCAGTCGACCGGGTCGACACCGACGAAGCTGAGCAGCCAGTTGAACAGGCCGAACTCCCGCTGGAACAACATCCCGAAGACGATCGCGACCGCGGCCACCGACACCACGTTCGGCATGAAGATCGCCATCCGGAAGAAGGTCTTGGCGCGCAGGAGGGTCCGGTTGAGCAGGTTCGCCAGGAAGAGGGCGAGCAGCAACTGCGGGATGGTCGACAGGGCGAAGATGCCGAACGTGTTGACCAGCGCGTTCCAGAAGTACTCGTCGGAAACCAGCCGGCTGTAGTTGTCGAAGCCGATGAACGTGTGCTCGCCGATCATGTCCCAGTCGTGCAGCGACATCCAGGCGGTGCGCAGCATCGGGTACAGCCCGAATACGCCGAAGATCAGGAAGAACGGGGCGATGTAGAGGTACGGCGAGTACTTGACATCAAGGCGGTTGAGTAACCTTCCCCGTCGACGTCGGCGATCGACATCGGGAGAAGGCGGTGCTGCTGGCGACGGCCGTGCCGTCGTGGCCGACAGGCTCATGCGAGTTTCCTTTTCCGGCGAGGCCCGGGGGCCCTCGCGCAGGGCGCTACGCGGAGGGGACCGGCCGGTGGCGTCCGGGAAACCCCGAACGCCACCGGCAGGGAATCACTCAGAATGCGCCCTGAGTCTTGGCGTCCTTCGTGAACTGCTCCCAGGCCTTCGCCTTGTCGGCCTGCCCGTTCTCGAACGCCCGCAGAGCCGGCTCGAGTGCGTTCTCCTTGACCGCCTGGTGCTTCGGACCCAGGTGGGTCGGCTGGATCTTGGCGACGCTCTCCCCGAAGATCTTGCCGGTCGGCGCGTTGCTGAAGTACTCGTTGGTGTAGCTGATGAACGCGTCGTTCTTCAGCGCCTCCAGGTTCGTCGGCAGCGGGCCCTTGAGCTTGAAGGCCTCGACCTGGCTCTTCGCGTTGGTCAGGTACTCGGCGAGCTTCGCCGCCTCCTTCGGGTACTTGCTCTGCGCCGGAACCGCGAGCCACGAGCCGCCCCAGTTACCGCCGCCGCCCGGCACGGACGCGACATCCCACTTGCCCTTGTTGGCCGGACCGGAGTTGTCCGACACGATGCCGAGCATCCAGGACGGGCAGAAGGTCGCCGCGAAGGTGCCCTGCTTGAAGCCACCCGACCACTCCGGCGACCAGGTGGACGCCTTGGCGGAGATGTCCGCCATCGAGGTGGCGGTGTCCCAGGCGTTCTTCACCGCGGGGCTGGTGTCCGCGATGATGTTGTCTTCCTTGTCGTAGAACAGGTCACCGTTGCCCTGGAAGAGCACACCGTTGGAGACGGCGGTGATCGAGTCGATGAACGCCTTGCCGCCGGTGCCCTGCTTGTACTTCAGACCGGCGTCGTGGAAGCCCTTCCAGTCCGGCCAGAGCGCCGACACCTGGTCGCGCTCGGTGGGCAGGCCGGCCGCCTGGAACAGGTCCTTGCGGTAGCAGACGGCGAGGCTGCCGACGTCGGTCGGCAGGCCGATCAGCCGGCCGTCCGGCGCCTTGCCCAGCTCCCACTTCCAGGGCAGGTATTCCTTCGAGTGGTCGGCGACCAGCGGGGTGAGGTCGGCCCAGTTGCGCGCGTTGGGCTTGAACTCGTTGAGGATGCCCTCTTCCAGGGCGGTGACGTCCGCCGCGCCCTTGCCGGTGGCCAGGTAGCGGACCAGCTTCGGCCGGTACTCACCGAGCTGTGCGGTCTTGCGCAGCTCGACCTTGATGCCGGTGTCCTTCTCGTACTGCTTGACGAGCTCGTCGTAGCCCATCTCGCCGAAGGTATCGACGACCAGCTTGGCCGGCTTCTCGCCGGCCGCCGGCTTGTCGTCGTCGTTGCCGCAGGCCGCGAGACCGCCGATTGCGGTGATCGCGGCCAGGGCAGCGGCCGCCAGGCGGGTACGCCGCGTGGTGACACTCATGCGCTGACCCCTCTTTCCGGTGGTGAGGCTGGGTGGTTGTGGTGGGGGGTGTCTCATCGCGCCAGGCCGGGGATGCGTGAGTGACCCATGCCACCTCCGGGAGCGCTCCCATGAGATTGCCGGCGGGTAACGGGAGTGTCAATAGGACGTTGGGAGCGTTCCCAGATCGTTACCGCTGACCACTCCCACCGCACCCACCCCAACCACACCCCCCGCCCCACCCCTGGTGATCAAGAGGTTTCGGTCAGGAAAGGTGGCGCTGCTGACGCAAACTTCTTGATCAACAACACCCGGGGCCGGAGGGCCGGGGGCGGGTCAGCAGAAGTGGCGGAGAAGGGTGGTTGCGCGGGTGGGGTCGAAGCGGGCCGGGTCGAAGGTCGACCCCGCCCAGTCGCGCAGCATCGCGTGGCGGGAGCTGACGGGGTCGGCCGTGGCGCTCTGGTCGTCCAGGGCTTCCAGGAGCGCCTGGTATCCCAACGGCCCGCCGACACCCTCCGGCGGGCAGGCCCGCTCGCCGGCCAGGCAGACCGGATACCGCTCGTCGGGGTCGGCGGTCAACGCGTCCTCAACGGTCAGGTCGTGCTCCCACCAGTCGCCGAAGTCGTACGTGTAGGAGAACCGGCTGCCCTTGCCGAGCACCGCGTCGAGCCGCACGTCCAGCTCGTCGTGCAACGCCAACTCCCCGTCCGGGTCCGGCTCGCCATACTGCATCGCGTCGATCTCGAACGAGTGCAGGTGGCAGTCCCGCCAACCCATCGCGTGCTGCACCACCCGGTGCAGCCGGTCCAGCGTGTAGCCGGCCGGCACGAGCACCCGGCGCCACACCGGCGGGCGGGTCCCGGCGAGGGACATCTTCAGCTGGAAGATCTGACGCGACATGCTGTCCTGTCCTCCCGCGGCTTAGGCTGCGAGCATGATCTGCCGAGCGTGCCGGGCCCGGCGACACGACGACTGCCCGGGCCGGAACTGGTGCGACTGCCAGCACCGTACCGCCGAACCCACCCCTCCGGTCACCGGTCCGGCCAGCGAATGACCGTCGGAATTCCGATCCGACGGCTCTGGCCCGAGCCGTCGACGCAGCCGCTCGACGACACCGCGCTGACCGCCCTCTACGACCGCGCCGACGAGCCCCGACTGCGGGTGAACTTCGTGGCCAGCCTCGACGGCGCGGTCACCGTGGACGGCTACTCCGCCGGTCTCTCCGGCGAGCCGGACAAGCGGGTGTTCGGCCTGCTGCGGATGGTCTGCGACGCCCTGGTGGTAGCCGCCGGAACGCTCCGCCACGAGGGCTATCGAGCGGTCCGGCTCAACGAGCGCCGCCGCGCCTGGCGCCGCGCCAACGGGCTGGCCGACTACCCGACGCTGGTGGTCGTCTCCGGTTCGCTCGACCTGGATCCGGCGCAGGCCGCCTTCGCCGACGCGCCGACCCGCCCGGTGGTGCTCACCCACGCCGACGCCGATCCACCGCCCGGGCTGACCGACGTCGCCGACGTGCTGCGCTGCGGCACCGAGCGGGTCGACCTGGCCGCCGGTCTCGCCGAGCTGCACCGACGCGGGCTCACCCAACTGCTCTGCGAGGGCGGCCCACACCTGTTTGGCGCGCTCACCGCCGCCGACCTGGTGGACGAGCTGTGCCTCACCGTCTCGCCGCTGCTGGCCGGACCCGGCTCTGGCCGAATCACCGCCGGCGACGCCGCACCGCCCCGGCACCTGGCACTGCGGCACGTGCTCGCCGCCGAGGACGGTGTCCTCCTGCTCCGCCACGCCCGCCCGTAACCCGCCGTCGCGCTGTCACACACCCACCGTCGTGAGTGTGACGGCGCATGGTGTCGTCCGCCGCGTCGCGTGGCGACCTGTCGTACTCCTCGGGCAGGATGCAGGGCATGCGCGCCGACCGTGATGCCCGACCGACCCGAGTCGCCCGATGACCGACGCCGACCTCGACAGCCCGGGCGAGGCGGTCGGGCGGGTGCTGGGCACCGCCGACGCCACCCCGTTGCAGTTCTGGACGGCCGTGGCGCCCGGCAGTTACCTCCAGCTCGACGACGTGGTGGTCACCCGACGGGAGCTGCCGAACCGGGAGCCGGTGACGATCGCCGGGGTGGTCACCCAGGTCCGCGCCCGGCACGAGGGCGCCCAGTTCGACTCCGACGTGTTCGCCATCGCCGACGGCACGCTGCCCGCGCAGGTGCAGGAGGCGGCCGAGATCACCACCACCCGGGTCGATCCGGAGCTGTACGTGCCGCCGACCCCGGGCGCGGTGGTGCACCGGGCCGAGGGTGACGCCCGGGCGCGCGCGCTGCACTTCGACCGGATGGAGCGGCGCATCCCGATGGGGATGGGTCGGGACGGGGTCCCGGTCTACCTCAACGCCGACTTCCTCGACGGCAGTCGGGGCGCGCACGTCTCCATCTCCGGCATCTCCGGGGTGGCCACCAAGACCAGCTTCGCCACCTTCCTGCTCTACTCGGTGTTCCGCTCCGGCGTGCTGGGCGGCGACGCGGTCAACGCCAAGGCGCTGATCTTCAACGTCAAGGGTGAGGATCTGCTCTTCCTGGACCACCCCAACACCCGCCTGGACGAGCCCACCCGAGCGGCGTACGCGAAGCTCGGGTTGAGCGCCGGCGCCTTCCCCGACGTGCGGGTCTACGCCCCACCCCGGGTCGGCGACTCGGCCGGCACGCCGGATGTGAGCAGCCGGCTCACCGGAGTGGACTCGTTCTACTGGACGCTGAGCGAGTTCTGCACCGACCGCCTGCTGCCGTACGTCTTCGCCGACGCCGACGACGAGCGCCAGCAGTACACGATGGTGGTCCACTCGGTGGCCGCGCACCTGGCCCGCTACGCCCAGCCCGCCGACGGCGGGGTGAGCATCGACGGGGTCCGGCTCGGCTCCTACGGCGATCTGGTCGACCACATCGTCGATCAGCTCAACGACGACGAGACCCGCTCCGACTGGGCGGGCAGCGCGGTGGGGCTGGGCACCGTCAACGCGTTCGCCCGGCGGTTGATCGGCAGTAAGAAGGACCTGGCCCGGCTGATCCGCGGTGACCTCGCCACCCGCCGCCCCCACTCGATCAACACGAGCGAGTCGGCCCAGGTCACTGTGGTCGACCTGCACAACCTTCCCGACCGCGCGCAGCGGTTCGTGGTCGGTGTGACGCTCAAGAGCGAGTTCGAGCGCAAGGAGAAGTCCGGCACCGCCAAGCCGCTGCTCTTCGTCGTCCTCGACGAGCTCAACAAGTACGCCCCCCGGGAGGGCTCCTCGCCGATCAAGGAAGTCCTGCTGGACATCGCCGAGCGGGGCCGCTCGCTCGGGGTGATCCTGATCGGCGCGCAGCAGACGGCGAGCGAGGTGGAGCGGAGGATCGTCACCAACTCGGCGATCCGGGTGGTCGGCCGGCTCGACCCGGCCGAGGCGTCCCGCCCGGAGTACGGCTTCCTGCCGCCCGCGCAGCGCCAGCGGGCGTTGTTGGCCAAGCCGGGCACCATGTTCGTCAACCAGCCTGACATCCCGGTGCCGCTCTGCCTGGAGTTCCCGTTCCCGGCCTGGGCCACCCGGGTCTCCGAGGCGGGCCGGGCACCATCGGAGACGCTGCGCTCGATCACCCAGTCCGCCGACCCGTTCGCCGTGGTGGGCTCCGGCGGCGGCACCGACGACGACATCCCGTTCTAGGTGGGGCCGGCACAGGTGAGCGCGAGGAGTGAGCTTGCGAGCCCCGCAGTCGCGATTGGAAGGCCAGCACAGCCATGAAGATCCTGCACACCTCCGACTGGCACGTGGGAAAGGTGCTCAAGGGGCAGTCCCGGGCCGACGAGCACAAGGCCGTGCTGGCCGGGGTGATCGAGATCGCCCGTGCCGAACAGCCGGATCTGGTGATCGTCGCCGGCGACCTCTACGACACCGCCGCGCCCAGCTCGGAGGCGACCCGCCTGGTCACCAGGGCGTTGACGGCGTTGCGGCGGACCGGCGCGGACGTGGTGGCGATCGGCGGCAACCACGACAACGGCCCGGCGCTCGACGCGCTGCGCCCATGGGCCGATGCCGCCGGCATCACGCTGCGCGGCGGGGTGCGGGAAAATCCGGCCGAGCACGTCATCGACGGCACCACCGCCGGTGGCGAGCGGTGGCGGCTGGCCGCGTTGCCGTTCCTGTCCCAGCGGTACGCGGTGCGCGCCTTGGAGATGTACGAGCTGACCGCCGCGGAGACCAACCAGACGTACGCCGACCACCTGGGCCGGGTTCTGGGGCGATTGACCGAGGGTTTCACCGAACCGGACCGGGTGCACCTGGTCACCGCGCATCTGACGGTGACCGGCGCGGCCACCGGTGGTGGCGAGCGCGACGCGCACACCGTGTTGGGCTACGCCGTTCCGGCCACCGTCTTCCCGGCCACCGCGCACTACGTGGCGCTGGGTCACCTGCACCGGGCGCAGCGGGTCGCGGGCCCCTGTCCGGTGCGGTACAGCGGCAGCCCGCTCGCGGTGGACTTCGGTGAGCAGGAGAACATCCCCTCGGTGACGATGGTCGAGGTGACGGCCAGCACCGCCGCCCGGGTGCGGGAGGTGCCGGTGACAGCGGCGAGCGCGCTGCGGACGGTGCGGGGCACGCTGGCCCAGCTCGCCGAGATCGAGGCACCGGACGCGTGGCTGCGGGTGTACGTGCGGGAGCAGCCCCGCGCCGGCCTGCGCGAGGAGATCCAGGAGCTGCTCCCCCGGGCCCTGGAGATCCGGATCGACCCGGAGCTGTTGGCCGCGCCGGGCAGCGGCGCGCGCATCGCCCAGCGGTCGGGGCGTTCGCCCCGGGAGTTGTTCGCCGACTACCTGGACAGCCGCGGCCACGCCGACGAGGGTGTCCGGGAGCTCTTCGACGAGCTTTTCGAGGAGGTCGAGCACTGATGCGTCCGATGCGGTTGGACATGGCCGGTTTCACGGTCTTCCGGGACGAGACCACCGTCGACTTCACCGACGCCGACTTCTTCGCGTTGATCGGCCCGACCGGTTCGGGCAAGTCGACAGTGCTGGACGCGATCTGCTTCGCCCTCTACGGCATGGTGCCCCGCTGGGGTGGCGCCCGAGGGTTGGCGAACGCGCTCGCGCCGTCGGCGACCGAGGCGCGGGTGCGGTTGGTCTTCGAGTCCGGCGGCGCCCGGTACGTGGCGACCCGGGTGGTCCGCCGGGACGGCCGGGGCAACGTGAAGACCGCGAACGCCGGGTTGCAGCTGATGCCGGCCGGCTTCGACGTGACCAAACTGGACACCGGATTGAGCCCGGACGACCTCGGCGAGGTGGTGGCCGGCACCCCCGCCGAGATGGAGCAGGCGGTGCTGGAGGCGGTGGGGCTGCCGTACGAGCAGTTCACCAGCTGTGTGGTGCTGCCACAGGGGCAGTTCGCCGACTTCCTGCACGCCAAGCCGGCGACGCGGCAACAGATCCTGGTCAACCTGCTGGGCCTCGGCGTCTACGAGGACGTGCAGAAGAAGGCGACGGCGCGCGCCGCGCAGGCGGAGGCCCGGCTGGAGGCGGTCGACCAGGTGCTCGCCGGGTTGACCGGCGTGGACGACGAGGCGTTGGCCGAGGCCGACGCCCGGGTGGACCGGATGGTCGAGCTGGCGGCGGCGGTGGCCGAGGCGGTGCCGGAGCTGGCGGCGGCCCGGGTCACCGCACGGGAGGCCGCGGCGGCGCTGACCGCGCTGGACGACGAGCTGACCGTGCTGACCGGGGTGCGCGCGCCGGGTGGGGTGACCGAGGTCGCTCGCGCGGTCGCCGCGGCGCGGGCCGACGCCGAGGCCGCGGCGACCGCGGTGTCCCTGGCCGAGGAGCGGGAGGACAAGCTGCGCGGCGAGTTGGCCGCCGCCGGTGACGAGAGCGCGCTGCGACTGCAACTGCGGGCGTACGACGATCGGGATCGGCTGTCCGGCGAGGCCGACACGGTCCGGGCGACGGTGCGCGCGGCGAACGACGAGCACGCCGCGGCGGTGGCGGCCCTGGCCGCCGCCCGCGTGGTCGCCGAGCGGGCCGACGCCGAGCTGGAGGCGGCCTTCCGGGCGCACGAGGAGGCGAAGGCAACCGACCTGGCGGTGAGCCTGCGGGTGCACCTGCATGCCGGTGCGGCGTGCCCGGTTTGCGAGCAGCCGGTCGCCGAGGTGCCGGCGGTGCCGGCCGATTCGGCGGTGGCCGCCGCGACGGCGGCGGGCAAGGCCGCGCGGGCCGCGACCAAGGCCGCGCAGAGCACCGTGCAGGAGCGGGACACGGCGGCACGGGAGCTGGAGCGGCTGCTGGTGCAGGCGCGAGCCCGGCAGGAGCAGATGGAGGCCCGGCTGGCCGAACTGGACGGGCAGCTCTCCGGCGCGGCCGAGCCGGCCGTGCTACGCCGGGAGTTGGCCGAGCACGCCCGGTTGCGGCGCGCGCTGGACGAGGCGGCGACCGCGGTCCGGGCCGGCCGCGAGACCGCTCGGCAGGCCCGGGCCGGGGTGGACTCCGCCGAGGAGCGGCTGCGGGCGGCGTGGCGGGCCTTCGACACCGCCCGCGACGGGTTGGCCCGGTTCGGCCCACCGGCGACCGACCGGGACGACGTGGCTGCCGCGTGGGCGGCGCTGACCGAGTGGGCGACCACCGAGGCGGACCGCCGCCGCGCCGAGCGGGCCGTTCGGGCCGCCGCCGTGGCGGAGGCCGAGTCGGTGGCCGACGGCGTGCAGCGGGCCATCGCGGGCATCTTCGCCGCCGCCGACGTGCCGGTCAGGGACGACCCGGTGCACGCGGCGACCGTGGCGGTGGAGCGGGCCGACGCCGACCGGCGGCGGCTGCACGAGCGTCGCGAGCAGGCCGGGACGCTGCGCGAGCAGCGGGCGGGGCACGAGCGGGAGGCTCAGGTGGCGCGCGCGCTCGCCGGGCACCTGCGGGCCAACAACTTCGAGCGGTGGTTGCTGGCCGAGGCGTTGGACCTGCTGGTCGACGGCGCGTCGGGGATCCTGCGCGAGTTGTCCTCCGGGCAGTACGAGCTGGTGCACGACAAGGGCGAGTTCGTGGTGGTCGACCACCACGACGCGGGGCTGCGGCGGGGCGTGCGCACCCTGTCCGGCGGTGAGACGTTCCAGGCGTCGCTGGCGTTGGCGTTGGCGCTCTCCGAGCAGTTGGCCGGGATGTCCACCACGGCGGCGAGCCTGGAGTCGATCGTCCTGGATGAGGGTTTCGGCACGCTCGACGCCGCCACCCTGGACACGGTGGCGGCGACCCTGGAAAACCTGGCGGCCCGGGGCGATCGGATGGTCGGCGTGGTCACCCACGTGCCGGCGTTGGCCGAGCGCATCCCGGTCCGCTTCGAGGTGCGCAAGGATGCCCGGTCCGCGCGCGTGGAGCGGACGGGCCGGTGAGCGCGAGGAGTGCAGCGCAGCGGAGCCCCGCAGTCGCGAACGAAAGGCCGACCCGGTGAGCGCGAGGAGTGCAGCGCAGCGGAGCCCCGCAGTCGCGAACGAAAGGCCGACCCGGTGAGCGCGAGTGACGCCGCGTTCTTCGTGGATTCGTGGGATCCGGCGTACGGGGCGTCGTTCGAGGCGTCCGCCGCCGGGCCGGCCGCGCCGAGCAGCGCCCAGGTCGACGCGGACGTGGAGTTGCCCGCCGTGGACTGGCGGGCGATCGGGGTACGCCCCGGGGTGCGGGCGCCCGACGTGGTGTTGCTGGTCGACGGGGTTCGCCGCATCGACGCGAGCATCTGGACGGCCGAGACCGACGGCCTGTCGTTCCCCGGGTTGGCCGCCTCGTACGCGGCCGGGGTGGTCCGGTGTGACCTGGGGCGGGGTGCGGCGCAGTTGGCGGGCACCCGGGTTGCCCGGGGCCTGTTCACCGCGAGCCCGTCGGCGCAGGATGTGGTGGCGGGTGCGATCCGTTACCCGGTGCACCGGGTGGGTGGCACCGGTGAGCTGGCGAAGCTGCCGGCCGCCGTGCAGGGCCCGCTGACCGCGTTGGAGGTGGCGGTGTCCGACGCCGCCCGGGTCGACGGTGACCTGTTGGTGGTGGACGGCCCGCTGCGTAGTCGTCGGCAGTTGCCGCGCACGCTGGGCTACATCAAGACGCAGCACAGTCAGTATCTGGATGCCCGGCTGACCGCGGTGGTGACGGGTATGGCGTCGGGTGAGCGGTCCCCGGTGTTCCGGCTCGGCACCGCCTGGGGTGGTTGGTCGTGGTATTTGCGGCTGCCGGTGGCGATCGGCGCGCCGTGGGCCGGCGTCGTCCGGGTGGAGTGCTCCGCCGACCTGCCCGTCGAGGCGGCGATCGAGCTGGCCGACCTGTCGCTGGTGACCCTGCCGCGCTTCGCGTCCACCCCGTACAAGGATCCGCGGGCCCCGCAGAACCTGATCCCGATCGCCGGCCTGGAGCGCCGACTGCGGGCCCTGCTCGGCGATTCCCGGCTGCTGCACCGTGCGTTGACCGCCGCGGCCCGCGCCGCCCGATGAGCGCGGATACTGGTTCCGGTGGGGCGTAAACGGGCGGATGACCGGGTGGTCGAGCAGGTGGACACCGGGCTGGCGGAGCTCGTCCCGGCTCCGGACCGGGCCGGCTCGTGGACGCTGCTGCTGGACGGCGCGCCGCAGTCGCACGTCGACCTGACCGACCCCACCCATTTGGAGTTCGAGTACGTGCGGCGGTTGGCCGCCGCCGTGGATCTGATCGCACCGGCCGGTGAGCCGCTGCGGGTGCTGCATCTGGGTGGCGGCGCGCTGACCCTGCCCCGGTACGTCTCCGCCACCCGACCCGGGTCGACCCAGCGGGTGTCCGAGGTGGACGGTGCGCTGGTGGAGCTGGTCCGTCGGGCGTTGCCATGGCCGTCCGACGCCCGGTTGCGGGTCCGGGTGGAGGACGCCCGGGCGGTGCTGGCGTCCACCCGGGAGGCCAGCTACGACGTGGTGGTCGCCGACGTGTTCGCCGGTGCGCGTACTCCGGCTCACCTCACGTCGGTGGAGTACGCCGCCGAGGTGGCCCGGGTGCTCCGCCCCGCCGGTTGGTACCTGGCGAACCTGGCCGACGGTCCGCCGCTGCGGCACGCCCGTGGGCAGGTCGCCACGGTCCGTTCGGTGCTGCCGCAGGCCTGCCTGGTCGGGGACGCGGCGGTGCTGCGTGGGCGCCGGTACGGGAATCTGGTGCTGGTCGCCGGGCGGTCCACACCGCCGGTGCCGGAGCTGACCAGACGCGCTGCCGGCGACTGGTTCCCCGGCCGGGTGGTGGCCGGCGACGACCTGGACCGCTTCGTCGGTGGCGCGCAGGTGGTGCGGGACGCCGACGCGACCGGCTCCGATCCGCCACCGCCGGGGCTGTTCTCGGTACGCCGCTGACCGTCCACTCAACAGCGGCGGAGGAAGTTTTTTCGTCGTTTGTTGATCCGCTGGGGCCGGCGCTGCGTACCACCGGGCGGCCCACCTCGTGGGCCGGCGTTGGTCACGGACATCCCGGAGGTCTGCATGCACGCGGTGGCGGCCGGTTGGCATGGCGACGCGGTACGCGCTGACTGGTTGTCGGCGCGACCCTCGTCACGGTCAACCTCGTCTGCCCGGGGGGTCGACGCGCGGGCGACGCCTCGCCAGAATGGTCCGGTGACGCCGCGACCGGCGCCCGGGCGCCATCAGGCGACGACAACCGAGGCCAGCCACTCCGACCAGTTGATCCGTCAGCTCTATGCCGAGCACGCCGGCCCGTTGCTGATGTTCGTCATGCGCCTCACCGGGGGGGACCGGCAGCGCGCGGAGGACATCGTCCAGGAGACGCTGCTGCGGGCCTGGCGCAACGCGCACCGCCTGGGCACCCAGGGGCAGGGGTCGCTGCGGCCCTGGTTGGTGACGGTGGCCCGCCGGATCGCCATCGACGAGCACCGCAGCCAGGAGGCCCGGCCGCCGGAGACGTACGACCGGGACCTCACCGCGTTCGCCGAGGCGGACAGCACCGACCGGGTGCTGCGAACCATGACGGTGGCGGACGCGCTGCGTACGCTCAGTCAGTCGCACCGGGAGATCCTGATCTCGACGTACTTCCGGGGGCGGACGGTGCCGGAGGCCGCCGAGGAGTTGGGCCTGCCGCTCGGCACCGCCAAGTCGAGGGTCTACTACGCGCTGCGCGCGCTGCGCACGGCTCTGCAGGAGCGGGGGGTGACAGAATGAGCCGGCCGGACCACATGGACGTCGCGGCGTACGCGCTCGGTGTGCTCGACGAGCAGGACACTGAGCGGTTCGAGGAGCATCTCGCCACCTGCTGGGCGTGCGCTGCCGAGTTGGAGACGATGGTGCCGGTGGTCGGGCTGCTCTCCGACATCGACGGCGAGACGATGATGGCGCTGGAGCAGACGGCGACCGACCCGGCCCTGCTGGACCGGACGCTCGGCGCGGTCCGGGCCGACCGGCGGCGTACCCGGTTTCGTCACATGCTCGCGACGGCCGCCGCGGTGGTGGTCTTCGGCGGTCTGACCGGGTACGGCTTCGTCAGCGTGACCGGCAACGAGCAGCCGCCGGGGGTGCTCGCCGAGTCGACGCCGAGCGCACCCAACGACCCGACGACGAGCGTGCCGACGGCCGCGCCGAGCGGCCCGGGTGTGGGCGGCACCGAGGTGGAGGGTGACCAGGTCGAGGCGACCGACCCGACCACCGGTGTGCAGACCACCATGTTCCTGGTGACGAAGGATTACGGCACCCGGATCAATTTCAGCCTGCGGAAGCTGCCCGGCCCACGCGTCTGCCGACTGGTGGTGGTGCGCAAGAACGGCAGCACCGAGGTCATCTCGAGCTGGTCGGTGCCGGATGGCGGTTATGGCACCAACACCCGACCGCAGGGTCTCGAACTGAGTGCCTCCACGTCGGCTCTGCCGAAGGACATCAAGCAGCTCCAGGTGCAGTCGGTGGATGCCAACGGCGTGGCGAGTCCACTGGTCACCGTACCCATGTAAGCGCGGCTACCGCATCGGCGCCGGTCATTGTCACAATGACCGGCGCCGATCTGTCGTTGCACCAAGGGGCCCTCGCGGGGGCGTACGCATGGCGGCCGGAAACGGTTCAATCGTTTTACGTGAAATTGACCACTGTTACTACTTCAACCTTGACAGCCTGCCCGCCGTACCTATGGGTGAACTGTCAAGAATGAGGAGGGCACGTGGCACAGATGAAGCGGACCGTCATCGTCGCGAGCGCGATGGTCGCACTAACGGCCTGCGCTCCCGCGGGTTACGACGGGGCGAACTCGAGCGCGGCCGAGCCGGTCGCCGTCGCCGCGGCCGAGCCCACCGCGACGGTTGAACCTGAGGCCTCGGCTTCCCCGGAGGCGCCCGCCGCCGACGCCCCGCCCGCGGACGTCGACCTGACCGAGAAGTTGGTCGGTAAGAGTGTCGCCCGGATGGGCAAGGTGGTCACCGACCAG
Organism: Micromonospora trifolii; assembly: GCF_050516465.1. NCBI lineage: Bacteria > Bacillati > Actinomycetota > Actinomycetes > Micromonosporales > Micromonosporaceae > Micromonospora > Micromonospora trifolii. The sequence continues at coordinate 645,688 of NZ_CP191526.1, read as the reverse complement.
GATGGCTGGATCCTGTACCGCTTCGACAAGGACACCGCCGACCCGCCGTCGTCGAACTGCGTCGACAAGTGCGCCGAGGTGTGGCCCCCGGCACTGACCGACGGCAACCCGGAGCTCACCGGCGTCTCGGACGACAAGGTCGGCAGCGTGACCCGGCAGGACGGCACCCGTCAGCTCACCATCGCTGGCTGGCCGGTCTACCGCTACATCGGTGACAAGAAGCCCGGCCAGTGGAAGGGCCAGGCTGTCGGCGGCACCTGGTTCGTGGTCCAGCCGGACGGCAAGAAGAACCTGAGCTGCCTGCCCAAGGGCACGCCGAAGGCGGTCGCACCGCCGGCGGACAGCGGCTCTAACGACGCCGGCGGCTCGGGCTACTCGTACTGAGCCTGGTCGCCCACGAGGGCACGGTGGTCGGTCGTCGCCGGGGAGGGCGCGACCGGCCACCGTCGTGCTGAGGGACCTACGGGCTCAGCGGCATCAGCCGTCCCAACGGCGCGCCGACACTCGGCAACAAGAGGGCACCGCCCACCGCCCTCGTTCCGGTACTCTTCCGGCCGCTGCGGCTGCGCGGCGACACGGGAGGGAACCAATCTTGACCACACTCATCGCCCTTCTCGTGGCCGTCGTGCCCGGGGCGCTGCTCGGCTTCGCCCTTCCGCCGGGGCGGTACCGCTGGGTTGCCTGGGCGGCCGCCCCCGCCCTGACCCTGGGCCTGATCGCGCTGGCGATGGCCTGGCTGCCCGCGCTCGGGCTGCCCGACAGCGCCTCGGCGGCGCTCGTCGCGGAGCTGCTCGTGGCCGGCGCTGCGGTCGCGTTCTCCCAGCTGCTGTACCGGCGCAAGGCCGCTGACCAGCAGCCAGCCGCCGAGCGCGGCGCCGACGACACGAACGGCGACCAACGCCGCTCAAAGGTGTCGCGTTTCCGGATCCGCCCGGTCCTGCCACGCCGCGCCGACCTGATCGCCGTCGCCGTGCCGTCGGTGGTGACCCTGGCCTACGGCTGGGCGATGGTGGGGAGACTCGCCGCCACTCCCGGCTGGGACGCGATGAACCACGGGTACATGGCGAGGCGCATTCTGGACACGAACAGCGTCGACATTCCCTCCGTGTGCAGTTCGGGTTCGACCGACACGGTCACCTCGTGCGAGTTCTATCCGCTGGCGGAGAACGTCGCCTGGGCGCAGGCGACCCACCTGTCCGGCGGGTTGCTGAGCACGACGATGACCGCGTGGGCGATCGTCATCGGGCCGCTGGCCCTGGTCGCCGGCATCTACGCCGCCGTCCGGATCCTTCGCGGGGGACCGGTGATCGCGGCCGCCGCCGCCACCGCTCCGGCCTTCCTGGGCCCGATGTGGACCTCACTGATCACCGGTCGGGTCAACGAGCAGACCGCTCCCTGTCTGGCCGGTGGCGTCGCCCTGCTGCTCGCACTATCCCTGCGCGGCCAACACCCGGTACGGCTCGGCCTGCTGGCCGGCCTCGGGGGCGCCGGCATCGTGATGATGCACTCGTACGACGTCCTCTTCGTCGGCGTGCTCGCGCTGGGTTTCCTGCTGGTGGTGCCGGGGGCCCTGACCTGGCGCCGCAGCGGGGCGGGCATCGGCGCGGCGGCCGTCGCGGGCCTCGTCCCGATCCTGCCCCTGATCGGCGTCATCCTGGGCGCCGGCGGTGAGCGGATCACCGAGCCGCCCGACCTGCTCGGCCAGTGGGGCAAGGCGATCGAATACTGGGTCACCGATCCGCAACGCTACGTGCTGTGGGGCTTCCCGGTGCCGGGCAACAATGCCCAGCTCGATGGGCTGGCCGTTCAGGTCGGCGTCTGGATCGTCATCGCCTGCCTGCTCGCGTCTCCCCTGTCGCTGGTGCTGCCGCAGGTGCGCTGGGCCCGCCCGTGGCTGCTGGCCGGCGTCCTGTTCACGCTCCTGGGGATCTGGACCGTCGCGTCGGGCTCGTCGGCCGCACAGGCCCTGGCCGGCCTCTGGTACGGCGACGCCGAACGACCGCGTTCGATGATCTTCCCGGTGTACGGGGTGCTCACCGTGGCGGGCGCGACAGTCATCGGGTTGGGAGTCCAGTGGCTGCTCGTGCGGTTCGTCGCCCGCGCCGGGACGCTGCGCGGATCCGCCGTCCCCACCGCGGTCGCGGCCTCGGTCGTGGTCGCGAGTCTGGCGTCGCTCGCCCTGGTGCCCGACACGTGGCGCCCGCTGCGCAAGACGATGGTGCAGCGGGCGCCGGTCGGGCAGGAGTACACCCGGACCTTCGAGTGGCTGGCCGAGCACACGCCGCCGGACAAGGTGGTCGCGTACGACCGGCACCGGCAGTTCATGTCCTGGGCCCACGCCGACTACGGCGTCCCGACGCTGTTCGGGATCCCGCCGCTGGAGAAGGTGGGCCGGGACAACTACACGGACCGGTGGCGGGCGTTCACCTGGCTGGTCAACCAGAAGGGGCCGAAGAACCAGGGCTGCACGGTACGCCGGTTCGGTATCGAGTACGTGGTGGTGGGCGGCCGCGACTACAAGGGCTGGCGGGCGAACTACGAGCAGAAGCGGCTCGACGACAGCAAGCGGGTGACCCTGGTCCACCGGGAGGGCCACGTGCGGATCTACCAGGTCACCGATGCGGGGCGGGCCTGTTCGTCCGCGCAGTGACGTTTCGCCGTCGGCACCGACGGTACGTCGCGAATGGTAAATGCACCATTTGCCAGATGTGATCCGAACGGACAGTTACCCCGAGGTGAGGAGAGGGTGTTCCGGCGGAGAACGCACTGGTACCTTTCCGCTGCGCGACCGGCGGGGTGAGGCGGCCGCCCATGCGGCATGCCCGCACAGGTGGTGGGACGACGCCGACCGCTCGCCGGTCGACGACAGGAAACGGGGGCAAGGCGTGGAACGCAGGGTGATCGTTGCCCTTCCGCGGTCGGAACGGAGTGGCCCGGCCCGCCCGCGCCGCCGGATCGCGAGTGACGCGCGCACGCGTCGGAACGGCGGTCGAGCATGATGCTGCGCCCTCACCGGGTGGTGCCGAAGGCGTACCGGGACAAGCTCATCCAGCTCGTGCCGCCTCAGCGGCAGCTCTGGCTCGTCCGTCGGTTGACCCAGGTCACCGCCGCCCGCCGATCCCGGACCGCGCCTGGTGAGGTGCGTCAGGTCCGGGATGTCGACGGCCACCGGGTGCAGGCCCGGGTCGTCGAGGAGGCGACGCCGCTGGCCCTCCGGCAGCGCAACCTGGACCTGGTCACCCAGGCGCTCGACAAGGCCGGGATCGACGGTTTCCACGTGCGGCACGCCGACGACCTGCGCAGCGCGATCGCCGTGCCGCGCAAGCACCGGGTGAAGGCGCTCAAGGTGCTCGCCCGGGCCACGTCGACCGACGGGGTCACCCTGCGTTTCGTCGACTCCGGGCGCCGCGAGGTCAGCGCCAGCCACCGTGACGCCATCGCACAGGTCTTCCACGCGGTCACCGACCCCTTCGGTCACACCGTCCTCGGCAGCGCCTTCGCCTGCGAGGTCGAGTTCTGGCGTACGGTCTCGCCGCTGGAGAAGCCCGAGGCGGACCTCGTAGCGCCGCGCGGCAACCAGGTCGCCGCTGCCGTACCGGAGACGGGCGAGACGATCCGCGTCCCGGCGTCCCAGCTCAGCCGCTTCGTGCCGGCCGGTGGGCCGGCCACCTACCGCACCCGTTCCGAGTTCGCCGGCCTGGGCCACGAGCACATCACCTTCCCGATCGACCTCGTCTACACCTGGGTCGACGGTGACGACAGCGACTGGCAGGCCCGGAAGAACGCGGCCCTGCGCGAGCACGGGCAGGCCGAGATCAATCTGGTCGGCGCACACTCCTCCCGCTACGCCAGCCGCGACGAGCTGCGGTACTCACTGCGCTCCGTGGTGTCGTTCGCGCCGTGGGTCCGGCAGATCTACCTGGTGACCGACGACCAGGTCCCGCCGTGGCTGGACGTCGAGCACCCGACGGTGCGGGTGGTGCGCCACCGCGAGATCTTCGGTGACACCGGCCAGCTGCCGACCTTCAACTCGCACGCCATCGAGTCCCGGTTGCACCTCATCCCGGGCCTCAGCGAGCACTTCATCTACGTCAACGACGACATGTTCTTCGGGCGCCCGCTGCTCCCGACCACGTTCTTCCACGCCAACGGCATCGCGAAGTTCTTTCCGTCGCCGGCCCAGTTGGACGTCGGCCCGGCGACCGTCTACGACGCACCGGTTACCGCGGCCGGCAAGAACAATCGCCGGCACATCGAGGAACGGTTCGGACGCACCATCACGCAGAAGATGCGGCACGTCCCCTACCCGCTGCGCAGAAGCGTGCTGGAGGACATCGAGCGGCACCTGCCGGCCGAGGTGGTGGGCACCGCCGGGCATCAGTTCCGGCACCCGAAAGATCTCTCGATCCCGTCCTCGTTGCAGCACTACTGGTCGTTCTTCTCCGGTCAGGCGGTGCCCGGGTCGATCCGCTACACGTACGCCGACCTGGCCGACCCGTCCACCCCGGTGAAGCTGGCCAACCTGCTGGCCCGGCGGCACTGTGACGTGTTCTGCCTCAACGACACCGACTCGGGCGAGGTCCTCCTCTCCGAGCAGCTCGCCATGCTGACCGACTTCCTTTCGGCGTACTTCCCGTTCCGGGCACCGTTCGAGCTCCCGGCCGAGGTCGAGGCGGAGCGGGCGAGGATGACGGCGACGGCGCGGGCCGCGACGTACCTTCCGGAGGCCGCCGTGGTCGCCGGTGAGCAGGCCCTCATGGCGGGCGGGGTCGACGGGACGACCGACGAACCCGAGTGGGTCCGGTGAACCCGGCCAACCGGATGGCGCAGCCCCGCCTGCTGCAGGCGATGTACGGTGCCCGCCGTCGCGCCGGTCTGGTCACCGACCGGCTCGTCGAGCGGGTCACCCGCCTGCGGCACGACCCGGTGGCTGGGCTGCCGCCGGCCGACTGCGACTTCTTCGCCGTACTCGACGGGCGCACGCTGCACGTGCACGCGGTGCTGCCGGCCGACATCGAACCGACCGACCGGGCCGTGATCTTCTTCGTCCGCGACGGCGACACACTCCGCTGCCCGGCGAGGGTCCGACGGGAGGCCGGTCGGCTCGCCGTGGAGGCGGTGGCCCGGCTCGGTGACTCCACCGACGAGATTGCGCTGGGCAAAGGCACCTGGTCGATGGGGCTCGCGGTGGACGCCGGCCCGGCGGGTGAACGTCGGTTCTCCCTGACGGTCGAGGAGACCCCGGATCGGGACGGACCGACAGTGGGCAACCCGCCGCACCCGGTGTCCGGCTGGTCGTACCGGCCAGGGCGCAGCGGCGACGGGCTCGCACAGCTCACCGTCACCGGCGCGCGCGCCAGGGCCGAGGTGGTCCAGCTCGCGACCGGCCACGCCGAGGCCCGGATCCGGGCCCGGTTCGTCGGCGTACGGGCGCAGGACGCTCCGGCGATCGTTTTCACGCCGCGGGGCGGTGGCACCGACGTGGTCGTGCCCATCGCGGCGGTCGGCGACGACTTCGAGTTCGTCGTACCCCTCGCCGACCTGGCGCCGGACCAGCTGGGCGAGGAGGTCATCTGGGAAGCGTGGGTGCGCACCTCCGCCACCCGCATGGTCCGGCTCGGCCGGTTCCTGCACGACCTCACCGACCCGCGTACGGTCCTCCGCGTCAGCCGGGCCATTCTGCCGCTCGACGGCGACCAGTTCGTTGGTTACCGCCCGTACTACACCCCAGCCGGCAATTTGGCGGTGGCCTGCCTCCGCTTCACACGTTTCACGGGGACCCCGAGTTGAAGATCACATTCCTCCTGCTGACCGCCGATGCCATGGGCGGCACGGAACGCGCCATCCTCACGCAGGCCGACCATCTCGCGCGACGTCACACGGTCGAGGTGATCAGCGTCTACCGCACCAGCGACGAGGGCTTCTTCCAGGCCGACGAGCGGGTACGGATGCGCTACCTCGTCGACCTGACCGGCCCGGCCCCGCGGCCGATCCGCCCGACGAGCGTCGATGACGAGGCGTACGCGGCGCTGTACCGCAGCCCGAGCCGGTTGATGCCGGCCCGGTGGGAGAAGCAGGGCAGCCGCCTGGCCGACCTGGAGATCGACCGGGCGCTGCGGTCGCTCGACACCGACGTGCTCGTCTCCTCCTCGCCGGCGCTGATGGCCATGGCCACCACACTGGCGCCGCCCTCCGTGGTCACGGTCCACCAGGAGCACCGGCCGTCGCAGTTGCGGGGCGGAACCGGCGAGCCGCTGTTCCAGTTCGCCCCGCGACTGGACGCGCTGGTGGTGCTGACCGACCGCACCCGGGACTGGTTCGTCGACACCTTCGCGTCGTCCTGCCCGCGGATCGAGGTCATCCAGAACAGCATCCCCGACGGGTTCCGTCCTCGGTCCACCCTCCGCAACCCAGTGGTGAGCGTGGCGGGCCGGATGGTGCCGGAGAAGCGGATCGACCATGCAATCCGCGCCTTCCGCACAGTCGCCGACACGTACCCGGAGTGGACGTTGCGGATCTTCGGCGACGGCCCGCTGCTCGGGGAGATGCGCGGCCTCGCCGCCGACCTCGGTCTGAGCGACAACGTGCAGGTGCTCGGGCCAACCAACCGGATGGTCGAGGAGTGGTCGAAGACCAGCATCGCGCTGCTCTCCTCGCGCGACGGTGAGGCACTGCCGTTGGTGCTGCTGGAGGCGTTCGCGGCCGGCGTGCCGGCGGTGGCGTACGACATCCAGACCGGTCCGGCCGAGATCATCACTCACGGCGCGAATGGTTTCCTGGTCAGCTCGGGCGACATCGACGGTCTGGCGGACGCGATGATGAAGCTCATCGCGGATGATCGGCTGCGGCAGGACTTCGGTGACAGTGCCCTGCGCGCCGCCGAGGACTACCGCATCGATCCGATCATGCACCGCTGGGAGCAGCTCTTCGCGGACCTGATCGCGGGGCGGGCCGAGGGCGAACAGGCGCGTGCCGACCGACTCGCGGCGTGGATCGGGCGCACCGGCGGAGCCGGCTTCGCTCCCGCCGCTCCCCGTCCCTCTCATGTCACGAGCGGGTTGGACGTGGCGACCGTCGAGGAGCGCATCCAGGAGACCGTCGCGGGGCTGGTCCGCTCCGGCGGTCGCCTCAGCGTCGTCCGGGACAATCTCACACCCGCCGACGCCGCCCACGACAACTTCACCGCGGTGACCGATCTCCTCCGGCGCCATGGCATCTCCTACTGGGTGGCGCGCGACCACGGTGTCCGATACCGGGTGGTGGTCGCCCCGGAGCATCGCGACGCGGTGTTCGCCGCCCTCGCGGAGGAGTTCTCCGCCGCGCCCTTCTACGCCGAGACCCTCACCACGGGCGCCAAGGTCACGGCCGTGACCCTCGCCGCGTGCCTCACCAGCGAGAGTCAGGCCGCCGAGGCCATCGGCCTGCGGCTGTTCCGGCCGGTGGTGTCGTCGTCGCGGACCCTCCGGTACGGGCCCGCGCTCGGCTGTGACGTCGAGTTCTGGACCCCGTCCCAGGACGGCTCGGCGCTGGTCGCCACTCGTCCCACACTGATCGGCCCCAGCGTCCCGGTGGCGGCCATGACACCGGCCACCCTGACCGTGCGGGATCGGGAGCATCCCACCATCGAGCCCTTCACCCACCGACTCGTATCCGATCTGGACTTCCCAGTCGACGTCGTCTACACCTGGGTGGACGGCGACGACCCGCAGTGGCGTGCGGCCAAGGACCGGGTCCTCGCGGAGCTGGGCCGGGAGCCACTCGCGGCGGCGGACGGATCGGCTCGTTTCCGGGACCGCGACGAGCTGCGCTACTCGCTGCGCTCCATCGACATGTACGCGCCGTGGGTCCGCAACATCTACGTGGTGACGGCGGGGCAGACCCCGACCTGGCTCGACACCGACCACCCCCGGGTCTCCGTCGTCGACCACCGCGAGCTGTTCGGTGGACGCGGCACCCTGCCGACGTTCAACTCACACGCCATCGAGTCGCAACTGCACCACATCGACGGCCTCGCCGAGCACTTCGTCTACTTCAACGACGACTTCTTCCTGGGCCGCCCGACCCGGCCGACGCTGTTCTTCGATCCGACCGGCCTGGCGAAGTTCTTCCTGTCGCCGACACCGATTCCGATGCTCGACGTCGCGGCGGAGGACGACTACAACTTCAGCGCGGCCAAGAACAACCGCCAGCTGATCCGGAGCGCCTTCGGTCGTACGCTGACCCATGGCCTGCTGCACGCGCCATACGCGATGACCCGCAGCGTCGCCAACGACCTGGATCGGCAGTTCGCCGACGACGTGAAGCTCACCGCCACGTGCCAGCTACGGTCCCACTCGGACGTCTCGGTCGCGTCCTCGCTGCACCACTACGTCGGCTACCTCACCGGGCGGTCCGTGCCGGGCACCATCCGGATGAGCTACGTCAACACCGGCGAGCCGTCGGAGCACCCGCAGCTGACCCAGATCATGACGACCCGGAGCTACGACTCGTTCTGCCTGAACGACACTCACCACGGTCACCTCGACGCGGCGGAGCAGGGCCGGATCGTCATGACCTTCCTCGAGAGCTACTTCCCCGTGGCCAGTCAGTTCGAGCGAGGCAGCATCCGCAACCGGGCCTGCTGAGCGGAGCCCTGTCGAGGTCCCCGCTGAGCGGGGACCTCGACTTCGGGTCTCTACCGCGGCGGAAGGTCCGGTCCCGGGCGGCGATCCTCCGCCTGGTGGGCGGTATGCCGGCCGGTGGCGATGCGGCCCGAGGGTAGCGTCGGTGCGTCCAGCCGCGGTCCTACCCGGGGTTTGTGCACCACTGCCGAGTCCGCATGCCGGCCGACCCGGAGTGCGGGGGTCGTCGGCGCGTCCAACTGCCTGCCGCGCCGGTCGGCGCCGCGAGCCTGCCTCCACAGGTCGGTGGCCCCGAGCTTCCGGCGTTCGGCGATCACGTCGTCGGGCAGCTCGAACGGGGCCGGGAAGGGCAGGTAGCGCGGCAGGAAGTCGGCCAGCATGCTCTCCTGCTCCTGGAACGCATTCGGGTCCGAGTCGGTGTCGTTGAGGCAGAAGACGTCACGGTGCCGACGAGCGAGCAACTCGGTGAGGCGGGCGGGCGTCGAGGGATGACCGAGGTCGGCGTACTCGTACTCGATCTCCCCGGGGACCGCCTGCGCGGTCAGGTACGCCCAGTACTGGTGCAGCGACGACGGGATCGAGAGGTCGCCGTAGTGGCGGAAGCGGTGCTGGGCGGTCGCCGTCACGTCCGCCTGCAGGGTGACCTCGATCTGACGCATGATGCTGCGCCGGAGCGCGAACGGCGTGTGCTTCATCTTCTGGGTGATCGTGACGCCGAACTGCCGCTGGATGTGCCGGCGGTTGTTCTTGCCGGCAGCCTTCACCGGCGCGTCGGTCGGCTTCGCCTCACCCAGCCCGAACTGCGCCGGTGACAGGAAGAACTTCGCGATCCCGTTGGCGTGGAAGAAGTGCGTCGGCAGCAGTGGCCGGCCCAGGAAGACGTCGTCGTTGAGGTAGAGGAAATGCTCGGCCAGACCGTCGATGCGATGCAGCCGGGCCTCGATGGCGTGGGAGTTGAACGACGACTGACCGCCGAGATCGGCGAAGAGCTCGGCGTGCGACACGACGGTGACCATCGGGTGGGTCGGGTCGAGCCAGCTGGGCAACTGACTGTCGGTGATCAGGAAGATCCGGCGTAGCCACGGTGCGAAGCTGTGCAGCGAGCGCATCGAATACCGCAGCTCGTCGCGGTTGTGGTAGCGCGATGTGTTCGCCGCGATCGCGTGCAGCGGACCATCGGGGGTGCCGAGTGCGGCCATCTTCCGCTTCAACCACTCCGGGTCCGAACCGTCCACCCAGGTGTAGACGGCGTCGATCGGAAAGCCCACCCGGTCCGGGGCGCGAACGGTGAGATCCCGCCGGGTGCGGTACGTGTGGTCGTCCGCCTCGGGCACGAAGTGGCTGAGCAGCGCGGCGGCGACCCGGACCGGCTCCGCCCCGGCGGGCGCCTCGTCGATCACCGCGTTGTGCCGGGGGGCGCGGACCACGTCGTCGTGTCGCGTCCAGAACTCGACTTCGCAGGCGAACTGCGCGCCGAGGACCACACCCGCTCGGGCGTCGGTCATCGGGAACCAGATCTGGAACACCTCTGCCGGCGCCGCCTCCGGCTGATCCCGGCTGGGCAGCACCTCGACGACCCGGACGTGCGCGCCCTCCAGCGCGGGCGCCGACCGCACCAGCCGACTGACGGCGGCACGGTGGTCGTCGAGAACCGCGACGGAGCTGCGCAGGAAGTCATCGTTACGCAGGCAGTGGTAGTCGATGCCGGCCGACTCCAGGGCGCTGGTGACCGCCGTCAGGTTGCGGTGCCACACCTCCAACGGCGTGGCCGTGGCGACCACCTCGGCCCGGGTACGGACGCCACCGTCAGGCACCGTCACCCGGGCACCCAGCGGGTGGACCGTGCCGCCCCCGCGCGGCCCGGAGAGGGTACGAACGACCCCCATCCGTCGGTGCGCGGGAAGCAGGTTGACCAGTCGGCGCCGCACAGGTGGGGGCAGCGCGCGGTAGATCCGTAAGGCGATCATGCGGGAGGCCGTTCTGACCGGACGTTCACTCGCGCAGCCATCACCGCATGCCTCTCCACAGCTCCCCGTAACGCTGCGCGACGAGCTGGGCAGGGTTGAGGCGCACGCAGCGACTGCCGCGGATCACCGACCACCACCCAACCCCGGGCCTGCCCGTTCCGGGCGGGTGTAGCCGCCGCAGGTGAGCCCGAAGCAGCACCGTTCACCTACTGGTCACCAAACAACCACACAATCGATGTCCCGGCCCACCAGCAATCGTCACATATGATAGTCATGCACCATTTCGCCCAATTAATTCTGTCCGTTTGGTTGGTACGAATGCGGCACAACGGTGGACCGATGGTGTCTTCCCGCTGCTGCCGGATCCGGCCGCGCACCGGTATACCGGCTACCCGTGCCGCCTCGGTGCCTGGCACAGTGGCGGGGTGACCGCCACGGAGCCCACCGCGACCAGGGTGCTGCACCCGCCGGTCGGCTACCGGCTGACCGCCTCGGTCCGCTCGCTCACCTTCAGCCCGTACGACCCGTGCGCCCGGGTGGCGGCCGGCACCTTCTGGTGGGCCACGCGCACCCCGGACGGTCCGGCCACGCTCGCGCTGCGACCGGCCGGCGGCGAGTTGCTCGCGGAGGGGTACGGGCCCGGCGCCGAGCACGTCCTCGCCCGCGCCGACGCGATCGCTGGGCTGCGCGACGACCTGACCGGCTTCACCGAGCTGGCCGCGGCGCACCCGCTGGTCGCCCGGCTGGCCCGGGAGCACCGGGGGCTCCGGATGCCCGCCACCGGGGAGGTCTTCCCCCGGCTGCTGCGCGCGGTCTTCGAGCAGAAGGTCACCGGCAAGGAGGCCTACCGGGCGTACGCGGCGATGGTGCGGCACTTCCGGGAGCCGGCTCCCGGCCCGTTACAGCCGCTGCTCCTGCCGCCCGAGGCAGCCGCGGTCGCCGCCACCCCGTACTGGGTGTTCCACCCGTTCGGGGTGGAGCAGCGCCGGGCCGACACGCTCCGTCGCGCCGCTGCGCTCGCCGACCGCCTGGAGCGCAGCACCGACGCCACCGACGCCACCCGCCGGCTGACCGCGATCCCCGGCATCGGGCCGTGGACGGCCGCCGAGGTGGTCCGGATCGCGTACGGCGACCCGGACGCGGTCAGCGTCGGCGACTACCACATCCCGAACACTGTGGCCTGGGCGCTCGCTGCCGAACCGAGGGGCGACGACGCCCGGATGATGGCCCTGCTGGAGCCGTTCCGAGGTCACCGTGGTCGGGTGTGTCTGCTGTTGGAGGCGGCCGGCATCCGGGCACCGAAGTACGGCCCGCGCGCCCCGATCCGCTCGTTCGCCCGGTACTAGAGTCTCGCCGGCGCCATGGCGGTCAGCGACCGGCGCAGAGCCGACGCAGGGTACGGCCGAGCCACCAGGCGTACGTGTGCTGCACGGCCCGAACCGCCGGGCCTCCGGCACGGGTGAACCAGCGGTTCGGCAGGCTGAACGCGCGGACCTCGAACCAGACCGCGCCGGCGTCGTCACGGACGACCTCGAACGCCTCCTCGCCCCGCTCCGGGTGCCCGGGCAGGGTGCCGTAGCCGAAACCGGCGAGGGTGGGCGAGTCCGCGCTCCAGACCACCTGGCACGGCCCCCAGAGGCGGGCCGGGCCGACCCCGAGGCCGGAGGTCACCAGCACACCGGCGGTGGCCCGCGGCGCGTCGGTGCGGATCCGGACGCCGGCGGCGCGGTGCAGCCGCCAGCTCAACACCGCGTCGGCGGCGGTGTCGAAGCAGCCGCCGGGCAACGGATACCGGTGGCGCAGGTGGTGGTACCCGCCGGGCAGCGGCCCGCGCCGGGTCGACCCCACCTCCGGGTATGTCAGCTCGGCCACCGTTCCCCCTCGACCTCGACAAGACACGGTCAGGGTACGACCGGCGCGGCCGGGCCGCCCGTCGATGGCGACGGCGGTTGTGGTGTGCTGCCCCGATGAACGCCGAGGCGAGCATCGTCCCGGCCGGTGTCGCGGACGCCGGCGAGATCCTCACCGTGCAGCGCGCCGCGTACCTGAGCGAGGCGCAGCACTACACCGATCCGTTCCTGCCTCCGCTGACCGAGACGTTGGACGAGGTCGCGGCGGTGCTGGCCGGCCCGAGCATCGTGCTCGCCGCCCGGTTGGGGCACCGGCTGGTCGGCTCGGTGCGGGCCCACCTGGACGGCGACACCGCGCACGTCGGCCGCCTCGCGGTCGCCCCGGACCAGCAGGGGCGGGGTGTCGGGGCGCAGCTGCTCACCGCCATCGAGCGGGCCTGTGCCGGCCAAGCGGCCCGGTTCACCCTGTTCACCGGCGCGGACAGCGCGCGCAACCTGCGGTTGTACCAGCGGCACGGCTACCGGATCGTCGCGCACCGCCCGTCCCCGCACGACATCTCGTTGGCCGTGTTGGAGAAGCCGGCCGTCAGCCCCGCTCGCAGCGACGCCTGAGCCCGTCGGCCTCCATCCGCACGTAGCGGCGGAACAGCCCGCCGTACAGCCGGCCAATCAGGCCGGCCAGCGGGCCGGACTGGCTGAAGGCCAACTCGACGCGGGTACGCCCGTCGGGCAGCGGCAGCAGCCGGTGCTCCGCCGTGGTCCGTACACCGGGGGCGTCGGAGACCCAGACGAACTCGCGACGCTCGGTCAGCTCGGTGACCCGCCAGACCGCCGGCCGCAGCTTCGGCTGGGTCAGTCGTGCGGTCGCGCCGACGGCGAGCGGCCCCTGCTCCCCGCGCTCGGCCCGGGTCACCGACTCCGTCCACTCGGGCCAGCGGGGCACGTCGACCAGCACCGCCCAGACCTGCTCGGCGTCCGCCGCGATCTCGGTATCGGCCTCGAACCGCATGGTGTCCCCTCCCCGGCGGCGCCGCTCGGCACCGCCACGGGTGCAGACGAGGCCGCCGGGAGCATTGTGACACCGACGTTCAACGCCGCCGTTTGATCGCGACGTGGACGAGGAAGGCGACTGCGGCGAGGAAGAGGACACCGAGGACCGTCGTCCACGTTCCGGAGACGGGCGATTTCTTGGCCGCGAGCAGGTCGGTCGCCGCGAGTGGCAGGTCCGACGTGAACAGGCTGGTCATCGATCCTCCTGAGTGGACGCTGACCGCTTGGTACCCCACTCCTGCGGGCCGCACACCGCACACCGATCAGGCGGCCTCGTGCAGGTCGGCCAGGGTGAGCGGGGTACGCCGACGCAGCAGCTCCTCCAGCTCGGGCACCGAGCCGACCTCGCCGAGCACGTTCCGGCCGCCGCCGAACCGCTCCGGGTAGCGGCGGGTCAGCCGGAAGCGGTGGCGGCCCCGGATCAGCTCGACGCTCACCCGCCACCGCCCGCAGCAGCCACAGACCCACTCGGACACCTCGCGAAAGTAGCTCTGACCTGGGGTTATTCGATTCGCCCGGCGGGGACGAGCAGCGCGTAGGCGGACACGCCGCCCCGCCGTCCACGGTGATCTGCCTCACGACTGTCGGCACCGTCTGATTGACTGGTCGGCGTGGACCTGCCGATCAACCCGCCGGTCGAGCCGATGCTGGCCAAGAGCGTTCCCAAGCTGCCCACCACGCCCGGGGTGACCTACGAGCCCAAGTGGGACGGGTTCCGGTGCATCGTGTTCCGCGACGGCGACGAGGTCGAGTTGTCCAGCCGGGGCGGCAAGTCGATGACCCGCTACTTCCCCGAGGTGGTCGAGCAGGCCCGTCGGCAACTGCCGGAGCGGTGCGCGGTCGACGGGGAGTTGATCGTGATTCGGCGCGACGGGCCGAGCGGGCAGCCCCGGCTGGATTTCGAGCTGCTGGCCCAGCGCGTCCACCCGGCCGCGTCCCGGGTGAAGATGCTGGCCGAGACCACCCCGGCCGACTTCGTCGCGTTCGACCTGCTGGCGATCGGTGACGAGGCCCTGCTCGACCAGCCCTACCCGCGCCGCCGGGAGCGGCTGGTCGAGGCGCTGGCCGGCGTGCGCCCGCCGGTGCACGTCACCCAGGTCACCACCGACCCGGACACCGCACGGCGCTGGTTCGACGTCTTCGAGGGCGCCGGGCTGGACGGTTTGATCGTCAAGCCGGCCGACCTGCCGTACGAGCCGGGCAAGCGACTGATGTTCAAGGTCAAGCATGCCCGCACCGCGGACGCGGTGGTGGCCGGCTTCCGCTGGCACAAGTCCGGCCCGGTGGTGGGCTCGCTGCTGCTCGGCCTGTACGACGACGCCGGGGTCCTGCACCACGTGGGCGTGAGCGCGTCGTTCAGCATGGCCCGCCGGGCCGAGTTGCTCGACGAGCTGGCGCCCTATCGGGACACCGGCGGCGAGCACCCGTGGGTGCACGGCGACCACGAGCGTGGCCAACGCATCCCGGGTGGGGTCAGCCGATGGACCGGCACGAAGAACCTTGAGTGGGAGCCGGTGCGCCCGGAGCTGGTGGTCGAGGTGGGCTACGACGCCATGGAGGGCGAACGGTTCCGGCACACCGCCCAGTTCGTTCGGTGGCGCCCGGACCGCGACCCCCGATCCTGCCGCTACGACCAGCTCGACCGGCCGATCCGCTTCGACGTGGACCAGGTGCTGCGCGGCGACCCGACGGCCACCGTGGACCGAGCCGCCACCGGCTCGGCGTAGCCTGGCCGTCGACCCGATTCCGGAGGACCACGTGACCCGCACCGCCGACCAGGCTCGAATGGCGACCAGCCGCCGGGTCCGTCGCACTCTGGCCGCCTTCGGCGTCGCCGCGCTGCTCACCGCCGGTTGCACGCTGCCGGCGTTCGCGCCGCGCACCGAAGTGGAGGGCGCGGCCGCCCCGACCGGCAGCGCACCGAACTGGCGGCCCTGCCCGGAGGTGCCCGACGAGCTGGTCGGGCGGGGCGCACCGAACATGCGCTACGAGTGCACCCGGATCGCGGTGCCCCGCGACTGGGGCACCGGCGGCGGGGCGAGCGCCGGGCCGGGCGCCGGGCAGACCTTCGAGATCGCCCTGCTGCGCGCCCGGTCCACCAAGCAGCGTGACCGGGTGGGCTCGTTGGTGATCAACCCGGGCGGCCCGGGCGGCTCCGGTGTCGACACCGCCGTCTACCTCTCCTTCGGCCCCCAGTTCGGCGGGCTGCCCGCCTCGATCACCGAGCGCTTCGACATCGTCGGCTTCGACCCGCGTGGGGTCTCCCGGTCCAGCCCGGTGAAGTGCATCTCCGACGCCGACCTGGACGCCAGCTTCGGCTTCGACCCGGACCCGGCGAGCCAGTCGGCATTCGACGGCTTCGTCGGCCTGAGCCAGCGGATCGGGCGCGGTTGCGGCGACCGCTACGGCGACCAGTTGCCGCTGTACGGCACCGAGCAGGCCGCCCGCGACATGGACGCGGTACGCGCCGCCGTGGGCGACGACAAGCTCACCTACCTGGGCTACTCGTACGGCACCCTGCTCGGTGCCACGTACGCCCAGCTCTACCCACAGCGGGTGCGGGCGCTGGTGCTCGACGGCGCGGTCGACCCGCAGCAGCGGCTGGTCGAGGGCTCGGAGAGCCAGGCCCGCGGCTTCGAACGGGCCTTCACCAACTTCACGCGCTGGTGCGCGGCGAACGCCGGCCGCTGCCCGATCGCCCCGGACGCCCGCGCGGCGGTCACCTCGGCCATCGACAAGGCCAAGGTCTCCCCGGTACGCGGCGCCGACGGGCGGGAGGCCACCGCCGGCTGGGTGTTCTACGCCGTCATCTCCTCGCTCTACACCGAATCCGGCTGGCAGGAGCTGGCCCAGGCGATCGACAAGCTGGCCGAGGGCGACCCGAAGGACGTGTTCCGGCTCGCCGACGCGTACGCCGGCCGGGAGGACGACGGGCACTACTCGAACCTGTTCGACGCCAACCTGGCCATCAACTGCGCCGACGAGACGGAGAAGCCGAGCCGGGCGCAGATCCGGCAGTTGCAGTCCGAGTGGCGCGGGAAATACCCGCTGTTCGGGCCGGCGTTGGCGGTCGGCATGCTGAGCTGCGTCGAGTGGCCGGGCGGGCGCGACCCGTACCCGACCGGGAAGGCGAACGGCGCACCGCCGATCGTGGTGGTCGGCACCACCGGCGACCCGGCGACGCCGTACGAGCAGACCCCACGGCTCGCGTCGATGCTGGGCGTCGGTCGGGTGCTGACCTGGGAGGGCGAAGGGCACACCGCCTACCCGCAGACGTCCTGCATCACCAACGCGGTCGACGCCTACCTGATCGACCTGACCGTGCCACCGGAGGGGCAGCGCTGCCCGGCCCGCTGACCGGCTGGGTCGGCGGCAATGGGGGCAGATCGATTCCCTGCCGGGTGGCCAACTCCTCCAGCAGCGCCCGCATCCGGCGCACGTCGGCCTTGAGCTGCTCCTGCTCCTCATGCTCGAAGGCGTCGTCGTCGACGATGAGCCGGCTCGCGAAGTGCGCGGTGATCAGCGGGATGACCAGCAGCACCATGGTCGAGATGAGCAGCGCGGCCAGTGTCCGGCCCGCCCAGGTGGTCGGCGAGATGTCGCCGTACCCGACGGTGGAGGCGGTCACCACCGCCCACCAGACGGCGTCGGCCGGGCTGCGCTGCTCGACCTCCCCGTAGATGACCCCGGCCACCACGATCATCAACAGGTACGAGGTGATCAACGTGCGGGGCGAGTTCGCGAACCACACCAACGCCCGGTACACCCCGCGGAACGGCAGCAGCACTAGCTCCATGCCGCCCATGCTGCCCGCCGCCCGCAACCGGCACAGACCCATTCGCCGGTTTCGCTGTGCCAGGATCACCGGCATGAGCGACGTGATCTACCGGGAGGCGGCCCGGGCCGACCTACCCGCCGTCATCGCCCTGCTCGCCGACGACGTCCTGGGCAAGGCCCGCGACTTCACCGAGGTCGACGAGGCGTACGAGAAGGCGTTCGCGGACATCGACGCGGACCCGCGCAACCAGTTGATCGTGGCCGAGCAGGATGGCGAACTGGTCGGCTGCCTGCAGATCACCTACATCCCGGGTCTGGGTCGGCACGGCAGCGAGCGGTCGCTGATCGAGTCGGTCCGGGTCCGCTCCGACCGGCGTGGCCAGGGGCTGGGCCGAGACCTGATGATCTGGGCGGTCGACCAGGCCCGGCAGCGCGGCTGCGCGCTGGTGCAGCTCACCACCGACAAGACCCGCGAGGACGCGCACCGCTTCTACCTGAGCCTCGGCTTCGTGGCCAGTCACGAGGGCATGAAGCTCGCGCTCTGACCAGCTGCTCTGACGGTGCGGGCGGCAGCGTCCGCCGCCGCCCGCCATCCGCCGCCCGCAGCCTCGACTGGGGTCAGCCGTCGACCAGGCGGCCGTCGCGCAGGACGAGCACCCGGTCGGCGAGGTCGATCAGGGCCGGGTCGTGCGTGGCCACCAGGGCCGTCATGCCGCGGGCGTGCACCACCGCGCGCAGCAGGTCCATGATGGATCGACCGGTCTCCGAGTCGAGCTGACCGGTGGGCTCGTCGGCGATGAGCAGGTCCGGCTCGTTGGCCAACGCACGGGCCACCGCGACCCGCTGCTGCTGGCCACCGGAGAGTTCGTACGGGCGCTGCGCGGCGTGCCCGCCCAGGCCGACCAGTTCCAGCAGCACCGCGACGCGCTCTTCCCGCGCCGCGGCCGGCACCTGTGCCAGCCGCAACGGCACGCCCACGTTCTCGGCGGCGGAGAGGATCGGCACCAGCCCGAAGGTCTGGAACACGAACCCGACGGTGCCCCGGCGCAGCCGCAGCAGCTCCGCCTCCCCGGCGGAGGTGACCTCGTGCCCGGCCACCACCACCTGACCGCTGTCCGGCCGGTCCAGCCCGCCGATCAGGTTCAGAAGCGTGGTCTTGCCGGCCCCGGACCGGCCTCGGATGGCGACCAACTCGCCCCGGTTGGCGGAGAACGAGACGTCCCGCACCGCGTGCACGGCGTGCTCACCACGGCCGAAGGTCCGGCTGACCCCACTGACCCGGACCACCTCGTCGGAGTGCGCCGCGGACGCACCGCCGAACCCGGCCGCGCCGGTCACCACCATGTCCTGCCGGCTCATGCCCGTGCCCCCCGCTCGTCCGAGGCCCGGTTGCCGGGCCGCACCTGCACATGGTCCGGCTCCAGGTCGAGCCGGACCCGCTCCTTCAGCGAGAGCGCGTCGACGAACGCAGCCGGCAGCTGCATCCGACCGTTGCGGTCCAGCACCGCGTACTCCTCGCTGACCAGCTCGGTGTTGCCGTCCGCGTCGATCCGCGCGGTCCGGCGTACCTCGGAGGCGGTCCGGCCGTCGCGGATCGCGACGGTCCGGCGGACCTGCGTGGCCACGGCGTGGTCGTGGGTGACGACCACGATGGTCACGCCCAGTTCCGCGTTGATGGTGCGCAACGCCGCGAAGACCTCCGCGCCGGTCGCCTCGTCCAGCTCACCGGTCGGCTCGTCGGCGAAGAGCACCTCCGGGTCGTTGGCCACCGCCACCGCCACCGCGACCCGCTGCTGTTCGCCACCGCTGAGCTGCCCGGGGCGCCGATCGGCGCAGTAGCCCACGCCGACCAGGTCGAGCAGTTCCCGGGCCCGCTCCCGGCGGGCCTTGCGGCTGCGCTTGCCGGCCAACTGCATCGGCAGCTCGACGTTCTCCAGCGCGTTGAGGTACGGCAGCAGGTTGCGGCCGGTCTGCTGCCAGACGAACCCGACCAGCTGCCGGCGGTAGCTCAGCCGCCGCTTGGCGGAGAGCGAGAGCAGGTCGTAGTCGGCCACCCGGGCGATACCGGCGGTCGGGGTGTCCAGGCCGGAGAGGATGTTGAGCAGGGTCGACTTGCCCGAACCGGAGGCACCGACGATCGCCACCAGCTCACCCCGGTCGATGACCAGGTCGAGCCCCTGCAGGGCGACCACCTCCACCCCCTCGGTCTTGAAGATGCGCACCAGGCCGTCGCAGACGATGTGCCCGCGTAGGCGGTCCTGCCCGCCGGCCCGCTCGGCGGCGCGAAGCGCGGCCCGCTGTTGCAGGGCGGCCAGGTCAGGCACCAGTGGAGTCTGGGCGGTAGCGGTCATCTCAGCTCTCCTCTCCGAGCCGAAGCACCTCTCCGAGGCGCAACCGGCGGTTGTTCAGGGCCTCGACGGCGACCGCGAAGCCGAGGGCGACCGCCCCGAGCGCGAGCACAGCGGCGACCAGGCTGGGCTCGAAAGCCACCCGGACGGGCACACCACTGGTGAACGCGGACAGGCCGAGCACCGGGTTGAGCAGTAGGGGCAGCACCGCGCCGACGAGCGCGCCGGTCAGCACCGACACCGCGACCAGCGGGGTCAACTCGACCAGCAGCAGCCCTCGCCACTGTCGGCGGGACAGGCCGAGGGTGCGCAGCCGGGACAGCACCTGGCCCCGGGCGCGCGCGCCGGCCAGCACGGTGAACGCGATGGCCAACAGCCCGAGCAGGGTGCCGCCGGCGGCGCCGGCCACGAACCCGAAGGCCAGCACCCCGTTCGCCCCGCCCTCGCCAAGGTCCCGACGGACGTCCGCCCGGGTGTCGACGGTTACCCCGAGCGGCCGTTCCCGGCCGGTCACGGCACCCTGCTGCTGGTAACGCAGCTGCCCCTGGTCGCCGGCGACGCGCAGCGCTTCGGCGTCCAGCGGGTCCCCGGCGATCAGCAGGCTGGTCGGCACCGGGGTGGTGGTCCGCGTCGGCAGGGCCTGCCAGGGCAGGATCACGAACCGGCTGACGTTCGCCGCCAGCAGCGGGAAGCCGTCCTGGATGCCGGCCACCCGGAACTCGTACCGCTGGCCCTGCACCGAGATGAAGGCCGAGTCATCCAGCCCGGCCTTGGCCAGGTCGGCGGCGACCGCCGGTGAGACGATCGCCGGCAGCGGACCCTGGCCGGGCCCGGCGGTGCGCAGCGCGACCGGAACCGGGAGGTCCACCTGGGATTCGCGGGCGACGGTGTCCAACCCTGAGCCGTCAACCAGCAGCACGTCCGTCTGCTCGACGAAGGCGTCGGTGCCGACCTCGTCGGACGCGAACCGCTCATCGTCCTCGTACAACACCCGGGTGACGGCCCGGACCCCCGGCAGACGGCCCAGCTCGTCGACGGTGTCGGGTGCGAAGCGCTCCCCACGGATCACCGCGTCGGCGGGCACTATCTGCGCGGCGGCCCGTTCCCGGCTCGCGTCGACGCCGGCGGCCACGACCGCGCAGAACGCCGCCGTGCCGATCGCCAGCACCACCACGACCAGCGGGGCGGCGACCGCCGCGCGGCCGGCGCGGGCCGTGCCGAGGAAGGCCACGCTGCCCCGGGTCCGCGCGGCAAGCCGGCTGACCAGCAACAACGGCCAGGGGTACGCGCGCAGCGCCAGCACCGCCGCCGCGACCGCCAGGAGCACCGGCACCGACACGAGCAGTGGATCCACCTCGCCGAGGGTCAGACCACGCCGACGCAGCAGCACCGCGGCGAGCCCGGCCAGGAGCAGCAGGGAGACCTCGACGGTGAGCCGACGGGCCGACGGGCGCACCCGGATCAGGTCCCGGCGAACCGCTCCGCCGGCCGGTACGGCCAGCGTCGCCAACGGCAGCGCCAGTGTGACCAGCACGGTCACCACGATGACGTACGGCGTGGTCGGATCCGGGGCGCCGGGGAACAGCGTGCCCAGCCACCAGCCCAGCGCGGCGGCGACCGGCACCACCAGCACCGACTCGGCGAGGCTGCGCCGGGCGCCGGCGGTGGCCCCGCCCCCACGGGCGCGTAGCAGCGCGAACTCCGAGCGACGCCGTCGGGTGGCGAGACCGGCCGCAAGCACGATGAGGCCCGCCAGGGTGGCCAGGATACCGGCCGCGATCACCGCGAGCAGGGTCCGGACGGCATCGATCTGGGCGGCGAACGCGCGCAACGGAACGTCGACGCCCTGGGTCAGCGTGATTTCCGTCGGCAGGTTGCGCTGCATCACCTGAAGGCCGTCGATCAGCTGGTCCAGCTCGCGTGCGTCGATCCGATCGACGCCCAGTCGGTATCGCCAATTGGACTGGATGGGCCAGCCCGCCGCGGCCCGCTTGTTGAGGGCCGACTGCGCGACGACGCCGACGATCTCGAACGGCGCGCCATCACCCTGCGGTTCGATGATCCGCAGCAGCTGTGGCAGCCCATCCCAGATGCCGTTGGCGCGGTCGACGGGGCGGAACAGCCCGGCCACCACCAGCGGGGCGCCGTCGACGAGTCTGCCCTTGTCGTCGGTGTTGCCGATGCGCAGTTGGCTGCCGGCGCGCAGGTTGAGCTTGCGGGCCACGTCGACGTCCAGCGCCACCTCGATCGGTCGGTCGGGAACGTACGTCTCGCTCGGCCACGCCCCCTCGACGAGGGTGCTCGCGCCCTGCATGTCGGGCATGGCCCGCAGGCCCAGGTCGACCAGCAGGTTGCGGGCCGCCAGGTCGGGTCCGACCACGCGGGCCCCCGCCGTCTCGACGCTGTACCACCGCTCGGTCACGGCCGAGCGCACCTGCGGCGGCATCGCCGCGGCCAGGGCGTGGAACCGTTCGGCGGCGTTGCCCATCGCCGTCCGCTGTGACGTCGCCGCCGCCAGGCTGGTGGTGTACGAGAGGTCCCGGCGAGCGGCCGGCTCGCTGTTGAGTTGCGTTCGCAGCCCCTGCTCGGCGAGCCGGTTGACCAGCCGGGGCACTCCGCTGATCAGCAGCGTGACCACCAGGGTCAACACCGCCAGCAGAAGGAACTGCCCCCCGTACGCCCGGACCCGCCGGACGGCCGCCCCGACGCTCATCGTTCTCCCCCGATTCGCAGCTGCACCGCCGCCACCCGCTGACGGATGCCGGCGGCGATGAACGCGCTGAAGGCGAGCGCCGCCAGCAGCAGACCGACCGCGGTCAGGCCGATTGGCACCCAGGGCAGCACGAACGCCGCCGGGGGTGTCGGCCGACCGGCGGCCGGGGTGAGGATGACCAGTGGTGCCATCGTCGCGCCGACCGCGGTGCCGAGTAACAGCCCGACGCCCACGCCGATGCCGGCGAGGAACGTCTGTTCGGCGAGCAGCGCCCGAGCCATCAGCCGGGGCGTGGCGCCGAGGGTGTGCAGCACCGCGAACTCGCCGAGCCGACGCCGGGCGGTGGCCCACACGTCCACCATCAGGCCGACGAGGGCGAGCAGCACCGCGCCGAGCGCGGCGGCGAGCATGCCGGTACGCGAGCCGCGCCAGTACGGGTCGTCGGCGGCCGCCTCGATGGCCGCCTCCCGGTTGAGCACTGTGACGCCCGGGAGTGCGCTGGCCGCCTGGGCGGCGGCGTTCGCGTCGCCGGCGCCGACCCACCATTCCGGTACGGGTCGCACCGCGCCGCTGCTCCGGATCATCGCGTCGACCGCGGCCGGCAGGTCCAGCAGGACGCCTTCGCCGGTGGTGGCCGGCACGGCGGCCAGCTCGCCGACCAGGTGCACCGGCAGCGTCGCCCCGGAGAGGGTCAGGTCGACGGTGTCGCCGACGCGCAGGCTCAGCGAGTTGATGACCCCGGGGGTCATCAACACCGGTACGGGCCTACTCTCCCCGCCCGGCACGACAGCGAACCGGGTTGGCGGCTGGTACGCGAACTGCCCGCCGGGAATCACGTCGACCGCGCGGACCGCGGCGAACCCGGTGCCGGCGGTCGGCACCGGTGTGGACGGCTGTCCGGGGGCCGTCATGACCCAGTCGCCGCCGAGTTCGGCCGGTTGGTTCGTGCCGTCGGCCTTGACCACCGTCAGCCCGTCCACCTGGAGCTGGTAGGAGTTGCCGGCGGCCAACCCACCGTCGGCCTCGAAGCCGGCCAGCCGCAGCCGCGTCCCGCCCAGGTCGGGCAGTTGCGCGGTGAACGGGGTGGCCCGGCCGTCGCCGTCGGCGTTGGCCGCCGGCAGCCGCAGGGCGAGCCCGTCGGGGGTGGTGACCAGCAGCGTCACCGCGACCTTCAGCGACCGGGCGGCGTTGCTCACCGGGGTACGGATCGTGCCGGTGATCGTGCGCGCCTCGGCGGGCAGTTCGACGCCGGCGGGCTCTCCCCGCGCGCCGACCATCCTCCGGTACTGCTCCGACGCCGATCCGTCGCCGAGGCGGTCGGCGAGCCGGACGACGCCCGGGGCGCTGGCCGGGTCGACACCGATCACGGTCGCCGGCAGGTTCTCCCGCCCGACCCGGATCTCGTCCCGCCATGCCGGCAGCACCCGGTCCACGCTCGGTAGCGCGGCGAGTTCACCGGCCCGGGTCGGTGGGGCGCCCCCGGCCCGTTCGGTCACCCGGAGGTCGGCACCGACCGTGTGGCCGGCCTGCTCGACCTGGGACCGCTCGCCGGTGCTGATCAGCGACCAGGCCAGGGTGCTGCCGCCGACGGCGAGGGCGAGCAGCAACACCGGGCCGGCGTGGGGACGCCGGCCGGCCTGCCACATGCCGAACATGGTGGCGGTCCAGGGACGTCGGTCGACGAACCGCTCCGCGAACCGGGTGAGCGGCGGGAGCACCCGCAACGCCAGCACGGCACCGGCCAGCACGCCGAGCGTCGGGGCGGCGACCAGCAGCGGGTCGATCCCGAGCTGGCCACCCGAGCCGGCCAGCGGGGAGGCGTACCGGCGTAGCTGCACCCAGGCGAGCACGGCGAGCGCCACGAGCACCAGGTCGACGCTGGCGCGTTGGACGCTCGCGGCCCGGTTCGGCCGGGATCGGGCCGCCATGTCGGCGACGTACGTCCCGGCACCGCGCAGCGTCGGAAGGACCATGGCGACGAGGCAGCCGGCCGCGGTGGCCGCTGCCGCCGCCCAGACCAGTGTGGTGTTGCCGCCGGCGGTGGAGAGGTCGCCCGACCCACCGGGTCGGATGTACCGCAGCGCCTCACCGGCGATCAGCGGACCGAGCACGGCGGCCGGGGCGACCACCAGGGTCGCCTCACGGGCGGCCAGGCCGGCCAACTGCCGACGGGCGGCGCCTCGGGCGCGCAGCAGCGCGGTCTGTGGGCGGCGGTCCTCGTGCAGCAACGCGGCGACCAGCACCAGCGCGTACCCGGCGAGCACCAGGATGAGCAGCAGCGGGGTGGCCAGCGACGAGCGACCCACCAGGTCGGCGCGGGCAATCCGGTCCAGCAACTGCGGCATCTTGGTCACCGTCTGCCCGGAGCTGCCCAGTTGGGCGGCCTCAGGAACGGCCGAGACCGCCTCGGTGAGGGCTTTCCGAACGGCGGGCAGGTCGGCGGTGTCGACGGCGCCGAGGTCCGGTTGGGCCAGCCAGGACGCCGACACCGAGCCGGGGAAGGTGGCCGCGAAGTCGGCCGGGTCGAGCGTGAACGGCCCGTACGAGGTGCCGGAACCAGCACTGCCCGCCCCCACGCCGGGGGCCAGCAGCCAGTAGGCGTCCGTCGGGTCGCGGGGCCGCCACGTGCCGGCGAGCACCAACTCCCCGCGTCGTTCGGTGGCCCGGTCGCGCACCGGGACGCGTTCGCCGACGGTCAGGCCGAGGGCGCCGGCGACCCGCTCGGGCAGGCTCACCTGGACGGGGTTCGCTCCGGGGCTGGGCCAGGCTCCGCCGGTCAGCTCCGCGTGGCTGGCGAGATCGGCGAGCGTGGCCAGGTTCGCGAAGACCGGTTCGTCGGCCGTACGCGGGATCTGCCCGAGGTCGCCGGTCAGTTCCCGGCCGGTGCCGTAACGGGCGGCGGTGACACTGACCGGGACGCCGCCGAGCCCGGTGGCGAACTCGGCTCGGACCGCCTTGTCCCGGGTGGCGAACTCGGCCGCGTCCCGGCCACCCGAGCCACTGACCAGAAGGCCGCGCTCCTCGGCGGGCGAGGCGGCGACCAGAGCTCGCTGCCCGGCGTCCACCGCCCGACGGTTGTAGTCGGAAAGCCCAGTGACCAACGCGACGGCGACGAGGGCAGCGATCACCGCCGCGACCAGCAACCCTCGCGCCTCGCGGGCCCGCCTCCACACCAGCTTCATCCGACGCCTCCCCTGGCCCTGGCGGGCCGACGACCATCAAGACAGGCCACCTACCGGGAAAGGTTCGCGCCCGTTACATGATCGTTATTACGGGGAGGGTCAGCTCAGGCTGACCACCGCGCCTGGGCGGCTAACTGCCGCCGCGAAGGTTGCGGATGCCGAACACCACCGCGCCGAGCACGAGCACGACGCCCAGGAGTTGGAGGCCCGGCGAGTCGTCGGCCTCCCCGTGCACGATGCCGGCGACGCCGAGAGCGACCACGAGAATGGCGGCGACGGTCAGGATGTACTTCATGGGGTTTCCTCCTCGACCCACTCCAGCAGGTCTCCGGGTTGGCAGTCGAGCACTCGGCACATCGCTTCGAGGGTGCTGAAGCGGACCGCCTTGGCGCGGCCGTTCTTCAGCACCGCCACGTTGGCGGGGGTGAGCCCGACGCGCTCGGCGAACTCACCGACGCTCATCTTGCGCTTGGCCAACTCCACGTCGATGCGGACGACGATGGGCATCAGATCACCGCTTCCATGTCGGTCCGCAGGGTGGTGGCCTGCCGCAACAGCGCCCGCATCACCACCATGAGGAGCCCCAGCACGCTGACGCCCACCGTCAGCAGGAACAGCAGCAGCGGCAGCCCCGGGTCGTCCGCGTTGAACCCCACGTAGAGGAAGACACCCACGAGCACCACCCACGCGGCGGCGATGGCCCACACGATCGCGTCCACCCACTTGAGGGACGCTTCGGTGAAGATGCGGTCGCTCTTGACCAGGCTGAGCAACTTCCAGGTCGCGACGATGACGACCTGGACGCACAGCACCCAGAACACCGCCACGACCGTTGCCGGCCACCGGAGGTAGGCGTCCTGCGGCGATTCCGCGGCCATGTGGGCGAACTGTCCGGGCAGGGAGAAGGTCTGAAACAGGACCAGGACCCCGAACAGCACCACGAGAAAAACTCTGAGAGCGGCAACCGCTCGATGCTCCGTAACCATGCATCGAGTTTCGCTCGTTACCTATCGAAAGTCAATCGGTTGGCGGGACGTCGACTCCCGCTCACGACGACGTCGGCCCGGGCGCCGGCCTCGCCTTCTGGGGGTAGAACGTCTCGTGACGGGCCAGCATGGCGACGAATTCGCCGATCTTGCGCTCGCGGGTCTCCGCCCGCTTGACGGCATTGAGGCGATGGATGAGAGCGAACCGGTTGGCCTTGGTGAGCACGTCGAGCATGGCCTGGGCGGCGGGCTCGGCGGCGATGGCGGCGAGTAGGTCGGCCGGCACCTCCGCCTCCGACGGCGGGGCGTAGGCGGCCTCCCACCGTCCGTCCGCCTTCGCGGCGTCCACCGCGGCACGGCCCGCCGGCAACATCCGCCCCTGCTCCTCCAGCCGGGCCACGTGCCCGACGTTGCGCTGGGACCAGGAACTGCGGGGCCGACGCGGGGTGAACCGGATCCAGGACGACTCCTCATCCCGCTTGCGGGCCTGCCCGTCGATCCAGCCGACGCACAGGCCCTCGTCGACCGCCTGCTGCCAGGTCAGCGTCGTGACCGTGCCACCCTTCTTGGTCAGGGCGAGCCACACGCCGGGCGACGTGGCGTGGTTGGCCGACAACCACGCGCGTAGGGCGTCGGCGTCCGCGACGATCAACTCATCCAGCTCTGTGGCCATGACGGCAGGCTAACCGCAGGCGCCGACACTGCGGCTCCGCAAACCCTGGAGGTCCCGCTGTACGTCAACGACGCGTTCCTCGCCCACCACAACAACCCGGCACGGGCTCGGCTACGCGGCCTGATCCGCAACCCCGCCATTCCCGCCGACCTGTTGCGGCAGCTTGTCGAGGAGCACCTGCGGGAGGTGGAGTTCGCCGTGACCTTCCGTCTGGAATGGACCGACGAGCAGTTCGAGGCGCTGGTCGACCACCCCGACCACAAGGTGCGCAAGATCCTTGCGCAAGCGGTGCATGTCACGCCCGAACAGCGGGCCACGCTGGTTGAGGACCCGGACCGTTCCGTGCTGTGGGCGCTCGCCGAGGGACCGATCTCGCTCCTCGCGTCGACGTGGACGCTACCGGCGGCGCTACCCGTCTGGGTCGGGCCGCCGTGGGCCCAGTGCCGGAGGTGATGGGCTTTAGAACAGGTGTACGACATCCTCGGTAAGGGCAACTTCGTCTGGCGTCAGACGATCTGACGTCGTACGATCGAGCGGTGAGAACGCTTCCTGCCCCCGAGCCGTGGACGGCTGCCCTTCCCGAGGCGACACCGCCACCCGACATGACGATCTATCAACTCCCCACGGGCACCTACGAGACGCGAGCGGCATTTGCCGTTCGCGGTGGCTCGTTTCGTGACAAGCGGCAGTTCGCCGCCACCGCCATCCTCGTGCGGCACCCGAAGGGCGACTTCCTCATCGACGCCGGCTTCGGGGCCAACGTCGCCGCGCACGTCGCCATGCAGCCGCGGTTCGCCCGCGCCCCCTTCCAGAGCACCCGGACGGTGCGCGAGCAGCTCGACGACAGCGGTTACGACCGCACCAGGCTCCGCGGGGTGTTCCTGACGCACTCGCACTGGGACCACGCGAGCGGCCTGGACTCGCTCGACCTCCCGGTCTGGATGAACCGGGGTGAGCTTGAGTACGCCGCCAGCGACGGTGACGGCAAGGTCTACCGCGCCGTCTCGCCCGGCCACGAGATCCGTGAATACTCCTTCGACGGACCCGCGTACCTCGGCTTCTCCGCGAGCTTCGACGTCCACGGCGACGGATCCCTGGTGCTGGCGTTGGCCGGCGGCCACACGACGGGGTCCGTGGTCGCGTTCGTGACCCTTCCGTCCGGGCAGCGCTACGCGTTCATCGGCGACCTGACCTGGCAACTGGACGGAGTCCACCGGCTCGTGGAACGCCCCTGGCTGCTACGGGCCCTCGCCGACAGCGACGCCGAACAGGTGCGGCAGGGCATCCTGCGATCGGCCGCGTTGACCGAGCTGATGCAGGTCGTCCCCGCCCACGACCGGCGCGCCTACGAGGGAATCCCGCTCCTGCCGGGTGCGGCGCGATGACGGAAGGACCGGCGCCGTCGCTCGACTCCGAGATCACCTGGCTGTTGCATCGCGCCGCCCAACGGATGCACGTGGTGACCGGCGAACAGGCCGAGAGGCACGGCCTGCACCTGCGGGACTACATCGTGTTGAGCGCGCTCGACAAGACACCCGGGCTGACCCAGGTCGAGCTGGCCAGGACCCTCGGGCTCGACAAGACCACGCTGATGACCCAACTCGATCGACTCGAACAGAAGAATCTCGTCGTACGCCACTCCGATCCCCGCGACCGCCGGCTGCGCATTCCGGCGATCACGACCGTTGGCGAGGAGGTACGGGCGCGGGTCGCGCGCGCCAGCGAGGAGGCGGAGCGGAACGCGATGGCCGGTTTCAGCCAGGCCGAGGTCGACACGTTCCGCCGAATGCTGTTCGCGATCATCGGCACAGCGGTGGACCCGGGGTCCTGCCTCTGACGCTGCGGGTCAGCCGTGCCCGACGTGGACGGTAGCGTTCACGTCGCTCGTGACATCGACGGACGGCGTGCCGTGAATATTCGGCTGTCACGACGGGTGCCGATCCGGACATGGAGTAGACGTGAGCTCCGGGACTGAGCACGAGGAACGCTTCCGACGCGTCTACGCGATCAACTTCGAGCCACTGCTGGCGTACGCGATGCGACGCGTCGAGCAGCCCGAGGACGCGGCCGACATCGTCGCCGAGACCTTCCTCGTCGCCTGGCGCCGCAGCCGCGAGATGCCGCCGGACGCCGAGGCCCGGTTGTGGCTGCACGGCGTGGCCCGTCGGGTGCTGGCCAATCACCACCGCAGCGGCAGCCGCCGGGGGCGGCTGGGCGACCGACTGCGGCAACGGTTCCGGGCGGCCCTTGCCGTCGACCCGGGCAGCGAGGTGCCCGAACGACTCACCGTCCGGGCCGCGCTGGCCCAGCTCAACGAGATGGACCGGGAGGTGCTGATGCTGACCTTCTGGGAAGGGCTGGAGCCACGCGAGATCGCGGTGGTTCTCCAGGTGAGCCCGGCTGCGGTCCGTACGCGGCTGTCCCGCGCCCGAGCTCGTCTGCGAGACATCGTCGGTGACGACCTCGGTCCACCCGGACATGTACTCGACGTCATGGCCGTACGCGCCCCCGAGGAGGGCAGATGACCGACGAGCAGCTCGACCGGAGGGTCCGCGACGCCGACCCGTACCGACCCGAGGTCATCGCGCACCTCGACGGGGCCGCGCAGGACCTCCTGGAGGAAATCATGTCCACGCCGATCCTCGAATCCGTTCCCGAGCCACCGGGCCGGCGTCCTCGACCGCGCCGCCGCCTGCTGGGCGGCCTCGCCACCGCAGGCGTCGCGGCCGCCGTACTCGCCGTCGCCTTCGGCATCTCGCTGGTGAAGACGGATCAGCCCGAGGGCCACGAGGCGTCCCCCGAAACGTCTTCGACCTCCGCAGCTCCCGGAACGACCTCCTATTCGGCGATGGTGCTCAAGGCGGCCGAGGAGAACCCGCGACTGGTGATCGATCAGCCCGGCTGGAAGGCGACCAACGTCGACGGGTTCGCCAAGCGGGCGGGCAGCATCACCTACAGCAACGGTGCGCGGCACCTCAGGATGAGCTGGTACGAGGCCAGCGAGTACGACAGTCGTTACAAGGATCGACTCGAGGTCAGCAAGCCGGAGTCGGTGCAGGTCGACCGCTGGCCGGGTGACCTGTTCCGATACAACGAGCGCGAGTTCGAGGTCCTGCTCCGGCCTCGCGACGGGTCCATGGTCGAGGTGCGCACCGGGAGCGCCTGGACGCGCGCGGATTTCGACACGGTTCTCGCCAGCGTGGTCCGCGTCGACGCCCGTACGTGGCTGGCCGCGCTCCCGGCGGAGATCGTCACGCCGGCGCGGGTGAACGAGCGGGCGGCCGCGGTGCTCGCCGACGTGCCGCTTCCACCGGGCTTCGACCCCGCGACGCTGAGCGTCGAAGGCATCAACGACCCCTACCACTTCGGCGTCCAGGTGCTCGGCCCGGTCGGCTGCGCGTGGATCACCGAATGGACGCGCGCGAAGAAGAGTAACGACGACGACGCTCTCCGGCGGGCGGCTGACGCGTTGCGCAGCAGCCACAACTGGAAGGTGCTCCAGCAGATGGACGCCGAGGGTGACTGGCCAAACGGGTTCTGGGAGATCGCCGACACGGTGGCCGCCGGCAAGCAGGTCCATCCCAAGATGTCCAACCCCTGCAATCCAGACGGGTAGCAGACCGTCGGGCTGCTCGGGGAGGACCACCTGCCGTCCCGGGCAGCCCGGCATCCGGCGCGCTCAGGTGGTCTCGTCCTCCGGGGTGCGCTTGGCGCGGCTCGGCTGCACCCGCTTGGGTTCGCCGGGCATCTTCGGGTGGTCCGGCGGGTACGGCAGGTCGCCCTGGCCGGCGGCGGCGTCCCGCTCGGCCCACTCCAGCAGCGGGGTGATGTCCCACGGTGCGTCGTCGATGCCGGCGTGCGGATCACCACGCTCGGCGAGCCGGGCCGGCACGGTGCGCAGGTCGAAGTCGTCCGGGTCGACGTCGGGTAGCTCGTCCCAGCTGACCGGGGTCGAGACGGTGGCCCGCGCGTTGGCCCGCAGCGAGTACGCGCAGGCGATCGTGCGGTCGCGCGCCATCTGGTTGAAGTCGACGAAGACCCGGGTGCCGCGCTCCTCCTTCCACCAGGCGGTGGTGACCAGGTCGGGGTTGCGGCGCTCCACCTCCCGGGCCAGCGCGATGGTGGCCCGGCGCACCTCGGTGAACGTCCAGCGGGGTTGGATGCGCAGGTAGACGTGCACGCCCCGGCCGCCGGAGGTCTTCGGCCAGCCGGTCGCGCCCAGCTCGTCGAGGAGCGCGCGGACCTCGCCGGCGGCCCGTGCCGCGTCGGCGAAGTCGGTGCCGGGCTGCGGGTCCAGGTCGATGCGCAGCTCGTCGGGGCGGTCGACGTCAGCGGCCCGCACGGGCCACGGGTGGAAGACGATGGTGCCCATCTGCGCCGCCCAGGCCACGTGCGCCAGGTCGGCCGGGCAGAGCTCCGCCGCGTTCCGGCCGCTCGGGAAGGTGATCTGCGCGGTCGTCACCCAGGGCGGCACCCCCCGGGTGGGCACCCGCTTCTGGAAGAACGCCTCGCCCTCGACGCCCTCGGGGAAGCGTTGCAGGGTGGTCGGCCGGTCCCGCAGGGCACGCATGATCCCGTCGCCGACCGCGAGGTAGTAGTGGAAGACGTCCGCCTTGGTGAACCCCCGCTGCGGGAAGATCACCCGATCCGGACTGCTCAGCCGGACGGTGTGCCCGGCTACCTCGACCTCGGCGGCCGCAGCCTTGGTGCCACCCATCCCGCGACCTTATGCCACGCCCCCGACGTTCGACGTACCGTTGACGGGTGAGTCTTGACGACAACGAGCTGCCCCGTTCCGACGAAGAGTGGCGGGTCCGACTGACCCCCGAGGAGTTCCACGTCCTGCGGGAGGCCGGCACCGAACGCCCGTGGACAGGCGAGTACGTGGACACGAAGACCCAGGGGGTCTACCACTGCCGCGCCTGCGGGCTGGAGCTGTTCTCCAGCGACACGAAGTTCGACTCGCACTGCGGCTGGCCGAGCTTCGACGACGCCATCCCGGGCCGGGTCAAGGAGATCGAGGACCGCACCCTGGGTATGGCCCGTACGGAGATCCGCTGCGCCCGCTGCGACAGTCACCTCGGGCACGTCTTCCACGGCGAGGGCTTCACCCCGAAGGACACCCGGCACTGCGTCAACTCGGTCTCCATCAAGCTGGAACCCCGCTGACCCGGACACTCAGGGCGTAACAGCGCTCAGGGCATGGCCGTGCTCAGGGCGTACCCCTGAGCAGCTCGACCTCGGCGGTCCGGGACTGCTCGATCCGGCGGGCCAGGTCGCGGACCCGCTCGTTGCGGCCGACGCCGACGTGGGATCGGGCCAGGTCGGCGGCCGATCGCTGGTGGTCGGTGAGCACCTCGCGCAGCACTCGGTCGACGTCCGCGTCCGGCGCGGTCCGCAGCCGGTCGAGCGCGGCGTCGTCGCCGTGCCCGTCGTGGTGGTGTACTGCCGCGCTGGCGCCCGGCCCGGTCGTGGGCAACCAGCCGCGCATCGCGGCCAGCTCGTCGGCCTCGGTCGCCTCGACGGCGGCGGCCAGGGTGCGCAGCGCGTCGTCGCGCACCCGGTCCCGGGCCAGCCGGACGATCTGCAGGGTGCGTTCGCTGTGCCCGACCATGGTGCTCAGGAACACCACGTCGATTCCGCTCATCGCGTCCGCCTCGATCGCAGACCCGACGCCCGCGGACCCGGCCGCCGCCGAGCCGGCCGGGGACGCGGGTGCCGGCTGCGGCAGGGCCGACGGGCTCGACGTGGGCGGTCCGGCGCAGGCTCCGGTGAGCAGCAGAGCGGCAACGAGGGTCGCCAGCGGGGTACGGCGGGGCATGCCGGTTGCTCCGTTCACGCGAGGGCGGCGACACGGGTGCGGCCAGGGGCCGCACCCGTGCGGTCAGACCTGGAGCCAGAGCGCCGGTACGTTCGGCGGCTCCCAGCCCGGGATCGCGGTGTGCGCCTGCCGGCAGCGGTACGTCGCTCCGCCGTAGGTGACCTGGTCGCCGACCTGGTACGCCCGGCCCGTCGTCCAACTGCCGCCCGGCGCGGGCGGAGTGGTCGGCGTGGTGGTCGGGGTGGGCCGTGGGGTCGGGGTGGGTGAGGGGGTGGGGGTCGGGTTCGACCCGCCGCCGCCGATCTGCACGTCGATGCAGGAGTAGAAGGCGTTCGCCGTGTCGGAGATGTTCCACACCGCGAGGATCTTCTGCCGGCCGGAGAAGCCTCCGAGGTTGACGTTGTGCGACACCGTGGCGCCCGGCTGCTGGCCGTTGCCGTTGACCACGCCGACCCGGGTGTTGCCGATCCAGTACTCCCAGTTGCTGGTGGCGTGCCGGGCAGTGTTCACCCAGGTGAAGGTCAGGGAGCTGCCCACCGAGGTGGCCGGCCAACCCCGACTGTCGTCGTTGAGGACGGCGAACTGGGCGATTCCGGCATTGCAGCTGCGCAGGCCCTTGGGCCCTTCGACGCTCTGCGGCTCGTACTTGATCTGCCCGCAGTCGGGCACCCGGCCCTGCGCGCAGAGCGCCTGCCGGCTCGGTGGGGCGGAGACGTAGCCGTGCGCCTGCGCGGGGGCGGCGACGGTGAGGGTGGCGGCGACGGCGCCCGCCGCCACCAGCGGGACGGTGATTCTTCGACGCATGGGGGCAGCTCCTTCTCCAGGTCCGGTGAGGTGCCCTCAAGGTAATTTAAACATTGTTAACAGTAAAGACTCTCATCGATAAATCCATCGATGGCGGCAGTTTTCTTCTCAGAGCCGGAGCAGGCTGCCCCGGTCGTCGACCTGGTCGGCCGACTCGTCGTCCAGCCAGACACCCCCGGTGCCGAGGTAACGAAACCGGTACTCCCCCGGCGGCAGCTTCACGGTCACCGTCCTGGTGCCGTCGCGGCGGGACACCAACTCGTGCCGACCCGGCTGCCAGCCGTTGAAGGAGCCGACGACGCTCACCGGGCCGGGCGGGACGTCGCGGGGCAGACAGAAGGTGACCCGGGTCTGGTTGCCGAAGAGCTTGTTGCGCTTGATCACGGTGATCCTCCGGGGGTTGCGGCGGTTCACCCGGCATAACGGGCAACACGCCGACGCCGACACGCCGCCACCGTGGCCAGGCATCGACGTTCCGCCCCCACGTCGAGGCCACCTGGGGGATTCTGTAGATACTTGTCCACTTAACGGAGGTTTTCGGTGGCAACCTGCGAGGTCTGCGGCAACGATTACTGGATGGCGTTCGAGGTGCACACAGTCAGCGGCGACGTGCACACCTTCGACTCGTTCGAGTGCGCGATCCACCGCATGGCACCGATCTGCGAGCACTGTCAGGTCAAGATCGTCGGGCACGGCGTCGAGGTCAACGGCCGGTTCTTCTGCTGCGCACACTGCGCCCGCGCCGTCGAGGGCGCGGTGGGCGCCGAGATCCGCGACGCCGTCGGCGCCCGCCCGGTCTGACCGCCTCAGCCCGGCCACGGGCCAGCCGGACCAGCGATCTGCGGTACGGTCGTCGCCATGCGGCCATTCCTGGGCGTCCTGCCCCCGCCGCGCTCCTGAGCGGAGCGCCGCGCCTCTCGCCGACCGGGTGACCTGACCCCGCTCGGCCACCCTGTCGTACGCGCTCCGTCGACGTCGTCCCCGTCAACGGCTCACCTTCGGAGCGCTCCCGTGTCCACGACCCGAACCGCGCTGCCGGCCGCCTCGGCCGCCAGCCACGCCGCCCGCAGCGGCCTGATCCAGATCACCGTCACCGGCGTGCTGTGGGGAACCACCGGCGTGGCGGTGCAACTCCTGCGCGAGGGCACCGGGCTCAGCCCGGTGAGCATCGGCTTCCACCGCCTCGCCATCGCAGCGCTCGTGCTGCTGGCGTGCACCGCCGGCCGGCTCCGCACGCTCGTGGCCACCCTGCGCGCCGCGCCCGTACCGCTGCTGCTCACCGGCGTCGGCCTCGGCCTCTACCAGGCGCTCTACTTCGCCGCCGTGGCCTGGGCCGGGGTCAGCGTGGCCACCATCGTCAGCCTGGGCCTGGCCCCGGTGCTCGCCGCGGCCTGGGAGTCGGCGCACGCCCGCCGGCTCCCCGGCCCGCTGCGACTCGGCACGCTGGTCGCGGCGGTGGCCGGCCTCGTCCTGATCACCGCCGCCACCGAACACCCCGGCGCGGCGGCGCCCGCCCCGCTGCTCGGCCTGCTCGCGGCGGCCGGCTCCGGCCTCGGGTATGCGGTGACCACCCTGATCAGCCGCCAGGTGTCGCAGCGCACCGCGCCGATGGCACTGACCACCATCTCCACCACGGTCGGCGCGCTGACCCTGGCACCGTTCGCCCTGGTCGCCGGGGTCAGCGTGCCGGTACGCCTCGACACCGTGGCGCTGCTGCTGCACCTTGGCGTGGTCACCACGGCGGTCGCGTACGCGCTGTTCTACGCCGGGTTGCGCACCACCCCGGGCAGCGTCGCGGCCGTGCTGACCCTGCTCGAACCACTCACCGCCGCGGCACTGGCGGTGGCGCTGCTACACGAACCGCTCCCCCTGCCGGTGATCGTCGGCGGTGGCCTGCTGCTCACCGCCGTGGCCGCCACCTACCTCGCACCCGACCGGGCGGAAACCGGGTGAACACTCGCCCGACCTACCATCGGTGGATGCCCCAGCAGACCACCGAACTCCGGACGGCCTCCTTCGCCGACCTGAACGCCCGCACCCTCCACGACCTGCTCAAGCTGCGCATCGACGTGTTCGTGGTGGAGCAGAACTGCCCGTACCCGGAGCTGGACGGGCGCGACGTCGAGCCGGGCACCCGGCACGTCTGGCTCACCGACGGCGGCGCGCCCCTGGCGTACCTGCGGATTCTGGCCGACCCGGACGGTGTCGCCCGGATTGGTCGGGTGGTGGTGGCCCCGGCGGCGCGCGGCGGCGGACACGCGGGCCGACTGATGACGGCGGCGTTGGAGGTGGTGGGCAACCGGCCCTGCGTGCTGGACGCCCAGTCGCACCTGGTCGCGTTCTACACCCGGCACGGCTTCACGGTCAGCGGCCCCGAGTACGTCGAGGACGGCATCCCGCACACGCCGATGCGACGCGATGCCATTGACGGCTGACGATCGAGCTGGCATGGTGCCGGGTAGAGCCATCGCGGGAGCCAGCGATTAGGCACGGGAGTGGGCAACTCCCGGCGATCCGGGTGTCGACGTCCGACCTCATCCCCCCGGGGGCTCCATGTTCACTCTCACCCGATCACGACGCGTGCTCTGGTTGTTCGCCATCGCGGCGACCATCACGCTCCTGTTGACGACCGCACTGACCACCATGCTGCCCAAATCGGCTTCGGCGCATGGTTCGGTCGTCGACCCGGCCTCGCGTAACTACAGCTGCTGGCAACGCTGGGGCGGCGACTTCCAGAACCCTCGGATGGCCACCGAAGACCCGATGTGCTGGCAGGCCTGGCAGGCCGACCCGGCCGCCATGTGGAACTGGAACGGCCTGTTCCGCGAGGGAGTGGGGGGCAACCACCAGGCCGCCGTCCCCGACGGCCAGCTGTGCAGCGGCGGACGCACCCAGAGCCCCCGCTACAACGCGCTGGACACCGTCGGCGCCTGGAAGACCACAGCGGTGTCGAACAACTTCCGGCTCCGCTTCTTCGACCAGGCCAGCCACGGTGCCGACTACATCCGGGTGTACGTGACCAAGCAGGGCTTCAACTCCGCCACCCAACCGCTCGGTTGGGGCAACCTGGAGTTGGCGGGCCAGATCGGTAACACCCCGGCCTCACAGTGGGACCCGGACACCGGCGGTGTCTCGATCCAGATCCCGGTCAGCGCGCCGGGACGCACCGGACGGCACATCGTCTACACCGTCTGGCAGGCCAGCCACCTGGACCAGTCGTACTACCTGTGCAGCGACGTCGACTTCGGCGGCGGATCGACCACCCCGCCACCCACCACGCCCCCGCCGACGACCCCGCCACCCACGACTCCCCCGCCCACCACGCCGCCGCCCACGACTCCCCCGCCGACCACCCCGCCGCCGGCCGGTGCCTGCACGGCGACGTACCAGGTGACAGGTCAGTGGTCCGGTGGCTTCCAGGCCGAGGTGAAGGTGACCGCCGGCGGTTCACCGACCCGGGGCTGGTCGGTGAGCTGGAACTACAACAACGGCCAGCAGGTCACCTCGTCGTGGAACGCGACGGTCGGCACCAACGGCACGCTGGTCACCGCACGTAACGCCAACCACAACGGCACCCTTGCCGCCGGAGCGAGCACCACATTCGGTTTCCTCGGCTCGTGGAACGGCAGCAACCCGGTTCCGCTGGTCTCCTGTACGACGACCAGTTGATCCCCGGCCGGCGCCGCACCCGGGCGGGGGTGCGGCGCCGGCCGGCGGGGCGTCAGACCAGGCAGTTGACGATCTCGGCCACCGAGCGGCGGCGGCCGGTGTAGAACGGGACCTCTTCGCGGACGTGCCGGCGGGCGCCGGAGGCGCGCAGGTCCCGCATCAGGTCGACGATCCGGTGCAGTTCATCGGCCTCGAAGGCGAGCATCCACTCGTAGTCGCCGAGCGCGAACGAGGCGACCGTATTGGCCCGCACGTCCGGGTAGCCGCGGGCCATCTTGCCGTGCTCGGCCAGCATCTCGCGCCGCTCGGCGTCGGGCAGCAGGTACCACTCGTAGGAGCGGACGAACGGGTACACACAGATGTAGGGGCGGGCCTCCTCGCCGGCAAGGAACGCCGGGATGTGGCTCTTGTTGAACTCCGCCGGCCGGTGCAGCGCCATCTGCGACCACACCGGGGTCAGCGCCCGACCCAGCGTGGTACGGCGGAACCGCAGGTACGCGTCCTGGAGCGCGTCGCTGGACGCGGAGTGCCACCAGATCATGACGTCCGCGTCGGCGCGCAGCCCGGAGACG
This sequence comes from Micromonospora trifolii, assembly GCF_050516465.1. NCBI lineage: Bacteria > Bacillati > Actinomycetota > Actinomycetes > Micromonosporales > Micromonosporaceae > Micromonospora > Micromonospora trifolii. The sequence goes on along the minus strand of NZ_CP191526.1, from coordinate 607,655 downwards.
TCGTACACGCCCCGGACCACCACGTCCTTGCCGGCCAGCTCGTCGAAGAGCGACACCACCTCGCCGGTGACGTTGTCCCGCAGCGAGGGCAGCGGGGAGCTGGCCCGGAACACCGACCACATGGTGTAGCGGATGCTGTCGTTCAGCTCCCGCAACCGGGCCGCGTTGGTCTGCTCGGTCATCTCGCCGATCCTCCCAGTGCTGTGATGATCTCTTCGGCCGCCGTCTCGCCGGAGCGGACGCAGACCGGGATTCCGACGCCGTCGTAGCCGGCGCCGGCGAGGACCAGTGTGGGGTGCGCGGCCCGCAGCGCCGTCCGCGCGGCGGCGAGCCGGTCGGCGTGCCCCGGCGCGTACTGCGGCAGCGCACCGCCCCACCGCTGCACGTGCCCGTCGACCGGGGCGGGCAGCGGGGCGCCGAGCACCGCCGACAGCTCCCGGTGCACGGTGGCCGCCAGGTCCGCGTCGGGGCGCTGAAGGTGCGCCTCCTCGCCGTACCGGCCCACCGAGGCGCGCACCAGGGCCAACCCGTCCGGCCGGCGCAGGTGCCCCCACTTGGTGGTGAAGAAGGTCGCCGCCTTGATCAGCAGGCCCTCGGTGCTCGGCACCAGGAAGCCGGACAGCTCGGGCAGCCGCGGCTGCGGCAACGCCATGGTGACCAGCGCGACGCTCGCGTAGTCCAGCGCACCGACGCCCGCCGCCACCGCCGGCGCGGGGCCGGCGAGCAGCCGCGCCGCCGGTCGCGCCGGCACCGCAAGCACCACGGCGTCCACGTCCACCAACTCGGGGTCGCGGGTTGGGCCGACGGTGAGCCGCCAACCGGTGCCGGTCGGGGTCAGCTCGCGCACGGCGGCGTCCCGCCGTACCGTCGCGCCGCTGGCCGTCACCGCCGCCTCGACCAGGGTGCTAAGCCCACCGGCCAGGGTGCCGAAGACCGGGGCGCCGGGCGCACGGGGCGCGGCGGCCTGCGCGGACCGGACCGCGCCGACCAGGGTGTGCTCCACCCGGGCCGCCCGGGCCAGCGCCGGCATCGTCGTGACCAGGGAGAGATCGTCGGCGCGGCCCGCGTACACGCCGCCCAGCATCGGGTCGACCAGTCGCTCGACCACCTCGTTGCCGAAGCGGGACCGGACCAGCGCGCCCACCGAGACGTCCGCGTCCGGCCCGACCAGCGGCCGACCGCCGTCGGTGTCGGCGTCCGCGGCCGGGCGGGCGACAGTGGCCACGCGCTCCAGATCCCCGGGTACGCCCACCAGGGTGCCGCCCGGGATGGGGCGCAGCCCTCCGTCGATGACCAGCGCGGCCTGCCCCACCGTGGGGTGCACGATCTTCTCGGCCAGCCCGAGCCGGCGGGCCAACGCCACCGCCGCGCTCTCGGCGCCGGTCGGGTCGCGCATCAGGAACGACTCAGCGCCGAACTCTACCGGCTGACCAGCCAGCTCCCCGGTGCGCAGCTTCCCGCCCAGCGCGCCGGACTGCTCGTACACGGTGATCTCGGTGCCGGCCGGTGCGCGGTCGCGCAGGCGGACCGCGGCGGCCAGCCCGGCGATCCCGCCGCCGACCACCGCCACCCGCCAGGGCTGCCGCATTCCCGGTCAGCCCTGGTCGGCCCGGCGGCTGGACAGCTCGTGCACCAGCGCGACCACCCGGGTCAGCACCTCCGGGTCGGTCTCCGGCAGCACCCCGTGGCCGAGGTTGAACACGTGCCCGGGGGCCGCGCGGCCCTGCTCCAGGATGCGGCGCACCTCGGCCTCCACGACCGGCCACGGCGCGAGCAGCACGCACGGGTCCAGGTTTCCCTGCACCGCCTTGTCCGCGCCGATCCGGCCGGTGGCCACGTCCAGCGGCGTACGCCAGTCGACGCCAACCACGTCGGCCCCGGCCTCGCCCATCGCGCCGAGCAGTTCGGCGGTGCCCACCCCGAAGTGGATCCGGGGCACCCCGGCGTCTACCAGCCCACTCAGCACGGTGGTCGAGTGCGGCAACACGAAACGGCGGTAGTCGGCCTCGGAGAGCGCGCCGGCCCACGAGTCGAACAGCTGCACGGCGGAGACGCCGGCCTCGATCTGCACGCGCAGGAAGGCCAACGTCACCTCGGCCAGCCGGGCGCAGAGCGCGTGCCACAGCTCCGGGTCGCCGTACATCAGGGCCTTGGTCTTCGCGTGGGTACGCGACGGACCGCCCTCGACCAGGTAGCTGGCCAGCGTGAACGGCGCACCGGCGAAGCCGATCAGCGGGGTGTCGCCCAGCTCGACCACCAACTGCCGGACGGCCTCGTCCACGTACGAGACGTCGTCGCGGGTGATCCGGCGGATCCGTTCCACGTCGGCGGCGGTGCGGATCGGCTCGGCGACCACCGGGCCGGTGCCCGGCACGATGTCCAGGTCGATCCCGGCCGCGGCGACGGGCACCACGATGTCGCTGAACAGGATCGCCGCGTCCACGCCGTGGCGGCGCACCGGCTGGAGGGTGATCTCGGTGACCAGCTCCGGGCGCCGGCAGGACTCCAGCATCGGCACGCTCGCCCGGATCTCCCGGTACTCCGGGAGGGAGCGGCCGGCCTGGCGCATGAACCAGACCGGGGTGTGCGGGACGGGCCGACGTCGGCAGGCCCGGATGAAGGGCGAGTCGGCCGGTCCGCCGGGGCGGGAATCTCCGTCTCGGGCGGCAGTGCCCGTGGTGTCCGTGGTCATCGCCGCAATCGTGCCACGCCCGCCACCCCCAACCGGGTGGGGGTGAGAGGAAGGGCACCGTTCCTTACCTCGGAGTCGAAGCGAGGGCCCCTCGGTGAGCGTCGGCGCGCCGTCGAAGCGGGGGCCGGGCGTCGGCATAGGCTGCCGACATGGCCCCCCCGATCGCGCTCCCGGAGACGTTCGCCCGAGCGGTCGCCGGGCTGCGGTCGGCCGCCCCCCGGCCGGAGATCACCCTGGAGGAGGTCGGCGCTCCCCAGCGGCTGGCCCCGTACGCGTTCGCGCTCGCCGCCACCGTGCTGCGCGACGACGACGAGGTGGCGACCGGCCGGTTGATCCTGCTGCACAACCCGGTCGGGCACGAGGCGTGGCAGGGCACCCTGCGGCTGGTCACCTACGTGACCGCCGAGTTGGAGGTCGATCTGGCCGCCGACCCACTGCTGCCCGGGGTCGGCTGGACGTGGCTGACCGACGCGTTGGACGCCCAGGACGCCGGCCATCGGGCAATCGGCGGAACGGTGACGCAGACCATGTCGACCCGCTTCGGTGATCTCGCCGGGCCGCCGACCATCGGTGACATCGAGATCCGCGCGTCCTGGACGCCGATCGACGACGACCTGACCCCACACCTGCTCGGCTGGTGCACGTTGCTCGCCTCCACCGCCGGCCTGCCCCCACCCGGCGTCACCGCCCTCTCCGACCGCCGACCCGCCGGCGCAGCCTGACGTTCGGCCCTCCTGAGGACACTTTGCGGACACCTGATCGACACACGCCGGACCGGCTGCACCCGCCGGATCTCCGCGCGCACTAGGGTTGTCAGGTGACCGACGAACCACCCCTGCGCCGTCGGCCCACCGAAGAACTTCCGGGAAACGCACTCCAGCACCCGCCGTCGGCCCAGCCGCAGCCGGCGGGCGCGGGGGCCGACCCGGCCGACGGTGGGCCCGTTCCGCTGATCGCCCCGCGTGACGGCACCCCCGATCCAGTGGCCGCCCCGGCCGAGCTTGCCGAGGTCGTGGCCCGCTTCGCAGCGGGCACCGGCCCGGTCGCCCTGGACGCCGAGCGGGCTTCCGGCTACCGCTACAGCCAACGCGCGTACCTGGTGCAACTGCGCCGGGCCGGTGCGGGCACGGCGCTGATCGACCCGCTGCCCCTGCCCGACCTCAGCGCGCTGGACGCGGTGATCGGCGAGGCCGAGTGGGTCCTCCACGCGGCCAGCCAGGATCTGCCCTGCCTGGCCGAGGTGGGGTTGCGCCCGCGCCGACTGTTCGACACCGAGCTGGCGGCTCGGCTGGCCGGCTTCGAACGCGTCGGGCTGGCCGCGCTCACCGAGCAGTTGCTCGGGTTCACCCTGGAGAAGCACCACTCGGCGGCCGACTGGTCGAGCCGACCGCTGCCCGAGTCGTGGTTGACGTACGCCGCACTCGACGTGGAGCTGCTCACCGACCTGCGCGACGCGCTCGACGCCGAGTTGACCCGGCAGGGCAAGTCGGCCTGGGCCGCGGAGGAGTTCGCCGCGCTGGTTCGCACCGGGGCACGCCCGCCCCGGGTCCGGGCGGAGCCGTGGCGGCGCACCTCGGGCATCCACCGGCTGCGGGGGGCGCGGGCCCAGGCCCGGGTCCGCTCGATGTGGTACGCCCGGGACCAGATCGCCTCCCGGCGGGACGCCGCTCCCGGTCGGGTGTTGCCCGACTCGGCGATCATCGCCGCGGCCGAGCTGGACCCGAAGGACGAGAAGACCCTGCTGACCCTGCCCGGTTTCGGTGGTCGGTCGGTCCGTCGGCTGGCCCGCACCTGGCTCGCCGCGCTCGACGACGCCCGGCAGCTGCCGGAGGACTCCCTGCCGGTATCGCCAGCCGTGGAGGGTCCGCCCCCGCCGCACCGATGGGCCGAACGGGACCCGGTGGCGGCCGGTCGGCTGGCCCGCTGCCGGGAGGTCGTGATCCGCATCGCCGGTGAGCACAACCTTCCGCCGGAAAACCTGATCACTCCGGATTCGGTCCGTCGGCTGGCCTGGACCCCGCCGGAGGAGATCACCGAGGAGTCGGTCGCGGAGACCTTGCGCGGCCTCAACGCCCGCGAGTGGCAGATCGGGCTCCTCAACCCCGACCTGACCGAAGCCCTGACCCCACAAACCCCAACCCCCTAACCCACCCCCCACCCACCACCCACCCACTCCCTGACCCACCCCGAACCCGGGTGATCATGAGGTTGACGGGCCTCTAGAAGATCCACAGCCCCGCCAACCTCATGATCTTCGGAAGCTGGACGGGCGGCGGGTCGTGGGGTGGGTGGGCGTGGGTGTGGGGTGGGCCACAGTCGGAGGTGGGGACGGGGTTGGTTACTGGCGAGTAGCATCCGAGGGAAACGTGCCCGTGTCGGCGACCCTTGTTCCGGTCCGGCGTGCCGCCCGGCGCGAAGGCCGAATCACGGTCGAATAGGAGGCTCAAGTGCCCCGTGAAGTTCGCGACGTCGTCTTCGTCGACGGCGTCCGTACCCCGTTCGGCAAGGCGGGTGGCATGTACGCCAACACCCGCGCCGACGACCTGGTGATCCGCTGCATCCGGGAACTGCTGCGTCGCAACCCGCAGCTGCCCCCGGAGCGGGTCGAGGAGGTCGCCATCGCGGCCACCACCCAGATCGGCGACCAGGGCCTCACCATCGGCCGCACCGCCGCCCTGCTGGCCGGGCTGCCCAAGACCGTTCCCGGCTTCGCCATCGACCGGATGTGCGCGGGTGCGATGACCGCGGTCACCACCGTGGCCAGCGGCATCGCCATGGGCGCGTACGACATCGCCATCGCCGGTGGCGTCGAGCACATGGGCCGCCACCCGATGGGTGAGGGCGTCGACCCCAACCCGCGCATCATCGCGGAGAAGCTGGTCGACCCGTCCGCGCTGGTGATGGGCTCCACCGCGGAGAACCTGCACGACCTGGTCCCGCACATCACCAAGGCACGCACCGACGCGTTCGCGCTCGCCTCGCAGCAGAAGACCGCCAAGGCGTACGCCAACGGCAAGCTCCAGGACGACCTGGTGCCGATGTCGATCCGCGACGCGGAGGGCGGTTGGGGTCTGGCCACTGTGGACGAGGCTCCACGGGACACCTCGCTGGAGAAGCTGGGCACCCTGAAGACCCCGTTCCGCCCGCACGGCAAGGTCACCGCGGGCAACGCGGCCGGCCTGAACGACGGCGCCACCGCGAGTCTGCTGGCCGACGAGGCCACCGCCCGCGAGCTGGGCCTGCCGGTCGCCATGCGGCTGGTGTCGTTCGGCTTCGTCGGAGTCGAGCCGGAGGTGATGGGCGTCGGCCCGATCCCGTCGACGGAGAAGGCGCTGCGCCTCGCCGGGCTCAGCATCGACGACATCGGCCTGTTCGAGCTGAACGAGGCGTTCGCCGTGCAGGTGCTCGCCTTCCTCGACCACTTCGGCATCGCCGACGACGACGCGCGGGTCAACCCGTGGGGCGGCGCGATCGCCATCGGTCACCCGCTGGCCTCCTCCGGCGTGCGGCTGATGACGCAGCTGGCCCGCCAGTTCGCCGAGCACCCCGAGGTCCGCTACGGCGTCACGGCGATGTGCATCGGCATCGGCATGGGCGGCACGGTCATCTGGGAGAACCCGCACTGGGAGGGCGACAAGTGAAGGCACCGAACGAGGTCGTCACCCGGGCGCTGCTGCGCCAGGTGAACGTGCCGGGGCTGGACCGGCCCGCCGCCCTGATCACGCTGGACAACGGCTTCGACCACACCAAGCCGAACACCTTCGGCCCTGGTGGGTTGGCCAGCCTGGACGAGGCGATCACCACCGCGCTCGCCGCCGACCCGGCGTTCATCGCGGTCACCGGCAAGCCGTACATCTTCTGCGTGGGCGCGGACATCGTGGGCCTGCCGCAGCTCGCCGACCGCGCGCAGGCGCTGGAGATCGGCCGGCTCGGCCACCGGGTCTTCGCCCGGCTCAAGGACAGCACCGTCCCCACCTTCGCCTTCGTCAACGGCGCGGCGATGGGCGGTGGCCTGGAGCTGGCGCTGCACTGTCACTACCGGACGCTCTCCGGCGGCGCGGCGGCCCTCGCGCTGCCCGAGGTCTCCCTCGGTCTGGTGCCCGGCTGGGGCGGCACCCAGCTGCTGCCGAACCTGATCGGCATCCCCGCCGCGACCCAGGTGATCATCCAGAACCCGCTGATGCAGAACAAGATGCTCAAGCCGAAGCAGGCAGCCGAGCTGGGCATCGCGGACATCCTGTTGGAGCCGGCGGACTTCCTGGAGCGGTCCCTGGAGTGGGCTGCCGGCGTGGTCCGGGGTCAGGTCACAGTGACCCGGCCCGAGGTCGACAAGGACATGTGGGCGGGCGTGCTCTACTTCGCCCGGGAGACGCTGAACCAGCGGCTGCACGGCGCGGTCCCGGCCGCGTACAAGGCGCTCGACCTGCTGGAGACGGCGAAGGATGGCGACTTCGCCGCCGGCACCGCCGCCGAGGACGAGGCCCTCGCGGACCTGGTCTTCTCCGAGGAGCTGCGCAGCGGCCTGTACGCGTTCGACCTGGTGCAGCGGCGGGCCAAGCGCCCGGCCGGCGCACCGGACAAGGGCCTGGCTCGCACCATCACCAAGGTCGGCATCGTCGGCGCGGGTCTGATGGCCAGCCAGTTGGCGCTGCTGTTCGCCCGCCGCCTCCAAGTCCCGGTGGTGATGACCGACCTCGACCAGTCCCGGGTGGACAAGGGCGTCGGCTACGTGCACACCCAGATTGAGAAGGCCGTCACCAAGGGCCGGATGGACAAGCGCACCGCCGCCAAGCTGTACGGCCTGGTCAGCGGGACGGTCGACAAGAGCGCCTTCGCCGACGCCGACTTCGTCATCGAGGCGGTCTTCGAGGACCTGGGCGTCAAGAAGCAGGTCTGGGCCGAGTTGGAGAAGATCGTCTCTCCGGAGGCGGTGCTCGCCACCAACACCAGCTCGCTGTCGATCACCGAGATGGCCGCCGAGTTGGAGCACCCGGAGCGGGTGGTCGGCTTCCACTTCTTCAACCCGGTGGCGGTGCTGCCGCTGCTGGAGATCGTCCGGGGCGAGCGCACCGACGACGTCACCCTGGCGACCGCGTTCGCGGTGGGTAAGCAGCTCAAGAAGTCGAGCGTGCTGGTCAAGGACGCTCCGGCGTTCGTGGTGAACCGGCTGCTCACCCGCTTCCTGGGCACCGTCTTCGCCGCCGTCGACGCCGGCACCCCGCTGGACGTGGCGAACAGCGCACTGGACCCGCTGGGCCTACCGATGCGTCCGCTCGCCCTGCTCCAGTTGGTCGGGCCCGCCGTCGCGTACCACGTGGGCGGCACCCTGCACACGGCGTACCCGGACCGGTTCGGGGTCAGCGAGAACCTCAAGCGGATCGCCGACTCGGGGCGCCCGATCGTGGTCGACGACCAGGTCAACGAGGAGGTGGCCGCGCTGCTCGTGGTGGGTGACCAGCCCTTGACCGCCGAGCAGGTACGCCAGAACGCACTCGACGCGCTCGCGCAGGAGATCCGGCTGATGCTGGACGAGGGTGTGGTCGCCGAGGCGCAGGACATCGACCTGTGCATGATCCTGGGCGCCGGCTGGCCGTTCCACCTGGGCGGCGTCACGCCGTACCTGGACCGGACCGGCACCTCCGAGCGGGTCACCGGCCAGCGGTTCCTGCCGCCGGGTGCGGCGAGCCTGCCGGCCTGAGGAGATCACAGCACCACCGTCGCGGTGGTCGGACCGTCCCTGGTGGACGGGCCGGCCACCGCGACCGTTTGTGATCAGGCGATCGCCGGGTGCGGATTTCCGCAGGGACAACGGCGGGCGCCGCGCCGGGTTAAGATCACGCGTTTTGCACCCCCATCTTGGAGCTGACTGATGTCCCAGCCGCCGGCCAATCCCTACGGCCCGCCGCACGATTCCTCCGACCCGTCTCAGCAGCCGGGCCAGCAGCCTGGCGGCTGGCCGCCGCCGCAGCAGCAGGGACAGCCGCAGCAGCCCGGTGGCTTCCCACCCGCACAGCCGGGCTTCCCGCCCGCACAGCCTGATTTCCCGCCCGCGCAGCCGGGCCAGCCGTACGGTGACCCGAACCTGGCTGGCGGCCCGCCCCCGGCCAAGAAGTCGAACGTCGGCAAGATCGTGCTGATCGTGTTGGCCGTGGTGCTGGTGCTCTGCCTCGGCGGCGCGGCGATCACCTGGTTCGTCGTCAAGGACGACGTGGGCGCTGTGGTGGACGCCAGCAAGACCCGGGTGGTCGCGCCGGCCACCCTCGCCGGCCGGCCGAAGCTCACCACCCCGGAGCTCCAGTCGGCCGCCGACCAGGCGGTCAGCGGGATGAAGACGGCCGCGGGGAACGAGACGAGCACGGTCGCCGCCTTCTACGGCGACCCGACCAAGCAGGACCTTGTCATGATCACGGGCGTGTCCGGGCTGCTGTCGGACCCGAAGAAGGAGCTCGACGCCTATGTGGACGGCCTGTCCAAGCAGCTGACGGTGGACAAGATGACTGCGGTGGACGCCGGCCCGCTCGGCGGCGAGGCGCGCTGCGGCGACGGCAAGGCCGAGACCGTGCCGCTGGGCATCTGCGTCTGGGCCGACCGGGGCAGCCTGGGCATGGTGGTGATGTACTTCAAGTCCGCCGACCAGGCGAAGGCCGAGTTCACCACGATCCGGGGCCAGGTCGAGCAGCAGTCCTGATCCGTACGAGACCGGGGCCCCGGCCACCTGAGGGTGGCCGGGGCCCCGTGCCGTACGTCGACGGTCAGGCCGGTTCGGCAACCTCCGACGTGGCGAGCGCCGCTGCCGCGGCCCGCGCCGCTGCCGCGGCCGCCCGCTCGGCGGCGTTGCCGAGCACGCAGAACTCGTTGCCCTCCGGGTCGGCGAGCACCACCCAACCACCGCCGGTCGGTCCGACGTGGTCGGCGACGAGCGTCGCGCCGATGCCGAGCAGTCGCTCGACCTCCTCGGCCCGGGTCCGATCAGCGGGTTGCACGTCCAGGTGCAGCCGGTTCTTCACCGTCTTGCCCTCGGGCACCGCGAGGAACAGCACCTCCGGGCCACCCGGCGGCAGGAGCATCGCCTCCGGGTCTCCGGGGAAGTCGTCGGGATGCCGGGGGCAGTCGAAGACCTGCGCCCAGAAGCCGGCGAGTGCGTACGTGTCGTGACAGTCGATGCTGATGTTGTGGATCGTCGAACTCATGCTTGGTCCTCCACAGTGGTGTCGACCCGCTCCCCGGCGCTGCGGAGCACGCAGAACTCGTTCCCCTCCGGGTCGGCGAGAACCGCCCAGCCCGTCCCGTCGGTGCGCCGCTGGTCGGTGACCATGGTGGCCCCGAGGCCAAGAACCCGCTCGACTTCCTCGTCGCGGGTCCGGTCGACCGGTTCCAGGCAGATGTGGACCCGGTTCTTGGTCACCTTGTCCTCGGGCACCGCTTGGAAGAACATGTTCGGCGTGGCACCGTCCGGCGGCAGCAGGGCAGCTTCCGGGTCACCCGGAACGTCCTCCGGGAGCCGGGCGTAGCCGAGCACCGCCGACCAGAAGCCGGCCAGGGTGTACGTGTCGTGGCAGTCGAAACTGATGTTGCGGATCCGTGGATACACGGGTGGTCCCTCCATCTTCGGATGGGGACGCTCCGCCGCCGGGGGTCAGCCTTCGAAGACCCGGGGTGCGGAGCCTTGACTGATGGACATCGACGCACCCCCCTTCAGTCTCCGAGCTGACCCGGCGATCTTGCCATCGGCGGAGCGGGGCGCGCAACCCCGATCAGCCGGCGGGCACCACCGATCCGGGCAGCGCCGGGGCGTCCGCCGACGGCAGGGTGACCGTCACCTCCAGGCCACCGCCGGGCTGCGCGACCACCCGTACGGTGCCGCCGTGCGCGTCGCAGACCGCCCGGACGATGGACAGCCCCAGGCCGGAGCCACGGGCGCCGGTGCGTTCCCGGCCACCACGTCGGAACGGCTCGAACAGCCCCGGCACGTCGGCCTGGTCCACCTCGAAACCGGTGTTCCCCACCACCAGCCAGGACCGGTCACCGTCGGTGCCGGTACGCACCCAGAGCCGGCCGTGCAGGTGGTTGTAGCGGACCGCGTTCTCGATCAGGTTCCCGGCCAGCCGGTCGAGCAGCCCCGGGTCACCGACGACCGGCGCGGACTCCAGCGACGTCTGCACCCGCAAGCCGATCCGTTCCACCTCGCGGCGCATCGCCGACAGCGCGTTGGCGGTGCCCGCGGAGAGGTCACACTCGGTCCGCCGGCCCAGCTGCCGCCCGGCCTGCGCCTCGCTGCGGGCCAGCACCAGCAGCGCGTCCACCAGGCCGTTGGCCCGCTCGGAGGCGTCGCGGACCACTGTCGCCATCCGTCGGTACTCGGCGGCGTCCGCGTCGTCGTCGCTGAGCGTCACGTCGATCTCCGTGCGCATCACCGCGAGCGGGGTACGCAGCTCGTGCGAGGCGTTCGCCACGAAACGCTTCTGGGCTTCGAAGGCGGACGCGATCCGGTCCAGCATGGCGTCGAACGTCTTGGCCAGCTCGGCCACCTCGTCGTCGGCGCCCGAGTAGCCGATCCGCTGGTCCAGGGTCGCCTCGCCGAGCCGCTGAGCGGTCGCCGTGACCTGGTGCAGTGGGCGCAGCGCTCGACCGGCCACCGCGTACGCGCCGGCCACCCCGACCACGCTGATCGCCAACAGCGCGACCAGGCCCTTGGCCAGCAGCTCCCCGGAGGCGGCATCGACCAACTGCCGCTGCCACTGGGCGGCGTCCATCTGCCGGCCGTCGGAGAGCAGCACGATCGTGCCGGGCACCAACTCGTCGGTGGGTCGCAACGCGTCGCGGACCAGCAGCCAGGCCAGCAACACCAGGATCGCACCGGCCCCGATCAGCAGCACCCCGTTGAGCAGGGTCAGCCGCAGCCGCAGGGTGGGTCGCAACCGCCGGCTCATGCGCCTACCTCGGCGGTGCGGTAGCCCGCCCCGACCACCGTCTCGATCAACGGCGGGTCACCGAGCTTCTTGCGCAGCGTCATCACGGTGACCCGGACGATGGTGGTGAACGGGTCGGTGTTCGCGTCCCAGACCCGTTCCAGCAGCTCCTCGCTGGAGACCACCGCGCCGCGCGCCTTGAGCAGTTCGCTGAGCACCCCGAACTCCTTGTTGGTGAGGTCCACCGGCACCCCGGCGCGGGTGGCCACCCGGCGGGCCGGGTCGAGCACCAGGTCGGCCAGTTCGAGCACCGGCGGCGCGGCCGGGGTGGCCCGCCGGCCCAGCGCCTGCACCCGGGCGACCAGTTCGTCGAAGGCGAACGGTTTGGGCAGGTAGTCGTCCGCGCCGAGCTGCAACCCCTCCACCCGGTCGGCCACGGTGCCGCTGGCGGTGAGCATCAGCACCCGGGTCAACGCGCCGGAGGCCGCCAGGTCGGCGCAGATCTGGTCGCCGTGCACACCCGGCAGGTCGCGGTCGAGCACCACCACGTCGTACCGGGTGACGAACGCCGCCTCGTGGCCGGCGTCGCCGTCGTACGCCACGTCGACCGCCATCCCCCGCTTGCGCAACCCTCGTGCGATCGCGTCGGCGAGGTTGCGCTCGTCCTCGACCACCAGTACCCGCATCCCGGCCTCCTCGCTGCTGACCACCGACAACCTAGTGCCGGCCGGCAACCATCGTCCCTCGCCGTCCGCGCCGGCCGGCGTTGCGGGCCACCGCGGCGTACGCGATGCTGGCCGGCGGTATCGAGCGACGGACGGACCTGGCATGACCACTGCGGCACCACCCACCCGGCGAGACATCGCCTACCGGGGTTTCCACCTGCCGGCCGACACGACCAGCGGCAGCGGCGACGGCCTGCTCGTCAGCGGTCCAGGGCTCGCCCTTGACGGCCTCGCCGCGCGGGGCACCTGGACGTCGCCGCCGGTACGGGTCGGCTTCGCCGTCGCCGAGGTGGTGCCGTCCTGGACGGCCGACACCCCGGACGGCTGCTGGATCGAGGTCGACCTGCGCGGCTGGCACGACGACGCACCCAGCACCGACTGGTACCGGCTGGCCCGCTGGGCCGCCGACGACCAGACGGTGCGGCGCACCTCGCTGCCCGGACAGCGCGACGGTGCCGCCCGGGTCGACACCGACACCCTGATCGTGACCGGAGCGACGGTCACCGGTTGGCAGGCGCGGGTGACCTTGTGTCGGCCCGCCGGCAGCCCGACCGGCCCGGTGCTGCGCAGCATCGGCGCGGTCGCCACCGGCCCCACGACCGCTGATCAGGTGTACGCGCGGGAGCCCGCTTCGTCCGCTGCCCGGGGCCGGGTGCTGGACGTGCCCCGCTACTCGCAGCGGCTGCACGCCGGCCAGTACCCGCAGTGGGGTGGTGGCGGCGACTCCTGGTGCAGCCCCACCTGCACCTCGATGGTGCTCGCCTACTGGGGCGCCGAGCCGACGCCGGACCGCTACGCCTGGGTGGAGCCGTCCGGCCCACGTCCGGTGGTGGTGCACGCCGCCCGGCACTGCTACGACCACGCGTACGCCGGGGCCGGCAACTGGCCGTTCAACACCGCGTACGCCGGTCTGCACGGGGTGGACGCGTTCGTCACCCGGCTGCGGTCGCTGGTCGAGGCGGAGGCGTTCGTCGCCGCCGGCATCCCCCTGATCGTCTCCGCCGCGTTCCGGGCCGACGAGGTGCCGGGGCTCGGGTACGACACCGGCGGGCACCTGATGGTGCTGGTCGGCTTCACCGGCGACGGCGACCCGGTGCTCAACGACCCGTACGCCCCGGACGACGACGCGGTCCGTCGCACCGTGCCCCGGCAGGGGTTCGAGGCGGTCTGGCAACGCGGCAGCGGCGGGGTGGCGTACGTGCTGCGACCCGCGTCGGTGCCGCTGCCCCCGCCGCCCGCCCAGGCCAACTGGTGATCAGTCGGTCAGTTTCCAGAGCTGGTACGAGCCGGCCGCGCTGGCACTGCACACCAGGTAGCCGGTGATCGCCTGACACTCCCCGGTGGCATCGGGCAGCACGTCCACGAAGCGCACCTTTCCGGCGGCGATGTCCAACTCGCCGACGAGCACCCCTCCGTTGGGAATCCGGCGTATGCCGACCAGCCGGCCGCCGGCACCGAGTTGGTACAGCTCCCACCGGCCCAGGTCGGCCAACTGCCGGCCGGTCAGCGCATCGAGCACGATGTACTGCTCCATCGGGCCGACACCGCTGAGGTTGGCCATCAACCGGCCGTCGGCCGGCCAGGCCCACCCCCACTGGCTGCTGCGCCAGCGCACCTCCCCGGTTGCCGGGTCGAGCGCCTGCAGTTCGTTGTTGCCGGTGCGCACACACAGGACGGGGCCGCAGTCCAGCGCGAAGTCGACGTGCACCCTGGCGCGGGTCCAGCGGGGTTCAAGCCGGTCCAGCCCGTACGCGGTGACCGTGCCCGAGCCTCTGTCGATGGCCAGCAGCAGGTCCTTTGTCAGGTCCAGGCCGATCGGACCCCCGTCGGGCGGGCGCAGGTCGGCGCGGGCCAGCACCGCGCCGGTGATCGCGTCGCGTACCTCGACCGGCCCGTTCAACTGGTTGAGCACCACCCGGTCTACCCCGAGCTCGTCTCCCCGCACGAACATGTCGGCGCTGATGCCGGAGAGCTGCCAGCGCACGGTGCCGCAGCACGGATCAACCGCCCGCAGACTGGACGGTAGGGTCTCGCCGCCGCTGCGCAGCAGCAGGTTGCCGTCGGTCAGCGGGGAGACGGTGCCCGGCTGCTGCCACCGGTACGCCCCGGTCGCCCGGTCCAGTGCGATGGTGAGTGTGTCCCGACCCTCCGGGCCGATCTCGTACCCGGTGGCCAGCAGCATCCCAGCCAGCGGAGTCATTCCCCAGTACCGGGCCTCCGCCGACAGCGGCGCCTGCCAGACCGGCTCGCCACCGGGCAGCCGATACGCGGCCAGCCGCCCCTGCTGCGTCGGGTTCGTCGGCTCCACGACCAGGAGGAGGTCACCATCGATCATGACGTCGGACCCGGGCCGGGCCGGCAGCGTCACCGGGGCCTGCCGGGGTGGTGCGACGGCGGAGGCGGCGAGCGTGACCAGCGCGAGCACCACGACCAGCGCGCAGCGCAGCGGGCGACCGTGAGCGCGAGGTGGGCGGGCCTGCGGGTCCGGGTCCGGGCCGTGCCGCAGCTCACCGAGGTCGATCACCGAGTCGGTCATCGCGTCAACCTCCACAGCGCGGTGGTGCCGTCGAGGCGCTGGCAGAGCAGAACCGGCAGGGACGCCTGGCAGCTGCCGGCGATGCCCGGTAGCACGTCCACGATCCGCGGTAGGCCGGCGGCCAGGTCCAGTTCGGCGACGACCATCCGACCGTCGTCGCCCCGCCGCACACCGACCAGCGGGTCGTCCGGCCGGAGCACCGGCAGCAGGCTCCACGCGCCCAGTTCGGTCCGTACCTGCCCGGTGGCCGCGTCGCGCACCGTGTACCCCTGGCCGGGCCTGGCCATCAGCAGCCGGCCGTACCGGACGTCGGCCAGGTTGTCCTGGCCCGGTTCCGACCACCGCACTCCGCCGGTGGCCGGGTCGAGCACCTGAAGGCCGCCGGTCTGCGGTACCGCGCAGAGCAGACCGCCGCAGTCGAGCACATGCGACACCAGCGTCACCTCGGCCGTCCACCGTGGCTCCAACTCGGCCAGCCCGAAGCTCACCAGCCGGGTGCTGCCCGGCGGGACGAGCAGCAGCAGGTCGTCGACGACCTGCACCCGCTGGTACGCCGACCGGTCACCGGTCAGCGTGTCGATGCTGCGCAGCAGCTGGCCGGTGCCGGCGTCGTGCACCTGCACCTCGCCGGTCGGTTGCAGGAGCACGAACCGGTCGACCTGGCCCTCGATGGTGAGGTGGTAGGTGGGGCTGGCGGCCGGCGGGATAGGCACCGACCAGAGCACCCGGCCGGTGTCGGGCTCGACCCCGCTCATCGCGCCCGACCCGTCCTCCCGGCCGTCGGTCACCAGCAGGCCACCGCCGGTTGTCGGCTGGGGAGCACCGGGATGGTGCCAGCGTTGCCGGCCCGTCGCGGCGTCGAAGGCGGTGGTCTGGAACAGCCGGTTCGGGGCGTTGACCGCCATCGCCAGCACCAGCCCCTGCACGACCCGGACGTCGAGGTAGTCACCGGTGCGGGCCAGCGGCGCCTGCCACCGCCGCCGCACCCCGGCGCCGGTCGGTGCCGGCTGGACGTACGCGGTCAGGTACCGGTCCCCGTCGGGTGTCGGCGGATCGACCACGAAGACGCCGTCCCCGGCCAGGTACGCGGTGGCCGTCCTCGACGCCGGCACCACGCTCACCGTTCGCTGCGGTGACGGCGTGGCACCGGTCAGCACCACCAGGCTGAGCAACAGCACCGTCGCGCTGCGCAGCGGGCGACCGGCGGCGCGCGGGCGGCGAACCGGAGGCGCCGACGTGGGCTCGTCCCGAATCTCGCCCAGCTCGATGATCGACAACGACCGTCCTTCCGTCACCAGGTAAGGCTGGCCGACGGGTCACCGTCCGGCAAACCGACCGTCGGCGCACCGGCCCGGCAAAAGCGACGGAACCCCGCCTGTACGATGGCGCGTCGTGGCTGTGCCGGTGGTAGACCCTTCGCTGAATCCCGTGACCGACGCCGACCCGGCCGAGGCCGAGTCGACACGGCGGCCTCGACGCCGTCCGGCCCGAGCCGACCTGTTGGCCCTCGGAGCCTATGTGCTGCTGGGCGTCTTCGTCTGCCTCAACTACTGGGGTGACGTCAACGGCCGGGTCTCCTCGCACCTGCCCACCGATCACAGCTGGTTCGAGTGGCTGTTCGCGCACGGCGCGTTCTCGGTGCGGCACCTGGAGAATCCGCTGTTCACGGCCCGTCAGAACGCCCCGGACGGGGTGAACATGATGGCCAACACCTCGCTGCTCGGGGTGACCCTGCCGCTGGCCCCGCTGACCATGCTGCTCGGCCCCCAGGTGATGTACGCGCTCTACCTGGGCGCGGCGCTGGCGGCCACCGCCGGCACCGGCTACTGGATGCTCTCCCGCCACCTGGTGCGCTCCCGGGCGGCGGCGTTCGTCGGCGGAGCGTTCCTCGGCTTCGCGCCGGGAATCATCCACCACGCCAACGGCCAACCGAACTTCGTGTCCAACTTCCTGCTCCCGCTGATCGTGGTGCGGGTGCTGACCCTGGGTGAGCCGGGCCGCTGGCGACGCAACGGGCTCGTGCTCGGTGCGCTGGTGGCGTACCAGATCTTCATCAACGAGGAGATGCTGCTGCTCACCGCGCTGGCCTGCCTGGTCATCGTGCTGGCGTACGCCGTGCAGCGGCCGCGGGCCACCCGGGCCGCCGCCGGCACGTTCCTGGCTGGGCTCGGCGTCGCCGGCGGGCTGGCCCTGGTGCTCACCGCGTACCCGATCTGGTTCCAGTTCAACGGCCCGCAGTCCTACCGGGGCCTGCAGGGCGGCGTGTTCCACAACTGGGGCGAGGACCTGGTCGCCTTCGTCACCTTCGCCCGGGACACCTGGGCCGGTGACCCGGCCGTGGAGAAGACGATCGGCCTGACCGAGCAGAACACCTGGTTCGGTTGGCCGCTGGTACTGCTCTCGGTGGTAGCTCTGGTGCTGCTCGTACGCCGCTCGCTGGCCGCCCGGATCGCCGCGGTGCTCATCGTGGTGTTCAGCGTGGCCGCGATCGGTCCGTGGGTGCGCTTCAACGGTGTGGAGACCGGTGTGCGTGGCCCGTGGTCGTACGTGTCGGACGACCTGCCGCTGGTCGAGATGATGATGCCGACCCGGTTGACGCTGGTGGTCGCCGCCGCGGTGGGCGTACTGCTCGCGTTGACCTGGGACGCCGCGCACCGCCAGGGGCGCCCGGTGGCCGACCGGCCGCGGGTGCCGGCCCAGCGCAACGCCGAGGCGGCCCCGGCCATGTCCGCCGAGCCCGCCGAGCCCGCCAAGCCGGCCGCGCCGGTCGCGTCGCGCCGTCGGTGGCTGCGCCCGGTGGGGTACGCGGCGGTCGCCCTCGCCGTGCTGCCGCTCTTCCCCCGCCCGCTTCCCGCCCAGCAGATCGACCCGCCGCCGCACTTCATCACCGCGGGCGGCTGGCGGCCGTACGTGCCGGCGGGTCGAACCCTGGTGCCGGTGCCGATCCCCAGCAACGTGCACGGTCTGCCGACGCTGCGGTGGAGTGCGCTGACCGGGCAGGAGTTCCCCGTCCCGGGCGGCTACTTCATCGGCCCGAACGAGCTGGGCGAGGGGGTCTTCGGTGCGCCGAACCGACCGACCAGCTCCCTCGTCTACTCCACCATGGACAGCGGCACGGTTCCGGCGCTGACCGACGAGAACCGCCGCCAGGCCGTCGAGGACCTGCGGTTCTGGCGGGCGTCGGTGGTGGTGCTCGGGGCGCACCCCCGCGAGGCGGTGCTCCGTGAGCTGGTCACCGCCCTGCTCGGGGCACCGCAGCGGGTCGACGACGTCTGGGTCTGGGACGTGCGCGCGCTGGTGGGTTAGTCGAAGACAGCGCCATCGGTCGGCTCAGCCGACGCGGTCCCGGACGTCCCACAACCATCCGCCGTCGACCGGTCGGCCCGGGCCGAGCAGGTCGTCGACGGTCCGGCGGACCGGGTCACCGTGCTCCAGTTGCCCGACTACGACCACCGCGGCCCGCCAGTGCCGCAGGTCCTCGACGGCCTGACGGCGGTCGGCGGCGGTGAGCACCGGCACCGCTCCGGTCTCGGCCACCTGCCGCAGCAGCACCGACGTCGGCCGGTCCGGCGCGCCCCAGCGGGCCGCCGGGTCGTCCGGGCCGCTGGGGCCGATGAAGTAACCGCCCGGCGCGGCGAACGCCAGACCGGTACGGGCGGACCAGAGCATCACCGGGCTGCGCCCGGCACCGGTGACCGGGGGTACCGCGACCACCGTCCGGCCGGGCGGCACCAGCGGACGCCAGCCACCGGCGGCGAGAAACGCCGGCACCGGCGCGACCGGCACCACGCGGATCGGCGTCGGAATCAGGGGCAGCAACGCGGCGGCGACCGCTCCGGCCCACAGCAGCCGCACCGGTAGGCCCGGCGCCACGTTCGGCCCGCGTGCGGGCCGGACCCGGTCCAGGGACAGCGCCACCAGCACACCCAGCACCGGTACGCAGACCAGCGCGAACCGGGCCGGCACCGCGAGATCGAGCAACGGCAGCCCGGCGACCAGCCGGTACGGCCCCGGAATGCCGGTGGCCTCACCGTCCACCCGCAGCTCGTCGCCGAGCGAGAGCAGGGCGAAGACCAGGCCGCAGGCGGCCAGTGCCCGGACCAGCGGTCGTCGCCACTGCCAGATCACGATCACCACGGCGAGCACCAGCAGACCCGGGCCGAAGAACGAGTTCTCCTCGGTCGGGTTCGGCGACAGCAACCCCGGCAGCCAGTCGTCACCCAGCACGGTCTGCCGGGCCGACGCGGTGAACGAGGCGACGTCCAGTTGGAAGCCCTGCGTGGCGAACGCCATCCCGGAGTAGTGCTGCGGGCCGTGGAACTGGAACCACAGCGGGTACGCCAGCGGCACCACCGCCACGCCGGCCGCCACCGCCAGTCGGCCGAAGAGGCCCGGCGCGAGCCGCCGTGCGGCCACCCGGTCCGCGAGCGCGTAACCCAACGCGAAGACCCCGGCCGCGAGCGCCAGGAAGACCAGCACCTCCTCGCCGATGAAGACCTGCCAGACGAGCAGCAGCCCCAGGCCGACGCCGGGCCGCCACACCCCCTGGCGCGTCGTCTCCGAGGCGGGCCGGAACACCAGGGCGAGAATCGCGGGCACCAGGAACTGGGCGGCGATGTGCAGGTGGGCGCCCGCCTGAGCGATCATGCCCGGGGCGAAGCCACAGATCAGCCCACCCACCGCGGCCGCGGCCCGGGTGCCGACCAGCCGGCGGCGCAGCAGCACGTACCAGGCGGTGGCGGTCCCGGCGAGGCAGCAGACTACCGCCACGCAGAACGCCACCTGCGAGCCGAAGAGCAGGGTGACCGGGGTGAGCGGGACACCCAGGCCGAGCACCGAGGTGTTCGCCATCAGGTTGACCCCGTCGGGCGCGTTCAACGCGGAGCTGAAGAGCGGGTTCTCCCCCTCGACCACGGCATGCGCCGCGTGGGCCAACATCCACTCGAAGAGGATCTGGTCACCGGCCTGGTGGAACAACCGCCACGGGCTACCCCACTGCCCGCTGGTCACCAGCACGGCGAGGCCCAGATAGCCGGCCACCACCAGCGCGTCCCGCAGCCAGGCCGGCCGGGACGCGCCGACCGTCTCCGGGGGCGAAATGTTCGGGGACGTCGTCCCGGTGGTCATCAGACCGAACGGTCGGTGAGCGTCCGGACGTCCCAGACCCAGACATCCAACTCCTGGCGGCCCGGGCCGACCAGCTCCTCGACCGTACGTCGCAGTGGCTCGGCGTTCTGCTGCCGCACCGGCAGCACCAGGATCGCCGCCCGCCAGTGCCGCAGCTCGTCGGTGAAGCGCCGACGCTGCCGGTCGTCCAGCTTGGGCGTACGGCCGGTGGTCGCCACCTCCTCCAGCATCTGGCCCACGCCGCTGGGACGACCGCCGAACCGACCCGCGTCACCGGTGTTGCCGTTGCGGGGCGCGAGGAAGTAGCCGCCGGGGATCTTGAAGTCGAGGTTGGTGGCCGCCGCCCAGCGCATGCCGTGCGTGTTGCCCATGCTGGGCACCGGGATCGGCACCAGCGTCTGGTCCGGCCCGACGTACGCCCGCCAACGGTCCGCCGTGATGAAGTCCGGCACCGGCGGCCGGGAGACCATCCGCAGCGGCATCGGCGCGATCGGCAGCAGCGCGAAGGCCAGGCCCGCGGCGGTGAGCACGTGGACGGTACGGCGGTCGGCCGGGCGCAGCGCCCAGGCCCGCTCGACGGCGAGCGCGAGCAGAAGGCCCACCACCACGCTGGTGATCAGCCCGAACCGGGTCGGCACCACCGCGTCCAGCAGCGGCAGGTGGACCAACCACTGCCACGGCCCGGTGATCAGCTCGCGGTCCCACCAGGAGACCCGCTCGCCGAGGGAGAGCACGGCGAAGAACACGCCGGTCACCGCGAGCGCCCGGACGATCAACTCCCGGCGCAGCCAGACCACGATGCCGATGGCCAGCATCGACAGGCTCCAGCCGAAGAAGGCGTTCTCCTCGGAGTAGTTCGGCGCCAGGTTGATGTTGGCTCGCTGGTTGCCGCCGAGGGTGGGCGAGCCGGGAGCGAAGAAGGCGGCGATGTCGTTGCCGTAGTCCTGCACCGCGTCACTGAGCCCGTGGTAGGCCATCGGCCCGGCGAACTGCACGTACAGCGGGTACGCCAGCAGCGCCCCGGCCAGCAGCGCGCAGGTCGCCACGCCGACTCCCAGGGGTCGCCACGCCGCACGCCACCGGGCCGGCTCCTGGGCGAGCACCGCCAGCAGGAAGATGCCGCAGGCCATCGCCGTGAAGAGCAGGATCTCCTCGTTGATGAACGCCTGCGCGGCGACCAACAGGGCGAGCAGGGCCCCGTCCCGGACCGGCTTTCCGGAGCGGGTGAGCACCAGCACCCGCCACACGATGAACGGCAGCAGGAACTGGCTGATGATGTTCGGGTGCCAACTGGCGTGCGAGAGCATCGCGGGCGAGAACCCGCAGAACCAGCCGCCGACCGCCGCCGCGAGCGGGGTACGCACCAGGTGGCGGGAGAGCATCAGGTACCAGGCCATGGCGGTGCCGGCGAGGCCGAGCGTGACCAGCACCACGAAGGAGACCGCCGGACCGAAGAGCAGCGTCACCGGGACCATCGGGATGCCCAGCGCCAGCACGGCCGTGTTGGCCATCAGGTTGACGCCGTCCGGGTAGTTGAACTGCTCGGTGTAGAACGGGTACTCGCCGTGCAGCACCACGCGTACCGAGTGGGCGAGGAAGAACTGCACCTGTGCCGGGTCACCGGTGTAGAGCGAGGCCACCCTGCCGGACGGGTCCAGCCAGATCCGGCTGGTCACCCAGAGTGCGGCGAGCAGGAACAGTCCGCCCACCGCCAGGTGCTGCCGACGCCGAGTCCACCGACGCCACCGCGCCCGCGTCGGCACCGCGCTCTCGGCCGGCGCTGTGGGTTCCGCTGGCGCTGTGGGTTCCGCTGGCGCTGTGGGTCCCGCTGGCGCTGTGGGTCCCGCTGGCGCTGTGGGTCCCGCTGGCGCTTCGGGCTCGGCCGGCGTTTCGGGGTCCGTGGTGGGGGCGGTCACCGCGGGCGGGCCGGCGAAGAGGCCGGCCGGTGTGCGGTAATTCACCAGCTCAGCGGAGTCGGCTGCCGCCTCCGGGTGCGGCGCGGGCAGGGCGCGGGACTCGGCAGGCGTCACAGTCGGCGGAGTCTACCGGAGCAACCAAAACGCCCTAAACCCCCGGTGGTGTCCATTGTGGTGGTTCGAGTGCCGGCCAGCTGAGGCTCCGCACCGGACATCTCGTACTATGGCGCTTTCCGACAGCGACGGCGAGGCGATCGGGGGCGGGCCAGGTGACTCCAGGCCGTCGGTACGGCAGGGCGCTTCCCGTCCTGCTGAGCGCGCTGCTGGCCGGCACGGCCTGCGGCCCCGTAGCCGAGCGGAAGCCGCAGGACCTCCGGGTCGGGTACGACAGCCTGGACGGCTCGCTGGCGGTGTGGCCGCCCCGCGGCGACCTCTCCGGGGACGCCACGGCGACGGCAGCGGTCACAGCGGCGGTCCGGGGCTGGCGGTCGCCGGCCGACGACCGCGCGCACCTGCCCTCGTCCGGCATCCTCTTCTCCGGTCGGGTCGACGGCGCACCGGTGGCGCTGGTGGCCGCCGACGTACCCGGCGAAAGCGCGTCCTGGCTGCTGCAACTGACCCGCGAGGGCGACCGGTACGCGGTGACCCGCGCCACCGAGTACACCGATCCGGGTTACCTCGTCTACTCCGACGTGCTGCCGGTGCAGACGGCCGGCGGCCGGCGTTACCTGGTCTCGGCCCGGGTGCAGAGCCTCCTCGGGCCAAAGGACCGGACGTTGACCATCGCGGACGGTCTCAGCGCACCGGTAGACGTGCCGTCCTGCACGGCCGTCGGCGTGACCGCGACCCTGCGGACCACGGAGTCGCTCCCCCGTGGGCGGGCCGCCGACCGGCTGCTCGACCTGGGCACCGGCACCGTCGACCCGCGTTACCCGCTGGTCCGCGACGAGTCCGGCACGGGCCGGCGGGCGCTCACCGGCCTGGACACCTGCGTGCTGTCCGGCGATCGGGGCCCGTTCGGCAGCATTCCGCGCCGGATCGGGGACCGGGACGCCCCACGCTCGGTGCCGACGTCCTGGCCGATGGCGAAGCTCACCGTGCGCTCGCTCGGCGAAGTCGCCCTCGGCGGCGGCGAGCCGGCCGAGTTGCAGCAGCTCGGCTGGGACACCGACGCCGGCGCGATGACGGCGGTGATCTACCGACCGGCCGACGGGAGCGCACCCGTCGTCTCACCCGCTGACCGGGCCACCCCGTTGCAGGCGTACCAACTGCCGGTGCCCGGTCAGCCGCTGGTGGTGCTGAGCTGGCGGGCCACCCGGGACAGCTCCCTGTCCGTCCCGCCGGGCACTCCCCTGCTGGTCGAGCGCCCCGGCCTGGCGGTCATCCCCACCCCGTCCCGTTCCCAGACCTACAGCCTCGCCAACACCGACAAGACCCACTACCGCTCAATCTCCCCCCGCTAACCCCGCCCGCGCCCCCGCCCGCGCGATCTTGCACTTTCTGCGCCGACAAATCGGGACTCAAGGCGCATCACGCCGACCGAAGGTGCAAGATCGGCGGGGGCGGGGGCCGGGCGAGGGTGTTGGGGATGGATACACGACGGCGGGCGTCCCGAGGGACGCCCGCCGTCGTTCGTTCTCGTCAGTTCTGTGCGGCCGCGTCGCTGGGGGTGAGGCGGTCCGGGGTGGCGTCCAGGCCGGAGATCCAGCCGGTGACGTTGCGGGCCACGTCCTGGGCGGTCAGGCCCAGGTCGGCGAGGATCTGCGCGCGGGTGCCGTGCGGGTGCCAGTCGGCCGGCACGCCCAGGTCCTTGAGCGGCACCCGGACGTCGGCGTCGCGCATCGCCTGGGCGAGCGCGTCGCCCACCCCGCCGACCCGGACGCCATCCTCGACGCTGACCACGAGCCGGTGGCGGGCGGCCAGGTCGACCAGCTCCGCCGGGACCGGACGCACCCAGCGAGGGTCGACGACGGTGACCCCGTAGCCCTGCTCGGCGACCCGGGCGGCCACCTCCATGCCCAACTGGCCGAAGGAGCCGACGGCGACGAGCAGCACGTCGGTACGGGCGGACTCGGCCAGCACGTCGACAGTGCCGACCCGGCGCAGCGCCGGCAGGTCCGCGGCGACCGCACCGGTCGGGAACCGCACCACGGTCGGGCCGTTGTCGACGGCCATCGCCTCGCGCAGCTCCTCCCGCAGGGTGGCGGCGTCGCGGGGAGCGGCGATCCGCAGCCCCGGCACCACCCCGAAGACCGACATGTCCCAGATGCCGTAGTGGCTCGGCCCGTCCGGGCCGGTGATGCCCGCCCGGTCCAGTACGAAGGTCACCGGCAGCTTGTGCATCGCCACGTCCAGCAGGACCTGGTCGAAGGCACGGTTGAGGAAGGTGGCGTAGACCGCGACCACCGGGTGCAGCCCACCGAGCGCCAACCCGGCCGCCGAGGTGGCCGCGTGCTGCTCGGCGATGCCCACGTCGTACACCCGCTCGGGGTACTTGCGGGCCAGCTTGGCGATGCCGGTCGGCTCGGCCATCGCGGCGGTGATGCCCACCACGTCCGGGCGCTCGTCGGCGATGGCCAGCAGCTCGTCGGCGAAGACGTGCGTCCACTTCACCGACGGGGCGGCCAGCAGCGCGCCGGTCTCCACGTCGAAGGCGCTGCCGGGGCCGTGCAGGCAGTCCGCCTCGTCCTCCTCGGCCGGACGGTAGCCGTAGCCCTTGCGGGTGACCGCGTGCACGATGACCGGGCCGCCGAAGTTCTTGGCCGCGCGCAGCGCCGCCTCGACCGCCGTCACGTCGTGCCCGTCCACCGGGCCCACGTACTTGATGCCGAGGTCCTCGAACATGGCCTGCGGGGCGACGGCGTCCTTGATGCCCTTCTTGACCGCGTGCAGCACCTCGTACATCGGCTTGCCGACCAGCGGCGTGGAGCCGAGGGCGTCCTTGACGGTGTCCAGGACCTTCTCGTAGCCGGGGTTGAGCCGCAGCGAGGAGAGGTGGTCGGCCAGCCCGCCGATGGTCGGCGAGTAGGACCGGCCGTTGTCGTTGACCACGATCACGAGGGAGTTGCCGGCGGTGGCGATGTTGTTCAACGCCTCCCAGCACATCCCGCCGGTCAGCGCGCCGTCACCGACCACGGCCACGACGCTGCGCGCCTCGCCCCGGAGGGCGTACGCCTTGGCGAGGCCATCGGCGTAGGACAGCGCGGTGGAAGCGTGCGAGTTCTCGATGAGGTCGTGCTCGCTCTCGGCCTGGCTCGGGTAGCCGGAGAGGCCACCGCGCTGGCGGAGCTTGTCGAAGCCGGCCTGACGCCCGGTAAGGATCTTGTGTACGTACGCCTGGTGGCCGGTGTCGAACAGGAGCCGGTCCCGGGGGGAGTCGAAGACGCGATGCATGGCGAGCGTCAGCTCGACCACACCGAGGTTGGGCCCGACGTGCCCGCCGGTACGGGAGACCTTGGTGATCAGGAAGTCCCGGATCTCGGCGGCGAGGACGTCCAGTTCCTCGCCGGACATCCGCTTGACGTCCTGCGGACCGCGAACCGTCCCCAGCAGCCGGCCGTGGTTGGCCGTGTCCTCTTCAACACTCATGACCGGAGAGTCTATCGGCCCCCCGGTACTCCGCAGCCCGGCCCGAGCCCCACGCACCCGGGCCGGGCGGGAAGTGGGCAGCTGAGCACCCGGTCAGGCGCTGACGCGCGGTGTTCTACCGCGCGTCCGGCGGAAGCAGCAGCCCGACCTGCTCGACGTGCTGCGTCATCGGGAAGAGGTCGAAGCCCCGTAGCGCCGCCAACCGCCAACCGAGGTCGGCGAAGGTACGCACGTCCCGGGCGAAGGCGGCCGGATCACAGGCCACGTACGCGACCGCCCGCGGGCCGGCGGCGGCCAGCGCGCGGACCACCGGGGCGCCGGCCCCGGAGCGCGGCGGGTCGAGCACCACCACGTCGACCGGGCCGGTGATCCGTCGGCGGGCCAGCGCGGTCTCCACCCGGGCCGACACCACCTCGACGCTGGGCAGGTCGGCGAGGTTCTCCCGGGCGGCGGCGACACCCTGCGCCGCCGCTTCGACCACTGTCACCCGGCCGGTCGCGCCGACCCGTTCGGCCAGCCCGGCGGCGAACAGCCCAGCGCCGCCGTAGAGGTCCCAGGCGATCTCGCCCGGCTGCGGGTCCAGCAGCTCCAGCACCGCCGTGGAGAGGGCGTCCGCCGCGGCCGGGTGCACCTGCCAGAACGCGGACGCGGGCAGCGTCCAGTCCCGTCCGGCGGCGACCTCGCGAACCTCGGTCGGGCCACTGACCGGGGTGGGCACCCCGTCGCGGATCTCCGTGACGGTCACGTCCCCGCCGGTGCTGGCGACGGTCTCCACCGCGTCGGCGGCCGGCCAGCGCGCACCGGTGGGGGTGAGCACCGGCAGCTGCTGGATGGCCGGGTGGGCGATCCGGCAGCGGTCGATCGGCACCACCTCGTGCGAGCGGTGCTTGAGCAGGCCGGCCCGGTCCGCGGCGTCGACCGCGTAACGGACCCGGGAGCGCCAGCCGAGCAGCCCACCGGGCAACGCCTCGACCCGGACGCCGAGCCGGTCCAACTCGACGTCGGTCAGCCCGCCGAGGCGGACCAGCTGCTCGCGGATCACGGCGGTCTTCCAGGCCAGCTGCGCGGCCGGGGCGACGTGCTGGAGGTCGCAGCCCCCGCAGGCACCCGGCTTCGCGTACGGGCAGGGCGGCTCGACCCGGTCCGGTGAGGGTTCCAGAACGGTCACCGCGTCGGCTCGGACGAACCCCCGGTGCACCTCGGTGACCTCGGCGATGACCCGTTCACCGGGCAGCGCGTGCCGGACGAAGACCACCTGCCCGTCCACCCGGGCGACACAGTGCCCCCCGGGGGCGACCGCGTCGACGGTCAGCTCGACCCGCTCCGCCTCGGCCAGACCCCGCTCGAACGCCGACGACGCCGACGGTGTCCCAGGTGTCGCGGTCCGCTGACCGCCCAGCTCAGTCACGAGTGTTTCCCATCGTTCCGCTGTTCTCGGGCCCGCCCTCGCCGGGCGGCGTGGCGGCCACCGGCGGGGCGGCGACCACCGGCGGCACGGCGCTCCGTGGCCCCCGCGCCGGGGTCCGGGACAGCGTGGCGTCCAGCCGGTCCAGGTTCTTGCTCGCTGTCGACGCGAGCTGCCACGGCACGCTGACCACCATCACCCCCGGTTCGAAGAGCAGCCGGCCCTTGAGGCGCAGGGCGCTCTGGTTGTGCAGCAGGTTCTCCCACCAACGGCCGACCACATACTCCGGGATGAACACGGTGACCACGTCCCGGGGCGACTTGCGGCGGGTGGAGGCGACGAAGTCCAGGATCGGGCGGGTGATCTCCCGGTACGGCGAGTCGATCACGGTGAGCGGGATGGCCATCTCCCGGCGCTCCCAGTCGGCCTGCAGGTCCCGGGTGTCCTTCTCGTCCACGTTGACGGTCACCGCGGTGAGGGTGTCCGGTCGGGTGGCGCGGGCGTAAGCGATGGCCCGCAGCGTCGGCTGGTGCAGTTTGCTGACCAGCACGATCGCGTGGTTGCGGGCGGGCAGCACGGCCCGGCCCTCGTCCGGCGGGGTCAGCTCGACGGCGATCCGGTCGTAGTGCCGGCGGATCGCCAGCATCAGCACGTAGATCACCGCCATCGCGGCGATCGCGATCCAGGCGCCGAGCAGGAACTTGGTGATCAGGACGATCACCAGCACCGTGCCGGTCAGGCCCATGCCGAACGTGTTGATCGCCCGGGAGCGGACCATCCGACGGCGTGCCTCCGGGTCCCGCTCGGTGCGCAGGTGCCGGTTCCAGTGCCGGATCATGCCGGCCTGGGAGACGGTGAACGAGACGAAGACCCCGACGATGTAGAGCTGGATCAGCTTCGTCACCTCGGCCTGGAAGCCGACGATCAGCACGATCGCGAAGAGGGCGAGGAAGGTGATGCCGTTGGAGAAGGCCAGCCGGTCGCCCCGGGTGTGGAACTGGCGGGGCAGGTAGCGGTCCTGGGCCAGGATCGAGCCGAGCACCGGGAAACCGTTGAACGCGGTGTTCGCGGCCAGGAACAGGATCAGGGCGGTCACCCCGGCCAGCACGTAGAGCAGGATCGACCCGGAACCGAAGACCGTCTCCCCGAGCTGGGTGGTGACCGTCTTCTGCACGTACCCCTCGGGGCCGGAGACGATCTGGAGGTTCGGATCCTCGACGAACTGGAGGTGGGTCAGCCGGGCCAGCCAGATGATCCCGACCAGCATGCTCACCGAGATGGTGCCGAGCAGCAGCAGGGTGGTGGCGGCGTTGCGGCTCTTCGGCGCCTTGAACGCCGGCACCCCGTTGGAGATCGCCTCCACGCCGGTGAGCGCGGCGGCACCCGAGCTGAACGTCCGCAGCAGCAGGAAGATGAGCGCGAAACCGGTCACGCTGTGTTCGGCCTGGATCACCAGGTCGGCGCTCGGCGCGCGCAGCTCGTCGCCCAGCACGAAGACCCGGAACAGCCCGGTGAGCAGCATCCCGAGCATCACGATCACGAAGCCGTAGGTGGGGATGGCGAACGCCGTGCCCGACTCGCGCAGCCCGCGCAGGTTGACCGCGGTGAGCAGGACCACCGCGCTCACCGCGATCAGGACCTTGTGGGTGGCCACGAACGGCACCACGGAGCCCAGGTTGGCCACCCCGGAGGAGACCGACACCGCCACCGTGAGCACGTAGTCGACCAGCAGGGCGCTGGCCACCCCGACGCCGAACTTCGGCCCCAGGTTGACCGTGGCCACCTCGTAGTCGCCGCCACCGGACGGGTAGGCGTGCACGTTCTGCCGGTAGCTCGCCACCACGGTGAGCATGACCACGACAACGGCCAGCGCGATCCACGGCGAGAAGAAGTACGCGGACGCACCGGCGATGGAGAGGGTCAGCAGGATCTCGTCGGGCGCGTACGCGACGCTGGACAGCGCGTCGGAGGCGAACACGGGCAGCGCGATGCGCTTCGGCAGGAGGGTGTGCTGAAGCCGGTCGGACCGGAACGGTCGACCGAGAAGAAGCCGCTTCAGCAGCGAGGTGGGACTGGCCACGAACGCCAAGAGTACGACCACCACGGTGGGGGCGCGGGGGTGGGCGATCACCGCTGCTCACGACGGCGGGGTACGGTCGGTCCCCGCTCGTGACCGGGACGTGGCAGGCTCGCACTCGAAGGCCACCGGCAGCGGGAGCGGGACGCACCTTGGGAGGGACAGCGTGCACGTCGTGATCATGGGATGTGGTCGGGTCGGGTCGACCCTCGCCCACAGCCTGGAGTCCCGAGGGCACTCGGTGGCGGTGATCGACCAGGATGCCGACGCCTTCCGCCGGCTCGGCCCTGACTTCGCCGGGATCACGGTGACCGGGGCCGGTTTCGACGGCGAGGTGCTCCGTCAGGCCGGCATCGAGCGCGCGGACGCCTTCGCGGCGGTGTCGAGCGGCGACAACTCCAACATCATCTCGGCCCGGCTGGCCCGCGAGACGTTCGGCGTGTCCCGGGTCGCCGCCCGCATCTACGACCAGCGCCGGGCGCAGGTCTACGAGCGGCTGGGCATCCCCACCGTGGCGACCGTGCGGTGGACGGCGGACCGGATGCTGCGACACCTGGTGCCGGAGGGCAACGTGGAGATCTTCCGCGACCCCACGAGCACGGTGTCGATCGTCGAGGTGCCCGTACACAAGGACTGGATCGGCCGACCGGTGCGGACGCTGGAGGACGCGACCGGGGCGCGGGTGGCCTACCTGATCCGCTTCGGCATCGGCACACTGCCCACCGGCTCCACCGTCATGCAGGAGGGCGACCAGGTGTTCATGCTGGTCAGCGATGACATCGCGGCGACGGTCACGTCGGTGGCGGCGACGCCGCCGGAAGGAGGGCACTGAGCCATGCGGGTCGCCATCGCGGGCGCGGGCAACGTGGGCCGCTCGATCGCCCAGGAGTTGATCGACAACGGCCACCAGGTGATGCTGATCGAGCGCCAGCCCAAGATGCTGCGCCCGGACCGGGTGCCGGCCGCCGAGTGGGTGCTGGCCGACGCGTGCGAGCTGAGCAGCCTGGAGGAGGCCGACGTCGCCGGCTGCGACGTGGTGGTCGCGGCGACCGGCGACGACAAGACCAATCTGGTGCTGTCGCTGCTGGCCAAGACAGAGTTCGCGGTGCCCCGGGTGGTCGCCCGGGTCAACCGGGCCGAGAACGAGTGGTTGTTCACCGAACAGTGGGGCGTGGACGTCGCGGTGAGCAAGCCGCGGGTGATGGCCGCGCTCGTCGAGGAGGCGGTCACCGTCGGCGACCTGGTCCGGCTGATGACCTTCCGACAGGGCGAGGCGAACCTCGTCGAGATCACCCTGCCACCGACCGCCCCCTACGTCGGTCAGCCGATCCACGCCGTGCCGCTGCCCCGCGACTCCGCCCTGGTGGCGATCCTGCGCGGCAAGCGGGTCCTGGTGCCCAGCCCGGACGACCCGATCGAGGCCGGCGACGAGCTGATCTTCGTCTGCACCGCCGAGGTGGAGGACGAGGTCCGCACGGTGATCCTCGGGCCGGACAGCGTCGAACGGACCCGCAGCTCACGTTGACCCCGACGGCGCGCTGAGCGGGCCGGGTGACCCGGCGTCGCTCAGGCGCTGGGCAGCGGAGCCGGCGGCGACTCCCGGGTGACCCGGCGCACCGTCCAGACCGTGATCAGCAACAGCAGCGCGTACGGCGGGTAGCCGAGCGCCAGCCGGGCCACGCCCAAGGCGGTGTCCTGGTGGGCCAGGTAGAGCCCGGCCTGCACGCCCACCTTGGCCAGCCAGACCACGCCCCAGAGCACTGTCAGCTGGGTGAAGGTGCGCACCAGCTTCGGGTCGGACCGCCACTCCGACCGGCCCTTGGCCACCAACACCGACCAGATCCAGCCCACCAGCGGCTGCCGGATCGCGGCCGAGATCAGCAGGGCGATGCCGTAGCCGATGCCGTAGAGGATGCCGGGAAGGTAGAAGTCACGCTCGTCGCCGGTACGCCACGCGATGGCCGCGCCGACGCCGACGCCGAAGAGCCCGTTGACGGCGTGCCGGATCGGCCGACGCTGGGCCAGCCGCAGCCCGGCGATCAGCACCGCGACGGCGATCGACGCGATCACCGCCGGCCGCAGCTCGCCAATGATGTTGGCCACGACGAACACCACGACCGGGATGCTGGACTCGACCAGCCCCCGCCAGCCGCCGAGCTGGTCGGCCATCTGCTCGGCGATCGTCGGCAGCGGCTCCTCGTCCTGAGGGTCGGTATCCGGCTGTGCCGCCCGGTCCTGTCCCGTCGTCATCGCCGGCCTTCCGTCCGCAGTGCCGTCACTTGGGCGAGTCCAGCTCGTAGTAGGGGTTGTAGATGACCTTGCGGTCGTCCCGCACGGCCACCCGGCCACGGGCGGTCAGATGCCGGCCCGGCTCGATCCCGGCGATGTGCCGTCGCCCCAGCCAGACCAGGGTGACCACGTCACTGCCGTCGTACAGGTCGGCCTCTAGGGTGGGCAGATTGGTGCGCGGCGTGTAGACCACCGTGCGCAGCCGACCGGCGACCGAGACCAGCTGACCCCGGGAGCACTGCTGGGCGGGGATCCCGCCGCACTCGGCGCTCTCCCGACGCAGCTCCTGCGCGTCGATCTCGGCCTCGCTGGCGGTGAACCTCTGCAGGATGCGCCGTAGCGACACCCGGCCCTCGTCGGTCGTCATGACCTCCGCGTCACCCTCTCCACGCTCGCCGTCCCCGGCCGGCCCCGGCGGCGCCGGAACCGTGCCGCCAGCGTACGCCGACGGGGCTGGTTCCGGCGGGCCGGTGCGCGCGGGTCAGACCTGACGCGGCGCGGCCGCGGCGTCGCCCGCCTCGGCCTCGGCCTGGTCGGCGATCTCCCGGGGCAGCCGCAGCGGCAGCGGCTCGCGGACCGGCTTCGCCTCCTGCCCACGGTCGACCACCAGGCCGTCCAGGCACTCGACGAGAGGCCCGGCCATGGCCGGGTCGGTGGCCACCGGGCCCTGGAACACGCCCCGGACCATCCAGCGCGGCCCGTCGATTCCGACGAACCGCAGGTTCGTCGGGCCGTCCGGGGTGTTCACCTGGGCGTGCAGCTCCGGGCCGTACTCGCCGGCGACCTCCTGCGCGCTCGCGCCGTCGCGGAGCAGCGACTGCCGGATCTCCTCGCGCACCTCGTCCCAGATCCCCTCGGACCGGGGGGCGGCGAAGACGCCCAACTGGAGCGCGTTGTCACCGTGCACCAGCACCACCTGCTGGATCACACCCTGCGGGTCGGCCTGCACCCGCACCTCGACGTCGGCGATCGCCGGGATGTGCAGGCTGCCCAGGTCGAGTCGCTGCACGTCGTCGTAGCTCTCGGAGATGTCGTACGGGCCGCGCTCCAGCGTCGGCGTCGCATCGCCCTGGTCCGGGACCTGGGTAGCCCGCTCGTCACGGGTCTGCCGCTCCGCATCGGCCCGCTTTCGGGAGAAGATCACTGCGCCTGCCCTCCGCTGTTCACACTCACCCTGCCACCTCTTCCGTCTGCCCGCGGCCCGGCTCGCTCGGCCGCCGCTCGACCCGGTCCTGGCCCGTCGGCGACGGCACCAGCCCGGCGTGCCCACCGGTGGACCCGTGCCCACCGGTCCCGCGCCGGGACGCGGGCAGCTCGACCACCGGCTCGAACCGCGCCCGCGCGACCTGCTGGACCACGAGCTGAGCGATCCGGTCGCCGCGGGAGATCTTCGCCGGCAGATCCCGATCATGATTGATCAGGTTGACCAGGATCTCACCCCGGTAGCCGGCGTCGACCGTACCGGGCGCGTTGAGCACCGTCACGCCGAGCCTGGCCGCCAGACCGGAGCGGGGATGGACCAGGCCCACGTACCCCTCCGGCAGCGCGATGGCCACGCCGGTGGGCACCAGGGCGCGGCCGCCGGGTGGCAGCTCCACGTCCGCGGCCGCCACCAGGTCGGCCCCGGCGTCGCCGGGATGGGCGTACGTGGGCAGCGGCAGCTCCGGGTCGAGCAGCTGCACAGGCACGGGTACGACGTCGGTCACGGGTCCCCTCTTCCGTCCGGTTCGCGGGGTGACCCTGCCATCCTGCCGGTTCGTCGAGCCGCCGTGCGCCGTACCCTCGCAGGAGTGAGCATGTCGCCCTCCCCGTCAGCCGATCAGCCGCCGGTCGCCGCCCGCTCGGCGTACACCGAGCGCCTGGATCTGCCCTGGTGGCTGTGGCTGGCCGGGCTGGTGGCCGCCGCGTTGCTGGCCGTCGAGATCTGGATGGGCGCCTCCGGCGTCCGCGCCTGGCTGCCGTTCGCCGTGCTGGTGCCGCTGACAGCGGTCGGGCTGTGGTGGCTGGGCCGGATCCGGGTCGGGGTGACCGATGCCGAGCTGCAGGTCGACGACGCCCGCCTGCCGGTCCGATTCGTGGCCGACGTGGTGCCGCTGGACGTGGCCGGCCGACGTGAGGTGCTCGGCGTCGGCGCGGACCCGCTCGCCTTCGTGGTGCAGCGACCGTGGATCGGCGGCGCCGTGCAGGTGATCCTCGACGATCCCGCGGATCCGACCCCGTTCTGGGTGGTGAGTACCCGCCATCCGGTCGAGCTGGCCGAGGCGGTACTGACCGCACGGGACGCCCTGGCCGGTTCCCAGCCGACGGCGGGCGAGCCGAGCTGATCCGACGGCGGAGGGCCGCTCAGGTGCCGGTCGGTGGGCCCGGGAGGGCCGCCGGTGGCGCGGGCCGGGCGATGCCCCGCCGGCGCAGGTCCACCTGGAGTTGGTCGGCCATCTGCTGGGTGGCCCGGCGGTTGAGGAAGCTGGCCACCGCCGCTCCCGTCAGGAACGGCCCGAGCGTGGTGAGGTTGCGGCCAAAACGCCGCAGCAGCATGTCCCGCAACTCCTTGCGGGCGGCGGTGCCGAGCACAGCTCCCACTCCCACACCGGGCACCATCGGGTTGACGCCGCGTTGAGTGGCCCACGAGTGCACCAGCGCGACCGCCCGTTGGCTGCCGGCGGCGGGTAGCGCCACGCCGTGGACCTCGTGCAGCTCGCCGACGAGTTTCAGCTCCACCGCCACCACGGCCACGGTCTCCGCGGCGAGCAGCACCGGCGCGGAGAGCAGGGTCGGGGCCACCGTCCACTCGACGGCGGCGACGCCCCCACCGGCCGCGCCGACCGCGGCGGTGGTCCTCGACGCGTTGCGGATGAGCCGGTCGGCCAGGGCTGCGTCGTCCAGGCCGGGGAAGTGCTGGCGCAGCGTGTCCAGGTCCCGTACCGGCACGTGCGGGGCGATCTCGGCGACGGCGTCTACCATCCACCGCACGGCGGCGCGCGGCTTGAACAGGTCGGAGATGCCCCGCGCACGGGCCTGCCCGACCATCCGCGTCAGAAGTTGACGGCGTCGGGCCGGCGCGATGTCGTCCGCGGTCAGCGCCGCGACGGTGGCACCGAGGTCGTCCGTGCCACGGGTGGCACCGAGGTCGTCCGTGCCACGGGTGGCACCGAGGCCGTCCGTGCCGCCTTCGGTGGTGCCGCCTCGATCGCTCATCGGACCTCCCGGTGCTGTGGCTACCCGCTACGAGTCAAGCAGGTACCCACCGCTGCCGCATGCCTACACCGGCAGCGGCGACCCCGTTCAGGAGGCCGCCGCCGGTGTTGTGGTTGTCAGACGCACTCGCGACAGATCAGCTCGCCGTTACGCTCGACCGCCAGCTGGCTACGGTGGTGGACCAGGAAGCAGCGGGCGCACCGGAACTCGTCCTGCTGCATCGGAAGCACCTTGACCGTGAGCTCCTCGTCGGCCAGATCGGCACCGGGCAGCTCAAAGCTCTCGGCCACCTCGGCCTCGTCGACGTCCACCGCGCCCGATTGTGAGTCGACGCGCCGTGCCTTGAGCTCTTCCAGGCTGTCCTCGCCGAGGTCGACCTCGTCGCGACGCGGGGCGTCGTAGTCGGTGGCCATCGGTTTCACTCTCCCATATCGATGTTGTCGCTTCCGGTTGTAACGCCGGACGACGCTGTTTCGGTTCCGCTGGCCGGCCACCACTTGTGTCGGGCACCCGACCCGAGGACCGAACGGGTCGAGCTCGCCGGGGCGACTCCCCTGCGAGCGCGGAACCTTACCCCCCCTTGGGCGAGGCATGTATACCGCCCTTGCGGCTGAGATGTACGCCCCCGCACGCGAAGTTGTTCCCAATGTGATTCAGGCGACACGAAGATAGGGGTAGTAGTACCCGGTTCGCGGTCGGCGCGCCGGCATGTCGGGCTGTTTCCACGCGACGGCCGGACAACCGTTAACCTCAGCGGCGTATTCGACGGCCAGCGGCCTGAGCGATCGTTTCTGGCCGTCACCACCCACTGAGGTCCGGGGAGTGCCCTGATGAGTTTTGCGCGCGTGCGAGCACTCGTCGTCGTCGGCCTGCTGGCGATCATCGCCCTGGTCTTCGTCGTCGTGGCCGTGGTCCGCGACAGCCAGGGCAACGTGGGCACCGCGGCGGGTTGCCCCGAGGGTTGGCCGCTGGCGGATCTGACCCTGCGCGAGCGCAAAGACGTCAAGATCAACGTGTTCAATGCCACGGATCAGCCCGGTCTCGCCCACACCGTCGCCGACGAGTTCAGCAATCGACAGTTCCAGGTCAAGAAGACCGGGAACGAGAAGAAGATCAACAGCGTCGCGGTGCTGCGGTACGGCCCGAAGGGTGTCGGGTCCGCGCACCTGCTCCAGGCGTACTTCCTCAACAACGCCACCCCGGGCTACGACGAGAAGCGCACCGACGACACCGTGGACGTCGTGCTGGGCAACAACTTCCAGCAGCTCGCCACCACGACCGAGGTCAACCAGTCACTCGGCGACTCGGGCCCGCCGGAGGCGCCGAAGGGCTCCTGCCCGTCTCCAGCGGCCAAGTGACGGTGTAACCGGCCCCAGGCGACGCCACGTCGGCGAGCCGGCACCGAGCCGGCCCACCGGCCAGGGCCGGCCGCCCAGGCGCCGGCCGACCTGGTTCACCGGTCAGGGCCCGCCTGCGGCGTCCAGCGCGGCCAACCGGTCGTGCAGCGGAGCGAAGAGCGCGGGCGGGGCCGCGACCACCAGGTCCGGTCCCGGCGGCCGACCGGCCAGGCCGGCGACCCGAACCCCCGCCTCGGCGGCCACCAGCCCGCCCGCCGCCAGGTCCCAGGCCGCAAGACCCTTCTCGAAGTACGCGTCGAGCCGCCCCTCGGCGACCAGGCAAAGGTCAAGCGCCGCGGCGCCGAGCCGGCGGATGTCCCGTACGTGTGCGATCAGCCCGGCCACCACCTGCGCCTGGTGCGCCCGACGGCCGGCGTCGTAGCCGAAGCCGGTGCCGACCAGCGCCTGCCCCAGGTCGACCTCGCCGGAGCAGCGCAGCCGGGCACCGTCGCGCCAGGCCCCGCCGCCGGCCGTGGCGGTCCATTCCTCGCCGGTGCTCACGTTGCGCACGACGCCGGCAACCACCATCCCGTCCACCTCGGCCGCCAGCGAGACCGCCGAGTACGGCAGCCCGTACAGGTAGTTCACCGTGCCGTCGATCGGGTCGACGATCCAGCGGACCCCGCTGGGCGCCGCGCCGGAAGCCCCCTCGCCGTACTCCTCGCCCAACACCGAGTCGTCCGGACGCAGCGCGGCCAACGCGTCGAGGATCTGCCGCTCGACCGCCCGGTCGGCGGCGGTGACCACGTCGGTGACGGTGCTCTTGGTGGCGGCGACGACGACTCCCTCGGCGCGCATCCGGTACGCGGTGTCGGCCGCGTCCCGAGCCACCTGCACCGCGATGGTCAGCAGCTCGGACGGTGTCGTAGCCGAGTTGGTCATGATTCGCCTCTTTCCGCAGTCCGGGTGCATGTGGGTGGGTGAAACTACCGACCCGGCCTCCGAAGATCATCGTTCCCGATACCGCGCGACGGCACCAGACCAGGATCTTTAATGCCTGGCATCCAGCTGGGAGGTGGGTGCACACGCGCCGCCCGCACGGCTTGAGCGGCCGACCTCCGGCAAGATGCCCCTTTAGGTTGGTAATGTCGCTTAAGTGCCTACCGCCCCGTCCATGCCCGGCTCACAACCGTTGCCCAACCGCGACCTGATCGGGACGCCACCGGCCGGACCGGCAGCGACCTCGGTGATCCACACGCGCACCCTTGCAACCGCCACATTGACCTCGTACTGCCTGCTCAAACGGCAGTTCGGACACGATCTGCGCGCCAATGGGCTCGACGACGGAAGCCCTTCGCCGGCCGCGCGGCTATCATTACCGCGAAGCCCATATCTCCGCCCCACCGACGGTCCCCACCGGCGGTACGCGGTGCGGAGCAGGATGATCGCCGCAGACGGCGTTACAATTCACCCCTGCCCACGCGGCACGGACCGCCGACCACCGGCCGGACCGTGACACGAGGGTCCCTCAACCACATCGCCCGGCACGGTAACCCTCGCTGCGCTGGACGAACCCGCCGTGCCCGCTCTTCGCCTCCGGAAGGTCATTCGTGACAGAACCCCGCCAGCCCGGCGCCGACGTTCGCTCGCTCACCGACACCCTGATCGCCCACGCGCAGAGCGCCGGTGGTCAGCTCACGTCGGCTCAGCTCGCGCGCACCGTCGAGTCCGCCGAGGTGACTCCGGCCCAGGCCAAGAAGATCCTGCGGGCGCTCTCCGAGGCGGGAGTGACCGTCGTGGTGGACGGCTCGGCGAGCACCCGTCGCCGCGTCGCCGCGGCCCGCTCGACCACGCCAGCGTCCCGGGCCACCACCGCCAAGACCACCAAGAAGGCCGCTGCGCCGGCCCCGAAGCAGGCGCCCGCCGCCGACGACGCCCCGGCGACGTCGGCCCCGCGCAAGGTGGCCGCTCGCAAGGCGACCGGTACCGCCGCCGAGGCTGCCGGCGCGACGCCGGCGAAGGCGACCCGGTCGACCCGAGCCACCAAGGCGACGGTGGCCGCGGCTGCCGGAGCCAAGCCGACCAAGGCTGGCGGCAAGGCCAAGGGCGAGGGCGCCGAGGGCGAGATCGACCCCGAGGAGCTGGCCGCCGCGATCGAGGACGTGGTGGTCGAGGAGCCGGCCGAGCTGGCCCAGGCCGCCGAGACCGACGCCGCCGCCTCGGCGACCGACAACGACTTCGAGTGGGACGACGAGGAATCCGAGGCCCTCAAGCAGGCGCGACGTGACGCCGAGCTGACCGCCTCCGCCGACTCCGTCCGGGCGTACCTGAAGCAGATCGGCAAGGTTCCGCTGCTCAACGCCGAGCAGGAGGTGGAGCTGGCCAAGCGGATCGAGGCCGGGCTCTACGCCGCCGAGCGACTGCGGGCTGCCGACGAGGGCGAAGAGAAGCTCGTCCGCGAGATGGTCCGTGACCTGGGCTGGATCTCCCGGGACGGCGAGCGGGCCAAGAACCACCTCCTGGAGGCGAACCTCCGACTGGTGGTGTCGCTGGCCAAGCGCTACACCGGCCGTGGCATGGCGTTTCTCGACCTGATCCAGGAGGGCAACCTCGGTCTGATCCGGGCCGTGGAGAAGTTCGACTACACCAAGGGCTACAAGTTCTCCACGTACGCCACCTGGTGGATCCGACAGGCCATCACCCGCGCCATGGCCGACCAGGCCCGCACCATCCGCATCCCGGTGCACATGGTCGAGGTCATCAACAAGCTCGGCCGCATACAGCGTGAGCTGCTCCAGGACCTGGGCCGCGAGCCCACTCCGGAGGAGCTGGCCAAGGAGATGGACATCACACCCGAGAAGGTGCTGGAGATCCAGCAGTACGCTCGGGAGCCCATCTCACTGGACCAGACCATCGGCGACGAGGGCGACAGCCAGCTCGGCGACTTCATCGAGGATTCCGAGGCCGTGGTCGCGGTCGACGCGGTGTCGTTCTCGCTCCTGCAGGACCAGCTTCAGCAGGTGCTCCAGACGCTCTCCGAGCGTGAGGCGGGTGTGGTACGCCTGCGCTTCGGCCTGACCGACGGCCAACCTCGGACGCTCGACGAGATCGGTCAGGTCTACGGGGTGACCCGGGAGCGGATCCGGCAGATCGAGTCCAAGACGATGTCCAAGCTGCGTCACCCGTCCCGGTCTCAAGTCCTCCGGGATTACCTGGACTGAGCGGGTTTCGTCAACCGAACGTGTCGTTTTGATCACCTGGCGTGCAACGCCAGATGGTGATCGTCCGGTTGCACGAATGTGATCGTTGACGTGGCACCCTTGGTACACGGCACACTGTCCCTGCCATGTGTGACCTCGGTCCCCCGCGGGCACACAGGGAAGGCAGTGCCTAGCAAGGGTGTTGCACGATAGGTGAGCAACGACCGAAGAGATTGTTCATCGGTGACGACCAGAGGAGGAAGGCGATGAACTCGACCCTCACGCCGCCGCCCGAGACGGTGGCGC
The DNA here is from genome assembly GCF_050516465.1 of Micromonospora trifolii. NCBI lineage: Bacteria > Bacillati > Actinomycetota > Actinomycetes > Micromonosporales > Micromonosporaceae > Micromonospora > Micromonospora trifolii. The sequence continues at coordinate 568,353 of NZ_CP191526.1, read as the reverse complement.
CCCCAGCCGCCGATGAACGGTGCGACCGCTGCAATGCTGCCGGGAAGCTCCGAATCACTCTCGTGGGTGGGAGCGAGCTGGTGTTCTGCGGGCACCACGCGAACAAGTACGCGGAGGATCTCGTGAAGATCACCGAGCGGTTCGCAACGGAGCCCGATTTCAGCTGGCGTGGCGCCGATCTGATGGCGAACTAAATCCGCAAACCGACATAGCTGGCCGGAGGCACCCCGAGGGGTGCCTCCGGCCAGCTTTTCTGTCCAAACGCCCCGCGCGCCGCGCCCCGCCGCCCCGCGCCCCGCGCCCCGCGCCCCGCGCCCCGCGCCCCGCGCCCCGCGCCCCGCGCCCCGCGCCCCGCGCCCAGATCGTGCTCGAACCAGGGTGTAGTGGCCTCGACGACGCACCGAGGCCACTACATCCCGGATATTGCGCGATCTTGACGCGAGACACCCCGCAGGGGGACATCGGGGCCGTCCGTCCCGGGCAGGCAATCCTCGGCGCTCCGGCCGCCACGGTTGGGCGGGTCTGGAGCTGGGCGGGTCTAGAGGGTCTGCACAGTGGCGATGCGTTCCTCAAGCTGCTCGATGGTGGCCTGGGCGCTCGGCGGGCCACCGCAGAGCCGGCGCAGCTCGGCATGAATCTTGCCGTGCGGCTGGCCGGTGCGGTGGTGTCGGGCGGCCACCAGAGCGTTCAGCTGGCGCCGGAGCGCCACGCGACGCTGGGCGGCGCTCATGGGTGCGGGTGGCGCTGCCGTGGCCGCAGCGGCCGGCTGAGCGGCCCCGTCGGCCGTACGGCGGCGCTGGGCGGCGAGCTGTGCGGCCTGCCGCTTGGTCAGCAGCAGTGAGACCTGGTCGGCGGTGAGCAGGCCGGGCAGGCCCAGGTATTCCTCTTCCTCGGGGGTGCCGGCCTGGGCCGCGGTGCCGAACGACGCGCCGTCGAAGATCACCTGGTCCAGTTCGGCGGTGGCCGAGAGCGCCGCGAACCGCTTCTCCAGCTCACCGCTGGCCTGGTCGTCGCGCTGCGCGCGTTCCAGCAGGTCGTCGTCGAAACCGTCGGCTTCCTTGGGTTTGCCGAGTACGTGGTCGCGCTCGGTCTCCATCTCGCTGGCCAACCCGAGCAGGTGCGGCACGCTGGGCAGGAAGACCGACGCGGTCTCCCCGGCCCGGCGAGCCCGCACGAACCGGCCGATCGCCTGGGCGAAGTAGAGCGGCGTGCTGGCGCTGGTGGCGTAGACCCCGACCGCCAGTCGCGGGATGTCGACCCCCTCGGACACCATCCGCACCGCGACCAGCCACCGCTGCTCGGACGCCGCGAACGTCGCGATCCGGGCGGACGCACCCTGGTCGTCGGAGAGCACCACTGCGGCCTTCTCGCCGGTCACCTGCTCGATCAGCTTGGCGTACGAGCGGGCGGTCTGCTGGTCGGTGGCGATGATCAGACCACCGGCGTCGGCCATGCCCGCGTTGCGCAGCACTGTGAGTCGGGCGTCGGCGGCCCGCAGCACCTGTGGCATCCAGTCGCCGGCCGGGTCCAGGGCGGTACGCCACGCCTGGGCCACCAGGTCCTGGGTCATCGGCTCGCCCAGCCGGGCGGCAAGCTCCTCGCCCGCGTTGGTACGCCAGCGGGTCTCCCCGGAGTACGCCAGGAAGAGCACCGGCCGGACCACACCGTCGCGCAGCGCGTCGGAGTAGCCGTACACCGAGTCGGCGCGGGAGCGCAGCAGCCCGTCCCCGCCCCGCTCGTAGCTGACGAACGGGATCGGGTTGTCGTCGGAGCGGAACGGCGTCCCGGTGAGCATCAGTCGGCGTACGGCGGGTTCGAAGGCGTTCTTCACCCCGTCGCCCCAGGATCGGGAGTCGCCGGCGTGGTGGATCTCGTCGAGGATGACCAGGGTGCGTCGGGTCATGGTGCGCCGCCGGTGCACCTGCGGGGCCATCCCCACCTGGGCGTAGGTGACCACCGCGCCGTGGAAGTCGGCAGCGGAGTGCAGGTCGGCGTTGCGGAACGCGGCGTCGAGCTGGATGCCCACCCGGGCCGCGGCGTCGGACCACTGGTTCTTCAGGTGCTCGGTCGGCGCGACCACGGTGACCGCCTCGATGGTGCCGTCACCGAGCAGCTCCGCCGCGATCCGCAGGGCGAAGGTGGTCTTGCCGGCACCGGGCGTGGCGACCGCGGTGAAGTCCTCGCTACGGCGACGCAGGTACTCCACCAGGGCCTTGCGCTGCCAGGCGCGTAGTGCCGGGAACGTCTCGAGCACCGGCGTCCGGGCTGCCACGCGAAGCTCCTCTCCGACCGCACGATGGCGGACCCCGGGCGAGGGCCACGAGGATCCGCCGCCCATGAAAACGCCTCCGCGCAGAAGCTGCCGCGAAGGCCGACTCAGCATAACCAGCGCGGGCCGCCGGGCCCAGGCGACGCCACGCTGGTCACAATCCCGCACCCGACCGGACAGCGGCCCGACCGCCTCACCACTCCCGGTCGGTGCGTGGATCCGCCCCGTCGGCGCGGGGCGGGCGAAGCGTGGCCACCGGCGCGGACCAGCGTCGACGCAACGCGATCAGGCGCAGCCCGAAGACCAGGACGGCGGCGGCGGTGAGCGGTGCGGGCCCGGTCTGCCCGGTGACGTACAGCAGCACCACCAGGACCGAACCGGCCAGTGCGGCCAACGCGTAGATCTCCCGGCGCAGCACGACCGGGATCTCGGCGGTGAGCAGGTCGCGGCCGAGCCCGCCGCCGATCGCGGTGAGCATGCCGATCAGGCAGGCCCCGACGGCCGGCACCCGGGCGTCGAGCGCCTTGAGCGTGCCGGTGACGGTGAACAGCGCCAGACCGGCCGCGTCCAGCACCAGCACGGTGGTGCGCAGTCGGGCCAGTTGCGGGTGCAGCCAGAAGACGGCGAGCGCGGTGATCGCGGCGGTGGCGACGTACCGCCAGTCGGCGAAGGCCAGCGGCGGCACCTCGTCGATGACCAGGTCCCGGAAGATCCCACCGCCGAGGGCGGCCACGAAGCCGACGAACGCGACGCCGAACAGGTCCAGTCGCTTGGCCACCGCCGCCGAGGCCCCGGACGCGGCGAAGACCGCCACCCCGGTCAGGTCGGCGAGGAGCAGGGCGGTGGAGGTGGTCACCGCCGCAGGCTACGTCGCCGGTCGGAGCACCGGCCGAGGTTCACTCACGGTACGAGTCGTAGATCTCCTTGCACTTGGGGCAGACCGGCGAACCCGGCTTGGCCGCCTTGGTGACCGGGAAGGTCTCGCCGCAGAGAGCGACGACGAAAGTGCCCATGACGGCGCTCTCGGCGATCTTCTCCTTGCGGACGTAGTGGAACATCTCGGGACCGGTATCGGCGTCCTTCAGCTCCGGACGCTCGAGAACCTCTGTGCTCACGTCTGCACCTCCAACCGACAAGTTTGGCAGGTCATCACGGCCGGGTCCACTTGAGGCCGGCCGAGGCCCCACCCCGTACGGTGCCCGTGTGACTGACTTTCGCATCAGCTACGGCACCGAGGTGACCGAAGCCCAGCGCGACGGCCGGCCCGTCGTCGCACTGGAGAGCACCATCGTCTCGCACGGTCTGCCCCGGCCGGAGAACCTGCGGGTGGCCAGGGAGATCGAGCGGACGGTTCGGGACGCCGGGGCCGTTCCGGCGACGATCGGCATGATCGCCGGTGAGCTGGTGGTCGGCCTGGACGACGCGCAGCTGACCCGGCTGGCCATGGTCGACGGCGTGACCAAGCTCTCCGTTCGCGACCTCGCGGTGGCCGCCGCGACCGGCGCTGACGGCGCGACCACGGTGGCCGCGACCAGCGCGGTGGCCGCCGCCGCCGGGATCGGCGTGTTCGCCACCGGCGGGCTGGGTGGGGTGCACCGGGAGGCCGCGCACTCCTTCGACGAGTCGGCGGACCTGGTGACGCTGGCGCAGACCCCGATCGCCGTGGTCTGCGCCGGGGTCAAGTCGATCCTCGACGTGGGCGCGACGCTGGAGCGTCTGGAGACCCTCGGGGTCGCGGTGGTCGGTTACCGCACCCGCCGGTTCCCCGGCTTCTACCTGACCGACGCCGGCTTCGACCTGGACTGGTCGGTCGACTCGCCGGAGCAGGTCGCCGCGGTGCTCGCCGCCCGGGACGAGCACGCCGTGCACACCGGCGGGCTGCTCATCGCCAACCCGCTGCCGGTCGACGAGCAGCTCGACCCGCAGCTGCACGACCGGACGCTCACCGAGGGCCTGGCCCTGCTGGAGCGGGACGGGATCACCGGAAAGGCCGTCACCCCGTACCTGCTCGCGCACTTCCACTCGGCCACCGAGGGCGCCAGCCTGGCGGTGAACGTGCGGATCATCCTGCGCAACGCCGACCTGGCCGCGCGGATCGCGGTCGCCTCGGTGGCCCGCGGCACCGCCGTCCCGGCATGACCCGACCGGCCCGGGTGGTCGTCGTCGGGGACGTGATCACTGACGTGGTCGCCGTGTTGTCCGGGCCGCTCGCGGCCGGCTCGGACACCGGGGCCGCGATCAGTCTCGGCGGCGGCGGTCAGGCGGCCAACACCGCCGCCTGGATCGCCGCGCAGCGGGTGGACGTCACGCTCGTCGGGGCCGTCGGTGACGACGACGCCGGGCGGGACCGGGTGGCCGAGCTGGACCGGGCGGGCGTCGACTGCGCCATCGAGCGGGTCGAGGGCGCACCGACCGGCACGGTCATCGTGCTGGCCGCCGACGACGAGCGCACCATGGTCAGCCAGCGGGGCGCGAACCTGCGGCTGAGCGCCGCGCACGTCGAGCAGGCCCTCGCGGCGGCGCCCGACGCTGGGCATCTGCACCTGTCCGCGTACACACTGTTGGACGCGGAGTCGCGCGGAGCGGGGCTGCGGGCGTTGGCCGCCGCCCGCGAGCGCGGGCTCACCATCAGCGTCGACGCGGCCTCCGCGGCGCCGCTGCGGCGGGTCGGCGCGGCGGCGTTCCTGAGTTGGGTACGCGGCATCGACCTGCTCCTGGTCAACGCGGACGAGGCCACGGTTCTGGCCGGCGGGCTGGACCCGGCGGCGCAGGGGCGGGCGCTGTCGGCGACGGCTCGGAGGGTCGTGGTGAAGCGCGGCGCGGCCGGCGCGGTCTGGGTCGACCGCACCACGCCGGTCTGCGTGGCTCCGGCCCGCCGGGTGGCGGTGGTGGACGTCACGGGCGCGGGCGACGCCTTCGCGGCCGGTCTGCTCACCGCGTGGCTCGCCGGTGCCACCCCGACCGCGGCGCTGAGCCGCGCCACCGACCTGGGCGCGCTGGCCGTCTCCACCGCCGGGGCTCGGCCACAGGCGTAACGGCCAGCGCACGGCCACCGGGCACAGCGCGGCCGTGTCGAATCGAACCCTGGCCCGTTCGCGGGTCAGGGTTCGACGTCGATGACCTTGTGTGGGCGCTCCTCGGCGGTGAGGCTCATCGGCGGGGTGTCGTCCTGTTGGCGAGGGTGGAACCGGTTGGCCAGCCGGTGCTCTTCCTTCGGCGGCCGGTCGTTGGCCAGCAGCACGGCCAGCCAGGGGATGAGCACCATGCCGAGGCCGCACAGTGGCAGCCAGAGCCAGAGCAGTGGGGCGTTCGCACCGACCAGGATCGCGCCGACGATGATGCACAACACTCGGATGCCCATCATCAGGACATAGCGGCGCTGGCGACTGTTGAGCTGATCGTCCTGGCTGCGCGAGGCGTCGGTGATCAGAATCGGCTGGTACGCCTGACGCTTCACCATGGACCTCCTCGAGGGGGTTACGCCTCATCCTGTCACCGCAGGTCCGTGATCAGCGAACTTCGACTCATCCCGCCGCGTGTTACGACCGTGGTACGCTCCGCGATGTGGGCAGCAGGTTCAGCTTCACCGACGAGGCGTTGGCCAACCTGAGGGTCTACGACGTCACACCTGGGGAAGTCTGGGAGGCGCTGCACAGCGCCCGACGGGTCATCCGTCATCTGGGTGACGACGTGATGGTGGTCTACGCCGCCGCCCGTCGGGGCCGCCGGCTGGCGGTGCTGCTCGCCGAGGCCGATGGCACCGACAACGACTGGGACATTCTCTCCGCCCGCGAGTTGAGCGACGTCGAGTCCAAGCGCTACGACGAGGCCGTGCGGAGATCTCGGTAGATGAGGAGGCCGTGACGATGCACCGTAACGACGCGACCAAGCAGTTCCACGACGGCGGCGACCGGATCGCCGAGCTGATCGACGAGAGCCCGGCGGCCGAGCTGCCCACCCCCGACAGCGACGTGCCGATGGTGAGCCGCTCGGTGCGGCTGCCACTGGACACCTACGAGCGGGTCCGCGCCGCCGCCGACGCCCGGGGCATCGGGGTCACCACGCTGATGCGCCAGTGGATCGAGACCGGCCTGGCCGACCTGGACGACTCGGCCACCGTCTCGCTGGCCGACGTCCGGCGCGCGCTGGCCTCACTGGCTCATCCCACCGCCGCCTGAGCAGACCGCCCCTCGCCAGCGGTCGGGTCAGCCGCCGGCGGTCTTCGCCTTGGCCGCCGCCTTCATCTGCTGCTTGAACTCCCGCACCCGACGCAGCGAGTCTGCGTCGGTGACGTCGGCCACCGACCGGTACGCGCCCGGGTCGCCGTAGTCCCCGGCTACCTTCCGCCAGTCCTGCGGGGTCACCCCGAACCGCTTGCCGAGCAGGGCCACGAAGATCTGCGCCTTCTGCTTGCCGAAGCCGGGCAGCGCGGAGACCCGGCGCAGCAGTTCCGGCCCGTCGGCGACCTCGGCCCAGAGCAGCGCCGCGTCACCGTCGTATTGCTCCACCAGAACCTGGCAGACCTCCTGCACCCGGGCCGCCATGGCCTTCGGAAACCGGTGCAGCGCGGGCGGCTGGGCGAAGAGCGCGACCAGGGCCTCCGGGTCGTACCCGGCCAGCTCCGCCGCGTCCAGCTCATGGCCGAGCCGCTGCTGAAGCACGTACGGCGACGAGAACGCCTTCTCCATCGGCACCTGTTGATCAAGAACCATGCCGACCAGCAGGGCCAGCGGGCTACGCTCCAGCAGCCGGTTGGCCTCCGGGTCGATGGGCAGCACAAGCGTCATGCGGACCATCCTGCCCGGCCCACCCAGCCGGGCGGACACCGACGCTCCGACGGTGCACGACAGATGGCGCCCGCATGCCACGCTCGACGACATGCTTCGGACCGCCCCGCCCGGATCCCCGTACCACCGGCTCGGCCGCACCGACCGGCACCGCTGGTGGCAACCCGTCGTCGGCACCCTCGCGCTGGTCGCCTCGGCGCTGGTGGTCGTCTGCCTGCTCTTCGGCGTCGCCGCCGTCGTGGCCGAGCTCACCGACCGCCCGTACGACGCCGACGGGCTGCCGACCTTCGGCCCGATTCCGGACACCGCGCTACTGATCGCCTCGCTGGCACTGCTGCTCCCACTGCTGCTCGGCGCCGCCTGGCTCGTGCAGCGCCGACCCGCCGGCACGCTCTCCTCGGTGCTCGGCCGGCTGCGGTGGGGTTGGCTCGGCCGCTGCCTGCTGATCGCCACACCGCTGATCATCGTCATGTTGGTCGGCGCGGGCCTCTTGCTCAATCTGACCGGCGAGAGCTTGATACCCGCCCCGGACACGTGGGTGGGATTGCCGGAATTCGCCGCCGGGCTGCTGATGGTCCTCCTGCTGGTGCCGTTCCAGGCCGCCGCGGAGGAGTACGCCTTCCGCGGCTGGCTGTTGCAGGCCGTCGGCGCGTACCTGCGCTCGCCCTGGCCCGGGATCGCCCTCCAGGCGGTGCTCTTCGCCGCCGCGCACGGCTGGGGCAGCGGCTGGGGTTTCCTGGACCTGGCCTTCATGGGCGTGTTGTTCGGCTGGCTGACTGTGCGAACCGGCGGGCTCGAGGCCGCGATTGCGCTGCATCTGGTGAACAATCTGTTCGCCTTCGCCCTGGCGGCGGCGTTCGGCGGGCTCAGCGCCGACGAGACGATGGCCGACGCCCCGTGGCAGGTCATCGTCGTCGACGTGCTGGCCCTGTCGGCGTACGCCCTGGCCGTCGACCGGTTGGCTGCGCGTCGGGGGCTGGCGACAGTCGTACCGCCAGCCCTGGTCGTGGCGGTGCCCGGCGAGCCCTCGGCCCCGACCGGTGCGGAGCCGAGGCTGCCGGGCGTCGGGGTCGAATCTCGCGGGTGATGCTGGCTTCCTCCGCGACGGCAGGCAGGATGTCGGGGTGGACGAACACGACATGCTGCTCTCCCCCGCCGGTGTCGACGCGCTGCGGGCCGCGCTGACCGGGACCGGGTTCACCAGCCAGGGCATCGCCGAGCGGTTGGGCGCGCAGGCGACCGCCGCGGTCGCCCGCAACGACTACCGGGCCGCGCTGCGCGCCACCGAGGACGGCGACCCGCTCGGCACCCTGATCCGGCTGTTCATCTGCGCCCAGACCGAGGCCGAGGCCGCGGTGGCGGCCGCGCTGGCACCGCTGGGTCTGCCGGAAGCGCTGGCCGGCGGGCTGGTAGAGCGGCACGGCGACGGCCTGCGTGCCGGCGTGGACCTGGAGCCGTACGGCGAGGACTGGTGGGTGCTCGCCGACGTGCCGGCCAGCGCCCGCCCGGGTCGCCCGTTGCACGCCGAGCACGTCCTCGGCGTCGGCGGGGCGACCCACACGCTGATCGGCGCGACCATGCGCCGGCCGGTCGACACCGCACTGGACCTGGGCACCGGCTCCGGCATCCAGGCCCTGCACCTGGGCACCCACGCCAGGTCCGTGACCGCCACCGACCTCTCCGAGCGGGCGCTGCGCTTCGCCGCGACCACCGCCGCCCTCAACGGTCAGGACTGGGAGCTGCTCCGCGGCGACCTGGTCGCCCCGGTGGCCGGTCGGCGGTTCGACCTGGTGGTGAGCAATCCACCGTTCGTGGTCGGTCCGGGCACGACCACGCACGTGTACCGCGACTCCGGTCGGGTCGGTGACGCGATCGGCGCCGAACTGGCCGCCGCCGCCCCGGGCCTGCTCACCGAGGGCGGCACCATGCAGTACCTGGCGAACTGGGTACACGTTGCCGGCGAGGAGTGGGACGAACGGGTGGCCGGCTGGTTCGCCGGGACCGGCCTGGACGCCTGGGTGATCCAGCGCGAGGTGGCCGACCCGATGGCGTACGTCGACCTGTGGCTCACCGACGTCGGCGAGACCCCCGACCCGCAGCGGATGGCCGCGTGGCTGGACTGGTTCGACGCGCACAAGGTGGAGGGCATCGGCTTCGGCATCGTGTCACTGCGCCGGGGCGGGCACGCCGACCCGGTGGTCCGGGTGGAGGATCTGCGCCAGCGGGTGCAGCCACCGCTGGGCGATCAGGTCGCCGCCTGGTTCGACCGCCAGGACTTTCTCCGGGTACGCGACACCGAGGCGTTGCTCGCCGAGCGTTACCGGGCCGCCGAGGGCCTCCAGCTGCGACAGGAGGCCACCATGGGCGACGACGGCTGGGGGGTGGACCGGCAGGTCCTCGCGATGCCGCACGGCCTGCGCTGGACCGAGGAGATCGACCCGCTGGTGCTGGCGCTGGTCGGTGGCGCCGACGGCCGGCTGCCGCTGCGTGACCAGCTCGCCCTGCTCGCCGCCGCGCACGACGTCGAGCCCGACGAGATGGCCGAGGCCGCCGGCCCGATCGTGGCGCACCTGGTGGAGCGCGGCTTCATCGAGCCGGTGAGCGCCTGATGAGGGCAGTGGTGCAGACCGTTGGGCGGGCCAGCGTGACGGTGGACGGCGAGGTGGTCGGTGCCATCGAGAACGGCCTGCTGGTGCTGCTCGGCGTGACTCACACCGACACCGCGCAGACCGCTCAGACGATGGCCCGCAAGGTGCACGAGGTACGCATCCTGGACGGTGAGCGGTCCGCCGCCGACACCGGCGCGCCGATCCTGGTGGTCAGCCAGTTCACCCTCTACGGCGATGTTCGCAAGGGCCGCCGACCGAGCTGGACCGCCGCCGCCCCCGCCGAGGTCGCCGAACCACTGGTGACAGCGGTGGTCGACGCCCTCCGCGAACGAGGAGCGAAGGTCGAGACGGGCCGCTTCCGCACCCACATGCTGGTCGAGAGCATCAACATCGGCCCGCAAACCCTCCTCCTGGACCTCTAACCAACAGCGGTGATTCAGGAGAAGAGGCCTCGGCGGGACAGGGACTGGCGGAGCCAGTTGTCGAGTTCGGCGGTCCAGTCGGTGCGGTCGGCGGTGGCGTGGTCGACCGTGAACCGGCCGAAGGCGTCCCGGCCCTCGGTGAAGACACCGCCGCGCTTGTCGACCTCCAGCACCACCTGCATCTGCTGCGCGTCGGCGATGAAGGTGACCTCCAACTGGTTGATCGAGCGGGCGTACTGCGGTGCCGGGCTGAACTCGATCTCCTGGTAGAACGGCAACGTCTGGCGTACGCCGTAGATGTGACCACGCTCCACATCGGCGCGTGCGAACCGGAAGCCCAGCCGCAGCAACGCGTCCAGCAGTCGCTCCTGCGCCGGCAGTGGGTGCACCGACACTGCGTCCAGGTCCCCCTTGTCGACCGCGCGGGCGACCTCCAGCTCGGTACGCAGGCCCATCGTCATCCCGTGCAGGTGCTGCCCGTACAGCTCGGTGACCGGTGTCTCCCACGGCACGTCGAAGCGGAACGGCAGGTCGTAGCGCTGCCCCGGCTCCAGCCGGAACGCGCCGGTGACCTGCTGGCGGTGGAACTCCTGAGTGGTGTCGTGGTCGTTGTCACCACTCTCGACCTCGACCCGGGTGACCAGGCCGAGGGCGACGTGATCGATGTCGACCTGGTGGTCGCCGCCCATCACCTGGATGCGGCCCTCCAACTGGCCGCCCGGGCGGCAGTTCGGGTTGGCCAGCACCGTCTCCACCGACGGGCCGCCGACGCCCATCGCCTTCATGAGCCGCTTGAAGACCACACCGTCCTCCATTTGTCGTGTCGGCCGACCAGAGGTGGCCGGCCGTCCGCAACGTAGCCGGGGCGGGCAACCACACACTCCGACGACACACCGCACCGGCGATCCGACGCAATTCCTGTCGGGTGCCCGATCGCCTCACTCCCGTTTTACGCCCCGCCCGCCAAGCTGTTGTCACACCGGCACCACTGGGCCGGGAACACGGCACCGACGTGGAAACGGGGAGAGACAGAGATGGTCCTGCAGATGACGGAACACCGGACGCGCCCGGCCACCACGACCGACACTGACGGGGCCCCCGAGGCCCTCGTCGACCTGGACGCCACCGACGAGCGCGGCATCTCCACCGACCTGGTCCGGGCCTACCTCAACGGAATCGGCCGGACGAAGCTGCTGACCGCCGCGCAGGAGGTCGACCTGGCCCGGCGCATCGAGGCCGGCCTGTTCGCCGACGAGAAGCTGGCCACCTGCACCCCGGTCTCCGCCGAGCTGCGCGCCGACCTGGAGCTGATCGTCGCCGAGGGTCGGGCGGCCAAGGACCACCTGTTGGAGGCGAACCTGCGGCTGGTGGTCAGCATCGCCAAGCGCTACACCGGCCGTGGCATGGCGTTTCTCGACCTGATCCAGGAGGGCAACCTCGGTCTGATCCGGGCCGTGGAGAAGTTCGACTACGCCAAGGGCTACAAGTTCTCCACGTATGCCACCTGGTGGATCCGGCAGGCCATCACCCGCGCCATGGCCGACCAGGCCCGCACCATCCGCATCCCGGTGCACATGGTCGAGCAGGTCAACCGGATGGTCCGGGCCCGCCGCGAACTCTCGGTGACGCTGGGCCGCGAACCGACGGTCGCCGAGGTGGCCCGCGCACTGGAGATCCCCGAGATCCAGGTCATCGAGCTGATCTCCTACGACCGGGAGCCGGTCAGCCTGGACCAGGCCGTCGGCGACGACGGTGAGAGCGCGCTCGGCGACTTCGTGGCCTCGGTGGACCCGCGCACCGAGCCGGGCGACGCCGCCGCCCAGGGTGAGCTGCGCAACGAGGTCAGCGTCGTGCTCTCCACCCTGTCCCAGCGGGAGCAGGCGGTCATCCGCCTCCGGTTCGGCCTGGACGACGGCCGCCAGCGCACCCTGGACGAGGTCGGCCGGGAGTTCGGCCTGTCCCGGGAGCGGATCCGGCAGATCGAGAAGGTGACGCTGCTGAAGCTGCGCGCCCCGGAGCGGGCCCAGCGCCTGGAGGCGTACGCCTGCTGACGCACCCGGTTCCCACGGAAGGCCCCGGCGGTTCGCCGGGGCCTTCCGTGCTGTGCGGTGCTTGACGGCGGCCTTCAAGCCCTGATAGAACCAAATGGTTATTTAACCAGGAGGTTATGAGCGATGGGTGCGGAGTTGCTGGACGCGACCTTCGCGGCGCTGGCCCACCCGACCCGGCGGGCCATCCTCGCCCGGCTCGCGCGGAGCGAGGCCACCGTGACGGAGTTGGCGGAGCCCTTCGAGATGAGCCAGCCGGCCATCTCCAAGCACCTCAGGGTGCTGGAGCGCGCTGGCCTCGTCAGCCGGGGGCGGGACGCCCAGCGCCGGCCGTGCCGGTTGGAGGCCCGACCACTGCGCGAGGCGACGGCCTGGCTCGCCGACTACCGCGACTACTGGGCGGAGAGCTACCAACGCCTCGACGCGCTGCTCGACGACCTCCAAGCCGGTGACCGCACCGACGTCGAGCGTCGGCCCGACCGACCGGACGGGACGGGAGGGTGACCGGCGTCGATGATCCGCTCGTCGTCCACACCTCGGGCGACCGGGAGATCGTGTTGAGTCGGCTGTTCGAGGCCCCGGCGCAGTTGGTGTTCGGCGCCTTCACCCAACCCGAACTGCTGGTTCGGTGGTACGGCGCGCGCGGCTGGAGGCTGGCAGAGTGCGACATCGACCTGCGGGTCGATGGACGGTGGCGGTTCGTGTCACTGGGCCCGGAGGGCGCCCGGATGGTCCAGGCTGGGGTCTACCGGCACGTCGAGCCGACGCGCCGGCTGGTCTACACCGAACTCTTCGACGACCAGTCCTATCCAGGCGAGACGCTGGTCAGCCACGAGTTCTCCGAGGTGGCCGGGCGAACGACAGTCACCACCACCCTGCTCTACGCCACCGCAGGAGGGCGGGACACCGTGCTGCGGTACCCGATGGCGCGGGGCGTCGGGCAGAGCTTCACGCGGCTCGCCGAGCTGCTGAGCGCGACAGCGACGACAGGAGGAGAACAACCATGAACTGGACGTTGGAAGTAGTGATCGTGCCGGTCTCCGATGTGGACCGGGCCAAGAAGTTCTACGCCGACCAGCTCGGCTTCACTGTGGACCACGACACCGTGATCAACGACGAGGCGCGCATCGTCCAGTTGACGCCGCCCGGCTCGGGTTGCTCGATCGTGATCGGTAAGGGCGTCGTCCCGGAGATGCCGCCCGGCTCACTCAAGGGCCTGCAACTGGTGGTGCCCGACCTGAAGCGGGCCCACGAGGAGCTGGTCGGGCGGGGCGTGGAGGTCAGCGAGATCCAGGTGGTGGGTCAGAACCCCCGGCCGGTGCCGGACCCGCTGGACAACGTCGGCTTCGTCTTCTTCGCCGACCCGGACGGCAACACCTGGGGCGTCCAGCAGATCTCCAGCCGCGCCTGACCGGGCACGCTCACAGGCGGCGGGGGCCGGTGTCCGGGCGGGCGGCCGCCCCACCCACCCCCACCTGGGCGTGCAGGACCGAGATGCCGTCCGGGCGGGCGAGCACCGGGTTGAGGGTCAGCGCTCGTACCCGGGGCTGTTCATCAGCGAGCTGACCCACCCGCAGCAGCAGATCGGCCAGCGCTGCCCGGTCGACCGGCGCGGCCCCCCGGTGCCCGCGCAGCAGCGGCGCCGCCCGAGGCTCGTCGACCAACTCGGCCGCGTCACGGTCGGTCAGGGGCACCGCCCGCCAGGCCCGATCGCCGAGCAACTCGGTGGCGACCCCGCCCAGGCCGAAGCCGACCACCGGTCCGAACGCGGGGTCCTCCACCACCTCCACCACGCAGGCCACCCCGGGCGGGACCATCGGCTGGACCAGCGCGTCCGCGCCGAAGGTCGCTGCCAGGTCGGCGTACGCCCGGCGGAGGGTCGGCTCGTCGGGCAGGTCCAGCCGGACCGCGCCGAGGTCGAGCCGGTGCCGCAGCCCGGGGGCGGCCGCCTTGAGCGCCACCGGGAAGCCCAGCCGCGCCGCCGCGTCGACCGCCGCGTCGGCCGAGTCGACGGACACCGACGCCACCACGTCGATGCCGTACGCGGCCAGCAACGCATCCGGGTCGGTGGCGTCGGCCCGGAGCGCGGCCTGCGCGGCAGCCCGATCGAGGCCGGGCAGCTCCGGTGCCACCCCGGGCGGGCGGCGAAGCCACTCGGCGTACCGGTGCGTGCGGGCGAGCGCGCGGACCGCCTCCTCCACACCGCCGTACGCCGGCACCCCCGGCGGCAGCCGCCCGACCAGGAACGTCGCCACGGTCGGCTTGCCCAACGCGAGGGCGGCCGGCAGCGCGGCGGTCACGTCGACGTCCACCTCGGTCAACTGGCCGGGTAACGGCGGGGCGAAGACCACCACCAGGGCGTCCACCCGTTCGTCGGCGGCCGTCTCGGCGAGCGCGGCAGCGAACTCGGCGGCACCGGCACTCGGCCCGACGTCGCGGGGATAACCGTCGGCCACGCTCAGACCGTGCCCGACGCAGGCGGTCGCGGCGAGCCCGGTTAGCGCCGAGGAGTTGCCCACCACACCGACCCGGCCCCCGGCCGGCAACGGCTGGTTGGCCAACAGCACACCCACGTCGAGCAGCTCCGGCACGGTGTCCACCCGAATCACCCCGGACTGGGCGAAGAGCGCCGCCACCGCCACCTCGTCCGGCCCGGCGGCGTCACCGACCCCGGGCGGGCGGGCCGGCGAGGCGAGCGCGACGACCGGTTTGGCGCGGCCGATCCGCCGGGCCAGCCTGGCGAACTTCCGCGGGTTCCCGAAGGTCTCCAGGTAGAGCATGATCACGTCGGTGCCGGGGTCGTCCTGCCAGTACTGCAGCAGGTCGTTGCCGGAGACGTCGGCCCGGTTGCCGGCCGAGACGAAGCTGGACAGTCCGAGGCCCCGCCGGTCCGCCTCGGCGAGCAGCGCCACCCCGAACGCACCGGACTGACTGAAGATGCCGACCCGGCCGGCCGGCGGCAACGCCGGGGCGAGGGTGGCGTTGAGGCGTACCGTCGGGTCGGTGTTGGCCACGCCCAGGCAGTTCGGGCCGACGACCCGCATCCCGGCCGCGTGCGCCGCACGGACCAGCGCCCGCTGCGTGGCCGCGCCCTCGCCGCCGGCCTCGGCGAAGCCGGCCGAGATGACCACCAGGCCGTGCACCCCCGCGGCGGCGGCGTCGGCCACCACGGCTGTCGCCGCCTCCGGCGGGACCGCCACCACCGCCAGGTCCACCGGCGCTCCGGCGTCAACCGCCGACGGGTACGCGGGGAGGCCCGCCACGGTCGGCGCGCTCGGATGCACCGGCACCACCGCACCGGTGAACCCGCCGTCGCGCAGGTGCCCGAGCACCGCCGCGCCGACGCCCTGGCCGGTGGCACTGGCGCCGTAGACGACGATGCCGCGCGGGGCGAGCAGCCGGGCGATCGAGCGGGCCTCGGTCCGGTGCTCCCGGCCGCGCTGCACCTCCAGGCTCGCCTCGGTGGGCGCGATGGGGAAGCTCAGGTGGACCACGCCGTCGGCGTACTCGCGCTGGACCTGATAGCCGAAGTCGGCGAACACCCGCAGCATCGTCCCGTTGGCCGGCAGCACCTCCGCGACGAAGCTCATGATGTCGTTGCGGCGGGCCGCGTCGGCCAGATGTTCCATCAGCACCGAGCCGATGCCCCGCCCCTGGTAGGCGTCCTCCACCACGAAGGCCACCTCCGCCTCGGGGGCCTGCGGGCCGAGCCGCTCGTACCGGCCGACCGCGACGATCTGGTCGGCGGCCAGCACCACGAACGCCTCGCGGTCGTGGTGGTCCACGGTGACGAAACGGATCAGATCCCGCTCCGGGATGCGCGGGTACGGCGAGAAGTACCGCAGGTAGCGGGTGCGCTCGGAGAACCGGCTGTGCATCGCCACGATGCCCGGCGCGTCGGCCGGGTCGATCGGTCGCAACTGGACCGTGCTGCCATCGCTGAGCAGCACGTCGACCGGCTGGTCCACGGTCGTCACCGGAACGCCCTCCCCCGGCCCGGCTCAGTCCCGTGGATCGTGCGGGTCGAGCCCGAGCAGCGGGAAGACCGTCTTGCGGGTTGCCGCGATCGCCCGGTCCACCGCGTTCGGCTCGCCGGTCGGCTGCCACGGCTCGTACGACGGGTCGGCGTCGTCGGTCATCCGCAGCGGCACCTCCCGGCCCAGACGGCGGGAGGCGACCAGGTCCCGCCACGCGGGTGGGGTGAGCGTGGCCGGGTCGATCGGGTCACCGGTGGCCACGGCCAGCAGATGACTCCAGGCCCGGGGCACCACCTCGACGAGCGCGTACCCGCCGCCGCCGGTGGCCACCCACCGGCCTTCACACAACTCGTCGGCGAGCGCCCGCATCGCCAGGTAGGTGGCCCGCTGCCCGTCCACCGTCAGGTTCAGGTCGGCGAGCGGATCCAGTCGGTGCCCGTCGGCGCCGCACTGGCTGACCAGCACCTGCGGCCGGAACGCGCGCAGCACCGACGGCACGATCGCGTGGAACGCTCGCTGCCAGCCGCTGTCGTCGACACCCGGCGGCAACGGCATGTTGACAGCGGTGCCCTGCGCGCCCGGCCCACCCGTCTCGTCCGGGAAGCCCGTGCCCGGGAAGAGCGCCAACGGGGTCTCGTGCAGGCTGACCGTCAGCACCCGGGGGTCGTTCCAGAAGATGTCCTGCACCCCGTCGCCGTGGTGCACGTCGACGTCCACGTACGCGACCCGCTCGGCGCCCAGGTCGAGCAGGCGGGCGATGGCCACCGCCGGGTCGTTGTAGACGCAGAAGCCGGAGGCTCGGGCGGACATCGCGTGGTGCAGCCCACCGGCCACGTTCACCGCCCGGCGGGCGTCGCCGCGCCAGACCGCCTCGGCGGCGGCCACCGTCGCGCCGGCGATGAGCGCGCTGGACTCGTGCATCCCCTCGAAGACCGGGTTGTCGGAGGTGCCCAGCCCGTACCCGGCGAAGAGCGGGTCGCGCGGCGCGTTACGCACCGCGGCGAGGTAGGCCGGCTCGTGCACCCGGGTGAGCACTGCATCGTCGGCGGGCTCCGGCTTGACCACCCGCACCCCTGGCCGATCCAGGATGCCCAGCTCGCGGGCGAGCGCGATGGTCAGCTCCACCCGGACCGGGTCGAGTGGATGGTCACCCATGTCGTAGGCGAGCAGCGACTCGTCCCACACCACCACCGTGTCGTCGGACATGAGCCCATCGTCGCACGAGGACCGGCGCCGGCCCACCGCACGCGCTGGTCAGCGGCCGGGTGTCGACCCGGAGGCGACCGGCCGGGCCGGGTCGGCCACCCAGTTGCTCCACGATCCGACGTAGAGCGCGGCGTCCGCGCGGCCGGCCAGGTGCAGCGCGAGCACCGCCTGGGCGGCGGTCACCCCCGAGCCGCAGTACGCCCCGACGGCCCGCCCCTCGGTCACCCCGGCGGCGGCGAACCGCTCGCTCAACACGTCGGCGGCCAGGAATCGGCCGTCCGGCCCGACGTACTCACCGGCGGGCAGGTTCGCCGCTCCCGGCACGTGCCCGGCGACCGGGTCGATCGGCTCGACCTCGCCCCGGTAGCGGGGCGCCGTCCGTACGTCGAGCAGCACGGCGTCGTCCGCGGCGGCCAGCGCGGCGGCCTGCCCGGCGTCGAGCACCGGGAGATCACCGGGGCGCACCACGACGTCACCGGGGGGCGGGTTGGGCGCGTCGGTGGAGACGGGCCGGTCGGCGCCGACCCAGGCCGGGTAGCCGCCGTGCAACACACGGACCGACCGGTGACCAGACCAGCGCAGCGTCCACCAGGCCCGTGCGGCGGCCATGCCGTCGCCGCCGTCGTACACCACCACGGGGTGACCGGCGCGGACGCCGGCGGCCCGCAGCGCGGCCTGCAACGCGGCCGGGTCGGGCAGGGGGTGCCGGCCGCCGGCGCCCGGCGCCCCACAGAGCGCGGTGTCCAGGTCGACGAAGACCGCCCCGGGCAGGTGGCCGGCGAGGTAGTCGTCGCGGCCGGGCGGGCCGACGAGCCGCCAGCGGACGTCGAGCAGGGTGGGCGGATCGACCTGGTCGAGTTCGGCGACGAGCCGATCGACCTCGACCAACGGCTCCTGGGTACCGGACATGGCGACCATCCAACACCATTCGCGTAGACGGCACGCGGTTCGGCGAAGGTCGCCAGCCGTTCACCGAGGTAACATCGTGTACCGGAGGGCCGCTGACCTTATGAAGTCTCACGACCTGGTCGACACGACCGAAATGTACCTGCGCACCATCCTCGAGTTGGAAGAAGAGGGGGTGCCACCGCTGCGTGCCCGGATCGCCGAAAGGCTGCAGCAGAGTGGCCCCACCGTGAGCCAGACCGTCGCCCGGATGGAGCGCGACGGCCTGCTCACCGTCGAGGGAGACCGGCACCTGACGCTCACCGCCCAGGGTCGCGGCAGCGCCGTGTCCGTGATGCGCAAGCACCGCCTCGCCGAACTGTTGCTGGTCAACGTCATCGGGATGCCCTACGAGGAGGCCCACGAGGAGGCCTGCCGCTGGGAGCACGTGATGAGCGACGCCGTGGAGAAGCGGGTCTACGACCTGCTCAACCGGCCGAGCCGTTCCCCATACGGCAACCCGATCCCCGGGCTTGAGGAGCTGGGTTCGCCGGCCGCGGAGACCACCGAGGCCCCCGAGGGCGAGCGCAACCTGGCCTTCCCCGGCCTCTCCGGGTCGGTAGTGGTGCGCCGGATCTGCGAGAGCGTGCAGAAGGACGCCGACGTGCTGCGCCAACTGCACGCCGCCGGTGTCGACCCGGGCGCCACTGTGACAGTGGCCCAGGAGCGCGACGGGGTGTCGATCGACCGCTCCGGTGACCGGGTGCGGCTGCCCCGCGAGGTCGCCTCCCGGGTCTTCGTCGCCGCCAACTGAGTCGCCGCCCACTGACCAACCGGGCACCCGGGCGTCACAACGCCCGGGTGTCCACCTTTTTCGCCAACGCGGCCAGGTCACCGGTCAGCTTCTCCACCGCCGAGCGCTCACTGCCACGGGCCGCGGTCCAACTCACCGTGGCCAGCCGTCCGTCGCCGGCCAGCCAGCCCACCTCGGCGACCGGCCCGCGCCCGCTCGCCGCGGCGGTGGTCCGCTTGTACGCCTGCTGGCCCAGCCCGGTGACCTTCGCCGCCTTGTCCGGCACCACGTCAGCGCCGAAGCTGGTCTTGTCGATCGTGGTCTCGGTCACGCTGAGCGTCAGCTCCGGCAGGGCGGCACCCGCGGCCCGGACAACACACGTGTGGGTGTCGCCCTGTTCGCTGGCCGCCGCCACGTCGAAGCGGACCTTCACCGCCTGCTCGATCACCGTGAAGTCCAGCAGACGGCAGGCGCCGCCCGAGGAGGCCGCCGCCACGTCCACCGCGATCGGCACCGGCGGCGGCACCGCCACCGGTTCCGCCTCGTCGGAGCAGCCGCTCACCAGCAGCAGCCCGGCCAGCCCGGCGACAACGATCCGCCCGCGCACATCCCACCCTCTCGCCGACCGACGGCGGAAGGCGCCCGCCAGATGTCCGTCGGAAACCGTACGGGCTGTCGGTGTCGGGCGAAAGCCCTCACTGACGCCTATTCCGACGGTGTATCGCCCACGTACGGACAGTGCCGGCAGCCGCGCCCGCAGCACGTGCCGCGGCGGGCCAGGAACCCGGCGCTGAGCACGAACAGCCCGCTCTCCGGGTCGAGATAACCGGCCTCCCCAGCGGCCAACGCGGCGGTGTGCGCGGCGAGGATCCGGGCCCGGTCCGGGTGTTCGGACGACAGCCGGGACGGGTGCGGCTCGGTGAGCGGCCGGTCAGCCAGGGGTCGTCGCTCTCCGGTCACCGCAGCAGTCTAGGGACGAGCACCGCCGCCAGGCTCATCCGTGCCGGGCCAGCGCGGCGGCCACCTCGTCCCGGCCGGCACCCGCGGCGAGCAGCAGGCGCAGCAGCACCCGGGCCTTGTACGGGTCGAGCAGCCCCCCGTTGAGCAGGCCGCGTCGTTGCAGGTCGGTCTCCGAGCCGACCGCCCCGTACGTGTGGCGCAGCACCGACCCGGCCCCGGAGCGGGAGGTGAGCACGACCGGCATCCGCTCGGCCAGATCCCCGAGCACCGGGGCGAGCGCGGCGGGCACGTGCCCAACGCCGAACCCGGCTACCACCAGGGCGTGGTGGGTATGGTCCAGGTCGTTCAGCAGCAGCCCATCGTCATCCATCGTCACCACGTACAGGGCCACCCGGGTCGTGTCGAGCCGGTCCGGGTCGACGGGTGACAGCGGCTCGTGCCGCACCGGCCGGGTCAACACCCGCACCTCGCCCTCGATCACCTGCCCGAGCGGCCCGGTGTTGGGCGAGGCGAAGGTGCTGATGCTGGTGCTGTGCGTCTTGCACAGCCACCGGGCGGCGTGTACCTCGTCGTTGACCGCGACCAGCACGCCCAGGTCACGGGCGGCCGGGGCGGCAGCCACCCGCAGCGCCGCGAGCAGGTTCGCCGGCCCGTCCGCGCCGGCCAGCGTGGGGTTGCGCATCGCGCCCGTGAAGACCAGCGGGACGGCGTGCGGCCAGACCAGGTCGGCCAGGAAGGCCGTCTCCTCCAGGGTGTCGGTGCCCTGGGTGACCACGACACCGGTCGCCCCGTCGGACACCGCCCGGGACGCCTCGTCGACCACGGCGAGTAACTGCCGGCCGGTGAGGTGGGCGCTGGGCACGGCGTGGGTGTCCCGCACGTCGACCGGTACGCCCAACTGGGCCAGGCCGGGCACTGCGGCGGTGAGGTCGGCGCCGGTGAGCCGGGTGACCACACCGGGGCGGCCGGCGTCGGCGCCACCCATCGCGATCGTGCCGCCGAGGGTGATCAGGGCGATGGACACGGGTTTCGAGCCTCCGTTCGGCCGCTCGGTGCAGCGGCCCCGGGACCGTACCCGCCGTCCGGGATGCGACGACATGCCCCCACAGGCATCGCGGCGAGCGGTCGTTTCGTCGTACGGTCCGACGACGATCGGGTTCGACACCCGTCGACGCACACGGAGGAGACGCGATGCGGAAGATCGTTGTGCAGATGAGTCTGTCGTTGGACGGGTTCTTCGAGGGCCCGGGCGGCGACATCGGCTGGCACCAGGTCGACGAGGAGTTGCACCAGCACTTCAACGACGTGATCGCCCCGATGGGCGGGTTTCTCAGCGGCCGGGTCAGCCACGAGATGATGGCCGCCTACTGGCCGACCGCCGATCAGGACCCGGCCGCCAGCGGCCCGGAGCGCGAGTTCGCCCGGATCTGGCGGGACATGCCGAAGATCGTCTACTCGCGCACCCTCGACCACGCCGACTGGAACGCCACTGTCGTGCGCGAGGTCGACGTCGAGCAGGTCCGCAAGCTCACCGCAGAACCGGGCGGAGACCTGGCGCTCGGCGGGGCCGACCTGGCCGCGACGTTCGCCCGGCACGACCTGATCGACGAGTACCGGATCTACATCCACCCGGTGCTGGTCGGTCGGGGCCGTCGACTCTTCCCCGACGCCGAGACTCCGACCGGTCTGCGGCTGGTGGAGAGCCGGGTCTTCGGCAACGGGGTGGTCCTGCTCCGCCACCAGCGGGTCCGCTGACCGATGAGCGCGGCGGCTTGAGTCTCCACCGGGGGGAGACGCGAAGGTGGGGGCATGAGCGGCGAGACGCGTCACACGATCGGCGACCTGGCCCGACGGACCGGCCTGAGCGTCAAGACCATCCGGTACTACGCCGACAGCGGGGTGGTGCCGCCGACGGACCGGAGCCCGGCCGGCTACCGGCGGTACGGCCCGGCGGCCGTGGCCCGGTTGGAGCTGGTCCGGACGCTACGTGACCTGGGCCTGGACCTGGCCACCATCCGGCGGGTGGTGAACCAGGAGGTGCCCCTGCACGAGGTGGCCGCCGCACACGCCGAGGCGTTGGCCGTGCAGATCCGGGTGCTGCGGCTGCGTCAGGCGGTGCTCACCGTCGCGGCGAGGCGCGGGTCGGGCCCGGCCGAGGTGGACGAACTGCACCGGCTGGCCCAGCTCACCACCCGCGAGCGGGGGCAGTTGGTGAGCGACTTCCTGGACAGCGTCTTCGCCGGCGTCGGCGACCAGCCCGCCTACCCGGGTGTGATCGTCTCGTTGACGCCGGAGCTTCCCGACGACCCCAGCACCGAGCAGGTCGAGGCGTGGCTGGAGCTGGCCGAGTTGTGCCGGGACCCGGAGTTCCGGGCCCGGATGCGGCGGCTGGCGCAGCAACACGCCGCCGACCACGACGTACCGGGGCTGCCCCGCCCGGACGCCGTCGCTGTGGTCCGGGACGCGGTGGCCCCCGCCCTCGCCGCTGGTTTCGACCCGACCAGCCCGGACGCCGATCCGGTGGTTGCGGCCGTCACCAGCCGGTACGCGAGCCTGCACTGTCACTCCGACGACGCCAACCTGCGTCGGCGGTTGCTCGACCGGCTGATTCCGGCCAACGACCCCCGCCGGGACCGCTACCTCGACCTGTTGGCGGTGCTCAACGGCTGGTCCACCGGCGATGCGACGGCACCGGCGGTGGACTGGTTCATCCGGGCCCTGCGCCACCGCATGCCCGAGCCGGCAAGTTGAGCTGACCCAGTCGAATCAGAGGCCTGGTGACGTCAGCCGAACCAGGTCAGCGCCTGGCCGTGGCCTCTGGCCCAGGCCAGCGGCTTTCCGTCGAGCGCGAGGACGTTGTGCAGCGCATCGCTCGGCGGGTCGGGCAGCCCGTCGTACCGGAGCACCTCCGGCCCCTCGTTCGCCACCCAGTGCCCCGGCAACTCCCGGACCAAGCGGACGAACGCGTCCCGGCGCGGGGGCGGCACCTGATAGAGCACTGACGTGTGGAAGACCACCAGCGTCGCGTCGGTCGGCGCCCGCGCGGCGAGCGCCGGCAGGTCGTCCACCAGGTCGCCGCGGACCAGCAGCGGCGGGTCGGCCGCGGCGACCGCAGCCGCGGCGCGCAGTCGGGCCCGCCGGTGGGCGTGTTCCGGCCAGATCAGCGCGTCCAACCAGGACACATCGTCGGGGTCGGTCACGTCGAGCGGGTTGAGGTCCAGGCCGGCCCGCCACACCACCTGGGGTACGCCTGCCGGCGGCACCAGCCCGTTGGCCGCGCAGTCGAGGACCGGCTCATCGGAGCCGACCTGATGGTCGCCGTAGCGGTACGCGTACCGGTCGGGGTAGAGGCAGAGCCCGGCCGACGCACCGACCTCCAGCAGGGCGAGGGGCTGCGGCAACGCGGCGAGCACCGGCAGCAGGACGGCGCACCGGCCCGCCTCGTTCGTCTGGGTGGCCCGGGCACGCATCTGCGTCTCGATGGCCGGCCAGTGCGACACCACGTAGTCGTGGAACGCGGCCGGGTCGTCGACCGGGCCACCGAGCCAGCGGACGACGCCGAACAGCAGATTCGGCTGCCGCTTGGCCGGCGGAAGCCCGTCGAGCAGGGTGAGCAGGTCATCGTCGCGGGCGACGGCCTGCGACAGGCGCTCATACGTGGGCGACACCCCGCGCGCCTCGCGGCTGCCGAACTCGGCGTACGCCTCAGCGGTCGTCATGCCCTCATCGTCGCAGCCCATTCCTCGGTAATTCAGCCCCCATTTCCGTGCGCTGACTCACCCGCCTCGTAGAGTGCGGCGGCGGCCGGACCGTTGAGCAGCAGCTCAGAGGGGTCGGCGAGGGTAACGGGGAGGAATGTGTCGTGCGGGGTGACGGTGTCCGGGTACTGATCGTCGGCGGAGGTGTCGCCGGACTGGCGGCGGTGGCCGCGCTGCGCGAGTGGGGCGCGACGGTCGACGTGGTCGAGCGGGCGCCCGGGCCGACCGACTCCGGCACGGGCATCTACCTCACCGGTAACGCGACCCGGATGCTCGACGTACTCGGTCTGCGGGAGCCGGTCGCCGACGTCGCCGTGGAGATCACCCGGCAGCGCAGCGCCAACCAGCGCGGGCGTCGCCTCTTCGACATCGATGTGGCCGCACTGTGGCGGGGCGTCGGGCCGTGCGTGTCGCTGCCCCGGGCACAGCTGCACCGGGCGATGCTCGCCGGTGTCGGCGACGCCCCGATCCGCTGGGGCCGCCAGTCGGTCGCGCTCCTTGTGGAGGGCGACCAGGTCGCCGTCGAGTTCGACGACGGTGCCACCGAACGGTACGACCTGGTGCTCGGCGCGGACGGGGTGAACTCGGCCGTCCGCCGGCTCGCCTTCGACGGTCAGGCGGCCCGCGACCTCGGCCAGTACGCGTACCGGTGGGTCGCTCCCCGCATCGACGACGAGCCGGTCTGGTCTGTGCAGTTGGGGCGCGGTCTGCAGTTCCTGACCATCCCGATCAGCGCCGAGCAGACGTACTGCTACTACAACGACGGCCCGGTGGCCGACCGGCCCGGCTGGCGCGACGAGCTGGCCGAGACGTTCACCGAGCCGGTGGCCACCATGCTCAAGGCCCTCGACTACGACGACAGCACCCTGCACGCCGGGCCGAACCATGAGGTCGTGCTCGACTCCTGGTCCCGTGGGCCGGTGCTGCTGATCGGCGACGCCGCCCACGCCACCTCGCCGAACATGGCCCAGGGTGCGGCGATGGCCCTGGAGGACGCGGTCGTGCTCGCTTCCTCGTTGGCCAGCGCCAGCTCCATTGCCGAAGCCCTGCGCGGGTACGAGGCGCGGCGCCGCCCGCGTACCGACTGGGTGCTCAGCCAGACCCATCGCCGGGACAAGGCCACCGGGCTCCCGCCCGCGCTACGCGACCTGGTGATGCGCCGCCTCGGCGAGCAGATGTTCCGCTCGAACTACGGCCCCCTGTTCGCCCAGCCCTGACCGGTCCGACGTGACCGGCCCGGCCACGTCTGGGGCGGTGCCTTCACTGCTCAGGGCAGCTGGCCCGGCCGGTCGACGATTGCGATGCGGAGTAGCGCGACAGCGTCGGACAGGGACTCCTTGCCGTTGCGCACCACCGACCCTCGGGTGCCGAGGAATACGTGGGAGTCGCGATCAAAGATCAGGTCCTGGTTACCGCCGATCACCCCGGGCATCCGGATCGCCACCCCGTGCCGGCCAGCCGCGTCCACCACGTCGCCCGATATGACGACCGCTCCGGGCTCCCGTGCCAGCACTTCGAACAGCGCCGCCAGCGCGCGGGGCGGCACGTAGCCGCCGCGGACCATCGACCGCGCGGTGGTGTACGCCATGCTCTCGTCCCCGTAGAGGGCCTCCTCATCGGCCCCTTCGGGGAGATGCAGGTCGACAGGGTTCTCCCGAAGGTATCGAAGCAGCTCGTCCGGATCGGAGGGCAGGTCGCCGTGGTACGCGGGCGGTTGGAACGCGTCGAGTTCCTTCGTGGGATCGGCGGCATCGCCCATCCGGAGCACCTTCAACTCGCCCCACCCGTTCGGGTCGCTCTCCGGTCGGTAGCGTCCCTGCGTGTACGCGACTCCACCGGCCGACTGCCACAGTTGGCTCCGTGTGGTCTGGTAAGGACCGCTGTCCGGCAGGTCCCGGATCGTCACCAGGTATTCCGTGAAGACGTACTGATCGGGTCGGGCGGTGAGCTCCGGCTGCTGCCGGGCCGCGTCGGCCGCCAGATGGAAGATCTCCGACGCGCTGGCCGTCGGCGGCGGCTGATCGCCCACGCTGATCGTCTGCGCCACCAGCGCACCGGCGGTCAGCGTCACTGCCAGCCCGAACGTTCCGGCGAGGCGCCAACCGCGGAGGAACCGGGTACGACGCCCGGCGGGACGGGCCGCCGACGCCATCTCGGCCCGGTGGGCGACGTGTGCGGTCAGATCCCTGAGGAGCTGCTCCTCGAAACCCTGCGGCGACCGTTCGGTCTCGTTCATCGTCATCTCCGTCTCTCAGGCGAGGGTGGTGACCGGGCGGGCGAGCACGGCGCGGACGACGCGGCGGGCACGATGCAGACGGACCCGAGCGGCGACCGGCGACATCCCGAGCACTGTCGCCGCCTCCGCGACGGTGAGGCCGTCCACGGCGACGAGTTCGACAAGCGTTCGGGTGCCCTCGGGCAGCTCGCTCAGAGCCCGATGGGTGCGGCGGGCCGCCGACTCGGCGTCGATCCGCTCCTCGATGCGGGCGATGTCATCGGGGCCCAGGTCCCGCCGTCCGGCCAGTCGACCGGTCACCCGCAGCCGTTGAGCCGCCCGACGCCGCTCGTCGCCGATGACGTTGCGGGCCACCCCGTACAGCCAGCCGATCTGGCTACCCCGCTCCGGCCGGTAACCGGCCGCCGACTCGATCACCGCCAGGAACACGTCGGCGGTCAGGTCGGCGGCGAGATGCGGGTCGTCGACCCGCCGTGCCACGAACCGGCCCACCGCCTCCAGGTGCCGCCGGTAGAAGACTTCGAAGGCCACCGGATCGACTCCGATGCCGGAAATGTCGTCATCGGCTCGGCTGGGCTCATTCACAGGCCGTCCTCCCTCGTGCCTTCACACCCCTTCTTCGTAAGGCGGAGCACGAGTGTTACCGAACCATTCGGACGGCGGGCGCGGGTCGAGGCAGCGCCGTCGCGATCACCGGGCCGTATGGTGACGCCGTGATCACCTGTGTCGTGCACTACACCATCGATCCGGCGCAGATCGAAGCGTTTGAAGACTTCGCCCGGGCGTGGATGCGTCTGGTGGCCAAGCACGGTGGTGTGCACCACGGCTACTTCCTGCCCGCCGAGGCGCCAGCGACAAGGCCGAGGCGCTGTTCAGCTTCGAGAGCCTGGCAGTCTATGAGCGTTACCGCGCACGGTTCGGCAAAGACCCGGAGTTTGTCGCGGCGGACAGCATCCGCGACAGCTCGGGTTGTGTCGTGCGGTACGAGCGAACGTTCATGCGCCCGCTCCTGCCGACTGATTGAGCCCGACCGGCTCCCACGGCGCTGACGGTGGCGCTGCTGGTCCAACTGGGCAACCGCCCTGGTGATACGGCATCATCGAACCACCGGCGACTGGCGGCACGGGGATGGTGGAACCATCGGGGAGCCTCTCGCGGGCGTCGACCGCCTGGGCGCCTGCGTCGAGGAACCGTCATGACCACGACCAGCGAATCCGCCGAGCACCACACCCCATCCGGCACGGCCCGGCTCCTGCCCGGTGCACCGGTCGCCGAAGCCGTCCTGGCCGAGACCGCCGCCGCGGCCGCCCGCCTGCGCAGCCGCGGGATCACACCGAGCCTCGCCACCATCCTCGTCGGAGACGACGACGCCAGCGCCGGTTACATCGCCATCAAGCAGCGTCAGGCCGCCGCGCTCGGGTTCGCATCCCCGCACGTGCATCTGCCCGCCACCGTCACCCAGGCTGAGCTACACCAGGCCATTGCCCGGTTCAACAGTGATCCGGCCGTGCACGGGCTGCTCGTGCAGTACCCCGTGCCGGGGCACCTGGACTACGACGCGGCGCTGCAGACCATCGACCCGGACAAGGACGTCGACGGCATGCATCCACTGAACATGGGGCGTCTCGCCGTCGGCCTGCCCGGCCCGCTGCCGTGCACCCCCGCCGGCATCGAAGCCCTCCTGGCGTACTACGAGATCCCCGTCGCCGGTCGTGAGGTCGTCATCCTCGGCCGCGGCGCCACCCTTGGCCGCCCCCTGGCCATGCTGCTCGCCCAGAAGCGCCCGACCGCCAACGCCGCCGTCACCGTCGTCCACACCGGGGTGCCCGACTGGGCCCGCTACACCCGCCGCGCCGACATCCTCGTCGCCGCCGCCGGCGTACCCCGGATCGTGCAGCCTGAGCACGTCAAGCCCGGCGCCGTCGTCATCGGCGCCGGCGTCCGCTACGAAGGGCGGCGCCTCCTACCGGACGTGGACGAAGCGTGCGCCGAGGTCGCCGGCGCCATCACGCCCCGGGTCGGCGGGGTCGGTCCGACCACCGTCGCGATGCTGTTCCGCAATGCCGTGCGCGCCGCCGAGCGAGCGAGCCAGTAACCAGCGGAGGGCGGAAACGCCGCGAGCGCGGCAGGTGGTCCCTGCCGCGCTCGCGGGTGGTGCGTGGTACGTCAGCTGCAGCCGCTGGTGGAGCCGCAGCCCTCGCAGACGTAGCAGCTACCGGCGGGGCGCATCTTCGTACCGCAGGTGAAGCAGAGCGGCGCGTCGGCGGCCTTGCCGATCACGGCCTCCAGCAGTTCGGTGCTGGAACCCACGCTCGGAGCCGGCTTGGCGGCGGCCACGTCGGCCATCTCCTGGGCCGGCTGGGCGACAGCCTCCGGCTTGGCCGGGGTCTCCACCGGCGCGGACGACGCCATCGCGGTGAGCTCGGCGCCGTTGACGCCGGCGGCCTCCGCGTCGGCCTCGGCCCGCAGCTGCGCGGCCCGCTCCGAGGCGGTGAAGATGCCCAGCTCGGCGCGGCGTTCGTAGGGCAGGAAGTCCAACGCCAGGCGACGGAAGATGTAGTCCATCACCGAGGCCGCCATCCGCACGTCCGGGTCGTCGGTCATGCCGGCCGGCTCGAAGCGCATGTTGGTGAACTTGCTGACGAACGTCTCCAGCGGCACGCCGTACTGAAGGCCGATGCTGATGGCCACCGAGAAGGCGTCCATCACGCCGGCCAGGGTCGAGCCCTGCTTGGACATCTTCAGGAAGACCTCACCGAGGCCGTCGTCCGGGTAGGACGACGCGGTCAGGTAGCCCTCGGCGCCACCGACGGAGAAGCTGACCGTCTCCGACGGGCGCTTCTTCGGCAGGCGCTTACGCACCGGCCGGTACTCGATGACCTTCTCGACCGCGGCCGGCGCGGCCGGTGCGGTCTCGACGGCGGCCGGCTCGGTGGCCTTGTTGGACTTGGCCACCGAGAGCGGCTGGCCGACCTTGCAGTTGTCGCGGTAGATCGCCAGCGCCTTGAGGCCGAGCTTCCAGCCCTCGAAGTAGATCTTCTCGACGTCCTCGACGGTGGCTGCCTCCGGCATGTTGACCGTCTTGGAGATGGCGCCGGAGACGAACGGCTGGATGGCCGCCATCATCCGCACGTGACCCATCGGGGCGATCGTCCGCTCCCCCATGGCGCAGTCGAAGACCGGGTAGTGCTCCGGCTTGAGGCCGGGGGCGTCCACCACGTGGCCGTGGTCGGCGATGTGCTCGACGATCGCCTCGACCTGCTCCTCGGGGTAGCCGAGGCTGCGCAGGGCGCGCGGCACCGTCTGGTTGACGATCTGCATCGAGCCGCCGCCGACCAGCTTCTTGAACTTGACCAGCGCCAGGTCCGGCTCCACGCCGGTCGTGTCGCAGTCCATCATGAAGCCGATCGTGCCGGTCGGGGCGAGGACGCTCGCCTGCGCGTTGCGCCAACCGTTCTTGTCGCCGATCTTGTTGCCCTGGGTCCACTGCTTGGTCGCCTCGCGGACGATCGCGGTGGCCACCGGGCTGGTCGGCTTGATCTCATCGTTGGCCGCGGCGTGCTTACGCATGACCCGCTTGTGCGGCTCGGCGTTGCGGGCGTAGCCGTCGTACGGGCCGACGACGCCGGCCAGCTCGGCCGAGCGGCGGTAGGCGGTGCCGGTCATCAGGGACGTGATCGACGCGGCGACCGAGCGGCCCTGGTCCGAGTCGTACGGCAGGCCGGTGGCCATCAGCAGGGCGCCCAGGTTGGCGTAGCCGATGCCGAGCTGCCGGTAGGCGCGGGACGTCTCACCGATCTTCTCGGTCGGGAAGTCCGCGAAGCAGATCGAGATGTCCATCGCGGTGATGACGAACTCGACGGACTTGACGAACTTCTCCACCTCGAAGCCACCGTCGGAGCGGAGGAACTTCATCAGGTTGAGCGAGGCCAGGTTGCACGAGGAGTTGTCCAGGTGCAGGTACTCCGAGCACGGGTTCGACGCGGTGATCCGCCCGGTCTCCGGGCAGGTGTGCCAGTCGTTGATCGTGTCGTCGTACTGCAGACCGGGGTCGGCGCACTCCCAGGCTGCCTGGGAGATGGAACGGAACAGGTTCTTGGCGTCGACGGTCTCGATCACCGAGCCGTCCAGCCGGCCTCGCAGGTCGAAGCCCTTGCCGTTCTCCACCGCCGACATGAACTCGTCGGAGACCCGAACCGAGTTGTTGGCGTTCTGGTACTGCACGCTGACGATGTCGGAGCCACCGAGGTCCATGTCGAACCCGGCGTCACGCAGCGCGCGGATCTTGTCCTCCTCGCGCGCCTTCGTGACCACGAACTCCTGGATGTCCGGGTGGTCGACGTCGATGATGACCATCTTGGCCGCCCGGCGGGTCGCGCCGCCGGACTTGATGGTGCCGGCGGAGGCGTCCGCGCCGCGCATGAAGCTGACCGGGCCGGAGGCGTTGCCGCCGGAGGAGAGCAGCTCACGGGACGAGCGGATCCGCGAGAGGTTGACCCCGGAGCCGGAGCCGCCCTTGAAGATCAGCCCCTCCTCCTTGTACCAGTCGAGGATCGAGTCCATCGAGTCGTCGACGGCCAGGATGAAGCAGGCGCTGACCTGCTGCGGCGACGGCGTGCCCACGTTGAACCAGACCGGCGAGTTGAAGCTGAACACCTGGTTCAGCAGCATCCAGGTCAGCTCGTGCGCGAACACCTCGGCGTCGGCCGGGCTGGCGAAGTAGCCGTACTCCTCACCCGCGGTGCGGTAGGTGGTGACCACCCGGTCGATCAGCTGCCTGAGCGACCACTCCCGCTCCGGGGTCCCCACCGCGCCCCGGAAATACTTCGTGGTCACGATGTTGGCCGCGTTGACGCTCCACGACTCCGGGAACTCCACCCCACGCTGCTCGAAGTTGATCGAGCCGTCCCGCCAGTTCGTCATCACGACGTCACGGCGCTCCCAGGAGACCTCGTCGTACGGGTGGACCCCCTCGGTCGTCCACACCCGCTCGATCTTCAGCCCCGCGCCTGCCTTGTTTCGTGAACGGCTAGTAGTCACGCCGTTGCCCCCCTCGTCTGCGCGGTCACCCACCGCGCGTCCCAATCTCTTTGAAAAACTGTGAAGACTCAGCTGGTACGGCCGGCGGTCTCGACCGCATCGGCCCGGCCCTGCTCCCGGGCTCGCGCAGCGGCCCGCAACGTCTCGATCTCGCGCTCGAAGTCGGCGAGCGAGTCGAACGAGCGGTAGACGCTGGCGAACCGCAGGTAGGCGATCTCGTCCAGGTCGCGCAGCGGACCCAGGATCGCCAGGCCCACGTCGTGGCTGGGGATCTCGGCGGCCCCCTTGGCCCGGACCGTCTCCTCCACCCGCTGCGCGAGCAGCGCGAGTGAGTCGTCGTCCACCGGCCGGCCCTGGCACGCCTTACGCACCCCGCCGATGATCTTCGTGCGACTGAACGGCTCGGTCACCCCGCTGCGCTTGACGACCGCGAGGACCGCCTCCTCGACGGTGGTGAACCGCTTGCCGCACTCCGGGCAGGACCGCCGCCGTCGGATGAGCTGGCCGTCGTCGGCCTCCCGCGAGTCGACCACCCGGGAGTCAGCGTGCCGGCAGTACGGACACCGCATCGCCCACCTCCAAATAATGATCAACTGCGAGCACACCGGACACTCCCGGGCACGACTGACCGCGACGGTGCCGTCCTCGGACGACGCCCGCCGTGATCGACGTTACGGGAGTGCGGTCGGTAGTCAGACCCAACCTGTAGGCAACTTACGCCCGTGTCACTACTACATCTAGGGGTCGACCGTATGTCGCCGGGGAAGCCGGGTCAAGTTGGCCGGCGTGTCCGGCGCGTCACGGACCATCCGGTCAAACACGCCCCGCACAACGCCCGAAGACCCAACGTCACGATCCCGCCCGGGTTACCGGCCAGCCGGCCGGATCCGGCCGGAAAATGGTCCACGATCGAACACCAGTGCTACCTGACGTACCATTTATCAGAACATCCGTACGACCGGAGCGCTTTTTCACCCCGACACGCCGGTGAGAGGTCGTACAGATGTTTGAAAATGACTGATCTCACCTATACGGTCATGAACAACGTGGCACCACCGCACGCACCACGAGCCGACGAGGCACCCAGCGCCGACCAGGGAGGACGGACGTGACCGAGGACCGGGCCAGCCGGCCGAAGAGCCCGCAGCAGATCACCGAGGCGGGCCCCCCGGCCACCCGACGCCGCAGCGCCGCGCGCAGCCGGACGGGTCAGCCCGCCGTGCGCCCGGTCACCCCGGTGGTCAGCGCCTTCCCCGACCCGGCGACGGTCGACCTGACCGCCCGCCAGCGGCGCATCCTGGAATTCATCCGCAACTGGGTGGAACGACACGGCTACCCGCCGAGCGTCCGCGAGATCGGCGAGGCGGTCGGCCTCGTGTCGCCGTCCAGCGTCGCCTACCAGCTCAAGGAGCTGGAGAAGAAGGGCTTCCTGCGCCGCGACCCGAACCGGCCGCGCGCGGTGGACGTCCGCGCCCCCAGCGAGGCGATCGACGACGAGTTGTCGAGGGCACAGCGGCCGACGCCGGCGTACGTGCCGATGCTCGGTCGGATCGCCGCCGGTGGGCCGATCCTCGCCGAGCAGGCCGTAGAGGACATCTTCCCTCTCCCCCGCGAGCTGGTGGGTGAGGGCGAGGTCTTCATGCTCCAGGTCAAGGGCGACTCGATGCTCGACGCGGCGATCTGCGACGGCGACTGGGTGGTCGTCCGGCAGCAGCCCACCGCCGACTCCGGCGAGATCGTGGCCGCCATGCTCGACGGCGAGGCGACAGTGAAGACCTACCGGCGGCGCGACGGGCACGTCTGGCTGATGCCGCAGAACCCGGCCTTCGACCCGATCCCCGGCGACGACGCCACCATCATGGGCCGGGTCGTGGCGGTGCTCCGCCGGATCTGACCGATCGGCGGGTGGGTGCCGACGGCACTCACCCGCACCGCTCGTTCAGGCCGGATGAGCGCCTCAGCGCCGATCAGTAACGGTCGCCCCGGTGACCGCGACCGCCCCCGGGATACTGCCCGTACGGGTCGACGGGCGGCGCGTCGTCGTCACGTCGGCGGCCGGGCCGCTGACCCCGGTGGTCGGGCTCCTGCCCACCGCGCCGTGGCGGCTCCGCGCGACCGGGCTGACCGCCGTCGCCGCCGTACACGCCACCGCCAGGACGACCACCGCCGCCGCCCTGGGGGCGACCGCCGCCGCCACCCTGCGGACGACCACCGCCACCAGCCGGGGGACGACCGCCGCCAGCCGGAGGACGACCACCGCCACTGGCCGGAGGACGACCACCGCCACTGGCCGGGGGACGTCCGCCGCCGCCGTACACGCCAGCACCGCCGCCGTCCGGTCGCGGCGCACCGTAGCCACCGTCAGCCGGGGCCGGCCGGCCGGCGCCGCCGTACACGGCACCACCCGCTGGGGCCGGGCCGCCACGACCCGCACCACCTGCTGGGGCCGGGCCGCCACGGCCCGCACCACCGCCGTACACCGCGCCGCCGACCGGCGCGCCACCCCCGTAGACACCACCCCTGCGGTCATCGTCGGCCGGGAAGCCGTCGACGGCACGGCCCGCGCGCGGGCCGAACGGCTCATCATCCGGCTCCGACGGGTCGGAAGCGTCAGCGGGCGGCGGCCGACGGCGGGCGCGAACGATGCCGAAGATGCCGCCGGCGACCAACAGCAGGCCGATCAGCCCGACCGCCCCGACCAGGTACGTGATGTCGTCGAGGCTCAGCCCGTCGGTCCAGGATTTCGAGGCGGCCGGCTTGGCGCCGTCCTCGGCGGCCAGTGGCACCGCGGTCGACGTGGACGGGGCGTAGCTGAGGATGTCGAGCGGCTCGTCCTCGGTGAACCGGCCCGCGTCGGAGACGGTGAGGAACGACTTCCCGTCCGAGGTGTAACTGATGGCCTCGCCGAACGGGTCGGCCAGCGGCGTCACCCGCGGCTTGCCGGTGGTGAGCGCGCCCACGATGTCGCCACCGGTCACGTCGAACTCGAAGGCGTCCGCGTAGGTGCGCAGGACCACCCGGGAGCCGTCCGGTGCCCGGGACGCGCCCGTGATGGCGATCCGGCCGAACGTGTTGAGGGCGTTCTCCGTCTGGGTCTTCGGCAGCGTGAGCTCGCCGGCCTTACGCATCGGCACCGGGTCGGTGTCGCCACTCTTGAGCGCCGCCGACGGCGTGTAGATCTCGGCCTTGCCGCTGGTCACCTTGGTGATGATCAGCGGCTTTCCGTCGTCGCCGATGAGCAGCGCCTCGGCGTCGTGCGGCTTGGCCTCGGGGTAGGAGAGCCGGTGCAGCGTCGGCTGCTTGCCGCCGGTGACCGGCATCGACCAGAGCGCGACGCGGCTGCGGCGCTCCTTCGAGTCGGGGTTGTCACCGGTGTCGGCGATCCAGAGGGTCTTGCCGTCCTTGGACAGGGCGAGATCCTCGGTGTCGAACGGACCCTGCCCCGAGTAGCGGACCGGCTCCTTCGAGGTCTTGCACTTGCTGTCGAGGAAGAAGACCCGCTTGCGCTCCGGGACCTCGGTGCTGTCGTTGATGAGGATGTAGCCACTCTTGGTGGCGACCAGCCCGGACAGCTCCCGTAGGCGCTCGTCGGTGATCGTGCACCGCTTCTGGCCAGGGTTCGCGGCGGGCGGCCCGGACGCCCCAGGGGCGGGAGCCGCTGCGGCGACTCCGGCGAGCGCCACGGTTGCCCCGAACAGGCCGAGGACAACCGTGACCGAGGAAACAACGCGGCGCATTCGGCCAGTGTCGCATGCCGCGCGTTTCCGGTGGATGACGCCGTGGCCGCTCAGGACCGGCTGCCGGCCGCCTGACCCTGCCGCTCCACGTCGAACGCCGCCAGCTCCGCCGCCAACTCCGCGCCGACGCGGACGTGCAGCAGAGTGCCCTCCGGCAGGTGCGACGTGCTGAGCACCTCACCCGTGCGATGCGCCCGAGCCACCAGGTCGCCCCGGTCGTACGGGAGCACGGCCCGGACCTCCACAGCCGGGCTCGGCAGCCGCTCCTCGATCGCCGCGCGCAGCTCGTCCATGCCCCGCCCGGAGTACGCGGACACGAAGATCGCGTCGGGCCAGAGCCGCTTGAGCCGGAGCAGAGTGTCCTCGTCGGCCGCGTCCGTCTTGTTGACCACCAACAGCTCGGGGAGCCGGTCCGCGCTGACCTCGGCGAGCACCGCGTGGACCGCCCGGACCTGCTCCTCCGGATCCGGGTGGGTGCCGTCCACGACGTGCACCACCAGATCCGCCTCCGCGACCTCCTCCAGCGTCGAGCGGAACGCCTCGACGATCTGGTGCGGGAGGTGTCGGACGAAGCCGACAGTGTCGGAGAGGGTGTAGAGCCGCCCGTCCGAGGTGGTGGCCTTGCGGGTCGTCGGGTCCAGCGTGGCGAACAGCGCGTTCTCCACCAGCACGCCCGCGCCGGTCAGGCGGTTGAGCAGGCTCGACTTGCCGGCGTTGGTGTAGCCGGCGATGGCGACCGCGGGAACGGCGTTGCGGGAACGCCGGGCGCGCTTGGTCACGCGTACCGTCTTCATGCTCTTGATCTCGCGACGCAGCCGGGAGATGCGGTGACGGATGCGCCGCCGGTCGGTCTCCAGCTTGGTCTCACCGGGACCACGAACACCCACACCGCCGCCGGCACCGCCACCCCGGCCGGAACCACCGGTCTGCCGGGAGAGCGTCTCACCCCAACCGCGCAGTCGGGGCAGCAGGTATTGGAGCTGAGCCAGCTCGACCTGCGCCTTACCTTCCTTGCTCTTGGCGTGCTGGGCGAAGATGTCGAGGATCAGCGCGGTGCGGTCGACGACCTTGACCTTGGTGCGCTGCTCCAGGTTGCGCAGCTGCGACGGGGACAGCTCACCGTCACAGATGACCGTGTCGGCGCCGGTGGAGAGCACCACCGCGCCGAGATCGTCGACCTTGCCACGGCCGATGTACGTGGCCGGGTCGGGTCGGGTACGACGCTGGATGAGCCCTTCGAGCACCTGCGAACCGGCGGTCTCAGCCAGCGCGGCAAGCTCGGTCAGCGAGTTTTCCGCGTCGGTGACAGTGCCTTCGGTCCAGACGCCCACCAGGACGACCCGCTCCAGCCGCAGCTGGCGGTATTCCACCTCGGTGACGTCGGTGAGCTCGGTTGACAGGCCCGGGACGCGTCGGAGGGACTGCCGCTCCGACAGCTCCATCTCGCCGGTGGTGACGTCGTCGAGCTCGTCCTCGACGGGGACAAAGCTCTCCTGGTCTCGCAAGCGGTTCTCCTGTCCGTTTTGATAAGTAGAACGTAATCCTGACATGACACAACGCCGAACGCACCTGCTATATGCCCATGGTGAAGGTCGCCAAAAGTGGGGGCGAATGCTGGTCGGCCGCGACAACCCGGTAGAAATGCGGGCGGCGGCCGATCGGCCGCACAGCCGTTACGGAGGGATCCCGTGGCCATCACCCGAATGCCCAGCGCCGGATTTTCGATCACCATTCGGATCGCCGTGACCGCGGACGCCTCCTCGATCGGCCGGCTCACCACCTCCGTCGGCGAGGCCGGGGCGATCGTCACGGCGCTGGACGTGGTGGACTCGGACCCGACCCATGTGATCGTCGACCTGACCTGCGACACCGCCGACGCCGGTCACGCCGACCAGGTGGTCGACGCGCTGACCGCGCTGGACGGCGTGGACGTGCGCAAGGTGTCGGACCGAACGTTCCTGCTGCACCTCGGCGGCAAGATCGAGGTGACCTCGAAGGTCGCGCTGCGCAACCGCGACGAGCTGTCCCGCGCGTACACCCCGGGGGTGGCCCGGGTCTGCATGGCGATCGCCGAGAACCCGGCCGACGCGCGGCGACTGACCATCAAGCGCAACACCGTCGCGGTGGTCAGCGACGGCTCGGCGGTGCTCGGCCTGGGCAACCTCGGCCCGGCCGCGTCGCTGCCGGTGATGGAGGGCAAGGCCGCGCTGTTCAAGCGCTTCGGCGGGGTGGACGCCTGGCCGGTGGTGCTGGACACCCAGGACACCGACGAGATCGTGCAGATCGTCAAGGCGATCGCGCCGGCCTACGGCGGCATCAACCTGGAGGACATCGCCGCACCGCGCTGCTTCGAGATCGAGGCCCGGCTGCGCGAGGCGCTGGACATCCCGGTCTTCCACGACGACCAGCACGGCACCGCGATCTGCGTGCTGGCCGCGCTGACCAACGCGCTGCGGGTGGTGGGCAAGCGGCTCGAGGACGTCCGGGTGGTCGTCTCCGGAGCCGGCGCGGCCGGCACCGCGATCATGAAGCTGCTGCTGCGCCAGGGCGTCGGCGACATCATCGCGTACGACCGGGAGGGCGCCCTGCACCGCGGGCTGACCGGGCTCAACTCGGCCTGGCAGTGGCTGGCGGAGAACACCAACAAGGAGAACTACTCCGGCGACCTGCCCGGCGCCATCCGCGGCGCCGACGTGTTCATCGGGGTCAGCGCGCCGAACCTGCTCACCGGCGACGACATCGCGCAGATGGCGAAGGATTCGATCGTCTTCGCCCTCGCGAACCCGGACCCGGAGGTCGACCCGCGGGAGGCGCGCAAGCACGCCGCCGTGGTCGCCACCGGCCGCTCCGACCAGCCGAACCAGATCAACAACGTGCTCGCGTTCCCCGGGGTGTTTCGCGGCATGCTCGACGCGCACGCCGAGGAGTTCACCGAGGAGATGGCCCTCGCGGCCGCCCGGGCCATCGCGGACGTGGTCGGCGAAGAGAAGATCAACCCGACGGTGATCGTGCCGAGCGTCTTCGACTCCCGGGTCGCCCCGGCGGTCGCCGCCGCCGTCCGCGCCGCCGCGCACAACCCCAGCCCGCTCCCGGCCGCCGACCCCGGCCCGGCCGACCTCCCCGAGATCGCGGCGAACGCCAGCGCCACCCCGTAACGCGAACGACCCACCGGCCACGCCGTTGATCAAGAGGTTTGCGTCAGGAACAACGCGAAATCTGACGCAAACCTCTTGATCGACACGGGTGGGCGGGGGCGTCAGGGGCGGAGCGTGGGAAGGCTCAGCTCGCCGGTGGCCACCAGGACGGCTGGGCCGGAGAGCCAGCAGGAGTCGGCGGTGACCGTCACCGTTAGGCGACCGCCGGGCACGTCCACGGCGACCACGCCGGTGTCCCGGCCGGCGTCGCGCAACGCCACGGCACCCACCGCGCAGGCACCGGTGCCGCAGGACAGCGTCTCGGCGCTGCCGCGCTCGTACACCCGCATCAGGCTGTGCTCGTCGGTGCCGTCGACCGGGTCACCCGCCACGATGAACTCCACGTTCACCCCGCTCGGGAAGACCGCCGGGTCGAACCCGGGCGCGACGGTCAGGTCCAGTGCCGACAGCTCCACGCCGGCCGGCAGCACACAGACCAGGTGCGGGTTGCCGACGTCCACCACCGCACCCGTCAGGGTCAGCCCGCCGAGGGTGGCGGCGGAGCTGTCGTACACCTGGGGTCGGCGCATCTCGACGGACACGACGTCGCCCTCGACCAGCGCGCGCACGACGCCGGCCCGGGTGGCCACCGGCAGCGCCGCGCCGGCGGGCGTGGCCAACCCGGTGTCGAGCAGGTAGCGCACGAAGACCCGGGCGCCGTTGCCGCACATCTCGGCGAACGAACCGTCGGCGTTCCAGTAGTCCATGAACCACTCGGCCTCGCCGGCCAAACCCGCGCCGTCCGGATGCTTGGCCGCGCGGACCACCCGCAGTACGCCGTCCGCGCCGATGCCCCGACGCCGGTCGCAGAGCGCCGCGACCAGCTCAGGGGTCAGGTCGAGCTGACCGTCCGGGTCGGGAAGGAGGACGAAGTCGTTGCCGGTGCCGTGGCCCTTGGTGAACTCCACAGCCCCATCATCGCGCAGCGGCCGGCACCAGACGCAGGGCGGCCCCGATCAGGTCCGGGGTCGTCGAGTCCAGCCAGTGGATCCGCGGGTCGCGGCGGAACCAGGACCGCTGCCGGCGGACGAAACGCCGGGTCGCCCGGACCGTCTCGTCGTGCGCCTGCTCCTCGGTCAGCTCACCGGCGAGCAGGCGCAGCACCTGCTGGTAACCCAGCGCCCGACTCGCCGTCCGCCCCTCGGCCAGACCGCGCCCGACCAGCTCACGGGTCTCCGGCACCAGGCCGTCGGCCCACATCCGGTCGACCCGCAGTGCGATCCGCTCG
Organism: Micromonospora trifolii; assembly: GCF_050516465.1. Taxonomy (NCBI): domain Bacteria; kingdom Bacillati; phylum Actinomycetota; class Actinomycetes; order Micromonosporales; family Micromonosporaceae; genus Micromonospora; species Micromonospora trifolii. The sequence continues at coordinate 529,204 of NZ_CP191526.1, read as the reverse complement.
TCCAGCAGGCCGGTGTCCAGGTCGACGCCGAGCTGCACCGACGGGTAGTACGGCGTGGGCTGCGGCAGCGAGGCGGCGAACGGCGCGCCGGTGAGCTCGATCACCTCCAGGGCCCGCACGATCCGCCGACCGTTGCCGGGCAGGATGCCCTCGGCGGCGACCGGGTCGGCGGCGCGCAGCCGCGCGTACAGCGGAGCCGGGCCGACCTCGGCCAACTCCCGTTCCAGCCGCTCCCGCAGCGCCGCGTCCGTGCCGGGGAACTCGAAGCGCTCCAGCACCGCCCGCACGTACAGCCCGGAGCCCCCGACCAGCAGCGGCACCCGCCCCCGGGACAGGATGTCGTCCACCGCCGCGCGGGCCAGCCGCTGGTACTCCGCGACGCTCGCCGGCTCGGTGACCTCCCAGATGTCCAGCAGGTGATGCGGCACCCCGTCCCGCTCGGCGAGGGTCAACTTGGCGGTGCCGATGTCCATGCCCCGGTAGAGCTGCATCGAGTCGGCGTTGACCACCTCCCCGTCCAGGGCGTGCGCCAACGCGATACTCAGCGCCGACTTGCCGGCCGCGGTCGGGCCGACCACCGCGACCACCATGCCGGCACCGGCGCTGGTCACACCCGCTCCCAGGACGCCACGAAGTAGGCCACCCCGTAGGGGGCGGAGTCGTGCAGCAACTCGCCGCGCCAATCACCACCGGCCGCGCGGGCCACGCCGGCGAGCACCTGCCAGGGGGCGCGACCGGCGGCCTTCAGCTCCGTCGACACCACCGGGTCGAGGTCGAGCAGGGCGTCCAGGTCCGCGTCAGCCAGCGCCGCGGCAACCCCCCGGTCGTACGGGAGAGCGCGCGCGTCGTCGTACCCGGGTGCTTTCTCCCCCCGGCAGGCCGACCCGTCCCCGAGCACCAGCAACGCCACCCGGTCACCGGCGGCACCGACCTCGTCGGCGAGCGCGGCCAGCTCGGCCTGGCCGGCGTCGGCGGCCACCTGCACGGCGGTCACCGGCGGTCGGGTGCCGTGGCGGGCCAACAGCCACGCGCCGATGGTCAGGCTCAACGGCAGCACCGCACCCCGGTCCGGTTGACCCGGCACCAGCGGCACGTCCAGGTCGACACCCCAGGGCTGGAGGGAACCGGTCGCCGGGGTGCGGATCGGGCCGGTCACCGGGCCGGTGCCCAACAGCACCACAATGTCCGGATCGGTGGCCAACAGCCGGCGTACGGCGCTGTCACAGGCCGCCCGCAGATCGTCCAGCTCCGGGGCCGCGGAGCCGGCCACCTCGGGCACGAGCAGGGGCGGATGCGGGCAGACGGCGGCGGCGACCAGTGGCACCCGTCCACCGTAGCGGGAATCCCCGGTGCGTCTCCGAGCCGATCCGGTCATTAGGCCCCTAGGACACCGTATGGTCACGGTCGGCGATAGGCGCTCGACGCGGACCGGGTCGGACCTGTGACAATGCCGGAAGCAACTTGGCTGCGCCGTGGCGGCGACGGGGGATCGATCCCTCGACGCCGGGAGAACGAGGATGGGCACATGAGCGACTGGACTGCCTTCGGACGGGTGGACGCGGACGGCACCGTGTACGTCAAGACCACCGAGGGAGAGCGGGTGGTCGGATCCTGGCAGGCGGGAGCACCGGAGGAGGGCCTGGCACACTTCGCCCGTCGCTTCGCCGACCTGGTGACCGAGGTGGACCTGACCGAGGCGCGACTCAAGTCGGGTGCGGCGGACGCCGGGCACTCGTTGAGCACGATCCGGCGGATCCGTGCCACGCTGCCCGAGGCCAACGTGGTCGGCGACATCGACGCGCTGGCCGCTCGCCTGGACAAGCTGGCGACCCTCGCCGAGGAGAAGGCCGGCGAAGCGCGCGCCGCCCGGGACGCCGCTCGCGGCGAGGCCCTGGCCCGCAAGACCGCGCTGGTCGAGGAGGCCGAGAAGCTGGCCGCCGAATCCACCGGGTGGAAAACCGCCGGGGACCGGCTCAAGGAGATCCTCGACGAGTGGAAGACCATCCGCGGGGTCGACAAGAAGGCCGACGGTGAGCTGTGGAAGCGGTTCGCCGCCGCCCGGGACGGCTTCACCCGCCGCCGCGGCGCCCACTTCGCCTCCCTGGACTCGCAGCGCAAGCAGGCGCAGACCGCCAAGGAGGAGCTGGTCGCCGAAGCGGAGAAGCTCTCGGACTCCACCGACTGGGCCGCCACCGCCAACCAGCTCAAGGACCTGATGACCCAGTGGAAGGCCGCTCCGCGCGCCTCCAAGGAGGCCGAGCAGAAGCTCTGGGAACGGTTCCGGGGTGCGCAGGACGCCTTCTTCAGCCGGCGCAGCGAGGTCTTCTCGGCACGGGACAACGAGCAGCGCGGCAACCTGGAGCGCAAGCAGGCCCTGCTCGCCGAGGCCGAGGCGTTGAACATCGACGCCGACCCGAAGGGCGCCCAGGCCAAGCTGCGGGAGATCCAGGCCCAGTGGCACGAGGCCGGCCGGGTGCCCCGCGAGGCGGCCGCCGGGCTGGAGCGCCGACTGCGCGTCATCGACGACAAGGTCCGTGACGTGATGGACTCGGCGTGGCGCCGCACCACCAAGGAGGACAACCCGCTGCTCGCCCAGATGCGGGCGCAGGTGGCGGAGGCCGAGGACCGGCTGGCCCGGGCGCAGAGCGCCGGGGACGCACGCCGGATCAAGGAAGCTGAGCAGGCCCTCGCCTCCAAGCGGCAGTTCCTCCAACTCGCCGAGCAGGCCGGCTGAGCTGACGACGTCCGGAGCCCTCGGTCCCCAGCGGGACCGGGGGCTCCCGCATGTCCGACCCCAGGCGTCCGCGCCCCCGCGCCCCCGCGCGTCCGCGTCCGCGTCAAGATCCGCGCAACTTCCCGGATGTTGCCACAGGCAGCAAGATCGTGCTCGAACCTGGATGTAGTGGCATCAGCGCGCCCGGAGACCACTACATCCATGTTCTAGCGCGATCATTCAGGGTTGCGCGGCGCAAAAAGGGCAGCGCGGGGCGGCGCGGGCGGGCAGGTTGACGCATTGACGTGGGCTGATCAGAATGAGCGACGGAGCCAGGTAGGGCCACCGGCACGAGGGCGACGAAGGCGGAACATCCGCCGTCGAGGGTCGCCGGTGAGCTTCCGCGAGTGACCACGTCCGTGTGACATGGGCCGTCGCGCACTGTCCGCGTACCCCTGAGGGACCGTGACGTGCGGACGGCCGCCTGCCGGCGTCGTCTCTGGATGGCGCCGGACCTCCGAAGTGGAGCTCGAATTGTTCCGTCCTAAAGCTCTCGGCGGCGCGCTCACTGCGCTCGTCACCGTCTCGGCTGGCGTGTTCCTCGCCGCCGCCGTCAGCACCAGCCCGGCCGTTGCCGCTGGCACCGGTACGGGTTATCTGCATACCAGTGGCAACCAGATCGTGGACAGCACCGGTGCCACTGTGCGGTTGACCGGCATCAACTGGTTCGGCATGGAGACCGACAACAAGACCTTCCACGGGCTGTGGTCGAACAACCCGTGGCGGGGACAGCTCGACACGATGGCCCGGCTGGGTTACAACACGTTGCGGGTGCCGTACTCGAACGACGCGCTGAAGCCGGGCGCCACCGCCAGTGGGATCAACGACTTCGTCAACCCGGACCTGATCGGGCTGTCGCCGTTGCAGATCCTGGACAAGGTGATCGACTATGCCGGCAGCAAGGGCATGCGGATCATCCTGGACCGGCACCGGCCGACGGCGGCCGGGCAGTCACCGCTCTGGTACACGTCGACGGTTTCCGAGGCGACCTGGATCAACGACTGGAAGATGCTCGCCCAACGGTACGCGGGCAACACGACGGTGATCGGCGCCGACCTGCACAACGAACCGCACGCGGAGGGCACCAACCCGGCGGCCACCGGGGCGTGCTGGGGCTGCGGCGACACCACCCGGGACTGGCGGCTCGCCGCCGAGCGGGCCGGTAACGCCATCCTCGGCGTCCAGCCCAACTGGTTGATCTTCGTGGAGGGGGTGAGCTGCCCGAGCGGCGGCCTCTCCAACGTCTGGGACGGCGACACCAGCAACGACGAGGACTGCGGTTGGTGGGGCGGCAACCTGTCGAAGGCGGGGCAGTTCCCGGTCCGGCTGAGCGTGGCGAACCGGCTGGTCTACTCGCCGCACGAGTACGCCACCTCGGTGTACCGGCAGACCTGGTTCGACGCCCCGGACTACCCGGCGAACATGCCGGCCATCTGGGACAAGTACTTCGGTTACCTCTACAAGCAGAACATCGCCCCGATCATGATGGGCGAGTTCGGCAGCACCCTTGTCGACCCGAAGGACAAGGTGTGGCTGGAGAAGCTGATGGCGTACACCGGAACCGGGGTGACCGGGATGTCCTTCACCTACTGGTCGTGGAACCCCAACTCGGGTGACACCGGCGGTATCGCGTTGGACGACTGGACCAACATCAACACCGCCAAGCAGGCGATCCTCCAGCCGTACCTGATCGCGCCGTCCGGTGGCGGCACCAGCGAGCCGCCGACCGGTGAGCCGACGGGCCCGCCGACGGATCCGCCGACCGGTGCCTGCACGGCCACCTACCGACAGGTCAACGCCTGGCAGGGCGGCTTCCAGGGCGAGTTGACCGTGAAGAACACCGGTTCGGGCGCGGTGAACCCGTGGTCGGTCACCTGGAGTTGGCCGTCCGGGGTGACGTTGGGCAGTGGTTGGAACGCCACCGTCACGCAGTCCGGTACGACGGTCACCGCGGCGGCTCCGAGCCACGCGCCGTCCCTGCCGGCGGGCGGTTCGGTCACCGTGGGCTTCACCGCCAACGGCACCGCGAGCACGCCGGGCACTGTGAAACTCAGCGGCACCAGCTGCTGATCCACCGGGACGGCCGGTGCGCACCGCATCGGCCGTCCCGGCCATTTACATCAAGGTTCTTCTATGCTTTCATCGGGAAAGCGCTTGCCTCTTCATCGGCGGGCGCGAGCGCGGGAGCCGCTTTCCTTCACGAACCTGCACTGGCGGGCCCGAGGACCACTGGTCCCGGCCGAGATTCGCCGCTCACGGGCATGGGCGTCGCGACACCTCCGTCCGCCTCATCGAAAGGAAGCAGCATGCGCACAGGACGGCGTCGAATGACGCTGATCGCCACCACGGCCGCAGCCACCGCCACCCTGGTCACCGCCGGGCTGTTGACCTCCGTGTCCGCCCAGGCGGCCGCCGGCTGCCAGGTGGCCTACTCGGTCGCCAGCCAGTGGCCGGGCGGGTTCACCGGCAACGTCACCGTCACCAACCTCGGCGACCCGGTCTCGGGGTGGACGCTGCGCTGGTCGTACGGGGCCGGTCAGCAGGTCAGCCAGGCGTGGGGCGCCACCGCCTCGCAGAGCGGCAGCCAGGTCTCCGCGACCAACGTCGACTACAACGGCAACCTCGCGACCAGTGCCAGCGCCACGTTCGGCTTCAACGCGAGCTGGAACAACTCCAGCAACCCGGCTCCGAGCAGCTTCAGCCTGAACAACGTGGCCTGCACCGGCAGCACCGCACCGACCACCCCGCCGCCCACCACGCCGCCACCACCGACCACCCCGCCGCCCACCACGCCACCACCGACGAGCAACCCGCCGCAGACCGGCCTGGTCGGCTGGGCCACCCAGAACGGCGGCACCACCGGTGGCGGCAACGCCGCCACCACGACCGTCACCACCGCATCCGCGCTGACCAGCGCGTTGAACGCGACCGGCGCCGCGGTGATCCGGGTGTCCGGGACGATCTCCTGCTCGGGCATGCTGCGGGTGCGGTCCAACAAGACCATCCTCGGCAACTCCGGCGCGACCATCGCCGGCTGCGGGTTCAACATCAACGGTGACCGCAACGTGATCATCCGCAACCTGACCTTCCGCAACTGGAACGACGACGCGATCAACGTGCAGGAGTCGGCCACCAACATCTGGATCGACCACAACAGCTTCACCAACGGGTACGACGGCGCCGTCGACATCAAGCGCGGCTCGGACTTCGTCACCGTCTCGTGGAACCGGGTCTTCAGCCACGACAAGACGATGCTGCTCGGCCACAGCGACGACAACGCCAGCCAGGACGTCGGCCACCTGCGGGTGAGCTACCACCACAACTGGTTCGACGGCAGCAACCAGCGCAACCCCCGGGTGCGCTTCGGCAACCCGGTGCACGTGTACAACAACTACTACCGAGCCAACGGTGGCTACGGCGTCGCGTCCACCGAGAACGCCGGGGTGCTCGTCGAGGGCAACTACTTCGAGAACGTCGACGACCCGTACCACCTCGGTGAGGGAGACTCGGGCCCCGGCAGCCTGGTCGCCCGCAACAACCACTTCGTCAACTCGCCCACCGGCCAGGCCGGTGGCAGCGTGGCCAGCATCCCGTACTCCTACCAGCTGGACACCGCGAGCAACGTCAAGTCCATCGTGACGGCGGGCGCCGGCGCCGGCCGGATCACCGTCTGACTCAGTCCTTCGCGGAAGGGCCCCTCGTTGAGGGGCCCTTCCGTGCGGTCAGTGGGTGGCGCAGCCAGCGGCGGGGGCAGCCGCGACCGGCGGCGCCCCGATCGTCGGCAGACCGAGCAACACCCCAGGGGTACGCGGGGAGCGACCCGCCTCGGCCGCGTCGCCGGCCCGGGTGCGTCGGTGCGCCACCGGCGCTCCGTCGGCGTTCAGGTGGTGCGGGGCGGCGTAGGTGACAGTGGTGTGCACGATGTCGCCCGGCCGGATCTGACCAGCGAGGGACTCCCCGTCGGCGGTCTCGGTCGCGAAGTGCACCAGTCGACCGTCGCGGGCCCGACCGGACATCCGGCCGGTCCGCTCGTCCTTGCGGCCCTCGCCGACCGCGACCAGCACCTCGACGGTTTCCCCGACGAGGCGCTTGTTCTCCGCCCAGGTGATCTCCTCGACGCAGGCGACCAACCGCTCGTAGCGCTCCTGCACGACCTGCTTGGGCAGCTGATCGTCCATGGTCGCGGCGGGGGTGCCGGGCCGCTTCGAGTACTGGAAGGTGAAGGCCGAGGAGAACCGGGCCTCCCGGACCACGTCCAGGGTGCGCTGGAAGTCGGCCTCGGTCTCACCGGGGAAGCCGACGATGATGTCGGTGGTGATCGCCGCGTCCGGCATCGCCGCGCGGACCTTCTCGATGATCCCCAGGTAGCGCTCGGAACGGTAGGACCGGCGCATCGCGCGGAGCACGTCGTCGGAGCCGGACTGCAACGGCATGTGCAGCGAGTGGCAGACGTTCGGCGTCTCGGCCATCGCGGCGATCACGTCGTCGGTGAAGTCCTTCGGGTGCGGGCTGGTGAAGCGCACGCGCTCCAACCCGTCGATGTCGCCGCAGGCCCGCAGCAGCTTGCCGAACGCGTACCGGTCGCCGAACTCCACGCCGTACGAGTTGACGTTCTGCCCGAGCAGGGTCACCTCCAGCACGCCCTCGTCGACCAGGGCGCGCACCTCGGAGAGGATGTCGCCGGGGCGCCGGTCCTTCTCCTTGCCGCGCAGCGCCGGCACGATGCAGAACGTGCAGGTGTTGTTGCACCCCACCGAGATCGACACCCAGCCGGCGTACGTGGACTCGCGGCGGGTGGGCAGCGTGGACGGAAAGACGTCGAGGGACTCCAGGATCTCCACCTCGGCGGCGGCGTTGTGCCGGGCCCGCTCCAGCAGCACCGGCAGCGCGCCGATGTTGTGGGTGCCGAAGACCACGTCCACCCAGGGGGCCTTGCGGACGATGTCGCCGCGGTCCTTCTGGGCCAGGCACCCGCCGACCGCGATCTGCATCCCGGGGTGCTTGTCCTTCACCGGGCGCAGGCGACCGAGGTTGCCGTAGAGCCGGTTGTCCGCGTTCTCCCGCACCGCGCAGGTGTTGAAGACGACGATGTCCGGGGTGTCGTCGGTCGGCACCGCGCGCACGTAGCCGGCCTGTTCGAGCAGGCCGGAGATCCGCTCAGAATCGTGCACGTTCATCTGGCAGCCGTACGTCACGACGTTGTAGGTCCTAGCCACCCTCTTGGTGCCCCTTCCCCTCGGGCTACCAGGGTAGCGGCCCGTTCGGGAGGCCCGACCCACCGGCATTGACCCGCTGGCCCATGGCGGGCATCCACGACGGGCAGTACGCTGCACAACAAGAATGTGTTCTGGGCGATTTCGGGGGCTTTGCACTCGGCGCCGACGATGCGCGGCTCCGTTCACGGGGGAGCACATGACGACCCGCGGGAGGCCAACCGTGACGCGACAAGATGCGACACAGCGCACCGTCACGACCCCGGACGGGCGGCACCTCGCGGTGGAGACCTCGGGAGCGCCGGACGGGCCGGCGGTCTTCCTGCTGCACGGCACCCCGGGCAGCCGCAGCGGCCCCCGCCCCCGGGGCATCGTCGTCTACCGCCTCGGCGTGCACCTCGTCTGCTACGACCGACCCGGGTACGGCGACTCCGACCGGCACGAGGGTCGGCGAGTGGCCGACGCCGCCGCCGACGTGGCGGCGATCGCCGACGACCTCGGCATCGACCGATTCTCGGTGGTGGGCCGATCCGGTGGCGGGCCACACGCCCTGGCCTGCGCCGCGCTGCTGCCGGACCGGGTCACCCGGGCCGCCGTGCTGGTGGGGCTCGCCCCGGCCGGCGCGCCCGACCTGGACTGGTACGCGGGCATGGCGGAATCGAACGTGGAGGACTACGGGCGGGCCGACGAGGACCTGGCCGAGCTCACGCTCAACCTGAAGGTTCGCGCGGACGAGGCCCGTCGGGACCCGATGACGCTGCTGGACTTCCTCCGCCCCCAACTGCCCGACGAGGACATCCGGGTCGTCGACGACGTCGCGATCCGCCGACTGCTGACCGACATGTACTCCGAGGCGCTGCGACACGGCCCCGAGGGTTGGATCGACGACGTGTTGGCGATCCGGCGCGGCTGGGGGTTCGACCTGGGCGCCATCCGCGCGGAGGTCCGGCTCTGGCACGGCGAGCAGGACCGCTTCTCCCCGGTGGAGCACTCCCACTGGCTCGCCTCGCGGATTCCGCGCGCCGAGGTGCAGGTGCAGCCCGGCGCCGCGCACTTCGGGGCGGTGGAGATCCTGCCGCAGACCCTGACCTGGCTGGCCACGCCGGACCTCGCGACCAGCCCGCAGCTCTGAGCGCCCGGCCAGGCCGGAGCGGCGGGCCGGCCCGGACAGTCGGCCCGCCCGCCGGACGACCCGCTCAGATGGTGTGTGGGTCGATCACCCGGACCACGAACCGCCGTTCGCGCAGGGTCTGCACGGTCGGGTGTTCCAGACCGATCACCTCGGCCAGCCGGTCCGCCACGACGCCGACGTCCTCGGTGGCCGGGCCGTCGGCGGCCCGCCTCGCCACCAGGGCGAGATCGCCGAGGCAGCGCAACGTGTCGGGGTGGTCTGCACCGATCACCGCGGCCAGTCGGCCGGCGGTCTCCCGCAGCCGGTCCCGCGCCGACTCCCAGTCACCCTCCTCGGCGAGACACACCGCCTGGTTGACCTCCGCCGCGAGGGTGTGCGGGTGGTCCGGACCGAGTACCTTGCGCAACTCGCCGACCGCCCGGGACGCCGACGCGAGCGCGTCCGACCTGCGCCCGAGCGCGCGCTCCGCCGCCGAGATGTTGCTCACCGTCGCCAGGGCGTGTGGGTGCTCCGGGCCGAGCCGGAGCTGCTCCTCGAACGCCACCCGCACGGCGTTCATCTCGGTCAGCGCCCGAGCCGCGTCGCCGACGGCCAACAGGTTCGCCGCGCGACTCGACCGGCACGCCACCGTGTCCGGGTTGTCCGACCCGAAGCGTTCGTCGAGTTCGCGGTAGGCCGTCTCGAACATCGGCGCGGCCTCGCTGCCCCGACCGGAGCTGCGCAGGGACACCGCCAGGTTGACCTGGGCGGCGAGACTCTGGCCGTCATCCGGCCCGAGCACCTCGCAGTACGTCTCGTACACCGTGCGCAGCAGGGTGGCCGACCTCTCGTACTCGCCAGCTTCCCGCAGGTCGCTGCCGAGCCGCACGGCGGAGACGAGGGTGTAGGGATGCGTGGGGCCGAGCACCAGCCGCCGCCGCTGGTGCACCTCGTCGTCCCAGCGACGGGCCGACCGGTAGTCGCCGACCAGCCGGTACGAGACGGCGAGGTTGTTGGCCGCGCTCAACGTCCGGGGGTGATCCTCGCCGAACACCTGGAGCCAGGAGGCGTAGGTGGACCGGTCCCGTTCCAGTGCCTCGGCGTAGCGGCCGAGCGCCCGCAGGTCACCGCCGAGGCTGCCGGCGGTCATCAGACTGTGCGGGTGCAACGGGCCCAGCAGCCGGCGTTGCTCGGCCAGCACCGCCTCGTCCAGGTCCCGGGCCTCGTTGAACCGGCCCAGGCTGCGCAGGATGTTCGCCCGGTTGAACCGCAGGTGCAGCAACTGGCGGCCCAGCGCCGACGCCTCGACCTCGTCGTGCGTGTCGCCGAGCCGGGCGCTCCAGGTGTCGTCCACCTCCTGGCTGAACGCGTCGGCCTGGTCCAGACCGCCGCGCTGCCACAGATAACGGACCCGGTCGATCAGCAGCTGACACACCGGCTCGTCCGGGCAGGTCAGCGCCTCGGAAACCTCCAGGTGCGGCCAGAGCATGCGCAGCCGGGCCCAGGTGGTCGGGTCGTCCACGTCGCCACGGGGCCGGGACGCGGCCAGCACCAGGTGCACCTGGTGGCGGGCGGCGACGATCTCGTCGTCGGTCATCCGGTCGCGAACCACCGCCTGCAACAGCCGGTGCACCTGGACCCGACCGCCCTGGACATCGAGTTTGAGCAGTGCCAGGCGGTTGATCTGCTGGACCAGGGCGCCGCGCACGAGCCGCTCCGACACCGACGGGTCGAACGGCACAAGGGCCGCCGCCATCTCGTCGCTGTAGATGAGTTCGAGGGCGATCTCCGGGGCCAGCACCGAGCAGAGCTGCAACAGCCGGTACGCGGCGGGCGCCTGCTCGAGCAGCCGGTTCAGCGACAGATCCCAGGTCGCCTCCACGGAGAGGGCGCTGGGGCCGTGCCGTTCGATCTGCCGCAGGTAGTCGGCGACCGACGTGCCGGTGTCGGCGAGCCAGGCGCCCGCCGCGGCCACCGCGATCGGCAGGTCGCCGAGAGCCTCGGCCACCCGGTCGGCCTCCTCGGCGCTGATCGTGGGCACCCGCTGGGCGAGGTGCGCCACGCTCTCGGTGCGGTCGAAGACATCCACCTGGATCGGGTTCGCCCGGTCACCCCAGGCGCGGTTGCGGGAGGTCAGCAGGACGTGCCCGGGGCCCTGCGGCAGGAACGGCTCAATCTGGTCGAGCTCTTCGGCGTTGTCCAGTACGACGAGCCACCGCTCGTACGGCTCACCACGGCCGAGCACCTGGAGCACCGACCGGACCGTGTCGGGCAGGGTCGGCCCGACGAGGATGCCGAGGCGACCGGCGAGGTCGGCGAGGGCGGTGTCGACGAACTGCGGCGGGTCCGCCACGATCCACCAGACCACGTCGTACGCGGCCTTGAACCGGTGCACGTATTCCAGAGCCACCTGCGTCTTACCGACGCCGCCCATGCCCTGCAGGGCGACCGGCAGCACCACAGCGCTGCCCCCGCTCTGCAACTGCGCGCGCAGCCGCGCCAGGTCGTCCTCGCGGCCGGTGAACCGGGCGTTCCGGTTGGGGGCGTTGAAGATCAACGGCTCGGTGCCGGGATAACGGGTGGCCCCGCCCGCCGGCCCGTCCGCCGACGACGGCACCGGCCGCCCAACCAGCCGCAAAACCCGCTCCACGGCGGTCGCGGCGCTCACGTTCACCAGGTTGGTGGAGCTCTGCGACGGGAACTCGGCCAGCGGGCGCAGGTCGGCGACGTACACGGCCAGGGCCGTGGAACCGGTGCTCGTGTCCCGGTCGGGCAGACCACCGGACGGCGTCGCCACGTAGGCCGGCGAGACCACTGTCAGCGTGCGCGGGGCCGGCGTACCGGCGGACCCGACGGCGGACGTCGGCTCCACCACCCGCAGCCCGGCCGAGCTGAGCACCCGCTCCAGCCACTCGGCCCAGATGGCGTCCTCCGGCGCGTACCGGAGCACGATCTGGTCGTCGATCGCCTCGGTGCGTCGGCGGAACCGGGCCTTGCCCCGCTCCCGTACCGACTCGTCCATCACCGGCAGCGCGGTCACCGCGCCGTCGGTGAGGATCCCGGTCAGCGTCTCAAACGCGGCCAGCAGCGACGTCGGTGAGCCCGGCGGGTCGCCGAACGTCGCGAGGGTCTCCTCGTACGCGTAGAACGGCCGGTACGGGACCTCCACCGCGGCCCAGTAACGCCGCCGTTCCGCCTCGGTCATGCCGGCCGGCAACCCGGCGAACCGGCGCATGGCCAGCAGGCGACCCGCCTCGGCCCGCTCCTTCTCGGCCTGGTCGACCCGCATCGGCACCGGCAGGACCCGGATGTCGCGCCGCCGGTACCGGTCCCGTACCGAGTGCGCCACCCGGGCCGCGCCGTCGATGCCCTGGTCGCTGAGGGTGAAGCAGTCGACCAGGGTGTCCGGTAGGTGCAGGGTGCAGATGTCGGCGACGTCGCTCAACCCCGTCCGGCTGTCGATCAGGGTGAAGTCGTACTGGCGCTTCATGTCCGCCCGCAGCGCCTCGAAGAACTGCGCCCCGCCCAGCCGGTTGTAGAAGTTGTCCCAGTCCAGCCCGCTCACCGAGACGGCGTAGTCGCTGTTCTGCCGGCCGGCGGAGAGGAAGTCGAGGCCGCCGCCGTCGGGGAAGTTCCAGCGCAGCGAGAACGCGTGCCGCCCGACCCGGGCGTACTGCTCCATCCAGCGGTCCGGCCGGTCGTCGACCCGGGTGGTCTCCCACTCGTAGTCGCGAATCATGTCGATCACGCCGCTGGTGCCCTGGATCGCCTCGGCGTCGAGGAACGGGTGGAAGAAACGGTGCAGACCGGGTGACTCGAGGTCCCAGTCGGCGACGAGCACCCGCCGGCCGCTGGCCGCCAGGATCCAGGCCACGTTGGCCAGCGCCATCGTCCGGCCCGTCCCACCCTTGAACGAGTAGAAGGTGACGACCTGGCCTTCGCGATCGTTGTTCATCGGTTTTCTCCGTGGGGACGCGGTGGGGCCGGATCATCAGGCGGGGACGCGGGGTCGGTGGAAGCGGTCGAGCCGGCAGCGGGCAGGCCGTCACGCAGGCTCGGCACGGGCTCCGGCGGTGGTTCGAAGGGGACGACCGGGCCGTACTTGAGGAACTGCCGGCGCGCCTCGGTGACCAGCGCCGGCATCAGGTCGACGAACTCCGGCATGTTGCACGCCCGCTTCACCTGGGGCAGACCGGCGTCGTGCAGCAACTGCGTCACCTCGGTGGCCCAGCGGGTGGCGTCCTGACTGTCGTCGTCGTCGGTGACCACCAGCGGAACGACCCATTCCCGCAGGCCGTGCAGCATGCGGGCGAGGACCGCAGCCGCGTCCGGCGCCGCCGCGATCCACGGGTCGACCAACAGCACGGCCGGCCGCCGATCGAGCATCGCGGAGGCCTGCGCGAAGTCCTCGGTACGGGCCGACAGCCCGAGCCGCTCGGCGGTGCTGACCGCGTACTCGGCGGCGGGCAGTTGCTGGCTGCGCCCGTACGGCCGCCAGAGCCGGCCGCTGGCGGCGTAGCCGGCGGGGTCGCGATCGGTCGGCAGCCGGTCCCGGGTCGGGGCCAGGACGGCGACGACGAAGTCCGGGTCGGTCGGCGACGGACGGACCACCTCGTCCAGGCCGGGCGCCCGGGACGGGCCCATCGGACGCCGCTCCGCGGTGTGCACGATCCGGCTCGCCAGGCGGCTCAGCATCAGCTCGTACTGGGCCCGGTAGGAGGCCAGCATGCAGAACGCGCGCAGGCCGTCCGCGGCGTACTCCGGGACGTCCCGGCCCAGGTCCAGGGCGCCGTCCAGCTCCGGGTGGGCCTCCCACGGGGGGAACGGGATCCACAGCACCGGGGTGAGATGGCCGGCGGTGAGCCGGGCCGACCCGGCGGCGGCCAACCGGGCCCGGAAGGACTCCTGCTCCCCCAGCGCCCAGGGGCGACTGAAGTAGCCGGGTGAGTAGAGCGGAACGAAGACCTCGGCGTCACCGAGCGCCTCGGCGAGGGCGGCCTTCCAGTCGGCGCCCAACGGGATGTGCTGGTCGAAGAAGCCGATCCGCATCCCGGCGACCGGTCGCGCCTGGCGCCGCACCTCGTCGGTCAGGTCGGCGAAGAACTGGCCGACCCAGACGTCGGCGTCGGCCCGGCCGCCCGGCGGCGGCGCCGAGTGGGCGTAGCTCAGGAAGAAGTACGTCCCGCGTGCCCCCGGCCGGCGCCGGGCCGTCGGGGGGCTCACTCCGGCTCCTCGGCGAACCGGTTGCACAGCTCGTCCACGCTTGCCGGCACCCAGGGTTCGACCAGGTACGACCGGTGGATGGCCACGATCCGTTGGGCGAGGCGCCAGACCACCGCCCGGTACGCGTTCTCCCACTGCATGGTCAGCAAGCCGTAGACCCCGTCCCGCTGGTAGTGCACCGCGATGTCGGGATCCGGCATCGCGGTCGGGGTGAAGCGCTGGATGTCGCGGAGCACCCGGGGCAGCGCCGTGCCGTTCGTCGGCGACCAGGTGACCGGCACGATCGCCGTCTCGTGGACCGAGGCGGAGCTGTGTCGCGGGGTGATCCGTCGGCGGGAGAACGCGTCCCACTCCCGGCCGCACCAGTCGCTGCCGAGCAGCGCGCTGGAGACCAGCGGAACGAAGACCTGGCAGGTGCCGGCGGCCTGGAGAAGCTCCGGGCTCCAGCGTTCACCGCCGGCGATGGAGCTGTCCAGGAAGCCGGCGTCCACTCCGGTCACCGGGCCGACCAGCTCGCTGACGTGGACGGAGAGGTCCTCGAAGAAACGGGAGACGTACTCGGCGGGTTTGCCGGTGGCCCGGCCGACCGGCGCCCGCGAGTAGCTGATGAAGAAGAGTGGGGCGCGTGCTTGGGAGGGTGCGTCCACTGTGCTCACCGCAGCCCCTCCGCCCTCCCCACGCGGCCGGACCATCAGCGTAGTCCCCGCGTCAACGTCGCGCCGCCAACCGGTTCGTGGCGAACCAACCAGTCGCGAAGTCGACAGCGGCTCGCGCGGGCAGCAGGCGGGCGTTGGCCCGCCCCACCCGACCGTGCCGCACCAACGGCGTCTCGTCGAGTGCGGCACCCACCGTCGGGAAGTCCCGGTCGTCCAGGTCCAGAGCTCGGAAGTCGAGGCGGACCCGCCGCCCGTCGACGAGCCGGAAGCACTGGTAGTCGCGCTCGGGCGGCGGCACCGGCAGCCGGTACTCGGCCAGGTGCAGGGCGCTGCACGCCTCGTAGCCGAGGCCGAGCAGCAGGATCTGCCCGTCCGCCGCGTAGAGGCCGCCGACCGGTGAGCGTTCCCCCAGGTGGCAGGTGAGGTCATGGCCGTCGGTGAGCTGCCGGGCCCGAGGGCCGAGCGCGACGAACGAGGTCTGCGGATGATCACTGCGCACCGCGCCGGGGGTGCACCGGACGTACTCGGCGAGCACACCCATCCGCTGCGAGGGGGTGCTCCGGCGGTCCCAGCCCGGCAGTGCCGCCTCGTACCGTTCCCGCTGCGCACGATCCATGCCGGCGGTGGCCGCCAGGTGGGCCCGGGAGGTGGTCGAGTTGCCGTCGTTGTGGGTGGGCACCAGCAGCGTGCCGGCCGGACCGAGGACGTCGCGCAGCGCGCCGGCGAGGGTCGCCGGGCCGTGTTCCAGCGGGCCCACCCGACGCAGGCCGCAATGCACCAGCAGGCACACCCCCGGGCGTACGCCCAACGCCCGCAGGTCGTCGGCGAGGCGGGGACGGCCCAGTCTGGGCGGTAGGTGCTCATCTGGACCCGACACGGGTCTCCTCCAGGGCGTGGTGCAGCTGGCCGACGAACCGCTCACCCGCCGCGGTGAGCGACCGGCTGGCCAGCAGCGCGTCGACGCCGTCCCGGGTCCACGCCAGGAAGTGGGCCGCGTGCGCCGACGCGTCCGGATCGTCGGTGGCCGCCCGGGACTGCCAGACCTGGGTGACGGCGAGATGGGCGTACACCCCCTGGAGGACGCCCTCCGGTGGCCGCGGGTCGGGGCGCCAGGGCACCCGGATCCGAAGGCCCTGCCCGGGTTCGACCAGGTCGTACAGGTCGAGCACCGCACCCAGCTTCGCGTGCTGCCACTCGTGCACGAGCAGCACCGCCATCGTCTCCGGGTCGGGATGGGGGGTGACGGCGACCGCGCCGAACGCGTGCCGGGCGGTCGCGCTCCGCAGGGGTCGCGCCGGGTCGGGCGCCAACGGAACCACGGCACGCAGGCCGCCGTCGAGCGCCGCCGCGTGCGCCGGCACGTCCCGGTGCACGACCCGCCAGGCCGCCGCCAGGGTACGGCCCAACGCCCGCGCCGCCGGAACGTCCAGGCGGGACTCCACCGGCTGGCCGTAGCAGTCGCGGTACGGGTCACCGTCCTCAAGGAGCAACCGGCCACCGGGCACCGACACGTCGCGGGTCGGAAACCAGCCGGTCGACGGCGGCGCCAGCGGATCGAGGAGCACCGTCTGCGCGACCGACCCGCCCCGGACCTGGAACTCGCCGGGCCGGACGGTCACCTCGGCGCTCTCCCCCAGGCCGGGCAGCACCAGGCTGCCGAGCGTGGGGAACGTGATCGTGCCGGCTCGCACCGGGACGTGCAACGCGGCCGGGACGCCGGCCCGCAGCGCCGCGGCGATGGCGATGGCGGGCAGTGGGTCGACTGCCGCGCCGAGGCCGGGCGGGGCCGACGAGTCGAGGCGATGCACCAACCAGGGCCGGACGAAGGGGTGCGCCAGGATCGCCCGGACCGCCTCCGGCGCCGCCTGGTCGAGGTGGACGAGCAACTCCCAGGCGGCAGTGGTGCCGGACCCGTCCCGGCAGGCCGCCAGCAGCGCCCGGGTGATGGAGAGCTGGGTGTCGGCGAGCAGCGCGAGCGTCGACGCCGAGCCGTGCCCGGTCGCCAGGTCGTCCAGCAACCCGTCGACGGGCGAGGTGGTCGACCCGTCCCCCGACGCGGGCGGGGCGGGTGGCGGGTAGGCGTCCACGGTGTCGATCAGGCGGAGCAGGTCGGCGCAGTACACCGAGGGGTTGTCGAAGCCGGTGCCGGTGCGCCAGCGGTGGGCGTACAGGCCGCCGCCGCACCGGTCGACCACCGGGCAGGCCCGGCAGGTCGCGCAGAGCCCGTCCACGCCCTCCTGCCGGACGGCGACCCCGGGGTGCCGCGCGACCTCGTCCACCGAGTGGTCGAACACGTCGAACCCGGTGCCGGCCGCGCCGTGGTACGCGGTCTTCAGCGAGTCGACCTGCTCCCAACTGCCGTCCGCCTCGATGACCAGCACGTCGGCCGGCGCGAGGCCGAACGCCTCGGTGCCGCCGCCACCCGGGCGCAGCGCCTCGAACATCCGGATCGACATCGTGCGCCCGTCGTCCACCCACCGCCGGTGCAGCCGCCCCAGCCAGTCCGCGTACGGGGTGGGCTCGGGGCCGGGGCGCTCCGGGGGGTGGTCCCAGGTGGCGTGGGGCAGCAACAGGTCGACCCGGGGCGGGCTCTCGGCCAGCAGCGCCTCGTACACCCGGTCGGGATCGTTGCGGACGTCGATCGTGCAGAGGATGCCGGCGTAGCTGGCGCGGTGTTCCGGCCGTCGGAGCAGGGCCAGCGCCCGCCGGACGAGGTCGTGGCTGCTGCCGCCGTGGGCGAAGACCCGGTGGCGGTCGTTGGCGGCACGGTCGCCGTCGAAGGAGACCCCGACCCGCACGTCGTACTCGACGAACAGCCGGCACAGCTCCTCGTCGAGCAGCACGCCGTTGGTCTGCATGCGCAGGTCGAGCCGCGCCCAGGGGGTGATGGCCGTGCGCAGCTCGGCCAGCACCTCCCGTAACCCGGTGGCCCCCAGCAGCAGCGGCTCACCCCCGTGCAGCACCACGTGCACGACCGGCAACTCGTGCTCGCGGGCGTGCTCGGCGATGCGTCGTGCGGCGGCCCGGACGGTGGCCGGCGGCATCCGCGCCGGACGGCCGCGCCAGGTCTGGTCGGCGTGCTGGTAGACGTAGCAGTGGTCGCAGCTGAGGTCGCACCGGCTGTGCACCTTCAGCACGAACTGGCTGATCCGCCGGCAGGATCCGCCCACTCCGGGCGGACCGCACCGGCAGACCATCACTCAGATGGACGAGTTGAAGGCGGCGACGGCCACGATGCCGGACGGCACGGAGTCGTTCGTGACGACGCGGCTGCGCACCGCCTCGATCAGATCGGCGTGCTCGACGGCGATCCGTTCCAGCGGAATGTGCAGGCTACGGGTGAGATCGTCTAGGTCGGGACGGGATGGGCGGGTGGGGGCATGGTCCACAATGAGTCTCCGGGGGCCCGGGGCGCTGGGAGCGCGAGCGGCGGCTGTGGCTCGAACGGCTCTGGTCCGTGACCAGGATAGACAAATATCGACCCAGTGTCACCGTCGGTACCACCGCCGGCACGGCGAGTGGCACGCCGCGGTGGACGGAGGAGGAGCTGACATGTGCCGGAGCATCAAGACGCTGCGTGAACCGTTCACCCCGCAGGTGACCGACGCGGACGTCGAGGCGGCGGCGTTGCAGTACGTCCGGAAGATCTCTGGCTTCCGGACGCCCGCCGCGCACAACGCCGCCGCTTTCGACGCCGCGGTTGCCGCCGTGGCCGAGGCGACGCGCACCCTGCTCGACCAACTGGTGGTGCGGGGTGCCGGATCGGGCACCACGGACCGGTCGGCCACCGCCGCCAACTGACCGCCGCTCACCGGCACGGCACCCCGGCCGGGCCTGACCCTGGGGAGGGTCAGGCCGCGGCGAGCGCCGGGGCGACCGTGTCGGGCGCCCAGCGCGAGCGGTGGCACTGCGACCAGCCTCGGCAACCCGGGTCGCCCAGCGAGCAGAGCCGCAGCCTGCTGAGCACCTCGCCGTCCTCGGTGTCCCGCACGTCGAAGTGCACCGGACGGACCGTGCCGTCCGGGGCGACGAGCAGGTGCCGGCCCGCGTCGAGCGTGTCGTCGCGCAACAGGCAGTTGCGGCCCAGCAATCGGGCCAGTGCCGCGATGCTCGCGTGCTCGGAGAGCTGCTCCGGCACCCCGTAGCAGTCCACCACCGTCGAGAACTCGCCCGGCGCCTGCCAGACGTCACACACCACCGCGTACGCCGGCAGCCGCGCCGGGTCGGCCACCGCCAACGGCATCACCACCCGACCAAGCGCCTCGGCCAGCGCCGGGTAGACCTCCACGGGTTGAGCCCCGTCGATTCTCCAGTTCCACAGCTCGGTCATTCCGCCTCCTCGCTGCGTTCGTCCCCACCGGCCTCCGGATCGGGCCTTACACACGATGGTGGGGGGCATTTGACCCCAGCCGGGGGCAAGTTACCGGTCTGTGACCATTCCGGGCAAAATTTCCCTGAGCAGCATTGCTCGGAGTAGCGGGAAGGTGACAGTTTATCGGCTATGGTGCGCCATTCGCACCACCGCCACCGCGTGTCCTGCCGCGGGTCGGCCGCCCCCGGTCAGCGCAGGATCACCCGGTGCTCCCCCCGGGGCAGCAGCTCGCCCACCACGGGAGCGCCGGGCACCTCGCCGGCGACCAGCAGCCCACCGGAGGTCTGCGCGTCGGCCAGCAGCAGCCGCTCGGCCTCGTCCGCCGCGCCGAAGTCGGTCCACGGGGTCACCCAGTCCAGGTTGCGCCGGCTGCCGCCGCTGACGAACCCGTCGCGCAGCGCCTCGCGGGCGCCGGCCAGATAGGGCACCCGGGCGGTGTCGATGGCCACCGTGAGCTGGCTGGCCCGGGCCAGCTTCGAGGCGTGCCCGAGCAGCCCGAACCCCGTCACGTCGGTGCCGCACCGGATGCCGGCGGCGACCGCCGCGCGGGCGGCGTCCCGATTGAGCGCGCTCATCGTCGCCACCGCCTCCGGGAAGCTCTCCCCGGTCGCCTTGTGCCGGGTGTTCAGCACACCCACCCCGAGCGGCTTGGTCAGCGACAACGGCACCCCGGCCCGCCCAGCGTCGAGGGTGATCAGCTCCTCCGGTCGGACCGTGCCGGTGACCGCGAGACCGTACTTCGGGCCGTCGTCGTCCACGCTGTGCCCGCCGGCCAGGTGACAGCCGGCCTCCCGCGCCACGTCCTGGCCGCCGCGCAGCACCTCACGGGCCAACTCCAGCGGCAGCACGTCGCGCGGCCAGCAGAGCAGGTTGAGCGCCACCAGCGGGGTGCCGCCCATCGCGTACACGTCGGAGAGCGCGTTCGCCGCGGCGATCCGACCCCAGTCGTACGCGTCGTCGACCACCGGGGTGAAGAAGTCGGCGGTGCTGACCAGGCCGGTCCGCTCATCCAGGCGCACCACCGCCGCGTCGTCGCCGTGGTCCAGCCCGACCAGCAACTCGGCGGTGCCGGTCGCCGGGCCGAGACCGGCCACCATGATCTCCAGCTCACCCGGCGGGATCTTGCAGGCGCAGCCACCGCCGCGGGCGTACTTGGTCAACCGTACCGGTTCGGTCATCCCCACATGATCTCGACAACACGCCACGATCGCCACCGTGACCACCCAGTCGGTGACCGAAATCGGACGCCCGAGAACGATCGCGACCGGTGTTACCGCTCCGTGACCCGCTGGGTTGTGTTCTGCCACATCAGGCCGCCTACAGTGGCCGCACCGGGGGTCAACCGACCCCGATCCGGGATACGACAGGGGACGGTGGACGACGTGACGACGGGCGAACCGCTCATCGTGCTGGACGCGGTCAACAAGTGGTTCGGGCCGCTGCACGTGCTGGACGACGTCTCACTGTCGGTGGGTCGGGGCGAGGTGGTCGTGGTGATCGGCCCGTCCGGCTCCGGCAAGTCGACGCTGTGCCGCACGATCAACCGACTGGAACCGATCAACTCGGGCACCATCACGTTCGACGGTCAGCCGCTGCCGGCCGAGGGCAAGCCCCTCGCGAAGCTGCGCAGCGAGGTGGGCATGGTCTTCCAGTCCTTCAACCTCTTCGCGCACAAGACCATCCTGGAGAACGTCACCCTCGGCCCGATCAAGGTCCGCAAGGAGAAGCCGGCCGCCGCTCGCGAGCGCGGCCTGGCCCTGCTGGACCGGGTCGGCATCGCCAACCAGGCGGACAAGTTCCCGGCCCAACTCTCCGGCGGTCAGCAGCAGCGGGCGGCCATCGCCCGGGCGCTGGCCATGCAGCCCAAGGCGATGCTCTTCGACGAGCCGACCAGCGCCCTGGACCCGGAGATGGTCGGCGAGGTCCTCGACGTGATGACCTCGCTGGCCAGCGACGGCATGACGATGGTCGTGGTGACCCACGAGATGGGCTTCGCCCGGCACGCGGCGAACCGGGTCATCTTCATGGCCGACGGGCAACTGGTCGAGGACGCCCCACCGGCGGAGTTCTTCGCGAACCCGCGTAGCGAGCGGGCCCGAGACTTCCTCTCCAAGATCCTCACGCACTAGGCGTCCGTAGTGGAGCGCGCCGTACTCGGTGGGCTCCGTTGAAGAAGGAGAAGAGTATGCGTATCAAGCGCGTTGCGGCAGTCGCCGCGGTCGCCGCTCTGGCGCTCGGCCTCACCGCCTGTGGTGGCGACGACGGCGGGGAGGGCACCGGCGCTGGCAGCAAGTCCTTCACCGCCGGCAGCACCATGGAGAAGCTGAACAAGGCCCAGAAGATCAAGGTCGGCACCAAGTTCGACCAGCCCGGCTTCGGCCTGAAGGGCCTCTCCGGCAAGCCGGAGGGCTTCGACGTCGAGGTCGCCAAGATCATCGTCAAGGAGCTCGGCATCCCCGAGGACAAGATCGAGTGGGTCGAGGCCCCCTCGAAGGTCCGCGAGGACGTGATCGTCAACGGCACGGTCGACCTGGTCGCCGCGACCTACACGATCAACGACAAGCGCAAGGAGCGGATCGCCTTCGCGGGCCCGTACTACGAGGCCGGCCAGAACATCCTGGTCAAGAAGGACGACACGACCATCACCGGGCCGGACTCGTTCAAGGACGGCACCAAGAAGGTCTGCTCCGTCACCGGCTCCACCCCGGCCGAGACGATCAAGCAGTACGTCAAGGACGTCGGCTCCCAGCTGGTGCTCTTCGACACCTACGACAAGTGCCGGGATGCCCTCAAGGGCGGCCAGGTCAACGCCGTGACCACGGACAACGTGATCCTGCTCGGCTACATCGCCAAGGACGAGGCGTCCTTCAAGCTGGCCGGCAGCAACTTCACCAAGGAGCCGTACGGCATCGGTGTGAAGAAGGAGGACGCGGACTTCCGCAGCTTCATCAACGACACGCTGGACAAGGCGGTCTCGGACGGCAGCTGGAAGAAGGCCTGGGACGGCACCGCCGGCAAGTTCGGCGCGGAACTGGGCTCGGCGCCCACCATCAACCGCTACTGATCTGATCCTTCGATCTGGAGGGTGGGGAGGAACACCGACCCGTGAACGTGCTCATCGACAAGTTCGACGTCTTTGCGGGTGGTTTCTGGCTCACCCTCCAGATCTGCATCCTCGCCGCGATCGGTGCCCTCGTCCTGGGCGCCATCGTGGCGGTGCTGCGCATCTCACCGGTGCCGCCGCTACGCGCACTCGGCACCAGCTACGTGAACGTCTTCCGCAACATGCCGCTGACCGTGGTGATGTTCTTCGCCGCGTTCGGCCTGCCGGCGCTCGGTTCCAACGCGGACTTCCTCCGCATCCCGGTGATCGACTCGCTGTTCACCCGGCTCGGCACCGATCTTCCGTACTTCCGGTTCGCGCTGATCGCCCTCGTGCTCTACACCGCCGCGTTCGTCTGTGAGGCGCTGCGCTCCGGGGTCAACGCGGTGCCCGCGGGCCAGGCGGAGGCGGCCCGGTCACTGGGCCTGACCTTCGGGCAGAACCTGCGCCACGTCGTACTGCCGCAGTCCTGGAAGGCCTCCGTGGTGCCGCTCGGCTCAGTGATCATCGCGATGATCAAGAATTCGGCACTGGCCGGCTTCTTCGGCGTGGTCGGCGATCTGTCGGCCAGTGCCGATCAGCTCACCGGGGCCGAGGGCTACGCGTTCGTCCCGGTCGCCATCGGCATCTCGCTCGGCTACCTGATCATGACGGTGCCGCTCGGCGCCCTGCTGGACCGGATCGAGAAGCGACAGGCGGTGGCCCGATGAGTCAGCAGACCAGCGTCCTCTACGACGTTCCCGGGCCCCGGCAGCGGCGGATCACGCTGATCAGCAGCATCGTCGCCGGAGTCGTCCTGCTCGTCGGGGCGTACTTCCTGATCTACCGGCCCCTCGAGGAGAAGGGCCAGCTCTCGATGGAGCTGTGGGGCCCGTTGGTCGACCCCTCCAACGAGAACTTCTCCCAGGTGTGGGACCGGATCGGCCTCGGCTTCAAGAACACTCTGATCGCGGCGGCTCTGGCCGTCGTCTCCTCGCTGGTGCTCGGCACGCTGCTCGCCGTCCTGCGGATCCAGCTCAAGAGCCTGACCCGGCTCCGGTTCACCGGTATGGCAACGCCGGTGGCCTACCTGCTGCGTGGCGTGAGCACGCTGCTGTCGGCGGTCACCCGCGTCTGCGTCGAGGTGTTCCGCGGCCTGCCCGTCGTGCTCACCATCTTCTTCGTGGCCCGGGGCTTCCCCGAGTTCGGTCTCTACTTCGACAACCTGTGGTACCTGGTCATCGGCCTCACCATCTACAACTCGGTGGTGATCGGCGAGATCCTCCGCTCCGGCATGGAGGGGCTGCCCGGCGGCCAGGGGGAAGCCGCCGCCGCCATCGGGCTGTCCCCGGCACAGACCACCCGGATGATCCTGCTGCCGCAGTCTTTCCGGATCATGCTGCCGGCACTGATCAGCCAGCTGGTCGTGGTGCTCAAGGACACCTCGCTGGGATTCATCATCAGCTACGAGGAAACCCTGAACATCGGCAAGCAGATCATCGGCGTGCTGGGCAACCCGATCCAGGTCTACGTCGTGATCGCCGTGCTCTTCATCGTGGTGAACTACTCGCTGTCGAAGCTCGCCCAGTACGTCCAGCGACGGCTCGCACGGGGCCGCAAGACTGCTGGCACCCCGGCGCAGAACCCGCCGCCTGCGGCACTGATGTCCCAGGCCGAGGGCACCGGCGGGGCCTTCTGACGCTCCGCTTGCAGTGGGGGCCAGTCCGGTGTCCGGGCTGGCCCCTTTGCTCCACACCGGCAGACTCCCACCGATGAACACCGTTGCCCGGTCCGTCCTGGGCGCGGTGTTGGCGCTGGCCGCCGCCACCGTCGTCTATCTGCACGGAGTGTGGGTAGGTCATTTCCTCGATCTCCGGGCCATCACCGAGTTCTGTCCCGCGAAGCCGTTGGCGTCGACGCCGACGAGCGCACACCTGCTGCCGCTGCGATACACCTGTCGTTACGCCGACGGCAGCACCAGTGACCTGGTGCCCCCGTACGTCAACCCGACCGTGTTCCTCTGTCTCGCAGTCGGGGCGGCGTGCACGGCACTGGCCGTGCGATCCGCCCGCCGGACGGCCAGGATCAGTCCGACCGTTGAAAGGGCCGGGCCACCTGCCGGACCGGCAGGCGCGACAGACTAACGGGCGATCTCGGTGACCCGGGACTCGCGGACCACTGTGACCCGGATCTGACCCGGGTAGGTCAGCTCCTCCTCGATCTGCTTGGCCACGTCGCGGGCCAGCACGGCCGCCCCGATGTCGTCCACGTCGTCCGGCTTGACCATCACCCGGATCTCCCGGCCGGCCTGCATGGCGAAGACCTTGTCCACACCGAGCTTGCCGGCCGCGATCTCCTCGATCCGCTCCAGCCGCTTGACGTACGCCTCCAGGCTCTCCCGACGCGCGCCCGGCCGACCACCCGAGCAGGCGTCGGAGGCCTGGGTGAGCACGGCCTCGATGGTCTGCGGCGGCACCTCGTTGTGGTGCGCCTCGATGGCGTGCACCACGTCCTCGTGCTCGCCGTACTTGCGGGCCAGATCCGCGCCGATGATGGCGTGGCTGCCCTCCACCTCGTGGGTGAGCGCCTTGCCGATGTCGTGCAGGAACGCCGACCGCTTGATGATGGGCACGTCCAACCGCAGCTCGGCGGCCATGATGCCGGCGATGTGGGCGGTCTCGACCAGGTGCTTGAGCACGTTCTGCCCGTACGAGGTGCGGTAGCGCAGCCGGCCGAGCAGGGTGACCAGCTCCGGGTGGATCTCGGTGATGCCGACCTCGACCAGGGCGTCCTCGGCGGCGCGGAGACAGAGCTGCTCCACCTCCTGCCGGGCCAGGTCGTAGACCTCCTCGATCCGGTGCGGGTGGATGCGCCCGTCCAGGACCAGCTTCTCCAGGGTCACCCGGCCCACCTCCCGACGGACCGGGTCGAAGCAGGAGAGCAGCACCGCCTCGGGGGTGTCGTCGATGATCAGGTTGACGCCGGTCACCGACTCGAAGGCGCGGATGTTGCGCCCCTCCCGGCCGATGATCCGCCCCTTCATCTCGTCGCCGGGCAGGTGCAGGACGCTGACCACGCTCTCCGCGGTCTGCTCGCTGGCGACCCGCTGGATCGCGTCCACCACGATGTGTCGGGCGCGCTGCTCGGCCGTGTTGCGCGCGTCGGACTCGATGTCCCGCACGAGTAGCGCCGCTTCCCGCTTGGCCTGCGTCTCGATGGCGTCGACCAGCTCCAGTCGGGCGGAGTCGGCGGTGAGCCCGGCGACCCGCTCCAGCTCCCGGCGGCGCAGTTCCTCCGACTCGGTCAGCTCGGCCTCCCGCTGGGCGAGCGCGGCCTCCCGGGCGGCGAGGGCGGCCTTCGCGGCGGTGAGCTGCCGCTCCCGCTCGGCGAACCGCTCCACCTCCTCGGTGTGCATCCGCTCCCGCTCGTCCATCCGAGCTGCCCGACGTTCCACCTCGGCGGCCTGCTCCCGGGTGGTGGCGGCGAGCACCGCGACCTCCCGCTCGCCGCTGCGCCGGGCTGCCGTCCGCAACTGCTCGGCGTCCGCCTCGGCCTGCTTGTGGGCGCGCTCCAGAACAGTGTCCGCCTCGGCCCGGGCGTCGTCGAGGACCCGACGCGCCTCGGCGCGGGCCGCCTTCGCCTCGGCCTTCGCCGCCGCCGCCTCGGTACGGGCTGCGGCGGCCGCGGACTTTGCCACGTCGATCGTGCTGTTCGCCTCGTCGGCCGCGGTCCGCAGCGCAGCGAGGGACTGCTCCTGGCGGTCCTTCTCGGCGATGAAGGCGGGATCCTCCGGAGCCGGCGCGGCGCCCATCCGGCGCAGTGTCCGGATGCCGACCAGCACGGCCCCGATCACCACCACCGCGAGGACGAGGACGGCCGCGAGGAGCACGACGTCGAACGCGTTCATACCGGGACCCCGTCGGGTCTACCGATGAACCTGTGCCGCCGCCCCGCCATGGCCGCCTCCCCTAACGTCGAGACCGCAGCGACCGTGCCGGGGGCACACTCCTGCGGCTGTGGACGCCCGACCGGAGCGGCTGGCCGTGGATAGCTTTCTCCGCCGGCGGTGCCCATGGGGCAGCGTCGGCGACCGGGTGCAGTTGTCGCAGCGTTCCGGACCGGCCTGTCCGGAACTGCCGCCAAAGGCCGTGGAGCCGGCCAAAGTGATGCTGTCTTGTTACGCGATCTATGTTGTGCGCTTAGCCTGCGATGGTCGGGCAATGTGAGCCTGTATGGCGAGGCTAGGTCTCCGGGGGTGCTCTGGTCAAGGACTCATGATCAAACCCCCCGAACGGAGAGAAGTTGAACCGTCACCGCGCGCTGATGTCGCGGCGGACAGGAGGGGACAAACTCCGCGAGGTGTGCTGCCCACTGGACGTGTCGGGCCTGCTCAGCGGCCGCCCAGGCGGTTGTCAGACGGGAGCGACGACGAGCGAGGTGTGACCGATCCGTCTTCTCCGACGTCAGCTGGCTCCGACGCCAACCGCTGCCGCGACCAGCGTCGCGTTGTCCGCGGCGGGTGAGCCGTCCGGCAGGCACAGGGTGTCCTCGAGCCCGATTCGGGTGTCCAGACCCCGGCGTACCGCCTCGGCGAGGACCGGCCAGGTCGCCGGACCCTCGGCGTGCAGCAGCACCGACGGCGCGTCCGCCGGCAGCGCGGCGAGAATCCGGGAGGCGTCGGCCAATGCGGCCGCCACGTCCTCGGCCATGCACTCGACCAGAACCCGCCCGGCCGGCACCCGCCACCGCCGGTACGCCGCGACCGCTTCGAGCGTCCACAGCCCCGCCTCGACGAGCACCCCGCGCTCGTGCAGGACGGCCGCTACCGCCTCGGCACCGGGCTCGTGCGCGTTGACCGAGGCGAAGTCGGGCAGCACCGGCCAGGCCCGGACGGCGGCCACCCGGGCGGCCGGATCCGGCGAGATCCAGGCGCCGGTGCTCACCCCGACCGGCAGCCCCGGCCGAGCGGCACGGATCGCGGTCAGCGCGTAGGCGATCACCGCCGGCCGCAGTGACTCGGCGCCGGCCTCGTCCCGGGGATGGACGTGCACGGCCGTGACGCCGAGCGTCGCGCAGCGGGCCGCATCGGCGGCCAACTCCGCCGCCGTGAGCGGCACGGCCGGATGGGCCTCCCGGCCGTGCCCACCGTTCAGACATGCCTTCAACATCGGGCCCGCACCTCCATCGGGAGTCGCAGCGGACCGCTCACTCGACCAGACGGTTGTCGCGCTCCAACTCGCCCTCGGCGTCGGCGAGCGCGTCGGCGTCGATCTGCTCGGCGAACTCGGCCGCCTCTGCGCTCTGCGCGGCGAGCGCGTCCTTCACCGCCCGGATGGCCACGCCAGGTGGGTAGCCCTTGCGGGCCAGCATCCCCACCAGTCGACGGAAGACCGCGTCCGGCTCACCTCGGGCGGTGCGCAGCTTGCGCTCCACCAGGCCACGGGCGGTGTCCGCCTCGGTCTCCTCGTCCAGCTCACCCAGCGCCTCGGTGGCCACCTCGCCGTCCACGCCCTTGCGGCGCAGCTCGTTGGCGAGCGCCCGGCGAGCCAGGCCACGCCCGGCGTGCCGGCTGGACACCCAGGCCCGGGCGAACGCGGCGTCATCGATGATGCCGACCTCGTCGTACCGGTCGAGGACCTCGGCCGAGACCTCCTCGGAGATGCCCCGCTTGGCCAACGCCCCGGCCAGCTCGGCCCGGGTGCGGGGCCGGACGGCGAGCTGGCGCAGACAGATCTCGCGGGCCACCTCGGACTCGTCGCGCGGGGGGGCCGGAGACTCGACGGTGTCGGCCTCCTCGGACCGACCCCGGCGGGCTCGCCGAGGGCGGGGCGGATCGGTGGCGTCGCCCGTACGAGGCGGACTGGCATCCCAGCCCCGCCCCGTACGAGCGCGTCGTCCTGCCATGGGTCAGCGACCGGTCAGAAGTCGACCGGCGGCAGCTCCGGGCCACCGGCGGCGTCACCCGCGCCGACCCCGACGCCGAGCTTCTCCAGGATCTTCTTCTCGATCTCGGCGGCCACGTCCGGGTTTTCCTTCAGGAACTCCCGGGCCTTCTCCTTGCCCTGGCCGAGCTGGTCGCCGTCGTACGTGTACCACGCTCCGGACTTGCGGATGATCGCCTGCTCCACGCCGACGTCGATCAGCGAGCCCTCACGCGAGATGCCCTTGCCGTACATGATGTCGAACTCGGCCTGCTTGAACGGCGCGGCGACCTTGTTCTTCACGACCTTGACCCGGGTGCGGTTACCGACCACGTCGGTGCCGTCCTTGAGGCTCTCGATGCGTCGCACGTCGAGCCGGACCGAGGCGTAGAACTTCAGCGCCCGACCACCGGTGGTGGTCTCCGGGCTGCCGAACATGACGCCGATCTTTTCCCGCAGCTGGTTGATGAAGATCGCCGTGGTGCCGGTGTTGCTGAGCACACCGGTGATCTTCCGGAGCGCCTGGCTCATCAGCCGGGCCTGGAGGCCCACGTGGCTGTCGCCCATCTCGCCCTCGATCTCGGCGCGCGGCACCAGGGCCGCCACCGAGTCGATCACGATGATGTCGATCGCGCCGGAGCGGATCAGCATGTCCGCGATCTCCAGCGCCTGCTCGCCGGTGTCCGGCTGGGAGACCAGCATCGCGTCGGTGTCGACGCCGAGGGCCTTCGCGTACTCCGGGTCGAGCGCGTGCTCGGCGTCGATGAAGGCGGCGATGCCGCCGAGGCGCTGGGCACTGGCCACCGAGTGCAGCGCCACCGTGGTCTTACCGCTGGACTCGGGACCGTAGATCTCGACCACCCGGCCACGGGGCAGGCCGCCAATGCCGAGGGCCACGTCGAGCGCGATGGAGCCGGTCGGAATGATTGCGGTCTGGACGACCGGCCGGTCGCCCAGCCGCATCACCGAGCCCTTGCCGAATTGCTTGTCAATCTGAGCGAGAGCAAGGTCGAGTGCCTTCTCCCGGTCAGGCCCTGCTGCCATGTTTGCCACCCCTGCCTTCGCCGGCGTCTTTGCTGAGCTTCGCGTCACGCGGACACGCTAGGCGCTAGGTCCGACAGAAAACCAGCCGACGGGCCGCGAGCTGTGGACGAGCACCCCGCTGTGGACAGTAGCCGAACAGGTGTACGACTCGACAAGCGACACGCGGAATGAGCGAGAAGGCTGCTCAGCGTAGTCGGGCGGGCACTCGATCGGGGTACGCGGCACAGACCGCCCGCCACACCACGTGCGTCTGCTCCCCCGATGCCAGGGCCTGCTCGATGGTCCGTCCGCCGAGCTGGGACAGCACCTGATCGCGGGCGATGCTGGCCGCGTAGCCGGGCCCGAACGCCTCGTCCAACCGCGTCCAGAAGTCGGTCAGCCGCACAGTGATCAGCCCTCCTCGTCCGGTGCCCCGGTCGGCACCGGGCGCAACGCTAGCGCCACCAGGGGCGCCGCCGCGACCGCCGCGAGCAGGGTGAGCACGGGATATCCGGCGAACTGCATGACAAACCCGCTGACCACGGCGGCCCCGGCCCCGGCCAACCCCATGATCAGGTCGGACAGCCCCTGGACGCTCGGCCGCACCTCGGCGGCCACCGACTCGGACAGCAGGGTCGAGCCGGCCACCATCGTCCCCGACCAGCCCAACCCGAGCAGAACCAGACCGACGGAGAGCCGGGGCGTGTGGTGCCCGGCGGTGCCGGCGACCGCGCAGGCGGCCAGCAGCAGCCCGACCCCGCCGAGGATCACCGCCCGACGACCGAGCCGGTCGGTGAGCCACCCGACCACCGGGGAGAACGCGTACATGCCGGCGATGTGCAGGCTCAGCACGATGCCGACCAGCCGCAACACGTCGGCGTCGGCGTGCGACTCACCGAGCCGCACCGGAGTCATCGCCATCACCGCCACCATCACCAGGTGACCCACCGCCACGGCGGCGATGCCGAGTCGGGCGGCAGGCTGTCCGCGTACCACCGACCAGGCCGCACGCATCCCGGCGCCGCGCGGCGCGCGCACCTTGACCGGCGCGGCGGCCGGCGTCGCACCGCCACCTGCCGCCGGCGCCTCGGCCGCCACCGCGGTCGCCGTCGCGTCGGCGGCCGGCGGCAGATCGGCGGCCGGCGCGTCGGCCGCCACGAGCCGCCGCGCGGTGAGCAGCGGGTCGGGCCGGAGCAACCCGAGGAGTACGACGGCGGCCAGCACGAACGCGGCCGCGCTGAACGCGAACGGGCCGGCCAGCGGGGGCAACCCCCAGCCGGTGGTGACCCGGTCGGCCAGCGCGGCGAAGTTCGGCGCGGCCACCGCACCGATGGTGGTGGCCCAGACGATCAGGGAGAGCTGCCGCCCCCGGCGGGCCGGCTCGGCGAGGTCCACCGCCGTGTAGCGGGCCTGGAGGTTCGCGGCGGTGCCCCCGCCAAAGAGCAGCATGCCGAGGAAGAGCAGCGGCACCCAGCGGGTGGCCGCGGCCACCACCACCAGCAGGCCGCCGACGGCGCCGACCGCGTACGCCAGCACCAGGCCCGGCCGGCGACCGTGCCGCGCCATGATCCGGGTGACCGGGATGGCGAGCAGCGCGGCACCGACCACCCCGGCGCTCTGCGCGACACCGGCCACCGCGGTCCCGGCGATCCGTGCGGCGAGCAGCGCGCCCACGGCGATGCCGATGGTCACGCCGATCCCGCCGATGATCTGGGTGGTGAAGAGCAGCCGCAGGGTACGCCGCTGGATCGACGCGACGTCGGGTCGGGCGGCGGTACGCGGCGCGGTCAGGTCGGTCGCCATCGGCGCTCCTGTCGGAAGGGGGTGACTCATCCTCGCGCACCCGCACCGACCGGCGGCAGTGGGTTTCGCCGGAGCGGGGTCGCCGCCGCCGCGGCCCGGACCTAGGGTGCCCGTGTTTCCAGCCGGCGGATACGGGTGAGGGTGCGCGCGGCGACGGCCACACTGACGGCGGCGACCACGCCGAAGAGCACCGCGAAGCCCTCGTTGTCGGCGGCGACGAGAGCGAGCAGGATCAGCCCGAGGGAGATGCCCAGGATGGACAGCAGCGCCGCCCAGGTGGCACGCCGCTGTCCGGCGAGGTAGCCGGGCAGGTCGGCCCGTACCGCGTCGTCCTCGGGCACGGTGCCGGTACGCATCGCCTCGCGCAGCGCGTACCCCTCGGGATCCCGCCGGGCATTCTGCTGGCCCGCCATCCGCCGACTCAGGTAGAGCGCCGGGCCGATCGAGACGGCGTTCAGCGCGGCACCCAGCACGGCTTCGTCAAGTGATTCCTGTCGGTCGAAGAGCCAGCGCACCGGCAGCCCGATGAGCACCGTCATCGGCACCCAGTAGACGGCCATGAGCTGCAAGCCGGGCGCCCGCTCGAAGAACCGCTTCCACCTCCCGCGACGCCCGGAGGCCACAGCGGGCGCACCCGCCCGACGCTCCTCGTTGTCGACATCCATCGACCCCCGTTACCCACCCACGCGACCCGCGACGCACTGTCGATCTTGGACAGTTTCCGTCAGCTGGGTGGGCCCCGCGAATGGAAACCGTCCAAGATCTGAACAGGTCCTGGCGGCGCGCGGGGTGGCTGGCTAGCCGGGCAGGGCGCGGGTGACGACGGTGAGGTCGGCGACCAGGCCCTCGTACGCCTTGTCCTGGTCGTCGGCCCGCAGGACGGCGGACGGGTGGATGGTGGCCAGCAGCCGAGCCTGCGGCGCGTCGGCCCGCTTTCCGGCGTTGTCCACCGGCACCTGCTCGAAGTCCGCGGGGTGTTGGGCCGACTCCGGCCAGGGCAGCAGCTCGCCCCGCTGTCGGGTGACCCGGAAGGACGGGCCGAGCAGCGCCTTGGCGGCGGTCGCGCCGAGCACCACCACGATCTCCGGGCGCAGCCGGGCGAACTCGGCGACCAACCAGGGGCGGCAGGCGGTGATGTGCGCCTGGTCCGGGGTCTGGTGGATCCGACGCTTGCCACGAAGCTCAAAACGGAAGTGCTTTACGGCATTTGTCAGGTAGAGGTGGCCCGGGTCCAGCCCGGCGTCATCGACGGCGCGGCGCAGCAGGCGTCCGGCCGGGCCCACGAAGGGCAGCCCCTTCTGGTCCTCCATGTCACCGGGCTGCTCGCCGACGAGCACCACGCGGGCGCTCTCGTCGCCCCGGCCGAAGACCGTCTGCGAGGCGTCCCGGTACAGCTCGCAACCCCGGCAGCCGCCGGCGGCGGTGCGCAGGTCGTCGATGGTGTCGGCGTCGGACGGGATGAACCGCTGGGCGCCCGGAGCGCTCCCGGTCTGCTCGGCCATGCCGACTGTTATATACCCGTTCGATGCTCGCCGCCGGATACGCCCCGGCGCCCCGGCCGCCTCGCGTCAGTACCCGTTACCGCCCCCGTCGCCGCCGGACGCGATCGCGATCAGCACGATGACGATGATGATGATCGCCACCGCCACCGCGATCCAGATCCCCTTACGAGCCCCACCAGAAGCCATGTCCCCCACCTCCGGGCGCCCGCATACCCGTCCCCGCCGTCCCGAATCCTCGCGGTCTTGCACTTTCTGTCACGACCAACACGCACAGGCCCGACATTTCACCAACACAACCCGCAAGATCGCGAGAGCGGGGGGTGGGGTCAGGTCGGGAAGCCCTGGGAGGGGGGTGGGTTCTCGGCGTGGGCCAGGGCGGCGGCCAGCGGGGCCAGGTCGACGGTGTCCAGGGAGCTGACGGTGATGCGCAGGGCGGGCGGGGCGGCGATCCGGTAGAGCGCGCCGGGGGCCACCGCCCAGCCGGCGTCGCGTAGCGCGGTCACCGTGCTGGTCTCGTCCGCGACCGGCAGCCAGACGTTGATGCCGCTGCGACCCTGTGCGGTCAGGCCGTGCTC
This sequence comes from Micromonospora trifolii, assembly GCF_050516465.1. Lineage (NCBI taxonomy): Bacteria > Bacillati > Actinomycetota > Actinomycetes > Micromonosporales > Micromonosporaceae > Micromonospora > Micromonospora trifolii. The sequence continues at coordinate 495,950 of NZ_CP191526.1, read as the reverse complement.
GGCCAGCGCGGCGAGAAGCCCTTCGCGGCGCTGCTCGTAGCTCTGCGCCGCCCGCTGCACCAACTCGGTGACCGCCGGGTCCCGCCACAGGGCGAGCACCAGGCGTTGCAGCACGGTGGAGACCCAGCCGGCACCGACCCGGGTACGGCCGCTCACCCGGGCCACCGTCGTCTCGTCGCCGACGAGCACCGCCAGCCGCAGGTCCGGGCCGAAGGGCTTGCTCACCGAGCGGAGGAAGGCCCAACTCGCGGTCGCGCCGGCGAGCGGGTGCAGGGGTACGCGGGCCAGTTCGGCCGCGTGGTCGTCCTCGATCAGCAGCAGGTCCCGCCGGCCGGCGAGCAGAGCCCGCAACGCCTCCGCGCGCTCCTCGGAGACGGCGGCGCCGGTCGGATTCTGCGCCCGGCTGGTGATGATCAGCGCCCGCGCTCCGGCGGCGAGCGCCGCGGCCACCCCGGCGACCAGCGGCCCCTCGTCGTCCAGCGGTACACCGATCGGGCGCAGGCCCAGCGCGGCGACCAGGTCGAGCAGGTTGGCCCAGCCCGGGTCCTCGACCGCCACCGCGTCGCCGGGGCGCAGGTGGGCGCCGAGCAGCCGCTCGATGCCGTCCAGCGCACCGCCGGTGAGCGTCAACTCCCCGGCCGGTACGCCGTCGGCGCGCAGCCGGGCGCGGGCCGCCTCGGCCAGTTCGGGCAGCACTCCGGCATCGGAGTAGCCGACCGGCGGGGCGTCGGCGGCGGCGAGCGCCGCCAGGTGCGGGCCCAGCGGGGGAAGCAGCCGGGGGTCGGGTTCACCCCGGGACAGGTCTCGGGCGCCGGGCAACGGTGGGGGGCGCAGCGCGGAGCGGCGGGCGGCAACCGGCGGGCGCGGGCGCACCCGGGTGCCGTGCCGACCGGCGGTGGCGAGCAGGCCGCGCTGGCGTAGCTCCTGGTAGGCGCGGGCGACGGTGGCGGGGCTGACCCCCAACTCGACGGCGAGTGCCCGCACGGGTGGCAGGGCGGCCCCCGGTGACAGGGCGCCGGTACGGATGCCCGACTCGATGCTGGCCGAAATCTCGACGGCTGTCGTACCGGTGAGCTGATAGTGTGCTGACACAAATAAGAGATTGTACTAGAACAAAGGGGCGAGCGCATGTATCCACCCACCGCCCGGACCACACCCCACCGCTCCCGCGACAAGATGAGCTACGACCGGGCCGCCGCCCACGCCGTGCTCGACGAGGCGTACGACTGCGCGCTCAGCTTCACCGTCGACGGCCAGCCACGGGTGCTGCCCACCCTGCACGTCCGCATCGGCGACATCCTCTACCTGCACGGCTCCACCGGCAGTCGGCCGCTGCTCGCCGCCCGGGGCGACGACGGGTTGCCGGTCTGCGTCGCGGTGACAGTGCTCGACGGGCTGGTCTACGCCCGCTCCCAGTTCCACCACAGCGCCAACTACCGCTCGGTCGTCGCGCACGGCACCGCCCGACTGGTTACCGACGAGCGGGAGAAGCTCGCCATGCTCACCGCGCTGGTCGAGAAGGTCGGCGCGGGACGCAGCACCGCCACCCGCCCGCCCAGCCGTCGCGAATTGGCCGAAACCGCCGTACTGGCGCTGCCACTGCGCGAGGTGTCCGTCCGGGCCCGCACCGGTGGGGTCCGCGAGGACGAGGCCGACCTGCACCTGCCGCACTGGGCCGGCGTGCTGCCACTGCGACTGACCGCCGGGGCACCCGAGCCGGACGCCGGGGTCACCGCGCCGCTGCCGGCGTACCTGCGGACGCCCCGCACTCCCTGGCACGACCCGGTGCCGCTGCACGGCGAGCACGTTCGGCTGGAGCCGCTGGAGTTGGCCCACGCCGACGAGTTGCACACCGCCACCGCGGACGAGGAGGTGTGGCAGCACCTCGGCAGCACCCGGCCCAGCACACCGGGCGAGACCGCCGAGGTGATCGGCACCGCCCTGGCCGCCCAGCACCGGGGCGAGCGGGTGGCCTGGGTGCAGCGCTGCGCGGCGACCGGTGCGGCGGTCGGCACCACGTCCTACTACGAGATCGACCCGCAGCGGCAATCGGTGGCGATCGGGTACACCTTCCTCGGCCGGCCCTGGTGGCGCACCGGGATCAACACCGAGGCGAAGTTGCTGCTGCTCGGCCGGGCCTTCGACGACCTGGGCGCGGTACGGGTCGCCTGGCACACCGACATCCGCAACGTTCGCTCCCAGGCGGCCATCGAACGGCTCGGCGCGACCCGGGAAGGGGTGCTGCGGATGCACCGGCAACGCCCGGACGGCTCCTGGCGGGACACCGTGCAGTACGCGATGACCGTCGACGAGTGGCCGAACGCACAGGCCAGGCTGCGAGAAAGACTTCTGCGGACGGCACCGGTGGCGTGATGATGGCGGGCGTGCTGGGGATCAACGACATCTGGACGTACGTGCTGGGCACCGTGGCCATCATCCTGCTGCCCGGGCCGAACTCACTCTTCGTGCTCTCCACCGCGGCCAAACGGGGCGTCGCGGTCGGCTATCGGGCCGCCGGTGGCGTGTTCGTCGGCGACGGGGTGCTGATGTTCCTCTCCGCCGCCGGGGTGGCGTCGCTGCTCAAGGCGTACCCGCCGCTGTTCATGGTGATCAAGTACGCCGGTGCCGCGTACCTCGGTTATGTCGGGGCGACCATGCTGCTCGGCGCCGCGCGGCGCTGGCGCGACCGCAACGACCCGAGCACGCCGCGGCTCATCGACGCCGCGGAGCCGGCGGCGATGCGCAGCCCGTTCCGCAAGGCGCTGGTGATCAGCCTGTTGAACCCGAAGGCGATCCTGTTCTTCATCTCGTTCTTCATCCAGTTCGTCGACCCCGGCTACGCCTGGCCGGCGCTGTCGTTCCTGCTGCTCGGGCTGATCGCGCAGGTGACCAGCGCGCTCTACCTGACCGCGTTGATCTTCGCGGGCACCTTCCTGGCCGCCCAGTTCCGTCAACGCCGCCGCCTGGCGGCCGGTGGCACCACCGCCGTGGCCGCCCTGTTCCTGGCCTTCAGCCTCAAACTGGCCACCGCCAGCGCCGGCTAACCCTTCGCCCTCCCCGCTCGCGTCGATCATGGACTTGTGGTGCCCCGCAAAAGGTGTGAACGGGATATTCATCCCACCACAACTCCATGATCGACGCGGGCCGGCGGCGAGGCTGATCCGGCTGCGGGGTCAGGTGCCGTCGCCGCCGGAGCCGCCGCCTCCTACGCCGGCGCCGCCGGCGGTGCCGCCGAGGCCGTAGCCGGATTGGATCGGCTCGTCGGGATGGCGGCTGACGTGGGCCGACCCGGTGATCTGCGCGGACCAGTCGGCGTGCGCGGCCGCGGCGGCATGTCGGTTGATCGCCTGGCGGATCCAGCCGTCCACGGTGGCGACCCAGTCGCGTCGGTCGGCGTCCTCGTGCCAGATCCGGAACCGGCTGATGCTCTGGTGGGTGATTCCGGCCAGCGCGAGCCGGCGGTCCATCCAGAGGATCGCCTCCAGGCCCGCCGAGTTGGTCACGAAGATCACCTCCAGCTCGGTGATCGGGCCGGCGTAGAGCGGCCCCACCCAGTAGCCCCAGCGCTGGTGCAACGGCAGGGTGTGCTCCACCCCCGGCAACCCGCCCTCCTGCAACCCGGACTGGCGGATCATGAAGCCCAGCGTGCCCAGCGCCGCCAGCACGTGCTGCTGGGTGGGGATCGGATGCACGAAGACCGGCACCATGGCCCCCTGGTCACGGTCGGGGTCGAGCGACACCTCGGTCCGCAGGCCCATCCGCAGGCTCAGCAGCGGCACCCCACCGAAGGTGGTCACCGGGGTCTCCCAGGGCAGCGGGAAGGCGAAGTCGACAGCCCGCCGCCGACCGGCCGGTACGACGAACCGGCCGGCGATCGGCAGGTGGTGGAACTGCACGAGACGCCGGGCAGCGTTCGGGTCGTCCGGTTCGACAGTGGTGACGAGGCCGAGCCGGATGTGCCGCACGAGCACGTCCTCCGGGCCGGCCGCGAGGGTCACCCGCCCCGGCAGGCGCAGGCCCGGGCGGGTACTCGGGTTGGGCAGCGCGGTCTGCACGGAGAGCCCGGTCCGACCGGACTCCGGGGACACTCCCGTCAGCCGCACCGCGCGCCCCCTCCCGGGACGGGGCCCCGCCGGCCCCCACCAGGCGCGCCTACCCGGTCGGGGTCGGCTCAAGCCCGCCCGCGTCGAGCAGTGCTGCCAGGCCGAGCGCCGACCCGGCCGCACGTCGTCAGTACGGCCGGGTCGGCAGGTCAGCGCAACCGACGCCCGCGCGGGACCGTGTCGGTCTCGTCGTCGAACTCCCCGATGACCTCCTCCAGGAGGTCCTCCAGGGCCACGAAGCCGATCGGCCGGGCCGGGCCACCGCCGTTGCGTACCAACGCGAGCTGCGACTGCCGGGCCCGCATCGCCGCCACCGCCTCGGTGACCGAGGACGTGGCGGGCAGGGTGAACGCGGGCGTCATCAGCTCCCCGGCGGTGGCGACGCGGCCGGTGGTGACCACCCGTACCGCCTCCCGGACGTGCACGAGCCCGCACACGTCACCCGCCTCGTCGAGCACCGCGAGCCGGGATCGGCCGCTGTCCCGACTGACCTCCTCGATCCGCTCGGCCGGGTCGTCCCGGCGGACGGTGACCATGGTGGCGAACGGTTCCATCACCTGCGCCACCGACGTGCCCTGCAACTCCAGCATGCTGGTCAGCAGTTGGTGCTGCTCGGCACCGAGCAGCCCGTGCTCACGGGACTGCTCCAACAGGATCCGCAGCTCGTCCGGGCCGTGCACCTGGGCGAGCTGGTCCTGCTGGTTGACGCCGAACAGCCGCAGGATCGCGTTGGCCAGGGCGTTCAGCGCGGAGAGCACCGGCCGGGAGACCCGGGCGAAGGCGCGGAACGGCAACGCGAGCAGCGTCGCCGAGCGCTCCGCGTCGGTGATCGCCCACGACTTCGGTGCCATCTCCCCCACCACCAGGTGCAGGAAGGTCACCACCCCGAGGGCGAAGACCAGGGCGACCAGGTGACTGGCCGCGTCCGGTAGGCCCACCGCGTGCAGCAGGGGGCTGAGCAGGTGCTCGATCGCCGGCTCGGCCAGCGCACCGAGACCCAGGGTGCACAGCGTGATGCCGAGCTGCGCGCCGGCCAGCATCAGCGACAGCTCGCGGACGCCATCCAGCGCGGCGCGTGCCGCCCGGCCACCGTTCGCCGCCGCCTGCTCCAGGCGGTAGCGCTTGCTGGCCACCAGGGCGAACTCGGCGGCCACGAAGAACCCGTTCAGCGCCAGCAGGATCACCGAACTGAACAGTGCGATCCCGGGGCTCATCGATGCTTTCCTTCATTCGCGACTGCGGGATTCGCAAGCTCACTCCTCGCGCTCATGCAGTCACCCCCGGTTTGGTGAGCTGCAGCCGCACCGAGTCGGCCACGTGTCGATCCACGGCCAGCACCTCGACCAGCGCTCGGGGCTCCGCCTCGTTTTCCTCGCCGTCCGCTCCCTCGGGCAGCAGGCTGATCTCCAGCCGGTCACCGACCTCCGGCACCCGGCCCAGCTCCCGCATCACCAACCCGGACAGGGTGTCGTACTCCGGGGCCTCGGGCAGGGCGATGCCGGTGCTGTCGGCGACCTCGTCGATCCGCCAGCGGGCCGGCACCACCCAGGACCCGTCGTCCTGCCGGGCCGGTGCCCGGTCTGGCGGGTCGTCCTCGTCCCGGATCGGGCCGACCAGTTCCTCGGCGATGTCCTCCAGCGTGATCACCCCGGCGAAGCCGCCGTACTCGTCGACCACGCAGGCCATCTGCCGGTGCCCGGACCGCAGCCGGTCCAGCACTGTGGGCAGGGCCAACGTCTCCGGTACGAGCAGCGGCGGCCCGGCCACCGCGCTCACCGGGGTGGTGGCCCGCTCCCCCGGGGGTACGCCGAGCACGTCGGCGATGCCGACGATGCCGAGCAGGTCGTCGACGCCCTCCGCACCGCGTACCGGGAAGCGGGAGTGGCCGGTGTCCAGGAGCTCGACCACCCGGCTCACCGGTTCGTGCGCCCGGACGGTGTGTACGTCGACGCGCGGCACCATGGCCTCGCCGGCGGTCAGCTCGCGGAAGTCCAGACCTCGGTCGAGCAGCGTGGACATCTCGGCGTCGAGGCTGCCCTCCTCGCGGGACTCGGCGATGATCTGTTCCAGGTCCGCCGGGGTGGCGCCGCTGGGCAGCTCCTCGATCGGCTCGATGCCGATGCGGCGCAGCAGCCGGACCGATGCCCGGTCGAAGAGCCGGATCAGCGGCCCGGCGACGGCCAGGTAGATCAGAGTGGAGCGGCTCAGCGCCCGGGCCAGTTGCACGGCCCGGGCGATGGCCAGGTTCTTCGGGGCCAGCTCACCGAGAACCATCTGCACGACGGTGGCGATGACCAGGGCCAACGCCACCGACAGTGGCAGGCTGACCGCCTCGCTGACACCCGCCACGCCGAGCAGGTCGGCGAGGCCACCGCCCAGGTACGGCTCGGCGACGTAACCGACCAGCAGCGCGGTGACAGTGATGCCCAGTTGGGCACCGGAAAGCACGAAGGAGAGCCGGCTGGTGACGGTCAGGGCCCGGACGGCGGCCTGGTCGCCGTCATCGGCGAGCTGGCGCAGCTTGCCCCGGTCCACGGCGACATAGCCGAACTCCTGCGCCACGAAGTAACCGGTGGCGGCGGTGAGCAAGATGATCAGAAGAAGACCAACGACGATCAACACGGGTCGCTCAGGGCTCCCGGGGTCGTCGGTACGGGGATATGCCGGGCACGACCCGGCTGGCTACTGCTGCCCTCCTGGGCAGAGGAGTCGATCATGCCGTCATTTTATCCACCCCGGCTGGAGGCCCGCTGGGAGATGGTGGCGATGCGGGCAGCCCGGCCCCGGACTGCGTCCGGGGCCGGGCTGCCTGGTCGATGCGGGGTCAGTACAACCAGTTGCACCCCGAGGGGCCGCTGTAGTGACGACCCACCCCCCAGTGGATGTATCCGCCCCAGTAGAGATTGGCGTCCTTCTCGAACCTGTTCTCCAGGTAGGGGGTGCCGGTCTTCAGTTTCGAGTAGCCCGACTGGATTGCGTAGTCCGCGAGGAAATTGCCCGCGGACAAGTACCTCGAGTACGCGTCGGAATGGATCACCTCGTGCCGTGGGAGATCCGGGCCCCTGCTGTCGGCATAGCTCCGGCCATAGTCGTAACGGATGTTCGCCCGCTTGTACGCCTCACACCTCAGGCGGGCCCGGTACGAACTCTCGCTCCCGCCGTAGAAAAAGTAGTCTCCGACGGTTGCCGGTTGATCTCCCGCGGGAGAGGTGCCGTAGCACACCCGCGAGCCGAGGCCCGGGTCACACCAGCTTCCGCCCCCCAATACCCGGGTGGCGACGTAGTTGCTGCCATTGAGGTCGTTTCCGCCGCGGGTCCTCGCGTACTCGGACCGTTCGACGACCGCCTCGGCATTCGGGGACCTGGCGCTCTCCCCGGACATGTTGAAGGCGACCACGCGGAATTCATGCAACTCGCCGTCCGAGAATCCGTACTTCAGGGAGGCGGAGGTGCCCGAGGCGGGCAGCGGCAGACGAATCCAGTACGGATCCCCGGCGGTCCGGTACTCCATCCAGTAGAGCACCCCGGCGGTGCTGCTCCTGGTCCAGCTCAGGTTCACCTGGCTGACCCCGTTTGAGCTGGCTGAGACATACGACACGCCCAGGGGGAAGGGCGGCATGGGTTTGGCCGAGGCGACGTTGCTCGGCGCGCTGTCACCGGACATGTTCGTCGCCCGTACCCGGAAGTTGTACGTGGTGCCGTTGCCCAGGTAGCCGGCGACGAAGGTGCAGCACGAGGTGATCGGCACCTTGACCCTGGTCCAGGTCGACGAACTGCTGGTCTTGTACTCGACCAGGTAGTAGACGTTCGCCGTCGAGCTCCTGCTCCATGTCAACGTCACCTTGCCGTCCCCGGCCGACGCGCTCAGCCCCGACGGCGCCTGCGGGAACGGCGGCATGGGCCGGGCCGACGCGGTGTTGCTCGCAGCACTGTCCCCCGCCTGGTTGGTGGCGCGCACCCGGAAGTCGTAGGTCGTGCCGTTGCCGAGGTAACCGGCAACGAAGGTGCAGCACTGGGTGACCGGCAACTTCAACCGGGTCCAGTTCGCCGCGCCGGAGACCCGGTACTCCACGAGGTAGTACACCTTCGCCGTGGCGCTGGCCGTCCATTTCAGCGTCACCTTGCCGTCGCCGGCACTGGCGGTCAGGCCGGACGGTGCCTGGGGGAACGGCGGGAGCGGGGTCGCCGCCGCGACGTTGCTGGTCGCCGACTGACCGGCCATGTTGCTGGCTGCCACCTTGAACTCGTAGCGGTGGCCGTTGGCGAGGTAGCCCGCGGTCATCGTGCAGCAGGTCGCCGGCAGTCCGACCTTCTGCCAGGACTGTCCCGCGGTCACGTCGCGGAGGTAGACGTCGTAGTAGACGCCGCCGGTCGGGCTTGCCGTCCAGCCCAGGACGACCTTCCCGTCCCCCGCGGTGGCGGTGAGGCCGGACGGTGCGGACGGCGCCGGCGGCAGGGGCTTGGCGCTGGCCACCGACGTCGGTGTGGACTCCCCGGCGCCGTTGATGGTGGTGACCTTGAACTCGTAGACATCGCCGTTGCTGAGGTAACCGGCGGTCATGGAGCAGCAGGTGGTGACCGGACTGGCCAGCTTCTGCCACGACTGGCCGGCGCTCGCGTTGCGCAGATAGACCTGGTACCAGGAACCGCCGGTCGGGCTGGCGGTCCAGTTGAGGATCACCTTGCCGTCGCCGGCAGTGGCCGTCAGCCCACTCGGCGCCTGCGGCACCCCGCCCACGGCGGTGACCCGGACGGTCGCCGAGGCGGAGCCCTCCCCGCCCTGACTCTCACCGGTCACCTTGAACTCGTAGACATGGCCGTCGGCCAGGTAGCCCCGGGTCGCCGAGGTCGTGCTGCTGGGCAGGGCGGACTTGGTGAAGGTGGCCTGCCCGGCGGTGACATCGCGCTGGTAGACCCAGTACAGGAGGCCGGGTGCCGGTGCGTCCCAGTTCAGTTCGATGGTGCCGGACCCGGCCGGTTGACCGCGCAGGTTTGTCGGCGCGGCCGGACGGGGCTGGCTGCTCGTCGCGGACACCACGTTTCCGGTGGGGCCCTCACCACCGGAGCCGATCGCGGCGATCTTGAACTCGTACGAGTGGCCGTTGGTGAGGTAGCCGGCGGTCATCGTGCAGCAGGTGGTGACCGGGGCGGCGAGCTTGGTGAAGGCGGCGTCCCCGGCGGTCACGTCCCGCTGGTAGACCTGGTACCACAGATCCGGGGCGGGAGCCGTCCAGGCCAGCTTGATGGTGCCGTCGGCCTGGGCCGTCGCGCTCAGTCCGCTGGGGGCCGCTGGCAGCGGGGCCGTCGGCGTCACCGCGACGACGTTGCTCGCCGCGCCCTCCCCGCCCGACCCGTTGGCGGTCACCTTGAACTCGTAGCGATGGCCGTTGGTGAGATAACCGGCCGTCATCGTGCAACAGGTGGTGACCGGCAACTCGAGCGGGCTGAACGCCGTCTCGCCGGCCGTCACGTCCCGCACGTACACCAGGTGCCAGTTGTCGGCAGCACCGTCCCAGGTCAACACCGCCTGGCCGTCTCCGCCCGTGGCCCGCAGGTTGGTCGGAGCGGCGGGTGCCGCGACGTCCGCGGTCGCGGAGGCGACGGCGGACGTCGATGACTCACCGGCGGCGCCGAGCGCGCTGACCTTGTACTCGTAGGTGTGCCCGTCGACAAGGCCGCCGGCTGTCATCGTGCAGCAGGCGGTCACCGGCCACTCCAGCTTGGTGAAGCTCATCTCGCCGGCCGTGACGTCGCGCTGGTACACCTGGAACCAGACATCGGGCTGCGACTGCTGCCAGGTGAGCTTGATGCTGCCGTCCGCCTGCGCGGCTGCGGCCAGGCCGGTGGGGGTGGCGGGAAGGGGTCGCTGCGCCGTCGCCGTCGCCACCCCGGACTGCGCCGACTCGCCGCCCTTGCCGAGGGCGGTGACCTTGTACTCGTAGGTGTGCCCGTCCGCCAGGCCACCCGCGGTCATCGTGCAGCAGGTGTCCACCGGCCACTCCAGCCGGGTGAAGTCCGTCTCGCCGGCGGTCACGTCGCGCTGGTAGACGTAGAACCAGTCGGTGTTGTTGGCGTGCGTCCACTGGAGTTTGATGTCGCCGCTGGTCTGGGTGGTGGCGGTCAGCCCGGTGGGCGTCGGCGGTCTGCTGTGGAACGCCGTCGCGGTCACCTCGGCCGACCGTGGCGACTCGCCGCCGCCGTGCACGGCCACCACCTGGAACACGTACTGATGGCCGTTCTCCAGGCCGTTCAGCGAAAGGGTGGTGTCCTGCGGGGAGGAGTCCCACTGTCGGGTGGCCTCGGACTCGCCGGCGGTGACGTCACGCCGGTAGACCTCGTACCGCCAGACGTACGGAACGGTGTTCCAGTTGAGCGTGATGACACCCCCGTCGACGGCGGTCGCGACCAGACCGGTCGGCGACGCGGGCGCTCCGACGGTGACGGCCACCGTGGCGGGGGCGGAGAGCGGTCCGGCCCCGGCGGTGTTGCGGGCCGCGACCCGGAACTCGTAGGTGTGGCCGGTTTCGTAGAACACACTCAGCTCGGTGGAACTTGCGGTGATCCCGGTGGAGACCCGCGCGGGGTGGGTCTGCCCCGCCGTCACGTCCCGCTGGTGGACCTCGTATGTCAGGCCGGTGCCGGCGGGCGCCTGCCAGCGCAGGCTGACACTGCCGCTGCTGTCGGCCTGCGCCGTCAGGGCGGTGGGCGCGGCGGGCACCGCGGCCGGATCGGGCGTGGGCCGGGGCCAGTCGACCTCGACGAACCGGGGCCGGTAGGTGCTCACGTCGCCGTAGACGGCGTCCGCGACCAGACTGTTGACGTTGTACGACACCAACAGCTTCCCGGCGCGTGCCAACTCCGGGTGCACGCGGGAGTCGTACACGATGCTGCCCGGGATGGAGGCCGGTTCCGGGGCGGTGAACAACGGCACCGGACCGGCGAAGGGCCCGGTGGGCGAGCTGGCGGTGTAGGCCACGAAGTCGGCCGAGAAGGTCAGGTTGTTCTCCTGGGTGACCAGAACGTAGTCGCTGCCCACCTTCTGCATGCCGAAACCGGCACCAACGCCGGACAGCACCCGAGCGGAATCGCCCTGGGCAGTGGACCAGCCGCTGCCGGTCCAGAACTGCCAGGCGCCGGAGAGTCCTCCGGCCGGTACCCGGGCGACGTGGGCGAAGCGCATCTGGCCGACGGACTCGGCCCCGTAGATGTAGGTGAACGCGCCGTCCTCGAGCACCGCTGAACCCCAGGCGATCCTGTTGCCGTAGCCCCGGTCCACGATGCTCCGCACGGTGAGCGCCGGCAGGTCGAAGGTGACCACGGCGCTGTCCAGTTGGGCGAAGTCCAGCGGCCCGGCGCCCGTCGTCTTCATCCGCTGGTAGACCACCCGCAGCACGCCACTCTCGACCGTGCCGTCGCCGACCCAGTACTTGTCGGCGCTGCCATCGGTCGGGCGGACGAGCGAGGCGGGTGCGGCGGCCGAGCCGCCGTGCACTGTCTGGACCAGGTCGGATCCGTCCTGCACGACGATGGAGTTGTTCACCATCGGGGTGTTCTTCGGCAGAGTGTGGTCCGCGTTGACGGTGCCGATCAGGCTGTCCGAGAAGAGCCAGGCGTCACGGCCGTCAGGCAACGGGATGGAGACGGTGCTGTCTCCACTCGTCCACTTGCCGCCGGTGTCGCCGTACGAGTTGAACTCGGTGTTGAGTGCGGCGGCCGTCATCCCGCCCGCGGGCAGGGCGGCGGCGGCGGGCCCGGGCGGCACGCCGACCAGCAGGCCGAGGGTCACCGCACCGACGAGTGCGACAGCGACACGGGTCCGGGCCCGCGAATGTCTCTTCATTTGTGTCTCCCGTTGTGATGCGCACATCGTCACAGCGGTCGATTCGAAGCAGCAAGAGGCGTTCGGGCGAGGCGATAGATACCTGTACATCTAGAGATGGAACAGGAGTGTGTGCTAATCGCAGGGCGCGGTCGGACCGGCGATCACACCGCCGGCTGGGTCCGGGCGGCCGGGTCGGGTCACCGGTCGGCCAGTTCGTCGGCGTCGAGGAGACTGCGGTCCACCCGCCCCGACCGGTACGCGGCCCGTCCGATCATCTGGGCCGCAACCGGCGCGGTCGCCAACTGGAAGACCGCCACCAGCAGGATCATGCCCAGGTCCGCCGGGGAGCGCAGCCGCAGCGCGATGCCCAGCAGCAACAGCAGCACCCCGAGCACCTGCGGCTTCGTGGCCGCGTGCATCCGGCTCAGCGCGTCCGGGAATCGCAGCACGCCGATCGCGGCGGCCAGGCCGAGCAGGGCACCGGCCACCAGGCAACCGGCGCCGAGCCAGTCCGCGATCGTCGCGATCACTGCCGCTCCCGGACCGCGAAGCGGACCAGCGACACCGAGCCCACGAAGCCGAGCAGGGAGAGCACCACCAGCACGGGCAGTGTGGTCGCGTGCCGGTTGACCGCCGCCTCGGCGCCCACCGCGCCGACCATGGTGGCGAGCAGCATGTCCGCGGCGATCACCCGGTCCACCAGTGACGGGCCACGGTAGAGGCGCAGCAGCGCGAGCAGCGCGGTCACCGACAGCAAAACGGTGAGGACGACGGCCAGGAACGTGGTCACGAGCGGGTTCCCTTCTCGGAAGGTTCGGTCTCGACGCGGCGCAGTTCGGCGGCGGAGCCCACCGCACGGACGATCCGCCGTTCGACGGTGCGGGTGCGTTCCCGGGCCACCTCCAGGTCAGCCGGCCCGTGGGTGTCCAGCACGTGCAGGTAGAGCGTTCCGGAGTCCCGGTCCACCTCGAGGATCAGCGTGCCCGGCACCAGCGAGACCGCCTCGGCGGTGAGCGCCAGGTTCAGGTCGGTTGGCACCCGCAACCGGACCGCGATGATCGCTCCGCGCGGCCGGTAGCCGGGCTGCACGGCGATCCGGGCGATGTGCAGGCTCGCGCTGACCAGCTCGACGACGAACCGGCCGGCGAACACCAGCAGCGCCCCGGGCCGCAGCCGGCCGCCGAAGCTGACCGCCGGAAGCGGATAGAACACCAGCACCGCGCCGCCCACCAGCAGGCCGCCGACCAGGTTGGCCCAGCTGAGGTTGCCCCAGAGCAGGCTCCAGACCCCCACCAGCCACCCGAACGCCACCACCTGGTCGCGCCAGCGCCCGAGCCGGCCGCGACCCACCACGGGGGGCCCGGGGGCGTCGGGAGCCGGCTCCGGAGGGCCGTTCACGGCGCGCCGCCCGGGAACACGGCATGCACGTACGGGGTGCGCAAGCGCAGGTCGGCGGCCGCGTCCGCGGTGACGTCGAACAGCGGACCGGCCAGCAGGGTCAGCGCCAGCCCGAGGGCGACCAGGGCCACTGTGGCCCCGACCATCAGCTTCGGCAGCGGGACGGTCGGCTCGCTGGTGGCCAGCCGGGGCGCCCGCCAGAAGGCGATGTTCCACACCCGGGACGCCACGTAGAGGGTGAGCAGGCTGGTCACCGTGCCGGCCGCCACCAGCACCCCGGGCAGCGGCCCGCCGGCCGCCACCCCGGCCTGGAGCAGGCCGAGCTTGCCGAGGAAACCGGAGAACGGCGGCACACCGGCGAGGTTCATGGCCGGGACGAAGAACAGCACACCGAGCACCGGCGCCACCCGGGCCAGCCCGCCGATACGGCGCAGGTCAGTGCTGCCCGCGCGCTCCTCGACCAGCCCGGCGACGAGGAACAGCGTGGTCTGGATGGTGATGTGGTGCACGACGTAGAAGATCGCGCCGGAGAGCCCGGCGACGGTGCTCAACGCCACCCCGAAGATCATGTAGCCGATGTGGCTGACCAGGGTGAACGAGAAGACCCGCTTCAGGTCGGACTGGGCCACCGCGCCGAGGATGCCGACCACCATGGTCAGACCGGCGACGACCATGAGCAACGTGTCCGCGTGCCCGCCCGGAAACAGCAACGTCTCGGTGCGGATGATCGCGTACACGCCCACCTTGGTGAGCAGACCCGCGAAGACGGCGGTGACCGGGGCCGGCGCGGTGGGGTAGCTGTCCGGCAGCCAGGCCGACAACGGAAAGACCGCCGCCTTGATCGCGAACGCCAGCAGCAGCATCAGCTCCAGGGCCAGACGCACGCCGTCGGGCAGGTCGTCGAGGCGCTGGGTGAGCTGAGCGAGGTTGAGCGTGCCGGTGGCCGCGTACACCAGGCCCACAGCCATCAGGAACATCGTCGAGGAAAGGATGCTGACCACCACGTACGTCGACCCGGTCCGGATCCGGGTCTCGGTGCCCCCCAACGTGATCAGCACGAAGCTCGCGGCCAGCAGGATCTCGAAACCGACGAAGAGGTTGAACAGGTCACCGGCCAGGAACGCGTTGGTGACGCCCGCGGTGAGCACCAGGTACGTCGGGTGGAAGATCGCCACCGGCGTGGACTCGCTTGTCTCGCTGCGACCCTGGCCGATCGAGTAGAGCAGCACGCAGAGGGTCACCGCCGACGAGACCACCACCATCAGCGCGGCGAGTTGGTCGGCGATCAGCACGATGCCGACCGGCGCCGGCCATCCACCGACCGCCACCACCACCGGCCCGTGCCGGTACGCCTGCACGAGCAGCAGCAGCGCCACGGTGAGAGTGCCGCCCAGACAGAGCACACTGATCGCGCGCTGGAGGCGGGGCTTCCCGGCCAGCAGCAGCGTCAGTGCCGCACCGAGCAACGGCACCACCACCGGCAGCGGCACCAGCGCGCCCATCACGCCTCGTCCCCCCGTCGGAGCCGACGGCGGGCGGGCTCGGGATCGACCTGCTCCGGGTCGCCGTCCGGACCCTCCCCACCGTGGTCGACAGCACCCATCTCGTTCCGCACCGCCCGGCGGATGATCTGCCGGTCCTCCAGGTCGTCGGGCACCTCGTCGTCGCCCGTGAGATACCAACTGCGGTACGCCACCGCGAGCAGGAACGCGGTGAACCCGAAGGTGATCACGATGGCGGTCAGCACCATCGCCTGCGGCAGCGGATCACTCATCTGCTCCACCGCACCGGTGCCGACGATCGGCGCCCCACCCGAGCGCCCACCCAACAGGATCAACAGGTTCACCCCGTTGCCGAGCAGGATCACACCGAGCAGGATCCGGGTCAGGCTGCGCTCCAACAGCAGGATCACCCCGCAACCGACCAGCACCGCGACGGCCAGCACCAGCACCAGCGTTGGTTCCGCACCGCTCGCCGTCACTGTTCCGCCTCTGTTCGCGACTGCGGGGCTCGCAGAACCGGCTCACTCCTCGCGCTCACGGCCGGTCCCCCTTGTCGACGGCCAGGCCACCCGTGGCCGTTCCGGTGGCCTCGATGTGCCGGTCCACCTCGGCGCCGAGACTGCGCAGGATGTCCAGCACCAACCCGATCACGACCAGGTACACACCGACATCGAAGAAGAGCGACGTGACCAGGTGGACGTCGCCGACCAACGGCAGCACCCGGTCGACCTTGGCGCTCTCCAGCACCGACCCACCGACCAGCAGCGCCACCACACCGCTGCCCACCGACATGGCCAGCCCGGCACCGAGGATCGCACCGGCGCCGATCGGAGCCGCCTCGGTCAACTCGTACCGGCCGCCGGCCAGATAGCGCACCACCAGGGCGAGACCCGCCACCAGACCGCCGGCGAAGCCACCACCCGGCGCGTTGTGCCCGGAGACGAGCAGGAAGAGGGAGAACAGCACCACGGTGTGGAAGATCAGCCGGATGACCACCTCCAACACGATCGAGCGGCGCTCCTCGTACAGGGTGGGACCGCCGCGCAGCCACACCGGCCGGCCGGGTTCGTCCACCCGCTGATCCGACTCGGGCCGGCGCGGTCGGGGGCCGGTGCGGGACCGCTCGAAGATCAGGCTGGCCACCCCGGTCGCGGCCACCACCAGCACCGCCAGTTCGCCCATGGTGTCCCAGGCCCGGATGTCGACCAGGGTCACGTTGACCACGTTGCGGCCGTACCCCTGGACCACCGCCAGGTCCGGGAAGGCGGCACTGATGTCCGGTGCCCGACGGGCACCGGCGGCGGTGAGGGCCAGCCCGGCGGCCACCACACCCACCGCCAGCCCGATCGCCCGGCGAGCCCAGCGGGTACGCCGCAACGGACGGGCCGAGAACCGCTCTGGCAGACGACGCAGCACCAGCACGAAGACCGCGATCGTCGCGGTCTCCACCAGGAACTGGGTGAGCGCCAGGTCGGGTGCACCGTGCAGGACGAACAGCATCGCGGTGCCGTAGCCGGTCATCCCCACCAGCAGCATCGCGGTCAGGCGACGGCGGGCACCGACCGCCAGCACCGCGGCGACCGTGATCACCAACACGACCACCGGTTGCAGCAGGCTGTCCCAGAGCGGGATCCGGGCTCGCCACGGACTGGCGGAGATCATCGCCGTTCCGGGCACCAGCACCAGGGCGACCAGGATGATGCCCAGATACTGCGGTAGGGAACCTCGCTGGGTCGCGCCGGTGACCTCGATGGCCAACCGGTCGAACCGGCCCACGACCCACTCGTACCCCTGATTGCCGCTCACCGGCGTCCGAAGCCGGGCCAGCACCGGGGCGAGCGGCCCGCGCACGGCGAAGAGCAGCCCACCGCCGACGAGCGCCAGCACGGACAGGCCGAGCGCCGGGGTCGGCCCGGACCAGAGCGCCAGGTGCGCGTCGACGCCGCCGAGCAGATCGGCGTACGGGCGCAGCAACTCGTCCAGCACGCTCGCCGCCGGGCCGGCGAGCAGACCGACCCCGGCGAGCACCGCTGGCGGGACCAGCAGGGACGCGGCGACGGGTCCCGGCTGGACCGGTGTCACGCCCGGCCGGTCGGCGAAGGCGCCCCAGAGGAAGCGGGCGCTGTACGCGACGGTGAGCACGGTGCCGGCGACCAGGCCGGTGAGGAGCACCGGCTGATCGGTGAACGCCCCGAACACCGCCTCCTTGGACACGAAGCCGACCAGCGGCGGCACACCGGCCATCGACGCCGCGGCCAGCACCGCGACCACGAACAGCGGCCCGGACCAGTGCCGCAGCCCGGACAGCTCGCGCAGGTCACGGGTGCCGGCGCCGTGATCGATGATGCCGACGACCAGGAACAACGCCGCCTTGAACAACGCGTGCGCCAGCAGCATCGCCGTGCCGGCCAGGGCGGCGTCCGGGGTGCCCGAACCGGTTACCGCGACCAGGAGGCCGAGCTGACTGACCGTCCCGTACGCCAGCAGCAACTTCAGATCGGTCTGCCGCAGCGCGGCCCAACCACCGAGCAGCATGGTGGCCACGCCAGCGACCTGCACCACCGGCCGCCACGGACCGACCGTGGCGAGCACCGGCGCGAGCAGCCCGACCAGGTAGACGCCAGCCTTGACCATGGCGGCTGCGTGCAGGTACGCGCTGACCGGCGTGGGTGCCGCCATCGCGACCGGCAGCCACGAGCTGAACGGCAGCACCGCCGACTTGGACAGCGCACCGGCCAGGATCAGCAGCGCGGCGCCCACCAGGTACCCGCCGCCGGGCAGCGGCTGCGCGCTGATCTCCGACCAGCGGTAGGTGTCGGCGTGCTCGCCCAGCATGATGAACCCGACCAGCATGGCGAGCCCGCCCACCGTGGTGACGGTCAGCGCCTGCGCCGCCGCCCAGCGGCTGGAACGCCGTTCGGTGCTGTGCCCGATCAGCAGGTAGGAGAAGATCGTGGTCAGCTCCCAGCCGACGTAGAGCAGCAGCAGGTCGTCGGCGAAGACCAGGACGAGCATCGCGCCGGCGAAGGCGACCAGGACCCCGGCGAACTGCGCGAGCCCGACCGAGCGGGCATCGAAGTAGCGGGCGCTGTAGACCAGCACCAGCGCACCGATGCCGCCGATCAGCAGCGTCATCAACCAGGACAGCGTGGTGAGCCGCAACGCGATGTCCAGGCCCAACTGCCCGATCCACGGGTACGTCTCGACCACCGCCCCGCCGTCACTGACGGCCGGCGTGCGAACCAGCGCCCAGCAGAACGCTGCGGCCGGCGCCAGCGCCAGCGGATAGCAGGCGCCGGATCCCCACCACCGGACGAGAAGGGGTGCGACGAGGGCCGCCACGAGGTGGAGGACGAGCAGTACCAGCACCTGCGCTCCCGATCGACATGGCCGACGCCCGTGGCAGCGGTGGCGCCTAGCAGCGATCAGACGCCAGTTCCTCCCCCGCCGGGCGGTTTTGCCAGAATTCGCCCGCCAACCCCCAACCCGAGCCCCGACCCCGACCTCGCCTCGCAACCTCCCCGTCGGCGCCGATCTTGCAGTTTCGGTCGTCGAGATGCACGGAATGCCCCCTGTTCCGCGACAGCAAGTGCAAGATCGCGCAGGTGGACAGCTTGATCGACGCGGGAGGAGGGTGGCGGAAGGTCGTCAGCGCAGCAGGGCGTTGTTGAGGGGTTGCGCGTCGTCGGGTGTGGGGCGATCGCGGCGCAGCTCGGCCAGCAGGTCGAGGCGGCCGAGTTGGCGGGCGACCCGGTCGACCACCCGCTCGGCGGCGGTCAGCGACCGCACCGAGAGCAGGCGGCCACGGCTCTCGCGACGCAGCACGAAGTAGTGGACGGCGACGCGGACCTGACCCCGGTCGGCGGCGCTGGCCTGGGCGGTGCAAAGGACCAGCTCGCGCAGGCAGCGGGCGAGGCGTTCGGCGAGCTCCAGCTCGGGGCCGTGCAGACCGGCGCGGAGCGCGGCGAGGTGGCTGTCGACCTTGCGAATCAGCACGTCGGTGCCCGGTTCGACGGTGCGCTGCTCGCCGCCCATCAAATCCCCTCACCCCGGTTCGCGTTGCGAGTGAAGTTACTTTATGTTGCTCCTTAGAAGCAAGCAGTTAAGTGAGACTTAACGGATTAAGCGCACCTTCCACGCTTTTTGTTTCTGCCGGGCACTTTCCGCCGTGGGTCGCTCGTGGATGTCGGACCGGCGGGGCACCATGGACCGGTGACCGGGGCAGACGCAGACGCCGGCGCGGTGCTCGCCGGGTTCGGCCCGGCCACCCGCGCCTGGTTCGACAACGCCTTCGCCGCCCCGACCGCCGCGCAGACCGGCGCCTGGCGGTCGGTCGCCGCCGGCCGCAACGCGCTCGTGGTGGCGCCCACCGGCTCGGGCAAGACGCTCGCGGCCTTCCTCTGGTCACTGGACCGACTCGCCCGCGAGCCGGCGCCGGCCGAGGCCCGCCAGCGGTGCCGAGTGCTCTACGTCAGCCCGCTCAAGGCCCTCGCCGTCGACGTGGAGCGCAACCTGCGCGCCCCGCTGGCCGGCATCCGGCAGGCGGCCACCCGGCTGGGCGTCGCACCGCCCGACATCACCGTCGGCATGCGCACCGGCGACACGCCCGCCGACGAGCGACGAGCCTTCGCCCGCACCCCGCCGGACATCCTCATCACCACGCCCGAGTCGCTGTTCCTGCTGCTCACGTCCGCGGCTCGCGACTCGCTGCGCGGCGTCCAGACGGTGATCGTCGACGAGGTGCACGCGGTGGCCGGCAGCAAACGCGGCGCCCACCTCGCCCTCTCCCTCGAACGCCTCGACGAGCTGCTGCCCGCCCCGGCGCAGCGCATCGGCCTCTCCGCCACCGTCCGGCCGATCGACGCCTGCGCGCAGTTCCTCGGCGGCGCCCGCCCGGTCGACGTGGTGCAGCCGGCCACGCCGAAGACCATCGAGGTCAGCGTGCAGGTCCCGGTGGAGGACATGACCCGCCTGGACGAGCAGGAGCAGCCACCGGAGGACGACCTCGGCGGCCCCGGGCCCCGTCGGGCGTCGATCTGGCCGGCCGTTGAGGAGCGGGTCTTCACCCTCATCGGGCAGCACCGCTCGACAATCGTCTTCACCAACTCCCGCCGCAGTGCCGAGCGCCTCTGCGCCCGGCTCAACGAGCTGGCCGCCGAGGCGGTGGCCGCATCCGCGTCGGGCGAGGGCGCGATCGGCGTACCGGAGGGGTTGCCGGCCGGCGACGACCCGGCGGGCGACGACGGCCCGGCGTCCGGCGCGCAGCGGTGGGGTGGCCCCGCCGGGCCGGTGCGCAACCGACCGCCGGCCGAGGTGATGGCCCAGTCCGGCGTGGCCACCGGCGCAGCGCCCGTGATCGCCCGCGCCCACCACGGCAGCGTCTCCCGGGAGGAGCGCAAGCACATCGAGGAGGCGCTCAAGTCCGGTCAGCTCCCGGCGGTGGTGGCCACCTCCAGCCTGGAGCTGGGCATCGACATGGGCGCGGTCGACCTGGTGGTGCAGATCGAGGCGCCGCCCAGCGTGGCCGCCGGCCTGCAACGCGTCGGCCGGGCCGGGCACCAGGTGGGCGCGGTCTCGCGGGGGGTGGTCTTCCCCAAGCACCGCGGCGACCTGCTCTCCTGCGCGGTGGTCGCCGAGCGGATGACCGCCGGTGCCATCGAGGAGCTGCACTACCCGCGCAACCCACTGGACGTGCTGGCCCAGCAGATCGTCGCGATGGTGGCGCTGGAGCCGTGGCCGCTCGGCGACCTGGCCGTGCTGGTCCGCCGGGCCGCGCCCTTCGCCGAGCTGCCCGACTCGGCGCTGCACGCCGTGCTCGACATGCTCTCCGGCCGCTACCCGTCCACGGCGTTCGCCGAGCTGCGCCCCCGCCTGGTCTGGGACCGAGCCACCGACGTGCTCACCGGCCGCCAGGGAGCGCAACGCCTCGCGGTGACCAGCGGCGGAACGATCCCCGACCGGGGCCTGTTCGGGGTCTTCCTGGCCGGCGCCGAGCGGGCCGCCCGGGTCGGCGAGCTGGACGAGGAGATGGTCTACGAGTCCCGGGTCGGCGACGTCTTCCTGCTCGGCTCCTCCTCCTGGCGCATCGAGGAGATCACCCCTGACCGGGTGCTGGTCTCGCCCGCCCCGGGGCAGGCCGCGCGCATGCCGTTCTGGAAGGGCGACCAGCTGGGTCGGCCGGTGGAGCTGGGCCGGGCCATCGGCGCCCGGGTGCGCACCCTGCTGCGCCAGACCGACGAGGCGGCCCTGGCCGCGCTGCGCGACGGTGGGCTGGACGACTGGGCCGCCGGCAACCTGATGGCCTACCTGCGCGAGCAGCGGGAGGCCACCCGCTCGCTGCCCGACGACCGCACGGTCGTGGTCGAGCGGTTCCGCGACGAGCTGGGTGACTGGCGGCTGGCCGTGCACAGCGTGCTCGGTGCCCGGGTCAACGGGCCCTGGGCCCTCGCGGTGGGCCGCCGGCTGGCCGAGCGGTACGGGGTGGACGCCCAGGTGATGCCCTCCGACGACGGCATCGTGGTGCGTCTTCCGGACACCGCCGACGAGCCCCCCGGTGCCGACGTGGTGGTCTTCGAGCCCGACGAGATCACCCAACTCGTGGAGGAGTCGGTCGGCACCTCCGCCCTCTTCGCCGCCCGTTTCCGGGAGTGCGCCGCCCGGTCACTGCTGCTGCCGCGCCGCGACCCGCGCCGCCGCCAACCACTCTGGCAGCAACGGCAACGCGCCGCGCAACTGCTCGACGTCGCCCGCGAGTACGCGGACTTCCCGGTCACCCTGGAGGCCGCCCGCGAGTGCCTCCAGGACGTCTTCGACCAGCCGGCGCTGGCCGGGCTGATGCGCGACCTGGCCACCCGCAAGGTGCGGCTGGTCGAGGTGGAGACCAACGCGCCGTCGCCGTTCGCGCGGTCGCTGCTCTTCGGCTACGTCGGCGCGTTCCTCTACGAGGGCGACGCCCCGCTGGCCGAGCGCCGCGCCGCCGCACTCGCCCTCGACTCCACGCTCCTCGGCGAGCTGCTCGGCCGGGTCGACCTGCGGGAGTTGCTCGACCCGGCGGTGCTCACCGAGACCGACCGGCAACTGCGGTGGCTGACCGAGCAGCGCCGCCCCCGCGACGCCGAGGACGTCGTCGAGCTGCTGCGGGTGCTCGGTGACCTGAGCGACGCCGAGTTGACCGAGCGGGGGGTGCCGGAGACGTGGCTCAGCGAGCTGGAGGCCACCCGCCGGGTGCTGCGGGTCCGGATCGCGGGCGAGCAGCGCTGGGTGGGCGTCGAGGACGCCGCCCGCCTGCGCGACGCCCTCGGCGTGGCGCTGCCGATGGGGGTGGCCGAGGCGTACCTCGCCCCGGTGGCCGATCCGCTCGGTGACCTGGTGGCCCGCTACGCCCGCACCCACGGCCCGTTCGCCGCGGCCAGCTGTGCGGCCCGGTTCGGGCTCGGCGTGTTCGTCGTCGAGCAGGCGCTGCGCCGGCTCGGCGCCACCGGGCGGGTGGTCTCCGGGGAGTTCACCCCGGAGTCGGCCGGCGCCCAGTGGTGCGACGCCGAGGTGCTGCGGATGCTGCGCCGCCGCTCCCTCGCCGCGCTGCGCCGGGAGATCGAGCCGGTGCCGCCCCGGGCGTTGGCGACGTTCCTGCCCCGCTGGCAGCAGGTCGGCTCGTCCGCCCGAGGTGTGGAGGCGCTCGCCGCCACAGTGGAGCAGTTGCAGGGCACTGCGGTGCCGGCGTCCGCCCTGGAGCGGTTGGTGCTGCCCGCCCGGGTCGCGGACTACTCCCCCGCCCAGCTCGACGAACTGTGCGCCAGCGGGGAGGTGCTCTGGGCGGGGTCGGGCGCGATCTCCGGGGGCGACGGCTGGGTCACCCTGGCGTACGCGGACGCTGCGCCATTGCTGCTGCCGCCGCCGGACGAGGCGTTGACCCGCACCCCGCTGCACGACGCGGTGCTCGACGCGCTCGGCGACGGGCAGGCGCTGTTCTTCCGCCCGCTGGCCGACCGGGTCGGCTCGACCGACGACGCCGCGCTGACCGCGGTGATCTGGGACCTGGTCTGGGCCGGGCACCTCAGCAACGACACCCTCGCCCCGCTGCGCGCGGTGCTCGGCGCTGGCGGCGCACATCGCTCCCGGCCGTCCGCGCCCCGCACCCGTTACCGGCGGCCCGGTCGAGTTGCGCTGCCGACCCGGGGTGGCCCGCCGACGGTCGCCGGCCGCTGGTCACGTCTCCCGGAGCGGGACCTCGACCCGACCCGGCGGGCCGCCGCGCTCGCCGACCTGCTGTTGGAGCGGCACGGGGTGGTCACCCGGGGCGCGGTGATGGCCGAGCAGGTGGTCGGCGGGTTCTCGGCGGTCTACCCGGTGCTGTCGGCGCTGGAGGAGCGCGGCGCGGCCCGCCGTGGTTACTTCGTCGAAGGGCTGGGGGCGGCGCAGTTCGCCGTACCCGGTGCGGTGGACCGGCTGCGCGCGCTGGCCGAGCCGACCGACGGTGCCCGGGGTCGGGGCACGGCGGCCACAGTGCTCGCCGCGACCGACCCGGCCAACCCGTACGGTGCGGCGCTGCCCTGGCCGGAACGGGTGGTCGACTCCGGCGATGGGGCCACCCCGGCGACCGGGCACCGGGCCGGTCGCAAGGCGGGCGCCCTGGTGGTGCAGGTCGGCGGTGACCTCGTCCTCTACGTCGAACGCGGCGGCCGGACGCTGCTCTCCTTCACCGACGACACCGACACGCTCGCCGCGGCCGGCAAGGCGCTCGCCGACGCCGTCCACTCCGGGGCGTTGGGCGCGATGTCGGTGGAGCGGGCCGACGGCGAAGCGGTGCACTCGTCACCACTGCGGGACGCGTTGACCGCCGCCGGCTTCCGGGCCACCCCCCGCGGCCTGCGCCTGCGCGGCTGACCCCCCGTCCTGCTCGCGCCCCTTCCACTCCGCAGCGGGGCCGGCCCCGACGGGGACACACGCGATTGGGCGATATACCTGTGAGTCATTTAATGACTCACAGGTATATCGCTCCGAAGGACAGACATGCCCCGGGCCGTGGACACCACGGACCGGTGCTCAGCGCAGGCCGTTGAGCACCTTCTCGTAGCGCGGGCGGTCGGCGGCCGGGGTCTTCGCCTCCAGGTAGTTCAGCACCACCGCGCCGCGCTGGTACGACTGGCCGCCCCAGGTCTCCGCGATGTCGCTGGCGCTGGTCTCGTCCGGGAAGACGTAGACGGTGACGGCGTCGGTGGCCATCAGCTCGGAACAGCCCAGGCCGAGGCCGTCCGGCCCACAGTCGACCGAGCGGTCCTTCGGGTGCGCCACCTTCAAACCGGCGGCCCGGAACGCCTCGATGACCTGCTTCGCGCCGGGCGCACTGGCCGGGCGCTTGGGCAGCACCACCGGCGGCGGGCTGGCCGGCCGTCGCTGCGTCGTGCCCTGTGCGGCGGCGGAGGGCGGGGTCGCGCCGTCGGCATTGGGTGAGGCTTGGGGCGTCGGCAGGCCGGTCGGGGCCGCCTCGGACGAGACGGATGGGGTCGCGTTCGGGCTGCCGTCGTCGTCACTGCCACAACCGGCGCTGAGGGCGACGGCGACCAGCAGGATTCCGACTGCGGGGAGGTTCCGAGTTGTCACCAGGGCAGTCTGCCCAACGTCCTCCGGCGGCGGGAGGGGCCGGTCGGCCACTGCGCTGTCCCGTATCCGCCAGCACCCGCCGTTCTACTAGCCTGCGGACATGTCCGCCGTGCCCTGGATCTCGCTGACCACCGACTACGGCCTCACCGACGGCTTCGTGGCCGCCTGCCACGGGGTCGTCGCCCGGATCGCGCCGGCCGCCCGGGTGATCGACGTGACCCACCTGGTGCCGCCGGCGGATGTCCGGCGCGGTGCCGCCGTGCTGGCGCAGACCGTGCCGTACCTGCCGGTGGGAGTGCACATGGCGGTGGTCGATCCGGGCGTGGGCACCGCCCGACGGGGGATCGCGCTGGCCACCCCGGGTGGGTTGCTGGTCGGCCCGGACAACGGGTTGCTGGTGGACGCGGCCACCGCGCTCGGTGGGGTGACCGACGCGGTCGAGCTGACCGAGCCGCGCTGGCTGGCCGCCCGGGTGTCCGACACGTTCCACGGCCGGGACGTCTTCGCACCGGCGGCGGCCCGGCTGGCGCTCGGCGCGCCTCTGGCCGAGGCGGGCCCACCGGTCGACCCGGACGGGCTGGTGCGACTTCCGACGCCGACGCTGACCCGGGACGCCGAGGGCTTCACCGCCGAGGTGCTGACCGTGGACCACTTCGGCAACGTCCAACTGGCCGCGCCGGCCGAACTGCTCGACCCGCTGCCGGCCACGCTCCGGGTGGGTCCGCCCGGACCGACGCCGGCCCTCGCGGCGGTGCGCGGGCGGACCTTCGGCGACGCCCCGGCCGGCGGCTTGGTGGCGTACGTCGATTCGGCCGGTCTGGTCGCGGTCGCGGTCAACGGCGGGCGGGCCTCGGACCTCCTCGCGGCCTCCCCGGGGGACCTCCTGCGGGTATCGGGCTGATGTTCGACTGTGGAATGCTTCTCCGGTGGGTGAGCATGTGGTTCCTGTGGGCTGTCCCTGCTGTGCATCCCGGACCGGCGGGGGGACCTGCCCCGTCTGTTTCTGGACCGACGACGGCCAGACCGACGCCGACGCCGACGCCGTCCGGGGTGGCCCCAACGGCGACCTGAGCCTTACGCACGCCCGTCTCAACTACGCCGTCTACGGTGCCAGCCACCCGCGCTACCAGGACATGGTGCGGACGGCTCGCCCCGACGAGCGCCCCTGACGTTGACGGGGCGCCCGCCGGGGTGAGCGTGGCTCAGCAGACCGGCACGCTGCCGCCGTACACGCTGGAGATGTACGCGTGGCTGACGTACTGCCCGCTGGCCAGACGGTTCCAGCGGGTGGTGGTCCGGTAGGGGCCGGCGACCGACTGACCGGTGACGTAGCACTGGATCGGCACGTGGGCCAGCCGGGCGGCGAGGCCACGGGTCGCGTACGACGTGCTGGCCCCGGTGCGGATGTTGAGTGGCCCGTCACCGACCACGCCGCGCGGCCCGCCTCCGGTCCACAGATAGGCGACGTCCACCCAGGCGTTGGTGGTCAGCCGCAACCCGTCCCAGAAGGTGCCGTCGGCCAGGTCGATGCCGGCCGGGTTGAGCACGGTCCGCCCGAACTGGTCCCGTCCTCCGTTGTAGCCGGACTGGTAAGCGGCCTGCGCCTCGGGCCGGCCCTGCGGCAGGTTCTTCCAGTTCTCCCGGACCGACGAGGGGTTCCAGTAGTCGTCGCGGGTGTTCCACGGCCCGACGTCCCAGACCGGGGCGTACTCACAGCGGGAGCCGCTGGTGGTGCAGACCCGCACTGTGTAGTCGCCGGTGTTGATCGGCGAGAGACCCCGCCGCGACGGCAGCGCCGCGAAGTGGTCCCGGGGTTGCACGGTACGGCCGTTGGCGGTCAGCTCACCGACCAGTCCGATGCGGGTGGCGTACACCCGGTAGGTGCGGCCGGGCGTGGCGGCGGAGACGCCGGCGTTGGCGTCGGCGGTGAGCCGCACACCCCGTACCGTCGCCGTGGCGCCACCATCGGAGGCGGTGAGCACCACCCGGGTCTGCACCCGGGTGACCGGCCGTTCGAAGACCGCGCCGGAGGTGGCCGCCCGCCACTCCGTCCAGCCGGCCGCCCGCCAGCCGCGGACCTGCGCCTCCACTGTCGCCCCGGCCGGCACCGCGGCGTTGATCTCGGCGCGGACCCGGGTGGCCGGCCGGGCGAGAGTGCGGGGAGCGGTCAGCAGCATCCCCTCGGCGACCGCGCTGTGCGGGCTGCGGGCGCCGCGCCCGGTGGACCGGGCCTCCCGCAGGCGTAGGCCGGCGGCGGTGCGTCGGACGTTGACATCATCGCGGTCGACGATGGTGAGGTCGGCGCTCCACCGTTCGTCGCCGGGTGCGGCGGCGAGGAGGGTGATCGGGACGCCGCCGGGTGCGGCCGGGACAGGGCCGGTAGCGGGTAGGAGCGCTGCGGTGA
Source organism: Micromonospora trifolii (assembly GCF_050516465.1). Classification (NCBI taxonomy): domain Bacteria; kingdom Bacillati; phylum Actinomycetota; class Actinomycetes; order Micromonosporales; family Micromonosporaceae; genus Micromonospora; species Micromonospora trifolii. The sequence goes on along the minus strand of NZ_CP191526.1, from coordinate 469,121 downwards.
GCAGGAGGGCGAGGGTGGCGATGAGGGCGAAAGATCGGATACGACAATGGTGTCGTGTCATGGGCATTCTCCTCAGAACCCCCTGACCTTCGCATGTCAGGAGATCATGAGGAACCTGAGTACAAATAGCGACACATGCGAATCTTGCTCGAAAGAGGGAGGATGGCAGGGTGCCCGAAGGCGACACCGTCTGGAACACCGCGCGCGTGCTGCACCGCGCGCTGGCCAGCGCGCGGATCACCGGCAGTGACTTCCGGGTGCCGCAGCTGGCGACCACGGACCTCACCGACTGGACCGTCCGCGAGTCGGCCAGCCGGGGCAAGCACCTGCTGCTGCGGCTCGACGCCCCGACCGAGGAACACTGGACCCTGCACTCCCACCTACGGATGGACGGCGCCTGGCGGGCGTACGCCCCGGGGGAACGCTGGAGCGGCCGACCCGCGCACCTCATCCGGGTGGTGCTGCGCAGCCCCAGCGCCGTCGCGGTCGGCTACCACCTGCACGACCTGACTCTGGTGCCGACAGCCGAGGAGGACCAGCTGGTCGGCCATCTCGGCCCCGACCTGCTCGGCCCGGACTGGGACCCGGCCGAGGCGGTCCGCCGCCTCGCCGACCACCCGGAGCAGACCATCGGCGAGGCGCTGCTCGACCAGCGCAACCTGGCCGGCGTGGGCAACCTCTACAAGTGCGAGGTGCTGTTCCTGCGGGGCGTGTCACCGTGGACCCCGGTCGGCGGGGTGCCCGACCTGCCGGGCCTGGTGGCCCTCGCGCAGCGGTTGCTCGCCGCCAACCGGGGCCGGTGGACGCAGAGCAGCACCGGCTCGCTGCACCGGGGGCAGACCAGCTACGTGTACGGCCGCCGCGCCCAGCCCTGCCGCCGCTGCGGCACCGCCATCCGCAAGGAGGAGCTGGGCGAGCGGGTCACCTACTGGTGCCCGGTCTGCCAGCCCGAGCGCCCCGGTTCGTCGTCATCCGGCTGACCAGGCTCTCGCCAGGCGGGACCCAGGGCAGAAACGGACGATTGGGTAATTCCTAACCGGCCGCCGGAGTCGCATGCTGCGGTTGAGCGCTCACCGACCGTCAGCAGAGTGCCGAGGTCCCCCACGCCGGGGTGGCGGACCTCGCGCCCCGAACCGGGGAGAGTCATGGCGATGTTCCGCAGACTCCGCTCCACCTTCTTCGAGCGGACCACCCACGACACCGACGCCGACGGCCGGGCGGCGTCCGTGCCGGCCGCGCGTACCGCCGAGGAGGCCGTTCGCACGCCGAGCCTGGACCCGGCCGTCGTGCCCCGCTACTTCGGCCCGGTGCCGAACTTCGCCCACAGCCCTCGCCCGACGCGGGACCCCGACGGGCAGGTGGTGGCCGGGACCGGGCTGCGCAAGTTCGTCGACCCACTGCCCCTCCCGGGCCAGCCCGGCCGTGGCGATCTCGGCAGCCACCTACCGGTGGCGGTGCCGGACACCATCAGCTATCCGGGCTGCGACTACTACGAGATCGGCCTACAGGAGTACGCCCAGCGGCTGCACCGGGACCTGCCGGCCACCCGGCTGCGCGGCTACCGGCAACTGAACCTGGGCACCGACCCGGCCGGACACAACACTGTGGCGCCTCCGGAGCGACAGTGGCACCTCGGGCCGATATTCCGGGCCCGTCGGGGTCGACCGGTTCGGGTGAAGTTCATCAACCAGCTCCCCGCCGGTCGGTCCGGCGAGCTGTTCCTGCCGGTCGACGACACCATCGAGGGGGCCGGCCTGGGCCCCCTGGACGGACCGGCGCCCTACCCACAGAACCGGGCCGTGCTGCACCTGGCCGGGGCGCAGACCGGCTGGACCAGCGCGGGCAACCCGGGGCAGTGGATCACCCCGGCCGGGGAGATCACCCCGTACCCGACCGGGCCCGGCCTGGCCCACGTGCCGGACATGCCGGCGCCCGGCGCCGGGGCCACCACGCTCTACTTCCCGAACGAACAGAGCGGCCGGCTGCTGTGGTTCCACGACAACACCCTCGGCCTGGCCCGGCTCACCGTCTACGGCGGACAGCTCGCGCTCTACCTGCTCACCGACCCGGCGGAGGACCAGCTCGTCGCCGACGCGGTGCTGCCGGCCGACCAGGTGCCGTTGGTGATCGAGGACAAGACGTTCGTTCCGGACGACACACAACTCGCCGCCGAGGACCCGACCTGGGACCGGGAACGCTGGGGCGCCCGGGGCAGCCTCTGGCACCCGCATGTCTACCAACCCCGGCAGAACCCGTACCGGTCCGGCGGACGCAACCCCACCGGCCGGTGGGACTACGGCCCCTGGTCCCACAACTCCTCTCCGGACGACGCCCGCGCCGACGGCTGGGTGCCGAACCCGTACCACGACCCGGTCGGCGCTCCGGACGAGCCGCCGCTGAGCCCCGGCGTACCGCACCCGTCGGCCGTTCCCGAGGCGTACGGCGACACCCCGCTCGTCAACGGCGTCGCCTACCCGTACCTGGAGGTGCGGCCGCGCGCGTACCGGTTCCGGATCCTCAACGCCTGCCTGGACCGCAGCCTCAACCTCCAGCTCTACCGCGCCTGCTCCGACGCGCCGATGTGGACGGCCGACGGGGCGCTCGCCGACCCCGACGCCGGTGAGGTGCCGATGGTGCCCGCCGCTCGGGCGGCGGACCGTCCGGCGGGGTGGCCGACCGACGGACGCGACGGCGGTGTGCCGGACCCGCGCGCCGCCGGCCCGGAGTTCATCCAGATCGGCAACGAGGCCGGCCTCCTGCCGGCGCCGGTGGTGCTGCCGAACCGACCGATCGGCTACCGCTACGACCGGCTCGACCCGACCGTGCTGAACGTCGACGGGCACACCCTGCTGCTCGCCCCGGGCGAACGGGCCGACGTGCTCGTCGACTTCTCCGCCATGCCGCCGGGCAGCACGCTGATCCTGTACAACGACGCCCCGGCCCCGCTGCCCGGCTTCGACCCCCGCTACGACCAGCACACCGATGCCCCGGACCGCAGCGCCGAGGGTGGCCCGCCCCCAACCGAACCGGGGTACGGCCCGAACACCCGCACCGTGCTCCAGTTCCGGGTCGCCGGGACGCCCGAGCCGCCGTACGACCTGAGCCGGCTGCGCGAACGGCTACCCCTGGCGTACGCGGCCAGCCAACGCCCGCCGATCGTCCCGCAGCCGGCGTACGACCCGGCGTTCGGCACCCGGACCCCGGCGCAGACGTTGGTACCGGTGCACGCCGCCACTGCGACGTTCACGCCGACGGCCGGCACCGGCCCGGTGACCCTGCCGATCGCGGTCAAGGCCGCACAGCAGATCTTCGAACCGGACCACGGCCGGCTGGCGGGCCGGCTCGGCGTCGGGCACCCGCACGCCGGGCCGCTCAACCCGACGACGCTGCCGCTCGGTGCGACCGACCCGGTCACCGAGGTGCTCTTCGCCACCGACCCCGCCGTGCCGGTGGGCGCCCCCGCCGACGGCACGCAGCTCTGGCGGATCAGCGGCAACGTCCGGCAGACCGAGCCGCTGCACGTCGGCGGCTGCGACGTGCAGGTGGTCAACCGGGTTGGCTGGGACGGCACGCTGCGACTCCCGCACGGCACGGAGCTGGGCTGGAAGGGAATCATCCGGGTCAACCCCCGGGAGGACGTGGTGGTGGCGCTGCGCCCGCTCGCGCCGACGCTGCCGTTCAAGCTGGGTGACAGCGTCCGGCTGCTCGACCCCTGCCGCCCGGCCGGAGCCCGCACCGGGTCGACGCCGGTCAGCCCGGCCGACGGGCGACCGGCCACGGTGGTCAACCAGCTGGTCAACCTGGGCTGGGAGTACCGCTGGCACAGCCAGCTCGCCGGCCACCACGACGGCGGGATGAGCCGACCGCTGGTGCTGCGGGTGGCGCCGAAGGCGCCGACCGGGCTGACCGCCACACCGGTGCCCGGCTCGGCCACCGCGCTACCCGCGATCGCGCTGGCCTGGACCAGCAACGGCGGGCGACCCCCCGCCACCAGCCACCTGCTGCAACGGGCCACCGACGCGACCTTCGGCGGCGAGGTCACCACGATCACCGTCGCGGCCGCCGCCACCCGCTACACCGACGCGACCGTCACCCCCGGGGTGACCTACCACTACCGGATCCGGGCGGAGAACGCGGTCAGCTACTCGTCCTGGTCGAACGGCGTACCCGCCTCGGTGCACCTGGCCGCGCCGAGCGGTCTGGTCGCGATGCTGCCGCCGGCCGCGCCGCTGCGCGTGGCGCTGCGTTGGACGAACCGCTCGTTCGCCACCGGCATCGACGTACAGCGGGCCACCAACCCGACGTTCACCAGCGGCCCGGGCACCACGGCGATCGGGGTCGGCGACAGCCACCTGGACGCGGCCGTGGCACCGGACACCACGTACTACTACCGGGTGCGGACCACCTACCTGGGCGCTGCCTCGGCGTGGTCGACCGTCGCCACGGTGACCTCGCCACCCGCGCCGGGAACCCCCAGCGGGGTGAGCGCCACCGCCAGCGCACCGGGGCCGGACACCGCGACGGTGACCCTGGCCTGGGAGGCGAGCACACCCGACGGTCCGGGGTCCGGGTTCACCGTGCAGCGGGCCCTCGACCCGGCCTTCGAGCAGGGGACGGCCACCTTCACGGTGACCGGTCGCGGCTTCACCAACACGGGGCTGGCCCGGGGCGTGAAGTACCACTACCGGATCCGGTCGTTCAACGTCGTGGGCACCTCGCCGTACACCGGGCCGGTCCTGGTGACGACGCCACCGTGACCGGCTCAGGGTCGGCGCGCGGTCCCGGAGCACGCGCCGTCGGCGCGCGCCCTCTCGGGGCGTGCGCCGTCAGCGCGTCGGGGCGCGCAGCGGGGTGCCGACGGCCCGCAGCTCGGCCAGGGCCCCGGCGACCCCGTGCAGCAGGTCGGTCGCCTCGGTGAGCCGGTCGGCCGCCGGGTGGGCGGTCTCCGGTCGGGCGTCCTCGGCCAGGTAGCCGGCGGCGGCGACCACCAGTCGTTCGTACGCCGCCACCCCGCCCTCCAGTTGAGCGGTCAGCGCGGCGTGCGCCTCGGCCAGCGGCGGCCGGGCGTCGGCCGGTGCCAGCCGCAGGGCGCGTTCGACGCTGGCCACCCGGGCGGCCAGGTCGCGCAGCGAGCGGTCGGCGGCGGCGGCCTCCAGCACCGCCGGCTCGGCCAGCCCGGTGAGCCGGGGGGCCATCCCGGCCAGGGTGAGCGCCGCCCGGTCCAGTCGGGCCCACTGCTCGCCGGCGCTGGTGCCGCGCAGCGCGATCCGGGAGCGGACTCGGCGCACCTCGGCCAGCACGCCCGGGCCGACCGGCAGCCGCTCGACGGCGGCGATCAACCGGGCCCGCGACCGGGCCGCCGCCTCGGCCGGGTCGAGGGCGGGGGGCGCCGGCTGGGCGGCCAGGGCGCGCACGTCGATCCAGCGCCAGGCGGCGAGCGCCACCGCACTGCCCGCGGCGCCGGCCCAGGCCGCGTCGGGCAGACCAAGGCCGGCGTACGGAGTCAGCACCACCGCCGCGCCACCGAGCCCACCGGCCAGCACACTCCACCGTCGGGCCGACCGGCGAAGCCGACCCAGCCTCCGGAAGTACCGTGTCCGCTCGTCTGCCACAGTGACCCCCTCGATCCGGTCGTTCAGCCGGCGGCGGTCGGGTCGCCGGTGCCCCGCTCGCGAGCCATGCTGGCGCGCAGCTCGTCCAGTCGGGCGGCGGCCGTCGGGTCGTTGGCCGGGCCGGCCTTCTCGGCCTGCGGCACAGCCGGTCGCTGGGCAGCGCCGCCGAGCTGCTCCCCCGCCATGCTGGACCGGATCTGCTCCAACCGGGCGGAGCCGGCCGAGTCGATCGTGGCCTTCTGAATTTCCAACATACGGCCCTCGACGGAGTTGCCGGCCAGTTCGGCGCGACCCATCGCGTTGGCGTACCGCCGCTCGATGCGGTCGCGCACCTCGTCCAACGACGGGGTGTTGGTGGGCGCGGTCAACGACGACATCGACTCCAGCGAGCGGGCCACCGTCTCCTGCATCTTGGCCTGCTCCAGCTGACTGAGCAGCTTGGTGCGCTCGGCGAGCTTCTGCTGGAGGATCATCGAATTGTTCTCGACCGCTCGGCGGGCCTGGGCGGCGGCGCCCAGCGCCTGGTCATGCAGGGTCTTCAGGTCCTCGGTGGCCTGCTCGGCGGAGACGAGCTGGCTGGCCAGCGTCTGCGCGGTCTGCTCGAACCGCACCGCCTCGGCCTCGTCGCCCTTGGCCCGAGCCTGGTCGGAGAGCACCAGGGACTGCCGGGCGTTGCCCTGCAACCGCTCGACCTCGGACATCTGCCGGGACAGCTTCATCTCCAGCTGACGCTGGTTGCCGATCACCGCGGCAGCCTGCTGAACCAGCGCCTGGTGCTGCCGCTGGGCATCCTCGATGGCCTGCTGGATCTGCACCTTGGGATCGGCATGCTCGTCGATCTTCGCACCGAAGAGTGCCATCAGGTAGTTCCAACCCTTGACGAACGGGTTCGCCATCTCCGTGGTATCCCCTCAGTAGCGTCGCTCCACCACGGCCGGGCCGGTTGAACCGACCGACCGTGACCGGCCGGTCTCCATCGTCCCAGCAGAACGCCAACGAGGCATCCGTACCGGGCGGTCGACAGCACCGGCGGCTCCTGCGAGCAACCCTACGCGGCCGGGGCCAGCCCGCCCATGGTCAATGTTCGGCGGCTCAGGCCGCGCAAACCACGTCCCGGTCGCGCTCGGTCGGGCGGACCCGGGTGCTGCGCAGGGTGGCCTTGAGCGGCGAGTCCTGGCGGACCGAGACAGCGACCTTGCCGTCGGAGGTGACCTGACGAACACCCCGGTTGGTGCTCTTGGCTGCGGCGTCGGCCGGCTCGTCCTGCATCGAGACGAGCACCCCGGGCATCTGCTCGGCGAGCGCCACGGTGTCGCTCACCTCGCGCAGCAGCTCGGAGAGGCGGGCGCCGAGGGCGTCGCAGATCGCGGCGAGCAGCTCGCTCGACGGTTCCTTGTGCCCGCGCTCGATCTCGGAGAGGTAGCCGAGGCTGACGTTGGCGGCGGTGGAAACCTCACGCAGCGTGCGCTGCTGGCCCTGCCGGCGCGCTCGCAGTGCGTCACCGATCACCCGGCGTAGCAGGATCATCGCACCTCCCCCTGAGGGATACCTCGCGCCCGCCGCTGGGCAGCCGGCCGCGGCGGACCGCGCCGACCCCGAACGTCGGAGCCTTCCCGCAACCGTACCCGTTGCGGGCCCGGGCGACATCCCGCCCCGCCCGTCGGTTCGCCGGGACGGGCTCACCGGGGCGCGCCGCCGCCCGTGTGGCGTCGGCTTGGGTGGCTCTGACCGATTCGGCCCTGGCGTTCACGACGTCGCGGCTGCGAGCCGCTCGGCGAGCAACCGCAGCGCCTCGACCACCGCCTCCGCGCGGACGTGGTCCCGCCCGCCGCCCAGGTCGAGCTGGCGGACCTCGCCGCCGTTCGGGCCGGCGACCGCGACGTAGACCAGGCCCACGGGTTTCCCGTCCTGCGGCTCCGGGCCGGCGACCCCGGTGGTGGCCAGCCCCCAGTCCGCGCCGCACCGCTGCCGGCCGCCCTCGGCGAGCGCCGCTGCCACCTCCGGGTCCACCGGGCCTCGCTCGGACAGCAGGTCATCCGGTACGCCAGCCAGGGTCGCCTTCAACTCGGTGGCGTAGACCACGAGGCCACCCCGGTAGACCCCGCTGACCCCGGCGATGTTCACGATCGAAGCGGCCAGCGACCCACCGGTGAGCGATTCGACGGTGGCCAGGGTCTCGTGCCGCTCGGCCAGCCGGTGCACGACCCCGGCCGCCGCACTGCCCACGTCGGCACCGTCCGCCTCAGCACCACTCACCCCAGCACCGTCCGCTCCGCCACCGTTCACCGACACCCCACCCGCCGTCGCACGAACCAGTCCTTCCCCACCCACAAGACCCCAACCCAACTGCCCCCAACCCCGACCCCGACCCAACCGTGTCGATCATGAAGTTAGCGTCACGACACGCCGCCTCGACTGGCAATAACCTCATGATCAACTGCGGGAGGGGGCCGAAGGGCCGAAGGGGGAGGGCAGGGTTAGCGGGGGCGGCGTAGGCGGAGGGCTTGGGCTATGTAGTCGAAGCCGGTGGCGACCGTGACCAGGACGGCGGCGGCCATGATCCAGGGGCCGACGGTGGCGAGCGCTGCCGGCATCGGCCAGAGGTACCAGGCGATGGCGAGGATCTGGAGCGCGGTCTTGACCTTGCCGCCTCGGCTGGCGGCGATCACGCCGTGCCGGATCACCCAGAACCGCAGCCCGGTGATGCCCAGCTCGCGGACGAGGATCAGCGCGGTCACCCACCAGGGCAGTTGGTCGTACCAGGAGAGCAGCACCAGCGCCGCGCCGGTGAGCGCCTTGTCGGCGATCGGATCGGCAACCTTGCCGACCGAGGTGACCAGCCCGAAGCGGCGGGCGATCCAGCCGTCCACCAGGTCGGTCGCCGAGGCCACCGCGAAGATCAGGCAGGCCGCCATCCGCCAGCCGGCGTGGGTCATCCCGGACATGATCACCGAGGCGCCGAAGACCGGCACCAGCACCAGCCGCAGGGCGGTCAGCGCGTTGGCCGCGTTGACGACGGGCACCACGGCCACCACCCGGCCCGGCGTCGACTCCGTCGCCCCGGTCACCGCCGCACCCCGCTCGGGCCGCCGTGGCGTTCCCGGCACCACACCACCTGGGTCCCCCGCTCCGCTCGGGCCCGCCGTCACCGTGCCGCGCCGGGCGCCGCCGAGATCATCTCATCCGGCACAGCGAGCAGGTCCACCCCTTCGGTGCCGGTCACCGTTGCACGCACCAGATCGCCCGGGCGCAGCGCGGCCAGGTCGACCCCGCCCTCGACCGGGGCGACCAGGGTGGTGGAACCGTCCACCTCCGGCGCCTGGTGGGCCGCCCGGCCCTCCACCACGCCGTCCTCGATCGAGTCGACCAGCACCTCGACGGTCGAGCCGAGCCGGTCCTCGGCCCGCTGCGAGCAGAGCTCGTCGGCGAGGGCGCTGAGCCGGTCGTAGCGCCGCTTGATCGTCGCGGCGGAGACCTTGCCGGGTAGACCGGCGGCCTCGGTGCCGTCCTCGTCGCTGTAGTCGAACATGCCGATCGCGTCGAGCCGGGCCTCGGTCAGGAACCGGACCAGCTCGTCGACGTCGGCGCGGGTCTCGCCGGGGAAGCCGACGATGAAGTTGCTCCGGGCGCCCGCGTCCGGGGCCAGGGCGCGTGCACTGGCCAGCAGCTCAAGGAACCGGTCGGTGGAGCCGAAACGCCGCATCCGGCGCAGCACCGGCTCGCTGGAGTGCTGGAACGACAGGTCGAAGTACGGTGCCACGCCCGGGGTGGTGGCGATCGCCTCGACCAGCCCGGGCCGGGTCTCGGCCGGCTGAAGGTAGCTGGCCCGCACCCGGACGATGCCGGTCACCGCGGCGAGCTGCGGCAGCAGCTTCTCCAGGGCGCGTGGGTCACCCAGGTCCTTGCCGTACGAGGTGGAGTTCTCGCTGACCAGCACCAGCTCCCGTACGCCGGTCTTGGCCAGCCATTCCGCCTCGGCGAGCAGCTCGTCCGGGGTACGCGAGACGAAGGCCCCCCGGAAGGCCGGGATGGCACAGAACGCGCAGCGGCGGTCGCAGCCGCTGGCCAGCTTGAGCGAGGCCACCGGGCCGGTGTCGAGCCGTCGGCGCAGCACCTGGCGCAGGTGCGCCGGGGTGTGCTCGTCGGTGTCGACGACGGTGCGGGTCACCGTGCCGTGGCCGGGCAGCGACACCCCGCTGTCGCGGCGCTGCACCGGGGTCAGCGGCAGCAGCTCGCGCCGGTCCCGTGGGGTGTGCGCAGTGATCTGCTCGCCGGCGACGACGGCGTTCAGCCGGGCGGCGATGTCGGGGTAGTCGTCGAAGCTCAGCACCGCCTGCGCCTCGGGCAGGCTGTCGGCCAGCTCCCGGCCGTACCGCTCGGCCATGCAGCCAGCGGCGACCACCTTGGCGCCCGTTCCGGCGGCGGCGAGCAGGGTCTGGATCGAGTCCTGCTTGGCCTTCTCCACGAAACCGCAGGTGTTGACGACCACCACGTCGGCGCCCTCGCCGTCGGTGGTCACCTGCCAGCCGTCGGCGTGCAGGCGGGCGGCCAGCTCCTCCGAGTCGACCTCGTTGCGGGCACAGCCCAGGGTCAGCAGGGCGACGCGACGGCCCTCGGCGTGGTCAGCGGGAGAAGGAGAGGTGGCAGACACCATCCGAGGGTACCGGGCCGGCCGGGTAAGCCCACGCACGCGGGCTGCGGAGACGGTCGACACGGAGGCGAACGTCATTCCGATCAGCGCGCCTCGGCGCCAACCCGGGTCAGCGCGTCGAGCAGGAACACCTCGGTGCCGGCCAGGCCGGTGGAGCAGAAGACGGAGATCTGGTCCGCGGTGGTCCGGCCGGGGACCGCGCCGGCCAGGATGCCGCCCAGGTCGCGCAACCGCCCGGCGTACGGGGGCGTGGCCGCGAGCATCGGCGGTCGGTAGTCCGCCGCCTGGGCCGGCGAATCGGTGACCAGCAGGTCGGCGGCGTCCAACAGGTCGGTGTCGAACTCGCTGCGGTCGCGCTGCTTGAAGCCGACCGCGTTGACGTGCGTGCCGGGGCTGAGGTCGGCGGCGCAGAGCACCGGGGTCGGGCTGGTGGTCGCCAGCACCACCAGGTCCCGCCCGGCGACGGCCGAGCCCGGGTCGGCCACCGCGCGGGCCGGCACGCCCAGTTCGGCACGGACCCGGGCGGCGAAGGCCTCCCGGCGAGCGGCGGACCGGCTGTGCACCACCACCTCGCGCAACGGGCGGACCGCGGCGGCGGCCCAGACCTGGGTCCACGCCTGCCGGCCGGAGCCGATCACCCCGAGGGTGGCGGCGTCGGGACGGGCCAGCGCGTCGACCGCGAGGCCCCCCAACCCTCCGGTACGACGGGAGCCCAGCTCCTCGCCGACCGCGACCGCCCGGATCGCCCCGGTCCGGGCATCGTGCAGCACCACCAACTGCTCACCCTGCGGGTGGCCGAAGGTGTCGTACGAGCGGAAGCCGTACCACTCGCCGACCAGGTGCCCGGCGGTGAGCACCATCCGCCCGCCGCTCAGCGGCGCGGCGGCCCGGGGCGGCGCGATCAGGCGTCCCTCGTACGCGGCCAGGAGGGCGGCGCGCATGGCGTCGACCGTGGTGGCGGCGTCCAGCGCGGCGGCGACCTCGGGGTCGGCGTAGAGCATGGTCATGCTGGCGATACTGCAAGTTGAAGTCAGGTGGAGGTCAACGGACCGTGGCGGTGGTCACCGCCCCGCCACCGGGTCGGTGCTAGCGTCGGCAACGGTGGCCGGATGTTCGTGGCCGCTCCGGACGAGTGGTGGGCGTACCCGGTCAGGCCAAGACGCCCCGCGTGACGTGCAGACTCGACTCGTCCCGGCGCGGCAGCCCGGGCGCTTTCCGGTGAGGTGAACGATGGCCTGGCTCGTACTGGTGATCTCGGGACTGCTGGAGACGGCCTGGGCGATCGCCCTGGACCGTAGCGCCGGTTTCAGTCGGCTGATCCCGTCCGTGGTGTTCGTGGTGACCCTGCTCCTGAGCATGGCCGGGCTGTCGTACGCGCTCCGGGACATCCCCGTTGGCACCGGCTACGCGGTCTGGGTCGGCATCGGCGCGGTCGGCACCGCGCTGGTCGGAATGCTGGCGCTCGGCGAGTCGGCGAGCCTCCCCCGGATCCTCTGTCTCCTGCTGGTGGTCGCCGGCGTGATCGGTCTCAAGATCTTCCACTGAGTTGCCCCGTCGGCAGGCGTGGCCAGCGCCCACAGTGGGTAGTGATCGATCCGTCACGACAGGCTCTCAAACCGGAGGAAGACATGGCCGACATGCCGAGCACCGTTCGTCCCCGCAGCAACGCCGCCCGCATCATCACCATCGTGGGCTTCGTCTTCGCGGTCCTGGCCCTGCTGCTCAACCCGATCATCTTCGGCGTGCTCGGCGTCATCGCGGGCGTCGTCGGCGCGGTGCTCGGTGACAAGCCGCTGGGTTGGTACGCCGCCGCGGCCAGCGTCGTCGCCGCGATCCTCGGTCTGGTGGTCTTCGCCGCGCTGATCAACAACTGACCGCTCCCCCACGTCACGGGCCCGCCGGATTCCGGCGGGCCCGTCGTGCGTCCGGGGTCGACGGCCGGTCAGTCCACGTCGCCGCGCAGGCCGACCAGGACCTCGTCCAGCTCGTCCGGCTTGACCAGCACGTCGCGCGCCTTCGACCCCTCGGACGGCCCGACCACTCCCCGGGTCTCCATCAGGTCCATCAGGCGGCCCGCCTTGGCGAAACCGACCCGCAGCTTGCGTTGCAGCATCGAGGTCGAGCCGAACTGCGAGGTGACCACCAGCTCCACCGCCTGCACCAACAGGTCCAGGTCGTCGCCGATGTCCTCGTCGATCTTCTTCTTGCTCTCCTGCGCCGGGGCCAGCACATCCTTGCGGAACTCCGGCTCACGCTGGTCCTTGCAGAACTTCACCACGTCGGCGATCTCGCGCTCGGTGACCCAGGCGCCCTGGATCCGGACCGGCTTGGAGGCGCCCATCGGCAGGAAGAGCCCGTCACCACGGCCGAGCAGCTTCTCCGCGCCCGGCTGGTCGAGGATGACCCGGGAATCGGCGAGGGAGGAGGTGGCGAACGCCAGTCGGGACGGCACGTTCGCCTTGATCAGACCGGTCACCACGTCGACCGAGGGGCGCTGGGTGGCCAGTACCAGGTGGATGCCGGCGGCACGAGCCAGCTGGGTGATCCGGACGACCGAGTCCTCCACGTCGCGCGGCGCGACCATCATCAGGTCGGCCAGCTCGTCCACGATCACCAACAGGTACGGGTACGGCCGCATCTCGCGTTCGCTGCCCGGCGGCGCCTTGATCTCGCCGTTGCGGACCTTGCGGTTGAAGTCGTCGATGTGCCGGACCCCGTTGGCGGCGAGGTCGTCGTACCGCATGTCCATCTCGCGGACCACCCAGTCCAGCGAGTCGGCCGCCTTCTTCGCGTTGGTCACGATCGGGGTGACCAGGTGGGGGATGCCCTCGTAGCCGGTCATCTCGACCCTCTTCGGGTCGATCAGCAGCAGCCGCACCTCGTCCGGGGTGGCCCGGGTGAGGATGGACACCAGCAGGGTGTTGAGACAGCTCGACTTGCCCGCGCCGGTGGCGCCGGCGATCAAAATGTGCGGCATCTTGGCGAGGTTGGCCACCACGTAGCCGCCCTCGATGTCCTTGCCGAGCGCGACCACCATCGGGTGGTGATCGCTGGTGGCCGCGCGCGAGCGCAGCACGTCGCCGAGGGCCACGTTCTCCGGGTCGGTGTTCGGGATCTCCACGCCGACGGCGCTCTTGCCCGGGATCGGACTGAGGATCCGTACGTCCGGTGACTTCACCGCGTACGCGATGTTGCGGGACAGCTGGGTGATCCGCTCGACCTTGACGCCGTGCCCCAGCTCCACCTCGTAGCGGGTGACGGTCGGGCCACGGGTGAAGCCGGTGACCGCGGCGTCCACATCGAACTGGTCGAACACGCCGGTCAGCGCGGCGATCACCTCGTCGTTGGCCTTGCTACGGGTCTTCGCGGCGGCCCCCGCGCTGAGCATGTTGGCCGGCGGCAGGGTGTAGTCCCCGGCCAGCCCGGTCAACGCGAGCTGCTCTGCCCGGGTCGGGGCGGGTGAGTGCTCCGGCGGCTCGACCGACGGCTTGCGGCTCCCCGGCACCTTCGCCGGAGACTTGCGCGGCAGCACCATGGTCTCCTGGAGGTCCGCGCCGTCCAGGTCCTCGAAGTCGTCCGGGTCCAGTGGCGCGGGCATCCGCTTCGCCGGTCGCTTGCGCGCGGGCTTGGCGGCCGCCTCGTCCGCCTCCTCGTCGGCTTCCGGTGCGCCGACCAACCCACCGGCGAGCAGACCCAGCCGCTCGGGGATCTTGTTGATCGGCGTCGCGGTCACCACGAGCAGGCCGAAGAGCAGCAGCAGGACGAGCAGCGGCACCGCCACCCAGGCGGTGACGGCCCGCTCCAGCAGCCCACCGACGCCCGCACCGACCAGACCGCCGGCGAAGTCACGCTCCAGCGGGTCGGCCGGGTCCTGACCGATCTGGAGCAGCGCGGCGGTCGACACCAGCAGCGAACCCCAGCCGATCAGCCCACGACCCCGGTGCTCCGGATCGGCCGGCTGACGCATCAGCCGCCACGCCCCGATCATCAGCAGCACCGGGACGACCACCGAGATCGCGCCCAGGAACAGCCGGATCGTGTCGGCCAGTCGCGCGCCCACCGGCCCCGCGCCGGACAGCCAGAGTGCCACTGCGGAGAGCAGGGCGAGCCCGAACATGAGCAGCCCGGCGCCGTCCCGGCGGTGCTCCGGGTCGAGGTCACGGGCCGAGGCGGCCTGCCGGCCAGCGGCGCGCACCGCCCAGCCCATCCCGTGCGCCAACCCCATCCACAGTGCACCGACCGCACGGCCGACGTAGACCGCCGGGCCGGGCCGGGCCGGCGTGGTGCGACGCCGGACCGGCGCCCGGGTGGCCTTCTTCGCCGGTTGACGGGCACGACTGTTGGTGCCACCGCGCGGCGACGCGCCGCGCCGCCGGCTCGCCTGAGAGGTACGGCCCGCCATAGAGTCACGGTAACGGTGGGGCCGGGCAGATCCCCGCTTTTCCGGGTCGTGTCCGCGCGTCGTAACACGAACCCCACCGCCGGCCGTGATATCCGCCTCAGAAGGGATGCCCCATGGCGTCGCCGGAAATCGAAGGCGATCCGGACGATCCGCTGGCCGGGCACCCTGGCGCCCTGCGTCCGCTGACCGGCGAACTGGTCGCCGCGGTGCTCGCTGCCCGCGGCCGGTCCGTCGACCCGACCCCGGACGGCGAGCTGGTGGGCCACTTCGACGACAACCTGATCTGGTTCCTCCGCGTCGGCGGGGACGGAGAGCTGCTCCAGATCCGCACCATGGTCGATCCGACCTTCGGCATCGAACGGGTGCCCGACCTGTACGCGTTCTGCAACTCCTGGAACCACGACCGGCTCTGGCCGAAGGCGTTCGTGCACGTCGACGACGACGGTCGGGCCCGGGTGTACGGAGAGGTGATCACCGACCTGGAACGCGGCGTGACCCCACACCAGCTCGACCAACTGCTCGACTGCGGCATCTCCACCGGCTGCCAGCTGGCCGTGGCGGTCCGTCGACTGCCCGGCGCGGTGCCGTCGTGACCGGCCGGGACGAGTTCACCGGCAGCCGCACCGGCACCCCACCGACCGGCTCCGGTGACCGCCTGGCGCGGGAGCGCGTACCGGCGCTGGAGGCCGCGCTCGCCGAGGCCCGGGACCTCCCCGACGGCCCGGCCCGGCAGGTGGCCCTGGAACGGCTCGCCGAGCGCGCCGACGCGGCCGGCGACGTCCGGTCCGGGATGGACGCGCGGTTCGCGCTGATCGAGGCGTACCTGCTGCACGGGGAGCGGTGGCGTCTGGTCGAGCCGGTCCGGCGGTGCCGGGCCGCCGCCGACCACCGACCCGACCTGCTCACCGAGACGGAGACCGGGCTGCTGCTGCGCTACCAGCGGTACGCGGTGGAGGCGCTGCTCGGCACCCCCCGGGTCGGGCTGGACCAGACCCGCTCCCTGCTGCACGACCTGGCCCACCGCGTCGGCGCGGACGGTCCGGACACACCGACCGTCGCGGAGCTGCACTGCCGGATCGCCGATCACCTGGGCGACGAGCCCACCGCCCGGCACTGGTACGAACGGTGGTCCGGAAGGCGGCCCGGCCCGGCCGGCGGCTGCCCGGGCTGCGCCTCGGCCCGGCGTGCCGAGCTGCTGGCCGGCTGGGGCGAGTGGAATGCCGCGGTCACCGAGCTCGCGGAATCCGACGGCGACCCGCAGTCCTGCACCGACCAGCCCGAGCGGGACCTGGTCGCCGGTCTGCTGCCGGCACTGCGCACCGGCGAGCCGGCGCGGGCGGCGACGGCGCACGTGCGGGCGTACCGCCGGCACCGGCGGGAGCGCGCGGCGTTCCCGCACCTCGCCGCGCACCTGCGGTTCTGCGCGCTGGGCGGGCACCTGGAGCGCGGGCTGGCCATTCTGGCCGAGCAGCTGCCCCGGTTGGACCAGCCGACCGACGATCTCGCCGCCATGGAGTTCGCCGCCGCCGGGGCCCTGGTCTGCGGGCTGGCCGCCGATGCCGGGCTGGGCGGTCGGACGATGCCCCGGCCGGCGTATGGCGAGCGGACGGCCACCGAGTTGGACGTCGCCGCGCTCGGGGCGCTGCTGCTCGGGGTGGCCAACGAGTTGGCCGGCAGCTTCGACGCGCGCAACGGCACCGGGCACCACTCCGGACGGATGGCCGCCTGGCTGGCCGAGCGTCCCCTCCCGGCGCCGGTTCCGCTGCCCACCGACGACGAACCTGACGACCTCGACGAGCCCGACACCGACCGGCCCGACGCCGATGCCGAGCTGGGCGAACGCGAGTTGTCGGCCCTCTCCCTCGGCATGATCGCCGCGATCCTGGACGGGCGTGGCGACCGGTACCTGGTGGACGAGGGCGAGACCGTGGTCGGCCACTGGGAGGGCGCGGTGATCCAGTTCCGGCGGGCCGGTGAGCGCGGTGAGGTGCTGCACGCCCGCGCCATGGCCAACCGCCGGCTGCCGGCTGCCCGCCGCGCCGAGGCGTACGCCTTCTGCAACGCGTGGAACCACGACCGGCTGCTGCCCAAGGCGTACGCGCACGACCTCGGCGACGAGTTGGTGCTGGCCGGCGACGTGGCCACCGACCTGGCGCACGGGGTCGCCCCGGCGCAGCTGCGGGTCCTCATGGACGCCGCCATCGCCACCGGCGTCGCGTACGCCGAGGCCGTCGCCGCGCTGCCCTGATTCGCCGGGGGCCCCAACGGTTGCAGTCGCCGCGCGACTGCACGACATCCGACAGCTCGCAACCGGGAGTACGGCACTGGGGTGATATCGCCGTCAGCCCACCGCAACCCCTCGGGAGTCGTCATGAACCGCCCGCTCCGGTCCGGCATTCTCGGTGCCGCCGTGCTCGCCCTGTCCGCCCTGGCCACCCCGACCGTTGCCGGTGCCGCCGCTGCGAGGCCGACCGTCTCGCCGAGCACGACGGCCGGGAGCGCCGCGCCCACGATCCTGGCCCGAGGCGACATCGTCTTCCTCGGCGGCGACCCGTGGCACCCGTCGGGCCCGCTGGAGGTCAAGGTCGTCAACGAGGGTGGGACAGCGGCGAAGGGCTTCTTCGTGCTCCGCCTGCCACCGGATGCCGACCTGACCGCGGGCGGCGACTGCCGGGCCGGCGACGGTGCGACGAGGACCTGGGTCTGCGGCGGCGCGGAACTGCCCGCCGGGGGCGACCGGACGTACCGCCTGACGGTGACCTCATCGGCCGCGCAGCCGGTCTTCGGGGCGACCGAGTGGGGTTCCGTTGCCGGTCAGGACGCCACTGGCCGCGCCGACCGACCCACCGACTTCCGGATCAACTGGCCGGACCGCACCACACTGCGGCTACGGGCCACCGCCGGCCCGGTCGTGCACGGTACCGCGACCCTCCGGGTACGGGTCACGAACACCGGCACGTTCGACATCGGCGGGTACTCGTTGAACGTCGCCACCCCGGACGGGGTGCGGGTGACCGCACCGGGGTGCTCCGACAGCGGCCGGATGAACGGTGTGGGCTGCGAGATCCTGCGCGAACGCCGCCTCGCGAACGGCGCCACGGACAGCTTCGACGTACGGGTGGCGGCCACTGGCGGCACGACGAGCGTTCGGCTCTGGCTCGCGCCCACCAACCGGTACACCAACCGGGACACCTCGGTGACGCTCCGGCTGACCGGCGGCGGATCCGGGGGCGGCGGGGCCACCACCGCGCCACCGGCCGACCCGACCACGCCACCGGCCACGCCACCAGCCACGCCCGCCCCGGAGGCAACGGAACTGCCGCGCACCGGCACGACCACCGTCGCGTACGGCCTGATCGGCGTGTCACTGCTGACCCTCGGCGGCGGACTGCTGCTGCTGCGACGCCGGCTCCAGCGCGACTGACCCGCAACGGCGAGCCCGATCGTGATACGGCGACGCCCGCCCGCACACGAGGTGCGGGCGGGCGTCGTGACGCGTGCGGTCAGACCTCGACGACGGTGGGAACGATCATCGGCCGACGACGGTACTTGTCGTTGACCCACCGCCCCACGGTCCGCCGGACGATCTGCTGAAGCTGGTGCGGGTCCGTGATGCCGTCCGCCGCGGCCCGGTTGAGCGCCTCGGTGACCAGCGGAACCACCGGGTTGAACGCCTCCGGGTCCTCGGAGAAACCCTTCGCGGAGAGCGTCGGGCCGGCGACCACCTTGCCGGTGACCGAGTCCACTACCACGGTGGTGGCGATGAAGCCGCCGTCGCCGAGGATCCGCCGCTCGGTGAGCAGCGACTCGCTGACGTCACCGACGGCGAGGCCGTCCACGTAGACGTACCGGCTCTTCACGTGCCCGACCAGGGTGGCGCGGCCCTCGACCAGGTCGACCACGTCGCCGTCCTCGCAGATCACCACCCGGTCGGCGGCGACCCCGGACTCGATGCCGAGCCGGGCGTGGGCGCGCAGGTGACGCCACTCGCCATGCACCGGCATCAGGTTGCTGGGCCGGACCACGTTGAGCAGGTAGAGCAGCTCCCCGGCGGGGGCGTGCCCGGAGACGTGCACCTTCGCCACGTCCTTGTGCACGACCACCGCGCCGGCCCGGGCGAGCCGGTTGATCACCCGGTAGACCGAGGTCTCGTTGCCGGGCACCAGCGAGGAGGCCAGCACGACGGTGTCGCCGGGGGCGATGGTGATGTGCCGGTGGTCGCCGCTGGCCATCCGGCCCAGCGCGCTCATCGGCTCACCCTGGGAACCGGTGGACATCAGCACAATCTCGTCCGGCGGCAGAGTGGTCGCCTCGTCGATGCTGATGACCAGGCCGGCCGGGATGTTGAGCAGGCCGAGGTCCCGGGCGATGCCCATGTTGCGGACCATGGAGCGACCGATCAGCGCGACCTTGCGGCCGTGCTCGGCGGCGGAGTCGAAGACCTGCTGCACGCGGTGCACGTGCGAGGCGAACGAGGCCACGATGATCCGACCCTTGGCCTTCGCGAAGATCGAGTCGAGCACCGGCCCGATCTCCCGCTCCGGGGTGACGAAGCCGGGGATCTCCGCGTTGGTGGAGTCGGACAGCAGCAGGTCGACGCCTTCGGCGCCGAGCCGGGCGAAACCGGCCAGGTCGGTGATCCGGCCGTCCAGCGGCAGCTGGTCCATCTTGAAGTCGCCGGTGTGCAGCACCAGGCCGGCGGGGGTACGGATGGCCACCGCGAGGGCGTCCGGGATCGAGTGGTTGACCGCGAAGAACTCACACTCGAACGGGCCGAGCCGCTCGCGGCCGCCCTCCCGCACGGTCAGCGTGTACGGCTGGATCCGCCGCTCGGCCAACTTCGCCTCGACCAGGGCGAGGGTGAACTGTGAGCCGACCAGCGGGATGTCGGGCTTGTGGGCGAGCAGGTACGGCACCGCGCCGATGTGATCCTCGTGACCGTGCGTCAGCACGATCGCCTGGACGTCGGCCAGCCGGTCCAGGATCGGACCGAAGTCGGGCAGGATCAGGTCCACACCCGGCTGCTCGACGTCGGGGAACAACACCCCGCAGTCGACGATCAGCAACTTGCCGTCGTACTCGAAGACGGTCATGTTCCGACCGATGGCGCCGAGCCCGCCGAGCGGGATGATCCGCAGGCCACCTTCCGGTAGCGGCGGGGGTAGTTCCGCCTCGATGTGCGCCTCGGTCACGCGTCCACCTCATTCTGCGACGCCGTTACTCGACGTCCATCGTGTCGTTCGTTCATTCGGGCAACTCCAGGCCCGCTGCCGCGAAGTCCGCGCGCAGCTGGGCGATCTCGTCGTCGGTGGCGTCCACGAGCGGGGGTCGCACCGGGCCGGCCGGCAGGCCCAGCGACGCCAGGCCCGCCTTCACCAGGATGGTGCCCTGGGTGCGGAAGATGCCGGTGAACAGCGGCAGCAGCCGTCGGTGCAGGGCCAGCGCGGTCGGCATGTCCCCCGCGTCGTACGCCTCGATCATCTGTGCGGTCAGCGCCCCGGTGAAGTGCGTCGAGGTGCCGACCACGCCCACGCATCCGACGGCCAGCGCCGGCAGGGTGAGGGCGTCCTCGCCGCTGTAGAAGGCGAGGGTGGTCCGGCTGGTGACCCAGCTGGTGGCGGTCAGGTCGCCCTTGGCGTCCTTGACCGCGACGATCCGCCCGTGTTCGGCGAGCCGGACCAACGTCTCGGTGTCGATCGGCACGCCGGAGCGGTGCGGAATGTCGTACAGCATCACCGGCAGGCCGGTGGCGTCGGCCACCGCGGTGAAGTGTCGCAGCAACCCGCTCTGCGGCGGCTTGTTGTAGTACGGGGTGACCACCAGCAGGCCGTGCGCACCCGCCTTCTCGGCGGCGGCGGCCAGCTCGATGGTGTGCCGGGTGTCGTTGGTGCCGACGCCCGCGACCACCTTGGCGCGGTCACCGACGGCCTCCACCACGGCCCGGATCAGGTGTTCCTTCTCCGCGTCGGTGGTGGTCGGCGACTCGCCGGTGGTGCCATTGACCACCAGAGCGTCGTTGCCCTGCTCGTCGACCAGGTGGCTCGCCAGCCGGGCGGCGCCGTCGAGATCGAGGGAACCGTCGGGGGTGAACGGGCTCACCATGGCTGTGAGCAGCCGGCCGAAGGGGCGGGACGCCGGTCGGGCCGCGGCGTCGAGGTGGTCGTGCGTCATACCCTCCAACCTAGCGGACGACCAGCCGGGGCCTGCCGGGGAAGGGCTCAGGACGCCTCGTGCGGGCTGGCCGCCACTTCGGTGCCGTCCGGCAGCGTGGAGATCACGAAGTCGGCGAACACGTTCGGGGCGACCCCCTGGAGCTGGCGCAGGCACTCCACGGCCAGCTCACGGATCTCCACATCGGCGTGCTCGGTGGCCCGCATCGCGACGAAGTGCCGCCACGCCCGGTAGTTGCCGGAGACCACGATCCGGGTCTCGGTGGCGTTGGGCAGCACCGCGCGGGCCGCCTGCCGGGCCTGCTTGCGGCGCAGCGTCGGGTTGGGCTCGTCGGAGAAGCGCTGCTCGAGGCCCTCCAGCAACTCGGTGTACGCCCGAACGCTCGCCTCGGCGGCCTCCACGAACTTCTTGTGAAGCTCCGGGTCGTCGGCGATGACAGCCGGCTCGACCATGGCCGCGTCCCGCTCCGGGACGTAGCGCTGCGACAGCTGGGAGTACGAGAAGTGCCGGTGCCGGATCAGCTCGTGGGTGAAGGAGCGGGACACCCCGGTGAAGTAGAAGGTGACCGACCCGTGCTCCAGCACCGAGAGGTGCCCGACCTCGAGGATGTGCGCCAGGTAGCCGGCGTTGGTGGCGGTCGCCGGATTCGGCTTCTTCCACGACTGGTAGCAGGCCCGACCGGCGAACTCGGCGAGCGCCTGGCCGCCCTCCGCGTCGGTCGACCACGGCACGTCGTCCGGGGCCGCGAATTGGGTCCACGCGATCAACTTGACCTGGGGCTGCACCATGTCCGGCATTCCTGGGACTTTAGTGGTGGGTTGCCGCCCAGCCCAACTCAGGCGCGCCCCGTGCAATGTCGATCACTCAGGTAGCGGCAAACCCGCCGATGCCCTGCTGTTGGTCCGAGGTCCCGGGTCCGGGTCCAGGGTCCAGGGTCCGAGGTCCGGGTCCGAGGTCCAGGTTCGAGGTCTAGGTCCGAGGTCTCCGGGGTCCGGGGTCGAGGCCGGGGCCAGGGCGGACAGTTCCATCGGCGCCCTTTGGAGCTGAATCGTTGGCGACATCAGCCCCGGCGGATGGGCCGCACAAGCCGACGACTGAGGCCCGAGCGCCGCCCAGGAGCCCAAGCGCCTAAGCGACCCGAACGAGCCGAGCGCGACCCGAACGAGCCGAGCGACCCGAACGAGCCGAGCGGCCCGAGCGCGACCCGAGCGGCCCGAGCGGCCCGGCGGCCCGAGCGGCCCGGCGGCCCGGCGGCCCGAGCGGCCCGGCGGCCCGGCGGCCCGGCGGCCCGGCGGCCCGAGCGGCCCGAGCGACCCGAGCGGCCCGGCAGCCGCTTCCGATCGCAAGATCGCGCAACATCATGGATGTAGTGGCATCCGTCGCGCCCGACCCCACTACATCCGGGATCGAGCATGATCTTGGAGCGAGACGCGTCGGCCTTTGTGCGCCGCGGACGCGGGTGCGCGGCTACCCAGTGGGGTGATCGACTCGGGTTCCTGAAAGTCGGGGTGTCCGGGTCGGATGGATGGCCCGGTTTCCTGGATGCCGAGTCGATCATGGGTGGTGGGCGCCGGAGGGCCCGTGATGACGTAAGCGAATCAGCTCCAAAGGACGCCCGAACAGCGCATGCCGGCCGAGCCCCGTATCCCGCCCGCCGGTCGCATCCGGGCACCGGCCCGTCGGGGAGCGGCAGGACCGGCGGCGGCGCGGCGGGCGGCGGCAGGACCGGCGGCAGCGCGGCGGCGCGGCGGGCGGCGGCGCGTCCGGCGGTGGCGCGGTCAGACGTAGAGCGAGGTGAACGGCGCCCAGGGCAGGTTGCGCAGCACCGAGAAGGCCAGCCACGCGGCCAGGAAACCGCCGATGACCTTGGAGCTGATCCGCAGCTCGGGCAGTCGCCAACCAAACGCCTGACTTCCGGCCCAGGCCACGAAGAGGTACGCGAGGAACGGCAGTGCGAAGACGAACAGGAAGTGGTGCCGGGCGGCGGCCGGCAGGTCGCCGTGCAGCACGTACCAGAGCGCGCGGGTGCCACCACAGCCCGGGCAGTCCAGCCCGGTGGTCAACTTGAGCAGACAGGTGGGTGCGGCGTCCGGGTCGGCGTAGGTCGGGTTGCTGAGCAGCGCGTAGCTCATGCCGATGGCAACACAGCCGACCGCGGCCAGCGGCACCGCCCAGCGCGGGGAACGTTCGTAGAGCCGCAACACGAACCGGGTCAGCCGGTCCGGCTCAGGCGCCGGGTAGCCACCAGGCGGGGTCGCCGGCCAGCCCTCCGGACCCGAGCCGCCGGGACCCGAGCCGCCGGGACCGAAACCGCCGGCACCGAGGCCGCCGGGACCAAGGCCACCCGGACCCGCTCGACCGGGATCGAAGCCATCGGGACCCGCGCCACCGGCAGCACCGTCGGCCGGCGCCGTGTGGACCGCGCCGGGGGCGGGATGCGGCTGGTCGACCGGTCCGGGAGCGCTCGTCACGCGCTCACGGTACACCGGACACGCCGGCCAACGCGGCGGTGAGCGGACCAGCCAGGTCGCCGGCCGCCGGCGGTGCGACCGCGTCCAGGCCGAGCCAGCCGGCGAGCCGGTACAGCTCGGCGGCGAGCGCGACCGCGGTCTCCCCCGGGTCGGCGCCGGGTTCGAGCCAGGCGGCCGGCACCAGCAGCACCCCGGCCTTGCGATCGGCCTTCAGATCGACCCGGGCGGTGAACCGGTCGCCCTGCAGGAACGGCAACACGTAGTAGCCGTAGACCCGTTGTGGCGCCGGGACGTAGATCTCGATCCGGTAGGTGAAGTCGAACAGCCGCTCGGTGCGGGCACGTTCCCAGATCAGCGGATCGAAGGGGCTGACCAGTGTGTTGCCCCGGACCCAGCGGGGCAGCCGGGCGGACGTGTGCAGCCAGGCCGGCTGTCGCCAGCCCGGCACAGTGACCGGCACCAGCTCACCGGCCTCGGCCAGCTCCGCGACGGCCTGCCGGGCGCCGGCGAGCGGCAACCGGAAGTAGTCGCGCAGCTCCGGCTCGGCGGCCACCCCTAGGGACCGCGCGGCGAGGGCCACCAGCGTCCGGTACGCCTCGGCGTCGGTTGGCGTGGGCGCGGCCAGCACCGCCGGGGGCAGCACCCGCTCGGGCAGGTCGTAGCGGCGGGCGAAGGAGGTGCTGCGCTCGGCGGCGACCACCTCCCCGGCCCAGAACAGGAACTCCAACGCCCGCTTGACCGCCGACCAGTTCCACCCCCAGTTGCCGGTCTCCCGGGGCGCGTCGTGCTCGATCTCGGCGGCGGTCAACGGCCCCCGGGCAGCCACCTCGTCACGGACCCAGGCGACCAGCTCCGGTTGCTCCTGGGCGATCCGCCGCATGCCGCCCCAGGATTCGCTGTGCGCGCGGGCCATCCGCCAGCGCAGCATCGGGTGCAACTCCACCGGGACCAGCGACGCCTCATGGCCCCAGTATTCGAACAGCTCACGCGGGCGCCGGTAGGCGGCCTGGTCGAGCAACGTGGTCGGGTAGGGCCCGAGCCGGCTGTAGAGCGGCAGGTAGTGCGCGCGTTGCAGCACGTTGACCGAGTCCATCTGGATCAGCCCGACCCGGCCCAGCACGCGACGCAGGTGCCGGCGGGTGGGCACGCCCGTCGGCGCCGGGTCGGCGAAGCCCTGGGCGGCGAGCGCCACGCGGCGGGCCTGGGCGAGCGAGAGTGATTCCGGTGCGGTCATCGTCGGCGACCTTAATTCATCGGTACGACGCCGGTGCGGGAAGCTGGACGTGACGACCAACGGGGCATAGAACGGTGCAATGCTGACCATCCGTCGGGAGGAGCCGGACGACGCCGAGGCGGTCGCCCGGGTGCACGTGCACGGCTGGCAGGCGGGCTATGCCGGCTTCATGCCGGACGAGGTGCTGGGACGGCTCAACGTGGTGGCCTGGGCGCAGCGTCGTCGCGACGTCGGCACCGCCGATCCGGAACACCCGTTCACCACCCTGCTCGGCGAGGTGGACGGGTTGGTCGTGGGCTTCACCACCTTCGGGCCGTACCGCCGCAACCAGGACCGGAACGACCTGGACCCGACGGTCGGCGAGGTGGTGGCGCTCTACGTGGAGCCGGCCCACTGGGGTGACGGGACGGCCGCGGCGCTGCTGGAAGCCGCCCGGAGCGGGCTCACCCAGCGGGGCTGGGCCGGGTACCGGGCGTGGGTGCTGGCGGACAACCGGCGGGCCCGGCGGTTCTGCGAGCGCGCCGGCCTGTCACCGGACGGTGAGCGGTCGACCTACCAGGTGCCGCTGGCCGGTGGGGGCCCGCCGGTCGGGTTGGTCGAGCTGCGGTACGCCGGACGCCTCGACCGCTGACCCGTTCGGGGTCAGCCACCGGCGGATCGGCAGGAAGGCCAGCAGCGCCAGACTGACCCACACGTAGGCGTTGCTGCCCAGGAAACCGTCGACGCCGGTGAAGTCCTTCTCCCAGAGCCAGACGGTCCGGCTGATCAGCAGCGCGTACCCGATGGTCGCGGCGACCAGCAGAACCCGCCGCCGCCGGCGGCCGGCCGGCGCGGCCATCGCGTTGTCGACCAGCAGGATCAACGCGGGCAGCAGCCAGACCAGGTGGTGCACCCAGGTGACCGGGCTGACCAGGCACATCACCGCGCCGGTCAGCGCCAGGCCGGTCGCCTCGTCGCCGGCCGCGACGGCGGCCCGGGACCGCCAGGCCCAGAGCGCCAGGGTGCCGAGCACCAGCAGCAGCCACAGCAGGGTGCTCGGGTGCTCCGGGTCGAGCCGGGCGACCACTCCGCGCAGTGACTGGTTGGAGACGAAGGCCAGCTCGCCCACCCGCCCGGTGTTCCACAGCGCCTCGGTCCAGAACTCCCGGGACGCGTCCGGGAAGAGCGCGGCGGCCAGCAGTGACACCCCGGCGGCGGTGCCGCTGGCGGTGAGCGCCGCCCGCCACCGCCCGGTCACCAGGAGGTAGACGATGAACACGCCAGGGGTCAGTTTGATCGCGGTGGCGAGGCCGATGCCCACCCCGGTCCACCGGTTGCCGGCCGGCAGCAGCCGCAGCAGGTCCACCGCCACCAGGAAGAGCAGCAGCGTGTTGACCTGGCCGAAGTTGACCGTCTCCCGCATCGGTTCGAACGCGGCGGCCAGGCAGAGCGCCACGGCGAGGGCGAACCACCGGGTCCAGCCGGAGCGGCGGGCGATCGGGTCGACCAGCCACCAGATCAGCACAGTGGTGGTGGCCACGCTGGCGAGCACGCTCACCACGATCGCGGCCGTCCACGGCAGGTACGCCATCGGCAGCATGACCAGCGCGGCGAACGGCGGGTAGGTGAAGCCGTACTGGGTGCCCGGTTTGAGGTAGTCGTAGATCTCCCCGCCGTCGTGCACCCACCAGGTCAACGCGCCGTAGTAGACCTTCAGGTCGAAGAACCCGTGCCGGACGGCCGCGACGGCGAGGAACCCGGCGACCGCCGCGGCGAGCACCACCACCCCGACGACCTGCGCGGTCGTCCTGTTGGCACCCTGCGCCACCGTCGTCTCCCTCGCCCTGCGTAGGCTTCCGTCCCATGGCTCTCGGGTACGTCCGCCCGGCGCGTCCCGAGGACGCCGGCGAGATCGCACGCATCCAGCTCGCGACCTGGCGGGTCGCGTACCGCCGGATCCTGCCTCGGCATGTGCTCGACAACCTGGACGAGGCGTTTCTCGCCCGGCGGTGGAGCGCCGCGGTGCTGGAGCCGCCCTCGGGCGCGCACCGGGTGCTGGTCGCCGTCGAACAGGCCGAGCAATCGTATCTGGTGGGGTTCGCCGCCTCCGGCCCGGCCGACGGCGAGGCGTTGGCCCCGGGTGAGCCGGCCGACGCGCTCGGCTCGGACGTGGCGGCGGTGACCGATCTGCTGGTGGAGCCGCGGTGGGGCCGGCGGGGGCACGGCAGCCGGCTGCTCGCGGCCACCGTCGACCTGTGGCGGGAGGACGGGATGAGTCGGGCGGTGGCCTGGGCGTTCGACGCTGACGAGGCGACCCGCAAGTTCCTCACCAGCACCGGGTGGGAGCCCGACGGCGCGGCCCGGGCGCTGGACGTCGACGACATGCTGGTGCCCCAGGTGCGCCTGCACGTGGGCGTGCCGACCGAGAAGGTACCGGCCGAGTGAACCGGTGTGGCGGCCCGGCCGGGTCGCCACACCGGGCCGGTCAGCCCTTGTCCGAGCCGTCGTTGGCGTCGCGGACGAAGTACCGCTGGAACACCACGAAGATGATCGCCACCGGGATGGTGGCCAGCAGCGCGGCGCCGAGCTTGAGCGGGTACTGGGTGCCCTTGCCGAGTGAGCCGCTGACCAGGTCGGCCAGTCCCCGCGGCAGGGTGAACAGGTCCGGGTCCTGCACCGACACCAGGCTGTGCGGGAACTCGTTCCAGGAGCCCTGGAACGACAGGATGGTGAGGGTGATCAGCGCCGGTTTCGCCATCGGCAGCACCACCGACCAGAAGGTGCGGAAGATGCTCGCCCCGTCGATCCGGGCGGCCTCCTCGACACTCACCGGGATCGACTCGAAGAACTGCTTCATGATGAACACGCCCGCCGCGTCGGCCAGCAGCGGCACCACCAGCCCGGCGTAGCTGTTGTAGAGGCCGAGCTGGTTGAGGACCAGGAACTTCGGGATCAGCAGCACCACCCCGGGCACCGCCATCACCGCGATGACGGCGGCGAACAGCCCGCCACGGCCGCGGAACCGCAGTCGGGCCAGCGCGTACCCGGCGAGCGAGTCGAAGAAGACCCGGCCGATGGTGACGAGCACCGTCACCAGCAGCGAGTTGCCCAGCCACAGGGGGAAGTTGGTGCCGGCGAAGATCCGTTCGAAGCCGGCCAGCGTGAGCGGGTCCGGAAACGGTGACAGCGGGTTCGCCGCCGCGTCGGGCTCGGTCTTGAGCGCGTTGCCGATCTGGATGACGAACGGATAGAGGAACACCAGCCCGAAGAAGACCAACGTGGCGTACCCCAGGAAGCGGGTGGCCAGGGTGCGTGCGGCGCGCTGCTGACGCCGCGCGGGCGCCGCCGCCGGGCGGTCGGTGAGCACGGCCATCTCAGGACCTTTCCGGTACGCGCCGACGCCACCAGCCGCGGCGCGGCCGGTCGGAGTCCCGCTCGGCCAGCGCCCGGCGCTGGATCAGGGTGAGCACGATGATGATCAGGAACAGGACGAAGGAGATCGCCGCGCCGGAGCCGTAGTCGAAGTCCCGGAAGGCGGTCCGGTACGACAGGTACGCCGGGGTGAGCGTGGTCTTGGCCGGGTCGCCCTGGCTCATCACGTACACCTGGTCGAAGACCTGCCAGGAGCCGATCATGCCGAGGGTGAGCACCAGGAAGGTGGTGGGCCTGATCATCGGCAGGGTGACGTACCGGAAGCGCTGCCACCGGGACGCGCCGTCGAGGGTGCTCGCCTCGTCCAGCGTGACCGGCACGTTCTGCAGCCCGGCCAGGAACATCAGCATGAAGGTGCCGGAGGTGGTCCAGACGACCAACGTGATGATCGAGATCATTGCCACGCTCGGGCCGGCCAACCAGTCCCACCAGGTCAGCCCGAACGGGCCGCCGTCGGCCAGTGCCGCCGGTGGCGAGTCGACGCCGACCGCGCCGAACAGCAGGTGCAGCACGCCCCGGGAATCGGCGAACCACTCCGGGCCGTCGATCCCGAGGAAACCGAGCAGCGCGTTCACCGCGCCGGAGTTGGCGAAGAGGAACAGGAACACCACGCTGATCGCGACCGAACTGGTCACCGAGGGGAAGTAGAAGGCGCTGCGGAAGAAGCTCTTGCCCTTGAGCATCCGGTTGTTGACGACCAACGCCAGTCCGAGCGCGAGCACGGTCTGCGCCGGCACCACGATCGCCACGTAGTAGATGTTGTTGCGGATGCTGGTCATGAAGTCGCGGCGGGCCAGCCCGTCCTCGGTGAACAACTGGGTGTAGTTGTGCGCGCCGACCAACGGGACGTCGCCGGTGAACGGGCTGCCCTGGCCGTTCCAGTCGGTCAGGCTGACCCAGAGCGCCATCAGGATGGGCAGCAGCAGGAACAGCCCCAGAATGACGATCACTGGTGCGACGAAGAGCCAGCCGGCGAGGTTCTCGTTGCTCCGGATGCCGCCCCTGCGTCGGCGGGGGTCGCCCCCGCCCGCGGTCGCTACGGCGGTCAGTGTCTCGGTTGCCATCTTCCCTCCCTTCCTCTCTCCGGCCGACGTACGGCGGGGGCCCCGATGCTCGCCGGGGCCCCCGCCATCACCTCAGCTCCCGCCGAGCGCCGCCTTGGCGTTCTTGTCGAAGTTCTGCAGCACGGTCTTCGGGTCGCCGTTGGTCAGCCCCTGGAGACCGGTGTCGAGGTCCTTGAGGACGCTGTCCATCTTCGGGGCGTTCACCGGGCCCTGGGCGTACGCGGCACCGTCGATGAACACCTTGTCCGCCGGGAAGGCGGCGGTGTACTGGTCGCGCGCCGACTGGCGGGACGGCATGACGCCGAACGCCTTCGCGAAGGTCATCTGCTGCTCGCCGCTGGTCATCGCCTCGACGAACTTGATCGCCTGATCCTTGTACTTGCTCTTCGCGGCGATGCCCCAGCACTGGGTGAAGGAGAGGGTGCCCTGGCCCTTGGGGCCGGCCGGCAGCGCCACGACCTTGTACTTCACGTTCGGGAAGTCGTTCTGGAGAGCACCCTTGATCCAGTTGCCCTCGATGGTCATGACGGCCTTGCCCTTGCCGAACGCCTCACCGGACCAGCCGGCGTCGAGCTGCTTCGGGTACTTGGCCAGCCCGGTGCTGAGCATGGTCTTGACGTACTGGAGGGCGGCGAGGTTCTCCGGGGTGTCGGCGGTGGGCTGCTTGCCGTCCTTGCTCACCAGCCAGCCGCCGTTCTGCACCATGAAGGCGCCGATCCGGTCCCGGGTGTCACCGAGGGCCAGCGGGACCTGCCCCTTGGCCTTGATCTTCTGGGCGACGGCGGTGAGCTGCTCCCAGGTCGTCGGCACGTCGGCGTCGGTCAGCCCGGCCCTGGTCCACAGGTCGGTGTTGATCTGCAGGGCCAGGGTCGAGAAGTCCTTGGGCGCGCAGTAGAGCTTGCCGTCGTACGTGAAGGTGGTGCGCAGGCTCTCGTAGAAGTCGCCCGAGTTGCTGACCTTGTCGCCGTACGGCTCGAGGGCGCCGACGCTGGCGTAGTCGGCGAACTGGGCCGCGTCCACGTAGAAGACGTCCGGCGGGGTGCCGCCGGCGAGGGCCTGACCGAGCTGCTGGGTGAGGTCCTGCGCCGGGGTGACCGTCGCGGTGTTGCCGGAGCTGCTGGCCCACTTCGCGGCGGCGTCCTGCACGGCCTTGGTCTCGGCCTCACCGGACGAGCCGATCAGGATCTGCAGGCTGGCCGGGCCGCTGGACTGGGCGGTGTCGCCGGAGGAGTCGTCGAAGCCGCTGCCGCAGGCGGCGGAGAAAAGGAGGGCGACGGCGGCGAGGCCGGCCACCGCTGCCCGGGTGATTGTTCGGGGTGCCATGGTTTCTCCTGGTGGGGGTGGGACTACGCGGTGTGCCGCAGCGCCAACGAGGGCTGGAGCAGCACGGGGGTGGGGGTTTCGTGGGCGCCGTCGAGGACACCGGTGAGCAGGTCCACGCAGCGGGCGGCGGCCTCGCCGAGCGGTTGGCTGACGCTGGTCAACCCGACCGCGGCGGCCACCGGCGTGTCGTCGAAGCCGATCACCGACACGGGCGGGTCGACGCCGCGGATCGCCTGGAGGGCGCCGAGGGCGAGTGAGTCGCTGGCGCAGACCACGGCGCTCGGCGCCACGGTGTCGAGCAGGTCGCGCATCAGGCGTTCGCCCTCGGCGATGCCGTCCTCGGTCTCCCGGTGCAGCCGGGTCGGGTCGACGCCGGCCGCGCGCAGCGCGTCGCGCCAGCCGGCCCGCCGGTCGTCGCCGACGCCGGAGCCGACCGGCCAGCCGATGAAGGCGATCCGCTGGTGGCCGGCGTCGAGCAGGCGCTGGGTGGCCTGGGCGGTGCCGGCGGCGCCGTCCACGTCCACCCAGGGGTGCGCGTCGAGCGCGTCCCATGGGCGACCGAAGGTCACGAACGGTACGTCCCGATCGGCGAGCCATTCGGTACGCGGGTCGCCGTACTTGGTGCCCACCAGCACGAACGCGTCCAGCTCGTAGGTGCCGAGCAGGTCGCCGTAGGTGGCGATCTCCCGGTCGTCGTCGGTGGCCGTGTAGAGCAGCACCCGGTACCCGGCGGCGTCGGCGGTCTCGGTGAGGCCGTGCAGGAAGCGGTCGAGCACGGAGCCGTTGATGCCGTCGCGGGTCGGGTCGATCCGGGCGGCGATGAGGCGGGACCGGCCGGTGCGCATCTGTCGGGCGGCCTGGTTGGCCCGGTAGCCGAGCGCGTTGATCGCGTCCTCGACCCGCTGACGGGTCTCCTGCCGCACGATGTGCGGGCTGTTGAGCACGTTGGACACCGTCTGCCGGCTGACTCGGGCGTGCCGGGCCACCGTCGCGATGGTCACCTTTTCGGCCACTTAATCCCTCTCGCCATCTTGAACGATCCAATTTGGATAAGGCAGGATTGGATCGTTCAAGTTTCTGGAATGTTTCGCACTTTGCACCGCCAGGGGCGCGTTGTCAAGATGGCCGCCCCGCACCCCGAGGATCTGGAGCCACGCCGTGATCGAACGCCAGCTGCAACCCCTCCTGCACGAGTTGGTCGGGGTGGTCTTCGCCCCGACCAGCGCGCTGGGGGACGCGACCGGGCAGATCCGCCCGACCGGCGTCCAGGGCGTCTTCCACGCCGATGCCCGGGTGCTCTCCCGCGCCGAGCTGCGGGTCGATGACCGGGAGCTCGAAGGGCTGACCCGCGGCGACGACGGCCCGCACGGCGCACACTTCGTGAGCCTGGCCCGCTGGCTCGGTGACCCCACGCCCGACCCCACCGTCCGCGTCGACCGGCTCCGGCGGGCCACCCGCAACGGCCTCACCGAGGAGCTGCGGATCGTCTCCACCGCCACGGTCGACGTACGGGCCACCATCTCCGTCGACCTCGGCTGCGACCTGGCACCCATCGAGGTCGTCAAGTCCGGTGGCGCCACCGACGCGCTGGCGGCCAGGACCGGTCAGCCGGGCACGCTCACCTGGTCGGGCACCGGGATCACCGTCAGCGTCACCGCGCCGGGCGCCGACGTGCTGGTCGGCGGCGAGCGGGCAACCGCGCCCCGGCTGGTCTGGCCAGTCGACCTGCCCCCCGGCGGCGAGACAGTGCTGCGCTGGCAGTTGACCGTCGACGACCCGCGCGCCGTCGTCGTCGGCCCGCCCGGCGAGCTCGAGTGGTCCCGACCCGAGGTGACCGCCGACGACCGACGGCTGGTCCGACTGCTCGACCGCAGCCTGGACGATCTGCGCGGCCTCCGACTGGCCGAAACCGGCGCACCCGGCGACGTGTTCCTCGGCGCCGGGGTGCCCT
This sequence comes from Micromonospora trifolii, assembly GCF_050516465.1. NCBI lineage: Bacteria > Bacillati > Actinomycetota > Actinomycetes > Micromonosporales > Micromonosporaceae > Micromonospora > Micromonospora trifolii. The sequence goes on along the minus strand of NZ_CP191526.1, from coordinate 436,831 downwards.
GGTTCCTCACCCTGTTCGGCCGGGACAGCCTCTGGGCCGCCCGGATGATGCTGCCGCTCGGCACCGACCTGGCCGCCGGCACCCTGCGTGTGCTCGCCCGGCGGCAGGGCACCCGCGTCGACCCGGCGACCGGCGAGGCCCCGGGCAAGATCCTGCACGAGCTGCGCCGCCACGCGTTCGCCCTGCCCGACAACGGCCTGCGCCTTCCGCCGGCGTACTACGGCACCGTCGACGCCACCATGCTCTGGGTCAACCTGCTGCACGACGCGTGGCGTTGGGGGATGCCCGCCGAGCAGGTCGAGCCCCTGCTGCCGCACCTGGAGGCGGCGCTGCGCTGGCTCGGCGAGCACGCCGACCCGGACGGTGACGGCCTAATCGAGTACGTCGACACCACCGGGCACGGCCTGTCCAACCAGGGTTGGAAGGACTCCGGCGACGCCGTTCGCTTCCGCGACGGCACCCTGGCCACCGCGCCGATCGTGCTGGCCGAGGTGCAGGGGTACGCGCACGAGGCCGCCGTGAACGGCGCCGCCCTGCTGGACGCCTTCAGCCGACCGGGCGCCGACCGCTGGCGCGAACACGCCGCCGCGCTGGTCGGCCGGTTCCGCAAGAACTTCTGGGTCGACGGTCGCCACGGACCGCAACCCGCGCTGGCCCTCGACCGCGACAAGCGCCCGGTCGACTCGCTGACCAGCAACATCGGCCACCTGCTCGGCACCGGCCTGCTCGACCGCGACGAGGAAGCCCAGGTCGCGCACCTGCTCACCACCGACACGATGGCCGCCGGGTTCGGGCTCCGCACCATGTCCAGCGACGACGCCGGGTTCAGCCCGCTGTCGTACCACTGTGGCTCGATCTGGACCCACGACACCGCGATCGTGCTCGGTGGGCTGGCCCGCGCCGGGCACCGCGAGGCCGCGCTCGGCCTGGCCGACGGGTTGCTCAGCGCCGCCGAGGCGTTCGACTACCGGATGCCGGAGCTGTACGGCGGCGACGACCGGGCACTGGTGAATCGCCCGGTGCCGTACCCGGCCGCGTGCCGACCGCAGGCGTGGGCCGCGGCGGGCACGGTGCTGCTGCTCCAGGCCGCCACGGGGCTCTACCCGGACGTGCCGGGCGGCACGGTCCGACTGGCACCCCTGGCGGGAGCAGAGTTCGGTGCCGTAGCGGTCGACGGCCTCCGAGTGGCCGACACCCCGGTGCGCGTCACTGTCGACCGCACCGGCGACGCCAGCGTCACCGGGCTCCCCACCCCGCTGACCCCGACCCTCCCCGCCCAACGCCGCCCCACAACCCCGTCCCTCCCCCGCTGAGGCCGGGACCGCCCCGCTCTGCCCCGCCGTCGATCATGGAGTTGTGGTGGGCAACAGCTCCATATGTGCCCCTTATGCGAGGCACCACAACTCCATGATCGACCCAGGCCGGCCTGCAAGATCGCGGGGATCAGGGGGTGTGTTCGGCGATCAGCTCGTCGTCGTCCACCGCCCCGGTGGGGTGGAAGCCCAGGGATGTGTAGAGGGCGGCGGCTGGGGTGTTGTCGGGGTGGTACGACAGGCGGACCGGGGGGTTGCCGTCCCGGGCGGCCAGCCAAGGGGCCAACGTCTGGACGGTGGCCCGGCCGACGCCCCGGCCCTGTTCGGCGGCGTCGATCAGCATTCCGCCGATCCAGTGCGAGCCGTCGTCGTCCACGCCCCACATGACGTGGCCGACAACGGTTTCGTCGGCGTACACGGCCAGCGAGGTCCACACCTCGGAGCGGGTGCTCAGCAGCAGATAGCGCGCGCCCAGCGCGGCTACGAACCGGCGCTGGTCGTCACGCGGGGCGACGTCGGCGACCGCCCGCCAGTTGTCGTCGTCGACCGGCCGCAGCGTCACTCGCCGCCCGGCCCGGTCGCCATGTCCACCATCGATCATCGGGGCAGCCTAGGGGCGGCCGGACCCGACCCGCGACCAGGTTTCGGCCCCGGAAGAACCCAGGCTGGTCAGTCGAGCAGGGCGTCCAGGCCGACGGTGAGGCCGGGACGGTTGCGCACCGCGCGGACGGCCAGCAGCACGCCCGGCATGAACGACACCCGGTCGTACGAGTCGTGCCGGATGGTCAGCGTCTCCCCGGTGCCGCCGAAGAGCACCTCCTGGTGGGCGACCAGACCGGTGGCGCGCACCGCGTGGACGCGTACCCCGTCGATCTCGGCGCCGCGCGCACCCGGCACCTCGTCCTTGGTGGCGTCCGGCACCGGGCCGAGACCGGCCTCGGCGCGGGCCTGGGCGATCTGGCGGGCGGTGTGGGTGGCGGTGCCACTCGGGGCGTCCAGCTTGCGCGGGTGATGCTGCTCGATGATCTCGACGGACTCGAAGTGTCGGGCGGCGCGCGCGGCGAACTGCATCATCAGCACCGCGCCGATGCCGAAGTTCGGGGCGATGACCACGCCCACCTCGGGCTTGTCGGCCAGCCAGCCGCGCACCTGCTCCAGCCGCTGCTCGGTGAAGCCGGTCGTGCCGACCACGGCGCTGATGCCCTGCTCGATGCACCACTGGAGGTTGTCCATGACGACGTCCGGCGTGGTGAAGTCGACGACCACCTCGGCTGCGGAGACGGCGGAGCGGCTGTCGCCCTGGTCGATCGCCGCGGCCAGGGCCAGATCGTCGGCGGCGTCGACCGCCTTGCAGACCTCGATGCCCATCCGGCCACGCGCACCAAACACGCCGACCGGCAGCTGCTGGGCCGGGGTCCTTCCCTGCTCGTCAGTCACGGGGCACAACCTATCCCAATCGGGACGGGCCCTTCCGGCCGGATCCGCTGTGCTCCACCCGTCGGGACGCCCGACCGGGGTGCCTCGACCGAGCTGGGGCGGCAGACCTCAGACCGCGAAGTCGCCGGCGCCGAACGGGCCCACCACGGCCAGCGACATCGGCCGGCTGAGCAGCTCGGCGGCGAGGACGTTCACGTCCTCCACGGTGACCTCGTCGACCCGGCGGAGCAGCTCGTCGACCGGCATCAGGTCGCCGTAGAGCAGCTCACCCTTGGCTAGCCGGCTCATCCGGGAACCGGTGTCCTCCAGGCCGAGCACGAAGGAGCCCTTGCTCATCCCCTTGCCCCGGGCCACCTCGGCCTCGGTCAACCCGTCGGCGGCCACCCGGGCCAGCTCGGCACGGGTCAGGGCCAGCACCTCGTCCACCTTGCCCGGCGCGCACCCGGCGTAGACGGCGAACAGGCCGCTGTCGGCGTACTGGCTGGCGTAGGAGTAGACCGAGTACGCGAGGCCGCGCTGCTCGCGGATCTCCTGGAACAGGCGGCTGGACATGCCGCCGCCGAGCACGTTGTTGAGCACCCCGAGGGCGAACCGCCGATCGTCGAGCCGGTCGATGCCGGGGCAGCCGAGGATGACGTGCGCCTGCTCGGTCTCCTTCGGCTCCACCACTGTGGTCGCCGGCTTGGTGCGTACCGCCGGGGTCGCCGCGCGGTGCGGCGCCGGGCTGGCCGGGTCGCTGTCCAGTGGGGTGCCGCGCACGGCCTGACGGACCAGCTTGACCACCGCGGCGTGGTCGAGGTTGCCGGCGGCGGCGATGACGATCTGCGGCGCGGTGTAGCGACCCCGGTAGAAGGTCTGGATCTGCCGCCGGGTCATCGGGGTGACGGTCTCCGCGGTGCCGGAGATCAGCCGGCCCAGCGGGTGGTCGCCGTAGACGGCCTGGACGAAGAGGTCATGAACCTCGTCACCCGGCTCGTCGTCGTGCATGGCGATCTCCTCCAGGATCACGCCACGCTCGGTCTCGACGTCGGCCGGCTCCAACAGCGAGTCCGCGACCAGGTCACACATCACATCGATCGCCAGCGGCAGGTCCTCGTCCAGCACGCGGGCGTAGTAGCAGGTGTATTCCTTCGTGGTGAAGGCGTTGGTCTCGCCACCCACCGCCTCGATCTGCGAGGAGATCTCCAGTGCGGTGCGCTTGTGGGTGCCCTTGAAGAGCAGGTGCTCGAGGAAGTGCGCGGCACCGGCCTGCGGGCCGGTCTCGTCACGCGAGCCGACAGCCACCCAGATGCCGAACGAGACGCTGCGCATCGCCGGAATCGCCTCGGTGAGGACGCGCAGACCGCTGGGCAACACGGTACGACGTACCGTGCCGCCCAGCGGGTCGTCGCTGAGCGTCCGGGTCACCGCGCGGGCGGTGCCGCCGGAGCGGCCCGCCCCGGTGTCCCGGGCTCGACTCGATTGGCTGGCCTGCCAATCGGAGGCCACCCCCCGTCGATCCGGTGGAAACGGCGCGCTGATGGCCCGACTCACGACTTGCTCCCGGTTCGACGAGGGGTGGGTGATGCGTTGTACGACTGTCAGCTGTGCCGGGTCCGGCGGCGCGGACGCTCGCCGCCCTCGCCACCCTCGCCGCCGCCGTTGCCGCCGCCGTTGCCGCCCTCGCCGCCGCGCTCCGGGCCACGCCCGCCACGGTCGCCGCCACGCTCACGGTCGCCGCGGTCACGCGGAGCCCGGTCGCCGCGGTCCCGACCAGCCGGCCGGTCGCCAGCGGCGGCCTCACCGGCGGCCGGAGCCTCGGTGCCCTCCGGGCGGACCTTGTCGAGGTAGATCTTGCCGCGGGCGTCGATGTCCGCGATCTCGACCTCGACCCGGTCACCGACGTTGAGGAAGTCCTCAACACGCTCGACCCGCTTGCCGTCGCCCACCTTGGAGATGTGCAGCAGGCCGTCACGGCCCGGCAGGAGCGAGACGAACGCGCCGAACGCGGCGGTCTTGACCACCGTGCCGAGGAACCGCTCGCCCTGCTTCGGCAGCGTCGGGTTGGCGATGCCGTTGATCCGGTCGACGGCCGCCTGGGCCGACGGGCCGTTGGTGGCGCCGACGTAGATCGTGCCGTCGTCCTCGATGGAGATCTCGGCGCCGGTCTCGTCCTGGATCGCGTTGATGGTCTGCCCCTTCGGGCCGATCACCATGCCGATCTTGTCCACCGGGATCTTGACGGTGGTGACCCGCGGCGCGTAGTCGGACATCTCGGCCGGAGCCTCGATCGCCGCCTTCATGACCCCGAGGATGACCTGCCGGGCCTCGTTCGCCTGCTGCAACGCGGAGGCCAGCACGTCCGACGGGATGCCGTTGAGCTTGGTGTCGAGCTGGAGCGCGGTGACGAACTCCGGGGTGCCGGCGACCTTGAAGTCCATGTCACCGAACGCGTCCTCGGCACCGAGGATGTCGGTCAGCGTCACGTACTGGGTCTTGCCGTCCACCTCGTCGGAGATGAGCCCCATCGCGATGCCGGCGACCGGCGCCTTCAGCGGAACACCCGCGGAGAGCAGGCCCAGCGTCGAGGCGCAGACCGAACCCATCGAGGTGGAACCGTTGGAGCCGAGCGCCTCCGACACCTGCCGGATGGCGTACGGGAACTCCTCGCGCGACGGCAGCACCGGAATCAGCGCGCGCTCGGCGAGGGCGCCGTGGCCGATCTCGCGACGCTTCGGCGAGCCGACCCGGCCGGTCTCACCGGTCGAGTACGGCGGGAAGTTGTAGTTGTGCATGTAGCGCTTGCGGTTCTCGGGGGACAGCGTGTCCACCATCTGCTCCATGCGGAGCATGTTCAGCGTGGTGACGCCCAGGATCTGGGTCTCGCCCCGCTCGAACAGCGCCGAACCGTGCACCCGGGGCAGCACGCCGACCTCGGCGGTCAGCGCCCGGATGTCGCGCGGGCCACGCCCGTCCATGCGGACCTGCTCGCGCAGCACGCGGTTGCGCACCTCGGACTTGGTCAGCGACCGGAAGGCAGCGCTGAGCTCCTTCTCCCGACCCTCGAACCGAGCGCCCAACTCCTCGGCGACCCGGGCCTTGACCCGGTCCAGGGCCTCCTCGCGGTCGGCCTTGCCGGCGATGGTGATCGCCTCGGCCACGTCGGCGCGGGCCAGCTCGGAGACGGCGTCGTACACGTCGTCCTGGTAGTCCAGGAAGACCGGGAACTCGGTGACCGGCTTGGCAGCAACCTCGGCCAGCTCGCTCTGCGCGCGGCACAGCTCACGGATCGCCGGCTTGGCGGCCTCCAGACCGCTGGCGACGACCTCCTCGGTCGGGGCGGTGGCACCGGCCGAGATGAGGGCGACGGCGTTCGGGGTGGCCTCGGCCTCGACCATCATGATCGCGACGTCGCCGTCTTCGAGCGTGCGGCCGGCCACGACCATGTCGAAGGTGGCGCGAGCCAGCTCCTCCAGGGTCGGGAAGGCGACCCACTGGCCGTCGATGTGGGCGACGCGGGTCGCACCGATCGGGCCGGAGAACGGCAGGCCGGAGAGCTTGGTCGACATCGAGGCGGCGTTGATCGCCACGACGTCGTACGGGTGCTGCGGGTCGAGCGCGAGGATGGTCTCGACGACCTGGACCTCGTTGCGCAGGCCCTTGACGAAGGACGGGCGCAGCGGCCGGTCGATCAGCCGGCAGGTGAGGATCGCGTCCTCGCTGGGCCGACCCTCACGGCGGAAGAACGAGCCGGGGATGCGGCCCGCGGCGTACATCCGCTCCTCGACGTCGACGGTCAGCGGGAAGAAGTCGAACTGCTCCTTCGGGTGCTTACCGGCGGTCGTGGCGGAGAGAACGACCGTCTCGCCCAGTTGGGCGATGACGGAACCGGCGGCCTGGCGAGCCAGCCGACCGGTGGAGAAGGTGATCTCGCGGGTACCGAAGGACCCGTTGTCGATCACGGCGGTGCGGGATTCGGTGCCGAGTTTGGTCTCGGTCATGTGCTGTCGTGCTCCTTCGCGTCGTGGGCCCACGACATCGGGGAGCTGCTCAGCCGGCCGGTCTTCGATCGAAGCGCCCGGGTGGCCGGCATGATGCCGGGGTTCCCGGGGGCCACTACCGGAGACCGGTACGCTGACCGGCTCCCTCTCGGGTGGTCGCGCGGCCCGTGTTTCCTTCAGGTGGGACGCGGTACGGGGGAGCGGCCGTCCGGCCACTCCCCCGTCACGTCACCGGCGCAGACCGAGCCGCTCGATGAGCGACCGGTAGCGGGCAATGTCCTTCTTCTGGACGTAGTTGAGCAACCGACGGCGCCGGCCGACCAGCAGCAGCAGCCCACGGCGGCTGTGGTGGTCGTGCTTGTGCACCTTCAGGTGCTCGGTCAGCTCGGCGATCCGCTTGGTGAGGACCGCTACCTGGACCTCCGGCGAACCGGTGTCGCCCTCGGCGGTCGCGTACTCCGCGCGGATGCTGGCCTTGGCTTCCTGATCGAGCGCCATGTTCTCCCTGTTTCGATGGGTTGATCAAGTGGGTGTCCGTCGTCCCGGTGGACCGGGAACGGACTGGTACCTCGCACCCGCGGCGTCGAGCAGGCACGCGAGGCCCCACGCCGGTCACCCGACGTCCCGGCAAGACTACCAGCACTCGCCGGTAACACCCGGCTAAGGGCCTCGGTGGCGGCCCGTCATGCCACCACGATCAGGCCAGTACGTGCCGGGTGCGCTCGACGTCCTGATTCATCTGGGCGATCAACGGCTCGATCGAGTCGTACCGGATCTGACCGCGCAGGTGCGCCACGAAGTCCAGGGCCAGCCGCTCGCCGTACAGGTCGCCGGAGAAGTCCAGCGCGTACGCCTCCACCCGCCGCTCCCGGCCGGAAAAGGTCGGGTTGGTGCCCACGGACACCGCCGCCAGCAGCGGCTCGTGCTGGCCGCGGCGGATCAGCCGGGCCGCGTACACGCCGTCGGCGGGCACCGCCGCGTACCGGTGGCAGAGCAGGTTGGCGGTGGGGAAGCCCAGCTCCCGGCCCCGCTGGTCGCCGCGGACCACGACGCCCTCCACCCGGTGTGGGCGGCCCAGCGCGGCGGCCGCCGCGCCCACGTCACCCGCGTCGACGCAGGACCGGATGTAGGTGGAGGAGAAGACGGTGCCGTCCTCGGCGACCAGCGGGCCGCCCTCCACGCCGAAGCCGAACGTCTGACCCAGCCGTTCCAGCAACGCCACGTCGCCGGCGGCCCGGTGCCCGAAGCGGAAGTTGCTGCCGACCACCACCAGCGCCGCGTGCAGGTGCTCGACCAGGACGTCGTGCACGAACTGTTCGGCCGGCACCCGGGAGAACTCCGGGGTGAACGGCACCACGCAGAGCACGTCCACGCCGAGCGCCTCGATCAGCTCGGCCTTACGGGCCGGCTCGGTGAGCACCGCCGGGTGCGAACCGGGGCGGACCACCTCGGCCGGGTGCGGGTCGAAGGTGACCACCACCGACTGCACGCCCAGTTCGCGGGCCCGGGCCACGGCGTGCCCGATCGTCGCCTGGTGCCCCTTGTGCACGCCGTCGAAGACGCCGATGGTGACCACCGAGCGTCCCCACCCGCCGGGCGCCGCGTCGTAGCCCCGCCACCGCTGCATGCCGTTCCTCTCTGCTGTCCCGCCGGCCGGCGGGTCGACACCGCCGGCTGCGGGCCGGCGGACCTGCGTTCCGCTGTCAGGCCGGGGCGAGCACGATCTCCGCGCGGGCCCGCCCGTCCCGCTCGCTGACGATAGCGATCAGACCGCCGGCCGGCCCGAAGACGGCGTACGGCCCGGTGAGGCCGGCCGGGTCCAGTGGCCCGCCGTGGGCGAGCACCCGGGCCTCGTCGGGCGTGGCCTCCCGGCGCGCGAAGAACCGGGCGGCCGCCGCGTCCAGTGGCAGGTTCACCACGTCCGGGGCGCGCTGCTCCAACTCGTCGAGGGTCGCCGCCTCGGCGAGGGTGAAGCCACCCACCGCAGTGCGCCGCAGCGCCGTGAGGTGCCCGCCGACGCCGAGCGCCAGGCCGGCGTCCCGGGCGATGGCCCGAATGTACGTGCCGGAGGAGCAGGTCACGTCCACGTCCACGTCCACCACGTCCGGCTCGGTGCGGCGGATCGCCAGCACCTCCAGCCGGGAGATGGTGACCCGCCGCGCCGGCAGCTCGACGCTCTCCCCGTCGCGAACCCGCTTGTACGCCCGCTGCCCGTCGATCTTGATGGCGCTGACCGCGCTCGGCACCTGGTCGACCTCGCCGCTCAGCCCGGCCAGCGTCGACCGGATCGCGTCGTCGGTGACCTGGCCGGCCGGCACGGTGGCGGTCACGTCGCCCTCGGCGTCGTCGGTGACGGTGGTCTGACCGAGCCGGATGGTGCCGGTGTAGCTCTTGCCGGCGCCGATCACGTAGGTCAGCAGTCGGGTGGCCCGGCCGACACCGATCACCAGCACGCCGGTCGCCATCGGGTCGAGGGTGCCGCCGTGCCCGACCCGTCGGGTCTTCGCCAGTCGGCGGATGCGTGCCACCACGTCGTGCGACGTCATGCCGCCGGGCTTGTCGACCACGATCAGACCATCGGTGCTCACGTCGGCCAAGCCTGCCAGATGGCCCGTACTCCGCAGTGCGTGGGCACGCCCGGCGTGACCCCAGCCTCCGCTCACGCGGTCTGAGCCGGTTTGTCGGGACGAGGGTCCATCCGGCGCAATGTCGAGCGGGGCAGCAGTGCCCGGGGACGCACTGATGCCCGGCACCTACTATCTGCTCGCGCACGCCACCAGCGGCGAGAGCTGACGGGGGAACCATGGAGAACACGTCGTCGAGCGAGCCCACACCGACGGACCCGGTCGACCCGCCACCGCCGCCCGCGGCGGTGGCGCAGGTCAACCCGGTGCAGCTACCGGAGTGGCTGCGGTCAGCGCAGACCGAGCACCAGCCCACCGGGTGGGACCGGGTCCGTTTCTTCTCGGCCCGGCACAACGGGGCGCTACTGCTCGGCCTCGGGCTGGTGCTGGCACTGCTGATGGTCGTCGGCGGCGTGGTGTTGGTCGGTCGGGTCGCCGACGGTGTCCGCACGTCCGCCTCGGCGAGCCCCACACCGAGCCCCACCCCACCGCTGAGCAGGGTCGGCGAACCACGGGACCTGTTCGCCGGGTCGCCGGCGGCATCCTTCGCGCCAGCCGAGGAGGCCGTGCGGATGCCGGCGGCCAAGGGCACCGGGCCGTTCACCGCGGCCCAGGTGCGGACCGCGCTGGAGTCGGTACGCAAGGCACTGATCGAGAGTCGGGTCGACGCCTCGATGTTCATGGGTGATCCGGAGCCGTTCCTCGCGCTGCTCGCCCCGGACGCCCGCGAACGGAGCCGGGGAGACTTCACCAACGGCAGCTTCCTGCGGTACGCCACGAGGATGGCGTCGCCGTCGGAGTGGGAGTTCGGCGTCCGCGCCGACGGCCGGGTCAGTTACCGGGCCACCAGGCAGAACGGTGTTCGGCTGCTGGAGGTCTCCACGGAGTTCGTGTGGGCGTACCCGTTCGACGTGGACCTGCGGGCGCCCGCCGGCGCGACAGTGGTGGCGCTGCGCGACCGGGTGGTGTGGCAGGTGCCGCACCCGGACGACGTGCCGGCCTCCGCCCGCGGCCTCTGGATCACCTCGGCGGAGGCCGTGACCTGGAACGCTGACTGCGCCCAGCTCCGTGAGGGCTGGGTGCAGGAGCAGTTCTGGATAGCCGACGTGCACCGGGATCAGATACCCGCAGGCGACCCGGGCACGATCTTCGACCTTGACGCTCCCGCGCCGACCACCACGCGCTGCTGACCGACAGGCCCGGCGACCCGGTCAGCGGACCGCGCCGGTCACCGCCCACCTGCCGTCGCGCAGTCGCAGCAGGAGGGCGACCAGCCGGATCACCACGAACAGGGTGAGCCCGGCCCAGATGCCGCCCAGCCCCAGGTTGAGCGCGTACGCCAGCCAGATGGCCGGCAGGAAGCCGCCGAGCGCCGCCACGATGGTGAGGTTGCGCAGGTAACGCACGTCGCCGGCGCCGATCAGCACGCCGTCGAGGGCGAACACCACCCCGGCCAGCGGCAGCATGACGACGAACCACGGCCAGGCCACCATGGCCTGCTCGCGTACCCCCGCATCGGAGCTGAACCACGACGGCACGACGCCGGCACCGGCGGCGACGAGCAGCGCGAAGCCCACGCCGCAGACGCCGCCGAGCAGCCCGATCCGGCGGGCGAGCGCCCGCGCACCGGCGTCGTCGCCGGCGCCGAGCGCGGCACCGACCAGGGACTGCGCGGCGATGGCGAGGGCGTCGAGCACCAGCGCGGTGAAGAACCAGAGTTGCAGGGCGATCTGGTGGGCGCCGACGGCGGCGGCGCCGAAGCGGGCGGCGACGGCGGTCGCGGACAGGAAGCTGGCCTGGAACGCCAGCCCACGGATCAGCAGGTCCCGGCTGAGCACCAGTTGCTGGCGGATCACGCGGGGTTGGGGCCGCAGTGACACCCGCTCGCCGACCAGGGCGGCGGCGAAGAGCACCCCGCAGAGCGTCTGCGCGACGACGTTCGCCACGGCCGAGCCGACCAGACCCAGCCCGCCGGGGTAGACCAGCAGCGGGCAGAGCAGCGCGGAGAGCAGGTTGGGACCGAGCACGAAGAACAGCGGGCGGCGAGTGTCCTGCACACCGCGCAGCCAGCCGTTGCCGGCGGCGGCGAGCAGCAGGCCAGGAGCGCCGAGGGCCGCGATCCGCAGCCACTGCGCGGCCGCGTCGGCCACCTCGCCACCACCTCCGGCGAGGGTACGCGCGAGCGCGCCGCCGCCGACCTGCATGCCGATCGCAATCAGCAGACCGACACCGAACGCCAACCAGGACGACTGGACGCCCTCGGCGACCGCGGCGGCCCGGTCACCCGCGCCGAAGCGGCGGGCCGCGCGGCCGGTGGTGCCGTAGGCGACCACGGTGCCCACCCAGGCGGTGAGCGTCATGACCGTGCCGCCGACGGCGAGCGCGGCGAGCGGCACCCGGCCGAGGTGACCGACCACGGCGGTGTCGACCAGCACGTAGAGCGGCTCGGCGGCGAGCACGACGAGGGCCGGCAGGGCGAGCGCGGCGATCCGCCGAGGCGAGGCGGGTCGGTGAGCGGTGGCGGCGTGGTTCATCGCCGCCGATCCTGGCATGGCTGCGGTAAGGAGCACAAGGCCACCGGTGACTTACGGGGCCACCTCTCGACCGGCTCGGCGGACGTCACCGAGGATCAAGGCCCTGATGCGCTCCCTGTCGCCGGCATCCCGGTTTGCGCCGCTCACTACCCTGTCCGAGGCTCCCACGCGGGGGGCACCACGACAGCGATAGGCCTTATCACAGTGAGCGACAGTTACCCTCCGCCCGACCCGAACGTCACGCCCTGGAGCGGCCCGCCGGCCCCGCAGCAGGGCGGCTACCCGCCGTACGGACAGCCACCACCCCAGCCGTACTACGGCACACAACTGCCGCCTCCGAACAAGTCGAACAAGGGCCTGATCATCGGGCTGGTCGCCGGCGCGGTGGTCCTCATACTCGCCATCTGCGGCGCGGGAATCGGCATCCTGCTCGCCTCCGATGACGACGAGCCCGCACGGGGTACGTCCTCCACCCCCACGCTGGGCACCGGCAGCACGCCGGGCACTGGGACCGTCCCTACGCCGGGGCAGGCGGATCCACCGAACAACAACTCGATGACCGCCCGTTACTCCAGCGACCTGGCGAACGTCTGCGAAGGCAGCCCGATCCTGAACGCGGCGCCCTACAGCGGCCCGGCCGGTGCCAAGGCGTACACGTTCTCGAACAACCCCGACCGGCCGACGTCCTGGTCGTCGACGTACGTCCCCTCGGACAAGTCCTACTACGCCAAGGGCGCGGACTACCAGAGGGTGTCGGTCGTCGGCTGCCTGAAGTTCGACGAGGGCAGCCAGGGCGCCCCGAAGAAGTGTCAGTACAAGGACAAGGCGGAGAAGCAGGTCACCATCGACTACGTCTCGTCGCGCTACACCCTGACCTTCTACGCGGCCAGGACCGCCGAGAAGATCGGCGACGGCGGCACCGTGACCGCCCCGACGAACAGGTGCCCGAGTTTCATCTCGTACGACAGGACCACCATGAGGGCGTACGCGACGCCGGACTCCGGCACCATCGAGGCGGCCCTGGACACGTTCCTGTCCTGAACGACTCGACCCCCACTGACGGCCGGACGGTGACGCCGTCGGCGCGACGCGTCGGCGGCGTCACCACCGGTCGAGATGAGTCACTGACGGGTGTCCATCGACGTCTGCAGCGCGCGGCGGGCCTGCTCGCGGGCGTCGTCGGTGGTGGTCTCGGGCTTGGGCTTGTTCGGCATGGTGGCGCTCCTCTTCCCAGGGCGTGAGCCGCCGACACGCGGCGGCCCTCACGGGCGGTCCTGCTGAGCGCCCCACGGCGGTCCGGGGTTACCGGAGCAGCCGACTGGGCAGCGTGAGCCCGGGTCGATCCGACCCTGGAGGGAGGCGGCACGGGGTGTGGCACCACCGCCCATGACCTGCACCGCTAGGCGGCACCGGCCTTCTCCCAAGTTATCGTTCAGGTCCACATACTGCTTACGGTTCCCGCCATCTGGACAGTCGACAACCTGGCTCAGCGAGCCAGGAAGTGCCAGCCCAGCCACCACCAGAACCCGAACAGACCGATCCGGCCCACCGGCACCGAACCGACCTCGTAGCGCATCACGTAGGCGCAGACCTCGCCCAGGGTGGGGATCCGCGACCCCTCCCGCCGGGCCATCCACTCGACCACCGCGAAGAGGACCAGCGCGGCGAGGAAGCCGCCGATCGCGAGCGCGCGCATCATCGCCGCACCAGCCCCCAGAAGGCGGCCAACCAGGCGAACCAGACCGCCGACCGGGTCAGTTGATCCTCCAGGAGAGGGTCGGCCAACCGGGAGAAGGTGGGGAAGTCATCGCCGGCAGCCAGCACGAAGGTCACGCCCTCGAAGACCCCGAAGACCACCACCGGCACCGCCCACCAGGCCGCCCCCGTGCCCAGCCGGCGTGGCGCCGGCCGGCGGGGCACCCGGTTGCTCAGACCGAGCCAGATCAGCACCCCACCCGTCCCGAGGGTGAACAGATTCGCCTCGGTGGAGAAGGACGCGAACCGGCCACCGACGAGCGACAGGCAGACGAGGACGGGAACGGAGACGGCGGGCCGGTCCCAGGCGCGGGGGGCCTCCACGGTGAGGTCGTGCGGCTGCTCCATCCCGCAATTCTTCCCGGTATCACGGAACGCGGGAAGACCAACACTCCCCGGAGCTGACCCTGATCTTCCAGACCGACGGATCGATGACGGCCGAAGCCCGGCGTCAGCCGATCAGCGCCGCGTCCAGCTGACCGCGGATCGACTCGACCACCTGCTCAACGGTGCCCCGACCGGTGAACCCGGCCGCGAACGTGTGCCCACCACCGCCCAGCGCTACGGCGACCCGACTGACGTCCACCGCGCCCTTGCTGCGCATCGACACCGCCCACTCGGCAGGCCTGGTCTGCTTCACCACACAGCTCACATCCGCCTCGGCGGTGCAGCGCACCGAGTCGATAAGTGCCTCCAGCACGTACGGCCGCTGGTCGTGCCGGGCCAGGTCGTCGAGGGTGGCGAAGGTCCAGACCAGGCCCCGACCTCCGGCGGCGGCCGGCTCCAGTCGAGCCCGGCCGAGCACCTCACCGAAGAGGCGGACCGCGCCGAAGGGCCGGGTGTCGAAGACCCGCCGGGAGATGTCACCCGGCGAGATGCCGGTCGCCAGCAATCGGGCGGCCATCTGATGCACCGCCGGAGTGGTCGCCTCGAACCGGAACGAACCGGTATCAGTGGTCAGCGCCACGTAGAGGCACTCGGCGATGGCCGGATCCACCACCACCCCGAGCCGGGCCAGCAACTGTTCGGCAACGACCGACGTGGCCGCCGCACCCGGGTCGATCAGGTTGACCGTGCCGAAACCTGGGTTGGAGGCGTGGTGGTCGAGCACCAGCGCCGCACCCGCCGACGACAACCGCCCGGCCAACTCGCCGAGACGCGACTCGCTCGCCGCGTCGAAGCAGATCACCAGCTCGGGCTCCGGGTCGGCGGCGTCCGCCGGGACCAGCAGGTCCAGCCCGGGCAGCCCTCGGAACGGCTCCGGCACCTCCGGCGGCCCGGGAAAGGTCGCCTGCACGTCGCGTACGCCGAACTGCCGCAGACCCAGACCGAAGCCGAGCATGCTGCCCAGCGCGTCGCCGTCCGGGTTGATGTGACAGATCAGCAGCACCCGGGCGGTCGGCGGGAGAGCCCGCACCAACGCCTCGGCCGCAGCCCAGTCCGCCTCGGCGGGGCCGAGCCCGGCTGCCCCGGCGAACGGGGCGCTGGCGGTGCTGGTCACCGCGTTTCCCCACCCCGCGGGGTCTCCTTGACGTCGGTGGCCTCGTCGGCCTCGTCCGTCTCGTCTGCCTCATCGGTCTCGTCGTCCACCCGGTACGGCTGGGCCTCGCCCGCGTACTTCGCCTGGGCGGCGAGCCGCTGCACCTCGGCGTCGGCGTTGCGGGCGGCGGCGAGCAGGTCGTCGATGTGCTTGACCTGGTCCTGCACGTCGTCGAGGACGAACGTGAGGGTCGGCGAGTGGCGCAGCCCGAGGGCCTTGCCGACAGTGCTGCGCAGCAGCCCCTTGGCGCTCTCCAGCGCCGCCGCGGTGTCCGCCTGGGCCACCGAGTCACCGAGCACGGTGTAGAAGACCGTCGCGTCGCGCAGGTCAGCGGTAATCCGGGCATCGGTGATGGTGATCATCCCGAGCCGCGGGTCCTTGATCTGGCTCCGCACCACCGACGCGACCAGCTCACGCACCCGTTCCGCGTGCCTGCGTACCTTGGCCGGATCAGACATCTCGCCACCTCCACGGCGTCCTGCTTCCGGTCGACCCGGCGGCCCGGAGGCCGCCGGCCGACCGGCCAACATCTCGAACATTACCTTCGGGGCCGCTCCGGTCGCCCGGCACAGCCGGCACCATGGTCAGTCGTCGTCCACGCCGTAGAGCCGGCGTCGAACGGACAGCAACTCGACCTCGGGGCGATTGGCCACCAGGCGCTCACAGGAGTCGAGCACCTCGCGGACGTGCGCCGTCTCGGCGGCCACCACGGCCACCGCCAGCTGCGCTCGACCATGCAGGTCGAGCGCACCCACCTCGGCGGCCGACACCTCGTAGCGGCGCAGCGCCGCCACGATCGGCCGTACATATGATCTCTTGGCTTTGAGCGACCGGGAGTCGCCCGGCAGCAGCAGGTCGAAGACCGCGGTTCCGGTGAACATCGCCCCGGACGATACCGCCAACCCGCCCCGCATGATCAAGGGGTTTACGCCACCCGGCGTAAACCCCTTGATCAGCGTGTCACTGCCGGATCAGGCGCGAACCTTCTCCCGCATCTCGAAGGTCTCGATGACGTCGCCGACCTGGACGTTGTTGTAACCACCCAGGGTCAGACCGCACTCGAAGCCCTCGCGGACCTCGGTTGCGTCGTCCTTGAACCGCTTGAGCGAGGTGATCGTGAGGTTGTCCGCCACGACCGCCCCGTCCCGAAGCAGGCGAGCCTTCGCGTTGCGTCGGATGATGCCCGACCGGACGATGCAACCGGAGATGTTGCCGATCTTGGACGAGCGGAAGACATCGCGAATCTCCGCGCTGCCCAGCTCGGCCTCCTCGTACTCCGGCTTGAGCAGGCCCTTGAGCGCCGCCTCGATCTCCTCGATGGCCTGGTAGATGACGGTGTAGTACCGGATCTCCACGCCCTCGCGGTCGGCCATCTCACGGACCTTGTTCGAGGCCCGCACGTTGAAGCCGATGATCGTGACCGGCTCGGACGAGGCGCTCGCGAGCATGACGTTGCTCTCGGTGATCGCGCCCACGCCCCGGTCGAGGACCTTGAGCTGGACCTCCTCGGGGATGTCGAGGTTGAACAGCGCGTCCTCCAGGGCCTCCACCGAACCGGAGACATCGCCCTTGAGGATGAGGTTGAGCGAGGTCTTCTCGCCCTCCTTGAGCTGCTCCATGAGCGTCTCGAGGGTGGCCCGACCACGCGAGTTGGCGAAGGACGCCGCCCGCCGCCGTGCCTGCCGCTGCTCGGCGATCTGCCGCACCGTGCGGTCGTCCGCCGCGGCGAGGAACGTGTCGCCCGCGCCGGGAGGCGCGGTCAGACCCAGCACCATGACCGGACGCGCCGGACCAGCCTCGGTGAGCTGGTTGCCGTTCTCGTCGAGCATGGCCCGGACCCGGCCGTGGGCCCCACCGGCGACGATCGAGTCGCCCGCCCGCAGGGTGCCCTTCTGCACCAGCACCGTCGCCACCGCACCGCGACCCTTGTCCAGGTGCGCCTCGATGGCCACACCCTGCGCCGGCCCGTCGATCGGAGCGGTCAGCTCCAGCGACGCGTCGGCGGTCAGCAGGACAGCCTCGAGAAGCTCCTCGATGCCGATGCCCGGCTTGGCGGCCACGTTGACGAACATGGTCTCGCCGCCGTACTCCTCGGCGACCAGGCCGTACTCGGTCAGCTGCTGGCGGACCTTGTCCGGGTTGGCGTCCGGCTTGTCGACCTTGTTGACCGCGACCACGATCGGCACGTCGGCCGCCTTGGCGTGGTTCAACGCCTCGATCGTCTGCGGCATCACACCGTCGTCGGCCGCGACGACCAGGATCACGATGTCCGTGACCTGGGCACCACGAGCACGCATGGCGGTGAACGCCTCGTGACCCGGGGTGTCGATGAAGGTGACCGCCCGGTCCTCGCCCTCGTGCGGGACGTGGACCTGGTAGGCGCCGATGTGCTGGGTGATGCCACCCGCCTCACCGGCCACGACGTTCGCCTTACGGATGGCGTCGAGCAGCTTGGTCTTACCGTGGTCGACGTGACCCATGACGGTCACCACCGGCGCACGGCTGACCAGACGCTCCTCGGCCACCTCCGCGTCGAGGTCGATGTTGAACTGCGCGAGCAGCTCGCGGTCCTCGTCCTCCGGGCTGACGATCTGGATGTCGAAGCCCAGGTGCTCACCCAGCAGGTGCAGGGTGTCGTCAGAACAGGACTGGGTCGCGGTCACCATCTCGCCCAGGTTGAACATCTCCTGGACCAGCGAACCCGGGTTGGCGTTGATCTTGTCCGCGAAGTCGGACAGCGAGGCGCCACGGGAGAGCCTGACGATCTGACCCTGACCCCGGGGAGCACCCGAGCTCATGGTCGGAGCCGACAGGTTGTCGAACTCCTGTCTGCGCTGCTTCTTGGACTTGCGACCGCGCGTCGGCCGACCACCCGGACGCCCGAAGGCACCCGCGGCGCCGCCGCCACGGCCACGACCGCCAGCACCCGGACGACCGCCGCCACCGGCCGGACCACCCGGACGGAAACCGCCACCGGGCGCACCCGCACCGCCGCCGGGACCGCCACGGTAGCCACCGCCACCGCCGGCACCCGCGCCGCCACCAGGGCCGCCTCGGTAACCGCCGCCGCCACCGGCGCCGCCGCCGGGACCACCACGGAAGCCGCCACCACCGCCGCCACCACCGGGACGACCAGCGCCACCGCCGCCGGGGCGACCAGCGCCACCGGGACCGGGGCGACCGGCAGCCGGACGCTGACTCGGCATGGACGCCGGGCTGGGCCGCGGCGGCATGGAGTTCGGGCTCGGCCGCGGCGGCATGCCCGCCGGGCTGTTGGGCCGAGGGCCACCCGCACCGGCGGCCGGGGGCCGCTGCTGCTGGCCACCCTGGATGCCGAACGGGTTGTTACCGGCACCGCGCGCCGGCGGACGACCGCCCGGCCGGGCACCCGGACCGGGAGCCGGCGTGTTCGGACGAGCTGCCGGCGAACCGGGACGGGGCGGCATCGCCGCGGGACCCGGCCGAGGGCCGGGGCGGTTACCGCCGTCTGCCGGAGGCTCCCGGCGAACGGGGTTGTCCCGCTGCTGCTGGCGGGCGGCCTGCGCGGCCTTGACCGCGGCCTCCTGCTCAGCCTTCAGCGCGGCGGCACGCGCCTCCGCGGCCGCCACCTCGATGTCGTGGGCACTCGCCGGCTTGGCGACCGGGGTCGCCGTCTGCGGAGCACCGGGAACCGGACCCTTGGGCTTCGGACCGGGTGCCGGCGCGGCCGGCCGCCGAGGCGGCATCGGCTTGGCCGAGACCCGGGACGCGCCCGGGGCCGGGGTTGGCGTCGGGGTCGGGTTTGAAGCCGGCGTCGACGCGGGCGCCGACGGGGCGGCGGCCGGAGCCGGGGCTCCGGCGGACGCGACGAATGCGTTACGCAGCCGTCGGGCGACGGGCGCCTCGACGGTGCTGGACGCGGACTTCACGAACTCGCCCATTTCCTTCAGCTTGGCGAGAACGGTCTTACTCTCGACCCCGAGCTCTTTTGCAAGCTCGTGTACGCGGGCCTTGCCTGCCACTGCACTCCTCACTCCGAGGTCGTGCGGGCAGCACCCGCAGCGACCTCACTCGTGCACTTGAAGCCTGGTCATTTCAGGGACTTCATCGTGTGCTCATGTCGGTCGTCCTACCCTGCTAGCGACCCTCGCCCGGTCGGGCTGACCGGACGTAGTGGTTGGCGCATCGACGTGCTCCGCCAGCGCACCGTGGTCGAGGACCTCGGTGCTGCGCAGCGCACGCCCGAAGGCGCGGCGCCGCACCGCCAGCGCGAAGCAGGCCGGATCCGGGTGCATGTTCGCTCCCCGACCCGGCAGCCTGCGGCGCGGATCAGGCCGGAGACTGTGACCAGCCTCGTCCCTGACCGCGACGATTCGCAGCAATTCGCTGGCCGGCGCACGTTGCCGGCAACCCACACAGGTGCGCTCCGGCTGCGCGCGTCGTACCACTGGAGGAAGTCTACCCCTAGCTCCCCGAGATCGCGCCGCCCGGCTCCCGCACGTGATCAGTTACCCCCCGCGCTGCCGGCGCGGTCTGCTCCGCATCGGAGCGAATGTCGATCCGCCAACCGGTCAATCGGGCCGCGAGTCGGGCATTCTGCCCCTCCCGACCGATCGCGAGCGAGAGCTGGAAGTCGGGAACGGTCACCCGGGCGGCCCGGTTGGCCAGGTCGACCACCTCGACCCGCAGCGCCTTGGCCGGCGACAAAGCGTTACCGACGAAGGTGGCCGGGTCGTCCGACCAGTCGATGATGTCGATCTTCTCACCGTGCAGCTCGCTCATCACGGCACGCACCCGCTGACCCATCGGGCCGATGCAGGCGCCCTTGGCGTTCACCCCGGGCACCGTTGAGCGGACGGCGATCTTCGTGCGATGGCCCGCCTCACGGGCGATCGCACCGATCTCCACGGTGCCGTCGGCGATCTCCGGCACCTCCAGCGCAAAGAGCTTCTTGACCAGCGCCGGGTGCGACCGGGACAGCGTGATCTGCGGCCCGCGCATGCCCTTGGCCACGTGCACCACGACGCAGCGGACCCGCTCGCCGTGCGCGTACCGCTCGCCGGGCACCTGCTCGGACTGCGGCAGCACGCCCTCCAGCTTGCCCAGGTCGACGCTGACGATGCCCTTCTCGGTACGCGTCTCGTGCGCCTGCACCACGCCGGTGACCAGGTCACCCTCGCGGCCGACGTACTCACCGAAGTGCACCTCGTCGGTGGCCTCCCGCAACCGCTGGAGGATCACCTGCTTGGCGGTCATGGCCGCGATCCGGCCGAAGTCGTGCGGGGTGTCGTCCCACTCGCGCACCAGGCTGCCGTCGGCATCCATCTCCTGCGCGTACACCAGGGCGGCGCCCGACCTGCGGTCGATCTCCACCCGGGCGTGCGGTTCGGCCCCGTCGGTGTGCCGGTAGGCGGTCAGCAACGCGGTCTCGATCGCCGCGAGAATCGTGTCGAACGGGATCTCCCGCTCGCGCTCGAGTGCGCGCAGCGCCGCGAGGTCGATGTTCACCTCTCCTCGTCCTCCACATCATCTTCGTCGTCGATGTCGTCTGAATCGTCGATCTCGTCGGAATCGTCCGCGTCGTCGAACTCGTCGTCCGGCTCACCGAGTTCGGCGAGCCGGGTGAACTCGACCTGCACGCGGCCGGGGCCCAGCTGGGCGTACGCCCAGGCGGCGCGGCCGTCGTCGGTCTCCAGGTGCACGCCCTCGTCGTCGGCCGCGACCACCCGGCCGGTCAGCTGACGGTCACCGGCGGGCTGGTCGTTCCGCTGGCCGGGCAGCGCGGCCGCGCCCCGCGCGGTGACCTTCACCAGTCGGCCCACGTTGCGCCGCCAGTGGCGGGGCAGGGTGAGCGGCCGGTCGACGCCGGGCGAGCTGACTTCCAGCTGGTACTCGCCGGCGACGATGTCGCCACCGGTTTCCTCCGCGGCGTCCAGCGCGGCCGAGACCGCGCGGGAGACGTCCGCGACGGCGTCCAGGTCGATCCCGCCGTCGGTGTCCACCATCACCCGCACCACGTGCCGGCGGCCGGCTCGGGAAACCGACAGGTCCTCCAGGTCGTAGCCGGCGTCGTTGACCACCGGCTCGATCACGGCCCGCAGTCGGTCCCGCCGGGCGGCGAGGTCACCGCCGCGGGGGCCCGCAGCACCGCGGGGTCGACCCGTCGGCCTGGTGGCACGGCCACGCTGCGTCATCTCCGCACCCTCTCCCTGGTCGACGGGGACCGGTCGTCCCGCCATGCCGGCACGCCACCGGAGTGGACACGCCGGTGGTTGCGCAGAGCGTAACGCGCCTGCCCGGCGGCGGACCGGGCGGCGCACCGACGCCGGTGCCCCCCGGACCGGCACGGATGGTGTTGACTTGGCCGGTGGGGATCGGCAGAACGACACAGCGCGACCAAGCATCCGGACATTCCCGGCGAAAGCTCCTGAGTGCCGGGGCGCTGCTGGTGCTCGGCGGGGCCGTGACGCCGCTGACCGGCTGTGATCTTTTCGACCGCGACGACCAACCAGCCCCACCGCCCGACCCGCTGCGGCCGATGGTGGACGAGTCACTCGCGCTGGCCGCCGCGTACCGGGCGGGCGCTACCGCCCATCCCGAGCTCGCCGACCGGCTCAACCCGATCGCCGAGACGCACACCGCGCACGCCACCGAGCTGGCCCGGGTGATCGGTGTGACACTGCCGTCGGCGGCCTCCGCAGCCCCGACCGCCGCCCCGGCCGCCGATCCGAGCGGCGCGCGCGCCGCTCTGCGGGCGCTGGAGAAGACCGCTCAGCAGTCCGCCACCGCCGCCTGCGCCGCGGCGCCCGCCGAGCGGGCGGCGCTACTCGGGTCGATCGTCGCCGCCCGGGCAACTCACCAGGAGGCACTGAAGTGAGGCAGCCGTCCGCCGGGGAGGCACTCGCCGCCGCCCTGTCCGCCGAGTACGCGGCCATCTACGCCTACGGACGGATCGGTGTCCGGCTCAGCGGAGCGGCGCGGGACGCGGCACGCCAGGCCGAGGCCGCGCACCGACGCCGACGTGACGCGCTGGTGGTGCAGCTCACCACGGCCGGCGGCGTCGTTCCGCCGGACCGCGCCGGGTACGCCCTGCCGTTCCCGGTCACCGATCGGGCCAGCGCCCTACGGCTCGCCGCCGAGGTGGAGGAGCGCACGGCCGCGCACTGGCGAGCCGCCCTGGCGTCCACCACCGGCGCCGACCGGGACCAGGCGCTGGCCGCCCTTGTCGAGTACGCCGTGCGGGCCACCCGGTGGCGGAAGACGGCCGGGCAGACCCCGCTGACTGTCCCGTTTCCCGGTCGACCCACCTGAACCCGGTCCACTCCGGTTGCGGTGCGCATACCAGGTATGCATACTCCGTTGCCATGTCCATCCGTCACGGGTTGCTCGCCCTGCTCGAACGCGGCCAGATGTACGGCTACCAGCTGCGCGCCGCGTTCGAGGAGTCGACCGGCTCGACCTGGCCACTGAACATCGGGCAGGTCTACACCACGCTGTCCCGGCTGGAACGGGACGGTCTGGTGCGCCCGCTGCCGGAGAGCGAGGCCGGGCAGCGCCCGTACGAGATCACCGACGCCGGCCGGGCGGACCTGGCGCTGTGGTTCGCCACCCCGATCAGCCGTAACGACCGACCCCGCGACGAGCTGGCGATCAAGTTGGCGCTGGCGCTGACCACCCCGGGGGTCGACGTGCGGTCGGTGGTGCAGGCCCAACGCAGCGCGACGATGCGGGCCCTTCAGGAGTTGACCCGGTTGAAGTACGGCAGCAACCGGCCGGAGGACCTTCCCTGGCGCCTCGTACTGGACTCGATGGTCTTCCAGGCCGAGGCCGAGGTGCGCTGGCTGGACCACTGCGAGACCAGTCTGGTCCGGCACCAACCCAGCGGCCCGGCGCCTCCCGCTCCCCGGCCCGATGGCGCTGACGTGCGGGACGCGGCTCGATGGGCCGGCGAGGAGGCACGACGGTGAGCGGATCGGACGACGCGGTGCTGGAGCTACGCGCCGTCCACCGCACCCACGGCGCCGGGCCGGCGGCGGTGCACGCGCTGCGCGGCGTCAGCCTGGTCGTCCGGCCCGGCGAGCTGGTCGCCGTGATGGGGCCGTCCGGCTCCGGCAAATCGACCCTGCTGGCTCTCGCCGGTGGGTTGGACCGTCCGACCGGCGGCGAGGTCCGGGTCGAGGGGCAACCGCTGGGGGCACTGGACCGCCGCGGGCTGGCCCAGCTGCGCCGCCGTCGGATCGGCTACATCTTCCAGCAGCTCAACCTGCTGGGCAGTCTGAGCGCACTGGAGAACGTGGCGCTCCCGTTGGAACTCGACGGGACCAGCGGACGTCGGGCCCGCGCACTGGCCATGGCAGCGCTCACCGAGGTGGGCCTACCCGCGTTGGGTGACCGTTTCCCGGACCAGCTCTCCGGCGGGCAGCAGCAGCGGGTGGCGATCGCCCGCGCGCTGGTGGGCGAACGCCGGCTGGTCCTCGCCGACGAGCCCACCGGGGCGTTGGACTCCCAGACCGGCGAGGCGGTGCTGCACCTGCTGCGCCGCCGGATCGACGCGGGCGCCGCCGGAGTGCTGGTGACCCACGAGGCGCGGCACGCCGGCTGGGCCGACCGGGTGGTGTTCCTCCGCGACGGCGTGCTGGTCGACACGACCGCACCGCTGGGCAGTGTCGAGCAGCTGCTGTCCGGCAGCGACCGGTGACCACTCGCCGTCCGACGCGGGCCCCCGGTCGGGCCGACATCGCGACGCCGCGGCCGGTCGCGCCGCCCGCCCCGGTCGGCCGGCGGCGGTTCGCCGAGCTGACCGGCTCCTGGCGGGCGGCGCTGCGGATCGCCCGGCGGGAGTCACGCCGGTCCCGGCGGCGGACCGCCCTGGTGCTCGCGATGATCGCCATGCCGGTGGCGGCGCTGGCCTTCCTGGCGGCGAGCTACGACATGGCCGAGCTGACCCCACAGGAACGCGTCGACCGCCGGCTCGGCGTGGCCGACGCGCAGTTGCAGTGGATCGCCAACGCCCCGGTGGGGCAGGACGAGTGGGGTGAGGGCTGGTACACCCGCGACGGGGAGCTTCCCGCGAAGGTCACCGCGGCCCAGCTGACCGCACTGCTCGGGCCGGGCAGCCGGGTCACCGAGGTGCGTCCACGCGTCCCGCTGACCCTGCGCGGCCCGCACCGCGACGAGGTCGTGAACGCTCGGGTGCTGGACCTCACCGATCCGCTGGCCCGCGGGCTGGTGCGGTTCCGGGCCGGCCGGGCGCCGCAGCAGCCCGGTGAGGTCGCGGTCAGTCCGAGGGCGCTGCGTCGCCTCGACCTGCGCCTCGGCCACGCCGTGGCCGCCGCCGACGGCAGCAGGGCGTACACAGTGGTGGGGGTGGTCGAGTTTCCCGACGACCTCGGACCGGTGGTGGCGCTGCACCCGGGGGCCGTGCCATCGACCGGTCCGGAGCCGGACGGAGTCTGGCTGGCGGACGTGCCGGGCACCGTCGACGCAGCCTTGGTGTCCCGGCTCAACGACCGTGGGGTGGTGGTCACCGCGCGACACCGGATCGGCTCGACGACCGCAGCGGACCGGACGCGGCTCGGGTCGATCATGGGGGACAACCCGAACGACCTGAGCACCGGCGTCCTGATCGCCGGCCTCGGGCTGCTGGAGGTCGTCCTGCTGGTCGGGCCGGCCTTCGCCGTCGGAGTCCGTCGCCGCCGACGGGATCTCGCGCTGGTCGCGGTGGCGGGCGGGGACGCCGCCCAGCTTCGCCGGGTCGTGCTGGCCGACGGTGTGGTGCTGGGTGTGCTGGGGGCCGCCGCCGGCCTGCTGGTCGGCGTCGGCGCGGCGTTCGCCGGTCGCCCGCTGATGGAGCAGTACGTCTTCAGCGCCCGTTTCGGCGGCTACCGCTGCTGGCCGAGCGCGCTGCTCCTGCTCGGCGGCGTCGCGGTGCTGGCCGGGGTGCTCGCCGCGCTGGCACCGGCCTGGACCGCCGCCCGGCAGGACGTCAGCGCCGGGCTCGCCGGACGACGCACCCCAGCGAAATCCCCGGGCCGGTGGTTGGCTCTCGGACTGGCGCTGGTGGTCGGCGGTGCGGGGCTGGCGGCGTTCGGGGCCACTCGGACTTCCCCGGCGGTGGTTCTCACCGGGCTGATCCTCGGCGAGTTGGGCCTGGTCTGCTGCACGCCCACGCTGCTCGGGGTGCTCGCCCGCCTCGGCCGGGTGTTGCCGCTGGCACCACGGATCGCGCTGCGCGATGCCAGCCGCAACCGGGCCGCCGCGGCACCGGCCATCTGCGCCGTGATGGCCGCCGTCGCCAGCAGCGTCGCCCTCGGCGGATACCTGGCCAGCGACGGCGCTCGCGACGCGCGCGCCTACCGGCCGGCGCTGCCGAACGGTCATGTAATGGTCAGCCCGGTCGGATCGGCCGGGCAGCCCACGCTGGCCCAGATCAACGACGCGGCCCGGAACCAACTCGGGGTCGGCGCGGTGGCCCCGGTGCGGACGCCAAGCTGCGGGGCGGGCCGCACCGGCTACTGCGACGTCGCACCAGTGCTCCCGCTGAACCGGGCCTGCCCCTGGCAGCCCGGCGTTCAACTCCCCGCGGCGCAGCGACAGCAGGCCCGCGCCGATCCCCGCTGCCAGATCCACGAGGTGGACTACTTCGGCGGCTACGTGGAACCCGGCGTCGACGACGGGACCGCACTTCCCCTGCTCACCGGCGCGGACCCGGCGACGACCGCCGCCGCCACGGCCGTGCTGCGCGCCGGTGGCGTGGTGGTGACCGACCCGCGCTACCTGCACGACGGTCTGGTGACCGTCCGGGTCACCGAGGTGGAGGCCGGGCCGGACGTGCCGGTCACCGCCCACGATCTTCCGGGGTACGCGCTGCCCCGGGCGACCGGCCAGCCCCGCCTGCTGCTGTCCGCCGCAGCCGCCCGGCAACTCGGCCTGAGCTGGTCTCAGACCGGCTGGGTGATCGGCACCACGACCCCGCCCGACGAGGAGCAACAGGCACGGTTCGCCGCCGTCCTGCGGCCATTCGGGACGCTCTCGCTGAGCGTGGAGAACGGCGGCGCCCCACGCGACGTCTCACCGTTGCTCCTGCTGCTCGCGGCGGCGGCCGGGCTGATCACCGTGGGGGCGGCCGGGATCGCCACCGCGCTCGCCGCCGCCGAGGGGCGCGCCGAGCTGACCACCCTCGCGGCCGTCGGCGCGGCCCCAGCGGTACGCCGGCTGCTGGCGATCTGCCAGGCCGGGGTCATCGCCGGTCTCGGCTCGGTGCTCGGCATCGTGGCCGGCCTCGGCACCGCCGCGATCGTGCTGGTCTCGGTGAACCGGCAGTACGCCAGTGACTGGCCGGCATCAGATCCGTACCCCTTTCTGGTGCCGTGGCCCGCGCTCGGGGTCCTGGTGCTGGTGCCGGTGGTGGCGATGCTCGGGGCGGGCCTGTTCACCCGGGCCCGGCTGCCGATCGAACGGCGACTGGACTGACCGATCCGCCGGGCGACCGAAAGGGGACCGCGGAGGGGTGCCGCCGGGGCCGGGCAGCCGGCAGACTGACCGGCGTGTCAGTGCTGGGAAGAGTCACCCGTCGGCTCGGTCATCATCGTTGGTTCGGCAAGGCGGCGCGTCTGCTGGTCCCCGTCGACCGGGTGGTCGGTCGCCTCACCCGGGGCCGGGTGGTCGCGCTGGGCCTGATCCCGTCCCTGGTGATCACCACGACCGGCCGTCGTTCCGGTAAGCCCCGTAGCAATCCGCTGGTCTTCGTGCCCGACGGCGACGCGTTCGTGGTGATCGGCTCCAACTGGGGGCAGACCCAGCACCCCGGTTGGGCGATGAACCTGCTCGCCGATCCCGCCGCCGAGGTGGACGTGAAGGGGCGGCGGGTCGCGGTGCGGGCCGAGCGGGCGTCCGGCGCCGAACGGGAGCGGTTGTGGCAGTTGCTGGTCACCGAGTGGCCCGCGTACCGCACGTACGTGCAGCGGGCCGGCGGCCGGGAGATCCACATCTTCCGGCTGGCCCCGACCGGGCGCGGCGCGCCCGACGGTCCGCCGGCGGCTGGCTAGGCTGACGCTCGGTAGCCAAGTCGAGGTGGTCCCGTGAGCGCGAGGAGTGAGCCGGGGTTGCGAGCCCCGCAGCCGCGAACAATGGCGGTCCCGTGAGCGCGAGGAGTGAGCCGGGGTTGCGAGCCCCGCAGCCGCGAACAAAGGCGGTCCCGTGAGCGCGAGGAGTGAGCCGGGGTTGCGAGCCCCGCAGCCGCGAACGGAGCTGGTCCGGTGAGTGAGCGAGCGGGCGTCGACCGGGGCGTCGACGATCGACGGTGGACGGTCGCGGAGCAGGTCGCCGAAGCGGTCCGACGGCGGTTCCCGGCCGATGCGCTCGCGATCGCTGTGCACGGGCCCCTGGCGCACGGTGACGACGACGGCGGCGGGGACCGCGAGGCCGGGATGTTGGTGGTCACCTATCGACCCGGGACGGGCCCGCCGCCGGCGACCCGGCGGGTGGACGGGGTGCTCGTCGACCTGACCGTGGCCGCCGCCGAGGACTACCTGGCCCAGGCCCGGGTGCTCTCCCCGCTCTGGCCGCTGACCGCCGACCGGTACGTCACCACGCAGGCGTTGCACGATCCGACGGGCTGGTTGCGGACGCTGCGCGACGAGCATCTCGCTCGGCTGGCTCGGGCCCGGCCGGCGGAGTTCAGCACCGCGGCCCGGCAGGCGTGGTACCGGGGCAGCGCGGCGCACTCCCGGGCGGCCCGGCTCGCCGAGTGGTACGAGACCGACCAGGCACTGCTGATGCTCGGTGAGGCCCGGCTGGCGGCGGCCACGGTGACCGGTCTGCTGAGTCGCACCTACTTCCGTGACCCGGGGGACGCGGTGCGGCGCACCGGGTTGGCCGGGGCGGACATGACCGAGGTGGGTGTGGTGCTGGCCCGGCAGGCCGAGGAGTTGGCCGCCCGTGGTCGCGCGGTCGACGGCACGATCGACGAGCTGCTCAGCACCTGAGGCGCGTCACAGCCCGCCCGGTACGCCGATCAGCGAGCCGATCAGGTAGGTGGCGCCGGCCGCCGCGGCGCCCAGCAGCAGCTGGCGCAGCCCACTGGTCCACCAGGGACGGTTGGTGAAGCGGGCCACCACGGCACCGGCGGCGAACAGCCCGAGCCCGCCGACGGCGAGCGCCAGCCACAGCTCGGTGGCACCGAGCAGGTACGGCAGCAGCGGGACCAGCGCGCCGACCGAGAAGAACAGGAACGACGAGATCGCCGCGGCCCACGGGCTGGGCTGGTCGTCGGGGTCGACGCCCAGCTCCTCGCGGACGTGCACCCGCAGCGCCTCCTCCGGGTCGCGCCGCACCGCCTCGGCGACCTGGGTGGCGAGATCCCGGGGCAGGCCCCGGGCCACCCACGCGTCAGCCAACTCCCGGGCCTCCGCCTCGGGGTGCCGTTCCAGTTCCCGTCGTTCCTTGGCCACCTCGGCGGCGACCTGCTCGTTGGCGGAGCGCACGCTGGTGTACTCGCCGAGCCCCATCGAGATCGCACCGGCGACGAGGCCGGCGCTGCCGGTGAGCACGATGCTGCGCGGCGACACTCCGCCACCGCCGACGCCGGCGATCAGGGCGATGTTGGTGACCAGGCCGTCCATCGCGCCGAAGACGGCCGGGCGAAGCCAGCCGCCGGAGACGTCCGCGTGGTGCGCCTCGCGCAGCGCCGCTGGGGTGTCGGTCACGGCAGGGTCAGGATCTCGTGGCCGTCGTCGGTCACCACGATGGTGTGCTCGAACTGCGCCGTCCACTTCCGGTCCTTGGTGACCACGGTCCACCCGTCGTCCCACATGTCGTACTGGTAGGTGCCGAGGGTGATCATCGGCTCGATGGTGAACGTCATGCCCGGCTCCATGATGTCCGTGGGGCGCGGGCTGTCGTAGTGCGGCACGTAGAGGCCGCTGTGGAAGGCCTCGCCGATGCCGTGGCCGGTGAAGTCACGGACCACGCCGTAGCCGAACCGCTTGGCGTACGACTCGATGACGCGGCCCACCACGTTGATCTGGCGACCCGGGGCGACGGCGCGGATGCCGCGCATCATCGCCTCGTGGGTCCGCTCGACCAGCAGCCGGGCCTCTTCGCTGACCTCGCCGACGCAGAAGGTGGCGTCGGTGTCACCGTGCACCCCACCGATGTACGCGGTCACGTCGACGTTGATGATGTCGCCGTCCTGGAGGACCGTGGTGTCCGGGATGCCGTGGCAGATGACCTCGTTGAGGCTGGTGCAGCAGGACTTCGGGAAGCCCTTGTAGCCCAGCGTCGACGGGTAAGCGCCGTGGTCGCAGAGGAACTCGTGCACCACCTTGTCGATCTCGTCGGTGGTCACGCCGGGCTTGCAGTGCTCGCCGGCGAGCTGGGTCGCCTGGGCGGCGAGCCGGCTGGCGATCCGCATCTTCTCGATGGTCTCCGGCGTCTGCACGTGCGAGCCACGCCACTCCTGCGGGCGCGCCTTGCCCACGTACTCCGGTCGGGCGATCTGGGATGGCACCGGTCGCATCGGGGAGAGCGTGCCTGGTGTCAGCGGCGGACGGACGGTCATGCCGCAAGCCTATCGCCGGGGCCGCTGGTGACCCGCGCCACGGCCGCCCGGTGGAGGTTGTTGCCCTGCCAGGGTGGCTGTGCCATGGTGTCAGCGTGGATCAAGGGGGAGCACCGCCCGTCTTCTCCGCCAGCGCCGAGATCGACGGTGACCACCTCCACGTCGTGGTGGCCGGCGAGGTTGACATGGCGACCGCGGACACGATGCTCCAGACGGCGCTGCGCGAGCCCGCCGGGAAGATCACTCTCGACCTGAGTGCTGTCACCTTCTTCGACTCGGCCGCCATCCACGCCTTGGTCCGGCTCGCCCAACAGGTTCCGGGCCGGCTCACCGTTCGTCCGTCCCGGCAGGTCCGTCGGGTGCTGGAGATCTCCGGCCTCGGCGAGCAGGGCTGGCTCGACCCGGCCTAGGCACCCGGCCGCTGCCGGGCGCGCGGTCAGTTCTGCAACTGCCGGCGCAGCGTCACCTCGGTGCCCTCGGCGGTACGCCGTACCGACAGCTCACCCAGTGCTCTGATCAGGTCCAGGCCCCGGCCCCGGAAGCCGGAGCCGGTCGACTCCCGCCACTGCCCGCTGTCGCGCACCGTGGCCGTCACCGTCCGATCCTCGATGGCCACCTCCACACTGATCATGGCCTCGGCGGGGTGTACCGGGTGCTCGATGGCGTTGGCGGCGGCCTCGGAGACGGCGACGGTCAGGTCGAACAGGTCGGTCTCGCCGACCGAGTGCGCGACCAGGAAGTCCTCCAGCCGCTTCCGCAGCACGCTGAGCCGGGTCGGGTCCGCTGGTAGCCGCAGCGCGAAGCGGTTCAGCTCCGCTGCCTCCAGGGCGAGGACCGCCACGTCGTCGCGGCGTGGCCGTCCGGTGACCCGCTCCACGACCGCGTCGATCAGGTCCACCACGTGCTCACTCGGGGTGGCCGCGTCGACGCGGAGCTGGGCCAGTGAGGCAT
Source organism: Micromonospora trifolii (assembly GCF_050516465.1). Taxonomy (NCBI): domain Bacteria; kingdom Bacillati; phylum Actinomycetota; class Actinomycetes; order Micromonosporales; family Micromonosporaceae; genus Micromonospora; species Micromonospora trifolii. The sequence goes on along the minus strand of NZ_CP191526.1, from coordinate 406,158 downwards.
CGATGCCGAGCTGACGATCCTCGATCAGCCCGTCGGTGTAGAGCAGCAGTCGAGTGCCGGCCGGCAACTCGCCCTCGACCGACTCGTACGTCGCGTCGGGGAGGGCGCCGACCGGTGGACCGAGCGCCCGGTCGTGCAGGAACGCCACGTCGCCTCCGGTGATCAACAGTGGGGACGGGTGACCGGCGCTCGCGTACCGCAGCCGACCGGTGCGGGGGTTGAACAGCAGGCAGACCACTGTCGCGAAGGAGCGGCCCTCGGTGGAGCCGACCAGCCGGTTGAGCCGGGTCAGCGACCCACCCGGATCGAAACCCTCCAGCACGTACGCCCGCAGCGCGTTGCGCAGTTGCCCCATCGCCGCGGCGGCCCGGACGCCCTTACCGACCACGTCGCCGATGACCAGCACCAGTTCGTCACCGTTTAGCGCGATCGCGTCGTACCAGTCGCCGCCGACCTCGACGTCGGCGCTGCCGGGCAGGTAACGGCTGGCCACCACCGCGCCGGGCAGTTGGGGCAGCGACCGGGGCAGCAGGCTGTGCTGAAGGGTGGTGGCGATGCGGTGTTCGGCCTCGTAGAGCTGGGCGTTCTCCAGTCGTACCCCGACGAGCCGGGCCAGCTGGGTCAGCGCGGCGTCGTCGGCCTGCGCCTCGTCGCCGTCGGCCCGCCAGACCTGCAACTCACCGAGTTGCTTGCCGGTGGTGCCGGTCAACTCGGCCACGAAGGACGGGTCGGCGGCGGTGGTGCCGCCGCCGTCCGCCTCGAAGCGCGCCTCGGCCGCGGTGACCACCACCCGAGCCGCCTCGGCGAGGCTCAACGCGTGCCGGGCGGCGACCTGGAGCACGTCGGCGGTGGATCGGGCGGTGTTCACCGCCACCGCCGCGTCGGCCAGCGCACGGAGCCGGCGGATGATCTGCCCGCGCAGCTGGCCCAGCTCGACGTTGGCCCGCACCCGGGCGATCAGCTCCTGCGCGGAGAACGGCTTGGTGAGGTAGTCGTCGGCGCCGACGGCGAGACCGGCGACGGCCTCCGCGGAGCCGGCGCGGGCGGAGAGCAGCACGATCGGCACATGCCTGGTACGCGGATCCGAGCGCAGCGCGCTCACCAGCCCGAACCCGTCCAGCCGAGGCATCATCACGTCGGTGAGCACCAGGTCGAACCCGCCCTCGCGGGCCAGCGGCAGGGCATCGAGCCCGTCGTTCGCGGTGACCACGTCCCAGGTCGGGGAGAGCAGCCGACTGACGTGCTCCTGTAGGTCGGCGTTGTCGTCGACGACCAGGATCCGGCCAGCCGAGGTGCCCTTCGCCGGCTGACGGTCGAGTTCGGGTGTCGACGCGACACCGGCCCACAGCGCGGTTTCCGCCACGAAGAGCCGGGCCTGCTCGGGCTCACCCATGGGCAGCGGGTCGAACGCCGCCACCCGGTCCGCCGGCAGGTGCGCCGAGCCGAACGGAACGGTCACCGTGAAGGTGCTGCCCACGTCGACCTGGCTGGTCAACCCGACCTCACCGCCGTGCATCTCGACCAGTTCCCGGACCAGCGCGAGGCCGATGCCGGTGCCTTCGTGGGTGCGAGCCCGCACCCCGGGGACCCGGTGGAACCGTTCGAAGACGTGCGGCAGCTCGTCCGGCACGATGCCGATGCCGGTGTCCGTCACCTCCAGCCGGGCGGCGCCCTCGACGGCCCGGATCCGCACCCGGATCTCGCCGTCGAAGGTGAACTTGACCGCGTTCGACACCAGGTTGAGGACGATCTTTTCCCACATGTCCCGGTCGACGAAGACCGGCGTCGGCAGCGGCGGACAGTCCACGCCCAGTCGCAACCCGGCCCGGTCGGTGGCCGAGCGGAAGGTGCTGGCCAGCCGGGCGGTGTAACCGGCGAGGTCGGTGGGCTGGTAGCGGGCGGCGAGCCGACCGGACTCCAGTCGGGAGAAGTCCAGCACGGTGTTGACCAGCTTGAGCAGGCGCAGCGCGTTGCGGTGCATCATGGTGAGCCGGTCGGTTTCGGTGGCGGGCAGCTCCGGGTCGGCCAGCATGTCCTCCAGTGGGCCGAGCACCAGGGTCAGTGGGGTGCGGAACTCGTGGCTGACGTTGGCGAAGAAGTTGGTCTTCGCCCGGTCCAGCGCGGCCAGCTCGGCGGCGCGGGCCCGTTCCTGCTCGTACGCCCGCTGGGTGCCGACAGCCCGGGAGATCTGGGCGGCGACCAGGCCGAGGAAGTCGCGGTAGTCGTCGCTCAGCGGCAGCTGACGGGCCACGCCGACGACCAGCGCGCCGACCGTCTCGTTGGTCGCCGTGAGCGGCAGCACGAGGGCCTGGTCGGCGGCGTCGACCGGCGGCGCGTCGAGCAGAGCGGCCACCTCGATCGTGGCGGGCGCGCCATCGGCGGTCAGCCGGGCCGACAACTGCGTAGCGACATCGACGGAGGGCGGGGTGGTGCCGGTGCAACCGGCCAGGGTGAGCTGGTCGTTGTCGTCGGCCAGATAGATCAGGGCGAACGGCACGTCCGCCCGGTGCCGGCCGAGCACCCCGGCGGCGGTCCGGCCCAGTTCCGTGGCGCTGCCGGTGTCGCTCAGCTCGGCACCCAGTTCGGACAGCGCCCGCAGCCGACGCTCGCCGAGCACCCGCCCGGTGGTCTCGCTGACGATGCAGTAGACGCCACTGACCGAGCCGTCGTCACCGCGGATCGGGTCGTACGAGACGTTGAAGTAGGTCTGCTCGACAAAGCCGTAACGGTCCAGCAGAAAGGGATGGTCCTCGCCCCGATAGGAGCGGCCGGTGCTCCGGACGCTGTCGAGCAGCGGGCCGAGCACCGCCCAGGTCTCCGCCCAGTTCGAGCGGGCCGGTTGGCCGATCACGTCCGGGTGTTTGCCACCGATGGTCGGCCGGTAGGCGTCGTTGTAGAAGGCCAACTGCTCGTCGCCCCAGAACATGACGATCGGCGCGCTGGAGGCGAGCATCATCCCGACCGCGTTGGAGAGCGCCGGGGGCCACTGACCGGGCTCACCCAGTGGGCCGGAGGACCAGTCGAAGGAGGCCAGCCGCTCGCCCATCTCGCCGCCGGCCGCGAACGCGGCGGCCAGCATCGGTGGGGTCTCGCGGCCGGACAGGGCGGGATGCCCGATGTCCGCGCCCCCCTGGGCCGAGCTCATGCAGCCTCCCGCTCCGGCCGTACCCCTCGACCGTTGATCTTCACCCGCCGTGCTCCGACTTGTACCCCAGCGGACCAGCAACGTAACGCATCACGAGCGATGGACGCTGCTTACGTACGCCGGAGCCGTCGGGCACCGGACAGTGCGGGTGGACGGCGGCGTCGAACGGCGGTGGCCGGAACGCTCTGACGAGTCAGAAGACCGGTAGTCCGTCGATGCTTGCCGCGTTCTTGGTGGCGCGGTAGACGACCAGATCATCGGTGCTACGGCGGGAGTGTGAGGTGAGTAACAGATCGCGTTCGGCCCGGAAGTCCATCAGAGGCACCGCGTATCCGCAGGAGTCACTGACCCGCTCCACGTCGACCGTGATGACCGCCCGGACGGCGTGCACGTCCGGCGGCGCGGGAAACTCGGCGAGCCGATCGGCGAAGTCCTCCTCGGTCACCGCGACGCTGCTGCCCCGACCATGCAACCGGATGATCTTCGGCGGGCCGTCGAAGGCACAGAACATCAGCGTGATCCGACCGTTGTCCCGCAGGTGGGCGATGGTCTCCGCCCCACTACCGTGATAGTCGAGGTAGGCCACCCGGTGCGGGCCGAGGATCACGAACGTGCCCCGCATGCCCTTAGGTGACACGTTGACGTGCCCCTCGACCCCGGACGGGGCGGTCGCCACGAAGAAGAGCGGCTGGGCCACGATGAAGTCACGCAGTCGACCGTCGATCTCCTGATAAACCTTGCCCATACGCCGATCCTCCCATCGGCGCCATCGACGGGCGGGGGCGATCTCAGTCACACCCGCCGGCCGGCGGCCCGCACCAACGCCGTGATCGGGCGGGGATCCGACTCGTTCTCCGGATGCCACTGCACCCCGAGCACGAACGGCAGGGCCGGGTCCTCCACCGCCTCGACCACGCCGTCCCCCGCCCAACCGGTCACCGTTAGCCGGCCCGGATCGGCGACCGCCTGGTGGTGGTAAGAGTTGACCTGGTCGACCCCGGCCAGCACCGAGGCGGCCAGGCTCCCCGGCGCGAACCGCACCGCGTGCGCCCCGTACACGCCCGGCGCCGGGCGGTGCTCCTCGTGACCCACCACGTCGGGCAGGTGCTGGTGCAGGGCGCCGCCGTACGCGACCGCGAGCAACTGCATCCCCCGACACACACCCAGCACCGGCAGCTCGGCGGCGAGCGCGGCGGCCAACAGGGTCAGCTCGCCGGCGTCCCGGTCCGGCCGGTCCTCGGTACGCGGGTCGGGCGGCTGGCCGTACCGCCCCGGGCCGACGTCCGCGCCACCGGCCAACAGCAACCCGTCGAGGACGGCCACCACGTCCGCGTCCACGTCGTCCGGCGGCAGCACCACCGCCCGGCCACCCGCGCCCGCCACCGCCCGCGAGTACGCCTCCGGCACCAGCACCGCCCGCACACCCCGCCAGGCCGCCCAGTCGGCGGCTTCGACGTACGCGCTGACCCCGATCAGCGGCCTCTTCCTCAGGGTTGGCACGGTTCGCGACTGCGGGGCTCGCAAACCCGGCTCACTCCTCGCGCTCACAGAGGAGTGACGTAGGCGCCCGTGATGCCTCCGTCGACCACGAACTGCGCGGCGGTCATGAACGAGGCGTCGTCGCTGGCCAGGAACGCCACCGCGGCGGCGATCTCCTCCGGTTGCCCGAAGCGACCCATCGGCACGTGCACCAGCCGACGGGCGGCCCGCTCCGGGTCGGCGGCGAAGAGTTCCAGCAGCAACGGGGTGGCCACCGGGCCGGGGCAGAGGGCGTTGACCCGGATGCCCTCGCGGGCGAACTGCACACCCAACTCCCGGGTCATCGCCAGCACCCCGCCCTTGCTCGCGGTGTACGCGATCTGCGACGTCGCCGCACCCATCAACGCCACGAACGAGGCCGTGTTGATGATCGAACCCTTGCCCTGGCGACGCATGTGCGGAATGGCGTACTTGCAGCACAGGTAGACGCTCGTGGTGTTGACCCGCAACACCCGCTCCCACGCGTCCAGGCCGGTGTCCAGGATGGAGTCGTCGTCCGGCGGTGAGATGCCGGCGTTGTTGAACGCGATGTCCACCCGGCCGTGCCGGTCGGCCACCCCGTCGAACAGGTCGCGTACCGCCGACTCGTCGGCCACGTCGGTGGCCACGAACTCGCCGCCGCACTCCTCGGCGGCCTTCGTACCGGCCGCCGCGTCGATGTCCACGCAGACCACCCGGGCCCCCTCGGCGGCGAACCGCCGCACGGTGGCCAACCCGATGCCACTGCCCGCCCCGGTGACCACGGCCACCCGGTCCTGCAACCGACCCTGCACTGGCGTCACTCCTCTGTCGCGATGAACACGTTCTTGACGTCCGTGAAGGAGTGCAGCGCGTCCGGGCCCAGCTCACGGCCGAGCCCGGAGCGCTTCATCCCGCCGAACGGGGTCCAGTAGCGCACCGAGGAGTGCGAGTTGACGCTGAGGTTGCCCGAGTCGACGGCGCGGGCCAGGCGCAGGGCCCGACCCACGTCCCGGGTCCAGATCGAGCCGGAGAGGCCGTACTCGGTGTCGTTGGCGAGCCGGACCGCGTCCGCCTCGTCGTCGAACGGCAGCACCGAGACCACCGGGCCGAAGATCTCCTCCCGCCAGTGCCGGTCGGCCGGCGAGTCGGCCAGCAGCACCGTGGGCGCGTGCCAGAACCCGGGGCCGTCGGGGCAGGAGCCGGTGAAGGCGACAGTCGCTCCGGCGAGATAACCGGCTACCCGGTCCCGGTGGGCCGCGGAGATCAGCGGGCCCATCTCGGCGGTGTCGCGGGACGGGTCCTCGACGCGCACCGCGCGTACCGCCGGTTCGAGCAGTTCCAGAAACCGGTCGTACACCGAGCGCTGGACCAGGATTCGCGACCGTGCGCAGCAGTCCTGGCCGGCGTTGTCGAAGACCGCGCCCGGCGCGGTCGCGGCGGCGCGTTCCAGGTCGGCGTCGGCGAACACGATGTTCGAGCTCTTGCCGCCCAACTCCAGGGTGAGTCGCTTCACCTGGACGGCGCAGCCGGCCATGATCCGGGTGCCGACCTCGGTGGAGCCGGTGAAGCAGATCTTGCGGACCGCCGGGTGGCTGACGAACCGCTCCCCCACCACCGAGCCCTCGCCCGGGATGACGGTGAAGACGCCGTCGGGCAGGCCCGCCTCGCGGGCCAACTCAGCCAGGCGCAGCGCGGTGAGCGGGGTCAGTTCGGCGGGCTTGAGCACCACTGTGTTGCCGGCGGCGAGCGCCGGGGCGAACCCCCAGGCGGCGATCGGCATCGGGAAGTTCCAGGGCACGATCACGCCAACCACACCGAGTGGCTCGTGGAAGGTGACGTCCAACCCGCCGGACACCGGGATCTGCCGCCCGGTCAACCGCTCGGGCGCGCCTGCGTAGTAGTCCAGGACGTCGCGGACGTTGCCCGCCTCCCACCGGGCGTTGCCGATGGTGTGCCCGGAGTTGCGCACCTCCAGCAGGGCCAGCTCGTCCAGGTGCGCGTCGACCACGACGGCGAACCGTCGCAACAACCGCGCCCGATCCCCCGCCCCCACCTGGCGCCAGGTATCGAATGCGGCAGCCGCCCGCGAGATGGCCGCGTCAACCTCGTCCACAGAGGCCGCAGCAACCTCCCGAAACTCCACCCCGCCAGCGGGATCCACCAAGACCGTCACACCCTCACCCCCTTGCGCGATCTTGCAGTTACTGCTCCGACAAGAGCCGTGAATCGCCACGAATCATCGACACAGAGTGCAAGATCGCGGGAGCCGGGGCGGGAGGCGCCGTGGTCAGAGGCGTTCGAAGCCACGGGTCAGCTCCCAGTCCGTCACCGCGGCGTCGAAGGCGGCCAGCTCGACTTTCGCCTGGTTGGCGTAGTGGGCCACCACCTCGGGGCCGAACGCCTCCCGGGCCGCAGTGGATTCTTCCCAGAGGGCCAGGGCATCGCGCAGGGTGCCGGGGACCCGCTCGGCCTCCGGGTCGTCGTACGCGTTGCCGGTGCACTCCGCGCCCAACTCCAGCTCGCCGTCGATGCCGTGCAACGCCCCGGCGACCAGCCCGGCGATCGCCAGGTACGGGTTGACGTCGGCGCCGGGCACCCGGTTCTCCACCCGCATGCCCTGCCCGTGCCCGACCACCCGCAGCGCGCAGGTGCGGTTGTCGACACCCCAGCGCAGCGCGGTCGGGGCGAACGATCCCGGCTGGTAGCGCTTGTAGGAGTTGATGTTCGGGGCGAAGAGCAGGCTGAACTCCCGCATGGTGGCGAGCAGCCCGGCGAGCACCCGCTGCCCGGTCTGCGACAGGTGCGCCGGGCCGTCGCCGAGCATCGCCGACGAGCCGGAGGAATCCCGTAGTGAGAAGTGGATGTGGCAGGAGTTGCCCTCCCGCTCGTTGGGCTTGGCCATGAAGGTGATCGCCATCCCCTCCTGTGCGGCGATCTCCTTGGCGCCGTTCTTGTAGATCACGTGGTGGTCCGCGCAGGTCACCGCCTCGTCGTACCGGAAGGCGATCTCGTGCTGCCCGAGGTTGCACTCGCCCTTGGCGCTCTCCGGGGTGAGCCCCGCGCCGGCCATCTCGGTGCGAATGCGACGCAGCAGCGGCTCCACCCGGGCGGTGCCGAGCAGGGAGTAGTCGACGTTGTACTGATTGGCCGGGGTGAGGTCGCGGTAGCCACGTTGCCAGGCGTCCTCGTACGAGTCGCGGAACAGCACGAACTCCAACTCGGTGCCGGCGTACGCGGTCAGCCCGTGCTCGGCCAGCCGGTCCAGCTGCCGGCGCAGGATCTGCCGAGGCGAGGCGACCACGTCACCCGAGCCGTCGAGCCAGGTCAGGTCGGCCAGCAGGAGGGCGGAGCCAGGCTGCCAGGGCATCCGGCGCAGGGTGGCGAAGTCCGGCACCATCGCGAAGTCGCCGTAGCCGCGTTCCCAGCTCGACATCGCGTACCCGTCGACGGTGTTCATGTCGACGTCCACGGCGAGCAGGTAGTTGCAGCCCTCGCTGCCGTGCTCGGCCACCTGATCGAGGAAGAACGGCGCGTGAAACCGTTTGCCCTGCAAGCGGCCCTGCATGTCGACCAGGGCCAGCACCACCGTGTCGATCTCACCGGCTTGGACGGCGACCCGCAACTCTTCCAGCGAAAACGGCGTTCTGCTCATCAGGGGGCCTCCATCACCAAGGTCTACTGGCAATCCGGATCACCGTCAATGCCCCCGGCCCGGTCGGCGGCAAACCCGCGAGGAGCTGTCATGCGTCTTCGAGCAATCCTGGCCGTCGCCGTCCTCGTCACCGGGCTGGGCACGGTGACGGCCGAGGCGGAGGCGGAGGCGCAGCCAACGCCTGGTCCGGTCATCGCACTGGGTGCCGGCGGTTTCGACTTCGCCGACCCGGAGGTCGTCGCGACGGGTCTCGACGTCCCCTGGGGGCTCGACTTCCTCCCCGACGGCAGCGCCCTCGTGGCGCAGCGCGACCTGGGCACCGTGGTGCGGATACGACCAGGTCAGCCTCCCGTGCAGGTCGCCCGGATCCCCGGGGTGGTCGCCGGCGGCGAGGCGGGGCTGCTCGGCCTGGCCGTCTCCCCCCGCTACTGGCTGGACAGGTGGGTGTACGTCTGCTTCACCACCGCCTCCGACATCCGCATCACGCGGTTCCGGCTCAGCACGCCGCAGACCCAGCAGGTGATCCTCAGCGGGCTCACGCGGGCGTCGGTGCACAACGGTGGGCGGATCGCCTTCGGCCCGGACGGGCTGCTGTACGCAGGCATCGGCGACGCCGGTGTCGCCTCCAACGCCCAGAACCTGGCCAGCCGCAACGGCAAGATCCTGCGGGTCCGACCGAACGGCGGCATCCCGGCGGACAACCTGTTCCCCGGCTCGCCGGTCTACAGCTACGGGCACCGCAACGTGCAGGGGCTGGCCTGGGACCCGAGCGGTCGCCTGTTCGCCACCGAGTTCGGTCAAGCCACCTGGGACGAGGTCAACGTCATCGTCCGGGGCGGCAACTACGGCTGGCCAATCGTGGAGGGCCCGAGCAACGACCCCCGGTTCCGTGCCCCGGTGGTCGTCTGGCCGCCGGCGCAGGCATCGCCGAGTGGTGCCGCCTTCACCAACGGCACCCTGTTCGTCGCCGCTCTGCGAGGCACACGGCTCTGGACCGTGCCGGTGGGGGCCTCCGGACAGGTTGGCACCCCGGTCGCCGAGCTCGTGGGCGCCTACGGCCGCCTTCGTACCGTCGTCGCAGCCCCGGACGGCTCGCTCTGGGTGGCCACCAGCAACCGGGACGCCAATGGCACGCCGGCGCCGGCGGACGACCGCATCCTGCGGTTCACGACCGGCGAGCGGCAGCCGCCGCCCGCCGGCCGTGCCGGATCCCACGCCGTTGACGCCGCGCAGCCCTGACCCGCCGCGGGGCACCGTCATTCCGACCCGTCGACCGCCGCCGACCGTCGTTCGTCAGCGGGTTCCTCGACGGTACGAACCGGGCCGGTGAACCACTTGCGGGCCGAGGCGTACCACCAGACGGCGACCACCAGTAGCACCCCGCCGACGGCGAGCGGCGCGTAGTTCACCGCCGACCAGGTGAACCCGTCGTTGCCGGGCACTCCGGCGGGCACGATCGGCAACACGAAGTAGACGGCGATGATCGCGATCTCGATCACCGCGATCCAGCCGAGCAGCTTGTACTTGCGGCCCAGCGTCCACGGCCCGGGGACGAACCGGTCGCCCATCCGCAGCCGGAGCGCGATCGGGATGAGGAACGACAGGTAGAGCCCGAGCACCGCGACGGAGACGACCGCGTAGAAGGCGATCGGGATACCGGCGGAGCTTTCGTACAGCGCCGGCAGGGTCAGCACCAGGCCGGCCAGGGTGGCGCCGATGATCGCGTTGACCGGGGTGCCGTTGCGGTCGACCTTCGACCACAGCCGCCAGCCGGGTACGGCACGGTCCCGGCTGAACGCGTACGCCATCCGGCTCATCGAGGTCACGCAGCTCATGCCGCAGAAGAACTGGCCGATGGTCGAGATGATGATGACGATCTTGAAGAAGACCGGGGTCAGCGCCGACTCGAAGATGGCGCCGGAGAAGCCGCCCGCGGCGTTGACCGCCTCGACGTCGGTGGCCGCGAAGAGGAACGCCAGCAGCAGGATCCAGCCGCCGACCGCCGAGTAGAAGATCGACTGCCAGAGTCCGCGGGCTGCGGCCTGTGAGGCGCCCCGGGTCTCCTCGGAGACGTGCGCGCAGGCGTCGAAGCCGGTGATCGTGTACTGGGTCAGCAGGAAACCCAGCGGCAGCACGTAGAACCAGAACGTCAGCCCGCCGATGTCCCCGTCGCCGAAGCCGGAGTTGTTGAACCGCTCGGTGAACACGAACTGGAAGCTCTGGTGGTTGTCGGGCACGAAGACCAGGATGGCCACCACGACGGCCGCGCCGGCCACGTGCCACCAGACCGAGACGTTCTGGAGTACGTCGATGATCCGGTGCCCGAAAATGTTGATCAGCCCGTGCAGCACCAGGATGATCACGAAGAGGACGAACGCCTGACGCAGCGTCCCGGCCCAACCGTCGAAGAGCGCCGACAGGGTGAGGTTGAGGAACGTCGCACAGCCGTAGTCGACCGAGGCGGTGACCGCCACCAGACCGATCAGGTTCAGCCAGCCGGTGAACCAGCCGTGCACCGGGCGGCCCATGGTGGCCGCCCACCAGTAGATCCCACCCGCGGTCGGGTACGCCGACACCAGCTCCGCCATGCAGAAACCGATGATCAGGATGAACAGCGAGATCAGCGGCCAGCCCCAGGAGATGGCAACCGGCCCGCCGTTGTTCCACGCCTGACCGAAGGTGGTGAAACAACCGGCCAGGATCGAGATGATCGAGAAGGAGATGGCGAAGTTGGAGAAGCCACTCCACTTACGGCGCAACTCCTGTTTGTAGCCGAGTTCGGCGAGCCGCCGGGCGTCGTCGTCCATTGGTTGCTCGGCGGTCGGCACGGGCGTCGTGGCCACTGCACACCTCCCTGAGGTGGTTCCGCGTGCGAGTGGGCAAAGTGTCGACCCGGCCGATCAAGGCGGTCAATACGTAGTCGGTGGGAATCTCACCGCCGTCGGGCTAATTGCGTTGCCGTCCGGCCGCCCCGGCCGGCATCCTGGACCAGTGACCAGGCCCGATAAGGGCCAACCCGGGCGCTCGGACCGCCCGACCCGGTGGCGCGGGGCACGCCTCTCTCTCACGTACGGCCACTCCGCCGTACCCGAAAAAGTGCCCCGCGCCCCACTCCACCTCGTGATCAAGGGGTTTGCGTCAGATTTCCGGCCATCCCTGACCGAAAGCTCTTGATCACCGCAGGAAGGGCGTGGGTCAGGTCAGGAGGAGGCCGGCTACCCAGAGGGCCGCGACCACGAGGCCGGCCAGGAACTCCACGAGCATCGACAGGCCGGCGGCCTTCAGGGCCTGCACGGTGGAGGGCCACGCGAGCTGGTTGCTGCCCAGCCGGAGCCGTTCGGCCGCCCACACCCCGGCGACGAAGCCGAGTACCAGGCCGACGACAGGCACCACGAAGAACCCGATGATGCCGAGCACCCCGCCGGCGAGCAGCGTGGACGTCGGCACACCGGTGCGCTTCAGGTTCCGGCCCGGCCACGCGTACTTGATCACGGCGCCGCCCCCGGCGACCAGGGTGGCGGCGGCGAACACCGCCCAGCCGCCCAGGCCGGCGCCGCCGAAGACCGCCCAGAGCAGCACGCCGCCCCAGCACAGCGGCAGCGCTGGCAGACCGGGCACCACCACTCCGGCCAACCCGGCCAGGATGGCCAGCCCGGCCACCACGGTCACCGCCGTCTGCGAGTCCGTCAGGTCCACGCCGCCACCCTCCGTCGCCACCCTCCGGATCGAAACAATCCCCCACTCACGCCAGCATTCCGCTTCGCTCCGTGCCGTCGCTTCGCGCCACGCTGCTGTGCCTGCTGGTTCGCTCGCTCACGCCAACACTCCGCTGCCGCGAAGCCGGGCCGTGATCACGTCGGCCGGGGCCGGCGCACCGAAGTAACGGCCCTGCCCGGTGTCGCAGCGCAGCGCCCGCAGCCGTTCCGCCTGCACGCCGGTCTCCACCGCCTCGGCCGTGACCCACAACTCCAGGGCGTGCGCCAACCGGACCAACGCGTCGACGATCCGTTCGTCGCGGTGGTCGGCCACCACGTCGGTCCCGTCCGCGCGGATGCCCTCGACGAACGGACCGGCGAGCTTCAGGCAGTGGATCGGCAACCGGCGCAGGTACGCCAGGTTGGAGTACCCGGTGCCGAAGTCGTCCACGGCCAGCCGGACGCCGAGCGCGGCGAGCCGGTGCAGGCTGCGCAGGGGTTCGCCGGCGCTGCCCATCACGGCGCTCTCGGTCAGCTCCAGTTGGAGCAGTTCCGCGGGCAGTCCGCTGGTCTGCAACGCGTCGGCGACGGTGTCCACGATGGCTGGTTCGTCGGCCTGCCGGGCGGCCAGGTTGACGCTGACCACCAGCCTGGCGTCGGGGAACTCCCGCCACCACCGCTCGGCGTCTTCGCAGGCCCGTCGCAGCACCCACTCGCCGAGCCGGACGATCAGGCCGGTCTCCTCGGCCAGGCCGATGAACCGGTCCGGCCCGATCAGGCCCAGCTCCGGATGCTCCCAACGGACCAGTGCCTCCACCGCGAGCATGGTGCCCTCCAGCAGCGACACGATCGGCTGGTAGTGCAGCACGAACTCGCCCCGGTCCAGTGCGGCGGGAAGCCCGGCGACCAGCGCCGAGCGGGCGATGTCCCGGGCGCCGCGCTCCGGGTCGTAGACCGCCCACCGGCCCCGGCCCGCCGCCTTGGCCCAGTAGAGCGTGGTGTCCGCGGCCTTCATCAGTTCGGATGCGCTGGTCTCCGAGGCCGGGCACTGCACGATGCCCACACTGGCCGAGACGGCCAACTGGTGCTCGCCGACGTGGACCGGGGCTGCGACGGCGGCCAGCGCGGCCTCCGCGACGGCGACCGGGTCGTCGGTGTCGTCTCCTCCGTCGACGAGGATCACGAACTCGTCGCCCCCCATCCGGGCGACCAGGTGGCCGTGGTCGGCCACGCACGCGGCCAGCCGCCGGCCGATCATCACGAGCAGCCGGTCACCGAGGTCGTGGCCGAGACTGTCGTTGATCGCCTTGAAGCCGTCCAGGTCGAGGAAGCACACCCCGACCTGCTGCCCGACGCCCGCGGTGTCGAGCACCCGTCCCAACGTCTCGAAGAACAGCGTCCGGTTGGGCAGCCCGGTCAGCGGGTCGTGCAGCGCCTGGAAGCGCAGCCGCTGCTGGAGTTCGTACCGCTCGGTGATGTCCTCGATCATCGCGACGGTGAATCGCGGCCGGCCCTCGTGTCGGATCAGCGAGACGGCAAGATCCGTCCAGACCACGGTGCCGTCCTTGCGGTGGTAGCGCTTCTCCACCCGGGCCGCGTCGTGCTTGCCCTCGATCATCTCCTGGTAGAGCTCCCACATCCCGGCCGCGTCGTCGGCGTGGAACAGCGCCGCCACGTTGATCTCGCGCAACTCCTCGATCGAGTAGCCGAGCATGTCGGCGAACGCCTGGTTGACGTCGATGATCCGACCGTCCACGCCGGCGATCCCGATCCCGATCGCGGCGCCGGTGAACACCGCCCGGAACCGTGCCTCGCTCGCACGCAGCGCCTGCTCGACCTCGTCGCGTGCCTGCCAGGCCGACCGGGCGATCCGCTCCTGCTGGCTGAAGGTGCGGTCGCGCAGGGCACGGGCGAACCCGGCGGCCAGCCCGCCCTGCACCGCCGCGACCCGGTCGGCGAGGTCGGCTGGCCGGTCACCGTCGCCCAGCACCTGACGCCCGAAGGTCGCGCCGAGCGCGTGCAGCGTCCACTCCAGGGCCTGCGGCTCGGTGATCTGCGCCTCCACCAGGGCCCGCCCGACCTCCTCGGCCGGGTGAGCGCTGAACGGCTCCGCCCGTACCACCTGGGCCAGCCGGAGCGTGTGCACCAGCAGCAGCCGCTCGGTCTCGGCCACGCTGAGCGGCACGAACCCGAGCCGGCGCACCGCGCGGGCCCAGTCGGCGGCGTACCCCTGGGCATCCGCCCGACCGGCAACGACCCCGGCGGGGTCCCGACCGGCAACGACCCCGGCGGGGTCCCGGCCGGCAACGACCCCGGTCGGGTCCGGGACGGCGGCCACGAGATCAGCCGGCGGGCTGGTCGTACCGGGCGACGCCCCCGAAGGCGCCGAACCGCTCCGGGTGCTCGTCCACGTCGGACGGTGAGTCCGGGCGCCAGAGCGGCATGTGCACCACGCCCGGTTCCAGGACGGTCCAGTCGCCGAAGAAGCCGGTGACCTGCGCGCGGGAGCGCAGGGTGATCTCGGTGGCGGTGCGGGCGGAGAGGCGCTGGGCGTCCAGCATCTCCTGCGGCTGGTCCTCGAAGGTGGAGTGTGAGACGACCAGGAAGCTGCCCGGCGCGGCGGCGGCCCGCAGGGTGGCCAGGATCGCCTCGGGCCGGTCGGTGTCCGGGATGAAGTGCACCACCCCGGCCAGCAGGATGCCCATCGGTCGACTGAAGTCGATCAGCCCGAGCTGTCGGGTCTCGGCGAGGATCCGCTCCGGCTCACGCAGGTCGGCGTGGATCACCCCGGTCAGCTCGTTGCCGGCCAGCAGCTCCCGGCTGTGTGCGACCGCCACCGGGTCGATGTCGACGTACACGACGCGGGCCTTGGGGTTCACCCCCTGCGCCACCTCGTGCACGTTGCCCACGGTGGGAATTCCGGAGCCGATGTCGAGGAACTGGTCGATGCCGGCATCGAGCAGCACCCGGACGGCCCGGCGCAGGAATTCCCGGCCAGAGCGCATGGTGGCGGCGAGATTCGGGGTCATGCTGGCGATCTGCTCCGCCAACTGCCGGTCGATCTCGAAGTTGTGCGCTCCACCCAGAAAGTAGTCGTACACCCGGGCCGCGCTCGGCCTGGTCAGATCGATCTCGGTCGGCAGTCCGTCCGGCATCAGCGTGCTCCCCAGTTCATCGCCGCGGCGCGGGACGGCACCGGCGTCGGGTCGCGCAGCGGGCACGCGTGGGCACCGGTCGACCCGCGGGTCGTGTGGTGTGGACCACTCTAGGCGGCTGACTCCAGCAACAGCGAGATGCCTTGACCAACGCCGATGCACATGGTGGCCAGAGCCCGGCGGCCGCCGCGGCGGCGCAGCTCCAGTGCGGCGGTCAGCGCCAGCCGCGCGCCGCTGGCGCCGAGCGGGTGCCCCAGCGCGATGGCCCCACCGTTCGGGTTGACATGGTCGGCGTCCACGGGCAGCCCCAGCTCGCGCAACACCGCCACGGACTGCGCGGCGAACGCCTCGTTCAGCTCCACCACGTCCACCGCGCCCATCTCGACGCCGAGGCGGTCGAGCAGCTTGCGGGTGGCCGGCACCGGACCGATCCCCATGATCCGGGGCGGCACACCGGCCGCCGCCGCACCGACGATCCGGGCCAGCGGGGTCAGGCCGTACCGGGCAACCGCCGCCTCGCTGGCCACCAGGAGCGCCACCGCGCCGTCGTTGACGCCCGAGGAGTTGCCGGCGGTCACCGTGCCACCGTCGCGGAACGGGGTGGGCAGCGCGGCCAGCTTTTCCAGCGTGGTCTCCCGGGGGTGCTCGTCGACCTCGACCAGCCGCGTCTCCCGACGACCGGCCGGCACGGACACCGCCACGATCTCCTCGGCGAACCGGCCGTCGGCCTGCGCCTTGGCCGCGCGCTGCTGCGACCGGTACGCGAAGGCGTCCTGCTCGGCCCGGCTGACGCCGTACTCGGCGGCCACGTTCTCCGCCGTCTCCGGCATCGAGTCGACCCCCCACCCGTCACGCATCAACGGGTTCACCAACCGCCAGCCCAGGGTGGTGTCGTACACCTCGGCCGAGCGGGAGTACGCCGACGTCGCCTTCGGCATGACGAACGGCGCGCGGCTCATGCTCTCCACCCCGCCGGCGATCACCAGCTCCGCGTCCCCGGCGACGATCGATCGGGCGGCGGTGGCGAGCGCGTCCAGGCCCGAGCCGCAGAGCCGGTTGACAGTGCTGCCCGGCACCTCCTCGGGAAGCCCGGCCAGCAGCGCCGCCATCCGGGCCACGTTGCGGTTGTCCTCGCCGGCCTGGTTGGCGCAGCCGAGCACGACGTCGTCGACCCGGGACCAGTCCACCGACGGGTGGCGGGCGACCAGCTCACGGATCACGTGCGCGGCCAGGTCGTCGGGGCGGACGCCGGCCAGCGCGCCCGCGTACCGGCCGATCGGGGTGCGGACACCGGCCACCAGGTATGCCACGGTCATCGCGAGTCCTTAGGGGGTGCAGACGGCGGGGGTGGGGCACGCCCACCGGGTCGCGAGGGCTGCCGGCCGCCAGGATATCCGCGCCGGCAGCGGATAGGTTGACGGCATGGCCCGGGCCCAGTTCAGCGCAGAGACCAGCGGCGGCGCGTTCGTCCGCCAGCCGAACCGGTTCACCGGTCGGGTCACCGCCGACTCGACCTCGCCACCCGGCGGCGGCCCGGACGAGCAGGACCGCTGGCCACTGGAGGCCGGCCGTTACCGGCTGATCTGGTGTCGGGCCTGCCCGTGGGCGCACCGGGCGAGGATCGTGCGCGGTCTGCTCGGGCTGGACGACGCCATCTCGCTGGGCACCGTCGACCCGATCCGGGACGAGCGGGGCTGGGCGTTCGCCCTCGACCCGGACGGCTTCGACCCGGTCCTCGGCGTGAGCTTCCTCTCCGAGGCGTACCTGGCCACCGACCCGGACTACACCGGCCGGGTGACCGTGCCGGCGCTCGTCGACACCCTGACCGGCCGGGTGGTCACCAACGACTATCCGCAGCTCACCCTCGACCTCTCCACGCAGTGGCGGTCGCTGCACCGTGCGGGGGCGCCGGACCTCTACCGGGAGGCACTGCGCCCCGAGATGGACGCGCTGATGGCCGAGATCCACACCGACGTGAACAACGGCGTCTACCGGTGCGGGTTCGCCACCTCCCAGGAGGCGTACGACGAGGCGTTCCGGGCGCTCTTCGCCCGACTGGACGCGCTCTCCGAGCGGCTGGCCGGGCAGCGTTACCTGATGGGTGACGCGATCACCGAGGCGGACGTGCGGCTGTTCACCACGCTGGTCCGCTTCGACGCCGCGTACCACGGGCACTTCAAGTGCAACCGCAACAAGCTGACCGAGATGCCGGTGCTCTGGGCGTACGCCCGGGACCTGTTCCAGACGCCGGGCTTCGGCGAGACGGTGGACTTCGACCACATCAAGCGGCACTACTACGGCACGCACCGGGAGATCAATCCCAGCGGCATCGTGCCACTCGGGCCGGACGAGTCCGCCTGGAGCACGCCGCACGGGCGTGGCTGAGCCGGGTCGGCCCGCCGCCCCGACCGTGCCGAGGGCCCGTGGCGACGTCGCCCGCCGGGTCGCCGGGTCCGCCGCGGCCGGCTGCACCCTGGCCGGTGCGGTGGCGGTGACGCTCGCCGTGGTCGCCGGTCCCGGTCCAGGGCTCACCGGGTACGTCAGCGAGGCGGGCATCGCCGGCAGCGCCCACGCCACGACGTACCGGATCGGGATCCTGGCCCTTGCCGGCGCGTTGCTGCTGATCGGCGCGGCGCTGCCCCCCGGGGTGTGGGCGGCGGCCCCGGCGCTGCTCGCCACCGGGGCCGTGTTCACCGCCGTGTCCGGGGCGGTGACCTGCTCCGACGGCTGCCCGTTGCCGCCGTTCGAGCGCGCCACGACGGCGGACCTGGTGCACGGCGGCGCGAGCATCGCGGCGACCGCGTCCGTGGTCTTCGCCATGATCGCGCTCGCCGTCTCCGGGCCGGCCGGCCGGACGGTGCGTCGGCTGGCCGGCGTCGCCGCCGCGCTGGCTCTGCCGCTCTGTGCCACGGTGGGACTGGCGATGCTCGTGATCGGTCGAGGCCCGGTGGTGGGGGTGCTGGAACGGCTGATCCTCGCCCTCACGGTGCTGTGGGGCGTGGGCACCGCCACCGCGCTGGCCCTCTGTAAGGAGCCTCACGCCGTCCGGTCCTTCCGATGAGCGGGAATCGGCGTATCGTCGGCCAGCGATGACCAATGTCTGGGGCCTCACTGTCCGCCTGTATGTCGATCTCCGACTGCAGGCCAGTGGCATCTGTCCGGGCTAGCCGCGTTCCTACGCCTGCCCCGATCGGACCGGACAATTGGATACATCCCCATGCCCTTCAGCCTGCGCAAAATTCCCTTCTCCGTGCAGATCCTGCTCGGCCTCGTGCTCGGCGTCGCGCTGGGCTTCCTGGCCCGCAGCAACGACCTGAGTTGGCTGACCAGCACCCTGCACACCGTCGGTAGCCTCTTCGTCCAACTCCTCAAGCTGGCCGTGCCGCCGCTGGTCTTCACCGCCATCGTGGTCAGCGTGGTCAGCCTGCGCGGCGTCGCCAACGCCGCCCGGCTCGCCGTCAAGACCCTGCTGTGGTTCGGCATCACCGCACTGATCGCGGTGAGCATCGGCATCGGCCTCGGCCTGCTCACCAACCCGGGCAAGGGCGTGACCCTCGACCTGGGCGGAGCGGCACCGCCGAAGAACACCGGCTCGTGGACCGACTTCCTCACCGGGATCGTGCCCACCAACCCGGTCGGCGCGTTCGTCGAGGGCAACGTCCTCCAGATCGTCTTCCTCGCCGTCGTCATCGGTGCCGCGGCCCTGCTGGTCGGCGAGGCCGCCGAACCGTTCGTGGCGCTGAACCGCTCCCTGCTGGAGATCGTCCAGAAGGCGCTCTGGTGGGTCATCCGGCTCGCCCCGATCGGCACCCTCGGCCTGATCGGCAACGCCGTCGCCTCGTACGGCTGGGATCTGCTGGCCCCCCTCGCGAAGTTCACCACCGCCGTCTACGTCGGCTGCGCCATCGTGCTGTTCGTGGTCTACCCGCTGGTGCTGATCCTCGCCGGCCGCCTCAACCCGCTGCGCTTCTTCGCCGGTGCCTGGCCGGCGATCGAGCTGGCCTTCGTGTCCCGCTCCTCGGTCGGCACCATGCCGGTGACCCAACGCTCCGTCGAGCGTCTCGGCGTGCCCCGCGAGTACGCCTCGTTCGCGGTGCCCTTCGGCGCGACCACGAAGATGGACGGTTGCGCCGCCATTTACCCGGCCCTCGCCGCGATCTTCGTGGCCCAGGTGTTCGGCGTGCACCTCGGCATCGGCGACTACCTGCTGATCGCCTTCGTCTCGGTGGTCGGCTCGGCGGCCACCGCCGGCCTGACCGGCGCGATCGTGATGCTCACCCTGACCCTCAGCACGCTGGGTCTGCCGCTGGCCGGCGCCGGCCTGCTGCTGGCCATCGACCCGATCCTGGACATGATCCGCACCGCCACCAACGTCGCGGGGCAGGCGTTGGTACCGACAGTGGTCGCCGCCCGCGAGGGCACTCTCGACCGGGCCGCGTACGAGTCCGCCGGCCGGCGTGACCTGACCGACCCGGAGCCGGTCGCCGACACCCGGCCCGAGCTCACCCCCGTTCCTGCCTGATCGATTCACCAGTACGACGACGGGCCCCTCTCCCCGGGGGCCCGTCGCCGTGTCGGAGAGGATGACCCCATGAGTTCCCTGTTCACTCCCCTGGCCCTGCGCGGGGTCACAGTGCCCAACCGGATCGCCATGGCACCGATGTGCCAGTACTCCGCCGGCCCCGACGGTCTGCCCACCGACTGGCACCTGATCCACCTCGGCAGTCGCGCGGTCGGTGGCGCCGGCCTGGTGCTGACCGAGGCGACCGCCGTACTCCCCGAGGGCCGGATCAGCCCGCAGGACACCGGCCTCTGGTCCGGCGCGCACGTCGACGCCTGGCGACCGGTGACCGCGTTCGTCGCCGCCCACGGCGCGGTGCCGGCCGTGCAGCTCGCGCACGCCGGCTTCAAGGCCTCCACCTACCGGCCGTGGGCACCGGAGAGCGGTGGCGTGCCGGACGCCGAGGGCGGCTGGACGCCCGTCGCCCCCGGCTCGGAGCCGTTCACCGCCGACTACCGGACGCCGACCAGCCTCGACGAGGCCGGCATCGCCGGTGTGGTCGAGGCGTTCGCGGCCGGAGCCGTTCGCGCCCTGGACGCCGGCTTCGCCGCCGTGGAGATCCACGCCGCCCACGGTTACCTGCTCAACGAGTTCCTGTCGCCGCTGACCAACCACCGCACCGACGCGTACGGCGGTGACCGGGCCGCCCGGATGCGGCTCACCCTGGAGGTGGCGCGCGCGGTGCGCGCCGCGGTCGGCGAGGACGTGCCGGTGCTGACCCGGATCTCCGCCACCGACTGGGTCGAGGGCGGCTGGACGATCGAGGACAGCGTGGTGCTCGCCGGTGAGCTGGCCGGCGTCGGCGTCGACCTGGTCGACGCGTCCTCCGGTGGGGTGAGCACGGACCAGCGCATTCCGCTCGGCCCCGGCTACCAGGTGCCGCTGGCCGCCCAGATCCGCCGCGAGGCCGGCGTGCCGACCGGCGCGGTGGGCCTCATCGTGGAGCCCGAGCACGCCGAGCAGATCGTCGCCGGCGGCGAGGCCGACCTGGTGCTGCTGGGCCGGGAGTTGCTGCGCGACCCGTACTGGCCGCGCCGAGCCGCCGCGAAGCTCGGCGTCGCGTACTCCGGGCCCGCCCAGTACGCCCGCGCCGCCTGATCCCGGCCGGTCGGGCGGCCGCCGCGTGAGCGGCCGCCCGACCGTCGGTCAACCGGCCAGGTGCGACCAGTCGCCCTCCAGGTCCTGCCAGGTGCCCTGAGCGGCCACCGTGCCGCCGAGCAGCACCACCACGTGGTCGGCCCGGACCAACGCGGCGCGCTTCGCGGTCGAGCCGACAACTGTCACCCCGTGGGCGCGCAACGCCTGCCACAGCGCCAGCTCGGTGGTGACGTCCAGCGCCGACGACACGTCGTCGGCGACCAGCAGCTCGGTACGCGGGGCCAGCGCCCGGGCCAGCGCCAGCCGCTGCAACTGCCCGCCGGAGAGCCGGGTGCCCTTGTGCCCGATGAGCAGGCCCAGCCCGCCACCGGCGGCGGCCAGGTCGTGGTCGAGCTGGGCGGTGCTGACCGCCCCCGCCGCGTCCACCTGGTGCCCGAGGGCGATGTTCTCGGCCACCGTGCCGGAGAGCACCCGGGGCAACTGACCGACGTAGCCGACCTGGTTGGGACGCAGGAACAACTCCGGCTCGGTGACCGGGTCACCATTCCAGGCCAGCTCGCCGGTGTGGTGCACGATCCCGGCCAGCGCCCGCAGCAACGAGGACTTGCCCGACCCCACCGGCCCGACGATCAGCACCAACTGCCCCCGCTGCACGGTCAGGTCCACGTCCCGGACGGCCACCGTCCCGTCGGAGTGCACCACCCCGAAGCGACGCAGCTCCAGCCGGCGCAGCGGATGCCGGGGCGGCATGGTCGGCGCGGGCGCCGTCCCGGCCGTCAGGTCGACCTCCGGCACCCCCGCGGAATACGCGCTCACCCCGGTCATCGCCGCCGTGCGCCGGGTCCAGACCCGCGCCGAGGGCAACTGCGAGATCAACGAGGCCGTCGTCCAGGCGAACCAGCGGGCCGCGCCCAGGGTGGAGACGGCCACCAGCACCGCCCCGGCGGAGAGCGAACCGTTCAGGTAGAGCGCCCAGGCGCCGATCGGCAACAGCCCACTGGCCATCGACGGTGTGGAGCGCGCCCACACCTGCACCGAGATCTCCCGCCGCTGCCGGTCGCTGCGCAGCACGTCCAGGCCCGCCAGGTGGCGCAGCACCGCCGCGGTCGCGCCGGCGAGCTTCACCGTCCGCGCCGCGGAGAGCGCGGACACCAGCGCCGTGGCGAAGGCAGCCCGCGCCGCCACCGTCGCCCGGGCCGCACGCTCCAGCTTCGGCCCGAACAACGTCGCGGCCAGCCCGGAGACCACCATCGTGCCGAGGAAGAACAGCCCGGGTACGACGCTGCCGGTGACCGCCGTCATGGCGACCACGAGCACCAGCGCGACGGTCTGGTCCAGCACGTTGTCGGCGAGTTGGACCACCCGCTCGGTGTCCCCACCCTGCGCCACCACCTCGGCGGGGGTGTGGGAGCTGACCCGGCGCGGCCCGGTCTGGCCGTGCACCAGGCGTAGACCGATCCGCAGCATCTGCCGCACCCACCACTGCGGGAACCAGACGTGGGTGTAGAAGGGCAGCGGCAGGGTGATCAGCAACCCCGCGACGATCCCCACCGCCGGCAGGTACGGGTTGCCGGTCCCGTCGACCAGGTCCGCCCAGAGCCAGGGCAGCACCGGGCCGTCCAGCCCGAGCAGACTGAGCCCGAGGAACAGCACGATCGCCGCCGCCCCGTACCGGGGATCGTTGGTGCAGAGTCGGAGGATCTCCCGCAGCGTCCGAGCCGGCGGCACCGGCGGCAGTGGCGGCGGGTCGGCCCGGGTCGGCGCGACCGCGCCCTGCGTGCTGTCGGGCGGTGTCTCCCGCGTGGCCTGCTCATTCGGCTGTACCCGCGTTGGTGCCGGCTCGGTCGGCCAGGCGGCGCCCTGCTCATTCGCCACGACCGGCTCGACCCGCGCGGGTGCCGGCTCGGCCGGCCAGGGGTCGGCCGGGCCGGGGCCGACCAGCAGGTCGGTGCCGACGCCGGTGCGACCGGTCGGCGCCACCGTGGCGTACGCGGCGGCGTGGCTGGTCGCCAACAGTTCGGCGAAGCGCGTCGACGTCTCCAGCGGACCGGCCTCGACCACCGCGCCGTCGGCCAGGACGACCACCTCGTCGCAGCGGCGCACCGAGGAGAGTCGGTGCGCGATGACGATGCCGATCCGGTCGCGCAGCAGTCGTTCGGTGGCCCGCTGCACCCGTGCCTCGGTGACCGGGTCCAGCCGCGCGGTGGCCTCGTCGAGGATCACCACGTGCGGCTCCCGGACCAGGATCCGGGCGAACGCCACCAACTGCTCCTGACCGGCGGAGAGCACGTGCCCGCCCTCCCCCAACCGGGTCGTCAACCCGTCCGGCAGCTCGGCGATCCACCCGGCCAGGCCCAGCTCGTCGAGCGCCCGAGCCGCCGCGTCGAGCAACTCCGGGTCGAAGAGCGCCACGTTCTCGGCGAGCGTGCCGGCCAGGATCTCGGTGCGCTGCGGTACCAACGCCACCCAGCGGCGCAACTGCTCGACGTCGAGGTCGCACAGGTCGGTTCCCCCGAGGAAAACCGTGCCCGGCGGCACGTCGACCGCCCGGGTGAGCACCTTCGCCAGCGTCGACTTGCCCGAACCGGTCCGTCCGATCAGCGCGTACGACCGACCGCGCGCGAAGGTGAGGCTGAGCCCGCGCAGCGCGGCCCCCCGGTCACTTTCGCCGTACCCGAATGTCAGGTCCCGGATGCGCAGGTCACCCTCGCTCGGGCTGGCCCCGCCGACCGGCTCCTGGCGGGCCTTGTAGAGCAACTGCACCCGCGCCCACGCGCCGAGGGCCTCCTGGATCTCCGGCACCATCCGGCTGACGTGCTCCGCGGTCGCTCCGAAGGCCAGGGCGAGCAGCCAGATGGCGGTGAGCCGGGCGGCGTCGATGCGGTCGGTGGCCAACGCCCAGGCACCGCCGAGCACCACCGCGCCGATGCCCGCCCGGATCGTCGCGGTCGCCACCGTCGCCACCCGGGCGGACAGCACCCAGACCACCAGGCCCCGGGACAGCACGGCGGCAGCCCGCCGGGCGTACAACCGCAGCACGTACGGCCGCGCCAAACTGGTGCGTACGTCGTCCTGGCCGTGCACCGCCTCCTCCATCACGGCGGCCAGGTCGGACCACGCCTCCTCCTCGGCCATCCGGGCCGGGCCGATCCGCGCCGTGGGCCGGCGCAGGCCGACCGCGAGCACCACCGTGAGCAGCACCATCGCGATCCCCGCCGGCCACCACACGAACAGCGCCACGACCATCGACAACAGACCGACGCAGAGGCCCTGGGCGAGTCGGGTGCCCTGGTTACGAATCGCCGACGCCACCTGATAGACGTCCCCGTCGATCCGGTCCAGCAACTCGCCCACCGGAGTGGTCTCCAGGGTGGGCAGATCCTGCCCGAGAGCGACACGACAGAGCCGGCGACGCACATCAGCGGACCAGTCGGCGGTCAGACCGGCCATCAGCAGACTCACCGCGAGGTCGCTGAGGACCACGGCGACCAGGGCCACGGCCAGTACGCCGAAGAAACCAGCCGAACGATGCACCAGCACCGCGC
This sequence comes from Micromonospora trifolii, assembly GCF_050516465.1. Classification (NCBI taxonomy): domain Bacteria; kingdom Bacillati; phylum Actinomycetota; class Actinomycetes; order Micromonosporales; family Micromonosporaceae; genus Micromonospora; species Micromonospora trifolii. Next base: position 381,807 of record NZ_CP191526.1, on the reverse strand, counting down.
CGGCCAGCGCCGACGCGCCCGCCTGCCCCGCGGCCCCCAGCACGATCAGGACGGCCACGATCGTCATACGACGGGTCGAAGTACCCCACAGATCACGGAGCAGGCGCATGGAAAGTCCTCCGGGACGTGGGTGGCGGAGACCTCAGCCTGCCGGCACCACCCCGTCAACTCAACCGATTTTCCGGTCCTGAGCAGGGCATCCATCAGTTCCGCCAGCGGCGACAACTGACCTGCTCGATGCCGCAGCCACAGCCGCGCCGCCCGATGCCTGAACCAGACAGAGGGCACCGAACCGACGATTTCCGAGTCATCGTCGCCAGCGGCCGGGGCAAAGCCGGCACAGTGGGCGAACCAAGGCCGACGGTCCGGGGCCAGAGCCGGCGGGGTAGGCAGGTCAGGGCCGACAGGCCCGGATCGAAGCCGGCGCGGTGGGCAGGTCAGGGCCGGCAGGCCCGGGTCAGCGCCGGCAGAACCCCGGTGGCACTGCCGGCACCCTGGGAGTTTTGTCCGATCTGATGCCATCTAGACACCCGCGGTCCCATCAGAGGCTTCTTGATCGACTCGGGTTCCTTGATATCGCGGTGTCCCGGCATCCCGGATGCCCCGACTTCCGTGAACGCGAGTGGATCACGCGGGTGAGGGTGATTCGACGGCGCAGGCCCGGCGGGTGCGTGGGCGGTTTGTCCGTTGGTGGGTGCTTGCGGGGTTGTGACCGGGCGCACCCGTGGGCCGGAATCATGGCGGGGCCGGGGTCGTTACATACCCTGACGATCGCAGTACCACCGACCCGCCGCCCGACCCTTGAGGGCTGGTCGCGCAGGTTGGAATGCCAGCCCGCACCCGGTCGTTGCAGTCCCCACGACCGACCGCCTGGCACCGCCGAAATGCGGGTGCCGGCAGATGGGCCAACCCGGAACGACCTCGGCCCCCCGGTCGTTACAGTCCCCACGAACGACCGACGGGCACCGCCACGATGAGGGTGCCAACGGATGGGCCAACCCCGGAATTGCTCCGGCCCCCCGGTCGTTACATCTGGACCCGGCGCCACGAGCCCCCGCTCGCTAGGTCGCCGACCCGACGCCCGACAGGGCGTCACCCCCCCAGACTTCTTCCCCTTTGTATGTTGCAGCGCCGGACGAGGTGCTCACACCCTGCCGCCACCCCCCTGTTGGCGGTTCGGGTGTCCTACCCCCGAAGGAGCTACCCCTCATGAACACGATCTTCCGTAAGAGCATGCTGTCCGTTGCTGGTCTCGCGTTCGCCGGTGGTGTCTTCGCCGGCCCGATCGCCGCCCACGCCGCCCCGGCCGAGGGCAAGCCCGTCGCCGTGGCAGTGCAGCAGTCGGCGTCGAAGCCGCAGGGCGAGCAGTCCCACATCACCCTCAACGACGAGCAGAGCGCCAACGTCAAGGCCATCATCGCCGCCACGAAGAAGGCCGGCCTGCCGGAGCGGGCCGCGGTCATCTCGATCGCGACGAGCCTGCAGGAGTCGAAGCTGGAGAACCTCGGCCACCTGGGCGACATGAACGACCACGACTCGCTGGGCCTGTTCCAGCAACGCCCGTCCAGTGGTTGGGGTACGCCGGAGCAGATCACCGACCCCGCCTACTCCACCACCGCGTTCCTCAAGGGCCTCAAGCAGGTCGACGGGTGGCAGGACATGCCCCTGACCGACGCCGCGCAGACCGTGCAGGTATCGGCCTACCCGGACGCCTACGCCCAGTGGGAGCAGCAGGCCACCGACCTCGTCGCCCAGCACTGGAACAGCTGACCCCGCACCACCCGCAGAACACGCACACCAGCACCACCGCAGCACGGCAAGACCACAGCACGACACCGACCGCTGGCCGGCACCCGCAACCCAGGGTGCCGGCCAGCGGCATTTCTGTTGTGGCCAGACGCTGACCTCCGGTCATTAGCCGCCGCCGGCCGCCGGACGCCCGCCGCCGTCGCCGGATGCCCGCCGCTGGCCGCCCGCCGCCGGTCGCGGGACGCCCGCAGCCAGCGACCGGCCGCTGGCCGCTGGCCGCTGGCCGCTGGCCGCCGGATCCCGGACGCCAGACGCGGTCGCTGGCCGACCGCCGCCCGCGACCGGACGCTGGCCACCGCTCACCGCTCACCGCTCACCGCCCTCCGGCCACCGGGCCGCCGGCCACCGGGCCGCCGGTCACCGGGCCGCCGGGTCGCTGGTCACCGGGCCGCCGGGTCGCTGGTCCCAGAACTGGAGATCTCGCGGTGCCGGAGCCCTCGCGGGATGCGGATGTCATTCAACCCGCATCCGCCCGCAGATCTTGGACACTTTCCGTTCCGCGGGCCGAACGGTAACTGTCCAAGATCTGCGCGGATGCATCACCGCGAGCCGACCCGCAGCTGTCAGAAGAGGACGGTGGCCAGGGTGCCGATCGGCTGGAAGCCGCAGCGCTCGTAGACGCGCCTGGCCGGGAGGTTGAAGTCGTTGACGTACAGGCTGACGGTGGGGGCGACCCGGAGCAGCGCGTCGCGGACCACGGCGGCCATGGCGGAGGTGGCGATCCCCCGACCTCGCCATTCCGGTGCCACCCAGACGCCCTGGACCTGGGCCGTCCGTTTGGTCACCACGGCCAGCTCGGCCTTGAACACGACCTTGCCGTCGATGATGCGGGCGTACGCGCGGCCGGTCCGGACCAGGTCGTTGACCCGCCGGCGGTAGCTGCGTCCGCCGTCTTCGGCCAGCGGGGACACGCCGACCTCTTCGGTGTACATGGACACCGCCGCTGGGAAGAGCCGGTCGACCTCGCCGGAGCGCACTTGGCGTACCTCCGGATCGGCCGGTACGGGTGGCAGCGTGTCGGTGACCAGCAGTGGCTGATTTGGGCGTACGTCTCGCGCTGGCCCCCAGGTGTCGGAGAGGCGGTCCCACAACCCGAGGACGGCGTCGGCGCGGCCGACGATGGAGGAGCAGAGCCGTTCCTCGCCAGCGAGCAGGTCAGCGAAGGCAGCCACCGCGGCATCGCTGGCCAGCACCGGGGTCAGGTTGCCGCCGAGCCAGCAGAGTGATTCGAGGTTGCGCCGGGCCCCGTACCCCAGGATTCTGCCCTCGGCCCGCCACCAGGAGAGTCCGCGCGCGGCGATCCGCTCGGCGACCTGCGCGCCCGCGAACGGGTCATGGTCGAGCAGTCGCTCGACCGCGCGGCGCTCCGATTCCCCCAGTTGGCGTACCGGCACCGTCAGCACGACTATCAGCCTGCCAGATCGACCCCCCGCTCCGCCGGTCGAGTGCCGAGGCCGGTGCCGGTTCTGCTGGCCCACTGAGCGGCCGGGTCCGCCCGGCCCACCGGACGACCGGGGGCACCAGGGCTCCGAGCAGGAGGAACAGGGCACCGAGTACGAGCCAGCCAGGTACGCCCCAGCCGAGCGCGAGGGTGGTCACCACGACCGGTGCGAGCATCTTGCCCAGTTCGTAGCCCATGCCGTATGCCCCCTGGTACTGCCCCTGGGCGTCCGCTGGTGCCAGCCCGAAGGAGATCCCCCAGCCGGCGGCGGAGTGCCACAGCTCTCCGGTGACGTGCGCGAGTGCCCCGAGGCCGAGCAGGCCCATCGCTCCAGCGGTGGGCAGCGCGCCGCTGGCGGCGAAGAGTACGCAGGCCAGGGCGATGGCCACGCCCGCTCGGCGGGCGGCGCGGGCGGCTCCGGGCAGGGTGGCGGCGGTACCCGCGGCGCGTACCTGAAGGAGCACCACCAGCACGGTGTTGACCAGCGTCAACGCGGAGATCATCCAGGCGGGGGCCCGGGTGTGGCCGGCGATCCACAGCGGCAGGGCGATGGTGAGCAGGCTGAAGTGCATCGACATCAGCCCGTCGACCAGGGTGAAGGCGAGGAACGGGCGGTCCCGCAGGGCGACCAGCCGAGGGCCGTGCGTCGGGGCGGCGACCGGGGCGACGGCGGGCAGTCGGAGGAAGACCACCGCTGCGGCCAGTGACGTCGCCGCCGAGGCCAGGATCAGCGCGACGTACCCGGTTCGGGTGTCGGCGGCGATGGCGAACCCGCCGAGGACGGCGCCGACGGAGATCCCGACGTTCGTGGTGGCTCGCAGGTAGGCGCGGGTGCGGACCCGCTGGTCGGCTGGGATCGCTCCGGCGATCAGCGCGCCGCGGGCACCGCGCTCGACCGCGTCGGCGAGCGCGGTGGCCGCTCCCACCAGCACGAACGTGGGAAACGACCGGACGGCGATCAGGCCGATGGTCAGGGTGCCGGCGACGAAGAGCGCGCCGACCTGCACACCGCGTGGGCCGACGCGGTCGGCCAGGTAACCGCTCGGGGCGCTGGCCAACACACCGACCAGGGCCGAGATGGTCAGCCCGATGCCGACCTGGGTGGCTGACAGGCCGACCGACCGGGTGAGGAAGAGCGCGCTGGCGACGAGCCAGAGGCCCCGTCCAACGGTCTTGACCAGGGTGCCGAGGGTGAGGACCCGGGCCGGGCCCGGCGGGGGAAGCAGGCGCATGACCAACACCCTAACAAGACGTACGTACGGTTTGGTAAATCAGGGTTGTCGGCGATGCATTGCCGATATATCGTTGATGCATCAGCGATAGTCCAAAGGAAGGAAGAACCCGATGAGGTTCCACCGACAGCACCACCCGATGCACGAGGCCCGGATGCGGGGGTTCGGCTTCCCGCCGGTCCCGCCCGGTCCGCACGGTCATGGCCACGAGCACGGACACGGCGGCCCCTGGGGCGGCCGGGGCCGTGGACGGGGTCGGGGCCGGCGCCCCAACGTCCGAGCCTCAGTGTTGGCCCTGCTCACCGAGCGGGCGATGCACGGCTACGAGATGATCCAGGAGATCGACTCCCGCACCGGCGGTGCGTGGCGGCCGAGCCCGGGCTCGATCTACCCCACCCTCCAGCTACTGGAGGACGAGGGCGTGATCGTCGCCAGCACCGAGGAGTCCGGTGGCGGGCGGAAGCGGTTCACTGTCACCGAGGCCGGTCAGGCGGAAGCCACCGAGGCCGCGCAGACCCCGCCGTGGGCGGACGTCGCCCAGGGCGCTGTGAGCAGCTGGCACGACATCCGTGACTCCGGCGCACAGGCGATGAACGCGCTGCGCCAGGTGATGATGAACGGCACCGACGACCAGCGTGAGCGGGCCGCCCAGGTGCTCGACGAGACCCGGCGCAAGCTGTACGCGATCCTCGCCGAATCCGAGTGACGCCAGGCCGCACCACTGCAAGGCACGGCACGGGCAGCACGGCACGGCACGGGCAGCACAGCGCGAGAGCGCAAGATCAGCACAAACGCACAGCGGCCGTTCCCCACACGGGGAACGGCCGCTTTTCCAAGTGGAAAATCAGTGAACGGTGACGGTCGGGCCGGTGACCAGCCCGCGCAGCTCCTCGGGGAGCTCGGCGCCCATCTCGTCGGCGATCCGCAGCGCCTCCTCGATCAGCGTCTCCACGATCTGCGCCTCGGGCACCGTCTTGACGACCTGCCCCTTGACGAAGATCTGGCCCTTGCCGTTGCCGGAGGCGACGCCGAGGTCGGCTTCCCGGGCCTCGCCCGGACCGTTGACCACGCAGCCCATGACGGCGACCCGCAGCGGCACCGGCAGCCCTTCCAGGCCGGCGGTGACCTCCTCGGCGAGCTTGTAGACGTCGACCTGGGCCCGCCCGCAGGACGGGCACGAGACGATCTCCAGGCCCCGCTCGCGCAGACCGAGGGACTCCAGGATCTGGTTGCCGACCTTGATCTCCTCCACCGGCGGGGCGGACAGCGACACCCGGATCGTGTCGCCGATCCCCTCGGCCAGCAGCGCGCCGAAGGCGACCGCCGACTTGATGGTGCCCTGGAACGCCGGCCCGGCCTCGGTGACGCCGAGGTGCAGCGGGTAGTCGCACTGCTCGGCGAGCTGCCGGTACGCCCGGATCATCACGACCGGGTCGTTGTGCTTGACCGAGATCTTGATGTCGCGGAAGCCGTGCTCCTCGAACAGCGAGCACTCCCACAGCGCCGACTCGACAAGCGCTTCGGCGGTGGCCTTGCCGTACTTGCTCAGCAGGCGCTTGTCCAGCGACCCGGCGTTGACGCCGATCCGGATCGGCGTCCCCGCCGCTCCCGCGGCACGAGCGATCTCCTTGACCTTGTCGTCGAACTGCCGGATGTTGCCCGGGTTGACCCGGACCGCCGCACAGCCGGCGTCGATCGCGGCGAAGACGTACTTGGGCTGGAAGTGGATGTCGGCGATCACCGGGATCTGCGACTTCTTGGCGATCGCGGGCAACGCCTCGACGTCGTCCTGGGACGGCACCGCCACCCGGACGATCTGGCAGCCGGACGCGGTCAGCTCGGCGATCTGCTGAAGGGTCGCGTTGATGTCGGAGGTGAGGGTCGTGGTCATCGACTGCACGGACACCGGCGCACCACCACCGACCGGGACCGAACCGACCATGATCTGGCGGCTGGCCCGACGGGGAGCGAGCGGCGGGGGCGGCACGGCGGGCATACCGAGACTGATAGCTGTCACTTCAGGCACTCACCTTGAGAAGAGCGTGATGGGGTTGACGACGTCCGCGGCGATGGTCAGCAGCGTGAACGCTCCGCCGATCAGGATCACCGCGTACGTGAAGGGCATCAGTTTGAGGTAGTCCACCCGGCCGGGGTCGGCCCGGCCGATCCGCGCGTAGAGCCAGGAGCGGGCCCGTTCGAACCAGGCGATGGCGATGTGGCCGCCGTCCACCGGGAGCAGCGGCAGCAGGTTGAACACGCCGATGAAGAAGTTCAGCGACACGAACAGCATGAAGAAGACCAGCCAGGCGTTGTTCTCCACCGCCTCGCCGCCGAGTCGACTCGCGCCGACCACACTGATCGGGGTGTCGATGTCCCGCTCGCCGCCGGTGAGGGCGGTCCACAGGGCGGGAACCTTCTGCGGGAGGCGCTGGAGCGCCTGGGCGGTGCCGACGGCCAGTTGACCGGTGAAGTCGGCGGTGGCGCCGAAGGCGCCGACCGGGCCGTACGTCACGCGGGTTGGGGTGCTGGGGACGAGCCCGACGCCGAGCGCGGCCACCGGCGCGGCGGCGCCGTTGGGGTCGTTCAGCGGCGGACGCTGGGTCTGCGCGAGCACCGTGCTGGTGGTGCCCGGCTGCCCGTCGCGGACGTATGCGATCTGCGCGGTTTCGCCCGGCTTGAGCCCGCGCAGCGTAGTGAGCAGGTCGCCGTAGGAGTTGATCTGGGTGCCGTTGACCGAGGTGATCCGGTCCCCGTTGCGCAGTTGCGCCTGGGCGGCCGGGCTGGCCGCGTCGGCGGGGGTGCACGCCCGCACCGCGTTCTCCGGAACCACGCACTCACTGAGCTGGATGACGGCGGGCTCCTGGCGGGCCTGCGCGTCGGTGGTCGGGAAGTCGGGGTTGGGCAGGCCGGCGGAGACGGCGAGGATCCAGATCGTGACCAGGGCGAGCGCGAAGTGCGTGATCGACCCGGCGGCCATCACGATCGTCCGCTTCCAGACGGGGTAGCGCCACATCACGCGCGACTCGTCGCCCGGCTCGACATCGTCGTCCTGTGGCGTCATCCCGACGATCTTGCAGAAGCCGCCGAGGGGGATTCCCTTGAGGCCGTACTCCGTCTCACCCCGGCGGAACGACCAGATGGTGGGGCCGAAACCGACGAAGAATCTCGTGACCTTCATCCCGAACGCCTTGGCGGTCACCATGTGACCCGCCTCGTGCAGGCTCACCGAGATGAGAATGGCCAGGGCGAAGAGGACCACCCCGAGCAGGTACGACATCAAGCTCCTTCCACCGAACCCGCGATGATCTCCTGCGCGTGCGCGCGTGCCCACGACTCGGCCGCGAGCACGTCCTCGACGGTACCTGGTTCGTCGAAGTCCGGAGCCTCCTCCAACACCCGTTCGAGGGTGTCGACGATGCCGAGGAACGGCAGCCGGCCCGCCACGAACGCGGCCACGCACTCCTCGTTCGCCGCGTTGTAGATCGCCGGCCGGCAGCGCCCGGCCTCCCCGGCGGCCTTGGCCAGGGCGACGGCCGGGAACGCCACGTCGTCCAGCGGGGCGAACTCCCAGGTGTGCGAGGCGGTCCAGTCCACCCCGGCGGCAGCTCCGGGCACCCGGTCCGGCCAGCCGAGTGCGACCGCGATGGGCAACCGCATGTCCGGTGGGCTGGCCTGGGCGATCGTCGACCCGTCGACGAACTCGACCATCGAGTGGATCACCGACGTCGGGTGCACCATCACGGTGATGTCGGCATAGGGCACGTCGAACAACTCGTGCGCCTCGATCACCTCGAGGGCCTTGTTGACCATGGTGGCCGAGTTGATCGTGATGACCTTGCCCATGTTCCAGGTCGGGTGTGCGAGGGCCTGCTCGGGTGTGACCTGCGTCAACTCGTCGCGGCTCCGGCCCCGGAACGGGCCGCCACTGGCCGTGACGATCAGCCGGCGCACCTCCGGGCGCGAGCCCGAGCGCAGGCACTGGGCCAACGCCGTGTGCTCCGAGTCGACCGGCACGATCTGCCCCGGCCGCGTCACAGCGGCCTTGACCAGCGGGCCGCCGGCCACGAGCGACTCCTTGTTGGCCAACGCGAGAGTACGACCACCGCGCAGCGCGGCCAGCGTAGGAGCGAGGCCCAGCGAGCCGACCACCCCGTTGAGCACGATGTCGCACGGCCACTGGGCCAGCTCGGTCATGGCGTCCGGGCCGGCCACGATCTTGGGAAGCTTGAAGTCACCGGTGGCCCACCCGCGCCGGCTCGCCTCGGCGTAGAACGCGAGTTGCAGGTCCTGCGCGGCGGACGCCTTCGCCACCCCGACCGCCTCGACGCCCAGTTCGAGAGCCTGCGCGGCGAGCAGCTCGACGTTGCCGCCGCCGGCACCCACGGCGACCACCCGGAACCGGTCCGGGTTGCGCCGGACGATGTCGATGGCCTGGGTGCCGATCGAGCCGGTGGACCCGAGCAGAACAAGGTCGCGGGGGAAAGTCACCCGGCCATTCTTCCCCACCCCCGCTGCACGCCCGCTGGGAGCCTCAGCCCTCCCCCTCCGACGCTTCCGCTGGCGCTCCCGGCGATGATCGACTCGGGCTTACGGAAGTCGGGGCGTCCGCATGCCCCGGACACCCCGACTTCACTGAAACCGTGTTGATCAAGCGTGGTCGTCGACCGGGGGCCGCCGGAGCGGCCCCCGGTCCGGGTCAGCCGCCGTTGATGACGAACTGCGAGCCCGGCTGGATGACGATGTTGCCGTCGGCCGAGTTCGTGATCGTCACGTTGGTCAGGTTGGCGTTGCCGCGCGCGCCGCTCATCGCGAGGATGCCGGCACCGTTGACGGACCTGTCGATCCGCACGTTGGTGATGGCGACGTTCGGCATGTTGCCGCCACCGTTCTTGAACTGGATGCCGTCGTAGGTGGAGTCGATGATGTCGGTGTCACGGATGGTGACTCCGACGATGTCCCTGGTGGCCGGGAAGAGGGTGATGGCACCGAATTCCTGGTCCTCGTTCCAGAACGCGCCGCCGGTGCGGTAGAGGCCGTTGTTGGCGATCAGCGTCGTGCCGGAGAACGGCAGAGGGTCGTGGTCGGTCGCCAGCATGATGCCCGGGTAGTTGGCGGTGTCGTAGATCAGGTTGTTCTCGATCGAGTTGTCGTAGCCGCCGTAGATGGCGATGCCGTTGGCCCGCCAGGGCAGCTGGATGGTGTTGTTGACGAAGTGGTTGTCGTGCGCGATGTCGACGTTGCGGTCCTTGACGTACGGGTTGGCCCAGACGGCGAGCGCGTCGTCACCGGTGGTGCGGAAGGACGAGTTGAACACCCGCGAGTTACGCGTGCCGTTGCTGAAGTTGATGCCGTCGGCGTACGTGTTGCGGATCCGCATGCCGCTGAAGTCCAGCCCGTCGGCCGGCCCCCACAGGTCGGGGATGTTGTCGTAGTCGCGGCCCACCCAGACGCCCACGTTGGCGTGCTCGATCCAGACGTTGCTGATCTTCGTGCCGGTGCCGAAGCGCCCGTTCAGACCGACGCCGCCCTCGGCGTTGCCGTCACCACCGCGGATCCGGCCCGAGCCGAAGATGGCGATGTCGGAGATCTGGGTGTTCTTGTCGATGTCGAAGCCGAAGTTGCCCTCGTGCGGGTGGTTGATGCCGCCCACCACGTTCTGCGGCTCGGTCAGCGTGTAGAGCTGCGAGTGCCACATGCCGGCGCCCCGGATCGTGACGTTGCTGATGCCGACCTGGTTGTGCATGCCCCGGTTCAGCGGGTCGTCGGTCAGGATCTTCTGTTCCTGCCGCCACTGCCCGGCGGGGATCCAGACGCAGCTGATGACACCGTTCTGGTCGTCGGTCACCGCCCGCTGGATGGCGGCGGTGTCGTCGAGCCCGTCGTTCGGGACCGCACCGTACGAGGTGATCGAGGTGCAACCGGCCGGCTGGCTCGCCGCCGGCGCCACCTGCTCCAGATCGATCATGTCGATGACGTAGAAGGAGGCGGTGTCACCCGAGTCGCGCTGCAACTTGAACCGGGTGCCGGCCGGGTACGACTGCGCCAGCAGCGCGTTCGACTCGTCGAAGAGCCGCCGGGCGTCGGCCTGCGGGGTGTTGGTCAGCGCCTCCGGCCCGTCGGTGTTGCCGTAGAGCCAGCTGTGCTTCGACGACAGGGTCAACTTCCGGGAGAAGACGTCGTTGACGTAGAGGCTGATTGTCGCCTCGATGCCGCCGCCACCGGGCGCGTCCGGGATGGAGTTACGCACCACGATGGAGTTGGCCTGGTTGGCCGAGGTGAACTCGACGAACTGGCCGGTGCTGGCGAGTCGTACCGACTTGCGACCCGAGGACTCGCTGGCGAAGTTGGTGTGCCCGAAGGTGCGCAGCGGGTCGGCCTCCAGCAGCGTGCCCTGGTAACGGCCGGCCTCCGCCTCGTAGGAGACGTACGGGACGGCGGCCCCACGACCAACCACGATCGACTGGCTGAACGCGTTGTTGGTCTCGTTGGTCTCGGCGACAACGTTGGTGGCGTCGGCGGTTGCGGTGATGGTGGCGCCGCCGCTGGTGGCGGTCCAGCTACCGCTGACGGCCACGGTGACCGTCGCGCCGGCGGCGATGGAGGCGGTGTTGGTGTTGAGCGTGGTGCTGCCCGCCACCAGCCGGGTGACAGTGGTCGCGCCGGTCGCGGTGGTGCCCCGGTTGCGGACCGTCACGGTGAAGGTGACGGACGCCCCGACGGCCGGGTTCGGCGGGTTGGAGGCGATGCTGAGCACCTGGAGGTCGGGGCCCGGTGCCTGCGCAACCACCAGCGGCGACGCCGCGGTGCGGCTGTTGTTGCCGTTGTTCTGCTCGACGATCGTGTTCGCCGGGTCGACCACCGCCGAGACGGCGTAGCTGCCCATCGGCCGCGTACCGGCGTTGAACGACACGGTGGTCGAGGCGCCCGCGGCGAGCGTGCCCACCGAGGCGCTGCCGACGACCGCGCCGGCCAGGCTGAAGTTCACAGTGGTCGCACCGGCGGTGGCGGACCCGATGTTCTGCACCACGGCCGAGAGGGTGACCGGGGAGACCTCGCTGGGCGACGAGGGCGACCAGGTCACCGAGTTGACGACCAGGTCCGGGTTGGGTGCCGGGGTGCCGCACACCTCAAGCTCGGCCACCTGGCCGGACGGGGCACCGGTGTTGCCGGTGAACCGCAACTGAACGTCCGCGGTGGTCGCGCTGACGGGAATGGTCACCAGGTTGGTGCCCTGGGCGAACTGGTAGGCCGCCGCCGACACCAGACTGGTGTACGAGGACGACGCCTGGTCGCGGCCGAGGACCTGGATGGTCTGGGTGCGGGTGCCCCAGGCCGGGTCCGGGTTGAGCTTCACGGTGACGCCGGAGATGGAGTGGTTCGCGCCCAGCGCCACGGTCAGGTTCTGCGGGTAGCTCGCCGCACCCTCCCAGTAGGTGGTGAGCTGCCCGTCGTTCGCCTTGTCCGGGGTGAAGCTGAAGGTGGAGCCGCTCGCCGTCATGCTCTTGCCCTGCGCCACGTTGGTGCAGGCGGGCGGGTTGCTGCCAGTCCGGGTGACGGTGTTGCTGTTGCCGGAGAGGTTGCCGGCGCCGTCGCGGGCGCGGACGTAGTACGACACGGTAGCCGTCGCCGGTTGGGTGTCCTGGTAGGTGAGGACGGTGCCCAGCGTCGCGATCAGGCTGCCGCCCCGGTAGACGTTGTAGCCGGCGAGCCCGCTGCCACCGGAGTCGGTGGAGGCCCCCCAGGTGAGCGTGATCGTGCTGCCCGACGTGCTGTGCGACAGCGTCCCCGGGACGCTCGGCGCGGTGCTGTCACCACTGCCGGTGCGGGTCACCGTGTTGCTGTTGCCGGAGAGGTTGCCGGCGGCGTCGCGGGCGCGGACGTGGTACGACACGGTCGCCGTGGCGGGCTGGGTGTCGTTGAAGGTGGTCACGTTGCCGATGGACTGGAGGAACGCGCCGTTGCGGTAGACGTCGTAGCCGGCGATGCCGCTGCCGCCCGCGTTGTCGGTGGAGGCGACCCAGTTGAGGGTGATGGTGGTGCCCGACTGGGTGTACGAGAGGTTGCCGGGGACGCTCGGCGCTGTGGTGTCGGGGGTGGTGCCGCCGCTGCCGTACACCTCCAGTTCGGAGAGCTGCCCGGCCGGCCAGCCGCTGTTGGCGGTGATGGTGATCCGGACGTAGCGGGTGGAGGTCGAGCTGAAGTTGATCGTGACGGCGCTGCCGCTCGCCGGGTTGAAGGTGTACGTCTGCGACCCGACCAGGTCGGTGAAGGACGAACCGTTGGTGCTGCCTCGCACGCTCAGCGTCTGCGTCCGGGTCCCCCAACCGCTGGTCGGCAGCTTCAGTACGACCTGGTTGACGCTCTGCGATGAGCCGAGATCGACCTGCACCCACTGCGGGAAGGCGTTGTTGACGCTCTCCCAGTAGCTGCCCGCGTTGCCGTCGACGACCTTCGACGAGTCGTAGACGTCGGCGTGGCCGCTCTCCTGGGTGGGACGGCCCTGGGCGAGGTTGGTGGCCGCCGGGGCGAAGCCGGCGCTCGGGGCGGCCGCGGGGTCGGCCGGGCGGGCGGCGGCGGCCGGGTTCGCGACGGCGGTCGCCCCGGCCGTGGCGATCAGCGCGGCGGCGGCCGTGGCCGCCACCATCCTGAACAGATTCGTTCGTCTCATCACTGTCCTTGTCGTCGGGGGACGGTTGCCGCGGTGGCTGGACCACGGGGTGGGGGTGCGGCGGTGCAGCGCCGGCCGACGCGAGAGGGCCGGTGTCGAGAGAGACGGGGTGGTACGGGCGGCGCGGGGGCGCCGCTCGTCCTGGAAACACCAGATGGGTACGACCATCAACGGGCCTCCCCAGGAGGCCCGTTGAATCTTCCGAGAGCATGCGCAGAACGTGCATGCCTTTGTCCAAATCTTGCGTTACTTTGGCCCAAAGGTTACTGACGTGCTACGGGAGCGTCAACACTTCGACCACCGTGACTATTGATGGACTTGTCTGCCCTGACGGCCGCCACCCGTGCCGACCTGCCCACAATTTCGGGGAAGGTGCCGCCTCCCGACGGCTGGAGGCCACACCTTCCCCGAAGTTGTGCGGATCTTGCGTCAGGTCGTGCGGGAACGATCAGGCATCTGGTGCCGTCAGCACGAAGGTCTCCAGCAGTTCCCCGCCGTACCAGTCGGTGCGCTGGCCCACATGCTTCATGCCCAGCCTCCGAGCGACAGCCATCGACGGCTCGTTGCCCGGCGACACGACCGCGTAGATCTCCCGGGTACCGGTGGCGAACTCCCGGTCCAGCAGCACACGAGCGGCCTCGGTGGCGTAGCCGTGACCCCACGAGTCCGGATGCAGGTGCCAGCCCGTCTCGATGTCCTCGGTACGCACCGCCTCGTCCCGGCCGGGCAGCGGCTTGAGCAGCGCCGTGCCCACCACCTGACCGGTCTCGCGTACCTCGACCGCCCAGGTGCCGTACCGGCCACCGTCGTCGGCGTGCCGGTCCTGCCAGATGCGCAGCCGCTCGACGGCCTGGGCCGGGTCCGTCATCGGCATCCCCGACGACACGGCCAGCCAACGGGCGATCTCCGGGCGACGGTAGATGTCGTAGATCCGGGCCAGATCGGCCGGATCGTCGGTCCAGTCACGCAGGATGAGGCGTTCGGTGGTGAGAACAGTCATGACCGGCGATCTTAAGGAGTGACGGCCGCGACGACAGGGAAGGAGGACCCGATGGGCAACGGATGGCAGCGCGCGAAACGGATCACCAGTGCCGCGTTCCGTCCGGTGCGCGGACGGGACCTGTCGCTGCACGCCGCCGCGATCACCTTCTACGGGGCGATCGCCGTGGTGCCGGTCGCCCTGCTGGCGATCTGGCTCACCGCACTGGTGGCCGGGGCCGACCGGGTACGCCGGCTCACCTCGTACGCCGTGGAGGCCCTGCCCACCGCGATCGGCGCGCCCCGGGCGGTGGAGGCGCTGGTCGAAGCCGGGGTGGGGTTGACCCCGCTGCTGGCGCTGGCCTCCCTGCTGCCCGCCTCGCTGTACGGCGAGGGCCTGCGCCGGGCGTTCGTCTCGGTGGCCGCGCCCCGCTCCGACGAGCACCTGGTCGGCTGGCGGGGCCGGCTCCTGCTGCTGCCACTGCTCGCGCCAGCCCCCGCGCTGCTGCTGTCGATCCTGCTGGCGCTCCCGCTCACCACCCGTCTCGTACGCCAGGGCGGTTGGCTCGGTGTGCTCGGCGTGGTGCTGTCGTTCCTGGCGGTCTGGCTGGTGCTCACACCGGTGCTGGTGTGGGTGTTCCGGGTCGTCGGGCCGGCCTCACCGGACTGGCTCTCCACCCTCGGGGTCGGGTCGTTCACCGCGGCGAACCTCTCCGGCTTCCTGCACGGCTTCGTGCTCTTCGCCTCGCTCCCGCTGGACCTGGGAGTGCCCTTCGGCGGCTTCGACGAGATCGGCGGCGGCGTGGCCGTCCTCCTCTGGCTCTACCTGTTCCACGTGATCGTCCTGGCCGGCTACTCCGCCACCCTGGCCCTCTCCCACTGGCGCACGAACCCCAACCCCGAGGCCGGGTGATCAGGAGGGCGGGATGGGTGAAGCAGATAGCGGAAGGGGTGACCGGTTCGGTGGGGCGGACTAGGCTGCCGCGGCATGAGCAGTGAGATTCCGGCCCGCACCGACGTCGTGATCGTCGGTGCCGGGCACAACGGTCTGGTCTCCGCGGTCCTGCTGGCCCGGGCCGGCCTGGACGTCCTCGTGCTGGAGGCCGCCGACGTGATCGGCGGCGCGACCCGTACCGAGAGCCCGTTCCCGAAGGTGCCGGGGCTGCGCCACTCCACCGGCTCGTACCTGCTCGGGCTGATGCCCCCGGAACTGCTCGCCACGCTCGACGTCCGGATCCCGGTGCTGCGCCGCGACCCGCACTACTTCCTGCCCACCCCGGGTGGCCTCGGCTCGCCGTACCTGCTCTTCGGCAGTGACACCGCCGCCACCCGGGCGCAGCTCGCCGAGTTCTTCTCCCCCGCCGACGTGGCCGCCGACGACGCCATGCAGGCCGAGCTGGCCGCGCTGCGGGAAGACCTCGCCCCGGCCTGGCTGGCCGAGCCGCTGAGCGTTGAGGAGACCGCCGAGCGGCACGTCCGCCCGGCGCTGCGCCAGGTCTTCGTCGACCTCGTGCAGGGCTCCGTGGCCGACTACCTGGCCCGGTTCGAGTTCCGCTCCGAACTGCTGGTCAGCATGTACGCGGTCACCGACGGCCTGTCCGGGCTCAACGCCGGCCCGGACGACCCCGGCACCGGCCACAACTTCCTCGTGCACAACATGTGCCGACTGCCCGGCTCCGGCGGCACCTGGATGATCGCCGAGGGTGGGATGGGCACGGTATCCCGGACGTTCGCCGAGGCCGCGAGCGCCGCCGGAGCGACCATCCTGACCGGTACGCCGGTGCACGCGGTGACAGTGGACGGCGGCGCGGCGAGCGGAGTGGTGCTGGCCGACGGTCGGGAGGTCGCCGCCCGGGTGGTGCTCGGCGCGTGTGACCCGTACCGGTTGATGGACCTGTTGCCCGACGGCGCGCTCCCGGCGCGGCTCGGCGAACGGATGGCGGCGGTCCGCCGGCCCGGCACCACCCTCAAGCTCAACCTGGCGCTCACCGGGCTGCCCCGGTTCTCCTGCCTGCCGGACGGCACGCCGAGCCCGTTCGGCTCCACCATCCACCTGCTGCCCGGGTCGGCGTCGCTGGTCGGCGGGGCGGAGGCGTCGCCGATGACCGCGCTGCGCGCCATGTGGGCGGACGTGCAGGCCGGCCTCCTGCCGGCGGAGCCCACCATCGAGTGGTACCTGCACACCACCGTCGACCCGTCGCTCTCCGACGCCGCCGGGCACCACTCGTCGGCGCTCTTCGTGCAGTCCGTCCCCTACGAGCTGGCCGGCACCACCTGGGACGCGGAGCTGCCCGGCTACGTCGACCGGCTGCTGGGGATCGTCGAGCGGTACGCCCCCGGCACCGCCGACCTGATCGCCGACGCGGTGCCCCTGCCGCCGCCCGGCATCGAGGAGCACTTCGGCATCACCGGCGGGCACATCCACCACGTCGACAACACCGTCTCGTTCACCGACCGGATGCCCTACGCCACCGGCGTCGACGGTGTGTACGCCGGCAGCGCCGGCTGCCACCCGGCCGGCAGCGTCATCGGCGCGGCCGGCCACAACGCCGCCCGCCGCATCCTCACCGACCTGGCCCGCTAACCCAGACTCCCGCGATCTTGCACTTACGGACGTCGCTATGGGTCATATGCCCCGCTTTGTCGCAACAGCAAGTGCAAGATCGCGGTGGTGAGGGGTTCAGATCACTGCCTCGCCGGCGGGGGCGGGGGTTTCCGCGTCTACACGGTGGGCTCTCACCTTGTGGCCGACGCTCGTCAGGCAGCGTCCGCTGGGCAGGTCGAACCGCCAGCCGTGCAACTGGCAGGTGAGCTGGTCACCGTCGACGATGCCGAAGCGGGTCAGGTCCGCCTTCAGGTGCGGGCACCGCCGCTGCACCACCCAGTCGCCCAACGTGATGTCCTCGGCGTCGGTGCTGCGTTCGTGCTCGTCGTACCAGCCCTCGGCGTACTGGAGCCGCTCCTCGGAGAGGCACTTGAAGAACGCGTAGACGAACTCGTTGTACTGGCCGATCCGGGCCGCCGAGAACCGGCAGGACAGGAAGAGCGAGTTGACCCAGTCCACCTCGTCGATGAAGAGCAGGTGCTCGATCAGCGACCGCTCGGTGCGGAACCGGTAGCGCACCTTCTCGTCCGCGTACGGCCGGACCTCCTTGCCGGGGAAGTCCACCACGATCGACTCGACGCTCTCGCCGTCATAACCCACCAGGTCGAAACGGACCGGGCCGCCGACCCCCTTGGCCAGGTAGATCGACTCGTCGAGCAGCGGCTCGATCCGACGCTTCATCTCGCCGAGCACGTCCACCTCGGGGTGCCGCCAGGACGCCTTCTCCGCCTCGATGATCGGGCGCTTGCGCTCCCGCATCTCCTCCAGGTGCGCGACCTTGTTCGCGAAGAACTCCTGCACCGGCACCGGGTGGGTGGTGCTCGCGCCGTCCGTGGTGACCTCGGCGACGCTGCCCGGCAGCAGCACGATCCCGTTGGTGCCGCCGACCTTGGCGTACTCCGACAGGAAGACGGACTGGTCGGGGAAGATGTTGCCCTCGTCGCCGTGGATGTCGTTGAACTGCCACAGGGCGTCGTCGAGGAAGCACGGCGGCCCGGCGATCGGGAAGACGTGCGACGCCTTCAGGTCGTCGATGTAGCGCCAGGTCCGGTCGAACTGCCGGTCACGCTTCTGCTTGCCGAACGCGGTCTTCGCCGCCTGCGGCAGTTCGTAGACCATCGGGTACCAGATCGCACCGGAGAACTGGAGCAGGTGCGCGTGCACGTGCCCCAGTTCGGCGAAGACGCTCAGGTCGGTGGGGCGGGCGTCGTTCTGGTTGAGCAGCCGCACACCCTCGTACTCGACCCAGAGCGAGGAGTCGCCGATCGGCCCGTCGGTCGGGCTGGTCAACGCCTGAATCATGATCTTCAGGCCGCCGGGCAGCTCCACCACCTGCTCGTTGGGCGCCTTCAGGAACTTGGTGAATCCCAGCGCCCGGAACTCGTCCTCCATCTCCGAGGTGGGGAACTCGGGGAGCAGGACCGTGGCGTCCTTGGAGACGAAGTCGCGCAGGTGCTTCGCGTCGAAGTGGTCCCGGTGCAGGTGGGAGACGTACAGGTAGTCGACCTGACCCAGGCTCTCCCAGTCCAGCAGAGAATTGTCCGGGAACGGGAACCACGACGCGAAGTAGGCCGGGTTGACCCACGGGTCGCACAGGATGCTGCCCGCGGCCGTGTCGATCCGCATGCTGGCGTGCCCGGTTCCGGTCACTCGCACCGCACAGTCCCCCTCAAACAGACAATCAGGTGTACGCCAAACGCTACCGGAGCGAGTCTGACCGCCGCCCCGCGACGCCGGTAGTGCCGTCCAGCCCAGGTGGGGCGGGGCCGATGGCCAGGAAACCCCCACCCCACCGCACCGCGCACGAGGCGTGCCAGACTAACCAAAGATCCGATCGCGAGGGAAGGACCGACAGTGGCAGGAAGCGA
This sequence comes from Micromonospora trifolii, assembly GCF_050516465.1. Classification (NCBI taxonomy): domain Bacteria; kingdom Bacillati; phylum Actinomycetota; class Actinomycetes; order Micromonosporales; family Micromonosporaceae; genus Micromonospora; species Micromonospora trifolii. The sequence continues at coordinate 363,206 of NZ_CP191526.1, read as the reverse complement.
GCCGGTAACGTCGCCAGACCAGCACAAGCCCGGGCACCGCAAGGCCGGGCAGATCGGCGCCGTGCTGTCCGCACTGGCGCTGCTGGCGATGATCTGCGGCAACCACGAGGGCAGGGTCGAGGACATCTGGCTGATCGGCCTGGCCGCGCTGCTGCTGATCATCGTGATCGGCGACGTCGTGTTGCGGCGCAGCGGCCTGCGCTCCTGACCCGACCCACCGCCGGACGACCGGCCGACGTACGCCGAGGGCCCGCCCCCACCTGGGGGACGGGCCCTCGTCCGTATCGCGTCGGGGTCAGCGCCCGAAGAGGATGTCCTGCACGTCCTTGAGCGCGGCGTCGACCTCGGCCTCGAAGTAGCCACCCGGCACCAGGCCGAACCGGAGCGTGTCCAGGTCCTTCGGGTCGACCGGCATCGGGTTGCGGCGCTGCATGCCACCGAGCAGGGTGTCGAAGAACCGGTCCACCTGGTCGGGGTCGTACCCGCTGCCGAACCGGCGCACCTGGAAGCTACGACGGATCTGGTCGACCCGGTACAGGTCGCTGCCGGGCGGACCGGCCATCGGGGGACCACCCATCGGCGGGCCACCCATCGGCGGGCCGGCCACCGCGGGCGGGCCGGCCATCGGCGGACCACCCATGCCCTGCTGCGGCAGCGGAGGCGGACCGGCCGGACCACGGCGCATGTCGCGCAGATCCCGCTCCGGCATCCGGATCTCGGCCGTCATGTCGGCGCGGCCGTGCCGCCCGGCCTCGAAGCCGTCGAAGCGCGGCTCCTCCGGCGGCGGCGGATAACCGCCGGGCGCGCGCTGGTCGTCGGGGCCGTACCCGCCACGCTGATCATCCGGGCCGTAGCCACCGGGTGAGCGCTGGTCGTCCGGGGGGCCGTACCCGCTGGGGCCGGCGGGAAGGCCGCGCTGCGGCATGCCGTGGCCACCCATCGGGCCGGGGCCCATCGGGCCACCGGGACCCATCGGAGGGCCGGCCGGTCCACGGGGCGCGTCGTAACCACCGCCGCGGGGGGCGTCGTACCCGCCGGCGAAGGCACCGGTCGGCTCGTCGTAGCGGCCATAGGGCGGGCCGGCCTGCGCGGGCATCGGCCGGGGCGGCATCGGCTGCGGAACCATGCCCCGGTCATCACGCATCGGCGGACCCATCCGGTCCGGTGGGCCCATCCGGTCACCCATCCGGGGGTCGCCACCGCGCCCGGCGGTGTTGCGCTCCTCCAGCTCGGCCAGCTGCCGCTCGACCCGGTCCAGGTGAAGGTCGACCTGCCACTCGTCGTAGCCGTTGAAGCGGACCCGGAAGACGACGTCATGGACCTCCTGGGAGGCCACCGGGGCGCCGACCTGTCGGCCGTCGAGCGTCGCCTCGACCCGGTCGAGGAAGGCATCCACCTCGTCGACCTTGTATCCCCGGCGGAGCGCCTTGCGCCGGAAACGCTGACCCTGACTCGCCACTATGTCTCCTGGTCTCGTTCGCCACGCCCGGTCACGCCGGTGCCTCTCCGGCGCGGTCGGTGTTGGTGTCGTTGTCTTCGGCGGCGGCAAGCTGGCCACACGCGCCGTCGATCTCGCGACCTCGGGTGTCCCGAACTGTGGTGGACACCCCGGCGTCGCGCAACCGCCGGACGAACTCCCGCTCGACCGGCTTCGGGCTCGCGTCCCAGCGGCTGCCCGGCGTCGGATTGAGCGGAATGAGGTTCACGTGGGCCAATTTGCCGGCCAGCAGCCGCCCGAGCAGGTCGGCTCGCCACGGCTGGTCGTTCACGTCCTTGATCATCGCGTACTCGATCGACACGCGGCGGCCCGTCCGGGCGGCGTAGTCCCACGCTGCGTCCAGCACCTCGGCTACCTTCCAGCGCTGGTTTACCGGCACGAGTTCGTCGCGCAGATCATCATCGGGCGCGTGCAACGACAACGCAAGGGTCACTGAGAGGTCTTCGCTGGCCAGTCGGTGGATGGCCGGAACCAGGCCGACCGTGGAAACGGTGATGTGCCGCTGGGACAGGCCGAGCCCCTCCGGGGCCGGGCTGACCAGCCGACGGATCGCCGCGATCACCCGGTTGTAGTTGGCCAGCGGCTCGCCCATGCCCATGAAGACGACGCGCGACAGCCTCGGCGGGGAACCGGCGACCACGCCGGAGGCCGCCACTCCGGCCATGTACACCGCCTGGTCGACGATCTCCGCCGTCGACAGGTTGCGGGTCAACCCGGCCTGGCCGGTCGCGCAGAACGGACAGGCCATGCCGCATCCCGCCTGGCTGGAGATGCAGACGGTCACCCGGTCCGGATAACCCATCAGCACGCTCTCCACCAGCGCACCGTCGTGCAGCCGCCAGAGCGCCTTGCGGGTCGCGCCGTCATCGCAGGCCAGCTCGCGCACCGGGTTGAGCAACGTCGGCAGCAACTGGTCAGCCAGCCGCTCCCGGGTCGCCGCGGGCAGATCGGTCATCGCCTGCGGGTCGCGGACCAACCGCCCGAAGTAGTGGTTGGAGACCTGCTTGGCGCGGAAGGCCGGCTCACCCAGCCCGGTGACCAACGCCTGGCGGCCGGCCAGGTCCAGGTCAGCGAGGTGCTGAGGGGGCATGGAGGCCCGGCGCGCGGCGGGGGCGACCGAGATGGCGGGGATCAAGGGCAGGCTCGTCATGGCTGGTCCAGTGTGTCACGCCTTCGGCGGCGGCTGCCGGTCCGGAGGTGTCGAACGGGCCGCGACCGCCGGAGCCGGATGGCCTGGTCGCCGTGATTCATACCTCAGTTCACCACCGGAACGAGGACCGCCAACAGCAGGTAGGCCGTCGGCACCGCGAACAGGATCGAGTCCAGCCGGTCCATCAGACCGCCGTGGCCGGGCAGCAGGTTGCTCATGTCCTTGACACCGAGATCCCGCTTGATCATCGACTCGGCCAGGTCGCCGAGGACCGCGGCGCAGGAGACGGCCACCCCGAACAGCGCACCCCACCAGGGGGCCACCTCGAACATCAGCCACAGCAGCAACGCGCCGCCCAGGGCCGCCGCGGTGACCGAGCCGGCGAAGCCCTCCCAGGACTTCTTCGGGCTGATCGACGGGGCCATCGGGTGGCGGCCGAAGGAGACCCCCGCCGCGTACCCACCGGTGTCGGAGAGGACCACCCCGATCAGCGTGGCCAGGATGCGCAGGCGCCCATCGTCGGGGGCCGCCGCCAGCAGCGCCGCGAAACCGGCGAGGAACGGCACGTAGACGGCGATCAGGGTGGCCGCGGTGAGGTCCCGCTGGAAGCCGGCCGGCCCATCACCCAACCGCCAGATCATGGTGCCCAGCACGGTGACCAGCAGCCCCAGGCTGAGCGCGTCCGGGCCGGCGTACCAGGCCAGCCCCACTGTCAACACGCCACCGGCGATCAGTGGCACCAGCGGTGGGTGCGCGCCGCTGCGTCGTACCGCGCGGGCCATCTCCCAGATGCCGATGGCGACAGCGGCGGCGATCACCGGCAGGAAGGCCAACGGATAGAAGACCAGCGGCACCACGATGAGCGCGCCGAGGCCGAGCCCGACCCCGATCGCCGCGGGAAGGTTGCGCCCGGCCCGCCCGGTGCCCAGCTGCTGGGTGGCCGGTCGGTCGAGGCTGGCCCGACGTCGCCCCTTCGACCGTCGACCGGTTGTCGGAGCCTCGTCCGGCACCACCTCGGCCCGCACGGGCGCGAGCTGCTCGGTCGGGTACCCCGGGTCGTCGAAGCGGATGGGAGGGCCGTCGAGGCGGCTCGGCTCGTCGAAACGCCCACCGTCCGGGCCGTCGTAACTGGGCGGACCGTCGCCCGCGGGAGGTCGGTCCGGGTAGCGGTCACCGCGACCCCGGTCGTCGTACCGGTCGGGCTGGTTGCGGTCGTCGAAACGATCGTGCCGGTCGCGGTCGTCGAAGCGGTCGTGCCGGTCGCGGTCGTCCGGGCGGACCGGGCGGCCACGCTCGTCGTACGGGTCCGCGGGGTGCGGGTCCGCGTACGGCCGGGCGTGCGGGTCGGCGTACAGCTCAGGGCCGGCGGCCGGACGGCGGCTCCACTGGCCGGCCTCCAGCTCCTGGTCCGGCCAGGGCAGCGGCACCGGGCGCTCCGGCCGGTCCCAGCCGCGAGGCTCGCTGCCGTAGGGGTCGGGGTGGGACATCACGCACCGCGACGCGGCACGAGAACCACCACATGACGCAAGACCACAAGCATCCCCTACACGTGCGATGTTCCTCCGATTGACCGCCCCGACGGTCGGTCGATCCCCGGTGTTCACCACCCGGTGGCCGGGAATCCTGCCGAGCCTACTGCACACGCCGGATCGGCACGGCGGACGAGGCACGCCCACGGACGCCACCCGGCGCCGCCAGGCCACCGGCCAGCGACGCACACCCATCCGGTACGGCAGACCGCAGGCAATCCGCAGCCGTCGATCCGACTCGTCCGGTGCGCGATCGAGTACTGAGCGAACGCGCCCGGCGTGGTCCGCTGGTGCCGCGCTGGCGCCAGCCCGCGCTCCGGAACGGGGGAAGGGCACTCACATGTTCAAGTTCGGTCTCGCGGTGTTGACGGTGGCCGCCATGGTCCTGGGAGCAGGGTCACCGGCCGCCGCCACCACGGCACGGACCAGGATCACCATCGACCGCCACACCAGCGAGCTGTTCCCGTTCGAGCCGCCCCTCGGCGAGCCGGGAGTGACGTACCCGGCAGCAGGGGTCACCGCCACCGCCCGGCGCTGCCCGGCCGGCATCGTCCTCATGTCGGCCTCGCTGGTGCAGGACGGCCTGCCGACCCTCTGGGCCACCGGGGGACACGGCGCCGGCGAGATCCTCTGCGACGGCGGCACCGTCGACCTCGGGATGGCGTTCGCCCGGATCGCTCCGGCGCTGCACCCCGGTCGGGCCACCGCCCACTTCTCGCTGCGCGACTTCAACACCGGCGAGCAGTTCGCCGAGAGCACCAGGACCGTCTGGATCCCCTGCTGACCTATGGAACGAGGCCCGTTCCCGACGTCGGGAACGGGCCTCGGAGCATGGGTCACACCTCGAGCAGCTCAGTTTCCTTGTGCTTCACCAGGTCGTCGATGTTGGCCACGTACCGCTGGGTCAGGTCGTCGAGTTCCTTCTCGGCGCGGCGACCGTCGTCCTCGCCAGCCTCGCCGTCCTTGACGATCCGGTCCAGCTCTTCCTTGCCACGGCGGCGGACGTTGCGGATCGCCACCTTGGCCTCCTCGCCCTTGTGCCGAGCCACCTTGATCATGTCGCGGCGGCGTTCCTCGGTCATCTGCGGGAGCAGGATGCGCAGCTGGTTGCCCTCGTTGTTCGGGTTCACCCCGAGGTCCGAGTCGCGGATCGCCTTCTCCATCGCGTTGATCTGCGAGTTGTCGTACGGCTTGATGATGGCCATCCGCGGCTCGGGCACCGCGATGGACGCCATCTGCGTCAGCGGCGTGGGCGTGCCGTAGTAGTCGATGATGACCTTGGAGAACATGGCGGCGTTGGCGCGACCGGTACGGATGGCGCCGAACTCCTCCTTCGCGTGCTCAACCGCACGCTCCATCTTTTCCTCGGCCTCGAGGAGGGTGTCGTCGATCACCGGTCTCCTCGCCTCCTTCTGTGCTCGTGGTGGGCTCTGCTGAAAGTCGTCAGACCGCTGTCGCCGTCGCCGTCGGCGGGACTCAGGCGGTGATCAGGGTGCCGATCTTGTCGCCACCCACCGCGCGGATGATGGTGTCGTCACCCTGCGCACCAAAGACCAGCATCGGCAGGCCGTTCTCCATGCAGAGGCTGAAAGCCGCCGCGTCGGCCACCCGCAGGTTGCGGCGCAGCACCTCGGAGAAGGTGATCGAGTCGAGTTTGCTGGCGGTGGGGTCGATCCGCGGGTCGGCGGTGTAGACGCCGTCCACGCCGTTCTTGCTCATCAGCACCACGTCGGCCCGGATCTCCAGCGCCCGCTGAGCGGCCACCGTGTCGGTGGAGAAGTACGGCATCCCGGCACCGGCGCCGAAGATGACCACGCGGCCCTTCTCCAGGTGCCGGATGGCCCGCAGCGGGATGTACGGCTCGGCGACCTGGGCCATCGTGATGGCGCTCTGCACCCGGGTCTCGATGCCTTCCTTCTCCAGGAAGTCCTGGAGCGCGAGGCAGTTCATCACGGTGCCGAGCATGCCCATGTAGTCGGCGCGGGCCCGGTCCATCCCACGCTTCTGCAGCTCCGCGCCTCGGAAGAAGTTGCCGCCGCCGACCACCACGGAGACCTGCACGCCGCGGCGGACCACTGTGGCGATCTGCCGGGCGATGGCCTGGACGACGTCCGGGTCGACGCCGATCGCGCCGCCACCGAAGACCTCACCGGAGAGCTTCAGCACCACCCGGCGGGCACGTCCCGGCGGCGGTGCCGTCGGATCGTCCAGCTCCAGCGTCCGGTCACTCACAACCTGCGTCATCCGCCCCGCCCTTCCCCACGCGCACGCCCCGTGCGGCGCGTACCGCGAACCTGCCGCTGCCGACCCTATGTGACGAGGAGGCCGCGGTGCCTGTCACGTACACCGGCGGCCTCCTCGTTGATGTCTCCTGCCCACGGGCGCCAGCGGCGCCCGGTGGCGGCTCAGGCCTGGCCGACCTCGAACCGCACGAAGCGGGTGACCTCGATGCCGGCCTCGGCCAGCAGCTGCTTCACCGACTTCTTGTTGTCAGAGACGGACGACTGCTCGATCAGGACGAAGTCCTTGAAGAAGGAGTTCACCCGACCCTCGATGATCTTCGGCAGAGCCGCCTCGGGCTTGTTCTCCTCGCGGGCGGTCTGCTCGGCGATGCGCCGCTCGGACTCGACGACCTCAGCCGGAACCTCGTCCCGGGTGAGGTACTTCGGCCGCATCGCGGCGATCTGCATGGCCACACCACGGGCGTCGGCGTCGCCGGCCTCGTCGGTCTTGCCGGTGTACGACACCAGCACGCCAACCGCCGGCGGCAGGTCCTGGGCCTTGCGGTGCAGGTAGACGGCGGTGGTGCCCTCGACCCGGGCGAACCGGTTGAGCACCAGCTTCTCGCCGATCTTGGCGGACTGCTCCTGGATCAGGTCCGCGATGACCTTGCCGTCCAGCTCGGTGGCGAGCAGCTCCTCGGCGGAGTTCACGCCGGCGCGCTCACCGTGCTCGACCAGCTGCTGGCCCAGCGCGATGAACGACTCGGTCTTGGCGACGAAGTCGGTCTCGCAGTTGAGCTCGAGCAGTGCCTTGCCGGAGTGGGCGACCAGGCCGTTCGCGGCCGTACGGCCAGCCCGCTTGCCGACATCCTTGGCGCCCTTGACGCGCAGGATCTCGACGGCCTTGTCGAAGTCGCCCTCGGCCTCGGTCAGCGCCTTCTTGCTGTCCATCATGCCGGCGCCGGTGAGGTCGCGGAGCTTCTTGACGTCCGCGGCGGTGATTTGGGACATGGCTCTCTCTTCGGTGTTGAGACGGCGTGTGGATGGTCAGAGGTGCCGGTTACCCGGATCCGGGCGGATCGTGCCCGGCGTACCGTCGCTGCCCGCCGTTCGCGAAAACGGACGGCGGGGCAGCGACGATGCGATCACTCCGCGGTGGCGGCCGCCGGCTGCTCGGTGGCGGCCTGCGCCGGCTGCTCGGTGGCGGCCTGCGCCGGCTGCTCGGGGGTGGCGGGCTGCTCCGCGGCGGCAGCGGCGGGCTGCTCGGCCGAGGCGGCCGGAGCGGCCGGAGCGGCCGACTCGTCGGCCTTCTTCGGCTCGAGCAGCTCGCGCTCCCACTCGGTCAGCGGCTCGTCGCTCGCGACACCCTCGGGCTTCTCGTCGTTGCCCCGGCGACGGCCGGAACGCGCGATCAGGCCATCCGCGACGGCGGCCGCGACGACCTTGGTCAGCAGCTCGGCCGAGCGGATCGCGTCGTCGTTACCCGGGATCGGGAAGTCGACCTCGTCCGGGTCACAGTTGGTGTCGAGCACCGCGATCACCGGGATGCCCAGCTTGCGGGCCTCGTCGACGGCGATGTGCTCCTTCTTGGTGTCGACGATCCAGACCGCGGCGGGAAGCTTCTGCATGTCCCGCAGGCCACCGAGGGTGCGGGTCAGCTTGATCTTCTCGCGGGAGAGCTGCAGCGTCTCCTTCTTGGTGTAACCGGCGGCGGTGCCGCTCAGGTCACCCAGACCCTCCAGCTCCTTCATCCGCTGGAGCCGCTTGTACACGGTCTGGAAGTTGGTCAGCATGCCACCGAGCCAGCGGTGGTTGACGTACGGCTGGCCGACCCGGGTCGCCTGCTCGGCAATCGCCTCCTGGGCCTGCTTCTTGGTGCCGACGAACAGGATGCTGCCACCCTCGGCGACGGTCCCACGCACGAACTCGTACGCCTTCTCGATGTACTCGAGGGTCTGGCGCAGGTCGATGATGTAGATGCCGTTGCGCTCGGTCATGATGAAGCGCTTCATCTTCGGGTTCCAGCGCCGGGTCTGGTGCCCGAAGTGGACACCGCTCTCCAGCAGCTGACGCATGGTCACGACGGCCATGGTTGGGGTACTCCTCAAGGTCCCTGGTTGTCACGCCCGGCCGGTGGCCGGGCGTCCTGGCGCCTGGTCGCCGACCCATGGTGGACCCGATCAAGATCGGGACCAGGGAGGCCGTCGCTCCACGACGATTCGTGAAGAGGGCGCGCGAGGTCGACCGCACGAGGCGGTCGCCAGTTGGCCAGTGTACGCCCCTCGCCCCTTCAGCCGCCCCGGGGTGCGCGTGGCGTGCTGCTCCGCCGCTCGCCCGCTCCGCCGCTCGATCGCGCGAGTTGCCGGGAAGATCGCACTGGTTCGTGGAAATAGTGGCCTCCGCGTCGGCCGGAGGCCACTATTTCCTGGTCTTTGTCCGAACCGTCAGCGCGCGCCAGGCCGGCGGGGGTCGGGCCGGGTCAGCCGGCGGCGAGCGCGGCGGCCACGAAGAGCACCAGGCCGACGGTCAGGTAGGCCGTCGGTGGGCGCAGCCAGCCCCGACCGTTGTCGGCGAGCGCCAGACCTCCGGTTCGTAGCCCGTACAGCCCGGTCGCGAAGATCGGCAGTCCGGCGACCAGGGAGATACCCACCACCACGTTCCCGGCGTCCACCGGGTCGCCGGTCACGCCCGCCAGCAGCACCCGCAACGCGGGGACCTCGAAGACCAACACCAGCAGAGCGAAGAGTACGGCCAGCACCGGTCGACGGGTCCGATAGACGCCGTCGGCGGCCGGCGGATACACCGGCGGCTCGCCTGCGGGCAGGTCGGGTCGCGGGCCGATCCCCGGCATCGGGCCGGTCGGCATCTCCAGCGGGTGCGGCGTGTCGCCGCCGCCCCGGGTCGGCTCGATGATCGGGTAACCGGCGAGCGGAGCGGGACGAGCCTGGTCAGGGAGCACGCTGGCCGGCGCGGTCGACGTGCTGTCGCGGGTGGTCTCCGGCGCGGCACCGGTCAGCGGGGATCCCGCCGTGGTCGCCTCGCGGGCGGCCCGGCGACCCGGCAGCTCACCGGAGGTCTCCGAGGGGTCTCGGTCCGCCCGCCGGGACCGGGTGGCCCGGTAACCGTCGGCTTCCGGCCGCGCGGCGCCCAACGGGTCGACCGCGCCGAAACGCCCCGAATCAGCCTCGCTCGCCCCGAACCGACCGGTCTGATCGTCGAGGGCACCGAAGCGACCCGAGTCCGACTCCGGCACACCGAAGCGACCGGCGTCGACGGCGCTCAGGCGACCCGAGTCCGACTCGGGCGTACCGAAGCGACCCGCGTCGACGGCGCCGAAGCGTCCCGAGTCCGGCTCGCGGCGGCGGCCGACGCCGGTGTCCTCGACGGAACGGCTGTCTTCCGCGCCACGCTGCTCGGGAATCTCGCTGTCCCGGTACCGCGGTTCGCCCGCGCCGCGCCACTCCGACTCGCCGTAACCGCGACCCCGCTCGTCGGGGTACCAGCGCGACTCCTGATCTTCCGGAAAACTCCGTCGTCCGTCCACGTCAGGCACCGTATGCGACCGGCCTCGCCCGCGCCATTTCAGCCCGGCCGGCCGCGCTGCCGATCGCCCGGGCAGCGCGGACACGAGTCACGCCGTAGCACAGCGCGGGCATGATCGTCCGACTGTCCACAGCACCCCTGTTGTCCACAGTTGGGCCCCTGCCGGGTCGCGGCGATCGCCTCGCGGCGGGCACGGTGCCGGCCATGACGAAGCGGAACCAGGCGGTTGGCGCGTACGGCGAGCAATGCGCGGCTCGGCACCTGACCGAGGCGGGGCTGCGCCCGATCGCCCGTAACTGGCGCTGCCCGGCCGGGGAGATCGACATCATCGCGTGGGACGGGCCGGTGCTCGCCTTCTGTGAGGTGAAGACCCGCCGGGGTGAGGGCTTCGGCACCCCGGCCGAGGCGGTCGTGCCGGCCAAGGCGCGCAGGCTGCGAGGGCTCGCCGCGCGGTGGCTGACCGAGACCGGTACGACAGCCGAGGAGGTGCGTTTCGACGTGCTGTCGGTGCGGCTGCCCGACGCCGGTCCGGCGCAGGTCGACCACCTCAAGGGCGCGTTCTGACATGCGTACCCGGAGGATCGGTGACGCGCCATGAGCTACGCGAAGGTGCTCTGCGTGGGGTTGGTCGGGGTGACCGGCCACCTCGTCGAGGTGGAGGCCGACCTGGCCGCCGGTCTGCCGGCGGTGGTGATCTCCGGTCTGCCGGACACCGCCCTGCACGAGGCCCGCGACCGGGTCCGCGCCGCCGTGGTCAACTCCGGCCAGCGTTGGCCCAATCGGCGGATCACCCTCAACCTGCTGCCCGCCACGCTGCCGAAGTTCGGTTCGGCCTTCGATCTGGCCATCGCCGCAGCGCTGCTGGGCGGGTCGGGTGAGCTGCCGCTGCTCCCCCTGGAGGGGGTGGTAGTCCTCGGCGAGTTGGGGCTCGACGGGACGGTCCGGCCCGTGCGCGGCGTACTCCCGATGGTCGCCGCCGCGGCCCAGGCGGGCGTCGCGCGGGTGATCGTCCCGGTCGGCAACGCCGCCGAGGCCGCCGTCATCCCCGGGGTACGGGTGCGAGCGGTGGACACCCTGCACCGGCTCGTCGCCTTCGTTCGGGACGGGACCCCGCTGATCGAGCCACCGGCGGACATCCCGGCACCGGTGGTCGGCGGACCGGATCTCGCCGAGGTCGCCGGGCAGCAGATGGGGCGGCGCGCCCTGGAGGTCGCCGCGGCCGGCGGGCACCACCTGGCACTGCTCGGCCCTCCGGGCGCCGGCAAGACGATGCTCGCCGAACGGCTGCCGTCGATCCTGCCCGAGCTGGACGACGACGCGGCGTTGGAGGTCACCGCGCTGCACTCGGTCGCCGGGCTGCTGCCGCCGGGCGGCCGGCTGCTGCGTCGCCCGCCGTTCCAGGCGCCGCACCACACCGCGACCGTGCCGTCGCTGGTCGGGGGCGGCTCAGGGCTGGCCCGACCCGGCGCGGTGTCGCTGGCGCATCGCGGGGTGCTCTTCCTGGATGAGGCTCCCGAATTCAGCAAGGGCGCACTGGAGGCGCTGCGCCAGCCGCTGGAGCACGGCCGTATCCAGCTGAACCGCAGCGGGGGCGGCACCGTGTACCCGGCCCGCACCCAGTTGGTGCTGGCGGCCAACCCGTGTCCGTGCGCGAAACCGGCCGGCGATGCGCACTGCGAGTGTTCGCCGCTGGCTCGCCGCCGCTACCTGGGCAGGCTCTCCGGGCCGCTGCTGGACCGGATCGACGTCCAGGTGCGGCTGATGCCGGTGCGGGCGGCCGAGCTGATGGCGGCCGACGGCGACGTCGAGCCTTCGGCGACTGTCGCCGCCCGGGTGGTGGCGGCCCGGCAGGCGGCGGCCGCCCGCTGGGCCGACCTCGGCCGGCGACTCAACGCCGAGGTGGAAGGGCCGCACCTGCGCCGACCGCCGTGGCGGCTGCCGGCCCGGGTCACCGTGGAGCTGCGTGGCCGGCTCGACTCCGGCTCGCTGTCGGCGCGCGGCTTCGACCGGGTGATCCGGATGGCCTGGACCATCACCGATCTGGACGGTCGCGACCGTCCTGACCGGGACGACGTCCGGGAAGCGCTTCAACTACGGACGGGGGAGGCGACGTGAGCGCCGAGGAGGAACGCAGGCTGGCCCGGGTCGCCCTGACCTGGTTGGCGGAGCCGGGCACGCGCGCGGTGCATCACCTGGTCGAACGGCACGGCCCGGTGGCGACCCTGGATCTGCTGCTCGACGGCGGCAGCCCGGACGGCTGGCTGCACACCACGGTCGCCGCACGCTCGGCGGCCGGCGACGCACGCGCGGTGGCTGCGGAGTCCCTGGAGCGGGCGGACCGACTGGGTGCCCGGCTGGTCACGCCGGACGACGAGGAGTGGCCGGCCCAGGTCGCCAGCCTGGCCGCGTTGCGGCTGCCGGACGTCAGCCGCCGGGTCGACGGTGAGACCGCCCCGCCGCTCTGCTTCTGGGTACGCGGGAGCTGGCCGCTCGGCGAGGCGCTGGATCGCTCGGTGGCCGTGGTGGGGGCACGGGCGGCCACCGGCTATGGGCAGCACGTCGCAACCGAGCTGGGGTACGGGTTGGCGGAGCGGGACTGGACGGTCGTGTCCGGTGGCGCGTTCGGCATCGACGCCGCCGCCCACCGGGGCGCCCTCACCGCGGGCGGTCTGACCGTCGCGGTGCTCGCCTGTGGGCTCGACCGTCCGTACCCGATGGGCAACGCCGCGCTCTTCGACCGGATCGCCGAGACGGGGCTGCTGGTCAGTGAGTGGCCGCCCGGTGCCGAGCCGCTGCGGCCCCGGTTCCTGATCCGCAACCGGGTGATCGCCGCAGGCACCCGGGGCACCGTCGTGGTGGAGGCGTCAGCGCGCAGTGGCGCGACGCAGACCGCGCGGCGAGCCATCCACGCCAATCGGGTGGCCATGGTGGTGCCGGGGCCGGTGACCTCGGCGATGTCCGTCGGCGCCCACGAGTTCCTGCGCGAGCACCCCAAGGCCCGGCTGGTCACCGGGGTGGCGCACGTGCTGGAGGAGGTGGGTCGGATCGGCGCGGACCTGGCCCCGCTGGCGCGTGGACCGCAACGGGCCACCGACGCGCTGGACGACGACGCGCGGTCGCTGCTGGAGGCGCTGCCCCGCCGAGGCGCGATGGGCGTGGACCGGCTCTCCTCGCGCGCCGGCCTCGACGTACGGACCGCGTTGCGCAAGCTGTCGCTGCTGGAGGAACTGTCCATGGTGGTCCGTCGCGACGACGGCTACGCCCTCGCCCCACCCGCCAAACAGAAGCGTGCGGCGGCGGAGACGTCCGGTCGACCTGTCACCTGAGCGGATGCGTCACCGCCGCCCGGCCGGGGTGGTCGGCAGGATGCCCGCACCCCCTCGTGCTCGGGGCCCCGGCCAGCCGATACTGCCGGTACGGTGCCCGGTCATGGGTGCAATCAAGCCGTGGCACATCAGCGTGCTCTGCTGTCTCGTCGTGACCGCCGTGCTCGTTGTCGGGTTGGTCGTGTTCCTCGTCAAGAAGAGCGACCGCCGATAGTTCGGGTGGACACCGGGACCGTCATGTCCGGTGACGTACCCGGCCCGGCCGTAGGCTGATGCCGTGCCAGCTGTGATCGAGAGTGCCGGGGCCGACGAACCGGCCGGCACGCCGGCGCGGCCACGATGAGCCGGTCCGACCGGGGCACCCGGGCCATGCACCAGGCACTGCCGCCAGCGTTGCGCGACGCTGTCGACGACTTCGCCGAGCACCTGTCCGGGGTTCGTAACCGGTCGGCGCACACCGTTCGCGCGTACGTCACCGATCTGGTCTCGCTGCTCGACCACGCCGTCCGGATGGGCTGCGTCGACCTCGCCGAGCTGGACCTGTCGGTGCTGCGCAGTTGGCTGGCGCGGCAGCGCACCACGGGTGCGGCCCGCACGTCGTTGTCCCGGCGGGCCGCGTCGGCGCGGGCATTCAGTGCCTGGGCACACCGGGCCGGGCTGCTCCCCGCCGACGTGGGCGCCGCGCTGGCGAGCCCTCGCGCGCACCGGGAACTGCCCAGCGTGCTGCGCGCCGACCAGGCCGCCGTTCTGGTCGAGGCACCGTCCCGGCAGGCACCGCCCACCAACCCGCCAGCGGAGTCGGGCCCGAGCGGAGCGGCCGAGGCGGTGCCGCTGCGGGACCGGGTGCTGCTGGAGCTGCTCTACGCCACCGGCGTACGGGTCAGTGAGGCGTGCGGGTTGGACGTCGGGGATGTCGACCACGGCCGGCGGGTGATCCGGGTGTTCGGCAAGGGCGGGCGGGAACGCTCGGTGCCGTACGGGGTGCCCGCCCAGCGGGCGTTGGACGACTGGCTGCGCCGGGGCCGCCCGGCGATGGTGGGCGCCCGCTCCGGCGACGCCCTGCTGCTGGGTGCGCGGGGTGGTCGGCTCAACCCGACGACCGCGCGTCAGATCGTCGGTGCGTACGCCGAGGCCGCCGGGCTGCCCCGAACCAGCCCGCACGATCTACGCCACTCCGCGGCCACCCACCTCCTGGAGGGTGGCGCGGACCTGCGCGCCGTGCAGGAGTTGCTCGGCCACTCGTCGCTGGCGAGCACGCAGATCTACACCCACGTCTCGGTCGAGCGGCTGCGTGCCGCCTACCGGCAGGCGCACCCACGCGCCTGATCAAAGGCCGGCAGGCACGCACGCGTGCCTGATCAAGGGCCGGAGGGCACGCGAGGGTGGCGGTTACGATCATCAAGTGAGCGTCCCGAATCCTCCTGAGCCGATCCCGGGCGCCCGCCTGCTCTTCTCCCTGGACCCGGCGGTCAGCCACCTCAACCATGGTTCGTTCGGCGCGGTACCGATCGGCGTGCAGCGCGCCCAGCAGCGGCTGCGCGACGAGATGGAGGCGAACCCGCTGCGCTTCTTCACCCAGGGGCTGGTCGACCGGATCGCGCACACCCGCCGGCACCTCGCCGGGTTCCTGGGCGCCGACCCGGACGGCAGCGCCCTGGTGGGCAACACCACCACCGGCGTCGCCGTGGTGCTCCAGTCGGTGGGCCTCAAGCCCGGCGACGAGGTGCTGAGCACCGACCACGGGTACGGCGCGGTGAGCCTGTCCATCCAGCGCGAGTGCCGCCGCACCGGCGCGGTCAGCCGGGTCCTGCCGATCCCCTTGGCCGCCACCGACGAACAGATCGTGCAGAGCGTCCGCGCCGGCCTGCGCCCCGGGCGGACCCGACTGCTCGTCGTCGACCAGCTCACCTCGGCCACCGCCAAGCTCTTCCCGACCGCCGCCATCGTCGGGGTGGCCCGCGAACACGGCGTGCCGGTGCTGGTGGACGCCGCGCACGCCCCGGGCATGCTGCCCACCCCGGTGGCCGGCATCGGCGCGGACTTCTGGGTGGGCAACCTGCACAAGTGGGCGTACGCCCCGCGCGGGACCGCCCTGCTGGCGGTGGCACCGCAGTGGCGGGACCGGATCGAGCCGCTGGTGGTGTCCTGGGAGCAGGAGTCGGGTTTCCCGGCCCGGCTCGAGTGGCAGGCGACGCTCGACTACACGCCCTGGCTGGCCGCTCCGGCAGGTCTGTTCACGATGCGCAGTCTCGGCGTCGACCGGGTGCGGGCGCACAACGCCGCGCTCGCCGCGTACGGCCAGCGGGTGGTGGGGGACGCCCTGGGGGTGACCCCCGCCGATCTGCCCGACCCCGGCGGGCCGGGGGTGGCTCTGCGCCTCATTCCGCTGCCGGCCGGCACGGGCACCACGATCGACGCGGCGCGGGCGTTGCAGGCGCGGATCGGTGAGCGGCTCGCCGCGGAGGTGGCGGTGATGAGTTGGAGCGGCCGGGGGTGGCTGCGGCTCACCGGCCAGGTCTACAACGCCGCCGACGAGTACGAACGGCTGGCCGCGCGGCTGCCGGCACTGCTCGCCCAGCGCTGACCGGACGGCCGGGAGCGGACACCGGGACCGGACCGACCGGGAGCAGGCGCACCGGGCCGAGGCCGAGCAGGGCCAGCGGGTCGAGATACTCCTCGCCCCGGCGCAGGCCCCAGTGCAGGCACGCCTCGGCCGGGCACCCCGGATGCCCGGGCAGCAGCTCGCCCAGCGGCGCGCCGGCGGTGACCGGCTGGCCGGGGCGTACGGCGGGTTGGACCGGCTCGTGGGTGGTCCGCAGCCCGTCGGCGTGCCCCACGGTGACCACCGGTCGACCGGCCACCAGGGCGGCGAAGAGCACGGTGCCCGGCCCGGCGCTGCGGACCACCGCTCCGGCCGGGGCGGCCAGGTCGACGCCGCGGTGGCCGGGCAGCCACGGTCGCGGCGGCGGGTCGAACCGGCGCACCGGGCGGGGCGGCCCGTCGAGCGGCCAGCGGAACCGCCCGGCGGACGCTGGGGCGGCGACCGGCTCCGCCAGTGCCGCGACCGGCACGGTCGGTGTCGGTTGGCCGGGCACCGCCGCGACCAGCACCGCCAGCCCGCAGAGCTGCACGGTCAGTGCGAGCGGAAGCGCGGCGCAGAGCAGCAGCGTGCGGCGGATCGAACGGGCGGATGGCGGTCGCATGACGGCAGCCTCCGGCCGACGCCGGGTCGCCGGCCAGCCCGGCCGACGCATCTGTGGACAACCGGAGGTGCTGTGGACGACCACCCAACGGCTTCGATGATCTGCTATGCCCGGGACGGCGGGCCGCTGTCCACGGCCCGTCGCGCGCACGCCGCCGTACCTCCGGTGCCGTTTTCGGGCCGCCACGAAGGGCCTAGGCTGGGCCGCGTACGGCGGGTCCCGCCGTCTGTACCGGGGAGGCCCTCATGACCACTCTCGATGACCGGACGCCGTCCACCGCCGGGCCGACGGTGGCCGACGTGAGCGGCCCGTCCCGGCTCGCGGAGCCGGACGAGACGATCAGCGCCGAGGAGTTGCAGCTCGCGGCCCGCAACCACGGCATCCCGCTGGAAGCGCTGCGCTACGACGTCACCCCGGCCGGGCTGCACTACCTGCTGATCCACTACGACATCCCGGAGCTCGACCCGGCGACGCACACGTTGACCATCGGCGGGGCGGTGGACCGACCGTTGACGGTCACCCTCGCCGACCTGCGCGAGCGGCCCCGGGTCACCCGGCAGGTGACCCTGGAGTGCGCCGGCAACGGGCGGGCCCTGCTGCACCCCCGGCCGGTCAGCCAGCCCTGGCTGGTCGAGGCGGTCGGCAACGCGGAGTGGACCGGCACCCCCCTCGCTCCGCTGCTGCGGGAGGCGGGCGTCGACCCGGACGCGGTGGACGTGGTCTTCACCGGCGCCGATCACGGTGTGGAGCGCGGGATCGAGCAGGACTACCAGCGGGCGCTTCCGGTCGCCGACGCGCTGCGCGAGGAGGTGCTGCTGGCGTACGAGATGAACGGTGCTCCCCTGCTGCCGCAGCACGGCGCGCCGCTGCGGCTGATCGTGCCGGGTTGGTACGGCATGGCGCACGTGAAGTGGGTCCACTCGATCGAGCTGCGGACCGAGCCGTTCGAGGGGTACCAGAACGCGGTGGCCTACCGGGTGCGCCGCGACGCCGACGACCCGGGCGTGCCGGTGACGCGGATCGAGCCGCGTGCGCTGGTCCGCCCGCCCGGCTTCCCCGACTTCATGTCCCGCCGTCGGGTGCTGCGGCCCGGCCCGTGCACCCTGGATGGTCGGGCCTGGTCAGGGCACGCCCCGGTGGTCGCCGTGGAGGTGACCACCGACGGTGGGGAGAGCTGGGCGCCGGCCGAGCTGGACCCGACGGGCGCGGGGGATTTCGCCTGGCGGCGCTGGCGGCACGAGTGGGTCGCCACCCCCGGCCGGTACGTGCTCGGCGCGCGGGCGACCGACGCGTCCGGGCGGACCCAGCCGGTCGAGCAACAGTGGAACCGTGGCGGCTTCGCCAACAACATGGTGCAGCGGGTCGAGGTCGTGGTGCCGGCCGAGTGATCGGCGGTGGGTGTCACGCCACGGGTGGGGGGCCCGTGGCACGGCCCGGCGGCTCGGGTGCGCTCAGCCGCCGAAGCCGGAGTCGGCGGGAAGTGAGATGTCGGGCTTCTCCAGCTCTTCGACGTTGACGTCCTTGAAGGTCATCACCCGGACGTTCTTCACGAAGCGGGCAGGACGGTACATGTCCCACACCCAGGCGTCGTGCATCTCGACCTCGAAGTAGACCTCGCCGTCGGAGTTACGCACGTGCAGGTCGACCTGGTTGGCCAGGTAGAACCGGCGCTCCGTCTCCACCACGTAGGAGAATTGGCGGACAATGTCGCGGTACTCCCGGTAGAGCTGCAGCTCCATCTCGGTCTCGTACTTCTCGAGATCTTCCGCGCTCATCGCACTCCGCCTTCCATGGCCACATCTTCCCCCACCGGCGTCGGAGGCCGAAGCTGCTCGCCCAACGCCACGCCGACGGTACCCCCTGACGCCCACGAGCGCTCCATCGGCTCATCCGAGCCGTGGCCGCCGGGCCGTCGAGCGCGCGGCGGCCGGCCGTCGCGGCCGGAGACCGCGGCGACATTGACGTACGAGAACCGGTGCTCCCGGCACGGCCCGTGCTCCCGCAGCGCCGCCGAGTGCTCCGGGGTGATGTAACCCTTGTGCTCGGCGAAGCCGTATGCCGGGAACACCCCGTCCAACTCCACCATGAGCCGGTCCCGGGTGACCTTGGCCAGCACGCTGGCCGCCGCCACACACGCCGCCACCCGGTCGCCCTTCCACACCGCCAACCCGGGCACACCCAGGCCGTCCACGCCGAACCCGTCGGTCAGCACGTACTCCGGGCGGGTGGTGAGCGAGGCGAGCGCCCGGCGCATCGCGGCCAGGTTGCACACGTGCAGACCCCGGGCGTCGACCTCCTCGGCCGGGATGACCACCACGGCGTACGCGAGCGCGCGGTCCACGACCTCCGCGTACACCCGTTCCCGGCTGGCCGGGGTGAGCAGCTTCGAGTCGGCCAGCCCCTCGATCTCGCCGCGCCGCCCCTCGGGCAGCACCGCCGCGGCGGCGACCAGCGGACCGGCGCACGCCCCCCGGCCCGCCTCGTCGGCGCCGGCGACGTGCCGGAAGCCACGCCGCTGCAACGCCCGCTCCAGGGCGTACAGGCCGGCCTCGCGGCGCACCACAGTGCGCGGCGGGGTCAGCACGACGCCTCGTCCTGGTCGGCGGTGGTCGACTGCCCCAACCGGGTCAGCAGGGCGGGTAGTTCGGGCGGGTAGAACCGGTCACCGCTGGCCGCCAGCTCGTCCGGAACCCACCAGCGGTGGTCGGCGATGCTGCGACGCTCGATGTCGTTGAAACCCGTGGTGTCCACCTGCCAGGAGTCCACCCGGAAGAGGAAGAAATCCTGCTCCTGGCGGTACCAGATGCCGTCGAAGGAGAACTCGGTCGCGTCGGACCAGACCGGCTCGCCCAACTCGGCCGGGTCGAGCCGCAGGCCGGTCTCCTCGGCCAACTCCCGGGCCGCACCCGCCGCCGGGGACTCCGACGGATCGAGCCCGCCGCCGGGAGTGAACCAGTATCGGTGCCCGGGTCGGGCCGGGTCGAAGCCCTCGAACAACAGGACCCGGCCGGCCGCGTCGACGAGCAGCACGCGGGCCGCGCGTCGAGGGGTGTAGGCACGATCGCCACTGTTCGCGCCTGCGGGGCTCGCAAGCTCACTCCTCGCGCTCACGGTCACCGCACCAGCCTGCCAGACCGAGGACGGATCGCCCACGCCCCGTCGGCCTACGGCTTGGGAATGCCGTCGAACCCGTCGGGCACCGTGAGCCAGGTGGCCCGGTTGACCGGCCAGAAGACGGTGAACGCCCGCCCGACCACGTCGTCCTCGGGGATCGTGGCCTCGGTGATGTTCTGCTGGGACTGCTGCCAGTGCTCCAGTGAGTCGCCGGAGGCCGACCGGTGGTCGCCCATCACCCACAGCCGGCCCTCCGGCACGGTGATGTCGAACTCCTGATCGGCGGGCTTGTCGCGAATCCCGTCCATGGAGAAGATGTACGGCTCGTCCAGCGACTTGCCGTTGATCATCAGCCGTTCCTCGGGGTCGCAGCAGACCACGTGGTCGCCGGGGATGCCGATCACCCGCTTGATGAAGTCCTCACCGTCGGGGTTGCCGCTCCACGCGGTCGGAGCCTTGAACACGATCACCTCGCCGCGGTGCGGTGATCGGAAGTCGTAGACCAGCTTGTTGACCAGCACCCGGTCATCGATCTTGAGGGTGTTTTCCATGGACGGGGAGGGGATGAAGAAGGTCTGCAGCACGAAGGCGCGGACCAGCACCGCGACCAGGATCGCCACACCCAGCAGGATCGGCAGCTCCTTCCAGAAGGAGCTGCGCGGCTTGTCGGTCTGCTCGTCAATCACGCCAAGGAGCCTACGTTGCCCGGCTGGACGGCACCGTCCGGAACGCGCGGGAACCACGTAGCGCGGCTGCCAACGGAAGCATCAGCAGCACACCGCCCTGCGGAGTCGGTCGCGCCGGAGGCGCACCGGGTGACGCCGTGGCCGGCCCGGAGACGTCCTCGAACGTGGACGGCACCGACAGCGCGCTCCACCGCGACGACGGCCAGACCACCATGAAGGCCCGGCCGACCACGTTGTCGATCGGCACCGGCCCCTGGCAACGCGCGTCCTGGGAGACCTCACGGTGGTCACCCATGACGAAGATCTGACCGGGCGGCACGACGATCTCGTCGAAGCGCCGGGAGCGACACTCAGCCGGGTTGGGCGGCAGGTCCAGGGGTGAGTCCCGCAGGACGTACGACTCGTTGAGCGGGGTGCCGTTGACGGTCACCCTGCCCTGACTGTCGCAGCACTTGACCCGGTCACCGGGGAGACCGATCACCCGCTTGATGAAGTCCTTCTCACCGGGGCGGCTCACCCCGACCAGGTCGCCGACGGTGCGGGCGAGCCGGCCGCCGACGCCGGGCTTCGGCTGCTCGTCGACCTGCGGCGCCCAGCGGTCGGTGCCCCGGAAGACCACCACCTCGCCGCGCAGCGGGTCACGAACGTCGTAGACGACCTTGTTGACCAGCACCCGGTCACCGACGAGGAGGGTGTCCTCCATCGAGCCGGACGGGATGAAGAACGCCTGGAGCAGGAAGGTGCGGATCAGCACCGCGAGGCAGAACGCGACCACCAGCAGCAGCGGCAACTCCTGCCAGAGAGGCATCTGCCGGCGGGTGCGGCGAGCCCGTCGGCGCCACGGATCGACGGTGCCGTCCTCGTCAAGCGTCTGCACCACGCCACTCCCCGGTCCGCAGAAACACCACCGCCCGGGAGCCTCGTCGAGGCTCCACGGGCGGTAGTGGACAACTGCCCGCCACCTGGGCGGGACCGCCGCCTCGCTGCGCCCGTACCGACCAGGGTAGTGCGCTCTGGTCAGTACGGCATACGCGCAGCTCGGGCGGCGTGGCGAGCGGGAAGTCAGCTGGGCTGCTTCTCCCGCTTCTCCTTGATCTTGGCCTTCTTGCCGCGCAGCTCGCGCAGGTAGTAGAGCTTGGCGCGACGCACGTCACCGCGGGTCACGACCTCGATCCGGTCGATGCCCGGGCCGTTGAGCGGGTAGGTCCGCTCGACACCGACACCGAAGCTGACCTTGCGGACCGAGAAGGTCTCGCGCAGACCGTCACCCTGGCGACGGATCACGACGCCCTGGAAGATCTGGACACGGGACCGGTTGCCCTCGACGACGCGGGCGTGCACCTTGACGGTGTCACCGGCCCGGAA
Source organism: Micromonospora trifolii (assembly GCF_050516465.1). Taxonomy (NCBI): domain Bacteria; kingdom Bacillati; phylum Actinomycetota; class Actinomycetes; order Micromonosporales; family Micromonosporaceae; genus Micromonospora; species Micromonospora trifolii. The sequence goes on along the minus strand of NZ_CP191526.1, from coordinate 341,570 downwards.
GTCGGGAAGGTCGGTCCGCTTCGACTGGGCGTCAAGGGCGTCCAGGATGTTCATCGCTGCGTCCTCGTAAGGCTCACGGCGCACCGTCACTCGGTGCGCGGGTGGGTGATTCTGATTCCCGGGTGGTGATCGGCGAACCGACCCCCGGTCGGGGATCCTCGCAGCCGACCGCGGGCGCGGACGGATGCGGCAACCCCCCTACTTTGCCACATCCCCCGGTGGAGGTTGAAATCCGGCCTGGTCCAGGGCCGCGATGTCCCGTTTGTCGAGCCGATCGGCCGGCAGCGCGGCCAGCAGGTCCGGGCGGCGGGCCGCGGTCCGCAGCAGACCCTCCTCGCGCCGCCAGCGGGCGATCTTGCCGTGGTCACCGGAGCGGAGCACCTCCGGCACGTCGTGCCCACGCCAACTCGGCGGCTTCGTGTAGATCGGCGCCTCCAGCAGCCCGTGCGCGTGCGACTCCTCGTCCAACGAGCCCGCGTTGCCCAGCACCCCCGGCAGCAGCCGGGTGACCGCCTCCAGCATCACCAGGACCGCGACCTCGCCGCCGAAGAGCACGTAGTCACCGAGCGACACCTCGGTGACCGGCATCCGGGTGGCGGCGTGCGTCAGGACCCGCTGGTCGATCCCCTCGTAACGGCCGCAGGCGAAGAGCAGATGCGACTCGGCCGCCAGCTCGTGCGCCATGGCCTGGGTGAACGGGGCACCGGCCGGCGACGGCACCAGCAGCCTTGGCGGTGGGGCGTCGACCGGCGCGAGGGCGTCCAGTGCCTCACCCCACGGCTCGGGGCGCATCACCATTCCCGGCCCACCGCCGTAGGGGGTGTCGTCGACAGTGCGGTGCACGTCGTGGGTCCAGGTCCGCAGGTCGTGCACGGCGAGCTGGAGTACGCCGTTGGCCCGCGCCCGTCCGATCAACGACAGGTCCAGCGGGGCGAAGTACTCCGGAAAGATCGACACGACGTCGACGCGCATGCGGGCTGGTCCTAAAGGTCGAGCAGTCCGGCTGGCGGGTCGACGATCACACGTCCGCCGGCCAGGTCGACCTCCGGGACGATCGCCCGGACGAACGGGATCAACGCGGTGCGCCCCTCGGGGCGCCGCAGCACCAGCAGGTCGGACGAGGGTGCGTGGTCGATGCGGGCGACCTCACCCAGGCGTTCGCCGGCCGGGGTCACCACGGCCAACCCGACCAACTGGTGGTCGTGGAACTCCTCCGGGTCGTCCGGTGGGGTCACGTCGGCGCTGTCCACCACGAGCAGCGTCCCACGCAGCGCCTCGGCGGTGTTGCGGTCCGGGATGCCCTCGAACGCGATCAGCACCCGGCCCTGGTGGAAGCGGGCTTCCTCGATGGTCAGCTCCGCGGGAACCTGGAACGGCACCCCGGGCTCATCGCTGGTTGGAGGGGGTGTCGCCCCCGGCTCAGTGCGCAGCACCGTACCGGGGGCGAACCGTGCCTCGGGCTCGTCGGTCCGCACTTCCACGGTGACCTCACCGCGGACACCGTGCGGCTTGCCGATCCTGCCGACGACGAGCTGCATCAGTACGAGTCGACGATGTCGACGCGAACCCCGCGCCCGCCGATGGAGCCGATCACCTGGCGCAGCGCCTTGGCGGTCCGGCCGGACCGCCCGATCACAGTGCCGAGGTCCTCGGGGTGCACGCGGACTTCGAGCCGCTTGCCCCGACGGGAATCGACCAGCCGCACCCGGACGTCGTCCGGGTGGTCGACGATGCCCTTGACCAGGTGCTCCAACGCCGGACGCAGTGGCATATCAGGCCTGCTCACCGGCGTCGGCAGCGGCCGGGGCCTCGGCCGGAGCCTCGGTCTTCGGCGCCTCGGCGGTCGGAGCCTCAGCCGGAGCCTCGGTCTTCGGAGCCTCGGTCTTCGGAGCCTCGGCAGCCTTGGCGGCCTTCTTGGCCGGCTTGGCCGGGGTCTCCGGGGCGAGCCCGGCGGCGGCCTTCGCCTCAGCCTCGTACGCCGCCTTGCGGTCGGCCCGCTCGGGGGCGACCAGGAGCGGCGGCGGGGCCGGCAGGCCCTTGTACTTCTGCCAGTCACCGGTCAGCTCCAGCAGACGCTGCACCGCCTCGCTCGGCTGAGCGCCGACGGACAGCCAGTACTGGACCCGCTCCGACTTGACCTCGATGATCGAGGGGTCTTCCTTGGGCTGGTAAATCCCGACGAACTCGATCGCCCGACCGTCACGCTTGGTGCGCGAGTCGGCGATGACGATGCGGTACTGCGGGTTGCGGATCTTGCCCATCCGCAGGAGCCGGATCTTTACGGCCACAGTTGTTTCGCTCCTGTTGCGATCTCACCGGCCCAAACGGGCGGTGTGCATGGGTGAGCGCCGACCGGACCCGTGGGGTTGGGCCGGAGACTACTCGGTGGACTGGCGACGCGCCCGGGTTAGAGGGCGCCGGACGCGCGCCGGATACCAGCGACCCATTCTGCCAGATCCGTTGTCGATCGCACGCATCGGACCCGTACACCGCGTTGTCGGTGACCTGGAATACCGCTCAGCGCACCGGCGGACGATCCCACCCCGGTGGCAGTTTGTCCGGTACGCCCCACTCCGGCGGGGGTGCGAAGTCACACCAGGTGCCGTCGAACGGGAACTCACCGGCCTCGGCGAGCGCGATCACCCGCTCCCCCTCCGCGCGGACCGCCTTCTCGTCGGTCACCCAGTAGTCGGCGCCGAAGGCGAGCCGCTCGACGAACTCGTCCTCGTCCTTCCACTCCCAGCTGCGGTCCGGCCACACCACCACGTCCAGGTCCTGGTCCACCACGTCGACGCCGGCCACCGGGCCGTCGTCCCAGCGGACACCGGGCTCCTCCAGGTTGACGTACCAGTGGGCGAACCGGCCCTCGACGTCCCGGAACCACCAGACCGAGTGCGCCGCCCCCGTGGGCAGGAACTTCAGCAGCGGCGGGCCGTTCCAACGCCCCTCGGCCAACCGGTACGTCGACGAGATCCACTCGGCGAACGGCATCGCCCGCATCCCCAGCCCGGCCTCGGTCACCTCGTGGGCCACGGGCGAGTCCCGGGCGATCCAGACCAGCAACCCTCGATCGTCGTCGCTGACCACGCGGGCCGGCCGGACCCACCCGATCCGGCCGTGCCGCACGTTCCGATGCATGATCAGCCGACCCGGCTCGAACCGGTCGACAGGGTTGCCCGGCCGCACCTCAGTAGGCGCGGGCGAGAATGGCGATCAGATCCGGCTCGTCCTCCGAGTCCGGTACCGAACCGTCGGCGCGCAGCAGGCAGCGCACCGTGACGCCCTGACCGTTCGCCTCCGCCTCACCGGCCACGCCGACCGCCGACCACGGCACCCGCGCCCAGCCGGTCGCGGCGGCCTCGATCGCCTCGGCCAGGGTGGCCACCTCCACCGTGCGCGACTCGCGGTTGGCCAGCGCCTGGTCGTGCAGCACCTGCTGGTCGGTCTCCAGGGCGGCCAGCACCGCGGTGACCACGTCCGCCACCGGCGTCGGAGTCTTCGAACCGTCGGTGCGTCGCACCACCACCGCGTTACCGGCAGCGAGGTCACGCGGGCCGACCTCGACGCGTACCGGATAGCCGCGCAGCTCGGCGTCGACGGCCCGGCGGCCGAACGGGGTGTCGATCCGGTCGTCGAGCGCGACCCGGACACCGGCGTCGCGCAGGCCGTCGCGCAGCTTGGCCGCCGCCTCGCCGACGCCGTCGCCGTCCTTGACGATCATGACGTACGCCTGGATCGGCGCGAGCCTCGGCGGCACGCGCAGGCCGTTGTCGTCGCCGTGCGCCATGATCAGGCCACCGAGCATTCGGGTGGACGTGCCCCAGGAGGTGGTCCAGGCGTGCTCCCGGCCGCCCTCCTTCGACGAGTAGCTGATGTCGAACGCCTTGGCGAAATTCTGGCCCAGCTCGTGGCTGGTGCCCAGCTGCAACGCCTTGCCGTCGCCCATCATGCCTTCGCAGGTGTACGTGGCCGTCGCCCCGGCGAAGCGCTCACGCGTCGTCTTCAGGCCGACCACCACCGGAATGCCGATCACGTTGACCATCAGGTCCTCGTACGCCTCGTGCAGGATCCGCCGCGCGTACGCCCGGGCGTCCTCACGGGTGGCGTGCGCGGTGTGCCCCTCCTGCCAGAGGAACTCGCTGGTACGCAGGAAGATCCGCGGACGGAGCTCCCACCGGACCACGTTCGCCCACTGGTTGAGCAGCAGCGGCAGGTCCCGGTACGAGTCGATCCACTTGGCCATGAACTCGCCGATGACCGTCTCGCTGGTCGGACGCACCACCACCGGCTCGGCCAGGGGCTTGCCACCACCGTGGGTGACGACCGCCAGTTCCGGCGAGAAGCCCTCGACGTGCTGCGCCTCGCGCTTGAGGTAGCTCTCGGGGATGAACAACGGGAAGTACGCGTTCTCCGCACCCGCCGCCTTGATCCGAGCGTCCATCTCAGCCTGCATACGCTCCCAGATGGCGTAGCCGGCCGGTCGGATGACCATGGTGCCGCGAACCGGGCCGTTGTCGGCCAGCTTCGCCTTGGCGATCAGGTCCTGGTACCAGCGGGGGAAATCCTCCGCACGGGGAGTGAGCACGCGTGCCATGACCGCACATCCTATGCGCCGCTCGTCAGGGCAGTGCGCTCGGGCGCGGCATCGTTAGCATCTGCCGTCATGACCTTCCTCAATCCGCACACCGGAGCGGCTCCCACCCCCGAGCCCGAGGCCCCCGATCTGGCACACCTGGCCGCGAGATGGGTGAGCTGGGTGGCCCGGCACCGGCGGCCGACCAGCCCGATCGCCGACCCGTCCGGACGGCACGCCGGGCGTCACCAGCCCGCCGACGTGTGGTTCCTCGCGGGTACGCACGGTGGCTCTGTGCAACGGAGTTGCGTGGTTCCCGCCGGACGGCCGCTCTTCTTCCCGGCGTTCTGCTGGTGGCAGGTCGGCGGCGGAGCCGGCCCGGCCGAGGCCGACCTCGACGCGACCGGTCACGCGCAGCTCGACGGACTTCCGGTCGCGCTGACACCGGCCGGCTCGGCCGAGCCGTTCCCGGTTCGCGGCTTCTTCAACAACGTCGTCACCATGTGGCCGTGGTCCGTTCCGGTCTCCTGCTGGGGTCTGTGGGGGCTGATCCCGCCGCCCGGCCCCGGCCGACACGAGCTGAGCTTCGGTGGCACCGACGGCGGGCGGTTCTGGGTCGAGGCGCAGTACCAGATCGAGGTGCGCTGACCCGTCCTACACTTCGACCACCATGATTGAGCAGAGGGGCCGCACCCCGGTACGGACCGGCATCGTCGACGCCGCCCGCGCGCTGACCGTCGCGACCGGATGGGACGGCGTCCGGATGGGCGCCGTCGCGAACGCCGCCGGGGTGAGCCGGCAGACCGTCTACAACGAGTTCGGCAGCAAGGCAGGTCTGGCCGAGGCGCTCGCCCGCGCCGAGGTGGACCGGTTCGTCGGCGCCGTCCGGGCCGCTCTGCTCGCCCACGGCACCGACGTACGGGCCGGCGCGTACGCGGCTATCGCGCACACCCTCACCACGGCAGCGGAAAATCCGCTGGTCAAGGCCATCCTGACCAGCGCCCGGGGCGGCTCGGACGAACTACTGCCGTACCTCACCACCCGGGCCGAGGTGGTGCTCACCGAGGCGTCCGGCGCGCTGATCGACTGGGCCGGCGACCACCTGCCCGGAGCGGACCAGGCCGCGCTGGCCTTCGCCGCCGACACCATCGTCCGTCTGGTGGTCAGCCACATCGTGCTTGCCCGCGAACCGATCGAGCAGACCGCCACGGCCCTCGCCGACCTCGCCGTACACCTCTTCGGCGCCGCCGTCCGCCCAGCCCCCTGACCCGCACCCCGCACCCCGCACCCCGCACCCCGCACCCCGCACCAAGATCCGGGCAACTTCCCGGATGCTGCTGCCTCAGGCGCGCAGGAGGCAGCAGCATCCCTGATGTTGCCGGGATCTTTCTCATTGACCTCGCCGCCCGCCAAGATCGCGCTCGATCCTGGATCTAGTGGCATCCCCAAACGCCGAGGCCACTAATTCTTTGTTCGAGCACGATCTTGCGGCGCACCCGGCGCGGAACAGCCCGGCGCGGCGCGGCACGGCCCGGCGCACACGGCGCGACGCGGCGGGGGCGACGCTTGCGGGGGTTAGCGGATGATGCGGCCGCGGAGGATCGTGCGGGACGGGGCGCGGACGACGCGCAGGTCGCTACGGGGGTCTTCGGGGTAGACGGTCAGGTCGGCGAGGCCGCCTTCGACCAGGCCGGGGAAGCCGAGCCAGGCGCGGGCGCCCCAGGAGGCGGCGGCGAGTACGTCGATGGGTGCCATGCCGGCCCGTTCGTGCAGCAGCAGCATCTCCTCGGCGGCCAGCCCGTGATCGATGCCGCCGCCGGCGTCGGTGCCCACGTAGATCGGCACCCCGGCCTCGTGCGCGGCACGCACCACCTCGGGGAATCCGTCGCGCAGCGCGAGCATGTGGTCGGCGTACCCGGGGAACTTGCCCCGCGCCTGCTCGGCGATGCCCCCGAAGGTGGCGATGTTGATCATTGTGGGGATCAGCGCGGTGCCCTGGCGGGCCATCTCGTCGATCAGGTCGAGGCTGAGCCCGGTGCCGTGCTCCACCGAGTCCACTCCGGCCCGCACCATGATCTCGACGGCCGATTCGGAGAAGGTGTGCACCGCGGCGCGTACCCCGGCGTCGTGCGCCGCCCGCACGGCGGCGGTGAGGGTGTCCGCGTCCCAGGCCGGCGCCAGGTCACCGACGCCCCGGTCGATCCAGTCGCCGACCAGCTTGACCCAACCGTTGCCGGCCCGCGCCTGCGCGGCCACCGTGGCGGCCACCTCGGTCGCGTCGACCTCCACGCCGATGTCGCGCAGGTAGCGCTTCGGCGGGGCGACATGCTGGCCCGCACGGGCCAGTCGCGGCAGGTCCGGCTCGTCGTCCAGTTCGGGGTACGGGTACGGCGAGCCGGCGTCGCGGATCGCCAACACCCCGGCGTCCCGGTCGACGTGGGCCAACTCGCGGGCCTGGTCGAGCGACGTGATCGGGGCGCCACCTCGGGCGATGCCGATGTGACAGTGCGCGTCGACCAGCCCCGGCAGCACGAAACCGCCGTCGACGACGGTCTCCGCGCCCGACACCGGGGTGAAGGTCACCCGGTCGTCGACCAGCCAGAGATCCCGTACCTCGTCATCGGGCAGCAGCACACCGCGCACATGAAGAGCCATGCGCACAGTCCTACCCGATCACTCCCCGTCGGGGGCGAGCAGGTCGCCCCCGACCGGCACGACGGTCAGCGGGGGCGGTTGTCGCCGCCCTTGCCGAGCTTGTTGAAGTCGATCTTCGGGAGCTTGAAGCCGGGGGGCAGGCCCTGGCCGCCAGCGAGGTCGTTAGGGTCCATCCCCGGCGGGAGCTGCGGCATGCCACCCGGGAAGCCGGCGGGCATCCCGGCGCCGGCGCCGGTACGCGGACGACCGCCGCCCTTGGTGCCCTTGCGCTTGTTCTTCGGCGACTTGGTCGCCTTGCGGCGGCCACCGCCGGGCAGGCCCATCATGCCGCCCATCTGCTTCATCATCTTCTGCGCGTCGGCGAAGCGGTTGAGCAGCTGGTTGACGTCCATCACGGTGACCCCGGAGCCGTTGGCGATGCGCGCCCGGCGGGAACCGTTGATGATCTTCGGGTTGGTCCGCTCGCCCGGGGTCATCGACCGGATGATCGCGGTGACCCGGTCGAAGTGGCTGTCGTCCAGGTCGGCGAGCTGGTCCTTCATCTGCCCCATGCCGGGCATCATGGCCAGGACGTTGGCGATCGGACCCATTCGCCGCACCGCGATGAGCTGGTCGAGGAAGTCGTCCAGGGTGAACTGCTCACCGCCCATCAGCTTGGCGGTCATCTTCTCCTTCTGATCGGAGTCGAAGGCCTGCTCGGCCTGCTCGATCAGAGTGAGGACGTCGCCCATGCCGAGGATCCGGCTGGCCATCCGGTCGGGGTGGAAGACGTCGAAGTCCTCCAGCTTCTCACCGGTGGAGGCGAACAGGATCGGCTGCCCGGTGACCTCGCGGACCGACAGCGCGGCACCACCACGGGCGTCGCCGTCGAGCTTGGAGAGCACCACACCGGTGATGCCGACACCGTCGCGGAACGCCTCGGCGGTGCGGACGGCGTCCTGACCGACCATCGCGTCGATGACGAAGATGACCTCGTCCGGCGAGACGGCGTCGCGGATGTCGGCGGCCTGCTGCATCATCTCGGCGTCGATGCCGAGGCGGCCGGCGGTGTCGACGATGACGATGTCGCGGGCGGCGCGCTTCGCGTGCTCGATCGACGCGCGGGCCACCTGCACCGGGTCACCGGTGCCGTTGCCGGGCTCCGGGGCGTACACCTCGACACCGGCCCGGCCACCGAGCACCTGGAGCTGCCCGACGGCGTTGGGGCGCTGGAGGTCGGCGGCGACGAGCAGCGGTTGGTGCCCCTGACCCTTGAGCCAGCGGGCCAGCTTGCCGGCGAGGGTCGTCTTACCGGAACCCTGGAGGCCGGCCAGCATGATCACCGTCGGCGGCTGCTTGGCGAACTGGAGCCGTCGCCCCTCACCACCGAGCACCTTGATCAACTCTTCGTTGACGATCTTGATGATCTGCTGGGCCGGGTTCAGCGCCTGGGAGACCTCGGAGCTGCGGGCCCGCTCCTTGACGGCCGCGATGAAGCCCTTGACCACCGGCAGCGCGACGTCCGCCTCCAGCAGCGCGAGGCGGATCTCGCGCGCGGTGGCGTCGATGTCGGCGTCGGTGAGCCGCCCCTTGCCGCGGAGCTTGGTGAAGATCCCGGACAGGCGGTCACTCAAGGTGTCAAACACGCGAACATCCCGTTTGTCAGTGTTCCGGCGGGCACAACGCGGCCGGCACTGCGGAGTCCGGCCACCGCTAGGGTAACCGCCCGGCCGTAGGGCCGCTGTCGCCCGGCCCGGGCCTCACCCCGACACCAACCCCGACTGGTACGCGAACACGACGAGCTGGGCCCGGTCCCGGGCTCCCAGCTTGCCCATCGCCCGGCTGACGTGGGTCCGCGCGGTCGCCGGGCTGACCACCAGCTGTGCGGCGATCTCCTCGTTGTTCAGACCCTCGCCGACCAGGCCGACGACCTGACGCTCCCGATCCGTGAGCGTCTCCAGTCGGGGGTGCGGACGAAGCACCCGGGACGGCCGGGTGGCGAACTCCCGCACCACCCGACGGGTCACCGACGGCGACAGCAGCGCCTCCCCCTCGGCGACGAGCCGGATCGCGCGCAGCAGCTCGGCCGGTCTGGTGTCCTTGGTGAGGAACCCGCTCGCACCGTGGCGCAGCGCGTCGAAGACGTACTCGTCCAGCTCGAAGGTGGTGAGCACCACCACCCGCGTACCGGCCAGATCGGGGTCGGCGACGATACGGCGGGTCGCCTCGATGCCGTCGATACCGGGCATCCGGATGTCCATCAGCACCACGTCCGGCCGTTCCCGACGGGCCAACTCGACCGCCCGCAGCCCGTCGGACGCCTCGCCGGCCAGCGCCAGGTCGTCCTCGCTCTCCACCAGCGCGCGCAGCCCGAGCCGGACCAGGTCCTGGTCGTCGGCGATCAGCACCCGGATCATGTCGTCGGCTCCACGGGCAGCCCGGCGTACACCCGGAACCCGCCCCCGGCGCGCGGTCCGGTGGTCAACCGCCCGCCCAGCGCGGCGACCCGCTCGCGCATCCCGGCCAGACCGTGACCGCCCTCGCCGTCGGCCGGAGCCGTCCCGGCGCGGTCGGCGCCCACCCCCCGGTCGGTGACCTCGACGGTCACCTCGTCGACGCGGTAGTCCACTGTCACCTCCGCGCTCGCCACCCCCGCGTGACGCAAAACGTTGGTCAACGCCTCCTGCACCACCCGGTACGCGGCCAGGTCCACAGCGGCCGGCAACTCCCGCGGGTCACCGACCACGCGCACCTCGACGGCGAGCCCCGCCCCGGCGAGCCGGTCGCGCAGCACGGGGAGCCGGGCCAGGCCGGGTACCGGCTCGCGCTCGGCGCCCCGCCGCACCGCGCCCAGGGTGACCCGCAGCTCGTCCAGCGCCTCGCGGCTGGTCCGGCTGATCGCGGTCAGGGCCACCTCCGCCTGCTCCGGCCGCTTCGGCAGCAGGTGCAGGGCGATCTCCGCCTGCATGCTGATCGCGGCCAGCCCGTGCCCCACCACGTCGTGCACCTCCTGCGCGATGCGCAGCCGCTCCTCGTCGGCCTGCCGTCGCGCCTGCTCGGCACGGCTGCGGGCCTCCTCGGCACGGGTACGCGCGGTCGCCTCACGGCTCACCCGCACCACCACCCCCACCGCGAACGGTACGACCACCCAGGCCGACGCGGGCAGCACTCCCGTCCAACCCGGCGCCGGCCCCCGGCCGAAGAAGACGTGCGCCAACAACAGGACGAACGCGCCACCGGTGGCGAGCGCCGCCGGTCGCACCGGCAGGCACACGGCCACGGTGTACACCGCGACCAGGAACGTGACCAGAATCGGCCCGTACGGGTAGCCGATCAGCAGGTACGTCGAGGTGGCCACGGTGACCACGGCGAGGGCGGCGACCGGAGTGCGCCGCCGGACCAACAGGGCGAGCGCGGCGACGGCGATCAGCACCCGACAAGCGGCGTCCACCGGCCTCGACCCCGGCTGGTTGTCCCCGGCCAGACCGGTGGCGAGCAACCCGAACGCGAGCAGCACCAGGGCGAGCGCGGCATCCGCCGCCACCCCCGGCCACCGCCACTGCCCGCCTCGTCGCATGGCCGTCATTCTGCCCGCGCAGATGCCGCTCGACGTGCGTCCACGAGCGGCACCGCCCCTACGCTCCCGGACGTACCCGCCGCCCGCCACCACCCGCGATCTTGCACGTTGGGTCGCCGCAATACGTCTGTTGCGCAGTATGCGGGGACGTAAAGTGCAAGATCGACGCGGGAGTGGGGGTGTCAGACCGCGGCGAGGACCGCAGCCTCCAGGCGGGCCCGGGTGGCGTCGTCCGGCCAACCTCCGACCAGGTAGAAGGCGTCGACCACGTCGGCGCCGAGGGTGGAGATGCGGGCCGCGCGAACCAGGGCGCCGGCCTCGTCGAGCGCACAGGCGACCCGGTAGAGCAACCCGGCGGCGTCGGCGGCGCGCAGTTCCAGCAGTACGGCGTCGGTGGCCGCCTCGCGGTGCCAGACCACTCGTGGCGCGGCGCCGCCGCCACGGCTGGCGAGCGCGCGGCCGCGTAGCCGTTGGGTGACCGACACGTCGCCGGCGACCGCCCGGCGCAGGTCGGCGCGGAGGGGGACCGGGTCCGGCGGCAGGCCGTAGCGGGGCTGCACCCGGCACTCGACCAGGGCGCGGCCGTCGACGGCGGAGGCGTCCGCGGAGATCACCTCCAGCCGGTGCAGCGCCAGGCAGCCGGCCACCGTGGCGAGCAGACCCCGCCGGTCGGCCGCCGCGACCGACACCCGGTCGCCGGTCAGGTGGACGACCGGCAGGGGCCCGGCCAGCAGCTCCGGGTCCGGGGCGGGTGGCTCGGGGAGTACGCCGGTGTCCAGCGCGGTGCGAACACGGGCGACCAGCTCGGCGACGAGTCGGCCCTTCCAGTCTGACCAGGCCGCCGGCCCGGTCGCCGCCGCGTCGGCGCGGACCAACGCGTGCAGCACGTCGAGGGTGCCGGTGTCACCGACCGCCTCGGCCACCGAGGCGATGGTGACCGGGTCGGCCAGGTCCCGGCGGGTAGCCACGTCGGGCAGCAGCAGGTGCAGCCGGACCAGCTTGCCGATCAGCTCGACCTCCGCCGTGGGCAGACCGACCCTGGTGGCCACCGCCTGGGCAACCGGCACACCGACGGTGCTGTGATCACCGGGGAGGCCCTTGCCGATGTCGTGCAGGAGAGCGCCGAGGAGCAGCAGGTCGGGGCGCTCCACCTCGCGGGCGTGCCGGCTGGCCTCGTGCGCGGTCTGCACGAGGTGCCGGTCGAGGGTGAAGCGGTGCACCGGGTTGTGCTGGGGCAGGCTGCGCAGCCGGGTCCACTCGGGCAGCCAGCCGTCGACCAGCCCGTACCGGTCGCAGGTTTCCCAGGCCGGCACCAGGCCGGCACCGGCGCCGAGCAGGGTGATCAGCGCGGCCCGGGCCTCGGCCGGCCAGGGGGCGGGCAGAGGCGGGCAGTACGCCGCCAGCCACTCGCAGGTGGCCCGCGCGATGGGGATTCGAGTCGTGGCCGCCGCGGCGGCCACCCGCAGCGAGAGGCTCGGGTCGGGGCGTGCCCCGATCGCCGTACGGGCGAGCACCAGCTCGCCGTCGTGTTCCACCACGTCGCGGGCGACCGGGCGGCGGGCCGGGCGGCCGTTCCCGCCCCGGGAGCGACCGGAGCGAAGCCGGTCGGCGGCCCGGAAGGCGTCGTCCAGGGCGTGGCTGACCGTGCGGGCGTCACCGGCGACCCGACGCAGCAGCGCGTCGCCGTCTTCCACGACGGCTCCAGGCTGCCGCGCGGCGTCAGACGCGCCGGGCCGGAGTCGTCGCAGGTCGAGCAGGGTGGCCACTCCGTCGCGTTCCTGGGCGACCAGCCGGTCCACCCGTCGGCCGACCTGCTGGTGCAGGGCGTCGCGGGTGTCCAACAGGCGCAGGTGTGCGGCACGTACGGCGGGGCGCAGCGCGTCGGTGATACCGGCCGCGGAGATCGCCCGCAGCAGCCCCACGTCACGCAGACCACCGGCGGCCTCCTTGAGGTCGCCCTCCAGCAGGAACGCCAGCTCACCGTGCGCCTGCCAACGGGCTTCGGTGACCTCCCGCAGGCCGGGCAGGTGCCGGACGGCGGTGCGCCGCCAGTGATCGGCGGCGGTGCGGATCAGCGCGTCGGCCAGCGCCTGGTCCCCCACTACCAGCCGGGCGTCGAGCAGCCCGAGGGCGACCTTGACGTCGTCCTGGGCCACCGAGAGCGCCTCGGCGACGGTGCGCACGGAATGGTCGAGCCGCAGGCCCGCGTCCCAGATCGGGTACCAGACCGAGGCGGCCAACTCGTCCGTGCCGGGCACCCCGGCGTGCACCAGCACCAGGTCGAGGTCGCTGTACGGGGCACACTGCCGCCGACCCAGACCCCCGACGGCCAGCAGTGCCACCCCGTCCCGCGCCGGCAGCAACCCCCGCAGGAACGAGTCGTACGCCGCGGCCCGCCCCCGCCGGGCCGCTTCCCCGATCCCCCCGGGAAGGCCGACGACCTCGTTGATCAAGAGGTTCGCGTCACCGTCATCGGCGGGTCCTGACGCGTTCTTCTTGATCAACGAGGTCATGTCAGTGGCCGCGGTCAGAGTGCGTCGAGGCCGCGTTCGCCGGTACGCACCCGGACGACCTCTTCGACACCGGTGACCCAGACCTTGCCGTCACCGATCTTGCCCGTGCGGGCCGCTCCGACGATGGCGTCGACCACCTTGTCGACGTCGATCTCATCGGTGAGCACCTCTACCCGGATCTTGGGCAGGAACTCGACCGTGTACTCGGCACCCCGGTAGACCTCGGTGTGCCCCTTCTGCCGCCCGTACCCCTGAACCTCGCTGACGGTCAGCCCGGCCACCCCGAGGGCGTGCAGGGCCTCCTTCACCGCGTCCAGTTGGTACGGCTTGATGACTGCGGTCACCAGCTTCATGTCCAACCCCTCCATCCCAGGAACGTTAACCGGCGACCTTTTCGCTGACCGGCTCGGCGGGCTCCGCCTCCGGCTTGGCACCGCTCGTCGCGCCGCCACCGGGGGTGCCGATGCCGGCCATCGCGAACGCGCTGCCCGTGCCGCCGCCGGCCGGGGACAGGTCGTAGCTGCTCTCGGCGTGCTCGGCGATGTCGATGCCCTCGACCTCCGCCTCGCCCTTGACGCGGAAGCCGATCGTCATCTCGATCACGAAGGCGAGCACCCAGGCGATGCCGAACGACCAGGCGGTGACGATCAGGCCGGCGAGGGCCTGCCGCCCGAGCTGGGTCGCGCCACCGCCGTAGAAGAGGCCGTCGGAGGCGCCCACCACGTCGGTGATCGCGGCGTTGACCGAGTTGGTGGCGAAGAGGCCGAGCCAGAGCGACCCGATCCAACCACCGACGAAGTGCACACCGACCACGTCGAGCGAGTCGTCGTAGCCGAGCTTGTACTTCAGGCTGACGGCGAGCGCGCACACCGCGCCGGCGACGATGCCGAGCAGGACGGACGCCCACGGTGCGATGAAGCCACAGGCCGGGGTGATGGCGACCAGACCGGCGACGGCGCCGGACGAGGCACCGACCATCGTCGGCTTGCGGGTCTTGACCCACTCGACAGCGATCCAGCCGAGCACCGCCGCCGCCGTGGCGAGCTGCGTGTTGATGAAGGCGAGGCCGGCGACCGAGTCGACGGTCAGCTCCGAGCCGGCGTTGAACCCGAACCAGCCGAACCACAGCAGACCGGCACCGAGCGCGACCAACGGGATGTTGTGCGGCTTCATGCCCTCACGCGGCCAACCGAGCCGCTTACCGAGGACCAGCACCACGGCCAGGGCCGCCGCGCCGGCGTTGATGTGCACCGCGGTGCCACCGGCGAAGTCCAGTGCGTGGATGTCGCCGCCGATGATGCCGCCGCCCCACACCCAGTGAGCGACCGGGAAGTAGACCAGGGTGGCCCAGCCGAAGGCGAACAGCAGCCAGCCGGCGAACTTGGCCCGGTCGGCGATGGCACCGCTGATCAGCGCGACGGTGATCACCGCGAAGACCATCTGGAAGGCCATGAACACGTAGAGCGGAACGCCGATGCCGCTGGGGTTCTCCGCCGTGGCACCCCACAGGTCGGTTTCGGCGAGGAAGGTCTTGGTGCCGAGGTACGCGCCCGGGTCGCCCCAGAAGCCGTTCACGTCGGCCCCGAAGGCGACGCTGAATCCGTAGAACCACCACAGAATAGAGATGAGCCCGATAGCCGAGAAGCTCATCATCATCATGTTGAGTACGCCCTTGGCCCGGTTGAGGCCGCCGTAGAACAGCGCCAGTCCGGGGGTCATGAGCAGCACGAGCGCGGTCGAAACCAGCAGCCACGTGGTATTGGCGCCGTCGATCGTCGGTGCTTCAGGCACGCTGGCCTCCTAAAAGGTGAAGTCCTCCTTCGCGGCTTTCCGGGGCAGCGTCGCCCGTAGGCCGGTTGCGCGGAAGCTTCGCGGCCGGCTGTTTCACTTTGGGTCCCGTGCGGGTTTCCGTTTCGTGACGGGTTGTTTCGGACGTGTCACGAACTCCGCACAGTCATCAGCATGGACGACTGTGGATCGACCGGACGGCGCTCGTCGATGGCTGACCGGTCAATGGCATCGACCGGTGCGCTCGACGCGCCCGGCCGAGCATCGCCCGACCGGCGCTCAGCGGAGGGCGTTCTCCAGGGTGTGCCGCTCGTAGTCGAGCAGCCGCAGATCGCGCATCGGGCGACGCAGGTGACCCTTGTGCACGATCCGGACGAACGCCGGCTCACCGGCGGCGGCCATCCGGCGGATCCCCTCGACGTGGTCCACGATCCGTTTACGGATGGTCCGGATCAGCCGGTGCCGGTCCCGGGGGATCAGCCCGTACGCGTCGGCGAAGAGCCGGAGGCGGCGGGGCCGGTCCGGGTGCTTCCAGCCCAGGGTGATCGAGTCGCGGTCCGCGAAGATCGGCACCCAGGTCCAGGCCGCGTACGCCACGTCGTAGATCCGCGCTCCCGGTGAGGCGAGATCGAAGTCGATCAGCCCGAGGGTGCCGTCCGGACGCCAGATCACGTTGTGCGGCGCGGCGTCGTGGTGACAGATCACCTCGGTGTCCGGTGGTGGGGGCCCGAACGAGCGCCAGACCGCCGCCTGCGGAGGGGTGAAGCCGTACTGCGCGTCGTGGAACATCCGCAGCATGGTGGCGACGGTGACCAGGGCCTCGTCGGTCACCCAGTGCGGGGCGAGCGGATATTCTCCGCACTCCCCCTCCAGGTACGACAGCACCTCACGGTTGCGCTCGTCCATCCCGAGCGCCCGGGGGGCGCCGGTGAACCCCACGTACTCCAGGTGCCGCAGCAGCGCGTGCACGGACGGGGTCCACGGCCCGGCGTTGCGCCGCACCGTGTCACCCACGCGGACAACGGTGCTCACGTTGCCGCCGTGCAGCGGGATCTCCTGCGAAGTCACGTACGGTCTCCCGAGGCGCTGCGAGGGATGGCCGGGGTCACGCCAGCCCGCGTACGCGCGATCGTCAGTGGTCACCCGAGACTACGCGTCCCGGCCGGTGGCCTCGGTCCCCAGCAACGCGTCGACGAACTGCGCCGGGTCGAACGGGGCCAGGTCGTCCTTGCCTTCGCCGAGGCCGACCAGCTTCACGGGGATGCCGAGCTTGCGCTGCACGGCGATCACGATGCCGCCCTTGGCGGTGCCGTCGAGCTTGGTCAGCACCACACCGGTCACGTTCACCACCTCGGTGAAGACCCGGGCCTGCTCCAGGCCGTTCTGCCCGGTGGTCGCGTCCAGGATGAGCAGTGTCTCGTCGATCGGGCCCTGCTTCTCCACCACGCGCTTGACCTTGCCCAGCTCGTCCATCAGGCCGACCTTGTTCTGTAGGCGGCCGGCGGTGTCGATGAGCACGGTGTCCACGCCGGTGTCGATGCCGCGCTTGACGGCGTCGAAGGCGACGCTGGCCGGGTCGGCGGCCTCGGGCCCCCGGACGGTCTCCGCGCCGACGCGCGAGCCCCAGGTCTCCAGTTGGTCGGCAGCAGCGGCCCGGAAGGTGTCCGCCGCGCCGAGCAGCACGCTGCGACCGTCGGCCACCAGCACCCGGGCGATCTTGCCGCAGGTGGTGGTCTTGCCTGCGCCGTTGACGCCGACGACGAGGACCACCGCCGGCACGCCGTCCTTGGGGGCGGTCCGCAACGAGCGGTCCAGGCTCGGGTCGAGCGCGTTGACCAGCTCGGCGGCGAGCAGTGCCCGCAGCTCGGAGGCCGAGCGGGTGCCGAGCACCCGGGTGCGCTCGCGGAGCCGGTCGACGATGTCGCGGGTGGCGTCGACGCCGACGTCGGCGGTGATCAGGCTGTCCTCGATCTCCTCCCAGACGTCCTCGTCGAGGTGGTCACGGGCGAGCAGGCCGAGCAGGCCCTTGCCGAACACGCTCTGTGAGCGGGACAGCCGCGAGCGGAGCCGGACCAGCCGCCCGGCGGTCGGCTCGGGGACCTCGACCTGTGGTTCGAGCACCGGCGGCGGCTCGACCAGGACGCCGGTGGACAGATCGGACTCCGGTGCCTCGACCGGCGGGCCGGCGAGATCCTCCTCAGCCCTGGTGTCGACCTCCGTGCGCGGCAACGGGGGCTCGGGCCGTCGCCGCAATCGCGGCACGACCAGCCCGACTGTGCCGGCGATCAGCACACCGAGCAGGACCAGAGCGAGGACGAGATATTCGGCCATGCCGGAATCCTGTCAGATGCGGGCGGCGGCGTCCCAGCCACCGCACCCCGAGCCGTGCCCGGAGCGGTGCTCGGAGTCTCAGCCACCGCACCTCGAGCGGTGCTCGGCGTCTCAGCCACCGCACCCGGCCGGCGCCGGAGACCGGCGGTAGGCTCGGCCGCATGCCCGCCGCACACCTCCTCATCGGCCCACTTCTGCGGCGAGTGGTGGACACCCGGGCGACGATCTGGGTGGAGACGGCGGCGCCCGCCGTGGTCACCGTCCGCACCGCCAGCGGCGCCACCGGCACCGCGCCCACCTTCTCGGCGTACGACCACCACTACGCCCTCGTGGTGGTGGAGGGCCTTGCCCCGGACAGCGAGACCACCTACGAGGTGCTGGTCGACGACGAGATCGTCTGGCCGGTGCCGAGCAGCGGTTTCCCGCCCAGCGTGATCCGCACCCGGGCCGCCGACGATCGGGACCAGCCGGTCAATCTGATCTTCGGCTCGTGCCGGGAGACCACCCAGCACGCCACCACCCGCAAGCTGCCACCGGACGCGCTGGACGCGTACGCCCGGCGGTTGATGGCCGACCCGGAGTCGAATCCGCTGCCCGACCTGCTGGTTCTGCTCGGTGACCAGGTCTACGCCGACGTCACCTCGCCCACCGTGCGCCGGCTGCTGCGTCGACGGCGGCGGCGGCCGAAGGGCGCTCCGGCCGACCAGGTGGTGAGCTTCGACGAGTACACCAAGCTCTACCTGGAGTCCTGGCGTGATCCGGAGATCCGCTGGCTGCTCTCCACCGTGCCGAGCGTGATGATCTTCGACGATCACGAGATCATCGACGACTGGAACACCTCGGCGGCGTGGCGAGCCGAGGTGCGTGAGCAGCCGTGGTGGCAGGAGCGGATCGGCAGTGGGCTCGCCTCGTACTGGGTCTACCAGCACCTGGGCAACCTCTCCCCCGACGAGATCGTCGCCGACCCGGTCTTCGCGAAGGTCGCCGCCGCCGAGGACGCCACCAGCGTGCTGCGCGAGTTCGGCCACCGGGTCGACCAGGAGTCCGACCTGGCGCACGACACCGAGCGCTGGCGCGCGGTGCAGTATCAGTGGAGCTACGCACTGGACCTGGGCCGGACCCGGCTGGTCATGCTGGACAACCGGTGCAGCCGGGTGCTCGAGCCCAACAGCCGGGCGATGCTGCCGCCCGGCGAGTGGGCCTGGTTCCTCGACCAGGCGCACGGGGTCTACGACCACCTCGTGGTGGGCGCCTCGCTGCCCTGGCTGCTGCCGCAGGGCATCCACCACATCGAGGCGTGGAACGAGAAACTGGCGGACTCACGCCGACCGTGGGTGGCGCGCGGGGCGGAGAAGCTGCGCCGCGCCCTGGATTTGGAGCACTGGGCGGCGTTCCGGCGTTCCTTCGAGGCGCTCGCGGAGACGTTCGCCCGCATCGGCACCGGCACGCCGCGGCAGTCCGGCGCGCGGATCGGGGCCGGCCCGGCGTACGCCCCACCGGCGTCGATCAGCGTGCTCTCCGGTGACGTGCACCACTCGTACGTGGCGCGGGCCCGGTTCGCGGACCCGGCGGTGGTCACTCCGGTGCACCAGCTCACCTGTTCGCCGATCCACAACCAGGTGCCGGCGGGCATCCGTCCGCTGATGCGGCTGGGCTGGTCGCCCGGTCCGGCCGGGGCCACCCGGGCGCTGGCCCGCTCGGCGGGCGTACGGCGGCCGGGGGTGCGCTGGCGCAAGCTGGCCGGCCCGTACTTCGGTAACGCGGTCGCCACCCTGACCCATAACGGGCGCGGGGCCGACGTGGTCATCGAGGGCACCACCAAGGACGGGCACCTACGCCCGGTGATGCGGCGTCGACTCTCCGGCGACGGCGAGCCTGCCGCGCCGTAGTCTCTACGCCGTGGACGATCACCTGCCGGAGCCGATCCGGGCGGTCGAGCACGAGTTGACCGCTCTGCTGCGCCGTGGCCGGGCGGTCTCCTGGGAGATCGCCCGGGAGGTGCACCCGAACCTGGAGCCGAACACCTACGGGTTGCTGCTCTGGTTGCGGCGTAGCGGGTCGATCCGGTTGACCGAGTTGGCGGCGCGGCTGGGCGTGGGCAAGGGGACGCTGAGCCGGCAGATCAACGCGCTGGAGGTCCTCGGTCTGGTGCACCGCGACCCCGATCCGAGCGATCGGCGGGCCGCGCAGATCAGCATGACCGAGGAGGGGCAGCGCCGGTTCGACGTGGCCCGCGCGGCCCGGCTGGGTGAGTTCCTGCGCGCCCTGGACGGCTGGCCGGAGCGGGACATCGAGGAGTTCGCCCGGCTACTGGGCCGGTTCAACGACTCCTGGCAGTAGCCGCCCAGTGCCAGGGACTCCTGGCAGGTAGGCGCACAGACCCGGGGAATAGCGCGCCGGTCCGACAAGTTGTTGCTTCAGGCAACCAAGGCATACGGTTGCTTCAGGCAACTCTCAGGCGGCCCGTGTACCAAGCCCGCCGCCGTTCCACCTCGACTCCGCTCGGAGGCAACAAACGATGAGCCAGGCGACAGTGCCTTCCCAGGCGACCGCCGTGACCATGACCCACCGGCAGATCCTGGAAGCACTCTCCGGTCTGCTGCTGGGCCTGTTCGTCGCGATTCTCTCGTCCACGGTCATCTCGAACGCGCTGCCGCGGATCATCACCGAACTGCACGGCGGCCAGTCCGCGTACACCTGGGTGGTGACCTCGGCCCTGCTCGCGACCACCGCGACCACCCCCATCTGGGGCAAAATGGCCGACCTGACCAGCAAGAAGACCCTGGTCCAGCTGGCCCTGGGGATCTACGTGCTGGGCTCGGTGCTGGCCGGCCTCGCCCAGGGCACCGGTGAGCTGATCGCCTGCCGGGTGCTCCAGGGCGTCGGCGCCGGCGGCCTCACCGCGCTGGCCCAGGTGATCATGGCCACGATGATCGCGCCCCGCGAACGCGGCCGCTACAGCGGCTACCTCGGCGCCGTGATGGCCGTCGGCACCATCGGGGGCCCGCTGATCGGCGGCGTGATCGTGGACACCTCCTGGCTCGGCTGGCGCTGGTGCTTCTACGTCGGAGTGCCGTTCGCCATCCTCGCCCTGATCGTGCTCCAGAGGACCCTGCACCTGCCGGTGGTCAAGCGGAAGGCCGTGATCGACTGGTGGGGCGCCACCCTGATCACCGCGGCTGTCTCGGTGCTGCTGATCTGGGTCTCGCTCGCCGGCGACCAGTTCGCCTGGGCCTCCTGGCAGAGCGCCGTGATGGTCGTCGGCGCGCTGCTCCTCGGCGCGCTGGCGATCCGGGTCGAGACCCGGGCCGCCGAGCCGATGATCCCGCCGCGGCTGTTCCGCAACCGCACCATCACTCTCGCCGTCGTCGCCAGCATCGCGGTCGGTGTGGGCATGTTCGGCGCGTCGATCTTCCTGGGCCAGTACTTCCAGATCAGCCGCGGGCAGAGCCCGACCATGTCCGGTCTGATGACCCTGCCGATGATCCTCGGCCTGTTGGTCGCCTCCACGGTCATCGGGAGGGTCATCAGCAAGACCGGCCGCTGGAAGAGGTACCTGGTGATCGGGTCGGCGCTGCTCACCATCGGCTTCGCGCTGATGGGCACCCTGCGCGCCGACACCAGCTTCACACTGCTCAGCGTCTACATGCTGCTGATCGGCGTCGGCCTGGGCATGACCATGCAGAACCTGGTCCTCGCCGTGCAGAACACCGTCGGCCCGCACGAACTCGGCGCGGCCAGCTCGGTGGTGGCGTTCTTCCGCAGCCTGGGTGGCGCGATCGGCGTCTCCGCCCTCGGCGCGGTGCTCGCCCACAAGGTCAAGGACTACACCGCGGACGGCCTGGCCCAACTCGGTATCCCCGCCTCCAGCTCGGGCAGCGGCGGTGCCCTGCCCGACGTGCACACCCTGCCCGGCCCGCTGCGGGCGGTGGTGGAGAGCGCATACGGCCACGGCGCCGGTGACATCTTCCTGACCGCTGCCCCGTTCGCGCTGATCGCGCTGATCGCGGTGGCGTTCATCAAGGAGGTGCCGCTGCGCCAGCACAACGGCAACCCGGTTTCCGACGAGGTCGAGCGGGAATCGACAGTCGCTGCCGGCGCCGGCTCACCCGTGATCCGTACCGGCGAGCAGAGGTGAGGTAGAGCCATGGGCGTGGGAGCACCGGACCGCGAGGAGTACGGCCCCCGGACCCGACCGCTGCCCTTCGAGCGCGGCACGGACGGGCCTCGGGTGATCATGGTGGGTGTCGACGGCACCCGGACCTCCGAGCGGGCCGGCTCCTACGCCGCGGGCCTGGCCCGTCGACAGAGCGCCGCGTTGGTGGTGGTCTTCGTCAGCTCGCCGAGCGGGCTGACCGCCCTGGTGCCCGGCATGGACGCCGGCGCGGTCCAGCGCACCCACGACGAGTTGGCCGACGAGCTGCGCCGGGAGTGCCGGCGCGGGGCCGAGCAGTGGGGCATCCCGGTGACACTGCTGGTGCGGCGCGGCGACGCGTACGGCGAGCTGCGCGCGGCGGCCGACGAGTTCCAGGCCGACATGGTGGTGGTCGGTGCCTCCGAGCAGGCCGGACATCGGCTGGTCGGCTCGGTCGCCACCCGGCTGGTCCGCGCCGGCCGCTGGCCGGTCGTCGTGGTGCCCTGATAACCCCTCGCGGGGTGTCCGAGGTGCCGGGCAGGATGCGCGGCATGACCTGGATCGCACCGGAGATCACCCGGACCCCCGAACCGTACGTCGGCGACGAGCGCACCATGCTCGACGGCTGGCTCGACTACCACCGACAGACACTGCTGCTCAAGTGCGCGGGCCTCACCGAGGAGCAGTTGCGGACGCCGAGCGTGGAACCGTCCGGGCTGACCCTGCTCGGCCTGGTCAGGCACCTGGCCGAGGTCGAGGCCTGGTGGTTCCGGGAGAACTTCGCCGGCGAGCAGGTCGACTACCCGTACTTCACCCCGGAGAACCCGGACGCCGACCACGACGTCAGCGCCGCCGACGCCGAGGCCGACTTCGCCATCTTCCACCGCGAGGTGGCGCTGGCCCGCGAGGCCGCCGCCGGCCACGCGCTCGACGAGACGTTCACCGAGGTCGGCGCGAAGAAGCGCACCTTCAACCTGCGCTGGGTGTACGTGCACATGATCGAGGAGTACGCCCGGCACAACGGCCACGCCGACCTGATCCGGGAACGCATCGACGGCGTCACCGGCGAGTGACAGCGCTCAGTAGTCCAGGGCCGCCCGCAGGTAACGCAGGTCGGCGTGGCCGCCCCAGCGGTGCGCCGACAGCCCGGCGGACCGAGCACCCCGCACGGCCCAGTCCTCGTCGTCGACGCAGAGGACCCGGGCCGGCGGGGTGGCCAGGGCCACGCAGGCGGCCTTGAAGTATTCCGGGGCGGGTTTGTGCACGCCGATCACCGAGGAGTTGACCACCACGTCCAGCTCGCCGACCAGGCCGAGCGCGGCCAGGTCGGCGTCGAGCAGGTCGGTGGCGTTGGTGCCCAGCCCGACCCGGACGCCCGCCGCACGGACCTCCCGGACGAACGCCAGCACCTCCTGGTCGACCTCTCCCCGGTAGCTCTGCCACTGCTCCACCGCGGCGCGGGCCCGTTCCGGGCTGCCCACCGATTCGCTCAGGGCGTCCGCCACGCTGTTCATCCACTCGGCGTGGTTGACCTGACCGGTGAGCACCGGCTGGAGCCGCCCCCACTGCATGGCGATCTCGCCGAGCACCCCCTCGGAGAGGCCGTACTCCCGCTCGACGACGGCGGCCACCGCCGGGTCCCACCGGCGCAGTACGCCGTCGAAGTCCAGCAGGAGCGCCGTCGCGCGTTCCCGAGCCACTACCCGTTCTCCTCGCCGCGGCCGCGCCGCTGGTCGTCCTCGTCGGCCCGGTTGAGCCGTTGGCTGATCACCTGTGTGACCCCACTGCGCATGGTCACGCCGTAGAGCGCGTCGGCGATCTCCATCGTCCGCTTCTGGTGCGTGATGACGATCAGCTGACTCTTCTCGCGCAACTGTGCCAGCAACAGGATCAGCCGGCCCAGGTTGACGTCGTCCAGGGCCGCCTCCACCTCGTCCATGATGTAGAACGGGCTGGGTCGGGCGCGGAAGATCGCCACCAGCATGGCCACCGCGGTCAGCGACCGCTCACCACCGGAGAGCAGCGACAGCCGCTTGATCTTCTTGCCCGGCGGGCGGGCCTCCACCTCGACGCCGGTGGTGAGCAGGTCGTCCGGTTCGGTGAGGATCAGCCGCCCCTCACCACCGGGGAAGAGCACTGTGAACACCTGCTCGAACTCCCGGGCGGTGTCCTCGAAGGCGCTGGCGAAGACCTCCAGGATCCGCTCGTCCACGTCCTTGACCACTGTGAGCAGGTCGCGACGGGTGGCCTTGAGGTCCTCCAACTGCTCGGAGAGGAACTTGAAGCGCTCCTCCAGCGCGGCGAACTCCTCCAGCGCGAGCGGGTTGACCTTGCCGAGCAGGGCGAGTTCGCGTTCCGCCTTCGCGGCCCGCTTCTCCTGCACCGGCCGCTCGTAGCGCACCGGCTCGGGCACCGGCAGACCGTCACGTTCGGCCGTCGCGACGTCGACCTGGGTCGGCGGAACGGGCTGAGTCGGACCGTACTCGGCGACCAGCGTCTCCACGTCCAGCCCGAAGTCCTCGGCGGCCTTCGCCTCCAACTGCTCGATGCGCAGCCGCTGCTCCGCCCGGGCCACCTCGTCGCGGTGCACCTGGCTGGTCAGCCGCTCCAACTCCGCGGCGAGCCGCTTGGCGGCCCCGCGTACCTCCTGAAGCTCTGCCTCCCGCGCGGCGCGCTCCAGGGCGACCGCGTCGCGGTGCTCCTCGGCCGTCGCGATCGAGGTGGTCAGCCGGGTCAGCGCCTCCCGGGCGCCGCCGGCGACGGACCGGGCGATGCCCGCACCACGGGCGCGGGCGGCCCGCCGGGCCGCCGCGCGTTCCCGGGCGGCCCGCTCCGCGGTGGCCTGCCGGGCGAGCGAGTCGGCCCGGCCGGCGATCGAGGAGACCCGCTCCTCGGCGGTACGCACGGCGAGCCGGACCTCCATCTCGTTCTGCCGGGCCTGCGGCACCATGGCCGCCAGCTGATCCCGTTCCTCGGTCGAGGGCTCGGCGTCGACCGGGGTTTCCTCGGCCAGCCGTAGCCGCTCCTCCAGCTCGGCGAGCGCGGTGAGGTCCCGTTGCCGTGCGGCCTCGGCGCGGGAGCGGGAGTCGCCGAGCCGGTCGGTCTCGGCCTTCGCGGAGCGGGCCGCCGCCCCCAGCTCGGCCAGCCGGCGAGCGGCGGCGTTGCGGTGGCTCTCCGCCTCGCGCTTCTCGGCGGCGGCGTGCTGCACGACCTCCTTGGCGGCGGCCACCTCGGCGCGCGCCTCGACCAACTGATCACGCAGCTCCAGGCCAGCGCGTTCGGCGGTGACCCGGTTGGCGCGGGCCTCCTCGACGGCGGCCTGCACCTCGATGTAGCTGGGAGCCTTGGCCGACCCACCCGCGGCCGCGTACGCCCCGACCACGTCACCGTCCGGGGTGACCGCCCGCAGCTCGGGGTTGCTGGCGACCAGCTCCGCGGCGGCGGCGAGATCGTCGACGAGCGCCACGTCCCGCAGGGCCCGGTGCACCGCCGGACGCAGCTCGGCGCTGCACTCCACCAGGTCGGGCGCCCACCGGGCGTCGTCCGGCAGCTTCGGTCGCAGCGCGTCGGCGGAGCCGGTCATGCCGGGCCCCGCCGGACTGCCGACCAGCAGTCCGGCCCGGCCGGCATCGGAGATCTTCAGCAGCCGCATCGCCTCGACGGCCTCGTCCACCCCGCTGACGGCGACCGCGTCGGCGAGGCCGCCGAGCGCGGCGGCCAGCGCGGCCTCGTGACCGGGCGCGACGGTGAGCAATCCGGCGAGGCTGCCGAGCAGGCCGGGCACGTCGCCGGCGCGGGCGAGCAGCGCCCCCGCGCCGTCCTTGCGCCGCAGCCCCGAGGCGAGCGCCTCCTCGCGGGCCTTCCAGGTGGCGGCGTCCTTCTCCGCCGCCCGCTCGGCGTCGGACAGCGATCGAACGGTGGCCTGGGCCCGTTCCTGCACGGCGACCGCCTCGGCGTGCCGGGCGTCCAGGTCCGCGTTGTCCCGGTCGGCCTCGGTGGACTGGGCGGCGACCGCGTCCAGGTCGGCCTGCGCCTGCTCGGCGCGGCCCAGCGCGTCGGCGTGCGCGATCGCGAGGCGTTCGATCTCCTCGCCGGCGCTGGTGGTCCGGGCCCGGGCGGAGTTGACCTGGCCGGTGAGCCGGGCCATCCCCTCCCGCCGGTCGGCGATGGCCTTGGCCGCGGCCACCAGCTCGCGCTCGGCGGCGGCCAGCTGCCGCTCCAACTCCTGGCGGTGCTCGACCGCCTCGGCCAGTCGGATCTGGTCGTCGGTGAGCGCGCCGCGCAGCTCCTCCTCCTGCTCGCGGACGCGTTCCGCCTCGGCCTCCAGCTGGTCCGGGTCGCGGCCGGGCCGCTCGTCGTCGCCGGTGGCGCTGAGGTGCCGCAGCCGCTCCCGGGCCAACTGCTCGATCGAGCGGAAGCGTTCCTGGAGGGCGGAGAGCTTGTACCAGGTGTCCTGGGCGGCGGCGAGCAGCGGCGCGTCCTCAGCGAGGGCGGCCTCCAACTCACCGAGCCGGCCCTGCACCTCGGTGTGCTCACCCTCGATCTGCTCGCGCCGCTCGCGCAGGGCGGTCTCGTCGGCGATCTCCCGGTCGAGGGTGGTCCGCAGGGTGGCCAGGTCGTCGGCGAGCAGCCGCAGCCGGGCATCGCGCAGGTTGGCCTGGATGGCGGCGGCGCGCCGGGCCACCTCGGCCTGCCGACCCAGCGGCTTGAGCTGACGACGCAGCTCGGCCGTGAGGTCGGTCAAACGATTGAGGTTCAGTTGCATCGCGTCGAGCTTGCGCAGCGCCTTTTCCTTGCGCTTGCGGTGCTTGAGGACGCCGGCCGCCTCCTCGATGAACGCCCGGCGGTCCTCCGGCTTGGCGTGCAGCATGCCGTCGAGGCGGCCCTGCCCCACGATGATGTGCATCTCCCGGCCGATGCCGGAGTCGGACAGTAGCTCCTGGATGTCGAGCAACCGGCAGGAGTTGCCGTTGATCTCGTACTCGCTCTCGCCGGAGCGGAACATCCGGCGGGTGATGGAGACCTCGGTGTACTCGATCGGCAGCGCGCCGTCGGTGTTGTCGATGGTGAGGGTGACCTCGGCGCGACCCAGCGGCGCCCGGCCGGCGGTGCCGGCGAAGATGACGTCCTCCATCTTGCCGCCACGGAGGGCTTTGGCGCCCTGCTCGCCGAGGACCCAGGCGATGGCGTCGACCACGTTGGACTTGCCCGAGCCGTTCGGGCCCACCACGCAGGTGATCCCGGGCTCCAGCTTCAACGTCGTCGCGGAGGCGAAGGACTTGAACCCCTTCACCGTCAGGCTCTTGAGATACACCTACTCGATCCTCGTCCGGTGGCCGCCGTACCGTCGCCGGCTGTGGGGACCTGGGTGAACTCGCAGACTAACCCGGCGGTGGGAGCGGCCCGGCACGCGACCCGCCCCGTGTCGCGTCGACCGTGGGCGCGCTGCTGTTCCGTCGACCACGATAAAGACAAGCGCCTTTCATGATCGGCTTATCCGCCGACGCGCTTTTCGGTAACTGTGCGGCGCTGTTCCCACACGATCGGCCGCAAGATCATGAATCGTCGGCGCCGAAAAGGTGCCGGACAGTGTTGCGCGCCGGCACAGAGGTGTCGGCGCGCATTTTTGCGATGGTGCGATTCAGTTTTTACGACCTGAAGATCAGGTCAGCGCCGGCTCGGCCAGACGGAGCAGATCGTCCGCCTCCGCCGCAGCCGCCGCGAGCCGATCATTGTCGGCACGCAGACGCGTGATCTCGAACTCCAGTGCCTGAACCCTGGCACGCAGTCGGGTGACCTCGTCGAGCAGACGCCGGTCGGGCGCTGCACCTACGTGGCCGTAGAGGGCCTTCGCCATGCTGACTCCTTGATATGCGCTGCCGGAAAGGCCGGCCAACGCGCGCCCATTTGTACGCGGCTGTCATTCCAGGCTGTATCTGGGCATGACCGGGCGCGACTGGCGACACCTATATATTGAGCCGCAAACCCCTCCTTCGTCAAGTTCTCGCAGGCCGTAGATCATCTCTACGTCGACCTGTCCACTTGTCGGGGGGCTGCCGCAAGGCACGGACACTCTCTGTCCGGACGCCTTTACTGTACGCCCGGATCTGCGGAAGTCCGCACCCTGGCGTCCGACTTCCCCTTAACTCTTTCTTAGCCACGTTGCCGCAGGTCGTAGGCGCGCCGTAGCGTCACCTCGGCCCGCAACCAACCCCTGGAGGCATAGGCGTGTACGGCTGGACCGATCCGATGGACCCGAACGGCGCACCCCGGCGCGCCGAGGGGCCGACCGACGAGCCGGCCTGGCTGCACGACCGCCCGGAGCCCCGCTCGGCCTACCTCTTCGGCGACGAGCCCGGTCAGCCGGGCGACGAGTGGCACCGGGAGCAGCCCCCCGGCGGCCGGCAGCCGGACCCGGCGATCCCCGCCGAGGCGGCCGACGCCCACACCGCTGCCTGGGAGGCCTACCAGCCGGAGGGCGAGACCGGCGGCTGGGGCGACAGCCACCAAGCCCAGGACACCACCGGCGGCCGGCGCGCCGAGGCGCCCGGCGGCTGGCACACCGACACCGACCCGGAGACCACCGACGGCTGGCGCGGCGCCGCCGAGACCGGGCGGCCCGGCGAGGGACGGCACCGCTCCCCACGCCGCTGGCGCCGGCCGCTGATGATCGGGGGCGCCGCCGCAGCCGCCACCCTCGTGGTGAGCTTCGGCGTCGGCGCACTCACCCTGCCCGGCGGTGACGACGGGGCCGCGCAGCCGACGGCCGTCGACGACTCCTTCGCCACGTCGGCCGCGCCGACCGGGGAACCGGTGCTGGACACCCTCGCCGCACCCTCCCCGTCCACCATCCCCAGCCCGGCGTCTCCGAGCCCGTCGCCCAGCAAGGTCGTCAAGCCCACGCCGGCGACGTCGCGGAGCACCGCCGCGTCGCGCCGCAGCGTCGAGCGCAGCACCGCGCCGAGCAACACCGGCAGCTCCACTGGTTCCAACGGCTCCAGCGGCTCCGTCAGCGCTCAGGCCCGCGAGGTGGTGGACCTGGTCAACGCCGAGCGCGCCAAGGCCGGCTGCAAGGCGTTGAGCATCGACGACAAGCTGATGACGGCCGCCCAGCGGCACAGCCAGGACCAGGCCGACAACCAGAACATGTCGCACACCGGCAGCGACGGCAGCAACGCCGGCACCCGGCTGGACCGGGTCGGCTACACCTGGCGCACCTACGGCGAGAACGTGGCCTGGAACCAGAAGACCCCGGCTGCGGTGATGGACGCCTGGATGAACAGCTCCGGCCACCGGGCCAACATCCTGAACTGCGCGTTCACCGAGATCGGCGTCGGCATCGCCAACAGCAACGGACCGTACTGGACGCAGGTCTTCGCGGCGCCGCGCTGACCGCGCGTCGTTCCCGCCCCCGCGCTCGTTGACCCGGTGAGGTACGTCGGGCCGGAGCGTGGGGGCCGCGTACCGGTGCGGGCGGCGACCGGTCGTCCGGGACCCGGGAGCTGCCGATGCGGATCCGGCCGCGGCGACGCGTCGCCGTACGCCCACTGCGCCGCGTCCTGTCCGCCAGCGTCGCTGTCGTGCTGGTGGTGCCGGCGTACGGGTGCCGGCCCGCGCTGACCCCGCCCGGCGCGCCCACCGCGTGGCCGGCGGAACAGGCCCGGCACTGGCAGTGGCAGTGGCAGCTCAGCGGCCCGCTCGACCCGGCGGTGGACGCCCATGTCTTCCTACTCGACCCGGTGGCCACCACCGCCGCACAGACCGCCGAGCTGCGCTCCCGGGACCGCCGGTTGATCTGCCAGGTGAACGTGGGATCCGTCCGCTCCGACGACCCGGACGCCAGCCGGTTTCCGGAGATCGTTCGGGGCGCGGCCGGACGTCGACCCGACAGCCGGTGGCTGGACGTCCGGAGTTGGGACGCGCTCCGGCCGGTGCTGGCCGACCGGTTCCGGCTCTGCCGGGGCAAGGGCTTCGGCGCGGTGGCGCTCTTCGACGCCGACGGGTACGCGGCACGCACCGGCTTTGCGCTCGACTTCGACGACCAACTGCTGTTCAACCGCCGACTGGCCGAGCTGGCCCGCTCGCTGAGCCTCTCCCCCGGACTGGTCAACGACGTGCCGCAGCTCGCCGCTCTGGCCCCGGACTTCGACTTCGCGGTCAACGAGGAGTGCGTCCGGCTCGCCCAGTGCGCCAAGCTGCTGCCGTTCAGCGACGCCGGCAAGCCGGTCTTCCACGTCGAGTACACCGGCTCGACGGACGACTTCTGTGTCACCACCGTCGGCTACGGCTTCGCGTCGATCCGCAAGGACCGCACGTTGGACGCGTCCCGGGAACCCTGCCCCCTCCCCTAACCCCGCTGGACCCCGCCCCGCGATCTTGCACTTTCGGTCGCTGAATTGCCGGGGTTTGCCCGCTTTGTCGCGACAGAATCTGCAAGATCGGCGGAGCAAGGGCGGGGCGGGGGCGGGGCGGGGCGAGGGTTCGGGCGGTCAGGGCACCGGGACCAGTTCCGGGGCGGGGGCGGGCGGGTCGGTGGGCGCGGGTGCCGGGCGGGGGCGCAGGAAGCGCGGGGCCCACCAGTTGGCGTCGCCGAGCATGGTCATCAACGCCGGCAGCACCACTCCCCGGATGATCGTGGCGTCCAGCAGGATCGCCGCCGCCAGACCGATGCCGAGCTGCTTCATGTCGATCGTGCTCAGCGTGGCGAAGATCGAGAAGACCCCGACCATCACGATGGCCGCGCTGGTCACCACTCCGGCCGACGAGGTGATTCCGTACGACACGGCGTCACGGTTGGGCAGGCCGGACCGGACGCCCTCGCGGATCCGACTGACCACGAAGACGTGGTAATCCATCGAGAGGCCGAAGAGCACCACGAACAGGAACAGCGGCAGCCAGGACACGATCGCGCCCATCGACGTGAAGCCGAGCAGTCCCTGCGCCCACTCGCCCTGGAAGATCAGCACCAGCAGGCCGTACGCGGCACCGGCAGAGAGCAGGTTCAGCGCGATCGAGCTTGCCGCGATCACCACCGACCGGAAGGTGAACGTCATGACCAGGAAGGTCAGCACCAGCACGAATCCCATGACCAGCGGCAACTTGTCCCGGACGTGCTGGGCGTAGTCCTCGCTGTCGGCCACGCCCCCGCCCACCGCGTACTCGATGCCGGGAATGCCGCGCAGCTCGGCCGGGACCAGGTCCCCGCGCAGCTTCTCCAACGACTGCACCGACCGGTCGTCCCGACTGGCGTACGGGGTGGGGACGTCCAGCACCGAGACCCGCCGGTCGGCCGACACCTCGATCTTCGGGCCGTCCGCCTCGGCCGGGGCGAACAGCGGATCGCCGGCCGCCCGGGTGGACAGGCCGGTGAGGGCGGCGCGCACCCGATCGGCCTGGTCGGCGGGCGCCCGGACGGCCACCACGTGATTGGTGCCGGCGCTCGGGAAGGCGGCGGTGAGCCGGTCGTACGCCTGCATCGCCGGAGTCGTGCGGGGCAGGTCCTCCATGCCGGGGAACTTCAGCTTCATGCCGAGCGCCGGCGCGGCCAGCGCGAGCAGCAGCCCGACCGAGATGACAAGCGTCGCCACCGGCGCGCGCAGCGCGGGCCGGAGCACCGCCGGCCACAGCCGGGGCGCGCGGGGCTCGCCGTGCCGGCCGGTACGCGGCGCGGTCAGTCGCCAGAGCAGCGGCACCCGGGGCCGGTCCACCCAACGGCCGAGCCGGGCCAGCAGGGCGGGCAGGACGGTCAGTGAGCCAGTCACCGCGACGGCCACCACGAGGATCGAGCCGATGGCGAGGGACGAGAAGACCACGTCGCCGGCGAGCAGCAGCCCGGCCATCGAGATGATCACCGCGAAGCCGGAGACCACCACGGCGTGCCCGGAGGTCTCCGCGGCGATCTCCACCGCGTCCAGACCGGACCGACCCTTGGCGCGTTCCTCCCGCTCGCGACGGATGTAGAACAGCGAGTAGTCGACGCCGACCGCCATGCCGATCAGCAGGATCACCGGTGCCGTGGTGTCGGTGGCCGGCACCAGGTGCGAGGCGAGAGTGGACAGACCCATCGCGGCGGCGACCGAGGAGAGTGCCAGCAGCACCGGCACGCTCGCCGCGATCAGCGCGCCGAACGCGATGATCAGGATCGCCAGGGTGACCGGCAGACTGAGCAGCTCGGCACGCTTGAAGTCCTTGCCCAGGGTGTCGTCGAGGGCCTGACCGATCGACGGCCCGCCGACCTGCTCGACGCGCAGCCCGGGATGCGCGGCCTGCACGGTGGCGGTGGCGTCCCGCAACGGCTGCACCCGCTCCGAAGCTGTCTCCGGGTCACCCGACATGGTGATCGGCAGCAGCAGCGCCGAGCCGTCCCGCGCGGTGACCGGCTGGCCCACCCCGGCCACCCCGACGACCGTACGCAGCCGGGCCGCCGCGTCGTCGGCCGCCGCCTTCGCCGCCGCCGGGTCCAACGCGCCACCTCGGGAGGTGATGAGGACGTTGTCCACGGCCGGGTCGTCGAAGTCACCGGCGTCCACGATCAGGCTGGCCCGCCCCGCCTCGCCGATCGCCTGGTCGCCGCTGGTGGCCTCGTTGAGTCCGGCGGCGCTGCCGCCCACGAAGCACACCGCCACGAACACGGCCCACAGTGCGATCGCCCGCCACGGGTGCTCGGCGCTCCACCGCGCCAGCCGCACCGTCACCGGTTTTCTCCCCATCTCGGGTCCCCCTGTCACGTCAACCCCCTGTCAACGGTGCTGACGCTAGGTGCGTGACGAGGCGGTCACATCGGGGATCGACCCGGGCCCACCCTGGAACCACCGGACCGGGAGCGGGGGTGCGTTCCTCGGGCGTCGGCCCGCGATCCGGACGTACACCGGGGCCCATCCCGGAGCGACCCGCCGCGACCCGCCGGCAGCGCCCCGAGCCTTCTCCGGGTCATCCCCGAAGGGAACCCCGGGGCCGTGGCTGACAGTGCGGGCAGCTGTACGAGGATCGGTTCATGAACGCCTCGCGGCGGATCGGCGCGCCGCACCGACGGCACGGCTCGCCCTCGCGGCCGTAGGCGTTGAGCGCCCGGTCGAAGTAGCCACTCTCGCCGTTGACGTTCACGTAGAGGGCGTCGAAGCTGGTGCCGCCCTCGCTGATCGCCTCGGCCAGCACGTCGCGGACGTGGCCGAGCAGGCGCTGCGCGGCCGGGCCGGTCAGCGCGTCGGTGGGTCGGCCGCCGTGCAGCTTGGCGCGCCAGAGCGCCTCGTCGGCGTAGATGTTGCCCACCCCGGAGATCAGGGTCTGGTCGAGCAGTGCCCGCTTCACCTCGGTGTGCCGGCGGCGCAGCGCCGCGACGAACGCCTCGTCGGAGAACTCCGGGTCCATCGGGTCGCGGGCGATGTGCGCGATCTCGTCGGGCAACTCGGCGCCGCCCTCACTCACCGAGAGTCCGCCGAACGTGCGCTGGTCGACGAAGCGCAGCTCCGGGCCGTCGTCGCTGAACCGGAACCGGACCCGCAGGTGGGTTTCGTCCGTCGTCCCGGGTGGCTGGAGCAGCAGCTGACCCGACATACCGAGGTGCCCGACGATCGCGTCACCGCTGTCCAGTGGCAGCCACAGGTACTTGCCGCGACGGCGGGCGTCCAGCACCGTCCGGCCGGCGAGCACGTCGGCGAAGTGCACGTCGCCCGGAGCGTGCCGGCGGACCGCACGCGGATGACGAACCTCGACGGAGGTGATCCGACGGCCGACGACCCACTGGGCCACCCCCTGTCGGAC
Source organism: Micromonospora trifolii (assembly GCF_050516465.1). Lineage (NCBI taxonomy): Bacteria > Bacillati > Actinomycetota > Actinomycetes > Micromonosporales > Micromonosporaceae > Micromonospora > Micromonospora trifolii. The sequence continues at coordinate 308,259 of NZ_CP191526.1, read as the reverse complement.
GGTCTCCACCTCGGGCAGCTCAGGCACGCCGCCGACCCGTCTCGTGACCGTCGGCGCCCCCGGCCGGCAGCGCCTGCGCCAGGTGGTCGGCCTGCTCGGCCTGAGCCGCCCGCTCGGCGCGCTCCAGCGGCCCGAACGGCTCGTCCCGGTCGGCCGAGTCGTCCCGACCGATCGGCTGGTCCTGGCGGTCGTCGCCGGCCCGACCGTCCTGGCCGTCGTCGCCGTTCTGACCGTTCTGCTCGGCGAGCGTCCGCCAGGCGGCCTCGGCGGCCCGCTGCTCGGCCTCCTTCTTGCTGCGCCCCTCGGCGCCGCCGTACCGGTTGCCGGCCACCACCACCCAGGCGGTGAACGTCTTGAGGTGATCCGGGCCGGTGCCCTCGATCCGGTACTCCGGGACGCCGAGCCCGAGCGCCGCCGTCAGCTCCTGGAGGCTGGTCTTCCAGTCCAGTGCCGCCCCGCGACCGGCCGACTCGGCCATCAGCGGGTCGAAGAGCCGGTGGATGACGATCCCCGTGGTGTCCAGGCCGTACTGGAGGTAGATCGCGCCGAGCAGCGCCTCCAGCGTGTCGGCCAGGATGCTCGCCTTGTCCCGGCCCCCGGTCGTCTCCTCACCCTTGCCGAGCAGCAGGTACGCGCCGAGCCCGTCCGGGCCCAGACCGCGGGCCACGTCGGCGAGCGCACGCATGTTGACCACGCTGGCCCGCAACTTGGCCAACTGCCCCTCGGGCAGATCCGGGTGGTTGTGGAAGAGCGCCGTGGTGATCACCACGCCGAGAACCGAGTCGCCGAGGAACTCCAGCCGCTCGTTGGTGGGCAGCCCGCCGTTCTCGTACGCGTACGACCGGTGGGTCAACGCGCGCTGGAGCAGCTCGGGTTCCAGGCTCACTCCGAAGGCGGCTTCCAGGTGACCGACGGACGCCCGCCGCCGCTTGTCGTTGCTCATGTGCGTACCTCGGTGTCGGTGGAGCGGTCGGTGCGATCCGTCGCGGCGTCGCGGTCGAGCAACGCGGAGACCAGATCGGTGGCGCGCCGCCGCCACAGGTGGGCGGCGAGAGCTATGCCGGAGGCGACGTCGTCGGCGCGGGCGGACCCGTGACAGACGACCACCGTCCCCGCGACGCCCAGCAGGGCCGCCGCGCGGGGCGCGCCGCCCTGGGCAGGTGGGCCGCCGGCCATCGCGTACGCGCCCTCAATGGCCTTGAGCAGCACGTTACCGGTGAAGCCGTCGGTGACGACCACATCGGCGCGCGCGCCGAGGGCCACGTCGTACCCCTCGACCAGGCCGATGTAGCGCGCCCCGTCGGGCAGCGGTTCGACGGCGAGCAGAGGGTCGGTGGCGCGGCGGACCCGGTCGCCCTTGCCGGCCTCGGTGCCGACCGAGAGCAGCCCGACCCGTGGCGCGGCGATCGAGTGGGCCACCGCCGCGTACGCGGCGCCGAGCACGGCATGGCGGGCGAGGGTCGCCGGGCGGGGTTCCAGGGAGCCGCCGACGTCGAGCAACACGACAGGCCCCGCCACGGCGGGCAGGGTGGCGGCCAGCGCGGGTTGGCGGATCTCCGGCGAGCGGCCGAGGCCGAGCACGGCCGCGGTGACCGTGGCGCCGGTGGCGCCGGCGGAGACCAGGGCGTCGGCGGTCCCGTCCCGGACGGCGGTGACCGCGGCCCGGACGGTGCTCTCGGAGCGGGCGGCGCTGGGATGGTCGGCCATGCCGACGACATCGCGGACGGGCCGCACCGTGATCCGGGCGCGTTGCGCCGGATCGAGGGCAGCAATCAACTCGTCGGCGACCTCGGTCGGACCGACGAGAAGCAGATGCAGGTCAGGGTCGGCGCGCATGGCCCGCAGAGCGCCGTCAACCACGACGGCGGGAGCGTCGTCCCCGCCGAGGAGGTCAACGGCGATCCGCGCGGCGCCCGGCTCCACCGGAACGCCGGCCGGATTGGGCCGGCCGGCGTCGGAGGGAGCCGGAGCACCGGGCGAATGCCAGGATGCGCGCGCCGCCCGACCTGGGGTCGGGGGCGTCACTCGGCGTCCAGGTCAGACCTCGAGAACCTGGCGGCCGTTGTAGGTGCCGCAGACGGAGCAGGCGGCGTGCGGCAGCTTCGGGGACTTGCACTGCGGGCACGCAACGGTCGCGACCACGGTCGCCTTCCAGTTCGCCCGGCGGGACCGGGTGTTGCTGCGCGACATCTTGCGCTTCGGGACGGCCACGGTTCTTACTCCTCTGTAACGGTCAGTTGCGACAGGCCCGCCCAACGCGGGTCGATCTGCTGGTGACTGTGGTCGGCCGGCAGATCGTCCCAGTGCGCCCCGCATTCGGGGCACAGTCCTGGGCAGTCCTCCCGGCAGAGCGGGTTGGTCGGCAGCGTGAGCACCAACGCGTCCCGCAGCGCCGGCTCCAGGTCGATCAGATCGCCCTGCATCCGGCCCACCTCGTCCTCGTCGGTCGTGGCGTCCGTGGTGCTGTCCTCGTACGCGTACAGCTCCTGGATCGTCACGCCCATCGAGTCGTTGATCTCGCGCAGGCAACGGCCGCACTCGCCCCGGACGGGACCGGTGATGGTCCCGGAGACGAGCACGCCCTCGGACACCGACTGCAACCTCAGATCGAGGTCGAGGTCCGCGCCCTCCGGCACGCCGATCAACTCCACACCGAGGTCCGCCGGTGCCGGCACGACCCGCTGGACCTCACGCAACGCGCCAGGGCGACGCGGCAGGTCCCTCGTATCGAGGACCAGCGGCGACCTGGGGTTGAGTGTCGATGGCGAGTGCTTGGGCATAGTTAGACTCCGGCCGGTGAGAGGCCGACAAAAGAGGTTACCTGGGCGACCGCCGGACCGTCGAACCGGGGGCGACGCCCGCCTGAGAAGTCGGCTGGTGAGGTGCCGCTCAGAAGGGTAGCGGGCGTTCCGCCTCATCCCCACCGAAGGTGCCGATCTCCCGCAGCGCGTGCATCTTGTCCCGGCCGCGCTCTATCGAGGCCAGCGCCCGGGTGAGGAACTGCTCGAAGTTGGCCAGCGCGGTGTCGACGTAGTCGTCGACCTCCTCACGCAGGCGCTGCGCCTCGGCGCGGGCCTCGCCGATGATCCGGGCGCCCTCGTGCTCGGCCGACACGGTGATCTCGTTCACCGAGACCAGGCGGGCGTGTTCTGCCTCACCCTCGCTGATGATCCGGTCCGCCTCGCGCTTGCCGGCTTCCATGATCTTGTCGCGCTCCTCCAGGAGCGCGGCGGCGCGACGCAGGTCGGCGGGGAGATCGGCACGCATCTCATCGAGGGCAGCGATCATCTCACCCCGGTCGACCATGCAGTTGTTGCGCGACATCGGGACGGAGCGCGCCTGCTCCAGGATGGCGATCAGTTCGTCGATGCGATCGAGCGGGTCCACCGGCTACCTCACTCCTGTCGTTCGTCGGCCGACCTCCATGATGCGGGCTACGGCCGTTCCCCGCGCCACCAATCATGTCGTGCCCGCCCCACCGCCGCCCCACTCACCCCAACCCGGCGAGTCGCGACATAGTCACCCCCGGCTCCCACCGCGCCGATCTTGCACTTCCGGTCGCGCCAAACTGCGCCGAAAGAGGCAATCCGGGCACCATAAGTGCAAGATCGCGAGGGTGGAGGGGTGGAGGGGAGCCAGGGGCCGTTTAGCGGCGGGGGCCCAGGCGGGCCTGGAGGGCTTCGCGGACCGGGTCGGGGACGTGGGCGGAGATGTCGCCACCCCACTTGGCCACGTCCTTGACCAGGCTCGACGAGAGGAACGAGTAGAGCGGGTTGGTCGGCATGAAGAGCGTCTCGACGCCGGCCAGACCGATGTTCATCTGGGCCATCTGCAACTCGTAGTCGAAGTCGCTGACCGCCCGCAGGCCCTTGATCAGCACACTGGCCTGCTGAGCCCGGCAGAAGTCCACCAGCAGCCCTCGGAACGACTCGACCCGCACGTTGCCGTACGACGAGGTCACCTCGCGGAGCATCTCGATGCGCTCCTCGACGGTGAACAGGCCACTCTTCGACTGATTCACCAGCACTCCGACGATCACCTCATCGAAGAGCCGACTGGCCCGCCCGATGATGTCGAGGTGTCCGTTGGTGACCGGGTCGAACGAACCGGGGCACACCGCACGTCTCATGATCGGCGACCGTACCAAAGGGTGGTCTCGCCGTAACGGCGACTGCGCTCGGGGGTGATCCCGTCCACCCAGTCGAACTCCCTGGTGCGACGGGACCGCTCCACCACCACCAACGCGTCGGGCGCCAGCCAGCCGCCGTCGACCAGCGCGGCCAACAGCGCGGTGATCTCCTCGTCCGGCACCGCGTACGGCGGGTCGGCGAAGACCACGTCGTACGGCTCGCCGTCCGGCCCGGCGGCCAGCACCGTCGCCACCTTGCCGGTGACCAGACGGGCCGCCGGACCGGCACGGAGGGCCGCCACGTTCTCCCGGATCACCCGGGCCGCCCGCGGGTCGGACTCGACCAGCAACACGTGCCGGGCACCCCGGGAGAGTGCCTCCAGGCCGACCGCGCCGGAGCCGGCGTACAGGTCGGCGAAGCGGGCACCATCGAGATCGACCTCGGCCTGGACGGCACTGAACAGCGCCTCCCGGACCCGGTCCGAGGTGGGTCGGGTGCCGGCGCCGGGCGGCGCGGCGATGCGCCGGCCACCGAGGGTCCCGGCCACGATCCGGGTCACCGTTTCCTCCTGCTCATGCCCGCGACGCTACGCGATGCGGCGCGGACCCGGTCAGCACGGCGCGGATCCGGGGAGCTGGCCGGCGGCGACGACGCGGAGCACCTGAGCAGCCCCGACGGCTCGGAATCCATCGTGGAGCCCAGGCGGACGGACCGTCCCCAGTGATCGGACCGACACCTTCGGTATATCAAAGATCACGAATCGACTACATTGCCGGATGGCAATGATCTGAACTCCCCTCATTAACCGCCCATCAGTACAGTCACCCCCTGTCCCCGCTTTAGCCGCGGGAACACCACCGCGTCGCGCGACGCCTTGGTGAGCAGGTGACTCCCCGGTCACGATGTCTCCCGGCCTCCCGCCACGCGATCCGTACCCCCTCACCAGGAGCAGGCGTGAACCCTCCCAAGTCTCCGTTCCGGCGCGTCGCGGCCATCGCCGCGGGCGCGTTGATCGGCATCGCCGGCGTCGGCGTCCTCGCGAGCCCCGCGAGTGCCCACCACCCCGAGCCCTCCGGCACCTACTGCCTGACCTCCGACGGCCAGGTCAAGGTGACCTGGACGGTCGGCAACAGCGAGGACATCGAAGCGAAGATCACCAAGCTCGAGTCGACCGTCGCGGCCGACTTCACCGGCGGCCTGACGAAGGACGCCACCCTGCCGGCGAAGGGCAACGGAGTCCTCACCGGCACCCAGGCTCACCGCTTCGACACCAAGCGGCCGACGATCGAGCTGACCGTCGAGGCGCGGTGGGTGCGCTCCGACCGGATCGTGACCGAGGAGCGGACCGTCGCCGCCGAGTCGAAGGGCACCTGCGCGGCGGAGTCCACGCCCACGCCGAGCAGCCCGACGCCGACCGCCACTCCGTCGGCGACCCCCACCCCGACCCCCACTGTCGCCTCTCCGTCGCCGAGCCAGTCTCCGACCCAGACCCCGCCCCCGGCTGCCACCCCGGCTCCGGCGGAGCCGGTGGGCTCGGTCGAGTCGACCTGCGACAAGCTCACCTTCACGATCGAGAACCCCGCCGACGGTGAGACCGTCACGCTCACCCTCACCCCGAACAAGGGCGAGGTGAAGACGCTGGTCGTGAAGCCGGGCGAGACCGGTTCCGTCTCCTTCGACGCGACCGAGGGTCTGGTCGTCACGCCGGCCGCCGAGGGCCTCGACGACACCGCGCCGATCGCCTGGGAGCAGCCGGCCGACTGCGCCCCGGGTCAGGGTGGCGGTAAGGACGAGCCGGCTCTGCCGCTGACCGGTGCCGCCACCGGCGGCATCATCGCCGGCGCCGTCGTGCTGCTCGCGGCCGGTGCTGCCCTGTTCGTGGTGGCCCGTCGTCGTCGGGTTCGCTTCACCGCCTGAGACAACCCGCTCTGACACCTGAGGGCGCGTCGACCAACCGGTCGGCGCGCCCTCAGCCATGTAGTGGCCTGCGGAGTCAGCCCTTCTCCAGGTACTCCGCGCGGTCCTCGTCCACGAGTGCGGCCACCGAGGCGGCCAGCGCCGGGCTGCGGGCCAACTCCGGGTCGTCCTCGATCAGGGTGATCGCCTCGGCGCGGGCATCGCGGATCAGGTCGGCGTCGCGCCGCAGGGACAGCAACCGCAGGTGCGAGCGGTGCCCGGACTGGGTGGCACCCAGCACGTCGCCCTCGCGGCGCTGCTCCAGATCCAGTTCGGCGAGCTTGAAACCGTCGCCAGTGGACGCCACCGCGTCCAGCCGTTCCCGCGCCGACGAACCCTCGGCCGCCTCGCTGACCAGCAGGCAGAGCCCGGCGGCGGCACCCCGGCCGACCCGACCCCGCAGCTGGTGCAGCTGGGAGACGCCGAACCGGTCGGCGTCCAGCACGATCATCACGGTGGCGTTCGGCACGTCCACGCCGACCTCGATCACTGTCGTCGCCACCAGCACGTCCAGGTCACCGGCCGCGAAGGAACGCATCACCGCGTCCTTCTCGTCGGCCGGCAGGCGGCCGTGCAGCACCCCGATCCGCAGGCCGTGCAGCGGGCCCTCGGCCAGCAGCGGAGCCACCTCGGTCACCGCCAGCGGCGGCCGACGGCCGTTGTCGTCCTCGGGTGGCGGTTCCTCGTCGCTGGTCGGGCCGTCACCAATTCGCGGGCACACCACGTACGCCTGGTGGCCGGCGGTCACCTCCTCGCGCAGCCGACGCCAGGCCCGGTCCAGGTAGGCCGGCTTCTCGGCGGCCGGCACCACGTGCGAGGCGATCGGCGACCGCCCCCGGGGCAGTTGGGAGAGCGTGGAGACCTCCAGGTCGCCGTAGACGGTCATCGCCACCGTGCGCGGGATCGGGGTGGCCGTCATCACCAGCACGTGCGGCGGCTGATCGGCCTTGGCCCGCAGGGCGTCGCGCTGCTCCACGCCGAAGCGGTGCTGCTCGTCGACCACCACCAGGCCGAGGTCGGCGAAGTCGACCCCCTCGTAGAGCAGGGCGTGGGTGCCGAGCACGATGCCGGCGGCACCGCTGGCCACCTCGCCGAGCGCCCGGCGGCGGGCCGCCGCGCCCAGCGAGCCGGTGACCAGCTCGACCCGTGTGGCGTGCTCGGCGGAGCCCAGCTCACCAGCCCGCCCGAGCGGCCCGAGCAGGTCGAGCATGCCGCGGTGGTGCTGGGAGGCCAGCACCTCGGTGGGTGCCAGCAGCGCGGCCTGCCCACCCGCGTCGACCACCTGGAGCATCGCCCGCAGCGCCACCACCGTCTTGCCCGAGCCCACCTCGCCCTGCAACAGGCGGTGCATGGGGTGCGGGGCGGCCAGGTCCGCCGCGATCTCCACACCCACCTCAAGCTGACCGGCCGTCAGCTCGTACGGGAGTCGGGCGTCGAACGCTTCCAGCAGCCCGCCCGGGCGCGCCGGGCGGGGCCGGGCCGGCCAGTCGGCCGCCCGGTGCTTGCGCTGCACCAGGGTCACCTGGACGGCGAAGGCCTCGTCCCACTTGAGGCGCCGCCGCGCCTGGTGCAGCGCCTCCTTGCGGGACGGCCGGTGGATCTCGGTCAGCGCGGCGCCCAGCCCGACCAGCTTGCGGCTGGCCCGCACGGCGCTCGGCAGTGGATCGTCCGGCGGGGTGAACGTGTCCAGTACGACGCGCACGCAGCGCGCGATCACCCAGGTCGGCACGGCCGCGGCGGCCGGGTAGACCGGGATCAGCGCCCCGGCGAACTCCTCGATGTCGTCGCTGACCGCCGCCTCGCCGTCGCCACCCTCGCCGAGCAGGACGTACTCCGGGCCGTTGAGCTGCCGTTTGCCCCGGAACTCGGTGACCTTGCCGGCGAACAGGCCCCACCGGCCCGGACGCAGCTCGCGCTCGCGCCACGCCTGGTTGCCGAAGAAGGTCAACGTCAGGACCCCGCCGGAGCCGTCGCCGACGGTCACCTCCAGCAGGTTGCCTCGCCGCTGACGCATCGGGCGCACCGCGGTGCGCTGCACCTGTGCCAGCACGGTGACCTGCTCACCGACGTCCAGTGAGCGGATGTCGGTGTGTTCACCACGCTCGTCGTAGCGACGTGGAAAGTGGTAGACCAGGTCCCCCGCGGTGTGCAGGTCGAGGTGCGAGGCCAGCGCCTTGGCTGTCTTGTCCCCGACCAGCTTCTTCAGCGGAGTGTCCACCGTGGCTGGTTCGCTCATTCGATCCCTACCAGGAGCGGATAAAACGGCTGGCCGCCCGGGTACGCGTGCACCTCGACGAACGGCCAGCGTCGCGCGACGTGCGCGCGGACGGCATCGGTGAGCCCGGCCGGAGCGTCCACCCCGGCCAGCAGGGTGACCATCTCGCCGCCACCACCGAGCATCCGGTCGACCACGGCCGCGCAGGTGTCGGTGAGGTCGGTGCCGATCAGGTGCACCTCCCCCTCCACCAGCGCCAGCACGTCACCGGGACGGCACGGGCCGGCCACGGTCAGCGCCTCCCGGCTGGCATGGCAGACCTCGGCGTAACGGCAGGCGCCAGCCGCCTCGGCCATCGCGATGACGTCGTCCTCGAAACGGCGGTCACCGTCGCGGACCGCGAGGGCTGCGAGGGCCTGCACCGGCGAGCGGGTCGGCACCACGCTCACCTTTATGCCGTACCGATGTGCCTCGCGGGCGGCCGCGCTCGCCACCGCCTCGGTGTTGGCGTCGTTGGGCAGCACCACCACCCGGGCCGCGCCGGTGCTGCGGACGGCGTCCAGCAACTCGCCAGTGGACGGGTTGCCCGGCACGACGGTGGCGCCCTCCGCGGCGAACAGGTCGGCGATGCCGCCGCCGGTGGCCACCACCACCGCGGCCCGGCCGGCCACCACCGGGCCGGAGGGCGACTCCGACTGGTCGGCGAAACGGGTCACCGAGATCCGGTACGGGCGGCCGGCGGCGACGCCGGCCTCGACCGCCGCGCCCACGTCGTTGACGTGCACGTGCACGTTCCAGGTGCCTTCCGGCTCACGCCCGTCGCCGACGACGACCAGCGAGTCTCCCAGGGCGTCGAGCGCCCGCCGCAACCCGGTGACCGCCTCGGCTCGGGCGTCGAGCAGGAACTGCACCTCGTACGCGTACTCGTCGGAACCGGTCTCGCGGGCGACGGTGGCCGCCGGCCGGGCGGAGCGCGGCGCCGGCGCGGGCCGGGCGGTGCGCTCCCCGGTCAGCACCTCGACCAGGGCGTCGAGCAGCACGCAGAGCCCTCGGCCACCGGCGTCGACCACGCCCGCGCGGGCCAGCGCCGGCAGCTGTTCCGGGGTGCGGGCAAGCGCCTCGGCCGCCGCCCGGGCCGCGGCGCTGGCCACCGCCGGCAGGTCGTCGCTGTCCGTGCCCTCGGCCGCGGCGGCGGCTGCCGCGACCACGGTGAGCAGAGTGCCCTCGACCGGCCGGGAAACCGCGGTGTACGCGGCGGTGGTGCCGGAGCGCAGCGCGGCGGCCAACTCCCGGCCACGCACCGCCGGCACCCCGGCGACCTGGTCGGCGAAACCGCGCAGGATCTGCGAGAGGATCACCCCGGAGTTGCCCCGCGCGCCGAGCAGCGCGCCCTGGGCCATCAGCCGCAGCGCGTGCCCGTGCGCGGTCGGCCCGCTGTCGGGGAGAGTGTCCAGATCCATGGCGAGGGCCTGCTGTGCCGAGGTGAGGGTGAGCACCAGGTTGGTGCCGGTGTCGCCGTCGGGCACCGGATAGACGTTGAGCTGGTCGATCTCGCCCTGGTGGCGCTTCAGTGCGGCCAGCCCGCTCGCGCACCAGCGGCGGACCGCGGCGGCGTCGAGGGTGTCCAGCACGGGCAGAAGCCTACTGGCGCGCACCGACACCCGTCGGACTCGTCCGGCGTGTCCTCGCCGGCCTGGGCCGGCGCTGGCCACAGCGGGGACGAGCGCCTCCGGTACCCTTGCCGCCGGGCCGGCCCACCGCAGGGCGGACGGGCCCACGACCAGGCGTGAGCCGGGGCACGGGCGAGCGCCGGACCGGGCCGGTTGGCCGGGTCGGCGAGTCATCGGGTAACCTGACCAGGTTGCCCGGGCAGCACCTGCCGGCGACCTCATGAACGTATCAATCCCAGGAGTATCCCGTGGCTAGCGTGTGCGACGTCTGTGGCAAGGGACCGGGCTTCGGCCACAACGTGTCCCACTCGCACCGGCGGACCAACCGCCGCTGGAACCCGAACATCCAGTCGGTGCGTACCCCGGCCGGTGGCGGCAACACCAAGAAGTTGCAGGTCTGCACCTCGTGCATCAAGGCCGGCAAGGTCACCCGCGCCTGACGCGGTAGCACCCACCTTCTCGTACGGCTCAGCCGGCGGACCCTCGGGGTCCGCCGGCTCTGTCGTGTCCCCGGGGCAGACGCCGCACACCGGCCGCGCCGGGCCCGCCGGGGCTCGGCGCGCAGGTCAGAGGGTGCGGCCGAAGGAGACGCAGCCCTCCGCGTCCTTGTAGAAGCCGAAGTTCGGGATCCGCTCGTACCCGGCGGAGCCGTACATGGCGATCGCCTCGGGCTGCTTGTCGCCACATTCCAGGACCACTCGCTTGCGGCCCTGTTCGCGCGCGGAGCGCTCGACGGCCGCCAGCACCGCGCGGGCCACGCCCCGCCCCCGCGCCGCCGGAGCCGTGTACATCCGCTTCAGCTCCGCGGTGTCCGCGCCGTGGCTGCGCCAGCCACCGCAGCCGACCGGCTCGCCGGCCAGGTAGGCGACCAGGAACGCGCCATTGGGCGGCTCGAACTCGGCCGCGTCCACCGGGGTGTCGTCGCCGGTGCCGCCGTATCGGGCACCAAGGTCGGCCAGTGCGGCGTGGATCAGGTGCTGTGCCACCGGTGCGTCGAACCGCACCGCCCGGATCTCGATCTCACTCACGGTGTCCAGGGTACGGCGGCGCGCGGGCCTCACCGGAAGTGGTCCCAGCCGGCCGGGCCGTCGTAGGCGACGCCGTCCACCGTCACGCCGGCACCGTCGGTGACCAGGCCGATCGGCCGCCATTCCGGCGGCAGCGCCACCGCCGCAGGGAAGGTCGCGGCCAGCGCGTGATCGTCGCCACCGGCCAGGATCCAGGTGTACGGGTCGACGCCGAGCGCCTGCGCCGCGTCGGCCATCTGCCGGGGCACCTCGAACCCGTCGCGGCGTACGTCGATCGCCACCCCGCTGGCCGCCGAGACGTGCCCGAGGTCGGCGAGGAGCCCGTCCGACACGTCGATCATGGAGGTGGCGCCGAGCTGGGCGGCCTGCGGGCCGGCCTGGTAGGGCACCTGCGGCCGCCGGTACGCCTCGACCAACAGCCGGGGCGTACGGAAGCCCCGGGTCAGCACGGTCAGCCCGGCTGCCGCGTATCCGGTGCGCCCGGCCAGGGCGAGCACGTCCCCGGGCTGGGCACCCGAGCGCAGCACGGGCGGGCGGCCCGCCAGGTCGCCCAGCGCGGTGACCGCGACGGTCAGGGTGGGGCTGGCCGACATGTCCCCGCCGACGACGCTCGCGCCGACCGTCGCCGCCTCCGCGGAGAGCCCGTCGGCCAACTCCTCCGCCCAGGCGGTGTCCAGGTCCGCCGGCATGCAGAGCGCGACCAGCAGGGCGGTCGGCGTGGCACCCATCGCCGCGATGTCCGCCAGGTTGGCGGCTGCCGCCCGGTGCCCGACGTCGCGGGCCGAGGACCAGTCCCGCCGGAAGTGCCGCCCGTCGACCAGCACGTCGGTCGAGGCTGCCACCCGGCCGTCCGGCGCGGCCACCACCGCCGCGTCGTCGCCCGGGCCGAGCAGCGTCGTCGGCCCGTACGACAGCCGGGCGGTGATCCTCCCGATCAGCCCGAACTCCCCGATCCCGGACACGCCGAGGCCACCGCGGGCGTTCCGCCCGTGCTGCCCGGCTCCGCCGTGCTCGCTCACCGCTGCTCCTTGACGACCGATAGGGATCAGACCTGGTCCGTAAGGTAGTTTCACCCTTCGGGCCGCTCCCGGGCGGCGACGGACGGAGGTCGAGTCGTGGTACAGGCGTACATCCTCATCCAGACCGAGGTCGGCCGCGCACGTGACGTGGCGGGTCTCATCGCGGACATCCCCGGCGTGGTACGCGTCGACGCCGTCACCGGGCCGTACGACGTGGTCGTCCTCACCGAGGCGAACACCGTCGACGAACTCGGCAAACTCATCGTCAGCAAGGTGCAGATGGTGCCCGGCATCACCCGCACCCTCACGTGTTCGGTGGTGCGGCTGTAAGTGGACGAGATGACGACCTCCTCCTCGGCTCTGGACGACGACGGGGCGCGCGACGCGGCCGACCGGACGCCCGAGCCGGCTGACGGTAACCGCGAGTCGACCGATCCCGCCGCCGCCGCGCCGGCCGGCCGCGATCGGACCATGCGTGGCGCGGCCCTGCTGGCCACGTTGATCGCGCTGCCGATCACGCTGCTGGTGGCCGTGCTGGCTTTCAGCAAGCTCAGCCCGGACGCGCCGGCCGCCGCGCCGACGCCCTCCGCGACCACCGCCCGGGTGCAGTCCACCACCCCGGTGGAGATGGCAGCCCCGGCGCTGGCCGCCCGCCCGGCCACTGTCTGCCGGGCCCTGCTCTCCCAGCTTCCGGCGAGCATCCGCGACCTGGCCCAGCGGCCGGTCACCGCCGGTCCGGAGCAGAACGCCGCGTACGGCGACCCCGCGCTCACCGTGGCCTGCGGCGGCACCGAGCCGAACCTCCCCAGCACCGACGAGGTCTGGACGGTAAACCGGGTCTGCTGGCACCTGGCCGAGCAGGCCGACGCGGCGGTCCTCTCCACGGTCGACCGGGAGACGCTGATCACCGTGCGCGTCCCGCGCTCGTACGAGCAGCCGTTGCAGTGGTTGCCGACGATCTCCAGCACGATCGTGGCGAGCGTGCCCTCCGGCGGCGCCATCCCGTCCGGCTGCCAGCGCTGACGTCGAACCGGCTCCGCCCGCGCCTGCTGACCTGCGCGGGCGGGGCCGGACGGCTCAGTGCAGGCCGACGCCGCGCCGCTGGGCGGTACGGATCAGCCGGTTGACCAGCTTCGGGTACTCCAGGCCGGAGGCCGCCCACATCCGCGGGAACATCGACGTCGGGGTGAACCCGGGCATCGTGTTGATCTCGTTGAGGTAGACGTCCAGCTCGGGGGTGACGAAGAAGTCGGCCCGGGCCAGACCGGCACAGTCCAGCGCGGTGAACGCGCGGACCGCGTACTCCTGCACCTGGCGGGTCACCTTCTCCGGCAGGTTGGCCGGAATGTCGTACTCGCAGGAGTCGTCGAGGTACTTCGCCTCGAAGTCGTAGAAGTCGTGGTCGGCGACGACCCGCACCTCGGCCAGCACGGACGCCTCGGGCGCGCCCCCGGCCTCGCCCTCCAGCACACCACACTCGATCTCGCGGCCGACGATCGCGGCCTCGATGATGACCTTCGGGTCGAACTGCCGGGCGGCGGCGACGGCCGCGTCCAGCTCGGCCCAGTCGGTGACCTTGCTGACGCCGAACGACGACCCAGCCCGGGACGGCTTGACGAAGACCGGCAGGCCGAGCCGCTCCTTGTCCTGCTCGCTGAGCGTCATCCCGTTACGCAGCACGGCGTACGTGCCGACCGGGATGCCCTCGACGGCACAGAGCTTCTTGGTGAACTCCTTGTCCATGGCAGCCGCGGAGGCGAACACGTTCGCCCCGACGTAGGGGATGCCGGCCATCTCCAGCATTCCCTGGATGGTGCCGTCCTCGCCGTAGGTGCCGTGCAGCACCGGGAAGACCACGTCCACGTCGGCCAGCGCCCGGGGGCCCTCGGTCGGGTCGAGCACCATCAGGCCATTGCCGGTGGGGTCGGCGCGCAGCACGATGTCGTCGCCGGAGTCGGCGGTGATCTCCGGCAGCTGACGGGCGTTGATCGCGAGCTGGGCGGGGTCTCCGTTGGTCAGCACCCACTGGCCGGCCCGGGTGATGCCCACCGGCACCACCTCGAACTCGTCCGGGTCGAGTGCGCCGAACACGCTGCCGGCGCTGACGCAGGAGATGCCGTGCTCCGGGCTGCGGCCGCCGAAGACGATCGCCACGCGGGTCTTGCCTGGGGTGGTCACTCCGGTCACCTCTTCGTACGCGACTGCGGCTGGTCGTGCTCGCCGGTGGCGCTCACCCGGTTGACCTTACTGTGCGTGGCGACAGGGCGAGGCGATACCCGGCGAGCCACGGCACGACACGGCAATCGGCCGAGAGAGGATATACGGTGCGTGATCGGGCGGTAGCGGTGTCGCAGACCGCTGACCTGGGCCTGCTCAGTCCCGGGAGTGCCGGCGGCCGACCGCGATGACCTTCACCCGCTGCCGGCCGGCCCGCACCATGCCCAGCGCCATGAACGCTCCGGCGATGCGGTCGGCGGCCTCCCGGCTGCTGGCGCCGACGACCTGCCGGCGTCGTTCCGGCGCGACCCGCTCGTTGCGGTTGACGCCCTCGACGGGACGCACGTCAGTGAGCACCACGAGGAAGCGGGTCATCGCACGCCGCCCGAGGGTAAGGCGGGGGGCTCCGGGCGGGTTCGCACGTCGTCTCCTTCCGGCAGGCCGGGGTGGAGGGGCGGCACGCGACGATCGGGTACGGGGGAGAAACCCGATCGCCGCGCGCCCCATCCCCTCCGGTCGCTCACCACCACCGTCGCCACGACAACCGGCGGTGAGGACGCCATAACAGATTGACACGTGTACAGCCGTGAATGCAACTCTCATCGACGTTCTCTCATGCAGACGTTCCCGCAAATGTGTGCGACCATCGATGCATGGCTCCGAAGACCGCCCGTGCCCGCCGGCTCGGCATCGCCCTGCGCCACCACCGGGAAGCCGCCGGGCTGACGCTGGAGACCGCGGCGGATGAGATCAACAGCACCCGCAGCACGCTCTCCCGGTACGAGAACGCCCAGACCCTGATCAGCCCGGCCACCGTGCGCGCCCTGCTCACGTCGTACGGGGTGGGTGCCGAGGAGGTGGCTGCGGCGGTGCAGCTCGCCAAGGACGCCCGCAAGCCCGGCTGGTGGGTGTCGTACTCCTACCTGCTGGATCCGCGCACCATCGACTTCATCGCGCTGGAGGCCGAAGCGACCGCCATCGCCAACTTCGAGCCCTCGGTGGTGCCCGGCCTGTTGCAGACCGCTGACTACATCCGTGGCGTGATGCGCGGCGGGCCGCACACCCTCGGCGACGACCTGGTGGAGCAGCGGGTCAAGATCCGGCTCGACCGACAACAGCGGCTCACCGCCGACCAGCCGCCCATCCTCGACGCGATCATCGACGAGGGCGCGCTGCTACGGCCGGTCGGTGACCAGTCGGTGATGAACGGGCAACTACGGCACCTGGTCAAGATGGCCGAGTTGCCGAACATCAGCGTCCAGGTGATCCCGCTCTCCGCCGGCTACCACCGCGGCACCCGGGGTTCCCTGCACATCCTCGAGTTCGCCGACCCGGAGGACCCGATCATCGCGTCGGTGGAGACCGTCGCGGGTCAGATGATCCTCGACCGCGCCGGCGAGACGCGTACCTGCACCAAGATCATGGAGCATCTCCGAAGCGTGGCGCTCAGCCCGGCGGACAGCCGCGAGATGCTCCTATCAGTCCTGAAGGGACGGTAGGACCGATGACACCGATGATCACAGCGGCCTTGGCCGCGGCGCCGTGGCGCAAGAGCAGCCGCAGCGGCGACGAAGGCGCCTGCGTGGAGGTGGCCGCGATCCCGCGGCTCGTGGCAGTCCGCGACTCCAAGGACCCGGCCGGCCCGGCCCTGCTGTTCCCAACGGCGGCCTGGGCCGCCTTCGCCCAGGCACCACCGCAGCGCTGACCAGAAGTGCCATGCCGGTGCGGGCCGAGGCCCGCGCCGGCTCAGGCAACCAGCGGGCGGGGCTCCGGAACGGCGCGTAGCGCCTCCAGCGCGGCGATCGCGACGCCTCGGGCACCGGCCATGTCCCGGTCCGGTACCAGGGCGAAGGTGGCCAACGCCGCCTGCTCCTCGCGGAGCACTGTGTGCTCGCGAACCGTCGCCAGGAACCAGTCGCGGAACTCCGGTGCCGCCTCCACCACCCCGCCGCCGACGAAGTACGCGTGCGGGTCGGTGAAGTTCGCGGCCACGGTGAACAGCCGCCCCAACGCCATCGCCTGCTGGGTGAAGAGGTCCCGCGCGAGGGCGTCCTCGCGCTCGCCGTACCCCCGGACCAGCTTGGCCGCCCGGGCCACCGGCTCGGCGGCGAGCGGGTGGTCGGGGTACCGGGTCAGCCAGTACGGCAGCAGGTTGCGTTCGATGCCGGTCAGCGAGGCGACGCTCTCGACATCCCCGGTGAAGCCGCAGGCGCAGGTGGGCTCCGGCTGACCCGGGCCGAGCAGCCCGCCCAGCGGGATGTGCACGTGGCCCAACTCCCCCGCCATCCCGGCCGCACCGGCGATCACCCGACCGCTCTCGACCACACCGCCGCCCAGGCCGGTGCCGACGATCGCGGACACCGACGAGCGGTTCATAGCGTCGGCGCCGAAGTGGACGTGGTGCGCGTAGAGCGCGGCCGCGTTGCCGTCGTTGTGATAGATCACCGGAAGGCCGAGCCGTCGCTCCAGCGCACCTCGCACGTCGAAGCCGCGCCAGGCCGGCTGGGAGAAGTTGGTGGAGCCCCGCGACGAGATGACGCCATCGGCGCTGGCCGGGCCGGGAGTGTCCAGCCCGACCGCCTGGACCAGGTCGCGCGGCACGCCGGTCTGCGCCAGGGCACCGTCCAGCGCCTGGGCCAACGCCTCGATCGCCGCCTCCGGCCCGGATCGCACCTCGCTGGGGATCTCCAACAGCCCGTCCACCAGGAAGCGGCCGTCCACCGTCAGCACTGTGGCGTTGTTGCTGGTGCCGCCGTTGTCCAGCCCGACGACCACCGGCACCCCTGCGCTGCCCACCGAAACCGCCTCCCGCCGTCATGAGTGTGAGCCGAGGCTAGTGCCAACCCCCCTCCCCCGCCATGCCCGGGCGGCCCCACCCTCCCCGCGATCTTGCACTTGCTGTCCCGACACAAGGGGCATCCCCCTCATCCCGACAACCGAAACTGCAAGATCGCGGGGGTCGGGGTGGGGTGGGGTGGGTTAGAGGCGGCGGGCGAAGACCGCTGTGGCCTCTAGGTCTTCGTTGTGGCGCACGGTTGGTGCCAGGCCGGCTGCTTGGAATGCCTCGCAGAGGGCTTCTACCTGGGTGGTGCCGGCTTCGACCACCAGGTGACCGCCGGGGGTCAGCCACCCGGCGGCGTCGGCACCGACCCGGCGCAACACGGAGAGCCCGTCCGGGCCGCCGTCGAGCGCCACCGGGGCCTCGTGCAGTCGCGCCTCCGGCGGCATCAGCGCGACCGCGTCGGTCGGCACGTACGGGGCGTTGGCGACCACCAGGTCCAGCCGACCCCGCCACTTCTCGGGCAGCGGCGCGAAGAGGTCGCCCTCGTACACCTCGACGTTCAAACCGACGACGTTGCGGCGCGCACACGCCACGGCCGCCGGGTCGATGTCGGCGGCGGCCAGCCAGCGCGGCGCGAGCCGGTGCGCCAGCGCGACGGTGGTGGCCCCGGAGCCGCAGCACAGGTCGACCACGGCCGGCGCCGCGCCGGTCAGTTCGGCCGCCACCTCGACCAGCAGGGCGGTCCGGGCCCGGGGCACGAAGACGCCGTCGTCGACGGCTATCCGCAGGCCGCAGAACTCCGCCCAGCCGAGCAGGTACTCCAACGGTTCGCCGGCCACCCGACGGTCGGTCAGGTCGGCCAACGCCGCCGGGCTGCGCGCGGCGGCCAGCAGCAGCTCGGCCTCGTCCTCGGCGTAGACGCAACCGGCGGCCCGCAACCGGCCCACCAGGGCGGCCCGGTCGGTGGCGGAAGGAAGCGCCATGGGAGACGTCAAACCGATCCCGCCGCATCCAACGCGGCGGCGACGTCGGCCACCAGGTCTGCGGTGTCCTCCACGCCGCAGGAGAGCCGGACGAAGCCGGGAGCGGTGTCGTCGCCCCACTGCGCCCGCCGGTCCGCCGTGGTGTGCAGGCCACCGAAGGAGGTCGCCGCCGCCACCAGCCGGGCGGCCTCGACGAATCGGCCCACCCGATCGGCGTCGCCCAGGTCGAACGAGAGCACCCCCGGTATCCGGCGCATCTGCGCCGAGGCCACCGGGTACGCCGGGTCGTCCGGCCGCCCCGGCCACCGCAGGCCGGTCACGTCCGACCGGCCGGCGAGCAGGTCGACGACCGCGGCGGCGTTCGCGCTCTGCCGCGCCAGCCGCAGGTCGAGAGTGGCCAGTGACCGGTGGGCCAGCCAGGCGTCGAACGCGCCCGGAACCGCCCCGGTGGTGGTACGCCAGGTCGTCACCGCGTCGATCAGCTCGGCGGACCGGCTGGCCAGGTAGCCCAGCAGCAGGTCGGAGTGGCCGGTGAGCGCCTTCGTGCCGGAGGCGACCACCAGGTCGGCGCCGAGATCCAGCGGACGCTGACCGAGCGGGGTGGCCGTGGTGTTGTCCACCGCGAGCAGCGCGCCGGCGGCGTGCGCCCGCTCGGCCAGGGCCGCCACGTCGACCACGTCGAGACCCGGGTTGGCGGGCGTCTCCACCAACACCAGCCGGACGCCCTCGAACGACGGGTACGGCCCGACGGTCGGCACGAACAGCACCCGGACGCCGATCGCCTCCAGCACACCGGTGGCGAACGCCCGGACCGGGAAGTATCCGTCGGTGGGGAGCACCACGGTGTCCCCCGGCCGCAGCAGGGTGAGCAGCAGGCCGGTGATGGCCGCCTGACCGGTCGCGAAGACCCGGCAGTCACCACCCTCCAGCTCGCCCACCGCCGCCTCCAGCAGCCGCCGGGTCGGGTTGTCGGGGCGGCCGTAGCCGTTCGGCGACGTGCCCTGACCCTCGAACGGGTCGAGGTGGTACGGCGCGGCGAAGACCGGCCCGGGTAGGAACGGGTCTCCCGGTGCCGGCTCGGGCAGGCCAGCGCGTACGCAGCGGGTGCCGTCTCCCCACTCGCTCATCGGGTTCCTCACTCGTACGACTCGGGTTTGGCGGTGCGGCTCATCAGGGTCTCCACGGCGAGGCGAGGGTCCATCCCCTCGTGGCAGATCCGCTCGACGTGCTCGGTGATCGGCATCTCCACGCCGTGCGCCCGGGCCAGGTCGCGGATCGCCAGGCAGCTCTTCACGCCCTCGGCGGTCTGCCGGGTGGCGGTCTGGGCCTGCTCCAGCGTCTCGCCCCGGCCCAGATGCTCGCCGAAGGTACGGTTGCGGGCCAGCGGGGACGAGCAGGACGCGACCAGGTCGCCCATGCCGGCGAGGCCGGCGAAGGTGATCGGGTCCGCGCCGAGCGCCACGCCCAGTCGGGCCGTCTCGGCCAGCCCACGGGTCATCAGCATGGCCCGGGTGTTGTCGCCGAAACCCATCGCGGTGGCGATGCCGTACGACAGGGCGATCACGTTCTTGACCGCCCCGCCCAGCTCACAGCCGATCACGTCGTCGTTGGTGTAGGGGCGCAGGTACGGCGTCCGGATCGACGACTGGACGAGCGTGGCGCGGGCGCTGTTCGTCCCGGCGACCACTGTCGCGGCGGGCTGCTCGGCGGCGATCTCCGGGGCCAGGTTCGGGCCGGACACGACGACCACCCGGTCCGCGGCGACCCCGGCGGTCTCCACGATGACCTCGCTCATCCGCTTGGTGGTGCCCAGCTCGATGCCCTTCATCAGCGACACCAGGGTGGAATCCGGGTGCAGGTGCCCGGCCCATTCGGCGAGGTTGCCGCGCAGGGTCTGCGACGGCACGGCCAGCACCACCACCTCGGCGCCGGTGATCGCCTCGGCGGCGTCGGCGGTGGCGGTGACGCGGGCCGGCAGCAGCAGGTCGGGCAGGTACTCCGGGTTGCGGCGCTCGGTCCGGATGCTCTCGGCGACCGGCGCCCGGCGGGCCCACACCGTCACGTCCCGCCCCGCGTCCGCGAGGATCTTGGCGAACGCGGTGCCCCAGGAACCGGCACCGAGCACCGCGACGTGACCGTTCATGCCACCGCTCCGCTTCGCTTCGCGGCGGCCTGAACGGCACCACTGCCGAGCCCGACGATTCTCTCGCTTCGCTCGCTCATGCCACCGCTCCGCTTCGCTTCGCGGCGGCCTGAACGGCACCACTGCCGAGCCCGACGATTCTCTCGCTTCGCTCGCTCATGCCGCGTCGTCCCGCTGCTCGCGGCCGGCGGAGGACCGGACCGGTCGCTCCCACAGTGGCGGCGGGGTACCGCCACGGATCTCGGCGAGCATGTCCCGCAGCCGCAACATGATGGTGTCCGTCATCTCCTCGAGGGTGGCCCGGGTCGGCTGGGCGTCCGCCCACCGGCTCAGGTCGATCGGCTCCCCGGCGGCAACGGTCACCGGGATCCGGGGGCGCAGGCTGACACGGGTCGTCCGCGGGTCGAAGATCCGTTCCGGCCCCCACATCACCACCGGTACGACCGGGGCGCCGGTGGCCAGGGCCAGCCGGGCCGCACCGGTCTTGGCCTTCATCGGCCAGAGCTCCGGCTGTCGCGTGGTGGTGCCCTCAGGGTAGATCACGACCGCGCCGCCCTCGTCGAGCGCGGCGACCAGTGCGTCCAGCGAGCGGACGGCGTCCGCGCTGCCCCGCTCGACCGCGATCTGCCGGCACCGGTGCAGGATCCAGCCGACCACCGGCACCCGGAACACGCTGGCCTTGCCCAGGTACTGCGGCCAGCGCCCGGAGTCGTAGATGAAGTGCGCGGACACCAGCGGGTCGGCGTGGGAGATGTGGTTCGCCACGATGATCACGCCGCCGTCGCCGTGGAGGTGCTCCTGACCACGCCAGGTGCGCCGGGTCCAGACGGTCATCACCGGCTTCACCAGCCACACGGCGAACCGTTGCCAGAACCCCAGCCTCCGCCGTGCCACTGTGCCTCCTCTTCGCGCCCCAACCCCGTCGCGAAATCCCGCCCGCGACGCCCGCAGCGGAAATCATGCCTGCTCGCCCCCGGTACGGCCAGCGAGGGGCCCGCCGTCCGGCTGGCAGGATTGCGGACGTGACTCAGCCGAGGTGGGCCGTGGTGGTGCCGGTGAAGCGGCTGGCCGTGGCCAAGAGCCGGCTGCGGGGGGCGCTGCCCGGCGTACCGCATGAGGAGTTGGCGCTGGCCCTGGCGGCCGACACGCTCCGCGCGGTGCTGGCCTGCCCGGCGGTCGCCGAGGCCCTGGTGGTGACCGACGACCCCCGGGTGGCGGCAGCGGCGCGCGCCGCCGGCGCGCGGGTCCTGCCGGACGAGGCGGACGCCGGCCTGAACGCCGCGTTCCGGCACGGAGCGGCCGGGGCCACCGCCGGGTGGGTGGCCGGGATCACCGCGGATGTGCCGGCGCTGCGCCCGGCCGAGTTGGCCGGCGCGCTGCTCGCAGCGCAGCACGGCCGACCCGGGGTACGCCGGTTCCTGCCGGACGCGCCCGGCGGGGGCACGGTGCTGCTCACCGCCGGGCCGGGTGTGCCGCTGGATCCGCGCTTCGGGGTGGGCTCGGCGGTCGCCCATGCGGCGAGCGGGGCACTGCCGCTCGACGGCGACTGGCCCAGCCTGCGCCGGGACGTGGACACCGCCGCGGACCTGACCGCCGCCGCCCGGCTCGGGCTGGGGCCGCGCACGGCCGCACTGGTGGCCGCCGGTCGCCCCGCCCGCGCCGGCTGAACCGCCCCGGTGGGCTCAGCCCGCGCCACGGGCTGAACCTCCGGGTGTACGGTGCCAGCATGCAGGGCACGGTGGCCAGCTACGACGCGGCGACGCGCAGCGGTGTCCTGCTGCTCGACGACGGCACCGAGATGCGCTTTCCCGCCCGGGCCTTCGACGCCTCCGGGCTGCGGCTTCTCCGGCTCGGCCAGCGGGTTCGCATCGACACCGATCCCGACGGCGAGGTCGTCCGGGTGACATTGCCGACGATGATCTGACCCGTCGAGCCCAAGTTCATTTTGCGTTTACCGTAATCGGGTGATTATGAGCGGGTGAGCACCCCTCGCGAGCAACCGGCCCACCCGCCCGCCACCGACCTCCGCAACGGCTCCCGTACGCGCGGCACCGATGGGCGCTTCCGCCCGTCCCGCGCCGAACGTGCCGGTGCCGCCCGCGCCGACACGCTCGCCGACGACCCCGGCGCCGCCTCCTCCGGGCTGGACGAGGTCATCGACCCCGCCCCGAAGATCGAAGCGGACGGCCCGGCCGCCGGTGACGTCCACCCGGTCCTGCCGAACGACCTGCCGACCGGCGCCGCACCGGAGGACGACGACGAGCCCCCGGCGGCCCCGCCGCTGCCGGAGGACCGGTTCCTCAACCGGGAGCTGTCCTGGCTCGACTTCAACGCCCGGGTGCTCACCCTGGCCGAGGACCAGCGCACCCCGCTGCTGGAGCGGGCCAAGTTCCTGGCCATCTTCGCCAGCAATCTCGACGAGTTCTACATGGTGCGCATCGCCGGGCTGAAGCGGCGGCTCTCCGCCGGCCTGCCGGTGCGCGGCGGCGACCGGCTGCCCCTGCGTACGCAGTTGGAGCTGATCGCCGAGCGGACCGCCGCGCTGGGCGCCCGGCACGCCGCCTGCTTCGTCGACGACGTGCTGCCCAAGCTGGCCGACGAGGGCATCCGCATACTGCGCTGGGGCGAGCTGGGCGACGGCGAACGGGAGCGGCTGCGCACCTACTTCCGGGAGCACATCTTCCCGGTGCTGACCCCGCTCGCGGTGGACCCGGCGCACCCGTTCCCGTACATCTCGGGGCGGTCGCTGAACCTGGCGGTGGCGGTTCGTGACCCGGACGGCGGTTCGGAGCTGTTCGCCCGGGTGAAGGTGCCCAACAACGTCCCCCGCTTCGTCCGGGTGGACCGGGACCAGCCGGGCGTCCGGATGTTGCCGGTGGAGGACCTGATCTCGGTGCACCTGGGGCAGCTGTTCAGTGGCATGCAGGTGGTCGAGTGCCACCTGTTCCGGGTCACCCGCAACGCCGAGGTGGAGGTCGACGAGGACCGCGACGAGGATCTGCTCCAGGCCCTGGAGCGGGAGCTGGCCCGACGGCGGTTCGGCCCCCCGGTCCGGCTGGAGGTCGCCGCGTCCATCTCCGACCACATGTTGGAGCTGCTCGTCCGCGAACTGGACATGGACGACCAGGACGTGCTGCGGGTGCCGGGCCTGCTCGACCTGTCCGCGCTGTGGCAGGTCTACGGCGAGGCGGACCGGCCGGACCTGAAGGACCCGCCGTTCGTGCCAGCCACCCATCCCCGGCTCGCCGAGGGCGAGGTGCCGCGCAGCGTCTTCGCCACCCTGCGCGACGGGGACATCCTGGTGCACCACCCGTACCACTCGTTCGCCACCAGCGTGCAGCGCTTCATCGAGCAGGCCGCCGCCGACCCGAACGTGCTGGCCATCAAGCAGACCCTCTACCGGACCAGCGGCGACTTCCCGATCGTCGACGCGCTCGTCGACGCGGCCGCCGCTGGCAAGCAGGTGGTGGTGCTGGTGGAGGTGAAGGCCCGCTTCGACGAGGTGGCCAACATCGGCTGGGCCCGCACGCTGGAACGCGCCGGCTGCCACGTGGTGTACGGCCTGGTCGGCTTGAAGACGCACTGCAAGACCGCGCTGGTGGTCCGGCAGGAGGGCAACCAGATCCGTCGCTACTGCCACATCGGCACCGGCAACTACCACCCGAAGACGGCCCGACTGTACGAGGACTTCGGCATGCTCACCGCCGACCCGGAGATCGGCGCCGACCTCACCGACCTGTTCAACGTGCTCACCGGGTACAGCCGGCAGACCGCGTTTCGGCGATTGCTGGTCGCCCCGCAGGGCATCCGCAGCGGCCTCATCGAGCGGATCGAGCGGGAGATCTCGCACGTCCGCCTGGGCATGCCCGGCCTGGTCCAGTTCAAGGTCAACTCCCTGGTCGACGAGGGGGTGACCGACGCGCTGTACCGCGCCTCCCAGGCCGGCGTACACGTCGACCTGCTCATCCGGGGCATGTGCACGCTGCGCCCCGGGGTGCCGGGGTTGTCGGAGAACATCCGGGTCCGCTCGATCCTCGGCCGCTTCCTGGAGCACTCCCGGGTGTTCCGGTTCGGCAACAACGGCGAGGCCGAGTTCTGGATGGGCTCGGCCGACCTCATGCACCGCAACCTGGACCGTCGGGTGGAGGCGCTGGTGCAGGTGAGCGACCCGATCGCCCGCGCCGAGCTGGACCACGTGCTGACCGCCGCGATGAGCCCCGAAGTGGACGCGTTCGAGCTGGCCGGCGACGGCACCTGGACCCGGCGGACCGGTGGTGACAACGCCGCCCGGGCCCATCTGCAGGAACTGCTGCTGCGCCGCGTCGGTGGCACGGCCAGCTGACCGCGCAGCGCATAGGCTGAGCTGATGGTCGAGGAGGAGCAGAAGTACGAGGTGGACGACTCCTACGTGCTGCCGGACCTGGCCGGCACAGCCCCGGCCGGCGGTCGGGTCCGGGCACTGCCACCGGTGACGTTGGTCGCCCGCTACCTCGACACGGTGGACTTGCGGCTGGCCCGGGCCGGTGCCTCGCTGCGCCACCGCCGGGGCGACGAGCTGCCCTGGACGGTGAAACTACCGACCGGGACGCCGGGCGTCCGGCACGAGATCTCCCGTCCCGGGCCGAAGGGGCAGCCGCCGTCGGAGCTGGTGGAGTTGGTCACCGTCCTGCACCGGGGGGCGCCGCTGGCCCCGGTGACGGTGGTCCGGACGGTGCGGCACGCGTACGAGGTGTGTGACCGGGCCGGCACTGTGCTCGCCGAGGTGGTGGACGACCGGGTGACAGTGCTCGACGACGCCGGCAGCACCACCGATACCTTCCGCGAGGTGGAGGTGGAGCTGATGGCCGGCGACCGGAAGCTGCTCGACCGGGTCGGCGGGGTGCTGCGCGAGGCTGGCGCCCAGGGCGGGTCGTTCACGCCGAAGCACGTACGGGCGCTGGGCGCGACGGCGCAGGCCGATCCGGACCTGGTCGCGCCGGCCGGGTTGACCGCCGAGCCGAGCGCCGGTGACGTGGTGACCGAGGCGCTACGCAAGGAGATCCGTCGGCTGTTGGCGCACGACCCGCTGGTCCGGCTGCGCGCCCCGGCCGCCGGTGGCGACACCGCCGTGCACCAGATGCGGGTGGCCTGTCGACGCCTGCGCAGTGATCTGCGCACCTTCAAACCGTTGGTCCGCAAGACCTGGTCCCGTCCGCTGCGCGACGAGCTCCGCTGGCTGGCCGGAGTTCTCGGCGGGGCTCGCGACGCCGAGGTGCTGCGCGCGCGGCTGCGCCGCACCGCCGATGCCGATTCGCTCAGCCCGCTGGACCAGGGCGCGGTGGACAGGCTCGACGAGGTGCTCGCCGAACGGCAACGGCAGGCGCTCACCGCCATCGACGAGATGCTGCGCTCCGCGCGCTACCTGGCCCTGGTGGACTCCCTGGTGCTGGCCGCCCGCGCACCCCGGTTCACCCGCCGCGCGGCAGCCCCCGCCGCGCAGGCGCTACCCGCGCTGGTGGCCCGCCCCTGGCGACGGTTGACCGGGCCGGACGGCGTCGGCGGGCTCGACGCGCAGTCGCCGGACGAGCGCTGGCACGCCGTCCGCAAGGAGGGCAAGCAGGCCCGGTACGCGGTCAACGCGGTGGCCCCCACGGTCGGCAAGGGCGCGCGCCGGCTGTCCCGCGCCCTCGCCCGGGTGCAGGACGTGCTCGGCGAGCACCAGGACGCGGCGGTGGCGGCGGACACCTGGCTGGAGATCGCCGCCGAGCGACCGGACGACCACGAGCTGGCGGTCACCGCCGGGCGGCTGGCCGAGCGGGAACGCCTGTCGGTACGCCAAATGCGGGGTCTGCTCCCGGCCGCCTGGCACCGGGCCACCCGGCGACGGCGTACCAATTGGCTGCCGTGACGGGCATCCGGGCGGCGGGCGGGGTGGCCTGGCGACCGACCGACGACGGCGTACGCGTCTGTGTGGTGCACCGCCCCCGCTACGGCGACTGGACGCTGCCGAAGGGCAAGCTGGAACCGGGCGAGCATGCGCTGGCCGCGGCGGTCCGTGAGGTGGCCGAGGAGGCCGACGTGCGGGGCGTGCCGCAGGTGCGGCTGCCGTCGGTGCGGTACCGCAGCGAGGGGCAGCCCAAACTGGTCGACTACTGGTCGATGCTCGCGGTGGCCAGCGGCGGTTTCCAGCCGGACACCGAGGTGGACGACATCCGCTGGCTCGCGGTGGACGACGCGATCCGCTTGGTCAGCTACCCGCACGACGTCGAGGTGTTGGCAGCGTTCGCCGCCCTGCCGTCGGTGACGGCGACGGTCGCGCTGGTCCGGCACGCGCAAGCCGGTAAGCGGGCCACCTGGTCCGGCCCCGACGTCGGACGACCTCTGGATGCCAAGGGGTGGGCCCAGGCGAGCACGCTGGCCGAGCTGATCGCCCTGATCCGGCCGGCCCGGCTGGTGTCGGCGTCGCCGCGACGGTGCGTGCAGACACTCGACCCGGCCGCCGCGTTGCTCGACCTGCCGATCGAGGTCTGCGGCGACCTGGACGAGCCACAACCCGGCCAGCAGAGCGACGAGCAGATCCTGGCCACCGCCGCCCGGCTGCTGGAGCTGGCCGGCACCGGTGGGCAGTCGGCGGTGTGCAGCCAGGGCAAGGTCCTGCCGGGGGCCCTGGAGCGGCTGACCGGCCGCACCGATGAGGACTTCACCACCCCGAAGGGCGGCGGCTGGCTGCTGGCCTTCGCCGCCGACCGGCTGCTGGCCGCCGATCGCCTGTAGGGCCCGCGTTCGCACGGGCCCGGCCTGGTCAGCGGGGCGGCAGGGTCACTGTCACCGCGACCGGCAGGTGGTCGCTGGCAGTGCTGCGCGGCGCGACCGGATCACTCGGGGTCAGGCCGGGCGAGACGAAGATGTGGTCGATCTGCTGGCGCGGGTCGTCCGCCGGGCTGGTCGCCAGCGGTCGGGCGGCGGCCAACGCGTCGACCAGGCCGGCGTTGGCGAACTCCGCGAACGCCTCGTCGCCCGGCTCGGTGTTCAGGTCACCCGCCACCACCAACGGCCGACCGGCCGCGTACCGGGTGGCGAAGTCGGCGACCGCGCGGGCCTGGACCACCGGGCCCTTGCCCGGCGGCGGTTGCAGGTGGGTGCTGACCACTGCGGTACGGACACCGTCACCGAGGTCCAGCGTGACGGCCAGGGCCTGCGCCCCGGTGGGCGCGCCGACGGCGGCCAGCGGCAGGGTCCGCGGATCGCGCACCGGCCAACGGCTGAGCACCGCGTCACCCCAGACCGGGTCGGCGGCCGGCCCGAAGACGTACGGCATACCGAGCCGGTCGGACAACAGGTCCAGGGTGTCGTGCCCGCCGTTGAGCAGCCAGGCCCGGTCCACCTCGCTGAGCAGCACCACGTCGGGCCGTTGCCGGTCGACGACCTCGGCGAGGCCGGCCAGGTCGAACCGGCCGTCCAGCCCGAACCCCATCCGGATGTTGTACGCCACCACTGTCAACCGCTGCGGCGGGCCGTCCCGGTTGCTGGCCACCGGCACCTCGTCGGCGAGCACCGGTGCCAGCAGGGCCAGCGCGGTGACGGCGGCGGCGGCCCGGAGCGGCGGAAACGGCCCGGGCAGCCGGTGGACGACGGGGCGGGCGGTGAACGCCACGGCGGCGATCAGCACGGCCACCACCACGGGCACCGCCGCGTTGGGGTAGCCGAGGTCGTAGGCCGAGTAGTACCCGACCGCCCCCAGTGCGAAGACGAGCATCCCGGCGGCGACCGCGTACCCCCGCCGCGAGGCGCCGGCGCCGGCGCTCGCGGTGTCGCTGGCCGGCTGGCTGGTGTCGTCGGTCAGGGCCAGGCAGGCGCCGAGGCCGACCGCGGCGAGGAGGATGGCCGGCAGGAGCAGGTCGCCCCGGTCGAGGGCGAACAGCACCGCGCCGCCGAGCAGCGTCACCGGGCCGTACGCCCGGCCCCACCCACGGGGCGGCCGGGTCAACGCGGCGCACAGGAACCCGGCGACCGCCACCGGCACCGGCGCCAGGCCGAACAGCGGCGAACGGGCCACCCCATCCCCGGCGACGAGGTACGACATCCCGGTCCGGGCCAGTGCCGGGTTGAGCGCCACCATTCCGGCCAGCAGCAGCGCCGGCCCGGCCAGCAGCCAGGCTCGGCCCCCACCAGGGCCGACTGGGGCGTCAGCGAGGGCGTCAGCGCTGAGCTGGCCGGGTTGCGCCGTGCCGACCAGGAACAACGCCACCGCGACGGCGCTGAGCAGCCAGGCCACCCAGTCGCCCCGCCAGACCAGGTCGACGGTGTCCAGTACCGCGTGCAGGGCCGCGTTGACCGCGAACCCCAACGCCAGCCCCGGGACCGGGCGGTCGGTGTCGGCGGCGACGCCGACCAGCCAGACCAGCCCGGCGAGCAACCCGGCGGTGGCCAACCAGAGCTGCGTACGTCCGCCGGGAGCGGCGGTGAGCGCGAGCCGGGCGACGGCGAGCGCGACAGCGGCGACGACAGTGACCGGGCGGGCTCCGACGCGGCGGACCACGGCGGGTGCGCCCATCGCGAGCACGAACCAGCCGAGGGCGAACGCCCCCATCAGCTCGGCCGGGGTGGACGCCGCCTGACCGAAGATGGTGATGATGCCGGGCAGCCAGACCCGCAGCACGTCGATGAGGAGGAGCACGCCCAGCGCGAGCGTGCCGGTGGTGAGCTGGCGGTAGCGCACCGGCGCCCCATTTCCCGTCGACGGGCCGGCGGAGGGGTGGCCGGCACGGCGATTCTGCGCGAGCGAGCCAACCGGGTCAACGGTCCTCATACACCGGAAAGCCGTCCCGGTACGCCGAAAGGGCGCCCACCCACGGGTGGACGCCCTCGCGGTACCGGTCGGTCAGCGCTTGCTGGCCGCCTTCTTCGCCGGAGCCTTCTTCGCCGGCGCCTTCTTGGCCGCCGTGCTCTTGCTCGCCGCCGCGGTGGTCTTCTTCGCCGCGGTCGACCGGGTCGCGGCGGTGGTCTTCTTCGCCGCGGTGGTCTTCTTGCTGGCGGCCGTCTTGGTCGCCGTGGTGGTCTTGCTCGCCTTGGCCGGGGCGGTCTTCTTGCTGGCGGCCGTCTTGGTCGCCGTGGTGGTCTTGCTCGCCTTGGCCGGGGCGGTCTTCTTGCTGGCCGCCTTCGCCGTGGTCGCCTTGGTGCCCGCCGCCTTCGCGGTGGCCGCCTTGGTGCCGGTCGCCTTCGTGCCCGCCGCCTTGGCCGTGGCGGTGCTGGTGGCGGCCTTCTTGGTCGCCACCGTGGCCTTGGGCACCTTGCCGCTAGCCACCATTTCCTTGAACCCGGCGCCGGGGCGGAAGGTCGGGACTGACGTCTTCTTGACCTTCACCGCCTCGCCGGTACGCGGGTTGCGCGCTGTTCGCGCGCCACGCACACGCTTTTCGAATGCTCCGAATCCGGTGATCGCCACCTTCTCGCCCTTGGTGACCGCCGCCTGGACCTCGGTGAGGACCGCGTCGAGCGCGGCCGTCGCCATCTTCCGGTCCCCCAGGCGAACAGCGAGCGCCTCGATGAGCTCGGCCTTGTTCACGACTTCCTCCCGATTGTGCAACTGACTCGTCGCGAGCCATTCTGCGCGCACGGTATGCCCTGTGCTGCCGGGACACAAACATTCGGTAGAAAAAAGCCCTTGTGTCGTAACGGATTCACCCCCATCGGATGGCCCGATGGGGGTGAAATCCGCTGTGCGAGCGGCCTAACGGCTATGCCACGGAGGGCAGGAACGGCAGTCGGCGCGCCTCGTAGGAGTCGATGTCGGCGGCGTGGCGGAGGGTGAGTCCAATGTCGTCGAGGCCTTCCAGGAGCCGCCAACGGCTGAAGTCGTCCAGCGGGAACGACCAGCTCGCGTCCCCCGCCCGGAGCTGGCGGGCGGTCAGGTCGACGGTCACTGGGGTGGTGGGATCCGCCTCGATCAGGTCCCACAACTCTTCGACGGCTTTCAATTCCAACTCGACCGGCAACAGACCTTCCTTGAGGGCGTTGCCGCGGAAGATGTCACCGAAGCGCGGGGCCACCACGGCGCGGAAACCCCAGTCCCGTAGCGCCCAGACGGCGTGCTCCCGGGAGGAGCCGGTGCCGAACTCCGGGCCGGCGATGAGGATCGACGCCCCGGAATAGTTTTCATCGTTGAGCACGAATGCCGGATCTTCCCGCCAGGCGCTGAACAGCCCGTCGGCGAAGCCGGTCCGGGTCACCCGCTTGAGGTACACGGCGGGGATGATCTGGTCGGTGTCCACGTTGGACCGGCGCAGCGGCACGGCGGTGCCGGTGTGGGTGGTGAACTTGTCCATCTCGTCGGTCCCTTCTACAGGTCGGCGGGGGCGGCCAGCCGGCCGACCACGGCGGTGGCGGCGGCCACCGGCGGGGAGACCAGGTGGGTACGCCCGCCCCGGCCCTGACGGCCCTCGAAGTTGCGGTTCGAGGTGGAGGCGGAGCGCTCGCCCGGCTTCAGCGTGTCGGGGTTCATCCCCAGACACATGGAGCAGCCGGCGAACCGCCACTCGGCCCCGGCGTCGGCGAAGACCTTGTCCAGCCCCTCGGCCTCGGCGGCCTCGCGCACGGCGGCGGAGCCGGGCACCACGAGCATCCGGACGCCGTCGGCGACCCGGTGGCCACGCAGCACGTCGGCGGCGGCCCGCAGGTCCTCCAGGCGGCCGTTGGTGCAGGACCCCACGAAGACCACGTCGATGGGCAGCTCCCGCAGCGGGGTGCCGGGGCGCAGGTCCATGTACTCCAGGGCCCGACGGGCTGCGGTGCGCTCCGAGTCGGTGGTGAACTCCTCCGGGTCCGGCACCGGGGCGCTCAGCGGCGCACCCTGCCCGGGGTTGGTGCCCCAGGTCACGAACGGGGTGATCCGGCTGGCGTCCAGGGTCACCTCGGCGTCGAAGCGCGCGCCCTCGTCGGTGGGCAGCGTCCGCCACCACTCCACCGCCGCGTCCCAGTCCGCGCCCTGCGGCGCGTTCGGTCGACCCTTGAGGTACGCGAAGGTGGTCTCGTCCGGCGCGATCATGCCGGCCTTGGCGCCCCACTCGATGGACATGTTGGCGATGGTCATCCGCCCCTCCATGGAGAGGGCGCGGATCGCCTCGCCGCGGTACTCGACGATGTGCCCGCGACCCCCACCCGTGCCGACCTGCGTGATCAGCGCGAGCACCAGGTCCTTGGCGGTCACGCCGGGCGCGAGCCGGCCGGTGACGTTCACGGCCATCGTCTTCGGCCGGCTCTGCGGCAGCGTCTGGGTGGCCAGCACGTGCTCCACCTCGCTGGTGCCGATCCCGAAGGCGAGCGCGCCGAAGGCGCCGTGGGTGGCGGTGTGCGAGTCGCCACAGACGATCGTCAGGCCCGGCTGGGTGAGACCGAGCTGCGGGCCGATCACGTGCACGATGCCCTGGTTGTCGTCGCCCAGCGGGTGCAGCCGCACCCCGAACTCGGCGCAGTTGCGGCGCAACGTCTCGATCTGCGTACGCGACGTGGGGTCCGCGATGGTGAGCAGGTCACCACGGCGGAGGCGGAACGCCGGGTCGGCGTACCCGGTCGGGGTGTTGTGGTCCTCGGTCGCGAGGGTCAGGTCGGTACGACGCACCCGGCGCCCGGCGAGCCGCAGCCCGTCGAACGCCTGCGGGCTGGTCACCTCGTGCAGCAGGTGCAGGTCGATGAAGAGCAGGTCCGGCTCACCAGCGGCGGACCGTACGACGTGCGCGTCCCAGACCTTCTCGGCCAGGGTCCTCGGCTCAGGAGTGACTCCCACCATCTGGACATCCTAAATTCTGGGAGGTAAGTTTCGGCTTGTGGGACACAGTATGAGCGGTGTCGGCGTTCTCGACAAGGCGGTGGTCATCCTGGCCGCCTGCGTGGACGGCGCCAGCCTGGCCGAACTCGTCGAACGCACCAAGCTGCCTCGAGCGACAGCACATCGCCTGGCCCAGGCCCTGGAGATCCACCGAATGTTGGTGCGCGACACCCAGGGCAGATGGCGGCCCGGCCCCCGCCTGGGCGAGCTGGCCAACGCCGCACCGGACGTTCTGCTGACCGCCGCCGAGCCGCTGCTGGCCGCGCTGCGCGACGCCACCGGTGAGAGCGCGCAGCTCTACCTACGCCGCGCCGACGAGCGGATCTGCGTGGCGGCGGCGGAACGCGCCAGCGGGCTACGGGACACCGTTCCGGTCGGCTCGGTACTGCCGATGACGGCTGGCTCCGCAGCCCAGATCCTGCTCGCCTGGGAGCCACCGGAGGCCGTGATGCCGCTGCTGCCGCGCAGCAAGTTCACCGGCCGCACCCTCGCCGAGGTACGCCGCCGCGGCTGGGCGCAGAGCGTCGCCGAGCGGGAGGCCGGTGTGGCGAGCGTCTCCGCCCCGATCCGCGACCGCACCGGCCGGGTCATCGCCTCGGTCAGCATCTCCGGCCCGATCGAGCGCCTGGGCCGCCGCCCCGGCGAACGCCACGCCATGGCCGTAGTAAGAGCCGGCCAACGCCTGTCCGGCCTCTAACCCCGCTGCCCACCCCCGTCCAAACCCATTCTCTCTGCGTTGATCATGAGGTTAACGCCACCGGCATCGGCGTGTCGCGACGACAACCTCATGATCAACGCAGAGAAGCGGGAGACGGGGTGGGGTAACGAGAAAGGCTCATCTCGCGTAGCGAGATGAGCCTTTGGTTGTAGCCCCGACCGGATTCGAACCGGCGCTACCGCCTTGAGAGGGCGGCGTCCTGGGCCGCTAGACGACGGGGCCAGAACTTTCCGTTCACCACCCTCGCGGGCGGTGCGACTGTAGTCTAGCGGCACCGTACCCGGGCACGAGCGCGGGGTGCGCTGCCACCCGAGGGCCCGGCAGCGGGCCGTAACGGGCCCCGGCGGCGGACACGAAACAGCCCGCCTCACCAGGTGAGACGGGCTGTACACGCTGTAGCCCCGACCGGATTCGAACCGGCGCTACCGCCTTGAGAGGGCGGCGTCCTGGGCCGCTAGACGACGGGGCCAGAACAACTTTTGCTCCCCCACCTTAGTGGCGGAGGAGCTGCACTCTACCGAAGACCACCCTCCGCCCCCGAAGGGGCGGAGTCGAACTCCGTCAGAATCCAGCGTCTGGAAATTCTCGCGAACTCCAGCAGCGCTGGGGTACCAGGACTCGAACCTAGACTAACTGAACCAGAATCAGTCGGGCTGCCAATTACCCCATACCCCATTGGCCCCTTGCGGCGCCGGGAGTGAACTTTACCCTCCCGGTGCCGGCAGGCCAAATCCGATCCCCCCGAACCACCAGTGAGCTGCGGAAACAGGGGCATCAGACGGATCAGGCGACGGGAACCACCGGGTTGGTGAGCTCGCCGATGCCGTCGATCCGCACGGTGACCGTATCCCCCTCGACAAGCGGGCTAACCCCGGCTGGAGTGCCGGTGAGAACGACGTCGCCGGGCAGCAGAGTCATCACGTGCGAGATGTACGACACCAGGCCCGGCACGTCGAAGACCATGTCCTTCGTCCGGCCGAGTTGGCGTACCTCCATCTCCTCCGGGTTGCGACCCACCTCACACCGGATCTCCAGGTCGGAGACGTCCAGCCCGGTGGTGATCCACGGGCCGATCGGGCAGAACGAGTCGAAGCCCTTGGCCCGGGTCCACTGCCCGTCCGAACGCTGGAGGTCCCGAGCGGTGACGTCGTTGGCGCAGGTGTAGCCGAAGATGGCGCGTTCGGCGGCGGCGCGGTCGGCGCGGCGCGCACCCGGCGCCCCGATCACGACCGCCAGCTCCGCCTCGTGCTCGACCTGCTTGGAGAAGATCGGCAGTCGGATGGCGTCCCGGGGGCCGATCACCGAGGTGGACGGCTTGAGGAAGAGCAGCGGCTCCTTGGGCACCTCGTTGCCGAGCTCGGCGGCGTGGTCGGCGTAGTTGCGGCCGACGCAGACGACCTTGCTGGGCAGGATCGGCGAGAGCAGCCGGACGTCGGAGAGGGCCCATCGGGCCCCACTGAAGGAGAGATTGCCGAACGGGTGGCCCTCGATCTCGGCGATGGTCAGGGCCTGCGGCCCGGCCTCCGCTTCGCCTTCGACGGCACCGAACGACATTCCCTTGGCATGGGCGAAACGAGCGATACGCACCCGGCCAATCTAGCCCCGCCGGCGCCCCAACCGGCCAGGACCGGCGGTCGGGTGTGCTCAACCCGTCAGCGCGCGGCACCCTACCGGAGCTGGAGGTGACCGGGGCGGACTTCTCGACTTCGTACCCGCACGGAGGCGGCCCGCCCCTAGCGTCGGCTCCGGAGGTTCGTTCGTATGCCTGCATCGACACGACACCACAGAGCCCTCGCAGTGTTCGTGCACTGCCTCGGCATCCTCGCCGCCGTGCCGGCCCTGCCGACGGCGGCTCCGGAGGCGGCGGCCGCGCCACGACCACCGGCCGCGACGCCACAACCAACGGCTGCCGCGCCACGACCGCCGGCCGCGATGCCACAACCAACGGCGGCCGCGCCACCAGCACCGGCCGCCACACCAGCACCAGCGGGAACCCGGCCACCGGTGGCGATGGTCGCGCGCGTGACCGAGCCCACCCCGCCCTCGGCGCCACCGGCGATGGCACCGCCGACCCGGGCACCGGCGTCGGCGCCCCCGCAACAGGTCACGGTGGCGGTCGCCACGGAGAGCAGCCCGGCACCGAGGTACCGGATCCAGGTGCGCAACGTGAGCAACTCGCCGCTGGTGACCACCGTGCGTCAGGAACTGCCGCCCGGCTCGTCGACGACCGCGATCAGCGGTGGTGGCCAATCCACCCCGGCCGGCGGATCGGCCACCGAGGTGACCTGGCGGTTGCGGCTGCCCGCGCACAGCACCACCACCCTGGGCACCGCGCTCGCCGCGACCGCGCCGGGCCGGCCGCTGACCGCGCCGACCTGCGCGTTCACCAGTGACGGCAGCCGGCCGTACGACTGCGCCACGGCCACCTGGCAGGCGGCAGCGGCACCGGCGGCCGAGGTGACCGAGGCACCGCCGTGGCGCCGCTACCCGGCGCTGCTCGCCGGACTGGCGGTCCTGCTGCTGATCAGCGCCGCCCTGTTGTGGGTGTGGCGACGTCGGCGCGGGCGTCGGGTGACGGCTGCCGCGCTCTCCACCGGCGGCGGCGCCGAGGGGGGCCGCGGGACGGTCTACCCCCGCCCGGCGGCCCCGAGTCCGGTGCGGCGGCGGCGTACCCCGCCGGTCTGGATGTTGGTGGGCGCCGCCGTCGTGGTGCTGGCCGTCGTGGTCGGCACCGCGGGTTGGACGGCGACCCGGCAGGTAGCGGCGATCGACACGCAGAAGCAGCCCACCAGCGGCGCGTGGGTGGGCACCGGGGTCAACGGGTCGCTGGGCGTGCCGCTGCGTGAGTCGGCGTTCGAGTTCACCGTCTACCGGATGACCTGCGGCGCGCCCGGCACCGCCGGGAAGCCCGACGGCGGCGGTGCCGCACCGGCCAACGGGCGACGCTGCGAGGCAACCGTGGGTGTGCGCAACATCACCGGCGACCACCAGCCGTGGCACAGCGAACTGCAACGGGCGTACCTGCCCGGTGGGCGCTTCGTGAGCACCGACGAGTCGGCCACCCGGACGGCGAACCTGGGTCGGGACGTCTTCGCCGACCCGATGGCGGCGGGCACCCGGATGGTGCTCCCGCTGGTCTTCACCGTCGACGGGCGGGACCCGCCCCAGCAGCTGGAGCTGCGCAGCGGGGTGTTCTCCGCCGGGGTCCGGGTGCAGATGCCCTGACCGGCGTGCGGGCGGCGGTCGTACCCTGGATGCGTGACCGCCGCCCTCGCCCCCGCCGTGCTCGACGTGGCGCAGTGGCAGGCCCGCCGGCGGGCCCACGAGGAGCGGGTGGACGTCTGGCTGACCCCGCACCTGGCCCGGCGACGACGCGGTGAGCGGCATCCGGTTGCCGACTTCCTGTTCACCTACTACTCGCACCGCCCGGCCCAGCTGCGTCGCTGGCATCCGGGGCCCGGGGTCGAGCTGCGCGACGCCGATCCGGCCGAGTTCGGCCGCGACTACCGCGCCAGCACCGCCGGGGTCACCCTCGACACCGAGGGGGTACGCGCGCGGCGCAGCGAGTCGATCGCCTGGATCCGCTCCCTGCTGGAGGCGACGCGGGGACGGGCACCGCACTTCGGCTGCTTCGGGATGCACGAGTGGGCGATGGTCTACCGGCAGACCCGGGAGGAGCTGCGGCACAACGCCTGGCCGCTGCGGCTCAGCGCGGAGCGCACCGCCGAGGTCGTCGAGGAGCGGGGCGTGCGGTGCAGCCACTTCGACGCGTTCCGGTTTTTCACGCCGCCGGCCCGCCCGCTGAACCTGCTCACCCCGACCCGGGAGACGCAGCACGCGCACGAGCAGCCGGGCTGCCTGCACGCCAACATGGATCTGTACAAGTGGGCGTACAAGTTGTCGCCGTTGGTCGCCTCGGAGTTGGTGGCCGACGCGTTCGACCTGGCCCGGGACATCCGCACGCTGGACATGCGGGCCAGCCCGTACGACCTGGCGGCACTCGGCTACCCGCCGGTGCGGGTGGAGACTCCGGACGGCCGGGCGGAGTACGCGGCGGCGCAGCGCGGGTTCGCCGAGCGGGCCGCCGTGCTACGCGATCGGTTGCTCGCCGCCGTCCCGGCCTGAGGTAGAACCGCCAGGCTGATCGCGCTGGCTGAACGGCGTGGGGCCTAGTCGTCGTCGGCGCGGCGGTCCCGCTTGCGCAGGGACTGGCGTTTCTTCTCGGCCAGCCGGCGTTCCTTGGCCCCACGGGACGGGCGGGTCGCTCGGCGGGTCGGCGGTGGGGGCGCGGCGGCCTCCCGCAGCAGTGCGGTCATCCGGGCCCGGGCCGCCTCCCGGTTGGCCAGCTGGGCCCGGTGCTCGCTCGCGGCGATCGTCAGCACCCCGTCGATGAGGCGGTTGGCCAGCCGGGCCAGCGCCCGCGACCGCAGCCACTCGGGCACGGCCGGCGAGTTGGCCAGGTCGTAGCTCAGCTCGACCCGGGAGTCCGCGGTGTTCACACCCTGCCCGCCCGGCCCCGACGAGCGGGAGAAGCGCTCCCGTAGCTCCCCGGCGGGGACGACCCACCGGTCGGTCACCCGCAGTCCGTCGTCCACGCCCCGAGGCTAACCCGCGACGGCCCTCCGAGGGTCATCGGTGCGGAGGCTCACTCTGCGTCGGGGACTGGCTGGGCGCCGGCCCGGCGGTCTCCTCGTCGGAGCCGACGGCCGCGTACGCCACCGCGCCGAAGAGCAGTACCCCGATGACCGCGGCCTTCACGGCGACACCGCGGATCAGCGACCAGGCGCCCCGGCGGGCGCCTGGCACCGATTTCTTGACGGTCTGGTAATCGTTCCACCCGCGTCGTGCCCGGGCGTACGCCGACCCCACTGCACATCCGATGACCAGGCCCACCAGCAGGAGGACCGTGAGAAGAGGACGCTCCACCTCCGCCAGTATCCATACCGAGCGTAATATTTCCATGGTCCGATGCCGTCCCGCCGGATATCTGACAGTGGTGGCCCCCGTCAGGGCGTTCGAGCAGCTCAGCCACCCTTGCCGATGATCGTGTCGGCGGTCTGCTGCACCTGGTCGATCGGGATCGCGAACCCGATGCCGATCGAGCCGTTGCCGTCGATGGTGGCGATGGCGGTGTTCACCCCGACCACCTCCCCGCGCGCGTTGACCAGTGGCCCACCGGAGTTGCCGGGGTTGATGGACGCGTCGGTCTGCACCGCGCTGTGCCGGTTGTTGCCGAGCCGTACCTCCCGGTCGAGCGCGCTGACGATGCCCGCGGTGACCGTGCCGGCCAGACCGAGCGGGGAGCCCACCGCGAGCACCGGCTCACCGACCCGGGTCGCGCCCGGCTTGGCCAGGGGCAGCGGGGTGAGACCGGCCGATGCCGGCACCTTCAGCACCGCCAGGTCGCTGCGCGGCTCCCGTCCGACGACCTCGGCGGCGAACCGGCGGCCGTCGGGCAGCTCCACCGTCACCGGCCCGCCACCCCCCTTGGCCAGGATGTGGTCGTTGGTGATCAGGTGCTGCTGGTCGTCCACGGCGAAGCCGGAGCCGGTCGCGGACCCGCCGGTCGTGCCGCCGGCCAGCACCGACACCACCCCGGGTACGGTCCGCTCGGCCGCGGTGACCAGCTCGGCCGGCACCGGGGCGGCGGACGCCGCAGCCGGGCCCCCGGCACCGTCCCGGCTGGCCACCACACCACCGGCGAGAGCACCGGAGACGGCCGAGACCGCCACCACGGCCAGCACGGCGAGCAGCCGCCCAGGCCGTCGCCCGCCCGGGTCGCGTTGGGGCGCGTCCCACCACCCGCGCCCGTCCGGGTCGAGTTCCGGCGAGATGAACCAGGGACCGCGCGGTTCGCCCAGTCCGGTCTGTACTGCCATGCGTACTCCTCACGGTCGACGTCGGTTGTGCGCGGCGGTCAGGGCAGCCGGGAGAACCAGCGCATCGAGCCGGCGGCGGCACCCATCGCGAACACCAGTCCGAGGCCGATGAACCGGGCCGAGACGTCCTGCCGCTCGGTGCGGTAGCCCACCGAGCTGCCGATGTCGTCGTAGACGGCGCGTAGCTCGTCGGTGGTGCTGGCCTCGTGGAACATGCCGCCGGTCTCCTCGGCGACCGCCTTGAGGGTCTGGCCGTCCACCGGCACCTGGATGGGCCGTCCGCCTCGGTCGACGAACCCGGACGGGGTGCCGAACGAGATCGAGTGCACCGGCACCTCCGCCTTCACCGCTTCCGCGGCCGCCTCCATCGGGTCCATCCCGGAGGTGTTGGCGCCGTCGGAGAGCAGGATGACCCGGGCGGGTGGGGTCTCCTTGGCGGCTTCGCTGTCCAGGCTCTTGACCGCGCCGAGCGAGGTGTTGATGGCCTCGCCGATCGCGGTGCCCTGGACACCGGTGATGCCCTCGGCGAGCCGGTCGATCCCCTCGTCGAGGGCGTCTCGGTCGGTGCCCGGGGGCACCAGCACGGCCGCGCTGCCGGCGAACGCGACGAGACCCACGTTGAACTCGTCGGGCAGGCCCTCGACGAAGCGCCGGGCGGCCTCCTTCGCCGCGGCCAACCGGTCCGGTTCGACATCGGTGGCGAGCATCGACGTGGAGACGTCCACCGCCACCATCACCGTGGCCCGTTCCCGGGGCACCCGGACCTCGGCGCTCGGGCGGGCGAAGCCGACCACGAGCAGCGCCAGCATGGCCAGGAAGAGCCCGGCCGGTACGTGCCGACGCCAGGCGGGCCGCTCCGGCGCCACCCGGTCCAGCAGCCGCAGGTTCGTGAAGCGGACCGCGTACCGGCTGCGTCGCCGCTGCATCACCAGGTAGGCGACGACCAGGGCGAGCACGCCGAGCAGCAGCCAGAGTCGCAGCGGCGACTGCCAGATCACGCGGCACCTCCCCGGGGCCTGCCGACCGGCGCGGCGGCCAGCCGACGCTGGGCGTGCACGTGCCGGACGATGTCCGCGCTCCAGTCCCCGTCGGTGCGCAGCGGCAGGTGGGTGGCCCCGCTGCGGCGCAGCGCCTGGTGGACCTGTTCGCGCTGGGCGGTGGCGGCCTCGGCGTACCGCTCGCGCAGCCCACGGTCCGATGTGCACACCTCGCGGTGCCGACCGGTCTCCGGGTCGACGAGCGTGATCAGGCCGACGTCCGGTAGTTCCAGCTCACGCGGGTCGGTCACCTCGATCGCCAGCACCTGGTGCCGGACGGCCAGCCGGCGCATGGTCCGCTCCCAGGGCGCTGCCTGGCCGGGATCGTCGGGCAGGCCGTCGAGGAAGTCGGAGACCACCACGACCAGCCCACGCCGGTTGGCGATCCGGTGCAGCGCGTCGAGCCCGTCCGCCAGATCGGGCGGTAGGGCCGTCGGCCCGCGCCCCGGCCGGTCGGTGGGCGCGGTGGCCCGGGGGGCGGCGAGCAGCGCGCGGAGCAGAGCAAGCAGATGGGTACGCCCGCTGCGGGCCGGAAAGCGGCGTACCCCGTCGGCGCGCAGCACCTGGGCGCCGAGGCGGTTGCCGACGCCCGCGGTCAGGAAACCGACCGCCGCGACGGCGGCCACCGCCAGTTCCCGTTTGTCCAGCTCGGCGGTGCCGAACTCCATGCTGGCGCTGCCGTCGACGAGCAGCCAGGTGGTCAGTTCCCGGTCGGCGTCGACCTGCCGGACGTGCGGCACGGCGGTCCGGGCCGTCACCGCCCAGTCCATCCGGCGGACCTCGTCCTCACCCGGCCGGTACTCGCGGCTGCCGGAGGGTTCACTGCCGAGACCGGGCAGCAGACCACGGTACTGGCCGTGCAGCAGGCCGTTCAGTCGGCGGGTGACGGTCAGCTCCAGGCGGCGCAGGCGCTGGTCCGGGGCCAGCTCGGCCAGGCCGGGGTCGGCGGGCGCGACGGCGGCGCGTTTCATGCCGCCGCCAGATCCGGTGTCTGCTGCGGGTGTCCGGTGGCCAGCCGGGGCGGCGGCACCGCCTCGACGAGCCGTCGCACCACGCTCTCGGCCGACACCCCGTCGGCCACCGCGTCGAAGGAGAGCACCAGCCGGTGGGCGAGGACGTCGACGGCCAGCTCACGGATGTCCTCGGGCAGGACGTACTCCCGCCCTCGCAGCAGGGCCTGTGCCCGGGCGGCCGCGACCAGGCCCAGGGTGGCCCTGGGGCTGGCCCCGTACGCCAACAGCGGGGCGATCTCGGGCAGCCCGAACCGGCCCGGGTCGCGGGTGGCGAGGATCAGCCGCACCACGTACTCGGCCAACGCGTGGTGGACGAAGATCCGCTCGGCGTGGATCTGGAGGTCCCGCAGCCGTTGCGCGTCGAGCACCTGGCGCGGGGTCGGCCGGTCGGTGCTCATCCGGTAGAGGATGGCCAGCTCGTCGGCGTCGCTGGGGTAGTCGACCACCACCTTCATCAGGAACCGGTCACGCTGCGCCTCCGGGAGCTGGTAGACCCCCTCGGACTCGATCGGGTTCTGGGTGGCCAGCACCAGGAACGGCTCCGGGACCGGCCAGCTGCGCCCGCCGATCGAGACCTGCCGTTCGGCCATCGCCTCCAACAGTGCCGACTGGACCTTTGCCGGGGCCCGGTTGATCTCGTCGGCCAGCACCAGGTTGGCCATGATCGGGCCCAGTTCGATGTCGAAGGTCTCCTTGGACGCCCGGTAGATCCGGGTGCCGACGATGTCGGAGGGCACCAGGTCCGGGGTGAACTGGATCCGGGAGAAGGTGCCGCCGACCACTGTCGCGAGGGTCTGCGCGGCCAGTGTCTTGGCCACGCCGGGTACCCCCTCCAGGAGGCAGTGTCCGTTGGCGACCAGGGCGGTGAGCAGGCGTTCGACGAGGCGATCCTGCCCGACGATCACGCGTTTGACCTCGAAGAGGGTCTGTTCCAGCTCGATGCCGGTCGGCTCCGGATCGACCGGGCTGGGCATGCTGGCCAGGGTGTCCGAGATGTCCGTCACGGTGCTTGCTTCCCGGGCACACGCCCGGCAAACGTCGGATTGTGCGGCCCGGACCGGCCCGGAGTGGCCGGAATGGGGAGGAGCCGCGCGGAAGGGTGACGACCGTCGCGAGCTTGCCGAGGTGGGGACAACCAGCGAGGGACCGGCCACCGTGCGCCCGCCGGCACGAACCGGTCGTGGAGGGCCGACGCTCCCTGGGCCGCCGATCCGGGCGGGCGGTGCGCGCCGGGCAGACAGAGTCCGGCCCCCGCGCCGGAGGCGACGGGGGCCGGGTGTCGGTTCGGTCAGGGTGTGTGGGTGAGCAGGGTGAAGCCCAGGTTGGCCGGCGTTCCGGCCGAGTTGCGGGTCTGCACGAAGACCGCATTGGGTGTCAGCAGCCGCGGGGCGACCGAGACCTCGCCACCGGGCGGGATGCAGCAGGAGCCGGCCAGGGAGAGTGTGGCCAGGAAGGCACCGGCCGAGACGGTGTGACCGAAGATCACCTCGTACTCCCCGACGCCGTACTTGACCACTGTGCCGCCGCCGCGTGCCTTGGTGCCGTTGGAGTTGACGACGGTGAAGACGTTGGTGGCCACCAGTGGGGTGGCCGCACCCGCCTTCAGCGCGGCTTTCGCGATGCGCGCCGACTCGGCGCTGACCGGCGGCTGGGAATTCGTGCCGCGTGCCGCCGGCTGGACCGTTTCCTGCGGCGCCTTCGCCGACGGCTGGGCGATAGCGATGCCCCCACCGGCGAGACTGAGCCCCAGGACAGCGAACGTGACCGCCGCCACCTTACGTCGGAAGGATGTGCTCATGACAGGTCCCCCTTGTGTGACCGTGCGAATTCGGCCGACCCGCGGGGCGGGACGGATGACTGCCCATAAATAGGCGTACGACGACAGTTGGGCGGGGAAAGCTGCCTCGCTCTCACCCGACGAGATTGATTTCCTAGCAATCTGCATCCCACCTGAGCTGCGGTTACTACTCAGAGTTTCGTCGTTTAAACCAGATGGAACGTAGCACCGAAAAAAGCCGCCAGTCAATAGTTGATCTCGCTTTTCCAGGTTGTAAACCAGCCGTCAGATAATTGTGAAATGTGAGCGCACCACCATTCATGAAATGGCTTCGCGGGGTCCGCCTAGGATCACCGTCGTGAACGTTGACGCTCCGCCCGCGCACCGAAACGCTCGGCTCGGCACGGTGCTCTGCTGGCTTGCCGTCGTACCCGTCGCCCTCTGGGCGGCCGCCCGACTGCTCGGCCTGGACCGGGGGCCGCTGGTGCAGGCGCTCGCCTTCACGCCGTACGTCGCGGGCGTCAGCGTGCTGGTCCTGGCCCTCGCGCTCGCCCTGCGGCGCTGGTGGCCGGCGGCGCTCGCGGCCCTGGCGGCGGTGGCGTTGCTCGGCACCGTCGCACCTCGGGCGCTGGCCAACCCGCAGCCGGCGGCGGCCGGGCCGACCGTGCGGCTACTCACCGCCAATCTGCTCGCCGGTGCCGGCGACGCGCGGACGCTTGTGGAGCTGGTCCGGCGACACCGGGTGGACGTGCTCGCCGTGCAGGAGTTCACGCCGGACGCGGAGGGCGCCCTGGACCAGCTCGGCCTCGACACGCTGCTGCCGCACCGGCAGCTCAACCCGGAGGTGGGCACCGCCGGCTCCGGGCTCTACTCGCGGTGGCCGATCACCGACGGCGGCATCCGGCGCAACCTCGAAGGTTGGGGCTTCAGCCAGGCGTACGCGACGGTGTCCGTTCCCGGCGGGCCCCCGGTCCGCGTCGAGTCGGCCCACCCCTCGGCGCCGTACGCGCTGGACCAGGTGGGCGCCTGGCGTGCCGACCTGACCGCCCAACCACCGGCCACCCCGGACGGTGGCCTGCGGATCCTCGCCGGAGACTTCAACGCGACCCTCGACCACAGTCCACTGCGGGCCCTGCTGCGCAGCGGTTACGTCGACGCCGCCGACGCCACCGGAGAGGGCCTGACCGGCACCTGGGGTCCGTACGACGGCGACCTCATCCCACCCGTCACCATCGATCACGTCCTGGTCGACCACCGGATAGCGGTCCGCTCGGTGAGAGTGCTCGACCTGCCCGGCAGCGACCACCGCCCCGTTCAAGCCACCCTCACCCTCCCCACCCCCCAACCCACCCCCTAACCCACCCCCACCCCACCCCGCCCCGCCCCGCCCCGCCCCGCCCCGGTCGATCATGGACTTGTGGTGGGCGTTTTGGGCACCGAAGCCCCTTAGGTGCGCCACCACAACTCCATGATCGACGCCGGCGGGGGCGGGGGGCGGGGTGGGGAATGGGGGTGGGGTGGGGCGGCGAGTCAGACGGTGGTGGGGGCTAGGCCGTAGGTTAGGGCGTCTACCAGGGCGTGCCAGCTGGCTTCGACCACGTTGGGGTGGACGCCGACCGTGGTCCAGTCCCGGCCGCCGCCGTCGGAGGTTTCCAGCAGGACCCGGGTCACCGCGCCGGTGCCGTGGCTGCCCTCCAGGATGCGCACCTTGTAGTCGGCCAACTCGAAGTCGCGCAACTGCGGATAGTGCCGCGCCAGCCCCACCCGCAACGCCTCGTCGAGGGCGTTGACCGGGCCGTTGCCCTCGGCGGTGGCGATCACCCGCTCGCCGCGAACCCGGATCTTG
The DNA here is from genome assembly GCF_050516465.1 of Micromonospora trifolii. Lineage (NCBI taxonomy): Bacteria > Bacillati > Actinomycetota > Actinomycetes > Micromonosporales > Micromonosporaceae > Micromonospora > Micromonospora trifolii. Next base: position 264,043 of record NZ_CP191526.1, on the reverse strand, counting down.
ACGGTCGCCTCGGAGACCACCGCGCCGTCCTCGCGGTGCTCGACCAACACCCGGTACGACTCCAGGGTGAACGGCCGGGCCGGGCTGCCCTCCGGCAGCTCGGAGCGGACCAGCAACTCGAAGGAGGCATCGGCCGCCTCGAAGGACCAGCCACCCGCCTCCAACTCCTTGACCCGCTTGGTGACCCGGTTCAGGGCGTCCGGGCTGTCGGCCAGGTCCAGGCCGAGCTCACGACTCTTGAGCTCGACGCTGGCCCGACCGGCCATCTCGGTGATCAGGATCCGCATGTCGTTGCCCACCACCGACGGGTCCACGTGGTTGTAGAGCAACGGGTCGACCTTGATCGCGCTCGCGTGCAACCCCGCCTTGTGGGCGAAGGCAGCGGCCCCGGCGTACGCCTGGTGGGTGTCGGGGGCGATGTTGGCGATCTCGGCGATGGCGTGCGAGACCCGCACCATCTGCGCCAGGCAGCCCTCCGGCAGGACGGGTATGCCGAGCTTGAGTTGGAGGTTGGCGACGACCGCGAAGATGTCGGCGTTGCCTGGGCGTTCGCCGTACCCGTTGGCGGTGCCCTGCACGTGGCGGACGCCCGCCTCCACGGCGGCGATCGTGTTGGCGACCGCGCAGGCGGTGTCGTTCTGGGCGTGCATACCGAGCAGCCCGGCGTCGATCCCCAGCCGGTCGGTCAGGTCACGGATCACTGCGGTCACCTGGGACGGCAGCATGCCGCCGTTGGTGTCGCAGAGCACCATCCGCTCGGCGCCGGCGGCGAGCGCGGTCTGCACCACTGCCGCGCCGTACGCGGGGTCGTGCCGGTAGCCGTCGAAGAAGTGTTCGCCGTCGACGAAGACCCGTCGACCCTCGCGGACGAGGTGGTTGACGGTGTCGTGGATCATCGCGAGGTTCTCCGCGCCGGTGGTGCGCAGCGCGCGCTCGACGTGCCGGGTGTCGGCCTTGGCGACCAGGGCCACGGCCGGGGTCTGCGCGTCCAGCAGGGCGCGCACCTGAGGGTCGTCCGCGACCGGAACACCGGCCTTGCGGGTGGCGCCGAACGCGACGAGTACGGCGTGCCGTAGGTCCAGCTCGGTGCGGGCGCGTCGGAAGAACTCGGTGTCCTTGGGTACCGCGCCCGGCCATCCGCCCTCGATGAAGCCGACGCCGAACTCGTCGAGCAGCCGGGCCACGGCGAGCTTGTCGACCACCGAGTAGGTGAGCCCCTCGCGCTGGGCGCCGTCGCGCAACGTGGTGTCGAAGACCTGGAACGTCATCAGGATCCTTTCTCGGAGCAACAAAAAGACCTCCCGCGGATGCGGGAGGTCTGCGCGCTCGGCAGAGGGGAGAGCCGGCGCGCTAGGTCGCAATAATCAGGGCGGTGCTGGTCACGATGGCCACTCTGCCACCCCTCTCCTGTTTTTGGGAGGAACAATCCAGATAGCGGGATGGTGACGGGGGGTTCGTTCGCACCGAACCGCCGCTCGTGATCGGCTTCACAAGCCACCAGGCCACTCATCGGCGGAAACAGCCATGCGGAAGCATCTGGAACGGATCCGATGATGGCCACCGCGCCGTCTGCAAGGAGGACCTGTGCTCACCGTCAGTGACCGCTTACCTGAGCACGGACTCGCCGCCTGCGTATCGCTGGGCGCCAACAACGCGTCCAGGACGATCAACCACACGTCCCACGAGGGCACGTGGTGTGTGGTCTTCGTCGGGCCGATGGACTTCACCTCCATCAGCCCGACGGAGATCGCCGACGAGGCCCTCTCCGTCGCCGGGGTCTGACCATGGGCCTGGACGCGATCAGGGCAGCTCTGCCGGAGTACGCCAAGGACATCAAGCTCAACCTGGGCTCCACCGTCGGTTCCTCGGCGTTGACCCCCGTGCAGACCTGGGGCACCGCGCTGGCCTGCGCGGTGACCGCCCGTAACCCGGTGGTGCTGCGGGAGATCGCGGCCGAGGCGCTCGGGCACCTCGGGCCGGAGGGTGTCGAGGCGGCCAAGGGCGCTGCGGCGATCATGGCGATGAACAACATCTACTACCGGGCCAAACACCTGATCGGCGACGAGCAGTACGCCTCGATGCCGGCCCGACTGCGGATGCAGATCATCGCGAGGCCGGGGGTGGACAAGGGCGACTTCGAGCTCTGGTGCCTCGCCGTGTCGGCCATCGCCGGCTGCGGGGTGTGCCTGGAGTTGCACGAGAAGAAGCTGCGCGCCAGCGGCTTCACCCGGGAGCAGCTGCACGAGGCCCTGCGGATCTCCGCAGTGGTGCACGCCGCTGCGGTCACCCTGGACGCCGAGGCCGCACTGGCCTGAACACGTACGCCCCGACGGGCCGATGCCGCACCTCGCGGCCCGACCCGTCGCCGTACGCGCTGCGGCCCGTCGCCGTACCGCGGCCTGTCGCCGTTTCCGGCCCCCGACGGCCGGGTAGCTCCTGCGGGGACGCACCCACCTACGCCGAGACGATCGGCGACAGTCAGGAGTGAACGGCATGGACAGGATCGATCCGCACGCCACCCACGCCGGGCCGGACCCGCTGCGCGGCGGCGACCAGGGCACGGTGCCCGGCGGCGCGCCGGCCGGCACGTTCGACCCCTGGCGCTACCGGGACCAGGCCGGCGTGGCCGATGCCGACCTGGTCGGCTACAAGGTCGAGGCCACCGACGGTGGAATCGGCAAGATTGACAGCGCCAGCCACGAGGTGGGCGGCAGCTACCTGGTCGTGGACACCGGGCCCTGGATCTTCGGCAAGAAGGTGATGTTGCCGGCCGGCACCGTCAACCAGGTCGACCACGACCAGCGCACCGTCTCCGTCGACCGGACCCGGGACCAGATCAAGGCCGCTCCGGAGTACGACGAGGCCAGCCACAGCGACCCGAGCTACCGGGATCAGCTGGGTGGCTACTACGACGAGACGTACGGCGCGCTCCCGCCCGGCACCGCACGGTGACTGTTCGACCCGACGGCCGGTGGGGCGCTGTCCCACCGGCCGTTACCGTGTGAGCGTGGACGCCACCGGGAACAACCCCCAGCTCTCGCTCCCCGCCACCTTCAACTTCCGTGACGTCGGTGGCTACCTCGGCCACGACGACCGGTCCGTACGCCGAGGCCGGCTCTACCGCTCCGACTCGCTGCACCGCCTCACCGAGCAGGACCGGGACGCGTTCGCCGCGATCGGGATCCGCACCGTCATCGACCTGCGCCGCCCCACCGAGGTGGAACGCGACGGCCGGGTGCCGGCGTACCAGGGGCTGACCTACCGGCACATCCACCCGGAGCACGCCGACTGGGCGGGTACGCCGCACGAGGAGGGCGCCAGCCTGGCCCGGTACCTCGCGGACCGGTACGCCGACCTGGCCCAGACCGGCACGGCCGGGTTGGCCGAGGCGGTCGGCCTGATCGCCGACTCCGCCAACACCCCGGTGGTGGTGCACTGCGTCGCCGGCAAGGACCGCACCGGCATCGTCTGCGCGCTGACCCTCGCCGTGCTCGGCGTCGACGACGCGGACATCACCGCGGACTACGCGTTGAGCAGTGTGGCGTCGGCCCGGTACAGCGCCTGGCTGGCCTCCGTCACCCCGGGCGGCGTGGACGTGCCGGCGCCGTTCCTGAGCTCACCAGCCGAGGCGATGCAGATCTTCCTGGACGAGCTGCGTGCGGGGCACGGCTCGGTCGAGGCGTACCTGCGCCACGCCGGGGTGACCGACGAGCAGCTCGCCGCGCTCCGCGACCACCTGCTCGACGAGCCCACCAAGGCGCAGCCCACCGACGCGTAGGGCCGACTGCGCCGGCCCGTCCGGGTGGACGGGCCGGCGCAGCGACGGAGATCAGAAGACCCGCTGCACCCAGCCGTGCGGGTCGGCCACCTTGCCCCGCTGGATGTCGACCAGCTGCTGACGAAGGGCCATGGTGACCCGACCGGGCTCGCCACCACCGATCAGGAACTCCCCGTCCGGGAAGCGGACCCCACCGATCGGGGTGACCACCGCGGCGGTGCCGCAGGCGAACACCTCCTTCAGGCGTCCGCTGGCGGCGTCGGCCTGCCAGTCGGCGAAGCTGACCGGCCGCTCCTCGACCTGGTGCCCGGCCGCGCCGGCCAGCGCGAGGACGGCGTCGCGGGTGATGCCCGGCAGGATCGTGCCGGTCAACGGTGGGGTGACCACCGTGCCGTCGTCGTAGACGAAGAAGACGTTCATGCCGCCCAGTTCGTCGACGAACCGGCGCTCCACAGCGTCCAGGAAGACGACCTGGTCACAGCCGGCCTCGATGGCCTCCGCCTGGGCCGCCAGCGACGCGGCGTAGTTGCCGCCGCACTTGGCCGCGCCGGTGCCACCGGGCGCGGCCCGGGTGTAGTCCGGAGAGACCCAGACGGTGACCGGCTTGACGCCACCGCTGAAGTACGACCCTGCCGGTGAGGCGATCACCATGTAGAGGTACTCGTTGGCCGGGCGGACGCCGAGGAAGACCTCGCTGGCGAACATGAACGGCCGCAGGTAGAGGCTGCCGTCCTCGTCGGTGGGGATCCACTCCCGGTCGATCTCGATGAGCTTGTGCAGCGAGTCGACGAACACCTCGGGCGGCAGCACCGGCATCGCCATCCGCTGCGCGGAGGTGGCGAAGCGGGCCGCGTTGGCGTCCGGCCGGAACATCGTCACGCCACCGTCGGCCGTGCGGTACGCCTTGAGCCCCTCGAAGATCTCCTGCGCGTAGTGCAGCACCGCACTGGCCGGGTCCATCGGGATCGGGGCACGCGCCTCCACCCGGGCGTCGTACCAGCCCTTGCCGTCGGCGTAGCGGACGGTGACCATGTGGTCGGTGAAGACCCGGCCGAACCCGGGGTTGGTCAGCAGTGCGGCCCGATCGGCGGCGGATACCGGCGCGAGATTCGGACGGATCTCGAAGTCGAGCTTGTCACCACCGCTCATCGCGCTGACCTCCCTGCGGGACAACGGCATGCGGGACCGCACACCGACGTGGCTGTGCCAGAAACTTACCCCGAACGGTCGTTAAGCGGGTAGCGCCGTCGGGCTGCCCGTGGCAGACCGGCCCCGGGGCCGGTCTGCGCTCGGGGCAGGGTGATCAGGCTACGGCGTGGGCGGCGAGCCGGTCGCCGACCTCTTCGGTACGCAGCGTTACGCCCGGCACCCGGCTGGCCAGCTCGGCGGCGACCGCCGCGTTGACCCGGGCGGCAGACTCGCTGTGCCCGAGCTGCTCCAGCAGCAACGCGGCGGAGAGCACCGCGGCGACCGGGTCGGCGATGCCCTGACCGGCGATGTCCGGCGCCGAGCCGTGCACCGGCTCGAACATCGAGGGGTACGCCCCCTCGGGGTTGATGCAGCCGCTGGCGGCCAGCCCGATGCCGCCGGTGACGGCCGCGGCGATGTCGGTGAGGATGTCGCCGAAGAGGTTGTCGGTGACCACCACGTCGTAGCGCTGCGGCTGGGTGACCAGGAACATGGCCGCCGCGTCGACGTGCTGGTACTCGGTGGCCACGTCCGGGTGCTCGGCGGCGACCGCGTCGAACGTACGCGCCCAGAGCGACCCGGCGTGGGTGAGCACGTTGGTCTTGTGCACGAGGGTGACCTTGCGCCGCTCCCGGCGGCCGGCGCGGGCGAACGCGTCGCGGATCACCCGCTCCACGCCGTGTCGGGTGTTCAGGCTCTCCTCGGTGGCGACCTCGGCCGGGGTGTCCCGGTGCAGGGAGCCACCGGCACCGGCGTAGAGCCCCTCGGTGCCCTCGCGCACCACCACGAGGTCGACCTCGCCCGGCTTCACGTTGCCCAGCGGGCCGGCGACCCCGGGCCAGAGCCGCGACGGGCGCAGGTTGACGTACTGGTCGAAGGCGAAACGGAGCTTGAGCAGCAGCCCCCGCTCCAGCACACCCGGCGGGACCGTCGGGTCACCGACCGCGCCGAGCAGGATCGCGTCGTGCCCGGCCAGCTCGGTCAGCACCGAGTCGGGCAGCACCTCTCCGGTACGGTGCCAGCGGGCGGCACCGAGGTCGTACTCGGTGGCCTGCACGTCGGGCAGCACCGCGTCGAGGACCTTGCGGGCCTGCGCGACCACCTCGGGCCCGATGCCGTCTCCGGCCACCACCGCGATCCGCGCCACGACCGCACTCCTCTGCTCAACGGTTCCGTTCGGGCAACGGTACGTCGCCGTCCCGCCTCCCGGTACGCCGCGTCCACGATCTGGGATGCAGGAATGCACAGCACCCTCTCAGCTGGGACTCATGAGGCGGTCATCTCCGCTGCGTACCGTAGTGCTCAGTGGGTCGCGGGGGCCCGCTGACCAACGGGGTCGCGATGACGCGGCGCCACGTGCGAGGGGGCAGATGCGATGCGCATCGACGAGCAGCCACGGACCCGCTGGCCGGACCCGTCCGCGTTCCGCAACCGCCGGCCGGACCTTCGACTCGGCAGCCGCCGGCACCGGATCGACCCGGCCGCCGCCACCGACGGCCGGATCGCGGTGCAGCACACCGTACGCACCGCGACCGCCGAGTACACCCTGCTGCTCAACGCCCCCGAGTGGCTCGGCCGCCGGGGCGTGGGTGAGGCGCTGCGGGACAGCGTCGCCGAGCTGCGCGCCATCGACCTCACCTACGGCCCCAACCGACCGGAGAGCCTGGTCTCCCGGCTGCGTCGGGGCGAGATCAGCCCGGAGTCGTACCCGCCGCTCGCCGACCTGGTGGACCGCTGCACCGCGATGCGCGCGGCCACCGACGGGTGGTTCGACGCCTGGGCGGTGCCCGGCGGCTTCGACCCGGGCGGCCTGCTCGGCGGTTGGGCGGTGGAACGCGCCGCAGAGCGGCTGCGAGCTGCCGGCATCCACGACTACGCCGTACTCGCCGGCGCCGACCTCGTCGTCCGGGGTCGCGCGCCGCACGGCGGACCCTGGCGGGTGGCGGTGCACCACCCAACCGCACCCGAGCGCGCGCCGCTGGTGCTGGAGATGACCGCCGGCGCGGTGGGCACCTCCGGGGTGACCGGGCGGCAGGGGCACGTGGTGGACCCGCACACCGGCGAGCCCGCCGATCACCTCGTCGCGGCCACCGTGGTGGGCCCCGACCTGGCGATCGCCGACGCCTACGCCACCGCGCTCTACGCCGCCGGCCCCACCGGCCTGGCGTGGTTCCGGGGCAACTCCGACTATCGCGCGCTCTTCGCGCACCGTCGCTGAGCGGAACGTCGCCGCACCGAGCCCGTCTCCCCGCGGTGCTCCGGCGCGTTCCCTGGGAGCCCGATTCGCACCTCGGCCGCCTACCGGCGAACCAAGCCGTTCCCGGTGACCTGTCGGCCGGTCGGGCCCGCGATCGGCCCCCACGGTCTCGGCAACGACCGTGGGGGCCGGTCAGCGACGAGTGCGCGTGGCTCGCACAACCGAGGGGTGCGGACCGGTCGGGCCGGACGTCGACCGCGCCACCCGAAGACGGGCCGGCGCCTCGAACTCGGCCAGTGACCGCAGTGCGTACGCTAGCGAATCGACGCAACTCGACGCAAGAGTCTCCACACCGGACCGTCGCGACCGGAGACTGCGGTAATCGGTGGTTGACCGGCGGCGAGGCAGTTTCGACATGGTGAACGGCGGATGGCACGCTATCCGCCGTGAGTTTCGATCTGAGCGTGTGGGCCCTGGAGGACGGGGCGACGCCCGAGGACGTGCGGACAGCGGTCAACGGTTGCCGGCAGGGGCGGCACGTGGACCGCTACCCCGATCCGCGGGTGGTCAGCTTCTACCGGGCGATCACCGCCTCCTATCCGGACCGTCACCCCGGCCCGAACAGCCCGTGGGCGGTGGCGCCGCTGCACGCAGCCCATGACCACGTCGAGCTGAACCTGCACCCGACCTGCGCGGACCAGGTTCTACTGGACATCGAGCGGCTGGCCGGCGAGCACGGGCTGATGCTCTTCGACCCGCAGGACGGATCGGTCTACCCGCCGCCGGCACGGCTGCCCGGCTGACCTGACCGGCGGCACGGACGGGAAATGACGAGGGGCCCGGCGAATCGCCAGGCCCCCACGGTGTCTGTCGTCTACTACTCGTCGCGCAGGTCGGCGGCGCTGGCCGACGTGGCGCCGATCGACTCGGCGGCCGAGGTGAGCAGGTCGGCGCCGAGCGCCTGGTCGACGGTGAGCGTCATCAGCGTCTCACCGCCCGCCTCCCGACGAGCCACCTGCATGGCGGCGATGTTGATGCCCGACTCGCCGAGCAGGGTACCGACCGTGCCGACCACACCGGGCCGGTCGGCGTAGCGCAGGAAGAGCAGGATGCCCTCCGCGCCGATCTCCACGTCGAAGCCGTCCACCTCGGTCAGCTTCAGCACGTCGCGAGCGCCGGAGTGGGTGACCGTGCCGGAGACACTGACCGTCCGGCCGTCCGGCAGCGCGCCGCGCACGGTGACCAGGGTCGGCTGCTCGGCCGTCTCGGCCAGGGTGGCCAGGGTGACCTCGACGCCTCGCTCGGCGGCCAGGTGCGGGGCGTTGACGTAGGTGACCTGCTCCTCGACCACGGAGCTGAACAGGCCCTTGGTGGCGGCGAGCTTGAGCACCGACACGTCGTGGCTGACGATCTCACCGCGGACCTCGACAGTGACGCTGGCGGCGACCCCACCGGCGACCGCGGTGAACGCCCGGCCGAGCTTCTCGGCCAGCGGCAGCAGCGGCCGAACGTCCTCGGCGACCACACCGCCGGCCTGCACGTTCACCGCGTCCGGGACGAACTCGCCCTGCAACGCCAGCTTGACGCTCTTGGCCACGGCGAGACCGGCCTTGTCCTGCGCCTCGTGGGTGGAGGCGCCCAGGTGCGGGGTGGCCACCACGTTGTCGAAGGCGAACAGCGGCGACGAGGTGCACGGCTCCTTGCTGTACACGTCGACACCGGCGCCGGCGACCCGGCCCTCGGCGATCGCGTCCGCGAGCGCCTGCTCGTCGACCAGCCCACCACGGGCGGCGTTGACGATGCGAACGGTGGGCTTGACGAGCGCCAGCTCCTTCTCACCGATCAGGCCCACCGTCTCCGGCGTCTTCGGCAGGTGGATGGAGATGAAGTCGCTCTCCCGCAGCAGCTCCTCCAGGCCGACCAGGCGGACGCCGAGCTGCGCCGCACGGGCCGGCTGGATGTACGGGTCGTACGCGATCAGCCGGGTGCCGAACGCGGCGATGCGAGAGGCGAAGAGCACCCCGATACGACCGAGACCGACCACGCCTACCGTCTTGCCCTGCACCTCGACGCCGGTGTACTTCGACCGCTTCCACTCCCCCGCCTTGAGCGCGGAACTGGCGCTCGCGGTGTTACGGGCGACGGCGAGCAGCAGCGCGACGGCCTGCTCGGCGGCGGAGACGATGTTGGAGGTGGGCGCGTTGACGACCATGACGCCCCGCGCGGTGGCGGCCGGCACCTCGACGTTGTCCAGCCCGACGCCCGCCCGGGCAACCACCTTGAGTCGCGGCGCGGCGGCGACGGCCTCGGCGTCGATCTGGGTCGCGCTGCGCACGATGACGGCGTCGGCCTCGGAGAGCGCCGAGAGCAGGGCCGGACGGTCGGTGCCGTCGACGTGACGGACGTCGAAGTCGTGGGCGAGCACCTCAATGGCGGCGGGGGCGAGTTCTTCGGCGATCAGTACGACAGGATTCATCGGTCCTCGTAGAGGTCGTGTTTGCGATCGGCCCGGGCGGCGGGGCGCCGCACTGCGCCCTGCGCTGATCCGTGCCGTGGCCGTCAGGTGCCGGCTGCTGCACCTACAGGCGATCGTAGGGGCCCCGCTGGTCGGCGTGTTCCGGTCTTCAGGGTGAGTGCCCTCACACGCCCGGTCGGGCGACGGACATCGGCCGTTCACCGGACCGACACGGTTGCTCGCGCCCACTACAACCGGAGGCACACCCCTGCGGGAGGATCCGCCCTTGTCGCTCGCCGTACGCGTCACGCTGCTCCGACAGCTGAGCCGCATCGATTTCCCGCGGTTCGGTCCGATGCTGGCCGAGGCGTTGGTCACCCGGTCCCACCAGGTGAAAAGCCGACGCACCTTCGTGTCCCGGCGCACCGCCGCCGCGGACGAGGCGGTCGCGCTCTACCGGCGGCTGGTCCAGGATCGGCCGGGCCGGCACGAGGTGGGGCTCGCGCGGGCGCTCGTCGCGCAGGGTTCGGTCCCCGACGACCGCACCGTCGAATCCGCGCTCGCGCAGGGCCGGGAGGCGATCGGGTACGTCGAGAACGCGACCGACCGGGACGGCCTCGCCGTCCTGGCCGCAGCGCAGCTGATGGTGGCCATGCAACTCCGCTCCGACGCACCCCGCGACGCGCTGCCGCTCGTCGAACAGGCCCGGGAGACCTGGCTACGGTGCGCGCCGCTCGGCGCCCGTGAGCGGACGGCGTTGGCCCGGTCCCTCACCGTGCTCGGCTACTGCCGGGCGGTGCTGGGTGAGCCGGCCGAGGCGCTCGCCGCCCGGGAGGAGGCGGTCGAGTTGTTTCGGCGGCTTCCCGGCCGGACACGGCTGAAGTACCTGCCCGCCCGACTCGAAGCGGTGACCGGGCTGGCGGACTCCCTCGCCACCCATCGTCGGTGGGCCGAAGCGCTGACGCTGACCACGGGCGCCCGTGAGGACCTGACCTTCATGAGTCGTTGGGAGCCCCTGCGGTTCCGGCCGGCGCTCGGCAACCTGTTGTTCGTGGTCGCCAGGTGCCACGTGGGGCTCGGCGAACCGGAGGCGGCCCTGGCGGCGGCCGAGGAGGCCGTCGGGCACTACCGCTGGCTGGCCGAGCACGACCCCGTTCGGTACCACCACCGGTTGGTCGTCGCGCTGCGCACGCTCGCCGGCACTCTCAAGGCCCTCGGCCGGTACGAGAAGGCCGCCTGGGCAGCCGCTGAGGCCGAGTCGATCGAAAGCCGCTGACGCAGGGGCTGCGGCCAACGGCCGGCGACCCGCGCTGGGGAGAGCGCTGGATCGCCGGCCGTTGGAGGACCGTTCTGTGTCGAACGGGTCAGGCGGTCTCGGTGATCGGGCGGTCGACCCAGCTCATCATGCCGCGCAGCTTCTTGCCGGTCTCCTCGATCGGGTGCGCCGCACCCTCGGCCTGCCACTTGGTGAAGTTGGGCCGGCCGGCCTCGTCCTCGGCGACCCACTCGCGGGCGAACTCGCCGGACTGGATCTCACCCAAAATCTTGCGCATCTCGTCCTTGACCCGGGAGTCGATGATGCGCGAGCCGCGGGAGAGGTCACCGTACTCGGCGGTGTCGGAGATGCTGTAGCGCATCTTCGCGATGCCGCCCTCGTACATGAGGTCGACGATCAGCTTCAGCTCGTGCAGGCACTCGAAGTAGGCGACCTCCGGGGCGTAGCCCGCCTCGGTGAGCACCTCGAAACCGGTCTGCACCAGCGCCGAGGCACCGCCGCAGAGCACCGCCTGCTCGCCGAAGAGGTCGGTCTCGGTCTCCTCGGTGAAGGTGGTCTTGATCGCGCCGGCCCGGGTGCCGCCGATCCCCTTGGCGTACGCGAGGGCGAGCGCGAGCGCGTTGCCGCTGGCGTCCTGCTCGACGGCGACGAGACAGGGCACGCCCTTGCCGTCGCTGTACTGGCGGCGGACCAGGTGGCCGGGGCCCTTGGGCGCGACCATCGCCACGTCCACCTCGGCCGGCGGCTTGATCAGGCCGTACCGGATGTTGAAGCCGTGGCCGAAGAAGATCGCCTTGCCCGGGGCGAGGTGCGGGGCGATCGACTCCGCGTAGATCCCGCGCTGGGCGGTGTCCGGTGCGAGCACCATGATCACGTCGGCCTCGGCGGCGGCCTGCGCGGGCGTGACCACCCGCAGGCCCTGCTCCTCAGCCTTGGGACGGCTCTTCGAGCCCTCCGGCAGACCGATCACCACGTCGACGCCGGAGTCACGCAGCGACAGCGCGTGGGCGTGGCCCTGGCTGCCGTAACCGATCACCGCGACCTTCTTGGCCTGGATCAGGCCGAGGTCGGCATCGTCGTCGTAGTACACCTCAACGCTCATGAGAACTTCCCTTTCGTACGACGGCCGGGGCGGCCCGTCGTGGTCTGTGCGGATGAATTCGCCGGACGGCCGGCCGGGGCCGGCCGGCGGCGGGTCAGGCGGCCCGCAGCGCGGGACCGGCGGTGATCGAACGCGAGCCGCGCCCGATGGCCACCAGCCCGGACTGGACCATTTCCTTGATGCCGAAGGCCTCGAGGTCGCGCAGCAGCGCGTCGAGCTTGTCCGGGGTGCCGGTGGCCTCGATGGTCAGCGTGTCCGGTGCGACGTCGACCACCCGGGCGCGGAACAGGTTGACGGTCTCCAGCACCTGCGACCGCGCGGACCGGTCGGCGCGAACCTTCACCAGCAGCAACTCCCGGGCAACCGAGACCTGCGGATCCAGCTCAACGATCTTGAGCACGTTGACCAGCTTGTTCAGCTGCTTGGTGACCTGCTCCAGCGGGGACGACTCCGCGTTGACCACGATGGTGATCCGCGAGACGTCCGGGTTCTCGGTCTCGCCGACCGCGAGGCTGTCGATGTTGAACCCGCGCCGGGAGAACAGGCCGGAGACCCGGGCGAGCACGCCCGGCTTGTTCTCCACCAGCACGGACAAAGTGTGCATCGTCATTAAATGTCATCCTCGTCGAAGGCCGGGCGGACGCCGCGGGCGAACATGATCTCGTCGTTGCTGGTGCCGGCCGCGACCATCGGCCACACCATCGCGTCCTTGCCGACCACGAAGTCGATCACCACGGGCGCGTCGTTGATCTCCATGGCGGCGGCGATGGTCTTGTCCACGTCATCCGCGCTCTCGCACCGCAGCCCGACGCAGCCCAGGGCCTCGGCGAGCTTGACGAAATCGGGGATGCGGTGCTTGTGGGTGCCCAGCTCGGTGTTGGAGTAGCGCTCGTTGTAGAAGAGCGTCTGCCACTGCCGGACCATGCCGAGATTGCCGTTGTTGATGACGGCGATCTTGACCGGGATGCCCTCCAGCGCGCAGGTGGCCAACTCCTGGTTGGTCATCTGGAAGCAGCCGTCCCCGTCCACCGCCCAGACCACCGTGTCCGGCTTGCCGACCTTGGCGCCCATCGCCGCCGGCACCGCGTAGCCCATCGTGCCGAGGCCGCCGGAATTCAACCAGGTGTACGGCTTCTCGTAGGAGATGAACTGCGACGCCCACATCTGGTGCTGGCCCACCCCGGCCACGAAGATGGCGTCCGGGCCGACGATCTCGCCCAGCCGCTTGATGACGTACTGCGGGGACAGGGTCCCGTCGACCGGCTCGTCGTAGCCCAGCGGGTAACGGTTGCGCAGATCGTCCAGCTGCGTCCACCAGTCACCGAGGTCGGCGGTGCGTCCCGCCGACCGCTCGGCGGTGACCGCGGCGATCAGCTCGTCGATGACGTGCTTGGCGTCGCCGACGATCGGCACGTCCACGTGCCGGTTCTTGCCGATCTCGGCGGGGTCGATGTCCGCGTGCACCACTGCCGCGTCCGGGGCGAACGAGTCCAGTTTGCCGGTGACCCGATCGTCGAAGCGCGCGCCCAACGCGACGATCAGATCCGCCTTCTGCAGGCCGTAGACCGCAGCGACCGTGCCGTGCATGCCGGGCATCCCGAGGTGCTGCTGGTGCGAGTCGGGGAACGCGCCGAGCGCCATCAGCGTGGTGACGACCGGGATGCCGGTCAGCTCGGCCAGCCGGCGCAGCCCGTCGGTGGCACCGGCCTTGAGCACCCCGCCGCCCACGTAGAGCACCGGCCGTCGGGCTGCGGCCATCAGCCGCGCCGCCTCCCGGATCTGCTTGCCGTGTGGGTGCAGGGTGGGCCGGTAGCCGGGCAGGTCCAGGGTGGGCGGCCAGGAGAAGGTGGTCGGGGCCTGGAGCACGTCCTTGGGGATGTCGACCAGCACCGGGCCGGGTCGCCCGCTGCTGGCCAGGTGGAACGCCTCGGCCAGCACCCGGGGGATCTCCTCGGCGTTCTGCACGAGGAAGTTGTGCTTGGTGATCGGCAGGGTGATGCCCTGGATGTCGGCTTCCTGGAAGCCGTCGGTGCCGATCAACGGGCTGGCCACCTGCCCGGTGATCGCCACCATCGCCACCGAGTCCATGTACGCGTCCGCGATCGGGGTGACCAGGTTCGTCGCGCCCGGGCCGGAGGTGGCGATGCAGACGCCGACCTTGCCGGTGGCCTGCGCGTAGCCGGTCGCCGCGTGCCCCGCGCCCTGCTCGTGTCGCACCAGGATGTGCCGGACCGTCGAGTCGTAGAGCGGGTCGTACGCCGGCAGGATCGCGCCGCCCGGAATGCCGAAGACGACGTCGACCTCGAGCGCCTCAAGGGACCGCACGAGCGAGCCGGCCCCGGAGATCGGGGTCGCGGCGGCGGGCCGTACCGCCGGGACGGCCGGGGTGGCCGTGCGCGTGGCGGCCTGGTCGACGTCGAGGGTCGGGTCGGCGGCCGCGCGGGCCCGGCGGGCGGTGTGGGCGAGGGTCTCGGGCGTGGGTCTCGTCATGGCGGTTCTGGCCTTCGGCTGGAGTGGCTGGTGGCTAGTCAAGCGATGCGACGCGGGCGCGGCCCGCTTCGCCAGGTTCCGATGGCAATAAAAACGGCCCTCGTGCAGATGCACGGGGCCAGCGCACTCTCGGTGAGGGAGAGTGCGCTCAGGTAAGTACTCGCAGCGACCGGTACGACGACATGCGGCTAAGCCTGACGCATCTCACGCGATGAGTCAACTGATCCCACATGTTGGTTAACGGAGGTCGGCGCGTCGGCCGGCGACGCGCCATCGGCAGGCGGGGTGAGCTGCCCGGACCCGCCCGGAGCGCGACGTGGCGCGGGCACCGGAGCGGGGCGCGCGCCCGGGGACGTGGCCGCCTCCAGCATCGCCTCCAGGTGCTCGGCCGGCACCCCCCAGCCGAAGAGCGCGCCCTGGCCGAAACGGCAACCGGCGGCCACCACAGCGGCCAACTCGGTCGGGGTGGTCACCCCCTCGGCGATCACCTCCAGCCCCAACTGGTGGCCCAGGCGCATGACGATGTCGACCATCGGGGCGAACGCCGGGCCGTCCTGGCCGACCGGACGGACCGGCTCGTGCTCGGCGACCAGACTGTGGTCGATCTTGAGGATGTCGATCGGCAACCGGCGCAGCTGCCCCAGCGACGAGTAGCCGGCCCCGAAGTCGTCCAGCGCGATCCGGACACCGGTCAACCGCAGCGCGGTGAGCCGCCGGATCAGCTCGTCCAGGTCGGTGGCGACCGCGTGCTCGGTGACCTCCAGCACCAGCCGCTGCGGCGGCACGTGATGGGCGCGCAGCGCCTCGGCGACCTGGACCACGTACTCCGGGGCGTGCAGCTCGCGTGGGGAGACGTTGACCGACACCCAGACGTCGTGCCCGTCCGCCAGCCACCGGGAGAGCTGGTAACAGGCCTGATGCAGCACCCAGGCGCCGAGCGGGGCGATCATGCCGCACTCCTCGGCGAGCGGGATGAACTCGTCCGGACGCACGTTGCCCAGCTCAGGATGGTGCCAACGGAGCAGCGCCTCGGCGCCGACCGGCCGCACCGACGGCAGCGACGCCACCGGCTGGAACGCCAACCGCAGCTCGTCGCGGTCGATGGCCCCGCGCAGCTCGTGCTCCACAGTCGTACGCCGACGCAGCAGTAGGTCGTACGCGGCGTCGTACCGCTCGATGCGGTTCTTGCCACGCTGCTTGGCGTAGCGCAACGCCAGGTCGGCGTGGCGCAGCAGCAGCTCCACGTCCGGCTCGTCGGCCCAGTCGGCCACCCCGATGCTCACCGACAGGAAGACCGGCCCCTCCGGCTGGTCGTAGGGCCGGTTGAGCACCCCGAGGAGCCGTTCGGCGACCCGGTCCGCCTCGACCGGCCGGCCCTGCATGAGTACGGCGAACTCGTCGCCACCCAACCGGGCGGCCACGTCGCCGGGGCGCAGGTTGCCGCGCAGCCGCCGGCCCACCTCGGCCAGCACGGCGTCGCCCACGTCGTGGCCCCGCATGTCGTTGACGTTCTTGAAGCCGTCCAGGTCCAGGCCGAGCAGCACACACGGGTTGTGGTCCGCGGCGTTGCGGTGCAGCGCCCGGAGCAGCCCGCGCCGGTTCGCCAACGACGTCAGCGGATCGGTGTGCGCCAGCTCACGGAAGTGCGCCTCCCGCTCGGCCAGGCGGCCCGCGTACCCCCGGACGTCGCGCAGGGTGAGGTACTGCCGTGCCACCAGGGCGAAGCCCTCCACGCTGCCGGCCACGATGCCCGCCGCGGTGAACCGGCCGTCCTGGGCGAGGTGGTACATCGCCGAGGCGGCCATCGCCAGCATCGGGGCGATCGCGTACTCGCCGTCGCTCCCGACCAGGTCCAGGTCGACCTGCCCCGGCCGGTCGGCCCGGTACACCGCGAGCGCCACGGTCAGCAGGCCGGCGGCGAGTACCGCCGCACCGGTCAGCGCCATTGTCGGCCCGGCCTGGCAGAGCCCGGCGCTCAGGCCCAGCCCGCCGCAGGTCACCGCGCTGATGCCGGCACCCAGCGCGGCGAGCCGTCGACGTGGGGTGGCGGCCCGGAAGACGATGATCACGACAAGCCCGGCACCGAGCGCGGCGCTCACAGTGGCCACCAGGATCGCCGGGCAGGCCATCGGGGTGGCGGCACCGAGCAACCGGGTGGGCTCGGAGAAGAGCACCCAACCGACGAACCACAGCGCCGCCGCCATGACCAAGCCGTCCAGGGCGAGCCGGGCCGTTCCCGCCGCGTTGGCGGCCACCCCGGGCAGCCGGAGCAGACCAGCGGCGAAGGCCAGCCCGCTCACCGCCGTGCCGATCGCCACCACTGTCGCCCAACCGGTGCGCTGACCCTGCTCGTGGGCCCAGTGGTCGTTGGCGCTGAGCGCGGCGAGCACCCCGGTCAGGAGGCTGAGCAGACCCCCTCCGGCGGCCGCTGCGAGCAGCACGTGTGCCGGTCGACGCCGCCCCGTCCGCCGCCGGGCGACGACGGTCAGCAGCACGACGGCCACCGCGGCGACGAGCCCGCTGAGCGCCGCGACAGCGACCATGCCCGGTGGAAAATGCACGCCTCCAAGAGTGCCGGATGGGCGCACGTCATGGGGGGCTGAGTGTGCATCTGTTGGGACACGGCAGATACCCGGGTGGGCCGGCGTGCCGACGGTGTCATGCTGGTATGCATGCCTGAGCTGCGGTCGAGGACCTCCACACACGGTCGGACGATGGCCGGCGCCCGGGCCCTCTGGCGGGCCACCGGGATGACCGACGACGATTTCGGCAAGCCGATCGTCGCCATCGCCAACAGTTTCACCCAGTTCGTGCCTGGTCACGTACACCTCAAGGACATGGGTGGCCTGGTCGCCGACGCGGTCGCCGAGGCCGGCGGGGTGGGCCGGGAGTTCAACACCATCGCGGTCGACGACGGCATCGCCATGGGCCACGGCGGCATGCTCTACTCGCTGCCGAGCCGTGAGCTGATCGCCGACGCGGTCGAATACATGGTCAACGCGCACTGCGCGGACGCCCTGGTCTGCATCTCCAACTGCGACAAGATCACCCCCGGGATGTTGCTGGCCGCGTTGCGGCTCAACATCCCGACCGTCTTCGTCTCCGGCGGCCCGATGGAGGCCGGCAAGACGATGGCGATCGAGGGCGTCGTGCACAGCAAGATCGACCTGATCGACGCGATGATCGCCTCCTCGAACGAGGCGGTCACCGACGAGCAGCTCGGTGAGATCGAACGCTCCGCCTGCCCGACCTGCGGCTCCTGCTCCGGCATGTTCACCGCCAACTCGATGAACTGCCTCACCGAGGCGATCGGGCTCGCGCTGCCCGGCAACGGTTCGACGCTGGCCACCCACGCCGCCCGCCGGTCGCTCTTCGTCGAGGCCGGCCGGACCGTCGTGGAGATCTCCAAGCGGTGGTACGACGGCGACGACGACTCGGTGCTGCCGCGTACTGTCGCCTCCAAGGCCGCCTTCGAGAACGCTGTCGCCCTGGACGTGGCGATGGGCGGCTCCACCAACACGGTGCTGCACCTGCTCGCCGCCGCCCGCGAGGCGGAGATGGACTTCGGCGTCACCGACATCGACGCAATCTCCCGGCGGGTGCCGTGCCTGGCCAAGGTCGCGCCGAACTCGCCGAACTACCACATGGAGGACGTGCACCGTGCCGGCGGCATCCCGGCGATCCTCGGCGAACTGGACCGGGGCGGGCAGCTCAACCGGAACGTGCACGCCGTGCACTCCCCCTCGCTGGCGCAGTGGCTGACCGACTGGGACGTGCGCGGTGGCTCCCCCACCCCGACGGCCGTCGAGCTGTTCCACGCCGCTCCCGGTGGGGTGCGCACCACCGAGCCGTTCTCCACCACCAACCGGTGGTCGTCGCTGGACACCGACGCGGCCGGCGGCTGCATCCGGGACCGCGAGCACGCCTACTCCGAAGACGGTGGGCTGGCCATCCTGCACGGCAACCTGGCGCCCGAGGGCAGCGTGGTGAAGACCGCCGGCGTGCCGGACGACTGCCTGACCTTCCGTGGCCCGGCGAAGGTCTACGAGTCGCAGGACGACGCGGTGACCGCGATCCTCGCCAAGCAGGTGGTCGCCGGGGACGTCGTGGTGATCCGGTACGAGGGGCCCAAGGGCGGCCCCGGCATGCAGGAGATGCTCTACCCCACCTCGTTCCTCAAGGGACGCGGGCTGGGCCGCTCCTGTGCGCTGCTCACCGACGGCCGTTTCTCCGGTGGCACCTCCGGGCTCTCCATCGGGCACGTCTCCCCCGAGGCGGCCTCCGGCGGGCTGATCGCCCTGGTCCGCGACGGCGACGAGGTCGTCATCGACATCCCAGGCCGGTCAATCGAGCTGAACGTGCCCGCCGAGGAGCTGGAGGCACGGCGGGTGGCCGAGGAGAAGCGCGACAAGCCGTACACCCCGACCGATCGGCAGCGCCCGGTGTCGGCGGCGCTGCGCGCGTACGCCTCGATGGCCACGTCGGCCAGCGACGGCGCCTACCGCCGCGTCCCGGAGTAACCACCGCTCGCGATCGACGCTGGATCACCGATGTAGTCGGCGAAACACGGTCCGCGGATGTCGGTCGCGTGGGCTAGCGTGTCGTCGATCGATTCGGGGAGAGCCCGGATTCCAGCGGGAAGAGGCGTGTACGTGTCATTTGGCAAGAAGTTCGTGGCTGTGGCGGCCTCGGCGCTCACCGCGCTCGCTGTCTCCGGGTGCGGCACGACGTCCGGCGGATCCGACGCGCCCAAGCAGCCCAGTGTCCTGGAGCTACTGGCCAGTGACCTGAAGGGGTCGCTGCAGAAGACCGCCGAGGCCACCGACAAGAGCGACTCGGTGACCGTGACGATGACGGGCACGGCGGGCGGCGAGAAGGTCTCGATGAAGGGCGTCCTGGACCTCGGCGACCCGGTCAAGGCCGAGATGACGACGACGGACGAGAAGGGCGCCGCGACGATCGTCCGGATGGTCGGCGCGGTCATCTACGTCGAGATTCCGGCCGAGGACCGCGCGGAGATGGACGGCAAGCGCTGGATGAAGATGGACCTGGGCGCCGCCGGCAAGCAGGCCGGGATGAACTTCGGCAAGCAGTTCGAGGACATCGACCCGACCAAGCAGGTCAAGACGCTGCTCGCCACCGAGGGCACGAAGGTGGTCGGGCAGGAGACGGTGAACGGGACGGCCACCGTCCACTACACAGTCACCACGCCGATGGCGACCTACCTTCAGCAGATCGACGCGAAGCTGCGGGCGGGCGTCGAGCAGCAGATGACCAAGATGGGCGTCAAGGACATCACCACCGACCTGTGGGTCGACGAGCAGTACCGGCCCAGCCGGGCAACCATGAAGATGGGCCCGCTGGGCGACCTGGTGATGGACTACACCGACTACGGCAAGGCGGTGACCATCGAGACGCCGCCGACGGCGGAGACCTTCGACTTCGCCGAGATGCTCAAGGGCCTGCAGGGTCTGACCACCACCAGCTGATCGGTTCGGTGTTCGGGCGGGCTCGGCGTCACGCCGGGCCCGCCCGTTCCGTTCCGTACTGCCGGTGCGCATGCCGAGCCGCCCGCCGGGCAGTGATCACCACGAGGTCCGTGCGGTCAGGACGGCGCCCACGGTCCGCTGACGAACTGGCCGTTGCCGACGAACGGGCTGACGTTGGGCACGCACCCGCCCAGGCCCATCGTCTGGGTCATCATGACCGGGGCCGGCTTGCCGCGACCGCCACACTTCATGTGGGCGAAGCCGAGGAAGTGACCGAACTCGTGATTGATCACGCCGGCGTGGTACTCGTCGATGCTGACCGGGTATCCCGGTGAGCCTTGGAGCCACCGCCGCAGATTGATCATGATGGTCTTGCCGTACTTGCAGGAGTAGACGCCCTCGGTGTCGACGCCGCTCGCGCCGCAGAGTCTGTCCACTGTCCTCGGTGTCGCGAGTCGCACGTCGACGTCGACAGTCGAGCTGCCGACCCGCTGGAAGGACCACGACGCCCGGGTCAGGTTCACCGCGGAGTTGGTGACCGGGTGCTGCGCGGACGTGGCCCATCCGTTCGGTGCGGCCAGCACCTGTTCGATGCTCGCGGCGAACCGGTCCGGCTTCCAGGCGGGGACGTCACCCCAGGCGATGCCCTTCTCCACCGAGACGCTGTAGCGCACCCGCTTCTTGCCCTTGCCGATCACGCGACCGTTGCCGGTGGCGGTGGTGAAGGTGCCGGCGGCCCTGGTGGGGATCTGCGCGTCGGTCGGGATCTCCGGAGTCGGGCTGGAGGTCGGCGTATCGCTGGGACTCGGAGCTGAGCTCTGCGTACTCGGGCCGGAGGGTGGGACTTCGGCCTGCCCGGACGCCGGTGCCGACAAGCCACAGGCGGCGGTTGCCAGCACCAATGCCAACGAGATCGGCACGAGCAGCCGTCCGTTGATCCGCACGTCGAAACCTCCAGGAGCAGTCACGGGTGAGTGAGGAACACCGGAAGGCTACGTGACTGCCTGTAAGGAAACTGTCAGGACGATCGGTGCCGGCATACGCGGAAAAGCACATAGATCCGGCATGCAACACAGAGAAAGGTCACACCAGGTGACCACCGCTGTCGCTTTGAGCGAGGTCAGGCGGGCGCCACGACGTGGTCGATCACCAGGTGGGCGGCACCGGTGATGCCGACGTCCTGGCCGGCGGCGACCCGTTCGATGAGCAGCGTCTGGGTGGCCAGCGGAAGGCACCGCTCGTAGAGGGTGGCCCGCATGCTGGCCAGCAGCGGCTCGCAGTCGGCGAGCCGACCACCGATGGCCACCACCTGCGGGTTGAAGAAGTTGACCACCACGGCCAGGATCTCGCCGACGGCGCGGCCGGCCTGCCTCGCGAGGGCGGTGGCCTGCCGGTCACCGTCGTCGATCAGGCGGATCACACCGGTCAGGTCGGAGACCGGCACGCCCTGCTCCCGGAGCGCGGTGACCAGGGCGGCGCCGCTGGCCACCGCCTCCAGGCAACCGGCGTTTCCGCAGGTGCACGGTGGCGCGGGGTCGGCCACCACCCGGCAGTGGCTGATGTCCCCGGCCGAGCCCTGCGCGCCCCGGTGCAACCGTCCACTGGAGATCACACCGGAGCCGATTCCGGTGCCAGCCTTGATGTAGATGGCGTGGTCCAACTCGGGATGCGCGGTGCGGTGTGCGCCGAGCGCCATCAGGTTGGCGTCGTTGTCCACGATGACCGGCACGTCGACGCGGCCGGCGCAGAACGCGGCGACGTCGAAGCCGTTCCAACCGGGCATCCGTGAAGGGCTGACGATCCGCCCGGTGGCATGTTGCACCGGACCGGGAATCCCGATGCCGACGCCGCGGAGCGCACCCGACGCCGAGCCGCCGTCGGCCGCCGGACCGCTGCCCACCAGCGTGGCGACCTCGGCCAGCAGGGCGCCGAGCACCGCCTCCGGGCCGTCCTCGATGCGGACCGGCAGGGTGCGGGCCTGGACCACCCGCCCGGAGAGATCCAGTGCGCCGACGCGGGCGTGATGCGCGCCGAGGTCGATGGCGCCGACCACGGCGCCGCCGGTGGGCACGGCGAGCTGGCGGGGTCGCCGCCCACCCCGGGACCTCCCGGCGCCGGTCTCCTCCAGCAACCCCTGGCTGATCAACGCCTCGACCCGCTGGGAAACCGTGGACGGGGAGAGCCCGGAGAGGCGGGACAGGTCGGCCCGACTGACGGCCGCACCGGTGGCCACCCAGCGCAGTAGCTCCCGGGGGCCGCCCCGGAGGGCATCGCGTGGCGCGTCGTCAATCGTCACGTCAGCTTCTTAGCACCCGGAGTTTGTTCAAGCAACCGGTTGACTTAGTTTGCTAGCTACCTTTAGATGGCGCTGTTGGTTCGATATGAAGCTGGCTTAGTTTTGTAGTCGAAGGAAGTGAGGCCGCCTGGTGGCACCGGAGACGACGGGTGCGGACCGACCGATGGTGTCGGTACGCGGCCTGAACAAGTGGTTCGGTCCGCTGCACGTGCTCAAGGACATCGACCTCACGGTGGCCGCCGGCGAGGTGGTCGTCGTGGTGGGGCCCTCCGGCTCCGGCAAGTCGACCCTGTGCCGCTGCCTCAACCGGCTGGAGACCGCCGGGCAGGGCAGCGTCGAGATCGACGGTGAGCCGTTGCCCGCCGAGGGCCGAGCGCTGGCTCGGCTACGCGCCGATGTCGGCATGGTCTTCCAGTCCTTCAACCTCTTCGGCCACAAGACGGTGCTGGACAACATCACCCTCGGCCCCACCCGGGTCCGCCGGATCCCCCGACCCGAGGCGCGGCAGCAGGCGATGGCCCTGCTGGAGCGCGTCGGTATCGCCGACAAGGCAGACCACCACCCGGCCCAGCTCTCCGGCGGGCAGCAGCAGCGGGCCGCGATCGCCCGGGCCCTGGCGATGCAACCGAAGGTGCTGCTCTTCGACGAGCCGACCTCGGCGCTCGACCCGGAAATGGTCAACGAGGTGCTCGACGTGATGGTCTCCCTCGCCGCCGAGGGGATGACCATGATCGTGGTGACCCACGAGATGGGCTTTGCCCGTCGCGCCGCCGACCGGGTGGTCTTCATGGACGACGGCCG
The DNA here is from genome assembly GCF_050516465.1 of Micromonospora trifolii. Classification (NCBI taxonomy): domain Bacteria; kingdom Bacillati; phylum Actinomycetota; class Actinomycetes; order Micromonosporales; family Micromonosporaceae; genus Micromonospora; species Micromonospora trifolii. The sequence goes on along the minus strand of NZ_CP191526.1, from coordinate 240,971 downwards.
GATCGTCGAATCCGGCGCACCCGACGACTTCTTCGCAGCTCCGCGCACCGAGCGGGCCCGCGACTTCCTATCCAAGATCCTCCAGCACTAGCCCCCAACGGGAGGGTGTCATGTCAATCCTCAAGATGAGCTTCACCGGGCGGCGGTCGCTCGCCCTCACCGCCACCGCGGTGGCGGTGGCCCTCGCTGCCGCCGGCTGCGGCGGCGACAGCGGCGGCAGCGCTCCGACGCTGCCCGGCAACCCCGGCCTGGGCGGCGACGGCGTGGTCGCCCAGTCGGTGTACGACGCCGCCCCGGTGGCCACCGACGCGGACATCCCGGCCGGTTCGACGATGGAGACGATCCGCAAGCGCGGCTACCTGAACATCGGCGGATCCCTGGACGCGCCGCTGCTCGCCCAGCAGAACCCGGTCAGCGGCACCATCGAGGGCTTCGACGCCGACATGGCGAAGTTGCTGGCGAAGTACATCATCGGCAAGCCCGAGGTGAAGACGACGACCATCGGCACCCAGACCCGGGAGGCCATGCTCCAGGCCAAGTCGGTGGACGTTGTCTTCCAGACGTACACGATCACCCCGCAGCGGGCCACCCAGGTCGCCTTCGCCGGGCCGTACCTCACCTCCGGCCTCGCGGTCGGGGTCCGCAAGGACGACACCTCGATCAAGAGCGTCAAGGACCTCGCCGGCAAGACCGTGATCGTCGGGGCGAACACCCCCGCCGTCACCGCGCTGCCCTCCGCCGCGCCCGGCTCGAAGCAGATCGCCTTCGGCACCGACCCGCAGGCGTTGCAGGCGCTGCTTCAGAAGCGCGGCGACGCGTACGTGCAGGACTTCACGCTGCTCGCCTCGGGCGCCAAGGCGAACCCGGGGATGAAGGTGGTGGGCGAGCCGTTCACCACCGAGGCGTACGGCATCGGCCTCAACAAGGAGGACGCGCAGTTCAAGGAGTTCGTCAACAACTGGCTGAAGAAGATCCAGGCCGACGGCACGTGGGCGAAGGTCTGGGAAGGCACCCTCGGCTCGGTGGTGGAGGGTGGGGCGCCCACCCCGCCCGCCCTCGGTTCCGCCGACGGCTCCTGAGCAGTCTCTCGTACCGATGGAAGCCCTCACCGCCCACCTGAGCGAGCTTGGCCACGGCCTGGTCACGACGGTCGAACTGACCGTCGTGACCACCGTCGGCGCGATGCTGCTGGGCATTATCGTGGCCACCCTGCGCATCGCCCCCGTCCCGCTGCTGCGCGCCATCGGCACCGCGTACGTGGAGGTGTTCCAGAACCTGCCGCTGCTGGCGCTGCTGGTGCTCTTCGTGTTCGCGCTGCCGACCATCGGCATCACGTTCCCGCTGTTCACCTCCGCCGCGATCGTCATCGCGGTGTACGAGGGGGCGTACCTGGCCGAGGCGATCCGCGCCGGGATCAACACGGTCGGTGTGGGCCAGGCCGAGGCAGCCCGTGCCATCGGGCTCACCTTCGGCCAGTCCCTGCGGCACGTGATCCTGCCGCAGGGACTCCGGGCGGTGATCCAGCCGATCGGCAACATCTGCATCGCGCTGCTGATGAACACCTCGCTGGCCGCCGCCGTCGGCGTGGTCGAGCTGACCCAGGCGGCCAACACCGTGAACCTGGTCGAGGCTCAACCGATCGCTGTCTTCACCGGCGCCGGCCTCGCCTACATGCTGCTGGCGCTGATCATCGGTCAGGTCACCGGCCTGCTTGAACGAAGGCTGGCGATCGTCCGATGAACAAGACGCAACAGATCCTCTTCGACGAGCCCGGCCCGCGCGCCCAACGGCGGATCCGGATCGCCACAGTGCTGGGCGCCGTTCTCCTGGCCGGCGCCCTGGTCGCGGCCGTCTACCAGTTCGCCAGCCACGGCGAGTTGGCCGCCGCCCGGTGGGAACCGTTCACCACCTGGCCCATCTGGCGGTACCTGCTCAACGGCCTCTGGGCCACGCTGCGCGCCGCCGCCGCGACCGCCGTGCTGAGCGCCGCCCTGGGGCTGCTGCTGGCGCTCGGCCGGCTGTCGACGCATCGACCGCTGCGCTGGCTGGCCGGCGCGTACGTGGAGATCTTCCGGACCGTCCCCACCCTGCTGCTGATCTACGTGACGCTGTTCGCCCTGCCGCAGTACGGGCTGAACTTCCCGCTGTTCTGGAAGCTCGTGGTGCCGCTGGTGGTCTCCAACTCGGCGGCGTTCGCGGAGATCTTCCGGTCCGGCATCCTGGCGCTGGACCGTGGGCAGACCGAGGCCGGCCTCGCGGTCGGGCTGCGCCGCGGGCAGGTGATGGCGCTGGTGGTCCTGCCGCAGGCGCTGCTCCAACTCGCCCCGTCCCTGGTCAGCCAGCTGGTCGGGCTGCTCAAGGACACCTCGCTCGGCTTCGTGGTCAGCTACACCGAGCTGCTCTACAGCGGGCAGGTGCTCTCCTCGTACACCCACCTGCTGATCCAGACGTTCCTGGTGGTGGCGCTGATCTACCTGGTGGTCAACGCCTCGCTGTCGAAGTTCGCCCGCGTACTCCAGGCCCGCAACGGCCGCTTCGGTGGCCGGCGCGGACGGCGGACCGCTGAACTGCCCCCGCCGCTTCTCGAAGGGAACACCCCGCGGTGACCATATTCCGCTACGCCGAACTGGCCCGGGTCGTGCGCAACGGCTTCGTCGAGAGCCGGCACTACGGCAGCGTCGTGGTGCTCGCCCCGGACGGGAAGGTCGCCCTCGCCGCCGGCGTACCCGACGAGCCGGTGCTGCCCCGCTCCACCCTCAAGCCGGTGCAGGCACTGGCCTGCCGGATCGCGGCGGGCGACGAGCTGACCGGCCCGGCGCTGGCCCTCGCCGCCGGCAGCCACACCGGCGACGACCGGCACGTCGAGGTGGTTCGGGCGATGCTGGCCGGGGCCGGCCTGACCGAGGACGCGCTCGGCTGCCCGGTCGACTGGCCGGAGGACGAACCGACCCGGGACCGGCTGATCCGCGCCGGCGGACAGCGCGACCGGATCCGGATGAACTGCTCCGGCAAGCACGCCGCGATGCTGGTCGCCTGCGTCGCCCGGTCCTGGAGTACCCACGACTACCTCGACCCCGACCACCCGCTCCAGCGGGAAACCGCCGCCGCCGTCGCCCGGCTGGCCGGCACGCCGATCGCGCACCACGCTGTCGACGGCTGCGGGGCACCGCTGTTCGGCCTGTCGCTGACCGGCCTGGCCCGCACCTTCCAGTCGTTGGTCACCGCGCCCGCCGGGAGCGACGAGGCGCTGGTCGCGCAGGCCATGCGCCAATACCCGGAGTACGTCGGCGGCTGGAACGGGCACCCGAACACCGACCTGATGCGGGCGCTGCCCGGCGTCCTCGCCAAGGGCGGGGCCGAGGGCGTGCTCGCAGTGGCCGCACCGGATGGTCACGCGGTGGCGGTGAAGGCGATCGACGGGTCGCCCCGGGCCACCACCGCCATCGCCCTCGCCGCCCTCGACGCCGTGGGCGTACCGGTGGGTGGGGCCGACGCGCTGCGCCAGGTGCCGGTGCTCGGCGGCGGCGTACCCGTTGGTGCCGTCACGGCCGTCATCGACTGGACCACAGCATCGTCTCGGACCGAAGCGGCATCGCCTCGCACGGAAAAGGAAGAATCATGAACACATTCGAGATCTGCATCGACAGCGTCGAGGGAGCGGTCGCCGCCGAGGAGGCCGGCGCCGACCGGGTGGAGTTGTGCTCCGCGCTCTTCGACGGCGGGCTGACCCCCAGCCTGGGCACCATCGAGACGACCCTGCGCGCGGTCAGCCGGATCCGGGTACACGTGATCGTCCGTCCCCGGGCCGGCGACTTCATCTACTCGCCGTTCGAGATCGAGGCGATGGAGCGGGACGTCCGGGCCGCGGTGGCGGCCGGCGCGCACGGCATCGTGATCGGCGCGTTGACCGCCGAGGGTGACGTCGACGTGCCGACCACCCGCCGGCTGATCGCCGCCGCGGGCGACGCCAGCATCACCTTCCACCGGGCGTTCGACATGACCCGCGACCCGTACGCGGCGCTGGAGCAGCTGATCGAGCTGGGCGTGCACCGGGTGCTCACCTCGGGTCAGGAGGTCAGCGTGCTGGAGGGTGCTCCGCTCATCGCCGACCTGGTGCGCCGGGCCGCCGGCCGGATCGTCATCATGCCGGGCGGTGGCATCACCCCGCGCAACATCGCCCGGATCGTCGAGGCGACCGGCGCCGACGAGTACCACTTCGCGGCCCTGGTCAGCTCGGACAGCCCGGCCGTGCACCGTAACCCGGCGCCGCTGATGGGTGGCAGCCTGAACCGGCCCGAGTACGAGCGTTCGGGCACCTCGGGCACCCTGGTCGGCCAGGTGCTCGCCGCCGCCCGCGCCTGACCCCGTCGTCAGCTTCGCCGAGCGGTGGGTCTGAAGGAGCTTCTCCAGTCCCACCGCTCGGCGGCCCGTCTCAGTACGCGACCAGGGCGATGACCAGCGAGGACACCGCGCCAAGCAGCAGCGCGACGCCGGTGCTGAGCCCGACCACCGCACTCACCGCCAACGCACGGGCCCGGGCAACCGGGACCGCCACGACCGCCACGACGGTGACGAGCGCGGCGACCAGGTGGATCAGCCGGTAGCCGAGCAGCTCCGCCACCGGGAAGAGGTGGACGCCCACGACCAGGGCGACCCACGGGGCGATCAGCTCGCGACGCCGCAGCCGGGCCAGCAGCCCGGCACCGATGGCCGCGATACCGAACTCGATGCCGACGACGATGCCGAAGGTACGGCTGGTGTCGGCGTCGAACGCCGTCCCGTCCGACCAGTGAGTCCAGGCGAGAAGACCTCCGGCGGTAGCGGTGAGCAGGGCGAGGATCGAACCGGCGACGAGCACCGGCCGCCACGGCTTCGGAGGCGCTTCCTGAGCCCAGCCGAACCAGCTGGAGGCGAAGAACCCGAAGACGAACGCTGTCGCCGCCGCGTCTCGGACATGTTCGGTGATCATTGCGCTCCTCGGGGTGCCGTCCGCCTTGCCGCGCCTGCCGCTGGACTGCGATGAGCGGTATACCTCAGCGGTATAAATATGCCGCTGAGGTATATCACTCACCGCGCCACCTGATCCGGCGCGAGCCGAGCGACTATCGCCGCTCGATGTCGTTCACACAGCGCAGCACCGGTCGACTGGTCAGGGCCGCCTCGTCCAGCAACCCGTCCGCGTGCACGGTGAACGTCGTCGACTCGCCGGGCAGCAGGGTGACCAGGGCCGTGTCCACTGTGGCTGAGTCGTCGAGGCGGTCCGCGAACAGCGTCAGGTCGCGCAGCACAGTGCGGGCCGTGACCCGGACCCGCTGCCCACCGTCGACCGGCTCGACCGTCGCGTCCCAGGCCGCCGCCGGCCAGTCCACCTCCCGGTCCTCGGCGAAGAACCACAGGGCGCGCTCCGCGGTGCCACCGGCCTCCGCGACCAGCAACTCGCGGCGGCCCTCGTCCGGCCGCGCGAGGTCCGCCGGCAGCGCCAGCACCACCGAGGAGTACGCCGGCACGTCGAGGTCGACCGAGGTCTTCGCCCTCGGCTCCCCGGTGAGCGTGAACCGGGTGACCGCGGCCGGTACGGCCCACGCCTCGGCGGTCTCGTTGACCGCGACCAGGGCCAGGCCGCCGTCGCGGGGCTGCACGGTGAGCAGCCGGTCGGCGTACGCGTGGCGCAGCGCGTACCACAGGGGTTTGCGGCGGCCGTCGCCGTCGACGGCCGACCAGGAGGTCACCGGCCAGCAGTCGTTGAGCTGCCAGACAATGGTGCCCGCGCAGACGTCCCGGTGGGAGCGGAAGTGCTCCACCCCGAGCTGGATCGCCCGGGCCTGGTTGAGCTGCGTCAGGTAGTGCCAGTCGTCGAAGTCCGCCGGGGCGGGCAGGTGCGCGTCGAGGCCCCGCTGGAGCTTGGCGTCACCGTTGGCCGCCTTCTGGTGGTGTGCCATGCCCGGTGAGTCGTGCGCCAGGGGTTCGTCGCTCAACGCCCGGCGCAGCGTGGCGTACGCCGGTGGGGCCTGGTAGCCGAACTCGGCCACGAAGCGCGGGACGTACTCCCGGTATCTGGTGTAGTCGTCGGTGTTCCACACGTCCCAGATGTGGGTGGTGCCGTGCGCCGGGTCGTTGGGGTGGATCGCCTCGGTGCCCGACCAGGGGCTGCCCGGCCAGTACGGGCGGGTCGGGTCCAGCTCGCCGACGATCCGGGGCAGCACGTCGAGGTAGTAGCCGCGCCCCCAGGTGCGCCCGGCGAGGGCCGGCTGCCAGTCCCAGTCGTGCCAGCCCCAGATGTTCTCGTTGTTGCCGGTCCAGAGCACCAGCGACGGGTACGGCGCGAGCCGGGTCACCTGCTCGGCGGCCTCGGCGGCCACCTCGGTGCCGAACGGCTCCTCCTCCGGGTACGCGGCGCAGGCGAAGAGGAAGTCCTGCTGGACGAGGAGACCGCGCTCGTCGGCGAGGTCGTAGAAGTCCGCCGACTCGTACCGACCGCCACCCCAGACCCGCAGCAGGTTGACGTTGGCCGCGACCGCCTGGTCGAAGCGCTCGGCCAGCCGGGCCCGGGTGATCCGGGTGGGGAAAGCGTCGTCCGGGATCCAGTTGACCCCGCGGACGAAGACCGGGACGTCGTTGACCGACAACGCGAACGGGGTGCCGTGCTCGTCGGGTGTGGTGTCCAGCCGTACCGAGCGGAAGCCGATCCGGTGCGACCAACTGTCCAAGGTGTCGCCGTCCGGTGCGTGCACTGTCACCTCGATCGGGTGGCGCGCCTGGTCGCCGTACCCACGGGGCCACCACAGCGCGGGCTCGCGGACGGTGAGGGTCAGCACGGCCGTGCGCTGCCCGGCCGGGACGACCACCTCGGCGCGGGCGCCGGCCACGGCGGCACGGACGGTCAGCGGGACGTCCGCGACCCGCTCGACCTCGACGTGCACCTCGACCCGGCCGTCGCGACCGTCCATGGTGACCAGTGGGCGGACGCTGGCCAGTCGCGCGGTCGACCAGGCGTGCAGGCTGATGTCCTGCCAGATCCCGGCGGTGACCACTGTCGGCCCCCAGTCCCAGCCGAAGTTGCAGGCCATCTTGCGGATGAAGTGGAACGGCTCCGGGTAGGCGTTCGGCCGGTCGCCGAGCCGCTCCTGCTGTGCCTCGGCGTAGCGGTACGCGGAGTCGAACGTGACGACCAGGTCGTTGTTCCCGTCGCGCAGCAGCGGTCGGACGTCGAACCGGTAGCCGCGGTGCATGTTCGCGGTGCGGCCGACCTCCACACCGTTGAGGGTGAGCGTGGCGACGGTGTCCAGGCCGGCGCAGACCAGATCGACGCGCTCGTCGTCGCCCGCCCGGTGGACGAAGGTGGACTGGTAGACCCAGTCGGTGCGCCCGATCCAGGCCACCGCCCGCTCGTTGTCGTCGAGGTACGGATCGGGGATCAGCCCGGCGTCGAGCAGATCGGTGTGCACGCAGCCCGGCACGGTAGCCGGCACGGACCGGCCGGCGACCTCCTCGGGCACCTGCGCTCCGGGGGCCGCTCGCAGGGTCCAACCGTCGTAGAGTGCCTGTCGGCTCACGATTTCACCGCACCTTCTGCATCGAAAGATGCCGGACTGAACCGGATAAGCTAAGCCACGGTACGGTTCGGAATCCGAGCTGTCAACGGCCACAGAGCGAAGGAGCACGCCGGTGAAGCGGCCGACCATCGCCGACGTCGCCCAACGCGCCGGGGTGTCCAAGGGCGCCGTGTCGTACGCGCTGAACGGGCAGCCCGGCGTCTCCGAGGCCACCCGGCAGCGCATCCTGGCCATCGCCACGGAGATCGGTTTCAGCCGCAGCAGCGCCGCCCGCGCCCTCTCGGCCGCCACCGCCGGGGCGATCGGCCTGGCCCTGTGCCGACCGGCGCGGACCCTCGGCGTCGAGCCGTTCTTCATGGCGCTGATCAGTGGTGTCGAGGCCGAACTCTCCGCCCGCTCGTACGCGCTGACCCTCCAGGTGGTGGCCGACCCGGACGCCGAGATCGCGGTCTACCGGCGCTGGTGGGGCGAACGACGGGTGGACGGGGTGCTCGTCTGCGACCTGCGCACCGACGACCGTCGCATCCCCGCACTCGAACAACTGCAACTGCCAGCGGTGGTGATCGGCGGCCCCGGCGGCACCGGTGAGCTGGCGAGTCTCTGGTCCGACGACGCCGCCGCGCTGACCGAGACGGTGGAGTACCTGGTCGCGCTCGGGCATCGGCGGATCGCCCGGGTTGCCGGCCTGCCCGACCTGCGGCACACCGAGATCCGCACCGACGCCTTCGCGGCGGTCTGCCAACGCCTCGGTCTGGTCGACGCGGTCACCGTCTGGTCCGACTACACCGGCGAGGAGGGCGGCCGGGCCACCCGCCGGTTGCTCAGCTCGGCCGACCGGCCCACCGCGGTCATCTACGACAACGACGTGATGGCCATCGCCGGGCTCTCCGTCGCCCAGGAGATGGGCCTGACCGTGCCCGGCGATCTGTCCATCGTGGCCTGGGACGACTCGCCGCTGTGCCGGCTGGTGCACCCGCCGCTGACCGCGCTGGGCCGGGACATCCCGGCGTACGGCGCGCACGCCGCCCGGCAACTGCTCGCCGTCGTCGCCGGGCAGCCGGCCGGGCGGATGCAGGACGAGACGCCCCACCTCACGCCGCGCGGTAGCACCGCACCGCCCCGAGGGAGATGAACCGGTTCAGCGAGACGCTGAGGGGAACTCCTCGAAGTACGCCTCGACCCGCTCGGCCGTCGCCGGCCGGGCCAGCGCGAACCCCTGCCCGTACCGGCAGCCACCCCGGCGCGCCCCCTCGACCTGGGTCGACGACTCCAACTCCTCGGCGACGACCTCGACGCCCAGCCGCTCGCCCACGTTGACCACCACGTCGATCAGCGGCGGTTGCCCGTCCGGCCGTGCGCCCACCAACTCTGGGCCCACCTTGAGCAGGTCGATCGGCAGGCGGCGAAGCTGGGCCAGCGAGGCGTGCTCGGCCCGAAAGTCGTCCAACGCGGTGCGTACGCCCAGCGACCGCAGCCCGGCCAGCCGAGCCACCACGGTCGGCAGGTCACCGGCGACCCTCGGCTCGCTCACCTCCACCACCAGCCGCTCCGGCGGCACCCCGTACGCGGCCAGTACGGCCGCGAGCCGCTGAACGAAGTCGGGCGTGGTCAGCTCCCGGGTCGTGACGTTGACCGCCATCCACAACTCCCGGACACCCACCGACCAGTCGGACAACTGCCGGCAGGCCCGATCCAGCACCCACCACTCCAACTCGCCGACCAGGTCCAGGTCCTCGGCGACCGGCAGCAACTCGGCCGGAAGCACGGTGCCGAGCACCGGGCTGCGCCACCGCAGCAGCGCCTCCGCGCCCACCGGCTGCCCGTCGGCCAGGTCGACCACCGGCTGGTAGACGAGGTCGAGCTCGCCGCGCGCCACCGCACCGGGCAGCTCGCGCTCCAGGTCGAGCCGGCGCACCAGCTGTTCCTCCAGGAACGCGTCGTACCACTCCACCCGGTCCCGGCCCAGCTGCACGGCCCGTCGTCGGGCCAGCTCGGCCTGCCGGAGCACGTCCGCCGGCCCGGCGCCGCTCACCTCGGCCAACCCGATGCTCGTCTGCACGCGCAGCATCGCGCCGGCCAGCCGGTAAGGCGGGCTGAGCGCGCTCAACAGTCGGGTGCCCAGCGCGTACGCCAGCACCGGGCCGGCGGCGGTGACCACCGCGAAGCCGGTCCCCGTGCACCCGGTGACCAGATCGTCGGGGGCGATGACCGCGCGGACCCGGTGCACCGCCTCGGCCAGCACGTCCTCCCGGGCCGTCGGGCCGAAACCCTCGGTGCCGTGCAGGTCCACCAGCAGCAGCGCGCCGGCCGGCGCCGGAACGTCGCCGATCGCGGCCAGTGCGTCCAGCAGGGCAGCCCGGTCGCCGGGGGCGCCGCTCGCCGCCGCGGGTCGCCGGTCGAGCCCCGACCAGGCGGAACTGTGGTCAGGCGACCAGGTCGAGCCGGCCACCATCGCGGTGGCCGCGCTCTCCGGGACGGCGGGGCCTCGCTCGGGCGGCGGCTCCGGCGTGCCCGGCCAGCGGGCCGGGGCCGTGCGGCGGTGCCGCAGCGACCGGCCGGCCGGTCGTCGATGAGCGGCCCGCCGAACGGACGTGGACGCGTCACCCGCGCGCAGCAGCTCGCGCAGCACCAGGGGCGGCACCGCCGCCAGGGCCAACAGCACGCTCGTCTGGTCCGGTGCGCGGCCGGCGCCCAGGTGCAGACCCGCCGCCAGCAGCAGCACCGCCGCGGGGAGCACCGACCGGGGCCAGGCCGCGGCGACCGGCTCCACCGGCTCCGACTCGTCCGCCGCATCCGCCGCGCCGACCGCGACGAGCAACATCCCGAACACCAACGGGGGTACGGCCAGCAGGGCCACCCGGCCGGCCGGCGCGGACGGCAACGTGGCCAGCAGCACCAGCCCGCCCAGGGTGAGCAGGACGCCGCCCCGGCAGACCGCCGCACCGGAGCGCCGCCGTGGCCCCGCGAACGCATTCAACGCGGCCATGCCCAACCCGCCGAGCGTCAACGCGGCGACCAGCCCAACCGGGGCCGGCAGGCCGCCCCGGGGCAGCAGCAACCAGCCGGCGAGGGCCAGACCGACGGCCGGACCGGTCGACTCGACCAGCCACCGCAGCCGGACCGAGGCCGCCGCCCGGGATCGGCCGGGAAGCCGGTACAGACCGGCCGTCGAGAGGGCCGCCACCACCAGCGACCCGATCAGCACGGCGAGGGTGTGCCCGATGCCGGCCAGAGGCAGCACGACGGCGGTGAGACCCGCCGCCACCACCGCCGCGTCGAGCAGCACGCCCGCCGCACGCGGTGTCGGGTCGGTGCCGCGCCGGGAGGCCAGCCGGGAGAGTCGCAGCCCGGCGAGCGTGGCGCCGGCACCGGCGGCCAGTGCGATCACCACCGAGGGCGGGACCAGGTCGACGGCAGCGGCGAGGAGGAGCAGCGCCACCGCCACGGACGTGGCGGCCTCCGGTGCCGCACGGCGGGGGACGAGGACGCGGAACGGGTACGCGAGGAGCACGGCGGTCGCCTTCGTGAGGGGGCACGGGGGCGGTGCGGCGGTGCGGGACATCGGACGTTGCGAGTCCGCTACCCACGATTGGCAACGATGGACGGCCGAATTGGTTACTTGCCGGTCACTCAGGGGAGACAACGACCTGTGTCACTGTACGGCGTGCCGCACGCTGCCGGCACCGCCCGCCGCGAGCCGAAACAACCCGGAGTGGGATCATCGGAGGGTGAGTAAGCCCGACACGGTCCGCTTCCGGTACAACCAAGCCATCCTGGTGGCCGCGATCATCGCCTTCGTCGGCGCCCTGCCGCTGGCCAACGCCCGGGACTACCTGCTGCCGGTGCTGCTCGTCCCGCTCGCCGTCGCGGTGTGGGCCTGGCGGGCCGGCACCGACGCCGACGCGCGGGAGCTGCGCATCCGTGCGCTGGTCGGGCAGCGTCGGATCGACTGGGACCAGGTCCTCGAGCTGACCACCGACCAGCGCGGGCGCGCGGTGGCCCGACTCGACGACGGCCGCCAGGTCACCCTGCCGGCCGTCCGTGAGGCGGATCTGCCCCGACTGGTCGCGGCGACCGGCCAGCCGCTGCCGGACGCTCCGGCGGAGACCCCCGGTCAGTAGCCGTCGACCACCGTGTTGATCAGCGGCTGTCCGGCGGCGAACCTGCGGACCTGATCGCCCACCAGTCGGTAGGCCCGTGGCAACAACCCGCGCACCGACCCGCCGACGTGCGGGGTGAGCAGCACGTTCGGCATGACCCAGAGCGGAGAGTCGGCGGGCAGCGGCTCCGGGTCGGTGACGTCCAACGCCGCCGAGATCCGACCGGTGCCCAGCTCGGCGACGAGCGCCTCGGTGTGCGCCACCGGGCCCCGGGCGGCGTTTACCAGCAGCGCCCCGTCCGGCATCGCGGCCAGGAACGCCTTGTCGATCAGGCCACGGGTCTGGTCGGTGAGCGGCACCAGCACCACCACCACGTCCGCGTCGGGCAGCAGCCGGGGCAGCTCTTCGACGGCGTGCACCCCCTGCTCAGGGCGGGCCGTCCTGGCGACCAGGGTGAAGCTCACGTCGAAGGGGGCGAGCCGGTCGCGCACCGCGGCGCCGATCGAGCCGGCGCCGATGATGAGCACCCGCTTGCCGGTCAGCTCGTCGGTCGGGGTGTTCTCCGCGTACGTCCAGCGCCGCTCGGCCTGCGCGCGGACGAACGCCGGGAACGCCCGCAGCTGGGTGAGGATCGCCGTGACGACCCACTCGGCGGTGGAGGGGTCGTGCACGCCCCGGGCATCGCAGAGGGTGACAGCCGGCGGTGTCCGGCCGGCCCAGGCGTCCGCTCCGGCGGAGAGCAACTGCACCACCGCCAGGTCGGGCAGCTCCCGCAGCACCGCCGTCGCGTCCGAGCCACCCAGGAACGGCGGCACCCAGAAGCGGACGTCGGCCGCCTCGGACGGCATCCGGTCGGTCTGCTCGAAGACCTCCACTGTCACGTCCGCGGGCAGTTCACCCAGGAGGTTCAGGCCGGCCTGGTGCGGAATCCATACCTTCACGTCCGCCGACGATAGTCCCCAACGCCGCGGCCGGTGCAGGCACGGCGGCGAACCGGCGTCCCGGGGGATGGCGCGTCGGGCCGGGGCGGGCGAGACTCAGCACACCGATGTTCGACTCCGACCCGAACGAGGTATAACGAAGGGTCGGAGGGCCGGTCGGCCTCCGCCCCGGCAGACAGGTGCTCGATGACCGACGGCTCCCCCGGCCCAGCCCGGCATTCGATCGCGCCACCTTCGGTGCTCGGCGACCCGGAGCGGCTGCGCGCGCTCGCCGACACCGGGCTCGACGCCGCCCCGGACGAGGCGTTCGACAGGTTCGCGCGGCTGGTCAGTGACCTGCTGGACGTGCCGGTCGCGCTGGTCTCCCTGGTCTCCGCCGACCGGCAGTTCTTCCCGGGCGCGGTCGGGTTGCCGGAGCCCTGGTCGGAGCGCCGGCAGACCCCGCTGAGCCACTCGTTCTGTCAGCACGTGGTGGACATCGAGGTGCCGATGGTGCTGCCGGACGCCCGGCTCTACCCCCGTGTCCGGGACAACCTGGCCATCGAAGACCTCGGTGTGGTCGCGTACGCCGGGATGCCGCTGACCGACCTCTCCGGCCGGGTGCTCGGCTCGCTCTGCGCCATCGACAGCAAGCCCCGTGCCTGGACGGCCGCGCAGCTGCGGACCCTGGCCGACCTGGCCGCCGCCTGCTCGTCCGAGCTGCGGCTGCGGATCGCGCTGGACGGCGCGCAGGAGGCCCGGCGGCGGGTGGTGCAGGCGCACGAGCGGCTGGAACTGTTGGCCGGGGTGAGCGAGACGCTGGCCGGCACCCTGGACGTGGGCACCGCGCTGCGCCGGCTCGCCGCCACCATGGTGCCGCTGCTCGCCGACTGGTGCCTGCTCACCCTGATCGGGCCGACCGGCCTGCCCCGCGAGGTGGTCTCGGTGCACCGGGACCCGGCCCGCGCGGCGGACGTCGACCGCTTCGGCGATCTGCTGCGCACCGGGCTGAGCTCCGAGTCGATCATCCGGACGGTGCTCCGGACCGGCCAGCCCCGGCTGGGCAGCGTGGCGTCCCTGGCCGACGTGACGAGGGGTACCACCCACCCGGAGATGGCCTCCATCGCCAGCCGGCTGGGCATCGCCTCCTACCTGAGCGTGCCGGTGCGGGGCGTCGGCGGCACGGTGCTGGGGGCGATCACCCTCGTCAACGGCGGCCAACGTCAGCAGTTCGACGACCGGGACCTGCTCACCGCTGTCGACATCGGCCGTCGGGCCGGCCAGGCCGTCGGCAACAGCTCGATGTACGGCGAGCAGCGGCACGTCGCCGAGGTCCTGCAACACAGCATGTTGCCCCGACTGCCGGTGGTGGCGGAGCTGGAACTGGCGGCCCGCTACCAGCCGGCGGCCGACCGGGTGGAGGTGGGCGGTGACTGGTACGACGCCTTCGTGCAGCCCGACGGCGACGTGATCGTGGCGATCGGGGACGTGGCCGGGCACGACATCGAGGCGGCGGCGACCATGGGCCAGCTGCGCAACCTGGTGCGGGGCAACGCCTTCGGCCGGCCGGACGCGGTCGGGTCACTGATGAGCAACCTGGACGGCGCCATCCGTGGCCTGCGACTGCCGATCGCCGCCACCGCGACGCTGGTGCGGATCTGTCCGCAGCGCGCCGGTGTGCACGAGGTGACCTGGTCCAACGCCGGGCATCCACCGGCCCTGGTCGTCCGGGTCGGCGGGGCGGTCGAGGCCCTGGAGGCGACGCCGGAGCCTCTGCTCGGCCTGGCCCGCCCGTCGCCCCGCAGCAGCCAGTCGACCATCCTGGCCACCGGCGACACCCTGCTGCTCTACACCGACGGGCTGATCGAACGGCGGGACCGCTCGATCGACGAGGGGTTGGCCGAGCTGGCGGGCCGGCTGACCGGCACCGACACGCTGTCCCTCGACGACATGTGCGACCTGCTGCTCGCCTCGATCCGGCATCGTGAGGACGACACCGCGCTGCTGGCCGTACGGGCTCGGTGAGGGGTCCACCGGGGACCATCGGGCGGGTCCGTCGGCACCCGTTGCATCTCGACGGGCCCGGCCGGGTCGCGCAGCGGGCTACCCTGGGCCGGGTGAGCGCCCGTCCCCCGTACCCTCGCATCCACCGCCTCCGGGTGGCCCTCGCGGCGTCCTGCGCGGCGCTGCTCTTCACCGCCGGTTGCAGCTTCGGCGAGCCGGCGCCCGACCCGGCCGGCGAACCGCCCAACCTGCCGACCCCGTCCGCGTCAGCGAGCCCCGGCGGCGCCGGCCAGCAGGCGGTGGCGACAGTGCTCGCCAAGGGTCTGCGGGTGCCGTGGGCGATCGCCTTCCTGCCGGACGGCGGCGCGTTGGTCACCGAACGGGACAACGGCCGGATCCTTCAGGTCGGGCCCGAGTCCGGGCCGGACGGGCTGCGGGTCCGACCGCTCCAGACCATCCCCGACGTAGCGGCGGCGGGCGAGGGCGGCCTGCTCGGCATCGCCGTCTCCCCCGACTACGCCCGGGACCAGACGGTGTTCGTCTACTACACCACCGAGCGGGACAACCGGGTCGCCCGGCTGCGCCTCGGCGGGCAGCCCACCCCGATCCTCACCGGCATCCCCAAGGCCAACGTGCACAACGGCGGAGGGCTCGGCTTCGGCCCGGACAAGCAGCTCTACGTCAGCACGGGTGACGCCGGCCAGCGCCCCCTCTCGCAGGACGTGAAGAGCCTCGGCGGCAAGATCCTCCGGGTCACCCCGGACGGCAAGCCCGCCGCCGGCAATCCGTACCCCAACTCCCCGGTCTGGTCCCTGGGGCACCGCAACGTCCAGGGTTTCGCCTGGGACGCCGCGAAGCGGATGTACGCCGTCGAGTTCGGTCAGAACACCTGGGACGAGATCAACCAGATCACCAAGGGCGGCAACTACGGCTGGCCGGAGGTCGAGGGTCAGGCCGGCGACAAGCGGTTCACCGACCCGATCGCGCAGTGGGCGACGTCGGACGCGTCCTGCTCCGGTCTGGCCGCCACGGACCGGCTGCTGGTCACCGGTTGTCTGCGCGGCAAGCGCCTCTGGGTGATGGAGCTGACCGACACCGGCACCCTGCTCGGTCAACCCAGTGAGCTGCTCACCAACCGCTACGGTCGGCTGCGTGCGGTGGCCGCGGCACCGGACGGATCGCTCTGGGTGAGCACCTCCAACCACGACGGCCGGGGCGACCCGGCGGGCGACGATGACCGGCTCCTGCGGGTGGTCTTCGCGGGTGGTGACGGCGGACGCAGCTGATTGCGTCACCATCCGTTCAGGTTTGCCAAGATCTTCCGACGGGCAGGTCAGACTTTCAGCATGGACGGGCAACGCGACGAGCGGCACGACGACGCCGATGACCGGGACGACCCGGTGACCGGCGACGATCAGCCGCGCCCGACGGGCTGGTGGGTCGGTGGCGCCGGCCCGCTGCGCCGCCTCGGGCTGATCGTCGCCGTCCTCGCCGTGGCCCTGGCCGGGGCGGTGCTCGGGGTGCTGGCCCTTGGCCAGGTGAGCACCGACATCGGCCCGTTCCGGGCCAATCTCAGCATCTCCCCCGCCCGGGACGGCGGCACCACCGTCGACATCCCGCCGCTCGGCGCGCTGCTGCTCGACAGCCACGACGGGCCGACCCATCTCACCGTCCGGCTGGGCGCCCTCGACCAGGGGCGCACCGAGGCGCTGATCGACGACCCGGCCAGCATCAGCCGGGCCAGCCAGAGCGCCGTGGAGGACGTCCGCTCCGGGGTGATGCGCCTCGGTCTGCGTACCCTCGGCGCGTCGGTGCTGGTCACGTTGATCCTGGCCGGGCTGATCTTCCGTGACGTCCGACGCACCGCCTGGGCGGGTGGGCTGGCGCTGCTGGTCACCGCCAGCAGCCTCGGCACGGCGGCGGCGACCCTTCGTCCGCAGGCCATCGAGGAACCACGCTACGAGGGGCTGCTGGTCAACGCGCCGGCCATCGTCGGTGACGCCCGCCGGATCGCCAACGACTACACCAAGTACGCGGAGCAGTTGCAGCGCCTGGTCGGCAACGTCAGCCAGCTCTACACCACCGTCTCGGCGCTACCGCTGCTGGAGCCGACCCCGGGCACCACCCGCGTGCTGCACGTCTCCGACATGCACCTCAACCCGACCGGCTGGCAGCTGATCCGGACGGTCGTGGAACAGTTCGGCATCGACGTGGTGATCGACACCGGGGACATCACCGACTGGGGCAGCGAACCGGAAGCCTCCTTCGTCGCCTCGATCGGCCTGCTGAAGAAGCCGTACGTCTTCATCCGGGGCAACCACGACTCCGGCAAGACCGCCGCCGCGGTGGCCCGCCAGCCGAACGCCATCGTGTTGAACAACACGACCACGACGGTCGCCGGGCTGACCATCGCCGGCATCGGCGACCCGCGCTTCACCCCGGACAAGAACACCTCGCCGGCCGGCAGCGGGTTGACCCAGCAGGTGGCCGACCAGGTGATCGGGACCGGCAACCAGCTCGCCGCGACGGTCCGCAGCTCACCGCGACCAGTCAACATCGCTCTCGTGCACGACCCGGCGTCGGCCGGGCCGCTCGCCGGCACCTGCCCGCTGGTGCTGGCCGGGCACACCCACGCCCGGCAGGTCTCCGAGCTGCCGCAGGCGCCCGGGCAGCAGCCCACCACGCTGATGGTGGAGGGCTCCACCGGCGGCGCCGGGCTGCGCGGCCTGGAGGGCGAGAAGCCCACCCCGCTGTCGATGAGCGTGCTCTACTTCGACCAGCAGAAGCTGCTCCAGGCGTACGACACCATCACCGTCGGCGGCACCGGGCAGGCCCAGGTCAACCTGGAACGACGCCTGGTGGAGAACCCGACCGCTGGCGTCCCCGCCACGCCCACACCCACGCCGAGCGGCGGTGTCCCCGCCACACCCACACCCACCCCCACACCGACCGGCTGAGCCGACGCCGACGCCCGCCAGCGGACCGGCGGGCGCCGACGGGTCAGCGGAGGGCGATGGCGGCCAGTGCGGCGTTGACGATGCTGCCGGGCAGCAGGTCGTGCAGCTCGTACAGCTCGGCGACGCTGCCGGACTGGCCGAACTCGTCCACCCCGAGCGGCACCGCCGGTGCGCCGACCGCCGAACCGAGCCAGGCCATCGCGTGCGACGCGGCGTCGTGCACGGTCACCACCGGCACCCGATCGGCGAACGCGGACCGCAGCGCGCCCGGCACGCTGGGCACCGTGGCCGTCCGTACGCCCTGACGCAGGGTGCGCTGCCAGGCCCGGTAGAGCCGGTCCAGCGAGGTCACGTCCACCACGTGCGCGGCGATGCCCTCGTCGGCCAGCTCCGCCGCGGCGGCCAGCACCTCGGGCAGCACCGCGCCGGAGGCGGCCAACTGCACCACCGGGGCGTCGACCAGGTGCGGGTACGCCTGGTGCGCGTCGACCAGCCGGTACGCCCCGGCGACGACCTGCCGGCGCAGCACCGCGTCGCCGAGCCGGGCCCGGGCCGCCTCGAACGGCGTCTGGTCCAGCGGTCGGGTGCTCAACCGGAAGTAGTACGCGCCGTCCTCGGCGGGTGCGGCGGTCGCGGCCGGGGCCGACCCACCGGCGATCTGACCGAGCGCGTCGCAGAGCAGCCAGTCGAGGGTGGCCGCGTACGCCGGCTCGATGAAGGTCACCCCGGGCAGCTCCAGGCCGACCGACGCGGTGATCGTGGACTGGTGGGCGCCGCCCTCCGGGGCGAGGGTGATGCCGGACGGGGTGCCGGCCACCACGAACCGGGAGCCGGAGTAGGTGCCGTACAGGAAGGCGTCGAGGCCGCGCAGCACGAACGGGTCGTAGACAGTGCCCACCGGCAGCAGCGGCTGCCCGGACAGGTCCCAGGACAGCCCGAGCTGGCCGAGCAGCAGGAACAGGTTCATCTCCGAGATGCCCAGCTCGATGTGCTGCCCAGCGGGGCTCTCCGTCCAACGCAGCATCCGGTCCTCGGTCCAGGAACGCTGCTCGGTGGGGGCGAACACCCCGGTCTTGTTGATGAACCCGGCGAGGTTGGTGGAGGTGGCCACGTCCGGGGCGGTGGTGACCAGGTAGCGGCCCACCTCCCGGTCCCGCGCCAGGTCCACCAGCACCCGACCGAAGACCTCCTGCGTGGAGATCGGCTTGTTGGCGCGTACTCCAGTGCTTTCCGGGACGGTGACGCCCAGCGCACGCTCGCGCGGCGGGCGGGACAGCGCCTCCCGGCGGGCGCCGGCCCGGATCCCGGCGGGTGACGCCGGGTCGAGGCGGTCCCACTCGGTGTCGGCGGTCAACCCCTGCGCGGCGCGCAGCGTGTCGACCTGCTCCGAGCTGAGCAGCGCGGAATGGTTGCGCGGATTGCCGGCGATGGGCAACCCCCAACCCTTCACCGTGTACGCGAAGACGACGCTGGGCCGGTCGGTGACCGCGTCGCACTGGGCGTACGCGTCCAGCATCGCCTGAAGGTCGTGCCCGCCCAGGTCCGTGACGAGCGGGCCGAGCTCCTCGTCGGAGACGTCGGCGATCAGCTCGGCGATGCCGGTCGGAGCGCCGTCCAGGAACTGCTTGCGCAGCGCCGGCCCGACCAGCCCGAACAGCGACTGGTACTGCTCGTTGGGCATCGCGTCGATCCAGTCGCGCAGCGCCTCGCCGCCCGGCCGGGCGTACGCCTCGGCGAGCCGGCGGCCGTACTTGACCTCCACGACGTGCCAACCGGCGGCCTCGAACTGGCCCCGCCACTGGTTGATCCGGATGCCGGGAACCACCCGGTCCAGCGACTGGCGGTTGAAGTCGACAAGCCACATGACGTTGCCCAGCCCGGTGGTCGCCGGGTCGGCCACCGCCTCCCAGATGTTGCCCTCGTCCAGCTCGGCGTCGCCGATCAGCGCCACGAACCGGGAGTGCGGACGGGCACCGAAGTGCGCGTCGACGTACCGCCGGGTGGCGGCGGCGAAGAGCGGCGCCGCCGCGCCCAGGCCGACCGAACCGGTGGAGAAGTCCACCTCGTCCGGGTCCTTGGTGCGCGACGGATACGACTGGAGGCCGCCACGGGCCCGCAGCCGGGGCAGGTAGGAGCGGTCCAGGTTGCCGAGCAGGTACTGGATGGCGTGGAACACCGGGGACGCGTGCGGCTTCACCGCGACCCGGTCCTCGGCGTCCAGGTGCGCGAACCAGAGCGCGGTCATCGCCGTGACCAGGGAGGCGCTGGACGCCTGGTGGCCGCCGACCTTCACACCGTCGCCGGTGGCCCGGTCATGGTTGGCGGCGTCCACGATCCGGGTGGCGAGCCAGAGCACCCGCCGCTGGATCTCGTCGAGGACATCGAGGTCGTGCTCGGTCACGGTGGCTCCATCCAGGCGTCGCCGTTGACGCCCTCGCGAGGGGTGCGGGGTGGCCGCGTAGTCGACAGGTGGTGGCGGCATGCCGCCGCCGGGTCGCGGCGGCGGCGTGCTCCGGGTGGGTGTCAGCCCTGGACGCCGAGGCGCTCCAGGATCAGCTCACGCAGGGTCTTCGCGTCGGCCTGACCCCGGGTGGTCTTCATGACCGCGCCGACCAGCGCGCCGACCGCCGCGACCTTGCCACTGCGGATCTTGTCGGCGATGCCGGGGTTCGCGGCGATCGCCTCGTCCACGGCGGCGGTGAGCGCTCCGGTGTCCGACACGACCTCCAGGCCCCGGTTGGTCATGATCTCGGTGGGCGAGCCCTCACCATCGACCACGCCCTCCAGCACCGTGCGGGCCATCTTGTCGTTGAGCTTGCCGGCGTCGACCAGCCCCTGAAGCTCGGCGACCTGGGCGGGGGTGGCACCGATCTCGGCCAGCTCCACGCCGCTCTCGTTGGCCCGGCGGGACAGCTCACCCAGCCACCACTTGCGGGCCGCGGCCGGGGTGGTGCCGGCGGCCACGGTGGCCTCGATCAGCTCGACCGCGCCAGCGTTCAGCACCGACTGCATGTCCAGGTCCGAGAGGCCCCACTGCTCCTGAAGCCGACGCCGGTGCACCCGGGGCAGCTCCGGCAGAGCGGCCTTCAGCTCGGCGACCCAGGCCGGGTCCGGGGCGATCGGCACCAGATCGGGCTCGGGGAAGTACCGGTAGTCGGTAGCGGTCTCCTTCGAGCGACCCGGGGTGGTGTCACCGGTGTCCTCGTGGAAGTGGCGCGTCTCCTGGGTGATCCGGCCGCCCGCGTCGAGCACCGACGCCTGCCGCAGCATCTCCGAGCGGACCGCCCGCTCCACCGACCGCAGCGAGTTGACGTTCTTGGTCTCGGTACGGGTGCCCCACTCCGCGCCCGGCAGGTTGAGCGAGGTGTTCACGTCGCAGCGCAGCGAACCCTCCTCCATCCGCACGTCGGAGACGCCGAGGGTGCGGATCACGTCGCGCAGCTCGGCGACGTACGCCTTGGCCACGTCGGGGGCGAGCGCACCGGTGCCCGTGATCGGCTTGGTGACGATCTCGACCAGCGGGATGCCGGCCCGGTTGTAGTCGACAAGCGATTCCGTCGCGCCGTGGATGCGGCCGGTGGCGCCGCCGACGTGCAGCGTCTTGCCGGTGTCCTCCTCGAGGTGCACCCGCTCGATCTCGATCCGGACCGTCTCGCCGTTGACCTCGACGTCCAGGTAGCCGTCGACGCAGATCGGCTCGTCGTACTGGCTGATCTGGAAGTTCTTCGGCATGTCCGGGTAGAAGTAGTTCTTCCGGGCGAACCGGCACCACTCGGCGATCGAGCAGTTCAACGCCAGGCCGATCCGGATGATCGCCTCGATGGCCGCCTTGTTGGCCACCGGCAGCGAACCGGGCAGGCCCAGGCACACCGGGCAGACCCGGGTGTTCGGCTCGCCGCCGAAGTCGGTCGGGCAACCGCAGAACATCTTGGTGTTCGTGCCCAGCTCGACGTGGGTCTCCAGGCCGATCACCGGTTCGAAGCGCGCAACGACCTCGTCGTACGCGGGCAGTGTCGTGGTCATGAGACGCTCCAGGCGCGATCCGGGACAGAACCTGTCCAGCCTAATGGGGTTGCCCGATCAATCCTCGGCCGGGTTTCGTCCGGCGTGCGTGGCGTCACCGACAGTGGGGTACGGAGCGACCATGACGAATACGGTCAGAGAGCGAGGAATGCAGGTCCGGCCGGTGCTCGTCGGGGTGGTCGCGGTGTGGGCGGTGGCCGTCGTGGTGACCCTTGTCAGCTGGTTCGCCTCCGGGGAGGACCGCCAGCCGGACACGACCGCCGAGTTGGTGATCGGCATGGTGCTGCCCGGGGTGGTGGCGGTGGCGATCGCGTACGCCGTCGTGCGCCTCGTGAACCGGCGGCGTCGGAATCAGGGGCGGCCGTGACGAGCGGGGAACATGTCGCCGCGGACGAGCAGGTGCCGCAGGGGCGGCACCGCCGCAGCACGTACGTCGTCGCCGCGATCGTCGTGGTCGGCGCTGCCGCGATGGGCACCGCCGCGATGGTCGACCGCGACACCGGGAGGTCCGACCTCCTCGCGGCGTTCGCGCTGATGCTGATCCCGCCGCTGTTCGGCGCGGTCGTCGCCCTCGTCTTCGGCCGTCGGCTGATCAGGCGGATGCCCCGGACGGCCGGTGACGACCCGGCGACGAGGCGGCGGATCGGCCAGGCGTTACGCGACGGGTCCACCGACGACCCTCGTCTCGACCCGCTGGCACGCAAGGAAGCCCGACTCCGCGTCAGTCAACGCTGGCTGCTGTGGCTGTTCGCGGCGGTCGTTGTCACCCAACTGCTGGCCCTGGTGAACGCGGTCCACCCGTTCACCCGCGTACTGGCCGTACTGCTGATCCTGTTCGTGGTGGGTTCCGCCTGGTATCGCTGGCGTGGTCTGCGGGAGGCCCGCCGCTACCTCGCCGGGCCGCCGAGTCAGCCCTGATCGACGCCCAACCCGTTCAGACGCGCGATCGGCGCCGAGGGACATGTCCCTCGGCGCCGATGCGGTGACATCCGGTCTAGAGCGTCGGCGGGGTGAACGTGCCGACGGCGGACTCCAACGCGGCGGCGACCCGATACATCCGGTCGTCGGCCATCGTCGGGGCCATCACCTGGAGACCGACCGGCAGCCCCTCGGAGAGCCCACAGGGCACCGAGATGCCCGGCCCGCCGTACAGGTTGGTCGGAATCGTGTACAGGTCAGCCAGGTACATCTGGTACGGGTCGGCGGTCCGCGCGCCCATCGGGAACGCCACCGACGGGGTGGTCGGCGAGATCAGCGCGTCGACCCGCTCGAACGCGGCGGTGAAGTCCCGGGTGATGAGCGTCCGAACCTTCTGCGCCTGCCCGTAGTACGCGTCGTAGTAACCCGACGACAGCGCGTACGTGCCGATCATGATGCGGCGCTTGACCTCCGGGCCGAACCCGGCCTCCCGGGTCAGCGACATGACCTCCTCCAGCGACCGGTTGCCGTCGTCGCCGACCCGCAGGCCGAACCGGACGCCGTCGAACCGGGCCAGGTTGGAGGAGCACTCGCTCGGGGCGATCAGGTAGTACGCCGGCAGGGCGTACGCGAACGTCGGGCAGGACACCTCGACGACCTCGGCGCCCATCTTGGTCAGCGCGTCGACCGACTCGCGGAACGCGGCCATCACGCCCGGCTCGGCGCCCTCGCCGACGAACTCGCTCACGATGCCGAGGCGCACACCGGTCAGGTCGCCGGTAGCGCCGAGCTTCGCCGCCGCCACCACGTCCGGCACCGGCTGCGGGATCGAGGTGGAGTCGCGCGGGTCGTGCCCGCCGATCACCTGGTGCAGCAGGGCCGCGTCGAGCACCGTACGGGCACACGGGCCCGGGGTGTCGAGCGACGAGGAGAAGGCCACCAGCCCGTAACGGGAGGTGCCGCCGTAGGTGGGCTTGGCGCCCACGGTGCCGGTGACCGCGCCGGGCTGGCGGATCGAGCCGCCGGTGTCCGAGCCGATTGCCAGCGGCGCCTCGTACGCGGCCAGCGCGGCGGCGCTGCCACCACCCGAGCCACCCGGGATCCGGCTCAGGTCCCACGGGTTGTGCGTCGGGCCGTACGCCGAGTATTCGGTGGAGGAGCCCATCGCGAACTCGTCCATGTTGGTCTTGCCGAGCATCACCGTGCCGGCCTCTCGCAGCCGCTGCACGATCGTCGCGTCGTACGGCGGGCGCCAGCCCTCCAGGATCTTCGACCCCACGGTGGTGGGCACGCCCCGGGTGGCGAGCACGTCCTTGACCGCGACCGGAACGCCCGCGAGCGGGCCCAGCTCCTCGCCGGCGGCCCGGCGCTCGTCCACCGCGCGGGCCGCGGCGAGCGCGCCGTCGGTGTCGACGTGCAGGAAGGCGTGCACCCGGTCGTCGACCGCGGCGATCCGGTCCAGGTGCGCCTGGGTCACCTCGACGGCGGAGGTCTCGCCCCCAGCGACCAGGGCCGCGATCTCCGTCGCGGTCATGCTGATGAGATCGCTCTTGCCGGTCAGATCGCTCATGAGGCCACATCCTCGGTCAGGATCCGCGGTACGCGGAACCGCTGGTCCTCGGCGTCGGGCGCGCCCGACAGCGCTTCCTCCGGGGTCAGGCACGGCGTGACGACGTCCTCGCGGAAGATGTTGGTCAGCGGCACCGAGTGCGAGGTCGGCGGGATGTCCGCGGCGGCGACCTCGCCGACCTGGGCGACCGCCTGGAGGATCACGTCGAGCTGGCCGGCGAACGTGTCCAGCTCCTCCTCGGTGACGGCGAGCCGCGACAGGCGCGCCAGGTGCGCGACCTCCTCGCGGGAGATGGCGGCCATCCGTGCCCCCTTCTGAATTCCTGCTGGTCGGGCGGTGTGCCGGCCGCGCGACAGGTGGAGCGTGACACGCGGTGACCGGAGCGAGTCTATTGTTCCGCTCCGGTGCCGCATCCCCGACTCCCCCTCCAGCGACCCTCGTGCCGGGTCAGCGGGTGGGGCGGCGGGCGACATCCGGCTGCGGGTGCCCGCCGGTCGGGCGGACCGGCCGGTACCTGGCCAGCCAGGTGACCAACTCCTCGGCCGGCATCGGCCGGGCGTAGAACCAGCCCTGAGCGGCGTCGCAGCCGGCGGCGTGCAGCAGCCGCCAGGTCCGCTCGTCCTCGACACCCTCGGCGACCACCCGCAGCCCCAGCGCGCCGGCCAGCTCGATCATCGACCGGACGATCGCCGCGTCGTCGGCGTCCTCGGCCATGCCGAGGACGAACGACCGGTCCACCTTCACCTCGGACAGCGGCAACCGGCGCAGGTGCTGGAGCGAGGAGTAGCCGGTGCCGAAGTCGTCCAGGGAGATGGCCACCCCGATCCGGTGCAGCCGGGAGATGGTGGCCAGCACCCGACGCGGGTCGGCCATCAACGCGCCCTCGGTGATCTCGACCTGGAGCCGCTCGGCCGGCACCCCGTAGCGGCCCAGCCGGTCGGCGATCTGGTCGGCGATCTCGCCGGTGTGCAGGTCGCGCACGCTCACGTTCAGCGCGGCGCGCAGGCCGATGCCGGCCGCCGACCACTTGGCGAGCTGCTCCACCACGTCGTCAACGACCCGACGGGTGAGCAGTCGCATCACGGCGCTCTGCTCGGCGACCCGGATGAGCTCCTCCGGGTCGACCATGCCCCGCCGGGGGTGCCGCCACCGCAGCAGGGCCTCGACGCCGACCACCTCGCCGGTCGCGATGGCGATCTGCGGCTGGTAATACATGGTGATTTCCCCGGCGTCGTCGGCCGGCTCGTCGTCCGCGTGCGCCCACCCGGTCGGTTCGAGTGGCTGCCCAGGTGTACCCGGCCCGGCGTCCCGCCGTGCCCCGGGCCGACCCTTGCCCACCGCGCTCCCGTTCGGGGAACGCCGGCCAATCCCACCCCCGGCGCGCCGCTCCCGGGCCGAGCCGGAACGGGCGCCGGCCACCGTGGCACGGGCGTTACGGCCCCGGATCGGGTCGGCTCCGGTGGCGATCCGGTTGATCAGCTCATCGGAGTGCACCAGCTCGGCGTCGGTGCGCCGACGGCGTGCCCACCACCGGCCAGCCCCCGGTGGTGCCGGGGCGAGCGTCGGCGCCGGGTCCGCCGCCGGCGCGGACCGGCCCGGCGCCGCGGTGGGCAGCGCGCCCTCGGCCGGGGCGCCGGTGGGCAGCGCGGCGCCGTCACCGCCGCGCACCTCCGCCGACGCGACAAGGGGTACGTCGGCCGTCCGCTCGGCGTCGCTCGGCACACCGTGCCGGCCGGTTCCGTCCGGCTGCGCACCCTCGCCCTGGCCCTGACCTGCCGGCTCGGCGTCGGCATCGGCATCGGCATCGGCGTCGGCGTCGGCGTCGGCGTCGGCGTCGAACGGCGCCTCGGTCGAGGGGCTGGTCTCCAGTACGCGACGCAGGTCGGCGAGGAGGCCGAGTCGCTCGGCCGAGTTGTGGTCGGACTCCGGGGCGTACACGGCCACCGTGTCGTTGCGGTGCTTGGCGTCGTACATCGCGACGTCGGCGTGGCGCATCAGGGTGGCGAAGTCCTCGCCGTGCTCCGGGAAGAGGGCAATCCCGATCGATCCGCCCACGTCCAGCGGCAGCCCGTCGAGCGGCACCGGCTCGGCCAGCGCCTGGACCACCCGGTCGGCCAACTCCCGCGCCTGACCGACGTCGCTCAGCCCGGTCATCACGATGGCGAACTCGTCACCGCCGAGCCGGGCGATCATCTGTGGTCGGGGCTGCATGTCGGTGAGCCGGGCGCTGACCTCGACCAGCAGCCGGTCGCCCACGGCGTGCCCGAGGGCGTCGTTGACGTTCTTGAAACGGTCCAGGTCTATCAGCAGCAGCGCGAGCTGCCCGTCGGGTTCACCACGGGCGGTCCGCTCGGCATGCAGGTGCACCTGCTCCGCCACCTCGGTCAGCAGGGCCTTGCGGTTGGGCAGCCCGGTCAGCGGGTCGGCGGCGGCGAGGTGCTGCTGTTCGTTGGTCAACCGCGCCATCCGGTAGACGGCGAAGAGCGGCACCAGCACCAGCGGGATCAGCGCGGCGCTGACCCGCGCCGCCGCGACCAGCACCGGGGCGAGCAGCAGCAGTGAGCCGGTGGAGAGCAACTCGAAGCCGAGGCCCTGACGGACGGTGGGCCACCAGCGGTCCCCGAACCGCAGCCGCACCGCCCAGCTGACCAACCCGTAGTTGACGACGAACCAGGCCAGCGCGGCACCGCCGACGGCGGCCACGTCGGTCCAGTGCAACCGCCCGCCGGAGAAGATGGTGCCCGAGCCGAGCTGGATCACCCCGTACGCGGCGGCGAGGGCGCAGGCGTACTGGCCGACGTTGAACGCCGTGCGCCACGCGGCGTGCCGCATCCGCCAACCCGAGACGACGACGCCCACCGCCTGCACCACCACCGCCGGGCCGAGACCCCAGCCGAGCAGGATCGCGAAGGTGAAGCAGGTGGACGGGAACACCGCCGACGTCTGCCGGCGCCCCGGTGGCACGAACGGGCGCGCGTCGCAGACCACGGCGAGCGCGGCCATCGTCCAGAACGCCACCGGCAGCTGGGACAGCTCACCGGGGAGCGTCGCGAGTGGAACGGCGGCGGTCAGCGCGGCGACCGCCAGGATGCCGGCGACGAAGGCGGCGAACGGTGCGACCCGTCCCGCAGGAAGCGAGTTGCGTGGGTCGGCGACCTCCACCACACCTCCCGACCGACCATCGGCGTGCCGGTGCGCACGCCGTGACCCAATGAAACGCCCTCGGCCCCCAGTTTCCCGGTATGACAGTCACGAATCGGTCGTAGTCGTAATTAAGTTGGTATACGCGGCCAGCCGTCGGCGAGGTCAACCGCCCGGCTGAGCGACGTCCCGGGCGGCGTCCGGGCCCGCGTCCAGCAGGAGCCGGAACCCGTCCTCGTCGAGCACCGGCACCTTGAGACTGGCGGCCTTGTCGGCCTTCGACCCGGGGTTGTCCCCCACCACCACGAAGCTCGTCTTCTTGGAGACCGACCCGCTGACCTTGCCGCCCCGGCTCTGCACGGCCTCGGCGGCCTGGTCGCGCGAATAGCCAGCGAGCGTGCCGGTCACCACCACGGTCATCCCCTCCAACGGGCGCGGCCCCTCGTCGACCGCCTCCTCGGCCATCCGTACGCCGGCCTCGGCCCACTTGCGGACCACCTCGCGGTGCCAGTCCACCGCGAACCACTCCCGGATGCTGGCCGCGATGGTCGGCCCGACACCGTCGACGGAGGACAGCTCCTCTTCGGTGGCCGCGTCGATGGCGTCCATCGAGCGGAAGTGCCGGGCGAGCGCCTGGGCCGCGGTCGGGCCGACGTGCCGGATGGAGAGCGCCACCAGCACCCGCCACAGGTCCCGTTCCCGGGCGACCGCGAGATTGTCCAGCAACTTGGTGGCGTTGCTGCCCAGGCTGCCGTCCTTGTTGACGAAGAACGGCGACCGGGACAACTGCTCGGCGTCGAGTTGGAAGAGGTCCCCCTCGTCGCTGATGATCTCCGCGTCGAGCAGGGCGGCCGCGCCCTTGTAGCCGAGCACCTCGATGTCGAACCCACCCCGGCCGGCGAGGTGGAACACCCGCTCCCGCAACTGCGCCGGGCAGCTGCGGGTGTTGGGGCAACGGATGTCCACGTCGCCCTCTTTGGACGGCGCGAGCGGGGTGCCACAGGCCGGGCAGCTGGTCGGCATGACGAACGGCCGGGCATCGGCGGGCCGCAGGTCGACCACCGGGCCGAGCACCTCGGGAATCACGTCGCCGGCCTTGCGCAGCACCACCGTGTCGCCGATCAGCACCCCCTTGCGCTCCACCTCGCGGGCGTTGTGCAGGGTGGCGAGCGCGACTGTGGAACCGGCCACGCGCACCGGCTCGAGCACGGCGAACGGGGTGACCCGGCCGGTGCGCCCCACGTTGACGTCGATGTCGAGCAGCTTGGTGGTGACCTCCTCCGGCGGGTACTTGAAGGCGATCGCCCAGCGGGGGGCACGACTGGTCGACCCGAGCCGGCCCTGGATGGAAACCGGGTCGACCTTGACCACCACGCCGTCGATCTCGTGCTCGACGTCGTGCCGGTGCTCGGCGTAGTAGGCGATGAACTCCGCGACGCCGGCCAGGCCCGGAACGACCCGCCACCGGTCGCTGGTCGGCAACCCCCACGACTTGAGCGCCGCGTACGACTCGGACTGCGCCGTGGGCTGGAATCCGCGGCGGGCGCCGATGCCGTGCACCACCAGGCGCAGCGGCCGGGTGGCGGTGACCCGGGGATCCTTCTGTCGCAGGCTGCCGGCGGCGGCGTTGCGGGGGTTGGCGAAGGGTGCCTTGCCCTGCTCCACCAGACCCGCGTTGAGATCGGCGAACGCGGCGATCGGGAAGTAGATCTCGCCCCGGACCTCCACCAGCTCGGGGATGTCCGGGAATTCGCCGGACGGGACGAGCTGGCTGGGCACGTCCCGAATGCTGCGTACGTTTGCCGTGACGTCCTCACCGGTGCGCCCGTCGCCCCGGGTGGCGGCCCGGACCAGCCGGCCGTTCTCGTAGGTCAGGTTGATCGCCAGCCCGTCGACCTTCAGCTCGCACAGGTAGGGCACCGGGCCGCCCGCGTCCCGTTCGACCCGCTCGGCCCAGGCCGCCAACTCCTCGTCGGCGAAGGCGTTGTCGAGCGAGAGCATCCGTTCGGCATGGGTGACCGGGGTGAAGTCGGTGGAGAACGTGCCGCCCACCCGCTGGGTCGGCGAATCGGGCGTCCGTAGCGCCGGAAACTCCGCCTCCAGTGCCTCCAACTCGCGCAACTGCCGGTCGAAATCGGCGTCGGGGATGGTCGGCGCGTCCAGGACGTAGTAGCGGTACTGGTGCTCGGTCAACTCCTGGCTGAGCGCGGCATGCCGCTCCCGGGCCTGCGGCGTCGGCTCAGCCCCGGCCGCCGCCTCCTGCGCCGGGCTGACCTGCTGACCGATCTGCTCCTCGGACACACCGCCACCTTCGGACACGCCTGCGACCTCCCTGATCACGCTACTCCGGCACCGTATCGGGCCGGTGAGACAATCCGCCGCCCGCCCGCGCCCGAAGCGATCTCGCCCTCAGCCGCGTCCCATGATCAGTTGATCCACCCTTTCCGCGATCTTGCATTTGCTGTCGCGGCACAGGGGGCGTTCCGCGCATCTCGGCGACCGAAACTGAAAGATCGGCGCCGGCGGGAGACAGCGGTGTGGTTGGCGGGCGGCACGGGCGACGGCGTGCAAGGATCGCCGGACGGCGCGACCGGCGGGTCGCCGGAACGCGGAGGTACGGATGCCCGAGGCACTGCTCTGGGCGGTGGCGATCCTGCTGGCGGTGGCCGCCGGCTGGGCGTGGAACAGTTGGCGGCACCGGGTGGCGAACCGGCGTTCGGGCACCCGGCCGGGTCGGGGCGGCACCGGTGGCCGTCGTTCCACCCCGCCGCGGCCTCGTGGCGCCGAACGGCCCTCCACCAAACCCCGCTCTCGCGACACCGACCGGCACGGAGACACCCCGGCGCCCGGTGAGATCTGGTGGGCCGACGTGCCGTACGCCGACGGCAGCGGGTCGAAGGTGCGCCCGTGTCTGGTGCTGCGCGCCGACTCCCGGGGCGCCGACGTCCTGAAGATCACCAGCCAGGACAAGAGCGACCGGGACGACCACGTGCGGATTCCCACCCGGGACTGGGACCCCGGCGCGGAGCACGACAGCTACCTCAGCCTCACCGAGCCGATCCGACTCGGCTCGGCCGCCTTCGCCGACCACGCCGGCCGCTGCGACGCCGACCTGTGGCGAAAGGTCCGCAGCCTGCGTCACCTCCCCACCCCCTGACCACCCGGTCCATCCTCGTGGCCGGCCGCCGCCCATGATCAACTCGGGTTCCTGAAAGTCGCGGTGTCCTGAGCTCCCGGATGCCCCGATTTACGGAAACTCGAGTTGATCATGCCCACGGGCCACGCCGGGCCACGCCGGGCCACGCCGGGACGCGCCGGGCCACGCCGGGACGCGCCGGGCCACGCCGGGACGCGCCGGGTCAGTCCCAGGTCCCGCCTAGGGTGGCCAGCTGGTCCGCGTACTCGATGCGGTTGGCCCACTCGCGCGGCCAGGCGGTCATGCCGACGGCCGCGCCCACGAACGCGCCGGCCAGGGCGGCGATCGAGTCGGAGTCGCCGGCAGTGGTCGCGCCCCGGGCCAGTGCCGCGACCGGGTCGTCGGCGTGCCGTACGGCGCAGAGCAGCGCGGTGGCCAGTGCCTCCTCGGCCACCCAGCCCTCCCCGGTGGCCTGACACGGGTCACCGCCGTCGTCCGGCTGCGCCAGGGCGGTGGTCAGCCGGCCCAGCACCGCCAGGCACTCATCCCAGCCCTGGGCGATGAACTCCTGTGGAGTAGCGGAACCGGCGCTCTGCCAGAGGTCGCCCAACCACCGCTCCCGGTAGACCAGGCGCTGGGACAGTGCCCGTTCGGTGAGCACCGCGGGAAGTTCGGGCAGCGAAACGCCCTCGCGCAGCACGAAGACCGCGTACGCGGTGAGTTCGCTGGCGGCCAGCCCGGTCGGGTGGCCGTGGGTCAGCCCGGCCTGCAACTGGGCCAACCCGGCGAGCGTGTCGAGGTCCACGTCGAGCAACCCGACCGGGGTGACCCGCATGTTGGCCCCGCAGCCCTTCGAGCCGACGACCGTCGCCTCCTGCCAGGACACCCCACGGCTCAGCTCGGCACAGGCGCGCAGGCAGGTCATGCCCGGGGCACGGTTGTTGTCCGGGCTGACCGCCCAGGCCAGGAAGCGTCGCCGCAGCAGTGGCTCCACCGCCTCCGGCGTGAACGACGGCGCCTCGCGCAGCGCCCAACCCACCGCAAGCGCCATCTGGGTGTCGTCGGTGACCAGCGCCGGCTCGCCGGACAGCTCACGCGGGCCGGCCGGGCCGTACCGGCGCTCGATCTCGGCGACGGTCAGGAACTCGGTCGGCTTGCCCAGCGCGTCACCGTAGGCGAGGCCGAAGAGCGAGCCGGAGGCGCGCAGCGCGGAGGTGTGGATCACGGCGGCCATCATGCCCGGCCGCCGCAACCCACCACGAGCTCAGGTTCGGACGTGCTGGCCGGCCTACGCCGACCGACACCTCCGAAACCCGCCCTAGTCCCAGCAGAGGCAGAACGGGTGCCCGGCCGGATCGGCGTAGACCCGGAAGCCCTCGCCCTCGCCTCGCAGCCGCCGAGCACCCAGCGCGAGCGCCGCCTTCTCGGCGGCCTCGATGTCGTCCACCGTCACGTCGAGGTGGAACTGCTGTGGGCGCTCGGGATCCGGCCAGGCCGGTGGGCGCAGGTTGAGCGCCTGTTGGAAGGCGAGACGCGGCTGGTGACCGGGTGGGCCGCCCAGCACCACCCAGTCGTCGTCGGAGTCGCCCTCGACGAGCGGCACGCCGAGCAACTCGGCGTAGAACGCCGCCAATGCCCGCGGATCCGGGCAGTCGATCACCACTGAACGAAGCTGTCCAATCATGACCGTCATCCTGCCCATCGGGTACGACAGGAAACCTCAGTCCTCGGCGAGCCGCCGGCCGGCGTCCCGGCAGGCCGCGAGGACCGTCCGCGCGTACTCCGGGGTGGCGCCGGCGAGACCACAGGCCGGGGTGACCACCACCTGCTCGGCCAGCTGGCGACGAGGAAAGCCGAGGCGGTCCCAGACCTGGCGTACCCGTTCGGCGATCTGCGCGGAGGTCGGCGCGGCACCGGCCGACGGTGGCCGGGTCGGCGCGGCACCGGCCAGCAACCCGAGGCCGGCGTCGATCGCCTCGCCCAGCGGGTCGAGCTTGGTGACCAGGTCCAGGTCGAGGGCGACCGCGACGGCGCCGGTGGAGCGGATCAGCTCCAGCGGCACGTCCGGGGCGCAGCAGTGCACCAGTGTCGGCACGCCGACCGCCTCGACGATCGTGCGCAGCAGGGCGGCGGCGTCCACCGACTCGACCGCCCGGTACGCGCCCAGCCCGCTCTCGGTCGGCACCCGCCCGGCCAGCACGGTCGGCAGTGACGGCTCGTCCAGTTGCAGCAGTACCGACGCCTGGGGCAGCCGGCGGGCGACCGCCGCGACATGCGCGCGCAGCCCTTCGGCGAGGGAGCCGGTCAGGTCGCGGACCGCGCCGGGATCGCGCAACAGTCGGCCACCGATCGGCAACTCCAGGGAGGCGGCCAGCGTGAGCGGGCCGGCGGCCTGCACCTTGATCGGCCCGGAGTACCCCTCGGCCTGCTCGGCGAGCTGGTCCAGGTCGCGTTCCATCAGGTCACGGGCCCGGCGCAGGTCGCGGCCCGGGCGTGGGGCGACCCGCCACCGCCCCGCGTACACCTCGACGGGCAGCTCGACGAGCAGCCCGGCGGACCGGCCGATCATGTCCGCTCCGGGGCCACGGGCCGGCAACTCGGGCAGGTGGGGCAGCTCGGGAAGCTCACCGAGGACCACCCGCTGAGCCTCGCCGATGTCGGTGCCGGGCAGCGAACCAATGCCGGTTGCCGCGCCGGCCGGCCAGGGCCACGCCTGATCTGTCACGGGCGAAGGCTATCCCGCGAACACCCAGGCCGTGCGGTCAGCCGGTGATGGTCGCGGAGCCGAGGACCACGTCGCCGGCCGGGTCCGGCCGGTACGCCACCACGGCCTGACCGGCGGCGACGCCGCGTACCGGTCGGCGCAGCTCGGCGTGCAGCCGGTCACCGTCGAGGGCGACGGTCGCCGGCACCACGTCGCCGTGCGCGCGCAACTGCACCTCGCACTCGACCGGGGCGTCCGGACGGGCGCCGCCGGTCCAGACCGGACGTCGGGCGTGCACGTCGGACACTTCCAGCGCCTCGGCCGGGCCGACCGTCACCGTGTTGGTCTTCGGCGTGATGGAGAGCACGTAGCGTGGCCGGCCGTCCGGGGCGGGCCGATCCAGGTGCAGCCCGCGACGCTGCCCCACCGTGTACGCGTACGCGCCGCTGTGACTGCCGACGACCGCGCCGGTGGAGGCGTCCACCACGTCGCCGGGCGCCTCACCGAGCCGGCCGGCCAGGAAGCCGCGGGTGTCCCCGTCGGCGATGAAGCAGATGTCGTGTGAGTCCGGCTTGTCGGCCACCGCCAGGCCACGCTCGGCGGCCTCGGCACGGACCTGCGCCTTGGTCGAGTCACCGAGCGGGAAGATCGACCGGTCGAGCTGCTCGCGGGTGAGCACGGCGAGCACGTACGACTGGTCCTTGGCCAGGTCGACACTGCGCCGCAGCAGCCCGTCCGCGCCGAGGCGGGCGTGGTGACCGGTCACCACCGCGTCGAAGCCCAGGGCCACCGCCCGGTCCAGCACCGCCGCGAACTTGATCTTCTCATTGCAGCGCAGGCAGGGGTTCGGCGTACGGCCGGCGGCGTACTCGGCGACGAAGTCGTCGACCACGTCCTCGTGAAAACGGTCGGCCATGTCCCACACGTAGAACGGGATGCCGATCACGTCGGCCGCCCGCCGGGCGTCCCGGGAATCCTCCAGGGTGCAGCAGCCGCGCGCCCCGGTCCGATAGGTCTGTGGGTTGCGGGCCAGCGCCAGGTGTACGCCGGTCACGTCATGCCCGGCAGCCACCGCCCGCGCCGCCGCCACGGCCGAGTCAACCCCACCCGACATCGCCGCCAGAACCCTCACTGACCCACTCCCCTTCCCGTCCCCACCACAACCCTATCCACCAGCCCCGAAAACCCCCGGACCCGTGCCCGCCCCGCCCACCACCTGCCCGCGCGATCTTGCGGTTTCTGCGGCGACATATGCCGCACAAGGCGCGAACGGCCGGCCGAAAGCGCAAGATCGCGGGATGCGGAAAGGGGCTAGCGGGGGGTGCGGAGAGCGGCGGCTCGGCGGGCTCGGTCGACCGCCGCCGGGAGGGCCGCGATGAGGGCGTCGATGTCAGCCTGGGTGCTGGTGTGGCCCAGGGTGAAGCGCAGCGAGGAGCGGGCACGGTCGTCGTCGGCGCCCATCGCGAGCAGCACGTGCGAGGGCTGGGCCACCCCGGCCGAGCAGGCGGAGCCGGTCGAGCAGGCGATCCCCTGCGCGTCGAGCAGGAGCAGCAGCGCGTCGCCCTCACAGCCGGGGAAGGAAAAGTGCGCGTTGCCGGGCAGCCGATCGGTCGGGTCACCGTTGTAGATCACCTCGGGCACCGCCTGGCGGACCCGCTCGATCAGGTCGTCGCGGAGCGCGGCCACCCGGGCCGCGTACTCCTGCTGACCCTTCACGGCCGTCTCCACGGCGACCGCGAAGGCGACGATGCCGGCGGTGTCCAGGGTGCCGGAGCGGATGTCGCGTTCCTGGCCGCCGCCGTGCAGCAGCGGCGTGGCCGGCACGTCCCGGGCGAGCAGCAGCGCCCCCACCCCCGTCGGGCCGCCCAACTTGTGCCCGGTGACGGTCAGCGCGGCGACCCCGCTGGCGCCGAAGTCGACGGGCACCTGACCGACCGCCTGGATGGCGTCGGTGTGGAAGGGCACACCGTGTTCGGCGGCGACGGCGGCCAGCTCGGCCACCGGCTGGACGGTGCCCACCTCGTTGTTCGCCCACATCGCGGTGACCACGGCCACCTGGTCGGCGTGCGCGGCCAACTCGGCGCGCAGGGCCTGCGGGTCGAGCCGACCGACGGCGTCCACCGGCAGCCAGCCGACCTCGGCGCCCTCGTGCTCGGCCAGCCAGTCGACCGCGTCCAGCACCGCGTGGTGCTCGACGGCGCTGGAGACCAGCCGGCGGCGGTCGGGCCGGGCTCCTCGGCGGGCCCAGAAGATGCCCTTGACCGCGAGGTTGTCGCTCTCCGTGCCACCACCCGTGAAGATCACCTCAGAGGGCCGGGCGCCCAGCACCGCGGCCACCCGCTCGCGTGACTCTTCGACCCGGCGGCGGGCACGGCGGCCCGCCGCGTGCAGGGAGGACGCGTTGCCGACCTCGCGGGCGGTAGCGACGTACGCCTCCAGTGCCTCATCGAGCATGGGAGTCGTCGCCGCGTGATCCAGGTAAGCCATCGCCGTTCAGCGTACGGCCGACACCTTGGGGACCGGATGCCGGAGGGGACCGCACGCAAAGGCCGGGGTGGAACTCCACCCCGGCCCGACGCGCGCGGACCGGTCAGGCGGGCACCGCGGTGACGACGATGTTGTCGCGGTACCTGCGCGCCTTGGCGTCGAACGGCCCGCCACAGGTGATCAGGGTCAGCCGCGGCTTGCCGTCGCGGGCGAAGTACCGGTCCAGCGGGATCTTGGTCTTGGCGTACTCCTCCCGGGCGACGACCCGGTAGCGCCGCGCCTCGCCGTCACTGCCGGTCGCTGTCAACGTGTCCCCCTGGTCCAGCTCACGCAGCCGGAAGAACGCCCCCTTGCCCTGCTTGGCGCTGTCGACGTGACCGGCGATGACCACCGAGCCGGCATCCGCCTCCAGGCCGGGGCCGTAGCGGTACCAGCC
The DNA here is from genome assembly GCF_050516465.1 of Micromonospora trifolii. Taxonomy (NCBI): domain Bacteria; kingdom Bacillati; phylum Actinomycetota; class Actinomycetes; order Micromonosporales; family Micromonosporaceae; genus Micromonospora; species Micromonospora trifolii. The sequence goes on along the minus strand of NZ_CP191526.1, from coordinate 205,022 downwards.
GATCTGGTCGACGCTCGGCGGCACCTCGAACTCGTTGGTCCGCTCGTTGATGCCGACCGCGTTGACGGTGGCGGTGACGCCGATCTCCGGGATCAGCAGCCGCACCGGCGGGATGATCTTCGGACCGGCGGGCAGCTCACCGGCGGTGACCGGCACCGACGGGGCGCTGGCGGCGGTCGGTGGGGCGCTGGCCAGCGTGCTGGCCTCCTCGGCGCCCACGGTCCCGGCCGGCTGGGCGGCACACGCCACCAGCGCGGCGACGGTGAGCGCGGCAACGCCGGCGGCCAGGGCCGCCAGCGCGCCGCGATTGCGCACCGTCACTTGCGGCCGGTCCGCGCGGTCGCCATCCGCACCCCACCACCAAGCAGCAGGAGTACGCCGGCACCGGTGAGCACGTACCACCAGGTGTCCACGCCGGTGCCGGCCTGGCCGCCGTCACCGCTGGGCACGCCGCCCGGGGCGGAGTGCAGGCCGGTGATGGTCTGGGCCACCACGTCGAGGGTCTTGCCCTCGGCGGAGCCGATCGCGTAGACGATCGTGGCGGTGCCCTCCTTGAGGTTGAGGTCCGCCGGGCCGATGGCCACGGTGTCGGTGCCGGCCAGCACCACGTCCGCCTTGACGTTGCCCGCGTCGACGTCGCCCTTGGCCTCGTTCGGGTTGGTGAGGCCCTCGAAGACCGGGGTACCGCCGGCGCGGACGTCGACCGCCGGGGCGGCGGCGGTGTGCCGGACGATCAACCGGGCCTTGCCGGCGTCGACCTTCGAGACGTCGTTCACGAACGGGGTGATCTTCGGCTGGCCGGCGGCGTCGAGGTGAGCCGCGATGCTGATGTTCGCACCGCCCGGCACCGCGGCGTTGTCGACTTTGAGGATCGCGCTGCCGATCGGCTCGCCCGGCTTGGTGAGCGCGATGTCGTAGTCGCCCTCCTCCAGGTTCAGCGGGCCGGCGACGTCGCCGGGCTTGAAGTTGTCCAGCGTCTTCTTGCCGTTGACGTAGACGTCGACCGGGGTGTCCGGGATGCCGTGCACGACGGAGACCTTCGACGTGGCGGCGTACGCGGGGCCGGCGGTGAACGCGCCGACACCGGCGAAGGCCAGCGCGGCGACCGCGCCGCCCGCGGCGACCCGACGGAAGTACGAGAGCTGCATGTCTGCCTCCTGATATTTGGTGCTGATTCGTCAGGCCTGGCTTGCAGAACGGGTTACGCCGGCTGTCGGACGGGCGGATGCGCCCCGGAGGCACTTTTCTTTTCCGGCCCCGACTGCATCCGGACCGGGGTCGGGAGACGAAGAGCTGGTGAGATGACATCGACCGGGGAAGTGGGGCGAGGGCTGTGGCAGCTACAGTCGGGCATGCCCCATCGAAGGCGAGCCGCCCGATGACGGCGCTACGACAGGAACCGGACCCTCCGGTGGACGACCTCGACCGCAGGTTCCGCGACGGCGACGACGTGGCGCTCCGCGAGGCGTACGACCGCTACGGTCGTGCCGTGCTCCACCTGGCCACGTCCATGCTGGCGAACCGCAGCGACGCCGAGGACGTCACCCAGGCGACCTTCGTCGCCGCCTGGCTGGGTCGCGACACGTTCGACCCGGCCAAGGGGTCGCTGATCGGTTGGCTGCTCGGCATCGGCCGGCGGAAGGTGATCGACCGGATGCGCGCCTCGGCCCGGGAGACCCGGGTGGTGGAGACGGTCCGACAGCTGCCCGAGCCGGCGCAGACCCAGCCGGACCCGGACCGCGTGGTGGACCGGTTGGTGATCGCGGACGAGCTGGCTCGTCTCCCGGACGACCAGCGACGGATGCTGGAGCTGGCGTTCTACGACGACCTGACACACCAGCAGATAGCCACGGTGACCGGCGTGCCGTTGGGCACCGTGAAGAGTCACATCCGACGCGGCATGGCGAGCTTGAAACGCAGATGGGAGGTGGACGGTGCAGCACCTGGACCACGACCGGCTGGTATTTCTGGCACTCGGTGAGAGCGAGGCGGACGACGGGGAGAGCACCCACCTCGGCACCTGCGCGCTCTGCCGGGCGGAGGTGGCGACCCTTCGGCAGGTGGCGGGGCTCGGCACCGAGACGCAGGGCCTGGCCGACCTGCCCGACCCGCCGGAGCACGTCTGGCAGGGCATCGAAGCCCAGGTCAGGGCCGCGGAGGCCGGGCCGTTGCTGACCGAGACCCGTCGACACCGGGTGCCCGAGCAGGCCGACTTGACGACGGCTGAGCAGGCCGACACCACGACGGCCGAGCAGACCTTCGGCGCGGCGGGCGAGTCGACGGTGACCCGACTGGATCCGGCGCGGCGATCCCGCCGGGGTCGTGGCTGGTCCGGTTGGGTGGCCACCGCGGTGACCGCGGCCGCCGCCGCGGCGGTGGGCGTGGTGGGCACCGTCTCGGTGCTCCGACCGGACGATCCGACGCCCACCCCGCCGCCGGTGGTGGTGGCGAGCGCGCCGCTGGCGGCGTACGGGGCGACCCCGCCGACGGCCAAGGGTGACGCCCGGGTTCTCCAGGACGGCCAACTTCATCTGCATGTGGCGAATCTCCCGAGCGTCCCGGGGTACTACGAGGTCTGGCTCATCAATCCGACGACGATGGAGATGTTCTCGGTCGGCACCCTGGGTGGCGGCTCGGACGCCCTGCTACCCCTGCCCCCGAATGTCGACCTCAAGAGCTACTCGGTGGTCGACGTCTCCGCCGAGCAGTACGACAACAACACCCGCCACTCCGGCGACAGCCTGCTGAGGGGCTCCCTGACGGGCTGATCGGCGGGCCGGCTCAGCTCCCCGGCTCGCCGATCAGCTCCCATCCAAAGACAGTGGCCGCCCCCACCGGGGGCGGCCACTGGTCTCAGCGCGGGGTCACTTGCGCTTGCGGATCTCCTCGGCGGCCTGCGGGACGATCTTGAACAGGTCGCCCACCACCCCGAAGTCGGCCAGCTCGAAGATCGGCGCCTCGCCGTCCTTGTTGACCGCGACGATGGTCTTCGAGGTCTGCATGCCGGCCCGGTGCTGGATGGCACCGGAGATGCCGAGGGCGACGTAGAGCTGCGGGGAGACCGTCTTGCCGGTCTGGCCCACCTGGAACTGGTGCGGGTAGAAGCCGGAGTCGACGGCCGCGCGGGACGCGCCGACGGCGCCGCCGAGCAGGTCGGCCAGCTCCTCGACCAGCTTGAAGTTGTCGGCGTTGCCGACGCCTCGGCCACCGGAGACGACCACGCCGGCCTCGGTCAGCTCGGGGCGGGAGCCCTTCTGCTCGGCGACCCGCTCGACGACCTTGGCCAGCTTGTCGGTGTCGGTGACCGACACGCTGAGCTGCTCGATCGCCGGGGTGGCCGCCGCCGGGGCGGGGGTGACCGAGTTGGGCCGGACGGTGACCAACGGCAGGCCCTTGGTGACCTTGGACTTGACGATGGTGGAGCCGGCGAAGGCGACCTGGGTCGCGGTGCCGTCGGCGTCCAGGCCGACCACGTCGGTCAGGATGCCGTTGTCGAGCTTGACGGCGAGCCGGGCGGCAATCTCCTTGCCCTCCTGGGCCGACGCCAGCAGCACGGCGGCCGGCTGCACCCGCTTGACCAACTCGGCCAGCACGGTCGCCTTGGGGGCCACCAGGTAGCCGTCGATCTCGTCACCCTCGGCGGCGTAGATCTTCTCCGCGCCGTACTCGCCCAGCTTGCCGCTCAGCGCCTCGGCGGCGCCAGCGCCGCCGAGCACCACCGCGCTCGGGGTGCCCAGCTCACGCGCGAGGGTGAGCATTTCCAGGGTGACCTTCTTGACGCCGAATTCCTTGGTGGCTTCGACGACGACGAGAACCTCAGACATGTCAGAACCCCCCTCTCACACGAACTTCTCGGTGGCGAGGAACTCGACCAGCTTGACGCCGCCCTCGCCCTCATCAGTGATCTTGGCACCGCCGGAGCGCGGGGGGCGCTTGGTGTGCTCGACGACGGCGCTGGTGGCACCGTCGAAGCCCACCTCGCCGGCCGCGACCCCGAGGTCGGCCAGCGAGAGCGTCTGCACCGGCTTCTTCTTGGCGGCCATGATGCCCTTGAAGGAGGGGTAGCGCGGCTCGTTGATGGTGTCCCAGACGGAGACCACGGCCGGGGTGGCGGCGGTGACCACCTCGTAGCCCTCCTCGGTCTGCCGCTCGACGGTCAGCGTCGCACCGTCGACGGTGAGCTTGCGGGCACCGGTGAGCGCCGCGACGCCCAGTCGCTCGGCGATCATGTGCGGCATGACCTGGACCCGGCCGTCGGTGGACTCGGCACCACAGATGATCAGGTCGGCACCGAGCTGACCGAGAGCGGCGGCGAGCACCTTCGAGGTGGCGACGGCACACGAGCCGTGCAGGGCGTCGTCCAGCACGTGCACGGCCTTGTCCGGGCCCATGGAGAGCGCCTTGCGGATCGACTCGGTCGCCCGGTCCGGACCCATGGTCAGGATGGTGACCTCGCCACCGTGCGCCTCCTTGATCTTCAGCGCCTCCTCGATGGCGTACTCGTCCATCTCGTTGATCACGTTGTTCGCCGAACCGCGGTCGACGGTGTTGTCGTCATTGCGCAGGTTGCGGTCCGCGCCCGAATCAGGCACCTGCTTGACGAGTACGACGATGTTCATCGCGCTTCGACGACCCTCCTGTGTGGTGTTGCGATTCGCTCGCCCGGTCTGGGGCGCAGCGTCGCGCGTCGGTCGACGCCAGGTCAACCGCGGGCGGTTGTGCAGTTGCCCACGGCGCAATGTTACCTGCCAGTAGGTTGCGCTCCGGCAGCACTCAGAGTGACACAGCTCACCGACGCGCGGCCGGTCAGGCCGGCTCGGCCAACGCGACCCGGATCTGGTCGATGGCCGCCGCCTCGGCGGGGGCCACCCCGTCGTGCGCCCGGGCCACCTGGTCCGCCGCGGTCAACACGAGTTCGCGGTACGCGTCCACGTCCCGTGGGGACTTCTCGCGCAGGATCCGCACCGCCTGCCCCAGCGCCGGCAGCACCACCGACTCGATCTCCAGCTGCGAGTCCCGGGGAAGTCGCGGCAGCGGGCCGGTGGTCAGCGCCTCCTTGACCGTGCCACTGGCGTCGGCCAGCGCGCCGGACGCGGCGATGCTCTCCCGGATCACCCCCAGCACACCGGGGTCGGCGTTGGAGACCAGGAAGACGGCGCCGAAGGCACCGGTCTTGAGGGTCAGCCGCTCCTCGTCCGTCAACCGCTGCTCCATGATCACGGAGTGTAGACGTACGGGGTGGTGGTGGTGATCGGGACAAGGCCGAGTCGCTCCAGGATCGGCCGGCTGTCCTCGGAACAGTCGACCTGCATCAGCGTCCGGCCCCGCTGGTCGGCCAGCCGCGAGCGGTAGGTGACCAGCGCCCGGTAGATGCCCTTGCGACGCCACTGCGGCAGGGTGGACCCACCCCACAGGGTGGCGAAGCCGGTGTTCGCCGGAAAGCGCACCCAGCCGGCGCTCACCACCGTGTCGTCCACCTCCGCCACCACCACTGTGATCGAGTGCGGGTCGGCGTCGATCTCCTTGGCCAGCCCCCAGACCAGGTGCGAGCGGTCCTCCTGCCAGACCTCCTCCTCCATGGCGGCGATCCGCTCCAGGTCCTCCCGGGACGTCACCTCACGCAGGCGTACGCCCTCGGGGGCGACCGGCAGCGCGGCGGCCAGCGGCGCGACCGGACCGACCACGACGGTCTCCCGGTCCTCCGGCACGAAGCCGGCGGCGCGCAGACGGTCCGCCAGGTCCGCCGGTTCGTCGTGTTCGTTGAGCTTCCACTCCGCCGACTCGCCCCGCTCACGGCACAACCGCACCTGCCGGGCGATCAGCTCGTCCAGCGCGTCGCCGGTCAACCCGCCCAGGTCACGGTAGGTGATGAACCCACCGGAATCGAGCCCGGTGATCCGGACCAGCGGCCCGTCCCGCTCCACCGTCACCCCGGCCGGAACCGGGTCGGGGATCTCCGGGCGGAGTTGGTTGTCGTAGGCGGTACGCAGCGTCAGGATGTCGAGATCAGTCACCGGCCCAGGCTAAGCGGGATGGGAAGCGGATAATCGGCTCCGTGTGGGAGGCGATCAGGCGGTGGTTCGACCCGGCGGAGCTGGGCTCGGTCGGTGAAACACCGGACTACCGCTTCTCCCTGGCCAACGAACGGACCTTCCTCGCCTGGCTGCGCACCGGGTTGGCGCTAATCGGAGGCGGGCTGGCCGCCGCGCAGTTCCTGCCACCCCTGCCGATGAGCCACCTACGCGAGGTGATCGCGGTGGCGTTGCTGCTGCTCGGCGCGGCGGTCGCGATCCGCGCGGTGGACCACTGGGCGCGTACCGAACGGGCCATCCGGCTCGGTCAGGAGCTGCCCGCGTCCCGTTTCCCCGCCATCCTGGCGCTCGCCGTCGGCGTCGGCGCGTTGCTGCTGGTGGTCGCCGTCCTGATGCGGGCGATCGGCGGGCCGTGAGCACAGGACGCGACCCGGGGCTGCAACCGGAGCGGACCCGGCTGGCCTGGCGGCGCACCCTGCTCACGGTGACCGTGGTGACCGTGCTCGCCGTCCGGCTGGCGTCGACGGGCGACCCGACCGGCGCGTTGATCGCCGGCGGCACCGTGCTGGTGTGGGGCGCCCTGCTGGTGCTCTGCTGGCCCCGGGGCACCGGCACCGGTCCGGCCCGCACCGGCGGCCGGACACTGCCCCTGGTCACGGCGGGAACAGTGGTGCTGGCGTTACTGGGAGTGCTGCTGGTCCTGCGCGGACTGTGGTGACGCGCGCCGGTGCGCCATGATGGGTGGATGGCCCGGCTTGGCGTACTCCTCTTCCTGGTGCAGATTGTCCTCGCCGTCTGCGCGCTGATCAGCTGCCTCTCCGCCGAGGAGGGCAAGATCCGTGCCCTTCCCCGGATCGCCTGGGTGCTGATCATCTTGTTCTTCCCGCTGGTCGGCTCGATCGCCTGGTTCATCGTCGGCCGGGAGCCCAGCCCCAGCGCCCGCAAGGGCTGGCCGGGCGGCGGCGGCGAGCGGCAGCGCCCTCGGCCGGTGGCCCCCGACGACGACCCGGAGTTCCTGCGCTCCGTCGAGGAACGCGCCCAGCAGCAGGACCAGGCGCTATTCCAACGCTGGGAGGAAGACCTGCGGCGACGCGAGGACGACCTGCGCCGCCGCGACGGTGAGCCGCCGCGCGAGGGTGACCGACCGGAGGTGTGAGCGCGACGCCGCCGCCGGCGCAGGAGCGACGGCGGCGGCGGGTGCGACTCAGGCCAGGTTCGACGACCGGGGGTACGCGTCGGTCGGGTCGGTGAGCACGTTCACCAGGTACGGCACTCCGGAGTCGAACGCCCGCTGGAGCGCCGGGCCCAGGTCGGCCGCCTTGGCGACCGTCTCCCCCGCCCCGCCGAGCGCGCTGACCACGGTGTCGTACCGCAGCTCCGGCTGGAGGTCGGCGGCCACGTCGTAGCCGTACATGGCCCGCATCGGGTGCTTCTCCAGCCCCCAGATGCCGTTGTTGCCGACGACGATCACCACGGGCAGCTTCTGGCGGACCAGCGACTCGACGTCCATCAGCGAGAAACCGGCCGCACCGTCGCCCATCAGCACGCAGATCTGCCGGTCCGGGTGACTGACCCGGGCACCCATCGCGTAACCCATGCCGGTGCCCAGGCAGCCGTACGGGCCCGGGTCCAGCCAGGTGCCGGGCTGGGCCGGCTCCAGGTACCGCCCGGCGTACGACACGAAGTCGCCGCCGTCGCCGATGGTGATCGCGTCCGGGGCGAGCGCCCGACGCAGCTCGCCGTAGATCCGGGCCGGGCGGATCGGGTCGGTCTCGGCGGCCATCTCGGCGGCGTCCCGAGCCTTCGCCGCGTCCTCGGCGACGCGCAGGTCCGCGATCCAGTCGGCGTGGTCGGCCCGGTCACCGGAGTGGTCGGCCAGCGCGGAGAGGATCAGGCGCAGGTCACCGGCGGGGGCGGCGGCCGGCTGCACGTGCGTCGCCCGCTGGCTGGGCGCGTCGACGATGTGCACCACCTTGGCGTCACCGAAGTCACCGAAGCTGAGCCGGAAGTCCAGCGGGGTGCCCACCACCACGACCACGTCGGCGCCGGAGAGCGCGGCCCGGCGGGCCTTGGCGAACGCCAACGGGTGCTCCGGCGGGAGCGAGCCGCGACCCATGCCGTTGGTGAAGACCGGCACCTGCAACGCCTCGGCCGCCTCGCGCAGCGCGGCGACCGCGTCGCCCGCGTACACGTCGGAGCCGGCGATGATGACCGGTCGCTGCGCACCGGCGATGAGCAACGCGGCGCGGCCGACCTCCTCCGGGTCCGGCGCGATCGGGTCGACACCCGTCACGGTGGGCAGCTCGGCCTCGGCGACCGAGAAGACCGTCTCCAGCGGAAAGTCGAGGAAGGCCGGGCCCCGGTGCGGGGTGAGCGCGGCGTTGAGCGCCGCGCCGACCGCGCGCGGGATGTCGTCGGTGCTGAACACCGTCTCGGCGTGCTTGGTGACCGGGGAGACCAGCGGCAGGTGGTCCATCTCCTGGAGGCTGCCCGAGCCCCAGCGGAACGCGGGCGCGCGCCCGCCGAGCACCAGCACCGGCGAGGCGTTGAAGAACGCGCTGGTCATGCCGGAGATGCCGTTGGTGACACCGGGCCCGGCGGTGAGCACGGCGAGGCCGGGGCGGCGCTGGAGCTTGGCCACCGCTTCGGCGGCGAAGACCGCGGACTGCTCGTGCCGGACGTCGTAGATCGGGAAGTCGGTCTTGTACGCGGCGTCGTAGAGCGGGAAGACGTGCCCGCCGGACAGCGTGAACATCTCCCGTACGCCGTGCGCGCGTAGTGCCGCGAGCGCCAACTCGCCGCCGTGACCCTCGATCCGCTCCGTCATGTCGCTCCCATCGTCCGTGGCCGGGATCACAGGTTACCGGCCAGTCACTTGGCCGTGCGACCGTGGCCCCGGCCAGTGGACGTTGCCGAGGTCAGAGGGCCGCCGGGGCGGGAAGCGACGGATCAGCGGCCGGTGAAGCCCGGCTTGCGCTTCTCCACGAAGGCCGCCATGCCCTCCCGGCGGTCGTCGGTGGCGAACAGCGCCGCGAAGAGCTGACTCTCCCAGGCCAGACCCGAGTTCAGGTCCATGTCCAGGCCGCCGTCGACCGCCAGCTTCGCCGCGCGCAGCGCCTGCACCGGGCCGGTCAGGTACGGAGTGATCAGCGCGACGGCCGTGTCGTACACCTCGGCGGCCGGGGCGACCCGGTCGGCCAGGCCGATCCGCAGCGCCTCCTGCGCGTCCACCATCCGCCCCGACATGATCAGGTCCTTGGCGCGGGCCGGGCCGACCAGGCGGGCCAGCCGCTGGGTGCCGCCCGCGCCCGGGATGATGCCCAGCTTGATCTCCGGCTGGCCGAGCTTGGCGTCCTCGGCGACCACCCGCCAGTCACAGGCCAGCGCCAGCTCACAGCCGCCACCGAGGGCGTACCCGGTGATCGCGGCGACCACCGGCTTGGGGATCCGGGCGATCGCGCCGAGCGCGCTGGACAGGTTCGCCGCACGGTCGGCCATGTCCACGTAGGACATCTCGGCCATCTGCTTGATGTCGGCGCCGGCGGCGAAGACCTTCTCCCCGCCGTACACGATGACGGCGCGGACCTCGGGATCGGCGGTGGCCGCCGTGGCGGCGGCGCGCAACTCCTCCTGCACCTGGGTGTTGAGCGCGTTCATCGGCGGCCGCTCCAGCCGGATCGTGCCGATGCCGTCCTTGGTCTCCAGCCGAACGAACTCGCCCACGCTGCCCTCACTTCCTCGTCGAAGTCGCGTGCCAACCTTACGACCCGGCTCGTTTGGGTAAGTAGTGTGGTGTCAGCCCCGTGGGCGGGAGTCCAGCCATGATCACGTATTACGACGACAGATCGGTGCAGGTCACCTCCACCACTGTCCGTGTCGACGGTCGCAGCTACGCGCTGGCCGACATCACCATGATCTGGCACCGCCGTGGCACCCGTTCCTGGCGCGTGCTGGTGGGCCGGGGTGCGATCGGCGCCGCGCTCGCCGGCCCGTTGGTCGCGGCGGTGCTCGGCATCGGCGTGGCCGTCTGGCTGCACCGCTCCCCCACCGTGACGATCGCGATCGTCGGCGCGTCGGTGCTGGTCGGGTTGGCCGTCGGGCCGGTCGCCGACTTCCTCTTCGAACACCTGGACCGCTCGTATGCCCGGGGCAGCCGCCAACTGGAGATCTGGGCCCGTTGGCGGGGTCAGCCGGTGCGTCTGCTGCGCACCGGTGACGCGCTGCGCTTCGGGCAGATCTACCGGGCGGTGCAGCGCGCGGTCGAGCACAGCCAGCCGGCCCGCCCCGTCACCCGCCGCTAGCCGCCGCAGATCTTGGACAGTTTCCGTTAGCGGCTAACGGAAACTGTCAAAGATTGCCGAGGCGAGGGTTGCCTGCCGGTGGTTAGGCTTAGTGATGACCCTCTATTACCGGGACGACGCGGTGCAGGTGACCTCCGAGTCGATCCGGGCGGGCGGTCAGGTGATCGCCCTGTCCGACGTGACGTTCGTCTGGCACGCGCGGGGGCAGAAAACCCTCGCCGTACGCGGCCGTGTGCTGGGGCGCGGTGTCCTGGTCCTGCTGCTCTCGCTGCCGCCGCTGGTCGCCGTGGTCTGCGTGCTGTCGCTGGCCTGGTCGGCTCAGGACCGGGGCAACTGGCAGCTGGCGTTGATCATTCTCGCCGCCTGCGCGGTGGGGGCGCTCGCGTTGGCACCGTTCCTGGAGATACCCCTCGGCTGGCTGGACCGCTCCTACGAGCGCGGCAGCCACGTGCACGAGTTGTGGGTTCAGCACCACGGTCGAGAGGATCTGCTGGTGCGCACCCCGGACGCGCTACGGTTCGGGCAGATCTACCGGGCCGTGCAGCGCGCCGTCGAACAGCAGGGGGACCATCGATGACCACCCGCCGTGGCGAGGCCGTCGCCCTGGCCGGCCTGCTCGCGGCGGCCGGCGTCACCCATCTGGTACGCCCCGGCGTCTACGACCCGATCGTGCCGCGCGCGTTGCCCGGCCCGGCCCGGTTCTGGACGTACGCCAGCGGGGTGGCCGAACTGGCGGTGGCGGCGGCGGTCGCGAACCCGGCCACCCGGCGGGCCGGCGGTCGGGCAGCCGCCGCACTCTTCGTCGCCGTCCTACCGGCGAACGTGAAGATGGCCGTGGACTGGCGGCAGCGCCGCCCGACGAAGCGGGCCATCGCGTACGGCCGGGTGCCGTTGCAGGTGCCGCTGATCTGGTGGGCGCTGCGGGTGGCCCGCGCCGACACCGCCGGTCCACGGTCCCACTGACGGCTCCGTCGGGCGGTTGTGGCCCGGCCGACGCACACTTGATCCCATGGCGATTCCCCTCCCCACCCCGACCGCCGTGGTCGGCCTGACCCGCTCCGCTCTCGACCAGGCGCTCGGCTCGGCCGCCTCGATGGCCGCCGTGCCCGCCCGCGCGTTCGCCGTGCTGGACGGGGTGGAGGCGCTGCTGGCCCGGATCAACGGTGTGGTCGACCGGATCGAGACGACCCTGGACCGGACCGATCAGGTGCTCACCGACGCCGAGGCCGCGGTCCGCGAGGTGGCCGTCATCAGCGCCGCCGCGACCACCGCCATCGACACGGCCACCGAGGTGGCCACCGCAGCCGCCGTCGTGGTCGCCGAGGCCGATCGGGTCTCCCGGGCGGCGAGCACTGTGGTCGCCGAGGCCGATCGGGTCGCGAACCGCGCCGCCGCCACCGTGGGCACCGCGACGGAGGCCGCCGCCACTGCGGCCGAGCTGCTGACGGCGTACGAGCCGGCGTTGCGCCGGGCCGCGCCGATGGCCGGCCGGTTCGTCGAGGAGCTGAGCCACGAGGAGATCAGCGCGGCGATCCACCTGATCGACGAGTTGCCGAAGCTCAAGGAACACCTGACGGCGGACATCCTGCCGATCTTGGCCACGCTGGACCGGGTCGGTCCGGACCTGCACGACCTGCTCGACGTGACCCGTGACCTCAAGCTCGCCGTGGCCGGCATCCCCGGGTTGGGCATGCTGCGCCGACGCGGCGAGAAGCTCACCGACGAGCCCATCGGCTGAACCCTCGCTCGCCTGCGCCCAGGCTCAGCAGTCGCAGGTGATCGTTGTGGTGGGCGCTGTGAGGTCGTCGACCGGTCGCCGGGTCAGCCCGGCCTCCGTCACCACCGGCAGCCCCTCCCGCACCCAGTACTCGAACCCGCCGAGCATCTCCTTCACCGGATGACCGAGCCGGGCGAACTCCAACGCGGCCCGGGTCGCGCCGTTGCAGCCCGGGCCCCAGCAGTAGGTCACCACCGCCGAGCCCGGCGGGATCAGGTCCGCCGCCCGGGTCGCGATCTCGGCGGTGGGCAGGTGCACCGCGCCGGGGAGGTGCCCCTGCGCCCAGGCGGCCGCGCCCCGGGAGTCGACGACCACCAGACCCGGGGTACGGGCCGACAGGTCGGCGTGCACGTCACTGACGTCGGTCTCGACGCTGAGCCGATTGCGGAAGTGGGCGACGGCGGTGGCCGAATCGGCCGGCGGAACGGCGAAAGTGGAGGTCATGCACCGATCCTCGCCAGAATGCCAGCTCGGGACGAGTGGCGGGAACGACGTCCTGCGCTAACATCCCGCCATGCCGATCCCGGCCACGACAACCGGCCCGCGCCCGCTGCCAGCGTCCCGACGACAGGCAGCCGCGCACCGGGTCGCCGTGCTCGCGTACCCGGGGATGTCGGTGTTCGAGACCGGCATCGTCACCGAGGTTTTCGGGCTGGCCCGGCCGGAGTTCGACGTCGACTGGTACGACCTGGTGCTCTGCGCCGAGCAGCCGGGGCCGGTGCCGGTGGTCGGCGGGGCCAGCCTGCACACCCCGTACGGTCTGGCCGAGCTGGCGGCGGCGCGGACGGTGATCGTGCCCGGCGTGCCGGACGTGACCGCTGACCCGTCGCCCGAACTGACCACCGCGCTGCGCCAGGCGCACCGGCGCGGGGCCCGGATCATGTCGATCTGCTCGGGCGCGTTCGCGCTGGCCGGAGCGGGGCTGCTGGACGGTCGGCGGGCCACGACCCACTGGCGGTACGCGGAGCTGCTGGCGCGACGCTACCCGCGGGTCGAGGTGGACGCGGACGTGCTCTACCTCGATGACGGTGACCTGCTCACCAGTGCCGGCAGCGCAGCCGGGCTGGATCTCTGCGTGCACGTGATCCGACGCGACCATGGCGCGGCTGTCGCCAACGCGGTCGCCCGACGGCTGGTGATCCCGCCGCACCGCGACGGCGGGCAGGCCCAGTTCGTCGAGGCACCGGTACCCGCCGACCCGGACGACGACCGGATCGCCGGCAGCATCGACTGGGCGCTCGCCCATCTCGCCGAGCCGCTGACCGTGGCCCAGCTCGCCGGGCGGGCGCACATGTCGTCCCGCACCTACCTGCGGCATTTCGCCCGGGCCACCGGGACCAGCCCGATCCGCTGGCTGATCGACCAGAGGATCCGCGCCAGCCTGGCCCTGCTGGAGGAGACCGACGCCCCGGTCGAGCAGGTCGCCCGCGCGGTGGGCTTCGACACGCCGGTGACCTATCGGCACCACTTCGGCCGGGTCATGCTGACCTCACCGTCGGCATATCGCCGGGCCTTCCGCACGGGCGCGGGCCAGCGGGCGTAACCGGCCGACACGGTCAGGCCGGCGCAGCGCGGGACGTGCTCAGGCCGGTGCGTACAGCTCGTCGATCTCGGCGCGTTGCGGTAGCGCCACCGAGGCGCCGAGCTTGCGGACGCAGGCAGCGCCGGCCGCCGACGCCCAGCGCACCGCGTCGACCAGGTCGCGTCCTTCGCCCCAGCCGACGGCCAGCGCGGCGGTGAACGCGTCACCGGCGGCGGTGGAGTCGACCACGTCGACCCGTACCGCCGGCACGTGCACCTCGGTGCCGTCCCGGTCGACGTACCAGGCGCCCTCACCGCCGAGAGTGAGCACGGCCCGGGGGGTCAGGTCGAGCAGCGCGCGGGGCTCCTCCCGACCTCGGCCGGCGAGCGCCTGCGCCTCGCCCTCGTTGACGACCAGCAGGTCCACGGCGGCGAGCAGCTCGGGTGGGAGGTCCCGTGCCGGGGCGGCGTTCAGGATGACCCGGGTGCCGGCCTCACGGGCGGCCACCGCGGCGGCGGTCACGGTCTGCACCGGGATCTCCAGTTGGGCGACCAGGACGTCCGCCGCGCGCACTGTGGTCAGCTCCTCCTCGGTGAGGCCGACCAGGGCGTCGTTCGCGCCGGGGGTGACCACGATGGCGTTCTCCCCCTGGGCGTTGACCATCACCAGCGCCACCCCGGAGGCGCCGTAGACCACGCGAAGCTGACTGGTGTCCACGCCGGCCGCCGTGATGCGGGCCTTGAGGGTGACGCCGAAGGCGTCCGAGCCGATCGCGCCGAGGAAGGCACAGGAGGCGCCGGCCCGGACCGCGGCCACGGCCTGGTTGGCGCCCTTGCCGCCGGGCACCATCACGAAGTCGGTGCCGAGCATGGTCTCGCCCTGTCGAGGCAGCGCGGGCGCCATCGCGACCAGGTCCATGTTGGCGCTGCCCACCACGGCAACCCGGGTCTGCGGCACTGTCGCCTCCGCCTGTCCGAAGCTCAGGCGGCGCGAGCCGTGAAGCGGTCGCCCGACCGCTCGACCACCAGTGGCAGCCCGAAGGTCTTGGAGAGGTTGTCACCGGTCAGCGTCTCGGCGAGCAGACCCTGGGCGACCACCCCACCCTCGCGCAGCAGCATCGCGTGGGTGAACCCGGGCGGAATCTCCTCGACGTGGTGGGTGACCAGCACCATCGCCGGGGCGTCCGGGTCGTACGCCAGCTCGGCCAGTCGGGCGACCAGGTCTTCCCGACCGCCCAGGTCGAGCCCGGCGGCGGGCTCGTCGAGCAGCAGCAGCTCCGGGTCGGTCATCAGGGCACGGGCGATCTGCACCCGCTTGCGCTCACCCTCGGAGAGGGTGCCGTAGCGGCGTTCGGCGAGGCCACCGACGCCGAGTTGACTCAGCAGTGCCCGCGCCCGCGCCTCGTCGCCCCGGTCGTAGTTCTCCCGCCAGCGGCCGACCACCGACCAGGCGGCGGTCACCACCACGTCGCTGACCCGCTCGTCGGCGGGCAGCCGCTCGGCGATCGCGGCGGTGGTGAGCCCGATCCGGGTACGCAGCTCGTTGACGTCGGTGCGGCCGATCCGCTCGCCGAGCACGTGCGCGACACCCGTGGTGGGGTGCAGCCGACCGGCGGCGAGGTTGAGCAGTGTGGTCTTGCCGGCGCCGTTGGAGCCGAGCACGACCCACCGTTCGTCCAGTTCGACGCGCCAGGTCAGGTCCTGGAGGAGGGCGGTGCCAGAGCGGCGTACGCCGACGCCGTCGAGGCTGACCACCAGATCCGGGTCCACGAAAGCGGCGGCAGGCGCGGCGCCGGCAGCGCCGGGGATCAGGTCACCAGTCACCGCTCCATCCAACCACGCAGCGCCGCGGTGCCCCCCATGGGCGGCACCTCAGCCATAGGGTGAAGCGCCGTGTCATTGATCACCAAGCCCGAAGGACGGCCCATGCCCCTCCGACGTACGGAGCCGCGCGGATGAGCGCGGTCATCGAGATCGAGGGTCTGCGCAAGACCTTCCACAGCCTGCGCAGCGGCCGACGGGTGGCGGTGGACGGCTTCGACCTGCTGGTCGAGGCGGGCCAGGTCCACGGCTTCCTGGGCCCCAACGGCTCGGGCAAGACCACCACCCTGCGGGCCCTGCTCGGGCTGGTACGCGCCGACAGCGGCCGGATGACAGTGCTCGGCGAACCGTCGCCGGAGCTGCTGCCTCGAGTGGCGGGCCAGGTCGGCGCCATCGTGGAGAGCCCGCAGTTCTTCGGCAACTTCAGCGGCTACCGCACGCTGCGGTTGTTGGCCCGCGCGGGTGGTGTGCCGGTCTCGCGGGTGGACGAGGTGCTGGATCTGGTGGGCCTGAACGACCGGGGCGATGAGCGGGTGAAGGGCTACTCGCTGGGCATGAAGCAGCGTCTGGCGGTGGCGTCCGCGCTGTTGAAGGACCCGCGGTTGCTCATCCTGGACGAGCCGGCGAACGGGTTGGACCCGGCGGGCATCCGGGAGATGCGGGACCTGATGCGGTCGCTGGCGGCCAACGGGGTGACAGTGCTGGTGTCCAGTCACATCCTGGGCGAGATCCAGCTGATCTGCGACCACGTCACGATCATCTCCCGGGGGCGGCGGGTCGCGACCGGTCGGGTGGACGAGGTGCTGGCGGGCCACGACCGGCACGAGTTCCTGGTGCGGGTGGCCGAGCCGGAGCGGGCCGTCGAGCTGCTGCACGCGGCCGAGCTGACGGCGGTCGTGGACGGCGGAGCGTTGGTGGTGAGCGGGGTTGGCGACCCGACGGTGGTCAGCCGGGTGCTCGGTGAGCAGGGTCTGTGGGTGGGCGAGCTGACGCCGCTCCGGCCGGATCTGGAGAGCGTCTTCCTGGAGCTGACCGGCGCGTACGAGCATCCGTCGGTGCCCCGGCAGGTCGGCGACTCGTCGCTGCCGCAGGGCGAAGCTGTGATCGACCTCGATCGGGGAGTGGACGCGTGAACCTGGTGCGTGCCGAGTTGGAGCGACTGTCCGCGCGTCGCTTCGTGCAGCTCATGGTCGTTCTGTTGGTGTTGGCGTTCGCGGTCACGGCGGCAACCACCCTTGCCGGCTCCCACAAGCCGAGCGTCAGTGAGCTGAACTCGGCGCGGCAGCAGGCCACCGAGGCGCGGCAGAGCATGGAGGCCACGTTCCGGGAGTGCCTGGCCCGCCAGGGCGGCGCGCTTCCGACGGAGGACGGCGGGATGTACCTCCCCTCCGACTGCTCCGAGATCGACCCGGTCCTGCAGGATCGGCTGCCGATCGCCGCCGACTTCCTGCCGGGTGTGTTCACCTTCGCCGAGCAGGCACAGCCGCTGCTGTACTTCCTCATCGCGTTCCTGGTGCTGTTCGGGTTCCTGGTCGGCGCCTCCTACATCGGCGCGGACCTGACCTCGGGCGGCGTGGTGAACCTGTTGCTCTGGCGACCGCGCCGCGTGACTGTGCTCGCGGCCAAGTTGGGCACCCTGCTCGGCACGGTGCTGGTGCTGGCCCTGCTGGCGTCGGTGGCCTACCTCGCCACGTTCTGGGTGATCGGGCAGGCCGCCGGGTTGCCGGGCCGGCTGGACGGTGACTTCTGGCGCTCGCTCGGCGCGGTGCACGGCCGTGGCCTGGTGCTGGTGCTGCTGGCCTCCGCGCTGGGCTTCGCGATCGCCACGCTGGGTCGGCACACGTCGGCGGCGCTCGGCGCGTTCGCCGCGTACGCGGTGGTCTGGGAGTTGGGCGCCCGGCTGGTCCTGGAGATCGTCGACGCGCGGAAGTCGGACCTGTTCATGCTCTCCAGTCACATCGGGGCGTGGCTCAACGGCGGTGCGCGGTTCTACGACGAACGGCTCTGCACGGGCAGCACCGGCCTCAACTGCGACGCGTTCTACACGATCACCTGGGAGGCGTCGCTGCTGGTGCTGCTCGTGCTCGCTGGCGGCCTGACCGCGGCGGCGTTCGCCGTGTTCCGCCGCCGCGACCTGATCTGAGGCCTTCACCGGGCTGCCCATCCTTTGCTGGGCGGCCCGGTAGGCCGGGCCGCCCAGCAGGCGGCAAGAGCTTGCACCCGGCGGACGCGCGGTGAAATATTCCTTCACATGACCGCCGCAGCGGGCTCAGCCGACGGTGGAGCCGAACACCTCGTCGCGCACCGCGTCCAGGGCGGTGCGCAGCGCGCCGTGCAGGATGGGCTCCTCGGTCAGCCCGGTCGGCACCACTCGCGGCTGCACCAGGGTGATCGCCGCGACCTCCTGCTGCACCCGGTCGGCGAGCGCCGCGCCACCGGCCTGGCCCACCTCGCCGGCGAGCACGACCAGCGGCGGGTCCAGCACCACGCAGGTGCTGGCCACGCCGAGCGCGAGCCGTCGGGCCAACTCGTCGAGCATCGGGCCGCCGTCGGCGCCGGCCGCGACGGCCGCGCGGACCGCCTCGGCGGCGTCGGCGTCCGGGTAGCCGTGCTCGCGGGCCACCAGGCGCACCGAGTCCGCACCGATCAACTGCTGGAAGGCCGGCTTGGCGCGACGGGAGACGTCGCGCGGGATGGGCGCGCCGGGCACCGGCAGGTAGCCGATCTCGCCGGCGGCACCGCTGCTGCCGTGGTGCAACCGCCCGCCCAGCATGATCGCCAGGCCGACGCCGGCGCCCACCCAGACCAGCACGAAGTCCGACAGCCCCTGCGCTGCGCCGGACTGCGCCTCGGCCACCGCGGCCAGGTTGACGTCGTTCTCGAAGACCACCGGCGTGTGCAGGTCGTCCCGCAACGCGGCGAGCAGACCGCTGTGCCAGCGCGGCAGGTTGAAGGCGAAGGTGATGTCGCCGGTGCCGGGGTCGACCAGACCCGGCGTGCCGAGCACGATCCGTCGTACGCTGCTCAGCTGCGCCTGGGCGCTGCTCGCGGCCTGCACGACGGCGTTGTGCACCACGCCCACCGGGTCGTCGGTGTCGCGGGTCGACTGCTCCACCCGGCCGATGACCGCACCGGTGATGTCGGCGCACGCGGCCACCACCCGGTCCGGCCCGACGTCCACGCCGACCACGTGCGCGCTGCCCGGGCGGACGGCGTAGAGCTGGGCGTTCGGCCCTCGCCCGCCGGCCTGCTCGCCGACCCGCGCGACGAGGCCGCGCTCCTCCAGCCGCTCGACCAGCTGCGAGGCGGTGACCTTCGACAGCCCGGTCAGCTCGCCGAGTCGAGCCCGGGTCAGCGGGCCGCGTTCGAGGAGCAGCTCCAGCGCGGCACGGTCGTTGAGTGCCCGCAACAGACGGGGGGTGCCGGGCAGCCGGGTCGCACTCATGACACGTCCTCTAGTTTTAGTAAACTTTGCTAACTGTAAACCTACCTGCGAACGGGTAGCCGTAGCGTAACGGCCACCAGACGGTGGGACGCTCCGCCGAGTCGGCAGGGCCAAGACCACCACCGGTACGACGTTTCGTACCCGCGGGGGCACCGAAGGGGGAAGATCACGTGGGGTTGGATCCAGGACTGCGCCGGCTCGCGCTGGGCACGCTGCTGGCCGCGTACCCGGGACCGGTCCCGCCGGACTGGGCGGTCGACCTGCTGGCCGACGGGCTGGCCGGGCACACCCTGTTCGGCACCAACGTGCACGACCCCGCGCAGGTGGCGGCGAGCACCGCCGCGCTGCGCACCGGTCGGCCGGACGCGCTGATCGCCATCGACGAGGAGGGTGGCGACGTGACCCGGCTGGCGCACGCCACCGGCAGCCCGTACCCCGGCAACGCCGCCCTGGGGGCGATCGGCGACGTGGCCCTCACCCGACGGGTCTACCAGTCGATCGGCGCCGAACTGGCCGCGCTCGGCATCACCGTCAACCTCGCCCCCACTGTCGACGTCAACACCGCCGACGACAACCCGGTGATCGGCACCCGGTCCTTCGGCGCAGACCCGGTGCGGGTGGCCGCCCACTCGGCCGCAGCGGTGGCCGGGTTGCAGGCCGCCGGCGTGGCCGCCTGCGCCAAGCACTTCCCCGGGCATGGCGCCACCGTCACCGACTCCCACCACGAACTGCCCACCGTGGACGCTCCACTGGGCCTGCTCCGCCAGCGGGACCTACCGCCGTTCGCGGCCGTCGTCGCCGCCGGGGCGCGCGCCGTGATGACCGCGCACATCCGGGTGCCGGCGCTCACCGGCGCTGACCCGGCCACCTTCAGCCGGGCCGTCCTGGTCGACCTGCTGCGCACCGAGTACGGCTTCACCGGCACCGTCATCACCGACGCGCTGGAGATGAAGGGTGCCGCGGTGGCCGCCGGCGGGGTTGGGCCGGCCGCGGTCCGGGCCCTGAGCGCGGGTGCCGACCTGCTCTGCATCGGCGCGAAGGTCGACGCCGAACTGGTCGAGCGGGTGGCCGCCGAGATCGTCGACGCGCTCACCGACGGCCGGCTGGCGAGGGTGCGGGTCGAGGAGGCGGCCGGCCGTGCCGCCGACCTCGCCGCCTGGACCCGGGCCGCCAGCGGGTCGCCGACCACCGGCGACACCGAGCTGGGGTACGCGGCAGCGCGCCGAGCGGTCCGGGTGGACGGCCTGCTCACCGGCCTGGACCAGCCACTGGTGGTGCAACTGCACACCGAGTCGACGATCGCCGAGGGTCGGGTGCCGTGGGGCCTCGGTCCGCACCTGGACGGGGTGCCGGAGATCCGGGTGATCGCCGCCGAGACCGACCCGGCCACGCTGCGCGGGTTGGCGGGCGACCGTCCCATCGTGCTGGTCGGGCGGCACCTGCACCGGCTGCCCGGCGGCCCGGAGCTGATCGCCGACCTGGCGGCCCAGCACCCGGTGACAGTGGTGGAGATGGGCTGGCCGGCACAGTGGCGGCCCGCGGGCGTCCGCGCCTTCGTCACCACCTACGGCGCGAGCCACGCCAACGGTCGCGCGGCGGCCGAGGTGCTCGGCCTGGCCGGCTGAGCCACGGCGCCGTCCGGCCGGGCTGAAACGCTCGGCCGGACGGCGCGCTCTCAGCGCCGCACCAGAGTGTCCACAGTCACTGGTCGCCACTTCTTGAACATGTTCAATATCAGCCCTAGTCTGATGACGTCGGTAGTTGAACACGTTCAAGAAGGGCGTCCACATGGACATCAAGGTCTGGATGTACGTGATCTACCTCGCGGTCAGCGTCGGCCTGACCATCTGGGTGGCTCGAGCGCTGTCCCGCAACGGGCTGGTCTTCTTGGAGGAGGTGTTCGCCGAGAAGCGACTCGCCCAAGCGGTCAACAGCCTCCTCGTGGTCGGCTTCTATCTGCTCAACCTCGGCTACGTCACTGTGGCGATGAAGCACTCCGACCCGGTGGGTTCGACCAGCCAGGCCATGGAGGAACTGTCACTCAAGATCGGCTTGGTGCTGCTGGTGCTCGGCGCGCTGCACTTCTTCAACGTCTTCGCGCTCGGCCGCTACCGCCGAAACCGACTCCGCCAGCTCGCCACCCACCCCCCGCTCGCCCCGATCGGCCGACTCCCCATGCCGTCCACCCCACCCGGATCGCAGTTTGTCGGCGCGTACCCGGGCGGAGGGCAACCGACCGGCGCACACCCGGCAGTACCCCAGCCGGCCGGACCGCAGCCGACCGGGCCGCAGCCGGGTGTCGGCCCGACGAACAACCCACCGACCCGATGACCGTGCCCCCGACCGGTGGCGTCGGTCGGCTCCCGGATCCCACCGCCCACTCCGGCGGTGGGATCCGGGGGTTCACCGTCCTGTTCGACGAGGCCTGCCCGCTCTGCCGCGCCGCCCGCCGCTGGTTGTCGTCCCGCGCCCAGCTCGTACCCCTGGAGTTCGTGCCGGCCGGGTCCGCCGAGGCCCGGCGGCGCTTCCCCGGCCTGGACCACGACGCGACGCTGCGCGACCTCACCGTGATCGCCGACACCGGCGAGGTGTACGCGGGCGACGGCGCCTGGTTCGCCTGCCTCTGGGCACTGGCCGACCATCGATCCACGGCCGAGCGGCTGGCCCGACCGCACCTGCTGCCCCTCGCCCGGCAGACGGTGGCCGCCGCCTCGGCGATCCGGGAGCGGATCCGCGACCCGCGGGCCGAGCCGACCGACGAACCGGCGGGATACGGTGAGCCCGATGACCGAGCAGCCTGCGCAGACGACCACTGCGGGTGACCCAGCCACCGCCCGGGGCGAGCAGACCCGGCAGCTGATCCGGGACACCGCGATGCGGCTGTTCCGCGAACGCGGATACGCCCAGACGACCATGCGGGCTATCGCGCAGGAAGCCGGCGTGGCGGTCGGCAACGCCTACTACTACTTCGGTTCCAAGGACCACCTGATTCAGGAGTTCTACGCCCAGTCCCAGGTCGAGCACCGGGCCGCCGCGCAGCCCGTGCTCGATCGGGAGGAGGCGTTCGGTCCCCGGCTCGCCGGGGTGCTGCACGCGGGGATCGACGTGTTGACGCCCTCACACGGATTCGCGGCGACCTTCTTCAAGACGGCGGCGGAGCCCACCTCCCCGTTGAGCCCCTTCTCCGCGGAGTCCTCCGGCCCCCGACAGGCGGCCATCGACCTCTTCGGCGAGGTGTTGACCGGCTCGACGGCCAAGGTCGACGCCGAGCTGCGTCCGCAGCTGCCCGAGCTGCTCTGGCTCGCGTACATGGGCGTGATCCTCTACTGGGTGCACGACCGATCGCCGGACCAAATCAAGACCCGCCAACTGATCGACGGGGCCGTACCACTGATCGACCGGCTCGTGGCACTGTCCCGGCTCCGGGTCCTGCGGCCGGTGACCCGACAGGTGCTCGACCTGATTCGCACGCTCCGTCACTGATCCGGCCGGCACCATGCTGGCAGCGAAGCCGCAGGTCAAGTCTGGTTTTCGACACTCCGAACCGACAGCTTCAACCTTGCCCCGAGCCAGTTCGATACGTAGCGTGATCGACACGTAGCGGCTCGCCCAGGCGAGGCCGCTACACCCGGTACCGGGGCCTGGGGGGAGGTTGCGGACCGTGGATCCGGCCCGGGATCCACGGTCCGCGCCGGTTGCCCGCTCAGCGGGGATAGACGCCGTACGCGCGCCAGCCCCGGTCCGGGAACCCGGCCGCTTCGGCGACCCGGGCCGAGGTGTGATTGTCCCGCTCGTGCAGGTAGGTGGGGACCGCCCCCTCGTCGAGCACCCGCCGCGCCGCCTGAGCCACCAGTCGACGGGCCAGGCCGCGCCCCTGGGCGGCCGGCACGGTACCGACGGCCAACTCGTGCCCGTACGCGTCGTGCCGTTTGATCCCGGCACCGGCCAGGTAGGCGCCGTCCGGGTCGCGGACCACCAGCACCGGCCGGTCGAAGAGTCGCAGCCACGGCGGCAGCCCGGGGGCGGTCGGCTCGGTCCACTCCCCCACGTCCGGCAGCGGCGCGGGCGCCAGGCTCCACCGGAAGGGGCCGTCGTGTACGCAGAAATTGGGCCGGCCGACGGCCTCCGGCAGTGCGGCGAGCAAGCGAGCCGGCGTACGGCTGACCAACGCGCGGGTCGCCGCCACGCGGTCCGGCGCCACGGAGAGCACGGCGCTCTGCCCGGTGTCCACGGCGAGCGCGGGGCGCAGCCGGCCATCCCAGGCCGGTTCGGCCCGCCGCTGCGAGGCGACCACGTGCAATCCCGGCCCGGCCGGCCACTGGCCGAGCCAGGTGGCCAGGTGCAGGTGAAGTCGCCGGTCGAGCATGCGCACCTCCCCGTCACCCGACCCGTCGTCGATCACCGTACGCCGGACGGCAGGGCCGGGCGCAGGATACGTCAGGGCCGAGCGGGAAAGGGGTGCGGGAACCAGGCGCGCGAATCGACCGTCATATGTATTTCCATACCTGGACACCTTTGTTTGGGACGGTGAACGCATGCCGATTCAGCCGAGCGACCACTACCAGCAGGACCCCGAGCGACTCTGGCAGGCGGCGGAGGCCGTCGGAGGCAATCCGCCTCAGCCGCGCTACCGGAACCCGCGGACGATCGGTGGCGGAACGCTGTCGTGGGCCGGGCTGAACAAGCTGTCCGTCGGCAGCTCCGGTCGGCACCGCCTGAACACCCACTGACGCACCACCGGTTGGGTGGCACCGAGGGGCAGCCTCTGACGTTCGGGGCGACACACCGGAGGAGGTCCAGCGGCGGCTTTCGCACACCTGTCGGGTAATTTCTTGTGGTCCGCCATCCCGGCCTACGACAGGAGAAGCTCCGCGCATGGGCAAGAAGACGATCCACGTCTCCGACTTCACCGGCACGGTTCTGCAGCAGGACGACGAGGTGGTCCGCGTCGTCGTGCTGGAGCACCCGGACCTGGTCGCCGGGCCCGTGCAGTTGGACGCCACCCCGGGCGAGGTGGAGAACATCGACGACGCCGCGCTGGACGTGGCGGTGGTGGAGATCCACGACCGGCACGGTGGCGGCGAGCCCCGCCGGGTGGTGTTGACCGCCAGCGAGTTCGACGCGATGGCCACCGACGTGCCGATGGCGCAGCTGTTGAAGACGGCCGAGCGGGTCCGCCCACCCAAGGCCCGCAAGACCACCGAGAAGATCGACTACGGCACGCTGGAGCACGCCGGCAAGCCACACCGCGGCCGGGTCACCGAGGAGGAGGCCCGCCTGGTGCGTGAGCAACTCGACGAGGTCAACAAGCGCCTCGCCGACGCGGGCGTACGCCAGATCGACCCGGCCGATCCGGAGCACGCCCTGCGTTACGGCTTTCCTGAGGTGTCCTGACCCCGGTCTCTCACTTTTTCCCGACGGCGGCGAGGGCGGCGGCCAGGTCGGCCTCGACCGTCGCCTTGTCCAGGCCGAGGTTGGTGAGCACGCCGGCGCCGTCCTCCTGCTCCAGCAGGGCGAGCAGCATGTGCTCGGTGCCGATGTAGTTGTGCCCGAGGCGCAGCGCCTCCCGGAAGGTCAGCTCCAACGCCTTCTTGCCGCGCGCGTCGTACGGGATGAGGTCCGGAACCTGCTCGACCCTCGGTGGGAGGACGGCGCCGACCGCCTCCCGTACCGCCTCGGGGGTGGCGCCGCGACCAGCCATCACCCTGGCTGCCAGCCCTTCCGGCTCGGCCAGCAGGCCCAGCACCAGGTGCTCGGGGCCGATCTCGGCGTTGCCGCTGGCGCGGGCCTCCTCCTGCGAGGCCATCACCACGTTGCGGGCGCGAGGGGTGAACCGGCCGAAGCCGGCGTTGGGGTCGAGCGCGGCCGCGTCGGTCGTCTTCGGCACGAAGCGCTTCTGGGCGGCCTGCTTGGTGACACCCATGCTGCGGCCGATGTCGGTCCAGGAGGCGCCCGAGCGCCGGGCCTGGTCGACGAAGTGCCCGATCAGGTGATCGGCTACCTCGCCGAGGTGGTCGGCGACAAGCACCGCGTCGGTGAGCTGGTCGAGTGCGTCGGTGTGCAGCTTCTTGATCGACTGAATGAGGTCGTCGAGCTTCAGCGTGTTGCTCAGTTGGCTGGGGTCCGTCATGCGTCAACTATAGGTTGACGACATCTGGTCGTCAACGCTGGGTTGACGTCCGCGCTCGGGTCAGGCTTCCGTTGCCACGTACTCCGATAGGCGCCGGGCGACGGCCGCCGGGGAGGGCATGCCAGCGATCTCCTCGGCGACCGCCCGGACCGCGTCGCGTTGCTCGGCGTTGCCATGCTGCGGAAGCAGCCGGTGGACCTGCTCGGCGATCGCGCCCGCGTCCACCTGGCCGGGAAGGAGCCGCAGGGCGACACCGGCGGCGGCGAGCGTGTCGGCGTTGGCGAACTGGTCGGCGCCCTGTGGCAGCAGCAACTGCGGTACGCCAACCGCGAGCGCGCCGAGGGTGGTGCCGCTGCCCCCGTGGTGCACCACCACGTCGACGAGCGGCAGCAGCTCAGCCTGCGACACCCACGGGTGGACGCTGACGTGGTCGGGGATCTCGCCCAACTGTTCCAGGGGCACCCGGCCGGCCGCGACCACCACCTGGGCGTCCAGCGCCGCCAGGCCGGCGATGGCGGTGCGCAGCAGCTCCGGCGTACCGAACGCGGTGCCGAGGGTCAGATAGATCAACGGTCGCGACGTGCGACGGCTCACCCGTTCGGGCAGCGGTGCCGGTGTCGAGAACGCGACCGGTCGCAGCTCGATACGACGTTCCGTGGCGAGGAAGTCCTTGTCCTGGAGCGAGGGCGGCCAGATGTCCAGGTGCGGCCGGCCGACGACCTCGGCGTTCCTGGTGGGCAGTTCCAGGCCGATGCCCTCGGGAAACATCCGGCCGAACCCGTGCCACAGGCCCGGGATCCCGGCCCGGTGAGCCGCCACGGCCGCCCCCGGCAGCCCCCACTCGTGCACCACCAGGTCGGGCCGCAGCCGCGCCAACTCCGGTGCGAGATCCTCGGCGTACACCTCGTAGAAGGCGTCGCCGGGACGGAACGGCCGCAGGCCGTGCGTGGCGAGCGGCGCGTGCACCTCCGTCCCGGCAGCGAAGTGGACCTCGTGCCCGGCGTCCCGGGCGGCGATCGCCAGCGGGATCAACGGGTAGGTGTGACCGACGGACGCCAGACTGGCGAACAACACGCGCATGGCGCCGGACCCTACCTGCCGCACCGTCTCCCGGTCGGGTCCAGTGGCCCGTATACGGTGGGCCCCGGTCGAGCGCGGTCACCGGCGGGAGGGGCGGTCATGCGTCTGCACGTGGGGTGCGCGATGTGGAGCCACCGGTCGTGGCCGGGCCACCGGCTGCCGCCCACCGAGCGCCTGCGGCACTACGCCAGCTGGTGTGACGCCGTGGAGGGCAACACCACGTTCTACGCGACCCCGGCCCGGGACACCGTGGCCTCGTGGGCCGCCCAGACGGATCCCGACTTCCGGTTCGTCCTCAAACTTCCCAAGGTCATCACGCACGAACGCCGGCTCACCAACGTCGACGAACCGCTGGGCGTCTTTCTGGACGCCATCGAACCGCTCGGCCCGCGCGCCCATGCCCTCTGGATCCAGCTACCCGGCTCGTTCGCGCCCGCCGACGTCCCGGCCCTGGGCCGTTTCCTGGAACAGCTTCCGCAGTCCCATCGGTACGCGGTGGAGGTCCGCCATCCCGCGTTCTTCACCGACGCCCACGCGGCCCGACTGCTCGGGGCGACCCTCGCCGCCGCCCGCGCCGAATGGATTCCCTTCGACACGACCGCCTTCTTCGCGAGCCCGCCGACCAGTGACGCGGAACGGGACGCCTGGACCAAGAAGCCCCGCGTGCCGCTCCGGACCCTCGCGCTGACCGACCGGCCGATCGTCCGCTACCTCGGTCGCGACAACCCGACGCGCACGGTCAAGGGGTGGCAGCGCTGGGTCGATGTGACCGTCACCTGGCTCCGCGAGGGGCGCTCGCCGACGATGTTCATCCACACCCCGGACAACGCCGAAGCGCCGGCGCTCGCCCGCCGGTTCCACGACGAGGTACGGGCACGCGTACCCGGGCTCGACGCGTTGCCCGAGCCGATCCCGGTCGAGCCGCTGACGCTGTTCTGACCCGGTCCGGTCAACCCTGCTGGTCGAGCAGGTCGTCCAGGTGCGCCGCCGTGCTGATCAGCGAGAGGTGGCTGAACGCCTGCGGGAAGTTGCCGATCTGCTCACCGGTCGGCGCGATCTCCTCGGAGAAGAGGCCGAGCGGGTTGCTGTAGGTGAGCATCTTCTCGAAGGTCAATCGGGCGTCGTCGATCCGGCCGGCCAGGGCGAGCGCCTGCACGTACCAGAAGGTGCACATGTTGAAGGTGCCCTCGGTGCCGGCGAGACCGTCCGGCGAGGCTTTCGGGTCGTAGCGGTAGACCAGGCTGTCGGAGACCAGGCCGGTGTCCATCGCCCGCAGCGTCGACTCCCACATCGGGTCGGTCGGCGAGATGAAGTTCAGACCCGGCATCGCCAGCAGCGACGCGTCCAGGATGTCGGAACCGTAGTGCTGCACGAACGCGCGACGTTCCTGGTTGAACCCACGAGTCATCACCTGCTGGTAGATGGCGTCACGTTCGGCGGACCAGCGGGCGATGTCGCCCGGGCGGCCCCGACGTCGCGCGATGCGGATGGCCCGGTCCAGCGCGACCCAGGACAACACCCGACCGTAGGTGAAGTCCTGCCGACCGGAACGGGTCTCCCAGATGCCGTCCTCGGGCTGGTCCCAGTGCTCACAGAGCCAGTCCATCAACCCGGCCGTCTTGCGCCACCCCTCGTACGGCGCGATCAGCCCGTTGCGGTCCGCGAGCTCCAACGAGACGAGCGCCTCGCCGTAGATGTCGAGTTGGAGTTGGCCCGCCGCGCCGTTGCCGATCCGCACCGGGGCGGAGCCGCGGTAACCCTCCAGGTGACCCAGCACCTCCTCGGGGAGGTCCGGTGAGCCGTCGATGCGGTACATGATCTGCAGGGGCAGGTTGCCGTCCCGTGCCTCACGGATGCGCGCGTCGAGCCAGAGCAGATACTTCTGGGCCTCGTCGGTGAAGCCCAGGCGCAGCAGCGCGTGCACGGAGAAGGACGCGTCCCGGATCCAGGTGTAGCGGTAGTCCCAGTTCCGCTGCCCGCCGATCTGCTCGGGCAGCCCCGCGGTGGGCGCGGCGACCAGGGCACCGGCCGGTGCGTACGTCATCAGCTTGAGGGTCATCGCCGACCGCTCGACCACCTCCCTCCAGCGGCCCTTGTACCGGGAACCGCCCACCCACCGCCGCCAGTAGTCGCGGGTCTCGGCGAGCAGATCGCACGCCTCGTCGGTGCTGAGTGCTCGGGGCTCGTGCGGACAGGCCGTCTCCAGGACCACTCCGCCGATGTCGCCGGCGTGCAGGGTGAACGACGCGGACACACCGTCGGTGTCCCGTTTGATGTCCCTCGCGTCGAACTCGCGGAGCGAGTTCTTGAAGGCGGCCAGGGTGAGGCTCATCGTCGGGCTCCGGAAGACGTCGCCCTCGGGGTGCACCTCCAACTCGTACGGATCGCGCCCGTAGTTGAACCGTGGGTGGCAGTGGAAGCGGAACTGCATGCTCCCCCGGACCATCCGCACCAGCCGGATCAACCGGTGCCGGTCGGTGGCCTCCGCACCGGTGACCGGCATGAAGTCCAACAACTCACCGACACCGTCGGCGCTGTGGAAGCGGGTGATCAGGATCGGCGTACCGGGCAGGTAGAGCTGCTTGCTCGTGTAGTCGACGCCGTCGGGCGAGAGCTGGAAGTGGCCGCCGTTGCGGCGGTCCAGCAGCGCGCCGAAGACGCTCGGCGAGTCGAAGCGGGGCGCGCAGAACCAGTCGACCGTACCGTCCGTGCTGATCAGTGCCGCGGTCTGTAGATCACCGATCAGACCGTGGTCCTCGACTGCCGGGTAGCTGTCCACGCTGTCCCCCGCCATCCATCGTCGCGACGGCGGCGACTACCCGGGAATCGGCGTGCGTACACGCCGTTCCGGGCCCGGGACGGGGCTGGTGGCCAACCTCGGCCCCGTCCCGAAACGCGGTCAGTCGCTCAGATCGCCCGGAAGCTCGTGTACTGCCCGGCCGGATAGGTCCGGAGCGTGCCCACACCCGTCGCCTGCCCGGAGCAGTCAGCGGTCCGGTAGAAGGTGACGTCCTGGAAGCCGCTCCACCCGACGTGGCTGTCGGCCGTCGAGGGCAGCGGCGTGCAGGCGCCGGTCGGTGCCGGGACGTGCGCGACGACAGTGGTGAAGGTCCCGCTGTAGAAGGTCAGGCCGGATTCCTGAGCCGAGGCGGGCGAGGCCAGGGCGCCGAGCCCGGCGGTCAGGATCGCGGACATGGTCAGCACTGCGCCGGCCCGGGCTGCTCTTGCTCGCATGCGCGCACTCCAATGCGTCGATGGATCTTCCCACCATCGTCGCCGCACTTTGTTGACATCGCAAGCATTTGGTTGAGGTGTTCACCTATTTCCGTGCGCCGGCTCGACACGGTCGAGACCCACCACTCATTGCGGAAGCAAACCTTCCGCAATCGTCGATAGCGTCAACACCAACGACATCGACGAGAGGACACCTGATGAGCCTGCGAGGATTCGCCACCCTGAACATCTGGGCGGACGACGTGGAAGCGGCCACTGCCTGGTACGCGGAATTCCTTGGCGTCGAGGCGTACTTCATGCGCCCCGGCCCCGACGGACGCCCGGCCTACACCGAGTTCCGCGTCGGCGACTACCAGGCCGAACTGGGCATCATCGACCGCAGGTACGCACCGGCCGGCGCGGCGAACGGGCCGGGCGGCGTGGTGATGCACTGGTACGTCGACGACCTCGACGCGACCGTCGAGCGGCTGCTGGCGATGGGTGCCACGGAGTACCAGCCGATCACTCCGCACGGAGACGAGGGGTTCATCACCGCGGCGGTGGTCGACCCGTTCGGCAACGTGCTGGGGGTCATGAAGAACCCGCACTACCTCGACGTCCTCGCGTCGTTGAAGGCGACCTGACGTCGGCGCGCTCGACGTTCCCGCTCGGCGATAGTGGCGGAGACGCCGGTCCGGGGCTCAGTCCCAATCGTCCCGGTCCGCCGTCCGCCGCACCAACGCTGCCGCTTCGCCGGCGTTCAGCCCACTGGCCATCAGCAGGTCGTGTGCGGAGGTGCGGAACTCACCCACGGCGATCATGCCCGAGTAGCCCAACCGGTGGGTGTGTGGGCGGGTGGGATCCGGTACGGCGTCTCCCTGCGCCTTCCCGACCAGCTCCACGGCGGTCAGGACCTGCTGGCGCGCCTCCTGCGGCTCGGCACGCGCGCGGATCGCGCATCTCAGGGTCTGCACGCTGGCGGCCAGCAGGTCGATGGCCGCAGGGAACTCCTCCGGCACCGGTTCGCCGTCCCGAAGGGCCTTCGTGAGCCGCCTCGCGATCCCGCGACAGCTGTAGAGGCTGCGCTCCAGGTGGCGGACCGCGTCCGTGTAGTAGGCCAGGGACGTGCGTTCGCGCCAGCGCAGGGGCGCCAGCCGCACCACCTCCTGTGCGGCGCCGAGCCCCTCGTCCAGCGCGGTCAGCCGGGAGCCGAGGCCGCGTAACGCGCCCAGGCTCCGCTGGGCGCCGTCAAGATCCCGAAGACGCAGCGCCGCGGCCAGTTCGTGCATGGCGGCGATGGCCGGGTCGAGGACGGGTTCGGCCAGACGCCGCACTGTCCGCTGCGGGTGAATGGGCACCAGCAACAGACCGACCGCCAACCCGACCAACCCGCCGACCGCCGCGTCGACGAAGCGAGGGACGGACAGGTCACGCACGGGCGGTTCCAGGGTGGCGATGAGCACCGCGGTACCGCCGGCCTGGGTGAGTAGTGAACCACCGCCCTTGAGCAGGATGGCGACGATGATCGCCAGTACGACGACCACGCCGGTCTGCCAGGCCCCGATGCCGAACAACGGCATGAGCGCGTCACCGACGGCGAGCCCGAGGACGACCCCGACCAGCAGCTCGATGGTGCGGCGCAGGCGTGAGCCCATCGCGGCGGCCACGATGCCGACCGCTGTGGTGGGCGCGAGCACCGGGGCAGGATTGTCCAGGAACTGGTACCCCACGAACCAGGCGATCGTCGCCGCGACGCCGGCCTGCACGGCGAGCAGCCCGTAGAGGCGCAGGCGCCAGGCGCGGGAGCGCAACCCGTGCCACACCCGCTCGCGCAGGCCGGCCCAGGTTCGGTCGACCCGGGGCACCCGGTGCGGGGGCAGGTCGTGGTCAGCTGCCGGCTCCTGCTTGGCGGGCATCCGCGCCGCTTACCCAGCGGAGGCGGACCTATCCGGTCAGTGAGCCGAATCGTGTGGGTGTCCCGTCAGTGGGCGGGGTTCGGCGTATGCGGAAGTTTGCCGAGTTGGCGCCAGTTCGTCTCGGCGACGTCGACACCGTAGTGCTTGGCGGCAGCGAGGATGTTCTGGAAGGCCAGGTCGCGGTCCTTGTCGGTGACGCCCTGCACCTGATCAAACCGGGCGATGGCGTTGCGGACGTGGCTCGCGTCGGTCATCGGTTCCTTGCGTTTGCCGGGGAACGCGAAAACGGTCTCCGGCAGCTCGCGCTTGTCCTTGTCCGACAGGCCGCCGTGCTTCTCGTGGGGCTTCCAGGTCGATGTCATCGCCCAGCATTACCCGCGCGCTGCCCGGCAGCACCTCCGAAGCCGACTTTTCCGCACCACCGCCAACCCGCAAGATCCATATCATGCCGGCACGGGCGCGTGAAGGCGAAGCCCTCAACGCGCCGTCCCTTGTGGAGTGCGAGCATGGCCGACATGGATATCTATGAGGACTCCCGTACGGTGTCACGCTCCGACCTGGCCGCCTGGCTGCGCCAGCTGGCGAACCAGCTGGAGTCTGACGGGCGGCTCTTCTACGGCGCGGCGGGTGCGGTGACGGTCGCGGACACGGTGCGGTGCGAGCTGGAGATCGAGCGGGAGAGCGAGACGGAGGTGTCCGTCGAGATCGAGTTCTCCTGGACCGAGCCCGCGCGCGTCAAGGCGGCGGACGAGGAGGAGCCCGCGAAGGACGACGAGGCCGCCGAGCCGACCGACACCACGCCGCCCGCCGCCTCCTAGCGACGTCGAGCCGACCCGAGATCGGGCGCGGGCACCGTCCGTCGGATCCGGCGGACGGTGCCCACGACGCGGCCAGCCCCGCGTACTTTAAGGAAGGTTTAAAGACCTTCCGGGCGCGGGCCGCAAGCGCCTACCATTCGGCCGCCGTGGCCGTTCGGGTCATCCTGGCGTCCAATCGTTGGGAGTGACCGTGTCGTACGAGAGCCCGCAGCCGCCCCGTCATCGCGTTCCTGGCTGGCTGGGCCGCAACAGGCTGGGCGTGGCCGTCGGCGCGGCGGCCGTACTCGTCATCGCGGCCGGGGGCGTGTACCTGGGTTCAGGCGCACCGCAGCCCGAGCCGTCGAACGCGGCCAACGCCCTCGAATACCCGTCGCCACCGGCCGGGCAGCCAGCGTCGCCCGGCGTGGCGGTGTCGACCTCCGCGACGCCGTCGGCCTCCACGACCCCGTCGACCGGCGCGACGCCGTCGACCGCAGCCGCGCCGAAGGTTCCGGCAACCGGCTGGATTCCGCTCGACCGGGCGGCCTGGAAGGCGCAGGCCGACGCGTACCGGACGTTGAAGGTCGACCCCGTCCCGTCCGGGGTGGGTAACCTCCCGGAGTTCCGGGCGGACTGCCAGTACAGCCACCGGCTGCCGGACGACCCGATCGTCGCCCCCGGCCTACCGGGCGCGTCGCACATGCACTCGTTCGTCGGCAACAAGGCCGTCGACGCGAACACCGTCGCCGGCGACCTGACAAAGTTCACGGCCACCTCCTGCAAGCCCGTCCAGGACCACTCCGCCTACTGGGTGCCCACGCTCTACGACAACGCGACGGGAAAGCCGGTCGAGACCACCGGGTTCCGGGTCTACTACCGCTCGCTCGCCAAGAACTCGACCGGCCAGATGCCGATGCCCAACGGCCTGCGCATGATCTCCGGCGACGCCAAGAAGAAGAAGCCGACGCCGCGTGGCGCGACCGGCCAGTTCTACTGCGCCTTCTACGGCCCCGGTGACCTCGACGGCATCGCCCGCAGCACCAACGGCAACTGGCCCATCTGCGGGGGCGACGCGACGCTGCACTTCATGATGCAGTTCCCGGACTGCTGGGACGGCAAGCACCTGGACAGCCCCAACCACAAGGACCATGTGGCGTACGGCAGCGGCAACTCCTGCCCGACCAGTCACCCGGTCCGAATCCCGGCGATCACCTTCGACATCCAGTACCCGGCGAAGGGCACCCCGGCGGGCTACTACCTCTCCTCCGACAAGGAGGGCAAGAGCGCCTCGTCGATGCACGGCGACGCGTTCGTGATGTGGGACGTCAACACCATGAACAAGCGCACCAAGAACTGCGTCCAGGGACGCCGGACCTGCGACAACTACGGCTACCAGGAGTAGCCGGGGCCAGGCCCGTGTCGGCCTGGCCCCGGAGTCTGGTCGGGTCAGCTACGCAGCGTCCACTGCTGGTTCGTGCCGCCGTTGCAGGACCAGAGGATGAGCTTGGTGCCGTTGGCGGTGGCGGCGCCAAAGGCGTCGAGGCAGAGCCCGGACTGGGCGTTCGTCACGGTGCCGTTGGCGTTGACGTTCCACTGCTGGTTGAGCCCACCGTGGCAGTCCCAGATGATGACCGCGGTGCCGTTGGCCGTGCCGGCCCCGGAGGCGTCCAGGCACTTGTTGCCGTACACGGTCAGCTGCTTGCTGGCGGTCTGGGTCCACCGCTGGTTGGTGCCCGTCGAGCAGTCCCAGAGCTGGGTCTGAGTGCCGTTGGTGGTCGAGGAGTTGGGCACCTCGGCACAGCGACCCGACTGGCCACCCACGAGTTGTCCGCTCCCCGTACCGCTGCCACCGCCCTGCTGCTGCCGGACGATCGCTGTCGACTCGGCCGACCGGTTGCCCTGTGCGTCGACGACGTAGAGCCGGTACTCGCCCTGGTTGGCCGGCACGGCGATGGACGTGGCGGTGCCGGCTGCCCTGGTCATCGTCGCCCCGGCGGTGAAGGTGGTCGTGCCGTACGGCGCCAACCAGACCGACTTGGTGGCGTCGCCGATGCTCCGGATCGGGATCGACGCCGTGGCACTGGTGACGAAGGTGCTGGCCGGCAGCACATAGTTCGGTGCGGAGAAATTGCTCGCCGGAATGATGTCCCGGTACGCGTCCTCAAGGCCGGAGTTCGCGGCGATGCCGTACGCTGCCGCCGGCCAGACATAGTCGGAGGAGACGAGGATGTCGGCGACCGTGCTGTTCGGCAGATTCTTGTTCGAGACCTTGTTGATCGGGCCGTAGATCTGCGTGATGCTCAGATCGTGCTTCCGCCCGAAGTCGTCCGAATTGATCATCCAGGTGACGTTCTTGTCGATACTCAGGACGTTGTCGCGGAACGTGATGAACGCCGATCCCTCGTCCGGGTGCAGTCCGTACTTGTGGCCCGACGGAACACCCTGGAGATAGTTGTTGGTGATGGTGGTCCCGGGCTGACTTCCGAGCGTGTAAATGGGGGCCGTGTCGCTGAGGCGCTGCACCGTGTCGATGATGTGGTTGTAACTGATGGTGTTGTTTCTCGCCGTGGTGGTCGGTCGGTTCGGCACGATCGAGCCCGACGACCCGTCGAAGTTCCACCAGCCCCAGCCGAGCGTGATGCCCGACCACGGGGTCTTCTCGATCCGGTTGCGCTGGATGGTGAGGGTGTCGGCGAAGTACGCGGAGATGGGGCTGTGCCCGTTGAACAGAACCGCGCTGTCGTAGAGGTAGTTGTTCTTGATGTCGATGTTCTTCGGTAGCCCCTCGACCGACGCGGAGTACTTCTCCCGGTTGGTCGACGTGCCGTCCCCGATGTAGACGTGCTGGGGATGGCCGACGGTGATGGCGGACCCGGCGATGTCGTTGGTGTGGTTCCCGATCAACTGTGTGCTCTGCACATCATTGATCATGTTGATTCCGTCGGCGCCGGTGTGCTGGATCCGGTTGCGTTGCAGGAGGATCCCGTCGGCGTTCTGCACGTGGATGATGCCGGGGGTCACGTCCACATTCCGGTAGTGGTAGACGTGGAAGTTGCCCTTCGCATACACCTGGGCGCCGAGATTGCCCTGCTGCGCCTGCTTGAAGGACGAGCCGGCGACGTTGAACAGGTTCCAGTCGGAGTGCTGGACCGTCAGCCCGGAGAAGGTGATGTTGCGCGCATGGCTGCTGGTCGAGGTGCCGGCCACCCGCAACACGGTGGTCACGTTGTTCGGCGCGTAGACCGTCGCGGTCGACATGTTCTCGGCACTGGCCTTGTAGTAGTACAGCGTGCGGCTGGTCTTGTCGAAGTAGAACTCACCGGGGGCGTCCAGGAACTCGTAGGCGTTCATCACCTTGTGGGTGCCACCAACCTGGGCGTTGCCGTTGAACGCGCCCTGCGCGATGGCCGCACCTGGTTGCTGGAAGAGGGCGACCCGGTTGGCGCCGTCGGAACTCGTGGTCACCTGGCGGACTCCCACGATGGCCGTGGTCCAGGTCGTTCCGGTCTCGATCTCGATGTCGTCCTGATTGCTGGCGACGGCCGGGAAGTCGTTCAGGCTGTATTTCGCGCCGTCGCACTGCGAGCCCGACTCCCAGGCCCAGGAGGCCTGGTTGGCCGTGATGTTGTACGTCCCGTAACACCCCGCCGAGCTGATCGTCTTCGACGCCATGTACGCGCGCTTGTCATTGACGTAGAGCGCCCGCAGCTTGTTGGCGCGGTCGAGCGGCGCCTTCCAGATGTTGCCGCTGTGCTGGCTCCACCCGGTCACCTGGACGCCACCGTCAAGGACTGGCTTCTCATTGGGGTAGGCCGCGTAGCTGACCCGGAACCCGTTGGTGCCGGAGTCGCTCGGTCCGAATTCGACGGTGCTGCTCACCGGATAGGTTCCACCACGGAGTTGGACGT
Source organism: Micromonospora trifolii (assembly GCF_050516465.1). Taxonomy (NCBI): domain Bacteria; kingdom Bacillati; phylum Actinomycetota; class Actinomycetes; order Micromonosporales; family Micromonosporaceae; genus Micromonospora; species Micromonospora trifolii. Next base: position 169,081 of record NZ_CP191526.1, on the reverse strand, counting down.
TCACGTCGCCGGTCATGTTCGTGTTTACCGTACGAACGACATCCCGGGCACGTTGCAAAGTCCGGAATGGCGACTGCAGGGTGCCCGGATTGGCGTCGTTACCGTCCGGGGCGACATAGTAGGTCGCCTGGACTGCGGCCGAGGCCGGCAGTTGGTCTGTCAGCACTGCCGGCAGTGTGGCGGCGACGAGCGCCGCCACCGCCAACACTGACATTCGAGCGGTGGATATGGCTGACTTCACGTCTGTTCCTCTCACTGGTCGTCGATGTGGTGCCCAAAGTGCGTATCGAGCGACGAGTACGGAACAGCGACGCCACTAAGGGCCGGCGGGGACTTCCGTCGCCCCGACCGCACTCTTTGTTAACCGCCCCGAAATTCTTACTGGGAGCGTAGGTCACACGTCTGACCATTGCAACTGTCAATTGGAGGGCGTCTATGCCGAAATGCCGTCGGATCGGGCAGATCAACCATGCCGACCGCACACCCCTGCTTGCGTCGTCCGACGAATCCGCAGCGACGAGGCAAGGTTCGCAACCTGGTGCCGTCGGCACCGGGAACGCAGGTGATGGTCACTGGGCCCCCAACGGCCCGAAAAGCTCCGAAAGTTTCGGCGACCTCACGAGTCGAGGCGTCGTCCTCGGCATGCCCACGTCAGCCGCACCGCGCCCTCGCCAGGCGGCCCAGGGACCTGGACGTGCACAGGGATCACACATTGACTTACGTTAATGTTCTGCTTACAGTCACCAGCGAAATACCGAAAGTTTACCGAAAAGTAGTCCGGAGGTCCGGCCACCTTCCGCAGGTCGCCACGCAGCGACGGCGGCCCGGCGTCGGTCCACTCCGGCGGTGACCAGGAGGAACCCCAGCGATGTCGCAGCTCGTCCTGTTCGCGATCGACATCTGCGCTGTGGCGCTGCTCGTCTTCGGGCTCTACTTTCCCCGGCACCGCCGGCGCGACCTGGTCGTCGCCTACCTGGGGGTCAACGTCGGCGTCCTCGCGGTGGCGAGTGCGCTGAGCGCCAGCGACGTCGGTGCCGGGCTCGGGCTGGGGCTGGCGCTGTTCGGGGTGCTCTCCATCATTCGACTCCGCTCGACGGAGCTCGACCAGCACGAGGTCGCGTACTACTTCTCCGCTCTCGCACTGGGCATTCTCGGCGCGCTCAGCACCACCTCGGTCTGGCTCAGCGGAGGCCTGATGGCACTCATCGTCGCGGTGATGTTCGTCGGTGATCACCGACGGCTGCTCCGGCACTACCGGCACCAGATCATGGTGCTCGACTCCGCCGTCACCGATCACGTCGCTCTCGTCGCCCAGCTGGAGCAACTGCTCAATGCCCGGGTGCACAACGCCATCGTCCAGCGGCTCGACATGGTCAACGAGACCACCGTGGTCGACGTCCGATACTCGGTCGCCCGGCGAAGCCCGGCGGCCGGCACCGGCAAGTCGGTCCGGGCCGGGGCGCTCCGATGAGCGCGCCACCGCTGGCCGGGCTGGCGCCGATCGCACTCGCCGAGGTGATCGACCGAGCGGCGCTACAGTGCAGGGTGGACCGCAAGTACGTGATCGCGGTGGACGAGTTGCCGGACCTGCTGGACCAGCTCACCCCGTACGCCCGGGTGCTGGACATCGATGGTGAGCGCAGCTTCCGGTACGAGTCCGTGTACTTCGACACGCCCTGTCTGGCCAGCTACCACTGCGCCGCGTACCGGCGGCGCAGGCGCTTCAAGGTACGGACCCGGACCTACCTCGACTCCGCCCAGTGCTGGCTGGAGGTGAAGATCAGCGGAGCGCGCGGACGGGTCACCAAGCACCGACTGCCCTATCTCGCCGAGGACCGCCGCACCGTCCGGTCCGGGCGCGGGTTCGTCGACGAGGTGCTCGATCGGGAGTCGATCCTGTCCGATCTCGTCGGCAGCCCGCTCGAGCCGGTACTGGTCACCAGTTACCGTCGCTCCACTCTGCTGCTGCCGTCGACCGCGAGCCGGGTCACCATCGACACCGGGCTCACCTGGCAGGACGGTGACCGCACCCTGCGACTGCCCGGCATCGCCGTGGTCGAGACCAAGACCAGTTCGGCCCCTTCGCTGGTCGACCGCGCGCTATGGCAGCGCGGGACCCGGCCCGTACGCATCTCGAAGTACGCCACCGGTCTCGCTGCTCTCCGCCTGGACCTTCCAGACGTGCCGTGGCGACGGACGCTACGCCGCCATTTCCGCGCCGACCCGTCCTCGGCGTTCCTGGAGTTGACAGTTCCCACCCGATCAGAACAGGAGGCATCGTGCGCATGACCACCCGCAACACCGGTCTTCCGGTGGCGGCCCTTCGTGCCGCCGGGATCGCCGCCACCACCGTGTTCGTCGCAGGCCTCCTCGTGGTGTCGTCGCCACCGGCCGGCGCTGAAACCGTCGCGGCTGCCCAGGCCGCCCAACCGGTCACCGAACTCCTCGCCGGCACCCAGGCCGCCGACGCCGATGCCGCACCGGCCGCGGCAGACGACCTGGTCGGCGACATCACCTTCTCGGTGCCCAGCGGCACCTTCCAGGGCGAGGTGGCGGTGACGCTGAGCAGCACGGTCAGCGGTGCCCAGATCCGCTACACCACCAACGGGCAGCCGCCCACCGCCCAGTCGTCGCTCTATTCGGGCTCGGCGCTGCGCTTCACCCGCACCACCCAACTGCGGGCACAGGCGTTCGTCGGCCAGACACCGACGGGTGCGCCCGGCACCGCCATGTACGCCGCGCAGAACGTCACCACCGCCCACGACCTACCGGTGGTACTGATCGACTCGTACGGCGCAGGCCGGCCCGACCGTGAGTACTTCGACGCCACCACCATGATCTTCGAACCGACGGGCGGCGGCACCACGTCGCTGGCGGCCGCCCCGACGCTCAGCACCCGCGCGGGGTTCCGCCTGCGCGGCAACTCGTCGGCGACGTTCGAGAAGACGCCGTTCCGCGTCGAGTTCTGGGACAACGAGAACGACGACGCCGACCACCCCGTGCTGGGCATGCCCGCCGACTCCGACTGGGTGTTGCGCGGCCCGTTCCCGGACAAGGCGCTGATCCGCGAGGCGCTCGTCTACGACCTCGGCCGCGAGATGGGGCTGCCCGCCCCGCGCTACGCGTTCGCCGAGTTCTACCTCAACACGGACGCCGCACCGGTGGGTGCCAGCGACTACATGGGCGTCTACATGTTCATGGAGACGATCAAGAACTCCAAGGACCGCCTCGACCTCAAGCAGTTGGACGAGGACGACGTGACACTGCCGAAGATCCAGGGCGGGTACATCTGGAAATTCGAGTGGATGGCGGCCGAGGAGCCGACGTTGCCGTGCACCGGGCCGGCGGCCACCTGCTGGAACTACCTTGAGGTCGCCGACCCGTCGCCCCTGCAACCGCAGCAACGGGACTGGCTGCGCGGTCACATCCAGGAGTTCAACGACGTGCTGCACTCGTCGAACTTCGCCGACCCGACCACCGGATACCGCAAGTACATCGACGTCGACTCCTTCATCGACCTCATGATCGTCAACGAGCTGAGCCGGGAGATGGACGCCTACGTCCGCAGCTCGCACTTCTACAAGGACCGGGACAGCAAGATCTTCGCGGGTCCGCTGTGGGACTTCGACCTGAGCTTCGGCGTCGGTGGGTTCTTCGCCAACGACCAGGTGTCGGGCTGGCAGCACCAGCAGACCCGGCAGCCGTCGGCCAACGACTGGTTCGCCCAGTTGCTGCGCGACCCCGCGTTCGTCAACCAGGCCCGATCGCGCTGGCAGACACTGCGACGGGGCCTGCTCTCCGACGCCGCGCTCCAGACCCGGGTCAACGCTCTCGCGACCCCGCTGACCAACGCGGCCCAGCGCAACTTCCAACGCTGGCCGAACCTGACGGCGCCGACGGTCAGCTTCTTCCGCACCCCGACCTCGCCCACCTGGCAGGGGCAGGTCCAGGTCATGCGGGACTGGATGCTGCGGCGCGCCGCCTGGCTGGACTCCACCGCCGGCTGGGGTGGTTCCGTCACCACGCCGCCGCCCACCACCCCACCGCCCACCACCCCACCGCCCACCACCCCACCGCCGGCGGCCGGCTGCACCGCGACGTACGCGGTGACCAGCCAGTGGACCGGCGGCTTCCAGGGCGAGGTACGGGTCACCGCGGGAACCTCGGCGATCAGCAGCTGGACGGTGACGTGGACCTTCGCCGGTGGCCAGAGCGTCACCCAGGCCTGGAACGCGACAGTCACGAGCCAGGGATCCGCGGTCACCGCCCGCAACGTCGCCTACAACGGGGCACTCGGTGCCGGCGCCAGCACCGCGTTCGGGTTCCTCGGCTCGTCCACCGGCACGCCCAGCACACCGACGCTGACCTGCACGGCGAGCTGACCAGCCACCGGCCCGGGGCCGGGGCCGGGGCCGGGTCGACGATCGACCCGGCCCCGAGCTCCGGTCACCTGATGGAGAATTCCGCCAGCCGCAGCGGGGAGTCGAACACCAGGTACACGTCGTGGGTGCCGACGGCCCGGGCCAACTCGGTGCTGGTGCTGACGTACCGGTAGTCGTCGCCGGTGCTGGGGACCGTGGCCGTGCCCAGCAGCCGGCCGGTGGGCGACCCCAACCGGACCTGGATGGTGCCGGCGCCCGCACCGGCCTTGGCGACCTTCGCGGTGAAGGTGCGCGCGCCGGCACGCAGCGCGGAACCCTCGAAGGAGATCCACTGACCGGCCGCGGTGGCACCGACCGCCGTACCGCTGGGTTTCGTCTCGTCGACGAGCCGGACCCCCGCGTACCGGTCGAAGTTCTCCGCCCTGGTGGGCCGGGACAGGTCGCGGGCCGGGATGGTCTCACCACGGACCCGGACCGCGGCGCGGGCCCGAATGTCCTCGGCGGACGCCCCGACCATCAGGTCGTGGACGGACGACTCGACCACCCACCGGCCGCGGGTGACATCCCAGTGCGCCAGGTCGGCGGCGGGCAGGCGCAAGGTCACCGTGCGGGTCTGCCCGGGCGCGAGTTTCACCTGCTCGAATGCCTTGAGCTGGCGGATCGGGGTGGTGTCCCGCGAGGTGCGCTGGTGGGTGTAGAGCTGAACGACCTCGGTCCCGGCCCGGCGGCCGGCGTTTGTCACGTCGACACTGGCCGTGATGGTGCCGTCGGCCGCGACCGACTGGGCACCGGCACGCAACTGGCCGTACCGGAAGCGGGTGTACGACAGGCCGTGGCCGAACGGGTAGAGCGGCTTCGCGGTGCTGTACAGGTAGGTCTGCCTGGACGAGATGATGTCGTACTCCAGCAGGTCCGGCGGCAGTTGCGAGTCCGAGCGGTACCAGGTCTGGGTGAGCCGGCCGGACGGGTTGCGGTCGCCGAAGAGGACGTCGGCGATGGCGTGACCAGTTTCCGCGCCCGCGTGGGTGGTCCAGACGATGGCCGGCACGTGCTCCTGCTCCCACCGAATGGTGACCGGGTAGCTGGTCTGGAGCACGAGCACGGTCCGCGGGTTGGCCCTGACCACGGCCTTGACCAGCGCCTCCTGGCCGGCGCTCAGCGCCGTTGAGGTCCGGTCGTGCGCCTCACGGCCGTTGATGAACGGGTTGCTGCCGACCACCAGCACGGCGGTGTCGGCCGCCTTGGCCGCCGCCACGGCCCGGTCGATTCCGCTGCTGATCACCTCGCGACTGAAGTGGGTCGCGGCGGCCGGGGTGGATGCGCCGAGCTTGAGGGCGCCGTCGTCGCCGATCGTCACGTACGTGTCGGCGCCGAACCAGCTCTCCTTGGTCTCGTAGCCGACGTAGCGCAGCACCACTGTTCCGTCGGCCTGCGGCTCCAGCTTGAACTGCTGCTGGACGTACCAACCGTTCGGCTGTTCGTCGCGGGTGAGGAACGGCCCCCAGTTGTAGCCGAGGTAGCGGCCGTTGGCGGCGTTGCGCAGCGTCACCACATCCTGTCCCCAGTCGACCATGTCGAACTGGGCGTCGAGCGAGGCAGTGGCGCCGGTCGCCGTGACCGGGTTGGCGTCGGTGGTGCCGGTGGCCGTGACGTACCGGCCGGTCGCCGCGTCCTTCAGGGCGATCCGGTCCGCCCCGTCGAGCCCGCTCACACTGGCCGAGCCGCCCAACCGTTCGCGGATGCCGCCGAGCGCCGTCACCTGGTACGGCAGGTCGCCGCCGTACCAGTCCGAGTAGAGGGTGTCGGCCAGCGGGCCGAGCACCGCCACCTTGCGGGTCCGGGCCGGGTCCAGCGGTAGCGCCTGCCGCTCGTTCTTCAGCAGCACCATCGCCTCGCCGGCGGCCTGCCGGGCCAGTCGCTGGTGTTCGGGGCTGTTGATGACGTCCGGGGTGATGCCGCCGTACCGGCCACCGCCCGGGTCGAACTCACCCAGCCGGAACCGGACGTTCAGGATCTCGCGGATCCGGGCGTCGATGTCCCCCTCGGTGAGCAGGCCGGCCGCCAGCGCCTGCTTGATCGCGGTGATGGTCGGCTGCGCGTTGGTGTCGTCGGTGATGAAGCTGTTCAGGCCGGCCTTGATGATCGCGGCGTTCCCCTCGGCCTGGGTCGGGTAGTACCCCTGCGAGGCGACGAGGTTGTTCGGCGCCCAGGCGTCGGTGACGTTCATCAGCGGCTGGTCGGTCCAGTCGCGTACCACAGTGGCCAGATCCGGGTCCACCGTGGCCGGACGGCCGTTGACCAGGTTGTACGCGGCCATCATCCCGGTCGCCGCGTCGGCGGCGATGGCCGGTTTGAAGGCGGCACGGTCGTACTCGTTGAGAACCCGAGGCGGCACGTTCGAGGAGGTCACGTCGCGCCGGACCTCGTTGTTGTAGGCCAGGTAGTGCTTCAGGGTCGGTGCGCTCTTCAGGTGGTTCGGGTCACCGCCGGTCATTCCCGACCCGTACGCGGTGGAGATCGCGGCGGTGAGCAGCGGGTCCTCGGAGTAGCCCTCCTCGTTGCGGCCCCACCGGGGGTCGCGCAGCAGGTTGACCACCGGCGCCCACAGGTTGAGCCCCCACACCCGGGGGTTCTGCGCGTGGTAGCCGCGCGCCTCGTCGCCGACGGCCGAACCGACCTGCCGGATCAGATCGGGGTTCCAGGTGCTCGCCATGCCCACCGGCTGTGGGAAGACGGTGCCGCGGGCCTTTACCACCGCGCCGTTGTTGTCGATGTCGGTGGACCAGGCCACCCCGTGCAGCGCCTCGGTGCCGGTCTTGAACAGGCCGATGCCCAGCCGGGGAATGGCCGGCTGGTACTGGTGCAGCCACGAGATCTTCTCGTCCTGGGTGAGCCGGCCGAGCAGGTCGTCGACCCGGGCGTTCACGGGCAGGTCGGGATCTCGGAACGGGTAGGTGGGTTCGGCGAGCGCGGTGCCGGGAACGGCCGGTAGGGCTAGCAGGGCGAGCGCGAGCGCGGTGATTCCGCGCCGAAGGCGCCAGTTCCGCATGCGGTTCTCCTCATGTCGTACGACAGACGCCCAGTGGGGCGCCGAGACCGGCGTGACCAGGCTCGACACCCGGCTGACGGGCCTGAACGACGAATCGTCGAAGCGCTTCGACGACCCGGCCGCGTCACCACGGCCATGATTGTTGTGATCCGCGCAACTATAGATGCACGCCAATGACCCGGCAATACCTGCTCCCTCCGTCGACAAGCCGTCGTACCCCGCGGAGAAGGCGAAAGGTCGTATGATTTTCAGCGGGAGGGCCAACGATGCGGGGCACGGTGCGTCAATGCTGGGGATAGCCGCGTCGCAGTGGCGAGTACGGCTGCGCCGGTCGCTGGCCCTGCTCTCGATGATCGCCGTCGCGGTGGCCGGGTTCACCCTGCTCACCGGAGCCGCGGTGACGTCCCGGCTGGACGCGGTGGGCACGGTCAGCGCCAACTACCGCCCGGTCTACGACCTGCTGGTGCGCCCCGGGGACGCGGTGCTGCCGCTGGAGCAGGAGCGCAATCTGGTCCAGTCGGGACAGTTGGCCGGCATGCGTGGAGGCATCACCAACGATCAATGGCACGAGATCCAGGCGGTGCGCGGGGTGTCGGTGGCGGCACCTGTCGCGATGGTCGGGTACGTGATGCGCACCGTGCCCGTGACCGTCGACCTGTCGGATCACCTTGACCCGACAGCCGAGCGTCAGGTGTTACGGATCCAACCGACCTGGGCGACGGACGCGGGGCTCAGCCAGATCCCGGACGGGCCGGCGTTTCTCTACGCGACGCGCAACCGGCTGGAGGTGGTGCCCAACAGCGAGCTGAAGAGCGGCGGGAGCCTGCCACCGCCGGAAGAGGTCGACGCCGACGGCCAGCGGGTGAAGATCTGCCCAGCGGCAGTGGCCATCGGCACGCAGGACTGGCTCGCACCGACGGACCTCCGAGCCCGATCGTCGTTGACCTGCGTCGGTGGCATGGGTTCGACGGATCGCGAGGGAAAGGCGATGCGCCCGACCGTCACATTGGCGTGGACGGTGCCGTTCCTGATGGCCGCGGTCGACCCGGAATCGGAGGCCGCGCTGGCGGGGCTGGACCAGGCCGTCACCTCGGGCCGATACTTCAGCTCGGCGGAAGCGCCGACGTCACGGCGACTGGACGGAATGCCGTACCCCTACTCGGTGCTCCCCATCCTCATCGCGGACCGGCCCCAGGTCGACAGGGCGCTCAACATCAGCGTGCAGCGCCTGAACGCCGACGTGCCCGAGCTGGTCCGGAAATCCGCCGACGACCAGCGGCTACGCGCCGCTCTGGTCAACGAGCCCGGCACGCCCATCGACAAGCGGGTGATGTCGTTCGAGGAGCCGTACCAGAACCTGGTCAACCGGATGCTCCGCCCCGACGACCTGGGCGTCGAGTACGACCTGGCAACGGCGAACACCAGGTGGCTCGACCAGTTCTGGACCGTCGGACCGCCGAAGCGGGTGCGGGACGGGGACGGTCTGCGGGCCCAGCCGGATCCGTACGACCTGAAGATCTGGGGTCAGGGCGCCGACGACGGCGGGTCGTCGCGGCACGTGCCGATGGAGTTCGCCGACACCAGTGTGCGAAGCGGCGTCGCCGTCCATCGGAACCTGGCGCACGGGTACGACGATCAGCCGGGGGACGTGGGCATGCCCGATGCCGCACTGGGCGCGGTGGGCACCTTCGACCCCGCCAAGGTTTCGCTCGGCAGCGCGCTGTCGGCGGTGCCCATGGACACGTACTTCAACCCGGGTGCCGAGGGTGCCGACGAAACGTCGCGGCAGGCGCTGGGCGGCCGACGCCTGGCCCCGAACTCAAATGTCACAGGACTGCTCAGCCAACCACCGCTGATGCTCACCACCATGGCGGCCCTGCCAGCCATCTTCGACCCCGGCGCGTACAGCACCGAGCCCAGCTACCCGGAATACCAGCTCAACACCACCGCACCGATCAGTGTGGTGCGAGTCCGGTTGGCCGGAGACGTTGGTGTCGACAGGGTTTCCCGGGAGCGGGTCCGGGTTGTCGCCGAGGAGATCGCGCAGCGCACCGGCCTACAGGTCGACATAACACTGGGGTCGTCACCCACCGCGATGACCGTGCACTACCCGGCGGGCAACTACGGCCGGCCCGACCTCGCCGTGGCCGAGCCCTGGGTGCAGAAGGGCGTCGCGTCCGTGCTGGTCCGCGCGGCCGACCGCAAGAGCGTGCTGCTGTCCGTCCTGGTGCTCGCTGTGTGCGCGCTGGCGGTGCTCAACGCCAACACCGCCGCCATCCGCGCCAGACGCACCGAGTTCGGCATCCTCACCTGTCTCGGTTGGGGCCGGCGGCACCTCCTTCAGCTGATGTTCATCGAGATCGCCGGCATCGGCCTCGCCGCAGGCATCGCGGGCACCGGGCTGGCGCTCGGGATCGCGTTCGGTCTCGGGCTGAACATCGCGTGGAGCCATACCCTGCTCGCCGTACCCGCAGCGGTTGTCCTTGCCCTGCTCGCCGGCGGCTGGCCGGCCTGGCGGGCCGCCCGGCCGGACCCCGGCGAGATCATCCGCCCCGCCGTCTCGGGTTTCGCCCTCCGCCGGCAGACGCCACGCCGGTTGGCCACCCTCGCCCTGGCCAACCTTGCCCGCACACCCGGTCGGACCGCGCTCGGCGCGCTGAGCCTGATGATCGGGGTGGCCGCGCTGACCATGTTGTTGGCGATCACGTTCGCGTTCCGGGGGGCGATCACCGGCACCCTGCTCGGTGATGCCGTCACCCTCCAGGCCCGCACCGTCGATCACATCGCCGTGGCGGTCACGATCGTGCTGGGTGTCGTGTCGGTCGCCGACGTGCTCTATCTCAACATCTCCGAGCGTGCGGCCGAGTTCGCCCTGTTCGGTGCCGTCGGCTGGACCGACGCCATGGTGAACCGGCTGGTCATCGTCGAGGCCATCGGCATGGGCGCGATCGGCGGCATCCTCGGCGCCGTTGCCGGCCTGGGCGCGGCGGCGGTCTTCGCCGGGGGCGTCACCGCTGCGATCCTCTGGTGTTCCGGGGCCGCCCTGCTGTTCGGCGTCGCCGTCTCCGCCCTGTCCGTGGTGGTGCCGATCGCCGTGCTCCGCCGACTGCCCACCGCCCACCTGCTCGCCGAGGGGTGAGCGGCAAAGGAGTAGGTCCGATGGAACGGACGTCAGCTGCGCCGGCGAGCACCGTCACCATGCCGCTGGTGTGCCTCACCCGGGTGCGGAAGTCCTTCCCCCTGCCCGACGGCGCACCGCTGGTCGCGGTGAACGACGTCAGCCTCGCGATCGGCGCCGGCACCGCGATCGCGTTGACCGGGCCGAGCGGCTCGGGCAAGTCGACGCTCCTGCACCTGATCGGCGCCATCGAACGGAGTGACGGGGGCACCATCGAGGTCGGCGGACAGGAGGTGACCGGCCTGTCCGGCCGGGGGTTGGCAGCCTACCGGCGACGGGTCGGCTTTGTGTTCCAACGATTCCACCTGCTGCCCACACTCACCGCCCTGGACAACGTCATGGCACCGCTGATCCCGTTCCGCACCGATTTCGACAAGGTCGCTCGGGCACACGAACTGCTGGCGACAGTGGGGCTCGCCGACCGGGCCGCCGCCCTGCCGTCGCGGCTCTCCGGCGGGCAGCAGCAACGGGTCGCCATCGCCCGTGCGCTGATCAACCAGCCTGCCCTGTTACTCGCCGACGAACCCACGGGCAATCTCGACAGTCAGACCGGTACCGCGATCGTCGACCTGTTGCTGAGGCTGCGCGACGAGCAGGGCACGACACTCATTATGGCCACCCATGACACCGCCATCGCCGCGCGCTGCGACCGAACCGTCCAGATGCGGGACGGGTGCCTCACGTCGTAGCTGACGGATCACCAGTGGTAGAGCACGTTCACGGTCAGCGCGGCCACCACGGTGACGAAGAATACGGCCGGGCCCACCAGCTGACGGGAGCCGACGCGCAGATGCGCGATGAGCGCGCCGACGAAGTACAGCACCAGCCCAGCGGCGGCGAGGGTGCCCAGCAGCGGTACGGCGAAGCCGGCCAGCAGCCCCAACGAGCCTGCCGCCAGCGCCATGCCCAACCGCGGTAGCCACGACCGTGGCACGCGCTTCATGTCCGCCTGGGCCTTTGGATAGTCGTGACCGATCAGGTAGGTGACGGCGGCGATGCCGGTGAAGATCGACGCGAGAATGGTGACCGTGACATAGGCAGCGAACATCTTTCCTCCGTTGTGGTTGCTCGCCCCCTGGACGATCCGGCGCGGCGGAATGTGACGGCGGCTGGATGCGCCGCGATCAGCTCGTTGGTCGCAGCGAGCCGAACCGTACGCCGGTGGCCTGTTCGGACAGTTCCCACAGACGGCGGCCGTGCTCGGGGTCGGTCGCGGCGGTGGAGAGCTTCGCCGGCGCGGGGTGACCGCGCAGTTCGCCCGGCCCACCCGGGGCGACGAGCTGGCCCGGCTGCGCCCCGGGGTCGGTGGCGGCGAACAGCTGCGGCCAGACGCCGCGATCGACCGGCTGGGCGAGGAGTGGGTTGCCGATCCGGCCCAGCAGCAGCCGCCAGATCGGCGTGGTGGCGCTGGTCTGCAGATTCGTCGCGGTGTAGCCGGGGTGGGCCAGGAAGCTGCCCAGCGGGCTCGCCACGGCACTGAGCCGCCGGTGCAGCTCGTAGCCGAAGATGGCGTTGGCCAGCTTGGACGTGTTGTAGAAGCCCATCGGGGAGTAGCCCCGCTCGCCGGTCGGGTCGGCGAAGCGCACCTTCGCCTGCCGGTGGTTGACCGAGGTGACAGTGACCACCCGTGGATCCCGGCCGGCCAGCAGGAGGTCGAGCAGGAGCCCGGTGAGAGCGAAGTGCCCGAGGTGGTTCGTGGCGAACTGCACCTCGTGCCCCTGCGGGCTGAGGGTGCGCGGCAGGGCCATCACCCCGGCGTTGTTGATCAGCGCGTCCACCCGACGGTGGTCGGCGTGCATCCCGTCGGCGAACTTTCGGACCGAGTCGAGGTCGGCGAGATCGATCCGCCGGACTTCCAGGTCGACGCCGGGTCGGGTCGCGGCGATGTCGGCCGCCACCCGGCGACCCCGCTCCTCGTCCCGGACGGCCAGCACGACGCGCGCACCGCGAACGGCGAGCGCCCGGGTGGTGACCAGGCCGAGGCCCGCCGTGGCACCGGTGACGACGAAGGTACGGCCGCTCAGGTCGGGGATCTGTTCAGTGGACCAGCCATTGACAGTCATGCGACCCACTGTTGCCGTCGGTGGCACTCAGTGTCAAGCAGTGCGCGGAATGCCAACAAGGGCATGATGTGGCACCGGGTGACGTAGCATCGGCGGATGAGAACTCGTGCGGACAGCAGCCTGGCCGAACGCAAACGCCAGCTCGTTGCCGACGAACTGCGCGACGCCGCCCTGATGCTGCTCGCCACCAAGGGCTTCGACGTGGTGACCGTCGACGACATCGTGGCGGCAGCCGGCATGTCGCGGCGTACGTTCTTCCGCTACTTCGCGTCCAAAGAGGACGTGGTCGTCCGGTTCCTGGCCGACACCAGCGCGGACATCATCACCGAACTTGCCACCCGGCCATCCGCCGAGCCACCGTCGGTCGCGCTGCGCCACGCCCTCTGGGTGCCGCTCGCCGCCTGCAACGACCACCCGGAACACTCCGAGCGAGCCCGGGTCGTCGTCCGTCTCATCCTGGACACCCCCGCCCTGCACGCCCGCTGGCTGGAACGCCAGATCGAGTGGCGCGCCGAGCTGGCCGACGAGTTGGCCAACCGCAGCGGCCTCGACCCACACAGCGACCCCTACCCACGGATGGCCGCCGGGATGGCACTGCTGGCACTCGACACGGTGCTCCAGCGGTGGCAGCCGGGCGACGACGAGCAGCACCTGGCCGAGCTGATGGACCAGGCGTTCGCCATCGTGGCGCCGGCCCTCGACGCGCCTGCCACGTCACCCGCCGCCGGCTGAGCGGCAGCCTGCGAGAATCAGCGCGGTTTCAGCGCCCTTTCAGGCCGCTCCATACGTTCGCGGCATGACAATAAAACGTTCCACGCGCGCTCGGCGCGGGACTGCTGTGCTGGCGATGATCGCGGTCACAGCGGCAAGCGTGCTCTTCGGCGAGCCCGCGTCGGCCGATCCCGTCCCCGTCCCCGTCCCTCAGGCGGCGCTCACCGACCGGGCCTTCGGCCAGGTTGCCGAACTCCATCTCCAAGGCGCCGCTCGGATCAAGACCGTCGTGCTGTCGGCCGAGTTCGTCGAGTGGCACCGGCTGCACCCGAACGCCACCGACAAACAGGCACAGATCCAGCTCACCGAACGCCAGCAGCTGCTCGACAGCTCGCTGACCACGTTTGACCTCCTGCTGCCCGAACAGGACCTGCTGCTCAAGTCCGTCGACATCCTGCTCGGCGCTCCCGGCGGCGACACAAGGACCTCGCCGGAGATCACCGGCCTGGTCGGGGCCGTGATCGGCAGGACGGTCGAATCGTGGGACACCCGCGAGGAACTCGCCTCCGGCGCGCTGCGGACCGCCCAGTGGCTGCGCGGCCGCGATGACGCTCTCGCCGCGGTGTGGTCCGCGACCCGACAGGCGGGGGCCGCCAGCGCGCCCGTCGCCACCGCCTGGAACGCCGTCCTCGGTGCGCCGGTCGGGGTGGACATCACCAGCACCTACGAGGAGCTCCAGCAGGATCCCGGACTTTCGCATGTCGACCTCGACGCGATCCTGGCGCTGCGGGACGACTCGGTGGCGTACGTCGCGGCCGCCAAGCAGCAGCTCGCGTCCCTACACGCGGAGCTGCTCGGCCTGAGCCTGGAGATCCGTCTCGAGATCGGCGGAAACAACAGCAAGTGTCCGCCGGAAGGGCCGCCGAGCGCCGCGTGCACCGCGGCGGCAAAGAAGGCCGCCGAGGACCGGGACAAGGCCCGGCAACAGACGATCTCCGACGTCAAGGCCGGAGTGGGCATGGTCTCCACCATCATCGGGTTCGCCGACCCCGACGCCGGAAAGAAGTCAAAGGTGATCGGGGAGGCGGTCCTCACCACGATCAGCGCGATCTCCAAGTACGCGGCGGCGATCGCCGGCCGCGGCCTCGCGGGCTCGATCTTCAGCACCGCGACGTTGGCGATGACCGGCAACATCTTCGGTGCGGTGATGTCGGTCGTCGGGCTCTTCGGCAGCAGCGGGCCGTCGCTGGACGCGCAGATCCTTGCCCAGGTCAAGGCGTTGCGCGACGAGGTGCGGGCCCTCGGCGACGAGATGCGGGCCAGCTTCGCGCGGGTCGAGGCCCAGATCAACACGGTGTACGCGAACATGATGGCCCAGTTCGACAAACTGAACGCGGCGATCGCCGGCAACACCGCGCAGATCACCCTCGTCCAGCAGCAGGTCGCCCAGCTCGGCCTGCGCCTGGAGGACATCGCCGCCACCGTGCTGGCCGCGATCGGCGACGCCACACTGCACGACGCCCGCGCCGACATCAACAAGTACATCGGCTACCTGGAGAACTTCGGTCAACCCATCCCGACGTACAACGAGTTCGTCGGCCCGGAGAACGAGTTCCATCTGACCTCGACGCAGCTGGCCAGCGGCGCCGCCTTCGTGGTGCCGAAAACCGACGCCGACAACCCGGCGGTCGACCCGACCACCGTACTGAACAGCTTCGGCGAAGCCCGTTCGATCAACTACCTGGCCCGGGTCGCCAACGGACGTGACCCGTCGATGGTCGAACCGTCGACGCCGGTCGGCAACCCGACGGTGTGGAACCTCGGCGCGCAGGCGTACGCCATGTTGATGCTGCAGAACCCAACGTACGCCGCCCAGGTCAGCGCCGGCCGCGCGGCGCAGATCGAGGCGGAGGGCACCCGCATCGCCGACCTCGCGGCCAGCTTCGGTCGGCCGGCCAACGGCAACGCCAACGGCCTGATCACCGGGCTGGTCAACGACTACGTCGCCGCCACCAACGAGCTGTCGACCGCGCTGAGGGCGTTCCGGAGCAACGAGGTCCAGGTCCGCTACGAGCCGGACGCCAATGGCGTACAGGTGAAGACGCTCAAGGACTACGACCTGTTCTGGGACACGGACAAACCGCTCGCCCCGGCGCCAGCGAAGGCCGACGAGGCGACGGTGCCGGCGTGTGAGGGCAGCAGGCAGATCGACCGACCCAGCAACGTTCGCTACGAACTGATGTCGAACATGGTGCGGGCACTCCAGTACGCGTACACACCGCGCCACGACGAGCCGCCAGCCGGGGTACGGGAGTTGCCCGAGGTCGGCTACTGCTACACGCCAAGCTGGGTCTACACGCGTACGACGGGCTACGGCACCGGGGTGATCCGCCACTACGGCAAGCTGCGGTTGCAGATCCACAGCCGATTCCGGCTGAACTCGAACACGGCCTGGCAGAACTCGCGCACCGCCGACTACACCTGGCCGGACGAGCAGGTCTACCAGATCGACTGCGAGCGGTTCAACTGTGACAGCGAGACCACGCCCGAACAGGGCCTGACCCAGAAGTGGCCGTCCGGACGCTACGCCTTCGCGAGCGGCGCGACGGCCGTGAACAACACGGCGCTGGACGCCACGCTGACGCCGACCCTGCGCGGCTTCCTTCAGGCCCGGCAGAAGTCCATGTACGACCGGGTGCGGGACCAGAGCACCCAGGTCAGCGGGGCGGTGCCCGCCGCACTGAAGAAGGTGAACACGGCGGCGCGGCTGCTCCAGGCGTACACCCGGTTGGGTCTGCCCAACGCCCTCGACTCGGACGACGTGTTGTCCGCGAACCTGTTCGGGCAGTACCAGATTCCGGTGAACATGCCGACGGACGCCAAGATCGGTAACGCCTACGCCAAAGCGAGCGGGAACTACGCCCTCTGCGGGCCCACGCCGTGCTCGCTCGACCCCAGCCGTCCGCTGCGTGACCAGGTCAGCCTCAAGGTGCCCTGCGAGCCAGCGGTCGACTCTTCCAACCTGCCCGGTGACCCACTGGGCGACTGCCTGATCACCAGCGCGCGGTCCCGCGCCAACACACTGATGCAGCGTTACGAGGTGTGGGCGGACCAGATGACCGCCGGTCTGCACCGCGAGCGGGTGCCGTGGATGAACGACACCCTCATGGGCCTGCGCATCACCACGCGCCTGACCCACGCCAACTGACCCGAGCGTTGCCGGCGTCTCCGGGCGCCGGCAACGCCTTATGCCAAATCCAGTGGCAATCCGGTGATGATCACCACGTACGGTGAACCCTCCCCTCACGGAAGGGTAGCTTCGCTGTCGGCTATCCCGGCGAGGCCGCATGGCTCACCCGTCGACCGTGACGCGTCCGGGCATTGACGCCCTGGCCGTTCAACCGACTGTCGCTCATCGGTGGATAGCTGCCCGAGCTGTGCGCGTCCACGGGACGCCCGAGTGGAAATGGCTGTATGTCTTCTGTGCTGTCCTCGGTCAACCGGCCGCGTCTGTCCCGTCCGTCCTGGTTGTCGCCGAAGGTGTTCCGCACCGAGGTCCTCGCCGGTCTGGTCGTCGCCCTGGCGTTGATCCCGGAGGCGATCTCGTTCTCGATCCTCGCCGGTGTCGACCCCCGCGTGGGGCTGTTCGCGTCGTTCACGATGGCAGTCACCATCGCGATCTGCGGAGGGCGTCCGGCGATGATCTCCGCCGCGACCGGAGCCATCGCCCTCGTCGTCGGGCCGCTGGCGAAGGAACACGGGCTGGACTACCTGATCGCGGCGGTGATCCTCGGCGGCGCGATCCAGATCCTGCTCGCCGTGCTCGGCGTGGCGAAGCTGATGCGGTTCGTCCCGCGCAGCGTCATGGTGGGTTTCGTCAACGCCCTGGCCATCCTCATCTTCGCCGCCCAGGTCCCGCACCTGCTCGGCGTGCCGTGGCTGGTCTACCCGCTCGTCGCCGTCGCCCTGGCGATCATGGTGGGGCTCCCCCGGCTCACCCGCGCCATCCCGGCGCCGCTGGTCGCCATCGTGGTCCTGACCCTGGTCACCGTCTTCGCCAGCGTGGCGGTGCCGACCGTCGGCGATGAGGGAGCCCTGCCGGACAGCCTGCCCACCCTCGGTCTGCCGCAGATTCCCTGGACCATGAACACCCTCACCCTCGTCGCCCCCTACGCCCTGGGGATCGCGCTGGTCGGGCTGATGGAGTCGCTGATGACCGCCAAGCTCGTCGACGACATCACCGACACCCCTTCCAGCAAGACCCGCGAGTCCTGGGGCCAGGGCGTGGCCAACATCGTCACCGGTTTCTTCGGCGGCATGGGTGGCTGCGCCATGATCGGCCAGACGATGATCAACGTGAAGTCGTCCGGCGCCCGTACCCGGCTGTCGACCTTCCTGGCTGGCGTGTTCCTGCTGGTCCTGGTCGTCGCGCTCGGCGACGTGGTGGCGGTGATTCCGATGGCGGCCCTGGTCGCCGTGATGATCATCGTGGCGGTGTCGACGTTCGACTGGCACTCCGTCGCCCCGGCCACGCTCAAGCGGATGCCGTACGGCGAGACCATCGTCATGGTCGCCACCGTCGCCACCACCCTGGCCACCCACAACCTCGCCATCGGCGTCGTGGTCGGCGTCCTCACCGCCATGGTGATCTTCGCCCGGCGGGTCGCCCACCTGGTCGAGGTCACCAGCGTCCTGGACCCGGACGGCACCACACGGATCTACTCGGTGCGCGGCGAGCTGTTCTTCGCCTCCAGCAACGATCTGGTGGGCCAGTTCGACTACGCGAACGACCCCGAGACGGTGGTCATCGACATGACCCACGCCCACGTCTGGGACGCCTCCTCCGTCGCCGCCCTCGACGCCATCACGCAGAAGTACGCCACCCGCGGCAAGACCGTCGAGATCATCGAGCTGAACAAGCCCAGCGCCCGCATCCACGACACCCTCGCCGGTCAGCTCGGCGTCGGTCACTGATGGCCACCACCAGCCGGGACACCGCGCCGGAGCAGCAGGGCTCCGGGTCGGCCACCGGCCGCCTGATGCAGATCGGCGAGGCCGCCGAACGGGTCGGGCTGAGCATCCGCACCATCCGCCACTACGAGGAAGCCGGCCTGATCGTGCCCTCCGCCCGCAGCGAGGGCGGCTTCCGCCTCTACACCGAGCCCGACCTCGACCGCCTCGCCGTCGTCAAACGCATGAAACCCCTCGGCTTCACCCTCGACGAGATGCGGGACCTGCTCACCGTCCTCGACGCCCTCGACACCGCCACCGGCGCCGACCGCGTCGCCCTGCTCGACCGGCTCGCCATGTTCCACTCCGCCGCCACCACCCGCGTCACGGTCCTCCGCGACCAACTCGCCATGGCCGAAGGCTTCGCCGGCACGCTCCGCGCCGAACTCGACCGCCGCAGAGGCCCAACTGTCTGAACGCCCCCGGCATCGGTGACCCTGAACTGTGGTGACCGGTCGGCAAGCTTGTTGAGCGTCGGGCTTGCATCCGGTACTCAGGTACACGCCTACCGTCGTCGGTATGACCGCTGATCCCCAGAAGTGGGTGCCCGAGTCGTGCACCTTGCCGAGCGGGCAACGGCCGCTGCGGCTGGCCGAATTCGACGCCCTGTTCGCCACCGCCCTGCTGGCGCAGCAGCGGCTGTCCCCCACCGAACTGCGGTGGCGTCTCCACCCGGCCGCCGAGGCGACCGCCCGGGACCTGATCGGCCGGGAAAGCTCCTGCTGCTCGTTCTTCTCGTTCACCCTCGCCGCCGATACCGGCACGCTGCGCCTCGACGTGCAGGTGCCGGCCGCGCACGTCGATGTCCTCGACGCGCTCGCGCTACGAGCCGGCGCCGGGATGACGGCATGAGCGGATTGCGCAGCGGCCAGGTCGCCGCCGCGGCCGGGGTGAACCCGCAGACGCTGCGCTATTACGAACGCCGCGGACTGCTCGCCGAGCCGGACCGAAGCCTGGGCGGGCACCGCCTCTACCCAGCCGAAGCGGTCACAGTGCTGAGGGTGATCAAAGCGGCGCAGCGGCTCGGGTTCACCCTCGACGAGGTCGCCGAACTGCTCGACGCGGGCCGACACCGTCACGGCCGCCACCCCGACGCCGGCCTGCGAGTCCGCGCCCAAGCCAAGCTCGCCGAGGTCGAGGCGAAGATCGCTGATCTGCAGGTCGTCGCCGGCACACTGCGCGGCGCGGTGGACGCCGGCTGCGACGACCTCGTCGAGTGCGCCGGCCAGCCGTGCTGCCCCATCCCCTTCGCCACCATCGCTCCAGGAGGTGCCTGCGATGCCGACCCTCGCTGACCGGCGGGAGCGGCTGCGGATGTTCGACCGGGTCACCGGCATGGCCGAGGTCCGTGGGCACATCGGTACGGTCCACAGATGACCGTCGTCCGCTCTGTCCTGCTGTTCATCGTCGCCGCCCTGTTCGAGATCGGCGGGGCGTGGCTGATCTGGCAGGGCTGGCGCGAGCACCGCGGCCTGTGGTGGATCGCCGCCGGAGTCATCGCCCTCGGCGCGTACGGATTCGTCGCCACCTTCCAGCCCGACCCGAACTTCGGGCGCATCCTCGCCGCCTACGGCGGCGTGTTCGTCGCCGGATCCCTCGCCTGGGGCGTGATCGTCGACAAGTTCCGGCCCGACCGGTGGGACGTCATCGGCGCCGGCATCTGCCTGATCGGCGTCGCCTTGATCATGTACGCGCCGCGTTCGGCAGGCGGCTCCTGATCGCCACGAAGACCAGCTGCCCCGAAGTCCACGGCAATTCGACCCCGGGAACCTGGGCATCGGACCGATCCTCACGAGGCCCGGAGCCGGCTCAACACCGCCCTGGCCACCGGCAACTTCGTCGGTGCCGCCATCGGCTCCGCCGCCGCGACCGCGCTCTGGTCCGCGGGCGGCTGGACAGCGGTCACCATCGCGGGAACGGGGCTCTGCTGCTTCGCGCTCATCGTGTGGGCGCTGGGACGTCGTGGTCCACTCGTGATCCGCGTTTCCCCGCCGGACAACGCACCAGGGCTGGCGACTCCGAGACGGCAAGGTGCTCCGCTGGGAGTTCGACACCGACGATGAAGCCCAGCGGATGGTTCAGCGGCTCATGCACGCCGACAACGGCGATGGCGCGAACACACAGGCGAGGCCGCCACCCGGGCCGCCCGCCTAGTGCTAACTATGTGTATTCCAGCTAGGGTGCAAGAGCGACGGTCCCCATCTACCCCTGCGCAGGCCATGTCGATTGATACCCCCGGCGAAGCGGTTGCGGCGCTGGCGCGGCGCCTGGAACTCGGCCGATTCGAGCGGCGGGTGCTCCGCCGGCCCGGCCTTCCTGGGATGGTGTTCTGCTGTGTGCTGCTGATCGTCACCGCGAACTTCCTCGTCAACGGTCCGTATAACGCCCTGACCGTCACCGGGATGACGCTGGCTCTGCTGAGCGTCGCCGCCTGGGTGTACGTGTGGTTCCGGCGGACACGCGGCGGGCTCTACGTCTTCACTGGTGGCTTCGTCGATGCCGCTGGCCGCCGCCTCGTCGGCGTGCGGTGGACCGACGTGGTGTCCATCAGCACCGAGGAAACCTTGTACGCGGTGAACTCGCTGCCGGCCGGCACGACGCTGCACTACACGCTGAAGCTGCGGCGTCCGCCGCGCCCGGAGACCGTTGACTGGACCCTCAACACCACCTACGCCGACGTGGGCCAACTGGCCGGCCTGATTTCCCGCCGCGCCGGTGTTCCGATCACCACCGTGAGCCCACCCGGTCGCTGACCACCTCGACCGACTGGAGGCCCTGCCGTGCCGTGCTTGACAGGCTGTCTGGCAACCCGGGACCGACGTTGAGGAGCGGTGCGCTGGAACGGCGGAACCGGTAGCCGGCTGGGCTGCTCTACGGGGACGGAACCTTCGGTAGCAGGTCGTCGTCGCGTCCGGTCTGGGGTAGCCCGGCAGCAGCCGCGATGGCCTCGACGGCCTCGTCCAGTCCGGTGGTCTCGGGGAGGACGAGTTCGTCGGGCCAGCCTAGGACGTCATGGGCGGCGTACCAACCGCTCATGTGCTCGGCGGTGAACTCGCTGGCCTGCGGGCGGGTGAGGTGCCGGCGCAGGGTCTCGGCCAGGGACACGTCGAGATAGCAGAACAGCGACCGGCCGCGGTGGCCGTCCCGCAGGGAGGTCAGCATGCTTCGGTACCGGCTGCTGTGCATGATGCCCTCCAGCACGACGTGATAGCCGTGGTCCAGCGCGAACCGGACGGTCTGCCCTATCAACGCCGGTGCCGCACCGCCGGGCTTGTCCCGCTCGCGCAGCAGGATACGGCGCAGGTAGTCCTGCTCGACCAGGGCACAGCCCCGGCCGTGCCGGCGTCGTAGCTCGCGGGCGATGCTGCTCTTGCCCGAGCCGGAGTTGCCCCGGACGCAGACGAGGATCGTGTCCGGGCTGCCAGTGGGTTCAGCGAGCACGACGCCTCCTCGGCTTCAGTTGTTGCGGACGGTGAGGTTGAGGGCGGCGACGGTCAGCTGGGTGAGGTCAGGAAGTTGGTCTTCGCCGAGGGTGACGCCGCGCAGGTTGTCCAGCGGCGTCTTGAGGCCCTGGAGGCGGCTGCCCCGCAGGTCGGTGCCGTCGAGGTGGCAGGAGTCCAATTCCAGTCCGGCGAGGTCACATGACCGCAGCGCGATGTGAGGTAGCCGGCAGGAGGACCACGCGCCGTTGGTGAGAGTGCAGTCGGTGAACGCGACCGAGCCGGCGGCGGTGACGCGTTGGAAGGTGGCGTAGTCGAAGCGGCAGCCGTCGAACAGGACATCCTTGAGGCGTACGTCGGTGAGTCTGGTGCCGGTGAACCGGGAGCCGGTGATCGCGCAGCGTTCGATGGTGATGCCGGTCAGGGTCGCGCCGGAGAAGTCGGTGCGGGTGATCTCGCAGCCGTAGAGGCTGCCCGCTTCCCAGGTGCTCTCGCTCAGGTCCACGCCGGTGATCAGACTGCTGCGGATGCGGGCATCCTCAAGGTGCGAGCCGCGCCACGCGGCGCCCTCGACGAGGGCTTCGGTGAGGCCGCCGGCCAGGTCCGTCGTCGTGTCGAGGTCGTGCGGTTCGAGGTCCGGCAGCAGGACCTTCACGTCGCCGATCGTGGTGGTGCGCATGTGTCCTCAACCTGTGTGAGGGCGGGGTGGGCACGCCACCCCGCGCGTCCCAAGGAGAACGCCGTAACCCGAAACCCTGCCGTCCCACACATACGGCACCGGCTGCACCATCGGGTGCGCCAATGCCCTGACGCCGCCCGGTGCAGGATGGCCACCTCAGAAATGACGATGAGCGCAGGCGCCCACGCAACACCGACGTCCCAGCAACGCGAGCCTGGCCCAACGGCTCCCGAGCACCCACCGAGCGACCACCCACGATCGACGTACACGAAAAAGGCCCTGACCCAGTGTGAACCACCAGGTCAGGACCTTGATCGTTGGTGCGCCGCCAGGGACTCGAACCCCGAACCCGCGGATTAAGAGCCAGCGTCGAATCGATGCCTCGCGTGCCCGCGCGTCCCACCAGTCCACACATCGGCAGGTCTCGGCTGATCCCACCGGCCGCACGTACCACACAATCCATACGACGCCGACCCTGTCCACGGCGACCGAGCACCCGCCGAGCACCCGGATGTACGACCATCCGGTTTCCGGGAGTGTCAGCCATGAGCGGTCGATCAGCCGTTACGTGTACACGCCCATCGTCGGTGCCACCAACCCGAAGCGAGTAAGGTGACATCGCTCGCCAGCCCGCCACCATGATCAACGACGGAGTCGGTGGCCCGGGGGTGTGCACACCATCTGGAATGTCAGACGTCGCGACGAGACCGACCCCAAGCGCCAGTCAGTCGAGGAACCCAGTCACCGGACCCATACCGGTCAGAAGGCCGGCAGCACGACCGTAGCGGACCATCTCCTGGTCGAAGTTCGTGTGCTGGTCCCGCATGTGCGCGACGCCGGGGTCGTCCGGGAAGCCTCGGTAGGTGGCGAACATCGCTCCGGCGCGCTGCGCAGCCAACAACCCTGTCAGCGCCGACGCGCTCACGTCGATGACATTCGCGGACCAGGCCGCCTCGTCTCCGTGCATGCTCATGCTGTCCGACAGCCCCCAAACGCGGGCGTGCGCGGTCCCGGACAGCAGGTCGTAGAGGGCGGGCAGGTCAGCGAACGCTTCCGTCACCAGAGTGCTGACCTTCGTGCCCGTCGAGGTCTCCTCGCCGCCGCGGACCACCCGCACGCCCTTGAGGCGTGTACCTGGCCGGTCAGCGATCGTCTCGATGCGCGCATCCTCCAGCCGGTCAAGGAGTGCCTGGCGCCGCCGCTTGATGCCGTCGCCGGGCGCGGCCATGTATGCGGCTGAGGGAACGTGCTGGGCGGCCCTGATCGCGAGGGTCGCGTCCTCGACCAGGAACGCGACGCCGTGACCCAGCCGGGTGGCGAACGGCTCGCCTTCGGCGAGCAGCCACCACAGCCATGACGCCGACTCGACGGCTCCGCGCGTCAAGGCTGCGTGCGCGTAGACGGGAGCGCCCTGCTCTCGCACGTGGGTCAGCAGTAGTCCAAGGGCGCGTACGTGATCGGCGACGTGCACTCCCATGCTCATCGCGGTGAGCACGCAGTCGCGCCAGATCTGCCGGCGGGCCTGGGCACGGACCATCGTGTTGAGCGCCCGGTCGTCGCGGTTACACCACGCGTCCGGCGCTGGGGTGGCGTCATGCACGCGTGTCAGGGTCTGCTGCAACGTGTCGGCCTGCTGCTGACAGGCGCGGGCCGCGCTCAGCAGCAGCCGCATGGCAGGATCCGGCACCACTTCCCCCTCACCATCCGCCACCATGAAGGGGCGAACGAGGTCATCGTGCACCTGAGCACCGGTCTGGCGCCTGCGGTTTCTGCGCCGGGCTGATCGTGGCTTTCATCCTAAGGCGGCGAGGTAGGTAAGCAGGGTTCTGGACAGCGGGGCCGCGCATCCGGTGTCGGAGCAGGGCTGATCGCAACTCCATATCGTGAACGCGAATCATTGACGGTTCGTCGCTGCTATGCGCCGGTAGTGGCCTCACGCAGTCTGCGGAGGCGATCGAGGAGCTGAGGCGGCTTGGCCCCGGGAGCATGTCTCTGCCGCGCGAATCGTTCAAGCACGGCGACCTCGGCAGCGGGGTCGGCCAGTCGGGCGAATATGATGGCGGCCCTCTCGTAGAACCAGGGAGCCACCCCGTATCCGTTGATTCGTGAGTCGTTCTCTACCGCGTCGATGCATCGGACGGTCAGGAGCAGCGCCGCGTGGATGTCGTTCTTCTGCATCGTCATGATCTGGTCCACGAGGGTGTGCGGCTGCTGGCCGTCGACCAGGCCGCCCGTCGTGGGCGCGCACCACAGCGGTAGGGCGGTGCTGTCCGACCACGTACGGCCGTCTCCGCCGCTGACCTTCTCGGTCCAGCCCTGGCCGTCCCAGAATCGGTAGGTCCACCGCCCTGACGGGTCCAGGTACCAGCCAGCGATGACCTGCGGTACACGTTGAGTGGGCACGTGCGCCGCAGCAGCCGGTGTCGGCACCGTACGGGGCCCGGTCCCTTCGGCGCCCACGGCGGGGGCTGTACTGCCGGTCTGCTGGGCTGCCAGGGAAGGCGTGGCGGCGGTCCCAAGCATGTCGTCGAGGGTCAGATCGGAGCGGATAGGTATGGCGAGGATGCGTGCTCGCGCGACCTTCGTGTTGTCTTGGTCAGCGGCAGCGACAACGGCGGTAACGACGTTGCGGGTCAGGTTCAGCGCCAGGACGAAGCCAGCCTGGGTGAGGCGATCGCGGACGTCAGCGGACACGGACGGGCTACACCAGACGCGTTGTCCCCTCTGCTTGGCGGCCTGGATGCGGTCCGTGGTCTCTATCTCGGGCGCGGTGAGGTCCGCGAAGTAGTCCGGTTCACCGAGAATTCGTGCAGCCGTGACGAGCTGCCGGTACTCGGTGCTGGTCAGGATGTCGTCGGCGAGTGCCACGTCCCGCAGTCCGTCGAGGTAGCGATGATGCAAAACGCGTACCTGCTGGGCGCCCATGCCGGACTGCCCGGCCAGTCGTGCCAGCGCCTTGGCTTCGACGCCGGTCAGTTTACCGTCGCTGAGTACGCTCCCGACGGCGGCGAGGTACGCCTCGGCCGAGGCGGGGTCGGCGTCGCCAGTGGAGTAGGGCAATTTTCCTAGCAACGACTGGATCCAACCGTCCGCGCCCTTGCGCAGGCCGGTGACCCGGGTACGTGGCCGGGCATGGCGCGGGTACCGCGGCAGCGGGACAGGAGCGGACGGGAACCGCAGGGCGGGCGCGTGGGCCAGGAGTCTAGGTAGAAGTTGGGCGGTTGCCCGGGTGTCACCGAGAGCGGTGTGGGCGTCATGCAGCTCGATGCCGTACACGGTGCAGCAGGACACGAGCTGGAAGTTCGGCGCGGCCAGGACCTGTCGGGCCAGCCGCAGAGTGCACACCGCCGGCAGGGGCGCGGTGCTGATGCCGACTCGAGCGAACTCCTGCGCGATGAACCCCTCCTCGAAGCGGGCGTTATGCGCCACCGCCACAGCGCCGTCGAGCCTGGACAGGATCTCCCCCGCCACGTCCGCGAACGTCGGCGCTCCGGACAGCATGTCTGCGGTGATGTGGTGGACGAAAGTCGGACCTGGGTCGCGGCCTGGGTCGACGAGGGTGGCCCACTCGTCGACCATCCGACCTCCTTCGATGCGGACCAGGGCGATCTCCACGATCCGGTCGGACGTCGATGACAGCCCGGTCGTCTCCACGTCCACCACCACGAACGGGACCTCACCCAGGTCGACACCTTCCCTTCCGCCCGCTGACCCGTAGGCGAACAGTCCGACCGACGACATGTGTACCTCTCTATCTCAGCAATTCGGCTTGATGCTGGCCAGAGCGGCTGGCCCTCCAGCGACGGATGCTCATGGGTCACCAGAACGGCCGCGTGCACGAGTGATCCGTTGGACCAACCGGCTTAGCAGGCACCCGTCATCCAAGGCCTCGGCATGTCATGTGGTCGCGACTGGTTGCTCCTGCGCCTGGTTGAGGCTCTGCCGGTACTCCAGGGCCTCCGGGACCTCCTCGTACTGCAGCAGGCTGCCGGTCAACGCCAGCAGGTGTTCCTTGGCCTCCTCCGGCGTGGCGTAGAAGAACTCGCGACGGTGGTTGACTAGGTTGACCCGCCGGTCGGCCAGCCGTGCGTGCATCTTCGCCTCGATGCCGGCGGCGTCTTCGGAGAAGAACAGGGCGTGGACGTCGAAGTTGAAGGGCACCGAGGCGTCACTGAGTTCGCGTACCCGGTCCAGCGGGTCCAGGCGACGGGTCATGCCGACCTTGACCAGCTTCTCGCCGAACGCGCCGAGGTTGGAGATCACGTACACGTAGCCGGCCCGGACGTTGGCGGCCCGCAGGTCGACGTCCTGGATCGCGGTGTCGATCTGGGCCAACCGGTCCTGCATCTGGGCGGCACCGTCGGCATCGCCCTTGGCCTGCAAGGCGGCCAGAGCGTTGGCGTAGTGCTGGCGTTCCTTGTCGAGCCGAGCGCGTTCGCGTTCGATCTCCTGCTGGGCACGTCGCTCTTCGCGCAGCCGGGCCTTCTCTTCCCGTTCCCGTTCCTTCTCCTCGGCCAGCTTCTCCTGGTAGTCGGCGGTGAGTTCCAACTCCTTGACCCGCAGCCGGTGGTACTCCTCGGCGATCCGAATGTTCATCGTCTTGCCGAGCTTGGCGATGGTTGCCGCCACCTTCCCCAGCCGGTCGACGGCCGAGTCGAGCTTGTACGGCTTCAAACCCCGTACAAGGTTGTCCGCCTCGGCGTTGTAGGCGCGGAGCATGAGCTTTGAGAAGTCCCGGAGCATCACCCGGCCCTCGGCGGCCGAGCCGTTGACCGTCCATCCGGTGGCAGCCTTGACCGCTCCCCCGTCCTTCCTGGTCATGGCCTTGATCTGGTCCTGAAGCCGGCTGAGCTGGCTCTGGTAGGCAACCGCGTCCGACAGGGGATGCCGGTACTGATAGACACCGGCTTCCTGCAGCAGTGCCGTCTCCTCGGTGACCACGATCTGCTGCCGGAGACCGCGCAGGTATCGATCGAGTTCAGCCTTTTCAGCTTCGCCCTTCGTTGTCAGGGCCGCGATCTCACGACTGAGTCGAACCCGGTGCTGCTCGAGCTCGATCGCGGACAGCACGCCGAGCCGTGACATCTCCGCCCGTAGACCCGTCAGCTCAACGCGTACCTGATTGAGCTCGCCGCGGAGCTGCGCATTCTCCACCGCTAGCTCACGCGCCTTGCCCCGGGCACCGAACAGAGGAATGTCCGGACTTGCGTTGCGCTGCTGCGAGACAACGACTGCGGGAGCACCAGCAGCCTGCGGGGCGGCCGTGACGGGCTCCGTCGGGGCCGGAGCCGGCGAATCCGGGATCCATAACTGCCACCCCGGCGGAGGAGGGCCCCAAGCGGGATCCGGTGTCCAGCCCGAAGGCGGGACCCATCCAGCAGGCGGCGTCGGCCAGTTCGGTGGTGCGTTGAAGCGGTATCCCATTGTTCCCCCAGGCTTGACCACGGCCCGACGACGGTAGCGCCGTAGCCCTCGGGCGGACATCGACGACTCAGATCGGCTGGTCAGCCATCCAGACGGCCACGAACGCCCGAGTGGGGACTTCAGTCTGGTTACCGACAGAAATGAGCGTCGGGAGACAAGTCAGCCGGCGCGGTGCGGGACGCCGTGGGCGGCCTTGAGGTTCCCCCGGTAGCTAGGAGGCTTTCGATCATGCTCTGATGGAACTAAAGGGAGTCATCCGTGGCAGCACCGAAGAAGTACCCCGATGAGCTGTGTGAACGTGCGGTGCGCTTGTATCGGGAGTCAGACCCGAAGCCCGAGATCCGCTAGCTGGCCCGCCAGCTTGGGGTGCATCACGAGGCGTTGCGCAATTGGATCCGCCAGGACGAAGCCGACCGCGGTCAGCGTGACGACCGGCCGACCCCTACTCGGCATCACCTGACGGCTTTGCCGGGGCTCTGCTACAGCCCGTTGAAGGTGTTGTGCTGGACGTTGTGGTCGCCGACTTGCAGACCCCGGACATTCTCCAGCCGGACGTCGCGTGCGGCCAGGTTCGGTGATCGGCCGGCCCGCCGGTCCAGCAGGGCGTACAGGACCTCGGCCGAGGCACGGGCCGCGAACCGCTTGTAGCGGTCGTCCTTGGCCGGGTCGGCGTGGTCCATGACGCCCTTGACCACCAGCCAATCCGGTACGCCCTGGGTCTCGGCCACGGTGGCGATGGTCGCGGCCTCCATGTCCAGGCCGGTGACGGTGCGTACGCCCATCGCCGACAGCCGCGCCCAGGCTTCGCCGTCCTTGGCCACGTAGCTCCCACTGGCCATGGGCGCCACCGCCACCGCGAACGGCAGCTTCGCCGGCCCGTGCACATCGTCGTAGCGGGCGCGCTCGATGAACGTGCGGCCCTCCTCGGTCAGCACCCACTCCACCCCGGGCCGGACGATGTGCCCCCGGGCCTCGATCGCCTCCAGCCGTTGCGGCCACGTGCCCGGTGGGAAGTAGCGGTCGAACGCCGGGTGCTTCACCGGGTCCTGATCGAGGAGCAGCCGCTCCAGCAGCCAGAGGGCGGCCTCCTCCTCGGTTGCGGGGCCGTAGCTGGGCAGCCCGCTCGGAGGATTCAGCTCCTGCGCGGCGCGTATCCACTTCTGGTCGAGCTGGTACTGCCGGTGGTCGCCGACGAAGCCGTCCCTGGTCTGCTTGCCCTCGTCGTACTCGTACGTCATCTCGGCCACCACCACATCGCCCAGCGCGACCTGGCTCGAATTGCCCGCGCACACGCCGGGCATGGCCAGGCAGCCCGGACGCAGCCGGTCGACCAGCGCGGTGGCCGCGACCCCGGTCGGGCGGCCGCTCATCCGGACCGGCCGGGCGAGCGCCACCGACAACCGCCGGCCGTCGGAACATCGGTACTCGCCCCGGAGGTAGGGATGCGGGTCGTCCTCGTCGCAGAGTGTCCAGTCCTCGATGCCGGCCTTGGCGGCCTCGTGCTCCAGCGGGATCGCTGCGACGACCAGAACGTCGATCGGGTCCATGTCATCTCCATCGTCACCACTCGATTCCGCGTCGCCAGACCTCGGCGTCGTGGTCATGCTCGCGGCTCTCCCGCTCGTATGTGTCGGCCAGCTGCCGGAGGATCCGCTGCGATCGAGGCCACTCCTCGGCCTGACGTTCGTACTCCCGATAACGCTTGACCAGCGTCCGTTCCTGAGCGCCGCCGTCCCGGGCGCCTCGCCACGTCACCCCGCGCCGGTTGTAGAGGCCGCCCCAGAGACCACTGTCCATCGCGTCGCTGTCGGCGTCCTCGAGCACCTCGCGCACGTCCAGCGGTGGCACCGAGCCGTCCTCGTTCGGCTGGGCGAAAGCGAGGACGGCGCCGATCTTCCCGTCGGCGAGGCGCAGCCGGCCGGAGGCGGACAACCGTCGTCTTGCCTCCTCGACCCAGGCCGCGAGGGCCTTGGCGTCGATGGTTCCGTCCCGGCCGGTGCCCGGGCAGCGGCGCCAGGAGCGCAGGACCTGGCGAATGGCGCGGATCCGGGCGATTTGGTCTGGGTCGTCGACGGTCTCGTCGGAGCCCTCGGGCCGGAAGGCGGTCTCGACGAGCTCGGCGAAGAAGGCCGGGTCCTCGGCGAGGCGGGCGTGGATCGTCGGCGTACGGGCGTCGTAGCGCAGGAGCGGGATGAGGTTCAGCTCGATCTCGGTCACCCGATGCGGTCCGAGCGCGTCCCGGTGACGTTCGAGCAGTTCGACGACGATCTGCAGGTCGTATCCGGAAAGCCGGCGGTCCTCCTCGGCCGACCGGACGAATCCCTCGCAGGCGGTGGCCGCCTCGACGGCGACCTCGGGCGTGTCGACCTGTTCGGCGTACATCGCGATCAGATCCAGGGCCGCCGAGAACCGGCCCACGCTGATCAGGCCGGCCGCCGCCTTCGCGACACCGGTGAACTCCGGGCCGAGGCCGTTGACGCCGAACTCGCGCCAGTAGACGGCGGCCGCCTCGGGACCGGGATCGGTGTTCTCCGGATCGCGCCGCGCCAGCAGCAGCCTCGCCCGCGCAGTCGGATCCGAGGTGCGGTCGAGGTAGTCGGCGCCGCGCCGGATCCGCAGCGCGAAGTACTCGAACGCGATGTCCGGCCGGCTCGCCGGGCGGTCCTCGGACAGCCAGGTCATCAGCACGTCGTCGTGCTCGGTGGACGGCGACTGGGCGAGGGCGGACCCAATCAGGTCGCCGTTCCCGGTCCGGTCGGCCAGCGCTACCAGCGCGTCGAGACCGCCGGAGGCCAGGATCCGCGCCACCGCCTCGGCTCGTAGCCGGGACAGCTCGGTGAAGTACTCCGCGCTGGACCGTCTCCTCGTGACGCCCTCCGGCTGGGGCCACCGGTTGCCGAACAGCCAGAACGTCTGGTCGGCCGGTTGCGACGGCGCGAGGGCGTCGGCGGCCCGCCGGAACGGCGCGAGTTGGTCGGCCGACATAGCCCACGGCGCGTCGCCGACGTCGGTGTGCAGGGCGATCAGTTCGCGGAGCGCCTCGGACAGACGCCGCCGCATGTCCTGGTCGTCGACCGAACCGGACAGGGACATCAGCCGCTCCACGAAGCCGGAGCGCTGGTCGTCGGGCAGGTTGTCGGACAGCGGGATGAGGGCGAGGAAGCGCTCGGGGTCGTCGCCAAGGTCGTCCAAGGCCAGGCCGGCGACGTCCCGGAAGGCGGCGTAGGTCTCGGCCGGCGGTGGTGCCCCCGGTATCGGCCAGTCCCGCAGGAGCGGCGTCGGGTGGAACGTACCGATGGTTCCGTGCCGGGCCGACCGGAGCAGGTCGAGCAGCAGCGTCCGGGCGACCTCGGGCTGGTCGCGGAGCATCCGCTTCAGGGCGCGCAGCCGGACCGGTCGGGGTGCGTTGGTCTGGGGCCGTGTGACCTCGAAGATCTCGGCAAGCGAGGCGCCCGGCCGGTCCGGCTGATCGCTGGCCGGATCGGCCGCGGCTATCCGGGCCAGAGCCTCGACCGCACCGCCGAAATGTTCGGTCGGCCAGGCGAGGAGCTCCAGGGCCGCCCGGGAGGAGGGGCGGCCGGTCCGCACGGCGTCGAGGAACGCGGTTGGGGATGCCTCGGCAAGATACGTCAGCACGTCCGCGAGGGAGACGTTCGCCTGGCTCATAACCTCGCGCACCACCCGGTGCACGAGGTCGGCCGAACCACCGCGGACCGCGAGGACGGCCAGCGACTCCGCGATGCCGCGCCGGATCGCCACCGACCCGCCGTGCGTGGTGAGGACGCGGACCGCCAAGCCGGCGAATGCCGCCCGGTCCTCCTCGGTGAAGCTGGGCGCCAGCAGGACGATGGTGTCCTCGGGCGCCTGCACGTACCACCGCTGACCCAGGTGCCCGAGCATCGCCGTGTCCGGGTCCGCAGCCGCCTGAGCGGAGATTTCGGCCATCCCGGCGTTATCCACCCCGGTGAACTCACTGACGATCGCCCGATCGCCGTCGTGATCGCCGTGCCAGCCGCCCAGCAGCGCCAGCCGCCGGAGGCGGGCATCGGCCGACCGGGCCCAGGGCGGGATCGCGAGCGAGTGGTGTTTGGCCAGGGCCCGCCACAGCTGACCCAGCCCACGCCGGGCCAGGACGCCGAGGGACCGGGCCCGGTCCGGCTCGATCGGGGCGGACAGGTGCCTCTCGACCTCCTCCTCGTCGAGCGCGGGCACCCTCACGGCCGGGTTCGGCACGAGCTTGCCGTACACCAGGATGGTGTGCGGGCGCCGGAGCGGGATCTCGTTCAGCGGCAGGCTGGTCGGCACGGCCAGGATCCGCGGCTCCTGCGCCGCCAGGTGGGCGCGGAGGGCCGCCTGATCGTCGATCAGCAGCGTGCGATTGCCCAACGGCGTGCCGTTCAGGGCCGCCGCGATGAACGCCTTCAGCTCCAGCGCGCCTAGATCCCCCCCGACCTCGACGACGGGCGGGCCGGTGTCGAGCGCGGCGCACAGGGCGGCGGCCTGCTCCTGGCGCCCGGCCAGCACGATCTCCACGCCGAGGGGCGGGTCGGTGAACGGCAACCATGTGTCGTTCCACCACTCCGTCAGCGGCACGCCGGGCGTGGGGAGCCCGTAGTAGTGGTTGTGCTGAGTGTTGCCGTCGCCGACCTGTACGCCGGAGCTGTTGCTGATCATCGGTTCCCCAGGCGGGTTGAAGCTCAAGTTAGGTCGTCGGCCGGACCAACGCGGCCCGCGCGGCCTGCCCATCAATGGCATGCCTGGCGTCGAGGACGCCGAAAAGAAGCCGGCACAGTGCTGCCTGGACGTCCCCCCCTCGCTCATTTCTCGCTGGCTAGATCGGCGTAGCGAATCATCTGGACGGCGAGGGCGGCTATCGCCAGCGCCTCCACCACGGACACGGTCATGAGATCGCCGCGGCGCGGCCCGGCGACCCAGTAGATCACCAGGGCTGCCAGCGCCGGCACACAGAACGTGCCTAGATCGACGGCAAGCTGAAGATGCTTCCGGATGAGCCGGTCAGGATCGGAGCGATGTGCCACCTCCCACCCGAAGACCGCAGCCGCCTCGTCGCCGGTCGCCCCAGACAACTCGGACAGCTTCGGCGCCACCGTGAGCCGCAGATAACGCCCGATCGCTGAAACCTTTTCGTCGTTTACCAGATACGTCCATCCGAGCACCAGGCACACCGGCGGGAGCAGGAGAAGCAGGCCAAGATTTCCCTTGGGAGTCAACGTCGCGCCGACGACGCCAGCCATCGCGCCGAGCGCCGCGTAGATCAGGTTGTCCCGGAAACCGATGCGCGTCTTCTGCTCGTCCTTCAACCGTTCGTACTCGACAAGGAGCAGCTTCCCGGTCGTCACTGATGCGTCGGTCACTCGTCGATTGTGGCGTGTCAGGTCCAGCCCTGCCCACTTAGCCGCGCCAAGATGATCTTGTAGGCCGGGACGGGTGCGGCAATGCAAGTCCGCGTTCGCCACCCTGACTGGCGTCCCCTCACTACAGCCGGTCAGACAACCCCACCCAGCACGGGCCCAGCCGCAGTGCGACCGACTTCTCAACGGAGTCCTCTACACCCTCACGCTGGCCTGCATGGCCCCGACCCCGCACCTGCGCCTACGTCACCCGCCGCACGGCCGAAGGCCGCACGAAGCGCGAGGAAATGCGCAACCTCAAGGCTGCACCTGCCGGTAGCTCTTTAGGAACCTGACCAACCACCCAGCCCACCAGCACTAGCGACAGACATGGAAGCATCTAAATATTAGCTACGCACGCTTGAGCAGCATGCTCTCATCTGGCTGGGGAAGCGCGCCCAAATGCCATCTCCCGGCCACGCCGGATGCCATCCCCCGCATCATCGACGATGCCCGCAGCCAGCCACGGCGACGTCGATGAGCGGCTCGCCTCGTGCCCACAGCGGGTCAGGCAGACCCATGGCGTCGCGTACCACGATTCATCACTACATACGTCGCACCTGCTCTTTCCGTCCTGCAACTACTTACCCACCGATTGGATATAGGCCGCGAACACCCGACTGCCCACCTCATTGTTGAGTCGGCCCACGAGGGCGGCGACTATACGGCTCGTGCCTTCTGGCCCAATCGAGTCAAGGAGGCCCCGACTCAAGATGTCGACGAGCAGCTCAAGGGCATCTGCGTCCGGGTAGTGGTGATCGCGGAGGTTTTCGGCGACCGTGATGATCAATTCGGTAACGCATCCTGCTTCCTCAGGCAGGTCAGGACCGGCGACGGCGCCGCCGCGGGCTGCGGTGAAGAACGGGTCGGTGAAGAAAATGACCCAGGCCAGGAGCGCTGAGACGGCCTTCGGTCGTGCCGGCGGGATGGTGGCCATCGCGAGTCCATTGGCTGCCAGGTGAGCCCAGTTCGCGGTCTGTTGGGGGTCCATGTCGTGGGGGCGGCGGCGGATGAGCGAGCGGAACTCGTTGAAGGCCTTGGGGATGTCGCGCCATGCGGCGGGTCGGGAGATGGCAAGAGCGAATGAGCTGTCGACGTTCCACTCGGCGTTCTTCGCAAGGCCGTGCCAGGGCTCGTCGATGGGCATGTCGACGACCCTGTTCTCACGGAATGACGCGACCACAGCAGTAAAGCCGTCCTCGTCGGCGAACGCTCGGACGAGGTCGAGTGTCCCGAATGCGGGGACGCCCATCGCGCGGGCGAAGCGTCGCATTACGACGTCGTCGACCCAAATGGGGACGCCGAGTTCTTGGGCGACGGTGATGGCGCTGAGCCAGCGGTCGCGGCGGGTGGTATCGGCGACGGGTGCGACTTGGAGGCCTTGGACGTCGACCCAGACCTGTTCGGCTGCGTCGGCGTGCGCTTGTGCTTCTCCGGCCGTGGTTTTGCTGATGACGGGGCGCTGTTGACGGGTGTCCCAACCAAGGGTGGCGGTGGACCTCATGGCGAGGCTGCTACGGGCGCGGGCGATGTCCTCGCGAACGGGGGCTGGGACGATGACGGAGTCCAGGTGGGCGGCGAGCTTCTTGAACGGGTGTCCGGTCCACGGTGCGACGACGAGGGCGGTGGTGTCGACGACGACGCGGCGTCCCAGGGCCTCCCGTGCTGTTTGTTCGCCCCGGTCGTCGTCATCGACCGCCATGATGTAACCGAGGTCGCGTCGGATGAGGCTTTCGGTGCAGGTTCGTCCTGCGGCTTCGGTGAGGGCGGCGAGGGGGAACCGGCCGGCACGTACTTCGCGTGAGAGCTCCTCGAGGGCCTGTTGGCGGGCGTCGCCGCTGCGGAGGAACTCGATGAGGGGGTCGAGGTTGTCGTCTTCAACCTTAATCTGGGTGATGGAGGCGTTCTCTCCATGCCGCTCGAAGTACTTCTCGGCGTAGTCGCGGAAGTCGGCGATTTGTACGTCGGTGAGGGCGGCGTTCGGTGCCATGAGGACGACCGACATCGCAGCAGCGGCGATCTGCTCGTCGTCGGCCCAATCGGCGGCGGCGCGCATGAACATCGCGTAGACCTTGGGATCGCCGAGGTCAGCGACCGTCGGTCCGGTGTCTGCATCGCTGCGTGAGCGCTGCTCGTCGAGGGCCGAGCGGAGGGTCGCGAGGAATAGTTGAGCCTTCTCGCGTCTGTTGAAGCTCACGGCTGGTGCACCGAGGAGCACGGTGAGTGCCTTATCGAATCTCTGCAGGAAGAACAGAGCCTCGGCCAGCCGCCAATACTCGACCTCGGGAACTGGGAGGCTGTTGTCGGCGGATTCCTGGATGACCTGCTGGGTGCGGGCCGCGACGTCGTGCCACTCGTTCTCGCTGCGGGCAAGCTGCTGGAGTGCACGCAGCGCCTTCAGGCGCACGGGCTTGGCGTCGTCGCGGCCGAGGAGGTTGAGCGCGATGTCGCGGCCGGTTTCCGTGAGCCCGTTGCCCATGGCGATCACCAGGGCCTCGGTCGCGAGAGGGATGTCTCCGCGGCGCATGCCTTCATCGAACACCAGTCGGGCTGCCTCTTCGGCACGGCCACTGGCGATGAGCGCATCGGCGTGGGCCTCCAGCGCGAGCTCGTTGCGCTCCAGCCCTCGGACGTATCGCAGAGCCGCTTCCGGGTCGCCTTGGCTGAGTTGAACCCGGGCGCGCATCACGTCCGCGAGGTCACGGTCGAGCTGCCCGAGGCTGTCGATGTGACGCATGACTATGGCCTGCTCGGCCTCCTTGAGCGAATTGAACCTGCGGGAGAGCGCCATCAGGGCCTGGAAGCCGCTGTGGTGTTTGCCCGCGGACTGCTCGAGTGCAGCGAACAGCGCGTCCTTGGCCTCGTTCGCCATCTGCGGGCGGCCGCCGAGCACCGCAGCGCGCATCAGCTGGCCCTCGACCCGATCAGGATTCTTCGCGGCGAGCTCGAGCGCGAGCTCGTCGTTCCCGATGGCCCGCGCGATGACGGCACCGAGGCGTACGACCTCCGGGTGCTTGGCTTCGCGCTGCAATGCGACCCCGTCGGGTGCGGGAAGGAGCAGCCGTAGGGCACCGGCGAAGTCGCCCTGGATAGACCGGGCACGGGCTGCGACCGCCAACGCGCTCCCCGACGAGCCGTCCCATTCCCGTAGGACATCTCGGACCTGCAGCGCGTCAGTCTCCACGACCCTGGCCCGCTTGGAGATCTCGTCCTCGACGTCGGCTGAGGTCCGGCCGGACATCGAGACGAGCACGCCCAGCATCGTCTGTGCCTGGATTAGCCGTGTCCCTTCGGCGTTCGGGCGCAGGGCTACCGCCCACTGCGCGAGCCGCAGGCCGTCGTCGGCCAGGTCCCGGGTCACCGGGTTGCCGCGCGGTCTGCGCGCGGCGAGACCAGACTGGACGCCGAGCTGGTCTGCCGCGCCGGGCGCCAGCATCATCTGCGCGAGTTGCCGCAGCATCGCGGCCGCCATGACGTCTCGCACCGCCGGGTCGAGGTCGACCTCCGGGACAGGTTCCTCAGGCGCCCCCAGGACGCCGGAGGGATCGGCGAGACCGAGTGAGGCGACGGCTGCCTCCGCGCGCGCCTTGGTCTTGGCGAGGTCGCCATCAATGACCGCGCGGTAGAACGCAATGACGCCGCCGAACCGGGCGACGACATCGTCGTCGAAGTCGTCCATGGCTTCGGGGCCAGGCTTGTCGTTGTCGTTGTCGAGGTCGTCCTCGTCGGGGTCCTTCCCGATGCGTTCGAGTCGCGCGGTGACGGTGAAGTAGGCGCTCGCGTCGATGTTGCCGGTAAGTTTCGCGGCCGCCGCTGCCTGTTCGAACCCGCGCCATGCGACCTTCGAGCCGGCGATCGACGCAAGCGAGGAGACGAGTGCCCATCCGTCACCGGTATCGTCCTCACGCAGCCAGGCCGGCGGCCGATGCAGCGCCCGACTCAGCCACGTCGCTGCCGTTACGCCGTCGCGCCGCATTTCGGCGAGGGCGTCTTTCGCCCGCTGCGCTCGGGCTGGAGATCGACGCTCGAGGCGGTCCATCCACATTTGGACGGCGCCAGGCAGTGCGACCGCGACAGACCCCCCGTGGGGACCAGGCAGCTCAGCGGGCGGTGTTGGCCCGCCGCGCTTGAAGTCGTCTGGGTGAGCGAAGACAAGGACGTCACGCAGCAAGCTAGCGGCGTTCCCGGCAGCCTGCGGCTGTAGGTCGTCATTCCCCGCCTCGGCCTTGTCACCGACGAAGTCAGAAAGGCCGCGGACGGCGAGGACGGGAAGGTCGTGAATATCGGAACCGGCAGCGAGGCCAAACGATTCCATGTCCAGTGCGGCTGCGTCCTGAAACCGGGAACGGATCTCCCGCATGATGGGGCCGTCGGGGTCAGCCTGTACGGCCTCGACGGACACGATAGGCGCAACGTAGGCGTGCGCCTGGTTGGCGTTGTAGTGCTGGCTGCGAGCAGATGGTGTCCACTTGCTGTCGGCGATGCACGCGTTGACGAGAGCGACCAGCGGCGCAGGCACAACGTACGTCTTGTCCCGGCCCAGGAGCTTAGAGCCGGACTCGGTCGGCACC
This sequence comes from Micromonospora trifolii, assembly GCF_050516465.1. NCBI lineage: Bacteria > Bacillati > Actinomycetota > Actinomycetes > Micromonosporales > Micromonosporaceae > Micromonospora > Micromonospora trifolii. Next base: position 131,163 of record NZ_CP191526.1, on the reverse strand, counting down.
TGTTTGCCGACGTAAGGATTGTGAATCCTACTCCCGACCACGACGTCAAGGTGGCTGTGCTCTGCTGGCCTCAAACCGGCGGCTGTGCCGACGAACGCGACGAGGTTCGCATGCAGGTCGCGTGCGGCGAGCCCGACGAGTGCTGCCGACGTCGCGTTTCCCATCCCGGCGCGAGCCAGGTAGATCGTCCAGTTGATATGGTCACCGGGGACCTCGCCGCGCACCATCCAGATGTCGCTCGTCCGGACCCGTTCGACGTTCACGAGCCGGTTGAGGACCTCGGTGTGCTCCAGCTCGACCGCGGTGACCACGAACGCTACCCGCTCCTGCGGCGAGCCTTCCATCTCTTTGAGCTCAGCGACGTCTGGGGTTGTGGTCCACCGGGTCGCCCGCCCTTCCTTGGTCGACTGAACAAGATTGCGGCTCTGTAGCGCTTTGAGCAACCTGTTCGCGGTGTTGGGCGCGACACCGGCAATCTCAGCCACCTGCCGGCCGCTCAGCGGTTCGGCTGATCGCCGCAGCATCCGGAGGATGTCAAGTTCGAATCGGGTCGCCACGCCACGAGTCTTACATCTGCGTATGGCATGTGCAAGTGCGTCCTTGTATTGCACATGTCTTGCGCGGAGGATCTACTGCCCCCGTTCGGTTACCTATACCGACTACATGCCGGTGCCGCGCCGACGGGGCACGACGGATGCGGTTGCTTCGGCGGCGGCGTGTGAGAGTTCGGGTAGGACGGAGCCGTAGAACTTGGCGGTGAAGTGTGGGCTGGAGTGGCGGAGCCGGTTGGAGATGACCTTCATCTGTACACCGGCAGCCAGGCCCATGGTGGCGGCGCCGTGGCGGAGGTCGTGGAGCCGGATGGGTGGTAGTCCGGCTTGCGCGGCGAGGTGGTGGAAGTGGTCGGTGACGTCGGCGGGGTGGAGCCGTTCACCGGTCGGGGTGGTGAAGACCAGTCCGGTCTTGGTCCAGGTGGCACCCGCAGCGAGGCGTTCGCGGTGTTGCCGGGCGCGGTGGGCGCGCAGGACCGCGACGGTCTCGGTGTCGAGGGCAACGGCGGCTTCGCTGTCGGTGGTTTTGGGGGTGTCGATGGCGGTGGTCCAGCCGTGTTGGACGAGTTGCCAGCGGACGGTGAGGGTGGCGGCGTCGAGGTCGAGGTCGTCCCAGTGCAGGCCGCATGCTTCGCCTCGGCGTAGGCCGGTGAAGGTGATGAGGTGGTAGAGGGCGTAGAGCCGGTCGTTGGCGTCGTGGGTGTGGTCGAGGAATCTGCCGGTGTGTTCGGGGGTCCAGATCATGACGGGGCTGGGGTTCTTGCCGGTGTCGCGCCAGGTTTTGACGCGTTGGTCGGTCCAGACGGTGGGCTTGGGTGGCCTGGCGGTCGGTAGTTCGACCATGAGGGCGGGGTTGGTGTCGATGTAGCGGTGGCGGCGCATCGCGTCGTTGAGGGCCTTGCGCAGGGTGGCGTGGATGACGTGCAGGGTTCTGGGGCCAATGATCCGCTGGTTCTTGACCTGGTCGCGTTTGGCGGGGTCGCGGCTGGCGCGCAGGGTGGCGATGGTGGTGTTGCGTTCGGCGATGGCGTCGTACATGGCGTCGATGTGGCCGGGGCGGAGCCGGTCGATGCGCAGGTGGCCGATGTGCGGGATCAGGTACAGCCGGATGTGCCCTTCGTAGGAGCGCAGAGTCCCCTTCTTGATGTTCTTGCGCCCGGCCAGCCAGTCGGTCAGGTACGCCTCCATCATGGGCAGTTCGGTCGGGGTGATGTCCAGGTGCAGCGCCCGCCGGACCTGATCCGGGGTGGGGACGGGCGCGCCGGTCTTGACGGCGGTTTCGATCAGGTCACCGGTCTTGACCGTGGTGTGCGGGTCGGTGGGATCAGGGACGGCAAGCGCAGCCCGGATGCGGTCCAGGACGGCGTCGGCGTCGGCCTGGGTGGCGTAGGGGCCGTGGCGCAGTGGGCGGCGGGTGCCGTCGGCGCGGGCGGGTACTTCGATTTGCCAGTGCCAGTGGCCGTGGGTGCGGGACCAGCCGCCGCCGGGCCGGCGAAGCTGGGGACAGGATCGTCCCAGTCGCCGGCCCGTGACGCTGTCGCGGCAGCCGCAGCGTTTGAAGGTGGATCCCTTCACTCATCGTCTCCTGGATGCTTCGTATGGTGCCGCCAGCGGTGTCGGGTGGAATCCGCTGGTGGCGGGGTCATGGCATCCACGCTCACCTTCGCGTCGGCTTCAAGTCGTCCGCCGCCGGTTGCGGCGGCATCGGGTTGGAGGAGGTGGAGGAGGGCGGCGACCGGGACGATGATGCGGCTGCCGGCCCGGATCAGCGGTATGGGGAACTGGTTGGTGGCGGCGAGCCGGTATGCCTGGGATCGGCTGATCCCGAGCACCGAGGCGGTGGTGGCGAGGGTGGTGGTGACGCCGAGGGCACGGATGCGCTCAATCGTCCACACCTGCCCGACGGTGGGCGCGGTGGTGTTGTCGGTCGTGGTGCGGGTTGTCTGGTCAGCGGGGTTCGTGGGGCTGTTCATGATCAGGCTTCTCCTGGTTATGAGATAGATGGTTGTGCGGTAGGAGCGGGGTAGCTCTGTCGGGGTCGACCGGCGCAGGGGTGGCTGCTCCGCTACCGTTGCCCCGCTCCGGTGACAGAGGCGGTGGCATCGGGTTGGTCGGCACGGCCGGGCTCGCGATCAGCTCAGGTGGTGCCAACGCTTCGATCTTGAGGGTCTTGAGGAGTTCGGATACTCGGGTGTTGGACACGGTGTGACCGGCTGCGCGGAGGGCTTCGGCGAGTGCCGCCCGGGTCAGTCCCTGCCCGTCCGCGGCTAGCCGGTCCCGGACCTTGCGCGCCGCCGGCAGTAGCTCGGCCACGTCGCCGGACGGCTGCGCGGACCGTCCCCGGTCTGCTCGCTGCCGAGTCCGTCCGCCGTGTCTGCGACGAGCATCCGGTGAGCGGACGGTCCGGCTCCGGGACCGCCGCTCCCCCGCCGTGACAGCGGACCGGGGTCCCTCGTCCAGTCCGCTGTCCGGAGCGGTCCGCCCGGCCTCATCCCGTCGGCCGTCCCTAACCGTCCAGGCGGTGTTGGCGGGTGTGGTGGTGCTGGTCCGTCCGAGGGCGATCTTGACCATGACGAGGAATCCGAGCGCGGGTACGGCGGCGGCGATCCAGCCGATGATCGAGGGTTCGGCCTCGACGACCTGCGCCGCCAGGGACAGGGTGACCGCGCACGCCAGCACGGTGGCCGGGAAGACGGTGGAGGTGTGGGCGCGTTTGCGGCGTCGGAGTTCCAGGCCGGAGGCGATGGACATCAGCTCCAGGACGATCGCGTCGGCCCAGGCCAGCCAGCCGGTTTGGCCGTGCGCGGCAGCCACGTTGTGCACGTGGGTGAAGCTGGCCGCCCCTGCTGCGCCGCCGATGGCCAGCATGATGACGACCTGGACGACACCCTCGACGCGGCTGCCGCGCGGACTGGCGTCTGGGTCAGGGACCGGCGCTGTCGTGGCCCATCACCTCCTCAACCCTGACCGGCGTTCCGGTCCATCTGCCAGCGGTAGGCGGCAGGACCGAATAGTGGACCGACCGGCGTCGGACAACAGTCGGGACGGGGACTGGACACCGGTCCCCGACCGCCCGACGCGGACGCCGGACTGAGAAGTGGTCCGCCGCTGTGGCAGCAGACGGCTGGTGTTCTCACGGATCTGTCGGCGCCGACCGCGCTGCTCACGACAGATCCGTGACAGACGCCGGCCGTTGCTGTCCGCTCCGCCGCGGAGGTACTGTCCACGGCCGTCGTGCCGTCGCCGATCACGCGGCCTCACCCGCTCGGCTGGAGACGTCAACGGCAAACGGGGCCAGGTCGGCCAGCCGCAGTCGCTGCCCTTCCCTGCCGGCCATGGCCCACACCGCCTCTGCCGGGCCAAGGCCCGCCGTCGCAGCGTGGTCGCGGGCCCCGGTGGCGACCGGCACCGACAGCGGCACGTCGGCCAGCACGCGGCGCAGGTTGCGCTCGCGGGCGGCCGAGGGCAGCCAGAACAGCACCGGCCACGCCCGCTCGATCGTGCCGGACAGCTCCTGATAGCCGTCCACCTTGCCGGCCAGGATCGACAACTGCTCGGCGCCGGTGTCGTACTCGACAAAGAACGGCACCTCCACACCGTTCTCAATCCAGCGGCCGTAGCCGTCCGGGCGGACCCGCGGCTGGTACGCCCGCATCAGCCCCGGATCCTGGCGGCTGGTGAACGTCCCGGCGCGCTGGCACACCGCTTCTGGCAACCACTCCACCAGGCCGGTGCCCGGATGGGTACGGGCGTGTCCGGCCAGGTCGGTGAAGAACCCGTTCACCCCGAGCCGGTGGGCGAGGCTGCGGGTCGAGGTCCAGCGCCGCCGCTCCACCCGGGCGTGATCCCGCCGCAGTGGGCGTTCGTCCCGGCTGGCCGCGACGACCTCAGCGCCGAGTTGGTCGATGACGTAGTGGTACGGGTACGAGCCGCCGTCGGCCCGCTGCGGCCGGAACCGGGCCACCAACCGCAACCGGTACAGGGTCCGCAGCCGCCGCTGGCAGAAGTCCAACGACGGGAACAGGGCGTTCGCGATCTGGAACGACGTCAACACGCCGTGGTCGTACAACCAGCCCAGCAGCACACGGTCACGGCTGGTCAGCTGGGACTGGACCCGAAGGACCGGATCATCCACCGGCTACCACCTCCTTCCCGGATAGGGAATGCCAGCCCCAGGGGGAGAGACCCGGGACCAGGCAGGGTCTGTCGCAGGACAAGCCGACTGCGCTGACAGATGGATTGACCTGCGGTGTGAGAGGAAACAGGGGGTCGGTTCGGGGGTCCGGCTGAAGACTGACGTCAACGCTGACGCCAAGCCCGACCCTCGAACGGGGATCAAGCCGGAACTCGTCACTGCCAGTGCCTACGGCAGTAGGTAAAGGTGTCGGCGGAAGCACGAGAACTCCTTGATTGAGGGTGTGAATTGTGGTGTTGCTGGCGTCGTCGGGTCTCCGGGCCGCCGGAGCGAAAGGATCCGGTGAGATGCACCCGGCACCGTCCCTGCCGTGGTCGCCGTCGGAGGCGCACGCCTGCCGGCACGGAGCAGCAGCGAGACGAATGGCCTTGGGAAGGCGGTGCGGGCGTCTGCTTCTCGCCGAGCGCGGAGGTAGCCGTTGGCGGGGTGAGGGCTAGCCTCTGGGGTCATGTCCGCCCCTGCGTCGCGTCCATTGCTGTTCCTTGACGTGGACGGCACCCTCATCCCGTTCGGCACACCCAGGGCGGCTCAGCCGGGCAGGCCGCATGGCCACACCCAGGGAGCGGTCCTACCGGCCGACGCCCATCCCCTGCTGCACAAGGTCGATCCAGAGCACGGCCGCCGGCTGAAGGTCCTGCCATGTGATCTGGTGTGGGCGACGACCTGGATGAGCGACGCGAACGACGTGCTCGCGCCCCTGCTCGGGCTACCGACCCTGCCGGTCGTGGACTGGCCCGACTCTGACGAGGTTGGCGTCCTGCACTGGAAGACCCGTGGGCTGGTCGAGTGGGCGCACGGACGCCCCTTCGTCTGGGTCGACGACGAGATCTCTCACGCCGATCAGCAGTGGGTATTGACTCATCACCACGCCCCGGCCCTGCTGCATCGGGTCGACCCACGTCGCGGGCTGACCGAGCACGACTTCACAGTCATCGAGAGCTGGCTCAGCCGGGCGCGGTAGGGCGAGCTCCATACCGTCGCAGTCGACGGGCTGTCTGGCCACTCGAAACTGATGTTGGCGAACGGTGCGCCGCAACGGCGACACCGGTAGCCGGCTGAGCTGCTCTACGGGGACAGAACGTCCGGGAGTAGGTCGTCGTCGCGTCCGGTCTGGGGTAGCCCAGCGACGGCAGCGATGGTCTTGACGGCCTCGTTCAGTCCGGTGGTCTCGGGTAGGACGAGTTCGTCGGGCCAGTCCAGGACGTCATGGGCGGCGTACCAGCCGCTCATGCCCGCTGTCCTGCTGGGTGATCGACTCGGCGCAAGCCTGCGCGACTGCGCTGCTCATCAGGCGGAGGGATCTCGGGTCGGGCAGGTAGCAGTAGGTGCAGTCGAGGTTGCAGAAGATCGTCGGCTGCACGACCAGGGTGTGGAAGCTGCCGGCGACCGCCGGCTGGCCGGTAGCGTTGATGAGGCCGATGCCGTTCACGAGGAGGCCTCTTCGAAGCTGGCGGCCGTGGTGGTACTGGCGCGCTAGGCGTGGGTGCGGCGGGCGGGCCAGCCGAGGAACCGGTCGAACATGTCGGCGGCGCTGCCCGTGACGCTCGGGTTGAGCCGATGCAGGTCGTCGATCGCATCGTGCAGGCAGCCGGCCAGGTAGAGGAACAGGCTCACCGGCTCTTCCCGGTACTCGGCGAGGAGCGCGAGCTTCGCCGCGCCGCAGGGCCATGGCTGCCCGCACCGGCGGCACAGCCACAGCGGGCGCATCGGCAGATGTTCCACCTCGGCTGACGCGAGCCGGTTCGCCGCGAGACGGCGCTGCTGCCCGGTCACCGGCGACCGCCCTCGCGGGCCTGCTGCTCGAACAGCCGACGCCACACGAAGGTGAGCAGCGGAGGATCAGCGCGCCGCACCTGCCCCTGCGAGGACGTCCACCTGGGCTCGGGGCGCCGGGACTGGCTGGCCATCGCATTACGCGAGACGTACACCGTCATGCCTCCACCCCCACCAAGAACGATGAGCGGCGGGCTCGCCGGGGGAATGGCGAGCCCGCCGCCGCATCACGGCGGCTGGGAGCAGGCCGCCGATCACCCACCCACGCAGCCCTCATGGCGGTACGCAGGGGGGGAGAACACCGAGACAGTTCGGTCCAGGACGGGCCGAGCCAGCGGCCCAAGCCGTGGAGTGGCGCGCCGTCCATCGATCCCTCCATCTGCAGCTCCCTGTTAGTCATCCGGACACCGGCATCGACACACGCCGGTGACCTAGGGTGAACTGAACGTAGGGGCGGTCCGTACGGAGGACCGGGAAAATCCGTACCGGGTCCGGCGGGCTCCAACGGGCAGGGTGATGGTGTGCGAGGGATGACGGACGACATGACCATCGGCCAGCGCGTCGCCTTCTACCGGCGTCGACGAGGACTCTCCCAGGAGGTGCTGGCCGGTCTGGTCGGCAAGACCCAGGAGTGGTTACGCAAGGTCGAAACGAACCGCGCCGACCTCGACCGGCTGTCGGTCATACGCGCGATCGCCAAAGCCCTCGACGTGTCCCTCGGCGACCTGATCGGTGCGCCGAGCCTGTTCGAGTGGTCGGACGACTCAGGGCGCGAGACCATCCCGGCCTTGCGGGCCGCGCTTCACGACTATCGTCACCTCGCGCCGACGCTGGCCAGCACGGGGGACGTCGAGGCCCCCGCCCTGCGCGAGATCGAGAACGACGTCGCCGAGATCTGGACCGCCTACCAGCATTCGCGATACGGCACCCTCGCCCGCCGGCTGCCCTACCTCATCCACGACTGCCTCACCGCCACCGAGGCGTACGACGGTGACGATGGCCAGCGAGCGCACGCGATGACCGCCTACGCCCACCAGCTCGCCGCGTTGTTCCTCACCAAGCTCGGCGAAGGTGACCTCGCGTGGACCGCCGCCAGCCGTGGACTGGCCGCCGCCAACGCCAGCCACGATCACGTCGTCATCGGTTCGCTCAGCCGCTCCGCCGCGCACTCGCTGGCGTCCATCGGCGAATATGCGCAGGCTCGTGGCCTCGCCGCCACGGCGGCGCAGTTCCTGGAACCACGGCTCGCCAACCCCACTCCGCAGCTGCTGTCGGTCTACGGCAGCCTGCACCTCGTCTGCGCGCTGGCCGCCGCCCGAGACGACGACCGCGCTTCCGCCGACACCCACATCGCCGAGGCCGATGCCGCCGCACAGCGGCTCGGCGCCGATGGCAACCACGTCTGGACCGCCTTCGGGCCGACCAACGTGTCGATCCACAAGACGACCGTGGCGATGGAACTCGGCGACGTGCAGCGCGCCATCGCCATCGGCGCCACACTCGACACCAGCACCGTGCCCGTCGAGCGGCAGGTTCGGCACGCCATCGAAACCGCCCGGGCCCTTGCCCGGTGGAACCGCATCGACGACGCGCTCACGGCACTCCTGGAGGCCGAGGTCATCGGCCCTGACCAGGTGCGCTACCACCAGCTCTCCCGCGACCTCGTCCGCGACATCCTCACCCGCCCCCGGCCACCCCGACTGGCCGTCGAACTCAGCGACCGGATGGGCGTCCGGTCGGGAGGACCGCGCTGGTAGCTGGGCTCAAATCAGCCGGCTCGTATAGCCAGCCGCGACCAGTCGCCCGAACGCCCTCCGCACCTCGTCCGGAATCTCCTGCGGGATCGCGAACCCGCGCTCCGCGTACACCTCGATCCGCTGCGTGTCGCCTACCAGCATGTCCACCACCCGCCGCGGGTCGCCGATGCTGCTCACGTAGTCGTCCAGTTCGAGCGGGTTCGACGCGCACACCACATCGACCTCCGGCCACATCAGCTTGCAGGTGGCGTAGGCCCGACGCTGTTGGTAGGGCCGCGACATGATCAGCACCGACTTCACCGGGATCCGGTGTTCGGTCAGGAGCTGACGCGAGTACTCCAGGTTCTGGGCGGTGTTCGTGGCACGCGGCTCCACGAGAATCGCTTCCGCGGGTACGCCCTGCTCGATGGCGTATCCGCGGTAGTGCACTGCTTCTCCACGCGGGAACCGCTCAACGGTCGTCGGGGCGTTCGCGCCGGTGAACACGATCCTTGGGAACAGTCCCTCGTGAAACAAGCGCGTCGCGATGACGGCCACGCCGAGATCGTGACTGCCCAACCCGATCCCCACGTCGCACGGGCGCAACTCGTGGCGCATGTCGTGGTAGCGCCACAGCGTCTCCACATCGGCCCGGATCGCGTCAGGGATCGCCTCGGCAGGTGCCGCTGCATGCCGGTTCATCAGCACCTACCAAGTCCGGTCCGCGCTGGTTCCCTCATGCCGCCAGCGTAGGGCTAGCAGGGCAGCACGACGCCGCTGACTCCAGCACCACGCCACTGACCTCGTCAGACCAGAGGGCTGGCGGCGGCCAAGGCATCGTTACGGGGTGCGGTCAGGATCCGACCTCGACGAGGCAACGCCTACCACTCTCGCCCGGCACCTGCCACACCTGCTCGTCCGGCCAGTGGCGAGCCAACAACTGCCGCCTGGTCGTGGCGACAGCGTTCCGCAGCGGCCCACGAAGCAGGTCGGCCTGCAGTCGTTCCTCCCGCTCGGCGTCCTGCGCGATCAGCAGAACCGCCCCGACCGGCACCAGCCGATCCGCACGCCGGTAGCCGCCCAACAGTCCACCCAGCCCTGACGCCGGCCGCTCGTACTCGGCGACAACGTCTCCGGTCGGGCCACGATCGACGTGTACCAGGAACCGCAGGCACCGCCCGTCCTGCAGCCATACGCCGTAGCCGTCGGCCCGCAGCTGCGCCAGGTCGTGCTGGCGCAACCACGTCGAGGTCTCCATCGTCGCCAACCACTGGAACAACTCGCACCGCCCCGGGTTGCGCCGCGACACCTCGACCAACGGCAGAAACAGCAGAGCATCCGCCACACCGGAGGACCGCTGACCCAACCGCAACGGAACCGGCCGCCCCGACGCCGTCAGGGCGCGCCGGAGCACCTCGGTCCCCTCGGCCGTGACCCCGTACCACCAGGTATGGGTCCGGTCCTCCGCCGAGCGCTCGCGGCGCACCAGTCCCGACTCGTGCAGCCACACCAGGTCTCGGTGAGCGGTCAGCCGCGACACCGCGCAGACAAGCGCCACGTCCAGCGTCGACGCGGACCCATGCTGTGCCAGGTACGACAGGATCCGCCGCCGCCGTGGAGACAACCGCCGCGCGGCAACCTGGTCACCCATCCCCCGATGATCCCAGCGAGCCCCGGCGGTCCGACATCCTGTTTCCCACAGCGGTAACAGAGAGTGGCCGATGCTCCGACCGGAAGATCGGAAACCGGGACCGCCCTGAGCGGAGGCAACGGCTGCCATGGGCCATTGGGCGAGGCGTCGGCGGGCTGTGCGAGCACCCACATACCCAAACCGTGGTTCTGGGGCCAATTCTGGAGATCACTGTTCAATGAATCAGCCGAAGAGCGGAGGACAAAAGAAGCGAAGCGGTCAAATCGGGCCACCAAAAGTTGGTATCTACAGAGTTCACCGCAGTGCGGTACCGATCGCCAGAAACACCTGACACGCGCCTTCCCGGCTCAACGATGAAGCGCCACACGCTGAGACAGTGGTTACTGAAAGTGACGAATCGAGGCGAGCCCTCCACGCCGGCATTCGGCGGGGCAGCTGCCCCTCGCCCCGGCGGGCTAGCGCCAGACCCTCTAGATGCAAGACAGCCCGTGTAGCTGAATGTGTCGAGGTAGCTGCATTAAGCAATGTGGGTGGTTCCGTTGGAACAGCTTCCGTTGTTGGAACCGAGCACCGACAAAGGTCCGAGACCGAAGCGGCGCGAGAGCTGGAAGCCGATCGTGGACACCATCCACCGAGCGGCACATCGCCAGTCAGCAGTCGCGTCGAACCTCCTCGATCCACTCGTCGAAGACGCCATGTGCCGGCTCAACAGACAGACCCGCGACCACCCGAGCGCACGATCGATCGCGTTAATTCGCGTGGCCGACATCTCGGCTCGGGGGCCGATGCGGCCGGGCGGATCGACTGGACCGTCGCGTCGACTCCACGATCAGCCGCGCCCATCAACACGCGTACGGTGCCCGTCGTAACGGCGACCGGCAGAAAGAACCACCCGGCGGGCTCCTTGCCGACCCTGCCGATCACGCGCTCGGCCGTCCGCGGGGCGGGTGGACCACCAAGACTCATCTTGTATGTAAACGGGGCCGCAAGGTCCTGGCCACCGTCGTTACGGCCGGGCACTGCGGTGACAGCCCGCAGACCATTAGCATCATGCCTGCAGAGGCCCTCGCGGCGGATCACCAAACCACTACTGCGTTACACGCGGGTTCCGATCGAAACTGCTCCGGAGGCGCCGCTCAGCTCATGGCTGCATCAGTGAAGGAAAGACCAGATCGCGCAAGGATTGCATGGTCGACGCGCCTCGTTCGTACTGCTCGATATGCACATCGATCGAACCCATCGTGGCTGCGATTTCCCGCTGCACTACAACTGGTGGCAGCGGAATGACCAGTTCTCGCAATGTGGCCGCGCTGATGTGCGGGATGGCGGTGGAGTAGCGCGATTTGGACGTGATCCACCTGTGCACTTCGGGACTGTTCAGGTAATGCACGAGGTACTCGGGAACAACTTCGCCACCGGGTCGCAGGCGCATGCAGCTGGGTCCCAAAAGCCATCCGCCTTCGGCCTCCCGCACGAGTCCGTGTCGGCCGAGCGTTCCTGATCGCGCGCAGACGATGTCACCTGGCCGGAGCATGTATTTTGCGAGTTTCGCGGAGGTCTCGGGCTTGACCGTGTCAAGCTCCTCGTGGCTAACGTGGCCGCGTTTGATGTTGCGGGGCAGCACGAGCGGTGTCCAACCCTGCACAGCCAGGCCGCGCTCGCGATCCACTGTGCCTGGCCCTGCGTGAACGTCGCAGATTTCGCCGAGAGACACTTCGCGCCGACTCCTGGTGGTCGAGCCGTGTAGTGCCTCGAGACGGGTATCGAAATCGCGGCGAGTCCGCTTTGCCCGCTCGTCCAACCCGTCGAGCTCCCGTTGCAACGACTCAAGCCTCGCTGACGGCGTGTCTGCCTGCAAGCTACTGGAGTGGATCTCTTCGCGCACGTACCGCCGTGGTTGGAGATCGTAATCGTTCTGCCGGATCTCCTCGATGCCCACTGGTCGAGCGAGAGCGGCTGAATGGTCGAAGTTTCCCGAACGGCCGAAATCGTGCCAGTCGCGATACTCCTTAACGATCTTCGCCACCTCGTCGTCACAGAGAACCCGTTGAGCACGCTCGTTCGTCGCGCCCATGCTCGTGGCGTCGACGAAGAGGATCTCCGAAGGTGCGGGCGCGCCAGGCTTCGGTCGCCTAATAAGCCAGAGGGACACCGGGATTCCGGTGGCTGCGAAAAGCCCTGGGGGGAATGCGATGATCCCCTCGACCACTCCTGCTTCAATCATCTTGCGCCGGATTTCCGCGTTCACTCCACCGGTGAACAGTGTTCCATTCGGCATGAGAACCCCGGCGCGACCGCCCGGCCTCAACTGGTGCACTGCGAGCTGAAGCCATGCGAAGTTCGCGGCGCGCTTGGTCGGCGCGCCAAACCGCCACGCGTCCTGTTCAATGTCGTCAGGAAGCGTGACATTGAAGGGTGGATTGGACAGAACGACATCGAACTGTTCAGCGGCGAATGCCCCGCGCATGATTTCGGGGCCGCCCATCCGCAGCTTCGCCTCACGGCCGTGCATTGACAGGTGGAGCAGCGTCATCCGGAGCGAGCGTCCGTTCATCGCCTGGCCGGATAGCGCCTCCACACCACGCTGTGCCGCTGCCACGAGCAGTTCGCCAGACCCGCACGACGGGTCGTAGACGGTGTTCGTGCTTCCTGGATCGAGGACCTCAAGCATGCACCTCACCACCGAGGGCGGTGTGAAGTGACCGCCGTGCCGGCCGAGATCGCGATTGACCTTTTCCAGCAAGGCGTCGAACATCGAGGCTGACCCCACGCTGTCGGAGTCGATCTGGTCGAAGAGCCGGATCGCTTCCATCAACTGCTGCTCGCCGGAGAGATTCGAGGCGACGGCGGGGAACAGCGGCACCTCGTGCTCCCACGAGGGCACATCCCGCAGCATCCAGTTAACGGCTCCCCAAGAGCGCTGTTCCGTTACCGCCCGCCAAAGCTCTGGATCGGTTGTCCGGAGGTAAAGCATGGCCATGATGAGGTCGACGGCAGACACGAGCTCGAGGTCGCCGCGTAGCAGATCCATGATCCGCCATAGTTTGTTCGTCCAGTCGGAACGGACCTCTGCCGGGACGTGCGACGGCTCCGCCTGAAGGCGCGGTGCGGGTGCACCACCATTGCGGATGAACCTGTCGCCGTATGTGGTGCCCGGCGCCTCGTCAGCCTGCAGGCCGTTGCGGGCGATCTTGCGCTGACTGAGCCAACGTGCGACCTCGTCGGAAGCGAACAGCTCCTGCCCGGACACCACGGTGGGTCGGGGGAAGTCGGTGTGACGCTTGTGCCAGTTACTGGCCGCACTGACGCCGACCTCCGCCAGCTTCGCGATGTCGGTGAGTGTCAGCTTCCGGCCGCCTTCGGTCATGAACGGATCCTCACCGGTCAACGGACCGCAGCGCGTGCGGGACTTGGTCGACCAACCGCACGGACGCGGCCAGGTCGGACGACATGTGGCCGAACAGCCGATAAATTTTTGCGTGATCAGCCTTCAAGTCACGCCGATGGATCGGCTCGTGGTGCATCACGCGGTTGCGCAGCCGCAGCACTTCCTTGAGCTCGGCATGCAAGGCGTCGCGGCGCCCGCGGTAGTGCGGGAACGCTCGGTACAGAGCGGGCACCCACAACGTGCGGTCGTAGGTCTGACTGACTAGTGACACCCAGAAGCCGAAGGTCAGCTTCGCCACCAGGTCGTCCGCGTTCTGCGGCGAACGACGCCCAAACAGTTTTTCCCGCGCCTGCTTTACCAGTTGCTGCCCATGCTCGTTAATCGGCGCCACCGACCACCAGTCCACACATCCGAACCGCGCACTCAGCTCGCGGTGCAGCGCGTTGCGCAGGGTGATCTCAACGAAGTGCAGCAGTGGATAGAACGCTGCGGATACGCCGATGCTCCACGTGTACAGGCGCCACCCTGTGGCAATGTCGCCGCCGCACTCCTCAAGGTATGGGGCGAACCTCGCATCGGAGAGCGCCTCGCTGATCCAATCGTCGTTATCGCCGGTGGAAGTCATCTTGAGCCCCCTCGGATCGCGACACCACGGCAGCATGATGCTGTGGTACAGTGCCTGGGTACGCCCCAGGTTCGCCTCTGCTTCGGCATGCCGCCTGGGGCATCGTCTTTGGCGCGCCCGATCCGGGACCGCCGAGTCTTCTTCCGACCACGTTCACCGGAACGGTATCCCGACGATCAGTCTGGGGTCAAGTACTCCGGCGTACTAGAATTTGTGAACTCATCCTGTACCTGGTGGTACACAGCTTGGCGAGTCTCAAGCTACGAATGTCCCCGTAGACGTTTTGCAGGTCGCTGTCGCGACTTGGTCCAACTCTGGGTGCCGCGCGCGCAGCTACTATGCCGTTCGCTGACGTCCTTGCCGCTGAACGGGACAACCCACCACCGTCCGCGCGTTAACCGGCCTCATGCTCGTCGGCGGAAAGCGCATCAACGGCAACTTGGTTCGTACGGGCCGGCGGATCAGGCCGGCCTGCAACTCCCGCTCACGCTCGCTGCGGTCGGCAAGGAACAGCACGGCCGCCGCCACCGACGGATCGGCGTTGCCGGCATCCACCCATAACGGGAGTCCGGCCCGTGTGCTCGCTTGTCGTTCCATGACCAGCCACAGACCAACGCAGATCTCGGGCAAGACGAGGCATCGGGCTGCCGGCAGTCGATCACGTCCGCAGTCCCGGGTCGGCTTCCACCATCCCGAGGGGCCCCGGGCAGTCCAACCGCTCCCGAGCACCCCATGAGCACCCAGCCACCGCCAGAGAAGCAGAGAAGGCCCCTGACCGGCGTGAAACGCCAGGCCAGGGGCCTTTCCAAGGGTGCGCCGCCAGGGACTCGAACCCCGAACCCGCGGATTAAGAGTCCGCTGCTCTGCCAGTTGAGCTAGCGGCGCTCGTCGGCAACGGAGAGAACATTAGCACCCCTCCAACACGGGCTCCAATTCGGTTCCCCGGGTCCCCCCTTCGGTCGAGCTTTGCCGGCAAAAAGCCCCAAACCGGCCCCCGCCGCCAAGATCGGGGCGTGGGTTGGGGCGGTGATGCGGCACGATGTCCGCCAGGTACGCGAGAACAGAGGTGGGCATGGCACGGTTCACGCGAGCCGGGGCGGTGGTGGGCGCCCTGACTCTGGCGGCGTCGCTGGCACTGACCGGATGCGGCGGCGACGAGAAGAAGCCGGAATTCGTTGGCGGGGCGTCCTCGGACGTGAGCACCGCCCCTGGGTCAGCCGCACCGTCCACGCCAAGCACACCGAGCGGTCCGCCGCTCACGCTGAGCCCGGCCAACGGCACGAAGAACCGGCCGGTGAGCACGGAGATCAGCACGAAGCTCCCGGACGGCGGGAAAGTGTCCGCGGTCACCGTGACGGCGGACGGCGGCGGCTCGGTCGAGGGCAAGCTGCGTACCGATGGTTCGTCCTGGGTGCCGTCAGCTCCGCTGAAGTGGGGCACCCGCTACACGGCCACGGTGACGGCGAGCGCGTCGGACGGCACGAGCAGCCAGGGCACCAGCAGCTTCACCACGATGGCCAAGCCGAAGTCGACAATCGGTTCGGGCCTGTACCTCTTCGACGACAAGAGTTACGGGGTGGCCATGCCGGTGGTCACCGAGTTCCACCCGGGCATCCCGAAGAAGGACCGGGCGGCGGTGCAGAAGCGGATGTTCGTCCGGACCGACCCGCCGCAGCCGGGCGCGTGGCACTGGGTCAGCAATGGCACGCAGGCCTACTACCGGGCCCCGGAGTACTGGAAGCCGGGCACCACCATCACCGTGCGGATCGCCCTGGCGGGGGTGCCGCTGAGCAACGGCAAGTACGGCGACGTCGACCGCAAGGCCACCGCCAAGATCGGCCGGTCGTTCGAGATGAAGGTCGACAACGCCAACAAGAAGATGACGGTGTACGAGAACGGCGCGCCGGTGCGCACCATTCCGGTGAGCCTGGGCAAGAAGAGCACTCCGTCGTCGAGCGGCACGATGGTGGTGATGGAGAAGAAGGAAGCCACGGTCTTCGACACTCGCGACGACCCGGATCCGGCCAACCGCTACGTGACCGACATCCAGTTCGCCCAGCGGCTCACCTGGGGTGGCGAGTACATCCACGCCGCGCCCTGGTCGGAGCACGTGCAGGGGCGGCAGAACGTCTCGCACGGCTGCGTGAACGTGTCGATGGCGAACGCCAGGTGGTTGTTCGACAAGACCCGGATCGGTGACCCGATCACGATCAAGGGCACCGAGCGCAGGATCGCCGCCGGTAACGGTTGGACGGCGTGGAGCCTGAGCTGGTCGGAGTTCGTCAAGGGCAGCGCGTTGCCGGTGCCCAGCGGTGGGGCCGGCCCGGCGGTCTGAGCCGTCGACCTCGTTGCGCCGGCCCGGCCGTTGGCCGGGCCGGCGTACCCTTGCACTCCCGCCGCTCGATGACGGCGCGCGACCCCCGCACTCCCGGTACGGAGACGAACCAGGCTCACGAAACGCCGGATAGTAGCAGAATCCGGGCACTATTGATGGCGTGCTTCGGTTCACCCTCGGCAACCGGGGCCGGCTCTGGCGCGTCAGTAAGAGACGATGGGGCAGCGACCACAACTGTGAGGGAATTCATGCGAGCTAGCCAGGACCAGCTGATCAGGCCCGGTGGGCGACGCCGCGTGTTCGCGGCGGGGCTCCTCGCCGTGGCGCTGGCCTTCACCTCGGCCTGCACCGACGGCGACGGCGGCAAGCCGTCCTCGTGGCACGGCGGGGGCGAGAACCCGGCACCGAAGGCCGCCGCGACGATCAGTGAGCCGGCGGCCGACGCCAAGGACGTGCCGGCGTCCACCGGCGTCACCTTCACCACGAAGGACGCCGTGGAGACCGCTGTCGAGCTGAAGGACGCCGCCGGCAAGGCGGTCGAGGGCGCCCTCGCCAAGGACGGCAAGTCGTGGCTGCCGGCCGGCGCGCTGGCCTACGGCACGAGCTACACGGCCACCGTGACCGCCAAGGGCGACGACGGCCGTCCGGCCACCGCGACCAGCACCTTCACCACCATGGCCAAGCCCGGCAATCAGGTACGGGTGAGCAGCTTCCTCGGTGACAACCAGGTGGTCGGGGTGGGCATGCCGCTGATCGTGAAGTTCAGCCGGGCCATCCCGGAGGACTACCGCGACGACGTGCAGCGCCGGATGACCGTCACCTCGACCCCGGCGCAGGAGGGGATCTGGCACTGGGTCAGCCCCACCGAGATCCGGTACCGGCCGAAGGAGTTCTGGAAGCCCGACAGCAAGGTCTCCTACCGGGTGCAGGCCGGCGGCCTGCCGATGGGTGCGGGTTGGTACGGCCGCGCCGACCTCTCGGTGGACGTCAAGATCGGCGCGGCGGTGGTCATGACGGTGGACAACAAGACCAAGCGGATGACGGTGACCCGCAACGGCTCTGTGATCAAGACCATCCCGGTCAGCCTGGGCAAGAAGAGCACCCCGTCGTCCAGCGGCACCATGGTCGTGATCGAGAAGCTGCGCAAGACCGTCTTCGACACGTTCGAGGAGCTGGGCCCGGAGGAGGGCTACCGCACCAAGATCGACTTCGCGCAGCGCCTCACCTGGGGCGGGGAGTTCATCCACGCGGCACCCTGGTCCGAGGGTCAGCAGGGCACCACTAACGTGTCGCACGGCTGCGTGAACGTGTCGATGGCCAACGGCGACTGGCTCTTCAAGAACACCCAGATCGGCGACCCGATCACGGTCAAGGGCACCGAGCGCAAGCTCCAGAACGGCAACGGCTGGACCGACTGGAACATGAGCTGGGACGAGTACGTCAAGGGCAGCGCCCTCCCGTACGAGCCTCCGGCCGACCCGGACGCCACCACCCCGACCCCGGACGGGACGGTCACCACGTCCCCCACGCCGACCGCCTGAGCCAGCCGACGGAAGCCCCCTCTTCGGAGGGGGCTTTCGCGTAGGCCCGTGTCTCGCCCCTACAACGACTCAGGCCCCCTCCGAGGAGGGGGCCTGAGCAGTGGAAACCAGCTGGGTGACTGATGGGAATTGAACCCACGACAACCGGGACCACAACCCGGTGCTCTGCCAACTGAGCTACAGCCACCATGCCGCCGTCGCCCGGTCGATCGCTCCGGGCGGGGTGCGGACCAATAATAGCCACACCGCGGCGCGCCTCGTCCAGCGGGTTCCCTGCTCCCCGGGACGAGGCGCCGCGGTCAGAGTTCGGCGGCGACGGCCTTGGCGGTCTCGACATCCGGGCCGGGCAGCGGAACGAAGAGGGTGCGCCGGTAGTACTCCAACTCCCGGATGCTCTCCCGGATGTCGGCCAGCGCCCGGTGCGCGAGGCCCTTCTGCGGCTGACCGAAGTACACCCGGGGGTACCAGCGGCGGCAGAGTTCCTTGATCGACGACACGTCGATCATCCGGTAGTGCAGGTGCGCGTCGAGGCGGGGCATGTCCCGGGCGATGAAGCCCCGGTCGGTGGCGATCGAGTTGCCGCAGAGCGGCGCCGTACGCGGATCCTTGACGAAGGTGCGGACGTACTCCAGGACCAGGTCTTCGGCCTCGGCGAGGGTGACCGCCGAACGACGGACCTCCTCGGTGAGGCCGGACTTGGCGTGCATGGTCTGCACGATCTCCGGCATCCCCTCCAGCGCCGCCTCGTCGGCGTGGATGACCACGTCGACACCGTCACCCAGCACGTTGAGGTCGGGATCGGTGACCAGTGCCGCAACCTCGATCAGTTTGTCCCTGCCGAGGTCCAACCCAGTCATCTCACAGTCGATCCAGACGAGGAGATCAGCCACCGGGACAGCCTACGCGCAGCCCACGCCCCGCGGCTGCGCGCTCTCGGCGGACCGGACCGCTAGGGTTTCGGGGTGCCAGCAGAACCCGTCGCACCGCCCGCCGTCACCGAAGACGATCCCGGCGGCCGTACGGTCCGTCGTCTGGTCGCGGTGGTGGCCCTCGGCGCTGTGCTGCCAGCGCTCTACCTGCCCGGCCTCGTGCACAACTTCTTCGATCTCAAGATTTACATGTCCGCGATGGACTGGTGGCGCGTCGGCCACCCGCTCTACGACTACGTCCAGCCCGATCGGGTGCAGGGCGAGTTGTACTTCACCTACCCACCATTCAGCGCGCTGCTGCTGTGGCCGTTCGGTCTGCTGCGGCTCGGCGCCACCGTGGCGATCTTCACGGCGCTCACCGTGCTGGCCGTGGTGCTGACCACCCGGTGGCTGGTGGCACCGGTGATCGCCCGACACGACCTGCCCCGAACGTTCACCCTGATCGCCGCCGTCCTGCTGGTGCTGGCCGTGGAGAGCATCCGCGAGACGATCACCTTCGGCCAGATCAACATGCTGCTGGTCGTGCTGATCCTGGCCGACCTGCTGTTCGCGGTACCGCAGGCGCGACGCTGGGCCGGGGTGGGCGTGGGGCTGGCGACGGCACTCAAGCTCTTTCCCGGCATCTTCATCGTGTACCTGCTGGCCACCCGGCGGTGGCGGGCCGCGGCGGTGGCGAGCGCGACCGCTGCGGCGGCGACCCTGCTCGCGGCGGCGATCGCCCCACGTGACTCGTGGCGGTTCTGGACGCACGAGCTGTGGACCACCGAGCGGGTCGGACGCACCGACATCGTCGGCAACCAGTCGCTGTTCGGCCTGCTCAGCCGGTTCACCGAGCCGGAGAAGCCGGACCGGCTGCTCTGGCTGCTGCTGGTCGCCGCGGTCGCCGGCTACGGGCTGTGGCGGGCCGCCCGCGCGGCGCGGGCCGGTGACGCGTTGACGGGCCTGACGTTGACCGGGTTGGTCGGCTCGCTGGCGAGCCCGATCACCTGGACCCACCACATCTACTGGTTCGTGCCGGCGGTGGTGCTGCTCGCCGACGCGGCGTTGAGCGCCGACCGCCCGGACGAGGCACGCCGACGTCGGTGGCTGGCCGGGCTCGCGCTGGGCATCACCGCCGTGACCATCTACGGGGTGGTGACGTTCCAGGCCTGGGGTGCGGGACCGGTCCGCACACATGATCCGGTGGACTTCGTCGTGCAGAACACCTACGTGCTGCTCAGCCTGCTGCTGCTGGCGGCGTTGCCGGTGCGCTCGGGGCTCGGTGCGGAAAATCGCACCAATTGGACAGACCTCCCGAGTAGCCATGTTCGGCGCTAACCTGTCCTCATCTACCTCAAGCGTCGCTCGGGTAGCACCGATCCCCCGGTGAGAGTGGCCCTCCGCGTCGGCAGCGCGGAGGGCCACTCGCCGTCTCACCCACCGCCACCGGCCGAGCCGTCATCCGGCCGAGCCGCCACGGGCCGGGTCGTCGCCCGGTGCGGCCGCCACCGGCCGGGCGGTGGGCTCGACCGCGTCGGCCGGCGGCCAGGCGAGACTCAGCGTCACCTCCGGTGGACGGGGCAGCCGGACCGGTTCGTCCAGGTCAGCGAGGGTGGCTGCGCGCGCCGCGCCGATCGCCGGCCGGGCGGGTTCCGCCGCTCCGAAACCGACCGGAGCGAGTTGTCGTGCCGGCAACGGCGGGGTCGGCTCGGGTCGCCGGGGGCCCAGGCCACTCAGCGAGGTGACCCCGAGCCGGCCGGCGAGCACCGGCACCTGATCCGGCTCGACCACGAAGATCACCTCGCGTGGCCGCAGCGGCCGCAGCAGGAGCAGCGCCGCGCACACCACCAGCAGCACGCCGACGGTCAGCAGACCCCAGGTGGCCGGGCCGGTCCACCCGGCCCGCAACTCGGCGCGCAGGTCCAGGGCCAGGTCCGCCTCGCCGTCGGGGCGCATCACCACCAGGCTCATGGGTTCGCCAGCGAGGTCGTCCGCGCTCCACTCCAGCGAGCCGATCCCCTCGCGTACCCAGAAGGGCCGGCCCAGCGGCGTGACCGGCCCGTCCGCCGTCGCGACGCCCGGGGTGTCGGCGGCCGGTCCGGCCGGGTCGAGCCGGACCGGCAGCGGACCCCGGGCCAGCGCCACCCGGCGGACCGTGGCGTGCGGCGACGCCTCCAGCCAGCCACGCACCTCGGCGGTGGGCGCCAATCCGACGAAGGCCGGCCCGCCCGTGGTGCGGGCGTCCAGGCGCAGCCGGGTCTGCGCGGTACGCGCGAAGGGCGCCTCCTGCCGCAGCAACCGGTCGAGGTCGGTGACCACGACCGCGTGACCGGGCGTGCGGACCGTTTCGAAGCGGGCGGTGAAGGACCCGCCAGGGTCGGCGTGTCGGGTCACCAGCCACAGCCCGCCACCGGCGAACAGCGCCGGAATTCCCACGACCAACAGCAGCACTCCGGCGATCACCCGCACGAACCGCATCCGCACCGTCCCCCTCCGTAGCCAAATACCCGGCCGACCTTACCGACGTACACGGTCTGATCAGGGGATATCCACGGCACGGCCGACATCGGCTCCGGAAAGCGCGCTGGCCCGCCGGAAGATCCGGCGGGCCAGCGGGTGGAACAGGGTCAGGTCTTGGCGACCGGCTCCCGGCGGGTACGCGCGAACGCCAACCCACCCAGCACCAGGCCGGCCAGACCGGCGACGAGACCGGCCACACCGAGGCCGACGGCGAGCCCGTTGCCGTCGTCGTCGTCATCGTCGTCGGGCGAGGCCACGGCTGCGGTCGGCGTGGCCGAGCCCGCCGGCGCCGCCGCGGCGGCCAGGGTGAGCACCGGAGCCGGGTGCTCCGGCTCCTCGGCGCCCGGCGCCGGGTCGTCGATCCACCGCGAGATGTTGCCGTCCGAGTAGGTCTGCAGGGTCTTGAAGATCATCGAGTCGACCTGCGGCAGCGGCCCCATCGAGACGGGGAACTCCTGGAACTGACCCGGCTTCACCCCCGCGTCACCGGAGGCCGTCCAGGTGATCTTGGAAACCGCTTCGGTGAGCTGACTGCCGTGCACCTCGATCGGCGGGTCCACCTTGCGCTTCTCCGTGGTGACCGTCCAGCCGGGCACCGGCATCGTCGACACCGAGCCGACCGGGGCGTTCTCCGGCAGCACCACCTCAAGCTTGATGGTCGACGCGGTGTCGCTCTCGTTGGGCACCCGGAACGCCACCCGGGCGTAACCGCCCTGGGTCGCCTCCTTCGGGTTCACCGTGACGTGCGCGGACGCCGGTCCGGCGAAACCGAGCACAGCGGTGGCGGCGGCGGTGAACGCCAGGGCGGCAGCGGCGGTTGCGGTACGCCGGAATCGGGTCATGGGTTTCGCGAACCTCTCTAACGGATGGGCACGGTGGCGGTCACCGTGGCCTGGTCGATGTCGGTCGTTCGGGCGGTGATCTTCAGTTGCCATTCGCCGGCGGTCGGCAGGCTGATGTCGCCGTAGGCGTGACTGTCCGTCAACCGCAGCAACGGCACCTCGATCGGCTCGATCCCGGCCGAGGGCAGCGCGACCGTCGCCTTCCACTCCGCGACCAGCAGTGGCTGGTTGGCCTTGTCGTACGCGTACAGGTGCACCGAGTTGTTGCCCCGCTCGGCGGGGCTCACCTCGACCTCGACGGACAGGAGCGGGCTGGAGAGCCTGGTGCTGAAGAGGCCGGCCTCGGCCCCGGCCGACGGGGCGGCTCCGGCGGTGCGCGCGGGCGTGGTCTGCACGAGCGTGGCGGACACGGCCAGCACCACCACGGTGACGGCCAACTCCACCAGGACCGCCCGGCGCACCGGCACCGGGCGTTGCGCCGCGACGCGGCTACGCACCAACTTCCGGGAGTACGCGGCCACGGCGATGACCAGCGCGAACAACCCGATCTTGGCGAGCAGCAAGCGCCCGTACGTGGTGTCGAAGAGCGCCTGCAGGGTGGCCACCTCGATCAGCGCCTGGACGGTGCCGGCCAGCAGCAGTGCCGAGACGGCCAGCGCCGCCCAGCGCGACCAGATCGGCAGGATCGCGCCCAACTCCCGCTCGTCGGCCTGACGCAGCAGGAAGACGGCGAGCATGAGCAGACCACCCAGCCAGACCGCCATGCTGCCCAGGTGGACCGCGTCGACCACCACAGAGACCGCCGGCGCCGGGGAGGCCGCCGGGTGTCCGGCCAGCGGCCAGGTCAGCAGGGCGGCGCCGCCGAGCACGGCCAGGATGATCGCGTCCGCGCGGCCGGCGGGTCGGGCCAGCAGCGGGCGGAGCAGGAAGACGGACGCCGCCAGCAGGCCGAGCCGGACCAGGTGGGCGGCACCGAAGGCGCTGCCGAACACACTGCCGAACCCCTCGCCCGTGACGTCGAAGAGACCACCGCCGGCCGTGTAGGGCACCTGCAACCACAGGTCGGCGAGGGTGGCGACGGCCACCAGACCGAGGCCGGTCCAGGCCAGCCGGGTCGGCCCCCGCCGGGAGAGCCGTCGTGGCCAGAGCGCGGCGAGCACCAGTGCCGGCCCCACCAGCAGCACCAGGCCGGCGTAGCCGAGGAAGCGGGCCACCTTCACCGCCGTCTCCACCACCGGGTTGGCGCGGCTGTCCGTGCCGGAGTCGACGGGTGGGGTCGAGGGTGCGCCGACCGAGTAGGTGAACGCCCCGGAGACCGGATGGCTGTCGGCGGAGATCACCCGGAAGCTGACCAGGTAGGTGCCGCGGGCGCCGGCCGGGTCCACCGGGATGGTCACCACGCCGCCGTTGAACGACGGTTCGCCCCGGTCGGCCCGGGAACCGTCCGGCGCGATGATCCGGATCTTGCCGGGCACCTTGCGGACCGACTCGCTGAAGGTGAGGACCACCTCGGAAGGCCCGCTCGGCACGATGGAGGCGGCGGCCGGGCTGCTGCTCTCCAGAACCGCGTGGGCGCTGGCGGAGGTGGCTGGCGCGATCAACAAGGCGACGACGGTGACCAGGAGGCCGGCGGCTGCGGCCAGCCTGGCGGCCCAGCGGCGGGGGGCGACAGTCATGCCGGCCATGGTCGCCGATGGGTGTTCCCTTCGGCGACCCGAGGGGGGTGGGGGCGTCGGTGGTCGCACGTCATGAACTGGTAGTCGGCCCGGATCGGGGAAAAGTTCCCGACGTGGCGCAGACCATCCAAGGGCCGAACGACCCTGACGCGCCGCCGACTGCCGCGTAACCTGATGTGTCGTGATCCCTGTCCCGCGTGACCCCGGTGCCGCCGGTCCGGCAGAACCGGTCGACGAGGTCGCCCGGGACCCGGCAACCGAGTGGGCGCTGACCGCCCGCGACGGTGACCCCACCGCCCAGGCGGCGTTCGTCCGGCTGACCCAGGCCGAGGTCTGGCGGTTCGCCGCCGCCCTGGTCGACCCGGACAGCGCCGACGACCTGACCCAGGAGACCTACCTGCGGGCGTTTCGGGCACTCCCCACCTTCGAGGGTCGCTCCAGCGTCCGCACCTGGCTGCTCGGCATCGCCCGCCGGGCCTGCGCCGACCACCTGCGCACGGTCATCAGGCGTCGGCGGCTCGACGAGCGCCTGGCGGCGAACGCGTACACCGACCGGCCGCACCCGGACCCGGCCGGCCAGTTCGGCGCCGCCGACCTGGTCCGCCGCCTCGGCCCCGAGCGGCGCTCCGCGTTCGTGCTCACCCAACTGCTCGGCCTGTCGTACGCCGAGGCCGCCGCCGTCGAAGGGGTGCCGGTGGGCACCATCCGGTCCCGGGTCGCCCGGGCCCGGGACGACCTGGTCGAGGCGGTCGGCGACGCCCTGACCGGCTGAACGGGGAACTTCCGGCGCGGACGGGACGACAAATGAGCGTGACAGCACCTTCCACCCGGGGTGGCCGTTGGCCCCTGGTCCGCCCGTGGCTCGGCATCGCGGCCCGACTCGGCCTCGCCGCCGTCTGGCTGCTCGCCGGTGCGTCGAAGGTCAGCGATCTCGCCGCCTCCGGGCGGGCGGTCAACGCGTACCAGGTGATGCCGTACGACGTGGCGACCGTGATCGGCGCTGCCCTGCCCTTCGTCGAACTGGCGTTGGGCGTGCTGCTGCTGCTCGGGCTGGCCACCCGGCTCGTCGCCGGGGTGTCCGCCGCGCTGCTGGTGGTCTTCATCGTGGGGATCGCCTCGGCCTGGACGCGTGGGCTGGCCATCGACTGCGGCTGCTTCGGCAGCGGCGGGCAGCTGGCGGCGGGGCAGGCACCCAGTTACCTCCCGGAGATCCTCCGGGACCTGGGATTCTTGGTTCTGGCCGGATTTCTGCTGATCTGGCCGCGTACGCCGGTATCGGTGGACGGGTGGTTGTCCGGCGAACCCGTTGTGGAGGACGAGGATGAGTAGTCGCAAGGGGCAGCGGGACGCCGCCCGGGTGGTCCGCGAGCAGTTGGCCCGCGAGCGGCGTCGCCGCCGCACGATCTGGGTCTCCGCCGCCGCGGTCGTCGTCCTGGTCATCGCCGGTGTCGTCGGCTGGGCCGTCTGGTCCAACCAGCGCTCCGACAGCTTCACCACCCCACCCGGCGCCAACGCGGAGGGCACCGGCATCGTCACCGGCGGCGGGCCGGTCACCGTCGACGTCTACGAGGACTTCCTCTGCCCGGCCTGCAAGCAGTTCGAGCAGACCAGCGGGTCGACGCTCGAACAGTTGGTGGCCGAGAACAAGGCGAAGGTGGTCTACCACCCGGTCGCGTACCTCAACCGTTTCTCCACCACCGAGTACTCCACCCGCTCCTCGGCCGCCTCCGGCTGCGCGGCGGCGGGCGGCAAGTACCACGAGTACGCCAAGGCGCTCTTCGCCCAGCAGCCGCCGGAGGGCAGCGCCGGGCTCACCGACGAGCAGCTCATCGACATCGGCACCGGCGTGGGCCTCGACCGGGGCTCCTTCGGCAGCTGCGTGAAGGACAAGACGTACCGGACCTGGACCGAACACGTCACCGACGACGCCAGCCGGAGCAACGTCACCGGCACACCGACGGTCAAGGTCAACGGTCAAGCCGTCGAGAACCCCACCCCGGACGCTCTCACCGCAGCCGTGGCGGCGGCCGGCAAGTGATCCGTACCCTGCTGGGCCGCGCCGGCCTGGTCGCCGCCGCAGCCGGCTTGGTGACAGTGACCAGCGCGGCGCCCGCCGCCGCGCACGGCGCGGACGCACCGGACGGCACCGACTACCGCACCCGGACCACCGGGGTCGCACCGGCGCGGCCAGGGCTCGAGGTACGCGTCATCGAGGCGGGCGCCCGACTGGAGCTGACCAACCGCACCGGCCGCGCCATCGAGGTCATCGGCTACTCCGGTGAGCCGTACCTGCGCGTGGGCCCGGACGGGGTCTTCGAGAACAGCCACTCCCCCGCCACGTACCTGAACCAAACCATCACCGGGGACACCGCCCTCCCGGCCGAGGCCGACCCGGCCGCCGCACCGTCCTGGCGACGGATCGACGACGGCACCACCGCGCGCTGGCACGACCAACGCGCCCTCTGGCAGGAGTCGGCGCCACCGACCGCGGTACGCGCCGCGCCGGACCGCGAGCACCGGGTCCGGGACTGGACCATCCCACTGCGCGACGGCACCGACCCGGTGGTGATCGGCGGCACGCTGGACTGGGTGCCGCCGCCGGACGCGTACACCTGGTGGGCGGTGAGCATCGTGGGGCTGCTCGCGGTGGGCGCGCTCGGCCTGTTCGCCGCCACCGCCCCGGCCGGCGCCCGCGCGCTGTCCGCGCTCGGCGTGCTGCTGATCGTCGGCGGCGCGCTGGCCGTCGGGTACCCGGTAGGGCGGGAGTTGGACGCGGGGGCCCAGGGCGTGGGCGGGGTGCTGGTCGGGCTGCTCTCCGGGCAGATCTGGCCCCTGCTCACCGGCCTCGGCGCGATCACCGCCGGCTGGTACGCGCTGGGCCGCCGCCCGGCCGCCGACTTCGTGGTCGCGCTGGCCGGGGCCTGCCTGGCGCTCTTCGCCGGGGCGTCGAACGCCGCCGTGTTCGCCCGCGCCATCGCCCCGGTGCCGTGGTCACCCGCGGCCGCCCGGGTGATGGTGGCGCTCTTCCTGATCACCGGCGCCGGCGCGACAGCCGCCGGCATCCTGCGCCTGCACGCCACCTCCCGCACCACCGCACCGGTCGTCCCAACCCCCTAGCCCCCGCCCGCCCGCGCCCCCACACCGCGCCGCGCCGCCCGCCCGCGCCGATCTTGCACTTTGGGTTGGCCATATGCGGCTTTAGCCCCAAAGGCGGGGACAGAAAGTGCAGGATCGCGCGAATGAGGGGGTGGGACGGGGCGGCTAGGGCTGCGGGGTGAAGCCGTGGGGGAGTTCCAGTCGGTGTCTGGCCAGCAGGGGGGCGTCGTTGAGCAGGGTGTTGGTGGGGGCGTCCGCGACGATCCGGCCGTTGTCCAGGATCACCGAGCGCTCGCACAACTCCGCCGCGTACGGCAGGTCGTGCGTGACCATCAGCAGGGTCACCGGCAGGCCGCGCAGGATCTCGGCGAGCTCCCGACGGGCCGCCGGGTCCAGGTTCGACGACGGCTCGTCGAGCACCAGGATCTCCGGATGCATGGCGAGCACGGTGGCCACCGCCACCCGGCGACGCTGCCCGAACGACAGGTGTTGCGGGGCCCGGCCCCGGTGCTCACTCATCCCCACCGCGGCGAGCGCCTCGTCCACCCGGGCGGCCAGCTCGGCCCCGCGCAGACCCAGGTTCGCCGGCCCGAACGCCACGTCCTCCGCCACCGTGGGCAGGAACAACTGGTCGTCCGGGTCCTGAAAGACGATGCCCACCCGGCGGCGTACCTCGGCCAGGGTGGCCCGATCCGGGGTGACCGTCAGCCCACCGACGCTCACGCTCCCCTCGGTCGGGGCGAGAATGCCGTTGAGGTGCAGCACCAGCGTGGTCTTGCCGGCGCCGTTGGGCCCGAGCAGCGCCACCCGGTCGCCCCGCGGCACGTTCAGGTCGACCCCCTGAAGGGCGACGTGCCCGTCCGGGTACGCGTAACGAACACCCCGAACGTCCAGCGAGACAGCGGTCTGCACGACACCGATCATGACAGCACGACGGCGGCGGCGGCGATGGAGGCCGCCAACACCGGCACGGTCGCCGCGACCAGCCACTGACCGGCGCTCGCCGCACCCTCGCCCTGCCACACGGCGGGCATCCGCCCGGTGTAG
This sequence comes from Micromonospora trifolii, assembly GCF_050516465.1. Classification (NCBI taxonomy): domain Bacteria; kingdom Bacillati; phylum Actinomycetota; class Actinomycetes; order Micromonosporales; family Micromonosporaceae; genus Micromonospora; species Micromonospora trifolii. The sequence goes on along the minus strand of NZ_CP191526.1, from coordinate 103,279 downwards.
CCCCGGGACAGCATCGCCAGATAGACCCGCTCGCCGCGCTCGAAGGCGCGCAGGAACAACGCCCCGATCCCGGCGGCGAAGCCGCGCAACTGCCACAGGAAACGCGGGTCGTCGCCTCGGGAGATCCGGGCCACCCGCATCCGCCGCGCCTCGCCGACCAAGACGTCGAGGTAGCGCAGCATGAACGTGGCGATCTGGGTGAGCACCTGTGGGCAGTGGAGCCGGTCCAGCCCCACGATCAGGTCCCGGGTGGTGGTGGTCGCGGCGAGCAGCAGCGAGGCGAGCACCCCCAGGGTGCCCTTGGCCACGATGTTCCACGCGCCGTGCAGCCCGTCCTCGGACAGCCGCAGGCCCAGCACCTCGACCCGGTCGCCGCTGCCGAGGAACGGCAGGGCGACGGCGAACAACACGAACGGCAGCTCGATCAGCGCTCGGCTGAGCAACCACCGCGGCCCCACCCGGGCCAGCGCCGCCACCACCGCCACCAGCACGGCGTACGCGCCGAAGGCCCAGAACGCCTCGCGTGGGGTGGCCACCACGGCGAGGGTGAAGACCACCATCGCCACGATCTTGACCTCGGGCGGGAGCCGGTGCACCGGCGAGTCCGACTCGCGGTACAGCACGTGCCCGTGACCAGCCCCCATCCGCGTACCCCTGCTCAGCTGGCCGCGTCGGCGCGGCGCCGGACGTCGCCGGACGTCGCGGGGTCGCCCTCGGTGGGCGTCGCCGCGTCAGCGTCGGTCGGCGTGCCGCCTCGACGGCGCAGCAGCCAGAACCCGCCGGCCCCGATCGCGAAGGTGACCAGCACACCGAGCACCCCGGAGAGGCCGGTGGAGACGAAGCTGTTTCGCACGCCTCGTATGCCGTAGTCGGCGAGTGGGCTGTCGGCCAACTCGTGGTCACGGGCCTGCTGGGCCGGGCAGCTACCCCCGACGATGTTGTCGTCGGCGTCGACGGTGCAGCCCTTGAGCAGGGACGAGTCCAGCCCGTCCGGGTGGGAGGAGGCGTAGTTGCTCACCACACCGGCGAGCAGCAGGGCGACCAGCAGACCGCCGGCCAGGAAGGCCCAGGAACGGTTCTTCATCGGACACCTCCGGCGACCGGGACGGCGGGGGCTGCGGGCGCGCGCAGGGAACGCAGCGCGTACACCAGGTCGGGGCGCACCTTCGCGACGGTGAGCACCGTGGTCGCGGTGATCAGGCCCTCGCCGATGCCGATCAGCAGGTGGACGCCGGCCATCGTGCCGGCCAGGCCACCCAGGTTGTTGCCCAGATCGGTGGTGCCGCCCAGCCAGTACTCCAGGACGAAGCCCTGCGACGCCACCACCACGCTGATCGTCGCGGCGACGAACGCGGTCACGGCCAGACCGGCCCGCGTGCGGGGCAGCACCCGCAGCAGCAGCGCGATCAGCGCGTACGCCGCGGCGGTGCCGAGCAACGCCATGTTCGTGATGTTGAGGCCAAGCATCGCCACGCCGCCGTCGCCGAAGATCAGTGCCTGCACGATCAGCACCACGGCCACGCAGAGCGCGCCGACCCAGGGGCCGACCAGCATGGCGGCGAGCGCGCCACCGAGCAGGTGGCCACTGACCCCGGCCGTGAAGATCGGGAAGTTGAGCATCTGGACGGCGAAGATGAACGCCGCCACCAGGCCGGCCATCGGGGCCAGCCGGTCGTCCAGGTCGCGCCGGCCGCGCAGAACGCAGGCGGTGAGCGCGGCAAGAGCGAGCGCAGCGAAGATCGCTGCCACGGGACCGTCGATGATCCCGTTCGAGATGTGCATCGCCAGTGTCTCCACGCGACCTCCCACGCGTCAGCGGGCCCGACCGGGCCGGCGTGGGTCAGCCTATTTCCCAAGCATCGTTGTTGCCAGACTCTGGCAACAACGCATGGGCTTGATCACTCCAGGCCCGGCCCCGCCAGCCCATCGGTGCTCGGCCGGTCGGCGGCACGGCGGTAGGGTCGGGGCCATGACCTCGCCCGACCGCCTCTCCCCCGGTGACCCCGCACCCGAGTTCACCCTCGCCACCGACACCGGCGACCAGCTCTCCCTCGCCGGCCTGCGAGGTCGCAAGGTCGTCCTGTACGCCTACCCGGCCGCGATGACCCCCGGCTGCACCAAGCAGGCCTGCGACTTTCGCGACTCACTCGCCTCACTCCAGGCCGCCGGCTACGAGGTCGTCGGCATCTCCCCGGACAAGCCGGAGAAGCTGGCGAAGTTCCGCGAGCGCGACGCCATCACCTTCCCGCTGGTGTCGGACCCGGACAAGGCGGTGCTGACCGCCTACGGCGCGTACGGCGAGAAGCAGCTCTACGGCAAGACCGTCACCGGCGTGATCCGCTCGACGTTCGTGATCGACGCCGACGGCAAGATCGAGCGGGCGCTCTACAACGTCAAGGCCACCGGGCACGTCGCCAAGCTCCGCCGCGACCTCGGCCTGGACTGACCTGTCGTACCGGTTCGCTACGGTCCGTCAGTGGTTCGATACAAGTACACGCCCGAAGCGCTGGCCGCCGCTGCCGCCGTCGCCCGCAACATCACCGAGGTGATGCGGTTGCTCGGCGTACGCGTCAGCGGTGGCTCGCACGCGCACATCAGCCGGCAGCTCAAGCGGTTCGGCATCGACACTTCGCACTTCACGAGGCAGGCCCACGACAAGGGGCGGCGTGGCGAACGGCGCACCACATCAGCGCAGCTCCTGCTTGTCCTGCCCGACGGGTCCCGCCGGACGCCCGGCGTGCGGTTGAAGTGGGCGCTGGGCACACTCGGCGTGCCGGAGGAATGCGAGGAATGTGGGATAGGGCCGGTGTGGCGTGGCGCGTCGCTCATCCTGCACGTCGACCACATCAACGGGGATTTCCTCGACAACCGGCCACCTAACCTACGGATCCTCTGCCCGAACTGCCACAGCCAGACCGCCACCTACGCCGGCCGGCGAAACCGGGCTCGTGACCTCACCATTCCCACGGCAACGGCGACCGGTGGCGAGGAGCACTCGTACGAGGCAGCAAGTTCCGGTCGCAGACCAGCAACGCTAGAAGAGATCGTCGACCTGTTCGGTCGGGTCGACGCGCAACAGATGACGGCCCTTGATGCGGCACGACACCTGGGCTACCACCCGGCATACCTGTACAAGGTCCGGCGCACACTCGAGCAGGAGGGCGTGCTGACACCGCGTCCGGACCGCCGCTGGCGTACGAGGGCTCATCGCGACGCGGTGATTGAACAGGCGCTGGCCAATCCGGATGCTGGACCGAAGCGGCTGTCGGGGATCCTCCGCGACCTGCCTGGCGGGGCATGCAAGGTGAGTCATGGCACGGTCTCGACCATTCTCAAGGAGGCCGGGCTCAACACCGTCGGAGCCAGACACTCTAGACTCAGGCAGTTGGCGGGAGTGGCGTAACGGCAGCCGCGCAGGTCTTAGGAACCTGTATCCGGAAGGATGTGGGGGTTCGAATCCCCTCTCCCGCACAGGGCAACGAACACCACGTGCTGGACGGTGGTTGTCGGGTGCGTCACTGTCGCGGGTCGTGGCCCTGGTCGTCGGGTCAGGATGGCCAGCGTGAGTCTGCGCTTCGTCCTCGACCCCGCCCTCACCCCGCAGCTACGTGCCGAGATCGTCGACCTCTGGGTGGACGTCAGCAACGCCGGCGGGGCTGTCGGTTTCGTGCCACCGGTCACCGCCACCGACGTGCACGTCACCGCCGATCCGACTTTCGCCGGCATCGCCGACGGACCGGACCGGCTGCTGGTCGGCTACTCCGGGGACCGGCTGGCGGCAATGCTGATCTTCAGTGACAACCGTTTTCCGCTCACTGCGCACTGGTGTGTGGTGAAGCGGGTGATGGTCCACCCGGACACCCAGGGCACCGGCTACGGCTCGGCGCTGATGGTGGAGGCCACCCGGCTGGGCAGGGCGTTGGGCCACGAGGCGCTGCACGTCACGGTGCGCGACGGGCTGGGGTTGGACAAGTTCTACGGCCGCCTCGGGTACCGGGAGATCGGCCGGCTGCCGGGCGCGTTGCGGGTCGCTCCCGATGACGACCGGGACGAGATTCTGATGTGGCTCGATCTGACGGACGCCGACTGAGCGGTCAGCCCGCGCACCATCTGGCGTTGGCCCGGGCCGAGCTGGTGGTCGGCGCGTCGGTGGCCGGGGCGCTCGTCCTCGCCACCTCGACCGAGCGACGGGTCGGCGTCGGCGTGACGGCGGGCCGGTTGCTCGGTGGTCGGGTGGACGCGGACGGACGACGTGGGGCCGCCCCGCCGCCGGGTGCGTACATCCGGACCGTGCTGTTCTGCACCTGGCCCGGCGCCATCCGGATGCCGCCGACGGTGGCCCGCTTGCCGTACACGTCGGTGATCCGGACGTTGAACGGTCCCGGCCCGGCGCCGGAGGCGATCAGCCAGTAGTTGTAGTCCTGCCGGGCGGCCGACTGCCAGGGGTCGCTGTCACGCTGCCGGACCTCGACGGACCGCAGCGGGTTGCCGTGGTTGCCGACGCGGACGGCGAACCACCACTGCGACGCGCCCTCCTTGATCCGGAAGGTGAGTGGTCCGGGCAGCGGCGGGTTGACCACCGCGCGGTAGGTGACCGGAACGAGGCCCTGGACCGGGTCGGCGATCCGGGCGAACGCCTCGCGGGACAGGTCGAGGTGGCCGGGCTCGCACTCCGGGCACTGGTCCATGATGAGCACCCGGACGGTGCCCTTGGGGCCGACGACGTCGAGGAATCCGCCGCAGGCGGCACCGGCGGAGTATTCCGTCGGGCCGAGCGCGACGTAGAGCCGGTTGGCCGGGGCAGCCGGGTTCGAGCAGTTGCCGCCGGCGCCCTTCGAGTCGTAGAAGGTGGCCTTGCCGGTGTGCGTGGCGGTGCCGGTGGGCGGCGCGGCGGCCAGCGTCCGGCCGGCGGCGCAGGCCGGGGTGGAGCCGGACCGCAGGGTGAGGGTGAGCCCGAGCGTCGCCGCGAGGATGGTGACGCCGGTGGCGACGAGCCAGGGCTTCGCGCCGGACGACGGCGCGGGCCGGTCCTCTGGAGGATGGTCCAGGTCGATGTTGATGTCGACAGCGCTTCCGTCCGTCACGACGGCGATGCTGCCGGACCCGGTCGGGTACCGACAAGCGGGCTAAGCCAAAGCTAAGACTGCATCGACGCACGGTGACCGTGGGGTGCCGATTGCTGTTCGACGGTCCGGTCAGGGCGCGATGACGATCGGGGCGTCCACCGTCAGGGGTCCACTGTCGAGCGGCACCAGGTGCAGTCCGAAGAGGAGTTTCTGCTTGACGTTGCGGTGCCGCCCGAGGGTGCGCAGCGGCTCCTTGGTGCGTACCCCGGTCTCCTGGTCGGTGGTGGTCACCACGCAGCGGTCGCACGGCCCGGCGGCCTGGAAGGCCCGGTCGCCGATGCGCAGCCGCCGACCGACCCAGTCGTCCTCGGCCCAGGGCGGCGCACCGTCGACGACCAGGTTCGGTCGGAAGCGGGTCATCGGCACCGGTTCCTCCCCCTCTTCGGCCAGCCAGTCGTTGAGGGCGTCGAGGGAGGCGGCGTTCGCCAGCAGCACCGGGTAGGCGTCGGCGAAACTGACCTGGTCACCGGTGTCGTGTTCGCGGGTGCCAGCGGCCAGGTGGCGGGTCGGCTGGGCCAGCCAGACCAGCCGGACCGGTCGGCCGAGCAGGGCGCCGAGCCAGTCGTCGGCCGCCTGGCCGGCCGGCAGCGCGGGGACCGGGAACGTGCGGCTGCGGAAGGTACGCACCGCGACCGGTTCACCGCCGGCCGGCTCGGGCACGTCGAGGTCGGGCTGCCCGTCGGCGCGCAGCGACAGACCCCCGGGGCGCACCGAGGCGCGCAGGCCGACGAGCCGGGTCGTCTCCCGCTGGGTGACGCCGACCCCGTCGGCGTCCACGACCATCCAGCGCCGGTCGCCGGCCAGGCCCCAGGGGCGCACGAACGCGCCGTCGTGGTCGAGCCGGTGACAACCCTTGACGGGGTACGTGTGAATCGAGGTCAGCCGCACCCGGCTACCATGCCACGCCGATCCCGTCGCCCGGGTACCAGTGGTTGGCCGGGCTCTCCCGGTAGGCGAGGAACCGCCGGCTGGTGCGTTCGGCGTGTTCGGCGAGCACGTTGGTGCTGGTGACGTTGTCGGTGAGCAGGATCGCGCCGGGGGCGAGCTTGGGCTCCACGGCGTCGAACTCGCGCTTCTCGTGGGCGCGGCTGTGGTCGCTGTCGTGCAGGAACAGGTCGACCGGGCGGTCCAGCGCGCCGATCGAGGCGATCGAGTCGCCGATCACCAGGTCGACGACCTCCGACCACGGCGCGACCCGGGCGAGGTAGCCGGCCTCGGGGTTGATGTCCAGCGAGGTGACCCGGCCCGGGTGCCCCTCCTGGGCGTTGCGCAGCAGGGCGGACGCGAGGACGCAGGTACCCAACCCCTTGTCGACGCCGGTTTCCACAACGTGCGCGGGGTGGGTGGCACGGACGATCGCGTACCAGCCGACGCGTCGGGCATAGCGGACGTTCTTGTCGGCGAGACCACGGCGGGCTGCGGTGGCGGTGGCCTGCTCGATGTGGTGCCGCAGCACGTCGTCGGACTCGATTTCGGCGACGTAGCCACGGACCTGCTGGACCGGAATGTCGCAGACGACGCTGACGAACCAGGTCAGGTGGTGGCGACTGAGCTTGGTCAGCTCGTAGGTGTAGTTGTGATGTTCACGGGAGGTGACCAACCACCGGGCCGAGGCGCGCAGCACCTTGGCGTCGTGGCGGGCGACCCGGGCGAGCCGCTTGGGGAATGCGGCGACGGGTGCGAGTGGGGTACGGGCGATGGCTCGGCGCAGCTGCGTGGCGTCCACCGCTGCTTCATACCAGGTTCAGGCAATCGTTTGTGGGAAAAGTCTTTTGGTCAGGATGTGCAGCCGGATGGACCAGACAGGGGTACGTGAGCGTAACCCGCAATCAGTAGCATCGCGGCATGCAGTATCGCCAGGAGTACGTGGAACCCCAGACCCAGTTCATTGAAGCGCAGTCGCCGCCCGAGCCGACTGAGGAGCCCCGAACGCGGCGTCGCCGCCCTCGTTGGCAGAAGGTCGCACTCATCAGCTTTCTGGTGGTGGCGTTGCTCGGCGGTGGCGGTCTGATCGCAGGCGGGCTCTACTTCCGGTCGATCAATTCCGGGATCGAACGTGTCGACGCGTTCGACGGCGTGCCGGAGGCCGACCGCCCGCAGGTGGTTGAGAACGCCGAGGGCGCGATGAACATCATGCTCCTCGGCAGCGACTCACGCGATCCGGAGAGTGACTCCGGCTCCCGCACCGACACGATCATCCTGGCCCACCTCCCGAAGGACCGGTCCAGCGCTCAGCTCATCTCGATCCCCCGGGACACCTGGGTCAGCGTGCCGAAGTCAGCCAGCGGCCGGGGTGGTCGGGACGCGAAGATCAACGCCTCGTTCGCGTGGGGTGGCGTTCCGCTGATGGTGCAGACGGTGGAGAAGTTCACCGGCGTACGCGTCGACCACGTGACGATGGTCGACTTCGCAGGCTTCAAGGAGGTCGTCGACGCGCTGGGCGGCATCGACGTGACCGTGGAGGACAGCTTCACCACCCTGTACGGGCTGAACGGCCGCCGGACCTTCAACGCCGGCCCACAGAAGATGGACGGGGCGGCCGCGCTCGACTACGCACGCGAACGCCATGCCTTCGCCGACGGCGACTTCGCGCGTATCCGGCACCAGCAGCAGGTGATCAAAGCGATCCTGGACAAGGCGGCGTCGGGCGGGACGCTCGCCAACCCGGCCAAGCTGAACTCCTTCCTCAAGGCGACGGCGGACGCGGTCGCCGTGGACAAGTCCCTGAATCTGCTGGGCCTCGCCTCCGAGCTCCGCGATCTGCGCAGCGGCAACCTGACGTTCCTCACCTGCCCTGTAAAGGGGACCGGCCGGATCGGCACCGAGAGCGTGGTCTTGGCCGACAAGGAGAAGGCCGCCCGAGTCTTCGAAGCGGTCCGCAGCGACAACGTTCCGGCGATCTTGTCCGCCGCAAAGTAGGAACAGGAACTGCCTTGCCGGCCATGGTGGCGCACCTCGGTCAATCGTAAAGTTCTGTCGCCCTTCCGGTCGGAATGCGTAACCGAGGGCGTTCACGGGGAGGTCCACAAGTGTCAGGCCATCCGGCAACGAGCCATCCGTCCACACCACCACTCGGCGGACGACAATTTGATCTGCCGGGCGACGGGGACCGCCTCTACGACGGGGCACCACCCGTCCCTCAAGCTCGAGAGCCGGAGGTTCAGGCAAAGGTTCAGTCGGAGGTGGCCGGCCTGAGCACCACCGCCGTGCTGCCGTACGCCAGGTCCCGCACCTCGTCGCGGTTGCGGTGGATGCGGGCCTGGATGATGGTCGCGCCTGTCGACGCCGTCGCGCTGCTCGCTCCGCTGCTGCTGACCCAGAATCACTGGCGCGGAACCATCGCCAACGCCGCCCTGACGGTGGCCCTCTTCGCAGCCGGCGGCCTGTACCGGCCACGCCGGCACGTGAGCATCCTCGATGAACTGCCGAGCCTCTGTGGGCGATTGCTGGCCGCCGCCTCAGTAGTGGCCATCATCGCGGCGGAGCGTCACGCCTCGGTGACCTACGTCGGCGGATTTATGCGGAGCGTCGCGCTGTCAGCGCTGTTCGTGATCCTTGGGCGCGCGGCCAGCAGGGCGTTCACCGTCCTGTCCCGCAAGCGTAGGTGGGCGGAACACAACGCGATCATCGTCGGCGGCGGACCAGTCGGTCTCGAACTCGCACGGCTGCTGCGCCGCTACCCTCAGTACGGCCTGCGGTTCGTCGGCTGCGTCGACGCTCCGTCCCGACAGGACAACGAGGTCCTTCCCTTGAGCGGGACGCTGACGGACCTCGAACACCTCATACGGTTGGCAGAGTGCGAGGTCCTGATCATCGCTGACCCGGACTGCCACGAGTCCACGCTCATGGAAACGCTTCTGCAACCCCGCAGCTCACGCTGTGATCTCTGGGCCGTGCCGCGCTTGTGGGGATCACGCTCCCACAACGGCTACCCCGACCACATCGGCGCGTTCCCGATCGTCAAAATCGGTGACATCTCGCTGACCGGCCCACGGTGGGCCATCAAACGGGCGTCCGACATGCTGTTCGCCGCGATCGCCATCATCCTGTTGAGCCCGGTGCTGCTGCTCTGCGCCATTGCCACGTTCATCGATGGTGGCCGCGGAATCTTCTTCCACCAGGAGCGAATCGGCCGGTACGGCAAGCCGTTCAAGGTCATCAAGTTCCGGTCGATGCGTCCCGTGAACGAGCAAGAGTCGCAAACCAACTGGTCGATCGCGCATGACCGGCGGGTCGGTCCGATCGGCCGATTCATGCGCCGAACGTCGCTGGACGAACTGCCCCAGCTGTGGAACATCCTGCGCGGCGACATGAGCGTGGTCGGGCCGCGGCCGGAGCGGCCGTACTTTGTGGAGAAGTTCTCCGCCGAGTACCCAAACTACGCGGCACGCCACCGCGTTCCCGTCGGGCTGACCGGGCTCGCGCAGGTCAGCGGATTGCGGGGCGATACTCCGATCTCTGACCGGGCGCGGTTCGACAACTACTACATCGAGAACTGGTCGCTGTGGCTGGATGTCAAGGTGGTGCTTCGCACGGTCTCGGAGGTCTTCCGGGCTGGGGGTCGGTGACGAGCAGCACAGCGGACCGGCGCCGATGAAGATCTGACCGCTGAGTATCGACGCGGCGCGGGAGGTGAATTGTCTTGCCGGCTCTGGCGGGGTCGCTTACCAACCCATATTCTGCGATCGCATATTGCGCGCGACGACGCACGGCGGCGCGCGGCGGGGCGGCAACATCACACAACCGGGACGAGGGGATGCTTGCTGCCGTAGCAGGCGCGGGCTCTCCGAGTGGATGATGACTGCGCCCACCGACCTCGTCGCGCCGCTTCGAGAATTACCAGATCGAGAACTGGTCGCTGTGGCTGGACACCAAGGTGCTACGGCCGACGGTGGCGGAAGTGTTTTGTGGTAGCTGTCGCTGAGGTCCCACCGATCGGGCTGGGACCAGCCGCTGCATCACGAGGTACCGAACGATAGGGAGTTAAAGGTGATGTTCGAGGGCGTCTCCCCCAGGATCCGGAAGGTGCCTGCACAGCACCTGCAAGGTGGCGAGGCCTTGTGAGTACTACAGCCGGGCACACACCTGACGTCGGGCAGCATGAAGGACTCCCCGTTCTTGCCGGCTCGTCCGTGGCACTCGTCCACGAATGGTTCGGAGTTACCGGTGGCTCAGAGAAGGTCTTCAGGCAGATTGTCGACCTCGTCCCCCATGGGGAACGGTTCGTGCTGTGGAAGGACCGCGGTGTCGACGAGCCGAACCTCCGGGAATCATGGCTGGCCCGGAGTCCGATACGGCACAGCAAGGCCATGGCGCTTCCCCTCATGCCGTTGACCTGGCGGACGCTCACTCGTCAGCGGTTCGACGTGGTCATCTCGTCCAGCCATGCTTTCGCGCACACCGTGAAGCTGGGGCCGCCTGAGACGACGCGGCATCTCAGCTACATCCATGCCCCGGCTCGCTACATCTGGAGCCCCTCCTTCGACGGCCGGGGCTCAAGCCCCCTGCTCGCCCTACCACGGCGCGCGCTCCAGGCCATCGATGTGCGGTTCAGTCGACACGTACACAGCTACGCGGCGAACTCCCGTGAGGTGCAGGCCCGGATCCGCCACTACTGGCGACGGGACGCAGTTGTGGTCAACCCGCCGGTGGATGTCGGCTTCTTCTCATCCGCTCCCGCTGCGGACCAGGCCCAGTCTCGGGACTACCTGCTCGGCGTCGGCCGGTGGATTCCGTACAAGAAGTTCGATCTCATCATCGAGATCGCCGAGGCCGCCGGGCTGCCGGTCGTGATCGCGGGCTCAGGGCCCGAGGAGGCCAACCTTCGACGCCTCGCGGAACGCGTCCGCGTTCCTGTCACCATCGAGGTCATGCCGAGCAAGGAACGACTGCGGCAGCTCTACTGGGGCGCGAAGGCCTTACTATTCCCCGTTCACGAGGATTTCGGCATCATTCCGGTCGAAGCGCAGGCATGCGGCACGCCGGTCATCGGCATCAACCGCGGCGGGTTGCTGGAGACGGTCGTCGACGGCGAGACCGGCTTTCTCATCGAATCCACCACCCCGGACAGGTTCGCCGCGTTGACAGCCCGCCTGGGAGAGCTACACGAGGATCGGATCAGGGCCAACGCCTCGACATTCTCCGAGGCGGCGTTCGCCACGAAGTTCTCCGCTTGGGTATCAGATGCCGTCGCCTGAGCCAGCCGTGGTGACGTCCCGATGAGCACTCTCGGTATCGCCATCGTCAACTACATGAGCGCCGATGACACCGCAGGACTGGTGCGGTCGCTCGTGGCTCACAACACCGATCCCACCGCGCACGTCGCGATCACGATCGTCGACAACAGTGACCAACAGCAGGAGCTTGAGCCGATTCTCGAGTTCGCGCGACAACACGGCTTCCTGGCCAGGTTGATCCACGGGCACGGCAACGTCGGGTACGCCGCAGGAAACAACCTCGGCGCGCGTTGGCTTCTGGAGATCGGCGCTGACGTCATCTGGGTCCTCAACCCGGACACGAGGATCACCGGCGGCGTCCTTTCGTCAGCGCTAACCGTCTCCAGGGCAGGTGACTGCGCGATCGGTGCGACGACAAGCATCGACGCCGACGGTGGCAGTCGCCCGGATCTGGGCGCGCTGGACCTGTGGACCGGCCAGAGCGGACAGCCACCAGACCGGAATGCGGAGGGGCGCAAGCTTACCTATGTTGCGGGACACTCCATACTCATTACCCGCAGGGCGTTCGAGAAGCTGAACGGCTTCGCCGAGGACTTCTTTCTCTTCTACGAGGAGGCGGACATCGCGATCCGTTGCGGGCGCCTCGGAATACCGATCACGGTCGTCTCCGACCTCGAAGTCGAACATGCTGGCGGCGGCGCGACGGGCGCAAGCCGGGACATGAAGGCCAAGTCGATCACCACCTACTTCCATGCCAGCCGGAGCTGCATGATCTTTTTCCGCAAGCACTACGGCTACCGGCTTCCACTAGCAGCCTCCGCCCGGCTCCTCTACGCGGGCAAGGCATTGCTGGTGGCTGGCCCGAAGGCAGCGACAGCGGTCGTCCGGGGAGCTATTGCGGGGTTGCTGGCGTGACACGACCCCTGATTGATCCATTCCGGCGCGTGGTCGGAAGCGCCACGATGATGTATCTCTCCGCATTGGCAATGTCGGGCGTCGCCATCCTTCTCAGCGTCGCTCTTCCGCCAGCCGAACGTGGCCTCCTGGTAGCGACGACGACAAGCGCCACCATCGGCGTCGCGGTTGGCGGGCTGTCGTTGGAGACGTTTCTTCTGGCTCAGGGCCGTCGGTGGCTGGACGAAGGGGCCGGGCGGCGCAGCCTCGTCATCTACGTGGCCACCGTGCCACTGACGGCCGTTCTAGCCTGGATCTTCGCGCACTACTCCGAAGAGGCCACGCCGGGCATCGCCGCCGTGGGTGCCGCGTGTATCGCGGCGAGTAACATCCCTGCCGCGGCGGGGCTCACTCTGGGCCAGTTCCTGAGTGTCTACCGGTACCGCGCGGCGTTCGCCGCCGTCGCGCCGGCGCTCTATCTCCTGCTGATCCTCGCCTCCGTCAAGGATGCGGAACTGTGGTTGCTCGCCTGGCTCGGTTGCCAGGCGCTGATGGCGGTCGCACTTTGGGTGAAGCATGGAGTGCCACTGACCCGCATGGCGCGCAGGGCTTCGCCTCAGGCGGAACGTCTCAACCGGCTGGGTCTCACCCACTCGGGAGCGGTGGCCCAGGTCTTCACCTATCGCTTCGACCAGCTCGCGTTGGCCCGTTACCAAGGACCGGACGTGCTTGCCGTGTACTCCCTGGCCGTGGCGGCGATCGAGTTCACCCAGGCCGGCGCGGTCGTTGCGGCACAACGCACCCTCGGCGACCATGAGGACGGCTCGGCCCAGAGGCTGTACGGCATGCTGCGCCGGGCGCTGTATCTCGCGGTCGGCATGGGAATGGTCGTTCTCGTCGGGCTGGCGGCAATCGGCGTGATGACGAACGGATACGAGGCCGCGCTCCTAGTCGGGCTCGTACTGCTGGCGCGCAGTACCGCGGTGACCGTCGGCAAGGTCTTGAGCGCCAGGCTGGTCAATCTCGGTGGCGAACGCGCGACAGCGGCGATCGCAGCGGGCACGGCACTGGCCGCAGTCGTCGGCTACTCTCTCACCGCCCCCGAGTATGGCGCCATGGGTGTCGCCTCCGTCTCCGTCGTGCTGTTCGCCCTGCACAGCACGGTCACGGCCATTGTCCTCAGTAAGCGGCCCGATCCGCAGGTCGAGGCAGATCCCCAGGCGGATCTCACGAACAGTAAGGTTGGCAACGTTGCCTGACAAAGTCGTAGCAGTGATCCTCAACTGGAACTGCGCTGACGACACCATTCGATGCCTACAGGCCGTTGCCGGGGGCACCCATGTGCCAGAGACCATTGTCGTCGACAACGGTTCGAGCGATGACTCGATCGAGAAACTCGACAAACTGGACGGGCCCTTTACCCTGCTCCGGCTCGACGACAATCTGGGCTACGCGGGCGGGATGAACGCCGGCATCCGGGAGGCTCACGCCCGTGGCGCCGACTGGGTTTGGCTTCTGAACGCGGACGCGGTACCCCGGCCGCAGGCACTGTCGACCTTGCTACGGCATACAGATCAATTTGCGGTGTCGACGTCGTTGCAGACGACCTCCTCCCAACCGAGCGATGCGAATCCCGAACCCTACGTCGTTGCCGCAATGCTGCCGAAGGGCAAGGTCCGCCCATTTCGATGCGGAGGCTGCGAGGAAGGAGCGCACCAGGTGGACATGGTTACTGGCGCCTCGCTCTTCCTGCGGCTTTCCTCGGTCATGCAGGTCGGGCTCTTCGATGAACGATTCTTCCACTACAAGGAGGAGTTCGATCTGGTTCGCCGGATCGCCGATTCGGGTGACCGCATCGGATTCGTGTGCGGATCCGAGGTGTGGCACAAGCGGGGCGGCAGCCTCAGCGGATCCAGTCCCAGGGCCCGCTACTACCACCATCGCAACGAGGTCCTCTACGTGCGGAAGCACTACCCTCATCCGGTGCGGAGGCTGGTCAGCGAGCCGATCCACTACAAGAATGTGGCGGGGTCGCTGTTCCGGGTCGCGGTCGGCAAGCGGGAGCGCAGACGCGCCTCACTCGCCGTGCTGGCAGGGTACTGGGATGGCGTACGGGGCGTTCACGGTCCCACCGAGAGGTTCTAGGTGCACATCTTTTTCGTAAGCCACTCTTCGGACCTCATGGGCGCGGAACGTTCGCTGGTCGCGCTGGTGCGGGAGGCAGTCGAGGTCCGTGGCCACCGTGCCACAGTGTCGTTGCCGGACGACGGCCCGCTGCGGGCCGAACTCACCCGGGTGGGCGCCGAGGTCGTGGTCCTGCCGACGAAGCTGTGGATGGGGAAGCGGCACACGCCGTTGGTCGGGCTGGTTCGATCAAGCCAGTCGGCAGTCTCCGTCCCCGGGTACTGGCGATACATCCGTCGGGCCAGGCCCGACCTGGTGGTGACCAACTCGGCCGTTGTCCCGGCCGGCGCGATCGCCGCCAGGATGGCTCACGTTCCGCACGTCTGGACGATCAGGGAGAGTCTGCTCAGCAACCCGAGCCTGCGGTCAGCGCTGCCGAGGCGGATGATCGCCAGGATCATCGCCAGCCTGGCGGACGGTCTCGTCGTGATCTCGAAGTACGTTGCCGATCAGATGCTGTCCGCGGCTCCCGACGCCGGGCGGAAACTGCGGGTCATTCCGCCGTCGGTCGCACCCCGCCCCCTGGAGTCGGTACCGGACGAGCGCCGTGACACGGGGACGCTGGAAAGACTTGTGCTGCTGGGGCGCTACTCGCCAGAGAAGGGGCAGGCCGAGGCCATCGAGGCGCTCGGGAGATGCCTCCGAGCGGGACGCCCTTTTGAGCTGATGCTGGCCGGCGTCGGCGACCTGGCTGCGCAGCGAGCACTCCACGCACTCGCCAAGGAGCACGGGGTCAGTCACCTCGTCAACGTGTCCGAGTGGACGGACGATCCCCACGCCCTCTACTCGGAGGCGGATGCCACCCTGATGCTGTCTCGTAACGAAGCGTACGGCCGGGTGACACTTGAGTCGCTCATGTCGGGAACGCCGGTCATCGGGTTCCGTGCGGGCGCCACGACCGAGATCCTCGCCGAAGGCGGCGGAGTCCTGGTAGAGCCCGACGCTGAGGCGTTGGCGCGGGCCTTGGTGGCCTTGGCCGAGGACCACGTCGCGGTCGACAGGCTCACGTCCGAAGCGATGCGGCGGGCGCGTGAACTGAATTCCGCACCCTCGTCGGCGCCGAGCTTCATCTCCTATCTTGAAGAACTTCAAGCGACACGCCCGTGACAAGCTCCGCGAAGGTCTTCGGCCTGCCTGCCGTGCTAGCTGTCGCGGTCGGCGTCCTGGTGAGCTGGAAGCCCTTCCTGCTGGGCGTCCTGGGGTTGGCCGCTCTGCTCATCTGGGGGCTGTGGACCCCGGCCCGGTTGACGTACGCGCTGTTCGCAGTGTTGCTCCTGGTGCCGGTCACCGCAGACCCCGGTTATCCCGCCAAGCCGGTATGGATCGTCCTGCTGGCCGCAACAGCCATCGCCCTGCTCGGACGCCTTCAGCGCTTCCACCCGGACACACCACTCGCATCCGTCGGAATGTCTGCGTTCGCTCTGCCAGCCGCGGCCGTCGTCGCTGCCCTGCCGAATTGGAGCGGACCGAAAGACCTGATCGTCTCGCTCGTGCCATTCGTCTGCTATGCCGTCATCGCATGGCACGTCATAGAGGAAGCACGGCAAGACGCTGACGGGTTCAAGCGCCTTGCCAGGGGGTTCGCGTGGATCGGTGTACCCATGACGCTCCTCGCGCTCTATCAGCGCGTGACCGGGACGTGGCCGATCCTCGACGAACTGGCGATCAGCAATGCATTCACCTCATCAGCAGGCGCTGGCAGATCGGTAGGTACGCTCGGACACCCCATCGTCTACGGCACCTACTGCATGATGTCCATGTGCATTGCGGTCGCCCTACGAGGCCGCCTATGGCAGTTGCCATTCTTCGCCGGCGCGGTCGGACTGCTGCTTTCCGGCACGCGCAGCGCGTGGATTGGTATGGCATGCGCGATGGTCGTCTGGTATCTCGCGCAGAAGCGAAAGGTGACGCGCAGAGGCGTTACCCTCGTCGGGGTTTCCGTCGCGGTCGGAGCGGGTTTGATGGTTGCCGGTCCCAGAGCCATGGACGGGGTGGTGGAGATGATCAATTCCCGACTCTCCAACCTAACCGGACAAAGCTCTGCCACCGCGCGGTACAGCCGATACGAGACGGCATGGTCCAGCCTGTGGGAGGGCTTTGACACCGTCGTCTTCGGTCTGGGACCGGAGGCACACGTCCGGTTCTTCCAGCAGGTAGGAATTGGTGACCAGTTAGCGCAGACCTTCGACAACAGCTATCTTACTTTGTGGTACGACTTCGGGCTGATCGCTCTCCTGCCCTTCCTCATCATTCTGGCGATACTGCTCGTCAGAGCGAAGTCGTTGGCCGCCCGGATGCTGGTGGCGGGATTCGCGGTGCAAATCTTTTTCTTTGACTACTACCTGTGGCCGTGCGCTGCCGCCGTCCTGATTCTAGCGGCCGGTTTGGCAGTTTCTGAGGGTTCCGGCCGCGGCGACACCGTTTCCCGAGACACGGGCTCATTAGCTAATGTTCCGCTTGCTCGGACGGGATGAGCGAAGCCAGCGGCGGGCCGAAGCCCGCGGACTGCTAGTATAGTCGAGCGTATTTCGCACGAGTTGACCTTTGGCTTCTGGTTGGCGGGAGCCCGAAGCGGGTGGGGATCAAGAGTGAGGCTTTCAGGCGGATTCCTGCCAGCTGGGGTGTCCAGTCCGCCATCGGACACTTCGCGACACACGACAGGCTTCCGTGGCGTCGTCAACAGAACACGTTCTTCAGTCAGCCAATGGACCCAGTTGACGCCTCGGCATCACCTGCAGGCCTTACGCACGTATCGGTGGACGGTACTCGCACTCGTCCTCCTTGGCGGAGCAGGCGGCGGCCTGGCATCTTTGCTACAGACCCCTACCTACAAGGCGAGCGCGCAACTGTTCTTCTCGCCGAACTTTCCGACGACGGACATTGGTCAGCTCGACGCGGGCGGGAACTACATCCTGCAACGCGTCCGGTCGTACACCGAAATCGCCAACAGTCCCGGAGTCGCCGCGACGGTGATAGATCGGCTGGATCTTCCTTATACACCTGAGCAGCTCATGTTAAGGGTCAGCGTCACGGGCAAGGCCAGCACAGCTGTCCTTAATGTCGAGGTCAGCGATCCGTCCCCTGAGCGGGCGCGTGACATCGCCAATGCGATCGCGGAAGAGTTTCCGACATTTATCGGTCAGCTCGAGAAGCCTGCGGGGATTAATACATCACCGGTGAAGGTTTCCATTGTTCGCCCGGCGACCGCGCCGTCGTCACCGGAATCGCCGCAGCCCCTCAACAATGTCGGCCTCGGCCTTGCAGGTGGTTTGTTTGTGGGCGCAATAACGGCGATCACGGGCTACGCCAGGGCACGCGCCGTACGGGACGAGCACCACGCAAGTGAGGTTGCCGCCCTGAGCTTGGTCGGTGTTGTCAAAGTCAATACGAAGACACCAGTTCTCATTGCGGACAACGAGCAGTCCGTCCGTGCGGAGAATTTTCGGCAAATGCGGGCAAACGTTCGACTACAGGCGGTCGGCGAACGTCTGACCAGCATCACGGTCACTGGTTGTTCCGCCGGTGACGGCAGAGCTGCTACTGCGGCGAACCTGGCGATCGCGTTCGCGCGGGCCGGCGAGACGGTGGTGCTGGTAGACGGGAACCTGAGGAACCCTGAGGTCCACGAACTGCTTGGCATTCCCAACGAAGCCGGATTGGCGAACATCCTCCGGGGTGAGGCATCGGTCAACGACGCCGTAGTTCGATGGCGCCAAGATCTCCCGCTGTACGTCCTTCCCACTGGCCGAGTCGAACCAGGGCCCAGCGAGAGGTTGTTTCGACCGGACGGGCTCGCCAAGGTGACGGAGGCCCTTCGCCGAGGCCAGGCCTTCGTCATTGTCAATGGCCCGCCGCTGTTGTCGGACGCCGAGGCAACGTTCCTGATCACCGCCACGGACGCCACCGTGGTCGTGGCCCGGGTCGGCGTGACGCACACCGAGCAGCTCGCCGCCACCGTCGGCGTGCTGCGGGAGATGCGCGCGAACCTGCTGGGCCTGATCGCGGTCCGGTCCACCAAGTAGCACGTGGACAGATCACCCGAACCCACCGCATGCCTACACAGTGGACTCGTTATCATCGAATTCGAGTGCCAGGGCCGGGATCCGAACCCTCGCCCTCGGCCCGTCGAGCTGAGGAGCAGTTTCCACTAGACTGAATCGCGCCTGGTCCCGGCCGGGGCTGCGGACGGCGGAGCCGGGTCTTGAGATCCGGCCACCTCTACATAGGTTTACGGGGATGAGCGATAACGTCGCGATGCTGTTGAGGCGAGCGGGCTTCGGTCCGACCATGTCCGAGCTGGCCGCAGCGAAGAAGGCGGGTTACGCGGCAACGGTTTCAAGGTTGATGGCGCCTACCAACCCGGATCGAGGTGCCGCCTCTTCACCGATGCCGGACCCCGGGCCCGATCCCTTCAACGATCTACCGAACCCGACTACCGAGCAACGGGCTGCGGCAGAGTCGGCACGGAAAGAACATACCGATGCGATCATTCGATGGTGGCTGGACCGCCTGACAGCCGCGGACCACCAGACCAACGAGAAGCTGATTTTCTTCTGGCACGGACACTGGGCTACCTCGATACGAAAGGTCGGTAGTCCGCAGTTCATGCTCGCGCAGCACAAAAAGTTCCGCAGTTCACCGAACTTCGGGGTGATGGCAAGGAAGTTGGTTTCCGACGCGGCCCTGATCTATTGGCTCGACGGGCAACTCAACACCAAGGCCGCACCGAACGAGAACCTCGCTCGGGAGCTGATGGAGCTGTTCATGCTAGGTATCGGGAACTATACCGAGCAGGACGTAAAGGCGGCAGGGCGCGCGCTGACCGGATGGAAGACGGACCTGGGCGTCCCGGAAACGGCAATCTTTTTTCCTGATGCTCACGACGCCAGACCCAAGACGATTCGTGGCACCACTGCCAAATTCGATGCTTACACGCTGGTTGATTTCCTGGCGAAGCAGCCGGCCTGCAGGCGTTTCATCGCCTCCCGCCTTTGGTATCGATATGTCTCATCCACCGAGCCGATCGCCAGATCCACCCAGGAGAAGATGGCAGCCGCATTCCCAGTAGGAATGCAGATGCTACGAGTCCTCTTCGAGGACGAAGAGTTCCGGTCGGCTCGCCATCGGCTCGTGAAGCAGCCGGTTGAATGGCTCGTCGGAGCGATGCGGCAGTTGAACATCCGGCCTGCCCACTTTTCGAAGCAAACACTGCACCAGGTAGTGGGTGGACTGCAGGGCCTCGGCCAGGTTCCCTTCGCGCCACCGAGCGTCGGTGGTTGGCCAGGCGGGACTGCCTGGCTCAATTCGGCAGCTGCTCAGGTTCGCCTAGGTTTCGCCGACCTGCTCGCTGGGCTTGTCCAGGTCGATCGAATGACCCCGGAGGAGCTGGCGAATGTTCTCGCGATCGAGACGTGGACCAACCGGACGCATCTCACATTGAAACAGGCGAAAAATCCGCGACAGCTCTTAACCCTCGGCCTTGCAAGCCCAGAGTATCTGGTGAACTGATATGGATCCGCTGACCCGACGCAAGTTCCTCCTCGCCTCAGCCGGGGTCACCGGTGCCGCCGCACTTGCCGCCGGCGGAATCGGCCTTGCCGAGCTGTTCGCGACCGCCAGAGACAACCAAGACTCCAATGCAGGCGACGAAACCGACAAGATAGTTGTCGTAACTCTCTACGGCGGCAACGACGGGCTCAATACGGTAATCCCCTACGCGGATTCGGCGTATTATTCCGCGCGCCCCGAATTGGCCTACGCCCCTGAGCAGGTGCTGCATCTCAATGACTCGCTGGGGCTAAACCCGGGGATGACCGGGCTGAAACGACTCTGGGACGACAAGCAGGTGGCCGTCGTTCTCGGTGTCGGCTATCCAAGGCCTGATCGGAGCCACTTCCGGTCGATGGACATATGGCAGACAGCCTCGCCGGAGCTGCCCGTCGCCAGCGGATGGGTGGGTCGCTGGCTCGACGGTACCAGCGCTCCTGCCTCGGCCGCCGTCAGCTTTGATCCGGTACTCCCGCCGCTTCTCGTCGGCGAGACGCGCGTGGGAGCTTGTGTGGCGGTCGACGGACTGCAACTACCGCCCGGGATCAACGTCGATATGATCACCGCACTCGCGCAGAAGCAGGATGGCGAGTCGGACCTGCAGGTACGCGCAGCGGAGGCGTATCAGGACCTCCTCCGGGTGAATGAGCTCGTTCAACAGGCAAAGAACGCCGACATCCCCCGGGAGGTGGCCGAGCTTGGGCCCCTACCGGCGACTGCGACTGGCGGTGAGAGTTCACTAGCCGCCCAGCTCGACCTGGTCACCCGGTGCGTCGAGGCGGGTGTGCCCACGCGGGTCTACTCGGTGAGCCTGGGTGGGTTCGACACGCATGCGAACGAACGGGTCGGACAGGAGTGGCTGCTGAAGCAGCTCGACAACGCATTGTCCGCGTTCATGGACCGGCTAGCGAAAACGAAGGCCGGACGGCGGGTATCCGTAGCCGTTTACAGCGAATTCGGCCGCCGAGTCAGGGCCAACGCATCGGATGGCACCGACCACGGAACAGCTGGACCGGTTTTCCTGATGGGCCCCGGCATAGCGGGCGGACTATACGGCGATCAGCCGAGCCTGACCGATCTGGACGATGGCGACCTCAAGGCGACGATGGACTTTCGCGACGTCTTTGGCACGCTTCTTGACTCCGTACTGCAAGCCGATCCGGCCAAATACCTCAACGGCTACCAACCAAAGTTGCTGCCGCTCGTCCGTCGCGGGCTGTAGAGCGAGATGGTGCGGCCTGCGCGGTCTGGACCAGCCACCGCGCCCGCTGCCATGTCACCGCCTGTTCCGGCTTCTAGCCGCCACCAGCAGGACGACGAGCGCGACGATCAAGGCCCCGCCGAGGGCGGCAATGAGGACGATGGCCCAGGCCGGAAAGCCTTCCGTCTCCCCCTCGATGTTCTGGCGGTCGATCGCGTTCTGGCGGTATGTCTGCGCGACGAGGTTGGTGGGTGAGTTGTTGGCGGCAGCCTGAAGCTGGGTGACGGCGTCCGAGTACCTGCCGGCGAAGTAGGCATCGAGCCCGCTTCGATACAGCTTGTCGGCGTCGCCGAGTTCATTGGTGATTCCGGCTTCCCTGAGCAGCGCGGCGAGAGTGGGCACCGGCACGATCGCCCGGTTCGCTTTGCTGGACAGTTCCTCATCGTTGTCCAGGATTCCGACAACACGGCCGCTTGAGTCGATGGCTAGCCCGCCGCGGGAGTGGCCCCCGATATCGTCGTTGACCCGATACACGGACAGCTGCCCCAAACTGCCCGAGCCGGTCACGGTCACAGGTTTCGATTCCACGGTGTAAGCGGCGGCAAGGGGATCCTTGTCGCTCGTGGCATAGCCGATCGAAAGCAGTGACGTACCTTGCTGGACATCGGCCGACGTGTTCAATTCGGCGACGGGGAGGCGATCATTGGCGAGCTTGACGAGGGCGACATTGCCCGCTTCTTGATCCCACGTCTTGACAATCTCGCCCGGAATCGCCGGGCTGTCGGTGAGATTTCCCTTAGCCAGATTCGACTGGCCGAAGAGTCGCACTTCCGGTTCTTGTTCAGAATCGATGCCGGTGAGAACCGTAGTCTTGATCTTCGTCGCAACGAACGCGTCGAGTCCCCCGGAATCGAGCTGCTTCTCCTCGATCAGTGTTCGGCCCAGTACGTAGAGGGCGTTCTGACGGGCGGTGTCGTCTGCGGGCTTCACGCAAGGGCCACTGGTGAGCACGTGGCCGGCCCGACTCACCACAAATCCGCTACAGCGGCGGTTGAAGGTGATCGGCGTCGCACGCAGGGGCGTTCCGGTTTGCTTGTCCCGGAGGTAGCCAGTAATCAGAACCTCTACGTAGACCAGAGATGGCGAGGCTATCGCCACCGCTCTTTCCTCGAGGCTGTACGGCGGCGGGGGCTTCTTGGTGCCACCCGATCCGAGCCAGAGAAAAGCCCCACCGGCTCCGGCCAGTACTACCACGACCAGTGCGGCGATCCCGATCCAGAGCCCGGTGCGCCGGGGTGGCGGCGTGGACGGGGTGATCCGGCGCACGGGTGTGGTGAACGCATCGGCACTCGGCCCGCTCACCGGGGAGACGTGTGCGGCCGGCGGTGACGAGGTCACTGCGGTCGGCGACGTGGGCACGCCGGAGATCGGGTGCGGGACCGCGGAGACCAGCTGGCCGGGGATCGGGCCGGTTTGCACCGCCCACGGCGCTTGCGGCCCACCGGAGACGGGCTGCGGCGGGGCCGACACGGGCGGGGCGGACACCGCGGGCGGGGCGGACACCGCGGGCGGGGCTGAGACCGCGGGCGGGGCGGACGTCGGTGGGATCGCCGGCGGGGCGGGGGTGTACTCGACGCCGAGGGCCCGGAACAGCTTCTCGGCGCCAGGGCCGGCCTCGGCGGGGTATGCCACCCAGGGCGCGGCGGCCGAGAAGTCGGCGTACGTGTAGGGCATCGGGTCGGCCGACCGGGCCAGCAGGTCGGCAGCCCCGGCGAACGCCTCACGCCAGCCGGGTGTGGCGGCCACTGTGGCGTCGAGCACCGCAACGGTGACGAATCGGCCTTGCTCGTCGATCGCGGCCCATGCTTTCCCAACTGGAGACCCGCCGAGCGCGTGGGTGTACCTGTAGGGGCCTTCCGGCTGCATGCGCACTCCTCCGTTGAACCGCCGTGCGGATAGTACCGACCGTCGGCCAACCCGGCCTGCCCCGCCCGGGGCGACCGGTGGCGGCCGGCGCCGCTTGCCAGTGAAAATTCTCATGCATAGAGTCGGCTCATGAATGAAGGAGCTGTCGAGGCACCCGCTGACCGGGTGCTCGACCTGTTCCAAGGGGTGCGGCTCACCCCCACCCAGCGCCGGATCGCGCACTGCCTTGTGCAGCACGCCCCCGCCGTGGCCTACCTGTCCGCCGCCGAGGTCGCCGAGTTGGCCGGGGTCAGTCAGCCGTCGGTCACCCGGTTCGCCGTCGCGCTCGGCCACGACGGCTACCCGGCGCTGCGCCGCCGGCTGCGCGACCTCACCGCCACCACGCCGGGCGGGTCGACGGACGCCGGCAACGAACTCCAGCAGGCGGTACGCGCCGAGATGGGCAACCTGGACCGACTGGCCGGTCAGCTCGCCGACCGGGACCGGATCGCCGAGACCGGGCGGCTACTCGCCGAGAGCCGCCCACTGCCGGTGCTCGGCCTGCGCGCCGCCGCGCCGCTGGCCGCGTACTTCGCCTACTTCGCGGCGAAGGTCCACCCGGACGTACGGGTCCTCGACGACGGCGGCAGCCTGCTCACCGACCGCCTGGAGCAGGCCGCCGAGGCCGGCGCGTCCGCCGTACTGGCCTTCGTGCTGCCCCGCTATCCCCGGGAGACCCTGGACGCGCTGCGCGACGCCCGCCACGCCGGGTTGACAGTGGTGGCGATCACCGACTCGCCGGTCAGCCCGGCCACCGAGTACGCCGACGTGGTGCTCGCCGCGGCGGTCGGCGCGCAACTCGTCTTCGACCTGCACACCGCACCGATGACCCTGGCCATGGTGCTGTTGCAGGCGATCTGCGACGCCACCCCGGCCGACACCCAGCGCCGTCTGGAGGCGTTCGAAGCCTCCGCGGCCCGCCGACAGTTGTTCCTCGGTTGACCGGAGGAGAACCAGAGATGACCCAGCCCATTCGTGCCGCACGGGGCAGCCAGCTCACCACCCGCGGGTGGCAGCAGGAGGGCGCCCTGCGGATGTTGATGAACAACCTCGACCCTGAGGTGGCCGAACGCCCCGACGACCTAGTGGTCTACGGCGGCACCGGCAAGGCGGCGCGGGACTGGCCGTCGTACCACGCGTTGGTCCGCACGCTGACCGACCTGCGCGAGGACGAGACGATGCTGGTGCAGTCGGGCCGCCCGGTCGGGGTGATGCGCACCCACGAGTGGGCGCCCCGGGTGCTGCTGGCCAACTCGAACCTGGTCGGCGACTGGGCGACCTGGCCGGAGTTCCGCCGCCTGGAGCAGCTCGGCCTGACCATGTACGGGCAGATGACGGCCGGCTCCTGGATCTACATCGGCACCCAGGGCATCCTCCAGGGCACCTACGAGACGTTCTCGGCGGTGGCCGCCAAGAGGTTCGACAGCACCCTCGCCGGCACGCTGACGCTGACCGCAGGCTGCGGCGGAATGGGCGGCGCGCAGCCACTCGCGGTCACCATGAACGGCGGCGTCTGCCTGATCGTGGACGTGGACCGCACCCGGCTCGACCGTCGGGTGCACGACCGCTACCTGGATGAGGTCGCCGACTCCCTGGACGACGCGATCGCTCGGGTCCGCGCGGCGAAGCGGGAGCGCCGGGCGCTGAGCGTGGGCGTGGTCGGCAACGCCGCCGAGGTCTTCCCGGAGTTGCTGACCCGGGGCGTCGAGATCGACATAGTGACCGACCAGACCAGCGCGCACGACCCACTGGCGTACCTGCCGGTGGGGGTGGAGCTGGCCGAGGCCCGGGACTACGCCGCCGCGAAGCCGGCCGAGTTCACCGACCGGGCCCGCGCGTCGATGGCGAAGCACGTCGAGGCGATGGTCGGCTTCCTCGACGCCGGCGCCGAGGTGTTCGACTACGGCAACTCGATCCGGGGTGAGGCGCAGCTCGGCGGCTACCAGCGTGCCTTCGACTTCCCGGGCTTCGTGCCCGCGTACATCCGGCCGTTGTTCTGTGAGGGTAGGGGTCCGTTCCGGTGGGCGGCGCTCTCCGGGGACCCGGCCGACATCGCGGCCACCGACCGGGCGATCCTCGACCTTTTCCCGGAGAACGAGTCGCTGGCCCGTTGGATCAAGCTGGCCGGTGAACGGGTCGCCTTCCAGGGCCTGCCGGCCCGGATCTGTTGGCTCGGTCAGGGCGAACGGGACAGGGCGGGCGTGCGGTTCAACGACATGGTCGCCTCCGGCGAGCTCTCCGCCCCGGTGGTGATCGGCCGCGACCACCTGGACACCGGCAGCGTCGCGAGCCCGTACCGGGAGACCGAGGGGATGGCCGACGGCTCCGACGCCATCGCCGACTGGCCGCTGCTCAACGCCCTGGTCAACACGGCCAGTGGGGCTTCCTGGGTGTCCATTCACCACGGCGGCGGGGTGGGGATCGGCCGGTCGATCCACGCCGGGCAGGTGTGCGTGGCCGACGGCACCGCCCTCGCCGGTCAGAAGATCGAGCGGGTGCTCACCAACGACCCGGCGATGGGCGTCATCCGGCACGTCGACGCCGGCTACGAGAGCGCCCGCGAGGTCGCCGACCGCACCGGCGTCCGCGTCCCCATGACCGAGGGGGGACCCGCGTGAGCGCGAGGAGTGCAGCGCAGCGGGGCCCCGCAGTCGCGAACAACAGAGACGCAGCGAGCGACGAGCTTTCCGCCCGGTTCCGAGCGCTGTGGGACGAGATCGCGCCGGTCGGGCGGGACGCCGACAGCGGCGGCTACCTGCGGTACGCGTTGACCGAGCCGGAGCGGGAGCTGCGCACCTGGTTCCGGGCGCAGGCCGAGCGCCGTGCCCTGCCGGTCACCGAGGACGGCAACGGCAACCTCTTCGCCCACTGGGGTGACCCGGAGGCGTCCGACGCGGTGCTCACCGGCAGCCACTTCGACTCGGTGCCGCACGGCGGGGCGTACGACGGGCCGCTCGGCATCGTTAGCGCGTTCCTCGCCGTGGACGAGCTGCGCGCCGCGGGCGTCACCCCCGGCCGGCCGCTGGTGCTGGGTGCCTTCGTCGAGGAGGAGGGTGCGCGCTTCGGCGTACCGTGTCTGGGGTCGCGGCTGCTCACCGGGGCGCTGTCGGCCGACCGCGCGGCCGGCCTGCGCGACGCCGCCGGGGTGAGCTTCGCCGAGGCGCTGGGCGACCGGCCGGCGGGCGCCCGCCCGGAGTTGCTGGGCCGGTTCGGCGCCTTCGTGGAGTTGCACGTCGAACAGGGCCGCGCGCTCGTCGACACGGACTCGCCGGTCGCGGTGGCCAGCGCGATCTGGCCGCACGGCCGGTGGCGCTTCGACGTGGTCGGCGAGGGCAACCATGCCGGTACCACCCGGATGGCCGACCGGCGCGACCCGATGCTGACCTACGCGTTCACGGTGCTGGCGGCCAACAAGGAGGCCCGGCTGCGCGGCGCGCACGCCACAGTGGGCCGGGTCGCCGTCGAACCCAACGCCACCAACGCGATCCCGTCGAAGGTGACCGGCTGGCTGGACGCCCGGGCGGCCGACCCGGAGACGCTGAACGGGCTTGTCGACGCGGTACGCGGCAAGCTCGCCGAGCGGGCCCGCCGCGACGGTACGGCGGTGACCGTCACCGAGGAGTCGGCCACCCCGGTGGTCGCCTTCGACGGCGGGCTGGCCGACCGACTGGCCACCCTGCTCGGCGCGCCGGTGCTGCCCACCGGCGCGGGGCACGACGCCGGGGTGCTCGCCGCGTACCTGCCCACCGCGATGCTCTTCGTGCGCAACCCGACCGGTGTCTCGCACTCCCCCGCCGAGGCCGCGACCGACGACGACTGCGCGGCCGGGGTACGGGCGCTGGCCCGGGTGCTGGAGGAGCTGACATGCCGGTGACACCGACCCGTTGGCTCGCCGAATACGCCTGGCTGCCCGAGCACGCCGAGCCCACGCCCGACGTGCTCATCGAGGTCGAGGACGGCCGGATCGCGGCGGTGACGCCGCTGACCCCGGGCAGCAGGCCACCGGCCGGGGTCGAGGTGTACGCCGACGCGTTGCCGCTGCCCGGTCTGACCCTGCCGGGCCTGGCCAATGTGCACTCGCACGCCTTCCACCGAGCGCTGCGCGGGCGTACCCACGGCGGGCGGGGTGACTTCTGGACCTGGAGGGACCAGATGTACGCCGTCGCGGACCGGCTGGACCCGGACACCTACCTCGCGCTGGCCCGCGCCGTCTACGCCGAGATGGCGCTCGCCGGCATCACGTGCGTGGGCGAGTTCCACTACCTGCATCACCGGCCGGACGGCGGCGGGTACGACGACCCGAACGCGATGGGCGCGGCGCTGGTGGAGGCCGCCGCGCACGCCGGGATCCGACTCACAGTGCTGGACACCTGCTACCTGACCTCCAGCGTGGACGGTCGGCCTCTCGCCGGGCCGCAGCGCCGCTTCGGCGACGGTGACGCGGGCCGCTGGGCCGAGCGGGCCGCGGCGTTCCAGCCGGCGGACCCGCACGCCCGGGTCGGCGCTGCCGTGCACTCGGTGCGGGCCGTCCCGGCCGATCAGATGCGCACGGTCGGCGACTGGGCCCGGGAGCGGCAGGCGCCGCTGCACGTGCACCTCTCCGAGCAGCCCGCCGAGAACGACGAGTGCCGGGCCGTGCACGGGCGCTCGCCCAGCGGCCTGCTCGCCGAACACGGCGTGCTCGGGCCGAACACCACCGCCGTGCACGCCACGCACCCCACCAGCGCCGACCTGAGCCTGCTCGCGGACAGCCGGACCGGGGTGTGCCTCTGCCCGACCACCGAACGGGACCTCGCCGACGGGATCGGCCCGGCCCGGCTCATGGCCGACGCGGGCATCCGGCTGAGCCTCGGCAGCGACAGCCACGCCGTGATCGACCTGTTCGAGGAGGCCCGGGCGGTGGAGCTGGACGAGCGGCTGCGTACCCGCCGGCGCGGTCACTTCGCGCCGCTCGACCTGCTGAGCGCGGCCAGCGTCACCGGGCACGCCGCGCTGGGCTGGGCCGACGCCGGAAGGATCGCGGTGGGCGCCCGCGCCGACCTGGTGACGGTACGCCTGGACAGCGCCCGCACCGCCGGGGTGCCGCCGGTGGGCGCGTTCTTCGCAGCCGGGGCGGCGGACGTCGAGCAGGTAGTGGTGGACGGCCGGGTGGTGGTGGCCGAGGGCCGACACCTGACCGTCGACGTGCCGGCCGAACTGTCGGCGTCGATCGAGGCGGTGACGCCCGCATGAGTGGCAGTCTGCTGGTCGACAACATCGGTGAGCTGGTCACCAACGGCGCCGGCGAGGGACCGCTCGGCATCCGCCGCAACGCCGCCGTGCTGGTCGAGGAGGGCCGGGTGGTCTGGGTCGGGCCGTCCGCGTACGCGCCGGCTGCCGACCATCACGTCGACGCCGGTGGGGCCGCCGTGCTGCCCGGTTTCGTGGACAGCCACGCCCACCTGGTCTTCGCCGGGGATCGGGCTGCCGAATTCGCCGCCCGGATGGCCGGTGAGCCCTACACCGGCGGCGGCATCCGAACCACTGTCGGTGCCACCCGGGCCGCCACCGACGAGGAGCTGCGGGCCACCGTGCGCCGGCTGCGCGGGGAGGCGCTGCGCCAGGGCACCACCACCATGGAGATCAAGAGTGGGTACGGCCTGACCGTCGCCGACGAGGCCCGCTCGCTGCGGATCGCCGCCGAGACCAGCACCGAGACCACCTTCCTGGGCGCGCACGTGGTGCCCGCCGAGTACGCCGACCGCCCCGACGACTACGTGGGGTTGGTCTGCGGGCCGATGCTGGCCGCTGCCGCCCCGTACGCGAAGTGGATCGACGTGTTCTGCGAACAGGGTGCCTTCGACGTGGACCACGCCCGCGCCATCCTGGCCTGCGGTCAGGCCGCCGGGCTGGGCGTACGGCTGCACGCCAACCAGCTGGGCCCCGGCCCCGGGGTGCAGCTGGGAGTGGAGCTGGACGCGGCCAGCGTCGACCACTGCACCCACCTGAGCGACGCCGACGTGGCCGCGCTGGCCGACACGGCCCGCGGCGACGGGCCGGGCACCCGCACGGTGGCGACCCTGCTGCCCGGCGCGGAGTTCTCCACCCGCTCGCCCTACCCGGATGCCCGCCGGCTGCTCGACGCCGGTGTCACAGTGGCGCTGGCGACGGACTGCAACCCCGGCTCGTCGTACACCTCGTCGATGCCGTTCTGCGTGGCCCTCGCGGTCCGCGAGATGCGGATGACCCCGGCGGAGGCGATCTGGGCCGCCACCGCCGGTGGCGCGCGAGCGCTGCGCCGCGACGACATCGGTGTCCTCACCCCCGGCGCGCGGGCCGACCTCGTCGTCCTCGACGCGCCGTCGTACCTGCACCTGGCCTACCGGCCCGGTGTCCCCCTGATCCGCCAGGTAATACGCAACGGAGTTCCGCAATGACGAACGTGACCATCCAGCCCACCGGGATCACCGCCGACGACGTGCTCGCGGTGGCCCGCGGCACCGCCACGGTCGTCCTCGCCCCGGCCACCATCGACGCGATGGCGACCAGCCGGGCCATCGTGGACGGCATCGAATCGTCGGGCCGTCCCGTCTACGGGGTCTCCACCGGGTTCGGCGCGTTGGCCAACACCTTCATCGCCCCGGAGCGGCGGGCCGAGCTGCAACACTCGCTGATCCGCTCGCACGCCGCCGGAGTGGGCGCCCCGATGCCGCGCGAGGTGGTCCGGGCCATGATGCTGCTGCGGGTCCGGTCCCTCGCCCTGGGCCGGTCCGGGGTCCGGCCGCTGGTCGCGGAGGCCCTGGTCGACCTGCTCAACCACGACATCACCCCGTGGGTGCCGGAGCACGGCTCGCTGGGCGCCTCCGGTGACCTGGCGCCGCTGGCGCACTGCGCGCTGGTGCTGCTCGGCGAGGGCTGGGTGCTCGGCCCGGCCGGTGAGCGGCAGGACGCGGCCGACGCGCTGACCGCCGCCGGGCTCAAGCCCATCGAGCTGGCCGCCAAAGAGGGGCTGGCGCTGATCAACGGCACCGACGGCATGCTCGGCATGCTGCTGCTGGCCATCCACGACGCGGCGCACCTGTTCGCCATGGCCGACGTGACGGCCGCGCTGGCCATCGAGGCGATGCTCGGCTCGGAGCGGCCGTTCCTGCCCGAGCTGCACGCGATCCGGCCACACCCCGGTCAGGCGACGTCGGCGGCGAACATCCACCGGTTGTTGCAGGACTCCCGGGTGATGGACTCGCACCGCGACGACCTGGCGCACGCCGTGCAGGACGCGTACTCGATGCGCTGCGCGCCGCAGGTGGCCGGCGCGGCCCGCGACACCCTGGACTTCGTCCGCACCGTCGCGGGTCGGGAGCTGGTGTCCGTTGTGGACAACCCGGTGGTGCTGCCGGACGGCCGGGTCGAGTCGACAGGTAACTTCCACGGCGCGCCGCTCGGCTTCGCCGCGGACTTCCTCGCCATCGCCGCCGCCGAGGTGGGCGCGATCGCCGAGCGGCGGGTGGACCGGCTGCTCGACGTCACCCGCTCGCGGGAGCTGCCGGCGTTCCTCTCCCCCGACGCCGGAGTCAACTCCGGGCTGATGATCGCCCAGTACACGGCGGCCGGGATCGTCGCCGAGAACCGTCGGCTCGCCGCCCCCGCCTCGGTGGACTCGCTGCCCACCAGCGGAATGCAGGAGGACCACGTCTCGATGGGCTGGGCGGCGGCCAAGAAGCTGCGTACCGTGCTGGACAACCTGACCAGCCTGCTCGCGGTGGAGCTGCTGGCCGGCGTACGCGGCCTCCAGCTGCGCGCACCGCTGGAGCCGTCCCCGGCCGGCCGGGCGGCCGTCGCCGCGCTCGGTGCTGCGGCCGGTGAGCCCGGCCCGGACGTGTTCCTCGCCCCGGTGATGGAGGCGGCCCGTGCCGTCGTCGCCGGGCCGGAGTTGCGCACCGCCATCGAACGGGAGGTCGGCCCGCTGGGCTGATCTCCGTCGGGTCGCTGTCGTCCGCCGCGGGTCAGGCGGCGGGCGGCAGCACCTCGCGCCCGTCAGGCGGCGGGCGGCAGCACCTTGGCGATCAGTTTGGCCAGCTCGCGCAGCGCCTTGCCCCGGTGACTGATGGCGTCCTTCTCCGCCGGGGTCAGCTCGGCGTTGGTCCGGTCCTGTCCGTCACCCAGGAAGATCGGGTCGTAGCCGAACCCGCCGTCACCGCGCGGCGCGCGCAGCACCCGCCCGGACTGCCGGCCGTCGACGAGGTGCTCCTTGCCGCCCGGCAGCACCAACGCCACGGTGCACACGAACGAGGCGGCCCGCTGCTCGTCCGGCACGTCGCCGATCTGGTCCAGCACCAGCTGGAGGTTGGCCCGGTCGTCGCCGTGCTGGCCGGACCAGCGGGCGCTGAACACCCCCGGCATGCCGTTGAGCGCGTCGACGGCGAGCCCGGAGTCGTCGGCGATCGTCGGCAGCCCGCTCTGCCGGCAACCCTCCCGCGCCTTGATCAGCGCGTTCTCGCCGAAGGTCAGGCCGGTCTCCGGCAGCTCCGCGTACTGCTCGACGTCGTCCAGCCCGAGCAGGGCGATCCGGTGCGCGCCGAGCGCGCCGTCGAGGATCCGCTGCAGCTCGACGAGCTTCTTGCGGTTACGGGTGGCGAGCAGGACCTTGTTCATGCTGAAACACCTTTGTTCGCGACTGCGGGGCTCGCAAGCTCACTCCTCGCGCTCACGCGAGTGCCTTCCGCTGGGCTTCGGCCAGATCCGCGCAACCCGCGACGGCCAGGTCGAGCAGGGCGTCGAGCTGGTCGCGGGCGAACACGCCCGCCTCGCCGGTGCCCTGCACCTCGACGAAGTCGCCCGCGCCGGTGCACACCACGTTCATGTCCACCTCGGCGGCGACGTCCTCCTCGTAGCAGAGGTCGAGCCGGGCCTCCCCGGCGATGATCCCCACGCTGACCGCGGCCACCGAACGGTGCATCACCTTCTCCGGCTTACCGGCCAACGACTTCCGGGCGGCAAGCCAGCCCACCGCGTCGTGCAACGCGACGTACGCGCCGGTGATCGCGGCCGTGCGGGTGCCGCCGTCGGCCTGGAGCACGTCGCAGTCGAGCACGATCGAGTTCTCACCGAGCGCCTTGAGGTCGATGCTGGCCCGCAGGCTGCGGCCGATCAGCCGGGAGATCTCGTGGGTCCGGCCACCGACCCGGCCCTTGACGCTTTCCCGGTCGGAGCGGGTGTTGGTGGCCCGGGGCAGCATCGCGTACTCGGCGGTCACCCAGCCGAGCCCGGAGCCCTTGCGCCAGCGGGGCACCCCCTCGGTGACGCTCGCCGTGCAGAGCACCCGGGTGCCGCCGAACTCGACGAGCACCGAGCCCTCCGGATGGGTGCTCCAGCCACGGGTCAGGGTCACCGGTCGAAGTTGAGAGGGCCCTCGCCCGTCAGGTCGCGCCATGCCTGCACCCTATGCGGTGCGGCGATCCATCTCGCTCGGGGTGCCCCGGGGAACGTCCGCGCCGTGCACACCGAGGAACCCGGCGACCGCCGCCGGCCAGCCGAACTCCTCGGCCCGTACCCGGGCGGCCCGCCGCCGCTGCGCCTCCGGTCGGGCCGCCAGGCGGGTCACCGCCGCCGCCATCGACACCCCCGTGCCGTACGCCGCCAGCCCGGCCTCGCCGACCACCTCGGGTAGCGCGCTGGCCGCGTTGACCACTACCGGAGTGCCGCAGGCCAGCGCCTCCAGGCCGGTGAGGCCGAAGGTCTCCACCGGGCCCGGCGCCAGCACCACGTCCGCGCTGGCCAGCAACGCGGCCACCGTGGCGCGGTCCGGCAGGAAGCCGGTGAAGGTGACCGGCAGCCCCGCCGCCCGCCGGGCCAGCGCCCCGCGTAGCGGACCGTCGCCGGCCATCACCAGCACCGCCGGTACGCCCTTCCGGTGCAGCTCGGCGAGGGTCTGCACGGCCAACTCCGGCCGCTTCTCCGGGGAGAGCCGCGCGCAGTGCACCAACAGCAACTCGCCGGTGTCGGCGTACCGCTCGCGTACCTGTGGGTCGGCCCGGTGCGGCGCGAAGGTGTCCAGGTCCACCCCGAGCGGCACCAGGTCCACGTTGTCGGCGCCGATCCGGTCGAACTCCTCGGCAGCCCATCGGGTCGTGCAGACGATCCGGTCGTACGCCCGACTGGTCGCCCGGTTGAGCCGGTCGGCGGTCGGTCGGCGCAGCGCGTCCGGCACACCCCACTGGCCGAGCAGCCCGGTCAGCGACTCGTGCGACACCATCACCGACGGCACCCCGTGCGCCCGCGCCCACCGGCCCGTCCAGCGCAGCGACGACCGGTCGGAGACCTCCAACCGGTCCGGTGCCAGGTCGGTGAGGAGCCGGGCCAACCGGCGTCGGCCGGCCAGCAGCCGGTAGCCACCGCTGCCCGGCAGCTGCGGCCCGGGCAGGGTGACCACCCGCCCCCACGGGTACGTCTCGTCGGCGGCCCGCTGACCGGGTATCACCAGCACCGGATCGTGCCCGGCCGCCCGGTAGCCCGCGCCGAGGTGCCGCAGCGCGGTACGCAGACCACCGGACCGTTCCGTGACGAAGTTGGCGAGCCGCACGATCCGCAGCCCGCCGACGGGCCCGGTCACGAGGCGGCCGGCAGGCCGACGGTGGCGGCAACGGCGCGTACCGCGTGGTAGTGCCCGATCAGCTCGTCGCCGACCGCCGCCCAGCTGCGGCGACTGACCGCGACCCGGGCGGCCAGCCCGTAGGCCTGCCGCCGGCCGGCGTCGCCGGTCAGCTCGGCCACCGCCGCGGCGAGCGCGTCGCCGTCGCTCGGCGGCACCAGCAGGCCTGTCACACCGTGGTCGACGAGGTCGACCGGGCCGCCGCTGGCCGGCGCCACGACCGGCACCCCGGAGGCCAGCGCCTCCTGGATGGTCTGGCCGAAGGTCTCGTGCGGTCCGGTGTGCACGAACAGGTCCAGGCTGGCGTAGAGCCGCGCCAGATCCTCGCCCTGCTGCACGCCCAGGAAGGTCACCCCGGGCAGCTCCCGCGCCAACTGGCGGCGGGTCGGGCCGTCGCCGGCCACCACCACCCGTACGCCGGGCAGTCGGGACGTCGCCGCCAGCAACTCCACCCGCTTCTCCGGGGCGAGCCGACCGACGTAGCCGACCAGCAGCTCACCGCCGGGCGCCAGCCGGTCCCGCAGCGCAGCGCACCGCTTGGCCGGATCGAAGCGAACGGCGTCCACACCGCGCCGCCACAGCCAGATCCGCTGCACCCCGTTCGCGATCAGGTCGGCGGCGGCCCGGGTGGAGGGGGCGAGGGTGCGCTGCGCCGAATTGTGGATCTCACGGATCCGCCGCCACGCCGCGGCCTCGCCCCAACTGACCCGGTACGCCCGGGCGTACGCCGCCACATCGGTCTGGTAGACCGCCACCGTGGGCAGCCCGTGCCGGCTGGCCAGCGTGGCCGCCCGGGCGCCCAGGACGAACGGACTGGCCAGGTGGACCACGTCCGGCTCGGCCGACAGCAGCGCCCCGGTCAGTCGGGCGTTGGTCGGCACACCCAGCCGGAAGCCCTGGTAGCGGGGCAGCGGCACGCTCGGGATGCGCACCACCGGGTACGGCAGCCGGTCGATGCCCTGCCGGCCGGCGCCCGGCGGGGCGGGCGCGATGACCACCGGCTCATGGCCCTGGTCGAGCAGGTGCTCCGCCGTCCGCACCACAGAGTGCGCGACGCCGTTCACATCCGGTGGGAACGACTCGGTCACGATGGCGATCCGCATGCCCACACCGTGCGGGTGCCACGGGTGCGCCAGACGACCGCCCGCTGACCGGCCGGCGAACAGTACGGCACAACACCGCGGCCCGGCCTCGCAAACCGGGACTCGGTGCGTCAGACGTCGTAGCTGGCGCCGGGCCGGACCACCTCGAGCGGCCCGGTGTACGCGGAAGCGGCCGACTCCAGCGTGTGCGCCTCGCTGCCCCAGGCGGGCACCAGGTGGGTGAGCAGCAGCCGGCCCACAGCGGCCTTGGTCGCCGCCTCGCCGGCCTCCCGACCGGTCAGGTGCAGGTCCGGCGGGTTGTCCATGCCGTCGAGGTAACTGGCCTCGCAGAGGAACACGTCGGCGTTCTGGGCCAGCCGCAGCAACGCCTCGCAGGGTGCGGTGTCCGACGAGTAGCACAGCGAACGGCCGTCGTGCTCCAGCCGCACACCGTACGTCTCGACGGGGTGGTTGACCCGGTCGACGGTGACGGAGAACGGGCCGATCGGGAATGTGCCCGGCTGGAGCGCGTAGAACTGGTACACGTCCTCCACCGAACCGTCGTCGCCGTACGCGGCGCTGAGCCGGTCCGGCGCGCCGGCGGGCGCGTACACCGGCAGCGCCGGGTAGGGGCCGTCCGGGGCGTACCGGCGCACCACCACGTAGAGCACGGCGTCGAACATGTGGTCACAGTGCAGGTGGGTCAGCAGGATGGCGTCCGGGGCGTGCAACCCCGCGTACCGCTGGAGGCTGGACAGCGACCCCGAGCCGAAGTCGACCAGGAGCCGGAAGCCATCGGCCTCGATGAGATAGGCCGAGCAGGGCGACTCGGGGCCAGGGAAACTGCCGGCGCTTCCCAGAACGGTCAGTCGCATCGAGTGGTCTCGCTGTCACTATCAGTAGCACCCGCACCGGCGACGGTCCCGGCCATGATCTCTACCGACGCGTACGCCACGCTGCGCAGCCTACGCTGGCGCACCCGGCAGCAAGAATCATCCAACGGAAGTTGTCACGAACGTGACACCCGCTCGCGGTACGTCGGGAAGCGCACGGGCCGTCGACGAATGTCGACGGCCCGTAGTCGGCAGACCAGATCGGTCAGGCCCAGAGCTGTCCCTCCAGGGCGTCCTCGGCATCGGCGAGTGTGCCGCCGTACGCGCCGGTGGACAGGTACTTCCACCCGCCGTCGCAGACCACGAAGGCCACATCGGCCCGCCGGCCGTCGCGCACCGCCTCGTGCGCCACCGCCAGCGCGGCGTGCAGGATCGCACCGGTGGAGAACCCGGCGAAGATGCCCTCCACCTCCACCAGCTGGCGGGTACGCAACACCGCGTCCCGGGTGCCGACCGAGAACCGCCGGGAGAGCACTGAGGCGTCGTAGAGCTCCGGAACGTACCCCTCGTCGATGTTGCGCAGGCCGTAGACCAACTCGCCGTAGCGCGGCTCGGCGGCCACGATCTGAATGCCCTCGACCTTTTCCCGCAGGTAACGCCCGGTGCCCATCAGGGTGCCGGTGGTGCCCAGCCCGGCCACGAAGTCCGTGATGCTGGGCAGGTCGTGCAGCAGCTCCGGCCCGGTCGTCTCGTAGTGCGCCCGTGCGTTGGCCTCGTTGCCGTACTGGTAGAGCATCACCCAGTCGGGGTGCTCGACGGCGATCTGCTTCGCCGTGGCGACCGCCTGGTTGGACCCACCCGCCGCCGGCGAGAAGATGATCTCGGCCCCGTACATCCGGAGCAGCTGCACCCGCTCGGTGGAGACGTTCTCCGGCATCACGCAGACCAGCCGGTAGCCGCGCAGCTTCGCCACCATCGCCAACGAGATGCCGGTGTTGCCACTCGTCGGTTCGAGGATGGTGTCACCCGCGCGGAGCCGGCCAGCCTCCTCCGCCGCCCGGACCATGAACAGCGCCGCACGGTCCTTGATGCTGCCGGTGGGGTTGCGGTCCTCCAGCTTGGCCCAGAGCCGCACCGGAGGAGCCCCGTCGGGCACCGTCGGGGAGAGTCGGGGCAGGCCGACCAGCGGCGTACCCCCGCAGGCGTCGAGCAGGCTGTCGTACCGCGCCATGGCGGCCGACCTCAGCGAGCCGCGACGGCGTCGCGGGCGGCGGCGCTGTGCGAGCTGATCGCCGCGGCGGCGGCGAAGCCGAACGCGCCGCCGGCCACGGCCGGCAGGATGGTGACGCTGTCGCCGTCGGAGAGCTTCGCGTCGAGCGCGCCGAGGAAGCGGACGTCCTCGTCGTTCACGTAGACGTTGACGAAGCGGTGCAGCGTGCCCGCGTCGGTGATCAGCCGGCCGCGCAGACCGCCGTGCCGGGAATCCAGGTCGGTGAGCAGATCGGCCAGCGTGTCACCGGTGCCGTCGACGACCTTGGCGCCGCCGGTGTAGCTGCGCAGGATGGTGGGGATGCGAACCTCAATAGCCATGATGTGGAAACTCCTCGATCGGGTGTGCCTACGGTGACGGGACGAGCGGGCTGCGGCGCTGACAGGTCAGCGGCCGGAACACTCGTAATCGACCGTCGCCGGGCTCTGCCCGAACATGTAGGACTGGACGGCGTGCGGGTCGACACCGGCCTCCACGACACGCACCGGCTCCTCGGTGACCACGCCGTCGACGATCCGGAACGACCGGATCTCCTCCGAGTCGGGCTCACGGGTCGAGACGAGCAGGTAGTGCGCCCCCGGCTCACCGGCGAAGGAGACATCCGTCCGCGACGGGTACGCCTCGGTGGCGGTGTGCGAGTGGTAGATGACGACGGGCTCTTCGTCCCGGTCGTCCATCTCCCGCCAGACGCGCAGGTGCTCCATCGAGTCGAACTCGTAGAAGGTCATCGACCGCGCGGCATTGTCCATCGGGATGTGCCGGGTCGGGGTGTCGCTGCCGACGGGACCGGCGACCACGCCGCACGCCTCGTCTGGGTGATCCCGGCGCGCGTGGGCGACGATCGCGTCGATGATCGACCGGTCGATGCTCAGCACGTGCACCAGCCTAACGCCTGCCGGGCACGGGCCGAAGTGGTGCCGGTCACCCCTAGTCGATCAAGGCGTTGAGCAGCGACTCCTGTAGATACCCGAGATAGGCGTAGACCGAAAGCTGGAACACCCGGCTGGAACCCGGGTCCTCCGCGACCGCGTCGTCCAACTCCTCGCCCAGATCGGTGCCGTCCTTGATCTCCAGGCGGACGCCCATCGCGAGCCGGGCGTCGTTCAGCGCCCGCAACCAGGCCTCGGCGGCCTCGGCGTCCAGCCGCACCTCGCCACCGGCGTCGTCCGGCAACGCGGCCAGGATCGCCCCCGCCTGATCGATCTTCGCGGTCTTCAGGTCGCCCTCGGTGTAGCGGCGAAACTCTGCGGTGTCCGGAGCGTCCTTCGGGTAGACCGCCGGAAAGAGCCGACCGACGACCGGGTCGGTGTGGTCGAAGCCATCGGTGAGCAGACCCACCACCTCGGTGGCGACCTTGCGCAGCACTCGCACCTCGTCGACGGCGAAGACGGCGACGTAGCGACCGGCCTGGCGATGGAACATGCTCATGATCTGTCCACCGTCGCCCACAGCCCGTACGCGTGCAGCTGCGACGCGTCGTGCTCCATCCGTTCGCGGGCACCGGTGGAGACCACGGCACGGCCCTTGTGGTGCACGTCCATCATCAGCTGTTCGGCCCTCTCCCGGCTGTAGCCGAAAAGCTTCTGAAAGACCCAGGTCACGTACGTCATCAGATTGACCGGGTCGTCCCACACGATCGTCACCCACTGCCGGTCGGACGCCGGCACCTCGTCAGTGTCCGGCGTCTCGACCGGTGCAACCTGCGGAGCCGCCATGCCCCCCATCGTGCCACCGGTTTCCCGGAACCGAGGAACCGGAACGCCGGCCCGGCGCGGATCACCCACCCCGGGCCCTCCCGACCCGCCCCGGACGCCATCGGAGGCGGGGTCCGGCCCGGACCCGGACCCCCCGGTGGGCGCGCCGTCAGGCGAGCAGAATGCCGTGATCGACTGCATCGGAGAGCACCACGCCCAGCGAGAGGCGGATCACCTCGAACCGTCGGGAGATCTCCCTGGACAACCCCAACTCGACCTCGCGTACCGCCCGTTGGGACCAGGCCCGCGCCGCGCTGTGGTCGTCGTTACCGGGCGTACGCCACTGCTGCCAGCAGCCGCCGGAGAGGGCCACCGCGACCGGCGGGAGCACCTCGTCCCGGGAGGCCGCCGGATAGCTGGCGGCGGCGTCGATCGCCTCCAGGCCGGTCAACTCGGCCACGCCGGCCGTGCTGGTGATCAGCAGAACCTTGTCCAATTCGTGGCCGGGCCGGTGATCGGCCAGGCCGTACTGCACGGCGGCGGCGATCCGACGTCGCACGCCTTCGGACGGCGGCGCACCGAGCACCTGCGACGCGACGTCGGTCACGATGCCGCGCACCGCCTGATCGCACTGCGCGGTGGCCAACAGCGACAACGCCGCCATCTCCCGGTCGAGGAGATCCGGTAGGCCGGCACAGCCGACGCCGAACACGATCTCCTGAACGGCCCGCAGGTGGATGTTCGCCAACTCCAGGGCGAGGTGCTGGCGGATCCGCTGAGCACACGAGCGGGCGTGGCGGTCGAGCCGCTCGGACCAGTCACCCGGATCGGCGGCCACTGCGACGCGGCCCTGTTGGCCCGGCAGGACCGGTGGGTCGACGCTGGCCCGCCGCAACCCCTCACGCGACGCCCAACCCACCAGCGCCCGCCGCAGGTCGGCGGCGGTGTCGGCGTCGTCGACCGGGAACCACCGCGCGCCGGCCAGCGACGGCACCGCTGCCAGGAGCGCCGCGCGATGTGCCTCCACCGTCACCGCGACCGCGTCCACCTCGGTCTCCGCACCCCCGACCGGCGGGACGGACGCCCCCGCGCCCTCCGTAGTCGCCGTGCCGTCGGTCAGCGGAGCCCACCCCGCCGCGCCGGGGGTGACCGCGAAGACGACCTCCACCGAGGTTGGGGCGACTTCGGCGAGCAGGTTCAACTCAGCGGCGGTGAAGGCCTGGTCGGCGGCGATCACGAAGAGCAGCGCGCCGGCTCGGCCCACCGCTTCGAGCAGCACCCGGGTGCCGGACACGCCGAGGGTGGCGGTGTCCGGAACGTCGATCAGGGTGAAGTGCCGCAGCAGCGGCTCGGGCACGCTCAGCTCGACACGCCGGGGCGGGCGGGCCAACGCCGGACCGGCGGCGTCCCGGTCCGCGCCGTAGGAGTGCGGCAGGCGGTAACCGGGCACGAACGCCGCCCGGGTGGGCGCCTTGGCGTCGCGCACCACCAACCAACTGCCCGCCGGCACGGTGAGCATGACCGGATCGAGCCCGAGCAGGGTGGCGAGCACCGCACGCCGCTCGGCACCGGCCGGGCCGACGGCGACCACACCGAGCGGCTCGTCCGGGGCTGCGCCGGACACGCCGACCCGGGTGGGGAGGGGGCCGCAGGTGGGTAGGTCGGTTGGGCCGGTCATGTCGTCCGGCGAGTCGACCGAGGGGAGAGGGCCCTGCTTCATCAGGTGCCTCCCGTTGCAGGTGACCGGAGGTCCGGTCGCGAAAATTCCGGTACAACAACCCGGATGTCGGAAGACTACGGGCGGCCTGGCAACCGGGCGGAACACCTCGAATACTCACCGGTAATTGTGCGATTACTCAACTTCGCACCGTGACGGTACGGGCGCGGACGGATTCCGGTCGATATGCTGCGCGAATGAGTCGGTGGGAGTTCGTCGGCCGCACGGATGAGCTCAACCGCCTGCTGGAGGCGGTGACCGGTGAGGCCGGCCGCGGGCTCTTCTTCAGCGGCAGCGCTGGCATCGGCAAGAGTCGCTTGCTGCGCGAGGGCGTGGGCGCGTTGCCCACCGACCGGTTCGCGATCTGGTCCATCGCCGCCAGCGCCACCACCGCGGCGCTGCCGTTCGGTGGTCTGGTCCAGGTCCTCCCCGCCGAGCAGCCCCAGGGCCTCTCCCCCGCCGGCATCCTGCGCTGGGCGCTCAACGTGCTGCAACAGCAGGCGGCCGGCCGACGGATCGTGCTCGCCATCGACGATGCCCACCTGCTCGATCCCCCCTCGGCGGCGCTGGTGCACCTGGTCGCCCGCGCCGAGAACGCCACAGTGGTCGGCACCCTGCGCGACGGCGAGCAGATCCCGCTGCCGATCCGCGCACTCTGGACCGACGACCTGGTCGAGCACGTCGAGCTGACTCCGATGCCGCAGGCGGAGACCGCTGGCCTGCTCGCGGCGATCCTGGGCGGCCCGGTCGACGCCGGCTCCGCGGACCGGCTCGGCCGGCTGTCGGCCGGCAACCCACTGCTGCTGCGCGAGCTGGTGCACGCCGCCAACGGCAGCGCCGAGTTGAAGCGCACGTACGGGATCTGGAAGTGGACCGGGCGACTGGAGCTGGCGCCCAACCTGACCGACCTCATCGACACCCGGGTCGGCAAGCTCACCGACGGCGTCCGCGCGGTCGTCGAGCTGGTCGCGTTCGGCGAACCACTGGGCCTGCACCTCCTGAAGCAGGCCGCCGAGCAGTCGGACGTGGAAACCGCCGAGGAACGCGGGCTGATCACCGTCATCCAGCACGACCGGCGCACCAACGTCCGGCTGGCGCACCCGCTCTACGGCGAGGTGATGCGCCGTCGCTGCCCGGTCAGCCGCACCCGCCGACTTCAGGCACACCTCGCCGAGCTGCTCGAGCAGGTCGGCAAACGCCGCCGCGACGACCTGTTGCGGGTGGCCGTCTGGCGACTCGACTCGGGCACCGCACAGGACCCGGCTCTGTTGCTGGACGCCGCGGTGCAGGCGTTCACCCGCTACGACGTGCCTCTGGCGACCCGCCTGGCGCGGGCCGCGCTGAACGCCGACGGCGGCTACGACGCGGCGGAGCTGCTGGCCACGATCCTGATGTTCGCCGACCGGCCCGACGAGGCGATCGACGTCCTCGACGCGGTCACCCCCGAGCCCGGCGACGAGCGGCGGCTCTGCCGGTGGCTGACCGTACGCGGCATGGTCAGCTACTGGGGGCTGAGCCGGCAGTCCACGGTGGAGGAAATCGCGAGCCGGGTCGAGCAGCTCAGCGACTCCGCCGACCGGTCCCGGGTGCACGCCTTCGAGGCGATCATGCGCCTGCACCGACTGGACACGGCCACCGCGGTGCAACTCAGCCGACGAGTACTGGACCGGCCGGCGGCCGGCGTCGCCGCCCGCGAGCTGGCCCGTTCCACCATCGCGTACGTCCAGGCCGCGCAGGGCGAGCTGACCCGCAGCGGTACGGCGATCGCCCAGGTGCACTCGGCCGCGGCGAGCTGGCGCACCGACATGCCGTACCTCCAGTTGGCACTGGAGCTGGCCCGAGGCACCCGGCTCATGCTCACCGGCGACCTGGCCGGGATCGACGCGATCGTGGCCGACGAGTTCGCCGACCTCGCCGGAGCCGGCGACTTCCGCCTCGGCACCGGCTACCTGGCCATCCTCCAGGCGTACGCGGCCCGGCTGCGCGGGCAGAGCGACGCGGCCATGCGGACCTCGCTGGGCGCCTGCGCGGTGCTGGCCACGAGTCGGGTCTACGCCGGTCTGGCTCAGGCCGAACGCGCCCAGGCGGCGGCGCTGCGCGGTGACGCGGCACAGTCGGTTGCGGCGATGGCCGAAGCGGACCGCACCCACGCGCCGGGCATGGCGGTGCTCTACCCGTGGCTGGAGCAGGCTCGGGGCGCGTCGCTCGCCGCCTCGGGCGACCTGCCGGGCGCTGTCAAACACCTCGGTGACCTGGTGGATCGGCTGCGCTCGGACGGCTTCGCCGGGCACGAGGTGCATGTGCTGCACGACCTCGTCCGACTGGACCAGGCGGGCATGGCGGTCGGGCCCACCTGCTCCGATGGTGGCCGGCGCACCGTCGCGCAGCGCCTCGCCGAGCTCTCCGAGCGGGTCGACGGAGTGCTGCCGCCGCTGCTGGCCCGGCACGCCCGCGCCGCGGTGACCGACTCCCCCACCGATCTGCTCGCGGTCGCCGACGACTATGCGGCCTTGGAGTTGACCGTGTACGCCGCCGAGGCCACCTCCCAGGCCGTCCAGCGGCTGCGCCAGCAACACTCGGTTGCGGCCAACGACGCCCGGGAGCGCCTCGCCGGGTTACTCGGGCGCTGTGACCTGATCCGGACGCCGGCGCTCCAGGCCGGCGCGCCCGTGCTCACCGAGCGGGAGTGGCAGGTGGCGCGCCTCGCCGCGCACGGCGCCCCCAGCCGGGCCATCGCCGAACGGCTCTACCTCTCGGCGCGCACGGTGGAGAACCACCTCCAGCGGATCTACGCCAAGCTCGGCGTCACCGGCCGGGCCGAGCTGTGGGCGGCGTTACGTTCGATCCCGGGCCACGACGGCGGCGACCCGAGCTGAACCTTAGGCTGGGGCGGTGAGCATCCACCGCCCCGCGCTCCTGACCGACCACTACGAGCTGACCATGGTCAGCGCGGCACTGAAGGACGGCACCGCCGACCGCCGGTGTGTCTTCGAGGTGTTCAGCCGCCGGCTGCCCAGCGGCCGCCGGTACGGCGTGGTCGCCGGGACGGCCCGGCTGATCGACCTGATCCGCGACTTCCGGTTCGACCCCACCGAGGTCGAGTTCCTGCTGCGCAACGGGGTGGTCGACGAGACGGCGGCGGCGTGGCTCACCGACTACCGCTTCACCGGCGACATCGACGGGTACGCCGAGGGCGAACTCTTCTTCCCCGGTTCACCGATCCTCACCGTCTCCGGCGGCTTCGCCGAATGTGTGGTGCTGGAGACGCTGGCGCTGTCCGTGCTCAACCACGACAGCGCGGTGGCCGCCGCGGCGGCCCGGATGGTGACCGCGGCGCGGGGCCGGGCACTGATCGAGATGGGGTCGCGTCGGGCGCACGAGGAGGCGGCGGTGGCCGCGGCGCGGGCCGCGTACCTGGCCGGGTTCCGGTTCACGTCCAACCTCGCCGCCGGCGCGCGCTACGGCATTCCGACGGCGGGCACGGCGGCGCACGCGTTCACCCTGCTGCACGACGACGAGCGGACGGCGTTCGCCTCGCAGGTCGCCACGCTGGGCAAGGACACCACGCTGCTGGTCGACACGTACGACATCAGCCAGGGCATCCGCAACGCCATCGCGGTGGCCGGGCCGGACCTGCGGGCGGTACGGATCGACTCCGGCGATCTCGCGGTGATCGCCCAGCAGTCCCGGGAGCTGCTCGACTCGCTGGGCGCCACCGAAACCAAGATCATCGTTTCCGGTGACCTGGACGAGTACGCGATCGCCGCGCTGGCCGCCGAACCGGTGGACATGTACGGCGCCGGCACGGCCGTGGTCACCGGCTCCGGGGCACCGACCGCCGGTCTGGTCTACAAGCTGGTCGAGGTCGAGGGACGGCCGGTGGTGAAGCGCTCCGAGCACAAGGCCACCATCGGCGGCCGGAAGGTCGCGGTGCGCCGGCACAAGCCGACCGGCACCGCCACCGAGGAGGT
The DNA here is from genome assembly GCF_050516465.1 of Micromonospora trifolii. Lineage (NCBI taxonomy): Bacteria > Bacillati > Actinomycetota > Actinomycetes > Micromonosporales > Micromonosporaceae > Micromonospora > Micromonospora trifolii. The sequence goes on along the minus strand of NZ_CP191526.1, from coordinate 58,992 downwards.
CATCGTCCCGCAGGGTGTTCCGGACCGGCAGCCCAACGACCGCCTGCTCCAGCGGTCGTACGTGGTCGCCGGCGAGTCGGTGCCGCTGCCCACCCTCGACGAGTCACGGGAGCACCTGCGGGAGTGCCTGATCTCCATTCCGTGGGAGGGGCTGAAGCTCTCGGCCGGCGACCCGGCCGTGCCAGTCACCGTCGTACCCGCTGGCTGAGTCAACCCCCGAGCGCCACCGACCGACCGTGCGGAGAGAGGAAGCCCCCCGATGGCCAACGCGCTGATCATCGTGGACGTGCAGAACGACTTCTGCGAGGGCGGCTCGCTGGCCGTCGCCGGCGGCGCAGGGGTGGCCGCCGGCATCTCCCGGCTACTCGCTGCCGAACCGGACCGGTGGACGCACGTGGTCGCCACCAAGGACTACCACGTCGACCCGGGTGCCCACTTCGGCGATCCGCCGGACTTCGTGGAGTCCTGGCCCCGGCACTGCGTGGTCGGCACCAGCGGTTCGGAGTTCCACCCGGAACTGGACACCGCCCGGGTCGAGACGATCTTCCACAAGGGCGAGCACGCGGCGGCGTACTCCGGTTTCGAGGGGCACGCCGACGACGGCGAGTGCCTGGCCGACTGGCTGCGCCGACACGACGTGGACCGGGTCGACGTGGTCGGCATCGCCACGGACCACTGCGTCCGAGCGACCGCGCTGGACGCCGCCCGGGAGGGTTTCACCACCACCGTGCTGCTGGAGTTGACCGCCGCCGTCGCCCCGGCGACCACCGACGTGGCCCTGCGCGCGATGGACGGCGCCGGGGTGATCATGCAGGGCCAGCCTGTGATCAGGGCCGCATGAGGCGCTAATTGGTTGGCCAAGGGGCCGCCGCCGGTCAAGGATGTCGCCGGAGGTACGGACCCACGTGAACATGAAGCCTTACCGGCGGGCGCTCGCCCTGCCCGGCCTGCGATCGCTGCTGGTGGTCGCCGTCCTCGCCCGCATCCCGCTCACCGCGACCGGGGTGACGCTGACCTTCCACGTGGTGCTCGACCTTGATCGGGGCTACGGGGCGGCCGGCCTGGTGGGTGCGGCCGTCACCGTGGGGGCGGCGATCGGCGGGCCGCTGCTCGGTCGACTCGTGGACCGGCGTGGACTGCGCCCAGTCCTGGTGCTCACCGGGATCGCCGAGGCGATCTTCTGGTCCACCGCGCCCACGCTGGCGTACCCCGTGCTCCTGCCGGCCGCCTTCGTGGCCGGCTCCCTGGCCCTGCCCATCTTCTCCGTGGTCCGTCAGTCGATCGCCGCGCTGGTCCCCGAGGACCAACGCCGCCCGGCCTACGCACTGGACTCGATGTCGGTGGAGCTGTCCTTCATGATCGGTCCGGCGCTGGCGGTGGCGCTGGTCACCGCGATCTCCGCGCAGACCACCATGTATCTGGTCGGTGGCGGCATCGTCGCCGCCGGGATCGCCCTGTGGGTGGTCAACCCACCGATCCGGGAGGCCACCGAGCCCACCGGCCCACAACGCCGGGTGCCGCGCCGTGAGTGGCTGACCCCCCGACTGCTCGCCGTCCTGGCGCTCAGCGCCGCCGCGACCCTGGTGCTCGGCGGCACCGACGTGGCGGTGGTCGCCGTCCTGCGCGCCAGCGGCGAGGTCGGCTGGACCGGCGCGGTCCTGGCCATCTGGGCGGTCGCCTCGCTGGCCGGCGGTTTCGCCTACGGGGCCGTGCACCGCTCGTTCTCTCCGCTGGCACTGACCGCCGCACTGGCCCTGTGCACCATTCCGGTGGGGCTCGGCGGTGCGCACTGGTGGCTGCTGTGCCTGGCGCTGATCCCCGCCGGCGCGCTCTGTGCGCCGACCATCGCCGCCGGCTCGGACGCGGTCAGCCGCCTGGTGCCGGCCGAGGTACGCGGCGAGGCGATGGGTCTGCACGGCTCCGCGGTCACCGTCGGCATCGCCGTCGGCGCGCCGCTCGCCGGCGCGGTGATCGACGCCAGCGCGCCACTCTGGGGCTTTGTGGTGACCGGGGCGCTCGGCGCGCTGGTCACCCTGGTGGTGCTCCCGATCGAGCTGCGCCGCCGCCGCAACGCCGAAGCGGCCACCCCGCCGCCCGTCGAGGTCGACCTCACCCCCGCCCACTGACGACCCCGCCGTCGCAGCGAACTGAAGGTCGGCGTCCCTAGCCGGTCCCGCGCTGCGCTGTCTTGTGCTGGGCGCACCGGCCGACCCTGCTGCTCTGCCGGAACGACGCAGCGCCACACCGGTCGGCGATCTGCCTCGACCGCCCGACAGGCGGCACACCTGCTCACCGCAGATATACCTGTGAGGCATATTTATGACTCACAGGTATATCGCTCGTCAGGACTACCGCCACCTGGAGATCCGGCCACGCAGGTGCGACGCGGGCCCGGCCGGGCCAGGCAGGTGCGACGCGGGCCCGGCCGGAGCAAGCGACGCGGAGCGGCTGGAACGGGGCGAGACGCGAGAGCGACGGTGGGCTGGACATGGCGACGGGCGCCGCTCCCGGTGTCCCGGGGGGCGGCGCCCGTCGTACTGCTGAGCTTGAGCGTCAGTGCCGGTCGACGTCGCTCGCGGTGTCCTCGCGGTAGCTGGCCCCGCCGTCCGACTCGCTGGTGAGCGGCTTGGCGCCACCCTCCGGCGGGCCGGCCAGGCTCTGGCCACCGGCCGCCAACTCCGGGAACTTCATGTCGAACGCCGGCCGCTCGGAGCGGATCCGCGGCATCCGGTCGAAGTTACGCAGCGGCGGCGGGCTGCTGGTCGCCCACTCCAGCGAGTTGCCGTGACCCCAGGGGTCGTTCACCTCGACCACCGGGCCGGTCTTGTACGACTTCCAGCAGTTGTAGATGAACGGCAGCGTGGAGATACCGGTGATGAACGCGCCGATCGTGGAGATCGTGTTCAGCGTGGTGAAGCCGTCGCTGGGCAGGTAGTCGGCGTACCGACGGGGCATGCCCTCGTTGCCGAGCCAGTGCTGCACCAGGAACGTGGTGTGGAAGCCGATCATGGTGAGCCAGAAGTGCACCTTGCCCAGGCGCTCGTCGAGCATCCGGCCGAACATCTTCGGGAACCAGAAGTAGATGCCCGCGAAGACCGCGAACACGATGGTGCCGAAGAGCACGTAGTGGAAGTGCGCCACCACGAAGTACGAGTCCGACACGTGGAAGTCGATCGGCGGGCTGGCCAGCAGCACACCGGTGAGACCACCGAAGAGGAAGGTGACCAGGAAGCCGACCGCCCAGAGCATGGGCGTCTCGAAGCTGATCTGGCCCCGCCACATGGTGCCGATCCAGTTGAAGAACTTCATACCGGTCGGCACGGCGATCAGGTAGCTCAGGAAGCTGAAGAACGGCAGCAGCACCTGGCCGGTGGCGAACATGTGGTGCGCCCAGACGCTCATGGAGAGCGCGGCGATCGCGACGGTCGCGGCGACCAGACCCTTGTAGCCGAAGATCGGCTTGCGGGAGAAGACCGGGATGACCTCGCTGATGATGCCGAAGAACGGCAACGCCACGATGTAGACCTCGGGGTGCCCGAAGAACCAGAACAGGTGCTGCCAGAGCATCGGCCCACCGGTTGCCGGGTCGTACACGTGCGCGCCGAGGATGCGGTCCGCGGCGAGCGCGAAGAGCGCGGCGGCCAGCAGCGGGAAGACCAGGATCACCAGGAGGCTGGTGACCAGGATGTTCCACGTGAAGATCGGCATCCGGAACATGGTCATGCCGGGCGCGCGCAGGGTCAGCACCGTGGTGATCATGTTCACGGCGCCGAGGATGGTGCCCAGGCCGGAGATGGCCAGACCCATGATCCACATGTTGGCGCCGACGCCCGGCGAGTGCTCGACGCTGCTCAGCGGCGCGTACGCGAACCAGCCGAAGTCAGCGGCGCCACCCGGGGTGAGGAACCCGGCGGTCGCCATCGTGCCGCCGAACAGGTACAGCCAGTAGGCGAAGCTGTTCAGCCGGGGGAAGGAGACGTCGGGCGCGCCGATCTGGATCGGCACGATGTAGTTCGCGAACGCGAACACGATCGGCGTCGCGAAGAACAACAACATGATCGTGCCGTGCATCGTGAAGAGCTGGTTGTACTGCTCGGGCGACAGGAACTGCAGCCCGGGTCGGGCCAGCTCAGCCCGCATGATCAGGGCCATCACGCCACCGATCATGAAGAACACGAACGCGGTGATCATGTACATGATCCCGATCTGCTTCGCGTCCGTGGTTCGCAGCAGCCGCGCGATGGCCGACCCCTTGACCGGCTCCCGGACCGGCCAGGGCCGGGTCACGACCGGCTTGGGTGCGACGGTGGTCACGAGTGGCCTCCGGTTCTCGGTTGTCCCGCTCGGCACACGCTGGTTATCGGCGGGCCGTCATCCGCAAGGAGGATAGTCCCCGGCAGGTCGCAGCGCCGCGTGGGGTGGCGTGACACGATCTACTACGGGCCTACAGCGGGCCGAGCAGGAGCCGGTAGTGCTCCCCGAAGATGCGGTCACCGCGTCCGCGCAGCAGCGGGTCGCGCAGCGCCGGCGGCACGTCCCTGGTCCGGTTGCGGTCCCGGGTCCGGTCCCGCACCCATCGGGTACGCGGACGGCGACGACTTTCGTACGCCACGAGCGCCGCCTCCACGCTGTTGGCGGCGCGCAGCGACTCGGCCAGCACCACGGCGTCCTCCAACGCCATGGCCGCACCCTGCGACAGCGTCGGCGCGGTGGCGTGCGCGGCGTCGCCGACCAGCAGGACACGCCCCCGGTACCAGCGGCCCAACTCCACCTCGTCGGTGATCCCGACGTGCACCTCGTCGAGGGCCGCCAGCACCTCGGGGACCGGGCCGCGGTAGTCGGCGAAGAGGTCCCGCAGCCGGGCCAGCGGGTCGGCGGGTTCCTCGGTGCCGGCCTCGTCGGCGTAGAGGTGCAGCCGCCCGGCACCGATCGGCACCATCAGGAACCCGGAGCGCTGGCCGAGCAGTGCGGTCCACTCGGTGACCGGTGGGCCGTCGCGCAGGACGGCCCGGTAGACCACCTGCCCGACCGGGCGCGGCGGCCCACCGAGCGCGGCCAGCGCACGGACCGAGGAGCGTGGCCCGTCGGCGCCGATGACCAGGTCGTACTCGGTGGTGGTGCCGTCGGTGAAGGTGACGCCGACCGCGCCCGGGAGCAGGTCCAGGGTGCGGACCTCGGCGCCGTGCCGGACGGCGCCGCCGGCACCGCTGAGCAGCACCCGGTGCAGGTCGGCCCGGGGCAGCGCCCGGCACTCGCCGACGCCGGCCCAGAGGGCGTCGAGGTCGACCTCGCAGAGTTGCGCGCCCGCGGCGTCGAAGAACCGCTGCCGGCGGATCACCTGCCCGATCGGCCGGACCGGGTCGTGCAGGTCGAGCCGGTGTAGCGCGCGGGCGGCGTTGCCGGGCAGGTAGAGACCGGTCTCGGTGGACTCCCCCGGTGGCAGCTTGTCGGTGACGTCGGGCCGGAAGCCCGCCAGGCGCAGCGCCCGGGCTACGGCCAGGCCGGCGATGCCCGCGCCGACGACGAGGATGCGCAGGGGGGAGCCACCCATGGTGGTGTACGCCTCCGGAGGGGGAGCGGCACGCGTTGGAGGCAACACGCTACTCGGAGCGATCGGTGCACACCAGGCCCAATCGGCCCGCACCCCGCCGCTCGTCGGTGACCCGCGCCGCTCGCCTGGCCGTCCGTCGCCAGCCGTCCGGCGGGGCCATGGCAATCCTCACAATTCACCAGTTCGACGCGGACGGTTGCGCACCAGTTTCAGACATGTAAATGTGTCGTTGAGCGTGGGAGCGCTCCCGCCGTACCCCACCACATCCGGCGCCCGGCACGCGCCGAGTCAAGGAGTGTCATGAAACGTCAACTTCGGGCCCTGGCCGCCGCCGGGTTGCTGGTCGCCAGTTCGCTGGTGGCAGTGGCCCTCGGCGGCAGCGCCTCCGCCGACACCCAGATCTGCGAACAGTACGGCTCGACCGTCATCCAGGGCCGCTACGTGGTGCAGAACAACCGCTGGGGCACCACCGCCCAGCAGTGCATCAACGCCACCAGCAATGGTTTCGAGATCACCACTCAGAACGGCAGCAGCCCCACCAACGGGGCGCCCACTGCGTACCCCTCGGTGTTCTTCGGGTGTCACTACACCAACTGCTCCCCCGGCACGAACCTGCCGATCCAGGTGAGCCAGATCAGCAGCGCAACCAGCAGCATCTCCTACCGCTACGTCAGCGGCGCCACCTACAACGCGTCGTACGACATCTGGCTGGACCCGTCGCCCAAGCGGGACGGGGTGAACCAGATGGAAATCATGATCTGGCTCAACCGGCAGGGTCCGATCCAGCCCATCGGCTCGGTCGTCGGCACCACGAACCTGGCCGGCCGCACCTGGGAGGTCTGGCGGGGCAGCAACGGCTCCAACAACGTCATCTCCTACGTCGCGTCGTCGGCGATCTCCAGCCTGAACTTCAGCGTGCTGGACTTCATCAACGACACCCGCAACCGGGGCGCGATCACCAACTCCTGGTACCTGACCAGCATCCAGGCCGGCTTCGAGCCGTGGCAGGGCGGCGTCGGCCTCGCGGTGACGTCGTTCTCGGCCAACGTCAACGGTGGCGGCCAGCCGCCGACCGACCCGACGACCCCGCCGCCGAGCGGTGGCGCGAGCTGCGCGGTGAAGTACACGGCGAACTCGTGGAACAACGGCTTCACGGCCGACGTGCAGATCACCAACACCGGGTCCAGCGCGCTCAACGGTTGGACGCTGACCTACAGCCTGCCCGGCGGTCAGCAGGTCACCAACGCCTGGAACGCCACGGTGAGCCAGAGCGGGTCGACGGTGACCGCCCGGAACGTCGGCCACAACGGGTCGGTCGCACCCGGGGGCACGGCCAGCTTCGGCTACCAGGGGACGCTGAGCGGGTCGTACTCGTCGCCGACCAGCTTCTCGCTCAACGGGGCAACCTGCTCCCGCACCTGACCTGACGGTGGGGGCGTGACCATGCGGTCGCGCCCCCACCGCTCAGAGACCAGGGTCAGACGCGGGTGAGGCGTACGGCGTCGGCGACGACCAGGCCGGTGGTGTTGCTCCATCGACTCACGCCCACCCGGTTGGCGTCACCGGCCGGGAGTGTGAAGGTGCCGAGGATCCGCCACTGCCCGCCGGTGGCCCGTTGGTCGACGCGGACGGTCTGGTTGCCGGTGCTGGTGGCGACGATGTACGGGGCGGCGCTGTTGTAGCCCGAGTTCGCCGGCCACCAGGCCTCGACCCGGTAGCTGGCGGTGGCCGGGACGTTGAACCGGTACCACGCGACGTCGCTGGCGGCGACCGGGTCCGCGTAGCGGTAGTCGGCGCCGTACCGCTGACTGGAGTACGACGACACGCCCCAGTTGGCGCTGGCGGTGAACCGCCCGCTGGTGGTGTTGTCCACGGTGGAGGACCATGCCGTGCCGCCGCCGGCCATTCTCGCCGCCACGTCGGCGCGCATGACGTTCAGGTCGATGAAGGACGGGTCGATCTTGCCGGTGGTGCTGGTCTCCCGGTGGCCCCGGGCGTAGCTGCTGTCCCGGCCGAGCCGGGTGAGCACGGCGGCGGTGGCGGCGAGCGACGCGTTGTACTGCGCGGCCGTCATCTCCTGGTTGACGCCGTTGTAGTCGATCTCCCACCCGATCATGAGGGTGTTGCCGTCTCCGGCCGGGATCGGTCCGCTGCCGCCGCTGACCCCGGCATGGTTGCACCGGCCGGCGGAGATGACGTGGAAGACGCCGTTGTAGTCGACGAGCGCCTGACACAGGGGGCCCGGCAGGTCGGACCGGCCGTTGATGCAGATGCCGAGCGCCGGGTGTGGGTTGCTGGCGCTGGAGGTCGAGGCGGTGTGGTGCCAGAGCACCCCGATCGGATCGAAGGAGCCGGGCCGCATCCGGTTGAGCCAGTCCCCCTCGACCACAACCTGGACTCCGGCGGCGCGCAGCACGTCCACCAGCCAGGGAATCGTGGCCATCAGGCGTCCTGAAGCAGGTCGGCGAGGCACTCGGCCTTCGGCGCGGCGCTGGCCGCGGCGGGTCGGGCGACGACTGTCAGCGCGGCGACCACCAGGGCGGGGATGCCGAGCACCCCACGGCGGCGCAGACGGATGGACGGGGTTCGGGCCATGGCGATCCTCCAGCGACGGCGGGTACGAACGGATCGACGAACGTGATGACGGGCACGCTATACCGTCACGTACGTCGATGTCGATACCCTTCACGACCGCGTCGCAGGCTGAAGGAATTCGCCAGTCAGACCTCGCCGAGCGCGTCGATGTCGCGCATCTCCTCGGCCGTGAGCGAGAAGTGGAAGACGTCGAAGTTGGCGGTGATCCGCTCCGGGGTCACCGACTTCGGGATCACCACGATCTCGTGGTCGATGTGCCACCGCAGCACCACCTGCGCCGGGGAGACGCCGTGCGCGCCGGCGATCCTGGTCAGCACCGGGTCACTGAGGTCGCTGGTCTTGAACGGGCTGTACCCCTCCAGCACCACGCCCCGGTCCCGGTGTTCGGCGTGCCGCTGCCTGTCGTACAGCGACGGGCTCCACCGGATCTGGTTGACCGCCGGGTTTTCCTCGGTGGACTGGATCAGCTCGTCGATCTCCGCGGTGCTGTAGTTGCTCACCCCGACCGCCCGGGCGAGGTTCTCGTCGCGGGCGGCGAGCAACTCGCGCCAGAGCGGGATGCTGTCCCCCGGCGACGACGGCGGCCAGTGGATCAGCCAAAGGTCCACGTGCTCGACGCCGAGCGCCTCCAGGCTGGCCTCCAGCGTCGCGCGCTCCCGGCCCACCCGGTCCGGCGGGAGCTTGGTGGTGATGAAGAGATCCTCCCGACGCAGCCCGCTCTCCCGCACCGCCCGGCCGACCTCCCGCTCGTTGCCGTACACGGTGGCGGTGTCGAGGTGCCGGTAGCCGGTGTCGAGCGCGGCCAGCACGGCGTCGTAACCGGCCTGGCCGGTGGCCTGCCAGGTGCCGAAGCCGAGCAGGGGCATCCGCACGTCACCGGGGAGCAGGGCGGTGGGCTGGTCGGTGAGGTCCATGAGGTCCGTTCTACCCCGCCGCGCCCCCGGCCGCCGAGCGAACCGGACACTCCGGCGTCCAGCGCACCGGTCCGGTTTGCCGGAGAATGCGGGTGTGACCGACCGGCTGGACGAGTACCGGCGACGGCGGGACGCGGCCCGCACACCCGAGCCGGTGCCCTCGGAGAGCCCGCCGCCGGCCGGCACCGACGCCGACGCCGCCCGCTTCGTCATCCAGCAGCACCACGCCCGCAGCCTGCACTGGGACCTACGCCTGGAGCACGAGGGGGTGCTCGCGTCCTGGGCGGTGCCACGCGGTCTGCCCCGCGATCCGGGTCGCAACCACCTCGCCGTGCACACCGAGGACCACCCGATGGAGTACCTCGACTTCGCCGGCGAGATCCCCGCCGGCGAGTACGGCGGCGGTCGGATGCTCATCCACGACCGGGGCACCTACCGCTGCGAGAAGTGGCGCGACGACGAGGTGATCGTGACGCTCTCCGGTGAGCGGACCGCCGGCCGCTACGTCCTCTTCGCCACCGGAGGGCGGGACTGGATGGTCCGTCGCACCGACCCCGCTCCGCCGGGCTGGACGCCGATGCCGGATCTGGTCCGACCGATGCACACCACGCCCGCCGCCGGGCTCCCCCGCGACCGCGCCGCCTGGGGATACGAGCTGCGCTGGGACGGCGTCCGGGCGATGGCGTACGTCTCCGGCGGGCGACTGCGGCTGCTCTCCGAGACCGACGAGGAGATCACCGGCGGGTACCCGTGGCTGCGCGCGATGGCCGAGGCGCTCGCGCCCACCGAGGCGGTGCTCGACGGTGTGCTGGTCCGCATCGACGGTGCCGGACGGGTCCGCCCGGTCCGGCCGGCCACCGGCGGCCGGGTCCCCGCCGGCGCCCAGTACCTGATCGTCGACCTGCTCTGGTTGGAGGGCGTGAGCAGCGTCGACGTGCCGTACGCGCAACGCCGGGAGCTGCTCGATGGGCTGGTCTTGGCCGGTACGCACTGGCAGACTCCGCCGTGGTTCCCGGGCGCGGGCGACGAGGCCCTGCGTACCGGGCAGGAACAGGGCCTGCCGGGCGTGGTCGCCAAGCGGCTGGACTCGGTCTACCAGCCGGGGCGGCGCAGCCGGCACTGGCTGAGCATCGACGCGGTGTGACGGCGAGGAGCGACGTGTACCTGACCCACCTGGACTGCCCGCGCTGCGGCAAGGAGTACGCCGCCGACCGGTTACAGAATCTCTGCGAGTGCGGATCGCCGCTGCTGGCCCGCTACGACCTACCGGCCGTGGCGAAGGCGGTCACCCCGGAACGCTTTCCACTGCGCCCGGCCGACCTGTGGCGCTACCGGGAGGTGCTGCCGGTCGCCGACCCTCGGCACGTCACCACGCTGGGTGAGGGCTGGACGCCGCTGTTGCGCACCCCGGCGTACGGCACCGAGATCGGCATCGCGGACCTGATGGTCAAGGACGAGGGGTTGATCCCGACCGGCTCGTTCAAGGCCCGGGGCGCCGCGGTCGGGGTGAGCCGGGCCCGCGAGCTGGGCGTCGAGCGGATCGCGATGCCCACCAACGGCAACGCCGGGTCGGCCTGGGCCACGTACGCCGCGCGGGCCGGAATGGGCGCGACAATCGTCATGCCGCTGGAGGCGCCGAGCATCTGCCGGCGCGAGTGCGTCGCCGCCGGCGCCGACCTGCGCCTGATCGACGGGCTGATCGGCGACGCCGGTCGGCGGGTGGCCGAGCTGATCGCCGAGTCGAACGGGGCGATCTTCGACGCCGGCACGCTGCGCGAGCCCTACCGGCTGGAGGGCAAGAAGACGATGGGGTACGAGATCGTCGAGCAGCTCGGCTGGCAGACGCCCGACGTGATCATCTATCCGACCGGCGGCGGAGTGGGCCTGATCGGCATCCACAAGGCGCTGCACGAGATGCGCGAGCTGGGCTGGATCGGCGACAAGCTGCCTCGGCTGGTGGCCGTGCAGTCCACCGGCTGCGCGCCGATCGTGCGGGCCTTCGCCGCCGGCGAGGATCGGGCGCAGCCGTGGGCGGACGCGCACACTGTGGCGTTCGGTATCACAGTGCCGGCCCCGCTGGGCGACGAGTTGATCCTGGCGGCGCTGCGGGAGTCCTCCGGTACGGCCGTCGCCGTCGACGACGCGGACATCCTGACCGATCTGCGGGACTTCGCCGCCCGGGAGGGGCTGCTGCTCTGCCCGGAGGGGGCGGCCTGCCTCACGGCGGCGCGGCAACTGCGCGCGGGCGGGTGGATCCGGGCCGGCGAGCGGGTGGTGGTGCTCAACACCGGCTCCGGGCTGAAGTATCCGGACACCGTCGACGTCTCCGGCGTACCCCTGATGGGGTGAGGTGACGGCACCCCGCGGACCGGGCGGTACGCGGGGTGCCGTCGTTCCGGCCTACTGGTAGGTGATGTCCGAGGGCGAGTAGAGGCAGTTGACGCCATCGGCGCCCTCACCGATCTCGGTCGGCTCGCTGCCCTTCGGCACGCCCTTGTACTTCACGCAGATCGAGGTCTCCCGGTCCGGGTCGCCGACGATGGTGATCCGGCTGAACCGGGCGGTGTCGCCCCAGTTGGTGTTGATGCCGGCGATCGCGTCGGTGTTCCGGACGATCACGTTGTCGATCACCACGTGCCGCTGGTACGACGTGGAGCAGTTGCCGCAGGCGCGGTAGAGCTTGCCGGCGTTCTCCACCCGGAAGTTCTTGATGTGGACGGTGCCCGAGCCGTTGTGCTGGAAGACCTTGTCACTGGCGGAGCGGGCCCCGCCGCCGTCGACGGTGTACGTCGTGCCGCCGCGGAAGGTCGCCGCGTCCTCGCCGACGTCCTCCCACCAGACGTTGATCAGGGTGCAGTTGCCCTCGCAGTGCACACCGTCGCCGGCCGGGGCGCCGATGATCACGTTGCGCAGGGTGGCGCCGACGGCCAGCTCGAACATCGGGTCCTGGCTCTCACCCTGCCCACCGTCACCGATGCCGTAGTAGCGCTTGAGCCCACCGTCGAAGGTGCCGGAGACCGCGATCGTGGCGTCCACCTTCTGGCTGCTGGTGGGCGTCGGCCAGCCAGCCGGCGGAGGTGTGGTGGTCGGCGGCGGCGTGGTCGGTGGCGGAGTGGTGGTCGGCGGCGGCGTGGTCGGAGTACCGCCGCCGGAGGAGTCGACCGCCACGTCGTCGAAGCCGCCACTGGCGTACGCGGTGACCAGCCCGATCCGGCCCGCGCCGGCCAGGCTGTTGCTGCCGGACGCGATCTGGGTGCCGTTGACGAAGCCGCGGATGGTGCTGCCGCTGGTCTCGATGCGCACTGTGTACCAGGTGCCGGTGCCGATGCCCAGCGCGGCGGAACCGATCGCCGTGACGGAGCTGCCGTTGACCGCCTGGAGCTCGGCCCGGCCGGAGCCGAGCAGGGCCAGCCGGTACATCTTGGTGCTGCTGGTGGAGCGGGCGGCGAGCCCGACCAGGGCGCTGGACGAGCCGAAGCTCGTCGGCCTGACCCGGGCCTGCACGGAGTAGTTGGTCCAGCTGGTCTGGCCGGCGAACTGCCGGGCCAGCTCGCTGCCGGCGTTGGACTGGTTGAGCACGCCCGAGCCGTCGACGGTCCAGGTGCCGCCGGACTTGGACCAGCCGGAGGTGTCGCCGTCGGTGAAGTCGTCGCTGAAGACGGTGGCCGCGAAGGCCGAGGTCATGCCGGCGGCGAGGGCCGCCGCGGTCACCCCGGCGCCCACCGCCAGCAGGAGTGGTCGGCGGCCGGAGAGTCGTCTTTTTTGCACAGGTGTCCTCCTTGACGCATGTGGTGGTGATCCCTCGGCGGCCGTACCGAGACGTGTACGCACGGCGTGCTGCGCTGAACGGGCTCGGTGTGCGCCCCCGCCGGACGCCCGGATCCGAAGCGGAGTGAAGCGGGATCGAAGCCCTGGGGAAAGGGCTTTCCCAATGCTTCGAGGCTAGGACTGCCCAACCATCAGCGTCAATGCCTGGCGCTTGCAGGTCTGTTGCAGGATTCCGACCGGGACGGGACGCCGACCGATCAGTAGCTCTCCGGCTCGGTGATCCGCCACGCCGCGTTGATCAGCCCGATGTGCGAGAGCGCCTGCGGGGTGTTGCCGAGCTGCGCGCCGGTGGTGAGGTCGATCTGCTCGCTGAACAGCCCCACGTCGTTGGAGTACCCGACGACCCGCTCGAAGAGCGCCTCGGCGCGCTGCGGCTCGCCCGTCATCACCAGGCACTCCACCAGCCAGAACGAGCACAGCAGGAATCCGGCCGGGTCGGTCGTCCAGCGGCGCAGCAGGCCGTCCTCGGTGCCCAGCTCGCGCTCGACCATCGCGATCGTCGAGCGCATCCGCGGGTCGGTGGCCGGCAGGAAGTGCGTGACCGGCAGGGCGAGCACCGAGGCGTCCAGCTCCGCCGATCCGAACGCGCCGGTGAACGCCCCGATCCGCTCGTTCCACCCCTCGCGCAGCACGGTGTCGCGGATCTCGTCGCGTACCCGGGCCCAGCGAAGGGGGTCGGCCCGATCACCGAGCCGGTCGGCGAGCCCCACCGCCCGGTCCATGGTCAACCAGCAGGACACCTTGGACGAGACGTAGTGGCGCTCCTCGTCGCGGGTCTCCCAGATGCCCCGGTCCGGCAGGTGCCACGTCGCGGCCACCTGCTCGGTCAGCCCGAGCACCATCTCCCGCAGCTCGTCCTCGAACCGCGCGCCGAGGTAGTCGCGCAGCCGCCACACCGCCGACATCACCTCACCCGGCACGTCGAGCTGCCGCTGCCGCCAGGCGTCGTTGCCGACCCGCACGGGTCGACTGTCGCGGTAGCCGCGCAGGTGGTTGCAGTGGTGCTCGGAGAGGTCTCGCTCCCCCTCCAGCCCGAAGAGCACCGGCACGGGCTCATCGCCGAACCGGCCGATCGAGCGGGTCGCCCAGGCGAACAGCCGGGACGTCTCGTCGGGGCAAGCCGCCACCCAGAGCGCCCGCATCGTCAACGAGAAGTCCCGCAGCCAGGAGTAGCGGTAGTCGTAGTTCCGGTCGCCGCCGATCTGCTCCGGCAGCGAGGAGGTCAGCGCGGCGGCGACCGCGCCACTGCGGGCGTACGTGAGGCCGGTCAGGACCGTCGAGCTGTGTTTGACGAGTTCGGGGTAGCGGCCGGAGTACCCGTGCGTCTCCCGGAACGCCCGCCACGCCTCTGTCGTCTCGGCGAGGGTGGTCAGCGGGTCCACCCGGGCCGGCGGGTTGCCGTACGCCTCGCCGAACGCGAGGTCCATCCCGATCACCTGACCGGCCGAGACCTCGAACTCGTGGGTCACCCGGTCGGTGCCCGCCCGCAGGTGCAGGCCCCCGGCGCGCAACATCAGCACGACCGGGCCGGCGCCGGCCAGCACCCCGCCGTCCGGCTGCTCGTGCAGATACGGCGTGAGCAGGCCGTACTCCGGGCGGGGCGCGAAGTCCAACGCCATCCGCACCCGCCCGGAGAGCCCCTTGACCACCCGGATCAGCACGGCGGGTGAGTTCTTGCCCAGTTCGTGGGCGCGGGCGCCGACCTCGGCGGCCAGCGCGTCGGTGACCGCCACGCTGCCGTGCGGGGTGTGGTGCACCGTCCGCAGCACCAACGTGTCCGGCAGGTACGCGCGCTCCACCCGGTGACCCGGGCCGCCGACCCCGACCGGGGACAGCCGGAAGTGGCCGGCTCCCGGGTCGAGCAACCGCGCGAACACGGACGACCCGTCGAACCGGTGCGGGCACCACCAGTCGATCGAGCCGTCCTTGCCGACCAGGGCACCCGAACGAGAGTCCGAGAGGAACCCGTAGTCGGAGATCTGCGGCTGCTGCTCCACCCGCCGGGGGTACCCGCATCGGCCCAGATCAGGCCGGACGGATCATTCGGTCGGTGGCTCGTCCTCGCCCGCCGCCTCGGCCGCGTCGGCTTCTTCCTTGGTCTTGTGCACGGCCTTGTCGGCGTGCTCCGGCGGCCCGTAGACCGTGTACAGCACCAGCGGGTTGGGACCGGTGTTGACGAAGTTGTGCTTGGTGCCCGCCGGCACCACGACCAGGTCGCCCGCGACGACCTTCCGCTTCGCGCCAGCGACCCGCGCCTCGCCGACGCCGCTCACGAAGGTGAGGATCTGGTCGATGTCCTCGTGCACCTCCTCACCGATCTCCCCATCGGCAGGGATGGTCATGATGACCAGCTGGGTGTGCTCACCGGTCCACAGCACCCGCCGGAAATCCGGGCTCTTCTCGGCGACAGTCGCGATAGTGAAATGCTCCATGTCCACGCTCATACCCCGTCTGGCGGCGCGCCACGCCGGGACTCACGAATGGTGGAATTCCCCACGCTGGGCGGGTTTGGATCCGCGCGGACCGGGGATCGAGAAGCGGACCGGCACGAAGGGCCGGTCGAGCCAGGTCCCCGCCGGCGTACCGCCGAACGGCTGCGATGGTGGGAGACGGCCAGAGCGCGGCGACGTTCCGACCACGGTCGAGCGGCGCCGCGCGCTCTATGTGTGCCTGGGGCCTAGCGGTGCAGCCAGGTGAGCAGGTCGGGCGGGGCCAGCTTCGCGGCCCTCTCCTGGTATCGGGCTAGACCGGCGTCGTCCAGGAGGTCGCGGCCCTGACCTGAGCCACCCCGGCGGAAGAACGCCTGCCGGTCACGCAGCACGCCGAGCGTGTCCGGTGCGAGCCGGTCGGCGCGCTCCCGCATGCGACCGAAGGTGGCGGCCTCCACCAACTCCGGCCCCGGGCTCGGGAGTTTCCACCGGTCGGCGAGCCGGCGCATCTCACCGCCAAGATCGGCCAGCAGGTCGTCGTAGTGCACCAGCTCGACGTTCGGCTCGTGCCGGCGGGCCCACGCGTCACTCAGGTGCATCAGCACCCCGGGCAGCGAATCCAGCTCGGCGCGGGGGTCCACCTCCCGGTCGACCCAGCTCAGCAACCACTCCCGCAGCGCAGGCCGCTCCCGGGTCGGCCCGACCGGGGCGGGTTGGCCGGTCAGCTCGGCGATGCGCGCCCGGTCCAGGTTGGCGCTCTGGTGGTAGAGGGAGACCGCCATGTCCAACGGGTGCCGGGCCACCACCACGTAGTGAACCCGAGGGTCGAGCGGCACCCCGTCCAGCGGGGTGTGTGTCTTGATGAACCGCCGGTGTGGCTGGGCGGCCAGCCGGTCGTACACCGTGGCCTGCGGCTCGGCCAACCAGTCCAGCCACGGCGACAGCACGGTCAGCGGCGCCGGCAACTCCGGGGTGCGAAGCACCAGGAGCGCACAGATCATCTGCATCCAGGTGGTGCCGCTCTTGGACCGGGTGCTGATCACGATGTCGCCGTCGCGGAACGGGAAACCGCTCCACCGCGCGCTGTCCTCTTCGTCGGATTGGTAACGGTGAATTGGCGTGGGCACCGGTGGATGGTAGTCGCCGAACCGACAGTCGAGCAGCCGAATTCCGGCTGCCATCCCTGGGGCATGTGCGTATGCCTGGCTAGATTGAATTATGGTGCCCGCTCACGGGGGCCGGGCGGCGGCACCGATCTACCGCCCCATCCTCGCCAACCGACGGGGCGAGCTTGAGGCCCTGAGCCACCTCGATCCCGCGTACGCCGCACTGGTCGCCCCGATCCTGGAGATTGACGCGATCGGTCGGTCCACGATGGACGCCATTCGCGGGTTGCCATCCGGGCTGCTGCCCGCCATCGACGTCAGCGCGCTGCCCGACATCCCCGAGGCGGAGCTGACCCGTTGGGGCGTACCGGTGGTGCCGGTGATCGGGCTCTCCGAGAGCGACCACCGGCTGGTCGCGCACGGCGCGGCGGCGCGGGCGTACGGCCGGCGCGCGCTCATCCGGCTGCGGGCCGGTCGGGACCGGGCCGGGCCGGACGCGAGCACCACCGCCGTGGAACGGATCTGGCGGTTCACCGATCTCGCCCCGGAGGAGTGCGACCTGCTGGTGGACGCGGGGGACGTCTGCTGCCCGGCGGACGTGCGGACCGCCGAGCCGCGGGTACGCCACCTGCTGGACTGGGCGCGCCGACACGCCTGGCGGTCGGTGACGGTGGCGGCGGGCGGTATGCCGCCGACGCTGTCCCGGTTGCCCACCGACGAGCCGGTCCAGCTGGACCGTTGGGACTGGCGACTGTGGCGACGACTTGCCGACGCCGGGGTCGACTACGGCGACTACGGCGTCCACCCGGCTGGGCCGGGCACCGGTGACGGCGACCGGTTGCCGACCGTGCGATACACCGACGACGGCAGCTGGTGGGTCTACCGCTGGGCGCGACGCGGCGGCCGGGGCGACGACCGGTTCGCCGACCTGTGTCGCACGCTGGTGTCGGCGCCACACTGGCCGACCAGCGGGGCGGCCTTCTCCTGGGGTGACCACGAGCTGCTGCGCCGGGCCCGCCGGGGCGCCGGGGCCGGCTCGATCGCCAACTGGGCGGCGTGGAGCACCTCGCACCACCTGGCCCACGTGCTCGGCACGCTGTTGCACCCGGCCGGCGACGGCGCGCCGCGGTGGCACCCCGGGCAGGGTCCACCGCAGCGGGGACGATCGCTGCGGTGAGGCCGGCTCTACTGCTTCTCGGTGAAGCCGAACTGGATGATGCCCTCGTCGTCGACGGTGGCGTCCACCGACGCGTCGCCGAGCAACTCGGCGGCGTCCTCGTCCAGGAAGATCCGGGCGCCCTGGTTGTCGACCACCCGATCGCCCTGTACCGGTTCGGGCACCAGCTCGACGGTGAGCGAGCCGGCCTCGGTGTCGGCGGCGATACGCACACCGCCGTCCTGGGCGACGTCCTGTTGGTTGGCGAGGTCCCGGATGACGAGCACGGCGTTATCGGTCATGGTGAGCATTGATGGAACTCCTCGTGGATTCTCGGCTCGCGGTCGGATACCGCGCGGACCGGACAGTCGGCCCGCGTACGAGCACACGTGGGAGGCGACAGAGGGGCGAAGGGTCATCGCCGTCGCATCGAATCGGGGCAGCTGACGGCCCCGTCACTCCCACCGTGCCCGCTGCCGGACCATCCGTCAAATAGAGCCAGGTCAGTGGAGAGCGGCGGCCGGCGTCAGCCAGGCGCGAATCTCGTTGACCGCCGTGCGGCCGGCCCGGTTGGCCCCGATCGTGCTGGCCGAGGGGCCGTACCCGACCAGGTGAACCCGTGCGTCGGCGGCCACCCGGGTGCCGTCCATCGTGATACCGCCGCCCGGCGCGCGCAGCCCCAGCGGGGCGAGATGGTCGATGGCCGCCCGGAAGCCGGTGCACCAGAGGATCACGTCCGCCGGCACGAACCGCCCGTCCGCCCATGCCACCCCGTCGGGTGTGATCCGGTCGAACATGGGTAGCCGGTCGAGGACGCCGCGCTCGCGCAGTCGGCGTACCTCCGGGGTGACCGGAAGCCCGGTCACGCCCACCACGCTTCCCGGCGGTCGGCCGGCACGGACCGCCTGGTCCACCCGGGCCACCGCGGCGCGACCCAGTTCCGGGCCGAACTCCTCGTCGTTGAAGGTCGGCGGCCGGCGGGTCACCCAGGTGGTGGCCGCTGCGACGGTGGAGACCTCGCCGAGCAGTTGCACGGCCGAGGTGCCGCCTCCGACCACCACCACACGCAGGCCGGTGAACTCGGCCGGCCCCCGATAGTCGGCGGTGTGCAGTTGCCGCCCCCGGAAGGTCGACCGGCCCGGGTAGTGCGGCCAGAACGGTCGCGTCCAGGTGCCGGTGGCGTTGATCAGGGCCCGGGTGGTCCAGGTGCCCCGGTCGGTGTGCACATCCAGCCGTCCGTCCGGGCGGGAGCGCACCGCCCGGACCCGCACCGGCCGCCGCACCGGCAGGTCGAAGGCCCTCTCGTACGCGGCGAAGTAGGCGCTGACCTGCTCGGAGGCCGGGCGATGTGGCTCGGTGGTCGGGAGCGGCAGCCCAGGCAGGTCGTGGAAGCCGTGCACCCGGTCGAAGACCAGCGTCGGCCAGCGGTGCTGCCAGGCGCCGCCGGGCCCGTTGTCGGCGTCGAGGATGACGAAGCCGCTGCCGGGCGCGAAGCCGGTGCGGTGCAGGTGATAGCCGGCGCTCAGGCCGGCCTGCCCGGCGCCGATCACCACGACGTCCGCGGAGTGGGTGTCCACGTGGGCTACAACGCACCGGACGTCACCGCTGTGCCCGCCCTCGACCGTCGCGCCGATCACAGACGGCCAATCCGGCTTCGACCATCTGACCTGCACTTACGCTGAGTGAATGAGCGACTTCCGTCGGTACGCGGCCGAGTTCCTCGGCACCCTGCTGCTGGTGTTCTTCGGGGTGGGCAGCGCGATCGCCGCACGGGTCCAGGGCGGCGTGGTGGTGGTGGCGCTGGCCTTCGGGTTCGTGATGGTGGCCCTCGTCTACACGATCGGCCCACTCTCCGGCAGCCACGTCAACCCAGCGGTCACGCTCGGTGTGCTGCTCTCCGGCAAGATCTCGGCGCTCGGGGCGGTGGCGTACTGGATCGCGCAGTTCGTCGGCGCGACCGTCGCGGGCTTCGTGCTCTGGGCGCTCACCCGATGGGGTGACGTCGCGGACCAGACCGGGGCCCTGGGCACGAACGGTTACGGCGCGCACATCAACCGGGGCGGCGCGGCAGTGCTGGAAGTCGTGCTGACCTTCCTCTTCGTGCTGGTCGTGTTGGTGGTGACCAGTCGGAGCGAGAATCCGGGCACCGCCGGGCTGGCCATCGGGTTGGCCCTGGCCGTGACCCAACTGGTGGGCGTGACGCTGACCGGCGCGGCGGTCAATCCGGCCCGCGCGTTCGGCCCGGCGGTCTTCGAGGGCGGCGTGGCGCTGCGGCAGCTCTGGGTGTTCATCGTCTTCCCGCTGCTCGGCGGGGCGCTCGCCGCGCTGGTCGCACCAATGGTCATGGGGGCGCAGCGGCATTACTGGGGTGGCCACGAGAAGACGGTCGGCGGGCCGAAATAGCCCAGACGGCAATATCTTCCGCCTGAGGGCTTTCTCCGGCGAATATCTCCGTGACAGCATCAGCGGATGCATCGCCGTCACTTTCCCCGGGCCCTCGCCCTGCTCGCGCTGGTCGCCACCGCCGCCACCGCCGGCGCGCCCGGTGCCACGGCCGAGTCGCCCACCGCCGCGACGACCCAGCTGCGCGCCACGATCGACACGATCCTCGCCGACACCCGGCTGGCCGGCGCGCAGGCGTCGGTGGTCGTGGTCGACACCAGCACGGGACAGACGCTCTACGACCGCAACGGCGACCGCCGGCTGGTCCCGGCGTCCAACACCAAGCTGCTGACCTCGACGGCCGCCCTCGAGCTGCTCGGCCCGGGGCACCGCTTCAGCACCGACGTACGGGCCAGCGGCAAACGCCGTGGGGGCCTGCTCTCCGGCAACCTCTACCTGCGCGGCGGGGGCGATCCGACAATGCTCGCCGCCGACTACGACGCGCTCGCCGCGCAGGTCGCCGCCGACGGCGTGCGGGTGGTCACCGGAAACCTGGTCGCCGACGACACCCGCTACGACCGCACCCGACTCGGCCCCGACTGGACCTGGGACGACGAGCCCTACTACTACGCCGCCCAGGTTTCCGCGCTGACCGTCGCCCCGGACACCGACTACGACGCGGGCACCGTGATCGTGCACGCCGCACCGGCCGACCGGGCCGGCGCCCCGCCGGTGGTCACCACCACCCCCGCCACCGGGTACGTCCGCGTCGACAACCGCGCCCAGACGGTCAGCGACGGCGAGACCTCGATCTCGATCGAGCGCGAGCACGGCGGCAACACCGTCGTGGTGACCGGTCAGATCGCCGTCGGCGACGAGCCCGCCAGCGACTGGGTCACCGTCTGGGAACCCACCGGCTACGCGGCCGACGTGTTCCGGTCGGCGCTGCACCGACACGGCGTCCGGGTGCTCGGCCAGACCGTGCTCGGCCAGCCGACCCCGGAGAGAGCGCACCCGGTGGCGCGCCACGACTCGATGAGCCTGGGCAAGCTGATGACGCCATTTTTGAAGCTGTCCAACAACGGGCACGCCGAGGTGTTGACCAAGGAGATCGGCCGTGTGCTCTCCGGCTCGGGCACCTGGACGGCCGGTATCACCGCGATCAGCGAGTACGTCGCCGACACCGGAATGGACACCGGGAGACTGCGCCAGCGTGACGGCTCAGGCTTGTCCCGGCGCAATCTGATCCCGGCGGCGGAGTTCGTCGACCTGCTGAGCGCCGTCCGCGCCGAACCGTGGTTCGCGACCTGGTACGCGGCGCTGCCGATCGCCGGCCAGCCCGAGCGATTCGTCGGCGGCACCCTGCGCAGCCGGATGGCCGGCACACCGGCCGCGGGCAACGTGCACGCCAAGACCGGCAGCCTGACCGGTGTCTCCGGGCTCTCCGGCTACGTCACCAGCGCCGATGGTCGACTGCTGGCGTTCTCCATCCTGCTGAACAACTACCTGACGGCGTCGGTGAAGTCGCTGGAGGACCAGATCGCCGTGGCGCTGGCCGGCTTCCGCGAGGGTGGTGCGTCGACGGCACGGGTGGCCCCGCCGGCGGCGCCGGAGACGCCGCGCACCCCGGAGGGCGTCGAGTGCTCCTGGGTCAAACCGATCACCTGCTGAGCGGCGGCCGGGAGGCGCGAACGCGCCTCCCGGCCCGGCGAGCGCTCAGGCCGGACGGTCCGGTGGGGGGACCACCGCCGTCGGGTCACCACGCTCGATGAGCGCAGCGATCTCAGCGGCCCGCAGCCCGCGTAGCGCCAGCACCCGGGTGCCCCAGCGGTGCAGGCGGCACGGGTGCGGGCTGGCATCGTTGCGGCAGACCACACCACCGGACCACTGTCGGGGGGCATGCACCACCACCGCCCGTACGGCGAACTGGGTGTCCTCGCCCGTCACGTACGGCGGCAGGGGGATGTCGCGAAGAACCTCCCCGGACGCTTCACCGATGCCGGACGAAGCGGCACGACGGACGCGGTGGGCGGTGCTGCTACTCATCTCCGCTGCCTCCACACTGGATGGTCGGTTGGGGACAGCAGAAAGTTACGACGCATTCGACAGTCCGCGACGGACAAACTGTCCCGCTGTCCCAACGCGCAGCGATCAGTCAGTCAGTCAACGCACCGTCACGGCCTGGAGGCCGACGTTGCCGCAGTGCTGCGTGAAGACCTTCTCGACGGTCCAGTTCAGCAGCAGTCGGGCGCCCTTCGGCACTGTGAAACGGATGGTGAACTGGGCGCTCTGACTGGTGTAGGGGTCTTCCAGTCGAGCGGTGCTGGCGGGCCCACCGGTGGACAGCCGCGCTTCCAGGCGCCCCCGAGCCATCCAGATGCCGGCGTAGAGCTGGACGGTGCGCGGCTCGCCGCTGCCGGCGACGGCGAGGCTGAACCCGTTCCCGGCACCGCAGGCGTAGACACCGTTGGAGCTGCCGTTCGTCGACCGCTCCGGCGTGCCGTCGGACCAGCGCACGTACTCCTGGTTGCCGTCCCAGCCGACCCGCCGGCCGGCGCCACCCCCGTCGATGATCTCGCCGGAGCCGGAGCGCTTGCGGTTCGTCGACCTGCCGCCGCGCTCTCCCCAGTGCACCCAGTCCCGGGCGCCCACGGCGGTGAGGTCGACGATGGCGGGCATCTCGCCCCGGCTCACCGTCAGCGCCGGGGCACCGGGCTTCGCCGGCGGCGGGGCGGGCGCGCTGGCCGACGGCGTCGGGTCCGGCGAGGGTGGGCGCTGGCGCGGACGCAGGCCGGGCGTCGCCGGCCCCGCCTCGCCGGTGCGCCCGTCGGCGGCCGGGAGACCGGGGGAACGGGCGGCCCCGGCGGGCACGCCGCCCGGACCCGCCTGGTCGTCGTCCGGCGCGGGACCGGACCGGGTGGCGAGGTACGAGATCAGCACCACCAGGCAGACGAGTACGGCGGTTCCCTCCACCGCCCAGCGTCGCCGCTGTCGGACGCGGCGCAAGACACTGCGGGTCACCCCGGCGGTAATGGCACGCGGACGGTGCCTCGGCGGCGCGTCGCCAGCCCTCGAACCAGCCCGCGTGCGGTCTTCGTCCGCCACCGACCCCTCCAACTCCGCCGCCCGGCCGTTTTGGACCGCCGAGGACCACACCATCCACTGTGGGCAGTTTCACGTTTATCCGGGCGTGGACGACACGCTAGATCCGGACTGCCGGACGTGTCCAGCCCACAATGGGACGCTGTCGGACAACCCGGCCCGCCGGATGGACACTTCGGCAGACCACGAGCGCCTTTCCGGTCAGCCGATCCGGAAGCCGAGCAGCTGCGCGACGACCACGGCCTGCTCGACGTCGATCACGGCACCGGCCCGTTCGACGACCGTCGGGTCCAGCGCGGTGAGGTCGCTGCCCCGCAGGTCGGCGCCGCCGAGCCGGACGTTGGTCAGCTGCGCCCCGGAAAGATCGACACCAGTGACCGTAGCACCGGTGAGATTGGCCCTGGTGAGGTCCACCTCGCGCATGCGCACCCCGGTCAGCCGAACACCACGCAGGTCGGCACCGGGCAGCGCGACGAAGGACCAGTCGCCGCCGTCCACCGTCAACGGACGCAGATCACACTCGCTGAAGGTGCTGCCGACCAGCTTGCAGCCGGTGAACTCGGCCTCGAAGAAGTTGCACCGCCGAAACACGCAACGGGTGAAGGCGGAGTCGACATGCCGGGAGGCGTTGAACGCCACGTTGCCGAACGTGCACCCGGTGAAGACCGTGCCCCTGCTCACCGCCTCGGTCAGGTCCACCCCGAAGAACTCGCAACCCACGAAGTGCCGGTCGGTCAGCTCCTCGCCGTACCAGTCCTCGTTGCGGAAGGTCACGTCCTCGGTCAACTCCGGCATCCGGCCAGGCTAGTGGGCGCCGCTGACAGCCGACGGCCGGCGGGCCGGGTGCCGGCCCCCTTCCGGTGTCGGTGTACTGGCGAGTACGTTCGGCGGCGTGAGTGTGGCTCGGAGCAAGGACCCGGATCAGATCGGTTTCGACAGAGCGCGGTTGGCGCGGATCGACGAGCACTTCGGCCGGTACGTCGACGACGGCCGACTGGCCGGCTGGCAGGTGGTGGTCACCCGTCGCGGCGAGGTGGCGCACTCCTCGACGTACGGGCTGCGCGACCGGGAGTCGGGCGCACCGGTCGAGGCCGACACCCTCTGGCGGATCTACTCGATGACCAAGCCGGTCACCTCGGTCGCGGCGATGATGCTGTGGGAGGAGGGCCGGTTCGAGCTGACCGACGAGATCAGCCGCTGGCTGCCCGAGTTCGCCGACCTGCGGGTCTACTCCAAGGGGTCGGCGCTCAAGCCGTACACCGTGCCGGCGGTCGAGCCGATCCGGGTCTGGCACCTGCTCACCCACACGGCGGGCCTGACGTACGGCTTCATGCAGACCTCGGTGGTCGACGGGCTCTACCGGGCCGCCGGCTACGACCTGTACCCACCGGCGGACGTCGACCTGGCCGGCGCCTGCGCGGCCTTCGGCGAGCTGCCGCTGCTGTTTCAGCCCGGCTCCGCGTGGGGCTACTCCGTCGCCACCGACGTGCTCGGCCGACTCGTCGAGGTGATCTCCGGGCAGAGCCTCGACGCGTTCTTCGCCGACCGGATCTTCGGCCCCCTGGGCATGACCGACACCCGCTGGTGGGTGGAGGGCGACGAGGCCGACCGGCTGGCCGCGCTCTACGTACCGGAACCGCGGAGCGGCCGGGCCGTCCGCTACGACAGCCTGGGGTCGCTCGCGTTCAGCAAGCCGGCGCTGCTCTCCGGCGGTGGCGGCCTGATCTCCAGCGCCGCCGACTACCACCGGTTCACGCAGTTGCTGCTGCGCGGCGGCGAGCTGGACGGCGTCCGGCTACTCGGGCCGCGCACGGTGCGGTTCATGACCCGCAACCACCTGCCCGGCGGCCAGGACCTGGGCACCCTTTCCACCGGCGGCTTCGCCGAGACCACCCTGGACGGGATCGGCTTCGGCCTCGGCTTCGCGGTGGTCGACGACCCGATCCCCAGCCGGGTGCCGAGCAGCGTCGGCGAGTACTACTGGGGCGGGGTGGCCAGCACCGCGTTCTGGGTCGACCCGGCCGAGGAGATCACCGCGTTGCTGTTCACGCAGCTGATGCCGTCGAGCACCTACCCACTCCGCTCCCAGCTGCGCCAGCTCGTCTACGCCGCCCTGGTCGACTGACCGGCCCTCCGGAGCGGACGAACGGTCAGTCGGCGAGGCGGGCTGGGAAGCCACCGGTGGCGATCGGACCCCAGGCGTCGATGGTGACCCGGATCAGCGACTTGCCCTGGCGCATCATCGCCGCCCGGTAGTCGTCCCAGTCCGGGTGCTCACCGGAGATGCTGCGGAAGTACTCGACCAGCGGCTCCAGCGCCTCGGGCAGGTCGAGCACCTCGGCGGTGCCGTCGATCTGCACCCAGGGGCCGTTCCAGTCGTCGCTGAGCACGCAGGCCGAGACCCGGGGGTCGCGGCGGAGGTTGGTCACCTTGGCCCGCTCGGGGTAGGTGGAGATGACCAGCCGTCCCTGCCCGTCGACCCCGGCGGAGACCGGGGAGGACTGCGGGCGCCCGTCGGCCCGGGTGGTCATCAGCACGACGCGGTGTCGCGGCCGGAGGAAGTCGAGCAGGCCGTCGCGGTCGACCCGGGTGTTCCTTGCGATGCTGCGTGCCATTCCCCGTTCCTACCAGGGCGCGGGCGCAGCGGGGTCGGCGGGGCAGCGGGGTCAGCGGGGGCGGGCCGCGGCGCGGTGCACCGCCTGGGTGGGCACCCGGGGACGGCCGGACGGACGCCAGGCCCGACCGTTGGCGTAGATCACCCGAAAACCGAGGTACGACGCGAGCGGCGCCCAGTGGGCGGAGCCCATCCGCAGCTCGGCGGCATTGTGTCGCTGGCCGTTGGCGAGCACGTCAAGGAGCACGGTTTCGAAGGCCGCCGATTCGACCCAGTCGACCTCCCGGGTGAAACCGCAGATCAGAGCGGCTCCGGTGACCTCCAGGAACTCGCGCAGCACCGCGTCCGAGGCCCGCAGCACCGAGCAGCTGCCGAAATAGAGTCGTCGCCCCTCCGCGCGGCCGGCCATCAGCTCGGCCACCTCGTTCAACTCCACGGACTGCCAGTCGGTGAGGCAGAGCCGGCTCGGCTCGCCGTGCATGGCGAAGAAGCCGACCCGGTGGTCGGCGTACTGCTTGAGCAGCCAACGATCCAGGAAGTAGAACAACTCGTCGCGGGTGGCCGCGTCCTTGTGAATGAAGCGGATCTTGCCCAGCCGCTCCAGCAGCTCCAGGGTGGGCAGCACCGAGCCCCGCTCGTTGAGGTCACGGTGCCACTGACCCTCGACACAGAAGACGCCACCGCGTGCCACGCGCACCTCCGCCAGTCAGCCGGCCCGGGGCTGACGTTACCGGCCGCCATCGCCCCGGGAACATCACCCTCGGTGTGGCAGATTGCGACGTTCGGTGTGCTTGGCGACAGGAGGGGTGATCGGCCGGAAATGGCTGTTTCGCAAATCAGCCGAATTCCCAGCCAATACCCAGGGACAGCGGATTGTGAGCACGATTCTCGTTAACCACCTCCAACGGCACTGATCAGTGCGAGGGTGGAAATCACGGGACTTCTCGGTCGATGTCCTGGTGCCACCCCATTCGCTCTCCTATCGGGAGGACTTCTGTGCGCGTAAACACCTTGAAGCGGGTCGCCGTCGCATTCGCCCTGGCACTGCCCGGGGCCGCAATCGCCACGGTGGTCGCCGCACCGGCGGCGCACGCGGACGGCTGTTACACCTGGAACCGCACCCTGACCCAGGGGCGCTCCGGCGATGACGTCCGCCAGTTGCAGATCCGGGTCGCCGGGTGGGCCGGCTACCGGGACATCGTGGAGAACGACGGCCGCTACGGGCCGAAGACCGCCGCCGCGGTCAAGCGGTTCCAGCAGGCGTACGGGCTGCGCGCCGACGGCATCGCCGGACCACAGACCTTCGCCAAGCTGTACCAACTCCAGGACAACGACTGCACGCCCGCGCACTTCACCTACGGCGAGCTGGACAACGGGTGCGGCGGGAGCGGGTGGAGCGGCGGCCCGCTGTCGGCCAACCAGACCAAGCAGAACGCGCTGCGCACCATGTGGAAGCTGGAGGCGCTGCGCAAGAGCCTCGGCGACAAGCCGCTCAACGTGTCCAGCGGTTTCCGCAGTCGCGCCTGCAACAACCAGGTCGGCGGCGCGTCCGACAGCCAACACCTGTACGGCAACGCGGCCGACGTGACCTCACGGACGTCCTCGCTGTGCCAGGTCGCCCGCGGCGCCCGCAACAACGGCTTCAGTGGGATCTACGGGCCGGGCTACCCCGACCACGACGACCACGTGCACGTCGACTCGCGTCGGGAGAACAACAGCGACCGCAGCTCGAACACGACGAGCTGGTCCGCCCCGGACTGCGGGGTCGGCAACTGAGCCCACCCGCTCAGAGCGACGTCGGCCCGACGCGGAGGGGGAATCTTCGCGCCGGGCCGACGTCGTGTCGCCCCGGGTCGGGTGGGCGGAGGGGGTAGCGCTCAGCTCGCCCGGGGCCAGCGCGGCGCGGTGACGGGGGGAGTCACCGGCCGGCCAGCAGCGGTGGGCCGTACGCCCTGGGGGACGACCCGCGCGGCCTGTTGCCGCGACGGCCCGGTCGCCGTGAACGGGAAGGGCACGTGCACGAACGGATTGCCGTGCCGGATCAACGCCTCGATCTGCCGCTCGTTGAGTCCGTGTGTCTCCAACACCCGTCGCCCCCAACGGTGCAGCCGGCACGGGTAGGAGGCACCGTCGTTGCGGCACAGCGGCCCCGTGGGCCACTCCTCGGCGGTGTGCACGACCACCGCCCGGACCGCGAGCCGGACATCCTCTGGGGTCAGAGGTGCCGGCATTGGCACCTCACCCAGTACCTGATCGATGGGATCCGTCGACTGCTCACCAACGCGCACGGCAGGCCTCCCGCAGTTCGGCAGCGGTACGGCGGACCTACCGCACCGACATCCTCGGCCATGGGTACGGCGGACACCGGACGAAAGTTCAATTCCGGTACGCGGTAAGCAGATCCTCCGCCGACAGCACCCGGATGCCGTCGACGGCAGTGCCGCTGCGCGACACGGCAACGACCGGCACCGATTCGTCGGCGCCGGGAAGCAGAGACCGGTGCAGGAGCAGCCGGCCGAGGTCATGCGCGTCAAAGGGTCGGCTCTCCTGCCACTTGACCGATCCGACGAAGCTGATGCTCCGAGCGACGGGCGCACGGTCGGCGCCGACTATGTCGATCTCCGGGTCGTTGGTCCGGGTCCAGTAGCCGCCAATCATCGCCGCCTCCGCCGGTAGGTGGTCACTGGGCAGCCGGCGCAGCGCCTCCCGGACGACAGGTTCGATGGCCCGCCCCCGCCAGGACGTCCACGACCGGTCGATCCGGTCCATGGTCAGGTCGCCCCGCCCCCGCTCGATCTCGGAGAGGTGTGGCCCCAGGAACGACAACCAGAAACGCAGGTACGGATCAGTCACCACGTACCGGGTCTCCCGCGACGGCTTGGTCGACAGCGGGACGGTGACCTCCACGGCCCGCTTCTGGGTCAGCAGGCGCAGGGCGCGGTTGAGGGACGCCTGCGGAAGATCCCCTGCCGCGCGGGAGATCAGCGAGAAGGTCCGCTCACCGGAGCCGATGGCCCGCAGCACCAGACCCGCCTGGGACTGGGGCGGGAACTCCGCCGCCAGTGCCCGCTCGCCGCTGACCAGCAGGGCAGAGGTCGGATCCCGTACCGCATCGGTCAGATACTCATGGACGGATGCACCGGTCGGCCACTCGTCGAGGATCAGCGGCAAACCGCCGGACACCAGGTAGGCGTCGAACGCGTCGGCGGCGGACAGGCCGAGCATGTCGCTGACGTCGGCCGGGCTCAGCGGCGGAATGACCATCTCCGTGGCCCGCTGGTGGAACGGCCGGCCGTAATCGTTGAGGGCTTCCATCATGGCCAGGTCCGATCCGACGCAGACCAGGAGGACCGGGCGCCGGGACAACTCGCGATCGAAGACCTTCTGCAGCGTTCCCTCGAAGCCCGGGTCGCCCGCGATGAGGTACGGCATCTCGTCCAGGACGACGACGCTCGGCCGGTCGGACGGCAGCGCGGCGGCGAGCAGGGTCAGCGCGGCGTCCCAGGTCTGTGGTTGCTGTCCCCGAAGGATCTGCGCACCCGGCAGTGTCGAGGCGGCCGCCGCCTCCACGAAGAGGGCGAGCTCGGCTGCGACGGTCGGCTGCGCGGAGGCGGTGAAGAAGAGGTACGGCACCTCGGCCCGCTCCACGAATTCCTCGACCAGTCGGGACTTGCCTACCCGCCGGCGACCGCGCATGAGAAGGGCCCGCCCAGGCCGACCAGCACGGCCACCCCGTTGCACCCGAGAAAGCATGCCGTCCAGGAGGTGGAGTTCACGGTCCCGCCCGACAAAGCCGTCCACGATCACTCCTGACACAACCAACGATGGAACAACCAAAAATGAGTGTAACCTCATCCACGTTGGCGTGCCCGGCCATTTGGCCCAGCGAAACGGCTCGTCAGACGAGGCCGGCGTCGTGCACGAGCAGCGCCACCTGGACCCGGTTGTTCAGCTCCAGTCGGGTCAGCAGCCGGGAGACGTACGCCTTCACCGTCGCCACGCTCATGAACAGCTCCCCCGCGATCTCCGCGTTGGTCCGGCCGCGCCCCAGCGCGACCGCCACCTGCCGCTCCCGCTCGCTGAGCCCGGTGAGCTGTCGTAGCGCCCGTTCGCGGCGCGGGTCCGGGCCGACCGGGCCGGGGGCAGCGGCGGTCACGTGGGCGATCAGCGTCCGGGTCACCGTCGGAGAGAGCGTCGCCTCGCCCGCCGCGACCCGGCGTACGGCGCGCACGATCTCCGCCGGTGGGGTGTCCTTGAGCAGGAAACCGGCCGCCCCGGCGCGGAGCGCCCGCAGCACCTGTTCGTCGGCGTCGAAGGTGGTCAGCACCAGCACCTCCGGCGGGTGCGGTTGGGCACGCAGCGCCTCGGTGGCGGTCAGCCCGTCGACCCGGGGCATCCGGATGTCCATCAGCACCACGTCCGGGGCGTACGCGGCGACGGCCGCCGGCACCTCGCCACCGTCGGCCGCCTCGCCGACCACGGTCAGGTCCGGCAGACCGCCGAGGATCATGGAGAGCCCGGCCCGGACCAACGCGTCGTCGTCCACGATCAACACGCGCACCGGCGGCGCAGCCGCGCCGTCCGGCCCGGTCGCGTCCGACGGCCCGGTCGCGCCCTCTGGGCTGGTCACGCCGGCCACGGCAGCCAGGCGGCCAGCCGGAAGTCACCGCTGTCGTCCCGACCGTAGGCGAGCCGCCCGCCGGCCAGGGTCACCCGCTCGCTGATGCCGACCAGGCCGGTGCCGGCGCCCGGCAGCGTGCCACCGGGCGGTGCGCCGACCGGCCACCGGTTGCCGATCGCCACGGTCAGACCGTTGCCCGGACCGCCGGCCACGTCCACGGTGACGGCCGCGCCGGCCGCGTGCTTGCGGGCGTTGGTCAGCCCCTCCTGCACGATCCGGAACGCGGCCCGGCCCAGCGCCGCCGGCACCTCCCCCGGGCTGGCCACGCTGTCGCTGACGTTCACCCGCACCCCGGCCGACCGCGACTCGGCGATCAGGGCCGGCAGGTCGGCGAGGGTGGGCTGCGGCGGCTCGGGGGCGTCGCCGGCACCGTCGTCTGCGGCGCGGAGCACCCCGATCACCTCCCGCAGGTCCTGGAGGGCGGCGTGCGCGCTGCCCCGGATCACCCCGGCGGCCCGGGCCACCTCGTCGGCCGGCGCGTCCGGGCGGAACTCCAGCGCACCCGCGTGCAGGCTGAGCAGCGAGATCCGGTGGGCAAGCACGTCGTGCATCTCCCGGGCGATCCGGGTGCGTTCGAGGTGGCGGGCCTGGGTGACCCTCAGCTGCTGCTCCGCCTCGGCACGCTCGGCCCGCTCGCGCAGCGACACGATCAACTGCCGGCGGGCCCGGACGAACATCCCCCAGGCCAGCACGGCGAAGCTGAGCACCACACCCCAGGACGCGGTCGCCCAGTACGACATGTGCGGATCCGGACGCACCCAACTGAAGACCAGGTTGGTGAGAAGGCCGGCGCCGGTGACCGCGATCGCAATGGCCGTCCGTCGATGCACCACGACGGTGAAGTAGAAGATCATCAGCGGGATGGCCGAGGCCATCGAGAACAGCGCCAGCGGTGTCGTGGCCACAATCAGCCCGAGCGGCCACCGTCGGCGCAGCCAGAGCAGTCCGCAGCAGACCAGCCCGATCAGCGCGTCCGTGACGGTCATCCAGTCGTGCGGCAGCGGGATCGCCATCGCTGGGTCCGGCGACAGGGCATCCGCGGTGACGAACAGCACCCAGAGCAGGCTGATCAGGAAGGCCAGAGTGTCGACCGCCCAGTCCCGCGTGGTGCGCCGGGGCCGGCGGGCCGCCGCGTCCGGGCTGACCGCGCCGGCCAGCGCCCCGGGCAGCAGCCAGGGGTGTTCCGGCACGGCAAGGCTGGTCATGACGCCCATGCTAGGCAGCATCGGGCCCCGACAACCAGCTACCAAAGTCGAGATCCGATGATCGACCAAGGTCGACGCGGCACCGACCGGTGGCCGCAGCGGATGGCCGGGCGGAGCGGGCAGGCTCAACCGCATGATCACCGTGGAGAACCTCACCAAGCGATACGGGCCACACCCGGCGGTGGACGACGTCTCGTTCCACTGCGAGCCGGGCACCGTCACCGGCTTCCTCGGCCCCAACGGCGCCGGCAAGTCGACCACCATGAGAATGATCTGCGGGCTCACCGCGCCGACCGCCGGCCGCGCCACCGTCTCCGGTCGCCCGTACCGGGACCTGCCCAACCCGGGACGGGAGGTCGGGGTGCTGCTGGACGCCTCCGCCCAGCACGCCGGGCGCACCGGCCGCGAGGCGTTGACGCTGTCCGCGTACACCATGGGGTTGGACCGGCGCGAGGTCGCCGCGAAGCTCGACCTGGTCGGGTTGAACGCGGTGGCAGCGAAGCGTCGGGTACGGGCGTACTCGTTGGGCATGCGCCAGCGCCTCGGCCTGGCGCAGGCGCTGCTCGGCGACCCCCGGGTGCTGATCCTCGACGAGCCGGCCAACGGCCTGGACCCGGAGGGGATCTTCTGGATGCGCGGCCTGCTGCGCGACTTCGCCGACCGGGGCGGCACCGTGCTGCTCTCCTCCCACCTGCTGCGCGAGGTGGAGGCGGTCGCGGACCGGCTGGTGGTGATCGGGGGCGGCCGGATCGTGGCCCAGGGCGACAAGAACGAGCTGCTGGCCGGCGGCGGCACTGTGGTCCGGGCCCGCGACGGCGCGGCGCTGCGCCGGGCGCTGGAGCTGGCCAACCTGACCGCCGCCGACAGCTCCGAAGGACTGCTCGTGCAGGCCGACGCCGAGGCGGTCGGCCAGGCCGCCGCGGACGCCGGCGTCGCGCTGGCCGAGCTGCGCCCTGCCAGCGGCGGTGGCCTCGAACAACTCTTCCTCACCCTGACCGCCGGCGAATCCACCAAGGAGGCCGTCCGATGACCACCACCGCGCCCGCCGCCGGCGCCGTCGCGCCCCGGCAGCACACTCCGGTACGCCGACCGTCGCTGCTCCGCCTCACCGGCGTTGAACTGCGCAAACTCGTCGACACCCGGGCCGGCCGCTGGCTGTTGATCACCATCGGCCTGATCGCCGCCGTAGTCGTCACCCTTCAGTTGATCTACGCCGAGGAGGCCGACCAGACATTCGGCAGCTTCTTCGTCCCCTCGCTGCTGCCGGTGGGGGTGCTACTACCGGTGCTCGGCATCCTCTCGATCACCAGTGAGTGGTCGCAGCGGACCGCTCTCACCACGTACGCCCTGGTGCCCCGCCGGGAGCGGGTGGTGACCGCGAAGCTGGTCGCGGTCATGGTGGCGGCGCTCGGTTCGGTGCTGGCCAGCCTCGCCCTCGCCGCCGTCGGGACGCTGGTGGCCTCCGCCACCGGCGGCGCGGGCACCTGGCAGCTCGACGGCTCACTGATCCTGAACGCGGTGATTCTCCAGGTCACCAGCGTGCTGATGGGCGCCGCCTTCGGTCTGCTGCTGCTCAACCCGCCGCTCGCCATCGTCGGCTACTTCCTGCTGCCCACCGTCTGGGGAGTCCTGGGCGAGATGGTCCGGCCCCTGCGCGGCCCGTCCGAATGGCTGGACACCAGCAAGACCATGGAACCGCTGTTCAGCAGCGACGCGCTCACCGGGGAGCAGTGGGGGCGGATCGTCGTCTCCCTGCTGGTCTGGATGGTCCTCCCGCTGGCCGCCGGCCTGTTCCGGACGCTGCGCCGCGAGGTGTCCTGACCATGGACATGGCCGGGTATCGTCCGCGCACCGTGGTCAGCGGAGGCCCGCTGGAGCTGGCGGTCCTGTGGGGTGGCTTCCCGCTGCTCGGCGCGGGCGCCGGATGGCTCCTCGCGGCGGCGACGGGCTGGCTCGCCCGGCTGCCCTGGGTGCCGTTCGGCGACCTGATCGAGTGGCTGGACCGGCTGCCCGAGCCGCAGGCCACCGCCGGCACCATCGCGGTGGGCGTCATCGCCGGCCTGGTCATCGCCGGAATCGGCACCGCCGAACGGCTGATCGTCACCGTCGACGCGGCGCAGGTCCAGCTGCGCCGCTCCGATGAGAACCGGACCATCGCCCGGGCCGACACCCGCGTGGTCTTCCTCGCCGACAAGCACCTGGTGCTGCTCGACGCCGACGGCGCGGAACTGGTCCGGGAGTCGACGGACCTGTCGTCCGCCCAACTGGCGGCAGCGTTCCGGTCGCACGGCTGGGGTTGGGCGGACGACGACCCGCACCGGTCGGCGTACCGGCTGTGGGTGCCGGACCTGCCCGGGTTGCCGGCCGGCGCGGATGCGCTGCTGCGCGCCCGGGAACGGGCGATCCAGCGGGACCGCCGCGACGACGCCCGGGAGCTGCGCCGCGAACTGGGCCAGATCGGGGTGGTGCTGCGCGACGAGGGCAAGCGGCAGTACTGGCGGTTGACCACCCGGGCCCTCGCCCCCGGGCCGGAGCAGCCGACTTCGGCCGAGCGGGAGGCGGACGGGCGGTAGCGTCTGTCCCAGCAGACCCTGGGAGCCGCGCGATGACCGAACAGCAGCCGTACCGGGTGGTGTCCCGACACCCCGGCTTCGAGCTGCGTCGGTACCCCGCCCACCTGGTGGCCGAGATGCAGATCCAGGCATCGTTCACCCGGGCGCCGATCGAGGCGTTCCGGCCACTGGCCGCGTACATCGGTGGCGCCAATCGGGCCCGGCACCCGATCGGCGCCGCCGCGCCGGCGATGGCGGCGGCCAGCGGCTCGGAGAAGATCGCCATGACCGTGCCGGTGGTGCAGATCGAGGGTGAGTGGCCGGGCGCGTACCTGATCCAGTTCGTCATGCCGGCCACCTTCACCACCGCCACCCTGCCCGAGCCGGTGGACGCCCGGGTGCGGGTCCGCGCGGTTCCCGGGCGGCTGGCGGCGGCGATGCGCTTCTCCGGGCGGTGGACGGAGCAGGCGTTCAGCCAGCGGGCCACCATGCTCGGCCGGTCGGTGACCGCGGCCGGGCTGCAACCGACCGGCGCCATCCGGTACGCGCGCTTCGACCCTCCGTGGAAGCCGTGGTTCCTGCGCCGCAACGAGGTAGTGCTGCCGGTCGTCGAGTGAGTTACCTGAGCTGCCGACGGTCCTCGACGCTCGGCCGCGCCAGCAGCACGGCCATTCCCAGCCCGGAGAGCAGCCCGGCCAGTGAGACCAGCAGATCGGAGTCGGCGGCGTGGATCGGGCTGTTGCCGGCCAGCGCGGTGAAACTCGCGCCGATCGGCATCATGATCATCATGGGCACGGCCGTGGCCACCAGGAACACCACCGGGCCTACCAACGCGAGGAGAGCGGCCAGGGCGTGGTGCCACCAGATCGGTCGGCCGCCCGGCCAGTCCCAGGCCAGCAGGGTGACCCCGGTGAGCAGCACCGCCCCGAGAGCGACCTCCGGCAGGAGTCGTGCGCCGGGCGCGGTGGCGCGGACCAGCCCGACGCCGAGCAACGCCACCGCGGTGAGGCCGACAGCCAGCCCGACCCGAGCCCGGGTCCGCGCCGGAGCCGCCGCCAGCGCGGCACCGACAGCCAGGGCCACCAGCAGCGCCGCGGTGGCCAGGGCGCCCTGGTTCAGCTCCGGCTCCCGGTCGGTCGGTGACTCCATTCCGGCCGCCACCAGCGTCAGCACCCCGGCCACGCAGGCCGCGCCGGTCAGCACCCGCCGGTCGGCCGCCGACGGCGTGCCGCGCTCCCCCGTCGACCGCCTGTCGAAATCCCGCGCTGGCGGCGTGGCGCGCTCCCACCAGAGCAGCAGCGCCGCGACCACGCCGAGCACTGCGTAGCCGGCGACGGCGAGCCATACCGTCGCGTCGACGCCGATCGGGTCGGCCCGGTCGATCGCCACGTCGGCGGCGACCCAGCAGCCGCCCAGCACCACCGCGGGGCCGCCCCACCGCACCTGCCCCCGGCCGGCCAGCACCAGCCCGAGCGGCACCGCCATGATCGCCATGAACCGCAGGTCGCGCGCCCAGTAGGCGTTGTTGCCCGGCAGGCTCTCCGACCACGGGCCGAGCGGCTCGGTCAGCGGTTGCCACGTGGTCATGCCGTACGCCCAGAGCGCGACGGCGGCGGCGGAGAGGAGCAGCCCGACCGGGCGCGCGGATCGCATCCGTGGACGGTAGCCGCACGACCGCCCGCGCGGGGGGCGCGGTCATCCGCCGACCGGTGACCGGGCGGGACCGTGACGCAGCAGCCGCCACGTCGGCAGCACACTGGCCAGCACCGCGAGCAGCAGGCACAGCCCCACCACCCCGGCGACCACCGCCCACGGCACCACCAGGTCGACCGGGGTGCCGACCTGCTCGGCGAGGCCGGCACTGATGCTGAGCAGACCGACGAACGCGACAGCCCCACCCAGCAGCGCGCCGATCAGGACCACCAGGGCGGACTCCGCCGTGACCAACCAGATGACCTGCCGTCGGGTCGCCCCGGCCATCCGGATCAGCCGCAGATCCGCGGCGCGGCCGGCGGCGGCCAGCAGCAGCGTGTTGGCCACCGCGATGGCCCCGTAGCCGGCGGACACCCCGATCAGCAGCAGGGTGAAGAGCCAGACGAGGCGGTCCTCGGCGGCGTCCGCCTCGGCCGCCCAGCCCGGGACGTCGAGGATCCGCGCGCCGACCGGCGGATCGATGCGGTCCCGGACGTACACCGTGGACGTCAGCGCCGACGGGTCGTGCGCCCGCACCACGGCCCGGGGCACGAGCAGGTCGCCGGGGATCGAGGTGTCGTCGACCACGGCGACGACGCGCAACGACACCGACGTCCCGTCGGCGAAGACCACCGGGTACGGCTCGGACGGCAGCCGGTTCGCCGAGGCGGTGACCACCACCGTGTCGTCACCCATCAGGTCGTTCAGCGAGCCGGCGACGACGGTGAGCACCCGGTTCGCGGCGGCGAAGCCCTCCGGATCCACACCGAGCGCGGTCATCGGCTGGTTCTGCGGCGACGTTCCGGGGTCGGTGCGGTAGACGGTGGTCGGCAGGAGGGCGGTGCCGCCGGTCGCGGCGACGGCCCGGTCGGACAGACCGGGAGCGCGGTCCGGCACGACGATCCAGCCGGCGTTCACGTTGTCCGCCCGACCGGCCGCGTACGCGGCGGTGCTGGTGCGCACCATCCCGGACACCAGCACCGCGAACGCGACAGTGAGCAGCACCGGCGCGGCGATGGCGGCGGTCCGCCGGGTAGCGGTCAACGCCCCGCCACGGACCAGCATCCCGATCGCGCCACCGGGCCGACGCACCGGGGAACGCAGCAGCCACAGCAGCGGCCTGATCACCACCGGGGCGAGCACTGTGGCGCCGGCCACCAACGCCATCACCGCGTAGAGCGCGTACTGCGCACCCACCCGCGCCTCGTCGGCGGTCGCCGTGCCCAGGCTGAGCGCGGCTCCCGCCGCGAGGAGCAGCGCCCCGGTGACGGCGCGCAGCAGGCCGATCGGTCGCTGTTCCACAGCGGCGTCGCGTAGCGCCTCCAACGGGCGGACCCGCGCCGCGCGACGGGACGCAGACCAGACGGCCAGCAACGCGATCACCGGCCCGGCGGCGAGCGAGACCGCGATCGGCCAGAGTTCGTAGCGGACCCGGAAGGTCGACGGTTCGTAGCCGACGTCGACCAGCAGCCGACCCAGCAAGGGGGCGAGCGCCGCGCCCACCAGCAGGCCGACGAGTCCCGCCGAGACGCCGACGGCGAGCGCCTCGGCGTACACCATGCGGCGGACCTGGCGTCCGGTGGCGCCGACGGCGCGCAGCAGGCCCAGCTCGCGGCGGCGCTGCGCGATGGTGAACGCGAAGGTCGAGGCGACCACGAACACCGTGACGAAGCCGGCGAGGGCCGCCGTGGCGGTGAGCACCTGCATGCCGATCCACCGGGTACGGGCGTCGCCACGCGGCTCCAGCGCGCCACGGGCGGCACCGGTCAACACCTGTCCGTCGTCGCCGACGACTCCGCGAGCCGCCGTGGCGACCCGCTCGGGGTCGGCGCCGGGCGCGAGCACCAGCCCGATGGCCCGCACGCCGGGCGCGAGCGCGGCGGCGACCTCGTCCGCCACATGGACGCCGGGCCCGTCGACCAGACCGGTGACGGTGTACGGCTCCGGGCCCATCGCGGTCAGCAGGGTGACCGGTGCGCCGGCGCGCAGACCGAGCGCGCGGTCGACGACCACCTCGCCGGGCCGGCGGGGTGGCTCGCCAGCCGTGAGGCGCAGCCCACCCAACTGGGCACTGGACCAGCCGTGCCCCTGGTAGGCATCCTCTCTCCGGGTGTCGGCGGCGTAGGGCCGGCCGTCGACGAGCGGCTGCGCGTAGAAGGTGCGGTCCGGCACCGCCGCCACCACGTCCGGCAGGCCAGCCAGCCTGCCGACGAACTCCGCCGCCGTGGCGGCGGACCAGGGCCGGGTCGGCACGAACTCGTCAGCGGACGCACCCGCCTCGGGGCTCTGCACCACGACCGCCGCCCGCGCCAGCCGGTCCGGCACCTGCGGGCGACCGGAAGCGAGCAGCAGGGTGGCCGCCGCGACCAGCGTGACCCCGATGGCGACGGCCACGAACGCGCTGGCCGACCGCCGGACGCTCAGCACGACGGCTCCACGACGGTTTCCCGCTCGGCGATCCGGGCGGCGACGACGGCGGCGGTGATCCCGTCGGTCAGCTCGTCGACGACGCGGCCGTCGGCCAGCAGGAGGACCCGATCGGCGTACGCGGCGGCGGCGGGATCGTGGGTCACCATCACCACGGTCTGGCCGTGGTCGTCGACGAGCGCCCGCAACAGCCGAAGCACCTGCCGGGAGGACGCGCTGTCCAACGCCCCCGTCGGTTCGTCGGCGAAGACCACCGCCGGCCGGCTGATCAACGCTCGGGCCACGGCGACGCGCTGCTGCTCCCCGCCGGACAGCTCACTCGGCCGGTGCCCGGCCCGGTCGGCGAGGCCGACGGCGTCGAGGGCGGCGGCGACGTCCCCGGCCGGCGGCCGGCGGCGGGCCAGGCGCGACGGCAACTCGACGTTCTGCGCGGCGGTCAGCGTGGACACGAGGTTGAACGCCTGGAAGACGAAGCCGATCCGGTCCCGCCGCAGCCGGGTCAGCTCGTCCTCACCGAGGTCGTTGAGGCAGGTGCCGTCGATCGTGACGGTCCCCTCGGTCGGGCGGTCCAGCCCCGCCGCGCAGTGCAGCAGGGTGGACTTCCCCGAGCCGGAGGGGCCCATCACCGCCGTGAACGTGCCGCCCGCGAAGCCGGTGGTCACGCCGTCGAGCGCCGTCACCCGCCGGGTTCCGGTGCCGTACACCGCGCGCAGCCCCGTCAGGGTCACCGTGTGTGTGGTCATGACCGTTACGGTGCCGAATGCCGGGGGTGCGGCGCGTCGTGCCGGGGCGGGCACTTTCCGGCCCTCCCACGGGTGGAGTCGGCGGCCCGCAACCGCCGGCAGATCGTCCTGCGGGATGACCACCCGCAGGCGGACGCGGCCGACCCGGCCGGCCGTTACCGTTCGACGGGTGACCGCTCTCCTGCTGACCCGACGGATGCGGCCGATGGACCTGTACACCGTGGACGCCCTGCTGGCGGTGGCCGTCGGTGGGCTGCTCTGCCCGTACGCCGCGCTGGAGTCGCCGCTGCGCGGCGGCGTACGCGAGCCGCTCTGGGTGTCGGTGCTGGTCGGGATGGCCCTCGGGCTGCCGTTGGCCGTCCGGCGACGGTGGCCGATGACGGTTGCCGTCGTGATCAGCTCCATCACCACCGTTGCCCTGGTCACCGGGGTGATACCCAACTTCGCGGCCGCCGCGCCGGCGTTCGCCATCGGCCTGTCCTTCTACACGGTGGCCGTGGCGACGCCCACCCGCCGGTCGATGCTCTGCGCCGCCGGTTGTCTCGCGCTGGTGAGCGTCGGCCTGGTGCTGACCGCGGGCGACCTCTGGTCGCGGACCGGCGCGGTCGTCTACGCCGCCGTCATGGTCGCGCCGGCCTGGGTGATCGGTTGGCTGATCCGGGAGCGACGCGCCCTCGCCACCCGGCAGAGTGATCAGTTGGTCCGTCAGGCCGCCACCGAGGAGCGGTTGCGGGTGGCGCGTGAGCTGCACGACGTGGTCGCGCACACGCTCAGTCTCATCGTGGTGAAGGCGGCCGTCGCCAACCACGTCGCCGAGGCCGACCCGCGCGAGGCGGGCGCCGCGCTCCGGGTCATCGAGGAGACCGGCCGCACCGCGCTGACCGACGTGCGTCGGGTGCTCGGCGTGCTGCGCGAGGACAGCCCGTACGCGCCGACGCCCGGCCTGGACGAGTTGCCCCTCCTCGCCCGGCAGGCGGCGATCGGCGGCGTCGACGTGCAACTCGACGTGCGGCGGGACGAGCCGGCCGGCGCGGTGCCGGAGTCGGTGGGCCTCGCGGTGTACCGGATCGTGCAGGAGGCGGTGACGAACGTGGTGAAGCACGCGGCGCCGGCCGCCTGCCGGGCTACGGTGACCGTTCTGCCCGACGAGGTGCGGGTGGAGGTGACCGACGACGGCCGGCGGCCGGTCCTGCTCGGCGGGGAGGGGCACGGGTTGATCGGCATGCGGGAACGGGTGGCGTTGCACGGCGGGGAGTTCCGCGCCGGCCCACGCTCCGACGGTGGTTTCGCGGTGACGGCCAGCCTGCCCTACCGGGTGGCCGCGTGATCCGCGTGCTGATCGCCGACGACCAGGCGTTGCTGCGCGGCAGTTTCCGGCTGCTGGTCGATCTCAGCCCGGACTGCACCACCGTCGGTGAGGCGGGCACCGGCGTGGAGGCTGTCGCGTTGACCGAGCAGCACCGGCCGGATGTGGTGCTGATGGACGTCCGGATGCCGGAGATGGACGGCATCGAGGCGACCCGGCGGATCTGCGCCGACCCGGTGACGGCCGACGCCCGCGTCATCATCCTGACCACGTTCGACCTCGACGAGTACGTCTACGGTGCGTTGCGCGCCGGAGCCAGCGGGTTCCTGCTCAAGGACACCCCACCGGCGGACCTGCTGACCGGGATCCGGGTGGTCGCCGCCGGCGAGGGGTTGCTCGCGCCGACGGTGACCCGAAGGCTGATCGACGAGTTCGCCCGGCAGCCGGAGCCGACCCGGCCGCTGCCCCGGCAGCTCGACGGGGTGACCGATCGGGAACGGGAGGTGCTCGCGCTGATCGCCCGGGGCCTGTCCAACGCGGAGTTGGCCGCGCATCTCAACCTCAGCCAGGCCACCGTCAAGACGCACGTCGGGCGGCTGCTGACCAAGCTGGCGGTACGCGACAGGGCGCAACTGGTCATCGTCGCGTACGAGACGGGACTGGTGGGGCCAAGCGGCCTACGCTGAGCCGGTCGGCCGCACCCCGAGGAGGAGCCATGACCCGGTACGTCGCCCTGCTGCGCGGGGTCAACGTCGGCACCACCCGGCTGGCGATGGCCGACCTGCGCCGGATCGTCACCGACCTCGGGCACGAGGACGTCAAGACGTACCTGCAGAGCGGCAACGTGGCCTTCGGCAGCACGGTCCGCGACGCGGAGAAACTGGCCGCCGGGATCGCGCGGGCGCTCACCGACGAGCTGGCGCTGACAGTGCCGGTGCTGGTGCGCAGCGGCCGGGAGTTGGCGGCGATCGCCGGCGGCAACCCGTACGCCGACCGGGAGGACGACCCGACGCGACTGCTGGTGGCCTTCCTCGCCACCGCGCCGAAGAAGTCCACCGTCGACGCGCTGGTCGTGCCCGGTGGCGAGAACGTGTCGTTCACGGTGACCGGCCGGGAGGCGTTCCTGCACTACGTCGACGGCGGTTACGGGCGGTCGAAGTTCACGAACGCGTACCTGGAGAAGAAGCTCGGCGTGGTGGCCACCACCCGCAACTGGAAGTCGGTGCGGGCCCTGGCGGAGATGACCGCCTCCTAACCGCCGGGGTGGGGTCGCGGCTCGGCGACCCCCACCGACGCTGCTCAGAAGTGGTACGCGGTCTCGTACTCGGGCACCAGCACCCGGCTGCGTGGCGAGATCCGGCGCACCGCCGCGATCATCTCGTTCAGCCGGGTGCGGTCGGTCGGGGCGACCGGCGGCGGGTTCTGCAACGCCGTCTCGAAGTTGTCGTAGTGCACCGGCACCACGACCTTCGGGTAGTCGAGGCCGGCCAGCAGCCGGGGCAGGTAGTCGCCGGTGGTGGTGGCGTTCTGCATGGCCACCATCGCCACGTCGGGCGCGAGGCCGGTGAGGTTCCGCTCGGCGACGTCGCTGGCCCCGGTGAAGTAGACCGACGGGCCGCCGTCGACCCGCAGCAGGTAGCCCAGCGTGTCGCCCTCCGGCAGGTCGGCGATGGTGGCCGGCTGCGGCGGCGGGCTCACCCGCACCCCGGGAAAGGCCACCGAGTACGACGGGTTGCGGCTGTGCAGCGAGCCGACCACCTCGACGCTGTGGTCGCCGAAGTCCAGCACCTCCCCACCCTTCACGGCGCTGAGCTGCGTCGACGGCAACCC
Organism: Micromonospora trifolii; assembly: GCF_050516465.1. NCBI lineage: Bacteria > Bacillati > Actinomycetota > Actinomycetes > Micromonosporales > Micromonosporaceae > Micromonospora > Micromonospora trifolii. The sequence continues at coordinate 16,879 of NZ_CP191526.1, read as the reverse complement.
GTAGGCCAACCCCAGGTGGTACGCGGTCAGCGTGCCGAACACCCGCGCGCCGGTGCGCTTGGCGATGTACGGCACGTCCATGAAGTGGTCCCAGTGGGTGTGCGTGACCAGCACCGTCATGGCCCGGTCGACACGCGGGTCGATCACGTCGGTGCGCACGGTCAGCGCCGTATCGGTCTTGAACGCGCCGGTGAACAGCCCGGTGTCGATCCGGCTGAGGAACGGGTCGACGAGAACGGTGCGGTCGCCGATGTCGACGCGCCAGCCGGCCGTACCCCACCAGCGGAAGCTGACCGCGCCCTTGCGGCGAGCGGTCGGCGTGGGCGCGGCGGTCGAGGGCGCGGCCTGGGCCGGGGTGGCGACGCCGGCGGCGAGGCCACCGGCGGAGACCAGGGCGGTGGTGGCGGCGGCGTCGCGCAGGAAGCGTCGGCGGGCGAGACTGGGCATGCGGATCTACTCCCCGTGGTCGGGCGATGTGTCGACCACGAGCCAACCAGCGGCACCGGCCCCTGGTCCAAGATCGAGGGCCGTCGGCTTCGATACGCCACCGGATATCGGTCCTGCTCAGCGGGGGTGCGGCGACTCCCGGACGGGCGCGAAATCAGTCGCCCCGCAGCGCCTCGACGGCCGTCCGGGCGGCCTCCCCCATCGCCAGGTCCACGTCGATGCGGCGCGGGGTCAACTGTTCGGCGCGGGCGAAGACGGCGATCGCGTACCGGCCGCCGTCGGGGTATTCGGCGACCCCGGCCTCCAGGTGGAACCCGGGCAGGGTGCCGGTCTTTCCGGAGACCCGGACGCCGGGCGGGAACCCGGCGGCCAGCCGGGTCCAGAAGATCTGCCGGGCCATCCAGGTGCGGACCATCGCGCAGGCCGCCGCCGGCCCGGCCTCGTCCCGCCAGATCAGCGTGAGCAGCCGGGTGATCTCCCGGGCGGTGCTGGACGTGGTGTGCGCGGGGTCGAAGACCCGCATGGCCCGGACCCGGTCCGCCGGCAGCGTGGGGAAGATCCGGGCGAACTCCGCCTCGGTCCGGGCGCCCACGTCGGCGAGCATCATCTCGACAAGTTCCCGAGGACCACCGAGGACCTGGGTACGGGTCAGCCCCAACTCGACGGCGAGCATCGGCAGCAGGTCCGGGCCGACCCGCCGCAGCAGCAGGTCGGCGGCCGTGTTGTCGGTGACCGACATGGCGAAGTACGCGAGGTCGCGCAGCGACACCTCGGCGTCGTCGGTGCACCCGGCCAGACCCCACCCACCGAGCCGGTCGGCGGCGGTGACCAGGACCCGCTCGGTCGGGTCCAGCTGACCGGCCTCGACCTGCCGGGCGAACTCCAGCACCAACAGGATCTTGAAGATCGAGGCGATCACCACCTGCTCGTCGGCCCGCACCCCGACCTCACGAAGACCGCCGCCGACCGGTCCGCCGCCCTCGACGGCGTTCAGGTCGACGGCGTCCACGTCCACGACGTGCAGGCTGGCCGTTACCCCGACGGCGGCGAAAATGGCACCGATGCGTTCCTCCACGTCCACGCCAGCACGGTATCCAGCGCCGCCGTGGCCGCGCTGGCGTAGGGTCCCGGCCGTGGATCTGCTCCGGCACCTGCGGCACTTCGTGGTGGTCGCACACGAACTGCACTTCGGCCGGGCCGCGGAGCTGCTCGGGATGGCCCAGCCGCCGCTGAGCCAGTCGATCCAGCGGCTGGAACGGGAGCTGACGGTCGAGCTGTTCGACAGGTCCCGCCGCCAGGTGCGCCTCACCACCGCCGGTGAGCTGCTGCTCGGCGAGGCGGAGGAGCTGCTCGCGGGCGAGGGTCGACTCCGCAGCCTGATGGGGCAGATCCGCGCCGGTGAGCTGGGCGTACTCCGGGCCGGGGTGCCACCGGAGACGCCCGCCGTGACGCTGCGTTCGCTGCTGGACGGGCTCACCACCCGGGCGCCCGGCCTGGACGTGGAGCTGCACGAGCTGACCACGGCCGAGCAGGTGCGGATGCTCACCGAGCGGACCCTGGACGTGGGGCTCGTGCATCATCCGGTGGCGGCGGACGGGCTGCGCTTCGGCGCCCCGGTCGACGTACCCCTGGGGGTGCTGCTGCCGCGCACCTCGCCGCTGGCCCGCGGCCGCGAGGTGACGCTCGCGTCGCTGGCCGGTCTGGATCTGGTGGCCGCGCCGCGCGCCACCGCCCCCGGCTGGCACGACCACCTGCTGGCGGTGTGCCGGCAGCACGGTTGGCGTCCGGCCCGGGTGCGTCCGGCCCGCAACCCGGAGTTCCTCTTCGGGCTGGTGCTGGCCGGAGGCGGGGTGGCCGTGGAACCGGCGGCGGTGGCCCGCCGGGAACCCCGGATGGCCTGGCGGCCGATCAGCGACGCGCCGCTGGCCAAGCGCACCTCGGCGGCCTGGCCGGACCGGTCGGCGCACCCGGCGGCGGCGATGTTCGGCCAACTCGCCGCGGAGGTGCTGGCCGACGCCGAGCCCACCGCGCCCGCGCCGCCCGCGACGTCGGTGCCGGCGGCACGGCCGTGGCCGGTGCTGTTCGACACGACCGGGTGAACCGATCCGCCGTTGCGTTCGTCACCCTCGGTTGAGCGGTGGATCGTCCACCCACCCGGGTATGGATGACAGGTAACGAAGACGCGAAGGAGCCGCAGTGGCAATCACGATTCCCGACATCAGCCTGAACGACGGCAACACCATTCCGCAGCTCGGCTTCGGGGTGTTCCAGATCGAGCCGAAGGACACCGTCGCGGCGGTGACCACCGCCTTCGAGGTGGGCTACCGCCACATCGACACCGCTGAGATGTACGGCAACGAGGCCGAGGTCGGCGAGGCGGTACGCGTGTCCGGCCTCGACCGGAGTTCGGTCTACGTGACCAGCAAGCTGAACAACGGCTTCCACCGCCCCGACGACGCCCGCAGGGCGTTCGACTCGACGCTGGCGGCGCTGAAGATGGACTACATCGACCTGTTCCTGATCCACTGGCCGCTGCCGACCCTGTACGACGGCGACTACGTCTCGACCTGGAAGGTGCTGGAGGAGTTCCAGCGCGACGGCCGGGCCCGCTCGATCGGCGTGTCGAACTTCCAGGTGTCGCACCTGGAGCGGCTGGCCGCCGAGGCGAGCGTCGTGCCGGTGGTCAACCAGATCGAGGCGCACCCGTACTTCGGCAACGACGAGGTCCGCGCCTACGGCCGTGAGCACAACATCCTCACCGAGGCTTGGTCCCCGATCGCGCAGGGCAAGGTGCTCGACGACCCGACGGTGGTCGACATCGCCGGGCAGCTCGACCGGACCCCGGCGCAGGTGGTGCTCCGCTGGCACGTGCAGCGCGGCGACATCATCTTCCCGAAGTCGACCACCCCGAAGCGGATCGAGGAGAACACCCGGATCTTCGACTTCGAGTTGGACGACGCGGCGATGGAGCGGATCACCGGGCTGAACAAGGGTGAGGCCGGCCGGCAGGGCCCGAACCCGGACACCTTCGCCTACCTGCCCAACTGACCTGAGCCGCCGAGGGGCGGGCGCCGCGGTGGCGCCCGCCCCTCCCCCGGGTGGCGACCCCCCCTGGTCAGATTCGGCCCACGGAGTCCTGGTTCTGCAACACCAGCCACCGGCCGTGCTGGTAGGTGTAGCTGACCCCGATCAGCAGCGGCACCCTGGTGCCGGTGGCCGGCACCGCGTAGACGGAGTCGAACAGCACGAACCCGGTCCGGCAGCCCACCACGGTCTGCTTCGCCACGCTGAAGGACTGGGTCCACGAATCGTCGGCGAAGAACCCGCGCAGCCAGTCCACGGTGGCCCGTTTGCCGTCGAGCACCTCCCCGTCGGAGGCGAAGACGGAGGTGACCTCGGGGTGCAGCAGCGCTGCGAAACCGTCCAGGTCACGCCGGGCAGTGGTCTCGACATACGCCCGGACGGCGCGGTCGAAGGCGCGCTCGCAGCCGCGGGCCGCCGCGTCCCCGGTTGTGGTGTCGCCCGGCCCGGGGGTGGCGGCCGACACTGCGGCCGGAGCGGCTGCGAGCAGGCCGGCGGTGATCCCGAGCAGGGCGATCGTGCGGCCGAGCCGGCCGGCGGGACGGGCGGAGGCGGGTGGACGCATCGGGTTCTCCTTCGGACGAGTGGTTGTGCCGTCGCAGCAAACCCGGCCCGCCACGCAGTCGGCCAGTGATTCGAACCAGCTCGAATGCGGACGGCACATCGATGCCACCGCTTGTACGATCCGCGCTGTGATGGTCGCGCATCTGGACGGTTCGAGCCTCGCCCGGCTCCGGTTGGCGATCTCGCCGGCCTGGGAGGTGACGTCCTGGCTGCGGGCCGCGCTCTCGCGGTTCGGGCATCCGGTGCACGGCGATCCCGGTCCGGCCGCCCGCGCCGCGCTGCGGCACCCCGACGTGGCCCTGGTCGCGGAGCTGGTGACCCCGCCCGGACGGCTCGGCTACACGCCGGACCTGCTCACGCCGAAGCCGCCGCTGGGCCCGCTCGACACGGCCTTCGACCAGCAGTTGGCGGCCACGGCGGCGACGCCCGCCGACGAGGTGACGGCGCAGGTGAACGAGCGGTTTCCGACGGGCCCGATGCCGGTGCGGGTCCGCGCGGCGGTCGAGGACGGCACCCTCGCCCGGCGGGTCACCGACGGGCTGCGGCACTTCTGGCGGGCCGCGCTCGCCGAGCAGTGGCCGGCGGTACGGGCCACGCTGGAGGCCGAGCTGGCCGTACGGGCCACCGCGATGGCCACCGCAGGGGTGGGCAGCATGCTGAACGGCCTGCACCCGAAGGTCGGCTGGACCGGCAGGTCGCTGACCATTGACAGCTCGTACCGGATCACCACTGCGCTGACCGGCGCGGAGCTGGTGCTCGCGCCGTCGGCGCTGGCCTGGCCCCAGGTGTCCACCCAGCTCTGCGACGAGGGCAACGCCGTGCTGGTCTACCCGGTCGGCGCCGGGCCGGCGGACCAGCACCGGGCGGGTCGGCTCGGTGACCTGGTCGGTGCGAGCCGAGCGGCGATCCTGGCGGACCTGGACGTGCCCCGGTCCACCGGGCAGCTCAGCGAGCGGCACCGGCTGGCCCCGGCCACCGTCTCCTACCACCTGGGGGTGCTGCTGCGCTCCGGCCTGGTGGTGCGCACCAGGGAGCGGCACAGCGTGCTCTACCGGCGGTCCGACCACGGGGACGGGCTGGTCGGCTGCCGGCCAGGTCAGGGCGCGACGCGCTCGGCGAGCCGGCGGAACACCGCCTGAGTGGGCGAGCCGGGCTCGGGGACGTAGACGATCATCCGCTGGTCGGTCTCCGGGACGTGCAGCACCCGGCACTCGAACTCCAACGATCCCAGCTCTGGGTGCGGCACCCGCTTGACGATGGGGCGGCGCTCCTCCACATCGTGCTCCGCCCAGAGCCGCGCGAACCGGGGCGAGGTGCCGAGCAGCTCGGTGACCAGCTCGCGGATCGCCGGGTCGGCCGGGTAACGGCCGTAGGCGGCCCGCAGGTCCGCCACGGTGCTGCGGACGAAGCAGATGGTCTCGGCGTCGGTCCAGTGGCTGTCGGTCACCGGACGCCGGAAGGTCCAGCGGATCATGTTGCGGTCCGCGTCCGGCACGGCCGTGAGGTCGCCCATGAAGTACGTGGCCAGCCGGTTCCAGGCCAACACCTGGTACGCGGCGTCGACGAGGTACGCCGGAGTCTCAGTCATCGCGTCGATCAGGTGCCGCAGCCCGGGGGTCACCTCCCGGCTCGGCCCGCCGGCCGGCAGCGGATTCTCCCCGGCGATGCGGAACAGATACTCGCGCTCGTCCCGACTGAGCAGCAGCGCCCGGGCCATCGCGGCAAGCACCTGCCGCGACGGGTGGGGCCCGCGGCCCTGCTCCAGCCGGATGTAGTAGTCGATCGACATCCCGGCGAGCTGGGCGACCTCCTGTCGGCGCAGCCCGGGGGTTCGTCGGCGTTCGCCCTCGGGGAGCCCGACCTCGGCGGGACTCAGGCGGGCGCGGCGGGTACGCAGGAACGCCGCCAGTTCGTCACGCCGCAGGCCGCTGTTCGTCATGCCCCCAGCATGCCTCGATGCGGGCCGGCGAAGGTGGTACCGCCGGTCCCAGCCTCAGCCCGTCTCTCCCCGGGCGCGGCCAGCCCGGCGAGGCTCGACGGCATGACGAACATGATCGCCCTGATCACCGGGGCCAACAAGGGGATCGGCTTCGCCACCGCCCGGCAGCTCGGCGCCCTCGGGATGACAGTGCTGGTGGGCGCGCGGGACGCCGAGCGAGGTCGGGCCGCGGAGCGGGAGCTGCGCGACGGCGGCGCGGACGCGGTGTTCGTTCCACTCGACATCACCGACGCCGAGTCGGTGACGGCCGCCGCGAAGCGGGTGGAGGCGGAGTACGGCCGGCTGGACGTGCTGGTCAACAACGCCGGCATCATTCTCGCCGACGGCGCGCGAGGGCTGCCCAGCGAGACGACAGTGGCGACGCTTCGCCGGCTGTACGAGACGAACGTCTTCGGGGTGGTGGCGGTGACCAACGCTCTGCTGCCGCTGCTGCGCCGGGCACCGGCCGCCCGGATCGTCAACGTGTCGAGCGAGGTCGGCTCGATCGCGGTGATGACCGACCCGAACGGCGCGCTGTTCGAGCTGACCTCCGTGCCGTACCCGTCGTCGAAGGCGGCGCTGAACATGCTCACCGCGATGTACGCCAAGGAGCTGCGGGACACCCCGATCAGAGTGAACGCGGCGAACCCGGGCTACTGCGCCACCGACCTCAACAGCAACAGCGGCTTCCGCACCGCCGAGCAGGGCGCCGAGGTGAGCGTGCACCTGGCGACCCTGCCGGCCGACGGGCCCAACGGGCTGCTCTGGGGCTTCCAGATGGACGCCGGTGGTGGGTACGGCGTGCTGCCCTGGTGACTGAGCGCTTGACCTGGAGTGCGCTCCAGCCGGCAGTGTGACTCGTGCGCCCACCGGTAGGGCGCACGAGAGGAGATCCCCATGCGGTACCGCACGATCGGCGCTGACCCGGCGGCCCGGCGCGAGGTCAGCGTGCTCAGCCTCGGCGCGATGCTCTTCGGCAGCGCCACCGACGAGGCCACCTCGTACGCGATCCTCGACCGGTACGTCGAGGCCGGCGGCACGTTCATCGACACGTCGGACAACTACGCGTTCTGGGTGGACGGCGGGCAGGGCGGGCAGAGTGAGGAACTGCTCGGCCGGTGGCGGCGTAGCCGGGGCGTAGGCGCCGAGATCGTCATCGCCACCAAGCTGGGCGCCCGACCGCTGGCCCCGGGGACCAGCTACCTGGACAACGCCGAGGGCCTCTCCGCCAAGGTGATCCGCGAGTCCGCGGAGCGCAGCCGGGAACGACTCGGGGTGGAGCGGCTGGACCTGCTCTACGCGCACATCGAGGACCGGACCGTGGCGATCGAGGAGACCGTGGAGGGCTTCGCCGAGCTGGTCGCGGAGGGCACTGTGGGTCTGCTGGGCGCCAGCAACCACCGGGCCTGGCGGGTGGAGCGGGCCCGGGCGTTGGCCGCCGCCGCCGGCCTGCCGGGGTACGAGGTGCTCCAGTACCACCGCAGTTACCTACCGAACCGCACCGACCTGGTCAGCGAACTGGACCCGGACGGCGAGCCGGGCGGCGTCAGCGGTGACCTGCTCAGCTATCTGCGTGCCGAGCCCGAGCTGACCCTGGTGGCGTACTCGCCGCTGCTCAAGGGGGCGTTCACCCGGGCGGACAAGCCGCTCAGCTCGGCGTACGACCTGCCGAGCGCGCCCCGGCGGCTGGCCGCGCTGCGGGAGGTGGCGGGGCAGAGCGGCGCGACGGTCAACCAGGTGGTGCTCGCCTGGTTGCTGGGCGGCGAGCTGCCGTCCATCCCGCTGGTGGGCGCCTCGTCCGTGGCGCAACTGGAGGAGAGCCTGGCAGCTGTCGACCTGGAGCTGACCGCCGAGCAACGGCACCGCCTCGACACCACCTGGTGACCTGTCACCGGCCGCCCCGCCAACCTCAGCTTCCGGTCGGTGGGGCGGTCAGGTCGAGCTGCCAGTCGTTGGCCCGCATCATCTGCCCCGGCGGGTATTCGAAGCCGGTCTCGCCGAGCAGCGTGAAGCCGGCCTTGCGGCACACCGCGTTCGACGCGGGATTGTCGACCGAGGGATAGGCGTGGGCGTAGTGCCGGTCCCGTCGGGCGCGAGCGACGTCCACCACCGCGCGCACCGCCGCCGTGGCCAGCCCCTGCCCCCGGTACGCGGGCAGCACCGCCCAGCCCAGCTCGTACACCGGCTGGTCGCACCACTCGCGGGCCCAGTAGCCGACGCTGCCCGCCCGAGCCCCGTCCGGCAGCACCAGCGTGAACATGCAGCCCTGCTCGGTACCCGAGAAGTGCACGTACCGGTCGTGCCTCGCGAGCACCTGCTCGTCGGTCTCCGGGCCGCCGGTGTGTTTGCGGGTGTCCGGTGAGTTGAGCTGCCGCAGCAGGTCGAGGTCGTCCTCGTGCCACGGCTCGATGCGTACCTGTGCCATTCCGCTCCCCCATTCGTCGACCCCAGTCAAGCCGATTCCACCGACATTTCACCCCTAACCGCGCCCGCTAGATCGGATCTAGCGGGCGCGTGTCGTCACCTCGCGCCTTCACTGTGGAAGGGGGGTGGCCATGACACAGTTGCGGATCGCCGTGATCGTCGGCAGCACCCGGGAGGGGCGGGTCGGCGACCGGCTCGCCCACTGGTTCGTCGAGCAGGCCGAGCGGCACGACGACCTGGCGGTGACGGTCGTTGACCTGACCGAGTACGACTTCCCGGCCACCTACCCCGCCGAGCCGACCGCGTCCATCCGGGCGTTCGTCCGCGAGGTGGGCCGGGCGGACGCGTTCGTCGTGGTCACCCCCGAGTACAACCACAGCTTCCCGGCACCCTTGAAACAAGCCATCGACTACGCGTACGACGAGTGGCAGGCCAAAGCGGTCGGCTTCGTGTCGTACGGCTGCCGGTCCACCGGCCTGCACGCGGTCGACCAACTACGTACCGTCTTCACCGCACTGCACGCGATGACGGTGCGCGACGTCGTGGGGATCGACCTGCTCGCCGGCGAGCCAACCGCCCAGTGCACCGACGAGCTGCAACGCGACGTCGGCGTCCTGCTCGACCAGCTGCGCTGGTGGGGTCTGACACTGCGCGACGGCCGGGCGGCTCGACCCTACGTCTCCTGAACACGTCCAACACGAAAGGTAAGGATCATGAGTAGACGCACCACCGGTCTGGCCATCGAGGCCGAGGGCCTCACCCGCTCATTCGGTGACACCCGGGCGCTGGCCGGCATCGACCTCCAAGTGCCCGCCGGCACCGTCTACGGCCTGCTCGGCCCGAACGGCGCGGGCAAGACCACAGCGGTCCGGGTGCTCGCCACGTTGCTGCGACCCGACGGTGGCTCGGCCCGGGTCTTCGGGCACGACGTGGTCACCGAGGCCGACAAGGTCCGTTCCCGGGTCAGCCTCACCGGCCAGTACGCCTCCGTCGACGAGGACCTGACCGGTACGGAGAACCTGGTGCTCCTCGCCCGCCTGCTCGGCCTGCGCAAGCCGGCCGCTCGGGAGCGCGCGGCGGCCCTGCTCGCCGCGTTCGGTCTGACCGAGGCGAGTGACCGCCAGGTGAAGAAGTACTCAGGCGGGATGCGGCGACGCATCGACATCGCCGCCAGCATCCTGAACACCCCGGATCTGCTCTTCCTCGACGAGCCGACGACCGGCCTCGACCCGCGCAGCCGCAACCAGGTATGGGAGATCATCCGGGCGGTGGTGTCGCACGGCACGACCGTGCTGCTGACCACCCAGTACCTCGACGAGGCCGACCAGCTCGCCGGGCGGATCGCGGTCGTCGACCACGGCCGGGTGATCGCGGAGGGCACCCCGGGTGAGTTGAAGTCGTCGATCGGCTCCGGCACCGTCCACCTGCGACTGCGCGATCCCGGCCAGCGGCCCGAGGCGGAGAAGCTGCTTCGGGAGGCGCTCGGCGTGCCGGTGCAGCTCGCTGCCGATCCGATGGCGTTGACCGCCCGGGTCGGCGAGGCCGGCACCGACCTCGATGCCAGCGCCCAGGCCTCTCGCGCGCTCGGCGAGCTGGCCCGTGCCGGCATCGTCGTGGACAACTTCTCCCTCGGCCAGCCGAGCCTGGACGAGGTCTTCCTGGCCCTGACCGATCACCCCGCCGTGCCGACCGACGAGCGCGACAACGAGTTGGAGGCAGCCCGATGAGCGACACCACGACCACCACGACCGAACGGGCGCCGTCCGTCTACGTCCCGTCCGCCGAGGCACTGGCGACCGTGCTCGCGCCCGGTGCCCGACCGCCCCGACCCAGCGCACTGGGCGCGTCGCTCACCTTCGGCTGGCGGGCCATGCTGAAGATCAAGCACGTGCCGGAGCAGCTCTTCGACGTCACCGCGTTCCCGATCATCATGGTGCTGATGTTCACGTACCTGTTCGGTGGTGCCCTCGCCGGCAGCCCGCGCGAATACCTGCAGTTCTTCCTGCCCGGCATCATGGTGACCAGCGTCGTCATGATCACCATGTACACCGGCATCGGCCTCAACACCGACATCGAGAAGGGCATCTTCGACCGGTTCCGGACGCTGCCCGTCTGGCGTCCGGCCGCCCTGGTCGGCATGATCTTCGGCGACGTGCTGCGCTACATCCTCGCCGCCGTGGTGATCCTGGGTCTCGGGCTGGTGCTCGGGTTCCGCCCCGAAGGCGGGGTGGTCGGGGTTGTCGTCGGGATCGGGCTGCTGGTGGTCTTCTCGTTCGCGTTCTCCTGGGTGTGGACGTTCTTCGGGCTGATCCTGCGCAGCGAGAAGTCGGTGATGGGGGTCAGCATGATGGTGCTGTTCCCGCTGACGTTCCTGAGCAACGTCTTCGTCGATCCGAGCACCATGCCCGGCTGGCTCCAGGCGTTCGTGAAGGTCAACCCGGTGACGCAGCTGGTGGCCGCGATCCGCGGGGCGATGAGCGGCGAGTCGGACGCGTCGGCCACCATGTGGCTGCTGGCCTGGAGCGCCGGCTTCCTGGTCGTCTTCGGCACCCTGACCATGTACAGGTACAACCGCCGCTGACCCAGGTTTCGGTCGACGGGGGCGCCGCCACGGCTGTGGCGGCGCCCCCGTCGTAAGAGTCGAGTGAAGCCAGCGGTCAGACGACTGCCGGTACGCCGGCTCGGATGACGCCACGCAGGTGGGCGACATCCTGGCTGGGCGGCGCACCGAATTGGCGACGGTATTCACGGCTGAACTGCGACGGGCTCTCGTAACCGACACGGATTCCCACCCCGGTGACGTCGTTGGGGTGGGTGGCGAGAAGGAGCCGGGCCTCCTGCAACCGGATCTGCTTCTGGAACTGGATCGGGCTCATCGCGGTCACCGCCTGGAAGTTCCGATAGAACGCCGAGACGCTCATCCCGGACAGGCGCGCCAGATCCTCCACCCGGAACGCCTCCGCGTAGTGGTCGCGGATCCACCGCACCGCCCGGGCGATGTGACTGAGGCTGCTGTCGGCCAGGCCGAGCTGCCGGACCGCGGCACCCTGCTCCCCGCTGAGCAGCAGCCAGAGAATCTCCCTCTTGATCAGGGGCGCGAGCACCGTGACGTCCCGGGGCCGGTCCAGCAGCCGAAGCAATCGGACAACAGCGTCGCCGAGTTCGTCGGGAGCGTCGCTGACCACCATCCCGGACGGTGTCCCGCCCGCCAGGGGCGGAAGATCGCCCGGCGCCGCCTGCAACAGCAACTCCGCGACCGTGGCCGGGTGGAGCACCAGCCCGAACCCCAGAGCCGGTGAGTGGGCACTGGCCTGGGTGAATCGGCCGGTGACCGGCAGATCGACCGACGCGACAAGGTACTGACCGGCCCGGTACTCGTACACGCGGTCGCCCAGCGCCATCTTTTTGGCGCCTTGCGCGATGAGCGCCAGCACGGTGCCCGACATCGACGTGCTCGGCTCGGTCTGCTGCTCGACCTTCGAAATCAGCACCCCGTCGATGGCGGTGCACATGTCCGGGCGGGCGTGGCGGGCCAGCAACGCCCGAAGCTCATCGAGGTACACGGCCCGATTGAAGCACATGACCGATGCTCGTCACAACGAGAGGATCAGGCAAGGACGGGGGAGCATCCTTCTAACGTTTCCGCTGGTGGCGATGCTCTGATTGAAGTGTCAGTTTTCCGAGAGCGCAGCAAGAGCTCGACGATTAGGAGTCACTTCGATGACCGTTCACCACGGGTTCCAGGCCACCATGACCGCTCAGCCGGGAAAGGCCGACGAACTGATCAAGCTGTTGCTCGACGCGCCGTCTCTGCCCCACGACGACTGCGTCGTCTTCCTCGTGGCCCGTTCGGCCTCCGACCGTGACGTCGTCCACGTCATCGAAGGCTGGACCAGCGCCGAGGCGCACAGCGTGTTCTTCGCCGGGGAGCAGGCGCAGGCCCTGGTCGCGAAGCTTCAGCCGCTGCTGGCCGGTGACTCGACGTACACCGACGCGGTGCCGGTTGGCGGCAAGGCGGCCTTCTGAGCCAGCGACCGCACCCCGCCACCCCGAGCCGTATCAGCGAAAGGATCCTGATGAACCTCCCCCGACCGGGCATCGACCCCGAGTTGCTCGTACCCCTGACCGAATTGCCGCCCATGCCGCCCCTCGGCCCTGAGGTGATCGAACAGCTGCGTCACTTCCCACAACCGTCGATCGAGAGTCACCTGGAAGGCCGTGCGGTCGAGCGGCGAGAGGTCACTTTTCCCGCCAATGACGGAACGCCGATCCCGCTGTCCATCCTCAGCCCCACCGATCGTGCCGCTGGGGCGCCCTGCGTCTACTGGATCCACGGAGGCGGGATGATGTGGGGTGACCGCTACTCGAACATCGACGTTCCGCTGGAATGGCTTGACCGGTTCGGTGCCGTTGTGATCTCCGTGGATTACCGGCTGGCCCCGGAAGCAACCGGTACGACCCTGGTCGACGACTGCTACCGCGGCCTGCTCTGGGTGGCCGAGAACGCCGCGGACCTCGGCATCGACCCGGCCCGCATCGTCGTAGCCGGCGCCAGCGCCGGAGGCGGCCTGGCCGCAGGGGTCACTCTCATGGCTCGCGACCTCGGCACCCCGGCCATCGCCGCGCAATTGCTGTCGTGCCCCATGCTCGACCATCGCAACAGCAGCACCTCGAGCCTTCAGTACGGCGGGCTGGACGGCGTGTGGACCCGGGAGATGAACGAATTCGGATGGCGCAGCGTCCTCGGCGACATCACCGGCGACAACGTCTCCGCGTACGTCTCACCCGCCCTGGCCGACGACCTGGCCAATCTGCCGACGACCTACATCGACGCAGGGACCGCCGAAGTGTTCCGCGACGAGGACGTCACCTACGCGACCCGGATCTGGGCCGCCGGCGGCCAGGCCGAGTTGCACCTGTGGGCTGGTGGCTTCCACGGATTCTCGGCGCTGTTCCCGCATGTTCGCGTCTCAGACGCGGCACGACGCACCCAGGCCGACTGGCTCGCCCGAGTCCTGGAACCCGGCCCTGATATCAAGGACTGAACCGGACCGCGGTCAACGCCGATGAGGCGTCGCGCCGGCCGTGGGCTCAGAGCCGCCAGGGCAGCGGCCCGGGGGGAAGGTAGCGGCAGGTGGTGCCGGTGGAGACGGCGTCGCGCAGGTGGCTCGCCAGTGCCGGGTGTCGGTCGTCGAGCTTGCGTAGCGTGTCGCGGATCCGCGCGGTCACCGTCTTGCGGGCCCGCTCGGCCTCGTCGCCCAGGCGGCGGCTCCGGCCGGCGAGGCCCGCCGCGGCACGCAGCTCGTCGAGCAACGCACCGCGCTCGGCGTCCAGCTTGGACACCTTCGGGTCGTCATCGCGGGCGGCGGCCCGGTCGATCTCCTCGTCGAGGCGGGCCAGGTGCCGCCGGTAGCGGGCCTTCGCCTCGTCGTCGAGGACCGGGTCGGCCCCCATCCGGCGGGCGGCGACCAGCTCCGGCCCGGCTGCCGGGTCGAGCAACTCGACCGCCGGTACGTCGCTGCCCGGGCGGCTGAGCAGCAGGTGCAGGTCATGCAGGCCCTTGGCGTCGGGCAGGTGCACCACGACACCGTCGTACGCGAGCTGCCAGACCGGCCCGTCGCGCCGAAACTCGTACCCCTCGATCGCAGCCGCGGCCGGCACGGCCTGGCCGAGCCCGACAACCTGACCCGACCCGACAACCTGACCCGACCCGACGGCCTGACCCGACCCGACGGCCTGGTCCGGGCGGTCGGGGTCGGGGGCTGTCGGGGCGGCGAGCCGGTGGAGCACCTGCGTCATGCCGAGGGCGGTCGCCTCCTGGACGGCGGCGGCGCGCAGCGCTGTCGACGTTGCGGTGTCGCCCGGGTGACCCCGGCCGGCGAGGGCGTTCGCGAGGCCGGTGCGGGCGAGCAACGACCAGGGCCGGGAGCCCAGCCGGTCGGCGGAGTCCCGAGCGGCGGTGAAGCCGGCGATGGCGTCGTCCCAGCGTTCCTGGGCGGCGTCGATCAGCGCAAGCCAGTGGTCGACGGGGCCACTGATATCGCAGCCGAAGAGCCCTACCGTCCACTCTCCACGGTGCGGGACCAGCGCGGCCCGCGCGGCGTCGCAGCGCTGCGGGTCGGCGGACGCGGCGGCGGCCTGCGCGCGTAGCCGTAGCCAGAGCGGTGACACCGGGCGCGGGTACCGGATGGCGGCGGCCTCGATGCCGGCGGTCAGCCGGATCGCCGTATCGCCGTCGCCCCGCTCGGCCGCGGTGATCGCCCGCAGCAGCTCCCGGTAGGGGTAGTCGATCGGGGCCAGCCCGTCCACCAGAGCGGCGGCCTCGGCGACCCGGCCCTGGAGCAGCAGTCGGGACCAGCGAAGGTGGTGGCCCATGAACCCGAACTCGATGTGGCCTGGGTCGGTCTGGTCGGTGAGGACGGCGAACCGTTCGTCGGCCGTGGCGAAGTCACCCTGGAACGCCGCGATGATCCCGCTGTCGACGGCCGCGGCCATCCGGTGCCGGGCGAAGTCGCCCTGCTGTTCGGCGTCGACGAAGGTGGTCAGCTCCTCGGCGAAGCGAGGGTCGCCCTGCTCCAGCAGCGCCACCCAGCGCAGCGAGGTGGCCCACAGCTCGGTCTCCCGGTCGCCCGTCCGGCGGGCCACGTCCCGGATCTCGGCGGTGAGCGCGGCTCGGGTCGCGGCGGTGCCGAGCCCCCAGGTCGTGTCGTGACGGGCCCAGAGGCTGAAGGTGAGCGCCTCGTCGTCCTGCCCTCGACGGGCGATCGTCTCGCTGGCGGTGATCAGGTCGGCGACCAGGGCGCCGACGGTCGCGGTGGCGTCCGGTTCGCCGATCAACCGGCGGTACGCCTCGCGCACCAAATCCGCCGCCTCGATCGACTGGGCGGTATCGACCTGGCGGGAGCGGTTCACGGTGAGCGCGACCCGGGCCAGCAGCACCGGGTCGTCGAGTGAACGGGCCAGCCTGGCGGCCTCGGCCAGTAGTCGCGTGACCTCTTCCCGGCGGGCGTGGTGATAGTGCGACTCGGCGAACTCGACGAGGATCCGCACACGTTGTGCCGGGTCTTCGACGACCTCGAGGGCTCGGCGGAAGTGCACCGCCGCCTCGTCGCCGGCCAGCCGGGCGAACGCGTCCCGCCCGGCGGCGACCAGCAGCGTGGCCACCCGGGCCCGTTCGAGCGCGGGGCCGGCCAGGTAGGCGTGGCGGGCGAGGTCGGCCGGGATCAGCCGGTCGGTGAGCTCCCGTAGGTCGTCGACCGCCCGGACGACCGCGCCGTGGCGGGCCCGCCGGTCGTCGTCGGTCAGCCCGTCGTAGAGGGTTTCGCGGACCAGGTCGTGGGCGAAGGCGAAGCGGCCACCGCCCCGGGCGACCACCAGTCGGGCGGTCACCGCCCGGTCGAGCAGCCGATCGACCTGCGCCGCCGGGGCCGCCGCGCAGGCCGCGAGGACCTGACGGTGGAACTCGCGACCCAGCACGGCGGCGACGGTCAGCGCCTCCACCACGGCGGCGGGCAGCTGGGCCAGGCGGCGGCGCACCGCCTCCCGTACGCCGGGCGCGATCGTGCCGACCGCGTCGTCGGCGTGCCACAGCCGCGCGGTCTGCTCGACGAAGAACGGGTTGCCGCCGGTGCGCCGGTGCACCTCGTCGACCAGGCTGGCCTCGGGCTCCCGGCCGGCGGTCCGGGTCATCAGTGCGGCCACCTCGTCGCGGGTGAAACCGGTGAGAGTGATCGTGGTGGCCTTCGCGACCAGCGGCATCAGCAGCGGGCGCAGCGGATGCTCGCCCGACTCGACCTCGGCGTCGCGGTAGGTGCCGATCAGCAGGAGCCGTTCGAACCAGGTGTGCTGGGCGGCGAAGCTCAGCAACCGCAGCGAGGCCGGGTCGGCCCAGTGCAGGTCGTCGAGGACGACCACGACCGGGCGGTGCTGGGAGACGGCGACCAGCGCGGCGGTCACCGCGTCGTACAGCGCGAACGCCTCCTGGTCGGCGGCGTCCGGGCCGGGGTCGACGCCCGCCCAACTGACGAGGCGACCGGCCTGCTCGCCGCCGGCGCCGGACTGGCCGAGCAGGGCCGCGAGGGCCGGCTCGGCGGACTGCCGCGCCACCGCCCAGTCGTCGGCGGAGCGCCGCAGGGCACGCAGCACCTGCACCCACGGCCAGTAGCCGGGGGCGCTGTCGGAATCCCAGCAGGCGGCACCGAGCACCAGCGCGCCTCGTTGCCGGGCCTCTCGGGCCGCGGACGTGACGAGGGTCGTCTTGCCGATGCCCGGTTCGCCGGTGACCAGGGCGAGACCGCCGTGGCTGGTGGTCGCGCGATCCAACTCGGCGCGCAGCAGACCCGCGGGGTGATCCCGCCCGATGATGGCGTCGCCGAGCGCGTCCAT